>SACZ01000001.1 GCA_023369685.1 Prolixibacteraceae bacterium JC049
GTGATGCGAATAATCATTCAGATGTTATTGATTTAGGTACAATTAATCTATACAATCCATTTAGTGCAACTGTTGCCAGTACCAATCCAACAATCAATGGAGGWACMGACGGAACAATAACAGTTACAGCACAAGGCGGTAAATTACCATACGAATACAGTTACGACAATGGAGTTAACTGGTCAGCAGTTCATTCAAAGAGCGATTGCAGTCAAGGTAGCTATGCAGTAAAAGTGAAAGATGCCAATGGCAGTGAGCAGGATTTGGGAACAGTTACTTTAGCCGATCCGGGCGCACTAGCAGCGAATGTTTCTAAGACWGATCCAACGATTTTTAATGGTACAGATGGAACGATTACTGTTAGTAATCAGAATGGTGGYTCAGGAACGTATGAGTACAGCTATGATGGCGGCTCAAACTGGGAAACAGGTTCAACTAAGACCGATTTATCAGCCAATAGCTATTCAGTACAGATGCGTGATGCGAACAATAAAACGGATGTGGTCTTATTAGGTGTTATAGTATTAGTTACCCCGAATAACTTAACCGCTGAAGTGGAATGGGAGCAACCTAGCTTTGATGGTGCCAGCGATGGTGAAATATCAATTATCAATCCATCTGGAGCTGCAATAGGTACAATCTATAAAGTTAGTATTGATGGAGGAGTAAACTGGACAACAGACTTGCTGTTTTCCAACCTTGCAGAGGGAACTTACCAGGTAATGCTTCGTGTTAATGATGAGGCTGAAAGCAAAGTTATACTGCAGGAAGTCATACTTGTTAATCCCGCCACATTAACGGCACAAGTTACACATACTAATGTTTCGTTGGTTGGAGGAAATGATGGCTCAATAACTATTTTATCTCCTTCAGGAGGCAAGGATGGTGTTGTATATGAGTATAGTTTCGATGGGGGAGCGACCTGGCAAAAAGAATTAAAAAAGGAAAACCTGGCAATAGGAAGTTATGAGGTAATGATGAGAGTTGAAGGGGAAGCAGCCTCGGAGGTGTCGTTATCTGAAATTGTAATTGAATATACAGGCAGTTTAACTGCAGAATTAATTGTTGTTGATCCTTCGGAATATGGGAAAAGTGATGGAGAGATTCATATCGCAAATGCGACAGGTGGAGCAGGTGTTTATGAGTTCAGTATAAATAATGGAAACGAGTGGATGCTAGTACCTGATTTCAATGATTTACCAGCGGGTAGTTATGAGGTGATGGTATGTATGCAAGGAAAAGCAGAAACAATTACAAAGATAGGGACGGTAAAACTAACGAACCCACCGTTTGCGGAAATCCAATGTGATAATAATGTTCTGAATTGTAGAAATACGACAATAACATTAAATGGAGCATCTTGTACAGATGGAAATGGAACATCAAACATTGCATACTTATGGGGAACAGGAGAAACAACTAGTAGCATTCAAATTGATGAAGCTGGAACATATTCGTTGACAGTAAAAGATCTTGCTACCAATAAAGAAGCTTCTTACTCTGTTGAGATTTCAGAAGATAAAACAACTCCAAATGTAAATATTGTGACGAGTGCCGATGCGTTCGATTGTAATAATGAGATAATTGTGCTTGAGGCTACAGTGAGTGGTAGTAATGAAACAAATTATGAATATCAGTGGAGTAATGGTCAAACAACTTCAACAATAGAAATAACTGAAGCTGGTGAATTTACGGTAAATGTAGTTAATACTGATAGCTATTGCGAATCGGGAGCGACAGTAACAATAGGGAAGGTGGCTCCATTGAATATTGAAGTGGTTGAAGTACATAATGTCAGTTGTTTTGATGGAGAAGATGGAAATATCATTACAAATATTACAGGAGGTAAAAAACCGTATCAGATCGAATGGAGTAGTGAGGCACAGGAACAAAGCGAAATACTGCAAGGATTAAAGGCTGGTAGTTATCATTTATTGGTAACAGATGCTTTAGGGTGTAGTGCCGAGGTTGATGTAAAAATTGAGAAGCCATTATTACCATCTATTAGTGTAACTGTCGACCCGATCAACTGTTACGGATATGATGATGGACGAATCAACTTAAGCTATGTGAAAGAAAAATCGGCCGCTGGATATGGAGAAGATGAAGGACAACTTCTAAACAATTATGAATTTAGTATTGATGGTGGTAACTCGTGGCTGAAGCAATTGAACTTCGAAGATCTGGAACCAGGAGTTTACGATATATTCCTTAGATATCAAGAGTCAGGCTGTACCTCTTTTATTAAGCAGGTAGAGTTGGTAGAGCCAGAAGAATTAGCTTTTGAAAGTGAAATTCAACATTCTATTAGTACTAAAGTTGTCGATGGTTCCATCGCACTTAGTGTAGAAGGAGGAACAGGACCTTATACTTACATTTGGAATACCGGAGATACTCAGGCTGGGTTAAATGAAGTTCCTGCGGGAGACTATACTGTTGAAATTACAGATGCCAATGGATGTCTCGTTGAGGGTCGATTCACTATACAGAATTTGATTGAATTAATCTCGGCAGAGAAACTTCTAACTCCTAATGGAGACGGTATAAATGATGTGTTTGTGATTGAAGATATTGATCGATTCCCGGATAATGAATTGATTGTATTCAATCGACTGGGAGTAAAAGTGTTTAGTATGAAACGTTACGATAACTCATGGGCCGCCACATCAGGAAGCAATGCCATCGGAGGAAAAGGTACCATCCCTCCAGGTACATACTACTATCTCTTGGTGCTTGAAAAAGGACAAAAACCATATAAAGGCTTTATCGAGGTAAACTATTAGCAGCGTATTTAAAATCAGATTCAAATCGAAACCAATAAACAGATGAAGGGGATAATATATTTAGTTATTCTTTTAGCCTTGTTCTCTTTTCAAGAGAGTAAAGCACAAGAATTATTGCAAAATACATTGTATGTATTCAATAGACAGTTAATTAATCCTGCAGTAGTTGGAACTAATGATGACTTAACAGCAACATTGAATCATCGTGAACAATGGGTGAACTTCGACGGAAACCCAAGTACTAGTTTCTTTACAATGTCTGGAAAACTACCATATAACTTAGGTGGAGGAATTAGCTTGTTTCACGATAAACATGGAGTTTGGAATCATTCAGGAGCATTGCTGGACTTGGCTTATAAAATTCGATTAGATATGGACGGCACAATGCTGTCATTCGGTTTAAAGTCTGAATTGTCGGTTCTAAATGTCGACTACAATAAACTTTCCAAACAAGTTGATCCGGTAGAGGAACAAGGCGTTGAAAATAAATTCGATTTTAATCAGGGGGTTGGTGCGATTGTATATAACTCGAAGTATTATGCCGGGTTGTCTGTAATGTCGCTGATCAAGAGTGCTGCAGAAAGTTCAGAGTTTTCGGGGTTATGGAACAAGACTACTTTTTGTCTAATGGGAGGCTATCTGTGGGATATAAATAGTGCAGTGAAATTTAAACCATCGGTACTGTTTCGAGCAGTAAAACATATGCCTTTGGCTGTCGATGTAAATGCCAATTTTAAACTTTTCAATAAGCTATGGATAGGAGCAGTGTATCGTTTAAATACAGCAATTGGAGCTAATGCGGTGTTTAACCTTACTCCTAAACTGAAAGTTGGATATGCCTATGATTTTTATACCAACAGATTGAATTTAATCAATTCCGGGGCACATGAAATTATGCTGTCTTACAGGTTCTCATTAAACGGAAAAGGTAATAGTAACCCTATCTATTTTTAATTATTGACGCTATGAAGATCAAACTATTTACATGCATTCTGATGTTGTCAGTTTTATTCCCTGTTTTTGCATCGGCTCAGAAAGTGCGAATGAAGTATGCAACCAAGTTGATGGAGAAAAAGGAATATATTGAAGCGATTGAATATTTCGAAGATTTAGCCGGAATTAGAGGATGTGACCCAAAAGTGTTGGAGTTGGCAGCATTTTGTAACCGAAAAATAGGAAACTATCGAAAGGCGGAATATTGGCTTTCTAAATTAATGCGCTCAAAATCTCCTCTTCCCAAACATTATGTACTGTATTTTCGGGCATTATTGGATAATGGGAAGTACAAGAAAGCAATGATAGTTTATAAAGAGTACATGGAGAAAGGGTTTCATGATACTGTTCTTGATGAATATTTTAGCAATGGAAACTTTTTTCAGAAAAACCAATTAGACTCTTCAGAAGTATGCTTGTTTTCATTACCAATGAATTCATTTCATAATGAGCTTACCCCTGCATTGCGAGGTAATGAGTTGTTTTTTGGATATGCCAAAAGAGAACGCCATAAGGGCCGATTAACATCATTAAATCCGGGAAATATAGAACTCCGAATGGCAGATGTTTACAGCGAGACCGAGATTATTGAAAATCGCTCTTGGAAAACAGCGAATGCCAAATTGAATAAAGAAACGTATGTCAACTTTAGTCTGGATTCAAAAACAATATTTTTAAATAAGGTCGATCGTAGAAAAAATAAACAGCTTTACTGGGGGAAAGGAGATAGTTTAGACATTAACCGTTTACAAAAATTCACCTACAATTCCCGTAAATATTCTGTTGGTCGGGCTACTCTTTCTCCCAATGGAAAATACTTGGTTTTTAGTTCCGATATGAAGGGAAGTGTAGGTGGAGTTGATTTGTGGGTATCTGAATGGAAAGATGAAAAGTGGCAACAACCCCAAAATCTGGGTGAGAATATAAATACTCACGAAGATGAGGTAATGCCTAATTTTGTTAACGATTCTACCCTTTGTTTTTCTTCAGAAGGACTTCCTGGCTTTGGCCGATTTGATATGTTTTTGGTGGGTTTTAAAGATGGAGTTGTAGGAAAGGCTCGAAATATGGGAAGTCCGGTGAATAGCTATAAGAGTGAAATTGGTGTTTGCTGGTCGCCACAATATGGACAGTATTTATTTGCTTCGGACAGAGAGAGAAGCTACGACATATATGTTTATAAAAAGGTGAAACCTAAAAAACAAATAAATCAACCAGTGGAGATGGAAGAAGTGAAAAAGGAAGAAATTTTAGTTGAAAATAAAAAAGAACCAGAAGTAGAATCCATTCAGGTTGCTTCAGTAGAAAAACATCAGAAAGAGAAAGTTGACGTTAATAAAGCTGAGCAGAGGGAAATAGCTACAGTTACGCCAGAAGAACAAAATACATTATTGATTGAGGAAGAAGAAGTGCAGCCATCGAAAGTATTAGCTGAAGGAGAAGGTTTTTATTATGCCATTCAGGTAATGGCAGTATGGAAGTGCTCTGAAGCTGATAGTTATTTCGAGATGATGTTTAAAGAAGACAAAAATAGTTTTGAAGTTGTTGAAGAAGACGGTTGGCTGAAGTATAGGACTGGACACTTTAATAGTTACAGAGAAGCTTTGGAGAATGCCAATGACTTAGGATATAGTCAGGTATATATTGTAAGAATGAATGCAACTCAGGTAATACGAAAAATTAAGTGATAGCCATTGATCATTGAGTGTAAGGAATAAATGGTAGAGGGGGGAAACATGGGGGTTTAATTGTTGATGATTTGTACTGATCGCAACATTTAGAATCCCATTTCAAATTCAATAAAAGTAAAAAAGAATAAAAGAAGGAAAATGGGGAAGGTTAGTTTTTTACTGCTTGCTGTTCTTTTTGCCCTAACTACCCACGCACAGAATATAATCTGGTCAGAATATTTCGATGCTTATCCCAATGGCCGTATGATAGGACCCGGTTTAACTGAAGATACTTATAAGTGGAAAATCGATGCCGGAAAGAGAGATGCCAGTTCAGCATCGGTGCAAAATGGGAAATTGCGTTTTCAATCCCATTTTACGAGTAATACCTTTTACACTGAAGAAATCGATATTTCATCATTTACAGATGTGTCAATTAGTATTGACTACTCGACAACAGGATCCGGAATTTTTAATTCGTCGGCGTTGCTCGAATATGTGCTGGACGGTGCAACTCATCAGATGGCCAACTTAAACACATCTGGAAGTACAACCTTGGCTGTTTCTGAACTAAATGGACAAAAACTGTCGATTCGGTGTACAGTGTTTACAGGTACTGATAACTACAGAATTTATATCGATAACATTGTTGTTCGGGCAACTTATAGTAATCAGGAGAAGCATTTTCAGGGAGATGGACGCTTAAAAGCAGAATATTGGAATGGTATAGGTGGCACCAGAATAAGTAGTTTAAAAGCGAATAGTAACTATCCCAATAACCCAACAACAACCGAATATTTGTCTTCCTTTGATGCTCCACGGAATAGAGGTACTAGTTTTGGAGGTCGTTTTACAGGCTATATTGTACCTCCACAGACAGGATATTATAACTTTTTTGTAGCCAGTGACGATAATTCTGAATTTAGAATTAGCTCTAATGACGATCCCGGAAATTTACCAATTGATGCGAATGTTTATGTTGATTCATGGGCTAGTTATCAGAACTATTGGGATAGCGATTGTTTTCATTCTTCCAGTAAGCTATTGGTAAAAGGGAATGTATATTACTTCGAAGGTTTATATAAAGAAGGTGGTGGTGGCGATCATTTTACTTTAGCCTGGCTAAAACCGGGAGATAAAAGTTTGAATATTATTCCTTCCAGTGCACTTTCAACTACTAATGTTATGCCCCTTAACTTAGAGCTTTCGGGACAAAATATTAGTCCAAATAACTGGACACTTAAAGCAACTACAACGGGTGGTGTCGAACCTTATCAGTTTAAATTAAACAGCCAGAGTTTTCAAAGTGGTAGCGAGTTTTATAATCTTCCTGATGGAGAGTATACTGTGGTAGTCCGTGATGCTATGGGGAGCGAAAAAAGTACTGATATAACATTGAGTTTATCAACGGTATTAAGTGTAACTCTTACCGCAGAAAATGCAGATTGTGGTGCCTGTAACGGAAGTGCTTTAGTGAAAATTAGTGGAGGCAAACCTCCTTTTCAGGTAAATTGGAGTGGAAGTGGTTTTGCTGATGTTAAGACCAAAAAAGAGATAACTTTTCATGGTAATGAAGAGACCTTTGACTATCAGTTAGAATTGAATATTGCTTATGAAAATCGAATGGAATCTGATTTCACCGATATTTATTTTGTGAGTGAAGACGGAAATTCTATTCCTCATTGGATTGAAAAATACACCGATTCCCATTCTGCTGTCGTTTGGGTTAAAATACAACATGTTAAAGTGGGAGATAATAAAATTGAGATGTTTTATGGTGACAGTGGGTATAGTTCGCTTAATGATATTAATACTGTAATGAATGCTGAAGGACTGAATGTAGAATATCATAATGGAATAAATCTGAGTAGTCTATTGTATCGATGTGTAGATAAAAGGGTACTCGATTATTCATTTGATTCAGGACAGAAAGTGAATGTTGGAGATTGTACCGATGGCCTGTTTGACAATCTAAGTGTTCGTTGGACAGGGTGGATTAAGAATCCGTCTAGCCAACAAAATATTTACCTCAATATTCAAACCGACGACGGAGCTCGACTTTATTTAGACGATATGGACAATAGTATTATCAACAGATGGTACCCGCAACCGGCAACATTTCATTATTCATCATTTGCGTTCAATAATACCATTGTTCGTTTTAAATATGAATTTTTCGATAATAGTGGACATGCTACTGCTCAATTGGGATATTCTAATACACCAGTGAGTGACGTTGGTACCTTGGTTCCCAAGGGAAATTATTATTATCGGAATATAATAGAGAATCCTCCAACACAGATTGTGATAGGGCATGAAATAAGCACGCAATGGGTGGAAGAAGGATTGTGCAAGGGAGTACATCAGTTGACTGTTACCGATTCTGAAGATCAACTAGTGAGCCAAACTGTTACAATTGAAGAGTTAACCAGCTCGTTGCAAATACTCAATTTCGATGGATGTTCCAACCCTGAAGGTAATGCCAAAGCAGTTGTTTCTGTTAACAGTGCGGGGAATTTTCATTACCAATTTCTTTTCAATAATGTCGTCATTCAAGATTTTGGAAACAACAACCAATGCGACCTGGAAAGCCATTTAACAGAAGGAAGCCATGTAATAGAAGTGGTCATTCAGAACTTAGATGATAATGCATGTAAATTGGTTGAACAGAAGGTTGTTGAAGTGCATAAACAAATTCAAACCAATCAAATTATGATGGAGTAGTATTTTTTAGAGGTAATTTTTCATTAGTCAATTTCAACAACATTGCGATAGGTCGCTTCTGGTTATCATTTCCTAACAACAGATTAAATCTTTCTAACATTATGCATTGCTATTTGTTGCAATATCAGAAAGTCATATAATCCTATTAGTTTTGTGGAGATTAAGTACTAAATAAGCCTCTGTTATGAACTTTTCATTTAAAGAAATCATCACCTCAGCTATGGTGTTGTTTGCAGTAATCGATATGATTGGAAATATTCCAATTATCATTGAACTTCGTCGTAAAGTTGGTCATATTCAAAGCGAAAAAGCCAGTGTCGTTTCAGCAATAATAATGATTGCCTTCCTGTTTTTAGGAGAGCAAATACTACATCTGATTGGCATTGATGTTTATTCATTTGCTGTTGCTGGTGCTTTGGTGTTATTCTTTCTGGCCTTGGAAATGATTTTGGGAATTCAGTTATTTAAAGACGATGAGCCCGAAACGGCGTCTATTGTTCCTTTGGCATTTCCACTTATTGCAGGAGCTGGGTCGTTAACAACACTGTTATCACTTCGTGCCGAATATCATGTAGAGAATATCGTAGTGGGAATTCTTATTAATATGGTATTTGTCTATACGATATTAAAGTCGTCGGGTAAAATTTCGCGCATATTAGGAAAAGGGGGGATAAATGTAATCCGAAAAGTATTTGGAATTATCCTTTTAGCCATTGCAGTTAAACTATTTGCTTCCAATTTGGGAAATTTGGTCTAGATTTGTGGCGCTAAAAAATAGAATACTATGAGTAAGAAATATTTTTATGCCGTTGTGGCTGTGTTGTTTTTGGTAGTTGGGTGTGGTAAGAAAAAGAAAGAGGTAGAACAAGCTACACAACCAGCTGAGCCAGCATTTGTGTTTATCGAAGGTTTTACTCAGGGAACGATTTATCACATTGTGTATGAACATCCACAAGGGAAAAATATAAAACCAGCCATTGAAAAAGAGCTGGAGCGATTCAATAATTCACTTTCAACCTATATTCCTACTTCAACTATTTCGAAAGTAAATCAGAATTTATCGATTGAAGTAGATACACTTTTCGAACGTTGTTTTCAGCGCGGGAAGGAGATATCGAAAGCAACCAACGGAGCGTTCGATATGACAGTAATGCCTTTGGTGAATGCTTGGGGATTTGGTTTTAAAAATAAGGAGAACATTACAAGAACTTTGGTTGATAGTTTGCAACAAACTGTTGGCTGGCAAAAGGTGAATATCGAAAACAGACAAGTTGTAAAACAAGATACGGCAACCATGCTCGATGCCAGTGCTATTGCAAAAGGCTACGGAGTGGATGTTATTGCTATGTTACTTGACCGTTATGGATGCAAGAATTTCATGGTTGAAATTGGTGGCGAAGTATCTGTGAAAGGGAAAAACAAAAAAGGAAAACTTTGGCGTATTGGTATTAATCAGCCCAAAGACAATGCTCCGATAAAATCAGAATTACAAGCCGTTGTTGAGTTGAATAATCAGGCTTTGGCAACTTCTGGTAATTACCGAAATTTTTACATCGAAGGAGGCAAGAAGTTTGCTCATACTATCGATCCTCAAACGGGATATCCGGTGCAGCATAGTTTGTTAAGCGCAACAGTAGTAGCAGCCGATTGTATGACAGCCGATGCTTATGCTACTTCGTTCATGGTAATGGGAATGGAAAAGGCAAAGAGAATTGTAAAGAACTCGGGTGAGCTGGAAGCATTCTTTATTTATGCCGATGATAAAGGAGAATATAAAACCTGGATTTCAGAAGGGCTAAAGAAGCAGTTGAAAGAATTGTAATAACAAAGATATACTAGACTAAAAAAGCATCCTAATGGGATGCTTTTTTAATTTATTCTCTAATTAATCTTAGATTTTTGTATTTGTTGCGGTATTTAAACTGCAAGTAAGAATTCTGACTGCGTTGCTCCATTTTATCCATGGTTTTTACGCAGGTAATTCCTTTGGTCTTCATATTAGAGTTGTGTCCAACATGCGTTTCAGGAAACTGTCCTCTCTTCTTTAAAAGAATGCGTGTTGCTAAAAAAGCAATAGCAATTGCCATTGCCACTAATACGATGATAAATAATTTCAAAAAAGCCATAACTAAACTCCCCTATTTATTCTTTCCTAATTACTTAACAACTAACTGTAAGTAATTGATGCGCAAATTTACAACTATTTATCAAGATTTCGCATAATCACTAATAACGATTCAGCATCATTTAACAGTTCATTGGATGGTACGTCTAAGTATTTTAGTAACGAAATTGTCGATTCCACAAGGGGGGCGTCGGAGTAAAAACGGGCTTTGCAGTGGTTCAAAAACTTTAATGCCTGAAAAGCATTAAACAGGTGGAAAAAGCGTTTGTGGAATATCTTTTCCGACGAACAGTTGGCTTTTAGCTCTTCTATGAGTACTATCCAGTTATTTTCCTTCAAGAATGATTGAACACTTTCAGGTAATGTTGAAATAAGTTTTTCAATTTCGGTTTTAGTTAAACTATAGAGTTTATTGCAACAAACAAACCATGCTTTTAAATCGATAAATGATTGTAATGGGTAGGTAAGCTCTAGGTTTTCTTCTTCCTTACTCCACTTTTGCAGTACTGGTCCTGTTCCAAAAGGAACCCGGTCTGATAAGCGGGCTGCTGGATAAACTGTGGTCGATTGAATATTGTCTACAAAACCTAATTGCACCTGCTTTTGCAGAAAATAGAAGTCTTCGCCTGCCTTATTACGTGACATCCCACCTTGTTTTACGTAAGCTTCGGCTCGAACTGCAAATGCCGATCCTATTGTGTAAATGGCATTGGGTAATCCTGCAAATGTTAATGCATGCTTATAATAGCGCATGTATAATTCGTAAAGCACGATTCCCTGTCGTAAAGTAAGATCATTGGGTAGGGGATGTTCGAAATGAATAGTCGAGGCCATGCATTTCGGATTTTTCTTAAAATGGACGTAAATGGCTTGAAGATAATTTTGTTCTACAATACAATCGGCATCCAGCGAAACCAAAATGCCATCTGGTTTTTCCCATTTATTGTATTGCCAAATTGCTGCATCCATTCCTGTTTTGCGCGCTAAACCAACTCCTGCCCATTTTTTAGGCATTGCCCTTGCTTCAATAATTTTAAACCGAAGTGCATTTGAATTATTTTGCTGAGCAAATTCATGAAGTTCAAGAACCGTTAAATCGTTTTGTTGGCAAACTTCAGGCTTGCTAAGTTCCGATTCGTTGACTACCACAATAATATCTGTTGTAATGTGCGTGGTATCGCATTGCCATATCGATTGAAGTAATTGGGCAATATCGGGTTCATTGTAGCAGGGAATTACAACTGTAATATCAGCTGGAGTAGCTGAAATATCTAGTTTGTATAGTTGCTGTAGCTTATTCAGGTATTTGTTTGCAAAAGCCATTTGCTTCAATTTTATACGAATATGAGAAAAATTGGTGCATAAAAAAAGGTCAACCATTGGCCGACCTTCTCTTCGAAATATATTGAGTTAATTATTTCTTGCTTTTAGCAGTGTATTTACTGTTCATCGAAGTCAAAACTTCTTTGGTAATGTTTAAAGCTTCGTCTCCAATTAAAACATTCGAGCTATTAATAATGTAAGTGAATTTGTGAGACTTGTTGTAAAGCTCCAAATGTGTTTTTACACTATCAATAAGTTGTAAGTTATTTTTTTGCTGAATTTCGGCCAACTTTGTAGATAGCTCGTAATCCATTTTTTTAATCTCTTGCTCTTGTCCTGCCAAGCGGTTACGCTCGCGCATTGCCAATTCTTGAGAAAGGAACCCTCCTCTTTTCAATTTTTCCTGAAATGCTACAGCTTGTTTTTCGAATTCCTGACGTTTTTTGCCAAACTCTGTATTGTAAGCTTCTTGCTTTTGGGTAAAGTCTTCATGAAGATCTTGGGCCAGGTTGTAATTTACAAGCAATGAGTCAAGCTTAATGTAAGCCACTTTTAATTCACTACTTTGTGTCGTTACTCCTGTTTTTGTAGTACTAGTTGCCTCATTTTTCGATCCAAAATGCAGTACGAATAGAACTGCAATTGCAATAGCCAATACGGCATTAATAATCAAAGAAGTATTCTTCATAGCTGTTCGATATATTTTTCAGTTGGACAAATATAGTTTTTACCCACGTAATTCCATTATAAATAGACAATAGTTTTATGGCTAAAACGAAAGAAATTGGCGGTTCTGGAATTAAGTGTCTCATAGTGCGTGTTTTGATATTTTTCACGAAAAAAGATGGAAATACTTCATTTTTTGTAGTGCAATGATGCTTGTTCTTTCGGTTTGATGGTGAAAATAAGAAACCTGTATAAAATCATAAAAGTGATGTGATAAACATCATAAAATCGAAAGGGAAGTTATGCTTATTTTTAAGAAGCGTGGAAAAAAAGCATTTGATAGAAACGGTTACTTAGAATTGAAAACCTTGAAACCATACTGCTACTGCAGAACCTGCCAGATGTAACTGTTAATAATTTTCGAATGTTTTTCCACATAAAGTCTTTGAAGCTATACCTGCACCCAAGCTAAAAAGACCGTTTTATAATTTGTACTTAACTAACGAAAAGACTTTGTATTATGCTTCACAAAATGATTGCCGGAGTAATTCCGCATATGCCTAAGAAATTAATTTGGATGTTCTCGAAAGCATATATTGCTGGCGAGACAGTTGAGGATGCAATAAAAGCATCAGCAAAATTAAATGAAGAAGGAGTGATGGTTACCATCGATATCTTAGGCGAATTTATAACCGATTTATCACAAGCAACTGAAAGTAAAGAGCAGTATCTCGATACCATCAAACGATTCACAGATAAGGGAGTTGATGGAAACTTTTCTGTAAAACCAACCTCTTTTGGTTTGCTGCTCGACCCGGAAGTGTGCTATCAGAATATTCGTGAAGTGGTAAAGTTGGCTGCAGAAAAAGGCAATTTTATTCGTATCGACATGGAAGATTCGCAGTGTGTGGATATGGAATGGGATATTTACAAACGATTGAAAGCAGAATTTCCTGGTCATGTAGGATTGGTGTTGCAAGCCTATTTGCATCGAACAATGCCCGACTTAGTGAGTTTGAATGGTTCAGGAACTGCCGAGAATCCTTATAACTTCCGTTTGTGTAAAGGAATTTATGTAGAGCCTGAAGAGATAGCGTACAAAGGTTATCAGGAAGTAAGAAACCATTTTGTGGAGAATCTGGAGTATATGCTTACCCACGACATGTATGTTGGTATAGCTACTCATGATAAGTATTTAATTGAAAAAGCATTTGAATTGATAGAGAAGCATAATGTTCCACGTGACAAATATGAATTTCAAATGTTGTATGGGGTAACTCCCGAGTTGCGTAAATCCGTTGTAAATGCAGGACATCGGATGCGTGTTTATGTACCATTCGGGAAAGATTGGTTCGGCTATTCTACCCGCCGATTAAAAGAAAATCCGAAGATGGTCAATCATATAGTTAAGGCATTATTTGTGAAAGGATAAAATAACGAGAAACCACCTGAAAGGGTGGTTTTTTATTGTGTAATTCTGAACAAAATGTGAAGCAAAAGGTTTTCTTACTTTTTACAGGGAAAAGAATTTATAATGCAAGATAAAAATAGATCAGAACTATTTTCTGAAATAGTAGAACATCGTCGTGCTGTACGCGATTTCGATACAACTCACTCAATGCCGGAAAACATCGTAGAACAAGCCATGAACGATGCATTGTTGGCTCCTAGCTCCAGTAATTTACAGTTGTGGGAAATGCACCGGGTGAAAAGTGATGGAGTAAAAGAAAAGTTGGCTCATTTGTGTATGGGGCAAGGTGCAGCAAAAACAGCCAGTGAGTTAGTGGTAGTTGTTACCCGAAAAGATAAGTGGAAAGAGCGGGCAAAGTGGAATGCCGAAAAAATACGAAGTAGCTTAAATGGCGAAGAACCCAACGAGAAGATAAAAGGAGCACTGGCTTATTACGAAAAACTAATGCCTTTTGCTTATTTCAACGATCCATTAAATATCACGGGATTCTTTAAATATCTATTGCTAAATACAATTGGTCTTTTCCGACCAACAGTACGTCGTCTAGGACATACCGAAGGTAGAATTGTGGCTCATAAAAGTGCTGCTTTAGCTGCTCAAACTTTCATGTTGAGTGTGGCAGCCAGCGGTTACGATACCTGCCCAATGGAAGGAGTAGATCCGGTTCGAATTAAAAGATTACTGAAACTACCTACTGGAGCCGAAGTAAATATGGTTATTGCTGTTGGCAAACGTACCAGTCAAGGAGTTTATGGTCCTCGTCTAAGGGTGGAGGCTAACCAGGTAATTCAAACTTGGTAGTAATATTATGTCATTCCAAGAAGTACATTGTTTTAGGGTGTACTTCTTGAAATTCAAAGACAATTGGTGTATCAATTTTTGAATTATTACATCGAACTTATTGCTATCTTTGGCGACTGAATTTAGAAAATACGTGATGATATCAATAGATGGGCTGGCTGTAGAGTTTGGCGGAAGTACCTTGTTCGAGGATATAAATTTTGTTGTAAACGAAAAAGACCGCATCGCCCTGATGGGGAAAAACGGTGCAGGGAAATCGACCTTGCTAAAGATTATTGCAGGAGTGCAAAGTGCCAATAGAGGAAAAGTTTCGGCACCAAATGATTGTGTGATTGCTTACCTTCCACAGCACATGATGGTGAATAACGAACGTACGCTTTTTGATGAAGCGTCGCAGGCTTTTGCCGAAGCGCTGGAAATGAAAGCAAAACTGGAGGAATACAATCACCAGTTAACCATCCGCACCGATTATGAATCAGAAGAATATGCCAATATTATTGAGCAGGTTTCGGAGCTAAGTGAAAAACTTTATGCTCACGGAGAAGCCAACTATGATGCTGAGGTGGAAAAAATCCTGATCGGTCTGGGTTTTGAACGTAGTGACCTGCAAAGACCTTGTAGTGAGTTCAGCGGTGGTTGGCGAATGCGTATTGAACTGGCAAAAATCCTTCTTAAAAAACCAGATTTAATTCTTCTGGATGAGCCTACCAATCACTTGGATATCGAGTCGGTACAATGGCTCGAAGATTTCTTGATAAATCATGCTAAGGCGGTGATTCTAATTTCGCACGACCGCACTTTTGTGGACAATATAACCAACCGTACCATTGAGGTAACCATGGGGCGTATTTACGACTACAAAGTAAACTATTCTACCTATTTGGAGTTGCGCAAAGAACGTCGAGAACAACAACAAAAGGCCTATGATGAGCAGCAAAAAATGATTGCCGAAACAAAGGAGTTTATCGAACGATTTAAAGGTACCTACTCAAAAACGCTGCAAGTACAATCTCGCGTAAAAATGCTGGAAAAGTTGGAAATTATCGAAGTGGATGAAGTGGATACATCTCATTTGCGTTTACGTTTTCCTCCTTCTCTTCGTTCCGGAAACTTTCCAGTAATAGCCAATCAGGTGGGTAAAAGTTATGACGATGAATTGGTGTTTTCCAATGCTTCCTTTTCCATTGAACGTGGTGAGAAAGTCGCCTTTGTAGGTAAAAATGGCGAAGGGAAATCGACCTTGGTAAAAGCCATCATGGGACAGTTGGAGTACGAAGGTGAACTAAAACTGGGGCACAACACGCAGATTGGTTACTTTGCGCAAAATGAAGCCTCTTTGCTGGACGATCAACTTTCGATTTTTCAAACCATCGATGAAGTTGCAAAGGGCGATATTCGAACAAAAATTAAAGACTTCCTTGGTGCCTTTATGTTTGGCGCCGATGATTGGGACAAAAAAGTGAGTGTGCTTTCTGGAGGTGAATGTACGCGTTTGGCAATGATTAAACTGTTGCTGGAACCGGTGAATCTGCTGATTCTGGATGAGCCTACCAATCATTTGGATATGCGCACAAAAGATATTCTGAAACAAGCCTTACTTGAATTCGATGGGACTTTAATATTGGTTTCACACGACCGTGACTTCCTGGATGGTTTGGTGCATAAAGTCTATGAGTTTGGCAACAAACAGGTGAAGGAACACCTTGAAGGAATTCAGGAGTTTTTGGCTCGAAAGAAAATGGAGCATCTCAACGAATTGGAAGCCAAAAAATAATTATAAGAATAGTTTTTTACTTCCGAGAAGCATGAGATTTACCGTATGCTTCTCGGAAGTGAAAGATAACCTCAAGAACAGTTCTAGAAGCGTTCTTCAATAACTTTCCAATCAATAATTTTCCAGAAGTCGGCAATATAAGCCGGTCTTACATTTTGCTTATCCAAATAGTAAGCATGCTCCCAAACATCGCAAGTCATCAATGGAGTTAATCCATCACGCATTGGGTTTCCAGCATTCGATGTTTGAACAATATCCAAATCGCCAGCATCTGTTTTTACCAACCAGGCCCAGCCCGATCCAAATAATGTAGCTGCTGCTTTCGAGAAAGCTTCTTTAAAAGCATCAAAACTTTCCCATTTGGCCTCTATTGCTGCTAACAGTTTTCCTTCTGGTATTGCTTTGGGGGCAACTGCAAACTGAAAAAAGTAGAATGTGTGATTCCAAACTTGTGCACCGTTGTTGAAAATTCCGCCTTCTGCTTTCTTAACAATCGTTTCCAGATCGGCATTCTCAAATTCTGTTCCTGCCACCAAATTATTCAGGTTATTCACATATGCCTGATGGTGTTTCCCGTAATGAAAATTCAGTGTTTGTTCACTTATAATTGGCTTCAGTGCATCTAGAGCATAAGGTAATTTGGGCAATTCAAATTTCATGACAAAAGGTTTTAATATTTATCCTGAAGTTAATAAATATTGAGATAATAATTAAATTTTTCAGGCATTCCCTTCGGTCAGGCTATCCACTAAACTCCTCACTACGTTGCGGGGTGTCGCTTTTATCTCTAATGCCAGTTTCTAACGGCAAATTATATTGTGAATTTTTATCTCTTTACAATCTTAATCGTGGAATATTCATGCCCCATGTAAACCTTAAGGATATAAATGCCAGCTTTTAAACACGAAGTATCAACAGTTACGTGTTGTCCTTGAAATTCGTTTTCAATAGATGTTTTTCCATCCATGCCCATAATGTTGTAATAACCTTTCGTGGTTTGTGGAAGATGAATTGTTAACTGATTCTGGAAGGGTACTGGACTTACTGTTATCACATTGTTCGACTGTGTATTTATCGATGTATTTACAAAACTGCAATCACGGAATAAACCATTGGAAGTTGTATAAACTTTTTGAGTGGCGTTAAATTGGCAAATCACATATGGATTTACCATCCCGGAATCCCATTTATAAGCTAAACCAATGTTTGGGCCAACTCCTTCAATAAATTGAATACTATCGCCCCAATATTCATTCGATTCAAAAACAACGAGCTTTAAATTATCTCGAAATAAGATAGTATCAACGGTCAATTTACCACCAAATTTGGACCCAAAATCGAATGTGTCTCCAGTTTTAAGATTCAGATTAAATATGAGTTGCTTTTCATCTTCATTGTCAGAAGTAAACCAAATAGAGTCATTGGTCACACTGGTAGTGACTTTCCCTATACTAACTTTTTTATTTCTATTAAGAATACCGTGATACCATAAACCCCACCAGTCGTTAGTAGTAGATTGAGTTGAAATTGTATCGACATATTTACCTGCTAGTTGTGAATGGGCAACATACCATTGTTTGTAAGGATCAATAACCTTGTTAAAGGTTACCATGTTGGGTGAATGCTTCCATTGGTTATTTTTAAATTCTATGAGACTGTCTTTGTAGTACCTTAATAGACCATTACTCAACTCAGGATGAATATTAGTCGATTGACCAAAGAAATAATTCAAACTGCCAATACTTTCCACAATATAACTTGAAGTATTGGAGAAGGCCCATGTTGAGTTTTTTATAGGAATAACCTTCTGTCGTTTTAGCCAGTTCCCATTTAGCTTAACACTATCTACTTCTTCTATTTTATAGCTAAATTGATCAATTGAATTGTTTGCCGAGAAGTAGGCTGCTATTGGATGAAACGCATGGTTATGGACGCTTATGGTATCTCCTGCTTTGGCCGAGAAATCATATAAAACAGAAAAACTATCTCCATTGAAATAAGAAACGACTTGTTCTTTTTGATGAAGAAATATATTACCAATCTTAGTTTGATTTTTACTGTATTTGATTTCAACTATTCTACATACTTTGTTTTGAATAATTGTGTCACCAATGGATTGGTATATAATGCAATCTAATCCATTTATTTTATCTGAGGTATAGTCGATTCCAGGTTTAGAATAGTACCATTGTGCTCCAACTGGAAACCATTTTGATTGTCCAATACATATTGCAAAATAAAAAAGCAGAAGGAGAGTAAGAAATGCTTTCATCTTTGTGAGGCTTTGTATTCATAATAAAGTTATGAATAAATTTTGTTAAATATGATTTTTGCAGGAAGATGTTGTTGAAAGGAAGAATATTATAGTGGGAGAATCATAAATGGAAGATGTAATCGATATTCGAACAATCGAAAATGATGTTAATGGTTTGTAAAAACTGAGGTTTAACAGTTTTCAAACCATCAGGTTTCCTATTTTTGTTCAGCAATTAGTTTACGAAATAAATTAAATAGATCAGATATGAAGAGATACGCAGGATGGGTGATGGCCGGATTATTGTTTTCGGGTGTTGCTGCAAATGCACAAAAAGGAGCAATTAATGCTCAGGAATTGGAGTCTATTCGTGGTTCATTCAAAAAAGATGCATACACAACAGCTATGCAGAATGCATTAATGAACAACGATATTAAAAAGTTGGCTTTCAATCACGATAATCAGAACACATTAGACCACCAGTTTAAGTATCGTGTAAATGTGAAGGGGATTACTAACCAACGCAGTTCTGGACGTTGCTGGATGTTTACTTCGATGAATGTTTTACGTCCGAAAGTAATTGCCGAGAATAACCTTTCTGGTTTCCAGTTCTCTCAAAACTACCTTTATTTCTGGGACATCTTCGAGAAGTCAAATCTATTTTTGAATAATATCATTCAGACTGTCGATAAAGACATCATGGATCGTGAGGTTCGTTGGTATTTCCGCGATCCGGCAAGTGATGGTGGTGTTTGGAACAACTTCGTGAACTTGGTGAAAAAGTACGGTTTGGTTCCTAAGACCGTGATGAACGAAACGCATTCGAGTGAAAGCACGTCACAGATGATTAAATTATTGAAGCGTAAATTGCGTGAAAATGGTTTAGAATTGCGCGATATGGCTGCCAATGGAGCAAAAGAGAAAGCGCTTCAGAAGCGTAAAGTGGAGATGATGAAAGAGGTTTATCGCATGTTAGCTTTGAACTTGGGAACACCTCCAACTACTTTCGAGTATCGTTTTCAGGCTAAAAAAGGCGAATTGGCCAACTATAAAAAATATACTCCACAAGAGTTTGCAAAACTTGCAATGGGTGATATTAACCTAGACGATTATGTAATGATCATGAACGATCCTACTCGTCCATATTACAAGCACTACGATATTAGCAATTATCGTAACGTTGAAGAAGGAGAAAACTGGCACTATGTGAACCTTCCAAACGATGTGATTAAAGAATTCTGTATCGAGTCGATTAAAAATAACGAAGCGATGTACGGATCTTGTGATGTAGGTAAACAGTTGGATTCGAAAAATGGTATTTCGGATGTTGATAACTACAACTACGATGCTGTTTATGGTGTGAAATTCGGAATGAATAAGAAACAGCGTATCTTGTCTGGCGAAAGTGGATCATCGCACGGAATGGCAATTATTGCTGTCGATGTAGACGAGAATGGCCAACCAACTAAATGGCAATTCGAAAATAGCTGGGGAGCTTCAAGTGGACACAATGGGTATTTAACTTTCACCGACAAGTGGTTCGATGAATTCATGTTCCGCTTTGTAATTCATAAAAAATTCTTGTCAGAAAAAGTTCGTAAAATCTACGAAGAAAAGGCCATCGAGCTTCCAGCTTGGGACCCTATGTTCTAAACAAGATTAAAAAATATTTGAGAAACGGCTTTCAGAAATTCTGGAGGCCGTTTTTGTTTATTTACCATTGCAGTTGAGAAACCAAAACAAAAATTCTGTAGGAGTGAAGCTCATGCTAGGAATGCAAAACATAAACATAAATGTATTGGGGGAGTGCCCTCGTTTGTAACGATAAAATTCAGATTATATAAACCATATCCAAGTGATGGTTGTTTCTATGAGGAAATAAAAAGAGAACTATTATGAATCGATTAAATAATCCAGATCTTGGAAAACTGATTCTTCGAGTCTTAATCGGAGGTTTAATGCTTTTTCATGGAGTAAGTAAGTTATTTCATGGAGTTGATTTTATCCAGCAAATGTTAGGAGGGCTAGGGTTACCTGGCTTTATTGCTTATGGAGTATATGTTGGTGAAGTGTTAGCACCCATCTTAATCATTATTGGATATCGCACTCGAATGTCAGCGTTTATTGTTGCTCTGACAATGGTATTTGCGGTGGCTTTAGCACATAGTGGTGATTTGTTTAAATTGACACAGCATGGTGGTTTATTATTAGAATTGCAGTGGTTCTATTTTGCTGGCTCAATTGCTTTGATGTTCTTAGGTGCAGGAAAATATAGTGTGAGTAAAGGTGCAGCACCTTGTGATTAAATATTTGATTTAAATACATATAAAAATAGCGACTTCATTATGTTGTCGCTATTTTTTTGTCTGATATTTTATGTTAGAATTGGTAGGTAATTCTTTTATATGTATTTCCATGAGGCTCTTTAACCGAAAGAATATATTTCAGTTCATGCCCTTGTGCATGTTTTCTTAATGAGGAAAGGTTAAAATGAAGCTTTCTGGTAAGAAATGCCTCGCATGGATCACTATTGGCATTGTGAGATAAAATGAGATATGGAGGAACAGGAGGAGTATTACAAAATGGATATGCAACAAATAGTTTGAATTCATGGAGCTCACATCCTCCAGAGTAGGCTATTTCCAATGTTAAAATATCACCGTTTATCGAAACATCTTTCAGTTGAACTACATCGTGATGAATCTTCTCTTTTCGATCCCATACAACGACATTGGAAATATGATTGGCATCGACGGATAATACATTAACCATTTTACCAGCACTACATGAAATATTTCCATCAATCGTATATTTAAAATTCAACTCTACAGGATCGCCATTGGGGAGGTCTTTTAAATGAGTTGGCCAGTTTTGAGGAATAATTACTTCTCCTGTGTTTAATTCGATTTTAATTCCACATGCAGAGCCACTACCATTGTTGAAAAAACGGCCTTGTTCGGTTATGGGTGAAAGTTCATCGCTGTTGTTGCAGCCAAATAGAACGAAAAGTATCCCAATAATGAGAATCGATATAGTTGAATTAATTTTCATGCTTATTTCTTTAATAATGGATTGATTACTTTACCAATGAACAGGTTGCTATTGGTGTCTTTTTCTCGAATAAAGAAAAGGAACGAGCGATTAAATCGTACTGTTGGCGATGATGGTAGTGCACTGGTGAATTCAATTTCAACTGCAGTAACAGCTGCCGCTTCACTTCCTTCTTCATCGGTTTTGATATAGGTTTTATGCAATACTTTCGATATAAGAACTGACGCATTAGTCATATTCGAAAAATCAGCATAAGGAGAAAAAGCTTGATTTAATCCCATATTACTGAGTTCTTCTTTTAGCTCGTTTTCATACTCAAATTCAAAACGAGGAAGATGAACGTTTAAGTTGGCATCTTTTAGTTGGTCATCCCACGCTGCTATATCTGATGGTTGAAGATCGGCAATAAGTTGATTGATGTCAGTTTGCTCTGATGGCAACACCAGTAGCATGTTGAATTTGCCTCCTCCGTAGGGTAGTTCAACTACTTGATATTGACTATTACTCATGAAGCGGAAGGTACTTTCGATCTTCATCATTGGTACAGTAACCTCTTTCGAAGGTGTAATGAAAGTGGCATCTTCAGTAGATTTTTTGTCAAATTGAAATTGCCAATTGGCTTTGAAATAGATGGCATTGACCAAATACATCACTGCATTGCCCGGCACTTGATCAATAATTGACTCTATTTTAGAGCGGGTTTTATCTTTTACCCAACCATTTATTTTATTCTTTACATTTTCGGTGTTCGAAAAATCCAGAGCCGCAATTTCTGCATCGTAAAATGTACGATTGGTGTTTTTAAATGGTTCTTTCACTAAAACGTCGTTACGGTGCCAAATAGAATTCGCAACAGTAAAGTCGACTTTAGAATCGTGGTTTAAGAGTGCATCTACCAGGTGTTGATTGTTGGTATTAATTTCTTTGGTGGTGTAACCAGAGTACCCAAGAACAGATTCAAACTCCTGTTTGGTAACATTGGCTGTTCCATTGTAAGTCATCGATAAAGCCTGCGATACACTTAATGGAGAAACCATGACATTACCTTTGCTTTTTTCTGGGTCTAAATTGGCTTGTTGAAACAGAGATAGTCCAAATTCATTCTGAGATTGAACCATTAGAGCCGATTTTTCGCTTAACTCAATAGTAGAAATAATATCTTCTGAATCGTTAGATTGACAGCTGAACAGGAAAAATAAAGTGAATACGTTGAGGTATATAGCGTATTTCATAGCGATTAGTTTTGGTTTGTTGTTGGTTTGATGTGGATTATAACCAATAGGTTGCGTTTGATTTCATTTAATTTTGAAAATAAAGTGAAGTATCTTTGTTGGAAACGCAACCATTTTATAAAAAAGTCATCTTTTAGTCAGATTTGAAGCTTTTGCCGAGAATCAAGATCAAAGCCGAATTGACCAAGTGGAACAGTTGAAACAAATTATAAAAGATTGCAAGTCGGGAAAGCGTCAGGCGCAGGCTCAATTGTATCAAATGTTTGCTCCAAAAATGTTTGGGGTATGCATTCGGTATTCTCGTGACCGTGCCGAGGCGGAAGACAATTTGCAAGATGGTTTTATTCAGGTGTTCAAAAAAATTGATCAATTCAACTTCAAAGGAGTTTTTGAAGGATGGCTACGACGAGTAATTGTGAATGTTTGTTTAGCAAAATATCGAGGTCAGCTGAATTTATTTCCAGTAGAAGATATACATGCTTTCGAAGAAGAGTGGGTAGAAGAGGAAGAGGTAGAAAGAATTTCGGAGAAGCAATTATTAGCTGTAATGGAAGAGTTGCCTCCTCGCTACAAACTGGTTTTTAACATGTATATAGTCGAAGGACTATCGCATCGGGAAATTGCAGAAAGCTTAAATATAAGCGAAGGAACCTCTAAGTCGAATTTGGCACGAGCCAAAGGGATTGTAAAAGATAAGCTGAGAAAGATATTAAGTGCAAATGAAGAAAATTTTTCGGCATGAAAAGGGAATTAAAATCAGATAAAATAATAGGCAAGAAGCTCTACAATGCGGAGGTAGAGCCACCTGCTTTTGTCTGGGATAATATAGAGAAAGAGTTAGGAAGTACCAAGAAGGTATTCCCTCTTTGGTTAAAGTTGTCTGGAGTGGCAGCTGCTATAGCCATTGCATTTATTACTGGTTGGACGCTTAATCAGCAGATAAGTCAAGAGAAATTGACTCCTACTGTTGTTGAAGCAGATACTCCGCAAGAAATCATGCAACCAAAAAATAAAGTTGTCGTTCCAAATAAAGAGGTGGAAAAAGTGCAGCAGACTGTTGTTGAGTTAGCCCCAAAAACGAAAACAACAGTAGCTGTAGTTAAGAAAACAGAGCCTGTTAAAGCAAAAGTTGCCAGTATCGTTTCAGAGCAAAAATTGCCTAAGGTAGGTTGGACTGCAATGGCTTCGAAATTCTTTAAAGGATTAAGAGCTGATTTTGAAAAAGAAGGTTTGAAACTGCATGATAATGCCCTATTGAATGGAACAGATAGTGGAAATGAATTTCTTTCTGAGCAGGATAAAGAAATTATAAAACTGAATTTGGCTCAATTGGCTCCTGAAAAGAAAAAGTTTAAGCCATATATTCAGTTGGGAGCTCGCTTTGGTGCTTCTGATAAGCTGTCGGAAGGAAGAGAGAAAGTTGATTTTGCCACAGATAATGCATTTGCTCCTGAAAATCAGCCAAGAGTTTCAAGCGATTTTAAAGTGAGCTCTTCAAAAGGAATTGCAGTTAATTATCAGATAAGTCGTCGTTTAAGTGTTGAGAGTGGGATGTATTATTCTCATTTTTCACAGGGAACCAGAGGAGTTAATTATAGTAATGCAATTAATGCATTATTTTCAAGAGAACAAGCTAGCCTTTCCCAGACGCCGCAGCAGGTGAGTAGTAAAGCACAGTGGCAAGGAATTGGTGCGTGGGGAATGGTGAATATCTCAGAAATCCCGAGTGCTAGTACATTTTATGCAGCCAATAAAGATGCTGTTGAGAATGTTCAAAACTACTTCTCAAACACTCAGTTAGATCAAGAAGCTGAATATATCGAGGTGCCTATGCTGTTGAAATATAAAATGATTGACAAAAAGATTGATGTGAACTTGTTGGGGGGGGTGAGTGCCAACTTCTTAGTAGGAAATTCAGTTTATATCAATAATAACGATGACAAGAAAAATGTAGGAAAGACAGAAGATTTAACTGACGTAACCTATAGTAGTACACTTGGAGTTGGTATTAGTTATAATGTCTTTTCGTCGTTTTCATTGAGCTTAGAGCCTAAACTAAAATATTATTTGAACTCATTAACTGGTTCTAATTCGGTAGGCAGAAAACCACTTGTGATGGGGGTTTATGCTGGAATCAGTTTTCAGTTTTAATCCAAACGAATAGCCAAGTAAACGATTTTCTAAAATATTGTGTGTTAAGTAATCCTGAAAGACGTTGCTGTAATTTATCATCTTCTTCACAAATTGCAGTACGTCTTTCTTTTTTAATGTGTCCACTCTAAAAGTTCAATATCTTTGGTGACCTTCTTTATTGCATTGCGCATATTTTCAAAGTGAGGACAGGCATATCCAATAGGATTTCCTTTGGCAATGCACGATGCCATAGCAATAACTTCTGCACCTCTGTCAATCATCATTTTTGCTCTGGGAACTGCTTTCTTTCCAGGACATCCACCACATGATACAAAGCCAACTATTTCACATGGACCAATAGTTTCAAATGCGAGTTTACCTGCTTTGGCTACTTTAAAATCGGCTGTGCCCGGGCACATATCTTCCGTTTGCTGGCATCGAATTATTCCTACTTTCTTCATCTGTTTAGAATGTTAGTTTTACAAAAATGATAAAAAATTAAATAACGAAAGGAAGTAAAATCCTGCTATTTTCTAAATGAATTGTTAAAAAGGTTTTGTGTTTTCAATGAAGGTAAAGTCCTCAATAGAACTTATTTTTGTAGTTTAGTGTTGTTTCAAAAAGGGTTAAATCGCAATATCCCTAATAAAATATTTATAAAGATGAATGCTAAACTTCGGAATGGATTAAGTGCCATTGGGCTACTGGTACTTTTAATCGTTATTGGTCAATTATTTAATCGTGCAACTTCTCCTGTGGAGGTGAATCCTCCTAAAAAGTTGATGTATAAACCTATGAAAGTGCCTAAGCAACTCGATTTTGCAGGTGAAAAGGTGCCGTTGGAATACATCGATGTATACGAGAGTATGGATCGCGAAATGCAGGTGAATGCATATTGGCATTCGCAAGCTTTATTTATACTGAAAAGAGCTGATCGTTATTTTAAAGTGATTGAACCTATTTTAAAAGCACAGGGAGTACCCGAAGATTTTAAATACTTGGCTGTAGCAGAGAGCGGTTTAGTGGATCGTGCAAAATCTCCTGCCGGAGCAGTTGGTATTTGGCAGTTTATGCGGACAACAGGCAGAGAGTATGGATTGCAAATTAATAGTGAAGTAGATGAACGCTACCATTTGGAGAAATCGACTAAAGCTGCTTGTAAATACCTAAAGAAGAATTACGAAAAGTTTGGCTCATGGACCATGGTTGCTGCCACTTACAATGCAGGTCGCTCTCATATCCTTAAGCAAATAGCGCGACAAAAGGTAAATAACTATTACGATTTGTTGTTGAATGAGGAGACTTCTCGTTATGTATTTCGAATTTTAGCATTGAAACAACTGTTGAATAACTCTGAAAAATTTGGATTTAAAGTTAACGATAGCGATAAGTATCCATTTATTCCTACTACTAAAGTGGCAGTAAAAACGAAAGTTGCTAATTTTGCACAGTTTGCTTTAGATCATGGAATAAACTATAAGATTTTGAAGCAGTTTAACCCGTGGTTGAGACAAAATTATTTGACCAATAAAGCAGGAAAAACATATCATATAGCTATTCCTGAAAAGGGATATCGTATTAAAAAGTAGAAACGAGGAAGAGATATGAGTGCCGAAGAGGAGATAATCCGGGTGATGGGAGCCCGAGAACACAATCTGAAAAATATTAATTTGGATATACCCCGAAACAAACTTACTGTGATTACAGGTATGAGTGGTTCGGGTAAATCGTCATTGGCTTTCGATACCATTTATGCCGAAGGTCAACGCCGATATATTGAAACATTTTCTGCATATGCTCGCTCGTTTTTGGGAAATATGGAGCGTCCCGATGTAGATGAAATTTCGGGTTTGAGTCCGGTGATTTCCATTGAGCAGAAGACAACCAATAAAAACCCACGATCAACAGTTGGTACGGTAACCGAGATTTACGATTTTCTTCGTCTGTTGTATGCGCGTGCTGGAGAAGCCTACTCACACGAGACGGGCGAGAAGATGGTGAAATACTCCGATGAGAAAATATTGGAGTTAATTCGCGATCAGTTTGCTGGAAAGCGCATAGCCGTTTTGGCACCAGTTGTACGTGGACGTAAAGGACACTACCGTGACTTGTTTGAACAGATTCGTCGTAAAGGGTTCCTTTATGCCCGTGTTGATGGGAAATTGGAAGAGATGATGCCTGGCTTTAAGGTCGATCGTTATAAGAACCATAACATTGAAATGGTAATCGACCGTTTGGTGGTAGACGATGCTTCTGATCAGCGCTTGAAAAGCTCGGTGGAGCAAGCAATGAAGCATGGCGAAGGAGTAACTATGATATTGGATCATGAAACGCAGGACGTTCGTTTTTATAGTCGTCAGCTGATGTGTCCCACTACCGGTATTTCATACAGCGAGCCAGCTCCACATTCATTCTCGTTTAACTCACCTCAAGGTGCTTGTAAACGATGCAATGGTTTAGGAGAGGTGGCTGAAATTGATATGGAGAAAATTATTCCCGATCCAAGTATAAGTATTGGGAAGGGGGGAATTGCTCCAATTGGTGCATACAAAAATTCATTGATATTTTGGCAGATTGAGGCTATTGCCGAGCGTTTCGAGTCAACACTGAAGACGCCGATTAAAGATATTCCAGAAGATGCTATGCAGATGATTCTGTATGGTACCAGCGAGCGAATTGCATTGAAAAACTCTCCATTGGGAAGCTCTATGAATTATTTCATGAGCTATGAAGGAGTTATAAAATATATCGAAAATCAGAAAGAAGAAGCAACTGGAAAAAAGGCACAGAAATGGGCCAATCAGTTTGTGAAGCATCAAACTTGCCCCAAATGTAACGGAATGCGATTAAAAACCGAATCGTTGCATTTCATAATCGATGGCAAAAATATTGCTGAATTGGCAAAGATGGATTTAAGTCAGTTGAGTGAATGGTTTGATGGATTAGAACGAAGATTAACCGCTCGCCAAAAGAAGATTGGTACGGAGGTGGTCAAAGAAATTCGGGATAGAATTAGTTTCTTGTTGGACGTTGGTTTAGGTTACCTTTCATTGGATCGATCGGCACGAACACTTTCTGGGGGAGAGGCTCAGCGAATTCGTTTGGCCACTCAGATTGGTTCTCAACTGGTGAATGTACTTTACATTTTGGATGAGCCAAGTATTGGTTTGCATCACCGCGACAATCTGAAGTTGATTCAATCGTTGGAGAGTTTACGCGATACCGGTAACTCGGTAATTGTGGTGGAGCACGATAAAGATATGATGCTTAGAGCCGATCACTTGATTGACATGGGACCACATGCCGGACGCCACGGGGGAGAAGTGGTTGGAGCGGGAACACCGCAAACCATTTTGGATTCAGATTCGCTGACAGCAAAATACCTGAAAGGGGAACAAAATATTGAAGTTCCGTCGCTTCGAAGAGATGGAAATGGAAAGAAAATAAGTCTGAAAGGTTGTACAGGGAATAACCTGAAAGCAGTGAATGTTGAAATTCCTCTGGGAAAATTAATCTGTGTAACCGGAGTTTCAGGTAGTGGAAAATCAACACTGATTAATGAAACTTTGCAGCCTATTTTAAGTCAGCATTTCTATAAATCGGTAAAAGATCCATTGGGATATAAAAAGGTAGAAGGTATCGATGAGGTGGATAAAGTAATTCAGGTGGATCAGACTCCATTGGGAAGAACTCCACGATCGAATCCGGCTACTTATACCAATATCTTTTCCGATATCCGTTCACTGTTTGCTAAGTTACCCGAATCGCTAATTCGCGGTTATAAACCCGGACGTTTCTCTTTTAATGTGAAAGGCGGACGTTGTGAGGCATGTCAGGGGGCAGGCATGAAACTGATAGAAATGAATTTCTTACCTGATGTGCATGTACATTGCGATGAGTGCAACGGAAAGCGTTACAACAGGGAAACACTGGAGGTTCGTTATAAGGGAAAATCCATTAGCGATGTGCTGGATATGACCATCAATCAAGGGGTAGAATTCTTTGAACATATTCCATCGATTGCCACAAAACTGAAAACTTTACAGGAAGTAGGTTTGGGATATATCACATTAGGGCAACCATCAACGACTTTGTCAGGAGGTGAATCGCAACGAGTGAAGTTGGCTTCGGAGTTGGCAAAACGCGATACTGGTAAAACACTTTATATTCTGGATGAACCCACAACAGGTTTGCACTTTGAGGATATCAGAGTATTACTGGAGGTGTTGAATAAACTGGTGGATAGAGGTAACACGGTAATTGTTATTGAACACAATATGGATGTGATTAAGGTGGCCGATTATATTATTGATATAGGACCTGAAGGTGGTCGCTTTGGAGGCGAGTTAGTTTGTGCCGGAACGCCAGAAGAGGTGATTCGTAATAAACGATCGTATACGGCAAAGTACCTGAAAGAAGAAATGAAGTAATAAGAAACAGAAGTTGGTAGGTGTTCAGATATTTGGAGTGTAGATAGCTTTTAATTTTTAAGAAGGCACATTTAAACTAATCCACTTTTGAACCTTTAGACTTCTCAATATAGAAGGGCTAGTGCCTAAAAAAGAAAAGAGGTTATTCATTGCGAATAACCTCTTTTTATATGCTTTACATTGGAATCCAAATGGTAATTATCATGTAGAGATAATGGGCGATGACTCCGGCGACTAAGCCTCCGACAGTATGCGAAATAAGTGCTTTGGATGTTAATTGACGATATCCAAGTGTGTCGAGCATAGCAGTGTGAGTACTTAGATAACCACTCCAACACATTCCCATTGCAGTAAAAACGGCAATTACGTTTCCATCAATGATATTCTGAGCGACAAACATCTTTACCAATGAAAGAGCAGCTCCAACAGCTCCCAGTGCGGTGATAGGGAAAGCTACCAACTCAGGATCTTTGAATCCGAAAAGAAACATGAAAACACCATCGATATAACCTGCCAGTTGAGGCAGTAAAGGAACTCCTTCATATGCTAGTCCTTGATAACCAATAGCGGCATCTTTAGGGCCGAATGTCATAATCATTACTAGAGTACTAATGACCAGTACGCCAGGAATAATGGCAAGTCCAAGTTCTACACCAGATTTTCCTCCATCAAGAATGGAGTTCAAAAAGCGAAGGAAAGTACCACCTTCCGACTTAAATGAAACTTGCACTTCGGTTGAGTCTGGCATATCACAAGCGTCGCCCATACAAGCATCTCCCATTTTGCGACGAACAAGGCGCTGCATCATTCGGGTAGAAACTACTGCTCCTATTACGGCACCTACCAAACCAATAATAGCTGGCTTAAAATAACCAAATCCCGACATGAATGTAATTACAATCAAGCCCATTCCAAAGGATGTTCCGAAGTTGGCTAACGAAACCAATTCATACTTTTTGAAGTAACGACTGAAATTTTTGTCGTTGGCTAAACTGATGATGGCCGGATTGTCAGAGAAGAAGGTTAAAACTCCTGCTAAAGCTGAAACTCCGGGAAGATTAAAAAGTGGTCGCATAAGAGGCTTTAGTAAAAGCTCCAATAAACGAACAACGCCAAACTCAATCATTAGCTTACCAAGAGCTCCGGTCAGAACTGTAATCCCCATAATATAGAATACAGTGTTCATAAGCAGATCCCAGGCAGTGCGCATAATCGTGTTGAGCAGATTGGCTATTCCCATGTGACTACCTAAATAGCCAAAGAAACCCAAAAATAGAATAAGAAAAACCATTGCCTCGTATCGACGATTGACAACGAAATTCGAATTTTTGATTTTTCGGAAAGCGTTCATATGCTTTGAATTAGTCTATAGTTAAAAATCTGATGTTTCTGTCTGTCTTACAGGTGAATTGAATTTTCGTGTTCGTTCACCTTTTCAGCGCAAAAAAGTTAGAATATTAAAAAGCAAACAATGACAAAAAACATTGACATATTTCAAGGAGTGAAGGTAGTTGTCATGTATAGTTAGTTGGTGGTGTTTTAGGATGTTGGTTTTTAGTGTCTTATAGTGTTTTGTTGAGGTGGTGTTGGTATTTGGTGAAATGTAAGATGAGTGATTTAAATCATGTTTGGAAAAGTGAAAATGGGTATGATTTTTATCAATGTCGAAATTCATATATAATTAAATAAAGGCGCTATATATTCGCGGCGAATTGCATCAACTAAAGGATTAAAGGAGTATGAAAAGCTGTAGACAGATTGCATTGATGATTTTGTTGGTGACTATATGTGCCGGAAGCGTTATGGCAAATGGCAATGAGGCAAAATCAGAGGTGAAGAATCCATTGAAGGTGAGCGTGAAGTTTCTAAGCAAGCACCTCTGGCGTGGACGCCCTAGTGGAAACACTGGTAGTGTAGAGCCGGATATTACTTGGGAGATTAACAAAAACTGGTCGCTATCGATGTGGGGGGGCTACTGTTTCGATGGCAGCTATCAGGAGTTAGATTTATATGTGACCTACAAGTGGAAACAGTTTAGCTTTTCGCTTTTCGATTATTATAATCCACCTAGTGACAGCACTTTCTTTAGTAGTCAGATTACTACATTTGATAATGATAAAACCTTGCATCTGTTCGATTTGAAAGCAGGGTATCAGTTTAAAAGAATTCCTCTTTCTTTTACCGCATCGACATTAATTTATGGCGATGATAAAACAGCTGGAAGAAATCAACGCTTTTCGACCTACTTCGAGGCTGTTTACACTTACAAACGAAGTTGGGGAGAATTGAGTTTTTTAGCTGGTGGTACTCCTCATAAAAGTTTGTATGCTTCTAAAGCTAAGATTGTAAACCTGGAAACATCGACAACGATACCCGTTAAAATAGCTAGAGAGCTGAAAACGAATATTTCAGGATCGATTATTTATAACCCAATTCGCAAAGAATCGTATTTTAGAGCGGGCTTACAAGTTCAATTGTAATTATAATTAGCTAGCCAACTTAACATTTTTAAACGTTTAGGATTGGCTTTTTCTCTGATCAGGATGTATATTTATAGGGAACAATTAAGTTACACCCTATGAGAAATATTGAAATCTTTTGCGAGAATATATCTAAATATAGAAGTTACCCTTTAGGTACTACCTTATCAGAAATAGCTAGTGATTTATCTATCAAGTTAGGTTATCCTGTTTATGGAGCACTGGTAAACAATAAAACGAAAGAGCTTTCATATGAAATTGTAAAACCGAAAAGTGTTCGGTTTATAGATTATACACATCCAGAAGGCGCACGTATGTACCTTCGTTCGCTGATTTTTACTTTATATCATGCCGTTTCTGAAGTATTTCCTGGGAAAAAATTGCGATTAGAACATGCCATTTCCAATGGATATTACTGTGAGATAGAAGGCTTAGATCGGGAAATGTCTGATGAAGATGTTTTTGCTTTGAAAGAAGAGATTTTGACCTTGGTGCGCGAAGATCTTCCTTTTGAGCGAAGAGGGATGGAGACTATTGTTGCGGTAAAAATGCTCAATGATATGGGATTGGATCAGAAAGCCAATCTTTTTGAGGAAAAAGGAAATCTATACTCGTATGTTTATTATCTGAAAGATAAGGTGAATCATTTCTTTGGTCACTTGGTGCCCAACACAGGACTGCTTAAGCTATTCGATATAGAGTTGTTGCACGATGGCTTTATTTTGAGATTACCTGATGTGGACAACCCAAAGCAATTGGCTCCTTTTGTTAATCAAGAACAGTTGTTTGCCGTTTTTCAGGAGCATAAAGATTGGGCCGAAATCCATAACATTTCTTTTGTGGCTCAGTTGAATAAGTGTACCGATAATGGCACTATCGGTGATGTGATTAAGATATCGGAAGCCCTGCAGGAACGCAAAATAGTTGAGATTGCTTCGAAAGTTTTTGATGAAAAGAAAAAGATTGTATTGATTGCCGGACCATCTTCTTCTGGAAAAACAACATTTAGTAAGCGTTTGGCTGTTCAGTTGGCTGTGAGTGGTTTAAAGCCTAAAATGCTTTCGTTGGATGACTATTTTGTGGATCGGGAGAAAACACCACTGGATGAAAATGGAGAGTATGATTTTGAAGTACTAGAGGCAATTGATATCGAATATTTTAATCGGAATCTGTTGGATCTGTTAGGCGGTCGTAAGATTGAGTTACCACGTTTCGATTTTAAAACAGGGAAGCGCTTCTTTAATGGAGAATTCATGGAAATGGATGATGATAGCATTCTAATTATTGAAGGTATTCATGGTTTGAACCCGGGATTGATACCACACATCAAAAAATCGAAAACTTTTAAAATATTTATTTCGGCTTTAACGCAAATTAATATTGATGAGCATAATTATATTCCAACGACCGATAACCGTTTGGTACGAAGAATTATTCGAGATAGTAAGTACCGGAATTATTCTGCTGCCGATACAATTAAACGTTGGATGAGTGTTAGGCGAGGAGAGAATAAGAATATTTTTCCCTATCAGGAAAATGCCGACGAGATGTTCAATTCTGCTTTGATTTATGAATTAGGAGTTTTGAAAAAATATATAGAACCCTTGTTAAAAACCATAAACGAAAACGAACAAGAATACACTGAAGCTGTACGTTTACTTAAATTCTTCTCTAATATTAAGCGAATTGATGACTATGAAATTCCTCCAACTTCGCTTATTCGAGAGTTTTTAGGTGGAAGTAGTTTTCAATATTAGCATTGGAATTATTTTGTTAATTAAAATATTTCGATTTTTTTTGCATAAAGTAATATCTGGTGCTGTTTATGCATTATAATGGCATGGATATTGCTTTAAAATTGACTGTGACTGTAATAAATATGCGCGTTTTAAAATCGCTTTGTGTGTTAAATGTTTCAAGTGATTTATAATGTATTGATTTAGGTTTGATGTTTATGTTAATGATTTGCCTGAAGAAATACTTTATGATTAATTCAAAATGTAAATGCAGTTTACCCTGACTGTCTACCGAAGAAATAATTGATCAAATTGTGCGTTTATTATTTATGAAGTGCGAAATGTAATATTGCACAGAGTTAGTGGTTGAATTAAAAAGTTTTATTATGCTTAAAAAGAAGAAAACTGTTTTAGCTCACACTAATACAATACAGGGAAATTACCATGTGTTGCGGGTGTTGGTAGAGTATAACTTTTTAGGAAAAAAGGTATACTCTAAGAGGGTAGATGAAATTCACCAGGGATCTTTCCAGAAAGAACCTTGTTGTAGTTAACTGTTATTTTATTGATTCTCCTAAAACTAAAACGATGATCCAAAAAGTAAAAAAAGAAGCAGCTGCTTCAAAATTAGAGCCTCCTGCATGGGAGGTGATCAGGGTAAAAACAGAACACTCCTTTTATGACGAAGAGAGTAGTTTACAGACTATCTACAAGACCAATAAAGAGTGGTGCAAAGATCAGGTTTATAGTAGCCTGTAGATGGCTTTTGGGGCAATAATTGTTTGAAAGAATCCGCGGCCAAACATGAATAGTAACATGGCTAGCCATAAAGCATGATTTCCAATGTAATTATGCCCTATAATAAATCCAGGGATAAATAAACCAAATGTGGCTATTAACATGGTGTTACGCATTGCTTTCGATGCAGTAGCACCAATGTAAATTCCATCCCAAATGAACGATGCAAAACTAATTATTGGTACTGCAATAAGCCAAGGTAGGTATTGATTGGATGTTTCTATTAATGCCTCTTGGTTGGTAAGCAACCCCAGTATTAATTCCCCTCCCAAATAGTAGCAAACAGAAAACAATAGTGCTAAGCCTCCACCCCACACAAATAGCTTCTGAATTGCTTTGTGGTAGTTGTCTCTATCTTTAGCTCCCAGGTACTTTCCAATGATTGCTTCTCCGGCAAAGGCAAATCCATCGATGAAATACGAGAAAAAGAATAAGAATTGTAATAGCAGTGAGTTTACAGCTAGTACAGTATCATCTATACTGGCCGATTTCGAAGTGAAGAACGAAAATACCCCTATGATGCAGAATGTACGGATCATGATGTCGCTATTCACTTTGAAGAACAGTTTTAGTTTACTCAGTTGAGTGATTGCTTTCCATTGCCAATACCTGAAAACCCAATTGAAATCTTTTTTTAGGTAGAAAAGAGCTGTGGCAAAACCAGAGTATTGAGCCAATAATGTTCCCAATGCAACTCCTTCCGATTTCATTCCAAAACCGAAAACAAAAAGCAAGTTGAACAGGATATTTAGAACATTTATTACCAGTGCTATTATCATTGGTATACGAGCATTTTGCATTCCTAAATACCAACCATTGAAAGCAAAAAGCGAAATGGTTGCAGGAGCTGCCCAAATGCGGATATAGAAATATTCCCGAGCCAATTGTTCTACCTCTTGTCCTCCTCCAATTAGATTGAAGCTAAGAAACTCGATCGGAATTTGGAATAGAATTAAAAGAGATGCTCCAATGAATGCAGTGAGCGTCGAACGAAAAAGGTTTAGAGCTTGTTCTTGTTTGTTTTTTTCTCCAAAAGCCTGTGCTGTGAAACCACTGGTTCCCATTCTCAGAAAAGCAAAAGCCCAGTAAAGCACATTGAATATCATTGTTCCTAGTGCAATGGCTCCAATGTATTTCTCCGATTCCATGTGCCCCATTAAAGCCAGGTCGATAATACCAAGCAGAGGAATGGTAATGTTTGAAACAATATTAGGGATGGCCAGTTTTAATATTTCTCTATTCACAGCGTAAGTTTTAGTGCCTCAAAGAAACAAAAAATAAATTTTTCAAATGGCATTCAACCTTTTAAGTGAAGGGAATGTTAATAGAAAAAGATAATCGAATCTGAATAACTTAAAATAAAGAATTATGTCATTTGAATTACCCAAATTAAATTATTCTTACTCCGCTTTGGAGCCATATATCGATGCACAAACGGTAGAAGTACATTACTCGAAGCATCATCAAGGATACACCAATAATCTGAATAATGCAGTTGGTGGTTCAGAATTGGAAGGAAAAACCATTGAAGAAATTCTAAATGGTGTTTCTGCCCAATCGGTAGCTGTTCGAAATAATGGAGGTGGTTTCTACAATCACAATCTTTATTGGGATGTATTAACACCAGGTGGAGCCAATCGCCCGGAAGGAGATTTGCTGAAAGCCATTGAAAATGATTTTGGATCGTTTGATCAATTTGTTGACAATTTTGCCAAAGCTGCTGCTACTCGATTTGGTTCGGGATGGGCCTGGCTGGTGAAACAAGGAGATAAATTGGTCGTTAGTTCAACACCAAACCAGGATAATCCATTAATGGATGTTGCAGATGTACAGGGTACTCCTGTGTTGGGAATTGATGTATGGGAACATGCTTATTACCTAAAGTATCAAAACCGTCGTCCAGAATATATCAATGCATTTATGCAAGCTGTAAACTGGGATATTGTTAATGATTATTACAAAAAATAGTACAGTAATCTTATAAAAATTGGATAACCAATATAACGAATTTATTAACGAATAAATCAAGTATCTCAAAACCTGAATATCCAATTAATGATGGAGTGTTTTATTTAAAATGCTCCATTTATTTTATCCGTATTTCATCTAAAAGCCATTTGTTTGAAGCATTTCCCCATTGATCTTTCGTTGTTTTCAATAACCAAATGGTAGAATCATCTTTCGATATAAATAAGTATTTCGCTAGTGTTGGAACAACTTTAGAGTTCCCATTCTCTACGATATAATATGGTGGGATTTCTAATTTCTCTTCAAGAGTATACGATTCATCACTGTAAACTTCAAGTGTACTGCTGTTTTCAGAATTATATACTTCATGACACAGGTAAATGCGTTTGTTGTTGGTAGAATGAACTAATGCACTAACTGCTTCTCCAGAATTATTAGAACTTAGTATCCCTTTGGTCAACAAATCATCCATGTGATAAGGAGGATTCTCATTGAATTCAGGGATATTAAATACCTTACTGTACCCTGAAAATATTTTAGTACCATCCTCTGAAAACCAAAATGGGTAGATACTTTGATGCCAGTAGTTAACTGTATTATTACAAATACCATTTTTAATGTCGAAAAGCAAAATACCGGAAGGGCTTATACCTTTTCTACTTCCTACCATTAACGGTTTACCAGGAACTTTTTTTAACATGGTCGACTCATAGATATTGTGACGACCTTCCTGTGTTTTACTTATAGTTTCAGTTTTTAGGTTCAAGGTTCGAATTTGAGCAGGATTATCATCGTGTATTAAACTGAAGTGAGCAAAGTCGTTATCGAGAGCAACATCGAAAGCTGTATTTTCAATAGGAATAGCTTTATTGCTTTTGGTGTTCAGGTCAATAACAATGAACTGGCTGGCCTGTGTACCTATGATTGCTTTTGTTCCATCTTCCGAAATATTCATGCACGACGGAGGATGTGGAAGTTCCAATGCGTATGTTTTACCATTAGCACCTTCTTTTTCCATAAAACGATTAGGATTTTTAGTTAAAATATACAGCTTGTCGTTTTTCTTATTGAATTCAGCATCGATTACTTCTCCTTCAATTGCAACAGAGGTATTAACTTTCCGAACTACCTGCATCGATACATTGATAGTTACTTCAGGAGTAAGTGAATTATTTGCAAATACAATTTCTCCGTTATAGTTTCCTTCTTCTAATCCAGATCTGTTCACATTTAGTGTTACTGCCTGTCCATTTGAAGGATAAACTCTACCATTAAGAATATTTGCTGCAAGCCATTTCGGAATTTGAGTTATTTCCCAACTCAATTCTTCTCCATCACTGGTGTTTAATATATCTAAATCGAAATGATTTGTTTCTTTAAAGTCAATAGACATGGCAGACAGAGAAATAGAAGGAGGATTTAGGTTTTTGAATTGTATGGGAATTTGAAGTTGAGCCCATCCTTCGACGTAAATTACTATTGATGCATTATTAATTTCATTATCCATTAGAAATTCAGGAAGAATTGATTCAATTTCCAGTTGTGCAACTCCATTGAGAAAATGGCCTTTCATTTTTCTAAGTTTCATCCATTTGGGAAGCATTTGTACTTCAAAATTGAAGTTTTTAGCAGGTGGGATGCTTAGGCCAATGCTTTCAGGGACCTGTTTTTTGCGAATTTCAATAGTTTGTTCTAACCGATAACTCTTAACAGGTTCTTTTAGAAAATCTTTATCACACGAATTAAAGAATCCGATGAGTAATATGGCAATAATTGGTAAATATATATGTTTCATGATGAGGGAGGGTTAAAAGAAAAATGAAAAACCTAAACAGATATCAAGAGCAGATAAGTTTTCGTAATGATCTTTGTCTAACTCGACAGTTTGCTTGTGGTTGTAGGTCTCTTGTTTTACTTTTTTGAGCTTGCTGCTGAATAGGGAAGTGGCAAGTTGTACAGATAGGTATTGCGAGATGAAATATTGAGCGGCAATTTCCAATTCGTAGGCTAATGCACTGCCTGTTATTAATCGAGGGGTGTTTAAATGAGAAAGTTCATCTCTATAACTGGCTACTCCCATATTAAAAGCTGAAGAATAGAACCATTTTTCGTTAGCACTTCGTTCTTGCGCCATCCAGCTTAATCCATAAAACTGAATAAATATGTCTTCCTTTAATTCTCCATATAACAGGTGTACATTGTCTTGTGGGTCGAAAGTGCCATTGTAACTGGATTTACTTGAAAAGAAGCGATATTTAACACCTAATCCGTGGTTGCGGAATGTTTGTTTTGAGTTTAACAAGTAGTGGGCCGATGCCGAAACGTTATAACCTTTTTTCTGTGATTGATAATACTCTTTTGCTTCAGATCTGGTAACCCCTTGGCGAACCAATTGGTCTATTGCTGGATCAATATCTCCAAATCGAAAAGAAAGCCCTGATTTAAGTTGAAAGACAAAACGTTTTTCAGGAGACTTAGAAACAAGTTCCGAAATAGCTGATAAATTTTTTCTTGGAACCTTGTAAATTATTGAAATGCCATCTTTCACCTCTTTTATTGTGAGGTTCTTTCTGTTAATCATTAAGATTTCACAAGGGATAGTGTCTTTCCCGTGAGGAACAATATATTCTTGAGAATTACTCAATAGAGTAACCAACATTAAGATAAGTAGGTTAAAAAAGAATTTCATTGTGTAGTATGATGTATGATTGAAAATATAAAATTGCATAAAATTAATGAGTGGTAAAAATATTAATATGTTTATTTGAATGAGAGAGGAGAAATGATATAAAACAAGATTTTAAGCCAAGGAAAGAATTACTTAATGTTGACTGTGTTTGTATATGACTCAGATATTTAATAGTTTAAAGATGTGTTGATAGTGTTTTGTGTATAAGAGTAATTTCAATTTCTGATAGTTGCTGATTTTTATTGTGTATATTTGCATCGAATTTGAATATGAAGAATTACACGTTTTATTTCCTTACAGTTATTTACTACGTATTTTTCTCCTTAACCATTTTCAGTATTGAAGTAGTAGTGGGGATATAAGAGAGAGGTACTTTGTTTACTTTCCATTATACTTTGCTACTTAAAACACGCATAGGACTTGTTGCCTGTGTTTGTTATATTGTAACGAAAAGAAATAATTAATAACAGAATAATACATTAAGCTATGTTAGAAGGTAGAGTAAAATGGTATGACCCAACAAAAGGGTTTGGTTTTATTGAAGTTGAAGGTAAAAAAGATGTATTTGTACATCGTTCAGGCCTTGAAAGACCATTTGATGGTTTAGAAGAAGGACAAGAAGTTGTTTTTGATGTTAAAGACAGTGAAAAGGGAGAAGTTGCAATAAACGTAAAATAATTGCTGCAGCTACTTTGAATTATTATACAGCTACTCTCTTTGTGTGAATTGATCTTCAATGAGAGTAGTTGGTTTGAGAATTTTTTAGTTATTCCAATTAAAACAAAATATTGAATGGCGAGATCCAAGGAAACTTTTGGTAAAAAAGATGTAAGAAGTAAAAAAGAGAAGAAGAGAAAAGAGAAGGAAAAGAAACGTCTTGAGAGAAAAGAGCAAGGCAAGAAGGGGAATTTTGATGATATGATAGCATGGGTTGATGAGAATGGAATGATAACTGATACTCAACCTGATTTGACTCAGAAGAAAGAAATTAAAGCTGAGAATATTGAAATTGCTATTCCAAAGGCAGAATTTAGAGTAAATCTTCGAATTCGAACTGGTAAGTTGAAAAGCTTTGATGAAATGAAAGGTTTTGGCTTCATTGTAGATTCAGAAACTCGAGATTCTATTTTTGTACATCAGAGCGATTGTGAATCGGAATTAAAGGCTGGTATGCTTTTGCAATTCGAAACTGAAAAAGGTTTGAAGGGCTTGAAGGCAGTAAATGTAAAGCCTGTTTAATTCATTCAGATAGAGTCAAAAAAAAGCTGCTCCCCTATGGAACAGCTTCTATGTTTTGACTTGTTAAAGCACAATTTCTAAAGGTGAATTACCTCATCGTATGCAGCAGCGGCAGCTTCCATTACAGCTTCACTCATTGTTGGGTGAGGATGAATTGCCTTTATTAGTTCGTGGCCAGTAATTTCTAGTTTACGAGCTACGACTAGTTCTGCAATCATTTCAGTTACGTTGGCTCCAATCATATGGGCTCCTAAAAGTTCGCCATATTTTGCATCGAAAACCAATTTCACAAATCCGTCGGAAGCTCCGGCAGCTTTGGCTTTACCCGATGCTGAGAATGGGAATTTACCCACTTTAACTTCATATCCGGCTTCTTTGGCCATTGCTTCAGTCATTCCAACAGACGAAACTTCTGGTGAAGTATAAGTACATCCAGGAATGTTCTTATAGTTTACAGGCTCTGGATTTTCTCCAGCAATTTTTTCAACACAAGTAATACCTTCGGCAGATGCTACGTGGGCCAATGCTGGTCCATGAACAATATCACCAATTGCATAAACACCTTCTATATTGGTGCGGTAATAATCGTCCACTTTTATTTTGCCTTTTTCTTGCTCGATTCCAAGCTCTTCAAGACCGATATTTTCTAGGTTCGGAGTAACACCAACAGCCGATAGTACTACTTCTGCTTCGTGTACTTCTTCTCCTTTTTTCGTTTTGATGGTTACCTTACAAAGGTCTCCCGATGTATCAACAGAAAGAACTTCTGCACTCGTCATCACCTTCATCTTCATTTTCTTAAATGAACGTTGAAGATTCTTCGAAATTTCTACGTCTTCGTTAGGAACAATGTTAGGTAAGAACTCTACCAATGTCACTTTCGTTCCAATTGACTGATAGAAATTGGCAAATTCACTACCAATAGCACCCGATCCTACTACAATCATGCTTTCAGGTTGCTTAGGAAGAGTCATTGCCTGGCGATAGCCAATGATCTTTTCTCCATCCTGAGGTAGATTAGGAAGCTGCTTTGAACGAGCTCCTGTAGCCAAAATAATATGCTTGGCTTTTACCTCTGTTACTTTTCCGTCAGCATCGGTAACTTCAACTGTTTTGTTATCCTTCAGTTTTCCAAAACCGTTGATAACTTCTATCTTATTTTTCTTGAAAAGAAATTGAATTCCAGTACTCATGGCAGCAGCAACATTGCGACTGCGTTCAACCATTTTAGGAAAATCGGCTTTTACTTCTCCTTCAATGCTTACACCATAGTCGGCAGCATGTTTGGCATATTCAAATGCCTGAGAGCTTTTTAAAAGCGATTTGGTTGGAATACATCCCCAGTTAAGGCAAATACCTCCAAGGTTTTCTTTCTCAACAACTCCTACTGTCATGCCCAATTGAGCAGCTCTAATGGCAGCGACATATCCTCCGGGACCGCTTCCAACAACAACTAGATCAAAATTCATAATGATTCTCTTATATTGAACTAATTACTTTAAAAATTATAACTGAATATTAACGGCATAGGTAGTTAAAAGTTCAGCTTTAAAGTGTGATTTTTGTCTCATTAAAATATGCCGTGAGATAGATTTTAACAGGGTAAAAGGTCTCACGTGGCTTTTAAAGATACAGATTTGTTGCTAGTTATCAATAGAGAGAAGGCTGCTGAGTATCGAGAATAATAAGGGAAAGAATAAAATAGGTGAGGGACAATACAAGTAAAAGTTCATTTACAGCCGAAAAGGAATTCGGTATAAATGAACTTTTACATTAGGCTGGAAAGCCATTTCACTAAAATGTTGATTGGCGATTATGGCATCAACTCTTTTAGCTTATTTACAAGTGATTCTCCACGTAAATTTTTAGCAATAATTTTTCCGTCTTTATCCAATAGGAAAGTTGCAGGAATAGCACGCACCTGATATTTGGCTGAGAATTCACTGTTAAATCCTTTTAAGTCGGAAATATGTGCCCATGTTAATTGGTCGTCTTTAATGGCTTGTTTCCATTTGTTGGCATCCTGATCCAATGAAACGCCCAAGATAGCTAACCCTTTGTCTTTGTAAGCCTGGTACATTTTTACCACATTAGGGTTTTCGTGACGGCAAGGCTTACACCATGATGCCCAGAAATCAACAAGAAGGTATTTTCCATTGAAATCGGATAGTTTAATGGTCTTTCCTTCTGGCGACTTACCTTCTAGTTCTGGAGCTTGTCCACCAATTGCTAGTTTCTGCATGGTAGAAACTTTGGCTGCTAACTCTTTATAGTATTGTGAGTTGTGAATGCTTTTATCCAACGTTTTTACAATAGAATCTAACTCGTTGGCTTTTAACGATGCAGCTAACACATCTTTTACAATAAGTGGAGTAACAGGAGAAGATGTATTGGTACGCACAAAATTGCGCACAAAAACCATCATATTTTCCTGAGCCGCTTCAAATTCAATTTTGGCCGCTTCTACTTTGTCTTTATTTCCAGACATACGTGCTTGCTGAAACTTCTGGTATTGTTGACGCATGAAGTCGTTGGTACGGTTCATCTCTTTCATGTATACCTGAAAGAGTTCGGTGGCCGATGAACCTTCAATAACACTTTTGTTTAAGCTATCGTTGTATGCTGTAACTTTTACATTTGAATTTTCAATGAAGAATGGAGGTAGCGATTTGCGATCATCGGTAGCAATAAATACCAATGCAGCACCTTCTACTTTTCCTGTAAATGTAAACTTCCCATTTTCAATATTAGCTGTGTCGATATCAACAGGCTTACTGTTGACAAGCTTTTTTAGGTAAAGTTTACCTGTGTCTTTTCCCTGAAACTCGCCCGTAATGGTGAATTGTTTTTCACCGCAGGCTGCCAGAATGAAAAGTGGTATTAAAAAGGCAAAAAGTTTTTTCATGATAATAAGTTATTTGTTTTCGAAATAGATATCTAATAATTGACGAGCAGCAACAAATGAACTAAGTTCCGATTTCAAAACTTTAGCCTCAAAATCTTTCAAACGCTCCTTCATGTCAGTTTGATTGTAGAAGCTGTTTTTCAAGGTTTCGTTGATACTTTCGTACATCCAATATTTAGCTTGCTCACTTCTTCGGTGTTCAAAATAGTGATTTTTATTGGTTGCATCCTGGTAATCCTTAATTAGATCCCAAACGGTATTCATCCCTTGCTTATGAAGCGATGAAATGGTTAACACTTTTGGGTTAAATCCTGATGGAGCCGGCGGGAATAGGTGAAGTGCATTTTCAAATTGGGCTTTGGCCAACTGAGCACGCTCAATGTTATTTCCATCGGCTTTATTAATGATAATGGCATCGGCCATTTCCATAATTCCACGTTTAATTCCTTGCAATTCGTCGCCAGCTCCGGCAATTTGTACCAACAAGAAGAAATCAACCATAGAGTGAACAGCTGTTTCAGATTGTCCAACACCAACAGTTTCCACAAAAATATGATCGAATCCCGCCGCTTCGCAAAGGATAATGGTTTCGCGCGTTTTTCTGGCTACACCTCCTAGTGATCCTGCCGACGGACTAGGGCGAATATATGCATTGGGATCAGAAGATAACTCTTCCATTCTGGTTTTATCGCCCAGAATACTTCCTTTGGTTCGCTCACTACTTGGGTCGATGGCCAAAACAGCTAATTTACCTCCTTGCGAAGTGATGTATTTTCCCATTGCTTCGATAAAGGTACTTTTCCCGGCACCTGGAACACCTGTAATTCCTAAACGGAACGATTTTCCTGCAAATGGAAGGCACTTAACAATGATCTCCTGTGCAATTTCCTGGTGAGCCGGTTTAGAACTTTCGACAAGTGTTACTGCTTGGCTTAATAGTGAAATATCACCATCTAAAATACCTTTTACATACTCATCGGCAGTAAGCAGTTTTTTGCGTCGTTTCAAAAAACGCTTTACAGCATCGTCGTTAACAGCTGCTGGCTGTTCGATGCCTTGGTTTACTTTTAATCCTTTGAATTCAGGATTGTTTTCTATATGATTACTCATTCCAATATCTGATTTTTGACAAAGTTAAAAGATAAAAAAAAGCTACCAGATTTTCTGATAGCTTTTGTTGTTGATATTTAGTTCTAACTTATGATTTGCGTTTAACTACTCCCATCAGACGAATACTACTCATTGGATTTTTAGGATCGTTGGTGATGATTGTAATTGGCTTGCTTTGTCTTCCAATTTTACCTCTGGAATTGAACGAAACTTTGAGTTCTGTTGTCTCTCCAGGAATCAAAACATCTTTATTGGGACGAGCAGCAGTACAACCGCATGTAGTACGAATATTACGGATGATAAGATTGCGCTTTCCATCGTTTGTAATTTTGAATACATGTTCTATACGATCTCCTTCTAAAATTTCACCAAAGTCGAATACCTTTTGGTTGTAAGTTACAATTGGTGCATTTTGTTTTTCAGAAGCTGTCAACTTCGTAAAGTTCTCCATGATTGTTGCACTGGTTCCAATTGAGTATTGGTAGTTCCCTTCTCCGTTCTGAGTAAGGTAAATTCTGTCCATTTGAAAACCGTAGGCATTCTTCTTATTAGCATCGTAGGTTACCACAATCCATCCTTTTTTACCAGGCATAATCTTTTTAGGATGAAGCTTTGCTGTTAAGTGAGATGGGATACGTTTGATGCCAAGCTCTAGAGGAGTACTATCCATATTTACAACCTCTAAAGAATCGGTTTTTATCTGGTCATTGTAAACCTGAGTAAATGAAAGATGATCGGTTTTAACTCGCATTTTTCCAATAGGACGACGATAAACTTCTTCGATAGGACGTTCTCTAGGTGTTACTGTACCTTTAATGGTAAGAATAATTGTTGGTGACTCGGAATTGTTAAGAACTCGAATTTGTTTTGAGAAGTTTCCCGGACGATTTCTAGGATCGAAGGTAACTTTAATAACACTGTTTTTCCCAGGAATAATTGGAGCCTTGTCCCAACCAGGAGTAGTACAGCCACATGATGCTTGAACATGGTTAATGATCAATGGAGCATTGCCAGTGTTTTTAAACTTAAATTCGTAGGTTGCTCTTCCTGCTTCTTCTTTAATTGTTCCGAAGTCGTGAACTTTCTTTTCGAATTGCATTTTCGCTTGTTGTCCATAGCTGAATGACACTATGAATAGTAGAAGTGCGATGGTTGCAAATTGTCTCATATCTGAAGTTTTTTAATAGTTACTAAGCCATTTATCTAATGTGCAAAATATATACCTTAGTTTCTGAAAGTGAGCACAAAGATAAAAGAGTTCGAATAAACACTTGGTTTAATACGAATAAATTTACAATTTCAAAGATAGTAGCAGCAGGGTGTTGAGGCTGTTAAAAGGATTCAAACATTTGTTAACGAGTTGTTAACCGATGGAATATTCAGCTCTTTATTGTCTACTTTTAGAAGAGCAAAGCAATAAATCGAATTTTGATGAATCGACATGGATTAAAAATATTGGTTGTGTTAATGGTAATTCTGGTGAGTGGAATTATCGGACTGCAGATGTTCCTTTATCAATATTCATTGCATGTTGGAGAGAAGAAATTTCATCAATCAGTAGGGATTGCTCTTCATGAAGTGGCATTTAAGGTTTTGAAACACCACGACGAAAGCTCCGATTCATTGCAGAAAAGCTGGGGGCGTAAAGTGGTAGAAAAATTATCCAACAATTATTATGTTGTAAATCTAAATGGTCCTGTGCATGCCAATCTTTTAGAGCACTATTTAATTGAAGAATTTGCTCGATTAAAAATTAATACCGATTTCGAATATGCTTTATACGATTGCAATACCAATAGAATGGTTTATGGCAATTATATCTCAGCAACCGATGGAGCTCTGAATCCAGAGAAGGATGATGAGTTTCCTGTTTACGAGGGGTTTACCTATTATTTTGGCATATTTTTCCCTAGCCGATCAACTTATTTTAATAGTGAGCTGAAGTGGTGGTATTTGTTTACATCGCTGTTGTTAGGAGTGGTTTTGTTTTTTGGCTACACTATCTTCTTGGTAATAAAGCATCGTCGTTTAACTGACACGCAGAAGAGCTTTATCAACAATATGACGCATGAATTTAAAACACCATTGGCATCCATTGCGTTGGCTGCCGATGGATTAAATTCGAATTCGATATTGAAAGAGCCCGAGCGTATGCAGCAATATGCAAAAATTGTGAAAGATCAGTCGTTGCATTTGCGTTCAATGACAGATAGAATCATAGAGTCGACTTTAGCCGGGCATAAAAAAATGCAGTTGAAGTTGGAAATGATTACGATCAATGAAATCATAGAGAAAACAATTGAGCAATTTCCATCCAATAGTATAATTAAAACAAAATTACTTACGACAAATCAAGTGGTATTAGCTGATCGGGCTCATTTAACTCAAATGGTGCATAACCTGTTGGATAATGCCGTTAAATATTCATCGTTTAATTCAGAAGTAGTAGTAGCATTAGATGTGAAAGATGGTAAATTGTGTTTAAGTGTCTCTGATGAGGGAATTGGGATTGAGAGAAAGTATAAGAATAAAATATTTAAGCAGTTTTTCAGAGTGCCTACCGGAGATTTGCACAATGTAAAAGGATTTGGCTTAGGACTGAACTACGTGAAAAATATTTGTGACTTACATCATTGGTCCATAGATTTGAAGAGTGAATCTGGAAAAGGAAGCTGTTTTACGATAAAAATGCCAATTTATGAAGAACGATAAAAGAGTATTGCTGGTTGAAGATGATGCCACTTTGGCTTTTTTAGTGGCAGATAACCTAAAAAGAGAAGGCTATCAGGTTACTCATGCCGAAGATGGGGTGAAAGGATTGGCTTTTTTTCAGGAGGATGAATTCGACATCTGCTTAGTGGATGTTATGATGCCCAATATGGATGGCTTTGCTTTTACTCAAGAGATTCGAAAAGTAAATGAGCAGGTCCCAATAATATTTATTACTGCCAGAAATTTAACTGAGGATAAGATAAAAGGATTGAAGTTAGGGGGTGACGACTATATTACTAAACCATTCAGTATGGAGGAGTTGTTGTTGAAAATTCAAATTTTTTTAAAACGAAGTAGAGTGGCTGCCGAGGCTGAAAGTAAAGCCCTTTATCATTTTGGTATTTTCTCGTTCGATAGCGAAAACCTGCAGTTGGGTTGGAAGAATGAACAGCGAGAATTAACCATGAAAGAGGCTAAATTATTGCAATTATTCTGTGAAAAACACCACCAGGTATTAAGCCGATCGGAAATATTGGAAGCGGTTTGGGGGGACGATGATTACTTTCTGGGGAGAAGTTTAGATGTATTCATTTCTCGATTGCGTAAATACCTGAAAGTCGACCCTCAGGTGAAGATTGCAAACCTACATGGTATCGGATTTCGTTTTACCTACTGAAATAGGCAACACTTGAATGTTCAGTCTTATTTAAATCTGAATATTCTAAAATTCTTCAAAGCTCATTCTCAAATAATATTGGTATTACTTACCTTTGATGGTACCTTAAAAACAGATAGATGGATTGGTATCAGTTGATTTTATTGTTATTAGTAGGACTTATTGCTGGTGCTCTTAGCGGAGCGTTAGGTGTTGGTGGTGCCATTGTGGTAATTCCATCGTTGGTGTTTTTCCTCGGATTATCACAACACGAAGCACAAGGAACAAGCTTAGCTTTTATGATTCCTCCGATTGGAATTTTGGCTGCTATGAACTATTGGAAAGCCGGACAAGTGAACTGGCGCTTTGCATTGGTTTTAGCATTTGCTTTTGTTATTGGTGCCTACTTTAGTTCGAAATATGCAATAAACATACCTGCCAAACCAATGAAAAAAGGGTTTGGTATATTTCTACTATTGGTTGCTTTGAAGATGATTTTTAGTAAGTAATAGAGAGAATCGATATAGAAGACAGAAAACAGACTAATAGATGAATATTTTAGATCAGATTAATCAAAAATGCGATGCCATTTTTCAAGAAGTGGTCGACATTAGGAGGCATATTCATGCAAATCCCGAGCTTTCATTCGAAGAGCATGAAACATCTGCCTTCATTCAAAATAAGCTAACCGAATATGGGATTCCATTCAAGGCTGGATTTGTGAAAACAGGAATCCTAGCTCGAATTGATGGTAAACTGCCAGGAGGTAAAGTGATTGCTCTGCGTGCCGATATGGACGCCTTGCCAATTCTGGAGGCAAATAACACAAGTTATTGTTCTAAAAACAACGGAGTAATGCACGCTTGTGGACACGATGTGCATAGTGCGAACTTGCTAGGTGTTGCTAAGGTGTTAAAAAGCTTAGAAGATGAGTTTGCCGGAACTGTATTGCTGATTTTTCAACCAGGAGAAGAGGTGAACCCGGGAGGAGCAAAGTTAATGTTAGACGAAGGGCTTTTCAATGAGATAAAACCAGAAATAATTGTTGGACTTCACGTATTGCCTGATCTGCCTGCCGGAACTGTTGGTTTTCGTTCAGGCATGTATATGGCATCAGGCGATGAGATATATATTAATGTAAAAGGAAAAGGTGGGCACGGGGCCTTGCCTCATAAATTAACCGATAATGTACTGGCTGCAGCCGATATAATTACCAGTCTGCAACATATTACCAGTAGAAATGCTCCAGCCGATATTCCAACTGTGCTCTCTTTTGGAAAAGTGATTGCCAATGGTGCAACCAATATCATTCCAGAAAGAGTAGAAATGGCAGGTACTTTACGTACAATGAACGAGCCTTGGAGAGCAAAAGCTAAAGAACGAATTAAGGAAGTGGCAGAGTCGGTTGCTAAGTCATATGGCGCAGAGGCAGAAGTAATCGTTGATCATGGCTATCCTGTGCTTTATAACGATGAGAAGATAACTGCGATTGCCAAATCCGCAGCAGAGGAGATCTTAGGGGCAGATAAAGTGGTGGACATGGGACTGCGAATGACTTGCGAAGATTTTGCATACTATTCTTTGGATTATCCCGTGACTTTTTATCGAATTGGAGTGAAGGATCCGTCGGCCAATGAAACAAGTGCGCTGCATACTTCCACTTTCGATATCGATGAAACGGCCTTGAAGGCAGGAATGAAATCGATGACAGCAATTGCGATCAACTTATTGAAGTAATTTTCAGGAAATATAGAAAAGGATGTTGCTAAATAACTAGTCAACATCCTTTTTGCTTTTGATATTTAACGTAGCTGTACGTTTTTAGATCGTTTAATTGGTTGTGCTGTTGTCCCAAAAACTTTGGTTTCTACTCTTTTTACATCGGTTTGCTCAATGATTTGATCATCCGGATTTATTTCTAAATCTTCGTCCCATTCATAAAAGAATGTTCCTTCGGTAATATGCATGATAGAATCAAGAGCAATAACTTTTGTATAGCCTTTAGGTCTCCAATCATTAAAATAGCCATGTCCATCGAATTCGAACTTTCCGGCTACCTGTCGTTTTTCCCAATCAACTTTTGTGACTTCTAGTTCTCCGACTTTTATCTCTGCAAGTTTTTCTTTGGGATAGAAATTCGATTGGAAACTGTAATAACCACTATCTTGCTTGAAATGAGACATATTGTTATACGTTAAAGCTAATTGATATCTGGCATAAGATTGACGCTTAACTTCATACAACTGAGGCGTGCCATTGTATGGAAATTGAACCATCAATTGTTTTTGGTTGATTGATGCGTTAATGAAAAAAGCAGTGTCTTTACTATTGTCAGCAAGGTAAGTAGTTATTTTTCTTCCAAACGAAAAATATAGATCATCATAACCAGCTGTGTTCAATGAGTCTACTTGATATATAACATGAGGAACGCCATTGATTGTGGCTTTTAGATGATTGGGAATAACCTCAACAACTGGAATTGTGGGCTCTTCTTCAATAAGGTCATTGTCGTTGCATGCGGTAAAGGTTGTTATAATAGCGAGGATAAGTAAGTGTGTGTATTTCATAGCATAATAATTTGAAGGATAACTTTCAAAAACTATGCCAGATTAACAATATTAATTACAAAATTCATTTATGTCGATAATGTGGTTGCAAATTGCATAAAGAGTAAGATGAGCAGTGCTCTTTGTATTTGTTTTCTTTAATAATTTACGTCTGTATCCTTCTACTGTTCTTGCGCTTAACTCTACATGAGGTGCAATTTCTTGTGCTGTAAATCCTTGACATGTAAGCTCCAATACCTTCAGTTCAATGGTGTTTAATGTGAGGTGTTGCTTTTTCTTTATGGCAGATTTAGTACTTACAATTACCTCAGAGTGAATTAACTGTAATGCTTCTTTATTGAAGTATTTTTTATCTTCACTTATGGCATGAATTGCTTCTGTAAACTGTCTCTGAGAAGTAGTTTTTGTGAGAAACCCAACTATATTTAGTTCAATTAACTGATGAATAATAAAGTCGAAAGTATGACTGGAGACAATTAGTAGTTTATTATCAAACTGAAGTAAGTTTTTTATTTCTTCTACCTGCTGATGCTTGTAAAATAATCCTCCGTAGATAATGAGGTCTGGATGATAACTATTGAGGATACTATAGCTACTGAATTCATCAGTAGTATTAAATCCGGAAACAGTTATTGATGGGAATTCATTTTCAAAGAGGTGTAACAATCCAGATCGAAAAAAGAAATCATTATCGATAATAGCAATATTATTCAAGTTCATATCTACAGTCTGCTATACTAGTGGCTAAGTTTTACAACAAATGGGAGGATGTTGATATAATTAGTTGTTGTAGGTATGAAGTAAAGATATGTAAAAAGTCAGGATATAACCATTCAGAGGATTAGTTTTTTCCTCTGAATAGGTGTACAAAGCCTTTCTTTTCATACTTCTTATCATCGGCTCCTACTGCTTTAACAACATAGTAATAAACACCAGGAGAAGCCATTGTGCCTCCAATTTTTCCATCCCAAACCGATTCTTTGGATACTTGATCGTTAGCATTAATTCTCGATGATTTCCAATTGTGAATATTTCTTCCCCAACGGTTAAAGATGTTAATCTCTAACGATTTCATTGATTTGGCTCTTACGTAAAATGTTTTGTTTTCTTCATTGCCTGAATCAGGCGAAAATGCCCAAGGAATATCTATTTCCGATGGATTTACTGCAATAAATTTGTAGTATAAAATATCCTCACACTGATTTGGTTCAACACCTTTTCGGGCGGTTAGCTTCACTCTGTAGTTTCCTGTTTCGTCATAAACTCTTTCAAATGCAGCAGTTTGACTATTATTGGCTTCGCTTTCAATACTGTCTTGAGGAACAGAATAAGTGCCATCTTCTCGCTCTTTGGTGATTTGTTCTTCGCTTTTATAAAAGCTCCAGGTAAAGCTATCTGCATTTTCCGAATTATTGGTAAACTCAACACTTAAAGGAGCGTCTCCTTTGTTTGGAGAAATGGCAAAAAGCGCTTTTGGAACAATACTGGTATAGTCAACACTTGCTTCCGATTTCAATTCAAACTGATCGGTAACCTCAATTTTATAGGTTGTATTTCGGTATGGAGGAAGTAGATTTACTGTTAATTTGCTTGAAACCTTAACATCTTCAGCTTTCCATCCCACTTTCGGGTTTCGAACCAATTGCACTTTTGCATTGGATGAGTTGATATACTCAAATGGAGCAGCTGTAAACTCGGCGTTCAACTTTAAATTATCACAAGTTGATTCCTGAATGGAAGCAGTTAATGTGTGCCAGTTGTTAATAACGGCAGCTAAAAATTCACGTGTTTCTGTTCCATTATCAGCAATTACTTTGTATTGGCCATTGGCTAAATTGTCAATTGAAGATGAACTTCCATTTCCACCATCGGCATAATCTTCGTATGTGCCAGATGTTAAATTCAGCTTTTGCCACTTAAAACTAGCTGTTTCTCCACCAGGGAATTGAGCCTGCAATGCTCCGTTAGTTGCATTTTGTGGAGTGTTGAAAACAAAAACTGAATAATTTAAATCAGATAAGTTGCCAACAAAATTAGCTGTAGGAGCACTTACTTGTGCCAATATATTGGTAGCGATAAATGAAAATACAAAAAGTAGAAACGCTCTGTTCATTGTTCAATATTTAATGATCCACTGACTGAGAGTGGTTTTATAATTGGTTACAAATTTCAGCAATAATAAGAAAATAACGAAAACAAATAGCTAAAATTGTTATAGTTGATCAACTATATCTTAATTACAAAATCACAACTGAGTGGTTTATTTCAATCTTCTGTAGTAAATTTGAAGGCTTAAAAAAAGCAAAGTGCGTATATTTAGTTAATAGCTAGAGTTATAAGATTGAATAGCGTATTTCTGTCAAAATCAAACTGATTATTGTGGAGCATTATTTAGAGCAGTTAAATAAATCACAGCGCGATGCTGTTGAAAATTTCGAAGGACCATCGTTGGTTATTGCAGGAGCAGGGTCGGGAAAAACAAGGGTGTTAACCTATCGAATTGCTTATCTTTTACATAGGGGAATCAGGGCGTCGAATGTGTTAGCATTAACTTTTACGAACAAGGCTGCCCGTGAGATGAAAGAGCGTATTGCTCTGATTGTGGGGCCAGACAATGCTCGGCACTTATGGATGGGAACCTTTCACTCTATCTTTGCCCGAATTTTACGGTATGAGTCGGAAGCTTTAGGTTTTCCTTCCAATTTTACCATATACGATACGGCCGATGCTCGAAGCTTAATCAAGTCGATATTGAAATCGTTCCACTTGGATGATAAAACTTATAAACCCAGCGTGGTTTTAAATCGAATTTCAGCCGCAAAGAACAGTTTGATTAATGCACAGATGTATGCACAGACTAAGTCGGCATTAGAGTACGATGCAAGTATACGAATGCCTAAAATTTCTGAAATCTATACTGAATATACCCGTCGATGCAATGTGTCTGGCGCAATGGATTTCGATGATCTGCTAATGAAGATCTATTATCTTTTTCAGAAGCATCCCGAAATCTTGAAGAAGTACCAGGATAAGTTTCGTTATATTTTGGTAGATGAGTACCAGGATACGAACCGCGCACAGTACTTAATCATTAAGGCACTGGCCAGCGACCATAGCAATATTTGTGTAGTGGGCGACGATGCGCAAAGTATCTACTCGTTCCGTGGAGCGAGAATTGAAAACATTCTAAACTTCCAGACCGATTATCCGACACATGAAGTGTTCAAGCTGGAACAAAACTATCGAAGCACGAAGAACATTGTAAATGCAGCGAATAGTGTAATTGCTCGAAATAAAAAGCAGTTGAAGAAGAATGTTTTCTCGGAAAATGAAGATGGCGAGAAAATTAAGGTATTCTCTGCATTGACCGATAATGAGGAGGGAACACAAGTAGTGAATGAGATCTTCGACCTGCATTCTCGTGATCATTTCGATTATAGCGATTTTGCTATCTTATATCGAACCAATGCTCAGTCGAGGATTTTTGAAGAGGCTTTACGTAAACGCAATTTGCCTTATAAAATATTTGGAGGTTTATCTTTCTATCAGCGTAAAGAGATTAAAGATATCCTGGGCTATTTCCGAATGGTAATTAATCCGTTGGATAACGAAGCTTTTAAGCGAGTGATTAATTATCCAACGCGAGGAATTGGTGCAACAACTATTGGTAAGTTGGAAAATGAGGCCAATGCTACAGGTTTAAGCATTTGGGATGTGGTGCAGAATTTGGAACATAATAATGCAGGACTGAATAAAGGAACGATTGCCAAGGTGGCCAACTTTGTGCATATGATCCAGCGCTTCACAGGTAAATTGGAAGAGTTGGATGCATTTGATTTAGCCAATGAAATAGCCAACGAAACAGGATTACTGAAGGATTTGTATCAGGATAAAAGTCCTGAGGGCTTGAGTAAGTTTGAGAATATCCAGGAATTGCTGAATGGTTTGCAGGAATTTACCACCAATGGTCGTGAGCAGGGAGAACCCAATGGCTTACACAACTACATGGAAGATGTGGCCTTGCTGACTGATCAGGATAATGAAAAGGATGAAGATCGCAACCGTGTGACATTAATGACTGTTCACTCGGCCAAAGGATTGGAATTTAAGGTGGTTTTCGTGGTAGGAATGGAAGATAAACTATTCCCGTCGCAATATTCCGGAGCCATCTCATTGCATGAATTGGAAGAGGAACGTCGACTGTTTTATGTGGCCATTACCCGTGCCGAAAAAAGAGCTTATTTGGCATGGGCCAAGCAACGTTATCAGTGGGGTAAATTAGCCTTTTGTGAACCTAGCCGTTTCCTTTCAGAAGTGGATTCTAAATACATGGACGGAGCCAGTGGTTATGGTCAGCGACATGTGGGAGGAATGAAGGCAACCGGAGGCTTGGCAGGAACAACATCGCGTGAGAAAAGAGCAGTGAAAAAGCCAGCTATTCAGCCAAATTTAGCCAGCAGGTTGATGAGCTTGCGTAAAACCACAGGTGCTGCTGTAGAGTTTGAAGGAGATGATCCTCGTAAGATACAAGCAGGAATGATGGTAGAACATCAACGTTTTGGTTCCGGAAAAGTGATTCAAATTGAAGGAACTTATCCGGATATTAAAGCGACAGTATTTTTTAAGAGTGCCGGACAAAAACAGTTGCTGCTGAAATTTGCAAAACTTAAAATTATAGGATAGTATTGTCTTCGATTTAAAACAAAATACGTGAGGGGACGTATACTAAGACAAGCAATTCTGGGTTTAGTAAAATAGAACAGTTAGAAAATGAGGGAATTTCTGAACTATTTTTTGTGTAAATAGTTTTAAATTATAGCTTTGTAGCAGTTTAGGTCTTCATTAATTGATTTCCAGTAAAAATAGAATAGATAAGTTATTCCTCTGTTACATTAAACTTCAAAATTAATAGCTAAGTATTGATTGAGTCGATTTTACAATTTACTCATGTAGCAAATGTGTTATAATTATCATTTTCTATGTTTTTAATCGACCCCTTTTAGTTGAATTTATTAAGAATACATGGATTATAATTCGAATCGCGAGAAGTTAATTCTTCCAGAATACGGGCGGAATATTCAAAATATGGTAAATCATTGTATTGCCATTGAAGATAAAGAAGAGCGTAACCGCGCTGCACGTGCCATCATTGACGTGATGGGAAATATGTACCCTTATTTAAGAGATATACCTGATTTTAGACATAAGCTTTGGGATCACCTGGCAATTATGTCTGATTTCAAATTAGATATTGACTCTCCTTATGAGTTGCCTTCGCAAGAGAAATTGCAGGAGCCTCCTAAAAAAGTTCCTTATTCAAACGGACGTATCAAGTATCGCCACTATGGTCGTACAATGGAATTGTTGATCGATAAAGCAGTGGAATACGAAGAAGGAGACGAAAAGAAAATTCTGATTGCACTATTGGCTAACCACATGAAGAAATGCTATTTGGTGTGGAACAAAGATGCAGTGGAAGATGATAAAATTGTTCTAGATATGGAAGAGCTTTCAAAAGGAGCTATCCAGATGAAAGACGAATATACGTTGAGTGAGTCGAAAACACTTTTGTATCGTAAGAACAATAACAACAACAATAATAATAACAACAAACGTCGTTACAACAATAACCAGAAAGGTTATTTCAAAAAGAAGTAATAACTGTTTATTTCCCCTTTAGCTTATGGCAACATTTTGTGTAGAAGGTGGCCGTCAATTAAACGGAACAATTATCCCACAAGGAGCTAAGAACGAGGCATTGCAAGTAATTTGTGCTGTATTGCTTACTAGCGAAACAGTACGAATAACCAATATTCCAAATATTCGCGATGTAAACAAGCTCATTGAAATTCTTCAGGAGCTAGGTGTCGAGGTAGTTAAGAATGGAGAAGGCGATTATTCATTTACTGCCGAAAATGTTGATTTGGAGTACATGAAAAGCGAACGCTTTTTTGTACAGGCAGCCAGCTTACGCGGTTCGATAATGATAATAGGGCCACTTTTAGCTCGTTTTGGGAAAGGATATATTCCACAACCAGGAGGCGATAAAATTGGTCGACGACGCTTGGATACTCACTTCATTGGTTTCCAAAAACTAGGTGCCGATTTTCAATTCGATAGTCAGCAAAGTTTTTATAAGGTGGCAGCCGATCAGTTGAAAGGCTGTTACATGTTGCTAGATGAAGCTTCGGTGACAGGTACTGCTAACATTGTTATGGCAGCCGTTATGGCCGAAGGAGAAACCACCATCTTTAATGCCGCTTGTGAACCTTATTTGCAGCAGTTATGCTCAATGTTGGTTCGCATGGGAGCAAAAATCGATGGCATTGGTTCCAACCTACTTAAGATTTATGGAGTGAAAGAGTTGTTTGGTACAACTCATCGAATTCTTCCAGATATGATTGAAGTGGGTAGTTTCATTGGCTTGGCAGCCATGACTCGTTCCGAAATCACCATTAAAGATGTATCGTTCCAGAACTTGGGAAATATTCCGGCTCAGTTCAAGCGCTTAGGAATTAAGCTGGAACAGCAAAACGATGATATATTTATTCCTCAGCAGGATTTATATGAAATAGAATCGTTTATCGATGGTTCGATAATGACTATTGCCGATGCACCATGGCCTGGGCTAACTCCCGACCTGTTAAGTGTATTCTTGGTGGTAGCCACACAGGCAAAAGGAACAGTGCTTATTCATCAGAAGATGTTTGAAAGTCGTTTGTTCTTTGTGGATAAACTAATTGATATGGGCGCACAGATTATTCTTTGTGATCCGCACCGTGCAACAGTAATTGGTCTAGAACAGCGTCATCGGCTGAAAGCAGCCACGATGAGCTCGCCCGATATTCGAGCTGGAGTAGCATTGCTAATTGCAGCTTTATCGGCCGATGGAACAAGTAAAATACATAACATCGATCAAATTGACCGAGGTTACGAACGAATAGAAGAAAGACTCAACAATATAGGAGCAAACATTCAAAGGATCGATTAGTCGATCCTTTTTTTATGAACAAAAGAGGGGGACAGGTACTTATTCATTAGAAGAAATTAGTAGTTGAAAAAAAATAGTTAATGCATGTAAGGTTTTACTATCTTTCTCGTCTATAAGAACCGAACAAGTTAAATAATCAGGCAAAAAGCTTGCAAAAAAAAGTACTATATGAAGAAGTTGTTATTTTTAAGTTTGTTGGTGGTTGGAGTAGCTTTTGGAAGCGTAGCCAGCGATAAAGTAAAAGTTGGAACAGAAGTTGGAAACAAAGCACCAAATATTGTTGAGGCAGGTTTAGATGGAAAGAAAATCGATCTGGCTAGTCTGAAAGGTAAAATGGTTTTAATCGATTTTTGGGCATCATGGTGTGGACCATGTCGTCGTGAAAATCCACATGTTGTAAAGGCTTATCAACAATTCAAAGATCAAACCTTTAAAAATGGAAAAGGCTTTACAGTATTCAGTGTATCGTTAGATCAGCGTAAAGACGCTTGGAAAAAAGCCATTGTAAAAGATAAACTAACATGGCCATATCACGTGAGCGATTTAGGTGGTTGGAATTCGAAATACGCGCGTGCATACAATGTAAATTCTATCCCATCTAATTTCCTAATCAATGGAGATGGAATTATTGTTGGAACCAATCTTCGAGAAGATGAGCTGATTGAAGCACTTCAAAAACAGAAGAAATAAATCAATATTATTTCTCACATAATACAATGCAGTCGGTTTTTCTGACTGCATTTTTTTGATCATGCCCATTCATTTATCTCTTTATCAAATGACTCCAATGTTTACGACATGGTGTAATAATTCAAGTTGTATTCATATCCTTTTTCGATTTAAGCTTTTTCTTTATAAAATACAACATTATAACGAAGCTTAATAACTCTATTAATTATCACAATATTTCCATTAACATCTATGTCAATTTTGTTGATAGAAAGAGTTATCCTGTTAGCAAAAGGTGCAATTCTGTTGAAAGAGATCGCTTCTCGCTTTTTCGGAACACACATGTATTATTAATCGTGTTGTTTCTTGATTAATACCTTTATATTAAAAAGTGGGAAATTTTATGTCTTGCTGAATGTACTAAATAGTCAATAAAATAACGATTTAGCTATTGTTTGTGTGAGCAAAATATATAATTTTGTCAGCAACAGATGTCTGGGGGGAATTGAGGTAGAAAAAATTAAAGGGAAGTGATTCATTAATTAATATAATAATCACTTATGGACAAATTTTCTACACTTTTTTTGGGGGGCTCTCTCTTTATTATCATGTTGGGAATGGGACTTTCTCTGGAGATTAAAGATTTTAAACGCATTTTTGTTTACCCCAAAGCAATATTTATAGGATTGTTTAGTCAACTAATTATATTGCCGATTATTGGTTTTCTTATTGCGGCATCTTTTTCTGTATCACCAGCCATAGCTATAGGTATTATGATTTTGGCAGCTTGTCCTGGAGGGCCAACCTCTAATCTGATAGCTCACTTGGCCAATGGTAATACCGCGTTATCAGTTACTTTAACTGCTATAAGTAGCTTTGTAACAATCTTTACTATTCCGTTTATTGTAAATTTCTCAACTGAATACTTCATACAGCAGGGAGCTGTTGTAGAACTAGATGTATTGGCAGCCATTTTGCAGATAATGGTCATAACTATTGTTCCTATTTGTTGTGGTATGACGATCAGACGGTATAAATTTTTGTTTGCAGAACGGATGGCTCCGAATGTAAAAATAGCTTCGGGCATTGTTATTATACTGGTTATAGTCGGAATTGTAGTAAAAGAGAAAGACAATGTAGTCGATTATTTTGAACAAGCTGGAATTGTTGCTTTAACTCTAAACGTAGCATCTATGCTTGTTGGTTTTTGTCTTCCTTGTTTTTTTAATATAAAAAGAGACAGTGCCGTTTCAATTTCTATTGAGTCTGGTATTCAAAATGGAACACTGGCAATTACAATAGCAGTAGTTATGCTTGGAAATTCAACTTTTGCTATTGCTCCAGCTGTGTATAGTTTAATTATGTTCTTTACTGGAAGTGCATTTGTATTTCTGCATTTGAACAGAAAAAAATGAGCTTTATTCCCTAAACGATAAGGTGAACTCCGAAGGATGGAAATCAAGTGCCAGTTTTTTTATCCCAGAGAAGCTGGCACAACCTCATTTTTGCTTAATTATGAACTGCTGATACTGTAGCCTTTTCTTTTATATTACAAGATTACCAAGGATCAAATTAAAAATCCGGAAGATTGATTTTGATCTGGAAACGGGAACGTCAAACAACGACTGATACAGTTTATTGCGTCTTTCTTTGCCAGAAACTTCTCTGCTGCTTCTGGCTTTATTGTAGGTGGCTTGTTCACAATTGTTCTTAGAATCGAAAGTGGCCTTCCTTTTTCGAGAACGAGATCAAACAGAAAGCGATTAGCTCCGCAGGAGATCCATTGCCCGGACTTATGTTTTTGGCAGAGTGAGGAGGAAGGAAAGGAACAGCCTTGCGTTTTTTGCTTCATTTTTGGGGTAAGTCAAAAATGAAGAGTCCCTTCGGCTGGAGAAGACGGGAAAACAAACCGACTACTCAAAAAACAATTATAATACCCCTTTAAATGACTGATTCTAACCACATATGAAACAGTGAAAAACGAAAGTTCCTTGTTTGATAACTGAAACACCAATGCTTCTACAGAGTTTTTCAATATTAATTAAAAGCTTTCAGGACTTCATTAAGAGGCGTGAAAGATATTGACTTTCGTCTCATGCTAGGTTGCTAAAATTTTTGCTTGAAAAATAGTTGTCCACTAGAAATTTAAACTGATTCATTACCAGTGTAGTGTTGACGAAATAAAAGCGGCAACTAATAATAAAATAGAGGTTAAAGCAAGAGTTGTAGGTGGTTCTCCTTTGGTGTGTTTTTTTACAAAAAGGGTTGCATAAACAGAAGGAATTGTTCCTGCTAATCCGATTGAAAACAGAATCAAATTTCCGGAAAAATTGTTGTTGAGATTGTAACCGATAAAAAAAGATATAGTTATAGCCATCGATAAGTATCCTCCTCCCGCAACTCGCATTAAGGCTAAACACAAGGTTTTTATAGGTATGGGTATTTGATTCCAGTCTTGATCTAATGCCTGAATGTGATATGGCATGCATTTCTTTTTAAAGAGATAGATGCCTCCGAATAAAAAACCAATAATTGCCACCATTACATATAAAATATCTCCAATCATTTCGCCTCTTTTAAATTGATTTTCGGGCTAAATATATATAGTTAGCTTTAAAAAATCACTACTTCTGCTTTAAAATACCTATGTGTAATATGAAAAATAAAAACTCGATCCAAATAGTTGAATATGAAAATATTATTGTATTTGAATGTAGTTGTGTGGTCAGTGGAGTTTGATTATGTATCTTTGCACTCGCAATTAACATTGTCTTTCAATACAAGAGTAACTGACAAGTTGTGTGTCAGTAAATAGATGCAATTGTGTCATATTGACCTGATTTTAGGTTTGGCAAAATTGTTGATAATAGGGCAGTGCATTAATTTTTGAATATAACTAAGACAAATATGGCAAAGAGTAAGAATAAAGTAGAAAAGGAAGTTGTTGAGGAGAAAGAAGTGGTTCAGGAAGAGGTGAATGAGCAGGAAGCTGCTGCTGAAGCAACAACTGAAGAACCTAAAGAGGAACAATGCGAAGCAGATCAGTTGAAAGAACAGTTGAATACTGTAAACGATAAGCATTTACGCTTACAGGCAGAGTTCGATAACTTCCGTCGTCGTACGCAGAAGGAGAAGCTGGAATTGATTAAATCGGCCGGAGAAAAAATCCTGGTTGATGTATTACCAGTTATCGATGACTTTGAGCGTGCATTGCAATCGATGCAAGGAGAAGACGAAGCAACTGCTGCCATGAAACAAGGAGTGGAGTTAATTTACAACCGTTTCAGTGAATTTATGAAGCAAAACGGTGTGACAGAAATCGAGGCTATGGAAAAAGAGTTCGATACAGATGTACACGAAGCACTGACAAAAATTCCGGCTCCTTCAGAAGAATTAAAAGGAAAAGTAGTTGATGTGATCCAAAAGGGATACATGTTGAACGATAAAGTAATTCGTTTTGCCAAAGTGGTAATTGGAGAGTAAATTTGCAAACCTGAATTCGAAAAGAAATGGCCAAAAGAGATTTTTACGAAGTACTAGGGGTTGACAAAGGTGCATCTCCGGAAGAGATAAAGAAAGCGTATCGCAAGAAAGCGATCAAATATCATCCTGATAAAAATCCGGATAACAAAGAAGCGGAAGAGAAGTTTAAAGAAGCTGCCGAAGCATACGAGGTGTTGAGTAACGAAGAGAAAAAGCAACGTTACGATCAGTTCGGTCATGCCGGAATGGGTGGTGGAGCCGGAGGTTTCGGTGGAGGTGCCCATGGAATGTCAATGGACGATATCTTCTCGATGTTCGGCGATGTATTTGGCGACTCTTTTGGTGGCTTTGGTGGTTTCGGAGGTGGCGGAGGCCGTCGTCAGCGTACTAATCGCGGTACTAATCTTCGCGTGAAGGTGAAACTGACATTGAAAGAAATTGCCGAGGGTGTTGAGAAGAAAATTAAGATTAAGAAATATGTCTCTTGTCAGCACTGTTCTGGTACTGGTGCCGAAGGAGGTTCGTCTTACAGTACTTGTTCCACTTGTAATGGTTCAGGGCAGGTAACACGCATCAGCAATACTTTCTTGGGGCAAATGCAAACTGCTTCGGTATGTCCATCATGTAATGGTGAAGGACGTGTTATTACCAACAAATGTTCGCACTGTGCCGGTGAGGGAGTGACTCGTGGCGAAGAGGTAATTTCATTGCGAATTCCTGCTGGTGTAGCTGAAGGAATGCAGCTAAATGTAAGTGGAAAAGGTAATGCTGCCCGTCGTGGTGGTGTTGCTGGAGATATGTTACTGCTAATCGAGGAAGAGGATCATCCAGAGTTAATCCGTGATGACAATAACTTGATCTATAATTTGTTCTTGTCGATGCCAGAAATTGCATTGGGAAAAACAGCTGAAATTCCAACTGTTGATGGTCATGTGAAAGTGAAAATCGAAGGAGGAACACAGCCAGAAAAAGTACTTCGCCTACGTGGAAAAGGGTTGCCAGATGTAAATGGCTACGGTCGTGGCGATTTATTGGTTCGTGTTCACGTTTGGGTGCCTAAGAAACTTTCATCAGAAGATAAGAAGTTCTTAGAGAAATTGCAGTCGAGTCCTACTTTCCAGAAAGGTCCACAGCAAGAGGAGAAAAACTTCTTCCGTCGCATGAAAGATATGTTTGAATAGAAGATTTCCAGATACAGGGTTTTCTAAACGACAGAAAATCTGAATGGAGTGGCTCGTTGAAAATTGTTTTGGCGAGCCACTTTTGTATTTCTCTATCCTTCGTTTGCAACGAAGGATTTAAATTTCATGTTTCGGAAGTATGTTGTCACTCGTTACAAACGAGTGGGAGTTGTAGCCCACTCGAAAGGATTCGTGCGGTAGCAGTGTACCCAGTGTTAGAATATGAGTTTGGTACTACTTATTCTGTTTCGGTTACTAATATCTGTTTCAAACTTTTTTCAATCTCTTCTTTATTGATGTTTTTACCAATTAAAACAATCTTGTTTTCGCGTGGAGTATCGTTCCAATAGTTTCCTTCTTCCAATGTGAAATAGCCTTTTACCGATTGAAAAATCATCTTCTGAGGTTCATTTTTGATGCAGATAATTCCCTTCATTCGGTATAAGTTCGAACTATTGAATTTTAAGAAATAGTCCATCCAAAAACGAAAACGTTCTTCTTCGAAGTCCCCTTTAAACGATATGGTGCAAGTGGTTATCGCTTCATGTTTCGAGGCTTTTTCGTCATTAACCAATTGTACAGTTTTAAAATGATTGTAGGTTAACTGTTCAACTTTCTCAGCAGTGTTAAAGTGGTTGTCTAACAGATTAATTCCATTTAACTGTGCAAATTGAGTGTAATAGATGCGGGCAGTGGGATTAAGTAAGCGAAGTTTTTGGTCCAATTGCTCTTTCTTCAAATCATCAATTCGATCCATTTTATTTACGATTACCTGATCGGCCAATACCAGTTGCTGCCTTACTTCCGATCTATCGGTTAGTAAATCGAAGAAATTTTCACCATCGATGAGTGCAATGGTACTGTCTACATAAAATTTACTTCGAATTCTTTCTCCACTTACAAAAAACTCTTGAATGGAAGCCGGATCAGCAATGCCAGTTGTCTCAATTAGCAGGTGATTGAATTGCTTGTTAGATAACAATAAACTATTAATCATTAAGCCAAATTCATTGGTAATGGAACAGCAAATACAGCCATTGGAAAGTTCGTAGATATTTCCTCCTTCGGTTTTGTATATCAGTTCACTGTCAATGTTCTCTGAGCCAAATTCATTTTCGAAAATCACAAACTTTTTGGCCGTGTGTTTTTTTATGATTTGGTTCAATAAAGTGGTCTTTCCTGCTCCCAAAAAACCGGTTATTATGGTTACTGGTATCTGCTTCATAAATTAATAGTAAATAGTTGCGCTAAGTTAGGACAAAATAGTGATGAAAAGGTTTTCTGAAATAATTAAAGTAAATCAATTGTGTTGAATCAAATTAAATATTAAGTTTATAATTGTAGTGATAGGAAGAAATGAGAGAGAGATAAGAACCTAAAACTAATGTTATGAGAATCATATTATTATTTGTGATTTGTTTTTTTATTCATGTTTCAGCCTTTTCGCAAAAGCAAGTGAAGCTTTTCTCTGATATTTACGATGGTGCTATACCTTTAAAGGGGGAGTTAGTAAATACAGAGTTATTAAATAGCCCTTATTATCTTCAGATTGCAGATTCTTTTCTCCTTGTTGGTAATAATACTGGTAAAGTTTTTGTCGATGTATTAAATGTCAATACAGGGAAAATAATTAATCAGTTTGGGTATAAAGGACGAGGTCCTGGAGAGATTTTGTATACTCATTCTTTTGGGCAGAGTTGGGATAAAAAAACATTTTGGGCTTATGATATTGTCGGTCGTAAACTGAATTATTACGATTCTAAAAAAATATTTGCTGGGAAAAAGGATGTTTATCAAAAAACAATTAAGCTCGATTCAGTTTATGTTGCATCTGTTAGACAGTGGAATAATAACACCTTTTTTTCTACACCCAATTACGACAAAAATAATGATCGCCATTTCTTATTGCACAAGATGAAATCGGGCAAGTTAATCGGCGCAAAAGGGAAATATCCCATGATAGAGCAGGGGATTCCTGTAATTTTTAAGGAAGCAGTGTATAATAGCATTTTTGAACGGTATCCAAGGAGTAATCGAGTTGTTGTGGGGCATCAACATTGGGATCATATAACCGTTTACGATACGCTATTTATTCCTAAGGTAATTATTGATGGGCCTTTCTATATCAACTTGAAATATGAAGCCTCGTCAAGTGGAACTACACTTTTATCAGGAGGAGGTATAGTTAGAAATCTTTGTTGTGGACCTAATGGGTTTATATATAATATAACTGAAAAGCAACGTTTTTCTGATGGGGTTTATCGTTATTTGTTATGGTTGGATTATGAGGGGGAAATGAAGAAGATTTATGTGTTAGATCATAAAATATCAACCTTTACAGTTGACTGGTCAAAAAAGGAGGTTTATGCCGTGGTTGTTCAGGAAGAAGAACCGGCAATCTATCGGTATAAATTAGAATAATAGGGGAATAGTAGGATAATTATTGAAAATTTTGTCTACGCGTATATATTGTGTCTAAGTTGGCTGAAAGTAGAAGTTAACGACAAATTAACACTGAAAGGGTTGTTTTGCTTTCAAATTGTATTTATAATTGCAGTGAAATTAGAAACAAGAAGATGAATTCAAGACTACACCATTACGGCCATCATTTATTCCTGCTAACGGTAGGCCGATATGATATTGTCTAGACTATAGAAAAATATTTATTCAAAAGAGGCTTGCCAATACATGGTGAGCCTCTTTTTTTATATCCAAAAACAGACATGGAAACACAGAACAAGATTAGAATTGCTATTCAAACCAAAGGTCGCTTAAACGAAGACTCGATAAAAATGTTGGAAGAAGCCGGAATTTACCTGGTAAAAGGAAAACGTCAGCTGGTATCTTCTGCTAAAAACTTTCCGTTGGAAGTATTATTTCTTCGTGACGATGATATTCCACAAACAGTAGCCGATGGCATGGCCGATATTGGTATTGTTGGTTTGAACGAAGTGATGGAAAAAAAGGAAGAGGTAGATATTATCCAATACCTTGGATTCAGTAAATGCCGTCTTTCGTTAGCCATTCCTAAAAGCGAGAGTTATGAAGATGTGAGTTACTTCTCAGGGAAGAAAATTGCCACATCGTATCCGGTAATTCTAAAAGATTTTCTGAAAGAAAAAAATATCGATGCAGAGATTCACGAGATAAGTGGCTCGGTAGAGATTGCTCCAGGAATTGGCCTGGCCGACGCTATTTTCGATATTGTGAGTTCTGGTAGTACTTTGGTGAGCAATCGCCTGAAAGAGGTGGAAGTGGTAACTCCTTCTGAAGCTGTTTTAGTGGCAACACCAGGATTGTCGGATGAGAAAAAAGCACTACTCGAAGAGATGCTGTTCAGAATTGAGTCGGCAGAAAGAGCAAAAGGGAAAAAGTATATTCTATTGAATGCTCCCGAAGAAAAAGTCGAAGAGATTTCCAATATGCTACCAGGAATGAAAAGTCCTACGGTAATGCCACTGGCTGAAGAAGGATGGGTTTCGCTGCATTCTGTAATCGATGAAAATGTGTTCTGGGAAATTATTGGTAAGCTAAAAGCTGCCGGAGCACAGGGAATTCTAAGTATTCCAATCGAGAAAATGATCATGTAAATCGAACTCTGGGTCGTAAAATTAAATGAAGAGCACAAGCAATGAAAGTAGTTAAATATCCTTCCAGACAAACATGGGGCGAACTGTTAAAACGTCCGGTATTAGATAATGCATCTCTGAATGAATCGGTGCAGTTGGTAATTGATGAGATTCGCCAAAAAGGCGATGAAGCTATCAAGAAATACACCGGCCACTTCGATAATGTAGAGCTAGATCAGTTTGAAATATCAGCAGAAGAGTGGCAAGAGGCAGCAGCTTTGGTGAGTGTAGAGCTGAAAGAAGCTATGCAGGTAGCTGCAAAAAATATTGAAACTTTTCACAAGCAACAGCTAGAGGGAGATGAGGTGATAGAGACGATGCCGGGAGTGAAATGCTGGCAGAAGCAAGTACCTATCGAGTCGGTTGGATTGTATGTGCCAGGAGGTACTGCGCCGCTGTTTTCAACAGTTTTGATGTTGGCTATCCCAGCAAAAATTGCCGGATGTGAAGAGATTGTGCTTTGCTCGCCTCCCAACAAAGAAGGAAAACTACCCGCAGCAATTTTGTACGCAGCCAAGTTGGCTGGTGTAAGCAAGGTGTTTAAAATTGGTGGAGTACAGGCTATTGGTGCAATGGCTTTGGGAACAGAATCGGTTCCTAAGGTGTGTAAGATTTTCGGGCCGGGTAATCAGTTTGTAACTGCAGCCAAGCAGTTGGTAAGCATTGCCGATGTGGCTATCGATATGCCTGCAGGTCCATCGGAAGTCGCAATAATGGCCGATGATAGTGCCGATGCTTCTTTCGTAGCTGCCGATTTACTTTCGCAAGCAGAACACGGGGCAGATAGTCAGGTGGTGCTGGTTACTAGCAGTGAAGAGTTGATTGGTAAGGTGACTGACGAGTTGGAGGCGCAATTGGGGCAGTTGCCAAGAAAAGAGATTGCTGAAAAAGCACTGTTGAATAGTAATATTTTATTGGTGAAAAATCAGCAGGAAATGGTACAGCTGATAAACGCATATGCGCCCGAGCACTTAATCATTTCTACTGAAAATTACTTAGAAGTTGCCGCTAAAATAACGAATGCTGGTTCGGTGTTTTTGGGGAATTACACACCAGAAAGTGCCGGAGACTATGCTTCGGGAACCAACCACACTTTGCCAACCAACGGTTGGGCAAAATCGTATAGTGGCGTGAATATGGACAGTTTCATGCGGAAAATTACTTTTCAGGAGATTTCGAAAGCGGGTATTCAGGAGTTGGGAAAAACCATCGAGGTGATGGCAGAGGCAGAAATGTTGTTTGCCCACAAAAATGCAGCTACTCTTCGAATGCAATAGATTACGAACAAAACAAAGGTGCTCAAACTATGAATATTGATCAATTACTTCGAAAAAATATAGCCAACTTAAAACCTTACTCGTCGGCAAGAGATGAGTTTGCTGGAAGCGAAGGGGTATTTCTGGATGCCAACGAGAATCCTTTCAATGAACCGTTCAATCGTTATCCCGATCCTTATCAATTAAAGCTGAAAACTGAAATTGCAAAGTTGAAGCAAGTAGAGGTAAATCAGATTTTTCTGGGAAATGGAAGCGATGAAGCCATCGATTTGTTGTTTCGTTCGGTTGCTGAACCGGGAGTCGATAACGTGGTAACCATAGCTCCAACGTACGGAATGTATCAGGTGGCTGCAGATATTAATAATGTGGAAGTTCGAACAGTAAATCTGGATAATAATTTTCAGTTGGATGTGGATAAAGTCTTAAGTGCTACCGATGAAAATACCAAAATGGTATTTCTATGTTCGCCTAACAATCCCACAGGGAATGATCTGGATCGAAAAGAGATGATGCGTTTGATTGAATCGTTCGATGGTTTGGTGATTGTAGATGAAGCTTACATCGATTTCTCAGAACAAGCATCTATGTTGAATGAAGTTGATAGCTATGCTAACTTGGTGGTTTTGCAAACGTTTAGCAAGGCGTGGGGAATGGCTGGCTTGCGACTGGGAATGGCTTTCGCCAGTGCAGAATTGATAGCCGTCTTGAATAAGGTGAAATATCCATACAACTTAAATATCCTGACACAGGAAAAGGCTTTAGAACTTATAAGTCGAAAAGCGCAGGTGGATGAGTGGATCGATATTTTGTTGAAAGAACGTGAGGCATTGGCCAAGCAGCTGCAAAAATTGAATTTTGTGACTAAGGTATTTGATTCCGATGCCAATTTTATCTTAGTGAAGACCACAGATGCTGATGGAATTTATAATCAGTTGGTGGAACAGCAGATCATCATTCGAAATAGAAACAGAGTAATTCTTTGTGATGAGTGTTTGCGAATCTCCATTGGAACTCCTGAAGAGAATAAGCAATTGATGGACGCATTATTGAAACTGGAAAAGTAATTGACTATGAAGAATTCAGAACAAAATTTGAAAAAAGCACTTTTTATCGATCGCGATGGAACTTTAGTCATTGAACCTCCGGTTGACTATCAGTTGGACAGTTTAGAGAAGTTGGAGTTTTATCCCAAAGTATTTCGAAATCTATATCAGCTTAGAAGATTAACCGATTTTGAATTAGTGATGGTGACCAACCAGGATGGTTTGGGAACAGCATCTTTCCCGGAAGAAACATTTTGGCCGGCTCACAATAAAATGTTGAAAGCATTTGAAGGCGAAGGAATTGTTTTCGACGATATTCTTATTGATAAAACAATGCCGGCAGAAAATGCGCCAACGCGTAAGCCGGGAACAGGAATGTTTCCCAATTATATGGATGGAAGTTACGATCTAGCTTCCTCTTTTGTTATTGGAGACAGAATAACGGATATTCAGCTAGCGGCCAACTTAGGTGCGAAAGGTATTCTGATTCAGTCGAAGGAAGCAGGATTACAAATGGTTGCTGAAGCAAGCTTAGAAACTAGTTGTGCCCTGATTAGTGAAGACTGGGATGAGATATTTGCTTTTATTCGCAAAGGAGAACGAACTGCTGAGGTGGTGCGAAAAACACATGAAACCGATATTGAAATTAAGCTGGATTTAGATGGCGATGGCAAAGCAGAAATAGCTACTGGACTGGGATTTTTTGATCATATGCTGGAACAAATTGCTCGCCACTCAGGATGTGATCTATCTATTCAGGTGAAAGGCGATTTACAGGTAGACGAACACCATACCATTGAAGATACGGCTCTGGCTTTGGGAGAAGCATTCAAAAAGGCACTGGGCGATAAACGAGGCATTGAACGCTATGGTTATTGTTTGCCAATGGACGACTGTTTAGTGCAAGTGGCACTGGATTTTGGTGGACGTCCTTGGCTGGTGTGGGATGCCGAATTTAATCGAGAGAAAATTGGCGATATGCCTACAGAGATGTTTCTACATTTCTTCAAATCGTTCTCCGATACTTCGGCTTGTAATTTGAATATTAAAGCAGAAGGAGCTAACGAACACCATAAAATTGAAGGCATTTTCAAAGCTTTGGCACGAGCCATAAAAATGGCCATCCGACACGATCCAATGATCGATCAGTTGCCATCGACAAAAGGAATGCTTTAAACTAAAACGAACAAAAGGATACAAAATATGCATCGTATACGAACAACTAAAACCGAAACCAATAGAGCTATCTTATTACTGCATTGCCCTGATAAACGAGGAATTGTTGCATCAGTAACCGATTTCCTGAATCAGAATAATGCCAATATTGTTTCTCTCGATCAACATGTCGATCATGAAGAGAAAGTATTTTACATGCGAGTGGAATGGGAGTTGGAAGATTTTGGGATTCCCAAAGAGAAAATTGCAGAGTTTTTCGGAACATTGATTGCCGATAAATATGCCATGAATTGGAAGTTGTATTTCTCAACAGATAAGCCACGAATGGCTCTTTTCGTTTCAAAAATGTCGCATTGTTTGTTCGATATTCTTTCGCGATATACAGCAGGGGAGTGGAATGTAGAGATTCCTGTGATTATAAGTAACCATCCTAATATGCAACCAGTAGCTGAACGATTCGGGATTGATTATCATTATATTCCTATCACCAAGGATAATAAAGCCGAACAAGAAGCAAAGGAGATTGAATTACTAAAGGAATATGAAATTGATTTTTCAGTTTTAGCACGCTACATGCAAGTGTTATCCGATGATTTTGTAAGTCGTTTCCCTAATAAAATTATAAATATTCACCATTCCTTCTTGCCTGCATTTGCTGGAGCTAAACCTTATCATGCAGCGCATGCGCGAGGTGTGAAAATTATCGGAGCAACCAGTCATTACGTAACAAGCGATCTGGATGAAGGGCCAATCATTGTTCAGGATGTAACACAATGTAGCCATATCGATACGGTGGAGAGCTTGGTAAGAAAGGGGCGTGATTTAGAGAAAATTGTGCTTTCTAAAGCTATTTCAAAGCATTTGGAACGGAAATTATTGGTTTACAAGAATAGAACTGTTGTTTTTAATTAATCTATTTATGTTGATGTTTTGAACCAGCGAGGGATGATTATGTTATTTCCATGAACTATTAAAATTTAAGCCATGGAAAAGATAGAATCATTTGGAGAAATGATGCTGGATTTGGTAAAGCTTTATGGACCGAAATTGGTGTATGCCATAATTGTATTTTTTATTGGATTGTGGGTAGTAAAGATTCTTACCAATGTGATAAATCGATTGATGGATCAACAGAAGATAGATGCTTCACTGCGTCCTTTCCTGAAGAGTTTGTTTAGCATGCTTCTTAAAACGTTGTTAGTGATAACGGTTTTAGGAATGTTGGGAGTTGAAATGACATCGTTCATTGCTGTTTTGGGTGCTGCTGGTTTAGCTGTTGGTATGGCTTTGTCGGGAACACTTCAGAATTTTGCTGGTGGAGTTATGATATTGTTGTTCAAACCTTTTAAAGTAGGAGAGTTTATCGAAGCTCAGGGGTATATGGGAGTAGTAAACGAAATTCAGATTTTCAACACTATACTGACAACCCCCGATAACAAGGTGATTGTAATACCTAATGGAGGCTTATCGACGGGGTCGTTGGTTAACTATTCAAGGTTGGAAACGCGTCGTGTCGACTTTACTTTCGGTATCGGATATGACGATGACATTGATAAAGCACGTTCGGTAATAAGAAAAACAATAGATGCCAATGAACATATTTTACATGATCCGGAACCATTTATTGCTGTATCGGAACTGGCAGATAGCTCAGTGAACTTTGCAGTGCGTGTATGGGTAAAATCGGAGAACTATTGGAATGTTCATTTCTATATGTTAGAGCAAGTTAAGAAAGCATTCGATAAAGAAGGAATTTCAATTCCATATCCTCAAACAGATGTGCATGTGCATCAGGTAAAGTAAACGAACTTATGAAGAAAGTATATTTAGTATTGGTTTTGGTTGTTGCAACAATAGCCTCATATGCACAAGCCGATTCCATTAAACACTGGAAATTTAAAGGTGTAAATTCATTGAATTTTAGTCAGGTTTCTTTTTCTAATTGGGCATCTGGAGGTGAAAATTCAGTAGCACTAAACCTATTGCTTAACTACGATGCGAATTATAAAAAGGGAACATTCACGTGGAATAATAACATTATTCTGGGCTATGGATTAACTCGCCAAGGAGATGAAAAAACGAAGAAGAGTGATGACCGAATCGATTTTTCTTCAAAAATGGGATGGCAAACCGGAGAACACTGGAGCTTTAGTGGGTTGTTTACTTTTAAAACACAGTTTGCAAAAGGGTATAAATATCCCGAAAAAGAATATATGTCGAATCTGTTTTCTCCTGCCTTTTTTACCCTAGGACTGGGTATGGATTATAAGCCAAGTAAGCATTTTTCATTGCTAATGGCTCCACTATCAATGAAAATGACTGTGGTTTCAGATGATGAGTTAGTGGAAAACTATGGTATAGATGAAGGGAAGAATAGTCGTGCAGAAATGGGTGCATCAGTAAAGGCAATGTTCGAAAAAGAAGTGTTGACCAATGTAACATTAAAATCGAAGTTGGAACTTTTTACAAATTACCTCGATCATCCTGAAAAGATAGACATGACGTGGGATGTGATGGTGAATATGAAGATCAATAAATACCTTGCAACCAATTTTGTTGTGAACATGGCATACGATGACGATGTTAAAACAGTAGATGATGGAGGAGTAAAAGGCGGTCCTACTATTCAGTATAAACAACTGTTAGGAGTAGGGTTAAGCTATTCGTTTTAAATGATAATAAAGCGATGTAATAACTTTTAAATTATCGTGAACGTAAAGTGCTAAGTTTTGATTTGTAATTTAAACTTGCTATACTTGCAACTGGAAAGAAAGAAAAAATGAATTTACAACAAGTACATACATGGTGGTGGCATTGCTTATCTTCTACAAAAAGAGGTGAGATAGCTGTCGGTATGTGCTAATGTAGTATAAACGAATATGTGAAAACGGCTTGTCGAATCCTCGGCAAGCCGTTTTTTTTTATTCTAAACTCAAATGATATGCAACAAGTAAAATTCTTCACAATACGAAAAGAGCTACCAGGAAGCTTGGCCGATTTGCTGACTCCGGTTGCCATTTACCTGAAAATACGGGATCGATTTCCGCAGGCGCTGTTGTTGGAAAGTAGCGATTACCATGGAAACAAGAATTCCATGTCGTATATCTGTTTCGATGAACTAGCCTCTTTCGTAGTTGATGATTTTAAACTGAATTATCAGTTGCCAGGGGTAGAAGAGGTGGCGAAAGAGATTGAGGATAATGGAGAAGTGGCTGAATATTTCAACGATTTTCTTGCTGCATTCGATTACGAGAAAAATGAGGATAGCGAAGATGTTACGGGGCTTTTTGGTTATTCTACTTACGATTCGGTACAATATTTCGAAGATATTCGATTTAAAAGTAAACCGAACAGTGAAAGTCAGATCCCCGATTTACGCTATGGTTTTTTTCGTTATGTAATTGCATTCAATCACTTTCATAATCAGCTTTACCTTATCGAGAATGTATTGCTCGACGATAAGAGCAGAAGCCAGGATGTGGTGGATTTGCTGTTGAATAGAAATACAGGAAACTATAAATTCTATCCTTCCGAAGAAGAGTTCTCAACTACCAGCGAATTAGAATATCGAAAAATGGTTTACAAAGGGAAACAGCACTGCTATAAAGGTGATGTTTTCCAGATGGTGATGTCTCGTCGCTTTTCACAGGCCTTTCGCGGTGATGAATTCAATGTATATCGCGCTTTAAGGCGAATCAATCCTTCGCCATACCTTTTCTATTTCGATTATGGAGACTACAGAATATTTGGTTCTTCGCCAGAAGCACAGCTAATTATTAACGAGCAGGAAGCCATTATTAATCCCATTGCCGGTACATTCCGAAGAACGGGCGACGATGAAAAAGATCGTGAGTTAGCTACTGAATTAATGAATGACCCAAAGGAAAATGCAGAACATGTGATGTTGGTTGATCTGGCAAGAAATGACTTAAGTCGAAATTCCGAAGAGGTAGAGGTAAGCAACTATCGCGAAATTCAATATTACTCGCATGTGTTGCATATGGTTTCTGAGGTAACCGGAAAGTTGCCCGAGAAATACAATGTTGTAAAAGTATATGGCGATTGCTTCCCGGCAGGTACCTTGTCTGGAGCCCCCAAATATAAAGCAATGACGCTGATTGATGAGTACGAACCTCATCGCAGAGGATATTATGGTGGAGCCATTGGTTTTATGGGCTTCAATGGAAGCCTGAATCATGCCATTATGATTCGTTCGTTTTTGAGCAAAAACAACCAGCTTTTTTATCAGGCGGGTGCAGGAATTGTAGCCGATTCGAAAGAAGAAAACGAACTGCAAGAGGTGAATAATAAGTTGGGTGCTTTGAAAAAAGCGATAATGGAGGCCAAGTTTTTCAATTACGAAACAGAGTAAGCTATGAAGGTATTAGTATTAGATAATTACGATTCGTTCACTTATAACCTGGTGCATTACCTAAAGGAATTGACCGATGCACAAGTAGATGTTTATAGAAACGACAAAATTAGCTTGGAAGAGGTAGCGACTTATGATAAAATATTGCTTTCGCCAGGTCCCGGAATTCCTGAAGATGCAGGAATACTGAAAGAGTTAATCGCAAAATACGGTACATCGAAATCGATTTTTGGAGTATGTCTGGGTGTTCAGGCCATGGCCGAAGTCTATGGTGGAAAGATTAAGAATATGAATCAGGTTTTTCATGGTATTGCTACTCCGGTTTTGAAAACGGAAGTGGAAGAGCATGTATTGGAAGGCTTGTCAGATAAATTCATGGCTGGAAGGTACCATTCGTGGGTAGTTGACTCTGAAGGTTTGCCTGAAGAATTACAGGTGACTGCTGTAGATGAATCAGGAGAAATAATGGCATTGAAACACCGGGATTACGATGTGCGAGGAGTGCAGTTCCATCCCGAGTCGGTGTTAACTCCTGAGGGAAAAATGATTTTGAAAAACTGGTTAAATCAGAAATAATGAAGGCAATAATTAAGCAATTGATTCGGCACAAAACTTTAAACAGAAGTGTTGCCAAAGAGGTGTTGGTAAATATTGCCAATGGAAAATATAACGATGCTGAAATTGCAGCATTCCTTGGACTGTATATGATGCGTCCGGCCAATGTGGATGAACTTTCGGGGTTTAGAGATGCACTGTTGGAGCTGTGTGTGGCAGTCGACTTTTCAGAATTTAATACCATCGACTTATGTGGGACTGGTGGCGATGGGAAAGACACATTTAATATTTCTACGCTGGCATCGTTGGTGGTTGCCGGGGCAGGAGAGAGAGTGGCCAAGCATGGCAACTACGGTGTTTCTTCGGTTTGTGGTTCAAGTAATGTGATGGAATTTCTGGGATATGAGTTTAGCAATGATCAGGAAAAGTTGAAAAGTTCATTGGATAAAGCGGGCTTTGTCTATTTGCATGCTCCGTTTTTTCATCCGGCCATGAAAGCTGTTGGTGGTATCCGACGCGACTTAGGAATGAAAACATTTTTCAATATTCTGGGACCAATGGTTAATCCATCTTCTCCTAAAAATCAACTAGTGGGTGTCTTCGACCTGGAAACCATGCGACTTTACAATTATATGTTTCAGCAAAGCAATAAGAATTTCACCATTCTTCATTCATTGGATGGTTACGATGAAATTTCGTTGACCGATTCATTCCGAAGTGTAAGTAATGGAGGGGAGCAGTTAATTGCTCCGGCAGATTTGGGATTCTCAGTATTGAAAGAAGCGGATTTAGCTGGAGGAAAAAACATTGAAGAATCGGCAAAATTGTTTGTAGATATCCTGAAAGGAGCAGGAACCGAAGCGCAAAGTAGTGTGGTGGTAGCCAATGCGGCTTTAGCTTTGAAAACAATGAATAGTGCCGCCGATATGGGAACTTGTTTAGAGCGAGCGGAAAGAGCACTTAAAGACCGAAAAGGTTATGATGTGTTAAAGCAAATCACTCAAAAGTAGGAAGCATGACAATACTTGATCAGATAATAGCACATAAGAGACGAGAAATTGGACTGAGAAAACAGTTGATTTCTATGGAACTGATTCAAAAGTATCCGTTTTTTGAAAAGACTATTCCCTCTTTCTCGGAATATATTGTGAGTGAAGAGAAGACGGGGATTATTGCTGAGTTCAAGCGCGAATCTCCTTCGCGTGGAGTTATTAATAATCAGTCTACTGTTTTAGAGGTAACCAAAGGGTACGAACGAGAAGGTGCATCAGCAGTTTCGGTGTTGACTGATACTCGTTTTTTTGGAGGAACACTTTTCGATTTGAAATGGGCAAAAAGCGAAATTACCATTCCTATTCTTAGGAAGGATTTTGTGGTGGATGAGTTTCAGATATTTGAAGCAAAAGGTATTGGTGCAAGTGCTATTCTATTAATTGCTGCGGTGCTTACTAAAGAAGAGATAAAACGATTTACAAAGTTGGCTCACCAATTAGGATTAGAGGTATTGTTAGAGTTATATGCCGAAGAAGAGTTAGTGAAGATTTCCGGCGATGAAGATTGCATAGGAATTAATAATCGTGACTTGCACCATTTTGAGGTGAATATTGAAAAGTCGGAGCAAATGGTTCCATTTTTACCAGAAGATAAGGTGTTGATTGCCGAAAGTGGAATCTATTCAGTAGGTGTAATTGAGCGACTAAGAAAAGCTGGTTTTTCAGGCTTTTTAATGGGCGATTGTTTTATGAGGGAACAAGATCCGGCTGCTGCATTTAAGCAGTTTGTGATCAATCTAAAGCAAGTAAGAGCATGACAACTGAACTGAAAATAAAAGTTTGCGGGACAAAATTTCAGGATAACATGAGAGCCATGGCAAAGTTAAATCCCGACTATCTGGGCTTTATCTTTTATAAGAAATCGCCACGTAATGTGTGTGCTGGAGAATTAGATATTTCAGTATTATCTGAATCGATAAAAAAAGTGGGTGTTTTTGTCAATGAAACCATTGATGTGATAACTCGAAAAACAGATGAGTTTAATTTGGATGTGTTACAGTTGCATGGAGATGAATGTCCTGAAACTTGTGAGTATTTAAAAGCTGCTGGCCTGGAAATAATAAAGGTTTTTAGAGTAAGAGAGAATTTCGATTTTAGTCAATTAAAGACTTATGAACAGCATGTTAATTACTTCCTGTTCGATACAGATACAACTGCTTATGGGGGAAGTGGAAAGAAGTTCGATTGGAATATTTTGACGCGATATAATTTAAAAACACCATTCTTTTTAAGTGGAGGTATTGGCTTATCCGATGCCGCCAAAATAAAGAAGCTGGCTCATCCTGCTTTGTTCGGGGTGGATATTAACAGTCGGTTTGAAACCGTGCCAGGAGTAAAAGCCTGCAATTTAGTAGATGATTTTTTTAACAGACTAAGAAACGAACATGAACTTTCAGCATTCTAAATTTCACAAACTAGAATGATTAAAGTTTATGTGAGAGCGAAGCGGTTCCAAGGGTGCAGAAATTTTTCTGCAAAGTTGCGAAGCCGCAGAAAAATTTTAAACACATGAAATAATGGATAAGCACAGATCAAAATATTTGGCCAACGAGGACGGTTATTATGGCGACTTTGGTGGAGCTTTCATACCTGAGTTGCTACAGCATAATATCGATGAGCTAAAAGCCAACTGGGAGCAAATTATTGAATCGGATAGTTTCCAGAAGGAGTATGTGAAGTTGTTGAAAGATTATGTAGGAAGACCATCACCTCTCTATTTTTCGCAACGATTAAGTGATAAGTATAATGCTCAGATTTATCTGAAACGAGAAGATTTGAATCATACCGGATCGCATAAGGTAAACAATACCATTGGGCAGGTGCTTATTGCTAAACAGTTGGGGAAATCGCGAATAATTGCCGAGACTGGAGCTGGCCAGCATGGTGTGGCAACGGCTACTATTTGTGCACTTATGGGATTGGAGTGTGTGGTTTATATGGGCGCTACCGATATTGCTCGTCAGGCGCCTAATGTGGCACGCATGAAAATGTTGGGAGCCGAAGTTCGTGCTGCCGAAAGTGGAAACAAAACATTGAAAGATGCCACCAATGAGGCCATTCGCGATTGGATTAATCATCCCACAGATACTTTTTATGTGATTGGCTCGGTGGTTGGTCCGCACCCTTATCCCGATATGGTAGCCCAACTTCAGTCGGTGATAAGCAAGGAGATAAAAGAACAAATGAGTCAGTTGCCCAACTATGTAGTGGCGTGTGTGGGCGGTGGAAGTAATGCCGCCGGAGCTTTTTATCATTTTCTTGACAATGAAGAGGTAGAGCTGGTGGCTGTTGAGGCGGCAGGAATGGGAGTGGAGACAGCTGAGACTGCAGCATCTATTGCACAGGGAAATGTTGGGTTTATTCATGGAAGTAAAACGTTACTGATGCAAGACGAAGACGGGCAGATTACCGAACCATACTCCATTTCGGCAGGACTTGATTATCCCGGAATTGGTCCGTTACATGCCAATTTGTATACGCAAAAAAGAGCTACAGTGATGAATGCCACCGATGAAGAAGCGTTGCAGGCTGCTTTCGAGTTAACACAATTGGAGGGAATTATTCCGGCGCTAGAATCAGCGCATGCTTTGGCGGCCCTGCCTAAGTTGGCTCTAAAACCAACCGATGTGGTGGTGGTCAACTTATCGGGACGAGGAGATAAAGATATGGAAACCTATATCGCAAAGATGAACAGCTAGGAATGACATAATCGCGAGAGTTTTCTTTGCTCACGGTTGTAAACTATAAACGATCAAAAATGGACAATAGAATAGATGTTTTATTTCGGGAAAAAAAGGAGAACGTATTGACGATATATTTCCCGGCCGGTTTTCCTGAATTGAATGATACCTTGTCAATACTGGTTGAGCTGGAAAAGGCAGGTGCTGATGTGGTAGAAATTGGAATTCCTTTTTCCGATCCATTGGCCGACGGAGAGACCATTGAAATGGCTAGTCAGAAAGCTTTACAAAATGGAATTAGTCTGAAATTGCTTTTTGAACAATTGAAAGAGATGCGAAAATATGTTTCTATACCTGTATTGCTGATGGGGTATTTGAATCCGGTTTATCGATATGGGATAGAGCAATTTTGTGTCGATTGCAAAGCGGTGGGAATAGATGGAGTAATTTTACCTGACTTACCAATGAGAGAATATCGAAAGAATTACCAAACAATTTTCCATAAGAATGGACTGAAAAATGTACCACTTATTACTCCGCAAACTCCGGTAGAAAGAATTGAGGAGTTGGACAAAGAAGAGCATGGCTTTATTTATGTGGTGGCGTCGTCGGCAACAACAGGTGCAAAAAGTGGTATTTCGAAAGAGCAGGAGGATTATTTTGCGCGAATCAAAGCTTTGCAGCTGAAAACGCCTACACAAATTGGCTTTGGAATTGCTGATAGTGCATCGTTTAATAAAGCTTGTGAATTTACTTCTGGAGCAATAATTGGAAGTGCTTTTGTGAAAGCAATACAAAATGGTGGTGAATTAGCTGTGAATGTTAAGAATTTTGTGGAATTTGTAAAAGTGATTAAGTAAAGTGTAAGTAAACGGGTGTTGATTGTGTAAATTTGTTAGAGTTGAAGCTCTTTTGTGAGCCGTGTGTTTTTACAGGAATATTCGATTAATTTTGACCACGAAGTGATAAATGCAAAAACTTAGATTATGAAGACTTTTTTATTGATGGTTTTGATGAGTGTGGGAATGGTTGGAGTATCGAATGCACAAGGTGGGCATAAAGCATCGGGTGACAGAGGATACATTGTAAAGGTGGGTGATAAAATGCCCGATTTTTCAATGAAATTAACCGATGGAAAAACAGTGACTTTGGCCGATTTAAAAGGAAAAGTGGTGATGCTACAGTTTACTGCTAGTTGGTGTGGCGTTTGTCGAAAAGAGATGCCCTTTATTGAAAAAGAGATCTGGCAGAAATACAAGGATCGTAACGATTTCGCATTGTATGGAATCGATCGCGATGAGCCATTGAAAACAGTGGTGAAATTTGGTAAGCAAGTAGGAGTAACTTATCCATTGGCTTTAGACCCAGGAGCCGATATATTTGGATTGGTGGCTCAGAAAAAGGCTGGAATTACTCGCAATGTAATTCTGGATAAAGATGGCACCATTGTTTATCTAACTCGCTTGTTTAACAGAGAAGAATTTGATGCAATGAAAGCAAAAATTGCATCGCTGATGAAATAGGATTTCAGGATTATTGGATTTTCGGATTTTTAGTCTGATAGTCTATTGTCTGGTAGTCTGAAAATCCAGTAATTAAAATTTGATGAATGTTGTAATAATAAAATATAAAGGGGGGAATATTCGCTCGGTAGATTTTGCTTTAAAACGTCTTGGCGTTGATGCAGAGATTACTTCAGATCCGGATAAGATAAAAGCTGCCGATCGGGTAATTTTTCCAGGAGTTGGAGAAGCCAGCTCAACAATGAATTACTTAAAAGTAACTGGTTTAGATCAGTTGATAAAAGAGTTGAAGCAACCTGTTTTAGGTATCTGTCTAGGCATGCAACTTATGTGTCGTCACTCAGAAGAGGGAGATGTGGATTGCCTTGGCATTTTCGATGTGCCTGTAAAGCGTTTCGATGCCTCGAAAGCGAAGGAGCAAAGTTTGAAAGTTCCACATATGGGATGGAACCGGATTTTAGACTTGAAAACGGATTTGTTTAAGGAAGTAAAAGAGCAGGATTACGTGTATTTTGTTCACTCTTATTATGTGCCTGCAAGTGAATTTGCAGCAGCAACTTGCCACTATGTGCAGCCTTATTCGGCAGCACTCCATTATAAAAACTTTTATGCTACCCAATTTCACCCCGAAAAGAGTGGAGATGTGGGGGAGCAAATCTTAAAAAACTTTATTAACCTGAATTACTAATTAAGCAGAATGCTATAAGCAATGATTACAATTATTCCAGCAATAGATATTATAGAAGGAAAGTGTGTTCGCCTTAACCAGGGCGATTATGCACAAAAAAAAGTGTATAACGAGAATCCTCTCGAAGTGGCCAAAATATTTCAGGATGCAGGGATAGAACGTTTGCATCTGGTAGATTTAGATGGAGCGAAATCGCATCATGTGGTCAATCATAAAGTGCTGGAGCGAATTGCTGGTCATACCAACCTGGTAATCGATTTTGGAGGAGGAATAAAGTCGGATGAGGATTTGCATATTGCATTTGAGTCGGGAGCAGAAATGGTAACTGGAGGTAGTATTGCAGTGAAAGAACCTGATGTTTTTTCTGGATGGTTATCGAAATATGGCTCGGAAAAAATTATTCTGGGAGCAGATGCCAAAGATGGAAAGATTGCAATAGCCGGCTGGCAGGAAGAAAGCGACCTGGAAATTGTCGACTTTATAAACAACTATGTGACTAAAGGAGCTCAAAAGGTAATTTCGACAGATATTGCCAAAGATGGAATGTTGACTGGTCCTTCCTTCGATTTATATGAACTTCTTCAGGAAAAGTGTGAGGGAATCGAGTTGATTGCCAGTGGCGGGATTAGCAATATGGATGATATTTATAAGCTGGATGAAATGGCTATTCCGGGAGTAATTGTGGGAAAAGCAATTTATGAAGGGCGCATAGATATGAAAGATATTAGCCGTTTTATTTTGAACCAATAGAAAGCAAGAGTATGGTAGCAAAACGAATAATACCTTGCCTCGATATAAAGAATGGCGAAACGGTAAAAGGAGTCAATTTTGTAAATATTCAATCGGTGGGAGATCCGGTTGAACTAGGTGCTTTTTATGCCGAACAAGGAGCCGATGAATTGGTGTTTCTGGATATAACGGCAACTCACGAAGGTCGAAAAACATTTGTAGAGCTGGTAGAGCGAATAGCTCGTCATATTAATATTCCATTTACTGTTGGTGGTGGAATAAGTGAAATAAGTGATGCCGAGAAATTATTAAATGCAGGTGCAGATAAGGTGTCGATTAACTCATCGGCTGTGAGAAATCCTCAATTGATTGACGATTTAGCTCGAAACTTTGGGAGTCAGTTTGTGGTAGTAGCAATTGATGCCCGAATGAATGACGAGAATCTTTGGCAGGTAACAGTAAATGGTGGTCGCATCCCTACCGAGAAAGAACTTTTTTCGTGGGCAAAGGAAGCTGAAAACCGTGGGGCTGGCGAAATATTGTTTACGTCGATGAATCACGATGGAACAAAAAATGGGTTTGCCAATAGAGAATTAGCCCGAATGTCAGACGAGTTGTCAATTCCTATTATTGCTTCTGGTGGAGCCGGTAATATGGATCATTTTGTCGATGTATTTACCGAGGGAAAAGCAGATGCAGGATTGGCAGCTAGTATTTTTCACTACAAAGAGGTGGCAATACCAGAGTTAAAGAACTATTTAAAACAACAGAACATTAATGTTCGATAAATATAAACCTTAAGATGAATTTAGATTTCGATAAATTGGGTAATGGACTAATTCCTGCCGTAATTCAAGATGCTTCAACACAAAAAGTATTAATGGTTGGTTTTATGAATGCCGATGCTTATAATAAAACCAAGGAAGAGCGAAAAGTTACCTTTTATAGTAGAACGAAGAATCGCCTTTGGACAAAAGGAGAAGAGTCGGGTAATTTCTTGAATGTTATATCGATATTGGTCGATTGCGATAACGATACGTTGTTGATAAAAGCAAACCCGGTTGGTCCGGTGTGTCATACCGGAGCTGATACTTGTTTCAATGAGAAAAATGAGGCCGATGATTTTGCTTTCCTAAAGCATTTGCAGGATTTCATCGATCAACGAAAAGAAGAGATGCCAGAGGGGTCTTATACTACGATGCTTTTTCAGAAAGGAATTAGAAAAATAACGCAGAAAGTAGGAGAAGAAGCTGTTGAGACCATTATTGGAGCAATGGCAGAAGATGATGAAAACTTCATGTATGAAGCAGCCGATCTATTGTACCACCTTATTGTATTGTTAACCTACAAAGGGTATCGAATTGAAAATGTAATCCAAGAGTTAAAGACAAGACACTGATTTTCTTAACGTATTATTACTGAAAAATATGCGTAGTTGTACGCAGCGTGTTGTTCTGTGGTTTTTTATTTTATTTGATTCATAGGTGCTTGGAGGATTTGTAAGGAGGAATAGAATATAATTGTCCTATCTGTTTTTTAACTTTAGGATGATATTGTTCTATAAAAACCCTTTACACATTTAAAATGGAAACATTAGATCAAAAGAAAACCACAAAGAAATTAAAGCCTGATCAGGTAAATCCACAGGAAGCTAAAAGTTGGCAACTAAATTTTGAAGCCGAAAAAGAGGAAACGTTCAATTTAGTTTATCCTAGAATTGTTTTGCAAGAAGCTACTTATCGAGCAATGACTGTAAATAACGAATATCGAATTCGTGTTTATATGGGAATTGAAGAAGATGGTAAGACTGTGTGTGCTTTCGCATTCCCTGCATTTAGTGTAGATGGTTCTGCAAATAATTTTGCAGATATTCCTAAATCAGTCTATAAATTAGGTGAAAATAATGAAGATTGGACAGCTAAGCTGGATAAGGTAAAAGAGTGTATTGCAAGATGGAAAAAGTGGCGTAAAACATTGGTAGAGCCTGGTAATTTTGCATCCAAAAGAGCATTTATGTATAAGAATGCTTACTTGTTGACTAAAGTAGAGCTAAATCAGATTTTCAATTGGGATGGAGAACAAGAGTTGGAGCTAAAACTTGGAGTTGAAAAGAGTGTAAGAATGATGCTTTATCCTGTAGATCGTAATAAAGCAATGTTGAGAGGTGGTGTGGAAAGTGAAGTGTTTGATTTTTCAGCACCTTGTCCTCCGTTTTGTGGACCAGATAATAATGATGACGATGACGACGACGATGATGATGGTTCAGGAGGAAATCCATAATATTTGATATAAGAATTGAAGGTTGTATTAAAATGATTTTTAAACGGTATCTTTACTTGTCTTAAAATTGGTTTGATACAACCTTCGTTTTTATTAGAGAATATTAATGGAACTATCTTTTAAAATAATACAATTCGTTTGGGTGATAGAGATATTGCCTTTGGTTTTGGGCTTGATTAAGTTTAAGAGCTTAAGTCAACCATTAAAAATCATTGTTCTTCATTTAGTGTTTGTTGCATTGTTTGAAGTTGGATCTCGATTGATGAGAGCTTACTATGGTAATAATTTACCATTGTTGCATTTGTATACTATTGAAGAGTTTATAATGCTCGGTCTCTTTTTTAAAAGTATCCTTGAAGATTATATTCCCCGTAATTGGATTGTTTTATTGATTAGTGGATTTGTTAGTTATTCTCTGGTTAATTCATTGTTTATTCAATCTCTTTATATGTTTAATAATTTTGCTAGAGGGATTGAGAGTTTGTTGATAATTGCTTTGGCAATTTTGTATTTCATAAAAGTGTTAAATCGATTAGATATTAAGAAGGTAACAAAAGAGCCATTGATCTGGATCAATACAGGAATATTGTTCTACTTTTCTGCTAATCTGTTTAATTTCATATTAAGCAATTTAGCATTGAAAGTTTCTTCTGATCTGAGTCGTACAGTTTGGCTTTTTCATGGGATTTTTATCTGGTTATTGTACATATTAATTGCAGTGGGGTTATGGTTGGTTCCGAAGAAACACAAATAATAATAATACTTTTCTTGGGTACTATTGGTATGATGGTACTTGCAGTTGGGGTCTTCGTGTTTTTTGTAACGTATAAGAGACGGTTGCTTGAAAAGGAATTGCAAATAAACAAGATAAAATCAGAACAGCAGAAACAACTCCTTAGTCGTTCTATTGAAGCACAAGAGAGTGAGCGAAAAAGAATTGCTGAAGATTTACATGATGATGTTGGAGCAGCTCTGTCTGCCGTGGCTTTAGGTTTGAGTTTGGTAGAACGAAAAGTCAATGAGAAAGAGAAAGAGTTGTTAGTCGAAAGTAAAAACCATGTTCATGAAGTAATTACAGATATTCGACGAATATCTAGGGATTTATTACCTCCTTCTATCGAGCGATTTGGTCTTTATGAAACGCTGGGAGAGATGGCAAATCGTTTTAATCAAACAGAAAAGGTGAAAGTAAGCGTTTGGTTAGGAGGAGAAAATAAACGATTTGATGTTAGAACCGAACTTATGATATATCGAATAATTCGAGAGCTGGTAAATAACTCTATTAAGCATTCTAGAAGTGAGAGTGTTAATGTTAAGATACGTTTCTGTGGTTATAAGCTTTGGCTTTCTGTTTTAGATGAAGGAATCGGTTTTGATGTAAACAAAGTAATGAAAGGAGGTTTTGGTTTAACAAGTGTGCAGAGTAGGGTAGAGGTGTTAGGAGCTAAAAGCAAAACTATTTCGAAAAAAGATAAAGGAACAACAACAATAATGGCCGTAAACATTCAAAACGATAGTTATGGTGAGTAAAAAAATTGATGTAGTTATTGCTGATGATCATTCGTTGTTTAGAAAAGGAATGCGTGCAATACTAGATGACTTTTCGTGTGTTTCAAACATATATGAAGCTGCAAATGGTCGAGAGCTTATTGATTTATTGAAAGTAACAGAACCAATCCCCGATGTGGTGTTGCTTGACTTAAAAATGCCAATTATGGATGGAATTGAGGCTACTGAAATTATTAAAGAGCAATTTCCATCGGTTAAGATAATTGTGTTATCAATGCAGGATGATGAACGCTTCATATTGCATTTGATAGAAAAGGGAGTAAGTGGCTATTTGTTTAAGAATGCTGACCCTAAGGAAGTGGAAGAGTCATTGGTGGCTGTAATTGATCGTAATTTTTACTTCAATGAAGAGATGTCACAAATCGTATACAAATCATTCTTGAAGAAGCAAAAACTGAAAGAGCTTCACGAAAAAGTAGCGTTCAGTGATAAAGAGTTGGATGTACTTACCTATTTATGTCAAGAGTATACAGCAGCAGAGATTGGGGAGAAAATGCAGTTGAGTCCTCGTACCATTGAGGGATATAGAAAAAATTTAATGTATAAAACCGGTTCTAAAAACCTTGCAGGATTGGTGGTTTATGCAATTAAAAACGATTTAGTAGAGATATAATCAAGAATATTATAAAAATGAAGAACCCGGGTTGGTTAGGCCCGGGTTTCTTTTTGGTTAAGTTAGGAATATAAGGATTTAGATAAAAGATTTCTTATTCCTCTACAAGTTCTGCTTCATAAGCAGCAAGAAGTTCGTCTTGTACTTCCTGTGGTACTTTCTCGTAGTTGTCATACTTCATTTCAAAACGACCTCTACCACCAGTGATAGAACTCAATGAAGTAATGTATTTGTACATCTCTTTGATAGGTACTTTACATGAAATTTTCTCATAACCTTTTTGACTGTCCATTCCCATGATCATGGCACGGCGTCCCTGAAGGTCACTCATTACATCTCCCATGCGCTCGGTTGGTACCCAAACATCAAGATCGTAAATTGGCTCTAGAATTTTCGCTCCAGCATCTTTAAATGCCATCGAGAATGCATTTCTACCAGCAAGTTTAAATGAAATTTCATTTGAATCTACCGGGTGCATCTTTCCATCGTATATATAAACAACGATGTCGCGAGCATAAGATCCGGTAAGTGGGCCTTCTTCCATTTTTTCCATAATTCCTTTCAGAATAGCAGGAAGGAAGCGTGCGTCGATAGAACCACCAACGATACAGTTGCAGAAGATTAATTTTCCGCCCCATGGAAGTGGATGTTCTTGTACGTCGCGAACATTTAATTTCTGCTCCTTACCATCAAAATGGAAAACATTCTTAGGTTCTGCTCCTTCGTTGTAAGGCTCAATAATTAAGTGTACTTCTCCAAATTGCCCCGATCCACCTGATTGCTTTTTGTGGCGATAGTTAGCAGTAGCTGCTTTTGTAATTGTTTCGCGATAAGCAATCTTTGGCGATTTTAATTCGATGTCAATTTTGTAAACATGATCGAAATACCATTTCAATGCATTGATGTGATATTCACCTTGGCATTTCAATAGCAATTGCTTCAATTCACGAGAATATTCCGACTGATAAGTTGGATCTTCGTACTGAAGCTTATGTAATGCTTCCCCTACTTTCTCATCGTCCGATTCGTTTTGTGCTGATAGAGCAACAATGTGACGAGGTTCTGGGAAAATGATAGGAGCATATTTAATTTCAGCATCTTTTTCGGTCAGCGTATGGTTAAGACGTGTGTCTTTAAGTTTTACAGTAGCACCAATGTCTCCAGCGCAAAGCTCAGTTACTTTAGTTCTATTCTTACCTGCAACAGCATAAAGTTGTCCTAAACGCTCTTTGCTACGTTTGTTGGTGTTGATAAGATCCATTCCTTCGGTAACTTTACCCGACTGAACTTTGAAATAGATAATTTCACCAACGTGTGATTCAACAGAAGTTTTGAAAACGAATAAACTTGTTGGTCCATCAGTAGTCATTGGAACTTCTTTTCCTTCTTCAAGTTTACGTTGTTGTAATTCGTTTGGCGAAGGAACGATATTGCCAATAAACTCCATTAAACGACGAACGCCCATGTCTTTCTTTGCACAAACACAGAAAACAGGGAAAAGAGAACGGTCAACCATTCCTAGGCGCATTCCACTTCTCATTTCATCTTCAGAAAGAGAGCCTTTGTCGAAGTATAATTCCATTAATTCTTCGTCATTCTCAGCAGCTTTTTCAACTAACTCATTATGAAGCTCAGTTGCTTTATCCATTTCGGAAGCAGGAATGTCTAGAATTTCAGGAGTACCTCCATCTGGTCCCCACTGATACATTTTCATTTTTAATACGTCAACTACTTGGTTGAAGTCAGGACCAGTAGTAACAGGGTATTGTACTATGGTAACTCGGTTTCCAAGAGTTGCACGTGTGCTGTCAATCATTTGATCGAAATTGGCATTTTCATGATCAAGATGGTTGGCAACAAAAATTAATGGTGTTTTTGTATTTTCTGAAATATGAAGATGGTTTTCGGCTCCAGCTTCAATTCCGTTAGGTGTATTGATTACCAAAACTCCGGTACTAACAACATTCAGTGCAGAGTATGCTGCCGCCGAGAAGTCGTCCATTCCTGGAATATCGATAAAGTTGATTTTTTTGCCTAAGAATTCGGTGTAAAGAAGGGTAGGGTGTACAGAGTTTTCGAATTCGTGTTCTATTGGATGGTAGTCAGAAACAGTATTGTGGGCATTTACTTCGCCTCTTCTATTGATAACGCCACCCTCGTAGAGCATTGCTTCCGCGAGGGTGGTTTTCCCACATCCAGCATTACCGAGTAAAGCCAGGTTCTTAATGTCTTCAGTTTTATAGGCTTTCATATCTTCAATTTTTTGGTTTAAGTCCCTCAATGGTATTAGGTAATTTTATGAGGGGACATCAAAGATAACATTAATTTAAAATAGGGCAAGTTTTTGAATTGGAAATTTGGTGGGTTCAGTGAAAAATATATCGGGTCTAAAAATTAGTTATGCAATAAAAAAATGAATAAAATGCAGGTGCTGGATTTGTGCCAATTTTCAGAATTTTTCTTCGAAATAGTTAATTCTTTTATCTTTGATTGAAATAATAGAATAATACCTCGAAAAACGATCAATTTTTAATTCTGCTTAATGTCAAAATTTCCACATTATAAACAGCCAGACGAGATGGATTGTGGTGTTACCTGTTTGCGAATGATTGCAAAGTATTACGGTAAGACTTATTCTTTGCAGTTTTTACGGGAGCAGGCATGTGTTTCGCGTGAAGGAGTCTCGCTTATGGGGATAAGCGATGCGGCTGAGGTTATTGGATTGCGCCCTTTGGGAGCTAAAGTTACTTTTGAGCAGTTGGTGAATGATGTGCCAAGACCTTGTATTGTGCATTGGGCACAGAAGCATTTTGTTGTTCTTTTCAGTATTAAGAAAAAACGTGGAAAGCTTTATTTCGAAGTGGCTGACCCTGCTTATGGTATTATTAGATATACCGAAGAGGAGTTTAAGAAGAATTGGCTAGCTACAGTTCGAGAAGGTGAAGAGAAAGGTATTTGTTTGATGTTGGAAACAATGCCTGAATTCTTTGAGCATGAAGATGAGAAAGGTGAGAAGACTGGTTTTCGATTTCTGTTTTCTTATCTGCAGCCACATCGGAAGTTGATGGGGCAACTGGCGCTTGGTTTTTTGGTAGGAAGTATTCTTCAGTTGATTTTTCCATTCTTAACCCAGAGTATAGTCGATGTAGGTATTAATAATAATGACCTGAATTTTATTTATCTGGTGCTTGGGGCGCAGATGATATTGTTCATCTCAAGAATGAGTGTCGACTTTGTTCGCTCGTGGATATTGTTGCATATAAGTACCCGAATTAATATCTCTATTATTTCTGACTTCCTGATTAAGCTAATGCGAATGCCTATTGGTTTCTTTGATTCGAAAATGGTGGGCGACTTATTGCAGCGAATAGGAGATCATAGAAGAATTGAACGTTTTCTAACATCTCAGTCGTTGAGTGTGTTGTTTTCGCTGTTCAATTTGGTGTTGTTTGGAGCAGTTTTGGCTTACTATAGTTGGAGTATATTCGCTATTTTTCTTTTTGGTTCCATTCTATATGTGGGCTGGATTCTGTTGTTTATGGGTAAGAGACGCGAATTAGATTTTCGTCGTTTCGATGAATTGGCCAATAATCAATCGAAACTAATTCAGCTGATCTCAGGAATGCAAGAGATTAAGTTGAATAATTATGAGACTCATAAGCGTTGGGAGTGGGAGCGAATTCAGGCCAGAGTGTTCCGGATTAGTGTGAAAAGTTTGGCGCTTAATCAGTATCAGAAAGCGGGATCGATATTTATAAATGAAACCAAGAATATTATTATAACTGTCTTAGCGGCATTGGCTGTCGTTAATGGTCAAATGACGCTGGGTATGATGTTGGCTGTTCAGTATATTTTAGGTCAGTTGAATGGGCCACTGGACCAGTTGGTTGGGTTTATGCATATTGCGCAGGATGCGAAAATAAGTTTAGAGCGCCTGGGGGAGATTCATAATAAAGAGGATGAAGAAGAACGGCGGGAAGATCGGTTGAACGAGTTGCCAGAGGTGCCTGCGTTTAAGTTGGAGAATGTTACTTTTCAATATGAAGGTCCTCGTTCGGAAAAGGTTTTGAATAATGTATCATTAGATATTCCTGCCAATAAAACTACGGCAATTGTTGGAACCAGTGGTAGTGGAAAAACTACATTAGTGAAATTGCTTTTAGGATTTTATAAGCCTGTGGCAGGAGAAATGAAGGTGGATGAAACACCTTTGGATGCTTTTGATAATCAATTTTGGCGCTCTCAGTGTGGAGCAGTGATGCAAGATGGATTTATCTTTTCAGATTCTATTGCGAATAATATTGCAATGGAGACAGAGACAATCAATCGTGATCGATTTAGGTATGCTGTGAGAATGGCCAATGTTCACTCTTTCGTGAATCGCTTGCCTTTGGGTTTTAATACGAAGATTGGACAAGAAGGAATGGGGTTGAGTCAAGGGCAGAAACAGCGAATTCTGATTGCCCGTGCTATATATAAGAATCCTCAGTTCTTGTTTTTCGATGAGGCGACCAATGCGTTAGATGCCAATAATGAAAAAGTAATCATGGAGAATCTGGACAAGTTCTTCGAGGGAAAGACGGTTGTGGTGGTAGCGCATCGATTGAGCACAGTTCGGAATGCCGACCAGATTGTTGTGTTGGAGCGAGGAGAGATTGTGGAAAAAGGAACACATGAGGAGTTGACAGAGAAACGAGGTGCTTATTATCAATTAGTGAAAAATCAATTGGAATTAGGAGGCTAATCCATATTATATATATCATATGCCACAAAATCAGGAAATAGAAATTAGAAGCGAGGAGGTTCAAGATATCGTTGGGCGTACTCCGCATTGGTTGTTGCGATCGGGGATGACTCTTTTGTTTGCAATAGTTGCTGTGTTGTTTCTTATTAGTTATTTCTTTCGATATCCGGATGTGGTAAATGCTCCGGTGGTTTTGCTTTCGGAAAATCCTCCGTATCACTTGGTAGCTCGTGTGGATGGACGTATGGCGGATTTGCTGGTTGAGGACAAGGAGCAGGTGAAACCCGGTCGGGTGTTGGCTGTATTGGAGAATGCGGCTAACTTTGAACATGTTCAGCAGTTAAACTCGAAAACAGAGGAGTTAGACCGATTTGTATCTGGTTTTTGCGAGTTTCCTGTGTTATCAGATAGTTTGGTGTTGGGAGATGTGCAATCGGCATATTATGAAATGTTGAGAGGCGTAATCGATTATAAGAATTTTGTTGAGCTGGAGTATTATCCTCGCGAGATAGCGGCATTGAAAGAGCAGGTTAAGATAGAGCGTATTTATTACGATCGACTATGGTCTAGGAGAGTGGTTTTAAACGAAGAGTTGAAAATCGCGAATAATAAGTACGAAAGAGATTCATTATTATATAATAAGAAGGTGTTGTCGGCGCAGGCGTGGGAAGATGCTAAAACCGGTTGGTTGCAAAAGAAGCTGAAGTTTAATGATGTGAGAACTTTGTTGGCGAAAACCAAAAGAGAGATGTTGGTGTTGGAGCAGAAGTTGGTGGGCATGGAGAAGGAGTATCTGGATGAGGTGTCGAAAAAGCAATCGGCTTTAATTGCTATGCGTGGTAAGTTGCAAGGGGCAATTTCGGAGTGGGAGAGAAAGTATTTACTTCGATCGACTATTGCTGGGAAAGTTGTGTTTAATGATGTTTGGGCAAAAAATCAGCAACTGAAGGAAGGTGATTTAGTTTGCAGTGTATTGCCTGGTGAGCAAAAAGAAATTGTTGGAAAAATTGTTTTACCAATGTTAAAAGCTGGTAAGGTGAAGCAGGGGCAACGAGTGAATATCCGACTTAAGAATTATCCATATATGGAATTTGGTGTGTTGGTAGGAAAAGTAACGAGTGTAGCAGAAGTACCTACCAATAGTCAATATGTTATTACAGTAGAGTTGCCGCAGGATTTAAAAACAACATATGGTGTTGGATTGCGCTTTTCTCAAGAAATGGAAGGAAGTGCAGAGGTGGTGACTGAAAATTTAAGACTTATACAGCGTATAATTAATCCACTTAGATCGCTATTGAAAAATAGAGTTCAGTAGCGATTCATAATTTCTTAACAAACTTTTTTTCTGGTGCAAGTGTAAAAAAATCAGAAAATTCCGTCTTGTTTGTTGGGTTTCAAAATGCTTTTTAATACTTTTGCGTGCCTATTTTAAGGTAAGGTGGCAAAAAATGGTTGATAATCATTGTGTTTACGCATTAAATGCGTAAATTTGCAGCCGATTTTGTCTAAAAACTATTTAATTAAAACATAAGTTTTTATGCCAACGATTCAACAATTAGTTAGAAAAGGAAGACAGAAAAATCAGGAGAAGAGTAAATCTCCTGCGTTGGAGGCATGTCCACAAAGACGTGGTGTGTGTGTACGTGTGTACACTACTACTCCTAAGAAGCCGAACTCGGCTATGCGTAAAGTGGCGAGGGTAAGGTTGACAAATGGTAAAGAGGTGAATGCCTACATCCCTGGAGAAGGTCACAACCTACAAGAGCACTCAATTGTATTGGTGCGTGGTGGTAGAGTAAAAGACTTACCAGGTGTGCGTTATCACATCGTGCGCGGTGCATTGGATACTGCGGGTGTTGAAGGTCGTACTCAGCGTCGTTCTAAATACGGAGCTAAGCGTCCTAAGAAGTAATTTAATTTATTGTAATTGACTGTCTTTCTTTTTAGAAAGTGGTTTGGTTGAGTAAGTCGCTTCGGCGTCTGAAGACAAGCAAGAACAGCCAATTTGAATAACACAAATTTGAAGTAATTGTAAGATGAGAAAAGCGAAACCAAAGAAGAGAATTTTGCTGCCAGATCCTAAGTTTGGTGATACATTGGTAACAAGATTCGTAAACGATATGATGCAAGACGGTAAGAAATCGACTGCTTACAGAATTTTTTACGATGCATTAGAGTTGGTTGAACAAAGAGCTAAAAATGACGAGATGTCTGCTTTGGATATCTGGAAAAAAGCTCTTGAGAATGTAACTCCACAGGTAGAGGTTAAGAGCCGCCGTGTTGGAGGTGCTACATTCCAGGTTCCAATGGAATTGCGCCCAGAACGTAAGGTAGCTGTGAGTATTAAGAACATGGTTCTTTTTGCTCGTAAAAGAAGCGGTCGTTCTATGGCTGATAAATTAGCTGCCGAGATTTTAGCTGGTTTTAATAATGAAGGTGGTGCTTTCAAGAAGAAAGAAGATACTCACCGTATGGCTGAAGCTAACCGTGCATTCGCACACTTCAGATTTTAAGATAATAGGATTTAGTTAAAAGGATTAAAAGAGTTAGGTTATAATGGCAACTCGTGATTTAAAATATACCAGAAACATCGGTATCATGGCGCATATCGATGCTGGTAAGACCACTACTACAGAGCGTGTTCTGTATTATACTGGTCTTACGCACCGTATTGGTGAGGTGCATGATGGTGCAGCAACCATGGACTGGATGGAGCAAGAGCAAGAGCGTGGTATTACTATTACCTCTGCTGCGACTACTACATTCTGGAACTACAAGGACGAAGAGTATAAGGTAAATATTATTGACACTCCTGGTCACGTTGACTTTACTGTAGAGGTAGAGCGTGCGTTGCGTATTTTGGACGGTGCTGTAGCATTGTTCTGTGCGGTAGGTGGTGTTGAAGCACAGTCGGAAACTGTTTGGCGTCAAGCTGAAAAGTACGGTGTGCCTCGTATTGCTTTTGTTAACAAAATGGACCGTTCAGGTGCAGATTTCTTTAATGTATACAACGACATTATTGATAAACTAAAAGCAAATCCTGTACCTCTTCAAATTCCTATCGGTGCTGAAGAGAGTTTCGAAGGGGTTATCGACCTTGTAGAAATGAAAGCTATTCGTTGGAAAGATGATGCTCAAAAAGGAACAACTTGGTATACTGAGGAAATTCCAGCAGATTTGAAAGAGCAAGCTGACGAGTGGAGAGAAAAATTAATGGAAGCTGTAGCAGAGCAAGATGAAGAGTTGATGGAGCGTTTCTTCGAAGATCCAGATTCTATCACTGTTGAAGAAGCTCAAGCTGTTATCCGTAAAGCAACATTGGCTGGTGATATCATCCCAATGCTTTGTGGTTCTGCTTTCAAGAATAAAGGTGTTCAACGCTTGTTAGATGCTGTTTGTGAGTACCTAGCAAGTCCAACAGATAAAGATGCAATTGAAGGTAATGAGCCAGGTGAAGCTGAGAACAAAATCGTTCGTAAGCCATCTAACGATGAGCCATTAACTGCTTTGGCATTTAAAATTGCAACTGACCCATTCGTAGGTCGTTTGTGTTTCATCCGTGTTTACTCTGGTGTCCTAGAAGCAGGTTCGTATGTATACAACCCACGTACACGTAAGAAAGAGCGTATTGCACGTTTGTACCAGATGCACTCGAACAAGCAGAATGCAATTGAGCGTTGTGAGGCTGGTGATATTTGTGCTGCCGTAGGTTTCAAAGATATCCGTACTGGAGATACGTTGTGTGATATGAAAGAGCACATCGAGCTTGAGTCAATGGATTTCCCAGAGCCAGTAATCGGTATCGCAGTTGAGCCTAAGTCACAAAAAGACCTAGACAAACTATCAAACGGTTTGGCTAAATTGGCTGAAGAGGATCCTACTTTTAAAGTAAATACTGACGAAGATTCAGGTCAAACTGTAATTCGTGGTATGGGTGAGCTTCACCTAGAGATCATCATCGACCGTTTGAAGCGTGAGTTTAAAGTAGAATGTAATCAAGGTAAGCCTCAGGTAGCATACAAGGAAGCTATTTCTCAAGAGGTTGAACTTCGTGAGGTGTTCAAGAAGCAGACTGGTGGACGTGGTAAGTTCGCAGATATCAGTGTTCGTATTGCTCCTGCTGACGAAGGTAAAGAAGGATTACAATTTATTGATAGCATTAAAGGGGGAGTTGTTCCACGCGAATACATTCCTTCTGTAGAGAAAGGTTTCAAAGAAGCTATGAATAACGGTGTATTGGCCGGTTATACTTTGGATAGTTTGAAAGTAGATTTATTCTTCGGTTCATTCCACCCAGTTGACTCGGATCAATTATCATTCGAATTGGTAGCTAAGCAAGCATTTAAATCGGCTTGTGCTCAGGCAAAACCTATTCTACAAGAGCCAATCATGAAGATGGAAGTTGTTACTCCGGAAGACTACATGGGAGATATCATTTCTGACTTGAACCGTCGTCGCGGTCAGGTTGAAGGAATGGAATCTAAGTCAGGTGCTCGTGTGATTAACGCACTTGTTCCACTTTCAGAGTTATTTGGATACGTAACAGTATTACGTACACTTTCATCAGGACGTGCAACTTCTTCTATGGAGTTCGCTCACTATGCTGAAGTTCCTAAGAACTTAGCAATTGAGGTACTTGAAGAAGTAAAAGGAAGAACTGATTTATTATAATGATATGCAAAGCCACTGCTTAGTTTTAGGTAGTGGCTATTGTGTTTTAAATTAATTTGATTGATCGTTTAATTATGAGCCAAAAGATCAGAATTAAGCTTAAATCGTACGATCACAACTTGGTAGACAAGTCAGCTGAAAAGATCGTTAAAACGGTTAAGACTACAGGAGCAGTAGTAAGTGGTCCAATTCCACTTCCTACGCACAAACGTATTTTCACTGTTTTAAGTTCGACTTTCGTTAATAAGAAGTCGAGAGATCAGTATCAGCTTTCTAGTTACAAAAGACTGATCGACATTTACAGCTCAACAGCTAAAACAATTGACGCACTTATGAAGCTTGAATTGCCTAGTGGTGTTGAAGTAGAAATCAAAGTGTGATAACTGATTAAAAAGAGTAAAAAATGTCAGGATTAATTGGTAAGAAAATCGGAATGACATCCGTATTCAGTGTTGAGGGAAAGAATATTCCATGCACTGTGATCGAGGCTGGTCCTTGTGTTGTTACTCAAGTAAGAACATTAGAGAAAGACGGTTACGAAGCTGTTCAGTTAGGGTATGAAGACAAGAAAGAGAAGCATACCACTAAAGCTGAAGCAGGTCACTTCAAAAAAGCCGGAACTAGCCCGAAGAAAACATTAGTAGAATTCAAAGATTTCGAAAACGAAATGAATTTGGGTGATACTGTTGCAGTAGATCTTTTCGAAGAGAATGACTGGGTTGATGTAACTGGTCTTTCAAAAGGAAAAGGTTTCCAAGGGGTTGTTAAACGCCACGGATTTGCTGGTGTAGGTGATAGCACTCACGGTCAGCATAACCGTTTAAGAGCTCCAGGTTCTATTGGTGCCGCTTCATATCCTGCTCGTGTATTCAAAGGAATGCGCATGGCTGGACGCGATGGCGGAAAACAAATTACCGTTCAGAACTTACAGGTAATTAAAGTAATTCCAGAAAGCAACTTGGTAGTGGTGAAAGGATCAATTCCTGGTGCTAAAGGATCAACCGTAATTATTCAGAAGTAATGGAAGTAGCAGTATTAAACAAAGCAGGACAAGAGACCGGAAGATCGGTTGAATTGTTGGAGCAAGTTTTCGGGATTGAGCCTAACGATCACGCTATTTACCTAGATGTTAAACAATATCTAGCTAATCAGCGTCAGGGAACTCACAAAGCAAAAGAGCGTGCTGAGATCGTAGGTAGTACTCGTAAAATTAAGAAACAAAAAGGAACTGGTACTGCACGTGCAGGTAGTATCAAGTCACCTGTTTTCCGTGGAGGAGGTCGTATTTTCGGTCCACGCCCACGTAATTACGGGTTCAAACTGAACAAAAAAGTGAAAACTTTGGCTCGCAAGTCGGCATTAGCTTACAAAGCGAAAGGTAACAGTATCCTAGTGGTTGAAGATTTCACATTTGAAGCTCCTAAAACAAAGGAAATGGTAGCTATTACAGGTAGCCTGAAAATCAACGACAAAAAGTCGTTAATCGTTTTACCTGAAGAGAATAAAAACTTATATTTGTCGGCGCGTAATTTAAAAAATACGCAAGTGTTGACAGTTAATGAGTTGTCTACATACCAGATCCTTAATGCTAAAACCCTTGTTTTACTAGAAGGGGCAGTTAAGAAAATTGAAGAAAATTTTACGCTTTAAGATTTTAGGAGATGGAGATTTTAATTAAACCATTGGTTACCGAAAAACTAACTGATTTGACAGAAAAGTTGAATCGTTATGGTTTTGTGGTTGATAGAAGAGCCAATAAAGAAGAGATTAAAAAAGCTGTAGAGGAGATGTATGGTGTTTCAGTTGCTGCAGTGAACACTATGGTTTATGGTGGTAAGAAAAAAGTACGCTACACAAAAAGCGGAATCTTAGCCGGTAAAACTAGTGCTTACAAAAAAGCAATCATTACATTGAAAGACGGAGATACTATCGATTTTTACAGCAATATCTAATATAATATGGCAGTAAGAAAGTTAAAACCTGTAACACCGGGGCAAAGGCACAAAATTATTGGTGCTTTTGACACAATTACGTCATCAACGCCTGAGAAATCATTGTTGAAGCCCAAAAAGAATACTGGAGGTCGTAACGCTTCTGGTAGAATGACAATGAGGTATATAGGTGGGGGGCACAAGAAGAAATACCGTGTTATCGACTTTAAGCGCGATAAAGATGGTATTCCTGCAACTGTAGCGTCTATCCAGTATGATCCAAACCGTAGTGCTCGTATTGCACTATTGAATTATGCTGATGGTGAGAAGCGTTACATCCTTGCGCCTAATGGATTGGAAGAAGGACAAACAGTACTATCTGGTGCAGATGCAGCTCCAGAAGTAGGAAATTCACTTCCAATGACCAATATACCTTTAGGTTCACTTATTCATAACATTGAGCTTCAACCTGGTCAAGGTGGTGTGATGGCAAGAAGTGCTGGAACTTATGCACAATTGCTCTCTCGTGAAGGAAAATACGCTATCGTAAAGCTTCCTTCAGGCGAAACTCGTATGGTGCTAGTAGTTTGTAAAGCTACCGTTGGTACTGTTGGAAACACAGAACACAACTTGGAGGTGTCTGGTAAAGCCGGTCGCTCTCGTTGGTTAGGTCGCAGACCTCGCGTTCGTGGTGTAGCTATGAACCCAGTTGATCACCCAATGGGTGGTGGTGAAGGACGTCAGTCTGGTGGTCACCCACGTTCACGTACTGGAGTTCTTGCGAAAGGTTTCAAAACTCGTAGCAAGAAAAAAGCTTCTAACAAGTACATTATATCTAAGAAGAAGAAGTAAACGGTAAACTTTAAGAACAAGTATTATGAGTCGTTCATTGAAAAAAGGCCCATACATTAATTACAAGCTTGAAAAGAAAGTTCTTGCTCTTAATGAAAGTGGCAAGAAAAGCGTTGTAAAAACCTGGGCCAGAGCATCAGTGATTTCTCCTGACTTTGTAGGACACACCATCGCTGTACACAATGGAAACAAATTCATTCCTGTATATGTGACCGAAAACATGGTTGGACACAAGTTAGGTGAATTTGCTCCTACTAGAACATTCAGGGGACACGCCGGAAACAAGAAGAAGTAAGGCGTGTAAATTATGAATAACCTAATTTGGAAGTAAAAAATGGGTGCAAGAAAAAGAGAAGCTGCCTTAATTCGTAAGGAAGCTAAAAAAACACAATATTTTGCAGTTTTGAGGAACTGTCCTACTTCTCCACGAAAAATGCGCTTAGTGTGCGATATGGTTCGTGGGATGGAAGTAAACAAGGCCTTAGGCGTGCTTAAATTCTCTCCAAAAGAGGCTTCAGGCCGCGTAGAGAAACTTTTACTTTCTGCAATTGCTAACTGGCAGCAGAAAAACGAAGGTGCACGTTTAGAGGAAACTGAACTATACATTGAGAGAATTTTCGTTGATTCAGGTCGTATCTTGAAGCGATTGAGACCAGCTCCACAAGGGCGTGCTCACCGTATCAGAAAAAGATCCAATCACGTAACTCTTTATGTTGCTAGTAAAGATAATGTTAACGAAACACCATCAAAATAGTATTACATGGGACAGAAGACAAATCCGATAGCTAATCGTTTAGGGATCATCAAAGGATGGGACTCTAATTGGTATGGTGGTAATGATTACGGTGACAAGTTATTCGAAGATCACAAGATCAGAAAATACTTGAACACTCGTTTGGCTAAAGCGAGTATCTCGAAAATCATCATCGAGCGTACGCTTAAGCTAATCACTGTTACTATCCACACTTCTAGACCAGGTATTATTATTGGAAAAGGTGGTCAGGAAGTTGACAAGCTTAAAGAAGAGTTGAAAAAAATCACTAAAAAAGAGGTTCAAATCAACATCTTCGAAATTAAGCGACCAGAGTTGGATGCTCGAATCGTTGCCAATAATATAGCTCGACAAGTAGAAGGAAAGATCGCTTTCCGTCGCGCAGTTAAGATGTCAATCGCTTCAACTATGAGAATGGGTGCCGAAGGAATTAAAGTCTTGGTATCTGGTCGATTAAATGGAGCCGAAATGGCACGCTCTGAGATGTACAAGGAAGGACGCACTCCATTGCACACACTTAGAGCCGATATTGATTATGCTCTAGCAGAGGCCCTTACTAAAACCGGTTTGATCGGTATTAAAGTTTGGATCTGTAAAGGAGAGATTTACGGAAAACCTGACCTTTCTCCAGCACTTAGCCAGCCTAAGCGTGGCGGTGGCGGAGCCAAAGGAGGATTCAAAAAGAGAAGAAAGTAATTTCTGTTAACTTAAGAGTTAGAAAGAATGTTACAACCAAAAAAAGTAAAATTCAGAAGAGTCCAGAAAGGACGAATGAAAGGTAACGCTCAAAGAGGTAACCAGATTGCGTTCGGAACTTTTGGAATCAAGTCAATGGAGTCATGCTGGTTGACCGGTCGTCAAATCGAGGCTGCCAGGGTAGCGGTAACACGTAAGATGCAACGTCAAGGGCAAATTTGGATTAGAGTTTTCCCAGATAAGCCGATTACTAAGAAGCCAGCTGAAGTACGTATGGGTAAGGGTAAAGGTTCTCCAGAAGCATTCGTTGCTCCTATTACTCCTGGGCGTATGTTAATCGAGGTAGAAGGTGTACCTCAAGAATTAGCAAAAGAGGCATTGCGCCTTGCAGCTCAGAAACTGCCAGTGATTACTAAGTTCGTCGTTCGTCGCGACTATGTTGAATCAGAAAACTAGACAAAGTGATGAAAGTAAGTGAAATTAGAGAACTGACAGTTGCAGAGATCATTGAGAAGATTCAATTGGAAAAATCAGGTCTTGCTAAAAGCAAGTTAAACCATGCGATTTCTCCATTGGATAATCCGGTTCAAATTAGAGTAGCACGGAGAAACATTGCCCGATTGCAAACTGTTCTACGTCAGAAACAAAACGAAAACAAGTAATTAGGCCAGTATGGAAAATACTAGAAATTTGCGTAAAGAACGAATCGGGGTCGTGGTAAGTAACAAAATGGACAAAACCATTTCAGTTGCTGTTAAGCGTAAAGAGAAGCATCCTATTTACGGTAAATTCGTAAATAAGACGACTAAATTTTATGCTCACGATGAGAAACAAGACTGTAACATTGGCGATACAGTTAAGATCATGGAAACCCGTCCGTTGAGTAAGAATAAACGTTGGAGATTAGTTGAAATCTTAGAAAGAGCTAAGTAACCATGATACAGCAAGAATCAAGATGTACTGTAGCCGATAACAGCGGTGCAAAAGAGGTATTGGTAATTCGCGTTTTAGGCGGAACCAAAAAGCGTTATGCTTCAATTGGTGACCAAGTAGTGGTTACTGTTAAGAACGCTGTCCCTTCTTCAAATGTGAAAAAGGGTACCGTTTCAAGAGCTGTTGTGGTACGTACTAAAAAAGAGATACGTCGTCAGGACGGATCATATATCCGCTTCGACGACAATGCAGTTGTTTTGTTAAACAACGCTGATGAAATGCGTGGAACGCGTATTTTTGGCCCTGTTGCTAGAGAGTTGCGTGAAACAAATATGAAGATTATTTCTCTTGCACCTGAAGTACTATAAAAATTTAGAAGTAATGCAGAAGAAATTACATATTAAAAAAGGTGATACCGTAGTAGTTATTGCCGGCAACTCAAAAGGCCAAAAAGGAAAAGTACTACAGGTGATCAAAGAAAAAGAAAGAGCTATTGTTGAAGGTGTGAACATGATGAAGAAGCATACTAAGCCTAACGCGGAGAATCCACAAGGCGGTATTGTTGAAACTGAAGCATCAATTCACATTTCGAATCTAATGGTTTTTGATGGCGACCAGGCTACTCGTATCGGACGTAGAATGGGCGATAATGGAAAGTTAGTTCGTTACTCTAAAAAAACAGGTAAGGAGATTTAATGATGAAACAGATTCCTTCATTACAAACAAAATACTCGGAAGAGATCGTACCTGCTTTGAAAAAAGAGTTCAACTATAAGTCTGTTATGCAGGTGCCAAAATTGGAGAAAATCGTGATTAATCAAGGGCTTGGATCAGCCGTTGCCGACAAAAAATTAGTTGAAATTGCTACTAAAGAACTTTCATCTATTGCCGGTCAGAAAGCTATTCAGCGTTTGTCTACTAAAGATATCTCTAACTTCAAACTTCGTAAGAAGATGCCTATTGGAGTTAGCGTAACTTTACGTCGCGATAAAATGTATGAGTTCCTAGAGCGTTTAATTTGTGTGGCATTGCCACGTATCCGTGACTTCCGTGGTATCGAAAGTAAACTAGACGGACGTGGAAATTACACGCTCGGTATTACTGAGCAAATCATCTTCCCAGAGATCGTGATGGATCAGATTCAAAAGATTGGTGGTTTCAACATCACTTTTGTAACTTCTGCTCCAACAGACGAAGAAGGTTTTGCACTACTTAAAGAATTTGGATTACCATTTAAAAACGCTAAAAAGAACTAACAATGGCTAAAGAATCAATGAAAGCCCGTGAAGTTAAGCGTGCCAAACTAGTAGAAAAGTACGCCGAAAAACGAGCTCGTCTAAAAGCGGAAGGTGACTACGAAGGATTGCAGAAGCTTCCTAAGAACTCATCAAAAATCCGTATGCATAATCGCTGTAAACTAACTGGGCGTCCTAAGGGATATATGCGTCAGTTTGGTATCAGTAGGATTTGTTTTAGAGAAATGGCCTCTAATGGTTTAATCCCAGGGGTTAAAAAAGCAAGTTGGTAATTTTTAAAAACGGAGTAAAATGACAGATCCTATAGCAGATTACCTAACAAGATTGAGAAATGCGATTCGTGCTAACCACAAAGTGGTTGACGTTCCAGCTTCAAATATCAAGAAAGAGATCACTAAGATCTTAAAGGATAAAGGCTACATCCTAAACTATAAGTTTGAGGATGATGTAAATGTTCAGGGAAATATTAAGATCGCTCTTAAGTACCACCCTGAATCTAAAATTCCTGCAATTAAAACTTTGAAAAGAGTTTCAACTCCAGGAATGAGACAGTATTGTGATACTACTACTATTCCTCGTGTACTTAACGGATTGGGAATTGCAATTATTTCAACTTCGAAAGGTGTAATTACTGATAAAGAGGCACGTAACTTGAATGTAGGTGGTGAAGTATTGTGTTACGTTTATTAATAGGGAGGAAAATCAATGTCAAGAATAGGTAAATTACCAGTTGAAATTCCTGCCGGAGTAAATGTAACAGTTGATGCTAACAACTTAGTAACTGTAAAAGGTGCACTAGGTGAGCTTACTCAGCAGGTTGACAAAGACCTTGAAGTTAAAGTAGAGGAGAACGTACTAACTGTGATACGTCCAACTGATCAAAAACGTCACAAGGCCATGCACGGTCTTTACCGTTCATTGATCAAAAACATGGTTGAAGGTGTATCTAAAGGTTACGAAATTAAATTAGAACTTGTAGGTGTGGGTTACCGTGCCGAACTACAGGGAAATGTACTTGACCTAGTTTTAGGTTATGCTCACCACATTTATCTAGGCCTTCCAGCTGAAATTAAATGTGAGGTTTCTGGAGATAAGCGTTCTAATCCAATCGTAACTCTTAAGAGTCACGACAAACAGTTGATTGGACAAGTTGCTGCTAAAATCAGATCATTCCGTAAGCCTGAGCCTTACAAAGGAAAAGGTGTTAAGTTCGTGGGTGAAGAACTTCGTAGAAAAGCTGGTAAAGCTGCTGCGAAATAGTAAATGGTAGATATCATGGCAACAGATAAGATTCAAAGAAGAAATAAAATCAAAATGCGGATCCGGAAGAAAATCTCCGGAACCGCTGAAAGACCTCGTTTGAGCGTTTTCAGAAGTAACAAACAGATTTACGCTCAGGTGATCGACGATCTAGCTGGTCAAACTCTTTGCGCTGCATCTTCTACAGCTTTAGAAGATAAAGCTGGTAGCAAAGGCGAAGTGGCTGCTAAAGTAGGTAAAGCTATTGCTGAAAAAGCTTTGGCTGCTGGTGTTACAGAAGTGGTATTTGACCGAAATGGTTATCTTTACCACGGTAGAGTTAAACAATTAGCCGACGCAGCTCGTGAAGGAGGCCTTAAACTATAAGAATTATGTCAGGAAACATTAAGAAAGTAAAAACCAGCGATCTTGAATTGAAAGATCGTTTAGTAGCCATCAATCGTGTTACTAAAGTAACCAAAGGGGGTCGTACTTTTAGTTTCTCAGCCATCGTTGTTGTAGGTAACGAGAATGGTATTGTAGGTTGGGGACTTGGTAAAGCAAGTGAAGTAACAACTGCAATTGCTAAAGGAGTTGACGCAGCAAAGAAAAACTTAGTTGAAATTCCTATCTTAAAAGGAACTGTTCCTCACGAACAATTGGCTAAGTTTGGTGGTGCAAGAGTATTCTTGAAACCAGCTTCTTCAGGTACCGGAGTAAAAGCCGGTGGTGCGATGCGTGCCGTATTGGAGAGCGTTGGAGTACACGACATTCTTGCTAAGTCGAAAGGTTCTTCAAACCCTCACAACTTGGTAAAAGCAACAATGACTGCTTTGACTGAGATGAGAGATGCCCGCACAGTTGCACAGCACAGAGGCGTATCATTAGACAAAGTATTTAATGGATAATTTGGATATGGCTAAAATTAAAATCACTCAGGTTAAGAGCCGTATCGGCTCTAGCAAAAGACAAAAGGCAACTTTAGATGCACTTGGTCTTAGAAAGCTAAACCAAACAGTAGAGCATGCAGCCACTCCAGAGATTCTAGGAATGGTTGAGAAGCTCAAGCATTTGATTACTGTTGAAGAAGTTTAAAAATATTTAACGATTATAAGTTATGGATTTAAGTAACTTGAAACCAGCTGAAGGTTCTACCAAATCATCAAAGCGTATTGCTCGTGGACAAGGCTCTGGCCGTGGTGGAACATCAACGCGTGGTCATAAAGGTGCCAAATCTCGCTCAGGTTACAGTCGTAAGATCGGATTTGAAGGTGGACAGATGCCTCTTCAGCGTCGTGTTCCTAAATTCGGTTTTAAAAACATTAACCGTGTTGAGTACAAAGGTATCAACGTAGAAACTCTTCAAGCACTTGCTGAGAAAAAAGGCATTAATGAATTTGATTTTGCTACATTTGTAGAAGCAGGTCTAGCCTCAAAATCTGACAGAGTTAAGATTTTAGGTAACGGCGAGCTAAAAACCAAAATCACTGTTAAAGCTCACGCTTTCTCTAAAAGTGCAAAAGAAGCGATTGAAAAATTAGAAGGAACCACTGAAATATTATAGTGCGAAATGAAAAAGCTGATTGAAACCCTTAAGAACATTTACAAGATTGAGGATCTAAGATCCAGAATAGGAGTTACATTATTCCTGTTATTGATTTATCGATTAGGATCGTTTGTGGTACTACCAGGTGTGGACCCACAACAATTATTTGAGTTGCAAGCCAAGGCTTCAGATGGTCTATTAGGACTATTGAACATGTTCTCTGGAGGTGCATTCTCAAAAGCCTCAGTATTTGGTCTAGGGATTATGCCGTATATTTCCGCATCTATTGTAATTCAGCTTTTAGGAATCGCAGTACCATATTTCCAGCGTTTGCAGAAAGAAGGAGAATCAGGACGTCGCAAAATCAATCAGATTACTCGTATCTTAACGGTAGTTATCTTGATTGCGCAGGCTCCTGCTTACCTTTCATTAATTGACTCAAAAGCTATCATGATTAATGCATCTTTATTTAAGATCATTGCAATGGTAGTACTTACTGCAGGTTCGATGTTTGTAATGTGGTTGGGAGAACGTATTACCGACAAAGGTATTGGTAACGGTATCTCACTTATCATTATGATTGGTATCATTGCTCGCCTTCCTCAGGCAATCATCGGGGAATTCATTTCTCGATTCGAAGAAGGAGGAGGTTTGGTAATGTTCCTTGTCGAGTTTGTTGTAATGTTTGTAGTGTTTATGGTTACTATCTTGTTAGTACAAGGTACACGCCGTATTCCAGTTCAATACGCAAAACGTATTGTTGGAAATCGTCAGTTTGGTGGCGTTCGCCAGTACATTCCTCTTAAGGTTAATGCTGCTGGGGTTATGCCTATCATCTTTGCTCAGGCAATTATGTTCGTGCCTATCACTCTTGCCGGATTTGCTTCTGGTTCAGAGAGCATGAGCGCATTTGCTGCAGCATTTGCTGACATTACAGGATTCTGGTACAATTTCGTAACTTTTGTTTTAGTAATTGTCTTTACTTACTTCTACACTGCTATTACTGTTAATCCAACAATGATGGCAGAAGACATGAAGAAAAACGGAGGATTTATTCCTGGAGTGAAGCCTGGTAAGAAAACTGTTGAATTCTTGGATGCAGTAATGTCTCGCATTACTTTCCCTGGTTCAATTTTCTTAGGATTGGTTACCATTCTTCCATCATTTGCAATGTTGGCAGGAGTTACTCAAAGTTTTGCTTACTTCTTCGGAGGTACTTCATTGTTGATTCTTGTAGGAGTTGTATTGGATACACTACAGCAAGTAGAATCACACTTATTGATGCGTCACTACGACGGATTGATGAAGTCGGGACGTATTAAAGGACGTACCGGTGGTGGTGCAGCTGTAATGTAGTCGATGTAAAGACCAAGACGTAACAAAATAAATCAACCACCGATTGTAAAATCAACGGTTGAAGCGTTCATATGACATAATGGAGGTGGCCCGCATTCTCGGGTAATGACGGATTCTATGCAATATTTTATTGAGTAATGCATAGAATTCCTTCCTCCTTATTTAAGGAAGAAGATTTTGTTTCCGTCAGCTATGTGGTGTTGGAACGATGAATTTTCAGTATCAGAACTGTTAGCCAGCTGAACCTAGACAAATTGTTGCTGCAATACTGTTTTGAATGATTAACCCGAGCTAATCCTCAAAAAAATAACCTAAAAGGTTAAAAAAAAGGGATAAAGTATAGCCGGGCTGAAAATTCTATTAGTAATTGATAGAGGAAAGCTTATCTTTGCAGTTGCTTTTTGTGAATGTAAAGAGCCGACATGTTGTCGAAGTTCATGTTCGTTAAAACGAAATTGAAAATTTAAAGTTATGGCAAAGCAGCCTTCAATAGAACAAGACGGAACCATTATTGAAGCATTATCAAATGCTATGTTTAGGGTAGAGCTTGAAAATGGGCACGTAATTACTGCTCATATTTCTGGTAAAATGCGTATGCATTATATCAAAATTCTACCTGGAGATAAAGTAAAAGTTGAAATGTCGCCTTATGATCTAACCAAAGGGCGAATCATTTTCAGATACAAAAATTAAAGCTGTGTAATAATGAAAGTTAGAGTATCAGTAAAGAAGCGTAGTTCTGACTGTAAAATCGTACGCAGAAAAGGGCGATTATACGTAATCAACAAAAAGAATCCCAAGTTCAAGCAACGTCAGGGATAATTTATTAATTTTGTGAAAATTTTTAATACAAGACTTATATGGCTCGTATAGTTGGTGTTGATATCCCAAACAAAAGAGGAGAAATTGCATTGACCTACATTTTCGGCATTGGCCGAAGCACCGCCAGGACAATCCTAGAGGAAGCTGGCGTTGACGCGAATGTAAAGGTCTCAGAATGGACTGATGAGCAATTCCAGACTGTTCGTAAAATGATTAACGAACAGTATACAGTGGAAGGTGAGCTCCGCTCTGAAATTCAGATGAACATTAAACGTCTGATGGATATTGGTTGTTACCGAGGAATTCGTCATCGTATCGGATTACCTTTGCGTGGACAATCTACTAAGAATAACGCACGTACGCGAAAAGGAAAAAGAAAAACTGTTGCTAACAAAAAGAAAGCAACTAAATAAGGAATTAATTAAGTTATGGCTAAGAAGACTGGATCATCTAAAAAGAGAGTTGTTAAAGTTGAAGCAACTGGACAAGCCCACATACATTCTTCATTCAATAACATTATCATTTCGTTGACAAACAATAATGGTGATGTAATTTCGTGGTCATCTGCTGGTAAAAAAGGTTTCCGTGGTTCTAAAAAGAACACTCCTTATGCTGCACAGGTTGCCTCAGAAGAATGTGCTAAAACAGCTTATGATCTGGGTCTACGTAAAGTTAAAGTATTCGTTAAGGGTCCAGGTAATGGACGGGAATCCGCTATTAGGGCTATCAATAGCGTTGGCATTATGGTTACTGAAATCACTGATGTTACCCCATTACCACATAACGGATGTAGACCACCTAAAAGAAGACGTGTATAATTTAAAATTTAGTAACTGATGGCTAGATATAGAGGACCAAAATCAAAAATCGCTAGAAAGTTCGGAGAGGCAATCTTCGGGCCAGATAAAGTCTTGGAGAAGAAAAATTATGCTCCGGGACAACATGGGAACAATCGCCGCCGTAAAAAAGAGTCAGAATACGGTACACAGCTAAAAGAAAAACAAAAAGCAAAATACACTTACGGTGTCCTAGAAAGACAATTCCGTACCTTGTTTGGAGCAGCTCAGCGCTCTAAAGGTATTACTGGTGAGGTATTGCTTCAATTGTTGGAATCACGCTTAGACAACACTGTATTCCGTTTAGGAATTGCTCCTACTCGTCGTGCAGCTCGTCAGCTGGTTACCCACAAACACATTGTAGTAAACGGTACCTTAACCAATATTCCTTCTTACCAATTGCGTCCAGGTGATGTAATTACTGTTCGTGAGAAGTCTAAATCATTGGTAGCAATTACTGATTCACTTGCCGGAGCGCGCAGAAATGCTTACGCATGGTTAGAGTGGGATGGAGAGCAGATGGCAGGTAAATTCCTTAATCGTCCAGAACGTGAAGAGATACCTGAGAACATCAAAGAACAACTTATCGTAGAGTTGTATTCTAAATAATAAATTAATAGAATATATGGCAATATTAGCTTTTCAAAAACCTGATAAGGTTATAATGGTAGAGTCGGATGAACAATTCGGTAAATTCGAATTTCGTCCGTTAGAACCTGGTTACGGTATCACTATTGGTAACGCACTTAGGAGAATACTATTGTCATCCTTAGAAGGCCATGCAATTACTTCTATCAAGATCGAAGGCGTAGAACACGAGTTTGCAACCATCAAAGGAGTAATGGAAGATGTTACTGAAATTATCCTTAATTTGAAGCAGGTTCGTTTCAAAAAAGAAGTTGAAGATTTCGATAGCGAGAAAGTAAGCATTAGTATTTCCGGCCAAGATCAGTTTACAGCTGGTGATATTAACAAGTTCATGACTGGTTTCAAGGTTTTGAACCCAGAGCTTGTAATTTGCCGTATGGATCCTGAGGTGAAACTTCAGATCGAACTTACGATTAACAAAGGTCGTGGGTACGTTCCTGCAGTTGAAAATAAGCCGGTTGAATCTGAATTTGGGTTAATTCCTATCGACTCAATCTATACTCCAATTAAAAATGTGAAGTATAGCGTAGAAAACTACCGAGTTGAGCAGAAAACCGACTACGAAAAGTTAATTATTGAAATAAACACTGATGGATCTATCCATCCGAAAGATGCACTTAAAGAGGCAGCTAAGATTCTTATCTATCACTTTATGCTTTTCTCAGACGAGAAAATCACATTGGATTCAGACGAGAAGTTTGCCAACGAAGAATTCGACGAAGAAATTCTTCACATGCGTCAGTTGCTTAAAAACAAGTTGGTTGACCTCGACCTTTCAGTTCGTGCGCTTAACTGCTTGAAAGCTGCCGATGTGGATACTTTAGGTGACCTTGTTCAGTACAACAGAAATGACTTGTTGAAGTTCCGTAACTTTGGTAAGAAATCACTTACTGAGTTAGACGACCTACTGAACAACCTGAATCTTACATTCGGAATGGATATCAGTAAGTACAAATTAGACAAGGAATAATAAAATGAGACATCGTAAGAAATTTAATCATTTAGGTAGAACAACTTCGCACCGTAAAGCGATGTTGGCTAACATGGCTACCTCTTTGATTATGCATAAACGCATCAAGACGACTGTAGCAAAAGCCAAGGCATTGCGTTCTTATGTTGAACCGTTGATTACAAAAGCAAAAGAAGATACTACTCACTCACGTCGTATGGTTTTCAGCACTCTTAAAAATAAGTATGCTGTTTCAGAACTTTTCCGTGAAGTATCTGCAAAAGTAGCTGACCGTCCAGGTGGTTACACTCGTATTCTTAAGCTTGGTAATCGTCTAGGTGATAATGCAGAAATGTGTATCATCGAGTTGGTTGACTACAACGAGAACATGCTAGAGGTAAAAGAAACTAAGAAAAAAGCTCGTCGTTCACGTCGTGGTGGAAAGAAAGTTGAAACTACTGAAGCTGAAGCTCCAGCAACTGAAACACCAGAAGAAAAGACTGAAGAGTAAGTCCTTTTATACACTATATATAAAAAAGGTCGACCATTGTGTCGACCTTTTTTGTTTTACTAGAATACAAGGCCGTGGTCAAAGATTTTGTAGAGACACAAAATTTTGTGTCTTAGCGTTGGCTAACACGAGTCGGTATCTTATTATTACTTCGGACTTTTCAACTTTCCTACCTTATAACTTTCCAGTTGCAACTCTTCCTTTTATTTCCCGTAAAAATAGGAGGAGGAACAGATCATGAAAACACTCATTAAACTATTCGGAATTCTATTGGTATTGGCAGGCATATCATTGCTATTTGCGCCTGAAGTTATATTCGACTTTTTAGAAAGTAATAAGAATGAAATGTGGGTATATGTGTGTGCAATAGTAGTACGATTGATCCTTGGAGTTGTATTAATTATTGCAGCCAATAAATCCAGACATCCGCTTGCGTTAAAAATATTAGGTGCTTTTATAGTTATTATTGCATTTACCTTCCTTTTTATCGGTCAACAAAACTTACAGCAATTAATAACAACGGTAATTGAAGTTTTTGTGCCTTATGCTCGACTTATGGGAGTAGTGAGTATTGGTTTTGGAAGCTTTTTTCTATATACTTTTTCTGGAAGGGAAGAGTAGTTTGCGTATTTATGAAAATATCTTTATTTGCTTTTTTAGAGGCACAATATCTTGTGTCTCTACGTTTGTTACTGTAGAAGAAAGTAAGTTTTAAAGTCCGATTGAACTTATTGGTTTCCGGATGTTATACTAGTTTATATATGTCTTTTATATACCCTTCCTATAGTTGAAAAAAGGTGGTTAATGTTACTGTCGAATGTTGTATATTTACCACAAATTCAGAGAAAAAATAAGAACAAAATATTATGAGCGACGATAAGCAAATTATCTTTTCGATGTATAAGGTGAGTAAGTCGTTTACTCCCAACAAACCTGTAATTAAAGACATCTCATTGTCTTTCTTTTTAGGTGCAAAGATTGGTATTATTGGTCTCAACGGATCGGGTAAATCTACTTTGTTGAAGATTATTGCCGGATTGGAGAAAAACTATCAGGGAGAAGTGGTTTTCTCGCCTGGTTACAGTGTGGGGTACCTTTCTCAGGAGCCACTTTTAGACGAGTCGAGAACCGTTAAAGAGGTAGTTGAAGAGGGTGTTCAGGAAGTGGTTGATGTATTGAAGGCATACGAAGAGTGCAACAACAAATTCATGGACCCAGAAGTGTTGGAAGATCCGGAGAAGATGCAGAAAGTAATGGATGAGCAAGCTGCTTTGCAGGAAAAAATCGACCAATACGATGCATGGAACCTGGATTCTAAGTTAGAGCGTGCAATGGACGCTTTGCGTTGTCCTCCTAGCGATCAGAAAGTAGAAACATTATCGGGTGGTGAGCGCCGTCGAGTGGCTTTGTGTCGCCTATTGCTTCAGCAGCCAGATGTATTGTTGTTGGATGAGCCTACTAACCACTTGGACGCAGAATCAATCCATTGGTTAGAGCAGCACTTGAAGCAGTACAAAGGAACGGTAATTTGTATTACGCACGACCGTTATTTCTTGGATAACATTGCTGGTTGGATTTTAGAGCTGGATCGTGGAGAAGGGATTCCATGGAAAGGAAACTATTCATCATGGTTAGATCAGAAGTCGAAGCGTATGGCACAAGAGCAGAAACAAAGCTCGAAACGCCAGAAGACTCTGGAACGAGAGTTGGAATGGATTAAGATGACCCCTAAAGCACGTCATCAGAAATCGAAAGCTCGTCTTTCGGCTTACGATAAGTTGCTGAATGAAGATTCAAAGCAAAGAGAAGAAAAGCTGGAATTATATATTCCTAATGGACCTCGTTTAGGAAATAAGGTAATTGAGGTGAATGGTGTATCGAAAGCGTTTGATGAGAAATTGCTTTTCGATGACCTGAGCTTTAACTTACCTCCGAATGGTATTGTTGGTGTTGTTGGACCTAACGGTGCGGGTAAAACGACTTTGTTCCGTTTGATTATGGGCGAAGAAGCTGCCGACAAAGGAACATTTAGTGTAGGAGACACTATAAAGGTGGCTTACGTTGATCAGTCGCACAAAGATATTATTCCAGAAAGCTCGGTTTATCAGGTAATTTCTGGTGGAAACGATAATATCCAATTGGGCGACCGTTCTATGAATGCACGTGCATACTTATCTCGTTTTAACTTCTCTGGTTCCGATCAGGAGAAAAAATGCTCGATGCTGTCGGGTGGTGAGCGTAACCGTCTGCACTTAGCAATTGCGCTAAAAGAGCAAGGTAACGTATTATTGCTGGATGAGCCTACCAATGATATCGATGTAAATACTCTTCGTGCCTTGGAAGAAGGTTTGGAAAGTTTTGCAGGGTGTGCAGTGGTAATTTCGCACGACCGTTGGTTCTTAGACAGAATTGCAACGCATATTTTGGCATTCGAAGGTGATTCTCAAGTAGTGTTCTTCGAAGGTTCTTATACCGAATATGAAGAAAATAAGAAAGCACGTTTAGGCGATGAAGGACCAAAACGTATTCGTTATCGTAAATTAATGGACTAGAGAAAATTCCATTAACATATTTCAATCCTCTTACTTTCGGGTAAGGGGATTTTTTGTATCCAATTACTTGTAGGTGACAGAAGTTACAAACTGAAGAATGTATATCTAATTAAATAAGGTATAGAAGCTGATAAATGTTAGTAAAAATGCAAGAAAGTATGATTTGTTATTAGTTGGGAAATGTTTTAAGTGGTTGATATTTAGATTGTATGATGGTGTTTTTTTATGAGAACTAAGTTGCATAACAATTTCGGTTAATAAATCAGCTATTTTGTTTCATGCATTAGTTTAGTAGCTTTACTGTACAAAGTTTAAATAAGAAAATTATAAGATATGAAAGCAAAAACAGTATGGTCAGAGAATTTCAAATCGGTAGTTGATAACGGACGTGGCCATAGCGTGAATTTGGATTTACCAGAATCACAAAACGGAACAGATACTGGATCAACAGCATTAGAAGTTTGTGTAATGAGTTATTCTGGGTGTATTGCAACTATTTTTGCAATGATGGCCAAAAAGATGCGCTTAGAATTTACCGGATTAGAAGTAGTATCTGAAGCTGAAAAATCGGCAGAAACAGGAACAATTGGTACTATTAATTCAAAAGTATCATTGGTATCAGCTGAAAATGGAGAAAAGTTACAGAAATGTTTAGATAGAACAGTAGCTACTTGCCCTGTAGGTGTACTTTACAAAAATGCTGGAGTAAAAGTAGATTACTCATTAGAAGTATTGGCAACAGCAGAATAGTTTATTCGACATAAATATATTAGAAGGCCGGTTTTTCCGGCCTTTTTTGTACCTTGGTGATTGCTAATAATTTTTAATACCAAAGCTATATGTATCGCGTAGATAATCACGATGAAGAAAGAAAATGGGGTATGATTGCTCACCTTAGTGCACTAATCATGTATATTGGAATTCCATTTGGAAATATAATTGGACCTCTTATTGTATACATGGTGAAAAAAGATGAGTTACCTTTTGCCGGCGAACAAGCCAAAGAGGCCTTGAATTTTCATATTACCCTTACCATTGGCTACATTGTTTTAATTCCTTTTGTATTCATTATTATAGGAATTCCATTGATGATATTACTGGGATTAGTTCAACTTATATTTACTATTGTGGCTGGTATTAAGGCCAACGAAGGAGTATATTATCGTTATCCTTTCAGTTTCCGATTTTTATAAAAATAGAATACCTCATAGCTAAGCAATAAATGTTTAGCGTTAAAAATTTAAAAATCCTCCATTGCCAAATGGAGGATCGTCGTTTGATGAAACGATAATTTGCTAACTTTGTGCCGCATAAAAGAAGAACTGAAAATGGCACAGAAACCTTCAATACCAAAAGGAACTAGAGATTTTTCGCCCGAAGAGATGGCGAAAAGAAATTATATATTCGACACGATTAAATCGGTATTTAAACTTTACGGTTATCAATCTATTGAAACTCCATCGATGGAGAATCTTTCCACTTTGATGGGAAAATATGGCGAAGAGGGAGACAAACTTCTATTCAAAGTATTGAACTCGGGTGATTTTATTCGCAAAGTTTCCGATGAGCAGTTGGCAGAGCGCAACTCTGTAAAGTTGACTAATAAGATTTCAGAAAAAGGTTTACGTTACGACTTAACTGTACCTTTTGCTCGTTACGTAGTTCAACATCGTAACGATATTTCATTTCCTTTTAAGCGATACCAAATTCAGCCAGTATGGCGTGCCGATAGACCTCAAAGAGGACGTTATCGCGAATTTTACCAGTGCGATGTGGATGTAATTGGTTCTAATTCGTTGTTGAACGAAGTGGAATTGATTCAGATTGTAGATGAGGTTTACCGTCAGTTGAATATCAACGTAGTGGTAAAAATGAATAACCGTAAGATTTTAGCAGGTATTGCTGAAACTATCGGAGAGGCTGATCGTATTATTGACATTACTGTTGCTATCGACAAACTGGATAAAATTGGTTTAGAGAAAGTAAACGAAGAGTTAGCTGCTAAAGGAATTGCACAAGATGCAATTGATAAGTTACAGCCAATCTTACACCTTTCAGGAACGAATGATGAAAAGCTAGAGCAAATTTCAAAAGTAATTGCTGATAGTGAAATCGGATTGAAAGGAATCGAGGAGATGAAGAAGGTTTTCAATTACCTGAAAGCTTTCGAACTGAAAACTGAAGTAGAGTTGGACTTAACACTTGCTCGTGGTTTGAACTATTATACAGGAGCAATTTTCGAGGTAAAAGCATTGGATGTTGAGATTGGTAGTATTACCGGTGGAGGACGTTACGATGACTTAACCGGAATTTTCGGAATGCCGGATGTTTCTGGTGTTGGTATTTCATTTGGTGCCGATCGTATTTACGATGTGATGAACCAGTTGGAATTATACCCTGAAGATAGTGCTGCCAGCACAAAAGTGATCTTCATTAACTTCGGTGATAAAGAAGAAGCTTACTGTTTGCCTGTTTTAGCAAAATTACGTAGCAACGGAATTAGTGCTGAAATTTTCCCAGAATCGGCAAAAATGAAAAAGCAGATGAACTATGCGAATCGTAAAAACATTCCGTTTGTAGTAATGGCCGGCGAGAATGAGATGAACGATCAGAAGTTTACATTGAAAAATATGCAGACAGGAGAGCAACAGTTGGTAGATGTTGTACAACTTATAGAAATCCTTTCGTGATATATAAAAAAGATATATTTTCCTGCCACACTTTTAAGCAGGAAAATATGTCTTTAACTATTATAAAACCCAATCGTTTTGCGGAAGTTGCCGGTGGTGACATTCGTTTTCCATGATTTTTTCTTCGCTTTAAAAATCCAGATTTTATGGATTAATGTTTAAGTAACTCTTCACTTAAACCATTTTCTGATACACTTTTTTTATTCAAATTGAAGTATAAAATGTTTTTCTCTATTGTGGGAAAAGTAAATGCATATTAATGTAATAGACAGGAATGATGAACGAGAATATTCACTTTATATCACCCGATAAATTAACTTTTGAGATTATTGATGAATTGTTGGCTACCAATAAGAAGTTGGCTTTGTCTGATAAAGCCAAGGAACTGGTTGTTGGTTGTAAACAATATTTAGATAATAAATTAGCCGAATCGGAAGCTCCGATTTATGGTATAAATACTGGTTTTGGTGCGCTTTGTAATCACAAAATATCGAAAGATGATTTGAGCAAGCTGCAGGAAAACTTAGTTATTTCACATTCGTGTAATGTAGGACCTGAATTACCAAAGGATGTAATTCGCTTGATGATGTTTCTAAAAGCACATGCTTTGTCATTAGGAAAATCAGCTGTACAATTAAAAACAGTTGAACGCATTGTCGAGATGTACAATGAAGACATCATTCCAATTGTTTGCGAGCAAGGTTCATTGGGAGCTTCAGGCGACTTGGCGCCATTAGCTCGTTTGTTTTTACCATTGATTGGTTATGGCGAAGTATATTACAAAGGAGTAAAGCGTGAAGCAGCAGAAGTATTGGCTGAAAAAGGATGGGAACCTATCCGTTTAGAGGCAAAGGAAGGTTTGGCATTGCTGAATGGAACACAGTTTATGTTGGCTCATGCCATTTATACATTGCTGAAATCGTTCAAGATTGTAAAGTATGCCGATATTATTGGTGCGTTGTCTTTGGATGGTTTCAACGGCTTGATTAGTCCATTCCGTGATGAGTTGCATCAAATTCGTCCACACAAAGGGCAAATTGAAACGGCATCGAATTTCCGTTCACTTTTAACAGGAAGCCAATTGCAGGCACAGGAAAAACAGCATGTTCAAGATCCATATTCTTTCCGTTGTATTCCTCAGGTGCATGGAGCAGTGAAAGATACGGTACGTTACGTTGCTAGCGTGGTTGAAACTGAGATGAACTCAGTAACCGATAATCCAACAGTTTTCCCAGAGGAAGATTTGATTGTTTCTGGTGGTAATTTCCATGGAGAGCCATTGGCTTTGGTTCTTGACTTCTTGAGTATTGGTTTAGCTGAAATTGCAAGTATTTCAGAACGCCGTGTTTATCGATTGATTTCAGGTGAGCGTGGTCTACCTGCATTCTTGGTAGCTAATCCTGGATTGAACTCAGGATTTATGATTCCTCAATACTCGGCAGCTTCAATGGTAAGTCAGAATAAGCAACTTTGTACGCCTTCATCAGTTGACTCTATCCCTTCTTCTAACGAGCAAGAAGACCATGTAAGTATGGGTGGAAATGGAGCAACAAAAGCATTGAAAGTAGCTAACAACACAATGAAAGTATTGGCTATTGAGTTGTACAATGCAGCTCAGGCGTTAGAGTTTCGCCGCCCAATGCAGACTTCTCCTTTCTTAGAAGAGTTTGTAGCACAATATCGTCATTCGGTATTGTTTGTTAAGGAAGATACTTTGATGTATAAAGATATTGAAAGCTCAATTGAGTTTTTAGAAAACGGAAAGTTTATCGTATAATTTTTCGTTGAAATATATGATCATTTTAGCGGCTACTGGCCGCTAAAATGGTATAAAGAGGCCGGTTGAATCTTAATATTTAGCTTGCCTTCAATAACGATTGGCTCTCCGTCAACATGAGCTTCGTTGGAAGGATAAGACACCTGAAATGCTTCTCCTTTAATTTCTGTGAATAAACTCGATCGATCAATTGTATTAGTGAACGACCGCAACATTAATTGAGGTAATTGATACCAACGAGGCTTCTTTAAAACTACCAAATTAACCTGACCATCTGATATGTCAGCGTTGGGAGCTATGTGAGCATTATTCCCAAATTGAGATGAATTACAAATACTAAGTACAAATCCAGAGTAGCTTTTTTGCTCTCCGTTTTGCAATATGGTGAATTGATATTCCGGATAATTGAAAAAAGAATTCCAGGTTGCTTTGGCATATGAAACTAAACCTCTGGAGTTCATCTTGGCAAAAACGTGGCTAATATGTGCATCGAAACCAATTCCGGCTACATTCAACGAGAAATGATCATTAATCAATAGTGTATCCATGGGACGAACTTCAGCACGATTTAACCATTGAATGGCTTTTTTCGAATTCATTGGAATACCCATGTGGCGAGCCAATCCATTGCCTGATCCGGAAGGGATAATACCTAATGCAACTTTCGAATGGGTAAGCGCTTGTGCAATTTCATTGATTGTGCCATCACCACCTACAGCCAACACAGCATCGAAACCATCAGAAATAGCTTGTCGGGCAAGTTCGGTTCCATGTTTTGCATATTCGGTATACTTAATGGTTAAGTCGAACTTTTCCCGATCCAATACCGAATTTAATAGAGACGCAATATGTTTCTGCTTTCCGGTGCCCGAAATGGGATTTATTATTGCAAGAAGTTTCATGCTGATGATTAATTGATGCTTACAACTATTTTATAGAAAAAGAGTGGGGCTAATTCTGTTTGCCACCACCTTTTTTCTTGAATTTCTTCTTGTAAGGCTTTCTCTTCTTTTTTACTATCGGTTTGTACTCGGGACTAACTCCCATTTCTACAGGAACGGGTAGTTTAATTATCTCAGATTCGATAAGTTGTTCGATTTTAAGGAATTTGTCTTGATCTTTATCTGAAATAAATGTAATTCCTACTCCAGTTTGGGCTGCTCTGGCTGTTCGTCCAACGCGGTGAACATAGTCAGGAGCATCGTTCGGTACATCGTAATTAATTACCAAATCAATAGAATCGATATCAATTCCTCGAGCAATAATATCTGTGGCAACCAAGATTTGTGTCTTACGATTTCTAAAGTCGAGCAACACATCTTCACGCTCTTTTTGTTCCAGGTCGGAATGAATACCTGCAGCAATAAAACCAACTTTCTTTAAAGCACGAACAATATTACCCACATTGGCTTTTCTGGATGAAAAGATGATAATACTCTTGAGGTCGGTTTTATCTTTTAGTAAATGACTGATTAATGGAAGTTTCTGGTTTTCATAGGCCATATAGGCACATTGAAGAATTCCTGCTGCCGGTTTCGATATAGCAATGTTTACCTCTGTTGGGTTATCCAGAATGTTTTCAGCCAGTTTCCTGATTTTAGGAGGCATGGTAGCCGAATACATTAATGTTTGTCGGTTTTTAGGAAGCGGACTAATAATTCGCATTATATCATCGTAGAATCCCATATCCAGCATACGATCGGCTTCATCTAAAATTAAGAATTTGAGGTTGTCAAACCCTTTCATGTTTTGATTCATGAAGCTAAGTAGACGTCCGGGAGTTGCAACAACAATGTCAACACCATTAACCAATGCTGTTTTCTGAATGGACCAATCATCTGCTGTTCCTCCACCATATACGGCTACCGATGAAACGTTGAGATAATAAGCAAAGCCCTGAAGCATTTGTGTAATTTGTAAAGCCAACTCGCGGGTTGGAACCAAAATAAGTGTATTCATCGATTCACTATCGCCATACGATAGCTCTTCCAACACCGGTAGTAAATAAGCAGCTGTTTTTCCGGTTCCGGTTTGTGCACATGCAATTAAATCATGACCATCTAATATAACAGGAATGGTTTTTTCCTGAATGGGAGTGGCTTCTTCAAACCCCATATCTTCTATGCCATCCAGAATATCGTCGCAAATATCAAATTCGTGAAACTTCAATTAAATCAGTTTTTATTATTAAGTAACAACTCTTTATGGCAATTGTTAGCTTAATCTGTTTTCTATTCTACATTAAAGCCACAAATGTACATAGAAAAGTGGGGCTTTTGTTCTTCAGTAGAGATAAATAACTGATTTTAGCTCGAAAGCTATGATGATGTGTGCTGAGTTGAGTGTCATTTTATATCTTTGTTTTAAATCGCAAACCAAAATGAAGCAACTATGATTAAAAAGGGGATAACACTTCTCGTATTGGGGTGTTTATTTTTTGGGAGTGCTTTAAAAGCACAAGAAACTAAGGAGGAAAAAACAAAACGAATGCAGTGGTTTAAAGATGCCAAACTGGGAATTTTTATCCACTGGGGAATTTATGCTGTGAATGGTATTGATGAGAGCTGGTCGTTTTTTAATGGCTATATTTCTCACGATGACTATATGAAACAGCTGGATGGTTTTACTGCCTCAAAATATGATCCACAATATTGGGCAAAATTGATCAAAGATAGTGGTGCAAAGTATTCGGTAATTACTACTAAACACCACGATGGGGTCGCACTTTGGAATACTAAGTGCAATAATTTAAGCATTCCGGCTAAAGGAGCAGCAAAGAAAGATGTTTTAACACCGTTTGTAAAGGCACTTAGAAAGAATCGCTTAAAGGTGGGACTTTACTATTCGTTGTTGGATTGGTCACATCCTGATTATCCCAATAAAACTAGACAAGAAAAACGTTATAAAAATGATCCGGAAAGATGGAATCGTTTTGCCGATTTTAACTTTTGCCAGTTAGAGGAATTGTCAAAAACGTACAAGCCCGACTTATATTGGTTTGATGGTGATTGGGAGCAGAGTGCAGAACGCTGGAGAGCAAAAGAGCTAAGCATGAGCTTGCGCAAATGGAGTCCGGGTGTAATTCTGAATTCCAGAATTCGTGGATATGGTGATTATGCTACACCAGAGCAAGGTTTACCTGTTACTAAGCCAGATAGCAAGTGGTGGGAATTGTGTATGACAATGAACAATTCTTGGGGATATCAACACAATGACAAAGAGTATAAAACTCCTAATCAGATCATCCGTATTTTTGTGGATTGTATTAGTATGGGAGGAAACTTGTTGTTGGATATCGGCCCTAAAGCCGATGGAACAATTCCTACTGAACAAGAGAATATTCTAAAAGAGCTAGGTCGTTGGACCAATAAGCACAAAGAAGCTATCTATGGAACTCGTGCAGGTATTCCTCACGAACATTTTTATGGGCCAACAGCATTGAGCAAGAAAGGCGATATTCTTTACCTGTTTGTTCCGCATAAACCAAATGGCCCATTGATGATTAAAGGCTTGAAAAATAAAATTAACCGCATTTGGGTAGTTGGAAACGGAACAAAACTAAACTGGAATGTGGTTGGTAAGCAGTATTGGAGCTCTGTACCTGGTATCGTATATATCGATGTTCCAGAAAAAGTACAAGATGAGCAGGTAACAGTAATTGCTGTTCTTTTGAAAGGAAAAGTCGACTTATACCGCGAAAAAGGGCAGGTTATTGAAAGTAACTAAAATTGTCTTTTTGAATAAATAGCCCAATTAATTGGCCAAACAGAAGAGGTTGTTCCTAAAGCAAAACTGATTAGTGCTTTAGAGACAACCTTTTTTGTTGTCATAAATCAGTTCTTCGGAGATTGGAAACTGGAGGAATCGTCTTCGCAAAAACATTCTATGTTTGAAGCGATCTATTCGAATACACACATTTTAATCTTTGAACATTGTCACTTTTCAACCTAACCACCTTCTAACCTTTCAACGTTTTATCTGGTAATCTTTTTTATATCGATTATTTTTGTGAAGACAAAATGGAGAATTATGCTACAAAATAAATTAAAAGATTTCCAGGTGATCTTAGCATCACAGTCGCCACGCAGGCAGCAATTGCTAAAAGACCTGGGGCTCGATTTTGATATTGATGTAAGAGAAGTGGAGGAGGTATTTCCAGAAGGACTAGATCGAGATGAGATACCTCAGTACTTGTCTAAGCTTAAAGCCGAACCTTTTAAAGATGAATTATCAGAAAGACAACTGGTGATTACTTCCGATACTATTGTTTGGGTAGATGGAGAGGTATTGGGTAAGCCAAAAGATAGAGAAGATGCTTTTAGAATGATTTCTGCTCTTTCTGGTAGAAAGCATCAGGTGGTTTCCGGAGTTTGTTTAACAACGAAGGAGAAACAACACGCATTTTCATCGGTTACCGATGTCTATTTTAAAGAGCTAACCCAAGAAGAGATTACATTTTATATCGATGAATATGCTCCGTATGATAAAGCAGGAGCTTATGGAATTCAAGAGTGGATTGGTTTCATTGGAATAGAAAAAATTGAAGGATCTTACTTCAATGTAATGGGATTACCCGTGCAACAATTGTATACCGAACTAATGAAGTTTGTTTCGTAATTGTATAAAATAAAAAAGGGAGTATTCTCTATGAAAATACTCCCAGCTAATCTCCTAATAAAGGATCTTACATCTTACACACACTAAAAAATTTATCTGAAAAGTCTAATCGTTATTAGACCATTGCTTCTAATTGCATGACAAACATACGACAGATTCAATGGTCAATCGTCCGTGCCTATGAATTAGGACTATTCATACGTGTATTCTTTGTCCTAATTTATAAGGATGGAGGTTCAGGTGTTTGATAAATAGATGGTTGTGTGTTTTTGTTTTTAGTCGCAGATTAATAGCGTCTATTTAAAATATTGACGATAGATTACCTTTTTTAGCTCTCTGAAAATGATCTGATGAGCCATAACCTCGATAGGAGAGTGGTTGGGAAGTTCATGTCGGGGAGCAAATAATTCCGACTCTTTAATATCGATTTGATATAAAATGGAACTTAGGCGATTATCATCGGTCTCCATTAAAACAGATATTTTCTCTGCCAGAGAATGTAGTAATTCAGGGTAGGCATCAAGTGTCTCTCCCGAGAAGCTAAAGTCAACTCCAAACAGTGCAAAATCCTTGGTTATTTGCTCCGCCGTTTTTTGTACAAGCTCGGCTTTATTTAAGTGCTGTTCTAAATTATTTGGATCAATTTTGGGAAGATTGTTCATCTTTTTGTTTCCTTTTTTTAAAGTGTTTCGAATCGCCCCACTCTCCATATCCAATTTCGTCTCCTGCTAAATGAATTCTTGCTTCTAAACAATTCTTACATTGTTCGGCATCTTCATCTAAACACGGCTTATTTTCATATAGACGATACTCTTCGCGATACGCGGTTGGAGTAAGGTTGGGCATAATAACATTGGCACCCAATGTAACAGCTTTCTCTCTTCCTGCCGGATCGATGGCCTGAAGTGCTGTAGCAGCTGCAATGTTTATGTCTGGCATAACCAAACGAAGCACTGCAACCATCTTTAGTGCCATATCAAAACGTTCTTCTTTAGGCCAAAGTTCATCCTTGTATTGAAACAATGGTGTTTCTTCGTGCTCTAAATAAGGCCCCATTCCACACATGTCCACATCAAGTGTCTTAAGGAATAGAATATCATCTGCTAAATCTTCTAGTTTTTGAAATGGTAAACCAATCATTACTCCAGATCCAACCTGATACCCTGCCAGTCGAAGATCCTTCAATGCTTTTAACCTTCTGATGTAATCGTGTGTTTCGTCTTTCGGATGAATTTTATAGAACAATTTTGGACTGGAAGTTTCAATACGAAGCAGATACCTGTGAGCTCCGCTTGCAAACCAACGCTGATAGGTTTCCGGAGATTGTTCTCCGCACGAAAGCGTTATACCTAACTTTCCATTCGATATTTTTTTAATCTCTTTTAGCAAACGATCCACCCGATCTACAAATGCAGGAGAGCTTATTTCTCCGCTTTGTAGAACTAGCGATGCATAATCATTCTCGTAAGCGTATTTAGCCGCATAAAGAATTTCTTCATCCGTAACCACATAACGGGAAACATGAGTATTCGATTTTCGAATACCACAATAGAAGCAATCTTTGGAACATATATTGGAAAATTCAATTAAGCCTCGGAAGTATACTTTCTGGCCTACGATTTCCTGTTTTACCGCATTGGCCTTTTTAAAAAGTCGAGTTCTTCCTTCTCCTGTTTGGCTCAATAAGAATACAATGTCCTCTTTTGTAAATTCTGTTTTATTCAGAATGTTATGTAGTTTATCTTGCTCCATTTTCGTATCGATTTGCTTCTACAAATATAATCAGACAAAGATATCTGAAAAATATACGGAACGAAATGATAAATGTTTCGTAATAAATAATGAACAGGAATTCAATCGTATGTATTTAAAAATGCATAACTTTATTACAGAGGTAAATACAGCTTTAATAAATAAAAATGGAATATCGAGAAGCACTTTTTTACAATCAATTGCAAAATAAGGAGGTAGAGTGTATTTTATGTCCGCATAATTGCAAGCTTAAGACAAACGAAAAAGGAAAGTGTGGAGTACGAAAAAATATAGAAGGAAAACTTTTCTCGGAATGTTACGGAAATATTGCTGCGCTGGGAGTAGATAATATCGAATCACGATCGTTGTATCACTTCTATCCGGGCTCTAATGTAATGGCCATTGGAACCAATGGCTGTAATTTAAGGTGTTCGTTTTGTCAGAATCAGCATCTTTCGCAAAACACCAATCAAATTTTTTATTCCCGAAAACTTACACCTGATGAGATTTCTGAATTGGCTCTTCGGCATGTGAAAAATATAGGTGTGGCATTTACTTATAATGAACCCACCATATTTTATGAGTTTTTGAAAGAGTCAGCACAGATTATCCACGATAAAGGATTGAAGAATGTGATGATAACTAATGGGTTTATTAATTCAGATCCTTTGTTGGATATTATTGATACCATCGATGCATTTTGTGTTTCCATTAAAGGTTTTTCTGATCAGTTCTATCAGAATGAGATAAACGAATCGCAGTTGCAACCTGTTCTGGACACAATTAAGCGAATTTATGAATCTGGGAAACACCTGGAAGTAATTGTTCTGCTTACTCCGAAATCATATGACAAAAAAGAGGAATTCGTGAAATTGGTCGATTGGATTGCCGATGAGATCAATGCTGATATACCTCTGCATATTCATCGGTTTTACCCCAACCTGTTGGTCGATAGCGCACCTACTTCCCTGGAGATTTTGGAAGAATTTAGACAATTGGCAATTGAGCGCTTAAATTTTGTCTATTTGAGTAACATCGAAAAAACAGAGCGAAGTAACACTGTATGTCCGGACTGCATGCAGCTGAATGTAGATAGAAGCAATGAATATACAAGAATTACAGGCCTGACAGAAGATGGGAAATGCTCCAATTGCAATCGAAAAATCATGAAAAACTTAGAAGTTGAGGAAGAATCTGAAAACCGCTTTCACCAATCTTCTTATGGGGAACATTAAATCTGAGAGAATGTAATTATGGTGTTTTACTCCGGTTAATATCAAAATAAAGGAGAAATAGATGAAGCGGTATAGTTAAAAGCATTAAATTTGTCCCAATTTACTAAAAAAATAGAGCATGATTCAATCGATGACTGGCTTTGGTAAAGCCGAATTGGAAATCAATAATAAGAAGATTACCATCGAGATTAGATCGCTGAACAGCAAGCAGCTTGATATTAACACAAGGATTCCTTCTTTATACAAAGAGAAAGATATTGAAATCCGTAAAGAGATTTCAGAAGCTTTGCAAAGAGGGAAAGTTGAATTCAATATTTTCATCGAATCGTTAGGTGAAACGAGCAATGCTGTTATTAACAAGCCAATCATTAAGTCATATTACGAGCAGTTGAACGAGATAGGACAGGAAATTGGTTTGAACATCAACGACGGAATCATGCAGGTTATCACCCGTCTTCCTGATGCTGTGAAAATTCAATTCGAAGAATTGGACGAGAACGAGTGGCTGGTTATTCGTGAGTCTGTGCGCAAAGCTTTGGCCGACTTGGTTACTTTCCGTAAGCAAGAGGGGATCTCTCTTTATAACGATATTAAAGCCAATATCGAAAATATCCAACGCCTGCAGGCAGAAGTGGAGCCACATGAAGAAGAGCGTGTAGCTCGTGTAAAAGAGCGTTTGCGCGACGGCTTAAAAGAGTTGGAGATGAATGGCAATGTAGACAACAATCGCTTCGAGCAAGAGCTTATTTTCTATATTGAAAAACTAGATATCAACGAAGAGAAAGTACGCTTAACCAACCACTGTAATTACTTCTTGGAAACAATGGAACAAGAAGGAAGCCAGGGGAAAAAGATGGGATTCATTGCACAGGAAATTGGTCGTGAGATCAACACTATGGGATCGAAAGCCAACCATTCTGAACTTCAGAAAATTGTCGTTCAAATGAAAGATTCATTGGAGCGTATTAAAGAGCAAGTACTGAATACACTATAAAATACTTCAACGAAAAGCCTCTTTGCAAAAAGAGGTGTTGATTTTCTAAAACTATTTGAGAAATGACTAAGGGGAAATTAATTATATTCTCAGCTCCTTCTGGATCTGGGAAAACAACTATTGTACACCATTTATTGAAGAAAAACTTCAATCTGGAATTTTCTATTTCTGCAACTAGTCGTGCTCCTCGTCATACGGAAACGCACGGAAAAGATTACTATTTCTTATCTAATGAAGAGTTTAAAAGTAGTGTGGCTAACGATGAGTTTTTAGAGTGGGAAGAGGTATATGCCGGATGTTGCTACGGAACTTTAAGAAGTGAAGTGGAACGCATTACATCGCAAGGGAAAAATGTGATTTTCGATGTGGATGTTGTTGGTGGAAGCAATATCAAACAGCAGTTTGGCGATGAAGCATTGGCCATTTTTGTACAGGCTCCATCAATTGAAGAGCTGGAAAAGCGTTTAGTAGCTCGTTCAACCGATACTCCAGAAGTCATTCAAAAACGTGTTGATAAAGCAGCATACGAATTAACATTTCGCGAGAAATTCGATAAAGTGATTGTTAACGATGACTTGGAAAAAGCTTTTGCCGAAGCAGAAGCAACATTGGAAGCATTTCTTAAATAAAGAAGATTTATGAAGGTAGGATTATATTTTGGATCGTTTAATCCAATTCACATTGGACACATGGCAATTGCCAATTATATGGTTGAGTATTCTTCGCTCGACCAACTTTGGTTTATTGTTAGTCCGCATAATCCGCTAAAAAATAAAAAAACACTTTTGCCCGAGTATCAACGTTTAGAGTTGGTAAATCGGGCAATTGATTCCGACTTTCGATTTAGAGCTTCCAATATCGAATTCAACTTGCCACAGCCTTCATATACAATTGATACGTTGGTTCATCTTACCGAAAAGTATCCTAAGCACGACTTTTCGTTGATTATCGGTTCCGATAACCTAACCAGCTTTCACAAATGGAAGAACTACGAGATTCTTCTGCGCGACTACAATATATTGGTATACCCACGTCCTGATTTCGACGAAACAACTGTTACCAACTTAACCAATGTAGAAATTGTGCGAGCTCCCAATATGGAAGTTTCATCTTCATTCATTAGAAAAGCAATTGCCGAAGGTCGCGATGTTTGCCACTTTATGCCTAAAGAAGTAGCGGCTTATGTTGATGAAATGAATTTTTATAAATAGTAGAGATTTTTCTTTCCTCGTTCTAGACTACCCATTACCCATTATCAATTAATCATCAAAAACTAACCATTAATAATAGCTTGGTCCCATATAGAATTTCCACCCCCATGCTAAAAGAAGCGTAGCAAAAAATAGCCATGCAACAAGTGCGGAGATTGTGAATGGTTTCTTTTTGATTAATGCTATTGAAGCTCTGAATGCCAGATAGGCATAAAACAGGTAAATAGGAATGGTAAATAGGTTAAATCGGATACTTTCCAAGAGGTGCCCTGCTATCAGGTGTTTAAAACTTCGGGTCATCCCACATGTTGGGCATGGAGTGTGTGTTAGTTTCTTGAAAAGACACTCTAGTTCAACTGTTGAGGGAGATGAGAATAGGGGATAAAAAATCATCAGCAAAAAACTACCGATGATTCCTAAATAAACAATTTGTTCAAATGCAATATACTTCCGTCTTCGTATCATTCATCTAATTAATTCTAAATCCACAGTGATGGCAGCGAACAACTTCTTCTTTCAAGCTATCTACTACAAATGGGATCCAGCACAATGGGAAACAAACAAATAAAAGGATCGCGAAAATAATCCACGCTTCGGTTGCTATTTTCTTTTCAACAAAAGGCATGCCTTCGTGATTACAGTAGGGACATTTGATTGCCATGGTTCTCATGTTTTTAATTAATAGATGTTATACGTTTGATAAGTATTGTTCGTTTAAATTTTATTACATATTAAAACCAATATTTTATCTCTTTTTTCAACTCACTCACTGCTACATCTATTGGACTCTCTTCTAACATACTGTAATATTCAATAATTGAGCGGGCTAATTCAAGTGCTGGAGCATCAGGGCGTAGCTCTTCGGTTGATTCGTGAATCAATTTAATAACACTCTCTTTGGCATTGGATATATACCCCCAGCTTTTGGCTGAAATGTAAATCTGTTGGGTCAAGTTATGGTCGAATTCTGAACGAATTGCCTGTAAAAGTTGTTGCTGATATTGGCTTACATTCTGGTTTGCAGCATTAACGCGTAAAGCTAAAGCCGATGGTTTTATACGTTCCAGCAATAAAATAAGACGTTCTGCTGCTTGTAAACGAATCTGAATAGTCTCTTTGCTGAGGTCGCTCCTATACGAAAATTCTCGCTTCTTCTGATCCTCAGAGAAGAATTTTTTTATGGTGTACCAGAAGGCTAGATATAATATAATGGAAGGAAAAACGATCAATCCTATTGCAAAAAGTTGATTTTCGATAGTCATTTTGTTACTTTATTTAATGAAAACGCCTGAGTGCTTTCATTTTGTAAATTAAATGTTAAAAAATATGTCAGAATATCACTAAAATCATATTCCGACGCTTGCAAATTTGCTATCTTGCAGTCGTAATAAAAGTAATAGAAAAAACCGATTTCCTTATTACCGTAAGGAAATTTGCGACTATTGATAATATAAATTCGCTAAATTCAAGAAAGTTATGGAGAAAGTTGCTGATAGAATTGCACGCCTGTCCACTTCGGCAACCTTAGCAATGGCTCAAAAAAGCCGGGAATTAAAAGCTCAAGGTCTTGATGTAATTAGTTTGAGTGTTGGAGAACCAGATTTCGATACTCCTGATTTTATTAAAGAGGCTGCCAAAAAAGCGATAGATGATAATTTTTCGCATTATTCGCCAGTTCCTGGATATCCGGTATTGCGTCAAGCTATTGTAAAAAAGCTTAAAAAAGATAACGGCTTGGATTATGCCGAAGATCAAATCATTGTGAGCAATGGTGCTAAGCATTCGCTAGCTAATATTTTACAAGCTGTTGTAAATCCTGGCGACGAAGTAATTGTTCCTGCACCTTTTTGGGTAAGCTATATCGAGTTGGTTAAATTAGCAGAAGGAGAAAATGTAATTATTTCTGCTGGTGTAGAAAGTGATTTCAAAATTACTCCAGAACAATTAGAAGCAGCAATTACACCAAAAACCAGAGCATTCCTATTCAGTAGTCCTAGTAATCCAACAGGAAGTGTCTACACAAAAGAGGAATTACAAGCATTGGTTGATGTATTTGCAAAATACCCAGATATCATCATTATTTCAGATGAGATCTATGAGTACATTACTTATGGTGTTGACCATGTTTCTATTGCTCAGTTCCCTGAAGTTCACGATAGAGTAGTAGTGGTAAATGGTGTATCGAAAGCATACGCTATGACAGGTTACCGTATTGGTTACATGGCTGCTCCTTTATGGATTGCAAAAGCATGTAATAAGCTGCAAGGACAATACACTTCTGGTGCTAATTCTGTTGCTCAGATTGCATCGACCGAAGCTATCAATTCAGATAATAGCGAGGTGAAGCGTATGGTTGTTCAGTTTAATAAGCGTCGTGACTTAGTATTAGACATGATGGCTGATATTCCTGGAATTAAAACTTGTACGCCTCCGGGAGCATTCTACGTTTTCCCAGATGTATCTTCTTATTTTGGAAAATCGAATGGTGAAACAGTAATCAAAGATGCCAACGAGCTTTGTTTATTCCTATTGGAAAAGAAACTTATCGCTTGTGTGTCGGGTGAAGCATTTGGTTCACCAGAATGTATTCGCTTATCGTATGCTGCTTCAGAAGAGCAGTTGATTGAAGCCATTAAACGTTTGAAAGACGGTTTGGCAATGTTGAAATAAATTGACGTGATTATATTTTTAGGGCGGCTGTTTTTGATAGGATAAAACAGCCGCTTTTTTTATTGCTTATCCGATTGTTCTGTTGGTGTCGCTTGTTTCTCTTTTGATACCTTAGGGTCTTGAGTTAGTATCAAAAATACGACTAGAGCAAGTGCTGCAATTAAGCCATTTAAGAATCGATTGCTCTTTTTCTTCAACATCAACAGAAGTGCAACAATAGAAACAGATCCCATTCCTAGGATTATTTTACTCATGGCAACCAATTGACGTTCGCGTGCAATTTCTACATTTAACTCTCCGGTGTAAAGGGTGTAACCAGCAAACAGAGCTGCCATCAAATACATTGCAAATGCAATAATGGTTAACTTAGGTTTTTTCTCCGACCATCCGAAAATCTGAAATCCTAAGCCAATAAATAATCCCCACTGTAATACACTGAATATAAATAGTTGAGTTGGTGTCATTATCGTTCTAATAAATGATTAAAAAATTGAATAGTGCTTTACCGAATTAAAGCAGCGCTAAAATTAATCATTATTTTTGCCCGCAGAATAAAATGAGAGAATTATAATGACTAACAAAAAGATAACCATTAATCCTAAGGCAAAAGGATTGATCTTCGATTTAGATGGAACAATTGCCGACACTATGCCAGCGCACTACATTGCGTGGAGAAATGCATTGAAACCTTATGGAATTGATTTCCCAATTGATGTTTTTGAATCGATGGCTGGAATGCCTCGTTTGGCAACAGTGGAGCGACTGAACGAGATGTATGGCACCAATATGGATGCCAAAGAGGTGAGTGACCTGAAAGAGATAGAGTTTGAAAAAACATTGGTTTCTGCAAAGGTGGTAGAGCCTGTTTTCGATGTAATAAAAGAATACCACGGAAAGCTCCCAATGGCTGTAGGTACAGGTGGTTGTCGCCACATTGCAACTCAGACCATGAAGCTATTAGGTATCGATGAGTATATCGATATTTTAGTTTCTTCAGATGATATTTCCAATCCAAAGCCACATCCGGAAACGTTTTTGAAATGTGCAGAGCATATTGGCGTTGATCCGGTTGATTGCGAAGTGTTTGAAGATGCCAAGTTAGGTATTGATGCGGCAAAATCGGCAGGTATGATGTGGATTGATGTGACAGATTATTACGAGGTTACAATTGGGGAATAATCTTCGATATTCAAAAGAAGTTACGTTACAGATAATTGGTACAACTATTCAATAGTTAGATCAATCTATATACTTATTAGTTTTGAAGTAGTGGCTTTTTCATTTTCATTACCTTAGATTAATAATTAATTATTGTCAAAAAAAGTTTGACTGCCGATATGAAGAAATTTTTATATGCGGTTTCTGTTGCAGCTCTTTTATGGGGATGTCAGCCTTCTCCTAAAACAGTTACCGATGGTCATGTAACCGTGGCTTTTTACAATGTCGAAAACCTATTCGATACTATTCAGGGATCTAATCCTCGTGATAAAGATTTTATTCCTACATCTAAGAAGAAGTGGAACAGTAAACGATACCTGAAAAAGGTGAATGACATTGGTAAGGTACTATCGAGTATCAACAGTGTTGATTTACCTGAAGTGATTGGTTTATGCGAAGTGGAAAACAGATTGGTTTTGGAAGATTTGGTGGCTTCGTCGAACCTAAAGAAAGGAAACTATAAAATTGCTCATATCGAAAGTCCTGACTATAGAGGAATTGATGTGGCAATGATTTATCGTCCTGCCGAGTTCGAGTTTGTCTCTCAGGAAGCACTTGCTGTAACTTTCCCCGATGCGCCTAACTATACTACTCGCGATATCTTATACGTAAAAGGAAAGTTAGACGGAGAGGTGTATCATCTGTTTGTAAATCACTGGCCATCACGTCGCGGTGGAATGGAGAAGTCGGAGCCTAAGCGTGTGCAAGCAGCTGCTGTCTTGAAGAAGAAGGTAGATGAAATTAAGCAGAAGGATGCCAATGCGCGTATCATCATCATGGGAGATATGAACGATGAGCCTTCTAATAAAAGTTTAGCAGAAACTTTAGGAGCATCTGAGAAGCCAAATACTTCTGGTTTGTTCAATATGATGTACGATAACCATTTGGCAAAGACAGGAAGTTATAATTTTCGTGGTAACTGGAATATGATTGACAATATGGTTGTTTCAGATAACTTGCTTACAGAAGGAAAGTTGAAAACAACTGCTAATGATGGTAATGTATTCCATGAACGATTTATGGAATACCACAATAAGAAGTTTAAGTCAATGTCGCCTAGTAGAACTTTCGGAGGAAATAATTACTACGGTGGAATTAGTGACCACTTCCCAATTTATTTTGAGCTGAAGAAGTAGGTTCAGAATATATTCTAAATAAAAAGTCAAATCGATAAAACATATTTCGGTTTGACTTTTTTGTTTTATACCAGGTTTGTGTTGGAGCAGGGAGTCAGGAATCAGGAATCAGGTGACTTCTGACTTCATCGCAAATAACGCCTACATCAAATTTTGTAGAAAAGAGAATTAATTGGCATTGAAAAACAAACGCTAGCGCAAATTTGTAATTCGTGCTATTCACTACGCTAGCGAACGGGGCCTGTTGTGTGATTCCTAGATTCAATATTCTTCTTTACATGTTGCACCCCATACAGCCAATTGACTTCGACAATGGACAATGCTTGGGGCGCTTGGGCTGGTGGGATACCATCTTTCTACCATACTATCATCGCTACGCGATTTCCCCCTCCCCTTTGAACTTAAAGTGGAATTCGGATGCCATTTTTGTGGTTGGGAGTAATAGAGACAAGAGGCCTATGCTTGGCAATTTAGTGTAAAATAATGCGTATATTTTGGGCTTGTAAATCACACAGGAAGTATCAGAATGGATTTTAAAATTGTTTCAGAATATCAACCAACTGGTGACCAGCCAGAGGCAATCAGACAATTGGCAGAGGGTGTTAATGACGGAATAGCTGCACAAACATTGTTAGGAGTAACAGGTTCAGGTAAAACCTTTACAATGGCCAATGTGATTAAGGAGGTGCAACGACCAACATTAATATTAAGTCACAACAAAACCTTAGCAGCCCAGCTTTATGCCGAAATGAAACAGTTTTTTCCCAATAATGCAGTGGAATATTTCGTTTCGTACTACGATTATTATCAGCCAGAGGCGTTTCTTCCTGTGACAAATACTTATATCGAAAAAGACCTTTCGATAAATGATGAAATTGAGAAACTCCGATTGAGTGCTTCTTCTGCACTATTATCCGGTCGTCGCGATGTGATTGTTGTTTCATCGGTTTCCTGCTTGTACGGTATTGGTAATCCTGAAGATTTCGATTCCAATGTAATAGAGCTGGAGCAGGGAACAGAAATAGCTCGTAACCAATTTTTACGTCGATTGGTTGATTCACTGTATTCTAGAAATGAAATTGCTTTTGAAAGGGGACATTTTCGTGTAAAAGGTGATACTGTAGATGTATATCCTGCTTATGCCGATACTGCTTTTCGATTTGTTTTCTGGGGAGATGAGATTGAAGAGATTTATACGTTTGATCCAGAAACCGGGCAGACTTTAGATCAGTTGGAAATAGCTACGATTTACCCGGCCAATATATTTGTGACAACACAAGAGCGAATGAAAAGCTCTATCATTCAGATTCAGGATGATTTGGTGAAGCAAATTGAGTTTTTCAAAGAAAATGGAAAGCACTTGGAAGCCAAAAGGCTGGAAGAGCGAGTGACTTACGATCTGGAAATGATGCGGGAGCTGGGATATTGTCCTGGTATTGAAAATTATTCGCGTTATTTTGATGGCCGCATGCCGGGGTCGCGTCCCTTCTGTTTATTGGATTATTTTCCGGATGATTTTGTGATGATGGTGGATGAGAGTCACGTAACGATTTCTCAGATTAGAGCCATGTATGGAGGTGACCATTCGCGTAAATCCACTTTGGTGGATTATGGCTGGCGTTTGCCTTCGGCAATTGACAACCGTCCATTGAAGTTCGAAGAGTTTGAGCAATTGGTTAATCAGATCGTATATGTGAGTGCTACTCCTGCCGACTACGAAATTGAAAAGAGTGAGGGGGTAATTGTAGAACAGATTATTCGTCCAACGGGATTGCTGGACCCTAAAATTGAAGTTCGTCCTAGCGAAAATCAAATTGATAATTTATTGCATGAAATCAATGAGCGGATAGAGCTGAACGAACGTGTGCTGGTAACTACCCTGACCAAGCGAATGGCCGAAGAATTGACCAAATACTTAACTCGAATGGGAGTGAAAACCCGATATATTCATTCCGATGTGGACACTATTGAGCGTGTGGAAATATTGGAAGGCTTACGTAATGGTGAATTCGATGTGCTGGTTGGAATTAACCTATTGAGGGAGGGATTGGATTTACCGGAAGTATCATTGGTAGCCATTTTAGATGCAGATAAAGAAGGTTTCTTACGCTCTGAAAGATCGTTGACACAGACTGCTGGTCGTGCTGCCCGAAATGTAAATGGCTTAGTTATTATGTATGCTGATAAGGTGACTAAATCGATGCAAAAAACCATTGATTCTACCAATTACCGTCGTGCTAAGCAGATGAAATATAACGAAGAGAATGGAATTACTCCAACTCAGATTGTGAAAGCATCGCGTGAAATAATAGGAGTAGAAAGCAGAAGAAAAGATAAAGGAGCTAAGGCATATTCAGAACCACAAAATAAGGCTGATATTGCGGCTGATCCAGTAGTGAAATACATGAGTAAAGATGCATTGGAAAAAGCCATTGCCAACACTAAGAAATTAATGGAAAAAGCCGCTGCAGAATTGGATTTCGTACAAGCGGCTCAATATCGTGATGAAATGTTTAAACTTCAAGAAATGTTGAAGAAGTAACTAGTCGTTATTTATTGTTTTTGTAGTATAATTTGCTCATTTATAGCTTTAATGATATTGTTCCAATAGAATTTGATCGATTTATAATCTTTAGGAGGATAGATTGATTTTTTAAACTGATATTCAATCGAAACATTTAGCTTGTTGTTTGTAGAAGAGCTGTTAGCTTGTACGAAAATAGCTTCATTATTCCATTTGATTGGCTTGGGTTTTGCGATAACTTTATATCCATCAGGAATAACTATAACGCTTTCAAATTTTTGAGCTCTTTTATAGGTAAAATCGATAGGGTAAGTTCTTTCCCTTTGCGTAAAAGGAGAACTTGTTGAAAATAAGTTGAGAAATGGTTTGAGAATTATCTTATCCTGAATGCACTCTGGCTCTATAATTCCTTTACAAGATACAATGAATGGTGCTTTGTATTTGTTTTGATTTTTAATATGCGTTTTCTCAATAGTAGAAAATGCTTCTTTAAAATACTTAATAGCTGAATCAGAATCGGATACTTTATTACGAAAACTTAGCGCATCAAGACCTGTAGTAATACGAGATAATTGTACAGTTGCTTTATGGGAGTTGGCATCAATATTTTCGATTTTAATTTTTGATATTGTGTTAGAAGTATTTTCTTCGGCAATTTGTATCCATTGCTCTTTTGATGTGTTGATAACGAGTCCTTTGTCGTTTAAACATCTGGGAGGAAGAGATGTGTAGGGTAGTTTTTTTTCTGTGGCATCAAGTAATATGACTTTGTTGTTCATATTGACCATTACTAAGGGATAATTTAAGAAATGTTCAAAGGGATAATCTTCGTATATTTTTCCATGTGACCTTGTACTGATAAGAACAGGCTTGGCATCTATTTTGGCAGATTGAAGTAATCCAATAAGCAGTAAGTTTAGTTCCGCAGAGTTTCCTTCTTTTTGTTTTAATAGTGTTTTTAAATTTTTGGTTACATATTTAGAAGAAGTTCCATTCCAACTGAATTTGTCTTTTATAAACTGAACAATTGACTCCAGTTTTTTTTGATCATTTTGTTGGGCAATATCAGTGGTTAATATTTTTGATGACATCGATTTTGCTCGTTTGATATAACGGCCAAAATGTTGATGTTTCATGAGATCTTTGGACAAACTTTTCCATGTAGTCATGATGGGTCTTGTAACTCCTTCGGGCGATATTATCTTAGCCAGTTGAAAGTCAATCTTCATTAAATAATCTTCTCGGGTAGAGATAAAACTTTCATCCTTGAACTCAGGAATATCCTTCATACCATAAGTATATTGCATGTCTTTGAATGATATTGTGGCAAAGGTTCTTTCCCCAATAGATTTTTTTTCATGGTATATATCAAACTTAGACAATCCTTTGGCAACAAATACATAAGAATAGAATGGGATCATACCGACCTTATATTGACTTAAAATTGTAGGAATAGAACATTGGAATTCCCAGTCTGGCAGGTTGAATATGAATGGAGTTTCTATTTGGTAATAAATGTCAATTACAGAGCCCATTCTGACATTGGGGGCTGCAAATTTTAATACCTGCCAGTTTTTGTTAATTCGTTCTTTAAAGAATTGTTTGCGATCTAAAGCTGTTTGCTTTACAGTATTGTCTTCGATATTATAAGTAAGAACTTTGACATTTGTAACCAACTCAACTTCTCCATCCTTTGAGTTATAAAATGGAATTTCAAAATTGGCATGTTTTATCCCTGCTTGATTTAATATTTTAACCCTTCGGTGTCTTGTGAAATGAATATCAAATCCATTATCTGTAAGCACAAATCTTGATTTCCCCAGATCAAATAGCACAATGGCATCTGCGTCAGGAAATTTCGAATACTTGGTTAAACTAATATCAGATGGATTTAATCTGCCAAACTTGTGAGTGGTAGTTTGGGCATATAAGGGAATTGAGAATATGAATAATAGTAATAGAAAAGTTAGAGTTTTCATAGTAATCGAGGTTATGAGTTTCCAAACGTTAATCTGAAATGATTGTTTTTAGTTGATCTAAGTAGTTGTTTATTTGAGTGAAGAACACGAAGAAGTCAGGGTATTTCTTGATTGAGTAATCTCCCTCCTTAAAGTGCAATTCTGAAATAACATTGAAACCTTGGTCGGTTTCTGATATTGTACACTTGTAGTAGCCAAATGATGATTCAATTTGTGTTGAATTGGGTAATTTGGTTTTTAGATTTTTAAGAGGTGAAACATTGTAGTTAATTGAATCAATATAGAATTGAGGATAGTTAATTCTTATAGGAAGTTGCCTCTCTTCTGGATCTTCTAATTCTTTAAGTTCTTTCCACTTTGAAGAAATAACATATAGGTTATCTAACTTTTTGTAATTAGAAATTGCCTGTCCTTTCCCTGATAGATCTATTTCATTTTCAAAAGTATTGGAAGTCTTTATCGAATGAAATTTAAACTGATTGAAAGGAAGATTTTGACCTAATGTTTTTCTTAGAAATGTGGTGTCGTTTATTGCAATTTTGTGCTGTATATAGGCAGCATCTTCTCCTTTGAAATTAAGCTTTAAATTGAAATTTACAATTGAGTTAGGTTGTATGTCTATATTCAGGTTACGAATATTCTTTTGGTTTTCTTTTCGAAGAATAGGTGTTTTAACAAGTTTACTCTTTTCTGCATCAATTAGAAGTGCTTGCCTGTTTTGAGTAAATGTGCCAAGTTGATTGAAAGGTAAGTATTTACTCGTGTTTTCAATCCAAATCGTATCATCTGCCAGAGGAACACATAAAATGGCATGGTTAAACTGAAAGCGTACCTCATTGGTTTTTATTCTTGTGATATTAGAACCAGCATTTATAACAGTATAGTAAGATTTAATTCCTTGCGATTCTAATAGTGCTTTCATATAGCATGTTAAGGCTTTACAGTCTCCATATTTGTTGGTGCTAACATAGCTTGCAGAATATGGCTTTAAATTTCCTAATTTTAATGAGACATTAATATATCGCGTGTTTTTTTGCCTGAATTGATAAGCACTTTTTATAATGTCAAGTTTACTTCTTTTTTGGGGTAATTGAGATTCGAATAGCTGCTTTTCGTAAAGAGGTAGATCATAACTTTGTTCATTTAGTTTACTTATCCAGTGTCCAAATGATGCCCAGGTGTTAAAGCTTCCTTCGTATCCAAACTCAAATTTTTCAGGAGTAATAACTACTTTGGGAGTAATTTCGGAAACTGGAGGAGAATAAGCTTCAGGTGTGTGTGGAGTATAATCTTTAATTTCCCAATGATGGCTTATTCGATCTTCTAATTTTGAATTTTTATAATTAAAAATAGAGTCAGCAAATATTTTAATCTCTCTACTGGGTTGAATATCAAGATTTAGTTGTGCGTATTCTGTTGGTATGTCTCGATAGACAGCAGGAGTCCAATGAGCAATTTCTATGAAATTATTCTCGGTAACTGTGTAGCTGTATTTTATTCTGTATGGATATGTATTCCATCTTAAATTAAAGGTTTTTACTAAATAGTCACTGTAAAATAATCCTCTTTCGTATTGATTTCTTGTGGTAATTTCAGATTTTCGTAATCTTCTAACACAATTACCATTACGATCCATAATTTGAGCTTCTTTGATATTAATTTTCCAACCCTTTTTATATGGAATTTGAACATTGCTTAGGTAATCGTCGGTTTGTTTGGCAACTTCAATTTCATAAGAATAGCTTGTAATTAGTTTCTTACCCTTAATTTGAATATGAGTTGAATAGTTAATTATTCTGCTATCATTTGATGCAGACAAAAAATTGTTCAATAACAAAAGTACGAGTAATGGGATGAGGCGTTTAATCATTGTATTTCTTATTGTCTTTTCAAATATATACAATAATTATTATGATCCTAGTATTGGAGGTGTTTGTTTACAAAAAATGGGAGATCTAAAATACCTCCCATTTTTTCAAGTTATGATGTGTATTTACTTCTCTATTCTTATTCTGGCATCAACAGCAACAATTTTATCTCCTTTGGCTAAGAGAGGATTGATGTCCATCTCTTTTATTTCAGGAGCATATTGTAACATGGTAGATAACTGTGTCAATATTTGAGCATATTTCTGAATATCGATTGGTTCACTGCCTCTGTAGCCTTTCATTAGTTTAAAGCTTTTTAGCGATTCAATCATCTGAGTTGCTTCTTGCATTGAAAGTGGAGCCAAACCTGCTGCTACATCTTTCATTACCTCTACAAATATTCCACCCATACCGGTTAGAACGGTATGCCCGAAATTATCTTCGTATTTAGCTCCCATAAATAATTCCATTCCTTGAGCCATTTCAGCCATCAGTACATCGGTTGCATCAGGAATATTCATTAGACGTTGGAATTCTTGCTCTACTGTAGTCATATCTGTAACATTCAGGACAACTCCTCCCACATCTGTTTTGTGAACCGGACCAACCACTTTCATAACCAATGGAAAACCGATTTCTGTAGCTGCGTCTTTTGCTTTTGATGCTTCATTTACTACCAGCTCTTTAACCATTGGTACTCCAGCTGTGCGGAATAGTTCATGGATAACTTCAGGCTTTTGATAACCATCGTTGCACTGTGCGATTATAGAACGAATCTTTTCTTTATCGATTTCAATTGCTTCGTCTACATTAGAGAATGGAGCAGGAGTGTTAACAATTTTTGTTAAAGCATCACCCAATTGAACTTCGTCTGGGAAAGAGACATGGCCTAACGAAATGAAGTATTCAATATCCTCTTTTACATTGATAACAGAAGGTAAAATTGGGTAGATTGGTTTCTTACAGCTTTGCATTTTCTCGCTTAAGAGCTCATAAACATCTTTTACTTTGAAAAGCCCTGGGCTACCAAAAATAACAGCCATTCCGTCTATGTCGTCAAAATCGTTTTCGCAAGCATCGATAATTTCTCCCAGTTGAGCTGCAGTTCCGGTTGCTAAAAAGTCAATAGGATTCTCAACCGATGATCCAGGATAAAGCTTTTCTTTTAAAGCTGATTTTGCTGAAGAATCGATGATTTGAGGAATATTCAAACCTCCTTTTTCCAACGAGTCGGTAAGCATAACTGCTGGTCCTCCTGCATGGGTGATAATCGCAATGTTTTTTCCTTGCAACTGTCTGCACATAAATACAGATGCTACGGTGGTTAGCTCCTCTCGTCCGTAGCAGCGAACAATACCTGCTTTTCTGAATAAGGCATCAACAGCCACATCAGAATTGGCTAATGCACCTGTGTGTGACGATGCTGCGCGACTTCCTGCCTGAGAGCTTCCTGCTTTAACTGCTGCAATTTGGCATCCTTTCTTTATCAAAGATGAAGCATGCTTTAGTAGCTTCTCTGGCTTAGCAACCGTTTCGATATAAATTAATTTTACCGAAGAACTGGTTGCAGGATCGTAGGTCTTGTCCCAATATTCCAACACTTCTTCAACACCCATCTGTGCACTGTTCCCTACAGAGAAAACGCTGGCAAACTGAAGACCTTTGGGCATCCCTGCTTCCATTATGAAAACAGCAGTAGCACCAGATCCTGATACAAAGTCAACTCCTTTTGGATTTAATACAGGAATAGGAGTGGTAAATGCACTTGCATGATCGGTAGTGATCATTCCAACACAGTTGGGGCCAATCAGACTTCCGCCCACCTCATTGATGGTGGCAACGATTTCTTGTTCCAATAATTCTCCTTCGTGACTCTCTTCACTAAATCCTGCAGAAATGATAATAAAACCACGAGTTTCTTTTTCGTATGCTAGAGTTTTTACTGCATCAGGGCAGAAAGGTGCTGGTATAGCTAATATGGCTAAATCGACAGGTGGAAGCAACTTTACATCGGCAACACTTTTAACACCCTGTACTTCCATTTCTTTAGGATTTACAGCATATACATTGCCTTCGAAGTTGTTATCGATAATGTTTTTTAGAATCTTTCCACCTGGTTTGGCGATATTATTTGATGCACCAACCACAGCAATACTTTTGGGATGGAGTAATTTATCTGAAATCATGTAAATGCATTTTTTGGTTTGTAACAAATTTAGAAAAAGGGCTGACCAATTGAGCTGAGTTTTTATGGGAATTGCAATTTTTTTGAACACCTTTGCCTTTGAACACAATTATATATCGAAAGAGAAGTAACGGTTTTATTTACAATTTGATATTGCTTTGGAGAATATTGCGGAACAGAAAATTGCAGTTTATTTCGATTTAAAATCGACGAATGAAATAGCCTTAATGCATGGCTTGTTTTTGGCTAAGGTATTTAATCGGGAACTTTGCTTGTTGCATCCAGTGAAAAGAAAAGAGGATCGACAAGGAGTGAGAGATGTACTTAGTGCTGAATCTCGAAAACTGATGAAGCAATATCCAGATATTAACTTTTCTTCTTTAATTCCTACGGGGAGTTTTGAATCGATTCAGGAAAGCCTTGGGGGAGATTGGGATGTGGTCTTATTAATTGCCGAAAAATCGAGATTTTTCACATTGGTTGGGGGATTGAAAGAAGCTAACATTCCTTTTTTGTTTGTGGATAATAACAAACAGGTTTCACAACAATATGAAAACCTGATATTACCTATTGATTTCAGAAGAGAGATAAAAGATTGTGGTATTTGGGCCAGTTATTTTGCTCGCTTTGTGAAGAGTAATATTTTACTTGTTACTGCTAAAGAATCAGGTGATGAGAAAAAGCGAATCGATTTAAATGTGTTGAGCATAAGGAAATTATTCCGATCGGTGGGACAAGAGTTTCTGTTGATTCAGAGCAATCGTTCCAGTTGGTTTATTCAAAAAGAAGCTACTAGGTGTAAGGTGGGGGGGGGGAAATGTTATGCTTTTTTAGGTAGTCGTTATGACTCATTTGCCGATTTATTAATTGGTCCTCCTGAAAAGAGAATTTTGAAACATACTTCTGAATGTCCCGTTTTATTTGTAAATCCGCGTAAGGACATGTATGTAATGTGCGACTAATTCGTAGTACAGACTTTTTTATTTCTTAAAGGTTTAACGGTGTCGACTAGTTATACAACATGCCAATAAATGTATCTTTTTTAGTGAATTCAGGGTTTCATTAATAAAGAGCTTTTTTAATGTTGTAACTAAAACGGATGCTATATGAAAACCAGACATTACCTATTAGGCTATATAGCACTCCTGGCCATTGTTTTATTGGTTGGGCCTTTTTCTTCAGAAGAAAAAGATGCTAGAGCGCTTCATATGATTGAAGAGATGGAAGAAGGCAGCATGAAAATTGAAGCCTGGATGTACCATGATATTTATTTTACCAATACTGTAGATGAATGCAAAATGCCCATTGAGGATTGGATGACGGATGAGAGTAGTTGGGTAACTGCAGAGAAGAAAGAATAATATAGAGAAAAGGAAGTAAAAAAGGGGCATTAAGCCCCTTTTCTTGTTTTATGTGGTATGTGTTGTATTATTTTACCAACTGCATTTCGTCAAGTAGATAACCTGCTCCGGCAAACTTGTCAATTAAGAAAAGTGCGTAACGGATATCTAAAACAATGTTACGACAACGTTCTGGATCGAACATGATGTCACTCATTGTTCCTTCCCAACAACGGTCGAAGTTAACACCAATCAGGTGACCTTCCGCATTTACAACCGGACTACCAGAGTTTCCTCCAGTTGTGTGGTTTGATGCAACAAAACAGGTATGAACTTTACCATCTGAAGAATCGGCATACTGACCGTAATCCTTGTTCTTATATAGTTCTTTCAAGCGTTGAGGTACATTGTAATCGTAAATTTCAGGATTATCTTTTGCAATGATTCCATCCAGAGTAGTGAAGTGTTTGTAAGTAACACCATCTTTAGGTTGGTAACCTTCTACTTTCCCATAAGCAACACGAAGCGTGAAGTTGGCATCAGGATAAAGAGCTTTACCTTTATTCATTTCCATTAGCGCTTTCATATATAATTTCTGAACAGCTCCGATCTTTGTTGAAATCTTAGCATGGTTAGGCCATACTTTTACAGTGAATGCATCAACAAACTCTCTGTAAAGGCGAATAATTGGATCTTTCTCCAGTTTTTTTGCATTAGCCGGAGTGAAGTTGCTTAAAAGAGCATTAAGCTTTGTTTTGCTTGTTAATATTGATTTACGATAGATTTTCTTCGTGAATTTTCCAGACTCTAACTTTGCATAGTTCTTACAGAAATATTCTGGCTGGAAAATGCAATCAACCTCTTTACCGTAGACTTTTAGTAGCTCAGTAAATATTTTCTCATCAGTAGGTTGATTGTAATCTTTAAAGTGCTTGTCGATGGATGCTTTTAATGCATCTGCCGCTTTTTGTCTTTTGGCTGCATCGTAATTGAACGATCGTTTGATCAAACGGTCAACTGTTCTGGCAATAGAGAAAATATCTGTTCCTCGGTAGATAATTTCGCTATAGTAATCGTAAGCTTTGCTGTATGGTTTCAATGCTTTGTACAGTTCCTCGAATTGAGGCAGAACTTGACCATATGTTTTCTGGCGAGCAGGATCTTGCTCCATCCATGCTTTGAATGCTTTTTCTTGATTTAACTTGCGCTCAACAGCATTTAGTCGTTTTAACCCTTTAATTTCTCCTTGCCACTTTTTCCAAGCATTACTTGTACTGGCATTTTTAGCTGCATATTGAATACGAACGCCACGGTCTGCTTCCATATCCTCGTTCATCAACCTCAGCTTAAGTGTTCTGATAGCTACTTTGTCAGGATCGCTAACATTCATAATGCGATCGACAGCTTGCGAAGGTAAATATCTTGCAGTGCTTCCAGGGTATCCAAATACCATTGTAAAGTCGTTTGTCTTTACCCCTTTCATAGAAATAGGGAAGAACTTCTTTGGTTTCAATGGTACGTTGTTAGGACTGTATTCAGCTGGTTTTCCATCTTTGTCGGCATAGATGCGGAAAAGAGAGAAGTCACCTGTATGACGAGGCCACATCCAGTTGTCTGTATCGCCACCAAATTTTCCAATTGCTGATGGTGGAGCACCTACCAAACGAACATCCTTATACTCTTCGTAAACGAAAAGGAAATACTGATTACCGTTGAAAATAGGTTTCACAATTGCTTTATAACCATTGTCTTTTTCAGCTGCTTTTTCAATCTCTTTAATATTCTTTTTTAGCTCCTTCTGTTCTTTGCTTTCATCTGTAATACCTTTCATCGCTTCAGCAGTAACATCTGCCATACGAACAAGAAACTTTACTGAAAGTCCTGGATTCGGAAGCTCTTCTTTTTGAGACATTGCCCAAAAACCATTGGTCAGGTAATCGTTCTCTAGCGAACTGTGAGCCTGAATTTGACGGTATCCACAGTGGTGGTTTGTAATTAATAATCCTTTGTCTGAAATAAGCTCACCGGTACATCCTCCACCAAAAATAACTACTGCATCTTTCATCGATGCTTTATTTATATCATAGATATCCTCGGCTGTCAACTTAAATCCCATCTTCTGCATCTCTTCGATATTGTACTTCTTGAGCAGAATTGGGAGCCACATCCCTTCTTTTGCAAATACTGAAAGTGGTGCTAGAAATACCACTAACATTGCTAGCGCAATTAACCTTCTCATTAAATTATATATTTATTGTTTTACTTATCGTTGGAATTTATAACACACAAATATAACAAATTGCTTTGCTGTAAAAAGATGATAATTGTCGGATGTTGGTTAGTGAAATGTTAATGCTGAAAGTGAATTATTATCAGATGATTTGAGAGGTGATTTTTTGCGATAATCGGATAAGTTATGTATATTAATAACGTCTTACCAATTTTTCGAGTTATGAGCATAGCAGGAAGTACTGCCGATATGATTGTTCGTATTCGGTTTAATGAAGAGCAAAAGAAGCAAAGTGGTTCAAAAAGGAAAGAACGACCTGTTACTTACCTGAAAAATCATGTGATCAATTTAAAACAAGTATCTCCAGAGAGAGCTAAATATGTTCGGCTTAAAATTCGGAATAAAATGAAATTCGAAAATTTTGTGGAAACTCTGATTGGGGTGTCATTCCTGATTTTATCAGTAGTTGTCTTATTGCATTTGATAATATTCTAAATTCGATAATTATGGGAAAAAGAAAACGAAATGCAACCAATAGAGTTGCTTCTAAAAGGCGTACAAAATTAATTCTTTGGGCAGTGCTGCTAGCAATGCTGGCTTATGTTTATTTGGTAGTTTGGGGCATGTAGCCCCATTTTTATAATCCTTCAAATGTTGGAAGTTCTTCCATTTGATTTACCAATGGTAATTCCCACAATGAAGCTTCCGGGTACCATTTGTCCAGAAATTGTTTGAATATTTTAATGCTATCCTTAAAGATGAATTCGCTCTTTTGTGGGAAGTGATTGTACACAACCCCTTTTACTTCGATTCCCCTGTTCTTTAAAACTTCCAGACTCAAAAGAGTGTGGTTAATACTTCCTAATTTCGAAGAAGTAACCAATATGACAGGAAGCTTCTCTTGCTGTACGTAATCGATGATATTTACTTCGCTATTTAAAGGAACATGTAAGCCTCCAGCTCCTTCCAATAATACGGTTTCGTATTTTTCAGAAAGAAGTTGAGTGCTTTTTTTTATGGCTGCTAGATCTACTGGTTTCTGGTCAATTTCTGCTGCCAAGTGAGGCGATGCAGGGTAACTAAAAACCTGTGGACAAGTGGTATGGTCTTTATCTTCAGGTAATAGATCGATGCCCATTATATCGCGATGGGTGATTAAATCTTCAGCGATTCCTTCACACCCTGTTTGAATCATTTTTTGGGTAATTACCTTTCTCCCACTATCATGCAAATAGCGAGCCATGTAACCTGTTGCGATGCTTTTCCCTGCATCAGTATCGATGGCTGTAATGAAATATACACTCATTTTTGTCGATTTTACTATTTTTTACTTGCTACTACATAAATGGGCTGATAGGTGAGCTTTACACCATTTTCAGATGAAAACTGATCGATATATTTTTTACAGAAATCATTTAGCATGGCTTTATTCCAATGGTTACAACCACTGCCATTCACTCCTGTTTTGCTTAAGTGACGCAATACATCAGTAGGAGATTTAAACACCAGTTTTATATTTTCTTGCTGAATAAATTCAATTTTGAAATTGGGTTCTAATAGTTGCTCTAACTCCTCTTGAGAAGGATACTCCAAGCCATTTCCTGTGAGCTTTTTTACCTCTTTCAGATTATTGGGGCCGAAAGTAGAAAATACTAACTGACCATTTTCATTTAATGCTTTGTGGCAAGTGTTGAAGAATGTGTCGAGTTGTCCAAACCACTGTATGGTGGATGCTGAAACAACTAAATCTAAGTTTTTGGGAATATCCAACTGTTCAGCATCTCCGGCTCGGAAGTCGACCTTCTTTGCTCCCCAGGCTTTCCAACTATCTTCAAGTAGAGGTTTCAATTCTTCCACAATATCGTTCAGATACCAGTGGGCATCGGGAGTCCAACGAAATAGCTTTTTAGTAAGAAGACCTGTGCCACAGCCTATTTCCATTGCTGTTTCCGGCTGTGAACATTTTGCTTCGATCAGTCGGGTAAGCGATGCCGCAATTTGTTCTTGCGCATGAGCTTGCTCGTCGTAAGTCTTAAAGCTTCGTGCAAAACGTTTTCGTATGATCTCTTTGTTCTCTTTCATTAGTCCAATATTGTTTCCCAATCTATTTTATCGATAAACGGATAGTGAGGAATGTCTAAAGTTTGTATCTCGGCTTTGCCTTCCCAGTAGTTCAACTGGTTTTGAGTTGGGAAGATGAGATCGTTCTGACCAATAATTGCTTTTGTCCACATCAATTCCGATGAAGATGTTTGTGCTTCATCCCAAAAGTATTGCAACTCATCGCGCTGATTTTCCAAAGTACGAAGAGGCAATTGTTCTATAAGCGACTTATAAGCTCTAACTCCACCCATCATGCGCATTTGAAACTTATCTCTTCCAGCTTGGTTTAACTGCTGAAGTGTCCTTTCAAATATAGAAACCGGGATACCATATTCGTTGTGAATGGGTTGCCCCGTTCCATTTATTGCAATGGCTTTCTCCAACTTAAGTGGAGTTAGCTGATTGCAATTCATGGCTTGCCATACACCTAACGACCAGGCAACAAGTGTTACCTTTTCGTATTGACGTATTTTATCCATGGGTAAAACAGGATGTGTATGCCATTCCGAAATAATAAGCATGTCCATGTTGGGGTGATTGGGAAAAGCGTGCTCATCCATTCCCCAACCATTGAAAACCAATAGTAAGTGTTGGTTATTATTTTTTCGTTCAATTATCGACATGGCTGCAAAAATAGAGTTAGTTCATTAATTTCTTGCAAAGAAATGTCAGCTCTTAGAGAAAATCTTAAACGTTCTGTTCCTTCAGGAACCGTTGGCTTCCTAATGGGAAGAACGTAAAAACCATTTTCTTGAAACTTTTGAGCCAGCAAAATGCTTTTTTCAGCATCATTCACCATAAATGGAATAATGTGACTTTGCGATATGCATTTTTGTTCTTCAGTATTTAGTGAAGAATGAATTAAGCTTGAAATTTCTTTCAAGTGGGTTCGTTCTTTTTTTGCTTGTAGCATATAGCGCCAAACATGCAGTGTCCAGGCTACATTTACAGCAGGTAAGGCTGTGGTAAATATTAATGTCCGCATGGTGTTTATCAGCCACTTTTTTACCAATGATGAACAAACTAAATATGCTCCAACCGATGCTAGTGCTTTACCAAAAGTTCCTACTAAAAAGTCAACCTGATCAATAACCTGAAGCTCTTCAGCTAAACCTAGCCCTTTTTCTCCTACAGCCCCAACAGCATGAGCTTCGTCTAAATAAAGAAGAAAGTTAAATTGCTTTTTAAGTGCTACCAGCTCTTGTAAAGGAGCACAATCGCCATCCATACTGAAAATAGATTCAGTAACAACTATAATATTGCCTGAGTGATTGTTGTATTTCGCAAGCAGTTGCTGTAAATGCTGCATGTCGTTGTGACGGAACCGGATGGTTTGTGCATCAGATAATCGCATACCATCAATTATGCTGGCGTGCACTAGTTTGTCGGCTAAAATAACATCGTTTTTGCTGGTAATGGCCGGCAATATACCAGTGTTGGCATGATAGCCACTATTGAATAACAATGCTTCTTCCTTTTGATAATCGGAAGCAATTTGATTTTCCAATTCGGTATAAATGGGATGATTACCGGTAAGTAATCGCGAAGATGCGGCTGTCCATCCAAGTTTCGGATTTAATGCTTGCTCCGAAAAGGTGACCTGAAGTTCGTGATTACTGGTGAGCCCCAAATAATCATTAGACGACAAGTTAAGCATGCGTTTATCTTCGAAAGAAATCCATTTGTCGGATTTAATTCCTTCTTTGATACTTCGCAAATTACCTTGTGATTCTAACTGATTAATTCGCTCGGATATATGTTGATGAAAATTCATCTAATTTTCTTTAGAGTTTATAAACTCAGATTTTCGGATGATAGATGACTAGATAAAAAACTTCTTTAACCTTTTCTGATCGTCTGAAATCCGAATTCTGAATATTTCAATTCGGCAAAAATACACAAGTATTTATGTCGAAGCATTTAAAACCAGAACAATGGCTGATGTCAGCTTCGTAAGTTGTTCGGGGTGAATTATAAATGGAGGCATTACATAAACCAAACGTCCAAATGGACGAATCCAAACTCCAGCATCTACAAACTGTTGCTGAATTTGCTCCATGTTTACCGATTCGTTTAGTTCAACTACACCAATGGCTCCTATGGTGCGCACCTCTTTTACCGTTTTTAGTTCCGCTAAGCCGGCCAGTTCCTTTTGAAGTTGCAGGTTAATCTGCTCTACCTTTGCTGACCAGTTACTTTGCAATAATAAGTCGATACTGGCACAGGCAACAGCACATGCCAATGGATTTCCCATGAATGTTGGCCCGTGCATAAATACTCCCGGATAACCATTGCTGATGATAGTAGCCACATCGTCTGTTGCTAATGTGGCTGCGAAACTCATCATACCTCCGGTTATTGCTTTCCCTAAGCACATGATGTCGGGAGCAATGTTGGCATGTTCGCAGGCAAACAGTTTTCCTGTTCGGCCAAAACCAGTTGCAATTTCATCTAAAATCAGTAAAACATTGTATTGGTCGCATAGCGCACGGAACTCTTTTAAATACTGAGGATGATAGAACCACATTCCTCCTGCTCCTTGCACAATTGGCTCTAAAATTACTGCTGCAATTTCTTCATGGCGTTGCTCAATTGTTTCACGCATGGAGTTGAAATCGGCAGGATTCCACTCATCGTTGAATCTACATTGTGGTTGATCTACGAATATGCGAGAAGGCAAACTTCCTGCAAAGATATTGTGCATCCCTGTCTCTGGGTCACATACCGACATGGCATTCCAGGTGTCGCCATGGTAGCCAGAGCGTGTGGTTACAAACTCTTTCTTTTGAGTTTTTCCTGAAGAATACCAATATTGAAGTGCCATTTTCATGGCTACTTCAACAGCAACAGAGCCCGAATCGCAATAGAATACTTTTTGAATCGGTTCAGGTGTCATGTCAATTAACTTTTCGGCTAATTGAACTGCTGGTTCATGTGTCAGTCCTCCAAACATGATATGAGACATCTGCTTGATTTGCTTTTCAATGGCAGCATTCAACTCCGGATGGTTGTATCCGTGAACTGCTGCCCACCAGCTAGACATACCGTCAATAAGCTTTCGTCCATCCATTAGTTCAATTTCTACTCCTTGCGCCGCTTTTACCGGAAACACGGGTAGCGGTTCAGTTGTAGAGGTGTATGGATGCCATATATGGGCTTTGTCGAAAGCCAGTATTTGATCTATTGCTTGATTCATTGGTATTATTTAAAATTCGAAGCCAGCTTTGGTAAAGTCAGCTTTGTCTTGTTCTACATTAGAGCCGATAGTGGTTAGTAAGTCGCCAACCAATGCGGCATTAACTCCTGATTGCAATGCTTTTTCCTGAATATGACGAATCTGTAGTCGTCCACCTGCAAAGCGTAAATTGGCTTTGGGATTGATAAATCGGAAAAGCGCAAAAGTAGTTAGAATCTCATCATCAGTTAAAGCTGCTGTTCCTTCCAACGGAGTTCCTTCTACCGGATTCAGAATATTTAGAGGAATCGATTTAACTCCCAATGAATTTAGTTCGAAAGCCATCTCAATTCTATCTTCCATGGTTTCCCCCATTCCAATAATACCTCCAGAGCATACTTTTAAGCCAATTTCCATTGCCCACTTAATGGTAAGCACTTTCTGGTCGTAGCTGTGTGTTGTACATAGCTTTGGGAAGAAAGAGCGAGCCGTTTCCAGGTTACAGTGGTAGTGCTCAATACCATTGTCTTTCAGTTTCTGTAGACGAGATTTATCCAAAAGTCCCATTGAGGCACATAAACCGATATCAGTTTTTTTCTGAATCTTCTTATAAACACCAATTAATTTATTCAAATTGGCTTCAGAAATGGCGCGTCCACTGGTAACTAGTGAGTAGCGATGAACTCCCTGTTCGGCATTTCTACATGCTTGCTCTACGGCTTCCTTCTCATCGACTAACTCGTAAGTTTTAATATCGGTTTTAAAAAATGCCGATTGAGCGCACCATTTGCAGTCTTCACTACATTTACCCGATTTGGCATTGATGATAGAGCACATATCGAATTTTTTGCCCGAATATTGTTCCCTGATCTCTCCGGCAGCTTTAAATAAAGCCTCTTTCTCTTCTGTTTTGCTTAATGCAATTGCTTCGGCAGGAGTAATAGCTCCCCCTTCGAGCACACGATTCTTTAGTATCTCGATATTAACCATAATCTAAACTTGTTAATTGTTTTTTCGTCTTCGATATTATTTTGCCAAGGAGTTGAACCTTGCCCAAAATAGGACTTGTTGCTAATGGAAGACGATGATTTCCTGGACGAGGATGAAGGAGTTGAGGCAACTACTGGTAGTAAGGTAGCGCCTTCTACTAAAATCAGTTGTTCGCTAAGAGATAGTTCTTCCTCTTCATTTTCTGTATTTAAAAGAGATGAGAGGCTGGATAGAACAGTGCTGGCAACAGCTGACTTGAGTAGTGCTTGATTGGTGGCAGCAACAATCAGGTGTCCAATATGTACCGTTTGCTTTAAGCTGCAGAACACAGCCCATGCTTTACGGGTCCATTTGTTGAACCGAATTGCTTTAGCATTATGAAATTGAAATTGTTGCATTCCCCCTCAAGTTTCAGGGAGCAAATGTAAAACTTATTTTCTATTCGGGAAATGAATAAATGTTAAGATTGGTTAGGAATAAAGTTTAGTGTTAAGTCAAGCGTGCTCTTACGCGCCAAGTTTTGTTCATTTTTGTTTCTTCTCATTATAAAAAGACTCACTTAGCTACGGCTATGCTTACTTTTTCTAATCTCGAATAAATCAAAAAGCAACTGCAACTTACTCATAATTTCACACTTGGCTTAACACTAGTGTCAATAATTCCTCTTGATTGTTGTCCAGAAGAATAATCCGATGTGTTCGAGGCGTGATAGATCTGAGCTCTCTATTGTTTTTTAAAAGTTTCAAATAGTAATTATGTAACTTTTCTATTGCTTCTTGAGGAGCAGAAAGGTCGATATTGTTTTTTTCGGCCCAGAAATAGTCATTCCGGATTTCAATTTCCCGATTACTATTAAGAGAGATAACCAGGTCGTTTATTGGAAGTGGGGAAGATTCTAAATTTTGAATTCCATATGTAATCAGCTTTCTTTTACGACTTTGGAAAAATAAAAAATCGACCCAAAAGAAGAGTGATGTTGTAATAATGATAAGCCATGAAGAGACAGGAAGATTATTCCATTGATTTTGTTTTAAGAATATAGCACTAAAAAGAATTAGAAATATAATCCACTTTATAAGTGTTTTTTGAAATGATTTCATGGGCTAAACAATTGATCGTTATCTCAAAACTAAATAAAAACAGTTGATCTGCCAATATTGAAAACAGCTAAAAGAGAAAGTAATTCTGAAAATGGATTAACTTTATGGCTCTAATCTAATGAATCGATGAACTGGTTTTACTATTGCATATTACTTTGTCTGTTGTTAGGCTCACTAAGAGGGGCAAGTCAGGAGACTAAAGAGGATAAATTTTATTTTGAAAATTTTAATTTGGAAGAGGGGCTTTCTTTTAATGAAGTTCGTTCCATTGCCAAGGACAGCACCGGTTTTGTCTGGATTGGTACCTCGGCTGGCTTAAACCGATTTGATGGTTATCAGTTTACGACCTATTTTAATGCACCTAAATTCCGAAGAAATAAGTCTATAACACAGTTGGAGTGCGATAAAAACAAACTGTGGATTGGTTCTCGATCTGGTTTATATAGCATGGAGATTCGGAGTGGGGCCATAAAGGAAGAGCAAAACCTGAATCAATTAATAGACAATGGAATTGTGGATGCAATTGCTATTGAGGATTCTACTATCTGGTGTGCCGGAGGAAATGAATTGTTTCAGTTAAAAAATAGTGGCGACACCATTGTTAAAAGCAGTAATATATCTCAATATTCTTTCCCTGACGAACAATATAAAAAAGGACGGATAAAGTGCCTTGTTGGAAGTGAATATGGTCTCTGGATTGGCTCCAGCTACTATCTGGGTTTAATTGACCGAAAAAATCAGAAGATTCATAATATGAATGCCTTGCTGGGAGAGAGTAGGGTAGATGTGAGAGAACTGTTTATCGATTCAAATCAGTGCATGTGGATTGCAACTCGCCAAGGAGTTTACAAGGTGAATTTAACAGAGTTGCCATGGAAGGCAGTCCGGATAAAAGCTCCCGAGCAAGCTATTGAGAAGCATCAGGTGGTAGCCATTACCGAGGATAAAAAAGGGAATATCTACTTGGGGAGTGACCAGAAAGGACTGATGGTTTTACTTGATGGAGATTCTGAAAATCGTCTGGAATTCAACTATAATTCTACCAGTGAATCGTCTATTGCCGATAATGATATAACAACGCTTTATACCGATAATGAAGGAGTGGTTTGGATTGGATTTACCGGGAATGGCTTCGATCGTTTGACGTTGATCCCGAATTGTTTTCGTTTTTATCATTCGGTGGAAAACAAAACCAACTGGATTGGTCCTCACGGAGTGTCATCGATAGTAGATCAGGATGAAAATTATTTCTGGGCAAGTTCTGGAACTTCTGGTGGTGGTATCTTTCGATTTGATAAAAATAGTGGAGAATCGGAATACTATCACCATCCAGACTTTAATGCCGATAACTATTTCATTAACTTTTTAAATGTGTATAATGATGTTTTGTGGGTAAATTATTCTGGTGGAAAATTACATGCAATTGATCTAAAAACGAATGAATTTATCGTACATCCGGTAATGAAATATTGGGGAGAGAAAACATCCAATCGCTTTTTGTTGAAGTACGATCAGTCGTATTGGATGACCAATAATACACGCGACTTTCTACAAGTCTTTCCAGATGAAGACCCAGAACAAATACACGAACTGCAACACCTGAAAAATGTTAGCTCTACAAAAGTGAAGTTGGTGGATTCGAAGGGGAATTTCTGGTTGCAACTCACAGGAGGGAAACTGTTAAAATATAATCCGAAGAAGCAACAGAAAGTTGTTTTTGAGAGTGGAGAAGGAGCAAAAAAATTGAGTTCTACATATATTACTTGCATTGCAGAGCATCAAAATGGAACCATCTGGGTGGGAACGGCAAATGGCATAAACATTATCGATCCCACAACCAATAGAGTGAAGCAGATTAAACGCAAATATGGAAGAGCTTTCGATATTATTTATAACATTGTTTGTGATGATAGAGGCTTTACCTGGGTTACCACAAAGAATGTATTGGCTTGCTTCGATCAGGAGAATTCTTCGGTTGCTTACTATGGGAAAGAATATGGAATTGTAAACTGTAAATTCAATTTTCATTCTAACATGAAATCCAATGATGGGATGCTCTATTTTGGAACTGAGAATAAAGGAATTTTGGCATTCGATCCGAAAGCTTTGATTTCAGAGAAGTTGAGAAGTAAAGTTGGAATAACTGCTTTGGAAGTGAATAATCAGCCTGTTTTGCCATGGAAGAGCAAAACTTACTCTTGCATGGACGTTGCACATTGCAAAAGGTTGGATCTGAAACACGATCAAAATTCTATTTCTGTACAGTTTGCTGCACTTTCGAATTATTTACCCAATACTTTCCGATATGCTTACAGGTTGAAGGGAGTACAGAATAGCTGGCAATATACTACGTCAACCAATCGAACAGTTAACTTTTCGAATTTACCTCCGGGCAACTATAAACTACAAATAAAAGCAGCAAAGAGCGATGGTATTTGGACTAAAGTGAAACAGTTTCCTATTGAAATTGCATCTCCTTGGTGGGCTACTGCCTGGGCGTATTCGGCCTATGCATTGTTGTTTATTTCGTTGTTGTTGGTGATATGGAGATACACATTGAGGCAAGTAGCCTTGAAAGAGCAGCTAAAGTTAGAAAGAACGCGACGAGAGCAAGAGGTGGAATTGAATAATATGAAGTTGAAGTTCTTTACCAACATCTCTCACGAATTCAGAACTCCTTTGACACTACTACTTGGTCAGTTGGAGTTGCTGTTGAATCAGCCTGAAACCGAGAAAGAGAAGCGTGTTGATCGTTATATGACCATGCAGCGTAATGGGAATCGTTTATTGCGCTTGATTAATCAAATTCTGGATTTTAGAAAGGCCGAAAACAGAACTTTAAAGCTGCAGGCTGCTCCTTGCGATTTAGTAAACCTATTGGCAGAGATAACCATCCCGTTTGAGCAAATGGCTCAGCAGCGATCGATTGACTTCGAATGTGTGGTTCCTGAAAACAAAGAGGTATTTGCCGATGCTGACAAGGTAGAAAAGGTATTACATAATTTATTGAGTAATGCATTAAAGTTTACTACCGAAGGAGGACTGATTCGAGTACAACTAAAGTGGTATAATGATCAGGCCGAAATTATTGTGGAAGATTCTGGAATTGGAATTTCAGAGGAGCACCAGAAAAATATTTTTAAGCGTTTCTATCAGGCACATACTGGTCAGTTAGAATACGAAGGGACAGGAATAGGGTTGGCATACTCTCATGATCTGGCGAGCTTAATGCATGGCGAGTTAGAGGTAAATAGTGAGCCGGAAAAAGGAAGTATATTTACTTTCCGCTTTCCAATTGAAAAGGATGCATATGGTGCCGATGAGATTTCTCAGGTTAAGCCAGAAGTGATTGCTCCGGTAGTTGAGGTGTCTGAGAAGATAGTCAATGAGGTAAGTTCAAATACGACTCAACGAAGAATTTTGATCATCGATGATGAGGTGGATGTTCGGGGATTGATAAAAGATTGCCTGACCGATGATTTTGAATTGTTGGAAGCCGCCAATGGACAAGAAGGACTAAATGTGACTTTGGAGCATTTGCCCGATTTGATCATTTGCGATGTGATGATGCCGGTAATGGATGGAATTGCTTTCTGTAAGGCACTGCGAGAAGATATTCGTATTAGTCATATTCCGGTTATATTACTTACAGCGCGTACTCAGTTAGAGCATCAGATTGAAGGAATAGAAACTGGTGCTGACAGCTATATCACTAAACCTTTCAATATTGCTTATTTGCAATCGCGCGTAAATAACCTGATTGAATCACGTACAAAATTGAGGAACCAGTTTGCTTCCTCCATGACAAATTCTGACGACGTAGTTATGAATTTGCCAAATCGTGAAACAGAATTTATCGAGAAAGTTAAAGGAATTATCGAATCCAATATGGCCGATCCTGAATTTCGAATTGAAAGTATTTATAAAGAGATTGGCATGAGTAGAACACACTTCTTTAAAAAGATAAAATCGCTTACCGATAAAACGGCCAATGAGTTCATCAAAACGGTAAAAATGAAGCATGCTGCTCAGCTTTTAAGACAACCCGATGTAAGAATCAATGAAGTAGCATGGGCTGTTGGTTTTGCCGATCCGAAGTACTTTACGAAAGTATTTAAGTCGTATTATCAGGTCACTCCTTCTGAATATATCAATGGAAAGAGTGGAGAGGTTGATAGTGACTCTACAGATGAAGCAAAAAGTTGAGATTATTGAAATTCAGTCAATAAAAGCGCTGAAATAGCAGGACTAGACCGGTGGAAAAAGGAACGAAATGTCGTGTTTTGTAATGAATTAGCTGTTTTGGAGACAATTGTTTAGTATATTTATCGTTACTTAATCAAATAATCAAAACACACGAGCATCATGCGAAAACTAATTATCTTATTTGCCGTTCTTGTAGTGGCAGTTTCTTGTGAGAAATCTCCGTTTATTCTTAAGGGTACCATCGATGGAATGACTGAAGGAAAAGTAATTCTTTCAAAGTATAAAGGGGAAGCCGAAAGTGATACCGCAATTATCGTTGATGGAAAATTCGAATTTAAAGGTGACATTCAGCCAGACCAGTATACTATTGCTATAGAAGGAAAGAAGGCAAAGGCACTTTTCTTTTTAGAAAATGGGATTGTTACTTTCAAGGGACATGCCGATTCATTATTCAAAGCTGAACTTGTAGGGTCAAAATTGAATGACCAGAATGAAGCATTGAAGGCAGAAGTTGAAGCATTACAGAAAAAGTACGAAATTGAAAAATTAGGAAAAGAATACCGTAGTGCATCTCCTGAAAGAAAAAAAGAATTGCTAGAGGTTTATAATAAGTTTAAAGCAGAAGCTTCAAAAATTGATGACGATTTTATTGCTGCTAACCCTGCTTCTATAATTACTGTATATAAACTTAGAATGAAAGCTTATGAAATGTCTGTAGAGCAAAAAGAGGCTGCCATTGCTAAGGTGGATACTTCATTGCATTCTCATCCAATTATTGTTAGTATTCAGGAAAGAATTCAAAAAGAGAAAGCTGTTCAAGTTGGTAAAATTGCTCCTGACTTCACGATGAACGATGCAGAGGGTAATCCAATAAAACTTTCAGACTTATATAAAAAGCATAAATTCTTATTGATCGACTTCTGGGCTTCTTGGTGTGGTCCTTGTCGTCACGAAAATCCTAATGTTGTTAAGGCGTATAAGAAATACAATAAAAAAGGATTCTCTGTATTTGGCGTTTCATTGGATCAAAACAAAGAACGTTGGTTAGAAGCTATCGAGAAAGATGGTTTAACATGGGAGCATGTGTCAGATCTTAAAGGTTGGAAAAATGCAGCCGCTAATTTATATGCTGTAAATGGAATTCCTGCTAACTTCCTTGTTGATAATACGGGTAAAATTTTAGCTAAAGGTTTGCGTGAGCAGGCTCTTCTGGATAAAATCGAAGAATTGACAAAATAATAGTAGTATAGTATAATTTTGAAAAAGGTGAGGGCGTAATGCTTTCACCTTTTTTATTTTTATAAGAGTAGTTACGTAAATATTAAATGATATAAAAAAAGAGTGAGAGGTGTTTTATTTTATGCGGTTTATACTATCTTGCAAAATAGCTGAATAACTAGTGTTTAACTATTTTCTGAGATATGCTTGATACCTTAACCGAAATACTGAATGCCAATAAAACTTACGTTGAATCATTTGGTGAAAAAGGGAAATTAAATTCTCCTCCTCAAAAACAGATGGCTATTTTAACCTGCATGGATGCTCGTTTAGATCCCGCAAAATTTGCTGGTTTTTCAGAAGGAGATGTACATGTAATACGTAATGCTGGTGGACGAGCCAGTGATGATGCCATCCGTTCATTGGTTATTAGTCATAAGATGCTAGGAACTAAATTTTGGTTTGTAATTCAGCATACAAAATGTGGAATGCAGGGGGCAACTAATGATGGGATTGCTCAGTTGTTAGAAGAATCGCTGGAAACTATTCAAATTGATGAAAATTCGGCATTAAATGAAAAACGAGATAGTGGTTCTGCAGAAGGCTACAAAGTTGATTGGCTACCCATCGACAATTTGGAAGAAAGCGTTAAAAATGATGTGTTTCGCATCCGAAATCACCCCTTGGTTTCTGATACCATTTCCATCTATGGTCTAATCTACGACGTTGAAAGTGGCTGCCTAAAGCAAGTTGATGGTGCTATTAGTATGGCGAAGTAGTGAAAAAAAGACATGAATTTTTATAAAAAAATAGCGGCTAACCCCGAAAGGTGCCGCTATTTTTCTGTTTATATTGGAAATATTTATGCTACGCTATCTTCTCCCAAAAACATTTTGATGTCCTCGTCTACAGTTCCGATACCTCCAATTCCAAATGTGTTCACCAATACGTTGGCTACGTTAGGTGATAGGAATGCAGGTAGTGTAGGTCCAAGGTGGATGTTTTTAACCCCCAGGTGAAGTAGCGCAAGCAGAACGATAACTGCCTTTTGTTCGTACCATGCAATGTTGTATGAAATAGGCAATTCATTGATGTCATTCAATTCAAATACCTCTTTCAGTTTAAGTGCAATTACTGCCAATGAGTATGAGTCGTTACACTGTCCAGCGTCTAATACACGTGGAATTCCACCTATATCACCCAATGGTAATTTGTTGTAACGATACTTAGCACACCCTGCAGTAAGAATTACTGTGTCTTGTGGTAGCTTCTCAGCGAATTCCGTATAGTAGTCACGTCCTTTCATTCTACCATCGCAACCAGCCATTACAAAGAATTTGCGGATAGCTCCTGTTTTAACAGCATCAACTACTTTATCAGCAACTTGCATTACCTGATTGTGTGCAAATCCACCAACAATTTTACCCTCTTCAATTTGAGTAGGGGCAGCACAACGCTTAGCATGCTCGATAATTTCGCTGAAGTCTTTCTGACCGTCTGACTCACGGTTAGGAATATGTTTGAATCCAGGATGACCTGTTGCCCCTGTTGTATATACTTTATCGCTGTAAGTCGAATTTGCTGCAGGAGGAACGATACAGTTTGTTGTGAAAATGATTGGTCCGTTGAATGATTCAAACTCTTCACGCTGCTTCCACCATGCATTACCGTAGTTTCCTACAAAGTGCTCATATTTCTTAAATGCAGGATAGTAGTGTGCAGGAAGCATTTCACTGTGTGTATAAACATCAACACCTGTTCCTTCAGTTTGAGCCAATAGCTCTTCCATATCTTTAAGGTCGTGACCAGAAATTAGGATTGCTGGCTTATTACGAACACCAATGTTTACTTCTGTTACCTCAGGATTTCCGTATGCAGTTGTGTTAGCTTCATCAAGTAGTGCCATTACATCTACACCAAATTTACCAGTCTCTAAAGTCAAAGCAACTAACTCGTCAGCCGAAAGCTCGTCTTTAGTTGTTGCAGCTAGTGCCTTATAAATAAATGCGTATAGATCTGCTTTTTCAAAGCCTAGGTTCAATGCATGCTCAGCATAAGCAGCCATACCTTTCAAACCGTAGATAATCAATTCGCGTAATGAACGAACATCTTCGTTGTGAGTGCTTAGAATACCAATTAGTGGAGCCATCTTGTCGTAATCGGCTACCGATTGAGGTGTCCAGTTTACTCCTTCAAAAGCAGGAACTTCAATTCCTTTGGCTTCTAATTCTTTTTTCAATTCATCGCGTAATGCTAAACCAGTAGTGATTTTTGCTTTAATCGAATCATCATCGAAGTTGGCATTGGTAATGGTAGCAAATAACGCTTCCAATGTAAAGTGATTGTATTTATCGTCAACATTATCCATTTTTTCTGCCATTACAGCAATGGATTTTGTAACCCAGATTAAAAGGTCTTGTGAGTTAGATACTTCATCGGTCTTTCCACAAACTCCCTTTATGGTACAACCAGTGCCTTTAGCGGCTTCCTGACATTGATAACAAAACATGCTCATAGTGTTCTTTTTATTTTTGTTCTTTTGTTTTATTTTTTTTCTGATATAAAAGTAAGAGATCGTAAACTCTTATTTTGTAACAAATGTGACAACAGCTCTCCTTTTTCACATATTATCTTAGAAAAAGTTTATACTGTTGTCTAATTTCGTGTAGTTTAGATCCATTCTTCTGAAAGGATGTCACCTCTAATTCCAACTACTACTAGTTTTACCGGAATTTTTCGTGAAGCTTCGGCTACTGCTCGTTGTGCAGTTTGTACTAATCCACCACAACAAGGAACTTCCATAATCATTACTGTAAGTGTATTGATTTTAGCTTCGTCAATTAGCATTCTGATTTTATCTTGATAGCTTTCCTGACGAGTATCCAGTTTCGGACATGCAATACCCAGCGTTTTCCCTTTTAGGTATTTAGAATGAAATCCTCCCAATGTAAATGCAGTACAATCGGCTGCCAGTAAGAAATCCGATCCGGCAAACTGTCCGGTCATTGGATTGATCAAGTGCATTTGAACTGGCCATTGTTGCAATGCAGAAGGAATATCGCCAGCAGGAGCATCGTCGTTAGCAGGAGTGTTAAAACTCATTGCCTGAGATCCTGGACATCCACCTGAAGCGGCATGCTGCATTCTTCCTGCTTGTGGATTCATTAGTACTGATTGCTTTGGCTGCGCTTCTTGTCCGTGATGATGCACTTCACGAATTACATCATGAATATCGAAATCTGCATCGGCAGAATTCTCTCTAAGGTATTTAACACCTTGCTTTAAGTAACCAAACTCTTGGTGATCTTTCAAGTGTTTGAGGTGAGCAATAACAGTATTTTTCCCTTTTGGAATCATTAATCGCATTACCTCAATTTCATCATAAGGTTGTGCTTCTCTCTCTTCAATGGTAATAGCACCAAGAGGACAATGACCTATACATGCTCCTAATCCATCGCACATCAGGTCGCTCACTAAACGGGCTTTTCCGTCAATTATCTGTAATGCGCCTTCATGACATCCAGGAACACATGCTCCACATCCATTACATAAATCCTCGTCAATTTTAACCATATCCCTTTTCATGATCTTATTTTTTTAGCCGACCTGATGTCGGGTTAAACTTTTAATTTCTACTGCAAATTTAAGAGGTGCAACTCTTTTATTTTGTAACATATGTGACAAGTGTGAATTTTTTTCATTTCATTTGTTATTAAATCAAACGAAATAAACATTCATTCTATGGAAAACATGAGTATGGTTTTGGTGCAATCGCCCATTTTCAGAGGTTTGAATATGGAGGAGATTAATTCATTATTGGAACAAGTGAATTACCAGATTAAAAAATATTCGAAAGATGATTTGATTGCCATGCGCGATGATGAATGCAATGCTTTATTAATAGTTGTCGAGGGAAGTGTAAAAGGAGAGATGCTTGATTTGTCGGGTAAGGTGATTAAAATTGAAGACATTGAAGCACCACGTCCATTGGCATCTGCTTTTATTTTTGGTAAGCAAAATCGATATCCGGTAGATATTATAGCCAATGGCGATGTGAAGATTTTAAAGATTGCCAAACCAGAAGTGTTGCATATGTTTCAGGCCAACGAACAAGTGTTGAAGAACTACCTGAATGCCATATCAAACAGAACACAGTTTCTTACCCGGAAACTATTCTTCTTGTCGTTTAAAACCATTCGCGAAAAAATAGCTTTCTATTTGAGCGAACTTCATAAACAGCAAAAAAGCGAACAATTGCAATTGCCTCTTCCACAACGGGAAATAGCCGAGCTGTTTGGAGTGGCTCGTCCTTCTTTGGCTCGTGGCTTTGCCGAATTGCAAGATATGGGAATGATTGAGGTAGAGCGTAAATTAGTCGTGATAAAAGACAAAAGAGCCTTGTTGGGATTGGTGAATCAATAACCGTATAGCATAAAAAAACATGATAAAAATTGGAAGATAAGGTGCTTGAAATTGGCATCTTGCCAATGAATTAATTTGCTGAAGACAAAATATTATCATGAAACGAGGTGACATCTTATTTGTGCTGTTATTGGCAGCTGTTTTTACTCCATTTATAATTTCACAAGAGCTATATCATGGCTACCACCAGCTTAATGCGGCACATCCATATATATTAGGATTTTTAAAGTTTGCCTTATTGGCCACTATGGGAGAAACGTTGGCACTTCGTATTAAAGAAGGTGTTTATAACAAACCTGGTTTTGGAATTCTTCCACGTGCTATTGTTTGGGGATTTCTAGGAATGTCGATTGTCTTGGCATTTACCATTTTTGCAGCAGGTGCTCCGCTATTTCTAAAAACTTTTGGTGTAGAAAATGCTTTAGCTTCCATGCAGGGTGATGTTTCGTGGACGCGCTTTGGAGCTGCGTTGGCAATAAGCACTACTATGAATATTTTCTATGCTCCGGTTTTAATGACAGTTCATAAAGTTACCGACATGCATATTGCATCGACAGGAGGAACAGTAAAAGGACTGTTTACACGGATAAACATTGTTGACCACTTACAGCAATTGGACTGGAAAACACACTGGAACTTTATTTTGGTAAAAACCATTCCTCTATTTTGGATTCCTATGCAAACCATCAACTTTATGTTGCCGGTTGAGTTCAGGGTATTGGTAGCGGCACTTTTGGGAATTGCACTAGGTGTAATACTAGCAACAGCCACTTTAAAGAAATAACATTTTTACTTTTCACTTTTATAGCACTGTTTAAATGTGACAATGTTAAAAAACTGGAAAAAATGATGCTTTTTAGTTGGTTGAGGTAACGAAAAGCTCAGGTTTTTCTAAATTGCATACCATATTATCAAAAAGAAATCGTGAAAAAGAGAAAGTTGAGTACAAACGAGAAGTTTCTGATTAGCTTTGTAGTAGTGTTGATTTTAGCTATTGCAACGTCGTGGAGTTCGTTTGTGGAGCGTATTGATAAAGTAATGTCTAGCTATAAAATACAGACAGAGAAAACAAAGTAATAGAAATAATAGAGAGTAATATTTAATTAAGATGAATAGTATGAACGCGGCATATCGATTTTGGTTTTTCTTTTTTACTGACTAGATCGGCCGGGTTTAGAATGATATTATATTGCATAGTCCCGGCTCAGTGAGTCGGGATTTTTTGTATCAAAAAACAGACAATTATAGACAGATGAAGAAAGTAGCCATTCAAGGAATTAAAGGGTCTTTTCACGAAGATGCCGCATCAAGATATTTCGAAGAGAACGTTGAAATAATGGAGTGCCGTTCTTTTCAGAAAGTATGTGCCATGGTTGATCAGGACGAAGCAGATTTTGCTGTGATGGCCATTGAAAATTCCATTGCCGGGAGCTTATTGAATAATTATGCCTTGATGCGCGACTACCACTTACGCATTATAGGTGAGATTTATGTGCATATTCAAATGAATTTGATGGTGCTGCCTGGCGTAAAAAAAGAAGACCTAAAAGAAATACATTCGCACCCAATTGCGTTAAAACAGTGTGTGGAATATATCGACGAGAATTTTAATGGTATTCGTTTGCAGGAAAAGAGCGATACCGCAGGTGCGGCACATGGCTTAACAGTTGATGAAAACCGAACAGCTGCAGCCATTGGTAATTTACGTTCGGCCAATTTGTATGGTTTAGAGGTTTTAGATACAGGAATTGAAACCAACAAGAAAAATTATACCCGCTTTTTGGTATTGGCTAAACATGGAAATCCGGCAGGATATGGCAATAAAGCATCCATTTGTTTCGAGGTGGGACACTTTCACGGAGCATTGGCTCGTGTGTTGAATATTTTTAGTGAGCACCATATCAATTTAACTAAAATTCAGTCGGTACCCATCATCGGAAAACCGAAAGAGTATTCATTTCATTTAGACATTGAATGGGACTCGTTTGATGATTACGAAAAAGCCATTCATTTGGTACTGAAAAATTGTAGCAGTCTAGCCATTTTAGGTGAGTATGAACGAGCTGATTGGGAAATTCATAACCAATAGTGGCTATTTTCTGACATCTTTATTTGAAACAGTGCTTACAATTTGAAAGTAGATTTTTCATGCTTTATTTCAAATTGGAGGCACTTTGAAAAAATCTCGTAGTAGATTGTAAAAGCTGTTGTTAAATAGCCAGTGGATCATTTTTTTATCCGAAAATCTTTGGTTATTTTAAGCAAAAATTTGAGAAAAATGGAGCAAAAAACACCAGTCGATTTTCAAATTGTAAGTGAAGAAATTGAACGCTTACGAATCGATTCAATCGGCAAAGCATCGATACGAGAAATTGTACAATTAGTTAATAAGGTGGAAGCACGTACGGGCGAAAAATATGTTCGTATGGAAATGGGAATTCCCGGTTTGCCACCTGCTAAAGTTGGAGTAAAAGCCGAAATCGATGCATTAAATAATGGTGTTGCTTCAATTTACCCCATGTTAGACGGTATTCAACCGTTAAAAGAAGAGACTTCCCGTTTTGTAAAGTTGTTTATGGATATTGAAGTTTCTCCTGTGGGATGTATTCCAACGGTAGGATCGATGCAGGGAACCTATGCTGCTTTCATGGTAGCTGCCAACTGCAATGTAGAAAAAGATACTGCACTATTTATCGATCCGGGCTTTCCTGTTCAGAAACAACAGATGTTGGTAATGGGAGCCAAATACGAAACTTTCGACGTATATGATTATAGAGGCGCAAAATTGCGCGATAAACTGGAGGAGATACTTTCTAAGGGAAATATTAATTCCATTATCTTTTCTAACCCAAACAATCCAACCTGGGTTTGCCTAACCGAAGAAGAGTTACAGATTATTGCTGAATGTGCTAATAAGTACGACGTAATAATAATGGAAGACCTGGCTTACTTTGCTATGGATTTCCGTCGTGACTTGTCGAAACCGGGAACAGCACCTTTCCAACCAACAGTTGCACGTTGGACCAACAATTGGATCATGTTTATTTCTAGCTCGAAAGTATTCTCATATGCCGGACAGCGTTGTGGAATGATGGTTATTTCGGATGAATTGTTCGGACGTGACTACCCGAACTTAAAACCACGTTTCAATAGCTTCGGTTTTGGTAATACAATTATTCAACGTGCATTGTATTCTCTTTCGTCAGGAACTTCTCATTCGGCACAGTATGCTGTTGCTGCTATGTTGAAAGCGGCCAATGATGGAGACTACAAATTTATCGAAGAGGTAAAAGAGTACGGTGACAGAGCTCAGAAAATGAAGAAGATGTTTACCGATAATGGCTTTTCTATTGTATACGATAAAGATGGCGATGAGCTAATTGCCGATGGATTCTATTTTACAGTTGCCTATCCGGGAATGACAGGTGGCGAGTTATTGGAAAACTTGCTTTACTACGGAATTAGTGCAATTACCTTAGGAAATACTGGAAGCGAACGCGAAGGCTTAAGAGCTTGTGTGTCGCATGTAAATCCAAACCAATTCCCACAGATGAAAGAGCGCTTAGAGCAATTTCATAAGGACCATCCGGTGATGGCAGAGAAAATGATTTAGCAAATAATTGAAAAATGATATAAAATGGCAAAAGTTAAAGGAGCAGTAGTTGTAGACAACGAGGCCTGTAAAGGTTGCGACCTATGTGTTGTTGCTTGTCCACACGATGTATTAAGCCTGCATAAAAATGTAAACGGAAAAGGATATCACTATTCACACATGTCGAATCCAGAAGCATGTGTTGGATGTTCTGCATGTGCCATGGTTTGTCCAGATTCATGCATAACTGTTTATCGAGTGAGAGTTTAATACATTAAGTTGAAACAAAAATAATCAGATAAAATGGGAGATTTAAGATTAATGAAAGGAAATGAGGTTGTTGCCGAAGCTGCAATCCGTTGTGGTTGCGACGGTTATTTCGGTTACCCCATCACACCTCAATCCGAAGTAATGGAGACATTAATGCTGCGTAAACCCTGGGAAGAAACAGGAATGGTAGTATTACAAGCCGAAAGTGAAGTAGCCTCAATTAATATGCTTTACGGAGCTGCCTCTACAGGTAAGAAGGTATTCACGTCTTCATCAAGTCCCGGTATTAGTTTGATGACAGAAGGTATTTCGTACCTGGCAGGTGCAGAACTTCCTTGTCTATTTGTAAACGTTCAGCGTGGTGGCCCAGGTTTGGGAACTATTCAGCCTTCACAGGCCGACTACTTCCAGGCAGTTAAAGGTGGTGGCCATGGCGACTACAAACTAATTGTTTTGGCTCCTGCTTCTGTTCAGGAAACCAACGATTTTATGGATCTTGGATTCGAATTAGCTTTTAAATACAGTACTCCTGTAATGCTTTTGACTGATGGTGTTATTGGTCAGATGATGGAGAAGGTTGAACTTTCAGATTTTAAACCTCGCTGGACTGATGAAGAGATTGAGCGCATCAGTGGTGAGTGGGCTTGTTTAGGAAAAAAAGATCGTCCTCGTCACGTATCCACTTCATTAGAGCTTGACTCTGAAAAAATGGAGCAGAATAACCACCGTTTCCAGGCAAAATATCAGTCTATTCAGGAAAACGAAGTGCGTTACGAAATGCTTAACTGCGAAGATGCAGACTACGTAATGGTAGCATTTGGGTCTTCTGCTCGTATCGCTCAGAAATCAATGGAAATTGCCCGCGAAAAAGGCATTAAGGTTGGTTTGCTTCGTCCTATTACTCTATTCCCATTCCCAATTAAGCAAATTGAAGAATTGGCCGGAAGAGTAAAAGGTTTCTTGAGTGTTGAGATGAATGCCGGACAAATGGTTGAAGATGTGAAGTTGGCAGTGAATGGTAAAGTGCCAGTAGAATACTTCGGACGCTATGGTGGTATGATTCCTACTCCAGGTGAGATTGTAACAGCATTAGAACAAAAATTGATCGGAGGCTAAAGCATGGATATTAAAGAAATTATCAAACCGGAAAATCTGGTTTACGAAAAAAATAAAGTGCTTACCGATAACGTAATGCACTACTGCCCAGGATGTACTCACGGGGTAATTCACAAAGTAATTGCCGAAGTAATCGATGAAATGGGCATTCAGGAAAAAACATTAGGAGTTTCTCCTGTAGGATGTTCAGTATTGGCTTACAACTATATCGATATCGATTGGTTAGAAGCTGCTCACGGACGTGCTCCTGCAGTAGCAACAGGTGCTGCTCGCGTAAACCCTGACAAAGTGGTTTTCACTTATCAGGGAGATGGTGACTTGGCTTCTATTGGTACTGCTGAAATTATGCATGCTTGTAACCGAGGCGAAAATTTGGTTGTATTCTTCGTAAACAATGCCATTTATGGTATGACTGGTGGGCAGATGGCACCTACCACTTTGGTGGGACAGCCAACGGCAACTACTCCTTATGGTCGCGACGTTGAATTACACGGTTATCCGTTGAAGATTACTGAATTAATTGCACAGCTTCCTGGAACTTCTTTTGTAACACGTCAGTCGGCAGAAACTCCGGGTGCTGTTCGTAAGTTGAAGAAAGCTATCCGCAAAGGATTCGAAAATACAGTAAACAAAAAAGGAACTTCGTTTATCGAAATCGTTTCTACTTGTAACTCTGGATGGAAAGTATCTCCAGTACAAGCCAACGAATGGATGAAAGAGAACATGTTCCCATTATATCCACTTGGAACCATGAAAGATCAGGATAAAGAGTCGGATGAACAATACAAAGTGAAGTAAATCAATTAACATCGAAGATTATGACAGAAGAAATTATCATAGCCGGTTTCGGTGGACAAGGAGTATTGTCAATGGGAAAAATCTTGGCTTACTCTGGAATTATGCAAGACAAAGAGGTGGCTTGGTTTCCATCGTACGGACCAGAAATGCGTGGTGGTACAGCTAACGTTACTGTAATTATTAGTGACGAGCGCATTAGTTCACCTGTATTGCACGAATTTGATACTGCAATTATCCTGAATCAGCAGTCGATGGATAAATTCGAAGAGACTGTTAAGCCAGGTGGTGTATTGCTATACGATCCAAACGGAATCGTAAATCCTCCTACTCGTACTGATATTCAAATTTACACAATTGAAGGAGCTCGCTTAGCAGCTGAGCTAGGTAATCCAAAAACATTCAACATGATTATTTTGGGTGCTTTCTTAAAAGTTAAGCCTTTAATTGATATGTCAAGCTTGGAAAAAGGATTGGAAAAATCACTTCCTGAGCGTCATCACAAACTGATTCCACTGAACCTTGAAGCGGTAAATAAAGGTTTAGAAAGTTTGGAAACAGTTGAAGCTTAATATGAACTAGATTCATACTGATATACCCAAGCAATTCAGTAGCCCCGAGCCTTTGGTTCGGGGTTTTTTGTTGCTGTATCACAACATCTCTACCACTTATTACAACATATTTACCATAGCTCAACAGGCAATCTTTGTAGTTTCGATTTCAGTATTATTAGAATTGAGAAGAAACAATGGATCGAAGAAATTTTGTGAAAAAGATATCAGTAGCAGGTGCATGTTCAGTGGTTGCTCCATCTGTTATATATGCAAAGAAAGATAGAGTAACGAAGAAGTCGAGCCAACTATTAAATGCTTACTATTTCAGAGCGCATATGTATACCTTGGTACCTCATCAAGTGCGTGAGGATCTAAAATGGATGGCCGATGTTGGAACCAATGTGGTTTCGTTAGGAGTATTGGAACAAGATTTATATGCTGCTGTAGAGAATATCGATATTATTTGTAACGAAGCCAGTAAAATGGGTATGGAAGTGTATGCTGTACCTTCTCGCTGGGGAGGAATTGTTGCTGGTGCTCCAAAGGTGGCAAGTGTGTTTACGTGTCAAAATCCACAGACATGGGTAAAAAGGAAGAATGGTGAAACTCTTAAAAGCTCAATCTCTGGCTGTATCAGTAGTATTCATCATCCCGATACTTATGATTTTGTGGAGGAGACTACTCTGAAAATGTTGAAAACATGGGATATTAAAGGAGTAATTTGGGATGAACCCAAAACTTTAGGAGTTGATTACTGCGATGCAGCTTTGAAAGCAATGAATGGACACCCAACCAGTGAAAAGCAGATTGCAGCAAATGTTGATTTTTATAGCCGGATAAATCGAAAAATAAAAGAAGTTCACCCAGAGGTGTCGACTCACTTTTTCGTATTTGCCAGTGTTGGCCAACAAAAAGTAGAACAATTAGCTAAAATAGATGCTATGGATTCCTTTGGTTGCGACGGTAGACCTTGGGGAGCAAAAGATGGAGGAGTACTGGAAAGCAAAGGAAAAACCTTGTTGGATGGAAATGGACAACGTTTTGTGGATGCTGCACACAAAAACAATAGAAAAGGCCTTTGGTTAATAGAGAACCACAACATGCCTGCTTCGAATATTCCAATTTTAGAGAAGCGCTTAGGCGAAGTGATAGCTCAAAGTCCTGAACACCTTATTTACTATTACTTTCCTCGCAACCTAGAAAAACCTTACGAAGTGATGAATCTGTTTAAGAAACACCTTCGTAATAGATAAAAAAAGATTGTCCTGTTTCATACGAAGAGCAGGACAATCTAAATATATCAGGAATGGGTATGCTTATTTCTGAAGTTTAAATGTGGAGAAGGAATCGGCCTTTAGAGGCAATGAATAGCTTTTTCCTTGAATTTCGATTACCAGTTGTTTTGCTGTTTTTTCTTCGTTGTGAATAACAACCACAATACTTTTATCCGGATTTATAAATGCCAATAAGTTGTTGAATTTACCGGTTGTGTTTAAGCGATAAGCACCTGGTTGTACATAGTGACTTACATGCTTCATTAGGTAATATTCATGGTTATACTGAAAGGTGTGCTTTAATGTATCTACACTTACCAATGAATTTTGGCGCCATCCCCAAGTGCTAATACCACCTTCTTTTAATGACGTATTCCAATACATGTATGCATTTACTCCGTTAGAAAGGTAGTGTTTCATCAAGCTCCATGAGTATTTACACGAATTCCAGTCGTTACTACCATTTCCACATTCTTGTTCCGTTTGATACAATCGAAGTTTAGGGTATCGTTTGTGTATTCCGGGTAATGCCTTTTTTCCAGCCCATTGAAAACCAACACCACTTAAATATTGGCCTGAGTTTTTATCATTCAGTAAGGTGTCAACTAAAGCTTCGTGTGGGCGCTCCATGGTTCCGAACATTACTTCGATATTCTTTTCTTTCATGGCAGGACCAAGGTATTTACCAACAAAAGTGGCTAAGCCGCTAGCTGTCCATGTGCAGCTAGGGAAGATTTGTGCCGAGTTGAATTCGTTTTGCGGCATCACCATAAAAATATCGATCCCCTGCTTTTTGTAGGCATCAATGAATTTGCTGAAATAGAGTGCATACGAACGGAAGTATTTATCTTCCTGAATGAACATATTGGTTCCTTCTTTCCCTTGTTTGTCAGGCGTAAGTCCATTGTTTATACGACCAGTGCTGCTTTTTGCTGCATAGTGCTTGTTGTATTTCATCCAGCTTGGTGGCGACCATGGCGAAGCCCATACTTTCAGTTCTGGGTTATGAATTAAAGCTTGCTTAATAAACGGAATAAGCGTGGCTTTGTCATTTTCGATACTGAAGTTCTTCATTTGAAAATCACCATCTGTTTCGTTGTAAGAATACCAGTCAATGGCAAAATCGTTAGCGGCTACAGGCATCCTACAGATAGTGAAGTTAGCACCAGTGCCAGGTTCAAACATCTCTTTCAAAATGGCAACTCTTTCTTCTGGTTTTAATAATTTCAGAGATGTCCATCCCAATTCGTTAAAACAGGTTCCAAAGCCCTCAATCTCTTGTAGCTTTTGGTCTGTATTAATTACCACATCGCTAATTTCACTTGATTGATTAATTTCACTACTTGAAATTTTTGCCCATGCATTCTGTTCTGTTGTGGTTGTTAGTTCTAAAAATTTTTTATTGCATGAAAACATAGAACTAACCATTACTAAAAAAATGAATAATCGTCTCATTTGGTTATAAGTATTTTAAATTCGATTTTACAAAGGAAATAGATTTTGTTGAAATAGAGAATATGTAATTAATAAAAGCAATAGAGGAGGATAATATTTCATTTTTGAGATTCCCTATTGATTGCTACATTTGTGATACCGCATTTTAGTTTTAATATTTTAAAGTTTTATTTATGACAAATCGTCGAGATTTTCTGAAATCTGCAGCTGCATTTGCTGTAGGTGCTATGGTATTGCCTGCCTTTACCAGTCCTTCGGAAAAAAAGATCGGATTACAATTGTACAGTGTACGAGATGAAATCAAGAAGGACTTGGATCTTACGTTGGCAAAACTTGCCAAAATTGGTTATAACTCTGCCGAGTTAGCTGGTTTTGATTTGAATAAAGGAACATTCTATGGAATGTCGCCAAGAGAGTTTGCTGGAAAGATGAAAGTGTATGGCCTGGAAATTAACAGTAGCCATTCTGTTTTTAGAGCAAAAGATGCAGAGAAAGTTTGTAGCGCTGCTGCTGAGGTTGGAACAAAATACTTGGTTCACCCATGTATTCAGGGAGAATTCCGTAAGGATGTGGATAGCTACAAAAGAGCTGCTGAAGAGTTGAATAAGATTGGTGAAGTAGCCAATAAATACGGAGTTCGTTTTGGTTACCACAACCATGATTTCGAATTTAAAGACTTAGGAGGCCAGAAGGGAATGGATATTCTGCTGAATGAGACAGATCCTAAGTTGGTGACTTTCGAAGTTGACATGTATTGGGTTACTAAAGCAGGATATAACCCAATAGGATATTTAAGCAAATTCCCAGGTCGTTTCGAGCTTTTCCATGTTAAAGACATGACAAAAACGGAAGATCGTTTCTTTGCTCCTGTAGGACATGGAAGAATCGATTTTGAGCAGATTTTTGCCCTTAAAGACAAACTTGGAATGAAGTACTTCTTTGTAGAGCAAGATAGCTTTAAAACATTGAAATCGCTTCAAAGTATGGAGATGAGCTATAAATACCTGAGCAACGCTAGTTGGTTGTAAAATTGGTATAATGCAATAAAATGAAGGCATCGGGGATTTTTTCTCGGTGCCTTTTTTTACACTTACTGTTTTTTTCTGTACACTTACCGAATGATTCACTACAGCTATGTGGTGAGGCTGTTGATATGTAGTATATTTCGTTCAAAATAAATGAATATCTGATGATTACGAATTGTTTTGGCTTTAAGTCGTTGGTAATGTGGGTTATGGTTGCATTATTTTTTGCAAGCTGTGGAGAGAATCGCCCGGAGAATGTAACAGTTAAGATATTAGCTACGACAGACGTACATGGAGCGTTGTTTCCGTACGACTTTGTAAACAAAAGAGCGACCAATTTTTCATTGGCTCAGGTTTGTGGATATGTGGAGCAAGAGCGAGCAAATACAAACCAACATGTTCTATTGCTCGATAACGGGGATATACTTCAAGGGCAGCCCGTTGTTTACTATTCTAATTTCGAAGATACTACCCAGCAACATATTTGTGCGCGTGCAATGAACTTCATGCAGTACGATGCTGCAACAATTGGGAATCATGATATTGAGCCAGGTCATGAGGTTTATGACAAAGTTCGCAGAGAATTTCAATTTCCATGGCTGGCTGCCAATGCAGTAAAAAATAGTGATGGGAAACCTTATTTTACTCCGTATACTGTTGTAAATAAAGGTGGAATTAAAATAGCGATTTTAGGGTTAATAACGCCGGCCATTCCTCAATGGCTACCTGAAAATATATGGTCGGGAATGCATTTCGACCCCATGGTAGAGTCTGCCAACAAATGGCTAAAAGTAATTCAAGAGAAGGAACAGCCTGATTTAGTTGTAGGACTATTTCATTCAGGATTGGGCAATGGGGAGAAGCAGAAAAAAGGAGTTACAGAGCAAGCCTCTAAATTGGTTGCAAAATCAGTTTCAGGATTAGATATGATTATTTGTGGTCACGACCATCAGGAATTCATGAACTGGGTTAAAAATCCAGAAGGAAAAGAGGTTTTAATTATTAATCCCAATAACTCTACCCGAAAATTAGCCGAGGTAGAAGTGAAGTTCCGATTGATGAAAGATTGCAAAAGCTATCAAAAGGAGTTTACACCGAAACTATTAGATGGAACTAAATTGCCAGTTTCTAAGCAGTTTATGGCTGAGTTTGCAGGCGATTACGATACTGTAAAGAAGTATGTGGATAAAGAGATCGGGAGCTTTAAACATTCTGTGTCAATTCCAGATGCTATGTTTGGCGATGCTGCTTTTATCGATTTAATTCATCAGGCTCAACTGGAAATTTCTAATGCTGATATTTCGTTTGCCGCTCCGCTATCTTTTAATGCTACCATCAAGGCGGGAGCCATTACAGTTGGCGATTTGTTTAAGTTATATCGATACGAGAATCTTCTTTACACCATGAATCTTTCAGGAAAAGAGATTAAAGATTTTCTTGAGTACACCATTGACCTATGGTTTGCCAAAGTGAATAACAGCGACAATCATTTAATTAAACTGAGAAAAAGAGGGGATAGGTGGTTTACACAAACTCCGTTCTTTAGTTTCGATACTGCTGCGGGTATTGATTATGATGTAGATTTAACCAAACCATTGGGAGAGCGAGTAACCATAAAGAAAATGAGCAATGGAAATGCTTTCTCAGAAGCTAAGATGTATAGTGTTGCTGTGAACTCGTACCGTGGAAATGGCGGTGGTGGACACCTGACAAAAGGTGCCGGAATTGCTAAAAAAGAACTTGCCAACCGAATTCAGAAATCTACAACGAAAGATATGCGCTACTTCATTATGAAGTGGATTGAGCAAAAGCAAGTGGTCACTCCTCATTGCGATAACAACTGGACTATTGCACCGAAAAAATGGTGGGAAAAAGCGAAGAAAGTAGATTATGAACTATTGTACCCTACAAGAAAATAAACTATTTCTTTTGGGTAGCATATAGTAAATAGATAAGATACAAACAGCCGGTACCTATCATTAGGTTACCGGCTGTTTCAATATTTTTACTTCCACCATGAATCATTCCAAAGCCCATAAAAATTAGAAAGCCGGCTACTATTCCCCATTTTGTCTTTTTGTTCATCTGTTTCAATTTTATTGATGATGAGAATAACGCTCAGGTGCTCCTAATGTTTTAACTCGAGTGTGGAAATAATTGAGTATTTACTGCAATTTATCCAATGCACTGAAATACATTTTTTCAAAATCGCTGAGTGACAACCAATAGGCTGCATCGGCATGGTTACCAATAAAAATGGCGTCATCTTTCGATTTTACTTTCAGCTTCTCCTGAAGTTTTCCATTTTTAAAAACACCAATGTTAATGTACAATGCTGCTCTCGACGAATTGGTGTTAAGAATTAACGAGGTTCCAATACTTTCGTTAAAGGCAATGTCACATTTAATTTTGAAAAGTAACTGATCTGGCTGAGCCCACTTTTTTTCCTTACGTTTAAGTTTCTTCACTCCTTTGAAGCGGTTTAAACCAGGCTTGCGAATAATGTGCGGCTTCTGAACAATTTCAATTTCCTCCAAGCTATACTTATCGCTAAGCTTGTCGACCATAGCTTGAATTAATTGGTGTTCGAATTCGTCGACACCAGTAACACGAAAGTGACGATAGTCTAACTGTGTGTCTTGAATACCTTCAATGGTGAAATACACAATGCGTGCTGTGTTTGTTTGAGCTAATGAGAATGATACAAATCCTAACATCATAAAAACGAATACCATCCCTGCTTTTTGCATGTTCTTCATAACTCTGTCTTTAAGTGTGTGTATTTAAGTTTTAATTTCGATTTACGTAGCTACCAAATAATGTGCCATTACGTATTTTAAGGTGAAATTTATTTTTTCTAATCGCATCAGTCTTGGGTTAATGATAAGACGAATGAATCGATATCTTGTTCAATTTTAGATGACTTGCCGGCATAGTTGTTAACGAGAATCGCAAACGCAATATCTCTATCTTCGGTATGAATGTAACCAGCCAGTGCTCTTGCTCTGGTCATTGATCCGGTTTTGGCTTTTACAATAATTGAGTTTGGCAGGTTTCTGAATCGATATTCCAATGTTCCCTCTTTACCAGCTTGTGGAAGTGTCGATTCAAATACAGTTTTATTCATACATGCCAAAATAGAGGTCATCTGTTGGGCAGTAATCGCATTGAAGCGCGATAAGCCACTTCCATCAACTAGAAATAAATTGCTAACATCTAAGCTCTGTTCTTCCCAATAGGCTTTTATGGCTTTCGTTCCTGCTTTTGTTGACCCCGATTGCAATTGTCTCAGTCCAATGGTTTTCAATAAATGTTCGGCAAACAGGTTGATACTTTTGTGGTTGGTCTGCCTGATTATATCAATAAGTTGAGGTGATTGGTGCTCTGCAACTACAGAAACTGTTTTCTTGGCATTTTGCCATTGCAATATCTCTTTAGATTGAAACTGTATTCCCGCTTTTTCTAGTTCTTTTTGCATAAGAGTTGCTGCATAAATTGGAGGATTGGGCATCGATGCTTTTACTCTGAATCGCTTACGGTTTTTTGGGATAGTTCCACGAACTACCCGTTTGGCTTCAAACGGACTTCCAAATACATATGCGTTGTCGCGAGGAACATCGGAAGACAAAACTTGATTTTCAATCTTCAAATTAGGAATGGAAGGAATGATCTCAACAATTTTTGTGGGTCGGTTGGCCTGCTTGAGCGATTGAAACACAATAGTATATTTATTATCTGCCACCGATAATCCAGAAGCTCCAGCTCCGTAATAGTTGCCTATATCTTCCCAAATCCATGTGTTCGGAACTTGCTCATTGTCGAAAATAGATACATCGAAACATATTTTTCCATTTACTTTTTTTATGCCTTTCTCTTTTAATGCTTTTGCCCAGTTAATCCATATAGAATCATATTGTTCTTTAAAATACTCCGAACAAAATGCGGGATCACCTCCTCCTTTAATGATTAAATCGCCATAGAGAGTACTGTCTGATTTTATTTTTCCAGAGTAGGCTAAAGTGGTTGTAAATTGATAATCGGCTCCTAATATTTCCAATGCAGAAGCAGTTGTTACTAACTTCAGAATAGAAGCAGGAACAATGCTTAATTGAGGTGTTGTTTCAAGAATAACTTGCTGGGTATTTAAATCGATAGCGTATGCCGAAATAGATGCATTTTGCAACTCTTTCTTTTGGACCATCTTTTGTAAGAATGCTTGTGCTTTGTTTTGAGCAATCAGCGTTGTCGATTGAAAAATAAACAGGAAAGTAAATACTATTTTTAAGAGGCGAATCATGGAGAAATTAATTTTTGGATTTGTTGCAAGATAATAAATCACATTGTAATGTGTATCTTTGTGCTTCTGATGGCAATGGTGTCTGCCGATAACTGCTCAATAATGAGATGATGACGCCTACTAAAGTGAGATGGAAGTTATTCTGACAGTTTATAAGATCGGAATAATTTCTAGCATTAAATGAAACTTTTGATTATTGGAGTTGGGTAGGCTGGATGAAGTGATTTTTCGCGATCATCTTTCTGTAGATCTAATATCCTTTATCCGGAAGTCTTAATTCGATATAGATGGAAAGTATTTATATCGAACAGTTTAGTAGGTTGTATTATTTCAAAAAATCAAAAGAATGTTTTCCAATTTTTACAGAAAAATTACCAAGCTGGAAATAGAACAGGTTCCGGTATTGTTTTTTATTGCCAAATGGTTTCTAATGAGTTTGCTGGTTGGATTGTTGGCCGGATCAGCATCGGCAATATTGTTGCATTCGTTGGAATGGGCAACCAATTGGCGTGAATCGCATTTATGGATCATCTGGTTGCTGCCCATTGGTGGGTTAATCATTGGATTGATGTATCACTATCTGGGTGAAAGTGTGGTAAAAGGAAACAACCAATTGTTAGAGGAATTTCATAAACCGAAAAAAGTAATTCCGCTGAGGATGGCTCCTTTGGTTTTTCTGGGAACAGTTTTGACTCACTTTTTTGGTGGATCGGCCGGACGAGAGGGTACAGCAGTGCAAATGGGCGGTGCAATAGCCGACCAGTTTTCAAAATATTTCAAGCTAAATAAATCGGACCGAAAGATACTTTTGATCATTGGAATTAGTGCTGGTTTTGCATCTGTATTTGGAACTCCTTTAGCAGGAACTGTATTTGCGTTAGAGGTGTTGGTTATTGGGAAAATGCGCTACGATGCACTTATTCCCAGCTTAATGTCGGCTGTAGTAGCCAATTATACAACTCACTTATGGCATGCACATCATACGGTTTATAACGTACCGTTTGTTCCCGAGATGAATATTACAACTATTCTTTGGGCTGCAATTGCTGGTTTGTGTTTCGGACTTGCTGGAATGTTATTCTCAAAATCGACCCATTTCTGGGGATCGCTATTTAAAAAGAGCTTCTCATATGCTCCTTTGCGACCAGTTATTGGAGGTGTTGTAATTGCTGTTGCTGTTTATTTATTGGGAACAACAAAATACATCGGTTTAGGTGTACCTACCATTGTCGATGCATTTTCAGCAGATTTGAATTGGTACGATTTCCTTTTGAAAATTCTGTTTACGTCGTTCACGTTGGGAGCTGGTTTTAAGGGCGGTGAAGTAACTCCGCTGTTTTACATTGGAGCAACGTTAGGAAACTGCTTGGCATTTTTCATCCCCTTACCTATGGCCTTATTGGCAGGAATGGGATTTGTAGCTGTTTTCTCGGGAGCAACCAATACTCCAATTGCTTGTACATTAATGGGTATTGAGCTATTTGGAGCCGAAGGAGGAGTGTTTATTGCTATTGCTTGTGTAACGGCTTACGCCTTCTCGGGGCATACCGGAATTTACAGTGCACAAATGATTGGAGCTCCAAAACATCGATTTTATGAAAGGCTAAATGGCGCTTTATTGAGTGAAGTGTCACGTGGGAAGCGAAAAAGTTAAGAATTTCATAACAATTTAACGTGCAGCTTGTAAAGTGTTGATTGTGGGTTGAATGATGGGTTGAAATAGCTTGTAAACGATCAATTGACACTACTCATGTATTTTTCATTTTAGAGCATTTTGCAATGTGCGCATAACAGATAGAATGTTTTTCGAATCGTGTAATTGGAATTTAGAAATGAGAAACATAAGCTCAATTAATAATTGTGAGTATTTTATATCTTTGTGCTGCTTTATAACAGAAGCGAATTTTTGAGACAATTTTGCTCCGAAAGGAGAAACCGAAGTTGAATATTATAAAACCATAACAACATGTTAATTAATTCAGTAGTTGGTAGAGAGATTTTGGATTCTCGTGGTAATCCTACTGTAGAAGTAGAAATCGCTTTAGAGTGTGGTGCTGTTGGTCGTGCAGGCGTTCCTTCAGGTGCATCTACAGGTGAAAACGAAGCTTTGGAACTAAGAGACGGTGATAAAGGTCGTTACCTTGGAAAAGGGGTATTGAAAGCCGTTGAAAACGTAAATACTGTTATCGCCAAAGAAATCATTGGAATGGACGCTATGGATCAAGTAGCTCTTGACCGTAAACTTTTGGCTCTTGACGGAACTAAAACTAAAAGTAAATTGGGTGCTAACGCAATGTTAGGAGTTTCTTTGGCTGTTGCTAAAGCTGCTGCTGCTGCATTGGGTATGCCTCTTTACCGTTACATCGGTGGAACTAACGCTAAAACATTGCCAGTTCCTATGATGAACATCATTAACGGTGGATCTCACTCTGATGCTCCTATCGCATTCCAAGAGTTCATGATTCGTCCTATTGGTGCTACTTCATTCCGCGAAGGTCTTCGTATGGGTGCTGAGGTATTCCACCACTTGGCTAAAGTACTTCACGCTCGTGGTTTAAGTACTGCAGTAGGTGATGAGGGTGGTTTCGCTCCAGCTCTAGAAGGAACTGAAGATGCATTGAACTCAATCATCGAAGCGATTAAGAACGCTGGTTACAAGCCAGGACGTGCAGAAGAAGGTGGTGATGTTTCTATCGCTCTTGACTGTGCTGCTTCTGAATTCTATAGCGATGGTATCTACGATTACAGCAAGTTCGAAGGAGAAGGTGGTGCTAAGCGCAACTCTGAAGAGCAAGCTAAATACCTAGAAGAATTGGTTGCTAACTATCCAATCGACTCAATCGAGGACGGTATGGACGAAGGTGACTGGGACGGATGGGTAGTTTTAAACAAAACTATCGGAGATAAGTGCCAGTTAGTAGGTGACGATTTATTCGTAACTAACGTTGAGTACCTACAGAAAGGTATCGAGTTGGATGCTGCTAACTCAATTCTTATTAAAGTAAACCAGATTGGTACTTTAACTGAAACTCTTGACGCAATTGAAATGGCACACCGTGCTGGTTACACTTCAGTAACTTCTCACCGTTCAGGTGAAACTGAAGATGCAACTATCGCTGACATTGCTGTTGCAACTAACTCAGGACAAATTAAGACTGGTTCATTGAGCCGTTCTGACCGTATGGCTAAGTACAACCAATTGCTACGCATCGAGCAGGAATTGGGAGAAGCTGCTATCTACGGATACAAAAAAGTAAAAAAAGCCTAATTTAGTTTAGGATTAAGATACTTTGAGCCTCGCCATTTCGGCGGGGCTTTTTTGTTCATGTCAACTAATCTTTAGGATTCCTTTTCGGAATAAAATGGAATAAAGAGCAACCCATTATTTTACTACCTTTGTTGCCAGAAAACAAACATCAAATCAAATAATCACAAAGTTTAAAAAGATGAAACTGAATGCGCTTTCTGCCATCTCTCCTGTAGATGGTCGTTACCGAAATAAAGTGGATGCCTTAGGTGGCTATTTTTCAGAGTATGCATTGATTAAATACCGCGTATTGGTTGAGATCGAATACTTCATTTCGTTGTGTGAAATTCCATTGCCTCAATTGGCTAATTTCGATCAAAACTTATTCGAAGATCTTCGTAATATCTATCGCGAATTTTCGGAAGAAGATGCTCAAAGAGCTAAAGATATCGAAGCGGTTACCAACCACGATGTGAAAGCTGTAGAGTACTTCATAAAAGAGAAGTTCGACGCAATGAACTTGCAAGAGTTCAAAGAATTCATTCACTTCGGATTAACTTCTCAGGATATTAATAATACATCGGTGCCTGCTTCATTGCGCGATGCTATTTACGATATCTACTATCCAATTTTGGAAGAGTTGATGTCTAAATTGAATGAGTTAGCCGATTCATGGGAAGAAATTCCAATGTTGGCAAGAACTCACGGTCAGCCAGCTTCTCCAACACGTTTAGGAAAAGAGATCAGAGTTTTTATCGAGCGTATTCAAGTACAAATTGACCAGTTGAAAGGTATTCCTTGCTATGCTAAATTTGGAGGAGCAACCGGAAACTTCAATGCACACCATGTGGCATATCCTGAAATAGACTGGGTAGAGTTTGGAAACAAATTCTGTAACGAAAAATTGAAATTAGAGCGCTCGCAGATTACTACTCAGATTGCTCATTACGATAACTATGGTGCAATTTTCGATGGTTTGAAGCGTATCAATACTATTATTTTGGACTTGAACCGCGATATGTGGACTTACATCTCGATGGATTACTTCAAGCAGAAAATTAAGAAAGGTGAAGTAGGTTCTTCAGCAATGCCACACAAAGTGAATCCTATCGATTTCGAAAACTCGGAAGGAAATATTGGTATTGCCAATGCTGTTTTCGAGCACCTTACCAATAAACTACCAGTTTCACGTTTGCAGCGCGACTTAACAGATTCAACTGTATTGCGTAACATCGGTGTACCTATTGCTCACACAATTATCTCAATGAAATCGACATTGAAAGGTTTGACTAAATTGTTGTTGAACACCGATGCATTGAATGATGATTTGGAAGCCAACTGGGCAGTAGTTGCAGAAGCTATTCAAACGATCTTACGTCGCGAGAATTATCCAAATCCATATGAAGCATTGAAAGAGTTGACTCGTACCAACAGTAAAATTACTCAGGAATCAATTGCTGAATTTGTAGAAACTTTGGATGTGAACGATTCTGTAAAAACTGAATTGAGACAAATCACACCTCAGAATTATACAGGAGTAAAATTCGAGTAAAGGATATATAAGTACGATAGCTAATTTGTACTGAAACAAATTTGTTTTTAGGCTGTAAGGGAACTACTTTTACAGCCTAAATTATATCATAACCATTCATTATATTATGAGAGAGTTTTTTAAAGTACTTGGGCGATTTATTCCTCCATACAAAACAGATTTGATATTGAACTTTGTGTACAATGTTTTGGGGGCGCTATTTGGAGTATTCTCATTCTTTATGCTAAAACCGGTTTTAGAAAAATTGTTTGAAACCGATACTACAGTTGTTGAGCGTGTGCCCTGGGCTTTAAGTAAGGATGCTATCTTTGATAATCTGAACTACTATATAACACAAGTAAAAGTAAACTATTCAGAAGAGATTGCTTTATTAGCAATTTGTGGTTTACTTGTTATTATGGTGTTCATGAAAGTGCTTTTTACTTATCTGGCATCGTATAAAAGTGTTGGAATCCGAAATGGGGTAGTTCGCGATATTCGCAGCCAGATTTACGATAAGATAATTGCATTGCCTATCGGATATTTCACCGAAGAACGTAAAGGAGATATCATTTCCAGAACAACAGGTGATGTGCAAGAGGTGGAAAACTCGGTTATGACATCGCTGGATATGTTCCTGAAAAATCCGGTGCTTATTCTGGCTTCGCTGGCAGGTATGTTAATAATGAGTGTGAAGATGACTCTTTTCGTTTTTATTTTACTTCCTGTTGCTGGTTATATCATTGGTCGGGTAGGACGCTCGTTGAAGAAGACATCACGTCGAGGACAAAATAAAATGGGAGAACTACTTTCTACCATCGAAGAGACATTATCTGGTTTACGTGTTATCAAGGCTTTCAATGCCGAAGATCATATGAATGCGCGTTACGATGATGAGAATAACGAGTACCGTAGAATTATGAATAGTTTGATGCGTCGCCGAGTGTTGGCTCACCCGATGAGTGAATTGCTGGGAACCATTGTAATTGTTGTTGTACTTTGGTATGGTGGTCGTCTTATTCTGAATGAGAATAGCACGATGTCTGCTTCTGATTTTATCACTTTCTTGGTGGTGTTCTACGGAATTATTAATCCTGCAAAAGCATTTTCACAAGCTTTCTATAGTATTCAGAAAGGTTTGGCAGCAATGGATAGAATTGACGATATTCTGTATGCCGAGTCACCAATTAAGGAAGCTGAAAAGACAGAAACAATTGGAACATTCGATCAGGGAATCGAGTACGATAATGTAACATTTGCTTATGGAACAGAAGATGTATTGAAAAATGTATCGGTATCTATTCCTCGAGGAAAGATGGTGGCTTTAGTGGGGCAATCTGGTTCTGGTAAATCTACTTTTGTCGATCTGCTTCCTCGTTTCTACGATGTAAAAGCTGGTGCCATAAAAGTGAATGGAGTTGATATCAAAAAGGCCAGCATGAAAGAGCTTCGTGGCTTAATTGGTTACGTAAATCAGGAGCCTATCTTATTCAATGATTCATTCTTTAATAATATTGCTTTTGGTGTGGAAAATGCATCGATGGAGGATGTAATTGCTGCAGCCAAAGTGGCCAATGCACACGACTTCATCGAAGCCTCGGAAGATGGGTACCATACAAACATTGGTGATCGCGGAAGTAAATTATCAGGAGGACAGCGTCAGCGCTTATCCATTGCTCGTGCAGTATTAAAGAACCCTCCGATTTTAATTTTGGATGAAGCAACTTCTGCTTTAGATACCGAATCTGAAAAGTTGGTTCAGCAAGCTTTAGAGAACCTGATGAAGGATAGAACATCGTTGGTGGTTGCTCACCGCTTGTCGACGATTAAAAATGCCGATCAAATTTGTGTATTCCATGAAGGAAAAGTGGTAGAAAGAGGAACTCATGATGAATTATTAAAACTGAATAAAGTTTATAGTAAACTGCACGAAATGCAAGCATTATAGACAAAATCCGATTTTTAGATATAAAAAAAGCAAGTAGGTTATTAACTCCTACTTGCTTTTTTTGTGTCTGATTTATTGAGAACCTTATTTCAATTTATTCAGCTCTTTCAATAATGTATCAGCACTAATTCGTTTTTTATAGTTGGTTGAAAAATCGGTAAAAAGGATTTTTCCCATTTTATCTAAAACGAAAACTGAAGGAACAGGAAGTATTCCATTATTCAATCCTTCTGAACTTCTTGTCAATAAATTGGTGTAAGCTTTTGGTGCTTCAAATGCTACTCCCATTTTTTGAGCTAACTCAGTCGATGAATCCGAAAACAACTGATAGTTCAGCTTATTCTTTTTAATTGCCTTTTCGATATTTTCTTTGGCATCAGGACTAATTCCAATAATCTGATAGCCTAATTTCTGAATGTCTTCCTCAATTTGTGCAACTTCGGAAAGATGTTCATTACAATATGGACACCAGGTGCCTCGGTAGAAAATAAGTACTGTTGGTTTTTGCTGAATAGCCTTGAACAGTGACTGGTTATTACTTGCAATTGTTTTTGCGAATTCTGTTGGGATTGTTTGCCCTACTTTTAGAGGTTTTACCTCTTCTGGAGTTTGCGCTACTTGGGCAGTAGAAGTTAAGACAGAAACCATCAACCCCACGATCCCAAGAAATAATTTTCTTCTCATCACGTCTTAATTTTTGAATAATTGTATAGATAACCATAGGTGTTGCCTTTTGTTCGTGACTAAGGCTGTTAATTCTGTTTTCTTTGATGAATGGAATATGTAGTTAGTGTAAAAGGTTGTAATTATTGATTAAGAATTTGAGAGAATTCTGTATAAGTACTGTATTTTTGTAGCAGAAATTGAGATTTATAAAAGAAGGCTTTCCAGGATAAATGTTGCTGATGACATCTGGAAAGAAATTAGAAAAGATACATGTATTCGAAGGAAGAAAAGAGACAGTTAATTGTAGATTTTTGGGCAGGATTTGACGAGTATTGCGAAACATTACCACATTTGGCAGGTGATCCTAAGAAGTGGATTTTGCACCGAACAAAAATGCGAGGTATTGATTTAAAGTTCGATCCGGGACGAAAATATACAGATGTAATATTGGAAGTTAACCACCGCAATGAGCGACGTAGATTGGAAATGTACGAGCGGATTGAGCAATACAAAGTAGTTATAGAAGAAGGTCTGGAAAATGAACTGACTTGGGACTTTGCTTTTGAACGCGAATTGGGTGAAGAAGTTTGTCGAATTTATACGCGCTTAGAGGGAGTAGATTTACATCGAAAAAAGGACTGGCCAACAATGTTTGAGTTTATGGCTGCAAAGATGTATCCTTTGCAAAATAATTTTGTCGATATCAGAGCTTTGATAAAAGATAAACAAGATGACTAAATAAAAAATCCCAACCGATATAGTTGGGATTTTTAGTTATATAAGAACTATTTGCTCGTCTTTCGTCGACCTCTTTCCTGGTATTTTTTCATCATATGCCTTCTGAAGTTCACCTCTTCCTTTATCAGTTTTGCTACTTTCTGAATAGGTAGGACCTTCATTATTTTTTTAGAATAGGCTGCATTGAGTTCGTAATCCTTCTTCTGAAAATCAAGGTGCTTTTCAAGCATATTTTTTACCTCTGCATCTGAAGAATGATCCAGTAGTTTAAACATGTTTTGCTCAAATTCACGACGCTCTTTATGCAAGTCCAAACGCTTTTTCTCGAACTGATTGTAAACAGGCCAGAATTGTTGAGCCTCTTCAGGAGTAAGCTCCAGCTTTTCTGTTAAAAACGAGATCTTTTGAGTTTTATATTCTTCCCAATTTACTCGTTTCATTTTTCGATGTTGCTGCGAGAATCCGTTTAGGGTAACCGAGCAAATCAAAAGTAGTATGAATATTTTGATGGTATTTTTCATAGCCATTGTATTTTCTAGTTATAATTATCTGTACTGGTTAGTGAAACAATGTCGTAATCGTCGAGCTCAGCAACCAAATAATTCAAAAGCTGCTCATCGTCTGACTGATCTTCTGTCGTTTCAATTATCTCTTCGGTGCTAAATTCATCCTCAAAATAATTCATTGCATCCAAATCGGCAAAAATTAAGGTCGAATCGGCATTAAAAGTGCTCTCTTGTTGCGACTGCCCATAATACTTTTCCAAAACCGAAGGCATATACATTTTCATGGGGACGTAAACCAATAGTCCAACAACAATAAAACTTGCAACAAGTCCGAGTGCCGGTTTCAAGTGATGAATAATTCCCTTTTTCTGGGGAGCTTCCATCTCTTCAACTTCAGCCATTATTTTATGCTGCATCTCATCGAAGTAATTTTTAGGTACTTCAAATGGTGCTTTTGGCGAAGCATCGTCTAAACTCCATTTTTTATTCTTTTCACTCATCTCTTTACTATTCAAGTTACATTACTTTAGATAGTTGAAACCTAAAAAGGTTTAACTATTCAGTCGCATAAATTCCTCAATCTTTTTTACTGCATGGTGATATGACGCTTTTAATGCACCCTCAGAAGTTTCTAAAATCTCCGAAATTTGTTGGTACTTCAAATTGTCATAGTACTTCATGTTAAATACCAATCGCTGTTTTTCAGGTAAACGAATAATGGCTTCCTGAAGCTTTTGGTCAATCTCATCACCCGAGAAATAGTCGTCCGATTGTAAGTTTTGCAACAAGTAAGTAGTGTCATCACCCAAAGGCATAATCGATCGACGTTTTTGTTGCTTTAAAAAACTTAACGCTTCGTTGGTTGCAATTCTGTACAACCAGGTAAACAGTCCCGATTCTGCTCTGAACTGCCCAATGCTTTTCCACACTTTTATCATTGTGTTTTGCATCACATCATCGGCGTCAGAATGGGCAATTACAATTTTACGAATATGCCAATACAGTCGCTCTTGATAGTCCTCAAGCAGCCAGCTAAAAGCAGTCTGTTTCTTATCCGGATCTTTAAAACCGGCTAATATTTCTCCGTCACGGTTATCCATACTGATTTATAAGGAGCGTTTATTGGACTTTGATTACTTTTTTCATTGATGGTTTAAAAGTACAAGAAAAAATTTTTTCAGAACCGAATGGAGATAAAAATCGATATCTGGCATCGTTATTGTTAAATAAGAAGGGAACACACTCACTAAAACGAACAGATTATGAAAAAATTTACCTCGCTTATTTTTCTTGTAATGCTATCATCTATCGGTTTTTCTCAAGAAATACCAATTGTTAGTGTTGGTGCTTCTATTAGAGATACTTATTCTATTGAATATTGTCAGGTATTCGACGAAATGGTTTACTCTGTAGAAGTTGGAGCACGAGGATTGCCTCTGGGAATAAAAGGGAAGAAGGATGAAGAGGCAAAATTTGGAGAATTCCCGGAGAATGTGAAAAAGACAAAACATTATTATGCAGGTATTGAGTTTGGAGTGGGGCGACGATTAAAAAATTGGCTAATAATAGGAACCTTTGGATATTATCCTCGATATAAAGCTAGAAGCTGGTACGATCCAGAAGAAGAATTAGGCCGAAAAGGACATTATTATAATATCTTTAATGCAAGTCATGATAAAGTTACTCTTGGAATAAAGGTGAAACATCTTATTCCTTTAGGAAAGAAGAAAAAGAATTTTCTTGCCCTGGGGACAAAATTTAGCGCTTTCGATGGTGTGGGCTTTACTTTAGGCTATGCATATAATGTCGATTAAAGATTCTAATAGGCTATTGCGGTTTATGGTTATCTTTGCTGATGTTTAAACCACAAAACCAATTAGTATGAATCGTATTTTATTATGGAGTATATTGCTTCTAGCTGTATTGGGCTTATGCAATTGCTCACAACCAAATCAGTTTGGCGACCAGGAAGTGGTAGTATTCGACCACGAATTTATTCAGTTCAAGCCAAACGATTTTAAAGATTTATCTCCAGACACAAAAGGAACCATTCGTTTAGCAGGAGGAAGAGTTCTGTTGAAAAAAGTAAGTGTTCCAAATTTCGATTTAACCACAAAAGTGACAGCGAAAGTCATTTTGGCATCAGCTGGCGATCGTTGGGATAAGTCAGGTTCTTTGTTTGTGTTACCTAAAGAGCAGGTGACTAATATTCTTTCTATTGCAAAGAAAGAAGCAAAATTTCCAGAGGCAAAAGATAAGAAGCACTCAACTGTGGGTGCTGTTGCTGGCGAAAACTATAAACCGACAGTCGAATTACTTCGATTTATGACTCCTTTTGGGGTAGGTGCTTATTCCGATTCAGTAACATTTCGTCATCGCAAACCGGTATACATTCCGCATTGGGAAAAAGATGTACGCTGGGAAGAAGATATCACTCAGTTAATTTCAACCATTGAAGGAGAAGTATGGATTGGTGTTTGGGTAGATACTTGGACCAAAGAAGGGTATGTAATCGATGTGAAATTACAATTCGAAGAGAGTAAAATTGTACAGGATGTTCAGCAACAAACAGAAGTTATTTCGTTGGTTAATGTAGTCCCTTATGTTGGAGATATAAAAGGAGCATCGATTTTTGCACACAACGATTTGAAAACCAAATTTACCTTGCCACAAGGAGCAAAGAATGTTCGTTTATATTATACGACTACCGGTCACGGAGGTCATTCCGGTGGCGACGAGTTTGTAAAGCAAGAGAATATTTTGAAAGTAGATGGAGAATCGGTTTTCAAATTTACTCCATGGCGCGATGACTGTGCTCAGTTTCGTCGTTTTAACCCGGGAACCGGAGTTTGGTTAATTAAAGATACAGCTCAATATATTGATTGGAAAACCTGGAAATACAAACATAAAGTAATTGAAGAACGTTTAGGTTCTTCCGATTTGTCTCGTTCCAACTGGTGTCCGGGAAGTAAAGTGAGCCCGGTTATGGTTCCTTTAAAAGATATAAAAGCTGGCAAGCATACTTTCGCGATTTCAATTCCTAATGCACAACCTGTTGCAAAAGGAGAAATGAACCACTGGCTGGTTGCTGCTTATATTGTATACGATAAATAAATCGGATTACTAGATTCTCAGATTATGGGTAATATTAATATTAAATGTTTTTGCCATTAATCTGGGAATCCAATATTCTACAAACTTTTATAGATTTATAGTTGTTTGTATTGCATATTAAATCGATGACAATGAAAACAACTATTTATCTTTTGCTACTCTTTTTCGTTCCATTTTTATCTTTTGCTCAGTCCGAAAAGCAATACCAGTCGTTTCATTTTAAGAAACAGGTTGTTGTTCCAGGCGATTCTATTACCGTTTTCGACTGGCTAACAGGCGATATTTCGCCATGGTGGGATCACACTTTTTCGAAAAAACCACATAAACTTTACATCGAACCCAAACCCGGAGGTGGATTTTGGGAGATCTTCAATGAAAATGGCGATGGCGTGCTACATGCCACTGTTATTGCAGCTCATCGAGGTAAACTACTTCGTTTCGATGGACCTCTAGGATTATCGGGTAAAGCTGTGCAGTTGGTTTGTACTTATCAATTAACCGGAGTGCCCAATGACTCTACTCGTCTGGTGCTGGAAGTGAATGGTGCTGGCGCTATGAATGAGCAACTTCCTAAGATCATTGAGAAGGTTTGGGACCATTTTATATTCGAACAATTTGTGCCTTTTAGCAAAAAGAAATTCAACGAGTTAAAAAGATTTGATTAATTTTCGCGAAAAGCTGATTTATTGTTTTTTAAGTTCTATATTTGTATCGGAAGTTGTTAAAGCAACACAAAGTGTTTTATAGTGTATTTAGTTTTGGGATCCAAATCCAATTTCTTCATAAGCTTTATAGAAATTCTTTTGTAGGTTCTTTCACACTTCTCTTTTTATATTTTAATTTTATTTTAGAGATGAACATTTTTATTGCAAAATTAAACCCTCGTACAACTAGCGAGAGTTTAGAGGAAGCATTCTCACAGTATGGAGAAGTATCTTCTGCAAAAGTTATTATGGATCGTGAAACTAATCGTTCTAAGTGTTTTGGATTTGTTGAAATGCCAGATGATAATGAGGCATGGGATGCAATCAATGCATTGAATGAGAACGAATTCGAAGGAAACAACATCGTTGTTAAAAAAGCTCGTCCAAAAGAGGAGAATAGCAACAACCGTTTCGACAATCGTCCAAGAAGACCAAGATTCAATCGTGATCAATATTAAGAAAGAGGCCTCATCAGAGGCCTTTTTTTTTGCTCCAAACTTTCCTCACAATTAAAGGTTAAAAAGTATAAAAGAGAAAAAGTTGAAATGTGAAGAATCATTTCAATCAATAATTTATCTTACCAGTCTCCAGTCTCCAGTCTCCAGTCTCCAGTCTCCAGTCTCCAGTCTCCAGTCTCCAGTCTCCAGTCTCCAGTCTTCAGTCTCCAGTCTCCAGTCTCCAGTCTCCAAGGAAAATACCATATACACATAGAAAATATCAGAAATATAGGTGGTGCTTTTGTTTGCAGTTAGTACTTTTAATGCGTTTAAACCACAAACAAATACTATTTATGAAATTCAGTTTTATTTTGCTGAGCATGTTGCTTTGTATTAGCACTTTTGCTCAGAATACAACACGACTATTGTCGTATAATATCCGCTACAATAATCCCGGCGATGGGAAAAATGCCTGGGATAATAGAAAAGATGATGTGGCTTCGTTGCTTCATTTTTATGATGCCGAGATAGTAGGTTGCCAGGAAGTATTACAAGGTCAGCTAGACGATCTGTTGGAACGTTTACCCAACTGGAAATATGTAGGGGTAGGTCGCGACGATGGAAAAACGAAAGGAGAATATGCTCCGATTTTATTCGATGGGAAGAAGTTTAAGCTGGTAGAAAGCGATAATTTCTGGTTGAGTGAAGATACCACAAAACCCAATAAGGGGTGGGATGCCGTTTGTGTGCGGATTTGTACCTGGGCAAAACTAAAACGACTAATCGATGGACAAGAATTTTATGTGTTCAATACCCATTTCGATCATGTGGGGAAAAAAGCACAGAAGGAATCGGCAAAACTTATTTTGCGAAAAATGAAAGAGTTCGCTCATGGTAAATTACCCATTGTGCTAACAGGTGATTTCAACTTAGAGCCAACCGATAAGTCAATTCAATATATCAGTAACCATATTCGTGATGCACGAGCAATATCAGAAATGGCTCCGTTTGGTCCTGAAGAAACATTCAATGCATTTAAATTCGGCGAGCCATTGATCTCACGTATCGATTATGTTTTTGTTTCGAAACATATAAAAGTGAAGCGCTATGGTGTTTTAACCGACTCGAAAGATCAGCGTTATTATTCTGACCATTTACCGGTATTAACCGATTTGGAATTTTAGGTTCTATATCTGTTGATAGCAAGACAAGAGGGATATCTTCATCTAAAGGTATCCCTCTTATTTTATTAGAATCGAATAGTAAGCCCGGGACAGATGGAATAGAATGCGTCATCGTCAATATTGTTACGCCATATATAGCCTCCTGCCAATCTAACATTTATACCAACATATTCGTTTAGGTAAAATATCAGATGCGATTTTAGATTTGCTCCAAAGCCAAACTCTTCATATTTGGATCCATTGATAGTTAATTGATTCTGATGATAATGAATTCGATCTATAGTCATTTCATCGAAATAGTTAACGATACCTCCAAATCCAAATAGAAAATCGAAATACTTAGTTTTTATAGGATTTATAAGATAGTTTAACTCTAGCCTATAGCTTTTTATAGCTCCATCTTTGATTTTTAAGTTGTTGTAATTTAAATATTTACTCCCTTCGAAATAGGTTGCTCCAATTTGCCAATTACTCCATTTGTTTCTTTGCCAGGTAAGATCCACTCCCATTAGTGGTTCATGATTGTAGTCAGTAACCCTAATTGTACCATAAAAAGGGGTGATTGAAAAATACTTCTTATTGCTCTTTTCTTGCGCATTGGCCAGGTTGAATCCTAGTAAAATGGCTAGTGTGATAAGTAAATGTTTCATGTGTGTGTATTTTTTATTAGAGGAAATTTAATTGAATATAATATTTGAAAAAGAGAGTACAAAAAGTCTGCCACGATTAAAGCATATTTGAACTTTAGCTGTCAAATCGACAGGCAAAATGACATGGCACAACCTTTGATTAGAGTTGCTTCGTTAAAATTGATGTTGAATTAAAAACAATATACCATGCAAAAAGGAACAATTGGCGTAGCCAGCGAGAATCTATTTCCAATTATTAAGAAATTTCTATATTCCGATCACGATATCTTTCTTCGTGAGATTGTTTCCAATGCGGTGGATGCCACCCAAAAACTAAAGACATTAGCTTCTGTTGGAAAATACAGTGGCAATATGGAAGCTGCCAAAATTGAGGTGAAGCTGGATAAAGAAGCTGGAACAATTACTGTTTCCGATATGGGAATTGGTATGACAGCCGACGAAATTGAAAAATATATCAACCAGATTGCTTTTTCGGGAGCCAACGAATTTGTAGAGAAGTATGAAAACGATGCCAATGCTATTATTGGTCACTTCGGTTTAGGATTCTACTCATCGTTTATGGTTTCCGATAAAGTAGAAATTATCACTCGTTCATACCAGGATGGCGCAAATGCAGTAAAATGGAGCTGCGATGGAAGCCCTAACTACGAAATTACAGAAGTAGAGAAAGAAGGTATCGGAACCGATATCGTAATGTATGTAAACGAGGAATCGAAAGAATTCTTAGAAGATGCTCGTTTGTCAGAGATCTTAAATAAATATTGTAAATTCTTACCAGTTCCAGTAATCTTCGGAAAAGAGCAAGAGTGGAAAGATGGTAAGATGGAAGATACTGACAAGGACAAGCAGGTGAATGACGTTGCTCCGGCATGGACAAAGAAACCTGTTGACTTGAAAGAGGAAGATTACCAGAATTTCTACCGTCAGTTGTATCCAATGGGCGACGATCCATTGTTCAATATTCACTTGAATGTTGATTATCCATTCAATTTAACGGGTATTCTTTACTTCCCTAAATTGAAAAACAATGTAGAGATTCAGAAGAATAAAATTCAGCTTTACTGCAATCAGGTATTTGTTACCGACTCGGTAGAAGGAATTGTTCCTGAATTTTTGACACTTCTTCACGGTGTAATCGACTCTCCGGATATTCCATTGAATGTTTCACGTTCGTACTTGCAAAGCGATGGTAATGTGAAGAAAATTTCAAGTCACATTACTAAAAAAGTAGCTGACCGTTTGGCAGAAATTTTCAAGAACGATCGTAAGCAATTCGAAGAGAAGTGGGATGATTTGAAAATTTTCATCGAATACGGAATGCTATCGGAAGAGAAATTCTACGATAGAGCGATCAAGTATTTCATGGTGAAAAATACCGATGGTAAATTCTATACTTTAGACGAGTATGAAACAGCCATTAAAGACAATCAAACCGATAAAGAAAACAATGTAATTTGTCTATATACAAACGACGAAGTAGAGCAGTTTAGCTTTATCGAGGCAGCTAAAAACAAAGGATACGATGTATTGGTAATGGATAGCGTGTTATCAACTCCAATGGTGAACAAGCTAGAAGAGAAGTTCCCAAATCGTAAGTTTGTTCGTGTTGACTCTGACGTTGTAGAGAAGTTGATTCAGAAAGACGATGCTGCACAAGTAGAGATTTCTGCTGAAGATCAGAGTGATTTAAGCACCGTTTTCCAGGCAGTATGTCCAGCAGGAAAAGGAAACTTCATTGTTGACTTCCAGAATATGGGCGAAACAGCAGCTCCAATGGTAATTACTCGTAACGAGTTCATGCGTCGTATGAAAGATATGAGTCAGTTCCAGGGGGGTGGAATGAATTTCTATGGCGAATTGCCAGATAGCTACAACTTGGTAGTTAACGCAGAGCATCCACTTGTGAAGCAGGTAATGGAGGCTAAGTCGACTGATATGACAGAAACATTGAAAGATGTAAACTACAACTTAGCTGTTAAGCAAGCCGAAAAAGAGGGATTAGTTAAAGCCAAAGAAGGTAAGAAAGAGGAAGAGGTTCCACAAGCTGAAAAAGAGCAGTTGGAATCTGTAGAGAAAGAATTGGAAACACTTTCTACTGAGAAACGCGAGAAGCTAACACAATATGGTAAAGAGAATAAGTTAAGCAAGCAATTGGTTGACTTGGCTCTATTGGCAAACGGAATGTTGAAAGGAGAAGACTTGAATGCATTCGTTAAGCGAAGCATCGATTTAATAAAATAATTTGAACCGATATACATTTAATTACTGGGAGTGATCGAGAGGTCACTCCTTTTTTTTGCAGTTTACTCCCCTCTATTTGTAATTTGTCGTTTTAGTTGAATGTGCTATTCTAATAATCACTTTCTTTATGTAACAAAACAAAAATTAATAAGCTGATATGTGGCTTTTTATTACTAAACAAAACTAAAAACGAACACCCATGAAACAACTATTTCTACTAACTATTCTTTTTATTTTATCATTGGTTCATGCTCTTGGAGGAGAAGAAATTTCAGATAAAAAGTTAGATGAACTGTTTGAGCAAACTTTTTTGATGAATGGAAAAGCCATAAGATTTGATTCAAATATCTTAATTCAACTTAATGGAGATGTAAAACCTAGTGACGTTATTTTTACCCAAGAGCTAGCTAGAAAATTAAGGTTGAATGTAGAGAAATGGGATGTTGATGTAGTTGGAAAAGGATCAGCGAATGTTGTGTTGCACATCAATGAAACTATTGATGGCGTTTATTCTGGAGATTGGCAAGATACCAGATCTGTTCGCGGTGAAATAGTAAAAACAGATATCTATTTGGATATGGGAAGTAACTTTAAATTGAAGGATAGAGAACGGTATTTATATTATAAGATATTAAAAAACTTAGCGGTTTATCCAAAGAAGAAAACACCCCTTGTTGATGAGTATCCAGGTTCTGTATTTGCAGCTAAGAGTTTTCGAGAAGTGACTTTTGATTCAGTTGACTTTAAGCTAATAAAGAAACTTTACTCCAAGAAATACTCCATAAGTGAAAATAAGTCTCCTGTAGTAAGTTTTGAAAGTAAAATGCGTAAAAACAGAGTAACCGTAATGTTTTTCCATCTTCTGAATACTTTTTTATCGATATTACTATTGTTAATCATGCTGCATTTTAATTTGTTTAAAAGGCATGGTCATCGATTAAATAACTATTTGTTTCAAGCAGGGTTACTTGTAGGTGTGCTATTATTTTACCTGACAATAAATATAGTTTTGGGTGATTATATGTTACTTTCTTCTTTACAGCTAAAAGTAGGTAACATGTTTCAGAAATATCTTATAGTATTAATATGCCTGTTGGCTTTTTCTGTTCTTGCTACTTTGGTTATGTTTTATGTAGAGAAAGCAGTATTAGAAAGAAGGCAAAATTTTGTTTTAAGTATTGCTGTGCCATTTGTTACTACTCTTTTTATTCCAGGATTATTACTGATGTTAACTGTGTCGATTTTTTCGGGTGAAAAGAATACTTCAGCGATAAGTGCTTTTGGTATGTTTATTTCAGGAGCATCTGTCTCGGTATATGTGGCTGTTTTAAGAGCTTTTTTTATCTACTTAAACCGAAAATCAGAGAGTATAATTCACAAAAAGGATGTTGAAATTGCTCAATTAGGAGAAATGCATAAACATGCCGAATTACAATCTTTACGTTCAAAAATAAATCCCCATTTCTTGTATAATTCACTCAATTCTATTGCTAGTTTAGCAACTATTGATGGCGAGAAGGCCGAGGCAATGGCTCTTGCTTTGTCCGACTTTTTCAAATATTCCATTAACAGAGAACAAAAAGAATTGAATAGCATCAGCGATGAATTGAATATGCTGAAAACGTATCTGGAAATAGAGAAGGTGAGATTTGGAGAAAAACTGCAGTTTGAAGTCAATTGCCCAGAAGAATTAATGGAAATAAAGATACCTTCATTCTTAATTCAACCATTAGTGGAAAATGCAGTAAAACATGGTGTCTCTCAACTTACAGAGCAGGGAAAGATAATGGTGAATGTTCTTGAAGATGGCAAAATGTTAAAAATTCGAGTTTACGATAATGGACCTGCATTTCCAAAAGGGCCTTTAGTTGGGCATGGAATTAAAAACACCAGTGAACGACTAGAATTACAGTTTGGCAAGAAAGCATGGCTCGATTGGAATAGCGATGATGAGAAGTATGTAGAAATTAGAATGCCAATTCAATTATTGAAAAGAAGTTAATTGTTATGAAGTTTCGAACCCTGATAGTTGATGATGAAATTCCTGCCAGAGAACGATTGAAGAACTTATTGGCAGCTCATTCCAATGAAATAGAGGTGGTAGGAGAAGCCGAAAATGGCCTCGATTGTATTGCTAAAATTGAGAGCCTGAAGCCAGACTTAGTTTTTCTGGATATTCAAATGCCCGGAGCGAATGGTTTCGAAGTGTTGAAACAAATTTCGCATACTCCAATAATTGTATTTTGTACCGCTTACGATGAGTATGCTCTGAAAGCTTTTGAAACCAATAGTATCGATTATATTGTAAAGCCGGTAAAATCGGATCGAATAGCAAAGACCATAGATAAATTGGAAGCGTTGCACGAAACTTCAGTAAGAATGGATAAACTGAAGATAGTGGAACAATTAATACAGTCGGCTCCTAAAAAAGAGATAACAACAATTCCAGTGAAATTGGGAGAGAGAATGCTCTTTCTCCCAATAGAAAATGTGGCCTTTTTTAAGGCCGACGAGAAGTATGTTGAGATTCATACCGTTGACGGTAAGGAGTATGTTAGCGATTACTCATTAAAGGAGTTGGAATTAAAGTTAGAGGATCGATTTATTCGTATTCAACGGGCTTTGTTAGTTAATTCTTTAAGAATTATAGAGGTTAAAAAACACTATTATTCGCGATTTACTATTACTGTAGATGATGTATTTAAAACAAAACTAATTTCAGGAAGAAGTTATAATAAAATCATACAACAATTATCTCAATTGTAGAATAGCTTGTAATGAAACGCTTGTTTTTCGGAATAATTTTTTGCTATCTTTGAATTGATCGTGTACGATAACGGAAGGCAAAAAATGATCTGATGCAGTTGGAAGATAACTTGATACTTGCAGAGATTCGAAAAGGGAATGAAGGAGTTCTTGAATCGCTTCATAGGGAGTATCATGTGCCGTTGTTACGCTTTGCCGAAAACTTTGTTTTCGATAAAGATGTGTGTGAAGATATTGTGCAAAACGTCTTTATTGCTTTCTGGGAAAATGCAGCTTCCTTGCATGAATATTCATCATTGAGCAATTACTTGTATAAATCAACAAAGAATAGGTGCTTGAATTACATTCGTGATTTGAATGTGTATGACAAGCATAAGATTTTATTCTTAGAGGCCACTACTACCATGGATGACGAAGAGGTAGAGAAATCTTATCTGATAAAAAATATCCGATTGGCCATTAAGCAACTTCCACCTAAAATGGCAGAAATATTTCATGCCAAATATGCTGAAGGAAAAAAGATTGGCCAAATTGCCGAAGAACTGAATATTTCTGAAAATACCGTTAAAACACAGTTGAAAAGAGCCCGAAAACAACTACAGAAATACCTTCAGGAATCTACTTCGATCTTATTTTTTTTGTAAAAAATATTTTTCTTGTCACCCCTTTTCTATTTGACCGGTGTTATGAGGGTAAAATAATTTAAATGACCGGTAAAAAGAAAAAGATTGATGCTTCGGAAATTTGGTTGAAACTGCATGATGATACTACTTCATCGAATGCAGATTCATTGAAAGAATGGCTAAATGATGATGAACGGAATAAAGAGTACTTCCATAAGGCTCAAAAATTTTATCATTCGGGTAGCCAATTGGGAAAACCAAATACAAAAGCATCGTTTCAAAATATAAAACGAAAAGCCAAACGTCGGGAAAAGAAAAAGTGGCTATCCCGAATTGCTGCTATTTTCATTGGCTTAGTGTTGTTGGGAGGAGCAAGTTTATTAATGTTGCATGAGCTGGAAAAGCAACATGTTTACAACGCTCCCCAATATGCCTCTCTTGTAATTGGCGACGACAAAGAGTTAGTATTAGAAGCAGGCAAGACAACTAATATTACCATTGGAGGAATTCACATTGTTGGGGATGAAAATGGTTTGGTCTATCGAAAAGTATCGATGGCTAAAACGCCTAAATTATTCCATACTGTAAAAGTACCAACAGGAAAGGATTTCCATATCAGCCTAAGCGATGGAACAGAAGTATGGTTAAATGCCGAAAGCACCTTTAAATTTCCTGTAGCATTCAAAGGAAAACATCGAAAAGTAGATATTAATGGAGAAGGATTGTTTGTGGTTGAAAAAGATATAAGCAGGCCTTTTAAAGTGACTTCGAATAATCAGATAATAACCGTTTTGGGGACTATTTTCAATCTAAATTCTTACCGGGAAAACCATAAATCCATCACTACATTATTGGAAGGATCAGTTTTGGTGGAGAGTAAACGCGATCCAAAGCTTTCCCAAAAGTTGATTCCTGGCGAGCAAGCTTCATTGAAACGAGGAGCCAGAAAAATTGAAACTGAAAAAGTAGAAGCTTACCTATTTACTTCATGGAAAGATGGACAGTATTATTTTAATGATGAAAGCCTGTTTGAAGTATTAAATAGTTTAAAACGTTGGTATGGATTTGAGGTGAATTTTGAAGATAAACGATTGAAAACAATTAGAATATCAGGAAGTATAGATAAAAGAAAGAGTCTTGAAGCTAACATTAGAATTTTGGAAATAATTGGAGAAATAAAAATAGAGGCCTATGGAAATAAACTAACTGTAACTAACTAAAAAAGAAGCGGTAAATACCGTCAATATTTACCGCCAGAACTAATTGTGATTAAACAAAATGTTTAAAATCTAAAAACAAATTTATGAAAAAAACTCATAATTGTTTGCCCCTGTGGTGGGGTAGACAAGCTTTTATATGCTTAAATGTGATCATTTTAAGTATATTATTTACTGTGTCTGCTGCCCAAGCTGGTGGAGTGACACAAAACGATATTGTTTCACTTCGATTTTCAAGTGCATCTATCGAGGAGGTGTTGATACATTTGGATAAGCAAACCGACTACAACTTCATCTATAAGTCGGGGATTTTTAAAAATCAGCCTAAAATAAAGGTGGTAGAGGAAGATATTCGTATCGTGGGTTTTCTCGATAAGTATGTGAAATCCAAAGGGTACGATTATCAGGTGCTAGATAAAACTGTTTTGATAAAGAAGGCTAAAGGAGTAAGAGCAAAAGCTTCACAATCAAAGAAAACGGTAAAAGTAAAAGGTAAAGTTTCAGATACTACAGGTGCTCCCTTGCCTGGTGTAACAGTAATGGTGGTGGGTAGTACCAGAGGTGTTATTACAGATCCTGATGGTCATTATGAAATTTCTGTTAATTCGAATGATGAGTTGCACTTTTCATTTATTGGAATGGATCCTCAGGTAATAGCTCCAAATGGTAAATTGAATATTGATGTTGTTCTGAAAGAAAAATCGGAGGAGCTGGAAGATGTTACTGTCGTTGCATTCGGGAAACAAAAGAAAGAGAGTGTCTTGGCATCAATCGAAACGGTAGATGTTAAAGAGCTAAAGATTCCATCAAGTAACCTTACAACTGCCATGGCAGGTAGAATGTCAGGTATTATTTCTTACCAGCGAAGTGGAGAACCGGGCGAAGATAATGCCGAGTTCTTTATTCGTGGTGTTACCACTTTTGGATATAAAAAAGATCCGTTGATTTTGATTGATGGTGTAGAGTTGAGCTCCGAGGATTTGGCTCGTTTACAAACCGACGATATTGCCAGTTTTTCGATAATGAAAGATGCAACAGCAACTGCTCTTTATGGAGCACGTGGTGCCAATGGAGTAATCCTGGTTACAACCAAAGAAGGGCGAGAAGGAAAAGCAAAGGTATCGGTACGTTATGAAAATTCTTGGTCTATGCCTACCCAGAATGTCGATTTGGCTGATCCGATTACTTACATGAGAATGCATAACGAGGCCGTATTTACTCGTAATCCATTTGAAACTCTTCCTTACGATCGCGACAAAATAGAGAACACTATGAATGGTGGGGATCCAAACATTTATCCTGTTACTGATTGGTATAATATGTTGTTTAAAGATCACACTCAGAACAAGCGTTTGAACTTCAATGTTAGTGGTGGTGGTAAAGTGGCCAGATATTATATGGCTGCTTCGGTTAATCAGGATAATGGTATCCTGAAGGTTGACAATAGAAATAATTTCAACAATAACATTAAGCTGCGTAAATATCTGTTACGCTCAAATATTAATGTGAATCTTACCAAGTCTACTGAGGTCATTTTCCGATTTCATGCCACTCTGGATGATTATCAAGGACCTCTTGATGGAGGAAGTGGTTTGTATAAAAAAGTAATGCGTTCAAATCCTGTTTTATTTCCAGCTTATTATAAGCCCGACGAAGCCAATAAGTATAAAGAGCGAATTCTTTTTGGAAACTACGATCAGGGGAATTACCTGAATCCTTATGCTGACATGGTTAAAGGTTATAAAGATAGTGATAAATCAAGACTTTTAGCGCAATTCGAAGTAAAGCAAAACCTAAATTCAATTCTTGAAGGATTATCTGCACGTGCTTTATTTAACATGAACCGCTATTCATCGTTTGATATTAGTCGTTTTTATAACCCATACTTTTACACAGTAGAGGCGTATGATCCGGACAATAATGTTTATTCGTTGCATAATATTAATCCGGATGAAGGAACTGACTATCTGACTTATGATGAGGGAGCAAAGAAGATTTCAAACATCTTTTATATGGAATCGGCATTGAATTATAACAAAAAATTCAATGAGAAGAATGCAGTGAGTGGATTGTTGGTATTTACGATGCGCGAGAAGCTTAATGCCAATCCGGGATCGTTAGAAAAATCGTTACCATATCGAAACATGGGGCTTTCTGGGCGTTTTACCTATTCTTACGATTCGAAGTATTTTGGCGAATTTAACTTTGGTTATAATGGGTCAGAGCGATTCTCTGAAGATGCACGTTTCGGATTTTTCCCATCGGCAGGTATAGGATATGTGGTTTCCAATGAGCCTTTCTGGGAAAATATTGAGCCGTATGTAAACAAGTTAAAACTGAAAGCTACTTATGGTTTGGTTGGAAATGATGCCATTGGTAGCGATGATGATCGTTTCTTTTACCTCTCAAATGTAAGTTTAGATGATGGTGGTCACGGTTATAATTTCGGAACATTCCGCGACTATCGTCGCGACGGAGTAAAAATTTCTCGTTATGAAAACCCAGAAGTAAGTTGGGAAACTGCTTACAAAATGAATGTGGGTTTCGAATTGGGGCTTTTCAATAGTTTGGAACTTCAGGGAGAATACTTCACCGAACGTCGTGAAAATATTTTGATGGACAGAGCATCTATTCCCAAAACAATGGGACTTGAAGCTGATTTGATGGCCAATGTTGGGCAGGCCAAAGCACGTGGATTCGATATTTCATTAGATTACAACAAGAGTTTCAATAAGAACTTCTGGTTAACAGCTCGTGGAAACTTCACTTATGCTACCAGTGAGTACTTGGTGTATGAAGAGCCTGACTATTCTGCTACTCCTTGGAGATCGAAAAAAGGTAAGAAGCTTGGTCAACAGTGGGGATATATTGCCGAGCGTTTGTTTATTGATGAGCAGGACGTGGAAAACTCTCCGGTTCAGTTTGGCGATTATGGTGCTGGAGACATTAAATACCGAGATATTAATGACGATGGTAAGATTACTGAGCAAGATCAGGTACCTATCGGTCATCCTAAGACTCCCGAAATTGTTTATGGTTTAGGTTTTTCAATGGGGTATAAGAACTTCGATTTCTCATGTTTCTTCCAGGGAAGTGCACTTTCAAGCTTTTGGATAGATGTACAGAAAACGTCTCCATTTATTCACTACAATGATAAGAATGTTAGTTACGATGATAATGCAGTAACTCAAAATCAACTGCTTCAGGCTTATGCCGATGATTACTGGTCGGAATCAAATCGAAATATTTATGCGTTATGGCCACGTCTTACTACTCGTTTGAGTGAGAACAATAGCAAAAGAAGTACTTGGTTTATGTACGACGGAAGCTTTATTCGCTTAAAGTCGGTTGAGATTGGATACAATGTACCAAAAAGACTAACAGAGCGAATTGGTTTAAGTCAGTTTAGAGTTTATGTGAGTGGTAGCAACCTGTACACATGGAGTAAGTTCGATTTATGGGATCCTGAAAATGCTGAAAATGGATTAGGTTATCCCAACCAGCGTGTAATTAATTTAGGGCTAAAAGTGCAATTTTAAAAAGAAGAACCTATGAAGTATTTAAAATATTTATTTACACTATTTGTGGCTCTTAATTTCTGGGGATGTAATGATTATCTCGATATTGTTCCAGACAATATAGCCACAATCGACAATGCATTTGTCGATAAATATACTGCCGAAAAGTATCTTTTTACCTGCTATAGTTATATGCCTTCTATAGGAAATCCAGGGAAGAACTTTGCATTTACAGCAGGAGATGAGAATCTAATGCCATCGGACGATGTGCGTGCATATTGGGAAGGAGACTTAGGTGGTGCACTATATGGGCAAGACATTCAAAATGGATACCAGAACGTATCGAAACCATTTTATGATTATTGGAATGGAGAGCGAAACGGAAAAGACTTATGGAAAGGTATTCGTACCTGTAACATTCTAATAGAACGCATCCACGAAGTGAAAGATCTGGAAGATTTTGAGAAGAGCAGATGGATTGCCGAAGCAAAGTTTCTAAAAGCATTCTACCACTTCTATCTTTTAAGAATGTATGGTTCAATTCCAATTATTGATACCAACCTGCCAGTAAGTAGTAGTCCGGATGAAGTAAAAGTTACTCGTGAACCATTCGATGATTGCATTCAGTATATCATCAATACATTGGATGATTCGATGACTGATTTGCCAGAAACAATTATTGATGAAGGACTGGAATTAGGTCGTATTACCAAAGTTATTGCAGCATCGGTTAAGGCCAAAGTTTTGGTAATGGCTGCTTCTCCGTTTTTTAATGGAAATTCTAATTTAACGCTGAAAGATCATGATGGCAGAGAATTGTTTCCTCTGCAGTTCGATCAGGAAAAATGGGTGAAAGCCAATGAGGCATGTAAAGTTGCTATCGAGATGGCTCATGCAGCAGGGAATAGTCTGTATTATTTCACTCCGTCGAAACAAATGAATGATTCGACTGCCTGGAAAATGAATATTCGTAATTCTGTTTGTGAAAGATGGAATTCGGAGGTTGTTTGGGGAGCTACTAATTCTGATGGTAGAACTTTGCAACGAGTTGGAATTCCAACCTGGTTTAGTAAAATGACCGACCGTCACAGTCAAATGAAAGGTGTTTATAGTCCTCCAATGCGAATTGCAGAGCAGTTTTACTCTAAAAACGGAGTGCCAATTGAAGAGGATGTTGACTACGATTATCAGAACCGATTTAACTTAACAACAGTTGGTAATGATCATCGTTATTATTTGAAAAAGGGACATCGCTCACCAATTCTGCATTTAAACAGAGAACCACGCTTTTATGCTGCTCTAACTTTCGATGGAGCAACATGGTATGGTAATGGTTTTTATAACGATGAAGATCCTCATGTTCTGGAATGTAAAAGTGGAGATGTAGCTCATCGTGGCCGAGTTTATACTGGTTATCTGATTAAAAAAATGGTTCATTATGAGAATTCTTATTCTGATAATAACTCATCAAGTATTCAGTTTTATCCTTTCCCAATAATTCGTTTGTCAGACCTTTATTTGCTTTATGCTGAAACATTGAACGAGGTGAAATCAGCACCAGATGAGGAAGTATATAGCTGGATAAATCAGGTAAGAGAGCGTGCACATATTCCTTCGGTACAAGATGCTTGGTCGCAATTCTCAAAATTTCCTACTAAGCATACAACGAAAGAGGGAATGAGAGCAATTATTCATCGCGAACGTTTAATTGAACTGACAGGAGAAGCAAAGCGCTTCTGGGATATTCGCCGCTGGAAAGAGGCCGAAGTTAATATGAACTCAGCCTTACGAGGTTGGAACTTCAGAGGAAAAACAGATGAGGATTACTACCAGGTGTTAAAATTGGCCAATGTGAAATTTACACAGAAGGATTACTTGTGGCCAATACCTGAAAGCAACTTGATTAAGAATACCAAATTGGTGCAAAATCCAGGCTGGTAAGCATTAACCAATAAAACTTATCGAGAGTTCCATCTGGATCGAATTTAACTATGAAAAGGATAATTTCTGATCCGACAGATAAATAGTGACTAAAAATATTTAAATAAATGAATGATTTAAAAATCAATATGACTTATAAAAATAGATTTATAAACTACTTGTTTATAAGTTTATTAGCAGTGATTGCGATTAGTTGTGGCGAGGAGAAGGAATATGGGCCCATTTATGGCGACAATATTGCTCCAAAGCCAGTCAGTAATGTCGAGGTAACTAATCTGAATGGAAAGGCAATAGTAAAATATCAAATTCCTAATGAAAGGGATTTGGCATATGTTTTAGCTGTATTTGAACCGGCACCTGGTATTAAACGAGAAATGAAAGCTTCTATCTATTCCAATTCTATTTTATTGGATGGATTCTACAAATCAGAGGAGTTTAAAGTCGATTTGTACATGGTGGATATTGCAGAGCTGAAAAGTCAGCCTGTTTCGGTGAATGTAAACCCTGATACTCCTGAATATACTGTTGTAGGTAACTCTGTTGCAATGGAACCCGACTTTGGTGGACCTAGAATCGAATGGGAAAATGCAAGTAGAGAAGAGATGTTGTTTTTCTGTTATGCAGCCGATTCAACCGGGAAAATGAAGAAAGTTGATTCTTTTGTTTCTACTCAGGAAGTGGGGTCTTATACTGTGCGTGGTTTTGACGATACCGAACGACGATTTGCAGTGATTGTGCAAGATAAATGGCACAACAAAACAGATTCACTTTTCTCCACATTAACACCCAAAAAAGAGATTGAGTTGGATCGTGATCTTTGGGAACTTTATAAAGGATTTAAAGATGATACCGACCTGTTTAGTGATGAAAAGTATTTTAATCGCTTAAGAGATGATAATTACAACTCTTACTGGAAAACAAAATATGGTGCTAATCCATCGCATCTTTCTTACACTATTGATTTAGGTGTTGAAGCCACATTTAGCCGAATAAAAATGTGGCATGACGAAGGAGCTGGTTTTACAGGTAGTCGATTCAAAATAATTCAGTTGTATGGAAGTAATGAATTGGTTTCAGAATGGGAAGCATGGACGCCATTACACGATGGTCCGTATGAAGTGGTAAAACCTTCTGGCTTACCTGGAAAAAATAAAACAGAAGAGGATAAAGAGGCATTGAAAAATGGCTTCGAAATATTAATGAAACCAGGAATTGGAAGTTTTAGATATCTAAGAATTAAGTATATCGAAAACTTCGAAAATCGTACTGCATCTGCAACTTGTAGCGAATTGAAGGTCTTTGGTGAAGTTAAATCAGAATAAAAAGAATGAGCTATGAAACAAATTACATATGTTTTTGCATTACTGTTGTTAACTGCTCTGTGTAGTTGCGATTCGATGAATGATATTCACTCAGAGTATTTGGAGGGAGGTGAAAAAATCTATTTAGGAAAAGTAGATTCATTAAAAGCATTACCCGGACAAAATCGAATCGAGTTGAATTGGTTAATTAATGCTGATCCCAGAGTAACCAAATGGACTGTTTTTTGGAGTAATAGAACCGAAAAACGAGAAGTTGAAAAAGGAACTAACATGGCGGGAGATACCATTAAAATTTCTCTTACCGACTTAGTGGAGGATACTTACACTTTTGAAGTTGTTTCGTACGATGATGAAGGAAATAAGTCGTTGCCGGTAGAGCTAACAGCTCGTTCATATGGCGAGTTTTATATCTCGAACCTACACAATCGGGCGATAAAATCTTATAAGGTAGATGGCGAGTTTCCCTCGAATATGCAGGAAGTTACAATTGAGTGGGAAACAGCCCCGGAAGGATGTTTGAAAACAGTGGTTTACTTCGAGAATAAAGATGGAGAAGAGCAAAAAATAGAGGTGCTTCCATCCGATTCGAAAACCATAATTTCAGAGTGGTACAACGAGATTCGATATGAATCATCGTATTTGCCAGTTCCTATGGCTGTCGACACATTTGCGTCAAAAGCCAGTCGATTGAAACCTCAAAAAATTGTGGGAGGAACATATCTCGATTTTGCAGGTGAAAACGAAGTGGTGGAACAAAATGGAATTTCAATCGTCTCTTCGGCAAACGATTGGGGCTTTCCCGATAGTAGCGATGGTTCTATAACTCACAATGGAAACTGTTACGACAATAAAGGAAATGGAGCAAGTGACTTCACAATAAGTGTTACTGGACTAGGAGAGAATAAGAAGTATCTACTTTATGCCGTGGTAGTGGGTAAAGATCACGATTTTGCATGGGGAACTGCTGCCGATGGTGCTCCTGTAAACACCGAAGATGGACTAAATAATTTCGATGGTGGAATTGAGATAAAATCAGGTTTATATGCCATACCGTTAAAAGCCGATTTTGTTTCAACAACTGATGGAAAGCTATTAGTTTGGTTTGGTAATGGTACCAGTGCAAGAACTCAATTTGATGGAATTGCGATTATTCCTGCTGAATAAATCCTGTAAAACTGAGAATTTAAGTTTGAAGGAAAAGTATAAAAGGTCGATGATTTTTAATTATCGACCTTTGTTAGTTTGATATTTATTGCTCCTCTTTACTATCAAACTGTAATTTTACCACAATGTTAACATTGATTATTAACCTTTAGTTGTAAATCAGCAAGTAAGTGTTAAGTGTTTGGTTGATAGTGGTGTTGTAGGGCAGTTGGATTCCCTTTTAAAAGGGCGAATTGTATATCTAATGTTGGTTGAAGTTTAAATTTGTTAATAAAAAACGCAAAAAACTTATAATTTGCTTTTGATTCTTGTTTTTCTTTTTACATTTGCTCTTGCTATTACGAAAGAAAAAAATGAGGATTGGGTATACATATATCGAAAACATTAACATTATTATTCTCGCAAATGTCCTTCTACTTTGTGACGAATAAGAATGGTGTATCAGTATGAAAAGTTGAAGCCATTCTCCATATAACGAGAATGGTTTTTTTTAAACCAATTCAAAAATTGATTATAAATTAAATTAAGAAACATGCATACTTATTCAATTAGCATTATTATTATTCTAGTTGTCATTCTTCTCGAAATAACGTGAGGAAGGTATGTGATTATGTATATGTCAAAGAAGCCTTTCTCACGATAAATGAGAAAGGCTTTTTTGTTTTTAGCAGTCAAAAACTGAGAAATGAAAACAAATAGCTTAAGAAGTAATACAACCACTCAAGGCCGTAAAATGGCTGGAGCCAGAAGCCTTTGGCGTGCCAACGGAATGAAAGAACAACATTTTGGGCAACCCATTATTGCTGTTGTGAATTCATTCACTCAGATGGTGCCGGGACATACGCATTTGCATGAAATTGGTCAGGAGGTAAAACAAGCCATTGAGGCTCAGGGGTGCTTTGCCGCTGAGTTTAATACCATTGCTATTGATGATGGAATTGCAATGGGACACGATGGCATGTTGTATTCATTGCCTTCGCGCGACTTAATTGCTGATAGTGTGGAGTATATGTGTAATGCACACAAAGTAGATGGAATGATTTGCATCTCCAATTGCGATAAAATTACTCCTGGAATGCTAATGGCTGCTATGCGATTGAATATTCCTGCCGTTTTTGTTTCAGGAGGTCCAATGGAAGCAGGAGAAGTAGATGGCAAACAGTACGACTTGGTTGATGCAATGGTAATGGGAGCCGATAATTCAGTTTCTGAAGAGCAATTGAAACGGGTAGAACAAAATGCATGTCCAACATGTGGATCGTGTTCGGGAATGTTCACTGCCAACTCAATGAACTGTTTGACCGAAGCATTGGGACTAGCATTACCAGGAAATGGAACCATTGTTGCTACCCATGCCAATCGAAAAAAATTGTTCGAACAGGCTGCTCAGCAGATTGTAAAGAACACCAAAGACTACTACTTCGAAGGCAAAGAACAAGTATTACCTCGCAAAATTGCCAACAAACAAGCCTTCTTAAATGCAATGACACTGGATATTGCAATGGGAGGATCTACCAATACCGTATTACACCTTTTAGCGATTGCTCATGAAGCAGGTGTCGATTTTACCATGAATGATATCGACTCGCTTTCTCGAAAAGTTCCTGTGCTGTGTAAGGTGGCTCCAAATGCCGACTACCATATTCAGGATGTAAACCGAGCAGGTGGAATTATGGGAATTTTAGCCGAATTGCAACGCGAAGCGTTGGTCGATGGGGCGGTTAACAGAGTAGATGCAGAAAGCTTAAGTAGTGTAATTGCTGCCAACGATGTGGTTGGTGACAAAGTAACAGAGACTGCTCAAGCAAGATATTTATCTGCTCCGGGAAGAAAAGTGAACCTGGTAATGGGATCGCAAAATGCGAATTATCCTGAACTGGACTTAGATAGAAAAGAAGGTTGTATTCGCAGTGTTGAAAATGCATATAGCAAAGACGGTGGTTTAGCCGTTCTTTTCGGAAATATTGCCCGCAATGGTTGCATTGTAAAAACAGCCGGAGTAGATGAGTCGGTATTGAAATTTAAAGGAACAGCTAAAGTATTCCACAGTCAGGAAGAAGCCTGTAATGGAATTTTGGGTGATGCCGTTCAAGCTGGCGATGTGGTAATTATCCGTTACGAAGGGCCAAAAGGTGGTCCGGGAATGCAAGAGATGTTATACCCTACATCGTATATCAAGTCGATGAAGTTGGACAAAGCTTGTGCATTGGTAACCGATGGTCGCTTCTCGGGGGGAACTTCAGGATTGTCAATTGGACATGTATCGCCAGAGGCTGCAGCAGGTGGTGAAATTGGTTTGGTACAAAATAACGATGTAATTGAAATCGATATTCCAAATCGTTCAATCAATTTGATGATTTCAGATGACGAGATGGAGGCCAGAAGAACTGCCGAATATGAGAAGGGTAAAGCAGCATTTAAACCAATAGGTAGAAATAGGAAAGTGTCTACAGCACTAAGAGCTTATGCTGCAATGGCAACATCGGCCGACAAAGGAGCAGTGAGACAGTTACCCGAAAAAGAATAAAAGAAACCTAAATATTCCTGTTAAAGGAAAATCATAATAACTAAAAGAAACAGATGGAACAGACTACCCGAAAAGTTACAGGAGCCGAAGCAGTGATAATGTCGCTGTTAGAGGAGAAGGTTGATACCATATTTGGGTATCCTGGAGGAGCAATCATGCCAGTGTATGATGCACTTTACGATTATCAAAATCAGGTGAAACATGTATTAACTCGTCATGAACAGGGCGCTATTCATGCGGCACAAGGATATGCACGAGTCTCAGGTAAAGTAGGAGTCTGTTTTGCTACTTCCGGACCTGGTGCTACCAATTTAGTAACTGGTTTAACAGACGCTATGATGGACTCTACTCCATTGGTTTGTATTACCGGACAGGTTGGATCACCTCTTTTAGGAACTGATGCTTTTCAAGAAGCGGATGTAATTGGCTTAACCATGCCAGCAACAAAATGGAATTACCAGGTAACATCGGTAGATGAAATTCCATGGGCTATTGCTCAGGCATTCTATATCGCTAGTTCTGGTCGTCCGGGGCCAGTTGTTTTGGATATATCGAAAGATGCTCAGTTCAATGAGATCGATTTTAAATATGAAAAATGCAATAAGGTACGTAGCTATGTGCCAGAATATAAGGTGAATGATGAGAAGGTTTCGGAAGCAGCTAAACTAATAGATAGTGCGAAGAAGCCTTTATTACTTTTTGGACAAGGAGTAATTCTTTCAGGAGCCGAAAAGGAATTGAAACAGTTGGTTGAAAAGACCGGTGTTCCTGCCGCATGGACTTTGTTAGGACTTTCGGCTTTGCCTACTTCACATCCGCTGAATGTGGGAATGTTAGGAATGCATGGAAACTATGGTCCGAACATTAAAACCAACGAATGCGATGTGTTGATTGCTGTAGGAATGCGTTTCGATGATCGTGTTACTGGCGATGTTTCGAATTATGCCAAGCAGGCCAAAGTAATTCATGTGGAAATTGACCCGGCAGAGATTGATAAGATTGTTCCTGCTGAGGTGGCTTTGTTAGGAGATGCCAAGAAGGTATTGAAGAAGCTGCTTAAAAAGGTAACTCCAAATAGTCACGAAGAGTGGTTGGGAGAGTTTAAGTCGTGTTATGAAAAAGAGGCCGAAAAGGTGATTGATAAGGATTTGTTCCCAACAAAAGAGAAGCTGACCATGGGTGAAGTGGTACGCAGAGTTGGAGAACAAACCAATGGCGATGCTATTTTGGTAACGGATGTTGGTCAGCACCAGATGATTGCTTCCCGATATTTTCAATTGAATAAATCACGAAGCTTGGTAACATCAGGCGGTTTGGGAACAATGGGATTTGGATTGCCAGCAGCCTTGGGAGCAAAAGTTGGTCAGCCCGATCGCGATGTAGTTGTTTTCATGGGCGATGGAGGTTTTCAAATGACCATGCAGGAGTTGGGTTGTATTGCTCAATATAACCTGGGAGTAAAGATGGTAATTCTGAATAATAACTTTCTTGGAATGGTGCGCCAGTGGCAGCAGTTATTCTTCGATAAGCGCTACTCTTTCACCGAAATGCAGAATCCTGACTTTGTGGCATTGGCTAAATCGTTCGGAATTTCAGCTCAGAAAGTAAGCGAGAGAGATAATCTGGATAAAGTGGTGCAGGAGATGGTTGAGCACGATGGACCTTACCTTTTAGAGGTAGTAGTGGAAAAAGAGGATAACGTATTTCCCATGGTTCCTGCCGGTGCTTCAGTTTCAAATATATTGTTAGAACCTTAAAACCAAAATCATGAGCAAAGAATTTATCATATCAGCATATACCGAAAACCATATCGGACTATTGAATAGAATAACGATTGTATTTACTCGAAGAAAGGTAAATATCGAGAGTTTAACAGTTTCCGAATCGGCTATCTCCGGCGTGAGTAAGTTTACCATTGTGGTGAAAGCAGAAGAAGAAAAAGTGCGAAAGATTGTTCAGCAAATTGAGAAACTGGTTGAGGTACTAAAGGCTTTCTATCATAGCAATGAAGAGATGATTTATCAGGAAATTGCTTTGTATAAAGTACCAACAGAGGCTTTGACAAAAAGTAATCAGATTGAAACATTGGTGAGAGAGCACAATGCTAGAATTCTGGAGATTACCAAAGATTATACGGTAATCGAGAAGACTGGTCACAAAGAAGAGACTCAAGCTTTATTCGAAGGATTAAATCAGTTTGGCGTATTGCAGTTCATTCGTTCAGGACGAGTGGCCATTACCCGATCGCCAATTGAGAAATTATCTGTTTTCTTAGAAATGCGCGATGCTCAACTGGCAAGCCTGGAGTCATCGGAAGAAACAGAAGAGCTGGAATACAGCGTGTAAATAAATCGAAAACAATAAAATCAGAATAAAAATTAAAAAAACATAACTATAATGACAAACTATTTTAACTCACTGCCATTACGACTTCAATTGGAACAATTGGGAACTTGCGACTTCATGGATGCATCGGAATTTGCCAATGGAGTAGAGAAGTTGAAAGGTAAAAAAGTGGTAATTGTTGGGTGTGGAGCTCAGGGATTGAATCAGGGATTGAACATGCGCGATTCAGGATTGGATGTTTCTTATGCATTGCGTCAAGGTGCAATCGACGAAAAGCGTCAATCGTTTCTGAATGCTTCAGAGAATGACTTTGCTGTTGGTACATACGAAGAGATGGTTCCTGCTGCCGACTTGGTAATTAACCTTACTCCGGACAAGCAGCACACTAGTGTGATTAATGCAGTTATGCCACTAATGAAGCAAGGTGCAACACTTTCATATTCTCACGGATTCAACATTGTTGAAGAAGGAATGCAAGTGCGTAAAGACCTGACTGTTGTTATGGTTGCTCCAAAATCTCCTGGTTCAGAGGTGCGCGAAGAGTACAAACGAGGATTTGGTGTTCCAACTCTTATTGCTGTTCACCCTGAAAATGATCCAAACGGAGATGGATTGGAAATTGCTAAAGCTTATGCTGCTGCCACAGGAGGGCATCGTGCCGGAGTACTTCGCTCATCATTTGTTGCTGAGGTAAAATCGGACTTAATGGGTGAGCAAACTATTCTTTGTGGATTGTTGCAAACCGGTTCAATTTTGTCTTTCGATAAGATGGTTGAAAAAGGAGTGGAGCCTGGTTATGCTTCTAAATTGATTCAGTACGGGTGGGAAGTTATTACCGAAGCACTGAAGCATGGAGGTATCACTAACATGATGGATCGTTTGTCGAATCCTGCAAAAATTAAAGCTTTCCAATTATCAGAGGAGTTGAAAGAAATTATGCGTCCTCTTTTCCAGAAGCACATGGACGATATCATGTCGGGAGAATTCTCTTCAACCATGATGGAAGATTGGGCCAACGACGATAAAAATCTATTGACATGGCGTGCTGCAACTGCCGAGACAGCTTTTGAAAAAACTCCGGCAGCTGATGCAGAAATCGCAGAGCAGGAATATTTCGATCATGCTACATTGATGGTTGCTTTCGTTAAGTCGGGAGTTGAATTAGCATTTGAAACGATGACTGAAGCTGGAATTAAAGAAGAGTCGGCTTACTACGAGTCATTGCACGAAACTCCGCTTATTGCTAACACCATTGCTCGTAAGAAACTATTCGAAATGAATAGAGTGATTTCTGATACAGCAGAATATGGCTGTTACTTGTTCGATCATGCTTGTAAACCATTGTTAACCGATTTCATGAAAAATGTGGATACCGATGTTATCGGAAAATCATTTGCATGTGGTAACGGCGTGGACAACCAGCAATTGATTGAAGTAAATAGCGCAATCCGATCGCACGCAGTAGAGGTGGTTGGAACGCGTTTGAGAAGCGCCATGACGGCGATGAAACGTATTGTTTAACTTATGAATAGTACCTTCTGGAACTACAGCCAGAAGGTATTATCTACTAAACATTAAAAAATGGGCGATAGACTATATATTTTCGATACAACATTGCGCGATGGGGAACAGGTCCCGGGATGCCAATTAAATACAGTAGAAAAGATTGAAGTAGCCAAGGCTTTGGAAAAGTTGGGAGTGGATGTCATTGAAGCAGGATTCCCAGTATCTAGTCCGGGCGATTTTAAATCGGTGGTAGAGATCTCTAAATCGGTAACGTGGCCATCAATATGTGCGTTGACACGTGCTGTTGAGAAAGATATCGATGTGGCGGCGCAGGCACTACAGTATGCCAAACGAAAGAGAATCCACACCGGAATTGGAACTTCGTTTTACCATATTCACCACAAATTAAATTCTAATCCCGATGAGATTTTAGAGCGTGCTGTGGCAGCTGTAAAGTATGCTAAGAAGTACGTTGAGGATGTAGAATTTTATGCCGAAGATGCCGGACGTAGCGATAACGAGTACTTGGCTCGCGTGGTAGAAGCAGTTATTAAAGCTGGTGCTACAGTGGTGAATATTCCTGATACAACAGGATACTGTTTGCCTGATATGTTTGGTGAGAAAATTAAATACTTGTGCGATAATGTTTCCAATATCGACAAGGCGATAATTGCTACGCACTGTCACAACGATTTGGGAATGGCAACTGCCAATACCATTGCAGGAGTATTGAATGGAGCTCGTCAGGTTGAGGTTACCATTAATGGTATTGGCGAACGTGCCGGAAACACTTCATTGGAAGAAGTAGTGATGGCTTTCAAGAGTCATAAAGACCGGAATATCGAAACCAATATCAATACCAAACGCATTTATGGCATAAGCCGAATGATTTCCAGCTTAATGAATATGCCTGTTCAACCTAATAAGGCTATTGTAGGACGAAATGCATTTGCCCACTCATCAGGAATTCACCAGGATGGAGTGTTGAAAAATCGCGAAAACTACGAGATCATCGATCCGGCTGATGTGGGAATTAACGAATCTTCCATTATGCTTACAGCCCGAAGTGGACGTGCAGCATTGAAGCACCGCTTAGAGTTGTTGGGCTTTAAATTGGAGAAAGAGAAGTTGGATACCGTTTATGAAGAATTCTTGAAGCTAGCCGACAAGAAGAAAGATATTAAAGAAGACGATTTGTTGTTGTTGGTAGGCGATGCCCGTAAAGAAGAACGCCGAATCAAGTTAGATTTCCTGCAAGTTGTCTCCGGTAAGAATATGGTGCCAATGGCAACTGTTCGCTTGGATATTGCCGGAGAAATATTTTCAGCAACAGAATCAGGCAATGGCCCGGTTGACGCAGCAATCAATGCAGTCAGAAATATTATACATCGAAAAGTCACAGTTGAAGAGTTTTTAATTCAGACTATTACACGCGGAAGCGATGATATTGGAAAGGTGCACATGCAAGTTGAGCATAACGAACAAACCTATCATGGGTTTGGTGCCAATACCGATATCATGACAGCATCAACAGAAGCATTTATCGATGCTATAAATAAAATGACTCCGGCTACAGCCAACTAGTGCTATTGCACGAATATTTATAGATGAAAAAATAGACAGATGAAGAAGACATTATTTGATAAAGTTTGGGATGCACACGTAGTAGAGCAAGTAGACGGTGGCCCAAATGCACTATATATCGATCGCCATTTTATTCACGAAGTAACCAGTCCGGTTGCTTTCGGAGGATTGGAGAAGCGTGGCTTGAAAGTTTTCCGACCAGAGAAAACGACGGCTACTCCCGATCACAATATTCCTACAATAAATCAGCATTTGCCAATTGCCGATCAGCTTTCACAAAATCAGGTGGACACATTGACTGCCAACTGTGAGAAGCACGGAATCAACCTATACGGATTGAATCACAAATGGAATGGTATTGTTCACGTTATTGGGCCAGAGTTGGGATTGACCACTCCGGGAATGACCATTGTTTGTGGCGATAGTCATACATCTACTCACGGAGCTTTCGGTGCCATTGCATTTGGTATTGGAACGAGCGAGGTGGAGATGGTTTTGGCCAGCCAATGTATTTTGCAGCCGAAGCCTAAGAAAATGCTTATCACTGTAAATGGCGATTTGAAACCAGGTGTAACATCAAAAGATATTGTTCTTTATATCATCTCGAAAATTTCTACCAGTGGTGGAACAGGTCACTTCATTGAATTTGCAGGCGATACTATCGAGAAGCTTTCAATGGAAGCTCGAATGACCATTTGTAATATGAGTATTGAATGTGGGGCACGCGGTGGAATGATTGCACCCGACGAAACCACTTTCGAATATGTAAAAGATCGCGAATTCTCTCCTCAAGGAGAAGAGTGGGATAAAGCGGTAGCTTATTGGAAAACATTGAAAACTGATGAAGGTGCTGTTTTCGATACAGAATACCACTACGATGCTGCTGATATTGAGCCAATGATTACCTATGGAACCAATCCGGGAATGGGAATGAAAGTGACAGAGACCGTTCCAACAGGAGAGGAACTAAAAGGAAACGATAAAGTGTCATTCGACAAGTCGTTAGATTATATGGGACTGGAAGGCGGAAAAGCCATTGAAGGAAAAGCCATCGATTACGTTTTTGTAGGAAGTTGTACCAATGGTCGAATTGAAGACTTACGCAGCTTCGCACAATTTGTAAAAGGAAAGAAGAAAGCGGAAGATGTGGTAGCATGGATTGTGCCTGGATCGAAACAGGTAGAGAAGCAGGCCATTGAAGAAGGTTTGGTAACTATTTTAGAAGAAGCCGGATTTGTAATGCGTCAGCCAGGATGTTCGGCTTGTTTGGCAATGAACGATGATAAAGTTCCTGCCGGGAAATATGCCGTTTCTACTTCAAACCGAAATTTCGAAGGTCGTCAGGGACCGGGAGCAAGAACTATGTTAGCAAGTCCACTGGTTGCGGCTGCAGCTGCAATTACAGGTAAAATTACCGATCCAAGAGACTTGTTGTAATCGACTTATTTATTAACTGATAAGATTTTAAAGATGCCAATCGATAAATTTAAAAAGATACAGACTCCTGCGGTGCCTCTTCCAATTGAAAATGTAGATACCGATCAGATAATTCCAGCTCGATTTTTAAAGGCTGTAGAACGCAAAGGTTTTGGCGATAACCTGTTTCGCGACTGGCGATACAACAAAAAAGATGAGCCAATTGTCGACTTTGTTCTGAACCAATCAAAGTTCTCGGGACAAATATTAGTTGGAGGAAAAAACTTTGGTAGCGGATCTAGTCGTGAGCATGCTGCTTGGTCCATTTACGATTATGGATTCAGAGTAGTGGTGTCGAGCTTCTTTGCCGATATTTTTAAAGGAAATGCATTGAACAATGGATTGTTGCCAGTGCAGGTTTCGGAAGAATTTTTGGAAGAGGTTTTTGCTCAAATTGAAAAAGATCCAACCTCGACATTCTCTGTTGATTTAGTGGAGCAAACTTTTGTGATCGATGCAACAGGAAGTAGTTTTTCTTTCGAAATAAACTCATACAAAAAGCAGTGTTTGCTGAATGGGTACGATGATATCGACTTCTTGGTAAGCAGACATGAGAAGATTGCTGCTTACGAGGAGCAATAGACAAAAAATAAAAGAGCCGGAACAAGAAAAATAGAACAGATGAACAAAACCATATACATAATGGATACCACACTTCGGGATGGAGAACAGACTTCAGGAGTCTCGTTTTCGCATACCGAAAAATTGAGTGTGGCCAGAGTGTTACTCGATGAAGTAAAGGTTGATCGTTTGGAGGTTGCTTCTGCCCGCGTTTCCAAAGGAGAATTTGCCGGTGCAAAGAAAATATTAGAGTGGGCAGCCGGTCATGGACATTTAGATAAAATCGAAATATTGGGTTTTGTCGATGGGAAAATTTCACTGGACTGGATCAATGAAGTGGGAGGAAAGGTAATCAACCTGCTTTGTAAAGGTTCGTACAAACATGTAACCGAGCAGTTGCGCAAATCGCCCGAACAACACATTGCTGACATTAAAAACTCGGTGACCTATGCCCGTGAAATCGGTATTAGCGTAAATGTTTATCTGGAAGATTGGTCCAACGGAATGCGTAACTCAAAGGAGTATGTGTTCGAACTAATCGATGGATTGAAAAACGAAACCATTAATCGGTTTATGTTGCCCGATACATTGGGAGTATTAAGCCCGGACGAAACATTTGAGTTTTGTAAAGAGGTGGTAAATAAGTATCCCGAACTGAATTTCGATTTTCATGCGCATAACGATTACGACTTGGCTGTAGCCAATGTTTACCAGGCCATTAAAGCTGGTGTTGACTGTGTGCACACTACCATCAATGGTTTGGGCGAACGTGCCGGAAATGCACCGCTTTCAAGTGTAATTGGCATGGTGCTCGATCAGTTGCGCTATAATATGAATGTGAATGAGTCGAAATTGAATAAAGCCAGTAAGTTGGTGGAATCTTTTTCGGGTATTCGTATTCCTGCCAATAAACCGCTTATCGGAGAGTATGTGTTTACTCAGTGCAGCGGTGTTCATGCCGATGGCGATAATAAAAACCAGCTTTACTTCAATGAATTGCTTCCCGAACGTTTCGGACGTAAAAGAAAGTATGCCCTAGGGAAAACTTCTGGTCGTGCAAACATTAAGAAGAACCTGGAAGAGTTGGGGATTTCGCTAAGCGAAGAGGCATTGAAAACGGTTACACAGCGAATCATTGAGTTAGGCGATAAAAAGGAAACTGTAACTTTGGAAGACCTGCCTTATATTGTGTCGGATGTGCTTCAGTACGAAGCTATTCAGCAACATATCAGGGTGGAGAATTACTTTATTTCGCATGCCAAAGATTTAAAGCCAAGTGCAACAGTAAGCATCCGAATCGATGACGATGTATATGAGTCGAGTTCCCCTGGCGATGGACAGTACGATGCCTTTATGAATGCATTAAAGCGTATCTATTTTAATTTGAACAGACCATTTCCTCAGTTAGTTGATTATGTGGTGGCCATTCCACCGGGAGGAAGAACCGATGCACTGGTAGAAACGGTAATTACATGGCGCATGGATCGTGAATTTAAGACCCGTGGATTAAATACCGATCAAACATCGGCAGCCATTGAGGCAACCGAAAAAATGTTGAATATTATTGAAGCAGACTAAAGCATTGAATGCTTCTATTTCTGGATTATCCGATTATTGGATGTTCAGAGAATCGGATAATTGGAGTATATCCAATAGTAATTTTTACTAGGTACTAAGTACTACATTCTAAATACTAAAAAAGAGATGAATCTAAACATAGCCGTTTTACCGGGTGATGGAATTGGCCCGGAAATCACAGAACAAGCGTTGAAAGTAACGCAGGCAGTAGCCGACAAAATGGGGCATACATTGACTTACGAACATGCCATTGTTGGAGCAACAGCCATCGATGAGGTGGGCGATCCTTATCCGGAAGCAACTCATGAGTTGTGTATGAAATCCGACGCTGTTTTGTTCGGAGCCATTGGCGATCCTAAGTTCGATAATGATCCGAAAGCAAAGGTACGCCCCGAACAAGGATTATTGGCCATGCGTAAGAAGCTGGGATTGTATGCCAATATTCGTCCGTTAACCATTTTCAAGTCATTGGTAGATAAATCGCCATTGAAAACCGAATTGGTTGATGGTGCCGACTTTGTTTGTATCCGTGAGCTAACAGGTGGAATGTATTTCGGTCGCCCACAAGGACGTTCCGAAGATGGAAATACTGCTTACGACACGTGTGTTTATACACGCGAAGAGATTGAGCGTATTTTGCATTTGGCATTCGAAGCGGCTGGCAAGCGTCGCAAGAAATTAACGGTTGTCGACAAGGCTAATGTTTTGGCATCTTCTCGTTTGTGGCGCGAAGTAGCACAGGAAATGGAACCACAATATCCAGAAATTGAGGTAGAATATATGTTTGTAGATAATGCTGCCATGCAAATGATTCAATGGCCAAAGCGTTTCGATGTTTTGGTTACTGAAAACATGTTTGGAGATATCCTTACCGACGAGGCCAGTGTAATTAGTGGTTCGTTGGGATTATTGCCATCGGCATCGGTAGGAGTTCATACTTCTGTTTTTGAACCTATCCATGGTTCGTACCCACAGGCTGCAGGCAAAAATATTGCTAACCCATTGGCAACCATTCTTTCGGCTGCTATGATGTTCGAATCATCTTTTAATCTGAAAGAAGAAGCTGCATTAATTCGCGAAGCGGTAGAGCAGTCTATCGAGCAGTGCTATGTTACCGAAGACCTGGCCAACGGAGGCGAAAGCCATTCAACCAGTGAAGTGGGACAATGGATCATCAACTACATTCAGCAGAAATAATTTTCACAAAGAAATAATTTGAAGATTTACCAGTAGAGACGTCCAGTTGGGCGTCTCTATTTTTTTATATTATTGACTACCGTAACACCGTGCCGCTGGCACTTTATAAATCGCGTAGCGATGATAGTATGGTAGAAAGATAGTATCCCACCAGTCCAAGCGCTCCAATCGAAGTCCATTATTGAAGCCAATTGGCTGTATGGGGCGCAACACATAAAGAAGAATATTGATTGGGAATCATACGACAGGAATTTTGTGATAGTGTTGTTAATAGCGCAAGTTGAGATACTTCGTTTGTAACGAAGTATCTCAATTTTGTGGCAGTGCTCTTAGAATTGATATGTTAAAGGAAAATTGACTCCATAGAAGGTGAAACTCGATTGTGCCCCTCCTGAAAAGATTGCTGTTATAGAAGGATTGATGCCAATTTTTCCAATATTTAGAGATAAGCCAATAGAGCTTATTGCGCCTAATCCATATGATGCTTTTAAGTTATGATCATAGGTTGTTTGGGCTTCTGTATTGTTTATAATACTTACATATTCTTTAAAAGAAAAAACTCCTATGCCAAAATCAGATGTTATTCCGACTATTTTACCTTTTAGTTTTGGGCTTATCCCCCAATATACACCTCCTCCATTTATCTTATAATCGTGGGCATTATCAGAGTTTAGATTAATATGGTTATTATCTATCTTGTCAAGTCCATTTATAAACAAAGCTCCAACCATTAAATCTATAAAATCATATTTGGTTGTTTTGGATAGTTTTACATTTATTCCACCAATCTTAGATTCATTATTTTTAATACCATAGATATGTTTAAAATCATAATACTTGTCGGCATTTAATTTGTTGTTTAAATAGATATAGCCTACTTCTATCTTAAATTTCCCTTGTGATTTTAAAGTATCCTGAGCAGAGATCTTATTGCTTAAAAAAAATGTAAGCATTAAGATAAAGAAAAGTTTATTGGTCATTATTGTAGTTTTTAATTATCAGATTCACTAACTAATATTTCAACTCCATAATTTGGAAATTGCAACCATTTTTCTGGATTGTCAAAATAATTTAAATATTCACTTCCACATTTTTCTCCTTTATCCCTAAAAGTTATTTCATAACTTACACCTGCTCTAGCATCTAAGCCTGTAGAGTCAATGTTCTTTTTATTATATCCAACAGACGCATTGATTTTTAAATCTCCTGATGTTCTATCGTATTCAATTGCAGTGAATGTTAGCATGTCAAACCAAAAACCCGGTTTCCATTCAATTACCTTTTTACCAGTAAATACTTGTGATTCTTTTTCCCTCTTGGAGAAATTGCATACAATCTGATCCTGAACAGTATAAGGTGTTTTACCTCCAGCATCTACATTAGTTACAGTAACATAAAATTCAGGTTTCCCTGCGGCCCATCTTTCAATTCTCCAATCAGAAAATTTTATCTTTTTTATAAATACAGGTGAATTTTCTGAAATGTCACGGAAAGGAACTTGTATGAAATCGTATTTAGCATTTGATTTTCCTAAGTTAGTTATGTGATTAATTTTATATACAACCTTTTTCCCCGCAATAACATTGTTATCAAAAAAATCATGTTCATTTGGTGAAAATGAATTTAATAAATTGTAATTATTGGTGACTCCAATAACGTGTTTGTAAAGTTGTGTTTCCATAATATATTGATCATGGTTGTTTTGCCAGCGTAATTCGATTTCATTTTTAGAATTTTGAATTGCATCAAATGCAAGTACAGGCTTTGGAAGATTAGGAGCTATTACTGTTATATAATTTGAAGGGTGAGAACTTACTCCTTGATTATAAGCCATGACGTAATAGGAGTATGAACGGCTAGCTTCAATCGCATTATCGTCATAACTTCGATTATAGACTCCTGTTATAACCCCAATGCGAGAATAGACTGTTGATTCTGCGTCTTTTCTATAGATGTAATAACCAGTCGTATTGAAAGCCATTGCATTTGAAGGCATCTCCCAAGATAACCTTATCCCGGATTCTGTTTGTGTACCAGTCAGATTAGTTGGAGTTTCTGGTAAAACTAAATCCCCTGTGGGATCGGGGTCTATTCCTCTTATTCTTTCATTTTGACTAATTACAATCACAGGTTTATCAGGTTCATTGAGTACATCAAGTTCGACAATATTACCTTTAGAGTCATACCCTGAAAGAACAGTTGTTGTAGCATCATTATATTCTTCAGGTAGAAAAGTTACTACAGGAATATAATTTTTTTCATCCCATTCCTCAGCATGAATTGGAATCGTGATTTGTAAATATGGATATTTCATTTTTAATACATCAAGAATAGATAGTGATGCAGATTTTTTCACTTGTTTTTTTGAAGAAGGATAGGAATCTTCAAGTAAATTTTTTATCGTATAATTGATGGGGGCCGATTTTTTAGAGAGATTAGGAGATATTTTTTTATCAATAACTTGGGCTAAAATGACATCATAATCTCCATCAAACATTCTTAAAGCTTCATCTTTAATTATTTTTCTAAAGTTAGAATTTGACTTAAGAGCAGTGCTTACAGCAAGTGTTAAGTTTTTTAAGTCATTATTGTAATTACTATTTGCGTAGTGAACAATATTCTTATCCTCTTTGGGCGCTTCTAATGTTTGTGTTTTTTCACAAGCATGAAAACTTAGAGCTATTATTAGAATAATTGAAATTATAACTTTGTGTGTGTGTCATAATTTTGTTTAGATTATAGGGAGGAATAAATATATGAAAAATAAAATAAGATAAATATGTTGTTTGACATGTTGTTGTGTGATATGAGTATTTAGCATAATTAATTGTTTGTTGGAGGGTAAGTGTTGGTTATAGATTATGGTTAGTGGTGATAAGAAGTAAATCTGAAGAAAGATAGTGCAACACCAGCTCAAGCGCCCCAATCGTTGTCCACTATCGAAGTTAATCGGCTGTATGGGGCGCAACATATAAAGAAGAATATTGATTAGGTATCACACGACAGGAATTGTGCGATAGTGTTGTTAATAGCACAAATTGCAAATTTGCGCTAGCATTTGGCTAGAGCAACTCGTTGTAAACGTGTTGTTACTGTCTTGAGGAAAAATTGGTATTGTAAAAATATTGAGCCACAAAATATTGTGGCTCTACACTTCAAATTGTTAATAATTTCAACTTGAATGGCTAGCTACAAACTCTTCAACAATAGTCGTAAACTGCTTCAATTCCGTTATGTTTTTAGCAATATGAACTTCGGCCTTAGGCAGAACTGATTTTAACTGTTCGATGCTTGAATGCGGGTGGGTGTCATCACCTTCCCAGCCTAAAATAAGCGTGGGAATGTTTAGTTTTTCGACCTCTTCTTTGCTTGGATAATCGGACTGAGCAGCGGCTGTGAATAGGTTGTAATACACTTCGGGAGCTAAGCTGCTCATGGCTTGGGTGGCTATTTTTCTACTTCCCGGAAATGCATCTTCCACAAACTGAATCGGAGTATCGGTAAGCAAGCAGGGCAGAAGACGTTGAAGTCGACCTGTTGAGGCCAATTGAGCCATTTTATTGTAAGACTTACATTGCTCTGGTCGGTCGCTCCATATTTTTGGTGGCATAGCTAAAATAAGTGCTTTAATGTTTTCAGGATGTTGACAGGCATAATGAATTGCAGCAGCCGATCCCATAGAAAATCCGGCAACTACTTTTTGCTGGATATTTAGTTCTTGAGCAATAGCCTCGTGAGCCATTGGAAGCCGGTTCCACTGGTATGATTCAGCGATAGTACTGGCTGACGATTGACCATGACCGGGAGCATCGATACGAATTAAGCGGAACTTTTGCGATAACTGCTCAAAGTCAATTACCCGAAGCTGTTCATCAACTTCTGCTCCCATCATTAAACCGTGCATCCAAAATATAGGCATGCCAGCGCCTTTGTCAGAATAGGCAATAGTGCCTGTTTCTAGATTAATTTGTGTCATAAATACAGCAATCCCTTTTTTTACCAGCCTGAAGTCAGAATATCGGCAATATGAATTGGCTTTAGGTTGATGTTGTTTTTTCTGATATAGCTTTCGATGTTAAGAATACACGACGATTCGGTAGAGATAATATATTCGGCACCTGTTTTTAAGGCATGTTCTACCTTTTGCTCGGTCATGGCAGTGGAAATGTGTTTGTGTTTTACCATAAACGTTCCTCCAAAACCACAACAAGTGTCGTTCTCTTCCATTTCAATTAACTCAAGTCCTTTTACATGTTTAAGCAATTCGCGTGGTTCACGTTTAATGCCATATTCACGCAAAGCACTACATGCATCGTGATAAGTCACTTTGTGCGGAAATTCGGCACCAAAATCAACTTTCTTTACATGGTTAACCAAGAAATCGGTGAGTTCGAAAAGTCGGTTCTTTAACGAAAGGTATTGTTCGTATTCTTTCTCTTCTGAAGTAAAAAGCTGCGAGTAGTAATTTTTAATGAAGCCAGTACATGATCCCGATGGCGAGATAATCAAACGATCGCCAGGGAAATCGTTCATGAATTTCTTAGCCATGTTCTTGGTCTCTTTTCGATATCCGCTATTGAATGCTGGCTGACCACAGCAAGTTTGCTCTGGATTATAAATGACTTCAATTCCTAATTTTTCCAGAAGCTTTACCGTATTGAATCCGGTTTCAGGATACATCTGGTCGATAAAACATGGAATAAATAATTCTACTTGCATAAATTTTGTTTTTGCGAAAACAAAAGTACAAAAAAAGGAGGCATTCTAATGAAAACCTCCTTTGTATTGAGTAGATGTAATTTTTATTTCTTGTCGAAAGCCGCTTTTCCTTCGCTTAGCCACTCGATGAAGTTAGTGGCACTGGAATCGTAGCCTTTCCCTTTGATTACCTCTTTCTCGTTATGATCGAGAATTACGTAATAAGGTTGAGTGTTTCTATTGAAACGATTAATCTGGAAATCGGTCCATTTGTTACCAATGGTTCTGATTTTCTTACCCGTCATTTCTGAAACATATTGCTGGTCTTTTGGAAGCTTTGTGCGTAGATCGACGTATAACGAAACCACCACAAAATCTTCTAAGAACATTTTCTTAACCTGAGGCTTAATCCAAACATTATCTTCCATTTTACGACAGTTGGTACATCCTTTTCCTGTAAAATCGATTAGTAATGGCTTACCAGTTTTACGAGCATGTTCTAACGCAATTTCGTAATCTTCGAATAAAGGAATTCCATGTGGCCCAATATGTTTGTTTGGATTAACGTCGTGCGACGATTGGCTGGTACCTCCAACTGTTGTTTTACCAACACCAAGTGGCGATTCGGCATAATCAACTGGTGGTGGGAAACCGCTAATTAGTTTCACTGGTGCTCCCCATAATCCAGGAATCATATAGATTACAAATGCCATAACAATGGTTCCGGTTACAAAACGCGATACCGGAAGATATTCCATTGGCGAATCGTGTGGCAGGCGAATTTTTCCCCATAGATAAAGTGCCAAACCAAGGAAAATAGCAATCCAGATAGCGATGTAAACTTCGCGCTCCAAAATGTGAAGGTTAAGTACCATATCTGCAATAGAAAGGAACTTGAATGCGAAAGCAAATTCTAAGAATCCAAGAACTACTTTTACTGAGTTCAGCCATCCACCTGATTTTGGAAGAGAGTTTAACCACCCTGGGAATGCTGCAAATAGTGCAAATGGAATAGCCAATGCCAATGAGAATCCAAGCATTCCTACAACAGGAGCAAGACCACCACTACGAGCTGCTTCTACAATTAAACTACCTACAATTGGTCCGGTACATGAGAATGAAACCAATGCCAATGCAAATGCCATGAAGAAAATACCAATGATTCCTCCTTTGTCGGCTTTGCGGTCTACTGCATTAACCCATGAGTGAGGCAACACAATTTCGAATGCTCCCATGAATGAGAATGCAAATACGAAAAGCAATAACGCAAATATCAGGTTAAACCATGGATTGGTTGAAAGGCTATTTAAACTTTCGGCACCGAAGATGGCAGTTACCACTGTTCCAAGAATCACATAAATAATAATGATTGAAAGACCGTAAATAAGTGCATTTCTAATTCCTAATGCTTTGGTTTTACTCTGCTTGGTAAAGAAACTTACAGTCATTGGTATCATTGGGAACACACATGGCGTAAGTAGTGCTGCAAAACCACCTAGGAATGCTAAAAAGAAAATGCTGAAGTAATTTCTACTTTCTTCTTCTTGCGACTCCGGTGCAGGCTTTACTTCTGCCGTTGCGTTTCCTTTTGGTTCAAATGAAAACTCGATGGTGTTCGGTGGCGTACATGTTTCGTCGTTACAGCTCATAAATTCGATGTAACCTTTAACAGTGCCTTTGTCCGAAGTAACTTTGAACTTTTGAGTAAATGTTACCTCTTTTTCGTAGTAGCCAAGCACCATATCGAAAGAAGTATCTAACTTCTCGATGGCTTTTTTGCTGGCTGCAATTTCACCTACAAGCTCAACATTGTTTAACTCTTCGTAGTTGAATGATGTTTTTACTGGCCCGCCCTCCGGAATCTCTGTGGCATAAAGATGCCATCCTTCTTGTATATCGGCTTTGAATTGAATTTCGTATTCAGAATTCTTCAATTGCTTAATGGATGTTTTCCATTTTACCGGATCTTCAATTTGACTAAAACCAACTAAGGTGATTAAAGCCAGAAATAAAGTGGAGATAAATTTTAGTCTCATATGGGTTCTATTTTTGAGTTTTCTATACTATTCGAATCTTTCCTTCATTAAAGGTAAAACAAATATAAATTGTTCAATGCAGAATACTATACATTAAACAGATGGAAAACTGCATGAGAAAGGGGTTGAAATAGGTACTAGTCCTTTTTCAAGGTATTGATTTGTAGTGTTAAAATGGAAATGCCGAAAAATAGTTTTTATAGTGCTTTTTTGAAGGTTTCTATGGCAGCAGATCGGTTAGAAACCCCCATTTTTTTGTAGATATTATTCACATGAGTTTTAACAGTGCTTAGTTCTACATGCAATTGTAAGGCCACTTCTTTGTTAGTTTTACCAGCTGCAATCAAGTCCAGAATCTCACGTTCTTTTTGAGTAAGTAGCAATAAATCGAAAGAAGAATTGGATGGTGATGCTGTAGATTTTCTATTTCGAAAAAGAAAAACAATTACTCCAATTAGTAAAAGAATAACAAATGATTCTACCCAAACAATGATTTGCATAAAGCGGTGTTGCGAATCGGGAATTTGGCAAACAGTATTTCTAAAGCGAACCAAATCTTTTAAGTGGCTATTGTAGGCCAGGAAATAATTCGATTGCGGATACTTCTCTTGTAAGCGCGTTTGAAAATCGAGGTAGAAGTTACTGTCGTTTAAAAAATCGGTTTCATGATCGGTTAGCTGATAAAGCGCAAAAAGACCAATTAAAGGATTTTCTACACCGTTAATAAAATTTTTAACATGTCGTTTCAAGCTCTTTTGAGCCAGTGCCAATTTATTTTTTGAAAAAGCATTTTCCAGTTCCGTTTTCTTTTGGAGTAATTTCTCTTCGAACTGGTAGAGTTGCTGACTGTCATCAGAGCCTTCAATCATTACATTATCGAAAATACCCATTGCACCTTGTGTGGTGATAGAAATATTCGATTGATTATTCATAATCAGAAATAGTGAAGCACGAGCAGGCGAAGAAAATGTTGCAGTGCTTGTTTCTGCTTTAGGAACGTATAAACGATAGAAGCGCATGTCTTCGGGTAAATCGTCACCCTGAATGGTAAAATGCCCATTGGAATTGATTTGTGCCTGGTGAACGATAAAGTCGGCTGATGTTACCGAGAAATCTTGCGGGTGGTTCAGTAATGCCAAATAAATAGTTGATTCATAGGAGTTAGAATGAAGGATGTTGCCTTCAATTTTGAAGTTAGCAAATGCTCCAAAGCTGCTAATCAATAGTAATATAAAAAAACTCCATCTCTTCATTTGGCAATTATTGTTCGTTATCGTTCTTGTCTTTTTTGGAAAGATCAGACCAAACTACAAAAAAAAAAATCCCAGCCAAAATTGACCGGGATTTCTTTTATAATATCATCTCTTCAAGATTTTCGTCTAAGAAGCGAGCTTCCAACATTTGAAATGTTGCTACAGGCTCGATTTTTACCTTTTTCCAATACTTGAAAAACCATTTTGTTTTAATTGAGGGAAAACCCTTTGTCAAATAAGCTTCCACATATGGATGAACTTGAATCGTCAATTTTTTTTTACCCAGTTCGGTAAATAAATAATCTACTTTCGACTCAATGTCATCGGTAAACAAAATAGTTGGAGTAACCTCTCCGGTTCCTTTACAAACCGGGCAAACTTCAGCAGTATCTACATGTTGCTCCGGGCGCACTCGCTGACGCGTTATTTGCATCAAACAAAACTTACTAAGCGGTAGAATATTGTGCTTAGTACGATCGGCTCCCATTGCTTTACGCATGTGATCGTATACTGCTTGGCGGTTTTCATTCTTATGCATATCGATAAAATCGATAACAATGATACCGCCCATGTCGCGTAATCGCAACTGCCTTGCAATCTCATCGGCAGCAGCTAGGTTAACTTCCAGGGCATTGGTCTCCTGATCGATACCGGCTTTCGACCGGTTTCCACTGTTCACATCAATAACATGAAATGCTTCAGTGTGCTCAACAATCAGGTATGAACCATTTTTGAACGATACGGTTTTCCCGAACGATGCTTTAATTTGTTTCTCAATTCCGAAATGAGATAAAATGGGTTCTTTGCCACTGTAATACTTGACAATTTTTTTCTTTTCGGAATCGATGTTCTCTACGTACTCACAAATTTCATCTTTTACGGCACTGCTGTTTACATAGATGTTGGAGAAGTCGGGGTGATAAATGTCTCTTAACAAAGCAATGGTTCTATCCATTTCGCCAACTAATAAACATGGGGGCTTGGCGTTTGTCAATAGCGAGAATAAACTCTCCCAGCGTGCAACTAATCTTTTTAATTCTGCATCAAGCTCTGCAACCCTCTTGTCTTCGGCAACTGTCCGAATGATGACTCCGTACTTCTGCGGCTTAATGCTTTGGATTAACTTCTTTAGTCGGTTTTTCTCTTCTGTCGATTTTATCTTTTGAGAAACCGAAACTCTGTCACTAAATGGCATCAATACTAGGTTGCGACCAGCTATTGATATTTCAGAAGTTAATCTGGGCCCTTTCGAGGAAATGGGCTCTTTGGCAACTTGAACGATAATGTGTTGCCCTACTTTCATTACTTCATTAATCTTACCCTCTTTGTTAATGTCGGGCTTCGAAGTAATTTTTGAAAGCGATGTAAGCTTGTTTTTTCTAAAACTAGCTTGTTGATGAAATTCTTTGAGTGTCGAAAACTGCGGACCTAAGTCCAAATAGTGCAAAAATGCATCTTTTTCGTAACCGACATCAATAAAGGCGGCATTCAAACTGGGCATGATTTTTTTAACACGTCCCAAGTAGATGTCACCAACAGCAAATCTTACTTCACTGTTTTCCCTGTTCAGTTCTACCAGCTTTTTGTCTTCGAGTAACGCAGTTACAATTTCTGTTGATGATACATCAACAATTAAATCACTACTCACTACTTTAATAATAAATTGTAGAACGTTTAAAATAGATTTCTCTATAACTGATTAAACCTAAAACACAAAAGTGCTTTAGGTTTAATCGAAGAATTTTTTCTAAAAAACTAAAGAAAAAAGACAATTATTTCTTCTTCTTATGTCTGTTTTTTCTTAGTCTTTTCTTACGCTTATGCGTAGCCATCTTATGTCTTTTTCTCTTTTTTCCGCTTGGCATGACTTATTATTTTACGTTATTTTTAACTTTTGCAACAAATGTCTTCGCAGGCTTAAATGCAGGAATAAAGTGCTCTGGAATAATGATAGTCGTGTTCTTCGAAATATTGCGAGCTGTCTTCTCTGCTCTCTTTTTAACGATAAAACTACCAAATCCTCTCAAATATACGTTTTTTCCTTCAGCAAGAGAAATTCTGATAGTATCCATGAACGCTTCTACAGATCTTTGTACAGTTACCTTTTCAATTCCTGTGTTCTTGGAAATTTCGTTAACAATATCTGCTTTTGTCATCTCTAAGTATTTTAATTTTCAACAAATTAATATTCATTTAAAGTCGGAGTGCAAAAATAAAACTTTTCTCAAAATAAAAGAATACTGAAAAGATTATTTTTGCAAAGTTTTAAGATTTCTAAGACGTTAGTACATATTTCAATGGAATTTGCACAGACAATTTTAAATTGGTACAATATATATAAGAGGGAACTTCCTTGGCGAGGTGAAAGCGATCCGTATAAAATATGGATCTCAGAGGTCATTTTGCAGCAAACCAGGGTCGATCAAGGGAAAAGTTACTACTATAAGTTTGTAGAAAACTTCCCAAAAGTGTCAGATTTGGCCAATGCCGATGAAGATTTTGTGATGAAATGCTGGCAAGGACTGGGATATTATTCTCGTGCCCGCAATCTTCAATTTTCAGCAAAATACATTACCAAAGAACTAAATGGAGAGTTCCCCAATTCGTATAAAAAGCTGTTAGAGCTAAAAGGTGTTGGTCCGTATGTGGCAGCCGCGGTAGCTTCAATAGCCTTTCAGGAAAAGGTAGCAGCCATCGATGGAAATGTATATCGCGTGCTGGGACGAATTTTCGGTATAGATAAAGCCATAGATACTTCAGCAGGGAAGAAGTATTATCAACAACTGGGAAACGAGCTGATAAAAAATAGCAATGCAGGAGATTTCAATCAAGCAGTGATGGAGTTCGGTGCATTACATTGTTCGCCCAAGCAGCCTAAGTGTGAAAGTTGTCCGTTTAGCGAAAACTGCATTGCGTTGCGAGACAATAAAATTGAGCAATTGCCGGTTAAAAGTAAAAAGGTAAAACAGCGTGATCGTTTTTTTCATTATTTATTGGTGAATTCAAATGATGAAATAATGATAGGAAAGCGAACAGGAAAAGATATTTGGAATAGTCTGTACGAATTTCCTTTGGTTGAAACACCTCAAAAAATGGAGCCGGAAGCATTTTTGTCTTCAGAATATTTTCCTGAAAAATTGAAATCGTGCAACTTGAATTGGAAGGGGGTGCAAAATATGAAACCACATATTTTAAGTCATCAGCGTATTCATGCCCAGTTTTATGAGTTTGAGATAGAAGGAGAATTACCTGTGTTTGGAGAGTATTCGGTTATAAAAAAGAAAGATATTGCTAATTTTGCTTTCCCCCGATTAATTGAACTTTATTTAACCAATAGTCATAAAATGGGGTAGGAAGCTGAAAAAGTATTGAAGGAAATACATTTCCATAATTGTTTTAGCTTTCGTATATTTATTTGAGAATAAGTTTGTTTAACCCCGAAATTATCAATTATGTCAGTAAACAAAGTAATTTTAGTAGGTAATGTTGGTCGCGATCCGGAAGTTCGTTATTTAGATTCTGGTGTAGCAGTGGCATCATTCCCATTGGCAACAAGTGAAAGTTATACTTCGAAAACAGGCGAAAAAGTTACTACAACCGAATGGCACAACATTGTATTGTGGCGAGGGTTGGCCGAAGTGGCTGAAAAATACGTAACTAAAGGTCGTCAGCTATACATTGAAGGACGAATCAGAACTCGTTCATACGATGATAAGGAAGGAAACAAGCGCTACATGACAGAAATTTATGGCGATAACATGCAGATGTTAGGGCGCAAAGATGATGCCCCGATGGGTATGTCATCAGAGCCAACAGCTCAGAATGTTGCTTCAGAACCTAAAGCAGAAACTCCTAAGGTAGATAATTTTGCTGCCGAAGAAGAGGATGATTTACCGTTTTAATCTGATTGGTCTGAATAAAAAATAGGAAACAGAAAATAAAACAACTTCGAAGCCTGAAGAATAATTTTTAGGATTCGAAGTTGTTTTGTAGTATAGCCAGACAAATTACTGGCTTGTGATGAACTAAAAGAAAAAGAAAATGCGTTGGATAGTGCTGTGTGTAGCAAGCTTTATGGTTTTGTTGGGGTGTAAAGAAAATTATACTCCCAAGCCAAGAGGTTATTTTCGGATTGGATTTCCTGAAAAGGAATATAACCGTTTACATGGCGATTGGCCATATAGTTTTGATATTGCAACTTATTCAAAAGCAGTTGAAAATAAAGGGGCATTGGCTCAAAAGAATGAGATAAATATTGTTGTGCCAGCCAATAGGGCAAAAATACATATCTCCTATAAAGAGTTGGACAACAATTTGGGGAAGCTGACCGAAGAGTGCAGAACTTTAGCTTATAAACATTCGGTGAAAGCCAGTTCTATTGAGGAGAAAGTTTTTGTGAATCCCGACAAGAAGGTATATGGTACTATTTATAAGATTCGTGGAAATGCAGCTTCGCCCTATCAGTTTTATTTAACCGATAGCACAAAACACTTTTTAAGAGGTGCGCTATACATTAAAGAGGTGCCTAACTACGACTCTTTACGTCCTGTAATTACATTTTTAGAGAAAGATGTTGTTCGATTAATTGAATCTACCAGCTGGAAATAATGGCTCATTTGTTTACTCGAAATATGAATGAAAGTTCAACTTTGCTCGCATGGGAGTTGAATGAAAGTATTGAAGAGCTTTTGCCGTTGGCAGAGTTGACGGAAGATGAAAAGCACTTCTTCTCATCCATTAAAAATGAACAGCGGAAAAGAGAGTGGTTAGTCACTCGTGTTTTACTACTTACTTTCTTAAATCGAAAAGTAGAGGTTGATAAAACAGCAGAAGGAAAACCTTTCTTAAAAAATGAAGAGTGGAATATTTCCATTTCACATACATCGACAATGGTGTTGGTGCTTTTTTCGAAAATGAAAAGCATTGGTGTGGATGTAGAAAAAATCAATCGGAAAATAGATCGGGTTGCTCCTCGTTTTTTGTCAACGAAAGAATTGGCTAATTGTGATACGGATGACAAACAGCGAATGTTAGTGTGTCATTGGTGTGCTAAGGAAGCTGTTTTTAAAGCAATTGATGATACGGATATCGATTTTTCGGAACAGATTCATATTCAGGGTGTAAGACTGGATAATAGTGAAGGTGTTGCCAATTGGCAGTTCTTTATTGATGCTAAGAAAGATAAAGAGGGAACTATCCTGTTTTATTTCGAAAAGGAGCATTGTATCGCAGTAACGCTGAATTAAAGCCGTTTTCGGTGTAATGATTTCGGAGTAACAACTACTAATCGAATAAAAATCGAATTTTAGATATGTTTGGGAATTCATCAAATTATAATCAAAAAGGAGGACAAAGAAGTTACGTTTGTCCTAAGTGCAATGGAACACAGTACGAAACCGATGAGATAAGAACTACAGGAGGTGGTTTCTCTCGCTTTTTCGATGTTCAGAATAGAAAATTCATTGTAGTATCGTGCCGCAATTGTGGTTACTCAGAAATGTATAAAGGATCGACAAGTGGATTAGGTAATGTAGCTGATTTCTTGTTTGGAGGATAGAGTTTTAACAAAATAAGATAAAAGGAAAAGGAGAAGTAGGAGTTAGAATAGCTCTTATTTCTCCTTTTTTGTTTTTTATGTTTTGTAAGTGTTTGTTAACACATTATTGTCATAGTTTTGAAAAAAACAAATAAATGCCCGTATGAAAATCTTTACTTTCTTATCTATTTTATTATCAATTATTGTTGTTACTGCTCAGGGTCGTGAGGTGAAAGGAGTAATTACCGACACCCAGGGAAAACCTATCCCGTATGCCAATATTTATGTTCCTAAGTTAAAGACCGGAACTACTTCAAATATTGAAGGGGAATATAGTATCGATCTACCTGATGAAGAGCTGGAGCTACTGTTTCAATATATTGGATATAGAACCCGAAAGGTGGTTTTGTCTGAGTTGGGAGACTTGGAGTTAAATGTGAAGTTGCAAGAGCAGGTTGTGCAAATTAAAGAGATTAAGGTCCTAGCTTCAGGAGAAGATCCGGCATATTATGTGATGCGAAAAGCAATTTCAATGGCTCCTTATTATGCCAATCAAGTGTCGGAGTACGACTGTAAGGTATATTTAAAAGGAACGGGAGTTTTGGATAAAATACCGCGTTTATTTCGAAAGAAATTGAAAAAAGAGGGATTGGAACAGGAGAAGCCTTTTGTGGTGGAGAGTATCAGTGAGGTGCATTTTGAGCAGCCCAATAAGTTAGAGCAAAAAGTAATTGCCATGCGTTCTTCGGGGAGCGATAATAATACATCTCCACAAGAAATGATTACCAATAATCTTTATCAGACAAGTAAATATGGTATTATATCTCCTTTCTCAAAGCAAGCTTTAAGTGTTTATAGTTTTAAGTTAGAAGGTGTTTTTGTCGATCAGGAAAGAACAATCAATAAAATACGAGTTATTCCAAAGCGAAAAGGAAAAGATTTATTCCGAGGAATAATAAACGTAGCGGAAGATTACTGGAATATTCATTCGGCCGATTTACAGCTATCGTTACCTATGACAGAGGTGAAAATGAGACAGCAGTATGCTGCGGTAAATGAGAATACCTGGATGCCGGTAAGTTTAAATTTCGATATCAACTTTAAAGGTTTGGGGTTTGCTTTTAAGTACCAATATGTAGCATCGGTTAGCGATTATAAAACAACTCTAAATCCTAATTTGGATCATAGTTTCTTTGAAAAGAAAACAGCGCAAATTCAGGCTGAAAATGAGGTGTTGAATAAAATTGTTGCAGCAGGCGAGGAGAATGACGAGTTGGTTGAGATAAAGAAAACGAAAAGACAGAAAAGGATAGAGCAGTTGGCTCAAAAAGAGAGTTTGACTAATGGTGAGGTGAGAAAAATGCAGCGCTTAATTGCAGCAGAAGCCAAAAAGCATAATCCACCAGAGCCATTAGAGATTAAGAATCCAATCACAATGGCAAAGAATGCAACAAAGAATGATTCGGTGTTTTGGGGTAAAAAGCGTCCAATTCCGCTTACACTTTCTGAGGTGGAAAGTTTTTCGAAAAAAGATTCAATTGTAGCTAAAGAGAAATCACCTGGTTACAAAGACTCTATTCGTAGAGAACAGCGTCATTTTAAGTTGGGGCATATTTTTACAGGAAAATATTATGCGTATAAAAACGATTCGGCAAAATATTTTCATTGGTTGAAGGTGCCAGGATTTATAGATGTTAAAGATATGGTTTATAATACAGTCGATGGTTTTCGATTTCCTGTCGCTTTTTCGTATGGTTTTCGAGATACATTGGGACGATCACTCTTTGTTAGTCCAAGGTTTGCATATACAACTGCCAGAAAGCATTGGGATTTCGATTTATATTTATGGTACAGTTATAATCCTGCCAAAATGGAAGGAGTTGGTGCACGAGTAGGACGAATAACAACCGATCTTAACCCCAATAGTGGAATATCCAGAATGGAAAATTCAATAAATACGCTCTATTTTGGTCGAAACCATAAGAAGTTTATTTCGCGAGATATTGCCCGTGTACATTATCGACGAGAGTTGATTAATGGACTTGATTTTAAAGTAAAGTTAGCTTATGAACAATATGAGAAGTTAACCAATAATACGACCTATATTTTCAATAAGAATGAAAAGAAAAGATTGACACCGAATATTCCACAACGTTTATGGGGATCTGAAGATATTAGTGATTTTGAAGGAACTGCCAATGTGGATATTTTGATTAATTATACACCACGAAGGAGATATTTCATGTCTGGTAAAAGAAAGATTGCAGCAAGAAGCAAATTTCCAACATTTTCGTTTCGCTATAAAAAGGGAATTCCCAATGTATTTAATTCCGATACCAACTTCGATTTTATGAGTCTGGGAATAAGCGACAGAATGAGTAGTGGCTTTAACGATTCGTTTTCTTATAAAGTTGAGGGTGGAATATTCTTAAATAATAAAAAGGTGAATTTCACCGATTATGCGCATTTTAGAACTGATAACACGCGGTTTGGCGACTCATTTCGATTTGATTCTTTTCGATTATTGCCTTTTTATACTGCGGCAACCAATGATAAATACCTAAAGGTTTTTACACAGTGGGAAAGCGATAGACTACTACTGAAGAGGTTGCCATTGTTGAATAATAGTATGATGACAGAGCATGTATTTGTCAATTATCTGACTACGCCGGATTGGAAAAATTATTGGGAGATAGGTTATGGGTTGCAGAATGTTTTCTTATTAGGAAATATTGAAATTGTCCATTCTCGTCAGAAAGCTTATCAAGGTTTTTCTAATAGTACTGAGTTGAGAATAACTTTTAATTTAAATTGATTATTAGGGGATTAATTGAAAGAGAGTTTTTAGCAGCTTGAAAGCCATGGGATTGGATTTTGAAAATTGGTGGGTGTTGATTGGCGAATGCATATTGTTTATTTAAATAACACATGTTCGCACTTTTATTTTCAAAACAAATATGAAGCTATAACTCTTGTTATTTCTAATCGTTGAAAAAATAAACTACTTTTGCCGATTCAAAGCAAATATTGGTGAATGAGTACGGTAGATATATACGATAGTTTGGTTAGTCAGTTCGAAAAAGGAATTGCAGATAATAATTCTAAGATGATTCAAGATTTTCTGAATAGTGACAGAGCGGAAAGCTTGAAAGAATCGCCTAGCCAATACTCAGTTATAAAGGAATTACGCGCTAAAGCATACACTCTTTTTGGGCAGTTTATGGATGCCGATGTAGAGTACAAGGAAGGCTTAGAGTATTGCTTGGAAGCGCAGCGTTGCGAATATATGGTGAATTGGGCATTAAGTAACTTGACATTGTTGAGTATTACTAATGATCCAAAAGAGTATGTTCCAACTTTACGTTTGGGGTTAAAATTGTTGGATGAAGCAGAAAAATATGCGGCTAATTATGTGTCGGAAGAGTATGCTTTATTGACATTGGCCAACGTGAAAGCTTTCTTCTTGATTTTAATTAACGAAAACGATTTGGCGCGTACTTGCTACAGCGAATGTGCTTTTACCCCAATTCCGGTTGATGTATACAATGATAAAAAAGCCATGCAAATGGTATTTGCCAACTACTTTAAAGGTTTGTCGGTAGCTATCGAGTTAAAAGATAAAGAGCTATTGATGAATTTGATGAAAGTAATATCAATTGATGATGGCGTATTGTATGGCGATCACGGTCTGTTCAAAAAATTCTATGTAATGATGATGGATGCTTTTGATAGTCGTTCGGAGTTTGGAGCTGAGTTCGATAATATTTTCCGATTAATGAATAAGGTGGAAGAAGCTTATCCAACTTTGAAGCATTTCTTGAAGTTGATTAGTAAACCTGATTTTGAAAACTTAGAGAAACTGTTTTCTGAGTTCAAATAGATATAATACTTTAAGTGTGGAAAAATCCGCTACTTCTTTCATGAGGTAGCGGATTTTTTCTTTTATAGGAATGAATAGTTGCTACTATAATGAAGCATTTGACTGGCAAATGAGTCTACATATTCAATCTTAATATCGGTAATGTTATTGTCTTTATCGAATACAGGTGTGTATTGAGGGTTGACAAAACCGGCATATGGTGCCAGATTTAATTTTTTGTAGCGTTCAAGTACTTCGGAGTGAAGTGCTGGCTCAATTTTTACACCATAAGTTTCTACCAATTCTTGAGCAGCATTAAAATCACCTTCCGATTTAATGCGTTGTACTTCTGCCAGAAGTTGACCAAAGAGGTTGCGAAGCTTATGGTAGTCTCTGATTACAAAATAGGTTTTGTTGTTTTCGCTTACTCTTTCGATAATGTTCTCTGTTTTCCCATTTTCGTATGCCCATTTAGCAATTAACTGGCGATTGCGCATGTGTGATTCTTCCAGGTTTTTTTCGGGTTCAATTCGTACCAATTGGGTCATTAAACCATTGCGAATGTAGTTGTCATACTCCGATTTAGCAGCGTCCTCGTTGGGAAGTAGGCCCAGTTCGACAATCTTCGGATCAATCATATAATAAAGAGCGAAAAGATCAGCTCGTGCTTCTTCGATGGTAGAACCATAATTTTTTAGTGCTTCAGTCGAGACATCTGGAAGCAGTTTGCCTGATCCGTGTCCAAGGCATTCATGCAAATCGGTGTGCAGGTTACCTGAGTCGTAGCCATATTGTTTGGCGCGCTCTTTTTCTTCTTCGCTATAAGCAAATTCATCCAGCATGCCACCTTTCAATGATGCCATGTGGTAGGCGTGCGTAATATTTTCAATGGTAACCGATTTCGAACCATATTGCTCTCGAATCCATTCTGCATTGGGAAGATTAATTCCTATGGGAGTTGCAGGGTGGCAATCGCCGCCTAATATTGTGGCATTTATAACACGTGCAGAAACGCCTTTTACCTCCGATTTTTTGAATCGCTTATCAACGGGAGAGTGATCTTCAAACCACTGTGCATTCTTACTGATTGTTTCAGTGCGTTTGGTAGCTTCCTCATCTTTTAATTGTACCACAGCTTCCCAACTGGCTTTTATGCCCATTGCGTCGCCATATACTTCAATAAAACCGTTAATAAAATCGATATCGGCGTCAAGTTCTGATACCCATAGAATATTAAACTGATCGAAAAGTTGTAGATCTCCGGTTTCGTAAAACTGAATCAATAACTTCAACAAATCTTCTTGTTTAGTATTTTCAGCTACATCGAGTGCTTTTTTTAGCCAGAAAACTATTTGTTTTATGGCAGCTCCATATTTTCCATTGGAATGCCATATTTGTTCGGTAATTGTTTCTCCTTCTTTTATTAAAGTAGAATTGGCTCCCCAAGAGATAGGTGTCGATGGATTTTTTTGTTCCTTGCTGTTGTAAAACTCTTCTACCTCTTTTTGAGATATATTCTGGTAATAATTATTGGCTGAACTTTTAATTAAATCCGACGAAGTGTCTAAAGAGACCCGTTTGTTATCAATTCCAGGATTGAAAATGACTGGCATGATTTCTTTTAGCTCTGTCTCAGATATTGGAGCTTCTGATTGGCATTGTTTCATTAATGCTAGAAGATTACTTTCGGTGAACTCAGGAGTGAGTTTATCCATAGAGTAATGGTGATGAATACCATTGGAGAGCCAAATTCGTTTCAAGAATACTGCTAGAGCAGAGTATGGCTTATTATTTTTGTCGCCAGTATAATTGATTAGGATATGCTCAAATAATTGGCGAATTTTAAGATTGTGCTTGTAGTTTTGGTCCCAGATAATATCTCGACCACAAAGAGCGGCTTCTCCTAAGAAATAAAGTAACTTCTTTTGTTGCAAAGGCAGCTCTTCGAAATGAGGAACACGGTATCGTAAAATTTTGATATCGGCAAACTGTTCCAGTTGATATTTAAATTCTGTATTGTTCATTAGCAATGTTTTTTAAGCAAAAAATCCCTGTCAAAAGACAAGGATTTTAAGTGTGAGTTTGTTTATACTCTTATTTGGATAATACGTTTATTCCATTTAATAGCTTATCTCTAAAAGATTTTCCCAAAGGAAGTGCCATTTTCCCTTCGTCGGTCTCTACTTCTACACTATTCGACGAGATCATGTTTATTTTACTTGCATTTACCACGTATGATCGGTGAATTCTAAAGAATTTACCAGGAGGCAATTTATCTACAATTGCTTTTAAGGTGTGGTGAATGGTGTATTTCTCGTTAAAAGTGTTTATTGTAATGTAATTTTCCAGTGCTTCTACCCAGATGATATCAGAATAACGAACTCTCACTAAGTTGTTGTTCTTTTTAATGAAAAATTCGTCGTAGTCATCAGTTATTTCAATTTTGGCCGATCGATTTTTCTTCCAGGCTTTCTCAACGGCTTTGTAAAAGCGAGTGAGATTGATTGGCTTCAATAAATAATCGGTAACATCTAGTTCGAAAGCCTCCAGTGCATAGTCTTCCTTTCCACTGACAAATATTATCTGAGGTGTTTGATCTTGTAATACTTTCAGAAACTCAACACCTGTCATTTCAGGCATTTCGATATCTAAAAATATTAAATCAATGATCTCATCGCTTTTTTGAATGTGATTTATAGCATCAACAGCGCTAGAAAATGATTTATAGGTTCTTATAAAGGACGTCTTTTTAATACATTTCTCAATAAGAGACCGGCTAAGTTTATCGTCGTCTATTATTAAACAGTTCATCTTGAATGGATAATTTTTTCAAAAATAAAAAGAATTATGCATTTACAACACTATAGTGCTAATGATGTTCTAGCTGTTTCTAAATCGTTCTTCAAGTAAAGGAAAACGTTTTAGTGTTTGCCTTAACCAATTGAGTTTAATATCAGCAATATCCTCTTCAGAAAGTTGCCAGTTTATTTCGCTGTTTCTTAGTTGTAAAGTTAAATGATGAATCACTAGTGCTACACATACCGAGATGTTGAAGCTTTCGGTAAAGCCATGCATCGGAATTTTTACAAATTCATCGGCATTGTCAATAACGTCTTGTGAAACACCTGTTAACTCAGTTCCAAAAATAAACGCAGACTTTCCTTTTGTGAGATCGAAGTCCTCAAGGTTTGTATCATTGGTGTGGGGAGTGGTTGCAACAATTCTATATCCTTGTTGCTTCAATTGGTTAATTGCTTCAAGAGTGTTGTTCGGATAATTATTATAATGGTTTAGTGTTAGCCACTTGGAAGATCCCATTGCAATATCTCTGTGAAGAGTGAATTCATTTCTGTTTTCAATGACATGTACGTCCTGAACACCGAAACAATCACAAGAACGAAGTACTGCACTTGCATTCTGAGATTGGTAAATATCCTCTAAAACAACAGTGAGATATTTTGTGCGCTGGGCAATTACTTTTTCAAAAAGTGCTTTTCTTTTTTCGGTTATAAACCCTTCCAAGTATTTAACTAACTCTTTCTCCATCAAAAATCAAATCTATATAAAACGAAAAAAAGGGAGGTCATCGTTGTTGATGAGCTCCCCTTGAGGCATCAAATTTTTTCCAATTACTGAACCTGATCGTTAAGTTCTGCTCCAGCTTTAAATTTAACAACCTTTTTAGCAGGAATTGTAATTTCTTTTCCAGTTTGTGGATTACGACCTGTACGTGCAGAACGCTCTGAAAGAGAGAATGATCCGAATCCGATCAATGCTACACGATCGCCTTCTTTAAGGGCGCCAGAAGTTGTTTCGATAAAAGCATCTAAAGCTTTTTTAGCGTCGGCTTTAGTAAGGCCAGATTTTTCTGCAATTGCATCAATTAATTGAGCTTTGTTCATAATTGAAATTTTAAAGGGTTAAAACTGATTATTAATAATCTGATTACTATACAAATATATTGTTTTTACAATCTTATCAAAATTTTGGTACAGTTGAAGCAAAAAATACAATACGTTTTTGTTGTTTTTATTTGCTTCATTTTTTCTGATTGTCTAAATTCCTAAAAATCCCAATGATATCAAAGGGTTTAGGCGATTTTTTTTTCAAAAAATCAAAAAAAAATGTGAAGTGATTTGTGTTTAAAGAAAATTGTTCTACTTTTGCCACCCGTTGAGAGATTACTGACAACGCTTGATGTTAGTGATGTTTCACAAGTTCTGGGAGAGATGGCAGAGTGGTCGAATGCGGTGGTCTTGAAAACCATTGTACCGCGAGGTACCGGGGGTTCGAATCCCTCTCTCTCCGCTTTTACGGGTGTAGCTCAGTTGGTAGAGCACTGGTCTCCAAAACCAGGTGTCGGGAGTTCGAGTCTCTCCTCCCGTGCAATAAAAAAGAGGTTGTTCTTTTTAGAACAACCTCTTTTTTTGTTTAAAGCAGATGGTAAAGCTGATGCCATATATAGGAATCAGCTTAATTATGTATTGAAAGGCTTTTAGTAAGTTGAAAGTCCCAGGTGATAGTTTCCTTTGGCTTTGTTGGTGCTAATCTTAAGCTTCCACTCGCCAATGTATTTGTTCATATCCTTGGTTGATTTATCTTTCGATTTTAGAAGAATTGTCTGGGTCCACGAGACATCTGCAGTGTCGTTAATGGTTACCTTCTTTAATAGTGTCCCATTGGGAAGCATTATTTCCAGAATAATTTCGCCGTAAGAACATCTTCCGTTTAAGCTAAGCTTTATTTTTCTAGCCTCTTTTTCCACAGTGAACGTTGTAGATGATGTCTTTGATTCTCCCGAAAATGATTTTGATAAAGAAAGAGAACTAGAGCGTTCTTCAAAAAAACTATGCACAACATAGTTGCTTTTAGCATCTTTAAAAGCGTGTTCTGCACTGCGAAGTGCTTTTTCTGTTATTTTTTTTATCTCCTCTTTTTCTTTTTTCGATTGAGCAAAAACACTGGTTGAAAATAGAGTTGCAATTATAAGTGCAATGAAATAACTTAGTCTAACCATAGCTTTTTAAATTTGTTTGTCATCGGAAACTAATTCCAATATAAAAGTATCAGAGAATTGTGAAAGATGGTGTTAATAATAGGTTAACGGCTGGTTAAGCAATTTAGGAGTGAGGTAAAGTCTGTAGTTTTATTGTAAAAATCGATATGCGCTTAAAGTTTATTACATATCTGTCGTTTTTTGCCTTGATTGCGCTGGTGGTAGTGCAGGTCTATATTGTTAACGAATTCATTCAGCTAAAGAATAATGAGTTCGATAAGAAATATGGAGAAGAGGTTTTTACTGCTTTAGATTTGGTGAAAAACGATTTTAATTACGATCCATTGGATTCGGCATTGACATACCTGGATCGGTTTGCCGATAAGTTGATGGATAATCAATCGGATTTCGATATAATCCAGGAAGATGCCCGTATTAAGCGCAAAATTGCAGAAGAGTTTGAAACCATCATTGGTGAGCAAGAGAAGATTACTCCTTTCTTAAAAGAATATTTGCCTCAGAGAGGATTGGATAACGATTTTATTACCCGGTTCAATGTGCGGGAATTGAAGCTGATTTATTATGGCCGGTCGTATATGATTATAAGCGATGAGAATGAAGCAACAGCAGAAGCTGTTGAAAAGAGAGAAAGTAAAGACTTTATTTTTGTGCGTTCCAATGCGGTAGGGTTAAATAACTGCGAATTCAAACTCGATTTCTATATCGATTTCAATCATAAGAAGCAGATTGTTATTAAAGAGATGAGGTGGATTTTAGCGTTGATGATTATAACAATGCTGGTAGTAGCTGTTGCATTCTTGCTAACAGTGCGAAACATGTTCCGCCACAAAAAACTTTCCGATATTAAATCCGACTTTATTAGTAATATGACTCATGAGTTGAAAACTCCTTTGTCGACTATTGCAGTGGCGAGTTCCAGTTTGACCATGGAGCCGGTTTTGAAAGATAAGAATAAGTCGAAACAGCTTTCCGAGATAATAAAGAAGCAGAACAAGCACTTGACGCAAATGATCGATCATATTTTAGATGTAAGTGTTTTGGAGCGGAACGAGTTTAAAATTGCTTTAGCTGAAGCACCTGTTAGGTCGTTCTTTGAGGAGATTGTTTCGTCGTTTAAGATTGATATCGGGAAAGATAAGGTTCAGATACACCAGAACTTTTCTATTGCCGAAGATATGGTTGCGGAATTCGATCGTTTTCAGTTAACCCGTGTGATGAATAATCTGTTGACCAATGCGGTGAAGTATTGCGATGAAGAACCGCAAATTGAGTTAGATGTTTTTTCATCATCCAACTATTTACATGTAAATTTGAAAGACAATGGTATTGGAATAAAGAAAGAAGACCAACGTCAGATCTTCACTAAATTTTACCGTTGCAACCATAATCATAAACACAAAGTAAAAGGCTTGGGGTTGGGGCTGTACTTTGTAAAACGAATTATTGATGCTCATCAGGGAACTATTCAGGTGGAAAGTTCTTTGACAGGAGGCTCTACATTTAAAATCACATTACCATTAAAACACAAATAAGCTATGAAAATTTTATTAGCCGAAGATGATATAGATTTAGGAAATGTCCTTTCTCAGTTTTTAGAAATTAGTGGTTTCGAAGTGTTGTTGGCTCGTGATGGAAAAGAGGGGTTAGAGCTATTTAATCACAATAAGGTTGATATATGTATTCTGGATGTTATGATGCCAGAGATGGATGGTTTTACTTTAGGGAAACATATTCGCAAGCAGAACGAAACTGTGCCTTTTATATTTCTAACTGCACGTAATCAAAAAGACGATATCTTGACAGGATTAAAATTGGGAGCCGATGATTACATAACCAAACCTTTTGAAGTGGAAGAGTTGGTGCTTCGTATTCAGAATATCTTAAAAAGAAGTCAGAAGTCGGAACCTGAAAATCTAGAGTTGCATTCTATTTGTCTGTTGTTCGATGAATTCAAGCTGAAAACACCATCAGGAGAATATCGACTTACTCAAAAAGAGGCAGAGCTACTTCGTTATTTAATTTTAAACAAGAATAAAGTATTGAAACGCGAACAAATTTTAACTGAATTGTGGGGCGAAAACGATTATTTCTTGGGGAGAAGTATGGATGTGTTCATTAGTAGAATTCGTAAGTATTTAAAAGACGATTCGAGCTTAGTGTTAGATACCATTCGCGGAGTTGGTTATATTCTAAATGCCCATTAAATAGTTGTATTTCTCTTGTCGATTCATTCTAATTGAGAGATGTAAATTGTTGTCGTCAAGATTTTAGAAATAGTAAACTATTGCATTTTTTGCTAACTTAATCCCCATTAAAATCATTTTCTTGTATATATAAATTTGAAGGGGATGGATTCAGAGAATTTATTTTGGAATGTTGATACACAAGTTGACTTTGTGGAACCAACAGGAAAATTATATGTTTCGGGAGCTGAGTTGTTGAAGGAAAAGTGGGCTGCTATTACTCAATTTGCTTCCGAAAATGAGATTAGAGTTATAAATACAGCCGATTACCACAAAATTACTTCCGAAGAGCTATCTGCTAACCCCGATTTTGTACACTCGTTTCCTCAGCATTGCATGGGGGGTACTATTGGGGCAGAATACATCGATGAAACAAATCCGGAATGTCCTTTGCTTTTCGATTGGGACAAACATTATCCGTTGTTTCCAGATCATGAACAATTATTGAAAGCCCGGAATATTTTAATTCGTAAAGATAATTTCGATGTTTTCTTGGGAAATGAGAATACCGAAGAGCTTTTACGAATCATTAATCCGAAAAAGATATTTGTTTACGGAGTGACAACTAATGTTTGTGTAGACAGAGCTGTTGTCGGATTAGCTGAACGTGGTTTCAAGGTGTATGTTTTCGAAGATGCCATTAAAGAGTTGCCTAATATTCCAATTCCATTTGAAAATTGGGATAAATTGGGGATAAATCGAATTTCTTTCGAAAAAGTAAAAGATTTTCTGTTGTAAGAATTGACTAAAAAGTAGGCAGATTTCATAAAGTGGAAAATCCACTGAAAAAAAGTGAAAAATTAATCTTGTTCGTTCTCAGGAAGTTAAGTTTTTAATGCGAAAAAAGATGAAAAAAAAACGCTGAAACCTTTGCAGGGAACAAGTTTTCTCCTACTTTTGCACTCGCTGTCGACAAGGAAATGACAGTGTGAGTCGCTAAGCAATTAGTGATCTTGAGAAGTCAAGAGAAACTCATTTATTGGAGAGATGGCAGAGTGGTCGAATGCGGTGGTCTTGAAAACCATTGTACCGCGAGGTACCGGGGGTTCGAATCCCTCTCTCTCCGCGTCTAAGGTAGCTTTTAGCTACCTTTTTTTTACTTCTTTTTGAAGAACACACGGGTGTAGCTCAGTTGGTAGAGCACTGGTCTCCAAAACCAGGTGTCGGGAGTTCGAGCCTCTCCTCCCGTGCAAAAGCTGTTTCGATTTATTTCGGAGCAGCTTTTTTGTTTGTAGCCAGTCTCCTGTTTCCTTTTCTCCGGTCTCCCGTTTCCATATATAACAAGCCCTGATTTTCAATATGATTCCTTTTTTATATATTTGCTAATACGTTTTAGCGAATCATTTTTTATAAACCAATCTAGAATTAAAATCATGCAAAAACGAATTAGTGTGTTTGTTTTCATGCTATTGGCGTTTACCGGGTTTGCTCAGGTAAAGCACAATGGTTTGAATAACAATTTGGGAAATCTGTATCGTTTATCCGATGCAAAAACAAGATCTATTTGTCCGGAAAACTTCACCGGCGAAAAAGGAAAAGGCGGAATGGCTACCTTGAAAGAGGGAAGTGCCGCACATGCAGCCCGCGAACTGGGGCAGGGCTGGAAAGTAAATCCATTTGTAGTAATTAAGTCCAAACAAGAGTTTACATTGGCCGAAATTGATGGTTCTGGAGCTATTCAGCACATTTGGATGACGCCTACAGGCAATTGGCGATTTTCAGTTATTCGCATCTATTGGGACGACGAAAAAGAACCATCGGTAGAATGTCCTATTGGCGATTTCTTTGGAATGGGATGGTGTGAGTATGCTCAGCTGAATTCTTTGGCAGTATGTGTTAATCCAGGAAGTGCATTCAATTGCTACTGGCAGATGCCTTTCCGTAAGAAGTGCAAGATTACTTTCGAAAATATCGATGAGAAAGATATGCGATTGTATTATCAAATTGATTATTGCGAAACAGAAGTGCCAGAAGATGCTGCATATTTTCATGCTCAATTCCGCAGAACAAATCCAAATCCATACAAGAAAGACTACGTGATTGTGGATGGAATTAAAGGAAAAGGTCACTATGTGGGAACTTACATGGCTTGGCAAGTGAATAATAATGGCTGGTGGGGCGAAGGAGAAATTAAGTTCTTTATGGATGGAGATAAGAAATTTCCGACCATTTGCGGAACCGGTACCGAGGACTACTTCTGTGGTTCGTATAATTTCGATCGCGGAGGACAGTATAAAGAGTTCTCTACTGCTTATGCTGGCTTGCATCAGGTAATTCGCCCTGATGGCACCTATAAAGCCAATCAGCGCTTTGGAATGTATCGCTGGCATATTACCGATCCAATCCGTTTTGAGAAAGACCTGAAAGTAACCATTCAGGATTTAGGCTGGCGAAGTGGAGGACGATATTTGCCTCAAAAGAGCGATATCGCTTCGGTAGCGTTTTGGTATCAGGCCGAACCGCACAAGCCATTTCCAAAGTTACCGTCTAAAGACGAGTTAGAAGTTCGATAAAACAAAAAAGGTTGCTTTTTATAAGGCAACCTTTTCTTTTATTTGAATTTATTCTTTGTCTTTACTAATATTCGTCCGAAACATCAGTTAGGACTTCATAGCCATCTTCTGTCACCAAAATAGTGTGCTCGAATTGTGCCGAAAGCTTACCGTCGATTGTTCTTGCAGTCCAGCCATCTTCTTTGTCAATTTTAGCTTTTGGCCTACCTTGGTTGATCATTGGCTCAATGGTGAAAGTCATACCTGGCTGCATAACATCACCAGTGTTTTTTCTCGATAGGTGATCTACTTGAGGATCTTCGTGGAATTCCATGCCAATTCCATGGCCACAGAATTCATAAACCACACTGTAGCCTTTGGCTTTAGCGTAACGACCAATAACAAAACCAATGTTTCCAAAGTGATTTCCTGGGCGCACCTGCTGAATCCCTAAGTTCAGACAGTGCTTGGTGTCGTCGATCAGCTTTTGTGTTTTTTTATCTACTTCACCTACCACGTACATGCGTGATGTGTCGCCAAAGTAGCCATCTAAAATAGTAGTAACATCAATGTTTAAGATATCACCATTTTTAAGAATAGTATCTTCTGAAGGAATTCCGTGGCAAATAACATTATTAAGCGAAATACAGCACGACTTTGGGTAGCCATTATAGCCTAAAGTGGCTGGAGTAGCATTGTTTTCAATAATGAAATCGTGAATTTTCTGATTTAGAAATTCAGTACTAACTCCTTCTTTTACGAATTGTTCTATGTATACAAGCGATTGACCAGCTAATTTCGATGATTTGCGAATGCCTTCAATCTGCTCTTTATTCTTTATGATAATTGCCATTGGATAAAAATTTTTGCAAAATTGGTTAAAAGCCGCTTATTTTCAAAGTTTCGACTTAAATTTGATGGTTTAAAAAATATTGACAGTTGATAATACAAACCTATAGATAGAATGTTCATAAGTGCTGCTCAAACCGATCGTTTTGGTCGTATATCGATACCTGCTATTGCCGGAATTTTAGAAGATTTAGCTTGGCGCGATGCCAATCGTTTGTCGTTTGGATACGATGAATTGAAAGAGCGCAACCTGCTTTGGGTGCTTTCCAGAATGAAAGTAAAGATCTACAAACGTCCCAACTGGCGAGAAGAAATTGTGGGTAAAACATGGGCTTGTGGAGTAGATGGCCCATTTGCACGCCGTGAATTTAGAATTGAAAATAAAGACGGAGAGTTGATGATTGAAGCTGTTTCGCATTGGTTGGTAGTCGATGCTTCTACCCACCGAATGGTGCGAATCAATTCGATTTTAGATTTGTTTAAAGCCGATCCGAAATCAGTTATTGAATGGAGTACTTCGAAATTGGGAGATGTGAAAGCTGATTTTCAATCTGATTTCCGAGATGTGCTTTATAGCGATATCGATCTGAACCAGCATGTAAATAATGCGCGTTACTTACAACGAATAATCGATTCGATGTCGGACGAGGTGATTGAGAAAACAGAAATTACTGGCTACGAAATTAATTTCTTAAACGAAGCTGTACTGGGAGATAAATTAGCTGTTGTAAGAAACGAAGTAGCTGAAGGAGAAGATCAGTTAGCTGCAATTATTCGTGAATCGGACGGAAAAGAAACAGTTCGGGTAAAGTTAGAATGGAAATTTAGAGAATCAGAATAATCTTTATCTGCTAGTCCCGATGTATAATCGGGACTAATCGGATAATTAGTTTTTATAGCACAAATTGCAAATTTGCGCTAGCGAAGAGAAAAGAAATTTCGAGAGTCAGAATAATCTTTATCTGCTAGTCCCGATTTGTAATTGGGACTAATGGGATAATTTGTTTTTTATAGCACAAATTACAAATTTGCGCTAGCAGAGTCTGGCAATCTGAAAACCTAATGATCTATCAGTCTAATAATTCCCCATCCACTCTTTAATTTTCTCCATTTTTTCTTCCATTGGCATGTAGCCGTCCAGCCATTTTATGGTGGTTCCATTACGCTCCATACGACGGAACCAAGTCATTTGTCGTTTGGCAAACTGATGAATTGCAGTGTTCAGTTGTTCAAACATCTCTTTGTAGCTTAGTTTTCCTGTTAAGTGTAGAGTAAGGTATTTATATTCCAAGCCGTAATAAACCAATGCTTCAGGAGTAACGCCAGAATCTAGTAGTTTTTGAACTTCGTCGAGCATTCCTTCGTCAAAGCGCTGCTTTAAGCGTTGGGTAATGCGTTTTCTTCTGCTTAGTCGATCGAATTTAATACCAACAACCAAACTGTTAATTTCCGGAAAGTTGGTGTCTATGCCCGGATTTTTCGAATAGTATTCTTCAATTTCAATGGCTCTGATGGCGCGTTTGGTTGTATCTACGTCGGTTGTATTGTGTAAATCCGATTTGTAAGCTTTTAGAATTTCGGTTAATTCTTCCAGATTTTTATCTACTAATTGTGCTCTTAACTCATCGTTGTTGGGAACTTGAATCAGTCGATAACCTTTCAGGATAGCTTCGAGGTAAAGGCCACTGCCTCCACACATGATCGGTACAATATTTCTTGATTGAATATCTTCGAAGGCAGGAATAAAGTCGCGCTGAAATTCGAAAACATTATATTGATAGCCAGCATCCACAATATCAATTAGGTGGTAAGGTATAGCATGACCGTTAACGGTATATTCCGAAATGTCTTTTCCTGTTCCTAAATCCATGCCACGGTACACCTGACGAGAGTCGGCAGAAATAATTTCACTTTTCATTTGGTAGGCCAATTCAGTGGCTACTCCTGTTTTCCCCGTTGCAGTAGGACCTAATATTGTGATTAAATTATATGGCTTCATTATAACCTTCGCTTTGTTAGTAAGTGCGAAATTATCAATTCCTAAATCTAAATTGTTTATTTTTGGAGAAATTTTCATGTAAATGAACTGGAAAGAGCCAATATTAGAACTATATAATACATCGAAAACATTAATTGTTTCGCCCAAGCAATTTTGGGAATCGAAGGTAGAAGCCATTTCGTTGAAAGCGGTAACACAGTATTTCATGTTATTCATGGTGCTGGTGGGAGTAAGTGCTTTTGTGGGGGGCTGGATTGCTGGATCGAAATATGGAACCGACTATTGGTTCTTGCTTTTTAAAGCATTGCGAGATGTTTTTCAATATGTGGTATCGGTTTATTTAGGATGTTGGGCCATTCGTGAGATACTGGCCATCGAGGCCGATAAGAAGAATGTGTTGAAGTTGGTGGTGTTGAGTAGTATTCCTGCTTTTATGACCACTATCATTACCAATTTGTTTTCAGGGGTATATATTTTAGAACTGTTTTCGTTATACAGTTTCTACCTGATGTATGTTGGTGTACCCTACTTTTTTGAAGGAGCTAAAAAGCATCATTTTCGATTTGCTGGAGTAAGCATTCTGATAATGATCGTGAGTTTTGTGGCTTCGTATTATATTTTGTGGAATCTGCTAAAGCTGTTTTATACGGTTTAAGTTGATAAATTTTGAATTAAATGGGACATAATAAGTCGTCGAACGTAAATATTCGTAACAAGAAAGCTTTTTTCGAGTACGAAATCACAGATAAGTTAATTGCAGGAATTCAGCTTTTGGGAACCGAAATTAAATCGATTCGCTTAGGAAAGGCTAGTTTGGCTGATTCGTATTGCTATTTTGCCCGCAACGAGATGTTTGTGAAAAACCTGCACATTGCAGAATACGATTGGGGAACCTGCAATAACCACGATGCTCGTCGTGAAAGAAAATTGTTGTTGAACCGAAAAGAGTTGAATAAATGGGAACGAAAAACCAAAGAGACTGGTTTTACCATTATTCCTATTCGTTTGTTTGTTACCGATAAAGGTTTGGCTAAAATAGAAATAGCTTTGGCTCGCGGTAAAAAACATTACGACAAGCGCGAAACATTGAAGCGCAACGATGCGAAACGCGATATGGATCGCATGAGAAAATTCTAGAGTAAATAAAAGTTGATGAGTGGTTGCACTTACGGTGCAACCAAATAATTTTCCTGAGGAATCAGTGGTTTTCGCTTATAGCGCAGTAATAGCTGTGCTGTGGCAAATACATCTTTCTCGCAATAGCGGGCTATCCTGTCCAAATCGTTTTCCTGATAATAAACTGCAGCTACCTCGCTGCCATCGATATCATCTTTCGGTGTAGGAATGTTGAAAATGGCACACAACAAATCCAGCGAAGTGTAGTGTTTGTAGTCGCCAAATTTCCAAAGCTGCATAGTGTCCAGAAAAATATCTTTAATTTCCCAAGGCTTGGCTCCGGCTATATCTAAAATGTTTGGAAGCTCTAAACCGTTGATAACAGTGCGACGGGCAATGTAAGGAATGTCGAATTCGAGTGCGTTGTGGCCACAAACTCTTTTGCGTGGAGAGCTCATGAATCGGGTTAGCATATTATTGAATTCCGAAAGCACTTGCTTTTCGTCATCGCCATAATACGACTTAACCCGAAATTGTCTTTCTCCTTCTTTCTGAACAATAAAACCGGCCGAGATGCAGATGATTTTACCAAATTCGGAATAAATTCCCGCACGCTGATAGATATCTGCAGGCGTTTCGTCTTCCTTGGTTAGAAATTGCGCTTTCTTCTCCCATAACTTCTGGAAGCGTTCAGGCATATCCTCAAATAATTCGTATTGAGGAACAGTTTCTACATCGATAAAAAGTACATCTTCGGCATTCAGTTTTTTGAGCATGATTAGCTGTTTTGTGAAATCAGGTTTTTCTCGATAAATTGGGTTAAGATATCGATAGCTACCTTGTTACTTCCACCTTCGGGAACAATAATGTCGGCGTAGCGTTTGGTAGGCTCGATAAATTGTAAGTGCGACGGACGAACCGTTTTTTCGTAGCGATCGAGTACTTGTTTTACATTTCTACCACGTTCCATAATGTCTCGGCTAATTACACGAGAAAGTCGGCGGTCGGCTTCACAGTCAACAAATACTTTGATGTCCATTAAATCGCGCAATGGAGCATGTGCCAGGCACAAAATTCCTTCCACAATGATTACCTCTTTAGGTGCAATCGGATTGGTCTCTTCGGAACGCGTACAAGTAAGATAAGAGTAAATAGGTTCTTCTACCGGAAGTCCTTTCTTTAATTTGTCTATATGTTCTGTTAATAGTTCAAATTCAATGGCATTAGGATGGTCGAAATTAATTTTCTGACGCTCTTCCAATGGCAAATGTTTGTTGTCTCTATAGTATGAATCTTGTCCCAATACGGTTACCGCTCCTTCGGGAAGTCGCTCAATAATTTTACGAACAACGGTTGTTTTTCCCGATCCAGTTCCTCCTGCAATTCCAATAATAATCATAGTGTATCAGTTTTGATGCAAATTTAGTGCATATATTTTAGTCATCGATATATTTATTGCATCAATTTTATGCCTCTAAAGGTGAAAAAGATTCATTCATAGGTTATTGTCTGTATGAACGAATTTTAAGTGATTAGGTTATTATTTTGATAAGATTTTAAGATTATTCGATTTTCGGATATTCAGAAAAAGAAATTAGAATTCGATACAATTGAATTATTAGATGTGGCTGATAATCTGTAAATACAGCCATTGGTCTTTATATGATAAACTGTAAATATTTTGATTGAGCCACTAATGTTGTTCCGGTAGAAAGTATTAATTTCGCACCGTAGATTAATTCAGTAACTATAAAAATTGAATACGATGATTAAGCATATTGTTCTTTTTAAGTTGAGAGAATTTGCTGCAGATGCAGAGAAAACAGCAGCTTTGAATAAAATGAAAGAGATGTTGTTGGCTTTAGACGGAGTAATTGAAGAGCTAAAGTTTATTGAGGTAGGATTAAATCATGAATTGAATAGTGCGAACTACGATTTGTGTTTAACCACTCATTTCAATTCAATGGACGATTTGAAAGCATATGCTATTCATCCCGAGCATGTAAAAGTGGTAGACTATGTGAAGACTATTGCTGAACAACGTGCTTGTGTCGATTACGAATACTAATAACCATAAGCATATAATTTTTCATGAGTGATTTATATCCATTGAAATTCGAACCCATTTACAAAGACAAAATTTGGGGGGGAGATAAATTAAAAACACATTTTCAAAAGAATTTCGAGCCACTTCCAAACTGTGGAGAAAGCTGGGAACTTTCAGGAGTTGCTGGCAATGTTTCTACCGTTAGTAATGGTTTCTTGAAAGGGAATAACCTGCAAGAGCTAATCGAAATTTACATGGGCGACCTTGTTGGCGAGGGAATTTATGAACGTTTTGGCGAAGAATTTCCTTTGTTGATTAAGTTCATCGATGCAAACGACGACCTTTCTATTCAGGTGCATCCTGACGATGAAATGTCGAAAGAGCGCCATAACGCTTTTGGTAAAACAGAAATGTGGTATGTGTTGCAAGCCGACGAAGGTGCCAAGTTGGTTTCTGGTTTTAACCAAGAGGTGGATAAAGAGAAATACTTAAAGTATTTGAAAGATAATCAGCTGACTGAAATCCTTAATGCGGAAGAGGTAAAAGCAGGTGATGTGTTCTTTATGCCAGCTGGTAGAGTCCATGCTATTGGTAGTGGATTGGTTATTGCTGAAATTCAGCAAACTTCCGATGTAACATACCGTATCTACGATTATAACCGTAAGGACGACAAAGGAAATACCCGCGAATTACATACTGATTTGGCTTTAGATGCCATTGATTTTACTTTGCACGAAGAGTATAAAACAAACTATACTGCTGAAGCAAATAAATCATCGGAATTGGCCAAGTGTGAGTATTTTACAACCAATGTGTTGGAGCTAACTCATTCGGTTGAAAAAGAATACAATCAATTGGATTCTTTCATCATTTACATGTGTCTGGAAGGAGAATGTGTAATTGGATATGGTGAGGACAAAGCAGAAACGATGAAAAAAGGCGATACTGTTTTAATGCCAGCCAATATCGATAACTTCACATTGGTTCCTAAAAACGGAACTGCAAAAATGTTGGAAGTTTACATAGAAGAGTAATATTAAAATGATAATAAAAGAGGTTGTAATGTAGAGTTACAGCCTCTTTTGTTTTAAAAATAGAGCAATGGAGATTAAAGAAGCTAGTTTTTTGATGAGTAACAGCGATCACCGGAAATGTCCGGAAGCCAATTTGCATGAATATGCTTTTATTGGACGTTCAAATGTTGGAAAGTCGTCGCTTATAAACATGTTATGTGGTAGAAAGTCGTTGGCTAAAACTTCTTCTACTCCAGGAAAAACGCAGCTGATCAATCACTTTTTAATCAATAAAGAGTGGTATTTGGTCGATTTGCCCGGATATGGTTACGCAAAAGTGCCTAAGTCGATGCGTGGGGCGTTTCATAAAACCATCACAAGCTACATTCTAAATAGAGATAATTTGGTTTGTATGTTTGTTTTAATCGATGCCAGACATACTCCTCAGAAAATCGATTTGGAATTTATGGAGTGGTTGGGAATTAGTCAAATTCCATTTGTAATAGTATTTACAAAAGCCGATAAACTTAGAGCCAACGAGCTGGAGAAAAATCTTAAAAAATATAAAGAGGAAATGCTGAAGAGCTGGGAAGAAATGCCTCAATATATTGTTACAAGTTCTTCCGATAGGCGTGGAAAACAGGAGCTTTTAGATTTTATCGATGGACTGAATACTTCAAGCTAATTGAATGTTAAGAACTAAAGATGTTGTAAATAAGTTGGTTAGCAATTGTGCTTTAAAATATCCACTTGCTGCTGAATAACTTATGTAGGTTCAGAAAGTTTTTTTACCTTTGCCGCATCTAAAAAATCCATTTAATTTTTAATTAAAATCAAAGCAGAAATGCCTAAAAAAGCACCACGGAAGATCTTTTCATGTGAAGCTTCAAAGTATTTAACTGAGTCGATTTGCAAGAGCTTAGGAGAAGAGATGGGACAATCGGTTTGTACCCGATTTAGTGACGGAGAATTCGAGCCTTGCTATGAAGAAACAGTGAGAGGATCGCACGTATTTGTTGTACAATCAACTTTCCCTTCAACGGACAACTTAATGGAATTGTTGTTGATGATTGATGGGGCCAGAAGAGCATCAGCTTATAAAATTGTTGCGGTAATTCCTTACTTCGGTTTTGCTCGTCAAGATCGCAAGGATAAACCACGTGTATCGATTGGTGCAAAGCTAATTGCAAATATGTTGCAAAGTGCTGGTGTCGATCGTGTAATTACTATGGATTTGCATGCCGATCAGATTCAGGGATTCTTCGATATTCCTGTAGATCACTTGTATGCATCTGCTATCTTTATTCCATTCATCAAGAAAATGGGATTAGAGAACTTGGTAATTGCTTCTCCTGATGTAGGTGGAAGTAAGAGAGCCAATACTTATGCAAAAATGTTAGAAGCTGATATGGTTATCTGCCACAAAACACGTAGTAAAGCGAATGTTGTTGGTAATATGACTGTAATTGGTGATGTAAAAGGTAAAGATGTAATTATCGTTGACGATATGATCGATACTGCTGGTACTATCACTAAAGCGGCTGACCTGATGAAAGAAAAAGGTGCTAAGAGTGTGAGAGCATTTGCCAGTCACCCTGTACTTTCAGGACCAGCTTATGATCGTATCGATGCTTCAGCACTGGAAGAGGTTTATTTTACTAACTCAATTCCTTTAAAGCAAGAGTCAAGCAAAATTAAAATCTTACCAATTGGTGAGTTGCTTGCCGATGTAATTCAAAAAGTATACCACTACCAATCTATTAGCTCATTCTACTTGTAGAAAGCTGATTTGTAGTGAAATAAAATATTTTAAAACCGAGATGCATGATCGTGTATCTCGGTTTTTATTTATATCTTTGCACCGCTCTTAATTAGAGCATGTTGTTAATGGTGGTGTATGCGGTTGCTATACAGTTGTTTATAGTCGCTGAGTACCACTTATTGTTAACTTATAATATTAGATTTAGAGATGAAAAGTATTGAAATTAAAGGTCACTTGCGTGAAACTCTTGGTAAAAAAGAGACTAAGAAGTTAAGAAAAGAAGGAAAAGTTCCATGTGTTATTTACGGTGGAGAAGCTCCTATCCATTTCTATGCTGAAGCAAATGCATTCCGTTCAATCGTTATTACTCCAAATGTATACCTTTTGAAGTTGGATATCGATGGAACTGTTTACAATGCAATCATGCAAGACATTCAATTCCACCCAGTAACTGACGAAGTACTACACGTAGACTTCCTAGAGTTCACTGATGATAAGCCTGTGAAAATCGAAGTACCTGTTAAGGTTGAAGGTTTTGCAAAAGGTATCAAAGCCGGTGGTAAATTGAAAGTGAACCTTCGTCGTTTGAAAGTAAGAGCTCTTGCAAAAGATCTTCCTGATACAATCAGCGTTGATGTAACTGAGCTTGGTCTTGGTGAAAGTGTAAAAGTAGGTGCTGTTAACGTTGAGAACCTTGAGTTACTTAACGCTACAGATGTACCAGTTGCTACTATCATCATTACACGTGCTGCACGTGCGGCTATGAATGCTGCTGCAGCTGCAAACTAAGAATTGTTAATGTAAAATCTAAGTCTATTATGAAATACCTCATAGTAGGACTCGGAAATATCGGGGAAGAATATAAAAATACCCGTCATAACATTGGCTTTAAGATATTGGACGCTCTCGCAGAGGCGTCCAATATTGTTTTTGAGAGTAAGCGTTATGGATCTGTAACCGAGTATCGATTTAAAGGACGTACCTACATATTGCTAAAGCCTTCTACTTATATGAATTTGAGTGGGAAAGCGGTTAGCTACTGGATGCAGAAGGAAAAAATTCCTATTGAGAACATATATGTTTTAGTTGATGACCTGGCATTGCCTTTTGGCTCAATCAGAATTAGAGCTAAAGGAAGTGATGGAGGACACAACGGACTAAAGAATATCAACGAAGTATTGGGACGAAACGATTACCCTCGTTTGCGTTTTGGTATTGGCAGTGAATTCGGACGTGGTCAGCAAGTAAACTATGTTTTAGGCGAATGGTCCAAAGACGAAGAAACTGAACTAGAGCAGTTGATAAAGCATTGTATTGGTAGTATAAAGGGAATTTCAACCATTGGAATAGCCCGAACAATGAATCAATATAATATTAAAAAGTAGTGGACGAACAAGTAAGAGTTGATAAATGGCTTTGGGCAGTTCGTATTTTTAAAACTCGCGGACTGGCAAGTGCTGCCATAAAAAAGGGAAATGTAACTATTGGAGGAAGTACTGTAAAGCCTTCCCGAAATGTACGAATAGGAGAGATCGTTAATGTAAAGATGAATCCTATAGTGCGTAGTTATAAGGTGCTGGATGTATCTGGAAAACGAATGGGAGCCAAATTGGTTCCTGGTTTTATGGTGGAAGTGACAGCGCAAGACCAAATCGACTTACTTGAAATGCAGCGACTACAACTTTACAAACGCGATCGTGGGGCAGGGCGCCCAACCAAGAAAGAACGTCGCGATTTAGATAATCTAATGGACTGGTAATATTATGCAGATAGCTCAAAGAAAACGAAAAGAGAATATTGCTGAATATATTCTATATATGTGGCAAATCGAAGATTTAATTCGTGCCTGCAAAGCCGATATGAATCAAATTCGTACTCAGTTGGTTTCACGTTATGGTGGCGACGAGGATCAGAAAAAAGAGATTGAAGCATGGTATGAAAACCTTGCAGTGATGATGGCCAAAGAGAATAAATTGGAAAAAGGTCATTTGCAGGTTTTTGCCAACTTAGTGAACGAGTTATTCGATTTTCATTTGGCATTGCTAAAGTCGGGCAAAGCTCCTTCTTATGGCGTGCAATATCAATCAGTCGATCCAATTATTCAGGATGTAATAAGCAAATCGGGCGAGCAGAAGCCTAACCCTATTGAAGCTTGTTTGAATGGCATTTACGGAGTATTGCTTTTACGTATGCAGAAGAAAGAGGTTTCGGCTTCTACATTGCAAGGCGTTCAGGAGATGAGTAAACTTTTGGCAATGCTTTCAGAAAGTTATAAGGCATACGAAGCCAATGAATTGGAACTGTAATTGTCAGATTCGATTTTATCGGTGAAATCGATTTTGTGAATTTTTGTCGTGGGGAAGCTCACAAATGGTGCGTCCCCACCATTTATATCGGTTCGAAGCAATGAACTGATAAATAAAATCCCGCCAACTTTTCGGAATATATCGAAAATAATACCCAATCCTGAAGGGCCACTTTAAGAACTTAGCTAACTCAACAGCAGCATCCGATTCGGTATAAATCTGATTCCCGGTAATTAAAATAACACTGTCTTTTTCTTTTATCTGAGGATGAATTTGTGCCAACTGGTTGGCTATCTCCGATTTCAACGGAGCAAAGTGAAGTTGCTCATTACTTTCCCAACGCAATATAAAACGAACCAGGCCATTGCATAAAACACAGTTACCATCGAATAGTAATATTTGAGCTGGGATGTGTGTCATCTTATAGATTGTTAACCTGAATTCAGAAAAATAGACCGAATTCAGGTTGTTATATCTGTAAAATTACAAGATTTTTGAGCAGTTCTCCAAAGAAAAGCTTATGCTGTAGAATTACTTGTTGTTTGAAGCATCCAAAAGAATACCATCTGTTAGCCAGTTGGCTAAAGCCATTCTGTTTTCTTTCTGCAAGAAACGCTTTCGGTCACGACTATGGTTGATATTTCCCAATTCAATAAATGTTGCAGGAGGATAAGTGTGCTTCAGAACGTATAGGTTTCGGCTGGAAATAGATCCTTCGTATCCTCTGCCTGGTTGATGTTTACGGTATTTCTGGTTGAAGGTATTCAAGAGGTTGCTGGCCAACTTGCGTCCCACTTTACTACGCTTGTCGTAGTAAAAGAATACGTCAATATTCTGGCGTTTAGAACGAGAATCCACATGGATTATGATGGCTCGCTGTCTTTTGCCCTTATGTTTTTTGTATAATTTATTGACTGCATTTTTTCTTTGACGAAGTCGTGCAATGTGATTTAATGGGATACGCAATTTAGGATAACATACCTCATCTTTATCCGGTTTTAATATTTTACTATCTCGAATTCCATCGTTGGGGTCGCGAGTAATCATGTAGACCAGTGCTCCATGTTCCATTAGGTTGTGGGCTAATCGTAACGTTACATCGTATGCATATTCGTCTTCGCATAATTTGTATTTGCCATAACGCCCTACAGCTCCGGGATCAGGACCACCGTGACCACTAACTAAGTAATAAACCATGCCTTTTAGTTTACTGCTCTTCGGGTTTATTTTTGCGTATTTTTTACCGAATATGGAATAACTTCTGGAACTGGCTACTGCAGCTGGTGTGGAGGGCAAATAATAGGTTCTGCCTACAATCAGTGCATTGTTTTTTCCCAATTTCCCTTTATTCAGTTTAATGAAGTCGTTTAGGTGTTCACTAGGCGATAAACCATTGCGTTTTAGGAGAGAATAAACGCCTTCTCCTTTTTTTGCTTTAACTGTCTTGTTCGAATTTTGCGAGTGACATATGCCAATCGAGAAAATAAGCGATACAATTAAAGCAATTGTTTTATAATTCAAGTTACGGATTAACACTTCTTAATTGGTTTTGGATGTGGTATAATGATTCTGTTCTCAAAAATATTAAAAAAATAGATTTTAACCGTGTCAGTATGGTTGTTCATCAAAAATAATCGGCTATTTATGCGTTTGACTACTAATTTTTATCACGGTTTAAATAAGCATAAAATAGTTTAGAATTGGTGAGTGCTAAATACGAATATTAGTGCTACCCCGACTAATTCTTAATGAATGAAAATGTCACAGTTTTATTACCTAAATTTTGCAACAAATTGATGCAATAAATTGTTTTCACGTGAGTATTTGAGATGCAATTAATGAATTCATTAAAACAAAAAATAAAACAGATGCAATTTAGCTTTATTGGAAGAGGGATAGCAACTCTTGCTTTGGCTGTCATGTTGTTGGCATGTAATCAGACCAAAGAATTGGTAAAATATAGCTCGAATTATCAGGATGTGGTGGTTGTGAAAGGAAAAACGAGTAGGATAGATGCGGCTATTGCTCCTTACAAAAAAGAGTTAGACGAGCAGATGAATGAAGCGATTGCAACTTCGGCAAAAGAGCTTTCTGCTTACCGCCCCGAAAGTGAACTATCTAACTTTGTATCGGATCTGTTGCGAGAAGTAGCACAGAAATATGCACAGAAGCATTTGAATAATGAAACAATAGCTGTCTCCCTGGCTAATAATGGAGGACTTCGTTCTAGTTTACCCAAAGGAACTATTACGGTTCGAAATATATTTGAATTGATGCCTTTCGAAAATGAACTGGTACTTCTGCAGTTGTCGGGAGAGCAGTTGAAACAGATGCTCGATGCCATAAGTCGTCGTGGAGGAGAAGGTGTGAGTGGTTGTCGTTTGACAATAAAAGATGATAAGGCCACTGCCATTACTGTATTGGGAGAAGCCATTGATAATAAGAACAGCTATTGGGTAGCAACAAGCGATTACCTGGCCAGTGGAGGAGATACATTTCATATGTTGGCTAAGCCTGAGAAAAGAGTTAATACTGGCTTGAAAATTCGTGATGTTATTATCGAAGATTTAAAGTTGAAAAATAGCAAAGGTATTGTAATTGATGCTAAGCTGGATGGGAGGATTAAAGATGCAAAATAGAAGAACATTTATTCGAAACATAGCGTTAGGAACTACAGGTCTAATGGTAGCTCCAACATTTAGCACATTTGCAGCTAAAGGAAAAACGAAGCTTACTATTTTGCATACCAACGATATGCATTGTCACCTGGAATCGTTTACAGGAGGACGATATGATGGCAAAGGAGGATTGACAAATCTATGCCGAATGGTTGATAAAATCCGTAAGCAAGAAGATAATGTTTTGTTATTGGATGCAGGCGACATGTTTCAGGGAACCCCTTATTTCAACTTCTATAAAGGAGAGTTGATGATTAAGCTAATGAGCGAAGTGGGATATGATGCGGGAACAATTGGAAACCACGAGTTTGACAATGGATTGGAAGGAATTGCCAATGTTTTACCTAAAGCGAAATTTCCAATAGTAAATGCCAATTATGATTTCTCTGAGACTATTTTAAAAGATACTTTTAAGCCATACACTATTGTCAATAAAGCAGGTCTGAAGGTGGGGATTTATGGAATTGGAATTGAATTGCACGGTTTGGTAGCACCAACTAATTACGGGAAAACACATTTCGAAAATCCTGTTTCTGCAGCATTAGATATCGAAGCAGAATTGAAAGAGGAAGGATGTGATTTGATTATTTGTTTGTCGCATTTAGGACATAAATACAAAGGCGATGACATTTCTGATTATACATTAGCTGGTGCTACAAAAAACACCGATTTAATTATTGGCGGGCATACACATACTTTCTTGAAAGAGCCTGTTGCCTTGAGTAATAAAGAAGGAAAACAAGTGCTGGTTGGACAAGCAGGATGGGGTGCATTAATGCTTGGCCGTATTGATTTATGGTTCGACTAGTATTGAAAAAAATTGATTGATATAACCACTAAAACGGACTAGTTCCGTTTTTTTTAGTAAAAATGCTAAATCGTTTTTACAGACTCGATTTATTAGTTACATTTGCTATTAGTTGCTCTCCATGGAACCTTCACCGCATTCTGATTGGTAACGTATAGGGTATGAAAAAATTTATTCTTTTTTTGCTGACAATTGTATGGGCAATTGGGGCAAAGGCGAATCATTTGAATTTTAAACCATTCGAGGTTGAAGGTGAGTTCTCGTATAGCTCAGTTATTGCAATATCGGAAGACGCTCTGGGGCGTATGTGGTTTGGTACGCGTGAAGGCCTTTTCTATCACGACGGAAAATCGTTTACATCATTTTATAGCAAACAAGGTGATAACAACAGTTTGACCAATAGTTCAATTCGTTGTCTGTATCAGGAAGATAATGACAAATTATGGGTTGGAACAGAGAATGGTGTGAATTGTATAGATCTGAAAAATCTGAAAATAGAGCAATATTTTCTGGCCGATAATATGCCGGCAGTAATTCGAACCATCTTCAAGGGAACAGATAATAATATCTGGGTTTTCTCATCACAAGGAACTCATTGTTTTTTAGACGAAAATAATACTTTCTTTAAAGTGTCCTGGGTTAATGAGGAGTTGGCCGAAAGGGTGAATAAATGCTTCAAGAATAGCAAGAACCAGTTTCTATTGGCTACAGATAACAGCGGAATTCTGAATTTGAATATCGAAGGAAAAACATTGTCAGCCTGGGGAACAGAAGAGTTAAAAGAGTTCCAGATTAATGATATCGTAGAAGATGGAATTGGCAATTATTGGATCGCAACAAGTAAATCGGGACTTTTGCGTGTGGATGGAAAGTTTAAAATACAACCATTTGCCAACAAGCAGATTCCGAAAAAACTATTCTCATTATGTTTTTTCGATGAGCAGACACTTTTGGTAACATCTGATGGCGACGGAGCTGCGTCTGTTAATATTTCAACTGGAGAGGTAAATCCATATCATCTGGAGAAAACAGAAGATAAAAGAAGTGTCGTTTATTCGGCATTTAAAGATAGTAGGGGCATTGTTTGGTTGGGAGCTATCAATGGTGGAGCTTATACCGCCGACGAGGTTTCCGATCGATTTGTGACGCTTTTAGGTCAGGAAAATCAGCAAGATATAACAAGTAGTATTCTGGACATGCTTGTGCTGAATAACGACGAACTGTTGTTAGCAACTGATGGTGATGGATTGTGGAAGTATAACTTGAAATCGAAAAAGAAGCAGCTTGTTCCAATTGAAGGAGTGGCTGTTATTAAGCGATTGTTTAAAGACTACCTGGGGAATGTGTGGTGTGGTACTTACCGAGAAGGACTGGTAATGCTGGATAAGAAATTGAAAGTTGCAGAATATTTCCCGGTAGTAAAAAGCAAGGATGGAGCCTATTCTGATGATAGTGTGTGGGCCATTGATCAAGCTCCCAATGGAGATATGTGGATTGGAACCTTGGAACAAGGGCTCTTCTATTACGATAGAAAAGCGAAGTGTTTTTACAGTTGTCAATCTGACTTTAGCAAAGGGAAATTGTATGCTTCCTCTATTACTTCTATGTTTCACGATTCCAATAAGAACTTCTGGATTGGCACTAAAAGTGGTTTATATCGATATGAAAAAGGCAATAGCGCCTTCATTTTATACGAGCGAAATAAACAGTTGAGTAATGAAGTAATTCGTTGTATAGAAGAAGATAGAAAAGGGCGTTTGTGGGTAGGGACCGAAAATGGACTGAACTGTTTAAAGCCCAATGAAGTGGTTCAGTTTTATAAGTCTGATGGCTTAACAAGCAACCGTGTTCAGGGAATAAATGAAGATGTGTTTGGAAATATTTGGGTAGCTACTACTTATGGTCTTAATCGATTGGATAATTCAGGGCAGATTCAGAAATATCTGGAAAACGATGGCCTTTCAGCGAATGTGTTCAACTATCAGGGGCGAGATTTGGCCAATAATAAAATTGTATTGCCTACTACCAATGGAGTAACACTTTTCGATCCACATAGAATGAGTGTACAGACTGATTTCCCGAAGGTTGTTTTTACCTCTCTTTCTGTGAATGGGAAAATGGTTGGCCATAAAAAGCAAGAGCATATTAGTCGACTGAAAGAGTTGGTTTTGAATTACGAAGAGCGCTTCTTTACCATCGGTTTTTCGGCATTAACTTTTCAGAATGGTGTTAAAAATGAATATGCCTACATGCTGGATGGCTTCAATAACGATTGGGTTTTTGCTGGCAAAGAGCGAATTGCAACCTATTCGAATTTGCCCGCTGGCGAATATGTATTCAAAGTGAAAGCATCCAATAGCGATGGCCTTTTAAGCGAAGATTTCATTCAGTTGGAAATAATAATACTTCCTCCGTGGTGGGATACCTGGTGGGCCAATCTTATCTACCTCGTATTGCTTATCGGTGTAATTCTGTTCTTCAGAGAATATACACTAAAAGAGGAACGCTTTAATAGTCAGTTGTTGGTGAAAGAGGCCGAAGTAAAACGTAAAGGTGAGGTGGAAAAGATTAAAACGGAATTCTTTACCAATATCTCGCATGAATTACGTACTCCTTTGAGTCTGATTATAGCACCAATTACTTCTCTGATTAATAGAGATAAAGACATGTCGGGAACGCAACGACAAGAACTGTATCAAACGATTCAGAATAATAGCGAACGATTGTTAACCTTGGTGAACCAATTGCTGGACTTTAGAAAACTAGAGAATGGTAAACTAAAGCCCAAGGTGGAGCAATTGAATATCGAAAGCGTTATCACTGGAGTTATCAAACGATTCAGGCATAAAGCCGGAGATGTGACTCCAACTTTTAAGCTGGACTATTGTAACGAACAAGCCAATTTATGGGGCGATGCTGCCATGTTTGAGAATGTATATTACAATCTGGTGTCGAATTCCATAAAGTATGCCGAAGATGCGGATGTTACTGTGAAAATCGGTTGCAAACAGCAGAACGACGAAGTATTACTGTGGGTGGAAGACAATGGAATTGGAATTGCCGATGACGAAAAGGATAAAGTGTTTGAACGTTTCTATCAATCCAGTAACCATGGAATGGGAACAGGTATCGGCCTGGCTTTTGTGAAAGAACTGGTGGAATTGCACCACGGTACTATTCAGTTGGTTGATGCCGAAGATGGAGGTTTGCGTTGTGAGATGATTTTCAAGCAAGGAAATGAACACTTTCCAAAAGATTGGCTGATTGTTGATAATAAAAAGAAAGAGATTTCAGAACAAGTAGTGGAATCTGCCAATGTGCGTAAAACCAGCTCTAGCTCTAAAGTGAAGATGCTAATTGTAGAAGATTCTGCTGAGTTGAGAGAGTATCTACAAAATGAGTTTTCGAGTGAGTTTTATGTGAAGACAGCTGTCAATGGGAAAGATGGTTTGAAGGAGCTCAATAATTTCTATCCCGAGATAATTATTTCAGACATTATGATGCCGGAAATGGATGGAATAGAGTTTTGCCGAAAGGTGAAGGATAAGTTGACAACATCTCATATCCCTGTAATATTGCTTACTGCAAAATCGGCAGAGGAAACGCAAATGGAAGGTTACGAGTCGGGTGCCGATATTTATGTGACCAAACCATTTAGCATCGATTTATTAAGGGCTCAGGTGAATAACTTGCTTAAAAATCGGGAGCAACTGAAGAAACGATTTGCAGAAACTGCCAAACCCGATCCGGATAAAATAGAGCTGTCGGGAGTGGATAAGAAAATGTTGAATAAACTGGGAACTTACATCGATAAAAATATACGTAACTCTGAACTTTCAATAGAACAAATTGCCGATGAAGTGGGAATTAGCCGAGGCTATTTCCATAAGAAAATGAAGAGTGTTACCGGCATGTCTCCATCGGAATATATTCGCAATTACCGATTACGTAAAGCAGCTGAGTTACTGAAAGAACGAGAATTGAGCATTGAAGAGATCGCTTTCGAGGTTGGTTTCTCTAGTGCATCGTATTTCAGTAGAACTTTTACTCGTCTTTTTGGAGTTTCTCCAAGTAAATACCTTGAAAAATAGAAACAAAATTAGTGAAAATGAGTTTTTTCTAAAGGGCCTATTATTAGTGTTTTACAGAAAAAAGTAGGTGGTATGATTTTAAAAAGTAGAGACATTTGTACAATAAAAACATGCATTTATACACTTATCGGAGACACTTCTGAAAGCATTTTTGATGCCAGCCCAATTACTTTGCTAATAAAAACAGAATGCGGTTTAAAAATTTTTTCAATCGGTTAGGAATAAGTCGACTAATGATTGAAGGTTTGCTTATAGCAATAATAATACTGCTTGTGGTTTTATTGATTAAGTAACTAAATTTTATTCTAATGAAAAAAGTCTTACTAACAATCATTTGCATGTGTGCGGTCATCTGGGGATTTGCGCAAGGCAATGTAGTTACCGGCGTTGTTACCGACTCGGGGAATGGTACAACGATTCCTGGAGCCAATGTGGTGGTGAAAGGAACAACGCAAGGTGTCGTAACCAATTTCGATGGAGAATATACCATGAAGTTGGAAAAAAAAGGAGTAACTCTTCTATTCTCTTTTGTTGGATATGAAAACAAAGAGGTGGTTTGGAATGGAGAGACAAAATTGAATGTAGCTCTTGACGTTGAAAACTTACAGGTTGACGAGGTTGTTGTTACAGCTTTAGGTATTAAAAGAGAAAAGAAGGCATTAGGTTATGCTGTTGAAGAGGTAAAAGGGGATGAAGTAGCCAATTCAGGTTCTTCAAACGTATTTACTGCTTTGCAGGGTAAAGGTGCCGGTATCACTATTACTAATACAGGTGGTGGTTCTACAGGTTCTTCTGAAATTGTATTAAGGGGAGCTTCTTCTTTGACAGGTTCAAATGGTGCCCTAATTGTTGTTGATGGTGTGCCATTTTCAAATAGATCTTTCTCGGGTGGTGATATCGACTTTGGTAGTGGTATTGCATCATTGAACCCAGAGGATATCGAATCAATTTCAGTATTGAAGGGAGCAAATGCTGCCGCTCTTTACGGTTCTCGTGCATTGAATGGTGTTGTAATGATTACCACTAAAAAAGGAAAAGCGGGAGACGTAAAAGTTTCAATATCATCTCAGTTGAGATTCTCTGAAATTATGTATTATCCTGAAATTCAGAACGAATATGGTGCTGGTTCTGGTTATCCAGCTTATTTCGGTCGATTTATGGATGATAATGGTCAGCCTCATACCGATGTTAATAATGAAAAGTCGTGGGGACCAAAATTAAACCAAGGACAAATGGTAAGAAGAGATTGGTTGAGGGACCAGCCTATTCTTCCTTGGGAGTCACATGGCGATCAGCATAAAGAATTTTTCCAAACTGCAGTAACTCACGTACAAAACGTGAATGTTTCAGGTGGTACAGAAAAAGTAAACTATAGCCTATCATTAATGTACGAAGATGGTGAAGGTGTTCAGCCTGAATCAACTCAGGATAAATACAATATCTCACTTCGTTTAGATTCTAAAATCAACAAGTATATCGGGTTGGAAGGAAAGCTTTCTTATACGTATACTGATACACATAACCGTCCAACGGTTGGAAGTAGAGAGAGTGTGTATTATTCACTTCTTCAGATGCCTCGTAGTATCTCTTTAGACATGCTTCAGCCGCATAGATATCCATATTCAGGAAAAACTTATTCTAATGGGTACCATAAAGATGGTGGAAAAGTAGCTTGGAACAAAGGACGTAATAATCCTTACTGGACGATCTACGAAGATCAGAACGATGACCTTAACAAACGCGTTGTTGGTTACGGAAAAATAAACTTAAACCTGGTTAACGATCCAGAAGGATTTGGTACATTGTCTGGTTTCGCTCGTATTGGATGGGATAACAATGAAGCTAACATTACACGAGTTAGAGCAAGATCTGAAGCGTACACAAAAGGTGGTATTGATATCTCAAAACATTCATTCCTTGAGATCAATTCTGATTTCTATATGACTTACCAGAAGAACCTGGAGAAATTTGGAATTACTGCCAACTTTGGAGGAAACAGAAGATATAACGAATCGAAATACTTAGATGCATGGGGATCTAACTTCCTTACTGACGACAGAACAAGTATGAACAACTTGGAAACGACAGATTCTCGTGCTTATACTTCAGAGCAAGCGTTGAACTCTCTTTATGGAAGTGTTCAGTTAGCTTATGATGGTTATTTATTCTTAGATATTACAGGTCGTAACGACTGGAGTTCTACTCTACCATCTAAAAACAGAAGCTTTTTCTATCCTTCTTTCAACTTAGGTTTCGTTGCTACAGATGCAATTGAGGGATTGAAAACAAATGTTTTAGACTATGCGAAATTCAGAGCTTCGTATGCAGAGGTGGGTAACGACTTAGGTGTTTACCGTATCAATACATACTATAACTACGGTGCCGACCCACAAGGAAGATTGCAGGCAAGAGTACAAAACTCGGTAGGAAACGAAAATATTGAAGCAGAGATCAATAAATCGTTAGAGTTTGGTGCCGATCTTAGATTCTTACAGAACAGAGTAGGATTAGATTTTACTTGGTATAAATCATCTACTGAGAACCAAATTATTGGTGATTACCCTCAGGCAACATCTACTGGTTTTACCAGATTGTTATACAACGTAGGTGAGATTTCAAACACTGGTTTAGAATTGTCTTTATCAACTACTCCTGTTAAAACTCATAACTTGAAGTGGGATCTGACATTCAACTATGCAACCAATGAAATGGTATTGGAAGAGTTGAACTTGCCAGGAGAATCGTACTATAAAATTGAAGATAACATCGAGTATAGCTCAAGAGCATATGTAGGTCAGAAATTCGGTGATATTTACGGATACCGCTACATGAGAGATAATAGTGGTATGATCATCGTGAATAAGCAAGGATATCCTATCATTGATAATAGAAATGGTGCCGACTCAGAAGTAAAAGTGGGTAACATTCAGGCTGACTTTACTGCAAGTATTCAGAGTAGATTGAAATACAAAAACGTAACGGTATCATTCTTAATTGATGGTAGTTTCGGAGGTGATGTATTTAGTGGATCAAAACGTGAATTGAACAGAAACGGTTATTCAAAAGAGTCACTTCAAGGTCGTGATGGTTGGGCATACGCATTGGATAATGACCCAAGAAACCTTAGAGCAGGTGGAGACAAAAACATCGGTTCTACTTACGGTGGTTACGACAGATTTGTTGGAAACTCAGTATTCGGAGTATTCGACGATAATGGATATATCGTACTAGACGAAAATGGCGATCCTGTTACTGGTGAATTAAATGCAGGTGACAATGCAATGTACATCAACCCCGAAAGATACTGGGGTGAGGCTGCGCGTCAAGGATATAGAGCTGTTGCAGGAAGTAAAGATGGTGCTACAGAAGAGTACCTTGAAGATGCTACTTACATTAAGCTGAGAGAATTGAATGTGACTTACGATCTACCAAAAACTTGGTTGAAAGGAACAGGTCTTGATGAAGTAAGTATTGGTGTAACAGGAAGAAACTTGTTCTACTTGAATGACGTATCAGATTTCTTCGATCCAGATTCATACCGAAAAGGAACATCAATTAATTCCCTTGGTTATGAGCGCAATGGAGCACTTCCATCGACGAGAACTTATTTGTTTAACTTGAGAATGAAATTTTAAAAACTTAGGAATAAAAGATTGTGTCCCGAGAATTCGGGACCAATTCCAAGTCTGCCAATTAGCAGAAACATTATTCCTTAGAAAATAAACACGTTAACAAGATGAAGAAAAATATATTATACCTAATATTTGCATCATTGGTTATGTTCTCGTGCGAAGAGAGCTTCGATGAGTACAATACGCACCCACTAAACGCACAGGTGGGATCCGATGAAGTTGTTCCAAGATATCAGCTTGGTCCAATAACAGATGCACTTAGAGCTTCGGGACAGATTTCTACTCAAGTAGCTCCTGAGTATACGAGACAGTTTTCTTTTAATACAAGTAGCTATAGAGTATCAGAGTTGGTTGCAGGTCAATATAATTCAATGTGGGATAAAGTTTTCTTATTGAATCCTACAATTCAAAATGTACTTAAGCAAACAGCTGAGGCTACAGCGCCTGTTGATATTATTGTTGGTGCAATTACCAAATTGTCGAAAGTTTATCTTTTCACAGGGTTGTCTGACTTATATGGAGATATTCCTTATTCTGAATCAGGAGATATTGCCATTCAGTATCCAAAGTACGATACGCAAGAGTTTATTTATAACGATGGTTTTAAATTGATCGATGAAGCTATTGCTAGCCTTACAGCTCAAGCATCTGCTGGCGTTATTTTGCCAAAAGATGATAGAGTTTATGGTGGTGATGTTGCAAAATGGATTCGTTTCGGTAACTCGATGAAATTGAGATTGGCTATGCGCCTACGATTTGTTGATGCATCGACTTCTGCTGCTAAAGCAAAAGAGGCTCTAGAGCATGCTGGTGGATTAATCTCAAACAACGATGAATCAGCAACCATTGAAAACTTCTTGACACCAGGTCCAGAGCATCAGGTTTATCAGATGAGAAATGAGCCTTTCAGAATGGCTAAGTTCTTGGTTGATTACCTAAAAGGAACCAATGACCCAAGATTACCTATCTGGGCTGATCCTGCAGTAAATACAGGAGAGATTGCTGGTGTTGATAATAGCTTGACTACATTCCCAGATAACAATAACTTCAGTAAGCTTAGTGCTACTAACTTATTCAAACAAGATTTGGAAGATGTGATTTTGATGCACTCAGAAACTGAATTCTTAAAAGCAGAGGCTTATTTGCATGGAAATGGTGTGGCTAAAAACACTACTGCTGCAAATACTGCATACCGTGCTGGTATCAAAGCATCTTTGGAATACTGGGGAGTTGCAGAGGCTGATGTAACAGCTTTCTTGGCACAAGATTTTGCAACTCTTGCAGGAGACGAGAATGCAATGATGAAGCAAATTGCTGAACAAAAATGGGTTTCATTATTCCTTACAGGAACAGAACTTTGGTCTGAAGTAAGAAGATTGAAATATCCTGAGTTCCCAAGCCGAACAGGTGTTGCTGGTTATTACCAGGGAGATACTAACGGTAAAATGCCAAGCCGACTAGATTACCCACAAAATGAAGCTTCATTGAATGCTGAAAACTATGATCTAGCAAACAAAAAATATCCTGCAATTATAGCTTCTAAGCTATGGTGGGATGCTAAATAAACCCGCTTTTTTTCAACTTACCGTTCGCGGTGGTTATTTATTATAGATTGGTTTAGCTAAAGGTTTGCCGTGCCAACGGGCACGGTGAGCCTTGTTTTAAACAACCATCCACACTGTACTAAACGAACTACTCTTAATTACTTCAACTGAATAAATATTAGGTGGTGAATTTGCCTACACCATCAAAACTGCTGTATACATAACGAAGTAAATTTTGCCTGAATAAGATACAAGTGTCAAACTTAGGTAGCCTGATAAACAATTAACTAATTAAACTTTGAACTCTATGAAAAGAAAAAGTTTATTGCTACTAATTTGCCTGGTTGTAAGTAGCCAGGTTATGGCCGATTGGCCAGACTGGATGAAGAAAATTCCTTATGGTTTGCAACAGATTGAGAAGTATCTCTCATATGTCGATGAGGAAAATACCATTTATCCATTTTACCAAGATTTGGACCACCCACAACAACCATTTCGAATAACCGAAGAGCTGATGGATGTTCCAATCAATGAAATTACTTTTCCCGCTACTCACAACTCCTTTAATGCCCTAAACGATGGGTTCAAACTACCTAATACTATCCTTGGTTTCGAAGATCAATTGAACTGGGGAATTCGCTGTTTCGAAATTGATATTCACAAAGAGTACTATCCCGATTTCGAAATAAAAAAAGTGAAAGTAAAAGTAAAGCCAAAGTTCCCTGAAGTGTGGGAAACCGAGGTAGATGTCGATGTAAAAGTTCAGGTTATAAAAACCAGAGCACGAATTTTTCATCAGGAACTGACCAATGGAATACTTGGCAATCAAAAGCTTCAATTCTATATGGAAAAGCTTAGTCGTTTCATGGAAGCAAATCCCAACGAGATTTTTTTCCTAAAGTTCGAAATGACTGGGATTAATAAAAGTCACATTGCCGATGTTATGAAGCAATATGGCTTGTACAATAAGATTTTCAGTAAAGAGGATATGGTTTATATCCAAGGAGAAGTTCCAACTCCTCGAAGACTCATTGCATTGGGTAAACGAATATTCATTACCAGTCATGCACCCGATAATAAGGGATGGGGATATCAATATTATGGAACTCCTCACAATAAAAAGTTTATTCGTGAAATAACTGCTCCCGATGCAGTTTATCAAGGAGTTTACGATCGCTTCTTCTTTACAACAAACACCTATTGCACCCACGACCTATTTGGTCATGGCGATTTGAATGATGCAAAAATCATCAACCAGTACGATTGGTTACACAGCTATGCATTGAAATGTTGGCGCCAGAATGGAAGAAAACCTTGGCGAATGATTGTTGACTTTCCGGGGGTTGGAAATGTAAACGAAGTCGCCAATGCTCTAAATTCAACCAAAATGTTACGTGGAAATGTGCGCGATAGAAATAGTGCACGTCTGGATACGGTTGAATGGAAAATTGATATCGTTAGTAACTCGGAGAGAATTAGCTACACAACAAAAACCAGTGGATATTTTAATTTCCCAGTTCAAAAAGGGGAAACGGTAACGCTTACTCCAATTATTAAAGGAGGAAAAGTAGCAGTGCCAGGTTCAATTACAGTTACTGATGAAACCGTTAATTCATCGTATGAGTTCTTGGTTGGTGAAGGAAGTACATGCTTATTTAAAGCTGTCGATAAAAACGAACATGAACTGGATAATGTAAAGTTCAAATACACTTATCGTTATGGTGGCAGAACGCACGATGCAACTACATATGCTTATCGTACAGCAGATGGAAAGCAAGCTTTGAATTTTCACAGTGGAATTCATGGCGTAGTAACTCCTGTGTGCGACGATGAATCGATCGTGTTTTATCCAGAGAAAATGGATTTTCAGTATAAGCATATTCAGCAGAAAGAATTCATTTTTTACACCGAAGAAAACAAACAGATTACTGTTTATGCCAGAGATGAAAATGGTAACTATTTAAACAATCAGCAATATGAATTTGAATCGAATTTAGCGGGTAATTCGAAGCAGATAAATACAAATGTGGTTGGAGTAAAAGCTGATGGCAGTGGTGTAAGTACTTTGCAGCAAATTGCTGTATTCAAAGGTGAAACAATAAAGATTAAGCCTGTCTTAGAAGAAGGTTATGTTTCATCTCCATCAAGTATCACGGTAAATTATAGCGATGCTGGCGAGAAAGATTATCTGTTTAAAATTCTGAAAGATCTTCCACGAAAGATGATTACTATCAAGGCCGAAAATCAGCATACTAATTATTACGATTTTGCTGGTGGATTAGATTGGTATTTCACGCATGACAATGGTGATGAAGTGAAGCGTCCGTTTTTACATTCTCAAGACAATGCATTTGGATTGCCAGTAGGAGTAAAAGATAGCTATCATATTTCACCAATGAAAAGTGGTTTCATATTTGTTCCTGCCGTTATCTCGGTTAATTACAACGAAGTGCAAAATGGAGCGGTATTAAAATCGAAAGGATACTCAAGCCGATACTATCGATCGTATCGAGTAGAAGCTTACAATAAAGATGCAGTTCCTTATGGAAATATCAAATGGGAAATAACTACGCTGCACAAGTATCCAGTTCGCGATAGAAGAACAAGGCAGTTGGTATACCGTACTTCGAAAGTAGTAGATGGAAAAGGAATAAACGAATTCGCAATCTATTACAACGAGCGCATAGAAATTCGACCAATAGTAGATGGTGTTACCATGAAAGCTGTAGATGGGAAAGCATCTGCACTAGTAGAAGCAGAATCACTTACTCCTAATAAAGTGAAGAGTTTTGTTTTCATGGAAGAGAGAGGAAGTGCGGCTGGTATGGCAGCAAGTAAAGCTGCTAGTGTAGCACCACAAACAAAAAATAGTACTGAAACTGAATTTCAGCAAATCAATATTTATCCCAACCCAGTCAAAGAACAAGTAAATGTGACAATGCCTTCGAATGTGAAGGGAGCTATCGCATTTCAACTATTCGATATGCAGGGAAGAATGGTGAAAGCCTGGAATAAATCAGCAGAAGGTAGTAGTCAGATAAAGTTAGAACTAAGTGGCATAACACGAGGAATGTATGTCTTGAAGGTTAATGCCGGAAATTATAATACGACGAAAAAATTGTCAGTAGAATAGATGTAAATCGAAACAGGACGAGCTGCTTCCTAACGAGGATGGCGGTTCGTCCTTTTATTAACTTTTAACAGAGATCGAAGATGTTAGGTAGATTGAGTTTTGGAGTGCTTCTTATGGTATTTTTTAGCGTTACCATAGCAAAAGCACAAATTGCAGCAGATGCAAAAGCATCTGATTATAATAGGAACAATCCTAAAATGGAAGAATGGTTACAAGATGCCGGTTTTGGCCTTTTCATGCACTGGAGTATGGATAGTCAGTTGGGGACTGTAATTAGTCATACCATTGTCGGAAGTTCAGAGGATTATCAGGATCGTTATTATAACGAACTGCCCAAAACATTCAATCCCAATAAATACGATGCAATGGAAGTAGCCCGTTTGGCAAAGCTTTCAGGGGCAAAGTATATGGTGCTAACAACAAAACACCACAGTGGTTTTTGTATGTGGGATACCAAAACTACCGATTTCAATATTATGAATACTCCTTACCAGAAAGATATTGTGAAGGAGTATGTAGATGCATGTCGAAAAATGGGACTGAAGGTTGGTTTCTACTATTCTCCAGAAGATTGGTTATTCCTTCGCAAAAAAGGAGCATTAATTAAAAGGCGCAACCGCGATGTTATTGCTAAGCCTTTCCGTAAAGAGTACGATGTCTTTATGCAAGATCAACTTCGTGAATTGTTAACCAACTACGGAAAAATCGATATCATGTTCCTGGATGGTGGATATTGGCCTCCGGCAAAGAAAATTTGTTGGGAGATTCAACCAGATATCTTAATCACTCGCGGAGCATTAAACTCGCCAGAGCAAACTGTAGCCGACGTAATACAGCACGATGCATGGGAAGCATGTATTACAATGAATAATCAGTGGGCTTACAAGCCAACGAACAAAAAAATTAAACACGGAACACGACTAATTGAAATCTTAATTGAAACACGTTGTAAAGGTGGGGCATTAGTGCTTAATGTTGGTCCAAAACCAAATGGAGAACTTGACATTGTTGAGGAAGAGACATTGAGAGAGGTAGCTGCATGGAACTTCGTTAATAGCGAAGCACTTTACAATGTACGTCCGTGGATCATTGCTCGTGAGAACAATATCTGGTTCAGTAAAAGTAAAGACAGCAACACGATATATGCTTACATTACTAAAATCGACTGGGAGCGTGGAGACAGAAAGAAATTTCTTTTAAAGTCGGTTAAAGCAACAGCCAATACAAAAATATCTGTGGTAGGTCAAAACGATTTGGTTTGTGAGTACCAGTATATCATTCCTACTTCGAAATACAATCAATCTAAAGCAGGATTAGAAATTTCAGTGGTTCGTGCACAGCGAATTTACAATGCCAACGATTGGGATAACCCAATTGTAGTAAAACTAGAAAATGTAGAGCCAGCAATGGAGCCTGTTACTCCTGTTACAATGGAGCCAGTTCGCACAAGTGCCGATCGTATTACAATGAAGGGAAGCATTGATAATGCAGCAAAAAATCAGTCGTTGAGAATTGGTTTTAAATACCGTGTTTACGGTGGATTCCACGAGTCAATTTATTCCGATAAGTGGGAGTCTACTCCATTAAAGAAATGGCAGTCGGGTAAAGTGTTCGAAACAAAATTGAAAAAGCTGGATGGTACAAAAGACTATCAGATTAGAACTGTTGTAGAGCAAAATGGAGTAATTATCGAAGGAAAAATTATTAAGTGTCGTAAACTAAAGCAAGCCCATTAAGCAATGAAGAAGGTGGTGTTAAACTGTGTGTGCTTAATTGGTCTGTTTACTCTGGTGTTTTCGACTGTTAGTTGTAATAAAAAAGAGCAAAGACTAAATATAATCCCGCGTATTCAGCATTATAGCGCTGAAGCGGGAGTGTATAGTGGTAAGCTCGATATGGTATTTACCGATAGTCATATAACTGAAAATATGGCTGTGTTGTGGCAGAATACATTGAAAATGCATTTGAATACAACTAACGATTATGCTGCAGAAGAGAAGGGGGTATTTTTAAAAACCGATAAAGAGCTAAAAGCGGAAGAATATAAAGTTCGGATTAATGATAAAGGAATAACCGTAAAGGCTTCGGGCGATAAAGGTTTTTTCTATGCATTGCAGTCGTTGAGGCAAGTAAACGAAACGCGAGGAAATTTAAATAATCTTTCGCATGGTAAGTGGCACGATTATCCTCGGTTTAATTGGCGAGGATTGCACTTGGATGTAAGTCGTCATTTCTACGGAGTAGAAAAGATAAAAGAGCTTTTAGACTGGATGGCTTTTTATAAGATGAATCGATTCCATTGGCACTTGGTTGATGATCAGGGCTGGCGAATTGAAATTAAAAAGTATCCTTTGCTGACATCTATTGGTAGTGTTCGAACGGAAACTGAAGGGGCAACTTATGGTCCATTTTTCTATACGCAGGAAGAGATTAAAGAGGTAGTGAAATATGCTGCAGATCGATACATCGAAGTAATTCCTGAGATCGAACTTCCGGGACATACTACTTCTGTGTTGGCTGCTTATCCAAGTTTAAGTTGTACATCGAAGAAGATGAGAACAGGAAATGTTTGGGGAGTATATCCCGATGTTTATTGCGCCGGGAAAGAAACAGCTTTTCATTTTCTAGAGAATATATTGGATGAAGTAGTAGAGCTATTCCCTGCTGAATACATTCATATTGGTGGCGATGAGTGCCCGAAAGATCGTTGGAATGAATGCCCTAAATGTCAGCATCGAATTAAAACAGAAAAATTGAAGAACGAGTCGGAGCTTCAGGCCTATTTCATCAAGCGAATTGCCGATTTCTTAAAGGGAAAAGATAGAAAAATTATTGGCTGGGACGAAATAATGGAAGGTAACCTGGCCGACGATGCAGTGGTAATGTCGTGGCACGGGACAGAGTGTGGGGAGATTGCAGTTCGAAATGGCAACCCTGCAATCATGACTCCTCGCGACTATGTGTATTTCGATAAATACCAAGGCGACAAGCAAAACGAACCTCTTGCCATTGGTGGCTATATTCCATTGAAAAAGGTGTATAGTCTGAATCCGATGCCAGAAGGGTTATCGAAAAAAGAGCAGAGTTTAGTTTTGGGTGTTCAGTGTAATCTGTGGACAGAGCATGTGAAAACAGAAGAGCATCTGGAGTATATGTTGATGCCTCGAATGGTAGCTCTAGCTGAAACAGCATGGAGTTCTGAAGAAAGTAAAGATTGGGTTCAGTTCGAAAATAATCTGAAAGCACATTATGCAATTTTCGATAAGTGGGGAATTAATTATCATATTCCAATACCACAAGGAGAAAGTAACCACATTGTTATTCTAAATAAAAAGCAACTTAATTTCTCATCTCAGGATGGCGAGATTATGATTGCGATAAATGGCGGTAATCCTGAGAAACTAAAAAATCCATTCTGGGTGGATAATTCTCAGGATTTAACGCTGTTTACTCAGCTTGAAAGTGGAAAGACAAGCCACAAACGCGAAATTCGAGTTGAGAAGGTAAAACCATTAAAGAGTGTTGTGCCTGAAATGCTTCAAGGGCCTGGTTTAAGAGCAGAATGGCTGGTTACAGATAAAAATGAGTCGAGTTTGAATCTTTCGGACTGGAAAAACACTATAAAAGTGAAAGAGCCAGCTGATGCCCGCAAATTGCTAGCGAACAATCAGGAAGGTTTTATTCGTCTTTCTGGCTACATAAAAGTACCAGAAACAGCTGTTTACTCATTTCAAGGACATCCCGAGTGGTTGAAAGTTGATGAGCACAATCTGTTAGAATGTAAAAACAGAGCAAAACGGATAATCTATTCCGATCAGGTTGCATTGGAAAAAGGCTGGCATAAAATAGAAGCTCTTTTCCGTGTGCAAAAATACCTTTCTATGCCTGCAAGTAAGGTGAAAACAACACTGGAATGGAAATGGGGAAATAATAGTTGGAGTTCGATAAAGTCGAACTGTTTTATAACGAAATAGCAATAAAACTAATACGATAATAATGAAGAAACTAAGTTTGTTAATCGTTGCAACGTTATTGGGGGGAGCTGTTTGGGCTCAACAGCAAATTTTTATTGCAACCAATGGAAACGATGCTGCCAAAGGAACCAAAGAGGCTCCTGTTGCGACATTGAACCAAGCGTTGAAGCTTTATCGTGCTTCAAGCGAAAAAGGGAATACTGAAATTATTTTCAGAGAGGGAGTTTATTATTTTCAGGAGAGTGCACAGTTAACTGGCGAAGATTCAGGAACTGAACGCACGCCTTTGGTAATAAAAGCGTATGGTAACGAAGAAGTTGTTTTAGATGGTGGCAATGAGTTAAAGCTGGATTGGAAAAAGTATAAGAAAAACATTTTCAAGGCCGAAGTAAAAAGCGATGCCATCGACTTTGAACAGTTCTTTGTAAATGGAAAGCAAAAGATATTAGCTCGATATCCCAACTATGATGCATCGGTATCGCCTTATGGGGGATGGGCTGCCGATGCAATTGCTCCTGAGCGATTGAAGAAGATGAAAGGTTTGGAAGGTGCCTACTACCACGTGATTCATGCGGCACGTTGGGGTGGTTTTCACTACCAAATTACTGCGGTCGATAAAAAGGGAAATCCAACGCTGGAAGGTGGTTGGCAAAACAACCGACCAGAGAATGGACTGCACAAGAAATTCAGAATGATTGAGAATACATTGGCTGAATTGGATGCTCCTAATGAGTGGTATTTCGATGGGAAGTACATCTACTTTTATCCAGAGTCGGAAGCTGATTTGAATGCCGAATATGCTACCGATGGTATTTCAGAAGTCATTGTATTGAAGGGAACAGAGAAGGCTCCTGTACAGTTTGTGGAAGTGAAAAACTTGACATTTAGACATACTGCTCGCACATTTATGGAAACCAAAGAGCAATTGCTACGAAGCGATTGGGCTATCTATCGCGGCGGTGCATTGTTAATTGATGGTGGTGAAAATATTACAGTAACAGGTTGTCGTTTTTATCAACTAGGAGGCAACGGTGTTTTCGTAAGCAATTATGCTCGTAATATCGAAGTGAGTTCTTGCCATATCTCAGAAGTTGGTGCTAGTGGAATTTGTTTTGTGGGAAATTCAGATGCAGTACGTAGTCCTGATTTTCACTACAAAGAGTACACCAAATACGAGGACTTGGATTTAACTGTTGGCCCTAAAACCAATCAGTATCCGGCTAAGTGTATGGCATACGATAACTTAATCCATAACATAGGAACTGTTGAAAAACAAGCTGCTGCAGTGCAAATTGCCATGGCAATGGACATAACGGTAAGTCATAACAGCATCTACGACTGTTCTCGTGCTGGAATTAATGTTGGTGATGGAACCTGGGGAGGTCATGTGATTGAGTTTAACGATGTTTTCAACACAGTATTGGAAACCAGCGATCATGGATCTTTCAATTCATGGGGAAGAGATCGTTTTTGGCAACCAAACCGAAAGCAAATCGATGCTAACGTTGCTAAACACCCTGGATTAGAGTTGTTAGATGCGATTCATACTACGGTAATTCGAAATAACAGAATGCGTTGTGATCATGGTTGGGACATCGACTTAGATGATGGATCGACCAACTATCATGTTTACAATAACCTTTGCCTGAACAATGGAATTAAGCTTCGTGAAGGTTATCATCGAGTAGTGGAGAATAACATCTGCGTAAACAACTCGATACATCCACATGTATGGCAAAAGAATAGTGGAGATGTGGTTACTCGTAATGTTTTAGGTTCGTACTACTACCCTATTGCCATGAAAAACTGGGGAACAGAGTGGAACCTTAATTTATTCGATATTGGCGAAAAACCAATTAATTTTAATGAGCACGATCGCGATTTGAAATCGGTAATTGCCAACCCATTGTTTGTCGATCCGGCAAATGGGAACTACAAGGTAAAAGCCAATTCACCGGCCATTGCTTTAGGATTCCAGAACTTCGAAATGGACAATTTTGGTGTTGTTTCTCCAAAACTGAAAGCTATTGCTAGAACTCCGGATTTACCAGAGTATCGTGCGGGGCTACAGCCAGGAGCAACTCCTTCGCGCGACATTACTGTTCACGAATGGTTAGGAGGGAAAGTGAAAAACCTTTGTGGACTAGGTGAAGTATCGGCAACAGGAATGCACGATGAAACAGGTGTGTTAATTGTAGAAGTTCCCAAGGGAAGTAAAATGGAAAAGTTAGGCTTTAAAGTGAACGATGTAATTTTAGATTTCTGGGGACAGGAAACACACAACGTAGAACGCCTGATGGATCATTACAAAAATAGATTGAAAAACAGAAAAACTCCTTTGGCAGTTTGGCGTGATCAGCAAAAAACAGAAGTTCGTGTGGACTAAATAATTTATTGAGGTTCTCATTGAATTTTAAAGCGCTCTAAAGCCAATGTAAATCGACACATATAGGTTCTTGTTCTGGATGAATTTTCAGGATGAGAACCTTATCTGTAAAAGATAAATTGCCAACTCAATATTTTTCAAAATAAAAAAAATAAGATGAGAAAATTAGCAACACTAGTTGCATTGCAACTTTTGATGGTAGGTGCTCTTTTGGCACAAACCAATCTGATGCAAAATACCTATAACCGAGCAAAAACAACACTTAACGGAAAGTGGAATGTAATTATCGATCCTTATGATAACGGTAGTTACAGTTATCGTTTAGATCGTTTTGATGAAATGAGCAGGTCACCACGTTCTGCCTACTACATGGATGCCAAAGCGAAGGACAAAACCGATAGAATGGAGTACGATTTCGATATCGCAGAAACGTTGATGGTGCCGGGATCGTGGAACATGCAAAACGATAAATATTATTGGTACGAAGGATCGATGTGGTATCGTCGATTGTTTACTTACGATAAAGAGGCCGATGGAAATCAGGTGTTTGTTCGTTTCGAAGGAGCCAATTACCATACTCATGTGTACCTAAACGGAAAGAAATTGGGGCAGCATATTGGTGGTTTCACTCCTTTCGAATTTAATATTACTGATAAACTAAGAGCTGGAAATAACTCTTTAGTAGTTGTAGTAAATAACATGCGCCATCGCGATGGAGTTCCAACAATTAATACCGACTGGTTTAATTATGGTGGATTAACACGCGATGTGTTTTTATACGAAGTGCCAGCGAAACACATTGCCGATTATACTATTCAGTTGAAAAAAGGATCGACTAAAGAAATTGGTGTTGAAATAGCGACCAAAGGGCTGAAAGCCGGTGAAAAGGTACAACTACGTATTCCTGAGTTGAAAGTAGAAAAAGCTTTTGCTGTTGATGCAAATGGGAAAGTAAGTACTTCGGTAAAAGTGAAAAAAATAAACTACTGGAGTCCTAAGAATCCTAAACTATACAATGTCGAATTATTGGCAGGTAACGATCAGTTAAACGATAAAATTGGGTTTAGAACAATTGCTGTAGATGGTTCTAAAATCTTATTGAATGGAGAGCAAATTTTCTTGAAAGGGATCTCTATTCACGAAGAAAATCCGGTACGTGGCGACCGTGCATTTAGTATCGATGATGCCAGAACAATGTTAGGATGGGCCAAAGAACTAGGATGTAACTTTGTACGTTTGGCTCACTATCCTCACAACGAAAATATGGTTCGTTTAGCCGATGAGCTGGGAATAATGGTTTGGGAAGAAAACCCTGTTTACTGGACCATTTCATGGGAGAACGAAGCAACTTACCAGAATGCACAAAACCAATTGGCAGAAGTAATGACGCGTGATAAAAACCGTGCAAGTGTAATTGTGTGGTCTATGGCCAACGAAACACCTCCGGGAGAGGCTCGCGATAAGTTCTTGAAAAGGTTAGTGGCTTTCACTCGTTCACACGACAACACTCGTTTGTTAAGTGCAGCAATGGAAAAGCATAAGGATAAAACCAACAAGAAGATTATGATTGTAGACGATCCATTTGCACAATATGTCGATCTGTTGAGCTTCAACGAGTACATTGGATGGTATACCGGAAAGCCAACTTCATGTGAGAAAATTCAATGGAAAATTAAATACGACATGCCAGTTGTGATCTCTGAATTTGGAGGTGGTGCCTTGGCTGGTTTCCATGGCGATGAAACGACTCAGTGGACAGAAGAATACCAGGCTGCCATTTATCGGGAACAGCTGAAAATGCTATCGAAAATTCCACAATGGGCAGGAGCAACTCCATGGATCTTATCCGATTTCCGTTCACCACGTCGTCCGTTAGGAAAAATTCAGGATGGCTACAATCGCAAAGGATTGATTTCAGAGACAGGAGAGAAGAAAAAAGCATTCTTTATTTTACAAGGATTTTACAATAACAAACAGCGATAACTAAACGCTGAATTCTTCACAAACACTACAAAGCCCGCTAGTATTTATTTATTAGTGGGCTTCTTTTTTATAGCGGAAGATAATTCCTTAACTTTAGGTTCGAAAAATTAACTAATTAACCTGTAGAATTACCGTTTTATGAAAATTTTGGGAAAAGTAGTAGCTGGTGTATCGCTGGGTATGCTATGTGCTACACAACTATCTGCAAAACAAAATTCAGAAAAACCAATGAATCTGGTCATCATTTTAGCCGATGATTTAGGTTTTGGCGACCTTGGATTCACTGGAAGTACACAAATTAAAACTCCTCATATCGATCAGCTGGCTACCGATGGTGTTGTTTTCACCAACGGATATTCGTGTAGTGCTGTTTGTAGTCCTTCACGAGCGGGATTGTTAACAGGGCGCAATCAGGTAACTTTTGGCTTCGATAATAATATTGCCAATAATCAACCTGGGTTCGATGAGAAATACCTTGGCTTACCTGTCAACGTAAAAACGATTGCCAATCATTTAGACGATGCAGGTTATTGCAATGGAATTGTTGGGAAGTGGCATTTGGGCGATCAAGAACATTTTCATCCACTGAAACGAGGATTTGATGAATGGTGGGGATTTCTGGGTGGTGGACACCATTACTTTAAGAGCGAACCTGGAGGAAAAGATTATTTGTCTCCTGTGGAGAGTAATTACAAGAAGCCAGATCCAATTACATATATTACCGATGATATTGGAACCGAATGTGTCGATTTTATAGAACGAAATTCGAAAAAGCCATTTTTTCTGTTTGCATCGTTTAATGCTCCACATGCTCCTATGCATGCAACCGATGAAGACCTGAGGTTGTATAGCCACATTAAAGATGTAAAGCGTAGAACTTATGCTGCCATGGTACATCGTTTAGATGAGAATGTGGGGCGTATTATTGCTGAAATAAAAAAACAAGGTTTAGAACAACAAACCATGGTTGTTTTCTTGAGTGATAATGGTGGTCCGGTGAATTCCAATGCATCGTTGAATGCTCCATATCGGGGACAAAAAGGAAGTTTGCTTGAAGGAGGAATTCATGTGCCATATGTGATGAAAATTCCAGGGGTAACAGAAAATAAGACGAGCTATCAGGACATGGTGAGCTCATTGGATATTATGCCCACATTTTTGAGTTTGGCCAATGTGAAATACGATGCATCTGAATTGGATGGAACAAATTTGAGTCCATTTCTGAAGAGTGGAAAAGCAGCACACGAAACTTTAGAATGGCGATTTACCATTAGTGCAGCCATTCGTTCTGGTGATTGGAAATTGGTGCGCTTGCCTGATCGCTTACCAATGCTTTATAACCTGAAAGAAGATAAAAGTGAATTGGACGATCGATTGATAAAGCAACCTGAAAGAGCTAAGCGAATGTTGAAGCAACTTGGCAATTGGGATGTGAGTTTACCTCATCCGGTATTTCTGGAAGGCGCAGTTTGGAAAAAACGACAACTAAAATTATATGACCTGGAATATCGACTGAGTCAACCGAAATAATTGATATAAGAATAAGGGAATAGTTAAAAGCTGTTCCCTTTTTTATTTCTGAATGAATACACTACAAACCCTATTTGTGTCGTGGTGATTACATAGGTGAAAATAGAGGAGACATTTGTGAATGTAATTTCGTGTGGTTTTATTTTATTTTGAACACAGTTAAAGAATAACTGTTTACCGCATTTGAAGTAGGATGGATTCAATTTCGTCTTTCTGATACTTCCTAGCAACAGTTTGTGATAGTTCAAAACACAAAAAAATCATGAAAAAAATTATTTATTCACTTTTGGTGTTATGCTGTTTGTCGTGCAGTGTGAGTCAACAAGACAAGAGAGAATTGAAGTTGTGGTATGATCAACCAGCCCAAAACTGGATGACTGAAGGTCTGCCAATGGGAAATGCCTATATGGGAATTATGATCTTTGGCCAACCCGAAGAAGAGCACATTCAATTTACCGAGGAATCGCTGTGGGCAGGTGGACCTCGAGCTAATAAAGAGTACAACTACGGAAATAGAAACGAGTCGTATAAGCAGATTGAAAAAATCAGAGCTCTTCTAAAGAAGGGGGAATTCAATAAAGCACATCGTCTGGCTTACGATAAGTTGACAGGAATCTTTCACAAATCGGAAAATGGAACACCTGAGTTTGGCGACTATGGAGCACAACAAACCATGGGCGATTTGTTTGTAAAGGTCGATGGCATGAGTGAAGTTTCTAACTATCATCGTGAGTTAAACTTAGAAAATGCTACTATGAATGTAACATTTGATTCTAAGAATAACTCATTCAAAAGAAAATATTACGCCAGTTATCCAAAGCATGTTTTAGTATATGAATTTACAGCAGAAAAACCTGTTGACTATACATTGCGGTTGGAAACTCCTCATCTGTTAGAAACGCCTTCTTTAAACGAAAATGTAGTAGCTGTTGATGGAAAATTGGAAAACAATGGCTTGGCTTTCGGTATTCGTTTAAAACTAGATACTGATGGAAAAGTTGCATTGAAGAACAATAAAGTAACTGTAGAAAATGCGAGTCGTTTAGTGGTATTCCACACTGCTGCAACAGAGTATAAAAACGAATATCCAAAGTACATCGGTAATGACTATAAAACTGAATTGACTTCTATCTTAAAGGGAATTCAGAATAAAACAGAAGCAGAGATTTATGCCGAACATGTGCAAGATTATCAAGGATTATTCGGTCGTGTAAACTTAGAGTTAGAAGGACCAAATCGTGACTCTATACCAACCAAACGTCGTCATAAAGAATATTACGCAGGAACTTTTGATCCTGCTTTCGAAGCGTTGTATTTTCAGTATAACCGATACTTAATGATTTCAGGATCACGTCCTGGATCAATGCCGCTTACATTGCAAGGAAAGTGGAACAATTCCACAAACCCACCATGGGCTTGCGATTACCATATGAACATTAATCAGCAAATGCTTTACTGGCCAGCAGAGGTAACCAATTTGTCTGAGTGTCATCAACCACTTTTCGATTACATGGAATCGTTGGTTGAGCCAGGGAAAGTCTCGGCTAAAGAACACTTTAATGTACGAGGATGGATTGTAAATACCATGAACAATGCTTATGGTTTTACTGCTCCAGGATGGGGATTTCCTTGGGGATTTTTTCCTGGTGGAGCTGCTTGGTTGTGCCAGCATGCGTGGGAACATTTTGCTTTTACTCAGGATGAAAAATTCTTGAGAAATCAAGGTTATCCACTAATGAGAGAAGCAGCTAAATTCTGGATCGATTACTTGGTGAAAGATGAAAAAGGGTACTTGGTATCTTTCCCTTCTTATTCGCCAGAACACGGTGGAATTTCTACAGGTGCAGCAATGGATCATCAAATGGCCTGGGACCTTTTGAATAACTGTGTGAAAGCAGCAAAAGTGTTGGGAATTGACGATGAGTTTACAAAAAATGCAGAAACTGTTCGCGATCAAATTTGTCCGCCAATGATTGGTAAATGGGGACAATTGCAAGAGTGGAAGGAAGACGTGGATGATCCGAATAATAAGCATCGTCACGTTTCTCATTTGTTTGCACTTTTCCCTGGAAATCAAATTTCGGTATTGGAAACACCCGACTTAGCTGATGCTGCTAAAGTGAGTTTGCTGGCTCGTGGTGATGGTGGTACAGGCTGGTCCAGAGCTTGGAAAATTGCTTTCTGGGCAAGATTGAAAGATGGCGATCACGCTTATAAAATGTTGCACGAACTGCTTAAACCAACTGATTATTCAGGAGTAGAAATGAAAGTTGGTAGCGGAACTTATGGTAACCTGCTTTGCTCGCACCCACCGTTCCAATTGGATGGAAACATGGGAGGAACAGCTGGTATTGCCGAAATGTTAGTGCAGTCGCATGCCAATACTATTGAAATTCTACCAGCTTTGCCTTCTACATGGAAAAAAGGAAGTGTAAGTGGTTTGAAAGCACGTAACGGATTTATTGTCGATTTAAAGTGGGCCGAAGGCAAGTTGTCTACTGTGAAAATAACCTCGGAGAAAGGTAATAAATGTGCTATAAAATATGGCGAAAAGAAAGTGGTTTTCGAGACCCAAAGCGGTGAAGCTTATGTGCTGAATGGTGAGTTAAGTAAGTAAAAGAAATATTTGGGTAAAAATGAAAAGATTGCTTCGCTTGTGTCATAACGATGTGTAGCGAAGTAATCTTTAAAGTAAGACTGATGAAATATTTAGGGTGTATATTGTTTTTACTTGGTTGTTTGCAGGTAATTGGACAAAACAATGAAGATTGGGTGACTCTTTTTAATGGAGAAAACCTGAAGGGATGGAAAAAATTAAATGGGACGGCAGAATATCGGGTTGAAAATGGGATGATTATTGGCACCTCTAAAATGCATACTCCCAATACATTTTTAACCACACAGAAAAGGTATAGCGACTTCATTTTAGAATATGAGATGAAGATGGAGCGCACGTTAAATTCTGGTGTTCAGATTAGAAGTAATACAATTCCTTCGTATAAGAACGGGCAGGTACATGGATATCAGGTGGAGTGCGATGATAGTAAAAGAAGATATACTGCCGGAATATACGATGAAGGTCGTCGAGGTTGGATTTATAAGGTGAAAAACGAAACATCAAAAGCAGCGTATAAAAATGGCGAATGGAACAAGTTTCGCGTGGAAGCCATTGGCGATGAGATAAGAACTTGGTTAAATGGTGTTCCTGTTTCTAATCTGCGATGTGAATTAACCAAAGAAGGTTTCATTGGTTTGCAAGTGCATAGCATTCATGAAAAAGAGAAGGAGAATAAAACCATTTGTTGGCGAAATATTCGAATTCTAACTAAGAATTTTAAGAATGCTCGATGGGAAATGCCCGATTCTATTGTCGAGAAGTCGTATCTTTTTAATCGATTAACAAAAACCGAGAAGCAACAAGGGTGGCAACTTCTGTGGAATGGTAAATCATTTAAAGGATGGAAATCGGTTGATGGTAAATCGATAGATGAAAACAGCTGGAAAATAAACGGCAGGACTTTTACAGCCCAAGGAAAATCTGCTATTCGATATAAAAAAGGAGCAGGAAAATATATTTTTGATTTCGAGTTTCAAGTAGGCGAAAATGCCGAAGGAGGAATAAAATACCTTTTCGATAAGCAAAATAACGATACTTTTGTATATCAGGTTTTTGATGATGGCAAAGAGCTAACGGACACCGAAAAAGCGAAAGGAAAGAACCTGTTGGCTGCTTTACGTGGAAAAATGCCCGCAAATGGGCAGGTATATGGCGGAAAGCGAGTGAAATTGTATAAACGAAATCGCTGGAATAAAGGACGGATTATTGTGACAGACACTACTGTGGAACAGTACATCGCCAATGCCAAAGTGGTAGATTTTAATTATGCCGAAAAAGGGATTAAACCTTCGTCTGTTTTTATCGAAATAGAGAATTTAAAAGGAGAAATTAATTACCGTAATTTAAAAATAAAAGCCTTGAAAAAATGAGAAGAAACCTACTCTTATTTTTAGTATTAGCCATCTCGTCAATTGGTGTAATGGCCAAAGGAGATCGAAACGATTGGAATAATCTGGATGTTTTGCAAAAAAACAGATTGGCTCCAAGAGCTTCTTTCTTTTATTTCGAAAATGAAAACTTTTCGCGAATTGGAGAGAAGAATTTATCGGCCTATTATCAGAACTTGAATGGAACATGGAAATTCCATTGGGCTGATAATCCGGCAGAGAAACCTGCTGATTTTTATCAAACCAATTTCGATATAACCAATTGGGATAATATCGAAGTACCATCTAACTGGCAAATGAAAGGATATGGTTATCCAATTTATACCAATACCTTTTATGAATTTGCTGATCCTCGACCTGAGATTCAATATACCGAAATGAAGGAGCCTAATCCTCCTCATGTGCCTTCGCGTCATAACGAAGTGGGATCTTACAAAAGAACTTTCGATATGCCTGCCGAATGGAATGGCAAGCAAGTAGTTTTGCATTTTGGTGCTGTTTCTTCGGCCATGTATGTTTGGGTGAACGGCAAGCAAGTTGGTTATTCGCAAGGGAGTAAAACGCCTGCCGAATTCGATATAACTGATTATGTGAAAACTGGAACTAACCAGTTGGCAGTTGAGGTGTATCGTTGGAGTGATGGTAGCTATTTAGAATGTCAGGATTTTTGGCGTTTAAGCGGAATTACGCGCGATGTATATGCATATGCTCGTCCTAAAGCGCATATTGCCGATATGGATGTGAAAGCAGGTTTGCAAAATAAGTATCGCGATGGAAAGCTAAACGTAGAAGCTAAAATTGAAAATGCTCAAGCGGGACTTGCACTAGAAGTAAAGTTATTTGATGGCAATAAAAAGGTGTTTGCCAAAACAGTTGCAGCCAATAAAAAGTCGGTACAAATAAGTAAAAGCTTTTCACACATTAAAAAGTGGACTGCCGAGACTCCTAATCTGTATCAATTGGTGTTAAACTTAAAAGATGCAAAGGGAAAAACACTTCATAGCTCTTCATCTAAAATTGGTTTCCGTACGGTTGAAATTTTAGATCGCCAGCTTTGCATTAACGGGAAGTCTGTTTATGTGAAAGGGGTAAACCTACACGAGCATCACGATGAAATGGGACACGTGGTAGACGAGGCAACAATGTTGAAAGATATTAAGCTAATGAAGCAGTTCAACATTAATGCAGTGCGAACTTCTCACTACCCTCAGCCAGAACGCTTCTATGAATTGTGCGATGAATATGGACTGTATGTATGCGACGAGGCCAATGTCGAATCGCACGGAATGGGATATGGCGAAAAATCGTTAGCCAAAGATAGTACTTGGGTCGATGCACATATGGACAGAACTATTCGAATGGTTGAGCGAGATAAAAACCATCCTTCAGTGATTATTTGGTCATTGGGAAATGAAGGCGGAAATGGTTTTAATTTCTACAGAACTTACGAATGGGTTAAACAGCGTGATAATTCACGAATGGTTCAATATGAGCGAACAGGTGCAGGTTATGGCGGCGAAAATGCTGACAGTTGGAATACAGATATTGCTTGTCCTATGTATCGTTCTCCATCGGGAATGGAAGATTATGCAAAGAAAAATATGAAACGTCCTATGATTCAGTGTGAGTATGCTCATGCCATGGGAAATAGCTTAGGAAATTTTCAGGATTATTGGGATATAATTGAAAAGTACGACATTTTGCAAGGAGGTTTCATCTGGGATTGGGTCGATCAAGGATTGAAAAAAACGAACGAACTCGGAGAAACTTACTGGGCCTATGGAAGTGATTTTGGTCCTTTAGGAACACCTACCGATGGACCTTTTTGTTTGAATGGAGTGGTTTTCCCCGATCGTTCGGTAAAACCTGCTACATGGGAAATGAAAAAGGTATATCAGAATATTGGCTTCGAAGCTGTCGACTTAGAAAAAGGGTTGATTAAAGTAACCAATAAATATGCCTTTACCGATTTATCGAAATTTATTTTTGTTTGGGAAGTTAAAGCCGATGGAGAAGTAATTCGTACCGGAGAATTTGGCCTAAAAACAAAGCCTTCTAAAACAACAGAAGTTTCGTTGCCTTGTGAATTTAAAAAAGAGGTGAATGTCGAATACTTTTTACACTTGAAAGCTATTTTAAAAGACGACTTTACCATTGTCGAAAAAGGAGCTGTAATGGCAACAGAACAATTGGCATTTGAATGTGAATTGGAAATTAGTACTGATTCTGACGATATAGAGAAACATGAATTAAGTGTAGAAAAATCGGATAAAACATATGCTGTTTTTGGGAATGGTTTTAAATTGATTTTCGATACAGAAAATGGAGAGCTGGATAGCTGGAAGTCAAACGGCGAAGAGTTATTGCTACACGGACCAAAAATGAACTTATGGCGTGCTTATACCGATAACGATTTAGGATCGAGATTGCATGCACGAACTAAAGACTGGCGTCAGGCTGCAATAAACGCAAAACTGCTGGATGCAACGACAAAACAATTGGCTTCGGGACAGGTAAATGTAATCTTTACTTTTTCTATTCCGAATGCGAAAAAAGAGGAAATTGCGACATTTCAAACCATCTACATGGTAAATGGTGATGGTTCCATTGATGTGACAAACCATTTTGAGAAGAAAAATAAAGACTTAGCTGAATTACCACGAATGGGAGTTAACCTGATTATGCCAGAGATGTTCAGTAATGTAGAATACTTTGGTCGCGGCCCATTGGAAAATTATATGGATAGAAAAACAGCTTCTTTTGTGGATGTATACCAAGCTAAAGTGGCCGATTTCTATGTTCCTTATATTCGTCCTCAGGCAAATGGTAATCGCACCGATACGCGTTGGGTGAAACTGACAAATGATAAAGGCACTGGTATCTTATTCAAGAGCAGTAATTTGTTTGGTTTTGATGTACACCATAATCTGAATCAAGATTTTGAATGGAAGAATCCACTGAATATTCATAGTCAGGATGACCAGTCGGATGTGGTTAATTTCCACACTTCGGATATTAAGCCTCGTAAATTGGTATCTGTAAATATCGATCATGCTCAAATGGGAGTAGGAGGAGATAACACCTGGGGGGCTCGCACTCACGAAAAATATCGTTTGCATGAAAAAGAGTATGATTATAGCTTCACAATGATGCCTGTTAATAAATAACCGAGATAAAGTAATCATTTCAGAGCAAGTCAAATTAACTTAGGTTGGTTTGGCTTTTTTTGTTTGCAATAGCGCTTCCATAAAATGTATAAGTAATTCCATGAATTGTTTTATTCTGAATTATTGTGCTGAAATAATTTTGTATCAGTATTATAAGAAGAATAAGAGTTGCTGAATGTGTTTGAATATTCAGTAATTAAGAAAATTAGAATGGATGAAAAAGTGGGATGTACATTTAATGCCTGACTTAACAGGAAAAATCGTGATTGTAACAGGAGGGAATACCGGACTTGGGTTTCAATCGTGTTTAGAATTAGCTCGCAAAAATGCAACGGTAATTATTGCATGCAGAACCATTGCTAAAGGAGAATTGGCTGTAACTGAAATTCGAGATAAAATTGGGGCAGAGGCAAAACTGAATGTTATGCAGTTGGATTTGTCTGATTATGATTCCATAAAGTCATTTGCTGATGGTTTTAAAGCGAAATACCAACAATTGCATATTCTGATGAATAATGCAGGAGTAGTAAATCAAAAAGAAAAAGGAACGACTAGGGATGGAAGTGAGACCCATATGGGAACCAATCATTTTGGGCATTTTGCTCTTACTGGTCATTTAATACCTTTATTATTGAGAACTCCTAAAGCGAGGGTGGTAACCATGAGTAGTGGAGGTTATAAAAGCGGAAATATTCGTTTTGATGATTTGAATTGGGATAAGAGACCATATCACAGAGTGAAATCATATGGCGATAGTAAACTGGCCAATCTGCTTTTCACATTGAAACTACAGCAATACTTTGAGCGTAAAGGGGCAGATGCTATGGCTGTTTCAGCACATCCCGGATTATCGGCTTCACCACGTCAGCAAGCTATTGGAATTGGAGGTAAGTTGACTAAATGGTTGGCTTCGCCACTGGAGCGGGGAAGTAGACCACAGCTTTTGGCTGCTACAGCACCTTTTGTGAAGCCGTTGGATTATTACGGCCCCAGGTATGGTGTAGATGGACCTCCTAAATTTGTGCGAATAAAGCATGAACAATACAACATGGCAATTGCTGATAAGTTATGGAAGGTGTCGGAAGAGATAACAGGTGTTCGATATAATTGGTAATTTAAACAGATGAATGAAATCTTACAATTAAATACTATTGCTCAGGCACATCAATTGCTTGGTGATAAACCGAAGCATCCTTTAGTGTCTGTAATCGATTTTTCGAAGGTTGAAAATCCACCGACGCAATTACCCAAAATAGTAATTGGATTCTACTGTGTGATATTTAAAAACGATAGTAATTGTGAGTGGAAATATGGACGCAATAATTACGATTTTCAGGAAGGGACTTTAGTTTTTCTGGCTCCCGGGCAAGCGCTGGAATTAGATTTAGATCAATCGGGAAAAGCCAAGAATGGCTGGGGATTGATCTTTCATCCCGATTTACTGTTGGGAACAGGGTTAGATCTCGATCAGAATGAATATTCTTTCTTCTCTTACGAAGTGAATGAGGCTTTGCATATCTCGGATCGAGAGAAAGAGATAATGGAAGACTTAGTCGATAAGATAAAGAATGAGATTGAAGCTAATATCGACAGGCATAGCAAACGATTAATCGTTTCAAGTATTGAGTTGTTGTTGAATTATTGTGTACGATTTTATGATCGACAGTTTATAACCCGAAGCCATAAGAATAATAGCTTCATAGCTCAGTTCGAACGAGTATTAAAAGAATACTTAAATACCGAAGAACTTGTCGAAAAGGGATTACCATCTGTTACTTATTTAGCAGAAAAAGTGAATCTGTCTTCCGGCTATTTAAGTGATTTGTTAAAGAAAGAAACGGGGAAATCAGCCATAGAGCATATTCATTATCAGTTAATCGAAAAGGCCAAATACCTTCTTCTAAATTCTAATGTCTCCATAAAAGAAATCGCTTTTGATTTAGGATTCGAATACCCACAGCATTTCAATAAACTATTCAAGAAAAATACAGGGGTGAGTCCTTCTGTGTTTCGGAAGAGTAGTTGAAAAATAAATCGCGTTTCAGTAAAATGACTACAATATAAGGTAATTTGAATACATCGGAGGATGGTTGTTGTACCTACTTTTATCGACATTGAAACTAAATGTTGAAAAGTATGAGACATCGATTGACTTTGTTGTTGGCAGTGTTGGTTTTAGGACTGCAGGCACAAGAACGAAATTGGAAAGTAGAAACATCGAAAGATGGAAGTGTTGTGGTGAAAAGCGACATCGTGAATGACGCAGATATAGATGGGAAAAAGGGGAAAGTAATCCACTATATTGTAGAGAAGACAGGAGGTGCAACGCTGGTGCAGATGGAGCAATTTTTGCGCGATAGTAAGAATTATAAGAACATCTGGGAGAATACAAAGGAGAGTAAAGAGCTAAAACGCATTACAAACAATGAATGGATCTCCTACCTGTTTTTTAAAACACCCTGGCCAATGGCCAATAATGATTGTGTGCACCGAATGTACTTTGAATCAAAAGGAGAGAATGGGTTTTCTCTAAAAGGAAAAGCAGAGCCCAATGCTTATGCAAAGAAAAAAGCCGACCGATTGACCTATTACGATATGGAATTTAAAGTGACTAAGGTGGGTGCAGGAAGAACAAAATTGACATTGACAGTGAGTTATGGTTTAACATCTGATGTGCCTAAGTTTTTACTGAAAGGATGGTTTCCCAAGGGACCTATTGGGATTATCAATCGCGTATTTGAGCATGCTGTAAAATGACTACATTAACCAATGAAATGGCTAAAATTAGCTATTGAGAGTAAACTACTTTTGAATTGTGAATTTGAGATGGAATATTCAGAAATCAAAAAATTTGAAACATATGAAAAAAGTAGTATTAATAACAGGGGCTTCATCAGGAATTGGAGAAGCTACAGCTATTTTAATGAAGGAAGCAGGATATGTAGTTTATGGCGCAGCCCGAAGAATTGAGCGAATGCAAACCTTGTATCAAAAGGGAATTCGAGTAATAGAAATGGACGTAACAAAGGACACTTCTATGGTGGCAGGTGTAAACACAATAATTGAAAATGAGGGGCGAATTGATATCCTAGTGAACAATGCAGGTTACGGATCATATGGAGCATTGGAAGATGTTCCAATGAGTGAGGCTAAATATCAGTTTGAAGTAAATGTTTTTGGGTTGGCTCGCTTAACACAATTGGTTTTGCCATACATGCGATTAAGTAAAGCGGGAAAGATAATTAATGTTTCTTCAATTGGAGGAAGCCTGGGAGCTCCTCATGGCACCTGGTATCACGCAACAAAGTTTGCAGTAGAAGGACTTAGCGATTCTATTCGAATGGAACTAAAGCAATTTGGAATTGATGTGGTAGTAATAAAACCAGGTGCTATACTCACCGAGTGGAGTGACATTACCCAAAAAAAGATGCTTAAAGTTTCAGGAGAAACAGCATACGGAAACCTGGTTAAGAAACATGCTACCATGTTGAATAAATACGATAAACAAGGTTCCGATCCGATTGTTATTGCGAGAGTAATTCAAAAAGCGTGTGAAGCAAAATGTCCGCGTACCAGATATGCAGCCGGGAGAGGTGCTAAATTTACTATGTTTGCCAGAAAAGTGCTTTCAGATAAATGGTTAGATCGAATGCTACTGGGATTAATGAAGTAAGATCTTTTAGGCAGTCGAAATTTCTTTGGGATAATGAAAAAATGACCTGAAAGGTCAATACGTATTAACGTAGGGTAGAGCGACAAAGAGGAGTGTTGCCCTGCGTTAAAGAAATGCCTGTAAAACTCGACCGTATACAAATCATGTTTGAAAAACGATAGTATTTGCGGTCGTAAATAGAGGAGCCTAGTTTGAAATTATATCAGAAACGAACAGTCGTTATGGAAAAACTGTCATTGGCAATCAAATTTAAGAACCTTGGCAAACAAAATTGAATTATAATAGTCTATTCAAAAAGTAATAGCTTCATTGAAAGGAAATAATATGAGTGAAATAATGCGTGTTTCGTCAATTAGTCAGTTGCATGGATTTATTGGATACGATAAACCTTTGCATCCAATGGTGACACTAATTGACTTCTCGAAGGTAGATGTGTGTGTGACAGAAGATGTTGGGCAGGCTATTTTCGGTTTGTATGGAATAATATTTAAGAAAACGACATCCAGCAACTTTAAGTACGGACGGAAGGATTATGATTTCAACGAAGCAGCGTTACTATGTATTGCGCCAGAACAGCTATTAGCCACTATGGGCTATAATGTTGCTGAAGGTTCCGAAGGTTGGGGATTATTTTTTCACTCAGACTTAATTCGATGTAGTTTCCTGAATGAGAAGATAAAAGACTATACATTCTTTTCGTACGATATGAATGAAGCACTTCATCTTTCAGAGCAAGAAAATGATACATTGCTTTCGGTTTTAAAAACTATTCAGCATGAGTATAGCATCAATATGGACAATGTAAGTACCGATTTAATTATTTCCAATATTGAAATGCTTTTGAATTATTGCAAACGCTTTTATGGTCGACAGTTTATTACCCGAAGTACTGCGAATCACAGTGTTGTGAAGAAGTTCGAACAATTGGTTGCAGCCTATTTCGAAAATGAGAATTGCGAAGGTCTTCCATCTGTGAAATATTGTGCCGAAAATCTGAACCTATCACCTAATTATTTGAGCGATTTGCTAAAACAGGAAACGGGAAAGTCTGCCATCGAACACATTCACTATCATTTAATTGATAGGGCAAAAAACTTGTTGGTAAACACTACAGAAACAGTTAGCGAAATTGCATATAGTCTGGGATTTGAACAACCACAGAGTTTTAGCAAGTTATTTAAAAAGAAGATGGGAGTAACTCCTGGTAAGTTTAGAAATAAACGATAAATGAACATTGATCTTCAATCATCTGAATATTGGTGAAAATTAAAGAGACAGAATTATGGATTTTATTCAACATACAATTAATTGGAGTAGAGGAGAAATTACTGAAGCATTGATAAATGGGATAGGTGGTTTAGTGTTGGTTATTTGTGGCATTTTATTCCTGAAATTGGGAAATACCCCCAATGCTAAAGCTTTGGTTTGGCCATTAATTGCTGTGGGATTATTATTGGGAATTGCTGGTGCATATGGTGTGTATTCCAATAAAATCAGAATAAATGAATTCGAACAGCAATGGAACCAGAATCCCAAAACGTTTGTGGAGGCCGAAAAGAAAAGAGTGGAGGGATTCGATGAAATTTTTAAGTATAGCTACCCAGGTGCAATAATTTTGGTTATTGCAGGAGCAATTCTGTTTTTTGTTTTTAAAGGTGCCAATGGAAAAGCAATTAGTTTAGGATTGATGTTGGTAGGAATGGCGGCCTATTTTATCGATTTCTTTGCATCTGAGCGCGCTCAAATATATTACAAGGAAATTATAAAAGAAATTTCGAAGTATTAGTCCCATTCAGGAAAACGTATACAATTATCAGGAAAACGATTAAGTACTACCTGATCGTCAGAAATTAGTTTTGTCGTATTGATAATTAAATAAATACAACAATGCGAAAGACGGTTTTAATTACAGGTGCTTCATCGGGATTTGGGAAGCTTTCGGTAAAGAGATTTCAAAAAGAAGGATGGAATGTAATTGCTACAATGCGTAGTCCTGAGAAGGAAAAAGAGTTAGGACAGTTGAGTAATGTATTGGTAACTCAGCTAGATGTTACTGACAAGAACAGCATAAAAGATGCAGTTGCGTTAGGTACAAATAGGTTCGGAAGAATTGATGTTTTGGTTAATAATGCCGGTTATGGAGCATTTGGATTATTGGAAGAAGCCAGTCAGGAAGAGATCGATAATCAGTTTAACACTAATTTGTTCGGAGTTATTAACGTAACTCAGGAAGTGTTACCTGTAATGAGACGGCAAAACGCGGGAGTGATTGTGAATATAACTTCAATTGGAGGCTTGGTGGGCATGCCAATGTTATCGTTGTATTCTGCATCGAAATTTGCAGTGGAAGGTTTAAGCGAAAGTTTGAGTCACGAACTGAAGAAATTCAACATTAAGGTGCGTACTGTATCACCCGGATCTTTTGCTACGAACTTTAGCGGAGCACATACCTTCAACGAGGAGAATAAGAAACCGGATTTAAATGAATACCGCGAACGAATAAAAGAGAATCTTGTTTCGGTATTAAAAGAACCACCAAAGCCATTCGGACTGGGAGACCCTCAAGAGGTAGCAGATGTAATCTATCATTGTGCAACCAAAACAAAGAAATTGAGAACAACTGTAGGAAAAGATGCAAAAACTGTGAAGTTCATGAAACGTATTCTTTCCGATAGGGGATTGTCCAAAATGTTGTCAGGAGCATTGTTGCCTAAATAGTATGGAATGATTTCTATTGGAAATTGCTTACATTTAAAATGTGCAAGGCTTTATGAACATAGAAACAATACACGAGTTACACGAGGCAATGGGGCTAGGAAAACCGAAACATCCGTTGATAACGGTGATTGATTTTGCTAAAACCACTGATAATTACAGTGAACATGCCCATCGAATTGCAACTAATTTGTATGGAATAAACCTGAAAAATCAACTTCCTGGAGAGATGAAGTATGGGCGGAAGAAGTACGATTTTCAGGAAGGAACAATCATGTTTTTAGCCCCGGGACAAACAATGGAAATTCAGCCTGATGAGACCAACTACTTGGAATTAGAAGGCTGGGGCTTATTTTTTCATCCTGACTTGCTTCGTCGTTCTGCTTTAAGTAAGAGAATAGGTGATTACAATTTCTTTTCATACGAACTGAATGAGTCGTTGCATCTTTCAGAAAAGGAGAAGTTGATTTTGAATGGCACCATTGAGCGAATAGAGTTTGAACTGGACAACAATATCGATAATAGTAGTCAGCCACTAATAATTGCCAATATTGAATTGCTATTGGAATATTGTAGCCGATTTTATAACCGACAATTTATAACCCGCTCTACTTTCGATAGCGATTATATTGCACGATTCAAGAAAAAACTTTCCAACTATTTCAATGCTGAAGTTCAAAAGGAGAAAGGAATTCCGGGTGTTAGCTACTTTGCCGAGCAATTGCACTTGTCTCCGAAATATTTTAGCGATTTAGTTCGAAATGAGACCGGACGAAATGCCATGGATCACATTCACCATTTTATTTTAGAGAAAGCCAAGAATAGGCTGCTATCAACCAACGATTCGGTGAATGAAATTGCATATGAATTAGGTTTTGAGTATCCGCAATATTTCAGCAGAATATTTAAAAAGAAAATAGGCGTTTCGCCACTACAATACCGAAATCAAAATTGAGTTTAGTATGCCTATTCGTGAGTATTGATTAAAATTCAGCCGGATAGTTGTAAACGATCTCTTCTCCTGTTGAAGGGTGGGTAAATGTAATTTTTTCAGCATGAAGTTTTAATCGGTCAGCCTTTAAACCATATAGTTCATCACCAACAATTGGTGTGTTTAGGCCTAGTGGATGGGCAGCGTGCACTCGTAGCTGATGCGTGCGTCCCGAAATCGGGTAGAAATGGATTTTGGTATGTGAATCAGTTCGTTCTTTTACTTCCCATTTGGTCAGCGCAGGTTTACCATGTTCGTAGCATACCAATTGACGAGGTCTGTCATCTAAATCAACACGAAGAGGTAGGTCGATAGTTCCTGCATCTTTTTCAATTATTCCATCGAGAATGGCCACATATCTTTTGTGGATGGTTTTGCTTAAGAACTGCTTTTGCAAATTTTTGTGTGCTGCTTTGGTTTTGGCAATAAGCAAAATGCCCGAAGTCTCCATGTCAAGTCGATGAACGATTAGTGGTTCTTCTGCATCAGGATAAAGAGCCTTTGCTTGAGTGTAAACCGATTCTGTTATTTCCTTTCCAGGAACAGATAATAATCCTGCAGGCTTATTGATAATGGCAATTGCATCGTCATCGTAAAGCACTTTTATAGGAAGGTTACTGCTTTTTATTCCAGAATCTTCCACTTTAAGCCCCTTTAGCATGTGCCCAAGTATCGGTTTGCATTTACTATTGCATGCCGGATAATAATAACCATGTTTGCGAATCTCTTTTTTAGGTGAGTTTCCCCACCAGAATTCGGCCATGGCAATTGGTTTTAATTCATTCTGAAAAGCATAGTTTAGCAGTTTAGGAGCACAGCAATCTCCCGTTCCTGCAGGAGGAACAGTTGCGTCGGTCTCTTCAAAAATAGCAGAGGCACTTTTCTCTTTCCCCAATGCATTTAGAAAAATGTAACTATCGAAAATCTGTTGCTGCAACTGAGCCGACTTATTCTTGCGAGTCTGTTTCAGCTCTTTTATTTCCTGAAGCAAACCATTTAACCGCGTAGCTACTTCTTCAACTTTTTGCTTACACTCATTTTTTAGTTGTTTGAAATTGCTTCTTTCTGTTTGACTTTCTTTGATTAGCTCTTGTAGAACGATCTCCTTATTAGGATCATTCTCGGCTTTTGCTCTTCGAACTTTGCGCTCTTTTTTTGCAGCAGCCATTGCTAATTTAGTGGTGCTTATTGTTTGTTCGGTTCCAGCAGTTATATCCTTCAGCTCATCTTGGAGTTGTTTAAGCTGGGGCGAATTCTCTTTCTGCTTTATGGTTTGATTTAATAAATTTAATTCTGCCTCTCCTTTTCTGAAAAAGCCTTCGGGATGGGTGACTTCAAACACTTGTGGTACGAATGGAATTTGAACCGTTTGTGGTTTCTCATTACCAGAATATGCAGCCAAATAGCCCAATTCACCCAATTGATTTTCGGCAATAAGTACTCCATACATTTTCCCTTTGCTATCAGGATTTGGTGCTCCCAGTTGGGCTTGCAGTTGCTGTGCTGCGAGAACCGATAACGGATGAGGAGAATAATGAAACGGATTGGTAAAGTACTCTGGAAGTGCTTTACCTGTTTCTAGGTTATTAAATGTAATGAAGCAATGCATTCGTGTTTATCAATATGAGTGTCGATTTATTTTGCAAAAGAAGTGGTTTTTATGGCTTCATGCAAACAGCTTCAATTAAAGTTGATAAATGTTTCAGTTAAGACAGAAACAACCAGATTAATTCAATCAATTGTGTAATGGTAAGATTATCTGTTGGTAAATGATTAGAAAAAAACAATCGATTTTGGAATTGATAAGCCTTTTTCATTTCTGATAAGAGGAATAATGGAGAGGACTCTAGTTTTGCCCAGAGAAATATTTAAAAAAGAAAGATGACGTTAACCGTGAAGAAAATGTTGGTTGGGGCAATTGCTTTGATGTTTTTTGGATGCAATGATGGCGACTACGAAACGCATAAAAGCAATGGCGATCTAGTAACGAAGGAGTTCAAGTTGGAAGCGTTCAATGGCATATTGGTCGACTTGAAATGTGATGTGGAAGTAAAACCTTCTACCATTCAAAAAGTGGTGGTGACAGCATCGGAAAATGTGATTGACGATCTTGATACAAGCGTGCGCAGTGGCATTTGGAACATCGACTTTAAAGATGATGGTATTGCAACCATAAACAGACATGATTTTAAAGTTGTAATTGAAGTGCCGAAACTAAAAAAGATTCAAATGGAGAGTTCTGGTACAATTAAATGCGATGGCTTTCTAACAGGTGACAACTTACAACTTATTTATAATTCTTCAGGAAAAGTAAGTGTGAAGAGCAAGACCAAATTTCTAAATGTAAATATGGATGGTTCGGGCTCGTTAGAGTTGAATGGCGACGTAGATGAATTGAAGATATTACACGATTCAAGCGGTAATATCGAGGCATTGGGATTAAAAGTGAAAAGTTGCTCCATTGTGCACGATGGTTCTGGCGATGCCCGATTGTATGTTTTGGAAAAGCTGAAATGCAATATGGATGGAAGTGGTGATGTCTTTTATAAAGGCAATCCGGCAATAGAAAAAACGATTGATGGCAGCGGACAACTAATACAATTGAAATAGGCTTAATTTAATTTGAATGGATAAAGCAGTTTTGAAAAATACTCGCATATTTTTCATCGATAACCTTCGGGTTTTCTTGACACTTTTGGTAGTTGCCCATCACTGGGCAATTGCCAACGGTGCTCCGGGCGATTGGTATTACACCGAAAACCATCTACATGAAATAGGCTCATTGTTGATGAGTCTTTTTGTGGCAACCAATCAGGCCTTTTTTATGGGCTTCTTTTTTCTGATTGCAGGGTATTTTGTGCCTGCTTCATATGAGAAAAAGGGGCAGGTGAGTTTCTTGAAAGATCGGATAAAACGATTGGGAGTTCCTTTGTTGCTTTATGTGTTTACCATATCTCCTATCCTGGTATTTGTTGCCCGAGCAATGAAAGGCGAGATGAAGCAAACCTTCATCGACTTCTATTTTTCCGGTAATGGTTTTATGGTAGGACCTTTGTGGTTTGTGGTAGTACTTTTGCTATTTTCTGTAGGCTACTGGTGGTTTCGACAGATGTTTTGTCCCCATATTCTCAAGTTCAAATACCTGAAAAGCAATTGGAGTAAAGCTGTTGGATTGGTTTTGCTAATTGTTGCAATTTTTTTTGTTCGAATAAAGTATCCTGTGGGTACGTGGATTCCTGTGTTAGGATTACAACCAGCCCATTTTCTGCAATATGTAGTTGGTTTTGCAATTGGCGTTCAGCTTAAAAAGAGTAATGTCTTAAATTCTTTAAGTCGAAAAGTTGCAATTAAGTGGATGCTGCTTTCTCAGTTTTTAGTGTGGTGTATGTTTCCTGCTATTTTTATTTTAAGTGGAGACATCAACGTCGATTTGTTTCTAGGTGGTTTTTCATGGCATTCATTGGTATATGTGGCATGGGAGCAATTGGTAGCTTTGTCTACAATAATTGGTTTGTTAGGCGTGTTTAAATACTATTTCAATTACCAGACAAGTATCTTAAAAGAACTGGCACAAAATAGTTATGCCATCTATGTTTTGCATGGAATTGTGTTAGTGGCTATGTCGTTATTATTCCAATTCTATTTGGGCGATTCTTTAATGAAATTTGCATTGCTTTTAATTCCTCTTCTGCTTTTTTGCTTCTTATTGGCTAAATTTGTTAGAAGTTACTCATTCTTTAATCGAATTTTATAGTATGCTAGAATTACTTTCCAGTGGATTTAGAGTGTCGGCATTAATGTTTGTTTTTTGCTTCGGATTTGTATTTCTGCGTTACGAGAAACAATCGTTTAAAAAGAATATTCTAGTGGGCTTTCTGGTTACTCTCGTAGGTTACTTATTGGCATACTGGGAGCCTGTGAAGCAATTTACATGGCTATTGCAAACTTCTTTTTTCTTGTCAGTATCTCTACCATTTGCCTTTTGGTTGGCTAGCAAAGCTGTTTTCGATGACAACTTTCGATGGTCTGCCAAATATTGGCTATTAGTAATATCTATGCCAGTTGTTTGTAATGTTCTATATGGCTTAGGACATGTTCTTCCAGAAGATATATGGCAAAATATTCGATTTACTCCTTATCTATTATCCATGTTCTTTATCGTTCTGGTAGTTTACGAAGCGGTAAAGGGGAGAGAGAACGATTTGATTATTGCTCGTTTGTCTAAGCGTAATGTTTTTGTGCTGTTCTCTTCGTTCATGGCACTCTTTTCTGTTTATCTGTTTTTTGTTGAAGATCCGTTAAAGCTACCTGTTGCTTTTGATGCCTTTCAAAATTTTGTAACTGCCATCTTTCTATTCTTGTTTTTTTACTCTAATGGAGCTTATAGAAATATTTTTGCTGAAGATCGGCTTAAAAAACAGTCGGCAGAAGGGAGTTCTTTGGTACAGAAAGCGATTATTGCAAAGATCTTGGATATGTTTGAGGTAGAAAAAGTTTTTCTACAAGAAGGAATTACCATTTCAGTATTGAGTGAAATGGTTAATGAGAAAGAGTATTTGGTTCGAAAAGCCATTAATGGTGAGCTAGGATACTCCAATTTCAATACATTCCTAAACCATTACAGAATAAAAGAAGCATGCCGAATAATGGAACTTCAGCAGAATGAGAATATCCGATTTCAGGAAATTGCTTTCCAGTTGGGATATCAGTCAGTGGCTACTTTTAACCGGGCTTTTAAAAATGAAACGGAAATGACTCCGACACAATATATAAAGCAAGTGAGAACTTCATAATAAGTTCCCATCAGGCTTTTATTTCTTCTTTTTTACTCCACGTAATGGTTCTGATTCCAACGGGTCCTCGGGCCAATGATGCTTGGGGTATCTGGCCTTAAGCTCCTTTTTTACTTCGAAATAGGCATTGTTCCAGAAGCTATTTAAATCGTTGGTAATCTGCACTGGTTTAAATCCCGGCGATAGCAAATGAAGCAAAACGTTTACCTTCCCATTATTAATCTGAGGCGTTTCCAGTAATCCGAATAATTCTTGAAGTCGAACGGCTAAAATGGGTTGTTGACCATTGGCCTGATAATTTAGTTTTATATTGGAACCACTGGGAACCTTAATGCGTTCAGGAGCCAATTGATCTAATTGCTGTTGTAATTCGAAATTTAGGTGATGTTGCAAAACGTTTTTCAAGTCAATTTTTGTCAGATCTTCCGGCTTTTTGATGTTGGAGAGGTAAGGAGCCAGCCAATCGTTATTGGTTTCTAGTAAGTGTTGGGTATCCACATTGGGCCACTTTTCACTGAAATTCCATTGGCGCAAGCAATTCACTCTGTTTTGCCATTGTTCTACCTCTTTGTCAAAATTCAGCAGCCATGCTCCCTCTTTTTTTATGGCATCGGAAATCGCTTTAATCTTTAAATCGGGATCGAAATGTTGAAGTGGGCGACTTTGTAAGATGATACTTCCAATTTTTAATTCGGTAGTTGCTTTAAAGCCTCCTTGTTTGGTATCCCAGCTAACATTTTCAACTGTTTTTACCATTGGTGCCAAGTCCTGAGGATTCAGAGGCGATGCCAAAAATATACGTCCCACACCATCGCGTGCATTAACACTGGCGATAGCTAACCACTCTTCGTGTGCTAAATCATCCTGATGACCAGCAGCAGCTACTTTCCCATTGGCCAATTTAAATTGTGCATTATTTCCTGGAGTGGCATGCGCAATGCGCTCCGGATAAGCGAAGACCAATACTAGTCCGGTTTCATGTGGATCAACAGCCCCATTGTCTTCTTCTATATTCAACATTTTGCGGTATTGCTCTGCATTTTTAGCAATACGTTGTAGTGCTTTGTTCTTTACCGCACCTTGTCGGAACCTGCGCAATGCCTCAATTCGAAGATTGATGTCAATACCAGCTTCTTTATTTAACGGATCTCGTTCTTCCAGAATGGCAGCAATATCGCATGCCAAAGCCGATAAACCTTCTTCTTTGGCCATTATTAGCATATGTGCCAATCGCGGATGACAAGGCAATTGATGAATGGCTTTCCCGTGTGGAGTTATTCTGTTGTTTTCCAGTGCTTCCAATTGGTGTAACAACTCGTTAGCTTGTGCCACATGTCCGGATGGGGGAGGTGTAAGCCATGTAAGTTGATTAATATCGTCTACTCCCCATTGTGCCATTTCCAGAACCAATGATGCTAAATCGGCCTCTTCAATTTCTGGTGTACGATGCTCTTTTAAGCGATGATGCGTAGCGCTAGTCCACATGCGGTAGCATACCCCTGGCCCTAGTCGTCCGGCGCGCCCGGCACGCTGATCGGCCGAATCCAATGTTATTTCTACCGTTTCCAGTTTCGATAACCCAGTATTGGGATTAAACTTCATGGTTCGTGAAAAACCACAATCCACAACGGTCTTTATCCCCTGAATAGTTAAACTGGTCTCGGCAATTGAGGTGGCTAAAATGATTTTTCGTTTTCCCTCTTTATGGGGCATGATAGCTGCAAATTGTTTGGCAGGAGGTAGCTGACCATAAAGAGGATGGATGGATATAACGCGGTGTTTTCGTCTTAAAATTGACTCACAACGTTTTATCTCTGCTTCTCCTGGTAGAAAAACCAGAATGTCACCACTTTGCTCTTTAACAGCTTGTGTAACCACGTTGGCTGTAAGTTCTGGAAGCATAAACCGATCGGTTTCCCCGGCGTATCTTACATCTACAGGGAACTGTCGTCCTTTACTTACAACTGCAGGAGCGTCAAGTAACTGAGTAAGTTGAGGCATATTTAGTGTGGCTGACATTATCATCAAACGTAGATCGGGGCGCAATACTTGTTGTGCCTCGCGAGACAATGCCAATGCTACATCGGCGAATAAGCTACGTTCGTGAAATTCATCGAAAATAACTAAGCCGATTCCTTCCAATGCATTGTCCGATTGTAGCATACGGGTTAAAATACCTTCAGTAACCACTTCCAGTCGGGTGTGTGCACTTACGCAATTGTCAAATCGAATTCGATAACCAACAGTTTGCCCTACCTTTTCACCTAACATTTCAGCCATACGTACAGCGATAGTACGTGCAGCTAATCGCCGTGGCTCAAGCATTATTATCTTTTGCCCTTCCAGCCATTTTTCTTCCAAAAGAGTAAGTGGCAAAAGTGTACTCTTACCAGCCCCTGGAGGCGCATTAACGATTAATGTATTGGTATCGGCCAAATGCTGTTTTACCTCAGAGATAACTTCTGTTATGGGCAAGTCGAATGTATGTGGATCGAAATTCAAATTGTATGCGTTTTAATTTGCTGCAAAAATAATGAATTGTTTTTTGTGCTGTTATTGGCAATTGGATCCGAAGCTTGAAGTAACTTCAGAAAAAAGTTAAGTATTTAACGATGAGTTGCGAATTAATACATAAGTTCAATTTCTGAAGACATGTGTGAAAGGGTATTTCTAATCTTTTAGATTTATTTGAAGAATGTATAAATTCACTGTTTAACAGTGAGCCTCTCAAACTCAAAAAAAGATCAATTTCATTTTTTAAAATCTAAACAGATGAGAAAAGTCGGGTTAGCCCTCGCAATTGTAGCTATAATGTTTAGCTGCAAAAGCATTAAAAAAGAAGAGAAGAAAACCGAAATTCTAGTTGCTTCTACCGAGAAGCTGGACGAAGGAGTTAAGTTACCCTACTCTTATTTAGCACTAAATTTCGAATGGACAGGTGCTACTATTTCTGATGAGAATTATACAATTTGGGGAAGCTCTCCGATAATGGGAGACGATGGCAAAGTACATGTTTTTTGTGCCCGTTGGCCAGAGTTTAATGTTGACCCGGGGTGGCGTCGCTCATGTGAAGTGGCTCATTATGTTGCCGAACGTCCGGAAGGGCCTTATACTTTTGTTGATGTTGCCGTAAGAGGAACAGGAAAAGATGGCGACTGGGATAAATTTGCTCCACATAATCCGGAGATTAAGAAAATTGGCGACTATTATGCCATTGTATTTATTGCCAACGATAATCCGGAGCGTGGTTTTCATCCAGCTAACCAAAAAATTGGATTAGTTTATTCTAAGTCGTTGAATGGTCCATGGAAAAAAGCCGGTAAGAATGGTTTGATTCTGGAAGCATCGAACGATTCTACGCATTGGACATATGGTTCTGGTTTAGGTGTAGACAACCCTTGTATTACCGAAATTGATGGAAAAGTAGTGGTTTACTTCAAAGCTAAAACAGAAGAAATTAAAGGACACACAGGGAAGGCACGTTACAGCTTTGCTACTGCCGACAACATTGAAGGCCCTTACAAGATGTCTGACCAACCAATGACCGATAATGATTCGTATTTAGAAGATGCTACTTGCTTTTCTTATAATGGAAAGCATTATCTAATCACCAACGATAATCATGGAGAAATGTCGGGAGTAAAAGGGGGCGCTGTTTTATGGGAAAGCGAAAGCGGATTTCATTTTTCATTGGATAAAGCCAGTGTGGCATTCCGCCGTATGCCTGCTTACTTCAAAGCATACGATGAATCGAAAGTGAGTAAAGTGTACGGAAGTCAAGCAAAATTCGAGCGACCAAAGATCTTGATGATCGATGGCAAACCTGCTTATCTGTTTGCTCCATCGGGCTGGAATCCATTTGGTCAAAAAAGAGTTTCGTGTAATATTCTAAAAATAAAATATTAATCCAGGTATATTTATCAGAAGATGAGAAAAATTGTTGTGTTGCTAATGCTGGTATTACCAGTATTGGTTAGTGTGGGAAATGATAATAAAGAGTTGGGAATTGTTCCTCAGCCTAAAACGGTGAAAATAACCAATAGGGCTAGTTTTTTTCAGATTAATGCAAAAACCACATTGGCTTATAAAGGAGGTGCAGAGAAAATTGCGTCCTATCTTTTAAATCGAATTTCAACTGCTACCGGTTATGAATTAAGTAAGTCGGGAAATAAGTCTGACAATTGCATTGTATTGGCTATAGATAAGAAGCTGAGTACCAACAAAGATGCTTATACTTTAAATTCAGATGAACACAAGGTGCGAATTACTGGTGCTTCTCCACAAGGACTTTTCTGGGGAGTACAAACATTGCTGCAAATTTTGCCAGTTGAGATCTATTCCAAATCGACACGTGTAGATATTGCATGGAAGTTGCCATCTGTGCAGATTGTTGATGAACCATTGTTTACACGATACAGAGGAATGCATTTAGATATTTCTCGCCATTTCAGAACAAAAGAAGAGATAAAAGAGACCATCGATATGTTGGCAATGCATAAGATGAATACTTTGCACATGCACTTTTCGGATGATGAAGGATGGAGAATTGAAAGCAAGGTATATCCAAAGCTAACAACAGTTGGTTCCATTGGTAATAAGAGCAATGTTGGAAAAGGTCGATCGTACTTATTAACGCAAAAAGAGGTGAAAGAGATTATTGCCTACGCCAACGATCGATTTATTCGTGTATTTCCTGAGATTGATATGCCAGGACATATGCATGCTGTTATTCGTGCATACCCTGAGTTGGCTAGTCCCAGAGACGTACGCGATCATAAAAAGGTAATTCGAATTGATGAAAAAGGAGCTGAGTTTTGTCGAAATATCTTGCGTGAAATTCACGAGTTATTCGGAGAACAAGAAATTCACCTTGGCTTCGATGAGGTAAACCTTGGAACGAAAAAAGACATTTATAATAACGAAGAGATAACAGGATTTGCCAAGCTGATGGCCAAATTTGTTAAAGAGGAGTTGAAAATTACTCCCATCTTCTGGGATGATGCATTTGAAAAAGGATTACACGATCAGGACTGTCTCGTGCATTGGTGGCGTTATGGAAAAATTCACTGGTGGAGTAAATTGGAACTCACAATGGATGAAAAGTTGCAGAAGTTCAATCAGCCTTACATCATGTCTCCAGCCAATTACACCTACTTCGATATGAGAAACACTCCAAAATCGAAAGGTGCAGGTTGGGCTGGTCCTATTCATATTGCGCAGATTTATGCATGGGATCCTTTCCTTGATTTGGTAAATTACGATGAGTCGAAGCGTAGCTTGGCACAAGGAATCATCTGTGCTACATGGAGTGAAGGTATCCGAACTCAGGATGATTTTGAAGAACGTGTGTATCCTCGTATTGCTGCCATGAGCGAAAAGTGTTGGACTGAAGGAAAAACAATGACATGGGAAGCTTATCGTGACAATATTTTAATGAAACAACTGAAGCGTTACGATGAGTTAGATATCAACTACTGGAGTAAAGGTGATGTTGAAATGCTAAAAAGCATTAAAGCTGAAAAGAAAAAATAAACTTCGGATCAAAAATTTTGACTTTGTATAAACTTGTTTTCACAAAATCGAAGTAAGCTAAGTGTATTGCTATTTCTATGGGCTTATGGCTTTATGGGAATAGCAATTTTTGTTAAAATGGAATGATAATTAAGATTGATCTTAAGCAATTTGTAATTTTGTTTGTTCACATGTGTGTGAATTAAAGTTTCGAACAATTAAAAATCGATAATATGAGAATGAGAAGTTTGGTATTGGTACTTGGAATTGTATTGGCTACTATTGCCGTACAAGCACAAGCTACCGGAAAGAAATACCAGGGAGCTAAACCAAAGTATGTGTTCTATTTCATTGGTGATGGAATGGGCTTGTCACAGGCCAGTGTTGCTGAAGCTTATTTAGGAGCTTTAGAGGGGAAAGGGGAAATAAAGAAATTGAACTATAGCCAACTGCCTCATCAGGGATTTTTTACTACTTATGCCTTGAACCGATTTATTACAGGATCTGCAGCTGCAGGTACCGCATTAGCTACCGGGCACAAAACCACCATCAATACCATCTCGATGGATGGAGCAAAGCAAAAACCGTTAACTACAGTTGCCGAAATGGCTCGCGATAGAGGTTTTAAAGTGGGAATTGTCTCTTCTGTTTCTATCGACCATGCTACACCTGCAGCATTCTATGCTCATCAGCCTACCAGAAATATGTATTACGAAATCAGTTTAGATTTGAGTAAAAGTGGTTTCGATTATTTTGGGGGTGGAGGCTTTAAGAAGCCCGACGGAGATGGAAAACTAGATGATAAAAACTCTATGGCCAACTTCGGCATGGATGATGAAAAGGAGTTGAAGGATAAAGAAAAGAATTCTAAACTCGTTGCCAAAGAAAGAGGGTATCGCTTTGTTTTCAGTAGAACTGATTTCGATAATTTGAAGAAAGGCGATAAGAAGATAATTGCAATTGCTCCGGAATTGGCAGGAGGAAAGTCATTACCATATGCCATTGATCAGAAGCCGGGAGAAAATATCTCATTGGCAGAATTTACTCAAAAAGGGATTGGCCTATTGAATAATACTGAAGGCTTTTTTATGATGGTTGAAGGTGGTAAAATCGACTGGGCTTGTCATGCCAACGATGCTGCGACCGTTATTCAAGAAGTGGTTCAATTTGATAATGCTGTTGGAGTAGCCATGGACTTTTATCGCAAACACCCTGAAGAAACATTGATTATTGTAGCTGCCGACCATGAAACTGGTGGTATGGCTTTAGGTTTTTCTGGAAAGCATTACGAGTCGGAATTTGCATTGTTGCAACATCAGAATGTTTCTTACGAAGCTTTTACCGAAAAAGTGAAAAAGTACAAGAAGAAACATAAAGGTGATTACAAAAAGAAAGATGGTTTAGCTTTAGTGAAAAAGCATTTTGGTTTAGGAGATAAATCGAAGGGATTAGAGTTAACTGCTTTTGAGCAAAAACAATTGGAAAAGGCTTTTGAGAAGAGCATAGCTTACGATAAGAAAATGAAGTCGAAAGATCAATTCTATCAGCTTTATGGTAGTTACGATCCACTAACAGTTACTGCTTGTCATATCTTATGTCAGAAAGCAGGAATTGGCTGGACATCTTATTCTCACACGGCAACTCCTATTCCTGTAAGGGCAATTGGCGTTGGTGGAGAGTTGTTTTCAGGTTATATGGACAATACCGATGTGGCAAAACGCTTGATTGGATTAGTTAAGAAGTAAATTACAAACAAAATAGAAGGTGATATTATAGGGAAGTCTCTCTCTTAGTATCACCTTTTTTGTAAATAATAACGTCGTATGTTATTGAAGAATAATTTGTCGATAAAAGAGATCGTAGCACTATGTGTGATTGTAGTGCTTTGCATTGTAATTGCATTAATCCCAAATAGATTTCACGAATCGGATGATTTACAGTCGGAACAGGTAAAAGCAATTGTTTTAAAGGTAGATGATTCCCAGATTCTGGAAACAGGCATCATTAAAACAGGAAGCCAGCAGCTGCAGATTAAAATTCGCTCTGGAAAATTTAAGAATAAAATACTGAAAGCTTCTAATCAACTGGTAGGAAGAATGGAGTTTGACAAATATTTTACGGAAGGCGATAAGGCGTTGGTAGTTTTAAACTTAAATGAAAGTGGGAATGAAATAATTAGTGCAAACGTAATTGACCATTATCGTATTCACATGGAAACTATTCTGTTACTCATTTTTGTGGCTTTACTGATTGGTTTTGCAGGCTGGACTGGTTTAAAAGCGATGCTTTCGTTTGTGTTTGCAGGTATAGTTATCTGGAAATTATTACTTCCGGGATTTTTATTAGGCTACTCTCCTATTCTGCTAGCCATTGGTGTAATTGCGCTGCTTACCTGTGTCATTATATTTTTAGTGGCCGGATTTAACCGAAAAGGAATGGTGGCATTTTTAGGCGCTATGAGTGGCGTTGGTATTACTTGTGTAATGGCACTGCTATTTGGCCAATTGTTCCATATTCACGGCGCAATAAAGCCTTTTGCTGAAACATTGCTTTATTCTGGTTACAATTACCTTAATTTGACAGAAATATTCTTAGCAGGTGTCTTCATATCCTCTTCTGGAGCTGTAATGGATATAGCCATGGATATTGCGGCATCTCAGGCCGAAGTAGTGCAACAAAACAAATCTATATCGAAAAAACAGCTACGGATTTCGGGGTTTGCTGTGGGGAAAACAGTTGTTGGGACAATGACAACAACATTATTGCTGGCTTACTCTGGGGGATTTTCAGCGTTATTAATGGTATTTATAGCTCAGGGAACACCTGTAACCAATATGCTAAACTTAAATTACGTATCAGGTGAAATATTGCAAATACTAGTTGGAAGCTTTGGCTTGGTATTAGTAGCGCCTTTTACAGCAATAATAGGAAGTTGGATATATACTAAAGGAAATTAAAAAAAGAAAAGCATCGATTCCAGTTGTTAAGAAACTCCTATTAAAAACAGGATTTGAGTGCCAGATCGGTCAGACTTCCACTGGATTCAAAAGAATCTTCCGAAGAATGAGGCCTGCCTTCGCAATCTTTGAGCTTACTCGGAATGTTTGTAGCGTTGAGTTTACCAAATACGGGAACCGATGCCAAAATTGTATGCTCTTTATATAATAAGTAAGAGAACTTGCTTTGTTTTGGTTCAAAAATAGATGCATTTACTGATTTGACCAAAAAAAAAGAGGAGTTTAAGAACAGATTTTTATTATTCGTTTGATTATCAAATTGATTACACGAGAAGACTCCCAAATATGCTGAAAAGCCTATTTTTACTAGGGGTGCAGGCAATGAAAAAAAAGTTTAAAAAAATTTCAGCACCGAAGTTGTTCGTTTTGAGAGAGTAAGATTTAAAGCCGTAATTTTCCTTGAAAAAAACTTCCTGAAAAGTTTTGTCAAAGTAAAACTTCGTTCTATATTTGCATCGCATTCACGGAGAGGTGGGTGAGTGGCTGAAACCACCAGTTTGCTAAACTGGCGTACGGGTAACACTGTACCGGGGGTTCGAATCCCCCTCTCTCCGCTCTATGTTTCGGGGTGTAGCGCAGTCCGGTTAGCGCACCTGCTTTGGGAGCAGGGGGTCCCAGGTTCGAATCCTGGTACCCCGACTAAGATGAGCTATTTTAATAGCTCTTTTTTATTGACAAAATTTTATTGAATATTTCGGGGTGTAGCGCAGTCCGGTTAGCGCACCTGCTTTGGGAGCAGGGGGTCCCAGGTTCGAATCCTGGTACCCCGACTAAGATGAGCTATTTGATAGCTCTTTTTTATCGATAAAATTTTACTGAATATTTCGGGGTGTAGCGCAGTCCGGTTAGCGCACCTGCTTTGGGAGCAGGGGGTCCCAGGTTCGAATCCTGGTACCCCGACAATGAAAAGGTCAACAAGTTATTTGTTGACCTTTTTTTGTTATGGCTTAAATCAGCATCAAACGCTTATCTTTGCAGCATGCATAACAAAAGAACTGAATATTTAAACAGACTGGGGATAGAGGCGCTCAATGAGATGCAGAAGAAGACTATCTCAGCCATTGAGGCCAATAAAAATGTAGTATTACTTTCTCCAACTGGTTCAGGGAAGACACTGGGATTTCTGCTTCCTTTGGTGGATAAATTACAGCGAAACAGTGAACAAACACAATTACTTATTCTGGCGCCAGCACGAGAGTTGGCGCTTCAGATTGAACAGGTAGTTAAAAGCCTGGGAACAGGGTTGAAGACATTGTGTTGTTATGGTGGTCATATGATTCAGACCGAAAGAAATAGCTTGAAGCACCCGCCAGAAATAATTGTAGGAACTCCAGGAAGAATTGCCGACCACTTAAGGCGTGGACATATATCGGCAGAGCACATTAAGTATTTGGTGCTTGATGAGTTTGATAAAGCGTTGGAGTTGGGATTTCATAACGAAATGCAGGATATTGCCATTCACCTCAGACGATTGAAACATAGAACACTCACATCGGCTACCAGCATGAATGAGATACCAGCTTTTGTTGGGTTGAAAGAATACGAGACGCTTTGTTTTCTAAAGAAGAAGCAGATTCAGGAAAACCTGACACTTAAAGCTGTTCGGGCTGAGGGCAAAGATAAGTTGGATGCTTTTTATAAACTGGCTTGCATGTTGGGTAATGAACCAATGGTTGTGTTTGTAAATCACCGTGAAGCGGCAGATCGAATTAGTGGTCACCTTAATAAAATGGGGTTAGCTCATGATGTGTTTCATGGGGGCCTGAAGCAGGAAGATCGAGAGCGTGCATTAATAAAATTCAGAAATGGAAGCCACCATTTGTTGTTAACGACCGATTTAGCAGCACGGGGACTGGATATTCCTGATATTAAATATGTGATTCACTATCATTTTCCCAAACAGCGCGAAGCTTTTGTTCATAGAAACGGAAGAACCGCCCGAATGAAAGCTTCGGGTGTGGCTTATTTAGTTTTTGGTGGCGAAGAACCAACTCCTGAGTATATCAAAGATGATTTTGAGTTTGAATCGTTGACAGGTGATTTCCCTTTGCCAAAGCAACCCGACTGGCAAACAATTTATTTAGACAAAGGAAAAAAGGATAAGGTTAACAAAATTGATATTGTTGGTTTATTTCTGAAAAAAGGAAAGCTGAAAAAAGATGAACTGGGACTGATTGATGTATTAGATCATTCGGCATTTGTAGCAGTACAAAGCAATAAAGTTAATCAGCTGATTAAGCAGTTGAGCAACGAACGTATAAAAGGAAAAAAGATTAGAATATTACTTTCGAAATAGTTAATCGTAATTACCCAGAAAAAGAAGAGATTGAAAAAAGCCCATTAGCAAGAATATGCTAGTGGGCTTTTTGGGTTTTTGGTCGTTATGCTGAAGATTTGGTATTTTATATAGAAGTTGGAATTATTTTAAATGAGTTAATCTTTAAATACCTATTTATATGTCTTCCATTGATAATGACAGTACAATGCTTCCAGAAGAAACGATAATGAATAAAATCTACCTCATTCGGAATCAGAAAGTAATGTTAGATAGAGATCTCGCAGAACTGTATGGAGTTTTAACTGGTAATTTGAACAAAGCAGTTAAGCGAAATATTAAACGTTTTCCGGAAGATTTTATGTTTCAGTTGAATAAGGAGGAATTCGATAGCTTGATATTCCAATTTGGAATATCAAGTTGGGGTGGCGTGAGAAAATTGCCTTATGCTTTTACAGAACATGGTGTTCTGATGCTTTCAAGCGTATTAAATAGTGAAAGGGCAATAAGTGTCAATATTCAGATAATGCGGATATTTACTAAGGTACGCCAAATGCTGACTGATCATTTAAGCCTGAAACTTGATATTGAAGAGATAAAGAAAAAGCTTACTAATCAGGATAAAAACATAGAGCTAGTCTTTAGCTATTTGGACGAATTGATGGCGAAAAAAGATAATATGAAGCCTATGCGAAAGATTGGTTATAAGAGAGGTGGAGAAGAATAATATAGATGAAAACTAAAAATAGACTACTTAAATTCATGAAAAAAACTTGATATCGCAATTTGCGACATCAAGTGATTCAAAGCCTTTTATATTTCCCCATTTTTAGTGAACAATAATTTTTCTCAATTCTAATAATTAGCCTTTTATCCCTAAAAGAAGGGATTTGTCGGAATAAAAGATGCTGAAATCCTAATTTTTAGGGGTAGCCTAACATTACGAGTCAATTTATATTTGCTGCAAACAGAATTCTAATTGTAAAGCAGTAAGTAATGCGTAAACTATTATTATCATTTTTTGTGTTGATGAGTGCAGTGGCATTCGCACAAGTTGAGCAGAATAACCAGAGTGCATATAATAACTCAGCTGATAATCTTTTGAAAAAAGATAGCAAACTGGTTGTAGGAGGTTATGGAGAGGTGCATTTTAACCAGCCACTTGATGGAGATGTTAGAAAAAACGGTAAGTTAGATGTGCATCGTATGGTTATGTTGTTTGGATATAACTTTAATGAGAAGACTCAGTTTGTAACCGAGTTAGAGTTTGAACATGTGAAAGAGGTGTATGTAGAACAAGCATTTCTTCAGTATAAATTAAATAACTGGGTGAAGTTCAGAGGTGGATTAATGTTGGTTCCTATGGGAATTATTAACGAATTCCACGAGCCTACTACCTTTAATGGAGTAGAGCGTCCGTTGGTTGATAAATACATTGCACCGACTACATGGCGTGAAATTGGACTAGGTATTACTGGTAATATTTTACCTGCATCGTTAAAGTACCAATTGTATGTGATGAATGGTTTCAATGGTTACGACGGAGGAGCAAAACTAGGAGGTAAAAACGGACTACGTAAAGGTCGCCAAAAAGGTGCTGAGTCTTACATGAGCTCACCAAATATTACCGGTAAGATCGAATATTATGGAATTCGTGGATTAAACCTTGGTCTTTCGGGTTACTTTGGAAAATCGCAAAGTAAGCTGTACGATGGACTAGACGAAAGTGACAAAACAGCTGTTGCCAAAGCAGACTCTTCTGTTGTTGGTATTTCAATGATTGGATTGGATGCTCGTTATCAGCTAAGAGGCTGGCAATTGAGAGGACAGTTTTACTATAACTCATTGAGTAATACTAATGAATATAATAAATTCACAGCTTCTGGAAGCACTTTGAACGATTTAGGAAAATCAATGATTGGATACTATGCAGAAGTAGGTTATAACGTACTTCGAGGAGTAGATACAGATAAACAATTGATTCCATTTGTTCGTTACGAGTTCTTAAACACTCATCAATCGGTAGAAAGTAATATCGCTAAAAATCCAGCTTATAAAAAGAAAGCAATTACAACTGGTTTTAGTCTGAAATTGGCTAAAGGAGCGGTATTTAAAACCGATATGCAATTTGTAAAAGCCGATAATCAAGACAAATACACTAAGACTTTCAATATGGGAGTTGGTGTAATGTTTTAATCTACTATTTAAAAAAGGAAGAGGAGAAAGGATATGCTGTTCAGAATTGTTCTAATCGTTTGTTTTTTTACAGGGACATTGAGCTTTGCACAAAGCCATGTGAAATACCAGAGTCGATCATTATTACGAACACTGAAAAAGAGTGGTATATCCAGCTTCTCAGAAATAAAAGAGATAAAAAATGCAGGTGCTTTAAACGAATCGCCCATGACAATGGGCAAATTCTACGAAGTGTTGCCTAATAATAGTCGTTTTAAATACATTTATGTTGGAAGGGTGAACAGCTGTCGTGCTGGCGGCTGTTCTGCTCCAACTTTAGATGGGCAGAACTTGACATCCGAATATTTCGACTACTTCATTTTATTCAATCAGCAAAAAGCTGTTCTTCAAGTTAAGGTATTCAATTATCAGGCTACTCATGGCCATGAAATTACCGCCAAAGGCTGGCTTAAACAGTTCATCGGATACAATGGTACTCAATCATTAGCCATCGATAAAGACATCGACTCTATCTCTGGTGCCACTATCTCAGTAAATGCCATCACCAGCGATATTGCCAATCAAATCCAAGTTCTTAAGCAACTTTAAATCATCTATCTTTCTATAGTTGATTCTTCACAATATTCAAAAAAATTTCTTGTTCATACTTCTTTTTCATTGAGGAGAGGCTTCCTTATATTTTAAGTAGTTAGTTCGGAAATAAAATAGGTTCTTGTTGAGAATGTTGTGAGACTAAAAACAAGAATAAAGAGTCTATGTGAATCAGTGTAAGAGCTAATAACAAAAAAGCCCCACAGAATAAATCTGCAGGGCCTTTAAATATGATGTTTTTAAACAATTATGCTTTTTTGTTGGCAAATGCGGTAAACAAGATATAAACCAAACAAGCAAGAGGTACAAGGAATCCAACTAACTCTGAAGTAGCATCGGCTACAGCTCCCCAGATAGGAGGAATAAATGCACCACCGGCAATGGCCATAACCATTAATCCAGAGATCTCGTTCGAGCGCTCAGGCATTTTGTCAATAGCAATTGAGAATACTAATGGGAAGATATTCGCAAATCCTAACCCTACTAATACAATTCCGGCAAATGTTAATGCTTGGCTTCCCAAGTACATGAAACCGATACCTACCATTGCAATAATAACAGTAATGAAAAGGAACTTGATAGCTGAAACAGAGCGAAGAATAGCAGCTCCGGCCAAACGACCTGCCAAAATAGGCAAGAAGAACAATGCCCAGCTTAACCATAGGCCTACTCCTTCAATTCCGTAGTGTTCTTTCAATAAGATAGGTACACCAGAGCTCATTGAAACTTCAGCACCAACGTATACGAAAATGGCCATAACCATCATCAATACATATGGATTACCCAAAAGTCCTAGACAAGACATGAATGTTGCTGGTGTTGCTTCAGGATCTTTTTTCTCTTCGATTTTAGTGCTACGTAGCCATAGTAGTGTAACCAAAATCAAAAGTGCATAGATTGGGAAAAGAATACTCCAGTCCATTCCGAAAGCTTTAGCTACGAAAGGAGGCAATAAGAATCCCAATGATGAACCAACCGCTTTGATTGATTGACCAAGTGATAGGTTAGATGAGAATTTTCCTTCTGGCGAAACATCGCGCATAATTGGGTTACCCGAAACCTGTAGAATAGTAGCACCAGCTCCCAATAGTAAAATTGACCCAAGTAGTACGTAGAATTTATACTGCGATCCACTTTCAATAGCCACTTTAGGTCCGTACATGCCATTGAAAATAGGAACCAAAAGTCCGACTAAGGCAATAATTAAACCGACAGTCAATACAAATTTCTTTCCTTTTTTGTCTTGATAAACACCCATTGGGACAGAAAGAATGGCAAACATAATGAATCCCATAAATGGAAGTAATTGTGCCATTGTATTCGAAAGGGAGAACGTGTCTTTGGCTAAACTTACTAGCGGTCCAACTACGTCACCAAATCCCATACATAGGAAGGCTAGAAAAATAGGTAATGCCTTTACATTACCACTCACATTTTTATTAGTCATAGTGTATTAATTTTGGTTTGTGCCCCAACTACTTCTGGGTGCAATAGATGATGCTAAGATAACTAACCCGATTTAATAGTGAAACTATTTTTAAATAAAATCTTAAAGCGACTGAAATACAGATGGATGAGGAGGTGTTGTTCTTTTGAGTGATTTGTATTGTCGAGAAGTTAAAATCGAATTTTAGGGTTCAAAAAATCTTTGGCTCAACTGTCAGGAAATGAAAAAGATGTATGTGAGAAAAGAAATGTGCCTTTTGGAAATTGATTGTCGACATAAAAATATGTTTTGCATGATTCCCGATTAGATTCATTGTTTTGTTTTCTGCTTTTTTATAAGTTAGGTGTTTCATTGATTTTTGTCTTTCAGAAATCGAAATATCCAAACCGATGCAAAAGTATCCCATATATGTTGGAGGAAAGATGGTGGAAACATCTATTCCTTTAGAGGTGAGTAATCCGTTTACTGAAAAAGTATTTGCACAAACCTATTTGGCCGACGACAATGACTTGGAGTTAGCCATTGCTAAAGCTCAGGAAGTGGAGCAGGAGATGAAGCATATGCCTGCATGGAAGCGCAGCGAGATATTGCTTTTCATTGCCGATGAGCTAACAAAAGAGAAGCAACGAATTGCTGAAATTTTGGCTTGCGAAGCTGCTAAACCCATTAAATATGCTTTGGGAGAGATGGATCGTGCAATTCAAACTTTTATTGTAGCTGCCGAAGAGGCTAAGAGGTTGCCGGGAGAACATTTAAGCATTGATTGGACACCAGCCGGAACAGGACGGGAAGGTTGGGTGAAATATTTTCCTGTAGGTTTGGTTGCAGGAATTGCACCATTTAATTTCCCGCTGAACTTGGCTGTGCATAAAATAGCACCTGCCATTGCTGCAGGATGCCCAATGATATTGAAACCAGCATCATCAACACCGTTGGCCACATTGGAGTTGGCCAAAATCATCGATAGGTCGGAGTTGCCTAAAGGTGCTTTGTCAATTCTTCCAATGAAGCGTGATGTGGGCAATAAGTTGGTTACCGATGAACGGTTTAAATTATTAACATTTACCGGATCGCCAGAGGTGGGCTGGAAAATGAAAAACGATGCCGGAAAGAAGAAAGTTGTATTGGAGTTGGGCGGAAATGCCGGATTGGTTGTGAGCGACAGTTGTGACTTGCAAGAAGCTGTAAACAGAGCGGTTATTGGTGCATTTGCATATGCCGGCCAGGTATGTATTCATACACAGCGCATTTATATTCAGGATACTATTTTCGATGAGTTTGTGGAGATGTTTGTGGAAAAAACAGAGCAGTTAAAAGCTGGAAATCCGTTAAGCGAAGGTACAGACATTACTGCTATGATTGACGAATGGAATGCACAGCGAGTGGAGCAATGGGTAACAGAAGCAGTTAAGCAGGGCGCTCAATTGTTAACAGGCGGAGTTCGTGAAGGAACTTATATGAGTCCGACAGTTTTAACCAATACCAACTCGGATATGAAAGTGTGTGCATGTGAAGTTTTTGGTCCGGTTGTTACATTGGAAAAATACGATGAATTCGAAGATGTTATTGAAGAGGTAAACAATAGTCGTTACGGGCTACAAGCCGGTGTATTTACCGATCGTATTTCGGAAATGAACATGGCTTTTGACCGTCTGGATGTTGGAGGCGTAATAATTAACGATGTGCCAACTTTCCGTGTTGATCATATGCCTTATGGTGGTGTGAAAGATTCTGGTTTAGGTCGTGAAGGTGTTAAATATGCCATGCACGATATGCTGGAACCTAAGATATTAGTGAAAAATAGCTACTAATCAATTTTCGATATAAAATAGAAAAGGGGACAATTTGTCCCCTTTTTTGTGCGTATGTTTAAGGTCATTAACCTTTTTTCATTTCAACAAACAACCCCGATAAACGATTTTTGATATTGTTCAACTCGTCGGCAAACTGTTTCTTTGGAATCTCTAACGACTTAGAAAGTTGTTCCTTCATCTCGTTGTAATATTCTACCGATCCCATTAAATTTTTCTGTAGGTTGGTAAGCGTCTTAATCTCTCGTGGAGATGTCGACTCTTTCACTTCAGAAAGTTTTTCTTTCAAGTAATCGGTGTAGATATTCAGTTCCTTTAAGAATAGATTTGGTCGCTTCTTTTTAAGCACCTGAGCTCTACCATAGATATGATCCACCATTTTCTTTAGTGAAACCTTCTCTGTGAAATAAGCTAAATTGGGTCCCGGACAAACCGAAACACCAGGGCCTTCGGTTTTGGTATCCAGATTGTTACTAATTAAAGCAGGTGTTCCCAGACCAACACAGATACACGATTTTTCAACAATCTGATCGAACGCTTTTCTGTGCTCTTCAGGGGGAAGATTTTTCTCTTCCAGCTCCTTCAGTTTTAAACGCTGATAAGCTCTGGATGCCGTACATATTTCATGGTCAGTGAATTCACGATTTACCGAAGCATGCTTTCTCACACAAGGACTTCCCGGGCGCCCCATCTGAATGTATTGCGCCTTTTCCAGGTCTTTGGTATTTCCTTTTAAACTATTGAAAGGAACACCAAGAGGTGATATGTTACTCAGGTAGATATCTTTTTCATCAGCAACCTGAAGTTTATGTAGCGTGTCTTCATCAATCGTCGAGGCTTCGGGGCATAACAAAAATGGTGAGCCCCATCCCACCGAATCGAGTTGATAGTGATCGAGCAAGAACTGGTGTTCCTGGGCCGATCCTACTCCGCCTTGTGCTGTTATTCGAACTACAGGTGGCTCTGTCGTACAGAAGCGTTCTTTTTGCTTCAATGCCGACTGATATAGTTCAAATGTTTCTTCAATTAATTTGGCTCTGTTGTTTTTAAATGCTTCCAGTACCGGTCCCATTAGTTGTCCATCGCTGGCAAATGCATGGCCACCACAATTGAGTCCCGACTCAATACGGTATTCCGATACCCAAAGTCCTTTTTTTGCAAATATTTTACCTTGCAATAATGCCGAACGGTAGTCACTCACTTTAAGAATGATTTTCTTTTTCATGTCTCCGTTGGCATCAGGATAGAAATCATCGAATTCTTCCAGATAACTGTATAAACGAGGATTCATTCCTGCAGAAAGTACTACCGATGAACGCAATGTACTATTGGCAAAACCACGTAATGCTGCGTGAGCATCGTTGTATTCTTGCGGAAGTGCATCGCCATCATGAAAATTGGTTTTATCCAACTTAGTCATAATGTTTACATCGATGGAACCAATAGACAGATTATCGTTTGCCCAGTTTTTCAAATCCTGTACATTACTGCTTAACTTATCCGAAAATTCTTGTTTAACTTCCGTTAGGTTAGGCAACATGTCAAGGTATTTCGAAAACTCCGACTTGTTTTCCTGAATCGATTGTTTTACATCATCGAATTTTTGCTTTACCACTTTGTCAACCATATTTAGGTAAGCAGTAATGCGTTCGGCACGGTGATCGATGCTTTTGGACGAGATCGGGTTAAACGGAATATTCAGCTTGTTACTATAATATTCGCGCATCTTCTCCATCAGCATGTCGTCTACCAAAGATATTGCCGAAGATATCCCATAATGAGCCACTTTTATGGGAGTATCCAATGTATAGGCTATCCCCATTACCGGTATATGAAAGGTATGGGGGATTTGATAACTACTCATGAATAAATCTTTTAGTATAAAGAACAAAGGAAACTATTTTAATTTAAAAAGTGTCATTCAGATGGCTTAATCTGAACAACGACAAAGAGTTTTAATTTCAATTTTACGTTGGAGAAGCTGTTAGAATGAGAGAGCGTAAGAAAAAGTTAAATTATTTTGAACCATTCTTAATAGAGAGTGTTTAATCTATCAAAATAAAGACTGGAGCTATGAACGAACATGATTTAAACGAAGGTTGTTGTGGTTACCAAATTCATCATACTGGCGAATGTTGTCAGACAGAAAGTGATGAAAAAGAAAACAGCACAACAGAACAAAAAGATTAATTTCAATTTTGCCATTAATTCAATATCCACGAAGAGCCGGGTTAGTCATCCGGCTTTTTTATTTTCCTATCCTGAATGAATTGTTAATAACCAGTGATTTTAAGTCGATTTCAGTAGTTCGCATTGGAGAAATACTTATTTTTGCGCGCTAAAAATTGGTTAATAAGAGAATACAACAATGATAACAGTATCAAATCTAGGGATACAATTTGGAAAGCGTACGCTTTTTCGCGATGTAAACCTGAAGTTTACACCAGGTAACTGCTACGGAATAATTGGAGCTAATGGAGCTGGGAAATCAACCTTTTTGAGATTGATTTCCGGAGACTTAGACAGTACTTTCGGAAGTGTTAGCATGGAGCCGGGAGAGCGTCTTTCGGTATTGAAACAGAACCACCACGAATACGATGAGTGTACTGTATTGAACACAGTTCTAATGGGACACACTCAGCTTTGGACTATTATGCAGGAAAAAGATGCATTGTATGCAAAGCCTGATTTTAGTGAAGAAGATGGAATGAAAGCGGCAGAGTTGGAAGACAAATTTGCTGAGATGGATGGCTGGAATGCAGAAAGTGATGCAGCCATGCTATTAAGTGGATTGGGAATTAAAGAAGATGTACATTACCGTTTAATGTCGGAAATGGACGGCAAAGAGAAAGTACGTGTTCTTTTGGCGCAAGCACTATTCGGTAAGCCAGATAACTTACTACTGGATGAGCCTACTAACGACCTGGATTTGGAAACGGTGACATGGCTGGAAAATTACCTGGCCAATTACGAAAATACTGTTTTGGTTGTATCTCACGACCGTCACTTCTTGGATGCAGTTTGTACGCATACTGTAGATATCGATTTTGGTAAAGTGAAGCAGTTTGCTGGTAACTACAGTTTCTGGTACCAGTCAAGTCAGTTGGCACTTCGTCAGCAGCAAGCACAAAACAAGAAAGCCGAAGAGAAGAAAAAAGAGCTTCAGGAGTTTATCTCTCGCTTTAGTGCTAACGTGGCTAAGTCGAAGCAGACTACCAGCCGTAAGAAGATGTTGGAAAAACTGAATGTTGAGGAAATTGAGCCATCAACACGTAAATATCCAGGAATTATCTTTACTCCAGAGCGCGATTGTGGTAACCGTATTTTAGAAGTTACTAACTTATCGAAAACAATCGATGGAGAAGTGATTTTTAAAGATGTTAGCTTCACTATCGAGAAAGACGACAAAACAGTTTTCCTTTCTCGCGATTCGAGAGCAATGACTTGTCTTTTCGAAATTATCAATGGCAGAATGGAGCCTGATACGGGAAGCTACGAGTGGGGACAAACTATTACTGAAGGATACCTACCATTGGATAATTCAGAATATTTTGAAAACGACTATAGCCTAAATGATTGGTTAGCTCAGTTTTCGGATGATACCAGTGAAGTTTTCTTACGTGGATATTTAGGGAAAATGCTTTTCTCAGGAGAAGATATCAATAAGAAAGCAAAGGTATGTTCGGGAGGAGAGAAGATGCGTTGTATGATTGCCAAAATGATGTTACGCAATGCCAATGTTATGATTTTGGATACTCCTACTAACCACTTGGATTTGGAATCGATTCAGGCGTTCAACAACACGTTGAGTAACTTTAAAGGTAACTTGTTGTTCTCTTCGCATGACCACGAGTTCATTCAAACAGTAGCCAACCGTGTTATTGAGTTAACTCCAAACGGAATCATCGATAAGATTACAGAATACGACGATTACGTGTCGGATGAAGAGCTAAAAGCCAAAAGAGACAGTATGTACTAGTATTTTTAGATTTCAGATGCTCGGATAATTAGAAAGAAATGATATGAAAATCTAGCAATCTGAATAAACTGTTTCTTCCATAATAAAAAAGCCATTTCAGATTTTGATTGACTCATGCTGGAATGGCTTTTCTTTTATATTCAATTTTGTTCTGTTATTTCGTATCGTCGAAGCGTGGAAATGACCAGTTTTGACGAATGGCAATTAGTCGGATGGTGATAATAGTACCAATAGCTACCATTTGGTTGATTTCTGAAGGCACTCCAAGTTTACGCATGATTAGAAAGATGATAGCTCCGGCTAAGCAGGCTGTAGCATAAATCTCTTTCTTAAAAATTAATGGAATATCGTTACATAGTGTGTCGCGAATAACACCACCAACCACAGCGGTAGATAATCCCATCATTACCGATAGCGCAGGAAGAATATCGGCATTTAGTGCTTTTTCTAACCCAATTATGGTGAAAACACCAATTCCAATGGTATCGAACAGGAACATGGTTTTGCGCCATTGCATAACATGTTTCCTAAAAAACAGAGCTACAAGTACGGCTGCTAATATACAGTAAGTGTATGTCATGGTTTGTATCCAGCTAACTGGTGTAACTCCCATGAGTAAATCGCGTACTGTTCCTCCTCCCACTGCGGTTACAAAGCCAATAAACATTGCTCCAAACCAATCCATTCTTTTACTTGTAGCTGCCAATGTTCCGGACATGGCAAAGAAGAATGTTCCGATAAAATCAAATAGATCGATAAATGACATTTTTCCTTCAATTTTCAGGGCGCAAAACACGTGAGTTTTTAGTAATCTTCCAAATGGAAAATGAATTTGTTTCCTAAAATTAACAAAAATAAAATCATTACGTTTTAATGGGTTGAAAGTTAGTTTATTGAGAATATGCAGAAATAAAAGTGTTTAACATAGGTTGAATTGAGCGTAGTCCGTTTGATTTAGAGGGGGAGAGAATGGAACTATAAATCAATCATATTGAATAAGATTTGTAAATTGTTGAATGTTTTCAATTTCGATGAATGACATAGTAACTTTCAGAAATATAAAAAAATAGCAAATGAAAATTGTAGACTTGTCAAAGCCAATCCAGTATAATTCAGGCGATCCTTGGTTTATGAAGGTAAAGATTAAGCATAAATCGCATGCCAAATCAAAGTGGCTTATTAGGGCACTTGGATTGCCTTTTAGGTTGTTTCCAAGTAAGTTTCAAGGATGGGCCGACGATACCATTCAAAAAATGGGAGTGCATTCCACAACACACCTGGATGCTCCCTGGCACTATGGGCCAGAGTGTGAAGGGAAAAAAGCCAAGACAATTGATGAAGTCCCTTTGGAGTGGTGCTATGGAGATGGTGTAGTGATAGATATGTCTCATAAAAACGATTTTGAACCCATCACTCGAGATGACTTGGCGAATTTTGTTCAGGAAAATGAAATTGAAATAAAGGATGGCACCATTGTTTTAATTCGAACTGGTCGTGATAAACTGATGGGGACAAAAGCATTTGCAGAAAAAGGAACAGGGGTAGATGCAGAAGCAACCCGATGGTTATTAGAGCAAGGAGTAAAAGTTACAGGAATTGATCAATGGGGATGGGATTTACCATTGAAATATTTAATTAAAAAAGCTAAGGAAACCAATAATCCTGAACTTTTCTGGCAAGGACATGTGGTAGGTATTGATAAAGAATATTGCCATTTGGAACAATTGACCAACTTGGGCGCATTGCCTTTAAAAGGATTCAAAGTAGCATTATTTCCATTGAAAATTGTTGGTGCTTCAGCGGCGCCGGCTAGAGTAGTCGCAATGCTTGAGGAGTAAATAAAAAAAGCCCACATTCAAGATTGAATATTGTGGGCTCATGCATTACATCAATATCATGGTTCAATTTTAATGTTCATTAGTTAGCAGTTGGCTAAATAAATCGAAACTTCGAGCGAGCTCTATAGATTGCTTTTCACCTTTCATAAACTGAAGTAATCGGTCAGGAATGGTAACTTTTCCATCGCCAATAACGGCCTCTACAGTTTCAATAAATTTAGCCGGGTGGGCTGTTTCCAGGAATATTCCGGGTTGATCATTTTTCAGTTGATCCTTCAGTGCCTGATAACCACAAGCTCCATGTGGGTCTAGGATGTAGCCCGTTTCGGCATAAACCGAATTAATGGTGCTATTGATTTGTGCATCGGAAAAACGTGCTCCTGCAATATTTGATCGGATAACGTTCCATTGCTCTTTATAAAGATCGAGAATTCGGGCAAAATTACTGGGATTACCCACATCCATTGCGTTGGCAATTGTTTCAACCGATTGTTTGGGGTGGTAATCGCCTTCCTGCAAATATTGATACACCACATCATTTTCATTATTGGCTGCAATAAATTGCGAAATAGGAAGTCCCATTTTTTGTGCAAATAAACCAGCTGTTAGGTTGCCAAAGTTACCCGAAGGAACAGCAACGACTAATTCGCCATTGAGTTTCCCTTGCTTTTTCAATTGGGCATAAGCGTGGAAATAGTAAAAAGCCTGAGGCAGAAAACGAGCTACATTGATTGAATTGGCCGAAGTTAATAGCAATTTCGAGTTCAGTTCTTCATCTAAAAATGCCTGTTTTACTAGTTTCTGACAGTCGTCAAAAGTTCCGTCTACTTCTATTGCTGTAATATTCTGCCCAAGAGTCGTGAATTGCTTTTCCTGAATTTCACTTACCTTTCCTTTAGGGTAAAGAACGTACACATGAATACCATCTACTCCCAGGAAACCGTTGGCTACAGCACTTCCGGTATCACCAGATGTGGCTGCCAAAACATTCACTTTTCGGTTTTCATTTTGAAGAAAGTAACGAAGCATTCTTGCCATAAAACGACCACCAACATCTTTAAATGCTGCAGTTGGTCCGTGAAAAAGTTCCAACGACCAGATATTATTTTCTACTTCAACAACAGGGCAGTCGAATGAAAGTGTGTCGAAAACAATTTCTTTTAAGTCGTCAGATGGAATATCTCCACCGAAAAATTGTTTGGCCACTTCAAAAGCAATTTCCTGAAAAGATAGCTGATCGATATTCTCGAAAAAAGAGTCGGGCAGAGGTTTTATCTCGTTGGGCATAAACAACCCATTGTCTTCAGCAAGACCTTCAATTACCGCCTCTTTCAGTGATTTATTATTAATTTTTCCGTTTGTGCTATAGTACTGCATGATTTTAGGTTTAGTCTGCCAGTAAAAATTTGATAAACTCGTTGCCTTTCAACAGGCCTAGCTCTCCCCATTCGGCATTGTGTTCGTCGTAAGTATCCACATCGTCGCGAAACAGATTGGGCTTGTAAACTGCGAATGGAACCGGAGTCCGCGTATGCGTTCTTAGTTCACATGGAGTTGGGTGATCTGGTAAGATGGCAATGGCAATCTCTTCTTCGGAAGCTTGGATAGCTTCCCAAATTGGTTTCACCACTTTCGAATCGATATCTTCAATGGTTTTTACCTTTAACTGAAAATCACCTTCATGTCCTGCTTCGTCGGGAGCTTCTATGTGTAGGTAGACAAAATCGTGCTTTTGCAAGGCTTGCCATGCTGCTTGTGCCTTTCCTGCATAATTGGTGTTGTAAAGTCCTGTCGCTCCATTTACTTTTATCACTTCCATTCCGGCATAAACACCAATTCCCTGTACCAAATCAACTGCTGATATTACGGCAGAACTGTTTACACCCCATTGTGATTTCAATGTTTGCATTAGAGGGCGCTCTCCTGGCGACCAAGGCCAAATGGCATTAGCCGGATCTTTGCCTTCGCTTTTTCGTTTTACATTGATTGGATGGTTCTCCAATAATTTAATGGATGCTGCAATTAATTCATTTAACAGCTTGGCAGTTGCATTTGCTGCTTCCTCTTTGGGTTGAACCAGCAGAGGAGCAAATGGCTTATTGGGCACGTCATGAGGAGGAGTGCATTGCAAGTTCTTATTCCCATTTTTCAGAATAAGAAGATTTCTATAGCTAACTCCTTTATGAAAACGCACCGATTCATTTCCAAGCTTTTCGTTTAATAGATCGATCAATTCACCTGCCTCTTCATTGGAAATATGACCGGCAGAGTGATTCTTTATCTTTTCATTTTCGATACAAATTAAATTACATCGAAAAGCAATTTCGTCGGGAGCAATTTCAATATTCATACTGGCTGCTTCCAATACTCCACGTCCTTCGTAAACTTCTTCCACATCGTAACCCAATACCGACATGTTAGCAATTTCGCTGCCTGGATGCATGGAGTCGGGAACAGTTTCTAGCAGACCATTTACTCCCGATTGAGCAATTTGATCAATATATGGTTTGTGGGCTACCTGTAAAGGTGTTTTATTGCCCAGCGCTGCAATGGGTTCATCGGCCATTCCATCGCCTAATATTATAATGTGCTTCATTGGTTCATTTTAAACGTTCGATACTCTGATAATATCGGCAAATACACCGGCTGCAGTAACTTCTGCTCCTGCTCCGTATCCTTTAATTTGCATCGGGTATTTGTCGTAACGTTCGGTGGTGAACAGAATAATGTTGTTGCTCCCTTCCAAATCGTAGAAAGGGTGAGCGGCACCAACAGCTTTCAGTCCCACCTCGGCTTTTCCTTGGTCAAAGCTGGCAACAAATCTCCATTTTTTCCCTTCCGAAGCCAATTTTTTTCTGTCATCTTCGAATTGAATATTCAATTCAGGAATGTTGGCCCAGAAGCTATCCATTGAACCATCGAATAATTCGTCTGGGATGAATTTGTTAACCTCTACCTGTGATTGCTCAAGAGGATATCCTGACTCTCTGGCCAAAATGACTAGTTTTCGAACTACATCTAAACCACTTAAATCGACACGCGGGTCCGGCTCGGAATAACCTTGTTCTTTGGCCTGACGAATTGCTTCACTTAGTGAAACGGATTCGCTGATAGTGTTGAAAATAAAGTTAAGAGTACCCGAAAGTACAGCTTCAATTTTCAGAATTCTATCACCTGAATAGATCATGTCATTCAGAGTAGTGATGACAGGCAAACCTGCTCCCACATTGGTTTCGAATAGAAACTTGACGCCTTTCTTAGCTGCTGTTTTTTTCAGTTTCTGGTAGTTGCCTAATTCCGAAGATGCCGCCTCTTTGTTGGCTGCGACAATGGAAATATTGGCATTCAGAACATCCAAATAGTTTTCAGAAACCAACTTGCTGGCAGTACAGTCTACAAATACCGAGTTGAACACGTTCATCTCTTTCATTTGCTGAACAAATAATTCATCGGAGCCTTGTTGCCCTTTTTCGTCCAGCACTGCTTTATATTCTTTCAAGTCGATTCCGTCTCTGTCGAAGATCATCTTCTTAGAGTTTGCCAAACCAACTACTTTCAGGCGTAAGCGTTTCGATTTCATCAAACGTTCTTGCTGTTCGCTAATCTGGTTAATCAATTTGCCTCCTACAGTCCCAATTCCCATTAAGAAAACGTTCAGTTCGGCAAAAGGAGAAAGGAAAAATGCTTCGTGCACCACGTTGAGTGTTTTGCGCAAGTCTTTTTCACGAACTACCCATGAGATATTCAGCTCGGAAGCACCTTGAGCTATGGCAACGATATTGATTCCATTTTTGCCAATTATGCCGAACAATTTACCTGCAATGCCAGTGGTTTGTTTCATGTTTTCGCCAACAACAGCCACGATGCTCAGTTGGTGTTCGCTTTCTACTTTGTTGATTTGCCCAGAACGAATCTCCACGTCGAACTCTTTTCTTACAACAGCTTCTGCTGCCACTACATCAGCACTTTTTATGGCAAAACTGATGGAATTCTCAGAGGAAGCCTGTGATATAAGAATTACATTCACTTTTTCTTTGGCCAATGCACCAAATAGACGACTAGAAATACCGGCTACTCCAACCATTCCAATGCCCTGAACTGTCATCAGAGAGATATCTTTAATGGAAGAGATTCCTTTTATGGGTTTATCTGTTCCATTTACCTTATCGGCAGTAATTAATGTACCTTCGGCTGCTGCATTGAAAGTGTTTTTTATCCAGATTGGAATTTGCTTTTGGTAAACCGGAATAATTGTTGGCGGATAAATAACTTTGGCTCCAAAATGCGATAACTCCATTGCTTCGGAATAAGTAAGCTGAGGAATCACATGTGTTTTGGATATAACACGTGGATCGGCAGTCATAAAGCCATCCACATCGGTCCATATTTCCAGCTCATCGGCATTTAACGCAGCAGCAAAAATAGATGCTGTGTAGTCAGAGCCTCCTCGTCCTAATGTAGTAGGAATATCATCTGGAGAACTAGCAACAAAACCTGGTGCTACAGCAACACCCGAAAACTGATCGAACTGACGACGAATATTGCTGTTTGTCCAAACAAAATCAACACTAGCCTGACCGTGATTCAGATCGGTTTTTATTAACTCTTCGCTTTTAATGCGTTCGGTATTTAGGTATTTACTAACAACGAATGACGAAATGCGTTCCCCAAAGCTAAGCAGGCGATCCATAATTCTTGGAGTTAGCTCGCCAAGCATCGAAATACCATTAATAATCCACTCTACTTCGGCTAGCATCTCTTCCATAACAGAGCGCACGCTTACCAGCTCTTCGCCTTCGAAAAGTTCGCTAATAACATCGGAGTGGAGTTGTTTAATTTCTTTCAGGTTGGTATTGAAACCGGATGTTCGCGTGGTTGCATGTCTAGCGGCTGCAATCAACTTGTCGGTCACACCACCGAAAGCTGAAACAATAACAACTAAATCAGCATCCTGATTGCTCACAATCTGCTTTACATTTTTTAATGCATCGGCACTTCCTACTGAAGTACCTCCAAATTTCAATACTTTCATCTGTATAAAATTTATTATTTCGAAAACATCCTTTCTACAAAGGATATAACAATCGTACTATCCCATTTTTCAAGAGGATTTACATGGCTCACAAAAGGAGTGAGTATTGACGAATTGCAAATTTTGGATAAAGAAACCGGGCAGTTTAATCTGCCCGGTGATCTATCTTGATATGTGATAAATCAACTATTCTACAGTGGTAGCTTCGGTGGTGGTGCCGCTGATCTCAGCAAGAATCTTTCCTTCCAATTCTTCTGCTAGCTCAACGTTGTCTTTGATGAGATTTTTAACTGCTTCACGGCCTTGTCCTAGCTTCGATTCGCCATAACTGAACCATGAACCACTTTTCTTAATCACTCCGTATTCAACTCCTAAGTCGATGATTTCACCAACTTTTGAGATGCCTTCTCCGAACATGATGTCGAATTCAGCTTTACGGAATGGAGGTGCAACTTTGTTTTTAACCACTTTCACACGAGTGTGGTTACCTACAACCTCATCTCCATCTTTAATTTGACCAACACGACGAATATCTAAACGTACTGAAGCGTAAAACTTCAATGCGTTACCACCCGTTGTCGTTTCTGGGTTTCCAAACATCACACCAATTTTCTCACGAAGCTGGTTGATGAAAATACAACAAGTCTTAGCTTTGTTAATGTTGGCAGTTAGCTTACGCAATGCCTGTGACATTAATCGAGCCTGAAGACCCATTTTTGAGTCACCCATATCTCCTTCGATTTCTGCTTTAGGTGTTAAAGCTGCAACCGAGTCGATTACTACAATATCCAATGCGCCTGAACGAATCAGGTTATCTGCAATTTCCAATGCTTGCTCTCCATTATCTGGCTGAGAAATGAACAAATCGTCAGTGTTCACCCCTAATTTTTTAGCGTAAAATGGGTCAAAAGCGTGCTCTGCATCAACAATAGCGGCTAAGCCACCTGCTTTCTGAGCTTCTGCAATTGCGTGAATTGCAAGGGTTGTTTTACCTGAAGATTCTGGTCCGTAGATCTCAATAATTCGACCTTTAGGGAAACCACCAACTCCAAGTGCAACGTCCAAGCTTAACGAACCAGTAGAAATTACAGGAACGTCCTCGTGAGCCTTATCACCCATTCGCATAATTGAACCCTTACCATAGGTCTTTTCGATTTTGTCCATGGTAAGCTGCAGGGCTTTCAGCTTCTCTTTGTTTAGTTTTGCTTGATCTTCGTTTGCCATAAAACTTTTATATTAGTTATTTTCAAATTTACAGTTCTAAGGCTTCCAGAATTTGGTTGGTGTGATCTTTGGTTTTCACTTTTTCAAAAACAGTTTGTATAACACCGTTTTCATCGATAACAAAAGTGGTTCTAAGAACACCCATATAAGTTTTTCCATACATTTTCTTTTCTCCCCAAGCACCGTATGCTTCCAATACCTCTTTTTCGGTATCGGCAATTAGGTTAAAACCTAAGTTGTGTTTAGCAATAAACTTCAAATGAGAAGCTTCGCTGTCGGGGCTAACGCCAATGATTTCGAAACCTTTATCTAACCAACTGCTGTAGTTATCGTTTAGATTACACGATTCAGCAGTACATCCTGGAGTATTATCCTTAGGGTAAAAATACAAAATAACTTTCTTCCCTTGGTAATCACTCAATGATATAATTTCACCATTTTGATTTCTCGCCTTAAAATCAGGAGCCTTATCTCCTGCCTTTAAATGAGTCATGACCTTTTGAATTTAAATTCGACATTAAAGTTATTTGAAACATGATTAATATCATGCTTCTTTTTTTAGTAATTTGGGTTGTTTACATTTTCTTAAGAAATAAAATTTTTACGAAATTTGTAGCATCAAATTTTGAAATTCAACAAAAAAGAGTATTACATGTTTGGTAAACGACTTATATTTTTTCTGTTTTTATTAACAGTTTTATTCAGTAGTGGGAAATGGGCAGTGGCTCAGGATGATAAGGAGAGTGCGGCAATCGAGGCTTTTGAAGAAAAAGATTATAATGCAGCATATCCTGTCTTTAAAGAATTGGTTCGTTTGTATCCAAACGATGTAAAGCTGAACTATTATTATGTGGTATCGGCTGTTGCAACAAAGAATGATTTAACTGCCTTGCAAGCCAATATGGGTGTAGCTCTGAAAAACCAATCGAAAAAAGATATCTTCTATTATGCCGGATTGTATGCCGAGTTGAATAAAAAATGGGATGATGCTATTGGATATTATAAGCAGTTTCAGGAAGAAGGACGAAAGAAAGAGGTAAAAGCTTTTAATATTGAAGAGCGTATTAACTATTGTAACACCCAAAAGAATATTGTTCCTGTTGAAGAACCGAAAGACACAATTAAAGCTGAAAAGATTGTTGAAGTAACAAAGGTTGAAGAGTCCCAAAAAGAAGAGGTAGCTGTGGTTGAAGAGGTGACTATACCGGAAACACTTGCCCAACAGTTAATCGAAATTCAAATTACTCCATCGGTTGTTTTTAAACATATCTCGCAGTTTAAAAGTAAAAGTGCTCAGCAACTTTACATTCAATTGTGGAAAAATGAAGAGAGAGTGGCTGAGTTGAATGAGGAGATGGCTCAATTGCGTGAAAAGTATTCTGCTAGTCAGGATTTTGAAGAGCGGGAGAAAATTGCTTCGACTATTTTAGATGATGAGAATGAAATATTGACATTGCGACAATCCATATTAACCATTCCGAAGCAGCTTATTGCCGAAGAACAGAAAGAATGGAAAAAAGCCACTGAGCAGGAGATTGCAACGCTTAATGATGACAGTAAGAACTGGGAACAGAAGTTAGCCCCTAAAACTGAAAGCGAAAATCAGGAAGAGAATATTGCCAATAAGACAATTATTATTCAGACACCTCCAGAAGAAATTGTGCAGGATGAATATGTATATAAAATCCAGATTGGTGCTTATCGTAAGAAACTTCCCACTTATGTGAAAAGACTTTTCGATAAGATTGCGGCATTTCGTCCTGTTGAGAATTATACCGATGAAAAAGGGATTGTGGTTTACACAACAGGAAAAGCACACAATTATGCCGATGCGTTGAAATTATTAAAACAGGTGCGAAGAGAAGGCGTGAAAGATGCAAGTATTGCTGCTTATAAAAATGATAAGCGAATAACAGTTCGAGAAGCAAAGTTAAAGACCAATTAAGATGCAGGAAACAATTACCAAGGAAATAACAGAAGTAGAGGAAGATCAGGTTTTAAACAGACATTTGATTTTACACAACGATGATGTGCATACTTTCGATTATGTGATTGATGCACTAATGGATGTGTGTAAGCATCAATTGGAGCAAGCCACTCAATGCACCTACCTGGTTCACTACAAAGGAAAATGCGATGTGAAGACGGGGCATTTCTCAGAATTGAAGAAAATGAAAGATGCATTGATCAATCGTGAACTAAATGCAACAATCGATTAGTTCTGGTTATCAAAAAGTAGGACTGAGTGTAAGAAAAAAATGAAAACAGAATTGTGTTTAGTAGACTGTTTTTAGTTAATTGTTTAGTTATTGTTGCCTTCTGAGTTTAATTTTCTCACCAATAGCGGGTTTCAGAGGAATATTTCAATGTTAATTTTTGAAAACTATTTTTTAACATTTATCTAACGATCAGGTATGTTACAAAACATATCTTTGTAGTGAGATTTTTTTTCATAGGTTTGGTTCCCTTGAAAAACAGGGAAATTTTATTTTTGGTTTAGTTAGACTCAGAAGGATGGATTAAAAATCTATCCTTTTTTTTTATCCCCTATGAACCTTTTCGAACTGTGTTGTGTTTATACAGTACAAGATGTTGATTAAAAGACATTAATACAATACAGTAAGATTTTTTTCATAGGTTTGGATTTAGTTAGTTTTATTGGTTTAGTTAGTTTAGTTAGGTGAGAAAAGGATAGATTTATTTCTATCCTTTCTTAATTTTAGTTACTTTCCTAAGTTTCTTTATTTCTGTGTCTCAATTCTATTTCCAGTTTGCTGGAAATTAACTTCGTTTCGATGATTCTCTAATGTTCAACTTCCCATTTAGCACAATTGTGGCTTCTTTTACTTCTTCATCATTCATGTGTCTGATGAGTAATTCTGCTGCCTTTTCTCCCATTTCGTATGTTGGTTGCTGAACGCTGGATAGCTGCGGACTGGTCAGTTTGGCCATTTGAGTTTCGGAAAAACCAATTACTCCAATTTCTTCAGGCACTCGAATATTATTCTTTTTTAGAGTTCGAATAACACCCATTGCCACCAAATCGTTGATGCAAAAAAATGCATCGGGCAAATCCTGTCGATAAAGAAGCTCTTCTACCACTTCAACTCCTCCAGAAGCCAGTAAGCCTGTTTCAATAACTTTAAAGTCTTCTTCTGCAAACTGATGTTTGCGTAGTGCCTGCTTAAAGCCTTTTATTCTGTCACGTGCAACGCTTATGTTTTTATTTCCAGATAGATGGTATATTTTTTTGTACTTCTCACGAATTAAATGCTCAGTAGCAAAGAAACTCCACTTCTTATTGTCGCATACCACCTTGGGGGCTTCGAATGTTTCTGCAATTCTATTTACAAAAACCATTGGTGTGCCGGCATTCATCTGCTTTAAATAGTAATCCAGATTATCACTGTCGGATGAAGGAGCTATGATTAAACCATCAACCATATTTTGAATCAGAGTTTGCACATTCTTCAATTCCATTTCCGGAGTACTATCCGATTGCATAACTAAAACCTGGTATCCTTTCGGATTTAGAATCCGGTGTATTCCGATAATAATTTCGGCATGAAAATCATTGATGAACTCAGGCACTACCACACCAATGTTGTAGGTCTTGCTCTGACTTAATTTTCTAGCAATAGGATTGGGGAAGTAGCCCATCTCTTCTGCCGTTTTCAGTATAAGATCTCGGGTCTCTTTTTTTATGTCGTACTTATCGTTGAAGGCTCTGGAAACCGACGATTTTGAGAGATTGAGTTTTTTAGCGATATCTTTTATTGTTACTCGTTGCATAAGCAATGGTTTAAAATTTCAATTCCCGAAACAATTAGATTGAATGGGCGGTTTTAGGCTTGGTTGAAACAAATATATGTAACATCTCGGGAACATCTAAATCGTGATGTAGCATTAGAATTGTTGCTGAAACCTTGTTTTACTCTTCATTTATATAACTCGAATATTAGTCTGTATGTTATGTATTGTGTTGATAATCTAGTGTGTTGGGCTATATGTGTGGTTAGGGGCTTCTTTTTTGTTTTTCGAAAATATGACAAATATCATGTTTGAAGCTGCATTTAAAACATGTACCGAAACCGTTCCCGATAATTTAAACCGTTCCCGAAATCGTTACCGGATATTTTTCAAGTTCAATTTAAATAAAGGCCTCTTTGTCTCAAGTAGCTTTGAAGTGGTATTTAAAAATCTTTAAACCAAATTTATGAAGAGGTATTGCTTATTATTATTCATTCTATTTTGTGCTACTAATCTATGGGCACAAAAGTTCTCAGTGAAAGGAAAAGTCACTGATGCTACCGGATTTGGACTTCCGGGAGTAAATGTAATTGAGAAGGGAACTACCACTGGTGCTGTTTCGGCTCCTGATGGTACTTATGAAATTACAATTTCTAATAAAGATGCCGTATTAGTGTATTCATTTATTGGATTTGTTGCACAGGAGGTAAAAGTGGCTAGTCAGTCTACTATCAATGTGCAATTAAAAGAAGATGCCATTGGCTTGGAAGAAGTAGTTGCAGTAGGTTATGGTGTACAGAAAAAAGGAGATCTAACTGGGTCTGTTGAAGTTGTAAAAGCCGATAAACTACAAAAACAAGCTGTTTTCCAAACATCTCAAGCACTTCAGGGAGTTGTGCCGGGACTAACTGTTACCCAAAGTTCGGGACAACCGGGTTCTGATGGCGCTTCATTACGAGTTCGAGGTATTGGATCTATTAAGGCTAGTAATAATCCGTTGGTTTTGATCGATGGTGTTGAGGGCGACCTGAATGGAGTAGATGCTTCGGATATTGAAAATATTTCGGTATTAAAAGATGCCGGAGCCAGTGCAATTTATGGTAGCCGCGCCTCTAATGGTGTAATTTTAGTAACTACCAAAAGAGCAAAAGCAGGAAAATTAACGGCCAGCTATAATGGTTATGTTGGTTTCCAGGATCCTACTAACGTACCTGAATTTATTGGGGCACTAGATTACTATAAGTTAATTGGTGACGAAACTAAAGTTCAGCAGTACATGGATAATCCGAATGATCCGGATAACTATCCTAATGTGAATTGGGCCGACGAAATGTTCTCTGAAAATGGTGCTATGCAATATCACAGCATCAGTTTAAGTGGAGGTAGTGAAAAAGCACGTGTTTTGGCGTCTCTTTCCTATCAAGATCAGGCAGGTAACTTACCTAACTACAACTTTAACCGTTACCAAGGACGTGTTAATTCCGATTTCAATTTGAATAAGTACATCAAACTGAGTCTGGATATTAACTACCGACGCAATGCAAAAGATAGCCCGCTATCAGGAACTCGATTGAGAGATGCTTATCGTCAGGTGCCTTTCTATGCTATGCAATTTAGCGATGGTCGTTGGGCTTGGCCTCCAACAGGAGGAAATCCGGTTGCGGAAATTCGTTTTGGAGGCATTAAAGAAGATAGAAGCGATTATTTGCGTGCTAAAATGCAAATAGAAATTGAGCCAATTAAAGATTTGAGAATTGTAGCTCAGTATACTCCGGAATATTACAATGCTTTTGGTAGCTCATGGGCTCCTCAATACGAATTGTACGATGGTTTTGATGCAACTGTTCCTACTGTTCAAAGTTATGGAAACAATAACGAAGCGAAGCTGAGCAAGTCGTATCAGCGTGAGATAACAGAAAACTTCTCAGCAACAATTAGCTACTCTAAAGAGATTGGTGCTCATAATTTCTCAGTATTGGGTGGATACGAAAGCATCCTTTGGGAAATGGAAAAATTTGGAGCTGCACGTTATGGTTATGTATTGCCAGACTTCCCTATTATGGATAATGGTAGTGCCGATAATGATAGTAACTCAGGTAGTGAAGACCACTATGGATTGGTTTCATACTTTGGTCGTGTAAACTACTCGTACGACAACCGCTATTTAATTGGTGTTAACGTTCGTCGCGATGGTAGTTCTCGTTTTGCATCTGATTCTCGTTGGGGAGTTTTCCCATCGTTTAGTGCAGGTTGGAACATTCATAACGAAAGTTTCTTCCCACAGAATGATGTGTTAACACGAGTTAAGCTGCGTGGTTCTTGGGGACAATTGGGTAACCAGTCGATTAATTCGAATTTCCCGTATGCCAGCTTGATCTCAGTAGGAAACTCTTTCTACGCAAATGGTCAAATTCAGCAAGGTGCTGCACAGAATGTATTGTCTAACGATCAGATTAGTTGGGAGAAAGCAGAGACTACTAACGTTGGTTTCGATTTTGGTTTCTTCGGAAATAGCTTATCTGCATCGGTTGAATATTACGATAAGAAAACAAAAGACCTTTTAGGAACTCAGCGCGTACCTTATACTACAGGATTAGATGCTCCTATTGCCAATGTTTATAGTATGAAGAACAGTGGTATCGACTTTAGTTTGTCGTACCGTGGAAAAGTTGGTGAATTGAAATATTCTTTCGAAGGAAACTTTGCAACACTTTCTAATGAAGTGACTGACCTGAACGGAGTAGAATTCATTAAGAGTGGTAGCTCAATTACTCAGGTAGGTGAAGCCGTAAGTTCTATTTATGGTTATGAAACTATTGGGATTTTCCAGAATCAGGATGAGATTGACAACTCTCCAAGCCAGTTTGGTAGCTTGATGCCTGGCGACTTGAAATACAAAGATCAGAATACAGTTGATACAGATGGTGATGGTGTGCCAGATGCACCAGACGGAGTAATCAATTCTGACGATAGAGTAATCTTGGGTAATCCTTTCCCAAATTTCACTTACGGATTCAATATCAATGCTGAATACAAAGGCTTTGACTTTAGTGCTGCATTCTCAGGAATTGGCGGAAGTAGTGTTTATCTAAGAGAGTATCTGGTATGGCCACTTTATAATGGTGGTAATGCTGCTCAGTGGATGGTTGATGATGCTTGGACAGAAGAGAATCCAAATGCAAGATATCCTAAGATAAGACAGGGAACATCGAGCAATAACTACCGCACCAATTCTACTTACGTATACAACACCAGTTACATGCGACTTCGTAACCTTACTATCGGTTACACTATTCCTGAGCGATTGGTTAAGAAGCTTCAGTTGAGCAAAGTAAGACTATATGTGAGTGGACAGAATCTATTGACTTTTGATAAAATGCCACAGGGAATTGATCCAACAGTTCCAAATAACTCAAATGGTGGAAATTACCCATTGGTTAAGTCATACACGTTTGGTATTAGTGCATCATTTTAATTGTTAGAAAGTTATGAAAAAAATATTTAGCTATATATTATCATTTGGTCTGTTGGCTGGTATTGTGTCTTGCGAAGACAAGTACTTGGACTTAGAGCCACTTGGACAACCAACAGATGTGACATTCTTCTCAACTGAGAGTCAGTTGCAGCTAGCCATAAATGCTATTTATGGTCGTTCGGAAGCAGTTATGTTGGAAGGTACTCCTCTAACTTTGGTAATGGATCAGTGGTTGACCGATAATGGTTTATACCGAATTACTGATGAATTGGCTGGCTTGAGAGCATTGAGTAACAGTCAGCAAGATCCGGGATCTGGTTTTGAATCTATTTATTCGAACTATTACAAGTCGATTGCACGTACCAACAATATGTTGGGAAATATGGATCGAGCTAAAGATGTTGTAACAGAAGAAGCATTCAATGACTTTAAAGCACAGGCTTTGGCTATGAGAGCTTTCTTTTACCACGGCTTAGTACAGTTTTTTGGTGATGTTCCTTATTTAGATTTCAATCCAACTTCTCCTGTAGATGGATTCGTTGCTCGTGCACCTAAAGCCGAAATCATTACGAAGATGATAGCCGATTTAGATCTTGCAGCCAGCTTAATCAGAAAAGATTTGACTGGAGGCCAGGAGCGTATCACGCTAACGACTGTTTATGCATTGAAAGCTCGTATTGCTTTGTTTGCTAAAGATTATTCAACAGCATTAACTGCTGCTAATAATGCATTGACTGCTGCTGCTACTCAAGGTATAAGCTTGAATCAGGATTATGCACAGCTATTTACTATCGACGGAGAAGGTTCTAGCGAAATTCTAATGCGTCAGCCATTTAACGAAGATTGGGGAAAATCCAACTACTTCAATTTAAGAATGGGATACCGTTATGGAATGTACTCGCAAACTGCACCTACGCAGAACTTGATTGATGCTTACCCAACTGTAAACGGATTGCCTATCGATGAAGATCCTGCTTATGATCCAGCAAATCCTTGGGAAAACCGCGACCCTCGTCTTAGAGCATCAGTAGTTATTCCTGGCGATGTTTGGGGGAATATTAAGTACGAATCTCATCGCGATAGTTTGTACACTTATCGCTTGGTGGACGGAGTGAAGAACAAAATTGGGAACAATAACTGTCGTTCGAAATCGTGGCCTGCATGTTTAACAGGGTACTTGTGGCGTAAATATGTAGATGAAGCACATATGGCTTCAGGAGGTAAAACTACTTACATCGATTTTATAATAATGCGTTTGGCAGAAGTTTACCTGATTAAAGCCGAGGCAATTATTGAAAGCAATGGAAATATGCAGGAAGCTGCCGATGCGTTGAATGTACTACGCGAACGTGCATACGGAGCAAATTACCCTGCAGTAGTAGTTGCCGATCAGGCTAAGATGCGTAAGATTTTACGTATGGAACGTCGTATCGAGTTGGCCAACGAAGGTCATCGTTACACCGATGGATTGAGATGGGGAATTTTGGAAGACATGAGAGGGGAAGCATTAATTGGAAGACCTCTAAATGTTACTTCACACACATTTATTCCTAGCATCGATGAAAATGGAATTACTCACTATTCTGACCGCTCTCAGTATGATGACTGGAGAAGTTTATTAGTGAATGGTGTTGTTGTTCCCGATGGATACGATTCTCGTTTATACGGAAACTGGCAAAATGCTCACGAAAGAGCATTTAATCCTAGTCGCGATTACTTGTTGCCTATTCCTCAAAAGGAAATCGATTTGTATGAAGCCAATGGATTTACGTTAACACAGAATCCGGGATATTAGTGACAGGTTTGGATTAATAAATAGAAGCAGATACTACCCCTGATTATTTTGAAATGAAATATTCTTGGGTAGTATTTCTATAATAAATGAAAAAGATAACCTTCATCTAATCAGTTTTATGAGCTGTTCATGGTTATGAATATCTATTGAACAGATTCATAATTCATATTGTGCCGATAGTTGAATAAATTTAAGTGTAAAAGTGAATAACTAAAAACCAAACTTATGAAAGTCTATTTGCTAATAACAGCACTTATATTGAGCTCCGCTTTTGTGGGGAATGCTCAGAAATTGAATCATTTCGAGATTGAAGATTTTTCGAAATTGTTACAACCTGTTCCGAAACAAGCCGTATTAAAAAAAGATGGCTATTACGTCTGGGGAGGATCGGTTGTAAAAGACAAAAAAGGAAAATACCATATGTACTATTCTCGATGGAAAAAAGAATATGGATTCGATGCCTGGGTTACTCATTCAGAGATTGCTCATGCTGTTGCCGATAAGGCAAGCGGCCCCTTCAAGTTTAAAGATATTGCATTGCCAGCACGAGATAAGAAATATTGGGATGGTCTGACCACACATAATCCTACTATTCATTATTTCAATGGAGTGTATTACCTGTATTACATGGGAACAACTGGCGATGGTAAAGTGAGTAAACGAGGCTTAAACTTTACACACCGAAATAATCAGCGAATAGGTGTTGCCTGGAGCAAATCTCCTAATGGACCATGGAAAAGAATGGATACTCCTGTATTGGACGTTTCGAAAAACAAGACCGATGATGATGCATTGATGGTAAGTAATCCATCGATAACTCAGATGGCTGATGGGAAAATTCTGATGATATATAAAGCAGTTGGACTGGAGAATAAATTGCCATTTGGAGGACCAGTTACTCATCAGGCAGCCATTGCAGAATCTCCTAAAGGGCCATTCAAAAAGATTAAAAAACGAATTTTCTATAAAGAAGGAGTGCACTTTCCTGCCGAAGATCCATATATCTGGTATCAGAAAAATGCTGGAAAGTACTATGCCATTGTTAAAGATATGAAGGGCTTTTTTACTCAAAAAGGTACTTCGTTGGCATTCTTTGAATCCAATGATGGATTGAGTTGGGAACCTTCAAAAAACTGTTTGGTTTCTACACTTCAAATTCCATGGAAACATAAAGAAACACAAAAAGTAGGTCGCTTGGAACGACCACAGGTGTTGTTAGAAAATGGGGTGTCATCAGTACTTTACTGTGCTGTGGTAGATGGAGGAAACACATACAATGTGCATATCCCATTGAAAATTAAGGAAAAATAAAAGACAAGAAAGAATTCATGTTTAGAACTCTGAACATATTACTGTTAATTGGAATAGCTTTTAGCTGTCAGCCTAAAAAGCAATATTCTTTTTCATATACCAATCCTATATCGAAGGGGATAGATGAAAAAGGATTGCGCGACTGTCAGGTGTTGCGTGATGGTGATTGGTGGTACCTTACTGGTACAGCCTGGCCGCACTGGGATGGTGCAGAAAAGAATGGAAATCTGAATAACGGAATTCCATTGTATAAATCGAAAGACTTAACCAGTTGGCAATTCGTAAAATATATTGTGGAACGTCCCGATTCAACGAAATGGTATTATCGTAGATTCTGGGCACCCGAAATTCATAAGATAAAAGGAAAATATTATGCCATCCTAAACTGTCGAAATGCCAAACAAGGATACGATTGGCAGCATATTGGTTATGCGGTAGCCGATCATATCGAAGGTCCATACACTGTGGTGACTGAAGATAAGCCATTGGCACGCGGAAATGACCTGACCTTTTTTGAAGATGATGATGGAACTGTTTATGCATTCTGGCATACAGTAAATAGCGATGGAAGTTTCTGGATGGGATCTGCAAAGATTGACCTGGAAACAGGACGATTCTTATCTGAACCAGTAGAGGCGATAAAGACAGGCAAAGTCGATTATGAAACGGATGCCAAAGGAAAAGTGAAAACTGTTTTCAGGTATGGACGAAACGAGAAGAAGATAAAGACCTATTACGAGTGGGATTCACAAGGATTTGAAGGAGCCTATGTGATAAAGCGTAACGGAACCTATTTTCTCTTTTATTCCAGTTGGACACGTGGCTATGAAATTGGTTATGCTACAGCAAAAAACATAGCGGGACCATGGACAAAAGCGGACAATAATCCAATTTACGGTGCAACCAGCAAGTCGTTATGCGAGAAAAAAGGGTTTAAATATGATGGCAGTGAGGAAAATCCTTTTTATGCAGTAGGTCATAACGAAATCTTTGAAGGGCCTGATGGAAGACTTTGGTTGTCGTGTCATGGACAGCAAAAAGGAAACTCAACACCATTTTTAGTGATTGATCCAATCGATTTCGATGAAAATGGAGAAATAATAAAAAAAGAACCTTCGTATAAAACTCAAACTATAAAGTGGAAAAAATGAAACGAACATATAATACATGGTTAGCTGGTTTGTTGTTGATATTAGCAACAATGGTTGGCTGCAAAACGGCCAATGAAAATACCGAAAAAGAAGTTACTTATAAGCCAGCAACAAATATTACATTGGGAGAAGAGTTTACGATTTATAAATTGCCTTTTGCTTACGATCATTCTATCATTTATAATAAAACAGATAAGAAATGGCACTTGTATGGTATTCAGCAACCTCAAACGAAATTTATTCACCTTACAGCCGATTCTTTAACGCAAAGAGGTTGGGTGAAACACGAACCATTTACTTATAAAGGGCGTGAAATATGGGCTCCCCATATTGTATTGCACGATGGTGTTTATTATATGTTTTACACCGCCATTGGAGTACCACGAGAAATTCGATTAGCTACGTCAAAAGATTTATTCAACTGGGAACATCATTCCGAAAAACCGCTTTTCGCTTTTAAAAATGAGTTCACCAACAATATGAAGAATAAAGACCCAATGGTTTACCGTCATAATGACGAGTGGATTATGTATTACAGTATGATGAAAGATGCCAAACATTGGGTAGTAGGATATAGTACGAGTAAAGATTTATTGAGCTGGTCTGATCCAAAGATCTGTTTCGATGAAAATACAGAATCGCCAGGAGTGGAGTCACCATTTGTGGTAAAACGAGGAAAGTACTACTACATGTTCCTTTCTGCACGCCCATGGCCACATGGTGCTGAAGAAATTTTTATCAGTGAATCGCCTTACCACTGGGAAGCAAAAGACCTAGTGAAAAGCATTAATCCATGGCATGCTGCTGAAGTAGTTCAGGATTTTGATGGACAGTGGTACCTGTCTCGTTCTTCGGGCGATCAAACAGACTTTAGAATGGCTCCATTGAATTGGAATGATATAGAAAAATAGTAATCTAATTTAAACACATGTTTAGACATAACCTTAAATATATAGTCGTATTAATTGTAATGGTTCTGGCTGTTGATGGAATGGCTCAAACATCATTGGAAAGTGATGTAAAACTTGAAAAGTTCTATCCCGGAAAATTATGGAAGGATACCAGAGGTAATCCAATTAATGCGCATGGTGGATGTGTTATTTATTATCACGGTTTATATTATTGGTACGGCGAGGAGAAGGTTAAGGGATTGTCGGAAAAGCAGCACGCTGATGGCGGAATTCATTGTTATGCCTCTAAAAATCTTGTGGACTGGTACGATCAGGGAATGGTATTAAACTTAACCCGTAAAGATAGTTTGAGCGATTTGGCTTTCGATTGTAATCAGGATCGACCTAAGGTGGTTTATAACGAAACGACCCAAAAGTTTGTGCTATTTTTCAAACTCTATCTTCGAAATCAAGGAAGCGCTGTTGCCTATATTGGTGTTGCTTTATCTGATAGCCCAAGTGGCCCATTTGTTTATTCGCATAAGTTTCTGGGAGGTAACTCGCCCAGCGGAACCGGTGATTTTGCCATGCTCAAAGACGATGATGGAGCCTTGTATCACTTAAGTGTTCGGAAACCAGATAAAGCTTTTGTGATTGGAAAAATGCGCGCCGACTATTTATTGCCCGAGGGAAAATATCATGTGTGCGAGGGAATAACGAAGCATACAGAAGCACCTGCTATTCTGAAAAAAGATGGAATCTACCATATGTTGGCATCGGGTTCAACAGGATGGGCTCCAAATGCTGCGAGGTACTTTACGAGCAGTAACATATATGGGCCGTGGAAGTATCATGGAAATCCGTGTAAAGGAGTAAATCCCAATAATGGTTTAGATGAAAATAAAACCTTTGGAGGTCAGTCAACATATATAATTCCGGTTCATGGAATTGAAGATGCTTTCATCGCGTTTATGGATATAAACAAACCCAAACATCCATATGACAATTTGTATGTATGGTTACCCATAAAATTTGTGAATAACAAGGTGACCATTACGTGGTCGAATGAATGGGATATGACAGTGTTTAAACAATAGTGTATCTAAAAATAGTTAGAATAAAAGATAGATATTGGTTATGAAAAAATGGAGACTAAATAACTGGCTGATTATACTGTTGGGAGCAATATGCTTTATGTGTAGCTCATCAACTAAAAATGTAATCAAGCTGACCGATTCAGCAAATAGCAACTATAAGCTGGAGGTAAATAGTTCTAATCTGAAGATTAATGTAGTTGGGCAATCCGTCTTATCGGACTCGATAGCCGGATTATTTATTAATGAGAGTCCGGTTGTAAAAACCAAAGTACAAAAGCAAGAAAAAGAATTGGTAGAGTTTTTAGCTACTACAAAAAAAGGAGAAAGTGCAGCGGTTAGCTTGACTTATAAAAATGGAGTTGCTAAGATTGTAGTTATTCCTAATAAACAGCAAAAAAACAAGGTTTCTATTCGATTTAAAGGAATGCCTGTTGCCCATGGTTTGGGTGATGCAGGTGCCTGGGGCGAAAGCTTCAACCTGGTAAAAAATAAAAAACATCATTACAGTATCGTCAACAATGGAGGATCGAAGCGCTGGTTGAGTACTTTCACCATTTTCCCTAAGAACCAGTTTGCGACTGTTTTCTTCGGAAGAGGAAAGAAGAGTGTCGATATTTCAGAAGATATGTTCCATATGAATACTGAAATTGCAGGAGCTTCTACATTTTATCTTTTCATGGGAGAACCTAAGGTGATTTATGCCAATTATAAGAGAGTTCGAAAAGAGGAAGGGTATGAAGATATTCGTCCAAAATCAAGATTGTTTGAGTTAGGTTGGGAATCGTGGGATGCTTTAGGCTGGAACACGAACCAATTTACTGTAAAAGATATTCTGGCTAAGTTTCATAAACAAGGTTATCCAATTCGATGGGCTGTAACCGGTTCTGGCTTCTGGGACGAAGGAGGAACTACAACCAGCTTTGGACGCTATGGAAAGAAATTCCCTGATACAAAATCATTTAGCCAATGGATGCACCAAAATGATATCTACTGGATGATTGGACTCCGTACCAATTTAATTCCTTCTGGTGGTCCTTATTATCCTAAAACAAAGAAGCGCGACAAAAACCTAAAGGTGCGTTCATTCTATGGAAACAACCTTTCTGATGTGGCATTGGGAAAAGGATATTTGTTGAAGAATGCGAAAAATGAAGCCATTCAAATGACTTCTTCTATTTTCCCAATTGTCCCATGTTACTTGATCGATGGGAATGTGCCGGGAGCAGCTCAGTGGTATCAAAAACAGTACGCCGAATGGAAAGTGGACGGAATTAAGGAAGACACGATGATGGATCTGAAAGGGGAGACATCTATTTTCAATAAACCGATCGCTAAAATTGCTACCGAAGGTGGTTTGGTAATGGCTCGATGTGGCGAAATTTCGTCACCAGGAACATTACAGCGCATCAATGATACTGGAGTTGGATCAATGGCTAAGCGCACACCTATTAATTACATGCAATATGCTGCATGCGGTTTCCCGAATGTGTATTCTGATGTTGCCGGAGTTCACAATATGCACAATACAAAAGCCATCAGTGCGAATATTCGTCACACATGGATGTTGTCTTTAACAGCTGGATTGGCAGTTGGAGCTTATCCTGCTAAATGGTCACCAAAAGAGCAGAAGATGTTCAAAAAGGCTATTGATTACCACTACGAGTTGGTACCGTACATGTTTAGTGCCGGAATGGAAACATTTGAAACAGGTTATCCATACACATTAACACCAATGAGTATTGCATATGCTGATAATGAAAGAGCAGTAGCATTTGATAAATTCCAGTGGATGATTGGCGAGTCGGTATTGGCCACTCCGCTTTTAAAGAATTACAAAACCGGAAAGAAAGACATATTTATTCCTGAAGGAACTTGGTACGACTGGGAAAGTGGTGAAAAACACGTTGGCCCAAAGGTGCTAAAGGATCAGGTGTTGCCTTTGGATAAAGCACCATGTTTTGTGGGAGGAAAAGGAATTGTGATTCTAAGGTCAGCAAAGAACGACCAGCTGGTGGCTCGCATCTATAAGGTGAACAGAAAAGTAAAATCGAACTTCTACACACTAGAAAAGGGTGATAAATATACAGTAGAAGTGAAAAATACAAAACTAGAAACGGCTAAAGTTTATAGCGTTTCAGGAAAAGAAGTGAAGGCAAAACAGTTTGAAAACTATATGGAGTTCGCTGTTGAAGAAGGAGTAAGTTACGTGATTAAATAGGTTTGAAATGAATGTTGTTGATTATATAGTTATCGGGCTTTTTTCATTACTAATTGTAATGGCCGGACTATCGTTTAGAAAACGGGGCTCCGACATGAAGTCTTATTTTGCTGCCGGTGGAGCAGTGCCATGGTCTATTAGCGGACTATCTCTGTTTATGAGCTTCTTCTCTGCCGGAACATTTGTGGTTTGGGGTTCTATTGCATACGAATTAGGTTTTGTGGCAGTAACCATTCAGTTAACCATGTGTTTGGGAGGATTTGTGGTAGCTTATTTTATTGCTCCGGGCTGGAAAAAAACGAAAAGCTTAACTGCTGCCGAATTTGTGAGAAAACGATTGGGCGATAAAACACAAAAGTTTTATACCTACTTAATTCTGATTCTTTCGTTGGCTTATACTGGGGCATTTTTGTATCCGGTAGCCAAAATCGTAAACGTATCAACTGGATTTTCCATTGAAGCTTGTGTGGTAACGTTGGGACTGTTGATTTTGCTTTACACTGTAGTAGGTGGTCTGTGGGCAGTAATCATTACCGATGTACTACAGTTTGTAATTCTAACGGCTGCTGTTGTTATTGTGGTAATCTTGTCTATCGATTCGGTAGGAAGTGTATCAAACTTTATTGAGAAAGCGCCAGAGAATTTCTTTGCACTTACATCGGGAGAATATAGCTTGTGGTTTTTAGTGGCATTTGCTGTTTACAATACCATCTTTATTGGAGGTAACTGGGCCTATGTGCAACGATACACCAGTGTGAAGGATGCCAAAGATGCCAAGAAAGTTGGATTGTCTTTTGGTTGGTTGTACTTATTTAGTCCAATAGTTTGGATGTTGCCGCCAATGATTTATCGCGTGATTAACCCAGAGTTGAGTGGTTTAGAAAACGAAGGAGCTTACCTGTTAGCATGTAAACAAGTGTTACCAACAGGAATGTTAGGATTGATGCTGGGGGGAATGATTTTCGCAACAGCCAGCTCTGTAAATACCACTTTAAACTTAGCTGCTTCGGTTATTACCAATGATATCTTCAAAGTACTAAAGCCTAATGCTAGTCTGAAAACAGTTATGAATGTGGCGAAGCTGTCCACTCTGTTTTTCGGTTTAGGAACAATTGTAGTGGCTTTATTAGTGCCAGCTGCCGGAGGAATTGTGAATGTCGTATTGAGCATTGGTGCTGTAACTGGTTGTTCGTTATATGGACCTCCAATTTGGGCTATCTTCTCAAAGCGACAAACCGGGAAATCAATTCTATGGATTTCAGCAATAAGTTTATTGATAAATGTTGGAGTGAAATTCTTAGCAGAACCTGTTGCTGGAGAAGCTTTGAGTAGAGCCAACGAGATGTTATTGGGAGCTTTATTGCCCATATTCATGTTGTTAGCTTATGAATTTTATGCCATTTCGAAACAGAAGGTTTGTGCACAATACACACAGTTTAAACAAGAAGTAGAAGCGATTAAAGAAGAAGAGCAATCGGCCGATCAGAATACTTACGGACTAAAAGTATTGGCTGTGACACTAGCAATTGTAGGAACAATGATCGTGGTGTTAGGCGGTTTGTCTGAAGAATCGCAAGGATTAGTAATTGTTGTTGGTATGCTTGTAATGACTGTAGCTGCCTTTATTCACCCTGCGGTGAAACTTAAAAAACTCAAAAAATGATACAAGAAGGATTTAAAAAATCTAGAGATAATAGAACACTAAACATGAAGGTTGATTTAGCAGTTGCAGGCGGAGGTTTATCCGGCGTTTGTGCTGCTGTAATTGCTGCGCGCCAGGGAATGAAGGTCGTGCTGGTACAAGATCGACCAGTTTTAGGAGGAAATGCTTCTAGCGAGGTACGACTTTGGGCGTTGGGAACCACTTCTCACATGGGTAACAATAATCGTTGGTCGCGCGAGAGTGGTTTAATATCAGAGATTTTGTTGGAGAACTTAAAACGAAATCGCGAAGGAAATGCCATCATTTTCGATACTATTCTGTTGGAGAAAGTACTGGAAGAAAAGAACATTACTTTATTACTCAATACCGCTGTTTATGAAGTAGAAAAAGAAGGAGATCGGAAGATAAAAGGGATGACTGCATTTTGTAGTCAGAACTTAACGACATACAAGATTGAAGCGCCTTATTTTTGCGATGCCACAGGGGATGGAATTGTTTCGTTTTTAGCAGGAGCTTCATTTAGAATGGGAGCCGAATCGGCCGATGAGTTTGATGAGGCGTTTGCTCCCAATGTAGAAGATTATGGTGATCTTTTAGGTCATTCGATTTATTTCTCTACCAAAGATGTTGGTCAGCCTGTAAGTTATAAGGCGCCATCGTTTGCCATTAAAAATGCAGGCGAATTACCACGTATAAGCAACTACGAGTTCAACGAGCATGGATGTCGATTGTGGTGGGTTGAGTATGGTGGTCGTTTAGATACCATCGCCCAATCGGAAGACATTAAAATGGAACTGTGGAAGGTAATCTACGGAATTTGGGATTACGTGAAAAACAGTGGTAAGTATCCGGAAGCAGCAAATTTGACATTAGAGTGGGTTGGTACGATTCCAGGAAAACGCGAAAGCAGACGCTTTGATGGCGACTATATGCTTAACCAGAAAGATATTGTTGAACAACGCGACTATTACGATAGAGTAGCTTATGGTGGCTGGGCAATGGACTTACATCCAGCCGATGGAATTTACAGTAAACACAGTTCGTGTTCTCAGTGGCACAGTAAAGGTGTCTATTCTATTCCTTATCGTTGTTACTACAGTAAAGATCTAGATAACCTGTTCCTGGCAGGACGAATTATTAGTGCTTCGCATGTGGCATTTGGTTCATCAAGAATTATGCTTACATGTGCTTTAGGTGGACAGGTAGTTGGAGTAGCTGCTGCGTTATGTCAGAAGAATCAACTAACTACTCGCGAGTTGAGTAAAACAGAAAATATTGGCGAACTTCAAGTTGAACTGAATAAAATTGGGCATAGCATCCCTCGCTTAGATTGGGCTGATAATGGCAATTTAGCTCAAACAGCACAGTTGAAAGTATCTTCAGAGTTAAAACTGGAAGAACTTAGAGCCAATGGCGAATGGCAGAAATTGGTGTTTAGTACAGCTCAATTGTTGCCGTTGGCAGCTCAAACTAAGTATACTTTTAAGCTGAATGTAAAAGCTACTGCTGCTACTCAGTTAAATGTACAATTAATGACCAGCGAATCGGCTAAACACTTTACGCCGGATGTAGTTGCCGAAAAACATCAGTTTCAATTGAAAGAAGGTGTGCAAGAAGTAGAGGTGGTTAGCAATGTTTTGTTCGAAGAGGACAAGTATGTTTATCTGGCTTTTATGCAGAATGAAGATGTTGAGGTGGCTTTGAGTGATCAGTTGTTGACAGGAGCAATGACTGTTCAGAATAAAATAAACAAAGCTGTTTCTAACTACGGTAAACAAGAGCCTCCAGTAGAACTAGGCTTAGATGCTTTTGAATTCTGGACTCCGGAACGTCGTCCAAAAGGGAAAAACCTGGCCTTCTCTGTTTCTCCAGCAATTACTGCTTTTTCGAAAGAGAATATTCAAAACAACGAAATTAGACAAACCTCTAATGGAGCTGCTAATGCCTGGGTGGCTGGTTTCGGCGAGGAAACTTCTGGCTTAACAATGAAATGGGATGAAGCAAAGCAGGTAAATCATATTCGTTTGTTCTTCGATGCCGATTATGATCATGCTTTGGAGTGTAATCACATGCAACATCCAGAATCGGAAGTTCCGTTTGTGGTAAATAGCTATAAAGTGTTCGATGAAAAGGATCAATTGATTTTTGAGAAAGAAGATAATTATCAACCAATAAATGAGATAAAACTGGACAATGAGATTAGCACAAAAGAGCTAAGGTTTGAGTTTAGTAACTCATTAGAAACAACTCCTGTATCTGTGTTTAAGATAGCTGTTTATTAATGGATATATCAGATAAGGTAATATTAAACGAATTGAAGAAACGTAATAAGAGGGTTTTTGAAACCCTCTTTTACGAATACCATCCGAAATTACTGCGGTATGTAGATCGTATTGTCTTTAATCGAGATGTTAGCGAAGATATTGTACAATCGATTTTTGTTACACTCTGGGAAAAAATTGACTCTATTCAAATACATACTTCATTACAGTCTTACCTTTTTCAATCGGTACGCTATAAGGCATTTGCGTATCTGAAGCATTTAAATGTAGAAGATAATTACAAGCTACTTTATTGGGAGAATAAAGTGTTGGAGAATGCAGATAAAGATGCTTCTACCGATTCCGAATTATCCCAAATTATTCAAAATGCAGTTGCTACCTTACCCCCCGAAATGGGTAAAATATTTCAAGCAAAATACAGTTCAGGCATGCAAACAAAAGACATTGCTTTAGCATTCGATATTTCTGAAAATACAGTGAAAACTCACCTGAAGAGAGCTAAAAAACAACTGCGCTATCAACTTTCAAGAGCTTCATTTATACACTTTTATTTGTAGAGAGTAAAAAAGTTTTAAAAAAGTTACTTCTCTTGTCACCCTTTTTCTGTTTTCAGCACACATGTATATGTGAACTTAATAGGAATAGTTTTTAATGGATAACAGGGGGAAAATAGATTTTAGTAAAATTTGGATGCATATCCACTCTAAAAATGAAGATTCAGAATTGGATGAGTGGAGACAAATGTCCAAAAAAAATGAAGCATTCTATTCCGATGTAGAAGAATTCTACCATTCAGGAAATACCCTTGATCGTATTCCTATCGATTCTCAAAAATCGTTGAGAAGTATTAATCGCAAAATTGATAGAAGACGATTTTGGCGATTTACCAGTTCGGTGGCAGCAATGGTAGTCATTGCATTTTCTGTTTACTTTTTCATTACTCAGCCTTTCGAAAATGACGTAGTATTAGAGAATGCAATAAAACCGGGCAATCATAGAGCTGTTCTGGTTTTGAATAATGGAAAGGAAATCAATTTGTCGGCCGACAAAGAAATTAAAATTCAGGAACGGGGCGCCGATATAAAAAGTGATGGTAAAACGGTCGAATACCAATCCAATAAACGAAAAAAGAAGAAAAAGCAAACTATAATATACAACACTCTAAAAGTACCTCGCGGAGGAACTTTCTATGTAAACCTTTCCGATGGAACAAGAGTGTGGCTAAATGCTCAGTCGGAGTTAAGATATCCGGTACAATTTACAGGGAAAATTCGCGAGGTAACTTTAGTGGGGGAAGCACTTTTCGAAGTGACTAAAAATGAAAGCATGCCATTTGTAGTCAAAACCGAAGGACAAACAATTAAAGTACTGGGTACTTCTTTCAATGTTTCGGCTTACAGCGATAATCAGTTTGTGAAAACGACATTGATAACAGGGAAGGTCCAGATTAATACCGATGAGAAACAAGTTGAGCTGAAGCCTTCATTTCAATCTGTTTTGAATAAAAGCAATGGAGACATTGTGCAAACTAAGGTGGAAACTGAATTTTATACCTGTTGGAAAGATGGAGAGTACTATTTTGAGAACGTAGCGCTTGATGAAATTTTTAAAACACTTTCCCGATGGTACGATTTTCAGTATGAATTCTTAAACGAATCGGCAGAAAAAGTTCGTTTTTCTGGAAGTTTCGATAGACAACAAGATTTTGAAAATATTATTTCAATTATACAAGAAACCAAACGAGTAAAAATAAATGCCTATGAGAATAAACTAACTATTAACTGAAAAGTGGCAGATGCTGGTCCCATCTACCACTATGAAGAAATCAAATTAACCTATTGATTAATTTATAAACAAATTTATGAAAAAAAGTAATTACAACATCCCATTATTTGGGATGCGGAGATTGCTATGCCTAAAAATTACCATATTCTTACTCTTGTTTTGTGGTTTTCAGGGTTTAGCAAATGTTTATTCACAAAACGAAATACTTAAAATTTCGAAATCGAAAGCACGCATTAGCGAACACTTGAAAGAGTTCGACAGAATGAGTGACTTCCGGTTCTTTTATGCTTCCGATCTGTTTGACGAAAGTGCCGTTTTGGAGATTGCCGAAAAAGAAATATCGGTGGATAACTTCTTAGAAAAATACATTAAGCCACTTGGATTTAAATATTCCATTTCTGATAAGACAATTATTATCAGTAAAGCAGAGGCTCAGAAAGCCAAGGCTAAAGTGGCTCCAAAGGCCGACCAGAAGAAAAATGAAATCAAGGTAAAAGGTACGGTTATCGACAGCAAAGGAGCTCCGGTTCCTGGTGTTACAGTTGTAATTGTAGGAAGTACCAAAGGTATTATTACCGATTTTGATGGAACATACGACATTAGTGTTGCTCCAGATGCACAGCTTCAGTTTTCATTCATTGGTATGTCCGATCAGGTTGTAGAGGTAAATGGTCGCAAACTGATTAATATTACAATGACAGAAAAAACAGAAGAGTTGGAGGATGTAACCATTGTGGCTTTCGGTAAGCAGAAGAAAGAAAGTATCATGGCTTCGATTGAAACTGTGCGCCCTGCCGACTTGAAAGTGCCTGCCAGTAATTTGTCTACTGCCTTAGCGGGACGAATCTCAGGATTGATCTCGTATCAGCGTAGCGGTGAGCCAGGAGCCGATGATGCCAGCTTCTTTGTTCGTGGTGTAACATCATTCTCGTATGCTGCTGGTCCACTTATTTTGATTGATGGTGTAGAATCTACTTCTCAGGAATTAGCTTCAATGCAGCCTGATGATATTGAGAGTTTCTCGATTATGAAGGATGCTGCAGCAACAGCTGTTTATGGTGCTCGAGGAGGTAATGGTGTAATCATGATTACAACCAAAACTGGTCGTGAAGGGAAGTTGCAGTTCAGTGCACGTCATGAACAAACATGGAGTATGGCTACCGATAAAATTGATTTGGCCGATCCGATTACTTACATGAAATTGCACAACGAAGCTACTTTGGCTCGTGACCCATTTGCCAACAGATACTACTCGTTAGAGAAAATTGAGCAGACAGAAAAAGGAGCGAATCCATATGTATATCCAGCCAACAACTGGTACGATATGCTATTTAACGATGTAGTTAGAAATTCTCGTACTAACTTCAGTTTAAGTGGTGGTACTAAGAAGGTAAACTATTATTTGGCAGGTACCATGAACGAGGATAATGGTAGCTTGAAGGTGGATAATAGAAATAACTTCAATAACAATATTCAGGTTAGAAACTATGTGTTGCGTTCGAATGTGGGTATCAAGCTAACACCAACAACCAATGCAACAATACGTTTTACCGGGCAATTCAAAGATTACAATGGGCCACTAAGTAGTGGTAATGATATGTATCAGATGGTATTGCGTTCAGATCCTGTTGCTTTTGCCCCTTACTTCTTGCCTGAACATTCTTCTTCTGCACGCGATCATATCTTGTTTGGTAATGATCCGAATAATAATTACTTAAATCCTTATGCCGAAATGGTAAAAGGGTATAAAGAATATACCAATACCAAAATGAAAACTCAGGTTGAAGTAAAGCAAGATCTGGGATTTATTGTAAAAGGATTGAAAGCTAAATTTTTATTTGCAACAGATAGATCGTCGTATTTCGATGCACAAAGACAGTATAAGCCATACTATTACTACGTAACACCAGGTTCATATAATCAATTGGATGATACATTCTCTTTAACAGCACGTAATCCAGAAGATGGAACTGAGTGGTTGGATTATAAATCATCTTCACGTAAAGTAAATGCAACCAACTATTTCGAGATGTTAGTTAATTATGCTACAACTATCAATGATATACATGATATTACGGGAATGTTTGTAGCTACTCGTAGAAATTATGAAGAACCTGGTGATAATCTTGTAACTTCTTTGCCTCACCGAAATGTCGGCTATTCAGGGCGTTTTACATATGGATACGGAGGAAAATATTTTGCCGAATTCAATTTCGGATTAAATGGTAGTGAACGATTTTCTGAAGAAAACAGATGGGGATTTTTCCCTTCAGCAGGTTTGGGATACTTAATTTCTAAAGAACCTTTCTGGGAAGGTGGACTTAGTAAGGTATTTACAACGATGAAGCTTAAGGCTACTTATGGTTTGTCGGGTACTGATGCAATTGGAGATAAGGAAGATCGTTTTTTCTATTTGTCAAATGTAGATCTGATTGATAACAAAAGAGGATATCGTTGGGGAGAATTTGGTAGTGTTTATAGCCCTGGAGTAACTATGAAAAGATATCCTAATGATAAAATTACATGGGAGACTTCTAGAAAGATGAACTTGGGTATTGAAACCGATATCTTCGAAGACTTCCATTTTCAAGTTGATTACTATACAGAACATCGATCGGATATCTTGATGGAACGTAAAAACATACCAACAACAATGGGGTTAGTGCAAACACCTACTTCAAATGTAGGTAAAGCCAAAGGTTATGGTATCGACTTGTCTCTGGATTATAATCATAGCTGGAATGAGGATATGTGGCTAAGTATTCGTGGTAATTTCACTTATGCTGTTAGTGAGTTTGAATATTATGAAGATGTAGATAGATCTGAAACTCCATGGTTAAACAGAACTGGTTATCCAACTACGCAAACTTGGGGATACGTAGCAGAGCGTTTGTTCATCGATCAGGCTGATGTGGATAATAGTCCTCAGCAAACTTTTGGTGAGTATGGACCTGGAGATATCAAGTACCGCGATATCAATGGCGATGGAAAAATCTCTTACGATGACCAGGTTCCTATTGGCCATCCTACTCGACCAGAGATAGTTTACGGTATTGGTTTTAGTGGTGGTTATAAAGGTTTCGATTTATCATGTTTCTTCCAGGGATTAGCAAACGAGAGCTTTTTCATTGACACGCATGTGATTCAGCCATTTGTAAGAGATAAAGATGGAAAACATGCATTACTGGAGGTAATTGCAAATGACCACTGGTCAGAAAGCAATCCGGATCCAAAGGCATTTTGGCCACGTTTGACAGACAAAAGTTTACCTAATAACCAAGTGACTAGTACATGGTGGATGCGTAATGGTGCATTTGTTCGATTAAAGTCACTAGAGGTTGGATACACAATTCCGAAATCCTTAACTCAACGTATTGGTGTTAAGAGTCTACGTATTTATGCTACTGGTCGCAACTTGTTAACATTTAGTAAGTTCAAGATGTGGGATCCTGAGATGGCAGGTAATGGGTTTAAATATCCAATACAAAAAGTCTACAATTTAGGTGTTCAAATAAGTTTATAGAATATGAAAAAATATATAGCAATAATATTAGTGGCATTGTCAACATTCGGATGTGACGACTATCTGGATGTGATACCAGATAATGTGGCAACACTCGATCATGCTTTCAAGGATAAGACTACTACTTTAAGGTATTTAGCAACCTGTTATAGTTATTTGCCCTTATTTAATAGTATTAAAGAAAATCCTGCACATATCGGTAGTGATGAGTTCTATATTGATCCCAATTCATTTTATGGAAGCGAATACTCATACCGTGGAATTAGCATGCGTAAAGGTTTACAAAGTGCTGATAACCCCTATTTCGATATGTGGGGATTTTATAAAGCAATTCGTGTTTGTAATACTTTCTTAGAAAGAGTTCCTGCTGTGACAGCTGATTTGGAAGAGCAAGAGAAGCTTCAATGGTTAGCAGAAGTGAAAGTTTTAAAAGCACTATACCATTTTCGTTTAATGAGATTGTATGGTGCGGTGCCTGTTATTAAGGAAAATCTTCAGGTAGATGTAGATATTGAAGAGACACGTATTGATCGTACTCCTTTCGATGAAGGGGTGAGCTATTTGGTAAGTCTACTTGATGAGGCAATTCCAGATCTTCCTGCTGAAATTATTAATATTAGTGCCGATGCTGGTCATATTACAAAAGTAGTTGCAGCCACTTTAAAAGCTGATATTTTAGTAACAGCAGCCAGTCCGCTTTTTAATGGTAATGCCGATTTGTCTGTAATTAGTAATAATGATGGAACAAAACTTTATAACCCGGAATACGATGTCAATAAGTGGATCATTGCAGCAGAAGCCAGTAAGCAAGCACTTGATTTTGCTTTGGCTGCAGGGCATACTTTCTTTGAGTTGAAAGAGTATCCAAACATCTCAGATGAAACGAGGCTAGTGTTAAATAGAAAGCAGTGTTACATGGAGCGATGGAATAGTGAGATTATTTTTTCATCGCTGGAAAGTTCGTCGTTTAGTGTACAGAGTTTAACTCCTTATTTCTCGCAAGAGCAGCATAAGTGGGCTCCATATAATACACATATTTCTCCAACATTTGCTACTACAGAGTTCTTCTACTCCAATAATGGGGTGCCTATCGATGAGGATATAAATTACCCGTATGCCGATAGATTAAAAGTGGTTAATGTTCCTGAAAGTGAAAAGTATTATGCACTTCCTAATTACGAGGCAATGCAGATTCACTTGATGCGTGAACCTCGCTACTATTCGAACTTAGGATTTGATGGTTGTCGTTGGTTCGGTAATGGTCGATTTAAGGATATCGATAGTGGAGCAAAAGAAGATGAAATAAGCTATGTTTTTCGTATGAAAGAAGGTGAAGAGCAAGGTAAAAATGGTTCTCTTCGTTTTTCACCTACAGGAATCTATTGTAGAAAATGGGTACACATCAATTCGGTTTATAAAAGCAAAGAGAGTAGTGTGACGGAAGCAGGTACTTATGCTGTTTATCGTTTAGCGGAATTGTATTTGCTGTATGCCGAAGCATTGAATGAAAGTTTAGATGCTCCTACACAAGAGGTGTACGATGCAATTGATGCAGTACGTCAGGCTGCAGGTTTAAAAGGTGTTGTCGAAAGCTGGGAGACGTACAGTAAATTCCCGGACAAGGTTACTTCAAAAGATGGTATGCGTGATATTATTCGTCATGAACGTACTGCTGAGCTTGCTTTTGAAGGAAAAAGATACAACGACTTAAGACGTTGGAAGACAGCATCGGAGCCAATGAATCAACCTATTAAAGGACTAAACATCGGAGAATCGGATACCCAGTCGTTTAATCAGGTTATTACTCTTGGAGAGCAGTTGTTCTATGGGCGAGATTATTTCTTACCTATTTCTACTTACAACTTAAGAGTAAATAAAAACTTAGTTCAGAACCCTTTATGGTAAAATGTACAGTATGAGACATGTAATATTTTTTCTATTAATAATTGCTGTAAGCATTACTGCGTGTAAGGAAGATGATGATAGAGGTCAATTTGCTATTGATAGTATTCCTCCTGGTGTAGTAACTAATGTTACAGTGCAAAATGAAAAAGGATTTAGTATCGTTTCTTATTCAAATCCTTTGGATGAAGACCTGCTTTATGTTGAAGCAAACTATGTGAACTCTTTAGGTAATCAATCCATTGTTAGAGCTTCTGCTTATTCGAATTCGATGAAATTAAATGGATTTCTTAGATCGAAAACACATAAGGTAAAGCTTTTTGCTGTTGATAAAAGTTTCAACAAATCGGAAATTGTTGAGGCCGAAATTGAGCCATTGGATAACCCAATGTTTGATATCCTTTCTTCTATGAATTTCAATGCTGTGTTCGGTGGTGTTGGTTTGCAATGGGAGAATACGGTAGAACAGGAAGTTGTTGTGGAATTTTTAACGCACGATGTTGAAAATAATACATATTCAAATTACAAAAATTTCTATACGAAAGCACCAGAGTTGGATGTGAAAGTACGTGGATTAGAAGCCGTAGAGAGTCAGTTTGGAGTAGTAGTACGCGATGAGTTTGGTCAGAGGACAGATACAACTTTCTTCAGTTTAACTCCTCTTTTCGAAGAAGAGATCGATAGTGAAACATTTAGAGAAATGCCTCATAATCCTGATTTCGATACTAAATCTTATTCAATGGGTTTCTCTAACTTATTTAACAATGAGTTTGGAAAAGAGAGTTACAGTATCTTTGGAAGTGGCATTGGTAAAGTATATTTCACAATGGACTTTGGTGAAGAGATTAAGCTAAGTCGCTTTAAGATGTGGAGTAGAAATGACTTTACATATGCGCATAGTCAGCCTCGTCATATCGTTTTAATTGGAACAAACGACGAAGATGTGGCTAACGATCCTTACAGCGAGTCGGGCTGGACTGAAATAGGTGAATGGTACGATGAAAAGCCTTCTGGAAATCCAGCTTCAACAACACCTACCGATGAAGATAAATCTTATTTCAATGCAGGAATGGATTTCGAAGTAGATGTAGCCGCTGGAACTTATCGATACATCCGATTTGTAACCCTGGAAAGTTGGGGCAAAACAGACCGTATGTGGTTAGCTGAATTGAGATTTTGGGGACAAAAAGTAAATGGAGATGAGTAATACTATGAGATACATATTGTTTGTTGTTGGTGTACTATTTATCACACTAACTGCATGTGAAGACATGAATGAACTTCATGAATCCTGGATGGAAGAAGGTGAAATCAATTATGTCGGGAAATTAGACTCTGTAAAGGTGAACAGTGGAGATCGACGGATTTCTTTTAACTGTTACATTAGCGATATGCGCGTGAAAAATCTGACTGTTTCATGGAGTGAATTTGGAGTAGGAAAAAGCAAGAAAGTAGCTATTCCTGCCCATGAAATCACTGAGCCAGTTCAGTTTTTTATTGGCGATACTGAAGAGATTGTAGAGAATGAATACACATTTACTTTTGTGTCGGACGATGGAAGTGAAACTACTTCAATTCCTGTAAATACAGTTGGTAAAGTGTATGGTGCTAAGTACCAAAAAACTTTAGGCAACAGAATTGTAACTAGTTTCGAACTATTGGATAATGGTATTAACCTACAGTTTAGTTCTCCGTTGAATGCCGATGATAAAGGAGTTGAGGTAATGTACAATAATGGAACTGAAGATGTCACTTTGGTATTTACTCCAGAACAGTTGGCTGGACCAGTATTTATTGAAAATCCGAACTTCGAAACTCCTATTTCTTATCATACAATGTATCAGCCAGCAGGTTGCTTAGATTCGTTTAGTGCTGATGCTATTGTTCCGTCTATTGAAAAGATGGAGAATGTTGCATTAAATAAACCAGCAACTTCCAGTGCAACACTAAATAGTAGTTATACTGCCGATAAGGCCGTGGATGGTATTAAAGGTGATAATGCTTCACGATGGATTAATGCCCGAAACGCTGGAGTACACTGGTTGGAAATTGATCTGGAAAAGAATTATGAGATTAATAAGGTTATCATTCATGATGATACGCCAATAAGTGATTTCAAGCTTCAGGTGGAGGTTGATGGAGCTTGGCAAGATTTGCAAGTGGTAACAGGTAATTCAACCAAGAAGTTTACCGGAATTTATGACGGTGTAACTGGTAGTAAGATCCGTTATTCATTTGAAACTTTCGAGGAAAATAAAGACGACATCATTCGTATGTTCGAATTGGAAGTTTTCTCAAAGATAACAATCCAGTAAGTTAGTTTAGTTGACTTTCTAAAGCTCATGGGTGTAATGCCTGTGGGCTTTTTTAACATCCAGAAACAATAAAATTTAAAAGGATGAAAAAAATATTTTACTTATTCTTTAGCCTGATATTGTGTGGCTGGTGTCAACTAAGCAGAGCCCAAAATCAGGTGTTAATTGAAGCAGAAAACTTCAAGACTGTTGGTGGTTGGAAGGTCGACCAACAGTTTACCCATATAATGGGAAGCAGCTATTTGTTGGCCCATGGAATGGGAGTGCCTGTTGATGCTGCAAAAACCAAAGTAAAGCTACCATCTGATGGCGAGTACAAAATATGGGTACGCACCAAAGATTGGGTGCCAGAGCATAAAGCTACTCCCGGAACTTTTCAGTTGAAACTGAATGGGAATATTTTACCACAAACGTTTGGCGTAAATGAGGATTGGAATTGGGTAAACGGAGGCGTTGCTCAGTTAGCAGGAGATAGTATTTCCTTGGAATTAATAGACCAAACAGGTTTCGATGGTCGATGCGACGCTATTTATTTGACCACTGACCATAGCTTTGTTCCACCCAATGGTAAAGAAGATTTAGCTGCATGGCGTAGAACTTTGAGCAACTTGCCAGCAACCCCGGCTTCTGCCGGTAATTTCGATGTGGTTATTGTTGGAGGAGGAATGGCTGGCTGTTGTGCAGCTATTGCTGCTGCTCGCGAAGGTTGTTCTGTCGCTTTAATTCAAGACAGACCTGTGTTGGGAGGTAATGCCAGTGATGAAATACGTGTGCATACCATTGGAATGGAAGGATACCGAATTGTGGAGGAGGTGAATACTGCTCATTATCCCAATGGTTCCGACCAGGCAAAAGTAGATCAGGTTAAGCGCAATGAGGTGATGGAAACAGAACCTAATGTCACGCTGTTTTTGTCAACAAGAGCATTTGGTGTAAATAGAGAGGGACGTTTGATAAAGTCAATTGATGCGAAGCACATTCAAACAGGAGAAGAGCTTCGTTTCTTCGGCAAGCAATTCATTGATTGTACAGGCGATGGTTGGATTGGTTACTGGGCCGAGAATCGGGTTATGATTGGTCGGGAGGCTCAGGGAACGTTCAATGAGAGCCTGGCGCCAGCGACCAAAGACAATTTGATGATGGGGACAACTTTGATGTTCAATTCTGTTGTTTCCAATAAAGAAGAAGTTTTCCCGGATGTGCCATGGGCAATGGATGTGGCTAAAGACTATACTGCCACAAAAGGAGAATGGTTCTGGGAATATGGAATAGGATTAGATCCTTTTGCCGATGCAGAGCATATTCGGGATCATTTGCTTCGAGCTATTTATGGCGCATTTTCAAATGCCAAGAAGAATCCGGCCAATGTAAACCGAAAACTAAACTGGGTAGGGTATGTTCAAGGAAAAAGAGAGTCCCGAAGATTAGTGGGAGAGCATATTTTGACAGAAAATGATGTGCGTAATTCGGTAGAGTTTGAAGACGGTGTGGTGATTGAAAAACGTGAGATTGATTTGCATTTACCCAAATCCGAAAAGTATGATTTTCTGACCAAAGCATTGTTTACACATATTCAGCCTTACCATATTCCTTTCCGTTCGTTTATTGCAGCCGATTTAGATAACCTGATGATGGCTGGTCGTTGTTTGAGTGCATCGCACGTTGGACTGGGAAGTCCCCGAGTAATGAATACTGTGGGGCAGATGGGAGTTGCCACAGGTGTTGCGGCAGGACTTTGTAAGAAGTATGCTGTTAATCCTCGTGAAGTTTATCAAAATCATGTGGAAGAGCTTAAAAAGCTGGTGAAGAAAGATGCTGTTTTAGCCGATGAGAGTATTATCTGGGATAATACCGATAGCAATGTTACTTATGTGGGGAATTGGGCAGCCAGCACCTTTAATCCGAAGTTTTATGGCACCAATTATATTCACGATGGAAACGAAGAGAAAGGCAGTAAATCGGCGGTTTTCGATATAAAATTGGAAGAGTCGGGGAAATACAGTGTTTACTCCCGGCATACTGCAGGTGATTCACGAGCAACCAATGTGCCTTTTAAAATTAAACACCATGATGGAGTGGATGTAGTCTATGTCAATCAGCAGGAAAAAGATGGAAAGTGGATTAATCTGGGAACATTTTATTTTGATAAAGATGAAACCAACTCTGTTACAATTTCCAATGAAGGAACCGATGGACATGTAATAATTGATGCCATTGCAATGGTGCCACAGTTTTCAACAGGTGCTAATGTCGATTTGAAAAAGAATGAAATGGAGCTTACGGTATTCGTTTCAGAAAATGAGGTGGTTTTCGATATTAACACTACGGGAGGAAAAGGTTTTCTGGAACTGTTTACTATAGATGGAAAGAAGGTGGTTCATGTGGATTCCAATTTCAGCAATGGAGATCAGAAGTTGACAATGAAGTACGAACGATTTCGAAATGGAATTTATATTGCCCTACTGGTGGTTGACGGTCAATCTGTGAATTGTAAATTCAGCATAAATTAAACAGTAGGAAAAAGAAAAGTCGACCCATAATTGAGTCGACTTTCTTTATAAAATATAATGACGATTAGTCTAGTTTGTGAATCAATAACCCAGAACGAAGTTTTGGTTCGAACCAAGTTGTTTTAGGAGGCATGATATTACCTGTGTCGGCAATGTCAATAAGCTGTTGCATTGAAACAGGATAAAGTGCAAAAGCTACTTTCATATCGCCATTGTCAACACGACGCTTCAATTCTCCCAATCCACGAATTCCACCAACAAAATCGATGCGAGTAGAACGACGTAGATCTTCAATTCCTAATACTTTGTCTAAAACATGATCTGAAAGAATAGTAACATCTAACACGCCAATAGGGTCGTTATCATCATAAGTTCCCTCTTTGGCTGTAAGCTTGTACCATTTTCCTTCAATATACATACTGAATTCGTGCAATGAAGCAGGAGTATAAATCTCTTCTCCCATACACTCAACAGTACATGAATCTTCCAATTTAGCCATGAACTCTTCAGTAGTCAATCCATTCAAATCTTTAACCACGCGGTTGTAGTCAATGATTTTAAGTTGATTGTCCGGGAAGTGAACAGACATGAAGAAGTTGTACTCTTCGTTTCCTGTGTGGTTAGGATTATTCTCTTTGCACTCTAGTCCGATACGAGCAGCAGCAGCAGTACGGTGGTGACCGTCGGCTACGTATGTGTAAGGAACTTTAGTTTCAAAAAGCTCTTCCAAACGAGCATTAGTATCTGCATCGTTGATTACCCAGAATGTATGGCCAAAACCATCTTCGTCAGCTACGAAATCGTAATCTGCTTCTTGATTTTTAACGATGTTATTTACAATTTCATCAATTTCAGGAACGGCTTTGTACGAGAAAAATACAGGCTCGATATTTGCTTTTGTGTAGCGAGTTAAAATCATACGATCCTCTTCCTTGTCCGGACGAGTTAACTCATGCTTTTTGATAATACCTTGGTTGTAGTCTTCACAAGCAGCGCAACCTACAATACCATACTGAGTACGGCCATCCATAGTTTGTGCGTAGATGTAGAATTTTGCTTCGCTATCCTGCTTCAACCATCCTTGCTCTTGTGCTTTATTGAAATTAGAAACTGCTTTTTCGTAAACAGTCTCAGAATGAATGTCAGTTCCTTCAGGGCAATCGATCTCGGCACGAGTAATGTGCAACAACGAACACTCTTTCCCTTCAGCCATAGCCGCAGCTTCCTGGCTATTCATTACATCGTACGGAAGACAAGAAACTTCCTTTGCAATCTCTTTTGGTGGACGAAGTCCTTTAAATGGTTTTACAATTGCCATATTTCTAGATTTTTAGTCGTTAGTATTTAGATAGTGCTAAATACCCGGTACTAGTTACTAATTTACTTTAAAGGTAATGTCGCCATCATTGATGAAGGCAATAATTTGTTTTGCGGCTGCTACACCTGCATTTACGTTTGCTTCTGCTGTTTGAGCTCCCATTTTCTTTGGAGTGAAGAAATAACGTCCTTCGAATGGTGCAAAGTCAGGAGCATTGCTTGGTGCAATGTCTGAAACATATTTGAAGTCGCTGCGAGTTTCCATCAACTTAATCATCTCTGCTTCGTCGATTACCTCTTTACGTGCAGTGTTAACTAAGATACCTCCCTCTGGCATGCGATTCAATAGATCGAAATTGATCGAGTTTTTAGTTTTATCGTTGGCTGGAATATGTAACGAAATGTAGTTACATGTAGCGTATAGTTCTTCTGCAGAATCAACTGGAGTAACTCCTTCTGCTTCCAATGCTGACTTCTCAACAAATGGATCGAATGCCAATACTTCCATTCCGAAACCTTTAGCAATGCGAGCCACGTTGCGACCAACATTTCCGTAAGCGTGAATACCAATCTTCTTACCCAATAATTCGGTTCCTGGTTTTCCGTTAAATAGCCCGCGAGCCATGAATACCATCATTCCTAAAGCCAATTCAGCAACAGCATTTGCATTTTGACCCGGAGTATTCATAACCACAACATTGTTTTCAGTAGCAGCAGCCAAGTCTACGTTATCGTATCCAGCACCTGCGCGAACAACAATCTTAAGCTCTTTTGCGGCAGCTAAAACTTCAGCATCAATTTTATCAGAACGAATGATAACTGCGTGAACATCGGCAATAGCTTCTAAAAGCTCAGCTTTCGATGCGTATTTTTCCAACATTACCAATTCGAATCCTTCAGCTGTGTCAACAACTGCTTTAATTTGATCTACTGCAGCAGCAGCAAATGGTTTTTCTGTAGCAACTAATATCTTGTTCATTGTCTGGTTTTTTATAAAAAAGAGTGTCTGTTGGGTAACGAGACACTCTTATAAGCGATTTATTTTGTGCTTGCGAATTCTTTCATTGTATCAACTAATGCCTGAACGCTAGTCATTGGCATTGCATTGTATAGAGATGCGCGGAAACCACCTACTGAACGGTGACCTTTAATTCCTGACATCCCTTTTGCTGTAGCAAATTCGAAGAATTCTTTCTCCAACTCTGCATATTCAGGAGCCATTACGAAACATACGTTCATGCGAGAGCGATCTTCTTGGTTAAGAACTGTTCCCTGGAACATTTTGTTTCTGTCAATCTCGTTGTAAAGTAAGTTTGCCTTTTCGATATTTACTTTTTCGATAGCAGCAACACCACCTTGCTCTTTCAACCACTTCATTGTTTGTAGTGCCGAGTAAACTGGCAATACAGGAGGAGTGTTGAACATTGAATCTTTAAGGTGAGTACGGTAGTCAACCATTGTAGGCAATACACGCTCCGATTTTCCAAGAACATCTTCTTTTACCAATACGAAAGTTGCTCCCGATGGTGCTAGGTTCTTTTGTGCTCCACCATAAATCAAATCGTATTTCGAAACATCAACCGGACGGCTGAAAATATCTGAAGACATATCAGCTACCATACGTACAGGAACATCCAAATCAGTTAAGATCTCAGTACCATAAATTGTATTGTTAGTAGTGATGTGGAAATAATCTACATCTTCAGGAACTGTATATCCTTTAGGAATGTAGTTAAAAGTAGTATCAGCAGAAGAAGCAACAACATCAACGTCTCCTAATAACTTAGCTTCTTTAATTGCTTTCTTAGCCCAAACACCAGTTTCTAGGTAAGCCGCTTTTTTGTGCAATAAGTTAAATGGAATAGTGAAGAATTGAGTACTTGCACCACCTCCCAAAAACAGAACTTCGTAACCGGCAGGTACGTCCAATAAATCTTTGAATAATTGGCGAGCCTCTTCCATTACTGCAACAAACTCTTTCCCGCGGTGCGATACCTCAAGAATAGAAAGTCCGGTTCCTGCGAAATTTAAAACTGCATCGGCAGTGTTCTTAATGGTATATTCAGGAAGGATTGATGGTCCTGCTGAGAAATTATGCTTCTTCATTTTTTGTTGATTTTTATGTGTTTATATCTCTTTCTTAGTCTTGTTAATTTTCGTCAAATAAATGGAAAGTGCCCTACTTATAATCTGTCAAAAGTCATGAATGTTGTAAAACAATTCTACTTCGTTTTATTATAAATAACTATAAAGTGAGCACTAAAAAAATGATAAAATCAAACCGAACAATTGCAATCTCTTTTAATCTGTTGGCCTGGCGTTTTTGAAATGGATGGTTACCATAGGAAAAACGAGGTCTTTCTCCTCAATATCTTACCTGCTTGAAAAATGCAAATGTGCGTGTAACTTCGGTTTACGATAGTAAAGATAACACAAATTTAAGTACACATTAAAAGATGACATCCATCACTTTTTTGAATCTTAACGAGGATTTAACCCGATTATAGGTTTTGTGGACTTTTTAAGAGTTATACTCAACACTTATGGGGTGGATTTGTTCTGTTTGGTGTATATATGCTATATTTGGAAAAGAAACTGTGAAGAATTAGCAAGGAAAAGTTAGAAATGAATGACATTGTCAACTGGATGGTGTTAGTTTGTAAGTCTTGAAAATATTGGAAACATGAAAGTATCAGCTCTTTTTTGGTATCGATTACGTCATTTGCTAATTTTTTTAATTTGGTGGAATATCTCTATTCGCCTTTTTATCTATTTACGTTTTGCGGGACAGCTTGATGCTGGCGAGTCGGTTGCCAAAGCCATATCTATAATTCGTGACAATCAATCCATTATTACCATTTGTGCATGTGTGATTTCCATATTCACTTGGTTGATGGAGGAGTTTGCTTTCAATAAACTATTGAAGCGACTGGGAACTGTAAACGGTAGTATCTTTCGTTCATTGTCCTATTTGGTATTGTTTACCGTGTTTTCGCTGTTTGCCGGACTATGGTATAATGTGGTTTACCATGATGTTTCATTCTGGAAATCGTTGGGAAGTGCAGAACGTTACCTGTTTAATGATACATGGCTGTTCTTTTTTATTATTGTAATTCTAACCAATTGGGCCATGAACTTGTTTGTGGCGGCCGAAAATCATCTGGGAAAAGGGAATATCAACAAAATTTTAAGTGGAGCTTATCGGGTGCCTCAGGAAGAAGCTAAAATATTTATGTTTCTCGACCTGGTTTCTTCGTCTCGTGCCGCAGAGCTATTGGGACATCAGCGTTACAGTCGCTTTTTGCAAGAGAGCTTCAAAGAGATGAGTAACCTAATCATTAAACACCGCGCTACAGTTTACCAGTATGTGGGCGATGAAGTGGTATTGGTGTGGGATGCTAAAAAGCCGATTAACTATATTCGAAGCCTTCGCTTTTACTTCGATTTATTGAATGTATGGAAGGAGAGAGAACAATATTATAATGACAAATATGGTATAACACCGCTTTTTACCGCATCGTTGAATAGTGGTAAGGTGATGGTGGCAGAAGTGGGAGAGATAAAAACCGAAATAGCATACCATGGCGATGTGTTGAACACTGCTTCGCGAGTACAGAAAGTATGCAAAGTATATCAACAACCACTAGTGGTAACGCAAGAGTTTGTCACGGCAGCCGGCAAGGTTAATCCGGAGTTCGAATTTTCGCTGTTGGACGATATCGAACTGCCGGGAAAAGAAAATAAGGTGAAGATTTTCGGTGTCACTTCCAACTTAGGAGTTGAGAAGCACTGTTGCTATGAAAGCTATTACCGAAAGTGTAATTCCTACCATAAACGTATTATAGGCAATACGCAATAATTTAAACTTCTTTGCTAAGATTAATCCAAGGCTATACTGATCCCGGATCATGGTATTGTATAGATCGTCGTAGCTGTTCATCATGTTTCGAACGGCATCTTCGTAATACCTGTAGTCCATCTTATAGAAATTTCCGAAGAAAAGTAAATTGACCTTATTTTTAGCAACATCTTCCTGTTTAAATGTTCCTGACGAAACCTTTGGTCGGGTAGATAGGATAGCAAAAATCAGCGAAATTAAACATGTGATAATGAGTATTATCAACGGGTAAATCATCCACTTCATATTGTTGAGTTGACTAAACCCAACTGTGGCACTAAACGAAACGATTACGGATGTGACTGTAAGTAAGATATTGGCTTTGTTGTCGGCTATGGAGCTCAAATTAATTTGGTTGCGAGCCGTAAGTCGAAGCATGGATTCAATACCACGAGATGTGGATAGAGTTTCTTTTTTCTTTTTGCCCTTATCCAATAAATCCTGAATGCGTTTGATGTTTTTTTCTTTTAACGACTGATATTCTCTTCTGGCAAAATCGGTACAATATTGTTGCTTTTTCAAGAATCGTAATGTGTCGAAAAGATAATACGACTTGGTCAATTTTTGGTTGAGCGATAGTTCGAATTCCTTTTTTAGAGCAAAAGAGTAATCGATGAAATCATCCAGATGAAGATGGAAATAGTCGGCGTCGCAAACAATTTTAGCCAACTTAGTAGAAGGGGTGGCTGCAATTTTTGTTCCGGCAATCATTACATCAATCTGATTCAAATCTTCTTCTGATAAATCATCTTTTAGAAATTCCTTGGCAATTCTAACGCTTTCCTCTTCATGTCCGAAACTACATACGCTATAGCCTGTGTCATGGAACCAGGCAGCCAGAGTAACAAGGAACATTTCGTGCTCGGTTACATTTTCGTTTTGGGCAATTAAACGTGCTTGCTCAACTACCTTTTGGGTGTGACCAATATTGTGAAATGGGAATTGTTCTTCGTTAAACCGATCTTCAAAAAAAGAGCGAACGTATTCTTCGGTTGCAATTAATATTTTATTTCGATCCATGATGGCTGATATTTTGATTTTCCAAACAGTTTACCGATAAGTTTCGATAAGCCTCTTTTCGGATAATTTTCCAGTTTCGTTTCTTTAAAAATCGGATGGTTTCTCGTATTTGAAAACCATGCCCGACAATAATAATATCTTTTGATTTCGTTTTTTGTTCAATCCATTTGCCCCATTCTGCTACAGCTTGCTTTTCTTCCTGCATTTCAATCATGCTAACCAAACGCGATGCTCCAAACCAAATGCCTGCAGGTAATTTAACAAGCGGTATAGGAATTATTTTGTAATCAATTTCTCTCAATACCTCTTTAACCACGTATGTTGGTTTAGAACCAAATAAAATGGCAGCAGTGTGTTGCGATCGGGGTAAGGGGCTGCAATAAATGGTATCGGTAAGGTTAGTGCCTTTTAGTTTCGAAAGTACATGTTTAGGTTTAAACGGAACTACAGGAGCAATATTGTATTGGTGTTTGTATTTCTGTGCATCCTTGGCCGTACTCCATTTCAATGGTGGTAAATCCACTTTTGCATGTCGAATAAGGTATACCCGATGCTGTGCTTGTAATTGAAAACAAGCAGTCAGTATTAATATGAGTAGTCCTATTCGTATTGAAATCATGACTTAGAATTGAAAGTTGACTTTAAAGGAAACCAAAGTATCCTCGCTACTTTTCTCTAAATTGAGATTAAATATGGCAAAATTGAATGGAGATACCCAAAAACCGACACCATAACCATGGTGCCATTTGGAAGAATCTTCATCATCGAGCCAAACTCTACCTACATCGTTGAACAGGGTGAAGCCGGTAAGTCCGTTTAGTACATATGAATTGAAACTGCCCAGTCGGACACGAATTTCACTGTTCTGATATACTGCGGCATCGCCATGAAAACGAGTGGCCCGGTAACCACGAAGGTTGGTTTTGCCTCCCAGTTGTGCAGCATAATAAAATGGAAAATTGCCCCAGTTTTTACTTGCTCCTACGCGAAATGCATAAACCACTCTTGGACGTTGCGAGAAACTTAAATATCCTCGCCAGTCGGCATTCAGTTGATGGAAATCTTTCGATCCACTTTTAATGCCAATATTGTAATTATAATCTGCTTTAAAATGAATTCCTTTAGTGGGGAAAATACTACTTCCCTCAAACTGCTCTTCGGTTTTTAAAGTGCGGGTTGAGGCGCTGTTGTATTCATAACCAACAGTAAATGAACCGTGCTTGGTTTCTTGTAGATCTTCTTCTGAAAGCATATTTACAAACCGATTTTTGTGCTCTTCCACATGAGCGCTTTTGTAAGTTAACGAAGAGAAAACTTGTGAGCGTTTTTTCTTGTCGAACCATTTCGAAAACTGAAATTTAGTTCGATAAAAGCGTACTGGAGAGCGGTAAAAGAGTTTGTCATCTTTAGGTACTAACCATTTGGTCTCATTTCCTAAACCGAAGAAATTATTCTGATAGTCCGGAGTTTTTATGTCGGCTGTAAGAATTAATTCCGAACGATGAAGTGGATAAAATATTCGACCTTCATAATTGAAGTGGGTAGAGTTGCTGGAGAAAGCATGGTTAAGTACCAAACGGTGCGACCACTCTTTAAATCGGGTGTACTTTTTTATGATTGGACCTCCACCAATAATTAATCCATCGTCAGGGTTTAAGCCGAAAGCAAATCCCGGAGATGTAACATCATACTTAAATCGAAGTCGATCGTATTCGACAGCGCTTTTATAAATATTGCTTTTAAGTTTAATAGGGTGTTGTCCCTCTAATTTCGTCGACTTTTTATCGTAGATGGTAGCTTGCCATTTACTATTGGAGTCGTTGATTACTTTGTCTTTATTTTCTCCACCAATTACCCTTATTCGAATACCTTTGACCGGAGTGCCGGAAAAGTGAACTCGGTCGTTGCCATCTAATCCGTAAATGTGTACTTCTTCGGTTTCTGATGGTGTAAATGATCGAGAAAATGAAGTAGTACTTTTTTTCTTATTCTGAATTTGAACCAATAACTGATTGCCATTACCTTCGATGGTAATCCGATCATCTTTTTTTGTTCCAACAACTTCTACTGCTTTAGAAAGCGAACGATAAAGTTGATGAGCCATTGGTTTTAAATTTCGAACACGTGCTTTTATCGTTTGTGCGGTTGTTTTTCCACACAGTGGATAAATTTCCTTTGGAAAGTGGAGCATTGCTTCGTCAATCTTCTGATCGGTTAAAGCTTGCTGTAGTTCGGTAATAATTTGTTGCCAATCGTTCCAGTCTAGAGAAGTCAGGAATGTACGATCGAAATAACGAGCATTAAACGAAAGTCCTTCCACATTGTGGGTGATGGTATCTATTCCCTGAAACTTGGGTAAAATCCACTTTCTGGCAACCAGCCATGGCAGAATTCCATCAGCTTTATAAAAAGCCTGATCGCGATCACGCGGAATGGGGCGATAATGGGTCTTTCCATTTTTTTTATGGGTTGCCCAACGCCACTGATCATCATGCCTGTCCCAATCGTTTATGATAATGTCCAGTAAACGAGCTCGTAGCACCTCTTTCTGGTTGGCTTGTGCTGAGTGTCTTTTATGCGTCTTTTTTAATACCTCATCGGTGTTTACCAGGTCGGTTGAGTTGCCAAAATGTTTTTCATCGCTTCTGTCTCCTGCCGGACGCTCTTCAAAAAGAAAAAGGTGTCCGCCCAAGTCTTCTTGGTATTGTTCCAGTGTCGGATCATTAGGAACATACACTATGGAAGGATTAGTGTGGTATACTCCTGCTGCTTCAGCCAGTTGTGCCGCAGGAATCGCCCCATACGGATTCGATGAAGAGATAAAATCTTGTGCTAAGTCGATGGCAAAAGTGTTTTTTAGCTCTTTGGGTAGAGCTCCTGCAACATACTTTTCCAACGAACGCAATACATATTGCTTCCCATTTTTATCTTTCATTCTGATGGAATGGGTTTGTTGTCCTCCTCCTCGTTTTATAATGGATAGTCCTCCGTAAGCTTTTTCAATATCGAAAACTGGAACTTTGATTGGTGTTTTCCAAACTTCCCGGTAATTGTTTCCCATCCATCTCGATTGTTTTTTCGAGGCAATATATTGTGAGCTGGCAGCCATAGTAATGCTGTCGGGGAAATGGCGTTTTGCAAATTGGGGCTGAATATCGACGGTTGATTGTTGAAGTTCCTTTTCCCATATAATGCTATCGGTTCCTATAAATTGAATCTGAATGGTATTATCGTTTCGGAAATTAATACGTGTAAAGCCATACTTTTGTGCGGTAAAACCTTTTGTCGGTTTGGTTACATGTGCTGTTTGACTGAACGAGCCAGAGTTGATCTGATAAATGGAATCGTTATCGGAAAACTGGAAATTTTTATCGCCGGCAGACAGGTAAATGGATTGTTTAAACTGTTTTAAAACCGACCAGAACGCATCTCTAAAGTAGCTGTATTCCGGAGATTTAATATCTTGCTTACCTCCTATTAATTTTCGATATAAAGTAACAGGAGCTTGGGTTGTCCATTGCTTAAATGAGAATTTCCCACCGCTATTTCCTTGACTAAAAAGATTGTGATGGGCAGCTAAAATAATTTGTTTGTCTCTATTTCTTCTTAATGCATCCTGAAGCTGAACAATCACATCGGCATCTTCTTCAATATCACATTTGGCATAACGACGATCGAAAGCGTGCAGCCACCATTGAGTATCCAATAATATTAGTGTATGTCGATCAGAAAGAGCAATCTCTTTGGGACCAGGACAACTGGCATCAGGGAGGATAGCTGAATTTTCTAGACTATCAGCCAGGTTTTGAAGGAACTTTTTCCCATTTTCTTTTCCGCCGTTCCATTCCCCCGGTCCAGGAGCAATAAATAACGGAGCATCTTTTAGTGTTTTAAAATGGAGAATAGCTTGGTTAAAATCAGTATTCGACTTTTTATTACCCAAGTGAATAATGGCTTTCTCGTTTTCGGTTTGGCTAATCTGATGCTGTATTTCTTTTAAAAGCAATTTCGAATGTTGGTTTTCGATGTTACTATTTCCCAAAACAAATAACGAGAACTGATTTTCTTGGGCACAAAGAATAAAGGATGTGAAAGAGAAAAATATTATAAATGCTAGTTGCTTCATTTGGCTCGTTTTCAGGTGTTTCTTTTGACAAAATGATTCAAGCTGCTAGAGATTATCTCAATAGTTCTTCTTTTAATACAATCGAGATAGAAATAAGGTTGTGTGTGATTGAATAAATATAGGTATAAACTTGTTTTTTCAGCAAAGAGTGGTCTGAAAAATAGTTTTACGTTTGCTTTTTATGAGAATTGAAATTGGCGAAGCCTCGAGTTTTTATGAGTTTAAAAAGCATGTTTGTGAAATGGTATCCCTTTATTTAGGTATAAAAGTGACCATATTCAATTAATATATCCTTATTTTTTATTATTGTTCATTGGTGGCGAAATATATTCCTTTACACCTCGAATTTTAAGGGAAAATAAACGTGTGTTTTAATAGAACGTCAGCGAACTTCTTAAAGAGAATTTTAGTATTCGTTTTTATTACGCTGTTGAGTGGATTTGTAACTGCAGGTACTATAAAAGGTGTCATATGTGACAAGATTAGTAAGGAAACCATTACAGGAGTGTTGGTTTATACTTCTGACCAAAAATATTCATGTGTAAGTAATTTTAAAGGTGAATTTTATCTGGATTTACCAACTGTCATAAATAGAGTGAAGGTGTATTTTTCATGTCTTGGATATAAAAAATATGAAGTTAATCTTGTGGCTCCGTTTCCTGAACAAATACAAATCTATTTAGAGAATGAATTACAAGCAATAAATGAGGTGGTAGTGACGGCTGAGAAGTCTGTTACTTCAGTTGAGAATGTGACTGTAATTAAAAAGGATGCAATAAAGCATATTCAGGCATTTTCGTTTGCTGATGTACTTGAGTTATTGCCTGGTAAATTAATTCAATCTCCTTCAATGGCAAATTATCAGGCTCCTTCGTTGCGAGAAGTAAAGACAAATCCATTGAATACGATGAATAGCTTAGGAACTTCAATTCGGATAGATGGAGCAGATATTTCCAATAATGCAAGTTTGAATAAAGGGAAGTTCGAAGGGAACTCATTGAGCTCTATTGATATGAGGGATATTAGTACCGATGATATTGAATCGGTAGAGATTATTCAAGGTGTTCCTTCTGTGAAATACGGTGATTTAACTTCAGGAACAATATTGATAAAATCGAAAGTAAAAGATTCTCCTTTTGTTTTAAAATCCAGATTGAATCCAACAACGGAGCAGTTTCGTTTTGGTAAAGGATGGAACGTTGCCGAAAAATCGCAGGTAAACACAAGTATGCAATTTACTCGTGCTCGTTCTAGCTTAAGGTCAGCAGTGAATGGCTACAAAAAAATATTGGGAATGGCATTGTGGCAACGAGAGTTCGGAGAAGTAGGCAATTCTTTTAAAATGTTCTCAAAGCTAAATACGAGTTATCAATTCTCTGGAGATATACACGATGTTGATAAAGGAATTGAAAGTTTGTATCGGAATAATAAGTTCTATGTTTTTGTTCAAAACTCAGGAGTAAAGCGTTTCAAGAATTCATTTGTTTCGAAATTGAATTATAACGTAAATGCAAACTATTCCGATAAAGAGGTTTACGATAGAGAAACAGTAGCCTCTGATAACATATTTATTCCTGTTGGAGAAATAGGAGTTCTTACTCCGGCAAAGAGAATAAAAACATTATACGATTATGAATTGCACGAAGATAGTAGGCCTTTTAGCTTCAAAGTAAGTGCTGATGTTGAAGCCGGTTTAGAAAGTCGTCATTTTAAGCACCGTTTCTTGTTCGGTTTTAATTATGTGTACGAGAAAAATCTAGGGAAGGGTACTTATTACGATAGGGAACGCCCCCCTTATGTACAGGATCATAAAAAACGAATAAGACCAATGGATTCATACCCTGCATTGAGAAGGTATGCTCTTTTTGCCGAAGATAAGATTTCAACAAAACTTTTTTCCAAGGATCTAAGAATACAGTTAGGATTACGTTTTTCCAATTTTCAACCCAGTGGACTATGGAAGACAGATTTTGCAACAATATTAGAACCAAGGGTAAATGTTTCGTATGTTATTACTGATAAGTTGAAATTTAGAGCTGCCTGTGGTGTTACGTCACGGTCAGCTCCTCTTTCAATGCTTAGTCCTAATCCGGTCTATTTCGATGAAAGTAATATACGAGTAAGGGGAGAACAAGAAACCGATCCGAATGTGCCGGATGTTATTGCTTATACAACTACTTTCTTGTTCAATACGAATAATCCTGAACTGGAGCTGGCAAAAGCTATTAAGCAGGAATATAGTATATACTATCAGTTAGGAAAACACAATTTGTCATTATCATTTTTCAATGCGGTTACACAAAACGCATATGGATCAGTTGCTCGCGATGTTTATACTCCAGTTGACAAATATAGAATGATTTATAATGATCCTGTTAAAGGAACGCATATGGAGCATTACGAAACAAGAACCTTTATGCAAAGGCTAAATGTTCCTGGAAATAAGTATGAGAGCAGAGACAGAGGAGTTGATTTGTCAATTAATATAGCTCGTATCAATGCAATTAATACCTATTTCAATATAACAGGATCTTTCTTTGAGAGTAGTACTAAAGAGTTAAGAGATTACATATCCTATGAGCGTCTACTAGTAACGCCAGGAACAATAATTCCAATATATACAAAAGGACGAGGAAGTAAAGATCAACGCTTTTCGACAAAGGTAAGAGCTATCTATACGATTGCTCCAATCGATTTCATACTGAGTATGACTATGCAAACAATCTGGTATAGTAAAAGCAAGTATAATCAGACATCGAGAACCCCAGTGGCTTATATTCAAAATAGAAAGCGTCAGGAAATTACAGAAGCAGATCTGAAAAGTGGAAGGTTCGATGAATATATTCTACCTGACAATCGATATACTCCATCTTCTCCGCCTCCATTATTCCTTTTTAATATGAAGTTAACCAAAAGCATCGGAGAGAATGTCGAGTTTGCGTTTAATGCAAATAACTTCTTTTATCATCGCCCAATTCATAATAAATCGGTGAGAAATCCTAAGTTATATTTTGGAGGAGAGTTGACAATTAAGTTGTAGTAATAATATAAAATCAGATACTTATGAATCGTTTAATTTACTTCGTATTTTTTGCAATGGTTGCTTTGTGGACAGGATGTTCCGACGATAATACTATTGCTCCGGGTAATGTTTCTGTAACAGTTAACTATCCCGAATCTTTTAGTAGTAGTGCTTCAAAAGCTAATATTGAAGTGAAAATAAAAGGAGTAACAAATACCGAATTAGAGTACAAAGGAAAAACCAATGAGCAAGGAGTTGTTGTATTTAGCGACCTAATTGTTGGCACTTATAAGTTAGTTGTTGATAAGTCGTTTACAGCAGAAGAAGCTAAGGGTATTTCAGGATATAGCAATGAGATTATTCTGAATGCGAGTAAGAATGATGTTGTAGTAGTAAGTGAAAATACTATAAATGTTACAGTTGATTTGAAAACTCAGAAAATGGGAGGATTGTTGATTAAACAGATGAAGTTTAGTGGAACAGAACCTCGTTATTTCAAAGATGAGTTTGTTGAAATTTACAATAATGCAAATCACGATATTTATTTAGATGGACTTTGCCTGGGTGCTCACCATGCGCGTAATGTGGAGCGTTTCGACAATGACATGGAAAATACTTATGTAGGAACAGTATGGCAAATTCCGGGAACAGGAAAAGAGCACTTGCTAAAGCCTGGTGAAAGTGTGATTATTGCAGAGACTGCACGTGACCATACTGTTGATAACGATAACAGTTTGGATCTCTCTGGAGCAAAGTTTGAAACTTTTGTTGAAGGTGTAGATGATATTGATAATACTAAATCGACAAACTTAATTGTTAAAAGAACCGGCCATTCAAAAGTAACCTCTAGCTTCGTTAAATCGATGTATCAGGAGTTACATACTAAGTTGGAGTTTGTAATTTTTAGAGTTGACGACTTCGATGCGTTAAAGATGTTTAATTGTGAAGAGGTTGGAGTTACAGGTAATTACCTGTTTACACAAATTCCGAATGATAAAATTATTGATGCATACGCTGTTAAGCACTTCTATTATGGCGTTAAACTGACAACTGCAGTAGACAAAGGACCTTTAGATGATGAACGACCTGTAGACAATACGGCATGGATCCGTAAGGTGAGTAGTGAGATTAATAATCGTAAAATTTTGAAAAACACAAACGATTCATCTGAAGACTTTGAGCTGATCAATAAGGCTGTGCCAGGAGCCTGGAAACAATAAAATCATTAATTGTTTTTATTCTAAATTTCAATAAAGCTGTTGGAGTATTGTACTATTGTAAAGTAACAGTACTTCAACAGTTGACTTTTTAAAAGTGGTAATATGAATCGCTATATTTTAATGTTGTGCCTTTTATGGGGAGGAGTATTGTGGGCTCAACAAGATCAACTACAATTACAAAAAGATATTGCCTTTATTAAAGCGGATGATATTTTTTGTAATAATAGTGCATTAATGTCTCTTTCCGATAGTAAAGAATTTTCCGAATCTTACTTAACCTATATCAATAGTTACTCCCAATTTAAAGCGGTTCAGAATGCAAAACAACAGAATGGAATCAGTTTCTATTCCGAGGGCTATAAGGCATATTCCAATTTGAAATGCAAAGGCTCTGTGCTTTATAAAAATTACAACGAAAAAGGAATACAGTGGAGTAATATTTTATTTCCTCAAGGGAATACACCATATATTATTGCTGATTCTTTAGATGGGGAATGGGAGAAGAGAAGTTATAAGTTAAATGGCGATGTGGTAACTAGTAAGTTGTTTAACATGTTTTATGTGGGAGTGGGAATGAATTACCATGTAGAAACAGGAGCAAAACAGAAAGATCCTCGCCCACTAAATACGTATAAGAATTTAAAAAACTCGATATCTATTTTGTTCCCTTTATCATCAATACATAATATTGGGGGAACTGTTAGCTATACAAGCATAAAAGAGGAAATAGATGTCGATTATTCAAATAATTTGAATAAGAAATATTCGGTATACTGGCTACGTGCTCTAGGAGAAGCTCCTAAAGATTATCGAAATTTCAATGTGGATTTTAAACAAGATAGTAAGGTGCTTGGCTTAAGCATGTTTTATGCTTATAAAACCGATTTGACTAAGTTTTATTTGACGGTGTTGTATAATGATAAGGAAGAGGTTTCTGGTATAAATCATTATGTTACTAAAAAAGAGATACGAAAAGATGCCTGTTATGAATCCAATAAATTGCAGTTAGAGTCGATTTTAAATAGATATGTTTCCAAGGGATTTCATCAAGTTAAATTAGGTGTAAGAAGCAATGTTGGGAAAGGGTATAAACCCGTAATGAAATCGAGCAAAGATATTACTCCAGAGGAGTTGAATAGTTATAAAAATCATGATTTCTTTTTTGATGAGAAGTTGATTCAGGCAGAGTATAATTTTTATAGAACGAATAGCGAAAAACTTTTCCATTGGAGGTTAGGTGTTTTTAACGAGTATGGAAAAGAAAAACAACAGCACCAATTGCTGCAAAATAATAGATCTATAAGCTTTGTGCGGTCGAAACTTACATTTGAAATTACCCATAAGATAAATATCAAAACAAGTATTAAAGTTGGTGCAGAAGGGGCTCATAAACAGGTGATTGATCATCATCAATATATAAATCCAAATAATAAGTCAGATGTGGTTAAGGGATTTATTATTCCTGAATATCAATATCTTTCTCAATCATATAGTCGTGCTAAACTGCAATTGCGTTTAAGTCGATTAGTTAAGAATTACATTGTGTTTAGTCAGATTGAGACAAAACGTTTATTTGTACCAGAAGGAAAAGTAAAACAGGGCTTATCCAATCATTATATAGCTGTTAAAATAGGATTGGTTTTATAGAAAAGAATTAGAAAGGGAAATGAAAAAGTTACAAGTTTTTATTATTTGGTTGTTAATCTCTTTTTTAGGGATAAATAATGTGTTTGCACAATATGAAAGATATTCAATTGATGAGTTTATTGCAAAATTTGATTTTGACAAAAGAAGTCAGCATAACAGTTATTTCATCATCGATTTCAAAAGAATAGTATCTTCTCAAGAGAAAAGAGATTATGCAGAAAAAGGAATTTTTATCAATGACTACATCGGAGAGTATAACTATCTAGTCGCAAGTAGTGTCTCAGAAGTGGGTGGCTTTGTGGCAATGCAACAGCAAAATACAAGAAAGCAGGGGGATGAGTTTCACTTGAATAAGCTTTCTTCTGCATTGAAAAAAGAAGAATTTCCCCAATATATTCTGAAAAGCGAAGGTAGAATTAGTATTGTTGCTTCTTTCCTGAAAACAGAAACCAAATCGAATGTTCGGTCGGCATTGGAAAAATTAGGTGTTAATGATTTTAGGATCATTCACCATTTTCAACAAATAGAAATGACAGTTATGCCGGAGAAACTTGCGGCGCTAGCACAAATTCCCTGGATTGTTCGTATTGAGGAAGGATCTGAGCCTATAGTTCGCTTTGATCAATTAGGTCGTAATAGTTCTGGGGCAATGGCTGTCGCTCATTACAATAATTCATTGAAAAAATATACAGGCAAAGGAATTAAAGTTGGTATCTGGGATGGAGATGTCGTTGAACATATCGATTTGTTGGGCAGAGTTAATATAAATGAAAATGGGGATGCAGAATCACCTCATGGTACCCATGTGGCAGGAGTTATTGCAGGTCGAGGTCTTATTAAGACTAAAGCAAAAGGAATGGCTGAAGATGTATTCCTGGAAGCATGGAATTATTCAAAGCAGCAGGGAGATCTTTTCAATTACGAAGAGATGGACAAGTCAGCCAATGAACAAGGAATTACTATTTCTCAGAATTCATACGGAGCAACTCATCGTGGTGGTGATTATCCTCCTTATAAATCAAGGAATAGAGCCATCGATAAATTAGCGGTGAAACACCCTGAGTTGTCGTTGGTTTTTTCGGCAGGAAATTCTCAAGGATTAGGCAAGATGTTTGGACACGATGGCTTCCGCACGGTACGTCGTTCTGCTAAAAATATAATAACAGTCGGAGCCGTTGACCGTTATCGAAGAATCACCGATTTTTCAAGTTTAGGGCCTACCTATAATGGACGAATTGCTCCGTTGGTTTCTGCTTATGGTAAGAGTGTTATTTCCACTGCCTACCATTCTGATTATGTAAATTACGATGGAACTTCTCAGGCTGCTCCGTTGGTTTCGGGAATTATGGCTCAACTTTCTCAGGCTTATTTCGAAAAATATAAAACAAAACCTGAAGCAAATATTCTGAAAGCTATCGTTTGTAATAGTGCAACTGATTTGGGAAATGCTGGCCCCGATTTTTCTTACGGCTTTGGAATGGTGAATGCAGTGAAAGCATTGGAGGCAATAGACAACGAATGGTTTCAAAGCGAAGAGGTGGCTCATCTGGAACAAAAAGAGTTTGCTATTGAAGTGCCCAACAATGTTGCTCAGTTCAAAGTAATGTTGGTTTGGATTGATCCGGTGGTTGATGTGGATGCCAATATTGATCTGGTAAACAACTTAGATTTGAAAGTGGTGTCGGCCAATAACGAGAATCATTTACCTTTGGTTTTGAATCCTCAGAAAGAAACAGAAATAGCTCAACCTGGAGTAGATGATTTAAATAATATAGAACAGGTTGTTGTGGAAAAGCCTGTGGCTGGAAATTATAAAATTGTTATTGATGGGAAAAAAGTAGTTGATGGCAATCAGCAATTTGTAATTGCTTATGACTTTGTATATGAAGATCCTCAGATAATTTATCCGGTGGACGGCATTACAGTTGATGCGGGAAAAACGGCTATAATTGAATGTGTGACCAGTGAAGACAAGAAAACAATTTTAGAAATTTCATATGATAAAGGAAGTTCTTACGAAACCATCGTGGAAACAAAGAATGGAATTAAAAGTATAGAATTTAAAATGCCTGTTGATAAAGCATTGGCAAGATTAAGATTGAAACAGGGAAGTTATAAGTCAGAAACAAGTGATTTTTATATTATTGGAACTCCCCAGGAAATTAAAGCTAATCAGTTAGGTGATAAAGAATTTCAATTGAGCTGGAAAGCTGTTCCAATGGCCGACTCATATGAAATTTTAAAAGTTGGAGATGGCGACATTAAGTTGGTAAAGGCTACAGAAAAAACAGAGGTTAATATTCCAATGGATGCATCTCAAGGAGATTGGATAGCTGTAAGAGGTGTGAATAAACAGTATAATGTGAAAGGTAATCGTTCAGATGCTGTGCAAATAAAACCGTTGAATGCATTGAGTAGTTTGCCTATAACTGAAGATTTTGAAAGTGAAAATTCAATACAGTTCAAAGAGATCAAAGGAAAAAATGTAGCTTCACATGTTGCTTTTAATGTATTTTCCAATCGTAACCATAGCTTATTCATTGAAGGAGGAAAAAATGAAGAACGTTGGGAGAATGATACTGATGATCAATTGCTTTGGAGTAAAAATGCCGATTTCAAATATGTATTAGAATTAGGAAGAGTAAATGTTAATGATATTTCTGATTTAATATTCTCATTCGATAAATTGCAAATTGGAGGTGTTAATCTAAAATCGAACCAATTGCGAGTTTGTGTTGATGGAGAGCCTATTGCCGATTTGTTAGGAAATGTTTTCCATAAGCCCATAGCCACTCAAGGTGAGATGTTTTCGCATGTTTATTACGACCTTAATAAATATCTAAAGAGCAACTTTAAGTTAAGTATTGAGGTGCTTTGTAAGAAGAAAAGTGTAAATGGTAAAGATGGAGATCTGGTTTATATCGATAACCTAAAGTTGGATGAAAGAAGAGCTCATGATGTAGTGTTGGCCGAAGTTTTATATCCCAAAACAGGAACAGGGTTGCGTTATGAAACGATCACTTATAGATTATTAAATCTGGGTAAAAATGATATTCAGAGTACAACTGTTAGTTATGAAGTAAGCCATGGTCGTAAAAAACAATCCGTAGAGGAAGTGCTTAATCAACCTATCAAACCGTTGAAATTATTTAATTATACTTTTAAAGAGAAAGCCGACTTTTCTAGTACAGCAGAACTTTACTCTTTAATGATGAAGGCCACTATTGCTAATGATGATAATGAATCGAATAATTTGGTGGAGGTGAAGAAGATTGATAACTATGGAGATATTGTTTTAATGCCCAAAGAAGGAACAGTAAAAGTGGTTACTGATGATACTATTTTTACAGATCCTGGCTCTCAGAAATACTTTTATCCTTTTTTGGATGAGTTCGGAGTGGCTAAGTTTACTCCAAAAAATCTGACGGCTCGTCTAAAAGTCTCTTTTGATGAAATGTATATTGCAAATCCATATGACTCTTTGTATATCTATAGTGGAACAAATGAGTTGAAGCGGTTGGGTGCCGTTTCGGGAGAAGATAAATCGCAAACATTTATTTCTGATGCAGAGGATGGAGGACTTACTTTTAAATTCAAAGGAAGTAGGTTAGTGGCTTGGAGTGGTTGGGTGGCCAAAATTAAAGCTGTTACCAAAGAGAATCTTCCTAGCTATAAGTTGAAGATTTTAAAACAATTGGAATCAATTAATGATAAGGGCGAGGCACAGATGAGAATTCGTGTTGCTAACTTGGGAGCTAATGATATTAATCAGCTCGATTTAGAATATGTTGTTGATGGAGAAAATGCTACTAATGAAAAATATACTCAAAAGATAAAAAGTGGTAGTTACATCGATTTTGTGTTTGCAAAGAAAGAGGATTTCTCAGAATATGGAAGTTTCCATAATGTTACTTTTCGAGTAACTGCAGAAACAGAAAACGGCAGAGTAGAAGATAATTTAGATGTGGTAATGGCAAGACATTATCCTGACGTTTGGGGGGAAGGACAGGCATATATAAAAAATGTAAAACTGGCCGAAATAGATAATGCTTCGGAGTATGATGGACATCGGTTATATTTAAACAAAGTAGCTTCTTTAAAAGCAGGAGGTACTTATCCGCTAGTAGTAATGGGTAAAAGCCTATATTTTCCTCAGTCAATAACAGTGTACGGATGGGCTGACTGGGATAGTAATGGACAATTTGATGAGAATGAGAAAATAACTTTTACTAAAAAGAAGGATTTGTTTTCAGCAAGTTTAGTAGTGCCACAAAATGTGCATGGTTACAAGCGACTTAGATTACGGATATTTGATATAAATAAGAATATTAGTCCAGTTGGACGCTATAAATATGGAGAGGCAGAAGATTATACACTAAAGATTACTAAAAATACCAGTGTCCCATATTCAATCGAAAAAACAGTGAGGGTATTTCCCAATCCTGCTACAGGAAGTGTATTTGTTGAAAAAGCAAATGGAAACCGATTGAGTATTATGACGATACTGGGTGTTCAGTTGATGGAAAAAGATATTGATTCTGATCTTACTCAGATTGATTTATCCTTGTTTTCAAAAGGAGTATACTTATTTGTCTTTAGTAAAGATGGAGAAAGACAAGTGGAAAAAGTGATAGTGAATTAGTTTAAATGATATGCTTAAGGCCCTAATTGCAAAAACGAATAAGTATTTGTTGTTTAAGTATTGTGGAAATAATTTTTGTAAAAATATTTACTTGTAAAGAATCTGAAGCTATTTGAATGACGTTTGTCTGGAAGTGTTGGGAATAGCCTATAAAGCGTGATGAAACGTGCTGCTAAAACGTTGTTACCATAATCTAAACAATGAGTGTAAGAAGCTCTTAAACACTTGGCTTCTGCTTGCAGGCTCTATTTTTTTCCCTAATTTTGCCACCGGAAAATCAAATTAATCCATTATCAAAAATACACATGAGCAATTCAAGCATTAACCGCGCAGCTGATAACATTCGTATCTTATCAGCTTCAATGGTAGAAAAAGCAAAATCAGGTCACCCTGGTGGCGCAATGGGTGGTGCCGACTTTGTAAACATCCTGTATTCTGAGTTCTTGAACTACGATCCAACAGATATGGCATGGCCACATCGCGATCGTTTCTTCCTTGACCCAGGTCACATGTCTCCAATGTTGTACTCAGTATTGGCTTTGGCCGATAACTACAGCATGGACGAATTGGCTAACTTCCGTCAGTGGGGAACAGTTACTCCAGGTCACCCTGAGGTAGACGTGGAAAGAGGTGTTGAAAATACATCGGGACCATTAGGACAAGGACACACCATGGCTGTTGGTGCAGCAATTGCTGAACGTTTTATGGTATCTCGCTTTGGTGAGTGGATGGCGCATAAAACTTACGCATTTATTTCAGATGGTGGTATGCAGGAAGAAATTGCACAGGGTGCTGGACGTATTGCTGGTCACCTTGGTTTGAGCAATCTGATTATGTTCTTCGACTCGAATGACATTCAGCTTTCTACTACAACCGACGAAATTACTGTTGAAGATTATCAAAAGAAATACGAAGCTTGGGGATGGCGTGTTGAAACAATCAACGGAAACGACGCTGATGAAATTCGCGCTGCTTTGAAGACTGCCAATGCAGAAACTGAAAAACCAACACTTATCATTGGTAAAACAATTATGGGTAAAGGTGCAGTAACTGCCGATGGAAGTAACTTCGAACGTCAGGTTTCTACTCACGGTCAGCCACTATCTGCAGCAGGTGCTGATATGGCAAAAACAATTGAAAACTTGGGTGGCGATGCAGAAAATCCATTCCAAATTTTCGATGATGTAAAAGAGCTTTACGCTAAGCGTCGCGATGAGTTGACTGCTTGGGCGAAAGATCGCAAAGAAGCAGAAGAAAAATGGGCATTGGAAAATCCTGAGCTAGCTCAGAAAATGGCTCACTTCTATACTGGTGTTACTCCTGAAATCGATTGGAGTGCATTGGAGCAAAAGCAAGGTGTTGCAACACGTGCTGCTTCTGCAGCAGTATTGGGACATTTCGCTGAAAATGTAGAGAATATGGTTGTTTCTTCTGCCGACTTATCTAACTCAGATAAGACTGATGGTTTCTTGAAGAAAACAAAAGCATTCCAAAAAGGAGATTTCTCTGGTCAGTTCTTCCAGGCAGGTGTTGCTGAGTTGACAATGGCTTGTATCATGAACGGTATGGCACTTCACGGTGGTATCATCCCTGTTTGTGGAACTTTCTTTGTTTTCTCTGACTACATGAAGCCAGCTGTTCGTTTGGCAGCATTGATGGAGCTTCCTGTGAAGTATGTTTGGACTCACGATGCATTCCGTGTTGGAGAAGATGGACCTACTCACCAGCCAGTTGAGCAAGAAGCACAAATTCGTTTGATGGAGCAGTTGAAAAACCACAGTGGTGAAAACTCTGTAATGGTTCTTCGTCCTGCTGATGCTGATGAAACAACTGTAGCATGGAAAATGGCTTTCGAAAACGAGTCTACTCCAACTGCATTGATTCTTACTCGTCAGAATGTAAATCCACTTCCAGCAGAAGGAGATCGCTATGAAGCGGCTCTAGGTGCTGAAAAAGGAGCATACATTGTTGAGGATTGCGAAGGAACTCCTGATGTGATTCTTGTGGCAAGTGGTTCTGAGGTTGCTACTTTGGTTGATGGAGCTAAATTGCTTCGCGAGCGCGACAATGTTAAAGTTCGTGTAGTATCAGCTATCTCTGAAGGAGTATTCCGTAATCAGGATAAAGAATACCAGGAAGCAGTTCTTCCTGCAAGTGTTGGTAAGTTTGGTATGACTGCCGGATTGTCTTCTACTTTGCGTGGACTAGTTGGTGGTGATGGTGCTATTTGGGGAATGAATTCATTCGGATTCTCTGCTCCTTATACAGTATTGGACCAGCAGTTAGGTTTCAATGGCGAAAATGCTTACGAACAAGTAAAAGCATATTTGGCTAATCGCTAGAAAGAATCTTTTATAAGATATAATGAAGGGCACTCTGTTTAGGGTGCTCTTTTTTTGTGCATAAAAAAAGGCTACCAAATTGGTAGCCTCTTGAAACTATTTGAAGTTATAAATTACTTCTTTTTTGAACATGAGCTTTTACAACCTTTTTTAGCTGTTTTGCTACATGCTTTTTTCTCTTTCGAACAGCTTGCTTTTTCTGCTTTCGAGCAAGATGCTTTTTCTTTCTTAGAACAGCATGACTTCTTCTTTTTGTCTTGCTTCTGTACTTGTTCTACTACAACTACATTGTCAGCTGCTGAAACTGCAGGTGCTGTTAATCCTACAAAAAATACAAACAATACGGCAAGTGCGAATAATTTTTTCATCTTTTTTAGTTTTTATATTTGACAAATTCTTGTTTTCTACACTACAAACTTAACTTCTCACAAGGATAATTGTTGTTATAGAGCTGTTAAGTGCTGTTAACGCGATGTTAAAAAAAGAGTTTCAGGTCTATTTCTTTATATTTTTGTTTTAGTTGAAATGGATGTGAAATCTCATCGTCTACAGGTCAACACAAAAGAGAGAATAAAGTTTATAAGAGTTCCTGAATAAATTTAATCAGATGAAGAAGGTTAAAAAAGAAGGTTATTTGGTTATTGCTACCATTGTGGTACTTATAGCTCTGGTTGCTATTCAGGTAACATGGATTTCTAACGCTGTGCGTTTGGAAGAGCAGAGCTTCAATCATAATGTGGTTATGGCTCTGAATGGAGCAAAAGAGGGAATTTCTAAACATACAAAGACATGTAATTCCATGCAGCGATTTTTGTGTGGCAGAGCTTGTCCGAAGACAGATCAAACTCAGACATTGGCACGTTTGGATAGTATTATTCATACCAACTTATTGGATTTCGGTATCGATTTAAAGTATAAATTCGAAATTGTAAATAGTAAGGAGTTAGAACAAAACCGACTGTTCAGCCCAAAGTGTTATCAGAAAAGTTTAAATGGATTGTTAGAGTTGAATGGAATTCACTTGAGGATAGAATTTCCAGATCGAAATAAATTCCTGACAGCTCGAATGATGGGAATGTTTGTGATTTCCATTGTGTTGATTCTGCTGGTGATGATTTCATTCTTTATAACACTTCGATTATTTCGAAAAGAGAAGGAGCTGTCACTTCGTTTGACCGATTTTGTAAATAATATGGTGCATGAGTTTCAAACACCGCTTTCCAATATTGGTTTTGCAACGAATTTAATTCGGAAGAAACAAAAGAATAATGACCTGAAGAAGTTGGATGAATATACCGGTATTATTATTACTGAAAAGGAGAAGATGCAACGAAATGTGGAAGAGATTCTGAAAATTTCTTGTGCCGAAAAGCATGAGCTAAGTGATAATGAACCTTTGAATATTCATCAGTTGATTGAAGTAAATAGAGCGCGTTTCGAGCCTAAAGTTGTGAATGCAAAAGGAAAGTTGATAATGAACTTGAAGGCTGATAATGACTTAGTGGTAGGGCATCGCAGTCATTTGTCCAATGTATTTTCCAACTTATTCGATAATGCATTGAAGTACAATAGTGGGCAACCTGAAATAAAAGTGACAACCAGTGTCGTTCAGAATAAACTACAGATCTCTTTTCAGGATAATGGAATTGGAATTTCACCAAAGAATCTACCTTTTATCTTCGATAAGTACTATCGTGTTTCCACAGGAGATGTTCATACCGTAAAGGGATTTGGGTTAGGGTTAACCTATGTCAAGCATGTGCTTGAACAGCACGATGGAAAAATTGAGGTGAAAAGTAACTTGGGGAAAGGAACAACTTTTGTAATTTCACTACCACTAAAATAGTAGCATGAATAGTCAGCGTACAAAAATATTATTAGTAGAAGATGATATTAATATGGGATTCTTATTGGTCGACTTTCTGGAGTCCAATGGTTTCGATGTAAAACTTTATAGGGACGGAGAATCAGGGTTAAAGGCTTTCAATCTGGGAGAATACGATTTCTGTATTCTGGATGTGATGCTTCCCGGTATGGATGGTTTTACAATTGCAGAAGGAATTCGGTCGAAAGACAGAAGAGTGCCCATTGTTTTTCTGACTGCTCGCTCAATGAAGGTGGATAAGATCAAAGGTTTTAACCTGGGAGTTGACGATTATATTACCAAGCCTTTTGATGAGGATGAGCTGTTGTGTCGTATCAATGCTATTTTGCAACGAGTAGAATTGCAAAGTGAAGAGGCAATGCCAGAGTGCGTTGTAAATTTGTATCAAATTGGAGCTTATAGTTTTGATGTTCCCAATCAGAAATTGACTCATGTGCAAGAAGAGAAGCGCTTGACACTAAAAGAAACAGAGGTGTTGAAGATGCTTTGTCAGGCCAAGAGTAATATTGTACGTCGCGATGAGATTCTTAAAAAGATCTGGGGAGACACCGATTACTTTATGGGGAGGAGTCTGGATGTCTTCATTGCCAAACTCCGGAAATACTTGCGTCACGATAGTGAGGTGAAAATTGAAAATGTACCCAAAGTGGGGTATGTTTTAATGGATTAGGTGCTATTTGTGATTAGGATGTTGAAATTGCTGGATGGTGTTTCGATAACTTCTGTAGGAGTCTGAAGAACCATCATCCCACGATCCATTGAACATCTTCTTTAGCTGCTTTCTCATTCGTTTCATGTTCTTTTCGAAATAAACCATTTCTATATCTCTGTTTTGAATGACTATTGGACTCAGCTCAAATGGTTCGATATTTAAGACAATGGTTGAGTCGGTATCTTTTGCATGGATTATTTTTCGTTCGTATGAGATGTGTGAAATAACCATTGAATCATTTTCCTGGGTGTAAATACCAAATGAACCATCCGATTTGGACGTCACTCCATGGTAATTCCTATAATTAATAATGTATGCATCAGAGACTGGATTCCCAAACTCATTCACCAGCTTAGCTTTGAATTTTTTAATGGGCTTCCCTTTGCTTTGGGCGGTACTTATTTTGTGGGTAATGGGGATTAAAATCAGAATTAAAATGAATTTATTCACGACAATGTTTTTTTAGTTGTTTGTATGACTTGCTATAAGCTATAGAATCGATTTGGGCCAAAAGGTTTAAATCGCCAACTCTCCAGAGCGAATCTTCTAAGAAAATCTTATACCGATCGCGGTATTCCTTTAGTTTCTTTGCTTTTCGTTTTTTACCAATTTTACTAATGGCCTTAAATGCTTCAAAAACATTTACTCCAAAACCCACTTCGTTGCTTCCGGGAGCATATGTGTTCGCATCGCTTTGAAAATGATAATTGGTTGAATCGTAGGTGAATTTCCAGGTTGATATGTTTACTATAGAATCCGGAGCTTCGGTGTAAAGGGAGCTAATGGTATGTGTTTCCCACGGGAGAGTGGTTAGTGTGTCATTTCTAGAGGGGTGAATAATGGTTCTTTTATATGAAATGTGTGAGATACACAATGAATCGCCTGGTAGTACGTAAATTCGAAATGAACCATCTTTTTTTGAGGTGACATGATGGTAATTTCGATAGTTGATAACATAGGCATCTTTTATTGGTTGACCTATATCGTTTATTAAACGACCCTGAAAGCGTTTTTTCTGGGCCATTGTAGTGGTGGTGATAATAGCTAAAAAGAATAGTAGAGAGAGTTTCATGTAGTGTGTGTTATTTTTTATTCAGCTTAATCAGTTTTCTGTTTTTTATGGTGGCAATCAGTGAGTCGATCTGTTGTTCGGAATAGACAACTCCTTTTTTGAGTAGTGAATCCCTTACATAGGTGCGATACGATGTTTTTATGCGGGTTAATTTCTCGTTGCGTTGCTTTTGTTTTTTGCTGATAAAATTAGCTGCAAGTTCCACGAAACCTAAAAGGTTGACAGAGGCTCCTCTGTTCGATTCTGGATTGTAAGGGTTTATATCAGAAGGAGGTTGGTTTTGTTCCGGTTTGAATGATGTAACCTGTTTTTTTATTTGCGTCATCATTTTTTCCAAATGCTTCTTCTCTTTTTCATATTCGTTGATGACGATAGGACTCATTTCGTAAGCCGAAATTTGTAAAGGGTAAAGTTGTAGAGTCGAATCTTTAGGGTAAATAATGGTTCGGGCGTATGAAATGTGTGAAATAACCAATGAATCACCTTTCTGTACGTTGATGGTGAATCTGCCATCGGGTTTCGATGCCACAAACATATAGTTACGTGTATTAATAATGTATGCATGCTCAATAGGGATAGAGTCCAGTCCAAGAACTATCCCTTTGCATTTAAACGAAGACTTAGCTTCTGTTTGAGAGTAACCAGCAATCTTAATGAGTAAGAGCGGTATAGCTAGTAGTTTTTTCATTAGTGGTTGACTAATTCTAGGTTGATAACTAAACGCTGCAAGGTATCTGATTCTACTGTTAAGCTTTTTTAAGCTGGATTAAAAAAAGCTAATAAGAATAAATGAATGTAAAATAGTGTGCATAAATGTGAAAAAGCAAAGTGTGTCCTAAAAATGAACATAGGTCAATAATAGGACAATGTGGTTTTGGGTGTGTCCTAATATTGAGCATTTGTTTTGTGGTTCGATAAAATTACTTTGTGATTTATTGGGTTGAAAATAAGGGTGTTGTATTTTTTGGCACGCCGATTGGTTATAGGTTTTGCGTATTTGAATTATTGATGATGGAAAAGATACGAATTGTAATATGTTTAGGAAGTTCCTGTTTTTCTAGAGGAAATGGAAAGGTGCTCCCAATTATAAAACGATATATCTCAGAAAATTACTTGGATGAGAGAGTCGATTTTAGAGGAGAGCTTTGTTCTGGAAACTGTAAGGGAGATCCTCATATTCGTATCAACGGTGAGTTTATTTATGGAGTAAACGAATCGAATATTAAATCGATTTTAGATAAATATTTTTTGACAGCTAAAGTGTCATGAATCAGCAGTATCCGGTATATACAGAAGCATACAATTGTCAGGATTGCTACAAATGCATCCGCCGGTGCCCGGTAAAGGCAATTCGCATCGAGGATAATATGGCCTCGATTATACCGGAGTTATGTACTATGTGTGGTATTTGTGTTGAGGTGTGTCCGGCTGGTGCAAAACAGGTCAGAAACGATTTAACTATTGCTCGTTCGTTGGTGAAACATAATTCGAAGGTGATTGCTTCGGTGGCTCCGGCATTTGTTGCCGAATTTCCAGGGCTGACAGAATCGAGATTGGTGAAAGCACTTCGTATGCTAGGATTCGATCAGGTTTCAGAAACAGCGCTGGGAGCTCAAATGGTTTCTCATCAGACAGCAAAATACATTAAGAAGAATGGAATTCATATTTCTTCAGCTTGCCCTTCTGTGGTGGAGTTGGTGAAGAAATATTATCCAGAGCATGAAGATAAAATCGCCCCAATCATGTCACCACTAATGGCGCATTCGAAATTGCTAAAGCAGCATTTTGGTGATGATTGCAAGGTGATATTCATTGGGCCATGTATTGCTAAAAAGCATGAGGCCGATGAGATGAGTGATTTGATTGACGTATCAATCACTTTTAAAGATTTGAAAAAATGGTGGGACGAAGAAGGCGTAGAGCTGGATTTAATCCCTGAGAACGATGACTATTTTGTTCCATATAGATCACATGAAGGGGCTCTGTATCCCATCGATGGCGGAATGATCGAGGGAATTCGTAAAGATGCCGGGGTAACAGATGCTTCTTTCATGACATTTTCGGGTCAAGAAAATGTGAAAGATGTAATGGAAGAATTAAGCAGTTGGCCAAAAGACGAGCCGCTGTTTTTAGAGTTGTTGGCATGTCGCGGAGGTTGTGTAAACGGACCGGGCATGGAAAATAAAGGAGCAATTGGTTTTAAACGCCATAGAGTAATCAGAGAGTGTAGTTTTCCGAAAAGAACAGACAAGGCGCAAATTCAGGGCGACTTGAGCATCGACCTGTCCTTGTCTTTTCTTCGGAATTCAAATGCTGATTCCAAAATCACCATCGAAGAAAGTGCCATCTCTGATGCGCTGGAGTCGATTGGTAAATTAACCGAAAAAGATCACCTGAATTGTAGTGGATGTGGATACGACACCTGTCGCAGTTTTGCCAAAGCCATGTTGGAAGGTAAAGCCGAGCGGTCGATGTGTGTTTCGTTTATGCGAAAAGTAGCCCACGATAAAGCTTCGGTTTTATTGCAAAAAATTCCTGCAGCAGTGGTAGTGGTCGATGATCAGATGAAGGTAATTGAATCGAACAGACGTTTTGCCTCACTTCTGGGAGAAGATATCGAAATGATTTTCGATGTGCAGCCTCGCTTGGAAGGATCTGATTTTAGAAAGCTCTTACCCGATTATAAAATATTTGAAACGCTTTTGCGTACCGGGGAAGAGAGCATGGAAAGAAAAGTAAGAATGAATGAGAAACTGTATAATATTTCAGTTTTCTCTATCCAGAAATATAAAATCGTTTGTGGCATAATACAGAACTTACATGATCCGGAAGTGAGACGTGATTTTGTTCGCCAACAAACTGAAGATGTAATAAAACAGAATATGGAGACAGTACAGAAGATTGCTTTCCTTTTGGGAGAAAATGCTTCTCATACCAATTCAATTCTGAATTCGATAACAGAATCGTTCGACGCAGAAGGTGTAAAAGATGAAGGGTAATCGGTTTTTTGTTGAAGTAGATGCTTTTCTAAAAAAGAAGGAAGGACAACCGGTTTGTGGCGACTGTTTTGTATCGAGAAAAGTGCAAAATGAACACCGTATTGTAGCTACCCTCTCCGATGGATTGGGAAGTGGGGTTAAGGCCAATGTGTTGGCTACTATGACAGCTTCAATGGCGGTGAATTTCATTTCGCGGCATGAACCCATCGAGCGGACAGCAAAAGCAATTATGCGCACATTGCCCATCGATAGTAAACGAATGATGAGTTATGCCACATTTACAATAATCGATGTGAGGCACGATGGCGAAACCCGTGTGGTGGAATACGGAAATCCAAAGTGTGCAGTGGTTCGTAACGGCGAGCTATTTCAACCGCATCGAAATGAGATGGAGCTGGATACCGATAAGGCCGATAAAATAATGTATTCTTTCGAGTTTAAAGCTCAGAAAGAAGATCGGTTGGTATTTTTTAGCGACGGAGTGAGTCAGGCAGGTATAGGTACAAATTATAATCCTTTTGGATGGGAGGAGGATCAGGTACATCAATACATTTGCGATGTAATTGCGGATAACAAATACATCTCGGCAGGTCAATTGGCAAAGAAAATTGTTCGTCAGGCGGTTTCAAAAGACATTTTAAAACCCAAAGACGACACTTCGTGCGGAGTAATTTATTTTCGTGAACCTCGCAAACTGTTGATTTGTACAGGTCCTCCTTTCCATAAAAGAGACGATGAGCGTTTAGCAGGCACCATTAATGGTTTCGATGGGCGAAAAATTGTTTGTGGCGGAACAACTGCGCAAATATTGGCTCGCGAGCTAAAACGCGAAATTGAAGTGGGTATGATGGCCAAAGGAGGCTTACCACCTACATCTAAAATGGATGGAGTGGATTTAATTACCGAAGGAATCCTTACGCTGGGAGGTGTGGCCAGTTATCTGGAGAATAATGCCAATACATCGGTGAAAGGCGAAGGACCGGCAGTGGATATTGTTCGTATGCTTTTCGATAGCGATGAAATTCACTTCATGGTGGGAACAAAAATCAACGAAGCACACCAGGATCCTAATCTGCCAGTGGAATTAGAAATTAGAAGAAACGTAATAAAAAAGATAAAACGTCTGTTGGAAGACAAATTTCTAAAAGAGGTAAAGTTAGAATTCATTTAAAACCGAAGACATGGAAAAAGTTGATGTTAAAATATGCTATGGCACCATGTGCTATGTTATGGGAGGATCGCATTTAGAGATGCTAAAAGATCATATTCCGGCAGAGTGGGCAGATAGAGTTCATATTTCAGCATCGCCATGTTTAGATCTTTGCCACAATACTGAAAATGGAAAAGCGCCATTTGTTTCAGTAAACGGGAAAATTGTGAGCGAAGCAAATATTGAAAAAGTAATTAGTACTATAAAAGTTGTTATAAAAGATGGCTTATACCAATAATGCAACCTTAATTAGAAGAGAGTTAATCACTCGTTTGGCAAAGCTAATCATGGACGATCGTTTGGATGAAATCGATCGAATTCCATTGGAAATGGCGCCGCGTAATTCGAAGCAGGAGAGTAGATGTTGTCCTCATAAGACACGTGCTGTTCTGAAATACCGAATTATGGCTTTGCTTGGCTTTAATATTGCCGACGAAGATGATGAATTAACTCCTTTGCGTGATTATGCGCAAAGAGCCATCGACCGCACTGAGCAGGCCGAAGGGGTGTTAACAGTAGTCGACGAAGCTTGTACTTCGTGTCACAAAAAGAACTACGTTGTATCCAATTTGTGTCGTGGATGTGTTGCACGACCATGTATGATGAATTGTCCAAAAGATGCAATCAACTTTGTGAGTGGGCAGGCTCAAATCGATCCGGATAAATGTGTGAACTGTGGTATTTGTAAAAACGAATGCCCTTACCACGCTATTATTTATGTGCCAATTCCTTGTGAAGAGGTGTGTCCGGTAAATGCAATTAGCAAAGACGAAGAGGGAATCGAGCATATCGATTACAGTAAATGCATCGACTGTGGGAAATGTATGATTGCTTGCCCGTTTGGAGCTATCATGGCTAAATCGCAGTTGGTAGGTACACTTCAGTCTATAAAGAGCGAAAAGCCAACAGTTGCCATTGTGGCACCATCTATTTTAGGACAATTTAAAGCCGAATATGGTCAGATTGCCAATGCCATTAAGCAGTTGGGATTCGACGAAGTATTGGAAGTGGCAAGTGGAGCAGTAGATACAGCTACACACGAAGCAGAAGAGTTCGGCGAAAAGATGGACGAGGGACAGAAGTTTATGACTACTTCTTGTTGTCCGGCTTATGTGCAAGCAGTGAAAAAACATATGCCAGAGGTGAACGAGTTTGTTTCGCACACTCCAACACCAATGCACTATACGGCTAAAATGGCCAAAGAGAAAATGCCCGATTGTACAACGGTGTTTTTCGGGCCATGTATAGCTAAACAGAGCGAAGGAAGAATGGATCCATACGTAGATTACGTGATGACATTCGAAGAGCTGGGATCTCTGTTCGTAGCCAAAGGTGTTGATGTATTGAATTGTAGCGATGAAACACCAGAAGGTGAACTGCCTGTGACAGGGCGTTGGTTTGCCGAGTCGGGTGGGGTTACTCGTTCGGTGCTCAACTATTTACCAGAAGAGACAAATATTAAGCAGATGGCCATTAATGGCTTGGATAAGAAACAAATTACATTCCTTAAGAAGTTTCCAAAACTGAAAATGGAAACCAACTTTATCGAAGTAATGGCTTGTGAGGGAGGATGTATCTCCGGCCCAGGAATTGTTTGTAATCCAAAGGTAGCTAAGCGTCTGTTGTCGAAATATATGACCAAGTAAACGTTAATAACGATAGCCAAGAAGGTACGATTTTTTGTGCATTTTGATAATCGTATCGAGTGAAACTGATTGTTGCTGTCCTAAGCTCTTATGTAGAAGACAGCAATTAATTGGTTTCTGAAATTAATTAGAGTAAGTATTTAGCGTAACGTAATATTCCGGCCAACCGGATTCACCCCTGCCCAACCTCCAATATGGCAGGGGTTATTTTTTATAGCTCTTGATATTCCATAATTTGCGAATTAATTTCCAGTGTAAGCAAGAAATTAACCTGTTCAACTTGTACCACAACTCTTTTTTTTCCTTTTGTCTCAACAACAGTTGCTTTTTCTCCCGCAAAAGGCCCTTCTTTTACCATGATGTTTTTTCCTTTGGGCAGATCACCAATTTCCAATGTGGCAGGAATGTCTGTTTGGTGAAGAATCTTCTTAACGAGCTGAATTTGCTTGTCGGGAATGATGGCATCTTTGCCTTGAAAACGCACGTATGCAACCACATGGTTGATGGTTGGTATCAATTGGCGTTCTTGCAGTGTTTTGGGGTTTACAAAAAGGTAGCCATTGATGGCTGGCATTTCAACCACTTTTTTTCGATCGCTCCATTGGCGCAACTTACGTTGGATGGGTAAAAAGCATTCAATGCCTCTGGCTGTTAGTGCTTCCTGTGCTTTCTTTTCAGCACGTGAACGTACATAAATGGCACGCCATCCTTTAGTGTGTCTTTTAATGTATTGTATTTTCTCTGTCATATGGGGAATGGATTAATAGAGTGCAACAAATGTAGCGAAATAATTCCTTATTGAGAAGGGAGTGTCGTTCGCTGGAAATATCCTCTATTATAGGGTAAATTCTTCGTTTGCCTAACAATCCGAGAAGACTATTTTTCGGGACTGAAGCTGGATGCCGGAGAAAAGGAAATACAAGATGAGGGAAGTGTATTGGGCGTTGTTTGGTATTACAACCAGCAGCTTGCTGTAAAAAACTGTAGAGACACAAAATCTTGTGTCTCTACGTGAATGTTTTCTATCGAATCTCTTTTCCGAAAGGAGCCAATGCCAACGACATTAATTTAAAGTGTTGACTGGCAAATGGAATACCTATGATGGTTATGGCAAGCAGAATGCCGAAAACAAGATGGGTTAAAGCAATCCATATCCCACCACAAAGCAGCCATATAATATTTAAAAGAGTAGAAAGGCAGCCTGGAGCATAGCCCATGTAATTAATCTTTTTGTCGAATGGCCAAAGTGCTACCATTGCTAATTTTAGGGTTTGAATACCAAAGGGGATTCCAACGATAGTAATCATAAGCAGAAAGCTGGCTATAACATATTCTATTGCAATAAAAATGCCTCCGAATACCAGCCAAATAATGTTTCCAATTGTTTTCATTGTTCGTAGTTAAGGTTTTGGTGCATAAGTCTGCCAAATGCTCATTTCATTACACTTGTTGAGGCTAGCGAAATGCCGCTTTGTCTTCTTTAGGCATCTTTTCCAGTGCATATTGCATTAAAATTCGTCCCGATTTATTTTTCCACTTGTGGAGAAAAGGTTCTACCTCTTCAGGGAATTTTACCCATGCATCGCGTAGAAACCACCCCATACCTTGTTGTACAGGTTTGTCCATTTCAATCATCATTGGCTCTAAAAACGAGAGAATTCGATCTAGGTCAATATCGTCTTGTTTTAAGTAGGCCAGAAACGAAACAGGAACAGCGCGTTTTTGGAATTTATTCAGCGATTCGCGCCAGCAACTGAAGTATTCCAGCGGAATCTTTTGTTGAGTAAGCAAAGGGGTGATAATCCGTGAGCAAATTAAGTCGGTATGTGCCCAGTTGTGGATCCCATTTTCGAACCAAAATTCTATTTCAGCAAATGTGCCGGCTCTGAATTGCTTCTTTAGTCGGTTTAGTAAAATGGTAATAATTTGAATCTCTTCGAACTTATTTTCCACAACAATAAGTCGTGCGGTTTTAATTAGCTGCTTTAGATCAAACTCTGTCGATTTAAATAATTGGCGGGAAAATTGGTCAATCTCTTTGGCAGGAATGCCATAGCCATCATATCCTTCAGTGAAGAAACGATTTTGCTTTAAAGCTCTTTCTGCATCCTGATTGGCAATACAGAAAGAGCGTATATTTTGAAATAATTCTTCCGGAGTCATAGTTTCTACTTTTCGTGTAGCTAATACAAAGCTAATAAAAGTAGAATGTTTATGTGTGAATTATTTTTTGTCAAAAAGAGTAATTGAAGTATTGTAAGAAGAATAACTTCCAACAACTCCAGCTCCGTTTTTTACATTACTGAAAATTTGTACCGGTTCAGTAAATGGATTTTCATAGTAGAAATCCTGAATGTTTATTGTCTTATAATATAAGTACAGTTCTCGACTTATGTGTCTGAGTTCTGTGTTTACTGTGTATTTAATTAAGCCAGGAACTTTTTCTGGTTGAGAAAGATGGTATGGCAACGAAAATGAGTATTTAAGTGTGTACGTTTTTCCATTAAATAACTCATCAGATAAAATAAGGTAATCATTTTCAGGAGAATCATCTAAGAACTCTTTCTCTGTGCTATTGTGGCTTAATACTGGATCTTCACTTTTTACGCGTTTCAGATACCTTGATATTGTCTCACTGTATGTTGTCGTAGTTGCAGTTTTTTCCTCATATTTAGTGTATAAATATGGATTTAACTGAAAGTAATTTTCTTCTTCTCCATTGTCTTTTATTGTCATTTCCCACTCAATATAAGCTTTGGGAGTAAGAGTTGTTGGTGTTAGTAAAGTATACTTTACAGGAGGAAGGATAGTGGTTGTTCCACTAACCGTTTTTAATCCATCGGCATATGCTCTAACTTCATATTCTTTGTTTATTTCAGGCTTTTGTGTACCAAGCCATATTTCTCTTGTCGCATTGTATGTTAGTTGTTCAAGAAGTTGTCCGTCTGCATATATTTCTACTTTAGGATTTATAAGTTTCTGGTTTTCGTATACTACTATCGATTTTGCTCGTGATAATTTGGCTCTGAAAGTGCTATCAGGATTCAGCTCACTGAAAAGAATAATAAAATCTTCATTGTTCTCAGGTTCGAATTCAATGGTTTTTCTACAGGCTGAAAAGAGCGATGAGGCTAATAGAGTAAATATGAATATTTTTTTATACATGACTGTCGATATTAAAATTTGTAGCTGTAGGTGATAGATGGAACAATTGGAAATAGACTTACTTGTTTTAACTGTTTCCGTGATTGGTGAGTACCACTTTTATATTGTTCTTCGAAATATAAAAAGAACGGGTTTTGACGACTATATGCATTATATATACTGATATTCCATGTGCGAATTCCGTGCTTTTTCTGTTTGTGGAAATTAATTCCCAGGTCAAGACGATGATAAGGACTCATTCTATAGTTGTTTCGTTTCCCATAGAAGTTAGCTTCTCCACTGCCATATTTGAAGGATCCACTTGCAGAAGGAGTTCTCATAATATGTGTTGAAACAGTTAGAGCATTTCCCGTTCCGTAAACCCATGTAGCTCCAATATCAATACGCTTGTTGAATTTGTGGGTTAAAGCAATACTAATGTCATGACGACGATCGTAGCGGGCAGGGAATTTTTCTCCAAAATTTAGATTCTCAAATTGACGGTCAGCCCAGCTTAATGTGTAACCAATCCAACCAGTGGTTTTGCCTACTTCTTTGCTTAATAATGCTTCTACTCCATATGACCACCCTTTGCCAATTTCAACTTTATCTTCCCAACTTCGGTTACCTCCGAAAAAGCTAGCTCCCTCTTTATAAGCAATCAAATTATCCATTTTCTTGTAGAATCCTTCCAGCGAGAAATTAACGCCTTTCTGGATTTGATAAACGGCTCCTACTGCAAATTGCTCCGACTTCATAGGCTTGACTTTCTTAGTCACTGGTAACCATAAATCGGTAGGCAAGCTGATGGTCGAGTTAGATAATAAATGAATGTATTGTTGCATTTTCGAATAGGCTGCTTTTAGCGAAACTTTATTGGAAAGCATATAGCGAAGCGAGGCTCTTGGTTCGATAGATGTGTAGAAACTCTTATCTACATTAAAACCCGAAAGGTGGAGTCCTAAGTTCATCTTTAAACGAGCTCCCAATGAAAAGTCATCTTCGATATAAGCTGATACTTCATGCGCTTTTTTATTATCATCAACCGATTGTGTTTCAAATTCAGTTGTGTTACCATCTTTTTTGTTTAGCGTTTTCACACCGGGCTTAAAGTGGTGGTAAATGTAATTTAAGCCAAATTTTATTGCGTGATTAGGATTTGGGAAATAGTCGAAATCCTGTTTGTAGGCAATGTCTTCTATATGAGAGGTGTAGTCAAGGTTCTGGTGTTTGAGTAGATCTTTTAACTTGTACTCTTTTTCATCCAGTCCTACTTTGAATGTGTACTTACTATAGGTAAGAGTTGTGTTGCTAAATAGCTTTTCATTGAAGATGTAGTTCCATCGTAAAGCGGTGGTCGTATTTCCCCAATTCATGTTGCTCTTGTCAATGTCGTTATAGCTGTTGTATGCTTCTTCAGAATAGGTGTGTGCCACATCGCTTCCAAGATATGCGCTTAGATAAATTCGGCTTCTGTCGTTGAATTTATGGTTGATTTTTGCATTCAGATCGTAAAAATAGAACCCACCTCTTTCTTTGGATTTCATAAACGGTCTGGCCAATAAATCGGCATAAGTTCTTCGGGCAGAAATGTTGAATGCAGTTTTGTCTTTAGCAATAGGCCCTTCAAAATTGAAATTGGATGAAATCAATCCAACAGAGAACTTACCGTGGTATTCTTTCATGTTTCCTTCTTTCATGCGAATATCCACAACGGATGATAAACGACCGCCAAAGCGTGCAGGGAATCCTCCTTTGTAAAGCGAAACATTCTTGATTGCATTGGGGTTAAATACCGAAAAGAATCCGAAAAGATGGTTAGCGTTGTATACCGGTACGCCATCTAAAAGAAGCAGGTTTTGGTCCGGACCACCACCGCGTACATATAATCCACTCGATCCTTCTGTTCCAGATTGTACTCCTGGAAGTAGTTGTAGCGTTTTTATAACATCAGCTTCGCCTAAGAAAGCAGGTAGGTTTTGAATTTTCTCAATGGGGATGTCCACCTTACTCATCTGCGAGCTGGTTACTTTGTCGTCAGCTCGCTTGGCTACTACCTTAACCTCCTCCAATTGCTTAGGATTTAGAGCTATGTCTATTCGTTTGTTTTCATTCAAAATAATTTCACGGTACTTGGCTCTGTAACCTACATATGAAAAAGCAATGGTTGTTTGACTTGCAGGTAGAGTCAAACTGTAAAATCCGTAGTTATTGGTGGTGACACCTCTGTAGGTATTAACTTCGAAAACACTTGCATTAATAAGTGCTTCGCCTGTGTTTGCATCGGTAATATAACCGCTAATAGTAACTTTTTTTTGTGCAAATGTTATGGTGGAACAAAGCACAAAAAACAATAGTAGTTTAATCTTCATATTAAACAGATTAGTGTGTGACGATATTTCTTTTGTTTATTTTATGATTAGCCGGCAAAGGTGTTGAAAAATTCCCGTTAATCATAATATCATACATGTGACAGTTAGCCTCTCAAAAACACGTATGGCTAAAGTGGTTTCAAAAAGGTTACATAAAAAGGTTGTTTTCTGACAAATATCATTATGTTTTATAACAACTTTTGAGGAACTAAAGATTGATGAAAATCTTGCTACCTTGTTGAGGACTTACGAGTTAGATGCTAAATTGGATTACCAAAGTTCTTCCTCTTTGAGGAAATTTATTACGTACCTACTGATCCTGCCATGATCTCACAATTGCCTGTAAGAAGGCAATACTGCTTTAGTTTAAGAGAACCAACATCTAATTAATTTCTCGAATGAATTCGACGCAAACCTTAATCAAAGATCTTGCCCGACAGTACGGAAGAGACCGCCGGAACCTGCTACCTATAATTCAAGGAGTGGTTGAACAAGAAAACTACATTTCAGAGTTTGCAATGATTGAAATTGCAAAAGAGTTGAATATGCCGGCGTCTGATGTATTTGGAACAGCTTCGTTTTACTCCTTCCTGGAACATCGTAAAATGGGCTTTTATGTAATTCGTGTATGCAAAACCATTGCTTGTGCCATGAAAGGTACCAATCAAATAATGCATGCCATTGAAGATATGTTGAAAGTAAAAATAGGGGAGACTACGCCCGATGGCAAGTTTACTGTGCTCCAAACAAACTGTTTGGGGTGGTGTCATAAAGCTCCTGCAATGCTTATTAATGACGAAGTATTTACAGATCTTTCACCTGAAAGAGTGCGGGAGATTTTAGGAGAGTACATGAGGAAGAATCGTTAACCTAAACCGAAATCAACATGTCAGTTACAACATATCAATTGAAAAGGGTCGATCTTATTTTTAAGAACGAAAACGATTGGAAACAAATATTGTCCAAGACCCTTAAACGAAAAAAAGAGGATATAATTAATAGCCTGATATCATCGGAATTGAAAGGCCGGGGAGGAGCAGGTTTCCCAACAGGAATGAAGTGGAAGCTTACTTCTGAAGCAAAAGAAGAGACGAAATATGTTATTTGTAATGCCGATGAGGGAGAACCAGGCACCTTTAAAGATCGTGAGATTTTAACACAGGTGCCTCATAAGGTACTAACAGCAATGGCCATTTGTGCTTATGTTACGGGTGCATCGGAAGGATATATTTACTTGCGGGGTGAATATAAGTTCTTGCAGAAATCGTTGTATAACGCCATTGGAGAGTTTGAGCGTTACTGCGAGGAGATTGGCTTTCATTTTCGAATTGCCATTTTTATGGGCAGTGGAGCCTATATTTGTGGTGAAGAAACTGCCTTGATGGAATCGATGGAAGGTCGTAGAGGGGAGCCTCGAAATAAACCTCCTTTTCCAACAGATAGTGGTTATTTGGGAAAACCAACTGTTGTGAACAATGTGGAAACATTGGTGCATACTTATACTATATTTAAATATGGGGCCAAGAAATTCCGCGACTTGGGAGTTCAGTACTCTCGTGGAACAAAGCTATTTTCTATTTCTGGCGATACGCCAATTCCTGGTATTTACGAATTAGAGTTGGGAATGACTCTTTCTGATTTTGTAGAAGAGTTTGGAGATGGAGATACCAAGGCGGTACAAGTAGGTGGTGCATCCGGGTTTTTGGTACCACGCAAGCGCTTTGCCGAGACTCAAATTGGTTTTCAGGGAAAATTAACAGGTGTTTCGTTACCAACAGGAGGTTCGATGATGCTATTCAATAGCTCGCGCTCCATGTTTAATGTACTCAATAATTACCTCGATTTTTTCGAAGAAGAATCGTGCGGGCAATGTACACCTTGTCGTGTGGGCTGTCAGCAGCTACTGAAAGGAATTCATGCGGTGAAGAGAGGCGATAAGCCAGCTGTATATTTGAATAAGCTATTGAAATTGAGTGAAAACATGCAGTATACGGCTAAGTGTGGCTTGGGGCAATCGGTTGGAAACTCATTTGCTTCAATTGTTGAGAATTTCAGAGAGGAGATGATTTTTTAATGTGAAAATTAAAATCGATTTATTATGAACGAAAAAGTGAATATCACCATAAATGGAGTTCCTCTTAGAGTAGATGAAAATAAGACTATTCTTGACGCAGCCGAGGAGCTTAATATTAAAATTCCTACGCTTTGTTACCACAAAGACCTATGTGTGGCAGGTAATTGCCGGGTTTGTGTAGTAGAGCAGGTAGGTACCAATAAATTACCAGCAGCTTGTGCTACTCCTGTTCACGATGGAATGGAGATTATGACCAATAGTCTGAAAGTGAGAAATGCGCGTAAGCATATAATCGAATTACTTTTGGCCGAGCACAATGCAGAGTGTACCAAGTGTTATAAAAATGGTAATTGTGAGTTGCAAGAACTGGCAGCCGAATATAAAATCATTAATCAGGAGTTTATGAATTTGGTGGCCGATCATGGTTGTACCATCGATGATTTTTCTCCATCCATAATGAAAGACGATAGCCGTTGTATTCGTTGTCAGCGTTGTGTGCGCACATGTGCCGAACTGCAAGGAGTAAATGCCCTTACAGTAGCTTATAAAGGAAGTGAAATGAAAATTTCTACTTTCTTCGAAAAGCCAATTAGCGATGTGGTATGTACCAACTGTGGTCAGTGTGTTAATCACTGTCCAACTGGTGCTCTAATTGAGAAAAACTATATTGAAGAGGTGTGGGAAGCTATTTCCGATCCTGAAAAACATGTAGTAGTACAGACAGCTCCTGCTGTGCGAGTAGGCTTGGGAGAAGAACTTGGTTTCGAAGTGGGAGAACGAGTAACTGGTAAGATGGTTGCTGCTCTGAAACGATTGGGCTTCGATGCTGTCTTAGATACCGATTTTACCGCAGACCTGACCATTTTGGAGGAAGGTACAGAGTTATTACATCGCTTGAAGGAAGCATTGGTAGATAAAAATCCGGATGTGAAATTGCCTATGGCAACATCATGTTCACCAGGGTGGATTAAGTATATCGAACATATGTATCCAGAGTATTTGCCTAATCTGTCTAGTTGTAAGTCGCCACAGCAAATGTTTGGAGCATTAGTGAAAACTTACTATGCCAAAGAGCGCAAGATTAAGCCTGAAAATATTATTTCGGTTTCAATAATGCCATGTACTGCTAAGAAATTTGAGGCTAATCGTCCAGAAATGCATGATAGTGGATACCGCGATGTGGACTACGTGCTAACAACGCGTGAGCTTGCAATTATGATTAAGCAGGCAGGTATTGAATTCATGAAATTGCCTGACGAGCATTACGATCGATTAATGGGCGAATCGACAGGTGCGGGCGTTATCTTCGGAGCAACAGGTGGTGTAATGGAAGCTGCATTGCGTACTGCTTACGAAATAGTGACCGGGCGCGAAGTTCCATTTGAGAACCTGAACATTACAGCTGTTCGTGGAGAAGATGGTTTGCGTGAAGCAAAAATTAAAATCGAAAATCCGGTTAAAGAGTGGGCGTTCCTTGATGGTGTCGAGCTAAAATGTGCTGTTGCACACGGATTAATCAATGCCAGAGAGGTGATGGAGTTAGTGAAATCAGGAAAATCTGATTACCACTTTATTGAAGTGATGGCTTGTCCGGGAGGTTGCCTTGGAGGCGGAGGTCAGCCAATTCCTACCGATCCGGAAATTCGTAAACGAAGAATGGAGGCCATTTATGCTGAGGACATGGGAATGCCAATTCGGAAATCGCATGAAAACCCAGAGGTGAAACAGATCTATCAAAGCTTTTTAGGTCAGCCGTATAGTGAGAAATCACACGAGTTGTTGCATACCAAATATTTACCAAGAGAGCGTTATTAGTAAAGATAAGAAACACGGACTTCGGTCCGTGTTTCATTTTAATAGCAGGTGATAAAAAACACTTTTAGTTTAGCTGTTCCTGCCTGTTTACAATATGTTCATGAACATCAATCTAAATCTTTGTGGCTTTTTCATACTTATTTGTCTGAAATAGCTATATCTTTGTCTTGCAACTTAAAAACAGAGGAAGTCGTGAGAGTAAGTGACTGGAGCAAATCAGTAATAAAACAAGATCAGATCGACAAGTTTTTGGTGAATGGCAAAAGCTTTATTGATGACGAGAAGATCTTTAAAAATATTTCGGATAATCAAAATCCCGATAAGCAATTCATCAGAGATATCATTCAGAAATCGTTAGACATAAAAACATTGTCTCCCGATGAAGTTGCTGCCCTTATGCACGTTAAAGATCCTGAATTATGGGATGAAATTAACGATGCCGCGTTGAAAATCAAGCAGAAAGTATACGATAACCGTATTGTGTTTTTTGCACCATTATACTGTTCTAACCTGTGTGTGAATAACTGCCTTTATTGTGGATTTCGTAACGAAAATAACAAGGAGGTTCGTCGCATCCTGACAATGGATGAGATTCGCAGAGAGACAGAAGCAGTTTTGGATCAGGGACATAAACGCCTTATTATGGTGTATGGCGAGCATCCTAAGTCGGATGTGGATTATATGGCCGATACGATTCGTGCAGTTTATGATGTAACCCGAAAAGCACCAGTAACAGGTCGCGATGTGGCTATTCGTCGTGTAAATGTGAATGCTGCACCAATGGATACCGAAAAGCTTCGTAAGCTAAAAGAGGCTGGTATTGGAACCTATCAGGTTTTTCAAGAGACTTATCATCAGGAAACATATAATAAAGTTCACCCAATAAATACCGTAAAAGGGAATTATTTGTGGCGTTTATATGCTTTACATCGTGCTTTCGATGCAGGTGTTGATGACGTGGCTATCGGAGCTTTATTCGGAGTTTACGATTGGCGTTACGAGGTAATGGGCTTGGTTTATCACGCACTAGATTTGGAACGTCAATTTGGAGTAGGGCCACATACAGTGTCTTTCCCTCGTTTGACTCCAGCATTAGAATCGCATTTGAGTACTGACTCGAAATATATGGTTGGCGACGATGACTTTAAGAAGTTAGTTGCTGTTTTACGATTGGCAATGCCTTATCCGGGAATGATTGTTACTTGTCGTGAAACACCAGAAATGAAACGTGAAGTAATTAAGTTGGGCTGTACGCAGACCGATGCCTCTACCAAAATTGGAATTGGAGCTTATCAGGAAGCTGAAACATTGGCTGACCTGGAAAAAGCACAGTTTACTATTGGAGATAATCGTTCTTTGGATACGATCATTCGTGAAATGGCCGGAATGGGAATGATTTCAAGTTTCTGTACTGCAGGTTACCGTTGTGGAAGAACTGGTGATACCATTATGGGAATGCTTAAGCATTGTGTGGAAGGAAAATATTGTAAGCTGAATGCTGTGCTAACTTATCGCGAATATCTGGACGATTATGCATCGCCAGAGACGAAAGCATTAGGAGAAAAAGTATTGGCTCAGGAAATGGGGCAGATTGAAGGCAATAGTTTCTTCCAGAAAAATAATAAAATCATGAACCAGTTTAAACTGGATTACGATAGAATCTGTTGTGGTGACAGAGATATTTATATTTAATGATTAGCGATTAATTGTTAATGATGAATGGGGCTTGAGTTGTTAAAATTCAAGCCTCATTTTTTATGCCCCTTTTGAATTATTAATGATGATGAGCTATCCTTGTTATGGTTGTTTCTTGGCTTTCTCTAAATGTCGAAGTGTTTATAAATGATGTCGAAGAAATTTTAAAACCACTAAATGTAGAATTAACAATTAATAATTAACCATTCATCACTTACTCTCCATTGATTTCTGCCTGTTTTTAGCTCGAATTTAAACTTATCTCAAATTTGAGTTTTACCTTCTTTGCTTTTGGCTTTTAGATTCGATTTAAGGTGTTTTTTAGGCGATTTAAGACACTTTTTTTGTTTTTGATGTGACAGGTGTGGGCTGTGTCGTTAATCATATTTTTGCTATATTTGCATGTTACTCAGCGTGACAGAAGAGTGAGAACGATAGAGTGGTGATCATGCTATTCTCATTACGTAAAATCCTCACAACTTATTTAAAAGAGGGAAGGTATTCTGATTGAGAGTATCTACTCAATTAATGTGTCAAAATAAACAAAAACATATGAGCGAATTAGAAGATAAGAACTTGAATAAGCCAGCTGAATATTCAGCGGATAGTATTCAGGTGCTCGAAGGTTTGGAAGCCGTTCGTAAGCGTCCTGCCATGTATATTGGAGATGTAAACGAAAAAGGTCTTCACCACTTGGTTTACGAGGTTGTTGATAACTCTATCGATGAGGCATTGGCAGGCCACTGTAGTCGCATTGATGTAATCATTAATGAGGACAACTCAATTACTGTAAAAGATGATGGTCGTGGTATTCCAACTGCTATTCATGCGAAAGAAGGAAAGTCGGCACTAGAAGTAGTAATGACAGTGCTTCACGCTGGTGGTAAATTCGACAAAGACTCATATAAAGTTTCTGGTGGATTACACGGTGTAGGTGTATCGTGTGTGAATGCTCTTTCTACCGATTTGCGTGCCGAAGTACACCGCGATGGTAAAATCTGGGTACAGAACTACAAAACAGGTAAGCCACAAGGCGATGTTGAAGTTGTAGGTGAAACAGATCGTACAGGAACAGAGGTAACATTTAAGCCAGATGATTCTATCTTCTTAACTACTGTATACAAATACCAGATTCTTCAAGCTCGTTTGCGCGAATTGGCATTCCTGAATGCAGGAATTCGTTTAAACTTGACGGATATGCGCGAGCAGGATGCAGAAGGAAATTACAAGACAGATGAATTTTATTCTGAAAAAGGATTGAAAGAGTTTGTTGAATACCTTGATGGATCGCGCGAGAAGCTGATTGAAGAAGCTATTCATATTACTACAGAGAAGAATGATGTGCCTGTAGAGTTGGCACTTCGCTATAATACTTCATTTACCGAGAATGTATTCTCGTATGTAAATAACATTAATACCATCGAAGGTGGTACTCACTTAACTGGTTTCCGTCGTGGTTTAACCAGAACATTGAAAGCATATGCCGAGAATTCAGGAATGCTTACAAAACTGAAATTCGACATTAGTGGAGATGACTTCCGTGAAGGATTAACTGCTGTTGTTTCGGTTAAAGTTGCAGAGCCTCAGTTCGAGGGACAGACCAAAACAAAATTGGGTAACTCTGAGATTAGCTCATCTGTAGATCAGGCTGTTAGTGAGATGTTGTCGAACTACTTGGAGGAAAATCCAAAAGATGCCAAAGCAATTGTTAATAAGGTTGTTTTAGCAGCTCAGGCACGTCATGCAGCACGTAAAGCACGTGAATTGGTTCAGCGTAAAAATGTTCTTTCTGGAGGAGGTCTTCCTGGTAAATTGGCCGACTGTTCGGACAAAGATCCTGCATCATGCGAGGTATTCCTTGTCGAGGGTGACTCGGCAGGTGGTACTGCCAAGCAAGGTCGCGATCGTAAGTTTCAGGCTATTTTGCCATTGCGTGGTAAAATCTTGAACGTTGAAAAAGCGATGCAACATAAAGTGTTCGAGAGTGAAGAAATTAAGAACATCTTTACTGCTTTAGGAGTAACGGTTGGTACTGCCGACGATGCTAAAGCATTGAATCTTGAGAAGCTTAGATATCACAAGATTGTGATCATGACCGATGCCGACGTGGACGGAAGCCACATTGCAACATTGATTATGACGTTCTTCTTCCGCTACATGAAAGAGATCATTGAGAACGGATATCTATACATTGCTACTCCTCCATTATACTTGGTGAAAAAAGGAAAACGCGAAGCTTATGCATGGACAGAGCAACAGCGTTTATCTTATATCACTGAATGGAGTGGTGGAAAAGAAGGATCGGTTCACACGCAACGTTATAAGGGTCTTGGAGAGATGAATGCCGAGCAGCTTTGGGAAACAACGATGAATCCTGAAGATAGAACACTTCGTCAGGTGACTATTGAAAATGCGGCTGAGGCAGATCATGTATTCTCTATGTTAATGGGAGATGATGTACCACCTCGTCGTGAGTTTATCGAGAAAAATGCAACTTATGCCAATATCGACGCATAAGCAATAACAATATTTTATACCGAAAGCTGTGTTGCATTGCGCAATGCAGCTTTTGTGTATCTTGTAGTACAGTCAGGTAATCTGAATGTCTTAAATCTGAAAATCTTTTGATATGAATATATGCGTATTTTGTTCGTCCAGTAATGGAATCGACGACTGTTATTTCGATGCGGCCAACCAGTTGGGCAAGCTAATTGGAGAGAGAGGGCATAATCTGATTAATGGAGGCTCGAATGTTGGATTGATGGAGGCTTCGGCATTGGCAACTAAAGCTGCAAATGGAAAAGCCTACGGAATTATTCCTGAAGCGATTCACGAGCGAGGATTGGGCTCTAAAACTTCCGATGAATTGTTAGTGACTCCTAACATGCGTGAGCGTAAATATTTGTTGCGTAAGAAGTCGGATGCCTTTATTGCTTTGCCCGGTGGATTCGGTACGCTGGAAGAGATTCTGGAGGTGATTACGCTAAAGCAGTTGCAATACCATTCAAAAGCCATCGTATTTATTAATACAAATGGTTTTTACAATCCATTAATTGAGCAATTCGAGCGCAGTTATCACGAGTCGTTTGCCAAAGAGGTATATCGAAAATTGTACTTTGTAACCGATTCTGAGGAAGAGGCAATGGAGTATATCGAAAATTATCAGCCTGAGGATGTTGACACCAAATGGCATAAAGTGCCAGAGAAGAAGTAATAAGTAGATTTTCGGATTATTAGATTTAAGACATTTGTGTTGCCTGGTAATCTGAAGTCCGAAAATCTAAAAATCGGAGTACTATAACTCCAGTTTCCCATCAAATACACGAGCAGCTGGTCCTTTTAGCCACACATTGTTGAATGTGTCACCAGTGCGATTGAAGCGAACTTCTAAGTCCCCTCCCTTGGCTTTTATCTGGTATTGATTAATTGTATCGTTATCCTTTAACGAAGCACAAAGTGCTGAAGCTGTAATTCCAGTACCACAAGCCAGTGTTTCATCTTCTACACCACGTTCGAAAGTGTAAACCGTTAGCTGATTTTCGTCTTTCTGAACAAAATTTACATTGGTACCATTGGGAGCAAATTGTTCGCTTTCTCTAATTGCGCGTCCCTGATTCACAACGTCTACTTTTGAGATGTCGTTGACAAATTCCACATAGTGAGGCGATCCAGTGTCCATAAAGAATGCATTGGAAAGCTTCTGGTGATCGTTAATGTCGATCATTTGCAGATCTACGATTCCATCCTCATAAACGGCATGGTGCTCTCCATCGACCGCTAGAAAGCAAGTTTCCTTTTCTATAATTTTAAGATATGCAGCAAATGCAACGATGCATCGGCCTCCGTTTCCACACATGCTGGCTTCTTTGCCATCTGCATTGAAATAGCGCATCTCAAAATCATAGTTGTCATGATCTTCCAATAACATAAGTCCGTCGGCGCCAATGCCAAAACGACGATCGCATAGCCAGTTGATTAAATCTACATTGCCAGCATCGAAGAATTGAGTTCGATTGTCAATGAGTACAAAATCATTTCCTGCGCCATGGTATTTCGAAAATTGTAGTTCCATATTGTGTCTGTTTCTATCTGTTTTTGTCGAAAAATGAAAACCTTAACTTTCCTATAACATCTTCGTTAAAATAAGTTAAGACAAGGCTTTCAGGGTTTTACGTGCAAACTAAAGCGCTTATTTTTGTGTTATAGCAAACGTAAGAATGAAACAAATTTAGTAACAAAATATAAATGCATGGCTATGAAAAATATTAGAACTATTATTAGTGGAGTTATTATCGCATTTTTTGGTGGATTTATAGCACTTTATATTTATACTCGATTTTTGGACAACCCCCAGGTGGTAGAAGTAAAAGAGAGTTCAAGTGAAATGCCAGTTCAATTGGCAAGTATGCCTGCGGCTGGTGAATTACCTGATTTAACATACGCAGCAGAGAAATCGGTACACGCAGTAGTGCATATTACTACAGAAATAGAAACACAGCGTCAGCAGTATGGAAACGATATTATGGAGTTCTTCTTTGGCGATCGTTACCGTTATCAACAACCACAGCAACCTCGAATGCAGCGAGCAACTGGTTCGGGTGTAATCATTAGTAAAGATGGTTATGTAGTTACCAACAATCACGTAATTAAAGGTGCTGATAGAATTAAGGTGGTAATGAATAATGGAGAATCGTTCGAGGCCGAAATGGTTGGAACAGATCCAGGATCAGATATTGCATTGTTGAAATTAGATGCTAAGAAAGATTTACCTTATCTATCGTATGGTAATTCCGATAACCTAAAAATTGGTGAGTGGGTGTTGGCTGTTGGTAATCCGTTTAATCTAACATCGACAGTTACGGCAGGTATTGTAAGTGCCAAATCACGTAATATCGGAATTATTCGACAAGGACAAGATGGACGCTTACCAATTGAATCGTTTATTCAGACCGATGCAGCAGTAAATCCAGGAAATAGTGGTGGCGCATTGGTGAACATGCGAGGAGAGTTAATTGGTATAAATACAGCTATTGCTTCTCGTACGGGATCTTATACTGGTTATTCATTTGCAATTCCTGTTTCAATATTCTCGAAAATTGTTGCCGACTTGAAAGAGTTTGGAGTAGTACAACAAGCTTTAGTTGGTATTATTATGGGTGAGGTGAATTCAGAATTGGTTGAGGAAGAAGGTCTCGATAAAATTGAAGGAGTTTATGTTGCCGATGTCGCAGAAGATGGTGGAGCAGCAAAAGCAGGTATTGAAAAAGGAGATGTGGTTTTGTCGATTAACGGCTTTAAAACCAACTCGATGACGCAGTTGCGAGAGCAGGTTAGTAAGTATCGTCCTGGCGATAAAGTAAAAGTTCTTGTAAAAAGAGATAATAAAAAGAAACATTTTGATGTTGTATTACGTAACAGTCAAGGCGAAACAGGTGTAGTTAAGGTTACGGCCGAAGTGTTGGGTGCTAAAATCGCAAACCTAAAAGCCAAGGAAAGGTACAATTTAGGTCTTCGTTATGGTGTTAAAATTTTAGAGTTGAATCGTGGTCAGTTTAAAGATGCTGGAGTGAGAAAAGGATTTATTATTACGCATGTAAATAAAAGACCAATCAGATCTAAAAACGACGTAATGAGCATAATTAAAAAGGCGGAAGGTAATATTTTAGTAGAAGGATATTACCCCAATGGAGAGCCTGCATATTATGTATTCAGTATCGACAACTAATGTTAAGCGAAAACTATAAATTTCGAACTTTATATTAGCTTTTTCGGAAAAGCCCAACATTCACTTGGTTAAACAAAATATTAAACTTAAATTTGCGCGATTTTTAAGGAGAGAGTATGAGACAACTAAAGATCACGAAATCAATCACCAACCGTGAGAGTGCTTCATTAGACAAGTATCTTCAAGAGATTGGAAAAGAAGACCTTATTACGGTTGAGGAAGAAGTGGAGTTGGCGCAGAGGATCAAAAAAGGAGATCAGGCGGCATTAGAAAAATTGACACGTGCAAACCTTCGATTTGTGGTTTCAGTGGCTAAGCAGTATCAGAACCAAGGATTAAGTCTTCCTGACTTGATCAATGAAGGAAACCTTGGTTTGATTAAAGCAGCTGAAAAGTTCGATGAAACACGTGGTTTCAAATTTATTTCTTATGCGGTTTGGTGGATTCGCCAATCAATTCTTCAAGCTTTGGCTGAGCAGTCGCGTATTGTTCGTTTGCCTTTGAACCAGGTTGGATCTTTAAATAAGATTAACAAAGCCTTTTCAAAGTTTGAACAAGAGCACGAGCGTAAACCATCGCCAGAAGAGTTGGCTGATGAACTTGAGTTGCCTGCTGACAAGGTTGCCGATACATTGAGGGTTTCTGGTCGTCACGTATCTGTTGATGCTCCTTTTGTTGAAGGAGAAGATAACAGTCTACTGGACGTACTTCCTAACAATGATTCGCCTAATGCAGACATTAGCCTCATTAAAGAGTCACTCTCCCGTGAAATAGAAAGAGCGCTTTGTACGCTTACCGAGCGTGAAAGCGACATTGTCCGTCTTTTCTTCGGTATTGGATGTCAGGAAATGACCCTCGAAGAGATTGGGGAAAGATTTGGTTTAACTCGTGAAAGAGTTCGACAGATTAAAGAGAAAGCAATCAGACGATTGCGACACACTTCAAGAAGTAAGTTGTTAAAGAGTTATTTAGGATAGCCTCCTGCATACAAAGCCTCGGATTTACCGGGGCTTTGATGTTTTATATAGGTAGCTAATCAACTCTTCCTCCTTTTTAGAATCATTATAAAAAAGAATTGAATGTCTGATTTAGGCAAAAACAATTCACATTTCTTTTTTATCTTGCAAACAAGATCGCACTTAGTGTGTTCTATAGCTTGAAAAGAACAGAGTCTTATTATATGTTTTTTATAGGTCCATTGGCATCCATATTACCTTATATACTTGTAACCATCATCTATATTGTTGGAATGATGAATGGTACAGTATCTTTTGACAGCGTAGGTGAAGTTACCGACGATGTGAAAGTGGTACTTATGGGAGATGTACAAACGGGAACTATTCACGTGGTGGATACTTATCATTTCGAACAGAATGATAAAATTCAATCTTTTACTAATACCGATCCACCCAAAGAAATTGCTTCAATTTTAAATGAAATAAAGCATATGGCTTTACACTTGGAAAAGGCATATGCATATACTCCTATATTTCATATTTCTTCTCGCCCTCCTCCAATGGCATAGATTGTTTTTACGCATAATACAACAGAACAGGTTGTACTAAACTATCTATGTGAAAAATTAATTATTTGCTACCATGATTGGAGTTTTGGGAATTAGCTATAAGACAGCACCTATTGATATTCGAGCACAATTTTCTTTTACACCTGACGAAGTTATTCAGTTTGGAGAACGCGTGCAGCAAGAAACAGGAATTTCGGAAATTGTTGTACTAAGCACGTGCAATAGAACCGAAATCTATTTCTATATCGATAAGTCGTGTTCCAAAGGAATTGTTTCTGCTTTAACCGAGCAAGTACATCGATTTAAGAAATTGGATTCACGCTATATGGATGCATTTTATAGCTATACGTATTCGAAAGCCATTGAGCACCTGTTTGGGGTGGTTGCTGGTATCGATTCGATGGTTGTTGGAGAAGATCAGATTGTAAATCAGGTAAAGGAAGCTTATGTGCATTGTACCGAAGCAGCATTGACTGATGCGGTTTTAATGCGCCTGTTTCAGAAATCGTTCGAGTGCGGTAAGCGCGTTCGTACAGAAACAGAAATTCAGCGAGGTGCTTCTTCTGTGAGTTATTTGGCAGTAGATGCTATTGCTCAGCAATTTTGCAATTTGTCGGAGAAGAAAGTGTTGTTGGTTGGAGCAGGAGAAACCGGTCGTTTGGCTATTTATAACCTGAAGAAACGGGGTGTAAATGACTTCTGGGTAGCCAACAGAACTTTAGAAAGAGCTCAGAATGTGGCTCAGGAGTTTGGTGGCGAAGCAGTGGTGTTCGACGAGTTGAAGGAGTACTTACCATTGGCCGATATTATTGTTGTGGCAACCGGAGCCAATAAATATATTATTTCACAAACTGATATTGAAGCCGCAAGTAAATTGCATAATGGTGCCGATCAGTTATATGTCGATTTATCTGTTCCACGTAATATTGAACCGTTGGCTTCGCCAATTGAAAAGGTGAAAATGGTTGAGGTGGATAGCTTGCAGGCAATCATTGAAGAGACAAAGGAAAAGAGAGAAGAGAGTGTCGCTTATGCCAGAATAATTATCGATAAATATGTGGATGACTTCGAAAAATGGTTCGATAGCAGAGCTCTACGTCCTATAATTCAAGATATTAATATCGCACTTAAGAATATTCGTAAAAGCGAATTGAAGGAATACCAACGATCGGAATCAGAGGAAGTGGCCGAAGCGGTTGATCGTTATACCAGTTTGCTGACCGAGAAGTATATTCGTTATTTCATTAAAAACCTAAAAGATTTGCCATTGAATGGTGACTCTAATAAATCGCTTGATTTAATTTCTGAAATGTTCAAAGCCGATCAGAAAAAGAATCGATAATATCATTAACTTTAGGTTTAACTAACTATCAAAGTAGTGTTTTAACAACACTTAAAACGAGCAATTCATGACCAAAGAAAAATATATAATTGGTACGAGAGGAAGTCAGTTGGCTTTATACCAGGCCAATAAGGTGAAAGAGATCCTTGAGGAGAAATATCCCGAATTAACCATTGATCTAAAAATTATTAAAACGAAGGGCGACAAAATCTTAGATGTTGCTTTGTCGAAGATTGGTGATAAAGGACTTTTTACCAAAGAACTAGAGGTGGCAATGCTTAACGATGAAGCTGATTTAGTGGTACATAGTTTAAAGGATATGCCAACTGAGTTACCAGAAGGTTTTCAGCTGACTGCCGTTTTAGAGCGTGGCAATTATAAAGATGCTTTGGTTAGCAAAAACGGAAAGAAACTTTCAGAATTGACAGCCGATGATGTGATTGCAACGTCTAGTTTAAGACGTAAATCAGGCTTGTTAAAAATTAATCCGAATTTTCAAATTGTAGATATTCGTGGTAACGTAAATACGCGACTACAGAAAATGGAAGATGGCCATTGCGATGCTATGATTATGGCAGCAGCAGGTTTAGAGCGCTTAGGATTAGAGCACCATATTACTGAAATTCTAGAGCCAGAAGTGATGATTCCGGCAGTAAGTCAGGGGGTAATTGGTATTGAAACCCGAATTGACACACCCGAAGTAAATGAATTGGTGGCAAGTATAAACGATGAAGCTACCTGGCAAACTATTCTGGGAGAACGTGCTTATATGAAAGCGCTAAACGGAGGATGTCAGGTGCCTGTAGGGTGTTATAGCAAGGTCAACGACAATGAAATTACTCTAATTGGTTTTGTTTCGTCGACTGATGCCAAGCAATACTTAACAACGTCAGTTTCGGGAGATATTAAAAATGCCGAAAAACTAGGAGTTGAATTAGCCGATAAGTTGATTGCAGAAGGTGCAACCGAAATCTTGGATGAAATAAGAGGCTAATGAACGTACTTCGGAATAAAATAGTTATTTCTACACGTCCGAAGGGAAAATCGGAAGAGCTGGCTCAATTGTTGGACAAACAGGGAGCTACTTTGTTGGAGTTGCCTATGATTGAGATAAAGGCGGCTTCAAACATTGAATTTTCAAAAGAAGAGTTAGAGCAGGTAAATTGGTTGGTTTTTACCAGTTTGAATGGAGTTCGGTATTTCTTTCAATTTATTGAAGAAAAGAAGTGGACGATTGCCAACGACTGTAAAGTTATTTCCATTGGAAAGCGTACTACCAAAGAATTAGCGAGATATGGTATTGAACCTTTTTATGAAAATAAAGGAAATACCAGTTTTGAGCTGATAGGTCAGTTATGCGATATTTTTACAGAAGAAGAACAGCGGACCATCTTGTTGCCCACCGGAACTTTAGCTCCTGACCGTTTATCTGAGGCACTGTCGGAATATGGAAAATCGTTGCGGTTAAATGTATACCAAACGGTTATGCCAGACGCTTTCGATGCAAAAATAATTGAACAGGTAGAAAAGAATATTTACGATATAATTGTGTTTACATCTCCTTCTGGAATAACATTTTTTAAACAGAAATTTCAGCAGACATTGGCTTTGGAATCATTGCCCATATGCTGTATCGGAGAGGTAACTGCACAAGCAGCTTTGAAAAATGGATTCAATCCGAAAATGATAGCTCCTATGGCTTCTTTGGAAGGAATTTTTCAGGCAATAAATAATTACTTTACCCAACAACAAGAATAAAATTTAGTGACTATGAGATTTCCAGTAACACGCTTAAGAAGACTGAGAAAGTCGCCAATTACCCGAAATATGGTAAGGGAGACAAAATTAACTCGCGACGACCTGATTATGCCATTGTTTGTACGCTATGGCGAAGGGGTAAAAAACGAAATTCCATCTATGCCGGGGAATTATCAGCTATCTGTCGATCTTTTGGTAGAGCGATGCAAAGAGCTTTATGCTAAAGGAGTGCAGTCGGTGTTGTTATTCGGAATTCCAGAGCATAAAGATGATCACGGACATGTGGCATGTGAGCACAATGGTATTGTTCAGCAAGCGGTAAGAGCTATTAAGGCCGAAGTACCAGAACTATACGTTATTGCTGATATCTGTAATTGTGAGTACACTACTCATGGGCACTGTGGAACAATTATCGATGGCGATGTGGATAACGACTCGACGTTGGTGACATTGGCAAAGCAAGCTGTTTCTATGGCCGAAGCTGGTGTTGATATGGTAGCTCCAAGTGATATGATGGATGGTCGTGTGGGAGTAATGCGCAAGGCTTTGGACGAAAATAAATTCACACATGTGCCTATCATGGCCTACTCTGCGAAATATGCATCGGCATTTTATGGGCCATTTAGAGATGCTGCAGAGAGTGCGCCTCAGTTTGGAGACCGTTCTACTTACCAGATGGATCCTGCCAATAGCAACGAAGCATTACGCGAAGTGGAATTGGATATTGAAGAAGGTGCCGACATGGTTATGGTGAAGCCTGCTTTAAGTTACTTGGACATTATTCGTCGTTTAAAAGATACTTTCAACATGCCAATTGTTGCATATAATGTGAGTGGTGAATTTTCGATGGTAAAAGCAGCAGCCGAAAAAGGTTGGATTGATGAAAAACGAATGACATTGGAGATTCTGACTTCAATCAAGCGTGCCGGAGCCGATGTAATTATCTCATATCACACTCAAGATATTATTGATGAATTGTAGTTTAGTATTGAGTAGTTAGCAACTAGATTAGGTGTTGGCCTGACTTTGTAAGTGTACTAACTACTCTGTACTCAGTGCTAAATACTATTAAAAGATGAACACAACAAAAAGTAGCGCGGCTTTTGCCGAAGCACAACAATATATTCCAGGAGGGGTAAACTCTCCGGTAAGAGCCTTCAAAAGTGTAGGTTCAACACCTTTGTTTATTAAACAAGCTAAAGGTGCCACTATTGTCGATATCGATGGTAATAGTTATATCGATTACGTAGGGTCATGGGGACCAATGATTGTAGGTCATGCGCATCCAGATGTATTATCGGCTTTGGCCGAAACAATGGCCAATGGAACCAGTTACGGCGCTCCTACGCTTATCGAGACAGAGATGGCCAAATTGATTGGCGAGATTATGCCTAATGTCGAAAAAGTGCGAATGGTAAACTCAGGAACTGAGGCTACAATGAGTGCTTTGCGCTTGGCGCGTGGCTATACAGGTAAAAACTTAGTGGTTAAGTTCGAAGGTTGTTACCATGGTCATGGCGATAGTTTCCTGATTAAAGCAGGTTCTGGTGCATTAACATTGGGAACTCCTAATTCTCCTGGTGTAACAAAAGGTACTGCACAAGATACTTTGACTGCTCAGTATAACGATATCGAGTCGGTAAAAGCACTTTTCGAAGCACATGGAGAAGATATTGCTGCAATTATTTTAGAGCCGATTACGGGAAATATGGGAGTTGTAATTCCTAAACCAGAATTCTTGCAAGGGATGCGTGAGTTATGTGATGAGCATGGTGCTTTGTTGATCTTCGACGAGGTGATGACTGGCTTCCGTGTTGCTAAGGGCGGAGCTCAATCTATTTTAGGAATTAAGCCCGACTTAACTACTTTGGGTAAAATCATTGGTGGTGGCCTTCCGGTTGGCGCATATGGTGGTAAAGCTGAAATTATGGATCATTTGGCTCCTAATGGACCAGTTTACCAGGCAGGAACTTTGTCTGGTAATCCAATGGCAATGGCAGCTGGATTGACTACATTGAAAATATTGAATGAGACCCCTGGGTTTTACGAAGATTTGGAGGAAAAAGCAGCTGCTTTAGAGGCAGGAATGCGCGATAACTTAAATCGATTGAATTTACCAGGTGTTATCAATCGAGTAGGAGCTATGTTCACCAGCTTCTTTACCGAGAATGAGCAGGTGAACTCATTTGCCGATGTATTGACATGCGATACTGATTTATTTGCCAAACATTTCAACTTATTGTTGAGTAAAGGTGTTTATATGGCTCCATCTCAGTTTGAGGCTGGGTTTGTATCTGCTGCCCATACAATGGACGATATTCAATTTACAGTTGAGAAATCGTTCGAGGCATTGAAAGAATTAAAAGGGTAATAAATTGCCGGTGTAATTTTATCGGCTTTATATATTTGGAATATGACTGATTCTATTCTTCTGAAAACATTGCGAGGTGAAGCTACAGAGCGCCCTCCATTTTGGTTTATGCGTCAAGCCGGACGAGTATTGCCTTCGTATATGGCATTGAAAGAGAAGTATTCGTTTTGGCAGATGATGAAAGATCCTAAGTTGGGAGCAGAGGTTACTTTGTTACCCATTAACGACTTAGGTGTGGATGCGGCCATTCTTTTTTCTGATATTTTGGTTATTCCTTATGCAATGGGAATGGGATTGGAATTTTCAGATAGTGGTCCGGAGTTTGAAAAGCCATTGAGTCATTTCGATGATCCTGTTGCTCAACTAAAGCCAGATCCGTCGAAGTTGCAATACATCTACGATGTGATTGATGAAATAATGGCCACAAAACCAGCTCATATTCCATTAATTGGATTCTGTGGCGCGCCATTGACAGTGTTGTGTTACATGTTGCAAGGAATAGGTCGTCAGATCGAGTTCCCGGAAGCTATTCGTTTCATATACCGAAATAAAAAAGCAACTAAGCAGTTGATTGATGCCATTGTTGAGCTATCGATTATTTATGCGCAAAAGCAGCACGAGCATGGAATTCAAGTATTCCAGTTGTTTGAAACGCATGCCGGATTAATTCCGAATGAACTATATAACGAGCTGTTTATGCCTGCTGTTGAAAAAATTGGTAAGGCTGTTCGTGCTTTGGGAATTCCATTCATCTACTTCCCAAAAGGAATGGGAGTTGGTTTGGATAAGATTACTCCTGAAATATGCGATTTCGTGAGCATCGATTGGCAGGTGCCAATTGAAGTGGCCCGAAAACTGGTTGATCCGGGAGTGGGGCTTCAAGGAAACCTGGATCCTCGAATTCTGCTAAGTTCTCAAGATGTAATTGAAAAACAATTGGAACGCTACATCGAGTTTGGTCAGAAAAATCAAAACTGGATTTTCAACTTAGGACATGGTTTTTTACCTACAATTCCTTATGAAAATGCCCGTTTTATGGCTGATTGGGTGAGAAATGCCGATTGGAAAAGATAATATTTATTCTCGTTTAACAGTTGAGTGCCTGATGTTGAAACAATATGTCAGGCACTTTTTTTATCAATTAATGCGATTCAATAATTTTTAATGCTTTTAGTATTTCGGCATTTGAGTCGAAATTAAGGAGCTTAAAATCTTCCCAGCTCATATTGTAGTCTGGCTTTAAATCTTTTTGAGGAATAGATGTGTCTTTAAAAAGGATTTGTTTTGAGTTAGAAATACTACCTGTAAGTTGAGTGTTGGGTAAAACAATTTGAGTTGTCTCCATAAAGGTATTGGCTGCTTGCCTTGAAGGTGTTCCAATAATTTGTGTTCGACCAAGTTTCTTCAGAAAATAGGTGAAGTGGTATGCAGCACTAAAGGTTTCAGGTGAGGTTATGACAGTTATTTTGATACTGGTAAGAAGAGGCGTCTTTTGCAAGTTTTTTGCCCCAAAACCATTGTATCCATTGAGAGCAATACTTCGTCTTTTTTCTAATGATTTTTGATGATGAAAATTACCAAACTGACTAAAAGTAAAATCTCCAAGTTTAAGGTTGCAGCCATACTTTTTATTGAATTCTAAGATTGATTTATACCCCATCTTATTTAATGCTAATGGAGATATTCTACGAATCATCTGAGCATTAAAGTCGAATGACAAGTACCTGTCTCCGTATAAAATATATAATAAAGGCTCTACTATTGGAGTCATTCCTCCATTATTATATCGTAGGTCGATAATTAGGTGTTGAGATTTACGCTTTTTTAAGGCTTTAGCTAGTAAATAAAATTGCTCATATAGTGACGGGATTTTTAAGATGTTTTCTTCAATACTGGTTGATCGTTTTTCATGTAGGAAACTGAATGCCCAATTAATGTTACCGTTAATCCAACTCGGAGAACTTTTATAAGTATTCTGTACAACTTCTCTGCTCAAAATACTGTTCCAACGAAAATATCCAATATCACCATTTTTGCCTATCATCGACCAATCCAATAAACCATTACTGTTGTGTGTGTGAATGCGTGACTTCTGAGTTAAGTACTTGCATTTAGGTAGAAATGGAATTTTATAATTTCTAAAGTCACCTGTTTGGTTCCTTAGAGTGAGGGTTAGTGTGTCGGATTTTTCGAAAAATAACTGAGAAAGATGATCCGAATGAAGAATTTTGATGAGGTTATATTGTTGTCCCGAATAGTTTTCTGCTGGTTGAAAATGACTAGCTTTTTCTAGTAATCTTTTTATGGGGAGTTTATTAACTTTTAATAGAACCATTCCCTGCAAATGTTGGTATTCTTTATTGCTATTTTGGATGTAAATGTGATTGGAGGAAGCTTTAAACTTTAAAGGGAAATGGTATTGATTTCTATTATTTGAGCGTTGGAATTGAAGGTAAGTGTGACCGTCCTTCAAATTTGAAAGAAACTTATTGACAATAAAGACAAATTCTTTATTTGAATAGGCCTTACTAATAGAAGCTATACACTCTTTCTTTGCCGAGTGAAAACCTATTGAATCACAAAATCCAGAGTAAGGATCTGGATGTGTTTCTATTAGTTTTGTTATTAGAAAATTGAAATCGGAGATGTATTTTTGAGTTCGATTATTATTCTGGGCATGAATTGCACTGGTACAAATAATAATTAATAGAACAAGAAGAAGCCTTTTCATAATGGTATGAAAATATAGATTAGGTTTATGTCTTTGTGATTTTCGAACCGAAAGTAATAATTTATTTATTGGATAGTTTGGAGGAAAATCATACTATGAGAAACTATATTTTTTAAGTCGTTTTTGATTTTACTTGATTTATAATTGAAGTATTGTTACATCCGTCATTCAGGAATGTAGTTAATGTTTTTTTTAGTTGCTTCAACTCCTTTATTTTGTTGTCAATTTCTTTAATTTTCGATGTAAGAAACGAGTGCTGAAATGCAGCATTGTACTCTTCTGTTTCAATGGTGTTGATTACTTGTTTGCACTCTTTCAGAGTAAGCCCCAATTGCTTTAATTTCAAAATGAATTCAACCCTTAGAATGTTTTCTTCAGGGTAATCTTTGTAGTTGTTGTATTTGTTAGGTCGATTAATATTTACCAGCAATCCCATATTTTCATATAGCCTGACAGTATCTCTGGATACACCTGTTCGTTCTGCAATTATTCCTATTCTCATATTTAAATTGAAAAAAGTGATAAAAAGATTTGACCATAGACTATAGTCGACGGTTTATATTTGCAAAGTAACGAATAATTTGATGATTATGAGTAAAGTAGCATTGATAACAGGAAGCACCAATGGTATTGGAAAAGAGACGGCTATTGGTTTGGCGAAAAGAGGTTATTCCATTCATGTATTGGGAACAAATAAAATGAAAGGAAAGAATGTGCTGGATGAATTGAAAAGTATATTTCCTGAAGGAAAGCATGAGTTGTTTTTAATCGACCTATCGTCTGTAGAACAAGTGAATACTTTTTTGGATAACTACATTAAGAAATATGCAAAACTAGATGTTCTGGTACTTAATGCAGGAATATATCCAAGGCAACAAACTGTTTCTGAAGATGGAATTGACCTGGCCTTCTCTATTGGTTATATTTCCCGATATCTTTTTTCGGTTCGATTAAATGAGTTACTCGAAAAATCGGATATAGGGAAGGTGGTACATGTAAACGGCTCGCCTATGGGTAGAATCAATTATTCAAAACTGAAAACTCCAACTTATAGCAAACTGAAGAGTGTTTGGCAGAATGCAGTTGGTAGTGCTTTGTTGGTTCAATTTTGGAAAAAGTTGAGTAAAACCAATGTAGATCATATGCAGTGGAATCCTGGAATTGTAAATACAGACACCGTACAAAAACAGGGAAGAATAGTTCGCTTTTTATCTTCATTAATGGGAATGATAGAGGCAAGTGAGGCCGGAGAAATGTTGGCAAAACATATTGAAGAGAGTCAGAAAAGGATTGTTGCTGGTCAATTCTTTTTCAAAGGAAAAGCTATAAAAGCAAAATCTTCTATTAAGAATGGAGTACAAGATTGGGAGGAGTTGGTTCAGTTTTCAGAAGAATTTACAGGAGTTGCAATGAGGCGTAATTGATCATGAGTTAAACAAATCGAAATAAATTGTGTATATTATTTAACGATAATATGGCTTCCGTTCTTATGAAAAAAGCAATTACTCAATTAAATGCATTTTGGTTAAAGCGAACTCCTCTCGATCGATTTTTGATTAAGGGAGGTTTGCTTTATGTTTTGTGGCGCTTTTATCGTAAGTTTTCAATTATTCATGATTTAAATGGAGAGTTGACCGATAAGGTAGCCGATTTTTTTCTTTTTGTTGCTAAGCTTTTCTTGTATGCTTTGGGTGAAAATCCTCAGGTCGATTATGCCCAAAATGCTTTAGAGCTGTCTGCCAATTCAAGTGTTGTAGTAGTTTATACCTGTATGGGAGTGAATATTATTCTGATGTTTATCTTCTTTCTGATTGCTTATCCTGGAAATTTAAAATCGAAATTGTGGTTTGCTCCTATGGGAATAACTGCAATAATGTTACTGAATGCAATTCGAATGGGATTGCTCTGTTGGACATTAGAATATTTCCCTGAGAAATTTGATGTGATGCATCATTTCGTTTTTCAGGGAATTCTTTATTTTTCCGTTTTCTTCTTATGGATTTTGTGGGTTATGAAATGGGCTAACCCTAAATCTGAAATTAGTCCAGTACAAAGCGATAAGTAATTGTTCCAACCTGTTCGAATGGTGCATTTTTATTTACACTGAAACGTGTTTTTAGTGCTGCCCTTTTGGCTGCAGCTAATAATGCCGAATTAATAGTGGTAGAACCTTTTGCTCCCGGAGTTGCAGATGTAACGCGACCATTTCTATCCACTTTAACACGAACTACTACAATTCCTTCTTCGTTTCCTGGATAATCGGGCTTTGGAGGTGCTCCAACAATGCTTCTTCCTCCCAAATTGTATGAGATGCCATTGCCATTACCACGACCTTGTCCTTCGCCATAGTTTTTGGCATTGGCAGAGCCTGTTTTTACTCCTTGATTACCGGCAGGGAAAGTAACACCTTGTCCTCTGCTTTTATTGTTTTTATCTGAAGCTCCATTGCCGCCAAATGCATTTTTTACACGACTATTTATTGCATCTTTTTTACGTTTTTCCTCTGCTTTGCGTTTACGTTCCGCCTCTTCTTTGGCTTTTTGTTCTGCAATTGCTTTTTGGCGAGCCAGTTCTTCCTGTCTCTTTTTTTCTGCAGCAATTCGCTGTTTTTCTCTTGCTTCTGCGGCTTTTCTATCTTGTTCAGCCTTTATCTTGCGCTCTTTTTCCAGTTTTGCCTTTCGCTTACGCTCTTCCTCTTTGCGCTTTTTAATTCCACTTTCAATAAAAGCCGTTTTCTCTTGATCTTGAGTTAGGATTTTTTGTTTGGCTTTAGGTTGTGGCTTACTTTTAGGTGTAACCTTTCTTTTTGGAGGTGTTGTCTTCGGACGAGTCTGTTTTTTTACAGGCTGTGTACGTCTGGGGCGTGGTGGTTCCATCATGCCCTTTCCATTTTTATTATCACCGAAATTAACCAGTATTCCCTCTTCGGCAGGAAGAGGAAGCGGCGTGTAGAAGCCAAGCAATACTAATAACAAAATCAGTAATGCATGGAATATTGCCGATCCAATAAGTCCTCGTTTATTATCGTTGGTTAATTTCATATAAAAATAGTTGGTCTAAATCAGCCTGAAATAGATTTCTGTACTGAAAATCTACTTTAGATCTCTGTTATTTTCTAGCGTTCAGGTGTGGTTGCTAAAATCATTTTTAGTCGGTTCTTTTTAGCCAGACTAAGAATTTTAACCACCTCATCATATTCAATCGATTTATCGGCGTGAAGCGCAATGTATGTCTCTGGATTATTAATCAACATTTGTCTAAATGCAGGTTCAATTTCGCGGTATCGAACTTGTTTGATTTTTCCATCGATGTTTACGTAGTACTTCAGGTTTTTTGTGATAGTAATTGATGCTGTAGACTTAGCCGAAGTCTGGTTATTACTTTGTGGCAACAGTACTTTCATTGCATTGGGAGCAATTAAGGTTGATGTAACCATAAAGAATATCAACAGCAAGAATACGATGTCTGTCATCGATGACATGCTGAAGCTAGCATTCACTTTACTTCTTCGTTTTAAACCCATAACTTGTGATTTATGCTGGTTCGTTCAAAAGATCCATGAATTCGGTAGTAGAAGCTTCCATTTTGAAAACTGCCTTTTCCACTTTAGCTACCAAAATGTTATAGGCAAAGTAGGCAATAATACCAACAATCAAACCGGCAACAGTTGTAACCATGGCCTGGTAGATACCAGTTGATAGAAGTGTTACATCGATATTGTTTCCTGCGTTTGCCATATCGTAGAATGCCTGAATCATTCCCATTACAGTACCCAAGAAACCAATCATTGGAGCTCCACCGGCAGCACTTGCCAAAACAGGAAGTCCTTTTTCCAATTTTGATACTTCCAGGTTACCAACATTTTCAATGGCTGCATTAACGTCGTTTAATGGACGACCAATGCGAGAAATTCCTTTTTCAATCATGCGTGCTACAGGAGTATTTTCAGAGCTACACAAAGCCATAGCTGCATCTATTTTTCCATCTTTGATGTAATCGCGAATTTGATTCATGAATGAAGTATCCACCTTGGTGGCTCTGCGGATGGCAAAGTAACGATCAAGGAAAATGAATACGGCAACAAATGAAAGGAATAGGATTGGAATCATAATCCATCCACCTTTTAGTGCTAATTCGAAAAACTTTGTTGTTATTCCGTCAGGTTGAGCGGCAACCTCACCTAAAGCCTCTGCGGTCTCAGCAACTGCCTGATTGGTCTGTAAAAACAATAAGTTCGACATGTAGTGTTTTTAATTTAAATAGTAGATAAAAAACGAGGCATAATGCTTTTTATTATGCCTCGTAAAATTAAAAAAGTTCAAACGATAATTAAAACCTTTTTTACTATAGTTTATATTGGCTTGTAACCAATTCGTTTACAGTGCAAACATTACATAGTAAGTTGCTGCTCCAGCCAAATATCCAAGTAATGCCAGTAGTGTTATTCGCTTCATGTACCAAATGAAGTCGATTTTCTCCAATCCCATTGCTGCTACACCAGCGGCAGAACCAATAATTAAGATACTTCCACCGGTTCCAGCGGTATAGGCCAGGAACTCCCAGAATGTTCCTCCTTGTACAAAAGCTTCTGCATAACCAGTAGCACCAGCAGCTTCAATGGGGTACATGCCCATTGCTCCAGCCACTAAAGGTACATTGTCGACAATCGATGATAATACTCCAATTGCTAAGTCAATAAGGTAGATATTTCCCAAATGCTTATCCAGAAATTCTGCCAACAAGCGCAAGTGCCCTGCCGATTGAAGTGCAGCTACAGCCGAAAGGATTCCCAAAAAGAATAATACCGTTGCTGTATCGATCTTCTTCAGTATACCAACAACGTTTAAACGAGAACGTACCTCTTTGGATTTGTTGCGATGCATAATGTCGCTCACAACCCAGATGATACCAAGAGAAAGAAGCATTCCCATGTAGGGAGGCAGATGGGTTAGTGTCTTAAAAACAGGAACAAATAAAAGACCTGCTATACCAACAACAAGCATCGTTACACGATCTTTATGTGTGGTGTAATCCTGCTCTCCATCAATCATTGGAGGACGAGTAACGTCTCCTTTCATGGTAAATGAAACGATAGTTAATGGCACAACCAGACAAACGGTACTTGGTATTAAAACACTGGTAATGATTTTAGCTGCAGTTACCTGTCCGCCAATCCATAGCATAATGGTGGTAACATCGCCAATAGGAGACCAGGCTCCTCCTGCATTTGCTGCTAAAACTACCATCGATGCGAAGAACCAACGTGTTTGTTTGTCATCGATTAGTTTTCGCAAAAGAGCTACTAGAACAATTGTAGTGGTTAAATTGTCAAGTAGAGCAGACATGAAAAATGTCAAGAAACTCAATACCCACAACAACTTTACTTTATTTGTTGTGGTGATTTTATCAGTAATGATCTTAAATCCCTGATGTTGATCGACCACTTCAACAATGGTCATAGCTCCAACAAGGAAAAACAAGATTTCACCTATCTCGCCGAGATGGTGAATAATTTCGTAATGAACAATGAAGTCTTGGATTGAGTGAAGTCCATGTGCGTCATGGTGAGCCGCTAAAAATGCTTCCCACGCCGGGCTTAGTCCCAAATTCAAAATTTCTTCCCCTCCAAGTATGTATAATACCCAGCAAAGTGTCCCAATGATTAAAGCAGTTGCTGCTTTATCAACCTTCAATGAATGTTCGAGCGCTATGGCAGAATAGCCTAACACAAACACAACAACCATCAGCATAAACATTATACTCATAACTAATGTGTATTATTTAAAATAAAGAAATCGTGCAAATATAGGGAGAGTTTCACTACAGGTGTTTCGTCGGCTACTCTAATCAGATGCTAATTTATCAGTAACTTTAGATTTGTTTTTTTTCGGTTTTGATAACCACTTAGTGTAACGTTTAAAAAGTTCACTCCACGAGTTGAAATCTTCACGGTACGAAATACCTATTCCCTGAGTTGTCGGGGAAGAATCGTAGATAAGGTTATCGTTAGTTCTACTGAAAGCTTTCAGTTGTAGTTTGTTAGTCCATTTGAATATTACGTCGAAATCGCCAGTTAGCGTTTTGTCGTTCTTATTGTTACTGGTGCTATTCCCTAAATTTCCATTTACCACCAGGCGGTTGTTGAAGAACTGGGTACTTAATGCCACTTCCACTTCATCGCTGGTTATTTCATCGGTGCCAGGACGATAATTAATACCCCAACTCCAGTCATCACTGATTTGAGACAGCCAGTTACTTAGTTGGTTAGATATAAGTTCTCCGGCAGATGTGTTAACAATATCACTATTATTGATTCCCCTTCCAGTGGTGGTTTGATATTGAGGTGGAGTATAGAAGCGACGCATTGCCAATAGCATCAAAATCTGTCTGTTCAAATCTTCCTGATTACTGATCATCATTTGGAATGCATCTTTTACCTGTGGCTCGGCTGATGGTAGTTCAATACCAAACTTGATATTAGGAGAACTTAACATTCCATCAAGATTAATTTGACATTCAACAGGTATTCTGGAGCGCTGAATATCTTGTTGAGGATCGATACCAATCAATTCTGCTAATGGTAAATCTTTTATAGAAGCTCGAAGTTTATAAATACCACTTAAGTTAATGTTAGCTTCGTAAGGGTCTCCATTCCAGTGTAATGTACCTCCGGGATTAATGGTGAAGTTTTTGTTTACGACATTCAATAAACTAAACTTGAAGGTTCCTCTATCTACCTTAACATCACCATACATTTCGAAAACCCCAAATCGATCCATTTGCAATTTCAGATTTCCTGTTCCGGAGCCTTTTAGAATTCCTCCGTAGTAAGAATCCATTAAAATTTGAATCTGAGCATCAGTGGTAGGTATAAGGTCGATATTTACTTCAACTCCTTCTGTCTGGTATGTTTCCTGTGCTTTTTCTGCTTTATTCGATTTAGAATCTTTAAAATGGACAAAAGAACTTTCTGCAATATATTCATTGTCATCAACTGGTATATAGATTTCAGTTCCTTTCTTAGTGCGAACCTGCCCTCCTATTTTTACCAGTTTCCCTTTTCCTCCAATATTAACAATTCCTTGTGCATATGCGGTACCATAAAACTTCTCATTGTCCGATGCAGTTGTATTCAGAATCAGCATATCATCGGTAGTGATGTTTAGATTGTATTTCATGTTGGAGAAATACTCATGCTTAATATCACCATCGAAAAGCCCTTTGCGTCCCTTTTCGTCACTAATCACAATCTTATCAAAGATTAGCCTGTCAGGAGTAAAGTAAACGGTGTCTGAGAATGTATAATGGGTATTTAGGAAATTGATTTTTATACTCGAGTTTTGTCCTAGTAGAGCTCCCTCTAGTTTTAGGTCGGGCCAATTACCAAATACACGCAGTTTTCCATATGCTCTTCCTTTAATCTCACTTAACGATTCTGGATCCATAGTAAGGTTAACCACATTCATGTTTACCCCATCTACAACCGAGTGATAATCGAATTGATTCGCTGCAGGATCATAGTGTCCTTCCAGATTCAGTCGTGTTGTATCATTTTCAGTAACCTGAAGTTGAGATACGATTCGCGATGTTGTTTGGTCCCATTTATTAATTAGTTCAATATCACCAATGGGATAATTTTCAATAACGAAATCTTTGATGGTTAGATCGGAGTAAAACAGTTTCTCATTCCAGAAATCGTAAACTCCAGCTTCTCCGTTAAGCAGGCCAGATAAACCACTTTTTGCCCCAATCAAATGATCGGCAACACCTAGTTGAATATTATCGAATTTTAAATTTAAACGTTTGGTTTTGTCTGAAGACAATGCGCCATCTGCTTTAATTTGTTGGTTCCCCTGCTTAAGAGCAAAATGATTAATATCAATGTCTTTGGCATTAATGTTTACCTTACTTCGGGATAATGTCCAGAGAGAATCGGCTACATATACCTGAGATGGTAGGATGTTGAATTCAACAGGTGACTTCAGTGTGTCGTTATTGAAAACTGTGGCAAAATGAATATCTCCACTATATGTTTTTTCATGCCAGTTATTCCAATTGATATTGGTTTTTAGAGTATCATTTATGGCATCGTTGTGTAAACTGAAATTGTACAATTTCAATCCGCTGGCGTATGCCAATTCTTTACTTCTAAGTTTCAGCTTAAGATGATTATCTTTTTTGCCACTAGTTAATTCCAGGTTTTTGGCTTGTAGTTGATTGTAAGTTATTTCAGGAATAAAAGATTTAACTACTAAGTTGTTTTCTTTTTCATCAACTTGACCAATAAGATTAAATGGCGTTTTTACCTGTAGGTTGGGTTGAAGTATTTTCGAAATAGAGTTAATATCCTTTATTTGAAAATCGTAACTGAAAATATTCTTAGGTTTATTTTGCTCATGCTTTTCGAGGTTGGCAGATGGTAAAAATTGAGCAATGATGTGTTTTACCGACTCGCTTAAGCTTGAAAATGAATAATCTCCTTTTACTTCTCCATCAACATAATCAGACTGAATGGTTAGCATACGCTCTTGCTTAGTGGACTTGGTAGCTAATTGAAAATCTTTCAGATTCAATGTCCCATTTTCGTTTATGTATTGAGTGTTTACAATGCTAACAGCTCCCAGTACATTATCTATCGATTTTGCTTTAAAGTTAGCTAATACAGTGCTTTTTAGCAGTGCTGTTTTATCGTCTCCTGTCAAATGAATTGCTGCTAAGTTGGCATGCTTAATGTTGGTGGTGAAATTGAATTCAGATGTTTCCGGATTCAAATCAATTTTTCCTCTAAAGTCCATTGCCAGATTGGGATCAGTGATTTCCACTTTACCATCGAACTTACGTTCATTAAGGTCACCCTTCAGCTGAATGTTACGAAGGCGATATTGATTGAAATCCAAACTATCAATAACACCGTCTACAACAGCTTGTGTAAGTCCGTTTGCTGGGCGAATACCATTTATATCTCCATTCAGAGTAATTGCTCCAATGGCGCTTTTAGGCAAAAGTTTTTCAATCTGGAAGTTGTGTGTCTTCAGATGTCCTTTAAATCGGATGTTTTTCGCCGAGTCGGGTTTGAATGATAAATCGGAAACAATTTTTCCCATATCACTTTCCAGCATTCCAAAAGCTACAAAGTCGGTGGTAAAACCGGTAAAACTACCTCTGTATTTTATTAACCCGGCATTGGCCAGATTTTCAGGTAAGTTTAACTGCTCACTCTGAGCACTATTGGGTAGGTGGATTTTAGAAATATCGGCAAATGATGTTGCTGCTTCTTTTACCTCCAGGTTTAAAAAAGAAGTTTCAGGAGCAGTCAGACCATTCAGGTAGAAACTTCCTAGAAGGCGTGATTCTTCTCCAAAATTGATATCAATATTTTTTCCTCTTAATGCGTCAACACGTCCACTAATAAGCCCCGATAGGTTTACACGCAGATTCATTCCTTTCAAATCAGGAACAAGCATCGCAATATCAGTCAAACTAACATATGATGATTGTAAATCGAATAGCAGTTTTAAATCACCAACATTGTTGGTTCTGTTATAACGTTTCGAGTTTATCTGTAGTTGTGGCAGATCAATTTTTGAATATTTCGTGATAAGGTTTACTTTTTTCAGCGAAATTTCATTTTCCGATAAAAGAACTGCCCCGTTTAGCTTGCGAATCTCAATACCATGTTGCTCTTTTAGTGTAAAGTTCTTTAAGTTGAAATTGATTGAATCATCATTTATAGCAATATCGTTAACATGAATATTTACTCCGTTTAGCTGAAGGTCAATTGGTGTTTTCGATTTCTGATCGAGAAAGTTTACCTGAGAATTATTAAATATGAAATCGCGGCAAATCAGTTTTAATGGAGTTGATATGGTATCTGTTGATAAAGTATCGGAGAATGTGGTATCATTCATCGCTTCAGTCAAAAACTGATAATTGAATTCTTCGGAGCTTTTTAAACGCTTAATATTGGTTTTTACATCGGTGGTTTGAATCGATTTTAAAACAAAATTTTCATTGTCATCACTCCATGATTCAATAAAACAGCTCACATCCTTAGCATAGAGAAGGGTGTCTTTTTGTTGATCTTTTATTAACACATCTGACAAAATCAATTTGTACCAACCTATATCTACTGACTTTATTGAAATTTCGGTATTTAAATTCTTAGAAAGGGAAGCAACAATTTTATCGATAATAACCGATTGAACTACTTTGGTTTGAAGTAATAAATAGGCAATTACTGGCAAAAGAAAGATGGCCACTAATATGCTTAATAATATTTTCCTAGTTTTTTTGATAACTTTGCTTCCTATTTTGCAACAAAATAAGTGAAAAAGGTGGTATTTACATACCCAAATTGAAGTTAAAATTTGCAAAAATTATTCCAAATTGAAGGAAGTGCAATAGTAACAAGCGATTTTGATTATGACAGAGAAGAAAGATGTTACAATATTAGCGATTGAATCGTCGTGTGATGATACATCGGCTGCCGTAATTCGCAATGAGTCTATATTGTCGAATGTAGTTGCCGGGCAGAAAGTGCATGAAGAGTATGGTGGTGTAGTACCTGAGTTAGCTTCCAGAGCTCATCAGCAACACATTATCCCAGTTGTCGATAAGGCAATTAAAGAGGCAAATGTAAAACGAGAAGAGATTGATGCTATTGCATTTACTCGTGGACCAGGCCTGTTAGGTTCTTTATTAGTTGGTACTTCGTTTGCAAAAGGTTTTGCTTTGGCATCTAATATTCCAATGGTAGAGGTGAATCACTTGCAAGGTCATGTTTTGGCTCATTTTATTCAGGAAGAAGGAGAAGAGCATAAAGCACCTGAATTTCCATTTTTATGTCTGTTAGTTTCAGGTGGAAACTCGCAAATTATTGTGGTTCGCGACCATTTAGATATGGAAGTGATTGGTCAGACTATTGATGATGCAGCAGGTGAAGCTTTTGATAAGTGTGCTAAAGTAATGGGGCTTCCTTATCCGGGAGGACCACTAATTGACAAGTTGGCCAAACAAGGAAATCCTGATCGATTCCAATTCTCGAAGCCACGTATTGCCGGATTAGATTATAGTTTCAGCGGACTGAAAACATCGTTCTTGTATTTCTTGCGCGATCAGTTGAAGGAAAATCCAGATTTCATCGATGAAAATAAAGAAGACATCTGTGCTTCTCTTCAGAAAACAATTATCGATATATTATTGAATAAATTGATAAAAGCAGCCAAAGAGACCGGAATTAAAGAGGTAACAGTTGCTGGAGGTGTTTCTGCCAACTCTGGATTAAGAGATGGACTGACAGAAGAAGCTAAAAAGCGAGGATGGAACTTGTTTATTCCGAAGTTTGCCTATACAACCGATAATGCTGCAATGATTGCAATCACTGGATATTATCGCTACATGAAAGGCGAATTTGTAGACCAAAGTGTTGCTCCATATGCACGCATGGTAATTAATGGATAATTGTGTCTTGCTTTGGCAAGATGACTAAATATTTTATGGAAGAAGGATGATAGTCGTTATAGTAGATTATCATCCTTTTTAAGCAATTTAGACCTCTGATAAAGGCTCTATAAATTGTATCGTTCAATTGCAGATTGCAGGATTGTAAGATGTTAGAATTCATCATGGAATAAAATGGAGGTAATTCCTTTCATACAATCTGAATATCTGTCAATCGAAATATATTGCTTCAAATAGTTTAATTTGAAGCATTAGTTATATTGAATTTTAGAAAAGTAAGATTAAATGATTAAGCCCGAATTATTACTACCTGTTGGTAATGTCGAGAATTTTTATGCAGCTATTGAAGGCGGTGCCGATGCCGTTTTTTTAGGATTGAAAGATTTTAATGCGAGAGGACGAGCTGCCAATTTTACCAATAAGCAATTGGCTGAAATAGTCCAGGTTGCTAAAGAGCGGGGAGTGAAGATTTATGTAACACTGAATATCATCATCAAGAATGATGAGCTGCTGACGCTGTTAGATACATTAAATTTGTTGGAAAAGTCGGGCGTTGCAGCAGTAATTATTCAGGACTGGGGAGTATATCATTTAATCAAACAATATTTCCCTAAACTGGAAGTACATGCCAGTACTCAAATGGCTAATCACAATTCTGTTGGAGTAAATCATGCCAGTAAGTTGGGAATTGCCCGAACTATTCTGGCACGAGAATTAACTTATCTTGAATTGAAAGCAATTAGTGAGCGAAGTAAAAGTGAAATTGAAGTTTTTTCGCATGGTGCTTTGTGTTACTCTTTCTCTGGAATGTGTCTGTTTAGTAGTTTTTTGGGTGGTTCTGGTGCTAACCGAGGTCTGTGTGCTCAGCCATGTCGACGAGGCTACAAGAGTGGACGTGATGAAAAGTATGTATTCAGCTTGAAAGATAATCAGTTGATTGACTTGATCCCTCAGTTTGCCAAAATGGGAGTTGCTTCTATTAAAATTGAAGGGCGTTTGAAGTCGGCTGAATATGTATACCGAGTAGCAAAAGCTTACAGAATGATGCTGGACGATCACTCTAAATTAGATGAAGCCAAGCAATTGCTAAATTTAGATTTTGGTCGCGAAAAAACAGCTTACTTCATGGGGGGAGATGTGAGTAAAAGTATCTCACAAACACCTAACATGGGATTGTTTATTGGTAAAGTGCTAAAACAGCATGATGGGCTTTTAGAATTTACATCGCACTATTCGTTAGAAGAAGGAAATCGTGTACGAATGCGCTCCTCAAAGGGAGACAACCGAAAAGCAATTAAGTTGCGTCAACTTAAGACGAAGGGCAACGATAGATATAGTGTTCAGCTGGATAAGACCGATGTGGTGAAAGGTGATTTAGTCTTTTTAATGGGACTTAATCAGGATAAATTCCCGGCAAAATTACAAGGAGGTGTTCGTCCAATAAAAGCATTTTTGCCGCAAGGGAAGAAAATCCAGATGCTGAAAACAGTCACAAAGCCCAAGAACTTAAAGTTAGAAGAACTTTTTGTTCGAATTGATAAAGTGGCTTGGTTGCGTAAAGTGTGGCTAGACGATATCGATGGTTTAATTATGCGTTTCCCAAAACGTCAATGGGCAGAGCTGAAAACAGATGCTCCTTTCATTCAAAAAAATATCGATCGATTCATTATTGAATTGCCGAAGTTTATCCCGGAAACGGAATTAGAGTTTTATCGAAGCCTGTGTAAGAAAATGGCGAAAAAGGGAGTGCGCCGTTTCATGATTAGCCATTTATCTCAAACCGAACTGTTGCCTCATAATGTCCAGATTTTGGCAGGAGAAAATATTTATGTGGCCAATGATGTTACAGCTTCATTGTTGAATAAACAAGGTGTTGAGATATTTACTTACCCACAGGAGAACGATCTGGATAACCTACTTTCCATGAGAAATAAATCGGGAATTGTTCCTGTTTATTTTTATCCGGAACTATTTTACTCCAGAATGCCAGTAAAACTTGATCGTTCAGAAGAGGTATTTTTGGATGATAATAACAATGAATATAAAAGGGAAGTAGTGGATGGAATAACTATTGTTTATCCAACCATTCCTGTAGCAATAACACAACATACAAGTATGCTGTGGCAAAAAGGATTCAGAAGAATAATGCTTGATTTTTCGGGAGAAAATATTTCGAAAAACATATATCGAAAGGTATTTAAACGCATGCGCCGCTCGGAGCAAATTCAGCCCTCCAGTTCATTCAACTTCAGAAAAGGTTTAAAATAACGAAGAAGGGATCGTATTAAAGAAATTATACGATCCCAGTTTTGCTGTTTTGTAAAACCTCCATTGGTAACCAACACAGAAAATAATAGTTGGTATAGTTACACCTCTTAAAGTTACCAAGGAGCCCTATAATGTATTCCGACATAAATGTATTTATTCTTGTTTATATAAAAAAGTATATTACACTATCTTTTATGAATAGTGTTTGAGTAATGCTAAAATGAATCTTATACTGGATTAGTGGCAATACTTGTAGAATATAGTATTGTGGGAAAGCTTTTTCAGAAGAAAAATGGGGATAATTATTAGCGTGATAACACTTTTATAAACGAAAAAATCCCGGGCGTACCTCCCAGGATTTCATTGTTTGCATACCCATAGCTTATAAGTTTGCGCGCTATGTTCGGTTAAAATGAAGGTCTATATTCTGCTTTTATTAGGTTTGGAAAATAGCAGGCAATAAGGCCTAAAAATTGTTCTTCCGTTTTGGGTTTCTGTGTAATTATCTTTTGCATATCGTATTGCTTCGGATCCAAGTATTTTTTTACTACAGAAGCTGACATGCTACGTTGCTTAGAATTTAACTTCTTCACTCCGAATACCCCTTTATTACACAGGTAAGCTACTTCAAATGACTCTGAACGTACGATGAAATTCTTACACTTCTTTGTCTTTTGAACACCAATAAGGAATTTTTGAGTAGTATTTTCGTAATTCAATTCGAAGGTTTTAATGGCGTGCCCGTCAACCATCATTTTTTCACTTACTTCTTTAATTGAATATTTACCAAAATCAGTAGGAGTCGTGCCAGTCAGTTCGGTAGCAAACTTGGTGGCAAATGTTGATGTCACTACAAACATGAGTAGCAACAAGGTACTAGAAACGGTTTTAAATGTTTTCATGACAACGATGTTTTAAATAGTTTACAGATATGAGATGTGTGTTTTCTTACTTCAAATGTATAGTGGATTAAATTGGAAGAGAAAATTATTCTATAAACAGGTGCCAGAAAACGATGAACAGAATTGATTCGTCGATAAGCTTATGTGGAGAGGTAAAATGTTGTCGGAATGTAAATGAAGTGTTAATAACGTGCAGTAGGACAGTGTGTTATAAAGAAGGGGTTAATGGTCCCCTTCTTGCTTTTTTAGAAGTTCTTTCGTTGATAATAAGCCACATGCAGCAAAAATATCTTCTCCGCGCGACTTTCTTATGGTGGTCATAATTCCCTTTGAAATAAGTTGATCTCTGAACTGTTCCATTTTCTCAATTGATGTTCCTTCCAATGGCGTTCCCGGAATAGGATGGAAACGGATTAAATTGATGCGACAGTTTAACCCATTTAATAATCGAGCCAGTTCTTTCACATGTTTCGAACTATCGTTAATTCCTTTAAACATGATATATTCAAACGACACTCTTCGGTGTTGTGTAAATTCGTATGAGCGCAACTCATCAATTATTTCAGAAATTGGATATACATTCTGAATAGGCATTATCTCTTTTCGTTCTTCATCGAAAGGAGTATGTAATGAGATAGCCAGATGGCACTTGCTGTTAGCCAGGAAAGTACGCATTGCAGGAATAATACCAATGGTTGAAACAGTAATTCTTTTAGGACTCCAGCCAAAACCATAATCAGAAGTCAAAATTTCGGTACTTTTCATTACCCCTTCAATATTGTCGAATGGTTCACCCATTCCCATGTATACAATATTGGTTAACTTTTCGAATTCGGGAAGACTTTTGATTTGATTAATAATTTGTCCCGTTGATAATTGTCCTTGGAAACCTTGTTTGGCTGTCATGCAAAACAGACAACCCATTTTGCATCCTATTTGTGATGAAACACAAAGCGTTGCTCTGTCTTTGTCTGGAATATATGCCGCTTCAATAAACTTATCAGTAGCTGTGGGGTACAAATACTTCTTTGTGCCATCAACCGATGTTTGAACCTTCACAGGAGCTACATAACCTATCTCAAATTGCTCGTTCAGCAATTGACGTGCTTTTTTGGAAAGGTTCGACATTTCATCAATCGATTGAATATCTTTTTTGTACAACCAATCAGCAATTTGCTTGGCTGTAAATTTAGGTAAGCCTAATTCGCCAACAATTTCTTGTAGCTCTTTTAATGTTTTGCCCAGTAGCTCTTGTTTCATTCTAATAATATTTATAGTGCTCCGAATAAAAGAAATGAGTTTAGAAGTAAATCTCGGCTACAATCTGCTGATAAGGAACTCCTTTGTCAATGAGAATGTCGCGAACTTCAACCACCATTTCCGGAACGCCGCAAAGATAATATTTTTGATCGTGTGGCAGATTGTTATATTCTTTTAAGTATTGAGTTAAGCGACCAAAGTAGATTGAATTGCCTTCTTCTTGCGAGCAACAGCGTATGTAAGAAAGGTGATTAACGTTTAAAAAGGAATCTTCGAAATAAAAACTATCTAATTTCCTGGCACCATGAATTAATGTTTTTTGTCCACTACTGCCTGATTGTAGCATGGAGTGAAACGGGGCAATGCCGGTTCCTGTGGCAATCCAAAATGCCGACTCGTTATTATCCAGAAAATTTCCGGATGGAGCAGTTATATATATAGTATCTCCCACTTCTTTTTTTGCCAAGAGAGGAGTGAGCCATCCCGTTTCTTTTACATTGAACAGGATGGATACCAGTTCATCATTATTGCCCGATGCAATGCTATACATTCTTGGCATTTTCTCATCGGTATTATCAAAAACTGAAATACCAATCACCTGTCCGGCTTCAAAATTGAATGCACGTTTAAATTGGTAAATGAATACGCGTTCTGTTATTTCAATCTTGTTGGTAATAACTACAGGGGCTAAACCATCTATATTATAGTCCATATTTTTTGTCAATTTATTTCTGATACCAACATATTGAGGTATAAAATGGTTTGTTGTAGCTTGTGTAAAAGGGGTGAATTGTGGGCGTTTTTGTTATTTCCGCCCGTTGACTTTCGCCCCGTTGGGCGATATCGCCCATTTTTTGTTTTGTGTGGTATGGGTGATATTCTTTGTGAGAAAATTGTAAGTAGGTTGTTCTCAGCTTGAAAAGAGAATAATTGAAGAGGATGGCATCAGGATGTTAGTTTATGGTATGGTATTGGCAAGCACTAGTGCGAAACCGACGAGAATATTTCGATAAATGTGGAATAAAACTAAAATATTGAGATCGGAGAAGAAGAAACTAATTCTTCGGGTAATGCTGCTACTCATTTTGGGTGGTATCCTTTTGGGGATCGAGTATTTCTCGAAACAAGATTGGTTGAAAGAGTGGATGGGGGAAGAAAATTCCATTGAAAACAGTTCATCGAAGGTTCGTATTTCATCTGTAGCTATAGAAAATGCTACAGTTCAAGATATATTTAGCGTAAAGTTATTGAGTAAAAAAGCGATTCCATTCGGGGTGGCTGCCAGTCATCCCGATTACTTAGCACTTAATTTAAAGACAAAATATTTTTCCAAGTATCGATTAGTTTGAATGACCAACTATGGTCTGCGTTAAAAAAGCTCAATTATTCTGAGGGAAGAAGCCGCTTCAAAGCGGCTTTTTTTATTGGCAATAACTTAGCATGCTTGGTTTTATTTAACAAGTTCTTTCCCGCAATCTGTTTGTAACGAATTATTCCTATGTGCATAAATTTTGTAGATGTATTTTGTGATGGGGACAATTTATGTTTGTTTGCTATAGCTCAAGAAGTTTAAAGTTTTATAAAGAAATTTCTATTCTTAACAGTATTAATGGTATAGCAAGAGAGCAATATATTTGAACTGTTGTAAAAGCATATTAAACTGACTGAATTTTAGGATAAATGACATTTAATAACCTAAGTTTTTTTGTTACATTCGTTTCTGTCAAAAAACGGATGTGCTATGAATGCGAAGAAAGGTTATAACTATCGAAAATTGTGGAGAATTTTACACCGCGATTTTGGGTATTTTATTGTTGGAATTACATTGATGTATGCTTTGTCGGGGATTGCTTTAAACCATATGTACGATTGGAATCCTAACTACATTGTGACAGAAAAAGAAGTGGTAGTGAAACCTGATGGAAGTGTACCTTATTCTAAAGAAGAGGTAATTACTGCTTTATCGAAAGCAGGTGCCGATGTGGATTATAAAAAGCACTTTAAAACATCGAGAAATACCATTAAAGTTTTTGTGGATGGTGGAACTGTTGAGTTTAATGCAGATAATGGAAGTGGATGGTTGGAAGTGATTAAAAAGCGTCCGGTGTTTTTTGCCATTAATAATATGCATTACGGGAAACATCATATATGGAAGTGGATATCGGATATATATGCTGTTTTATTGATAATAGTTTCAATTACAGGAATTGTTATTTTGAAAGGAAAAAATGGAATAACCCGACGTGGATTGTGGTTAACATTAGCTGGGTTAGTTGGTCCGGCCATATTTATTATCATGATATTCAGTTAAAATTGTATACCTAAAATCATTATGCTATGAAAAGAATGCTATTTGTTTTGCTTTGCGCCTCGTTGATGGTGGGCTGTGGAGCGAAGAAACAAAAGAAAACAGTTCCGGCGACTAAATTGACAGAAGCAACTCCTCAGTTTACAATTGATCAAGTTTACGAAAAAGGAGATAAATATGGAGATAAAACCATTGTGGTTACAGGTACTGTAAACCATGTTTGTAAGCACGGTGGAAAGCGTTGTTTCTTAATGGGAAGTACCGAAGATATTACATTACGAGTAGAAACAGGTGATGTAATGAAGCCTTTTAGTCAAGATCAGATTGGTAATGAATTGACTATCTCTGGTATTTTAAAAGAGATTAGAATTGATGAAAAATACTTGAAAGAGTGGGAAGAAGAAGCGCGTGCTGATGTGGAGATAGATGATGAGAAGAAGCACTTGGATGGCCACGAAAAAGGCAATGGTGATCATGAAGATACAGAGTTAGAAGAGATATTGAAGCAGATTGAATCTTACAGAAAAGAGATGAAGAGTAACGGTAAAGGTTATGTATCTCGTTTCTTTATGGAAGGCAAGAAAATTGTAACGAAGTAATTCAACGATAATGTTTATGAAAAAGCCTGCAGTTTATAGATAGCTGCAGGCTTTTTTGTTGTGGTAATATTTGGAATGTATTTTGCCTAAATGAACAGTTTTACCGCTCTTTTAAAAACTGTTCAATCTTTTTAACCATATTGGATGAGCCGACATAGAAAGGAATACGTTGGTGTAATTCCTTGGGCTGAATATCCATTATTCGGTTAAATCCATCGGATGCCAAACCTCCTGCTTGTTCTGCTAAAAAGGCAATGGGATTGCATTCGTAAAGCAGTCGAAGTTTTCCTGTGGGGTAAGAGACACTTTCAGGATACATGAAAATCCCTCCTTTCAGGAAGTTGCGATGAAAATCGGCTACCAGCGATCCAATGTATCGAGAAGAGTATGGACGCTTGGTTTTGGCATCGTTCTCTTGACAATATTTAATGTAGCTTTTCACTCCGAATGGGAATTTAGAGTAGTTGCCTTCGTTGATGGAATAAATTGTACCATCTTTAGGTGTTTTTATGTCGCGGTGAGAAAGACAAAATTCACCAATGGAAGGGTCGAGGGTAAATCCGTTTACGCCATTACCTGTAGTGTATACCAACATGGTAGATGATCCGTATAAAATATATCCGGATGCAACTTGTTGATTGCCGGGTTGAAGAAAATCTTGCATTTCGGCTTTTGTACCAACTGGTGTAACTCTTTTGTAAATAGAAAATAGTGTGCCTATGCTAACATTCACATCGATATTGGAAGAACCATCAAGCGGATCCATTAGGAAAATGTATTTCGCATCTTTGGATAGCGCATTATTGAAAGTAATCATATGTTGATTTTCTTCAGTTGCAATACCACACACTTCTCCACAGCTTTTCAGTGCATCGATAAAGTGAACGTCGGCATAAACGTCTAGCTTTTGTTGGGTTTCACCTTGAATGTTTTCTTCGCCAGCATCTCCTAATAAATCGACCAATCCGGCTTTATTTACTTCGCGATTGACGATTTTAGCTGCTATGCCCACATGGTGCATTAGGCGAGAGAACTCTCCTTTTGCATAAGGGTGTTCTTTCTGTCGTTCTATAATGAATTGATTAAGTGTTTGAATCTTTCCGTTTACCATATTGTGTTCGTTTTTTATAAAAAATTTAATCGTGGATATTACTTTCATACCAAGGGCTGATATGGCTAAATAGGTAGTCGTAACCCAATACCCATAGATGTGGATCTCGTTATCGCGATTGAAAAGAAGCGATTTGTTTTTTTAAGTACATAGTAGCTAGTATCACTACTTCCGCTGGTTCTAGTTGTCAACTCGAACCTCTTTGTTCTCACTCTAACTATTATTTTTCCATGCTGGTTCGAGCTTGTAGCTCGGACCTCCTTTTAAACCTTCCCTCTCTTTGACTATTATTGTTTTCCAGTCATATCGAATAGGTGAGTTGCCTGTTCTCCCAAGAAGCCTTGGAATAGTTCTCCTGTGGTAGGATCTATACCTCGTTCGGCCAACTCATAGTAGGCATAAGTCCACTCTATGGTACTTTCTCCTCCGTTATTAAGCTTTACTAAGCAGGCCTCGGTAACAGCTTCGGTGGACGATTGTTGAAGAATGGAATTGGCTTCTCCTTCGATATTTTTCTTCATTGGAACCTGTGCATTGCGGAGGCCTTCAACAGTTTTGGTAATTGTAGGCCATGCTTCTACCTGCTGGAAATTGATGTAGGCCGTGAAATGGTTGATAGAATTGCCATGTAGCAATGTCCATGCTCCATATTGAGATACTTCGTTCACCTGTAAAACAGTATCTTTTAAAGGTGCTTCCCATGGACGTTTAAAGAAACGAAATAATGATTCGATAAGCGAGTGTGCGGCAGCTTCATCAAGCATCTTTTGTTCTTTTAACTCTTCCAGAAGTGCATAGTCGTATTTCGAAAGCAGTGATTGAGTATTGTTAACTGCTTCGTTGATTATTTTTTGAATGTCGGTTGGTAGGTGATCTACTTCCAATTGACTGACAAATACTTTTGGAAATTTAATGTTGGGATGTTGAAAGTGAATGGCATTTAGTTTCTTTTTAGGGAACTGGTATTGACTCTGCTCAATAAAGCCTAAAGCTTCCCATATGGGACGAAATGCTTCCACTCCGGATGGTTGTTTACCGGTGTTAGTGTTCAATGTTCTTAGGGCAATGTGATCGTTGTGAACGGTACCTCCTTGGCGGGTAACTAACTCTACGTAGGTGCGTGCATAACTAACTCGTTGAATGTATTGCATCCATAATCTGTCGAGTAGCTTTTGGGTAATTTGTTCTGCTGTTAAATTCATGTTATAAGGTGTTAATCAGTATCAAAGTATGCTATATGATTACAACCCATTTTACTAGTGTTTGGTTATGTTTTAGTAGATGTTTAAGAACATGAGAGAGAAGTTAAAAGGTTGGAAAGCAGAAAAGTTAAAAAGTAGTAATGTAATTAGGATGTTCGCAGGACTAAACAATTAACGTATTGAAGAAACCTTTCAGTCACAATTGTTAGCTGTAGTGGTAATCGATGCAATTATTTTGTACTTGATACTGAATGATTATTGAGAGCCACACGACTGTCGTCGTGCAGCAGCTTTGTATATTGAAGGATTTTTCGTTCGCATTTTATTTAAATCGAACTTTTCTAACTTGTTCGGTGGTGATGGCACTGGCTTCATTTCCCCAACTGTTTCGAATGTAAGTAAGAATTTCGGACAGTTGCTTATCTGAAAGATGAGAGTGGGGAGCCATAACTCCATTGAACTTTTTTCCATTTACTTTGATAGGACCAGATTGACCAAACAGAACAATTTTGGTCAGTTTCTCGGGAGATCCGGTAACTGTTTTGTTGTTGGCTAATGGAGGATTCATCATGGAGGTGCCTTCTCCATTGGCTTGATGGCAAACTTTACAATGGGCAGTGTAATGTTTCTGTCCAGCTGCCATTATCTCTTTTGAAGGAGGAGTATTAGTGGACTTGTTACATGCAAAAAGTGAAATTATTAATGAGAATAAAATTAGTATGCGCATTTTAAATGTTTTTGGTTCGAGAGATATAACCGTTAAAGAGGCGGGAAAGTTTAAAGGTTGGAAAGTTAAAAGGGTTTAAAAGTTGAGGAGCTAAGTGTTGAAAGAAAGCAATTCTACCTTTGAAGAGATCTTTTTGTCGTTTTTTAACTTTTGAACATTTTCTCTTTTAAAGAACGATTACTTGATAACTCTGTGCGTTTACATCTTGGAAAATTGGAGTTTGTTCTAAAAACAATTTTTCCGTTAACTTTGCATTGAAAATAATGAGACAGTTCGTAAACATCCTGTCTATAAACAAAACTAGTTATGAAAATAGAACTTAGATATTTCCATTTTAATGGAAGCGCTTCTACTTTGGCGTTGGAGAAGAGGGAAGGGGGGCGTTTATGATTTTTACAAAAGAACAACGCGTATTTTTAGCACTTACCACAGTATTTATTAGCTTGTTGGTAGTTAGCAACGTGATTGCTGTTAAGACGGTTTCAATTGGTGGATTAATTGGACCAGCTGCAGTTATCTGCTATTCGTTAACCTTTGCTGTAACCGATACCATTTCCGAAATCTGGGGTAGAAAAACGACTCAGTTTTTGGTTTTGTTGGGATTGGGAGCGGCAGTGTTGTCTGCACTTTTTATTCGTTGGGCCATTGTTATGAAAGGATCTCCTTTTTGGGAGAATCAGGAACAGTACGAATTAATTTTAGGTAGTAATTTACGGATTGTAATTGCAAGCTTGTTGGCCTATATTGTTAGTCAAACACATGATGTGTGGGCTTTCCATTTTTGGAAACGCTTGACAAATGGCAAGTATTTATGGTTGCGTAATAACTTGTCATCGATGGTTTCTCAGTTGTTGGATACGGTGATCTTTATTGTGGTGGCATTTTACGGAACAGGAGCTCCTATGTGGACAATGATTGTTGGGCAATACTTGATTAAGTTAGGAATTGCAGCTTTAGATACGCCATTAGTGTATGCTATGGTTGGATTTATAAAGAAAAGAGTGCTTAAGGGATAATAAATAAAAGGCACGGATTGCAAATCCGCGCCAGCGAAGGTTAAAGGGATAATATAAAAGAATTATTGCTGCCGCGCAAATCTTTCGAGTGGTGTGTGTGCCAAACGATGGGAATTGTTTGGTAGCGCTCAATTGTTTAAGTGTTTTAAAGCTAGCACAGATTACAAATCTGTATTAGTAAATACTGACTATAGATATGATGCAAAATAAAATCAATGAGCCTGTTGAGGCAACTCATCTAGGAAAAAAATCAGAGTTTCCAGAGCAATACGATGCTTCTGTTTTGGTTGCGGTACCTCGCTATGAGAACAGAAAAATATATAATATTGAAGAACGACCTTCCATTTTTGTGGGGAAGGATGTTTGGCATGCTTACGAGTTGGGTTTTTTAACCGAAATAGGTTTGCCTGTAACGGGAATGCTGAAATTGGTTTATGGTGCTGATAATCTTTTTTTGGTCGAGAGTAAATCATTGAAATTGTATCTTAACTCTTTCAATATGTCGAATTTTGGAAAAAACAGACAGGAAGGAATCGAAGAGGTACTTACGTTAATAAAAGCTGATCTTGACAAATGTTTAGGAACAAATGTCGATGTTAGTTTTATGGAAGATGGGCAAGAGAAGAAGTTGGATTTTAATGATTTCGACCTACTGGAACAGCATCCCGATGCAGAGTTAGTAGATTACACTCACTTTAATGAAAGCCCGGAGTTATTAGAGTCAGTTGCGGGAAAAGTATTAAAGGTTGGAAGTCATTTGCTGAGAAGTAACTGTAAAATTACCCATCAGCCCGATTGGGGAAGTGTATATATTAATATTGAAGGGGAAAGTATTCCTTCAAAGATGTCTTTGTTGAAGTATCTGGTTTCTTTCCGAAATGAGAATCATTTTCACGAAGAAGTATGCGAGATGATTTATAAGCGACTTTATGATGTTTTTAGTCCGAAAAAACTGATGGTAGCATGTTTGTTTACCCGACGAGGAGGTATTGACATTTGCCCAGTAAGAGCATCACATGAAAGCTTACTTCCGACTAATCTTATAGATGTAGATAGCAGGGATTGTAAGCTGATAAGGCAGTAAAAATGGCTGATAAAATTGATTTAGCTGCTGCCGCGCGAATCTTTCGCGTGGTGTGTGTTTACCACACGATAGGAATCGTGCGGTAGCATTGTTTAGAGCTGTAAAAGTTGAAAAGTATAAAAGTCAAAAGAGTGGTATTGACAAACCATCTTCTTTTTAACCTTTATACTTTTTAACTATTCCTACTTTATTTCAGCCATTTGTCTAGCCAAGCAAAGTATTCTCTTTGCCACAATATTCCATTCTGAGCTTTTAGTACCCAGTGATTTTCCTCTGGGAAATAAAGGAATCGTGCAGGTAGACCTTTTAGAATAGCAGCGTTGTATGCCCCCATTCCCTGTGTATATGGAATTCTGAAATCCTTTCCTCCATGGATAACCATTAACGGAGTGTCCCACTTGTCTACAAAACGGTGAGGAGAGAATTTGTAAGAGCGTTGAGCTGCTTTGTTCTTCTTGTCCCAGTATGCGCCACCGTAATCCCAATTAACAAACCACATTTCTTCAGTGGTAGTGTACATCTGTTCGAAATTGAATATTCCACAGTGAGAGATAAATGCTTTGAAGCGTTTGTTGTGGTTTCCGGCCAGGTAAAATACAGAAAATCCGCCATAGCTGGCTCCCACTGCACCTAATTTATCTTCATCTACATAAGGCTCTTTCGAAACAGCATCGATAGCGCTTAGGTAATCTTTAATATTTTGACCACCGTAGTCCTTACTAATTTGCTCTAGCCATTCCATGCCGAAGCCTGGCAATCCTCTGCGGTTAGGAGCAACAATGATATAATCGTTGGCTGCCATCATCTGGAAATTCCAGCGGTAGCTCCAGAATTGACTTACAGTTCCCTGTGGCCCTCCCTGACAATATAGTAGAGCAGGGTACTTTTTCTTTGGATCGAAATGAGGAGGATAAATTACCCAAACCAACATGTCTTTATTGTCTGTTGTTTTTACCCAACGCTTTTCTACTTTACCAAAAGTAAGTTGATCCATCATTGGTTTGTTGGTGTTGGTAAGCGCTTTGGCTTTTCCTGTTTTCGGATCAACAGAATAAATTTCTGCAGGTTGCGACATGCTTACCTTTTGAGCAACAAGTAAATTTCCTGCTTCGGCAATGGTTTGATAATTGTGAACTCCCTCTGTTATCTTGCGAATTTCACCATCGGCCAGTGTTATGTTGTAGATTTCATCTGTAGCGTGGTGGTCGCTAATAAACCAAATGGATTTACTGTCTTTCGACCATGAAAGGTGTCCGACATTTTGCTCCCATTGCTTAGAGTAGTTGGTGCGAGTGCCTTTTTTCAGGTCGGCCACAAAAAGACGAAGTTGATCTGCTTCGTAGCCTTCGCGCTCCATGCTTTCCCATGCTAAGTATTTTCCATCAGGAGAAAAGGTTGGATTCCAGTCGTAACCCATATTTCCTTTGGTGAAATTTTCTGTCTTTTTTGTTTCAGTATGGTATAGGAAAATTTCAGAATTGGTAGATAGTGCGTATTCTTTACCATTTTTCTTTTTGCACGAATAGGCCAATGTTTTTCCATCAGGACTCCAGTTAACCTGTTCGGTGCCTCCAAAAGGATTCATAGGTGCATCATACTTTTCTCCTTTCATAATATCTATTCCCTGACTTAATTTCCCTTCGGTATAGTTTCCTATGAAAAGATGATTGTACTTGAAGTCGCTCCAGTGATCCCAGTGGCGATACATGATGTCGTTTTCAATTCGGGCATTCGCTTTTGGTAGATCAGCATGTTTGTCGTTAACAGTTTGGTCTAACTTTACTTCTTGTACATATACTACTTTGTCTAATGTAGGAGCATATTTGAAACCAGCTAAGCCGCCTTTAATATCTGAAACCTGAATTTTATTTGTACCATCAGGATTCATTTCCCATAGCTGAACCGAACCGCTCTTGGCAGACAGATAGCCAATTTTTTTACCATCAGGTCGCCAAACAGCAGCAAATTCCTTCTCTTTGGTGTCTGTGATTTGTGTTGGAGTTCCTCCTGCTGTAGGAACGGTGTAAAGATCTCTGTACGATCGATCCTCTTCAATGTTGAAGTGCGTAACACCGTATAAAACTGTTTTTCCATTAGGGCTCACTTCTACACCTCCAATGCGTCCGAAACTCCATAGTAATTCGGGAGTCATTACATCCGATTTAAGTTGTGGAACCTCCGGATGGTATCCTTTCTTTGAAGTTGCTTGTTGATCTGCTTTTTGAGCAGTACAGCCAGTTAGTAGAGCTGCAATTACAAGCACATTTAGTAATTGTTTCTTCATGTTTATCTGATTCTTTTTTGAATTTCTCTTTATGAGAATGTGAAAATACACCATTGAATAGGTGAATGCAAGAAAGCTGTCGAAAAGCAGGTTGGATGGATGAAAGTTGAAAAGTAGCAAAGTGAACATGGTAAATATGAATTGGGGGAATGGAAGCACGAAATGTTGCAGAGGGTGGGGAGAATGAGTAGACTGGAGTTGGAGTGTCGTCGTGAACGAGGCAAGGTAATTCTGATGCTATTTTGTTGATTTTAATGTTAAAACTCTCCTCTTGTAAAAAAGGAGAGCTTTTGCTAGTGGATATCTATCTGTTAAATGGAGGGTAAGGAACTGTTCCTGTTAAAATGTAGGGTGTAGATACACAGATAGGTAGTGGTTTGTAGCCAGAATCTATCCCTCTGATAGGGTTGATGATAGGGTAGCAATAACCTAATGCTCCGTATACATAGTAAGTAAAAGTACCATCGGCATTGTCATAATAGTAAGATCCAGACTGTGGGAACCAGTGAAAGTTCATTTGTCCAATTGAACCTATTGCCAGAGCACTTGAAAGACTTTGAATGTTGTTGTTAGCATCCATGTTTACTGTAATATCAATTTCTACTCCTGTGCCTGTGTAGGGGTTTGGGTCAATCGAGTGTCTGATTACCATACCTTGTGAGGCTTCCCAGTAAGCTGGATTGTTGTCTGTTGAAACAGTTTGAGCATTAGAGCTTAGAGAAAATGATGCTAAAATGCATGCGATAGATAATAATTTAAATAGTTTCATAATTATAGTTTATTGGTTTTAAACATCTTATTTACGAAACTATATCAATAATGTTTCAATTTTTGTTGTGTTATCTGTTTGTATGTGAGAAAATTGTGATTTTTAAAATATTCTGAATATATAAATAGTGTGTTGTTTTTTGTGTGTCGAGAGGTTTTTTAATAAAAAAGCCTACTCACGAAAGTGAATAGGCTCGATCAAACCCTAATTGCGATGAAACGATGATCGGTTGATCACCTATTTCATTCTACCGAATGTGTGTATGAGAACGTTTTCTCATACCAATGATTGTCGTATTCTTTGGCTTTTACCTTAATTTTAACCTCTTGATTATTGGTTAAATTAAGACTGTTCAAGTCAAAGCTTACAAGTCCTGTTAATAAGTTATTTCTATAGTCGTCATTTTCGTTATGGCGCAATTCTAAAAGAATTGTCCCATTGTCATCAGTTGCATTGTTTGGATCCTTTACAAGATTAATAAAGTGAATTTTGCCCCCTCCGTAATAGTCGAATTTAAAATTGAGGTAATTGTTGGTAATCCACATATCTTTCACTCTTAATGGATCGTGACCAATTGAATCTTTATTGGCTTCGGTTAATTCCAAAATACTTTTTGTAAGAATCTCTTTTAATGCATTTACTTTTACCAAATACTTTTTCTTGTCTGCAGTATGTTTGTCGCCAAGTATTGTGTAGTTTACAACTACACGCTGGTTGTTTTTTGTTTTGAAGTGAGGATAACCAAAAGCGACTGGCTGAAGTACCGTATTTTCATCATCTAGTTGAAGAGTATAATCGATATCGCTATCTCCATGTTTATCTACTGTTGCTATAGCTACCCAGAAATTTCCTAATGAATAACCATCATTATCATCATTACAGCCCATTAATATGGTCAACGATAAAAGCGTTGCCAATATTCCCCATCCTAATTTCTTCATCTCGCAAAAATTTTAGTTCAACACCTGTAGGGTGTGATGTTAAATAACTTTGGTAGTACCATATGTTGTAAGTATTACCATTTGTTTCACTAAATACACAAAAAAATGTTGTTTGTACTTCATTGATGCAAGGTGTGAAGAAAGGTTGCGTTAGAGGGAGATAATTTTGGATACAGAAGGAAATGAGGCGTTGACTTATTAAAAGTATTTTTCAATGTGGTTCTTTTTCAGGTTAGTTTATTGTTTTTAGTATGTTGCTCAGTTGTATTTTTTTGTTTCATTTTTTCTGAAAAAGCTTTGGAGTTAAAATCAAAAACGAGTAAGTTTGTTACTCATTCTTTAGTTAGATTTGAAATGTTAGACACCCTAATAACCTCAAAAACTCGAATTAAACTACTGCTCAAATTCTTCTTGAACAGTAAAACTCGCTCCTATTTGCGAGGGTTGGCTGAGGAGTTTGGAGAGTCTAGTAACGCAATCCGCGTTGAGTTGAATCGCATGGAAGAGGCTGGTTTGTTATCTGCGGATAATGAAGGGAATAAGAAAATGTATCAAGCCAATGTTCTACATCCTTTATTCAACGATATTCATAATATTATATTAAAACATGTAGGGATCGATAAAGTCATTCAGGAGATGGTTATCCGTGTTGGTGAACCTGATAGTGCTTGGTTGGTTGGAGATTTTGCAGAAGGGAAAGATGGTAAGATTATTGATTTGATTTTAGTTGGGGAAGACTTAGATAAGAACTACTTAAATAGGATTTCAACTAAGGTAGAGGCAATGATCAAACGAAAGGTGCGTTATATGGTCATTAGTCCAGAGGAGGCTAGTGATTTTATTGGGCATCAATCTCGAGCTTTAATGATCTGGAGGAAAGATCAGGAATGGAAGTAAGAGATTGATGAAATATATGGTGTGTGTTGTTGTGAAATTTCGACATATGCTATGTTGATAAAGAGATAAAGAATCATAAGGACGTGTTACTTGATATTCAGGACTGAAAATGTTCAAAAACAGAGACTCATAAATGGGACTCAGGAAGCGGAGCTGTGTTGAGAGGTATTCTTTCTGAAAATTGAAAAAGGCCTCAAGGATGGTGTTTTTTTATATAATTCTATGGTATCTGAGTAACGATAGTATTAAATTACTTAATAATAGAAAATAACAGAGAGGCTTAATTGTTTGCTAATCTGTACTTGATATTAAATACAAATGAACAATACACGAATTGCAATTATTGGACTAGGGTATGTGGGATTACCTCTGGCTGTTGAGTTTGCCAAAAAATTCCCAGTGGTTGGTTTCGATATTAATCAGGAGCGTGTAGATGAGTTGAATAGCGGAACCGACTCTACTTTAGAGGTAGACGATGATAATCTACAAAGTGTTCTAGTGTCAAAGAAACACAATGAAGGCGCCGGTTTGTTCTTAACAACAAATCCAGATGCTTTGATTGCTTGTAACTACTACATTGTTACTGTTCCAACACCTACGGATAAGAATCATCGCCCTGTATTAACTCCATTGGTTAAGGCTTCAGAAACTGTCGGAAAAGTTCTTGGGAAAGATGATATTGTTATATACGAATCAACTGTTTATCCGGGGGCAACAGAAGATGATTGTGTACCTGTTTTAGAAAAAGAATCTGGATTGATTTATAATAAAGATTTCTTTGTGGGGTATTCTCCAGAACGGATTAATCCAGGGGATAAAGAGCATACAGTAACAAAGATTAAAAAAGTAACATCGGGTTCTACTCCTGAAATTGGTGAGAAGGTGGATGCATTATACCGTGAAGTTATTGTTGCCGGAACTCATTTAGCTACTTCAATAAAAGTGGCAGAAGCAGCCAAAGTAATTGAGAACTCTCAGCGGGATATCAATATTGCATTTGTAAATGAATTGGCGAAAATATTTTCGAATTTGGGAATTGATACAAAGGAAGTATTGGAAGCAGCAGGTACTAAATGGAACTTTTTACCTTTTTCACCAGGCTTAGTGGGAGGACATTGTATTGGTGTTGACCCCTATTATTTAGCTCAAAAAGCACAAGAGACTGGTTATAACCCCGAGATAATATTAGCTGGTCGTCGAATGAATGATGGAATGGGAGCTTGGGTGGCAACTCAGATTGTGAAAAAAATGATTCAGAAAGGACACGCAGTTAAAAGTAGTAAAGTGTTGGTCTTGGGAATTACTTTTAAAGAAAACTGCCCAGATATTCGTAATACTAAAGCCATTGATGTGATAAATGAATTGAAAACGTATGGTTGTGATGTGGATGTTTATGATCCTTGGGCAAATAAAGAAGAAGTAGATCACGAATATGGTTTAGAGTTAGTGAATTCTTATTCTGAAAATAAATATGACGCTGTAGTTTTAGCTGTTGCTCATAATGAATTCAAAGAGTTGGATATAGCAACTTTACGTAATGGTAATGGTGCTGTGATTTATGATATAAAGGGAATTTGGAATAAGGAATTAGTGGACGGACGTTTGTAGAGAATTTATTTATGAAGATACTTGTAACTGGAGCAGCTGGCTTTATCGGATACCACTTGACTAAGCGTTTATTGGAACGAGGAGATGAGGTAGTGGGGATTGATAATATTAATGATTATTACGATGTAAGATTAAAATATGCCCGACTAAATGAGAATGGAATCTCTAGAGATGCAGCAGAATGGTATCAGCAAGTTCAGTCGAGCAAGTTTGATAAATATCGTTTTGTGCGAATGAATTTGGGCGATCGTGATGCATTGAACGAATTGTTTGAAGAAGAGCGATTTGATAAGGTGTGTAATTTAGCAGCTCAGGCAGGGGTACGATATAGTTTAGAGAATCCTCATACTTATATTGATAGTAATATAGTAGGTTTTTTAAATGTATTGGAGGCATGTCGTCATAATGGAATAAGACACCTTGCTTATGCAAGTTCTTCAAGTGTTTATGGTAACAATACTAAAATGCCTCTGAGTACGCACGATAATGTAGATCACCCAATTAGTTTATATGCTGCGACTAAAAAAAGTAATGAGTTAATGGCTCATACTTATAGTCATCTGTTTGGAGTTCCTACAACCGGATTACGTTTTTTTACCGTATATGGCCCATGGGGAAGACCAGATATGGCTCTTTTCCTTTTTACAGATGCAATTAAAAATGATAAAATAGTAAAAGTATTTAATCATGGAAATATGTATCGGGATTTTACTTATGTGGATGATATTATTGAGGGAGTTGTGCGTGTAATTGATGCTCCTCCCTGTTTAGATATTCCAGGAAGATCAGATTCTTGTACTGCTCCATATAAAGTGTACAATATTGGAAACTCATCTCCTGTTAAACTACTCGATTACATCGAGGCAGTAGAAGATGCTTTGGGAAAGAAAGCACAAAAAGAATTCTTGCCAATTCAACCAGGAGATGTTAAGCATACAGAAGCAGATGTGACAGAATTAATCGAGAATTTAGCTTATAAACCGAGTACAACAGTGCAGGATGGAGTGAGGAAGTTTGTACAGTGGTATAAAAACTATCAAGTATAAATTATGAAGACAAATAAGAAGATTCAGATGGTTGATTTGCAAACTCAATATCTGAATATAAAGCCAGAAGTTGATGAGGCAATTCAAGAGGTTTTAAACTCTACTATTTTTGTGAAAGGCGGAAAAGTAAAAACTTTTGAGGAAAACCTTTCAAGTTATCTTGATGGTGCAAATGTGATTACTTGTGGAAATGGTACTGATGCTTTGCAGATAGCGTTAATGGCACTGGAACTTGAACCTGGAGATGAGGTGATAACTACTCCTTTTACATTTATTGCAACATTGGAAGTGATAGAGTTACTTAAGTTAAAACCTGTTTTGGTTGATGCTGATCCCGATAACTTCAATATTGATGTTTCAAAGTTAGAGGAGAAAATTACATCAAAAACCCGTTGTATTATTCCTGTACATTTGTTTGGGCAATGTGCTAATATGGAAGCTATAATGGAATTAGCTAACCGTTATAGCTTATATGTAGTAGAAGATGCTTGCCAAGCATTAGGAAGTGATTTTTTGTTTAAGGATGGAACTTCTCAGAAAGCTGGAAGTGTAGGTCATATTGGCTGTAACAGCTTTTTCCCTTCGAAAAACTTAGGAGCTTTCGGAGATGGGGGCGCAATATTTACAAGAGATTTAACATTAGCGAATAAAGTACGTGCCATATCAAATCATGGGATGCAAGAGCGTTATTATCATGATTTCGTCGGAGTTAATTCAAGATTGGATGGTATTCAGGCGGCAATATTAGATGTTAAGTTAAAATATCTGAATAAGTATATAAAAGCTAGGCAAATAGCAGCGGAGTATTACGATGAAAAGCTAAAAGGGCTAGATCAAATATGTGTGCCTCATCGTGAATCTTATAGTACTCACGGTTTTCATCAGTATACATTAATTATAAAAAATGGGGATAGAGATGGACTGAGAAAGTATTTAAATGATCATGATATCCCAGCTATGATCTACTATCCGGTTCCATTGCATTTGCAAAAAGCATATAGTCATTTAAATTATAATGAAGGAGATTTTCCGGTGGCAGAAAAGTTAGCAACAGAGGTATTGTCTTTGCCAATGCATACAGAACTGGACGAAGAGCAATTAAACTGTATTTGTACGACAATAAAGAACTACTTTAATTCCTAGAAAAATGTATTTGCCGTTAAGTAACTATTGTAAGAGCTGAAGTGAGGCTCTATCTTGATGGCAAATATTTACATATTATATAAAAGACAAAAACAGAATATAGATGAATGCATTAAACAGAAAAATAAGATTTGCAGTAATAGGACAGGGGCATATTGGCAAAAGGCATGCCGAAATGATTCGAAGAAATAGTAGCTGTGAATTGGTTGCAGTATGTGATATAAAAAGTCAACAAGAGTGTGGAATAGAGGATATTGAAGAACCTTTCTTTAATAAATATGAAGACTTGTTAGGTTCAGACATTGAAATAGATGTAATAAACATATGTACTCCAAATGGAATTCATGCAGATTATACATTAAAAGCTCTGGAACGTAGAACGCATGTGGTATGCGAAAAGCCTATGGCTTTAAATAGATTGGATGCAGAGAGAATGGTTTATAAATCTCTTGAAGTAGGCAAACATATATTTGCAGTAATGCAAAATCGCTATTCTCCTCCGTCAATTTGGCTGAAGGAAGTGATTGAAGGCAAAGCGATGGGAGAAATCTATATGGTACAAATAAACTGTTATTGGAATCGAGATGACAGGTATTATACCAAAGGGAATTGGCATGGAGATTTAGTTTTAGATGGAGGAACACTTTTTACTCAGTTCTCACACTTTATTGATATTATGTATTGGTTGTTTGGAGATATCTCTAACATTAAAGCAAGTTTTAAGGATAATAACCACCAAAATCTAACTGATTTTGAAGATTCTGGATTTGTGTCTTTCGATTTTGTCAATGGAGGAATGGGAAGTTTGAATTATTCAACTTCGGTTTATAATACAAACTTAGAAAGCTCAATGACAATTATCGGAGAGAAAGGAACTATTAAAGTTGCAGGTCAATATATGAATGAAGTTGAGGTGTGTAATATTGAAAATTATACAATGCCAGAACTACCACCTTCGGCTCCACCAAATGATTATGGTGCATATAAAGGTTCGGCTCAGAATCACCACCATGTAATCCAGAATGTAGTAGATAAGTTAACAAAGAAGGTACCTATAACAACTAATGCTCTTGAAGGATTAAAAGTAGTAGATATAATTGAAAGAATATATCAAGTAGGAGACAGAGGATTGAAGAAGAACTAAAGGTAGATTTGTGTTTATGAAAACATTTATAATTGCTGAAATTGGACAAGCTCATGATGGAAGTCTTGGGCAAGCTCATTCTTTTATCGATGCATTAAAAGATACAGGAGTTGATGCTGTGAAGTTTCAAACACACATAGCAGAAGCTGAAAGTAGTTTGTTGGAACCATTTAGAGTGAAGTTTTCGTATCAGGACAAAACTAGGTTTGATTATTGGAAACGAATGGAGTTTTCTGCAGAACAATGGAGTGGATTGAAAGAACATTGTGATGAGGCAGGACTTGAATTTATGAGCTCTCCCTTTTCAATTGCAGCAGTAGAATTACTTGAAAAAATAGGTGTTTCTAGATACAAAATCGGATCGGGCGAGGTTGAGAATTTTTTAATTCTTGATAGAATTGCTAAAACTAAAAAGAATATCATATTATCAAGTGGTTTGAGCACCTATGATGAACTTGAGAAAACAATCAATTTTCTTAAACCATATGGTAACGAATTATCGTTATTACAATGTACAACAAAATACCCCACCCATGCTTCCGATATTGGATTAAATAATATCAGTGAATTGAAAAGACGATTCAATCTTCCGGTTGGATTGTCTGATCATTCCGGAACCATATATCCTAGTATTGCAGCTGTAGCTTTAGGTGCTGAAATATTAGAATTTCATACAATTTTTGATAAAAAGCAATTTGGTCCAGATAGCTCTTCTTCTTTAGAAATAGAGCAGGTTACTGAACTAGTGAAAGGGGTTAGATTTATTGAAGAGGCAATAAATAATCCTGTACTTAAAGATGTGATGCTTCAGGAAGATGTTAAAAATATTTTTGGAAAAACATTAGCATTGAATAAAGATAAGAAGAAGGGAGATACCATAAGAATAGATGATTTGGAGGCAAAGAAGCCTGCCGGACAGGGAGTTGCAGCATCTGCGTATGAGGTGGTTATCGGAAAAAAAATATCAAGAGATAAGAAAAAATGGGAATTCTTAACAGATGACGATGTTTTATGAAAAGAAAGATTTGTGTTGTTATAACGGCTAGACCCAGTTACAGTAGGATAAAGACAGCTTTAAAAGCAATAAATGAACATCCTCGTTTGGAGTTACAATTGGTAGTTGCAGGATCTGCTTTGTTAGATAGATATGGTAATGCTGTTGATTATATTGAAAAAGATGGATTTATTGTAAATGCAAGAGTGTTCAATATTCTGGAAGGTGAGAATTTGATGGCTGCAGCAAAGACAACTGGTATTGGTATAATTGAACTAGCTTCTGTGTTTAATAATTTAAAACCAGAAATAGTTGTTACAATTGCTGATCGATTTGAGACAATTGCAACTGCTATAGCTGCAAGTTATATGAACATACCTTTAGCTCATATTCAAGGAGGAGAAGTGACCGGAAATATAGATGAGAAGGTAAGGCATTCTATAACAAAACTAGCAGATTATCATTTGGTTGCATCTGAAGATGCAAAAGAGAGAGTTTTAAAGATGGGGGAACTCCAGGAGAACGTTTTTAATACAGGTTGTCCTTCAATTGATTTAGCGGCTGAAGTAAAAAATGAAGAGCAGTTGGGTTTTGATCCTTTCGATAAATATGGAGGTGTAGGAATCAGGTTTAATATAAATAAAGATTACTTGGTTGTTATGCAACATCCGGTAACCACAGAACATAGGTATGCACGAAGACATGTTGAACAAACATTGAATGCAATAAAAGATTTAGGAATTCCTACCTGTTGGTTTTGGCCTAATGTTGATGCCGGAGCCGATGGTACATCTAAGGGAATTAGAGCTTTTAGAGAGCATAATGATATAGATCATATCCATTTTTTCAAAAATATGGAGCCGAATGATTTTCTGAGGTTATTGAAGAATAGTAGAGGTCTAATTGGAAATTCAAGTGTTGGGATAAGAGAGTGTTCTTATTTAGGAGTTCCTGTTGTGAATATTGGCTCTCGTCAAAATAGAAGAATGAGAGGAGATAATGTAATTGATGTCGATTATAATTCGCAACAAATAAAAGATGCAATAATAAGCTGGATGAATACCGATAAGGTGAAAAGCTCAGAGGTTTATGGTGGAGGAAATGCCGGAGCCAATATTGCAGAAGTATTAGCTAATGTAAAATTAATTCACCACAAAACAATTGCATATTAAATGAAAGTTCTGTGTGTTATTCCTGCAAGAGGAGGATCTAAAGGTGTTCCTCATAAAAATATAGTAAAAGTTGATGGAAAACCACTATTGGGTTATTCTATTGAGGCAGCTTTAGCTTGTGAAAAAATAGATGATATTGTTGTGAGTAGCGATGATGACAATATTCTTAGAATTGCAGGTGAATATGAGGAAATAAAACTGCATAAACGAGATGCAGGAATAGCAAAAGATAATAGTCCGGTTACTGAAACACTTTTTAGTTTATTGGATTATATGGAAGAAAATTACGATGCGATTTTAATATTGCAGGTAACTTCACCCATAAGAACTTCAAAGCAGATAGATGAAGCAATAGAGCTTTTAAAGCAGAGGGACAATTGCAACTCGCTTATATCTGTAGTACCAATGCAAGATCAACATCCTGCAAGAATGTATTGGAAGGAGGATGGAATGTTGAAGCCTGTATTGTCAACTTTTGAAGAGACAAGAAGACAAGATATTCCAACAGCATGGTATCGGAATGGGGCGATCTATATTGTAAGAACAGAAGCTTTAAAGAAAGAAAGAAAGGTTATGGTAAAACCTAGCATTGGTTACCCAATGCCTTTTTCTTATTTGTTGAATATTGATGAACCAAGAGATCTCTTAATCGCAGAAGTTCTTATCAAGGCATGGAAGAAAGGAGAATTGGATGAAGGTATATAATGCTGAGCCTTATGGTTACAGTTCGAAAGCGAAGAAGGATTGGCAAGATGCAGGATATGAGTATGTGGAAGGAAGTTGGTCTGAAGTTGAAGAAGAAGAGACGTTTAAAGAGGTTGAGATTTTAATTGTAAGACTAAAAAAACGAGTAGATAAAAACATATTATCAAAGTTTCCTAAATTAAGAATGGTGATTTCTGCAACTACTGGTGTAGATCATGTTGATTTGAATGCCTTAGAGGAGAATAATGTTAAGTTAATATCCTTGCGTGAACATAAAGAGTTTATTGCAGGTATTCCTTCAACTGCAGAACATACTTGGGCATTGCTAATGAGTTTTTTGCGTAATATACCTAATGCAAATCAAAATGTTAGAGACGGAGAATGGAATAGGGACCAATACAGAGGATGGCAATTAAAAGGAAAGATTATTGGAATTATTGGATATGGTAGAACAGGAAGAAAGGTAGCAAAGTATGCTGAGGCTTTTGATATGAATGTGAAATACTACGATCCTTTTCAAAATGATGATTGCGAGAAAAAAGTGGACAACTTAAAAGAACTATTTTCCATATCAGATATTCTTTCTTTCCATATACATCTGAATGATGAAACAAAGCACTTTCTCAATAAAGAGAATTGTGGATTTATAAAAGACAACTGTATTCTGATAAATACATCTCGAGGAGCAATTTGGGATGAAGATGCGGTGGTTGATTTAATAGAAAAAGGAAAAATTGCGGGAATTGCAGTAGATGTAATAGATTCGGAATTGAATAATAAAAATGAAAGTGCTATTTGGAGGGCGCATAAAAAAAGTAATAATATTGTAATAACACCGCATATTGGAGGGGCTACTTGGGATGCAATGTGGGGGACCGAAGAGTTTTTGTGTGATTATGTTATAAATAATAATTAGTATGGATTTTTGCTATATAGCTACTCATGGATTTGCAATAAGAATGCTGATTCAGACTAATCTTTTGGGAAAATTAGTTGAAAAGGGGTATGATGTTGGATTAATTACTACTGACAAGAACGACTCTCAACTAAAAGAGTATGCAAAATTAAGTGGAATACATTTGTTGGAGTTACCAGAAGGAGCGAAACATCAGGAATACCTATACTCACGTAAATACTTCTTAGAAGATATTGATGAAAATATTGCACTTAAAGAGAAACATGTTAAATCATTAAAAAAGAGAAGTCGTAACCCATGGCGTATTGTCAGACCCTATATTTATTATTCTTTTTATCGATTAAATAAAGTTTTTCCTTTAATTAGAAAATTATTTCTTTCAGTAGAACGAAATATTATTTTGAAAGATAGCGCGACTACTTCATTTTTAAGAGGACTAAATGTTGGAACATTAGTCGCGACATATCCTGTGACAATAATAGAAGGGAAATTACTTAATAGTGCCCAAAAACTAAATATAAAATCAGTAATTCATTTATTGAGTTGGGACAATATAACATGCAAAGGACGTTTCCCTTCATTGGCTGATAAATATATTGCCTGGGGAGATGTTATGGCTCAAGAACTGAAGGAATACTATAATGTTTCAGATAGGAATATCTATAAGTGTGGAGTACCTCATTTTGATATTCATGCAGAATTAAGACAAGCCGAAAATAAAGAAGATTTGATCACCGATTTAGGTCTCAGTAATGAGTTGCCTTATATCGTATTTGGAATGAGTTCTCCTTACTTTGCGCCAAAGGAGATAGAAATAGTAGAGTGGTTATCTGAGAAAATTGAAAAGCAGTATAAAAACATTCAATTAATTGTTAGGCCACATCCTCAAAACATGCAAGGATCGATGGCTGATAAATCATGGATTGGTCGTTTGCATAAAATAGATAAAAATGAAAGAACTGCGGTTCAGTTTCCTAGAGTTCTAAAAAGTAAAATCCATTGGAATATGGCATTGTCAGATATGGCTAATCTATCTAAGCTTATTAAAAATTCCATTTTAACAATGAACTCGGGAAGTACATTTTCATTTGATGCCATGATGCATTATAAAAAGGTTGTCATTACTAGTTTTGATGGAGATAATGATTTGTCTTATTGGGATTCGGCAAAAAGATTAATTGATTTCCCTCATTTGAAGAAATTTGAAAGTTTAGAATCAGTTGAAATTGTTCATTCATTTGATGAATTGGAAGAGCAGATTAAAAACATAAGTGTTGATACAGATGCAATAAAGCGAGACTTAGGTGTCTATGTTGAGGATTATGAGGGAAATGCAACAGAACGTTGTGTAAATATTCTTTGCAATGAAATATAGATTATATATAGTATTTCGATATCTGAGTTGGCTTGTTGGGTGCTTGAGAACTTGGTTACTCTGCTATTTTTTCTTGGGGAAGAGAATTAAAGCAATAGGACGGAATTTTGATTTTTATATGAATGGAAAATCTAAAATTCAAATTGATAAAATGACAAAAGTGTCAGATTATTGTAAATTGTACCTAGCTAACTCGTGTCTTAGAAGTGGAAGAAATTTTGAAATTAAAAGAGGCGCACTTTTACAATTGAATGATGCAACCATAATAGTTGGAGAAAATACATGTATTGGTAAAAGAGCAGAGATAAATGCAAGAGGAGCGAAGATAGAAATTGGAAACTGTGTTCGAATGGCTTCAAATGTTTTTATAACTACATCAAATCACCGATTTGATAGAATAGATATTCCTATTTATAAACAAGGATTTAGTAGTGCAGATATTCGAATTGAAGATGATGTTTGGATTGGTCAGAATGTTATCATATTACCTGGGGTTCGAATTGGAAAAGGTGCTGTTATTGCTGCAGGAACAGTTGTTACAAAGAGTGTAGCTTCTTACTCTGTTGTTGCTGGTGTCCCTGCTAAAATTATAAAAGAAAGAGGGGGGGATAAATGAGTTCTGCAAAACAAGCTTTAGGTAATATATTTACAGGAATTATATTACAACCTATTGCTATACTAACTTCAATTTTGGTAGCTAGAACCTTGGGGCCAGAAGGAAAAGGTGTTTATACCTTTTTAATGGTATTGTCTACTACATTAATGCCGATTCTTTTATTTGGTATTGATGCAGGTTTTTACCAGTCTGTAAGTAGTGGAAGCTTTAAAGCAAAAGATAACTTTGTATCTATTTTGTTGGTTGGGTTATTTCATGGCTTAATAACAGGGTTAATTATATTTGGTGCTTGGTACCTGAATTTATTAGGAGAAACAGTGAAAAAGGTTCCTGAAATCTATTTTATTTGCTTTTTGTTTACAATTCCAATGAGTACAATTTTTCATCTTACTAATCGTACTTTAATGTCTGATTGTAAATTTCGAATTGTAAATATTTCAAATATTATAAGAACTCTTTTGACTGTGGCTTCATTAGTCTTTTTTGTTATAATAATGAAATTAGATGTAGATGGGGCTATATTTTCTATACTGTTTATAAATGGGGTGTATAGTTTGCTGTTTGTAACGTATGCATTTAAAGTAATTTTAAATTCTCCTTTGAAATTTAATAAAACTTTCATAAAGAGTTCTTATCAATATGGGTTTAAAGCTTGGTTTGGAAATATTGCAAGTATAGCGAATGATAAATTTGATCAATTAATTTTGGGATTGTTTTCAAGTGCAAGCCAGTTAGGAATTTATTCTGTAGGGTATAACTATTCTAAGTTACTTAATAAACCGATTGATGGAATGTTTAAGGTGCTTTATAACAGAACAGCAGTAAATCAAGATCAAGACAAAGCACAGGGATTAGTGGAACAAATACATCGAGTTCTAGTTATTATTGTTGCTCCAATAGCTTTGGGATTAATGTTATTTTCAAAGACCTTTATAAAACTGATGTATGGAAATGAATTTTTAGATGCTATAGGTCCAACTTATGTCTTGATTCCAGGAATGTTCATGTTCTTGATTACCAGAAGAATTATTCAACTGTTTCTGATGGCTCGAGGATTTCCTTCTAAAAGCTCGATTGTTCAGATTGTTGGGGCTTTAGCAGGAGCTATTCTATATTGTATACTAATTCCAAAGTTTGATATTATGGGAGCTGCTTGGGGAACGACTATTGCTTTTATTATTTCAACTATAGTTGCATTTTATTTTTACAGAAAAATTGTTGGCAACAGAAAGACAGCATTGTTTTCACTGCATAAAAATGATTTAGGGTGGATATACAATAAGCTGAGAAATATTGTTGCAAAAAAATAATCTAATGAGAAGAAAATCAAAAGCCATAACAATAATTTCTAGTTCATATCCTCCTCTTTTAGGAGGTAGTAGTACTGTAGTTTATAATCTTGCTCAAAATTTGACAAAGGCTGGATATGAAGTAAGCATCATTACTAAATACCCTCATAAAGGATTTAAAAAAGAGAAAGACTCAACTGTGAAAGTGTACTATTTGTTCCGATTAAGTCGAATTGTGAATAGGAGCCTAGAACGCTATGTTAGATATGTTACATATGTGTTTAATTGGTTGAAAGCTTTTTTTGTTATAAAAAAAATATCGCCAGATGTAGTAATAGGAGTGTATCCGGATCATATGTTTTTGGAGTTAGGGATGACTTCGACAAAGATGGCTGGGAAAAAATTTATTCCATATTTACATGACACTTTGGTGGAGGCTCTAGGGTATACCAAGTATAAAAATAAGGCTTTAGAATTGCAGAAGAAGTTATTTGCCAATGGTGAAATTATTGTTATCAGTGATGGTATGCAAGAATTGTATAGGCAGAAGTACAATATGAAAACTAGTGTGCTATGTCACACATTGACAGAGGGGAACTTCATTGAAAACACATTGGAATCGAACTGCAATGATATAAAGAATAGTATTTTTTGGGGAGGAAATATTTATAATATTAACAAAAATGCTATTCAAAGAATTTCTCATGCAATTTCAGAAACCGAAATGGAGCTTGAAATTTCAAATACACAATCGTATAAGCATCTAAACGCAATGGGATTGTCTTCAGATAATTATAAAAAGATGTATTATAGTGATTCAGACTATAATACTAATTTGAAAAAGCAAGGACTATTATTAATTGCCTTAGATTATCCCGATGAATCTCCTGTACATCCTGATGAGTTGAGCACTATTTTTCCAACTAAGACTATTGAATATTTACTCTCAGGAAGGCCAATACTTGTTCATGCTCCTGAAAATTACTTTATAACTAAATTCTTTAAAGAACACAATTGTGGCTACATATGTAGTTCGCGAGATACTCTAGAACTTTCTAAGGCAATTAATGCAATAAAGAATGATGAGATGATTGCAGAAGTAGTACAGAATGCTCGTAAAGTAGCGAGTAGTTATTTTAATCCGAAGTCGGGGATTAATAAGTTACAGGAAAAGAATATTATATGATTTTAGATAATAATCAATCTTACAACAGCGAGAAGTTCTGGTCTTTTTACCCAATTGTTTGGGTTTTGTTTAGTGTTTCAATGCTATTAGTTTCACGCTTCCCAGAACTTAAATCATCACTTTTGAAGGTACTTGTTCCTCTTGTTTTTTTGTTAATTGTTTTCAAACAAAATAGTATTCAGATAAGAAACAAGGGGTTAAAGGCATATATTTTATTATTTGCATGGGGCGCGTTATCTCTTTTATATACTGTGAATATCGATAAAACAGTAGATTATTTGGGGAAAATGCTTGGTATTCTCTTTGTATGGTATATAACCTCGAGATTAATAAGCAGGATAGGGAATTTAAAGTTCATCTTTTTTCCGTTGCTAGCAGCTTTTCTTGTTAATTTATATTTTGGATTATCGACCCCTGTTTATGCTGTAGGTAATGGAATTGCCAGAGCCTCTGGTATATTAGGCAATGCAAATGCACTAGGTATCTTTTTGTGGTATGGAATAGTTGTTTGTATGATTTTTATTGAGATGTTTAAGCATAAGCAGTTGGAAAAGGTGTTTTTTTATGCCCTAATGATTCTATTTGCATATGGAATATTACATACTGGCTCTAGAAAATCTGCTTTTGTTGTATTGCTTTTTTTCGCAACTTACATATTTCTGCAGTCAAGGAAAAATTTCTCAATAATTTTTATTGCCTTTATAATTGTATACTTGGGATATACCTATTTCTTTGATTATATAATAAACAATACTGCATTTGGCCTCCGGGTTGAATCAAATGTTTTAGAACATGGAGCAGAGAAAAGATTAGGGTTGATACTTGAAGGGTTTGATATGTTTTTTAAAAATCCTCTTCTGGGAGTAGGGTTGGGTAGCTTTACATCTTATTCTGCCTCTGGCCTGATGGCACACAATGAACATGTTGAAATTCTTGCTTCAATGGGATTAATTGGATTAATTATTTATTGGTGTGTCTATTACGATATCATTAATAGGCTTTGGAAAATTAGAATGTATCACGATAAGGTGTTGTACATATATATGGCATTTATTGTAGGTTATATTTTTCTAAGCCTGGGAACAGTTCCTTTTTTAAATCCGCTTACAATTATGATGTTGGTTGTTTTTTATGAACTTATAAATAGAAAATATTTTTACTATAAAAATGGAAAAATAATATAAGCTATGGGTAACGAATTGAGGATTAATATATGTGGGGATTTTTCTGCAAAACAGGAAGTTTATGATTATGTTCAGAATGAAACAAATTCTGAGAACCTATTTGGGGATCTTTTAGATTTACTTGACCATTCAGATCTAAATGTTGTTAATCCTGAATATCCATTTACAAGTTCAAATATAAAAGCAACTAAATATGGAAGTGTTCTAAAAGGTCATCCTGATTGTTTTCAGCCTATTAAAAAAGCAAAATTTAATCTGTTAAGTCTTGCTAACAATCATATTCTGGATTACGGAATAGAGGGATTAAAGGAAACTATTGGTCTTTGTAGAAAAAATAATATAGACTTTGTAGGTGCAGGTGTTAATTACGAAGAAGCCCGAAAACCATATTACTTTGAGGCCAATGGGAAAACTGTAGCTATTCTGAACTATGCAGAAAATGAGTTTAATACAGCTAAAGCTAATATGAGAGGGGGAGCAAACCCTATTGATATTGTTGAAAATGTAAGAGACATAAAGGCTGCAAAAAAGAGATGTGACTATGTAATAGTAATTTTTCACGGAGGTAATGAATTTATTCATTACCCAAGCTTGAGACTTCAGAATCAGTGTCGTTTCTATGCAGAGAATGGGGCAGATTTCATTGTTGGACATCATACACATTATGTTTCTGGATACGAGGTTTATAATGGTGTCCCAATTATTTATAGTCTGGGTAATTTATTTTATCCTCTGAGAAAACCTAAAGAATGGAAAGAAACTGTAATTGTTAATATTACAATTGATGAGGAAGGATTGAAATATAAATTTATTCCATTTAGGTTGAACTTAGATGCTTTTAAACTTGAAAAAATGCAAGGAGATGTATTAGAGGAGTTTGAAGGTAGGTTTTCGAATTATTCAAAAGTATTAAAAGAGCCAGAATTACTTCATAAGAAATGGAGTGAAGGAATTAAGAAGGTAGAAATAAATTACTTGAGCTTGTTACTTGGTGTTCCATATATTGCGAGAAGGATAACCCGAAGGTTAAAGCTTGAGAGTCTACTTCTTAAATTTTTGAAAGTATTTGTTAAGAGGTATTTAATACATTTGAATTTGGTGAGGTGTGAAGCTCATCAGGATGCAATTATAGAATTATTAGATAAAGAACGGCATGATTCATAAAATTATATACAAACTGTATCTGTATTATATTAGGCGTAAACCGAACTTTGATATCAAGCAAGGAGTAAGGGTAAAAGGTATTCCATTGATAAAGGTCAATAGTGACGGGAGGCTTATAGTTGGAGAGAATGTTGTGTTGAACTCTAGAAATGAAACATACCATATAAATATGCATTCTCCAATAAAGCTTTTGGCAGATAGAAAAGGTGCCGAAATAGTTATTGGAGATAATACTCGGATTCATGGCTCGTGTATTCATGCTTATAAAAAGATACAGATAGGCCGTAATTGTCTAATTGCTGCAAATTGCCAGATAATAGATGGAAGTGGGCATGATTTATCATTTGATGATGTTGATAATAGAATTAATACTATTGGTGAGGCGAAAGAGATAACAATTGGAGACTCGGTATGGGTTGGAGCTAATAGTATTATTTTGCCAGGTGTTAATATTGGTGAAGGATCTGTTATTGCGGCAGGGAGTGTTGTAATAAAGGATGTTCCTCCGTTTTCAGTTGCTGGTGGAAATCCAGCTCAATTAATAAAAACGTATAAATAATTTGAATCTTCATGATATCATATAGTAATCAAGCATACTGGTTATTTCAAGATAGAATCAGACCTCTTTTTGATAAAGAAAGAAGATTTTGTGTTAATAGAGTAAAGAGATATAATCAAGCTTCTATTGCGGAGGTTGAGTTATTAAAAAATGAAGCCTTTATTAATTTAATCCATCATGCATATAATAATGTACCGTATTATAATAGGGTGATGAAAAAACTGAAGCTGACTCCTAATGACTTTAAATCAATAGATGATATTAAAAAACTTCCTCCTCTTACTAAGGATATTATACGTGAAAACAAAGCATTGTTGCGAGCTAAAAACTATAGGGTTTACAAATCGAGAAGGTCAGGAGGGACGACAGGAGAACCCATTGAAACACTTCTAGATAAAAGAGCTCAGGTAATGGAGGTTTATGCTCATCAGGCAGGAATCAAAATAATGGGAAGGTCTAGAAAGGATATTAATATCAATCTATTTGGCGGTTCTTTAGGGTTGAAAAGGAGCAGTATACTAGATTGGGTAAAAGAAAAGGTTCAAAATAGGGTATTTTTACCTGCTTTTAATCTGAATAATGATAATGTTGAGGAATATATTACAGTATTACAGAAATATAAAGGTAACGTTATAATTGGTTATGCTTCAGCTTTGCATAGTTTGGCAGAATTAGTAATAAAGAAAGGATACCATGATTTAAAAATGAAAATGGTAGTAAGTACTGCAGAGTATTTGCCAAATGATTGGGCCGAGACAATAAGTGTTGCATTTAATTGTCCAATAAAATCATACTATGGGTGTGGAGAAATTAATTCTTTAGGCTACCAGGAGCAGGGAAGTGGTGATTATATAATTCCAGATGAGCATGTGCATATTGAGAGTTTAAGCAAAAACTATGAGGATATTCCTAAAGATTCTTTATTGGTAACCTCGTTATTCAACTATGCGCAGCCGTTAATTCGTTATGTAAATGGAGATATGGGACGAGTTGCTTCTCCTTCTAAGCAAACATATAATCGATCGTCAATTAAACAGTTGCTAGGAAGAACTGCAGATAATTTTGTCAAAAACGATGGTAGTTTCTTGTCTGCAAGTTTTGCTCCACATTTAATTTTTAAAACTCAGTTACCTGTTTCAAAATATCAGTTTATACAAAAATCAATAAATACAATTGAATTTAGATATACCTCTAATAAAGAAATTGGCGAAACAGGGCTAGACCAATTGAAAGTTATAGTTCAGCAATCATTAGAATTGGATGAACTTGTTTTTATACCTAAAAATACTGATGATTTTATTTTGTCAAAAAGTGGCAAACATAGAATTATGATTTCTGAAGTAAATAAGTAATTAAACTTAATTGTGATATTTTGCGAAAAACGATTTCTATAATTGCCAGTGATTATATTAATGCAATTAGTATATACAAGTCTCTTAATGAGGTTTCTTATCAAGGAGAAATTATTTTCTTGAATACGACTGGTCAAAATTTAGCAGGACATGTTCTAAAAAATAAAGTTAGAGTTATTGATTTCTTTGAAAAAGAGCCATCCGAATTATTAACTTTATTAAAATCATTTAAATCGGATAAGATTAAGTATCTGTTTCTTACAAATGAAATTTTTCATCAAGTGATTTGGAATAATAAACAGTTACTAAGAGATTTAAATGTTACTTATTTTATAGGAAATACGAATCCTCATAAAATCATAAATAAAGATATCTTCTTAAAAGAGATTGAGTTTAATACTAATGTGCCAGTACCATATTCTGTGGATGCTACGGGAAACGACTTTGTTGATGACCAATTTCCAATTTTGGTGAAATTTGCGAGTTCATTTTCTAATGGAAGGAAAACTCCAAAATCAAAAAGAGTTGATAGCAAAGAAGAACTGATTGATTATCTGAAACAAATTGAATCTAACTGTTTTAACCGAAACGATGTGATTTTACAAGAGTTGTTGAGTGAAGAATCAAAGCATAATGTATCAGTATGCGGCTGGTATGATAAGGAAACAACTTTATTTTTTCAAACTAGGAAAATATTGCAGCATCCTCCAAAGGTGGGAAATGGTGATGTGATAGTTTGGGAGCCATTGAATAGCGATCTGGAATCATATACAAAAGAAATATGTGCGCATTTTGACTATGAAGGTCCTTTTGAGATGGAGTTTATCAAATCGAATAACAATGATGATTATAAGATCATTGAAATGAATCCTCGTTTTTGGATGCAGCATGGCCTTATTGAACAGATATCGAATCATTATCTGATAAAAAAATATCTTGGAATTTCAGTGAACAATGAAGTCAATGAAAAATATAGATATTGGGTTTACCCATTATATGCAATATACAAGGTTTGTCGTTTAAATCTGAAATATATGCCCTATTTGTTGACTAATAAAACTTATTGGCCTATAAGCTTTTCTCAATCATTAAAGTATTTAATAATCCGTTTTTTTAGAGCCCTTTATGGAAAAAAATAAAAGAGTGTGCCATATCACAAGTATGGACAATTGGCGTGATGCGCGTATATTTGAAAGAGCATGTTTAGGTCTTGCTAGAAATGGGTTTGAAGTGTCTTTTATTGTAACAACCCCTGATGAGAATGTAGTTGAATCAGATTATCCTGTTTCATTTCTGTGGTTAAAGAAAAGAGATGGAATTAGAAGGAGAATATTTAGTTCTATTGAAGCAATTGAGAAAGCGATCTCTATTGATGCAGATATCTATCATTTTCATGACCCAGAGATATTGTTCTTCGTAAATAAACTTCGAAAGCGAAAGCCTAAAGCAAAAATAATATTTGACATACATGAGAATTATAGGGGACGATTTGAGATGTGGAAGAAAACTCGACTATTTTCTCCAATACTAAAGAAGTTGTATTCTTGGGCTGAAACATACATGATGCATAAAATTAATGGGTATGTTGTGGTTTCGGACAGCATGAAACTTATTTACAAGGATGTTAAAGTTCCTGGTACAGTTGTAAGAAATACTATTTATTTTCCGAATTACTCTGATTTTATAATAAACGAGGATAAGGATGAAACTTTGAAACGAATTATTACGTCTGGATCTCATTCATATCAACGGCATGTTGTTCAAACTGTAGCTGCGATAAAATATATCAATACGAAAGAAAAAATTGTATTCAACTTCGTTGGAAAATATAAACTTAATGCAGAAGAGCAAATACAGAAACAAATCGAAAAAGACAATATTCAAGATTATGTAACACTAGATGGGATGTTAACAAGACAAAAGAATATTGAGAGAATTTCAGAATCATTCTGCGGATGTGTTTTTTATGAAGATAATCCAAATAATCGGGTGGGCATTCCGAATCGAATATTTGAATATATGTTTGCAGGTATACCTATAGTTGTTAGTGATTTCCCAGAGCTAAGAAAGATTATAACAGAAGCAGATTGTGGTGTAGTCGTTGATTCATCAAACCCACATTCAATAGCAGAAGGTATACAGTTTTTATTGGATCATCCTGATAAGGCAAAAATGATGGGAGAAAATGGTAGAAAGGCATTGGAAACAACAATGAATTATCAAGTAGACCTAGAAACGCTAATAAACTTTTATGCAGATGTTTAGTTTTAACTCCCATTCGATTTCGAAGTTTTCCATATACTTTACAAATAAAAAGTATTGGCAATTATCTCAACCAGATACCGTTGTAAAGTTATCGTTAGGAAAATATTTTTTGAACCTAAAGGAAAGACTTTTTGACAATCACTACAATACATTTGATGATAATGGTATTCCAACCAGAATGAAGGATAATGTTCCTACGTATAATTTTACTACGATATGTTCATATGGTCTTGCAAACTGGAATATGTATTTAGAAACAGGAAATGATGAATACATTAGAAAGGCAGAATTAATGGCTAGGTTTGTACTGGAAAACGGAGTTGTAACCCATTATAACGGAATAGTATTACTGTCTAATGGGAAACTTTGTGCAATGAGTCATGGAGAAGCTTTAAGTTTAATCTCCAGAGTTTATTTGGTCAAGAAAGATTCCGAACTGTTGAAATTTGCGAAGAAGTTACTACGATCTTATCATTATTTCATCGATAACGAGGGAATTAGAGGGCACTTTAATGAGATTGAAGCAGATTGGTTGGAAGAAAAGCCGTGTATTCCTTACAAGCATATTTTGAATGGAATGATTTATTCCACAATTGGTTTGTATGATGTAGCTCAGGCAATCCCAGAAATAGGAAGTGAAGCATCAGATTTATTTAAAGAAGCTATTGTTTCTTTACAAAAGGCACTTCCTTATTATGACAGAGGTTATTGGAGTAGTTATTGGTATGCCGAGGAATCTAAAAACTATATTGCAAGTATGATGTATCACAATCTTCATGTTTGCCAGCTTAAGTATTTGTATAGAATAACACAAGAGGATGATTTTAAGTGTTTTGCAGAAAAATTTGATAAATATCAAAAGGTTATGTTTTATCGGATTTATGCTGGGTTTAAATTGTTTGTACACAAGCTAATGGGAGTGGCGGAATGAGAGTTTTATACATTGTAAATGGGTTTCCTTCTCCAGAAAATTCTAATCATGGGATTTTTAATTTTCGAGCAGTAAAAGGCACTTCAGAATATGTTTGTCCAACTATTGTCAAATTACGTTACTGGAAACCTGGTAGAAAAATTAAAAGCACGTATGAATATAATGGCTTTGTTGTTACTTCTTTCTGTGTTTTTAACTTTCCAACTAATATTAAATTAATCAAAGCTTTGCTGCTATTGATTTCACTTTGGGTTGCTAAAATGAAATTGAAGAAAGAAGTCGATAATTGTGATTTAATTCATTCGGTTGGAATTGATCTGGCATCAGTAATTGCTGCTTCTTTATCTGAAAAGTATGAAAAAAAGCATATTGCACAGTGTATTGGAACAGACTTAACGTTCAATTTACCATTGATTGAAAAATATCCATGGGTAAGAAAGTGGTCGAAGTTCACTAACATGGTGCTTTGTAATAGTTCCTACTTACAAAAGGAGGTCCGAAATAAATATGTGGATATTCAGACAGCTGTTGCTTATCGAGGAGCTAATTTAACCGTTTTCAATAGTGAATGCAGTATAAGTTCACAGTCCAATAAATTAACATTTTTATATTTAGGAGGTTTTGCAGATAGAAGTTCAACTTCGTATGGTAGAGACTTTAAAGGAGGAGTGACATTATTGAAGGCTTGGAGAGACGCTATAAAGTTAAATAGCTTAAGAGATGGTGTTTTACTACTAAGTGGGCCTGAATCCAATACGGAATTTGTTAACAGCCTCCTGGATGATTATGATATCATTAATTCAGTGACTACTATAGGTCCGGTTTTACCAGATAAAGTACCAGAATTAATGAGAAGAGCAGATGTGATAATTATACCCAGTCATTCAGAAGGATTACCTAATGTAGGAGTTGAAGCACTAGCAAGTCATAACGTCGTTATTGGATCTTCTGTTGGAGGAATTCCAGAAGTTATAATAGATGGTAACAATGGCTTTCTTTTTAGAGCAGGTGATTATAAGCAACTTTGTTTTCAGATAGAAAAAACTTTAAATCTGAATGATAAAGAGTTATTAGATAAAAAAAATCTATCAAGAAGGAGAGCAGAGCAATTCTTTGATTCAAAAAACTACGCGTCCTCATTGGTGAAGTTATACAATGAGATAACTACTTAGATAATGTATTTATGAAAGTCATTGTTTCACATGATGTTGATCACTTGTATTGGGGTGAACATTTCTTTGATCGTTTTTTATTTGGCTCTATTTACCGAGCGTTTAAAGAAGTATTAAGTAATCGTGAAAGTCTATTAAATGTAGCTTCTCGTTTTTTAGATTTTCGGTTGAATAATATTGATGAGTTAATTTTATTCGATAAGCAATATGGAGTTAAACCAACTTACTTTTTTGGAATGGACAATGCTCTGTCTTTATCTTATGATTATAAAAAAACAGAACTTTACATCAATAAGGTTTTAGAAAGTGGTGGTTTCGTTGGATTGCATGGGATTGATTATAATTCCAAACTTCATATGAGTAGAGAAAAAGAACGTTTACAGAAAATGTTGCCTGAAGAGTATTGTTTTGGAATAAGAAATCATTATCTGCGCCAAAGTGAAAAAACGAAACAGATTCAATTTGAATTAGGTTATTTGTATGACTCTACGGATTATAACGATGCTCCTCCAAGTCGAATTGGTAACTTTTTAGAGTTTCCAATAAGTGTTATGGATGTAACTATTGAAAGAGAAGCAAACTACTCTTTAAAAGAAATGAAAGCAATAACGTTAAAGTTGATTGAAACTTTTGACGATATGAATAAACCATATTTTGTTGTGAATTTTCACGATGTCTACTATCGAGATAGTTACAGCAGAATGAAACAGTGGTATGAGTGGTTGATAGAATACTTATACTTGCAAAATTATACTTTTACCTCTTTTAATGAAGAGTGTGTCAATAATAGATAATTGATTTATGAATATATGGATTATAAACCAAGCTGCAGGTAAACCTTCATTAGGCTGGGGGGAAAGACATTATAATTTAGCTTTGGAGTTTATCAAAAAAGGACATGATGTAACAATTTTTTCGAGTTTAAATAATCATTTATTTTTTGATGATGTAGATAAGAAAACTCCCCGAAGCGAGTGTGTTAATGGAGTGAACTTTTGTTGGATTAGAACTATTCAATATAAAAAAAGTAAGAGTATTAAGCGAATTATAGGATGGTTTGATTTTATTTTAAAACTGATGTGGCGTGTCCTTTTCTCACATCAACAAAAACCTGATAAAATTATCATTTCATCTTCTCCAATAACTCCGGTATTACCAGCAATTGTTTTCAAAAAACTATTTAGTGTTGAACTAATATTTGAGATAAGAGATATATGGCCATTATCTATCCAGCAATTAGGAAATTATACCAATAAAAGTCCATTCATTATAGCTCTTTCATTAATTGAAAAAATAGCTTACAAGTATTCTGATAAGATTGTAGGAGTTATGAAGTATGGTAACCAACATGTTGAAAAAATAACAGGTGATAAAAGTAAGTCATATTATTGGGTTCCAAATGGTTATAAGGAAATAGAGCCTGAAGAGGTAATTTCTTATGTTGAAGATATGAGAAGTGAAATTACAGCTATAAATAAGAGCAAGAAGATTATTGGTTATATCGGTACTATTGGAATTGCAAATAATATGGATGCAGTTATTGAAATTGCTGCGTATTCAGAGAAATGTCATTTCGTTTTAATTGGAGATGGTCCAGAAAAAGAGAATCTATTAAAGAAAATTGATGATTTATCTGTATCCAATGTAACTGTCTATAATAAAGTGCCTAAAGGTCAGTTGAATCATATAATTCCATTATTTGACTTTGGTATTATATCCTGGAAAAGTCTAGGAATATACGAATATGGTGTTTCTGCCAATAAATATTTTGATTATATGTTTTTTGGAAAACCTATAATTAGATTAGGAAATGTTAAAGGTGATCCTGTTGAATTATATGATTGTGGTTTTATTAGCGAATGTGACGATTCAAAAGAAAATGCCCAAAAAATTGATGATTTTATTAACGAATGTGATTACGATAAACTGTCTGAGAATGCAAAATATGGTGTTGTAGAATCTCATTCTTTTAGTGTTTTAGCTGAAAAATATCAAAAGTTATTTTATGTGTAAAAAGAGATTGCTGTTAATAGGCGCTTCTGGTTTTGTAGGAACTCGCCTTACAGATCGATTAAAAACAAAGTCTAACATTACAATATTTGACAAGCAGCAAAGTCATTTCTTTCAAGAGTTAACCACAATTGGAGATGTTAGAAAACAAAACCAATTAAATGATGTTTTGCAGAATAAAGATACAGTTGTTCTTTTGGCGGCAGAACACAGAGATGATGTGAGTCCTATTTCTTTGTATTATGATGTAAATGTTGAAGGAACGAGAAATGTATTGCAAGCAATGGATAGATGTGGAGTGAAAAATATAATTTTTACATCATCAGTTGCTGTTTATGGTTTAAATAAAGAAAATCCAAATGAAGAACATGAGGCTGACCCATTTAACCATTACGGGAAGAGTAAGTGGCAAGCAGAGGAAGTTCTTCGAGAGTGGCTTGAGGCAGATTCAGCTAATCGTTCATTAACAATAATTAGACCGACTGTTATTTTTGGCGAGCGCAACCGGGGAAATGTATTTAACCTGTTGAAACAAATTGCTTCAGGTAAGTTTATGATGGTAGGTAAAGGTCGAAACCAGAAATCAATGGCTTATGTTGGAAATGTAGCTGCATTTATAGAATACTGTATAGATACACAAGAAGTTGGTTACAGAGTTTTCAATTATATTGATAAGCCTGATTTTAATATGAATGAATTGGTTGCTCAAGTTGAGAAGAGTTTGAATAAGAAATTGCCTGCTGTGCGAATACCTTACTGGTTTGGTTACCTTGGAGGTATTGGTTTTGATGTATTAGCTAAATTAACAGGAAAGAAGTTTGCTGTTAGTTCAGTGCGTGTAAAGAAGTTTTGTGCAACAACGCAGTTTGATGCAAAAACTGTTCAGTCATCTGGTTTCAAAGCTCCATTTACCTTAGCAGAAGGGTTACATAATACCTTACACTATGAATTTATAGAAGAGAAGAATGATACTATTACCTTTGAGAGTGAATAATTCAAGATCTTCATTCAAATAATATTCAAGAACCAACTACAATAATATGACAAAACAAAAAGTTGCATTAATTACCGGTGTAACCGGTCAAGATGGAGCCTATTTGGCCGAATATCTGCTAAAAAAGGGATATAAAGTGCACGGTATAAAACGCCGTGCATCGTTGTTTAATACAGATCGAATTGATCATATCTATCAAGATCCTCATACCGAGAATCGAAATTTTATTTTGCATTATGGTGACTTGACTGATAGTATGAACATTACTCGTATTATACAAGAGGTTCAGCCAGATGAGATTTATAATTTAGCAGCAATGAGTCATGTAAAGGTTAGTTTCGAAATGCCAGAATATGTCGGAAATGCAGATGGGCTGGGAACCCTTCGTATTTTGGAAGCTGTTCGATTATTAGGTTTAACGGATAAAACACGTATTTATCAGGCTTCTACTTCTGAGTTGTATGGTTTAGTACAAGAAGTACCACAAAAGGAAACAACTCCTTTTTATCCTCGCTCACCATATGCTGTTGCAAAAATGTATGCATATTGGATTACAGTAAACTACCGAGAGGCATATAAAATGCATGCTTCAAATGGTATATTGTTTAACCATGAATCTCCAATTCGAGGAGAAACTTTTGTAACTCGTAAGGTGACACGTGCTATGAGTCGTATTGCCTTGGGAATGCAAGATAAAGTATACATGGGTAACTTAAGTTCAAAACGAGATTGGGGACATGCCAAAGACTATATTCGTGCTATGCATGCAATTCTACAACAAGATGAACCTTCTGATTATGTGATTGCAACAGGAATTACTACCACTATCCGTGATTTTATAATCTTGGCAGGAAAAGAGGCTGGATTAACTATAGAATTCCGAGGAGAAGGTGTTGATGAAAAAGGTCACTTAGTGAGTGTTGATGAGAATACATTTAGGACAAATGTTGGAGAACAATATTTAGATACAATAAAGGAACGTGTTGAAAATCAAGAAAAGATTGTTGGAGTCGATCCACAGTATTTTAGACCGACAGAAGTAGATTTATTGATTGGAGATCCAACAAAATCAAAAACAGTATTGGGTTGGGAGCCAGAATATGATTTAGCTGGTTTAGTTGAAGATATGATGAAATCGGACATTAAGTTATTCAAAAAAGATGCCTACCTAAAGGAAGGTGGTTATGAGGTTTTGAATTATTTCGAATAATTTCATAAATCCTTCTTGTTTATTTTGTGAAAATATGGATAAAAATTCAAAAATATACGTTGCAGGACATCGAGGGTTAGTTGGATCTGCTATTACCAAGAATCTAAAAGAAAAGGGGTATTCGAATTTGATTTTTCGTACTCTGGAAGAATTAGATTTAACCAATCAGGCTGCAGTAAATGATTTCTTTGAACAAGAGAAGCCTGAATATGTTATTTTGGCTGCAGCTAAAGTAGGAGGTATAGTTGCCAACAATACTTATCGAGGAGAATTTATTTATGAGAATATTCAAATTCAGAATAATGTAATTCACCAAAGCTATATTCATAATGTAAAGAAACTTCTTTTTTTAGGGTCAACGTGTATTTATCCAAAGCAAGCTCCTCAGCCTATGCCGGAAGAATGTTTGTTGACAGATGTTTTGGAATATACGAATGAGCCTTATGCAATAGCAAAAATTGCTGGATTGAAAATGTGTGAATCCTATAATTTACAGTATGGAACCAACTTTATATCTGTAATGCCTACTAATTTATATGGCCCCAATGATAACTTTGACTTGGAGCGTTCGCATGTATTGCCTGCAATGATTCGTAAAATACATCTGGCAAAAGCATTAGAAAATAATGAATGGGGAGCTATTCGTGCTGATTTTGATAAGCGACCAGTTGAGGGAGTGGATGGAAGTTCAAGTGAGGAGGACATTCTTAAAATAATGAATAAATATGGGATTAGTGAAGCTTCAGATAATTCGTGTTTATTAGCATTATGGGGAACGGGTAAGCCTATGCGAGAGTTTCTTTGGTCAGAGGATATGGCTGATGCGTGTGTGTTTCTTCTGGAAAATAGAGATTTTACAGATGTTATAGCTAAAAGAGAGCAAGAAAGAGCCAATTCAGAAGTTCGTAATACTCATATTAATATTGGAACAGGGAAAGAAATTTCTATTAGAGAATTAGCTGAAACTATTCAAAAAGAAATTGGATTTAAAGGTACTATTGAGTTTGACAGTAGTAGGCCAGATGGTACCATGAGAAAACTAACTGATCCATCTAAACTGCATCGTCTAGGGTGGAAGCACAAGGTAGAACTCGAAGACGGAATTAGAAGAATATATGAGTTTTACATTGAATAATTAGAGCTTTGATTTTTAAGAGTGTCGGATGTCAATATATCATAAACTACAAATCTTTTCATTTTAACCAGAAACAACATAACTTATTTGTTTTATGAGAAAATTACTATCTCTTCCTGAAAACTTGGTAAAACATTTTCATGCTATAACAGGTAAAGATAAAGCTGAATATTTCTGTACAGCAGATCCTAAAGGCAAGAAAGTGGGTTCTGGAGGAGGTACTGCTTGGATAATGAATCAATGTTGGAAGCAAGATAATAATATAGCTTCTTTTAATGATTGGTTAGCTGCAGAAAAAAGAATAATAATTCATGCAGGAGGACAAAGTAGAAGGTTGCCTGCTTATGCTGCTTCGGGAAAAGTATTAGCTCCTATACCTGTTTTTAGATGGGAAAGAGGACAGAGTTTGGATCAAAATTTATTAGACCTACAACTCCCATTATATGAAAAGATAATAAAACAGGCTCCGGATAAGGTTAATACGTTAATTGCAAGCGGAGATGTTTATATTCGGAGCAATTATTCTTTACCTGATGTTCCTGAAGCTGATGTGATATGTTATGGCTTATGGGGAAATGAAGAGTTGGCATCTAATCATGGTGTTTTTGTTTGCGATAAGCAAAATGCCAAGCGGTTGAAATATATGCTTCAAAAGCCTTCTGTGAAACAATTAAAGGAAGAATCTCGTCAGAATTTCTACCTGATGGATATTGGGATTTGGTTATTAAGTGATAAAGCAATAGAGTGTTTGATGGAGGCATCAGAATGTCTTAATGATGCAGAAGCTATTCCTGCCTTTTATGATTTATATGGTCAAATGGGCTTAGCATTGGGCGATACTCCTCAAGTGAAAAATTCTAAACTGAATAATTTAACAGTAGCCATTGTTCCATTAAATAATGGAGAATTTTATCATTACGGAACAAGTCCTGAGCTAATTTCTTCAACATTAAAAATCCAAAATAGGGTCATCGATCAGCGATCAATATTGCATAATGACAATAAGCCACACCCATCTTTGTTTGTACAAAATAGCTTAGTCAGTTTTAAACTGACTGAAGAGAATCAAAATATCTGGATTGAGAATAGTTACATATCTAATAAATGGAAGCTTTCTACCAGAAATATTATAACTGGTGTTCCTGAAAATAGTTGGAGTCTGAATTTAGATGACGGAATTTGTGTAGATATTACTCCTGTTTATGATAATCAGTATGTTGTTCGACCTTATGGTATTAAAGATGCATTTAGAGGGAGAATTAGCGATTGTAATACTGGTTGGTTAAATCGAACATTAAAGGAATGGTTACATGAAAGAGAGCTTGCAATAGCTGATTTGTCTGATGATGTAGATGCAGATATTCAGAATACACAACTATTTCCAGTAGTTGATTCATTGGATAAAGCAGGTAGACTTTTAGAATGGATGCTGGGAAATATAACCGAGCAGGTAACTAAAGAGTGGAAACAATGTGAGCGAATGAGTGCAGATGAAATATCCGAAAAAGCGAATCTTGTTCGATTGTTTGCACAACGCAAGTCTATGGCATCGAAATCATGGCCATTACTAAAATTTAATCACCATAAAAGCATCTTTTATCAACTAGATTTAGAACGAGCGGCTTGTGATTGGGCTAAAAACTCCATTGAAGAGTTACCAGAAACTACGAGTCCGGATAACCCATTGAAACAGATGCAGGAACATATGTTCAGAGCAAGAGTAAACCAATTGAATGGATTATCTCATATTATTGACGAAGAGAAAGCATTTGGAGTTCTTCAAAGAAATGTGATTGAGCAAGCAAAGAATAATCCAGTTATTCCTCGTTTCTCTGTATTTCGAGATCAGATTGTTTGGGGAAGGAGCCCAATTCGCATTGACTTTGCAGGAGGATGGACGGATACACCTCCTTATTGTTTAGTAGAGGGAGGAAATGTGGTTAATGCTGCATTTAATTTGAATGGTCAGCCTCCGTTGCAGGTTTTTATTCGGGCTTCAGAAAAAAGAGAAATTGTAATTCGTTCCATTGATTTAGGTACACGAGAAATTATTTCTAGCTGGGATAATTTAGCAACGTATAAAAGTGTTGGTTCAGAATTCTCCATTGCAAAGGCAGCACTCAGTTTAGTGGGATTTCATCCTGACTTTTGCGTCGAATCATTTAGTAACTTACAAGAGCAACTTAAACTGTTTGGTTCTGGTATTGAGATTTCAACATTGGCAGCTATTCCAAAAGGATCTGGTTTAGGAACAAGTTCTATTTTAGCAGCAACAGTGTTAGGTGCACTGGCTGATTTTTGTGGATTAGGATGGGATCATTTTACGGTTTGTCAAAAGGCACTTGTCTTAGAACAGATGCTTACCACTGGAGGAGGATGGCAAGATCAATTTGGGGGAGTTACTGCAGGTGTTAAGTTGTTGGAGAGTACTGCAGGAATCACTCAAGCTCCAACGATAAAATGGGCTCCAGATTATTTATTTAAATTGCCAGAATCTAAAGAATGTATGCTGTTGTATTATACAGGAATAACAAGAACGGCTAAAGATATTTTGGCAGATATTGTAAGAGGAATGTTTTTAAATAACTCAGACCATTTGAACATATTGAAAGAGATGAAGATGCATGCTCTAAATACATTCGAAATAATTCAGAAAGGGAATTTAGGAGAGTTTGCACATTGCATACGAACAACATGGGCACAGAAACAACAAATAGATGCAGGTACGAATCCTGATTCAATTAAAAGATTAATTCGTTTATTTGATGATTATGCATTGGGATATAAGCTGCCAGGAGCAGGAGGCGGTGGCTATATGTATATTATAGCTAAAGATCCTTCTGCCGCAGGAATAATTAGAGGTATTCTAACACAGAATGCACCTAACCCTAGAGCTCGTTTTGTCGATTTAGACATTTCTTCAACAGGACTTCAAATAACAAGATCATAGCCTATCTAACCCCTTCAACTCTTCAACCCTCACCCCCTTCAAATAGCATAACATGAAACGATACTGTAAACAATTGGATTTAAAAAACGACGCAAGTTTAATTGATGCTTACGAATTAATTCATGCAAAAGGTCAAGTTTGGACCGAGATTACAGAGGGAATGAAGGTCGTAGGAATTTTGGACATGGAGATATATCGTATAGAGAATCGATTATTTATGATTATGGATACAGAAGATCACTTTGAACATGAAAAGGCTATGACTCAATTGGCAATGTTACCCCGACAGAAAGAATGGGAAGAGTATGTTTCTCAGTTTCAAAAAACAGAATCTGATTCTGCTTCAGAGAAATGGCAATTAATGAAACGTATTTATAAGATGGACTAAGCTGACCGATATAGAACTGAATGAAAAAAAGAACCTTTATATGAAAAACAACCACTTAATAATAATGGCAGGAGGAGTTGGTTCTCGCTTTTGGCCAATGAGTACAGTTGATACTCCCAAGCAGTTTTTAGATATTCTAGGGACAGGAAAAAGTTTGTTGCAATTAACAGCAGAGCGTTTTTCTGAAGTATGCCCCAGAGAGAATATCTGGATTGTTACGGCTGAAAAATATTTACCCTTAGTCAAGGATCAGTTGCCAGAGTTGCATGAGAGTCGTATTTTGTTAGAACCTTGTATGCGCAATACTGCCCCATGTATTGCATATGCTGCATGGAAGATAAAGGCTAAATATCCTGATGCAAACCTAGTTGTTTCCCCTGCCGATCATATTGTAATTGATACAACTGAATTCCAGCGAGTCCTAAATGAAAGTTTGGAATTTACAAGTGAAAAAGAGGCTATTGTAACATTGGGAATGAAGCCAAGTCGTCCAGAAACAGGATATGGGTATATTCAAGCTGAATTAGGTAATGAGTGTATTACGAGAGTCAATGCATTTAAAGAGAAGCCTAATTTGGAAACAGCTAAAGTATACTTAGATAATGGAAGTTACTTTTGGAATGCAGGAATATTTGTTTGGAACGTCAATACCATTGAAAAAGTATTTAGAGCATTTCTGCCAGAAATGGCTGAGCTTTTTGATAAAGGCAATGAACATTGGTTTCATCAAATTGAGCAAGAGTTTATTACAACAAACTTTCCAAAGTGCGAGAAAATATCTGTGGATTATGGGATAATGGAACATGCCAAAGAAATCTATGTCTATCTTGCTGATTTTGGATGGTCTGACTTAGGAACTTGGGGGTCGTTATATGACCGATTACCAAAGAATAGCAATGACAATGCGGTTATAGGGGATAATGTAAAGTTGATAGATTCTGAAGAATGCGTAGTACATGTTCCTAAAGATAAAAAAGTAGTAGTTCAAGGGTTGCAGAATTATATAATAGCCGAGAAAGATGGAACTTTGTTAATATGTGATAAAGCCAATGAACAGCAAATTGGACAGTATGGAAAATTGTTTGAAAAGTAAAGCTTTTGTCTAAAAATATACTAACAAAGGCCAGGCGTTAAGTCTGGCCTTTGTTGTGTTTAAAAGTCTTTGTTTGATCAGAAAATGGTGTTCTTGGAAAGATAAGCTATACCATATTAGCAGTGGTATTTAGTGTAGAAGAAAAGGTGAAAGGAAGAGTTATTCTTAGTGTTTTGAATGATAATGTTGCACAACATGTCCTGTTTTATTGACATTTTTACGGTATTGTCGTAAAATTTATCAGTGAATTAAGGGAAGGAGTTTGCAACTAATAGAAGCTCCTGGAAATAGCCCTAATTATTAACGCTCTGCATTTGATGTTGGGACCATCATTTGTGGAGCGTTTTTTTGTTAATAGCAATAAGGAGGCAATCTCTTTACTTCCTAAAATTCATTAATGATGCCAATCAATGATTAACTTTTCATTTCATTCAAAGCATTCCTTTTTCTCTTTTTCTACAGTTCAACTTTTTCACTTTTATTTACAGTTTCGTATATTAGTAATATGCAATACCAATTGGCTATATCCATCGTACTTTTCAATAATCGGCAAGAAGAAGTTGATTATTTATTGAAGCTTTTTTCAGAAGAAAATATCGATAATCTACTAATATTGTTGATTGATAACTCGATAAAACCATGTTGGTGCGGTACTAGCAAGAATGTAATATACAAATGGAATAAGGTAAATGTAGGATTTGGTAAGGGGCATAATCAAGCTTTTGAACATTCTTTACAACAAAAGATTCCTTTTCATTTAGTTTGCAATTTGGACATTTCTTTTCGACAAGGCACATTGAGAGGTTTACTGGATTATTTAATTCAGCACAATGAAGTTGGTGCCGTTTCTCCTGTAATTTTAAACAATGATAATACTTGTCAGTTTAACGGACGACCATTACCTTCTCTCAAATCCCTTTTTTATCGCCGTTTCGTTGAACAAAAAGACAAGGAACAGTATAGGACGAAAAAAGGAGTAAAGCCCATAGAATGGATGAGTGGCTGTTTTATGTTGTTGCGAGTAAGTGCAGTGAAAAGTGTTGGTGGTTTTGATACTCGCTTCTTTTTGTATATGGAAGATGTGGATCTGTCTCGTCGTATGGCTACTCGATTTCCATTGTATCTTCACCAGGAACAATTTATAGTACATAAGCGTCAAAGAGGCTCCTATTCTTCATTGCTGTTAACGTTTTATCATGTCGTTTCTACTTTGAAGTACTTTGGGAAGTGGAGACTTGAAAATGATAAAAAATAGGTGTGTTTGAAGTTTAAAAATGGGAGAATAGCCTATCAAATATTTTGTCATTGCGAATGTAATGAAGCGATCTGTTCAATAATAATATGAGGTATGGAGTATGCAACATATCAAGTATATATTCTGAGTAATAAGAACAATACTGTCTTATATGTAGGAGTAACTTCGGATCTGAAGCAGCGTATGTTTGAGCATAAAACGAGGATGCATAAGAATTCGTTTACTGCAAGATATAATGTCGATAAATTAGTCTATTACGAGCAGTTTCGAAATATTGAAGAAGCGATTGCATGTGAAAAACAATTGAAAAAAGGGAGTAGACAAAAGAAAGAAGATTTAGTAAATGCATTTAATACTCTTTGGATCGATTTATCTACAATGTTGTAACAGATTACTTCACTTCGTTCGTAATGACAAGTTTGGGGCAATGATGCTGACTTTCCTACTTTTCCACCTTAAAACCTACTTCAGCAAAACACTATCAATTACACTTGCACCCACATAATCATTCATTGTTTTTACCAATTGTTGGCGCATCATAAATAATTCGTTTCTGATAACAGCAGAATTAAGATAGATGAATAGAGTACGGTTACGGATATAAATATTCTGAGTGGCATTGGCAATGGCTGGTCCCATAAGATCTGGCCAGGCTTGAATAATTTGCGTCTCTTTTAGCTTATTATTCATGCGTTGATTGTTTTTAAGGTATTCCTTAATCACATCGCCAAGTTTTACTGTATTGCTTTTTCTCATATTATTTTACTGTTCCGTTTTCAACCTGAAAAATTCGATGATCAGCACCTGTTTCTTCGATAATCTGATCGAGATGCTCTCTGTTAGTGTCAGTAATGAATATCTGTCCAAAGTTATCACTGGCAGTCAGGTGAACAATCTGCTCTACTCGATTAGAATCAAGCTTATCAAATATATCATCCAGCAGAAGAATCGGTTTCAATCCACTTACTTGACGAATGAAATCGTATTGAGCTAACTTTAGTGCTACCAAATAGGTTTTACGTTGTCCTTGTGAACCAAGTTTTCGAATGGGGTATTCGCCTAATGTTAATTCTAAATCGTCTTTGTGAATACCAACACTGGTATGTTGTACAATTCGATCTTTGCCAATGGCCAGACTTAGTAACGAATCGAATTTTTCATCATTAAGCTGTGATTTATAAATCAATTGTACTTCCTCTTTCCCTTGAGAAATTGTTTGATAGTAGTGTTGAAAAATAGGAAGTAGTCGCTTTAAAAACTGATGGCGTTTTTCATGAATAATTGTCCCGAAACGAATCAGTTGTTCATCCCAAACCTCTAGGTTCATCGGATCGAAACGCATCATTCCTTCAGCCATCTTTTTTAGCAAATTATTACGTTGTAAGAGAGTGCGATTATATTTCAATAATACTTCTAGGTACTCCCTGTCGTACTGTGAAATTACACCATCCATAAACCGACGGCGTTCATCACTTCCTCCTAATATCAGGTTAATGTCCGAAGGAGAAACCATTACTAATGGCAATAATCCGATGTGTTCAGCCAGTTTTTTATATTCTTTTTTATTGCGCTTGAATTGCTTCTTTTGTCCTTTTTTTAGACCACAATAAATTGCTTCTTCAGAATCATTTCTGCTGTAAGTGCCTTGTAACACAAAGAATTCTTCTCCATGTCGAATATTTAGCGCCTCGAGAGAGTTAAAACAACTCTTACAAAACGATAAATAGTATATGGAGTCGAGCAGATTCGTTTTTCCAACACCATTGTCTCCAATGAAACAGTTTAGGTTGGTTGAGAATGTTAAATCGGCTTGCTCGAAATTCTTATAATTGACCAGCGATAACTGTTTTATGTACATGTGCACTTACATCTTTAGTTCCTGAAGCAGGATGATTGTTTTTCGATGTAAAAATAGTGGAAAAGAAGGAGAATAGTTAGGTTGAATAGTAGAAAAGTTAAACGGTTTTTATATGAGAATTAGATTAAAGTGCTGAAGGGAACTGAGACAGAAGGCCAGAGAAATGGTAAACAGGAATCATTACATTTATTGTGTTGTCAATATGATAAAGTTCAATTCAGAGTGCTTTTTGTCCCTTTTAATTTCCCACTTTTAAACTTTCCCTCTTTTCCTCATTTATTTTATTGTTTTTTCTTGCTTAATATTTGTTAAAAAGTTTATTTTTGCGTGACAAATTCGTACTTAACAACCAAATTGATATGGTAAAGGATAAACAAAACACACCTCAGGACGAGGGTTTGATGGAAGTAGAACAGGCATTAACTTCAACAGAACAGTTTATTGAGAAGAATCAGAGAGTTCTTACAATTGCGGTTGGTGCTGTTGTTGCAATTGTTGCTATTTACATGGGATACAAGAAGTTTTACATGAATCCTTTGGAAAAAGAGGCACAAGAGCAAATGTATGTGGCAGAGCAGTATTTTGAAAAAGATTCATTTAACCTGGCGTTGAATGGAGATGGAAACTATTTAGGTTTCTTGGATATTGTTGAGGAGTACGGATCAACAAAATCTGCTAACTTGGCCAACTACTATGCTGGAGTTTCTTACTTACACATGGGTAAATATCAAGATGCAATTGACTATTTAAATAGCTTTTCTACTGATGACTTAAACCTTTCAATTGTTGCTAAAGGAGCAAAAGGTGATGCTTATTTGGAGTTAGGTAAGAAAAACGAAGCAATGTCGTTGTACAAAGAGGCTGCTGCTGTGAAAAACGAATTTACAGCTCCTATCTACCTAATGAAGTTGGGTAACTTGTATGAGGATATGAAGCAGTTCCCTAAAGCAGTTGAGGTATATAACCAGATTAAAGCTGATTATCCAAACTCAAACGAGGGAAGAACTATTGAAAAGTTCATTGCTCGCGCTAGCAAGAAATAAATCCATAAGCGATTATAATACAGGAATCCTCTTTTGATTTTCAAAAGGGGATTTTTTATACATTTGTTCGAAATTAAATTGAATAGATATGGCAACGACCGATTTATCAGCCTACGATATGAAAAGCGTTCCCAACGCTAAAGAGATGAAATTTGGGATTGTAGTTTCAGAGTGGAACTATGAAGTTACAGGTGCGATGGCTCAAAGTGCCATTGATACTCTAAAGAAACATGGCGCTATCGATGAAAATATCGAAGTAAAGCATGTGCCAGGAAGTTTCGAATTAACATTAGGTGGTCAGTATTTTGGTGAGTATACCGAAGCAGATGCCGTAATTTGTTTGGGGTGTGTGATTCAAGGAGAAACACGTCATTTCGATTTTGTTTGTCAGGGAGTGACACATGGAATTACAGAACTGAATATGACCTATAATATTCCGTTTATTTTTGGCTTGTTGACAACCGATACGCAACAGCAAGCTTTAGACAGAGCAGGAGGAAAGCACGGAAATAAAGGAGACGAAGCAGCTGTAACGGCTATTAAAATGGTGCAATTACACAAAGAAATGCATAAATAAAAAAACCGGGTTATCCCGGTTTTTTTTATTCTATAAAGTATTAAGTAAATTCATACTTCTAACATTTAAACTCTTTTCACTTTCTACCTTTGAACTTTATAAAAGTGCATAGGCAACGGTTACACCTGCCATTACAACAGAAACCATTGTCATCAACTTAATAAGAATGTTCAATGATGGACCAGCTGTATCTTTAAACGGATCGCCAACAGTATCTCCAACAACACCAGCTTTGTGTGTTTCACTGCCTTTCCCTCCGTAGTTTCCTTTTTCGATATACTTTTTAGCATTATCCCATGCTCCACCTGCATTATTTAGCATACAGGCAAGAGTAAATCCAGCAGTTAAACCACCAGCCAACAGACCAACAACACCAGCAACACCTAAGAAAATACCTACAGCTACAGGAACGATAATGGCAAGTAATGATGGTAAAATCATTTCGCGCTGCGCCCCTCTGGTTGATATAGCGACACATTTGGCATATTCAGGAGTCGCTTTCCCTTCCATAATACCAGCTATTTCACGGAACTGACGACGTACTTCGTCTACCATAGCTCCTGCAGCACGACCTACTGCTTTCATTGTCATTGCACAGAATACAAAGGCCATCATTGCACCGATAAATAATCCACCTAAAAGCAATGGGTTGAATAAAGAAAGGTCGTAGGCAGTAACGAAATCTCGGATGGTAGCTTCGCTTAACTTAATGGCTTGTTGACCTTCTGCTATGGTTGGTGTCTGATCGGTATAGAATAGCGTATCGCCCACCTGATAGAATTTATGAGCTGTCTCGTTAGATAATTTCCCTAGCCATAACCTAATTTCTTCCATATAGGCAGCTAAAAGTGCCATTGCAGTTAATGCAGCAGAACCAATAGCAAATCCTTTTCCTGTTGCTGCAGTCGTGTTTCCTAACATATCTAATGCATCGGTACGCTCGCGTACTTCATTAGGAAGATGAGCCATTTCTGCATTTCCTCCAGCATTATCAGCAATAGGACCAAATGCATCAGTTGCCAATGTAATTCCTAAAGTAGATAACATACCTACCGCGGCAAATCCAATTCCATAAACTCCTAGTCCGAAATTGCTAAAACCACCTGCAAATCCAAATGCACAAATAATACCGGCAACGATAGTTAAAACAGGAATCCAGGTAGAATACATACCTACGGCAATACCATCGATAATAGTTGTTGCTGGACCTTGCTGTGCTTGATTGGCAATACCTTGGGTCGGCTTGTATTCATCTGAAGTAAAATATTCTGTTCCTTGACCAATAATAACTCCTGCAACTAAACCAGCTACTACAGAACCAAAAATACCCCAGGTGATCCAGTCGTAGTGAGCCATAACAGCCAATACTGCTAAGATTAATAAAGAGCTACCTCCTGTGCCCAATAATAAGGCATTCAATAGATTCTTCTGGGTGGCTGATTCCTTAGTACGAACCATATAAATTCCAACAATGGAGAGAATGATACCAATACTGGCCACAATCATAGGAGCCATAACCACTTTCATCTGTTCTGCAGAAGTTAGATTAGGAAGGGCAGCACCAAGGGCAGCTGTTGCTAAGATAGAACCACAGTACGATTCATATAGGTCGGCACCCATTCCGGCTACATCACCTACGTTATCACCTACATTATCGGCAATAGTTGCAGGGTTACGAGGGTCATCTTCAGGAATTCCAGCTTCTACTTTACCTACAAGATCGGCACCAACATCGGCTGCTTTGGTGTAAATACCACCACCAACGCGTGCAAATAATGCTTGGGTTGAGGCCCCCATTCCAAATGTTAGCATTGTAGCTGTTATCTCAATCATTTTATGGTGTTCGGTTGTTCCTTCGTGAACAAAGGTTAATCCGAGCATTTCAAAACCATTTTGCATATGATCAGGAGTAAATACTATGTCATTCAAAAACCAGAACCATAGGGCAATATCTAGTAATCCGAAACCAACTACTACTAAGCCCATTACAGCACCACTTCGGAAAGCAATTTTAAGTCCTTTATTTAACGATTGCGATGCACCGTGGGCAGTTCGGGCAGAGGCAAATGTGGCAGTTTTCATTCCCAGGTATCCACATAAACCCGAAAAGAAACCTCCGGTAAGAAATGCAACAGGAACAAATGGATTCTGAACACCTAGTTTTGCCAAAATAAACAGAATGACAACCAAAACCAGAAACACATATCCAACCACCTTGTACTGGCGGGTTAGGTAAGCCATTGCACCATCACGAACATGCTGAGCAATTTCAACCATTCGATCAGTTCCTTCTGAGTTTTTCATCATGGTTTTAAAGAAATACCAGGCAAAGAATAGGGCTATTAAAGAGCATACGGGAATAAGCCAAAAAATAGTGTCCATCATAAGAGTTTTATTTTGTGCGTTGGTAGCGACCAACACTGGTTTATATTAGTTTAAATTTATTGTCAAACTAAATGTATTGGGGGAGTAAGCGCTTCAGGTACTTGCTTATGGTTAACTCTTTATGGCTCCTCTTCTAATTGTCAACAAACACTGTCTACAATAAAGGTTATCCTTGTGTTGGGTTGATATAAATTTATTATTTAGCTGAAATTTAACTAAAAAAATGATGAATTGAAAGCGTCGAGACGTAATGTTAATATGTTTAAAAGTAGGAAAATGAAAAGGTATACCTTGGTATATTTCATAAAAAAAGCACGAACTTAAGAATCCGTGCTGCTGTATATTTTTTGTTCTTTTAAAATCTATTCTACTAATTCGAGTTCCTTTGGGGACTCATCAATGTTGATTTTAAAAGATGAAACTTTACTAGTTGCAGGTTGTAGAATAAATGCTTTTAATTCATTGTCTTTTGGTTTAAATTTCAATAAGCATTTTGGGGCACATCCCATTAGCATTCCTGATGAAACAATAGCTCCTAATAATAAATAGATGTTTATTGACTGAACCATCATAACTATTGCTATAAATACAATATTGGCAGCAAGGATAATTAAAGTTGCTTGGAGATGACTAAACCCCCAGTCTAGAAGATTATGATGGGTGTGTATTTTATCTGCTTTGAAAGGCGATTGCTTTCTGGCAAGTCTAATTGCAAATACGCGCAAAGTATCTGTGAGTGGAACAATCATAATTGCATAAGAAATGGCGGGAGCATTTTTTATGGCAATAGGATTAATAGCATAGGCATTAAGCTCATTGAATTTGATAACCATAATGGCAAGGAAGAACCCCAATAAGAGTGAACCGGTATCGCCCATGAAAATCTTATTCTTTTTCCCGAATACATTGAACTTGAAGAAAGCAATTAAGGCACCTACAGCTGCAAAAGCAATTATAGCCATTGATGTGTGTTGATTTATAGCAAACCAAATACCAAACGTCAAGGATGAGAGAATTGCAACACCAGAAGCCAGTCCATCTATACCATCGATTAAATTAATGGCATTAATCATTACAATAAAAGTGAAAATTGTAATAGGAATACTGGCATAATAACTTATCTCATTGAAGCCCAATAGACCATGTAGATTTGTGAATCGAATGTCTGCAAATACAGCTAGTATTCCTGCGACTGCAATTTGAGCAATTAGCTTTTTTCTAGGTGAAAGATTCATCAAATCGTCTTTGAGACCAACAAATAGAATTAAAATGGCAGCAACCAATATGTAAGGCAACTCATTAAATGTTTGTTGGAAACTGAAAAGGGTTGTACTAATAGATATTCCAAGAAAAATTGCAACTCCACCAAGTGTTGGAACAACTTGAGTAGTAACATTTCGTTCGTTGGGATGATCGAACAAATGTTTAGCATTAGCTACACGAATGATAGCAGGAATACTATAATAGGCAATGGCAGCAGATACAGTACAACAGAGCAAAAGCAATACTAATTGAGGCATAATTTGGGACTCAGTAAATTAATTGGTTCTGTTTGTCTTGAGTATAACGTGAGTAAAATGAATATGTTTCAATAAAATGAATGTTTTTGCAAAAAAAATCTCACCTATATGTGACTTTAGGTGAGATTCTAGAAACTGAAGGTATATTTGATATTACTTCCAGTTAGATATGTTTTTGAGATTTCGCTCATTGGTAACCTGTTTCCCTTGGCTGGTATATAAATGGTCTAAATCTTCCTTGAAGTGTTCCACTACTTTGCCACGAACTACTTTCATTGTGCTGTTTAGCAATTTGTTTTGCTCGGTAAAGCCTTCAGGTAGAACAGCGATAGATGCTGGCAACCATCTTTCAGGGAACTGACCTTCAAATTTACCTCCTGTGAAGTAGTTGCTAACTTCAGACTGAATAAGATCGAGTGCTGCTTTTTTACCTTCTTCTGAATCCCAAGATTTGTTTTGAGCTGTAACTTGTGATTTCAGCGTATTAATATTAGGAACAATCATTCCAACGGTGTATGGATTCTGATTGTTGTAAAGTACTGCTTGCTCAATAATTAAAGATTGATCAACTAGTGCCTCTTCTATTCCTTCAGGACTAAATTTTTCACCGTCATTTCCAATCAACAAGCTTTTGAAGCGTCCCAATACATGTAAAAAGCCATCACTATCCATGTAGCCCATATCACCGGTATGAAGCCAACCATCCTTAAGAGTCTCGGCTGAGGCTGTAGGATTTTCCCAATAGCCCAACATCACATTATCTCCTTTGATGACAATTTCTCCTTTTTGCCCGGTTGGTTGTTCAACTCCATCTTCCGAAAGAATGCGAAGTTCCATGTTGTTTACCAATTTACCCGAAGAGCCAAACTTAATGGCGTGTAGCGCATTGGATGAAATAACAGGAGATGCTTCAGATAGACCGTAGCCTTGACACATTGGAACACCAATGGCGTAGAAGAAGCGTTGTAGTTCGATGTCTAAAAGAGCTCCTCCACCAACAAAGAAGCGCAGCTCTCCTCCAAATGCATCGCGAACTTTTGAGAATAGTATTTTATCGAAAAGGGCAACCAATGGTTTCAAGAAAACTCGGAAACCTTTGCCTCTGTTCCAGCCATAACCATTATAGTTATAACCTACTTTAAGTGCAAAGTTGAAAAGTTTCTCAGTTGTTTTTCCTTGTTTGCGAATTCCTGCTTCAATATTCTTTCTAAAGTTTTTAGCCAATGCAGGAACACTCATCAGAATATGAGGTTTTAATTCTTTAATATTGATAGGCACATTTCGGAGCGTTTCCATTCCATTTTTACCAATTTGTACTGAACCAATTGCTGCGCCATTTACCATGAAACTATATAAACATGCTGTGTGTGCAAAAGAATGATCCCAAGGAAGAATAGCTAAAGTACGGAACGACTCATCGATGTCCATTAATGAATTACTTTGCTGCACATTGGCTGCATAGTTTAAATGGGAAAGCATAATGCCTTTTGGATCAGCAGTGGTTCCAGATGTGTAAGAGATGTTAGCTAAATCGTTAGGCTGAATGCTTTTCCAGATAGCCTCAAGTGATGCCTTTTTCGATTCATCTTTTAAAGCTTCCGTCCCCATTTGCATAACCGTAGAGTAGTTAACCTCACGGTCATTCAATTCTGTGCGATCATCGATGTAGATTATCTTTTCCAAAAGAGGAAGTTCATCCAGAATAGATTGAAGCTTGTCTACTTGGTTGCGAGAAATGATAATGGCTTTAGAACCAGAGTGCTCTAATCGGAACTTTAGATCGCTACCGGCTTCCAATTTGATTGAAAGAGGAACATTTACAGCTCCTGCATATAAAATGGCTAACTCGCTGATGAGCCATGCATTTTGCCCTTCAGAAAGCAAAGCTACCCGGTCGCCTTTTTCTATTCCTAGTTCACTTAAACCTGCAGCTAATTGTAGTACTTGCTCATGTGATTCGCTATATGTTGTAGGTTCGAATTTCGATGTTTTCTTCTCCCACAATAGCACATTATTGGGAAAGCGACTAACGCTGGTTTCGAAAAGCTCAATCAGTGTCCTCATTTTTTCTAATCTTAATTCTTCAAATTGATGAAAATCAAAAATAGTAGAAAAGATTAAAAAGGCCAATTTGTCTTTTGAGGTGAGGTTATAAAACTATCCCGAACAGGAATGCCCGGGATAGAAAATATCTTGATTCAGTCCTGGTGAGGCTGAAAAATTTACTCGGTAATGAAACGATAAATAGTTGTTTCTTGGTATAAATCTCCTGGCTGTAGAATGGTCTCTGGAAATTCTGGTTTATTAGGACTATCTGGGAAATGCTGTGTCTCCAAGGCAACACCTGTATAGCGTCCCATTTTGCCTTCAATTTCTGGTAAGTAGTAACCGGTATAAACCTGAATGCCTGGCTGAGTGGTTAGTACTTCAATTTTTCTACCCGACTCGTTGTGTGCTAGGAGTGCAGCATTGCGTAACTCTCCATTTTCTCCTCGAACTACAAAATTCATGTCGTATCCATCTGCAAGTCCTTCCATCAATTGGTTGATAGGATGTTTCAGTCTGAAATCGTAAGGAGTTCCAGCTACACCTTTGTATGTACCAACAGGAATAAGGTTGTTGTCTACATTAGTGTATTCATCTGATTCTACTTGCAAGTGGTGATCCAGAACCTGCTGATTTTCTCCCGATAAGTTGAAATAACTATGGTTAGTTAAATTCACCGGAGTAGCTTTGTCTGTAGTTGCTTTATAATCGATGTTTAACTCGTCGTTATCATTTAGGGTGTATGTAACACACACATCTAAGTTGCCGGGATAGTTTTCCTCTCCATCAACCGATGTATAAGTCAATACCACGCTTACCTCGTCTTCGTTTTCAATCACAGTAGCATCCCAAACTTTTTTGTCGAATCCGCATAATCCACCGTGTAAGTGGTTAGGCCCATTGTTGATGGCCAACTTGTATGTAGTGCCATCTACTGAAAAATTACCTTTCCCAATTCGGTTGGCATAGCGACCGCAAATAGCCCCTAGATATGGATAGTTGGCTAAATATTCTTCAGATGTATATGCTGCAAGGTTATCAAATCCTAAAACCACATTTGACTTATTTCCTTGTTTGTCATTCATTGAAACTTCAGTGATAATTCCACCATAGTTAGTTAATTTCACTGTTATGCCATTAGGGTTAACCAATGAAAAAAGAGTTACCTCTTTTCCGTTGATTGCTCCCCATTTTAGTTGTTCGATTTGCATGTCTGTTTTTTTATCGCGTTTATTGGTGTTTGCAGTAATGTATTTTCGATCTGGCCTGCAAATTCAACAAAAATAGTTTTTTTAGTAACTAGTAGGTACCGGTAGGAATAAAAAATGTATTTTTACGTGTTGTACAATTAAGCTTGCTAATATTTTTTACAAACTGCTATGTTAGACGGAATTATATATATCGATGAAAATTCAGGTGTACCTAAGTATCGCCAGATTATCAATTCAATTTTAGAAGCCATTGAAAATAAAGAGTTGAAGAAGGGTGATAAAATTCCATCTATCAATCAGATTTGTAACGAGTTTGAACTTTCGCGCGATACAGTGATGGTTGCTTTTAATGAGTTGAAAGCCAAAGGAATATTGGTTTCTATTCCGGGGAAAGGCTATTACATTGAAAGTGTGAAAACCGATATTCAGCAAAAAGTTTTTGTATTATTCGACGAGCTTAATGTCTTTAAAGAAGACTTGTACAACTCTTTTCTACAACATTTAGATCCACGCACCAATGTGGATATCTATTTCCATCATTTCAACTTTAAGGTATTCAAGAGTTTGATTCAGGATAGCGTGGGGAAATACACTCAGTATGTCATTATGCCTGCAACTTTCGATGATACTGCTTCGATTATTAGTCAAGTTCCGGAAGATAAAGTGTTTATTCTGGATAGATATAAGAATGATCTGAGACAATATCCTATGTTGTATCAGGATTTTGCACGAGATGTATACGAGGCGCTGTTAGAGGGAGTTGATTTGTTGCGCAAATATGAAAAATTGGTAATGGTATTTCCAGGAGGAAAGGAACCTGCCGAACGTGTAAAAGGATTTCAGAAATTCTGTACAGAAAAGGGATTTCAGTATGAAATAATTAAAACCATAGCCGATAGAGAGTTGATGCCTGGTGAAGTGTACTTTGTTCCTACCGATAGAAATTTGGTGAAGCTACTGAAAGGTGCGGAAGCAAAAGATTTACAATTGGGCGAAAATTTCGGTGTAGTTTCATTTAATGATACCGTACTGAAAGAGGTCGTTTCGGGAGGAATTACAACTATTTCTACTGACTTTATTGAAATGGGTAAGCAGTTGGCATCGTTAATCAATTCCAAGAAACCAGGTAAAATTACCAATCCTTGCCGTCTGATTCGACGTAAATCGTTATAGCAAAAAAATCACAGAATAGAATTTTGAATTTTTCTTTCTTTTGTTGAGCTTTATTGGCAAATAAAAAGAACGTGAAAGAATCAGAACTTTGGAAAAATGTTCATCGTGGAGATGTTGATGCTTTAAAAATACTTCACGGTAAATATTTCTTTTCGATGTGCCTTTGGGCAAAAGATGCTGTTGCTGATGATGAGTTGGTAGAGCGTGTCGTTTCTGATTGTTTCATTGCCTTATGGGAAAACAGAAAGAGAATTCAACTGAGGTCTTCCATAAAATCATATCTTTTCCAAATGCTTAGAAATAAGCTAATCGATGTATATCGAAGTAGGGATTTAACCACTCAATATGTTAATGAATTACCAGATGTATGTTTGGAAGAACAGGTTGATTTAAAACAGCATTACGTAAAACTGTACGAAACTATATTACTACTTCCCGAACAACGACGAAAGATCCTTGAAATGGCTGCTTTCGAAGGAATGACTTACAATGAAATTGCAGAAAAAATGCATATTTCTAAAAATACAGTAAAAACACAAATAGCCCGTGCATACCGGTTTCTAAAAGAAAATCTCGATCCTGGAGATTTTTATTTGTTTTGCATTTTGCATAAAAAATAAATTTGCCGTCACCCTCATTTAATTTTTTTACGACTATAAGAATGAAGCCGCCTAGTGAAAGGCAGGCTCGAATTGTGGTATATTATAAATGATAGAAATTAGAGTGAAGGATGAAGAACGATAAACAACTTTGGGAATTAATAACTTCCAATTTATATCGTGAGAATAGCAATGACGAGCAAAGTGAACTGGATAAACAGTTGCAGTCGAAAAAGCGAAATGAAAAATTGAATGATTCTGTACATTCACTACATGTCGATATTCTTGCCACTAACGATCTGAGGGGATTCTCCAAAGAAAAATCATGGAATAACATTCGGAAGGAAGTACTTCGAAAACGAATGCTTCGATTCCTGAATGTAGCAAAGTATGCTGCAATTGTTATCGTGTCATTTTTGTTAGGAACTCTTTTCTTGCAAAAGGCCGAAAAGGGAACTAGCATAGCAGAGATTAGGGTTCCACTGGGACAGATGACAGAGTTAACGTTAGATGATGGAACTCAAGTGTGGTTAAATTCTGGCTCGACACTTAAGTATGACACTAAATCAGATAATGAACGATTGGTGACTTTGGAAGGGGAAGCTTTTTTCGATGTAACAAAGAATGGAACACCTTTTAAGGTCTTTTTTAAAGATGCTGCAGTAGAAGTGCTGGGAACAAGATTTAATGTAATTGCCTATCATGAGGAACCAATTAGTCAAGTGACATTAGTCGAGGGCAAAGTAAATATCAATCGTCGAAGCACTTTGACTAAACTTCATCCTTCAGAACAAATTACCATAAGCGACAAGCATAAGAATATGCGAATAGATAAGGTTAATACTGACTTTTATGTCTCTTGGACCGAGGGAAAGATGGTATTTGAAGAAGAGCGTTTAGTCAATGTTACCAAAAAACTGGAACGTTGGTACAATGTCGAGATTCGTTTTACAGAAGAGAGTGTTAAGAATCTTTATTTCTGTGGAACTATCCTCAAAAACAAGCCATTCGACCAAATAATTAATGCTTTTGAGTTGCTGCTACCTGTGAAAATTCAATATAAACACAATCTACACAGTAAAGATCAAGTAATTATATCAAAACGATAATGCCTATGTAACACAATCTAACTAACCAAAAAACGGCAGAGATGCTGGCACATCGCTACCGTTTATCATTAAAAAACTCGATAAGTAATTTTAATCATTCAAATGTATGAAAAAACGAATTAAAACGATCGGAAAATACTGGTCGTTCAAGCAATTTTTTATAAAAATGAAATTGACTTTTGCCTTTGTGTTAATGGGGTTAATGGCTGTTTCAGCTTCCACCTATTCACAAAATAATCGACTAAATGTATCGTTGAAAAACAATAGTTTAATTGAAGCATTCAGAGAAATTGAGCAACAAAGTGGCTTCTACTTTTTCTTTAAAAAAGAAGAAGTAACTAATCAATCGAAAGTATCAATAAACTTGAAAAAAGCACAGGTAACAGAAGTGTTGGATGAAGTTCTGGAAGGAACATCATTGAACTACAGAATTGTTGATCGCTACATCATTATTCGTAAGAATATGAAAGAGATTGATGATGTACTTTCTTCGGTGCAGCAAAAAGGTTTTATTCGCGGTAACGTTACCGATGAAGATGGAAATCCATTACCTGGAGTCTCAATTGTAATAAAAGGAACTACAATTGGAGTGGTAACAGATGTGGATGGTAATTTCCATTTGGATAATGTAAAGCCAGATAATACTATCATCTTTTCTTTTGTAGGAATGCTTTCTCAAGAGATGAAAGTGGGGAATCAGAGTGAGGTGAAAATAAAAATGGAAACCGATGCAATAGGGCTTGATGAAGTAGTTGCTATTGGATATGGTACGATGAAAAAAAGTAGTTTGACAGGTTCCATATCACGTATTGCTACTGATAAATTGGAAGCATTTCCGGTGACCAACGTGGGGGATGCTATGCAAGGAAAAGCAGCAGGTATTTTTGTTGCACCATCGGTATTAGCCGGAGATGAACCATCTATTCGTATTCGTGGAGAGCGTTCGTTGAAAGCGAGTTCCGATCCATTGATTATTGTTGATGGAGTTCCAGGTAGTTTCGAGAATCTGAATAGCTCAGATATTGAATCGATGGAAGTATTGAAAGATGCTGCAGCAACAGCTGTTTATGGTAGCCGTGCGGCCAATGGTGTAATACTAATTACTACCAAATCAGCTAAAAAAGGAAAAATGGCTGTAGAAATAAATTCTTATGCTGGTGTAAACCACTACGAGTTTATCGAAATGCAGTCGCCACAGGAATTTGCTGAATTTATCAGAGATGTGAAGCGTGCCAATGCTCATGGATATACCGATGTGGATGCATGGCAGAATTCTCCAATTACTACAGAGAAAGCTTTGCAGGATCATAATCAAGAATGGTACGAAAACTATACGAACAACAACCCTTACGATTGGCAGTCGGCACTATTTGCTCAGAATGCACCATTGCAAGGTCACCACATTAGTATAAGTAGCAGTAGTGAGAAAACATCTTTCCGTTTGTCGTACAGCTTTCAACAGGACAAAGCTTATTACAAAACACACGACTACAAAAAGCACATTTTAACTTCGAATATTAATCACAAGTTCAATAAATACATTAGCGGAAATGTGATTACTCGCTTAAGTCATCGTGTTTACGACAAGTATCCTAAAAGCATGTGGCAAAACCTAAAGCGAATGAACCCTTTGGAGCATCCTTATGATGAAGAAGGAAATTTGAAAGATCAGATTGGTAACGAGAATTATATCAATGCACTTTGGACATATGAACCAGGACATTTTGTAGATGAGAATAAGAAGAATTTGGCCGATGTGATCTTCAAACTAGAAGTAAAACCAACTGAATACCTTACTTATACAACAAACTACAAAGTAAGTTATTCCGATTATCGTAGAGGTGTATATTACGATTCTCGTTCATTGGCTAGAAATCTTGGATATAACTTTGCTCAGAAAGATGAGCGAGGAACTTTCGAGTACACATGGAATAATATCCTGACATTCGATAAAACCTTTAATGAAGATCACCATTTGAATGTTACGGCTGTAGTTGAAGCGCAGGAGGATACTTGGGAAAGAACGTTTGCACAAGGTGAAGATATTCCAGCTCAGTATATGGAATACCATTTTCTGGAAACAGGTATTGAAAACCAGAAGTTGGGAAGTCAATACGAAAAGAAATCACTATTGTCTTACTTGGGGCGTCTACAGTACGAATACAAAGGAAAGTACTTATTTAATGCAGCAGTACGACGGGATGGTTCTTCTCGTTTAGCTGATGGAAACAAATGGGCCACTTTCCCTTCTGCATCTGTGGCTTGGCGTATGTCTGAAGAAGATTTCCTTAAAGACAACTCTTTGATTTCGAACTTGAAAGTACGTGCCAGTTATGGTGTCGTAGGTAATCAAGCCATTGATCCTTATCAAACGTTGACCCGATTGAAATCAAAAACATACTCATGGGACGATAAAGGGTTTTATACATGGCAGCCAGAAGGATTAGCCAATAAAGCGTTAACATGGGAGATCTCTTCAACCATTAATGGAGGAGTTGATTTTGGTATCCTGAATAATCGTTTGTCGGGTTCTGTTGAGGTGTATAAGACCACCAATGATGACTTGCTTCTTAAACGTCAGTTGCCTGAAACAACTGGTTTTGGAAGTATTTGGCAGAATATTGGTAAAACAGAAAATAGCGGATTCGAATTAACATTGAATGGATCGGCATTTCAGACTCGTGATTTTACATGGGACTTAACAGGAACCTTCTCACGCAATTGGAATAAAATTGTGGAATTGCTGGATGGAAAAGATGATGTTGGAAGTGCATGGTTTATTGGAGAACCATTGCGCGTTTGGTACGAGTATGAAAAACTAGGTATTTGGCAGTTAGACGAACAAGAAGAAGCTGCAAAATATGGACGAGAAGTTGGAGAAGTGAAGGTTTGGGATAATGGCGATTTTCAGATTAACAACGACGATAAGAAGATTTTAGGTCAGAAAGATCCTAAATGGATGGCTTCGTTAATTAGTACTATGAAGTATAAGAATTTCGATTTCTCTTTTACGATCAATGCTATGGGCGGACATTTAATTAAAGCCAGTAAATATGGAAGTGTTGAATATAATGGCGATAAGTGGATTACCAGTGGCGTTGATTATTGGACACCTCTAAATCCAACTAATGAATTTCCACGAGTTCAAAAGTCACAGCAATCCAACCGAAATTCTGGAGCATTAGGTTTCTATAATGGAACACACGCAAAGGTACAAGAAATGACTTTGGGTTATGATTTTAGCAAACTACTGAATAAGCTAACTAAGGTGCAGCGAGCTCGTGTTTATGTTCAGGCTAAAAATGCTTTCTATTTATTCAAGCACACTCCTGATGATGTACATCCAGAGGTTCCAAGTATTGAATTTACGCTGCCTACTTCGTTTGTGTGTGGTGTTAACTTATCATTCTAATTCTGAAAAATTTAAACAGATGAAAAAAATATTAATTGCAATAGTTTGTTTGATTACGATTGCTTCTTGCAAGGATTTTCTGAAAGAAGAATCGAAAAGTCAGATGACCGTAAATTATTATGAGACAGAACGTGGGCTTTACGAAGGTGTTGCTGCGGTTTACAGTTCGTGTCGGGAATTATTTAAAGAACCTTTATTCCGAATTCAAGTGTATAGTGACATCTGGGATGTGGGTGCTTCTAGAAATAATTCAGAAGATATTAGCGAAAACATTGGTAATGGCGATGTAAATAAAGTGTGGGTTGAGTTGAATCAGGCCATAATGATTACCAATAGAATGTTGCAGTATACAGGAATTGAGCCAACTGCTGAAGAGCGAACAAAGCAAATTTATGCAGCTGAGCTTAGAACTCTTTGTGCCTATTTCCACTGGGTAAATGTAGAAATGTGGGGAAAACATGCGCATTATCAGGATCGTATTTTTGATCAGTACGATGTGGCAATGTTGGAAATTAATCAGCAGTCGGTTGAGTTTTTCTACCATAAAATAATGGAAGATATTAACTTCGGTATTGAGGCTTTGCCAACGGCTGCCGAAACAAAAGAGTTTGGTAGAATTACCAAAGGAGCAGCAAAAGCAATGAAAGCTCGATTCTTAATGAGTTTAGCTGGTTATGCTCATGCTGATTATAGCGGAACCGATGAACACAATGTTTTTACCAAACTAGGGTACAATAGTGTCGAGGATTGTTATCGAGAAGCCAAGCAGTTGGCCGATGAATTGATCAATGGTTCTGATTACATGTTAGCCGATGAATTTGGCGATGTATTTTGGTTCGAAAATCAGAATAATAAAGAAGTAATTTGGTCAGTACAATGGACAACAGATAATGTGTTCAATGGCGATGCACAAGGTTTCCACCGTTATGCAACAGGAAGAACGTGCAACACCATTAAGCAAGATAAAGCGAATGACGGTTCGGTGTTGTACTACGAAGTTTCGGCTCAACGAAACGAAGCTGATCATGGTGAGCGATATACAATGCCTTGTCACTCCAGATGGTATGGACGTGAGTACCGCCATATGATTGCTACTTACAAGTGGATTACCGCTTTCGATAACAAAGATAAACGTCGAGAATCAACGTTCGAATCGGTATATTATAGGGTAAATAACGGTGTTGAAGAACCTGATTATTCCGATACAATTGTTTATATGCCTTTCCGGGAAGTGAGCTACGAAGAAGATTTAGCAGGAAATAAACGAGGAGTATTTATTGATGGACTGAATGAAGTGTATGACCTGGAAGATCCTACGGATGCAGTTCATTATGGTGGACCTCGTGGTGCAGGGCGCTCAAAATCTTATTCGCTTAAGAAATTCTGGGATCGCTCACGTGTAAATAAGCCCAAACAGAACGAGGGACATGAGAATGGTATCATTTTCCGTTTAGCCGAGATGTATCTGATTAAGGCTGAATGTGAATGGAAGTTAGGAGGCGGAGATGAAGCTGTTTATGCTGCATTACAACCATTGTGGGATAGAGCTTTTGAAAACAATGCCGATGCCGATGTGTATAAAACACCTGTTGATTTAAACTATATCTTAGATGAATATGCCCGAGAATTAGGTGGCGAGTGGTATCGTTGGTTTTTGTTGAAACGTACTCGTTCATTGGTAGATAGGATTACAGTATGGTGCCCGAAAAGTAAAGAAGAAGATGCTGATGGCGTTAAGCGTTCTCGCGATTATGTCGCACCTCATCACTTCTTAAAACCAGTTCCTGAGAAACAGCTAATTCGTTTCTCGAATTGGACAGATGAGATGCAAGCGCCAGGCTATAAGTGATAAAAACTAATATTTAAAATCGAAAAGAACCCGATGCTGAAGAGTGTCGGGTTTTTTAATGTTCTGGCAAATAGTCTATTATAAATATCATTTTTTGCATTGAAGGATAAGTTTGTTTGTCTGAATTTTGAATCTCTATTATCGACTGTAAATTCAGTTGTTATCAGATTCTTAATCAGAGTGTATGCAAGCGGAAGAGCAAAAAATACTGAACGAAATCAGAGGGAGGAATTTGCGTGCGTTCGAATCATTTTTTCATAGTTACTACAATTCGTGTGTAACATTTGCCAACCATTTTTTGCATTCGGTTGACGAAAGTGAAGATTTGGTCCAGGAGTGGTTTATCTATTTCTGGGAGAATTCGCGTTGGTTGATTATTAACACCTCGCTTAAAGCTTACCTTTTTAAGTCGATTAAAAACAGATGTTTAAATCGATTGAAAGCACTTGATATAAAAGACCGATATGAAATTCTCTACTTCGAAGCCTTAAGTCAGTTGCCTTTGGCTAAAGAAGATTACGACTGTGTGGAGGTGATTAAGCAAATTCTGATGGAAATGCCAGAGCAGATGCGAACTGTAATGGAGCGAAAATACTGGCATGAACAAAGCATTTCGCAAATAGCCGAAGATCTGAATATTTCGGAAGGAACCGTTAAAACACAGTTGTTTAGAGGGCGTGTTCGTATTAAAGAATTACTGCCTCATGTTGCTCAAACCACATTTATTACCATTTTTTTTGATGCCTTGTAAACCTAATTGAATTTGGGATTTGTCTGCTACTTGAAACGAAACAAAATTTCAGAGCAGAGATGGATCTCGAATTGATTTGGAAATACATACATAAGCATATTTCGAAGAACGAAAAAGACGACGTTGAAGAGTGGGTCAATCGTTCAGAGAAGCATCGTGCATACTTCGATAATTACAAAGCCGACCAAGTTGGAGAACGTAAAACTACCATTAAGGTAGATTCGAAGCAGGCATGGGAGAAGATGAACCTGAATAATAACAGGCAGCGTAGGATTTTGCTTTTTAGTCAAGTGGCGGCTGCTTTGTTTGCTTTTGCTGTGATTACTGCGTGGCTTTACTGGTCGCCGGTTGAGCAGCCTACTACTTTCTCCGACTTTAAACCGGGAGGAAAGAAAGCAGTACTTGAGCTGGAAAATGGTCGCCGATATCGTTTGAATGAGAGTAAACCACTTACTATTCGTAAAACAGGAATTAAAATTCAGAATAATAAAGCCGAATTGAGTTATTCTGCACAAGCTATTCCAAAGAAAAAGAAGCGAGTAAACACACAATACAATACCTTGTTTGTTCCCCGTGGAGGAGAATATTTTTTGACATTAGTTGATGGAACAAAAGTGTGGCTCAATTCAGAATCGAAACTAAAATACCCATTGCAATTTACCGGAAAAGAACGAGAGGTTTACCTGGAAGGGGAAGCCTGCTTCGAAGTTGCTCACAATAAACAGCAACCTTTTGTGGTGAATAGCGGAGAACAGAAAGTGGTAGTGTTGGGAACAACATTCAACGTAAAGAATTATTCCGAAGAGAATAAATTTACCGCAACTCTACTAGAAGGAGCTGTACAACTACAGCTAAACGATAAGACAGGTGATGAACAATTATTCTTTCTGAAGCCCAACGACCAATTGGTGTTAAACAAAATCTCATCGAATGTGACTCAACAAAAAGTGATTGCCAGCGATGTGCTAATGTGGCGAGAAGGACAATTGGTGTTCAGCGGAAAAACATTGAAAGAGATTACACAAACATTGGAACGATGGTACAATGTTGAATTTGAGTTTGCAGCTCCGAAAAAAGCGGGATACAAGTTTACAGGAACACTTTTTAGATATAAGGATATTGAAGAGATTTTATCGAAACTAACTAAAACTAACGAACTAAAATTTGAAGCCTATGATGGAAAAATAATCGTAAAGTAAGCCTAAACTAAAACTTAAAAGAAGAGGGAGAGCTCTGTTACGGACTTTCATTTTCTAGTATTGAAAAAGCAGTATTTAAAGCATATAAAAAGCGGAAAATATGCGCCCACATAAATTCCGCCACTTTATGTTTTGAAAAACACAAAGTTTAATAAACCAAACAAATTTATGAAAAAAATGAATTACGATCCCCCTAGGGGCGGGATCAGATGGATGTTGTGTATGAAATTAACATTTATTTTATTGTTGTTTACACTGTTGCGCACTTCAGCAAGTGTATATTCTCAACAAGCTAAATTGTCTGTTCAACTCGAAGATGTGAGTATAGAGCAGTTTCTGAAAGCGGTTGAGAAACAGTGTGATTATCGATTCTTATACAAGGCTGATTTATTTGAAAATAGTTCGAAAATAAGCATCGATGCTAATGACGAAAAGCTAAGTGAGATTCTGGAAGAATACCTGGTGCCAAATGGCTACAGTTATGAGGTAGAAGACCAGATGATCATTGTTCGTAAAGGTGTTGTTAAGCCTAAGGCTAAACAAGATAAAAAGCACAAAATAACAGGTGTGGTTACCGATAACGATGGTTTGCCTTTACCTGGTGTTACCGTTATGGTAGTGGGTAGTACACGTGGTGTAATTACCGATCCTGATGGAAAGTACTCTATCGATGTAGATGGAAATGAGAAATTACTGTTCTCTTTCATCGGTATGGATCCTCAAGAAATATCAATTGCAGGAAAGAAGACGTTAGATGTAATGCTTTCTGAAAAGAGCGAGGAATTGGACGATGTAACAGTTGTTGCCTTTGCCAAGCAGAAAAAAGAGAGTGTTGTTGCCTCTATCACTACTGTAAAGCCTGGCGAGCTAAAAATTCCGTCGAGTAACCTTACTACAGCTTTATCGGGGCGTGTATCGGGTATGATTGCTTACCAGCGAAGTGGAGAGCCAGGTATGGATAATGCCGAGTTCTTTATTCGTGGTGTAACCACTTTCGGTTACAAAAAAGATCCATTAATTCTTGTGGATGGTAACGAAGTTAGTACCACGGTATTGTCTCGAATTCACCCAGATGATATTGCTGCTTTCTCTATTATGAAAGATGCTACTGCAACCGCACTTTATGGGTCACGTGGTGCGAATGGTGTAATTGTGGTAACTACCAAAGAAGGTAAAGAGGGTAAAGCCAAAATTAGTGTGCGTGCCGAGAATTCAATCTCTACTCCGACCAAAATGGTAGAATTGGCCGACCCAGTTACTTTTATGCGATTGCATAACGAGGCGGTGAAAACTCGTAACCGATTGGAGCCTGTTCCTTACACCCAGAATAAGATCGACAACACAGTTGCAGGATTAAACCCTTATGCTTTCCCTGCTGTCGATTGGCAAGATATCTTGTTTAAAGATATGACTACCAACCAACGTGTGAATATGAATATTAGTGGTGGTGGTAGAATTGCCAGATATTACGTTGCTGCAAGTTATTCTGTAGACAACGGAATGTTGAAAATGGACTCTAAGAACAACTTCAATAATAACATTAAATTGAACCGTTACATGTTGCGTTCTAATGTGAATATCAACATTAGTAAATCAACAAAGATGAATGTTCGTCTACAAGGTTCATTCGACGACTATACTGGTCCGCTTGATGGAGGTTCACAGTTGTTTAGAAAAGCTATTGATGCCAGTTCTGTTCGTTTTCCGGCTTATTTCCCAGCTCACGAAGATTATCGCTATGTGAAGCATATCATGTTCGGAGGATCGAAAGAGAGCACCAACAACCCATATGCCGATATGGTGAAAGGATATAAAGATTATTCAAAATCGCATATGGCTGCTCAGATTGAGTTGTACCAAGATCTTGACTTCATTACTAAAGGTTTAAAGATTCGCGGTATGTTCAATACCAACCGTTATGCCGAATTTGATATTTCTCGTCAATATCAGCCTTATTTCTACGAAGCAATGTCTTATAACTATCAGGATGATAGCTACTCGTTGGTTGCATTGAACGATGCAAGTGCAACAGAGAGTTTAAGTTATTCGGAAGGTAAAAAGGCAATTACTTCAGAGGTGTACTTTGAAGGAGCTTTGGAATGGACTAGGGAATTCGATAAGCATAACTTGAATGGTTTATTGGTTGCTACAAGAAGAAACCGATTGGTAGCTAATGCGGGTAACTTACAAAAATCACTTCCATCGAGAAACTTAAATCTTGCTGGTCGTTTTGCTTACAATTACGATTCTAGATACTTTACCGAGTTCAACTTCGGTTACAATGGTTCAGAGCGTTTCTCAGACAAAGAGCGTTTTGGATTCTTCCCGTCTGCAGCATTGGGGTGGTTAGTTTCTAACGAAGGTTTTTATAGCGATCGTTTGAAAAAAACATTGAGTAAACTGAAGATTCGACTAACACACGGTTTGTCGGGTAACGATGCCATTGGTAGTAACGATGATCGTTTCTTCTATTTGTCAAATGTAAACTTAAACGATGGTTCACGAAGCTCAACTTTTGGAACAGGGGTTTTAAACCGATACCTAAGTGGAGTTGGAATTTCACGTTATGCCAACGATCAAATTACTTGGGAGATAGCCAGAAAAACGAACTTGGCTGTTGAAATGGGCTTATTTGAAGAGTTGGATGTTACTGCAGAAGTTTTTCATGAGTATAGAACCAACATCTTAATGACTCGTAGCCATATTCCTGCTACAATGGGATTGCAAGCTCCGGTAAGAGCCAATGTGGGTGAAACCAGTTCTAGAGGTTTCGAAATTTCATTGAACTACAACAAGAGTATTAGCAAAGATTTGTGGATTCAGGCAATGGGTAACTTTACTTATGCTTCCAATAAAATTGAAAAATACGAAGAGCCTGATTATAGCTCAGAACCATGGAAGTCGAGGGTAGGAGAGTCAATCAACCAAACGTGGGGGCTTATTGCTGAACGTTTGTTTATCGATGAGGAAGATATTCGCAATTCTCCCAAACAGTTTGGTGATTACATGGCTGGTGATATCAAGTATAAAGATATCAATAATGATGGTGTGATTAACAGCTTGGATGAAGTGCCAATTGGTAACCCAACAGTGCCAAAAATTAACTACGGTTTTGGTTTCTCAATGGGGTATAAAGCATTCGACTTCTCTTGCTTCTTCCAGGGATCAGCTATGTCGTCATTCTACCTCGATTTAGCCAACATTGCACCATTCCGTAATGGTACTTCGGCTGTGATGAAAGCTATTGCTGACGACCACTGGTCGGAAGATAATAGAAATGAATATGCTTTCTGGCCTCGTTTGTCTGACAGAGGATTAAATAGCAATAACCTAAGACGCTCGAACTGGTGGCTAAACGATAACTCTTTCTTACGCCTTAAATCGTTGGAGATTGGTTATACATTAAATAAGAACCTTGCTCAACGCTTACACATAGGTGGTTTGAGAATTTATTTGAGTGGATCTAACCTGTTAACATTCTCGAATTTCAAGTTGTGGGATCCGGAAATGGGTGGAAAAGGATTGAATTACCCTGTTCAGAAGGTGTATAATATTGGTTTAAAGATTGACTTCTAAGATCAAAAATAAAAGATAGATGAAAAAAATATATAACATAATACTGTTTTTAGCAGCATTACCATTTTTAAATTCATGCAGCGATTATCTGGATGTGGTGCCAGATAATATTCCGACAATTGAACATGCTTTTGTAAATAGGAATAAAGCCGAGAAGTTCCTTTATACCTGTTACTCTTACCGTCCAGCCATTGGAGCATTAAACGATGTGGCTATGACTGGTTCGGATGAGATTTGGAGACGATATCTTCGAGGTGAGTGGACCGGAACTAGTTTACTAAAAGAAGGGCAAAGTGCCAGCAATGTAAAAGGAAACATGTGGGATGGCAAACATTCTCTTTGGGTTGGTATTAGAGATTGTAACATCTTCTTGCAAAAGATTCAAGGTGTTGCCGACCTGGAGGATTGGGAGAAAAAACGTTGGGTGTCAGAAGTGAAGTTTTTAAAGGCTTACTATCACTGGCAGCTGATGAAAAGATATGGTGCAATTCCTATTGTAGATGAGAATTTGCCTATTGACGTGACTCCAGAACAGGTAAAAGTATACCGAGAGCCTGTTGATGAGGTAACCAACTATATTGTAGGGGTACTAGAAGAAGTTATTGAGGCTTTGCCACATCATAGCGACTTACTTTATGCCGAAGAAGCTGGTCGTATCACAAAGGAAGGGGTAATGACTGTTCGTGCCGAAGTACTATTATTTGCTGCCAGTCCTCTATTTAATGGTAACCCTGACTATGCTGGTATAGTAGATAACAGAGGGAAAAATCTATTCCCAGTGAAATACGATCAGGAAAAGTGGACAAAAGCTGCAGCTGCTTGTAAAGAAGCCATTGAAATGTGTGAAGCAGATGGACGTGGCTTGTATACTACAGTTGACCCATTAATTAGTAATGTTGATGAAGTATTCCAAAAACAGACAGTATTGCGTCAGGCTATTTGTGCCGACCAGAATAAAGAGGTGATTTGGGAATCTTCTAATACTAATACTTTTGATATTGCCCGAGAAGCTTCTCCTCGTTTAATTCGTTTGAGTGCTGGTAACTTAAACAATATAAGAACGGAATATGCTCCAACATTGAAATCGGTAGAGTTCTTCTATTCTGCTAATGGGGTGCCTATCAATGAGGATAAAGATTGGGTAAATAACAGTTGGTATGCCAATCGCTTTAAATTGCGTCCGGAAGCAGCAACAGAAGAGGAAAGATTCTTAGTAGAAGAAGGAAAGCGTACTGCTTATTTGCACTTTAATCGTGAGCCTCGTTTTTATTCAACTATTGGTTTCGATAAGGCAGTTTACTTTGGAAATAGTTGGTACAAGTTCGATGGTGATGATAGAAATGTAAAATGGCTGGATATGAGAAACCGTGCAAGTGCGGGATATCAGGCCGGTGCATACTATTCAATCACAGGGTATAATGTGAAGAAACTACACAGCTTTAAGGATTCTCAATCGAGAGAAAGTTATGCTTACAATACTTATTTATTCCCAATTTACCGTATGGCTGATCTTTATTTGATGTATGCAGAAGCATTGAATGAGGCGATTGGCCCATCGGAAGAGGTGTATAAATACCTTGATTTAGTTCGCGAGAGAGCTGGTTTGGAAGGAGTGGTTGATTCATGGAAGAAATATTCAGTGAATGCAGAAAAACCAAGTACAAAAGATGGACTTCGCGAGATCATTCACCAGGAAAGATCTATCGAGTTAGCTTTTGAAGCAAAGCGTTTCTGGGATATTCGCAGATGGAAGAAAATCAACGAAATGGTTACGCCAATGGGGTGGAATATTTATGGAATTACCGATGATGAATTCTATAATGTAGTTCCAGTTTCTAAGAAACCATTGAAAATGACTACTCGTGATTACTTGTGGCCAATTGGTCTGTCTAATTTATCAACAAATACTAACCTGGTACAGAATTACGGTTGGTAGTAATGGTAACAATCAAAAAAAATAATCAAATGAGATATTCTATAATCCTGATATTATTGTCGGTTTTAATCTACAGTTGTGAGGATAAATTTCAGCGAACATTAGAACCAACAGAATCTACTCCTCCGGGAGTTGTTACCAATGTAACAGTAAAGAATATTGCTGGAGGTGCAGTATTGTATTACGATGTGCCTTTAGATGATGACCTTTCGTATGTAAAAGCAGATTACATCAGAAATAATGGCGATCAGGCAGAAGCTAAATCGTCGAGATATGTTGACTCTTTAGTGGTAGAAGGTTTTGGTAATACAACAGAGCGTGATGTAACTCTTTATGCTGTGGATAGAAACCAGAATGCTTCGGAGCCAACAAGTGTGAAAATCCAACCGCTTACTCCTCCTGTAAAAGTAGTGGCTTCTACTTTCGAACTAGTTGCTGACTTTGGTGGAATTCAGGCTCGTTGGGCAAATGATGATAAAGCAGAATTGGGTGTTGTTTTTATGCGTAAAGATACTTTGACTGATAAGTTTGAAACATTGGAAACATACTATACTAATGCTCCTGCAGGAAAACGCTCAATCAGAAACATGAAAGTGAAAGAAAGAGAGTTCTCGGTATATATGAAAGACCGCTGGGATAACCGTTCCGATACGCTTAGCTATAAAATTACTCCATTGTTCGAAACTGCTTTTGATAAAGGGTTGTTCCGCAAAGTGTTAATGGAAGGTGATTACGATGGTGTGTTTGGCTGGGTACACGAAAGAATGTGGGATGGAAAACATGGTGAAGGAAACGGATATAGTTCTCCTGGAGGTCAAGGAGTATGGCCACACTATGTAACATTCGATATGGGTATTGTTGGAAAATTAAGTCGACTTCAGTTGAAGCAACGTTCTGGACGATATGTGTTTGCTGAAGGTAACCTTCGTCGCTTTGAAGTATTCGGAGCGGTAGATCTTCCTGAAAATGGAGATGATGAAAATTGGATTCAACTGGGCGATTTCGAGTCGATTAAGCCTTCGGACTTGCCAATGGGGAAAAACACCAATGAAGATATTGCAGTTGCCAACGAAGGGGAAGACTTCATTTTCGATATATCGGCTCCTAAGGTTCGATACATCAGAATTAAAGTGAAAGAAACTTGGGCTGCTGGTGATAACTTCCAGATTTCAGAGTTAACTATTTTCGGTGATAACAGATAAAAAAAGGAGACAATGAAGATTAAAAATATAAGAAAAGTAAGCCTTTTTCTTCTCGCATTGGGTACGATGTTTATTACCAGTTGCGAAAATGGAGATTCGTTACACCAGGAATGGTTAGAGAAAGGAGAACGTGTTTATGCTGCTAAGGTAGACAGTGTTTCTGTCCATGGTGGAGATGAAAGAGCTAAAATTGAGGTAAACGTAACAGTAAAGAACCTTGAGAAAGTAATTGCTTACTGGAATGCTAATGCCGATTCTATCGAATTACCAATCAATCAAAAGAAAGGTTTCTTCGATATTACTGTTGAAAATTTAAGCGAGCAAAGTTACTTGTTCAATTTTGTTTCGGTTGATATTTATGGAAACCGTTCATTGCCTTTCGAAGCAGTTGGCGATGTGTATGGTAGCTATTATAAGTCGACTTTAACCAACAGACGCTACAAAGCATTGAAAGCAATTAATGGTGATGTGGTATTGGAATTTGATACAGCGTTAGAAGAAGCTCTTTTTTCAGAAGTAACATACATGAGCACCGATGGAAGTGTGAAATCGGTAAATGTACCGGTTGCAGACGAATCATTAGCTATGGCTGATTATAAGTCAGATCTGAAGTACAGAACAGCGTATAAGCCTAATGAATTGGCTTTGGATACTTTCTATACTGCTTATTTTGATAAATTCCCTGCCCGTTTGAAAATTGATAAATCGAGCTGGAAGATTGCTGACTTTTCGAGTGCACACAGTATGGGAGGAGATCATAAACCATCGAATTTAATTGATGATAACCCAGCTACATCTTGGCACACAAAAGTAAATTGGAGTACAGGAGAGAATTACCCACACTACATTGTGGTTGATTTAGGTACGCTAACTACCATTAAAGAGATGGACTTGTATGCCGATACGGATGATGGTAGAGGTTGGGGGCCTTCAGAGTTTGAGATTTACGTAAGTAAAGATGGAAAAGATGCCACTAAGGTTGGAACATTCAATTTCGATCCTAACAACACCGATGCGCAGACTTTCCAATTAAATGTGGATACTCCTATTCAATTTGTAAAACTAGTTGCAACTAAACCTTCCAAGGTAATGGAAGGTGGACAGTGGGGAGCTCAGATTTGTATCTTGGGTGAACTTGACTTATTTAAGTAGATTTAGTTAGATTGAAATAGTAATCCGGTTTCGATTTAGAATTGAAAGTAGGATTATTCCGAAATGCGAAGAGGTGTCTGGTTGGGCACCTCTTTTTTGTTGTCAGAAAGTATAAGCTAATAAGCAAAAAGTACATTGAATGCTCTGGTTAGATGCAATACTTTTATAGAGTGATGGAGGCAATAAACCAGTTCGAATATCGGGCTTTGTTTTCATTTGTATTAACCGCATTGTAATTAAGATTGAATTGAAAATGAGTGAAGTAACAACGAAAGGGTATTTCATTGTGTTACTGCTGTTTTTGTGTGGCAACGCATTGTTTGGGCAAACAGTCGACAAACCCAATATTATCGTAATACTTTCCGATGACGCCGGTTATGCCGATTTTGGTTTTACCGGATCTAAAGATTTTAAGACGCCACATATCGATTCGTTGGCTCAAAGTGGTATGGTTTTCAATTCAGCTTATGTTACAGCTTCTGTTTGTGGGCCATCCAGAGCCGGACTTCTAACTGGAAGATACCAGCAGCGATTTGGTTTTATTCATAACAATGTTCCCGGTTGTGTCGATCGAAAAGCTGGACTTTGGGGTGAAAAAATGGGGTTACCCAAAGATGAGAAAACCATTGCCAACTATCTGAAAAAGCAGGGATACGTAAGTATGATCATTGGCAAATGGCATCAGGGGCATGGCGAAGGTTTCCATCCTCTCGATCGTGGTTTTGATCATTTCTATGGTTTTCTGGGAGGTGCTCGCAATTACTTTAAACCGAAAAAAATACATGCCGAAAATCAACTTTGGAATGATCGACAAAAGATAGCAGAGCCCGGAGGTTATCTGACCGATCATTTAGGCGAGAAAGCGTGTGAATTTGTTCAGCAGAATCAGGAGCAACCATTTTTTCTGTACTTGTCCTTTAATGCGGTTCATTCCCCCTTCGAAGCGGAAGAAAAAACAAAGAAATTATATCCAAAACTGAAGCGAAGACAAACGCTTGCGGCCATGACTCATTCAATGGATAATGCCATTGGAAGATTGCTTGATGTCATAAAAAAAGAGGGACTGGAAGAGAATACTCTGGTTATTTTCACCAACGATAATGGCGGTACATCATTCTATTATGCTGATAACTCTCCGTTTAGTGGAGCAAAAGCGACTAACCTGGAAGGAGGGAATCGTGTTCCATTTATTATGAGCTGGAAAGGAGTAATTCCTGCCAAGAGCCTGTTTGATAATTCAATTTCTACCTTGGATATTTTGCCAACAGCTTTGGCAATAGCTCATTCAACAGATAAACCACAAAATCTGGACGGAGTAAACCTTATGCCTTACCTAAAAGGAGAGAAGCAAGGTTATCCGCATGAAACACTATTCTGGATGGTAGATGGATCTTTTGCAGCTATGCGCCATCAAGATTGGAAACTAATTGAAATGCCCGATCGATTTCCCGAGTTATATGATTTAAGCAAAGATCCTTCAGAGAAAAATAATCTGGCATTGAAAGATCCTGCGTTGACACGAAAACTCTTAAAGAGGTTATATCGGTGGAAAAATCAAATGGCTCCAGCCCGATGGCAATTGAAGAAAAAATATGAACTACATGCTATTGATCGGTTCGATAAATTCAGAAAATAAACATTGGTAATATGATTAGAACAATATATATCGCTATCGTTTTTTGTTTTGTGAGTACTGTGTGCTATGGACAATCACAGGCTCATAAAAAGTCGAAATTTGCCATAGTCGATCCTGCGTATAATTCCACGCAAAAATATCCAACGTCGGAAGTGTGTTATGATAAACCAAGTTGGATTTATGGAGCAGGAGAGCTGGAGTGTTTTCGATTGCAATTATTGCGCGAAAGATCAAAAGCTGCAAAGTTAAAGGTAAACTTTCCGGGTGTTTTTCATGAGCCTTTTCAGCAAGGAGAGTTTCGCCTGCAACTTTCTAAAAAAAGAACTATTTCAAAGCTTCGGTTTAATGCAGTAGGAGAAGGTAAAGTATATGTCAATGAGAAATTTGTTGTAGCATTTCCAGATGAAGAGTCATCGCATCAAATCGATTTAAAAGAAAAGGTAGAGGTAGAAAGCATTCGGTTTGAATTAAAAACCAATGGTGCTCCTGTTGCTTTGCTAATCTCAGAGAAAAAACTGTCTACTTCATTTGACAATTGGGAATGGCGAACAGGAGAAAAAGCGTGGGAAACGGCTTTCCATTTTTTACAAAATAAAAAAGAACTGCCTCCTCATGCCTATGATAATCCCGAAATTCATTTAAAACCCATAAAGGTTGGGCCAGATTTGTTTGATTTTGGCCGAGAACTGATGGCTTACATCGAGGTGAAAAGTGAAAAAGAACCAGTTATAAATGTTGGAGAATCGAAAACGGAGGCATTGGATATTAACTGCACTCAGAAAGAGCAGCCGGTTGAGATGGTTGAAGTTAAGAAAGGACAATGGAAAACTAAACATCCCATGGCATTTCGGTATTTGTATGCAAAAGGTCAGTCGGCAAAGAACTTGAGTTGTTCGGCTATATTTCACCCTGCAACATATAAAGGTGCTTTTGCCTGCTCTGATTCTATTTTGACTCGAATTTGGATGAATAGCGCCTACACGTTGCGACTATGTATGAGCGATTTCTTATTGGATGGCATTAAGCGGGATCGTTTGCCATGGACAGGTGACCTAGCTATGAGTATGTATGCCAATGCCTATTCTTTTCGAGATCCGGAGTTGGTACGTCGATCGTTGGTGGCTTTGGGGCGTGCAGGTATTAAGCAAAGCGATATCAATGGAATTATCGATTATTCGCTGTGGTGGATAATTGCACAAGATCAGTATCAGTTATACTATGGCGATTTGCCTCATCTGAAGCGTGAATGGATGCGAATCCGGGAAGCTTTAAAGGTTCTAAACTCTCGTTGTGACAATAATGGATTCCTAATTCCGAAAGGTACCTGGCTGTTTATCGATTGGGTAAAAGATGAAAAGTGGACTGCCCTACAAATTTTATGGTGGTGGTCGCAGAAAAGTGCAGCAAAATTGGCTCATCGCATGGGGGACGAAAAGAGTGAAAGCTATTGGAATCGACAAGCAGCAGATTTAAAAGTCAACTTAAAGAATGTGGCTTGGAATAAAGATCAGGAGGTGTGGCTTTCAAAAAATAATCCCAATAGTTCTGTAACGCGTCATCCCAATTTCTTGGCAATTGTCTCAGGCTTAACACCCGTAAATCAGGCCAAAGGGATTCAGAAATTATTAGAAGGAAGCGTGGCAAACCCTGTAGGAACACCGTATATGGCTGGATTTGAAATGATGGCTTTAGCACGACTGGGAAATACCGAATATATGCTCAATCATGTCAATGAATATTGGGGAAGAATGTTGAAGCAGGGAGCCACTACATTCTGGGAGGCTTACGATGCTTCAGAAAAGGGGAAAGCTCAATACGCATTTTACAACCGTCCTTATGCCAAAAGTTTATGCCATGCATGGAGTGCCGGGCCAGCTGTTTTTCTACCTGCGGAGCTTCTAGGATTAAAACCAGTAGCAGATGGATGGAAACGTTTTTCGTTGAAACCAGAGATAGCCAATCTTACAGAGGTGAACGTTTGTGTGCCGACAAAATATGGGAACATCACAGTAGATGTCGAAAACAAGAATATCAAGATTCGCATACCTGCCGGAACCACATTGGAATGGAATGGGGAAGAGTTTGTTGGCCCGAAGGTGATTAAGCGAAAATTATAGATAGACCGTGTTAATAAGATCGAAAATAGATGAAGATGAGAATATTGGAAATTAAAGAATTGGAAAAGGAATTGATCCAACTAAGATTAAAGGAAGTAGAAAAACAGCAAGACGAATTTCAGGCAAGATAACACACAATCATATAACAATCAAAAGAACAAACAATCTATGAGACAATTAAATCAGATCTTTCTGTACTTGTTGATAAGCATTCTGGGGATGCAACTTTCGAGTTGCACTAAACCTTCACAGGATATTCAATTTGTCAACTTGAAAGTTCAGGATTTGGACTCTCCTGTGGGAGTAGTCGGATCGAAATTGAAATTTTCTTGGCAACTGGAATCTACTGGAACCGTAACAGTCGATTCCATCGATATTCGAATTGGTGATGTTCCCAATGAAGAATATACTTTGCAAGAGTATCAGGTAAGAGCCAATGGGCAGAGCTATACTTATTTACCATTTGCCGAAATAGGAAGCAACATGCAGTATTGGTGGAAAATACGAGTGAAACTCTCCAATGGAAAGTATAGTGATTGGTCTGAAACGAAGAGTTTTGTGACTGGTATTCAGAATGAAAAAGAGTGGAAAGCAAAGCTTGTTGGAGGTACATCTGTACAGATGATCCGTAAAACGTTTACAGTAAATAAAGAGGTGAAAAGTGCTTATGCCAATGCAACCTCATCTGGCTTATACGAATTACACTTGAATGGGAAAAAGGTGGGTGATCGAGTATTAGATCCGGTACAAACCAATACGCACAAGCGTTTGGTGTATGCCACATACGATGTAACGAAACAGATTAAGCAGGGAAAAAATGGCGTTGGTTTCTTCATTGGAGGCGGAGCTTACGGACACTTGTATAAATCCAACGATCGATATGTACTTCTTCAGCTGAATATTAACTATACCGATGGAACGAAAGAGGTAATTTATACCGATACAACATGGAAAGGTTCCGAGAAGGGGCCGATTACCTACACCGGTATGTATGAAGGTGAAAAATATGATGCAAGAAATGAGGTCGCAGGTTGGGATACTGGCGATTTTGATGACTCTGCCTGGATAAATTGCACAGAGAAGGAACATGCTTACTTATATCCACAGCTTCAGCCTATCAGGGAAATAGAAGTGATAAATCCGATTTCTACAACAAAGTTAAAAGGAGGGAAAGCCTATATTTTCGATTTAGGAAAGAATATCACAGGCTATCCACGTATCAAGGTGAATGTGCCAGCGGGAACAAAAATAACCATTCGTACATCTGAAATATTGAATAATGATGGTACTATAAATTATTGGACCTCTGGTCGCGAGTGGAAGCTGGAATACATTGCAAAAGGAGGAGGTGTTGAAACATGGCAACCTCGTTTTAGTTATACCGGTTTTCGTTATATCGAAGTGGCTGGATTGTCACAGGAGTCAGCAGTTGATGATGTTCAGGGAGTGATGACACATAGCGATGTGCCCCAAACAGGAACATTTAGCTGCTCCAATGAATTGATTAACCGAATACAGAGCGCATATGTATTATCCCAAGTGGGAAATTTAGTTGGTTTTCCTACCGATTGCCCGCATCGTGAACGTTTAGGTTGGCTGGGCGATGCGCTACAGATTGGTTTTTCGGCCAACTACAATCTCGATATGCAATATTTCTGGAAGAAGTGGTTCCGCGATATGGATGATGACTTGCAAGCCGATGGTTCTGTTCACCAGTTGATTCCATTTCCCAATTTTGGCGATGAGCAAGATCCTGTGTGGCAGTCGGCAAGCATAATAATGCCCTGGGAGATGTATTGGTACTATGGAGATCAAGGATTTTTGCAATCGAACTATGCTCGAATGGAGCGAATGATGGATTTCTATGCTTCTTTATCCAAAGATTTTATCATCGAAAAAAATAGATGGGGGGATTGGGTGCGTCCTTACAGAGAAGAAAACACCAATGGATCGTATTTGACCACTACCTATTACTTTAAGTGTGCAACCATTATGGCCAAAGCAGCTAAAGTGTTGGGCGATTTTCAGAAATACGAAAAGTACAACCAGTTAGCTGCGAATATAAAAGGAGCCATTAATAAGAAGTGGTATCACAATGGAGCTTATGCCGAAAATACACAAACAGCTAATGCAATTGCTCTGGATTTCGGTATTGTAGAGTCTGATAATGTCCAAGCTGTTTTGAATAACTTGATTAAAGATATCGAAGAACACAAAGGGCACCTTACAACTGGTGTTGTTGGACAAATGCCTTTGGTTTGTGCATTGCAGAAGTTCAATAGGGACGATGTGATTTTCGAGATGGTGACTAAAACCGACTACCCCAGTTTAGGCTTCATGTTGGAAAAAGGAGCTACCACATTCTGGGAAAAATACCACTATGGCACTGGTTCTTACGATTCACATAACCATGTTTTCTTAGGAGGGCCATGGGCTAAATGGTTTTACGATGGCTTAGCAGGGATTAAACCATTGGAACCAGGCTTTAAGACAATTGAGTTTGCTCCACAGATATTAACTGATCAATTAAGTGCATCGGTGAATACCAATTTCGGATTAGCAGCGTGTCGTTGGCAGAGAGGTGAGGATCACTTACAGTTGAATGTAAAAGTGCCTCAAGGTGCAACCGCTGTTCTTAATGTCCCATTGATGGATGAGTTAGGTAAGACTACTGTATCTGTGAATGACGAAAAGGTATGGACAGGAAGCCAGTTTAAAAAATTGAATGGAATAAAGTTGATTAAGTCTGAAGGTGGAAGCTTTAAGCTAAAATTGAAATCGGGGCTTTATCAGTTTGTAATTAAATAATAATATCAATTTTATTATGAAAGGAGTCTTAAATTATTTTGTTATTTTTTGGTTTAATCAAGGCAAAAAATAGAGGCATAGCTAAAGCTACGGTGATATTTTTTAACGAAGAGTAAACTAAAAAAGAGAGAAGAATAAGGCTTATTTCATGGTAATATTGGTATCGAATTGAACCTATAAAATAACTAAGATGAAACGCATTATTTCGAATTATTCGATGATGTTTGTACTCACAATGCTTTTGAGTATTGTAGGGGGAACATCGCAGGCAACAAAAGTTGCTGAATGGATAACTGCTCCCGGATTTAAACATGGGACAAACCAGTGGTTTCAGTTTCGTAAACAAATTAACCTGGATAAAAAGCCAGAAACGCTGAAGACAATAATTGCTGCCGATAGTAAATATTGGCTTTACATTAATGGAGAGTTGGTTGTATTCGAGGGCCAATTGAAACGTGGACCTAACCACAATGATACTTATTGCGATGAGTTGGACTTGGCTCCTTTTCTAAGAAAGGGAGAGAATACCATTGCTGCGTTGGTATGGTATTTCGGTCGAGAAGGTTTTTCGCATAAAGACAGTAAGCAGATGGGCTTCTTAATGGAGAACAGTGCTTTTACAACGGACGATACCTGGAAGATTAATCGCTATAAAGCTTTTCAGTCGACAGGCAACCCACAAGGAAACTATCGTTTGCCAGAATCGAATGTGAAATTTGATGCCCGTTTGGCTCAGCCAGAATGGATAACAGCCAATTTTGACGATTCGAAATGGGAGACGGCTAAAAGTGCAGGAGAGAAAGGTAGTGCTCCCTGGAACAAATTGTTTGTTCGTCCAATTCCCATGTTCAAGACTTTCGATTTAACCAAAGTAGATGACTATAAGCAAACGTTCAATAAATTTGTTGTAAAGCTTCCTTATAACATGCAGTATCATCCTTACTTGAAGGTGAAAGCTCCAGCCGGGAAGTTGATTACAATCGATCCAGATAATCTGAAAACGCTAAATGATACTCCGCTTCGTGGCGAGTATATTACCAAAGAAGGTGAACAGCAATACTTGCACTTACCATGGTTGAGTGGGCACGAAATGCACATAAAAGTGGAAGAAGGTGTTGAAGTATTGGAGTTAGGTTATATGGAATCGGGATACGACACCGAGTTTGATGGAACCTTTGAAGTCGCTGATGAATATTTGATGCGCTACTTCAAAAAAGCGCAACGTACGTTGTATGTGAATATGCGTGACACTTATTTCGATTGTCCGGATAGAGAGCGAGCACAATGGATTGGTGATGGTACCATTTTGATGGAAGAGTCGTTCTACTTATTGAACAATAAGGCCATTGATTTGGCTAAAAAAATGTATACCGAACTATTCGATTGGCAGCGTGGTGATAACACGATGTATGGACCAATTCCTGCAGGAAACTGGCACAACGAATTGCCACAACAAATCTTAGCTGCTGTTGGTAACTACGGTATTGGAAGATACTATATGTATACTGGAGATGAGGAGATGGTTAAAAAAGCGTATCCTCATTTGAAAAAGTACCTTGGTCTTTGGAAAGTAGCAGAAGATGGAACAGTACCATTTAGAAGAGGTGGCTGGACCTGGGGCGATTGGGGAAGTAAAATAGACCGTGAATTGGCAGAGCATATTTGGGTTTATATTGCTTTAGATAATCTGTCATCTATGGCTGAAAGATTAGGCAAAGCAGATGAAGCAAAAGAGATTCGTTCTACAATGGATGCCATTAAGAAGAGAGTGAACACTGTATTCTGGACAAAAGAGGGTTATCGTTCTACTACTTTCAAAGAGGAAACCGATGATAGAGGAAATGCATTGGCAGTAGTCTCTGGTATTGCAGATAAAAGCAAGTATCCTACCATCATTAATCTTTTCAAGAAGGTAGAACATGCTAGTCCGTACATGGAAAAGTATGTGATGGAGGCATTATTTAAAATGAATGAGGGGAAATTTGCCATCGATCGTTTTAAGAAAAGATATGCCAATATGGTTAATCACCCAACAGCAACAACACTTTGGGAATTCTGGACATATGGCGCTTCAATTAACCATGCCTGGAGTGGAGGACCTCTTTCTATTCTGTTCAAAAATATGGCAGGAGTAGTTCCTACTAAACCAGGATTTGAGGAATTTACTGTTTTCCCAAATTTGTTGGATCAGGATAGTCTTAAAGTAGCTTTCTCAACCGTAAAAGGGGATATTGCTCTTAAGGTGAAAGACGATAAAAAAGATTTTAAAGCACAGTTGACTGTTCCAAAACAAACATCTGCTATTGTGCGAATTCCTGTTTCGTGTAAAAAGTGGAAAATTCGAGGTGGTAACTATCAAGAAAATGGAGAAGATAGCGAATATCGATACTTCAAGCTACCTGCAGGTGACTGGACTGTTACCTATGAGTATATCAATACATGACTGGCTTTAGGAGAGAATAGCAAGAAAATATCATTTACTATTTATCCGAATCCAGTAGCCGAAAGGGCTATAGTAAAGGTAAATATACCTGTTGCTGGAGAAATGAGACTTTTGTTATTTGACATGAATGGGGAGAAAATACTTGAGTTAAACAATGGTTTTTGTTCGGAAGGAGAGCATCACTATTCCTTTAGTAAAGAACAGTTGAAAACCGGAGTATATCTTTGCTCTCTGATCACAAAAGGTCAAGTCATTAGTAAACGAGTAACTATACTTTAGTTATTATACTGAACATGATTTAAACGGTTGTTACAATTTATTTTGTAGCAACCGTTTTTTTTATGCCATAAGTAGCTGTATTGGGCAGCTTAGAACTTCTTGAATTTCATCTGAAGTGATCACTTTTGATGTTTCTATTTTATATGTGAGAGAATTTTTAAATCTCATGAAATCCCTGTTGTTGCTCATAATTTTAATGCTGAATCTCATTTTTTATTGCCAAAATAAATCCGTATCATTACGTTTCGGAATTTAAAGCAAAAAAGAACAATGCGGGAGAGATAGAAAACGGATACTCTATCACTCTGTAACGCATTATTTATTCGGATTTATTATGTTTTTTAACAGGGTAATCTCTCGTGGTGGGAGAAGGATCCAGTTGTTGCCTGTATTTGTCATTTTGATTATGATAAGTGTTAAGGTGAAAACAACTGTTATGAAGATGTGGGATTATGTTTTCTCATATTTTCATAGGTGTATGGAGTTAATTGAAGACGATTGGGATGAAGTTTCTTTCCCAGAGAACGTTTTGTGCGTACCTGTAAAGTGCGCTATTCCCTAATCATTCTAAAAACTCATACAATCATGCTATACCAATCAAAATTAAACAATAGAGTAATAGATAATTTTAAAGATGTAAGATACTTGTTATTGCTGCCTGCTTTACTCATATTAGGCACTGTTGGAGGCTATTTTATAGTGAATTGCAGTGGAGGGGGATATTGCGAGTTTTATGCGGGAGTTCAAAAAGATCTATTTATTAATCTGAATGAGTGGTTGTCAAGATCCCCTCACCTTCAGAACAATTTAACGCAATTGGGAGATGTATTGATATTTTTCCCGTTAGTAAGTGTTTTTGTTATTTATGCTCCTAAGTTATGGGAGGCTTTACTTGCTTCAGCTATATTCTCATTAATCGCAGCTTCAACATTAAAAAAGCTATTTGCGGTTCCTAGACCAGCAGCAATGTTCGATAATGATAGCTTTGTTATTATTGGTAAAGCACTAAAAGGATCAACCTCGTTACCTTCCGGACATTCCATTGCAACATTTGTAGTTATATCAATATTACTTTTTGCTTTTATGCCTAAAAAGAGCATTCAAAAAACACTTTGGATGTTATTTATTCTTACTTTCGGACTTTTCATTGCAATTTCAAGAGTAGGAGTAGGTGCTCATTATCCTCTTGATGTTGTTGTTGGAAGTACTATTGGATTTATAGTGACAGTTTTAGGAGTGAAAGTGTGCAATAAAAGGAACTGGTTATCTTGCTTAAGCAATAAAAAATATCGTCCTGTATTGATACTGATTTTACTGGGTTGGAGTGGTGCAATAATTAGTAAAATAGTTGATAAGAATTTGCCTATCTTCTACTTGTCACTGTTGGCATTAATTGTAACATTGTGTTTAATATTGAAGTCTTATGTTTGGAAAAAAAGTGAAGCTAAACTATTTCGCGTTAATACTCAGTCTTGTTAATCTGTTATTATACCATTTCCCGTTTTATAAATTTGTATCTAGCAATGTTGATGTTAGCACATCAAACGGTTTTGTTCTTTTTTCAAGCATAGCAATCTTAGCACTACTTCTTAATGCATTAGTATTTTATATCTTTCTATTTGCTCTTCGGAAAATAGGGCGATGGTTACTGGTGATATTCTTCAATATCAATGCAATTTGTCTGTATTTTATCAATACTTATAGTGTGATTATAGACAAGTCGATGATTGGTAACGTGTTGAATACGAATTACGATGAAGCCAGTAGTTTCTTTTCATTTAGTTTTATACTTTATGTGTTGGGATTGGGAATCTTACCAAGCATATTTGTGCTAAAAGCAGATGTTGTCAATGTAAAATTCAAGCGTTTCTTGGTTCATGTTTCAGTGAGCCTGGTTCTTCTTTTATCGCTTGCCTATGCTAACTCAACCAATTGGCTGTGGATTGACAAACACGATAAAACATTAGGAGCATTGGTGATGCCATGGTCATATGTGGTAAATACCAGTAGATTTTACGCTCAAAAGAATAAGAGAAACAAAGAGCAAATTCTATTGCCAGACGCTAAGTTAAAAGATAATAAGAAAGCAATTTCGGTACTTGTAATTGGAGAATCGGCAAGGACGGCTAACTTCTCTTTACTGGGATACGATAGAATTACCAATCCATTGCTCTCAAAGATAGATAATGTTCATGCTTATGAAGCAGAAGCTTCTGCAACATATACCACTGCTGGTGTTAAGGCAATTTTAGAGCATAAGGATACTCGAAAACTGTATGAAATATTACCCAATTATTTATACCGAAATGGTGTTGAGGTAATATGGAGAACAAGTAACTGGGGAGAACCGACCGTTAAAATAGAACACTTTCATAAAAAAGCAGACTTGGAGAAGTTGGGAAATGGAACTATCTGTGAATACGATGAGGTACTTCTTAATGGATTAAAGGAGCAAATCTTGCAAAGCAAGAAGAATAAGGTACTTGTTGTTTTGCATACCAGCACAAGCCATGGACCAACTTATTACAAAAAATATCCGAAGGAATTCAATCAGTTTACTCCTGTATGCGAGAGTGTTGAACTGGCTAAATGTACACAGTCGGAATTGATAAACGCATATGATAATACTATTCTTTACACCGATTACATATTGGCTACGCTGATTGGTCAGTTGAAAGAGTTGGATGAATATGAAACATCTATGATTTATATTTCAGACCATGGAGAGTCGTTAGGAGAGAAAAGCTTATATATGCATGGTTTACCATTAAACATTGCTCCAAAAGAGCAAATTGAAATTCCATTTATTGCCTGGTCATCTAATGATGCCATTGAATTTAAAAATGAGAAGATTTTATCTCAGCATAATGTTTTCCATTCTGTTTTAGATTTTCTATCTATTGATAGCCCTGTCTATAACGAGAAAATGAGCATTGTAAAACGATAAATTATTAGATATATCAGTCTACTTAAGTGTTCAATAACTTTTTAAAGAGAAGTCATTGAACATTTTTTTTGTCTATTAAACCATAATATCGAAAGTCTTTTTGTTTTTATTGAAGGGTATAGAGGATTTGTTTTAGGGGTTAGTATTTATTATTATTGTAATAGATATTAACTATAAATAAATAAAAAATGACCTTCAATCCTAAACGTATTCAATTAATGATGCTATTTCTGTGCATCATTGTTTCTCAATCAGTTTTTGCATATAAATCACCAATGAAATTTGGTAAACCTTCCAAAGAAGAGTTGGAAATGCAAGTGTATACTCCCGATTCTACAGCCGAAGCTGTTGTTTTATGCAGTTATGGTATTTTCGATTCCAATACTTTCCGGTTTGCTCAGGTGTTTCGTATTAAAGTATTGAAGGAGAGTGGAACAAAATGGGGGAACAAAAAATTTCGTACAACAAATGTTAGTAATACCAATGTGCGAGGAAAAACATTCAATATTGTTGATGGTAAAACTGTTGTCGATAAATTGAAGCGTGAATCAATTTTTAAATCGAAGATTATAGGTAATCTACATGAGATAAGTGTTGCAATGCCAAATGTAAAAGTTGGTTCAGTTGTCGATATCGAGGTTTCTTACCCTGGCTTACCTAGTAAGTGGTATTTCCAAGAATTAATTCCTGTTAAATATTCAGAGTTGGTTGTTGAGCAAACTCAATACATCGATTACCAGCATCAGTTCTATGGTTATCATCCACTAAAAAATGAAAATAGAAATCGATGGGTTGCTGAAGGTGTTCCTGCTTTTAAGCAAGAGCCATACATGGATTCTTATGAGAACTATATTACAAAGTTCGAATTCGATATCTCCAGAATTTCGTATCCTGGATTTTATAAAGAGTTTGCCACTTCATGGGAAGGAGTAGCTAGAAGACTATGGGAAAATAACTACTTCGGAGGCCAGCTTAAGTCGGGATGTGGTTATTTGAAAGATGCAATTAAAGAGATTAATAGTAAATACACTGAACCTAAAGATAAGCTAAAAGCGGCCTACGAAGAGGTTAAAAAAATTAAGTGGAATAACACGAGTTCTGTTTATACTTCAACGGCAAATATTGCTTCTATTTACAAGAAGAAATTGGGTAATTCTGCCGACATTAATTTAACCTTGGTTAAAATACTTAGAAAGCTTGATTTCGATGCTGTTCCGGTTGTTTTAAGTACAAGAGGTAAAGGTTATTTGTCTCCTTTTCAGCCTAGTATGGGTAAACTAAACGATGTGATCTGCTTGGTGACTTTAGGGGATAAAGAGTTGTTATTAGACGCAACCGATGAAAAACTTCCTTTGGGATTGCTTTCAAGGCGTGTAATCAACGAACGTGGTCGTGCAATTTTTTCTACAGCCGTAAATAAATGGGTTGATCTACATCCTAAAGAAAAAGCTTATCACAACTCATTTTATCAGGTTGCTTTAAGCGAAGATGGAACTATTAGTGGTAAGATTCAAGTGAATTACACTGATTATGCAGCATTCAATAAGCGAAAGAGAATTGCTGGCTTCAATAGTGAAGATGCCTATATTGCTTCAATGGAGACCAAGTATCCTGGTATTACAATTACCAACTATACAAAAAAGGATGAATCGATTTATGAACGACTACAAGAACGAATTGAATTTGAGTGGGACAATTATGTAGAGTCGATAGATGATTTGATAATGGTGAACCTGTTCTTTTTGGATAGAACATTTCAGAATATTTTTAAATCGAACGAGCGAACTTATCCGGTGAAGTATCCTTACTGCATGAAAGATAAAATTGTTGTTACGCTAAGTTTACCAGAAGGCTATGCTGTTTCTGAGTTGCCTAAGGCTGAAAAGTTTGTATTGCCAGAAAAAGGAGGAAGCTTTATTGTATCGTACCGAAAAGTAGGCAATAACTTAATGATGACCTATACATTGTCTTTGACAAAGCAGATGTATGTTCAAACTGAATATGAATACTTGAAAGCTTTCTACGCTCAACTAGTGAAGAAGCAAGGAGAACCAGTTGTTATTAAGAAGATTTAAGTAGGCGTATGATAGCAAAAGGACTTTCATTGAGTTACGTACTCATTCTGATTAGCCTGATTTCTTTTGGGAAGAAACAACCACAATATCCGGTTAGTCAAATTTCGGATGAGCTAAAAACAGATGCCAAAGCAGTTGTTCGTTTAAATAAGCATGTGTTTCATTTGAAATCGGCTAGTTCTGCCCAGGAAGAAATAGAATATGTGATAACTGTATTGAATGAAAATGGATTAAGCAGTGCCAATTTTACTGAGTTTTATAACTCAATGATTGGCATTGGCGATATTTCAGCAACCGTTTACGATGCAGAAGGAAATAAAATGCATCGAATAAAGTCGGACGATATTGTTGATGTGAAAGTTACAGGTACAGGAACAGGGAGTATCTATGACGATAATCGAATAAAAACATTCAATCCGAGAACCAAGCAATATCCTTTTACAGTTGCTTATAGTTTTAAGCGTAACTATAAAGGAATTTTTCACTTCCCAACTTTTCATTTGTATCAGGGATTTAATGTGGCCGTTGAGAAAGCAATTTATCAGATTAAAGCTGAAAACCTGGATGATATTCGCTTTAATTTGATGAATATTGATCAAGAGGCTGAGAGTGGAACAGAAGACAAGTTGCAGACTAAAACATGGACGTTTAGCAATTTCCATGCAATGCGTCCAGAATCGATGGCTCAGAATGTATTGCTTTATACTCCAACTATTGAATTAGCTCCTCGACATATAAATATCAAAGGCTACAAAGGTAATGCAGAAACATGGAAGGGGTTTGGTGCCTTTATTTATAAATTAATAAAAGGTAGAGACGATTTGTCTGAAAAAGCAGTTGCTGATATAAGGGGGATGATTGCTAGCGCGAAAGATGATTTTGATAAAGTTCGAATCGTTTATGAATACATGCAGAGAAAAACACGTTTCATCAGTGTTCAGGTAGGTATGGGAGGCTGGCAACCATTTGATGCTAAAACAGTGGATCGACTGGGATATGGAGATTGTAAAGCTTTGAGTAATTACATGAAAGCCTTGCTTAAGGCAATTGGTATTCCTTCGATCTATACATTGGTGAAATCAGGAAGATATGCTCGATTGATGAACAAATCATTTTCGAGGAATAATTTTACTCATGTCATTTTATGTGTGCCAATGGCAAAAGATACCATTTGGCTAGAATGTACAAATCAACATCTGCCTTGTGGATTTATTGGCGATTTTACTGATGATAGAGGTGTACTTCTGATAAAAGAAGATGGTGGAGAAGTGGCTCATACAACAGTCTATTCCAAAGAAAATAATTTGTGCCAGAAGAATACAGGTGTTCATCTGGATGTAGATGGCAATGCAACGTTTGTGCTGGAAACCCAATATTCTGGAATGCAGTACGAAGAAGCTTTTCCATTAATATATATGGACAAAAAAGATCAGAAAAGATACATCGAGAATAGTATTTCGATTCCCAATTTTACGCTGACGAATTTTTCTTTTGAAAACCAGAAAGAACGCTTTCCAAGAATTGTTCAGAAAGCAAGTGTGAATGCGAATAACTACGCCAATAAGATGGGAGATCGATTGATTATTCCATTGAATAGAATTAGTAGAGTGAGAGTGCCTGCATTTGAACGTAATCGTAAATCGAAACTGGATTTGCGTCGTGGATTTACTTATGCCGATTCTACTGTTTTTTATATTCCAAAAGGGATGAAGTTGAATAAATTGCCAGAGACCAAGCGGGTGGATTCTACATTTGGAATTTATGAGACGAAGTGCGAACAACCATCTGACGATATTTTGGTATTTAAGCGTAATTTAAGCATCAATAAAGGTTTGTACCCTCCTTCTGAATATATCAATTATCGAAAATTCATTCAGAAAGTAAATCGTTTGGATAATCAGAAATGTTTGTTGAATAAGGAATAAGGTTCTACATTAAAAAATAGCGAGAGGGAAAATGTTTCGCATTATCATTATGTTGCAATAAATGCATAATTGTAGTGGAGTGTACATTTTCCCTCTTTCATTTGGACGATTGACTACCAGTATTGGTTTTTACACTACTAATTTTGACAGCATCAAACCAATACAACCATAATGAAAGTAGGAAAGATTTCAACAGCGGTTATTTCGCTCTCTGCATTGACACTTGGAGGGTGTCAGGTGAAAAAAGAGGAAGTAAAGCGTCCTAACATTCTATTTATTTTATCGGATGACCACACATCACAAGCCTGGGGAATATACGGCGGACATCTTAAGGATTATGTGAAAAATGATAATATTAAGCGTTTAGCCAACGAGGGGTGTGTGCTTAATAATGCGTTTTGTACCAACTCAATTTCAACTCCTAGTCGTGCCTCAATTCTTACGGGACAGTATAGTCATAAAAATGGGGTTTATACGCTTGGTCAACCCATGCATCCCGATAGTGTGAATATTGCAAAAACACTTCGGAATAATGGTTACCAAACGGCTATAGTTGGAAAATGGCATTTGAAAACTCAACCTGCAGGATTCGATTTTTACAGTGTTTTTCCAGGACAGGGGCGTTATTGGAACCCGTTGATGAAATCGACTGGAGATAAGTGGACCGATGGTTGGAAAGGAGGAAAGGAGTACAAAGGATTCTCCACTGATATTGTAGCTGGCAAGGCCATAAAATGGATGGAGGAGACCGATCCCAATAAGCCATTTATGGTGATGTGTAATTTCAAGGCTACTCACGAACCATTCGATTATCCCGAAAGATTTAAGTCATTATATCGAAATGTAGATATTCCAGAGCCGGAAACGATGTTCGATTTTTCTCCGGAGACTACAGGACGTAGCTTCGTAGGACAAAAATTAGAGAATCTGGGGTGGCGCTGGGAAAAAGCTTCTGCCGATCCAGATAAATGGTGGTGTAAATACCCGGAAATGCCTTTCTCTACTCAAGGAATGGATTCGGTGGCTGCTCGTAAAAAGATATACCAGAAGTTTGTGAAAGATTTCATGCGATGTGGTGCTGCCATCGATGATAATATTGGCCGACTTTTAGATTACCTCGAAAAATCGGGAAAAGCAGAGAATACTATCGTGATTTATACTGCTGATCAGGGCTATTTCTTAGGAGAGCATGGCTTTTTCGATAAACGCTTGATTTATGAGGAATCTCTACGCATGCCTTTTGTTATTCGTTATCCAAAAGAGATTAAAGGTGGTCAGCGTTTAGACGATATGATACTAAATATCGATTTCCCTGCATTGTTAGCCGATTATGCGGGTTTAGAGCGTCCTGATTATATGCAAGGAAATAGTTTTCGTGAAAACTTGAAAGGAAATACTTCCAAAGAGTGGCGTAAATCGATGTATTATCGTTATTGGTTACATGCGCCAATTCGACCAGGACATTTTGGAATTAGAAACGAACGTTACAAATTGGCATTCTTCTATGGACAACCGCTTGGAATGAATGGAGCCGATAAGAAAACAACTGCACCGGCATGGGAATTCTTCGATTTGCAAAAAGATCCGAAGGAATTGCATAATGCATATAACGATAAAGAATATGAAACGGTAATTGCCGAAATGAAAAAAGAGCTCATTCAGTTGCGTGAACAATACGGCGACACCGATAAGCAATATCCAGTGATGCAAGATATTTTTAAAACCAATTGGGAAAATTAATCACCAATATATTAAAGCCTAAAAGACGTTAATACCGCAATTTTTTAAACTGCCCGAGAGAACCTTTTGGTTCCGGGGCAGTTTATTTGTTTTATATCGAAAATAAATCTCTATTTTCGGCCTAAATCAAATAAGAAAAGTTGAATGGAATTGTTACGACAGTATTCGTTAATCGGACTAGTTATCTATTTTATTGTTATTCTATTTGCTGTATTTCGGTTTAATAGAAATCGGAGTGCAGAAGAATACTTTTTAGCGAATCGTTCGTTGCCATTCTGGGCTTTGGCAGTTACATTTATTGCTTCGTGGTGGGGAGCCGGATCTGCCGTGGAAACAGCAGATAAAGCTTTTGAACAAGGATTGTCGGCTTTCTGGATATATGGAATGCCTGTGTTGTTCTCTACTTTTTTAATGTTTCTGTTGGCTAAAGGAATACGAAGAATTGGCACCATAACTCAATCGCAGTTACTTCAAGAGCGTTACAGCAAAACAACTTCACATATATTGTCGGTTTTAATTGTGCTGTTTATGACCATTACCGCTGCATCGCAAATGGTTGGAATAGGCATTTTCTTTGAATCATTTCTACAAATTCCATATGTGACAGGAGTGCTGTTAGGAACCATTATTGTTATTGTTTATTCCTTCTTTGGTGGTTTTAAAGGAGTGGTTTTAACCGATATGGTTCAATTTGTATTCCTGCTTATTGCATCTGTTTTAGTTTTCGGTTTTGCCTGGTATTACTCTAATGGCTGGGAAAGCATGACGTTAGTTGCAGCACAAAAGGAGTTGGATGGCTTTACTTCATTTACACATGGTATCTCAGGAAATGCCATTTATATTATAACTTTTGGTAGTGCATGGATGATACAAGCCAATGTATGGCAACGCATTTCAGCAACCAGAACTCCAAAAGATGCGCAGAAAATGATTGGGCTAAGTTTCTTGGTTTATATTCCTCTTTATTTAATGGTTACTGTAACAGGAATGTTGGCTATTGGCTTATTCGATAAGATGCCAGAAGGAGGTGTAATTCCCGGAATTATTCAACAATTTATGCATCCGGCATTGGGAGCGGTCATGTTTGTGGGAATATGTTCAGCCATTATGTCTACGCTCGATTCATTGTTGAATACGGGAGCAATGGTACTAAGTGTCGATCTGTTTCCGATTTTTAAAAAGGGGCAGGTATCGCAAAAAGAGGTGGTTGTTGCTGGAAAACTGGCCACTCTGGTAATTGCAGCAATTGGACTATTAATAAGTATCCGAATTAAATCGATTTTAGAAGTGTCGTGGATTGCAGCCGATTTTCTGGCTACAGGAGCCTTTGTGCCACTTACACTCGGTTTTATATGGAAAAGGGGGAATCATCAAGGTGCATTGGCTTCAATGATTTTTGGTACTTGTTTCTCGTTATATAATTTGGCCTTATCTTTGGGCTTGAAACTACCCGCTTTATGGAAAGTGGCTTCAACAGAGCAGGTGTTGATTGGTATGTGTGGCTCATTGATAATATATGTGGTTGCAAGTTTATTGACATCTCAATCCGATTTAGGAAGCCGATTTGTTACAAAAGCAATGAGTAAAAACAGTTAGATATGCAGCATAAAAAAGTAATACTTTTCGATTTAGATGGAACGATTACTCAGTCGGAAGAAGGGATTTTAAATTCAATTATCTATACTCTGAAGAAATACGGAAGAGAAGTACCTGAAAAAAATAAATTGAAGCAGTTTATTGGCCCTCCATTACACGAATCGTTTATGCGCATGATGGGCGTTGACGAAGCAGAAGGTTATAGAGCTGTTGATGTGTACAGGGAATATTATGCCACTAAAGGAATCTTTGAAAATGAAATGTATGAAGGCATTCCCGAATTGTTGCTATCATTGGTGAAAAAAGGGTGTAAGATTGCATTGGCTACTTCGAAGCCGCAGAAATATGCAGCGCAAATTTTAGCTTATTTCAAGATCGATCGGCACTTCGACTCAATAACTGGTGCTTTTATGGATGGAACCAGAACGGATAAAAAAGAGATAATCGAGCATGTTTTATCTATTTATACCGAAAGTGAAAAAGCCGATTTGGTGATGATTGGCGATAGGCGTCACGATATTATTGGTGCTGTATTTCATAATGTTGATTCCATTGGAGTAACTTATGGTTACGGATCGAAAGAAGAACTAGATGAGGCTGGAGCTACAAAATTAGTATCTTCGGTATCAGAATTGAAAGCGCTTTTATTAAAATAGAACCATGACAGACATTAAGATTGAGGAAAGCTGGAAGCAGCAATTAAACGAAGAATTTACAAAACCATATTTTGAAAATCTTATTGCATTTGTAAAATCGGAATACCAGACTCAAACCATATATCCTAAAGGAAAACATATTTTTAATGCATTTGATAGGTGTCCGTTTGATAATGCCAAAGTGGTGATTATTGGGCAAGATCCATATCACGGCCCTGGACAGGCCCATGGTTTATGTTTTTCTGTAAACGATGGTGTTGCATTTCCACCTAGTCTGCGTAACATCTTTAAAGAGTTGAATATGGATTTGGGAATTCCTGTTCCTCAAAGTGGCAATTTAGAGCGTTGGGCCGATCAGGGAGTATTTTTACTGAATGCAACTTTAACTGTACGTGCTCATCAGGCTGGTTCTCATCAACGAAAAGGGTGGGAGGAATTTACCGATGCTGCCATAAAAAAGCTAGCCGAAGAGAAAGAGAACTTGGTATTCTTACTATGGGGAGCATATGCACAGAAAAAAGGAGCAATGATTGATAAAAGCAAGCACTTGGTGTTAGAATCAGTTCATCCTTCACCTTTATCTGCTAGTCGCGGTTTCTTTGGACAAAAGCATTTTAGCAAAGCCAATGCTTACCTGCAACAAAAAGGACAGACTCCCATTCAATGGTAATTAAGCAAACTTATATTGTTCCAGCCTTAAATGAGGCAGTTCGGTTCGAAGCTTTTGCCATGCAGGTGGTAACGGAAATAAGTTCGAAAAAAGGAATACAAAAGGCCATTCGAAGAGGGGAGTTATTGCTCAATGGAAACAAAGTGTCAACCGGAACCTGGCTAAAAGAAGGCGATCGAATTGACTGGATGGAGAAATTGGAACCTTTTACGCCAGTTGAAATTGATATGCCGGTTGTATATGAGGATGATCATTTGGCTGTGGTTAATAAACCGGCAGGTATTGTTGTAAGTGGAAATAAGCAGCGAACTGTTCTACATGCTTTGCCTTTGTTACTGAGAAAGACTGAACGAATTGATGCCTTACCTTATCCTTTACCTATTCATCGATTGGATTATGCAACCAGTGGTTTACTTGTAGTTGCGAAAACACGAAGTGCTCATCTGCATTTAAGCAGACAGATGGAGTCGCGATCCATAGAGAAACAGTATCAGGCTATTGTGTGTGGTAAGCTTTCAGGCAAGAGAGAATTTAATGCTCCCATTGAAGAGAAGAAAGCAATTACTCGATTTCAGGTCGTCAAGCAAATTGATTCTGTTAAGTTTAAGCAACTAAGTCTGGTGCAAATTGATTTGTTAACAGGTAGAACCAATCAAATCCGAATTCACTTTAGTGAAAATGGAACACCTGTGTTGGGCGATCAGAAGTTTGGAGAAGAAGCACACCGAATAAAAGGCAAAGGAATGTTTTTATGTGCATGTTGGTTGAGGTTTATGCATCCCGAGACTCAAACGGCAATTGAACTGTCTATCTCTCCTCCTGCTAAATTTGATCGTGTAATGGCAAAGGTGTAAGTCGTTAGTGTTAAGTTCGAATTAACAAAAGAGCTTAATTCGAGGTGAATGGATTGAGTTAATCATATTTTTAGTAAATTAAAAACTGAATGATTGATCAATCTATATTTACTTAACCTTAAAACAAATAATATGACACCTTTAATCGTTTTATGTTCCATCGCAGGATTATTAGTATTAAGTATTATCTCCATTTATAATGGATTAATCCGACGCCGAAATGAAGTTGAAAATGCTTTTGGAGGCATGGATGTACAGTTGAAAAAGCGATACGATTTAATTCCCAATTTAGTTGCTACCGTAAAGCAGTATGCCAGCCACGAAAAGGAATTGCTTGAAAAGGTTACCAACTTAAGAGCTCAAGCTACTTCTGGACAACTTTCGGCCAATGAAAAAGTAGCTGTGGATAACCAAATATCAAAATCATTAGGCAATATCATGGTTGCTGTTGAAAATTACCCTGATTTAAAGGCCAATGAGAATTTCCTAAACTTACAGCGCACGCTAAATGAGGTTGAATCTCAAATTTCAGCAGCAAGAAGAGCTTACAATGCTACTGTTACTGACTACAACAACGGAATTGAAACATTCCCAAGAAATATTATTGCTGGAATGATGAAGTTTACTCGCAAAGAGGTATTTGAGATTCCTGAAGTACAGCGAGAAAATGTTAATGTAGGATCACTTTTTAACTAATAGGTGATATGCAGAAAACAGAAGAGTTAAAAGCCCTTTACGACGAAAAGTTAAAGGGCAAACTTCAAGAACAGGAAGCAATCCGTAAAAAGATTTTTTATCGAACATTAATTAGTGCTGTTTCCTTTATTGGTTCTATTTTTGCCGGAATATTTCTTGCAGATCGAGTAGATCACCCAGCGGTAAATATTATTGCGTTTATTGGTATACCATCAATTGCTCTAATTTTATTTTTTACCACTTTCCCAGCTTATAAGCGATATGTCAATTTTTATAAGACATCTATTGTAAGCGAAATTGTTCGTTTTATTCATCCTGATCTACGATATCAACCTAATGGGAAAATCAGGGAGTATATTTATCGTGATAGCGACTTGTTTCGTACTCGATACGATAAATACGAAGGAGAGGATTTGGTGCAAGGAGTAATTGATAAGACCGATTTTGAGTGTTCAGAGCTTCATACGCAGTATAAAACGACCACCAGTAATGGTAAAGGGCAATCGAAAACCGAATGGCATACTATTTTTCGTGGCTTGTTTTTTCATGCCGATTTCAATAAGGAGTTTAATGGCAGGACTTATGTCGCTCCCGATACAGCTGAAAAATTATTTGGTAAGTGGGGGCAGAAGTTGCAGAAGATAGGAGGAAAAGCAGATTTAGTGAAGCTTGAAAATTCTGAATTTGAGAAAGAGTTTGTGGTGCATTCAACCGATCAGATAGAAGCACGTTACATTCTAACTCCAACAATGATGGAGGCTATTTTGAATTTAAAAAAGGAATACAATTGCCGATTAAATGTTTCATTTATAGGATCAAGGGTGTATTGTGCTTTTGAATTGAATGAGGATTTATTTGAACCAAACCTCTTTAGGTCGGGAGTGAATTTCAAAGATATTGTGAAGATGTATCATTACTTCAATCTTAGTATAAGCATAATTGAGGAATTGAATTTGAACAATAGAATTTGGACTAAGAATTAACTCTGCTGAAGTACAATTTACTCCTCAAATAGATAATTACAAAAGTCTTAGCACCGAAATCACAGGGCATTTATTATGAGCTTTGCAAATTTGATAGTAACTTTGCAGGATAGTTTGGTTAAAATATGATGTGTAGAACCTATTGCATCATAAAGGGAAGTTTGAAGGTCAAGTTCTTTAATGACCGTAAATAGAAGGATTTAATGAAATTTGTAATAGTTTATAATAGTAACGGAGATTTTAAAAGTCGCCTTAGATATACTTTAACTCAAATATTTTCACCAGAAAAGTGCAAGTGCTTTTTGCGTAGGTTAACTCATGGAAAGTTTAAGGAGTTACCACAATGGTCGAAATTTATTAAGAAATACCGAGGTGTAGAAACACTCTATATTGATGAGTTTGAAAATAAGTACCCTGGGTTATATTCTTATCCAATTGTTTTGAAGTATGAACGAGGTCGACTTACAGAGATAATATCAACGGAAGAATTAACAGAGTTAAACTCTTTTGAAGAGTTGAAAGCTTTAGTCAAAATTCGTTTTGATAATGAGATTAAGCAGCTTCGAGATCGAAGACGCAAGCAAAATCGTTCAGGAGATAAAAAGTGGCAAAATAAAAAAAGAAAACCGGTTGCTGACAAAGAAAAAAAGAATGAGGCAGTAGCTGGCGATAAGCCAAAGAAACCTGTACGTAAGAAAAGAAAACCTCAGACTGAAGAAGCAGGGAAAGAGGTAAAAAAACAGAATAGTAAGGCTACAACACCAAGAGTAAATAAGCCAAAGCCGAAAGCTAATTCTACGGAACAAAAGCAGGGCGATGGAGAGAAGAGTAAGCCGAAGAAAAACTATAGAAGACCTTACAAGAAAAATTTTAAAAAGAAAAACAACAGTGAAAAACCAAGTGAAAACTAAAGTTGTTTCACCGTAAATGATACGATAAAAAAACCGAAATTAGAGAATTCTAATTTCGGTTTTTTTGTCCTTCTTCCTTATTTTCTAGAGATCTTTTTCTTATGTATCCAACTAAAATAGATGGTAATACCAAAAAGACCAATTAAAATTAGATCAACAATAATTCTGTCCATCTCTCTTCCTCCCTCTGTGTTTAAAGTATCTCCCTCATCAAAGAATGATGTATAATTTGCTGTTTTAATTCATTGGAGTTGAATGTGCATAAACGTTAAATGTTTACTGCAGAGGAATTTAATATTGCAACAAATATAACTTTTTATTTCAATATTACGTTTATTATAGTACCAATTAGTATTGAAAACATGCTAATTTTACTGATGCTGTAACTGTAAAAAACGAAATGCTATGAAAACTGTAAAATTATTATTGCTCGTAATCCCACTTGTATTCATATCTGCACAGTTTAGACAACTGCAATTGGGGGATAAAGCTCCTTATTTGAATGTGAAGATGATGGATGTATCTGAGAAGATGATTGCTTTGGAAGATGCTGTGGGAGAAAATGGATTACTTGTTATGTTTTCATGTAATACCTGCCCGTTTGTTATTATGTGGGAAGATCGCTTTGATGACATAAAAGAGTGGTGCGATGAAAATAAGATTGGGATGATATTGTTGAATCCTAATTATGGAAAGCGAAAGCGAGCAGACTCCTTTGAGGCGATGCAAAAGCATGCTCGTATGCAAAAGTATACTTTCTATTATGTGCTCGATAAAGATAGTAAGTTGGCTAACTCTTTTGGAGCACAGACTACTCCGCATGTATTTTTGTTCAATAGGGATATGAACTTGTCATACAAAGGTGCTATTGATAATAATGCAAAAGATGCAGAAAAGGTAACAAAACACTATTTGAAAGAGGCTATTTTTGAAGTAGGGGCTGGTCAAAATGTAACGGTAACTCAGACTCCTCCTTTGGGGTGTTCTATCAAAAGAAAATACGACTAAACAAAAAAACCGAATCGATTGATTCGGTTTTTTTATGGAGCCAGGAATGAGATTTGAACTCACGACCTCATCCTTACCAAGGATGCGCTCTACCCCTGAGCTATCCCGGCCTAGAGCCGTTTGATAACAGCGGTGCAAATATAGAGATTAATATCTTTTAGCAAAATATTTTTCATCAGCAGTATGTATGTTTTTTACGTAATTCTACGTAAAAAAATACCGTAATATCACTGATTGTGATTATAGAGATATTTAGCATCTTGCATGGGTCAATCGCAAGTTCCCCATTACTACCTGATTGATGAACAATTTTAGTCCCTAAATCAACTCTAAGCATTTTGCGTAAGTGCGATATTTCTCTCTCGAAGCTGGAGCTTTCTCTCTGGCTTTTTTTGTTTTAAATGTCCAATAATTGCTCTATGGGGTTACCTCCGTAAAGCAATTGTTCTGGATTTTCAGTTAATTCTTTAACTTTAACTAAGAAACCAACTGAATCTTTACCATCGATTATGCGATGATCGTATGACAATGCAATGTACATCATTGGTCGAATTTCAACTTGTCCATTAACTGCTATTGGTCGCTCTACAATATTATGCATTCCTAAAATGCCCGATTGTGGTGGATTAATAATAGGGGTGGAAAGTAATGACCCAAACACGCCACCATTGGTAATTGTGAATGTTCCTCCTGTGAGTTCTTCTACTGATATTTTTTTATTTCTGGCTTTTTCTGCCAATTCCTTAATTTCTCTTTCTATTTGAGCAATAGATTTACTCTCCGCATTGCGCACGATGGGAACCATAAGTCCTTTTGGTGTTTGAACAGCGATTCCTACATCTGCATAATTAGGACTAACAATTTCGTCTCCATCAATCATGCTGTTTACTTTTGGGTGTGCTTTTAGAGCAATAGCAACAGCTTTAGTGAAGAAAGACATAAAACCTAATTTGAAACCATGCTGTTCAATAAAGCGATTCTGATAGTTTTTACGAAGTGCCATTACATTACTCATATCAATTTCATTGAATGTAGTAAGCATTGCTGTTTCGTTTTTTACAGCAACAAGGCGCTGACTTAACTTCTTACGAAGCATGGTCATCTTTTCTCGTTTTTCTTCTCTGGAAGAGAGCGTTTCTTGTGTTGGTGTTTTGGGTTCAGGAGTAGATGGTTGTTGTAGTACCGTTTCTACCTCTTTTTTTCCAATACGCTTTAAGCCATTTAGTATATCATCGATGGATAGATCGTGTTCTTCCATCATTTGTTGAGCAACTCCGGTAACTTTTACATGAGGATTTTCTTTGGATTCTTCAATCACTTCAGGCTCTGTTGGTTTTGTTGTTTCTTTTTCTTCAGAAATAGCAACTTGCTTACTGGTGTCTATAACACATGCAATAGAGCCTACTTCTACAGTATCCCCTTCAGCTACTTTAAATGTAATTTCACCACTATCTTCTGCTATAAGCGTAAGTGTTGCTTTATCTGATTCTATTTCGGCTACTTCCTGATCTTTTTCAACCATAGAACCATCTTCAATCAGCCATCTGCCAATTTCTACTTCAGTAATTGATTCTCCTGGTGTTGGTATTTTTATTTCGAGTAACATAGTTGTCGTTTTAGATGATTTGATCTCAATGCTAATTTCATAAGGGCTTTATGATAGAACCTCTGTTTTAAAAATTTGTTTCAACAGATTTTGTTCTCTTTTAATATGTTGTTCCATTAAACCGCCAGCAGGACTTCCACTAGCAGGTCGAGCTACTACTTCAAAATTGAGGTTGCTTAGGTAACGTTGAATAAATGGCCATGCTCCCATGTTAGCCGGTTCGTCTTGAGCCCATACCAACCGTTTGGCATTCTTATATTTGGACAAAACAGCTTCAATTTTCTCTATTGGAAGTGGATATAGTTGCTCCAAGCGTACCAATGCAACATGTTCTTGACCTAGCTCCTCTTTGGTTTTCTTTAAATCGAAATATAGTTTCCCCATTGTAAAAACGACATCGGTTATTTCACTAGGAGAAGTTGTTGTATTGTCAATTACTTCCATGAATTGTCCTTCTGCTAAATCTTCAATGGTACATTTGACTTCAGGATGACGCAATAGGCTTTTCGGTGTAAAAATGATCATTGGTAAACGGTAGTTCCATTTCACATTTCGGCGTAATGCATGAAAAAGGTTAGCAGGAGTGGTAAGATTCATTACCTGCATGTTATTAGATGCTGTTAATGCTAAAATACGCTCTATTCGTGCACTGGAATGTTCTGGGCCTTGTCCTTCATATCCATGTGGTAAGAAAAGAACCACGTTGTTCATCATGCCCCACTTTTCAGAAGCTGAAGAAATGTATTGATCGAAAATAACCTGAGCTACATTGCTGAAGTCTCCAAACTGTGCTTCCCATATAGTTAAAGCATTAGGTTGTGCTAAAGCATAACCATATTCAAATCCCAAAACACCATATTCATTTAATGGAGAATTGAATACATGGAATGGAGCCTGTTCGTTGCTGATATGTTTTAATGGATAGTATCTCATATCGGTATCTTCCACAACAAATGCAGCGTGACGATGCGAGAATGTTCCTCGTTCAGAATCCTGACCACTGACTCGAACCGGGTAGCCTTCTTTGACCAGCGAACCGTAGGCCAATAGCTCTGCCATTGCCCAGTCCATTTGGTTTTTTTCAAGCATTTTTAATCGATCACCAACCAGCTTATGAACTTTCTTGAAAAATTTTAAATCGCCAGGAAGTGTGTTAATCTGCTTTCCAATGTCAAGAAGTTGCGCTTTGTCGAATGTGGTATCTACTTCAATGTTAAAGCTGTTCTTATAAGCAATATCAAATGAGTTGTACTCCTTATTAAGGAAATGACGAATATTTACTTTCTCCATCATTTCGGCTTGGTTATACTTCTCCTCAAGAAGTTGATTGAATGCGGCTATTTCGTGCTTAACCTCTTCCTTGGTCATTATTCCATCGTTAACTAATCTTTCGGCATAAATATCTCGCGGATTAGGATGACGGGCAATACTATTATAAAGAGTTGGTTGCGTGAATCGAGGTTCGTCTCCTTCGTTATGTCCATGTTTGCGGTAGCATAACAGGTCGATGAAAACATCGGCATTGAATTTCTGGCGGAATTCCATTGCTAGTTTAATGGTGTAAACCAAAGCTTCAGGATCGTCTCCGTTTACATGGAAAACAGGACTTCGATTTACTTTTGCAACATCTGTACAATAGGTGCTCGATCTGGCCTCCAGGTAATTGGTGGTAAAGCCAACTTGGTTGTTGATAACCAAATGAATAGTTCCACCAGTTCTGTAGCCTTTGAGTTGAGACATTTGAGCCACTTCGTATACCACACCTTGACCAGCAATTGCAGCATCACCATGAATTACAATAGGTGCAAGCTGAGTAAAGTCGCCATTGTATTTCGAATCAATCCTAGATCTACTCATTCCTTCTACCAATGGACTAACTGCTTCCAGGTGAGAAGGGTTGGGGAGTAAACTTAAATGGACATGTTTGCCTTTATCTGTAGTAATCTCATTTTCAAATCCCAGGTGATATTTTACATCTCCCAAGGAAATGTCATCTTCATATTCTTTGCCTAAAAACTCATTGAATATATTTTTGTATGGTTTTTCAAGGATATTCGCTAAAATGTTCAAACGTCCCCGGTGTGCCATACCTACGATAAATTCTTTAATTCCAAGTTCTGATCCTCGCTCAATAACTGCATCAAGAGCAGGAATAAGGCTTTCGGCTCCTTCTAATGAAAATCGTTTTTGTCCAACAAACTTTTTATGGATATAATTTTCAAAGCCAACAGCTAACTTCAGGTGATAAAAGATGTGTTTTCTGGTTTCTGCAGCAAAGTCTTGACCATTTCTGCTACTTTCCATCTTTTCTTGTAGCCATGCCACTACTTCCGGATGACGCATATACAAGTATTCTACACCAACCGAGTTACAATATGTAGCTTGAAGATGCTCAATGATTTTTTCAAGCGTTGATGGTCCAATGCCAATATTATTTCCCGCCTGGAATATTGTTTTTAGGTCACTTTTTTCAAGACCGAAAGTTTCTAAATCCAGGGTAGGCTCATATTTTCTACGTGTACGAACCGGATTGGTTTGGGTGAAAAGGTGTCCTCGCTGTCTGTATCCTTGAATTAAATTGAGAACTTTAAATTCTTTGTTGACATGAGAGCTATTTCCGGGAACTTCTTCCTGGTTATAATTCTTACGTGCAAACTCAAAGCCTTCGAAAAAACTTTTCCAGCTTTGATCGATGGAGTTAGGGTTCTCCAGATACGATTGATATAGTTGTTCGATTGAAGCAATCTCTTGATTTCCTACTTGGCTAAATTTATCCATAAAGTCTTTACTTTTCTGATAATTTCTAATATCTAACACTGCGTAGTTTGTTTGGTTTACCCATAATCGCAGAAGTTTTCATTTTTTATGCTTTACATAAAAAGAAATTCTACAATCGTTGTATTTCCTGTTTTTTGATCTAAATCAAAGTTATTGAAAACGAGCGCATCTACTTTTGTTTTCATAAAATGAGTATATTATTATGAGAGCAAAAAGATCCCTATTATTATCATGTTTATTGTTGATTTCGATTTTGTCATTTGGGCAAATTCAGATTTCAGGAAGAGTGTTGTCTGCCGAAAATAACGAACCACTACCTTATTCTAATGTGGCATTCCTAAAAGGTGGACAGTTGGTCACAGGAACTGTTACCGATTTAGATGGAAAGTTTAAGTATAAACTGAAAAAAGGAGAGTATACTGTTTATATCTCTAATTTGGGTTATGTCGAATATTTGTCGAAAAAGATTAATCTGGACAAGGAGACAGATCTTGGAATTGTTAAGCTGGAATCTCAGAATGTTGATTTGGGCGAGGTAAAAGTGACTGCAGAGAAGAGTTACTTAGAAAATAAGCCTGGAAGAACTGTTCTAAATGTGGGGAAAGATATTGCTGGAAAAGGGGGAAATGTGAGCTTAGTGCTAAAGGTCATTCCGTCTGTGGAAATAACTCCACGTGGTGATATTTCCATAAGAGGAAATGAGAATATCCGGGTTTTGATAAACGGAAAAGAGACTGCCTATGGAATTAATCCAGAAACTTTGTTGAAGCAATTACCTTCCAATACGGTGGAAAAAATTGAGGTGATTACAGGAACGCAGGCTAAAGATGATCCAAGTGGTTCGGGAGGAACTATTAATGTTATTCTGAAGAAAGGCACAAACGATGGTTTTCATTTTGGCGCAAATGCTGAAGTCGGTTATGAGCCATTTAAAACCAGCTTGGGAGTACAAACCAATTACAATAAAGGGAAGCTAAATAGTTATTTCAACTATGGTTATTATGTCGATAATTTTAAAATGACCTATGAGTCAGAAACAGATTATAAACATCGTCGATTTAAATTTCAGAAACAGGATGGAAGAGGAAAATACGTTGATAAGGGGCACTTGTTTATGGGAGGAATTGATTACGACATAAAGAAAAATCATCGTTTGAATTTGGAGTTGTTGCATAATAGGTATAAGCAAGATTGGCGATTAAATACGTTGGATAATTATTTGTATACCGACCAAACAACTTCCAATGTGAAAACTAAGAATAAGAATATCGATAAGATACGGTTTACTGATTTGTCGCTAAGGTATAATGGGAAGTTTAGTGATGATACGAAAATTGAAGTCTTAACGACTTACTCTACTGGTGTAACTAAAAGTGGAAGAAATATTTTCAATGATACCGATAAGGAAAAAACGAAGAGTAATATCATTGATGACGGGAAATACCATATGGGTACTCTAAAAGTTGACTTTACCACTAAGGTTTGGGAAAATGGAACTTTCGAGGCTGGAAGTATGAGCAATTTGTTGACTTACAATACTACGCAAGATGCAAGTGGAAGGTTAAATTTCAATAAATCGTATGAATACGATCAGGTTCGAAACGCCTTTTACCTATCATTGGGACAAAAGGTAGGTAACTTCACATTTACAGCTGGTTTTAGACCAGATATTTTTTGGAGTGAGTTAAAAGAGCCAGGGAAAAAGAATTTTACACATAAGTATAATTCGTTCTTTCCTAGTTTTTCAGCGGCATATAAAGTGGATAGAGATGGTGTCCAAAAGAATTATAGTGTTGTTTTTTCTAGGAATATTTTGCGTCCCTCTTACGAGCAGGTTGATCCAACTGAAGATTTCTCAAATCCGAACCATACTTATAAAGGAAATCCGAAGCTGAAGCCTGTTTTCGAAGATGCTGTTGAGATGCTTTATTCTTACTATAAAGGTAAGACGAAATTGAACCTTACAGTATTTGGAAAGAAGTCGACAGATATGATTCAGCAGAAAACAGAAATTAGGGACAATGGTCACCTGTTTACTACCTTCTTGAACTTTTCAAAAAGTCATAGTTTGGGATCAGAAGTAAATGCTTCGTTGAAATTTGGAAAAAAACTAGAAGTTAATCCATCTGCCTTGTTTGTTCACCACTGGTTTGCCAAATCAGTGGATGGCGAAAATGTAGGAAACAGAACTGGTATTGATTGGAATTTTAAAGTGAACAATTATTACCGATTTAACTCGAAAAATACATTTCAGTTCCAGTTTCAATATTATGGAAAGAATATAGGATTGTACGATACCCGAAAAGCATACTATCAATTTAATGCAGGTTACGAGCATAAAATCTTAAAAGGAATGGGGGGAATAACATTTAGTATAACCGACTTGTTTAAGTCGGGAGGAAAGGAATATTATACTACCAAAGGCAAAGGTTTTGTAACTCGATCGGGATGGAATATTGCCGGGCGATCGTTTAAAGTCGCTCTGAATATTTATCTGGATTAGTGTTTCGATAAGTGTTTGATATATTAAAAGTCTCTCTGAAGATCTTACAAAGATCGATAGAGAGGTTTTTTTGTTTTTTAAGCCATTTGTCAGAGATTTTTTAAGCGTTTATTCTGATGTTTTGGTAATGAAAGAGGAGTTTATCTATTGAGAAATAGAAAACACAAGTTTATACGCTGATTTTCGATTTGAATCTTTTATTTCTTGCCCTTAATTGGTTTTGGATTTTATTGTTGTGGGTTTAATGCGCTGATAGCTAGGTTTTGGTGTGTTTTGTCTGAATTGAGTGTTTTTAATGTTTTTAAACACTTTTTGTTTTTTTAATCTCAGTTAATCGGTCAATTAACCGGTTGATTAATCGCCTCCGTTCATATTTGCTGCCGAGTTTCAACCAATCATTAAAATTTAAACCTTATGACAAAACGCTTATTACTTGTACTGGTTCTTGTCAATGCATTTATGGTAAGTGCATGGGCCCAAAGAACCCTAACAGGAAAGGTGACAGCCAAGGAAGATGGTGAACCACTACCTGGCGTTAACGTAGTTGTAAAAGGGACAACTATTGGTATTACTACAGACTTTGATGGAAAGTATTCCATTAATGCTCCAGCTAATGCTGAAACCCTCGTTTTTTCATTCATCGGAATGGAAACTAAAGAAGTAAAAATTGGATCAGAGAGTGTGATAAATGTAATGCTTGGGTCTAACCAACTAGAGGTAGACGAAGTTGTTGTTACAGCTCTTGGTATTAAAAAGGAAGAAAAGACATTAACCTATGCCCAACAGCAAATCGGAGGTGATGAAATTAGCAAAACACGTGAGTTAAACTTCGCAAGTAGTTTGGCTGGTAAAACCTCTGGTGTTCAGTTGAAGAAAAGTACTTCGGGTGCAGGAGGATCAACTAAAATCGTACTTCGTGGTAACAAAAGTGTATTTGGAGTAAGTTCTCCTCTTTTCGTTATTGACGGTGTACCAATGGTAAACAATAATAGTTCTACTCCAAACGACTTCTGGGGGGGGCGTGACGGTGGTGATGGGCTTTCGCAAATTAACCCAGACGATATTGAGAGTATGAGTGTTTTGAAAGGAGCCAATGCTGCTGCTCTTTATGGTAGTCAAGGTGCAAATGGTGTAATCATCATTACCACTAAAAAAGGGAAAAAAGGAAAAGTTAGTGGATCATTCTCTACAAGTACTTCTTTCGAAAAGGCTATCGAATTACCAGATCTTCAGTATAAATATGGATCGAAAGGTGGAGATGAAAACTGGTCTACAGATGCAGGAAATTATAACGATAAATTCGTAGATGATTTCTTCGATACTGGATTGAATACAGTTAACTCTATCTCTTTAAGTGGTGGTTCTGATAAAACAACTACTTACTTCTCGTATGCTAACACTTATTCTCAAGGTATTATGCCTGGTAATAAGTATATGAAGCATAACCTTACTTTCAAGCAGTCGACTAAGTATTTTGATGATCGTTTGACTGTTTCTTCTCGAATTATGCTTACTGATGAGAAAACCAGAAACAAAGCACAGAGTGGTTACTATTTCAACCCGCTAACTGGTTTATACCTTTTCCCAAGAGAGAAAGATTTCAATACTTATAAGCAATACGAAAAGTATAATGCCGACCGTAACATGATGTTGCAAAACTGGCATGTGGATAGCGATAGACAGCAAAACCCATACTGGATTGTAAACAATAACCAGAATACTGACCGCACTAAGCGTATGATTGCGAACCTTGTTTTAGATTACAAATTCAGCGATAATCTGAAATTACAGGTACGTGGAAACTATGACTACTCGAATGTTGTTTTCGAAAAGAAAATTAAAGCAGGTACAGTAGGTGTTCTTTCACATGAAAATGGTCGTTGGCAGTTTAGCGACTACAAAAACACACAAATGTATGCCGATGCAATTTTCACTTATAACAAGAAGTTTGGTGATTTCGATTTGAATGCAGTGTTTGGTGGTAGTTACGAAAAGCAAACTCTAGGTAAAGGTGTTAGTGTTGATTCAGATACTCACGGATTACAATTTGCCAATGAGTTTAACTTCCAGAATATCTCTAAGCAAGTATTAGTAAATAGTACTTTAAGTAGTCAGTTAGAAAAACAAAGTTTATTTGCCAATGCTCAAATTGGATATAAAAACATGTTATTCCTTGATATTTCTGGTCGTAACGACTGGTCATCAACATTAGCATTTACTGATAACTACTCATATTTCTACCCATCATTCGGTATGACAGCATTGTTGAACGAAATGTTTGAAATGCCAGAAAGTGTAAGTTTAGCAAAAGTAAGAGCTTCTTACTCGATTGTTTCTAACGAGGTGCCTGCATTCTTTACTTTGCCATTGCACAGTATTGGTATCAATGGGGTAGAGATGAATACTGAAAAGCCATTTAAAGAGCTTAAGCCAGAAGATCAGAAGAACTTAGAAATTGGTACAGACTGGCGTTTCTTCGGTGGACGTTTAGGTATTGATATGACTTATTATCGTATCAATAACAAAAACCAGTTTATTCCACTTCCAGCTCCATCAGGATCAGGTTACACGAAGTATTACGTAAATGCAGGTCACATTCGTAACACTGGTTTCGAAGCGACAATTCATGCTACTCCTATTAAGAAAACGAACTTTAGCTGGAACACAAGTGTGAACTTCTCGACGAATAAGAACGAGATTGTTTCTCTTCACGAAGAGTTAAAAGGTAAATACCAACTATCAGCAATGGACGGATATGCGCTTTATATTACAGAAGGTGGATCATTCGGTGATATCTATGTGAGTAAGTTTGTACGCGACGAGCAAGGTCGTATGAAAATTGGTAGCAATGGTGCTCCAATTAAAACAAGCGAGCCAGAGAAAATTGGTAATGCAGAACCTAAGTTCCTTATGGGATGGAATAACAACTTCTCTTACAAAAATTTCGATTTCAGTTTCTTGATTGACGGTAAATTCGGTGGTAAAGCAGTGAGTATGACTCAAGCTGTTTTAGACGGATACGGTTCATCGAAAGCTACTGCTGACGCTAGAGATGCTGGTGGAGTTAAAGTAAATGGTGTTGACGACAAAGGAAATGCAGTTACTAAAATCGATGCAGAGACTTATTACAAAGCAGTTGGTGGACGTGATGGAATCATGGAGAATTATGTGTACGATGCAACTAACATTCGTCTACGTCAGTTGGCAATTACATACAACTGGAATTTGAGTCAGCATAGCTCATTCTTCAAGAAAGCTTCTTTCTCATTGATCGCTAATAACCTATTCTTTATCTATAAAGATGCTCCATTCGATCCAGATATGTCGATGAGTACAGGTAATGGCCTTCAGTCGGTAGAACACTTTACTACTCCGGTTACTAGAACCTATGGTTTCAGCGTAAAAGTTAACTTCTAAAAAGAAAGACACATGAAAACGAAAACAATAATAAAAGGAGTTTTTGTCTTGGCTATGTCGTTGGGCTTGACCAACTGTACAGACAATTTCGAGGACTTAAACACCAATCCATATAAGATTACAGGAGAGAGCCTTGAGCAAGATTACAATGACATTGGGGCTTATTATCCCAATATGTTACGCATGGTAGTAAACACTACTCACTGGCGTTATCAGATTGCACAAAACCTTTGTAGTGACTCTTGGGCTGCTTATCTAGCTGCACCAACTCCATTTGCTGGTGGTACTAATAACACTACTTATAAAATGGTTTGGAAAGATCACGCATGGAACTCTTCTTATGAAGGTATTATGGCTCCAGCCAAGAAGATAATCGAATTGGCACAGGAGAAAAAGAAGCCACAGTTCGAAGCCTGGGCTAAATTGATTCGTATTTATGGAATGCAGCGTGTTGCTTCATTGCACGGACCAATTATCTATTCTGATTATGGAAAATCTGCAACAACTTCGAAGTACGATGCTGAAGAGACACTTTACACTAACTTCTTTACAGAGTTAGATGAAGTGATGACTGTTCTTACAGAATACAAAGACTTTAAAGGTTTCAAGCGTTTCGATGTTGCTTACAAAGGAGACATTACTAAATGGTTGAAGTTAGCCAATACATTAAGATTAAAGCTTGCTATTCGTATTAGTAACATTAAGCCTGACTTGGCTAAAACACAAGCTGAAAAAGCAGTTGCTAATGAATTCGGTTTAATTGTTTCTAACGACGATAACTTTAACGTTGACTTGGGAGGAACACCACACCCTCTTTCAACTATTTGCTATAGCTGGGGCGACACTCGTATGTCGGCTACAATGGAATCGTTCCTTGTAGGTTACCACGATGGTCGTGTAGGTAAAATGTTTGCACCTATAGCTGATGCCGACATGGCATTGGTAACTGATCATGCTGCATTTCCTTACAAAGGAATCAAGAATGGGGCAAAACTAGTTGCAAAAGAGCGCAGAGTATCTTACTCAAAAGTGGGTGAGTTCTTCCAAACTACTCCATACCATACATTAGTAAATGCTGCAGAAGTTAACTTCATGTTGGCCGAAGGTAAACTAAGAGGTTGGAATATGGGAGGCAAAACTGCTCAACAGTATTACGAAGATGGTATCAGAACTTCATTCACTCAGTGGGGAGCTTCAGGTGCCGATGAGTACTTGGCAAATAATGCTTTGAAACCAATCAACTATAAAGATCCAAAAGGTGAAACTCCTACCGAGAATGCATTCGATGCTCAAACTGAAATTACTATTGCATGGGATGATGCTGCTGCAAACGAAGTGAAGCTAGAGCGTATCATTACCCAAAAATGGATTGCCGGATTCCCTGATTCATACGAAGCATGGAGTGATTTCCGTCGTACAGGTTACCCTAAAATTGAGCCAGTATACCAAAATGATAGTAACGAAAGTGATGGAACAATTGCTAACGGTGACTACATTAAGCGTATGCGTTTTATCGAAAAAGAATATGCTTCAAACCAAGCTGGTGTAGCTGACGCTGTTACTAAGTTAGGAGGCCCGGATAAAATTAACACATCTCTATGGTGGGATAAAGTAGGTTCAAATTTCTAATATCTATAATAATCAGAGTTTACATGTGAAACATGTACTCTGGTTATAATCAATCTTTTCGAAAAGGGATCAGTTTTTCCTGATCCCTTTTTTAAAAATTATTAATTTTGTTAGTAAACCGGTTAAGTCTCGTTGCCTGAAATCACTTAATATAAAGAATAATGACTCTACACGCCCTCGACATTGCAATTATTGCAGCCTATCTTGTTTTAACCCTAATCATTGGGTTTTATATTTCTAAAAAAGCAAAGGAAAATCTAGACTCCTACTTTTTGGGAGGAAAGTCTATTCCATGGTATGTATTAGGATTATCTAATGCTTCTGGTATGTTCGATATTACCGGAACCATGTGGTTTGTTTCCATATTCTTTGTGTATGGAATGAAAAGTGCTTGGCTACCTTGGATTTGGCCGGTATGGAACCAGATTTTCTTAATGATGTTTTTGGCACAGTGGCTTCGCCGAAGCAACGTAATGACCGGAGCCGAATGGCTTAAAACTCGTTTTGGAGAAGGAAAAGGGGCGCAGTTGTCCCATATTATAGTTGTAATATTTGCCATTTTCAGTGTTATTGGCTTTATCGCCTATGGCTTTGAAGGAATTGGGAAATTTGCCACTTCATTTTTACCTTGGGATTTAACAACCGACTTAGGTTTGTTCATAGTATCGTCTCAAGATATGTATGCCCTGTTGATTATGGGCTTCACATCGCTATATGTTGTTAAAGGAGGAATGTATAGTGTAGTTATGACTGAGATTCTTCAGTTCTTGGTTATGACTGTTTCATGTATCATCATCGGAATTATCGCCATTAATTTGGTAACTCCAGAGCAGCTTCAGGCTGTTGTTCCCGAAGGTTGGTTCGATCTGTTCTTCGATTGGAAGTTGAATATGGATTGGAGTAATCTTATCCCCTCAGTAAATGACAAAATTGCCAACGATGGTTATAGTTTATTTTCTATCGTTGTTATGATGATGATTTTCAAAGGAATACTGGTAAGTATTGCAGGTCCGGTTCCTAGTTACGATATGCAGCGTATTTTGGCTACTCGCACACCAAAAGAGGCAGCTAAAATGAGTGGTATCGTATCGTTAGTACTTTATTTCCCTCGCTATATGATGGTAGCAGGTCTTTCAATATTAGCCTTGGTATATTTTAGTCCGAAACTAAATGCCATGGGACCTGATATCGATTTTGAAATGGTACTGCCTTATGCAGTAAGTAACTTTATTCCTGCCGGATTGATGGGCTTGTTATTAGCCGGATTGATAGCTGCATTTATGTCGACTTTTGCAGCCAATGTAAATGCAGGTCCTGCCTATATTGTAAACGATATTTATAAGCGTTTCATTAATCCCAATGCAAGTAATCAGAAGTATGTGCGATTGAGCTACTTGGCTTCTTTTGCAGTGGTTGCAGTAGGTATCACTTTCGGATTCTTTATTCAATCTATCGATTCTATTACCAAGTGGATTGTTGCTGCACTGTTTGGTGGTTATACTGCCGCTAACCTTTTGAAATGGATTTGGTGGCGATTTAATGGTTATGGATATTTCTGGGGAATGTTGGCCGGTATGGTTTCATCGCTAGTTATTCCAGCTTTGCTGCCTAATGTTTCTGCATTGAATTCTTTCCCTATTATTCTGGGACTATCCGCCATTGGTTCGGTAGCAGGTAGTTTACTGACAGAGCCTGAAGATATGAAGGTTCTAAAAAGTTTTTACTCTAAAGTACGTCCTTGGGGATTCTGGGAACCAGTATACGAGGAGGTAATAAAAGAGAATCCAGAGTTTAAGAAGAATACAGCTTTCAAACGCGATATGTTCAACTGTGTGGTTGGTGTAATCTGGCAAATGACACTTATTTTAATGCCAATGTACATGGTTATCCGCCGAATGGAAGAGATGGCTGCAGCAGCAGTTGTGTTTGTAATTACTACTTATATTCTGAAAAGAACTTGGTACGATAAATTGGAAAATTAAGCGATATCGCTTTAAATAATTCTCAAGATGGATAGAAATCAGTTTGATAAAAAAGTGGAACAGATGTTCCGCAACTACAACGAATTCATTAATAGAAAAAACGAAATTGCTGAAAATGGCAATGGTATTTTCGACCGATATATTTACCCGGCAATTACACGAAATCATATTCCTCCATTTTGGCAGTATGATTTAAACTACGAGACCAATCCTCATTTAATGACTCGTTTGGGAGTAAACACTACTTTCAATGCAGGTGCTATTAAGTTGGATGGGAAATACTTGATGGTAGTGCGAACAGAAGGTTTCGATGTGAAATCGATCTTTGCAGTAGTTGAAAGCCCTAATGGAGTTGATCAGTGGCGTTTTTGGGATCACCCAATTGTAATGCCAGTGACCGACGATCCAGAGATGAACGTATACGATATGCGTGTTACTCAGCACGAAGATGGTTGGATTTATGGGCTGTTTTGTGCGGAAAGAAAAGATTTGAGTCAACCAGATGATTCTTCGGCAGCATTAGCTAGTTGTGGTATTGCTCGTACAAAAGATATGAAGAATTGGGAGCGCTTGCCTGATTTGAAATCCAATGCAGCTCAGCAGCGTAACTGTGTTTTACACCCGGAGTTTGTAAACGGGAAGTACATGATTTACACTCGCCCTCAAGCTGGTTTTATCGATACTGGTGATAGTGGAATTTGTGTTGGATTCTCAGATACAATGGATAATGCACAGATCGATGAGGAAATCATGGTTGATGCCCGTCAATACCACACTGTAAAAGAGGTGAAAAATGGTCAGGGACCAGCTCCAATCAAAACTGAACATGGATGGATTCATTTAGCGCATGGAGTACGTAGAACTGCTGCCGGTTTGCGTTATTCGCTATACGTGTTCATGACCGATTTGAATGAGCCATGGAAAGTAATTAAGCGCCCATCGGGGCACTTTGTGGAGCCACTAGGCAAGGAACGTGTGGGCGATGTGTCGAATGTTGCATTTAGCAACGGATGGATTGCCGATGAAGATGGGACAGTGTACATCTACTATGCATCGTCGGATACGCGTATGCATGTGGCTACTACGACAATGGACAAGTTGATCGATTATGTATTGAATACACCAGAGGATGCTGGTCGAACTCAGTTGTGTGCAGCTCAGCGCGATGAGATGATTACCAGTAACCTTGATGTTTTAGCATCCACATACCCAGATATAAAATTTTAACCAATTTTCTCTATTGAGAAATTGATCAGATTCTTGATAACATTGATCGTATTTAAATAAAAGTGCGGTCAATGTTTTCTATCCTTGTTATTGTACTTCTCTCCACTTATATTTACAGCCTTAGTTAAACAATCAATAATTCACTGCTGATGCGCATCAGGATACTGCTATTGCTATGCTTAATTTCTTCTGCATTAGGGGCTCAAAATGTCTATCACACTGGCCTAATGTTTAAGACTTCTCCTGTCCCAAAGGAGGAACGCACATCGTTGAATTTAACTCCATCGAAGCCCATAAAGGTGCGAAGCCGATTTACGCTTCGTTTCGATATGTCGCTGTATAATGCTGACCATTTCGGGTATGTATTTCGAATATTTAGCGATAACACACTTTACGATTTTATTTATACACCACCACAAAAGAGAGTGGCTTATCTTAAGTTAGTCGTTAACCAGAAGCTAACAGATATTCAGATTCCAATCCATGAAAATAGGATTGTAAAAAATAGTTGGCACAAAATCCAATTAACATCCAATCAGCAAACTGGCATAATAAAATTGGAATACGATAACACACAGTATACTATCACCCAGCCGGAAATTCGATATACAAAAAAATTTAATGTGGTATTTGGGGCATGCACAACAGCTCCATATGTCTCTACAGAGGTGCCTGCAATGGCTATTCGGAACATTCGTATTTTGGATCATGAAGGGAAAATTAGCTCCAACTGGTTATTGGATGAATCGAAAGGAGAGTTTGCAAGAGATTTAGCCGGAGGGGAATTAGCCAAAGTGGAGAATCCCATATGGATGATTAATGACCACTATTTTTGGCGCTTAAAGCAGTCGTTTAAGACCGATGGTTATGCCGATTTTGTGAAGGAGAAGAATAACTCGAATCTTTCGGTTATTGGGAAGAATAAACGACACGTTTATAACATTACGAAAGATGCCATAACAGAGCAATATTACAACAATGAAAACCCATTGGCAAAGGATTACAATCGTTGTGTTTTAGATCGAAATAATAGTACTTTATTTTCCTTTGGAGGTAGTTCAAATGAGATAGGAGAATACGATATTTCTACCAACTCATGGACTAAAACAAGTGCGAAAAGTAAAAATAAGCCAGTTAATAACTCCACATTATTTAGCACTCCCATAACCAAGGATTTATTTGCATTTGGAGGCTATTCGGACTATGCATATAGCAATAAGCTATTTCGTTATAATGCTGAATCTAAAACATGGAGTCAGAGAGCGTTGATGGGAGATTTTATTCCACCAAGGCATTATGCTTCTATAGCTTCTTGCGATAATGATTCCTGTTTTTTTCTATTCGGAGGATATGGAAACAACTCTGGTCAGCAGGAGTTAGGTTCAAAATGTTTATTCGATCTGTATCATATAAATCCAATTTCTGGAAAGGTTAAGCAAGTATGGAGTGATAAACAAAGTACAGAGAACTTTATACCAACGGCGCAAGCCATATCCGATGAGAAAGAAGAAAGTCTTTATTCATTAAGTTTTCATCCATTTTTGAACTCAACGTTATTGCGATTATTCAAAGTTTCATTGAATGCTCCCAGTTATACAATTGTAAGTGATACGCTTCATTTCTCTTTCGATGATAATAAATCAAGAGCACGTCTTTTCTTTAATAACGAAACGCAGGAATTTGTGGCAGCCGTTTCCAAACGCTTGCCTAACGATTCTACTCAGGTGAATTTATATACCTTGACATATCCGCCAATTAGCGAAAAGAATATCACTGCTTCTTATGAGTCTGTGTTAACCAATCCAGATAAATTTCCAAAGTATATTTACTATGTGGTAATTGGTTTGTTATTGTTGACCACCTGGCTGTTTTTCTGGTTTTTAAGGCGCGTGGTAAGAAGTGATTCAGGAAAAGCTAAGACACACAAAGTAAACGAACATTTCTTTATCGATGATTCTGAGAATTATACTAAAGAGGAGCTGAAGAAAGCCACAGCTTCGCCTAAGGCAAACTACTTGCAGTTATTAGGAGAGTTTAGGGCATTAGATCGAGATGGAAATGATATTACAAAGCTGTTTACTCCTAAAATTCAGCAGTTATTTTTATTTATTCTGGTGAATAATATAGATCGAAAAACGGGTGTCCCAAGTAAACTGATTGATCAAACCATTTGGCCCTATCATACGCCTCAAAGTGCTAAGAATAATCGTAGTGTAAACATTAAGAAATTGCGTACAGTTTTAGAGAAGATAGATGGTATATCACTAGATTATGTAGAGCCATTATGGCAAGTAACATTCGAAAAATCGTCACTTTGCGATTTAATATTCATTCTAAAACGAATTTCGAAATCGGGAAAGAAGTTGAAATATTCTTCTCTTGAAAAACGATTAAGTAGAATTTCAAAAGGAGTAATGGCGCCTGTAATACAAGAAGAGTGGTATGAGAAGTTTGCCAATCAGGTAACCACACAAATGCATGAATATCTATTTGACTCAATTGATCGGATCGGGATTAAATCGCATCCTGCAGTAACGCGTCGATTAGCCCGGACAATTTTGAAGTTAGAATCGCTCAATGAAGAGGCCATTAAGGTATTTATTTTGTCATTAATTCGATTAAAAAAACATTCGCAGGCACATAATGAATTCGACCTCTTCTGTCGTGATTATGAGAAGCTTTATGGCGAGCCTTACGGAAAAAGTTTCAAGGAATTTATTCAGAATTAATTTTGTCAGAAAAAATAGAGGTGAACTCTATAAGCTTTAGATGTGTTACTATTTCCGAAATTACTAGAACTATGAATAGGGACCTTTCGGAAATAAGACGAACATATAATTGGGGAGAATTGTCGGAAGAGGAGATGAAGAAAACTCCCATGGAGCAATTCGATAATTGGTATCACGAAGTATTGAAAAGTGACAGCCTGGAGCCTACTGCTATGATGTTAGCTACGGTAGGTAGCGATGGAATGCCGCATTGTCGGGTGGTGCTTTTGAAGAAGTACAACGAAAAAGGATTTGTATTTTATACCAACTACAACAGCCGTAAAGCACGCGATTTAGAAGCCAATCCTAAGGTGGGGATAACTTTCTACTGGCCAGAGATGGAACGTCAGGTGAGAGTAGAAGGACGAGTTGAGCGAGTGTCTGAAAAAGAGTCGGACGATTATTTTGCCAGTCGGCCTATCGATAGCCAGTTAGGAGCATGGGCTTCACCACAGAGCCAAACTGTAAATAGCAGAGACGAACTGGAGGATGGTTATGAAGAGATTAAAGCGCGCTTCGAAAGTGAAGAACTGAAACGTCCAGAGTTTTGGGGGGGCTACAGGGTTGTGCCATGTAGAGTAGAGTTCTGGCAGGGAAGACCCAATCGACTTCACGATCGATTAGTGTATCAACAATTTAATGAAAATCATTGGCGGATTAATCGATTGGCACCATAATAAAAACGGAATTAGAAAAGTTTAAATATTGATACTATTCCTCGAATCTGTTTAGATAACAGTATTGTGAGGAAATATAAAAACCGAGTTTAGATCAATTTACTAAACTCGGTTTTATTTTATAAGGTTATAAGTATTGCTTCTGTTTTATGAACTACTTGTCCAAAAAGGTTAGGCCTTCTGTCTCAAGTATTGTAAAATTGAATAATGATGTTTGGTTTTCCGATTTGTATGGAACTTTAATAACAACGCGGTTAATTCCTTCCTTTAACAATATAGTTGAAGGCTGACGTAACCAATAAAATTCTTCGGCATTCCATGCTGTTTCGCGTACTTTCCATTTGTCCCATTTCATCGATTTCTTCACCGGATTTCTCCAGGTTGGACCTTCTACTTCTTCACCGTTTATCCATACTCTCGAACCACGCATATCGAATTGCCCATTGTCTGCTATGCCTACTTTGGTTTTGTAGTTACGCGATGATGATGTGAAACCAATCCATGCAGGAACTTTTCGCTGCCTATCGCTTTTTATATAAGTTACTGCATAAAGAGTGCTATTGGCAGCTACTTTGGGGAAGTGAGCTCCTTTTTTCCACGAATGGGTAAGCATAATGGTATTGCCGGTAACTTCTTTACAATTAATCTTCTTCCCTTTATAGCGATAGCTTTTTTGTTCTTTTTTCAACACCAAATTATCGTCATCGTTCCCCTCGAATGGTCCATACAACTTCCAGTGTTTATTACATTGTTCGGCATAAGGAAAAGGTTGGTGCTTGAAATATTTCTCTTTATGAAATAGCAAGAATTGCTCAAAAGCTTTAAAATATTCAAAAGCCTCACTTCCTTTTTCTGGGATCTGGAGTATGTACTTATCGGGCGACGATAGAATGTCTGCTGTCCAGGTTGCCCACGAATAGGTAATTATAGATGAATATAGTGGATTTTGTTCTGCAAAATCATTTTCTGTTCGAGTATTTACATCGTGCCACAGGCAAACAATGCCTCCAATGGTTTTATTCTTAGAGTATTTACCAATGGGTTTTAGAAACAGACTAGGAATATGACTCATTGGTTCCCCCACATTGATGTAGTTGATTTTAGAATCAATTTCAGTTAGCCCTTCACTTTCTAAAGGAGCTTCGCTTCCCCAAATTTGGCGAATAACACTTTTGTTGGCTTTTAATCCAGGATACCAAATGATGGCTTTTCTTCCATCCGATTCCACAAATCCCACCATCTTATTAACAAATTCAACCGGGTTGTGCACCTTTACTTCATCCGATCCCAGGTGAATGTATGGAGCCATCTCTTTAGGAATCTCATTGAAAAACTCTTTTAGTAAAGCTTCCAATACAACCATTCCTTCTTTCGATTCCATTTTAAAACCAAAAGTCTCTTTGAAATAGCCACTGTGTCCGGGCATATCAATTTCCGGAATTACCATTATCTTTCGTTGTTTGGCATATCGAATAATCGATCTTAGTTCATCGAAAGTGTAGTAAAACCCAGGATCTCTTCTGGCTCTGCAGTTTTTAGGGAGATTCAACTGAGGGTAAATTTTACTTTCAATTCGCCATGCCGGATGATCGGTTAAGTGAAAGTGAAATACGTTCATCTTATAGTTGGCCAATAGGTCGAGGTGTTTTTTTATACTCTCAACACTCTGGAAATTTCGGCCCACATCGTTCATGTAGCCACGAATTGGGAATCCAGGCTTGTCTTTTATGGAGCAAAGTGCTACACGAGAATCGAATTGGTCAGTTTCGAAAAGTTGGCGTAGCGTTTTTAACCCATAGTAGTGTCCGGTCTCAGTAGAAGCTGTAATTATAATTTCATCGGTTTTTACATCTAACCAGTAGCCTTCCTTAGAAATTGAATGATCGGTTTTAAAATGAATTAAATAGTCCGATTCACGATCTATTTCTACTCGGTTAGTTACACACAAGCGATAGGTTTCATCGCGCAATAGTTTTGATGTTTGCGCATAGTTGCCAAACCAAATTCTATTGACAATGTGTTTTTTGTTTTGCCACTTCACTTCCTGTGGAAATGGAATTAGCTTTACTGGAGCATCGGATAGTTGCTTGGATGTAAAGCGTGACTTGAATGGAATTTCCTGAGCATTTACGCTCTTGTTCGTTATCGCACACGATAATACGAACAGAAACAGCAATCCTGCTGTAAGTGTTTTGAATTGAAACATCTGGTTAATTAATTTTTTAATAATGCGCTTTAAAGATAATGGCATTTTTTAAGTATGAAAAATTGAGGAGAGACAGGAATTGCATACAAGAAGTGAATATTTCGTTTAGAAGAGATATATTCAGATGAATATTTCATCAAGGGAAAAACATTTTTGGGGAATTTCTTTTTTGTTTCGAAAATAGTAGGCTACTTTGCATTCCCGAACCGGTTTGTGAACAAGCGGGTTTGGGGAACTTCCTTTTGGTCAGTATAATAACTGATCTCTATTATGAGTTCTCCGATGCTGAGGACGAAAATTTCATTTTTATGTTGAAGAAAATAATTGGTGATAACCAATGTGCCATCTATAATATTGAAGATGGTAAGGAAACTCGTGTACAACGTTGTGTAATTTCTACACCTGAAACACGTGCTATTTGTAACGATCCACTGGTAATGGGGGTGAATTATACGCGTAAATTGCAAAATGCCTGTTCGAAGGTAATTGCAGGCTTACAGCAAAGCAATAATATCCAACTGGAAGAAAAAGAGACCATTGTGTTCAATATTTTGCGTGGTGGATTGAACTTTGGTTTGCGCGAAGCCATTGCTGATGCATTTGACTGGAATCAGATTGGTTCTTCGTTTATTAGCGCTCAGCGAGCAAGGGTAAGCAAAGATTCGGAAGATTGGCACATCATTGAAAGTGCTTATAAAAAGGTGTACATGCCGGATGTAGCTCAGATTGTAATTGGCGATGTAGTGGCTACTGGTACCAGCCTGAAACATGGTTTGAAGGCTTTGATTGAACAGGCTGAAATTAACCAAACACATTTGCGCTCTATTCTGTTTTTCACGGTGGGTGGGCCAATAACCGAGGAGATTTTAGAAGAGGTAGATGCAATGTGTCGCAAACGTTTTCCTGAATATGAAAAAACTACTTTGTGTTATATCGAAGGGCGTTTTGAGGTGCCATCGCCAGATACTAATTTAAATATAAAAATTACCGGAACCGATTTAATTCGTTTGAATGCACTAATGGCTCCTGAGTTTGTAGAGTCGCAATACGAAAAGCCAACTTATCCGATTGAGCGTTGTACGATTTACGATGCTGGTTCGCGTGCATTTTGGTTACCGGAATACATCGATGATGTGAAACACTATTGGGAAGAAAATTTGAAGCTGGCAGAAAATGGAATGACTTATGAAGAGTTATTGAACGAGCGTTTTCCACTGATTGATGCTTCGAAATTTGCAGAAAAAGACTTGATCCAAATGTGTGAACAGATGGTTGAAGCATTAAACTCACTCTAACTTGTAATTCTCTATTCAAAATAAATCTCTATTCAGTATGACTAAAAACAAACAGCACGACATTGATTTTGCATTAGATCATGTTGCCGATTCGGGGAAAAAAGGCTTTTGGGCCATGTTGGTGGTAATGCTTGGTTTTACCTTTTTCTCGGCCAGTATGTGGTCAGGAGGAACTCTGGGAGCAGGACTAACTGCCGGAGAGTTTTTTACAGCGGTATTGGCAGGTAACTTAATTTTGGGAGTGTACACCGGATTATTGGCATATATTGCCTCAAAAACCGGATTATCTACCCACCTTTTGGCACGTTACTCTTTTGGTGAAAAAGGCTCGTTTTTGCCTTCCTTCTTGTTGAGTATTACTCAGGTAGGATGGTTTGGTGTAGGTGTAGCCATGTTTGCACTTCCGGTACAGAAAGCAACTGGCTGGGACTTAAACCTTATTATCGCCGTTTCTGGGTTGGTAATGACTTTTACCGCATGGTTCGGAATTAAAGCACTTACTGTGTTAAGCTTTGTGGCTGTGCCTTCTATTGCCATTTTGGGAACCACATCGGTGGGAACTGCTTTTAATGAATTTGGTGGTTTAGAAGCATGGATGAACATTGTTCCTGAAAAACCAATTACCTTGGTGGCTGCCATTGGTATTTGTGTGGCTTCGTTTATTAGTGGAGGTACATTAACTCCCGACTTTACTCGTTTTTCGAAGAGTAGTAAGATTTCAGTAAGTACCACTATTATTGCTTTTTTCCTAGGAAACACATTGATGTTTTTGTTTGGTGCAGTAGGAGCTGCCTTCTATCAACAAGCTGATATTAGTGATGTATTGATGAAGCAGGGAATGATTGTTTGGGCAATGATTATTCTGGGACTGAATATTTGGACAACCAACGATAATGCATTGTATGCATCGGGATTAGGATTCTCGAATATTACTAAATTTCCGAAGAAAGCAGTAGTGATTTTCAATGGAGTACTGGGAACATTATTGGCACTTTATTTATACAATAACTTTGTCGGATGGTTGAGTTTCTTGAATACCATGTTGCCTTCAATTGGTGGTGTTTTAATTGCCGACTACTATCTAATTAGAAAGAGAAACTATAAAAAACTGTCGGAAACTTCGTTTAAAACTGTTCGCTGGACCTCTATTGCAGCATGGGGAGCAGGAGTATTAGCCGCTAAGTTTATTCCAGGAATTGCACCTGTAAATAGCGTTGTTGCTGCAGTAGCTGTATATTATATACTAGAGAAATTTGTGGTGAAAGAATAGTATCGATCCAAAATAAATATATAAAATGAAAACATTCTTGTATTAATATATGAGAATGTTTTTTGTTTTGATATACAGGGTGTTGTGATTTTTAATTTTGCGAAAAACTTTGTTTCTTTACTTAAGAGAATTGTTCTTTCTCTTCTTATTATTACTCAATGTGCAGAATGATTGTGAATAGTTAATCGTACCTAAAGATTAAAGAAATGAAGAAAATTGAGTCTTTCCTAACCAACAAGTTTCATTTAATACTACTCTGTCTGCTGATCCCTTATTGGGGAATTAGTCAAAATGATTATCAGAAGTTTCAAAGGGAAAATCCTGACTGGAAATTATCTCTGCATCCGGAAACTGAGCAAATAAACAGTGCATACGGAAAAGCAGTAGTATTGAATGATTTTTCGACTATTACTAACGAAAATGTAGAGCAGGCATGTTTGGCCTTTATGCAGAAGTATCCGTTGTTATTCAATATGCCATTAGAGGAGATGGCCTTAAAGGGGATACAGAATTACAATGGCAAGTTTTATGTGTTTTTTGAACAGTCAATAAATGAAGTAAAAGTTGTAGATTCTAAGCTGAATTTTGTAATACACGAAACTGGTAAGGTAATGGCTTTCGGAATGAATTGGTTTTATGCCGATGAAACTGAAAGTCGTGCACCTAAAAATCAATTGTCAAGTGGTGGTATTATTACAACAGTACATGCCACTTTCCCTTCGGAAAACTATAACGTAACAGCTAAAAATATAAATGCAAGAGATAGCTATGTTGTTGTATCTCGTAATGGATTAAGAGAACTGGTACGTTGTCGAGAATTTATAGTTGAAGGAAGAAGTGTCGCTCAAAAAGAATTAATCTTTGTTGATGTAAGTAGTGGAGCCATAGTAAAGCGCGTTAATCAGATTTTTGATTACAGCAAGAATGTTACAGGCTTGGTGAAACCAAGGTTGGTAGGTGATGATAACAGAGCAGTTGCTATTCCCTATTTAAACCTTACCATTAATGGTAATGAATATACTACCAATAGCGAAGGTGTTATTGATGATTTACAAGAAGCCGAAAGCTATGAGGTCACCACTCAGTTGAGAGGAACTTATATTAAAATGACAGGTGTCTCAGAGACAGGTAGTACTGATGAGAATACTGGCAATATAACATTGACAGATGAAAGTCGATTGGGAGAACGTAATATCTTCTATCATGCGAATAAGGCACGAGAAATAATAACTAGTGTTGATCCCAATTTTACAGCTATTAATGTCTGCTTTTCGGCTTCAATAAGCAGTTCATCTCATTGTAATGCTTATTATAATAGAAGAGCTAATGAAAACGAAGTTGGTAATTTTGTGTTTCATACAGCCGGAAGTGTAGGGAGTTATTCTTGTCACGACTTTGCATTGAGCCCCAGTGTTATTTATCATGAGTATGGTCATGCTATAAACGATTATATTTTCATTCAGTTGGGACAAGAAGGAATGAACAATGAAACCTGTCAGGAAGGATTGGCTGATTTGTTTAGCGCATTAATACTGGATGAATCGGAAGTGGGCAGAGATGTTTATATAGATGGAGCAGAGCAACGAATTCGAAACTTGGATAATTCATTGCGTTACCCTGAGGATTTCAGAAAAACGGATGGACATTATTCCGGACAGATATTAAGTGGAGCATTTTGGGATATTAAAAAAGCAATAGGAAAAGATGCTGTTGCACGATTGAGTCATTTTGCGAAGTATGCTATGCCTGATGATGTAAATACCCGATTGGCTTTTTCTGAATGGTTTTTGGCAACAATGATTGCTGACGATAACGATGGCGACTTGTCTACTTTATCTTCCAATCAGAATATAATAATTGATGCATTTAATGCACATGGGATAGGTACAGATTTATATTTGTCGAATTCATTTGAACACACTCGAATTGCCAATACAGAAGATACCGAAAATAGCTACCAAGGGGTATTTCGTTTTAATGCTGTTGGTGCTACAGATCTGAATGATATAACCATTGTATATACCAAAGATCATTTTGAAACCAATAATGAACTACATCCGGAGAAAACAGAAAATGGATATCGATTTAATATTCCTGCTCAAGAGGAAGGTTCGCTAGTAGAATATTATTTTAAAATACTTGATCGAAAAACAGGAAAAACATTGACTTTTCCTGAAGGGTATCCGGACTCAGCTCAGCCATATAAATTTTTAGTTGGTTTTACTCAGTTGTTTATAGATGATTTTTCGACAAACAGGGGGTGGACTTTTGAAAGCACAACAGATGCTCCATGGGTAATTGGTGTTCCTGAGCATGAGACCATGTCGGATAATGGGGGTAGAGTTACATTGACATTACAACCAGTTGGAGACAGGCATAGTGAAACCGGGCAATGTTTGTTTACCGGAGATAATGGGAAATTAGCTACGCATAATAATTCAGTTATAAGCCCATTGTTTGATTGTAGTGGAAACTCAAAGGTGGTAGTTTCTTATTATGATTGGTTTTTTGCGCACAAAGATACAGGAACATATTCATTTTATATTTCTAATGATGGTGGCACCAATTGGACATTAATTCAGGAGTTGGAGAGTGAAGCCAGAGTATGGGAGAATCAATTTTTTGAATTAGGGAATTATGTTACAGGAGATTTCTCTCAAATAAAGTTCAAATTTGTAACAAATGGTGAAGGAGCAACAATGAATGCATTGATTGATGACTTTGAATTGCTAGGGTTAAGAATACCTACAAACATCAATCAGAAAGAACTGGCAGAGCAGATAAACATTGCTCCTAATCCAGTGAAAGATATCTGTTACCTTAATGTGAGCGGATACAAAAGTAGTGTTGCTAAAATTGAAGTATACGATACTTACGGAAGATTGCTTGAAAGTATTGAAGGCAATGCACTGCAAGGTGAAAGTAGAATTAGTATCGATACAAAAGATTATAAGTCTCAGCTTTTGTTTGTTGTAGTTACTTTTGATAATGGAGTGAAACGGCGATTGAAACTATTAAAGATTTAGTGCCGTAAAGGAGTATTAAATTTGTAAATAAAGAAAGAGTGATAATCAGTATGGCCACTGTTTATCACTCTTTTCTTTTATCCCTGTTTTTCGACGCTTAGGGATATACAACCTAATTGAAAAATGACTTACGTTTATCTAATTATTTCTGATACAAAAATAGCAGGTAGATAGTAGTTCGCCAATCCCCTAAAGTGGGGGTTTTTATTGTGGTTGTATCACTATTATTGAGTATAGGATTGATTGATTTCTATGTTTGCTGCTTTAATCGGACATATTTTACCGGTGGATCTATTTTTTCATCGGTACGTATCTCCAGCAAAGCTTCGTATTGTTTTAAAAACTTTATCAATTTTCCGTATTTGATATTACGATGTCGAAGAGCACCTCCAAAATCAGCCAAATTACACCAGCCATCATCCTGACCTATCATCTCCAGAATTTGCCTGAAAAGTTGTTCCATATTCTGCTTGTCATTCTCCATAACGCATCCTTTTATGATTCAACATCTAATTTCAAAACTAAATATAATTAAAAATGAAATTAACATGAACTTTCACCATTCTAAATTTTACAAAAAGACTTTAAATACATAAAAAAGTAAAAGCAGAATGTGTTGCTTTTCTTGAAGTTGGAGTATAAAAAAGGCTATCTGCCTTATTGCAAATAGCCCGCTTTATATAGATCAAGATCTTGTGTACTAATTTTCGGCAGGGAAAATGTTTGGAATAATTGATATTAGTGCTTCTAAAAATGGTTTGCGATCGTCGGTTGCAGTTGCAATAGCAGCTTGCACTTTCTGAACCTCTGCTTTCTTATCAATTTCAGAGATGTTTCCCTCCATATTTTCAACAACAGTGAAAGCTTCAAGGGCTACCATATAATCGCCACTATTGATTACAATATCCACAAATACACTTATGTGAGGACAGAAATCCAACCCATTTTCCCAACAAGAAGCCACTAACTTTTCTCGCACATCAGTTAAGCTTTCATTTTGAATGGCTTCTACCAGATAAGGAATAATGTCTTTGTGTTTTATTTCACACAATAGTTTGGTAATTCGTAGTTGTACAGCTTCATCAGTGTTAGACTGAAGAACCTGAACCAATTCAGGAAAATAACTACTGTTTCCTTTTTCGGCAATTTGCTCAATTGCATTTAGCACAGCTTGCGGATTCGATGAATGCAAGCCTTTTATCCACTCTTCATTGAGTTTGTTCGTCATAATTGTTTATTCTGAATTTGATTACAAATTTAATGAAACAATTAAATAAATCTTTACCGGCAATATTTGATGTTGTTGTAAGTTGGATATTAGGTGAGATTTAATAGTTGATTATTAATCTCTATAAGGAGACTAAAATGGGCTGAGGTTGATTACCTTTGTGCCCGATTTAAAGGAGAAGTGAAATGGCAAAGCAGACGAATGAATTAGCAACAACAGGGGTCGGACGATTAATGTGGAAGTACTTTCTGCCGGCTTTTGTGGGAGTTATGGCTAATTCGCTATACAATATTGTAGACCGTATTTTTATTGGACAGGGAGTGGGTTCCATCGCATTGTCGGGAGTGAGTGTTGTATTTCCTGTGATGGTAATTATTATGGGATTCGGTATGTTGATTGGCATTGGTGCCAGTGTGCAGATTTCACTATTTCTTGGAAAGAATCAGAAAGACAAGGCAGAACAAGTGTTAGGAAATTCGGTCTGGTTAATTTTAATTTCATCGGCTGTGGTTACGGCCATTGGTTTCTTAATAAAGAATCCGATGTTGGAGCTGTTTGGTGCTACAGACGAAACCATGGGATATGCCAATGAATACCTGAATATTATTCTGGCAGGTGTATTTTTCCAAATGTTGGGTTTCTCTCTGAATAGTATGATTCGCGCAGAAGGAAGTGCTCGGATAGCCATGTATTCAATGCTTTTAAGTGCCGGTGCTAATATTTTACTGGATTATCTATTCATTTTTCATTTGAATATGGGAGTGAAAGGAGCTGCTTATGCCACCATTATTGCCATGTTTATTTTGTGTATTTGGGTACTTGCTCATTTCCGAAGCAGACGTTCTGTAATTCAACTTAAGCAGTGTGGAATGAAGCTGGATAAAGAGATTGTGTTAGCAATTATTGCCATTGGAATGGCTCCTTTTATTATGCAAATAGCAGCTAGTATTGTACAAGGAGTTTACAATTTGCAGTTGATTAAATACGGCGGAGATGTGGCAGTGGCAGCCATGGGGATTGTAATGAGTGTGATTGTATTTATTCTGATGATTGTGGTGGCTTTGAATATGGCCGCACAGCCTATTATTGGTTACAATTACGGGGCAAAGGCCTACGATAGAGTTGTCAAATCGGTGAAAATTGGTATTGTCGCTGCTACCATAATATCTGTTGCCGGCTGGGCCTTGGTTTTGTTATTTCCCGGAGCAATTGTAAAAGCTTTTAATGGGGAAGATGCTGATTTATTAAGAATCGGAAAACAAGGATTGCAGATCTTCATGATTATGCTTCCAATTGTTGGTTTTCAGATAATTATTTCCAACTATTTCCAATCAATTGGTAAAGCCAAAATTGCTACTGTTTTGACATTGATGAGGCAAGTGGTATTTATGCTGCCAGCCATTTTTATATTCTCGAACTGGTTTCAGTTAAAAGGAATTTGGATGGCAGGACCTGTTTCTGATACACTATCAGCAGTAGTTGTTTTGATTTATACTGTAATAGAGTGGAGAAGATTGAAAGTTAAACTAGCTGCTTCATAGACACAGAAAAAAGGAATCCTGGCTCAGGGAAAAAGGAGAAAACAGGTCATTGTGATTTTATAAATCGATTTGATGTTTTTTCAGTTTTAGATAAAGCGTATTTCTGCTAATCCCTAGTGATTTAGCTACTTTCGACATATTTCGATTAAGAGAGTGAATACGTTGAATGATCACCTCTTTTTCGATATCCTGCATGGTGCCTTCAAGTGTTACTTGAGAATGGTTCGTTTGTTCGGGCAGAGAGACAATAGTACGCTTTTGAGGCTCTTTTCTATCGAAGTTAACCTTCCCGTTCAGGTTGATGAACTTCTCGGCAAAGTTTTCTAATTCACGAATATTCCCGGGCCATTCGTAGTTGATTAGTTTACTATGAACTTCAGGAGTAATGGTTGGGATATTTTTCTCCAAACGAACTGCTTTGGCACTTAAAAAGTAGCGAAACAGCGGAATAATATCTTCTTCTCTTCTGCGTAGCGATGGAATGGTTAATGGAATAACATTCAGTCGGAAAAATAAATCGAGCCTGAAGTTGCCTTTATCCACCTCTTCTTGTAAATTTTTATTGGTGGCAGCAATTATTCGCACATCTACTGGTATCTCTTTTTCTCCGCCAAGGCGTGTAATGGTTCCCTCTTGCAACGCTCGAAGCAACCTCACCTGCATTCCCATTGGCATTTCTCCAATTTCATCGAGGAATAGCGTACCCTTATTGGCCAGTTCGAATTTTCCCGGATGCCCACTTTTCTTGGCACCGGTAAAAGCTCCTGGGTCATAGCCAAAAAGCTCCGATTCTATTAACGACTCTGAAAGTGCACCGCAGTTAATGGCCACGAAGCCATATTCGCTACGTCTACTACCATTGTGGATAGACTGAGCAATAACTTCTTTACCTGTACCACTTTCTCCCATTAAAAGAATGGTGGATGGACTGTCGGCAATGGTTTTAGCATATCCAATCAATTCACTCATGTTTGGACTTTGAGCTACCATGTCGTCGAAGGTGTAACGTGCCTGCATACCTGTGTATTTATTTACCAGGTTAATTACACGTTCCATAGCTCTGAATGACAATACTACTCCCAGTAGTTCGTTACTGCCATCTACATCTAAAATAGGGAGACAGTTGAACACAAATTTATTGCCTAAATGACGGAATTCTAGCTCTTCATTCAATAAGCGTCTGCCTTCTTTAATTTGTTGAAAGATAGATTTCCAGTTGATTAGAATATCTTCAATGGAAGTGTCCAAAAGATCTCTACGACGGATGTTTACACGGCGACAAGCTGCATCGTTAACAAACTGTATGTTACCTTCTAAGTCCATTGCAAAAACACCAAACTCAAGGCTATTGGTAATGGCATAAATAAACTGCTTATTGTCGTGCAATTTGTGCAATAACAGTTCGCTAGATAGCTTATTCTGAATGGCCATGATAGCCGAGTCGACCAGTGCCCAAATGTGTTTGTGTACATTCTCGAATTTACCAATAAGATGAATATTACCCACTTTCTTCCTTCGTTGGGCGTAGATAGGAGCTTGAATACCTGTCCAACTTTTGGAGCGATATATTAAATGCTCTCGACTATATTCCTCGTTGGGTTTATTGAATGAAATAAGTTTGTTTTGGGTAAGCGAATGGTTGATTTTAAATCCATATTTACCTGCTACTCTTCGTAACTCTTGATCACCAGATACATTTATAATTTTATTCTGACTATCGGTCAACACTATAACATATCGATATTCTCCTAAAAAGGAGTATAGGCGATCGATAATTGGTGCTGAAATATCTGTTAGAACAGCGTCCCAATTAAATGTTCTTGTAAGCCTTGGTGATGGACTACTAGAGTTAGTCATGGTAAAAGTGTAATAATTCAGGACAAAACTACTAAAAAAGTATTGAATAAAGGAAAGTAGCTTGATGGAGAAAAGGCAATACGGCGTAGTTAAAAAAACAATTACCAAAGAATTCTAAAAGGGGTAAGAATCTTTGGTAATCGATAATTGTTCTATAAAAATGTCAACCTATAAATGTGAAAACTATATATTGATATGAATGTGTATACCTCGTGGAGGTGTAATGATACGATAACCTCTTCTATACTTTACAAAACACAGGTCATCCCACATGTAATAGTGACGTCCGTTATACCATACTCTGGAATAGCCCGTTGGTAACTCCATGAAATAAGAATTGTGATATGAGTCTACCCGAACGTAACCAATAGCTGGCATATATTCGTAACAGTAACCTCCTGAGTAATAATAGTGACCATGGCGATGGCGCAAAATCTTAGGTGGGCGTCCGAAACGTACTACTACTTCGCCGTATCTGGGGTGACTTACGCAACGATTGTGACGAATAATCACATCGGTGTGATAGCTTTTGTGGTGATAGTGTCGTGGTTTTGTATATCTGTAATGATAGTGAGAATGATACCTGTCGTCGTGTCTATGTCTGTCGTTTTTGCGATAGTGACGATCGTTTCTTTCTCTCTTCTCATAACGATATTCTCTGCGACTATCACTTCTTGTATCGTTCTTATAACTTCTACGTGAGTCGCGCGAACTTCTCTCATTACGGAGTTGTCTGCGTTGTGTTTCGTCTAAACTTCTTCTTTGTGCATATCCTTCAACTGCTCCTCCCAACAATAAAATCAATGCAAAAACAAATGTTTGCTGTGTGTATTTAAAAATTGACCTTTTCATAGCGAATGATTTTTGGGTTTGATAACCTGTTTTTACTAAAAAGTCAATTTACCGGTAAATTACATTTATGCTTTAAACAAATGGCGTGCCAAAAAAATGAAGATGAAAAATTGAAGAGATGAATTTAGTGAGGAATGACAAATAAAAATCCCTAGTCAGTGCTTCTATTTTGACTGATTAGGGATTGGTATATTTTCAATGAGTCGTATTGCTCAGACTCTGTAAATTTAAGTCGAATATCAGTTAGTTTACTGGCTCGACAATGAATTCGAATGTATAGTTGTTATAAGGGATTTGGTACTTTTTAAGTGGCCATGCTCCCCATGTATTTACACAACCTAGTCCCATTTGTTTCATATCGATGGATAGAACAGTCATGTCCTGTTCGATTAGTTCTCCAGAGTGACGTTGTTCTTTAGCTTCGAAATCGTCCAAATCGTTATTGGTAAAATGCAATGCCGATGCACTAAATGGTGATGCAGCATAAATTTTAACTCCAACTCCGGCTTTGTTAGTTAGTTTCCACCAACGAATATCAGATTTTGTTCCGGTTTCTTGTGGACGGATATATGGGAAAAACTGCTCGGCTACTGTTTGCTGGTATTGTCCCACAAAAGTAGATGTTTTTCTATCGGCATAGTTTTCGATTGGTCCGCGTCCGTAATACAATATTTGGTCGAATGCTTTATTCAGATTGAACTGGAAACCAAAGCGTGGCAATACCGGCTTCTTGTCCTTGTTTTCAGATACTTTAAGCGCTTCAGTAATTTTCATTTTACCATTGGCAGCAATGATGTAAGTCAAATCAAGCGAAGCTTCCAATTCAGGTAGTTCGTAATTGGCTTTTACAACAACTTTTCCGTTTGCTGTTTCGTGTTTCAACGATTTTAGTTTCATTGCCGGATTTCTCCATTTAGCCAATTTATTCTGAAGACGAGCACCATAATCATTATCGGTTCCACCACGCCAGAAATTAGGTTTTACCTTTTGTCCATCCTTGATTAACGCTACTCTTTTATTGAAATAACCACAGATAAATCCATCCTTCTTATTGAAGTCGATTAATGTACGGCCAGCTTTTACTGAAATAAGGTAGCGAGTTTCATCTGTTGAGATATTCTTACAAGCTTCAAGTGCCAGTTGAGGGAACTGATAGGCATTGATTGCCAATTGCTCGCGGGCTACAGTGTGTCCCGCAGGAACCATTCCATCCTGAACCTTTGTTTTATAGTATACCTCCAAGAAACGCTCTTTGTCTGATGGCTTCAGTGAGTAACCTAATTGAACGTTAGCTCTTCTTTGTGGAGCAACTTTCAGGTTGTTCACTACACCTTCTTTAATAGTTGTTCCCTCTTCAGTAATGCGCCAAACCAAACGAACATTAGTTAGATTGACAAAGAAGTTTTCATTATAAATTTCGATTATTCCCTTGTTGATATCGATGGCTTTTGTCCAGATTGACTGCTGAATCATAGCCACTTCATCGAAATGAGGATTTGGCTTTCTATCAGGAGTGATTAGGCCGTTACTGTTGAAGTTATTGTCAGAAGGAAGGCTTTTTCCATAGTCTCCACCGTAAGTGTAAATCATTTTTCCATTGCGGTAGTCGCGTAGCGCTTGATCTACAAAGTCCCAGATGAAACCTCCTTGTAGATTTTTGTATTTGCGGTAAAGGTCCCAATACTCTTTGAAACCTCCCATTGAGTTACCCATGGCATGAGCATATTCACACTGAATAAGTGGCATGCGCTGATTTCCTTTTTTACCATAATTTTCCAGTCCGTTGTAACTAACATAGAAAGGCACATAAATATCGGTGTGTTTTTTCATTCCAGGACGTTGGTATTGTACCGGACGAGTAGAGTCGATGGCTTTCATGGCTTTATATGCCTCGATAAAACAAACTCCGTCTCCCGATTCGTTACCCATTGACCATGTGATTACAGAAGGAATGTTTTTATCACGCTGTACCATGCGAGTTGCGCGCTCTAGGTGAGTAGGAACCCACTCTTTCATTTGAGCAACTTTCTCGTAACCATGTGCTTCAATATTGGCTTCGTCAACAACGTATAGGCCATATTTGTCGCACAATTCATAAAAATAAGGATCGTTAGGATAGTGGCATGTGCGAACAGCATTAATATTGTTCATTTTCATGATGCGAACATCCTGCTCCATACGTTCTTTGGTTACGTAGTATGCTTTGTCTGGATCCACCTCGTGGCGATTCACCCCTTTAATGAGAATTGGTTGACCATTTACAAGCATCAATCCTTTCTTGATTTCTACTTTTCGGAATCCAACATGTTGAGGAATAACTTCAATAACGTTATTGTCTTTGTCTTTTAAAGTGGTCGTTAGTTGGTATAGGTTTGGTGCTTCTGCACTCCACTTAGCAACTCGTTTTACAGTTGTTTTGGCAGCAACTTTTTCACCTTCGTTAAGTTGACGAGTGGTATTCCAAATGGTTTTTCCTGCTTTGTTTTTCAATGTAAAATCAACGCTAGCTCCCTTTTGAAGTGAAGCAGTTGTTTTATCGAAGTCCAAAGAAACATTGAATAATCCATTTTGATACTTATTGTCCAAATCGGCAATAATGGTAATATCTTTAATGTGTAGCGGATTGCGAGCATATAGGTAAACATCGCGTGAAAGCCCAGCTAAACGCCAGAAGTCTTGCAACTCAACAAATGTTCCATCGCACCATCTGAACACCTGAAATGCGATAAGGTTTTCTCCCTTTTTTAGGTATTTAGTAATGTTGAATTCTGGTTCTAATTTGCGGTCTTCACTGTAACCAACAAACTGTCCGTTCACCCAAAGGTAAACACATGATGATACTGCTCCCAGGTTTATTGTTACCTCTTTGCCTTCCCAATTTTCTGGAATATTCACTACTCGGCGATATGAACCCACGTAGTTTTCCTTCTCAGGAACTTTTGGAGGCTCTGGCTTCATGATGTAATCCCAGGCAAAGCGAGAATTGACATATACAGCTTCGCCATAACCATTTACTTCCCAGATTTCAGGTACCTCGATTTTGTCCCATTGGTTATCATCGAAATTGGGTTGGAAGAAATCTTTAGGTCGAAGATTGGCATGTCGTACCCAGTTGAAATTCCACATTCCGTTTAGGGACATGAAGTTTTCAGAATCTTCTTTTATGCTATGCTGTGCTGACTTTATGCTCTCGAAAGCAAAATAAGATGCGTGCATAGGGGCACGATTGATCGAGTTTACAGCAGGATCGTGCCATTCGGTAAAAGTTTGTCCGAATGATAATGTTGCCAGCAACATAAATGCAGCAACACTAGAGAATAATTTTTTCATATCAGTTAAACTGGTTAAAAATGCAGAGTAAAAATAATGAAACAAACCATTCTAGTGTGGAGGGGACGGTAAAATGAGTAAAAAATGATGTTTTGTTAGAATAAATTTCAATAAAAAATACTAATCTTTGAAAATCGCTTTAAGCAAAACACTAGAAATATTAGTGAGCTGAACCAATTAACCAATGACTACGAATTTACTTTTACAATTAAAGAAAAGTGACAAAGTGCTTTTTGATGCGTTGTTTGATAAGCATTACAAAAGCCTGTGTAGCTATGCTTATACACTTGTAAGAGATTATTCAGTAGCTGAAGATTTGGTGCAGGATCTGTTTGTAAGAATTTGGCACAGACGGAGTGAGTTGAAAATAGCAGATATTCATGGGGGCTACCTGTTCAAGGCTGTTTATGCCAAATGCTTGGATGTGTTGAAACATGATGAGGTAAAGAAAAGATACGAGCAGGAACTCAAAAGCGGTACTCTATTGGAGTTCGATGAATCTATTTCTCAGTTTGAATTGTCGGAAAAGTTGAAGACAATTATTGAAAAATTACCAGTAAGACGGAAGGAAATATTCTTTATGAGTAAGATACATGGCATGACTTATAAAGAAATAGCAGAAGAATTGGATATATCCGTCAACACTGTAGATACTCAGTTACGCAGGACTTTACAACTGTTGCGTAGCGAAATGAAAGACTACCTTCCAATACTCCCATTAATTTTTTTTGAAAATATTTGATTTTGCTGTCACGGAAATCTGAAGTGTTGTCGTTATACGGTTGTTAAAGCGACAATATGAAAGATATAAAAGACAATATACATCCCTTTTTAGCTCGAATAGTAACAGGAAATGCAACTGTTGAAGAACAGCAACAATTTAATGAATGGCTGCAATCAGATCCCAAGAACCTGAAAGAGTTTAGTCGATATAGGCGTTTATGGAATTCAGTGGAGGAAGAACATCATTTCGATTTAAAAAATGCCCGAAAAGCAGTTCATGAAAAGATAAAGCAAACTACACCTGTTAGAACAATTGCAGTTTGGAAGAAAGTAGCAGTAAGTATTGCATCTATAGTTCTCCTGATTGGGTTGTTATGGACAGTAAAGAAGTTTGATAATGAAGAATTGAATACTTTATCTGCTGAAACAGTAAAGTGTGGCTATGGTATGACTAAAAGAGTGGTGTTGCCAGATAGCACCATTGTTGTACTGAATGCAGGATCGCAATTGACCTTCCCTCATAGTTTTGTCGACGAAAATATCCGATTAGTTCAGCTAGTTGGAGAAGGTTTGTTCGATGTAACTAAGAATAAAAAAAAGCCATTTATTGTTGATGCAGGTAATGTGGAGGTGAAAGTGTTGGGGACGGTTTTTAATGTGAGTAACTACTCCGACGATAATGAGGTAGAGGTTTTCTTAAAAGAGGGAAGTGTGGAGTTAAATGCCACTAATGTTGAGCGAGCGAGTGAAAATTCAATTTTAATGGTGCCTAACCAATTGGCTCGTTTTACCAATGACGGACAATTGTTGGAGCTTAAAAAAGCAGATCCCCGGGATTTTGGAACGTGGAATGAAGGTGTATTGAATTTTACTAACGATTCTATGGAAGAGGTTGTACGTAAGCTTTGTCGCAAATACAACGTTTCCATTGAGTTGATTAAAAGTGACAATGCAACAGAGAATGGAATAACAGCTCGTTTCGACAATAAATCGTTGGAATATGTACTGGGAATTTTAAAAATTACATCGTCAATATCGTATGAAAAAAATGGAGTGGACGAGTACGGGAAAACGAAACTAACTATTAAAACACACAATACAATTACTAACTAAATGGAGAAATGCCAATGAAATGAACCTAATAACTAACATTTAACTAAAAAAGGAGATGCTACCAACATCTCCCACTCTGTATTTCAAGGTCCTAAGTTGAAATACATGATCAATAATTAGATTATTTAACCATCAACAAAGTTATGGAAAAAAATTATGTGTTTGCTACTTCCACATACCTCAATTTGTGGAAGTCAAAATTATTTTGTGTTATGAAACTAACACTTCTTGCAATCTTGTTCATGAGTCAGGCAATGGCTTCCGGAACAGTTGCACAAAATTCACGAATTACTTTAAACTTTAGAAATGCTACTATCAAAGAGGTTTTGGATGAGATAAATAAAAAGACCGAAGTGGTATTTGCATACGATGCCAAAATGGTTGATTTATCCCAGCGCATTTCTATAAAGGCAAATAAGAAAGCAGTAAATGATGTCTTAAAAGAGATTTTTGCTAATAAAAATATTGCCTATAAGATTAAAGACAATATTGTTGTCCTGAGTAAAACGAAGCCTCAAACAGAGAAGGGAAAAGAGGGAAAAAAAATAACCGGTAAAGTAACCGATTCAAATGGAGAACCATTGCCGGGAGTTACGATTACTGTGTTAGGAACCACTCAAGGGGTAGTGACAGATATCGACGGTAAGTATAGTATTGGAAATATTAAGCAGACCGATAAGTTGGTATTTTCATTTATTGGTTTTCAGTCGTTAATAATGGATATTGGTAATAAAACCCGCTACAACATTACCCTTGAAGAAAAAACAGAAGAGCTGGAAGATGTAACAGTTGTTGCTTTTGGTAAGCAAAAGAAGAAAACGGTGGTAGGTTCGGTAACTTCAATTCGACCTGCAGAACTGAAAATTCCTTCGAGTAATATTACAGGTGCTTTAGCCGGACGTATGTCAGGAGTTATTGCTTATCAACGAAGCGGAGAACCAGGAAAAGATAATTCAGAATTCTTTATCCGTGGAGTGACCACATTCGGTTATAAAAAAGATCCACTTATTCTGATTGATGGTATCGAGCTGACTACTGAAGATTTTGCTCGTTTACAACCAGATGATATTGCCAGCTTTTCGATTTTGAAAGATGCTACAGCAACTGCAATTTACGGAGCACGCGGAGCAAACGGAGTTGTTTTGGTTACCACTAAAGAAGGAAAGCAGGGGAAAATGTCAATTAGCGGTCGTTTTGAACATTCCATTTCTTCAGCGACAAAAGATATAAGTATTGCCGATCCAATAACATACATGAAAATGTTTAATGAAGCGGTTAAAACACGCAATAATATTGGAGAGTTACCTTATAGTGAATCGAAAATTGAGAATACTATAAAAGGTACTAATCCTTATGTGTATCCTGCTGTAAATTGGTATGATGAGTTAATTAAAAAATCGACCAACAACCAACGATTCAATATTAATATGAATGGTGGTGGTAATATTGTTCGCTACTACTTAGCTGTTTCAGGATCTCAGGATAATGGTATGCTTAAGGTAGATGACGTAAATAACTTTAGTAATAACATTGATTTGAAAAAATTGTCTGTTCGCTCCAATGTTAATATCAAACTGACTCGTTCTACAGATGCTGTGTTGCGTTTTCATGGGACATTCGATGATTACAATGGCCCAATTGATGGTGGTACAGCCATTTTCAATAAGGTAATGCAAGCAAATCCTGTTCTTTTTCCCAAGTATTATCCAGCTAACAATGGAAGTTTAACCAGAAACCATATTCTATTCGGAAACTATGGTGAGGGAAACTACCTGAATCCTTATGCTGATTTGGTTAAAGGATATAAGGAGTATAGTAGAACGCTGGTTTTGGCTCAAACTGAAATTAAGCAAAAGCTTGATTTTATTACCAGAGGATTGTCATTCAGTACAATGGTGAATACAACTCGTTCGTCATATTTCGATGTAACTCGTTCAACTGTACCATATTTCTATAATGTTGGATTATACAATAAGCGAGACGATACTTATAGCCTTGAACCATTGAATGAAGAGAGTGGAAAAGAGTATTTGAACTATTCAGAGGGAAAACCTTCTTTGTATACGACTTTTTATTTGCAGTCGGTTTTAAACTATAAACGCACTTTTAACGAGAAGCATAGCTTTGGAGGTTTATTGGTTTATATTTTACGTTCATCGCTTCGCAATAATACTGGTAATCTGCAGAAATCGCTTCCATATAGAAATGTGGGGGTGTCAGGACGTGTAACTTATGACTACGATCGTCGTTATTTGGCAGAATTCAACTTTGGTTATAACGGTTCGGAACGATTTTCTAAGCAGAAACGTTTTGGTTTCTTTCCTTCAATTGGTTTAGGATGGACCATGTCAGAAGAGAAGTTCTTTGAACCATTTAAGTCTGTTGTTTCTAAATTTAAACTGAAAGGTAGTTACGGTTTGGTTGGTAACGATGCCATCGGTAGTGCCGATGATCGTTTCTTTTATCTGTCGCAAGTAAATATGGATAACGGTGGTAGAGGAGCTCGTTTTGGAGAGTACCTTGACTTTTATAAAAATGGAGTTAGTATCGATCGTTATGAAAATGCTGATATTTCATGGGAAACGGCTACTAAAGCAAATATGGGATTTGAATTGTCAATGTTAGATAATAAGATTGAGATTCAAGCAGACTATTTCTACGAAAATCGAGAGAATATCCTGATGGATCGCTCATTTATTCCTCCAGCAATGGGAGTTGAAGCAAAAGTAAGAGCCAATGTTGGAGAAGCACAAAGTAGTGGATTCGATGCTTCCATCGACTATAATCAAACTTTCTCATCGGGATGGTGGGTGCAAGGACGTGCCAACTTTACTTATGCGGTAGGGAAATTTAAAGTATATGAAGAGCCCGATTTTAGTGCAACCTCTCCTTGGCGAGCACATAAAGGTCAGCCATTAGATCAGCAGTGGGGGTACATCGCAGAGCGTTTGTTTGTGGATGAAAACGAAGTGTTGAACTCACCCAAGCAATTTGGAAATTATGGAGCTGGTGATATCAAATACAAAGACATCAACAAGGATGGTAAAATTGACTTCATGGATGAAGTGCCTATCGGACATCCTACCAGACCAGAGATTGTATATGGATTTGGATTGTCTACAGGGTATAAGGGATTTGATTTCTCCTGCTTTTTCCAAGGCAATGGACGAGTTTCTTTTTGGATAGATCCAAAGAAAACAGCTCCATTTGTTGATAATAATAAAGATGCCAATGCAAACAATGCCTTATTGCAAGTTTATGCAGATAGCCATTGGTCAGAAGCCAATCAGGATATATATGCATTGTGGCCACGTTTGTCTACATCCGTTAACGAAAACAACTCAAAAAGAAGTACCTGGTTTATGCGTAATGGTAGCTTCTTGAGATTGAAACAGGTTGAATTGGGATATACCTTACCTAAATCATTACAACAAAAAATTGGATTGAATAACCTGAGAGTTTATGTGACAGGTGTTAACCTTTTAACATTTAGCAAATTCAAATTGTGGGATCCAGAAATGGCCGGAAATGGATTGGGGTATCCTATCCAGAAGGTATTTAATCTGGGTATACAGATTTCGTTATAGCGATGTATCATTTGAACTGCATGCATAAGAATCTGTAGTTCATGAAATCAATTGAGAATTTTTAAATAAAATGAAATGAAAGTTTTACAAAAGATATTCATACTTACTGCTTTAATGGCCGGATTAATGTCATGTGGAGATTATCTGGATGTAGTGCCTGATGATGTGGCTACTTTAGATAATGCTTTTACTGACAGGGTTCAGGCCAGAAAGTACCTATTTACATGTTATAGTTATTTGCCACCAGCAGTCGATCCAGGTACTAATCCGGCTTATTTGGCTGGCGATGAGTATTGGTTAAACGATAACCAGTATGCTTACAATTTTAAAGGAAGTACATTCGATATTGCTCTTGGTTCGCAAACAGCCGATGACCCATTAGCTAACTTTTACGAAGGTCGTCGTAAAGGTTGGGACTTGTATCAGGCCATTCGTAATTGTAATATATTCATAAAGCGAGTTGCTGAAATGGATAATATAGAAGAGTACGAAAAGGCTCAATGGAAAGCCGAAGCTCAGGTTTTAAAGGCATATTATCATTTTTTCCTTCTAAGAATGTATGGTCCAATTCCATTGATCAAAGAGAATTTGCCGGTAAGTGCTTCTCCTAGTCAGGTTAAGTTTTTTAGAGCTCCTGTCGATGAGTGTTTTACTTATATTGTAGAACTACTTGATGAAGCTATTGAGCACCTGCCTGCACTAGTAGAAAATACAACAGAGGAGTTGGGACGTATTACCTCGACTATTGCAAAAGGAATTAAAGCCAGAGTTTTGTTAGAAGCGGCAAGTCCACTGTTCAATGGCAACAAACATATGGGAGCTTTTGTCCGTAATGATGGCGAGAAGTATTTCAGCGAATACGATAAGGAAAAGTGGAAAAAAGCATCGGATGCACTGCTTGAAGCCATTGATGCAGCTCATCAGGCTGGACATAAATTGTATGTTTATACAGATAATATGGCATTAAGTGATGAGTTAAAATTAAAAATGACACTTAGAAATCGTGTGCCAGATCGCTGGAATTCTGAAGTTATCTGGGGTGACTCTAAAAACAGTAACAAGACAGGTTCGCTGCAAGATCAAGCCCAGGCCAATTTCTATAATGGAGGAGAATCTGCTACTCAGCAAGGTTTAAGTGTTACATTTAATATTATTCAGGAATATTATAGTAATAATGGAGTGCCTATTCAGGAAGATAAAGCCTGGAGTGGAGTAGAGCTACTAAAGTATAAGAAAGCTGAAGAGGAAGATAAATACAATATCAAAAAAGGGGAAGAGATCCCTGCTATTCATTTCAATAGAGAACCTCGTTTCTATGCCGACTTAGCATTCGATAGAAGTGTTTGGATGGGACAAGGACGCAATAATCCGGATGATTCATACATAGTAAAATGTAGAAATGGAGAGCTTTCGGGAAAGACAACAATTAGTCGCTACAATGTAACGGGATATTTCCCAAAGAAATTGGTTAATGTGAAGAATGTATTTGGTAGCTCAAGAAGCTATACATCGGTAAAATATGCTTTCCCATTGATCCGTTTATCTGACCTTTATCTAGCCTATGCTGAGGCATTGAATGAATATGCCGGACCTTCTGATGATGTATATTCATATATCGATCAAGTACGCGAAAGAGCTGGTCTGAAAGGAGTAGTTGAAAGTTGGAGAGATAACTCTATTTCTCCAGAGAAACCACTAAACCAAGATGGTTTAAGAACGATTATCCAGCAAGAACGAATGTTAGAGTTAGCATTTGAAGGACGCAGGTATTGGGATGTACGACGCTGGATGAGAGCAGAGGAGCTTTTCAATACTACAGTTAAAGGATGGGATGTAACATCGAAAGATAAAGACGATTACTATAATCTTTTAGATCTATATCATCGAGAATTTGAACCAAAGGATTATTTCTGGCCTATCCGATCATATATCCTGACTGTCAATCCAAACTTAGATCAAAATCCAGGTTGGGAGTAGAAAGTATAACTAACAAATTACTAGAATGAAAAATTATATAATTGCATTTTGCTTTATTATTCTCATTGCTGTTTTGGCTTGCGAAGAAGATAAGCATAAACCCATTACAAAAGATAAACAGATACCTAGTGCTGTTTTAAATCCAAAGGTGAAAAACTTACCAGGAGGAGCTCTTATTACTTACGATTTACCGGATGAAGATGATTTGCTTTATGTTGAGGCAAAGTATCAGCTTAAAAATGGTACCAACCTGAAGGTAAAGGCTTCTGTATTTGGTGATACTTTAGAGGTGACCGGTTTCGGTGATACCGATGTTTATAATGTTGATCTGTACACTATCGATCGAAGTGAAAATCGATCAGAACCTGTTCAGGTACAAGTACAACCAGAAACACCTCAGGTAATTAATGTATTTGAATCGTTGACTTTAGCTCCAACATTTGGAGGTGTTAATGTAAAATGGGAGAACGATCTAAAAGATCCGATGGCCATTAAAATTTTAATACCTGATACTTTAAACAATAACGAAGGATTTATTGACTTGGAGACCATCTATACTGAAGCTTCAAAAGGAGATTACAACATTCGTGGTTTCAAGATTGAAGAAATTCCTGTGTATGGAGTTGTTCGTGATCGTTGGAATAACTATTCAGATACAATTAAGGTAGATATTCTACCTCTTTACGAGGAAGAAATCGATAAATCGAAATTCAAAGAAGTTATTCTTCCAAATGATACAAAGCAAGTTGAGCCTTGGAATGCTAATGGCTTTTCTACGATTCCAAAATTGTGGGATGGTAACTCTGATAGTCGATTAGTTGGTTTTAATGGTGAAATGCCTGAATATTACTACACGTTCGATATGGGAACTGTTGCCAAATTAAGTCGATTTAAATTTTGGCAGTTTACTCAAAGTAGTGGTAAATACCTCTATTTCGATGCTCAATACCGAAAGTTTAAGATTTATGGTGCCGAAACATTGGATGCATCAGGCGATATAGGGAGTTGGACTCTATTGAAAGAATGTGAAATTGTTAAGCCTTCTGGCCTGCCCGATGGCCTGAAAAATTATACCAATGAGGATAAGCAAATAGCTCTGGAAGGTCACGATTTCGAAATTCCATTGGAAGCGCCTGCTGTTCGTTACATCAGAGTTCAGGTGGTTGAAACAGCTTCAGGATTAAACTGGGCTTCATGTGGAGAGATGACATTCTGGGGACAACCAATTGCGAATTAGTTCAATATAAAATGAGTTGACTATTTGAGATAGTGAATTCAAAAAAATAAAACAGATGAAATATAAGAATCGATATAATATAAAGCATCTTGTGTGGACTGTCTTCATAGTGGCTTTCGCTTCCTTAATGGCATGCGATCAGATGGAGGATGTTCATAAGGAGTATGTGGAAGATGGTGAAACGGTTTACATACCCCGCCCTTTGCAGGTAAAGGCAAATTCTGGATTAAACCGAATTGAATTAGCTTGGAAATTAACATCTAAAAAGCAAGTTAGTGAATGCATAATCTCTTACGGAGAAGATAATAGTGTTACTGTTCCTATTGAAAACAACGAAGATACAGTGATAACACATACAATTACTGATTTGGCAGAGAAGAATTACGATTTTACTATTCATGCTAAAAATAAAATGAATCAGGTTTCATTAACCTCAAAAGTATTTGGAACTGTTTATGGTGAAAAATACAGAGTTGGTTTAAGTGATGTCCGATTCCGAAATATTAAAATTTTGGATGAAGGAGTAGAATTTACTGTTGCAGGAATAAGTCGTGGCTATGTTGGCTTTAACGCCGTTTATACTGATTTGAATGGTAACCCAATCGATACACTCATACTTAATTCAGCAGAAGCAGTTTCTTTGAATATGGATATTCGAAAACCAACTTCTTTCCGTACGGCATACCTGCCAGAAGTAACAGCAATTGATACCATTTATACTGATTTAAAAACCATGATTTCGCCTTCTTTAATTGAATTGAAAGTAGAGAAGGGAAACTGGAAAGTTGTATCAACAACAACAGAGCAATCGGGATATGAAGCCAAGAAATTCTTTGATGATAATCTGGATACTTATTGGCATAACAGTTGGAGTGTTGCTAATGCTCCACAACCTCTTCCTCATGTTTTAGTTATTGATATGAATGAAGAGGCCAATATCTCTAAGATTGATGTACACCGACGTTTGAATAGTAATACGACAAACGGGGTTCTAATTGAATCAAGTTTAGATAATACCAATTGGGAAGTTTTGGGCGAAATGGAGTGGTCAAACGATAAAGGGGACAATAAACAAGGTTTCAAACTTTTAGAAGTAAAGAAAGGACGTTACTTAAGAGTCTCTGTAACCAAGTCGAATGATAAGTCCTGGATGGCTTTAGCAGAGATTTATGTATATAAAAAATTAAGCGAATAGTCTTCTATTATTAATACATATAAGAGGTTGTTTCTAATTATAGAACAACCTCTTTTTTTATCTTATTTTAAACCTTTCCCTGTTTTTCAGATCTTATCTTCAGAACTTAAAAATGAATAAGATGAGGAAGAGAGATTTCGTGAAGTTGTTTGTGTGGGTAAGTATTTTGTTAGTATCATGTAATAATTCAGATGATGATTTAAAGGAGAAGAAACAAAGCAATACTATTGAATTTTCAAAAGCACCAGTTTCGTTAGGTGGAGTAGATCTAAAATATGCCGAAAATATTGCTTATGATGTTTATCCGGAAACTGTTTTTGATATTTTATTACCTCAGGTAGAAAGACCTACAGCATTAGTCGTTTTTATACACGGAGGAGGTTTTACCAGCGGAGATAAAAACTTTATTTATAAGGAGCAACTGATAAATGATGTGAAAGAGTTATTGCAAAATAATATTGCAGTGGCAACACTTAATTATAGACTTCTGACTGAAAATGAAGAAGAGGGGGTGTTGAAATGTTTGAATGATTCAAAAAGAGCATTACAATTTATTCGATATAAGGCGGATGAGTTGAATGTTGATAAAGAGAATATTTTGCTTTATGGTGTTTCAGCCGGAGCAGGAACTTCGCTTTGGTTGGCGACCAACGATGACATGAGAAATCCAGAAAGTACCGATTTTGTATCTCGTGAAAGCACAAGAGTGAAAGGTATAGCGCTGAAAGAGATGCAATGTAGTTACGATATTGAGAGAAGATGGATAGAGGATGTATTTGAGGATTATAATCTTCAATGGGGAGAATTTTTAGTTGAAAATAAAGAGACGTTGTTTCGTTTTTACGGTGTTGATTCGGAAGAGGAATATGAAAGTGCACAGATTGATGAGTATCGAAAAAAAATTGATATGTTGATGCTTTTATCTTCAGATGACCCGGAAGTTTGGGCAAGCAATACTCAAACAATAGTAAGCGAGCCTGTGAATACAGCTATTGCTTATCACCATGCTTTTCATGTTAGGGAATTGAAAGAGTATGCGGATGCTGTAGGTGTAATGAATGTTTGTTATTATGGAAAAGATCCAATTATTTATTCCGATTCAAGCAATGAATCCTATGTAGATTTTTTCATTCGAAAAGCCAATGAATAATTCCAATTAGTTTAGTTAGATTCCACAGGCAGGTATTTACATCTCAAAGAAATATCTGCCTGTTTCTTTTATAGTATCTTACTTCGCCAAATCACTTACAGTCGCTTTTGTTGCTTCAATTAACGATTCTACAGGCAAGTAAATTTTAAGCTCCAGTTTACCGCCACTTACGATAATCATATCTAACTCTGCTGCACTAGAATCAATAAATGTGGGGTAGTTCTTTTTCATTCCAATAGGAGAACAGCCTCCTTTTACATAACCGGTTAATGGCAAAAGCTCTTTTTGAGCAATCATCTCGATTTTTTTCTCTCCAGCAGCTTGGGCTGCTTTCTTTAAGTCAAGCTCTTTACTTACCGGAATTATAAAAACATAAATCGATTTACTATTACCACGTGCAACTAAGGTTTTGAAAACTAGACTGGGATCTTTACCACATTTTATAGCAACCGATACGCCATCGTTGTTACCATCTTTAGTGTCGTGTAATAATGCTTCGTAATTTGTTCCTAATTTATCGAGAATACGAAGCGCATTGGTCTTTACTTTCTTAGCCATTGAATTTCGTTCTTATGGTTTGCAAAGATCGAAATTTATTAATTAGAACGCGAATTAACAGAGCCAGGTAATTCAATGGTAAGTGTTTTTTCGCTATAAGCTCCGAAAATTCCAAAGTGATTACTCATATTACTGTATAATGGATATTGTCTACTATAGATATCGCCTTTTACCACATCGTTTAAGTAAGAGCTACGATAAAACTCAAACAGATCTTTATTGATACTAAGTAAACGAAAAGTAAAAAGAGTGGTATTGTGTTCTTCCCATTCTCGACCATTTAACTCCTCTCTTGAATAATCTCCATATCTGGTACCATATTCTTTTCTGAATTGAGTTAATGTAAACTGGAGTCCATATTTTTTCCCATTGATTACTTCGTCATTGAAAATACGAGGTTTAAGATATGTAATTTCGAAAGGCTCAATAATTGACGTTTTTTTATCAGGTAAGAAACGAAAAACAGGATCATCCAGAGTAATAGAAGAATTTTTGGTGATTTCAGAAAAGGTGACCTCTTCGGTTTGATTGAACTTTTCAACTTCTTTATATTGTCTGTCGAATAGAACCATGTAATAATTCTTATCCAACTCATTATCGGTAAAATGCACTTTGCATTTCATCTTTAAATGAGGATGGTTTGCTTCGCTATAGAGTTCATATTCCATATGTTCCGGTTGTATTGCTTCTGGAATTTCAATTTCCGATTCTGATGATTTGTAACCGGCTGCTTCTACTTTTAAAATGTATTGGTTCCCGACTTCAGGGTAAAGTTGGTTATTTACGTACTTGTAAGATATTTCGGTTTTGGTGTCATTAATTTTGTTGGTTTCTTTTACTAGGAGAAGTGGATAGATTACATTAGTCGTTTTATCTATAATATTCACTTTGGCATTGGTAATATGCGAATCAGTTGAAAGAGGTTCGTTAATGGCTAAAGTTCTATGCACTTTAACTTCTACCTGTCTGTTGGGGGCAAGCAGACAGTAAGTAATCATCTCTGCTTTTTGATCTGAAGGATTAGGAGTGTAACTCTCTGATTTCCCCAAGTCCAATAAATCGGTACATGCATTGCAAACAATAAAAAGAATATATAATGGCCAATATTTCATTTTCTTAAGTTTTTCTGGTTAGAATGAATATTTATATGAGCAAGAAGGTAAGAATGGTAGTTGGGTCTTCTGAAAGAAGCCATCTTCGGTATATCCTCTGTAGATCACATTTTTTCTACCATAAGCATTGTAAAGTCCGAATGTCCATTCGTGTGTTCGTCCTTTTCTCTTTTTACTTTTTCTAACATAATGAGCCGCTAAATCTAGCCTGTGGTAAGTAGGTAATCGCAGATTATTTTGTTGGGTATAAACAGGTCTTGTCCAGAATGCCGTTGATATATCTCCACCGATAAAAGGATGATATTTGGGGATTACATAAAGTGGTATAGAATAAGGCATTCCTGTTTGGTAAGCCCAGTTGGCAGAGAAACTCCAACGGTCATTGTATTGGTAGTTGGCAGCAATGGTTAAGTCATGTTTACGATCGTATTGTGAAAGAAATGGCCTTCCAGAATTGATATTGTCAAACTGCCGGGTTGATTTTGACAATGTATAAGCCAACCAGCCATTTAACTTCCCTCCAGTTTTCTTAAGCATAAACTCAATGCCTTTGGCATCACCTTTTCCTATTTCCGTTTTTTCAAACCAGCCTGATTTATAGTTCAAAATACTTGATCCTTCTTTATACTCAAGTAGGTTATCCATCTTCTTTTTGTACGCTTCAATACTTAATTCAATGTTTTTCTGAGGACGAAATGTAAAGCCCATCGAATATTGTTGCGCGGTTTCTTCTGGCAGTTTTTCAGATGCAGGAATCCATAAGTCTGTAGGTAATTCCAATACAGACGAGGATAACAAGTGTAAGTATTGGGTATTTTCAGAATAGGCTGCATTTAAAGTAAACTTTGGAGTCAGGTCAAATGCCATTGAAACCTGTGGATTTAAGCTCATGTGTTGGTAATCGTTATCTTTAATCCAAGTTGCTCGTAATCCTGGAGCTAGTGTAAAGCGATTAAATAACCTGATTTTGTCTTCAATGTAGACGAACGTCTCTTTTTGATCTCGAATATCTGCTAAACTGTTCTTTATTTGTTCTTCTTGGCTTATGGTATTATTTACAATTGCATGTATACCCGGTTTAAAATGATGATTGGTATAACCTAATCCAATTTTAATACTCTGATTTTTGAATCCATAAATATTACAGTCAGTTTTAATGCCAACATCAGTAATTCCAGAAGAGTAATCGATATTGTCGTTTAGGAAATTCTTCTTGTTTTTTGTGTCAACAAGCTTTCTTGACAATGTGTTGCCTAAGAAAAAATGGCTGTATATAAGTGTTGTGTTGAAGAAAATAGATGGGTTTGCTAAGTAATTCCATCGCAATGCACTGGTAACATTTCCCCATTTATAATTGGTTGAAAAATCTTTTTTATAATTGATGTTATTAATTACAATACTTTGATCTTTAATCTTTTCGTATTCTTTGTCAATTCCAGAGTATAGACTAAAGTAAAGTCGGTGTTTTTTTGAAAATTCCCGATTTAATTTTAGGTTCATATCTCCAAAATAATAACCTGAAATATCTTTATCGCTTATTCTTTGACCTGCATTCATCAACAAATCAAGTAATGTTCGTCTGGCAGAAACACAAAAGCTGGTTTTACTATCGATAGGACCTTCCAATAATGCTTTTGCTGTAATTACCCCCATTTCAACCTCTCCCTTTAGCTCTTTGCGGTTTCCCTCTTTCAGTCGAATGTCAACAACTGACGATAAGCGTCCTCCGTAAGCTGACGAGTGGGCACCTTTTAGAATGGTGGCCGATTGAATGGCTCGGGGATTAATGACAGAAAATAAACCCATTAGGTGAGATACATTATAAATGGGAACTCCATCCAGTAAAATTAAATTCTGATCGCGTGAACCTCCTCGAACGATGAGTCCGGCAAAACCTTCTTTGGTTGATGTAACACCTGGTAATGCCTGCATGGTTTTTAAAATGTCGGCTTCACCAAAAATAGCAGGGGTTTGTTCTATCATTTTGGGTGTTATAACAGCTATGCCCAACGGTGATAAATCTCGGTTTACTGATGTGGAATTTCCAGCTACTTCTACCTCTTTCAGTATGTTGTTAGATGTTAATTGAATGGTAATAATTCCTGGATCTGACTTTAGAAGAATTTCTTGTTGGTCATAGCCAATATAAGAACAGGTTAGCTGTTTAACTGAATTGGGCACCTTCAGACTGAAATAGCCATATTCGTTGGTTGTAACTCCCAGTGCATTCGCTTTTGAATAAACGGCTGCTCCAATTAAACGTTCTCCCGACTGAGCATCTTCAACAAAACCAGATATGGTTCTATTTTGGGCCAGTAAGTTATAACTCAAAATGAGAAATAATAAAAATAAAGTATTGCGCATGTGTGTGATTAGCAAAGTGTATTACTAAGTGATATATATCTGTTGGAAACTATTTATGAAATAGGAGTGAAAGTTTGGGATGGGGAACATGTTGTTGCTTTGTTTATTATAATTATTAGTGTGAATACAAATATAGAAACATAATTTATTATGACAAGTCAGTTCTATTTTAAATTGAAGAGAAATGTATTGCGGAATTGAAAAATAAAATACAGTAGTATGATTAATTAAGGTATAGTAATAGTTGGATATAGGTGAAAAATAAAAAAGGTATTTCGAGATTAATGCGAAACACCTTTTTCTGTATTTAAATGTCTTATTCTTAATGGCTATATATCGTAACTCTCAGTTGTGTTTGTAGGTTTAAGATCTTCTTTTATAACGTCTTCAGCGGTAAGAAGTGGAGAGGCCTCCAAATCTTCAATTTCAAGCATTTCTACTAGCACGTCAAGTGCACTACTAATTTTAACAATCTCTTCCTCAGATACTTTTTTAAGCTTGATAGCTAATCGCTGCTGAAGTAAATCAGGTGTTTGACGTAAAGCTTCGTCACCAATCGATGTTAAGGTAATAGTGGTTACTCTTCTATCTCCTGATTTAGGTAAACGAGCCAACATCCCTTTTTTCTCTAAGCGACTAATGATTCCGGTTACTGTACTGGAATTCAGTTTTAAATGGTCGCGAATACTTTTTTGAGTAGCTTGATAGTACGGAGAATTTTTAAGGTATTCCAAACATAACACTTGAGGAATACTAACTCCGTGATCTTTTTGAATCTTTTTCGATTCCAGGTTAATGGAACGAACAATTCGGCGTATTTTGATAATAATCTCTTTGTAATCCATCTTTGCGAACATTTTTAACAAGACAAAAATAGCATATTTATTACTGCTGAAGCTCGATTTGAAAAATATTGAGGTGAAATTATTGTTTAAATTTACTCTTGCTTGTTATCATACAATGTTTTACCTTTAAAGTACTACTGAAATAGAACTCACTTTCTTAAAACTAAAGCAATGCGAATATTAGTACTTTTAATCATAGTTGTACTGACTTCTTTTAGCAGTATTGCCCAGCCCAAACACAAAATAAAGCTATTGGATGCAGATAAATCTACTCCTATTCAAGGGGCCACTTTTTTGCATGGAAACCAAAAAGGCATTTCTGATAAAGATGGTTTCATTGTCTTCAATATGAGCCTGGAAGATGATTTGCAGCTTTCTCATATCAGTTATGGAGTACTTAATTGGATGTCAAAGGAACTTCGGGAATTAATTAAACAGAAGGTCGTTTATTTGAAGACGAATGATGTAAATCTTTATCCTGTTACGGTAATTGCAGTGCATGGAAATGGAGAACCAGACACGCGAATAGAGATCGATTACCAGGATAAGATGAAACATGATGGAGCTTCGATTTTGAACCAGATTCCATCCATAAGTAGTATTCGGAAAGGAGGGAATTATGGCTTCGATCCGGTTTTTCGGGGATATAAATACGATCAGCTGAATATTGTGTTTAATGGAGCACAAAGTGCTACCGCTGCATGCCCAAACCGAATGGATCCTCCAACAAGTCAGATGGCTCCTAATATGCTAGAGCGAATTGAAGTTCTGAAAGGTCCTTATGCATTAAGATATGGAACAGGCTTTGGAGCAACAATTAACTTTATTCCTTCGCGATTAAAATTCTCAGAAAAGAATAAAGTGAACGGACGTTTTTCTTCTGGTTATGAGACCAATGGAGAGCTATTTCAGACAGAAGGTAAAATTGGGTTGAAAAGTAAGAAGTGGAATTTTAATTTATTTGGAGCGTGGTCGCAAGGTGAAGATTACACAACGGGTGAAGACAATAAAGTCGCATCTGATTTTCAACGCGGAAGTTTTGGAACTAGCATAGGTACACGCTTATCCGAACATCAAGAAATACAGCTTATTTCCGTATATAATGTGGCACGTGATGCCGATTTTCCTGCACTACCTATGGATTTACGAGATGATGATACGTGGATGTTTAATTTGAAACATAGTGCAGAATTTAGGACTGGATATTTAAAAGAATGGAATACAAATTTATTTGGATCGTTTGTCGATCATTTAATGGATAATCGCTTGAAGAGTCTTAATCCTCGAATGTTGAATGCAGAAACTAAAGCCGAAACGTATAACTATGGCGGGCGAACAGAAGGGAAGTGGATTTTTCTCAATTCGAAGCTTTATGCTGGAATGGATTTGCGAATGGAAGGAGCAAAAGGAATACGAACCCGAGCATTTTTAATGGGACCGAAAAAAGGGAAAATACTGAAGGATAATGCCTGGCAAGATGGACAAATTTCTAAAACAGGATTGTTTGCAGAGTATCAGCTTCACACTTCGTTATTTGACTATGTATTTTCGGGAAGAATTGAAATAAACCATGCACAGATAGATGATGTAAGTGATGAATTTGCCAAAGTATATGAGAAGGTTTCCAGCAATCAAGTGAATCCTGCTTTTAGTGTGGGTATTCAAAAGCAGTTGCCTGCGAATAAAACAATTGGTTTGTGGTTAGGCAGAGTTCAACGAAGCGGGAGTTTAACCGAACGTTTTATTAACTATTTCCCTGTAGGGCAAGACCCTTACGAGTTGATTGGAAATCCAAAGATCAAACCAGAAGTGAATAATCAACTCGATTTGACTTTCCAGTGGAGTCGGGCTCATTCGGTATTAGATGTGGATTATTTTGTCTCGTATCTTCAAGATTATATCTCATCAGTGATTGATCCTTCGCTGACTCCCAGAATGCCAACCAGTCCGGGGGTAAGGCGGTTTATGAATATTGAAGAGGCCTTTAAAACAGGTTTTGAAATAAGTTGGTCGCAACAATTGCTCTGGGGACTACAGCATCAAATTGGTTTTGCATACACTTATGCCAAGAATCTGGATAACAATGATCCACTCCCCGAAATTCCTCCTTTGGATGCACACTATACCATTTCCGGGAAATGGATGAAGGATAGGCTAAAACCAGAATTGTCTTTTCATTATGCAGCCAAACAAAAGCGTGTTGCCAAAGAATTTGGTGAAACCGAAACACCATCGTTTTCGGTGATGAATATTAAGGTGGAATATCAGATCACTAAGAATATTCGGGTTAATGCAGGTATAAATAATTTGTTCGATAAAGCTTATTATGAACATTTAAATCGATCGGTAAAAGGTAGTAAAACTCCTATTTATGCTCCTGGACGTAGCTTTTATTCATCGCTAAATATTGTATGGTAGTAGACGATGTTATTGGCATAATACTTTTATTTTCATAAAATAAGGTTTGATCTGTATGGGTTTTCATTACATTTGTCTCCATTCTTTACTAACCCAGATCATATTTATTTTATAGATTGAATTAAAAAGTATATGGACAGAAGAAAAGCTATGAAGTTGGCTGCCGGTGCGGTGGTAGCCGGAGGGGCAGGTTTGTTCACTCTTGCAGATAATATGAAACCAGATTATACTCCTAAGAAAGAAGGGGAGAAGCTGGACTACAAAAGCAATGAATGCGATTGGAAATATACAGCTGTAAGCGATAAAGTAAGTGCTCAAATTGCATACGATGAATATCCCAATGGAAGTTGTATGTATGCGACTTTTAAAAGTGTGATTGCTCAACTATCAGAGAAAGTTGGGGAGCCATTTACGTCATTTCCGGTACATATGATGAAATATGGACACGGAGGAATTGCCGGATTTGGTAGCACTTGTGGAACAATTAATGGTGCAGCTGCTCTAATCGGGCTTTTTGTTTCGGATAAAAAACAGCGCGACAAATTGGTTGCTGCTCTGTTTCGTTGGTACGAACGCAACGAGTTTCCAATATTTAAACCCGAAAAGCCTGCATTGGATGCGGATATTCCAAAATCGGTTTCTGGTTCAGTGTTATGCCATGCTTCACTAACCAATTGGGCAAAAGCATCGGGACATAATATTCACGATAAAGAGCGAAAAGAGAGATGTCGTCGCTTATCGGCTGATGTTGCAGCAAAGACCACTGAGATGTTGAATGATTTCTTTGCACACCGTTATATTTCAAAGGGAACCGATGATAAGACGGTTGGTACCTGTATGACTTGCCATGGAGGTGAAGGGAAACTGGATAATACCAGTGGAAAAATGAAGTGTACTTCGTGTCACGATGAGTCGGTAGCACACAAAGCATTTGCAGGTCCACATTATAAAGTAATGGATTAATTCATATAAAACTGGAGGGTGTCCCAAAAGCTTGTTTATAATTTTATGAACTTATGGATTATAAGTCACCACTTGGTTTATCACCCCTAAATCCCCTAAAGGGGACTTAAGCCTCCTCTTTAGGGGAGGTTTGGAGGGGTAAGACGAAAGTCGGTTATAAACAGAAAGTTAGATTTCAAATGAATTTACTTTTTGGACAGCCTCTAGTTAATTTCTAGAATATTCTACTTCTGTGCTCTGATTCTACTTAAGCTTACTGGCGTAATTCCCAGAAAACTGGCAATGTCCTGTAGTGGTACTCGTTGTGTTATATCTGGATATTGTTTAAGCAAGAAATCGTATCGCTCTTTAGCTTTCATAAATCGTTGTTCATCCATATATTGGGTAATTACCATATTCATCTCTTCTGCAAAGCATCTGCCCCAGTTGGCCCATTCCAGGTTATGTGAATAAAGCTCTTTTAAGTAGGCAATGTCAATACTATAGAAAATCGAATCTTCATAAAGAACATTGTTGTCATGGGCAGGAATATCATGCGCATAGCTATATGGACAACAGCATAGATCTCCCTCAAAACAAAACCAATACACTTCTTCTAAACCATTCCTATTAAAATTATAAGCTTTCACTGCTCCTTTTATCAGAAAGAAAAGTTGGTTGCTTTTTTCTCCCTGTTTAAAAATGAAGCTGCCTTTCTTTTTCTCTACCCGTTGCAGTTTGTCCAGAAGTAACTCTTTTGTAACTTTTGATAGCGGATAATATTGATCCAAAATGTCGGAAACAATCTGGATTTCTTCAGGATATTTATGCTTTCTTATCATTTGTTAAGTGGTGAGCCAATTATTCGCAGCACCTTTGCCACATTGCAAAAATAATTAAAACCATGAAGGAGAATAAAGTACTTACAGGCAAAATAAATTTGGTTTTCTTTTCTTATGCCATTCCAGTGGCATTGGGATTGCTGGCTGTTTCTTCAGCTGCCATTATCGATGGATTGTTTATAGGGAACTATGTGGGAGAGAAAGCGCTGGCTGCAGTTGCAATTGCGACACCCGTTTTTCCATTTTTATTCGGAGTAGCCATAATGTTTGCCACCGGAGGTGAAGTATTTTGCGGTAAATATCTAGGGGAAGGAAGATCCAGATTAGCATCAGATGTTTTTACAAAAATTGTATTGCTAATTCAAGCTCTTACGATACTTATATCTGTAGTGGGAATATTGTTTTTGGAGCCATTAGCTACTTTGTTGGGAGCACAAGCCGATACAATGGAACTGGTTACGAGTTATCTTAGAGTCATCTTTCTGTGCTCTCCACTTATTGCCAGTTATTCACTTTCCTATTTCATTCGTGTCGATGGTAGACCGCAGCTAAGTGCAGGAGCATTGGTGATAACTGCTGTGTTAAATGTTATTCTCGATTACTTGTTTATTGTGGTGTTCAATTGGAGAATTGAAGGAGCAGCCTGGGGAACGATGCTATCGTATTGTGCGATGCCTGTCTTGCTTTTGCCTCACTTCATTCAACAAAAGGGACAGATAGGATTTGTAAAGCCAATTGAGTCGTGGAAAATAATTGGAAAAATAGCATACAATGGTTCGTCCGAATTTTTAAGTGAAATTTCGGGAGGTATATTATTTACCATCATCAATGTTACTATGATTCGTTTCTATGGAACAAGTGGTGTAGCTGCTTATGCCATTGTAGGGTATTTACTCTTATTTGTAACTACAACCAATTATGGTGTATCCGATTCTTTAAAATCAATTATCAGCATTAATCATGGAGCCGGACAGAAACAGCGAGTAGGGCAGTTTTTGCGACTGGCAATTGGTACTGTTTCGGTATTCGGAGCAATCATTATACTGATAACACAGCTTGAAGCAAGTACTTTGGTCTCACTTTTTCTAAATAACGAAAGAGCCAATACAGAAACCATTAAATTAGCTAATCAGTTTTTGGTTTCTATATCTCCAATATTCTTGATATTGGGAACAAATATCATATTATCGGCTTATTTTACAGCTATTCATCAGCCCGGACCATCGTTAATAATATCATTGCTGAGAACGTTGATTTTACCTATCATTCTAATACCTACATTAACTGAGTTTTGGAGTGGGATAGGTATATTTATTGCTCTCATTTCATCAGAAGCAATAACATTAACAGTGGCCATATTTATTGCTGGATCTAAGAGAGAAAAGAGGCCACAACCAGAGAGTTTCTTTTAAAATAGATACTATTGGAGCTACTTTTTAACTTTTTGTTCATTCAATTTTTTTTATCTGATTAATTGGATTCAGCTACCTTTGATCTTCAATTTCAAAATAGCTATTATTTTATGCAATATAGAGGAGTAATATTCGATTTGGATGGAACTTTAATTGATTCCATTGAAGATTTGGCCAACGCTATGAATACGGTGTTGAGTAATCATAATTTGCCAACTCATACTGTTCCGACTTATAAAGAGTTAATTGGAAATGGAATCAAACGGTTGGTAAAAGAATCGTTGCCAAAAAAGTATCAGGAAGAGGGGGCTTTCGATGCTTTAGTAACAGAGATGTATGAGATATACAAAGAGAATTGCTTGATTAAAACCAAGCCTTACGACGGAATCAATGAGCTGCTGGATTTGTTGGAAAAGAAGCAAATCAAATATGCTATTTTATCCAATAAGGCCGATGCTTTCTGCAAAAGTATGGTGGCTGATATTTTCTCAAATCGAAAGTTTGAAATGGTAATGGGAACTACCGATGAAGCTTTTAAGAAACCACATCCCAGAGGTGTATTTGCCATTTGTGAAAAGTGGAATATGAAACCGGAAGAGGTGATATTTCTGGGTGATTCGGCAGTAGATATAAAGACAGCTCAAAATTCGGGAACTTATGGTGTGGCTGCCACCTGGGGATTTAAATCGAAAGAAGAGTTGGTTACTGCTAACCCTGATGCGCTAATTAATCATCCAATGGAGTTTAAAGATATTTTGTAGAATTACTTCAGAGAAAACCATTATTGTTTACGGGTTTTCTCTGAATAATCAGATTCTTAAATAAGAATTTACTTCCCAATATTCCTGAACCCCTCTATTTCGATCAGTTCTTCTTCTTTAATTTCATGTGTCACTTAAGTTATATAAAATTAGTTGGTTAAAAGTTCTTGTGTATAAATTGGTACTTTGAAATAAGTTGAAACTTTGTCCTGATTTAGCTATCGAAACGCAGATAAAATAATTGAGAGTTATGTTTGCAGCTTTAAAAGTGAAAAGTAGCAAATATGAATTATTTGAAGCGTTTATTTAACCCCGAAAAAGTAAATACTGGCAGGCAACTGGAGTTGGATATTGCCAGAGCACTGGCTGTTGTTTTTATGGTGTTTGTGCACGTGCAAATGACCTTTTCCAATGAAGAGCTTGCTGAGTCATTTTTTGGAGCGGTAGTCGATTTTATGGGCGGTATTCCTGCTGCTCCTGTGTTTATGTTTTTAATGGGAGTTGGCTTTCTGTATTCTAGTAAAAGTGCTTATCAATTATTTATAAAACGAGGAATATTGATACTATTGCTAGGGTATTGTCTTAACCTACTTCGGGATGTAATTCCTGAATTAATTGATTTTATTGTTTCCGGAGAAGAAGAAGCATTAGGCTCCGCCATTGAAGGATTTATTGATGTTGATATTTTACAGTTTGCAGGAGTTGCAATGATTTTCTGGGGATTAGTCAAGAAGTTCAGATTAAATAACTATGCAATAGCGCTTCTGGGAATTTTATTCCCATTTTTAAATATGGTATTGCTGAATATTCAGTTCGAAAATTATGTATGGCAGGCCATTACTGGTTTGTTTTGGGGATCGAGTAAATATTCAGAATTTCCATTCTTTACATGGATAGCATATCCTATCTTAGGGTACCTTTTTGCCAACTTATTGGTGCGTTGTAATGACAAAGGGAAATTCTATCGATTAATAATTTCTACTTCCATTCCTTCATTGATAATTAGCTTCTGGCTCTTCGGCTTTGTTTTAAATCAACCGCTTGGAATGGAATCGGAACTAAATTATTATCATCACAATGGTTTTGCGAATATTGTATACGGATTATTTTGCCTTTTCTGGATAAGTCTAATCTTTTTTATTAGCAATGCTTTACCACAAGTTATGGTTGGTGCATTGAAACGTTGGAGTAAGAATGTGACCAGTATCTACTTTATACATTGGGTAATTATAGGTTGGCTGAGCGCAATTTTCTATGATAGCTCAGTTGGTTTAACTCTATTCCTTGTGGTAACATTGGGTGTCTTTGCTCTGTCCGATTGGCTAGCTTACAAGCATAGTCAGTATAGACAGAAAATAAAAAGTAGTAATTGAACAAAGAAACTTTTCAACAAGTATTATACTCCTGAAAAAGCATACGGTACTTGAATTTTAGTACCGTTATGCTTTTGTCTTTATTTCATTTAATCTATTCTTTTATAAACTTCATTACTTCTCGGTTTCCATCTTTGGTTTGGATAGAAACAAAGTAAATTCCAGATTTTAATCCGGTTAAAGGAATAGTTGCTTTCTTTCCTGAGAAGGTGGTTACTGTCCGAATAATTTGACCTTGATTGGAAAGGATATTAACACTGCTTAAGTTTGATTTTGCCACAATAGTTATTTGCTCCGATGCCGGATTTGGATAAAGCATGCTTTTAGGTTGCTCTGTTTTAACCTTTGCACTTTTTGCAATAACCTTATTCAAAGTGATCTCAATTGGCATTCCTTTCTTTGTGGAGAAAGAGATGACTGTTTGAGTGCTATTACTGCTTAGTATTGAGACGTCAGAATGATTCGCTTCCAACGACCATTGTCCATGAAGAGTAAGTTGTACCGTTTTTACTCCATCATTATCGGAAATGTTTGGATTATTCATAGCCAATAAAATAGAATTGCCATCTTCTTTATACATAACCAGGCACGGTTCATTATTACTTTTGATAACATTTCCTTCGTGCGTAAGATTACTGTTTGTTTCAAAGAATGCAAAGCCCCAGGCACTAGAAGAATGATGTTTCACGATATGTGCATTGTCATCTTTCTGAAATACTGTGTAAGGTTTACTTGTATTGCTACTCATTTTTGTAGCAAGGGCCTTCATTTTTGCAGAAGTAGTAGCAGGTAAACAAACATACTCATATCCCGCCTCTGTAGGGTGTTGCCCATGATCTAGGTAGCCAATTGCGTAATTTTTCGTTGGATTCCCAGACCAGTCTGAATTTAAGTTCTGGTTGAAATTTGGTGTTTTTTGGTCACCTTTTTTTATGGTTAAAGTTCCACTACCATTTACAATGTAGAAACCAGTATTGTGATTACTGATTAACCATTTGTCACTGTTGGAAGTAAATGTATGTGTGGCATCTGAGCTGTATGATGTATCATTAACTACGACAGTTGCTTTGTTGTTATCTGTGGTACGCTGATACAATGTGGTTATGGTATTTCCCTGAGCATGCTGATTGTTTATGTCTGAGCCCAGAGCTAAGATCATATCATCAAATGCAAATGTCGATTTTCTAAAAGTAAATGAAGTATCATGATACACGTTGTTATACCAGCTTCCACTCCATCCACCACCATTTCCTTGCTTAAATTTCATGGCGAATAATCCGTTGGTTCCAGTTACCTTACTTAGTACTTCATTTCCTTTGTTTTGGAATGCTAGAGATCCTGCAAAATTATAAGCTTGTTTTTCATCCGCACGTTTATAGCGGGCATGAAGCTTGTTAAAAGGAAGGAGTATAGATGTTGTTCCCGGATTGTGATTCCAGTCCCATGTGTCTAAATCGAAACCGTTATCTGATAAGCTGCCTGGATATATTATTTCAAGTGTTCCATAGCTCTGATAACGTCCATAGAAGTTTCTGTTGTTGTAAATTTCTGCTCCCCAAATATCTCGGGTAAATCCAGCCATAGATAGTACCCAGTTATCTTTTCTAAAAATACCAGCAACAGAATAATTGAATTGATAGAATCCTGTTTCAAAATTGGCTTTTTGAGTATAGTTATATTCAGCTGTATTTCCCCATACCCGATTTGCATAACCAGCTAAAACTGGATCAGCATGGTTTAGACCAAGTATGTGTCCTCCAGCAATAGCTGTGTTGGCAACATCTCCCCAGCCGGTTGTAACATATCTTTGGTGTGGATTTCTACCAACAAATGACATTGGCATAACTCTATTGTCATTACTAATTGCACATTGAAAAAACATTGCATCTCGGAAGTATTGATATATTTCTGGGGTAGTTTGAAATGAACTATTTCCTAACGCATATAATACTCTGGTTAAAGGTTTGAAAGAGTACATGTAGCCTACGTAGTTACTCCAATGATGATAAGATGATCCGTCAACCTTTAGGAAACCAGTTCTACTTGTGGTTGGAGTAAGCACTCTCTTTAACCATCGTTGAACTCCTTTCATGTATTGAACTCTCTTGTTGTCATCTTCAATGAAGGGGCCATAGCCAACTAATCCGTCTGTGTTTCCATATATGTAATCGGAGTTACCTTGACCGCCAATATTATAATTCCCCCAGATATCCTCAAAGTTACTAGTTGCAGTTCCAATAGTATAACCAAAGGCATTTTTCTGGTTAGTGCTCATCTCATTTCTCCATGGAATTACTCCTTCAGTATAATGGTGAAATGTATAAGCGTAGTTCCCTCTTGGAGTAGTGGTACCTGTACAGAATTGTTTCCCAACTATACTGATTAGGTTTACTGCTTTTTGCTTTATATCTGCAACGTCTGGAGAGTCAGGGCAATATTTTACATAGTTAGCAAAGGTTTTTAATATATCACCAACATGACGCTCATTCAAAACAGTGGAAGTAGAAGCATTATCTCCATTACCACTAATATTGAAACCATTGTATTCATTTAATCTTCGATTAAACCAATATGAAGATGGAGGTCCACTACTCAACTGAATTTTCTTATGTCTCTCATAAATAGCTTCAATTTCTGATATTTGCTGACTAGTAGCAGGTGTTAGTGCAATGTCTGGAGTATAGCCAGGTAAACAGTTACCAGCAGCATTGCCGGTCATCATAATTGGAGTACCATTTACTTTTACATAGTCAATGGCAAAGTTTCTTGCTGTATTACCATCATCAGTTCGGGTAAAACGTAATTGCATTTTGTCATTGATATCATCCTGTGTGGCGATATAATTAAGTGTTAGAGTTCTTGCCTGGTTATAGCCAATTGCTGTAGAAGGAATAGATGCTCTGACAACATTGTCTGTTAGATTGATTAATTCTACTTTAAATGCAACCCATGAAAAGTTTACATTGTAGATGACTGTTTCTAAGTTATACCCTTGATCCAGATAAGAGTTGCATAAAAAAGTGTAATTAACTCCTTGCCCTGTTGCGGTACTTCTACCGTCAATAAAAAGGGCTCCGTCTCCCTTACCGTCGCCATTGTCAGCATCATGGTGTTTCATTTGAACCCAGGTGTTGCCAATTGGTTCCCAGTTAAAAGACAGGTCGTTGCATGTGGATACCGATGGATATAAGAATTCACCATTGAAAGATGCATTGTCTATAGCAAAATCTCTGGCAGTATGTCCATCATCATTACGTATGTAGCGTACTTGTAGAGCATCTCCATTATCTGACTCCTGGGTGGTGTAGCTTAGAGTATACCTGCCAGATCCATAAGCCCAGATTGAAATAGAATTACTGGCTAATACTCTGTTGTCAGTTACGTTGTATAGTTCAATCTTTAGTTTTACATACGAAACATTGGGGTTATACAGATTGGTACTAAAAAATATTGATTTATTGGCCTCCATTGTACCATCAAATTCATAATATGCACCTTGTCCTGTTGCAAAGGAATGCCCGTTGACTAAATAGGCTCCATCATTAACTCCATCGGTGTTGTTTTTGTCAGAATAGATAGTTGAGATACTGGTATTACCAATGGTTTGCCAGTTGTTGTTGGTTAGGGAAGTAATTTGTGCTTTCAGAGTTACAGTTACTGCTAAAAGCAAGAACATGAGTAAATTTTTTTTCATTTTTTAGCGTTTTATGATTAGTAATAAGTGCATAGAAACATACATATCACCCACTGGCAACATGCTTTTCTAATAGTTAGTTATCCTAATAATAAAACTGGGTGCCTATTGAAAGGCATAATCTCACTCACTCATCCTTCGTCTCCATGCGATCGATTGCATAAAGAAATTGATTCTATTTTAAATATCCAAACTAAACAAGATGATTTTTAGTGGTATACAGATTAATTACTAGTATTAATGAGCCTTTAATTGTATTAATTGAGTTTAGGGAAATGAATATGTTTACAACTAAAATAAATGTGTGTTTTCTATTGTTTCTAGGTATTTTGGTATAAGATATACAAGAATTAATGTGTCGGTTTTTATTGATATAATCCATTTCTGCTTTTTGAATGTAGCATCTTAATAATTTTGCTGTTTTTTCTATGTGATAATTGGATTAAAGTGCTTTTCTCTAGCTGTAGCTAATGATATGTGGAGAGCTTGTTGTATGTTTGCAAAAAATGGTATAAAGCATGAAATACACGAAAGTTACATTTGAAATTTCTCCTTGCAACGAGTTGCATCGCGAGATTGTTACGGCAGAATTAGGAACTCTTCCTTTCGATAGTTTTATCGATTTAGATAATGGTTTGGAAGCATTTATTCCAACTGAGAGTTATCAGTCAGAAGAACTAAGTACGCTGTTTATTTTTCAGAATCCGTTGTTTTCTATCTCATACAATGCCGAAGAGATGCCTGATGTAAACTGGAACGAAGAATGGGAGAAGAACTATTTTAAACCATTGGTTATTGCCGACAAATGTGTGATTCGTGCGCCATTTCATACCGAATATCCAGCATCGGAATATGAGATTATTATTGAGCCTAAAATGGCTTTTGGAACCGGAAACCATGAGACTACTTCGTTGGTAATGGAGCATATTCTACAGATGGATGTAGAAGGGCATAACGTGCTGGATATGGGATGTGGAACCGGAATTTTAGGAATTCTAACGGCTATGCGTGGAGCACATGAGGTGACTGCTATTGATATTGACGAGTGGCCTTGGGAAAGCACATTGGAAAATGCTCAGCTGAATAATATCATTAACCTGAAAGCTTATCAAGGAGATGCATCTCTACTTGTCGATCAGCAATTCGATACCATTTTAGCCAATATCCATAAAAATGTACTGATCAACGATATGGCAACCTACAATAAAGTATTGAAAACAGGTGGTTCAATCGTGTTTAGCGGTTTCTATACTGAAGATAAAGAAGACATTAAAGCCAAAGCCGAATCGTTAGGTTTAACCGATGCCGGCTTTATTACTCGTAACAATTGGGTAGCTTATCGTTTTACGAAATAATACTGAACTGATTGAAGCAAGGATTTCATTTCTTGCTTCGATCAGATTTATTACCTGTTTTAAGGGCACTGTTTAGAGCTTTTTCAGCTTCTTTGTCTTGTTTGGGTATTAGTCTTTTAAAGAATCGATAGCCTTTCATATGTTTTAATAGCATGGGTAATTGATCGCCAGTTTTAAACGCTCGATTTATATCTATTTTACCCATCTGTTTTAAAATACTACTAGCACTAGCATCTTTATTTGACGTATTTTTCCAATCGGAAGGATTGAACTCTAATTTTTCATAAAACAACCAATTGCGATATCCCCAATAAAAATTTTTCTTGGTAAGGTTATCAGAAAGGTATATGTTATCCAAGTCATGAAAATTTAACTCTAAACTAGTAATCACTTTATCTTGTCTGTCTTTTGAAAATAGCACTTGGCTTACGCTTATATTCTCAGGTAAAACATTCTTCTCTTTTGATACATAGTCTATTTTTATTTCTACTTGTTGTTTTCTGCGACCATAATTAAAAACAGCACAAATCTTTTTTATTGAAAAATCACTTTTATCCAATTTAAACCACCCTTCACTAAAACCAAAATGCCACTCAGAAGCATTAAATCCCTTGGGCTTTGTTTTAAAGCGGATAAAGTACTGTAATGAATCGGGAGAAGAATCTAAGCTAAATATATAATCACGAAAATTGAATCGGCCTAAAGGATGAATTCGATTAAAGCAAGCTACATGATAATTCAGGTATCGCTCCGAACCAATATACATTCGATGCAAGAATTTATTTGGTCCAGAATAGTTTTTGGAGGAACTTTCAACAAAATCGTCACTGTAGGCTCTTCGTGCCTTTCTGGGGATTGTCATTGGAGAATTATGCCACCAAATCTTGTACATGATAGGAGTGAGGTAAGTGTAGCCAGTAGCTTCAGTATAACTAGTATAATTCCCATTGTAATTCATGGTTTGAACTAAATGGCTGGGAGTCCAATAATGAAAGGGTGAGTAATTTTTCTTGAAATTTTTGTGTGCTTTTTTCAATATATTTTTTAGTTCAATAGCTGAAACTGTAACTTCATTAAGATTATTTTGTTGCTCTTTAAGCTTTATTCTAAGAGCTTTGTCTGTGAAGCGAGAAAGAGGAATTGTCTTTTCCATATACAGCAAATGAGAAAAAGATAACTTAGTTCTGGTGTCAAAGTTCCCAGAAAGAGTAAATTGTCCTTCAATATTTGTATAGCTTACAGGTATCTTGTTGATTAAAATATATACTCCGGGTATTGGCTTCTTTGTATGTTTGTCTAATACAATTCCAGAATAGTTTTTTGCTTTTAGAGTTCCACAGAAAAGAAGAATTATGAAACAGGATAGGAAGAAGTTTATAGATTTCATTATCTCTTAGTTTTTAGGTAGAAACGTATTTATTCTATTGAGTTATTTCAGAGATAAAAGTAATTGGATAAGTTGTTATAAAGTTTTAATATATTATAAATATTGTAATGATATTATCCTTTCCTAGGCATCTCCATTAATTCCAGATCTCGGATATCTTTTCCATCAATTACAAATCGAACTAAGGTTTTTACCTGATGAAATCCATGATTGCCTGCAGCTCCGGGATTCATATGCAGACACTTTATTTTTTGATCGAATATCACCTTCAGAATATGGGAATGACCAGATATGAATAGTTGCGGAGGATTGTTGTAAATCTCAGGCTTTACATGAAATTCGTATCTGCCCGGGTAACCTCCAATGTGTGTCATCCATACATCTACTTGTTCGCAATGAAAGCGTTGGTGTTGGGGGAATTCGGTTCTGGTTTTATGGTCGTCGATATTTCCGTGTACCGCTACTAGTGGCTTAAATGCCTTTAGTTTATCGGCAGTTTCCAGGTTGCCAATATCGCCAGCATGCCAAATTTCATCCACATCTTTAAAGAAGGTGTATACCTTCTCATCGATAAAACCATGCGTATCCGAAAGCAATCCAATTCTCTTCATGCGTAATTTTTTGCCATAAAAATAAACCATTTGTGCTGCTTTACGTAAACAAAGTTTACAATAACACTAAAAAAGCGAACAGATGAAGCGATTGATTCTTGTCCGACATGCTAAAGCAGAAGAGCACGGACTAAAACCCGATTACGACCGAAGATTACGCCCCAGAGGAAGAAAAGATAGTAAATTGGTTGCTGGCATTTTGCAAAAATCACATGGCATAAAGCCCGATCATATTATTTCCAGTCCGGCTCCACGAGCAAAAGAGACAGCAGAAATATTTTCAGATGTTTTGCATTTTCCACATGTAAGCATTATCAAAGAGTTGGACTTATACAACGGAATGAGCTCCAATGAATTTATTCAACTCATTAGAGCCACCGATGAGAGTGCCAAAACTGTGATGGTGTTTGGTCATAATCCGCATATCTATATGTATGCTCACAATTTGCTTCCTGCATTTTATCTCGATGTGCCCACGGGAACAGCTATCTCTATCTTATTCGATATAGAAGATTGGAATGACTTGAATCCCAAAGAGGGAAGATTGGAATTTCATGAATATCCCAAACTTTATAAAGCACCTAAATTTTAATCTAGGTTATAAGGTAGTTCACGCCAAACAATAAGTTCTTCTGGGGTTACTTTTACCTGAATAGGTATGACTTCGACTCCAGAATCGTTTGCTTTTTTTAATAGTTGAGCATAAGCCGGATCAATTTCTTTGGCGGGACCAAAAGCCTCTACGTCCGTACGTTGAATAATGTAGAGCATTACCGCGCGCATGCCTTCGGCCTTTACCTTCATTAGTGTTTCTAGGTGTTTTTGTCCACGTGTGGTAACCGCATCAGGGAAAAGGGCGTATTCTCCCTCTTTCATGGTTACATTTTTAACCTCTACAAAACATGTTTCTTCACCATTGGTAGCCCAAACATCAAACCGACTATCGCCGAATTTAACTTCTCGTTTCACTTCGGTGTAACCAGTAAATTGTGGGATAAGTCCATTTTTGACAATTTCGAAAGCCAACTTGTTGGGATTTCCAGTGTTGATGCCTACCCAGTCGCCATTGATTTTAATCATCTCCCATGTAAATTTTGTTTTCCGTTTGGGATCGTTTACAGGTGTCAGGTAAACTTCGGCGTCGTCTTCCAGGCAACTCTTCATTGAACCGGAATTGGTGCAATGTGCTGTTACAACAGTTCCATCATCTAGTTTCACATCGGCTAAGAAGCGTTTGTATCTTTTTATTAGGCGACCATGCACCAAAGGTTCTTCAAACTTCATTGTATTGGTTTTTACGCTATCGTATTTTTAATAACTTTATTCGATATTATTTTAAAGTAAAAATAGAAAACATCATCGATTAAAAATTGTTCTCTTCATCGAACTATAAAAAGGAAGTTGTTATGGTACGTATATTTTGGTCTATTTTATTTATCCTTCTTGTTTGCCCGTCGTTTGCACAAAATTTATTTAAAAATGCAAAGGCAGAATCACAGCGGATAGTCCTGATTCACCCTACAGTAGGTACCATAAAGCATTTCAATGGTTTGATAGAACAAAACATCATTGAATTGAAGAATGCAGAAATTGTTGGATTATATCACGAAAAGGAAGATTATGATTATAACCAGTCTGTTAAATATCTAGAGGAAAAGCAACTCAATAACTATTCGTTACATGCGGTAAATGCACCATTAAAATTGGAAAACTTATTTCAAACCAATGAATTAACTCCCATTTTAACAGAAGTTGTGAAAAAAGCCGATGCTGTTTTGTTTTTTGGAGGATCGGATTTACCTGCTGCGGCTTATGGTGAGAAGACATTGTTGACTACTGGAGCACCAGACATATATCGTCACTATTTCGAACTTTCATCGCTATTTCAATTGTTAGGTGGAGAGCAAAATAGAACGATTAAGCCGCTACTAGATTTAAAACCCAAGCTGGTTGTAAGAGCTTTCTGTTTGGGAATGCAAACTATGAACGTGGCAACAGGTGGTTCGTTGTTTCAGGATATTCCATCCAATATTTATGGGAAAAAATATATCGAAGATGTAGTAAAACAGCAACCGGATAATATTCATCGCTATTATTGGTATTATTTTCAGAAAGTACCCAATGTGTATTATGCGGCATTTCATCACATTCGACTTAAAATTGATGGCTATTTTGTCAATGAATTGAAGCTGTCTAATACCGATAATCCCCTAGTGAATAGCAGGCATCACCAGGCGGTTAAGAAAATTGGTCAGAATCTATTAGTTGAGGCTACATCGATGGATGGGAAGGTAATTGAAGCATTAAGTCATAGGCAATATCCCAATGTAATAGGGGTACAATTTCATCCGGAAGATTATCGATTATATCGATTTGACCAGGAGTATCGTATAAAACCATCACAGAAAGAGTTAAAACCACTACCAACCATATTGCAAGAAGGGGAAGGGTATGAGTTACATATTCGGTTTTGGAAACATTTTTCTTTAGAAGTAATGAAAAATAGCATTCATCGGAACTAAATTTGCAATTCTCCGTTGTTTAGATAGAGTGAAATCACTAAAAATGGTGATAGTGTGGAAGCTAATAATTCAGTAAATTTGAAAATTTCAAAAAAAAGATAGAATGATTACGAAAGATATAAAAATGGCCGATTTGATTCATATGAATCATCAATTATTGGTTGTATTAGAACGCTTTAGAATTCCTCTTGGATTCGAAAATAAAACCATCACTGAAATATGTGAAAAACATAACATTAACCTCAATTTCTTTCTTATCATTATCAATGCATATAATGATGAGAATTATTTGCCCGAGGAAAATTTAGAGTGTTGTTTTGTAAGTGATTTAATTCAGTATTTGAAGAATTCACATCGCTACTATATCAATGAAAAGTTTCCTTTTTTAAGAAACATGATTGAGCAATTTGCAAATGAATCGGAAGATCCCAAAGCACGTTTGCTAATCAACTTTTTTAGTGAGTATTTTGCAGAAGTAAAAGAGCATATGGAATATGAGGATCGAGTTGTTTTTCCATATATAATGGAATTGAGTAAATCTTCATCGTCTAGTCAGTCGGAATATAATATTCGAACTTATACCGATTTACATGATCATATCGAGGAAAAGGTGATTGATTTAAAGAGTATCCTTATAAAATACCTTCCTCCCACAAAGGCGCAAAGTCAGCGAATTCAAATTCTTTTCGAGTTATTCCGATTAGAAGAAGATTTAGAGTTGCATGGAAAAATTGAGGACAAATTATTAGTCCCAATGGTACAGAAGATGGAGAATGAATCTTTAAATCGATAGTATGAGTGATTATAGAATTGTCGTTGCCGATCAATCTGAAATCATTCGGAAAGGGTTGATTCAGATTTTGAAGCATTTGCCATTTCGATTTCAAACAATCGAGGTGAGTGATGCTACACATATTCAGGATAAGGTGAACCATTATGAGCCTCAATTGGTGATTGTGAATCCACAGTTTATTCAAAACATGGCTTCTGTGAACTTAAAAGAAACCTTTCACGATGCCTCAGAGATAAAGTTTGCAGGATTGGTGGCAGGTTATGCCGATAAAAACATGACCAATCAGTTTGATACGATTATCTACATAAATGATACTCAGACCGAAATAACCAAGCAGGTTGAGGAGTTGTTAATTGGCTCAGGCGATAACAATAGCATTGCAGACAAAGAGGTGATTTTAAGCGATCGGGAAATTGATGTATTGAAGCTTTTGGTAAAAGGTCATTCCAATAAGGAAATTTCTGACCAGCTTTTTATTAGTACACACACGGTTATTTCACATCGCAAAAATATTACCCGAAAGGTAGGAATCAAATCTGTGGCAGGTCTTACTGTATTTGCACTGATTAACAACTATGTAAGGATGGATGATTTTTAGCATATCGCTAACATCCGTTTTCTGAATTCCTTTTGATTTCGAGTTTAAATAATCGCTTTTATTCTCTAATAGCGAAAATAAAAAACTGTGCAGAGGATACTTATGAACAAATGTTCATTATATTTGCATCCAAACTATGGTGCGCCCAAAGAAATACCGAAGAATGTGTTCACCTCCTATGGTGAATGGTTTTATACCTTTTGGTACATGCCAGAAGAAAGAAGAACATGTGCAGCTATTCTTTGAGGAGTGGGAGGCCATACGGTTGCTCGACTACGATGGTATGAACCAGGTAGATGCTGCTGCTCAATTAAATGTTTCCAGACCAACCTTAACTCGTATCTATTTAAAAGCACGAAAGAAAATGGCAGAAGCCTTAGTGGAAGGACGTGCATTGATAATAGAGGGTGGAGATGTTCATTTTGATAATATGTGGTTGCAGTGTCAGGAGTGTTCTATACGTTTTGTTGTGCACGATGGGGATGAAAGGAAATGTCCGGAGTGTGGAAGCGACCAATTGAAAACGGTATCAGAAACAGTTATCCCAGTAGAAGATCAAACAGATGATAAATGCAAGGGATGTAGAAGATTCGATAATTGTGAGAAACGAAAATGGTGTTGTACCAATTAGTTGTATACTTAAAAAATCAGATCAATGAAAATAGCTATACCAAGCGATGACCAAAAAATGATTTGCCGTCATTTCGGTCGCACAAAAGGATTTGTTATTGTAACTATTGAAGATGAAAAGGTGGTTGCTAAAGAGTATGTTCAGAATCAGTTTACTGGACATGCACACGGAGAGCACCACGATCACCAGTCGCATGTAATGGCTCATAAGCCAGGCACTGGAAATCATTCCCACAAAGCGATTTTAGATGGAATTGGCCACTGTAAGATGGTTATTGCAGGAGGAATGGGACAGCGTATGATTAATGACTTTTTTGAAAAACAGATAGAAGTGGTTTTGACACGTGAGACAGAAGTAGATGGAGCAGTTAATGCTTATCTAGCTGGAACGCTTAAGAACGAAGGTTCTGCGTGTAGTCATCATCACTGATTTCACCAAGTATCTCTCTGCAAAATCTCCTATCGACCTAGTGCCGTTTTAGGAGATTTTGCTCTTTTTAGCCAGCCTATTTCGTATTCCAGTTTTCTTCTGTCCAGATATTTATTTCATGCTTTGCTAACAATTCTGCTGTAACTCCATTCCCTGCTATTAGTTTGCCTGAAAATTTTCCATCGTATATTTTACCAAAGCCACATGATGGACTTCTGGATTGAAGTATGGCATGATCGATATGATTTGATAAAGCTATTTCCAATGTTTTTTGAGCTCCTGTTTCAAATTCATCGGTATAATCTTTACCCGATTGTCCTTTTATGTAGCACTTATTGTTGGCAACTTGTATTTCGCACGATTCTCTTGGAGTAGGTAAGCCGGCAAGAACTTCGGGGCATACACAAAGAGCTTTGCCTTGCTCCACCATTGCCTTTAGCTCGGGGATATTGGTGCTGGTTCCATTATATCTACAATCTATACCCACAAGACAAGAACTTATCAGGTATTTATATGTTTGCTTATTTTCGTTCATCTTTAGTAATCAGATTTTTATAGCTTTGATGGAGTACATGTATGGAACTTTACCTCCATGTTTTTTAGATACCCATTTCCCTTTCTCTATTTCAATTAAATTCGGGAAGCAGTTATACACCTGATAAGGAAATTCATTTAAGAACTCGATGGATAAGCCATTCGATATTAAACTGTTCAATACTTCACTCAGGCTATGGTGCCATTCAATATGCTTTAGGTTGTTCTTTGATACATCTGAATTGTCGGTATATGAACTTTCGACAGTTGTTTCAAGAGAAGTTGTTTTGAAATAGCTATCTACTATTTCTGCATCATCGTTTAGAGTGTAAGTAAATGGGTGAAATTCGACCATGTAAAATGTGCCGTTAGGTTTTAAATAACGACTTATGATTTGGGCCCATTTATTCAGATCATTTAACCAGTTTATGGCTCCATAGGAGGTGAAAACAATATCGAACTGGTCATCTAAATGCTGCTCAATATCATATATATTTGAACGAATGAACTTAGCAGAAATTTGTAGCTCGGTCGATAGCTGCTGAGCCTGATTAATAGATGCATCGGAAATATCAACACCAACTACTTCTGCTCCTAAACGAGCTAGAGACAAAGTATCCATACCAAAATGACATTGAAGGTGAAGTAATTTTTTGTTGGTAATGTCTCCAAGCTCCTCAAGTTCTATATGGTTGAGAGATGATTTTTCTTTTTTAAACCCCTCAAGATCATAAAAATCGGAATCGATATGCAGTGAGGTCAATTCGTTCCAACTCGCTCTATTGTGTTCAAAGTCATTCATCATTTATGGTTTTAGTTATAGGGGCAATTGATTTGTTTTTAATTCACTCTAAGTTTGTTAATGTATTGAAAGCTATTTTTTTGTGTAAACTGTGGCTTTTAGTTAAGATTATTATTTATTTCTGCACTACTGTCCACAAAATGTTCATATCGAATTTTATCTTCTTTGATATTCTTGCTCATATAGTCAATTACTTCTGTAATTAAATTGGATAATTCAAACAATGAATTTCTTTTAGTTGTATTCTTCTTCAAAAGAAAAGAAATTAAATATAGTAGAATGGATATGATGAAGATTAGAATTGCTCCTTTTGGGGCAAATTGAATGAAATTGCTCTCTTCAATGAGTGAAAATTCATTACCATATTTTTCTAATAGGGTAATTGTGAATTCAGAAAAGAATAAAAATATACTTAATATGAATAGCAGTATACTTGTAATAAGTATGATGGTGCGAAGAATATTGGACGAAACATTTTTAGACAATTTTATTAGCTTTTTCTCGCTAATTGTATGAAAAAGATTTTCATATTTTCTAACCTGAGCTTCGGCTACTTGTATTTTATATAACTTTTTTTGTCTTATTTCTTCTTCAATTCTATTGGTGTTGTTGTAGTTCATTAGAGATTTAGGTTTTTATATACTTTATTTTGTTTAGTGTTTTCAAATATAGAAATAAATGAATAAATCTTGTCTGTTTGTAATGTTGAGTGATTCCAATGTTTATTCTATACCTCTCCTTCCCATTCTTGGTAAAATTCATCCAGAAACTTTACCATACAATCATGTCGATGTTGAGCCAATTGCTTTCCCGTAGATGTATTCATTCGGTCTTTTAGTAGAAGCAACTTCTCGTAAAAGTGATTTATAGTTGGAGCTGTATTGTTTTTATATTCTTCTTTAGTCATGTTTAAGTTGGGTTGAATATGGGGATTGTACAGTTCTCGGTTTTTAAAACCACCGTAGTTGAATGTACGGGCAATACCTATGGCACCTATAGCATCCAGTCGATCGGCATCTTGCACAATATCCAGTTCGGGCGATTTAAATTGTTGGTTTTGGTGCCCTCCTTTAAAGGATATGTTGGTAATAATTTGCTCGATATGAAGAATCACCTCTTCTTTTACATGAATTGATTTCAAGAAAGTTCTGGCCTTTTGAGGACCAATTTCTTCATTGCCATTGTGAAATTTAGAGTCGGCGATATCATGAAGCAAAGCACCTAACTCTACAATTAAACCATCAGCTTGTTCTGAGTTGGAAATCTGTTTGGCTAGTTTCCAAACACGGTAAATATGCCACCAATCGTGACCTCCTTCGGCATTGGCTAGTTCTTTTTTTACAAAATCGACTGTTTGATTTATTAGCAATTCCTTATTCATGCAACTATTATTTCAAGACTACCTGTAATAATAGTAAAAGTAGCCTTGAAAAAAGTCTTTTCGACCTAAAATATTGAAATACCTGTTTTGGTGGTAAATAGTTCCAATGCTTTCATGCCTGCGTGCGAATTTCCGTGACGATTCAAAGCCGGACTCCAAACAGTAATACTCATTTGTTCGGGCATAATGGCTGAGATACCTCCAGCAACACCACTTTTGCCGGGTAAACCAACCAGATAGGCAAAATCGCCAGCCTGATCGTACAAGCCGCAAGAAAGCATTATTGCATTCAAGCGTTTGGCCTGACTTCGAGTAAGCACTCTTTGGTTGGAATGAGGAATGACACCGTGGTTGGCCAGAAAAAGAAACGATTTGGCCAATTGCTCGCAATTCATGAGAATGGAACATTGATGGAAGTAAAGGTCAAGAACCTCTTCTACATCATTTTTAATGTTTCCATGACTTTTCATGTAGTTTACCAGTGCAGCATTGGTAAAACCATGCTCTTTTTCGCTTTGTGCAATTACCGGATCGAAATGGATATTGCTGCAATTGCATAACTCTTTTAAAAACGATAGTAAATCTTGTTTCGGGTTATCCAATAATGAAATAAGAATATCTGTAATAACTAGTGCTCCTGCGTTAATAAACGGATTGCGTGGTATTCCATTCTCTCTTTCTAACTGAATCAACGAATTAAATGGGTTACCAGAAGGTTCTTTACCCACTCTTTCCCAAAGCTTATCGCCCAAAACCTGAAATGCCATGGTTAGTGTGAAAACCTTCGAGATACTCTGTATGGAAAAACGCTGTTGAGCATCGCCCAACGATGTTACTTCTTGATTGATATTACAAACAGAAATTCCAAACTGCTTAGGATCTGCATTCTTTAGTGCAGGGATATAATCAGCTACCTTGCCTTTGCCAATCTCAGGCTGAATTTCGGCATATATTTCTTCTAGTAATTTTTGGTACATCTGTTTGCGTGTTTCCTATTAATTCAGATTATCCACTTTTTCGGTTCGAATAAGCGGGCGGCAATATTATAAACGGAAAAGCGGTTAAAACATGATATAATTTAGGGTTTAGAATGTTGTGTTGAATTCCAGAACTTAATGGTCTCTTCAAGTACTTTAGGTGCTGCAGGACTGAAATGGCTGTTGGCAATTACGTGTGTGTCAGCTGTTGGAAAAGCCACTTTCTGTTTCAAAGTTTCTGTTGTTCCTAGTTCATTAAACATTTTCATCATTGCATCAACACGTACCACGGGATCTTGGTTCTGCTCATCGCGGAAATAGTAGCCTAAAAATATGGGGCATTTCACCGATTTAAATGTGTTCGAGTGCATAGTGGTATTGACCAATTGTTGAAGGTAAACTATTGCTTCTATTCTGTATTTATTATACCAATATTTCGAATCGATAGCGTCTTTGGGTGTAAGTGTTCTGTAGTTGCTGCCTAAAACTTTGCGTGCTATTTGCAATCCCCAAGGCTTATCCAACATAAAAGCCGAACCGTCGTTTATGCGGATGTTGGGAGAATATAAAATCAAAGAATGAATTAACTCTGGAAAATCGGCAGCCAACTTCAACGAAAGAGTTCCTCCTGTCGATGTACTCATAATAACAACTTTCTTACCTAACTTATGTGCAATCATTAATGCTTCTTTGGCAGAATTGTATAGAGTGTCTGGAGTCATGTCGATTAGTGCTTCTTTGGTAACCAACCCGTGAGTGGCTAGGCGATGAAAGTAGGCATTCATGCCAGTTGCTTGGGCAAATTGTAAATGGGTATCAGCACCTTCGTACCATGAAGCGGAAAAACCATGTAAATAAAGCAATGCATACTCTGTTGATTGTTTCAGCGAATCGTTATGCCATATAACTCTGGACTGATTATCTGGCTTGATGGATAATTTTTTCTCATAGCTGTCAATATAATTTTCGAGGTTTTCAATATTACATTGAATTTGAGGCAATACTTTAGAGTATACAGGTTCAGGCATACGTGGTCCGATTAAATATATTACTACTAAACCAATAATAATTATGAAGGTGATTTTTAACGCTTTCATGTTGATATAACAAATTGATACAGTAACGAAGATAACTATTTTCGAGAAAGATTATTTTTGTTAGGTTTTCTGTTGAAAGAAATGATTTACTTTGTTTATCTGTTGAACTATTAAAAAGATACGCTAAACTATGAAACTCTTTAGCTCAATTTTATTCTTATTGTTATTTATTGGTGCAAACACTTTTGCATGTACAGTTGCTGTTATTTCGGGGAAAGCTACACCCGATGGTCGTCCACTTTTATGGAAACAGCGCGATACCGAATCGGAAAATAATAAGTTGGTTTTTATTAAAGGTGCCAAATACAATTTTATGGGTTTGGTTAATGCCGAAGATAAAGACAGTGAGAATGTGTGGATGGGAGTAAATAGTGCTGGTTTTGCAATTATGAATTCTGCTTCGTTTAATCTGAAGAGCAAAGAAGATACAGCTACAGTTGCCGATAGAGAAGGTATTTTGATGCGTCAGGCTTTGGAACAGTGTGCTACATTGGCCGATTTTGAGTGCTTCTTGACTCAATTGCCAAAACCATGGGGCGTTGAGGCAAACTTCGGAGTAATCGATGCACAAGGCGGAGCCGCTTTTTACGAAACAGGAAATTACAATGCAACTAAATTCGATGTGAATAACCCAACAGTTGCTCCTAATGGATACATTGTTCGTTCCAACTACTCGTTTACAGGAACACCTAATAAAGGATATGGATTCATTCGTTTCCAGACAGCAAGTGAATATTTCTACGAAGCTGCTGGGGAGGGAAATATCACTCCACAGTTTATATTAGATAAAGTTGGGCGCTCGCAATACAACAGCTTAACACATGTTGATATCTTAAGTGATTTGCCTCAAAATGCCGACGACGAGAAATATGTGTTTAACCAGGATTGTATTAGTCGTTACTCAACTACTAGCAGTATGGTTATTAAAGGAATTAATAAGGGAGAAAAAGTGAAAGATATTGATATCTATACGGTTCTTGGGAATCCGCTAAGTTCTCCGATTATTCCTATGAGTATGCCAGATAAAGCCAGCGATTTGCCACCATTTCTAACTGCCGAGGATGATAAAACAGCATTCCTGTGCGATAAGAGTTTGGCTATTAAGCATCAGTTTTCTCCCATTACTCGTGGCTCTGGCGATGTTTACATGAACTTGGCAAAAGTGGCCAACCAGGAAGGAACAGGTTGTTTGCAGAATGTAAGAAAGCTGGATAAGCAGATCGAACTATTGTGGAAGAACCATCGATTCAATGGACTGAACAAAAGTACTTACGACTTACAACTAAATAAGATGATTAAAAGTTTCTATTCTGTCGTTGAATAGCCCTTTTAACTTTTTATACATTTAACTTTTCAACTTCTAAAACAGTTGAACTTTTCATACTGAAAGCCCTATCTGAGTGATTTAAAATTCAGGTAGGGCTTTTGTTTTATTTGTGGTAGAGGCTTGCTATCTTAGTGATAACTAAATCACTTTACTATGATGAATGAAATCAAGCATCTAAAACAAATTGTAATTGTAAGTTTGTTAATTCTTACTTCTTTAAACACAATTGCTCAAAAAAATACTAACCAACGTGCTAAATGGTTTACCGATGCCCGTTTCGGAATGTTTATCCATTGGGGTGTTTATAGTGGTGCCGAAGGAATCTGGAAAGGAGAGAAGCTGCGATACGACAACGATTATGCCGAATGGATTTACTATCGAAATAGAATACACAGAGATGAATATGTGACATTGCTCGATCGGTTCGACTGGAAGAAAATAGATCCGGAGAAATGGGTAATATTAGCCAAGGAAGCAGGAATGAAATATGTAACCATAACGGCAAAACATCACGATGGATTTGCCTTGTGGGATAGCAACGTGGGCAATTACGATGTGGCTAAGTTTACTAATCCGAAGAGAGATATCATAAAAGAATTGGCTGAAGCGTGTAAAAAGCATGGTTTGAAATTGGGATTGTATTACTCTCACTGGGTCGATTGGGCACATCCTAATGGTTGGGATCACACTAAAGAGATTTATCTTATTTCGGCACAAGAATACGATAAGTATTGGCAAGAGAAAGTTATGCCACAGATGCGTGAATTATTAACCAACTATGGAGATATTGGATTAATTTGGTTTGATATGTGGATTCATCATTCTAAGTCGATTGTGACAAAAAAACAATTGCTGCAATTGAAAAAGATGATTCGCAAGTTGCAACCCAATTGCTTGGTTAATTCACGTTTAGGACTATCTGTCGAGGAAGATAGCGATATCGATTTTAAAACATTAGGCGACAATGAGCTGGGAAGTAAAAAAGAAGAATTTCCATGGCAGTCGCCAGGAACAGTGGCACATTCATGGGGATTTCATGCATTGGAAGAGCAATGGAAGTCGACCAGTACCTTATTACATTGGCTAATTAACAATGCTAGTCTGAATGGAAACTACATGCTAAACATTGGACCGCGAGCCAATGGAGATGTGCCTTACGAGATCAGTCAACGACTATTGGAAATGGGAAAATGGCTGAAAGTAAATGGAGAATCGATCTATGGAGCGGAAGCTTTCGACTTAAGAAAAGATCAGCACGATTGGGGTAAAATAACCTGTAGAAAAATGGTTGATGGAAAAGCGAAGTTATACTTGCATTTATACAACTGGCCTTTGTCTAAAAAAGTTTTTGTGACGGGAATTAAAAGTAAGCCTGCAAAAGCTTATTTGTTAGCCAATAAGCAAAAGTTGGATGTGAAGTTGGAAGGAGCCTTAACCACCGTCGACTTACCTTCTGAAGCACCTGGGGAATATGTTGCTGTAGTTGTTTTAGAATATAATTCTTATCCTGAAACTATTGATAACTTAGTTGGGAAAACGGTTGATAGAGGCTATTCATTAACACCGAAAAATAGTCTGAATGAATCAGAGTTGAAAATTGTTAACCCAAAACGATTTGGATCTATTCCTGAGCACGTTAAGGTGAGTAGAAAGCAAGAGTTTCAGTGGAAAATCTACGTGGAACAACCCAAAACGTTGCATATCGATGCTTCTTATAGTTTTCAAGGAAATAAAGATGACGGAACAATTGAGCTAAGTATGGCAAAAAGCAATAGAAAACTGAAGGTGAAGCCTACTGGTTTAACTGTTGGAGAACCCAACTCCGACTGGCATATTCCTAACTTTGATGCCCATAGAATGGGAACCATTGAAATTACAGAACCAGGTTATTATACCATCAACATGAAGGTGAAGAGCAGTGACAAACATCCAATATTGTTTCAGTGGATTTGGTTGGGAGAGTAAAGAATTACTAATACAACAAAATGAAAGAGAGTTGAGCAAAAAATAACTGCTCAACTCTTTTTGTTTCTGCACCTGAGATTATAACTGTTATTTTTCTGCTAGCGGAATATTGTTACATTTGTTGGAAGCATAATAGATTTTAGGTGATTTCAGTTTCAGATATAGAGGTGGTTAGAAGTCTTCGGAATAGTGAAGAGCATATGTTCGATATGCTTTTTAATAACTATTTTCCTCGGCTGGTATTTTTTGCTCGTGAATATGTGAACGATGAGGAGATGGCTAAAAACTTAGTGCAAGACTCGTTCACCACACTGTGGAGTAAAAGAAAAGAACTGGAAGAATCCATCAATATAAATGCCTGGCTATATACCACAGTCAAATTTCATTGCTTAAATTATTTACGAAGCAAAAAAGTGGTTAGTGACTTCAATAAAGAAGAGACTATTGCCAAGCAACATATCCATTTAAATTACTATTCTCTCTCGGAATTAGATACCACAGCAATGGCTTTTACTGAAATCGAACAGATTGTAGAAGCAACTTTAGTACAATTACCAGAACAATGTCAACGTGTTTTTCGTATGAGTAGATTTGAGGACAAGAAAAACAGGGAGATTGCTGAGGAGTTGGGTATTGTTGTTAAAACCGTTGAAGCACACATGTCTAAGGCGTTGAAAAGCATGCGTGTTGCTTTACGTGACTACTTACCTATGGTGTTCCCTTTTATTTAATTTGAAAAAAATTGCCCTTTGACTAAGGGTGTTTACATATTGGCTACATATACTAATGTAAACGGAAGTTATGGAGTTAAATGAAATCATAAAATATACCTCTGAATCAGGTACAAATGAAGAACTGCTTGACGCGGGGAAAGTCATTTGGAATGATGAGGATCTACGAAAGGATTACGCTCGGTTAAAGAATGTAAAAGCACTTTCTGCCCAAGGAACTATTTCAGAAAAAGAACTGAAAAAGCAATTGAATATTGCCCATCAGCGTAATGGTATGAATAGAAAAATGGGTAGAAGAATATTTCTGGAAACATTGAAATATGCCGCAATATTTATTGCTGCACTGGGAATCGGTTATTGGCTGTTTAGTGATCAGAAACCAACTGATTTCACTGGTCAGAACTATGTGGTGGACGTGCCATTTGGAGAAACGGCCAATATTCAGTTACCAGATGGTTCGCATGTTTGGATCAATTCAGGGTCAAGAATTCAGTATAGTGCCGGTTTTGGGATACAGTCTAGAGAAATAGCCATTGACGGAGAAGCTTATTTCGATGTGGCAAAAAATAAGACGATTCCTTTTATTGTAAACACCGGACGTTTGCAAGTAGAAGTAACAGGAACCCAGTTTAATATTCGAAATTACGGGGAAGAGCAATTGATGGAAGCTACCCTGGTAGAAGGAGAAATTCGACTAACAAGCAATGGCGGAAAAGTACTACATACTTTAAACCCGGAGGAGCAAGCCATCTATAGTAAGGAAGCCAATGAGTTAATTGTGAAAAAGGTAAACATATCTAATTACACAACCTGGAAAGATGGAGTAATGTCGTTTGAAGATATTCCATTGAAGCAATTGATAAGGAATATCGAATTGTGGTACAACGTAGACGTTATATTGGCTGATAGCAATTTGGAAAAAGAGCTGTTTACCGGAGTAATTTTAAAGAACAAACCTTTGGATCAGATATTAAAAGTATTGGTGGTTAGTTCCGAGATTCATTCGTGTAGAATAGAAACAAAAATAGGGGCTAAAAGTCAAGTTATATTGAAGTAAGAATGATTTATAAGATATGCCTATGATAAAACATTACTTAGCTTAAATAAAAAAATCGGAGAAAGTACCAGTTTCTCCGACTCGAAAACAATTAAGCTTTCAGGATAAAAGTCCATTAGTTAAACTAAAATCCATTTCAAAATTATGAAAAAAAATGTGAATGGCACTCTTTTACGGAGGAGTGTGTGTAAATTCTTATTAGTTATGAAGCTAACAGCGTTTTTGTCTTTGCTGTTGTGTCTCAGTAGTTTTGCCAGTAGTTTCGGGCAAAGTGGGAAGGTTTCCATTGAGGCGGAGAACACATCGGTTAAGCAGATTCTAAAAGAAATTGAACAGAAAACCGACTATTATTTTTTCTATAAAGTTGAGAATATCGACCGATTAGGGAAAAAAACAGTGAAGTTTCAAGATGCATCTATTCAACAGGTCCTTGACGAATTGTTGAACGATGGAGGCTTCTCGTACAAGGTCGTTGATAACTATATTGCGATAAAGAAGAGTGGCAATAGTGCAACTCAGCAGCAGAAGAGAACTGTTTCGGGAACAGTTACTGATGGCAATGGCGAAACATTGCCAGGTGTTTCGGTAATAGTGAAAGGAACGACCATTGGTATAACTACTAATATCGATGGGAAATTTTCATTGAATGTACCAGCTACGGCAACAGTGTTGCAATTTTCATTTGTTGGAATGAAAACACAGGAAGTGCTAATGAATGGGGAGAAGCAATTCAATGTAATAATGCAGGAAGATGCCATTGGATTAGAGGAAGTGGTTGCTGTAGGATATGGAGTAGTTAAGAAGAGTGATCTTACAGGGGCAGTCGGGTCAGTAAAAACGGAAGATTTATCTGAAAGTGCTACCTCTTCGGTAATGCATATGCTCTCGGGTAAAGTGGCTGGATTACAGGTGAAACAGAATAGTGCTCAGCCAGGTGGTGGAGTTAGTGTATTAATTCGTGGAGCAGCTTCTACAGGTGCCGGAAACTCGCCTTTATATGTGATTGATGGTTTCCCTGTTTCAAGTTCAAGTGTTGAGCCAGGAGGTCCATATAGCTACGGTTCGCGTAACCCATTGAATGCAATTAACCCGAACGATATCGAGTCGATTGAGGTATTGAAGGATGCATCAGCAACAGCTATTTATGGTGCGCGTGCTGCCAATGGTGTAATTCTTATTACCACCAAGAGTGCTCAGAAAGGAAGCTTCGATGTAGAATATAGCTTCTCGTATGGAGTTCAAAAGCCAAAGAACGATTTCGACCTGTTGTCTGGACCAGAGTTAATGGAGGTTTGGAACCACGGTTATCGCGAATACTATCGTTATCAGAACAACTATTTCCCATATGGAGATAAGGGAGAAGCTCCTGCCGATAAACTTCCGGTATTCTTTACCGATGAAGAGATTAGAAATGCGAAAGATTACAATTACGAAGATATGGTTACCCGAAATGGTGAGGTAATGGAGCATAACTTTGTAATTAAATCGGGTAGCTCGAAAGCGAAAGTATACTCTTCATTCAATCTGTACGACCAGAAGGGGATGTTGACTAATCTGGATTTCAAGCGTTATTCAGGGCGTATCAACTTAGATTACAACCTTTCGGACAAATTCACCATTGGAACCAGAATGACTACTTCGTACATTAAGAATTCCAATTCACAAATGGGAGGATTGAATGATGGATCGGGAATGATCTCAGCAGCTTATCAGTTTCCTCGTTTTATTAAGCCACAGGACGAAAATGGGGTATATAATCTGAATGCTAACCGTCCGAATATTCCTAACCCGTTATCTTTTACCGAGGTAACTGATAATACTTATACTTATAAGTTTTTGGCCAGTTCGTTTGCTCAGTATCAATTTACCGATTGGTTGAGTGCCAAGGTAAAATATGGTATCGATTACAACAAGGGAAAACGTAAGTCTTATTTGCCTAAGTCATTCTTATACGGAGCTAACCTGGGAGGAAAAGCTCAGATTAGCCAGGTCGAGAAAGCTACACAGTTATTCGAAGTAACTTCTTCTTTCAATAAAGAATTTGGCAAACTTAATTTAAGTGGAGTAGTGGGATATTCGACAGAGGAATACACTTCAGAGAGTCTTTCTGCCAGCAATAACACGTTCTTAACCGACTTGTTTTTATTCAATAAACTAGAGGCTGGAGAAGCTGATCGTCCGGGAGTAAATAGCGGATATGGAGTAACAAAATTCAAATCGTATTTCTCTCGTGTGAACCTAAACTGGGATAGCAAATATTTGCTAACACTTACCATGCGTGGTGATGGTTCAGATAAGTTTGGAGAAAACAATAAATGGGGATATTTCCCATCGGCAGCGGTAGCCTGGAGAGCTATTGAAGAACCATTCCTATCGGGAATTGATAATCTTTCAGATTTGAAATTGAGAGTAAGTTACGGACAGATTGGTAACTCGAATATTGGAGGAAATGCTTTTGCATACTATAGTGTAGGTAGCGATTACGGTTTCGGTAATAAAATTGTAAAGGGTATCGAGCAAACATCGCTTAGCAATCCTGACTTGAAGTGGGAGACAACTACCGAGTTAAACCTTGGTTTAGATTTCGGTTTATTCGATAATAAGATACATGGTACATTCGAGGTTTATACCAAAACTGTTGATGACTTACTTTCGCAACGATCACTGGCTTCTTACTTGCCAATTAGTAAAGTGGCAGCAAACATCGGATCTACTCAAAGTTCTGGTTGGGAGTTAACATTGAATACGAAAAATACAAACGGAGAGTTGAAGTGGAGCACTGACATTTCGTTGGGACACTTTAAAGATCGTTGGAAAACGCGTAACCCGGAAGTAATTTTGAAGGTTTACCAAAAAGAGGATGATCCTCTGCACGCTATCTTCGGATATGTTAGCGATGGAATTCTTCAGGTAGGAGAAGAGTACCCAGAGAACCCTGGGATTATTCCTGGCGAGATCAAAGTGAAAGATATTAATGGTGTTGATGAAGAAGGTAATCTTACCGGACAGCCTGATGGAAAAATTACCGATGCAGATAAGGTGATGTTGGGATCGAAGCAGCCTACATTGAACTTCGGTATTAATAATACACTGAACTATAAAAACTTCGATTTAAGCATTTATGTATATGGAATGCTGGATCGTGACGTATACGATAACAATAAGCGCAACCTGGGAATTCTTCAGCGTGAAAATAACTCAACTAGTTTGACTTATGATGCGTGGAGTTCTGAAAATCAGGATGGAACATTGCCTAGTGGTATCAAGCAGACCTATTCTGGAAACTCCGATTTCTATAGAACGAATGTAAACTTTGCTCGAATTAAGAATATCACATTGGGCTATACCATTGATCCGAAATTGTTGAAGGCAACAAAATTGGTGAAGAAAGCCCGCGTATTTGTCGATTTCAGTAATGTGGCAGTGTTTACTAACTATAAGGGAGGTGACCCTGAAACCGATTCATGGGCAGCTTATCCATTCCCTTTCTCGGTAACATTTGGTGCTAATATTAACTTTTAAACTATCTGAAAATAGATTGAACTCCATGTTGGAGAAACTGAAAATTTAAACTTAGAACAGATGATAAAAAAGATATATATTCCATTTTTAACCATTGCGCTAGCGCTTTTCATGTGCGTTGGTTGTTCCGATAATGGTTTGGAACCACAGAACTATGATCGGTTAACTCCCGAGAATTTCCCTCAAAGCGATGGGGATATCGAGGCGGCATTAACAGCCATCTATAACGATATGGGAGAGTATTGGGCACATCGTTATATCGATAATAGCCAGTTGATTGTAAATGAACTGCCTACCGATATGTTAATTTCTGCGTGGGGCGGAGGTTGGCAAGAGAAAGACCGATTTCTTTGGACACAGAATACTGGCTTTGTAAAAAGCTTATATTTTGGTTACTCAAAGGCAATTACCAAAGCAACTTTGTTGTTGGACCTGTTGAATAAATCGGAGATTGCCAATGAAGAATTGAAGAATCGCTTTATTGCAGAGGCCAGAACGTTAAGAGCTTACTTCGCACTGCAATTGTTGGATTTATATGGTCCGGTGCCAATTATTACCGACGTAGAAATTGCTACCGATATCAATACCATTTATGAGCCAGCGCGTCCAGAAAGATCAGAAATAATTTCATTTATTGAAACAGAGCTGACAGCAGCAGCAGAGAGTTTACCTGTTCGTTACGATTCAGGAACAGACTATGGTCGCCTTACAAAAGGAGCTGCTTTAACAATGTTGATGAAGATGCATTTGTTGGAGAAAAATTTTGCGAAAGTAGAGCAGGTGACATCTACAATCACAGGTTTAGGTTACAGCTTATTGGATAGTTACAACGATGTATTCAGCACTAAAACTGAAAACAACGATAATAAGGAAGTGATTTTAGCCATTCCGAAAATTGCCGATGGGTATGGAACTTCGTGGTATGCCGTTGTGCTTCCTCAAACTCCAAGATATCGCCCACTAACAGGAATTACTGTTAATATCTGGGGTGGATTGAAAACTCCTTGGTCGGTTTACGATCGTTATGAAGAAGGGAACGATGATCGTTTAGGAGAGGCAATGATTCGTTACTACGTTGATACGAAAGGTAATCAAGTTGATTTTCGCGAGCAGACTAACTCAAAGGCAATTGGGGCAAGTCCTAAGAAATACCAGGAAGATCCAGATCATCTTGGTAACTTCCAGGGAAGTGACATTATTCGTTACCGCTATGCCGATGTATTGTTAGCTCGAGCCGAGGCTTTGAATGAATTGAATGGGCCAACAGCAGAAGTTGTTGCTTTGGTAAATGAGATCCGAGGTCGTGTGAATACTACATTGATTGAAGAAACTGGTTGGACCAAAGACTCAATGCGTGACTTTATTTTAGATGAGCGTGGTCGTGAGTTATTCTGTGAAGGACACCGTCGTCAGGACTTGATTCGTCATGGTAAATTTATTGAAACAGCTCACCAGATTGGTCGTATGGATGCAGCCGATCACCATGTGCTATATCCATTGCCTCAAGCGCTATTGGATGAAAATAGCAATGTTCAGCAAAACCCTGGATATTAGATGATCAGTGCTGGGAATTAACTCCCAATTCAGATCAATATGTCATTAGTTGTTGGGGGAAGTGAAAGCGGTACCCCAACAACTCCTTAACTAATTCAAATTCCATGCAAAATTTATATCGAATATTAGGCGTTAGCCTTTGGTGTGCCTTATTTTTTACAGGAGCACTAGCTCAGAAGCGAGATGAAAAATCACGTCCTAATGTGGTTGTTTTAATTGCAGATGATGTTTCAATGGCTGATTTTGGTTGCTACGGACATCCGGTAATAAAAACACCTAATATCGATAAATTAGCTAATAGCGGAATAAAGTTCACCAATGCCTTTTTAACAACCAGTTCGTGTAGTCCTAGCAGGACTAGTATTATGACCGGAAGGTATCCTCATAATACCGGAGCGTGTGAGTTACATGCTAAACTGCCAGAGAATCAGATTGTGTTTCCTCTTTTGTTAAAGCAAGCGGGGTATTACACGGCACAAGCGGGTAAATGGCATATTGGAGCTTCGTCAGGTAAACCAACAGGTGTGGCAGTAAATGCTTTTCATCGAGTAGGAGGAAGTAGTGCCGATGGAGGAGGAAGCAGTGGTGCCAAAAAATGGGTTACTTATTTAAGCGAAAGACCAAAAGATAAGCCTTTTTTCATGTGGTTTGCTGCGCACGATGCACATAGAGGATGGGATAGGAATAATAACATTGTAAAGTATAGCCCCGAGGAGGTAATTGTTGCACCATATTGGGTGGACGATTTATCAACCCGAAAAGATTTGGTGGCTTACTATAAAGAAGTATCCCGTTTCGATTTTTATGTGGGGGAGGTTGTTGCTGAGTTGAAAAGACAAGGAGTTCTGGATAATACACTAATTGTTGTAATGGCCGATAATGGCCGCCCTTTTCCCAGAGATAAAACCAGAATGTATGACAGTGGTATAAAAACACCATTTGTTATTCATTGGCCTGATGGAATAAAGGAGGGTGGAGCAACATGTAATAGTTTGATAAGTGTAATTGATATAGCATCAACAGTTTTAGAATTGGCAAAAGTTAAACCATCTGTTTCATTTCAAGGAAGGAGTTTTGCACAATTGATGAGTAATCCGAATCAGAAATTTCGGGAATATGTTTATGCCGAACACAACTGGCACGATTACGAGGCATATGAAAGAATGATCCGGTCGGAACAGTTTCTTTACATTGAGAATGGTCGTCCAAACCTATCTCAAATTGGAGCCAAAGATGTAATGAGCGGTGCCTCTGGTCGATCATTGATGCATGGAACTCAAAATGGAACATTAAATCGAATTCAGAAAAAGATGTTTGATGAAAGCCAGTCAGAGTCTGAACTGTATGATTGTAGGGCTGATTCTTTGCAGTTAGATAATTTAAGTCAGAACCGACTTTACACCAAAGAAAAGAATCGATTAAGAAAAAAACTTCATCGTTGGATGAAGCAGACAAACGATTCGAAGCCTGCTAATATAACAGGAGATTGGTATAGTCGTAAAGATTTTAGTTCGCTAAAGAGTAAAGGAAAGAGAGGGGTAATGCCTGGAAGTGAAAAAGAAGCATCAATATTTTAGAAAAAATCCCAGTGATGTTTGCGTGTTGATCGTCTTAACTACTGGCCTGAATTTTTCTGATTGTCAGAAGAAATAGAAGTCAGGTGCTATATGTCAGAATGTTTTATTTCAAATTGAATCACTGTGCAACCAACTGCTTTAATAGAAGTTAGCTTTGATCGATTATACGAAACCTATTTCAAACGATCGGTGTCGTTTGTGAAATCGTATGTTCACGACGAAGTGGTTGCTGAGGATTTAGTATCTGAAACATTGATGAAAGTGTGGATGTACACTAAAAAAAATGATGTTGTCAACCTGAAAGCTTTTTTATACAAGAGCTTAAGAAATACCACACTCGATTATTTAAAGAAAGAGCGATTGCAACATAAAACTACCGATTCTTCGGAGAGTTGGATGAGTGATGAGTTAGAGCTCCGAATATCGTTACTCAACAGCAACTGTTACTCTTCGATATTTGCGACTGAAATAGATCAAATATTTCAGGATACCCTAAGTAAAATGCCCCCCAAAAGACGGAAAGTTATTGAACTAAGTAGAATTGAATTAAAGAGCAATAAGGAAATTGCCAATGAATTGGGATTGAGGATAAAAGGAGTGGATTACCATATTTATATGGGATTGAAAATGTTGCGGGAAGCATTAAAAGATTACTTATCGATGCTTTTTTTTATGGGATGATCCCAGTGATTAACCTGCGATGATCGTCTAAGTAATATGTGTAAACAGGAGAGAGACTAGAAGCGATGAAACGAACATGAATTTTAGCATTCTAAACTACAGATACGAGAATGATTAAATTCATCGAGAGTTCCATCTGGATCGTACTTCGTTATGAAAAGTAGAGTTTTAGATCCAGAAGATAGATGGTGACTTAGAGATTTAAATAGATGAAAAGAGATCAACTTTTACAGAAATACCTGAAAGGAGATACGACTTCTGCAGAAAGGCACGAATTTTTAAGGCTGGTGCAAAGTGATAGTAGTCTTCGGGATGACTTGAAAGCTTTAAAACGACTCGATGATATTAGCTTATGGCGAAATGTTGAGACAAAGCAGCATGGTGTTGTAAGGTCGAAACAAAAGAAGAGTGGCTTGTTTTCGGTCTTGTGGAAGATTGCAGCAGTAGTAGTTCTTGCATTTGCAGGCTATTTGAGTATAAATAACGAAACCTTGAAAGGTGAAGAAGAATTCTATGCAATTTATGTTCCTGTAGGCGATACGCGACAAATAACTCTATCTGACAGTACCATTGTTTGGTTAAACTCCAATACCACCATTTGGATTTCGAGAGAATTTGAAAAAGGAAAACGGAATGTGAAACTGAGTGGAGAAGGCTTCTTCGAAGTAACAAAAGATGAAAAGCATCCTTTTACTGTAGCTTTTGGCAAGCATAAAGTCAGAGTCTTAGGAACTCAATTTAATGTGAACACCAATTCCCAGAATAGTTGTCCCAAAGTAGCTTTATTGGAAGGTTCTGTTGAGGTGCTGGGACAGAATGATGCCAGTTTAGTGCAATTAAAACCAGGGGAAGAGTTGTGGGTTTTACCCGACTGCCTTAAGGTGAAGCCAATTAAATCGTCTAACCGGTTTGCCTGGCGAAAAGGCTTACTTGTTTTTGATAATAATACATTTCAAGAAATATTACAGGTTTTAGAGCGCACTTATGATGTTGATTTTAAGGTGCAGAGAGATGAAATGTTGGAATATAGGTGTAGTGCAAAGTTCAGAATAAACGACGGCGTGGAACATATTCTGAAAGTACTAAAGCTTAAAACACCTTTTGCATTTAAGTTGAATGATAATCAAATAATCATAAAGTAGTACGATAAAACTGAATGCCTATGTAAAACTAACTAGAACTAACTAACAAAAAGACAGGTGTTGGAGCACCTGTCATCAACGATGTCGATACTCGGCAGTTTCTGAAAAAACAAGTATCAAACATTCAAAAACAAATCTATGAAAATTTATTTGTTAAGAAATTACTATGCCTTAACTAAACGATTAATTAGGCAGTTATCATTAATTTGGCTGCTCCTGATATGTTTTGTCGTGAATACTTTTGCGTCGGAATTATCTCAGAATTCAAAAATTACAATTTCTCTTAAAGAGCAAAAACTTATTGAGTTAATTCGCGAAATAGAGCGACAAACCGAATTCCTTTTTGTATATAATCAGACTGAAGTAGACGTAAAAGTTCCTGTTTCGGTAAAAGCAAAGGAAAAACAGGTAGCAGATGTTTTAAGTGAAGTATTTAAAAATACTTCAACGACCTACATTATTGAGGGAAACAATATTGTCTTAGGAAAAAAAGCTTCGACAAAACAGCAAAAGAAAAAAGGTCGAAAAATTACCGGAAAAGTAATTGATAAAACAGGAGGAGCACTTCCTGGTGTTACCATTACGGTGCTAGGTTCTACTCGAGGTGTGATTAGCGATGCGGATGGAGTATACGAAATCACAGGTATTTCATCTACCGATAAACTGGTTTACTCATTCATCGGAATGGAATCACAAGTAGTAGAGGTAAAGCAGCAGTCACTAATCAACATTACTTTAAGCGATAAAGTAGAAGAGTTGGCCGACGTTACCGTGGTAGCTTTTGGTAAGCAGAAAAAAGAGAGTGTACTTTCTTCCATTACAACTGTTGATGTTGGTGAACTTCAGGTTCCTACTTCAAACTTAACTACTGCTTTGGCAGGTAGAATGGCTGGTGTAATTTCATATCAGCGTAGTGGAGAACCAGGACAAGACAATGCAGAATTCTTTATTCGTGGTGTAACCACTTTCGGTTATAAAAAAGATCCACTGATTTTGATTGATGGTATTGAGTTGAGTGCCAGTGACCTTTCTCGTTTAAATCCGGATGATATCCAGGCTTTCTCGATTATGAAAGATGCTACTGCAACAGCTCTTTATGGTGCACGTGGTGCCAACGGTGTTATTCTGGTAACTACTAAAGAAGGAAAAGAGGGTAAGGCGAAAGTGTCGTTGCGTTACGAGGAGTCTTTCTCGATGCCTACCAACGAAATAGAGCTGGCCGATCCGATCACATACATGAATCTTTTCAACGAAGCGGTTCGTACCAGAAATCCATTGCAGCCTCTTCCTTATTCTGAAAACAAGATTGGTAATACCATTAAGGGAACCAATCAATATGTTTATCCGTCTAACAATTGGCACGATATGCTATTTAAAAACTATACCGAAAACCGTCGTTTCAATATGAACGTGAGTGGTGGAGGTAAGGTAGCTCAATACTATGTAGCAGCATCAGCCAAGCAGGATAATGGTATTCTGAAGGTGGATAACCGAAATAATTTCAACAATAACATTAAGCTGAACAAGTATTTGTTGCGTGCCAACATTACAATGAATGTAACCAAAACCACTAAAATGAAAGTGCGTATGCATGGTACATTCGATGATTATACTGGTCCGCTTGATGGTGGTACAACAGTTTACAATAAAGCAATGCGTACCAGCCCTGTTGATTTCCCTGCTTACTATTTGGCCGATGAAGCCAACCAGTATACTAACCATATCTTATTTGGTAATGCTGGCGACGGAAACTATGTCAATCCTTACGCCGACATGGTAAAAGGATATAAAGATTACTCAAAAACACTTTTATTGACACAGGTAGAGTTGGAGCAGAATTTAGATTGGATTACCAAAGGACTACGATTCCGTATTTTGGGTAATACTAACCGCTACTCATTTTTCGATGTAAGAAGAAGCTATAAACCTTTCTTCTATCAGGTAGGTATGTACGATCGACCAAATGACTCGTATGTACTTTCTGCTTTTAACCCTGATGAGGGGACAGAATATTTGGATTATAGTGAAGGAGACAAGCAGATTAATAGCTCGTTCTACATGGAAAGTGCAGTGAACTACGATAAAACATTCGATGAGAAACATACTGTTTCAGGGATGTTGGTTTACACTATGCGCGAGTCAAAGAAAGCGAACCAAGGAAACTTACAAAAATCACTTGCTTACCGAAATTTAGGAATATCAGGACGTTTTACTTATTCGTATGATAGTCGTTATTTTGGTGAGTTTAACTTCGGATATAATGGGTCGGAACGTTTCTCCGCCGGAGAACGTTTTGGCTTTTTCCCTTCAGTAGGTGCAGGGTGGTACATCAGTAATGAACCATTCTGGAAACCGCTAGAGAAGGTAATTAGTAAGTTCAAAGTAAAAGCCACTTATGGTTTGGTAGGTAACGATGCTATTGGTAGTTCCGACGATCGTTTCTTCTATCTTTCAAATGTAAATATGGACGATAAAGGAAAGGGAATGAGCTTCGGTGATGAGAATGGTTATTACCGTAGAGGTGTTTCTATTTCCCGATACGAAAATGCTGATATTACCTGGGAGATTGCTAAAAAGGCCAACTTCGGTATCGAATTGGGATTATTCGAAGGTTTGGAACTTCAGGTGGATCTTTTCCAGGAAGATCGTTCAAATATCTTGATGGATAGAATTATTCCTGCCGATGCCGGACTACAAGCAAAAGTTAGAGCCAATGTAGGTAAAGCACAAAGTAAAGGGGTCGATTTATCACTGGACTACCAGCACTTCTTTGCCAATGACTTCTGGCTAACTTGTCGTGGAAACTTCACTTATGCAACGGGTAAATTCAAGTATGTTGAGGAACCTGATTACTCTGAAACTCCTTGGTTATCGAAAGTTGGTCAGCCAATTAACCAGAAATGGGGATACATTGCCGAGCGTCTTTTTGTGGATGAGCAGGAAGTAAATAACTCACCAGAGCAAACATTCGGAGAATACATGGCGGGAGATATCAAGTACCGTGATGTAAATGGTGACGGAAAAATCTCGTCATTGGATATGGTGCCTATTGGCCATCCAACAACCCCTGAGATTGTGTATGGTTTCGGAGCATCTGTAGGATATAAGAATTTCGATATTAACTGTTTCTTCCAGGGATCAGCCAGATCGTCATTTTGGCTGGATGTTTCTAAAACAGCTCCGTTTATCGATTACAACGATAAAGATGTAAGCTGGGATGATAAAGTGATGACCAATAATGCTTTGTTACAAGCTTATGCCGATAATTTCTGGTCGGAAGAAAACCGCGATATGTATGCACTATGGCCACGCCTGTCGCCTTACAATGTTAGTAACAACTCACAGCGAAACACTTGGTTTATGCAAGATGGTTCATTCTTGAGATTGAAGACGTTGGAGGTAGGTTATTCAATGCCTCAGAATTTAATTAAACGAATTGGTGCAGAGCGCCTACGCCTTTATCTAAGTGGATCGAATCTACTTTGCTGGAGCCCATTTAAACTTTGGGATCCGGAGATGGCAGGCAATGGCTTTGGTTATCCGGTTCAGCGCGTGTTTAACTTAGGTGTTCAAGTTTCATTTTAATCAGGATATAACATGAAGAAATTAACTACGATATACTTACTAATCTTAATGGTTGTTGGCGTGTCATGTTCCGATTATTTGGATGTGGTTCCTGATAATGTGGCAACAATTGATAATGCTTTTACTAACCAGCATCAAGCTTATAAATATTTGGTAACCTGTTACTCTTACTTACCTAAGCATGGGCAGGTATCCGAAAACCCTGCATTCTTGTCGGGAGACGAGGCATGGATGCCCGATGCAACTTTGCAAAGTAACACTGTTGATGCCTGGAAAATTGGGCGTGGAGAGCAAATTGTTACCGATCCTATTTTGAATTACTGGAATGGTAGCAAAGGAGGAAGGTCGCTTTACGTAGGAATTAGAGACTGTAACATATTTCTGGACAATATCGATCAGGTAAGAGATATGGACGAGGTGGAAATTAACCGCTGGAAAGGTGAAGTGAAATTCTTAAAAGCGTACTATCATTTCTGGTTATTGAGAATGTATGGTCCTGTAATGAAGATTGAAAATAGCTTGCCTGTTTCAACTCCTACTACAGAGCTATTCCAGGAAAGAAGTGGTATCGATGAGACATTTGCCTACATCGTTCAGTTGATCGATGAAGCAGCTCCTGATCTGCCTTTGAGAATTGAAAATTCAACAGAAGAGCTGGGTAGAATAACTCAGCCTGCTGCATTGGCAATGAAAGCCCGAATTTTGATGGAAGCAGCCAGTCCATTGTTTAATGGTAATACTGATTTTGCCAGCTTAACCAATAAGGATGGTGAGCCTCTGTTCAATCAGGAATATAAAGCCGAAAAATGGCAGTTAGCCTTAGATGCTTGTAATGCAGCTATTGATGTTTGTTTACAAGGAGGTCACGGTTTATACCAGACTGCCGACTACAAAAGTGCTTACGACTTAAATGATAATCTGCTATTGGATTGTGCCTTACGAAGCACCATCTCTGAACCTTACAACAAAGAGATAATCTGGGGATGTGCAAAAAGTTGGAAAAGTGATATCCAGTATCGATCGTTTGCTCGTTTGGCAAGTTACGTGAACGAGGTTTGTAGCTCAAACCTGGCTCCAACAATGAAAGTAGTAGAGACTTACTATTCGAAAAACGGGGTGCCAATTAATGAGGATAACAGTTGGGATTATGCCAATAGGTATAACCTTCAGACTGTTACTGAAGAATATAAAGATTGGATGGAAGAAGGAGAGAAAACGGTGAAGTTACACTTCGATCGTGAGCCTCGTTTCTATTCTTCTTTAGGTTTCGACCGTGGCGTTTGGTATGGTAGTGGTAAGTATGAAGAAGGAGAACTTCAGGTGGTACATACCCGTTCTGGAGAACCTGCTAACCAGTACAACTGGACCGATTACTCAATCACTGGTTACTGGGCTAAGAAGTTGGTTAACCTTCAAACCATTGTAGGTAGTAACAAAACCAGCTTAAGTGTGAAGGGATATGCTTTCCCTATTATTCGAATGGCCGATTTATACTTATTGAAAGCGGAGGCTGCCAACGAAGTAAATGGAACTCCTAATTCAGATGTTTACGATGCGATTGATATTGTACGTAAAAGAGCAGCTTTAAATGGAGTTGTTGAAAGTTGGGCTAACTACTCGATAAATCCTGATTTACCATCAACTAAAGATGGTATGCGTGAAATTATTCACCGTGAGCGAATGATTGAATTGGCTATGGAAGGAAAACGCTACTGGGATATTAGACGATGGAAAAAGGCTATCTCTTATTTCAGTGAACCTGTTGTTGGCTGGAGTCTTTTGGAAGCAAGTGCTGAAAATTTCTATCAGCCTAAGGTGTTATTCTTACCTCAATTCAGTGTTAGAGACTACTTCTGGCCAATCAAAGAGAGTGAGTTGGTAAAGAACCCAGATCTAATTCAGAATATCGGTTGGTAAATCTTTAATTTAAAACGAGTACAGATGATGAAAATAATATATTATCTAAGTTTTATTATTGCTTTCGGACTAATTTATAGCTGTACCGAAAACAAATTAACTCCGTTGGAAAATGATTCAACTGCTCCGGGAAAAATTGATGTACTAAGTATTAAAAATGGCCCGGGAGAAGCATTGATTTCTTATAATTTACCCAACGATGATGACTTGCTTTATGTAAAGGCAACCTACGCGGTGAATGGCAAAGAAAGAGAAGTAAAATCTTCGTATTTCAATAAACAAATTCAACTACTTGGCTTCAATGAAGTGAAAGAGTATCAGGTAAAGTTGGTTTGTATCGATCGTAGCAACAACGAAGGCGATGTAGTTACTATAAATGTAGCACCAGAAGAAGCGCCGGTATTTCAAATTTTCAATTCTCTTTCCATTGAGTCAGATTGGGGAGGAGTGAAGTATGCCTGGAACAATGAATTCAATGCTCCTGTTGTTGTCAATTTATTGGCTGAAGATGAAGAAGGAGTAATGCAACCATTGGAGTGGATCTATACCGAAGCAGAATCGGTGGAGAAAGCTCTTCGTGGTTTCGATCCGGAAGAAAAGAAGTTTGGAGCAGTGGTACGAGATCGTTACGACAACTACAGTGATACGCTTTATTCGGTACAAACACCTCTTTTCGAAGAAGAGATCGAGTTCGATGAGTCAAACTTGAAAGTACTGGCAAATGATACAAAACGTAATTCATGGAGTAAACCATGGAGTAAATTATTTGACGAAGATCCTACTAACCAGTCATATGTGGCTTTCGAAACTCCATATCCTCAGATTTATTCTTTCGACTTAAATCGTAATGTAAAGCTAAGTCGATTTATTCTTTGGGGAAGAAGTGATAGACACTATGAGGGGGGTAACCCTGTGAAATTCAGACTCTATGGGGCAAAAGAGTTGCCCGAAAGTGTAGAGTTGGAAGACTGGGAGTTCTTAGGTTCATACGATGTGAAAAGACCTTCGGGCTTACCTTTCGCAGCTGACTTAACAACGGAAGATAAGGAGTTTGCAGAAAGAGGTTTCGAACTATTGGTGCCTTTAGATGCTCCTGAGGTGAGATATGTACGAGTTGTTCTGGATAAGACATTTGGAAACACGAAGTATAGTTACCATAGCGATATAAAACTGTATGGTCAGAATAAAGAGTAAAGTATTATGAGAAAAAATCGATTATATATATTGTTACTCGCATCGATATTCTGGATGTCGTGTGAGAAATATGATGAAGTTCACGATGAGTATGTTAAAGGCGGAGAGATTGTTTATGCAGTAAAGCCAGATAACATTGAAGTTTTACCAGGCTTCAAGCGTTGTGAAATTAAAACAGAATTGGTGACGACTCCCAATTTAGATGAATTGGTTGTTGAATGGAGTGATGAACAGAAAACAGTTGTTATTCCCGCCGATACAGATACTGCATTCATGACACTTGAAATGAATGATATGACCGAAGGGGCAGTACTGTTTAAGCTTCATTCTACGGATAAAAATGATAACAAATCGGTTGTGGTAAATGCATTTGGAAATGTATATGGCGAAAAATATCAAGCCAGTTTATTGCAACGAGGAGTTAAAGAGGTGATTTCGATTAAAGAAGGAGCGAAAGTGCGCTTTAAGTCGAGCCCCGAAAAGTCGGTAGGAGTAAAATTGAAGTTTGAAGATAATGCTGGTGCAATCAATACGCTAGATATTTTAGCTAATACTGAAGAAGTGTTATTGGAAGATGTAAAGTTTGGATCAGAGGTGAAGTACGCTACGATGTTTTTGCCAGCCCCAAACTGTTTAGATACAATTCCTACTCTTAATGAGGCAACTATTGTTGTGCCTGTTCCCGAGCTAAAAGAAAAAGAGATTGCTCTTGAAGGTTCTTCCGTATTGAGTTTAGATAACGATACAAAAGGAGCCGGATGGGGTAATGGAAACGGTGGCTTGTTCGATGGGAAATATACTACCTATGGAGCCTATGAGAGTGGATACCCTCAGATTTTGACCATTGACTTGGGAGAAGTTTTCCCATTGACAAAGCTGAAGCTTTGGTCGCGACTGAATAGCGATGGACACTACTTTGGAAAAGGTAATCCGAACAAAATTAGACTATTTGGAGCATCGGAGTTACCAGCAAGTAACGATTTGGCTGATTGGCAATTGTTGGGCGCTTATGAATTTTCGAAACCTTCGGGTGGTGATGATTTGACAGATGCCGATAAAGCGTTTGCAGAAGCGGGCTTTGAATGCACAATTGAAAATCAACCTGAAATTAGATACATACGAGTTGTGGTTGACGAAACGTTCGAAAAAACCAGCTATATGTACATTGGCGATTTGAAGTTCTTTGGAATGATGTATTAATATTTTAGATCGAATTAGAAGTATTAGGGGCACTAACTACAGGTGCCCCTTTCATAGTTTAAAACAGAAAAGGTATGAGAAGAGAATTGGGGATAGTTTTAGCTTTTACAGTCATGTTATGGATGGTAGGAGTTGGAACAGCGAGAGCAGAAAAGATTAAAATTAATAAGAGTTGGAAGGTCGTTGTCGATCCCTCTAGCAATAAATTGGTAAAATGGGCCGCTGGTGAGTTGGCAACCGATCTTTCAACTATTTTACAAACAAAGATTACCCTCGAAGAAGGAAAAGCAACGAAGCATTCCATCTATATTCCGGCTAAAGGAGAGATCTCTCCTAAATTGAAAGGGAAATGGGAACACTTTTCCATACAAAAAAAGAAAAAGCATATTCGCATACAGGGAAGCGATGTGCGTGGAACAGTATTTGGTATCTTCGATTTGGCAGAACGATTGGGAATATCGCCATGGCAGTGGTGGGCAGATGTAGCTCCAGCGCAAAAGAAAGAGTTGGTATTGGAGCTGCCTTCGAAAGGAATTCTGGAAGGTCCGTCGGTTCAGTATCGAGGAATATTCTTAAATGACGAAGATTGGGGACTGCATCCATGGGCAGCAAAAACATTTGAACCAGAAGCAGGTGATATCGGCCCAAAAACTTATGAAAAGATTTTTCAACTATTACTTCGCTTAAAGGCCAATACTATTTGGCCAGCCATGCATCCTTGTACAAAGGCTTTCTATCAGATTGATGGCAATAACGAGATGGCTCAGAAATACCATATTGTGGTTGGAACTTCTCATTGTGAACCAATGCTTCGCAACAATGTAGACGAATGGGATCATCATAAAAATGGCGATTACAATTACTTTACCAATAAAAGCGGAGTACAAAAATATTGGTTAGACCGAGTGACGCAGGTTAAAGATGCCGAAAACATTGTAACGCTGGGGATGCGAGGAATTCACGATGGACATATGCACGGAGGAAATTCGCTGGAAGAGAAGACACGCATGGTGGAGAAAATCATCAACGATCAGCGCGAGATGTTAACGACTGTGAAGCAAAAACCAATGGATTCAATTGCCACTACAGTTGTACTTTATAAAGAGGTGCTTGATCTTTACAACAAAGGATTGAAAATTCCGGATGATGTAACCATTATGTGGTGCGACGATAATCACGGATACATCCGTCGATTAAGCAATGAAGAAGAACAAAAGCGACGTGGAGGAGCAGGTGTTTATTATCACCTGAGCTATTGGGGTAGTCCGCACGATTACCTTTGGTTGTCGACTACTCAGCCTGGATTAATCTGGTATGAAATGAACAGAGCTTATCAGAATGGTGCGCAGAAAATATGGATTGCCAATGTGGGAGATATAAAACCATGTGAATACAATATGGAGCTTTTTCTGGATATGGCCTGGGATATTAATTCGGTAAAAGAGAATACCATTGATAAGCATACTTACAACTGGGCTGTTCGTGAATTTGGAGAAGCTGCAGCCAAAGAGGTGGTTGAAATTAAAAAGGAATATTATCGTTTGGCAAGTATCCGCCGACCTGAATTTATGGGTTGGAGCAAAGTAGAGCCTAAAACAAAAAATCAGAGTACTGCATTTAACTCTGTGGGGAATGGAAATGAGCTACAACGCCGTTTAGAGCTATATCAGAAGTTGGTGAAGCGTCTGGATGAAGTATCTTCGAATATCCCTGAAGAAAAGCAAGCTGCCTGGTTTCAATTGATGGAGTATCCCGTGAAAGGAGCTAAGTTGATGAACGAAAAGTTTCTGTTTGCTCAGTTAGCAAGGGAGTCGGACGATGAATTGAAGCAGAAAGAGCATGCAGCAAAGAGTAAAAAAGCTTTTAGAGAAATTGAAAGCTTGACAAAATATTACAACGAAACGTTAAGCAGTGGAAAATGGAAGCACATGATGTCGATGGCCCCACGTGGATTGAATGTGTTTAAAATGCCAGAGATTAAGTTGGGTGAGCATAGTGCGGAAACTAAAAAACAACCATTTTCTATTACTGCTATTCAAGGGAAAGAGTTTGTTGCTGCTAAGGGAAGCAATGGATTTGCCTGGAAAACAGTTGAAGGCCTTGGATATAGTGATGATGCTGTTACACTTCTTCCTCTAAGAAACCATAAGTTTCAAAATAAACAACCAATGGTGAAATATTCATTTCAAACAGAGAAACAGGGCGAATATGAATTACAAGTTCGCTTATTGCCTACGCATGTAAATGAGCGCGATCAGGTAATTACCATTCAGGTAGATAATGAAACCCCTAAAAACTACCCATTCAGTACAAAAGGAAGAAGCTGGCAATGGAAGAAGAATATTTTCCAGAACCATACAATTGTAAAACACAAAGGTGTATTTAACAAGAAGGGAAAACACCAAATAACCATTTGGGTGAATCAAACCGGAATTGTGATCGATCAGCTGGGAGTGAACTTTGCAGTTGGTCAGAATTATTACGAAATTCCTGTGGTTGCAAATAAAAAATAGTAAAGATAATATCAGAACAGGAGTGCTGGAATGAGCACTCCTGAATCAATTATAAATCAATATTGTATTATGAAACATTTAAGAAGTATACTGTCGGCCACATATATTTTAAGTTTGTTGGTTTTGTTTAGTTGTTCCAAAACAGAGGATAAAACCGTGAGTTTTGAGACAGAACTGGTTCGGTTACGAACTACCGATCATCTGTTTCAACCACAAGATTATCAACGTTTAATTCAATATTCTGGATTTCATAGAGATGGACAAAATCCGGATAGAATGCATTGTCTGTATGAGGAGGATAACTGGAGAGTTGTGGCTGACCATAAAGGGAAGGGAGTAGTTTCGCGAATATGGACAACCTATCCTGATAAAACATGGGGAGATATTAAGGTGGAAGTAGATGGGAAAGTGATTTTTGAAGGAAATGCTTTGAGCTTTTTTAATCAAAATAAAATCCCATTCACCCAACCTTTAACAGAAATACGTGCTTGGAATGGAACAGAAACAACAGTTGAAGGCGAACAAGAAGGAGAGAAAAAATGGACGGTATCTTATGTGCCAATTCCTTTTACAAAGAGATTCCGATTTATGCAGCGAGAGGTGGTCTACTCTAATATCAATATTAAAGAATACACCGACAATATAGCAATAAAATCATTTAACGATACGGATTGGAAGAGAGTAAAGCCAGCGTTTGATAAAACTGCGGAAGTTTGGAATTCATACCCTGAAATACTTTCAAATAGCACACTAAAGAAAATTGCGAAAACAGTTATAGTTTCTGAAGTAAAGAACGAAATTGAAATAGCCAATATCAAAGGGAAAGCCATACTTCGTGGAATCAAACTGACTATGCCAAATGAGAGTGATAAGAAACATGTAACATTAAATATTTATTGGGATAACAATAAGACAGCAGGTGTTTCTGTGCCTTTGCTAAATGGTTTTGGCTCAACAAAACAATATACAATGGCTGCTGGAACGAAGGATAATTGGCAGTTTCTGAATTTGCCGATGCCTTTCAACGAGAATGCTCGAATTTGTTTAGAATCGGATGCCAAAGAACCAATTTCTGTTTCTTGTCAAATTTCGTACGAAAGAGTAAAGAATCTTCCTGATGATGTACTGTATTTGTATAGCCATAGTAATGCTGGCTTCTTTGAGAAAGGAGTGGATGTGATTGGTGAACACCAACTACCGGTAAATGATTTCTTTTACAAGACAGGATACAATGTTTTGGATTTAAAGGGAGCTGGTCATGTTGTTGCTTATATGGATCTTTTCCATTGTCAACCCGAATTGGATGAGCACATATTTATTGATGATGAGAAGATTTTCCCAGAAAATACCTGGAATGGAACAGGGCATGAAGATCTTTTTGATATGGCTTGGGGGCATAAGCCTTTATCATCGCCAATGACTTCTGGAGGAAGTGAAGACTTTAAAGAGGTAAATACGAAGTTTTTTATGAATGATCCAATGGTATTTAACAAGGCAATTAAATTTAACTGGGAATGGAGTTATAAGTTTGGAATCGAGCCACCAAGAGATGCCAGATTTGCTTCTGTAATTTATTGGTATGCTAAGCCCGGTGATATTGCCATATCTTCAGCTCAATCTAAAAAAACTCAATAGTTGAATTTTAAGAATAACTAACTGTAGTTAAGGAGATAAGTACTGTTGATGTTAAAATCATTGATGGAACTTATTTCAATATTGAGTAAATGAAATTACTTTTGCAGATGCATTATTTAATTACAGAGATTGAAGGCATTAAGAATTTAGCGGGCTTGATTAGTTATGTCCGTTTGCGTTACCGAGTGCTCAAGTGCGGATGAGTGGGTAATGGCAGCTTTTAGTGTTGGCAATTTTCTAGGAGTAATTAGAATTTTAACAAAGATCGAATATGAAATTAAGAAGAATGTTGAAGCGCAGTGTTGCATGGCTAATGTTATGCACTATGGCGTTGCCAGTAGCTGCGCAGCACAAGGTGAGTAAAGAGTATTCACACGACTTATCGTTGCCCGATTGGGGGCCTTATACCAAAAACTATATTGGAGTATCGCATATTCCAGATAAAGAAAAAGGAATTCGCTTCGATTTAAGTGTATTTCCTGGCTTCTATCGTAGAAAAGTGATTATTCCTAATGTGATGTACGAATCAGGGTATCATCCATGGGAAGCTTCTGCCGATTTGAAATACTTCTCTTATCGTCATGAGTTGGAGTGGAAAGATCAGGTTTACACTGATATTTCGTACTCTGAAATTGATGATAATGCGCGATTAATTCGCATGGAATGTGTGAATAATACCAACGATGCACAGAGTATTGTACTGCACATGATGGGAAGTATTCATTTTCCAAGCATTGGACCATACCGACCAGATACTCCCATACACCCGGCTACAATTAAGCATTCGGAAGAGTCAACATTTGTTGATGGACTAGATTATCGTTCACTTGATTTGGTAAAGAAAGGACCAAAATATCATTTGGTAACAGATGGCATGATGCGAGGGGAAGTGAGACAAAACGGATTGATCAATGGTTCAGGAGTTCGCTTTGGTAAGAGTGAAGGAGACGTTGCCAAATACGATTTCGATGTGAAAAGTGATTGGGCAAAAGGAACACTTTGGATACGTTATCAGGCTAAAAAAGATGGGAAAGTAGCTATTGTTGTAGATAATAAACCATTGAAAGAGATCACTTTTTCTGGCGATAAAAATCTTCAAACTTTAAGTGTAGAACTGAAGCCGCTGAACAAAGGAAATCATGCCGTTGAGTTCAAAGCAGTCGCTGCGTCAGAGATAACTATTGATGGTTTCGTTGTTACTCCTGATAGCGATATAGCTCAGATTAAGGTAGAGCAAGTTAAGTGGAAATATGCTCCTAAAGTAGCAAAAGGACCAGTTGAGAATACGCTAATATTGAAATACGAAAATGTGGATCAATATTATGGTCTTTTATGGGAGGCAGAGCACACCAAACTTCGTGAATGGCATTATCGTTATTTGGGTGAAGAATTCCTAAGAAAGATTAATAGCCATGGAGGTTATCGATTTGGAAATAGTAAAGATGGGCACTACACCAACGTGTTTATTCGTCCAATCAACATGGAGCCTAAGTCGACCAAAGTATTGCGCGGAATGGTTTGTGTTGGCTCTAAAAGTGAAGTAGAAGCTCGTTTAAAGGCTTATAAAGGGTTCCAGCAAGCACAATCGCATTACGAAAAAGCGAAAGCTCGTTTAAGCAATATGAATTGTATTGCTGCCGGAGAACGTTACCTGTTCAGTCAGGAACGTATGTTTGCCAATACTATCCAAAATGTGGTTTATCCGGTATATACCCAAAAACAATACATCAAACATCATGCTCCTGGTAGATGGTGGGACTGCCTTTACACGTGGGATTCTGGTTTCATTGGTATTGGTTTAGCGCAGGTGGATGAGAAGCGTGGAGAAGAAAACTTGCATGCCTACTTGAATAATGAAGATGAGCAATCGGCATTTATTCACCATGGAACACCTCTTCCTGTTCAGCACTATTTGTATCAGGAGTTATGGAACCAGTATCAGTCGGAAGAGATGTTGGCTACCAATTATCCTAAGTTGAAGAACTATTACGAGTTCTTGAGTGGTCGTGACGGAAGAAGTTCAACGCGCACAAAGCAGAATTTGATTAAAACGTGGGACTATTTCTATAACAGTGGTGGTTGGGACGACTATCCTCCACAAGGATATGTGAATTGGAAAAAGCTACGAGGAAAAGCGGCACCAGTTGTTAGTACGGCCCATGTTATTCGTATTGCTAAAATTTTGCGCATGACAGCTATTCATCTTAAGAAAAAAGCAGATGTTAAAGCATACGATAAGGATATTGCAGAGCTAAGTAAAGCGTTGAATACGCACTCGTGGGACGAAGAGTCGGGTTACTATGGTTATGTGGTTACCGAAGACGATGGTACAACTAAGGTTATGCGCTATGGAAACAAAGCCAATTACAATATGGGATTAGGTGGAGCCTCGCCACTGATTGCGGGAATTTGTGATGATAACCAGCAGCAAAAGTTAATTAGTCACTTGCGTACTCCGGGCGAAATTTGGAGTAATGTAGGACTATCGGCAGTGGATCAAACTGCTCCATATTACAATAAAAGTGGTTATTGGAATGGAACAGTATGGATGCCTCACCAATGGTTTTTCTGGAAGAGTATGTTCGATTATGGCGAAACAGAGTTTGCCCACCAAATTGCAAAGAAAGCTTTGGAAGTATGGAAGAAAGAGACGGAAGGAACTTACAACTGTTTCGAACATTTTGTGATTGAAAGTGGAAAAGGAGCAGGGTGGCACCAGTTTAGTGGTTTGTCATCGTGTGTTACTTCTTGGTTTAAATCGTACTTCATGCCAGGAACATTGACTGGTGGTTACGATACTTTCATCTCTGAGAAGGTGTTTAATGCCGAGAATAGTTCCATGAAAGCAAAGTTGCGTATTCATAATAAAAACAAGGCAGGATTTGTGGTTGTGCTAAACGATGCATATAACTATCAGGTTTTCTGGAATGGAAAGCCAATTGAATCGAAAGAATTATACAAAGGTTGTTTAACTGTTCAGTTGAATGCCAAACAGCGAAAAGGAGTATTAGAAGTCCGAAAAGCGAACAACTAACAGGCTATTCTGAATGCCTCGAATTAAAGCAAAAACAAATGAAGAATATAAAATCGATAAGCGTGTTATTAGCTATTTTCCTATCCTTAGGAGTTTCATATGCGCAAGATAAACCTAATGTGGTGATCATTCTTGCCGATGATTTAGGGTACAATGATATTTCATGTTATCGGAATTTGCATCCAAGGCATTCAGATGTTCCTCCAACAACTCATACGCCCAATATCGATAAGTTGGCAGAACAGGGAATGTTGTTTACCGATTTTTATAGTGGCGCAGCAGTTTGTTCTCCATCCAGAGCAGCGCTGTTAACCGGACGAAATTCAACCAGAGTAGGGATCTATAACTGGATTCCCGGAGAATCGCCAATGCATCTTCGGTCGAGTGAGGTTACCATTGCTGAAATGTTGAAGCAAGCCAATTATCAAACCGGTCACTTCGGGAAGTGGCACCTTACCTCGGAAGGAACCGATCAGCCTATTCCCAATGGGCAAGGATTTGACTATAGCTTCTTTGCTTACAATAATGCAAAACCTTCTCATCATAACCCTGTTAATTACCAGCGAAATGGAGAGCCTGTTGGTTCATTGAAAGGCTATGCCTGCCAGTTGGTTGTTGACGAAGCCGTAAATTGGCTGGAGAAGAGGGATGCCAATAAACCGTTTTATATCAATGTTTGGTTCAATGAACCTCATTTAAAAGTGGCTGCACCACAAGAGTTGACACAGAAGCATCAGTATAACAAGGAATATTATGGTGCCATTGAAAACTTAGATTTAGCCATTGGGCGATTAATGGGTTTTCTGAAAAAGAACGATTTGGAGAAGAATACAATTGTAATGTTTTCTTCTGATAATGGTTCGCGTGTCGATCATTCCAATGATCCTCTTCGAGGTGAAAAGTGCTTTAACTACGAAGGAGGAGTTCGAGTGCCATTTATTGCCAAATGGAACAATCGCATTCCCGAAAATAAGCAATGTGTAGCGCCTGGAAGTTTTACAGATATTCTACCTACGATTGCTCATATTGCCAATGTGAAAAAGCCTTCAGATCGAAAGATAGATGGAGAAGATATTAGTTCGTTACTTTTGGGTAAAGCAAAAAAGCTGAAGCGAGAAACTCCTATTTTCTTCTATCGCTATTTCCACGATCCGGTTTGTATGCTACGCGATGGCGATTGGTGTTTGTTGGGGTATAAAAACTGGTATCCTAAAGCTGAAACACTTAATGAAGGCAAATTGGCCAATATCAGACCATGGCAATTTAAGGAGAACCATATGCTTTATTTGAGTGAGCAACAGCCAGAACGTTTCGAGTTGTATAACTTAAGAAACGATAAAGAACAGGATGTTGATTTGGCAAACAAATATCCCAAAATGGTGAAGAAGATGAAGAAACAGATGCTGAAACTTAAAAAAGAGATGGTAGCTGAAGGTGGGAATTGGTTTAAGTAAAGTTTTCAAACTTATTAGCTATAAAAAATCCCCTGTTTCATACGAGGCAGGGGATTTTTGAATTTATTTGTCTTCAATTATAATCGGATTCTTAAGCATTCGCTCTTCCAAATCGTCGAACTTTTCATGCCAGTGAGTAGCAAAAAGAAGGCATTGTAATTTTTTAGCTCCATCAGCAATGCGGTATGCTACCGGATGCTGATTTTGCGCCACCAATGTTTCGGCATCATCCACCGCAAGTACTTTCAAATTGATCATTGGAATTCCGGTGATGCTCATCAATTCATTAATTCGCTTTGGAGTTCCGAAAAGGACATCCAATCCTTCATAAATCATATCCTTTTGATACTGAATAATTCCTTGGTCGAAAACTGAGAAAGTACGAAGGTTGGTGTGTGTAGCCAACTCATTAAACTGCTCTTCCAATGCAAAAACCTGCTCTTTGGTGTTGGCTAAAACAATGGCTCTGGGAGCTTCTCCTTCGGCTTTTTTTAAACGAAGCATAACACCAATTAGTAATGCCACCGATTTGCCTGTGTTTTCAGGAGAAAGCACAACTACATCGGCACCCGATTTAATTTTAGGAATTGAGGCCGATTGAACAGGACGTGGATCTTTGTCAAATCCGGCATCGATAATACCAGCAGCCAATTCCGGAGCAAGTTTCTTTAGTTTCATCTCTTAAAAATCTTTTGATTTCTGAATTTCGGACAAAAGTATAAAATATCTATTGGTATCACACGCCAAATACTTTCATAACCTCCTCTTTATACATTTTTCCTACAGGAAGCTTAACATCGGCGACCTCAATCAGGTTTCCTTCCAACGATTGTATTTCAGAAATGGCCACAATATACGAACGATGAATACGAAGAAATTGCCCTTGTGGTAACGCATCTTCTAGCTCTTTTAACGAAGCCAAAGCAGTAATACGTTTCTTATCCGTATGGAAGGTAACGTAAGCTTTTTGCCCTTCGATGTATCTAATATCGTTGAAGTTGATTTTGTAGAATTTCCTATCAGCTCGAATAGTCAGGAAAGTATCGGAAAAAGAGGTTTGTGTTTCTGCTGGAATTGCAGCTGGCTGCTCTTTGCTTTGGTTCGAAAATTTATCGATGGCTTTATTAACTGCCTGAAAAAAGCGATCGAACGAAAAAGGTTTCAATAGATAGTCCAGTGCACTCAGGTTGAAGCCTTCCAGTGCATATTCCTGATAAGCGGTAGTGAAAATAATTTCAGGCTTAAAAGTCAGGCTCTTAATGAAATCGATTCCTGTGATATCGGGCATTTGAATATCAATGAAGAGCAGATCTACCTGTCCGGTTTTAATCAGCTCTGTAGCTTTTAATGGCGAATTAAAATCACCAATCAGCTCCAGCTCAGGAATTTTACTGATATAGTTTTTCAGGTATTCTCTTGCTAAGCGTTCGTCGTCGATAACCAGGCATCTTATCTTCATAGCATTTCTTATTATTGATATTCGATGTTTTAATAACAGACTGAATTAAATGATATTCAGTTTTAAGTTCACTCGAAAAACATTCTCTTCCTGAACCAGGTTTAGTTCGTGTTTTTCGGGATAAATAATTCCTAATCGATGCTTTACATTTTTAATACCCATTCCACTTCCCGGTGTAGGTAAATTCCCCGGTTCGGCACTATTTTCAATGCAAAAATGGATGGATTCTTCATCGGAAGTTATTTTTATATGTACAAAAGCCGTTTCGTTTTCTTCAATCCGACTGTATTTGTAGGCATTCTCAATGAAAGGAATAAACAACATCGGTGCCAGCTCAATACTTCTGTTCTGAATATTCGTTTCTACCGATATGTTTTGCATAAAATCGGATTTCATCTGCTGAAAGGCTGTGAAATTTTCAATGTAATTCAGCTCGGCAGTTAACGTTACCCGGTCTTTGCTACAATCGTAGAATACATATCGAAGCATTTCCGAGAGTTTCAAAACACTTTCAGGAGCATTTCTCGATTGCATATAAGTAAGCGAGTAGATATTGTTTAAAGCATTGAAAATGAAATGCGGATTTATCTGGGCTTTTAGCAATTTCAACTCAGTAGCCAATTTCTCTTCGGTCAGTATTTTTTCAGAAGCTTTTAGTGCCTGAGTCTGTTCTATTAAACTGATGGATGTAGCCACAAAGTAGACAAACCCCAGATTAAAGAAGAAACGAAGATATATAAAGAAAATAGGAACTCGTTCTCCGTCGGGCTTGCGGGCATGTGGCAAGAAATTATAATCGAAAAAGGTAAAACCTATTGCCAATATCGAAATGGTGAGCATGGAAATCCAGATGTACTTTTTTCCCATTTTATAGAAGCGCGGAAAAAGAAACATCGTGGTAAGGTAATAGGTAGTACTACACATAAATACTTCGTAGAAAGCATTAATGGCTGCACGCTGAGCATCCTGGAAATAGTTGGCAATGTTGAAAACAAATAGAAACAGTGCCACCCAAATAACTATTGGAAGCCATATTTTACGCTCAATCTTAATCATGATATGCAATTTTCTAGTAGCATGGTTTATTTCGAAATAAAGTGAGCTACCGGTTCTTTTTGACAAGGCAAAGGTATCCTTCCTTTAATTTCATTCTGAAATATTATAAACGAAAATACGAATTTCATTAACCAATGAAGCGGTTTCATGAATAAGTGGTGAAAAATAGGTAAAAATGATGCTTTGGAATGGTTCGTTAATGCTTTTAGCGCTTTGGTTTAAAAAGTTTTACCAATAAAAATAATGTGCTGATTTTCGACTCAGAAAATAAGACCATTTTATAGTAAGACGATTTAAACAAGCGAATATGAAGCAGAAAATGTTATATGGAGCGGTAGGTGTGTTGATCATTGTGGCAGCATTTATGGTTTCCGGAGCACTGATAAATTCGAAGGCGGCTCCTAAAAAAGATGATAAGCAACACAGAGCAATTTATGTGAAAGCAAGCAAGGCTGTAGAAAAAGAGATAAGTGCCGACATGCACTATCGTGGACGAGTAACTGCTTTCGATAACGTGGCATTGGCTTCAGAAGTATCAGGAAAAATTCTGAAAGGCGATGTTCGGTTTAAAGAAGGAGAACGCTTTAAAAAGGGCGATGTAATTGTAAAAATTTACAGTGAAGATGTGAAGGCTTCTTTAAAATCAGGAAAAAGTAATTTGCTTCAAACGTTATCAAAGATATTACCCGATTTAAAAGTCGATTTCCCGGAAGAATTTAATAAGTGGAAAACGTTTTTCAATGCAGTTGATCCAGAAAACGACTTGCCTCTTTTGCCCAGTATAAAAACGGAAAAAGAGAAAGTATTTCTGGCATCGAATAATGTGCTGTCTACTTACTATTCATTACAACAGCAAGAGATTAACCTGAAACGCTACACCATTAGAGCGCCTTTCAATGGCAGCTTTATGTCGGTAAACAAGGAGATTGGTGCAGTAGCAAGTCCTGGGGGCGAGTTGGCCAAAATTGCTCGATCGGATAAGTTGGAAGTTGTGGTGCCTGTTTTTCCTTCCGATTTAAAATGGATTAAGACGAGAGATAAAGTTGAGTTTAATGGAGATAACCAAGCGGTGATTTCTCGCATTGCTGGGTTTGTCGATGAAAATACGCAGTCGGTAAATGTATACCTGACTTATAATGCCAATAATACTTCAACCATTTTACAAGGTCAATATGTCGATGTGGCTTTTAAAGGAGGAGAAATAAAAGGACTGGAAATTCCACGTGAGGCACTGATTGATAACAATGCGGTTTATGCATTGGACAATGGAAAACTACAGAAGCAAAAGGTAGAGATAATTCGCCAATTGAACGATAGCTATATCGTGAGTGGTGTGGATGAAGGGAAAATGATTGTGATGGAATCGATGGCTACCATTGATTCTTCGGTAGAATACTTGGCACGATAGCATCTAAAAAAGAAGAAAGATGAAGAAGATATTATCTCAATTTGTAAAGTATCCATTTTACGGGAAGATGGTGATAATGGTGCTTTTGTTGCTGGGCAGCATTGCACTAATCAATATGCGAAAGGCAACATTCCCGTTGGTGGAATCGAAGATAATTACAGTTTCTGTAGCTTATCCGGGAGCAACGCCAAAGGAGATGGACGAAGGTGTTACTGCGCTGGTGGAAAACAGCATCAGAGGTATTTCCGGGATTAAGGAGTTCACCTCACAGTCGCGCGAAGGCTCGGCATCTATTACCATTACAGCACTGAATGGTTATGATATGGATGAGCTGCTTAGCGATGTGAAAAATGTGGTTGATGGTATTTCCAACTTTCCAACAGGAGCTGAGCGTCCAATTGTTTCTAAAAGTAGGGCAAAAGATTATGCGGCTTTCTTTTCGTTAAAATCCAATAGCACCGATTTGCTGGAGCTGAATAGAATGGCCAACAGAATTGAAGATGATTTGCTGGCAACGGGAAAAATTTCACAGATAAGCATTTTCGGATTACCATCGAAGTTGGAATTGGCAGTAGAGTTGGACGAAACGCAGATGCGTCGTTATAATCTGGTATTTAGCGATATTCAAAATGCCATATCAAGAAATAATATCGATATGGCTGGTGGAACAATTAAAAATCCACGAGAGGAAATTAAAGTAATTAGCCGTCAGAAAACAGTTGATCCGGAAGTGTTGAAGCAGATTGTGGTTAAAGCCAATGTAAACGGAAAGAACGTTTGTATTGGAGATGTGGCGACTGTAAAGCTGCAAACGCCAGAAACGCCATCTGCAAGTTATATCGAAAAGAAACCATCGGTAACATTCCTCATTCAGAAGTTAGTTACAGAAGACTTGGAAGCCATTTCCAACGAGTTGAAGTCTTACATTGCGAAATTCAATAAAACACATGATGACTTCGAGATTCAGGTGAAAATGGATTTCCTAAAGATCATTGATGGTCAGCTGTCCATCTTAATTGACAATGGTATTCTGGGAGTATTACTTGTTATTTTACTACTCTCTTTACTATTGAATGTTCGTTTGTCGTTGTGGGTCGCATGGGGAATACCAGCATCGTTTCTGGGAATGTTTATTGTAGCTGTGGTTAGTGGTGTAACCATAAACCTGGTGAGTCTCTTTGGAATGATCTTGATCATCGGTATTCTGGTGGACGATGGAGTAGTAATTGGCGAAAATATATTCACTCATTTCGAAATGGGGAAATCGCCACGCCGTGCAGCCATCGATGGAACAGTGGAAGTGCTTCCTGCTGTTTTCACATCTGTAGCAACAACAATGATTGCATTCTCGCCCCTATTTTTCATTGAAGGGCAGATGCAAATGATGTATGAGATGGCCTTTGTGGTAGTAATTTGTCTGCTGTTTTCGCTGTTGGAAGGAATGTTTGTCTTGCCAGGTCACCTGGCTAATCCCAAGGTGCTTAAACCACAAAATAATAATTCGGTTTATGGAAAAATTCGTCTCGCTGTCGACCGATTGATCTTTGGTTTTAGAGATAAAATGTATCAACCGTTTCTAGAACGCTTGCTTCGACATAAAGGTATTGTATTTGCTAGTATTTCGGCGCTTTTTATAATTACTGCCGGATTGATTGGTGGAGGTAAAATTCCATTTACATTCTTTCCAGCATCACCTTCTGATATGTTTACCATCGATTTGGCTTTAAAACCGGGGGTGAATGAAAAAATCACGGAAGAGAAATTGTTTTACGTCGAAGATAAGGCATGGGAGGTAAATCGGGAGTTGCAAGAAAAATATGGCGACACCATCTCCTATATTGCTTCCATGAATGTGAATGTGGGAAGATCTTTTAATGGAACAGAATCGGGAACCAATGCGGGAAGAATAATGGTATTCCTGAATCCTTTGGAAGGCACCAAAGTGTCGGATGTTATGTTGAAGCGTGAGATAGCAGCTAAAGTGGGGAAAATTCCAGAAGCTTATAAGTTTGCTGTTGGTGCATCGAATCGCTTTGGAGCGCCTGTTTCCATTAGTTTAATGGGGTACGAGCAAAGTGAGTTGGAAAAGGCAAAAGATGAGTTGCAGAGTGAACTGGAGAAAATGCCGGCACTATTCAATATTACCAATAATAGTCAGATTGGTAGTCAGGAGCTGCGTTTAAAACTGAAGCCAGAAGCTTATGCGTTGGGGTTAACTACTCAGTCGTTGATGAGTGAAGTGCGACAAGGTTTTTATGGCGGTTTGGCACAGCGAATTCAGGAAGGAAAAGATGAGATTTGGGTGTATGTGCGTTATTCGCGCGAAAACAGAGTGAATATTGGACAGCTGGAGAATATGATGATCCATACTGCTAAAGGTAATTTCCCTTTAGGTCGAATTGCAGAAATTTCAACAGCCCGAAGTCTAAGTTCTATCAACCATTATAATGGAAGACGAGAAATTCGAGTAAGTGCATACCAGAAAGATCAAAGTCAATCGGTTCCTGATATTCTGAATTACATTGAAAGCAATGTACTCCCGGGGATTATCGAAAGACATCCATCTATTACTTACCAGCATCAGGGGCAGCAAAAAGATTCTACAGAGCAAGCTGGAGATATTGTGCTCTATTTCGGAATTGCATTCTTGGTAATTGTATTGGTAATAATGATCTACTTCAAATCCTTCAGACAAGGAATATTGGTTATCTCTATGATTCCTCTGGGCTTTATTGGAGCAATCTGGGGGCACGGAATTCATGGTCAACCGCTATCAATGATGAGTCTTTGGGGAATGGTGGCACTTTCGGGGGTAATCATTAACGATGCCATTGTTTTCCTTGCCAAGTATAATCAGAACCTGGAGCGAGGAATGAAGATTCTGGACGCAGTTAAGAATGCAGGAAAATCGAGATTTAGAGCCATCTTCTTAACAACAGTTACAACAACAGCTGGATTGATGCCACTGATTTTCGAAAACAGTGCCGATGCGCAGATGCTAATTCCTATGGCCATTGCTTTGGCTTACGGAATACTATTCGGAACAGTATTTATATTGCTTGTTTTACCGGTACTGATTGTCTTTTTTAACCGAACAACAGTGGCATTAAAAAGTATTCGAAGCAAAGAAACAATAGTGCCCGAAGAGGTGGAGACAGCTGTTGTTAACGCAAAAATTGAAGAGACATTGAGCCTTAATATGGCTAAAGAATTTGAGTGAGTTTAGATTTGAGTGGAGATTATTTCACATGGGGAAAGAGTAGTTCAAAGGTGAGTTTTTCGCCTTTGGACGCTCTATAAAATTCAGAAACAAAAAGAGAGAAACAATGCAAAATAGAAGAATAAAATATTCGCTGATACTGATGGCTCTTTTTATGAGTTTTTTGGGGCAAGCACAAAAACAATTATCATTGTCCGATGCCATTTCAATTGGAGTGAGGAATAACTACGACCTGCAAATCAGTAGAAATGCTCAGAAAAGTGCTGCTATAAATAACAGTCGGGGAAATGCCGGAGAACTACCGTCCATTAGTTTTAGTACGACTGGTCGCGAGAACTTCAATTTTAACGATAAAGAAGATGTGCGTACACAAACTATAACTCCGGAAGTGAGTTTAAACTGGGTGCTGTTCAATGGTTTCTCGGCGAAGATCACAAAGCAGAAGTTGGAAACATTAGAAGAGCAATCCAAAGGAAATACGGCTGTGTTGGTTGAAAGTACCATTCAGGATATTGTGTTGGCTTACTACAATTGTTTGGTACAAAAAGAGATATTGACGGTATACGATGAATTGAATAAGCTATCGGAAGATCGCTTCAAGCGTACCGAGGACAGCAAAGAGATGGGAGCAAGCACAACATATGAGAGCTTGCAGGCAAAAACTGCTTGGTTGGAAGATCAATCAAACTTCCTACAGCAAAAGGTAAACCTCGAAAATGCGGTTCGCACATTAAACTACCTATTGGCAGAGGAAGACAATGAGACATGGGAGTTCACATCGCCATTGAAAGAGGTGGAAGCAGAATATGATTTAGCTACCATGAAAACGAAGTTGTTGGCCAATAACCAAACGTTGAAGAACCAGTATTTGAACCAGAGTTTACTGGCACAAGAAACAGCTTTGGCAAAAAGTCGCCTGTTCCCAAAGTTGAGCCTGAACACAGGAGTACGAAGCAACAATACCGATATGTATTATTCAGACAATACACCTGATATAAGCCAAAACTCTACCGATGCATTTTTCGGATTAACTCTTTCGTATAACATTTTCAATGGAGGAACAACCAAACGAAGTATTCAGTTGGCTAAAATCAACGAAGAAACCTCGTACGTGAAAACCGATCAGATGAAGCACAGCTTAACCAATCAGTTGTTGCAACAATACAGCAACTTTAAGGTACAGCAATCCATTTTAGAATTGGCCAAAGAGAAAGAATCGGTCGCCAAGCTAAATCTGGAGCTATCGGCAGAGAAATTGAAGAACGGAGCCATCAACTCATTCAATTACCGCGATGTGCAAATTGCATACATGAATGCTGCATTGAAAAAATTCAATGCCATTTATAACCTCATTCAAACCAATGTGGGCTTGATGCGATTGACAGGTGGTATCGTGGATGAACTGGAATAGAAAGGTTATAAATGAAATCGCCAAACCATCGCTACCGCACGAATCCTTTCGTGTGGTGAATATACTTTTGAAAAGAAATCAAAAACACGAAACGTAGAGGTGCAAAATTCTTGCGCCTCTTCATCCTACAGCATAATCTCTATGCTAGCGCCGATTTGTAATCGGTGCTATTACTTCTCGTTTGAAGCAATTTGTTCGCCAAGCTATCGCTACCGCACGAATCCTTTCGTGTGTGAATATACTGTTGAAAGAGATCAAAAACACAAACGTAGAGGCGCAAAATCTTGCGCCTCTACATTCTACAGCATAACCTCTATGCTAGCTCTGATTTGTATTCGGTGCTATTACTTTTCGTTTGATAAATAAAATCGAAACCACTTTACCTTGCTTTAAACCACAAAACAGCTCCTCCTTGTGGTGCCAGTTTAATTTTGCGCAAAGGCTTTTTGGGGAAATCAAATGTCTCAGACTTAAACGGTATGGTTGTAGGAGACAGGCTGATGTTAGCCAATGGATTGAGTCCTTTTAAAAAGACTGGTTTTGTTGTCATATCATCTGAAAGTATCTGGACACGATACTTTTCTCCGGAAAGAAAAGAACAATCAATTTCTATGGACTCCAAACCATTAGCGTTTAAAATTCCCACATACCAATCTTTCTCCTTTCTGCGAGCTATGGCTGCAAGTTTTCCTATGCGACTTTGAGGTAATACCACCGTCTCGTCCCAAACAGTTGGTACATGACTTATGAATTCCAATGCAGGTCGAACTCTTTTGTCGTTTAAAATGAATCGCGGATCTTCGGCAATACACTGGAAAGGAGAATAGAAACAGATTAATGTGGCCAACTGATGTGCCCAGCTTGTTTTTCCCGGAGCAGTAAATGCCAAAGGTGTATAATCGCCATGACCTGCAACAAGGCGGGTAAAAGGCAATGCTGCATTGTGTGTCGCACTCAAAGGTCCTTCATTCATCTTATTCAGTTCGACACCTCTAATACCTTCACGGGTAATTTCATTGGGGTAAGTAACATATTCGCCAGAGCTTTGCTGACATCCATGAAAGTTGACCATCAACTGGCGTTCTGCCGCTTTTCTCAACAAAGCTTCATCAAATTGAATGATTGTGTGGTTATGGCCATTCATAAAGTCCACTTTCACACCTACGGCTCCCGATTGCTTTACATGGTCAAGGAATACGGCCATTTCAGAATAGTTATTCGCAGGATTTTTGATCTCTTTGGAGTGTTTCCACAGGAAAATATCAACTCCTTTTTGCTTGGCATACTGAACCAGTTGAGTGACTGCATTCCATTTGTCTGGCCAGCTTTCCCATCCATCATCAACCATGGTATACTTAAAGCCTAACTTGCTGGCACAGTCAATCATCGTTTTTTCATCATGGTAAGTAGCTTCGTTGCCTGCCCACCAAAACCAAGTGGCTTTGCCCGGCTTAATCCACGACTTATCAGCAAACAGTTTTGAATCGGGCTTTGGGTTAAGTGCAGGAATTAAGCTGTTATTAACCAGTGAATTTAAATCTGCTGCAAAAGCGATGCATCGCCACGGAGTAGTAATATCGCCTTCTTGCTTAAAACCTTTTTGTTCGGTGAAGTTAGAACGTAATGTATTATTACCAATGGCTTTTAAGCGCATACCACTATAGTTAAACAGATTGGCTTCGCCTAAAAGCAAATAACATTTATTGGAAAGATGGCAGGTTAATGTCAAGCCTTGAATGGGACCCATGGAAGAGACGGAGGGCATTTCTGAAATATCGGCACTTAGCCAACTTCCAGCATGCGACATCAGCTTCCATTTCGAATTGCGTTCGAAGTACCACACCTTGGTTTTGTTGGGAAGTTTAAACGAACTAGTCTCATTATTTACGGTATTGGTACCCTGCATCGGCACATGATACCTAAATGCAACTCCTTGGCTCGATAAGTGAAAATCGATATACCAAATCTTACCACTTTGTTCGGTAAGCTGAAATCGAAAATTTTTGCCACTGTGCTTAATAGAATCTTTTATTCCGAATATGGGGAACGATCTGCTGAATGCAGTTTCTGCTATCGGCTGAATTCTTACATTTCTTCCTAAAATCCGATTATTAATGGTGATGCCCAAAGACGATGTATCCATTAAAATTGAGTTATTGTGTTTAAGCACATAAGAAAGAACTCCTACCTTGGTATTGAATAGGGATACATGAATGTTAGAGTGGTTAAAATGATGAGTACTGCCCAATGCAGTCAAGGAAAAGAATAATGCAATGGTTAATAGTTGTAGCGTTAATCGTTTCATGCTTTATAAAATTGAAAAAGTAAAGCTCTAAGCTAAGAGTAAACAGTGAAACAAACTGTCATTTTTAGCCATAACAATAGCATGTTCTGATCATATTGAAAAGGTCAACGCGTTAAAAGAAAATAATCTGTTTTTAACAAGTGTTCATGTGATGAAATCAGTGTTGCTGAAAAGGAAGTATGTGTTTGTGGAATAATGTGTTGAAGTGTTCTTTGTGGGTGAATGATAATGAACATGAATTATAGTTGATTCGATTGGAAATTGACGATGAAAAATACAAATTCCATGAAATGTAGAGGTGCAAAATTTTACGCTTGTACATCCTACAGTATAATCTACAATCGTAGGTTTATTCAAATTGATTTCTATATTTGTAGAGTTAGCTAAATGGAGATTGAATTGAATAACTGGAGTGAAACAGAGTTGGTGCGGAAACTGAGCGAAGGGGATCGGATGGCTTATGGAGTTGTATTTAAGCTCTACTACGATCGACTTTTTCATTTTTCATTGCACTATCTGAACGATTCTGAGGCATCGCGCGATGTGGTGCAAGATGTTTTCACTAACATTTGGGAGGATTGTGCTAAATTCTCCGAAGTTCGAAATCTATCTTCTTGGCTATATACTGCCTGTAAAAATAATTGCCTTAAAAAGCTCGATCATCTGAAAGTAATTCAGAAGCATGCCGATGCATTGAAATATCGGCAATTGCAACTTGCCCAAAATTCTCTCTTCGACCTGGATACATCACCTGTAACTTTTTCAGAGATCAATTCAATCATAAATAATGTGTTGGAGCAGCTACCAGAACAGACAAGAAAGATATTCGTTTTAAGCAGATACGAGAATAAAAAGAATAGAGAGATTGCTGAGGAGTTGAAAATTTCCACTAAAACAGTGGAAGCAAATATGACTAAAGCGCTGAAATTATTCCGAAAATCGTTGAGTAATTATCTGCCTATTGCTGCTTTTATGATATAGTATGTAATTTTTTTAGATAAAAATACCCAAATATTGTTTTGAAAATGAGTGTGTTGGTGTGTGTGGTGTGAAAAGCATTTATTTTGGGATAGGGTATATGGGTGTAAGGCGTACTTATTAGTAAAGATCGCTTTATGGATAGAGAGAAATTATATCGATATACGCAGAATCAAATTTCAGACAGAAATGAACTGGAGGAGGTTATTCAATGGATTGAGGCTTCTCCAGAACATGAAAAGGAGTTCAAACAATTGAAAAATGTTTGGGCTTATACTTCTTTCATGGTCGATAGTGGCCTTGAAAAACAAGAACAGTCAGTAAGCGCAACTAAAAAGTTGTATCTGACATGGGCGAAATATGCCGCTGTTTTTGTTTTGGCATTGTTAATGGGAGGCACTGGAGTATATTTATTCAACACAGGTAATTATAATAACTCCAATTGGAGTGAGATTTATGTTCCTCTGGGTGAAAGTGCCGAGGTAACCTTGCCGGATGGAACTCACGTGTGGCTTAACTCAGGCAGTAAGCTGACTTATCCTCCTCAATTTTCAGAAGATAACCGTGATGTATCTTTAAAGGGGGAAGCTTTCTTCGATGTAGTGCATAACCCTAAATCACCATTCTTTGTAAATACTTCAAATCTAAAGGTTGAGATTTTGGGGACCCAGTTTAATGTAGAAGCTATTGAAGGAGAGAGCGAGGTAAACGTTACGTTGGTAAAAGGAAAGGTAAATCTGAGATCTAATAAAGGACGCCTTTTAACTCACCTGGAGCCAGGGCAATTGGCCAGTATGAATAAGAAGAAAAAGCAGTTAAATATCGATATGGTGAATACCCAGTTTTATACATCATGGACAAAAGGGGTGTTGCTATTTAAGAACGAAGAATTGAGAACGATTGCCAAGAAATTGGAACGTTGGTACAATATCACCATTCAATTTGAAGAAGAAGGAGTGAAAGCACTTCAGTTTTCTGGAACAATATTAAAAAATAAACCAATCGATCAGATATTGGATATTCTGAAATATACATCGAATATCGATTATTCCATAGAGATGAAGAATGATAAGCCCAATGTTGTACGTCTAAAACGGAAGCGCATGAAATAAAAAAAGATCGAAGAATATTGGTCGTATTCTCCGATCTCAAAATGATAAATCTAATCTTCTGGCGGAAGATTAAAATTTAAATCCTAACATTTCAAATTTATGAAAAAAACAATTAAAACACACAATCTTTACGGATTGTGCAAATTCTTACGTATTATGAGAATTAGTGTTTTTCTGTTCCTATTTGCAGTAGTGCAGGGAATTGCGGGGAATGCCTTAGGGCAACAAGCTAAACTAAATTTAAAGTTGAGGAATACGTCAATCATTGATGTGTTACAACAAATTGAAGATCAGACAGACATTCATTTTTTCTACCAAAGTGATGATTTGGCAGGAAAGAAACTGAAGGATGTTAGTGTACAAAACAAAACAGTTAATGAGATTTTAGACGCTTACTTGCCAAAGCTAAGATTGAAATATGAAAGCTTTGATAAGTATATCGCGATAACAAAGTCGAATAAATCTCAAGCCGACGGAAGTCAGAAAGTATTGACAGTAAAAGGAGCAGTGACTGATTCTGCAGGGGAGCCTTTACCTGGAGTTTCGATTTTAATTAAAGGAACCACACAAGGTATTACTACCAATTTCGATGGAAAATATGAATTGGCCAAAGTGCCTAATGGCGCTACATTGGTATTCTCTTTCATCGGAATGAAAAAGAAAGAAATTGTTGTTGACGGCCAGCAGGTGGTAGACGTAACAATGGAAGAAGATGCAGTGGGACTAGAAGAAGTAGTTGCCGTTGGTTACGGTGTAGTAAAAAAGAGCGACCTAACAGGTGCAGTTGTTTCTGTTTCTTCTGAAAAATTAAGTGAAAACCCTGTGACTCGTGTCGATCAGGCACTTCAAGGACGTACTGCAGGGGTTGAAATTAAAAGAACTGATGGTTCTCCAGGAGGAAACGTAAAGATTCGTATCCGTGGAGCCAACTCTTTGAAAGGAAACAACAATCCGTTGGTTGTGGTGGATGGCTTTTTAGGTGGTAACCTGAAGGATATTAACCCTTCGGAAATTCAATCAATCGAGATTTTGAAGGATGCTTCGGCAACAGCAGTATATGGTTCACGTGGAGCCAATGGTGTTATTTTAGTAACTACCAAGAGAGGTAAAAAAGGAGCTCCAAAAGTTTCGGTTAATTCATACATGAGCTTTCAGAGCATTAGACACGAACCTTCTCGTTTAACACCTTATGAATATGGCGAGTTTGTAAACAGAAGAGAGCAAGCTTATGGCAGACAGCCTATGTTTTCTCAGGCTCAGTTGAATGAATTCAATACAACTGGAGTGAACTATCCTGATCAGATTATGAGAACGGCAGTTTTGCAAAACCACCAAATTGGTATTCAGGGTGGTAGTGAAACTTTCCGCTATTTGGTTTCTGGTAATATGATTGACCATAAGGGGATTGTGGTAAACAACAAGTATAAGAAATACTCGTTGCGTTCTAACCTGGACTTAGATATTACATCGAAATTGAATGCACAGCTTAACCTTTTTGCGGTGAGCGATGTAAATCATTCTGCTCTATTTAATGGTTATTGGGGAAAACCAATTTACCAGGCTTATGCATTTGCTCCTATCATTCCGGTGCGCGATGAAAAAGGAAACTATGTGAATGAAAATCCGAACTATGGTCCATTAGGACAGGCCAACCCGGTTGCTTTGGCACGTGAGCCAATTATCGATAACTATGCAACTACAATTACAGCAAACGGTAGATTGAGTTACGAGATTTCGAAAGGATTAACGTTGTCGATAAGCGGAGGACTGGAAAAGAGAAATAGCAATGGCAACTCTTATTTCAACGAGAATACTCGTCACGGAATGGAAGTAGACGGAGTGGCGTCAATTTCGAACAACTATTCAGTGCTATGGCAGAATACGAATCAGCTGTCGTATGTGAAAACATTCGACGAAAAGCACAACTTAAGTGCTACAGCCGTATTTGAGCAGCAGCATTTCGAAAGTAGAAATAATGGGGTGAGCCGTAATCGCTTTATCACAAATACATTGGGATATTATAATTTGTCATTGGCAAAAGGTTATCCTGGTGTTAGCTCTGGTTTTTCTGAGTGGGATATTCACTCTTTCTTAGGTCGTGTAAACTACTCTTTTGCTTCGAAATATTTCATTACTGCATCAATGCGTGCCGATGGATCATCGAAGTTTGGTAAAGGAAACCGTTGGGCATATTTCCCTTCAGGATCATTAGCTTGGAGAGTTTCAGAAGAGAAGTGGATAAAGTCATTGAATATCTTCTCGAACTTTAAAATCAGAACTTCATATGGTGTAACTGGTAGTCAGGCAGCTCCTGCTTATTCTTCATTGGCTACACTGCGCACTGGATGGAACTATCCGTTCGATGGTATTAATCCTGTTTCAGGTGTTGGTCCTGCAGGAATTGGAAACCCAGATCTAAAATGGGAAACTACTGCGCAGTACAATGTCGGAGCCGATATGAACTGGTTCGATAATAAATTGGGGTTGACTTTCGATATTTACAAGAAGAAAACAACTAATTTGTTGTTGGATAAGAAATTACCAGACTATACAGGTAGCTCTAGTTTCACAACAAATATTGGCGAGTTCGAAAATAAAGGTTTCGAGATTGGTATTAATGCTATGCCACTTTCGGGAGACTTGAAGTGGGAAACTGGTTTCAACATTTCTCATAATGTAACCACTGCAGTTGATTTGGGTGAAGATGAATACCTTGACTTTGGAAGTTTCAGACTGTATAGTGGTGGAAAAACAGGTCAGGTTTATGGTTTAGAGTTCTTAGGAACCTGGAAAAAGTCGGAAGCTGCAGAAGCCGCTAAATTTGGACATAAGCCGGGCGATGCCAAATTCAAAGATCAGAATAATGACGGAGTAGTAGACTTGAAAAACGACCGAGTAATAATTGCCAATACTCAACCTGATTTCATCTTCGGATTTACCAACCAATTTAGCTATGGAAACTTTGAACTAAGTGTATTGATTAACGGAGTTGTTGGTGGCGATATCTATAATTCAATGCGTGGAGGTATGAATAGCCTGGAATATATTCCTACACATGCCGATGCCAGAAACATGTGGACACCAGAAAACGAAACCAACTATCCTACTTTCAGCTTAACCAATAAACACACTTGGGAAACCAGTTCTCGCTGGGTAGAAGATGGAACATTTGTTCGCTTAAAGAACGTTACATTGGGATATCAGTTGCCAAAACGACTGTTCAATAACTCAATTCTATCATCAGCACGTATCTATTTCAGTGGCGAAAACTTAGTAACATTTACCAACTATTCAGGTTTCGACCCAGAGATTAGCTCTACAGGTAATAGTGATGTAGAAATGGGAGTAGACAATGGTTCATATCCAACTTCTAGAATATTCACTTTTGGTATTGACATTAAATTTTAAAAAGAGAAAACGATGAAAATAAATTTCATTCATAAGAATATACTTTTCCCTGTTTTATTATTCAGTTTTCTAGGTTTTTTTAGCTGTGAAAACCTGGACGAAGTACCACGAGACAGATTAACAGGAGAGAGCTTTTTCAAATCGGAAAAGGATTTAGATGCAGCTATTACAGCTTGTTTTAAACCAATTATGGGATCATGGGCAGGATACGATGTACGTATGTACTCAATGATGTCGGGGGACGAGCAGTTTACTTCGCGTCATGGATCGAACAAAGAGCGTGTGTTGGAGTTCGATGAATTTGGAGTAACTCCTAACAACCCTGAATTAATTAACCTGTGGAAGGTAAATTACCAGAGTATCGCAGCATGTAATATGACTTTGGCCAGAGCCGAACAAGTAGATATGAATGCCGACAAACGTAAAAAGATGTTGGGGCAGGTTTATTTTATGCGTGCTTTGATGTATTATAATTTGGTGCGTTGGTTTGGCGATGTACCTTTAATTATTGCTCCTGTCGAGGGAGAAGGAAAGGACATCCTAAGAACAGACAAAGCGAAAGTATACGAACAAATTATTGCTGATGCTAAAATGGCAGAAGAGTCGCTTCCTGTATCATGGGACGAAAAAGGTAGACCAACACAAGGTGCTGCAAAAACATTATTGGCATCGGTATACTTAACCACTGCTGGTTGGCCGCTAAACGAAACTGCTAACTACCAGAAAGCGGCGGATAAAGCGAAAGAGGTGATTAATATGGGGGTGTATACACTATTTGATCGTTATGAGAAAATTTGGTTGCAGAAGAATGAAAATATAGGAGAGTGGATCTTCTCATTCCAAGGTAATCGTAATGCAGGTGTTGGTTCTAAATTTGGTAAGCCATTTCTTCCACCAGAAGAGAGCGGATGGGTAGATTACTTTGCAGAACCTCATTTCTTTAATATCTTCCCGGAAGGAGAGCGTAAGGAGATAACTTTCCATACGGTATTTACCACTAAGTCGGGCGATAAAATTCCTTGGCAGGAGAGTTTATTGAAATCACCATTTATTCAGAAATATCGTTACGGATTTGATTATACTCCTGGAGTAAATCCTCCAGTTGATACCGATGCTAACCTTCCTGTTTTCAGATATGCCGAAGTGCTTCTAATTTATGCAGAGGCACAAAATAAAGCCAATGGTAATCCTGACGATTTAGCTTATAAATGTTTGAATGATGTAAGAAAGAGAGCTTTGGGTGAAGATCTTTCTGGTTACCAGGATTTAGCTGGGTTATCGACAGCTGATTTTGATAAGGCTGTATTGGCCGAGCGTAACTGGGAGTTGGCTTTCGAAGCAAAAAGGTGGTACGATTTGGTGCGTAGAGAAATGGTAGAAGAGGCTAATGCTCATAATACCGACCGATTGAGAAATAGTATCTCGAAAGATCGATACATTTTCCCAATCCCTCAGCGTGAGATTGATATCAATCCAAATCTGACACAAAATCCCGGATATTAATCTGGAAAACGAATAGTTCAGATTATTAATTGACTATACCTATTGTGATTAAATAGAAGGTCGTACTTAACTAAAATTGATGAGAATGTTGCGGCATAGGCATCAACATAGTGTTTGAATAAAATTAGTACGACCTTCTTTTTCTAAGGAATATAAACCCCAATGTAACAGAATTAGATTTTAAAGAAACAGCAGCTTAAAAGAATAGTAAGCCTATGTGTTGGAAGTAGGGAGAAGGAAATGTTATAGGCAATAATACTATTCGACAATTATAATAAAGGGAGTATGGAGAGGGTCTAATGATTATGTAAAAACGATTTTTAACTAATGTAAAATCAGATTTATGAAGAAAAATTTACTCTTTATGCTTTTAATCGGAATAAGCTTCTCGTTGAAAGCGCAACTAACCGGGTTGAACAATGATAATTGGAACTCCATTGGTGATGCCAATATTCGTATGGTAACCAATGATGGAGATAATACCGATGGCGCAGGTGACGGAGCTCTTCTGATAGACGGAACAACTTTTACTCCCGGCCAGGGAGCTTATTACAACTTCGATGGAACGATGGCTAGTGGAGAAACATTGAACTTAACTACCTACGTTTATAACCCTGAGAATTCATACGTCAGGTTAAAAGTTGAACTATTCAATGCTAGTGATAATAGTGTATTGACCACTAATGGTCCTTTTACAGTTGGCGCTGGATCAACTCAAAATGTGAGCTTAAATTATACTGTCACAAATGCAGATAATGGAGATATACTTCAGTTGCGATACATTAGAACAGATGATGGTAATACAGTACGAAATTTTGCTATCGATAATGCTTCTTTAAATGGAGTCTACCTATATCCAAATCGTCCGAATGAGTTAGTCGGATTTGATACTGATAATTGGGAAGCTATTGGGAATACTGTTATTAGAAGAGTAACTAATGATGGCGATAACACCGATGGAGTGGGTGATGGAGCATATTGTGTAGATGGAAGAAGTGCAGAGATAGGACAGGGCGCTTTGTATCAGTTTGAGGGAAAAATGGCAGCAAACAAGCAGTTGTATTTTGTAACTAATGTGTACAATGCAGATGCATCATATGTTAGAGTAAAGATTGAGCTTTACAATGCGACAGATGGTACAAGTCTTGATAGTGAAAACTTATTCATAGGATCAGGAAGCAGCCAAAGAATTACATTAAACTATATGACACAAAATAGCGATGTCAATGATGTATTGCAAGTACGCTATGTTAGAACAGATGATGGCAATACTGTTCGTAATTTTTACATCGATAATGCATCACTGAATGGTATTTTCTTATTTCCAACAAGACCAACCTGTGAGTCTACTGCATATAATTGGGATGCCATTGGGGATACTCAAATTTCGCATATAACTACTGATGGAGACAATGGAGATGGAATTGCTGATGGTGCTTTGTTTGTCGATGGAAGAAGTAAAGTAGTTGGCCAGGGAGTAGCCTATACATTCGAATGTTCTGCTTATATCGATCAGGGCTTTCATATCAATACCTATGTGTATAATCCTCAGTCGTCGTACATTCGTTTTAAGATAGAGCTATTTAATAAAACCGATAACGTAGTTCGTGCAACAACATCAACTACAATGGGTGCCGGAGGAGGAGATAGCTTTAGCATGAATTATATTGCAACGGCAGAAGACAACGGTGATCAAATGCAGTTACGCTATGTAAGAACAGATGATGGTCATACTGCGCGTAACTTTGCCATTGATTTTGTTACTGTTAATGGACAGCAACTTGCATTAGATGGAACAAGCTCTGGATCGTGTACAGCATTATATGTACCTGATATTCCATTGGCAACAGCAACAGCGGCTCAACTGACAGATATTGAGTCTATTTATTCCAGATATAATGAAATTATTGTAGGTAGTAATGCGCCTTCAAAAAACGCTATGCAATATTACCTTGATTTATACGATAGCTGCTATATTGAAGGAAGTGGTGAAAATGCCAGAACATCAAAAGTATTACACGAGTCTGATGTATCGAAAATATTAAGAGGTTTTGGTTCTTACATCAAGAATAAAGATACCACGAATATTGAGGAGATTAAGGAAAAGTCGGCCAATTTGATGGAGATTATTACTAACCAATATTGCGATGGAACAACGGTCGCACGTGGGAACTATCCTTATACATTTCGTAATGTTCCATCTGGATTTATTGCCAATAGAGACTGGATGACTAGCAAGCAAAAAAAGGCATATGGCTATGTTGTAGGAGTAGGTACAAGTAATTACAATGTTATGTGGGGGGCTCAAAATGGTTTAGGGGCTTTATCTGATATGGTATTGGGAGAGTTTGAAGCTTTGATAAGCTATGGACTGTTTATCGATGATCCAGACAAGAAATTACAGTATATGAAAGGTGTAAAACGTTATGCCGAAAGAGTACTTACAGAGCGTGGAGGAAAAACAGGCTTTTTAAAAGTTGATGGATCATCTTATCATCATCAAGCCAACTATGTAGGTTATATGTATTCGTTGAAGACTGCTGCACAGGGATTATATGCTTTAGGTAATAGTTCATTCAATGTAGGAGCTGAGTATTATAAGAATTTTCGCGATGCTATGATGTATCAGGCCGTAATTAGTAATGACAATAGAGTGATGCCTCTTTCGTATGTTGGACGAAACCCACATGGACGCTATGTAACGACCGATTCTACATCTATTGCTCGAATAGCTATTCTATCTAAAGACATTTTAGGAACAAGTACTGCCGATGCTACTTTAGCAGGTTATGTAAACCGGGTTTGGAGCAACAATTCACTATTTAATTATACAACAGTTTCTCCATTCGAATCGGGATTCTATCAGTTCAACTATTCGGTAAGTGGAATTTACAGAAGAAATAACTGGGTGGCCTCAATGGCAGGTTTTACAAAGGAGCTCTGGGGAGCTGAAATTTATAGAGATAGAAATTATTACGGAAGATACCAGAGCTATGGAACACTGGAAATTTTGTATCCTGGCAATCTGGAAGCTAACGGTTTCAATATAAACACTTGGGATTGGAATTATAACCCAGGAACTACATCCATACTTCTTCCATTCAATAAATTGCATGCGCGCTATAAGCGTGCAGATGAGAAGCAACTGTACAATTTTGCAGGATCTCTGGCTTTGCAAAATAAAGGAAATGAGGTACTAAGTAAAGTAACTGGAACCTATGGTTTGTTTGCAATGAAATTTAAGCAAGGAACTGGAGGAGGATGGAGTGGAAACTGGTATACTGATGCGAACCACGATTCATCATTTACTTTCAGAAAATCAACATTTGCATTCGATGATATAATTATTGCACTGGGATCAGATATAAATTATCAGGGCAACTCGGGAAAAACAATAACTACTCTTTTCCAGCGTCGTACTGCTAGTCAGCCAAGAAATGTAGAGGTAAATAATGTTAATTATAGCGCAGATGAAGAAAATAGTTTCTCATCGAATAGCGATAACTGGATGATTAGTAATTACAATACCGGTTTCTATGTGGTTGCTGGTAGTGGAACATTAACATTGAAAAAGGAAGACCAGAAAACTCCGAATTACAACCAGGACCTAACAGAAGATTGGTCGGGTAATCCTTCAGAAAATTACTCTATTGCTTATTTGGATCACGGAATGAATCCTTCTGAAAAAGAATATGAGTATGTATGTATACCTTCCACTACTAATGCTGCAATGCAAACTTTTGCAACTAAGATGCAGAGTAATACGACTAAGCCATACACCGTTCATCAGAAGAACGATAATGCACATATCATAAAGCATCATGCGTCAAATACTTGGGCTTATGCGCTATTTGAGAGCAATTCAAATATGAGTCACAGTGGAAGTAAGTTAAAGGGGAACGATGAACCTTGCTTAGTTATGTATAAGGAAAATGGCAATAGTTCGATATTGTTGGCAATGGATAACCCAAATATTTCAGTAAATGATGGAATAAAGAATGTGACACTAAGATTGCATGGAAACTGGTCATTGAGTGGTAGTCATTCAAGTGTGACTATTGTAAGTGCATCTGCAACTGAAACAGTTATTCGATTTGCTACTCAAAAAGGATTACCTATTGAAGTAACGTTAAATGCCGTTGTTGCCAAAAGTGCCAAAGTAAATAGCGAAACAATTAGTTCGAAGCTATATCCTAATCCTGCAACAGAACAAATAACCATTGTTGCTGGAGAACAAATTCAAGGTGTGAAAATCATGAATTTGAGCGGACAGGTAGTGAGAAGTATTAGTGGAGATGATAATAGTAGATTAACAATTTCGGTAAATAACCTGAAAGCAGGAATCTATTTTGTGCAATCTATTTCGAAAAGTGGAGAGATAACAACATTTAAGTTGGTTAAAGAATAGATTTGTGGTGTTAAGAGAGAGGCATCCATTACAGATGCCTCTTATTTTTTACTTGTTGGTAATAGTACTTGTTGTTTTAAATTCCATAGGAATAGACATTCCGTTTGGAAGTTGAGGAGTACTTTCTACTTTAGCTTCTCCTTTTATGTCCTGGGTAGTTGTAGCCTCAATGATCCAACCTGATTTTCTATCGATCTTGATTTTTGCATCTGTAGCTCCCGAAAGATCAAATTGCATCTTCATTCCATTTTTTTCAATAGAAGAACTGTTAACAGAAGTACTAACTTTTCCTTTACCAACGATTACTGCTTGTTTCGAGTTAATTTCTGACAACTGATATTCTGTTTGAATATCTGCCGATAAACCAGCCTGTAGTTTAGTGTCGATGGTCCACTTATCTTCTTTTCTTACTTTATGGTTGGGATAAATTGCTGTTGCTAATTCAATATTACCTCTAAATGCTTTGTCGCCATACGCATTATTGATTTGTTCTTTCATTTGTATTTTTTGCATGGCATTTAGCTGAGGAAATTGATCGATAACACCATCCCAAAGCTCCGATAGGTTAGTGATTTTAGTAACCTTTCCATACTTGGTCATTTTAATATTGAATGGTTTGTTAGTCATCATTTTTAAAATAGATGAGAAAACATCACTAGAATCTGCTTTGGTAGAGGAAAATGCCATTTTTCTATTGGCTACTTCCATAACAAAATCCATTTGAGTCATTCTAGCCTCAATGTCATATTCGTTTGAATTTACAGCAAGTACCTTGTAGCTGGTAACTCCTGTAATGTTCATTTTCATATTTATTTTCTGTCCACCAAATTCTTGTAGGATATTTGAGTTGGCCTTGGAAACTTGTTGATACGTTTCTCCCTTTTTTAGGTTTAATTTGAGATTGTACTTTTTAGCTTGAGAAGAGATAATGGTGAAAACGACAAGAAGTAATGTGACGAATAGTTTTCTTGAATTTAGATTATGTGTCATTTTTTTGATTTAAATTGTTCGTTGTAATTATTATGTTCCTGTAAGGTGAGTCGTTGAAAGATGAGAATAATTACAGTATAGGAGGGGTTTTTAAGAACAAAAAAAGCCATCTTCTTTTGAAGATGGCTTAAATAATATATCTAGTGTAAATACTAATAACCTGAGTTCGATTTAAATTTTACAATTCAGATTGTAATAAAAGATTGATATACAAGTTAAATTTTTAAGGAATAGTTATCTATTGCGATAAAATTTAATGAAGTAGATCGATTTTTTAGACAAAGCCACTTATAAACAACAATTTTCGGCACATAAATGCCTTACAATAACTCGTTATTCTTACGCCATTTATATTTGAAACTTATTATTTATAAGCGGTCTGAATTCAAAATTTAATGTCGAATTCAGGTTAATATGCGTTGATGATTTGGATGAAATCTTCCGCTTTCATTGAAGCTCCACCGATAAGACCACCGTCCACGTCAGCTTTAGAGAAGATATCGTTTGCATTTTTAGGGTTACAGCTTCCTCCGTAAAGGATTGAAACACCGTCTGCAATTTCTTGACCGAATTGCTCAGCAACAGCAGCGCGGATAGCAGCGTGCATATCTTGAGCTTGGTCAGAAGTAGCTGTTACACCAGTTCCAATTGCCCAGATTGGTTCGTAAGCAATTACGATTTTTTTGAAATCTTCAGCAGAAAGTTGGAAGATAGTTTCTTTCAACTGGTTAATTACGAAATCGTTTTGAGTTCCAGCTTCGCGAATTGCTAAAGCTTCTCCACAACAGAAGATAGGAGTCAAACCGTTTTCAAGAGCCAAAGCCAATTTTTTGTTCAAAATTTCGCTTGTCTCTCCGTAGTAATCACGACGCTCAGAGTGTCCTAAGATTACGTACTCAGCTCCAGTTGATTTTACCATAGCAGCAGAAACTTCTCCAGTGAAAGCTCCTTTTGCTTCAGCAGCACAGTTTTGTGAAGCAACACCAATACGCTCAGTGTTAATTGCATCAACAACACTTGTGATGTGAGTGAATGGAGTACCCATAACAACTACTACATCTTCAGCTCCTTTTTCAGCTACTACAGCGTCAACCGCTTTTGCCAACTCAACACCTTCCTGTAGAGTTGTATTACATTTCCAGTTACCAGCAACTACTTTTTTTCTCATTGCAATATGGTTTAAGTTTTTTACTACAATTTCAAGAGTTGCAAAGATAACACAATCGGTAAACCTGTTGGAGTTGAAAAGGGAGTTTTTATGCTTTTTAACTTTTGATTTACATCGTGCTTGTAACAGCTTGATTGTGCGTTTATTTAATCACTTTTTCTAGTGAGTTGATTGAAGGAAAATCGTTAAAATGCCATTTTTTTACAATCGTACCTTTTTTGGTAAGCATTAATCCCGGGTTCGATCGGACCATTGTTTTCAATGTAATTGGGTCGGTGAAAAGGAAGTCGAATTGCAGTTGATGTTGTGCTTTAAATGCATCAATTTCATTTTGAAGTGAAGCTGTCAAACCAATAAAGTTGTAGTTCTTTTCATTACAATATTTAATCAATTCTCTAATGGTTTTCATCGATTTGTCAGAAGCTTTTGACAGGTCGTAGGCAATATAGAAAAATGTATAATTGTCTTCATCCAGAAAGAAATCTTTTACATCATTGCCATCTGCTGTTTCGATGCTGAAATTATTAATTGGAGGAACGTAACCAGGTGTAATTAATCGTGGTTCGTCCATCTTCTCAAACTTCCAGTTAAGGGTGTCTTGCCAAGGATAATTCTGCTCTGTAAATTGTTTCACTTGACCTGTTTTTAGGTTTTTGTAATGGAATATATTTTCGTAAACAGGTTTCTGTGCATCTGCAGGTACAGCCATCGATTCGTTAATATTTACTCCTTCGGCATAAGGTCTGAAATCGATTAAAGGTAAATGGTTAAAGCTAACATATGATAGTATAGTAAACACTACTGTGAAGAAAAGTAATACAGTGGTTTGTAATTTCCCGTTTAAAATAGAGTGAAACTGTTTCCGATTTCTAAATGTGATAATTGCCAGAGCAATGAAAACAAGGTTTTTATAAAAGGTTTGCCAGTTGGTTAGTTTTAATGCGTCGCCAAAACAACCACAATCACTTACTGGGTTATTTAATGCAATGTATAGTGTCAATGGCGTAAAGAATAGCATAAAAAGTAAAGCTGGTCCCGCTGATCGCTTGGTATGCAGGTTGAATAATAATGCAATTCCAATAATGAATTCGGCATACGATAATATAAAAGCCAAAGGTAGAGCGGTCACAACCAATGCTTCCCAACCAAACGCTTCAAAATAATCGGTAAACTTATATGCTGAACCCCATGGGTCAATTCCTTTTACAAATCCAGAAAAAACAAAGGTAATTCCTAATAGTATGCGGCTAATTAATTTTATTAATTTCATAATTAATGCTAATCAAGATATTTAGATGCTAGATATTCAGATTAGTAGAAAATAGTGCTGTTTTTGAAAATAACACAATTTATTCTTTAGTCTGGAAATCCTGTTGTTGGGATAATTAAGATACCATCGAAGTATTCAATCATCAACTTATTAGTTACAAAATAAACGATTATTCACACTAAAGTCGAAAACAAAATCTACAAAATAGTTAACCAGTTGTTAAATGTGGAGAAAAAGAAAGTCCAGAAACTAGCCAATGGAAACTTTAGCTAGCTTCTGGACAAATATCATATTTCAACTTAAAATACGATGCATTTTAGTTGAATAAAGGTGTTAAAATAATTTGTGAACTTACTTACTCTTCGCCAAATTCAATTTTGATCATGGCAAATACGGCATAATTGATCATGTCTAGGTAATTGGCATCAATTCCTTCAGAAATGATTGTGGAACCGTCGTTGTCTTCAATTTGCTTGGTACGCTTCAATTTCATAAGAATCAAATCGGTATATGAGCTAATTCTCATGTTGCGCCATGCCTCGTCGTAATCGTGATTTTTGGCCATCATTAGCTCTTTGGCTGTATTCAAATGCTGAAGGTAAAGATTCAATGTCTCTTCGTGTGGCATTTCTTCATCAGCAGGTCCTTTTTCCAATTGAATAATGGCCATGGCACAATAGTTAATAATACCGATGTATTCAGGACGAACTCCTTCGTTTACTTTCGAAGTTCCTTTCTCCTCGATACTTCTAATGCGTTGCGCTTTAATATAAATCTGATCAGTCATAGAACTTGGGCGAAGAATGCGCCATGCTGTTCCATAATCTTTCATCTTCTTTCCGAAGATATCTTTACAAATTGATATTACGTGATCGTATTGTTGTTCTGTTCTTTCCATTCGGATATGCTTTTGAATGCATAAAAGTAACCATTTTTAAAAAATGACAGCTATAATAAGTGGCTTTTGAGTGGCGGAGTGGTAGAATTGAAATAAAATGTATCCTCAGTGCATAGAGTTGTTAATGGCTAAAATTGTACATTTGTATTAATCGCTGAGTTTCGGCACAAATTGAAAAAGAAAAGCACAGAGATGTTGATAAGAAAGGATGGATTGAATCTGGAAAAGAAAAAACGATCGATCAATTTAAATGGAGAATTGATTTGGTTGAATGAACCTGTTGTGATGGGGATCTTAAATGTAACTCCCGATTCATTTTTCGATGGTGGAAAATATCAAAACGAAGATGCTGTACTGAAACGTGCAGAGCAGATTGTTGAAGAAGGAGGAAAAATTATCGATATTGGTGCTTATTCAACTCGTCCGGGAGCCAACGATGTTTCAGCAAAAGAAGAAATTGATCGGTTACTTCCGGCTGTAAAGCTTATTCGTGACCGATTTCCTCAGGTGGGAATATCCATTGATACATTTCGTGCCGAAGTTGTGCAAGAAATTGTGAAAGAGGCTGGCTTATGCATGGTGAACGACATTTCTGGTGGTACCATGGATGAAAAGATGTTTGAAACCATTGCGCAATTAAAAGTGCCTTATGTTTTAATGCATATTCAGGGCACTCCGCAAACAATGCAAGAGCAACCTCAGTACGATGATGTCGCACGTGATGTAATTCGTGACTTGGCAGCAAAAGTGAATCACCTTCACCGACTTGGCATAAGCGATGTAATTATCGATCCGGGTTTTGGTTTCGGTAAAACTTTAGATCATAATTACGAGTTATTAAATAGATTAGATGCATTTGAAGAATTTCGTTTACCTTTACTGGTAGGTGTTTCGCGAAAATCGATGATTTTTAGGTTGCTGGGAATAACTCCTCAAGAAAGCCTAAGCGGAACAACAGCCTTGAACATGTTGGCACTGCAAGCCGGAGCCGATATTTTAAGGGTACACGATGTAAAAGAAGCTGTGGAAACAGTTAAAATATACGAGAAATTAAAATCGACATTGAAATGACACCGCTGTTTATTACCATAGGAATGATGGATGTGGTTGACATCCTTTTGGTGGCTTTACTGCTTTACGAAATTTATAAGCTGGTAAAGGGAACTGCAGCGTTCAATATTTTCATCGGAATTTTTGTTTTTTATCTGGCATGGCTGCTTATTAAAGCGCTTAACATGCAGTTGTTAAGTAGTATTCTGGGGCAGTTTATCGGTGTCGGTGTTTTGGCATTAATTATTGTTTTTCAACCGGAGATACGCCGTTTGTTTATGGTGTTGGGAACAAGGTACAAGTTAAGTCAGACGCTTTCGTTGGACAATCTCTTTATGCAGAAAACGAAATCGACAACCAACGAGCATATCAAAGAGATTGTAAATGCCTGTCTTAATATGGCTCGGACTTACACTGGTGCTTTAATTGTTATTTCTCGAAAAAACGAATTGAGAGAATTCTCTCGTACGGGGGAAAAGATTAATGCGCGTATCTCGCAAGCTTTAATAGAAACTATTTTCTTCAAAAACTCGGCACTACACGATGGTGCAATGATTGTTCATGGTAATAAAATTGCAGCAGCTCGTTGCATTCTTCCTGTAACCGATAAAAATGTGGATGGAAAGCTGGGCTTAAGACACCGAGCTGCAATTGGTTTAACTGAAGCTACCGATGCTCAAGTGGTAGTAGTCTCAGAGGAAACAGGTAGAATTTCTTATGTTGTAGATGGTGCTATTCATCAAGACCTAGGAGGCACTGAATTGATTCAACTTCTCGAGATCGGTTTAAGAAATATCAATGAAAAAGAAGCTGTAGAATAGTCGTTTTTGCTACGTGAAAATTGCAAAAATGGGCTTATTCCTTGTTTTTACAGAATTGTTGACTACCTTTGTTCTTACATAGTGATAACCTCATTTGTTGCTTCACCAGATCCTAACCCTTAATTTCAAAAATAATAATCTTATATAAGACATTTCCGGGTGACGCCGGGATAATGTCAGTTTATTCACGTAGACTGGCATTTAGGTTTGAGAATAGGCTGCCCTTCTAATACCCTTTGGGCGGCCTTTTGTTTTATAAATTAATTTGTTGTATTGTTTTCTTATCTAATAGGTTACCTCTTTTTTTTATTGTACTTTCTTTATCTTTTCTATCTGCGAAGCTATTTAAATTAACTTTCCAAGTTTTAGTGTGAAAATGTGAGATATAAAGAAGATCTGATTGTCTTTTTTGTGATGAAGAATATTGATATGTGAATATGTTAAATTGTATAACAGGTTAAGTTTAATGGATATTCTAGAAATAAAAAAGCCACATCGTTGTTGATGCGGCTTTAAAATATTTTGATCGAGATAAATTAAAGAAGCTTATCTGCCATAGCATTAGCCAATTCAATACATTGCTCGTATTTATCTTTCTTAAGTGCTCCTTGCTCTTCAACTGGTTCGTTAACCACTTCCCATTTGATTTTTTCCGCAAACTTGTTGATGTTTTTAACTCCACCACCGTTCCATGTGTATGAACCAAAGATACCAAGAAGGTGATCTTTTACTCCCATGTGCTCAATCTTAGTTAATAGCGTTTCAACAGTTGGGAACATTTCGTTATTGTAAGCACAGCTTCCAACAATAAATGCTTTGTATTTGAACAGGTCGCTGATAATGTATGAAGGGTGAGTTTTAGAAGCATCGTATACCTTGATGTTTTTCACTCCACGTACAGCCAACTGACGTGCAATTGCATCAGCCATTTTCTCTGTATTACCATACATCGATCCGTAAACAATAACAGCTCCTGGCTTTGTTTCATAAGAGCTCCATTTCTGGTATCGGCTTAAAATATAGTTTAAGTCGGTACGCCAAACCGGACCGTGAGTGGCTGCAATCATTTTAATTGAAAGACCTTCCAATTTCTTAAGTGCGCGCTGAGTATGTGGACAATATTTACCAACAATATTGGTAAAGTAACGCATCATCTCTTCTTCGTAGAAATCAAGGTTCAATTCATCATCGAAAATACCTCCGTCTAAAGCCCCAAAGCTACCAAATGCATCGGCCGAAAATAGAATCTGGTTCGATACTTCGTAAGTAACCATTGTCTCTGGCCAGTGTACCATTGGAGTCATGTAGAACTGAAGCGTATGGTTACCCAACTTAAGTTCATCGCCTTCGGCTACTTCTAAGGTATTATCCTTTATCTGGTAGTAGTTCGAAAGCATTGGGAAAGTCTTCTTATTTCCAACCAAAGTAATTTCTGGATAACGGCTAACAATGGCACGGATAGCTCCTGAGTGGTCAGGCTCCATATGGTTTATAATTAGATAGTCGACTTTCCTTCCTTCAAGGATATTATCGATATTATCTAAATAATCGTCGATGAAGTTGCGTTCTACAGTATCAACAAGTGCTACTTTTTCATCAACAATTAAGTATGAATTGTATGCCATGCCTTTATCTAGAGGCCAGTAATTCTCGAAAAGGTGAGTCTTTCTGTCGTTCACCCCTACATAATAAATATTGTCAGTCAAATTAACCTGATGCATAACTTTCTCCCGGTTATAAAATATTATTATTTCAGTTTTTTCTAATTCATGCCGCGAAAATAAAGAAATTGAACTCTTTTTCACGCAGTAATAATTCATCTCTATGAATTAATAACTATTCTCTATGAGAATGAATTATTCGTGGCACAAAAATAGAAATAATAGTTTGCCTTAGCTTATGAGTTTTATTACCTTTTGTGGAAATGAAACAAAAATTTGATATAGGGAAATTTGAAAATAAACTATTTGTTTTTTGAGTTAAAAAAGGAACAAATGTTTTAATTTGCGTAGAATATTATAAAAATGCCAAAAATGCAGATTGAACAAAACAATAGAAGATTATTATTTCCAAAGCTTGGAAAATTTGCCATTATATTTTTTGCTTTTGCCTTAATCGGGTCAGGTTATTGGGCCTTCACCATTATGGGCTATATTTTCGATGAGAATGTGAAAAAAGCAGGAGGAATTTATGTTACCGAAAAATCAACTGTTGAGTCGGTACAAAAACAACTGGTTAAAAAAGGAATTATTAATGAATTCAAAGCCTTTAAATGGGTGGCTAAAAAGAAAAAGTATAATGATGCAATAAAACCAGGATACTACTTTTTCAAGAAAGGTTTGAATACTAATCAGATTGTAAATAAGTTACGTTCTGGCGACCAGAATGCCATTAAGCTGACTTTTAATAATGTTCGATTTAAGGAAGATTTGGCGGGGAAGTTGGCAAAGCAAATTCAAGCCGATTCTACTTCTCTACTCAATGCATTGACCAATAGTCAATGGATGGATGATTTTGGATTCAGAAAAGAGACTTATAGTGCCATGTTTGTTCCAAATACTTACCAGGTTTATTGGACAATAAAGCCAGAAAAGTTAATCGCTCGTATGCACGAGGAATACAATCGTTTTTGGACAGAATCAAGAAAGCGAAAAGCTGAGGCTTTAGGTATGTCTCCTGTCGAGGTAAGTGTTTTGGCTTCTATTGTTCAGGAAGAGACAGTTAAAGCTGATGAAAAGAAAAAGGTGGCTGGAGTTTATGTGAATCGATTGAAGAAAGGAATGTTACTTCAGGCCGATCCGACAGTGAAATTTGCATTGGGCGATTTTTCAATAAAAAGAATTTTGAATAAACACCTGAAATTAGAATCTCCTTACAATACTTATAAATACAAAGGGCTTCCTCCTGGACCAATCAATTATCCTGAAATTAGTAGTATTGATGCAGTGTTAAACTATGAACAACATAGATACTTGTATTTCTGTGCCAAAGAAGATTTTTCGGGTTACCATAATTTTGCCAAAACACTAAGAGCTCACAACAAGAATGCTAGAAAATACCAACGAGCATTGAATAAAAACAAGATTTTTAAGTAATAAATTTAATATCGAATTGAAGTTGGTGTTTGACAAGAGAATTGATGAAAGAAAGTTTACTCTGCCTTTGTTTTATTAGTGTTTCTCTGATTTTGTTTGTAAATTGCAACTAACCAAATGACTCAAAAGAATACGGGAAACTGAGTCATGCATAAGGTTGCATAGGTGAAAATTTACAAAAGGAGGACTATGTCAGAAGGTAAACTAACTAACTTAAATTACTTAAACGAAGTTACTGGTGGTGAGCCAATGATCGTTAAAGAGATGCTGGAGATGTTCATTGGACAGGTGCCAGAATTGCAAGCAAATATTCAACAATATTTAGCCGACAAAAAATACATTGAATTGGGGAAAGAAGCTCATAAAGCGAAATCTTCCGTTTTAATTGTTGGTATGGATGATTTAGGTGTACGATTGAAAGAACTTCAGCTTTTGACAGAAAAAGGCGAGGCGATAGAGAAGTATCCAGAATATGTTGAAGAGTTTGTTACCAAATGCGACAAAGCAGTTGAAGAGCTTACAGAAGCATTAAAAGAGTTATAAATTATTAACCCCATTAACGTTTTTCGAAGCAGGCATTATCTGAAAAAAAGGTAATGCCTGCTTTTTTTATAACCTATTGTTTATTAGTTGTGTTAATTGAACTTTTAACCCCTGTTTTACAATGTTTAGCTTCAATGTTTTGATTTAAATAGCCATATCAGATAGCTTTCGGTTACTTGATAATTTTAAATCGAAAATTGAATGGGGCAGAGGATTTGTTTTTTGTTGGGTTTATGTGTTCTGATTGGGGCATGTAATATACAGAAAGAGAAAAAAAATGCGATCGATATAAAGATCGATGGAGCAATAGAAAAGATTGTTAATGGACTTCCAGAACTAAAATTTCCTGATAGAACAATAAACCTTGTAGAATATGCCGGTTTTAAACCCGATGCCGAAGGATCGAAAAACTTTCAACCGTTATTGAATAAAGCCATTGATGAGTTATCTGCTCAAGGTGGAGGAACCATATATTTCCCGCATACACTTGGCGCAAATACCTGGGTGAAAGAAACAGATGTTTATCGCATGGATGGACCGATAAACATGAAAAGCAATATTCGACTGAAATTGGCCAGTGCTACGAAAATTAAATTCACTTTTAATCCAACTAATTATTTAGATAACGGAAAAGGAGTAATTACTCGCTGGGAGGGTGTTTCCATAAAAAGTTTTTCACCGTTAATCAGAGCTTTCAATGTCGAGAATATTGCAATTGTATCTGAATCGTTAAAAGGAACAATGCCAGCTATTGATGGTGATGGTGAAAAATGGCAGGAGTGGTATCGTCAGGATATTAAAGAACACCATAAATTGATTTTACATCGACTATGTGATACCGATGTGAAGTTGGCCGATCGCGAATTTGTAGATACTTCGAAAGATTTTTACAGACCATTTTTGTTGGAATTTTATCTGAGTAAGAATATTCTGGTTGATGGTGTAAAGTTGACCAATACTCCTTTTTGGACAGTGCATCCGGTATTTTCAGAGAATGTAACCGTTCGCAATGTACTTTTCGATGTAAATGTAGTTAACAGTGATGGTGTTGATCCAGAAAGCTCTCACAATGTGTTGATTGAGAATTGCATGTTTAATAATCACGATGATAATGTGGCTATAAAATCGGGTCGCAATAAAGAGGGTCGCGAAGGTGTAGATATTACAGGAACAGAACTGGAAGGCATTCAATCTAAATTCATAAAAGACAATAAAATTTATGGAGCTACAGAAAATGTAGTGGTAAGGAATTGCATTCTGAAAGGGCACCACGCCATTTGTATTGGAAGTGAAGTGGCAGGAAGCGTTCGTAATGTGTATGCCGTAGATAATGTTGGTGTTCAGAATGTGAAGTTTGGTTTGTACATCAAGAGTTCGCCAGAGCGTGGAGGCATTGTTGAAGATATTTACATTAGAAACATGCAGTTGAACCATGCAAAGATGGGAGCTGTATTGAATCCTTGTTATTCCAAAAACTTGGTAGATACTACTCATTTCCCTCTGTTTCGAAATATCTACATCAAGGATATGCATATAAAATCGGCTCATCGCGGAGGGATTGAAGTGGCTGGTTGGCCTCAGTTACCAATGGAAAATATTCATTTGGAAAATATTACCATCGAGCATTTGGATAAGAAAAGTGAGTTGGATGTTCGCATTCATAATAGCAAGAATGTCACATTGAAAAATGTCAAAATCAATGACAAAGAATTCAATGGAGACTATTCCGATAACTCAGGGAAAAAACCTACAGGAAGAACTTAATAAACGACAACCTAACTACAATGAAAAAGATTACGAGTATTATATTATTGCTTTTTATAGCTTTTAGTGGTTGGTGTAACAGCCTCTCTATGGTAGAGAATGGTAAGATCCAATTTTCGTTAAGAACCCACAATGGGCAACTGGAATATTGTATTCAGTTTAAACAAACGAAAGTTGTACAATGGTCGCCAATTACATTCGATCTGGAAGAGAAGAATTTAGGTCGAAATTGTTCTTTTAAGAAAATAAAAGAAGAAGACCATGTCGAAGAGTTTTCGACCTTTGGAAATCATACTTCAGTTCACCTGCCTTTTAAGTTAATAACTTATAAGATTAAAGATAAGAGTGATAGGAAAACAGCTCTCTACCTTGATGTAAAGCTTTTTAATAGTGGTATTGCTACCCGATTACGTACTCATTTAAAAAAGGAGCAAAGGATCCTGGGCGATCGGGTAAGGTGGAATATAACAGGAAATCCATCGGTGTTTTATGCGCATAAACAAAGAAGATACGAGGGAGAATATACCCAGAAGCCATTTCTGCAAATAGCAAGGGATTCTATTTCGCTTGGTAAGGCTGGAATGGCATTTGAAATTCGGCCAGCAACAACTCTTTATTGGAAGAGAGAAGGCATTTACATGTTAATCTCAGAAGCTAATTTGGTGGAGTATAGTGGAATGTCATTACAGGTCGACTCAAAAGGACTGGAAACAATATTCCCTTACAATAAAACTGGCTGGCTTGCCAATGGTGATATTGCTACTCCTTGGCGAGTAAGCGTAATAACCGATGACTTGACAGAATTAGCTACCAATGATATTTTCACGGCATTATGCAATCCTCCATCAAAGAAACTGGAAAATGCAGGTTGGATAAAACCAGGAAGAAGCTCATGGCAATGGTGGGCTGTTGGGGCTCCAAAGTTCGAGGATCAGAAATACTGGTACGACAAAACAAAAGAGCTAGGTTTTGAATATTACCTCATTGATGATGGATGGCGATTTTGGAAGAACGAATCAAAAGGAAAATGGGAGCTGCTAAAAGAGTGTATTGATTATGGAAAATCCATTGGAGTTGAATCAACTATTTGGGTGCATAGTAAATACTTGGATAGGGAAGAGAAGCAGTCTGCTTTTTTACGTAAAGTGAAAAGTGTGGGTGCTGTTGGAATTAAAATCGATTTTTTCCCTCCTGAATCCATTGAAATAGTGAGATGGTATGAACGAATTCTGCAAGAAACAGCTGATTTAGAGCTAATGGTTGATTTCCATGGTTGTAACAAACCAACAGGGCTACATCGTACATATCCACATGAAATGACCCGAGAAGGAATTAGAGGACAAGAGTGGCATATTTCTCGTTTCAATCGAATTTTATCTCCAGAGCACGATGTTATTTTACCTTTTACACGATTAGCAATTGGTTTTGGCGATTATACTCCTATGGTTTTTAACCCAAAGGAATTGTTTGGAAATACATGGACTAAAGAGTTGGCTAAGCCAATTGTTTTTCTTTCGCCATTAACACATTATGCCGATTATCCAATGTACTACATCGGACATCCTGCCGAAGATTTGATAAAAGCAATTCCCACTACCTGGGATGAAACAGTTGTATTGCCTGCTTCCGAGTTGGGCGAAGTAGTGGTGATGGCAAGACGAAAAGGAAAAGATTGGTTCATAGGTGCTATAAATAATCAAACAGCAAGAGAGATTACAGTTGACTTTTCTTTTCTGCAAGGAGCTTTGTATGATGCATCATTTTTTACCGACCACTCAAAAATGAATAATCTTTTGAATCGTCAAAGCCAGAAAGTGAAAAGAGGAGATGTTGTAACTGTAAAACTGAATGCTTCAGGAGGTTTTGTTGGATGGCTAAAGGCTAAAGATTAATGCAAGAGTGAATATTAAACCTATGAAGATGAAAACGATACTTTTTTGCTTGATACTTGCTGTTCCATTTCTGACAGGATGTAGGAAAGAGATTAAAAACGAAACCGTAATTGGTTGGAATATTCTAAGTCAGAATAGAACAGATGCACAAAAACTAATTGAAAAAACAGACAGTTATAATGTAAATCATTTGCAGATTTCTCATGAGATTGTACATGATTTAAAGCAGGTGAAAGAAACCAAACGACAACAGTTGGTTAATGAGCTAACAGCAAAAGCACATGATAAAGGTGTTGAAAATGTGTTGGTTTGGGATCATGCTCTTTACAAACTAGATTATTATCCGAAGAAATTTATTCGCAAAGAGGATGGTAAAATTGACTTGGACAATAATGCTTTCTGGGATTGGTTTAGAGCTGATTACCGAAAGATGTTGGATCTAGTGCCAGATATCGATGGAATTGTTCTGACATTTATTGAGACAGGTGCTCGTATCGAGGATCAGTATTCGACCAGATACAAAACAGCCGAAGAAAAGCTGGCTGCATTAGTTGATGTTGTGGCCGATATCGTGATAAACGAACGAAAAAAAGAACTGGTGATTCGTACGTTCTTTTACAACTACGAAGAGCTAGCCAATGTGAGGCGTTGTTTGGATCTGATTAAAAACAAGAAGGTAACAGTGATGTGTAAGGAAACACCTCACGACTTTTTTGTTACTCATCCAGTTTCAACTTGGATTAAGGACTTAAATCGACCAGTATTGATTGAGTTTGACTGTGCTCACGAATTTAGTGGTCAGGGAATTTTAGCAAGTATATTTCCGGGAGTTCACATGAAACGATGGAAAACATATGCCCAGATGAACAACGTGGTTGGTTTTTGCCTAAGAACATCGAGATATGGGAATACTCTTATTCTGGATACGCCTACCGAAGTAAATATATATGCCCTACATCAATTGCTAGAACAACCTGGTTTGTCCGAAGATGAGGTGTTAACTCAGTTTATAACAGAAAAGTATGGAGAGAAATCGTTAGAGTATCTACTTCCTGTTTTTCAGATTGCAGATGAAATTATTCTATCCACACTATATACTCTGGGATTAAATACCACTTCGCATTCCAGAATGAATATGCACTACCGCTCAATTTATACACGTCATGTATCTGGACGGTGGTTGGAGAATAAAGAGATTGAACTCAAGCATGGGGTAGGTAAATCGCTTCATTATTGGAAAGATATTGTTAATCATTTGGCTCCGGCAGAGCACAAAATGGTTACTAAAACCAATGAGATTGAGATCAAGGATGTATTGGAAAATGGATGGTTACAACCAAAAGAGTTGATGAATGAAACCTATTTGGAATATGTTGTTGCCGAAAAGAATTTTGCTGTTGCAGAATCTCAAAAAGCCCTGGAGTTAATTAAGAAAGCAAAAGCTTTTATTGCAGATACTTCGGCTTATAATAAGCTATACAATACTTTTTACAGAACACTGCTATCTGCCAAACTGTACCGTTCGGTTGCTAAAATGTACTATGGAAAGCGCATTGCAATTCGAGGAAACGAATTTATTACAGAGAGCCTTAAAGCTACCTTGAAAGAAGGATTGCAAGAGTACAAAGAAGTCGTGTCACTTTTCGAAAACTTCAATGCTGCATGTCCGGTGGGACAGTTAAACTGGAAAAAGAGTGTTAAAGAAGCTGCGATATATACAAAAGGAATCAATGAATTTATCTTAAATAAATAATTAGAAAAAGAGTAGACCATGAAAAAGATTTTATTTTTTCTCGCTTTTGCAGTTGCTACTGTGGCAGTAAATGCCAAAGAGTACAACATTGTAAAGTACGGAGCAAAAAATGATACAACAAAGCTAAGTACAAAGGCTATTAATAAAGCTGTTGAAGATTGTTATAAAAATGGTGGGGGAACAGTTGTTGTACCTGCAGGGATGTTTAAATCGGGAACAATTACACTGAAAGATAATGTGGAGTTGCATTTGGCTCACGGAGCAACATTGTATGCTAGTACCGATCAGAATGATTTCCCTCGTCAGAAACGCCCGGAATACCGTTCGCAAAAGGATATTGGTGGATGGTATTCATTAATTTATGCCGAAGGAGCTACCAATATTGCTATTACTGGTTCGGGAACTATCGATGGACAAGGTAAATACCAAAAAGGTCGTCCGGAATGTGCTGGTGGCGACAAAGATGGTCGTGCCAGAAATATTTTGTTCATCTCATGTAACCACGTTCGAGTGGAAGGTATTACCATGATAAATTCAGGAATTTGGAATCAGCATTACCTGAATTGCGAGGATGTTTATCTTTTAAATCAAAGAGTTTGGAATCACTGCAATAGAAATAACGATGCCATCGATATTGATGGTTGTAGAAGAGTTATTGTTAGTGGCGGTATTTACGATTCTAGCGATGATGCCATTACTATTAAAAGTACAGGACCAGCGCCAACAGAGCATGTTTCAATTACCAATTGTGTAATTAGTACGCACTGCAACGCCATTAAATGTGGAACAGAATCAACAGGTGGTTTCCGTAACTTATCTATTTCAAACTGTACAGTGAAGCCTTCTATTGCCAAGAAAAAACATGCTGGAAGATGGGAAGGTATTACAGCGTTATCGTTGGAGATTGTTGATGGTGGAATCATGGAAGGTGTTTCGGTGTCGAACTTAACAGTTGACGAGACAAAATGCCCTATCTATATTCGTTTAGGCAACAGAGCCAGAAAACATAAGAAAGACGCTCCAACACCTCCACAAGGACAGTTGAGAAATGTAACTATTTCGAATGTTACTGCTTACAATACAGGAAACTTTAGTTCATCAATCTCTGGTATCCCTGGAGGAGTAATAGAGAATGTAATGTTGAACAATATCTTGTTTGTAAATAAAGGTGGATTGAAGGCTGGAGAATACAAAGCTTCATTGAAGGACGTTGGATACAAAGAGAGAAGTTACCCTCAGCCAACAATGTGGAACGAATTGCCTTGTAGTGGTCTGTTCGTACGCTTTGTGAAAAACATTCAGGTTAATGGAATTAGTTTTGTTAGCCAGGAAAAAGACCCTCGTCCGGTATTGTTGTTAGATGATGTAAAACAAGGTCGTTTTACACAGATTACTACTTCCGAAAATTCGGTGCCAGTTGCACTTACTCATAACGTTGAAGATGTAGTGATTGAGAAAACATTGGAACAAAAAAGCGCACTATAGTTATCAAAAATCATACACTCATGGGTTGTTATAACTCGTGGGTGTATCTCTTTTATTGAATGCTACAAAAAATTGACAGATGTATAGATTATTACTCTTCTGTTTACTAGCCATGGCTGTTACTAGTGGCTTTTGTAAATCGAACGAAAAGCAAATAGTTGAAAAAACACCATGGGGAAAAGAAGTGTTTACAATTCCTCAATTTAAAAATAATGATTATGTGATTACCGACTTTGGGGCAAAGCCAGAAGCGGAATATAATAATCAGAAACATATTCAGAGTGCCATAGATCAGTGTAATAAAGCTGGCGGTGGAAAAGTAATTGTTCCTGCTGGAACTTGGCTTACCGGCTTCTTGGATATGAAAAGCAATGTAAACCTTCACTTAAAAGCCGGAGCAACTTTGTTGTTCTCCAACAAAATAGAAGATTACATGGTCCCCACATTTACTCGTTGGGAGGGATTTGAGTGCATGAATTATCATCCGTTGATTTATGCCAGAAATTGCCAGAATATTGCCATCTCGGGTAAGGGAAAAATAAATGGGAATGGTTCTGCATGGTGGTTCATGAAAAAGAAACAGCACATGACACTTCCTACTTTGTATCAGCAGATATTGGATGGAGTAACGCCAGAAAAACGTAATCTGTTGGCTTACGAACACCAATCGATGTTACGTCCGGCTTTGATCCAGTTTGTAGGATGTAAAAATATCCTTTTAAAAGATTTTGAGGTGACTTCTGGTCCTATGTGGACGGTACACATGGTGTATGGCGAAAATGTGATTGCTCAGAATATTCGAGTAGTTACCAAAGGAGCAAATAACGATGGAATTATTCCCGATTCATGCAATAAAGTGTTGATTGATAACTGTTATTTCTCGACTGGTGATGACTGTATTGTAATCAAATCAGGATTAAATGAAGATGGATGGAGAGTTGGAAAGCCTTCTCAGCATATTGTAATTAAAAACTGCAATACCAATCATGGGCATGGAGGTGTTGTTATTGGGAGCGAAATGTCGGGTGGAGTGAATCATGTGTATGCTCACGATTGTAACTTTTCGAATACCGATCGTGGACTTCGTATTAAATCACGCATTGGTCGTGGTGGTGTGATTGAGAATTTATGGTTCGAAAATATCACAATGAATAACATTAAAAACGAAGCCATAAAGCTGAACATGCATTACGGAGCAAGTTCAATTACACCAAAGTCAGATAAGAAACCGGTATTTCGGAATTTTTATTTCAAAAATATCTATTCTGAAAACTCGAAACATGCATTGCATGCAAAAGGAATTAGCGACCAGTTGATAGCTAATATGTCATTCGAAAACATGCAGCTTAGCAGTAAGTATGGGATGACAATCATTAATGCCGAAAAGTTCAACTTCAAGAATATAAGCCTGAAAACAAAAGAAGAAGTTTCGGTAAAAGTAGAACAATCGAAAGATATCAATTTCAGAAAAATAAAGGCTGAAGGAGCAGGAAAAGAGGGGAAAGTTGTTTTGAAAGGAGATAATCAAAAAGTAAAATTTAAACCTCAATTGAAGAATATAAGTCATGAGAACTAAGTCTGTTATCCTGTTGTGTGTCATTTTTAGTGTTTGTTTCATAAGCTGCAAAACAGAAAAAGAATCAGCTTCTGAAAATGGATTGAAATGGAGTGAGAAACTTGCTGAAACCATAATGAATGAAGCACCCGAACTATGGCAGGTAGAAGGCTCTACTAAAAAACGATGGGAATACACAAAAGGGTTAATGGGAACTGCATTCATGGAATTATATTCGGTTACAGATAAAAAGCTGTATCTGGACTATGCAAAGACTTATACCAATGCGCTATTAAATGATGATGGTAGCATTAAAGGCTATCGTATGTCAAGCTACAATATTGATAAAATAAACTCAGGGAAGATGTTATTTCCATTGTGGAAGCAAAGTGGAGATTCAGTATATGTAAAAGCAATTCATTTATTGCGAAAACAATTGGAAACACATCCTCGTACAAGTGCTGGAGGCTATTGGCATAAAAAGCGCTATCCTCATCAAATGTGGTTAGATGGCTTGTACATGGGGGCACCATTTTTAGCTGAGTATGCCAAGGAATTTAATGATCCTGAAAGCTTGGATATAGCAATGAACTGGTTGATAGTAATGGAGCAAAAAGCACGAGATGCCAATACTGGCTTATTGTATCATGGATGGGATGAAAGTAAGGCGCAAAAGTGGGCTGATAAAAACACTGGGTGTTCACCCAATTTTTGGGGAAGAGGTATGGGCTGGTACGCCATGGCACTTGTTGATGTATTAGATTTTGTTGAAGAACATCCAAGCAAAGATAAGGTGTTGGCCATTGTGAATCGGTTAGCCGAGGCTATTGTGAAAGTGCAGGATAAAGAATCGGGAGTTTGGTTTCAGGTGTTGGATAAGCCCGACACAAATGGAAACTATAGAGAAGGATCGGTATCTGCCATGTTCACTTATTTCTTATATAAAGCAGTTTATCACGGTTATATAGATAGAGGTTATTTGGCAAATGCCAATAAAGCATACGGTGGAATTATTAACCACCTTATAAAAACTAAAGCTGATGGAGGAATTGCTTTATCACCAGTATGTGCTGTGGCTGGACTTGGTGGTAAACCATATCGTGATGGGAGTGTCGCTTATTACATAAATGAAAAGAAAAAGGATAATGATCCGAAAGGCTCAGGTCCATTTATTTTAGCTGGCATTTGGTGTGAAAAATGCAATGAAAATCGGAACTAAATTAGAAAATAGATAATGAAAAAGATCGCATTGATTTTATTCGCTTTAGCAGTTGTTGCAAATGTTGTTAAAGCTCAAAACAAAATCAAATTAGATAAAGGAGTTATTTCAATAATAAGCAATGGAAAAACAATTGTTCAAATTGATTCCATTTGCTTTAATTTTCAGAAGCCAGACAACATTGAAATTTTATCACAAAATAGTGATGAAACCAAATTGATGTTGGATTTTGAAGCCGTTTTGGGACGAAGTAAACCCGGAACAGCAAAAGAAAAAGTGGAGTTAACAGTAAAAACTAGTAATAGTACAGTTCGTTTTCAAGCGAAGCCTAAATGGGCTAGAAATATTATTATTTGCTTGAAGGATCTTGGGGGACACTACTTCGGTCTTAGAGAAACATTGTTTCCAGACAATAAGAAATCGCCCGATCTAAGAGGAAATGCTTATGATGTAGATTTACTGGCCGAGCATGGTCGTTACTTCGAAAACTGTGCATCTGTTTTTTCAGCGTTTTATTTCAATAGCTTAGGATATGCTTCGTTTATGGACACTTTTGCTTATGGACGATACGAGTTGGCTATGAATGGGCGCACGAAGATTTATCATACGACAGGAACGCTGGATTGGTATCTGTTTACAGGAGATTATAAGCAGATTTACTCTAGCTACTATAAAGTTATTGGAAAGCCAAAATATGTACCTCAGTGGGCTTGTGGTCCAATTGCCTGGCGCGATGATCATAAGCAAGGGGCGAAGGATATCTTAAATGATGCAGAGCAATTTACTAATTTGCAAATTCCTCTGACTGCGATGTTTGTTGATCGTCCTTATTCCAATGGGGCAAATGCATGGTCGAAAATGGATTTCAATGATAAATTTGCTAATCCTGAGCAGTGGATAAAAACATTAAACGAGCAGTACGATTTACAGTTTATGACCTGGATTGCTCCTGCAACCTGGGGAGACCATGATTTTCCTGGACGTTTGACTGGTTCTTTCGGCTATTTCGACTTAACAAACCCTGAAGCTGTTACAGAATGGAAGAAACGATTAACCAATCTGCAGTATAAATTTGGCGTGAAAGGGCATAAAATGGATCGTGCGGATGAGTATTTTCCAACAGCAGAGGGCTGGAAAGACAGAACTCCAATGCAGCAGAGGCGAAATAAGTATGGTTACCTTTATTCTAAGGTGACCGATGATATTTTGTCTGCTCACTGGAAAGATGATAATTACAACTTTGCTCGTGCGGCATTTCATAGAGCACAACCTTACCTTAGTGCTGTTTGGGGAGGAGATGTGCGTACTACGTGGGATGGAATGGCATCGAATTTAGCCAATGCATTACGTTGTAGCTTTATGGGATTTCCTAATTGGGGAACAGATGTAGGTGGTTATTTCGGACAAGGAATGATTCCAGAAGATCTATTCATCCGATGGTTGCAATTTGGTGCATGGACAGGTTGTTATGAGATTAAAATTGATGGAGCAGGTGGTGCTAAACCAGATCGAGCACCATGGCATTGTTCTGAAAAACTACAGAAACAGTTTAAAAAAATATGTGAGCAGCGCATGGAAATGCTTCCTTACATATATTCCAACTTAAATAGTAGTTCTGCCAATGGAGCAATCATGAAGCCTCTGGCTATGGTATATCCTGACGATGAGCAGACCTATCATATTTGGAATGAGTACCTGTTTGGAGATGTTTTTCTAGTGGCACCAATTTTATCAAAAGAGAATACTCGAGAAGTGTATTTGCCTGAGGGAACATGGATTAGTTTGTTGGATAACAAAGAATTTAATGGAAAGCAGTTTATTTCAATAACAGCAGACTTGACGGAAGTGCCGGTATTTGTGAAGAAGGGAAGTCTTTTTGTAAAAGGGAATACTACCATTGGTAATCAGAAGAATTGGAATAAATCAGGAGAATCACTAGATGTTTATTATTACCCAGAAGCTTCGAATTCAAGTTTTACTTTGATCGAAAATGGAGTTGAGAAGAGTATTGAAGGAGAAAGTTCTCAAGGGGGGCTTTCTGTTAATGTTCCTGAAAGACATACTAGCGGTCATTTGTATGTTTATGGAAATAAAAAGCCACGAAAAGTAACTGTCAATGGTCGAAAAGTAAGGTTTCAGTTTAATAAAACATCTAACATGGTTGGAATTAAACTGAAGTCGAAACAACAAGAAGTGAAAATATTCAATTAAGGTGTTTTAGTTAAGTTATTTAAGTTCTCAATTTTAGAAACATTAATTAAACATCAATCTATGGTTATTAGGGTGTCAAGTTACTTGATGCCCTTTTATTATTTTAGTATAAGCCATGGTTTAAAGCGAAAGTACACGATATTATCACTATCTTTGTGAAGCTTAATTGATCCAAGTCTATTTGAAAATCCCTCTGTATCAATTAGACGTGAACTTGAAAACACACTCTATGGCTGATTATTTTGCATTAGCATTAACGTTCGGATTAGCTTTTGTTATAGTACTTCGAACAATCCCTAAATTAGTAGACATTGCATTATCCAAGAATATTGTTGATGTTCCAAATCATCGTAAGTTGAATAAGAAACCGATTCCAACTTTAGGTGGTATTGGAGTGTTCATTGGTATTATTGTGAGCACAACTACGTTGTCATATAACTTGAATGTTCCTGATCTAGGCTTTATATTTACAGGAATGATTTTGATGTTATATGTTGGAATTGCTGATGACTTGCTGGATATGAAGGCATCAAAAAAATTAATTTACCAAATCTTAACAGCTGGCTTAATTGTTTTTGTTGGTGGACTAAGATTTAAGGGATTAGATGGTCTATTTGGAATAATTGATTTATCTGTAGAAGCAGGATGCTTATTAACTTTAGTAGTATATATTGGGTTGACAAATGCCTTGAATTTAATTGATGGCATCGATGGTTTAGCTTCTGGTTTTGGAATATTAGCATCACTAGTATTAAGCGCAATCTTTTATTTCGCTGGCGACCAAGGGTATTCTATCTTATGTATGGCTACTGCGGGGTCTTTGTTACCGTTTTTCTTTTTTAATGTATTCGGACATCGCAATAAGATATTTATGGGCGATACAGGGTCTTTAATCTTGGGGATTCTATTTGCAGCAATTTGTGTACATTTTAATAATAGCATGGAGGTGAAAGCGATAGTTGGACCTCATTCAGCGACTCTATTACTAGCAATTTTTTCTGTTCCTGTATTCGATACATTACGAGTAATGTTAATTAGAATGTTAAAAGGGCGTTCGCCATTTTTGCCTGATAAAAGACATTTACACCATAGAATAATTCAGCTTGGATTTAGCCACTGGTCGGCTACTCGGATTATCCTAGGTTTGAATGCGCTGACAATTGGATTTGCATTCATTCTATCTCCATTAAAAGAGGAATGGCAAGTTGTATTTATCTCTTTACTTGGAGTGGTAATAACTGCATTTCCAGCAATTTTCTTGAAAATACTTAAGACAAAATATCCAAATACTTTACGATTGATGCGGGTGATTTTTCACCGAGCACAGAAAAAGCAAGCTCCTGTGCGGAATGTCCTTACTACATGGGCCGATAAAGTAACTTGGAATTAAAGAAAAATGGAGTTGTTCTGAAAACAACTCCATTTTTTTATTCATTTATTGTTGAGAGCAGCCAATGTTCATTTTGTTTTTCTAATCTGAATTGGATTTCATTTATAGTACTTATATATGCCTTACCAACCGCTTTCCATTGTTCTAAAAACTGACTTTCAACTTTTTTATCAGGGAAACTAACTATAGCCTGTCCGTTATTGATCCAAAATAAGATATTGGTACTATCAAAGCAATCCATCCATTCGGTATAGCTATTCTGCCAACCTAACGGACCAGCTATGAGAATAGTGTTGGCTAAATCCAATGTTGAAGGATAGGTAATTAATTTGGATTCGAATTCATCTTTTATCCATTTCACAATGGCACTCTGTTCTTTTGCTTTGAATTCTTGCTTGTTATCTTTCAATATTGAAATGTACCAATTACCATATGCGGCTTGAAAATGTTTTGGGTTGGCACAATGTGGAAAAAGAACGTTGTCAATTTTAGTACATTTAAATCGATGAATACTATAAATTCCAAAAGCCATTTCTGGATTCCTCATCCTGAATATTCGAAATGTGAATTTGTTTTTATTCATCTCGGCATTGTAAACTTTCAACTGTTCAAATCCATATTCAAAATAAAGATCGGAGCCACCATTCATATATCCCCACAATGAATTACCATCGTATTCATCCAATGAAGTTACCTTAAGGCTAGGTAGTGACGTTGATGGTAATTGGGCTTGAACATTTAGCACAAACAGAAGCATCGAGAATAATATGCCAGATAATGTTTTTATCATTTTTATATCGATTATATTGAAGTAAGCTTAATCTTATTAATATCAGATTCACCTAGTTGATATTCGTTGGCCAAGTCCATAAACTTTCGATAATAGGCTTTTTCTTCTTTTTGAAGGCCTTCTTTCATTCGTTTTTTCATTACAATATCGTGACCAATTCGGTCTACTGCTACTGCATCGGAGCCAACAAGCAGAGTGTTGTAGTTACAAATAAACTGAGGGTTGGCAGATGGTCCGCCATTGTAGCAACCTTTTAAACCATCAACAATATTTAGAACTACTTTATCTCGAAGAGGAGGGAAAGCACATACTTGAGCCGTAGTTTCTGCCCAAAGTTGTTTGTGTAAGCGTCCGGTGTTGGTGACACTTCCGTATGCAAGATTCTTTAGACATAGTGTAGATGAACCTCCCGCATTTTTCAAAATAGGGATATTGATGATTTTATCAACTTGTTGAGTAACAATTTTAGAGAAATAGGAATGCTTTCCTCCATTTACCATGTATGGTAGTGTATATTCATCATACTCTCCTTCAATATCGGCCCAATAGAACCAACCTTTATCAATCATTTTCTCACCATAAAGCTGACCATCTTCTGCTCTGAATCCTCCATCTTTATCTTTTTGCTCTGTTCCTGAAATTGTGATTTCTGGATAGTTTTCAGTTGTAAAACCGGTCTCATGAAGTTGCATTTCGCGTCTGTCCCATATAACAATATTTTTACGAGGAACTCCTGCTTCTTCCAATTGACGAATTACTGCCTTTACAACAGCATGGCTAGTGGTTAACTGCTTTCCAGCAACAGGGTTTACTTTCAAACCAATTTTATCTTTAGGAGAAACAAACTGTCGCCAGGCTTTTTTCAGCTTTCGTTTTTCGGTTAATGAAAGCATAGCTGTCTTCAGCATTTCATATGCTGCTTCCTCGTTGGGTATACCATCTTTTACACTTTCGGTATTGGTTACTTTTATAACCTGAGCAGGATATTTACCCGGCATTGAATCTTTTGTCCTAGGATGCTTTAGCGCATCGTCGATATTGGTTTTAGGTTTTACCTTGGGAGCTTCAGATGCAAATGCAGGAGCTGGAGCTAGAATCGGAGTCATTGCAGTTGCAATACCCGCCGAAGATAAAATCTTAAAGAAATTTCTTCTTCCTTGTTGCTTGTTTTCTGACATAATGGGTTCAAATTTTAGTGATTACGAATGGTTAGTTTTAAAGTTAATTATTCAATTACAGAAAACAATTGGCTTAACAGACCATTAACATCGGTTAATAGCGAGAGATGTATCATCGAAAACGTTTGCGGGAAAAAAAGAGTGCATTAACGATAAAGCAAAACGAAACTAGCTGCTACATTTGTTTCAATATTGGGAGTGAATTTTAAAGTTAGATCGAATGAAGAAAGTTGTTTTATTTATTTCTGTTTTTTGTTTTGCATTCACTGTGTTTGGACAGTCAGTCCTTTATAAATCAGATGCATTTAGTGTCTATAAAGACCGGGTTGAACAAAGGAAGTACACATCGAAAGCTGTTAGCAATAATACTTTGCATTCGGATTACCAAAGTCCTGCAAATGCAGCTTTTAATCCTGAAATAGAGTTCAAGTTCAGTTTGAATGGCAATGACAATGAGTTGGCCTATGGAGTAAATCACCAGGCTGTTATTAACCCGAATAAGAATGGGTTAGCAGTAATCGATATTGAATTTGGAAAATTACTTAAGTTAAAAGGAGAAACTTCAATTGAAGCTGTACCTGCCAACACAAAGGTACTATTTCGATTAAACCTAAAACCTGTAATAGATGCTTTAAACAAGGATGGATATTACAACGATATTCATGGAAAGAAAATGTTTAAGGCCGATTTCAAAGGGGTTTATATTGCAGGCGGAAATACACCATTAAGCTGGGATTTCGAAAACTTACCATCTAAAAAAGGAATGGAGTTGACCGATGAAGACGGAGATGGTATTTATGAAACAACTTTGATCTTCAATGCTTATAACCCAGCAGCTCATACATCTTCAGAATGGAGCAAAACAGCTGATTTAGAAAAGTATCCTACCTTGAATAGTCCTTCGGTTTTAATGGATGCACTTTACAACATGTCGCTGGAAGAGATGTTAGCAGATATACGCGACGACAGATGCTTTATGGCAGGTAAAGAATGGACAGGTGTTTGGACACGCGACATTAGTTATAGCATCGTTCTTGCAATGGCTGCTATTGAGCCAGAAGTGGCAAAGAATAGCTTAATGCGAAAAGTGAAAAACGATCGTATTATTCAAGATACAGGAACAGGTGGCTCGTGGCCTGTTTCAACTGACCGGGTAACATGGGCGTTGGCAGCCTGGGAGGTGTATAAAGTTACAGGGAAGCAAGAGTGGTTGCAGAAGGCGTATGATATTATCCGAAATAGTATCGAAGAAGATTTGAAAACAGCCGTAAACCCTGTTACTGGGTTATTTTATGGCGAATCTTCGTTTTTGGATTGGAGAAAGCAAACTTATCCAAAGTGGATGGATCCCAAAGATATTTACTTGTCGCAAACGCTTGGAACCAATGTGGTGTTTTATCAGACGCTACAGATTTTGGGAGAAATGGGCAAGCTACTAAAAGTAGAGAATGACTACTCTGAATTGGCTGAAAAATTAAAAGTTGCTATCAACAAAGAACTTTGGTTACCAGCAGATAAGTTTTATGCACAGTTTATCTACGGGCGTAAAAAACAAGTGGTATCTCCACGTGCCGAAGCTTTGGGAGAGGCATTGGCCGTTTTATTCGATGTTGCCGATAAAAACAGAGCTGCAGCAATGATGAAAAGTGTGCCTGTAATGGATTATGGAATTCCATGTATCTATCCTCAAATAGCAGGAATTCCTCCTTATCACAATAAGGCCATTTGGCCATTCGTACAGGCCTATTGGACTTGGGCTGGAGCAAAGAGTAAGAACTCGAAAGTAGTAGAGCATGGAATGGCTTCAATGATGCGTCAGGCCGCTTTATTTCTAACCAATAAGGAAAACATGACTGCCAGCAATGGCGATTTCAATGGAACTGCATTGAACTCTGATCGTCAGTTATGGAGTGTGGGCGGTCAGTTGGCCATGGTATATCGTGTAATTTTCGGTATGGAGTTTAAGTCTGAAGGTTTACATTTTAAGCCTTTTGTTCCTAAAGCATATAACGGAGAATATCAGTTGAACGATTTTCAGTATCGAAAAGCCAATCTGAATATCACTGTAAAGGGATTTGGAAACGGAATAAAACATTTCCTTGTAGATGGAAAAAAACAAAAAGAAGCAGTTGTTGCGGATGAGTTGATTGGTAAGCATACCATTGAAATAGTGCTTAACGGGAAAATGGATAATAGCGAAATGAACATGGTAGCTTCATCTATTGCTCCTGATTATCCTCGTGCAAAGTGGAATGGAAACCAATTGACTTGGAATAAAGTTGCTAATGCCACTTCTTACAAAGTATTTAAAAATGGTAAGCTGTTTAAGAAAACTTCTGCTACTAAAATTATTATCGAAAAGAATAAAGAATTTGTAGAATATCAGGTGCTTGCTGTCGATGCCAAAGGACGTGAATCATTTTTAAGCGAACCTGTTGAAGTTCAGAATAGCAATGAATTGTGGGTTGAGGCAGAGAAGTTTGCCGATACAACAGCGCGAAAAGTGAACGGATTTAAAGGGGAAGGTGCTACTGATTTCAGTTTAGCAAAAAATAGAACTTATAAAGCAATCATGACAGTTTCCGATAAAGGAACTTATAGTATAGATGCCCGTTATGCCAACGGAAATGGTCCGGTGAATACGGATAACAAATGTGGTATCCGATCGCTTTATGTGAATGGTAAATACTATGGTGTAATGGTATTTCCACAGCGTGGAAGTGATGAGTGGTCCAACTGGGGAATGTCCAGCCCAATTGAAGTGACGCTAAACAAAGGAGAGAATATAATCGAATTGAAATATGAGGACTTCAATAGAAATATGAACGAGGAGGTGAATGAATTTCTATTGGATAGCTGGAGAGTTGTTAAGTTGTAATAATACCGTAACCTTGAACATATAAAAAATGGCCTTTGTAGATTTCTACAAGGCCATTTTCTATTTCATAAATATCTAACAACGATTAGTAACGTTCAAATCGGGAGAAAAAGAAATCAGCTTCCAATTTGGCATTTTCATCAGAGTCTGATCCGTGTACAGCATTGTGCGACTTCGATTCTGCAAACATTTTTCGTAATGTTCCCTCGTCTGCCTGAGTTGGGTCAGTTGAGCCAATTAACTTTCGATATTCCTTCACCGCATTCTTCTTTTCCAGTATGGCTACCAAAACAGGTCCCGAAGACATAAATTGGATTAAATCGTCATAAAATGGCTTGCCTTTGTGAATATGGTAAAATTGTTTTGCCTGCTTCTTCGTGAGCTTTGTCAACTTCATTGCACGTATCTTAAATCCATGCTCATTGATTTCTTTTAAGATAGATCCTGACAGATTATTCTTAAAAGCCGCAGGCTTTATCATTGTAAATGTGTAGTTTAAGGCCATAGCGTTCTCTTTTTATGGTTACCTGAGGCAACCTAAATTAGTAATTTTAAACAAATTTTAGAAGTTCGGGAGTATGATAATTTCTATATTTGTGAATTAATTTGAAAAAAGGAGAAATTGAAACGAATTGACACTGAAAAAATTGGTAGCCTAAAGCAGTTATTAAAAAATAATCGAAAAATCTCCATTATCCCTCATATCAATCCCGATGGTGATGCAATTGGTTCTTCTTTGGCTTTGGCTCAGTATTTAACAAAATTGAATAAATCGGTAAAGGTTATTGTTCCCAATGATTACCCCGATTATTTACACTGGATACCCGGTCAGGAAAAAGTAGTTGTTTTCTTTAAACAGAAATATACAGCAGAAGAATTGTTGCGTAATGCCGATTTGATCTTCTATGTTGATTTTAATGATGAACACCGTTGTGGTGAAATTGCTAAAATTACTAGTCAGTTGTCTGTTCCAAAGGTGTTAATTGATCACCATCCTAATCCAGGTGATTTCGCTTCAGTGGTTATTTCCGATACTTCTGCCTGTGCAACAGCAGAGTTGGTATATGAAGTAATTGATGCATTAGGCGATAATGAATTGATCGATTTACCGATTGCAGAATCTCTGTTTGCAGCAATTTTAACTGATACTGGATCGTTTAGTTATAATTCGTCGCAACCGAGAACATTCGAGATTGTGGGCGATTTGTTAAAGCGAGGTATCGATAAGGACAGAATTTACTCGGATACGTTTGATAAATACTCTGGAAACAGAATGAAGCTGTTGGGGTATGCGCTTTCTGAAAAGATGGTGCATTTGCCAGAATATAGAACCGCTTTTATTAGTTTGACAAAAGAAGAGTTGGAGCGATATCATTTTGTGCCAGGCGATACCGAAGGTTTTGTAAATAATCCACTGGCGATTAACGATGTGGTTTTCACGGCTTTGTTTATGGAGAAAGATGGCAGAATTAAAATTTCTTTCAGATCGAAGGGGAAATTCGCAACCAATTTGTTTTCCGGGCATCATTTTAACGGTGGTGGACATGCAAATGCTTCTGGAGGTGAATCTCATTTGACCATGGAAGAAACTTTGAAAAAGTTTGAAGCATTGTTGCCAGATTATAAAGAGGAGCTTTTAGGTTCTATGTAAAAAATATATATTCGTGATCTAATAAAACTTAACCAAAAATGAGATTAACCAAATTTGTAAGTATTTTACTTTTAACCGTTGTAGCTTTTGCTTGTTCCGATAATAAAACAAAAGATATTGACCATGAAGGTTTAAGTAAGGCAGAAGAAGAGCAGCTAAAGGCATATGTCAAAGATAATAACATAACAGAAGCACCTACTTCGTCTGGTTTGTATTACATTAAGTTGGAAGATGGCAATGGTGAAAAGCCAGCTATGGGAGAAAAAGTGAATATTACGTACAAAGGAATGTTTCTTTCTGGGAAGGTTTTTGACGAAGGAAAATTTGATTTCGCTATTGGTGCAGGTGGATTAATTGAAGGGTTTAAAGAAGGACTACAATTGATGGAGTACGATGAAAAAGCAAAATTCATTATTCCTTCAGGTTTGGCATACGGACCTTATGGACAATATCCAATTCCTCCGTATACTACATTATTATTTGAATTAAGTATTTCGAAAATAGATAGCAATAACTAGATATGAAGAATTTAAAGATAACTCAAGCCATTTTATTGCTTTTAGCATGTGTGGTGATTTTACCATCGTGTGAAACAACAAATGGACAGAAGCAGCGTGATAGAGAAGCATCTTTAATTAGCACTTTTTTAAAAGAAAACCCTGATTATAAATTACAGGATAATGGTGTTTATGAAAAGATGATTGAAGAAGGCACGAAAGAGTACTTTACCAATGAAAGAACAGAAAAGAAAGATTCAACCGTTGTGCGTGTAGGGGATCGCTTGAAAGTGGTTTACAAAGGAACGTTTATTGATGGACGAGAACAACTTATTTTTGATGAAAAGAACTATGAGCCTCTAGAAGTAATTGTAGGGACATCGCGTGTAATTACTGCATGGACAACTTCATTAATAGGAAAGTATAAAAAGGCTAAATTTGAAATAATGACACCTTCAGATTTTGCTTATGGACCAAATGGGGATACTAGTACTGGGCGTATTGGTCCATATGAACCTCTCAAGTTTGAAATGTATATCAAGAAAGTTTATCGTCTGGATAAAGAGGGTGAATGGGTTGAGATCTAAAAAAATATTTAAACCGCAGCGTTAGTTGCGGTTTTTTTTTGAAAAAGAGAAAATGAACGGACGCACTTTATTCCTAAAAATGCTACCCGGCTTTATCCCGTTGTTGGTTTTTATTATTGCCGATGAAATATGGGGAACCGAAATTGGCTTAATGGTTGCTGTAGCAGTCGGACTACTTGAGATGATTTATACCTGGCTGCGCGAAAAGCGAATCGATAAGTTTATTCTTTTTGATACCGGATTGATCGTTTTATTGGGAGGTGTATCTATTGCTCTGCACGATGATCTGTTTTTTAAGCTGAAACCAGGATTGATCGAGATGATTTTATGCCTCATTCTGGCTGTGTCTATTTGGTCTCCGCTGAATATTGTTGGTGGAATGACAAAGCGTTACATGAAGGGGATAGAGATGAATGATGCTCAAGCTGCTCAAATGCGGCGTAGCTTGAAGGCTATGTTTTTCATTTTTCTGTTCCACACTGCGTTAGTTTTTTATTCGGCCTGGTTTATGTCTAAAGAAGCTTGGGCGTTTATTAGTGGAGGACTGTTCTACATCATTTTTGCAGCCTATTTTGTGTTTGAATGGTTGAGGCAACGACTTCAGTTTAAAAAGCAGCAAAACACTTTAGAAGAGGAAGAGTGGCTGCCGCTGGTCGATGACCAAGGAAAGGTGGTAGGAAAAGCACCTCGTTCGGTTTGCCACAAGGGCGAAAAGCTGTTGCATCCTGTTGTTCACCTGCATGTTTTGAATCCGGCTAAGCATCTTTTTTTGCAAAAAAGGCCAATGAATAAATTGGTGCAACCAGGAAAATGGGATACAGCTGTGGGTGGTCATATCTCTTATGGCGAAGATCTGGAAATTTCATTAAAACGTGAAGCTTTCGAAGAGATCGGACTGGAAAATTTTTCGGCTCAACATGTGGTTACCTATAAATGGGAATCGGATATTGAAGCAGAGTTGGTATATGTATTTGTTACCTACGATTATAAAAATATCAGAATTCATTCCGATGAAGTGGAGGAAGGTAAATTTTGGTCACCTAGCCAGCTAAAAAGGAATATGGGAAAAGAGGTATTTACTCCTAATTTCGAATACGAATACCAGATGCTAAAAGGCAAGTTGTTTTAATATTTTGCTCGTTCGGATTTGTAATCCGGACGTAAATAAAAAAGGCTTCCCCATAAAATGAAGAAGCCGATTCCTGAAATATTTTCTTTCCGTTTATCTCATATCATTAACATACACATCGGCATGTTTCTTCGTGTCGAAAGTAAAGTAAGTATCATCGTAAGCTTTATTGGAGGTAAAGCTTTTTACGGTGATAATATAGGTGTTACCATCTTTCGAGAATAACTTAGCTCCAACCAATTGCTTTTTTGCTTCGTTAATGGTTAAAATTACCTTTTTGAAGTTGCGCTCGTCGGTTGTTGGAATTAACTCAACAATGGTGTTTGCTCCTTCTTTCTTTAACCATTTGTAATCGAAACCTTCTTCGTAAATAGTGAATAGCTTAGATGGATTTAGCATTTGCTCCATCGATTCACTTGGATTATCGATATTTACTTCACCTGCATCAGGTAAGTAAGTGTAGATGGCTTTTCCATCGAAATAGGTTTCTGCTCCCATCATAGAAAGCTTGTATTTCAAACCTTTTACCTGAACTTTCCCCTCGTACTCGTCGTTCAAGCCCTCTTCTTCATTGGTTAAAGCAAACGAGAATGCAATATCCATAGAGCTAAAACTCTTGGTTGCATTGGCCACTTTGTCTAAAACCACTTTAGCTTTGGGATCTTTTTGTGCTTGTGCATTAATAAATGCACCACATAGCACTAAAATTATAAGCCAGTACTTCATCATCATTTTTTTCTATTTTCGCTTCTAACTAATTTCAATTTACAATGAGTTCAATAATTGTTCCAAAGCGTACTCATCTTGTACTAAAACTTGTCGTGCTTTAGAACCTTCACTTGGACCAACTATGCCAGCAGCTTCCAATTGATCCATAATTCTACCGGCACGATTGTATCCGATAGAGAATTTACGCTGGATAAGTGAGGTAGAGCCCGATTGATTCATGGCTACCAAACGTGCAGCATCTTCGAAGTATTCGTCCCGGTTTTTCATATCTACCGAAATTCCTTCAGTTCCTCCTTCTTCTCCTTCATATTCCGGCAGCATAAATGCTGTTGGATAACCACGTTGCTCCGAAATACAGTCACAGATAGCCTCTACTTCAGGCGTATCGACAAATGCACACTGAACCCGTGTAACATCACTGCCCACAGAAATAAGCATATCTCCCTTCCCAATAAGTTGGTTGGCTCCAGGCTGATCGAGAATTGTTCGGGAGTCGATCATTGATGCCACTTTAAAGGCAATTCGTGAAGGGAAGTTGGCCTTAATAACCCCCGTAATAATATTGGTAGAAGGGCGCTGTGTGGCAATAATCATGTGTATACCCACCGCACGTGCCAACTGTGCAATACGTGCAATTGGAGTTTCAATATCTTTTCCAGCAGTCATAATCAGGTCGGCAAATTCATCCACTACCAATACAATGTATGGCAAAAAGTGGTGCCCATTTTCCGGATTCAGTTTTCGGCTGATAAACTTCTTATTGTATTCTTTAATGTTACGAGCATGTGCTTTTTTCAGTAAGTCGTAACGCGCGTCCATTTCAATATTTAATGAATTAAGCGTGGCTTTCACCTTATGAATATCGGTAATGATAGGCTCTTCTTCATCAGGCATCTTGGCCAGGAAGTGGTTTTCAATGGAAGAGTAAAGGTTCAATTCCACCTTCTTTGGATCCACAAAAACAAACTTAAGTTGCGATGGATGTTTTTTATAAAGTAATGAGGTAATGATGGCATTCAAACCAACCGACTTACCTTGTCCGGTTGCTCCTGCTACCAATACGTGAGGCATTTTGGCCAAGTCAACCACAAAAGTTTCGTTGGTAATGGTTTTTCCCAAAGCAACTGGTAGTTCAAAGTTCGACTCCTGAAATTTCTTCGAAGCAATAATTGAACGCATAGAAACCACTTCGGGCTTACGATTTGGTACCTCGATACCAATGGTGCCTTTTCCAGGAATTGGCGCGATGATACGAATCCCCAAAGCTGCTAAACTAAGTGCAATATCGTCTTCCAGATTTTTGATTTTAGCAATACGAACACCCGGTGCCGGAACAATTTCGTATAGTGTAACGGTTGGACCGATTGTCGCTTTAATCTTTGTAATTTCGATTTTGTAATTGCGAAGAGTCTCAACAATTTTATTCTTATTACTGATCAACTCATCGTTGGAAACTTCAGGAGTGTCAGCTCCATATTCTATTAATAATTCAACCGAAGGTACTTTGTAGTTGGATAAGTCCAATGTAGGATCGTAGTCTTCCAACATATCCATCTGTTTCACTGGTTCGTTTTCAGAAGGCTGTGCAACAGTAACCTCTAAATCATCATTGGGAACAGGAGGAGCTTTAGGTGCAGGAATATCCAAATCTTCTGTCATGAATACTTTTTCTTCTACTTCAGCCTCTTCTTCTATTGGCTGTTCTACTTCTTCAGTTTCAGAAGGCAAATCGGTTAATTCGCTAGCAAAATCAACTGTTGGTGCAGAATCGTTATTCTCTTCTTCAAAAACAGCTTCAAGGCGATCGTCCTCAGTAACCGATCGAACAACATCTTCCTCTGATGCTATGTCTTCGTTTACAGCTTTTTCTTCAGCCTGTTCTTCTTCATTATCTATCTCTTCATCTTCTACCTGTTCTTTCTCTTTTTTCTTCGGAATAAACTGTTGAAGAATTTCAATGGAATTTTCGAAAGCCAATATTCCAAAAATGAAAATAGATACAAGTAAAGCCAATGTGGTACCAATTCCTCCTAAAAATGCATATAGCCAGTCGGCCATGAAATAACCATAGCTACCGCCTGGTAAGAAATGTTGGGTGCTGTACATGGAAGAACAACAGAATCCCAATGCAATGGATGTCCATAAGATAAAGAATATGGCAATGAATATTTTTCGTCCTAAGCGTTTTACCTCTACTTTAACTAGGAACAAGCCTAATAGTGTAGCTATATAGGCAAAACCAATGGCTGCGAAACCAAAACCACGATTCATAAACAAATCGGCTAACCATGCGCCTCCTTTGCCCATCCAGTTTTTAGCTTTTATTGCGGGGCGACCAACAATGTCTCCAACATTACTGTCAATAATACTTTGATCGGCTCCGGCATGAAGTATTGCCGAAAGGATGGATAGGGTTAAATAGAATGCAAATAAGAAGAATACAATTCCTGTAATTAATCTTAACTTTTTGCGAGTGAAATATTTAGTAAAAAGCGATAGTTTCGACACTTTACTTTTCTTTTTTGTGCTCTTCTTTTTTTGAGTCATAGGTGCTGATCTAAAAATAGGGTTTTGGACGAAATACAAAGTTAACGAAATTGTTGAACAGATATCTAATAACCTTATTACAAGTTGATGCTTTTTTGCCCCCATTTATGATATATTTACTTATCAGTCAGTATTTTGATTTTAATTTGATTGGTGGCTAGTGGGCTAGTATATAAAAACTTAGAGCAATTGTTAAAGTTGTTTTATAACATCTTGTTTAACGAGATAAATCATCATTTTAGCAGTACCAACTTTCCCAAAATATTTTAAGTTTGTTGACCTTGTTACTAACCTTAAAAATTGCGTTAAATGGATAAATTAGCTGTTGTTGCTTTAGGCGGAAACGCACTGCTTCGTGGAGACGAGAAGGGAACCATTGAGCAGCAGGAAAAAAATGCAGCGGATACGCTGGAAAATCTAATTTTTCTATTGAAAGATGGATACAACTTAGTGATTACTCATGGAAACGGACCTCAAGTGGGTAATATACTAATGCGCAATGATGCTGGAGAAGCGATGTATAACATTGCACAGATGCCATTAAATGTTTGTGTAGCCGACTCGCAAGGAGGAATAGGTTACATGATCGACCGCATGTTGCGTAATGTGTTAAATAAACACGGAATTGAAAAGAACATCATTACAATGATGACTATGGTAGAGGTAAATGAAAATGATGATGCATTTTCTAATCCTACCAAACGAGTAGGGAAAATCTACACCAAAGAAGAAGCTGAAAAATTGGAAAATGAGAAAGGATGGCAGTTTAAATCATCTCCTAAAAAAGACGGTGGATATCGTCGAGTTGTTCCTTCTCCGGTTCCTTACAATGTTTTCAATAAAGATATAATTGAAAAATTAGCTCGCGAAGGAAATATTGTAGTTGCTGTTGGTGGTGGTGGTGTGCCTGTTTATCACGATCAGAATAATGACGTAAGAACAGTGGATGCTGTTATTGATAAGGATCTTGCTTCGGCAGTGCTGGGAACAGCTATCAATGCCGACGAGCTGTACATTTTAACCGATGTTCCTTTCATTTATAAAGATTTTGGTACTCCAGAGCAGGAAAAACTAGAATTTTTAGATCGGGCAGATACTTTAAAACATTTGGAAAAAGGTACCTTTGCAGAAGGTAGTATGGCTCCTAAGATTAGAGCTTGTCTGAAATTTGTTGAAGGTGGAGGACAGAAAAGTGTAATCACCGAAGCTACCAAGCTGGAAGACAAATCGTATGGCTCGAAAATAACAATGAACTACGAAGATTAATACATTAAAACATATCAAACTATGGCTTTTAATATCAGAAACAGACACTTTTTGAAGTTATTAGACTTCTCTACGAAAGAAATCAACTACATGTTGGACTTGGCTGCCGATTTGAAAAAGGCGAAATATGCTGGAACTGAACAACCTCGTTTAACAGGAAAAAATATTGCTTTGATCTTCGAAAAATCATCTACTCGCACTCGTTGTGCTTTCGAGGTAGCTGCGTTAGATCAAGGAGCTCACGTTACTTATCTTGGACCTTCAGGATCTCAAATCGGACACAAAGAGTCGATGAAAGATACTGCTCGTGTATTGGGAAGAATGTATGATGGTATCGAGTACCGTGGTTACGGTCAGGCTATTGTAGAAGAGTTGGCAGAATATGCAGGAGTTCCTGTATGGAACGGGTTGACTGATGAATTTCACCCAACTCAAATTTTGGCCGATTTCTTAACAATTAAAGAGCATACCGATAAACCATTGAATCAGGTTAAGTTCTGTTACTTGGGAGATGCTCGTAATAACATGGGTAACTCGTTGATGGTAGGTGCTGCTAAAGTAGGTATGGATTTCCGTGCTGCTGCACCAAAAGAGTGTTGGCCAGAAGAAGAATTGGTCGCTCAGTGTCGTGAGATTGCAAAAGAAACAGGAGCAACTATTACTTTGACTGAAGATGTTGCTGAAGCTGTTAAAGATTGCGACTTCCTTTATACTGACGTTTGGGTATCAATGGGAGAGCCAGATAGCGTATGGGAAGAGCGTATTAAATTGATGACTCCTTATCAGGTAAATCAGAAAGTAATTGAACTAACAGGTAATCCTGATGTGAAATTCTTGCACTGTCTGCCTGCGTTCCACAATCGTGAAACAAAAGTTGGAGAAGAAATCTACCAAAAATTTGGTTTAGAATCGATGGAGGTTACTGAAGAGGTATTCGAAAGTAAGCATTCAATTGTATTCGATGAAGCTGAAAACCGTATGCACACTATTAAAGCGGTAATGGTAGCAACATTAGGCCAATAGATCATTAGATATACTGGCATTGCTGGTTTAGCCGGATTGTTTATGCAATCCGGCTATTTTTTTGCGTAATTTTACCACAGTATTAAAAACAATGATCGAACGAAAGATAATACATGTGGATATGGATGCTTTTTATGCATCCATAGAGCAGCGTGACTTTCCGCATTTGAAAGGTCAGCCAATTGCTGTAGGTGGAAGTAGCGACAGAGGAGTGGTGGCTGCTGCCAGCTATGAGGCACGTAAATATGGTGTTCGATCGGCCATGCCTGTAAAAACAGCTTTGAAAAAATGTCCTCATCTGATTTTAACACCACCTCGGTTTAAAGTATACAAAGAGGTCTCTAAAATCATTCATTCCATTTTTCATGAATATACTCATTTAGTGGAGCCACTTTCGCTCGATGAGGCTTTTCTAGATGTAACTGAACCTTTGTTGGGACCAGCATCGGCAACATTAATAGCCAAGGAGATCCGAAAACGCATTTTTGATGAGACACAGCTGACAGCCTCTGCAGGTATATCGTACAATAAATTCTTGGCCAAAGTGTGTTCTGATGTGAATAAACCCAATGGTCAGTTTGTGTTGCCACCAGAGAAAGCAACCGATTTTATTGCAGAGCTTCCCATTAAACGATTCTTTGGAATAGGTAAAGTTACTGCAGCTAAATTGCACGATATGGGAGTGAATACAGGTGCCGATTTGTTAAAGATGGAGCGCTCAGACCTAGTGCGTAATTTTGGAAAAGCAGGAGGTTACTTTTATAATATTTGTCGTGGAATTGATCTAAGAGAGGTGAATCCTACCCGAATTCGTAAATCGGTTGGTGCCGAGCGCACCTTTGAAACTGATATTACCAATGCTGAGGAATTGCATCACCGGCTAAAAGGCATTGTGGAAAAAACGCTTTCGCATATGGAGCGCATAAATGCGCGAGGAAAAACCATTACTGTAAAGGTGAAGTATGCCGATTTTGAACAGCAAACCCGAAGTAAAACCTATGCCAACTACCTCGATTTGTCATATTTAGTTTATACGCAGGCTGCAGAGTTATTGGATACATACTCCGACCAGTTTCATCGAGGTATTCGTTTGTTAGGAATGTCGTTTACCAACTTAAATTTACACGAAAGAAATACTCCTGTTCAGTTGACCATCGACTTTTGATATTAGCGGTTGAGAATTTCATAGATACAAAAAACGCCGCCCTTTTGAGGCAGCGTTTTATATATTGTTTGTAGATATAGTCTACCAGAATGCAGCATAAAGTACCACCAATACAATGATGATAGCAAATGAAGCAATGTTGAAGATATTTCCGGTTTTGAATGTTTCGCCAGAAATAGTAATTGCTTTGTCGCTTGCTTTTCCTTTACCGTCAACAAGGCTGATTGCAACAATGATTCCCATAGAGATAATCCATGTAAGCATCATTTGGTGCATCCAAGGTAATGTTGGGAACAACCAGCTTAGTTCTTCGCCAGCGATACCTTTTGGTCCAATTTTGAAGTAGAATGCAATAACTGCAGACAATAAAATACCCCAAATTGCACCTTTGTTGGTTGCTTTTTTGTAGAACAGACCCAAAATAAATACAGCCAAAATACCAGGACTAACTAATCCTGTATACTCTTGAATGTACTGGAACATCTGGTCGATGCTACCTAGGAATGGAGCTAAAACAACAGCAATAACCAATGCGATAGTTGCAGACAAACGTCCTACAGTTACCAATGATTTATCGTTGGCTTTAGGGTTAATGTTCTGTTTGTAGATATCCATTGTGAAGATCGTTGCAGTAGAGTTTAGCATTGATGCCAATGAAGAAACAATAGCAGCAGCCAATGCAGCAACTACCAATCCTTTCAATCCTGTAGGAACGAAAGTACTGATTAACCAAGGATAAGCGTTGTCTTTTCCTCCAATATTGAATGCTCCTTGTACTCCGTCGATAATAGCTGTTCCTGCTTCGCCTTTGTACATTACGTAAGCAATGATTCCAGGAATAACAACGATAAGAGGTACGATTAGCTTAAGGAAAGCAGCGAATACGATACCACGCTGTGATTCTTTCAACGACTTAGCAGCCAATGTACGCTGAATGATGTACTGATTGAATCCCCAGTAGTATAGGTTTGCTACCCAAAGTCCACCAACCAATACAGCAATACCCGGAAGGTTCATGTATTCAGGATGATCTTTATCCAAAATCATGTGGAAGTGGTCAGGCGCTTTATCCAGAATATGAGAGAATCCGTTTACGATTCCTCCGTCAGGAGTAACATGGTTAAGGGCAATTACAGTTGTAATTAAACCACCAATTACCAATAGGATAACCTGAATAACGTCGGTCCAAGCAACAGCAGAAAGACCTCCCCAAAGTGAGTAGGCTGCTGCAAAAAGTGCTAAACCAATGATGGAGTGAATAAGGATGCTTCCATCGCCATTACCTAAAATAGTATCCAGTGCTTTACCTCCAAGGAAAAGAACTGATGTTAGGTTAACGAAAACAAAAAGTGCTACCCAGAATACCGCCAAAATCGATTTCAGTGTGATGCTGTAACGTTTTTCGATGAATTCAGGAATAGTGTACAATCCTTTTTCGATAAAGATTGGTAAGAAATATTTACCAACGATGATAAGTGTTAGGGCAGCCATCCACTCGTATGAAGCAATAGCCAATCCCATTGCAAATCCCGATCCCGACATTCCGATGAACTGTTCGGCAGAGATGTTTGCTGCGATTAGTGAAGCACCAATGGCCCACCAAGGAAGTGTTTTCCCGGCAAGGAAATAGTCTTCGGCATTTTTTTCGTGTCCTTTTTTATCGCGAGATACCCAAAGTCCGACAGAGACAATGACTACTGCGTAAAGGGCGAACACTACATAGTCCCAAAATGCAAATCCAGTACTCATAGTTAATTAATTAGATGATTGACATTTGTTGAGGAAGTACTACTGTTTCTCAACAAAATGTCTGATTTTAATTCGATTATTTAATAAAAAACAGTATTTAAGGGCACTAATTTAAAAATAGTTTAGTGCCCTTGCAACTATTAAATTTTCTAGTTTACAACTACTTTGCCGATTTGTAATGCACTTTAGATAGTGCACGTAGCCTTTCAGCACTTGTTTCTGCAGTGATATCGCGCTGTGGGTTACCAAGCATTTCGTATCCAACCATAAATTTCTTTACTGTTGCCGAACGCAATAGTGGTGGATAGAAGTGCATATGGAAATGCCACTCAGGATGCTCTTCTCCATCGGTTGGTGCCTGATGGATACCTGCCGAATAGGCAAATGAAACTTCGAACAAGTTATCATACATGATCGTTAGCTGCTTGTAAATATCAGCAAGTGCTAACCTCTCTTCATCGTTGAATGTTTTGATGCTGGCATGAGCCGAACGACTGATGATCATTGCTTCGAATGGCCATACTGCCCAGTAAGGAACCAATGCAACAAAGTGTTCGTTTGAGCAAAGAATGCGTGATTCTTTCTCTACTTCTGCTTCTAGGTAATCGCCTAAAAGAGTTCTTCCATGCTTTTCGAAATAAGCTTTCTGACGAACAACTTCTTTTTCTACTTCGTTTGGAATATTGCTAGATGACCAGATTTGACCATGTGGATGAGGATTACTACACCCCATGATACTTCCTTTGTTTTCGAAAATCTGTACGTAGTTGATGGCCGGATTAGCTCCTAACTCGTTGTATTCGTCTTGCCACAAATCCACAACCCCCTTAATGGCATCCACTTCCATTTCTGGAACAGTTAGGTCGTGACGTGGTGAGAAGCAAATTACCTTACAAATTCCACGAACAGCTTCCGACTGGAAAAGATCGCCATTGTCTTCACCTCCTTCAGGAGTGTCAGACAATAGTGCGCTAAAGTCGTTGATGAATGAGTAAGCTCCTTTGTAATCAGGATTTACTTTTCCTCCAATTCTTTCGTTGGTTGGGCACAGGTAACATTTAGGATCGTACTGCGGACGCTTCTCCTCTTGCACTTTCTCTACTTGTCCTTGCCATGGTCTTTTAGCTCTGTGTGGCGAAACCAAAATCCACTCGCCAGTTAATGGGTTAAATCGGCGGTGTGGGTGATCAACTAAATTGAATGTACTCATGATATTTTGTGTAATACGAGTTCGAAATTAATTTAACTTAGATGCTCCGTTACCAATTTCAGCAACATAGAAGTCAGGTTTGATACCTGTACGTTTTTCGTAGTTGGCACCAACTTTTTCAATGAATGAATCGATGGCTTCGTCGCGTACCAAACTAACTGTACAACCACCAAAACCACCACCAGTCATACGAGAACCGATAACTCCGTCAATTTTCCAGGCCTCTTCAGCCATTGTATCCAATGCTGTTCCTGTTACTTCGTAGTCATCGCGAAGCGAAGTATGTGAAGCATTCATTAGTTGACCAAACTCTTCTACTTTTCCTGCTTTTAATGCATCAACAGCATCGCGCGTACGCTTAATTTCAGTTACAACGTGGTGTGCTCTTCTTCTGATAACATCATCAGTAATTGTGCTTTCTACCGATGCAAAATCTTCAACGCTCAATTCACCCAATAGGTTAATAGGCATAATTTCGCGGATTTTTTCAACAGCTGCTTTACATTCGGCTACACGCTCGTTGTATTTTCCTGCATCTAATTTGTGTGGACTATGCGTGTTACTAATTACAATCTTAACACCTTCCAATTCAATTGGCACTAGTTCGTAATCCAATGTATCGCAGTTTAGGAAAATAGCATGGTTGGCTTTTCCCATTCCTGAGGCAAACTGATCCATAATACCACAATTAACACCAACGAATTCGTTTTCGGCTTTTTGTGACATTTTTACCAATTCTACTCTTTCTAGATCTGTTCCTAATACATCGTTTAATGCGTATGCTGTTACCACTTCAAGAGCTGCTGATGAAGATAGACCAGCTCCATTAGGTACATTCCCATTGAAATACAGCTCTAAACCTGTGTTTAGCTCAATGCCTTTTTTGAAGAATTGATTGATAACTCCAAGTGGATAGTTTACCCACTCTTTTCCTTGTGGAGTTGTTAACTGGTTGAAGCTCAGTTTAGTTGCGAAATCTTGATTGGCAGAACGAAACTTAACTACTTTTTCTTCAATCTTTCTTACTGCCAAGAAAGTACCGAAACTTAAAGCACATGGAAATACAAACCCTCCATTATAGTCGGTATGCTCTCCAATTAAGTTTACACGTCCTGGAGAAAAGTAAACCGCTACATCTCCTTCACCATAAATACTTAAAAACTCTCTTTTTATATCTTCCACCTTCATCATTTATTTTTTTAATCTTACTACTGGTAGGTACTGGTCGGTAAAAATAGATATTATTTTTGAAAAGCATTAATTTTTGGTTAAAATATTGTCAATTTTACTGTTATGTCTGAAAAAACCGATTGCAGAAATTGAATTGGAAGTAGAAGATACTAGCAGAAACAGTATAAAAACAGGAGGCTTAATTCGCACAGCAAAACGAAAAAGATATCTTTGAATTAGAAATTGAACTCAGGTTAATATTTTAATATGGAAAGAATGAGTAAGCAACGAATTTTATTTGTCTGTTTAGGAAATATTTGTCGCTCTCCGAGTGCGGAAGCTGTATTCACCGGATTGGTGAAGCAAGCAGGGCTGTTGAATCAAATTGAAATTGATTCGGCCGGAACATCTGGATTTCATGCAGGAGAGCCTGCCGATAGAAGAATGCAGAGCCATGCCATTAAACGAGGATATAATTTAACCAGTTTGTCTCGTCCGGTTGACAGAGTTAACGATTTTGATGATTTCGATATGATTATTGGAATGGACGATAGTAATATGGATAACCTGAACCAAATGGCTCCTACATTAGAGGCAACCCAAAAGTTATATAAGATGACCGATTTCTGTACCCGATTCGACTATGACCATGTACCCGATCCTTATTACGGCGGATCGGAAGGTTTTGAATTGGTACTTGACTTATTGGAAGATGCCTGTGAAGGCTTATTGGAAGAGGTGAAAAACAGATTAAAATAATAGAATCTGAATTACTAAACTGAAATATCATGGAAAGAGCAATACATCATTTAATTGAAGAGAAATTAAACGATCGAATCATCGGAAAGCAGATGGTGGGAGGAGGCTGTATTGCTCAAACCAATGTATTGAAGATGGAATCGGGAAAACATTATTTCTTAAAGTCGGGTTTTTCCGATTCTATGTTTCGAAAAGAGGCCAATGGATTAAATGAGTTGGCAAAACCAAATGTTATCAGAGTTCCTCAGGTAGTTTTAGCTGATGATGAGTTTTTATTACTAGAGCATATCCAACAAGGAGTGCGTAAAGCCAATTTTTACGAGGAGCTGGGAAAGCAGTTGGCCAATATGCATCGTTATACTGCCGAGAACTATGGCTTCTACGAAGACAACTTCATTGGGGCAACCGCTCAGATAAATACTACCGATAGAAAAACAGCAGGAAGTTGGATGGATTTCTTCTGGGAAAACCGCCTGTTGTTTCAATATCGATTGACTGAAAAGAATGGACATGCCTCTGTTCGATTGAAGCAAGCATTTATAAAATTGGAGAAACTAATTGCCACTATAATTGGCGACTCGGCAGAAGAACCCACCCTTATGCATGGCGATTTGTGGGGAGGAAATTATATGCACGATGAAAATGGAAATCCGGTACTTTTTGATCCCGCAGTATATTACGGTCATCGTGAAGCCGACTTAGCTATGACCAGTCTGTTTGGAGGATTTACTCTGGAATTTTATCAGGCTTACCAAAAAGAGTTTCCATTGAAAGAAGGGTGGGAATTCCGTGAGGGAATCTATCAATTGTATCACGTACTGAATCATGTTAACCTGTTTGGTACATCTTACTTGTCGCAAGCAGAGTTTCTGGCTGGAAGATATGGGTGAAAGAAGAGGTGTTTTATAGTATAACGATTAAATGTTGAGCGTATTACCCTTTTTTATCTTTTTCACTTTTAAAACCTTTCCTCCTTTCCAATTAGCGTGACAATTATCACTATATAACCTTTTATGTTTTTATCTCGTATATGAGGTGTGTTGTTTGTAACGGATTGATATTTAGGGTGTATAAGATTTGTTGATGATGGTATAAATAAAATCTAAAAATATAGAAGTGTAGATATGTTTGAATCTGAGGTAAATTTGTTGTGAACAAAGAATTCAGAAAACGATGATACACAAAGGATTTAAAATACTCTTAGCAGCAATGATACTTTCGGTTGGGGGAGTATCGGCTCAGGAAAAGGTGACGCTATCGTTAAACGAAGCGTTGGAAAAAGCTAAAACAAGTAACTTCGAGATTAAGATTAGTCAGGCCGATTATCAATCGGCAAAAGCAGACTATCGCCAAACCAATGCATTAATATTACCTACAGTTCGCATTGAGCACCTGGCGACAGCTACTAATAATCCATTGGCCAGCTTCGGTTATAAACTTCAGCAAGAAATTGTACAGCAAGCCGATTTTAATCCTGCATCGTTGAATGATCCGGATAACATTGAGAATTTCCAAACTTCAGTTATTCTGGAGCAACCTATTATTAATGTAGATGGTTGGCATGGACGTAAAGCGGCCAGCTCTAAAATGGAAGCTCTGAAATATCAGCAGTTGCGCACACAAGAGCACATCGAACTACAGGTGAAGAGTGCTTACTTCGGTTTACAATTGGCTGATGCTCAAAATAAATTCTTATCGAAGGTTGTTGAAACTGTACAACGTAACTACAATTTAATTAGTAATTACTACGAACAAGGATTGGTAAAGAAAGATGACTTGTTGGAGATGGAAGTTCGTTTGTTGGATGCACAGTCGAAAAAGAAAAGCGCTGAAGCATTGAGAAACAGAGCCAACAATGGATTGACTTACTTGCTGGGGATGGCAATTAATGCTCAAATCGAAAATTCAGATACACTTTCTATTCCTTTGGAAGATTGGGCCAAGGCTAAATTGGAATTGGGAAAAGAACGCAACGATATTCAAGCATTTCAGAATAAAGTAACCGCTTACGAGCAGATGTTAAAATCGGCAAAAGCATCATACTTACCACGCTTAAATGCCTTTGGAGCATACAACTTAAACGATGATAAGTTACTGGGAACAAACGCAAAGAGTTGGATGGTAGGAGCGAAACTGTCGTTGAATGTGTTCGATGGATACAAAACCGCAGGGAAAGTACAGAAGATGAAGGCGGAGCTGCATAAGCAAAATTTGGAATTGGAACGATACATGGAACAGCAACAGCGTGAGTTGGAACAAGCTCAATTGCAGTTGAATGTGGCCAAAGCCAACTTTCAATCGGCCGAGAAAGCCAAAGAGAGTGCTGGCGAAGCATATCGAATTAAGCAAAACAGATATAAAGAAGGTTTGGTAAAAACCACCGATTTAATCAATGCGGAGACAGCTTGGTCGAATAAAAATCTGGCCTTCCTGAATGCATTGTACCAATATCGTATTGCTTTCGAGTACTTAACTTTCCTGAAATAAACCCTTTAGTTACGAATTAGAAAAAAAGAAAAACCATGATACTTCAAAACATTCAAAAATTAGCCGTAATTACTCTTTTAATGGGAGCGGTAGCATGCTCGGGCGAGAAAGCTACAACAACAAACAATGCTGCAATAAATGTAAAAGTAGCAGATGTGAGTGAACAGTGGGTGGATAACCAATTGGAATTGCCTGCTCAGATAGAGGCTTCAACTAGCTCGAAATTATCGACCCGTGTAATGGGACAGGTAAAAAGCATTAAAGTAGATATTGGCGACAAAGTAAAGAAAGGTGATTTACTTATGACTATCCGAAGTGCTGATTTGATGGCCCAAAAGGCACAAGTGGAAGCTAATTCGGTAGAAGTGGAATCGGCTTTGAAAAATGCACTAAAGAATCAAACGCGTTTACAGAATCTATTAGCCAAAGAGAGTGCTTCGCAGAAAGAGGTAGACGATATTAATATGCACGTAGAGATGCTTAAGGCGAAGAAAAGTGCCATTGCAGAGATGCGTAAGCAGGTGGAAGAGCAGTTGAAATACGCTTACATCCGTGCTCCATTTAATGGTACTGTTTCGGCTCGCTTTGTGAATGTGGGCGATATGGCTAATCCGGGAATGCCATTGCTGGGATTCGAAACATCGGAGAAATTTGAAGTAGTAGCTCGTATTCCTGAATTTCAGGTGGAGAAAGCACAGGTGGGCGATACGGTAAGCATGAGTAGAGATGGAAAAATGGTTGGAAAAGCCATTATTACACAGATAAATCGTTCGGGAAGTTATACCGGACCACAATATTTAATTAAAGCACAGCCTATTGTAAAAGGCGATTGGTATTCTGGCATGTTTGTTCGCTTGGAACTAAACACCGACAAAGTGCAAAAGATTTTGGTGGCAAAGGATATGTTGGTTGAAAAAGGACAATTGAAGGCCATATGGGTAGTGAGCAAAGATAAGAAGGCGATGTTACGCTACGTGCGAACTGGTAAAGCGTATGGCGATAAGGTGGAAATCTTATCGGGATTGAGTAACAATGAACGTTGCATTTTACCGGGTAACTACCGATTAAGCAATAATGTTACTGTAAACTGGTAGCGCGCTGTGTTAATTAATTTTCCTTACTAATTATTCAATATTAGAAAGCTATGAAAACAGGATTTGCCGGAACTTTCGGAAAACTATTTATAAAATCGAAGCTTACCCCGCTTTTAATGGTGCTTTTTTTAGCCGTGGGGATCTATAGCTCATTCTTAACTCCTCGCGAAGAGGAACCTCAAATTGATGTACCTATTGCCGATATCTTTTTCCGATATCCCGGAGCAACAGCTCAGGAAATGGAAAGCCGTGTGGTAGCACCATTGGAAAAAGTGGTATCGAATATTCCAGGAGTAGAATATGTGTACTCTCGTTCAATGCCGGGGCAGGCCATGTTGATTGTTCAGTTTTATGTGGGCGAAGATGTGGAGCGTAGCTTGGTGAAGATGTACAACGAGATAATGAAGCACATGGATGAAAAGCCATCCGGAACAAGCTTCCCGTTGATTAAAACCCGATCGATTGATGATGTTCCAGTGTTGGGATTAACACTTTGGAGCGAAAAATACGACGACTATCAACTGCGTAGAATTGCTCAGGAATTGAATTCAGAAATTGAGAAAGTAACCGATGTATCGGAAACGAAGATTATTGGTGGAAGAAGTCGCAAAGTGAATGTGGTGCTCGATAGGGATGCTATGGCCAATTATGGTATTGACATCCTTCAGGTTGGACAGATGATTGATGCAGGTAATAAGCAAATGACTGCAGGAACATTGAACGATGCCGATAATCAGTTGATCGTAAAAACAGGTTCTTTCTTAAAAAGTGCCGATGACGTAGCCAACCTAATTGTTGGAACTCATAAAAACAATCCGGTTTATTTGAATCAGGTGGCTAAAATTGTAGATGGACCAGAAACTCCGGCTCAGTATGTGAGTTTTGGGTATGGTGCCGGAAACTTGGATCAAAAACAGAAATATGGCGACGACTATCAGGCGGTAACTATTTCGGTGGCTAAGCGCCGTGGAGCGGATGCCATGCGACTTACAGAAAAGATTGAACACAAGATACAACAGCTTCGCAGAGATTTGTTGCCGGCAGATGTAAAGGTAGAGGTAACTCGAAATTACGGAGAAACAGCTTCTGAAAAAGTGTCGGAATTGCTTATGCATCTGTTTATGGCCATTGTGGCGGTAACTATTGTGGTAATGTTGGCCATGGGATGGCGTGGTGGTTTAGTGGTTTTCCTTTCGGTGCCAGTAACTTTTGCTTTGACCATGTTCTCGTACTATTTCTTAGACTATACCTTAAACCGAATTACTCTGTTTGCACTGGTGTTTGTAACGGGTATTGTGGTGGACGACTCCATTATTATTGCTGAAAATATGCATCGCCACTTTAAAATGAAGAAATTACCATTCTTCCAGGCGGCTATTCGTTCTATCGATGAGGTGGGTAACCCAACTATTTTGGCCACATTCACTGTTATTGCTGCGGTATTGCCAATGATATTCGTTTCGGGATTGATGGGGCCTTACATGAGTCCAATGCCTATTGGGGCTTCCATAGCTATGATTTTCTCATTGATTGTTGCACTAATGATTACGCCTTATTTGGCTTATCGTTTATTGAGTGCTGAAGATAAAAAGGAGAAGAAAGAACCAAAGAGCTACAAGTTGGAAGATAGCTTCATCTATCGTATTTATTATCGTGTTATGAATCCGATGATAAACGACCCGTTGAAACGTTGGGGATTTATTGGTGGAACCAGTGTACTATTGCTGGCATCTATGATGTTGTTCTATTTCAAAGTGGTAACCGTTAAGATTCTTCCTTTCGATAATAAAAGCGAATTTCAGGTGATAATTGATATGCCTGAAGGAGCTACACTGGAACGTACTGCGGCTGTTGCTCAAGAGATAGCAGGTTATGTTGCTTCCGATAGCGAGGTGGTAAATTATCAGACTTATGTGGGAACTTCGGCACCAATAAACTTTAATGGTTTGGTTCGTCACTACGATTTACGTAGAAATGCCAATCTAGCCGATATTCAGGTGAACCTGACTCATAAAAAGAAGCGTAGCGAACAAAGTCACGATATTGCCAAGCGTTTACGTCCGGAGATTCAAAAGATAGCTGCTCGCTATAATGCCAATGTGAAGGTGGTGGAAGTTCCTCCCGGCCCTCCGGTAATGTCTACTTTGGTAGCCGAGATTTATGGTCCTGACCTAGAGCAACAACGCAATATTGGTAGCCAGATTAAAGAGTTATTCAGAACCACCAATAGTGTAGTGGATATCGACTGGATGGAAGATGATTCGCAGAAGGAGTTCCAGTTCGAGATTGATAAAGAAAAAGCGGCTTTGGCCGGAATTTCTACTGAACAAGTGGTTTATGCACTGAATACTGCATTGCAAGGGCGAGAAGTATCGTATTTGTTTGCCGATAATGAGAAAGAGCAAACTGGTATTCTACTTCGATTGAATGAAAAGCAGCGTACTGGAATTGAAGACTTACAGCAATTGAAAGTGATTTCACAACGTGGAAATGCAGTAAGCATTGGCGATATTGTTGCAATAAAAGAGGTAGAAACTGAAAAGAGTATTTATCGCAAGAACCAGAAGCGGGTGGTATATGTAACAGCCGATGTGGCTGGTGACTTAGAGAGTCCGGTGTATGCTATTATGGATATCTCGGAACGTATGAAGGAGTTAAAACTACCTACTGGATATGATATTACAGAACACTATACTGGTCAACCAGAAGACGAAAGTAACTTCGGCTTAAAATGGGATGGCGAGTGGCAAATTACCTACGAAGTATTCCGCGATTTAGGAACTGCATTTGCAGTGGTATTGGTAATTATCTATATGCTTATTATTGGCTGGTTCCAGAACTTTAAGGTGCCATTTGTAATGATGGTAGCTATTCCGCTTTCATTGGTGGGAATTATTGTAGGTCACTGGATGTTGGATGCATTCTTTACAGCTACTTCAATGATTGGTATGATTGCTCTGGCTGGAATTATGGTGCGTAACTCCATACTGCTCATCGACTTTATTAATCTGCGGCGGAACGAAGGCGCTTCCCTTCGCGATGCAGTAATTGAGGCAGGGGCCGTGCGTACCACACCAATTTTATTGACGGCAGGAACCGTGGTAATTGGAGCAGTAGTAATTCTTTTCGATCCTATTTTCCAGGGATTAGCCATTTCGCTAATGGGAGGAACCATTGCATCGACATTCTTAACGCTTATTATCGTACCATTGGTTTATTACATGATTGAACGCAACAAAGAACATAAAATTGAAGTGAATACAACTGAGGAGGAGTAAATAAAAAGGATTGTCAGGTTTTCTGACTTCTGAAAATCTGGCAATCTAATAATCTAAAATCTTTAAATCCTGAAAAAATGAAAATACTAGTTACCATGTGTGTAGCTGAACATTCTGCTCAGTTGCACCAAATATTCAACGAAGAGGGTGTTACTGCATTTTGGGAAACCGATGCCAGAGGTTTTAACCTATCGGGTAAAAAGGAACACCGAATTGACAACTGGTTTGCCGATAAAAAGCGCCCCATCAATTCAACCATTAGTTTTGTATGGGTTACAGAAGTGCAAGCTCGTGTAATTCTAGCCCGAATGAATCGATGCAATAGCGACAGTGAAAATAGCGAAGCCGCATTTGCATTCACTCTGGAACCCGAAGATTTCTTAGCTCAGGGAAAGTTATCGTTTTAAAATAATTCAAACGCTACCTATATTCAGGTGGCGTTTTTGTTTACTACACTTTGTGTTTGTTGTTTTCATTGTATCCTTCTGGTAAAGTCCATGAAAGGATTCGTGAACCAGCAGCGTGTGCAGAAAGCTCTTCTAATTAATAATTCACCATTAAAATCTGTCAATTGTAAGATTAACATTTGCAGTGTCTTATGGCGTTTCCCTTTTTGCTGTTATTTCTTTTTCAGAGCATAAAAACTTAGAGTTTAAAAATAATGTGTAAATTCGTATGTTCAAACATATGTACAAAATGGAATTAAAGATTGATCATAATAGCCCGTTGCCTTTGCACGCACAAGTTGAAATGCTGTTGAGGAAAATGATTGAATTACCTGAATATAAAGGGGGAGGGTTACTACCCAAGGAGGTAGACTTGGCAAAGCGATTAGGTATTTCTCGGAATACTTTACGTCAGGCAACCAATAAATTAGAGTATGAAGGATTATTAATTCGGAAAAAAGGAATTGGAACTAAAGTTGCAGAGAAAGGAATAACAACTAATCTGGATAACTGGCAAAGCTTTACGCAGGAAATGACTGATCAGGGAGTTGATTTTGTGAATTTCCTGATAGATACCAAATGGGTAAAAGCATCGGATAAAATTGCACAATTTTTCAATATCGAAAAAGGGAGTGAAGTCCTGTGTTTGTCGAGGTTAAGGGGGTTTAAAGATGGACCGTTTGTTTATTTTGAAAGTTATTTTCATCCTCGTATTGAATTGACAGGAAAAGAGGATTTTACAAAACCACTTTATAGCATTTTAGAGGATGAGTATAATGTTGTTCCTTCTATTTCGAAAGAGGAGATAAGAGCCCGGCTGGCATCCAAAATAATTGCAGAAAAGTTGCACATAAAAAAAGGAGATCCGGTTTTGGTTCGAGAACGTTTTGTTTCTGATCCGGGGAACAGACCCATTGAATACAATGTGGGCTTTTATATTGCTGAAAAGTTTACTTACTCCATTACTATAACAAGATAGAGGAATGGTAGCGAGAGATTTGGCCATAGGAGTTGATGTGGGTGGAAGTCACATTAGTTGTGCCACTTGCAGTTTACATAGTGGTAGTTTGGTGCAGAATAGCATTGAAACTACTACTATAAATAATAAAGGAAGTAAAGAGGAGCTGCTCTTTCAGTTTGAGTTACTGCTAAATAAATGCATCAAAAATATAGATGTCAAAAGATTGAAAGGTATAGGAATTGCTATGCCTGGCCCTTTTGATTATGAAAAAGGAATCGGTCAATTTTCTGGTGAGAATGCCAAATTTATCAACTTAAATGGAGTGAATCTTAAAGAGGAACTGGAGCGACGATTAGAATTGAAAGATATCTTTATTCGATTCATTAACGACGCTACAGCTTTTGCTATTGGTGAATTTTTGAAAGGTAAACTACAAGGCACAAAGCGAGCATTAGCAATTACTCTTGGAACTGGATTGGGTGCTGCTTTCCTTGCCAATGGAATTCCCATTATAACAGGAGAAGAAGTACCACAAGATGGATGTATCTGGCACTTACCATTTGATACAGGAATAGCGGATGACTATTTTTCTACCAGAGGATTAGTTAACAGGTATTATCAGAAGACAGGAGTAACACTTAATGGAGTGAAAGAACTTGCTATGTGTGCTAAAAATGACAGTGTGGCCATTGATGTATTTGCCGAGTTTGGTGAAAATTTGATTGGTGTCTTACTACCCTGGCTCATCAAATTTGGTGTTGAAACAGTGGTTTTGGGTGGAAATATCTCAAATGCTTCTCATTTGTTTCATAAGAGTATGATGAAACGATTGAAGAAGGAGAATATTTCTGTGAATATTGAATTTTCGGACCTACAGGAATCAGCTGCATTTCTTGGTAGTGCCTATTTGTTGCACGATGAGTTCTGGAAAGCAGTAAAAGAGGAATTTAAATACGATTAAACCATATCTCATGACTCGAGCAAAATCAAAAATTATTCTACCAATCCTGTTATCCTTTTTCGTATTAAGTTTTGTCGATCTGGTTGGCACTGGAGTGGACGAACTGAGAAAGGACTCCAATACTCCTGAATATTTGTTACAATTTATACCATTCGTAGCATTTATATGGTACTTTTTGCTGTCGGTTCCAACAGGAATATGGCAAGCTAAAGTTGGCAAGAAAAAAGCATTGAATTACGCGATCTTGATAACAGCGACAGGGCTTTTTGTTCCATTATTAGGGAATAATTTACCGGTTATATTATTGGCTTTTTCGTTGTTGGGTATTGGAAATACAATAATGCAGGTCGCAGCTAGTCCTTTATTAGTGGATGTAGTATCAGAGAAGAAAGCTTCGAGTTTCCTTAGCTTATCCCAATTTATAAAATCATTGGGTTCAATGATTGGTCCTTTTGTAGCTGCCGTGGTAGGGCCATTTCTAGCTCAGTTATTTAACTACGAAGGAGAAGGAACATGGCGCTTTGGATTGTATTTGTTTGGTGTCATCTCAGTTATGTCATTCTTATGGCTTTCTGCCACGAAAATCGAAGAGAATAAAATAGCTCAGAAGAATGTTTCAATACAATCCTGCATCGATGTATTAAAAGACAGATATGTTGTGCTAATGGTGCTTGGGATTTTTGCAGTAGTTGGAATTGATGTCGCTATTAACTCTAATATCGGAACTTTTTTACAGCAGAAAATAGGAATTGGAGAAGAAGCCGCCAAGTATGGAAAGTCGATTTACTTTTTTGCCAAGATGGTGGGAACATTTATTGGTGCAATTGTGCTTACCAAATGGAATCCTAAAAGCTTCTTATTCTTCTCTAGCTTATTGGCACTGGTATTTGTAATTGCTTTATCTGTCATATCGAATCACCTGTTGGCTTGGATATTTATAGGAGTTATTAGCTTGGGAGTTTCTAATATTTTTCCACTTATTTATTCAATTACAGTAACAAAATATCCTGCTAAATCGAATGAAATATCGGGGTTAATGATGATGGCAATATCAGGAGGTGCAATTATTCCATTTTTAGTAGGGTTAGCGATGCAATACCATCCCAATGGAGCATTATTCGTATTGATGTTACTGTTGGTGTTTTTATTGCTGATTAATAGATGGAGTTCAAACTAGTAAAATTGGTGTGATGAAAATAATGAAAGTCAATCTATGTTCAAACATACGAATAATTAAGGGCGTGGTAGTGGCGTGTATCTTATTGCTTACTGTTTGTTCTTGTGAAAGGAAAAGTAATCTGGTTAAGTATGTCGATCCCAATATCGGCGCAGCACATAGCAGATGGTTTTTCTACACTCCGGCAGCACTTCCTTTTGGAATGGCTAAGCCAGCGCCTTCTACCGATGGCCATTATGGCAATAAGTCGGGATGGGAAGCCGTGGGATATGATAATCGACATTCATCCATCGAAGGTTTTGCAAACATTCATGAGTTTCAGTTGGGAGGCATTGTGTTGATGCCAACCACAGGAAGATTAAAAACGACTCCTGGAAAGTTGGAAGATCCTGATTCTGGATATCGTTCCCGGTTTAAGAAAGAGAAAGAAGTAGCATATCCGGGGTATTATAAGGTGGAACTTGAGGATTATGGCATAAAGGCCGAATTAACCAGCACCAAGCGAGTGGCTGTTCATAAATACACTTTCCCGGCCAATAAACAATCAAATCTATTATTCGATATTGGTAACCAGCAGGGAGAAAGTGGAAAAGTGATAGATGCCGAAGTAAGGCGAGTAGATTCGAATACCGTTGAAGGATGGGTGGAAACTGCTCCGGAATATGTGAAGAAATACCAAAAAGGCTCTACTGTTTCCATCTATTTTGTAGCTAAAATAAATGAGCAAATCCACGATTTTGGAATGTTCAAAGGAGATTCTGTTATGCCTGGATCAAATGCTGTTAAAGGGAAAGGAGCAGGCTGTTATTTGTCATTTACTACCAAAGAAGAAAAGGAGCTGGAAGTGCAAGTGGCTTTGTCGTATACTTCAATAGAGAATGCACATGAGAATTTAGTGGCAGAAGCAAAATCGTTTGAGAAGACAAAGGTCGAAGCGGTGCGAATTTGGAACAATGAATTGAATAAAATAGAGGTTAAAGGAGGAAGAGAATCTGATAGAGTTAAATTTTATACCGCATTGTATCATGTTTTATTGGGAAGAGGTGTTGCCAATGATGTGAATGGCGCATATCCGAAGAATGATGGTTCGATAGGACAGTTGCCATTGAACGCTGATGGCACTCCGGAATTTAGCTTCTATAATACTGATGCTGTGTGGGGAGCTTTCTGGAACTTGACTCAATTGTGGGCACTGGTTTGGCCAGAGTACTATAACGACTATGTAAGAACGCATTTACAAGTCTATAAAGATACTGGATGGTTGGGAGATGGCTTGGCCAACAGCAGATATGTGTCGGGTGTAGGAACCAATTTTGTAGGATTGATAATTGCTTCGGCCTATAACTGTGACATACGTAATTATGATGTTGAGGAGGCTTTGACTGCAGCTGTGAAAAATGAACTGGAATGGAAAAAACGACCAATGGGCGCCGGAAAACTGGATGTTAGAATGTTTGTCGAGAATGGATTTATTCCTCATCAGGACGAGTGGGGAGATATTCCGGAAGCTACTGCTTTTGCCGCATCGCATACGTTAGAATATTCTTTTAGTGCACACGCTGTTGCACAGATGGCAAAAGAAATGGGACGCGAAAAATTATACCAAAAGTTGAATACTCTTTCAGATGCCTGGGAGTACCTCTTCGATACTTCAACAGGTTTTATTTGCCCTAGAAATGCAGATGGCAATTTCATTGCTGATTTCGATCCGATGCAGCCATGGAGAGGATTTCAGGAGGGAAATTCTTGGCAGTACAGTTTCTATGTTCCTCATCAAATGGAGAAGCTGGTTGAAAAAATAGGAAGAGAACAATTTATCAATCGGTTGGATTCTATTTTTGATGAATCGCAAAAAAGTAACTTTGGAGGAGGAAAAGAAATAGACGCTTTTGCCGGAGTGAAAACCATTTACAATCATGGAAACCAGCCAAGCTTGCATATTCCATGGTTATATAATTTCTCGGGGCAACCCGAAAAGACACAGTATTGGACAAGAACTATATGTAACGAATTTTATGGGAATGGACCGATTCACGGTTATGGTTATGGGCAGGATGAAGATCAGGGGCAATTAGGAGCATGGTATGTATTGGCTTCAATTGGATTGTTTGACGTAGCAGGATTGACCAACGAAAAACCTTCAATGCAGATAGGAAGTCCGGCATTCGATGAAATAAAAATAAAGCTTAATCCACACTATTATTCGGGAAAGGAAATTCGAATAGAAGTAACGAATAATCAACCTGAAAACTTAGTAGTAGAATCGATAAAGATAAACGGAGCAGAACAGAATGAGATGGAGATTGATTTTGCTGATTTGGTAAGTGGTGCAAATATAGAGGTAACAAAATGTGAAGAAAACTAGTGCAATAACAAAATGGAAAGAAAAGTAAACCTATGGATTGGATTGATTTTACTATCAATAGTATTGGTATCGTTCAATAGTAAAGATCAATTGAAGTACAAACAGAGTGACCTTCCAATAGAAGAAAGAGTGGAAGATTTGCTTTCAAGAATGACCTTGGAAGAAAAGTTTTGGCAACTGTTTATGATTCCCGGCGATTTAACAGATGGGAAAGAGAACTATAAACATGGAATATTTGGTTTTCAGGTAGCAACAAAAGCTAAATCTGGTAACGAAGCAGAGCAGTTATTGGATTATTCTGGTGGTGGAACAGCCAGAGAAACAGCTGAATTGATTAATCGTATTCAAAAATATTTTGTTGAAGAAACTCGATTGGGGATTCCTATTATTGCTTTTGATGAGGCACTGCATGGTTTGGTAAGAGATGGTGCTACTGCTTTCCCGCAATCTATTGCTTTAGCTGCTACCTGGGATACTGTGATGGTAAAACGAGTTGCGGAAACCATCGCAATGGAAGCTAAAACCAGAGGTATAAGACAAATATTATCTCCTGTATTGAATATTGCTCGTGATGTAAGGTGGGGAAGAACCGAAGAAACTTATGGTGAAGATCCTTTTTTAACTACGCAAATAGGATTATCGTTTATCTCTTCGTTCGAAAAGTTAGGTGTTATAACCACTCCTAAACATTTCGTAGCTAATGTGGGAGATGGAGGACGAGATAGCTACCCGATCCACTACAATGAAAGATTACTGGAAGAAGTATATTTTCCTGCATTCAAAGCATGTTTTCAGAAAGCAAAAGCTTGGTCTGTAATGACATCCTATAACTCTCTTGATGGTAGACAATGTACTGCCAATAACTGGCTGTTAAATGAGAAGTTGAAAAAAGAATGGGGATTCGATGGATTTGTGATTTCAGATGCAGGAGCCACAGGAGGAGCCAATGTATTGCATTTTACGGCAAAAAATTATGCAGAATCGACAGAGCAAGCGATTGAAAATGGGTTGGATGTAATTTTTCAAACGGCCTATAACCATTACCCTCTTTTTTATGAGGCTTTTAAAAACGGGAAGGTAGATGAGAAAGCAATGGATGAGGCTGTAAGAAGAGTGTTAAGGGCAAAGTTTAAGTTGGGACTGTTTGAACAGCCATATATAGATGTTTCGAAAGCAGAAAAATGCAACGGAACAGCAGAGCATAGACAGATAGCACGGGAAGCAGCTCGCAAATCAATGGTTTTACTGAAAAACGAAAAGAGAACTCTTCCGTTGAGCAAAACGATAAAATCAATAGCAGTAATTGGTGTCGATGCCAAAGAAGCCAGACTAGGAGGGTATTCGGGACCAGGAAATAATCCGGTGAATATTGTAACAGGAATTGAGAATAAGTTGGGAAAAACTTGTGTTGTAAATTATGCTCCGGGTTGTGGGCGAGAATCAGTTAAGTATTTGACCATTCCTGCCAATAACCTTTATACTTCTGAAAACGGAAGAAAAAGAAAAGGGTTAAAAGCAGAGTATTTTAATAATATAAAAATGGAGGGAGAACCTTCATTAACCAGAATTGATTCGGAGATTGATTTCAGGTGGACACTATTTTCTGCTGATCAGGAAAAAATCAACTATGACTATTATTCGGTAAGATGGACAGGGAAATTGGTTTCATCTGAAACAGGTGACTATGAAATTGGGTTGAAAGGCGATGATGGTTATCGCTTGTATATCAACAATGAGCTAATCATTGATAATTGGAAGAAGCAAAGTGTACGACAGCTTACTCAAGCTTATCATTTCCAGAAAAACAGATCGTATGATATTCGATTGGAGTTTTTCGAAACAGTGGGGAATGTTAATCTGAAGTTACTTTGGAATCAGGGAGTGAAAGAGAAATGGCAACAGGAAATTCAACAAGCGGTTGATATTGCTAGTAAGAGTGAAGTTGCAGTTGTTGTAGCAGGAATCGAAGAAGGCGAATTCAGGGACAGAGCTTATCTGTCATTGCCGGGGCATCAGGAGCAGCTGATACAGGAAGTGGCTGCAACAGGAAAACCGGTAGTGGTTATATTGGTTGGGGGAAGCGCTGTAACCATGACCAATTGGATGGATAAAGTACCATCGATCTTAGATGTATGGTATCCGGGAGATGCTGGAGGAGATGCTGTCGCAGATGTGTTATTTGGTGACTATAATCCTGCCGGACGATTACCGGTGACATTTCCTGTTCATGAGGCTCAACTTCCGCTGTATTATAATCACAAACCTACCGGACGAGGAGATGACTATCTGAATCTGACAGGTAAACCTCTTTTCCCATTTGGGTATGGTTTAAGTTATACTTCTTTCAGCTATTCTGATTTAAAATTGGAGCAATCTCAAATTGAGCAGCATGAAACTGCTACAGTAAGTTTCAATCTAACTAATACCGGAAGTTACGATGGAGAGGAAGTTGTTCAGCTATACATCAAAGATCTGTATGCATCTGTTGTGCGACCAATTATTGAGTTGAAAGGTTTTCAGCGTGTTTTTCTGAAGAAGGGAGAAACAAAAGAAATTGAATTTAAGATAACTCCAGAACTGCTAACAATGCTCAATGAGCAAATGAATAGAGTAATAGAACCGGGCGACTTTCGAATTATGATCGGCTCTGCCTCTAATGATATTCGTTTAAGAACCATTTTAAAGGTAAAATAATGAAGCGAACATGAACTTAAACAGATGAAAAGTAAAATTTTCGATCCAGCAGATAGATAGTGACTTAAAAATTTAAATAGATGAAAAGGGAAATAGCAAGAATACTAATATTCGTAGTGACTTTGGGATTATTAATAAGCTGTAGTAGTAATTCAAAAAAACAGCAACAACTGAAGAAACAAATATTGGAAAACAGTGATTTTTCTTTTGTGAAGAAGAAAGCATTGGAAGTTGTTAAAACCGGGTTTAACGCCGGCGATGGTTATGGCGAAGTTTGGATTCGCGATTACAATACTTTTATTGAATTGTCAGCCGAGGTTTTTCCAAAAGAAACTTTGAAGGAAAATTTGCGAGTGTTTTTCCGCTTGCAGCGCGAAGACGGAAATATTATCGATGGGTTTATACCCCGAGAAAAAGCAAAGGAAACCGAAGGCGGATACAAATATATTTTTACCGACTTGGAGCCCAATTATGCGGGGCATAAAAATACGGTTGAAACCGATCATGAAACGTCGCTAGTTCAGGCGGTATACAAGTATGTTACAAAAACGGGCGACCGCGATTTCTTATATGAAAAGATTGGCGAAAAAACGGTGGCAGAACGAATGGAATGGGCAATGGATTTTTTGTTGAATCATCGTTGGAGCGAAAAGTACGGATTGATTTGGGGAGCAACCACTGCAGATTGGGGCGATGTGCAACACTGCCATCCGTGGGGTGTTTTTATTACCGAAGACACAAAATATTGTCTTGATATTTACGATAATGCCATGTTGTTGATCGCGCTGGATAATCTGATGGAAATGGTTCCGGCAACAAAGAATAAGTGGCAAACTATTCGCAATAATATTGCTGAAAACACCATGAAACATTTGTGGGATAATGCAAATCAGAAGTTTATTCCCCACGTTTATCTGGATGGCTCACCATATCCGGATAGTTTTAATGAGAATAAAATTTATTACCACGGAGGAACAGCAGTGGCCATAGAAGCCGGTTTGCTGACGAAGAAACAGATTCAAATTTCGTTGAATAAAATGATTGCCAATGTGGAGGCTTCGGGAGCCGGATCGATTGGCTTGACTATGTATCCACCGTATCCGGCATGGGCTTTCGAAAACAAGGGTATGTATGAATATGGTTACCAAAATGGCGGCGACTGGACCTGGTTTGGAGGACGAATGATTCAGCAGTTGATTAAATATGGATTTGCGAAAGAAGCCTACCAGCAGATGCAACCCATGGTAAAACGCGTGAAAGATAACGATGGTTTTTTCGAGTGGTACACCGTTGGTAACAAGCCGGAAGGTTCGGGAACTTTTCGTGGTTCGGCAGGCGTGTTGTATAAGGCCATTGAAATGTTTGAGGAATATGCTGAGAAACAATAACAAGTTTCGGATTTGAAATATGGAACACAGAAAAACAGAACAATATTTATTGCCGGTTAAAAAGACGGAACTTGCCAAAGGGAAATATGATTTGTATCCCTCGTTGAAGCTGGAACCCGGTAAGATTAAAACAGGGATTGCCAGTTTGGTGCAAGGTTTGGCAAACGAGAAGACCTTAATTATTGATGGATATATTGGTGTTTTTTACGATGAAATTCACAAGCAGTTTACTCACGAATTTGAAAAGCTGGGAAAGAAAGTAGCATGGTTTGATGTAAATACTGCATTAAAACCAGTGGCTGAAATTGATGAAATGATTGCTCCATTTTTAGGGGGCGATGATCCAATTTTTGGAAAGCGCACAACATTGAGTTTAGTTGATTTCTTTGAGCAGGAAAAGCTGAACGCTATAAAACCGGATGAAACGGCAGACGTGAACATTGTGATAGGACCGGGAGCAAATCTTACAAATTGGAAGGGAACGCTACTTTACATCGATATACCTAAAAACGAATTGCAGTTTCGGGCACGTGCAGAGCGTATTTTGAATTTGGGAGCTTCAGAACCCGAAGCCATAAAACCCATGTATAAGCGCTATTATTTTGTGGATTGGATTGTGTTGAACAAGCATAAACAAAAGTTGCTGCAGCAGGTGGATTATTTTCTGGATGAGCAACGCATTAGTGAAATTACCTGGATGAAGGGCGAGGACGTGCGTGATGGTCTGCATAGAATGGCAAACAATGTATTTCGTGTGCGTCCGTGGTTTGAGCCCGGAGCTTGGGGAGGTCAGTGGATAAAAGAAAAAATTGAAGGGCTAAATCCCAATGTGATTAATTATGCCTGGTCGTTTGAATTGATTGTTCCTGAAAATGGTTTGTTGTTCGAAAGTGACGGGAAATTGCTGGAAGTTTCGTTCGATTGCCTGATGTTTCAGGAAAGCCAGCAGGTTATGGGAAAACACGCAGAGCGTTACGGTTACGAGTTCCCAATTCGTTTCGATTTTCTGGACACCTTCGATGGGGGCAATCTGTCTATTCAATGCCATCCTCGTACGGATTATATGCAGCAACATTTTGGCGAAAACTTTACGCAGGAAGAAACCTACTACATTTTGGATGCCGGCAAAGATGCGAAATGTTATCTCGGCTTTCAGGAAGATATTGATCCGAAAGCGTTTGAGGCTGATTTGCGATACAGCTACGAACAAACTAAAGAAATCGACATCAGCAAACATGTGCAGGTACACGATTCGCACAAGCACGATTTATTTCTTATTCCACCGGGTACAATTCACGGATCGGGAACCGAGAATTTGGTGCTCGAAATCAGTACAACCCCCTACATTTTTACATTTAAAATGTACGACTGGCTGCGCATGGATTTGGACGGAAAACCGCGTCCGATAAATGTGGACAGGGGAATGGAGAATCTGTATTTCGATCGAAAAGGACAGTATGTAAAGGACAAACTGATTTCGAAACCAACCTTGTTGAAGACGGGAGCAGATTGGAAATTATTTCACCTACCAACGCACGAGAATCACAGTTACGATGTACACCGTTATCATTTTAATACTGAAGTTGAGGTGGCGACCGAAAGTCGTTGTCATGTGCTTTCGTTGGTGGAAGGAGAAAGTATTGTGGTGGAAACTCAAAATGGAATGCGACAGCGCTTTAATTATGCCGAGACTTTTGTGGTTCCGGCAGCTGCAGGTTCGTATAAAATAAAAAACGAAGGCGAAGGTGAAATTATGGTGGTTAAGGCTTTTATGAAATAATTTGATATCAATGATACGTCATTACGAGGGCGAAGTATGAGTCCGAAGCAATCTGTAAGCAAAAAACGAAGTGGTATGGAAAAAATAATAACAAGAACAGCGCAGATTATAGCAGTAGCAGGAATATTACTTTTTAGTTCCTGTTCAACAAAAACTGAAGTTATCTGGCAGATAGGTGCCGACAATAACAGTGGTGCTGAGTTTGCGTTGGCTCCAAAAGATTATGCCAAATTTGTGGAGAACGATTTTGGTTGGGAAGACAAGTATTTTTTGATCGGAACGTCGGATGCGAAACAGGATTTTCCATACATACTTCCGGGAACAAGCGATACCTGGGGAGGAACCTGGGGAACGGCTGGTTGGCGCTCGCATACCTTGAATATCTTATTCGGAATTGAAAAGATTTCGTCTAAAGCAGATTGGAAACTTACCGTAGATATTCTGGATTGTAACCCCGATGATTTACCGCTTTTTAAAGTGATGGTAAATGGGAAATCGTGGAAATACCGGATTCCCGTTATCAATAAAAATAGTAAGGTAGATCAGGCTGTTGCCGATTCTTCGGAGTACCTGATTGAAATTCCACTAAAAAGCAGTTGGCTGAAAGTTGGCGGAAATGAGATAAACCTTACCACTCTGGAAGGATCGTGGCTGAAGTTCGATCAAATAAGAATGGAAGGACCGAGCGGAGTCCTACTAACTAAAAATGAGCAGGTGTTTTTGCGAAGTGTAAAAGCTGGTGATTATGAAATCGATAATTCGCAAGTGCTATTGGTTGATGTAGAGCATCTTTCGGGAAAGCCGGAATTGCTGGTGAAACTAGATGGCAAAGAGGCACTGTTTGAAATCATTGAAACGAAGCGTTATGTGTTAGAAGCTCCGATGCCTGCAGTTGAAACTTCGATTGAAAGTGAGTACGAAATTTTTGTGGATGGAAAGAAACTTCAAACAGGAACGGTTATCCGCAGTCCTCGAAAGGAAATAACTCCGGCCGAATATGTTGACACGAAAATGGGAACAGCACATTCGCGTTGGATGATTGCTCCCGGACCGTGGATGCCTTTTGGTATGGTGAAATTGAGCCCCGATAACCAGAATGACAGCTGGCAGGCAGGCTACGAACCCACCTTCGAATCGGTTGCCTGCTTTTCGCATATTCACGAGTGGACCATTGCCGGATTGGGAACCATGCCAACAAATGGGCCCCTGCAAACACAGGTTGGCGACGAAAAAGATGTGGACAGTGGTTATCGTTCGCGAATTGATAAGGCCACTGAACAAGCGCCAATCGGTTACTATAAGGTTAATTTGACAGATTACGATATTCAGGCAGAGCTAACGTCTACTACGCGTTGTGGTTTTCAGCGTTATACTTTTCCGAAAGACAGAGAAGGCTCCAGAGTTTTGCTGGATTTGGTGATTCCGAGTGAATATACGTACAAATCGTTGAAAGCACATTTCAAAAGAATCAATGAGTATACGGTTGAAGGTTATAGTGTTCAGCTTTGCCCGAACACGTGGTCGGGTGGAATTTCGCAGGAATATATTGTGCATTTTGTGGCAGAATTCGATCAGCCCATTCGTGCGTTTAAAGTATGGACGGAGAACGGTGTTGAAGAAACCGATGAATTTACCGTTGAGAATGCGAAAGATGTTGGCGCCATTGTTGAGTTCGATACAAAAGATAATAATGTAGTTCAGTTGCGTACCGGAATTTCGTATGTGAGTATCGCCAATGCTCATGAGAACCTGGTAACCGAGGTGAGTAAACCCTTTGGTTGGGATTTCGATGCGGTACGTAATCACCATGTTGCTACTTGGAATGCTTTAATGCAACGCGTAAAAATTACGTCGAACGATTGGCGCGAGAAAAAGCGTTTCTACAATAACTTTTATCGTTCGTTGTGCAGTAGGAATACTTTTAGCGATGTAAACGGGGAATGGCGCGATGCCGACGAGAAGATTCAAAAAAACGAGGATTTAAATTCTCCGGCTTTGGGTTGCGATGCATTTTGGAATACCTTCTGGAACCTGAATCAGTTTTGGAACTTGGTAACGCCCGAGTGGAGTAATCGCTGGGTGAAATCGCAGTTGGCCATGTACAAAGCCAACGGTTGGCTGGCAAAAGGACCGGCAGCAATGGAGTATGTTCCGGTTATGGTGGCAGAGCATGAAATTCCACTGATTGTTGGGGCGTACCAAATGGGTATTCGCAATTACGATGCAGAACTGGCTTACGAAGCCGTGAAGAAAATGCAAATCACACCAGCGAAGGTTGTAGGTGGCGGCTTTGCCGGAAACCGTGATTTAGTCACTTATCTGAAACACGGTTATGTGCCTTATGACGAGGGACGATTCTCGAATTCTCTGGAATATTCGTTCGACGATTGGACGGTTTCGCAGTTTGCTAAAGCTCTTGGGAAGAAAAAGGATTATGTTTATTTCCTCGACCGTGGATATTGGTGGAAAAACGTGATGGATAAGGAAACCGGTTTTGCCCGGATGAAAAATTCAAAGGGAGTGTGGCTCCCCGATTTCGATCCGTATAAATCGGGAGCAAACCATCATTATGTGGAGGGGAATGCGTGGCAGCTTACCTATTTTGTACCACAAGATGTTCCTGCATTGGCTGCTACTATCGGTAAAAAGCGTTTTGTCGAACGGCTTGATTGGGGCTTTACTGAAAGCGATCGGACACGTTACAATGGTATGCGCGATCAGTATTGGGAGTATCCCGTGGTTCAGGGAAATCAGCAGTCGATGCACTTTTCGTTTTTGTTTAACTGGGTTGGAAAACCGTGGTTAACGCAAAAATGGAGCCGATCGATTTTGGACCGTTACTATGGTTACGGTATTGCCAATGCATATTTGGGCGACGAAGATCAAGGACAAATGAGTGCCTGGTTTATGATGGCTTCGCTGGGACTCTTTCAAACTGATGGCGGTTGCCGCGTTGATCCAATCTACGAGATTGGAAGTCCAATTTTTGAAAGAGTAGAAATTGATTTGGGGCAACAATTTGGGCGGGGAAAGACTTTTGTAATTGAAGCAAAAAATACATCGCGCCAGAACAAATACGTTCAATCGGCCCAACTTAATGGGAAGAAACTGAAAGATTTTAAATTTCCAGCATCGGAATTATTAAAAGGAGGGAAGCTAGTGTTGCAAATGGGAGCTCACCCCAATAAAGAGTGGGGATTAGAGACAGAGTAAGTGTGTAATTATGTGAAATTCTAATTATAAAACCGCAAAAACCGATCATGAAAACAATTGAATTAAACCGTAGGGCTTTTTTCTCAGTATTATTTGCAGTGATTATTCTCTTGGGCGGAGGATGTGCTGAAAATGACAAGGCTGAATTTCAAACCAACTATTTGAAGATAAAAGTAAACGAGAAAGGTTATATCGTAAGTATGCAAAATACTACAACAATGCCTTATCGTGAGTTTTGTCCCAAAGAGAAACCATCTCCATTAATGAGCCTTTATGATACTGAGACAGAACGTTATTTCAAACCAATTAAAGCAGAATATAGTAAATCGGATCAGAAGATAAAGCTGGCATATGAAAATGGCTCAGTTGCTACCATTAAAATTGAGCCAAAGTCGAAATACCTGAAGCTGATATTAGAGGATCTTCAGCCTCAAAATGAAATAGATGGAGTGCAATGGGGAAGTATACACACTAATATTACGAATCTACTCGGAGAGATTATAGGTGTGGCACGTGATACAAGTAAGCAGGTGAATTATGCAATTGGCTTAATGGCGCTCAATGATAACACTATTGGAGGATTGGCCGAAACAGTGGGCGATGCTGCTCCCTTTCAATATATTATTCATTCTCCAGATGCAGATCGTTACCCTTTACCTGAGAAATTGCACGAAGGTCAGGTGTTTACATTAGGTGGAGATGGTATTAGTGATGTGGCTTTTTATTCGCATAAAGAACCTTGGTTTCGAATAATGTATGGTAACGCAGCTGTAGTTGACAGGAAGGGACAAATCTCTATTAGTTACCATTCCAGAGATCGTTCAAAAAAGAGAGAGGTTTACTATTCTCTAATTCCAAATATGAAAGCCAATACTCCCAACCATATTCAGGTACAACCTCTTCCGGGAGTTGATTTTGCTGGATCTTCCGTTGCCTTATGGGGAAGTCCGGATAGTACTGCCTTAATGGATGTTATTCAGAATATTGTGCAGGCAGAGGAATTGCCTTATCCAACAATCGACGGAAAATGGATAAAAGATCCTTCGGCCTATGTTCCCGATGCATATACAAGCGGAGTTAAATATGATAGTATAATTTCATATACCTCTCGTTTAGGATTTAAAGCGATTAGTTTATACGATCAGGGTTTCTTGAGACCCAATAGAGAAAACCGAGGATACATTGACGGGAAGAGTTTCGATAAAAAACCAATAAAGCTTACTGCTGGAAGCTGGTCTCATAAAGAGATGGGACAGAAGGCTGCAAAATATGGAGTAACAATTGGAAGAACAACCATAACCAATGCTTTGGCTCCTGGAACAAAAGATGCCAGCCCATTGCCCAGCGATAGTTTATGCTATCAACAAAAAAGAGTTTTACTCAACGATTTAAGTCGTTTGGATACGATTATTATTGTAGATGATCCAACTCATTTGGATGAAATAGCCAGTTGGGAAGGGCATTGTGAAAATCTGAATATTATTAAAATAGGGAAAGAGTTGATTCATTATTTGGGTGTTTCAAAAGTAAAGCCATACCGTTTGCTGAATGTAAAGAGAGGCTATTGGGGAACCGAAGCGGCCATGCATAAGGCTAGCGATACAATCTATAAACTTCAGGTTACAATCAATTATGGTTACGACGGGTTAATTCCCAATATGGAGCTACAGGATGAAATAGCGAAGTATTATGCAGATGTTTGTGCAATAAATAATATGGGGTATTTCGACTTTGATGGACAGGAATTTTTGTTTAATAACGGGCATGGATACTATTCTGCCAAACGCTTCTTTCGTAAAATGTTTAAGCAGGCAGAAAAGCATGGAGTTCCATCTATTCGATTTACAGGAGCTACTTTGTCTGAGGGCTCGTGGCATTATCAAAGTATATGGAATGTAGGTAGTGGCAAGAATTTATATGATGTACAAACTCGCGAGTGGGGAAGCACAACAAGTCAAGGGAAAGACCTGCGAGATGTAGCTTATGCTAATTTCTTCCCCGTGGGAATGGGGGCTAATTTTGCAATTAATGCAAAATCAACGGTCGAAGAATACGAGCATATTCAAGCAATTTCTGTTGGTGTTGGAGCTACTTATAGCTTAATATTGAATCAGGATGATGTGGAAAGTTGTCCTCAAAAAGAAGCTATATTCAAAACGATTCGTACTTGGGAAAATGCCAGAGCAACCAATGCTTTTCCTCGAGTAGTGAAACAAATGCTGGTTAATCCCAAACGAAATTGGAGGTTAGAAGAGATTAACTCGAATACCTGGAAACTCCATGAATTGAAAAAAGGAGAATCGGTTAATTCAATAACTTTGAGTGGTGGGTTGTAATGATCTCGATCTTTTCTTTATTTACCGTCGAAGAGAATTGCTATAACTCCCACTTAAGGATTCGTGAACCAGCGGTGTGTGTGAGCGATTAATAATTCATCACTAATAATTAACCATTAATAACGGATAATTATCAATCAAATAGTAGCTTTGCAACTGGAAATTAAGAAGGATGAAGAAGTACTTACAATCGACCGCATTTCTTGCCATCGTGGCCTGTATTTTATGGTCAACAGCCTTTGTGGGGATAAAAATCGGCTTAAAATATACCACTCCGTTGCAATTTGCAGGCATACGTTTTTTTCTATCGGGATTAATGATTTTACCTTTCATTCCTAACTTGAAGGAAAAATGGGAAAATGCGAAATCGCATATTAAAACCATCCTGTTGTTGGGATTGCTACAAACTACATTATTGTATGCCTTTTTCTATTTGGGAATTAGCATGCTTCCAGCTGCTCTTTCGGCAATGTTAATTGGTTCGGGACCACTTTTTGCGGCTATTATCGCACACATGGCAATGGCCGACGATAAAATGAGTTGGCACAAAATAGTGAGTATTGGTCTGGGAATGGTTGGTATTGCTATTATTAGTTTAAGTCGGAAGTCGTTGGCTTACGAAGGTGATATGCTATGGATAGGAATTGTGTTGCTACTTTTGAATAATGTGCTGGGAGGAATTGGCAATGTGGTTATTGTAAAGCATGCGCGTAACGTTGCTCCTATGGTGTTAAGCTCTGTTTCGTTGAGCTTTGGAGGAGCTGTATTGTTCTTAATATCAATTCCCATTGAAGGATTTCAATTTCAGGTGTATCCAACAGAATATTATGGCGCACTAGGATGGCTAAGCTTCTTATCGGCTGCTGCTATTACCATTTGGTTTACATTATTGCGTCGTCCGGAAGTGAAAATTTCCAATCTGAATATGTGGAAGTTCATTATTCCCGTAATGGGAGCTTGGCTAAGTTGGACTCTTTTACCCAACGAATCGCCCGATTTGATCTCTATTATAGGTATGATAGTTATTGCCAGTGCATTGCTATTGTTAAACTATTTTAATCGGAAAGAAGCAAAGGCAAACTCGTAAAAAGGTATTTTTTAACGAATGTCAATGAAATGTTATCAATGGTTCATTTTTTTCGGTTTGAAATCGTTTTAGCTAGGTTTACCGATTAATAATCTACTTTTGCCGAAATTTTTAGAAAAAGTAGATGGTTTTTTCGAAAATTTGCACTGAAATAATTGAGAGTAGAATTTAAATTTGAGTATGGACAAGACAAGAACAGAGCTGTATGAGTTGGGATTGGATCTGTTACAGAATCCAAATCAGACACGTATTAGTATGCTAAAGACCCAGGTTTACAACCTGCGCACCGCTTCAGGATTTGTAATTACCACTCCACACGAAGTGGAAGAATTGGTCGATTTCTTGAATAGCTACGAGCTAAATTAAAAGAAAACAAAGATTTGATATAGAGAAAGGGAGTGCATTGCATTCCCTTTTTTGTGTAATTGTTATTGAAAATAAGTTTGATAAAGTGTAATTGTATTCTGAAGGTTCGTACTTATCAGTCAAAATACTACTCGATTATGCAACCTAATATCAAATTAACTATCACTATCCTTTGGGCAGTTTTAATTCTTTCTTCTTGTCAGAAAAAGAGTCTTGAGGGGAATTGGGCAGTTGTAGATAACCAAAAGAATTATTCAGAAATGTACTTTACTGAGAATTCAATTCGAATTTATCATGAGAAAACAGGGCTAATCCCTGTGCTAAGGTACAAAGTACAGAACGACTCATTAAAACTTCGAAATAGGTCATATAAAATTGAATGGAGAGATCCCAACTCAATTACTATGAGGCACAAAGAATTGACATTGAAACTTATTCGCATCCAATCAGGTTTTACTTTAAGTGACCTGAAAAATCCGTTGCAAAACAAAAAGTATAAAGTCGATTTCAATAAAAGAATGTACGTTCATACTGGAAAAGAAATAGATGTTTCAATTACCAAAGCACAAAAAGCTGTAGAGCCTGATGTTATCGATATCAAGAAATAATAATGTTATTTTATTTGTGGCCAGGCATCTTCAATTCTAATTAATTTATCAGACTGAAAATGAAGTACAGTTCGTTTTAGTCGGATGGTATCGTATTTTGTTGCTTCCCGATTGAGTAATCGTAGAATATCTTTTTTCGAATTCAACTTTTGGTTGTGTATCTCAATTAACGTGCGATAATCCGTTCCCGTTGCCTGGTAGGTTACTTTTATATGGTTAGAGATATCTCCTTGTTTGCTGATGCTAAAAAGAAAGAAAGCTCCGGTAACAAAAAGTACAAATAACAAAATGGTGAAGGCTAGTTTATAGTTGTTCATTTCTTCATTGATTTAATTCTTGTATAACAACAAGCGGGATGCGAAGTGGTTTGAGAAGAATAAGTGAAATAAATGAATTGTTTAAAATATAGTGGCGAAAGGAGGAAAAGGGATTGGTACACTTACAGCCTCTGCATGAACGATCGTCGTTGCGAACGATGTGAAGCAATCTGTTTGTATAAAATGAATTATACAATTCAATATCATACCGCACCTTTCCTCCTTTTAACTTTTTTATCTTAATTACCTTTACTTCCGAATATATGCAGCTTTGCGCAGTGCTTTAACATTTTTGAATGGTTTTGGAGGATGTAGTTGCTTGCCCATGTGTCGATATATCTTCAAGCGAATTTCGCTGGCCACATAAGTGTCAATACGATCGAATGAGTGACCGCCAGGCATATCCTTATATATTTTGTATTCGAATTTTTTCCCTTCTGCTTTTAACGACTTTATCAGGTGCTCTACCTCTAGCACGTTTACATCGTCATCGATGGTATTGGTGTGAATAAGTAGTGGTGTGTTTTTGAATTTATGAGCATTCCATGCAGGCGATCGACGTTTGTATTCTTCTACATTATCGTATGCTTTATCGCCAATATGGTAATCGGCTTCGTATAAATCGCGGTAGCTTTGTGTGTAGTAACCCATGCGGGCAATGAGATCGCTTACAGGAACTCCTGCATATGCTACCTTATAATTCTCAGGATGATCGAAGATATTCATAAGTGTGATTAGTCCACCATGGCTCCATCCCATAATACCAACGCGGTTTTTGTCCACAAACTCGTAGTTGTTGATCATGTATTGGCGACTAGCATCTACATCTTCTACTTCTAATCCACCGTAATCGATGTTTTGGTAAACGCCTTTGCCATATCCGGTAGATCCGCGATATTCCGCAGCCACAACAATGTATTGCTGACTAACCAGCTCGCGAATAATATGAGTATAGTAGGTAGAAAAATTGGAATGCACTCCTCCGTGAGGAAAAACAATCAATGGATACTTCTTATTTAAGTCGATGTTTTTAGGGATGAAAACATAGCTCCAAAACTTTAGCGGATTGTGAGCTCCCATGGCATTTTCGTTTTTTACTTTCCAGCGAGGTGGTCCATAAATGTAAACTTTATCTACCTGAGCAATGTCTCCCACGCGCTGGAACCAGATAAGGTCATCTACTTTCTTCTCTATTTTATCGAAGGTATGTCGATAATCGCTGAGTTGTTGTTGCAATGCTTCAATCTGCTTTTGTAGCTCTTTATTGTCTTGTGCCTGGGTAGAAAATAGACCCAAACAGACGATTAAAAGAAGTAAGTGCTTCATATGTTTTTAGGTTTTATTATTGTCATTTTTTCTTAGGATATGAAGATAGTAATTCGAAAAAAGAGAAGGAATTGTATTGAAAAAGGAAATTGATGCTGTAGAACACACAGTGGTGTTATTTCCTGAAAAATGGTAGAGCGATTAGCCGAAAGTGCTGTTTTTACGAGGGAAAAACCATATGGAAAATGATTTATCCATGTATGTAAAACGCTTGTATTACCCCGCTTAAGGGTGCTTCGTCCATGTCTTTGAATGTTTTGTCCATTTGATGGAAATGTGCTCCATCTAAATTAGCCGACGTTTTAATTATTACTTGAAATTCAAATTCTATGAAAAAATTAATGTTTAAATTAATGATGCTGGCCTTAACGCTGGGCTTATCATTTAATACATTCGCTCAAAGCCTTGAGGTGAGCGGAAAAGTATTAGATGATCAGAAGATAGGGATTCCGGGAGCCTCTGTAGTAATAAAGGGCACAACCAACGGAATGGCCACAGATATTGATGGTAATTTTACTATTAAAGTAGAGAAAGGACAAACACTTATTGTTTCTTTCGTTGGATTTAAAAAGAAGGAAGTTGTAATGGACGGAACTTCTCCATTGGAAATTATTTTGGAGAATGAAGCCATTGGATTGAACGAAGTAGTTGCCATTGGTTATGGAAAGCAGCGCAGAAAAGATGTAACAAGTTCTATTACATCGGTAAAAGCGGAAGATATGGCCAAAGGCGTTGTTTCGGATGCTGCTCAGATGTTGCAAGGTAAAGTTCCTGGATTGAGTATTACCAGAGATGGTAGCCCGGGTGGTGGTGTTTCTTCTATCGTATTAAGAGGTGCGTCAACATTGCGCGGAGCTGCAAGTCCTCTTTTTGTTGTAGATGGAATTCCAGGTGCAAGTATGCCTGCAGCAGAAGATATTGAGTCGATGGATATTTTGCGTGATGCTTCGGCAACAGCCATTTATGGATCACGTGCTGCCAATGGTGTAATTATGATTACAACTAAAAAAGGTGATTCAGAAAAGACTTCTATTACTTACCATACTTATTTAGCAATCGACCAGGTTGCCAATAAATATAACATGATGTCTGCTGATCAATACCGCGATTTCTTAAAGAAAAACGGTCAGACATTATCTCCTGAAAGTGAATTGGGTGCTAATACCAACTGGCAAGACGAAGTGCTAAGAACAGGTATCGCTCAGAATCATCACTTTTCGATTACTGGTGGTGGAAAAAACACCAATTATAATGCAAGTATCAGTTACATGGATCACAAAGGAATTATCAAAACTTCTGAAATGAACCGTGTAAAAACTCGCTTCTACATTAAGCACACAACGCTTGACGATCGCTTAGATTTGAGTTTTAACTTCATGAACAATGTATCTAATAGCAGTTCTGGTATTGTAAATATCAACGATGGTAAATCGGTATTCAGTGGAATGATGTACTATTTGCCAACTGTGCCTGTTAAGAACCAGGATGGATCGTACTACGAAAACAGTAGAATCTCACGTAACTATAACCCAGTAGCTCTTTTGAATCAATTTAATGAAGATCAGAAAACAAAAGAGATGATGGGTAGTGTTAAGGCTTCTTTGAACATTATGGAAGGCTTAGATTACGATGTGACTTTCAGTATGAAAGATGTGCAGGTGAACAAAGGAAGCTACACTATGCGCGATGCATTGCTTATTGAAGGTAAAAATGGTGTTGCTTCACGTTCTGCTTTCGAAGACACTAGAAGCAACTTAGAGATGTACTTGAACTATGGAACGAAATTTGGCCAGCACGATTTGAAAGGTATGGTTGGATATTCATGGGAAGAGAGCAAATTTAGCGATGGCTTATCGGCAAGTTCTTACAACTTTGCCAACGATGAGTTGGGGTATTACAACCTAAACCTAGGAAACCCAGGATCTGGATATTTACCAGATTTCGGTGGTGGTAAAATGAAAAAGCTAAGAATGATTTCATTCTTCGGTCGTTTCAACTACAACTATGCTAGTCGTTATTTATTCCAGGCTACAGTACGTCGCGATGGATCATCTGCATTCGGTCATAATAATCAGTGGGGAACATTCCCATCGTTCTCAGGAGCATGGCGCTTGGCAGAAGAAGGGTTCATTAAAGATCTAGGTTTATTCGATGACCTTAAGATGCGTGTTGGATATGGTGTGAGTGGTAACTCTGCTGGATTCGATCCAACTATTTCATTGTTGAAATATACCAAATCGGGAACTTACTATAAAGAGGGAGAATTGGTACCAGCTATTGGTCCTGTTCAGAATCCAAACCCTGATTTGAAATGGGAGAGAACAAGTATGTTGAATGCAGGTATCGACTTCGCATTTTTCAACAACCGTTTATCGGGTACTTTCGAGTGGTATAAGAAAAATACTACCGATTTGATCTGGAAATACCCAGTTTCTACAACAAAATACTTAGTGGGAAGTATGATTGCCAACGTGGGTGAAATTGATAACAAAGGTTTCGAATTCACACTGAATGCGACTCCTATTCACCACAAAGATTGGAAGTGGACAACTACTTTGAATCTATCGCACAATAGCAATGAAGTAGTTTCATTGTCGAATGATGAGTTTAGTGTTGATTACATCTGGACTGCTGAATTGAATGGTGGTGGACAGAGTGGTAACAAACAACAAATTATTGAAGAAGGAAAACCAATTGGCCAGTTCTACTTGTGGAAATGGTTAGGATATAACGAGGATGGTGTTTCTATTTATGAAGATAAAGATGGAAATCCTACTACTAACCCTACTTCAGAAGATAAATTCTATGGTGGTAATGCACAGCCTGACCTGGTATACGGATGGGACAACAACATTAGCTACAAAAACTTCAGCTTGAATATTTTCTTCCGCGGAGTAACAGGAAACGATGTGTTGAATGCGTCGTATGCGAAGTTGAACAACTTCTCTCAGGCTACTTCATTCAACCAGCTTGCTGACGAGGCAGATGCTCCGTTTACTGATATCAATTCACACTATTACTCTACACGTTACCTTGAGAATGGTAGCTACTTGAGATTAGAGAATTTGGCACTATCGTACGATATGAATGTTAAGAGTAAGTATATCAAGAACCTTAAGGTTTACTGTTCTTGTAACAATGTATTTACAATTACTGCATACAAAGGGATTGATCCGGAAGTATCATTGGGTGGTTTAACTCCGGGTATCGACCACAATAACTTCTACCCAAAAGCAAGAACATTTATGTTCGGTATAAATGTAACTCTTTAATGAGTTAGTGTTTTGAGACTTATTGAATGTGTATATCCGATATTTTTCGGAAGGAAACATTCACTAATCAAAAAAAAATTAAAGATGAAATTATATAGAAGTATTATCAATGGTATTGTTGCAGGATCGATGGTTTTTGCAATGTCATGTACCGATTTGGATGTGGAAGTTGAATCGCAATTGACTAACGATAACTTCCCAAAGACAAAAGCCGATTTTGAAGCGGTTACTGGTCCTGTTTACGGACAGTGCAACAGAATATGGGGACGTGGAACGTGGCACCTACAATCACAATCATCAGACGAAAGTGCATTGTTTGCATCTGGTGGTGGTTGGTACGATGGCGGTCGATATAAAGATATTCACAGTCATACATGGAATGCTGATAATGGCTGGATTGCCAATGTTTATAGTAAAGGTTTCTCTGCGATCTCTACTGCTAACCGTGTTTTAGGAATGTTGGCAGAAACTCCTGAGTCGCCAGAAAAGGAACGTGGAGTTGCTGAAGTTCGCGTAATGAGAGCTTTCTTCATGTGGCAAATGACTGATAACTTCGGAGCAATTCCTGTTATCGAGAAATTTGGTGAGGATAAGCAATACGATAGAACAAGTCGTAAAGAAGTTTGCGAATTCATTGAAAAGGAAATTACAGAATCACTTCCTTTCTTATCGAAAGAGGTAAGTGTAGCTACTTATAACCGTCCTACTTTTTACATGGCCAAAGCATTATTGGCAAAAATGTATATCAACTGGGAGGTTTATGCCGGATCATCACGTTACCAGGATGTGGTAACAGTTTGTGACGATATCATTCGTGATAATAAATTTGCTTTAGATGGCGATTACCTGGCTATGTTTATGCCAGATAATGGACCTCAGATTAAGGATTTTATCTTCTCAGTGCCTTGGGATTCAGAACAGTTAAGAGGTATGACTTATGCTCGTTTCTGGTTGCATAAATCATTAACAGAGCGTTTCGAAATGCCAAAGTCTCCTAGTGGACCAGTACGTGCACTTCCTGAAGCATACGATCGTTTCTCGTTAGAAGGTGATGTTCGTAACGATATCTGGTTGACTGGTCCTCAGTTCAATCGCGATGGTTCTCCAATTATTATTAACACTACCAATATTGGTTTAGATAAACTATATACTGGTGATGAGCCAAATGCACCAATTGCATGGCAGTTGACTTTCTCGAAAGAGGTACCTCTACGCGGTGAGTTGATTAATAGTGGATGGAAATTCGACGTTGGTAACGATGTTTTAGGAAAAGCAAGTGGTTACCGTTGTAATAAGTTCCATGCCGATAAGAATGCCAATGGTCGTGAGCAAAACAACGATGTGCCAATTTTCAGATATGCCGATGTATTGTTGATGAAAGCAGAAGCGATTTTGCGTGGAGCAACAGCAACAATGGAAGATACTCCTGTTACTTTGATGAATCAGATTCGTAATCGTGCTAAAGCTCCTGAAGTAGCATCTGTAACTTTAGATGAGCTATTGGACGAGAGAGCGCGTGAGTTCTTCGATGAAAACTGGAGACGAAATGACTTGATTCGTTTTGGAAAATTCGGTGATAGCTGGACACACAAAGATGAAAGTGATGCCAACCACATCATATTCCCAATCCCAACTCAAGAAATGATCTTGAATTCTCATTGGGAGCAAAACCCAGGTTATTAGAGATTGATTTAGGTTACTTAACTTCACAAGAAGGGTGGGCAATTGAGCCCACTCTTCCTCTAAAGTAGAACTGAAATAAAAAGTGTTGAATAGATTGTAATTGTTGGATGTTGAAGATGAAAAGAAGGGGGAAATATAGTTTAGATTTATTGCTGAAGTCGATGACTTTGATGCTAATACTTTGGATGGATGTGAGTGCGTCGTTATGTGCTCAAAACCGAATAGATGTAACAAAGCATGGAGTTGTTAGCGATGGCGAAGTAGTAAATACAAAGGCAATTCAACAGTTAATTGATAAGGAAAGTAAAAAAGGGGGAACAACATTGGTATTTCCGCAGGGAAGCTATTTAACAGGTAGCCTGGTGATGAAGTCCAATGTGAATATTTATTTGGAAAAGGGAGCGGTCTTGTTGGGAAGTACTAACCCAATGGATTATGAAAAAATTGAGATGCCAGGAAGACCTGAATCTCCAAAGAAAGACGATAATTCGCAAATGGCGCTTTTGGTAGCGCATAAAGCCAACCATTTTACCATCTCTGGAAAGGGAACCATTGATGGGCAGGGAAGAAAATTGGCTTTAAATATCGATAGCTTGCATCATGCAGGTGTCTTAATCGATCCAAAATATAACTACAGAAGACATCGCCCAAACGAAACAGCACGTCCTAAATTAGTTCGTTTCTCTCAGTGTAACAATGTTCGATTGGAAGGCTTAACCATGAAGAACAGTGCATGCTGGGGCTTATCATTCGAGCTATGTAAGAAGCTGGTTTTAGAAAACCTGAAAATTGAAAATCGTGCCTATTGGAACAACGATGGCATGGATATTTCTGATTGCAACAATGTGGTCGTAAACAATTGCGATGTAAATTCTGCCGACGATGGAATCTGTTTGAAATCATACTATCCGGGATATTGCAACGACACCATTCGGATTACCAATTGTACCATACGTTCAAGTGCCAGTGCCATAAAATTTGGAACGGCTTCGTTTGGTGGTTTTAAGAATGTAACCATCGATAACATTAAGGTGTACGATACTTTTCGTTCGGCCATTGCCATCGAGTCGGTTGATGGAGCAATTATTGAAAATATTGAGGCTTCGAATATAGAAGCAAAAAATACAGGGAATGCCATTTTCATTCGCTTAGGGCATCGTGGTGGAGAAAAGCCGGGAGCCATAAAGAATGTATACCTGCATAATATTCAGGTTGAAATTCCATTTGGTCGTCCCGATATCAATTACGATATGCGAGGACCTGCTGTGGGATTCTTCCACAATCCAATTCCATCTTCTATTACTGGAATCCCCGGATTTCAGGTAGAAAATGTCAAACTAGAAAATATAGAGGTTACTTGTCCAGGAAGGGCTTCCAAAGGAATGGCATATGTGCCGGTTAGCCGTCTGGATCAGGTACCCAATAATATAAAAGGTTATCCGGAATTTACCATGTTCGGGGAACTACCATCGTGGGGTATGTATGTGCGCCATGTAAATGGTATTGAGATGAATAATGTGAAATTCTCATTGACAGATACCGACTATCGACCTGCCTTTGTTTTCGACCAAGTGGAAAAGCTAACTATTGACAAGTTGACATTACCAACAACAACAGGCAAGTCAATCATATTGAAAGAGACAACAAAAACCAAAATCAATGAAACAATCGAAGATTGGTGTAAGCAACTGTAGGCTGAGCCAACCAGTTAATCGCAAAAAAAAATGAACAGATTACAAACCATTACATGGAGTTTACTTATCATCCTGTTTGCTGGATGCCAGGCTACATTACCAAAAACAGATCTGGTGCAATATGTCAACCCGCTAATAGGAACAGCACCTTCAACAACAATTAGTGCACTGGAGCATGGGCACGGAAAAGAGAATAATGCACAGGTGGTGCCATTTGTTACCGTTCCTTTTGGAATGACCAACTGGACACCTCAGACCAAAGCATACGAAACCAAGTGTCATGCACCTTATTATTATACCGATTTAATTATTCAGGGATTCAGAGGAAGTCACTGGTTAAGCGGATCGTGTGTGCAGGATTATGGTAGCATGACACTGATGCCTATTTCGGGGCATTTGCAATGTCTGCCAACGCAAAGAGGATCGAAATATTCTCATGATAAGGAAAAGGCAACACCTTACGAATATCAGGTACATTTAACCGATTACAATATTGATGTAAATATGACTGCCACTAAGCGTGCTGGTTGGTTTCAAATGGTTTATAACAATGCCGGAGAAGCTCATTTGGTGGTAAATCCCAACAGCGATGAAGGGCAAGGATTTGTGAAGGTATTGCCCGAACAAAACGAGATAATTGGTTATAATCCAGCTCACCGCATCTATCAAGGATGGGGAGAACCAACCGGGTTTAGCGGTTATTTTGTAGTGCGTTTCCATAAGAAGATTAAAAGCTATGGTGTATACCAGGGCAATAAGATATTTGAAGGCGACGATCAGGTGGCTGATGCAGTTGATTTAGGCGCTTACATCTCATTTATGGTTGAAAAAGACGAAACTGTTGAGGTAACGGTGGGAACATCGTTTACCAGTATTGAGCAGGCTCGTAAAAACCTGGATGCAGAAACAAATGGATTAAGCTACAATGAGGTAAAAGCGAACCTAAAGCACAATTGGGAGCAGTTGCTGGGAAAAGTAAAAGTAGAAACTACTTCGCACGAAGATAAGGTGAAGTTTTATACGGCGCTATACCATAGTTTTTTACAGCCGCGTACATTTAACGACGTGGATGGAAGCTACGTTGCATTTGCCGATGGAAAGAAGGTGTTGAATAGTGGTGATAAAGACTATTTTGTCGATTTTTCGATGTGGGACACTTATCGTGCTTCTCACCCGCTTTTCAATCTATTGATGCCGAAAGCCAATGCTGATATGATGAATAGCTTGTTCTTAAAAGCAGAGCAAGGTGGATGGTTGCCTATTTTTCCGTGTTGGAATTCGTATACTTCTGCAATGATTGGCGATCATGTTATTGCAACTATTGCCGATGCTTATATGAAGGATATCATCGACCTAACGGATGAGCAATATCAATATCTGCTTAAGAATGCTTTTGAGTCGCCAGCTACGTATGAAGAATACAAAAGTGGCAAAGGACGAAGAGCGCTAAAATCGTATATAAAGTATGGCTACATTCCATTGGAAGATGAGGTGAAAGAGTCATATCACAGCAACGAACAGGTTTCTCGAACATTGGAATATGCATTTAACGATTTTGCATTGTACCAAGTGGCATTAAAGCGTGGCGATACTAAAAATGCGGCCATCCTTAAGCAAAGAGCTAAGAATTATAGAAATGTATACAGCAAAGCCGATTCATGCGTGAGAGGTCGATTTAAAGATGGTCGTTTCACCGACGATTTCGACAAGTTTACGCGTAAATCATACATTACTGAAGGTACACCATATCAGTATACCTGGTATGTTCCACACGATGTGGCAGGTCTAATCGACTTAATGGGAGGAGACGATGGTTTTAATGCTAACCTGGATCGCTTTTATGCTGCAGGCCAATACTGGCATGGTAACGAGCCGGGGCATCAAACACCATTTTTGTTTAACTATAGTGGACAGGCATGGAAAACACAGGCCTGGGTGAATGAAATATTGAAGAAAGAGTATGGTGTAGGACCAGGCGGACTAAGTGGAAATGATGATGCTGGTCAGATGTCGGCATGGTACGTTTTTGGAGCAATGGGTTTTTATCCTGTTTGTCCTTCTGTACCTGAATATGCAATTAGTGGTCCTCACTTCGATCGGTTAACCATCCAGTTAGAGAATGGGAAGAAGCTGGAGATAATTGCCAAAGGAGCATCCAGTGGCAAGAACTTTATTCAGTCATTGAAAGTAAATGGAAAACTGACAGATAGAAATTATCTGAAACATTCCGATTTTATTAATGGCGGAATTTTTGAATTTGAAATGGGAGAATTTCCAAATAAACATTGGGGGGAAAGGTTAGAGGCAAGACCATCATCTATGGATTAGGTGATGTGTTTTGTTCGGATTATGTGGTTTTAGAAATATGCCTGCATTTTGAGAGAGTTTGCAGGTGAAGTCGTTACCTATTGCAGGTAACGGCTTTTTCAGCCTAATAAATTGGCTTTTTCTCAAGTCTATAGAATTAGTTATAATCATTAAGGTAATATCATGTTGAAGGGAAAAATTAAGTTCCTGATTGTAGGATTGGTGGGGATGTTTTTTGCAGTTAGTACGGTAGCAAATAGTAAGCAATTCCCATTGGTAACAGCAAAAAATGTAGCATCTATTTCAATCGATTCGAAAGATGCCAAAGTGGTTGAAGTCGCTGCGACTATTCTGTCCAACGATATTTATAATGTGACAGGAAAAAAGGTTCGTTTGAACGCCGGTTCTGGCCGTTTTCAGATTATAGCCGGAACAATTGGCAAGAGTCAACAAATAGATCGGTTGATTGCTAGCAACCAACTTGATGTTACTGCGATTAAAGATAAGTGGGAATCATTTCAGATTGAAGTGATTGAGCAACCCTCTAAAGATATTGATAAGGCTTTGGTTGTTGTTGGTTCCGATAGAAGAGGAACAGCATTTGGTTTACTGGAAATCTCGCGAATGATTGGCGTATCACCATGGGAATGGTGGGCAGATGTTACTCCAGAGAAGAAAGAGAAATTAGTGCTGAAAATAACCAAGCAGGTTCAAGGTGCTCCTTCGGTGAAATTTCGTGGTATTTTTCTAAACGATGAAGATTGGGGATTACAGCGTTGGGCGGCATTAAACTTCGAGCCTGAAGTGGGTGATATTGGTCCGAAGACTTATGCTAAAGTATTCGAACTACTTTTACGCTTAAGAGCAAACACCGTTTGGCCGGCTATGCACTCATGTACTCGCCCGTTTTACTCTTATCCCGAAAATAAAAAAGTGGCCGACGACTATGCCATTGTGATAGGAACATCGCATTGCGAGCCTATGTTGTGTAATATCAATGCCGAATGGAACAGTCGAGCGATGGGAGAGTGGCGTTACGATAAGAATGCCAAGACCATTCAGAAACTGTTTGAGGCACGCACCAACTCAACCGCAAAATACGAAAATATCTACACCATGGGAATGCGTGGGGAGCACGACTCTCCGATGATTGTGGGAGAAGATGATACCGATTCGCAGGTAAAGTTATTGGAGCAAGTAGTAGCCGATCAGCGTGAAATACTGAAACAAGAAACGGGAAAAGAGGCAACAGAACTTCCTCAGATTTTCATTCCGTATAAGGAGGTGCTGAAATATTATCAGGCAGGAATGAAGTTGCCGGAAGATATCACCTTGGTGTGGACAGATGATAACTACGGGTATATTCGACAACTGAGTAACCCCGCAGAACAAAAGAGAGTAGGTGGCGCAGGTGTCTACTACCATACTTCTTATTGGGGGCGTCCGCACGATTATTTATGGCTGAACTCTACCAATCCTGTTTTAATGTGGGAGGAGATGCAAAAAGCTTATGAACTGAATGCCCAAGATGTTTGGATTCTGAATTGTGGTGATATTAAGCCGCATGAATATAATATTGAACTGTTTCTGGATATGGCCTGGGATATGAGTTCGTTTGTCCAAAGTAAGGGCGTGAAAGTGCACATGAAAAATTGGGCGGCTAGAGAATTTGGAGCATCAAATGCCAACTCAGTCACTGAGGTCATGTATGAATATTACCGATTGGCATTCCAGCGTCGTCCTGAATTTATGGCATGGAGCCAGGTAGAACCGGTTACCAAGCAAGGAGAAACATCGATGTCGCAAATTCATTATGGCGACGAAGTGGGAGCCAGAATTGAATCTTATGAACAATTAGAAAAGCAAGTAGAACTATTAAATAAAAAGGTGGTTGCCAACCGGAAAGATGCATTTTACCAACTGGTTTATTATCCGGTGGTTGGTGCTGCCAACCTAAATTTTAAATGGTTATACTCTTATAAAAACAGGTTTACAGCAATGCAGGGGCGAAGCAGCGCAAGATCATTAGGTGTGCAGTCGTTGAAAGCTTTTAATCGTATTAAAAAAGAGACCCAGTTCTTTAATAATGATCTAAGAGCAGGAAAGTGGAAGCATATCATGAGCATGTCGCCCCGGCATTTACCTGTATTTGCTCAGCCAACCATCTCTACTCCTTTAAATGAGGGAAAGGCTACTTTGGGAATTGCCCTGGAAGGCTATGAGATGGAGATGAATAATGAGATTATTAATTCATATGCTGATGTTTTGCCGGTGTTTAATGCCTATTGCGATAGCAAATATTTTGTCGACCTGTTTCTGAAAGGGAATGGTGCTGTGAAATGGGAAGCCCAGCCTAAAGACGACTGGATTAAGCTGTCTGAGAATAGTGGAGAGCTTAATGATTTGACTTTGGAACAGCGACTTTGGGTGACTATTGATTGGGATAAAGTTCCTCAAGGTGAAAACAAAAAAGAGGCACCTCTAGGGCACGACTATCAGTTGATTCCTCCTAGTTACAAGGTAAATTCAGCAATCGATTTTATTAGCAAAGATACCACGATAACTATTGGTGTGTCGGTTTTCAATCCGAAGCTGAAAGAGTTAGAGCAATTCAACGGTTTTGTTGAAGACAAAGGTTTTATCTCTATTCATGCCGAAAACTATACACGAGCAACAAAAGGAGAAGATGCGCAATGGAGTACTTATGATGGACTGGGGTATACCGGAAAAGTGATGACCGCTTTGCCAAGAACTGCAAAATCGTTGAAAAGTACCGAGCAGGTACTTAAAAATAGTCCATTGCTTGAGTATGATTTTTATAGTTTTAACTTTGGCGAAGTGAATGTATGGATGCAAGCTGTGCCTACCCATGCCGATTACGCTGAAAGAGGCGTTCGTTGTGCTATAGCCATTGATGATGCCGAGCCTGTAATTGTCAATTTCCAGACAAAAGGCAGAAGCGATGAGTGGAAGCAGAATGTGTTGCAAAATGCAGCCCGAAAATCGGTGAAGCAGGTGGTAAACAAAGCTGGCAAGCATACGTTGAAGGTTTGGATGGTCGATCCGGGAGTAATGATCGACCAGCTTTTAATTGATTTGGGAGGATGGAAAAAATCGTATGCATTTCCCAAAGAATCGAAGTTAAGCTTATGAGAAAAATAATTGAAATTGTTGGTGTTTTAGTACTGGTTACTTTCTTCGGAAGTTGTCAGGCTAAAGAGAATTCAAGTGACAAAGGAGTAAAAGTGGCACTTATGGCCGATGTTCATTTTCATGATGTGTATGGGCAGTTAAGCGATTGTGATTTTCCAGGTGTAAAACATCCGGAAACGGGGCAACATATGTTGGTTCGTACCATGAAAGCACAGTTGAATTCAACCCGCCTTTTCAATGAAAATTATTTTGCTTTTAGAGCTGCGTTAGACGATGTGGTGAAGCGTGGAATAAGATATGTAGCTATTCCTGGCGATTACAGCGACGATGGTCAACCAGTAAACGTAAATGGATTGAAGCAATTGCTGGATGAGTATTCGAAGAAACATGGAATACGATTTTTTGTTACCACAGGAAATCACGATCCGGTACGTCCCTTTACCATGGCTGCCGGAAAGAAGGACTTTCTGGGCATGGGAGGCAAGAACCAACCTATTATGAGTGAGGAAGGGCTTTATCAATCGAAAAAAGATAGTGAACAGCCAGTCGTGGTGTCGAAAGATATTGCGGTTTGGGGTTACAAAGAGATAATGAGCACCTTGGCTAACTTTGGTTTTTCGCCACAAGCTGCCGATGTTTATTGGGAAACTCCATATTCTCATTACGCATACAATGAATATAACTTCGAAAAGGGAAGAAAAGCTTCGGAATATGCGCAGAGACAATATGTAATGAAATCGGTAAATGCCAAAATTCCCGATGCCAGTTATTTGGTTGAACCAGAGGACGGGCTTTGGTTTTTAGCGATAGATGCCAATGCTTATGCGCCAAAGAAAAGTGCAGCAACAGATCCATTGAATCCACGTAACTATTCAGGTGCAGGATTAGGGTACAGTCAGGTTTTAGCCCATAAAAGTCATCTGGTAAACTGGGTGAAGTCGGTAATGGAAAGAGCCGATAAATTGGGCAAGAAGGTAGTTGCTTTTAGTCACTACCCAATGGTCGATTTTAATGATGATGCATCTGAACATATTGAAAAGTTGCTAGGAAAAAAGAAGATGCAATTACCTCGAATTCCAAAGAATAGAGTAGCAGAGATATTTGCCAATGCAGGTGTGAAAGTCCATTTTGCCGGACATATGCACATCAATGATACAGGAGTTCGAGAATTTGAAAATGGTAAAAGTATTGTCAATGTTCAGGTGCCTTCTTTGGCAGCTTACATTCCAGCTTATAAAGTAGCTAATATCAGTTTAAAATCGATGGATGTAAAAACGGTGATGGTAGATGAGGTTCCTGATTTTAAGACAATTTTTCCACTGTATAAAATGGAGCATAATTATTTAAAATCGATTGATGATAAAGGGATTTGGGATGAAAGTATTCTATCGGTAGCCAATTACCACGAGTTTGCCAATTGGCATCTGAAAGAATTGGTTCGATTTCGATTTTTCAAAAAAGACTGGCCAAAGGCAACGAAGAAGGTATTAATGAACTCGACAGGAAAAGAGTTGGCAGCATTGGCGGGAATTAATAATGCCAAAGAGAGCTGGAGTAAGTGGACAGGTTATGATATGGTAGTTGATTTATACCGACTTCGAAGTGCAGATAAATTAGCCATTAAAGATATTGGAGTAGAACGCGTTAAACAATATATGTTGGTGATTGAACAATTGTTAAATAGCAATGCTTTAAATGTAGAAAAGCACGTTGCTAAAGACTTAAAAGAGTTTGGCAAGGTGTTTAAGCACTTTATTAGTGGTGCACCAGTGATGCATTTTTCAGTAGATTTAAAATCTGGAGCGATAACAGACTTAAATCGATAGCTTATTTGAGGTAACGGAATATCGAAGCGTATGGTAAGAATTTTAGTCATCTTTATCGGATTTATTTGTTGTCTTCCTGCTTTGGGAAAAGAAATTCGATTTGAACATTATAACGATGAATTGGGGTTGTCGCACAACTCTGTTCGTCATATTGTTCAGGATGATTTCGGATTTCTATGGTTAGGTACATTTGGTGGCCTGAACCGATTCGATGGTTATGAATTTAAACCTTATCTGAGCTCTGATAGAACTCGCAGAACTGTTTATAATGACGATATTACCGCTTTAGCAATTGACGAGGAAAATAAGTTAATGTGGATTGGTACCCGAAATGGTTTGACAGTACAGAACTTAGTTACCCATCAGTTTAAAACATTCTTCCCAAACGAAAAGAACGAAGCATCCATTGCTGAGCATGAAATACGCTCATTGTTAATTGATTCACATCAGCAGATATGGATTGGAACCAAAACAAAAGGACTTTGTATTTATGACCAAAAGAGTAAACGCTTTTCGAAAGTAGATTTTGATGGATTAAGATACGTTAAAGATATCTTTCAGGATAGAAACGGAATAATTTGGGTTAGCGATTACCTTAAAGGCGCCTTGATAAAGGTTGAGTTGACTGAAGAGGGTAAAATTGCCAGCTATGAGAGAATTCCTTTATTAAATTCTAAGAAAGAGCGGGTGAAACCATTTATCGACTTTATTTACCAAGATCATAAAGGAGATATTTTTACCGGTACCAGAGATGGATTGTTCAAGCTGAATACTGAAAAAAAACAACTTCAAGAGATAGAAATTGAAGATAGTGAACGTCGGGAATTACTAGGACCATATTTCATTTGTATTGCAAAAGCTCCCGATGGAAAGTATTGGGTGGGGACACTCGGAGGAATCATCGTTTGTGATGAGTTGGAAGATATTAGCAAAGGAAAATACGAGTGGCATTACAGTAAACTATACGATGAATCTTGTTTGGTGGATAACCAGGTAACATCCCTCTATTTCGATCGATCGGGAGTTTTATGGATTGGAACCGAAAATGGATTGGATAAATACGATCCTTATCGTAATCAGTTTATTATACAGAAGGATATAGCCGGATTGATAGGGAATAAAATTCCCCGAATTAGTGGTTTTGCCAAAACAGGAAAGAATGAACTGTTGGTAAGTACACACGACAATGGTTTATTTCTTTTGCATGATGAGAAGTTTCGAAAAACAAAGGTCAAAGAGAAGGAGATTGCAAGTGTTTACTGTTTCGATGGTAAAACTGCATATTGTGGACTTTGGAATGGTGGCTTGTTGGAATACAATTGCTCAACGAACAATTACCAGTTGATTACTACGGGGCTGGAGGGAGTACCTATTTTTGCGATTAATGAATTGAGTTCAGAAGATATTTTAGTTGGCTCTTTTGGTAATGGAGCGATTATATATAATCCAAAATCGAAATCGATTTCGAAGCTAGATTTAGAATTGACAGATGTTCAGATTAATAAGATGACTTCCAATAGGCATGGTATTGTTTGGCTGGCAACCGAGACCGGGATAATTAAATACAATTTGGTTAACGGTGAAAGTGAATTTTACAACGCTTCTGTAGGAGAAAAAGAAGGGCTTTCCAATGAAAATGTAAAGGATATATTCATTGATGTGAAGGGGAAAGTATGGGCTGCAACTCGTAACGGATTGAATTATTACGATCCGATGATTGACAACTTCTTACCGATGCTAACGCCTGCTTTCTTGCACGAAAATTGGGTGACCGATGTGAGTTCCAATTCAGCTGGAGATCTGTGGTTAAACTTCAATAACAACAGAGTTGGGTGCTACAAGACAGCTAGTAAAACACTGGAAACATATTATGTGGAGAGTGGAAATCGGATTGATAATTTTAGCCATCAGGGGTTTATGGTTTTCAATGATTCATTGATTTACCTGAGTGGAAAAGGAGGGGTTATCCATTTTTCGGCTTCAAAAATTGTGAACGATACTATTTCTTTGCCTCCATTTGTCAGCAACTTAAAAGTACAAAACAAAGAAGTGCTGGTTGGGCAGGAGTTTAATGGACAGTTGGTACTAAATGAAGATGTAAATTACTCCCGACAAATTAAACTGAATTATGAAAATCGGAATTTTTCGGTAACGTTTTCTGCTCCATCATGGGTAAATGAGCGTTACAATCGGTTTATGTATAAACTGGAAGGTTTCGATGAGAATTGGAATGAGGTTCGGTCTAATAGTCGTAATATTCAGTATACGAACCTGTTTTATGGCGATTATAAATTGCATATAAAATCGGCCAATAGCTTTGGTGTTTGGAGCGATGTTTCGACCTATAATATTGAAATTGAGCCACCAATTTGGCTATCCTATCAAGCCATATTGTTGTATGTGCTATTATTAAGTTTGAGTACCTATGTATACTTGAAAATCAGAAGAAGGCAGCTTGAATTGAAGAATCAATTGATGGTGGAAAAGTTAGAACGAGAAAATGATGAGAAACTGGCCAATGAAAAGTTCCGATTCTTTACCAATATCTCTCATGAACTACGTACTCCTTTGTCGTTGATTGTAGGACCATTAAAGCAGTTGCGAGACATCTCTGATAATTCAGATTTTCAGCAAAACAGGCTAGAGCTGATGCAGAAAAATACCAATCGTTTAATGCATTTGGCCAATCAGATCCTGGAATTTAGAAAAGCAGAAGCCGGAGAGTTAAAGCTAAAGGTTTCGCAGGTAGATATCCGAGAAATAACAACCCAGATTTATGAGTCGTTTAAATCGGTTGCATTAGAAAAAGAGATCAACTTTAAACTGAATATTTCAGATGGAAACTACTCCGGATGGCTGGATGTAGACAAGTACGATAAGGTAATGTTTAACCTGCTTTCCAATGCGTTTAAGTTTACATCGGAGAAAGGAAATGTAGAGTTGAAGATGGAGCTACGAGATGAAAAATACCTTTATGTACAAGTGATTGATGATGGTATTGGAATTCCGTATGAGAGTCAAAAGAATATCTTTTCTCGTTTTTACCAGGCCGAAAATAGTTTGACCAATACAACCGGATCGGGAATTGGATTGTCGTTGGTGAAAGCGCTGGTCGAGGTCAATAAAGGCGAGTTACGAGTGGTGAGTCAACCCGAAAAAGGAAGTACATTCAAAGTGAAGATTCCAATTGATGTTGCTTCATTCAACGAGAAAGAGCGTGTGCAATTGGATGTAGGACTGAATAGCGTTCTGGACAACTCACCAACAGATAGTAAACACCGGGTTTCAAATACCGAGATAAAAGAGAAAATCCTATTAGTAGAGGATAATCATGATCTTCGGGAGTTTATTGCCGACTACCTATCGGATTATTTTAAGGTTTATCAAGCTGAAAATGGAAAACAAGCACTTGAATTATGCCGGGAGAAAAAACCGATCATATGTGTGTCGGATGTGATGATGCCAGAAATGGATGGCTTTGAGTTTTGTAAAACACTAAAGCTGGATGAGCAGATCAGTCATATTCCTGTTGTATTGCTTACGGCATTAACTGATAAGGAGAACAAGAAGAAAGGCTATAAATTGGGAGCCGATGGCTACTTGGAAAAACCATTTGAGGTAGATGTGCTGCTAAGTAGGATTGAAGGAATTATTGATACGCGAAAAGCGTTAAAAGAGAAGTTTACTCAGAGTTCTGACGTGGCAGTTTCTGTGTTGACTCATTCGCCTGTGGATGAGGAATTCATGGAGAAAGTAGCTGCAATTGTGGATGAAAATCTTCGGGAGGAAAGCCTGACAGTAAACTTTCTGTGCAATAAAATGGGAGTGAGTTCTTCCAACTTATATCGAAAGATAAAGGAACTTACCGATTTGTCTCCCAATGAGTTTATTCGAACTATCCGATTGAAGAAGTCTATAGAATTACTACAGAGTAAACGTTTCAATGTGTCGGAGGTGGCCACAGCAGTTGGTTTTAACGATCCGTTATACTTCAGTCGTTGCTTTAAAAAGCAGTTTGGTTATCCCCCAAGTAAGGTAATAAAGCATTAATAAGAGTTTTGTTCTACTAATATTATCACCATCCAGGATTCTGAATGAGTAAGGAGTGCTTATTGATTTCTGATTGAGGAATTGGCCACAAATAATTTTTGGATTCAAATACTCGATTCTCAAAAATAGTGCGTTCGTAAAACGAAACATCGGTTATGCTATCACCACTATCGGTATTCATTCCCCAGAATGGACCACCATCTGTTTTTTCTGCAATTTTCCAACGTCGGGTATCGAAAAAACGGTGTCCTTCAAATGCCAACTCTACTCTTCGTTCTCTGCGAATTCTTTTACGCATCTCGTCTTGCGATAACCCTTCAGGAAGATCAGGTAAGCCTGCTCGTTCCCTAATTTTATTGACATATAGAGCAATGTCTGGATTGCCCGGGTCATATTCATTCAGTGCTTCGGCATAGTTCAAGTATATTTCTCCCAAACGAATGAAAATCCAAGGACGACTGGAATATCTGGCATTTTGTATATCGCTATTGGGGGATACCATTTTGTGAATTAGATAGCCTGTGCGGGAATGATCGTGAGAGCCTTGTTTCCCATCTAAACCTGAAGAGTAAAGCTCTAACTGATGATTGTCGAAAGGCCATTCCATGCCATTGAATGCTACAGAAACATAGAAGCGTGGCTCTCGATTTATGTACATGTTCCAAACCTTTTCTGGGGTAAACCGAGTTGCTTTGGTCGAGAAACCTTCTTCCATATAGCCCGATTCTGGCTCATCAATCATTTTGCCATTGCTCATGAAATAGGCATCAACTTGTTGTTGTGTCACAGAACATCCATTCCAGCCATTTACACTTCTGGGAGAACAATGTTGTTCAAAACTATTAGAGCTGTTTTGAGCTCTTGCGAATATTATTTCTTGATTCCATGGTTCTAAAAAAAGATTTTTATAGGATAAAAATGGATCGTTATTTTCTTCAGGTTTTTTGAAGTTTTGATTTTTGTATAAATGGTAAATGTCTAAATCTATAATATCCTTATTAGCATCTGCTGCCTTTTTCCATTTTTCAATGCTGAATTTTTGGGAAATTAACTCTTCTTCTTCGCTGTTTTTAAAGTTAGAATAGGTAGTGTTTCCATTATATAGAGGACTGGCAGCATAGAGTAGTGCTCTGGCTTTAAAGGCCATTGCTGCTCCCTTGGTTGGACGTCCATACCATTTAGGATCATCAATAATTAGGGGTAGATCCTTCATGGATTGTTGTAATTCTGTAACTATAAAATTAATACAAAGGTCGTAAGGTTGCCTGGTGTATTTCGACTGATTAAAATCCACATCAACTCCCAGGGCTTCATCTATTAAAATGATTGGACCATATTGACGCAAAAGAAAAAAATGAAATACAGCTCTTAAGAACCGAGCTTCAGCTTTGTACTGAATAAGCTCTTTGGGAGTTAATTCTTTACATTCGTCTACTCGTTCCAGAAATACAGAAGCCGATCGGATACCCTGATAGTAGCTTTTCCAAAAATTGAACTGAGAGTTTAGCGGCCCAAAGTTTCCGAGATTAATTTGATACGTTGCATATGAATCTCTTTCCCATGTAATATCTGCCTCATCAGAACTACCTAACCAAGGAGTTCCATTCCATATGTTTGCTTCATCTGGTAAGTAACTAAAAACATTCATTAGGTATCGCTCTGTCTCTGCTCTTCTTGCAAATACAGTGTCAAGAGTAAGTGCATCATCAGGTTGCTTTTCCAAAAAATTATTGCAGGAAAAGCAATGGATAAATACCATTAATATCAGTGTGGATCTTACTGTTTGCATCGATTTAAAATTTTATTTCTAAGCCAAAACTAAATAACTTTTGAGGAGGATAATCTGCACCTCTTCCTCCTCCCATTTCCGGATCCCAAAGCTTAAATTTCGACCAGGTATACAGGTTTACTCCAGAAAGATACAAGCGGAAATTATCAACTCTTAACTTCGAACTAAGATTTCTTGGAATAGAATACCCGAATTCAATATTTTTTAATCGAATAAAACTAGCATCGCGTTGCCACCAGGTAGAGTTTCTGTTATTATTGGCACTGTGACCTACCGTTAAGCGAGGATAAAATACATTGGATGTGTTGTTGGTGGGGGTCCATCTACTTTCTAAAGCAGTAAGTAGATGTCCGCGTTTTCCCCCTTGTGTAAATGCATAAACACCCTCATTTTCAAGCATGATTGTCACATCTGTAATACCTTGTAGATAGATTGAAAAATCGAAATTTTTGTATTGAAGAGATGTACCTATTCCAAATAGAAGTTCAGGGATATCAGTTTTGCCAATTGGAACTTTATCGTAGTCATCAATGACACCATCATTATTGATATCCTTATATCTAATATCTCCGGGACGTACTTCTCCAAATGTTTGTTTCGGACTATTTATAATTTGTAGAGAATCAGAGAATAATCCTTGTGCAACTAATCCAAACTGTTGACCTGTAGGAAAACCTTTTCTGCTTTGGTATTTAAATCGAGGGGCTGGTTCATCATTTTCTATAATTTTGTTTTTAGCTTTACTAATAGTAGCTCGAATAGAGAAAGCTAATTTGCCAATTTTATCATTGTATTGGGCATATAAATCAAACCCATTATTTTTCATCTTTCCAATATTGGCCCAAGGAACTTTGTTTACTCCTATAAATGAGGGAAGAGATTTACGTTGCATAAAAATATCCTTACGTACTTCGAAGAATTGGTCAAACTGAATTAAAAGCTTCTTAAATAACTGAAGTTCTAGTCCCCAATTTGTTTTTTGAGATGTTTCCCATGTGGCATTAGCATTACCCCATTCATCTTCTCCTCTCCCATAGTAATAGGTCTTATTGGTCCCCAAAGCATAACCTCCATGACCATTGCCTACAGTGGTTTGGTATACAAATCGTCGACCTCCAATTTTATCATTCCCAACTAATCCGTGCGATACTTTTAGTTTCAGCATATCAACCTTAGGAAATATAGAGTGAAAGAATTGTTCATTGGAGATTATCCATCCGGCAGCAATTGAAGGAAAGAAACCAAATCGGTTTTCTTTGCTGAAATTCTCAGAACCGTTATATCCAAAGTTAAACTCTGTAAAAAATCGATCATCATAAGCATAAGAAGCTCTGCCTGCTAAACCTTGGTTTCGATATGGAAGCGCATCGATAGAATTATCTGCTTTAGAGTTGTTACGCTCTCGTTGATTGTAAAGAAACAACAGATTTAAGTGATGTCTAGTTTTTTTCCAATTGTACCTCAAAGCACTTTCGATATAAAATGAACGATCACCAGTACCACTTTTGTTAAATCCCAAATAGTCTTGTCCAGCTCTTGTTTGTCGCAAAATTAAATTGCCATTCTCATCACGAGATTCAGCTAGCCAGGTTGAAGGACTTTTTTGACGTCCAATTGTATTCTTGTCGTATATGTCAAAAGCAAAAAGGGTAGAGAAACTAAGACCTGGTAGATATCGATCAAGATTAAATGTGTATTTTAAGTTAGAGTTGATCTCATTTCTCCATTCTTGGACATAACCAGTTTGTGTTATTAATGCATAAGGATTTTCATCTGAACCATTTTCTGGGCCGGCGAGGTGTCCTGTGCTATAGCGCATAGGATACCATGTAGGATTGGCATTCGCAATTTTTTGGAAAAGAGCATCGGATGCATAACCGGGATAATTGCCCATAATATGGGTTCCTGAAATACCGAGATTAATTTTATTATCTGGATTTAGTGTAAAATCGATATTACTTCGGAATGTATATCTTTTTAATTCTACATTAGTATTATAACTATTAAGGTTATCTGTTTTGTATATTCCTTCTTCTTTATAATAACTGGCGTTAACAAAGTATTGTATTTTCTCAGCTCCCCCCAGTGCACTTAGATTAACTCTTTCTGTGGAACTCCATGGCTTGATAAGCTCCTGCATCCAATTTACGTTGGGATAAAGATCTGGATCTTCGCCAGAACGATACTTGTTGATGGCTTCTTGTGTATAAAAAGGAGTTTCATCTCTTAGGATTTTTCCTTCATTAAATAGTTCTGCATGAGTTGCTCCATCTAAATATTCTGGGAGTTGAGTACAGCCAATCTTTCCTAATTCAGCTTTTACTGAAATCTTTGTTGGACCTTTTTGGCCTCTTCTGGTGGTAGTCATAATTACTCCGTTGGCACCTCGTACTCCGTACACTGCTGTTGCAGTTGCATCTTTTAAAATGGAAATGGATTCTAGTTCTTCAGGGTTTATATCTGTTATTGAACGCTCAATTCCGTCGACTAAAATCAGTGGCGTTTTATTTTCTCCAAAAGTGCTGATTCCCCTGATCCAGAAAGAGGCGTCGTCGTACCCTGGTTCTCCAGAACGCTGAATGGATATTATCCCTGCTAGCTTTCCTGCTAAGGCATTGTTTAAAGAACGACCACTTGTTTTTAGTTCACTTATTTTTAGAGATGAGATTGCACCTATTAGACTCACTTTGCGTTGTGTGCCAAAACCAACAACAACAACTTCATCCATCTTTTTTGTGTCTGGAAGTAATTTAATATGGTGAATTAGTTTTTTATCATTTATTGGGATTGATTGATTTAAGTATCCAATATAAGATACATGTATTGAATCTGGTATTGCATTTAAACTAAGTAGATAAAAGCCATCATTGTCGGTTGCTACTCCATCAGTTGACCCTCTTACATATACATTTACTCCAGGTAGTGGCATACCACTTATATCAGTTACAATTCCAGATAAATGGTGTTTAAATTTATTGGTAGCATTTACTGATTTCTGAAGAGAGACATTTGCTTTCTTTTTTGAAATAATAATGTAGTTTCCTACATGTTGAAAAGTAAGTTGTGTCGATTTTAGGACTTTCGTAAGAACAAAATCAACAGTGTTTTCTGGGATGTTTAAGGAGATTCTTCTGTTTAAGGGAAGTTTCGAACTTTCATATACAATAGCAATGCCACTTAGCTTTTCTACCTGAAGTAAGACTTGTTCTAGTTTTACATTTCGAATTTGTAATGAGATTCGTGCATTATTATCCTTTTGTGCATAACCAGAGAAGTAAGTTATCACAAATAAAATGGTAATTATACAAATACCCCATTTACTCGTACAATATTTTGTATGAGTAGTTAATCTCATAAGTGCAAGTTAAGTTAGTTCGCCTTATGGTACTAAAAACATAAATAATTATTGTTGTTTGATCGAAATAACCTTTTCTTTTCTTTCGATTTTTAGATCGAGAGCTTTTTGCATGATGTTGAAAACCTGATTGATATCTTCGTCTATTGCAAAGTTTGCCTTAAAAGTTCGATCTTTGAATGCCAAGTGATTATATATGATTCTTATACCATAATTTCTTTCCAACTGCTTAAAAACTTCAGGTAATGGAGTTTTATCAAAAATAAGTTTCCCTTCCTTACGAGCCAAATAATAAGAAGAATTAATTTGTTTCCTTTGAATTTTTCCAGTAGAGGTGTTGAAAATTGCTCCTTCTGAAGGCTTCATTGTGATTGATTTTAGTCCATTTTTTTCAGGAATAGAGAGTTTAACTTTCCCCGAAATTAATGCCGTTTCAATATTCTCGCTGTTTTTGTAAGCAGAAACATTGAATCGAGTACCTAAAACTTCGACAGTAAGTTTACCTGCTTTAACTTGGAATGGAGTGTTTGTTTTTTGGTGTTTAACAACAAAAAATGCCTCTCCAGTTAATTCAACAGCCCGAATACCGTCATTGAATTGATCGGGATAACGAATTGTAGAATTGGCATATAGCCAAACTTTACTGCCATCTGGCAAAGAAAGTTGTGCTTGTTGACCATTCTTTAAACTTAATTCGTGATAGTTAACTTCTTTTTTTGTTGAGAAGTAAATTATGGTGGTGTATGATGTAAAGGCAAAAATTATAATTGCAGCAATTCGTGCTATCCAAAGAGCTATATTTCTCCCATTTGCTATAGGCCTTTCAGTTTCAATTGAAGCATTTAATTTATTCCATTCATCGTTAACATTTACCGATGATGCTTCATTAATATTATCAAGCCAAGCATTAAAATCAGCATCGCTAATGGATGCAATATTTGCATCCTGCCAATTCTTTGAAGATTGATTACTATTTTCTTTGGTACTCATTACTAAAACTACACAAAACTATATCTACCTTTTTTACTATCAAAGTATTTTATTGAAAACATGCTATATGTTCAATAAAAATAGCAATATAGGAAGAAAGTCTTTTAAATCATTTTTTAACTTTTTTAGTGCTCTTCTTATATGTGTTTCTACTGTATTTACAGTGATGTTTAATTTTCTTCCGATTTCCTTATAAGTTAAACCTCCTTCTCTACTCATAATAAAGACCTTTCTCATTTGATCAGGCATTTCAGCCAAACTCGAATGGTAGGTTTTACTCAATTCGTTGAATTGAGAGATAGACTCGAAAGTGTTTTCTTCTTGTTGGATTAAGTTCTTGTCATTTTCACGAAGTTCTTCAAGTTCAAGTTTGTTTTTCTTTTCGCGTAAAGAAAGCAAACAATTGTTGCGAAGAGAAGCAAATAAATAATTTTCAAATTCACTATGAGGAGAAAGATATTGTCTTCTTTCCCAGATTTTTACAAATGTCGATTGGACAACTTCTCTGCTGGTATCTTTATCTAATCCAAAGTTGAGTGCATAGAAGTACATGCCTTTAAAATATCTTTTAAAAACATGTTCGAATGTCTTACGGTCTCCACTAATTATTTTTTCAAATACTTCCTTCGACATACTTCGAGCTTACAATAATACGGTTGGCCAAATATAAATAAAAAAGTTAAACCGATAAGAACGTATTTGTCTATATAGTTTTATAGGTGTTTGTGTAAGTGGTTGGTTGTGAGTGAATATGTGTTTTTGTTGTGTTTTTTTTTAGTTTCTTGTCACGGACATGAGTTTCTCGTGCATTTAGTTAGTGTGTAGAAGATTAATCGACTAAACTAAATTTTGAAACTTATGAAAAGATCAACTTTCTGGCGTGCCAGACAGTTATTGCATCTATTAGTAGTATGTGTATGTACAATGCTACTAATGGTCAGGTGTGAACAAGATTTTGGAGGCCATTATGATCCTCCAAAGGGGATGGCTGGTCCCATTTATGAACAGTTGAAGGCTGATCCTGATTTTAGTGAGTTTGTCAAGGCATTGGATAAAGCACCAATGTTGAAGCGGGCAATTAATACATCAGGACTCTACACAGTCTTCGCTCCTACCAATGCTGCCTTTAAGGAGTATTTTAAAACTTCTCCTAATGGCAAGACCTCTATTGAAGATTTCAACATGTCGGCCGAGAAGGACTCGCTCGCTTTGATGAAACTTCTTGATTCTCATATCTTGTTGGATATGTATTTCGAATATGATTTCGAAAAATTTGTATCGGACGAGAAGTTCAATGGATATAACGATGGAAGAGATCGTTATCGTTTCTGGACACGTTATAAGGATCCTAAATACTGGTATTATGACAAAGAATATGAAAAAGAACGTTTGGTCAGACCTGGCTATAAGCAGTTGAGTATTTATACAGACAAGTATCTGGATCGTTTGAATATTACAGCTGATTATGAGGAGTATTATCAAACTACTGCAGGAGATTTCAACGTTGAAGATGCTCATGTTTTAGAGGATAAACGTGATATCCCTGCAAAAAATGGTGCTATTCATGGGATTGACAAGGTGTTGACTGTTAAGCCATTTGTGGAGGAAGTCTTGAGAGAGGAGTCAGAGTATTTTTACAATTTGTTTGAATATTTTATATACCTAAGCTATAGTGAAGATTATACTTTGGGGGAAGCAACAAATGAGATGACCCCTGATTCTGTATTTATAAAAAGATATTTAGTTGGATATGATCTTGGTAGTGACTCAGAAGAAAGTACTATTCTTTGTCCAGATGAAGCTGAGTTCTCTGCATTTATGGAGAATACTATTTTGCCAGGATATTATGGTGTGTTTGATTCTATTCCAGAAAAAGTACGGACATCAATAATGTGGGCCTATATGGTTTATGAAAAGCAGTGGCAATCGAGTATTGATCGAGGAATAAAAAATGCAGCAGGAGATACACTGACAGATATCTCCATTAAAAAGAGAGTATTAGCAAGTAATGGAGCAGTGTATGTTGTTGATGGAATGATTCATAATCCTATGTTTGAAACAGTAACAAAAGTTCCATTCACCCATCATGAATTCACTTGGATGCAAAACCTTATTATAGAAAGAGGTTTTAAAAGATATCTAAGTGATGAATATAAGACTCTTACAATGCTGATGCCTACAAATGAAGCATTGAAGCGCTTAAGTATTGAATACAAAAAAGATAGAAGAGGACATTTAACTTTCTATAAGGATGGATTGAAAATGCTTAACAGACAAAAGGATTCACTTCTTAACTATCTGATTTTTAGAGATAGGAAGATTACCCCTGAAGATTTAGAAGCTTACTCTTATAATGAAACGAGATCAGGAGCTTTTATGAAGTTCGATCAAGGTGCATTTAATGGAAATATGGCACATCGGGAGTTGGTTAATACAACGAATGGTAATGTATATGTAATGGAGCATTTACCACCAATGCCTTATAGAACAATAGCTTCTTATATCGAGGATAGTAGTCAGGATTCGATTACTAATGTGATATTGGATAGTTTTCCTAGTTCTAAGTTGAAGAGTGCTCTTGGTTTATTCGAAAATAACGAGGCTTACACTGTTTTCTTACCAACAAAAGAAGCTTTCATTGCTGCAAAAGAAGAATTCGGTTGGGGGGAGTTTGATGAAGACGAACGTTGGGTTGATGTGCTTGAATACATGATTGTGACAACTAAAGTATTTACTGATGGAACCTTCATGAGAAAAATTGATAATCCCGACCCTGATAATGAGAATAGATTCATGTCTAGGTATCGAAAAGTTATCTATGATGAGAATAATATTTTCAAGGAGGATGTACATGCTTGGCTTGATCTAAGTATAGATAACCAGACGGTTACCAACGAAGCAGGAAGTGTGGCAAATATTGTTAACAGCTTTGATTGGCAGGGTAAAAATGGAGTAGTTCATCACCTTGACAAAGTCTTATTACCACCCACACGAGTATATCCAGATGAAGAGTAAGAATTTTAAGCAAAAATGAAAAGCAATGAATAATAATATATTTTGCAAGAATATCTATCTGAGATTGTTTTTGGCTGGATTTTTACTCATTATTTCCAGTCTGACTTTTGCTCAGAAAGATTATGTGCTAAGAGGAGTTGTTACAGATAAAGTGACTGATGAGCCTTTACCTGGAGCAACTGTTGCAATTAAAAATGCAAATGGGCGATTTATAACTGGAGTAGCAACAGATCTTGATGGACGTTATACTCTTAATGTGAATATTGAAAATGCGATACTTAATGTTTCTTTCATTGGGTATAAAGATCAGGTTATAAAGCTTAGTGGTCAGAAGATTGTAAATGTCGCTTTAGGCACAGGAGATCAAAAAATTGATGAGGTAGTAATTACAGCAACTGTAGATAAGGCCAATGATGGTTATATGCAGATTGATCGAAAGGAGTTAGCCTCTGCAATTACAAAGGTTGAATTAAAGGATGTAGCAGTTTCTTCAGCTACATCTGTAGAGGAGATGATGCAAGGACGAGCAACTGGTGTTCAATTGACAGCAGCATCTGGGGATCCTGGTTCAGGTTATACCATTCGAATTCGAGGAGCAGCATCTATTAATGCATCAAACGACCCATTGATTGTAGTGGATGGAATGCGTTTTGAAGCTCGGGGGCGAATAAGTAGTATTTCAGATATTACTAGTCAGACCAATAGTCCATTGGCAGATATTAACCCAGAAAGTATCGAATCATTGGAAGTATTAAAAGATGCAGCAGCAACTGCTATTTATGGAGCAAAGGGAGCTAATGGGGTAATTATAATTACAACCAAAAAAGGTAGGCGAAATAGTACTACTCTTACGTATAGTTCTAGCTTGTCAACTCAATATGCTCCTACTAATGTTCCATTGTTGAGTGGTGATGATATGAAAATATTGATTCTAGAAGGAACTCAAAATGGAAGTTCACAGTTTAGCAACCTGGATAATCCAAGTTATCCTCAATTGAGAGACGACCCAACACGTAATGATTACCATTATTACAATAATAACACTGATTGGTTGGGAGCTATTCAGAAAGTAGGTTTTACTTATAATAATTCTTTGTCACTTCGAGGTGGAGGGAATACTACTCGTTATAGCTTCACTTTAGGTAGTGCAAACCAAACAGGAACAATTGAAACTAAAGCTTATGATCGTTTAACTACAGATTTCAATTTAGATTATAACATTTCTGATAAGTTAACATTGAAAACGGCTGTTGGTTATACTCGTTCTAAAACCAATATGGGGGGAGATATTTCTGGCTTTGATGGACATGGAACGATTAGTGCAAAAGGAATGGCGATGCGTTATCCGTCTTTCTTACCAATTTATAATAAGGATAGCAATGGGAATGATCTTCCTGGTTTTTATGTTCCCAATACGCGCGAGAACATTATTTATCCTCATAATTTATACAATCCTGTAGGATGGTTACAGAATGCAAAAAGTGAATCATTTAAGAATCGCTTTCGTTCCAATTTACAGGTAATGTATGATATTATCAAAGGAGTTCGCTTGGTTAGTAAAATATCGGTTGATTTTACTGATAACGACGAAGAGGCTTTTGTTTCTTCTGAAGCCACTAACAGAGATTGGAATAATGGCTTGGTTAATTATGCTCGGATTTCTAACTCGAATTCTCAAAATATTACTCAAGAGAATATTTTGTCTGTGACAAAACGTATTGGAACAGATCATAAAATTACATTTTCAGGTGTTACCCGTTTGTCTTGGTATGAAGGATCAAATTTGAATATTAAAACTTCCAACTCTGGATCGTCAAATCTACAGGGAGCAGGTGCTACAAACAGGTGGACTAGACCATCGTCAGGAACGGGAGTTGATGCGAGCAATGCTCTTACGGGGCAATTGCATTATGTCTTCTTAAATCGCTATATATTTCAAGGAACTATAAATAGAGAAGGCTCTTCTCGATTCGGGGCGGGAAATCGTTTTGGTGTATTTCCTGCAGCATCTTTTGCATGGCGACTGTCTAATGAACCTTTCATTGCGAAAATGAAGTTTATCAACGATTGCCGAATTAGAGCTTCGTGGGGAAAATCAGGAAATACTCCTACTGATAAGTATTTGTATTTTAATAAATATAGTGCAAATGTGCGTTATCTCGATCAGGTAGGGGTGAAGCCAGATAATATTCAGTTGGATATGTTGAAGTGGGAGACATCTACTACGAAAAATATTGGACTTAATATTTCGATGTTTAAGAATAGATTTAATGCTGAGTTCGAAATATATGAGAAGTATACAAAGGATCTTTTAATGAAGCGTAATCTTCCCGGTTCGGCAGGATTTGGAAATTACTGGACAAACTTTGGCGATGTTCGAAATAGAGGGTTAGAATTGGCTTTCGATGGTCGTATTATAGATTCAGATGTAAAGTGGAATGTAAATTTTAATATCTCATTCAATCGCAATAAGATCATGTATATTCCTGACGATAACGGACTTTCAATTGAGTATGTTCATGGTTATCCTCTACAGGCTCGTGAAGGAGATGCTATTGGAACCTATTATGGTTATGTGTTTGAGGGAATTTATGCTAATGATGATGACGCAGTAGCTAAAGATGCTCAAGGACAGGTTATTGTTGATCTGGATGGAAAACCAAAGAAAGTGATTCATGCTGACCGATATGAATACCAGGGAGGTGATGCCATTTATAAAGATCTAAATAATGATGGAATAATTAACGAGCAGGATTTTACAAAAATTGGAGATTCAACACCTGATTATTGGGGAGGATTTGGTTCTAAATTATCGTGGAAAGGCTTTACGTTAAATGCATTTTTCCAATACCAAGTAGGAAATGATGTTATAAACCAGGCTCGACGCGATACCGAGGCAATGAGTGGTGGTGAAAATAAGAATGCTAATCAAGCAGCTTCAGTATTACGACGTTGGCGTAAACAAGGTGATGTAACGGATATGCCGAGAGTAGTTTTTGGAAAGCATCATAATTCGGAAGCTTCAGATAGATATCTTGAAGATGGTAGTTATATGCGTCTGAAGCAGTTGGCTTTGACTTATAATCTGCCATCGAAAATTTTGAGCAGGTTTCAAATTCAAAATGCGTCACTAACCTTCAATGCATATAATGTTTGGACCCTAACAAATTATTCAGGACAAGACCCTGAAATATCAATCAATACTAATAAGCCTATTGCCAAGGGATTTGATACATCCAGGACTGCAGTTCCAAAGTCATTTACGGTTGGTTTGCGTATAACTTTTAAGTAATGTCACTAATGAGAAAAATGAAATATATCAATCGATTCTTACTATTGTTGGTGCTGCTTAGTAGTATCTTGATTTCGTGTGAATCGATGTTAGAGATAAAGCCAGAAGATTCTAAAGTAAGAGAAGAATTTTGGCATGTGAAAGAAGATGTTGAAGCATCAATTATAGGATGTTATGATGGAATAAAAGGACAGCTTTATACAATGTTTTGCTGGGGAGAAATCCGAGGGGAACTTGTAGAGGTTAGATCTAGTGATGCAAGTGTTAATAGCTTTAATCTTCATTTTATTAATCAGACAATGGGGTTAACAAAATGGAATGGCTTTTATTCAAATATCAATAGAGCAAATACGGTTATTAAGTTTGCCCCTGTTGCTTTCGAATCTGATGATACTTATTCTAAAACAGAACTAGGTTATGATTTAGGAGAATGTTTAACTCTAAAGGCATTAAACTATTTCTATCTTGTTCGTTCATTCAAAGAACTTCCTTATACATCAGAACCTTCAGAGAATGATAAACAAAACTATTTGTTGAAACCATTATCTGGCGAACAGGTAGTTGATTCTATTCTAAAAGACCTTCATGTTGCAGAAAAGCTTGTTAGGCATAACTACAATGATCGCGACTTTGAAGATGTTAATCTTCTTCCTGCTTATAATAAAGGAAGAATTACCCTATCAACGGTTCATGCTTTAATGACTGATGTGTATCTGTTCAAAAACGATTATGCAAATGCACTGAAGTATGCCAATCTAGTGTTGTCTAATAATGATTATAAACTGTTAGATGGAGAAAATTGGTATGAAATGTTTTCTCCTGGAAATTCGTCAGAAGGGATTTTCGAACTACAATTCTCAACGAAGTATAAATATACCAATGATCTTCAGAAATGGTTCAGTGATAGTGAAGGAGGATCGCAAACATTTATGAACCGATTGAATCAGTCAACGGGTACTTATAAACTTTGGGAAGGTGATGACGAGGAAGATCTTTATGAGGAAGATTTACGAGGTCAGTATAATACCTACCGAGCAGAAGAAAAAGATGTTATATGGAAATATTCAGGAAGCAGTACTGATCAGGATGATTATCGTACCAGCTCAGATAGAGATCAAAATTGGATTTTTTATCGTTTGGCTGATGTTGTTTTGATGAAAGCTGAGGCTCTGAATCGTCTAGGTCGTAGCGATGAAGCTGTAGTTGAATTGTTAAAGGTTCGTAATAGAGCTGGTTATGAGGAAGAAGGTATTGTTTACGCTTCAGTAAAAGATCTGGAATTAATGATTTTGGATGAACGTGGTCGCGAATTAGCTTTCGAAGGAAAACGATGGTTTGATTTGGTACGTATTTCACGACGGAATAATGATCCTAATATTCTGGCTCGACGTATTGCAGAGGCAACTTTTGGATTTGGAGGAGGACAATCCTCTATTTTAGCTCGCTTGGTAGATCCTGATTCTTGGTATCTCCCAATTCATCAGTCAGAACTAGAGCTTAATCCTAACTTGAAGCAAAATCCTTATTACAGATATTAATGATTAACCATAAATTATTGAAAATGATAAAACGATTCAATATATACATCATAGTGCTGTTAGGAGTTTTACTTTATACTTCGTGTAAGGATGATGATAATAGCTTCCTACAGCTAGATAAAGAACGACGTCCGATGATGACCACTGAATGTAAATCAGATAGTAGTTTAACTCTAATATCTCAAGTACTAGAGAAAGCCGGACGTGCAGATCTAATGAACACTTATGGTTCATATGCTTTATTTGCCCCTAATGACAATGCTTTCGAAGCTTGGTTAATTGAAAATAAAAAATCAAGTATTGAAGATTGTTCAAAAGAGGAGTTGATAAAACTGCTTGACTATCATACATTAATGCGTGCGAGAGACCTTACTGCATTGCGTACAGGCACATTAAGTGATACTACCATTAGTGGCGATCGACTTTTTCTTGAGTTAAATCGTGGCCTTAATGATATGCGAATTAATAAGACAGCGAAGTTGTTAAGAACAAGTGAAGTGGGGAATGGGCGTCTGCATGTATTATCTGAGGTACTTACTCCTCCGGCTGGTAATATCTACGATTACCTGAAGGAGTCTGGAAAATTTAATATACTGTGTCAAGCTTTTGAAGAAGCTGGGTTAGTTGATACTTTGCGTATGCAAGAATTTCATCATCCAATGTCTGATGATGAGTATTCTAAGTGGAATGTATCTTATACTGTGCTGGCAGAAACTGATGAAGTGTATACAAATGATGGCTATGCTAATTATGATGCATTAAAGGCTGCAATATTGGAGCGTAATGCTGGCGCTTTATCAGAAGCAAAAGCTATTGAAGCTTTTGCTCGCTATCATATCATAAGTGATTTAAGATATGTATTCCAGATGCATCGCGAAGAGAGTTACAGAACATTAGCACTTAATCGTACACAAATAATACATGTAGATAGTTCCGATATTGTAATTCCTCAACCATTATTAAATGCGACAAAAGACGAGTCTGGTTCTTTGGTTGGAGGTGTTCGTATCGAGTATGATAAATCAGATCGAGTGCTTCAGAATGGAGTAGTACATCAGTTGGATGGTGTATTATTTATACCAACTTCATTTGATAGGCCTATTCCAATTTATAGAGAATGTGAAAATGGCTTACGCTACTATAATACTACTCTAGGGATTGCTGAGGATTTTGATGGTATTCGCTATAGTGCAGGACGAGTTTCGACAACTATTGCAGAGGGCTATAGTACAAAATTTGCAGATGACTATGGAGTTGCTCTGGGTTACTATCCTGAAGAAACTGCAGATTGGGTTGAATTTGTAATTCCCAATGTTGTTCCCGGCGAGTATCAGGTGCTTTTATCTTATAAGCGCGATAAAGGAAATGCCTCAAGAGAGGTGAATGTTTATTTCCGTAACGATAAAGAACCATTTAACTGGCGAACACAGTTGATCAAGAAAAAACTTGATCTGGGTGATCCAGATGACAAGGTTAATGATCCTGTTTTTGGACAAGATCGCTTGTTGTCTACAGTGACTATTGACACTTATGGGGATTATACAATTCGTTTTGCTCATGCCGATAAAAGGTATGCTGTTTATGATTTGATAAAATTGATACCAGTTGCTACTGCAGACGAAGAGGAAGAAACTGATGAAAACTAACTAAAGCTTAAAAAATGAAAAATAGAATATTATTATTTGGGCTTTTATCTCTCTTTTTCTTATCACTTTTCACATCATGTGATAATGATTTGTGGGATAAACATTACGATACATCAGCCAATCGCAGCGAGAATGTGCGAAACGTATTGGCTGGATTGAAAGAGAAGGGCTATACAAAATATGCTGAGGCATTAGTGAAATTAGAGATTGATGAAGTCTTAAACTCAGGGATGAATTTCACATTCTTTGTAGTGAATGATAATGCATTTACAGCAGCTACTGCCGGAAAGAATGATGATGAACTGAGGCAGATGATGTTGAATCATATTTTCTTAGAGGATCTTAAAGCTGTCGATTTTAAAGATACGCTTTACACAGGTATGGCAGGTGAAAAACTCTGTATCTGGATGGATCGATTAGAGATGGGAAATTATCACAATGAAAAGGTGAGTATTACTCAAACAGATATTGATATTCCTTCGGCTACTTTGTTCGAATTAGATAAGTTTGTTGAGATACATCCTTCTATGGAAAACTATCTGGCATCTGATTTTCCTACATTTTATAATTCATTCCAAAATCTGTTAATAACAGATCCTGCTAATTATGTTGTTAGTCAGGTTGTGTCATCGGAAGGAATTGTTTCTGATACTACATACAATAGAAAATTTATTGATTCAGGGAAGAAAGTTGAGAATGTTGCAGTCTTAGTGCAGTCCGATGAATTTATTTCAGACCAGATAGGAAGTTATGAAGATATAATTCTACCTGTTGTAGACCATGATAATGATGGTGCTTCCGCTCTGTTTAATGTCGCTATGTTTCAGCCATCAATTAAAAAACAGATAATTAAAAGTTATCAGCAGAATATCGATTCAACATGGACTTTGGTGAATAGCAAAGGAGACGAATTGAATTTAAATGCAGATGCAGTTGTTGGTACAAAATTATTCAGTAATGGAAATAAAGTGCTGTTTTGCGATTCTCTGTTTGTTTCAGAAGATCTTCTTACGGAGTATGTAGAAGGGTTGAAATCTCCTATCTTTTTGGCAGAGAAGAAGTTTAAACCTAATTCAGGAATATTCACAGCTAAAGGCCCGTATTATAAATTTTCTGTATGGGGAGGTTTCATGTGTATATATATAGATCAAAAGAAAATTGCCTTGGGTGACTATCTGGAGTTGGATGTTGGTGGTCTTGGCATAGGTACTTATGAAGTTTTCTTTCTCTATCATCAGAAAACCCGCTTTGTTGATTTGGACTTTACTTTAGATGATACGTCAATAGGTATTGTTAACATGTCGGAGGCTAAGAATGTAGGATATAAAAACGATGTTCGACATGGGATTAAACTTAAACAGAAGACATGTGAGGTACAGTTAGAGGATATTGTCATTACTGAGTTTAATCCAGAACATAAGCTTCGAATGACAATTTGTGGGGGAATGGATAGAATTAATAATGATCAGATTATGATGCCTCACTCAGTTGTGTTTAGACTTAAGCAGTAACTCAAAAACGGATTTAATTATGAAAAAAATCAAAATATATTACTCTTTCATACTACTGTTTTTTTGCAGTGTGCTGATGGGCGGATTTGTTCAAGCACAGGAAAAGATGGTTGTAAAGGGTAAAGTCGTTTCTTTAGTCGACAATACACCTCTGGAAGATATCAATGTGCGTGTTGTTGGCGTAGCTAAACTCTTCGAGGCGACTAATGCCAATGGAGAATTTACCATTGAAGTTCCATCTCCTTTAGTAACCATGGAGTTTTCTTATCCCAACTATAAGCAATATACAGTTTTCTTGAATGGGAACTCTAATATATTGGTGAAGATGGTTCCTGAAGGTTATCCTTCATTGCTTGACGGTATTGTTGTTGCTGATAAAACACAACAAAAGCGGTTTATTGCTGAAGCTGTGACAGGACTTAACGATACTAAATTTAGAGAGAGAGCATTTGCAACAATCGATCACTACCTAACAGGAAGAGTGGCAGGTTTGCAAGTAACCTCATTTAACGGTGCTCCTGGTGTTGGAGTTGACTTGGTTCTTCGTGGAAGAACTTCTATTTATGCAGGGAATTCACCTCTTTATGTGGTTGATGGAGTGATGGTTAATACAATTCAGTCAGATAACCTTTCATTGGGCTCGTTTAATAGTGAATTGCTATATATAAATCCAGGTGATGTAGAGTCGGTTACTGTGTTGAAAGATGCTGCAGCAAAAGCAATGTATGGAGCTAGAGGGGCGAATGGAGTTGTAATGATCGATACTTATAAGGGACAAAAAGGTAATTCAAAGATTGATTTTACCATAAATAGTGGAATCAAGAGTGTTGATAATACTATTAGCCTTTTAGATGCCGATGAACATCGTCATTATATGATGGAAATGGCAGGTTCTGAATTAGGAAGTATTAATTTGGTGCGAAGCACTTATGGACGTTATATTTTTAATGACCCAACTTCAGATTTGTACCAGAAATATAACAACTCTACTAATTGGCAGGATGAGTTATTGAATCAGGCACTTTATAGTAATTCGCACTTCCGCATTAGAGGAGGTGACGATATTTCGAAATATACATTTAGTGTTGGTTATTATGATGAAGAAGGAGTGATTGAGAACTCTGATTTGAATCGCTTATCAGCACGTTTCAGTTTAGACTATTCAATTAATGACCGATTGACATATGGAAATAGTATTTCATTTTCGAAAGTGACACAAAATCAACAGATGCAGGCGGGGGCTCGTTACAATCCATTACTTCAGGCTTTGCGAAAAACACCAATAACGACAATTTATCAGCAAAGTATTGATGGTGTTGATAAACCTGTTTTTGCGGATTACGACTTTTTAGGAATAAGTAATCCGTATGCTATGGCATCAGGAATCAAAAACAAAAAGGTTGTTACATCAATTAATGGAAGAGTATTTGGTGAATATAAAGCCAATGAAAGATGGAACGGTTATGCTTCGATTTCGCTGGATCATGTTTCACAACAAGATATTGTTTTTATTCCTGCATTAGGTGTTGCTCCATATAACGATAAACGCCGTATTTCTGATCAGATCTACGATAAACAAACATTTATTACATCGAAGATTGAGGCAGACTATAATAATCGTATTGATTATGTGCATGATATCTCAGCTAAAGTAGGTGTAGAAATGTTGGTTAATGAGTTTAAGCATCGTCGTGCTTCAACATATAACTCAAACTCCGATGATTTTACATCGCTGGGACAAGGTTTGTATACCGATACTCTTTCAAGTGAGAATGTTGATTGGTCAATGATATCAGCTTATGTGAATGCACGTTATCAATATAAAGAGAAATATTTAGCAAAACTAACGGTAAGAGCTGATGGTTCTTCTCGTTTTGGGGTTGATAATCGAGTAATTGTTTTTCCTGCTTTAGGTCTAGGGTGGCGTATTGCTAAAGAGGATTTTATGAAAGATGTGCCATGGATCGATGAGTTGAAGTTGCGTGCGAGTTACGGTGTTACAGGTAATCATAATATTGGAAACTATAGTTCTCGGTTGCTTTATGTTCCTGCTAATTACAAAAATCTGGGAGGAGTTGCTCTAGGACAGGTTGCAAATGAAGAACTTAAGCCAGAGATGATAAGTGAATTCAATCTGGGGATTGATTGGTCAATTTTTAATGAGCGACTGAACCTGTCTGTTGACCTTTATGATAGAACTAACAATCAACTATTGGTGTACGATAAAATGCCTCAGTTTACGGGATTTCCATATGCAATTGTAAATGGAGGAAAGGTTAATAATAAAGGTATTGAACTAGCTCTTGGAACTCGCATTTTTAATGGAAATTTTAAATGGGACATTGATGCTACTGTTGCATTTAATAATAATGCGGTAACTGAGTTGCCAGAACGCACTTCTGAGATAATAACTAATTACAATGGAATTACATCAAAGGTAAGTGTTGGTCGGGCATTGGGAGAGTATTATGGGTATGTATTTGATGGAGTGTATGCTACCGATGCAGAAGCATCTCTTTATCAGAACGGTGATGTTCATGGTTACTCATACGACGCTTTTAAAGGAGGAGATGTAAGGTTTAAAGATCTGGATGGAAATAATATCATTGATGAGAATGATCAAGCATATTTGGGAAATTCTTCTCCTGATATTTTTGGTTCTTTCTCTACTCGTATCAGCTATAAGGGATTCGAATTAAGTGCTATGATTGATTATCAATTGGGGCGTGAAGTCGTAAATGGTATGCGAATGCTTACTGAAGGAATGAGCGATTTCTCAAATCAAAATGTTGCAGTGAATCGCCGTTGGATGCAACAAGGTGATCAGACTAATATGCCACGCTTGGTGTATGGTGACCCTGCGGGGAACAACCGTTTCTCAAGTCGCTGGATCGAGAGCGGCGATTTTGTGCGTTTGCGTAATGTTACATTGAGCTATACTCTTCCTAAACAGATGACTCAGAAATTGCATTTACAGCAAATTAGGTTATTTGTAAGTGGAGAGAATCTATTAACAATTACTGACTACCTAGGATATGATCCTGAGTTCAACCATCTGAATAATGCTCTCTTATCGGGTGTTGATTATGTATCAACCCCTTTAACGCGAAGTTTCAGTGCTGGTATAAAGATCGGATTATAAAAATGGAATGGGGTTGTCTTCTATTTCATTGGGACAACCTCTCTATTAAATTTCGATGAATGAGATAGCAATTAAGAGAAGATATCAATTGCAAACTTTACCAATTAATCGATAAAGATTTTGAAATGAATAAACTGAATAAATATATACAATGGTATATCGCATTGCTTGTTATTGCTCTGTTTACTGGTTGTAATGTGCTTGATGTTGACCCGAAAGACGCTTTAGGTGGCAAAGGGTTTTATCAAGATGACAAAGATGCCTTTGCTGTAAAAACAGGCCTTTATAATACACTACAATCGTTAGTGGAAGAACAGATGATTTTCGGAGAATTAAGAGCCGATTTGATAAGTCCTGCTAGAGGCGCAAAACATCATCGCGACTACTTAGAGTTTATGGATAATAATGTATCTGCTGGTAATAAATTTTTAGATTGGACGAACTATTATACTTTGATTAATCAGTGTAATGATGCTTTAGAATCATTACCAATGGTTTCAGGGTTTGATCCCGATGTTAATCAGATGATGTATAATCACATCTATGGCGAAATTCTTTGGCTTCGTTCTTGGGCTTATTTTTCGTTAGTGCGTAACTGGGGCGATGTACCTTTTATTACCAAACCAGTTCTTTCTGTAAACGATGCAGTAGCAATAGCTCCTACCGATGAAAATATCATTTTAGATCAATTAGAGGATGATTTGATGTGGGCTAGCAAACATGTATTTGTAAACTGGGGATGGGGAAAAGGATCGCGTATTGATGCTATGTGGAATCACGAAACTGTTAATATGTGTGCTACCATTGGCCTTTTAGCTGATGTGTTAATCTATCGTGATAAATTTGAAGAAGCATGGACTCAGGATGTTTTGTTAAAAATATTAACAAAACAACAAGTGAATAGAGATGATCCTAGTACTCAAGAGGATTGGCATAACTCATTCAATCTTACAGGTGGAAACTTGGACCAAGGGAAAGAGTGGTTCAATGTCATGTTTCGCTATGCAAATGAGCGTTACAAATCATCATGGCGAGAGCAAGGGTTAGTTTTAGCATTTGACTCTGAAAACTATGGTGGTGGTGGCGGAATTTATAACGAAGCGCATCAGTTGGTTTGGATGACATCAAACGATAAATCGGCAGGTGGTGCTTATATTGTTAAGCCATCAGAAGTAGCTGTACGCAAATGGAAGCTTAATGTAGACGAATTTAGAGGAGAGGGATATTCTTATTACATAGATAAGAATGAGCGATATACAGATACACTTATTTGGAAAAATGTAGGGATTGATCCTGAAGGAAATATGCGTGAACCGTTTCAGACATATGGTAACGTTAATATTTTACGAACTGCCCATCTTTATTTGAAAGGAGCAGAGGTTGCTAATCGGTTGGGACATATTGGAAAGGCTATTGAGCTGATTAACGAATGCAGGTTACGAGTATCATTGGGAGCGGCTCCTGTAAATTCGAGTGCTACAATTGAGGAGGTGGAAGATGCCATAATGGAAGAACGTGCTTTAGAACTGGCATTTGAAGGAGAGCGTTGGTATGATTTAGTTCGAATTGCTAAACGAAGAAATGATCCTAATTACTTGATTGATCGTGTGGTGGATAGTGTTCCTGCGAGTGAGCGAGATGCTCTTAGAGCTCGTTTGCAACTACAGGCATTGAATGGATGGAAATTGCCTTATGGAACTAATGCCAGACAGTTAAACCCTAAATTGAATTAACTATGAAATTGAAGTTTATATCTCAAATAATACTGTTTTGGGCGATGTCTATGGCAGCTCAGACAGTCGTTACAGCTCAAACATTAGAGGACTATGCGGATGCAATATCAGATCCATTACCAGATGGTTGGTTTCATCGTGATATTGGAGAGTTAAAAATGCGTTCGAATGTAGTATATAATGATGAGGAGGGCTCTTATTTTGTTCAAGCGGCAGGTAAAAATGTTTGGGGAAAATCGGATGAATGTCACTTTGTTTACTTTCCTACAGAAGAAGATAAACAGATTGTCGTACGACTACTAGATTTTTCTGGACAATCCAGAGCAAAAGCATTTGTTATGATTCGATCAAGTTTAGATGCTGATGCTGCAATGTGCTTCTTTGAACTAAAACATAAAGAGTCTGCTTGTTTTTTATCTTATCGGAAACAGGATGGAGGTAACTGTAATGTCCAATCTTATGTAAAGCATTTAGATATTCTGTACCCAAGATATATGAAGTTCATACGTCAGGGAAAGTATATACAGGGATTAATTAGTCTTGATGCAAAGCAATGGACACCAATTGGATCTCCGCTGAAGTTACCGTTAAGAGGAAGGTGTTATATGGGTATTGCTGCATGTGGTGGAGTTTCTGATGGGACAGGATATGTTAAAGCATTATTTGATAATTTGGAGGTGTCCGACATTGAACTTCCTTATAAAGTGCAGAATCCAATGGGGGATAAAAGCATGAATATAGGGCAGGAGAAAGAGTACGATCTGACGAATGTATTTGGTCATTATATGGGAGATTATTGGAGAGTTGAGGCAGAAAGTACCGATGAGGAAATAGCTACTGTAGAGTCATATGAGAAGAAGAATTCAGCATTTGAAGTCGATGGCGGAGAACAGTTTTTTAAGAAAATTAAGGTTCGGGGGAAAAATCCTGGAATTGCTACAATTAAATTAACAACTAACCTTGCCGGATATAAATTGACCAATACATTTCTAGTTGAGGTAAAAGGTGAAGGTAAATTAATTGAAATTGATCCTCAGTGGCCAACAGAGCCTTGGACAATAGATGATATTGGTACCGAAGACACATTAAGCATGGTTGAGTATGGAGATACTATGAGAGATCGTGTACGTATGGTTACTAGTCAAAAGCAATCGACAGGAACAGTCAATGGCAGCGCTTTCTTATATCAACAATTTGAGAAGAATGATCAACTTGAACTTACTGCATTTATTGATACGGTTACCAATACTGGTGATGGTTCTTTTGCTGGTTTGATGATGCGAGGTTCTATGGAGGGAAATGCTCCATTTGTAGCAATGCAAGCTGGCTCGTTCGAAGGGGTTAAGTTCTCATACCGCTGGGAATCAGATAGAGAAGTAAACGAAATTGTAGATAACGAAATAGACCTGCCATGTTGGGTTAAGATGCGTAAATATCGTGATGAGTTTGGAGATGCTTTTTTTGATGTATTCCACTCATATGATGGGATTTACTGGAAGAAATATTTACGTTATCCATTTCCTTTGGAATTAGAAGGACTAAACGTTTATGCTGGCTTAACAGGCACAGGAGGGACGAAGGTGAACGAAACACGTAAGTGTGAACAGGTTTTCAAAAATATTGATGTGAGAGTGAATGAAGAGTTTTCTTCACTGAACTATGTAACGAATATTGAAGATTTACGCGAGCCAATGACAATGAGCAAGAATCCAGTGTCTACTAGTACAGATATTACTTTTAAGGTGGTGAAACCAGGGCAAGTAATATTGGCTGTTTATGATAGCTATGGCGTGATGCAAGAGCAGATTCTAAATGAACATAAGGGAGTAGGAGAATATACGATTACTTATACACCTAAAAGCCTCAAAAAAGAGGGGATATATCTATTACGCCTGGCTACTAGTGAAAATCATGACTTCTTGAAGTTTATCTATAAGCCTGAATAGTAGATAACCAGCTAAGATTAAAATTAAACGAAGCTTAGTGGAGACAAATTATATAGACTAATTTCTATTGTAGTTGTATGCCGCTATAGCTTCCATTTAAAACAATGAATTTTAAAGAATTAATGGATGAAATATTATGTATTCTATTTCGCAATTCTACTTTTCGGAGTTGTAGCTTGTACAAGCGATTCTGATTTAGAGCGATTGACAGATGAAACGTACTCAAAAATAGACTCCGATACTCTTGATGTAACGATCAACGCATTAGGGTTAGATCAGATTGTTGTTGATAAATATTTTGTGGTATCAGCACGCGAAAAAGAGTTTATTAAAAGAGCTAAAAAGGAGAACATATTCTCCTATAAAGCACTTGCTTTACCGGAAAGTGATAATCCCAATAAGAGGGATTTATCAGATGAGGTACAAGATGTAATATTTAGTTGTGATAAGAAAAACTACTTTTTTGGTTATCCTATAGCAACTAAGATAAATGGTAAATTATTAGTGGCAGCAGAGCGTCGTGAATCTGAAAAGTTTATCAATGACTTCTCAGATAATTTCATGTTAACATTGGATGAGGATAATAATTGGCAACAGACCGACTTTATTAAATATGCACCTTATGGAGACCAATTTGCTGGATCTGCCCCAGTTATAGGGGTAACTCCTACAGGCAAAGTGTTTGTTAAAGGAAAAGGTATGTTGATGTCTGACGGTGATTTTTCGTCATGGACTCATTCCACTTCTGCATTCAATAATATTCCTGATGCAGACATGTATAAAGAGGCAGGGCCAAAAATGACTTATAGTTCGAAGTTTGGATTGTTTTTTGGCACAGGACAGGCAAAGGACAAAGCAGAAACTGCACCTGCAGCCATTTTTTCTGTTGATGAAAATACTGGAGATGTGACCAGAGTTAAGCATGATTATATTGGAAAATATGAGCAGTCTGATAGAGTGAAAGACTTGCGTTATCTTGTGAAGCCTGTATTTTATTCAATCGAGTCTGATGAGTTATCTGAATATAAAGGTAGTATTGTTGGTTTTGGATTGTATAGAGATCGTGTGATGCAGTTAGTTTATCGGTATGAAGAAGGTGATACATGGGATGATGTAGAGTTTGATGTATATCCTACAAACATATTGGGATCAATGTCACGTCATTCTCCTGTAGGAATTGATTATAATCCTGTAACACACCGGTTTGAGATTATTCACTCTTCTCCTTATTTATTAGACTTGTGGAGTATTTCGGCTTCTGACATGCTTAATGCAGAAGTTGATCAGTATACTAAGGAAGTCAAATGGACTAAAGAAGCGATATTAATGGATCGTTTAGTTACTCTTCGCGGACAAGGTATGCATCCTGCAGGAACAGTGATGGATCTTGAAAATAATGTTCAACATATCTACTTCCATGCAGGGGATGAGTACCCTGCTCGTTCTGGGATATTCGAGTTGACTCGTACTCTAAATACAGATGAACTTGCTTCTTGGGTTGATGCCACTCGGGCAGAGTTAGCAACGATGCACTTTAGTGACTAGTAGTGTAATTATCTGGAAGATGAAATAAACTGGAGGTAGAATTTACTTTCAACTAACAAAAACTAAGACCGGTTAGTAATAAAGTCATAGTACCGGCCTTGGTATAAAAAACTATTGTCATGAATAAAATCGTGTTATTAGTTCTAGCTGTTTGCGTATCTACTCAGCTAGCGACAGCACAGGTTAAAGGACCTAAGCGTATTGTTGGGAAATACACTGGAAAAGAGAAAAAAGGTGTGGCTCACGGAAAGGGTAAAGCCGAAGGTAAGGATACATACGAAGGTAACTTCAAAAAGGGGTACCCTCAAGGAGAGGGAACTTATGTGTTTGGAGATGAATTCGAACTTAAGGGACTAACTTTTTCTAAGGGAGATAAGTATAAAGGTGTGTTCAAGAAAGGAATGTTTGACGGAAAAGGCAAAGTTATTTTTGCAGATCTCAATAAAGGTACTAAAGAAGGGTACTGGAGTAAGAGCAAATATATGGGTCGTACTAGAGATGGCTACGAGGTAATTAAGCTAGAAAATGCAGTACGTGCAGTTGTTCTTAACAATGGAGTAGCACAAAATAAAATTACAGTTACTGGACTAAAATCGATTAGTGAAGTGGGAAAACCATCCAGTGAGTGGAATGGAGTTAACTGTTACATGGATATTCCTGAAAACCGCTTCCCAATTACGGTTCACCTTAAAGGATCAGTTCCATCGACAGGCGAGCTTGTTGAGATAGAATTATTAATCGAGCGACCAGGTGATTGGTCTGTTCGTATTGAAACGAATTAACCTGTAGAAGTACAGTTAATGGTGGGATGTAGGAGGACCTCAGCTATGCTGGGGGCCTCTTCTTTTAGTAATCTTAATTGTTGCTCGAGTGAAGAATAATGAGCATGATGTTTGAAAAATATTTTATAACCAATTAGTTGTATTCATTTTTATTGAAGTTGAAGAGAGTAGTGATGATGCCTCAATGAAATAGTGTTGAGGTTTGAAATTTATTAAATATATGAAAAAGTATAATCTAACTCTGTTGTTTTGTTTCCTGTTGATGATGAATTCTGCATCTGCATTACAAGTTAAAAATAGATCATTTAGCAGGCTAAAATATAATATAAACAGAGACTGGAAATTTATTTTAGGAGACAATCATAAACAGCCAGCGAGTGTATGTTACGATGATTCAAACTGGGATTGTATCGGTTTACCCCATTCTTTTAGCATACCTTACTTCCGTTCTAATAGATTTTATATTGGTTATGGATGGTACAGAAAGAATATAGAGATTAGAAAGGAATGGCTGGGGAAGAATATTAGACTTGAGTTTGATGGGGTGTTTCAGGTTGCTGAAGTATATGTAAATGGAAAAAAAGTTGGAGAGCATCAAGGTGGTTATACTGGTTTTTTTGTGGATATCAGCAATTATGTGAGTGTTGGAAATAATGTTATTGCCGTTCGTGTAAATAATCTGTGGAACCCTCAATTAGCACCACGAGCAGGAGAACATGTTTTTAGTGGGGGAATTTACCGTGATGTCTATTTGAGTGTAGCTGACCCTGTTCATGTGGCATGGAATGGTACATTTGTCTCAACACCTAAAGTGAGTTCAAAGGAAGGAACTGTTAGGATAAATACAGAGATAATAAACTCTAGTGCCAAATCTGAAAAATGTTTAATAAAGTCGATTGTTTTTGCTCCTAATGGAAAGAAAGTTGCAACAATGGAGACAGAACAGATGATTCTTGCAAATTCAAATGTATTTGTTGATCAAATAAGTAAGGAAATTGACACTCCTCAATTATGGTCTCCGGAGACTCCGAACCTTTATAGAGTTAAGACCCTGATTACTATTAATAATAATCAGATTGATGAGTATGAATCTGTATTTGGATTTCGTTGGTTTGAATGGACAGCTGATAATGGTTTTGTTTTAAATGGAAAGCGTCTCTTTCTAGAAGGAGCAAATGTACATCAGGATCATGCCGGATGGGGGGATGCTGTAACAAAGGCAGGAATATATAGAGATCTGAAGCTGATGAAAGATGCAGGATTTAATTTTATTAGAGGGTCTCACTACCCTCATCATCCCTATTTTACAGAAGTTTGCGATGAATTAGGATTAATCTTTTTGCCAGAAAATAGTGTATGGGGAATTGGTGGATTTAAAGGAGATGGTTATTGGGATTCTAGTACATATCCAATAGCTGAAAAAGATCAGAAACCTTATGAAGAAAGTGCAATGCGTAGCCTGGAGGAGTTAATTCGGATTAACAGAAATAGTCCTTCAATTATGGCATGGAGCATGAGTAATGAGCCTTTTTTTACCGCTAGTAGCGTTGTTCAGAAAATGAAGCAGATGTTGGTTCGTCTTGTTAAAAAAACGAATGAACTAGATAGCACAAGGCCTACACTTATTGGAGGAGCCCAGCGAAAAGGAGTTGATGTGTTGGGAGAAATTGCAGGGTATAATGGTGATGGAGCTACTCTGTATCGTGATCCTGGATTTCCGAGTATGGTCAGTGAGTATGGATCGTGTGTCGCAGATAGACCTGGGAATTATACTCCGTGCTGGGGAGCTATTCATAAAGGCGAGAAACCAAGATGGAGAAGTGGACATGCTATTTGGTGTGGTTTCGATCATGGAAGTATTGCCGGAAAAATGGGGAAAATGGGAATTGTCGATTTTGCCAGAATTCCTAAGCGTTCATGGTACTGGTATCGGAACTATTTTAGAAATATTCCTCCTCCTGTATGGCCTGTGGAAGGCATTCCTAAATCATTAAAGTTATATGCAGACAGGAGTGTGATTAATGGAACTGATGCTACAGATGATGCTCATATTAATGTAAAGGTAATTGGGGAAAATGGAAAACATATCTCCAATAGCCCAGAAGTGACATTAACTATTATTTCTGGTCCGGGAGAGTTTCCAACAGGAAGAAGCATAACATTTAAAAACACAACAGAAAATGATATTCAGATTTTGGATGGTCATGCTGCAATTGAATTTCGTTCTTATGAAGGAGGAACAACTATAATTGAGGCAACATCCGAAGGATTAGAAAGTACAATTCTAAAGATTGAAACCAAAGGGCTTCCAATGTATAAGGAGGGAGTTACGAAGATTGTTGAAAATAGACCTTATGTGGATTATGCGAAAAAGCAAACGATGCTAGTTCGTGATCTGGTAGTAGTGTCAGAGGCACGTCCAACCAGAACAAATTCAATAAATGACAGCCATCCTTCATTGGCAAACGATGGAAAAAAAGAAACAATATGGATCGCTCAGAATAACAAAGAAGTTATCTGGTGGGAACTTGATATGGAAAATTACTATCAGGTAGCAGAATTGACTTTTGAACTAGGAAAAGAATGTAAATCAGAGGTATCTATATCTATTTCAGACAATAAATCAGATTGGGTAGAGATCGGAAAGAGCAAGTTAGATAAGAGCAAAAGAACCATGTTAAAGATTAAGAATGCTCTTATTGGGCGCTTTCTTCAAGTTAAATTTATCAATTCTGATAAAAAAGACATTGAAGTAAGTGAAATAACAGTGAGAGGAGTTCGGAAATAAATAATAATTGACAAGGTTGAATCGCAGGAAGAAGAGCATTATGAATACTCTTCTACTTAAAGGTGTAATGTGAAATTAGAATAAAATATGAAAACAATTCAGATTGTCTTACTTCTATGGGTAGTTGTTTCATGTACTACTAAAGAAAAAAAAGAACAACAACTTAAACTTTGGTATGATAAACCTGCTACTAGTTGGATGACAGAAGCATTACCAATTGGTAATGGATATATGGGAGCCATGTTTTTTGGTGGAATAGAGAAAGAACAAATTCAGTTTACTGAAGGTACATTGTGGAGTGGAGGGCCTGGTTCAGATGCTAACTACAACTTTGGACTTAAAGAAGGTGCTTGGAAGCATTTAGCAAAAGTAAGAGACTTACTTAATCAGGGGAAAATGGACGAAGCTCACAAGGTTGCAAGTGATGAGTTATCAGGCGCTGTACATAAAATACCTGGTGGATCGATGTTTGGTGATTATGGAGCACAGCAAACAATGGGCGAAATTTTTATAGATATTGACCATGGTAGCAAAGTTGATAATTATAGGCGTACATTGGATTTATCAAATAGTGAAGCACGAATTACTTATAGTGTTGATGGGAAAAAATACTCAAGGACATACTTCGGTAGTTATCCTCAAAAATCGTTAGTGTATCGATTTGAGAATGAAAAGCCGTCGACTTATACCATTGAATATGTTTCTCCTCACCAAAAGAGAAATGAAACGTATAAAAATTCAATCTATTCGTTTAATGGAATTGTTGCCAACAACGGAATGGAATATCAAACCTGTTTAAAAATAGATACAGATGGGAAAGTGGAGTATGATGATGGAAAGTTTAAAATTTCCAATGTTAAAGAATTAACTATTTACCATACTGCAGCAACTGATTATACTTTAGATTTTCCATTGTATAAAGGATTTAATTATTCTAAGGAGAATAAGAGGGTACTAAATAAACTAGAAGAAAGTAGTTATAAGGAAATATTGGATGAACATCGTACAGATTATCAAAAACTTTTTTGCCGGGTTAAGTTAGATTTGAATAGTAATTCAAATGATATAATTCCAACCGACAGACGCTTGATTGAATATTCCAAGGGGAGAGAAGACTTAGGTTTGGAAGAAATATATTTTCAATATGGGCGATACTTGATGATATCTGCTTCTAGGCCAGGTACAATGCCTCTGAATTTACAAGGTAAATGGAACAATAGTACTAATCCTCCTTGGGCTTGCGATTACCATATGAATATTAATCAGCAAATGTTGTATTGGCCAGCAGAGGTGACCAATTTAAGTGAATGTCATTTGCCATTATTCGATTACATGGAAAGCTTGGTTGAGCCAGGAAGAATTTCTGCAAAAGAATTTTTCAATGCAAAAGGATGGATTGTAAATACTATGAATAATCCATTTGGCTATACAGCTCCTGGTTGGGGCTTCCCATGGGGATTTTTCCCTGGAGGAGCGGCTTGGCTGTGCCAACACCTATGGGAACATTATGAGTTTACAAAGGATGTTGACTTCTTAAGAGACCGAGGATATCCATTAATGAAAGAAGCAGCCTTGTTTTGGGTGGATTACTTGGTGCTAGATGAAAATGGATTTTTAGTTTCGTCTCCTTCGTACTCTCCAGAGCATGGAGGTATATCTCGAGGTGCATCGATGGATCATCAAATAGCTTGGGATCTTTTGAACAATTGTGTCGAAGCATGCAACGTTTTGGAGGTTGATAATGAATTTAAAAAGAAAGCAATAGTAGTTCGAGATAAGATTTGTCCTCCGGTTATAGGTAGTTGGGGACAATTGCAGGAATGGAGAGAAGATGTTGATGACCCTAAAAGTGTTCATAGACATGTTTCTCATCTATTTGCTTTATATCCTGGAAATCAGATTACCGTAAAATCAACTCCAGGCTTGGCAAAAGCAGCTAGAGTAAGTTTAAATGCACGAGGTGATGGTGGAACAGGTTGGTCATTGGCTTGGAAAGTGAATTTCTGGGCACGATTAAAGGATGGTAACCGTGCTTATTCCCTATTGAGAGGCTTGTTAAGATCAACGAAAGTGCCTAAAGAGAATATGACGAATGGTGGTGGTAGCTATTCCAATTTATTATGTGCCCATCCCCCGTTTCAGCTGGATGGAAATATGGGAGGTACTGCTGGTATATCAGAAATGCTTGTTCAATCTCATGAAGGTTTGATAGAGCTACTTCCCGCTTTGCCTGATTCATGGAAATCTGGCGAAATAAAAGGACTGAAAACTCGTGGAGGCATTGAAATACATATGAAGTGGAAGGATCGAAAAGTAGTATTTCTAAAAGTAAAATCTTCTAAGAAATCACAATGCCAAATAAAGGTTAATGGCGACTTGTTTATAGCAGAACTATCGACCATTGGCTGGCAGACGATTGATATCTAACGATAATTAAGTACTAATTTAAAAAATATAAATATGAGCAAGAAGCTACAACGAAGGGATTTTCTGAGGAAGAGTGCAATGGCTGTTGGATCTATAACTATTTTACCTAGTCATTTCGTTTTTGGAGCAAAAAGTCCGGTGACAAGAATGGGGGCGAATAGAAACATGGTTCCTCCATCTGAAAAGTTGAATCTAGCAGGTATAGGGATTGGTAATCGAGGCGGAGGAGTTATCAATGCACTTGAATCTACAGGGTTAGCTAATGTAGTAGCATTGTGCGATGCAGATCTTGGAGCGAATCATACCAAAGGACTTTTGAAAAAGTATCCCAAAGCCTCTCGTTTCCATGATTTTAGAGAAATGTTTGACAAAATGTCAAATCAAATCGATGCAGTAAGTGTTGGAACACCTGATTTTGCTCACTTTCCAATGACTATGTTAGCAATGTCGTTAGGAAAACATGTCTATGTTGAAAAACCATTGGCTCGAACATTCAACGAGAATCAGTTGATGATGGAAGCTGCAGAACGCTATGGCGTAGCTACTCAGATGGGAAATCAAGGACACTCAGAAGCCAACTATTTTCAATTTAAAACTTTTGTAGAAAAAGGAATAATAAAAGATGTTAAACAGATTACTGCTCATATGAATAACAAGCGTCGTTGGCATGGTTGGGATACAAATATGACAAAATACCCTGCCGGGCAGCGAATTCCTGAAACATTGGATTGGGATACTTGGTTAGGTACGGCTCAGCATCATGAATACAATAAAGATTATCATTATGGTCAATGGCGTTGTTGGTACGATTTTGGAATGGGGGCACTTGGAGATTGGGGAGCTCACATTATTGATACAGCGCATGAATTCTTGAATTTAGGCTTACCTTATGAAGTTGATCCTGTCAGACTAAAAGGACACAACTCATTTTTCTTCCCTCAATCTTCAACATTGGCTTTTAAATTCCCTAAACGAGGAAAAATGCCAGCTTGTACTCTTACTTGGTATGATGGTCTTGATAATATTCCAGAAGTACCAGAAGGATATGGTACTTCTGAATTAGATGCTAATATCCCTCCTGCAAGCAATGGTAAAATCCAACCTTCGAAGCTTAATCCTGGTAAAATTATCTATGGGAAAGATATGATATTTAAAGGAGCTTCGCATGGAAGTACACTGAAAATTATCCCTTCAGATAGAGCAAAAGAGATGGAAGGCAAATTACCAGAAATTCCGAAGAGTACTTCAAATCACTTTAAGAATTTCTTGTTGGGATGTAAAGGAGAAGAAAAGTGTCGCTCATCTTTTGATGTGGCTGCACCACTAAGTCAAGTGTTTAATTTGGGAGTAATTGCTCAGCAGATGAATACTAAAATAAAATTCGATAGAAAGAGAAATAAAATAACCAACAATAAACTGGCGAATCAGTTATTGATTGGAACTCCACCACGTAAAGGTTGGGAAGAGTTTTATAAATTATAATCTAGATAAAGAGCACAATTAAAAATAGTTGTGCTTTTTTTGTACGTCAAAAATATACAAAATGAGAAGGAATTATTTGAAATCTATAATCAATATTTTGCTTGTTGTTCTTATTTGTACTTCTGTTGCAAATGCAAAAAAACAACCAAATAAGCTAACAAAAAAAGAAGAGAGAAGAGGATGGACCTTGCTATTTGATGGCAAATCAACGACCGGATGGCGCGGAGCAAACAAAGCTAACTTCCCAGTAAAAGGATGGATTGTAAAGGAAGGAAAACTCATTATTCTAGGGGGATCAAGAGCGGGTGATATTATTTCTGAAAATAAATATAGCGATTTTGATCTTCGCATTGAGTTCATGGTAAAAGAGCATAAGTCAAATAGTGGAATTAAGTATTTTGTTTCGGAAGATGGATATAAGAAAGGCTTGGCTCTTGGTATAGAATATCAAACGGGAAATAAAAATCCAGGTCAAGATTTGAAAACAGGATTAGCATCTGCTTATGATATTTTTTCTCCAGAATTCAGTAAGGTTAATCCAGTAAAACCTGGCAATTGGAATAAAGTAAGAATTGTTGCGAGAGGGAAGAAAGTACAGCACTGGTTAAATGGTAAAAAGGTTTTAGAATATAAAAGAGGTAGTGACGTTTTTAAAGAAGCAGTTGCTAAAAGTAAATTCCGAGATATTCCAAATTTCGGAGAGCTAGAAGAAGGACATATTTTGCTACAAGATCACAATGATGAAGTTGCCTTTAGAAATATTAAAATTTTAGAACTATAAGTTTTAGAAAAAGACAGTTGGAAAGAGAAAGTTAGATTGGTTACTAAGCAATACTCATGGTATTGCCAAGATGGTTTTGTCGCATTGGTTGGCCTACATTTAATAGTTGCTATCTAATGTAGACAGAACCATCGTTTTGAATAGTATAAAACTTGAAATAAACCACAAATGAGTTCAGCCTTTAGTAAATTTTATTTAATACAGTTCATTGTATTGATTTTAGTGGTCGTAGCATGTTCCCCAAAAGAAAATGAGTTTATTGATAAGCAAAAGTTTAACGATAATTGGGAATTTGTAATACAAAATAAGAGAAATCTAGATAATGGTTTTATCGGCAGAACATTTAATGATTTAGATTGGGAAAAGGTTCAGATTCCCCACTCACCTAGAATTGAATCTTTAATCGTAAATGATCAGTGGCAAGGGATCTGTTGGTATAGAAAGTCTTTTGAGTTGCCATCAAGAATGAGAGGTAAAAAACTATATCTCAAATTTGAAGGAGCGATGAATGTAGCCGACGTTTGGGTAAATGGAGTCAAAAAGAAACAACATAGTGGAGGATATCTTCCTTTTGTTGTTGATTTCTCCGACGAAGCTTTATGGGATGAAGAAAATATAGTGATTGTAAGGTTAGATAACAGAGATAATCCGATTACTGGACCTAAGCCATTGAAAAATCTAGATTTCAATACCTATGGAGGAATTTATAGGAACGTCTGGCTTATTGCAAAATCTCCACTTCATATTACTGACCCTATTCTTGCAAATAAAAAAGCAAGTGGAGGAGTTTTTATTTCTTATCCTAAGGTTTCAGAAAGAGAGGCAGTAATAAGAGTACAAACACATGTTGTAAATGAGGCAGTAAAAGCAGAAAAATTCAATGTTAAAAATACTTTGTATCGAAATGGAGAAGCAATTATATCAATAATCAAAGATGGTTGTAATCTGCAGTTTAATGAAGATACAGAGTTCATAACTGAATTTCATGTTGAAAAACCAGCACTTTGGTCTCCTCAATTTCCTAATCTTTATTTACTTGAAACAACGCTTTTGAAAGATGGAGTTGTTGTTGATAAGGAGGAGACTAAGATTGGAATTAAGAGAATCGAATTTCGAGGACAAGAACTTTTCCTTAATGGGAAGAAAACTTTTCTGAGAGGAGTGAATCGCCATCAGGAGTATCCTTTTATTGGTTATGCGCTATCAGATAAAGCGCAGTATCGAGATGCTAAGAAAATTAAAGATGCAGGGTTTGATTATGTTAGACTATCTCATTACCCACATTCTCGATCATTTATGGATGCTTGTGATGAGTTAGGTATAGTGACAGTTGATGCAATACTTGGATGGCAGTATTATAATAATGATTCACTGTTCCAGAAACATGTTTTTCAAACAGCTCGTGATTTAATTCGGCGAGATCGTAATCATGCTTCTGTATTAGCATGGGAGGTATCGTTGAATGAATCAGGGATGCCAAATACCTTTATCGACTCTTTGCATCATATTGCTCACGAAGAATATCCTGGAGATCAATGTTTTTCTGCAGGATGGAAAGAGTATGGCTACGATATCTATTTGCAGGCCAGACAGCATCGTTTAAATCATTATAATAAAGCTCTGAAAAAACCTTATATTGTCTCGGAGTACGGCGATTGGGAATACTATGCAATGAATGCTGGATTGAATCAGGATAGTTGGGAAAATCTGCTTCGAGCTGACCGTTCAAGTCGTCAGTTAAGGACAAGTGGAGAAAAGAGATTGATTCAACAGGCAAAGAATATCCAGGAAGCTCATAATGATAATTTCAATACGCCTGCATGTGCTGATGGCTATTGGATTATGTTTGACTATAACCGAGGATATGCTAAAGATCTTGAAGCATCAGGAATCATGGATATTTTTAGATTACCAAAACCTGCATACTATTTTTATCAGAGTCAGCGTGATGCTAAGAACCAATTTGGAGGACCAATGGTTTATATTGCTTCAAATTGGAATGAAAAGTCTAATACTAATATTTGTATTTATAGTAATTGTGATGAGATTGAACTTTTTCTGAATGGAAGTTCTTTTGGCAAGAAGCAACCATTATCAGATCGTATTTCAAAGAACCTTAATCATCCTCCATTCCTATTCAAGCTAGAAAAATTCATTCCAGGAGAACTAAAAGCTATTGGATATATTGGTGGAGAAAATGTAGCAGAACATATAGTAAAAACACCAGAGGAGATAAAAGACTTGGCTATTGAAATTGATGAGAATGGTAAGAATGTGAGTATAGAGGATGTTGTTTTTGTTTATGTTAGATTACTTGATAGAAACAAAACAGTTGTACCAATAAATGGAGACAAAATAGAAGTTATTGTTGATGGAGCTGCTTCTATTCAAAATAGGGAGCCAATTAAAATAGAAGCAGGAATTGCAACAGCTTTAATAAAAACAAATCATCAAGGGGGAGTTTTGAAGATTAAAGCAATATATGGTGACTTTGTGGCCGAAAAAAATATCATTATTAAATAATCAGGCTATCGGTTTATTCTAACTGAAAACTTCTTTATGATTTACAAGGTGATAATGTAAGAGGGCCTCAGCAATGCTGGGGGCTTCTTTTTTATTATATGGTACTTGCTATAACTGACAGTAGCAACACCGAAAGAAAAATCCCGCAGGGATACTCCGTTGGTTCGAGTTTACAACTCGGATTTCAGGCGTTAGGCTGAAAAATAACAACTGTTTAAAGCGTGTCCTTGCATAAAACATTCCCCTTGGTAATTAAATCTAATTCCCTTTCTTCCGGTTTCCAGATTCCTTTTCGAACTTCCTTAGGAAGTCTCAAGGAGCGGTAATTGACGCGACAGAAACATAGCACTTGTTGAATCCCCTGTCAGTGGAAATATTATACAAAAAACCGGCTACCCTTTAGGAAAAGAAGCCGGTTCGTTTATTCTATATGAGTTTACTCTAACTCTAATCAACAATAGTAATTAGCTTCTGTCCATCGGTTGGAGAGGATAGATATCCAAACGATGTGTGAGGAAGCTGATTATCCTTAAGTAGCTGTTTTACTTTATCAATGGCAGCTGGTTCAACGGCGATAAGTAGTCCTCCCGATGTTTGTGGGTCGGCCAAAAGCAGTTTGTCATCTTCGTTGGTAAGTGCCACATTGTGTCCATAGCTATCCCAATTGCGGTGAGTTCCTCCTGGAATACATCCTTGCTGAATATAGTAATCTACTTCCTTGAAATGGGGAACTTTCTTTAGGTCGATTTGAGCCGTTAGGTTGCTTCCTTCGCACATCTCAGTAAGGTGTCCAAGCAGACCAAATCCAGTAACATCAGTCATGGCAGTGATACCTTCGATATTGGCTAGTTCCTGACCAATTTTATTCAATTTGGCCATGCACTCAGGAGCAAGGTCTTCGTGCTCTTCCAACAATTTTCCTTGTTTCTGCGCTGTACTTAAAACACCAACCCCAAGAGGTTTCGTTAAAAATAACTCACAACCGGCAGTGGCAGTATCGTTGCGTTTTAATCCATCGATAGCTACCTGACCGGTAACAGCTAATCCGAATATAGGCTCAGGACTGTCGATGCTGTGTCCGCCTGCCAATGGAATGCCTGCTTCTGCACACACCTGACGACCTCCCTCAAGCACTTGCTGTGCTACTTCCGGATCGAGTTTATTGATGGGCCATCCTAAAATAGCAATGGCCAATAAAGGAGTTCCTCCCATGGCATATACATCGCTAATGGCATTGGTAGCAGCAATGCGCCCAAATGTTGTTGGGTCATCAACAATAGGCATAAAGAAGTCGGTGGTGCTGATAACAGCAGTACCATTTCCCATATCGAAAACAGCAGCATCATCGCGACTGTCGTTGCCTACCAATAGGTTAGGATGATCGATTTTGGGTAACTTGCTTTGTAAAATGGTAGAGAGCACTTTGGGGGATATTTTACATCCACAACCGGCTCCATGACTATATTGTGTTAATCTTATCTTGGTCATAATTGGTTACAAATTTTAGAATTTCTTTGGCGTTTTGGCTATGATCAACTTCGTTGAGAGGTATAGCAGTAACCGCTTTTTTGTCCCTCTTTTCAGTTCCTCTGACATACGATTTGTCGTAGTATTGCAAGGCAATCATTGCTACTTTCTGGTAGTTGCCCTTGTCAATTAATTCAATGGCTTCTTTTACATTTTGCCCACCTAAACGCTTCGAAATACGATTAATGGAATCGATTAAACATTGGTTGTTGCAGTGAGTATATTCGGTTACCAGATGCTTGGCTCTCTCTTCTTTCGGTATATTTAAAAAGAAAAGTTGCTGTTGGCGCATCTGCGAAAACAATCCCATCGGTATTTTTACTCCGCCAATGCTATGGCTTTCATCCTCTAGCCAAATATCTTGGTGTGTATTAAGCAAATGAAGTTTTTCGTATAAATCGTTTTCAAACTGTTCAACAGTTGGTTGTGGGCTTTCACCAATGGCTCCAAATGCCGAACCTTTGTGATGAGCTAATCCTTCCAGATCGATGACTTGCTTGCCCATCTTTTGAAGTTCTTTTAGTATGTATGTCTTACCACTACCGGTATAACCGCCAATAATACGCAGTTTCATCGGTCGCTCAAATTGCGATAAAATATACTTACGGTAGGCTTTATATCCTCCTGTTATAACACCTACGTTACTGAAACCATTATCGGCCAGGTGCTGTGCAAAAGAGTGGCTGCGCATACCGCCTCGCCAGCAGTGAATAACAATATTTCCTGATGGTGCTACTTTCCTACTTTCATCGATAAACCATTGCAGTTTTGGATTTACATACTCGTAGCCCAATTCAATGGCTTTTTCCTTTGATTTTTGTTTGTAAACAGTACCTACATGGGCACGTTCGTCGTTGGTAAACAGTGGTATATTAATTGCTCCCGGAATATGTCCTTTTTCATATTCACCAGGCGATCTAACGTCTATGAGTGGAGATTTTTCTTCTGTTCCTAAATAACTTTCAATATCGATTTCTCTCATCATTTTGCAAAAGTACGACTTTTGAGCTGCCGATGTTCTCCAATGGACGAAAAATATAGAAAGCTACTGGTTTTGTGCCTTGTCAACGAAGCTTCCCGAGAAAATTAGTCCTCCGATAATTCCCATGAAGATGTATAGAACCTGTTCTCCCATGTTAGTATGAGGCACCGATTCGGTTAAGAAAACACTACTTAAACCGATGAATGCTTTACTCCCAGGTACCAACATGATGATGCCGGGAATAAGAAATACCAGTGCCGGTGAATGAGTGATTTTTCGGAAGAACTTACTGATGAAAACAGCTACCATAGAGCCAATAAAAGTACTAATTAGAATCCCCGTAAACTGAAGAAGGACAGTGGTGAAAAAGCAAAGAAATCCGGCTATTACAGCAAACAGAATGTCTTTCCCTCTGATTTTAAATACAGGAGTTAAACTGAATGCCAGTATGATAATTGCCACTAGTACTAATCCAATGGGAGTGGTGTGCACCACATTGTTGGGTTGAAGATCTACAAATAGTGGTAATGTGGCCAGACCTAGTACAACGCCTAGAAACTGTTTAAAAAGTGAAACCAGTGCATCGAAAAGTTTTGCTGTTCCCGATACTAAACTTCGCGAAGTGATCTCCTCCAAAGCCGAAGTGATGGATAGTCCGGGAATGAATACAATGATCGACGCCAAAATGGTCATCGAAATATTTATATCGTGGAATTTTAGAGAAAGAAGTCCCGCAATAATAGTGGCTATAAATGCCACTAACGATTCCAGTATGCTACGAATATAGTTCGATCGCTTTCCCCATAGTGTAATGGCATAAATTATGGCACCAATTCCCGAAGCTGCTATGGAAGAGGTCCAGTTGTAATCCAAAACCAAGCTAAATGCACCTGCGGAAGCCATAAAAGCCAAAAGCTCGATGAATTTGCCATAACCCAATGGCATGGTTTTAATTTGCTCGATGGCCGTTTTTGCCTCATCAAATCCCATCTTCTTATTGAGCACAGCATTGGCTATTTCCACAATTTTGGAGAGCGCTCCAAGATTCAATTCGCCAGGGGGTACACATTCGATGTAATTGTAGGTTTGCTCATCTTCCTCGTAAAAGACATAGTTGATCCAGGTGGGCGTATCCATAAAGCTTCCTTTAATGCCATTCTGTTTAGCAATCTCGGTCAAATAAATCTGCGATTTATAAGATGGCACACCATAAGTGTGAAGGGCTTTTCCCAACTGAATAATGAACTGATATTGATGAGGAATTTGCATGACTATCTGAATTGTTCTAAATCTCGTAATTTGATAGTGCAAGTACCAAAAATGTTTTGAAAAAAGCAAAATGCTAAAACCTGATTTCGACATTAAATTTTGAATTCAGACCGCTTATAAATAGTTAGTTTCAAATATAAATGATGAAAGAATAGCAGGTCTATTGTGAGGCATTTATGTGCAGAAAATAGCTGTTTATAAGAGGCTTTGTATAAAAAATCGATTTATGTCGTTAAATTTTATCGCAATAGATTACTATTCCTCAAAAATTTGCCTCGTAAATCAATCTTGTTATAACAATCTGAATTATAAAATTTAAATCGAGCTCAGGTTTACACATTTCAGCATTGAAAAGATGAAAAGAAGATAAGTTCAGTATTGAAATAAAAACGCGTTATGCAACTTTTCTCCTCCTATAGAAAGACGATTATTTCCCTTTTGAGTACAAAATTACACTTAGAAAGAGTACAAAATAATGACCTTTGAGTTGTGTTATTGCTAGCCAGTCTTATGCCAAATTAAAAAACGAATCAATGAAATTAATTCATCGAACAGTTTTATGTGGAATTGGACTCTCCATGTGTGTGGGAGGTACTTTTGCCCATGAAAGAAAAAAGAGCGAAGATCGACCCAATGTGATTCTGATTATGGCCGATGATTTAGGGTGGGGAGATACCGGATACAACGGAAATCCTGTGATTAAAACACCTTACTTGGATCAGATGGCTAATGAAGGCATTCGATTTAATCGATTTTATAGTGTTTCAGCAGTATGTTCTCCAACCCGATGCAGTGTGTTGACCGGAAGGAACCCATTTCGGAGTGGTGTTTTTCATGCCAATCAGGGAATATTGCGCCCCGAAGAGGTGACTATTCCTGAGTTATTGAAAGAAAAAGGATATAGCACCGGGCATTTTGGGAAATGGCATTTGGGTACACTCACCCATCAGGAAAAAGATGCCAACCGAGGTCGTGTTGGAAACACCAGAGAATATAATCCGCCAGCTCTTCATGGATACGATCAGGCTTTTGTTACCGAATCGAAGGTGCCCACGTGGGATCCGATGAAGAAACCTGTAGGAAAAGTGTCTCATTTGGGGTGGAATGCTTTAGAAGAAGATGACGATTGGAAACCATATGGTACCCATTATTGGGACATTGATGGCAACAAAGTAACCGACAATTTAGATGGCGACGACAGTCGTGTGATAATGGACCGAGTGTTGCCATTTATCAACAAGAGTGTGAAGCAGGAGAAGCCATTTTTTGCAGTGGTTTGGTTTCATACTCCACACTTGCCGTGTGTGGCAGGTCCTGAATACCGAGAAATGTATAAGGGCCAAAGCGAGTTAATGCAGAACTATGCGGGCTGCATTACCGCAATGGATGATCAGATTGGACGCTTACGAAGTTATTTGCAGCAATTAAATGTCGATGAGAATACGATGATCTGGTTCTGTAGCGATAATGGCCCGGAACGCAATACTCCAGGGATTACTGCTGGATATCGCGAGCGAAAAAGAAGTTTGCATGAAGGAGGGGTTCGCGTTCCCGGGGTGATGGTTTGGCCGCAGCGAGTAAAGAAGAATCGCATCGTCGATTTTCCTGCAGTTACTTCTGATTATTTGCCAACCATTGCAGAGGTGTTGAATATCAAAGCGAAGAAGATGCCTAACCAGTTGGATGGTATTAGTTTACTTCCGCTAATTGATGGGAAGCAAATGAAGCGTAAATCACCCATCGGATTTTGTTATCCTAATCAGGTGAGTCTATCGGGCGATCGGTATAAGGTTTACGCAAGAAATGGGAAATTGGAGTTTTATGATATAATAAACGATCCGTACGAGAAAAAATCATTATCCAACCATCGAGAAATGGAGAAGATGCAGAAAGAGATGCGCGAGTTTGTGAAGTCGTGCAAAGAAAGTTTCGATGGCAAAGAGTATGGAACAAAATCGTATGATAAACTAAATCAGAAATGGAAAAATCCTTATGGAAATGAAAAGAAGAAATAATATAAATCGAATAGCACTTATGTTGGTGCTACTTTTAATGGTTAGCAGTAGCTGGGCAAAGAAGAAGCCTAACTTTTTATTCATCATCACCGATGATCAGACCAATGAGTCGATTCATGCACTGAATAATCCAGATATTACAACTCCTCATTTGGATAAACTGTCTAGCCAAGGTGTTGTATTTACTCACTGTTTTAACCAGGGATCATGGAGTGGAGCTGTGTGTATTGCCAGTCGTACTATGTTGAATACTGGTCGTTCGGTATTTCGTGCTCCCAACAATGCCAGTTATTTACCTTACCAAGGAAAAGGAGTAAAAGGTAGCGAGCAAGTAGCACTCTGGGGGGAGACTTTGCGTAAGAGCGGTTATCATACTTATTTGACTGGGAAGTGGCATAACTCCGACCTTTCTGTAAAGAAATCGTTTGACAGAGCCGAGGCCATTGGTCATGGAATGTATCAGTCGAGAGACAAAAATGGCGACCATAAACCAGCATATAATCGCGATGGTTCGGCCGATGAAGTATGGAAAGCATGGGACAAGCAATTTACTGGTCACTGGAAACCAACAGTGAAAGACCTCATTTACGATGAAGATGGTAAACCTCAGATTGGTAAAAACTATGACGTACATGAGCATACTACCAATTTGTTTGCCGATAAGGCCATAAACTATTTGATGACAGAAGCCAAGTATTCTGATGATCCATTCTTTATGTATGTAGCATTCAATGCGCCACATGATCCTCGTCAGGCACCTAAGCGATTTGTCGATATGTATCCTCGCGAAAAGATGAAAACGCCTGCCAGCTTCATGGGAGAACATCCATTCGATCAGGGCGATCATAAAATCAGAGATGAAGTGCTGGCACCATTCCCTCGTACCAAAGAGGCTGTTCAGGTGCATCAGAGCGAGTACTATGCTATCATTACTCATTTCGATGAGCAGTTGGGGCGAATTCTAGATGCTCTAAAAGCTACCGGGAAAGCAGATAACACTTACATCATCTTTACATCTGACCATGGTTTGGCAGTAGGAAAGCACGGACTGATGGGAAAACAGAGTCAATACGATCACAGTGTGCGTATGCCATTGATTATTGCCGGTCCTAAACTGGAAGGTGGTCGCAAAGTGGATGAAATGGTGTATATGCAGAGTGTTTATGCCACAACATGTGATTTGGCCGGAATTAAAACACCAAATACTGTTGAGTTTAGAAGTATTGCTCAATTGTTGAAAGACGATAAGGCCAAAGGAGAAAAATACATTTTCGGTACATATAAGAAGTTTCAGCGTATGATTCGCTCTGAGAGATACAAGTTGATTTTGTATCCTCAGGTGAAAGAAGCTCAATTATTCGACTTGAAAAATGATCCGGAAGAATTAAATAACCTGTACGGAAAAACAGAAGTGAAGAACATTCAGCAGGAATTGTTTACTGCTCTTAAGCAAAAGCAACAAGAGCTAGGCGATAACCTTAAACTGGATATGTTCCAATAGAATTTGTCTAAACCTTCTCAATCATAAAAACCAATTTCGGTTACCTTCAGCTTTAGTTAACGAACTAGTTGAGGTACACCATAACGCTCCACACGATAGTACTCATTATTGCGTGGGGCGTTTTTTATAGAGTTTAATCGTTGATGCGTTGAATCGTCTATTTCTCCGCTGGTTCAAAGCATGTCCTTGCGAGTACCCATCCCTTTGCCCCTTTCCCTTAGCCTGCGAATCCGGTTTCTCTTTTTCTTCAGTCTCCTCCGGCTAGCGCACATTTGTAATGTGTGCTTTTCTTTCCGACATCTAAAAAACAAATTAACGTTCATACGATTAAACTCATCCCCAATCGCAATGACGATCACTTTGCTCTTTCCCCTTAGCAACCAAATCCAGTTTTCCTTTTATCCAGTTTCCGGATTCCGAGTTTACCAAAGGGAGTCACAACACGGAACAGATTTCCCACCGTAATTAATAATTAACCATTAACCATTAATCACTAATAATTAATAACCCCTTATTCATGCAAATACTCTGCAATATCAGCCAATACAATAATGCCAGTCATTTTTTCTGCTGCTAGTCCATGTTTGGTGATAATTAGTGCATCGTAATACCAGTTGACCGGTGGTTGTTTAAACGATTTTCGGTATATGTCTGCTGCCTCATATACAGAAGTCGATTCGCTGATCAAGTCGTAGTTACCACTATATTCAGCACTATCCAATACGGTTTGAATAGGTGTTTCATCGATGTTTGGGTTATGCTCGGAAGCCAACCAATGAGCAATACAGTTGCCATTTAACACATCAACCAGTTTGCCATAATTCAATATGGGAATTTGTGAGATCATGTGTTTATGCATCAGATCCAGTGCTTTTTTTAGCGGATCATCGAACTTGCAATAATATACTTGACGATTAAAGTGAGAGGCTTTCAGTGGCAGACTAATCTCTTTCCATATTTTCTGAAAATGGATTAGCACTTCATCATGAGGCTCGGCTATTGCTACTCCATTGTAGCGTTTGTTGTGAACAATGGCATTGCGTAAATCGGCATAAGTCATTAAATCATCTTTGTATCTACGAAATACATGTTCCACTTTTGATGCTTCTCTTACTAAACGCACAAAGCTTTCGTAATAACCGTTGTTGTATTTGTTTTTCAGGTAGTGTTCTACATCGTGAAAGATGTTTAGAAACTGATCGGCGTTACTAATATTATTTTTTGCTGTCATGGGTAATTTTCATTTCAGGTTGGTTCAATTCGATGTTTAAACCGTGTTCTAGTTTTAATTCTGCACACTCAATATTTTCTGTTTTCAAGGCAGCTAAAAATCCTTCATTCATCATCCGTCCGGCCATTAATGGAAATTCAAGAAGTGCAGGGTAATTGTTTTTATCGTCGGGCTGTTCAAAAAAACGTTGACATGTGCTTAGCTTCATGCTTAAGTATATTCTGCATGCCATTGGTCTGGCCTCATAAGCCGTACACTTCCCATCAAAAAGAAGTGGACATTTGTGCTTAAGATTAAGAACGGCTTTGGAACCTAATTGCTCGGTCAATTGATATTTCTGTTTCGCTTTTTTAGCAATAGTTCGTTGTTGATTATTGGGTAACTGTTTTTTTATGTGTCGGGCTAAATAATCAATCTCTACAGAATTAGCAAAAACAGCCTGGTGGCAACAGAATTCACACCTTGCTTTACAGTCAATAGCTATATTCTGTTTTCGGGCATGCTGAAGCAACGATTCAATCAAAGCATCAATGTTTTCATACATTCTGCGTTGGGCATCAAAAAGCTTCTCTTTGTTGAAGCCATTTTCTATAACCGATAAACCTAATCGATAACCGTCGGCAAATAGCATGCGTTCGTGTTCAGTTTTTGGGTAGTTACTCATTGGTATAGGTAATTTGTTGGGTAACTACGAATATAGGCACATTGCTGTTAAATAACCAGTAAATGAATCTGGATTGATACTATTGTAAATCATTTTTTGTAAAATTGTACCACAGCAATAGAAAACGAACAACTTGTTACATTATACAAAATACGAACATCCTGAAAGTAAACAGTGGGTTACTTTTGTGCATGGAGCAGGAGGGAGCTCTTCTGTATGGTTCAAACAAATAAAAGCATTTAAGGCACACTTCAATGTGTTATTAATTGATTTACGTGGGCACGGTCGATCGCAAAAGCATGTGAATTATCGAGAGCTACAGCGCTATACATTCAATTCGGTAACCAAAGATGTGGTTGAAGTCCTCGACCATTTAAAAATTGAAGCTACTCATATGGTAGGAATCTCGTTGGGAACTATCATTATTCGAGAGTTAGCGGAAAATTGGCCCGATAGAGTAAAATCTATGGTGATGGGTGGAGCAATCCTAAAAATGAATTTTCGCTCTCAGATACTAATGAAGTTAGGCTTTTGGCTGAAATCGTTGGTGCCTTATTTGTTACTATACAAGTTGTTTGCGTTTGTTATTATGCCACGTCGTAAACATGTGGAAGCACGAAGCTTATTCGTTCGGGAAGCTCGCAAGTTATATCAGCGCGAGTTTATTCGTTGGTTTAAACTCACTGCCGACCTAAATCCTTTGTTGAAATGGTTCCGATCTAAAGAGATTAGTATCCCAACGCTATATGTTATGGGGGACGAGGATTATATGTTTCTTCCATCGGTGCAGATGGTAGCCAATCAACACGAATCGGCTCAATTGGTAGTACTCCAAAATTCAGGGCATGTTTGTAATGTCGATCAACCGGGATTATTCAACGATCACTCTATCGATTTTATTTACAAGAATCATTAAGCAGAATGTCGATATAGATTTGTTCTACACCATGAATCAATGATGTAGTTTGTTATTTCTATGTGGAAGTAGTAGTGTATTCTATGTAGAAGAGAAACATGGAGGCTCAGACAAAAGGGCATAAAAAAACTGTCTGATTCTTAACCAGACAGTTTCTCATTTCTTTATGCTATAAAACTATTCAGCTGGTGCGATAGCTTCAACTGGACATACATCAGTGCATGATCCACAGTCAGTACACAATTCAGCGTCGATTGTGTAGATATCACCCTCTGCAATAGCTTCTACCGGACATTCATCAATACAAGTTCCGCAAGCAATGCAATCTTCAGAAATAACGTAAGCCATAATCTTAACAATTTAGGTTGAATAATTTGTCTTCTTATGATTCCACAAATGTAAGAAGTTTGATAAAAAAACAAAGCTGTAAACGAAATTCTTTTTTGAGTGTTAACTTTGTGGTTGTTTTGCATAAATAAAAACAAAGCACATATAATCAAAACATTAAGTTTGTTAGAGGGCATTGGGTTGACTCTGAAAAACTTAGTAATTTCAAATAAGTATAAATTAATATTACATGGAATTGGGGAATAATATACTATATGCCTTCTTATTAACGCTTTTTGCAGGTTTGTCGACGGGGATTGGAAGTTTAATTGCATTTACAGCAAAGCGGACCAATACAAAATTGTTATCTATTTCATTGGGTTTTTCAGCTGGGGTGATGATTTATGTATCATTTATCGAAATATTCCCCAGTGCGAAAGAGAGTTTAGAATCGGCATTTGGTGAAAAAATAGGAACCTGGTATACTGTTGCTGCCTTTTTTGGTGGAATGTTATTGATAGCACTGATTGATAAATTTATTCCCAGTTTCGAGAATCCACACGAAATGCAGAAGGTGGAGAATATGAATGATGAACAGCAGGCTCAGAATTTCAGGAAGCTATATCGAATGGGAATATTAACAGCTTTAGCATTGGCTATTCATAATTTTCCGGAAGGCTTAGCCACTTTTGTTGCTGCGCTGAATGATCCATCGGTGGGAGTTGCTATTGCCATTGCTATTGCCATACATAATATTCCAGAAGGAATTGCTGTTTCTGTGCCAATATATTATGCAACGGGAAGTCGCAAAAAAGCATTCTGGCTATCGTTCCTTTCTGGTTTAAGTGAGCCAGTAGGTGCCATTGTTGGTTTCTTATTGCTGATGCCGTTTGTTAGTGAAGCTAACTTAGAAGTTTTTAATGGCGTCGTTCTTTCGGCAGTGGGGGGAATTATGGTTTTTATCTCACTAGATGAATTATTACCATCAGCAGAAGAGTATGGTGAACATCATCTGTCTATTTATGGGTTGGTGGCCGGAATGGCTGTTATGGCATTGAGCCTGTTGGTTTTAACGTAAAGTGTTTTGAACAAAAATAGGATAGGAATTGTTCCCTTAGAGATACTGCTATAATGTTGTGCCTCTATAATAAAACCTATGAAAAGGTTTTGGACTATATTTCTGTTTGTATTTTGTTTAAGTGCAGTAGGTCAGAAAAAAGTTAAAATCCCACTGCAAGTATTTAATAATGCCCAATTTTTAGATGGAAAAAGAATAAATTCCGACAATTTAATAGCTCCTGTTTCAATATCTTTTTTCGATTCTCTACTTCTGGTGAAAAGTGAAGTAGGCGAATATTATTATTCGATACTGAATGCGAAAACAGGGAAACTGATAAACCAATTTGGATCCAAAGGTTCGGCAAAAGGACAACTTGCTTATCCTACAGCTGCCAATATAGATTGGAATAAAAAACAAATTTGGGTTTATGATATTCTGAAAAAGAGTATCCAGTTCTATAATATTCAGAAACTACTTACAAGAAAGAGAAACTGTTTAGATTTGGCTATTGAGTTGGATTCGGTTCGTATGAAACGAATTTGCCAAGTAAGTGACAAATTATTTCTTGGAATTCCAGAGTGTTGTCAAAACTCCAAGAAGCGATTTATTCTTCTGGATAAAGAGAAGCAATGTCTGTTAGAGCGAACGGTGGCATTTCCCGATGATCATTTCTTGGTTCCTTGTTTTATGATGGAATCGTTGTATTGCACGTCAGTTGATTTCTGTAAATCAGGCAAGAAGTTGGTAGCTATTCATCGTCATTTCGATCAGGTTATCATATATTCTGAAGATTTGAAACCGTTGATTTATATCCGGGGACCATTCATGATAAGGCCAGAGTTTTATTTCGATGAGAAACGAATTGCATTGAAAAAAGTACAATTGGTGTCTAATTCGATCTCTTGTGGGAAAGATGGATTTATGTTCAATATTTTCAGTGGGAAAGATAAAATTCAGGATTGTTATGAATACGTGCTTTGGTATAATTACGAAGGGGAATTACAGAAGTGTTTTCGTCTAAATCATAAGATTCGGGATATTGATGTGGATTGGGAAAATCGGGCTATATACGGAATCTGTAAGGTGGATAAAAAGTCGGTATATAAATATGAATTTTAAAAATAAAGCCTTGAAATCATCAGATCTCAAGGCTTTGTCTTATTAGTAAACAATTATCTTCTTACTAATGCGTTGTTTTTCTGTTTGAATTTTAAAGATGTAAATTCCTTTAATGATTTTGGTGAAAATAATCTCCTGGTGATCACCTTTATACTTGTCGCTACTAATAGCTCTACCCAGTTGGTCGAAAACTGTAATTGAAACAGGTTGACCAGTTTTATTGTGAACAAGCACTTGGTTGTTCCTACTGTAAATGGCTATTTCGTCGTTGTTTAATTCTGTATTGGGAACACTGGTGTTGGTTTGTGATTCTTCGCCCCAGGCTTTTATTTCAGCCAGCGACGCCCATTTATTGTTGTTAACTTCAGAAAGAGCCAGTAGACGGAAATAGCGCCCTCTTTTTGTTTCGAAGGTCTGTTTTTTCTCTCCTGTAGTATTGCTCCAACTACCTCTTCTAACAGGGCTTCCCCATTTTGTTCTGTCGTCGGAAATGTAGAATTCAAAGTTTTTGATCCGACCATTTGAACTGTTTTGACGAGGAAGAATGCTGAATGCTTTTAAATCATATGATTTCCCCATGTCAACTTGTATTTCATGGGGGTAATCATCTGTTTTTTGTGACCATTCAGTATGCCAGATAGTAGATGGATTATTATCCAACACATTTTCCTTACGTCCATTTTCTCCGACAGTTTCTTCGCTGTCAGTATATACAACTTTCCACTTAGAGCGATCGATAGGAGGAGTGTATTTATAAGTTTCGATCATATTTTCCACTAATTCACTACTGGTACCATTGCTATCGGTTACTGTAAGTTTTACATTGTATTTTCCAAGTTCTGTATAGGTAATTTCAGGAAATTCGTCAGTCGACTCAGAAGGTTCTCCTCCCGGGAACTCCCATTTGAAAGTAGCGTCTTTCAAACAAACCGAATGGTCGGCAAATCGAACCGGTTGATTAATTGGAACACGGTAAGCCGGAGCCATGGGCTGTGCAATGGTTTTTGATGCTTCAAAAAGTGGTGCTTCCCATATACCACTAAGTGTTCCAATGCGAATTTTTTGCAAAGCGTAATTGATTCGAATAAACCAAACCTCAATACCTTTTGGTAGTTCAGTACTATAAAGTTGCCACTTATCCATAGAGTTGTTGCGGTACCAAACACCACCAGCTCCGCCAATGTATACTCCTCCGTCGGTTCCAATCTGATGTGCAATAACATTAAGAGGGTAAGAAGGAAGGTTATTGGCAGGACCAGAATAGTCGATCCATGTTGTTCCTCCATCAGTCGATTTGAGAACCTTTACCTTATCTTGTTTATCTTTCATTGTCACCCAGACAATCTGATCGTTTTCACCATCTACCGTGATGTTTGAGAATGCTTTCCCCTTAGTAATGTCGTTTCCAGGAGTGATGTTGGTCCAGTTTTTCCCCCCATCAATCGATTTTTCAATTTTAACCCAGTTTCGAATAATATAAACGGTATTATGCTTACTGTAGGATGTTGCAATTCGAAAAGGTCTTTCAGAGAAAGTTTCCATTACTTTCCAATTGCCCGCATTATCATCGGTTTTCTTTAGCTGGTACTCATCAATGGTATAGAAGGTATTGTAATACCTATGATCGAAAAATTCAACGGGATGAATAAATGTCAATAATTTTGCTCCAAGATCAACAATTTTGGGAGGTACATTTTTGTCGTTTGAGCGCGTAATCTTTACATCACCCCAAGGGTGAGCATAGATGAAACGATCGTCTCCTTTGTTGATCATTACGGTACTGGCATCGGCTCCAGAGCTAATGTGCCAGCCATCATATGTTTCGTCGTCTCTAATTTTCACAGGACCATGGTATAAGCCAATAGCCATAATATTTGATTTCCATCCTTGATCGAAGCCCCAAATTTCGTGAGCGATGATTCCATTGTTTTTGGTCGCAATTGTTTCACATCTATCTTTTGAAAGCGATACTCCTCCGTCTGAAGTAATCCATACCCGGTTACCGTAAATATGAAGTGATTGTACATCGTAGTGGTACCATTTAGGACTATCCTTTGGATTGCCTCGTTTTACTAGATTCCAATTGGCACCACCATTGGTTGATTTCCAAACCGAAATTCCTGCTGCTAATAGAAAATTAGGATCAGTGTCTGAAACTGCTAAATCCATGTCCCAGGTATATTGTCCGGCTCCTTTTCCTAGGCCTGATTCTGCATAATCTAGCAGGTTTGGACTTTCAGTTGATCCTGGCTCAACTCCTTCTGCACCACAACAGACATGGCCAAATGATAAGCCGGCATCGGTTGACTTGAAGATTCCATATACTCCTCCAATATTTTCATCTCCTATCTTTTTTGAACCTCCGGCAAAGGCATACACAACATTTGGAGCAGCAGGTGTTACTGCTATGACAATACGTTTCATTGTTTCTCCATCTTTTTGAACAGGAATACCTGTCGTAATTTGTGTCCAGGTATTACCTCCATCTTCTGAACGCCAGAATTCACACCATTTAATAATATGTGGATTATTAGTAGGACTTATGACAGATGCATAAATGATTTTTGGATTACTTGGGTGAAATTCAACATCCCAACACTGCCTGCTGAAAGCTCTTCGCCAGTTTGCTCCACCATCGGCAGTAAGGTAAATACCGTTTGAACCAGCATAGATTGCAGAATCTGGATTGTTCGGATTTACAAGCATTTGCATTGGGCCTGCTCCTTTGGGGAAGTCTTCTCGCCAGTCCAGGTTGGTAAATTCCCAAACAGTTCCCCCATTAGTCGATTTTATTACACCAGCATTGGTAGCTGCATAAGCAATCTGATCGTTACTTTTACTAATTGCTACCCCACGTACACTTTTAATTAAAAGGTGATTTGTTACATTCTTCCAGTTATCTCCACCATCAGTTGAGTGCCATAAGCCAGATGAAATAGAACCGGCCCAAACCAGTGATGGATTGGTAGGATGTTCTGTTACAGAACGGAAGACCCCTTGTGTTGGGTGTGCACTTGCCATTGTTGCTTCTAAATCCCACTTGTCAGGGCCAATAACATTCCATTTGGAACCTGTACTTTTAAAAGCAATGCGGGCTTTTTGCATAATTCTTAGATCATTGAAGGAAGAAGGTGGAGTAGTGATGTTTCCTTTTGCATCGAATTGGTTAATTACTCTGCGATTCCATTTTTGAAAATAACGGGTTTCAAGACTTTTTTGAAAGGGGTGAGTTTTGAAGTAGTTGTCGTAAGCTTTTGTAACTTCAAAATAGTTGACGTTGGGCTCTTGAAGCATTTGGTACCAACGAGTGTTTTCGTGAAGATGCTCCAAACCTTCACTTTCGAAGTTTTGTGCATGGGACACACCTAGGCATAATGCTCCCATTAGAGCAATTAATAACAGTTTTCTCATCATTTTTAGGTTTAATTAATTTGTTTTTTTGGAGTGGGATTTGCCTAAGATGCATATTTTTTTGTAAAATAAAAATGATGTTTGTAAAAACCTTGTGGTTTATTGTGAGGAAGTTATGGTGGTGAGTAAAGGGGCAGCAATAATAGGAAGTTGCAATATGATAAATTCAGTGCTTCTCTCAAAGAATACAAGAGAGAAGCACTGAGTATTGATGTGAATTCCTTAAAAAGGATTTTGTGCTTATTTCTTTACAGACGAATAAGAGTGGGGAATGGCTAATTTTCTTCCCCAACTTTTATTGGGACGTTTGCCCATTTTGAATGTGATTGTTGCCCCGTTGGAAATATCCTCGTGAGTAAGGTACGATTTATTCCATTTCTTCCCATTAACACTCATCGACTGAATGTAGATGTTTTCAATGGATGCGTTAGGCGCTTCGATTGTTAGCACTTTTCCATTTCCTAGTTGCATGGTGGCGTGTTTCACCGAAGGTGCTCCAATTGCATATTCAGTGGATCCGGGACAAACAGGATAGAAGCCAAGTGACGAGAAGATATACCATGCCGACATTTGGCCACAGTCATCGTTTCCACATAAACCATCCGGTTTATTCAGGTATTTCGTTTTCATAATCTGGGCAATGCGCTCTTGCGTTTTCCAGGGGGTATTAGCCCAGTTGTACATGTAAGGAACATGATGACTTGGCTCGTTGCCATGCACGTAGCATCCCATAATTCCTTCGCGAGTGATATCTTCGGTGTTCTCGAAATATTTATCAGGAAGATGCATGGTGAATAATGAATCTAAGTGAGTTGAAAAACGTTTTTTTCCACCCATCAATTCAATTAGTCCAGAGACATCGTGTGGAACATATAGTGAATAGTTCCAGGCATTTCCTTCAATAAAACCTTCGTGATGAGTATTTAGTGGATCGAATGGTGTTTTCCATTCACCATTAGCCAGTTTGGCACGTACAAAACCAGTCGATTTATCGAAGATGTGGCGCCAGTTGGTTGAACGCTTCTCAAACTGTTGAGTTATCTCTTGTTTGTTCAATGCCTTGCTCAATTGAGCAATTGTCCAATCGTCATAGGCATATTCCAAGGTGATTGATGAACCCACACTACTTGCTTCGTATGGAACGTAGCCTCGTTTCATGTATTCGTCTAGCTTGTCGTAGTGCTTATAAGTGGCACTTGAAATACAAGCTTCCAATGCTTTATTTACATCGAATCCTCTTACACCTTTCATCCAGGCATCAACAATTACAGGTACGGCATGGTAGCCGATCATGCACCAGTTTTCATTTCCAAAATGACTCCAGATGGGCAACATGCCATGAACACTCTGCTCGTAATGGGCAAGCATAGAGTTGATCATGTCGGATGTTCGCTTAGGGTGTATTAATGTAAGGAATGGATGAAGCGCTCTGTAAGTGTCCCATAACGAGAAGACCGAGTAGTTGGTAAAGCCATCTGCTTGATGAATGTTGTGATCGATACCACGGTATTTGCCATCCACATCCATGTACTCAATTGGATTGATGCAGGTGTGATAAAGCGATGTGTAAAATGTCTTCATCTTCTCTTCAGAAGCTTGAATCTGAATTCGGCTTAATTCTTTTTGCCATTTGGCTTTAGCTAGCACTCTTGTTTTTTCAAAATCGAAATGAGGGATTTCGGTTTTAAGATTATTAATGGCTCCCAAAGTGCTTACTGCCGAAAGGGCAAACTTTACTTTTATCTGTTCGTTTTCTTCTGTGGCAAAGTCGAAGTGAGCGGTTAGTTTTCTACCCGCCATTTCCGGGAAATTCTTAGTTTGATCAAACTTGCGCCAGAATCCTTTGTAAACAAGTTGTTCGTCGTTTTTACATCCGTAGCTCTTAATTGGCTTCGAAAATACCATGGCAAAATAGAGGTAGTTGGTGCGTGCCCAACCTCTTGTAATTCGGTAACCTGTTACTAACGTGTCGTTTTCAACCCGAAGTTGAGACCATAACACTTTTCCTGGATAATTATAGATGCCGTGGTTCAGGTCCAAAATAATATGGGCTGCATCATTTTTAGGAAATGTGTATTGATGAAAACCAGTACGTTCAGAAGTGGTTAGTTCTGCCTTGACGTTGTAGTCTTCTAATTGTACGCTATAATAACCAGGCGATGCTTTCTCGTTTTTGTGCTGAAAGCGAGAGCGATAACCCGATTCGGGATGCTTGCTGGTACCAGGATTAAGCTGAAGTTTTCCAACAGTAGGCATGATAAGAAAATCGCCCAGGTCGGAGTGTCCGGTACCACTTAGGTGGGTATGGCTAAAACCGACAATGGTTTTGTCCTCATACTGATAGCCGGCACAGTAGCGGTAAACCGATCGGTTATATTTACCGTTTGCCTCATAAGAGATGGTATCTGTATCGGGACTTAACTGCACCATCCCAAAAGGAACACAGGCTCCGGGAAAGGTATGTCCCATTTCTTGAGTGCCGATGAAAGGGTCGACATACTTGGTGTAATCAGTACCATTTTTTTGTGCATTGGTTTTGGTAATGCAAAGTAGGCACAACACAGCAAGTAGTAAGCTGTAGTGATTCATAGTCTATAAATTTAGTTGTGTTTGTAGCATTCCAAATTCGAAATAAATCTTATTGTTTGAATCATAAAATTTAAACTGAAAAAAGAATAGAGTGTCAAATTTAACCGTTTTAGTTAATTAGATCACTTCTGTTTCTTATTTTTTTGTTTGAATTGGGTGACTAACTGGATGGTATGATTTAATAGTGTTGAATTACCATATGGGCCATGCCCAGGAATTACCGTTTTTATATGGAGGTAATGTTTTTGCAACTTCAATATAGTTTTATCCCAATCAGAAACAACAGCATCGGCTATATTACCCAACGATTTACTTCTACCTGATTTTATAAGACAACCTCCGAAAAGAATTTGTCGTTTTGGAAACCACACGGTAATATTATCCTCGGTATGACCTCCACCAAAATACCTGCATTCCAACTCTTCTCCTTGAAATTGGATTTTCTTCTTTCTGTTGAAGAAATGAGAGGTAAGAGGTAGATCGTGTTTTTTACATAATCGTTTAGTTCGAATATTAGAAAGAGATGGAATATCTTTATTTTTCAGGTAATTAAGTCCTCCAAGACAATCGTTATGAAAATGACCAACAATAAGTTGGGTAACTTCAACCTGCATCGAATCTTTCAGATATTGACACAGTTGTTGAGTTTGAGTGTCATTGGCAGGTGTGTCAATCATCAGGGCTTTCCCATTTTTAATAAAAAGCATACCATTAGACGGAAAACGTCCATACTTAGGCGCATGATCCCATGTTACATGTACAAAAATAGAGTCAGTAATGAGATGAAGCTGAATATCTTTATTGATTTTAATGGATTGAGTATGACCTAAAATAGATATAAACAGGAAGGTCACTAAAATGATAGTATTTTTGTAATTCATCGATTTCGGTTTATGGTATTGGTTTTAATACAATGAAACGAACATAAACTTTCAGCATTCTAAATTTCACAAACGAGAATGATTAAAGTTTATGTGAGTTCCTGAATGTATTCAATTTTTTTGAACATTTAGAAAACAAAAAAATTGAAACAGATGAAACGAATATGAAATTACAGTTTTAAATTGAAAGTTAAAGTGTTCAGGTTATTAGAAAAGGTTAAAAAGTTTGGCTGCAGCAACTAATAGAATGGCTAGAAGTATGTAGCGAATGTATTTTGCCCCTTTTTGTGTGGCAAACCGAACTCCAAGCCATGCGCCAATCATGTTTCCAACTGCTAACGTTAGGCCAATGGTGTAGTCAACTTGTTGGTTGAAAATAAAAATGGCCAGAGCAAAAGCGGTGTATAAAAGAACAATAAATACTTTAATGGCATTACTTTTTACTAAGTCGAAACCAGCACCAAGAACCAAAGCTGCCAATAGAAAGAATCCCACTCCTGCTTGAATGAAACCTCCATATACACCAATCAGGAAAAATATGGAATATTTAAGAACTGGATGTTTGATGGTTGGGGCACTGGCTTTTTCTTTTAGCCATGCGTTGGGTTTTAGTAAAATAAGAAAGAACATCACAACCAAAAGCATACCAACTAGTTGTTTGAAAATAGCTTCGTTGATATCAATGGCCCAATAGGCCCCAATTATACTTCCCACAATAGCAGGAATGGCTATAAGGTAATCTTTCTTGAAGTCAATAACCTTTTTCTGCTTAAAGGAAGCAACACCTATTACATTCTGAAGGAAAATGGCAATTCTATTGGTTCCATTAGCTATTGCTGGTGGTAAGTTTAAAAATAGCAACATCGGAAGAGTTATCAATGAACCTCCGGCAGCTATAGTATTAACGAAACCTGCTACTAAGCCAGTAAATACAACTATAATGTAAATTGTCCAATCCATATTACTAATTAGCCAGATTATAAAAATAATAGTTGGACAAAATTAAATATGTTTGGAACACTTATATCTATTTGGCAAGAAATAATTGAATAGGAGGTGTGTTTAGCTAACCGAAGAAGGTAATACTTCGGTTAGTTAAATTATCTTCTAGTACTTTACCAACTCATGGTGTCCCATTCCTTTGGTATTGTCGATATATTTGGCATGTATAGGCTCTACTTTTATTAAGCACATTGCCTGTGCAAATTCAGGAGGGAAATTCATTACTTGAGGAAAACGTTCGACATATTTTTGTCTGATACGATTTTTTTCATTCTCTTCTTCGATGAATGATGCTTTTCCTTCCATTTGAATACCTTGAATTTGAGACCAATCCTGATAATCCTCATCTACAGTGTAAGCAACTTTCGAATTTTCTTTAATATTGGCAACCTTTCTGGTTCCTTCATGAGAAATAAAATAGACCGTATTCCCTTCACTAATATATTCCACACTATGAGCCATAGGTTGACCTTCTGCACTAACTGTGGCTAATGTAAGTAGTCCATGTGTTTGCAAATAAGCTTCGATGTTCTTGATTGTTTGTTCCATTTTACTTTTGTTGTAATAGTTGATGAAATATGTATTTGTTAAATCGTTCTAAAGGAGTTGTATCTTGAGTAACCTTCATCTGCATAATCATTCCTTCCCAACTGAAGAATATAAAGTCGGCAAGATCTTTTGCATCGCTCAAATTATTTATTTCATTTTTTTCTTGTGCCAATTTAATTTGTTGCGCCAACAACAGGCTCGATTCATCCATAATATGCTTTAGATGTGTCCTGAAATTTTCATTAATGTCAGCTAATTCAAGGGACAAATTGCCTATTGGACATCCGCCTTTAAAATCTCCGTTTGTGAAAAAATGAAGAAACTCTGTTAAGAAGAGTTCAATTCTCTTTATATGAGGTTTCGATTCATCAAGGACAAATTGGAGTAGGTTGGATTTAAAGAAATTGAAAAAGCAATCGAGTACTTGTAATCCAAAATCTTCTTTATTTTTAAAATAGAAGTAGAATGAGCCCTTAGGAACTCCTGCTTCATTTAATACTTCCTGAATTCCAGTTGCTGAATACCCTTTCTGATGGATTATGCGAGCACCTACTTCTAGTATTTTTTGTTTTGTATCTGTTTTCATTTTTCAATAATAGACCGGTCGTCTACAAAAGTATGAAAAAAGTAAATACAAACATTAGTAGGAATAAAAAAAGCTGCCAATTAATTGACAGCTTCTTAGAAAAAATTGTTTTATATGATTAAACTACCAAGCAAAAAGAGGGTAGTCTTTCATGATGTCGTTTACTTTACCACGAACAGTTTTCAATACTGCTTCATCTTCGGCATTAGCAATAACAGTGTCGATTAACTCAACAATTTGTGGCATCAAATCTTCTTTCAAACCACGAGTAGTGATGGCAGAAGTACCTACTCTTAATCCTGACGTTGAGAAAGGAGAACGAGTATCGAATGGCACCATGTTTTTGTTGATGGTGATATCGGCAATAACCAATGTATTTTCTACTTTCTTACCAGTAATCTCAGGATATTTAGTACGAAGATCGATCAACATCGAGTGGTTATCAGTTCCGTTAGAGATTACCTTGTAACCCATGTCGACAAATGCTTGAGCCATAACAGCTGCATTTTTCTTAACCTGAGTTTGGTAAGCTTTATATTCAGGAGTTAACGCTTCGCCAAAAGCAACTGCTTTAGCAGCAATAACGTGCTCTAGTGGTCCTCCTTGCATTCCTGGGAATACAGAGAAATCCAATACTTGAGACATCATTTTTGTTACTCCTTTAGGAGTTTTTATTCCCCATGGATTTTCGAAATCTTCACCCATTAAGATGATACCACCACGTGGTCCACGTAATGTTTTGTGAGTTGTAGAAGTTACAATATGAGCATGCTTAACCGGGTTATCCAATAAACCTGCAGCAATTAAACCAGCTGGGTGAGCCATGTCTACCATGAAGATAGCTCCCACTTCGTCGGCCAATTTACGCATACGTGCATAATCCCATTCACGAGAATAAGCAGAAGCACCACCAATGATTAATTTAGGCTTGTGCTCGCGAGCCAAAGCTTCCATCTCATCGTAATCAACTAATCCAGTGTCTTCTTTTACGTGGTAAGCGATAGGTTGATAAAGAATACCCGATGAGTTTACAGGGGATCCGTGCGATAAGTGTCCACCGTGTGAAAGATCTAATCCCAAGAATTTATCACCTGGCTGAAGTACAACACTTAAAACTGCAGCATTAGCTTGCGCACCAGAGTGTGGCTGAACATTAGCATAAGCAGCTCCGTAAAGCTCTTTCAAACGATCGATAGCCAATTGTTCTGTCATATCAACAAATTGACATCCTCCATAATAACGTTTGCCTGGATATCCTTCGGCATATTTATTGGTCATTACAGAACCCATTGCTTCCATTACCTGCTCACTAACAAAGTTCTCTGAAGCAATCAATTCTATCCCGTGCAACTGACGTTCGTGCTCTTTTTTGATTATATCAAAAACAACTGTATCTCGATTCATAACAGAATGATTTTGTATTTTATTATTGTGATATTGAGAGTCAAATGTAATACTTTTTTATACGAGTTAGCTATGATAAAATCTATTAAAATACCATTTTTAGTGGTAAATTAGCTTTTCTTAAACATACCTTCATATGAGTAATGTTTGCTTTTTCGAACTTTGAGACAAAAGATATGGCTGTGGAGATAGAAAAATATAAGGAATGGGTTCGTGCATTGTGCTTATTGAGCTTTGCAGGAAGTGGAATAAAGGTGTTGGGATATGGCTTTGCAGCTCTTTTTCCAACTATTGTAACCGATTGGGTACAGCAATGGGCATTGGGAGGAATATTGAATTCTGTTTCACTATTTTATTTCCCATTGTTAGCCATTGTGGCTTTTGTTTCGTTTTATGGAGTAATAAAGATGTGGCAGAGTAAAATACAAGGATATTTCATTTACTCTGCAGCACAAATTCTACTGTATATCTTACCTTTGGTATTTCTGGGAGAAAAGAGTTTTAATATATTAAATACCATTGCTACTGTACTTTTTGTAGCATCTTATGGTTGGCTTTTTTACCGAATGAATAAGATGAAATAGATTTACTCATCCGAAACGTGCATAAGTACACTTCTGTATGAGTTGAATATTTTCGCTTTGGATACAAATCCCAGGTATTTATTGTTGGAAACAACTGGTAGGTTCCATGCTCCGGAATGGGCAAATTTCTCCATTACCTGCTCCATCGAATCAGTAGGGAATACTAATTCTGGTGGAGAAATCATTAAGTCGTGTACAAATGTCTTTTCGTACATTTCTTGCTGAAACATGATGTCACGAATATCGTCCAGAAGGACAATTCCCACCAAACCATCTTCATCGTCCAGCACAGGGAATATATTTCTTCTCGATTTAGATACCACTTTTACCAGCTCTCCCAATGTGGCATTTACGTTAATGGTAAGTAAATCTTTCTCGATTACTTCTTCGATTTTTAGTAGAGTAAGAACGGTTTTATCCTTATGGTGAGTGATTAGCTCACCACGTTGTGCCAATCGTTTATGGTATAACGAATGAGGTTCGAACCACATGATAGTAAGGTACGAAATGGTAGCTACCATCATCAATGGAATTAGCATACTAAAACCACCTGTGATTTCGGCAATAAGGAAAATGGCAGTCATTGGAGCATGCATTACTCCTGCCATCATACCACACATTCCTACCAACGCAAAGTTCTCTTTCGGAAGTTGAATGCCCGTGAAGTATTCAACTGCTAAAGCAACCAAATAACCAGAAACGGCTCCCATGAAGAGGGTAGGAGCGAAAATACCTCCAACTCCACCACTACCATTGGTTAATGCCATGGCAATTACTTTAAAAACAAGAATGGCAACCAGCACCAATAAGAATGTCCACGATGATGCACTTAGTCCGAAAAAAAGCGAGTTGTTTAAGATTTGATCTCCGGTACCATTGAAAATAGTGATGATAGTAGAGTAACCTTCTCCCCACAACGATGGAAACAGGAAGATAAGAGCTCCCAAACTCACTCCTCCAAATAGTAATCGTCTAAATTGGCAAGTGATTTTTTTGAGCTTACTCTCCACCCACATTGATGTGCGAGTAAAGTAATAGGAAATTAAACCGCAGGCAATTCCCAATAAAATATAGAATGGAATATTACTAAGCTGAAATACAGTACTGGCTGAGAAGTTCAAAAGCACATTGTCGCCCATAAAGAAATAGGCCAGTACAGCTGCAGTTACCGATGAAATTAACAGAGGAATAAGCGATGCCATGGTCAAATCCAGCATCAACACCTCTAGTGTAAACAGCAATCCGGCAAGTGGTGCTTTAAAGATACCTCCAATGGCTCCGGCTGCTCCACAACCAACCATTAGTGTAATGGCTTTGTAGTTAAGGCGCATCATTCGGGCCATGTTAGAGCCAATTGATGCTCCTGTCAGAACAATTGGGGCCTCGGCTCCAACCGATCCACCAAAACCAATGGTTAAGGTACTACCCAGCATAGATGTATATTGGTTGTGTGGCTTCAGGTAACTGTTTTTCTTACTGATAGCATAAAGAATTTTACTTACTCCGTGACCAATATTATCTCGGACCAAATACTTCACAAAGAAGACAGTTAGTAAAATACCAATGAGCGGGTAAGCCAGATAGAAGTAGCTAAAACCATCTATTTTAAACCAATGGGTCAGTGCGTGACCAGCTGTATGGATAGTGTTTTTTAGTAATATAGCTGCTAGTCCACTAACAATACCAATCACAAAACTAAGGATATAGATAAAACTTTTCTCGGGGATGTGTTTCACTCTCCAAGTGATAAAATGATCGATAATACTAGTGATATACTTCTTCATTTGCCTGTAATTTCATTTGTTTAACGAAGCAGAAGCCGATGAGGTTATGAAAATCGACAGAAATTTACTGCTTTGAAAAAATGCAGGGCAAAAGTAGTGCGGAAATGCTGCCGTTATTCTTCGAAGTGCATTTTTTGTAGAAAAGTTAAGTTAAGTTTAAAAGCAAAGAAACAGGTGAGTGTTTCAAATATTTTTCTTTTTTCTGCTAAAAGAAACAAAATAATTAGGGCAAAAAAGTAATGGTCTGTTTTTTACCCCAATATATTGAATGCTTAAAACTTAAATTAATCATGTGAAAAGCGCTGTACAATTTTTCGATATGAAGTAAATACTTTTGCTCTGGAAATGAAACCCATATATTTCCCATTATCCAATACCGCCAAATTGTAGCGACCGCATTTTTCAAACTTTTCAGCTACTTCTTCCATCGAATCGGTTGGTGAAATAGAGTATTCGGGCATGTACATCAGATCTTCTATTTTTACAGAGTCGTACAATTCCGGTTTAAATATCAGGTGGCGTACATCGTCCATCTTGACCATACCATGCAGAATTCCTTCCGAATCGACAATTGGAAATAGGTTACGGTGTGCTTCCGAAATTGCTTTTACCAAATCACGCAATGTAGCATCTGGTTGTAGTGAAACAAAGTCAGTTTCAATTAGCTTTTGCACCTGCATCATTCGCAACGTCGACTGATCTTTGTGGTGAGTAAATAACTCTTTTCGTTTTACCAACTGATAGTGATAAACGGACTGAGGAACAAAATATCGAACAGTCATGTAAGCAAATGTGGCAGTAATCATTAGTGGAACAAAAAGCTTATATCCGCCAGAAATATCCGCAATTAAGAAAATTCCGGTTAACGGAGCATGAAGTACTCCGGCAATAAGTCCGGCCATTCCAATCAATGCAAAATTATTTTGATTCAGAGTTTTTACTCCCAAATTATTCATGATTAATGCGAAGAAAGCTCCGGTGTTTACTCCCATAAATAGTGTTGGCGCAAAAATACCACCAACTCCTCCTGCTCCAAAAGTGAGAGATGCAGCAACCACCTTCAGTAAGATAACCACAGCCATTACTCCGGCCATTATCCATATTTCAGATTTAAACTGACTAAAAACAGTATCGTTAAAAAGGTAATCGAAGTCGCCACTCAGGCAGGCATTGATAGACTCGTAACCTTCACCATAAAGTGCAGGAAACATAAAAACCAAAGCTCCCAGTGAAAGTCCACCGATTAACAGGCGTTTCCAGGCACAACCAATTTTGTCGAACCATTCGTGGAAAAAGTTATATGTCTTTGCAAAATAGGCCGAAACCAACCCTGCTAAAATACCCAATAGAATGAAGTAGGGAAGTTCGCCCATTTCGAATGATGAAACCACTTTGAATGGATAAAGCACATCTCTTCCTAGAAATAAATAACTGGTAACAACAGCCGAGGCCGAAGAGAGCAGTAGTGGAACCAACGAGAACGTGGTTAAGTCAATCATAATTACTTCGATGGCAAAAACAATTGCGGCAATGGGAGCTTTAAAAATGGCAGCCATTGCTCCGGCACATGCACAAGCCAACATTAAAGTAACCTGCTTGTAATCGAGACGAAAAAAGCGACCAATGAATGAACCATACGATGCTCCCGTGGCAACGGTTGGTCCTTCCAGTCCCACCGATCCACCAAAACCAACAGTAAAAGCACTGGTTACTATCGAGGAGAACATGTTATGGCGACTCAGTTGTCCGTTTCGTTTTGAAATACTGTGTAGAACGTTGGGAATACCATGTCGAACAGGTGCTTTAATTAAGTACTTTACAATAAGTACGGCAATGAATATTCCAACCACTGGTGTAATAAAATATACGTAGTGGAAAATCTCGGAACTTACTATGCTATGTAAAAGACGGTGAATTAAATGCACTGAATTTTTGATGATTACAGCGGCAAAACCGGCAATAATACCAACCAGAGAGCTAAGGATCATCACATAACTGCGGTCGTTGATGTGCTTTAGCCTCCACTTGTAAATCTGTCGAATGGTGTTTGTCGTTCTACTCATATTGGAGGCAAATAAAACAAAAAAAATGGAGTAAGACCATGATTGATTGGTTTTTCAGAGGCTTTAGCCTAATGTTTGTTCAGAACAAATAAGAATTAGAAAATTAATTATGAAAGAACATTCGATTTAGATTGCTGTTGTTTTTACTGAACCTCAAAACTATATATCGATGGAAAAGTGTTTGGCTATATCAGGAGGAAATGGTTTTATTGGAAAGCACCTGGTTGATTATTATATAAGTAAAGGTTGGGTGATTATCCGGTTGAATAGAGATGATCTATATGGGAAACCTGAAGACTTAGCTCAAAAGATAGAGAAATGCAAGGTGGTAATTCATTTGGCAGGAGCACCCATATTTACTCGTTGGACCGAAAATAGGAAACAAATATTTTATAAAAGTAGAATTGAGACCACAAAAAACGTAGTGAAAGCTTTTGCTATACTCGATGAAGTTGATCGACCGAAACACTTAATCAATGCTTCAGCCATTGGTATTTATAAATCGGGTATTTCACATGATGAAAGCTCTACAAAGTTGCGAACCGATTTTCTGGGGAAATTAATTAAGGATTGGGAAGCGAGTGCCTTCGAAGCTCAGCAATTAGGAGTGAAAGTATCTGCTCTGCGATTTGGAATGGTGTTTGGAGATGATGGTGGTGCTTACGAAAAAATGCTGAAAATATACCGTTGGGGCCTAGGAGCTAACTTAGGTTCGGGGAATCAGAATGTAGTATGGATTGGCCTGACAGATGTACAAAAAGCAGTCGACTTCATAATTAAAAAAGGAATTGAAGGAGCTATAAACCTGGTTGCTCCTCAGCAATTGAGCTATGGTAAGTTTCATAGGAAAATGGCTTTGTTCACCTCTCGCTTTGCATTCATTCGTGTCCCTTCATTCATGGTACGTTGGGTTATGGGTACTGTAGCTCAGGAAGTACTAGAAACTCCAACCGTAAAACCACAAGTATTACTTGATAATCGCTTCGAGTTTAGTTACCCGGATATGGATGCTTTTTTGAAGGGGTGAGGGAGCTAATTTTAGCTAAAGAATCATGTTCAAAATAGTCGTAAGAATGAATGAAGAGACGCTGTGTTTTGATGAATACTCGCTTGGTATTTAACAAAAAAGTTGAGGAGAATAATTCGGGTTAAGATATTTCCTTCTACATTTGTGAGCATTATGGATGCTTTAACTAACGAACTAATCGAGCTATTAAACCAGAAAAACAAAGCTGCTTTCGAGGTGGTTTTTGGTGCTTATTATCCGCGCTTGGTCTATTTTGCTGCAGAATATGTATCGCACGAAGAGGCCAAAGGTTTAGTTCAGGATGCGTTTGTTGCTTTCTGGGAAAAGAATCCTGCGTTACAAAATAATTCACAGCTTCAAAGCTATCTGTATACTAGTGTAAAGAATAATTGTTTGATGCGTTTGCGGCGTGAGCAATCTCAAAAGAAATACATCAACGAGGCAGAATATCGCATGCAAAATCAACTTTACGTTTCTGCTTTAACTGAAATGGACACTTCTGCCTTGACATTTCAGGAAATCGAGTTGATTATCCAAAAAACAATGGAGGAATTACCTCCGCGCTGTCGTGAAGTTTTTGTGGAAAGCCGATTCAATGGCAAGAAAAATCACGAAGTTGCTAAAGCGCTAAATATTTCAGAAAAAGCAGTGGAAGCACAGATAACTAAAGCTCTCAAGACTTTCCGTATTACTTTAAAAGATTACCTACCGTTGGTTGCCTATTTGTTTTTAAGCAGATAATTCCATCAACTATTAATTTAAGCACCTTATTCTGTTTTCTTTTTTACTTTATTTGCAAGATGTAAGAAGTTGAAATACATTGTGTTGTTTGGTTTTGTCTTTGTAGATAGAATTTTTTTTCAAAAATAACATAGGGTATTTCCTTATTTACACATTTTACCATTAAGTAAGTCAAGAATGGATAAAGAGAAGATTATACAAAAGATAGTTAGCCCAAAAGGTGCGGATGATCAACACGAATTGTTATCGTGGGCAAATAATTCCACTGAGAATAAGAGAGAGTATATTCGCTATAAAAACCTGTGGGCGATATTACAGCGTGGCGAGGAAATGCCCAAGCAACATGTGGAAAGTGATTTTAAAGCGGTGAAAGCAAGAATTAATTCTTCTTCTAAAAGAATGCTGTTTATGCCTGCTCTAAGATATGCAGCGGTTTTTGTGGTGGCTCTTTTTACAGGATTGTTAGCTCATCATCTATTTTTGAATATTGATATTTCGATGAATGTTGTTGAAGTTCCCAAAGGAAATCGCACTTCTATTAGCTTGCCCGATGGAACTCAGGTATGGCTTAGCAATGGCTCAAAATTGACCTATCCCGAGACATTTCGTGGGAAAAGTAGAGACGTGGAATTGATGGGAGAGGCCTACTTTACCGTTACCCACAATGCAGATAAGCCTTTTTTCGTGAAACTGGGATCGCACCGTGTTAAAGTATTGGGAACCGAATTCTCGGTACTGGCTTATCCCAACGATAGTATCATTCAGGTAGACTTGGCTTCAGGAAAAGTTCAGTTGGAGGTAAATACAAGCACTCATGGGAAATCATATTACAGATCAGTAGCATTAAATCCGCTACAAAGTCTAGCCTTAAACAAATTGACAGGGAAGTTGAGGCGATCGAGAATTCCTAATAATTTTTATACCTACTGGCAAGAGGGGAACTATACGTTTTTAGACGAGAGTTTCGAGAGTTTGGCTCAAAAGATCGATCGGATATATGGTGTACAACTTATTTTCGAGGACGAGCGGATTAAGCAGCGTACCTTCAGTGGAGCATTTAATGTAGATGATAATATCTATACGATTATGGAGGTTTTTAAATCGGCCTCGCAAAAGCCATTCAGCTATCGTGTAGAAGGAAAAACAATACGAATAAAATCAATTAACTGAATTTGCCAATGAGATAAAACCAGAAATTGTAAAAACGGGAAGTGCTACCAACACCTCCCGTCGTGATGGAAACAATGGCCTGTTTCCAGTTTTAAGAATCAATAACAAGCCTTACGGCTTAATTATCGAACCCAACAATTCAAATTTATGAAAAAAAACAAAAATGGAGTTGGTACAACTCCTCCATTAGGTAAACTATTTCGAATTATGAGAATTACTATTCTTCTATTAGTTGTTTTTTTAGTTCAGGTTTCTGCATCAACTTACTCTCAGTCAGTCAAGTTATCGTTAAACATGAAAAATGTAACGTTGGCTGATGTTTTTAAAGAGGTGGAGAAAAAGTCTGAGTATCGATTTTTTTACGATAGTAAAGAAATCGATGCAACCAAGAAGGTATCTGTAAAGACTAGAAAATCCAATGTAGAACAAATTTTGGATGATATCTTTCAGGATGCTAATGTAACTTATCAGGTTATCGACCGATACATTGTGGTGAAAAGAAATCACCATATTTCGGCACAGAATTCGGCTCAACAACAAAAAAGAATAAAGGGAAAGGTGACCGATGAAAATGGCGAGTCTCTTCCCGGAGTTTCTATTGTTATAAAAGGAACAACAGTTGGTATTACGACTGATATTGACGGTAATTATGAGCTGTTGGTAACAGGTAAGAACCCAATATTGCAGTTCTCATTTGTAGGTATGAAAACGGAGGAAGTTGCAATTGCCGGGAAAGAAATCATTAATGTGGTTTTGAAGGCAGATGCAATTGGACTGGATGAGGTAATTGCTGTTGGTTATGGTACAATGAAAAAGACAGTGGTTTCAGGTGCGGTTGCCTCGGTGAAATCAGAAGAAATTCAAAAAGTCAGTACAGCACATGTGAGTACAGCATTAGTGGGTAAAGTTGGAGGTATTGTCTCTCGTCAGAATGATGGTCGCCCGGGAAGAAGTACTTCGATGCAGATTCGCGGAATGGGTACTCCTTTGTACATTATCGACGGAACACCTAAAGATGAAGGTCAGTTCAATAATATAGATCCTAACGATATTGAAACGATTTCGATATTGAAAGATGCCAGTGCTTCAATTTATGGTATTAAAGCAGCCAATGGAGTTGTTATTGTTGAAACGAAGAAAGGAAAACGCAATAAGCCCAACGAATTCAACATTCATTATACCAAAACTTTCCAGAACTGGACACGATTTGCAAAGTCAGTTAATGCCGGTGATTACATGGAGTTATTGGTTGAGGATCAGATGAATCGATTTGGAAAAACAGATATTACTCCTGAGGAGCTTGCTAAATGGAAAGCTGGGAAAGAAGATGGTTACCGTAGTTTCGATTGGTACAAGTTTGCTGTAAAAGAGTGGGCACCACAAGACCATCTGAATATAAACACATCAGGAGGTAGTGAAAAGATTAACTACTATGTGAGTTTTAGCCACTTCAATCAAGATGCTTTGTTTAGTGAGTTTAATTTCAATCGTTCAAATATCCAGTCGAATATCGAAGCTTTATTGGCAAAGAACCTGACTATTGGCATGCAAATAAATGGACGTATTGAGACCAAAGAGAATCCTGGTTTGCCTTGGTACGATGATTATACATTCCCTTTGTGGTGTTTGCTAAGAAATATTCCAACCCAGCGTCCTTATGCCAACGACAACCCAAATTATGTGGCAGACAATGGCTATCGTACGGTATATAACTTTGGTTATATGAATAAAAAGATTTCAGGTTCGTTGAAAGACACATGGCGTGTTTTACATGGAAACATGAACTTGAAATATAAATTTCCTGTAAAAGGTTTGACGGGTAAAATTTTAGGTTCTTACTATTACGCACAGAACTATAGTAACAACCAGGAAAACAGATACGATGCTTTCACTTACGACAAAGCAACACAAACATACAATAGAACAGCTGGTAACGATAATCCATATAAAGATCGTCGAGTTCAGTATGTAGAAGAGAAAATGTTCCAGGCAAACTTACATTACAACAATAAGTTTGGCCAGCATGCAGTAGATGCAGTATTTGCATTTGAAGCGAATGAACGCAATCACCCTAACTTCTGGATTATGACTAATCCTACCAGTGACTTCATTACTCTAATGGCGTCTGAGGAATTTAAAAAACTACGTGACGAATATTCTGAATCTTCAGAAATGGGATTTGCCAGTCGTGTGAACTATACTTACGCCGATAAATATACAGTTGAGCTATTGGGACGTTATGATGGAACGTATGTTTATGCGCCAGGAAAAAGGTGGGGATTCTTCCCGGGTGCTTCTGTTGCATATCGTTTAAGCGAAGAGAACTTCTTCAAAGAAAGTCCTGTTGGAAATATTCTTTCTAACTTCAAGATAAGAGCATCGTATGGTAAAACAGGACAAATAGCAGGAATTGGTGCTTTTGATTACCTGGAAGGCTATAACTTCAATAGAGGAAAACAAGTGATTGATGTGGGTAAACAGCCTATTATTGGAATTCAATCGCGTGGTTTGCCAATTACAAGTGTTTCATGGGTCGATGCAATTAATAAAAATATTGGATTCGATTTTGGATTCCTGAAAAATAAGCTGAATGGTTCAATCGACTTCTTCCAGCGCGATAGAGAAGGATTACCTGCGAGTCGTAATGATGTTTTAATTCCGGTTGAAGTAGGTTTTAATCTTCCTAAAGAGAACTTAGAGAGTGACAGAACTTTTGGTTGGGATGCAGAGATCAACTACAGTGAAACGATTGGAGAATTAAAGCTTGATTTAGCAGGAACAATTACTTATGCTCGTTCGAAAAACTTGAGTCGTTACAACCCTATGTACGGAAGTGCTTTTGACAAATGGCACAATGGTTCTGAGAATCGATATAAAAATGTAGGATGGGGATATAAGGTAATTGGACAGTTTAAAAGCGAAGAAGAAATTGCAGATTATCCGGTAGATATTGATGGAAAAAACAATACTACTTTAATGCCTGGGGATCTAATTTATCAGGATACTAATAAAGATGGTATTATAACCGGAGAAGATGCATTACCTCAAACAAGTACACAATATTTACCATTGTTGAATTATGGTATCTCTGTAGGTCTAAAGTGGAAAAACTTCGATTTATATGCACTATTTAACGGATTTGGAATGTATCGTTTGGGAATGGTAAATGAAATTGCCAAACCATTTTATGCCAATGGAGCTCCTCGTGAATACATGACAGATCGCTGGAGAAGAAAAGATCCTTTCGATGCCAATAGTGAATGGATTCCAGGTAAATATCCATCGACACATTACGGTGGAAAAGGAACTAATCACCGCACAAGTGATTTCTGGGTAAAAGATGTAAATGCATTGCGTTTGCGTACTATCGAAATAGGATATACGATACCTAAGCACATTTTAGACCATGTTAACTTGAAGCATGTACGTTTGTTTGTCTCGGGACAGAATGTGTTGACTTTTGATAATATCAAAGAGATTGACCCAGAAACAAGTGATTGGTCTGGGCGTCAGTATCCGCAAGCTAAGACATGGAGTTTTGGATTTAAATGCAATTTCTAAAAAGGTTTAAAAATGAAAAAATTGAAATATATATTTCTTATTTGTTTTGCTGCTTTAATGAGTTGTGAAGATTATTTGGAGAAAGAACCATATAATATTCTAACCGATGAAAAAGTGTGGCAGAACGAGAAGCTGGTAGAGGGAGTTATTGCTAACCTATACGATAGAATGCCTACTAGTCCGTTTAGTGAATTTGCAATGCAGTCGACCGATGAGGCCATGTGGAGTGGTAGTGGAGATAGTCAGAACAGAGTTAACTCAATTCCTACCGGGTGGTATACTTATTACGATTATGGATACATCCGCGATATCAATTTGTTTATCGAAAAGGCAATGGAGTCTGGCCTAAAGAATAAGGAGCAGTTTATTGCTGAAGCTCGCTTTATCAGAGCATTTGTCTATTTCGAAAAAGTAAAAAGAATGGGAGGAGTTCCATTAATTACAAAGACTTATACTTATGGTGGCCCGGATAATATTGATGAACTGAGAATGTCCAGAGCAAAAGAGAGTGAGATTTACGACTTTATCTATTCTGAACTGGAAGATATAAAGGGTAAACTGACAGAGGATAAGAATCCTGCTCGTGCAACAAAGTGGGCTGCCATTGCTTTAGAGGCTCGTGCCATGATTTATGCCGGGAGTATTGCAAAATACAATGCCCAGATGAGTCAGCCAGTTGCTTTACAGGGCGACGTTATTGGTATTTCGCAAGGAAAAGCAAACGATTATTATGGGAAAGCACTTGCGGCAGTAGAAGCTTTAAATGGTCAATTCGATTTGGAGGCCGACTACTATTCTATTTTCAGCAATAAGAATAAAACGGAGGTGATTTATGCTGTCGATTATAAGAATCCGAATAAACGCCATAGCTTTACCTATCAAAATTCAACACCTAGTGCCAAGGAGGATAATGCTGAAGGTTCCCACATTACTCCATATTTGGAAATGGTAGAAAGCTATGAAAAATTGGATGGTACATCTGGCAATATTGAAACACAAGATGCTGATGGAAACTGGATTTTATTCGAAAAACCAGAAGATGTTTTCGCCAATAGAGATAAGCGCTTAGCATCGACGATTTTGTATGCCAACCAAATGTTTAGAAATAGTCGTGTTAGCGTACAGGCTGGACAAGTAGTATACAACGAAACGACTAAGGAGTATGATGTGGTAACCGGAGGACTGGGAGAAGCAGATAGTAAAGGTCGACTAATTACTGGTTGGGATGGACCATCTGAGAACCTACAGTACATTTCAAATACTGGTTTTTACCTTAAGAAATATGTGTCAGAATCGCCAGGTGCAGGGCAGCGTAGTACATTGGCAGACAATTGGTATCCTGTTTTCAGATATGCTGAAATGCTATTAATTGGTGCAGAAGCAGCCTTGGAAACTGGAAATCAGGAGAAAGCTAAGGCATTTATTAACAGAGTAAGAGAACGTGCCGGATTTAAAGCTAATAGCTTAAGTAATGTCACTTTGAATGATATTGTTAAAGAGCGAAAAGTGGAGATGGCTTTCGAAGGACACCGTTATTTCGATTTGAAACGCTGGCGTAAAGCAGAAGATGTGCTGAGCGGAAAAGCGTATCATTCTCTTTATGGCTTTTTGGTGGTTCATCCAGGATCGGAAAAGGATGGAAAGTATATCTACAAGAAGTTAGAAGCTCCTCGTTTATTCAACTCGAAGAAGAAGTTCGAATGGAGAAACTATTACAGTGCAATGCCACAAAACGCTTTGGATCGTAATCCAAAGCTAATTAAGAATCCAGGCCATTAATCGTTAAATTTTCAGAATTTAAAAGAACATGAAAATGAGATATATATTAATAATAGTTGTGGCCTTAATTGGCTTTACAGCATGCGAAGAAGATAACTACAAAGCACCTGATGTTCAGTTGGAAGGAGACTTATTGTATAATGGCAAGAAAGTAGCTACTAAAAGAGCACAAATGCGTGTTGAGCTTTATGAAAAAGGATGGGATTTCGAAAAAGAAATTCCGGTATTAAGCAATCAGGATGGTCACTTTTCAACCATTTTGTTTAAAGGAGATTATAAGCTGTTTGTGAAAAAAGATCGCGGAAGTTTTCAGAATTTCACAGATACAGATACCATCCATTTTAAGTTAGACGGATATAAGAAGTTGGATGTGGAAGTGAAACCATTTTTCTATATCGAAGAACCATCTTTCACTGTCAATGGCGACATGCTTCAAGCTACATTTAACTTCGAAAAGGTAGTAGCCGAGAAGGAAGTTGGAGCAGTTAAGCTTTTGGTGGGAAAAACCACTTTGGTAGATGAGCAATACAAAGTAGTGGAAGAAACTTTAAGCGAAGTAACCAGCATGAATAATGTGGTTATCTCTGCTGATATTTCGAGCTTAAAATCCAAAGGTTATTGTTATGCACGTATTGCTGTTGGTACCAAAGGTGTAAACACTTACAACTATAGTTTCGTAAAGAAGATAGAATTATAATTAACCTCTCATAAGTAATACCAAGGGTACTCATACATGTTTTGAGTGCCCTTTTTTTGTTATTTTCTGCGGTATTTTTTCTGTAATCCGAATCTCAATAACTGCATTTTAGATTAATTCCTATACAAATTGTAAAACTGTAAAGTGTTTGATTACGAGTGATGTATTTTGCATTGTTAATGCAAAATAGTAAGAGGAGTGAAACCCAATTCCCTTTGATTTTTACAAATTGAACTTATATTTGTAACATGCAAATTATAGGAGGTATAGAAGAACAAGTACTTGTAAATAGGTTGAAAGGTGGCGATCAAACTGCCTTTGAATTACTATTTCGGTTTTACTATCCAGGCCTAGTTATTTTTGCATCACAAATAATTCTGGACAAAGCGGAAGCAGAGGAAATAGTGCAGGATTTTTTTGTTCGGTTATGGGAGCAACGTAATGCCTTAAAAGAGGGAACTTCTCTGAAATCGTATGTTTTTACTTCTGTAAAGAATCGCTCATTAAATTTTTTGAAAAGATCCAATGTCAACGATAAGTTAGTAGGTGAGGTTAAAGACTTGGTTGAAAATAGTGAGGTATATGAACCCGATATTTTTGTGGAATCTGAATTGCAAGACCAAATTAAATTAGCCATCTCTAAATTGCCTTCCCGGTGTGGTGAAATTTTTGTTTTAAGCCGAATAAATGGCTTAAGTAATGATGAAATCGCCGAAAAATTGAATATCTCCAAACGTACTGTTGAAACTCAGATTTCCAATGCTTTAAAAGTTCTTCGGGTTGAGTTTAAAGATTATTCAGGAATGCTAATTTTTCTTGGAATAATTAATTTCTAAAAAAATCATCAATTATATACGTGTTTGGTTTAACTCAGTTGTATACCTAATATCAAAAGGAAAACAATTGAGTTTTTTGTATGGAATTAAATGATAGAAATAAGGCACTTAACGATGGTGTTGAGGTGCAACTTCGTAAATCGAATAAGTTATCAGCAGAGGAGAAAGTGCTTGTGGCAGGAGACCTTATTCAACAAATAAATGAGGTAGATACCAGTACCGCATTAGAGATAGTGAAGACAAGGATAAATTCCAAACCAAAAATTTCCATTGTTGATTGGTTTATGCGTGTGGCTGCTGTTCTGGTTATTCCATTAATCATTTTCTCTGTTTGGCCATTTTTGCAAGAATCCGAGCAGAAAACAGTGCAGGAAATAAGTTGTCCGGTGGGTATTCGAACCAAAATAACTCTTCCCGATGGAACTCAAGTATGGCTCAACTCTAAAAGTACAATTAAGTACAGCTTGCCCTTTGTGGATAAAAAGCGAGAAGTAGAGTTAATAGGAGAAGCTTATTTAGATGTAATGCATAATACGAAATCTCCCTTCGAAATCTCTTCCGGCGATGTGAAAGTTCAAGTACTGGGAACTCAGTTCAATTTTAAATCATATCCCGACGAGAAAACGGTAGAAGTAGCATTGAAAAAAGGAAGTATCCGATTAAACTTGACAAAGGGCACAATGAAGGAGAAAGAGTTACTTCTAAAACCAGGTGAAGGATTTACGTTCGATAAAACGAAAAGAAGGGCAATAGTAAAGCCTGTTGAAATGAAGCATGTTGAGGGCTGGAAAAATAATAAACTCGTTTTTAATGAAACTAAAATGACAGAGGTTGCTCGAATGTTGTCTCGGTGGTATGGTGTCGATGTTGAGATTATTGATGATGAAGTGGCTGATTATCCCATCACAACAACTTTTGACGACCAGTCGCTTTCTCAGGTAATTGAGTTACTGGAATTAAGTTCTCCAATTCGAATAGAATATTTGAAAGCTAATACAAAAGAAGAAACTAACAATAGATCTAAAATACGAATATTGAAAAAGTAAATCAGCCTATGGTATAAGCTTAAAAAAAGAGAAGGAAGTGCGCCAACACTTCCTCCCAGTCAATCCCCGAGAATAGGGATCTTAATTAAAAAACATTCAAATTTATGAAAAAAAACAATGAATTACTATGGCTACTTGTGGGCCATAGAAAAAAGTGGATTATTATGCGCAATGCATTGATTATTTTACTGATAAGTACATTCCAGATTCTGGCAAATGATACTTATTCGCAAACTAAAAATCTTAATTTGCAAATGAAGAGAGTTGCGATTAAGGATGTTTTGGTTGAAATAGAAAATCAAAGTGATTGTTATTTTCTGTATAACAGCAAATTGATTGATGTAACGAAGTTAATTGATGTTTCTATAAAAAGGGGAACAGTAAAACAAGTCGTTAATCAAATTTTTGAGAAGGAGAAAGTTAACGTTATGTTTAGAGATAAGCATATTATTATTTCTCCTAAGAATAAGGGCTATCAGGAAAAAAAATCAGTAAAAGGAAAGGTTACCGATGAAAATGGAGAGCCTCTTCCCGGGGTTTCTATCATAATAAAAGGAACAACCAATGGAGTAACAACAAATATTGATGGAGAGTTTTCTATATCTGGTGTTACAGCTAAAACGATACTGCAAATCTCTTTTGTAGGAATGAAAACACAAGAGGTCACTGTTGCTAATCAGCTCACTTTTACAGTTGTGTTGCAAGAGGATGCAATTGGTCTAGAAGAAGTCATAGCGGTAGGTTATGGGACAAAGAAAAAAGCCAGTTTAACAGGGGCAATTTCGCAAGTAAATGGAGAGGGCTTAGTAAAGTCGAAGCCTGTAACAACGATAGCAAATGCATTACAAGGGGCTCTGCCAGGTTTAAGTGTAACACGTTCGAGTGGACAGCCTGGTAGAGAAAGTTTCGATCTTACAATTCGTGACTTTTCTTCTGTCAATGGAGGAAATAGCCCGTTGGTATTAATTGATGGCATTGAAGGTTCTTTAAACCTCTTGAATCCAGACGATATTGAGAGTGTGAATGTATTGAAAGATGCTTCTGCTGCCATTTATGGCTCAAGAGCTGCTGGTGGAGTATTATTAATTACAACTAAAAAAGGAAAAGTTGGTAAGCCTGTATTTGAATTTAATGCATCACATACATTTAAAACACCACAAGATACTTGGGATCAACCCACTGTTTTGCAATATGCCGAGTTGCACCGTGAAGCAGAGATGAATGAGGGGCGACCTACCCCATGGTGGTTTCCTAATATGTACTACGATAAATTAATAGCAGGAACAGGAGAACAAGGTGTTGACGATTGGGCTCAAAATATTGGAAATCCTAAAGGTAGAAGAATGTTCTACAGAGATTCGGATATTAAAGATTATTTATTTGCTAATGGAGTTAATCAAAATTATTCACTAAGTGTAAGTGGCGGTGCTAAGAAATCAAATTATCGTTTTTCTGTAGGTTATAACCGTGATGAGGGGTTCTTTAAAATAAACAACAATATCAGTGAAAAATACAATGTGAAATTATCTTATCAGTGGGATATTGCTGACTGGATTGATTTTGATGCAAAAGTAGGTGTTGAAAGAAATGAAATAGATGAACCAGTTGATAGTTGGGGGCCTATAAATCGTTATGAAAAAGCGAATCCAATTCAACCTACTTTTGCTGAAGATGGTGTTAAATATTTAACTTGGGGAGGTTTTCTTAATCCAGTACAAGGGTTGGCTGAAGATGGCGATAAATTTGTGCGCAGAACTAATTTGAGAACCAATTTTACAACGACAATAAATATTCTTAAAGGGCTGAAATTTGTCAATCAAACAGCTTTCAATCTTCGCTATTATAATTCTGAAAGTAGCAGAAAAACCTATGATACTTACCGTTGGGATGGAACTGTTTTGGGAACAAGAAATGAACCGAATAGTGCAAGTTTTTATAATTCAGATGCTTTGTATAAGAATATAACTAATTATATGGACTATAAAGTATTGTTGAATGAGAAACACAATGTTTCGGCAACTGTAGGTACAGCTTATGAAGATGATAAGTTTTCAAATTTTAGTGCATGGAGGAAAGGAATTGTTGGTAACACATTATTCCATTTGAATTTAGGAGACCCAGAGGAGCAATATAATAGTAGTGGTGCTTCAGAGTGGGCTATCTTGTCTTATTATGCAAGATTAAGTTATGACTACAAAGGGAAATACTTAGTAGAAGGTAATTTCCGTAGAGATGGATCATCTAAGTTCCATCCGGATAAACGTTGGGGTAACTTCGGAGGTATTCTTGCTGCATGGCGATTGTCGGAAGAGGATTTTGTTAAACGATTAGAAGTGTTTGACAACTTAAAGCTTAGGGTTTCTCTTGGCGAAACGGGTAATGAACGTATTGCAAGCAACTATAACTATGTCCAGAATATTAATATTGGAGGGCAAATACCTTTCGGGGAAAGTACTGTTGAATCTGGTGCATCTTTGGGAGGAATGCCAGCAGTAAATGCTACCTGGGAAACGGTTGTGACAAAAAATATTGGACTTGATTTTTCTGTCTTGAATCAAAGGTTATCTGGTTCTGTGGATATTTATAAAAAGGTAAATGAAAACATGTTAATAGCAGAAGCATTTCCTGAAATTCTTGGAGCAACAGCTCCTAAGGTTAATTCAGGAGAGCTAACTATTAATGGTTATGAGTTAGCAGTTGAATGGAAAGATAAAATCGGAGATTTCAATTACTATGTGAAAGGGGTTTTCTTTGATAGTCAGAATGAGGTGACTAAAAAGGGAGGTGATGATGTTTACGGAGTAGGGATTAATGGTGCAAGGTTAGGGTATCCGATAAATTCTTATTTTGGATATGACTATGATGGAGTTATAAAAACACAGGAACAGCTAGATGAATATAAAAAGTTGGAAAATACGAATTCGAAATTAGATATTGGTGATGCTATGTTTCGAGATGTAGATGGAAATGGACGTATTGACCCATACGGCGATGAAGGAGATGAAGGAGACCTTGTTTTTCTTGGAACGACTAATCCTCGTTATAATTTCAGTTTAAACTTGGGAGCTAGTTGGAAAAATTTTGATATTAGTGTTTATATAAATGGAGTCGGAAAACGGACTATCCGAGCAAGTGGCTTTGCACTTCCTTATGAGGGAGGACGAAATAGGTGGCATAAACCTAATGCAATGTATCATAACTGGGGGTTTACACAAGAACAAGTAGATGTAAACGGAGTCTTAATAACAGAAGCTAGAGACTCTAATAATCCACGTATCACTTTGGGACAAACAGCAGGATGGAATTGGCGCGATAGCCAATTGAGAGCTTGGAATGGAGCTTATGCAAGAATTAAGAATCTTGTTGTTGGTTATACACTTCCTAAAAATATCGTACAAAAAATAAAGATGAATCATGTTAGGGTCTATTTTAATGGATCTGATTTGTTTACAATTCATGATGTCCCTGGTGGTTTTGATCCAGAATATCCTAATGTAAATGGAGGACACTATCCGCTATCAAAGAACTACATTTTTGGATTACAAGTTAAATTTTAAAAACCTTAATGATGAAGATTAAAGTAATTATATATCTTTTTGCAGTACTTCTGATAACAGAGGCCTGCGACAACAATCTTGACTTATTTCCACCAGATAAGATTTCCGATGATTCTTTCTGGAAGACACCAGATGACTTCAGAATGGCGGCTAATAGTTTATATGGTATTTTGCCTTTTCGGTCGCTGGACTTAAATGCAGATTTAATGCGCGGAGAAGGTGAAAACTCTGTAAGTACAGGTAATAATCTTCCTCCAGATAATGATGGATTTTGGAATTCAAGTTTTGACAGACTTCGTGCTTGTAATTATTTAATTCAAAATGCAGAGGCCAATCCAGGTGTAGATGCAAAACGATATGTTGGTGAGGCTCGGTTTTTTAGAGCATTTGTTTATTATCGATTGGTTAGTCGTTATGGAGATGTTCCTTTGATTACAACGACATTAGATACAGAATCCGAAGAATTGAAATCTCCTAGAGAATCCAGAGAAAAAGTTATAGATTTTTGTATTCAAGATTTACAATCAGCTATTCCTAATCTTCCTTTACGAAGTGAAATGACAGCAAGTGAATTGGGACGAATAACTAAAGGTGCAGCTCAAACTTTACTAGCAAAAATTGCATTGTTTGAAGCAACTTGGTCGAAGTATAACGGAGGTGAAAAGGTAGATGAAAGATTGCAAATTGCTATTGATGCATCGAACTCAGTTATTAACAGCGGAGAGTATGCATTGTATAATAAACACGGGGATGATAGTTATCGTCAGTTATTTTGGAATCCAGATGCCGACGATGTAAACTTGGGTGAAAAACCAGAAAAAGTTTTGGCTATTGTTTACCGTAAAGACTTTAAAACTCACGGAGCATCATATGCTATTCAGGACTTAAGTGTTACCAAGAAAGCAGTAGATCTGTTTTTATGTACAGATGGTCTTCCAGTTGATAAGTCTCCTTTATTCCAGGGCTATGCGACTTATACCTCAGAGTATGCAAATAGAGATAATCGTATGTTACAATCGATTATGAAAGTAGGCGATGAGTTTTGGACGAATAATGGTCCTATGATTATTGATGCTGCAGATAACTACATAAACAGGAATCAGACTGGGTATAAGATTTGGAAATTTAATGGAGAAGGTGAAGATCGGGTGCAGTGGTCAAAAGAATTCAATGACATTGAAGTATTTCGCTATCCAGAGGTATTGTTGATGTTTGCCGAGGCTAAATTTGAAAAGGATGGAAGTATTTCAGACTCTGATCTAGATAAAACCATTAATGTTTTAAGAGAACGAGGAAAAATAGTACCACTAACAAATGAATTTGTTAATAGCAATGGTCTTAGTATGTTAACTGAAATCAGACGTGAAAGAACTGTTGAATTAATGTTTGAAGGACGAAGACTTGAGGACTTAAAACGTTGGGGAATTGCTGTTCAGGAAATGACGCAATCAATGAAAGGTATCCAATGGGATAATAGCGATTGGAGTAAAGTTGGTTTTGGAATAGAAGCTTTTACTGCAAATGGAACTGATGCAGAAGGCTTTATTATAAAAGATCTGGCTGCGGATCGTAAATTTTCAGAAAAGCATATGCTTTTTCCTTTACCATTACAAGAATTGCAACTTACTAAGTGGAATCAAAACCCTGGTTGGTAGGTGTTAAGTAGATGATAATAAGGGGAGTTGTATCAAGGGAGGTAATCATGTTGTTGATTATGAAATACGTTGATACATCTCCTCTCTTTGGGTTACGAAACTGAAATTCTGATTTACCTAGATAAGAACTACATTTTGAATAGTTGTTTGCAGAGTTCTGATTTCAGTATTTAATATGTAATAATGATGAATAATATACTAAATGGATGGATTGTATTGCAAATCATTACAGTTGCGTTCTTTTTTGGAGTACAAGAGGTAAAAGCACAACAACATGCTAAAACGAAGCGCCCTAATATTGTATTCTTTTTAGTGGATGATATGGGCTGGAAAGACATGGGGGCTTTTGGATCCGAATTGTATGAAACGCCTAATATGGATAAGTTATGTGGAGATGGAGTACGTTTTACCAATGCATATACATCTGCTCCAATCTGTTCTCCTGCAAGGGCTTCTGTTTTATCAGGGAGACATCCTTTGAGTCTAAGAATGTGGCATGCTCCGCATTATATAAGAAAAGAAGATAGTAAGCAATTGTTACCTCGGTTATTAAAAGATGTTGGATATTCAACTTGGCATGTTGGTAAATGGCATTTAGGTAACCCCGAAGATAAAACGATGCCAACAGATGTTGGCTTTGATATCAATATTGGGGGAGCAATTAGCTGGGATCCTGGTTCTTATTTTTGGCCATACAAGTGTGATGAGAAAGGAAAATCAGTGGGACATCCCAGAGCATTTGTTCCTCTTAGAAAAGGAGGTAAACAGGGAGAGCAGATAACAGATAGGTTAACAGATGAAGCTCTAAAATTGATCAATAATAAAAAGTCAGCAGAGCCATTTTATTTAAATATGTGGTACTATTCGGTGCACAATGCATTAGGGAAGAAACAGGCAAAACCTGAATTGATTCATAAATATAAGAAGAAAATAAAAGATTTGGGCTTAAAGGAAACCTATAGAACTTATTTAGGAGATAGTTTATTGACATCAGAAACAAATGCAACCTATGCTGCGATGTTGGAAACTGTAGATAACTCAGTTGGGAGAATTGTCAATGCTTTAAAAAAGAAAGGTTTATATGAGAATACTCTTTTTGTATTCTATTCAGATAATGGACCAACAACAAATGATGTACCATGTGATCCATTGTGGGGTGGGAAAAATACAACCTATGAAGCAGGGGTAAGGATGCCTGCTTTTATTACTTGGAATGGAAATATTAAGGGAAATAAGAAGAGTAAAGAGCGAATAATTATAATGGATGTGTTCAATACGATTTTGGATGCTGCATTAGTTGATTTGCCATTGGAGTACAGAGGTGATGGTATTTCATTATTACCACTTTTAAAAGAAGGAGAAAGTGTTCCGAAAAGAAATTTTTATTGGTTTTTTCCAGATAACCGACGAAAATGGGGGGGACGTTCAAGTGCTGCTATGATGAATAAAGAGGGATGGAAGTACATCTACTTTTTTACAGGAGATGAGCCAGAATTGTATAATATTAATGATGACATGGAAGAGTTGCATAACGAATTGCAAAAGTATCCCGGTAAAGCAAGTAAACTTGGAAATAAGCTAGCAGAATTTCTTGCTAAAAATGGATATTCTAAAATGAAGATGGGGCGTTCTAAAAAAAACAATAATTAATGAAGAAGTCAGTACCTTTTTTAATCTTGATGACTCTTTGTGTATCATTGACTGGTTTTGCGCAAAAAAAACTTGAGCGACCAAACATCATCTACATACTTGCCGATGACCTTGGGTACGGAGACCTTAGCTGTTATGGCCAGAAAAACTTTAAAACTCCCAACATTGATAAACTGGCGGAACAGGGTTTAAGCTTTACGCAGCATTATTCGGGTAGCACGGTTTGTGCGCCGTCGCGTTATAGCTTATTAACTGGTAAGCACATGGGGCATGCTTTTGTGCGTGGAAATGGAAATGGAATGATGCGGCCCGATCCACAAGACTTAACGGTTGCAACGCTTTTGCAACGATCGGGCTATCATACGGCCATGATTGGCAAAGCAGGAACAGGTTGCAAAAACACCCCGGAAACGCCAAATCTTAAAGGATTTGACTATTTCTTTGGTTATCTGGGGCATGCGCAGGCACATTCTTACTTCCCGAAGTTTTTGCATTATAATGGAAAGCAAATTGATTTCCCCGAAAATGGCGGAAACAAAACCTGGCGCGGTGAAACTTATAGCCTGGATATGATATTGGATTCGGTTTTAACTTATATCGAAAACAATAAGGGAGCGCCTTTCTTTTTGCACTATGCATCGCCATTGCCACATGCACAAATGTGGATACAGGAAAAATGGAAAGAACCTTATAAAGGGAAGTTCGACGAAAAGCCTTATAAAGGATACTACGGGGCTTGTGATGATCCCAATGCCACAACTGCAGGGATGATTTTCCGCCTGGATTGGGAAGTTGGACAAATAATGAAAAAGCTTGAAGAGTTGGGAATTGCTGAAAATACCATTGTGATGTTTTCGAGCGACAATGGCCCCCATGTTGAAGGTGGACGTAATGCTGCATATCATAATAGCTCAGGTGGATTCCGGGGTGTAAAGCGCGATTTGTACGAAGGTGGTATTCGTGTACCTTTTATTGTGAAATGGCCGGGTATAGTTGATGAAGGAAAAACAACCGACCATATTTCCGCTTTTTGGGATATGGTACCGACTTTCTGCGATATTGCAAGTGTCAGCTCAAAACCACTGGAATCGGATGGCATTTCAATGCTTCCACTTTTTAAAGGAAAAAAGCAGAAGGAACACGATTTCCTTTACTGGGAGTTTCATCAGAAAGGCGGGCGCCAGGCAGTCCGTATGGGAAAATGGAAAGGTGTTCGGTATAATTTGCAAGAGGATGCCAATGCTCCTGTCCGGCTTTTTAATCTGGAACTTGACCCACAGGAGCAAACCGACGTGGCTAAGGAGAATCCAAAGGTTGTGAAGAAAATAATGAACATTTTTAAAACTGAACGTACACCATCAAAAGAGTTTCCGCTTTATGGTAAAAAATAGTGTCATTATATTTTTGACTTTTATTCTTCCCTTGATGGGGATTTCAAAGCAAAATGTGCCCCCCAATATCTTATTTATCCTTGTGGATGATCTCGGGTATTCCGATGTTGGGTACATGGGATTTAAAAGTGACATAAAAACGCCTTCAATTGATAAGCTGGCATCGGAAGGAGTGGTTTTTACCAATGCCTATGCTACCTGTCCGGTTTGTTCACCAACAAGGGCGAGTATTTTAACTGGTAAGTCGCCGGCCGCATTGCACTTGACGTGTCATATTCCGGGAATGGGAATGGAGAAATATATCGCCTACCGAAGCAAGGGAAAACCGCTATTGGAAGCCGAATTTGTTGATCGTTTACCTTTGGAGGAAACAACAATTGCAGAGTTGTTAAACAATAATGGTTACCAAACAGGGTTCTTTGGAAAATGGCATTTGGCAGGTGAAGGATCTCAGATGACGACTGATGGGATGGTTGCTCCGGCTTTTCATCCCGACCGGCAAGGTTTCGATGTGAATATGGGAGGAAATGCTTATGGACAACCCAAAAGTTATTTTTCGCCATACGGAAATGGAACAATAAAGGATGGGGAAGAAGGGGAGTATCTTACCAATCGTTTAACCCGTGAGGCAATTAACTTTATGGGAAGAAGTACCAAACCTTTCTTCTGCTACCTTTCGTATTATTCGGTTCATGAGCCGCACCAGGCTCCAGAGAAACACATTAACAAGAATAATGGCAACAAGCATCATGCAATGATTAGTTGTCTGGATGAAAACGTAGGACACTTACTTGATTTTCTGGATGCAAAAGGAATAAGTGAAAATACAGTGGTCATTTTTTATTCTGACAATGGCGGTTTACAGAATAATCCTCCACTACGCGACCGTAAGGGGAGTTTGTATGAAGGTGGTATTAGGGTTCCGTTGGCGGTTAAATATCCTTCGGTTATTAAAGAAGGTTCAACTTGTGATAAGCCCGTTTCAAGTCCCGATTTTTTCCCTACGCTTGCCGAACTTGCAGGTATCCGGTTAAAGAATGTTGAAGGACTGGAGGGAGAAAGTTTACTTAGCCAGCTTAGAGGAAAGAAAAGTAAACAAACCCGCCCGCTTTTCTGGCATTTCCCGCATCATCGAAACAATAAAATGGCTATGGCGGCAGCAATCCGAGAGGAAGACTGGAAGGTGATTTATGAATTCGAAAGCGACAAATATTCACTGTTTAATTTAAAGATAGATTTGAACGAATCGGAGGATCTATCAACTTCATATCCAGAAAAGGTAAAAGAGTTAGGTGCAAAATTAAAGAAATGGCAGAAGAAAGTAAATGCTGTTCTTCCAAAGAAAAACTTGATGTTAAAGAATAATAAAGCAATACAATGAAAACTAAATACAATTTGAAAATAACATCATTCTTAGTTCTATTTTTCATGATGTTTGTTTCTTGTCAACTACATGGAATAAGAGAAAGTAAAACAGAATGCGAAGGTGCATTTGTGAAAATAGCTGGGGATAATATTATTGCTTCAACAGGAAGAGCCATTCGCGTTTGGGAGTTATCGGAGTTTGGGTTGTCTACCGTAAGTTTTAAAACGGTGGCAGGAAAAAGTATTGTTAAAACTAAGTCGTCTATTGGAGATTGGTATTTCCCCTGGATGGATGAAGAACCTGAGGGTAAATTGATCTCAGTTGAAAGTTGTATTAATAATGATGAAGGATTTATGAATGAATTCATTCGTACGACGGTCGAGTTTCATTATCCTGTATCAAAAATAGGGTTAAAGTACGATATATGGACCATGCCTGGGGCACCGGGATTCAGAACGCAAATCTCGCTGAAAGCATTAGATGGATTTAAGGCTAATGAAGAATTTTCTCACGGAGTTGTAGAACAGTTAGTTCGCAATAACTTACTGAAAAAAGGACAGGCCATCGGATATTTCAACGATACGCAACATCGGAATATGGCCGGGACTCCTATCCTGAAAACGGAAGTGGTTGATGTCGCGGAAAATCAGGAAATTGATTGGGCAAATGTATTGGTGGTTTCTGGCGACAAAGAAGGCTTTATCTTGGCGAAAGAATCACATAAATGTGCTAACCAGCAAGGAGTAAATACAGGAGGGTTTAAACTGGCTGCTCAAAATATATCGGTGACTGGTGCCGGACTTGACTTGGAACATCTTACTAACGAATATCAACCTTGTTGGGCAACCTGGAGCATTGCTTACTATGGAAATGAAGCCGATGCAAAATTGGCCTTGAAACAATTCGACCGAAAACGCTATCCCATCGATCCGAACCGCGATATTTATATCATGTCGAATACCTGGGGAAGTGGTTCGTCGGGGGCAAATTCTAAATATGCCTCGTGCGAGGAGAATATTTTGAAAGAACTGAAGGTTTGAAAGAGCTGGGGTTGGATTTATTGCAGATTGACGATGGATGGCAAGGGACTCAGTACAGTAAATGGGAAACGGTGGCAACCGCCAAATATAAAAAGCCGCAACTGGATGCCAAACTGGCCGATAATGCGATATACGAGGTTTACCCGGAAGGATGGACGAATGTGCGAAAAGCAGCAAAAGAGGCGGGCATAAAATTGGGGCTTTGGGCAGCTTGGACCATTCCCTACGAAGATTTGTTGAAGAACTATCAGTTGGGTGATTTTCGATCGTACAAGCTTGATTTTGCTAAATTACGCGATTACAAAACGCTGCGGAATTTAGAAAACAAGGTGCGTAGTTTTATCCTGAAAACCGACCACAAAGTACGTGTGAACTGGGATGTTACCGAAAATCCGCCTCGCATTGGTTACTACTTTGGACGCGAGTATGGGAACATCTATCTCGAAAACCGGAAACCACTAACGCCGGTAAATGTGCTTTATCACCCTTGGTTGGTGCTGCGCGATGCCTGGCATGTGGCCAAATACACCAACCTGAATAAGTTTCAGATTACCTATCAGAACCTCGATATGGCCAATCGAGAAGAAAGTGATGCCTACCAGCACAATCACGATTACGCCCTGGCAATAACGCTGATGGGAAGTCCCATATTTTTCCAGGAAATTCATCTTTTAAGTGATAAAGCCAAATCTGCTATTAAGCCTTTAATCGATACCTACAAATCGGTGCGTAACGATATGTATGAAGGTTATGTTTTTGCCATTGGCGAGGAACCTACTAATTCTTCATGGACAGGATTTCAAAATTATAACCCGAAATCGAAAAGCGGTTATCTTACTATATTCAGAGAGCTTAATAGTGATAAAGCAACTTATAAGTTCAATTTAAATTTTATAGATGGAAAGAATGTTGAGTTCAAAGATTTGGAGCTTGGGGAGTCATTTAACATTAAGGATTTTAATGGATTGTCTGTAGCATTGAGTAAAGGAACATATAAGTTCTTTAGCTATCAGGTAAAATAGAGAAGAGATTAAGAAGCATATAGGCATTCTAAAAATGTCAACTTAATTTCACTTTTAGAAAATCAGAAAAGATTAGTTCCAGAAACATAAGGTTTCATTCATATAGATTAATTTAGGTAAACAGGGTATCTTTTCTATGGAGAGTACCCTGTGTTTTATAGTATAAAATTTGTTTTTCTTTGGGAAGGCTAAATTTATGTCCATTCTAAATTTGCCAAGATTCACATGTCGTACTTATCCCGTACTCCCCATAGCATTGGCAATTGCATTTATAGAGATCAGTAACTGGTTTAATATTACTTTTGCTTCATCTGAATCTTTTGTTTTTAGGTCGCGCCACTGTTTTAGGTATTGCACCTGATTTTTATGCAGGGCTAAAAGTGCATCAGCACGGAGCTGAGTGGAGAAGAAATGGTTTTTTCTTCGCACTTCCATGGGGCGTTTTAGAATATCGGCCATTAGTCGACGTGACTTGGCAAGTTCCTCCAGAAGCATATCGAGAATGGTTTCTCGCGTTTTTGTGTCAGGTACCAGTTGAGCGTATAAAGTCATTATTTCTTCATCGGTACTGGCTAAACTGGTATCGATGTTCGTGAAAACGTATCTGATATACTGATTTTTTCGAATTAAGTTTTTGAGCTTCTCGTATCTTTCTGGAAAATCGTTTTGCATTTTTTCGAGTGTTGAGCCAACACCATACCAACTGGTGATATGGTAGCGTGCTTGTCCCCAACTAAATACCCACGGAATGGCACGGAGATCGGCAAAAGTGCGTTTGCCAGTTCTTCTGGCTGGTCGTGAACCAATTTTGCTTTCCTCGATTGCATCAATAGGAGTTGCTGTTTGGTAGAAGTTGAGAAAATGTTCGTTGTTAAGTAATGCTGTATAAATGCGATGGCTTTCTTTGCCCATAAATTCCATGATCTCGGAAATATTGGAGCCCTCTTCCTCATCTGTTTTATGAATGAGTGAGTTTAACGTGTTGCCAGCTAGCATCAATTCCAGGTTGTAAACGGCATTAATTTTATTGGCGTATTTTTTTTCAATGCTTTCGCCTTGCTCGGTAACTTTTATACTACCCGATAGGGTTCCATTTGGTAACGAACGTAAGAACCAGTGAACAGGTCCGGCACCTCTACTAATAGAACCACCTTTGCCATGGAAGAATTTAATCTCAATTCCATATTTTTTACCTATCTCGGTAATTTCCTTTTGTGCCTTATAAAGATACCAGGCACTTGCCAAAATACCACCATCCTTGTTGCTGTCGCTGTAGCCAACCATTACCTCTTGCATCTTCGAGGTTTGGTTATTTCGTTTTCGTTGGAACTCTAAGCTATTCTGAACCTCAGGATGGCTAAAGTATTCATTAAGAATAGATGGCGCATTTATTAAATCCTGAATGGTTTCAAAAAGTGGAACCACATGCTGCGTCATGGTTAATGTTTGGTCGAAATGAGTCAGTCCGGCTTCACGAGCCAGTAAGTAAACAGTCAGTAAGTCCTCTGCATTTTTTGTCATGCTTACAATTAGAGAACCTAGTGCGTCGTTTTTATATTTTGTAACGAAACGATTGAGTACCTCGAAGCAAGCAAAGCTATTTTTTGCTTCAGTTGGAAGCAAGTCGTGGTTGTTGGTGAATGGTCGTGCCGATTGCAGTTCTTTCTTTATGAATTCTTTTTTAGTCGCAGAATCTGTTAGTGGATTTTCTGTCTTTGTAGGATCCGATTTTTGCACCAGTTGTTCCAGTGCTTTGCCATAATATTCACTGTTTTGGCGGATATCGAGTTGAGCCAAATGGAAACCAAAAGTTTTAATGAAGTTGATGGTTCTATTTACAAATTGATGGGCCAGAGTATCATACTGCTTTTCAACAAGTGCCTGCTTCAAAATTTCAAGATCGACAATTAATTGTTTCGATGAGCTGTAGCTTCCTTTTTTATCTGCTAGTTTAAAAAGTTGTGCTTTACCAATATTTACAGGAAGTTTATTGATAATCAAAAGGACAAAAAGTTTGAATGCTTCATTTTTTGAGGCAGAGACTATCTTTTTGGCATCATTGCCAATTTCATTTTTTAATGATTTAAAACGTTGCAGTGCCTTTTGGGGGAGGGTAGATACATCAACATAGAAACTTAAATCATCGGCTAGTTTTTGCAACTCTTGCTTTATTACAAGTAGCGCATTTAAACGCAATTTTAACAACGCATTATGTGTTACTTGTGCGGTTACCAATGGATGCCCATCTCTGTCTCCTCCAATCCACGTTCCGAATTTCAGTTTTGGAAAATTGTTTGCAAGAATCAAGTTTCCTACATCAAATTCTTCGTCTTGCCATGCCTGAACTAATCTACGGTTTAACAAAGGAACCGTTTGAGCGAATACATTGGTAAAATAGTGAATGGCATTTTCAAGCTCAGAATCGATGGTGGGCTTTTCAATGTAAAATCCATCGGTATACCAGATAGATGAAATGATTCGTTTTATTTCGTTGCGGTTTTCTTCCTGCTCATGCGAGTTATACATCGAGTTTTCGCGTTTTACCAAAAGCAAATATAATTCACGGTATTTTTTCAGAATTACCGGGCGTTTAGCTTCAGTTGGATGAGCAGTTAAAACAGGCTCAACTTCAATCTTTTTAAAACCTGCAAGAATTTCATCCTCGCTTTTTCCTGCCGATTTCAGTAATTTCAAGCTGTTTGCCCATAAACCATTTATGGCAGCCAATGATTGTTTTTCTTCTGTGGCTCGTCGGTTTTGAACAGCTCCATTGGTTTCAGCTAAGTTTAACAACTGGAAACAGACCGAGTACATCTGAAAATGCTTTTGCGAAAATTGCATTTCTTCGTTTGGCTCATTTAGCCATGGTAAGCAATTGGCTAGTTCTGTTTCGTTATTTTCTTGCAGTACTTCTGCGAAGCAATTCAACAAAAATTCAAGATCAAAATAAGGTTTCCCAAGGTTCTCTTTTAAAATAGTAAGTTGCGACATGATTGGTATAATGTTAAAGCAAGGTTTAAGGATATAACAACCGTTATGCAAAAAAGTAAGATGCCGATTGATATTTATTATAAGATAAGGAGAGTGTTCGGTTTATCTTCTGTTATGGAGCCAATAAAAAAAATGTATAAAGAATAGAATGATGGGAGGCCAAATAAAAAAGCTTGTGGCCAGAAAAGTGGCCAGAAATAAAATAAAAAAGCAATGTAAACTGTTGGTATACATTGCTTTGTGTTTTAATGTCAGTGATCCCACCGGGATTCGAACCCAGATCGCAAGAACCGGAATCTTGTATTCTATCCATTGAACTATGGGACCAATTGAGCAGACAAAAATAGCAAAAAATATAGGAAAGCATGGGACTCTATTTGTTTTTTGATATGGAATATTTTTTATGTGTATCTAAATGTTTGTGAGCCAGCTTTTCGCTTTCAGTGAATTAGAATTCGTCAGCTGTAATTGTGTAAAATTAACATTGTTTCGAGCTGAAAATAGTTATTTTTGCGACCTGAAACCAAGAGATCATTTTATGATTGATGAGCAACATTTAAAACAATTCCAACTATTCTTTGATTCCTATATGGAATCGTTTCTTCAGATTGATGAAGATGTAACTACTCATATTAAGCTTAAGTACGACCATACGCTTAAGGTGAAAAAACTGACCGAAGAAATTGGTGAGTCGCTTCATTTTACTGAAACAGAAATGTTATTGGCTTCTACTATTGCTTTATTTCATGACTTGGGACGTTTTCAGCAATTTGCAGAGCATCGTACTTTCGATGATTCAAAGTCTGTGAATCATGCACAATTATCGGTGGATATTCTACAGCAAAAGCAAATTCTAAAAGATCTACCAGAATCGGAACAAGAGCTAATTCTGACAGCCATTAAGAATCATAATCGATTTGAGATTGAAGAGGTAGACGAAAATGTATCGACATTTTGCAAGATAATACGAGATGCAGATAAGTTGGATGCGTTGAGGATAATGGTCGATCATTACAAGCAAGTGAATGTGAAACCCAATGTTTTGGCTCATAATCTTCCAGTTAGTAATGAGGTAGCTCCTAAAATAGTTAAAGCTCTAAAAAATCATAAAAGTGTATTGAAGGCGGATGTGGTAACTACTACCGATTTCAAGTTGCTGCAAATGGGCTGGGTTTTCGATTTAAATTTTAAACGAAGCTTTCAGTTGTTGAGTGAAATGCAACTGATTAAGAAGTTGTATGATACCTTGCCTAAAAACGATCAGATTATAGAATTATATCGAATAATAAAGATTTATCTTGAAAATCAACTGTTGTAAAAATGGAAGAGCGATTAATTTGTATTTGTAACGGTGTTACTGACAAAGAAATAATTGAAACAATAGTACAGGAAGGAATTGATTCTTTTGAAGAATTGCAGGAAATAACTGGTGTTGCTACTGGTTGTGGCAGATGTAAATTACGAGCTTTAGATGTTTTTAATTCGTATTTAGCAGAAAAGGTTTAGTTTATTCTGTAAATTTAGCTATCTGTAAAAACGTGTAATCATGGATTTAGGATTAGCTAAAAAACATGCGGTAGTGCTGGCCGCATCTAAAGGATTGGGCTTTGCTGCAGCTAAAGAATTGTTGGAAGAAGGAGCCTGTGTAACAATCTGTTCTTCCAATGAAGATAACTTGAAAGTTGCCATCGACAGTTTAAGTAAAATCAGTAAAGAACGAGTTGCTGGCTGTGTTGCAGACTTAACCAGTTCTGAAGATATTGACCATCTGTTCAGCTTTGCTAAAACAGCTTTCGGAGTAGTCGATATTTTGGTAACAAATACGGGTGGTCCCAAACCAGGAACCTATACTCAACTTTCGGAAAACGATTGGCAGGATGGATTCGATTTGGTTTTTATGAGTGCTGTTCGAGCCATTAACCACGTGTTACCTCAAATGAAAGAGAAAGGATGGGGAGCAATTGTAGCCATCACTTCTATCTCGGTGAAAAATCCCATACCTAATTTGACGATTTCCAATGGAATGCGTGCAGGATTGACAGGAGCTTTAAAAAGTTTATCTGATGAAGTTGCTGCGCATAATATCACAGTAAATTCAGTTTGTCCCGGGTATATTCATACCGACAGAGTAGATCAGTTGTTGAAAAATAGTGCCGATCAACAACAAATATCTATAGAGGAAGCTCAAAATCAAATTACCGAAAAAGTACCAGCCAAACGTTTAGGAAAACCGGAAGAATTAGCCAGTTTGATTACATTTTTAGCATCTGAGAAAGCAAGGTATATTACTGGTGCTACTTACTGGGTAGATGGTGGTTTGCAACGAAGTTTAATGTAGCAAATTGAAACTTTGTAGAGCAACCCACCGTTAATTTTAAAGAATCACACTTGAATAGAAAGATGGAAAAGAAAGAGACATTTCATGCTCCTGCCAATACCAAAAATCAGGATGAAATAAGAAAGGAAAACAATACTGTTGCTTCATTGAGACATGTAGAAGGTATTTTCGATGCATTATCTCATGTGATTATGATTTTGAATGCAGAACGTCAGATAATTTTTAGCAATAAGGTGTTGTTGAAGGAGCTTGGTATTGAAAATGAAGACGAAATTCTGGGAAAAAGACCGGGTAATGCGTTGGCTTGTGTGAATGCAGAGAAAATGTCGAAGAATGGTTGTGGTACTTCTGAGGCGTGTCGCTATTGTGGTGCGGTAAATACTATTGTTAAAAGTCAGGAGAGTGGCAGAAAAGAAGAAAGTGAATGTCGTATAATTGGGCAGGTTGATGGCAAACATTTTTACCATGATTTAAAGGTAGTTGCTTCTCCCTTTGTGCATAATAATGATACTTTCACCGTATTGTCTCTGTTAGATATTAGCGATCAGAAACGAAAAAGTGCATTGGAGCGAATCTTTTTCCATGATATTATCAATATTGCCGGAAGTTTGACTTCTATTATGGATATTCTACCGTTGTTAGGAGAAGATGAGAAGGGAGAGTACCTGGATACTGTTGGTGTTTTAAGTAGACAAATGATTGATGAAATCCGTGCTCAGCAACAATTGGTAAAGGCTGAAAATGATGAGCTATCCATAAAGAAAGAGTCGCTGCTTTCTAAAGATATTTTGGAGAAAGCTTTGCAACAGATATTTCACCATCAGGTGGCGCAGGATAGAATTTTGCGCATAGCTACCAATACTGTTCAGCAGTCGTTTCAGTCTGATAGCACACTTTTAAACCGAGTGCTGATTAATATGATGAAGAATGCTCTGGAAGCTACTTTAAAAGGAGGAACGGTTGAGATTGGGTGTGATTTAAATGATAATCAACTTCGTTTTTGGGTACACAATGAAACAGTAATGCCTGAAGAGGTAAAGTCGCAGGTGTTTCAGCGTTCTTTTTCTACCAAAGGAGGAGGACGAGGCTTGGGAACTTATAGCATAAAGTTGTTAAGTGAAAAGTATCTGAAAGGAACTGTTGGCTTCACTTCAGAAGACGGAAAAGGAACCTGTTTCTTCGTTAGCTTACCAATGATTCTGGAATAAAGAATACATCACTGATATACTACATGGCGCAGCTTGTTAAGTTGTGCCATTTTTTATTCGCAAAGCCGACCAGTAGAAGTGAAAAACGGACACTCTGTTAAGAGTATCCGTCATATTTCAAGTTTATTTCAACCTAAGTAAATAATAATGAATGTTTATTTCACCTTCGCTACAATTGCTTTGAAAGCTTCAGGGTGGTTTACAGCTAAGTCAGCTAAAACCTTTCTGTTGATTTCAATATTATTGGCTTTTAATGCACCAATAAATTGCGAATAAGACATCCCCTCGATACGAGCAGCTGCATTAATACGCTGAATCCACAATGCGCGGAAGTTTCTTTTCTTTTGTTTTCTGTCACGGTAGGCGTAAACTAAACCTTTTTCCAATGCATTCTTTGCAACCGTCCAGACATTTTTACGGCGTCCGAAGTAACCTTTGGTTTGCTTCAACACCTTTTTTCTACGTGCTTTAGAAGCTACGTGATTTACTGATCTTGGCATAATTTAACATTTTGAATGGTAGCGTTCCTTTCGGACTCTTTGGGGCTACACACTCGGTTTTACACTAAATTTAATTACGAATTAAAAGAAATTAGATGTTAAGCAACGCTTTAATGTTACCCTCATCTGCTTTAGAAACTACTCCAAAATAAGTAAGGTTTCTCTTTTGCTTTTTAGTCTTCTTAGTTAAGATGTGACTTTTAAAAGCATGCTTTCTTTTAATTTTTCCTGTTCCGGTAAGCTTGAAACGCTTCTTAGCTCCCGAATTAGTCTTTACTTTAGGCATGTTACTTGCTTTTTAATTCGAAAAATTACTTTTTCTTTTTAGGCGAAATAAACATCGTCATTCTTTTTCCTTCAAGCTTTGGCATTTGTTCTACAACACCTAGCTCTTCAAGCTCTTGAGCAAATTTCAAGAGTAATATTTCTCCTTGTTCTTTGAACAAGATGGAACGTCCTTTAAAGAATACGTACGCTTTAACTTTTGCTCCATCTTTTAGGAACTTCTCAGCGTGACGTAGTTTAAATTTGAAATCGTGCTCATCAGTCTGTGGTCCAAAGCGAATTTCTTTAACAACCACCTTGACCGCATTGGCCTTCATTTCCTTCTGCTTCTTTTTCTGTTGATAAAGAAACTTTGAATAATCAATAATTTTACAGACCGGCGGATCAGCTTTTGGAGAAATTTCCACCAAATCTAACTCTAACTCGTCAGCTAACTTTAAAGCATCGTAAGTTGAATATACTCCAGGGTTTTCAATATTATCACCTACAAGGCGAACCTGTGGAACTCTAATTTGGTTATTTGTCCGATGTTGAGGTTGAGTTTCTCTCTCAAAACGTCCTCTGTTCGGCTTTCTTCTATGTACTGCTATGGCTAAGCCCTCCTTAAATTAGTTAGTAAATATTAATTATAAATCTCTGATAATTGATTTCTCACTTCGTCGTTGATGAAATCAGCAAATTCTTTCATGGCCATTGTTCCTTTGTCTCCTTCTCCTTGACGACGAACTGAAACTGTTTCATTTTCAGCTTCTTGTTCTCCAACGATTAGTAGGTAAGGGATACGTTTCAATTCGTTGTCGCGAATTTTACGACCAATTTTCTCATTACGATCATCAACAATGCTGCGAATATCGCAAATATTTAGGTAATTTGAAACTTTTGCAGCATAATCGTTATATTTCTCACTGATAGGTAGAATCACCACTTGCTCAGGAGTTAACCACAATGGGAATTTTCCTGCAGTGTGCTCAATCAATACAGCGCAGAAACGCTCCATCGATCCGAATGGTGCACGGTGAATCATTACCGGACGGTGACGCTTGTCATCAGAACCAATATATTCTAGTTCGAAACGCTCAGGTAAGTTGTAGTCAACCTGGATAGTTCCTAACTGCCAGCTACGTCCCAATGCATCTTTAATCATAAAGTCAAGCTTTGGACCATAGAAAGCTGCTTCACCTAATTCTGTTATAGTGTTCAATCCTTTTTCTTCACAAGCTTCAACAATTGCTTGCTCTGCTTTATCCCAGTTTTCAGGAGTACCGATATACTTCTCTGGCTTTTGAGGATCGCGAAGCGAAATCTGAGCCGTGTACTCTTTAAAGTCAAGTGCTTTAAAGATGATGAAGATAATATCGATTACTTTTTTAAATTCTTCTTTCAACTGGTCTGGGCGACAGAAGATGTGTGCATCATCCTGAGTAAACCCACGAACACGAGTCAATCCATGAAGCTCACCACTTTGCTCGTAACGGTAAACTGTTCCAAACTCAGCAAAACGAGTAGGAAGATCTTTGTACGAACGTGGTTTGAACTTAAATACTTCACAGTGGTGAGGACAGTTCATCGGCTTAAGCATGAACTCTTCTCCTTCTGCCGGAGTATTGATTGTTTGGAATGAATCGGCTCCATATTTCTGATAGTGACCAGAAGTCTTATACAAACGAACATCACCAATGTGTGGAGTGATAATTTGCTCGTAACCGAATTTCTTCTGAACAACTTTCAAGAAGTTCTCTAAACGCTCGCGCAATGCAGCTCCTTTTGGCAACCACAATGGAAGTCCCTGACCAACTGATTGAGAGAATGTGAATAATTCCATCTCTTTACCAATTTTACGGTGGTCGCGCTTCTTAGCTTCTTCCATCATTTTGTTGTACTCGTCCAAAAATTTAGCTTTTGGGAAAGTAACACCGTAAATACGAGTCAACATCTTGTTTTTCTCGTCTCCACGCCAGTAAGCTCCAGCGATGCTGTTTAGCTGAATTGCTTTTATATAGCTGGTGTTTGGAAGGTGTGGCCCACGACAAAGGTCAGTAAATCCACCTTGCTCGTAGAACGTAATTGTTCCATCTTCCAATTCGCTAATTAACTCTTGCTTGTATTCATCACCTTTTTCGGTGAAGTGAGCCAATGCTTCCTCTTTTGCCATTTCGGTGCGTACAAATGCATTCTTTTGGCGAGCTAACTCAAGCATTTTCTGCTCAATCTTTTTTAGATCTTTATCGGTAATTTGTTTTCCCTCAGGCAAATCTAGGTCGTAGTAAAAACCCATTTCAATTGATGGACCAATGGCAAATTTTGTTCCAGGATAAAGCACATCAATGGCTTCTGCCATTAAGTGAGCCGACGAGTGCCAGAAAGCATGCTTTCCTTCAGCATCATCCCAGGTGTTTAGTTTTATCGTGGAGTCAGCCTCGATTGAACGAGTTAAGTCACACACTTCACCGTTTACAGTGATAGATAAAACTTCTTTGGCCAATCGGTTACTGATTGACCGGGCAATGTCTAATCCACTTACCCCTTTTTCGTATTCACGAACACTACTGTCTGGTAGAGTAATCTTAATCATTAAATTTCTTTTTTTCGCTTTACAACTAGCTTTAAAAAATCAGTGGGCAAAGATAACAGTTTCTTAGTAGAAAAACATTACAAAAGCATAAAAAAACCAAGGGGTTAAACAGAGTTAATATTGATAAAATCAAATCTTTGTTTTTTATAAGGAAAAATGGTTGTACGACGATTAAACTTTCAGAAATTTAGATAGTCAAAGTGGCGATAATTGAATAATTACACGCATAAACCAATTGAAATAATGAAGTTGAATGTAAAGTTACTGGGATTAGTATTGTTGGTAATGGCTTTTAGCTGTTTAGACAATATTGTTTGGGCGCAATGCTCAAGCGTAAAAAGTGAGAAGACAAAATTCGTATATCCCAAAGATTGGAGTGAGAAACTATCACGTATAGCAATTCCCAATGTCGATCAAATAGAACGTGTTAAGCCAGGACAAAAACCATCTGTGAAATCGCTTAGAAAGACGGAGTATATTGTTCAACCGCAGAAACATGAGGTGACAGGCCATAGCTATGTGATATTAACAGACCACAACGATAAGGCATTCCTTAAATCGATTGAAAAGTTGGCTGAGTTTCGAAATGCAATAGTTATAAAAACGAACGATTTGGCATTGTTGTATACCAATGCTAAGGAGATGTCGAAACTGAAGAAGAAGCTATTGAAGAGAGATGCAAAATTTGTTGCCATAGCTCCCAAAATTGAATCTTATCGCGAAAACATGTTGTTGGGCGTTTTTGAGGTGCTAACAGGTTTAGATGAAGATATTCAGTTGGATGTTTATCCTGGAATAATAATGGCATCTACAGCCGAAGCATTTGCAGAACTGATTGATCGGACGATAAAATACAAACCTCAAGGAAGAGCCAGCTTCGCTCCATTGGCTTCATGTATGATTCCCAATAAGCGAGAGCAGCGTTCGTTACAGAAAAATGGTATTCTGAATAACTGGTTTGTAGAAAATAACTTTCAACCTACCATGTTTAATTTGTATGGAGCAAAAGCGAAGGGCGGTCCTGTTTTGTCGGGAGACAATACATTTACGATGGATTTAAAGCCGAAGCAATTTGTAAAACAATTATCCGGAGATATGACTGATGCATTGCAGCATGCCTCTCTATTGGTACTACATGGGCATGGTTTGCCGGGTGTTTCGTGTGGAGTGGATATTGATGCATTACCTAAACAGCTAAATACCGATGTGATTTTGTGTGGCTCTTGTTTTTCTGCTTCGGTTCAGAATTCCGATTTGATAGCCATGAAGAAGTCTCCGGATGGATATCCTATTGTTCCGCGTAAAGCATTTGCGATCGAAGCTATTGATAATGGAGCCACAGTGGTGATGGGACACATGCGATTAAATCAGGGGTTTCCTCGCTTGTTCCCGGTTTTAGAAACTTTCATGACAGGAGGAACCGTAGGTGAAGCTTATCAGGATTTAATAAATGCCAGTCTGGAATCGGGTAACTTCAATAGTAAAGAGTTAGCCGCACGAGTGCAACCCGAGAATCCTCGAAGAATAAAGCAGAATACACTATTGTATGTGTTGTTTGGTGATCCTGCTCTTCACCCATTTCAGAAGTTGATTCAATAGGGATAGAGATGATAAAATCATACCATTGAACTAAAAATTTATTTCAGGAAGTTGTTATCTAAGAATTGTTGAAACTCTTCTTTGTATTGATCGCTTATTGGAATAAAAATTTTGTTGTCAAATACAATTCGGTTACGTTCAATGGTGTTGATTTTATTTAAGTTGACAATAAATGAACGATGAACTCTCATAAAGGTCTCACAAGGTAAATGCTCCATTATCTTTTTCATATTCAGTAGTGTCATTATTGGCTTCTCATTCGCTAGGTGAATTCGAATATAATCGCGCATGCTCTCGATGTATTTTATGTCGTTGAGATTGATGCGTACGATTTTATACTCCGACTTGATGAATAGAAACTGATCATCATGTTTTATACTGGGAGTCTCTTCTTTTTCTGAGAAATATCGGTTTTTTGTTTTTTCAACCGATTTGGCAAATGCAGCAAATGAAATGGGTTTCACCAGGTAATCTGCAGCATCTACCTGAAAACCTTCCATTGCAAATTCCCTGTAAGCAGTGGTAAATATCACCTTAGGAGGATGAGTGAGAGATTGGACAAATTCCATCCCGGATAAATCTGGCATGTTAATATCAACAAACATCAGATCCACTTCGTTGTGCTGCAAATACTCTAATGCTTTCAATGCACTTGGAAACATCGCAAGTAAATTCAATGCAGGTATTTTTTCAATGTAGCTGCCTATTTGCTTCAGTGCAAGAGGTTCGTCATCGATGGCAATGCAGGTTATCATATGGGAATGGTTAGGTTTACTTTAAAAATATCTTCAGTTGTATCAATATTGAGTTGGTAATTGCTTCCAAACAAAAGCTCTAAGCGCTTTCTGGAATTATCAATCCCTATTCCGGAATTTTTATTTAGCAACTTTTGTATATGTATACTATTTTCAATTCTAAAAAAGAATTGGTTGTAGGTAGCATTTACATGAATATGAATAAATGATGGCGACTCATAACTCACTCCATATTTAAAGGCATTTTCAATGAACGATATTGTTAGCAAAGGAGGAACAGACACCTGGGGGAGTGTGTCAGGAATATGTAGTTGCAGATCAACGTCGTCAGTGATTCTTAGTTTCATTAGTTCTACATAGCTACTTATAAATTCCATTTCTTGCTGTAGCGAAACTTTTTGCGATTGCGACTCATAAAGCATGTAATCCATCATTTGCGAAAGTTTAATGATGGCAGCCTTGGCTTCTTCGGTATCAATATCCACTAAAGCATGAATGTTGTTTAGTGTGTTCATGAAAAAGTGGGGACTAACCTGATTTTTCAGAAAAGCCATTTTGTTGGCTATGCTTTCCCTTTCAATCAGTAGTTTGTTTTGTTCCGACTTCATCCATTTGCTAAAGAAAATTAAACCAGAATCGAAGCCAATCATCAAAATACTCATGATAACGATATTGGCATAAGGAGGTATAAATTCTTTTGGACCTCCCTTCATTGGACGTGGTTTGAATTCTGGAAAAGGTAAACGATCGGGACGAGCAGCCCCTTGCAGAATATCCTTTAGGTAGTATACAATAACAGCAAATAGAATAATTAAACTCCCGAGTGCCAGAAAGTAAAGTATTCGCTTTTCTTTGAAAAAAAGCTTTGGCATTAGAACAAAACGATTGATAAGGAATATCATTAATAGTACGCTGTATTCGCGCCAAATTTTGATAATATGCGGCCAGTTAATTCTATCAGAAGAGTTCCCAAATAAAATAGGAGTAGCAAATAGTAGTAACCAAACCAGCAAAACCAAAAGGAGTTGTATTCTGTCTGAATTATGTTTGAAAAATTTTATCATTTCAATATAAATATACGACTATTAAGGTCATGAACTAAAAGATTACTTCTCAAATTTTATGGGATCTCTTATCTTCAATTAACTGTTTTTACTGCAAGTAGGAGTTGACAGTGTTATTCCTTGTTTGTACATGATCTTTTAACGTTTCTACTGTAGAGTCGAATTGGCCATCACTTTTAATAAATGTGTAGCCCGATTCTTCGGCATAAGCATATTCTTTTATCAGTTCGTAATATTTAGAATAAGTGCTTGTTAGTGTAGCTGGGACAAAAACGTCATCTATAAATTGTTGAAGGTACTCTTCGTAGGTTGCTTTGTATTCTGGCTGGTCAATGATATATGAAATCAAAGGCCAGTTGTTGCCTACTTCATCCATTGATAAACTTAATGCGCCTCCTTGTTTCCCTTCTTGAAAAGCTTCATTATTATCCCAGGGAATCCATGTAAGTAAACCGCTTGTAGGATCATTGTAAAGGTAGTAGTTGTGTGTCATCTTGCCATAAGTGTCCCAGTTTTGAATAACATTGTTGGCTGCCAGATATTTTAGGAATACGTCTACATTAAATACCTTTTCTAGGTTGTTTCTCCATGTTGCGGCATCGGTAGTTCGAAGTGAACTATTAATAGCATCATATAGTGCTTTTACATCAGTGTAATTGGGCGATTCTTCATTTGTTTTTATTTCCATCTCTTCTGTGTCGTAAGTGCCATTTGCAAAAGAAGCTGCATCGCCATCTGGTTTATATAGATTGCCAGTGCCATTGGCAAACTGAGTCTTTATTAGTGTGTCGTCAACTTCTTCTACTAGAGCATATACCCCGTAGTATTGTGGTCCGTTACCATTGTTGACATAAACCACGCAAAATGCCGATTGCGAAGAAGCCAAACCAAACTGGCGAAACAGATCGGCTGCTACCTTTTCTCGCATAAGAGAAGCATCGTTGAAGTTATTTTTTAGATTAAGTTGCTTAAAACCGAAAAAACGTTGGTCTTTTATGGCTGGGTAGTCGTCTTCAAACTGATCGAAATCTAATTTGAAAGATAACTTGTTTATGCCTGCTCTGTATGATGAGTGTAGACTGGAGTTGCCTTTATAACGAATACCAACATGATACCATTCGGTGTCATTAAATCTGACAGTGCATGGAACAAACATAGGATTGGTGGATGAAAATCTTTCCCCAGGTCGATTTCCTCCTGAACCTAAAATTGAAGATAAGTTAGATTGCATCTTTGTCCAATCGTCACTGGCAATGGTAATGTCAAACTGGAGTACTTCATTTTGGTTGAAAACGACATCGTAGTTTAATTCCGCATTAACGCTATGTGTGTCATCATCCCAGTCGGGATAGTTGGTCATGTCAATATTTTCCGGATCTTCTTCAGTAGTTTCAACTGTTAAATCATCTTCTCTACAAGCTCCGAATACTAATAGAAGAAGTGCTGCTGTGGCAAATAGTATATTTTTCATGATCGTATTTTTTAGAATTTAATTTTATATCCAACACTGATAATGTGTTTGTTAAGGTATTCGTTGTTGTAGTAATCGAATTTGTAGCTAACTCCCAGGTAGTTCTTTTTGAATAGTTTGTAATCGGCACCAAGGGTATAGCGGGTTTTGTGTAGTCCACCTTCATTTAAATCCTGAAAGAGCTGAAAGGCAACAAAAGGAGTGATTTTACATTTCGGTATATCGTATTTCAGTCCAGCTTTATAGCGTAAGAAGTTTTTGTTGTCTACGTCGTCGTCGGCATAATTGCTATACATTAATCGAAGCGAAGGTTCGAATCGCCCGAATTCTTTCTTGACAGTAGCACTAAAAGCATATCGTCCAAAATATTCAGTGTCTTTATTGTTGCGCAAATTACTAACCAGTCCGTAGGTTGCTCCCAGGTAAATTAGTTTCGAAGCTTTGTATTGCAGTTCTCCTTCTAAAAGGTATTTGTCTAGTGATAACTCATTATCGAATCGGAACTCGGGAGTTATTGTAAGCTTTACCTTTTTTATGGGTTTAAAACTTAAATCGATTTTTGTTCTGGTTTGAAATTCATTTTCTACTTCTTGGGCAAAGTTGATTTTATAACATATTACCAGAATTATAATTGCTAATATTTTTGTTTTCATCTGATCAATGTTTTTTGTGTTTAACTACTGATTGAGAGTGGTAATTTATTCGTGACTACCAGGAGGTGGCGAATGATGTTTTTCATGTTTGCCATTTACATTGTAATAAAGTGTTATGTCAGCCACATCTTTTAGAAAATCGATTTTCTGAATTTCATAGCGTTTAATGTCTATGCCGGTACGCTCTCTAAGGTCGGCCAGTAAGGTCTCTTCGTTTTCTGAATGGATATTTTCAATTTTCTCGTATATCAATCGAATGGAACCTTCTTGCTTGAGCATTAGTCGTTTTTCTAAGAGCCATAAGCCATATACAATAGCTGCATTGGTGAATAAAAGCTCGACATAGCTTACCTTTTTGTTGGATAGAGCATTGATGACAGATATGCCAATAACAATGAATAAGTAGGTCATTTCCTTTATTGGAATAGCGTCAGTTCGGTAGCGAATAATACCAAATATGGCGAATAGTCCTAAAGCAAATCCTAACTCTAACTTTACGCTGTTAAGCAGAAAACTAAGCAGGAAAACAACTGTTCCAACAGATAGGAAACTGAAATAGAAATCTTTTCTACGACTGTTTTTAGCATACATGTAATGAACCACTAAAAAGGTGACAAAAAGATTAAGTGCGAGTCGTACTAACAACTCTGAAAAATCACCGACATTAATGATTTTTATTCCCAAGAAGCGAAGCTGCTCTTCCCAGTTGGTCAACTCTTCCATGTTAACTCCATTATTATTTAGGTTTTTTAAAGTATCGATAATTGTTGCTGTAGTATTCATAGCGATTGATTAAAAGTTATACAAACCAGGGGTGTCTAATGTATTTTCTAGCATTTTGACTTTGTGTTTGAACGCATTTCGTTTTATAGAGTGTTCAGTAATTGTCCGTCCTATGCAGTATTTACTAAAGCCTGATGCTTTTATGCGTTGATCTCGTAGCGTTTTAGCCAATGGTGATGCAGATGGTTTTCCATTTGATTTTATTTCTACAATAACTAGGTTGTCAAGAGTAATTGTAGTCTTTTTCGACTTAAAGCTTAGCATGAAGTCGATGGTGCATCGTTCGTTAAAATTCTTACTTACAAGTGTTATGCGAGAGAAGTTATTCACCAGCGATGGCGACAAATCTTCTTTGGAGAATGGAGTAGTAGATTGGATAAAACTATTTTCTATATCAGAGAATTCTGTTTCACTTGAGAGAGTGGATATACGTTTTTTAATGGTTCTCTTTTTATTGTTTTTAAATTTTACTTCGAGAAAGCTAAGCCCACTGATTACATAACTACGACGTCTTATTTTATATCGATTAAGTTTACCATTATGGTGAGCTGTAAACATGGAATTGGTATCGGTGTCATAATAAGTTGTAGCGTACGGTAGCGCAACTTCTCCATTTATATTTAAAACGAAATAAAAAGGATAGACTTGTGGCAATAAAACAGGCAAGTTGGATTTGTGAAACCAATATTTGGTGTCAATTCGATTCATTAGCTTCACTTGGTCCATTTCGTCTAATTGAATAGGTGCGAAATTATTTGCCTCTCTTATCTTCATATTACCTGTTTTTAATTCGTGTTTTATTGAATTCATTTTGAAGGTATAGAGAGTGCGAGATGTTGAAAAACGGAATCGACGAATCGGGAAAGTTTATCTGCGAATTGAATGGTTTTACAACCAAGTAGAAATAGAGAATATGCTCTGATAAAGATAAATTTTGAGATTGTCTGATATTCAGATTACAGATTTAGGTTAAAAAGTGACAATTGTAGTTTTATGTTTTCGATTAAATTAGGACATTTGTTACTGGAAAAAAATAAACACTAAAAAATATACGGATGAAAAGTATGTTATCTGTAATCGGAATGTTTTTGTTGGTTTTTGCTTCGTATGCGCAAAATGGAACCAAGCAATTGCAAATTACCGATTTTACAAGAGATTATAGCTTCTCGGCCAAATCGGTTTATGGTTTGCGTTCGATGAGTGATGGTTTACATTATACCACTTTAGAAGGACGCACAAAGATTGTGAAGTATAGCTATAAAACAGGCAAGCAGGTAGCTGTTTTGTTTGATATTTCTAAACAAGAAGATAGTCCGATAAAATCGTTTTCAGATTATACTTTTAGTGACGATGAGACCAAAATCTTATTGACAACCAATATTAAGTCGATTTACCGCCATTCGTATACTGCACAATATTACATCTGGAATTCGGTAACCAGCGAATTAATTGCTTTGTCGGAGAAGAAAGAGCAGCAGTTGGCTACTTTCTCTCCAAATGGCGAGCGCGTGGCTTTTGTATATAAGAATAACCTGTACATAAAAAGTTTGCGTTTCAAAACAGAGCATCAGGTAACTTTTGACGGAGAGTATAACAAGATTATAAATGGAGCTCCGGATTGGGTTTACGAAGAAGAATTTGCATTCAATAAAGCATTTGCATGGTCGCCAGATAGTAAGTTGTTGGCTTACTATAAGTTTAATGAAACAGAGGTGCCATTGTTTGGTATGACTATGTTCAAAGGAGCAAAACCATCTTATGATGCCAATGCTTTATATCCATCGAACCATACATTTAAGTATCCAAAAGCTGGCGAGAAAAACTCGGTGGTGGAATTGTATGTGTACGACTTGAAAGTGAAAAAAAGCATTTCAGTTGACGTGGGGGAAGAGACGGATCAGTACATTCCTCGCATTAAGTGGACTCGCGATGCCAACAAGTTGTGTGTGCTGCGCATGAATCGTCATCAGAATAAATTGGATTTCCTGATGGTGAATGGAAAAACAGGTTATTCAAAGGTGATTATGACAGAGAAAAATGATCGCTTCGTAGATGAAGGTCATTTGGATAACTTGTATTTCATGAAAGATGGTAAGCATTTCTTATTTACTAGTGAAAAGAGTGGTTACACACATATTTATATGTATAACTTGAATGGTTTCGAAGTAAAACAGATTACTAAAGGCGATTTTGATGTGACTAACTTTTATGGTTACGATACAAAGCGTCGTTTGTTTTATTACCAGGCAGCGGCACAAACGCCTATGCAACGTGAAGTGTACTTTGTGAGTTTAGATGGAAAGAAAAAAGGTAAATTAACCACTAAAGATGGAACCAATAATGCAGTGTTTAGTGCAGGGTACCAGTATTTCATCAATTACTTCTCGAATGTTGAAACTCCAACTTTGGTAACGCTTAACGATAGAAAAGGAAAACAAATTAGAGTATTGGAAGATAATGCAGCGTTGAAGCAGAAGTTGTCGGAATATGCTTTTAATAATAAGACATTCTTTAAAATTCCGGTAAGTAGTGGTTACGAATTGAATGCCTGGATGATTAAGCCAAAAGGTTTCGATGCTAATAAGAAATATCCGGTTTTGATGACTCAATATAGTGGTCCCAATTCACAACAAGTATTAGATCGTTGGGGATTGTCGTGGTACAACTATTTAGCACAAGAAGGCTATGTTGTCGTTTGTGTCGATCCTCGAGGAACAGGTGCACGTGGCGAAGAATTCAGAAAGTGTACTTATATGCAGTTGGGTAAATACGAATCGGACGATCAGGTGGAAGTAGCGCAATGGTTGGCCAAGCAGGCTTACGTAGATGCCGAGAATATTGCTATCTGGGGATGGAGCTTTGGTGGTTTCATGGTGAACCTTTGCTTAGAAAAAGGAAATGGCGTATTTGCTGCAGGTATTTCGGTTGCACCAGTAACCAACTGGCGTTATTACGATAGTATCTACACCGAGCGTTATATGCGTACTCCAAAAGAGAATCCTGATGGATACGATGACAATTCGCCGCTAACACATGCCGATAAGTTGCAAGGCCGCTTGTTGTTGGTACACGGATCGGCTGATGATAATGTACATGTGCAGAATGCAATGGAATTTAGTGAGCAGCTGGTTCAAGCAGGAATTCAGTTTGATATGGCAATTTATACAAACAGAAACCATAGTATTTATGGTGGAAATACACGAACACATTTGTATAATCGCTTTACCGATTTCTTGAATTTACATTTGAAAAAGTAATTTCAGAAAATAATATACAGAAGAAAAGCCAGCAAACGCTGGCTTTTCTTGTTATCTACCTTCAAGTGATTATAAGGGGCTATAGAGTAGCAGGTTGTTTGGTGTCAGTAGTTTGTAAGATTTGGCATGTGTATGCACCTACCTGAATACAAACATTGTCGGTGTGGAAGGAATAAATAGGCTCATTTACTCCTGGATAGATTGGCCAGTATAGTTCACAGTTTGCTTCGGGTAGCGGAAATCCGGGAGGCAATTGTTGTGCTGCTTTGCAGGCACTAACAATACGATTTTGATTGATTGGACGACATCCCTCAAGGTGTTCTATTTTACGATGAGTAATTAGTCCACCATAGTTCCATATCTCAAAATAAGTTTCTGGATGTAATACTACAGGTGTTACTTGTAAGCAAACTTTATACCAGTCGTAAGGAGGGTTTGGAGAAACGGTGTCCTGAGCAAACATTAACTTAACATCGACACCTAGAGGTCCATAATTACTTAGTGCTGCTTTAATTGCACTGTCAAATTTTTCGCAATTCATAGTTCACAATTTTGGTTTTACAACAGTATCTAAATATTAGATAGTGTGAAATTATGAATTGGTGTTCTATATATCAATCGTAGAAATACTTAAAGAATTGACGTATATCTACTCTGTTGCTTAGCATTGTATTTAAAACTGAATACTACATATTGAATCTTCAGCAGTGGAGTAGATCTTTGCACTATCAACTGTTTCGTTGTGAAAGTTGTTGATTGAATCGGCCAAAGTAAGATTGTTGCTTTTATTTAACTTCCCGGGAGGAAAACACCATAGAATAAGGCATATAAAACCGAATGCTAACTTAGGAGCTAGAAAGCGGGTTGAAAATAGCATGGTGAAAAAGTCGAGCATTGAATTTTGTGTTGCTTTTCTTTCACATCCTTTAGCTAACATCGTTTGATGCAGCCTTGATTCAATTTGACTGTTGGGCTGGTGCTTGCGAGCATCGTTATTCAATAATTGACTGATATTTTGATCGAAGTTTTTCATGTTAACTGCTTTAATCGTTTAAAAATAAATACTGATGTTTACTTAGCTTCTGTTGCAAATGCTTGCGGGCATAATGCAATCTCGATTTAATGGTGCCAGAAGCAATATCCAGTATTTGCTCAATCTCTTTTACTGTGAAACCCTCGCGGTAGTACAGTAAAAATACTTCTCTGTGGTCGTTGCCTAATTTATCTAACTCGATAAATAACTGTTTCACCAACAGATCTTGTTCGTCTATCTCTTTCCGTGAGTCATCGGAGTTAAAGCATGCCGGGTCGGAGTGTGCTCTGCTTCTAACTTCCAACCTGCGGTACTCGTTTTTACACATATTACTGGCAATGGTAAAAATCCAGGTGGAAAACTTCTTTGACGGATCGAAATACTCGGGGTGTTGTATTACCTTCATAAAAAGATCTTGTAAGAAATCGTTTGCCGTATCTGGGCAATGATTCAACATACGTAAAAAGTAGTAATACAATCGATCTTTGTATCTGGCATACAATTCCGAGAAGGCCTGCTGATCACCAGTGGCAATTAAATTAACCAGTCGTTCATCTTTTATTTTCGAATATCTCTTTTTAAACATTGTTTAATCGGGTAGCATTGCAATGCTGTTTTCGAATTGTCTTTTGGTTTTTGTACAGTTATACACGTTCAACTTTAATGGTTCAACGAATTTTAGTTTTTTTTCAGATTAATTCTGAAAACTATTTGCTAAGATAGTTAAAACGTTATTTTTGAACTTATATTGTAAAAATAAAACAAGCTATGGAGTGGTTTGCAAAGAAATTTGAAGAGTTAACTGTAGATGAATTGTATCGAATTATTCAACTTCGAATTAATGTGTTTGTAGTAGAGCAGGATTGTCCTTATGAAGATTGTGACGATAAGGATCAGGATGCGATTCACATTTTTGCAAAAGATGGTCAGCAAATTGTTGCCTACTCCAGAGTACTTCGTTCAGGAACTCGCTTTCCAGAACCATCTATTGGTCGTTTAATTGCTCATCAGTCGGTAAGAGGAACCGGAATGGGGAAACAGGTGATGAGAAAATCCATAGAGCATATATTCAATGTATGGAATGAGCCTGTAATTAAAATTTCAGCTCAGGAATATTTAGAGGTATTTTATGCCAGCTTAGGATTTGAAATAGTATCGGAAGAATACCTGGAAGATGGAATTCCACACATGGAAATGCTTCTATCTCAAGATGGTTATAGCGTTGACTAATATGCTATGAGCTTATTCTTGAAATTTGATTGATTTCTGGTTAAAAAACTGCAATTTTATAGTGTCTAATTGGTCGGATTTGACTAGTTTTGCGCAATTTTTAAATCACATCAAGGTTTTTTTATAGAATTAATCAAGGAGGAATTTCAAACATGGCTCACTATTTTAATGATGTTTCAAGGACTTTTAGTGAATACTTATTAGTTCCTGGTTTAACAACAAAAGAGTGTATTCCAGGCAACGTATCGTTGCAAGCACCATTGGTAAAATACAGAAAAGGAGAAGCACCTTCTTTACAATTGAATATCCCATTTGTTTCTGCTATTATGCAGTCGGTTTCAGACGATGGCCTGGCTATTGCATTGGCACGAAATGGTGGATTATCATTCATCTTCGGTTCTCAAAGTATCGAGAGTCAGGCAGAGATGGTTCGTAAGGTGAAAAAATTTAAAGCTGGATTTGTAGTTAGTGATTCTAACCTGACTCCAGAGCATACGCTTACCGATGTTGTTCGTATGAAAGAGCAAATTGGTCACAGTACTATTGGTGTAACACACGATGGAACTTCCAATGGAAAATTACTAGGTGTAATTACAGGACGTGATTACAGAATTAGTCGTGATGCAATGGATACAAAAGTGGGTGATTTGATGACTCCTTTTGAGAAATTGATTGTTGGTAAGGTAGGAATGACCTTAACCGAAGCAAACGATGTAATCTGGGAACATAAACTAAATAGTCTTCCAATTATCGACGAGGATCAGAACTTGTGTTATTTCGTATTCCGTAAAGATTACGAATCGCATAAGCAATATCCAGACGAGATGTTGGATGAAAACAAAAAATTATTGGTTGGTGCAGGTATTAATTCGCGCGATCACGAAGAACGCGTTCCAGCATTGGTTGAAGCTGGTGCCGATGTACTTTGTTTAGACTCTTCTGATGGATACTCAGAATGGCAAGCAGATGCAATTCGTCATATTAAAGAAAAGCATGGCGATGATGTAAAGGTAGGTGCTGGTAACGTGGTAGACAAAGAAGGTTTCTTGTACTTGGTAGATGCTGGAGCTGATTTCATTAAAGTTGGAATTGGTGGTGGTTCTATCTGTATTACTCGCGAACAGAAAGGTATTGGTCGTGGACAAGCTACTGCTGTTATTGAAGTAGCAAGAGCACGCGATGAGTATTTCGAAGAAACTGGAATTTATATCCCAATTTGTACCGACGGTGGTATTGTTCAGGATTATCATATGGTATTGGCTTTAGCTATGGGAGCCGATTTTATGATGATGGGACGTTACTTTGCTCGTTTCGATGAGAGTCCGACTAAGAAACTAAAAATTGGAAACAGCTACGTTAAAGAGTACTGGGGAGAAGGTTCGAACCGTGCACGTAACTGGCAACGTTATGATTCAGGAGGTCACGAAGGACTTAAGTTTGAAGAGGGAGTGGATAGCTATGTTCCTTATGCCGGTAAATTGAAAGATAACCTGGAAATTACTACTGGAAAAATCAAAGCAACAATGTGTAGTTGTGGTTTTGTCGATCTTCCATCGTTGCGTGAAGATGCAAAAATTACACTGGTATCATCAACAAGTATTGTTGAAGGTGGTGCACACGATGTAATTCTAAAGGATACAAACAACTAGAAATAGTAAACGAATATATCGCAAATTAAGGGCTGTCCAGTTTTGGGTGGCCTTTTTTATGCTCTGAATTTGAACTTTTGAGTTGTACTGTTGCTTATTATCGTGAATTCTTTATTCCAAAACAGAAAATTTTAAACAGATGAAACGAATAGTACTTTTTTTACTGACGATGGTTGTTTTTTGCGGTTTGGCTTTAGCGCAAGGAGTAACTGGAAAATGGAAAACATTCGATCCTGAAACCGATGAACCTTCATCAATTGTAGAGTTATTCATTGAAGATGGAAAGTTGTACGGTAAAATTATAAAAGTACTGAATGCAGAAAATGGGGAGAACTTAAAGTGTGAAGATTGCCCGGAACCTTGGAAGAATAAACCAATTGTTGGTTTGCAATTTATAAATGGTATGGAGAAGAAAGGCAATAAGTGGAGTGGCAAGAAAACACTCTTCTCCAGAAAAAAGAAGAAAACCTACGATGGCGCAATTTGGCTTAAAAACGAAGATGTGCTTAAACTTAGAATATATGTAGGGTTTATTCATGTTACCAAAGAGTGGCAGCGAGTGAAATAATCTCTCTTTGGCTAAAACGTTTTAAAAATAATCAATTGGATATCTGTTTTTAATTCATTTCGTTACATTTGTGTGTGCGGTGTAATTATCTGAATTGATCTTCAATGAATCCAAAGCTTGTGTGTGATATAAATGCATTGAAAAATGGTAGTCAGTTGGAGTTTAAAAAGCTAATGAATGCTTTTTATTCCAGACTATTCAATTTTTGCTTTGGCTATTTGCACAATAGTGATTGGTCGCGTGAAGTATTACAGGATGTTTTTCTTTCGTTGTGGGAAAACCGCGAAAAATTAAATCCTGAGAAATCAATTCAAGCTTACCTTTTTACTTTAACCCGAAATAAGTGTTTAGATCTAATTCGACACCGAAAAGTAGCGTTGCAGTTTCAACAGGAAGCATTGGCTAACTACGAACGGTTAGCTGTGAATTATCATGCATTGTTGGACAACGGGCTCGACTTGTTGTTGACAAAAGAGTTGGAAGAGGCCATTGATGAGGCGATTGCTAATTTACCAGAGAAAGCGCGTTTGGTTTTTAGTATGAGCCGATTTGATGGATTGAAATATAAAGAAATAGCTTCGCAATTAAATATTTCCGAAAAGACAGTAGAGGCCCACATGCGTAAGGCATTGAATGATATACGGGGCTTTTTGAGTGCAAAACATACCGAATTATTTCCATTAGATCTGCTGTTGTTTTTTTTATATCGAAAATAATTTCAAAAAAAAATAGAAAATCACTAAGGGTAAAATTCTACTCGTTCGTATTACTGTTATAAAATAATACGAAGGTAATGGACGAGAACAACCTTATAAAATATATTAAAGGAGAAGGCAATAGCATAGAAAATGCTCGTGTAGAGGAGTGGATTAATGCTTCGTCTGCCAATAGACGAAAGTATAATCAATTGCAAAATATTTGGACTATCTCAGGATTAAACACCCCTGTAAAAGAGGTTAATGTTGAGAGAGAAATAGCTCAAATATTAAAGAAAACCAAACAACCTAATAAGTTGCTTCAATGGTGGCCTAAAGTGGCTGCGATATTAATTACGGCTTCAATAATTGCAGGAGTTTCCTATTGGAGTGGAAAACAGTCTAATTCTGTGGATAAGCAGTTGTTTGTAGTAACAACAGATGTGGGAGAGACCACTTCCATAACACTTCCTGATGGATCAAAAGTGAAATTAAACTCTAAGAGTAAATTAACCTATGGTACCGATTTCAATAATGATAACAGGACATTGAAACTTCAAGGAGAAGCATTTTTCGATGTGGCTAAAAATAAAAAACTACCATTTGTTGTAAATACCTCTTACTTGAATGTAACTGCTTTGGGAACACGTTTCAATGTAATGGCTTATGCCAATGACTGCTGTATTGAAACAACTTTGGAAGAAGGAAGAGTGAAGGTAGTAACTACTAAAGATAAAAAGCCATATTTCTTAACTCCGGGAACCAAAATAATCTACGACAAGCGGAAACGTTCTTTGGTGAAGAAAGCCGTAAATACAAAATTATTTACCAGTTGGAAGGATGGCTTGTTGGTGTTTAAAGATGAGTCACTGGGAGCAATCGCTGCAAAGCTAGAACGCTTGTACGATGTGAAGTTCCAGTTCGAAAAGCGTGATGCTTATAACTATCGATACAATGGCGATTTTGAAAAAACACAATCGTTGGAAGATATCATGCGAATTATAAGTGTGCCAACCGGATTTGAATATGAGATAAAGGGGAAAGTGGTAATTGTAAAATAATAGATATGAGATAATAAAACAATGAGAAGGTGCGCCAACACCTTCTCAGTACGATAAAGTAACATTCCTGCGCCAACAGGAATAATTGTTAACTAAACAAAGTAAAAGTATGAAAAAAAAATCAATTGGTGAGGGAATTCCCTGGCCAGGTTTGCAAGTGCAAAAATTGCTAAACATTATGAGACTAACCGTATTACTCGTCCTTGTGAGCATGTTCCAGGTAGTTGCCAAGAGCTACTCACAAACTACAAAGCTTGACATGAACTTAAGGGATGCCACCATAAGTGAGGTGTTTGAAGAGATTAAACGCAAATCAGATTTCACCATTTTCTATAAAACCGATCAGGTGGATGTGAATCAAAAGGTGAGTATAAAGGTGGCTGAATCTACCGTTGATAAAGTGCTTAATAGCACCTTGTCGGAAACGAATTTGACTTATCGTATTATCGATCGACATATTGTGATTTTTCCTAAAGATAAAATGACAACCAAGCAAGATCAGCAGAAGGTTGTGCGAGGTGTTGTAACCGAGCCCAATGGAGATCCTGTAGTTGGTGCGTCGGTTATAATTAAAGGAACAACTCGCGGAGTTGTTACTGATATTGATGGTAACTACACTCTGCCACTTGATGGAAATAGTAATGTTTTGGTTTTCTCATTTATGGGAATGGTATCGCAAGAGGTAGAAATCAATGGTCGCCAACAGATAAATATTGTGCTCGAAACGGATAATATTGGACTGGAAGAGGTTGTTGCTATCGGATATGGAGTGCAGAAAAAAAGTGATTTAACCGGAGCGGTAGCATCGGTTAAGGCAGATAAAATTCAAAAAGTTGCAGTAACTAACCCGGGAGAGGCATTGCAAGGTCGTTTGGCCGGAGTGTCTGTTACCAAATTAGGAGGTGCTCCTGGTGCCGGAGTTGATATTAAGGTTCGCGGAGTAGGAACAGTTGGTTCCAATGCTCCTTTGTATATCATTGATGGTTTACCTGGTAGTTTATATTTCCTAAACCCCAATGATATTGCTTCTATCGAAGTTTTAAAAGATGGTGCAGCAGCAGCAATTTATGGTTCTCGTGCAGCCAATGGTGTTGTTTTGATTACTACTAAAAAAGGGAAAACTGGTGGACCAAAGATCGACTATCAAGGATTTGTAAGTTTTGTATCGCCCCGTAAACTGTATGACGTACTGGACGCCGATGGTTATGTGAATGTACATCGTCAGATGTATGAAAATGTGGGACAGGCATTGCCAGGCTACTTGGGTAATCCTGGTTCACACGATACCGATTGGGTAGATGAAGTATTCCAAAATGCGGTATTGCATAACCATTCGGTTTCTATCAGTGGGGGGGCCGAGAATGCACACTATAGCTTATCTGGAAACCTGGTAGATGAAGGTGGTACTGTTTTAGGTTCGAACTTCATAAAAAAAGCGTTACGTGCTAAAACGGGAATCACCAAAGGAATGTTAACTGTAGATGGTAATATTTCTTACACTGAAACCAAAACAGAAGGTTATAAATTATCGCTTCGAGAGACATACCATATTTCGCCATTGATTCCAATTTATGATGATACTAAGAAATCTGGATTTGGTTATGCCGAAGGAGATCTACCAAGTCATAATAACCCAATTGGGGTCGATCACTTCAATAGTGGAAATAGACAGGTTCAGTATTTTGTTGCCAACATGAGCTTTCAATTGAAGCCATTCGATTGGATGCTGATTAAATCAAACTTAGGTTTGACGAATTCCAATGAATACGAGTGGTCTTATCGTCCTCCTTATATGGTAAATGTTAAGGAAGAGAAGAAGTATCCATTTGTTTCAGAGCAAAGAAGTAATTGGCGTGAGCGAATAATGGAGAATATCATTCAGCTGAATCACGATTTCGATAAGCATAGCGTTTCATTATTAGGAGGTTTTACCGCAACTAAACAAACCAATAAATGGACTGGAGCCAATGTCGAAGGTAAAACCGTTGAGCGTTTTGTGGAAGATGGAAAAATTAAAGAGAACATTATTCCTGGTGGTTTTCTGGACTTAGGTTTCAAAACGCTAAATGCAGGAGAAGGAGGAACTTACGATGCATGGGGGTCGAATTATACTTATACTCGTAGCTCTGTCCTAGGACGTTTGAATTATGCATATGACAATAAGTATCTTGCTCAGGTGACTTTCCGTCGCGATGGTTCATCTAAGTTTGGTGCTGATTCTCGATATGGTAATTTCCCATCGGCTTCGGTTGGTTGGAGAATGTCAGAAGAGAGCTTTGTTAAGAACTTAAATCTGTTCGACAACCTAAAATTGCGAGGTAGTTGGGGACGCTTAGGAAACGAGGTGACTTTAGGATACTACGATCATCAAGCGTTAATTTCAACTCAAAACGGATATTGGGGTGGATATTCAAAAGGAAATGGCGAGAATCCTTGGCCTGGAAGTATCGCTCCCGATTTAGAAAATAAAGATTTAAGCTGGGAAACAACTGAGTCAATCAATATTGGTATCGACTTTGGATTCTTGGGTAATAGATTAACCGGAGCATTGAACTACTATCAGTCGAATACTTCCGATATGTTGGTTGTACGTAGAGTTCCTGTTTCTGCAGGAGTTTCTAACCCGACAGTGAATGTGGGAGAGATTGAGAATAGAGGTTTCGAACTGGAATTATCGTACACCGGAAATGCAGGAGAGTTAAATTACGAAATTACAGGAACCGTATCAACTTTGAAGAATGAAGTAAAAAAACTAGCTAATACCGATCAGATATTGTATGGAGCAGGTTTGAAATTTGGTTCTTCGCATTATGCAACACAAACGCGTGTAGGAAATGAAATTGGAGCATTTTACCTGTATCAGGCAGATGGTATCTTCCAAAATCAAGCCGAAATCGATGCACATGTATCGTCGGATGGTACTAAAGTGCAACCTGGTGCATCTCCTGGTGATATGCGTTTCAAAGACATGAATGATGATGGTAAGTTGGATGAAGATGATATCGTTTATTCTGGAGCCGGAATTCCAAAGATGGAATATTCTTTGAACCTTAACGCATCTTACAAGAACTTCGATTTGTCGGTTTATTTACAAGGAGTAAGCGGCAATAAGATTTACAACGGTAATCGTTTCGAGTTAGAAGGAATGGATGCTGGTCGCAACTTCTTAGCATCAACTGAAAATGCCTGGAGACCAGACAATACTAATACTAACATTCCAAGAGCAGCATTAGGCGACCCCAATAGAAATAACAGAGAGTCTACTCGTTTCTTGGAAGATGGTGCTTACCTGAGGGTGAAAAATATTCAGCTAGGATATACATTACCAAAGCAACTTCTTTCAAAAATGAAATTCGATAATCTACGAGTTTATGTGAGTGGTCAGAACTTAATTACATTAACTGATTATTCAGGATTAGACCCGGAAGTTGGTCAGTCGAGTGTGTTGAATACAGGTATTGACCGTACTATTTATCCGATTTCTAAATCGATTGTTTTTGGTGTGCAATTAAACTTTTAAACAGGTAAAGAAATGAAAAAGATATATAACTTAATTTCACTTGTTATCATTGTTTTGCTTTTAGGAGCATGCAGTGAAAGCTTCTTAGAAGAAAAATCGCCAGATAAGCTAACATCAGGTAATTATTGGCGAGATAAAGCCGATGCTGAATCAGGTTTGGCTGCAGCCTATTCTCAACTAGAAGGATTTGTGGGGTGGGACCCATGGCAGGAAGGTCGACCTGTTGTTGAGTATTATCGTTCCGACTTAATTGTGCCGGGAGCTGATGCGTTCAATTATTCGTGGTGGACCGATCTGTATAACTTCTCTTATACCAAAGGTAACTATGCCATTTACCTTATCTGGAAATATAACTACCGTGGACTCAATTATGCCAATCAGGTTATTGAGAAGGTAGGAGAAATGGATGAGAGTAAAATTAGCGCTGCAGATAAGAAGCAAATTGTGGCAGAAGCTACATTCTTACGAGCTTATTATCACTTCAAATTATTATCTCATTTTTCTGAAATCATTATTCGTGATAAGGCTCCTGCGGGAAATGCAGACTTGGCAAAAGGACTATCACCACGTGAAGAGGCATGGGATTTTATTATTGCCGACTTGAAAGCTGCAGCTGATGACTTGATTTTACAGCATGATGGAAACAATATAGGAAGGGCTACAAGTGGTGCTGCCAATGCTTATTTGGGACGTGCATATATGTACCGAGCAGGAGAAGATGCAGGTAATGCTTCGACTTATATCGAAGAGGCTGGGAAAGCATTAAAGAAGGTAATCGATTCAGGAGTTTATAGCCTAACTGAAGATTTTCTTGGAATGTTTAATGGTAGCAATGAGAATAGTTCGGAGTCTATTTTCGAATTGCAATTATCTCCAGTAAAAGATAATGGTGCCAAATATGATATGTGGTTTCAGTATTTTGTTGGAGCCAATGAGTTTGGCTTCTGGGAAGAGATTTTGGGAACACCAGAGCTGTTAACCGAAATGAAAAAAGAGGGGAAAATTGCAGATGGAGGAAACTATGATAGTCGCCTTTATGAAACAGTGTTTTTCGATGATGAATATTTCAATGACGAGGCTAATCCTCGAGTATATGGAAGTACTTGGAAGTCTCGTTTTGGCGAAAATAACAGTAAAATTACATTCCGTAAATACATACCAGATGTAGCTAGTAAGTTCACCGATCGCTCTGCCATTAATCATCCGTTGATGCGATATGCCGATGTGTTATTGCTTTATGCTGAAGTATTAAACGAGACAGGAAGTACTGGCGATGCTATTGGGTATATCAATCAGGTGAGAGATAAGCATGGAGATATGCCTGCAATGACAGGAACAACAAAAGAAGAGGTGAAGCAGCAAATTATTCATGAAAGAGTAATGGAGTTTACCTTGGAATGTGCTCGCTTCATGGATCTACGTCGTTGGGGAATGTTGGCTGGTAGAATGCAAGCTACAGGTAGAAATGGTTTCGATGCAGCGAAACATTCATATTTACCAATTCCGGAGGATGAAGTAAAAACGAATCCTGCTATAGATTAGTTAGATTAGAGATACAATTAGTGCAAAAGGAACTGCCCGATAGGGTAAAAAATAATCGTGGCGGTTCCTTTAATTTTTAGTGTGGGGCAGAAAGGTAAAAAGTTGGATTTAATTTATCTATCTTAGAATTTCAGATAAATCCAATACTTGAAAAACGATTATGATTACAGTTTTAATATTGATGGCTGCTGGGATAGCAGTTGGCCTGTTTATAGATAAGTATCCCAAACTGATTAAGAAAGTAGATCAGCTGATAACATGGTCGATTTATTTGTTGCTGTTTTTGTTGGGAATTGCTGTTGGGGTAAACGATAAAATCATCAATAATCTGGATACAATTGGAGTTAGCGCATTGGTAATAACAGTTGGTGCAGTGCTGGGGAGTGTTTGTATGGCATGGGTGGTTTACAAATTTTTCTTTTCGACAGGAGTTGAGAAAGGAGGGCAAGATGAAGAATAGTATGATCATTTTAGCCTTTTTTGTAGCTGGTGTTGGACTGGGAATAGGTGAACTTCTTCCTGATGTTGTTATGGAGAACGACTTTAGCATGTATGCTTTATATGTGCTGATGTTTTTAGTGGGAGTAGGAATTGGTGCCGACAAAAAATCATGGAGCGTACTGAGGAGCATGAACCTGAAAATCGTTCTGATACCAGTAGGTATTATTGTTGGAACTTTACTGGGTACTGCTGCCACCTCTTTTTTGCTCAATGGAGTATCGTTAAAGGAAGCAATGGCTGTTGGAGCTGGCTTTGGATACTATAGTCTTTCCAGTATTTTCATTACTCAAATTAGTGGAGAGACACTAGGTGTGACTGCATTACTGGCAAATATCTTACGTGAGATTATTACTCTTCTGGGAACACCTTTGTTGGTTAATTACTTCGGAAAAATTGCAGGAATTGCTTCCGGTGGGGCAACATCAATGGATACCACATTGCCAATTATTGTAAAATATTCAGGAAAAGAGTGGGCTATAATTTCAGTGTTCAGTGGTATTGTATTAACAGTTTTAGTACCATTTCTGGTAACCTTTATTTTAGAGTTCTTTTAAATCGAAAATCGAAATGATAAAAAAAATAATAGCCCTGATAATTGTATTGATAGCAGGTTGTCAGGGAATGTCATGGGCTCAAAGTGCAAACGACTGGGAGAACCCTGAGGTTTTTAGCATAAACAAGGAGCCTGCCAGAGCAGCTTATTTTGCCTATTCTAATTTAAAAGATGCTGCTGCAGATACTCGTTTTGATGCGTGGAATTACCAATCGTTGAATGGAAAATGGAAATTCAACTGGGTGGTTAAACCGGCAGATCGACCCAAAGATTTTTACCAAACCAATTACGATGTAAGTAGTTGGAATGAGATAAATGTTCCCGGAAGTTGGGAATTACAAGGATATGGCGTACCTATTTATACTGATGTGAGCTATCCTTTTCCCAATAACGAACCGCATATTCCTCACGATTATAATCCGGTAGGGTTGTATAAACGAAACTTTAAAATTCCGAATAATTGGAAAAGTAGAGATGTGTTTTTGCATTTTGGAGGAGTTCGCTCTGCTTTCTATGTTTGGATTAATGGAAAGAAAGTAGGTTATAGTCAGGGAAGTAAAACACCCGCAGAGTTCAATATTTCGTCATTTCTGAAAAAGGGCAATAATCAAATTGCAGTTGAAATCTATCGTTTTAGCGATGGAAGTTATTTGGAAGATCAAGACTACTGGAAAATCAGTGGATTTGAGCGCGATGTTTATCTTTATAGTCGTCCCAAAGTTTGTATCCACGATTTCTTTGTGAATGCCGGTCTTGAAAACAATTATTCCGATGGTGTTTTTAATGTCGATATCGATTTAAATAGAAAAGCGAACGATAGTAAAGCCTTGCAGGTTGAATGTGTATTGAGTGATGCTCAAGGAACAGAATACTTGAACGAGAAAAAGGAGGTGGTAAAAAGTTGTTCTTTTTCGTGTAAAATCGAAGATGTGAAGAGATGGAGTGCCGAAACACCTCATCTTTACAATTTACAGCTGATACTTCGTGATGACAAAGGCAAGGCAGTTGAGGTAATAAATAGAAAAATTGGTTTTCGTACAGTTGAGGTAAAATATGGACAACTGTTGGTGAATGGAATGCCTGTATTGATTCGAGGAGTTAACAGACATGAGCACGATCCTAAGACAGGGAGATATATCAACGAAGAAAGTATGCTGAAGGATATTCAGTTGATGAAGGCACATAATATCAATGCCGTGCGAAATTCCCATTATCCTAATCAGGAACGTTGGTACGAGTTGTGCGATGAATATGGCTTGTACTTGGTTGATGAAGCAAATATCGAAGCACATGGTTGTGAACCTTACAATCCGAAGAAAACATTGGCCAATAAACCTAAGTGGAAAAATGCCTTTCTAGATCGAACAATTTCCATGGTAGAACGAGATAAAAATCATCCTTCTATTATTGTTTGGTCGTTAGGAAATGAAACAGGTAGAGGAAAGAATTTCGAGGCAACATACAATTGGATAAAACAGCGAGATAAATCGCGTCCGGTACAGAGCGAGGATTCTGGCGAGGACTATAATACTGATATTTATTGTCCAATGTATGCCCGGTTTTATAAAATTCATCGATACCTAGAGAAAGCTCCCAAGCGTCCAATTATTTTGTGTGAATATGCTCATGCTATGGGTAACAGCGTAGGGAATTTGCAGGATTATTGGGACATGATCGATCAGTATGATCAATTCCAAGGTGGTTTTATCTGGGATTGGGTAGATCAAACTTTTGAAAAGGAGACCGATGACGGGAAGCAATTCTGGGCCTATGGTGGAGATATGGGAGTCTTTAAAGTGGCTAACGATTCTAACTTCTGTGCCAATGGATTAGTTGCAGCCGATCGTTCTCTGAATCCACATATTCATGAAGTGAAGAAGGTTTATCAACCTATTCAGTTCGAATGGGTGAGTGGTAGTGATAATGCGATTGAAGTCAGGAATAAATACCAATTTATCGACTTAAGTAACTTCGATTTTCATTGGGAACTACAAGCCAATGGAGAGACAATTCAGCAAGGAAAAATGGCGTCCCTAAAGACAAAACCAATGCACTCAGAAAGAGTAAAGCTGAATTTCGAAGCAGTAAATGTAATTCCCAATACCGAATACTTTATCACAGTAAAAGCAAAAACAAACGAGGCAAGTAAACTTTTGAATAAAGGTCATGTTGTGGCTTGGGAGCAGTTTCAACTGCCTTGGCTAAAGAAGCAACGCAGGGCTACGAAGTATGTAGATACCTTGGTTGAGAAAGAAAATGTGATAGAAGGTAAAGTGGGAAACTGTACTTATGTGTGGTCGAAAGAAAGTGGAATGCTTTCTTCGTGGAAAGTTGGAAATAGTGAGTTGGTTCAAAAGGGAATGGAGCCTTTCTTTTGGCGAGCAGTAACCGATAACGACTTGGGGAACCGCACGCCACAGCAACTAAAAATATGGAAAAAAGCAGGTGAGCTAAGAGTGTTGAAAAGTATTACTGTTGGTAGTAGTGGTGTAGATGTTGTTTACTCCTTGCCCGATTCGATAGGAGATTTCTCCATCAAATACTCTTTAGTGGAAGATGGCGCATTGCATCTTGATGTCGCTTTTAAACCGTTAAAAGGTGATTTGCCTCAGCTGCCACGATTGGGAATAAAATGGCAGATGTCAGCAATCTTTAACAACGTCGAATGGTTTGGTCGTGGCCCTCATGAGAGTTATGCCGATAGAAAAACAAGTGCACCAGTAGGAAGGTATTCCGGCACATTGAAAGAGCAATATTTCCCATATGTGAGAAGTCAGGAGTCGGGGAATAAAACCGATGTGCGTTGGATGAATCTATCTGGAAAAAATGGAGGGATATTACTAGTTGGAAAGCAACATTTAAGTGTAAACGCATTGCCATTGGATTATATCGAATTGTATCACGATGGAAATAAGGAAGTGCGCAAACACGGTTCGCTGGTGAAAATGGGAAAGACCATTACCTGGATGATCGATTTAAAACAGCGAGGAGTTGGTGGAGATAATAGCTGGGGAGCTCCAGTGCATCCCGAGTATATTGTGCCGGCTAAACCTTATACATACAGCTTTACTCTATATCCGTATCGTGAAGGCGTTGATGTAATGGGAAAACTAGAATCTTATCAATAATTACGAGATGAGAATGTTTAAAAGAACATTGTTTGTAGGCTTAGCTATGCTTTTATTTGGTTGTGAACCGGTAGAACAAGCGCAGTTAAGTTGGCAGGAAGAATATAAAAATGGGTTGGCAATAGAACGTATTCCAACTAAAAGTACCGACCTGAAACCATTTGGCTTTTCTGATAATGGAGCATGGCATGGGTACAGTCTGCCTCCTAAAGATAGCACTCAGTATTGGGGGGGCTTTGTGGGACCTCTTACCATGAAATTGTATGGAAAGTGGATGAGTAAGAGCTTAATGGTGCTTCGTTTGAAAAAGTCGGATGGAACACTTTTTAAGATCGATGAGAATAGCTATAGTCAGAATTATTTGCCGGGCTGTTTACAGCAAAAATTCAAAGCGGGAAATTTGTTGATCAAACAAAAGCTGGTGTTTGCCGATAATCGCACGGCTTTAATAACCATTGATATCGAGAATGTAGGAAAAGAGAGAATGAACGTCACTCCAAGTTGGGAGGGAGATATCCTTTTGAAAGATGTGCAGTTGAAGTTGGCTGACGAGCAACAATATGTGGCTCTTCAATTAAAGGATGGCAGTTTTGTTCAGTTGAACTTTGATGCAAAGTTGAAGAATGTAGAGTTAGATAAGCAGCAGTTTCATACTGAATTGACTTCAATAGATGTTAAAGCTGGAAAGAAAGTTCTGTTAACTTATTCCCAATCCTATTTCTTCAATTCCGAAGAGGCAGAGAATAAGAAAGAAGCAATTGCTGGTTATTTGAGGTATCCGAATGATGTGTTGGCTAATAATAAAGAGCGTTGGAATGGCTACTTGCAAAAAACGATAACAGCTATAGATGATAGTGCAAAGCAAAAGCTGGCGGTAAAAGCATTGCAGACACTAATTTCCAATTGGCGTTCACCGGCGGGAGATTTGAAGCATAATGGTATTTTCCCTTCGGCAGCATACCATGGGTTTTATGGTTTTTGGTCGTGGGATACCTGGAAGCATTCGGTGGCTTTAGCAAAGATTCATCCTGAATTAGCCAAAGATGGTATCCGTTCAATGTTCGATTATCAGAACGAGGCCGGAATGGTTGCTGATTGTATTTATTTCGACTTAAAAGAAAATAACTGGAGAGATACAAAAGCACCATTGGCTGCATGGTCGGTATGGAAAGTCTTTGAAGCAACCAGTGATACTGCTTTTGTTCAAGAGTTATATCCGAAAGTGTTGAAGTACCATAATTGGTGGTATATAGACAGAGATCGGGATAAGAATGGAATTTGTGAGTATGGCTCAACCGATGGGACTCTTGTTGCAGCCAAGTGGGAGAGTGGAATGGATAACGCCGTTCGTTTTGACGATACTAAAATTGCTAAGATTCATGATACAGCATGGTCGTTTAATCAGGAATCTGTCGATTTGAATGCCTATCTACAAAAGGAAAAAGACTATCTGGCAAAGATGGCACGCTTGTTAAATAAAAGAGCCGATGCTATAAAATTGGAGGTGCAGTCGCGAGAATTGAAAGATAAAATTGTGAAGTACTTCTGGAATCAGGAGAAAGGATATTTTTTCGATATAAATATGGATACGAAAAAGCCGATTGAAACATTTGGCCCTGAAGGATGGACTTTACTTTGGACTAAAGCAGCAGGCAAACAGCAGGCTGAAGAAGTGATTCAGGTGATGTTGAATGAAAAACATTTCAATACATTGGTTCCTTTTCCAACCTTGGATGCCAATCATGTCAAGTTTAATCCATTGAGAGGTTATTGGCGTGGTCCTGTTTGGCTCGACCAAGCTTATTTCGGTATTCAGGCACTAAAACAGTATGGTTATAACAAGGAAGCAGAGGCATTGTCGCATAAATTACTGCATAATTCAGAAGGATTAATGCAGAAGGCTCCCATTAGAGAAAATTACCATCCATTAAGTGGAAAAGGCTTAAATGCAAACCACTTTAGCTGGTCGGCAGCTCACTTGTTGATGTTGTTGAAAGAGAAATAGACATTGTGAAAATAAAAGAGGCTGCCGAATTTCGACAGCCTCATTCTCATGTAAGGTGAGAAAAAAGTTAAACGTAATTTATTAGTGGCAGCCTATCCATTGATAAGCATACCAGCTTTTAATTGCTGAGCCAATTTGGCTCCTTTCAATTTTTCTACAATTTTTAATGAAAATAGAAGAGCTGTTCCAGGACCTTTTCCTGTAATGATATGATCAGCCTCCACTGCTGGTGCATCTGTAACAGTTGCTCCTTCTAAATGCTCTTCAAATCCAGGATAGCAAATAGCTTCTTTCCCTTTTAATAAGCCCAAATGACCAAATACCATTGGTGCGGCGCAGATAGCAGCTAATCCTTTGCCTGCTTCATCAAATGCTTTAATTTGTGCTTTTAAGCCTTCGTGTTCATCTAAGTTAGTTGCTCCAGGCAGACCGCCAGGAAGAACAATCATATCGGCTTCGTTGTAATCAACTTCTGTAAAAAGCTTATCGGCAATTACAGGTACATTATGTGCGCTTAAAACAGTTTTATCTTCATTTATTGAAACGGTTGTAACATCTATCTCGGCACGACGAAGAACATCAATAATACTAATTGCTTCAACATCTTCGAATCCTGTTGCCAAATGAACAAATACCTTTTTCATAACAGAGCTTTTTAAGGTTTTCTGATTGTATGATATTATCTACAGCTAAAATAGAAAAAAAGTCTTGAAGGTAATGAGAGTAGTAGGTATAAAATAAAACTCCCCGCTTGAAGAAAGCGAGGAGTTTGAATTAATAGGCTATCAGTTTGATGCAAAATTTACAGTTTATTTATCTACAAATTCGTAAAGCGATTTCTCTAATTTCTTACGTGTGAAGAAAATTCTACTTTTTACAGTACCCAAAGGAAGAGCTAAATGTTCAGCAATTTCTTTGTATTTGTAACCATCCAAGAACATTTGGAAAGGTACTCTGTACTCATCAGTCAATGAATTAATTTGCTTCACAATTTCTTTTGAATTGAAAAATGAATCAGGCGATGGATACATTTTACTTTTCGAAAACTTCAAATGCAATTCGTTGTTCGAACCATAAAATGTGTTTCTGGCCTTAATCTTCTTTCTATAGTCGTTTATGAAGGTATTCTTCATAATCGTATGAACCCAAGCGCTGAAGTTGGTGTTCTGAGTAAACTTATCTTTATAAGATAGTGCTTTCAAAAACGTTTCCTGCAACAAGTCATTCGCCTTATCAGGATCTGAAGTCAAACTTAAAGCGTAATATAAAAGACGATCTTTAAGTCCTAATAGTTTGGTGTTAAATTGTACTTGTGTCATGGCTTTATCTTTTTGAGTTCTGTTTTCTTTTTTCAGTACTTCAAACATACAAGGTAATTTCGGATGTTTTTGTCTGAATTAGATTTTATTTATTAGTCGATAAATATTTTTTATTCGCCTAGTAAATAGAGTGTTTCACTGTAAAGCTTTATATATTTCTATATTTAGTAGAAAAGCTTTGTTGAACTATTGTACGGAGGGATTGAACAAAAAGTGACTCAAAAAGCTGATTTTTTCACATGTTCTAAAACATATAAAAATATGTAACAAATTAGATGTGTTTAAAAATGTGAAAATTGTATATTAGTATGATTTTGCGAAATTAAATAGGAAGATGACATAGGGGTAAAAAAATAAGGATAGACCCCTCTATCCTTATTACCTAACTAAACCAAAAACTTTGAAATAAAATTACCCTTTAAAACCGGGCGCGAAGATAGATTCTTCAGTGTAAACCACCAAATAAAAACGAAAAAAAAATCAAAGAAATTTCTAACTGTTTAGTTGTCCGTTACTTAGTTTTTTGTGCCTTATTTATTGGTATCACAATTCGCTAAAACAGACAGAAATCGTATATTCGCAGGAGAATTAAATAAGAAATCGATATGTTGAAAGGAATATTAGCTATATCTGGACAAGGAGGTTTATTTAAACTAGTTTCCGAAACTAAAAACGGAATCATCGTAGAATCTTTATTAACTGGTAAACGCCAGCCTGCATATGCATCAGCGCGAATTAGTGCATTAGAAGATATTGCCATTTATAGTGATGTAGACGAGGTGCCTTTAAAAGAGGTATTCAAAAACATTAGTGAGAAAGAGAATGGCGAAGCTGCTATTAGTCACAAGTCTTCAGGAAACGAAATTAAAGCCTATTTTGGTGAAGTAATGCCTGAATACGACGAAGATCGTGTTTATGTTTCAGACATGAAAAAGGTTATTCAATGGTATAATCTTTTGCAGGAACAAGGATTACTGGATTTCTCTGAAGAAGAAAAAGAGGAAGAAGAAAAAACCGAAGAATAGATCATTAGGGAGCTTTTAGCTCCCTTTTTTATGCTCTCAATTATTTATATCGAAGAAAAAAGATTGGGTTCGCTTTCGTTTTTTGTTTTCATTAGAAGTTCGAAAAGCTGAACCGTAGCTAAAGCATCTCCTGCCGCCCTGTGTCTCCCATCAATTTTAATATTCAGATCATCACACAACTTTCCTAAACTGTAAGACCGGTGTCCGGGAATAATTTTCCGACTAAGTTGTACTGTGCACAACTTATTTCTATTGTATTCGTATCCCAACGATTTAAATTCTTGTTTTATAAATTGATAATCGAAATTTACATTGTGGGCAACAAAAATATTTCCGGCAGTCATTTCTACTATCTTTTTGGCCACCTGATAAAACTTAGGAGCATCAGCAACCATTGAATTGTCAATGCCAGTAAGATTGGTGATATACCACGGAATATTTATTTCCGGATTAATAAGGGTAGAAAAAGAGTCAATAATTTCTACTCCGTTGTGATTGTAAATGGCAACTTCGGTGATTTTTCCACCGTTTAAAGCACTGTTGCCAGTTGTTTCTATGTCAATTATGGAATACATCAGGTGCAAAAATGGTAAAATTATTTATATTGTTACACTCAATGTAGCAACTGTTTCAATTGGAATAAAAGAACAAAATAGATAAACAAAATGGTAAATAGTTACTTAGAATCTGCTTTAATTGCGGCTTTCAAGGCCGGAGAAGCCATTATGGAGGTATATCATTCATACGGAATGAAGGTAGATTATAAAGAAGACGATTCCCCAGTTACCATCGCAGATAAGAACGCCAGTGGAATAATAGTAAATGAATTAAGCCGATTTGGAATTCCAATAATTAGTGAGGAAGAAGAGATTGCCGATTATGATGTGCGCAGAGGATGGGCTTCGTGTTGGATGGTAGATCCGTTGGATGGAACGAAGGAATTTATCCGAAGAGAGAAAGACTTTACTGTGAATATTGCGCTGATTCGCCAGAAAGAGCCTGTTTTAGGAATTATTTATGCTCCTGTAACTCGTAAAATGTATTTTGGCGGAGTTGGTTTAGGTGCATTTAGAATGGACGTAGAGAAAATGTCCGACCTGAAAAGATGGCAAGATGCTACTCGTTTGCCCGACTTTAACTCTGGTAGAAAATATGGTATTGTGGGAAGTAAGTCGCATATGAATTCTGAAACCGAAGAGGCAATAGAAGCCATTTATCGGGAAAGAGGGCGAGACAATTGCGAGAAGATAATCGTCGGCAGTTCTTTGAAATTCTGCATTATGGCTGAAGGTAAAGCCAGTTTGTATCCGCGTTATAGCAACATAATGGAGTGGGATATTGCTGCAGGTCATGCTATTGCTGTTGCTTCTGGGTGCGAAATGACCGAGATGGACGGTACTACTCCTGTATTATATAATAAGCGAGACTTACATGCTCCGTTCTTTATTGTAAAACGAAAATAAAAAAAGGCGGAGATTACCCCGCCTTCTTGTTATTCTTCCCATTTTGGAAGGTTGAATAGAAATTCAACTCCTCCGGTATCGTTATTTCGGACTGAAATTTTTCCTTTTAGTAGTTGAACAGCATTTTTAACAATTGCTAGTCCAAGACCTGTGCCTCCATGTTTTCTCGATCTTCCAGAATCGATGCGATAGAAGCGCTCGAAGATGCGTGCTAGATGCTCTTCTGGAATACCAACACCGTTGTCGGCAACAGAGAAGTAGTAATAGTTTTCGTCCTGGTGATAGCAGTTGACTGTTAAAGTAATCTCTTCTCCGGCATAATTAATCGCATTCTCCATTAAATTTTGGAAAACCGAGAATAACAGAGATTGATTTCCTTTCAGTCGGATATCTTCAGAAATAGAAGTTTTTACGGTCATCTTCTTTTGCTCAAATCCTTCACGAAGGTTGTCAATAACCTCGTTGATTAAGTGACGTGCAGAAATCTGTTCAATAGAGAAATGCTCACCTGCTTCTTCAATCTTATTCAGAACAACAATGTCATTGATCAGATCTGTCAGTCGGTTAGATTGATGATAGGCTTTCTCAATGAAATAGTTTTGCTTTTCTGCTTCAATATCCGGATTGTTTAGAATGGTTTCCAGGTATCCTTTTACCGATGCAACAGGCGTTTTAAGCTCATGTGCAATGTTGGAAGTCATCTGTTGTTTGATGATTCTTCGTTTTTCCAGGCGAGTGATATCATTAATCAATATCTCGAAACTCTTATCCTGGAATATGATACACTGAACCCGGTAGTAACTTCCGTTCTTCTCAATAGTATATTCGTGTTTTGGCAGATCGTTGGCATTTAGCTCTTTGTTGCTTTTTAGTGCCTTTTTTACAAAACGATTCACTTCATCGAAAGCATCGTTGTTGAAAATATTTTCAGGCTGAATAGACGAGTGATCAGAAATTAGATTGATGTATTGAATGAAGTGATTGTTGTTGAGAATTGCTTTTTTATCTGAAGAGAAAAAGGCCACACCCTCATTCAAAACAAAAAGGTGGTTGAATAACTTTTCCTTTTCGTTCTCAATTTCATCTTTTGTTTTCTGTATACGCTTGTACATGCTTACAACCTGTTCGCTAATAACTCCTAACTCATTTCTTGGGAACTCAGGAGCATTGTCAATGCGTTCTCCTCGGCGCAGGCGTACCGCAAAATCTTTCAGCTTGGTAATACTATCACTAAGCCTGTTGGTAACGAAACCTAGAACAACCCATGTAATGATGAAGATAGCAGCAATGAAAAGAAGAAAAAGTCTTTCTGCCTTTAAGAATTGCTGAATATTTACATCGTAAACCAGTGCTGCACGGACAAAGAAATTGTTGTAGTTCTTAGCGTAGTAGTAAAAATCCTGTCCAGTTGTAGCCGATCGTCTGATGTTAGCTCCAGTTTCAGAATAGAGTGCCTTTTGAACTTCTGGTCGCTGGAAATGGTTTTCCATCGATTTTACATCGTTTACAAAGTTGTCGAAAAGCACAACTCCTCTGGTCGATATAACGGTTACTCTGGTTTCAGTACGAGGAATTATTTGCATTAAAGAATCTAAAAGCACGTAGTCGTTGGCACTCTTTAATCCTTTTTGCTGAATATACTTGCTCACAAGGTCGGTGGTATTGTTGAGCGTATTTTCCAGTTGGGCAATACGGTATTGCTTCTCACGATTGTATTGAAAAGTAACAACTACTGCAGTAAATGATAAAAATATTGCAAAATAGTAAAGGAATAACCTTCTTCTATAACTGTATTTTGTTAGCATAGCTTATCATTTTGGGTTTATAGAACTTCGAAATAGTAACCATATCCAGGGCGGTTCTTCAGGCATTTACCATATTTGCCTATTTTCTTCCGAAGTCGGGTAATATTTACATCTACAGTTCTTTCAGTAACGATTACATCGTTGCTCCAGATCTTAGATAGAATATCTTCTCTTGAGAATACTCTGGCCTGGTTTTCCAGAAACAGCTTCAATATGTCGAACTCTTTACGAGTTAAGTCAATTCGCTCGTTTACTAAAGTCAGACGCTTTTTCTCCAGATCGAGTTCCATGTCCTCTACTTCAATAATCTTAGGACTTTCCGTTTCCATTACCAAAGCACTTCTTCTGATTACCGCTTTTACCCGGGCAATTAATTCTTTGATAGAGAATGGCTTGGCTAAATAATCATCGGCACCTAGGTTGAAGCCGGTAAGAATGTCATTTTCAGTGTCTTTGGCTGTGAGGAACATTACCGGAACTTTAATTTTAAGTTGCTTCCTGATCTTCTCTGCCAGCTTAAAACCAGACATTTTGCCCATCATTACGTCCAGTAGGAGTAGATCGAAAGTATCAAGTTCTTTTTCCAGGGCCTCTTCGGCCGAAAATGCTGTTTCTATTTCGTAACCTTCGCTTTCAAGGTTGAATTGTAGAATCTCGCATAAATCCTCTTCGTCATCTACAATTAGTATTCTTTTTAAGTTATCAGTCATGGGTTAAGAGTATCAGATGATTATTGTTCAATGTCTTTATGTCGAATATCTTTTCCTTCTAAGGAATAGATCGATGCTTCTGCAATGTGCGTCGCCTGATCGGCAATACGTTCGATATTATAAACAATGCTTTTCACATTGATTAAATTCATTAGAGTGGTACGAGCTTCATCAGAAAAACCACTTTTGTTGATGCTTTTCTTCATCAGCTTTTTATTCATTTCGTCTACCACATCATCGTTTTTTATGGTCCAAATGGCATACTCTCTGTCCTCATTCAGGTACGATAGTAACGATTTTTGAACCATATTTTCGCTGGATACAAGCATGTTGAAAATCACGTCCGATAATTCGGCATAAAGCTTTTTGTCTTCAATCTTCTGGATAAATTTAACAATATTCATTATCAAATCGCCTATGCGTTCCATATTAATTACCATGCGGTAACAGGCTATAATTTTACGCAATTCAGAAGCCATAGGATGGTGAAGAACAATGGTGTTAATGATCTTGTCACTGATCTTTACTTCGAACTTATCGAGCTTATTTTCATTCTTTTCCATCTGTGCGATAAGCTGTTTGTCAATCTCAGTATCACCAGTTTGAATGATTGTCTCAAGAAGATCAAGTTGTTGCATTATGATATCGGAATACTCTTTAAAGCTTTCCAGTATGTTTTGTATGGCGTTTTCTTTTTTAAGCATGATTTATGTATTTAAGGTATTAAGAGGCAATAATTAACCAAACTTACCGGTTAGGTATTCTTCCGTTTTAGAATCACGCGGATTGGTAAACATCATTTTGGTTTTTCCGTATTCAACTAAGTCTCCCAGGTACATGAACATCGAATAATCGGAGATTCGTGCTGCCTGACTCATATTGTGTGTAACCAGAACAATGGTATATTTCTTTTTCAATTCCACCAACAAATCTTCCACACGCGATGTGGCAATTGGATCTAATGCAGAAGTGGGTTCGTCCAGCAAAATTACTTCAGGCTGAAAAGCCAGTGCACGTGCGATACACAATCGTTGCTGCTGACCACCAGAAAGGAAGGTTCCTTTTTTGAATAACGAATCTTTTACTTCGTCCCATAGTGCAACATTACGTAACGATTGCTCAACAATATTGTCACGTTCAGACTTTGAGATTCGAATGCCATTCAATTTATAACCAGCTATTACATTGTCGTAAATGCTCATGGTTGGAAATGGATTAGGGCGTTGAAATACCATCCCAATTTTACGTCTAAGCTGAATGGTAGACATTTTCATAATGTCTTCATCGTGTAAAAAGATATTTCCTTTGGTTTCAATGCTTGGGTATAACTCATGCATACGGTTAATGGCTCTGAGTAGTGTACTTTTCCCACATCCCGAAGGCCCCATTATAGCCGTAATGGCATTTTTCTTAACCTCTACATTCACATCCTTTACAGCATATTTTGCTCCTTTGTTATAGGCAATCGAAAGGTCTTTGATTGACAAAATTGGATCTTTTATGCGGTCGATATTTTCCATCTATAATTGAATTATTTGCATTAGATAACTTTACGTTTGGCCGAAATACGTTTCGAAATAATATTCAGAGTTAAAACAAATCCCATAAGGAATAGCGATGAACTCCAGATTAAGTCGACCATGTTGGGATCGTTGTAAAACTCCCAGATTAATAGTGGTACAGCGCTGGTGGGTGCCGAAACATCCCAATTGATTACCGGGCTTCCAAGTGTTGTTAGCATTAATGGCGCTGTTTCTCCTAAAACACGTGATATTGAAAGCAAAATACCTGTGGATAATCCACTGAATCCGGAAGGGATAAGTACCCTTAGAATTACTTTGTAATAGGGAACACCTAAAGCCAAACCTGCTTCTTTTAGTGTGCCGGGAATCATTTTCATAGTCTCTTCGGTTGCTCTGATAATCAGTGGAAGCATCATAATGGCTAACGCCACACTACCTGCCAAAGCCGAAAAGCCATTTGTAATATTTTTTACTACCCATAGGTAGGCGATAAGTCCAAGTACAATGGATGGAACTCCTTGTAAAATATCCGATAGGTTACGGATTAAATTGGCATACCTTTTCTCTTGATTTTCGTATAGAAATATTCCAATAATAATTCCAATGGGGATAGCCATTAATGAGGCAAGAATTACCAGGAATATGGTACCTGTTATACCATTGGCAATACCTCCGGGGATAATTTCACCATTGGAAATAGCTGTCATTGCTTCAAGAGTATTGGGAGCATTTTGGTAAAAGAAATCGAGGTTGATCTGGCGAATTCCTTTTACAATTAGTTTGCCTAAAATAAGAGCAATAGGCGATATGGTTAAAGCCGAAAGCACGATTACCAGAATTCGGAATGCTTTATTTTTAAGCTTTCGGGAATCGATATTGCTGGTGCTGATAGTTGGTGCTTGTATAGCCTGAGCATTCATCATGATAGTTTCTTTATAATCAGTTTTCCAATGGCATTGACAATTCCTGTGATCAGGAATAATAGTAGGCCAATAGCAATAAGGGAACTTAGTTTTAGTCCGTCGGCCTCACCAAATTGATTGGCAATAACACTGGCCATGGTATTTCCTACACCACTAATTCCTTTGGGAATAACATTGGCATTACCAATAAGCATCGTAACGGCCATTGTTTCGCCAAGTGCACGACCAAAAGCCAGAATGAAACTAGCTATAATACCAGATCTTGCATTGGGGAGAATTACATTGAAAATTACTTCCATGCGGGTTGCTCCAAGTGAGTAGGCTGCTTCTTTTAATTCGTTGGGAACCATTGATATTATTTCGGCACTTAGAGAGGTAGCGTAAGGGATAATCATAATGGCCAGGATAATTCCGGAAGTTAAAATCCCATATCCTTGAGCGCTCCAGCCCAGTTCAATCATTAATGGACGTAGTGTGTAAAACCCCCAAAGTCCGTAGACAATAGATGGAATACCTGCCAGAAGGTCGACCATTGAACTTAAAATTGAAGCCAATGATGAACGCTTAAAATACTCTGCAATAAACAGAGCTGTGGCAAATGCCAGAGGCAAACATATAATGAGTGCTAAAATCGATGTGAACATCGTTCCTGTTATAAACGGAAGTGCTCCATATGCTTCTCTATCTTCGGTTGGGTTCCATTCAGTAGAGAAGATAAATTGCAAACCAAATTCTTTAAAGGCAGGAATTGAACCTCCGATAAGAGAAAATACCATTCCTCCTGAAACGAAAAGAATTACAAGCGATGCTATAAACAGGGTATATTTGGTGATTTTATCACTTTTCATCTGTTTTACTTTTTAGATTTCTGAATGTCGTTCCGCAGTTCTGTAGGGATAAAGTACATTCCGAAATTTTCATAAATAGAGTTTGTTCTTAGAGATTTTTTATATGATGAAATGAAACAGCTGATTGGTTTTCAGCTGCTTCATTGAGCTTTATTGCATACTTATTCAGCAAGCGGCTTTCCGTTGTAGGTTACAGATTTAAGAATTGCTTTTGCCCTTTTTACTGCCTTTTCTGGAAGTGGGGCATAGTGTACTTTCGAAGCAACAGCTTGGGCGTCTGCATCAATCAACCAGTTTAAGAATTTAACTGTCTCTTTTGCTTTGGCTTCTGAACGATTATCGTATTGCTGATTTTTATAAAGAATAATCCATGTAAAACCACTAATAGGATATGCATTTGGATCATCAGAGTTGGTTAGCATTACTCTTGTGTCGGCAGGAATTTCACCTTTAGCAGCTGCACTAATCGATTCAATAGTTGGCTCGATATAGTTTCCAGCTTTGTTTTTAAGTTTTGCTACCGGGATTTTCTGTGCGAATGCATATTCCGATCCAACATAACCAATTGAACCAACAGTGGATTTAATGGTTCCGGCTACACCGGGATTACCTTTGGCACCGATTCCTGTAGGCCATTTTAGCGATTTCCCTTTTCCAACTTTCATATTCCATTGCTCGCTAATTTTGCTCATGAAATCGCTGAAAATATATGTCGTTCCACTACCGTCTGAACGATGAACAACAGTAATAGGCATATCCGGAAGTTTTACTCCTGGGTTGTTAGCTTGTAACAGCTTGTCGTTCCATTTTGTGATTTTACCCATGAAAATGGCTTCCAATAATTTATTGGTAAGTTTTACATCAGTAACTTCTGGTAAGTTGAAAGCAATAACTACTGCTCCAAGGCATGTTGGGATATGCACAATTTCTCCTGGAAGATCGGCCATTTTTTTGTCTGAAAGAAAAGCGTCAGAAGCTCCAAAGTCAACTACTTTGTCTTTTAAACTTCTAATTCCACCTCCAGAACCGATTCCTCCGTAGGTCATTAGTATGCCTTTTTCTTTGGTGTAGTTTTTAAATACCAAATTATAGAAAGGCATTGGGAATGTTGCACCAGCAGCAGTAAGTGCACTTACTTTTTCTGCTTTTTTTGCCGTTGCTGAGGAGTTCTTCTTTTTACCTCCTTGACAACCTACAAAAAGTGCTGCTATAACCAGTAGAGTAATAATGTGTTTCATTTTTTTGTTTTTTAGTTCTAAGTACTAAATGTTTATTTCGATAGAGTTTCTAAAATTTAATCTCACAGTTGAGGTAGAAACTGCTGGCAAACTTTTGATTATTTGCTTTAGAATTCCAGCCTCTATAGTTGGGAGCCACTTTAATTCCTCTTATCGGGCTAAATTCAAATCCAGCAAGAATAAGTTGCCCATCTCTACCAACGTTCCATCCTTCTGTAGCATTTTCTACTTTCTCAGAAGTAAGGTTGTCGAAGCGAGCAAAGAGTTTTACTTTTTCCAATCTTAAAGTGGAGTAGAACGATACTCCAGAGAAGTCATGACCTTCTCTCATTCTGTTGTTTTGTTGTAAATTGTATTCTGCTCCGATAGAGAAGTTATTAACTTGATAACCTACAAAAGCAGTGTAAGAGGTTTGGGTAGCATCATCTTTCATGAAATCGGTATATCCACGAAGAGTTAATCCTTTCACTGGAGTGAATGTTGCACCGATACCTGTTCTTAGAATACTGTCCCCTTCAATTTTCTTGTAGCCTTCTCCGTTGGCAATAATAATGTCTGCACTAAAGGATTTAGAAAACTGATAGGTTGCTGCAATTCCTAAGTCGGCACTTGAGTTAAATTTGTATGCATCTTGAAAAGACTTTTCGATGTAACGGTATCCCCAAAATTTTTCTTGAACCTTAAATTGCTTAGTTGAAATCATACCAAACTCAAGTTTGAAACCATCTTTTTGGTATTTGGCGTAGGCGTTCTTGATGTATGCAGCCATTTCGTGTTTTCCAACACCAGGGTTTCCAATGTCGAAATTGGCTTTAGCTGACCAGTTGGGACTAAATTTATATTCGTATCCCAAATAAGCGCGTTTCAGCTCAAAAGCAGATGCATTTTCTCCATCGGAAAACGTAGAATGGAAGTTTCCGAATAGTTTGGCAAACGGTTTGCCTGATGGTTGAAAATTGTCTTGAGCAGTTGTTGTCATAATCGTTGCAACTAATAAAATGGTTGCTAAGCACAGTTTTTTCATTACTTGTTTCCGTTATTTGTCAGTAGATTGATTCGATTTTTCCTAAAATTCACCACTGCAAAAATGGAGTAGGAGTGTTACAGGGCTGTTAAGGCGATGTTACAAAGTGGTTACATTGTGTAAGTCTCGGTATTTCTGTGTTTTAATGGAGTTGTTTTCGGTTTGTAACAGCGTTTTTTATTAATGATGTTACAGGAATAAAGGGATTGTAATAGGACAGAATGAACAAAATATATGAAGGAGAAGCCCTTTTTTGTTGGTAGAAGTGAAACCAGGAAATCCTTAAAACGAAAGTTAATCTAATGAAAAACTAAAAGATTATATTCGGATGATGAAGTGATATGGCACAAAAAAGCCCTGCAAAAAGCAGGGCAAGGTTTATTTATTGAAAGTAATTATAGGTTGCTGAAAACTGAATGCAATATCAGAAAATCAATAATTTATGAGGTGATTGTGGTTATAAAGAGCAATCATTTTAGTTTTCCTCTAAATTTTGTAGGCAATAAATTAGTTGTTCAGCTAACCTTCTCGAACTGTTACTGTAATTTAAAATTAATTGGAACGTGGAACGAAACTCTTACTGGTTTCCCTCTTTGTTTTCCTGGCTTCCATTTTGGTAAGCTTTTTACTACTCTAACTGCTTCTTTATTTAATGCAATGTCTGGACCTCTTAATGCTTTAACTTCAGTAACTTTTCCTCTTTCGTCAATTACAAAAGCAACATATACAACTCCTTGAATGCCATTTTCCTGAGCAATAACAGGATATTGTACATGGTCATGGATGTATTTCATTAAGCCTCTTTCTCCTCCTGGAAATACTGGTTTGTCTTCAAGAACAGCAAAAGGTAGTGGAGTGTCATCTACTTCCTCTTCTCCTTGATCTAAGTTAACAGCCGCTTCAATTGCTTCGTTCTCGTCGATCTCTGAATCTTCAATTTCCAACTCTTCATCAATTTCAGTGTCATCGTCTACAACTAAAATATTATCCAAATTTACTGTTGGTGGCGGTGGTGGCGGTTTTATCTCTTCATGTTTCGTAATAGGAGCTTGATCTTCTATCTCTTCAGTAAACTCGACAGGACCTAGGTCGATTGCATTGCTTACATCCTGGGTAAATCTCATTGCTCCAAACACAATTCCAAGTGCGAGAATTAATCCAATCTGAAAAAATAATCCTCTTTTTCTCTCAAGATCCGCTTTTGGTGTTTTTTTGGGTTTCATAATTCAAAAGTTTTGTAGGATGAATAATCTGATAACCCAATTGCCAATGTCGTGCCATTAAGAAGAAAAAAAGGTAAGTGCTTGTTTTATAGTGTGTGTAGCTTTTTTAGAAATATGTAAAGTGATTGGGAATACGCACAGTTGGGCGTTTTTATTGGGCTAAAATCATTAATTACGCCCTTATTGTTGGGTTATTTTTATCTCTGTTCTTCTGTTTTGTTGTCGCCCTTCTTTGGTAGTATTGGTGGCAACTGGCATTGTTGCTCCATAGCCTTTGTAACTTAGTCTGGTTGCTGAAATACCTTTGCTTGTTAGATATTTAACCACCGAAGCAGCACGATTTAGCGATAATTGTTCATTTAGAGCAGAAGTTCCAGTGTTATCGGTATGACCACTAATCTCTATTTGTAACGAGCTATTTTGTTGTAGTAACTTTAATAGGCGATCCAGTTCGGTGTTAGATGCAACTGTTAGTTGCGCCGAATTAACTTCGAAGAAAATATTGTTCAAAACCATTTTGCTGCCCACCTCTATTGGTTCTAGAGTTATATCGAGATGATAACCCTCCTTGATATTTATGGTATCTGAAAGTTGAAAGTGTTTCGAATAAAAAAGAAATCCTTTCTTCTGAACAGTGAGTGCATATGATTTTCCTTTAGGTAATGATGCCAGAAATTGACCATTATTATTGGAGATAATAGTATCGGTATTTGAGTTATTCAGCTGTGTAATGAAGATTTGGGCAAACAATGGATTTTGCAGTTTGTCGTGAATACTTCCTTTTACAAAGATGGTTGGTGCGGGAGCTACTTCTGCTGGAATTTTAAATCGAAATAGAGAAAGTTTCTCATCTTTTCGATCAGAGGTTAACCATGCCTGCTGGGCATTTGTAGAAACGAAATAACCAGAATCATCGTGAATGGAGTTGATTGGATAGCCAATATTTTGGGGCTTTTGCCACTTCCCATTTCTTTTCTTCGATGTGAAAATATCTAAGCCTCCCATGGTTTGGTGCCCATTGGAAGAGAAATAGAGGTGTTGATTATCGAAATGAATAAAAGGACTCATTTCATCGTTGGGAGTATTAATGTTAGTTCCCAGGTTTACAGGTTTTCCCATAATTGGTCTGCCCGATTCATCAATGCCTTTAATTCGTGATCGCCATATATCTTTGCCTCCAATTGTCCCTGAGCGATTGCTGACAAAGTAGAGATCTCTTCCATTGGCCGAAAGAGCAGGTTGAGATTCCCATGCTGCACTGTTTACTGGTTGGCCTATGTTTACTGGTTTGCTCCATGAGTTGCCGTTTTTCTGACTAAAGTAAATATCGCAACGTCCATAACCATCGCTTCGACCACAGGCTGTGAAGAATAACCACTTTCCATCAGGAGAGAGGCAGTGTGCTCCTTCATTCATTGGGGTGTTTAGTTGTCCTTGAGCAGGAATAGCGTCACTCCATTCGTTCTCGTGTTTCCCACTTTGGAAGAAATCTTCCTGAATGAAACGCCCGTTGTGATGTCGCACCGTAAAAATAGCCAATGAATCATCGGCAGAAATACGGATGAAATATATGGCTCCTTGCTTTGTCCATTGTTCAGGAACTGTTTCGAATTGAATGGCTAACGAATCGTTGAAAAGCTGTAGAGCTGTTTCAATCTTAGATTTTAGTCGAACAGCTTGTGAACGCTTAGCAGTCTTCGTTTCGTTCTCTAAATATCGATTGATGTACTCCTTGCTTGTCTCGAATTGACTCCTCTGGTAGTAAAGCTGAGCCAGTACTTTAAATGTTTGAGGGCGAGGCTTTGAAATATTATTGGTAAGCTGAAGTAGTATTTCTGTTTGCTTTTGATCTTGCTTAAGTGCAGAAAAGCAATCGGCCAATAATAAATAACCATTTTCAAACGAAGCGTCTTTCTTTATTAATTTCTGACTGATTTCGATACATTCATCATACTTCTGATTGTGAAACAGTTTTAAAGCCTTTGCAAATTGCTTATCCTGCTTTGAATTTTGAGAAAAGCAGATAAACGGCAACAGGCAAAGTATGATGAGGTATTTGAGCATAGTAAAATCGATTTAAGGCAAATATAATTGGTTTGTATATAAAAAAACAACGATCACCGGTTGATTGCTCATTGCCAATGATCGTTGCATTTATTGAATAATAGTAAGTTGCTATTTTACTTTTCCAACTCTGAATCGGAATACTTCTTGCTCAGCAAAGTCGTATTTCAATTCTTTCAGAAGTTTATGATCTTTATCGAAGATGGCAATTCTACCGTTCTTACCCACCATGTCGGGATTAGAACGACGATACCACCACTGACGAATCATTCCATCTTCCTTTCGGTCGTAAACTCTGAATTCATAGAATCCATCTTCCAATTCCACCAACTGATCGATTACTTCTCCGTCTTCAAGTACCTCTTTGGCATAGATTACCTCTCCTTTTTTGTTTACCAACTCATAACCATTGTCACGAGCTCTTTTCAGAGCCTGTGCTTCGATGTGAAGGAAAATTTTTGAAGGCAATTGCATTGGCTTTTTAATTTCCGAAGAAAGAGTGTTGTTCCACAGGTACTCATCTTTTGCCCCATTGGGCTCACTTACAGTAACAACAAAAACAGGATCTTTATCCATTGTTCGCCATTGCATGTCTGGCAATGTTACTCGCTCTTCAGAAAGGAAATTAAGGTTTCCATTCCAAACAAAAGTTTCTTGTTTACCACTACGCAATCCATAAGTAATAGTTAGCGAACGTAATTTGTTACTTCCTGTGTTCTTGATAATGATTTCAGGGTTTTTACAAATTGGATTGATACGGTCGTAAGCATCTTTTGTTGTTGGCGAAATGATATCAGAAACCGAAGCATCGTTTTTGAAGTTAGGAGCACCATATGTGAATATCTGGTGACTCATGATGTAGTTTCCACCTTTTTCTCCGTTGTCTTTGTATTGTTCAATTCCATAGTCGAAATCCAACGTGTCGCCAGGATTTACTTTGTTTGTCAACTCAAAATCGTAGGTGTCAACAGCTGTTCCCGGGCACCAACCAGCGCGGTCGAACTGCCATGTTCCTCCCTGTGGGTAAATTGGATTGTCTCCACAGTTTTTCCATACATTCCATCTGAAAAGTACCTGCTTGTTTCCAAAATAGGTGTGGGTTTTGTTGTCCCACTCGCAGCAGTTTCGTGGGCCGTAGTGTCCGTGTCCTGAAATACGAGCACGTAGCATATAACCTTTAGCTTTTGGATTTAGTGCCAATTTGAAGCTTTTTAATACTTCTTCATCTGCCAGTTTTCCGTAGTTGTACGATCCCCAAGGATACAGGTTCTCTACAGAAATAACATTTCTGGCAGGAGTTCCTTCAATGAAAACAAATTTCATGTCAAGTAATTCCTGAAGGTTACCAGATGAGATATCTACTTTCCCTTTTAGAACAGGAGCATAGTCGGTAACATCGTAAACATATGTCCAGCCTTTATCTCCATTCAAGTCAAGTCCTTTTCCATATGGAGTAACAAAATTCTCTAATTCAAGAATCTCAGTTGTGTCTTTTTTCTGAAGGTAAAGCATTGTGTGGGTCGAATAATCCCATTCGCCACATTTGTATTTGTCGCGTTTGGTTTTTTCATCGCACTTCAATGTTCTGATCATATAGATTTTCTCCCACGTTCTACCATCATCAGGTAATTGAATGGTGTCGCGGCGTTTTACTATATCATCGAAAGTAAATACCTGAACTGTTACAGTGTCACGTTGTGCCCAACTGGTAATTGAAAAGAGGACCAGTAGGCAGGTGATTAATTGTCTCATGGTTTATAATGTATTTGAGTAGTTGGCTTTATTTATCTTTTATTGCTTAGGTTAAACTCTAAAGTTCCACCCTTTACCAGGTTGTCATGCGAAATGAAATACTTCTTGAAAGATTTTCCATTTCGTTTCATGCCTTTTATGAAAACATTTTCAGTTCCCTGGTTATTGGCTTTAATTACCAATTGCTCTCCCGGATAGTAATTTTTGTCCAGTTTAATGGTTACTTTATCGAAAGTAGGAGAGGTGATGGCATAATCCATATCGCCAGGGCAAGTTGGATAAAAGCCCATCATGCTATAAACCACCCATGCTGAAAGTGTTCCACAGTCGTCGTTTCCAGGAATACCACCTGGCTCATCTTTATAGTATTGGTCAATCAGCGTGCGAATTTGCTTTTGAGTTCTCCATTCTTCGCCTTTCACATAGTTAAACAGGTAACCATATGTGATATCAGGCTCGTTGGCTACATCGTACAAATCTTCATCAAATACTTTCTGTAGCTTTTGAGTGAATTTGCGTTTTCCGCCCATTAGCTTCATTAGTCCTTTAATATCATGAGGAACATAGAATGTGTATTGCCATGCTGTTCCTTCGTGGAAACCCGGGCTTGGAGCAAAGTTCTCTCCTTGTTTTGGATCGAATGGAGTTAGAAATGTTCCGTCTTCTTTTTTAGGACGAATCATCATATACTCTTTGTCGAAATAGCTTTTATATCGAAGTGATTGAGCTAAGAATCTTTTGTGATCTTCAGGTTTGTTTAAAGCTTTTGCAAATTGAGCTAAGTTCCAATCGGCAACATAGTACTCTAGTGCATGCGACACAGAGTTGTCGAATGGCTTCATGATTGGAACATACCCTTCTTTTAGGTAATGGTCGATGTCAGGACGAAGCTTATTGTTCTTGCCTTCTGTTGTAGCCGATTTAACCATTGCTTTGTATGCCGACTGCACATCGAAATCTTTCAAACCTCTTAAGTAAGTGTCTACAATCACCGGAATTGAAGGGTCTCCTTCCATTACGTGGGTTTCAGTACTGTTTAGTTCCCATTTTGGTAACCAACCACTCTCTTTATACATCTCAATCATCGAACGAACCATGTTCAGTTGCTGTTCCGGATATACAAGAGCCATTAGCGGGTGGAAGTTACGGTATGTATCCCAAAGAGAGAAAACGGTGTAGCGGTCACCATCTTTGGCCTCTAGAATTTCATAACCATCCATTGATGGGTATTGTCCGTTTACATCGTTCAGTACGTTAGGGTGAATTTGCATGTGGTACAATGCAGTATAGAAGATACGTTTTTGCTCTTTGGTGCCTCCTTCTACAGTGATACGCGAAAGAGCTTCATCCCATGCAGCAAATGCTTTTTCTTTTATTTGGTCGAATGTTTGTTGCCCCGCTTCTGCTTCTAAGTTCATGCGAGCATTGGCAATACTTACATACGAAACTCCAATTTTAACTTCGATTTGTTCGTTGCTTTTAGTATTGAACGAAAGCCATGCACCAATACTGTCTCCAACCATTTCCTGGCCGTAGTTCTTGTAGTATTTTATTTTGCCACTGTTCGATTCCCAGCTGGCTTCAGCTTTCATTTTAGGATAGCGTTTCCATACTCCGAACTTTTCAGCCGATTTGTTGAAACGAGCAACAAAATATACCGGGCGTTCAGTTCCGTTGTTGTAGCAGAACGTTCCGGTCATTCTATAACCTTCAATTTCGGTAGGAGAAACCACTTTTACACTAGCTCCTGTTTCATTGGTTAAGCCAACTCCCAGGTTGATAAGAATGTTGGATTGACCAGCAGGGAACGTAAAACGACTGGACCCTGTACGTTGTGTGGCCGTTGCTTCAGTCTTGATTTTATATTTGTCAAGCTGACAAGTGTAATATCCGGGATGCGCTTCTTGTTTAGAGAAAAGTGATCCATATTTGGTTTCATCGGCCTCAATTTCTCCAGTTGTAGGCATCAAAAGAATAACACCTAACTCCGGACAACCTACACCACTTAAGTTTACATGCGAAAATCCCGTTAAGTATTTGTTTTCCCATGCGTAAGGTGTAGACCACCAGCGGTTATCCTTATCGAAAGTATTTTGTTCTGAACCAGTAACGTTGAAAGGTACAACCGATGCCATTCCTTGTGGTACAATGGCACCTGGATTCGTAGTTCCATAATTGGTAGATCCAATAAATGGATTCACGTAATCTACCGGCTTTTGTGCAAATAACCAGCTGTTAATAATCAGCATAGTTATGAGTAGAGCGAATTGTCTCATTGGTATTAATTTATGATTTTGTGGTTTTAATGCTCAAAAATATAAAGGTTATTGGTAATCTGAATATGGAAAACCGCTTTTCTTAAATGAACTTTACTTTTTCAGCTTAAAATATGCAATCTATCTGATTCACATTGTTGGAGATAATAATATCAGATAAAGATTGTATTTTTGAAGGCGAAAAAAACGAATTCAGAAGAAATGAAACATCCATATTTTAATGCTGATAGTTACGTTACTGATCACAACATTAAAAAACGCTATTGGCTCGATCGTCTGTTAAAAAACTCTAGGGTTCCTTTTCTCTGGAAATATTTTGGGGCACTTATGCGTAGTAGAAAGTTGGCTTTAAACGGCACTTACGACTATGAAGAGTGGGGCGATTCTTCTATTGAAATATTTGAGATTTTGGAACGAGTAGGAGCAGAGTTTCATATTACAGGATTGGAAAACATCGAGAAGTTAGGGGGCGATCCTGTTGTTTATATTAGTAACCATATGAGTACGCTGGAAACAATGGTGTTGCCGGGTATTATTGCTCCAATGCAGAAGGTGACTTTTGTTGTAAAAGATAACTTGATTAAAGGTAACTTCTTTGGGCCAATTATGCGATCGCGAAATCCGATTGTTGTAGGGCGCTCTAACTCGCGTGAAGACCTTATGGTTGTTTTGCGTGAAGGAATGAGTCGCTTGAAGGATGGTATCTCTGTTATTCTATTTCCACAGAGTACCAGAACTGTAAAGTTAGACCCAGATATGTTTAACTCTTTGGGGGTTAAATTGGCCGGTAAGGCAAAAGTAAAAGTAGTACCTGTGGCTATTAAAACTGATTTCTGGGGCAATGGAAAGAAAGTGAAGGAGCTAGGAAAACTGGATCGCAATAAACCTGTTCATATTAAGTTCGGTGAGCCAATGGAAGTAGTTGGCAACGGTAAAGAACAACACGATAAGATTTACGATTTTATTGAAAGTCACTTGAATCAGTGGATTTCAGAAGAAAAGAAATAGATATAAAAAAAGCCGTCGGATGACGGCTAATCTTTTTAAGGGAAGGGAGAAAGGGAGAGGGATCCCTTTCTCTTTGTTTTACAAAACAGCAATTCGGGAATACGGAATTTTTTGTTCTCTTTTAGCTAAGCACTTTTGGTGCTTTTTTATTAATTGAGCAAATTCTTCATGACTTAAGCTTCTAATATACTTTAGTCTGTCCTCGAATTTGGAACACTTTCGAATCTCCGCAAAGGCGCAAGTAGAAACCTGCTTTCCCATGGGACACTCAAATGCGAGGCCATAATAACTAGTATATAAATTGTTTTTGTCCGTCATAAAGAACTTCCTAATTAATAAGAATACACCTATTAATTCCGAAAAACAGCAAAAGGTGACCCCCGAAAAAGGTTTTTTTGTCAATAAAAATGCGGGCAAAGGTGTAATTGACTGAAAATGAGAGTTGTTTTTTGTGTGAGAAATACGTTTTTTTTTGTGCAAAATATTACTGGCTAATAATGAGTAGTTTTACTACTTTTGCAGGGATTTAAATCAATTAAGTAGACATGTTTGAAAATCTTAACGAACGTTTAGAGCGATCTTTCAAACTACTGAAAGGTCAAGGGAAGATTACAGAAATAAATATTGCTGAAACTTTAAAGGATGTACGTCGTGCGTTATTGGATGCCGATGTTAACTTTAAAATTGCCAAGCAATTTACAGAAAGAGTAAAAGAGAAAGCATTAGGTCAGAATGTGCTTACAGCCGTTAAGCCCGGTCAAATGATGGTGAAGATAGTTCACGATGAGCTGGCAGAATTAATGGGTGGAGAGCATGTTGACATCGATATAACAGGAAAACCTGCCGTTATTCTTATTGCTGGTCTTCAGGGATCGGGTAAAACAACCTTTACTGGAAAGCTGGCAAACATGCTTAAAACAAAGCGTGTTAAAAAGCCATTATTAGTTGCTGGTGACGTTTATCGTCCTGCTGCGATTGATCAGCTTAAAGTTTTAGGAGAGCAAGTAGGTGTAGAAGTTTATACCGAAGAAGGAAATAAGAATCCGGTGCAACTGGCTCTTGATGGTATTAAGCAAGCGAAGCAAAACGGTAACGACTTAGTTATTGTCGATACTGCCGGTCGTTTGGCCATCGATGAACAGATGATGCAAGAGATTACAGCTGTTAAGCAGGCCATCAATCCAACAGAAACACTTTTTGTTGTTGACTCGATGACTGGTCAGGATGCTGTAAATACTGCCAAAGAATTTAACGATCGATTGGACTTTGATGGAGTCGTGCTTACCAAATTAGATGGTGATACTCGTGGTGGTGCTGCCTTGTCAATTCGCACAGTAGTAAACAAGCCAATTAAGTTTGTTGGTACTGGTGAAAAAATGGAAGCTTTGGATGTATTCCACCCAGAGCGTATGGCCGATCGTATTTTGGGAATGGGTGATATCGTTTCGTTAGTGGAGCGTGCTCAGGAACAATTCGACGAAGAAGAAGCGAAGAAGCTGCAGAAGAAATTGGCGAAGAACCAGTTTAACTTCAACGATTTCTTGAAGCAGATTAATCAGATAAAGAAAATGGGTAACATCAAAGATTTGGCTTCAATGATTCCTGGAATGGGAAAAGCATTGAAAAATGTCGATATCGATGATGATGCCTTCAAGAGCATCGAGGCAATTATTTACTCGATGACACCAAAAGAGCGTGAAGATCCAGCATGTTTGAATGGTTCTCGCCGTAAACGTATTGCTGATGGATCGGGAACAAACATTCAGGAAGTAAACCGATTGATTAAGCAATTCGATGAAACACGCAAAATGATGCGCATGGTTTCTCAGGGAGGAAACATGAAGAAAATGATGCGTGGAATGCCCAGAAGATAAGAATTAAAAGTGCCTAATTAAACAATTGTAACCATGATTCTGATTGATGGTAAAAAGTGTTCTGCCGATGTAAGGCAGGAGATTGCCGAAGATGTAAAAGCATTGAAAGCAGAAGGAGGTAAAACTCCTCATTTAGTAGCGGTACTAGTAGGTCACGACGGTGGTAGTGAGTCGTATGTTGCTGGTAAAATGCGTGCTTGTAACGAAGTGGGTTTTAAATCGACTTTAGTTCGTTATGAAGACGATGTTACCGAAGCAGAATTGCTTGCCAAGGTCGATGAATTGAACCGTGACGAAGATGTAGATGGTTTTATCGTTCAGTTGCCTCTGCCAAAACATATTTCTGAAGAGAAAGTAACTGAAGCAATCGATCCAAGAAAAGACGTTGATGGATTTCATCCTATGAATGTTGGTAGAATGACTATTGGTGCTCCTGCATTTGTGTCAGCTACTCCTCAGGGAATTATGGAGCTGTTGCGTCGTTACAATATCGAAACATCAGGAAAGAATGTGGTTGTAATTGGTCGTAGTAATATTGTTGGGCGCCCAATGAGTATCCTGCTTTCTCGTAAAGGGGAGCCAGGAAATGCAACAGTTACAGTTGCTCACAGTCGCACTAAAGACCTGAAAGAGGTTTGTGCAAGCGCCGATATTTTAATTGCAGCATTGGGATCACCAGAATTCGTAACTGCTGATATGGTTAAAGAAGGTGCAGTTGTTATCGATGTAGGTACAACTCGCGTTAAGTCTGATTTAACCAAATCGGGATGGAAATTAAAAGGTGATGTGAAATTTGATGAAGTGGCGGATAAGTGTAGCTTCATTACTCCAGTTCCAGGTGGAGTTGGACCAATGACCATTACTTCGTTAATGATTAATACATTAAAGTCGGCAAAGAAAGAAATTTACAAATAGAGTCTACTTTATTGATATAGAAAAGGGCTGTTTCGCAATTGTGGGACAGCCCTTTTTGCAACCAGAATGTAAACTTAACTCGAATTTAAGTGGAATAAATCGAGCTATTTTTTGAAAACAAAAATAAATAATTACTTTTGTTCGTGAATTTACGAACAGGGAGATGAACATTAAATCAGTAACAACAGAAAAACAACAGCGAATTGCTCGATATGCCAAAGCAATGGGGCATCCTGTACGTGTTTATGTGTTAGATCTTCTGTCAAGACAGAGCTGTTGTTACAGTGGTGATTTAAGTGACGATTTGCCAATTGCCAAGTCTACCTTGTCTCAACATTTAAAAGAATTAAAAGATGCAGGTTTAATTCAAGGTGAAATTGAAGCTCCGAGAATTAAATATTGCATCAATAAGGAAAATTGGGAAGAAGCGAAACAGCTTTTTAAACCATTTTTAGGGATATAAAAATTTTTTGAAATCATTGTTCGTCTTTTTGCGAAATGCGAATAATGATCTTGACTTAAAATCAGATTAAGATGGAGATAAAAATCTTAGGTACAGGATGTGCAAAATGCAAAAGTTTAGAGAAAGCAGCCAGAGAGGCAGTAGAGAAAACAGGAGTTGATGCAGTGGTAACAAAAGTGGAAGATATCATGCAGATAATGAACTATGGAGTAATGACTACACCTGCTTTGGTGATTGACGATGAAGTGGTGATGACAGGAAAAGTGACATCGGTTGATGAGATTGTTAGTTTATTGAAGAAGTAAAAAAATTTAAAATCATTGTTCGTTTTTTTGCGAACTACGAATGCGAAAACAATGAATAAAATGAGGCAAAATAGAAATGAAAAGAAGAGTGTAGTATATGCACTACAAGCTTCACTGGGAATGCATAACGAACAAATGCGAAAACGAGGAGGTTTAATGCTGGCAGTAGCAACTGTTTTACCATTGCTGGTTGCTTTATATCATTTCCTACCTGGTTTGGTCGACTCATTTACATACGACTTAATAAAGCTTCAGCCAGAATCACATTTAGGCGAAGCGATAAACTTCTTCTTTTACGACACCATCAAGATTCTAATTCTTCTTTTTCTAATTAGTAGTTTAATGGGAGTTGTAAATGCCTATTTCCCTGTTGATCGTTTGCGGGTTTACCTTACTACTAAGAAATTATATGGATTGGAGTACTTCTTTGCCTCTTTCTTTGGGGCGGTTACTCCGTTTTGTTCGTGTTCTTCTATTCCATTATTTATAGGATTTGTAAAAGGAGGAATCCCGTTGGGGGTAACTTTTGCTTATCTGATTACTTCGCCACTGGTGAACGAGGTGGCAGTAGCAATGTTTTTGGGGCTTTTCGGGGTAAAAGCAACCTTGATATATGCAGGAAGTGGAATTCTTATGGGAATGCTTGGTGGTTTTGTTTTAGGAAAACTGAAGCTGGATAAATACCTGAGCGATTGGGTGCGTGAAGTGCAAGCCAATGCAATGATTGAGAATGAAAAATGGGAAGGAGAAAAAACACCTTTTATCGATCGCTTACCTATTATCATTAAAGATGGCTGGGATATTGTTCGCAAAGTGTTATTGTATGTAATTATAGGTATTGCTATTGGTGCGGCTATGCACGGCTATGTACCGGAGAATTTCTTTACGGAATTTCTGGCTGCCGACAAATGGTATGCTGTTCCGCTGGCAGTAATTTTAGCCGTACCAATGTATGCCAATGCTGCAGGTATTGTGCCTGTAATCCAGGTTTTTGTTGCCAAAGGAGTTCCGCTGGGTACTGCAATCGCATTTATGATGGCGGTAGTAGGGCTCTCGTTACCAGAAGCAACATTGTTAACTAAAGTGATGAAATGGAAATTGATTGGAATTTTCTTTGGTGTGATAACTCTATTCATCATTGTTCTTGGATATCTATTCAACCTGATTCTTTGATTATGAGTAACGAAAAATGTATGTGTGATACAGGCGATAAGATCGTTTTAGCTTGTTCTGGAGCTTCAGATGTAGGTTGCATCTCAGATAAAGTGGCGCGAAGCCTGCAAGTTGCTGGTAAACGAAAAATGAGTTGCTTGGCATTAGTAGGAGCTGGAATTCAGAAATCAATCGATAATTTCAAAACCAAAGATTTGTTAGTAATCGATGGGTGCCCAATAGCTTGTGGAAGGCGAATTGTGAAAAAACACGATTTTGCCAATTATAAGCACGTGGTAATTACCGACTATGGATTTAAAAAAGGAGAAACTCCGGTATCAGATAAAACTGTGATAGAGGTACTAAGTAAGGTGGTTGAGTTGTAGTTGATGACATAAGTTGTGTGTGTGAAATTTTGATAATTAGTAAAAAGTCCAAGGGTGTTCTTCCTTGGACTTTTATTTGACTATTGAATATTAAGCATGTTGATGACTGTTTGTCGTGCCGATTGATCTTGGCGAATGGAATAATCGAGGTCTGTGTGGTTGTTTATTAGTCGCTTGTGAGTTAATAGCTGCGATAAAATAAGTTGACCTTTTCCTTTTCCAAAGTCGATTTTAATAACCGGAGTTTTAGTAAGGCTGTTGCCACAAAGAGCAAGTGGTGTTAGGTTTTTAGCTTTCCCTTGTTGTGATTGCTGTAGTGTTGCAACTAAATCGATCTCCTCGATTTTTGCATTGGGATCAACTGCGTTTTGCAACGAAGGTGCATCTTCTACCAAGAATTTCACTTTTTTGCGGAGAGCATTTATGGTTGTTTTGTTGTTTTGCTTGGTGGAATAGGCATAGAATCCTTGCAGATTGTAAGCAAAATAGCTGTCGCTTTTCATCAATTGGATATCTGCACCACGAGCTTGCCATTGGTTTAATGTAGCTTTGTAGCTCAGACCACTAATTTTTATGGATGTTGCTGGTGCTATTAATCCACCTCGCATGCCGTTCCAAAGCCAGTTTGAATCATAATACAGGTTTTGCCACAATTGATTGTCTTTTGCCGGATGAATATGACTCTCTGGCTCGCTAATTTCATTGAATTCTAATTCAATACCGAAAGGAAGCTGGTATTTAACCAATTTATCGCCTTTTGCTCTATAGCGTCCTTGTAAGGGGCCAAGGTTTTGGTCTTTAGGATAACCTTGTCCAAAATAACGGGGACCAATATCCAGCATAACAACAGAAATACCATTCTCAATCTTTTGCTTTATTAATTGCTGTAGCTGCTGGTTGTTTTGTGTTATCAATTTCCAGCCTTCACGACCAACTACATACACCGATTCATTTTTACTGGTGTAAAGCTGGTTCTCTTTCAGGAATGAAATCAGCTCTTTATCGGTAGTGTTGCAAGCAACTTTATGAAGAAGCTGATTGAGAACTGTTAGCTCCTGAACTCTGAAATCCCATTCCGAAACAACTGGGTATTTAACATCTTTAGTAGGATTTTTTAGTTGAGCAAAGAAAGTGTACTTTCCTTGTTTCTGAGGTGTTTCTAGTAGGATAGGCTGAACTGAGTGTTGGAATGCGTTTAGCTGGAACGTTTGATTTTTTATCTCGATGATTTTATCTTCCTTCTTAATTCCATATTCGATATGAAGTGATTTTGGGGTTTGAGTATCATTGAACAAGTGCATTGGAATTGAAACTTCCTGGTTGGTTTTAAAGTTTCTATCCCAAATATCAAGGCTAACAGAAACAGGCGACCACGATGCTGTTAGTGCTTCCCAAACTTGTTTTGGTTTTCCATCTTTTAGTTGGCCCATGTACCAATGATCGCCATCCATGTGACTACCTAATATGCAAAATGGAGAGAAGCCCGTTGCATCTATTCTACGCCAATATTCTGCAACTTTAGCATTGGACTCTGCGTGGTGTTTTAATCGCATTTCACGAGAATGCGACTTACCCAAAAAGCGCATGTAGGCTGAAGCAGTGGTCTTGTATCCACCAATATCTCCATTTCCGTCCAGGTAGTTTCCTCCAAACTCATCTACCATTATTGCTTTTGGAAATTGGTTGTAGCTATCGTAGTAAAGTCCTAAATTTTCGAAAAGCGACCACCAGTATTTGTGGATATGTAGTACATCGCGATCGGCCAAAACAAGCTTTGGGTAGCGTGGAAGAATATCATCTAGTGCGTCCCAAGCAGTTTCTAGTTGTTTGCCTTGGGTCTCGTTGTAGGGGTGAACTAGTACCACTGAAGGGTGGCGTAGTCCCAAATCAATCCAGTTTTGCCATTGCTTTAGCAGACTTTCTTTTGAGGCAGGCATACCATGAAAGAAACTCCATTCATATTGAACCAATAGACCATGTTTGTCGCACATATCTAAAAAACGTTCAGGAGGATTTCCCAAATGAAAACGAAGCGTGTTGGCTCCATGGTCTTTCAATCGATTTACAACATTCTGAAGAAACCAATCTTCGTTAAATGCCAGTTCTACACCTTCCTGATCTCTAACCCAGCGGTGCCAGACAACAGTTCCAGCTCTTAGTTTCGATGGTTTTCCGTTCAAGAAAAATTGTTTGTCTTTTAATTCGAAATAACGATTGGCAAAATTGATTTGGTTGTTATCAATCAATTGGCCGTTTCCGTTAACGGTCGCTTTTAGTTTGAAAAGATGTGGAGTATCTGTAGTCCAAAGTGGAAGTTGATCAATGGGAAGTGTCACTTTTAATTTTTTCCCTTTTATCTTTTGACTTTTAGTTATAACTACTTTGCCTCTTGAGTCAATTACTTCAAGCTTTATTTGTGAAACTGTCTTAATTGGTTTCTCCATGTGAACAGTTACATCACATGTTCTATTATCCGGTTTAAACGCAGGAATAATAGCTGCAATACGGTTGTTCCCATGGCAATGTAGAACAATATCATCCCAGATACATGATGAAATATTCGAGCGCCAATGATCAGCAGTTGGAATATACGATGCATCTTTCTGAGAAAGCTCTTTTAGCGATTTTAGTGCGATTTCAATGGTTACTTTCTCATTGGGTTGAATAGCAGAGTGGCTAAGTGCATGAAAAGTTGGAGCCATTCCTCCCTCTTTTTCAGAAACTTTCTCACCATTAACATAGATGGAAGGAGCAAAACGCGCACCTTTCAGAATTAATGTGGCATTTTGCCATTGCCCTCTGGGTAGTGTTACTTGTCGTTTAAACCAAAGAGTACCTTCTTGCATTTTTGTAGGATCTTCGGATATAGCAGGTAATTGGACGTGATTTGTGTACTGACGATTGATACCACGTTGCCAACTGCCATTTAATGAAATACTTTGCGAATTGGCTTTGAAAAAAGAACCAATACAACAGAGTAGTAATAGTAGTAGAAATTTCGTACTCATCTTTACAATTTCGTTTGGTTAATACAATGTTTTAATTCGATTGAGAGATAATCTGTTGATATAAAATATCAATGAGTAGGTGATGAGTCGGATAGTTAATTAAAACTGGGCGGTTAATTCAGTTTTAAAATATGGTTTTCAGGCCAAAGGTATTATTAGAAATGAATATCCGACAATCACGTTACTCTATTCGGTGTTCACTGTTGATTATGCGACATGTACTTTGCTTTATATTCTTTGGGCGAAACTTGATACAATTGTTTAAAACATTTCGAAAAGTAGGAGTGAGACGTAAATCCTACTAAATAGGCAATCTCATCGATATTGTATTCGTTTCGTTTAAGATGTTCTGCTGCTTTCTTTAAGCGAATCATGCGCATGTATTCAGTGGTAGAGCTCCCGGTCAGACTTTTCAGTTTTCGATGAAGCTGACTTCGACTAATTCCAGCATTGGATGCTAATAGTTCAACCGAAAATTCTTCGTTTTGAATATTCTCCTCGATGATTTTATTCAATCGATTTAAAAAGTAATGATCCAGATCGCCCACATTCAGTGTCTCTTCTTTAATGACTTTCTGGTTGAATGATTGCTTTAATCTGTCTCGTTGAAGTATCAGATTTTCGATACGTGTAAATAGATGATCTTCATCGAATGGTTTTGGGATATAAGCATCGGCACCTTTCCTGAAGCCAACTACTTTTTGCTCTATAGATGAAAGTGCAGTTAGTAGAATGACAGGAATATGCGAGGTTTCGATATTTGATTTTACCTGCTGACAAAGTTCAAAGCCATCCATCTCGGGCATCATAACATCCGAAAGAATAATGTTTACGGCGTGACTGTTTAGCAGCTTTAATGCTTGTTTTCCATTAGTTGCTTGCAAAGTGTCGTATTTCTGCGACAGTAAATCGTTCAGGTATTTTCGTAGGTCGGTTTGATCTTCAACAATTAAGATCAAAGGACGATTTCCATCCATTACCGGAGAGGTTTCATTGATTGGGAAATCTGGAGTTTGTTCCGGATGCATTGCTTTGTTCGACAACATCTTCTGTGCCGCTTGTTTGCGAGGTAAGCGAACATTGAATCTGGAGCCTTTCTTTGGAGTGCTTTGTGCTGTAATGTCACCGCGATGTAGCAAGGTGAATTCGTGGCATAGCGAAAGACCAATACCTGTGCCTTGTGGTGTGTCGCTGGTTTGTTCAAAACGATTGAATATTTTCAATAGATCGTTGCTGGCAATTCCTTTTCCGGTATCAAGGACTGAAATTTCAATGGCCTCATCGGCATCCAGCTGTCCAAACTTTAGTTGATTGGAGTAGTTTTTCTTCGGTCTGTTTCTATCGTATAGTCCGGCCTCTATGGAAATAGAACCATGTGAAGCAGTATTCTTAAATGCATTGGAAAGCAAATTGTAGATGATCTTGTCCAATTTATCTTCGTCTGCTTCTATGTAAATATCATTTTCACCATGGAAAATGAATTGATAGTCGATTTGTTGGTCGGTAGCCAATTGCTTGAAATTAAGATAGCGTTCTTCTATAAATGGTTTCAGCGAAATAGTACCTACTTGTAAGGTGCTCTTGGTGTTTTCAGCTTTACGTAAATCAAGAATCTGATTTACCAGTCCCAATAAACGCTTGGAATTGCGATCGACTACTTCCAAGTATTCTCGCGATTTAACTGATAGCTGAGAATCGGTAAGAAGTTGCTTTATTGGGCCGGCAATTAAAGTTAATGGAGTTCTGAATTCATGAGAAATGTTGGTAAAGAACTGTAGCTTCATTTCGTGCAGCTCATCTTTCTTTTGCCTTTCCAGCTTTTCAAGTAACACCTGTTTTTTTAAGTGTTGTTTATCTTGGTTAAAGCGAATGAATAGCCACATTATTCCAGCTAGTATGCTAATGTATATCAGATAGGCCAGTGGTGATTGCCAGAAAGGTTGATCGATATGGATGAATATTTGGGTAGGAGTTTCATTCCAGATTCCATCGTTGTTGGCTGCTTTTACTTCGAAGATATAGTCGCCATCCGATAAGTTGGTGAAAATAGCATTGGCCTCCGATTCGCTGTTGATCCATTCTTTTGAAAGGCCAATTAAGCGATATTGAAAACGGTTTTTCGATGGTAATAAATAGTTGTCAGCTGAAAAGTCAAAACGCAACGAGGTCTCGAAATACTGTAAGTCCAGTTCGGCCTTTGTATCTTTTTTTATTAGGTTGAAATAGTTGACCTGCGTCTTATTGTTAATGGTGATTTTGTTAATCATTGCTCTGGGAGCACGCTGGTTTCTTTTTAGTTCATCGGGCTGAAAGGTGGTTAGTCCATTGGTCCCACCAAAATAAAGGGTGTTATTGGCATCTTTGAAGATGGCTAGTGGGTTGAAAAGGTTACTTTGTATGCCCACTTGATGGGTAAAGTGATGAATGTTTTCAGGGTGCTTGTTTATGCAAAAAATACCATTGTTACTGGTTAACCAGATGTTGTCCTTTTTATCGCTGATTATACCATAAACATCCAGATCTTTTATTTTGTCGTTTAAGGTCTCGGTATGAAATTGTTGTTTGGAAGGATCGAAAACAACTACTCCGTGCGATCGGCTACCAAACCATATTTTTCCATCTTTAGTAGGATAGATGCAATAATAAGTATTGCTTGGAAGGGACGTGTTTTGTGACGTAAAATGAGTCAGTTTTTGATCTTTGTACTGATATATTCCATCATGTGTTCCAAACCAAAGATTGTTTAGTTTATCCAATGAAAGGCATCGAATTGACCGGTTTACTGGCTCATTAAATAGCTGTTCTGAATGCCAAAAGCGTTTGTGCTTGAAACTGTAAAAGTTGATGGAGCCACCAAATGTTCCCACCCAAATTCCAGAGTCGGCAGCGCAAAGCGAATATATGTTCTTACTGCTGATGTGCTTTCCATCGTTAGTACCTTGCGAATAGTGCTCTATCTTCTTTCCATCTTTACAGAAAAGCCCCTGAAGAGTACCAATCCATAATCGATTGTATTTATCTTTAGCCAGTGCCTTGACATTGTATGCCAACTGGTCATTTGTTCTCAGTTCTACTTGCGAGAACTTATTATTTTCAAGGTGGTAGATGTTTAGTCCGCCCACTTCTGTTCCAACATAAACTTTATCGTTTTCAGTTTGAGCAAACGAAGAAACAATATTGTTGGAAATACTTCCTTTGTTATTACTGAATTGGTAATTCTGAAAGTGATTGTCTTTTTGATGATAGTAGGCAATTCCTCCAGTCCATGTACCAACCCACATGCCATTTTCTTCATCGGGATAGATGCAGAATATAGATGTGTGAGGAAGACCTGGGGCATTTTCAGGGGAGTATCTTTTTAGTTGTCCATCTTTTTCAATAAATAATCCTTTGAATGTGGCCAGCCAAATTCGTCCACTTTTATCAATTTCAATGTCGCGAACACTCGCTCTTTCGATATTCCATTTGTCTGATTTGTATTTGTAGTGCCTTTTTAGTTTGCCTTTTGTGTTGTAAAGGCAAACTCCTCCGTCTTGATAACCCACCCAAAGGTTGTTCCCCTTAACTTTAATGGTATTTACATTTTGAATAAATCGATGTTGTAATACCGATTGAGTAGTGAAATCTTTTTTGTTGAGTTTTCTTATTTCACCAGTACGTGTTCCCAACCAACCTTGGTTTTTCGAATCGAAATAAATTTTTGAATATTGAGCTTTGGTATTTACTTTTTTTAGTTGATGAGTGTTGGGGATAAGTTGAAATGCTTTATGATTGATTACAAACCATAAATTGCCATCATTATCTTGAGAAATATCGTTTACATATGGAGTGTCGATTGGTTTGTTATTGTGGGAGAGTTGTATTTTGGTAAACGACTGAGTTGAATAGTTGTATTGACATATGCCATTTTCTGTTCCGATCCAAAGCATTTTTGCTTTGTCGTAACATAAGACAGTGAGTTTGTCGTGAGGAATGGACAGCGAGTCGTTGCTGTTGTATTTAAATGTGGAAAAGTTCTTAGAATCGTATCTGAATAATCCATTCTGAGACGAGATCCATATATAGCCATGATCATCTTTGACAATGTCTCTTATGTCCTGAAATGTTAAACCTCCTTCAGGAGTTATCCTCCTAAAAGAAATTGGTCTTTCAGAAAATGCTGATAAAAGCGTACTGGCAATAATGATAATTGTAAAAAAATATTTCATACCCCTTCTGTTTGTGGCAAAAATAGTTAATGTGTTGATGTTGTGTTGGAACACTCGTTGCATTTGTGCAACATTTGTGTAAAAGCATATATTTTTTCAACGAAAAAGGACTTGTGTAGGTTATGTTTTGTGTTGAAATTGAAATGAGGAAGTGGGATGAGATTTGTTTTTAGAACATAAAATAGGAATGAAAATCTCCTTGTTTTTCCATGTTCAATAATGTACTTTTAGACACAAATAAATAATATATAATCATGAGAAAACTCGATAAACTTACTCCACAACCAGTGTGGAATTATTTCGAAGATATTTGTCAGGTTCCTCGTCCGTCAAAAAAGGAGGAAAAAATAATTCAGTTTTTATTAGACTTTGCAAAGACACATAATCTGGATGCTAAAACAGATGAAGCAGGTAATGTTTTAATTACCAAACCGGCTACTTCTGGGATGGAAAATGCCAAAACAGTGATCTTGCAATCGCATATTGATATGGTGTGCGAAAAGAATAAGGAAACGGTACATAACTTCGATACCGATCCTATTAAACCATATATCGATGGAGAATGGGTGAAAGCAGAAGGAACAACATTGGGAGCCGATGATGGAATTGGAATGGCTGCTCAAATGGCTGTCCTTACAGCTACTGATATTGCTCACGGTCCTATCGAGTGTTTATTTACTGTTGATGAAGAGACTGGACTAACTGGTGCCTTTGCATTGAAGCCAGGTTTCATGACAGGAACTACGTTGATTAACCTGGACTCAGAGGATGAAGGGGAGCTTTTCATTGGTTGTGCCGGAGGTGTTGATACTACAGCTATTTTCAAATACGAAAAGGAAAGTGTTCCTGCAGGACAATTTGCCATTAAGATTAGTGTAAGTGGATTGTTGGGAGGTCACTCGGGCGACGATATCAATAAAGGAAGAGGTAATGCCAACAAAATTGTGAACCGCTTCTTATGGATGATCAATAACAAATATGGAATTCGTTTAGCTAATTTTGATGCAGGTAACTTGCGCAATGCAATTGCTCGTGAAGGGGAAGCTGTATTTATAGTAGATAGCAAAGATAAAGAGCAGGTAACTGCCGAATTTAATATCTATCGTGCGGAAGTTGAAAATGAATTGAAGATTACTGAGCCTAATTTGAAAATGGAATTGGGATCGACAGATATGCCTGAATTTGTTTTAGACGAGCCAACACAAAATAGTTTGATCAATGCATTGTATGCTTGCCCACACGGAGTACATGCAATGAGCTATCGTATGCCAGGAATGGTTGAAACTTCAACTAATTTGGCTTCGGTTAAATTCATCGAGGATAACCAAATTCTGATTACTACCAGTCAGCGTTCCGACCTAGAAAGTGGAAAGTGGGATTTAGCACAGATGGTTGAGTCGGTATTTATTTTGGCAGGAGCAGAAGTTACTCATGGTGATGGATATCCAGGATGGGCTCCAAATCCAGAGTCGGAAATTATGGAAATTACTCGCGATGCATATAAGCGATTGTTCAATGTAGATCCTATTGTTCGCTCTATTCATGCAGGACTAGAGTGTGGATTGTTCTTGGAAAAATATCCTGGAATGGATATGATTTCATTTGGACCAACGCTTAGAGCTGTTCACTCTCCGGATGAGAAAATCAATATTGAAACCGTTCAAAAGTTTTGGGACTTGTTAATTGAAGTGCTTAAAACAGCGAAATAAAAGAAGCGTAATTGCTAACAAAAAGCCGTTTATCATTAAAAGATAGACGGCTTTTTTATTTGATGCTTTAACCAACAATGTAATAATTGGTGATTTCGGCGTTGCAATATGTTTGTAGATAATCTTTGGCTTTTTGACAATTGTGATCCAGGTGGCGATTGCCTGAGAAGGAAACAATAATAAACAGGATCTTAGAGGTTGAGTCTGTAATCATTGTTCTTTGTGAATCACTTGTTGGACTGCCAAAACTTCCTTTTTCGTCTTTAAATACAGGTAGTTTACTAATGTTTAACTCACCTTTGCCAATGCCTTTGTAGGTTTCTCCTTCATCAGCAATTGTAAAAAGAATATCATCTCCTTCAATTTTAGTTCGGTCAAAACAGCATATCCCATGGCCCGATTCAATAGAAACCAGATTGTTTACATCTACCACATTGTTGATGTAATATAAGCCTTTGCCTTGAACAATTCTTCTTAAAAGGGCTTCAGATGAAACTCTATATCGAGCTGGTTCTTTTCCAAATGCTCTGTAGGCACTTCTGGTGTCGTTAATAGCAGGAATTTGGGCAATTGCTTCGATGGCATTATTAGATTTGAACTGGGTGGCAAATTCCTCCATCTTGTTGATTAGTTCGTTGTTCTTTTTTTGTATTGAAACATTGGCTTCAATAATCCCCAGAGCTGTAGATGGGTATAATTGATGAATGGTTGATGTTATTTTAATCATATGGGCACTTTTTATTCAAATATAATAAGCCTGTGGCTAAGATTGAAATTATAGAAGTGTCGAAAAATGATGTTTTGGCTTGAAGAGGTAAAATGTGAAAAAGTGGACGAAAATAGATTTTTTGATAATATAGGGTAATGTTCAGGTATTGAGTGGGTTGTGTGGTTTGGTTGATGTGTGATGCTTTTAAATTGTAAAAATATTGAGTGGTTTAGTTGTAATATGAAAGTTGTGGTTGGAGGTGTTTTTTACTGAAGAGTATTCAGTAGGCTTCATTTGTTAGGTGAAAAATAGAAATAGCTTTCGAATTGAAAGCTGTAGGTGTGGTTTTTGTATCGAACAGCATTTAATTGAATGGATTTGCTTCTGTTTTGGTATTAATGTTTTAGGTAATTTGGTAAAGAGCTTTAAATGAGTAAAAAGCGATTTGTACTAAGTTGAAAAAATAGAAACATAAATACGTTATGCAAAAACATTTATTATTAGGAGTAGAAGCTATCGGACAAGGAGCGATAGATGGGGGGATGTCAGGAGTTTATGCCTATCCGGGGACTCCTTCAACAGAAATCACAGAATATATTCAGGAAAATGAATTAGCTAAAGAACGCAATATCCATAGAGAGTGGTCGGCCAATGAGAAAACAGCAATGGAAACAGCATTGGGAATGTCTTACGCTGGAAAACGTGCCATGGTTTGTATGAAGCATGTTGGACTAAATGTGGCTGCCGATGCATTTGTGAATGCTGCTATTACAGGTGTAAATGGAGGTTTAATTGTAACAGTTGCTGATGACCCTTCAATGCACTCTTCGCAAAACGAACAGGACAGTCGTTTTTATGCTAAGTTTTCAATGATTCCGGTTTTAGAACCAAGTAATCAGCAGGAAGCTTATGACATGGCTCGTATTGGGTTCGAGTTGTCGGAAAAGGCAGGTGTTCCTGTTTTGCTTCGTATTACTACTCGTTTGGCGCATTCGCGTGCTGGAGTTGTACGTAAAGAGTTGCTGGATGAAAATACAATGGTGTTACCAAAAGATCCACGTCAGTTTGTATTGTTGCCTTCAATTGCTCGTAAGCGATACAATATGTTATTGGGTAACCAGGATGGTTACATTCAGATGGCAGAAGAGTCGGTATACAATAAATATATAGATAGAGAAAATAAGAAGTTGGGAATTATTTGCTGCGGTATTGCATACAACTATTTAATGGAGAATTATCCGGAAGATGATTGCCCGCATCCAATTCTTAAAATTTCACAATATCCGGTGCCGGAAAAAATGATTCGCAAAATGGAAGAAGAGTGCGATGAATTATTGGTAATGGAAGAAGGTTATCCGCTTGTTGAGGAAATGTTAAGCGATTTCTTTGGTCGCGGAAAGAATGTGAAAGGACGCTTGGATGGAACTTTACCACGTGCAGGTGAATTAAATCCTGATTGGGTAGCTAAAGCATTAGGACTTCCTTGTACTGAAGGACGTGAAATTCCAGAATTGGTAGAGAGTCGTCCTCCTGCATTATGTATGGGATGTGGACATATGGACGTTTACAAAGCCATGAACGAAGCATTAGAGGTATATGGAAAAGGAAGAGTTTTCTCAGATATTGGTTGTTACACACTTGGTGCTTTACCTCCATATGAAAGTATCAACTCTTGTGTAGATATGGGAGCATCAATAACAATGGCTAAAGGAGCTGCTGATGCAGGATTGATTCCTTCGGTTGCTGTAATTGGTGACTCAACATTTACTCATTCTGGAATAACAGGCTTGCTAGATGCAGTGAACGAGAAATCGAGTATTACAGTAATTATCTCTGATAATGAATCAGTATCGATGACTGGCGGGCAGCATTCTTCAGCAGAAGGAAAGATTGAAGATATCTGTGCAGCAGTTGGCGTTCATCCAGACCATATCAAAGTAATTATTCCTCATAAGAAGAATCACGAAGAGATGGTGCAGTTGATTAATGAAGAATTGGCTTACGAAGGAGTCTCTGTAATCGTTCCTCGTAGAGAATGTATTCAGCGTGCAGCGCGAATGAGAAGAATGGCAAAGGCTGCCAAGGAGAATTAGACCCGAATGAAAACTGAAAAAGAAAAGACAATGAAGACAGATATTATATTAGCAGGAGTAGGTGGTCAGGGAATTTTGTCCATTGCAGCAGTAATTGGTGCTGCAGCTCTTGAAAATAACTTGGAATTAAAACAGGCCGAAACTCACGGAATGAGTCAGCGTGGAGGAGATGTGGTCTCTCATATGCGCATTTCCGACCAGACAATCTATTCTGATCTTATTCCAAAAGGAAAAGCAGATTTGATTTTGGCAGTAGAGCCAATGGAGTCGTTACGTTATTTGCCTTACTTAAGTACGGAAGGTTATGTGGTAACCAATAGTACTCCATTTCTGAATATCGATAACTATCCAGAACTGGAGAATGTAAAAGCCGAAATTCAGAAGCATAAAAATGTAGTATTGATTGATGCGGATAAAATTGCTAAAGAAGCAGGAAGCGTTCGTGCTTCAAATATTGTAATGCTAGGTGCTGCATCGCCTTTTATTGGTGTCGATTTCGAAGTGTTGGAAAAAGGAGTAGAAGCGATTTTTAAGAAAAAAGGGGCTGATATTGTTAATATGAACTTGAAAGCATTACGTGCAGGAAGAGAATTTGCATTAGCCAATTAATGTTAAAATAGCAACTCCATCTATTATGTAGGGGTGATTTAATATAAACAGAGGGAAAGAGGGGACGTGTTAGGATGAAACATGTTCCCTCTTTTTGTTTTTGATTTAATCCATTGAAAAATAGTAGCTATTAGTTTTTGTGCTTCTGTAATACTAGTGTTTTTGCGGGATTTGTTAATGGAGTGTTAAGAAAGTTGGAATTTATTTTAACTTAAAAATGGGAGGGTAAATGTTCTGGTTTGTAGAAAATTGAGTTTAAAATCTTATGAAATGAAAATAAAATTAGAAGGAGCTAAAGAATAAATAATACCAATAAAATTAAGGAATATTAACATTTAATGTTATTTTTATACAATTGTTATGCATATCACTTTTTTTAACCAAAAAAAATGTTCTATGAAAAAGTTTGCGCTATTACTTACGTCCTTACTATTGTTAGGACTGTCTGTAGCATTTGCCCAAACAAAATCAATCACTGGTGTTGTAACCAGTGCTGATGATGGGGCAACTCTACCTGGGGTATCAGTAGTGGTCAAGGGGACTACTTTAGGAGTTGTAACTGATATTGATGGTAAGTACACATTAGACGTTCCTAATGATGCAACTACACTTGTGTATAGTTATGTGGGAATGCAAGCCAAAGAAGAAATCATCAATGGTCGTACTAAAATTGATGTAAAACTATCAGCAGACGTTGTTGATGTTGATGAAGTTATGGTAGTTGCTTACGGAACTACTAAAAAAGAATCTTTTACTGGTTCTGCTGGAACCATTAAAAGTGAAGATTTAGCGAAACGTCAAGTTTCAAATGTTACTAAGTCTTTAGCTGGTCAGGTGGCTGGTGTTCAGATAACAAGTTCTAATGGACAGCCAGGTACTTCTGCTACCGTTCGAATTAGGGGTATTGGTTCTATCAGTGCATCTAATAATCCACTTTATGTTGTAGATGGTGTTCCTTTTGATGGAAGTATTTCTTCTATTAATCCTAGTGACATTGAGTCAATGAATGTTCTGAAGGATGCTTCTGCAAGTGCTATTTATGGAGCACGTGGAGCAAATGGTGTAATTATTATTACAACAAAGAAGGGTAAATCGAAAGAAGCTAGAATTCGTGTAGATGTGAAAATGGGTAGTAATTCAAGAGCTATTCCTCAGTACGATATGATGGATGATCCAGCAATGTACTACGAAACATTCTACAAAGCATTGTATAATAAGCGTTATTATGCTGGCAAATCAGCTGCTGAATCTCATCAGTTTGCAAGAAATGCTTTGCTGGATGCTGATAATGGAGGTTTAGGTTATCAAGTTTATACTATACCTGATGGTGAGTATATGATTGGAACCAATGGAAAATTAAATCCTAATGCTAAACTAGGGTATTCTGATGGAACTTACTATTATACACCAGATAATTGGTATGATGAGTTGTTCGATTCAGGAAATGTTAGACAAGAATATAATGTGTCAATTTCTGGAAAAGCAGATAAATTGAGTTATTATGTGTCTGGAGGGTACCTGGATGATACTGGTATTGTTTCAGGTTCTGGTTTTAAGCGTATCTCTGGGCAATCGAGTTTGGATTTTCAAGCTAAGAAATGGCTGAAAGTTGGAGCAAATATCAATTATACTCACTACAATTATAAAGCTCCTGGTGGTCAGACTAGTTGGGGGTCATCTGGAAACTTATTCTATATTGCAGATAGAATTGCACCAATTTATCCAATGTATGTACGTAATGCAGATGGTAATATTAGAGTAGATAACAATGGTATTACTGTTTATGACTTTGGTACTACTACAAAGCAAAAACGTGCTTTTATGGGATTATCAAACCCTGCAATTACATTAGAATTGGACTCTCATGATGCATTGACTGACAATGTGAGAAGTAAATGGTATGCAGACGTAAGTTTGACTGATGAGTTGAAGTTTAGTGCAATTTTAGGTGCTAACTCTCGTAATCAGCGTGAGTCTCATTTATACAATCCATTTTATGGAGCTGCAGTATCTGATAATGGTAGTGTTTATGTTGAGCATGAAAGAACTGTAAGTTTTAACCAACAGTATCTATTAAAGTATATTAAGAATATTGGGAAACATACATTCGATATTCTTGCAGGTTACGAATCGTATGAGTATAAGCATCAGTATATTGGTATTAGTAATAAAAACTTATATAACCCAAATATTGGTGAGATAGATAATTCTATTTTTTCACCAGCAGAGGTAGGTTCTTATACAAATACTTATTCTACATTAGGTTTCTTAGGTAGATTTAAGTACAACTATGATGACAAGTATTATTTCAATGGATCGTATCGTCGTGATGCTTCTTCTCGTTTCCATCCAGATCATCGCTGGGGTAACTTTGGTAGTTTAGGTGGAGCTTGGTTAGTTGACAAGGAAGGTTTCTTCCAGTCTTTACAAGCATCTTGGGTTGACCTATTGAAAGTTAAAGCAAGTTGGGGTGTACAAGGTAATGATAACCTTGGTAACTATTACCCATATCTTGATCAGTTTAAAGTAACAAATGCAGATGGAGATTTCTCTACGACATTTGATTACAAAGGAAATAAAGATATTACTTGGGAAACATCTTACAGTTTCAATACAGGTTTAGAATTTGAGTTATTTAACAGAAAATTAGCCGGAGGTATTGAATATTTCTCAAGAAAAACAGTTGATCTTTTATATAACCAACCTGTTCCTGTATCATGGGGATATGCTTCAAGACCAATTAATGTTGGAGAATTGATTAATAAAGGATTTGAATTAGAATTGAATTATACGATTATTAATCGTCCTGATTTCAACTGGTCTGTTAATTTGAATGCTACTCACTTCAGAAACGAGGTGTTAGATCTACACGAAAGTGTTCGTGAAACAGGTATTCAAAGAAGTCAGAGTATAATTGAAATTGGAGGTTCATTGTACGATCCTTATATGCGAGTTTATGCAGGTCCTGATGCAAATACAGGTGTAGCAACTTATTATAAGGCAAAAGATGGCGAATTTGTTCTTGATGAAAATGGAAATAGAACAATTACAACTGACTGGGCTACAGCTGGACAGGTGAATGTTGGAAGCTCATTGGCTGATGTTTATGGAGGTTTTGGAACTTCATTAGAGTTTAAAGGTTTTGATTTATCTGCTAGCTTCTCTTATCAGATTGGAGGAGAAGTTTATGATGCAAGTTACCAGGAACTGATGCATAGTGGAGATAATGCTGGTTTGAACTGGCATAAGGACATTTTAAATGCATGGACTCCAGAAAATAAAAATTCCAATGTTCCTCGTTTAAATGCTGGTGATGATACTTATCAGAAGGTATCTACTCGCTTCTTGAAAAGCTCAGATTATCTATCTATTGATAATGTAACATTGGGGTATACTCTTCCTTCTCGTTTAACTAAAGCGTATAATATTAGTTCTATACGTGTTTATGTTGTTGGAGATAACTTACACTTATTCTCTGCAAGAAAAGGATTGGATCCTCGTCAGTCACTTGGAGCAACTAGTCGCACATCAGTAGGATCTCATAGATATGCAGCAATGCGTACTTTATCTGCAGGTATTACTGTAAACTTCTAAATCGGTTATTTAATCAATTAAAAAAAGAAAAAATGGAAATTAGAAATAAAATATGGTATTTTGCTGTAGCTCTATTTCTTTTAGCTTCATGTACAGATATATTGGATACAGAGCCAGAAGGAGAAGTTTTGACAGAAGCACAGAAGAAAGAGGTTGCAGAGATGATTCCTGAGAGATTGTCGGCAGATATAAATGGATTGTATTCTGTAATGGGCAAACAGTGGGCTGTTTACGGTGACGATGCTAGTCGCGCAGATGATTTTGGTTATCCAGCGGTTTGTTTATCTGCTGACTTGAATGGACCAGATATGTGGTCTCCTGATAATAACTACAACTGGTTCTCTGTAGCTGGTAGTTATGAAGACAGAACTTATACTTATGCTAACCCATATATTCGTTGGGGATTATTCTATAAGCAAATTAAAGCAGCTAATGATATATTAGCTTCTATTCCTGAGGATACAGATGTTCAGTTGTTGAAGTATTATAAAGGACAAGCTTTAGCAGCAAGGGCTTTCGATTATTTCAATTTGGCACAATTGTTCCAATTCACTTATAAAGGAAATGAAACAAAGCCTGCTGTACCTATTGTAACTTTCGGAATGACAGATACAAAGAATCCTAGAGCTACTGTAGAAGAAGTATATAAGATTATTAAAGAAGATATCGACAATGCTATTGCTTTGCTAGAAGGGTTTAAGCGTACTAATAAGTCAATGATCGACCAAAAAGTTGCATATGGTATCAGAGCAAGAGTTAATCTTGTAATGAACAATTGGGCAGAAGCAGCAGCAGATGCACAAAAAGCACGTGAAGGTTATGGCTTACTAACAAGAGATGATGTTGCTAAACCTGGATTCACAGATGTGAGTGCAAGTTCATGGATTTGGGGAATCATTATCAATCCAGTAAACATTACAGATGGCTATGAATGTTGGCCAGCGAAATTAAGCTCATTGGTAGGTGTTGGATATACAACGGCTGTAGGTTGTTACAAGTGTATTAATAACTTATTGTTTGATGTTATTCCTGAAACTGATGTTCGTAAAGGATGGTGGGTTGATGCAAATCTTAAATCTCCTTTATTAGAAGGTTTAACTTGGGGTAATTTGTCTGGTCAGGATATTGCATCAGGACAGATTGTAGATGTTAAAATTCCTTTTGTTCCCTATACTAATATAAAGTTCAATGCTTACAAAGAAATAGGAAACTCAGACAATGCATCAGATTGGTGTATTATGAGAGCAGAAGAAATGCTTCTAGTTGAAGCTGAAGGAAAAGCAATGAGTGGAGATGTTGCAGGAGCAAAAACTCTATTGGAAAGCTTTGTAAAAGGAAACCGTAACCCAGAATATGTATGTGAAGCAACTACTGCGGATGAAATGCAAGATGAAATCTGGCTACAAAGACGTATTGAGCTTTGGGGTGAAGGATTTGGCATTGGAGATGTTATGCGTTTAAAGAAGAATGTAGTACGCTTTAAAACAGGTACTCCTTCGATTGTTCCTGATGCATTTAAATTCAACCTTGCAGCAGACAATGGATGGTTGTTGTTAAGAATTCCTCAAAGGGAAATTAACTCTAATACTGGAATTGGTGAAGCGGATAATAATGATGGAGGAGCATTACCTAAGAGTGGTGATGGTGCTGGCTTGACTGATGGAGTTGTAGTTAAGTAATGTTTGTATTTTAATTAAAAAGGATTATAAAATGAAACATATATATAAATTAACATGGCTGGTTTTTGTTGCTGCATTGTTTTTTGTTTCGTGTGATGACGATGGAGTGCCAGCAAGAGAAGAGTCGTATGTTCCTGACAGTGCAGTATCTCAGGCTTACTTCCCATCAGATAATGATGCAAAGTTTTTTGCAAGTCCCGACCAAAGTAGCACAACAGTAACAATTCGAAGAATTGAAACTAATAGTGCTGTTTCTATTGATCTTAAAACTTTTGATGAAGAAGGTGTTTTTACGGTTCCTAGTAAAGTAGATTTTCCAGCAGGAGAAGCTGAAGTTTCTATTGAAGTTACTTTTAGTAACCTGAAACCTTTTGTTGATTACGCTGTTGAAATTACTTTAGATGAAAAGGCGACTAATCCATATTTAGATAATAAAGATGGAGGTACTTCAAACTTTATTTTGACAGTACAACAGTCAGACTGGGCTGATCACTCACAAGGAACATTTGTTTCGTCATTCTTCGGTTTTACAGAGAAGAGAACATTACAGTATTCTGAAATATTGAAGAAATATAGAATTAAGGATACTTGGGCTGAAGGTTATCACTATATATTTGCTTGGGAAGGAGCTGAAATTACTCCTGACGGAGAGCAAGATTCTGAAGGTAGATATATTATGGCAACTGGAGCTTCTCACTCTACTTATGGTGCAATTTCTGCAAGAACAGATGCTGCAGCATCTTCATACACCGCAGCTACTAAAACATTCTATTTTGACATAAAGTGGAGAGTTGCTGCTGGAACATTTGGAGTTTATCCAGAAGAATTTGTTTTAGATTAATTTGAGAACAAATATTATTTAAATATAAAGAGGCTGTCTGTATTGACAGCCTCTTTTGTTTTGTAGAAAAATAGAGATGTTGTTTGCACAAAACCATAGATTTTATTATTCCCTAGATATGTATCAGCTCTAAGTCATTTTTTTATATCAATAGATTGTTTAATGCTCTCTGTAGATTGAATATTTGATTCAAATGACAACATGAAGCCTTTTATAGGCAAGTTTTCCTGTTTAATTGGGATTACTTAATGGAAATACTACATGGCAGTGGATTGAATAGGAGGCAGGTTGTTTTATGAGGATAAAACTGATACTTGATCAGTATTTTAGGGAATCAGCTGAAGGTGTCATTATCGAAAAATGGCCACCTGTAAAGGCAGCCATTTAAATATTTCGAAATAAGTTTTGTACTTATTTTATAACGCGGAAAAGACGGTTGAATCGAATCTTTTCAAACAATGATTTGTCTTTATCCAGCGATAACCAAAGGAAAACAGCTTTTCCTACCACGTGATCTTCAGGAACAAATCCCCACATGCGCGAATCGGCTGAGTTGTGGCGATTATCTCCCATCATCCAATAGTAGTTCATTTTGAAGGTATAGCTTTTAGCTTCTTTCCCATTGATTAATATCTTGTCACCCTCCACTTTTAGATCATTCTCTTCATATACGTCGATAATACGTTCGTAGATAGGAAGATTGCTTGTGGTTAGAGCAACTGTTTCTCCGGCTCTAGGAATGCGTAATGGACCAAAGTTGTCCACATTCCAACGGTAATGTTTCGAGAATGGGAAAATAAATGGATCGGCTTGTCCTTTAGCCGAAATTTGACGTTGAACAGAAATCACATTTTTGAATTTCTTGATTTCTTTAGCCATTTCATTGGTCAATGGTAAATTGTAAATGGCTTTTCCATTGTAAGCATAACGCATATCATCATTAGAAACGCCAATTCTGCTTAATGCTTTAGGATTAATGGATGTACCATTGGTTGTAACAATATAATTGTATTGAACACCATTATAAACATTTTGCTTGTCTCCATTAACAAAAAGCTGACCATCTACAATTTTAATTTCATCACCCGAAATACCTACGCATCGTTTAATGTAGTTTTCGCGTTTATCAACCGGACGATAGATGATCTCTCCATAACGACGAGGTTGATTCCATATCTCACTTCTTCCCTTGAATCTAACATTCTGATAGTAGCTTTGATCCTGAATGTTCAGAGCTACGGTATCACCTTCAGGGAAGTTAAATACAACCACATCGTTGCGCTTGATTTCACCTAAACCTGCCAAGCGACGGTATGGGTTTTTAATTACTTCAGAATATGATTTTGTGGTTTTAGAAAATGGCATTGTATGGTGTACAAACGGAAATGATACCGGTGTGTTAGGCATCTTAGGTCCGTAGGCCACTTTGCTCACAAATAGATAATCGCCTACCAACAATGATTTTTCCATCGATGATGTTGGAATAGTATAGGCTTCGATGAAAAACAGACGAATGAATGTGGCAGCAATAACTGCAAAGATGATGGCATCAACCCATTCTACTACTTTAGTTTGTTTTCCATTAGGTGGATTTTTCTTTTTCCAAAAAGCCCAGTGTACCTTCTGTGTAACGTAGATATCGAAAATAATTCCAAGGCCAATTAACCACCAAAAGTTTTGTAGCCATATTACCCATAAAAGGTAAAGACCTCCCACGATTCCAAATTTGAACCATTTGTTTGTGAGCAATTCCTTCATTCGTGTTTTGTTTAAAGTTCTAATGCTGCATCAATTGCTTGATGTGGCTTATTCGTTTTACTAAATATTCAATAAATCTTTCATGCCCAACCAACCTTTGTTGTTTTGAGCAAATTCTGCTGCTAAAACAGCTCCTAAAGCAAAACCTTGTCTGCTTTTTGCACTATGCGAAATGGTAATTGTATCCACAAGTGATTCGTAAGTGATGGTATGGATACCAGGCACAAATCCTCTTCTAATTGGGTTAATTACCAATTCATTTTCGTTGCGCTGATTGGCTAATTTCCATTCCGTTTTCTGATCCAACTCCTCAATAAGATCTTCGGCTAGTGTAATGGCTGTTCCACTGGGAGCATCCAACTTTTGAGTATGGTGTGTCTCTTCCATGCTCACTTGGTATTCGTTGAAACCATTCATCAACTTAGCCAATTTCTTATTTAGCTCGAAGAATAGGTTTACCCCCAAACTGAAATTAGAAGCATAGAAAAAAGTACCATTATTATTTGCCATTGCCGTTTTTACCTCTGCTTCGTCGTTTAGCCAACCGGTAGTCCCACTTACCACAGGAACTCCTGCTTCGAAACATTTTAGGTAATTGGCTTTTGCCGATTCAGGACGTGTGAACTCGATAGCAACATCTGCTTTTTGTAGGTTCTCAATGGTTGAATCTTCAGGATTGGTAACATCAATGGTTAAAACAACCTCGTGCCCTCTGGACAATGCAATTGCTTCAATCTCTTTTCCCATTTTACCGTAACCAATAAGTGCAATCTTCATCTGTATTAATTTTTAATTTCTGAATACTTATTTTCGATGTTTATCGAAGAAGTTATTCAGTTACTATCGTAAAGCAGTATAAGTGCCTTGTAGAGAGTTGTCTAGTCTCTTCGTTTTCGATAGCTGTTTGTCTATAATTTGTTTTCAATGTTCGATCTCAATTCAGAGATCATTCTTGTCTGTATTTAATAAGCATACAAAGATAAAAGAATCGATTGAAACCTTTTACAAATGCTACGTTTTATGGCATAGGTCGCTAAAAGTAGAAAATCATTACAAATGGTAGGACTTTAAAAGAAAAAGCCCAGGCTGTTTGCCCGGGCTCCATATGGATTAAAGAAGTTTTTCAATTTTGTTTTGAATTTCCTTTCCGCTACTAGGGCGAAGAGTTTTATTCTCTATTAGTTTGCCATTTTTGTCGAAGAGTGCAAAATGTGGAATTCCTTTTAATTTATATTTTTTAGAAAGCTCTTTGTGGAGTTTCTCGTTTAACAAATAGTGTTCGCCTGCAATGTGTTCTTTGCAAATGATGTTACGCCATGTTTTTGCAGGAGTGCTTACTGCCAGGTAAAGAAATACAACATCTTTTCCTTTTAAATTCTTTTTTAACGAAGGAGTAAAACGCATTTCTCTCATACAAGGGGCACACCATGTTGCCCATACATCAAGATAGATTACTTTTCCTTTGTACTTTTCCAGAATCTCATTTAAGTTATCTATTGAATCATCTTTTTTGCAATTGAAAAGGTGAGAGTTTTCGGGTAGTTTTAATGCATTGTATGCTTTTTCTGTTTTTGCTAGCTCTGTTTCAATGGCTAGTTTACTGTCCGAGTCGGTTAATAAATCTTTAGTTGCATTATAAATTTTTTGAGCTTCACTGAAATTCAATGACATAATGTGTGGTTTGGCAAAATAGTGAATGAAATATTCTACAGGAATATTAGGATTGTCTTTTAGGAATTGTTTGAATACAGCAATAATACATTTGCTCTTTTCTTCTTTTGTCTTTCCTTTTAGATTATCACGTAAGTTTTCTGCTTGAGACATTAGAGCTAGAGAGACAAGTTCATCTGTCAGCTCCCAACCATCGGGCATAACAGGTAGTGATTTTAGATAATTCAATGACTTGAACGAAGTGTTCTTATCGACAAGGTCGATGCGTTTTTTATGCTTTTTGTAGTAAGCATAGCTTAAGTCACTGTTTAGATTAGACATACTCTGAAGATAAAGACAAGATTTAACGAGCTTCTGAAGTTCTGGATCAATATTTGAGTAGTCGTCTTCGATGTTTTGCCAAAGTTTTTCTGTTAGTTTCTTACTTATTTCATTGATGTTAATAGGAGTGCCAAGATCAATTTTGGAAGAGTACTGATCTATGTTATCATACATCGTGTATTGGAGATTATCAAGAGCATTGAAAAGATGAGTATAAGACATAGAGTTGCCAGATGTGAGCAAAGGAATAGCCTGATGATATTGATGAGATATGGCATCTTTCCCATTAATACGAATAAAGCAATCTTTGCCAGGTTCCACATATGCAACAAAACTACTACTACCGTATCTAATTGCTAATGTTTGATTTCCTGTAATGTCAAGATCGAATTCGAAAAATCCATTGGACGAAACTCTAAAGGTTTTGTAGTCGTAATTACTTTCTAACCAATTGCTAGTTCCCACTTCAATGTGCTTGAAGTTGTTGAAGTATTGGTCTTTAATTAATTCCATATTGCTGATATAGCCTTTGAAGTGCGTTTTGGCAGTATTGTAACTAACACTAGGCAGTGTTGTTTTACCAAAGGCTTTGCTTTTATCACGAACAAGTGTGTAGTATTTGTTTTTTGGTGTTTTTAGATTGCAAACACCTGGCACACGAACTTCAAGGTGAAAGGTTCCTTTGTCGGTTTGAATATAGTAGCCTGTAGAATTTAGCGAAATCTTAGAATAATGAATAAGTTCATTATTCCATGCAATGTGGTCTTCGGTAAACTCGAACCAGCCGCTAGGCAGGAACCAAAGGCCTTTAAGTTCTGCAGGTAAATTGTTCGAGGTAAACTCTACGGCTTCTTTCCTATAATATTGAGTAGCAATTTTGGTATCTCTGTTGTAAATGAAGTAGGATGTTCCATTGTCAATTAATTGGCATCTTAACTCCTCATTTTTATTAAAGCGAATTTCTAAAAATTTTGGACTGAACGTGATTGATTTAGGAGTACGCTTCTTTTTTTCAACAGTTACTTGGTTGGCACTAATACTGAAAATTTTATCGGTATTCCAATCTCCTTGATAAGCTGAAGGAATACTGCTCAGAGCAATTCGATTAGCCGGTTTTGAGTTAGTAGATTTTGTTAATAAAAGAGTTGGCTGATTTTCTGTCTTGAAGATGATATGTGTATCATCAATACTTTGAACGAAAAAAGTCGACTTTAAATGACTGTTCTGAACGATTAGTTTTAAAACTGGTTGATTTTCTTCTGGAATAAAGCCTGGTATAAATACTTCTGATTCACTTATATGTGAAATGGTGTATTCTTTTCCAGCCCATCTTAAACTATTTTCTTTTTCTGATATTTCTACCTTCTTTAGTTGAGTGTTTTGCCAACTACCATTGAACCTTTTTAAGGTAGAATAGGGAAGAGAGCGTTTGTTCTCTGTTGCCATCGATCGCTTTAGTAATCGAAACGAACTACCGTTACACGACATCTCAAGGTGACCATGATCGATATTGCGTAAGTGATAATTGGCGGTAGAATTACCTGATGAAACGCTAAACTGGTATCCGTCGTCGGTTTTTTCCATAGTATCTACCATCCATGAACGATTACTGGCTTGGAACATATTACGAAATCCGATAACCCACACATTGTCTCCGCTGGTACTAAACCAATCTCCGTCAATTTCGCGGGGAATTTCAATTTTTCCAATTTTTTTAACATAACCCTTAGGTTGAGCCATCAATGTGACCGGGAATAATAACATGATCAGGAAGATCTTTAAGGTTGTTTTCATAAAATTTAAATTTTGTTTGATTGAATACATTGTTTTATTGAATTGATTATTTGTACGACTTGTAAAGTCGTTATGATTGTTTGAAACAATGTGTTGAATCGAGAAAATTGACTCAACTGGATAATAGTGTAATGCAGTTGAAGTAAATATAATAATTTAAAATGAAACTATGATGAAATCGATTGTACTTTGAAAAAGAAGTTAATATTTGTATGTAATAAATTGTAGTATAGCGACAAGTAGTAATTGAAATTCTGAGCTGAAATTGTAGAGGTACATCGGTATAATTTAGAAAATTGAAGAGGGAAAAATGGCTGTAGTTTTCAGATTTCTTTTTTACTTTTAAATGTTAATACGCAATTGATGCTTTAGAAAAATAAAGATGTACAGAAACCAACAACAACGAAACTTGGTACCACGAGTAGCAGCCATTCACGATTTGTCGGGATTTGGCCGCTCTTCGCTAACAGTGGTAACTCCCATATTATCGACAATGGGAATTCAGGTTTGCCCACTACCTACGGCTGTTTTATCCACACATGGAGCAATAAAAGGGCATACCTTCTTGGATCTGACACAGGAGATGGAAGCGATTATTGCTCACTGGAAAAGCCTGGATTTGCGATTTGATTCGATCTATTCCGGTTATTTAGGTTCGCCAGCTCAGGCTAACTTGGTTTGTGAATTTATCGATGCATTTAAAAACGAAGAACAGTGTGTAGTGGTTGATCCGGTCCTAGGAGACAATGGAGAACTGTACCCGTCGATGGAAGAAGAGATGGTGGATAAAATGCGTTTTTTGGTAGAAAAGGCCGACATCATTACTCCGAATTTAACGGAAGCATGTCTGTTGTTGGGTGAAAAATATAGAGAAGATTTTACCAACGATGAACTGAAAAACTTTGCTGTGAGGTTAAGTAATGAAGGTCCACAGATTGTTATTATAACCAGTGTTTCGCCCGATGAGGAACAAAATAAAGCTGGCGTTATAGCTTATAACAAGGCAGAAGAGCGTTTTTGGAAGGTAAGTTGTGACTACATGCCGGCCAGTTATCCCGGAACAGGAGATGCGTTTGCCAGTGTAATTACCGGAGCTTTGCTTCAGGGAGATAGTTTACCCATTGCGTTGGACCGTGCAGTTCAGTTTATTTCCATAGCTGTACGTGCTACCTTTGGTTATAACTACGATGCCAGAGAAGGAATTTTGTTGGAGAAAGTATTACCATCATTGAATGCCCCGGTGCAGGTGAGTAGTTACCAGTTGTTTGACTAGAATAATGAATATGACCAATATAAAATTAATTGTAACCGATTTAGATGGAACGCTGTTGACCAACGAGAAGACAGTGTCAGAGAAAGATAGGTTGCTTTTGGAAAAAGCACAGCAAAAAGGAGTAATCACAGCCATTGCTACCGGACGAAATTTATACAAAACCAATCAGGTGGTCAGTAGAGAAATGCCATTCGATTATGCTATTGTTTCTTCTGGTGCAGGTGTTTTCAATTGGGAGCAGAAAGATTACGAATCCATCCGCTTATTGGACAAGCAACGAGTTGATATGCTTTGTAGCTGGCTAATGAAAAGAGACCATTCTTTCTTTTTGTTCGATCAACTGCCTAATAATCACCTTATGTTATTTCATAGAAGTAGGGTGTTTAACTCCGATTTTGAGGCTTACATGGAGGCCAACGAGCAACATGCTCAGGAAATGACTGTTGAAAATCGATATGAAAGTGCAACGCAGCTAATGGTCTCCATTCCTGAGAACGAAGAAGAGTTTGCTCTAATTAAAAAGAGTTTGGAAGAGGAAATTGAAGGTGTTCAGGTGATCCGATCGACGTCTCAATTGGATGATCGTTTTATTTGGATAGAGATTTTTGCCCATGCGGTTTCAAAAGGAGAGGGAATCGATTTTTTGTGTAAGAAGTACAATATTCAACCTGACGAAGTAATTGGGGTTGGAAACGATTACAACGATATTGAGATGTTAGATTATGCTGGTCATGCATACATAACTTCTAATGCTCCGGATTTGCTAAAACGAAATGGCTATAAGTTAACCGCTTCTAACGAAGAATCGGGAGTAGCGCAAGCAATACTCAATCACATTGGTTGATTGGCATTGAATTTAAATTAATTTTGCAACTCAAAAGAAAATAGAAATAGAGTAAAAAATAGAGAAATGAACAGTTTATTGAAACCCATATTTAATGCAGGAGTACGTGTGATACTTTATGCTGCCATAATTGTGGTTGCTGTGTTAATTGTCCATCAGGATGCTAAATTGGTGGTTGATGGTTTAAAGTTTAGTGAGCAATCGTACACTGAATATCTGCAGGAGATAATGTTACTGGTTACCGGAGTTCTGTTTTTAGTAGCTGGTTTCAGACAGCCTAAAGTACAAGGTCTAACTGCTTTGTTGAGTGGTTTTGTGTTTACTGCCTTTATTAGAGAGTTCGACTGGTTGTTGGATAAGATCGTTCACGGATTCTGGGTTTATCCAGCTTTTGCTTTGTTGGGTGGCTTTGTGTTCTGGGCTTTTAAGAAAAGAGCAACGTTGGCAGAATCGATTAAAGAGTTGTTAAGTATGCCTACTTGGGGAGTTTTACTTTCTGGATTCCTAGGTGTATTTGTTTTCTCTCGTTTATTCGGAAAAGGTACTTTCTGGAAAGCACTTATGGAAGATAACTTTATTCGTTCGGCTAAGAATGCAGCTGAAGAAGGGACAGAGTTGTTCGGTTATACTTTATTAGCCATTGCAGCTGCAGAGTATCTGATAGCTAAATGGAAGAAGAAGTAGTTAACTACAAGCACTAAAATATACTGCAATAAAAAAGGCCCTCAATCGAGAGCCTTTTTTTATATCATTCTGGTTTCAGAATTTTCATATAATCTAGTCAGTATCAAAATCGATTAGAATTACTTCTGATCGTTAATGTTTTTCTTAGACATTTGTTTTACTGAAGCAATCTCCATGAATGAAGTTCCTCCGCCAACACCGTAGCTACCACCAACGTAAACTACATTGTCTTCTTTTGTAATCTGACCTTCTTCTAACAACTGCATAAGAACGGTTTTTACCATTTTAGAGTTGTTTTTACCCGACTTAAGTACTTCTGCATCGATACCATAAGAAAGAGCTAGCTCGCGCATTACTCTAGGAGTATGACATTTTGCGAATACAGTGTGCTTTCCACGGTATGCTGCAATTTGACGAGACATACGTCCGGTTAAACTATCGGTAACAATAGCTTTTACATCTTTTGTTCTGTATGAAGCTTCAATAACTGCTTCTGCTAAGAACTCAGATACGCTTTCTTTGCTAACAGCAATAGGTATATCGTTTCTTCTGCTTTTGCTTTGTTCTGCTTCAATGGCAATTTTTGACATTACTTTAACCGACTCTACCGGATAATCTCCGTATGCAGTTTCACCACTAAGCATGATTGCATCAGTTCTGAAATAAATTGCATTGGCAACGTCACTTACTTCGGCACGAGTAGGACGAGGACTCTTGATCATACTGTGTAGCATCTGAGTTGCAATAATAACTGGCTTACGACGACGTACACACTTCTTAATTAGTTTACGCTGAATTCCAGGAATTTTTTCTGCGGCAATCTCAATACCTAAGTCACCACGGGCAACCATTACACCGTATGCATGATCCAAAATTTCATCGATATTGTTTACTCCATCAAGATCTTCGATTTTAGCAATAATCTTACACTTGCTATTGTGTTCATCAAGAATCTTCTGGATATCTAAAACGTCCTCTTTGTTACGTACAAATGAGTGTGCAATGAATTCAATATCTTGCTCGATAGCAAAATGGATGAATGATTTATCTTTTTCAGTTAATGCAGGAAGCTTGATTGTTGCTCCTGGTACATTAACACTTTTACGGTTCTTAATCTCTCCGTCGTTACCAACAACACATTCTAAGTAATCGTCAGTTTTTCCTTCAACAACTAATTCAAGTTCACCATCGTCAATCAATACAGAACAACCTACAGACACGTCTGCTACAAAATTGACATAATCAACATGCAATTCTCCCATTACTGAAGCACCTTGACCACCGTAAACTTTAAACTTATCTCCAGTTTTTACTGGGATAGTCTCTTCAACTCCTGCAGTTCTAACCTCTGGTCCTTTGGTATCAATTAAAATAGCGATTTTATCAGATACGGCACGGATGTTATTAACTTCCATAAGTGCAGTTTCTGGAGTAATGTGAGCTGTATTTAAACGAGCAACATTCATTCCAGCTTCGTATAATGAACGAATAAATTCTACCTCACATCGTTGGTCTGATATTGTCGCAACAATTTTCGTGTGCTTCTTTGATTTCATAGTATCGAATAATTTTGAAAAACAGGCTGCAAATGTAAAAAACTTTTTCAATACATGACTTTCGCAATGGTTTGCGGAAGGCTGAATTAACTTCCAGTTGATGTTGAAAAAGCTTTACATGTATTTAATGCACAAAGAAAAGGAATTGTTTGGGTGGTTGTGTTAATTCTGTGTGAGTTTATAGTCAAGTAATTGTAATGCGAGAGGTAATATTGTAGCTGTTGATTATTAGGTTGTTGGCTGTGGGGTGTTTTGATATATTAATTATGGTTGTATGAATTACACAATCTTCAGTCAATATCTACGTTTGATGTTAACAAAATTGAAGTATTGACATTAAATGCTTAGTGAAATAAAAGATGCTATAAAGCGATCTTTTATTTTACATATATCAATATTTGTGTGTCTAAATATGAGTTTAGATTAAAAATTGAAACTTAACAAAGCAAGTTTATATGAATGTAATCCAAATCCAGCTATACTACCTTTACATACCGGTCCGATAACCGACTCATGCCTGAAGTTTTCACGGGTTAAGATGTTCGATATATGTACTTCGATTGTGGGTGTATTAACTCCGGATATCGCATCTCTAATTGCTATAGATGTGTGAGTATAAGCGCCTGCGTTGATAATTATACCATCGTAGCTGAATCCAACTTCATGGATTTTGTCTATCAATTCTCCTTCTATGTTCGATTGGTAATAATCGAGCTCAATATTATCGAATTCGGCCTTCAAAGTTGACAAGTAATCGGTGAAAGATTGGTTACCATATATATTTTTTTCTCTTACACCTAGTAAATTTAAATTTGGTCCGTTAATAATTTGGATTTTCATAATATTTAATCTTTTTTTGTGGCGAATGAAACTTATTTGTAAAAATCACGTTATTCAAAGTAAACTTAATTTCGGAATGATTAAAATATTTTGAAGGGAAAAAGGGGGCGATTTCTCTATTATTTAAGTTTACAACACGATATTACAATATAATTGAGGTGAATTTTTTAATTAAATGTTATGAATTGGGAAGAAGCAAAAGAAGGTTTTGAAGGTTATTTGAAACTGGAGAAATCATTGTCACAAAACTCTGTTAGTGCCTACATTAACGACATTAACAAGTTGATTACTTATTTAGAGCAGAAGTTTGGGGGCATGCTTCCTGCTGCTGTTCGCTTGGCTCACTTAAAAGATTTTGTTAAGTGGCTGAATGAGGAAGGGGTAAGTCCTCGTACTCAGGCTCGTACTATTTCTGGGATCAAGTCGTTTTACAAATATTTATTGCTGGAAGAAGTAACCGATATCGATCCTACTTCTTTGTTGGAAGCACCAAAGGTTGGTCGTAAATTACCAGACATCCTAAGTGCTGATGAGATTGATATGTTAATCAATGCAGTGGATATTTATCGTTCGGAAGGACAACGAAACAAAGCAATTCTGGAAATTCTTTACGGATGCGGTTTACGTGTGTCAGAATTGGTAAGTCTTCGTATTTCTGACTTGCATTTCGAAAAAGGGTACATTCGTGTACTTGGAAAATCGGACAGAGAACGTTTGGTGCCAATTAGCCGTAGAGCAATTGATGAGGTAGAATCGTACCGCAATGGTTACCGTACTTCTTTAAAAGTTGCAGAAGAGGATGCAGATATTCTATTCTTGAACAGAAGAGGTCGCAAGTTAAGCCGCGTAATGATCTTTACTATCATTAAGAACCTTGCCGATAAGGTGAAGTTGAATAAGAAGATTAGTCCACACACATTCCGTCACTCATTTGCAACTCACCTAATTGATGGTGGAGCCGATTTGAGAGTAGTTCAGGAAATGTTAGGACACGAATCTATTCTTACTACTGAAATTTATACTCACTTAGATCGAAATTATTTGCAGGATACAATCAATCAATTTCATCCAAGAAAGTAGTAAAGCATACATTTAATATCTGAAGAAATTCAGATATTGGAAAGAAGAAAAATGTTAAGGGGACTTAGAGTACTCTTAACATTTTTTTTTACATAAATGTATTGCTGTTTGGAATAATGCACTTTTGATCTTTTTTTACCTGCTTAAAAACATAAGGTTTTTGCCTTTCAAAAGGATTAATTATGAGTTAGGTACATATTCAGATGCCGAAAAAAACCTATTTTTGTTAGTAGAGATACTATGGTTTAACTTCAAAATAAAATTTTTAACTGGGAATTATGAAAAATTTGAATTTAAGCAAGTACGGCATTGTTGGTGTAAAAGAAATCGTGCATAATCCATCTTATGAACAACTGTTCGCAGAGGAAACAAAAGCAGGATTAAACGGTTTCGAAAAGGGGCAATTGACAGAATTGAATGCTGTTAATGTGATGACAGGTGAGTTTACAGGTCGTTCTCCCAAAGATAAATTCATTGTAGATAATGATGAGTCAAAAGATATCTGGTGGACTACTCCAGAATCACCTAACGATAACAAAAAAGTTTCAGAAGAAGCTTGGTCCCACCTGAAAGAGAATACTGCAAAACAACTTTCAAACAAGCGTCTTTTCGTAATGGATACTTTCTTAGGTGCTAATGAGAATAGCCGGTTGAAAGTTCGATTTATTGTGGAAGTTGCATGGCAGGCACACTTTGTGAAAAACATGTTCCTTCGCCCATCTGGAGCTGAATTAGAAACCTACGGAGAACCTGATTTCGTAGTATTGAATGCTTCAAAAACGACTAACAAAGAATGGAAAGAGTTCGGAATGAACTCAGAAGTATATACTGTATTTAACTTGAGAGAGAGAATACAAGTTATCGGTGGAAGTTGGTATGGTGGAGAAATGAAGAAAGGCATGTTTGCAATGATGAATTATTACTTGCCAAAAGCAGGTATGGCGTCTATGCACTGTTCTGCCAACGTAGGGAAAGAGGGTGATGTAGCTGTCTTTTTTGGTCTTTCAGGAACAGGTAAAACAACTCTTTCTACCGACCCTAATCGTCAACTAATTGGTGATGACGAGCACGGTTGGGATAACGATGGTGTCTTCAACTTCGAAGGTGGATGTTATGCAAAAACCATCAACCTGGACAAAGATGCTGAGCCAGAAATCTATGGAGCCATCAAACGTAACGCTCTTCTTGAGAACGTAACAGTAAACGAGAATGGTAAAATCGATTTCAATGACGGATCTGTTACTGCCAACACTCGTGTTTCTTACCCAATCTATCACATAGAAAACATAGTAAAACCAGTTTCTAAAGCCGGACATGCCAAGAAGGTTATCTTTTTGACTGCCGATGCATTTGGAGTATTACCTCCGGTAGCGAAGTTAAATCCGGAGCAAACAAAATATCACTTCTTGTCAGGATTTACAGCTAAATTGGCTGGTACTGAACGTGGAGTAACCACTCCGCAACCTACTTTTTCAGCTTGTTTCGGTGAAGCTTTCCTATCGTTACATCCAACTAAATACGGTGAGGAGTTAGTGAAGAAAATGGAAGAGCACGGAGCAGAAGCTTACCTTGTAAACACCGGATGGAACGGAACAGGTAAACGTATTTCTATTCATGATACTCGTGGAATTATTACTGCAATTCTTGATGGATCTATCGAAAAAGCTCCTACTAAGATTTTGCCTGTCTTTAATCTGGAGATTCCAACAGAGCTAACTGGTGTTGAAACAGGTATTCTTGATCCTCGTGACACTTATACTGATGCTGCTGAATGGAATACTAAAGCTAAAGATCTTGGTCAGCGTTTCGTTGACAATTTTGCTAAATACACTGACAATGAAGAAGGAAAAGCACTGGTTGCTGCTGGTCCTCAGTTATAATCAAGATTCTTATTTCTCAATATATATTTAAGCTCCACTTTGGTGGGGCTTTTTTTATACTTTTACGATTCATATCGAAACGAACTATTTAGATGTTGGATGATCGAATTTTTAGAAGAATAGAGATCATCTGCTATATTATGAAAATTCATAAATCTGTGGTAATTGAATGCTACATTGATTTTCAATTTATTACTTATTAAGTCGAAAAATGAATAGAAAACCTTTGGTATCGGTAATACTTCCATTTTATAATGCCGCAAATACTTTAGCTGATGCACTTGCCAGCATTGAGAATCAGTCGTATGACAATTTCGAATGTGTTATGGTAAATAATAACTCTTCAGACGACGGAGCGAATGTTGCTAAAATATTTTGTGAAAAAGATACTCGATTTCGATTGGTGGAAGAGAAGACGCAGGGAGTTATGTTTGCTTCCAACAAAGGATCGAATGAGGCCAAAGGAGAATTGATATGTCGAATGGATGCCGATGATGTAATGGCTCCTGATCGATTGAAATGGCAGGTAGCGTTTTTGCTAAATAATTCGGATTATGGTGCTGTGGCCGGATTGGTGAAATATGTACCACATAAGGAAGATACGGATGGTTTTGCACGATATGTGGATTGGGTAAATTCTGTGCAATCTTACGATGAAATCATGTTAAATCGATTTGTGGAATCGCCCATTGTAAATCCAACAGCTATGTGGCGAAGTGAAGTAGCTCAACAGTGGGGAATGTATCGACAGGGAGATTTCCCGGAAGATTATGAACAGTGGTTACGGTGGTTGGAAAATGGAGTGAAAATTGCAAAAGTTCCCAAAGAGGTGTTGGAATGGAACGATTCGGATGGTCGACTTACCCGAACCGATGATATTTATTCCGATGAAGCTTTTTACCGAATTAAAACCGAATACCTGAGTCGGTTTTTAGCAAAGAAAAATAGTCATCACCCTTCTGTTTTTGTATGGGGAGGAAGTAAGATTTCCCGCAGGCGTGCATTGATGTTGGAAGAGTTCGGTATTGATATTAAAGCTTATATCGATATCAATAAGAACAGGCAATTGGACAAAGAGGTGATATTTTTTGAAGATATTCCTGAGTCAGATAGCTGTTTTGTGTTGGTTTACTTTAAACACAACGAAAAACGCAAAGAGATTAAAGCTTTTTTGGAAAAGAAGGGTTTTACTGAAGGAGATAACTTTCTACTTTTGTCTTAAGTTACCCATGTACATCAGACTTGTATTGGTTGCCATTTCATTGGGATTACAACCGGGCTTTCCTTCAGGAATTTCTATTCCCAGCTTCTGGTAATGCTTTATCCAGGTTTTATTGAACTTCCCCGTTTGTGGATTTTTAAATGTCATTGGCTGCAGTTGGAATATTGAATCGGTAGCAAATAGCTCATAAATCAGCTCTGAGCAGTAATACCCTTTGTCTTCAATAATGTAAGTTGAATTGTAAGGATGACCTAAATATTTAGAGAAATCGTTCAAAGCATTCTCAATAACATTTTGCTTATTCTCTTTAAGGCGATAGACAGCTACTTTGTTATTGTTGGCAAATTCAGTTAGATCTTCTTTAACTACGCCCAATTTCGGATCGGCATGCAACACCCAAATTCCCAATTCAGTTGAGACAACAATGCCCATATGAGTGAAATTGGTACTTTGGTTGGTTTGCGTAACCTTGTCGATGGCTTTCGATAGTTTTCCCGATGTTCCAATAAAAAGTATATCGCCTTTTTGTAGCTGGTTGGTTGTTACTTGCGCAGCACTATTAAGACTGGAAAACAACACAACTAAACTACTAATCCACTTAAATCTCTTCATTTTTTTATCTTTAGTCGGTATAAAACCTTTTCGGACTGTTTTTGTTCGGTATGAAGTAATAAAAAAGAATAATAGAAATGAAATATATAGGAGCACACGTTAGTACAGCCGGAGGTGTTGAAAATGCACCAGTTAATGCCCATAAATTAGGAGCAACAGCATTTGCTCTTTTTACTAAAAATCAGCGGCAGTGGGTGGCAAAGCCACTAACGGAAGATAATATATCGAAGTTTAAAGCCAACTGTGAAAAGTATGGCTATAAGCCGGAGCAGATTTTACCGCACGATAGTTACCTGATTAATTTGGGACATCCAGAAGAGGCGCCACTGGAGAAATCGCGCAATGCCTTTTTGGATGAGATGCAGCGTTGCGAACAGTTGGGGTTGGATCGTTTGAACTTTCATCCGGGCAGTCACCTGAAGAAAACAACCGAAAAGGAGTGCTTGGCTACCATTGCCGATTCTATTAACTGGACTTTGGAGAAAACCACTGGAGTAATTGCTGTAATTGAAAATACAGCAGGTCAGGGAACAAACCTGGGCTTTACTTTCGAGCAGATTGCTGAAATCATCGAGCAGGTGGAGGATAAGTCAAGAGTTGGTGTGTGTATTGATACATGTCATGCCTATTCGGCTGGTTACGATTTAAAAACCGAAGAAGGTTTTCAGAAGGTGTGGGACGATTTTGATCGAATTATTGGTTTTCAATACCTGAAAGGAATGCACATCAACGATAGTAAAAAAGAGTTGGGCTCTAAGGTCGATCGTCACGATAGCATTGGGGTAGGAACTTTGGGCTTGGAAGTGTTTGAACGATTGATGAAAGATCCTCGTTTCGATAATATCCCGTTGGTTTTAGAAACACCTAATACCGAAAAATGGGCCGAGGAGGTAGCATTGCTTCAAGAGTTGGCGAAATAGAAAAATAATCACATAAAACGGGAAGAGCACAGATGGATTTCTGTGCTTTTTCTATTTAAGAATAGCAGTCGTTTCGTGCATGGGAATCTTTGCTATCTTTGTGCTGCTTTAAAAAATTACAGATGATATCAGTTGATCAGTTAACCGTTAGTTTTGGAGGTTTCGATCTTTTTAAAAAGATCTCTTTTCTGGTGACACCTAAAGATCGCATTGGATTGGTGGGGAAAAATGGTGCCGGAAAATCAACCTTATTGAAGATTATTGCAGGAGTGCAAGAGGCCACTTCTGGGAATGTGGTGATGCCCAAGAGTTCGACCATAGGCTATTTGCCACAGCAAATGAAATTAACTGACGGAAGAACTGTTCGCGAGGAAGCTTTAACAGCTTTTGAAAGTATTCGTTCGTTGGAGCGAGAAATTGCTCAGATGAATGATGAGCTGGCCAGTCGTGAAGATTACGAATCGGAAGCCTATATGGCACTGATCAACAAAGTGACCGAAAAGCAGGAGCGATTTGCCATTTTAGGTGGTGGAAACTACGAGGCCGATCTGGAAAAAACATTGTTAGGTCTAGGATTTGTTCGCAGCGATTTAAGTCGACCGACTTCCGAATTTAGTGGAGGGTGGCGTATGCGAATTGAGTTGGCTAAAATCTTGTTACGAAAGCCCGATCTGTTTCTGCTGGATGAGCCTACTAACCACCTCGATATTGAATCGATTCAGTGGTTGGAGAATTTTCTGAAAGATTACAATGGCTCAGTTATCCTGGTTTCGCACGATAAAGCTTTTCTGGATAATGTGACCAATCGTACGGTAGAGATATCTCTGGGAAAAATCTACGATTACAAAGCCAATTATACGAAATATGTTGAATTGCGTAAAGAGCGCCGCGAGCAGCAGATGGCAGCTTATCGCAATCAGCAGAAGATGATTGAAGAGACCGAAGACTTTATCGAGCGTTTTCGATATAAAGCTACCAAGGCTGTTCAGGTACAATCGCGCATTAAGCAGCTTGAGAAGCTGGATCGTATCGAGGTGGATGAAGAAGACAACAGTCGTTTGAGTATGAAATTCCCACCAGCACCACGTTCTGGAACTGTTGTGGTGGAAGCCAAAGAGATGAGTAAGTCGTACGACGACTTGCTGGTGTTGGACGATATTGATGCAACCATTGAGCGTGGAGAAAAAGTGGCCTTTGTAGGAAAAAACGGAGAAGGAAAAACCACTTTGGCGCGAATCATTATGGGCGAATTGGAGTGCGATGGAACCATGAAGTTGGGACACAACGTAAAAATTGGTTACTTTGCACAGAATCAGGCCGATCTGCTGGATGAAAACATCACTGTTTTCGATACCATCGATAAGGTAGCAGTGGGCGATATACGGTTGAAGATTCGCGATATTTTGGGAGCATTTATGTTCTCGGGCGAAGCGGTAGATAAAAAGGTAAAGGTGCTTTCGGGCGGTGAACGTTCGCGTTTGGCCATGATTAGAATGTTGCTGGAACCGGTTAACTTATTGGTACTCGATGAGCCTACCAACCACTTGGATATGCGATCGAAAGAGGTGTTGAAACAAGCTTTGGTCGATTTCGAGGGAACAATAATTCTGGTATCGCACGACCGTGAATTTTTAGATGGATTGGTAGACAAAATATACGAGTTCGGTAATAAGAAGGTGAAAGAGCACTTGGGCGGTATCTACGATTTCTTGAAGAAGAAGAGGGTAGAGAACTTAAAAGAGCTGGAGCGCAATACCAATGTGAAGCCTGAAAAGGTAGAAGTAAAACAGGAAAATACCACTGAGCTGAGCTATCAGGAGAAAAAGGAGATCAATAAAATGATTTCCCGTTTCGAAAAAGATGTGAAGAAGAGCGAAGAAGAAATTGCCCGATTGGAGCTGAAGGTGGAAGAGCTGGAAGCAGAGTTGGCCAAACCAGAAAATGGAGCCAATGCCGGTATGTTTGCAGAATACGACCAGGCCAAGAATGGTGTGGAAGAGCAAATGATGAAGTGGGAAGAGCTGAATGAACAACTGGAAGAGTGGTCGGCTAAGAAAACGTGGTAATAAAAAAGAAAAATAGATAACACAAAATAGATGGAACGCAAAGAAAAACAAGAATTACTATACGGATTTCATGCTATCATGGAAGCCATTGAATCAGGTAAAGAGGTGGAGAAACTGCTGATTAAAAAAGGATTGAAAGGCGATCTTTTTCAGGCATTCTTTATGCAGGTCAGACAGTTGAATATCCCTTTTCAGTATGTTCCAATTGAGAAGTTAAATAAGTTGACTCCTCAGAATCACCAGGGAGTAATTGCTTACATTTCGCCAATCGAATTCCACGATCCGGAGAAAGTAATTACTGAGGCACAGGAAGCTGGTCGCACGCCACTAGTGCTAATTTTGGACAAGGTAACCGATGTGCGTAACTTCGGAGCTATTGCCCGTTCGGCTGAGTGTGCTGGTGTCGATGCCATCATTATTCCGGATAAAGGTTCTGCAAGAATCAATGCCGATGCCATTAAAACTTCGGCTGGCGCACTGCACAATATCAAAGTGTGCCGCGTGAAAAACCTGGTTGATGTGGTAATGTTATTCCAGCAAATGGAAATTCAGATTATTTCGGCTACTGAAAAAGCAGAGAAATACCATATTCAAGCCGACTTAACCAAGCCAACGGCAATCATCATGGGAGCCGAGGACAAAGGAATTGAGCAACGTCTACTTCGCATGTCCGATGAGTTGGTTAAGATTCCAATCAACGGAAAAATTCAATCGCTAAACGTATCAGTAGCGGCATCGCTAATGGTTTACGAAGCGGTACGTCAACGCATGTAATAGTTTTTACATATATGATTGATAGAGGTGCAGAATTCTGCGCCTCTTTTTGTTTTATTATTTACCGCGGAAGGCACGAAAATCACGAGATATAGACCTAAACAAGTAATTGATTGAATTCTTTTGTTTCGACGAAGGATACAGTAAGGGAAGCCGGATCTAGGAGAAAAGGAAAACAGGAATGGAATGCAAGGAGTATGGAGAGCGTCATCGCGATTGTAAAAGAAGCGATCTGTTCTATTTTTTTATAAAACAAGGTAAACAGTAGGAAAGAAAAGCACAAACTGCAAATTAGCGCTAGTGTTCGTGGTTGTTTTTAACAGGGAAAATATTGCAGGGACACGATGGAGTGTGCCCCCGCAATTTAACTAAACAGAAAAGTAGCTTGTTATTCTACCCCGATTTCTCCGATGGAGATTCGGTTGCCACCACTTACCTGCGATTTAGCCACTAGCTTAATGTAGCGCGCTTTGGTTGCAGAGAAGTGCTTGCGTTGAAGAATAGGGTTATTCAGAATATTTGAAAATTCGCCTTCCGATTGTTTTTTCCAGTTGCGTTTGTTGCTACTGGTGTAGAATGCATACCCTGAAATAAGGTTCAAGCCATTACCAATTTGGCGTGGCATGTAAGTGAAGCCTTTAATGGTTTGCATTTCGCCCATATCGATTACAATGGATAGAGGCAGTTTGTTTTTTTTGTTGGATGTCCAGATAGATTGTGGATTGCTATCTACCATGTTGTTGGCCGACCCGAGTTGCTCGCCACTTACAGAAACCACACTCCATTTGGCTTTTGCTTTACCGTACTTAGCAGTGCTGGCCTCGCTGGAATTCTTTTCGCCCTTGTGGTGTGCAATGGCTTTAATAACTACCGCATTGCTGAATTGGAATGGCTCGGTGTATTTTTTACTAGCCAATGTAGGCTCATTGCCATCAGTAGTGTAGAAAATTTCTTCTCCTTCTGCTGCATTGATAGTTACCAATCCTTTTTTATCTCGCTTAATGGATGGAGCCTTAATGGTTAATGGTGCATTATAGGCTTTCACATTCGAAATAAGCGGACATGCTTTCGAGCTGCTGATATTGATGCGCAAAGCAGTGGCTTCTACTCGCTTGGTTTTTAGAATACGCTTATAGCCAATAGTGGTTTGTTCGGCAATGGTTTCCCATTTCCCATTTACTTGAGCTGCTACATTGAATTTGCGAACACGCTGCCCTAAAGCGATGTATTCTTGCAATAGTACTCGGTTTAGAGTTGTTGGTTGTTTAAATTCGAATGTTAGCGATGCTGCAGTTACACTGTCGTTGGTTGCCCAGTAAGTGTTCTTATCGTTATCCAGTACGTTCTTAGCAGCGTATGTTTTGCTGTTACCGCGTACATCGGTAGCTGAAGCTTTGCTGTTGGCCAAAACTTCAGTCTGGAATTCTTGTTTAATGGCTTTTGCCCATGCTTTCAGGCGTGCTTCATCAATTTCATGAATCAACCCACGACGGTCAACTGGCAAATTCAAAAGCAATGTAGCGTTACGTCCTACAGTGTGGTAGTAGATTTCCATAAGGCGCTCTACCGATTTCACCTTCTCATCTTCCACTTTGTGGTAAAACCATCCCGGACGGATAGAAACGTCGGCCTCTCCAGGTACCCACTTTTCTCCATCTTCGTGTCCCGTCATATTTTCCTTGTAGTGTACTTTACCTGCCAGACGATCTTTTTGGCGGTATGGTGACCAGTTGGTTGGGTTAGCTTCGCCATGCTCATTACCAATCCAGCGTGCTTCGGCTGGACCGATTCCCCAAACCAATGTTTTGGGTGACCATTCACGAATTAAACGATAAGTCTCGTCCCAATCGTAATAAGTTAATGTGTTGATTTTACGGCGCTCGTTGGCACCACCATAGTATCCTGTTCCTCCGTTGGCACCATCGAACCACATTTCGAATACTTCACCGTAGCTAGTAAGCAGCTCTTGAAGCTGGTTACGGAAGTATTTGATATAGCCATCGCGACCATATTCCGGGTGGTTTCTGTCCCAAGGTGAAAGGTATAGCCCGAATTTTAGGTCGAACTCTTTACAAGCTTCAGAAAGCTCGCGAACCACATCGCCCGTTCCATCTTTCCATGGCGACTGTTCTACCGAGTGGTCGGTGTATTTAGATGGCCACAGACAGAATCCATCGTGGTGCTTGGCTGTTAGGATAATTCCTGTTAGTCCAGCCTCTTTTACTATGCGTGCCCACTGACGACAATCCAATTGTGTAGGATTAAAAATTGTAGGTGACTCATCGCCAAATCCCCACTCTTTGTTGGTAAATGTGTTGGTGGTAAAGTGGATAAATGCATAACGCTCCATCTCTTGCCACTCAATTTGTTTTTGAGTAGGAACTGGTCCTACAGCCTTTGGTGGTTGTACGTTTTCTTTACACCCCAAAAAGGTACATGCTACCAGAATAACCAGTAATAGTTTCGTTTTTAAAATCTTCATGATTACTTTTTAAAATCTTCAGTTATTAGTTTTAATTGCGGCCAGAATACCGGCCCATCGTTTTGTTGAATTGCTCCTTTGGTGCTTCGTCCGTTCTCGATAATTTGTTTTAATTCAGAACGTAACTCTTGCAGCTTTTCAGGATGTTTGTGGTATTGGTTTTTGCTTTCTGCAATATCTTTTTTCAGGTTAAATAGTTGAACCGAAGGAATAGGCTCTGTCATCTTCTCCACATCTTTTGGAGTAGGGTAGGTCCAGCCTCCCGAACCCGGACAGAAACAAGCTTTCCAATCGCCTTTACGAAGTGCAAACATGCCGTGACCTGAATGTTGCACCATGCTCTCGCGTTGTGGCATAGTAGATGTCATTCCCATTGACTGAAGCATACTGAATGAGTCTTCTCCTTCGTTGTCTTGCATTTTTACCTGGAAAAGATCGGCCAAAGTTGCATAGAAATCGGTGGTTGAAACCAGGTGGCTTGATTGACCACTTTTTACTTTGGCAGGCCAGCTAACAAAGAATGGTACACGGTGTCCACCTTCGTAGATATCGGCCTTTGTGCCACGGAATTCTCCACTAGGATTATGTCCTTTCGATTGCAAATGCTTGTAGTTGGCAGCAGTAGAGCAGCCATTGTCGCTGGTGAAAACAATCAATGTGTTTTCTGATATGTTATTGGCTTTTAGTGATTTTGTGATTTCACCTACTACCCAGTCGACCATTATAACGAAATCGGCATAAGGGCTGTCCAGTCCACTTTTTCCTTTAAACTCTTCGGTGGGCATAATGGGAAGGTGAGGTGCCGGAAGTGGTAAATACAGGAAGAATGGTTTTTCGTCTTTCGATTTCTTCTGAATATAAGAAACTGCTCTTTCTGTTATTTGTGGCAATGCCTGTTCGTGATCGAAATCGGTGGAGCAAACTCCATTTCTAAACCATGCATAGTTAGATGTTCCTCTTTTGGCCACTTGGATAGGCACCATTGTTGGCTGATTGTTTTCTACCCAAACATACGGAGGCATATCCAGCGATCCACAGAAACCATAGAAATAGTCGAAGCCTACAGTGGTCGGACCATTTTGAATTGGTTGAGAGAAGTCGACACTGTCTTTTCCTTTATCTACTCCGTTCCAATCCCATCCTAAGTGCCATTTGCCAATACAAGCTGTTTGATAACCTTGTGTTTTCAGTAATGATGCCAAGGTAGAGCGTTGAGGCTTTATCAATGATTTACCATATCCTGTAACCACCCACTTTTTAAGCTCTGTTCTCCAGCTATAACGACCGGTCAATATTCCATATCGGGTAGGCGTACATACAGCTGAGTTGGTATGGGCATCGGTATAAACCATTGATGATTGTGCCAACTTATCCATCTCGGGAGTTTGAATTTTCCCTTGTGGGTTTAAACAGGATACATCACCATAGCCTAAATCATCGGCAAGAATATAGATGATATTGGGAGCCTGTTCTTCTTTTTCTGCTTTACATGCTTGCAGCTGAAACAGACTCCAAATAGATAGGATGATGATTGAATTTCGTTTTAAAATACTCATGTTCTAAATTATTTTATCTCCATTAAAATCTTTCTCGTTCTTGTCTAATAATTGTTGTATGAGTTAGTGTTTATCTTGGTTTTTGTGATTTTACTGTTTGATTGTCTCATCGGGCCATGATGCCGGATTTGTTCCTTTAAACGGACGGTGTGCCTTTACCCTTTTGAGGTATTGAGTCAACTCTTTAGCCAATTTCTTTACCCGTTTGGGTTCTCTCTTGGCCAGGTCGTTGCGTTCCGATATGTCATTCTTCAAATTATATAGCTCGAAGTGGTTATCGTTGTAGCGGTAGATCAACTTCCAATCTTTTTTACGAATAACACTAAATGGTTCTACATCGTAAAAGTTGGGGTAATGCCATATCAGCGATCTTGTTTTTTGTGTTTTATGTCGAATAATGGGGACGATGCTCTGGTTGTCTTCGATATTGGGCATGTGCTGAGTGGCGCCAGCCCATTGTATAACCGTTGGATATACATCCTGAATAAGCACCGGTTGATCTGTTGTTCCAGTACAATTGGATTCTCCTGGCCACTTTACAATCATAGGAACCCGAATACCACCTTCGTAAGGGGTAATTTTATGTCCGCGTAATGGACGATTTCGTGTCATCTGACTAGGCGCACCATTGTCACTAATGAACAGAATGATGGTTTGTTGATCGATCTTCAGTTCTTTCAGCTTTTGCATGATATCTCCCAGCGACTTGTCCATGCTCTCAATCATTGAAGCGTGATTGGCCAAAAGCGTATCTAATCCGGCATCGAGGTATTTTTGAACAAAACGACGGTCGGGCTCCCAGGGAGCATGTACACCATAATGAGCCATGTGCAAGAAAAATGGTTTCTTATTTTTTACCGATTGCTCGATGGCCTTGTTGGCTTCAAGCGTCAAGGCTTCTGTCAGGTTGATTGCTTTGCCATGGTACTGACCCAGTCCTGGAACATCCCATACTGGCCATCCTTTGCGCCATTTGGCACTGAAGTCTTTATCTCCGTGGTAACTCCCGGGACCTCCTGCTGCATGTCCTCCGATATTTAAATCGAAACCGATGTTAATTGGATCGGCTCCCGGAGTATCGATGGCACCAAAGTGTGCTTTCCCGATGTGCATGGTGTAATAACCGGCCTGCTTTAGCACATTGGGAAGTGTTTGCTCCCAACAAAAAGAGTGAGGCACTCCTTGCTGTGTGGTCAAGCCGTTTACATTCCAGTCGGCTCTCTTCAATGTTTTGTGATTTCTTTCGGGTGATTTGCCTTTGAACAATGTCCAGCAAGTAACACCATGTCTGGCCGGATTGGTTCCGGTAATCAGACTAACTCTGGAAGGAGAGCAAACAGCACTGGCATAGGCTTGTGTAAAGCGCATACCGTTGTTAGCTAAGCGTTCCATATTGGGAGTATGAAAACGCTCGTTTAACGGTGTCTTTTCAGTGTGAAATGGCACCGATGTTTCTTGCCATCCCATGTCGTCTACTAAGAAGACGATGATATTGGGCTTTTGTGTTGAGTTGTTTTGTGCATTTGTCGATTGGGTAAAGCCAACGGAAGATAGTAGGGCCAAGCCTAAAACCGAATGTTTTATGGTATGCTTCATGGTTACTGCTCTTTAAATTTTAAAACATAGCTAACTGTCGATGATCCGCCGTAAATATTTGTGCCCGAAGCACCATATAGATATCGAGGTTTGCCATCGATGAGTAATACCTGTGGACGTTCTATTTTCGAGTATTTGTTGCCTTGTCCGCCATAGAATACAGTCACTTTGCGCTGATCTACCGGATGGTAATGGTTGATACGGTGATAGGCTTTCTGGTGGCGGTTGAAGTGAATGCCATCGGTCGATTCCCAGAGAATACCTCCTCCCGATTCAATCATACCGTGGTTGTCGGTTGTCAGCAGCATGAACTTATCGTTGTGCATGAATGCATATCCATCTTCGATGTTGGTGTTGTTGGTGGTAACCGGAAATGGCATTTGCACATATGGACCTTCTAAATTCTCGGCAACTGCTAGTCCCATACGAGCTCTTTCCGATTTAAAATAGAGATAGAAACCACCATTGGGATGTTGTAGAAAAGCCGGATTATTTACGCCATTGCTGGCATTGTAATTCCAATATTTTTTGTTTTTAGGGGGATGAAGAATTAATCCATCTTTGCCCACCTTTTTCCAAGGACCGTTTAACGACTTAGAAGTGGCCATACCAATGCATTGGTTGGCTGGATGCTTATCCATGCCGGTATTGGCAATGTACAGAAGAACATATTTGTCGCCTACTTTATGAATAGTTGGATTATGCGGGGCATATCTGTCCCAGGCATCTTTATTATCAGTGTTTCCTTTTAGTGCTACATCGACAAATTGAAATGGCCCTTCAGGAGTATTACCAACATAGTGGGCAATTTCACTGTGTGTACGCCATCCCGGATCAACTTTTTGCTCTTTGGGCCAACGGGCAACAAATAGGTGGATTTTACCATCGTCTCCCATAATAGGAGATGTTCCCCAGATGGTATAGCCTGGTTCTTCAACGGCAATTCCAATGAATTCCCAGCTATCGGCAAAAGGTGTTTCGCTCTCTTGTGCTTTAGTGTCGATGGCGAAAAGCAAACAGATTATTAGGTAAAGTGATGCGATGTGTTTTTTGATGTTCATCTGTTTATGGATTTAGTTAGAGTGAGGTTGTCCAAAAAGTAAATTCATTTAAAATCGAGCTTTCAGTTTATAACCTACTTTTGTTTTTACCCCTCCAAACCTCCCCTAAAGAGGAGGCTTAAGTCCCCTTTAGAGGATTTAGGGGAGATAAACCAAGTGGTGACTTATAATCTGTTAGTTCAAAAAAATATAAATAAGCTTTTTGGACAACCTCAATTATATTATAGAATTGAAGACTACCACCAAGGTACCATTTTTACTTCACCAATAGAGATGTTTTTCTTCTCTTTCAGTACTTTAACATGGTTTTCGATGTGTTTGTAGAACACTTCATCTTTTACAATTTTGTGTTTGTGCCATGCCAGTTCTGCCAAAGAAAGTAGGCGAGGGAACATCATGCGTTCGAAATTTTCCATGGCATCGTAGCGAACCTGTCCGCTGCTGTCCAGACGACCATACTCTCCCCAAACACAAGCCTGGATTCCCATGATCTTGTCTTCGTATTTTTCAGGAACAAATTCAAGCGGCTGGTATTGGTATACATCTTTTTCAGAACGACGCTCATAGGTAGTGTCGAAATAGACATTGTTAATGGGAGTCATAATCATGTTATTTCCATTCTTCAATGCCGATTCGATGATCTCTTTATCGTGTTTGTGCCCGTTCCAGAACATAACAGTGGTTGATGCATTTATTCCTCCTTGCATGATCTCGTTCCAGCCAATCATTTTTCTACCTTTCGAGATAATATGCTTCTCCAGACGCTTTACAAAGTAGCTTTGAAGCTTCTTTACATCAACCAATCCTTCATCTTTCATGCGTTGTTGACAATGCGCACACTTTTCCCATCCGTGTTTGTAGGCTTCGTCGCCACCAATATGAATGTATTTCGAAGGGAATAGCTCCATTACCTCATCAAATACATCGGTAAGTACCTTGAAAGTTGCTTCTTTACCAATACACACCTCGCGATGAGCGTCCCACTGGTATTGTTTTAGTCCTTCTTTATTGCGCCAGTTGTAATCTAAACCGAAAAGACCTTTGTGCGGATTAGGTAGAGTATCTTTACTGGTACACAGTAGCTCAGGAAATGCAGCCAAGAAAGCTCCCGCATGTGCAGGCATATCAATTTCAGGTACAACTTCGATATGGTATTTTTTAGCATAGGCGATAATACGTTTGATATGTTTGTGCTTATAAAACATACCATGTCCCTGACCATTACCTTTGTCCAACCATTTACCTCCAATAACAGAGTAAGGACCACCATATGAACCTACTTCGGCTAGCTTTGGGTATTTCTTTATCTCTATACGCCAAGCCTGGTCATCGGTCAGGTGCCAGTGCAAAGTGTTCAACTTGTAGTAGGCCATCATGCGCAAAATTTTCTTAATCTGCGCTTCAGGATAATAGGTGCGAGCAACGTCGATGTGTAATCCACGCCACTTAAAACCAGGTTGATCTTGAACCTGTTGGCACTCAATGCTGTTGTCAACCGACTGATCGGCCAGCTGCAACAGCGATTGAATACCATAAAATACTCCCTTTGAGTTGGCTGCCGAAATAAGAATCTTACTTTTTCCGATAGCCAGTTGGTAAGCCCCATCGTTCTTAATATCAGAATCAATTTTTAATGAAATGGAAGCTTTCCCTTTTGTTTGAACGTTGAGTTCTTGCTGGATTAATCCGCGCAAATCATCTAGCTCTTTATGTTGTTCGTCGATAATGATTTTACCCAAATCGTTTAGGTTGAATGACCCATTGTGATATTCCACTTTTGTGGGAGTAGGGATAATTCTTGCAGCTGTTTTTTGCGCTTCGGCTTGAAACGTTAACAACAGACACAGGTTTAATACTATTCCTAAAATTAACCTCATAATTAAATCTTTTTTATTTGCACTTTTCTATTGAGAAGTACGAACCAATTTTATTCTTGTTATCTATTTCTCTCTAAGTTTTTTTACAATTCCATCCATACGTCCGGCGCTTTCACGCAGACCACCAATACGATTGCGTTTTAACCAAAGTGCTTTAAAATCGTATGAGATTTTTTCCAATTCATCGGCCAGTATTTTGCGTTCTGCCCAAGGAATTTGTTTGTATTCTCTGATGGCAGCTCCATGATTCTTCTGAGCGATACCCAATTGGCATCCCAATTTGGCCATGGCGACAGCTGTAGTTAATTCTTGTTTGATTAACTCAGCATCTTCGCATCGTAAGTCAGTGTTGTGAAATAGCTCCATGCTTTTGTCCAGATGAGCAATGATACCTTCCAGCTCTTCTTTGGTGTATTTTGGATTGAAAGCAAAGCTGGTATTGGGACTCAATGCACGATATACACTGAAGTACCTGCGTTGCCATCCTTTATAAGCACTGGTCTTTCCCAGTTGTGCCAATAATGCTCCCATGGTATTGGATTTGTCTTTAAAAATGTGGGTGTTCAGAAGGCTGGGAACATCGCAATTGCGATTGGCTTCTACTGCCCACGAAACAGATGCACCATACAGGTATCCCGGGAAAGAGATCATTGCAGGTTGCCAGTGACCATGATCGCCCCAATCGGTAATCAGGTAACCTTTGGCTCCGTATTTTTTGCCATCCTCTGCTGCATTAATCAAGTTAGCCAATGCATTGTCGTACGAACCGATTATGGTTTGCCAGGTAGAGGTGCCCGGACATACATAGAATGGAATTTGCTCTTTCTGAAATAACGGACATTGTTTATTGAATGGATGATTGGCACCGTAGCCCCAGATCATTGTAACCATATTTTCAGGCAAGTCGGCAATTAATTCAGGCTCGTGTAAAATCATGTCGCTCCAGAACATGGCTTTCTTGTTATTCTTATTTACCAGTTCATTTAATAGGGTAATGTATTCCAGGTAAACTTTGCCTTTCCCTTTTTTATCTACGATCTCTTTGGAGCTGCCTTGTCCTAGTGTAAATACTTCGTCGCAACCAATATTTACATATTCACTGGAGAAGTTGGGAAGTAATTCGTTGTACAACTCTTCCATCAGGTCAAGCGATCCTTTTTCAGAAGGATTCAGACTTTCTCTGGATCTTCTTTTTGATTTTGAATCGGATGGATTTTCGCAGATAGCCAGGTGTTTATACTCATCGTTCTTTAACCAGCGCTTCATATGCCCAAATGAGTTCTGGTTGGGCACCAAATCGATGAAGTGATCTAGGCAATATTGATCGAGTTCCAAAATTTCTTCGGCTGTCATAGGACTGGAATGTTGCCAAACTTTTTGGTGATTCTGATAGGCGTATGTGTGTTCGGTATAAAGTTGTAACTCATTCATTTTCCAGGCAGCCATACGGTCGATTAATTCGAAAAGGCTAGTCATGGTTGGTACTTTATCTCGACTGATATCCAACATGATTCCTCGCTTCTGGAAATCAGGAAAATCGGTGATGGTCAGTTGAGGTAAATACCCAGCCTCATTGGCAAATGCAGCCAATTGTTTCAAGGAAGCAATGGCATAGTAAATTCCTGCTTCGTCGTTGGCTTTTACATCGATAATACCATCTTTAATTGTTAGCTCATATCCTTGTGCTTTTTCAATGGAGTTGTCCTGTTTTAAGCATATTGCAGGCTGCTCTTGCTTTGCCAATGAACGAGTAATTTCTCTTTTGCCTGCCCATGGAGTAAAAGCAATCTGTAATTCTTTTACTGCTTTAAGCAGATGGGGAGAGTGGTTGTTCTTAAGCTGAATAAGAATGCGTCCTTCTTTTAGCGAGCTCTTCTGAGTGGATACATCGATCTGTTGTGGTTGAGGTAGAAGCCACTGCGATGGTTGAAATGCGATGTCTTGAGCATATGTTGAAATGGATGAGAGGATGCATACGACAATAATCATCATCTTAAATAAAGTCGGTACTTTATTGAATTTTCTCATTTGTTTTTTAGTCTATTGGTTTTCAAATTTGGGTTTAGTGTTAACCTGAATCCGACATGTAATGCCGAACTCAGGTTTTGTGGGGAATTGGGAATGTTTGAGAAGTGATTATTTAATATTTATTCGATCGTCTTTCTTCGGATCAACAAGTTGTCCCTTAACTCGGATTGGAGGTAATTTCTCACTTTTTTCCGATTTAATGTTACAGGAAACCAATTGTCCATAACGCCATTCGATGTCTACTTTAAAACCGCCACGAGCAATTAACCCAGTAACTTTTCCAGCAGGCCATTCAACAGGAACGGCTGGTAAAATATGAATTTCGCCCTGGTGCGATTGCAACATCATTTCGGCCATAAAACCAGGGGTAGACATTGATCCATCTACCTGCATATTGTTGCTCTCATGTGCCATTAGGTTTTCAAAGCCTACATCAGTCACCATATCGTTGAATATGCGAGCTGCTTTTTCACCATCCAATAGGCGGGTGAAGCACCAAATGCGCCAGGTCTTATTCCAGTTTCCTCCCATGTTAGGCCACTTGGGGCCGTAAAGAGTATGACCTCGCATGTTTAATGAGATAGTGGCAGCTTTAGCCAACTCAGGTGTTTTGTATGGATCGATCTGACGTCCTGGCATCAATGCATACATGTGAGAAATATGGCGGTGGTGATCTCTTGGGTTATCCATGTCCCACGCCCACTCTTGAATTTGACCATATTTACCAATGCGCATTGGTAATAGGTTACTAATGGCTTTTTTCAGTTGCTTTCTGAATTTAGCATCTTTCCCAAGTACTTCCGATGCCAATATTACATTTGAAAATAAGTCGTGAACCATTTGAATGTCCTGATAAGCACCAGGAAGGTTCAACCATTTGTCTTTGGTGTTCTCTCCATTGGTAATGGCATACTCCACTGGCTTGCCATTGCGAATATCCACTCCATGTTCCGATGAAACGGTAGGAGCAATGATTAGCTTTCCTTCGTATGGCACTAAGTTTTGGACATAAAACTCGGCTGCTTCTTTCATTACCGGATAAGCTTCCTTTTTCAGGTACTCTGTGTCCATTGTGTATTCGTACTGGCTCCACATGTGCTGGCAGTGCCATGCAGCTCCCGAAGGATACATTCCCCATAGCAGGTGAGCTCCCGGTGCAGTATATCCCCATACGTTACCAGTAGTGTGACTTACCCATCCGCTTGTTCCATAATAAGCTTTAGCCACTTTCCTCCCTGGCTCTACCAAGCCTTTGATCCAATTCAGATATGCTTCGTGTATCTCAGGCATATTTAATGGTCCAGCAGTCCAGTACATCTCCTGAATATTGATATTACTTTGGAAATTTCCTGCCCATGCTGGAGGACCATCTGGTACCCATACCCCTTGAAGTCCAGAAGGCAATGTGCCTGGACGAGATGCACTAATAAGCAGGTAGCGACCAAGGTTGAATAATAATACTTTCAATCCTGCATCATCTGTCATTCCTGTTTTTAGCATCTCATATCGCTTGTTGGTTGGTAGTTTTTCAAGGTTGAAATCACCATCCATTGTCAATGAAACACGGTCGTAGATATTTTTGTAGTCCGCAACATGATCTGCTTTCAACTGGTTGTATCCCTTAGCAAAGGCTTTGTCCATTGCTTTGCGGGTAATTCCGTCAGAGTCGGCTCCATTGTATAGAGGAGGAGTTGGGCGGTATTCTGTTGCAACAGTATATAGTAGTGTTGCGTTGTCGGCACCGCTTACAGTAATTTGTCCATTGCTGCTGGTAAGTGTTCCCCCTTCGTGTAACACTTTAATTTTAATGTGGTATTGTCGATTGTTGCCATTGATCTTTCCACTTAGAAGAATTTCATTGCCATTAACAGTTACTTCGTTTTGTTTCTGCATGAAATTGCGTCTGGTGGTAAAACCAACTTTCCCCGGTACGTTACTTTTTACATGAACAGCCATCACACGGTCGGGGTAGCTGCAGAAATATTCTCTGGAATAGCTTACTTCGTTGATACTATAGTTAACTGTAGCCAATGAACGACCAACATCCAATGAACGTTTGTAGTTACTTACTTTACCGTCGTGATTTTCAAAATCGAGGTATAGCTGCTCGGTAGAGCTTAATCGGCCAAAGTTGGAATAGTCGCCAGTAAAGTGCTTTTGCACCAATTTATCGGCTTTACCAATATCGCCTTTTACAATAAGATCTCTGATTTCCTGCAAGTACTCATTGGCACCTTTGCGAATTCCATAATTGTATTTAGGATTTTGACCAGGTCCGCCGTACCACATGGTTTCTTCAGTTATATCGAAACGTTCGGTTTTAACACCACCATAAAACGATGCTCCCATGTAACCATTTCCCAGGTGCAAAGCCTGTGTTCTCCAGTCGGTAGCTGGATACTTATACCATAGTGTCTCGTTGTAATTCTGTGCCCACAGATTGTTACAGAATAAGCCAATTATGGTTGCAATAAGTATTCGAGATTTCAACTTCATATGCTTATTAATTTTGTCGTTTAATCTTTTCCAGTAATGTTCTCATCTCTTGTCCTACTTGAGGATTTTGTTCCAACACGTTTTTCGACTCCATTACATCGCTCTTAATATTATAGAGTTCTCCCTTTTCAGAGGTGGTTTCGTAATTCCCTTTTAAATCGATGTATTTCCAGTCGCCTTTGCGTATCGTATAAGTTCCCCAGAACGAGTGGTTGATAAGTGCTTCTCTTTGGGAGGGGCTGGATGCTTTACCTGTAAGTTGACTTAAGAAACTTTCACTGTCTTCAGCAGTGTTGTTGCCAACAGGAACATTTAGCATTTCGGCTAGTGTTGCATATAAGTCGACAGAGCAGATGGTTTTATTGGTACTGTTTCCGGGTTGAATAACTCCAGGCCAGCGTACCATAAATGGCACATGAAAGCCTCCATCGTAATATCCCGCTTTGCGTCCACGGCGTCCATAGTTGGAATCGTGATCGAACTTTTTGATTTCGTGTGGCATTCGATCCGAACCATTATCAGAAGTAACAATTACAATCGTATTTTCTCGCACCCCGGCATCATCGATGCTTTTAAGCACTTTGTCTACCATGGCATCAACCATTGCAACAAAATCGCCATAGTATCCTGCTTTCGATTTTCCTCTAAATTCTTCTGTAGGAACCCATGGAGTATGCGGTGCAGTCATTGGGAAATAGACAAAGAAAGGTTCTTCCTTTTTAGCCAAATCAGCAATGGTTGAAGTTACTTTTTGAGTGAAATGCCCCAATACATCTTCATGCTCAAAACCTTTGGCTGTATCGCCATCTCTATAGTTCAAACCTCTGTTTTCTTGTTTGGTCATTCCATATTGGCGACGTTCTATATTTCCAAGGATATGTCCATTTTCAATATAGCAGTATGGAAACATGTCGAGCGATCCGGGAATGATATAGCCGTAGTCGAATCCATGATAAGTAGGGCTGCCTGTCACATCTTTGTCATAATCGATATTGGCCGACGATTTTATATTCCAGCGCTTGCCTTCTACCAGCGGTTTTGTGCTGTCAATTTTGGAAAAATTTACACCTAGGTGCCATTTCCCGATACAAGCAGTGTTGTAGCCTTGCTTCTTTAACATGGATGCCACTGTTGCGCGCCCTCGTTCAAGTACTTCTGGCTCGTGAGCTTCAATAACCTGCGTTTTCAGGCTTCCACGCCACGAATAGCGTCCGGTAAGAATAGTATAGCGAGTAGGTGTACATACCGAAGAGGCAGTCAATGCATTGGTAAAAGTAATTCCTTGCTTGGCAAAATTATCGATGGCAGGAGTTTGCACCTTGCTATGGGGATTTAAACAAGAAACATCGCCAAAACCCAGGTCGTCGGCCAAAATGTAGACGATGTTCGGTTTCGATGGTTCTGTTTTTTGTGCATTACCACAGCCAACAAGACTGAATAGTGCTAATGCACCAGCACACCAACTGATGTTTTTGATTTGCGGTTTCATTGTGTTTAGTTCTTTAATGTGATTTCGAATGTGTAGATTGGACGTTTCACTTCTTTTCGAAGCATCTTATTTTATATTTTAAGATTGATCTTATATTGAATTGACTATCTCTAATTAACTTATTGGTTCGAAGAGACAGTCAATTCGTTTATTTACTACTCTAGGATCAATGTCATGTTAATTTCGAAATCGGGTAAATGGTAAACTACTTGTTCTCCTTTGATTGCAATAGGAGTTAGTTGTTTGCCATCCTGTGTGAGAATGGTTAGTTTACGATTGTTTACCAGTGTCTTATTTAGTTTTAAAGTGTGATTCTTAACTGTTGGGAACTCTTCAATTACAGGCTGTTTGTCTAATGACGCACGGCGTGCCTGGGGACAATGGATTAGGTGAATAACATGTTTTTTCTCTAGCTTCATTAACGAAACTTCAAGATTAACTTTTCCTTCTACTTCAATAAGTCTGTCCGCTTTAGGAACGGCTACCTCAAACATATCTTTAATGATTTTGGCCATTTCTATGTTAGCATCCTTGGCATACTGAATGAATAAAGGAGCAGGAGAGAATACCACTTTCCCTTTTCCCAATTCTCGCACAGTAACTCCGGCAAACTCACTTCTTTCATCCATCGATGGACTCTGCTTGTGAGACATCAGGTGGTTGGTGCCATGGTTCATTTGCCAAACCATTGGAGTAATTGTTTTAGTCCCTTCTAGTGCTTTGCAGGCCACAAATGGTTCACGCACGAAAAGATCCATTTGAATGGTGTTTTTCAGTGCACCAGAACGGTTGCCAATATAGGCTGCTTCCGCTTTTAAGTCGCTTAATTCAATTCCGGCTAAAGCTGCTAACTTTGCTTTTGGTGTTCCACAAAGAATTACTTTTCCTCCTTGCTTTACATACTCTTCCAGTTTGGGAACATAAGTTTCGTTCACTTTCGAAGGATCCATAATGAAAAGTGCTTTATATGGCGATAAATCTTGTGTTTCATCTACCACATTGTAGTGCCATCCATTATCGGTAATACCAGGAATCCATTGTGTTTTTCTTCGTAATACAGCAATGTAAGGTTCAAATTCAGCACCTTGTACATAAGGTTCCAGAATTTTCCCCATTTCCATGGCATTTTTCATACGCGCATAAACTGCTGGTTCTAGTCGACCGTTAGGGTGAAGCTGATCGCCAATGGTGATTCCACATCCGTTGGCATAAGCCAAAGCAGTTTCGTATTGGAACATGGCTTCGGTATTTACAGTTCCAAAGTCGCCCCAGTTTTTCCAGAAGCGAGTGGTCATCCCTACCAATGGAGTCGATCCATAGGCATAGCGGGCCAGGTACGACCAGCGATATAGCGATTGACTGTGCTCCCAGGCTTCGATTTCCATGATATCTTGCTTGGCTAACTCTTCACGATTTTTATCAAATTGGTGATTGTAGGCAGATGGTAAGTCAGGATTAATACTTTTAATTAGCTTTATCGTTTTAGCGACAAAAGAGTCGTAACCGGGAAAATCGAACCAAAATCCATCGATATCATAGTTCTCGATAACCTCACGAATCATAGGCCATGTGTAGTCTTTCACGTACGATTTATCTGGATTGGCATCCACGTCCATAAACTTAACCCAGTTGCGATTGTCTCCCTCTTCGGTACTTCCCCATAGTTCATCCACCTGAATAGAGAAATAGATTAAAACTTTTAATCCATACTTATGGCAAGCATCAATCTGTGCTTTCATCAGATCAAAATCCAATCCGGGGTGACGTGTTCCAATTTTAGTATCGTAGTAGGCGTACCCATGGTGTCCTTTAGCAAAAATGGTTACAGAGTTTAGACCGTTATCGGCAAGTGTTTTGGCGAATTCGTCTGGGTTCCATTTACTACCAATGTTTTCAACAAAACCACCGGTATGGAAGTCAAGGTGTATTTTTCGACTTAGATTATAATCCCATCCTGGTTCAATTATTTTCCTTGGTTTTACCTTGGCTACTTTAGGTTGAGAGATTTTCTTGGCTTTCTTAAGCTGAAGGTTAACCAATTCTATTTTAGGAACTACAGAATGTACTTTAGGAGATGTAAAACGTAAGTAGTGAAGTCCTTTAGTTAGTTTTATTGTATTAAATTGATTGTTGGCTTGGGTGATTTTACCAATTGAGATACCATCGATGGTAACTTCCATTGGATGGGTCGATTGAGTGTCCGCTTTTAAGTTTAAGGAGTAAATACCTGATTGAGATGTGTTGAATCGGTATTCAATTAAACCAGGCACATGTTCTGCCTTACTCTTTTTATTCCCAGTGAATTTTCCTGCATCGAAAAGCATATTGCTTCGCCAGTATTCACTTAAATCGAATTGCATGCTTTTGCCCTGCATGAATTGCGTTCTTCCCTTAATGTCGGGGTAATTTTTTTCTTTTGCTTGAGAAAACGATGTGATGCTAAGTGCAATCAGTACTATTATTAGAAATCGATTCATATTGATTAATTAGTTAGATTGTAACGATTTAATTTTCTTTTTTTACGTATACATAGTAAGCTCCCAATGTATCTCCATCGGAGGTGTAGAACCAACTTTTGACATTGGCAGTTCCCTGAGGCAACTTCAATTTTATTTCTGCAAAATTCTTAGAAGGATTAACCTCTATCTCTTTTTCAACATTGTTGACTTTTATTTTGGCTTTAGTAATATTGAGAACTTTACCAATGGGCTTTGTGCCCCATTCTTTTAATGCTATGTCATTGTTATTAGAGGATACTTCAGGAGTAGAGGCATTTAGTGCTAAACCACTTTCTTTTGGCCATCTGTACAACTGAAATACGTAGTTGCCATCATGAGCAAATTCAACTGGCCATGTTCCATTGCCTTTTTTTCCATTCCGCACAGCTTCGTGTTCAACAATTAGATTTTGCTTGTCATTATTGTTGTTCCAATACCAGTCTATAGCACAAAGTAAAGTTTCTTCAGATTGTTTGTGACCTATAATCAATGGTTGGTATTCATTGTCATTGGTACTGATGTCATTCCAAATTTGCTCATATTGCTTTCTCATCTGCTTTACCAAATCGGGATATTGCTTAGCAATATTTTTCTGTTGGGCAAAGTCAGTATCCATATTATAAAGCTCTTTGCCATTCACCAATCTCCAGTTTTTATGCATTACTACATGCTTCCTCCATTTTACCGGATGAGGGACTCTTTGGTTTTCGACAATTAAGTAGCGCTTGTTTAGCTCATGAGGCTGGTTAAAAAGTAAAGGCTTTAGCGATTCTCCATCGAAATCAATTGGTTTATCGATTTTTAGGTTACAAATATCTTTAAGCGTTGGGAATAGATCCATTGCCGAAGTGAGCTCTTTGTATATCTTATTGCCGTAAAGGTTTTTAGCTGGCCAATAGACAAAACAAGGAACTCGATGTCCTCCGTCATAAATATCTCCTTTACAACCGCGCATTCCTGCTCGGTTATGATCGTTGGGCATAGTCGTTCCATTATCAGAAAGAAATAGAAGAATTGTATTCTCACTTAAGCCCGTATCATTTAAGAATTTTTTTAGTTTGCCGACATTGTGATCTACTCTTTCGATACTTGCGTAAAAATTGGAGATATCTTCATTAAGTCCTTTTTTTAGGTATTTATTGGCCCACTTCTGTACAATGTTATTAGGTCCATGAGGAGCACTGGTTGGAAGATAGACAAAGAATGGTTTTTCCTTGTTTTTTTTAATGAACGAGATAGCTTCATTGAAAAACACATCAGTACAAAACCCTTGATACTTTTTAGGTTTATTATTGCAATAATAAGTGTCATTCATTCTGTCATTATCCCAGTAATCGGGTGTTTGACATACCGAACCTGCTTTGTGAACTACCGATTGAGTAAAACCTCTGTCTGAAGGTCGGTGAGGGTAGTCATCTCCAAGGTGCCACTTTCCAAATATCCCCGTTGCATAACCATTTTCTGAAAAGGCATTGGCCATTGTAAATTCTGTTTTCCGAATTCTTTCTCGTCCTAAAACAGTGTGCCAAACACCAACACGATGATTGTATTTTCCAGTCATTAATTGTGCTCGTGTGGGAGAACAGGTAGGACATACGTGAAAATTCTCCAATCTTATCGATTGTTCGTGTAGCTTATCCATATTAGGGGTTTGAATGTATGGATTCCCATGAATGGCAATATCACCATATCCTTGATCGTCGGTCATGATCAGGATGACATTGGGATGATTGGGCTTCTCATTACATGAATACAGAAGAAGTACTGCAATTAGAATGAAATATATCTTTTTAATCATTGTATTTGAGTTTTTGCTTTTAAGCAAATTAGATCAACTAATAATCACCATCTCTTCAGTTGTAAATTGAAGATTTTGATAAAAAACAGATGCAATAATTCTTTGAGAGATAAGAGTCGGTTTTAACATGTACAAATAAAATGAACTTGTAATCAAAATGCGTTCACTATCGTCTTCTGTTTTTGTACATATGTCGTTGAGTGAATTTTTGATAGTGTTTGTATCTGTTTGAATAATAGATTGATGTGGAGTATTGTATTGAAAAGGTCGAAAATTGTATAGCTGCTGAAAGCGAATATGTTAAGCAGAAAACAATCAGAAATTTACTTGTTTTTTTAAAATGAAAACGCAATTTTTGAAATTGCTAAATCAATCAGAGGCTTCTAAAAAGAGGTAATTTCTTCAAATAGGTTGAAGAAAGAGTAATGGGGGGAGAATCCAGTTTTATGTTGGGATAACTACTTCCGACAGTTTCTATTTTAACCCAGAAGAAGCTATTCGAGAATATAAGTTGAGAAATATAGTGTGTTGAATCCATTGAAGGGATGGATAGGTGTATTTTATTCAGTTTACTGATTGATTGTGGAGAATAAGCAGATTCAAATATCGAAAGAAATTATTGTTCGGTTCAAGCAGAATGATGAACGAGCATTCGAACTCATATTTAATGAATATAAAGGCAGAATAAAAGGCTTTATAATTAATTGTATGCCTATAGGCGAAGATGTGGAGAGTTGTTTGCAAGAGGTATTCATTAAACTTTGGAATAATCGTTCGAATATTGATTTGAAGCAAAATTTTGAAGCTTATCTATTTAAAATTGCCCGGAATTATGTAGTGGATGAACTGCGAAAGAAAGTGGCTAAAGATCAGTTTTTAAAATCGATTAGTGAAAAATATGATCCAACTAAACAGCCCAATTTAGATAAAGAGTTAGACTACCTAGAGATAGAACAATATCTACTTAGCCTAATAGATAAATTACCAGAAAGGCGACGTCATATCTTCAAAATGAGTCGATTTGAAGGATATAGCTACCGTGAGATTGCCCGAAAGCTGGCCATATCGGAAAATACAGTGGATACCCAAATCAGAAAATCGCTAAACTTCTTGCGTAAAGGAATAGAACACTACGTTTCTTTTATTTTTTTTATCTGGCTAATGTCTTGATTTCCTTTAGAGTATTGTTGCACTCCTAAAATAATTCAAAAAAAATAGGATTTCCCTTCACGGAAAAAAATGTTAGTTCCGTATTGTCTTGTGTTATGAAATTTAATCAGGACAAATGAAGCAATTGATTGATAAGTGGAGAAGGGGAAAGCAATTGACTGATGATGAACTACAGCAGGTACACCGAATTATTTCGGGAAAAGATGCTACTGAGTTGAATCATTGGTTAAGCGAGGCGTGGAATAAGGATCATAGTCAGGTAAATGTCCATTTAACATTTAAGGAGCTAAAAGATGAGATCGATCGACAGGGCAAAGCGCAGAAGAAAGCACTTGGTCATGGTCGATTGTTTCGGATAGGCCTTAAAGTGGCAGCGGCGTTTATGTTTGCGATATCAGTTTATACCTATTTCGATTCTAATAAGGAAACTGTTAAATCATACCAGGTAGTTACCCAAAAAGGAGAACGAAAAACTTTCTGGCTTCCAGATAGTACACGAGTGCAACTAAATGTGGATAGTAAGATAGTAGTGGCACAAGGTTATAGTATCTCTAATCGCAATATTAGCTTAACAGGAGAGGCCATCTTTAAGGTCAGTAAGAATGAAGAACTTCCCTTTGTGGTTGATTCTGATTCATTGTTTACTCGTGCGGTTGGTACGAAATTTCAAGTAAGTGCATACCCTGTTGAAGGAGTTCAAGATATTGTTTTGTTTGAAGGTGCTATAGTGGTGTCTAAATCCGGTGTTTTTACCCAGAATTTAAGCCCTGGAGAGCGACTAAAGTATCATTGGAATAACAATTTAGTTTTAAAAGAACGTATTGCTTCGGGAGAGTTGGCGGCATTAGAACATCAGGGTTTGGTATTTAATAATGCCAATTTCTCCCAGGTAATACGTCAGCTAGAGCGCTACTTCAATGTCACAGTACATTGCAATGAATACATGTTCAAAGATGTTGCTTTTTCAATGCATATGAAGAAGGAAACCTCTATTGAAGATATGCTTATGATAATGGGTGAGACCATAGGTTTTACCTATAGGATTGACCAAAATAAACAGATTTATATAAAAGAAAAAGAGACCAGGTAATGTGGAAATAACCTGGCCTCAAGAGTCGTAATTAACTATTAAGCCTGAATTCAGGATGGTTCAATGAGCTCAGGTAATAACTAACCTAAAATCAAATGTATGAAAAAAATGAATGTAGTGCCATGGAGGTGGAATATTCCTCTATGGAAAAAAACCTTTAGGGTTATGAAACTAACTTGTTTAATGGTATTACTTGCGGTAATGGGAACTGTTGCTAGAGGAGTTTCTCAGAATCGTCAGTTTAATATTCAACTGAAAGATGCCACACTAAAAACGTTGTTCAACGAAATTGAAGAACAATCGGATTTTCGATTTGCTTTTAACAATATTGCTGATGAATTGAAACAGACGGTTACTGTTAATCTTCAGGAAGCAACCATTGACGAAGTGCTAAAACAAGCACTAACAAACAAAGGTTTAGAGTTTAGTGTGATGAATGGGTATGTTGTGGTAGAGAGAGAAGCAAAAGCTTCAGCAACAGCTCAGCAAAAGAAAAATATTGTAAGAGGTACTATTCTGGATGAAAAAGGAGAGCCTTTAGTTGGGGTAACTATTTTCGTTAAAGGAACCACTATTGGTGCTGTTACCAATTTCGACGGACACTTCTCAATAGATATTCCTGTGGGGAAAACCGTTCAGTTCTCTTATATCGGTTATATTCCTCAAGAGGTTAAAATTGAAGAATCGACTCGCGTTCTGAATATCACTTTAAAAGAATCGGTAAAAGATTTGGATGAAGTTGCTGTATATGGAGCATTGGGATTGAAGATCAATGAAGAGGCACAAGCCAGTGCTATGACTGTTTTACGTAATGAGCAAATTGTTGAAAGTCGCGATCCGAATGTGATTACATCGATAAAAGGTTTGGTGCCGGGCTTGGAAATTGCTGAAAGTGGTACTCCAATGGGAAGTACCAAGATTGTATTGCGTGGTAATAACTCGATTACAGGAGACAACGAGGCATTGATTGTTGTTGATGGTGTTCCTTACAATAATCCAAGTATTCGAAGTGCTGCAGCGATGAAAGATGAAACACGTGATTTAGGTTCTGGTTTAGATGATATCGATCCGAATAGTATTGCCAGTATGACTGTATTACAAGGAGCCAATGCGGCGGCTCTTTATGGTTCGCGTGCTGCCAATGGTGCAATTATCATTACTACTAAGAAAGGTACCAAGCAAAAAGGTTTTGGTGTGCGTTTGTCATCAACTATGACATGGGAAGAAGCTTATGTATTTCCGGAACTACAGAATGTTTACGGACATGGATATGATAGAAAAAGAGTGGGTGAGTGGCACTCAATTGGTGAAGATGGAATTCCACAGGTTCGTCCGGATAGATATGGTAGCTGGGGACCAAAAATGGAAGGGCAGGAGTATCGTTTGATGTGGCGTCGTGAACAGCCTATTCGTACTTTCGATCCACAACCTAACAACGTAGAAGATTTCTTCCAGATTGGTAAAAACTACTACAACAACCTTACTCTATCGAATGCTTCGGATAAAGGAACGTACTTCCTGACATTTACATCGAGAAATTACGAGCCTATTATTGAAAATAGTAGCCAGGATAAATACAGTATCACGTCGCGTGTAACGCACGATTTCACTGATGAGTTGAAGTTGGATACGAAGTTGAGTTACTCTACTGAAATTTCAGATAACCGTGGTGCTTTGGGACGCTCTCGTCAAGCATTCTTAGGACTAACAACTGCACCTCGTAGTTTCCGTTTAGCAGATATCCGCGACTATAAATATGGTCCGAGTGATGTGCAAGGAGCTGACTGGGAAAAGTATCGTATGTTGGATGGTTATCCTGTGGCTTTCAGTACCAGTGATATGGATGGAAACCCATATTGGAATGTTTACGAAGCTCATAATGAGGACAAGAAGACTCGTATTACAGGTATGGTGAAATTGTCGTACGACATTACCGATTGGTTAAAAGCACACGTGAAATATACGTGGGATGATATTAATTCCAGTTCTTATAACCTACAGCCTAAATATAGCCGTAGTTACATGTGGGATGGTGGAGTTGCCGAAAATCAATCGAAGTATAATACGCGTGATTTGAGTGCTTTAATTACAGCAAGAGGAAATATTACTGATGACTTAAGCTATACTGCAAACTTTGGTGGTAACCGTTATCATGAAGAATACCAGAGTATTGGTGCCAATGGGTTCGGTTTCCACAGTGAAGGAAACTACATTATTCAAAACAGTATTTCAAAGAATGTTTCTCAAGGATATAGTGAGAAAGCAATCAATGCCCTTTATGGAACATTCGATTTAAGCTATAAAGATTATTTGTTCTTTAACGTGACAGGGCGTAATGACTGGTCTTCTACATTGAATCCAGAAAACCGTTCGTTCTTTTACCCATCTGTAGGTAGTAGTTTTGTATTTACTAAGGCTTTGGATTTGCCTAAGGATATTATCTCATTTGGTAAGATTAGAGCTTCATGGGCCGAAGTGGGTAATGCAACTCGTCCGTATGTGATTCATAGTTACTACATGACTTCATGGGATGCACATGGAAAAACAATTGTGCAACTGCAAGACAACTTATCGAACTATTATTTGAAACCTGAAACAACTCGTTCTTGGGAGTTTGGTACCGACTTACAATTTTTCAAAAACCGTTTGAATGTAAACTTCACGTATTATCATGCTACAACATTGGATCAGATCTTGACTCATAGCCCTGTTTCTACAACCACTGGTTATAAGTCGCGTGGTATCAATGGTGGTGAGGTAGTTAATGAAGGTATCGAAGGTAGAATTTCGGTGAAACCAATTAAAACCAGAAACTTTAGCTGGGATATCGATTTCAATTTTGCCAAGAATAATTCAGAAATTAAGAAATTGGCCGAAGGTGTGGATCAGCAGGTTCTTGGAACTATTTGGAATGGAAACGGATATATTTCTGCTACTCCGGGACAATCTTACGGAGCAATTTATGGCTTTACTTATAAGCGCAATGACGAAGGTAAAGTAATTGTTTCGGGTGATGGAATTCCATTAACAGACAAAACAGAGCAAGTTTACCTTGGCAATGCAGTAAGAGATTGGGGAGGTGGTGTTAATAACCGCTTTAGATATAAGAATTTCTCACTAAAAGTATTGGTTGATTTTAGTGTTGGTGGAAAGATTGCCAGCATTAGTGAAGGTGAGATGAACTACAAAGGAACAACTAAAGAGACTCTAGAAGGTCGTGCGGAATGGATGGCTGCTCGTGAAAAGCACAAAGAATTGGGAGAATCTGTTCCTACAGGAGGTAGCCCTTATGGCGGATTAGACCGTTGGGTAGGAAAAAGTGTTTTCGAAGATGGTACTCCTAATGAAGGTGAAAATGCAATTTATGCCAACCCATACGCTTACTATCGTGAAATGCGATCGAAGAAAAATATCGAAGAGATATTGGTTGATGCCGACTATGTAAAACTACGTGAGGTAAATCTAAGCTATAAATTACCAAAGAGTTTGATTGGTAATAGCTTTATCCGTTCTGCTCAGATTTCATTCATTGGAAGAAACTTGTTGCTATTGCACCAAGGTCCTGATCATTTCGATCCAGACCGCTACTTACAAAGCAATAGAAATGGTGCTATTGGTGTAGAAACAGGTATGTGGCCATCTACCAGAACATATGCTATTTCATTGAATATGAAATTCTAATTGAAGAGTGACTGAATGTGTATATGATTGGTAAATCAGTATTAAAAACAAAATTTTAAAACAATGAAGAGATTATATATATTTTTAATCGGACTATTGTTCGTGGCTACTTCATGTGAAAAGGATTTCGATGAAATAAACGATAATCCATACGCAATTAAGGTAATGGAGGTGCCTAATGAAGTAAGAACATTCTTAGGAAATATTGTAGATAACTATTGGAGTAACGAGATTGGAATCTGGGTGGAATATCCTCAATATTTTGCTCACCGATACGGAACCGTAAAGGATTTTAGTTACAGTACTTCGCATGACAAATTATGGGAGTGGGGATTTGGTCAGTTACGCTCGTTACGTGATGCACAAAAGTGGGTTACCAAAGGCGCTAAGTATGAGCACGAACATATGGAGGCAATGCTTAAGGTAGCTGAGGTAATTATATTTGCCAAACTAGCAGATACGTATGGCGATATCCCGTTTACACAAGCTGGCTATGGAAACGATTACTTGCATCCGGAATATGAGAAGCACATTGACATTTATGATAAAATGTTGGTGCTGTTGGATGAAGCAGATGCTTTGTTTGCTGTTGAAATGACTAAGGATAAAGATAACTACGACCCAATTTATAAGCAAGATCCAGAAAGATGGATGCGATTGGGAAATAGCTTGCGTTTTCGCTTTGCAATGCATATGCGTATGTCGCATCCTGCAAAAGGGGCAGCATTGATGAAAAAAGTGATGGAGCGCGACCTGATTAACTCTACAGCATACCATTTATCTCGTAACCAAGATCCTGGTTTTTCATGGGCCTGGCAATCGATGACTATTAGTAAGAAATTGGCCGATTTCTATGTGGCTCATAACGATCCTCGCATTAACCGTTGGGCTAAAAAGAATAGCGATGGAGAATATGTTGGATTCCCTAGTGGATATGTTACTGCCGATGAAATAAACTATAGTGCTGGGTTTAAAGAAATGGGTAAGCACTTTAAGAGCAAAGTATTTGATTACAGCGAGTACTGCTTCTTAATGGCTGAAGCTCATTTGTTTGGCTATGGCTATGAAAAGAATATCGAAAAGGCCAATGAGTTCTATCGTAAGGGAATTATCTCTGATTTCAGAGGTATTGGATTTAAATCGATACCTGATCCGGAAGATGCTCCAGATTGGAGTATTGATAAAGTAGATGATCCGGAGAATTACGGAATCGAGGAGTATATGGCACAAGACTATGCTTCACTTGATTTAACTACTACTGATGTTACGGCTAACTTCGAAAAGATAATGACTCAGAAATGGGTGGCCCTAATGGGTAACGGAGTAGAAGCTTTTGTTGAAATGAGAAGAACTGGTATTCCAACCATTGCCGATCGTGCTGGAAATGATAACTACTATCCAGATGATACCAATGGTAAGTTACCAAAACGTTTGGCGTATCCATTAACAGAGCGTATCTACAACAAGAAAAACTACGATAAAGCAGCTGAAGTTTACAACGGAAACCGTTTGGATGTGAAACTATTCTGGGATGTAGACTAGCAAATAATCTAATCCGAATTATTCATGATGACTAACTTGTCGATTTATAAAAAATTGCGGTGAATAATTTGGGATAAATAGGGTGGGATACGATAGCACTAACCAAGCTATCACAATATATGAGTGATCCGAGTTTTCTCGGATCACTTTTTTTATCTATCGAGTAACAGAAACAGTTGCTGGTCTAAGTGCTTCAGCCGTTGTTTGAGGTTGGAGTTCTCTCCACCACAATTTATTGGCATAACTGGCTTGATTAATATCTACTATTTCTCCCATTTGAGGAACAATAATGGACACATTCTTTCTCTGAGCTTCGTTAAAAGCAGTTTCTACGGGGTGATCCCATGAGTGGTTGGCCAATTGAAATACTCCCCAGTGAATAGGCATGAAACGTTTACTTTTTAAATCGATGGCTGCCTGTACTGTCTGTTTGGGCAGCATATGAATCTGATTCCAATGTCTATCGTATTGACCACATTCCAACATGGCAAAGTCGAATGGACCATATTTCTCTCCAATTTGTTTGAAATGCTTGCCATATCCACTATCTCCACTGAAATAGAGGTTGTGTTTCTTGGATTGAATAACCCATGAAGCCCACAGTGATTCATTACTGTCGAAAAGCCCTCTGCCTGAGAAGTGACGAGAAGGTGTGGCCACAATTTTCAAATCGTTTATTTCTACCGACTCCCACCAGTCCAATGCACTTATCTTTTGCTTTTCTATTCCCCACTTTTGCAAATATTTATCCACTCCCAATGGAACTGCAAATCGGGTAATCTTATGAGCCAATCGTTTAATGGTTTTCTTATCCATGTGGTCGTAATGATTGTGGGAGATAATGGCTAAATCGATATTGGATAGTTGATCAATATCAATTGGTAACTCTTCGTTGAATCGAGCGCCTCGCTTGAATGGAACAGGCATGGTGTTGTCGCCCAGCATAGGGTCCAGAAGAATATGTTTCCCTTCAATCTGAATAATTAATGCCGAATGACCAAGCCAAATTACCTTGCAATCATCCAGATTAGGTGACTGAAAGAATGATGTACTCACCTTTTGCATCGGTAATTCTTTTGATGGGCGTTTATTATTTTTTGCAAACGATTCTTTTAACATACTCCAACTGAACTCTGTCAACTGTTTAGTCTCTTCCAGATTATGGAATTTCCCCGATTTATAATTGGCTGATTGCATGTTCCTCTTATCCTCCTTTTTATGATTGGCTATAAAGATTATAGCTACGATCAAAATTGTTCCTATTAATAGATACTTCTTCATTTCGTAATAAATCAATTGGCTTTCATCATACTCATAAATGCCTTGTCAAATGCTCTGTCGCATAATAATTTTCGCATTGTTAGAGCTAACCATGCTCCACTTCCTGCGGTATATCTTGTTTTCGGTCTTCTGCTATTTACTGCTTTCGAAATTAACTGGGCAATGACTTTAGGATGCGAACCATTTTTATCGTATTTCTCTAGCATCTGTGCATGAGCCTTTGCTGTTTTGCCGTAAGCAGTGCTTCCCGAAACTTTAATTAAGTTCTCTCTGGCAATTTTATTCCATTCGGTATAAATGGCACCAGGTTGGATAACAACCACGTCAATGCCAAATTGTTTTAGCTCCATGCGTAACGAGTCGCTAATTCCTTCCAATGCGAATTTGGTGCCATGGTACCAGGCTCCGTGAGGTTCTCCAAATTTTCCTCCAATGGATGAGATGTTTACGATGCGTCCAGCACTTTGCTTTCTCATGTGTGGAAGCACCAGTTGTACTAACCTAGCCAGACCAAATATATTTACTTCGAACTGGTACTTTGCCTCTTCCAATGGAACATCTTCCACTGCTCCATATGAACCATATCCGGCATTGTTTACCAGAATATCAATTCGACCTTGTTCTTGGATAATGGTTTCAACGCCTTCAATCATGGAATTTTCTTGCGTTACATCCATGGCTAAGGTCTTAATACCTGATTCCTGTAGATGTTTCATCCGCTCTAAGCGACGAGCAGCTGCATAGACAACATGTCCTTGTGCTACAAGCATTTTTGCAGTTTCTTCTCCAATTCCCGATGAAGCTCCTGTGATTAATATTACTTCTCTTTTCATTTTTATCTTGGTTTTAAAGTGAGTACTTACTTACCTTTTGGTGCAAAAAAAATTAGACGTTGTATTTGTTCATCAAATAATCATGTAATTCTGTCTCATTATTCAATGCGCCTTTCAATAGGCTGGCTGCAATCCCATCTAAAGTGTACAATAGAAACTGGGCTTCCATTTCCGGATTCGAATAGTCAAGAGCAGTAAAAGCTTCCGTTAATCTGTCCATTAAAGGTTGCATCTTTTTAGAATGATCATATTCCAATTCCCATTTCAATTTGTATTGTAGTTTCCAGAATTCGAAATCATCTCCTTTTATCCTGAAAGGTAGTTCAAGTGTTCTTTTTAAAATCTGCTGAGGCGTTTCTGCACTCAAAATAGGGTAAAATAATTTCTTCGATTTTTCTTCTCCCTCAACCAGAATAGCCTGCAGTAAGCCCTCTTTGTTTTTGAAATGCTTGAATATAAGTCCTTCAGAAACTTTTGCTTGCTTGGCTACTTTACTGGTAGAACAGGCATGAAAACCAGTACAAGTAAATAGCTTAAGCGCTGCTTGAATTATATTATTTTTCTTTTCAGTCATGTGTGTAAGTGAGTAATCACTTGCAAAGATTAAAATAAAAATCGAATTCTGCAAAAAGTTGTTAAATCGTGGCCAATTCTCAATTAATGATTACCAGTTCTCAAATAATCTTGAATGAAACAGCTGATCTTTAGAGATTCACAGTGCAAAAAGAAATTTACAGGCTATGTGAAGCGACCGCTTCGATAGTGAAACGATAACTTGAAATTATGATAATGTGGGGAAGAAATGCATGGACAATGGGGATTGTTGTGCTTTTGCTGGTATGCCCTGTGTTTGTAGCACATTGCCAGTTAAGCAAGAAAGAGAGCTTAAAAGAGAGACTATTATCAGAATTGAAAAGAGAGAGAGAATTAGGATACAAAAAGATATGTGAAGATGGATTTCGTTATCCTGTCGGCAACTCTATGGATTACGTTAAGAAGGAGCAGAATCAGCTACTTCGTATAAGTGGGGTTCCGGCAGGTTTAGCTTTATTGGGAGCTTACTCTTGGAGTAACCGGGAATCTATAAAGAAACTTCGAGATAGGTATTATCCTAAGTTTAGGTACAACTTGGACGATTACCTGCAGTATGCGCCAGCTGTTGCAGTTTACGGATTGAATTTAGTTGGAGTAAAAGGGAAGCATGATGTGTTATATGCTTCGAAAGCCTTTGCTATAGCATGTTTGCTGAACTCGACGATTGTTAACACAATGAAACAATCAATTAATGTTGCGCGTCCCGATGGAAGCAATAACAATAGCTTCCCATCGGGGCATACAGCAACGGCATTTATGACTGCCACTTTTTTACATAAAGAGTATGGACAGCATAAACCATTTTATTCGTTTTTGGGATACTCAGCAGCTTCTGCTGTGGGAATAATGCGAATGTTGAATAATGTACACTGGATGCCAGATGTACTGGTGGGAGCAGGAATTGGAATTTTGTCTACTCAATTGGCTTATGCTGTCGCAGATAAAATTTTTACTCCAAGAAGAAGAATGGAGCCAGAGGCAAATCCGTTTCGGATAATAAATAATGAGCGGCAAGTGTTTTTCATTGTTAAAACAGGAGTTGCGAATCCCGTTTCTCGCTTATTGACCGGTTCGGATGGACTACAAGCTTCACCAGGTTTTGTCTCCAGTATCGAAGGCGGATACTATTTTAAGAAATGGTTAGGTTTAGGTGTACAACTTAATGTGTCATCTTTCAATGTAAACAGTGATAAATTGTATCTCGACTCATCCATAAGTCACAATATTGCATCTGTAAATACTCAAGCTTTTGGATCGTCTTACTTCTTAATTGGTCCCTATTTCAATTGGTCGTTGCCCCGGAGGTGGTCGCTTACCATGAATGTAAATGGAGGTGTTTCGTTGGGAGCACCAGGTGCTATTACTGCAACATTGAAAAGAGATAATGGTTCTGGAATGACACAAGAGCTGAGTCGATTTACACCAAGTGATGCTTTTGCATGGGGAGTTGGTTTGAATATCCGTAAGAGAATAAATAAAAGTATCGCACTGGGTGCGTATGCCAACTATTTTAATAATCGACCATACATGCAAGTGGATAGTTTTAAAGATGGAAGGTGGGAAACGGATATCCATAAAATGAACTTGTCGTTAATCAGTTTTGGAGTTTCTGTTACAGCTTTTCTGTGAGTATTGAGAGTCTAAAATCATAGTAGGAATAATAAAAACAGAGTTTTAGCATGCGTAACACATACTTGAATTGTCATCTATATGTGGAAAGCTTATGACGAGATGAAAACATAATTGTATCCATTGATAACATCAGTATTGACGATCTAATTATTGGAAATGAATGAACAATAAATAGTGTGTTTGGCAGTTTGAAAATTCTAGGATAATAGCATAGGAGATCAAAAGGTGATGCAAATGAAGTTTAAAAGAAAGTACATAGGAATTTTAATACTGCTGTTTTTATGGCTACTGGTTTTTGCAGATCATATGCCCGACAGTGCTGTTTTAGGGGGAATTATTGCAACAGCTCGCGTATCCATAATGGCTTTTGGGTATTTTATTTTCAAACATTTTTATTTGAAACCGAATTCACCCAGAAGAAATCTGCGGTTGATGACTGCATTTATTGTGTTGGGGTGCATAATGGGAAGTACCGAAGTTCTGAGTGATGTTTGGTTGGAACCAATGTTTGGAGTTGAACATCCAGAGCACTCCTATCACGAGGAGCATGAACCATTTTGGTTAGAGGTGTTTTTTTCTATGTTTATGGGGAGTATGCTAATCGGAATTACAATGGTTGTAAGTTGGGCACTTTTGTTGTACGAAAAGACCAAGAAAGACGAATTAGCCATCTCACAACTGGAAACATTGAAGAAAGAGGCTGAACTCAATGAATTGAAGAATCAATTGAATCCTCATTTTCTATTCAATGCACTTAGTAATATCTATTCCATTGCCTATTTAGGAGAGAAGGAAACTCCAAATAAAATCATGCAACTTTCTAAGATTTTACGGTATGTAATTTACGAGACAGATGTAGAAAAGATAGAGTTGATGCGTGAAATTGAAAATATCAATTACTATTTGGAATTTCAACGTTTTAAACTGAATGAACTACAGCCAATTGAATTTAACTATGCCGATTGCAATCAGGCTTTGAAAGTTGCTCCGATGTTGTTGTTGCCTTTTATCGAAAATGCATTTAAACATAGTCAGTTAGCGGTGGAAAAGAATGCGTGGATAAAGATCGATTTAAGGAACGATGGCAACAATTTGTTTTATAAGATAGAAAATACCATTTCAGTTAATAAGAAGCCCGAGTTGCTGGGAATAGGTGGTGTTGGAATGGAGAATGTAAAGAAACGCTTAGAGTTACTATATCCCGATCGATATAAGTTAGATATAAATATTGAAGATAGAGCTGAAGGGCCATCTGTATATTGTGTATTGTTGGAAATCGATTTATCATGAATAAGTATAAATGTATAATAGTAGAAGATGAACAGCCCAATATGCGCTTATTGGAAAGCTATGTTTCTGAATTGGAGCAGTTGGAATTGATTGGTACATTTGTGTCTCCCTTGCAGCTACTGAATTCAGATGCATTAAGAGATGCACAGATTATTTTTCTGGATATACAAATGCCAGCAATGACCGGAATCGAGTTTTTGAAATCAATTCCGGTTGACGCACAGGTGATAATTACGACAGCTTATACCGAATATGCATTACAGGGATACGAACTTAATGTAACAGACTATTTACTGAAGCCGATTGAGTTTTTACGCTTTGTGCAGGCTACCCAAAAAGCTATCGATCAGCTTAAGCTATTGGATGGTGTTGAAGAAAGTAAACCGGAAGCTCACATTATGCTTAAAGTGGATAAGAAGCTAATGAAATTTCAGTTAAGGGATATTGTTTATGTTATGTCCGACTGGAATTACATTCATGTGTTCACTCAAAAGGGAAAGCATGTGGTACTTAGCTCTATGAAAGCAATGGAGCGACAGTTAAATGGAAATAACTTTTGCCGGGTACATCAATCTTATTTGGTAAATATGGATTATTTCGAATTTATCGAAGGGAATCAGATTTCTGTGGGAGGTAGCTTGATTCAAGTAAGTAGAAGATATAAAGAGCAGTTGATGAAATTCATTAGTGGAGCTTAACTTTTTACTTATAAGTTTAGACACATATAGAAGAGGATGAAGGATAGGGGAAATAAAAAGAAGGACGTGGCTCATTGGGGATTGATTCTTTTGTATTTCATTGCTTTAATAATTATTGGATTTGTCCTGCTGATACTGTATTTGAATATTTCATTTAGTCAGGTAGCTGAATGGCTATTGCAGTTGGTTTAAACACAGTATTGTAATCTCTTTTTATGAAGACAGATTGAGAAAATTGTCTTCAGTACGTAATTGCATTTATTGAAGGCTAATAGTGTTTTTTTCGATGAAAAAAGTTTCATTGCTTCTAATTGCTATGCTCTTTTTGCAGCATATGTTTGCTCAGCAAATACTTTACCCTGAATCCAATCCTGTAATGCGCTCTATTGCCAATACCAACTGGTTTTGGGGAAATAGAATAACGCTTTCTTCCCAAGCTTATCAAAAACAGAGTATCGATGCAGTTGTGATAAACCGGGCCATTGGTTTAAACCTGCAAAATCACTTGTTTTATTTAGAAGGTATTACGGCGGGTTGGCGAAAGCATCAGTTTGTAACCGAAGAATCGGATTTCAATTTTCAGATGGGTATACATCAGCTGTTTTATCAATTAAAACTGGAAAAAAGTAAACTGAATATTGGCGTGATACAAACTGATTTAGCTGATCAATATGCCATAAATGAGCGAATTATTGGAGGGAAGTATCAATTGAAAAGCAACAGTTGGCAATATAGTTTGTTTGCCGGGTGCGTAACCGATTACTTTTCGAAATATGGAGACCTGGGAGTATCTAACCGTTTTTTCGATCTTTATGAAGTATATGAACCCATTGGTCTGGATGATCAGTTGTTTGCAAATAATGTGGTAGGTAGTTCATTTCAATATAACTGGGGTGAACGAAATCAAAGCTGTTCTGGTTCTAAAATACCTTATATCGAAGAGTCTTCATTGTTCAGTCAGATAAATAGCAGAGGAAATAAAGTAGGAGCCCTCTGTTATTCCGAATGGGGAAGCAATACCAGTCTGCCATTTATACAGGTTGGTGCATTTGCTTCCCTTTTATTACCTGGTAAATTAAGAGGGAATACTTTAGTGTTATATCAATCAGAGAAAAATAATAAAGCTTGGGTATATCAATTTCGATTGGAAAAATCGATGAAAATAGCCCAAAGTGAACTGTTGATAAAAACACAATTTAGCAAGTTGATAAAAATGGATGGTAAAGCTAAATTATTGAATCGTTTTTGGCATTCTAGTTTTGGAGGAAGGACAGTGCCATATGGCTTATTCAATATGTTCAATATTCAATTGAAGCAGCGTCGTAGTCATTTTGGGATAGAATATATTGTAGAAAACAGTAATCAAAAATATAAGGAGATAAATGGAAAAATTAAGCGGAAATTATCCACGCGAATTCATCTGAACACAAAGTTAGGAATGACTAAACACCAGAAGATGTTAAATGCTTCGTGGTTGGCTCAAGTGGGAGTTCAGTATTTTTTGTAAAATAAATTTTAACAATCAGATTTTCATATGAGGTGGTTGACGAATAATGAGTAGTTGGATGCAAAAAACAACATAACATGGCTATGTATGATTTTACATTCGGCAACTATTCATAGTCTTTCTATATTTGTGCCCAGTTAAGTTGAAAAAACAAACCAATACCAATCTGATAGTATGATAGAAGTATTTAAACTGTTTCCCTTGTTTGGGACAATTGTAGGCGTTGTCTTTGCTTTGTATTTCTGTTTCAATAAGAATATTCATAAGGGGAATTCAAATGCACGTTACTATTTAGCAACAGCTCTGTTTTTGACTTCTTGTAATCTAATGACTTGGTTGTTTGATGATTGCTTAAATTTTTCTTGGTTGGTTTATTTAGTGTATCAGTTTGTTGGATTTGTTTATTTGCTTTATGCTAAAAGCTTATTGGATTTAGATATTAATAGGAAAAAGTGGTTCTGCGCAATAGGTATTATTAGTCTGTTGCACCTAATTATTATAGCTGAATACAAAGAGATTCTAATCGATTTTGCAACAGATGATTATAACAAAGTTTCTTTTGGAGATTTATTGATTGTTCTCGATTATTTTATGGTCTATGGCTTGAATGTGTTCAGTGTTTATTGGGTATATAAAAAGGTGAAAAACAGGTCGCTTGAATCAATAAATAAGGACGATAGGTTGCATTGGGTTTGGATCAAAAAGGTATTTGGTTCAATTAGCTTAATTTATTTTGGAGCTGTTTCTCTTTTAGCTGTAACTGTTGTTATGGAAATTTTATTCAATCAGGCATTGCTGGCAATTGAAATGAATAGAGCTACTCAATTAGTATATAACTTAGTTATAAAGGTGTTGTCTTACGATAGGGTTGAAATGGTGATAACAAGTATCTTTATATTCTCAATTGCGGCATGGTCCATTAAAATTCCTGTTTTTGCTTCCTATCAATTACCCAATAGTCAACCTAAGCCAGTTAAGAAATATGCCAAGTCGACATTAAAAGATGAGCAAGGAGAAGATATTTGGGAACAGGTAAAGACATTAATGGATGAAAAACATTTATACCGAACTCCGACTTTAAGACTAACCGATGTGGCCAATGAAATAGGAAAACCACTGCCTCATGTTTCACAAGTAATCAATGAAAAAACCAGCATGTCTTTTCTCGATTTTATCAATGAATATCGGGTAAACGAAGCCAAGGAATTAATCGGTAGTGAGAAGTCAGAAGTGCTCACCATTTTGGCCATTGCTTACGAGGTTGGTTTCAATAGTAAAACTTCATTCTATAATTCTTTTAAAAAAGTTACTGGTACTACTCCTTCAGAATATAAGAAGAGTCTTATCTAATATTTGCTAACTTTAAGCTGTTCGAAATAAAACAGAAATTATGGCAGCCAAGTACAATCAAGACGAACGTATTGCGAAAATGACATTTGCATCGGTGTATCCCCACTATGTTACTAAAGTGGAAAAGAAGGGGAGAACCAAAGAAGAATTGCATGAAGTAATTGAATGGTTAACAGGTTACAATGTTGAGAAATTGCAACAGCTTATAGAGCAAGAAGTAACTTTCGAGGCATTTTTCGGCGAAGCACAGTTAAATAGTAATGTGCATCTAATCACCGGTGTGATTTGTGGCTATCGGGTAGAAGAAATTGAAACTCCATTAACGCAGCAGGTGCGCTACCTCGATAAGTTGGTTGATGAGCTAGCCAAAGGTCGTAAAATGGAAAAGATACTTAGAAGCTAATTCTGAATATAGAAATAGGTTTCTCCTTTCGCTTTGTCGTCGTAAGTAACAATGCCTTTGTGTTTATTGCTTTGCATATAATTTAGTAGCGCAAAATCGCCACTACAGAACAGGTTGTGTACAGTAATGAAGGTAATGATTGTCAATAACAGGTTATTGCTGATCAATGGTATTAAAGCCAGTCCTGTAATAATTACGAATAGAAAAGGAAACAGAGCCACTACTTTGAATTCCTTTAGGTTGATAACACTTTTGTCGGAAATGGCAGCAAAGTAGAGCTTCTTTATGTTGGCAAAGAATGAGATGTTTCTTGCTCCCACCAATCGATAGCCCAACGCATGGAGTAATTCATGAAATGGAATAAACAAGAATACGAGCCCTATTCCCAATAAGCAATAAAGTAGGCCGGATCCAATGGTAATTTTATCCTGAAGAAAGGAAATGGTAAAGAAAAACGATAGTATGGGGAGTGGTGCTATCAGACACCCCAGAAACAGGTAACTGTAAAAGCTTTTGTTGGTTTTATTCTTTTCCGTTAAGAATACCATCAAGTCGTTATGCTTTAGTTTGTCAATTAAAACATAACCACTATTTTCTAATTCATTGGGTTGAATATTCATCTTCTTTTAGCTTTTAATGGGCATATTATTCGAAATACCAAAGGGAATATGAACCATTGGAATATTATTGATTTTCTTTAAGTGTACAGTCTGATCGTCGAAATACATGTGTGGTTTCAATACTTTCAGAAATCTAGCTTTTTCTATTCCTCCCAGGAAGAAAGCTTCATCCACATTTATCTCCCATTTTTTCAATGTATTGATCATGCGTTCATGAGCCGGAGCACTTCTGGCTGTTACAATCGATGTTTTCAATATGGGTTTATAATTGGGATCTAGTTGGGATTTCTTCTCCTCCAGTTTCTGAAAAAATGCAATTTTCTGAAAAAGATCACTCAGTGGTCCCGGATTATGCGGCTTGCGTACCTTCTCCGTTTCATTCTTATTGAATTCGTCTAAATCTCCGGTTGTCTTGTAAACCTCTTCGGCCTCATCGTCAATAATTACTCCATCGAAATCGAAGGCCAAACGAAGCTCTAAATCTTGTTCATCATCTTCAATTTCCGTTTCAATAACCTGACCAGCTGGAAAACCTACATCAATGGCATTGCGCACATCATCGCTATTGGCCGAAAGAAACAATGAAGCATTAAATGCATCGATATATTTAAATGGTGATTTGCCTGAGAAGAAAGCCGCACGTGTAATGTCCAATCCATAGTGTTTGATAGAGTTGAATACTCTTAATCCCGTTTCAGGACTGTTTTTCGAGAGTAAAACCACTTCAACAGGTTGTTGCTCGGGAAATGCATTGTTTAAGCTCAAGAATCTTCTGATGAAAGGGAATGCAACTCCTTTTTTAAGCACTGTATCTAAGTGCGATTCCTGAAATTTGCGGTACTCCACAATTCCTTTCTCTTGATAAATCTTATCCGATTCAGATAAATCAAAAAGCGCACTCGATGCAATTCCAATTACCAATTTTCTATCAATGGGGTATGCTGACATATTTACCTAGTTTAAACCATTACTTCACATGCACAAATATAACAATTAAAACGGGGGGGGGAATGGTAGAAATGGAATCCGAAAACTGGAAAAAAGGGAGACAGGGAATTCGTTATAGAGGCGCAAGATTTTGCGTCTCGTTTTTGTGAGTCAGTAGTGAGTTATTACACAGAGTTACGCAAAGGAGCGCGAAGTTCCACAGAGAGAATATCATTTACGGAATCTGAAAACTGAAGAAAGGGATACAAGGGGTAAATGTCAAGAGCAAATAGCATTGAGGTCGTCATCGCGGATGCAGTGAAGCGATCTGTAAGCACTTCTTGCAGCAGCCAATTCAACTTTTAAACTTTCTTACCTTTCAACATTAGTTAGCCTGTAGGGCTAACAGAATTGTAGCCGCCGGCAACGCCGGTGGTGAAATGATGCCGTAAGGCCAAGCGCCCCAATCATTGTTATTTGTAAGAGTTATTGGGTTGTATGGGGCGCAATGAAAAATGACGTTACAAGAATGGAAATATTAACCACGAAAGAAAATAGAAATAGTTTTTAGTTGTTAAGGACAGAGACTATTGATAACAACATCTATTGGCAACGCTTATTTCTTTTGTTTCTTGTTCTGAACCTGTTGATATTCTTTATAAATGGGCATGATGTCTGGTTCGTTGTTCATGCATCTTTTTATCTCCCCATTGTCAGTCATCCAGCGATAAAACCAGGAGATTCCCCACTTTTTATAAAAGTTGTTTTTTTGCTGGTATACCTTGTCTTGCATTGCTTTATCTAAAGAAACAAAAGAGTAATTCTTTTCCTTTAACTTTTGAACGATAATTGAAAGGTAATCAGCATTAATAGAGTTGTCGTGGCATAAGTAAATCTGATCGATTGATCTTCCGTATTGCTTTTCTGCCAGTTGACTGAAATATTTAAAGTAGGCCAATGTTGTATTCACATATGCCTGTCCAATTCTTTGTGCTTCGATAATATTATTTTGCCCTATATAATATTCGTACAAGTAGTTGAATACCCAGTCGGAGCTTTCTATGGTAAAGGGAGTGGAGATGTAATTTTTCTGTTTCAGAATAGTTGTAATCTGATGTTGTTGCAACGAATCTTTTCCCAAGTCGTTGTAAGGAAAACGGAAATACTTCAATGCTTTTTTGTATTTCTTAGCAAGCTCTCTGGTAATAGATTCTCCCTTTGTGATATCAGCGGTGAAATCCTCTAACTCTGAGGCGGAGTATCTGGCATGTGAAAATGTATGGTTTCCTAGTGTTGTGTAACTTTTACTAATCCATTGGTTGAGGAGATCAAAATTTCGAGTTACCGAATCGGTAGAGTATATGTTTCTTTCATTGATAAATATGGCGACAGGAATGTTTAACGAATCGAGTTGATTTAAGAATTTAGGCTGAAAATGATTTCGTTGAAACTTCTTAGTGCTTGGTACATCATCAATGGTAATTGCAACATTAACTTGTGCCCAAGTGAAATGACTCAATAACATTAAAGCAAGGGATAGTAGAAATTTATTCATAGTGTTGGCTTTCTAGTTTAAGAGATATAACGTAGCAGTAAGGTATTTAATATGTTATTTGTTTAATTTCTTAATTCTTTAGGAGAGAAAAAGTTGTAGGCAGCTAAAATAACTACAGAAATCAATGTTAGGAATACAAATACCCATTTACATGTTGTAATGAATGAGTTGAATACCACTTGTGAGTTCGTTATTGCGGGAAATGCATCTAGCATCCTTAAAACACCAATATTTTCGATATAGTCAAACAACATTGCAATTAATGGAAGAAGAGAACACAATTTGAATTTATTGTTCGGTATGGAATTGGTTGCTCGTATTAGCAACAGAAAGAACAACACACCATAAATAAGAGGATAGAACATATCCAATACTCCAGAAATAACCCGATAAACACTCCTGCCATCTTCTGTCATTTTGTTGAAAACCAGATTAACATCGGCAAGCGTGTATGAAAACCGACCATCGAGTGTAGCAATACTTTCTCCGGCAATTTTAGTTATTTGAGCTTGATAGACAGGAAATAAGAAAAACACAAATAGCACAAATAATATGGCTAAAATCGTAATGTTTAAATTGTTGGCAAGCTTTTTTACAGAGTGCATCAGCGGCATATAATGGATCTTTTTCTTTCTGAATATTTTGACAATACGATTATATACAATTTCTGACAAATTATTAGTCTGTAATATAATTATTACGCAAAATTACACCGAGAAGCGAGAAGTTCCACGAAGGAAATATTATTTATGGAATCCGGAAACCGGAGGAGAGGGAGACAGTATTCGAATGCTAATGTAGAGGCGCAAGATTTTGCGTCTCTTTCTGTCTTATAGGACTGTGGTGTAATTTATTTCACAAAGAGCGCCAAGGAGCACGAAGTTCCACGGAGGAATAAATTACCACGAAAGGCACTAAAATCACGAAATAAATGGAATCCGCTCTCTGAACTAGTCGAAAGGAACTCCAATGCAGGTCAGGCTTCGACAGGCTCAGCCAGCGATCTGTAAGCATTACTTGCAAAAACCAATTCAACTTTTAAACATTCCTACTTTTTTACCTTTCAACATAAATTATCCTGTAGGGCTGAAAGAATTGTAGACGTTGACAAACTCCCGAAATCGCGTAGCGATGATGGTATGGTAGAAAGAATGTATGCCACAACACCAAGCGCCCCAATCGTTGTTGTTGATCGGAGTTATTGGGTTGCATGGGGCGCAATGAGAAATGACACAACATGGATGAATTATTTACTACGAAAGCCCGAAAATATTAGAGAACCCGAATTTCAGAGAACAGGGAGTCAGGTTGGTGGTGTATAGGTATTCGTTGATAGTAGGAAGGTATCCTATGATTTTTACGGAGAATACTCTTCGGATAGTTCTCACATGGAACGTATAAGGAAGAGTATGAGATAATGATTCATAATCAATGGATGGTTAGGGAGGATTTAGAGTTGATAGAGGAGTTGATATTGAATGATTATTATGAGTGCATCGTTGCATATAGCAATCACAATCGATGATTAGTATGACCGCATCGTTGAATATGGCAATCACAATCGATGATTAGTACGACCGCATCGTTGCATATAGCAATCACAATCGATGATTAGTATGACCGCATCGTTGAATATGGCAATCACAATCGATGATTAGTACGACCGCATCGTTGAATATAGCAATCACAATCGATGATTAGTATGACCGCATTGTTGAATATAGCAATCACAATCGATGATTAGCATGACAGTATCGTTGAGTATAGCAATCGCAATCATTGATTAGTGTGACGGTATCGTTGAATATGGGAATCACAATCGTTGATTAGCGATACAGAATCGATTAATATAACTACCACAATGAATGCTTTACGAAACAGAATCATTTATTATTTAATTAGAACTACCCATTGTGAAAAAAGAGTAGTATCTTTTATAAAGAAGCAGAAAATAATATAGAATTTGGAGAGAAAAATGGACTGTATGTATTGAAAAACAATAAGAAAATAGAAGATGATGAGAAAACTATAAAAACTCAAAGGCACCCGATATAGAAGAACCATTTTTAGGAGAATGAAATTCCATATGGGCACCTTAGAATACTATTACATATATACAATGGTATGATGCAATAAGCATTTAAATTAAACATTTTATTTATTTTAATATGAATAAAATTGAAAATTATTGTCGATCCATATTGAAGAGTGTGGCCGACTTTAGCCGCTCGAAAGGAGCCGAATTTGATTTTGGTTCATTGGGCAGAAAGATCTTTAACCAGTTGGAAGGATCTGATACTAAAATATCCTCATGGGAGGCCAAAGTAGACGAATCGTTAAAGCCTACTTTTCAGGCCAAAGAGGATGCGATGAAGACACTGATAAAAAAGTGTAGTTCATCGGCGACCAAAATGATAAGTTATGGTCGTTTTGAACGCTTCTTAGTGTTTGCTGAAATACAAGGATGTAGCCAGTATAAATTGAGCAGATGCAAAGAGGAAGATGTCATTGTACATACTCAAAAGTTATTGGGATTAATGAATCAGTATCCAACTCAGACTACTGAGGCGGGTGTAAGTGATGAGGAGAAGCAAGGGTTGAACGATTCGTTAAATACAGCCAATTCCTTAATTAATGAACCTCAGCAATTGCGTAGAGAGCATCATGATATCAATGTCATGATAAATGATGAGGTGATGAAATCATACAATATCATTATCAATTCTCTAAAGGGCTATATGCAGAGCCAGTTTGAGGTGTCGAATCCTGCATTATACGAGGAGTTTACTCGCTTGTTTACCATTGTACGTCCGGTAAGTCAAACACGTAGTGTTGTTGGTACTATAAAGGATACAAATGGTAATGCATTGCGTTTGGTTCGAGTATCGGTTGACGGTAATGCTCCGAAAATAAAAGGAGGAAAAACCGGCAGTTTCTTTATTCAGAACTTAACTCCGGGAGCACACGAGATTGCTTTTAGTCGCAAGTCGTATAAAAAACATGTGACTAAAGTAATGATACACCCGCTGAAAACAGTTGAGTTGAATATTCAGCTTTTAGCGGAGGATGTGTAAAGATGATATTGCGTTAATACCATTGATTATAGTTGTGAGGCCCTTCAATTGTTTTGGAGGGCTTTTTGAAGGAAAGAAAGGAAACCGAAAACCGAAGAAAAGGCAGATAGGATTGAGTTGCTAAGGGTAAAGTGCATGGTGATCGAATGCGAACATAGAGGTACAAGATGTTGTGTCTCTTTCTGTTTTATGGAGCTATGATTTGGTTATCAAGAGAAGTTACACGAAGAAATATTAACACGGAAATGTAAATAGAAAGATGATAGATTTTAATGGAATGGAGACTGTATAATATTGTTTCATTTTTCGCTTTAAAAGAAGATCATATATGATTGTTAACGCAAAATATGTAAATTTGACAATTAGTATTTGAATTTAAAGAATATGAATGACCCAATTTATCTTGATTATGCTGCTTCTACCCCAGTGGATAAAGATGTGTTAAGAGAATTATTACCATATTTTACAGAATTATATGCTAATCCATCTAATTCCATCAACAGTGCTGGACAAAAAGCATTTGATGCCGTAAAAAAATCAGAACAACAAATACAAGAAGCATTAAATACTTCCGATTACAATGTTATTTTCACTAGTGGAGCAACAGAATCCATCAATACATGCTTAAAAAGTTTGTATACACAATTTGGCTTCAAAAAACATCAAATCATCACATGTAAAACAGAACACAAAGCGGTACTTTCAGTTTGTGAATATTTGGAGCAAATGGGAGCTGAAATCATTTATTTGCCTGTAGATAAAAATGGAAATGTTTCATTGGAGGATTTAAAAAAATCAATTTCAGAAAAAACATTGGCTGTTTCTTTAATGTATGTGAACAATGAAACAGGTGTAATTCACGATATACAAGCCATTTCAGAAATATGTCAGATAAGTAATGTCTCATTTGTCTGTGATGCAACCCAAGCAGTAGGCAAACTACCTCTTGATTTAAATGATACTTCAATCGATTACCTTATTTTTTCCGGACATAAAATTTATGCACCCAAAGGTATTGGAGTCCTTTTAATAAACAAAAAAGCAAAACAGCTTCCCTTAATTCATGGTGGTGGTCAACAAAATAACCTAAGATCGGGGACATTGAACGTTCCAGGAATCGTAGCTCTTGGAAAAGCTGTTGAAAAATCATGCAAAGAAGCTCCATTGGAGTATACAAGAACCAGAATCCTAAGAGATCAATTCGAAACAGCTTTAGCAAAAACAGGCAAAATCAAAATTATAGCAGAACAAGCAAATCGTTCTCCATACATTTCAAACATTCAGTTTCTCTTTAACGACTCGGAAGAAATTATTCTACCACTTCGCGATAAGATATTTTTCTCAACAGGTTCTGCTTGCACTAGCGCAATTGTAGAACCATCTCATGTTCTAACAGCAATGGATATAGAAAATCATCTCGCTGAAAAATGCCTTCGCTTCAGTTTTGGAGCTCCAACAACTCAGGAGGAAATAGCAACAACAATAAATCACTTTATAAATATCCTATAAATATGTGCAACCTAAAATCTATAAATTATCCCTTATCAAAAGAGTATTCCTCTGGAACAACTCATGAACCAATAGGATTTTATTTAGATGCACTTTCAAACAGCAAAAAATTCGATTTACTATTAGGCTATTTTAGTTCCAGTGCTATAAGTGTTTTAGCTTTAGGGTTTACAAAGTTCCTAGCAAATGGTGGCCATATGCGTATGGCAATAAACCAGTTTCTTAGAAAAGAAGACAAAGAAGCAATTACAAATGGCCTTGCTCAAGAACCAGAAGAATTTTACGGCAAAGAATTATCATTAACTGAGGTCAAAAATAATCTTTCCGAAACAGGGAAGCATTTTTTCAATTGTATTGCTTGGTTAATTGCTCAGGAAAGAATAGAAATTAAAATTATTAAACCCAAAGGAAGCCCGGGAATTGCTCATTACAAATCAGGAATCTTTTCTGATAATCACAATAAAATTCTTTTCAAAGGCTCATGCAATTTTACGGCAAATGCTCTTTTTAATAACCTGGAAGAAATCGGAGTAAAATGTTCTTGGGATGATTCCGATTACTATGCAATAGAAGAGAATCAAAAAAAGTTTGACGATATTTTCTCTGAAAAAGCACAATATATAGAATACTTGGATGCCTCCGAAATTGAAGAGGTGATCGTAAATCAGTTTGGTAATAAAAATTTTGAGAATTTAATTGCTGACGAATTACTCATTATTCAAAAAAAACAAAAATATCTTGATTCCAATCCTATTGCTAAGAACAAGTTGGCGGATCTTGAAAAAGAATTAAAAAATATAGAAATGCAACCAAAATTTCCATACGATTCAGGGCCAAGAGACTATCAAGCTGAAGCCTATAAGAACTGGTCATTAAATAATAACCAAGGCGTATTTGCTATGGCAACAGGTACAGGTAAAACAATTACTTCTTTAAATTGTCTTTTACAAGAGTACCAAAAAACTAAATTGTATCAAGCTGTTATTTTGGTTCCTACAAATGATCTCCAAAAGCAATGGATAGGTGAAGTACAGAAATTTAATATTAAACAATCTGTTATAGTTGTTGGTGTGGATCCCAACTGGAAAAGATCTTTAAGTAAGTTAACCACATCTTTAGAATTTGGAGCTCAAAAATCTTTTGTTATTATCGCTACATACAGCTCATTTGCAAGAAATTCTTTACAGAATTTCCTAAAGTATCTACCCCAGGAAACCTTACTTATTGCAGATGAAGCACACAATATAGCTTCACCAAAAATGAAAGAGCTACTTCCTTCAATTTCTTTTCAAAAGAGAATCGGATTATCAGCAACTCCAAAAAGAATATATGATGATGAAGGTACTCAGGCCATGAACAAATTCTTTAATGATGTCCCTCCATATACTTACGAATATACAATGGAAGAAGCAATCGCAAAAGGAATTCTGTGCCAATACGAATACTTCCCTCATATTATTGAGTTAACGTTTGACGAAATGGCAGAATACAAGGAAATGACTCTCAAGCTACTTAAATTCTTTGATCCTGAAACGAATTCATTTAAAGATTCAGATGCTGTCAATTTTCTCAAAATTAAACGGAAAAGAATAATCCATAAAGCGGAAAATAAGTTACCTGTATTTAGGCAAATCGTCCGAGATGAATTTAAAGAAAGAGGTAATCTAAAATATACTTTTGTTTATGTTCCGGAAGGTTATGACAATAATCAGGAAGATCAAAAAATCATCAGTCAGTACAATCAGGCCATCATGTCTGTGGATTCAACTGTTCGTGTCGCTGCATTTACTGGGGAAACTGAAAATAGAGAAGAAATTTTATCCGAATTCGAAAAAGGAAACATTCACACTCTCTCGGCCATGAAATGCTTAGACGAAGGCGTTGATGTTCCAAGAACTGAATTGGCTATTTTCTGTTCTAGCTCAGCTAACCCAAGGCAGTTTATTCAGCGCCGTGGTAGGATCTTAAGGCAGCACAACAAAAAAATGCATGCTGTAATTCACGATTTAATCGTAATTCCAAGACTAGATTTCAATGCAGAAAAGCCAGAAACCTATAATATGGAACGATCACAAGTTTTAAATGAATTGAAACGCGTGGCCGATTTCTCTTTTATGGCCATAAATCAATTTAAGGCAATCGAAAGAATACAACCAATTTGTGATTTCTATGAATTGGATTTATTTGAAATAAAACAAAGCTTACAATAACAAATGAATAAGAATCAAATATTTAAGAAATTCCTGCAAAATCCATTAATCCAGGATAAAATTGGTATTTCAAAAACTCAATTGGAAAAACTAGATCTCCATACACCCTGCGAAGATCCTTTAATTGATGTTATTAAAACAGCAATACTTCACATGAAAGACAACCAGTCAAAAGATTTGGTTACAAGAAAGATTAACCAATTACTTAAAAAAACAACCACATGATAATAAAGTCTATTGCAATTGAAAATTTTCAATGCTATTCAGGCCCAAAAGAAAACAATACATTCGAATTTCGTGATGGATTGAATGTTATTATTGGTGATAATGGGTCTGGAAAATCTAAATTATATGATGCCTTCTTCTGGGTTTTATACGATAAAATATTCAACTCTTCAACCAGAGACTTGGAACCGACTTCTCATGTTGGGATTAATCTTTTGTCTGATAGTGCAAAATTCAATTGTGAATTAAATCAATCTGTAACAGCAACAATTCAATTAATTTTAGAAGATAAGAAATCAAATAGTCAATACCCTGATGGATATTTGTTGCAACGATCTTTCAAAATAAAAAGAGTTAAAGAATTAGAAGATTTTAATGATCCGAACGCTTGGGAAGTTGCTAGCAAGAGTATTACAACCGCAGAGAAAAAGGACATTTTAAATTTTAAACCTCTGCATGGAGATGACTCATTCTCTAAAATTGTTGATAAGCTATTACCTACTGCAATGAAACCCTATCTGTGGTTTCAAGGAGAGCAAGTTGATAGTTTGATTGACTTTAAAAAAGAAGACTCATTAACCGAAGCAATAAATATTTTAAGTGATATTAGCCACTACGATTTTTTAATTGAAGTGAGTGAAAAGGTTTTTAATCAAGCTAGTGGAGCATATAAAACCGAGTTAATTCGCAATTCAAAATTGTCAAAAAATGCCAATGATCTTCAAAAAAGACAGGAAGAGTTAGAAAATAATATTAAAAAGGCAGAAAAAGATCTTGAACAAATTCAGGAACAGTTGCTTTATGCCAAGGAAAACAAAGATGAACTTTTAGGAAAAATTGAAGATGCAAAGGAATTAGAAAAACTGAAAGTTGAAATTGAAACCTCAAAAAACAAGGTTAATCGCGTAAAAAACAGACTTGAAAATGCCAGAAAAAACTTCAACAGCAACCTGTTTAGTAAAAAATGGCTACTTCGAAATGCAGCTCCATATCTAGATCAATTTGAAAGTCTCTTAAAAGAGTACTACGAAAAAAGAGAAAATCAAAAAATAGATTACAAAATAGAACTTCAGCAAGAAGAAGCCAGAAAAAATAGATTGCCGGAAAATGTGCCTAATAAAGTGTATTTAGGAGAAATGCTCAAGGAAAAGCAGTGCTTTCTGTGCGATCGTTCATTCGAAGAAGGAGATCATGCTCATCAATATATTACCTCTATCTTAGAAAAAGCCAAAAGCAATAGAGTTAGATATTCTGATTTCTTGCAAAACGATTTAAAGAAGAATTTTGATGCTCTTTACACTACAGCATCCTATCTTCGAAATCACGACATAGGAACAGTTGATCAATCGATCCAAAATGAATTAGAACGAATTAATGAAATTGAAGATCAACAGCAAATTGCTATAGAAGAATACAAAACAATACAAGATAAATTGAATCATTTATTAGCCACAACAAAGGTTGATAAGGATGAATCCAACAAAATAATCAATTTATTTAACCAGCTTGATTCTTCAAAAGATCATTTCAAAGAGCAAGAAATTCACACTAAAAACCGCTTAGAGGAAAACAAAGCAGAACTAAAAAAAGTTTTAGCAGATCTTAAAGAATCTTTAGGTGCGGATATCAATCAAGGCATCGCATTACGTAAAGAAATTACCGAAGCTTTTGCTGAACTTTCCAAATCAACTCGTAACATGGTTTACGGTGAACAAATCAAGCGAATTGAAGAGGAGGCAAATAAACATTTTCAAAAAATGACAGAAGAGAATAGTTCTGTTCGCGGTCGCATCATTTTAGAAAAAAGAGGTAAAAGCTACATGCCAAAAAATGTGGATGAAAATGGCGTAGAGCTAACCTCTATCAACGATTCAAATATCATCCTAATAAAATTGGCAACAATTATGGCTATTGTTTCTGCCAAAGGAGTAACAGGATTACATCCAATGATCTCAGATGCCCCTACTTCAAAATTTAGTGATAACTATACCATGGGTTTTTGTAAAACTATTAATAAAGTATTTAAGCAAAGCATCATAATTAGTTACGATTTCTACCAGAATTTAGAATTACGAAACAGATTGTTAAATGAAGTAAATGGCTTGGGTAGCGTCTATGTAATCGAACCATCCACTTCTGAAGAATCAAGAATGAGTAGAATTGATTTATCCACCAAAATTACCACCTTAAACTAATATCATGGTAGATATTTTAGAAGATTTAGGTCGTAAGACCCCTAGATATTCAATGAAACACAGACAACTAATTGAAGGTTTTGCCAAAAAGGGAGCCATTGATTATTATGAAAAAAGGGAAAAAAGCTATGACTTAGGTAAGTTTTTTAACAACTTCTATGAGTTTTATGTTTACGCTTCATTCATTGGGTTATATACAGACAACCCGGTTCCAATTACAAAAGGAGATGAAACAAAAACTTTTAGTGTTCCAATGCGTGATTGGACTTCCAACAATTCTGCACCAGTAGTTCAGTATCTGTGGATGGCTACCATCGTTAAATCAGGAATTGATTTAAATGATTTGGAAAGCATGGACGACAAAGGAGTAGAACGCGAAATGCGAAACATCAAAGACCGAATTGAAGCATACGCAAATGGCGGCTTCGAATTCATAGCCGCTAAAGTAGAAGAAAACTCATCCTTTTTTGATGATGACGACTGCTTTGTGAAATTATTAAAGGAAGTAGAATTTCAAAACTAATCCAGAATGAACACAGAAATAACTAAGGAAATAGAAGAAATTGAATTACAAGAATGGGAATCCGAAGATACTACTTCTGAAGAAATAGTATCTGATGATCATGAATTGAAAAGCCTCAGGGTAATACGTTCGAATCAAGATTACAACCTGGATTATTTGATTGGTGCAATTGGAAAAAATATTAACCTTGGTCCTGATTATCAAAGAAGATCAAGATGGAGTAAAACTCAACAATCAAAATTGATTGAATCATTTCTCATGAATATTCCAGTTCCTCCAGTTTTTTTATATGAAAATGACTATTATGAGTATGAAGTTATCGATGGTAGACAAAGGTTAGAATCAATAAATGATTTCTTTAATAATGAGTTTAGACTTAAAGGTCTTGAGTTTTTATCCCATCTTAATGGAGCCAAGTTTAAAGATTTAGAAGATGAGACGAAAAGATTGTTATATAGAAGAACTATTACTGCTACAATATTATTAGTTGAATCTAAAACATTTGATAAGTATGATCTTCGCATGATTTTATTTAATAGATTAAATACTGGAGGCGAAAAACTTAATGGTCAAGAATTGAGAAATGCTATCTATTCGAGTGAATTTAATGATACTATTTTTGAACTGTCAAATAATGAAAGTTTTAAATCTTTTTGGGGTATTCCAATTAATGATTCAAGTAAGCTAAAGAATAATCCATTATACCGAACAATGATGGACTGTGAACTAGTTCTTAGGTTTTTTGCTGTGAAAGAGGTATATACTTCTGATTTGGATGGTTCTATGAAAAAGATTCTTGATGATACAATGAAACTTTATAAGGAAGTTGATAAGGTAAAACTAGGAGAGATGAGCGAAGATTTTAACTCTTCCATTTCAGGATTGTTTGATAAAGTAGGTATTGAAGCTATTATTAATACTACCCTAACTAATCCGAGAAGGGCAAGAAATTTATATGATAGCATGCTTGTAGCTTATTCTTTAGTGGATTCTAACAGTGTTTTATCGAAGGAAATTGTTTTAAATAATCTTAATCGAATTTTAAATATTCCCGAAGAATATGATAGGATAATTACTAAAGGAAACTCAATTGAAAATATTAAATATCGTGTTGAAAAAGCAATCGAAATATTAACCTCTAATAACGATAATTAGAATGCAAAGTATTTTGACTGACTTTATTGAAGACTTGAATGATGTGATTGGGGTTAATAACCTGCATAAGATGTTAGATGAGAAAAAAAACCTCAGCCCTGTAGAAGGTGTTGAAAATGATTTTCAAGCACATTTTATAGAATTACTCGATACTTATAAAAGCAATACTCAGGGGGTTCATAAAATACCTGGAACATTAATTCCTTATGTAGCTGGCAGGTTTGAAGTGTTTGTTAGAACTGTTTTTGAAGAAACTGCAACACAAGTGGCAAAAATTCATGTAGAATTTAAAAAATTGCCATCTGATTTTCAAAAATCCTTAATATCAGATACATCAAAAGTGATTGCCGATCCTAGAAAATTTCAACATGGCGAAGGAGCTAGAGATTCTTTTATTAGAAATCTTCACAATAACATTCATAACAATGATTTATCTGCTATAAATTATCAATGTATTTCTGCTACAGATAGAAATATGAAATCTAAAATCTTAACAGAATTGTTTAATAAAATATCTTATAAAAGAATTTGGGATGATATTGCCTCGCAGGCTAATATTAGATTATTTTTTTATGGAGAAGATACGAATAAAACAAAAACTGAATGTCAGAAAAAGTTAGATGGCCTTATGGATACAAGAAATAGTATTGCTCACCCATCTACTGATGTTACTTGGCTTTCAAGTAATGAACTGGCAGAAAATATCAAATTTTTAAAAGAATTTGCTACGGCGATGACTAATGTATGTCCTCTTTTCATCAAGCAGAAAGAAAGAGAGCAGTTAGCAGCTCATGCTGCTTCAAACTAGCTGTATAACTTTATGAGTATTTCTGCAAAAAATATAGATGAGATTAAAGAGCTTTGTGAATCATTTTCATTAGAAGTTACTAATGAAAGTGATTCTTCTCTCAAAATATGGACAGACTATAATACAGGGCTTAGCTTGATACTTAATTTTGAAGACAGGGAAAATCAACTACTATTTTATATGCCGAATATACGATGGTGTATTTACTGGAGATAGATCAGACTCCCAAGTAATTATAAGTTTGTTGTTCTCTGCATTTTTAAGGCAATTGAAACCCGGAATATCATGCTCTTTATATGATATTCCTCATCCTGTGGTCGAATTTGAAGTATATGGTAGATATATTATGCCTGACCAATCTCCAACATTAATGTTATCAGAGAATTGGAAGGTATTAAAAGACAATATTTTTGAATTAATAGTCACAATGGTTTCTTTTCGAGAACTATTTTGGTCTGTAGTTGGATGCCAATGTGAGGCATGCTATAAAGAGAGAAAAAAAGAAGAGCAATCCAATTATCAGTTTTCGGAGAATATTATTGGTTTATCAGAGGGGGAAACCAATAAATTTAATAGAAATACACGAGATCGGCTTGAATGGGATTTCTTTTACGATTTGGAAAATGAAGTTACTGTGATTAAATCATATAAACTTTATCAATTTTTTGAGGCGTTAAACCATGTGGAATCAAATGAAAATAATTCCGTTAATAGAGTTAATGGAGAGTTGATTGTTAGTAGTAATTCAAATAATTTAATCCATTTTGATACGAAAAGGGAATTTGAAGATATTTTTGCGAAATTAAGTGACTGTGTAAACAATGTTGATTACAAAATTCTATTTCCTATTGAAAATATGGTAATAGCTATCTGTAAACCCTATATTATTGCTTTAGGTCGTCCTGGAGGGTATTATGAATTTAAAATAGAAAAAGAAATAGTTAGAGAAAGACATAATAATGAAGCAAAGATTTTATTTCCAATTCCATCTTTTGTATGGTGTAAAGAAATTTGTCCTGATCAATTTGAGTTATTGATTAAAGCATTGCTTGAGCGTGAACCTAACATCAAAAAGGTGCGTAGACCAGCTCCGATAAATCAAGGGGATAAAGGAAGAGATTTAATTATCGATTGGTATGTAAGAGATGAAAATTATCTTTCTGATGAACACCCTCCTGAATTATTAATTAAAGTTGTTGGACAATGTAAAGCAAGTAATTCTACTGTTGGTAAAAGTAAAGTTTTAGATATTCGTGATACCGTTGAAACACACGATTCTAATGGATTCTTTTTGGCTGTTAGTTCTCAAATTTCTGCTCCATTAACAGAAAAGCTTGAAGAATTAAAATCGAAAAACATTTGGACTGAATGGTGGAATAGGGATGATATTGAATCAAGATTAATGAAAAATCAAGATTTGATACCTCTCTTCTCCAAAGTAATTCAAATGAAAGCTCAAATAAAATTTGTTGAAATGTAATTTTTAATGGCTATCTATTCGATAGCCATTAATTTCTTATAAACCTCAAAAGTCAACCGAGCATCCTCAATCGCACTATGTTTCTCCCTTCTCTCCAAGTCGAATAAATCGACCAAATCACTCAAAGATTTTTCCTTTTCAGGTAAAATTCCTTTTTGCGACAAAAAATAGGAAATAGATTGCACATCAATATGTCGATGGTAAATTTTATTATACTCACGCATAAAATTATTCAAATGACACATTCTTCGAAAAAATGAAACATCAAAGTTAATATTCCAACCAGCAAATCGATAATCAGTTCCAAATTCATTAAAAAAATGAACTAACATCTCCTTTTGCTCAGAAGCATTAACTAAATTCGATTCGTCTAATCCATGTATAGCTTTAGATTGTGCTGAAAACTTTCTTTTAGTTCTTAAGGACAAAAAAGAATGAAATTCTTTTATGATTTCATTTTCTTCATTTACTAACACTGCTCCAAACTCAATAGGATTATCCTTAAATACATCAATTCCAGTCGTTTCAAAATCCATAAAACATATATTCCTCATAAATTTACTTCTTCAAAAGGTGTCTCTTTTTTATGCATCAACTCAAATTCTCGTACAAATTTATTATAAAGTGCTTTTTTATTTATTGTTTTTTGTGCCCTAATTGCAAATGGGACCCATTCTTTTGCATCATAGATCTTAGATGGGACAACGTAAATTTCATCATCACAGATATAAAATGAATAATTAATGGGATATTTTTTGTTAAGATAGAGTTTCAATTCTCCATTTAACTCTTTATTATTACTGAGCTCTTTCAACTTATTCTGTAAAATTTCTTTAGAATCTTTTATCTTGGTTCCAAAATCTTTTATTTTCCAATAATCTTGCAACGTTTTTACAAAAGGATTGTCCTCCGCAAGCATATATATATTTATTTCAGAATCTTTTCTTCTTAACATATCGCTTAACTCTTCTGATAAGTTATTCAAAAGTGAATATCCGTAAGCAAAATACATAATAACCTTTTCTGATCGTTGTATGGAGCATTTTAAATCTTGTACTGCATCCTTAAAACTCCCGTAATATTTAACAATTCCAGATTCATTCAAAGCATCTTTATGTTGCATTATCATAAAATGTTCCTTAGAGAAATCTTCTTTCATTAAATTTTGAAAAAAAGCCCCTACTAAAAAACTTGCATAAATAGAAGTTCCAATTGAAATAGCGACAAGTAATAATTGATTGTCAGATCCAAAAATCCAAATAGAAAGAATTATAAGTAAAACAACAACAAGAGTGTAAACTGATAATTTACAGCAGAAAATTTTTAAATAAGTATCCATGATGCATTATTTTGTATTAGTATTTATATAAAACAACTAGCACAACCATCACCTTCAGCATCCAACAACTCATCCAGCCAATTCGGATCAGCCGAATTCTTCTCCTTCTTCACTCCCAAAATATCATCTTGCCAACTCGTTTTCGTTTGCAGATTCTCATAACGCCTCTTCATGCGCTTTAGGTGTTCTCTTTTTATACCAATCACACGTTCAGGATGTGACAATTGCTCCAGGCTTTCACCCTGAATCCAGGTGTAACCATCCTTCTCATATTTCATGGCCTCTTTAAATAAATCCGGATGCTGCTCCAGCAACCAAACCCATTCAATTTTCTGCTGATAAAAACAGAAAAAACATCCCGAACGACTTCTAAAATACTTTCCTTTCTCATCATCCACCTCATACTCTCTAGGCAAATAGTAGCTAGGCAAATCAACACTACTCTCCTCAATCAAATCGAAAATATCCTGTCGAACCAAAATATCATCATTCTCTACTAATGGAAAATAATCCAATTTCCCCACCGGATAATCAGTTGTTTTCAACCAATCAAAAACAACCTTATTAAACCCGATCACATTTATATCCAACAAAGCCTCCAGCTTTTGCTGTATCGAAAAGAAAGGAGAAACCTCTTGTTTTGCGATCTCAAGAGCTTTTTCCAATAAATCACCTTCCAAATGCTTTTCGTAAGAAACCGAAATTTCCTCAATTTTAGAGTTGTGTAACACTTTATTAATCACATCCACACTCCAAATATTTCTTCTGAAAGGAAAAATAGATTGAATATTCTGTCGAGTCGAGATATATCCCTCTCGATCCTCATCTCCACGAATTCCCACATACGAAATAGCCGGGCTATCACCAATTACCGTTTCAAAAGGAGCCAATTTTAAATTTTTGGTACACCATCTTGCATTCTGAGCAGGAAGATATCCACCATATTTTTTCCAAAAAAAATCAAAAGGATTATCCTCATTGGTGCTCTGATAATTCTTATCCTGGTATTTATTTACCGAAACCTGAAGCTCATGCTCCAATTGTTCTATTAAAACATAGGTTTCTGCAAGTTCTCTTCCTGTGTCACAGGTATAGTATTCGATGGGTAATTCTTCTTTGCTATATAATTTGTTTAGGTAAATGGCGAGGGCAGCACTATCTTTTCCTCCACTGATACCTAGTACATGTTTTATTTCTGACATAAGCTACCTTAATTTTTTTAAAGCTATATAAAAACTCTAAGAGCTTAGATTAATTCTTGTAGTTTTTTAAACAATAGTGCTTTTTGTTCCTCGTTCTTTAAGCTTTTGATTATTTTATTGAGTTCATTCTCAGATTTTTCAAATGATCTTGATACGTTTTTAGGGAACACGATTTGCTCTTTCTTTACATTACCATTCTTATCTATTACATCTATTGCACATACTATTTCATTATCGCGTGTATTATTAAGATGGTGTATATCTATTAGTCGTTCAAGTTCTTTAAATGAAGTCTTAAACTTGAGAATAAATATAGGTATCTCTTCGTCTTTTATATCACTAAATGACTTGTTGAACAGACTATTAAAAAGACTTTTAATCCATTCGTTTTTTGAATGAATAGGTACCATTATTCTACTTAATAATCTTTTCAGATGGCTTACAATTATTTCACTATCTATCTCTTTAAATCTTTCTTCAAGTGCTACTTTATAGATTTTGTAAGTGTTATTCTTTTTTGTGCCGATTATTTCAATAATCTTCTTTTCTAACATATGCAATAGATCTTGTTCGCAGTTTCTCAGTTCTCGAATAACATTCTTTAGTTGTTCTAAGTAGTTTTCAAGATCTATAGTTTTTTTATGCAAATCTAATCCCGAGTATCCCAAAGCATGAGGAATATCTCTGAAGAATGCAGTCTCTGGATCTTCTGCCTTTGCAATTGATTCTCTAAATAATATAGCTTCTTTCGATAAATTTTTTGTTTTTTGAGTGTACTTAGGTAATGCTCGATAAAACTGAATAAGAGGCTTGATTGTTTCTAAATAAATGGACCTGTTGCCTTCACTTTTTAAGTTCTTGTTCATTAAAGCACGATAAGTGTTCAATAAATCTAGATTTAGATTGTTGACAAGGAATGTTTTGAACCAGAAATTTTTAGGATTTTTATGTATTAATTCAAACACCTCTTCTGTTAGGACTGGCAAGTATCCCTTTTCATTAAATAAAGCAAAATTATTTTGTTGAATATGAAGAAAAGTAGGAATCCAAAAAGATAAGAATCCATCTTTTATTTTATAAGGGGCTTTTGATAGTTCGTTATAAAATGTATTTATACTTAATCTCTCTTCTTTTGCTTGGTTTAAGATTTCTAGTGATTTTTGCCAAAGACTATAAAATGTGTTTTCAGAATCTATTTCTCCAAATTCCCACCTATTTTCCGCAATATGCTGATATAGCTTTGTTTCTTTAAGCAAACTTAAGAAAATGGTCTTTTCTGCGGGATATTTATCTTTAGCAAATCCCAAATCTTCATCTCCTGTATGTTTAATTAATGCTTTGATATAGTTTTTACGAGCAGATGCAATTGAGCCACTTAGCTTGTGTTTATTCATTAACTCATTTTTTAAGATAGGAGTTAGAAAAAACTCTTCTTTACACAATACTGATAGCTCTTGATTGAGTTTCCTTTGAGAGTTAATTTTTATTTGTTTTCCCTTACGATACCAAATAACACTATCTGTGGTTAGATTGTTAATAATTTCTAACTTTAATTGTTGTTCAAGCTCGCTTCTCATAAGATCAAGCTCTTTTATGGCAACTCGATCTTCTTGATTCTTCTGTTTGACATGTTCAACCTTTTCTATCTCATATAATAGGTCAGATATAATTTCAGTTCTTGTAAATAAGGCAAACAAGTTAGTAGGGAAGGATAAACTGTGTTTAGAAATTTGCGGTATAATATTCTCTTCTTGAGAGAAGATTAAATTAATATATCCATCAAGCTCGCCTGAGGCTATTTTATCAATAGGGGCATTACTAATTTCATAACTAAAGAAACGTGGTGTGCCTATTTGATAGGTTATAGCTTTTGCGAGTATACACGGTAAGTCATAAAAACGCTTTATATTGTTAGCTAAATCTTTATTTCGATTAATCTCAGATTCTGCTGAGAATAATGCTTGTTCAAAGTCTAAATCAGTGCCTTCAAATAAGATATATCTAGAACGATACTTTCTAAAGCGGATGATTTTTTTAGTCTCTAATTCTTCAATTACTTTTTCTAATAGGTTCTGCTTTTCAATATTGAAGTATGATAGAAGTAATTCTGAATCAATTTTTCCAGCTGGGTTTGAGAAAATATTGAGTAAACCTATTGTTTTGATTACCTTTTCTGCTATATATGTATCTGTGTTTATTAGAGCCTCAACGGAGTCTAACGCAGTGCGTATCGCATCCCATTTGTTTTTATCTGGGTTACTACTTGATGTTATAAAATCTCCAAAATTGTAAACTAGGAAGTCATGTACATGACTGAGGTCATAATGTTTTCCTTTCTCAGCATACTTGTATAAAGACTTCTTTTCTCTCCTATTTAAAAAAGTAAAAAGTGATCGCTCATTTTGTCCATATTTTTGTAAAGCATGGGTTAGGCAAGTTGCCGAGGCAATATCAAATGGATATAGTTTATTACCAAACTCTATACTATAGAGTGAATTATTCTTTATGACTTTAGAGCATAAAATCGATTTATTTATTTTTTCTAACTTACTACTAAGTTTTTTACTCCCTTTCCATTGTTGTATTCTTTCACTTGCAAGATATAATAATTGATCTACGGGCTCATTAAAGGTTAAATCGACGAATCGTCCGCTAACTTTAACCCATTCGTTTCTTTCTTTAATACTTAGTCTCTTGCCATATTGAGCGAAGTTTTGATGAAGCGTAGTTAATAGAATTATATCTTTTTCAGCACTATTGATGTATTCTGCTAATTGTTGTAAAAAATAGATTGTATCCTCAGAGTTATTCTTTGAAGCATATTCTAGAAATTTTCCATATTCATCAATAACAAGAACAAGAAACTCTCCTTTTGCGCTAATGGATTGATAGTATTTATTAAATGCCTCTAATAAATCGTTAGAATTATTTTGATTGTATCCTATTAATTCACCAATACTTTCTTTTATTGATCTATAGGATCCTACTAATTTTAAAAAATGAAATGTATTCTTGTTGTTAATGTTTTGATATTTAGGGAAAAAATATTCTTTTTCTCCTTTGAGATTTTGTTCTAATGCCCAAATGAAACTAGATTTACCAGTTCCATATGATCCTATAATATTGAAGCAATGATTTATTGTAGTAAAATGTGTTACTATTGAGTTGGCAATATGTCTTGCATTAGCTGTGACAATATAGTTTAGAGATTCATCTTGATCCCTTATAATATTTACAGATGGAGAATAGTAATTATTATGCATAGTAGTTCTCTAGTGTCTTTATCTTATTCATTGTTTTAGTTAACTGAAGTTCTCTAATTCCTGCATCTTCAGTTAGTCTAACTTCGGGATATTTCTCAACAATTTCATTAAGTTTCTTCAAAACTCCGTTTTCATTCATGCAAAAAATTATTCCCGGACTGTTTTTTTCTGTTAAAATTTCTTCAACAGCTATAGAGTTTCTAGAGTTAAATCGATCTAGTATTGTATACATGAATAATTCTGCAGAAATACTTTCTCTTTCTGCGTTTTGAACTACTATCTTATTATTTTCATGTTTCTCAAATAAGTGTAGTTCCTGCAATAACCCTATAAAGTCATCTTCAATGTTGATCGATTTTCGTGGCTGAACATAGTTCGCTCGAAAAACTTTTATGTCATTTGCCAATGTTTTCTCACTTGGTAACTCTTTTGACTCTTTTTCTATTCGATAAATTAATTGACTTTTGATTTTACTATCAGAGAACTCTCTATCTCCATTCTTGATGTTATTAAAGAAGAGAGTATAGATAGAGGAAAATTCTTTTTTTACTAAATGATAATGTAATAACCATAAGCTGTTTATGTCTTCTAAGTATGGATCAATTCCTTTGTCTCCAAATAAAAAATTACCAAAGTCAGTTATATCTTCATAATTTTTCCCTTCATTTTGTGTAATATTAAATGCTCTTAACCAAAACCGGATAGAAGTAACCATGTTTTTTCCGACTCCTAACTTAGTAACTGCATCGTTATCATTGAAGTTGTTGTTGTTGTTTAGGAAATCAAAGCCTTTCTTTAACCAATAATGTCTACAATAAAAGGTTTCATGTCCTGAGAAAATATATTTTGTCATTGTTTTTCTACTGGTGAATAATCTCCAGTAAAGATACGACATAAAAAGAGATTATTAAATTACTTCCTATATATTACTCTCTAAATAGATAAACAAATGGTGTGAATAGTGTTTTATATGATTAAAATAATAGACTTGTGTATATTTATATTAATTGGCTTTAAGAATTGAACATTCCTTAATTATGAATAGATGCTGTTTTTGTTGTTTGAGTTATGGATTGAGGGAGGGTGTTAGCTATAGTCACCACAATTATAATTAGGGGAATAGTGCTATATATAGAAATAGCTCACTAGTCGGAATAGTTGGCATCCTGTTAGAAACGATCATGTAGCATACATTACAGATCGTGCGCTGACGGAGGAGGGTGTTCACTTTCAATTTTTTCACTTTACAACTTTTTAAACTTTTGTCATTGCAATTTGGCTCCGATTACAAATCGGTGCCAGTCAGGTGACAATGTCATTACAATCGATAATAAGTAGCACAAATTGCAAATTTGCACTAGCGGAGTTTGTCAATACTAGCTGCTATGAACTAGGTGGAGCTTCGACGGGCTTAGCCGGCGGAGTTGTATTGTGGGAATCGAGTTAAAACAAAAAATCCTGCCCAAATAAATGAGCAGGATCAGAAGTAAGATTGAGAGGGTCATTACTTCCTTAAATCTTTCAGGCGGATGTTTCGGAATTTAACCACTGAGCCGTGACCCAAGAATCCGATGTGCCCTTTATCTCTTTTTAAACCGGGGTGATTGCGGTGGTCTAGCGTACCGTTTTTGCTGGCTTCTTTGTAGTCGCCATCAACAATCACTGTTCCGTTTAGTGTAATCTTAATGTGAGAACCTTTCACATATACCTCTTCGTAGTTCCACTCGCCAACAGGCTTAAGGAATCCGCGCTTTGCAGGAATTACTCCGTATACCGAACCATGGTACTGGTAAGGTTTTAGGTTAGCGTAGATAGAAGCGGTATTGTCTAGAATTTGCAATTCCATTCCCATGTATGCAGCGTCGCCTTCAAGCGGAGCATGAATACCCAATCCGTTGTTTGCACCAGGAGTTAACTGGAACTCGAAACGGTAGATGAAGTCGCTGTATTCTTTTTCAGTGAAAAGGTTACCGTGTCCACCTTGCTTTGGACGAACAACGATCTCGCCATTCTCAACAATGTAGTCGGTTTTGTTTCCTACCCAACCATTTAGGTTTTTACCATTGAAAAGAGCTTCAAATCCGTTTGCTTTTTCTTCAGCAGTAAGATTAAATTCCTTCTCGTTGATTTCGCGAACGTAGATATCGCGGAAAGCCAAATCGGTTCCGTGAGCTTGTAATTCAATAGCTCCTTTAGGGAAGATAGGCATTTTTCGATCCCAGTAGTTTTCCATTGTTACATTGTCAACTACCAATTCGCCGTTTAGGTAAACTGTTACTTTGTCGCCAATCATTTTAATGCGGAAAGTATTCCACTCGTTGATTGGGTTATCGGCCACTTTAAGTGGTTTCGATTGGTGTTTCTGGTTGTTGTACAATCCACCTGAACCAACTTGTGCTCCTACTTCAACACGAGTAGTATCCCAAATTTGCACCTGAGGAGTTCCTCTTAGGTAGATTCCGCTATCTCCTTTTGGAGAGATACGCCAGTCAACAATCATCTCGAAATCGGCATAATCTTTAACTGAACAAAGGTTGGCTCCGTGACCGTTGAAAACGATGCTACCATCTTTCACACTCCAGTTGTCAGACATTTTAGCATCAGCTTCTTTTTGTGCTTTTGCCAACTGTGCTTTTGTCATTTTAGCACGTGCAATCGGATTGGCTACTAAACCTTTCCATCCAGTAAGGTCTTTACCATTGAACATTGAAACGAAACCTTTATCGGAAGGCATCTCTTTCAAATATTTACGGATGTTGATTTTGTAGTAATCGCTTTCGGCACCGCTCATAATGTTAGCTGCTTTTTCCAATACTTTCTTCACATTGTCTCCGTAAAGTCCGGCTTTAGAACCAGAAGCAGGAAGAGCAATGAACATAGCTGCACGTGATGCTGCTTGTTGCAATTTAGAATCGTTTAGGAAAGGAGCAACATACATTAATGCTGTAATTGTTGGCACTTTACCAATGGCTTTCAATACCTGGTTTTTTGCTTTAGTAGAAGTAGCGAAAGGCATTATTTTACGGTATTGCAACAATTTCTGATCTACAGGAAGAGATGACTTTGTAACCTGCTTCATGAAGCCATTGAATGCTTGCTGCGTGTAGTTGCCTTTCTGCTGCTTGCAAATCTGATATAGAGAAGCTGAAGCAGTGTGATCTTTCCAATTTACCAATGCATCGAATGCTGCATCTTTGTATTTATCCGACTGGAATAGCTGACTTACTGCTTTAAGTGCTTGCTGTCCTCCTAGGTAAGGAAGGATAGTGATGATGCGCTCTTTCTTTGAAGTATTTTCAAGTGCTTTCAAAAGAGGAGCTACTTGCTGCTTGTTCTTCTTAATTTGACGAGCCGAAGCTACAACTGCCATTTGAGTGGCTTTTACGTTATCATCGTTGGCAGAAAGCAATAGTTCGATTAATGCCGAAAGATCTTTGGCTTGAGCCAAATTTTGAAGTGACTTGAATGCTGCTGCTTTTACTTTAGCATCGCTGGCATTGGTCAACGCCATTACTTTATCGAAATACTGGTTGGCTGCTTTATTGGCTACTATTTCAACCAATGCTGCTTTTGCCGCTCCGTTAGCTGTTTCAATAGCTGTTGCTACTGGTCCAACGTGTGCTTTGTCCAACAAGTAGAATAATGTCGATTTCGTGTGATTCACATCCTGGTTACCACTCATGTGCTTGATAAGAGTAGGAACTGCTGCTGTACCTTCTAGTTGTGCTAATGCTGTGATGGCTGCTTGGCGAACAGGAGCTGCATTGTCTGCTAACTGAGCTACTACAAATTGTGTAGCAACTGGGCATCCTCTGCGACCTAACATGGCAACTACGTCGGTTTTAACATCTGCATTAGCTGATTTTGCTAACTCGATCCACTGACGAGTTTCAGCAATTCCACCTGCCTTTTGTGCATGGTGTAGGATTGCCTCGCGGTATGCTTTATGTGACGATTGTGCTTCAGCTAAGATAGTTGACATAGCTGGAGTACCGATCTGGTTAATATAAACGCGAAGCATTGATGCTGCCTGACTCAACTGATTGGCTTTTTTAGCCGCTTTTACGTAGCTAAGAACTGCTTTCTCGGCCAATTTAGTGTGACCGTTTTGTGCTAAGCGTTCGGCATAAATTACGAATGCTTCGGCTGCGATAGTCGATTCCCAAGTGAAGTTGGCTTTTTTAGCCGCATTCCACAATGTGGAGTAAGCTTTTGGTGCGCCCATTTGAGCCAATGCCAACTGAGCCTCTTTACGAAGTGTCTTGTCTTTGCTACCAGCTAGTTTAATGACTGCATCAAGGTTAGCTGTAGAGCGACTTTCCGCTGCAGCTTTTACCAATCTGATTTGCTGTTTTCCTGTGCTTGAAGTCAGCGCATTGTCTAATGCCGTAATTGCATCAGCGCTTTTAATAGCCAATAAAGTTTGAGTGGCAGGATCGCACAAACGCTCGTCGCTTAGGTAGCTTTTTAGTGCACCAACAGATGCATTAGTAGCAACCAATTTAAGCTGATGAATGTAGAATGCTTTTACCTCTTTATTGTTGGCTCTGCTTAATGCATCAAGGAAACTTTTTTCCATGAATGCACGACACTCTTCTTTACCAAATTTACTGGCATAACGAGCAGCACTGTTCATAGCCACACGAACTGCAGCATCGTTTCCGTTTCCAGGAGCTTTAACCAGTTTCATAAATTCAGCAAAACCGGCATCGCCAAGGTCGATCATCTCTTGCATTACACGATCGCGGTGTTTCAGATCGTTGGTTGGCATCTGTGCCAAAATATCGGCCACTTTAGTTTGAAGTGTTCTTCTGTCCTGTGCATTGGTCGTGATGATGCTTGAGATCATCAGTACACAGATGAGAAGTATTGTATTTAGTTTTGTCATTTTTTTGTCTTCTAAATATTGGAATTCAAAATTTTAACTCTTTTCGAATCGATGATTGCTATCATCAGATCTTCCATTCGCCACGCATTGGTTGATCAATTAGGCGGTTGGCTGCCTCGTCGTCGATAAAACGCTGTGTTTTTGGGTCGAAGTTGAGAGAGCGTCCCAAGCGAACAGCGATGATTCCCATATTTACCAATGTACAAGAGCGGTGACCATTGATTTCGTTTAGTGCAAATTTCTTCCGGGTACGAACTGAATCCAGGAATGTGGTGATTTGTGGTTCCGGATCAGGTAACGTATCGATCATCTTCTGAAGATGAGGGATATCTGATTTGAATCCACGGTAGACTTTTCCGTGTGGTCCTTCGATATACGCTGCATCTTTATCTTTGTTTTCACCGTCGAGGATAATCTGGCATCCGTCGGCATAAGTGTAGGTAATTCTTCTCCAAGATCCTACTGCATCGTAGTGTTGCTGTGGTGCATCTACTTCAACGTGAACCGGACTTTCGTCGTCTTTCCCTAGTAGGTATTGAACAGGGTCAAGGTAGTGCTGTCCCATATCACCTAAACCACCTCCATCGTAATCCCAGTATCCGCGGAATTTAGAGTGTACTCGTTCGGCATTGTATGGTTTGTATGGTGCAGGCCCTAGCCACATATCATAGTTCAGTTGCTCGGGTACTGGCTGTGGATCAAGATGTGTTTTTCCACTCCAGAAGAATTTCCAGTTATAACCGGTAATTCCCGAAACGGTAACTTTAAGTGGCCAGCCCAATACACCACTGTTTACTACTTTTTTCAATGGTTTCACATCGGTTCCCAATCCGTAGAAGTTATCTTTAAAACGGAACCATGTGTTTAAGCGGAACATAACACCGTGCTTATTCACCTCTTTTAGCACACGCTCACCTTCGGCAATGGTACGAGTCATTGGCTTTTCACACCAGATATCTTTTCCTGCACGAGCTGCATCAACAGCCATTAATCCGTGCCAGTGTGGTGGAGTTGCAATGTGTACAATATCTACATCTTTCTGTAATAATAGCTCGCGGTAATCTTCGTAAGTTTTAACTGCTTTACCTACCATTTTCTGAGCAATGGCAAGGTGCTTTTTATCCACATCGCACAAAGCAACAACACGTGTTCCTTCGTAACCGATATGACCTCGTCCCATACCTCCGGTACCAATGATGGCTTTGGTGATTTGGTCACTTGGAGCGGTAAATCCAGGGCCGCCTAATACGGCACGAGGTACAATCATTAAACCTGCCATTGAAGCCAGCGAGGTTTTAATGAAGTCTCTACGATTAGTGGTGATCTTTTTTGTCATAGATGATAGGTCTTAATTCTTTTGATTAATAAACAGCGTTTGCAAAATCATCCATTGCATGGAAGTTTATATTGCATTGGCGGTAAATCAGACTACTCATAAAATTTTATCTCGAATTAAATACATGTAGGCTTATTGGTAGGGGTAACAGTAGGGGTACAGTGTTGAAAAATAGTGAATTAAGTTTTGTGGGCGATGGGTTGAATGTTTGATTATCAATATTGTTCTATGGAATGATAATGCATGAAGTTATAGCAAAAATGAAGAGATGAAGGCCATAAGAAGTTTGAAAAGGGGAGTAACAAACCATAAAAAAGCGGGTCAACAAAAGTGCTGATCCGCTTTTACATTGTGTCGAATTCTATAATTAAATCGTGAATTCTATATTAGTCCGAAAATAACTACGATTAAAATACCGCCAATAACATACCACTTACCTCGTCCTGCCAGTCCTTTTTTTCCAGGTGTAATAAACAATCCCGATATGGCTAAGAATAGCATTCCGAATACGAAAAAATCGGCTACCCAATTCCAATTTTTTACGCGGTTATAATGTAGCTTATTGAAGAAAATCAAAAGTGGTCGGGCTTTGTATGTCTCGAACTTTATGTGACCGTTCTGAGTGTTGTAGGCGCCCAAACCTCCTTTAAGGTATAAATGAATAATTTCACCTTGCTGAATTGTTCTTCTAAGCTGTACTTCTTCGAATTTTTCAGACCAAATATTTTTTAGTTGCGCAGCGGTTAAATTCGGAGCTAGTTGTTCAGAAACAACTGTTGTCTTGTAGCCCGGATCTTTTTCATCTTCGCGATGATTTAGTAAATATCCGGAAACACAATATACAATGGTGATTCCAACCAATAAAAACCCCAGATCGCGATGAATAATCCGCATCCACTTGCGCCACTTATTACTCTTTAGTTTCATAGTCTAAACCGTCGATATAGTAGATAGCGTAGTAATTCTTGTTGTGCTCTTTCATCCAATCTCTCATTTTTTTGTAATTGGCCATTTCTGCAGCACAGTGTTCTCCACCTTTTTCATCAATCTTTTGTTTTGCTTTTGCCTTTGCTTCCAGTTGATCAATTACTTCAGCTTTTAGAGGTTTCATTTTAACTTTTCCTGTAATAACCAAGTCGGTTCCTGCCAAGTCACGATTAAAACCATTGATTTTACCTTTAGCTTCAACACGAATTGATGTCTTTCCTGTTTCATCTACTAAGATGGCTCTTTTCCCAGAGTGAACACAAACATGTTGGATAGTACCAATAAAACGTACTTCTTTTCCTACTTTCTCTTCAGCAACATTAAGTAATTCTGGAATAGTATAGACTTTAGAAGTGGCTGCTTTTTGCTCTACTTTTGTCTCTGTTGTAGTCTCTTTTGCTTTTTTTGTAGGACCACAGCTAAAAAGTGAAATAGCTATAATTGCTACAGCTAATTTAAATGCTAAATGTTTCATTTGTCTGATTTTTTGTATTGTTCTTATGTGTCTTTTAAAACTTGTTCTTATGATTTATTTTTAAGAAACAAGCATGCTATCAATCCAAATATTCCAGTGAATAGTGTCCAAATAGCTGCTTCTATATGCCATCTTTTTGTCCTTCGATATTGAATGAAAACAAAAATAAGCATCAATATTAGATTAAATGGAATTGCTGAATATATATTCCATGTAAAACGAGGTTTTACGTAATTGTCCTTACCTGAAAGAAAACGAAGTTCGAATGGAAAGATCCATTTACCATACTTCACTTTTGAATTTTCAGGAGTTAAACAGGTAATATCATCTACCTTCTCTTGTTTGTCAATATCAATTGCCCAGCAAGTTTTTCCTGCGTTGTTTATTACACTAATATTCCAATAGAAAGGATTGGCCATAATAACCATATTGTCCTGTTCTAAGTTGAATGGAGGAGTAGGTATTGGAATTAATTCATAATCCTGTGAATGAATCAAGTACATTTTATTGTCTTTATCCCAAAGGAAACCATAAAAAGCACGAGAAGCATATTCTGTTACTTTAATGTGCTTCACTTTAAGGTTGGCAGGGATATTAGTCTTTTTAATAAAAGGCCTGTTATTTAGTTGCTTCAAATGAAAAACTTCATAGTTTTTATCTACAATAAAATAACCGTTGTCATATGACTTGCGTGTGGACGGATTTCCTGCAACCAAACGTGCTGGTGCCTGATAGCCCTTTTTTAGAAGGATAGATGTATACTTTTTACTCTTTTCTACGTCAAGTTCATTGGTCTCAGGTTGAATAAACTCGATTCCATTATTCATTCTGAATACATCTTCCGGCAGTTCTAGTTTAAGACGCTTTGGAATGGCCTCAAATAAAGGAAATAGTTTTACCGACGGTGTATATTTCGAGTTTGGACGATAGCGGAAAAAGAAACTATTTCCACGAATAAAGCGCATGTTAATGGCTTTTCCTTTAATGGTATCAGGCATTCTGCTTTCAGCCAATAGTTGTCGGTAGTAAAACATTGGTAGAATGCTATCGAATTCCGATTCGTTATACACTTTCCCGTGTTTGTTGCTACGAACAATTCCACTATCGCTAAATGTCATCTGACAGAATGTTTTATCAACACAGCTATAGTAAACAAAAGGAGTTCGCGTGCTTGTGTCGGTAACCAAACGAAACAGTTTTGGTCCGCCCCAGGCCATTGCTAATATGGCGATAAGTATGATTATACGATTGAAAATCTTCATGGTAATTAGTCTTGGTATCCTGTTTTAAATCGATGAATTGAATTGTAAATGAAAGTGCTATAAATAAGAATTAGTAGCACCAAACCGAATGTGAAATACCCATAGGCTGCAGGATAATCGGTAATGAAAAAGAAATGTAACAATAGCAACGATAAAAGAATGTTTGGAATACGTCGCTTCCATGTTGGTTCTGTAATGCAGAATACCGATAACAAGTAGGCTGCCAATCCACTTAGATACCAAACTAATGTGGTTGAAAGTGTTGTTGCTGTTATTTCCCATGCAAAATTCAAATGCAAGAATGTAGCAAGTACTACATTGAAAAGGATAAATACAGTTGTTAATAGAATAAGACCATAAGCAATAAGATAGGTGGTCATTGTTTTTTCACGAACAGGTAAGTGCATGGTTAGCTTCAGACGTTTGTCTACCATTTCGGGTACCATTTGAGTAACTCCAATAAGTAGTCCTGCAAAAAGTGGGAAGTATTTTAGCGATGGAAAAATAAAATGACTTCTGTTTACTATTAAGTCCCATAGTTCGGCTCTTCCTGTATTTCTAAAAGAGTGCCCAATTGTTAAGAATGAATAGATATGGATGGCTAATCCTACCAGCACTATGAAAGCGACAAAATAGCGTGTTTTCAGCCACTCTTTGTATATAATTGCTTTAATCATGGTTTAATATTTTCCGGTTAATCCAATGAATGCTTCTTCCAATGTTAATGTTTCACTGGAAAGATTGGCATATTCGATATTCTGTTGTTGAAGTGCTTGCTCTACTTCACGTTGTTGCAAAAAAGAATGAAACTCTACTTTATTTCTGATTTGCTCAGGGTGGTAAAGCCCTTCTGCTTGAGGTAGAGGGGCTCCATTTTGTTGGGTAAAATGGTAACGTTTAAAGTCGCGCACAAAATCGGTAATCGATTCCTGAAGAAGAATTTTACCGTAGTCTAAAATTAAACAGTCATCAATCAGACGCTCCATATCCTGAATGATATGCGAGGTTACAAATACTGTTTTGTTCTGAGCACGCACGTATTCATTCATATAGTCGACGAACAAACGGCGGTAACCTGGGTCTAGTCCCAAACTGAAGTCATCTAAAATGAGCAACTCCGGGTCTTGTGCCAGAATTAATCCCAATGCAACCTGTGAACGCTGCCCACACGACATGCGCGAGATGCGTTGTTTAGGAGCAATTTTTAGCTTACTCATCAACTCGTAGTAAGGCTCTTTTTTCCAATTGGGGTAAAACTGAGAATAGAACTTTTCAATTTGCTGAATATTCATAAAGCTATATTGAATGTGACCTTCAATCAGAAGCCCTATTCTTCGTTTGGTATCAGGAGACAATGCTGACGATGGCTCTCCAAACATCAGGCAGTCGCCCGAGCGTGGTGTCAGGTACCCATTTAGAATATTGATGGTAGTGGTTTTGCCCGTACCATTTTTACCCAGTAACCCCAGTACTCTTCCTTTGGGCACTTCGAAACTTAGATTCTCATAAATGCATCGATTGCCGTAATAATGAGTAAGGTTCTTACATGTAATAACGCTTTCCATGTTGCTAATTTTAAAACTGAATGCCAATAGCCATCTGCATTGCAAATGCGTTGGAATTCTTTATTGTTGATTCGTGAAACAGTAGTCGTATATTTAGTAATGTCTCTTCTTTAAGAGGACGTTTATAAGTCATTTGTAACAGATAATTCCATCTGTCTTGCGACTGAATTTGAAAATCAGGAATAGTTTGTCTTGCAGCTGGTTTCAATGTGTTTTTTACATTTGAAAATGAATCGATAACCGGTAGGTATTCTACATGAGCATCAACTATTAATTGACTTGCTTTAAACTGCTTTAACCAATTGGTTTTTATTTGAAATATTCCGGATGTTAATTCTTGTTTAGCCTTGGGCAAACGGTAAATTTCTTTCCAGTTGGCTACTCCTGCTTTAGCTGTAGCAAACCAAGCTATTGATGGTGTTCGTTTTATTCTGAAGTTGGCCGAACTAGTCAACTGATAAATATTACGCTCGTATTTATCACTGGTTGAGAGTAAGCGATAATCAATGGCCTTTGTCTCTGGATTAACAATCACAGATTCGTAATAATATTCTTTGCCATTTTTTTTATGCCACAAAGCATCTAACGTAATGTGTTGAAGTAGCTGGTTTTTATAGCCTCTATAGCCAATTTGTAAATCAAGCTCACGATTGTTGGATTGTGTTAGCACTTGTTCCGATTTGTACCTTAAATCGTTAATTTCCCAAACAGCCTTAGATGCTAACCATAATGCATTATCGTTTTTAGGAAGCCATTCTATCGAAGTGCCTAGATTGTAGCCGTGATACTTAACAGAGATGCTTTTTCTTTCAGCTGAAAATTCTCTATCGTAATTCCCTAAGCCTCTATTTATATAAAAATAATCTACTCTATGCTCCTTTTTGGAAGAGCTACCTGCTTTTTGGCGATAACGTCCAGCCATGAAGCTAATTCCTGCATAATGGTTGGGTAATTCTTTAATAATTCCAAGGTGTGTTCTTAAATCAGATACAGTTGTCTTAGTACGCGGATCGCTTGTTTGGTAGCTTCCGTAGGCACTGTAAGAACAGTGGGTAGCCAAAATAAAATCGTTAATTTTTTGAGTGTAGGTTCCACTTAAAAAATATTGCTCATAGTTATTGTTGCCCATGGTCGAATCGGCCAAGATGTAGGGATATAAACGTTCATAGTCGGCCACGTTACTCCATTGTACGGCTTTGTCTTTCCCGTTTTTATATTGAAAAGCACCGTCGATGGTAATGTTTTTTAGTCGCTGAAAACCATAGTTATTAAAATCATATTGGGTGTTTTTATTGCCTTGATAGCTTAAAGTCGTTTCTTTTTTATTTTCGGAAGTATAATTGATTTCTGCAATTCGATAGGTGTTAATGGGGAGTAAATGATTATTGGCTGGATTCCATGTAGATGCAGGTAACCAGTTTTGATGGAGCATAAACCATTTTTCCGATTGCTTGAATAGCGAATCGGCAGAATTGGAAAATGCCCATTGTGAAAGAAAAAGGAATATTAATGGAGTTACGAATTGCTTCATAGTAATATAAATTGAAAACACACTCTACTGCTTCAACTGTGAAGAAGAAAGTAGAGTGTGTAAGTATTTTATTTAGTTAAATACGTGAGGCTTTGGATCAACATTAGCTTCGAAATCTTTAGCCGAATCGTTGGTATCTTTGTATATCACACGACCATTAACGTTTTTGTCTATTTTACGACGAATAACTTTACTGTATTTTTTTGTCTTGTCAGTACCTACATTAATATAACTTAGATCTAATTGTGGAGAAACAGCTTTTGTGTTAAATGCTCCTTCAGCTCCTATTTCTACAGCATCTAAAATTAAATTATTGGGCACTTTATAATAGGTATATTGTTTTCCCGAGTTAGGGTGTGTATATACTACTTTGTTTGCTGCTAAAAATTGTTTTATAGTGCCACTAGGTTTAAAAATTGTGTAAGCTTTATATCCAAATATATTAAGCACTGTAATTGTTGCCGAGGCTTTAAATGGAATATCAATATTAGGAACTTCTGGAGTGTCAGAATCTAGTTTATGCTCTTCGTACCATTCAAAATCAGCAGTAGAAAGATCGATTGAGTTGTTGTTGATTGCTTTATGATTAATACCAACATCGGCAATAACAATACTTTTACCTGGTTGTACAGGGTGTTCTTTGCCTGTTCCTGGTATTTGAAAAATAAACCCTGCAACATAAGCTTCATTCAATATATTTTCCCATTTGTTTAAAGATGAAGAATTGGTATGGTTTGATTCTGTAAAGCAGAGCCCATCAGCGTACATTGCTTTGTCAGTGTTATTATAAATCTCAATGTATTTGTCTTTATAGTAAGACTTTCCTTCAGGAGTTTTTGATCCTGCAAAGTAGATTTCTTTAATTACCCAACCTGAACTTTCGATATTGATAAAAAGGGAAGGAGAAAGAGAAAATGCATCTCCTGAAATACTAGTGTTTTCAGAGAAACTACGAAGGTCAACAGTTTGCTCCAGATTGGTAGCTTCATCGCCTTCACCAATGGTTGTTGTTTTGGTTCCTTTCCCAGTAATAGTAATATCGTAAACTCCCTGTTCTACTGTTGCGGTAACTTTACCTTGGTCAGAGATAGTTCCTGCTACGGTTTGTTGTGTCGATTGGTTTAGTAAATCGGCTTTAAAGCTGCTGTAATCGCTAACTGTTACTCCTTCTGGTAACTGAATGGTCAATGTAACGTTCGATGTTGGAATCGGATCATCACTATCGCTACAAGAGAAGAGTGCGAATGTACTTGCAATGGCAAGTGTGAAAATTAATTTTAACTTATTCATATCTGTATTAATTAGATTTTTATATTGATTTCCATTCCAAATGAAGGGGAAGCTGTTCGGTAAACAGTTCCTCCATATTTGTTTTTATAAGATGGATTGTAGTCCAATAAATTGTGCACATAAAATGCCAACGAAAGTTGATTTCCCAACTCTTTGGTCAATTTAAAGTTCAAACTCATACTTATGGGTGTTTTATCTGGTTCTAAATATTGCTTAGGGAACTTTAGTACCAAATACGATAATAATAGATCGTTGGCATCATTGCTGGTAAACGGATGTTCTACTCCTGCTGCATCGATATATGAAATGGGAAATTTGTCAGTCTTAAGATTATTATGATTTTTAAACCAAACCGATTGCAAGGAGGTTGTCGCAACCATTCTAAGTCGAGGAATATGAGTCTCTAGTAGGAACCGCGTGTTAAAATGGCGATAAATTTTTGATGACCTAGAGCTGCTGTAAATACCCACATATGGGTAAGGCTCGTTATTTATAACTTGACTTGGTTTATAAGTTACTGGCAAGCTGTTGTCGTAACGCGTTTTAAAATAAGCTCCGTTTATAGTTACTGTGGTGTGTAGCGCTTTCCATTTAGGAAGCTTAAGAGTATACTCTATTCCTTGTTTGCGCATATATGCAGCATTAGCTGTACTGCTATAGTTAAAAAGACGTTGTTTTACTTTATAGTCGAATAAAGATAATGCCGGAGGAGCAGTTAATCCTGTTGAAGGAACAGAGCCCGCAATATAATCGGTGTATTTTACCGAATGGTATGTTCGCCTAGAAGTAAAGCCAGATGACATATATTCATCAAAAGCAGTTATAGAAAGTGAAGCTTTATTGTATTTAATACGAAGTCCAAGTTCAAACTTGCGGTTTCTGGCTGGTTTTAAATCATAGTTTGTTGGATCTTTTTTATATGAATACAAATTCAAACGTCTAAGGTCTGGATTTTGCGAATAATAGTTTAATTGAATAATGCTTCGGTAAATTTCGTTAGGATACAACTGTGCTATTACCGGAAGTTTAGTATGCCAACCAGTTCCAATGTGCCAGTTAACAGAAACCGGTTTATTGGCAATAGTTAATGTTGGCATCTTCCATGTTAAGTTTATTCGTGGATCGATAAAAGTTTTTCCGCTTAAATAATATTTACTTGAAATATTTAATGGAGTAATGGTTCTTACACCAGCTTGTAATTTTAGTTGATGCTTTTTGATTGGAATAGTAATTTGTTCTTCGAAATAGTTTGATAACCTTTGAATAGAAGGAATAGTACTAAAGTTGCGAGGATTAACATTCCACGATCCGGGGAAAATAGGTCGTGATGGATCGGTTTGTTCCCCTTTCCCTAAATTTTTATCCCAACTCCATTCTGTTCCCATTTTAAAAGTGTTTATCCATGGAATAAATGGAAATTGTCCGGAAAAAATCAATGCTGAGTATAAATTGGCAGGAGCTCCATCTACTACCGACTGAGCGAGATAAACATCTGGAAGATATTCACTGTCATGTACTCCTATGACTCCGACTTGTGGAACAGGAGTTGGTCCAACCGGACGAACAATTCGCTCTCTGACAAGTTTTGTGTTTACTATACTTCCTCGTAGTTTTAATTCGATTTGTTGCAACCAATTTTTATTAATCTTTAACAGAGCACTTCCGCCTAATGAATTACGTGTATAGTCCGATTTGTAGTAATCGGGCTGATTATAGTTTAGCTCCGGATCAACCTTTTCTTTATCAATAGTGAAAATAGTGCTGGCCGAAGTTTTTATTTCTAGAGGCTTATTGAAAAGAGAAATATTATTTGAATAACGTAGAGAACTGTTTATTCGTTGATATTTTTCTAACGGATTGCTAGGATCACTGGTATGGTTTAAATAACTTAAATCGAAATTGAAAACTCCAGAGTTTGGGCTAATTGTAAAACCTTTGCTCCAGGCAAGAAGCTTTTGCTTTAAATTCGATTTGATTCTGAATTTATGTTTACTTATCCCTTGCTTCCGTTTGATAATAACTGCTCCACTGGTTAAATCGCCATAAGCAACCGATGGAACTCCACGAATGATTTCAACGCTCTCAATATCATCTGTAGATATTGAACGTAAGTCCATTCCATTCGTTACATTTACTCTTCCTCTGATCTTGTCGTTATTGCCACTATTGGGAATATACTGTAAGTTGGCATTATTACTAACAGGAATACCATCAATAATGAACGCTGTTCCTAATGCGGTATTATTATCGGTTGCTGCCTGCCTTAACTGAATAGAGCTAACCTGCGACATTTTGGTCGATACAGAAGTATTTCCGGGTAATAGTTGGAGTAAATCAGCAAAACTAGCTGGCTGAATATGCTGCATGGCTTGCTGATTTATAAGCGATTTTGTTCCTTTTTCCTGCTTTTCGGTAGCAGTAACGGTAACTGTTTCTAGCTTTAAGTTCTCAGGCTGAAGTGCTACAACAATAAATTTATTAGCCTCAGTATTCAACTTTTGGGTTTGTGTTCGAAATCCCAAACAACGTACTTCGAACTCTATTATTCCCATTGGTATTTTAGAAAAAGAAAATTTACCTCTAAAATCGGAAATAGCCCACAAGTTAAGCTTTTGGATTCCAATAGTAGCATATGGAACAGGTTTATTGTTGTGCGAATTAGTGATAATTCCACTTACCTGTAATTGCTGTGCGGAAACAATTACAGATGCAATAAAAATGAGAATTAATGTCGTAGCTATGCGTCTCAAAAACACTTGTTTTTATTTAGATTGAATATTGTTTGTGATTTCGAGTGCAAAATTATGTAGAGTCTGGTTTTTAATAAATCACTATTTGTTGTGAAAAAAAAGCAATCACTCACCTGAAATGGGGATTTAAGAGTAAAAGGTATTCTATTTGGTTATAAATTGCCTTTTCGATCTATTATTCTATTTTTGTTGACGATTAATGTTTACCAGTGTAATTGGAATAATTGCTTAGTTATTTTAACTGCACAAAAAAAAATTAACTACTAGATGAAAAAGATGAATGGATTGGCAGCGTTGCTATTGATGGCAATGTTGTTCACTGGCATGTGTGTACATGCTATTAATGTAATTCCTAAGCCGAAGAGCATGCAAGAGAGTAATCAATCTTTTGCACTTCAGCCTACTACCAAAATTGTTTATTCAAAAACATTGAAAGAGAAAGCTCAGATGATGGCCGATTTATTATCGCCGGCTACTGGTTGGGATTTCGATTTAGAACAAGGTAAAAAGGCTCAGAAAAATGCCATTAATATGGTGTTGGATGCTGGTGCTGATATGACCAAAGAGGCCTACCAACTTTCTGTTACAAACAACAAAGTGGAAATTGTTGCGAAAACAGAAGCTGGTATTTTTAATGGTATGCAAACGTTATTGCAATTGTTGCCAGAAGGCATTTACAATAAGTGTCGTCAGAAAGGAGAGCAGTGGACGCTTCCAGGTGTAGAGATTGCCGATGAACCTGTTTATCCTTGGCGTGGCATGATGTTAGATGTAAGTCGTTACTTCTACGAAAAAGAGTATGTGTTGCACTTAATCGACATGATGGCCATGTACAAAATGAACGTACTACACTTGCACTTGATTGATGATGCCGGATGGCGTTTGGAAATTAAGAAGTATCCAAAGTTAACTTCAGTAGGTGGATTCCGAGGTGAAGGAAGTGAGCGTATTGGAGGATATTATACTCAAGATGATATTCGTGAGATAGTAGCTTATGCAACTGCACGCAATGTAGAGGTTATTCCTGAAGTGGAAGTACCTGCTCACACATTGGCTGCCATTGCTGCATATCCAGAGTTATCGTGTACAGGTAAACCTCAGATTGTACAAACTCGTCATTCGATTAGTCGTGAATTGTACTGTGTGGGAAAACAATCGACATTCGATTTTTTGGCCGATGTATTTGAAGAGGTAACTGCATTGTTCCCTTCAAAATATATCCATATTGGTGGCGACGAAGCGCGCTACGATCGTTGGGAGAAGTGCCCAGACTGTCAGGCGTTGAAAAAGCGCTTAGGATTGAAAAATGAAAAACAACTTCAGGTGTATTTCAATCAAGAGATGCAGAAGATGTTGAAGAAATACAACAAAACAATTGTTGGTTGGGATGAAATCATTGAAGACGGCTTGACAGAAAAAGCAGTCGGAATGGTTTGGCACAATAAGAAAAAAGCAATTGTTGGTGCAAAAGCGGGTCACGACTTGGTAATGGCACTTACCGGACACTGTTATTTCGATGTGGCTGAAAGTAAAATTCCAGGAGAGGTGAAAGCAGCTACTTGGTTGCCTCCAATCTCGTTGGAAAAAACTTATGCAATGGATCTAATGGTTGAAGGTTTAGATGCTAAATACAGCAAGCAGGTGCTAGGTGGTCACGGATGTTTGTGGACTGACCAATTTATCCATGGTGATAAATTGCCTCGCATTGAGCCAATCAATGAAAACAGAGCAGAACAATACTTAGATTACTTGACGTTACCTCGTATGTCGGCATTGGCCGAGGTGCTTTGGACTCCTAAGAAACAACAAAGCTGGAACGATTTCGAGCAACGCATGAAGTCGCACTATGTACGTTACGACAACGCCGGATTCGGATATCGTGTTCCTCAGCCAAAATTGGTTTCGAACAAGGAAGTAGCCGGAGGTTACGAGATCGTATTGGAGAATGTGGTAAAAGGGGCACACATTACTTATACTACTGATGGAAGTTGGGTAAATACTTATTCTACTACTTACACCAAACCGTTTGTAGTTAAAAACTTGACCGATTTCCAGGCCATGACAGTGCTTAATCGCCGTCAATTCTCGTTACCACTTTATTTCCCGGAGAAATACGACAAGTTTAAGAAATACGGAAAACTAGTTGCTGAGTGGAAACCAAAAAATCTTAAAGGTAAGGTATACTCTGATTTTGAAATAAATGCAACAGGTAAGATCAATAGCAATGGAACTTATGAAGTGGCATTCTGGTATACTGGCGGAAGCTACCGTTTAGATATTTCAGGAATCGAAGTATTTAAGAATGGTAAGAAAGTTGCCGAAGATATTCACTTTGGATACACCGGAGGTTCTTATGATAAAAATACGTATCGATTCAAAATTGATTGCTACGAAACAGGTGCTGCATTTACCATTAAAGCCAAAGTAAGAGGCGATGAAGGTAACGACAGCAAAGGAGCTGTTTTTATTCGCAAGAAGTAAAGTTCAGAAGATATAATAAAAGGTTGTCCAAAAAGTAAATTCATTTAAAATCGAACTTTCAGTTTATAGACTACTTCCGTTTTTACCCCTCCAAACCTCCCCTAAAGAGGAGGCTTAAGTCCCCTTTAGGGGATTTAGGGGTGATAAACCAAGTGGTGACTTATAATCCATAAGTTCTGGAACTTATAACTAAGCTTTTGGGACAACCTTTTTTTGTTCATAGCAAAACAAACAGGAAGCTTCCCAAAAGGGAGAGGCGGAGTCGCAACCAAATCCCGTCTCCTTTTTTTCCGGATTCCTTTTCGTTCTCATAGGCTCTTGAAGGGAGTAATATCACGCAGGAACAGGCTTCGATAAACTCAGCCGGCGAGAAATTATGCATTAATAATTAATCACTTATAATTCTGTTATTTCCACATTCCCATTGCGATGATCATCACCATGCGCTTTGCTCTCTGCTCTTAGCAACCAAATCCCGTCTCCCTTTTTTCCAGAATCCGGTTTCCCTTCCTAGTATAACCCTTTTTAGTACTATTGTTGCAAAAGCAAAATATTCCTCTTGTTGTGTACGCAATTCCTCCATGGTATTTAAGTATTTAGGTTTATTTTACTCCTATCTTTATGTAGAAGCCCATTAAGAGCCGTTTTCGTTAACGGGTTGGGCATTTAAACCAATATATAATGAAACCAAACGCAAAACTATTGGCTATTCCTTTGCTTTTAACTGGTATGTTAGGAAATGCCGCTGAACGAGAGAAGAAAGATACACGTCCCAATGTTATTGTAATCTTGGCCGATGATATGGGCTACTCCGATTTGGGTTGTTATGGAAGTGAAATATCAACTCCTAACTTGGATGCTTTAGCCAGTAATGGAGTTCGCTTTAGTCAGTTCTACAATGCTGCACGGTGTTGTCCTTCTCGCGCTTCTTTGCTAACAGGTGTTTATCCTCATCAGGCAGGAATGGGAGCAATGGTGCGTCATACCGATCAGCCCAATAGAAATGAAGGCCCTTATCAGGGATACCTTAGCAAGCATACTGTAACCATTGCACAAGTATTAAAAGAGGCAGGGTATTACTGTACAATGTCGGGGAAATGGCATGTGGGAGAAACACACCCCAACTGGCCAATGGATAGAGGCTTCGATGATTATTACGGATTAATAAGTGGTGCTGCCAACTATTTCGATATAAGTAGAGGAAAGAAAAAGGGAATAAAGCGGCATTTTGCCAAAGGAAATGAAGAATATATGCCTCCTAAAGAAGGATTCTACATGACCGATGCCATAACCGATCATGCCGTTTCATCCATTAAAAAGAGAAAAGGTAAAGAGCAACCATTCTTTATGTATTTGGCATATACCGCTCCGCACTGGCCATTACATGCACATCCCAGCGATATTGAAAAGTACAAAGATCGATATAAGGAAGGATGGGACAAGTTGAGAGAGGAGCGTTATGCCCGTATGCAAAAGATGGGAATAATCGACGAGTCCATGAGTTTGTCACCACGCGACGCTAAAGTACCGGCATGGAAAGATATGACCAAGAAGGATTTGATGGCTTTGAAGATGGCTATTTATGCTGCACAGGTGGATTGTATGGATAGGAACATTGGACGAGTTATTCAGCAATTGAAGGAGAATGATCAGTACGAAAATACGTTGATTTTATTCTTGTCGGATAATGGCGGTTGTGCCGAAACCGGTATTCATGGGACAGACTTCTGGAAAAACAATGCTACACCGGGCGATGTGAATTCTTATCAATCGTACGGGCGTGGTTGGGCCAATGCTAGTAACACACCATTCTGTTATTTCAAGCAGTGGGTACACGAAGGGGGAATTTCTACTCCATTTATTGCACACTGGCCAAAGCGAATTAAGCAATCGGGAAAGATTGTCCGTCAACAGGCTTATATAACTGATATCATGGCTACAATGGTTGACTTGGCCGATGCTAAATATCCCAAGCAGTACAATGGAGAGCAAATTGTTCCGATGCACGGTAAATCGCTAACTCCTATCTTCGATGGAAAGAAAAGAAAAGGTCATGATTTGATATTTTGGGAACACTTTGGAAATATGGCTGTTATAGATGGCAATTGGAAGTTGGTTTCACAACGAAAAGAGGGGAAAGGAAAATGGAGTTTATACAATTTGAGTACCGATAGAGCAGAGCAACACAATCTGGCCAATGAAAAACCAAAACTAGCCAAACGACTATTGAAAGAATATATTCGCTGGGCAAAAGAGACAGGGGTGAAACACCAGGTTGTTGAAGAGTTTAAATCGGAATAAAAATAGACAGATGAAGTGCTTAATTCAATGTGCCGTTTTGTTGTTGCTTACTTTGGCATCATGTTCAGCCGATAAAGTACAAGAACGTAGACCCAACATTATTCTTATAATGGCCGATGATATGGGCTATGAATGTTTAAGTTGCAATGGAAGCGTATCTTACAAAACACCCAATTTAGATCGGTTTGCAGAAAATGGGGCACGCTTTACCAAATGTATTTCCCAGCCATTATGTACTCCTTCGCGAGTGAAGATTATGACCGGGCGATATAACTATCGCAACTATTGCGATTTTGGCTACCTGGACATTAAAGAGAAGACTTTTGGCAATATTCTTCAGGAAGAGGGATATAGAACGGCCGTTGTAGGTAAATGGCAGTTGAATGGTCTTGGCACAAAACGCGAAGGTTGGGAGGACAATCAACGTCCCGCTCATTTTGGATTCGATGAATATTGTCTGTGGCAATTGACAAAACCCAGAAAGCAAGGAGAGCGTTATGCCAATCCGCTGATTGAGCAAAATGGGAAAGTACTCACCGGACTAGAAAAGCAATATGGTCCTGATATCTTCTCCAATTATGTGTTGAACTTTATTGAACGCAATAAAGAGCAACCATTCTTTATCTATTATCCAATGGTATTGGTACACGATCCGTTTGTAGCTACTCCCGATTCAGAAGGCTGGGAAGTGAAACGTAATCGGTTTAAGAATAACAAGAAGTACTTCAAAGATATGGTTGAGTACACCGATAAAATTATTGGTCAAATTGTTCAGAAACTGAAAGATGAAGGCATCTGGGAGAATACTATTCTAATGTTTACTGGCGATAATGGTACCAATATTTCCATTACTTCCGAAACGGTAAATGGGGCTTATAAAGGAGGAAAAGGAACAACTCCTGATGCAGGAACTCATGTGCCTTTTGTGGCCAGCTGGCCAGCACAGATTAAGGAGGGATTTGTTTACGATGAGTTGGTTGAGTTCAGCGACTTCTTACCGACCATTGCTCAGGCTGGCGAGGCAAAGGTGCCAACCAATATCGATGGAAAGAGCTTTCTGAATGTACTACGCCGCAATAAGCACAAAGATAGAGAAACGGTACTGGTGCATTATGATCCGATGAAGCGAATGCGCCCTCCTAGATATCCTGGTCGTTTTGTGCGAACTAAGCAATATAAGTTGTACCATGATGGTCGGTTCTTCAATTTGGAGAAGGATAAACTGGAACAAACTCCGCTTGATGAGCAGAAACTAACATCGAAAGAAAAGCAGATTAAACAAGAGCTTGAGCAGTTGCAAAAGGAGTGTCCGGAGTGGAAACAAAGCGAGAAGACGCATCAATAGTTTATTGTTTTAATAGCTTATAAGTAGTTGTTTGTTGAGGCGTTATTACTTGAATGAAATAGAAACCTGTCTTTAAATGAGAGGTATTGATAATTGAAGAGGAGTTGAGTGCAGCATGTACTAATACTCCTCTTTGATTAAATATCCTTAAGCTGAAATTGGATGCCCCCTGAATGGTTAACTGATTTTGAAAAGGATTTGGGAAAAACTGAATGGAATGAGCTGTGGCATTTGTGGGGACTGTTGTAATGATTTCATCAACAGGAATCACCTCGTTGATGGCTTTCAATAGTGACTTGGAATGCGATGGATCGGTATCCTGACCTACTTCCCATATCATTATGCCTTTTAGCTTAGCATCCAACACGTACTGGGCCTTTGCTTTCATGACATCCACTCCATTGTAGTAATAGATTTTATTATTGTGGGTGATTTTATTTACCGATGGAGCAGGGTTATACTTCGAAATAACCGATTGATAGGTTATGGCGGAGTAGTCAGCAGGTGTACAGGCATAAAATGGTACTCCGGCAACCAACTGTTCTGCTTTTATTCCTGCTTTAATCCAGTCGTTTACGTATCCTTTTAGTTGATTGATCGATACCTGCATCTCATCTTGAAATATTCTGCCATATGACATTAGCCCAATATGACTCAATTGAATTTGTTTAAATATTGGAGCCAATGAGGTGTGACTACAGGCTATGGCAACAGAAATTTCGAATGATGTTCCCTTGAATGCCTGTTCCATTTCGGTTAGCAAAAGTTGGTAGTTGGCATTGTCAACAGCACCTTTGTATCCTTCCCAATCGAAATCAACTCCATCTAGTTGGTAGTCTTCAAGAATTTGCTTGACATTGGAAATGAAGTGAGATCTGGAGGAAGCACTAGCAGCCATCTCATCGAAGTAATCCGATTCGTACCATCCTCCTAATACCAAAAATATCTTCGTTTTTAATTTCCCTCGCCAACGCTTTAGTGTTTCAATGTCTTTATAAAACTGAGGAAACTGACTTAGAGGAGTGAAACCTCCGTTTTTTTCAGCTTTACCCAATTCGCCTTTACTGTTGGGGGCAAGTATGAAATAATTTAAATGAGTTAGATGATTAAAGATAGTACCGCTAACTTGTTCCATTCTGTAATAGGGGAGGTAGCCCACTACAATGGCATTCGATGAACTATTGTCTTGGGCCAAGAGAGGTGTTGCAATAAAGATTGGAAGCAACGTAACCCAAACAAGTAGCTGGCAGTATATGAATATGTAATTTTTCTTAGGCATTAAAGTAGTGCGTGGTTTTTGTTCGAAATCAGGTTGTTATAAAGGTAGTGATTTAATGTTTAAGTGCTAGCGTCTTATTGATTGTCATAGTAATAACCAATTTATTCGAAATGCAATTAGAGCTTAATGTTTCAACAATAACCGACCTGATTACTTTTTCATCGGCATTCATGCTGGGAGTTCTTTTCATGATTTCTAAGTCGGAAAACAAGAAAGCCAATGTTTACCTGGGCTTGTTTCTCATAAGTTTAGCTTTAGAAGTGTTGGATGTATTGAGTGAGTCTATAACAGGACTTTCTATAGGAGTTGTCCAAACTAGTTTATTTACACTTCCTTTCTAGATGTCTTATGTATTGAGTACCATAAATCATCGGATTAAATGGATGTATTGGTTGGTTCTTCTGCCCGGACTTCTTTTCAATGTTATTGATGATTTTGTAGCGTTGATATGGGTCGAATATCTGGTTAATATTGCAATTCTGATTGTTATATGGCGAATATTAAATGGACATGAAAAACAGTTGAGTGATTACTATTCCAATTTGGAGCATAAATCGTTGAAATGGATTAGAATGATTGTAATTCTATTTGCGGCATTTTCTATTGAGTTAGGTGTTAATGAAAAGGTATTTTCTCACTCATCAATGTATATGGTCAGTGTAGCTTGAAGATATGATAAATTAAAATATCATAATAATTGTTTTGGGAATTAATATTTCTAGCTTTGATATTTGTTTACGACTCTGTAGTAGTATAATGAGTATATAAAAATAGGATAGGATTAGATCGTTTTTGAAGAAAAAAATAGTAAAAAGTAACGATGCTGAGGTTTAATATTGATTTTGAGAAAAGAATTTTTGGATTTGATTTGTTAAGAGCTTTTGCAATTTTCTGTGTAATCCATAGACATGGAAGACACTTGTTGAATGGTACTATATTGCAAGGTTTTCCTTGGCTGCCGTTGCCTCATGGTGTAGATATATTTTTTGTCTTAAGTGGTTTTCTTATTGGTTACAGTTTCATCGTAAATGGAGATAAAAACGAAGGAAAGATTACTTTAAGTAAATCAATGAATTTTTGGAAACGCTCTGCATTTCGTATTTTGCCTAATTATTTTTTGATCCTTACTATAAACTATATTTTAACAAGTATGGAAATGTTAAATGGATCAATAGATAAATTTAGTTTTTTAAAATTTTTTACATTCACACAGAATTTATTTTATCCTTTTTATGGCTTTTTCTGGGAATCATGGAGTCTTGCAACACAGGAATGGTTTTACTTATTATTTCCAATAGTTCTAATGACCTTAGGAGAAAAGTTTAAGATGAAAAATGTGATTCCTATCGTATGTATATTATTTATTGTAGTATCAGTTTTTTATCGACTAGGTATAAGTGGTTTGATTTATGATGATTTTTGGTGGGATGTAAGAATTAAGAAAGTGGCTCTATCTAGATTCGATTGCATATATTGGGGAGTGCTTGCGGCTTGGGTACGATTCTTTCTTAAAGAATATTGGATGAAATATGCCAAAATATTATTTATAGTTGGAGTGTTGTTATTTGTGATTATAGCTAAGCTTCCAAAGGAAATACATACCGTGTATTATAATGTGTTTTATTTGAGTTTAGTTCCTATTTACATTGCATTATGGTTTCCATTAATAGATCAATTGAAAGATATCAAAACTATTATTGGGAAGCTTATAACATACTTTAGTATATTATCTTACTCCATGTACTTATTCAATCTGTTAATAATCCGACTACTGGATAAGCATTATTCAACAGCAATGTCTAATAATGCTACGTTGAAATATGTTGTTTATTGGCTTATTACTATTTGTCTCTCTTATCTCCTTTATATGTTGTTTGAGAATCCAATTTCAGTATCTGGAAATAAAATTTTGAAGACAACTAACATGATGTATAAAAGAATTGATTCTGCTGAAAATAATGATTAGGTTGCAGCATCCCTTCAAACTTTTTTACCTCAGTCCCCTAAAGGAGCTTATGGTTGGTGGTTTAAGAGTTGCTTCGTGAACAAAGTGGATTAAAATTCATCTCTATATCCAACCTTACCTCTATTTTCTGCAAAAAGAAGAGGGACACAACAGCTTGCGTCCCCCTTTGGTAGTAATATATGGATTATAGTTTAGTTGTATCCAGGGTTTTGTTCCAGTGTTCCATCGGTATTTAGGTCGATTTCACTTTGTGGAATAGGGAATAGGTTATGGTGAGGTTGAATACCTGCTCCTTTTCCTCCATTGGCCACAGGATTGTCGTTAAAGCGATTGGTTCTGTCGTAAAGTAATCCAAGGCGCATTAATGTAATCAGACGCAATTCTTCAGTATACAACTCTCTGATTCTTTCATCCAAGATGTAGTCGATGTTTACATCGGCAGCAGCTACAGGAGATGCTTTTGCACGATTTCGAACTTCGTTGATATCGGCAGCAGCCAAATCTTTATTTCCTTTACCCAGATATGCCTCGGCACGAAGTAGGTAAGTTTCAGAAAGGCGCATAGCGTATACATCCAGGTGGTTGCTTCCACCTCCCGAGCGGTTAGGATCTTTGAAGTGAATACCTGGTGAGGCAGCCTTCATGTAGAATGGGAAAATATACTGCGAAGTATCGCGAAGTACATTGCGTTGACCTTCGGCATAGTCGTTTACAAAGTCGATAGGCTTATCGAACCAGTTGGGTGAATCAGGATTATTGTAACGCCAGTCTCTGAAAATGTTGTGGCGTGCATTTCTGATATCGTTATCCCAATCGCTTTGCCAGATAGTGTAAGCTACCAAGTTGGTTGGCTTATTCCATGCTACCGGTCTACTGAAAGTTGACAAATAGATATTGGCTGTTGCATCAGGGTTATCACCAACGATGGCACGTTTCCCATCAGGGTCGTTACCCATACGGTAGTATGCAGGTCCCCACATACGTTCTCCCTGGTGGTTTCCACCTCCATCGATATTAGGCTCGATTTGAACTACCCAAATATCTTCGGTGTTGGCAGGATCATTCTGGTTACCATAGCGGAAAAGGTCGTAGTATACGTCGCCACCTCCCAAAAGAGGATCGTCTTTTCCTAGCTGTGTACCAAAACGTTCTTGCATTAATGCATAACCAAAGCTACCATCGATAACAGCACTTGCAGCAGAGATCGACTGATCCCACTTCTCCTGTGCCAAATATACTTCAGACAACATGTGGAATGCAGCACCTTTGGTGATACGACCAGGAGCAGCTTCCTGACCTGGATCGGGTAGGTTCTTAGTGGCAAAATCTAAATCAGCTTCTAGCAATTCATAAATCTGAGTTTTAGGAGCTCTTGTGAAATCGGTCTTTGGTCCGGCCACAGGCTCTGTTACTAAAGGTACATCGCCATACATCGTTACCAAAATACGATATGCCCATGCTCTGAAGAATTTACCTTCGGCCAACAATAGCTCACGTTGGTTAGGATCATTCTTCCACATTTGATCGCTCTTCTCTGTAGCTTCAATAGATACGATAACCGTATTGGCTCTGTTGATGACTCTGTAACACAGTTCCCAGAAATATTTCACTTTACCATCGGTAGGAATAATCTGAACAGGCCAGTTGGTGAACCAGTACGATCCGGCAGGATTCTCCCCGTCGTAACTCAAGTCGGTTCCTTTTCCTTTTAGCATAGTGGTCCATTGTCCTCCGTTGGTATAGATATTATTAATCGAAGCGTGTAGCCCAATAACTCCTTGCTCAACCTCTGTAGCATTGCTGTAAAGGTTAGCAGTAGAGTAGAAGTCGAGGGGTGTTTCTTTTAAGATCTTATCTTCGTCGCACGACCATAATCCAATGGTGGCTAGCAGAAGTAGTGTAAAGGTTCTGCCTATAGTTATATTACTTATCTTCATTTTCTTCAATTTTTAGATTTAGAAAGATTTAGAACGAAAAGTTCATTCCAAAAATAAAGCTTCTCATTACCGGCGTAGGTTTTCCATCACTTGGGCGGTCGATATCTGGATCCCATCCAGTCCAATCGGTCCATGTGTAAAGGTTCTTTCCACTTAGGTAAACACGTAGGTTATTAATTCCCCAGTTGCGTAATGTTTGAGAATTGAAGTTGTAGGTTAATGTTACATCTTGAAGACGAACAAAGCTACGATCGATTAGAAGCGGACCAGAAACTGGCTGGCTCCAGTACATTCCAGGACTATTCGTAGTTGGTGCATCCGGACGCCAGTAAGGACGAACTGCCGATTGGTTCTGACGACGAGAATAGTCGGTTCCTCCAGCAACAAGGTTACCCGGACTTCCCAAGAAACGGTTGCCGCCACCTTGAACTGAGTTGATAAAGAAGCTCAAGTTGAAATTTTTATACGTTAAGCTATTGAAGATACCAAAGCGGTAGTTTGGATCAGAGGTCCCCAAAATCTTACGGTCATCACTTGGGTCATATTGTTTGTTGTCTCCTGTGGTTTGAATATCTTCAATTTTGTAGTGACCAGGGTAGAAACCTTCTGGAACCTCACCATTGAAGAATTCTTCTTCAGTATAAACTACTCCCAAGTTGTTGTATCCGTAGTAAGTGTTGATTGGCTCACCAGAGAACCATCCGTTACCTATATCGAAATCTTTCTCTCCACCGAATAGCTTCACCAATTTGTTTCGGTTCAATGAGAATGAAAAACGAGTATCCCACTGGAAGTTGGCACTTTTAACGTTAACGGAATTAAGCGATAACTCGATTCCTTTGTTTTCTACCTCACCAATGTTCTCTAGTAGGTTTGTAAATCCAGAGATCTTAGGAATACTTCTTTTTACCAATACATCTTCGGTTTTGGCTTTATAAACATCGATGCTACCGTTTAGGCGGCTATCCAATAACCTGAAGTCGACACCAAAGTTGAATGACGAAGTGGTTTCCCATTTTAGATCAGGGTTACCCAATGAGTTGGGGTAGTATCCCAAATAAGAGTCGCTGCCAAACACTGTAAATTGTGTTTTTGCTTTAGCGAAACTAGCAAAACGACCAGCATCCTGGTTACCATTTTCACCGTACGAAAGGCGAGTCTTTAAGAAATCGAGCCAACCAATGCTTTTCATAAATGACTCTTCGCTCATTACCCATCCTAGTGAGAATGATTTGAATGTGGCCGTTTTGTTGTTAGTAGCAAAGCCCGAGAAACCGTCACGTCGGATAGTCGCTGTCAAAAGGTATTTGCGGTCGTATGCGTAGTTCATGCGGGCCATATATGCCAGGTTACTTTCTTCTTCGTCGGCATTGCTGATTTTCTGAATGCCTGCATTTGCCATACCGTTGTAACCCAAGGTCTCAATGTCGAAATTGGTTCCGGTTAGTGTAGACTTACTAAATGTGCGCTCTTCTCTACTTCCAAGAAGCGTTACATCTACTTTATGTTTTTCATTGAAAGTACGGGTATAGTTGATGATGTTGTTGATCAACCAGTTTTTATTGTTGGTGTGTTCGCGTACTGCTTTACCATGATCGCGGTTACCACTAGCTGTTCTGGAGTTATAATAGCTAAAGTGACGACGGTTGAAGAATGAGTTAGAGTAGTTGAATTCGTAAGTTAATCCTTTAATCCAAGGTACTTCAATCTTCGATTTAAATGCTAAGAATACGTTGTTTTGCTTGTCGCTATCGTCAGCAACGGTGTTGCTTAGCGGGTGACCTTGCACACTCTCTCCTGCTAGATCGATTGGGTAAGAACCATCGGCTAATGTTTTGTTTGCCCATGGGCTACCTACCAATGCCGAGTTTAAGCTAGCCGAAACGCCTGACTTGTCGATGAATGAATACGACGAGTTCATTGTTAACTGTAGCCAGTCGGTAACGTCGTTTACAAAGTTGGCACGAACAGTGGCACGATTGAAGTCGTCGCCTAAAATAATACCTTCCTGATCCATGAACGATCCTGATAGGAAGTAGTTGGTTTTCTTTGTCTTTCCTGAAATACTTAGGTTGTAGTTCTGAACCATTGCATTGCTGCGAAGTACTTCGTCCATCCAGTCTACTTCGTTTCCATTTTGCCAGTTTTCGAATTCTTCAGTAGAACGGGCAACACCAGAAACAACCGATGGATCGTTTACGTCAGGACGAACTGGACGACCTTCAGCACTAGTTGGGTTAGTAGCGTACCATGGGTACAGTTGCTCACTTTGGTAAGCATAGTCCACCAAGCGATTCATGTACTGTTCTCCATTCATACGTTTAGTCATGTCGGTAGGAGAAAGATCCTGGAAACCTACGTAACTGTTAAAGTTGAATTGTGGCTTTTCGCTTTTACCTTTCTTGGTAGTGATTAAAAGTACACCATTGGCCGAACGTGATCCGTAAACTGCAGCAGCACTGGCATCTTTCAAAATATCGATGGAGTTGATGTCGTTTACATTGATGTTGGTTAGTTCTCCGTTGTAGATAATTCCATCTAAAACAAGCAACGGTTTGTCGGATGCCGACAATGAAGTTTTACCACGAATGTTGATACTAGGGCTATCACCAGCACCCGAACTTGCCTGAATGTTCACACCAGGAACATATCCCTGAAGTGCTTGAGCAATATCCACATTGGCATTGGTCTCTTTTCCAGAAAGATCGGCACGTGTAACGGCACCAGTAAGGTCACGCTTAGTTTGTACACCGTAACCAATGGCTACTACCTCTTCCAAACCAATGGCATCTTCTACCAAAGTAACATTAATGGTTGATTGACCATCGATGTTTATAATTTGAGGTTTCATACCCACAAACGAGAAAGTGATAGATTCTGATTTGGCAGGAACTGTAAGAGTATAGTTGCCGTCGATATCGGTAGTGATACCAATGGCTGTACCTGTAACAACAACTGAAACTCCAGGAATTCCAACACCTTTGGCATCGGTAACTTTTCCCGTTACTTTTTGCTTGTCTTGGGTTGAAACAGCTTCTCTTTTCTTTAGTAAAATAAGTTTATCGTCAAGGTGTTTAATCTGTACTTCAGTCTTATCGAAAATTTGATTCAGAACCTGAGTTACAGTTTGGTTAGTTACTTTAAGGCTAACTTTACGGTCGGCATCAATTTGTTCATTCTGGTAGAAAAATCGATATCCGCTTTGCTGCTCAATTAGCTTAAGGACGTTCTCAATCCGATCGTTCTTGATTTTTAAGGATAATTTGTTGGACTGAGAGTATACTGCTGCCGATACATTTAGCATACAGGCAAGTAGCAAAATCATAGAAATCCGCATAATTAGAAATAGTTTTTGCAGCTTCCTGTGGGACAGAAAGCCAATAATCCCATCTTTTTTCATAAATTTGGTTGATTAAAGTGATTAAATAATGGTGTTGCAGCACCATGTTTTTTCAAAATCGTAGCCGGAATATGTTGCAGCATTTTCCGGTTTTTTGGTTTGTAGCGATATATTACATAGGCTTCTCCTCCTATTTTTTTGAGATAATTACTGTTTGGTCTTTTACTTCATATCGAATAGGAAGTGTGTATTCAATTAATTGAAGTACTTCCAATATCGATTCGTTTTTAATGGTTCCTGTATAGTGATAATCGAGAATTTCCGGGTGAGCTACTTCTATGTTTACTCCATATCTGCGCTCTAAAAGAGGAATCAATTCTTTCATGTTCATATTCAGGAAGGTTAGCTCATTTATCTTCCATGATGAATAGAGCTGTGGGTTCACTCGCCTGATGATGAGCTTCTTGTCTTTCTCTGTAAACAGAAGTTGTTCGCCAGGTTTCATTATCAGTTCCTTTTTCAGTTGCAGCTTTTCAGAAGAGGTAACCTGAATACTTCCTTCCTCTAAAGTAGTGACAATGGCATGGTCTTCGGTATAAGCTTTCACGTTGAACTGTGTACCCAATACCTTAATGTTGTAATAAGGGGTTTTTACAATGAATGGTTTCTTCGGGTTTTTAGTCACATTGAACCATGCTTCACCAGAAGTTAACTCTACAATGCGGTTATCGGAATTGGCTACTGCATAGTTTAATTCAGTTCCTGCATTTAGAAAAACTTTGGTTTGGTCGGGGAGTATTAGTTGTGAAACGGAACCTTTGGGAGCAATTGCAGTTGCATAAATAGGTTCTCCTTGAGGCTGGAGTTGAATGACGGTTATACCCAGCAGCATTCCCACTATTAGTATAGCCGCCACTTTACTCCAGGTGAGATAAACTTTAGGAAGAAGCTTTTTCGGTTTCTTAGTATCGGTTTGTTTTACAAAACGTTTCCATTCTCCTTGTGTGTCGGCAATGTCGGCCATATGTTGTAGCGACGTTTGCCAGTTTTCACGAGTTTGCTGGTAAAATTGTATGTTTTGTTCAGATTCTGTTTTCCATTTATTAAGCATAAGCCGATCTTTGTTACTGATACTTCCGTCCAGTTCGGCAATGATTAATTGTTTTATCGATTGGTTTTTTTGCATGATATCGGTTTTTGAAGCTATGACACATCAAAAAGCAGATACCCTACCTGCGAAATTAAAATTTATCCCAATTTTCTAAAAGAAGAGCCATGAAAAGGGATAAGAATTCGGTTAATTGCTGACGTAGAATCTGTATGGCTTTCGATATGTGTTTTTCTACCATTTTCACAGAAATGCTCATCTGGTCAGCTATTTCACGATTCTTCAGTTGCTCGAATCTACTCAGCTTGAATACCTCTTTGCATTTAGGGGGAAGAGATTCAATTACTTCTGCAATTTTTTCTTCCAACTCCAATTCAATTAACGAATAGTAGGGATCGTTATTGGAAAATTCGTTGGTTTCGGTCTCAAGAGTATGTTGAACCGATTGTTTGATTTTGGTATGGCGATTGTAATTTAAACAGCTGTTCTTGATGGATTGATAGAGGTAAGCTTTTACCGAATGATTGATCTGGATAGTGTTGGCCTTATCCCATAGCAGCATAAATGCGTCTTGAACCAAATCTTTGGCCACTTGCATGTCGCCAATGAATTTATAGGCGAACAATACCAAGCGTCCGTGGTATTGAAAGAAGATTGCTTCGTAGGCATTTAAGTCTCGATTCTTCAATGCATTTAGCAAATGTTCTTTCTCTGTTTCTATCATGGTTTTAGTTTGTGGGCAGGAACAAACATAAAAAAAAGTAATTAAGATTCAATGGTTGGAGGAATAGAAACCCGAGGAAAGAAAATTGGAATTGGGAGAAAAGGGAGACAGGATTCAGGTTGTAGAGGCGCAAAATTTTGCGCCTCTACAACGGCCTGCTTAATGAACTGTTTTATTGTTTTGTTGAGGTGTGATTCATCTCGAATATAGCTCCCACAGGGTAATGATCGGAAAGGTTTGCTGTTGTTCTTGTATTGTAAATGAATGCGTTTCTACAATGTTGAGCCAAGTTAAAAGAAGTTAGAATATAGTCGATGCGAGTGCTTCGTTCAATCAATGATTGTTCTTCCTCTTTTGTTTTAGCAAACACCAATGTTGGACATGAAATTCTACTTATACCTTGTGGAACAAATTGAGTACAAACATCGTACAACCCTAATCCCAATGTTTTAGCCACTTCGGAATAAGAAAATAATTGGTTGCGTAAGTTTTCCACATGTTGGTGTTTGTTATCGCTGCTTATTCTATCTCTTAGTAGTGCTTTGTTGTTATTATACCAGTCTGCATCTATAGGTGAAAGCGCATTGAAATCGCCACAAACTATCACCTTCTCATTTGCGTTCAATAGTTTTTTAATTTTTGGTGATAATATATCAATCTCTTGACTTCGCTTTTTCCACTTAAAAGGAGAGAGGTGTATTACAAAAACATGGATCTCTTTTACAATACAGTGCAAGGCTCCATGGTGCATCCCAGTGGTGATTTTCTCGACAAGCTGAATGGGATATTTCGATGTTAAACCAACAGAATAGCCTGATTCTTTTAGTAGAACAGAATGTTTGTGCCCCCATTTCTTACTATCGGTTTGCAACTTTTTATCGGTATAGGCACAAAGCTCTTGCATGGCCATAATGTCGGATTGTTGTGCTTTTATCCAAGCAATCTGTTGCTTCTTTCGTAGCGTATCTTTTCCCCACTCATATCCATTCCAGATATTATAAGATATCAGTTTCAGTTGCTTCTGGGCAAATGTTGGTGTTGATACCATGCAGCTTAAGAGCAATAAGCCGATTATTAGGTGTTTGTACATTGGTATTAGTTTTTATTACTGAAAATAGATGAAGGAACTTTACCGATCCAAGCTTCGGGAGTTTTGCAATTAAAGAGATAGGCAATAACAGGTGAGGTATTCACTGTATTGTTGGGCGATTTCAATTGGAATCCCTTTTTTATGCCAGGACCGGTAATTCCCCAGGGGACAATCATTTCTTCTGTGGTAACTCCTCCATGTCCTTTAGGCCCTCCACCATGATCAGTTAAAAACATAAAGTGACTACTATTGTACAGTTTTTCTTGCTTCAATTTATCAAGGAATAAACCAATGGCCTTATCCGCTTCTTCAATAGATTGAATGTAGTCTGCCGACATCCAACCAGAACGATGTCCTGCATGATCGGTGTGAACGGAATATAGATAAACCAGAGTAGGAGAGGTTTTATGCTTAACGATAAAATCGAATGCTTTTTGATAGTTTGCTTCATAACCATCTTTCTCTTCAAAGGAATATTCATCGAAATACTTTTTGTTGTATGGATAAATAAGGTTTTTCCAGTTGTAATAAAAAGCAGTCTTAATGTTGGGCACCTGATCCTTTGTGACTTTAAAAATAGAAGGATAGTAACCTTTGGCATCTTTTTCAACCGGAGGTAAAGTGTATTTGTTTATTTGCCATCCATTATTGACTACACCATGTTGTTCAGGTCCACTTCCGGTTAAGATACTTGTCCAGTTGGGGAGTGTTACCGAAGGCATAACATCTCGTGTTTTAAGAGATAAAACTCCCTCCTTTAGCAGTTGATCTAAGTTAGGAGTTTGGGCAGTTTGTAATCCTTCAACACTGATGCCATCGAGAGCCAACATTATTACTCTTTTAGCTGAAGGTTGAGGTTTATTGCAACCATAAAGGACGGCTGCTATAATTAACGATAAAAGGCAGATGTGTTTCATTGTTTCACTTGTTAATTTTTTTGTTTGTGTAGTTTGGTTGCATAGGTTATACTCTAATTTAGAGTAAATGGTTCTTGGTTGATGTGCTAAAAGCGTATTATTGGTTTTATTGCAACAAGTAAAATGTGTGGTTTATAATTTGCTTGTTGCAAGTGGTAGATTATTAGTATTATAGGTTGCATTGAATGAAGAGGTGTCAAAAATATAAATGTCAAATAAAAGGTTGAGAGTTATTGTTGCTTGTTGATCAATACTGCTTTCCCTAGAATGGAATAGATACAAACTATTAAAAATAGTTAAGAAACTATATATCGTAGTTGTGTAACTAAAAAATATAGTTACATTTGTTGTGTAGTTTATAGATAAATTGTGATTTCGTCTATTAAAATTGATATAAATAATGAAGAAATTAACACCGAAAGAGGAAGAGATATTAAATATATTTTGGGAAAAGGGCGCTATGTTCATAAAAGAATTGCAAGCCGAATATGCTGATCAAAAGTTGCATTATAATACGTTGTCGACTATGGTTCGGGCGATGGAGGAAAAAGGTTTCATAGGACACGAGAAGTTTGGGAACACTTATCGTTATTTTGCAACTGTAACCAAAGAGGAGTACAGTAAGCGCACATTGGGAAATGTTGTTCAGAAGTATTTCAATAATTCATATAAGAAGGTAGTGTCGTTGTTGGTAGAGGAGGAGAATCTTTCAGTTGATGAATTGAAGAAGTTAATCTCAGACATCGAAAATAATCCGAAAAAATGACACCACTTTTTGCCTATCTCATAAAATCATCGTTAAGTGCAGCATTGCTTTATCTGTTGTTCCGATTAACCATGCGACGACACAATCAGCATGCTGTAAACCGAATTCTTTTGATGACAATTATGTTGTTTTCGGCCATTGTACCCTTTATTGATATTCAGCTGTTGAATGAAACAGAACCAGTTAGGCAAATACAACTATTTCGCGAATTGGTGGCAATTCCTGAGGTGACTGACGCAATTGCCGTGGAACCGGGAAGTAAAGTTGTTACTGATATGGCTACTTCCAATCCAATAAACTATTGGAAATGGGCATATTATTCTATAATTAGCTTGTTTGTATTGCAGCTTTCAGTAGGAATAATTCGAGTTGTACAGCTATTAAAAAAAGCAAGTAAATATCCATTCCAAGATGTACTTATCTCGGTTGTAAAAGAGGTAATACAACCATTCTCTTTCTTTAACTGGATAGTACTTTCGGAAAAAGACTTCAATGAAAATAAAAATATTGTGGTAACTCACGAACGCGCGCACATTAAATTGGGGCACACCTTCGATTTAATGGTTAGTGAGTTGTTTTGTGTGATGCATTTTTTCAATCCAATGGTTTGGATGATGCGTCGCGACCTAAAACTTATCCATGAATACCAGGCCGATCAGGCCGTTCTAAACCAAGGCATCGATGCACAGAAATACCAGTTGCTGGTATTAGAGAAGGCGGTGGGCAAAAGACGTTTTGCCATGGCTAGCCAGTTTACTCAAAAACCCATTTTAAAACGATTAAACATGATGAAAAATTCCAATGTAGAGAAGTGGGCCGTAGTGAAATTATTTCTCTTTGTGCCCTTATTGGCGCTTTTGCTTCAAGCATTTGCGCGACCAGAATTAATCCGGAATGTAAATGAACTGATTCCTACTATCCAGAAAGATAGTACTGAATTGTGGTTGGAGCAATGGACTCCTGAGAACCTGCAGAATTTGAATGGTGGATTAATGACAGAAATGGAAGTGGTAAAACCACTACGTCCAGGCAGCAAGTCTACTGTTTCCAATAGAAAGAATAAGTATCCTGTGATATCAAAAAAGGATATTCTCGAGGTATTGATAAATTATAAGAGCCTGATTCTTCTTGAAGGAAAAATAGGGCAACCTAAGGAAGTATATGCTGCTGTTCGAAAGTTTATAGCAGGCGAATCTCCTGTAGGAAGAGCCAATGATGTAGCCACCAAAGTAGAAAAACAGTTGCCATTGGCAGGAAAGGTGAGTGTTAGCAAAGGTGTAATTACTTTGCGTCATGATGTGGGAACTGATAAGGCTTTTATTCGAAAGATGGTAAAGGAGATTGGGAAAATTTATTTAGAGGCTAGAAACAATGCGGCAACTAAAACATTTGGGAAAAAGTATTTCCAATTATCAGTTGCTCAGAAATCGGATATTGACCAGATGATTCCTATTCGGGTTTCTATTATTGAACCGAAAAAGACAAGAAATGCTCCGCCACCTCCACCTCCTTACAGTAAATTTAAGGTAACAAGTCAGGGAACTGTGATGCATGGAGGAAAGAAGCTATCGTTATCGGAATTGATTGAACGAATTGAGTTGCTGAAGAAACTTCAAGCTAAGCACAACAAGAAATATAAGAAGAATATTAAGTTGCAACCTGTTTTTGATATTGATCATCAGGTATCTAAAAGTAAACTTGAGGAGTTAAAACGTATGATAAAAAACTCAAGTGTTTCCGATGTTGAAATAGTATGGATTATTGAGGATAAATAAATTAACGACATAAATAGAGACGCTCAATTTGAGCGTCTCTATAGTAATTATTGTTTTTCAAAATAGAGTAGCTCATCAAGTGCTACGTCGAATTCAATTGTTTTTCCTCCTCGGACTTTCTTGCCTGTAGGAGTAAGCCATTTCCCTTTTGGAAGTTTAACGGCTCGCTTACGGGCATTATTCTCAAGAACAGGAGCCACTAAAATTCGATCGCCTAGCATAAATTGATCGGTGATTTTGGCAAACCCTTGATGTGGGAAATCGTATTCCATTGGCCGCATGATTGGTTCTCCTGTTTTGGCCGACTCTTTGGCCAGCTGCAAGATATAATCTTTGTACTTCTGACGAATGTCGATGGACTTTTTCACCGCTTTTAAATGTGTTTCGTCAAGGATGCGCCATGGAGCAACCGAGAACTGCATCATTGGCATAAGTGCGTGACATTGTGCCGAACGAACAATTAGTTCCTGATCGATGATTGCTCCATCGAGGAATGATTTATACTGACCACCACCGATCATGTCAGGACAACTAAATGGATAGCCCATGATTCCTTCAACTAACATCTGAGGAATTAGCATATTTAGGTGATTCCAGCTGTGGTCTTTGTCGTGCAAACGCTCGGCCAATGGCTGTCCTCCCATTTTCCACATTGCACGGTATTCGTTCAATGGGAAAGCCAAACCAATTTCTCCGTATAGCTTCGAATGATCGTTAGGAGATAAACCTTGCAGGTCGACATCTCCTGTGTAGAAACGTGCATCGCCAGCATCCAGCTTGAAGCCATCGACACCATATTCGTCTACAAGACGTTGCAATTCGTCGGTGAACCATTTTTTTGCTGCAGGATTAGATAGGTCGAGTAGGGCACTAACACCATTCCACCATTTAATCATGGCCACATCGCCTGCTTTGTTTTTCAGGAAGTAGCCTTTGTCACGTAGCTCTCGGTATACATCACAGTCGGGGCTCACAAACGGACATACCCACAACATAACCTTGTAGCCCATCTGGTGCAATTCGTCCATCATGGCCTTTGGATCATCGAAACGACCTTCATGGAAGTTCCATTTTCCGTAATCTTCTTGCCAGTTATCGTCGATCATTAAAACACCAGCAGGATAATCGTTGTCTTTAATGGCGTGGGCATATTTTAGAATATCTTTTTGGTTTTGATCGTACATCAATTCAATCCAGGTATTGTACTGAGGACTGGTGAATAATAGTTCGTCTGGCATTTTTCCTGAAGGAGGGAAATAGTTCTTGCTGGCTAACTGCAACCCACTTTTCAGTGTTCCTTCAGATTGATGTTGGTTGATTTTATCGCGGCTGGATACAATTAACTGCGTTCCTGTATTGCGAATACGCAAAGGAGCCTCACTCCAAAGTACATCGCCATTATCAGAAAGAATTAGTGGCTGAACCTGGTTGCCAAACCCTTTGCCCCAAGTATCGAATTCTAAATCTTCGTTGAAAGGCATTTTGTGTCCTTGACCAATTAGTCCCATCCACCAGTTGCTACCTTTTTCTTTATCAATTGTTACTGTATGAGTAATGGCTCCGTTGTTATTGTTTTTAGTCTCGTTTAATGTCCATTGGTCTTTCCAGCGAATAACAGGCTCATCGTTTTCAAATTCCAATGGTAACCAAATGTAGCGACCATCAATGGCATTTTCAGGATTCCAACGATCGCCCATGTAGATGAACTTTCCTTTGGATGCATCTACAGGAAGTACATAGGTACTTTGGGAGTGGAATGTTAGGTTGGCATCTTTTCCTCGACATGGATTCCCCAACTCACGCCAAGGTCCAAAGATGTTGTCTGCAACGGCAGTGCGTGCTGCATTAGGACGCCATCCCGTACAGTCGGATGCAATCAGGTAGTATTTTCCGTTGCATTTGAACATGGCAGGTGCTTCCATATAGCGAGAAGGGAAGGCACGCGAATATTTTCCTGAGTAAGAAAGGTAGTCGTCGCTTAGTTGCGAAATGTGCAATGTACTGTTCTCTTCGGATGAGTAAATGTGATATGCCTTTCCATCTTCATCGACAAATAGATTCATATCACGAGCCATTTGTCCTCCTTTATGGTCACGTCCTAAGATGTTAACCGAATCGACATGAGCAGGAAGACAACCTTTGCCTCCGCAATAAGCATCTTTTACCCATTTAGCCACTGGTTTTTTGTGAAAAGAGTAAGCATTTACTGGCCAATGTCCTTTATTGGGACGGAAGCTTTTAATGAACTTAAATGGACCTGTTGGTGAATCGGCAACAGCAACCCCCGAACGGGCAGCATCGTATCCTTTGTCTTTTAGTTCCAGGTGGAACCACATGACATACTTACCTGTTTTTGCGTTGAAAATCACTTTCGGACGTTCTAGAATACATCCTTTGGCAATGTCGTGATTTGGATCGTTGGTAATTACTTTCAGAGCAATTCCTTCATCTTTCCAATTGTAAAGATCTTTGGACGAGTAGCAGTGCACCCCTACATGAGCCTTGTTTCCGGCTTCTCCCTCAATTTTGTGTTCGCCATACCAATAGTAGGTATTGGCTTGCTTTAAAATACCACCACCGTGTGCGTTGATGTGTACTCCATTGTTATCGTTCCATATTTTTCCTGGCTGAAATGTTTGTTTTTGTGCAAACACAGACGCACAGAAAAAAAGGAAGATACCTAAGAATAGATTCCTCTTCATTTTTTAATTAGATTGATTATACTAAATGCGGCTCTAATGTAATTAAATAGAAGGGGAATTCATTGGAGTAAAACAGCTTTATTTTACTAAACCGGTTTCGTTAACTAATTATGAAGAGAAGGAAAAGAAAACGGGAATCAGGAGTGAAGGGAGACCGGTATCGAATGCTAAGGGGAAGGAGCAAGGTGCTGGAGATCGTAATCATGAAGAAAAGCACACATTGCAAATGTGCGCTAGCAAAGAGGAGCAGAGTGTAGAGAGTTTTAATGCCGATGTAGAGGCGCAAAATCTTGCGCCTTTACGATACTATAAACCAGCGATAGAGTTATTTCACAAAGTGTCTCAAAGAAGCACGAAGTTACATGAAGAAAATATAATAACTGTTCCCTGGTTTTGTAGAAGGGAGTTGAAAATGGAAACCGGACTCCGGAGGAAAGGGAGACTGGAATTGGATGTTAAACAGTTAAGAGCATAGTGAATGACTGTGCAAAGAAAAGCACACATTACAAATGTGCGCTAAAAAAAGGTGTAGAGGCGCAAAATCTTGAGCCTCTACGATTGGATTAAATATCTCCTGGTGAAGATATTAGGGAACTATGTACAAAAAGAGAGGGTGTCCTTAACGAACACCCTCTTTGGATAACTAACTATTAACCTGAATTAGAATAAATCAGGTTTTATAATGAATGAAATTGAGTGGCATTATTTTTTAGTGAAAATCATCGCATCGATATTCATTCCAGGATTATCCATTTTCAGTTTTAGCTTATGTCTTCCTTTGGGAAGTTCAATAGCTTCTCCTGATTGAACCTGGAAGTTACCCCAGCCACCAGTATTGGTTCCTTTAAATGTTAGAATATCTTCTCCATCTAATTCAAGTATTAGGTTTCCTGGGTTATTAGGAGAACCAATAGAAAAATCAACCTGGTAGGTACCTGCTTCAACAATGTCGACAGTGTACATTAACCATTCGCCGGTTCCAGTCCAACCTACATTGTAGTTTCCTGTAGGCCCACTGCTAATGTCTACACCAGTATCACGGTAAGCACCACCAGCATTATTGGCGTCGTTGTCGTGGTAGCCAACACCTTCTCCTCCATTATTGAAGTTTTCGGCTTCTATTCTTCCTGGAATAAGTGCTGTTAAACCTTGGAATGCTTCGGTAACAGTACCTTTTACCAATACTTTCTTTCCAATTATATCGAAATCGATAATGTAAGTACCATCGGCATGTTGGAAACGTAGATTTCCACTACCGTCAGTTGCTTCACCCACCTGAGGAGCTAATTGCCCTTTAGAGAAGTGAGCGTATGCATACTGATCTTCAGCATCCATTGCGGCTGTTTTGAACAGGCGCATGTTGTCGCCATATTTCAATTCAAAGGTTCCACGATATACTCCTTCGGATACTGCATTTACAGCAATAAATGAGTTGGCATCCCAGCCTTTTGATTGAATTAACAGATACATTGGAGGTAGCTGGTAATCTTTTGGTACAAATTGGATACTTTTAGAAATAGTAACTGTATCGACAATATTTTTACCACTTACTCTAGGAATCATCTTCATTTTGTAATCGATAGAGTATTGTGCCGTAATATCAAGATTCTTGATTTTAAGCGATTCGTTACCATTTTTCCAATCGTTAGCCATTCCTTTTCCTTCAGAAATGGTTGCTTCTCCCTTTTTCAATGTGTAGCTTAAATCGCCTACATAATACATAAAGTCGTTGGAAAGAGCCGACCATTTCACCAATAGAGAGTCGGTATGTACTCCATCGGCCGGTTTGAATTTAGGATTAGGAACTAGCATATTGTTTTGTACCCAGATATCTGAAACAGGAAGCATTGTTTTATACGATTTAACAGAGCTGTTCCAAAATTCATCTACACTGAATATTTCGAATTCATAACCACTACCAGAAGTAAGGTTAGGAATTATTAGTGTGTCGATATTGGAAGCAGTAACGATACTGTCTTTTCCGTATTTCACTACAATTTTCTTCGATTTTGCATCGGTTGGAGTCTCCCAGCCAAAGTAGGCCTTTTGGTAACCAACGTAAACTCGAATACTATCTACCTTTCCGGGATAGATGCGTTCCTTCACATAGTCTTTATAGTTGTCGTGCATATCGTCGCATGCCCAAACAAATAGAGACAATAGTGCAATTATAATTAAACTTGATTTTGTCATACTAAATGAATTTTAATGGTTTGAGCATTGAGCTTAGTTTGCATTCTCTCCATAAAGAGTAATTTCTGAAGCATTGGCCAATGTGTTATTACCAAATGTTTTAATACCTCTGTACTCTAAATATCTAAACGTCTTGGTGAACTTGGGCTCATCTTCAAAAATAACAAAGTGGTGACCAGCAATGGCTTCACTTCTGGCTACTGTCGGGTCTGATGGTTCTACGATTGTTGCTCTTCGTACCTTTTCCCAGTTTACTTTATCATTACTAATCCAAATCTCAAATGTTTCCACATTTTCAGTTGTGTAGTAATAACCCGGTCCTTTTGAACGCCAATCGTAATCTCTTTGCCAAACTCTTAGGCGACTTAATTTCACTTCGCGACCTAAATCTATATAGTAAGAGAAAGGAAGTGATCCAACATGACCTGTACTGAAGTAGTTTAGATTACGCTTGTTTCCATCATCGATAATGTCGTCCCAGAATTTCTGAATACGACCTTCTAACTGTCGAGCTTTGGCATTCCATCCTCCATCGAAACCTCCTTTTTCAGCACGAGTAAGAGTTCTGGTTTTTGTAACCAATTCACCGGTATCCTCATCAATTTCTTCCCATGTTTCGTTCATAGCATCTGGTAGAAGTTTCTCTTCCAAGAAAGAGAATTTCTTTTTATCCAGTTTGTAGTCGATCATAGGAGTAATGGCTTTAAACTCTCGTTCCTTTGTTCTGTTCTCATAAGTATCAGTAATGGATACCGAGAAATCGTAAGGTGTGGCTTTAAGTCCTTCAATTAACAGATAATCGTGTGGTCGATTTGATGCATATAGCTTCTTCATTTTTCGACCATTCACCGTATATTCTGCTTGAATGGTAAGAGTTTGCTCTTGCTTGTTGTCCCACTTTACCAATGCACCAGCAAAAGATGGAAGAATCTCAACTGAAGTTAATACTGTATTCGTAAAAGGGGTAAGTGGAGTCACCTTTTGAATGTGTGGAGTTGACTCATTACCACTTCTATCAACCGCAATTAACTTGATGTTGTATTCTTTCTTGGTTCCAAAACCTTCGATACGTAATGAATCCTGGTAAAAACTAGCTGATTTATAGATCTCTTTCCCACTGTCCAAAGTGTAAACAGCTTTCACCATTAGTACATCTTCATCTTTAGGAACAGTGTAGTGCAACATTCCGCCACCGTTATCGGCCTTAAATGTAACATTAGTAACCATTCCCGGAGGTGTCGTATCGTTATCTAACTTTGGTTTATCGTCCGACTCACATGAGCAAATGCCTAGGATAGTGGCAAAAATGCCCACAAATAATAATGTTTTAAAAGTCATATGTTTTTTCATAATCGTTTTCATTTCATTTAATGGTATTAGTGACTCCATCCTGGATTTTGAACCAACTTAGGGTTCATTGTTAGCTCACTCAGTTTAATTGGGAAGAGGTAGTTTCTTGGTGTTTCGAACTCTCTCAATTGTTTGGCCGAAAGCACATAGAAATCATCAGCACTTGACTTATCTATATCCCAACCAAGAAGAGGTGAGTTGAAAAATTCTGCAGCTCTTTTCCATCTAAGGATATCGTAGTAACGATGGCCTTCGAAACTAAGCTCAATTAAACGTTCTTGATGAATAATAGATCGAAGTCCAGACTTAGTAGTGTGTTTGCCAACATTTTTAACAATTTTAGCATTGCTATACACCTCTTCTACTTTAGGAAGATTTACTCTGGCTCTCACTTTATTCAAGTCATCATATACTTTTTGTTGTGGTCCATTGTATTCGTTGTTGGCTTCTGCACGCATTAGGTACAGGTCGGCCATACGAATTATAGGTTTTGGATAGATGATACGTTCAGTCCATCCACCAAACATAGTTTCAGGGTGTACCCATTTCTTTACAGCAATACCACTCCAGTAGAAGTCGGTCTTATTATCACCAATTCTTTTTCCTCCAGGAGCCTCACTAACACGCATTTTTGTGTCGTTTTTTACATCATGTGTTCTCCAGATGGAACGATCGGTTGCCAACCATGCGTAGAAACGAGGTTCACGATTCAAGTGAAGCTTAATGGTTTTTTCTAACGGCTGGATGAAACCTAGATGATAGTTATCATCTTCAGGTACAGTTATTACCTTTTGTCTATCGTCATAGCTATAAGTAATATCTTCATCGATAGGTACACCATTTTTAGTATGGAAAAGCTCTGTCATGCGATACGATGCTCCTAACCACTGCCAACAGTTGCCCGATTTGCCTAGCTCCTCGGTTGAACGCATGTTAGTGGCTGTTTGGATACATCCATTAAAACGATCGTCGATATTTGAGTATCCCCAAACTATTTCTGAATTCCATGAATCAAGAATAGAGTATTTGGCATTGTAAACCGATTTCATGATACCAGACTGTTCCCAATCTTTTACATCGTATGCATTAATTTTTCCATCGAAAATATAAATGCCACGGTTTCCTTTTCCTTCAGCTTGTGCAATAGCAACATCCAAAGCATCAGCTGCTTTTTTCCACTTCTCTTTATTGTAATTCATGTTGAAATAAGGCTCACCTTGCTCGTTGGTAAAGGTGCTATAGAATTCTGAATTACCATTGAATAGTGGACTGGCCGCATAAACCAACACTTTTGCTTTTACAGCTAAAGCAACAGTTTTATCAATCTGTCCCTGATAGCTTTGATTTCTAAAGTCGGGCATTGCTTTTAGCGATTGATCAATTAGAGAAACCACATAGTTGAAGCAACTGTCAACAGGTTGACGCTCGTGACGAACAGCCTGAATACCATCCGATGCTTCAACATTTTTGTCCATGATAATGATTGGACCGTAGTTTTTAATTAGAGAAAAGTGATAGTAACTTTTTAAGAAGGTTACTTGCGCTACCCAATCCGCCTTTTCTTCATCGGTAATATTGGGGATAATGTCAACATACTTCAAAAAGATGTTACATTGACGAATACCTTCGTAAAGGTCACGTCCTCCGCCATTACCATCCCAAGTAGAAAGTTGAGGGTCGTTGGAGTTTTGCCATCCCTCCATGATTTTACATCCACGTACTTGTTCCTTTTTTCCAGCAACTTCTGCATCTAGTCGTGGTACCCACTCATCTCCAGCCAGTACCATGTCGTTGTGAAAGTTTTGATCGAAGGGCATATATGAGTAGCAGGTAGATAAAGCGTTAAATGCTTTTTCTCTTGTTTCAAATAGGTGCTGAATTTCTGTTGTATTATCAGGTACCACATCTAAGAAGTTGGTACATGATGATAGTGCAATTAGCAGTCCACCAATGAAGTAGAATATGTTTTTATTTCTCGTTCTCATTTTGTTCATTGTTTAGAATTAAAATTTAGAAAGAGACTTGAACTCCAACGTTATAAACTCTCTGAATTGGATAACCCAGTCCATTTCCTGCCATCTCGGGGTCCCATAGCTTGAAGTTGCTAAACTTAAGTAGGTTCGAACCATTAACATAGACTCTGAATTGAGTCAACTTGAATCGTTTGATTAGTTGTTGAGGAAGAGAATATCCTAACTCTACATTTTTTAATCGAAGGAATGATCCATTTCTCATCCACCAAGTGGAACGCTGTGTATTGTTGTCGTTCTTCGAAGCAGATAGGCGAGGCCAGAAGGCATTTGGATCTGGATTATTCTGACTCCAGTAATCGTTAATAACTACCTTCAATGCATTCTTTCTATTCACAAATGGAGCAATTTTTCCTGCATCGATAAAGAATGATGATCTGGCTGATCCCTGGAAGAAAAATGAGAAGTCGAAGCCTTTGTATCCTGTTGATAAACCAAAACCGTAAGTGATTTCAGGAGTAGTTGGATGACCAATAGGCACCTTATCGTTATCATCAATTACACCATCGTTGTTGATATCTTTGTATTTGATATCTCCTGGTTTGTAAATTCCAAATGTTTGACGAGGAGAATTATCAATTTCAGCCTGGTCAACAAATAAACGTTCTGCAACAAGTCCCCATTGCTGGTGTACAGGATGTCCCACACGGTTTTGATAATCGTGCTTGAATTGTTCTTCGTTTTTGGTGATTTTATTGGTTGCATACGTAAAGTTAGAGCGACCACTGATCCAGAAGTCTTTATTTACAGAAACATTGAAATCTAACGAGGCATCGATACCTTGCGATTCCGCTTCACCCACATTACCATATATATCTGATGACATACCAACAGAGGATGGAATAAAGTTACGTTTCATATAGATATCGGTACGCTTCTCTTTAAACATATCGATTTGGAAATTGGCAAAACTAGCTAGCTCCATTTCAAAACCAACATTAAGTTTTTGTGCTTTTTCCCATGTAATTAAAGGATTGGCATAACGGTTTACTCTATAGCCGCCATAAGTTGTATTGAAGTTTTGTCCCCAACGATAACCTCCTTTTCCTAAGGCAATATTCGATAAGAAAAAGAAACGTTGATCTGGTCCGGCAACCGCATCATTACCTACAATACCATAAGTTGCTTTGAATTTCAGACTGTTTACTATCTTCTTCATTCTTTCTGTCCAGAAATCTTCATTGGAAATTAGATATCCCATACCGAATGAAGGGAAGAAACCGTAACGTTCTTTGTCTGCAAATTTCTCGGAACCATTGAAACCAAAGTTGGCTTCCACCATATATCTAGAATCGTATCCGTAAGTTAAACGTCCCGAAACTCCATTATTACGAGATGGTAGGGTAGAGTATAAGTCTACATTTTTACCCTGATTCATTTTTTCTTCGGCCATACCTACTAACAATCCACTAATATCATGTTTGTCGAATTTGCGGTTGTACATTAGTCGAACTTCGAAATAGTTTCTGGAGTTGGCACTTTTACTTACATCCGGCGCCCCCAGCGATTCAGTTCCTTCTTCTATTCGTTGTAATTCATAGGTATTGTTGATCTCATCGTATGATTTACGAGTGTAGTAGTAAGGAGTGTAGCTTCGCTTCTGTGCAAAATCGCCATACGACTGAATGGTTGCTGCTGCGCGCAATGCTAATCCTTTAGTTACAAAATCTAACTTCTGCTCAATGGCAAGCTGTGTTAAGATGGTACTAGAGAAAAAGTCGCGGTAACCACTCACCATATCAGCATAAGGATTAGGCATGTCTTTTTTACCTACGTTACCAAATAGAATGTGCTTGGTAAATTTATTGGCTTCATCTGGCTCGTAGTACATTGGGAATTCCACAGGGTTTACACTCATTACTTTGTTGAAAATATCCGTTCCGGAAGGAATTGGGCTATTTTGACGTTTAAAGTCGGAGTTGAACTTGGCAGAAATCTTTGTTGTTTTAGTCAAGTTAATATTGATGTTAGCACGAATATTATACTTGTCAATTTCAATGTTATTATTGAAATTGTTTCTGTTGTCCACCTTAAGGATACCTGTATCCTTATTGTAGGTAGTTGCCAAATAGTAGTTTACTACCTTACCACCACCACTTACGTTTAGGTTGTAACGATGGTTAATAGTATGATCGTTGAACAACTCGTTGTACCAGTTTACGTTAGGGAATGCATATTGATTTAATCCCTGAAGCGTGTTCTCAATACGTTGTGCACTATAGTAAGGAGCCAATAACGGATTGTCGTTAAACTGAGCCTGATTATAGAGTTTCATGTAAGTTACTCCATCAACTACTTCAGGAATCTGAGTTGCTTTAGATAGAGATGTTTCATGACGGAATGAGATTTTTGCTTTTCCCTCTTTACCCTCTTTGGTAGTTACTAAAATAACTCCGTTGGCCCCACGTGCACCATAAAGTGCAGTGGCAGTCGCATCTTTCATAATAGAGAAACTGGCTACATCGTCAGGCTGTACTTTGGCCAAATCGCTTGAGCTAATTTCAAATCCATCTAAAAGAATAAGCGGACTTTTTGAATAACCAAAGGTGGTAACACCACGAACGAAGAACTCTGCATTGTCCTGTCCTGGTTCTCCACTACGCTGGTAAGAGATAACTCCCGAAATTCTACCGGCTAATGCAGTGGTTAAGTTACTGGTAGGTACTTTCAGTTCAGCAGGGTTAACCGTTTCGATGGATGCCAAAACACTTTCCTTCTTCTGCTTACCAAAGGCAACTACAGTTACATCATCTAGCTCTTCCGATTTTTCTTGAAGAACAACATTGATTTGTTTTTTTCCATTTGGATTGATAATCTGAGGTTCCATACCAATGAATGAGAAGTGTAGCTTTTCCCCTGGATTTACATTGATCTCATAGCCACCATCAGGATCTGTAATAACACCGCGTGTACTACCCACAATCATAACTGTTACTCCTGGCAGGGGACCACCCGAACCATCGGTAACTTTACCTTTTACCTTGTTTTTTGATTGTGGTGCAACAGAATTGATACTTGCCTGCTTTTCAGTGGTTTTGACACTGTACTTCAGGTTGACATCTTCTTCTAATGTTACATTGTTTAGACTTAGCTTGTTGGCTGTAGTCGTTAGATTTAACATGAAGAATAGAATAATAAAATTCCACATAATCAAGTAAAATCTTTTACGCCTCTTCATTAAAATGAAGAGCTCATAAAACAGCATTTTTTTCATAAATATATTTTTAAAGTTTAAGTATTACAGTTCTTAGCAAGAACTGTTGTTTAAGCAATAGAATGGGCCAACATTCTTCTGCTTTTTGTTTAGTTTTTAGTTTTAATCTTTACTGTTTTGTCGTTTATTTCAATTTCTACATTACTCACTTGTTCAATCATTTTTGCCAACGAATGAAATTCCTTGAAACGAGGAAGAACTCCTGTGAATACCTCTTTTTTTACTGTTTCATCCAAGAAGAAAACATTGATGTCGTACCAGCGTTGAATTTTGGTCATTAGGCTTTCTAATGATTCATTGTCCATCCAGAATTTACCCTTTGCCCAGCTGCAAAACATTTGCGCATCAACCTCTTTTATGGTTGTGCTTCGTTGGTGTTTGTTATAGATGAATTGCTTGTCAGGTGTTAGTTTAAAATTTTGTTTTTCAATGCCTTTTTTTTCTTCAATGTTTACTGCTCCGTTGAGTAATGTTGCAACAACTCCATTGTCCGACTTATAGCATGAAATATTGAATGAGGTACCCAGAACACGAATGTTGTAATCAGTAGTTTTAACGATAAACGGATGTTGGGCATCATGAACCACTTCAAAATATGCTTCTCCTGTAAGTTCAACAATGCGTTTTTTTCGATTAAATGTTACTGGGTATTTTAGCGAAGAGAGTGAGTTTAACCATACCTTAGTACCATCAGATAAGGTGATAAGGTGTTCTCTATCATAGTCAACTGTTAATTGATTGTATAGTGTTCTAGGAGTAGCTATTTTTTTTACTTTCAGTGTGTTTAAAAATATTTCCCATTCTTTTTCAGTATCAAATTGAGCAAGTGTATTTCTATGTTGACAAAACATCCCCCAACTCTTTAGATCTTTAGACACTTTGGGATATTGATTGCTCCAAGATCTGAGAATCGCCTCTTCTACATGGCTGTTTAGATTAAACATTTTCTGCACATGTAATTTTGCTATTTGAAACTGTTTATTAAAATCCACTATGTTCTGTTCTGGTGTGGTATGTTTTGCAAATAAAACTAAAAAAAATGAAACTAGACAAATGTTTTATCGAAAAAAAATTAAAAATGGAGATCGAAAATACTAGAGAGTACGGTAAATTTTATTAATTGTAGATAAGGTTAAGTGGTTGTTTGTGAGTTTTTTGGATGAGTGTGTTGGGGCTAGGCTATGTTGCCTCTGTAATTCAGCTATGGGAATGGATTAGACAAATCGAATATTACTTTGTTTTTTTCGATTTAATTTTTGAATATATAAAACGAGAGGCTACATACAAACGATGTAGCCTCTGCCTGAACTAACTAAATAATCTATCTATTTGATAGAAATTAAATGATGATTGGGTGATTGTAGGATTTTAATTGATATTATTGATTAAGATCCAGCCACCATTGAGGTCTTCTAATAAAATGCATCTCAGCACAATTTACTGCAGGTAAACCATTACTTTTAGGATTAACAGTTTTGACAATAAACTTTATTGATTCTGGATTAATTAAAGGTTCTTCTAGCTGAAGTTCAGAAGTTATTCCACGACCTTCAAAGTCATAGTCTCCTACTTTCTTGTATTCAGAATCTCCTTTACAGATTGCCCACAATTCGAAGGTTCTAAAGTTTCCAGCATTACCATGTTGAGAATTGTCTCTTGGGGTATATTCGATAATATCAAGTCGAGGTGTATTCTCTAAGAAATATTCCAATGTAACGGGAAGTTTAGTTCCAGCCCCCCATCTTGAATGGTAATAAGAGGAAAGATCTTTGTCATGACTTTTTTCAATACCATAACCAGACTGAGCCTCTGAGGTACTTGATTTTGATACATTGATATTGATTTTCTCTCCTCCAACATAGATTTTTTTGGGGGCAGAATAGAAGGTGTCAATACAATTTTCAGAAGGTTTGAATAGTGTCCGCATAGTTATTGCTGTTCCTTCAATAAGATTTTCTAATGTACAACTACTTTGGTCAGAAGAGACATTGCTTTTTTGTTCATTATTATCGTTATCTGTCCATATAAATTCAGAACAAATAAGATCTGGTGTTGCCTCTACAAAATTGATCTTTAATGCATTGTTTGCATAAGACTGATTCTCTATCTCTCGGTTTACAAGATATGATTCATATACATCATCGTAAACCTGTAATAACACTTCCTTTTTTAAAGAAGAGAAGCCTTTTTCTGAACATAAACGTATATTAAACGCATATTTTGATGCAATAAGATTATCAACAAAGATAGTATCAGCTTTTCCATATGCTATATCAAATCTTTGTTTCTCTTTTCCACTATTCCATGTTACTTCAGCATAGTCAACACGAGGATCATTTATGTTTGCCCATGAAATAGCGACTCTCTCTCTTCCTTCAAATCCTTGCAATTCATCAGCATTACTTAAATAAACAATAGGACCATCGGTAATGAATTCTTGGTATGTATCATCCATATCGGTACATGCAACCATATAGATACACGAGAGAATTAAAATATATTTTAAATGTTTCATTTTCTTAGTTTTTAGATTCAGCTCCATAAAATGATAACTCTGATAGCATAACCCAAGATGTTCCACCCCAGGTCTCTAATGTTCTAAATCTGATATAACGATACTCTGTTCCTTCTGGAAATTCTACTTCATACCCTTTTGTCAAAGTACGTTTGTCATCGTCAGTAAGAGGAACAACGTCTGCTGGTTCTTCTTCTCCTGAAGGTCTCACAATATCATACTTCTTAACCAAATTCCAGCTTTGCCAATAAGTTGGATCAGTGTTTGGATTGAGATTACTGGCTTCAGGAGAGTTACTTCCCCATATCTCGATTGCTTTAGGCCATCCACTTGCCCAAACGAATTTGTAATTAGAACTTTTTCCTCTAGGATAAATTTCCAATCGACTTAAAGCATATTTTTCACCAAGATCGATGCTAACATGTTGAGGCATAGGGTCTGTTGCCTTCGTGTGGAAAACAGGCGTATCTTCATTGATTTTGTCATTCCAAGCTAGCTCTAGTCGATTGTTTACTGATGCTCCTCCCCAGCTATGACATTCATATGTGTCTCCTGGCAGTTTCATGTTCTTGAATGCTTTTTTATCACACATCGACTCTTCGATAGGAGTTAGTGTAACTTTTAGTGTGTCGGATATTTGCCCCCACCTGTCGCGAATGAAAACACCAAATGTACTTTCTATAGCTTCCTGATTGCGAATAGAGAAGTTAAGCTTGTCGAGCACACTATAATTCACTGCTATCTCACTCATTTCTCCTTCAGAATTACTTTTGAGAATACCAACAGCAATTTGTGCTTCTGTAGGATTATTTAGTTGTATATTAATGCCTCCAAAAGTACTCTTAATTTGTACCGACTTTTGAATAGACAGATAAGGAGGCTCTAAAGGGGTAGCATTAACTAATACAGGTTCGCTTGCAACTTCACCATAGCTTACAGAGTAAAGCTTTACCTGATATTCTGTTGCTTTATCAAATCCATCTAAAACTAATGAATCCATGTAGAACGATGCATTTATTTCCCGCTTTATACCAGGTCTTGGTTCATAAACTGCACGTACATACTTTAAATTTTCATCGTTTGGTCTGTTATAAAAGATAGTTGTTTTGCCGAAGGTATTTTTTATCTCTTTTACCTCAACTTGTTGAGGAGCGGTTTTACTTCCCATTGGATCGTTTACGTCAGCATTGCCACAGCAATATAACAACGTAATTATGGATATATATAAAATTAATTTTTTCATAATTCTAGCAGTTATTTACCATTCGTAGTTTTGAAGAAGATTGTTGTTAGACAGTGTTTCTTTATGCTTAATTGGCCAGAAATAATCTTTAAGAGTGAAAATAGGTTGAAAGATAAGCTGTTCTTTATAATAGTCCTCTTCTGCTTTTGCTCTAATATTCCATCCCGTTACTGGTTCATTGAATACTTTGTCTGCCAGGTTCCATCTACGAACATCCCAGAAACGTTGTCCTTCAAATGCTAGTTCAATTCCTCGCTCTTGCTGGATAATTTCTCGGAGCCCTTTTTGTGTCTTGTATTTTGTTGGATATATACTGTATTTTGTCCAGGCTTCTTGTACTTCTTCTAGTTGTGCTTTAGCTCTTACTCTATTGATATAGGTTAATGCTTCATTGCCTTTATCTACTTCGTTAAGAGCTTCAGCATATAACAAATATAGATTTGATAAGCGCATTACTGGCCAAGCATAGTCATACGAAGTGAAATCAGAGCTACCCAAGGAACTCTTAAAGTGTGTTAGCTTTTTAGGAAAATATCCCGTTAGATTGGCAGATGTTTCTATAAAGTTACCTGCAGGCTGACCTTTTTTCACTTGTGCATAGTAACTGTTCTTATCGTCCAATTGTCCCATCCCATAAAATAAACATCCATCAAATGTAAGACTTGCATAATACCTTACCTCTCGGTTTAGATTAAACTGTATGGTATTATAGCCTTCTTTGAGGAAGTACTTATGGTCTTTAGGAGCAGGTAATATTTCTAGTTCATCAATATCCTGACGAGTTTTATCCTCATTAAGAGGAACTCCATTGTTGGTGTAAAATAAACGAGCCATTTTTAAGGTGACAGCTAAGTTACCACATCGGGATGTATTTCCAGCTCTTTGAGGATCAAGCCCACGAGGGAAACCATTTAACTGTAAATTCTTTACTCTAGCATTTGAATTACCCCAGATAACCTCTCTATTCCATTTTTCTGTTACAGCATTACGAATGGTTAGTTTTGCTTTTGTAGTGTCAGATATTTGGTATTCCTGGGATGTATACTCATACAATGAGAAACCTAAGCCTTCGCTGAAATTAATGGCATCTAAACAAGCTTTTTCGGCTTCAATCCATTTGGCTTTCTTTTCATTATCACTAATATTGGTATTGAAGATATCTGTTCCCTTATTATCAACCATAGTTACATAAAGTGGATTCCCATTGTATAATGGACTGGCAGCAGTAACTAATACTTCTGCTTTTATGGCATAAACAATAGCTTTACAAATACGCCCATTTTCGGTAATTGCATCTTCAATTTTATCAGGAAGATAAGGAGAACTTATAGCCTCATTCATCAGATCTACAACATAGTTGAAGGATTCATTGAGTGTGTTTCTGTAGACGTTTACTAATTCAGGCTTTGCATTTACAGGAACGTTTTTATCCATAATTGGAATAGGGCCATACATTCTGATTAACCAATAGTGAAAGTAGGCCTTTAAGAATTTTACTTCTGCTATCCAACGTTCTTTCTCGTCGTTCTCCATATTAGGAACATCATTTATTTTCTCAAGAAAGATGTTACAGTCACTAATTCCTCTGTAAAGATCCTTGCCTCCTTTTTCCCCTCGCCAGAAATCAAGTAATGGATTATCGACATTCTGCTCTCCGGTAAATATTCGTATTGGTGAATTACTTCCTCCTGCAGAATAGTCGCGATAATAGTTGCTAATCCAAAATTCATCACCAGCAAGAAAAGCAGGATTTTGGGTTATGCTAGCATGGTTTGGGATATACGAATAACAGGTGAATAAATACTTTTCGGCTTGTTCTCTGATTGTAAATGCATTATCAATTGTTGCAATATCATCAGGCACAACATCTAGAAAGTTGTTACAGGAATAGAGTAACAATGAGAGTATTGTGGTTAAAAATAATATCTTGATTTTCATTTGTCTAGAAGTTAATGTTTACACCAAGGTTAAAAACTTTTTGAATTGGATACTTGAGACCGTCTCCAGCCATCTCAGGATCCCATAATTTGAATTTACTCCAGGTTAACAAGTTCGTGCCTGAACAGTAGATCCTGAACTTGTTGATATTCATTTTTTTCATCCATCTACGAGGTAACGTATAGCCAAGTTCTACTCGTTTTAATCTTAAAAAACTACCATCTCGCATAAACCAGGTACTGGTTTGACTATTGTTGGAAATACTAGAAGTGGACAGTCGAGGCCAGAAGGCATGTGTATCTCTGTTGTCTTCGCTCCAATGATTATCAGCAATATCTTTTATTAATGCATTATTGGCAATGAATGAACTAGAACGATCAAAGAACGGAGAGACCTTGTTATAATCAATCCAGAATGATTCTCTAGCAAGTCCTTGGAAGAACATTGAAAAGTCGAACCCTCCATATCCAAAACTACCACCAAAACCATAAACAATTTCTGGTCGGGTAGGGAATCCGATAGGTACTTGATCGAGGCTATTTATTACTCCGTCTTTATTTACATCTCGGTACTTAATATCTCCGGCTTTGTAGGAGCCAAATTGTTTAGGAGAATTGAGTACTTCACTTTCGTCTACGAAAAGTCCTTCTGCAATATATCCCCATCGTTGACTGATTGGGTAGTCTTCTTTGTTTTTCCAATACTCATCCTGATATTTGTAATCTTCGTAATAGGTGAACTCACTAGTTGCATAAGTGAAATTTGCCCTAGCATTAACCCAAATCTGCTTCTCAGGGTTTATTGATTTATTATAATCTAAGGAGATGTCATAACCTTTACCTTTGGCTTTTCCTACATTGGCATAAGGCGTTACCCATAATCCCATAGAACCAGGAATAGTTTTACGTTCTTGTAGGATATTGTCTCTTTTTTCAAAATAATACTCAGCAATAACATTTAACTCATTCCAAAGTCCCACTTCCAAAGCAAAGTTTGTTTTAGTTGCTGTTTCCCAGGTGATATTAGGGTCAGAGTAGCGTTTAATTTCTACTCCAGGTCTGCTATACCCCCAATTCTCACCAAAGGTAGAACCGTAACTACCACTAGACATGTTTATATTGGATAGGTAAAGAAAACGACCTTTTCCAATGGCATCGTTACCCACTAGTCCATGAGTGGCTCTTAGCTTTAAATTATTTACATTGTTCTTAAGACCTTCAAAGAAGTTCTCGTTTGAGATTAACCAACCAGCACCAATTGATGGGAAGAAGCCATAGCGGTGTTTTTTTGCAAATCTTTCGGAACCATTATATCCAAAGTTGGTTTCAATGAAGTATTTGTTATCATAGTTGTATGTTAATCGACCACTAAGACCAATGTTGCGATAAGGTAAACTCTCTTGAATTGTTTTGGCATTGGGTTGTGCTTTATGTCTCAATTGACCTACAAGAAGAGCACTAACTCCATGTTTATTAAAATTTCTTTGATAATTAAGAGCCGCCTCAATATAAGTGGCACTACTTATATTTTTATCTCCCGGTTCATAAGTTAAGTACTCACTTCCTTTGTCTGGATTTAGAATCTCTACTTCATATGTATTGGCATAGTAGTCGTATGATGTTAGTCCGTAGAAGTAGGGTTTCAATGTTCTCGAAACTTTATGACTAGAACCTCGTGTTGTATTGATTAGAAATCGACCTTTTAGTCCTTTTAATAAGAAATTAAAATCTTGTTTAAATTCCAATTGTGCTCCCAGACGAGAGTTACCACTTTCTTGATATCCTCTAACTAATTCGGCGTATGGGTTAAGGTAGTTGCCATCTCCTGCATTTCCGAAACAAGTATGACCTAAGTATTCTAAGTTACCTACTTTAGGATATTGAGCAGGAAATAGAACCGGATTACTTTGCATAATCAAACCATAGATGTGAGAACCTCCTCCAATAGGTCCATTATATTCGTTAAAAGATCCACTTAAACGAACAATCATTTCAGTTGTTGAGGTAAGATCGATATTTATGTTTGATCTTAATGAGTAGTTTTGAAATTTAATGTTACTGTTGAAATCACTGTTGTGGTCAACATCAAGAATACCATTATCTCTGTTGTATGATGCAGCAACATAATAGCGAGCAACTTTACCTCCACCTCTAACATTCAAATTAAGACGATTGCTTCTTTGGGAGTTCTTAGTCATTATCTCTCTCCAGTCGGTACTTGGGAAAATAAGAGAGTTTGAACCAGGAACCGTTTTATCAATCTTTTCATTGGTGTAAGGAACCTGAGCTAAAGGATCTCTGGTTAAATATGCTTCATTATGAAGTTTCATATAGGTGATTGGATCGGCCAGTTCAATCTCTTGGGTCGGAGTAGATATTGAATTTTCGTAACGAATAGAAAACTGGGCCTTTCCTCTTTTCCCTTCCTTGGTAGTCACCAAAATTACTCCATTGGCGCCTCTCGCTCCATAAAGAGCAGTTGCAGTGGCATCTTTCATAATTGAAAAACTTTCAATGTCATCAGGGTTAAGCCGTGCAAGATCCGAAGAGGTTAATTCGATGTTGTCAATTAGAATAAGAGGATCTTTTTTGTAACCAAAAGTGGTTACTCCACGCACAAAGAACTCTGCATTATCCTCTCCTGGTTCTCCAGATCGTTGATATGAAATGATTCCTGCCATACTTCCTGCTAAAGCAGTCGTTAAATTGCTTGAAGGAACCTTAAGTTCAGCAACATCTACCGTTTGAATAGAAGCAATAACACTTTCTTTCTTTTGTTTTCCAAAAGCAACGACAGTTACATCGGCTAATTCTTCCGACTTTTCTTGTAGTACCACATTAATGGTTGTGCGACCATTAAGTTCAACAATTTGTGATTCCATACCTATAAACGAAATATGCAATCTGTCGTTTTCGTTAACGGATATGTCATAATGGCCATCAGGGTCAGTGATTACGCCACGGGTACTACCAACAATCATAATAGTAACTCCAGGAAGTGGACCACCTTCAGCATCAGTAACGGTTCCGGTTATTCTTTTTTTCTCTTGTTGGGTAACAAGTGTTGTAGAGCTACTTTTAACAATAGGCTTTTTTCTGATAAGGATTACCTCATTTTCAATTTTATACTCATATTCAGTTTCTTCAAGCAGTTGATCTAAGACTTGATCAAGTTGTTTGTTTTCGACTGATAGAGATATTCCTTTCACGTTTTGTAGGTCTTTCCCATTGTAAAGGAAGCCCATACCTGTTTCTTTTTCAATAGCTTTAATACAATGCTTTAGATTAGCATTCCGCAATTCTAAAGTTACATTGTGTTGACTTAACACGTTGGCTACAGTCGTTAGGTTTAGCATGAAAAACAGAATAATAAAATTCCACATAATTAAGTAAAATTTTTTATGAATCTTCATTAGGGTGAAGAGTTCATAAAACAGCATTTTTTTCATAAATTTGTTTTTTAAGTTTAAGTATTACAGCTCTTATAAAGAGCCGTTGTTTAAGCAGAAGGATGGGCCAACATTCTTCTGCTTTTTGTTTAGTTTCTAGTTTTAATCTTTACTGTTTTGTTATTTATTTCAATATCTACATTACTCACTTGTTCAATCATTTTTGCCAACGAATGAAATTCCTTGAAACGAGGAAGTATTCCAGTGAATAATTCTTTTTTTGCTGCTTCATCCAGAAAGAAAACATTGATGTCGTACCAGCGTTGCATCTTTGTCATTAAGCTTTCTAATGATTCATTGTCCATCCAGAATTTACCTTTTGCCCAGCTGCAGAACATTTTTGCATCAACATCTTTAATGGTGATGTTTTGTCGGTTCTTGTTGTAAATAAATTGCTTATCAGGAGTTAGTTTGTAGTTCTTGTTTTCAATTCCTTTTATCTTTTCAATATTTACTGCTCCATTTAGAAGTGTTGCAATAACTCCATTGTCCGATTTATAGCATGAAATATTGAATGAGGTCCCTAGAACACGAATATTGCAATCGATAGTTTTTACAATAAATGGGTGTTGCTTATCGTGAGCCACTTCGAAATAAGCTTCTCCTGTAAGTTCAACAATACGTTTTTTCCCATTAAATGCTACTGGGTATTTTAGTGAAGAGAGTGAATTGAGCCATACTTTGGTTCCATCAGATAAGGTGATGAAGTATTCCTTGCCATGGTCAACTTTTAGCTGGTTGTATAATATTTCTGATGTTTTTGTTTTTGGAGTAACGGGTTGGTAAGAAAGCATCAGAGAGTCATTTTTTATTTGTGTTCCATTAAGCTCTTGTAACTTGCTTATTTGCTTTGGGTGTAGGTTTATTATTTGGCCATTACTTAAAGTTAATTCGGCTTTACGCTCTCCATGAGGAATTGCCGTAAACTGAATTTCTTGAGTGTTTTTCTCCAGATAGTGAGATACATAGACTATTGTCCCGAGAGCTGCAGCAATAGGAATAGTAATCATTGCTGCAATTCGTGCCATACGTTTTCTTTGCTCTAGGAATATAAGTTTTTTCGTTTTTTTATTTAAAAATATTTTCCATTCTTTTTCAGTGTCGAATTCAGCCAACTTATCTCTGTGTTGAAGGAATTTATCCCATTTTTCCAGATCTTCAGCTACTTTTGGATGTTTATTTCTCCATGATTTAAGAGTAATATTCTCAACGTGATTGGTTGAGTTAAATATTTTCCGTACATATAATTTTGCTATTTCAAATTGTTCGCTAAATCTCATTTCTTTTTTTCAGGTTTGGTGCGTGTCCATTAACTAAAACCCAAAAGAATGAAAGTAGGGTGACACCTTTCTGAAAAAAAATTAGAAAAAAGGATAGAATTGAGTGAGAATGATGGTGGCAAGTTGTTTGCCTAAATTATTTCGAAGTGTCTTGTATGCCCTTAGTTTGAGTGTTTTAACTGTGTTTTGAGAGATCTTCAGTTCATTGGCAATATCTTTGTTAGAATAGCCATTTAATGTGAGTTCAATAATTTTTTTTGTTTGATTACCAAGCTTGTTTATTTCACTATTCAGCATGCGGTAAGTTTCTTCACGTACAATTTCGGCTAAATAGTTGTCTGTTGTAAGCATTAAATTCTCTGCTTCGGACAATTCTTGATTGACGGATTTCTTTTTAAGATAATCGAAACACTGATTTTTTACCAAAACATAAAGGTAGGCTCTAACAGCTTTTTCATTTTCGAAATCAACCTTCGACTTCCAGAGTTTGATATACGATTCTTGCACTATGTCTTTAGTTGGCTGATTATCGTTTATAAGTCGCCCTGCAAACAGACACAATGAAGGAAAGTAGTTCTTGAAAAAAGAATTAAAAAGATGACTATTTATGTCAATCTTTTTCCCTTGGAATAACATGATAGATTAATTTAAGCTGGGTAAAAGTAATTACTTTTTTGAATTTTTAGTAGTGATTACGAAAATGATAATAATAAAACGAGAGGCTACATACAAACGATGTAGCCTCTGCCTGAACTAACTAAATATACTATCTCAATGATAGAAATTAAATGATGAATGGGTAATTATCTTTCCCAAAGAGTAATTTCTCCCAGGTTTAAGTACTTTCCATTATCCCAAATGTTACCAATACGAAGACGTACATATCGTCCTTCAGGAATTTCAGAATCAAACTTTAATTCAATTACTCCGTGACCGCCTGGTTTAATGGTGCCTTGGTGGATGGCAATGCGGTGCCAACCTTTCGACTTAGCTTCTGCTTCCCAGCCTTCATCTTGGCAGTTGAGTTCGGTATCGGCACCTTCAATATTATCTGTAATCCAGATGTCCATATTCTGAGGAATGCGTAATGGTTGACCAGGACGACCATCGATTTTTATACGTGATAGTTTGGCATTTCTACCTAGATCGAAAGTGAATGTACATGGAGGTCCATCGTTCCACTGTCCGGTATGGTAGAAGTTACCACTATTCAATGCATTATCGAATAGTTTATCAACACTACCGCCCCATGAACGTCCTCTGTTGTCTTTGGTTAAAGCATGTTCTTTGATCAATTTCTTATTGTAAAGAAATTCTTCCGGAAGCACAAGTTTGCTTGGGTTGACTTTAAACGTGTCAATGGCATTTTCTCTTGGAAGATAAAATGTTTCGAAAGTAACATCTTTGGAAAGATCAACATCGGCTAAAATGGTTGTTAGGTCTTCTTTTCCCAATTTTTCCATTTTAGTTTCTCCTGCCTTGTTAGTATAGAAAAGATTCATTCCTAAATCTTCACCTGCTTTTTCCCAGTTGATAACCAGATTGCCTTTATCGTCTCGTGATACAACAGGAATGCGATTAATTAAACGACTTTGGTATCGCTCTCCAAAAACAGTTGTAACTGCTTCAACCGGCACACTCTTCATGTTTTGACTGTTACGGTTGTAGATATTGAATACGTAATCTTTCTCTGGTAAATTATTAATATCGAAAGTTAATGTGTCAATTTCATGCGTCTTACTGATATCGAAGACCACAGAATCGGCACCATTGTTATAGGTAATAACTGTTTGTTCGATTTTAGGATCGCTAATCAATAAATAATTAAATCGAACACGGTTTTTTCCCGGTAATACTTCCAAAGAATCGACTCTTTGCAGATAAACGGTTTCTCCTAAATCGAGATACTTATCACTCAAATCGTTCATATCCTTGCATGAAATAGCTATTCCTGCAATTAAAATGAGAATGATATATATGTTTTTCTTCATCTGTTTAAATTTTTAGATTTCTACAACTTCAGTTTAATAGTATAAACTGAAATTTTGAAGTGGAATTAATTGGTTGCATATTCTCCCCAGAATCTTAACTCACAGAAATGAACTCCAGTTGGTGGTCCTAACCACGTTTCAGTAATTCTAAGCTGAATAAACCGAACAGCAGGTATACCACTTGGCATTAAATATTCGTGACCGGCACTGGCTGCATCTTTATCTTCTTGTGTAGTTTGTCCTAAAGGAAGCCCACTTGGTTTGAACATTTCGAAATCGCCAAAGTGTACCCAACTATCTTTATCATCAGGATTATTGGAACCATATACTTGCCATTTTCTAGGGTTGCCGTTTCCGTAGCGAGCAATATTGTTACGTTGCCATAGTTTAAAACGACTTAGCGTAATAGCTTTCTCTTTTCCTATGTCGATGGTAAGCTGTGCATATCCTTCATTTACAGTTGTTGATCCTGTGTGATAACCAGGTTCACCCACTTTACCATCCCAAAGGTGATGAACGTGCCATCCATGAGCACTTGGATCATCGGTTGGAAGATTCGCAGCTCTAAATGTACTATAATCTGCTTCTACCTCATAGTAAGGAGTTAGCGTCGCAAAAAGGGTATCGCTTAAGTTGCCATATTTGTCGGAAACATAAGCACCGAAAACAGTTTCTTCGGCTTTATGTCCGCGTGCAATTACGAATCCTTCCTCTTGTTGAACGAATTGAGCAAAAGAGTCTTTGTAGTTGCCATATTCATCTTTGGAGATGATAATAATTCCTACCTGAGCTTTGTCTTGATTGGTGTAAGTAACACGTGGCCCTCCAAAGTCTTTTGTCATTTCTAATGACTCAAAAACTTTAATAATTGGAGACTTTAGTGGAGTAGCTTTTATGTGATGTGGCTCCGACTGTTGCCCCGCACGGTTAAAAGTGGTCAAAGTAATGTCATACTCTCTTTCTTCCAGAAAGCCGTTAATCTCCAGGAAATTATTGTAAAGACTAGACTTGACAAAAACAGTTTTATTTTGCTGATTAATGTATTCCGCTTGTACATATAGAAAATCATTTTGGTCGGGAATTGAGTACTGAATTTTTACAGCACCGGGCATTCCAATTACGCTGATATTATCGACCATTTGAGGTGCAATACCATTGTTTTTTTCGGAATCATCATCGCATGCAACAAATGTTAAAATAAATGCAATGAATATTGATTGTAAAATATATCGTTTCATATTCTGAAATTTAAAGATTACCATCCAAATGTTTGTCCTACTTCACTATCTCTAAGTACTTCACTGTCTTCAATAGGTGCGAAATAGTGCTTCAATGAACTTTGTGATTCGTGTAAGTCAATCACACGATAGAAATCCTCTGGTGTCTTTCCGTATAGATTCCAGCCTTTGATTGGTGTATTTAGATCTTTCAATAGTAATTTCCATCTTCTTAAGTCCCAGTAGCGTTGTCCTTCAAAAGCTAATTCAATACTACGCTCTTGTTGGATAATTTCTCTTAACCCATCTTTACTGGCAGGTTTACTCGGGAATTTACTGTATTTGCTCCAGGCATCTTCTACTCCTTCTAATCCTGCTCTTTTACGAACTAGGTCGATGTAATTGAATACTTCTGCGCTTGGGCCTGCGGATTCATTCAATGCTTCGGCATATAACAGATAAATGTCTGCCAAACGAATTAGTGGGAATGGATATTGGGTAACAGATAATCCATTTTTATTTGCCACATTTTTAAAGTGAGCCAATTTCTTCAAGTGGATACCCGTTTCGCTGAAGCGTGAGATTCCCATTTTCCCGGAATGTTCTTTGAACTTACTGTGTAGACCATACATAAAATCTTCTTCTGCAGGGTCATCAGAGAAGTGCCCTTGTCCGAACCAATAACCTCGGTCGATTCCCATTGATGCATAGAAGCGAGGTTCGCGGAATTGATTGTAGTTGGCAACAACTGATCCAGGAATGATCTCTTTCTTTTGATCTTGCGATTCGGATAATTCGAAGCGGTTTTTGTAATCCCAATTATTGTCTTCATCGATGGGAACACCATGATTGGTGTAGAATTTATTGGCAATATTCAATGTTGGTGCTACACTTCCAAAGATATTTGCATTTCCCAAAATTGTAGGATCAACACGAGTCATCGCCAGCTTCTGCATATGGTTAACCGGAGCAATACTAAGTCCCCAGATTAATTCTCGGTTCCATGGATCACAAATGCTTTGGCGAATGTTCATTCGTGTATTTATTGTGTCACCTATATCGTAAAGATCAGCTTCTTTGAAATAATATAATTCGTTTTTGGCAGCATGTGCTGCATCGATTGCTTCTTTACAAGCAGTTGCGGCCAATTCCCATTTTTGATTATCGAACGAAGGATTGATTAACACTTCGTCTTTACTATTTTTCCAGGTATTGTAATCTTCGTTTCCATTGAATAGCGGACTGGCAGCAGTTACCAAAACTTTTGCTTTTAATGCTTTGGCAACGGCTTGTGTTGGTCTACCTAATTCATCAACTGGGTTCATGAAATCTTCTGGTAGGTCGGTTACACACTCATCCAGCAATGCAACAATTTTACTTACAACTACATCAACTGGTTGGCGAGTATTCTTTACCTCTTCAACTCCCGCATCGATGGGGATATTCTCATCAACAAATGGAATTGGACCATACATTCTAAGTAGGTAGAAATGATAATAGGCTTTCAAGAATTTTACCTCAGCTTTCCAGCGGGCACGTTCTGAATCGTCTAGATCGACAGTAAGGTGGATGTTATTTAGGAAGATATTACAATATCTGATTCCTTGCCAAAGAGGCTGACCTCCACGGTCTCCTTTCCAATAATCACAGTATGGATTGATTGTATTTTGATTACCCAACCCAACCTGAAAACTATTGGAGTTCAATTCGTGAATGGGTTGGAAATGCCATAGCTCGTCGCCTCCCATCATTGCGATATCACTACCCACATCACCCACACGAGGCAAGTAGCTAAAGCAGGTGAATAGGTTCTTTTCGGCATTCACTCTCATTTTAAACGATTTCTCTGATGTGGCAATATCATCGGGAACGATATCCAGATAATCCTGACATCCAAAGAAGCTAATGATTAAGAAATAGCTGAATATTTTGAATATTTTATTAGTCATCATTTTCAGAATTAGAAGTTAATTTGAATACCAGTATTTAATACTCTTTGTACCGGATAACCTAATCCGTTGCTGGCCATCTCAGGATCCCAAAGCTTAAATTTACTCCATACAGCCAGGTTCAATCCACTTACATAGAAGCGTAGTCGACTGCATTTAATTTTGCGTGTAAACTTTTTAGGTAATGTATAACCCATTTCCAACGATTTCAAACGAAGGAATGATCCATCTTGCATCCACCAGGTACTGGTTTGTGCATTGTTGGGTACTGATTCGCTGCTTAAGCGAGGCCAGAATGCGTCTGTTTTGGGATTACTTTCACTCCAATAATCATCGGCAATTACTTTTAATACTTGATGGTTACCTTTTTTATTTTTTAGTTCATCAGAAGAGAATGCGTCTTTATTGTAAATAAATGGCGCAATCTTATTTGGATCAATAAAGAATGATTCATTGGCAAGGCCTTGGAAGAAACATGAAACATCGAAATTCTTGTATCCGAAACTGAAACCGAAACCGTAAACGATTTCTGGGCTACGAGAGTTACCGATAGGTACCTTGTCGGCTTCGTTGATTACCATATCGCCATTAATGTCTTTGTATTTAATATCTCCAGCCATAGGTGGTTTAGAGAACATTTGGCGAGGGCTGTTATCAATGTCCTGTTGATCGATAAACAGACGTTCTGCAACATACCCCCATGTTTGTCCTAAGCTGTAACCTACTTTACTTCTGTATGGTTCTGGGTAGGCTGGTTCTTCGGTTACTTCCATTTTACTGGTAGCATACGTAAAGTTACCGCGAGCAGTTAACCACATGCCATTGCCCCAACGCTTATTCCAGTCGATACTGGCATCCAATCCTTTTGCACTGGCTTCACCCACATTGGCCTGGATTTTAGCACTTGTTCCCATCGTTGCAGGAATATATGAGCGAGACATTAAGATGTTAGTTCTTCTTTCTGTAAAATAATCCAACTGAACTTCCAGGTTGTCGAAAAGACCAATTTCAAGACCTAAATTGGCTTTTTTAGCCAATTCCCAGGTGATATTAGCATTGGAATAGCGGTCGATTGTTACACCATTTCTATTGTAACCGAATAGTTCTCCAAATCGAGCTCCTCTACCGCCATTGTTCATGTTCACTTTTGAAATGTAGAAGAAACGATCGTTTGGATCTCCAATGGCATCGTTACCTACCAATCCATAAGTAAATTTAGCTTTCAGTTTGTTTACTTTTTTCTTCAGATTTTCGAAGAATGGTTCGTTACTAACCAACCAGGCAGCACCAGCAGAAGGGAAGAATCCAAATCGGTGATCACTATCGAAACGTTCCGAACCGTTGTATCCGAAGTTAAATTCTGAGAAATACCTCGATTTATAGTTGTAAGTAAAACGACCACTAAGTCCAAGGTTTCTTTGTTCCAAACTACTTTGCAAACTACCTGCATTGGCCGATTTGTATTCGCGCATAGTAGCCACAAGCATACCACTTACTCCATGATCTTCATTAAAAGTCTGATCGTAATTTAATCGGAATTCACCGTAATATGAGGTGTTTACTTTCTTTCCACCCTCTGTATAACTCAGGTAATCAGTTCCAGCGTCCTGATTGATATTGGCTAGCGTAAAATTCTTTGTTCCATAATCGTATAAACCTACCGTATAGTAGAATGGATTATAAGAACGAGTTACACTGAATTCGCTATAGCGATTGGTAGACCCCAGGAATCGGGCTCTTAGACCTTTAGTGATGAAACTTAAGTCCTGTGTTAATTCCATTTGTACCAACATCAGTGTTTTACTGTAGTCTTTATAACCACGTACCATTTCGGCATAAGGGTTTAAGTAACCACCTTTGTCGTAATTACCAAAGCGAATATGCTCAACGAATTTCGTATCGTCAGTAGCAGGATAGTAGGCTGGGAAAAGAACAGGATTGGCAGCTAATACCGATCGATATACTTCTCCACCACCTTGCATTGGACCACGATAGTCGTCGAATGTACCATGGAAGCGAACAGCGGCCTTTGTTGTTTTGGTTACATTAATATTGATGTTGGAACGAAGTAAATACTTCTTCAAGTCGATATTACTGTTGAAACTGCTGTTACCTGCATTTTTCAGAATACCATTGTCTTGAGTAAATGATCCGGCAATGTAGTACTGGCTCACTTTTCCACCACCAGATACATTGAAGTTAAATCGTTGGTTGATTGCTTTGTCCTTAATCAACATCTCTTTCCAGTCTACTTGAGGGAAAGCAATTGGATTTTCTCCTTTTTCGGTCATATAAACTCTACTGGCCGAATAAGGTGCTTCTGCTAATGGGTCACGTGTTAAAACCGATTCGTTGTGCATTTTCATAAATGTAATCGGATCAGCCAGCTCAATATCCTTGGTCGGACTACTGATAGAGTTTTCGAAACGGAACGAGAATTTGGCTTTCCCTTCGGTTCCCGATTTAGTGGTAACCAAAATTACACCGTTGGCTCCACGTGCACCATAAAGAGCAGTTGCAGTAGCATCTTTCATAATCGAGAAACTTTCTACATCATCCGGATTTAGTCGGGCTAAATCGGCCGATGAAAGCTCAATACCATCGATTAGAATAAGTGGATCTTTTTTGTAACCAAAAGTGGTAACACCGCGAACAAAGAATTCTGCATTGTCCTGTCCTGGTTCTCCGCTTCGCTGATAGGAGATAACTCCTGACATTTTTCCGGCAAGAGCAGTGGTAAGGTTACTGGTAGGCATCTTTAACTCACCTGGCTTTACTGTAGTAACAGATGCCAATACACTTTCTTTCTTCTGCTTACCAAATGCCACAACAGTAACATCATCCAGTTCTTCCGATTTATCTTGAAGAATAACATTAATGGTTGTTTTTCCATTAACATCTATTTCTTGTGTTGTCATTCCAATGAATGAGAACTGTAGCTTATCAGTAGCAATAACTGAAATTTCATATTTACCATCGGGATCGGTAATTACCCCACGTGTACTACCTGCAACCATAACCGTAACACCTGGTAGTGGCTCTCCTTCGGTATCGGTAACGGTTCCGGTTATTTTCTTTTTCTGTTGATCTGCCTTAATTGTTTTTGGGGCTTTTTTCAGCGCGATAAGTTGTCCCATCATATGGTATTCAATATTACTATTGGCAAACAACTCATCTAAAACTCTGGAAACAGTAGAGTTCTTCACTTTTACATTTACATTCCGATTGAGGTTTACCACATCGGTATTGTATGCAAAAGTATATTCGGTCTTTTTCTCAATTTCTTTCAATACTTCCTTAAGTGTTGAATTTTTCATTTTAATGCTAATGCGTGCATTTTGAGAAAAAGTATCGGCTGCTTTTGTCTGAAAAACAATCAGTAAGATCGCAAATAGTGCTAGTCTCATGACAAAAAAAAGCTTCGACTTCCACAAATAGAGAAATGTGGAAATCATTAACACATAATTTTTTTTCATAATTTTGTAATGATTTGAATAGTTATTCGAATTCTTTGCCTTTTCGGTCCGCCAAAACTTGAAAGGCAAAAACAATGTTAAGGGAGATGTAATTATTGCATCTCCTTTTTTCGTTTAGTTCAGCTAAGTTTTCATGTCTTTTAGATATTTTATTTAGTTAGTATTCAGTTATTTTGTTAGTTTGATTTCGATTCTTTGCTCTTGACTATCTGTTTCGGGAATTGTTTTTACAGTGTATCTAATATTTGATGTTAATTCTAATATTTCTAAAACTTCGTAAATGCTTTTACCTTTTAAATTGGCTGTAAATGGATTATTTTCAATAGATTGATCTGTAATCGAAATATCCACTTTATACCACTTTGCCAAACGTTTTACTACCTCCTTTATAGGATCGTCTTCAAAGATCAAATAGCCTTTCGTCCATGATAAATAACGTTCTGATGGTAGGTGGTTAACCTCAACATGCTGATCGGCTTTATTGAATGTTGCTAAATGTTTGGGCTGAATTCGACTTATTATCTCTGTAGGTTGATTGACTGAAGTCTTGATCAAGTCGATAATTCCCGTGTTAAGGTAAACTTCCACCTGATCTTTATCCTGATAGTTATTAATATTGAATGATGTTCCAACCACTTTTACAGCAATTTTCCCTAAGTGTACAATGAAAGGTTGCTGCTTGTTTTTAGTAACATCGAAGAAAGCTTCTCCGGTAACTGTTACGTCGCGTGTGGAAAGCTGTTTGAAACTAACCGGGAATTCAATTTTCGATCCTGCGTTTAACTTTACCTGAGTGCCGTCGGGTAAAATTAAGCTCTTCTGTGCTCCCAGTGGGCATTCGACAGTGGTTAGTTGTGGGGCTGTTGACTCCAACTCTCTGTTAAGTTGATAAGTTATCCATAACGAAGCGGCTAAAATTGGAACCACCAAAATAGCTGCAATTCGTCGAAGTGTCCAGAATCTGGAGCTCTTAGGCTGTTGATGAGCGTCAATTTTCTGATCGATTCTTTTTCGGGCTTCTTCTAAGTTGTATTTTCTTCCCGAATTATTACTCAGCCATTGTTGCTTGTATATAGCAAATTCAATTTGGTGGCTGGCATCTGCATCGAGCCAGCTCTCAAATTGATTGATTTCTTTTTCATTGGCTTCACCCGAAATTATTTGATCGAGTATTTTCTGTTCTATTTTCACAAGTATTGTATCTAAGTGTCCTTACATTTAAATAACGACCTTGAAAGAATCATCTATTACAAGAAAAATGAAAAAAGTATAAAAAATTCTTATCGCCGGGTTGAATGTGCTGGAAACTAGATAGAAATGAAAACTTATTTTTGACTGAGATATTCTTGTTCTGCTTCTTTTGCGGATCTTCGGTCTATTTTAAATGATTTCCAATATCCATTGGGAGTAATAATTGATACCATATTGTATCCTCCAGAATATAGATAATGTTGGAGTGTTAATACATTGTTTTTTACCTTAAAAATAGGGTACCATCCCATGTTGGCATTAACAAAAATAGTCTCTTTTTCTAAGTCGTTAAATGTGATATCGTATGTGTAAACGTAACCTTCCATGCCATAATATCGAGGATTTTCTGTCTTCTCAGAGATGAAAATGTAGATCTTTTCTTTCTGGGGATCAATGAAAGTGATGGGTTTCATGAATAGTTCGTGTTTATTGACATAGAAGCCATCGGGAAGTTTAATAGTGAATTTCTTCTCCTTAAAAGTAATGTTCAGCTTATAATAGGTTTTAATGAACTTTGTTTTGTCGGGATTGATTCGAATATCCGATTTTGCTTCCTTTTGTAAAATGGTTACACTATTTGTTCCTCTTTGCAGTGTACTTACCTGTTTCCATTTACAGTGGGCGTGAAATGCAATGAAAAGGCATAAAAATGTAATGAGAAGTTTTTTCATGTGTTTAGTTTTAAGTGGTTAATTAAATTATTTGAGAGTAGCTTTTGTTAATTTGTGTTTTCGATAAATAAAATATGTAACAAAAGAGAACTACATTTAAATAACGACCTAAAGAGAATCATCTATTACATGAAATTTGAAAAAAATAGATTTTTGTTTCTAAATATACCTGTCGAGAACTAGTATTGGTTGATGACTAAACTTTTGCTTTAAATATAGGTAGGATATTGAGCGAGGGTGATAATGAAGTGAATGTGGTGTTGTGAGAGCAAAGTAAAAACACGAGCCAATATGTGACTCGTGTCTATCAAAATATTTTAATACCAAACCATGCCACAAGATGCAGTGTGGGCTTTTTTCATAGCTTGAACGACTTTAGGAAACTTTGCGTTCATTTGTTCTGTATAAGTGCTGAGATCTTTTTTTAAGTCTTTGGCAAATCGACAGTGATAGTAGAAATACCAGAACGAAATCTGTCGCCCTTCATGTAACTGGTTTAGTATTTCGAACATGGCATTGGTATTCGTGCGCATTTTACTTCGAACTAAGTGTTGTAAATAACTAGGAGCATCCGCTTCCCATTGTCCTTGCAGGCATAAGAAAATCAGTTTTTTGAAGTAGATTGATTGGGGAACTTTATCAAGCTTGGCCAAACCATTTAGAATATGTTCACTTCCCAAACCATACATAGTAAGATCATAATTGGGATCTTTTACAAACTGATAGACCATTGTAAAATCACTAAATGTAGAAGGAAAAGCATTTAGAAAATCCATCTGCTTCTTTTTGTTCTGAGAATCAGGCTTTAAAACTCTATAAGATTGGTTAAGAGCAGCAGTGTCGACTGGGAAATATTGAGAATACCCTTTAGTTGTCAATAGTACTAAGATTAAGAAGAGTAAGTTTTTCATGGTAATTAATTATTTGATTCGTGTTTTAATTGGTCTACTCTTCCTCTTTCATCCAATATTCATCGATGTACATAATCTTAAGTACACCGCTTAATGTGGGAACATGGCGGTAGTAAAAGCCGTGTAGGTGAAGTGTTTGGTCTTTTACCTGAAATCGGTAGGTGAAAGAATGAGGAGCTAATTTCCCATTGCCCATTTCATGAATACAGATAACTGTCGAATCGTTTGCAATAAAATACTTACCAGAGTTGTATTTTCTTTCTTTTCCATTAACTGTACTCTTTCCTATAAAATGATGGACAGAATCGAATTCCATTGTTCTGTTAAGCGTATAGGGCGGAGATGGCTTGTTGTTTAGTTTTGCTGTTACCAAGTTCCATTTGCCAAGTAATGGATTTTTCTTCACAGGTTCGTTGGCTTTAACTACCGAAAAAATGATGGTGAAGATGATTAGAAATTGAATTTTACGTTTCATGTTATTTAAAATAATTAGTTGAGTGTTTTTATATATGACCGTTGAGAATTGAAATAGGGTGACACGAGTAGTGAATATTTTGATGTTTTTCGAAAAAATACTATTTATTGATAATTAGTAGAGTGTTATTGTGTAGGGTTGGTTTATTCATAGCCTTTTGTAAATGGTTTTTTATAAATATAACGATTTATTGATGACTATCTGTTACATTATGATCGTAAGTTGCTTGATTGGGGCTAGGAATTAAGAATATTGATTATTTATTGTCAACGATGTTCGATGTATGATGAAATTGCTATATATTTATGTTTTGAAGTTCTGGTTTATTCGAGAGGGATAGTAGAGGTGGCATTAATTTTTATAGAACCAGATTATTAATTGCTAGAAATTTGAAAACTGTCCTGAAATGAAAGACTTTTTACTAGAAGAATGCATTGCAATGGTAAAGTACATTGCAGCAGAAGGTACTGCTATCCCAATTGAAGCAGAATGGTTGGTTGAATTGGATGAAAAGACAATGAATCATAGTATGGAGAGTCAGAAGATAATAGAACTTCATGGTTTATTAGCAGCTCGGATTGCTCCAGCACGTCCCAAAACAATTTTACTACTGTATAAAGAATCTCAGAAAAAGAAATTTCAAACTTTCTTGGGTCCTGTTTCATTAATCAGGCGGTTGATGTTGATGAGTGTGCTGAGTTTAATTGCATTTATAGTCATTGCTTTGTCTCCGGATGTAAACTCCAAAACAGTGGTGTTAGGGGTGTTGGAAGATAACGGGTTTACACTGTTTCTGAATATGATGTTCTTTCTCTCTGCTGCTGCTTTAGGAGCATGTTTTAGTAATTTGTTCGAGGTGAATAAATACATTCAGGATGGAACATACGATCCCAAATATGAGAGCGCCTATTGGATTCGGTTTATTTTAGGACTTATTGCCGGGTTAATGTTAGCTGTTTTATTGCCAAGCGTTTTGGATCGCCAGGCACAGGGGAATTCGGGTATGGGATTCATTTCTGTTCCTTTGTTAGCTATGGTAGGTGGTTTTTCAGCTTCCTTGTTTCATCGTATTCTAAATCGTACGGTCTCTACCTTTGAAACACTATTGATGGGTAAGCAAGATAAACCGAAAAGTATTTTGGTGCATGAACGTTTAATTCAGCAGCATAAAGAATTACTGAAAGAGATGAAAAATGTAGTTGAGGGATTGGGAGACCTGAAGAATGACATGAAGAAGGAGGAAGATAAAAAGGATTCTTCAGAAAAAAGCTTAGAGAAGAGTAGTTTGAATTAAGAGGGAAATTTGATAGTATTAGCTTTATGCAAGTAATGTGGCACGATAAGTAAAAGATAACTAAGCCACCACAAAAGGTAGCTTAGTTATAAATATGTGCTTTAGTTGAGCTTTAATAATTTTTTATTAAAGCTTTTTCCTATGTTTAAAATATAAATACCATTTGCTAGTTTTGATGTTTGTATCTCAGATATATGGTGTTTAGTTATTAAATTTCCATCTTTTACTATTTTCCCATCGGTATTAAATATTTTATAAGAGCAGTTGGTTTTACTTATACCAGCTACATATATTTTATCAGAGAATGGGTTCGGGAATGCCTTAATAATAGTTTTTTTAATTGAGTTTAAAGCTGTCTTCGCGGGGAGGACATCAATATAATCAATTCCAAACATGTATTTTTTTAGAGCATTTTTATTGGCACCTTTTATAACAACGTTTAATGTGTGTTGCCCTTTACCTAAGCTGTACTTACCAAGACTTATTTTTTCATTTGTAACCCCATTGGCGTAGTATGCATCGTAATTTATAACTGCATCTCTACCATCAACTTTTATATCAACAATAGCATAATCAACTGCTTTGGTTAAACTTGCATATAAATTATAACTTCCTGCTTCTTCAATTTCAAAAATCAAGCTGGCAGAGCTTCCAATGTTTGCATCTTTCCACCATACCTGACTCCCGTTGCTCCAATTAAATTGTGCAATACTTTGTGTCTGAATGTTACCATTATCGCAGTTTGATTTTAAGAATTCGGCCTCTATTCTTCCATCTTCATCAGGAGATTTACTGTAGAAGTCGCTTTCTTCCAATATTACTTTACGGGTAACTTGCTCAATATTTTCTTTTAGGTTTGATATTCCTCCTGGCTGCATATACCACATAGTTGTAGGGGCATAGTTAATATATGCTGCAGCCCAATGCCATATTTCCATATCAAACTTCAAGCTATTTTTAAAAGGGATAGCATCTAAACCTCTGTATCTTTGGTTAACCGTATAGCCCGGAGTTAGATTACCATTGCCACAAGGCTGAGCAATAAAAGGATGTGAAAACTTTTCGGGGCGACACCATGCGTAGCCATAATAATCTTCAGTTCCGGTGCCAAAATGAGAAGGAAACTTTTCTTCGTCGATATAAATTTTCTCATCACCTTCACCCCACCAGTGGGCGACAGTATTAAATAAAGTTACTCCTGTCCCAACCAAAATACCTTTACCTTTTAATGTTGCATAATTTAAATCGAAAAAGTTGGCATTGTTGCCATGCATTGCTCTTGAGCCACTGCCAGTGTGGAGTTTGTAACTTTCATTCCATCCGGCACCAAAATACATGCTGTTATTGGTCCAATTATATGTTGAGGTAGTAATCTCGCTATTTGCGATGGTTACTTCTTGTTCTCCATAATTATGAATTTCAATTTCGCAACTGTTTTTAAATGGCATTACCCAATAGACCATTAATGTTCCGTCTTCTTTTACCAAATTATAAAAAGATGAAAAAGGAGATAGTTTATAACCGGTTCCAAAAAAATCACCAATTGGACACCATACGGTTTTTTCTTTGTTGTCGAAACTAATGGCAAGAACGGTTGATCGCAATGCTTGTTCAAGGTTTTCTGCTCTTAATTTTAGTTTTAATTGACGAATTGCTTTTTCTCCTGTTAGTACTTTCTTGAAGCTTTGCTTTGGCTTCAAGGTTGTGTTGAGATAAGTGGTTTTACTATTCTTAAACGATGGCTCTTCAAGTAAAACTTTTGCTGTAGAATTAATCGCGGCTTTGTAAGTTGTGAGGTCATTCATAGAAAACGAACTTACCTTAGTTGCCTTGGCATAAGTGCGATAATTAATATTGTAATACATGGCTTCGCCAGATTTACCTCCAGGGTCATTTGTAAGTGCATCGCTTTCATAAGTTACTTTACAGTGTTTTGAGTAAGGAATTGGTAAATATAGGTTATGGGCACGTTTCCAGTATGTTGCTAGTTTTGATACAGAAGTGGATAATGGCTCAGGAGCTAGTTTTCCTCCACTAATTAAACTAAATATTTCGTCTTCAATAACAGGCTTTTCTTCGTTGTCGAGATAAACACGTAATATTCCATTGCCACCGTACTTATTTACAGTAATCCAAAAGCGAGTAATAGCACCGGGGCCTTTACAGTCCATCATTACAAACTCTCGTCGTCCATTGTTTTTTTCTATTCTAATCCAAGAGCTTCTGTCCCAATTTGCAAACCATCCTTTCCCATCAACGATACTTGAATTACGATCGTAGCTGCTAAACTGACCACAAGTGTATGATGGAGTGGGAAATCGGGTTAGCGCTTCGCGATTAACCATTTCGTTTAATAATGTTTCTGTTGTAATGTCTTGACTATATGTGTTATGGGTGCAAGTGATTAAGAGTATAGTAAGTATTGCTAAAAAACTTATGTATTTCATAGTCTATGATTGAAAAGGACACCTTTTATGCTAAAGGTGTCCTGTGTTATTTTATTTAATGATTGTTATTCTGTCGGAATTTTACCTTTAAAGGTTATTTCATTTATACCTATATCAGGATTTGTATTGTGAAAATTATCGATAAACACAATGCGTACATACTTAATAGGTGATTCTTCTGTGATTGTTTCAGAATAACCAGTCGCATCGACAAGATCTCTGTTGTTATCAATCAATAATCTCCAACCTTTATTGGCTGCTTCGGTCTTCCATGCTTCAAAGTTTTTAGCTTTTTTAGCTGCGACTTTTTCAGCATCTTTTTGATCTTCTGTACTTAAAGAAGAGATGTCGTGGATGTCTGTGGTGGTCGCAGCATTATTGATGTCATCGATATTACCAATTCCCCATAGTTGGTATTTTCTAGGAGTAATATATTTCCACGAAAATCCTACAACATCATAGCGGGTAAGTATTGTCTCTACACCCAAATCTAATGTTATAAATGCGGGTTTTGGGTTATTTTTATGCAAAAATACTTTCTTGGAAGTATTGTCATTATCCCATGCCGAATACCAATCTTTTTCGTTGTCAGGAACTGAGGGATCAAATCTTGGAATATCTCCAGGAAGTCCCACAAGATTAAAGTTACTTTTGTCTAAATAAAATTCATCAGCCATATAAACATCAGCCTTAGTATAAACAGTGTCAATAGCATTTTCTTCGGGTATATAGGCAGATGAAATTTTTACTTTAGATCCTTTTTTTATTTCTAGTACATGATTTGTCGTTAGCTTATTGAAAAATGCCTTTACATTGGTGTCATCATTTTTTGTATACTCTAACCGATAACCAATCATATTTTTGTATTCACCATTAACATTAAAATGGAGTAAATCACCATTAAAAACCATGTTTTTAATAGTTGAGACTTTTAAGGTCTCAACATATTCGTCTCCGTATGAATTGGCTGTTACGGTATTAATAACCGATTTATTGCCAGATTTATCAACACTATAGACATTGAAGCCGTAATTCCCTTGTGCTAAACCATCGAAAATACAATTCATTGTGTCTTTTAGATTTTCGACAGTTAAAGGTTGATAGTTGTCAGTGTTAGGAACAATAACACAGTGCGAAACATTTACAATGCTGGTCATTGACCACGATAGCTGTATTCTATTATAACCAGCATATGCGGTTAAATTTAGAGCTTTAGGTGAATAAACAGTTTCGCCATCTTTTATATATTGAGCATAGTTGTCGTCCATCTTATCGCATGCAGAGAAAATGCAGCATGCCAATAAAGTTATAATTGCCGTAATCTTATTCATCTTTCTTGTTTGTTTCATTTATCACAGGTTGTCCAAAAAATTCCATCTCGCCTATTGATACCCAACTTGTAGCGCCCCATACACTTGTGACTTTCATTCTAATATATTGTACATTAGGGGCATTTATAGGAATATTAAATTCGTGTCCCGAAAAGGCCAAGGCTTTGTCTTCATCAGAGTAACTTCCTTTACCTACAGGAAGACCAGATGGCTTTATAATTTCAAATTCACCCAAAAGATGCCAGTTGTCATAAGAACCATCCATATTGAGTTCATCTTTAGTGCATCCGTACATTTCCCACGATTTTATATTGGCATCTCCATAAATGAACTCATCGTAACGAAGTAAGAATTGCCATAGAGTAAATCGACTTAACTTGTATTCTGTTCCTAAATCAAAAGTGAAAGAATAGTTGTCAGAAAAATCACCATTTTGGCCACACATCCTGTCATAGTCATTTTTGTTAGAGTTATCCCATAGTTTCGGAATTTCACTTCCTCCATTAGGACGCCAAAGTGCATGCATTGGTACATCATTGGGTAATAAAACAGCTTTCATTTTGCTTTTATCAACCATTACTTCGTATAGTGGCTCAATAGTCTGCTTCAGTGTATCGGAGTAGTTATCCCACCTATCTCGTACGTAGCAATAAAAATCAACTGGATCGGTATTGAATCCTCTTATATTGTAATTTCCATTTTTAGATTCAGTGTAGATGGTTTCTACAGGCATGTAATCGTTTCCAGTTCCCAGTGTGTCATCAATCATAATTTCGACAACAAGAGCAGCTCCGGTTTCATTTTCCCACTGAAGATTGACACCACCGAAGGTGTCTAGCATTTTTATTGTCTTAAAAGTGGAAAATAGGGGAGGCTCTTCAGGATTTACTTTAACAGTAACAGCATCACCCTGATTATTTGAGCGATCTACGGCATAGAGCTTTATTTCATATTCATCTGCAGAACCAAATCCCTCACAAGTTAATGTATTGGAATAGATCGATGACTTTACTTCGAGATTTGTCCCGTTTTTTAGTTGATACTCAGCTTTTGTATACAACAAGTCGTCATCATTAGGTAGTTCGTATGTTAAAACTACTTTCCCTGCTAAGTTCTGAACTGTTACATTTTTTATAATACCAGGTTTTACTTTGTCATTTGAAATTGGTTCATGCTTTTCTTCAGAACAACTGAAAAGTAAAATGCTAAAACCAATTAGTATGTTTGCTATTATTTTTTTCATTTTATTTTTTTTAGAGTTACCAGCCAGGATTTTGATCTATATTTTCATTGAGGCTTAAGTGGTCGTTAGAGTAGGGCCAGAAATAGTTTTTTTGTTTAAATACTCGGTCACCCATGTAAGTTAAGGTGTTGTATTCGTCTCTGTCTTTTACATTTGTATTCCAGCCATATACTTTGTGGTTTAGATAATCTTTACACTTTTTCCAGCGTCTTATATCCCAGAATCTACGACCTTCAAATGTTAGTTCAAGTAACCTTTCTTGGTGGATTATTTCTCTTAAGCCATCTTTACTTTTAGGCTTTGCCGGATTATTTGAATACATTTCATAGCTTGTCAGCACGTCTGGTATTCCGGCTCTTTCTCTGATTTTATTAATGTAATCATAAACTGTTTGATTAGGACCGGATATCTCATTGAGAGCTTCAGCATAAGCCAGGTATAAATCAGCAAGGCGGATAACTGGAAATGCATAACTGATTCTGCTATATGAGTTTGTGCCAAATGAATTATTGGGATGACATACTTTTTTACACCAGATTCCTGTTGGATTGTATTCCCAGATTGTTTGTGCTCCACTTAGTTCTGATTTTCGACATTTGACAATGTATTTATTGTTTGCTCCTTCATTTAAACTAGTCCAATACCATAAACTTCTGTCAAAACTTAAATCTGCATAAAATCGAGGTTCTCTATCGTAATACAATGTTGGCACAGAAACTCCTTCGTCGATATAGTGTTCGTGATTTTTTGTGTTTTTTTTCAACACAAGAAGATCTTTGCCTGCCCACTCTTTATCTTCAGTTATTGGTAAACCATTTTTTGTATAATATTCTTTGGCAATATTGTATGTTACTCCTAGAGCTTGTTTGGTAGCGTTCAATGTTGTTGTAAAGTTGGCTTGTGTCCAGTATTGTAAATTCTGAGAATTGCCAGCATCTTGGCTGTTTCCCCAAATAATTTCGGAATTCCATCTTTCTGTTACTCTAAAACGCAAGTTCGCTTTTGTCTGTAAAACCTCATCTATATTTAGTATGGCAGAATTAAAAGTATACAAAGCATGCCCATTTTCTTCAGCAGTTGTAATTGCATCTAAACAAGCATCAGCAGCAAGCTGCCATTTATTGGGATCATACTCTGGAAAATACTTTTCCCCCTTATTGTTGGTTAAGTGTAATACATCGGTATTACCATTGAATAGGGGACTTGCAGCTGTTAAAAGAATTCTGGCTTTTAGTGCTTTAGCTACAGATGTGGTAATGCGCCCCATCTCTTCTGTAGGGTTTGGAATTGTTGCAGGTAGATCGACTATTGATTTATCTAGAAGATCAACAATAAAATTGATTACCTTATCAACTGATTGACGGTAATATTTAACATTGTCTGGTTTTGCACTAATGGGCAAGTTTTCTTCGATAATTGGAGTGGGGCCATACATCCTGAATAAATAAAAATGATAATAAGCCTTTAGGAATGTTGCTTCGGCTTTCCATCTTTTTATTTCAGAAGACTCCATATTGGGAACAGTTTCTATCTTACTGATGAAAATGTTGCAATGTCTTATTCCTTTGTAAAGATGACTATAAAAATTACAGAGCACTTTGTTAGGACTTTGCAACCCTCTGGCAATTCCGAAACTAGTATTCTTGTAAGATTGAACCCACCATGCATCTGGAAGCCAAAACTCATCTCCTCCTAACATTGCCGGATTTGCACTAAAATGAGCTATGCTAGGCATATATCTGTAGCAGGTGAATAAGTATTTTTTAGCTTGAAATTCATCTTCAAATGCATGATCTACAGTGGCAATGTCGTCGGGTGTAACATCTAAATAATCATCACATGCTGTCCAGGAAACGAGCATGCACAACATTAATATGATATGGTATATTTTTTTCATTATTTGCTAGAATTAAAAATTAACTTGTAATCCAAAATTGATAACTTTTTGTACCGGATAGCCTAATCCATTTCCTGCCATTTCTGGGTCCCAAAGTTTAAATTTGCTGAAAGTGAGAAGATTTCTTCCACTAACGTAAAAGCGGCATTTTGATACGGCAAATCTTTTGGTAAAGGAATCAGGTAATGTGTATCCTATCTCCAATTGTTTTAATCTTAGAAATGAACCGTCATACATGAAGTATGTGCTTCTTTTTTCATTGTTCGAAACTCTTGATGCGCTCAATCGTGGCCAAAGAGCATAAATATCTTGGTTGGCTTCGGTCCAATGATTATCGGCAAAAACTTGTAATAAAACATTGTTTGTTGTTCCATCCCCAATGAAAGGAGCTGATGCAACAGTGTCTAACCAAAACGATGATCGGGCACTTCCTTGAAAGAAACATGAAAAATCGATGCCTTTATAGCCGGCAGAAAACCCAAAACCATAAGTGATTTCAGGAGTAGTAGGGTAACCAATTGGAACTCTGTCATACATATTAATCACACCATCGTTATTAATATCCTTATACTTTATATCGCCAGCTCCATAGTCGCCAAATTGTACCGGAGAATTAAGAACCTCTTCTTCATCCACAAACAATCTTTCTGCAATATATCCCCACATTTGCTTCATTGCTTGTCCTTTGTGTTGTAACCAAGGAGCATCAGGATAATTGGGCTCTTCGTAATATTTAAATGTGCCAGTAGCATAGGTGAAGTTCCCCATTGCTTGTATCCATAACTTGTTATTGAAAGATTGCTGGTAGTTTAATGAAACATCGATACCTTTACTTTCTGCTTCACCAACATTGGCACGTACAGTGCTTGAAAGTCCCATTGCATAAGTAATGGAGGCTCTATCCATCAGGATATTAGATCGATCTTCATGGAAGACATCTGCTTGTAGTTGAAGTTTATCTTCAAGCATTCCTACTTCAACTCCAATATTTAATTTTTTGGCTGTTTCCCAAGTAATATCTGCATTGGCATAGCGATCGATGCTAATACCTCTTCCTGAATAATTCAATTCATCTCCGAATATAGCACCATTGGCATCCAGATTTACTTGTGATAAATAGAAAAATCGATCATTACTATCTCCAATGGCATCGTTACCAACCAAACCATAACTGGCCTTGAATTTCAGGTTGTTGATAATGTCTTTTATTCTACGGTCTTTCCAGAAATCTTCGTTACTTATATTCCAACCGACAGCAGCAGAAGGGAAGAAGCCGTACTTTTCTTTTTTAGCAAAACGTTCAGATCCATTATATCCGAAGTTAAATTCAGAAAAATATTTATCCTTATATCCATATTTAAAGCTACCACTTAGCCCTTGATTCTTGTATGGCAACGACTTTTGCAGACTGTTAGCTCCATTTGATAAACTTTTAGAACGAATAAACACCAACAAACCGCCAATATCATGAACTTCATTAAATCTTCGTTTATAATCTAAAACAGCTTGCATGTAAAATGAACTGGTTAAAGAAGGTGTTGATTCATTGAAATCCAGATAGTTTTTGGCTGTAGTTGGATTTAAATTAGTGAGGTTGTAATTATCTTCTTTAGCATCATAGTATACCGAAGTATAGTAATATGGATTAGTAGATCTTGTTACATCAAAATTAGAATAGCGTTTAGTATTTACCATTAAACGAGCAGATAATCCTTGAGTAATTCTATCTAAACTTTGTTTAATCTCGAACTGAGTTAAGGTTGTAGTTTTACTGTATTCTTTATAGCCTTTTACCATTTCGGCATAAGGATTTAAATAATTACCTTCTCCATAGTTTCCGAACATTATGTGATTAACATTAGGGTCGATAGAAGATGGGTAAAACATAGGGAACAAAACAGGGTTGGCTTTTTGCGTCATCTGAAATAGTTTGGTTCCACCATGAATTGGACCAGTATAATCATCGTATGAGAGATTGAACCTTAGAACGACTTCTGTTGACTTTGTGAGATCAATATTGATATTTGAACGTACATTGATCTTTTTCAATTTAATGTTACTGTCGTAGTTATTATTTGTATCTTCTTTAAAAATACCCTGATCGTTTGTGTAAGACCCTGCTAAGTAATAACGTACAATCTTTCCTCCTCCATTAACATTGAAGTTAAGGCGCTGATTATTCGAAGTTTTATTTAATAATTCGTCGCGCCAGTTTATGGCTGGATATGCTATTGGATTAGTGCCTGCAATTGTGTTATCAATCTTTGTCTGACTGTAGGGCTGTGCTCCCAGTGGATTACGGGTTTTAACAGCTTCGTTATAATTTTGCATCCATGTAACAGGATCAGCTATGTCAATATCCTGAGTAGGCATTGATATTGAATTTTCAAAACGAATACTAACTTTGGCTTTTCCTCTGATACCTTGTTTCGTATTTACGAGGATTACTCCATTAGCCCCGCGTGCCCCGTATACGGCTGTTGCTGTTGCATCTTTTAAAATGGAGAAGCTTTCAATATCATCCGGATGTACTTTAGCCAAATCATTTGAACTTAGTTCTATACCATCAATAAGAATTAAAGGGTCGGTTTTGTAACCGAAAGTTGTTACTCCACGAATAAAGAATTCTGCATTATCTTGTCCTGGCTCGCCCGATCTTTGATAAGCAATGATTCCAGATACTTTACCTGCTAAAGCAGTTGTTAAGTTACTTGAAGGGACTTTTAATTCTGCTGGTTTTACAGTTGTAACCGAGGCAACTACAGATTGTTTCTTTTGCTTTTCGAAACCAACAACTACAACATCCTCAAGTTCTTCTGATTTTGACTTTAAGCTTATTTTGAAATTATTTTTATTACCAACATCAATAATTTGTGTTTCCATTCCGATGAATGAAAATATTAGTTTATCGACTGGTTTAATATTCGTAATTTCAAAGTTACCATCTACATCTGTAATTACTCCGCGTGTTTGCCCAAAAACAGTTACGGTTGCTCCAGGTAAAGGTTCTCCTTCGTTATCCTTAACGGTACCTTTTACCTTGCGAGACTCTTTTTGCTGTTTAGGCGGTTTAATGCGTGTTAATAGAATATTATTTCCAATAACTTGATGTGATATTCTTTTCTTATTAAATATTTCATCTAGAAGTTTTTTTACACTAGAATTCTGTGCGTTTATTGTAACTTTTCGCTCAACATCTATCTCTTTCGAATTGAACGCAAAGAGATAACCAGTTTGATGTTCAATCTCTTCTAAGATTGTCTTGATAGAAGAGTTACTGACTTTTATTGAAACTTTTGATACCTGAGAATTAGCTTCTTTAGCATTAATTGATGTAGTAAGTACCAGAAGTACAAAAAATGTAAGTCTGATCATTCTAAATATTTGTTTAGTTAGGTCAATAGAAGATATTGACAAATAAATTTTCATAAATTTGTGTTTAGTTTTGATACTTGAATGTTTTGGATCTCGAGAATCAAAATTTTAAGATAGATGTGCCCGCATCTATCTTTTTTTTGATTTTTTTATTTCGTTTGTTTTTCTACATAGGCATGTTTATTTAGATTAGTTTGCTGAATTAGATTAAAGGGTGATAAATATTACGTTGATTTTCTTGTCGTATTTATAGTTGAAATTTCGATTGGCTTTAAGTACAGATAAAAGGTGTTCAATACCATCTGATTTTCGAAATTTTCCCGAGAAATACTCATTTCGAAATTTCGACTGTTTGTAGCTGAAACTGACATTATAAGTTCGTTCTAATACACTGAAAATTTCAGTATAACTTTGTTGTTCAAATGAGAGTATACCTTTTCGCCAGTTAAAAACTTCCGGATTTAATATCTTTGAAACCTTGATTTGATTGTCTTTTATTGTTATTTCCTGATTAGGAGTGAGTTTTACCAGTGAATTATTCAAAGTATCTGTTAGTTCAATACTTCCAGATAAGAGAGAAACGATTATGTGGTCATCATTTGGATAAGCATTAACATTGAATTTAGTTCCGTGTACTTTTATATTGTATCCATCTAGTTCAACAATGAATGGTTTATGTGCTTTATGTTTTACATCAAAGAAAGCACCTCCTTGAACTTTTATCCGTCTTTCATTGGGAGACGTTTTAGTTGGCTGATATAGAACTGTGTTTGAATTTAGCCATACTTCAGTACTATCAGATAATAATAATTGGCTTATGTTGCCTTTGGCTACATGAACTTGATTAATAAGAAGTTGGTTTGAAATTGATTCTTTTCTGTCAGTTAGAAAAAATGTGGTGGTTGCAATAAGAAGAATAGCAGCAGCTACTTTTACAAATCTCCATCGTGAAGCAGTTGACCTTTCTTCTTTTGACTTATTAGGAGAATAAAAGGCCGTATAATCAATGATTCTTCTTAGTTGTAAAAAAAAACTCTTATTGGCCTCAGTCTTATGAATCCATTCGTATGCTTCGATTTTCTCATCAGCATTGGATACTCCATAAATGTAGTTTAATAGTTTATCTATTTTCATTGAATCCGACTGTCTTCTGTTATAATTTGATTTTTATTTAGCAGAGCAAAAACTGATCTATATAAAGTATAACGTTTTAGCAAAGTGGTTTCCTAGTAGGAAAATCTATTTTCTATAAGAAAAAAATAACAGGTAGATAGTCTTTCAATGATATTTTGAAGTTTTTAAGTGCTATACCAATATGATAATCAACTCCTTTTGTGGAAATGTTAAGGTGTTTTGCTATTTCCTTATAAGTTTTTCCTTCAAGCCTGCTCAATTCAAATACTCTTCTGGTTTTGGCAGGAAGCTTTTCTAGGGTTTCTTGATAAATTTCTTGTATCTCAGAGGAGAAAAGTTCTATAGGGTCATAAGCTTCAAGTAAAGATATTCGAAAGTTTAACTCTTGACTTTGTTTTTCTTGATATGCTTTAAGTGATTTTTTTATTACCATCTCATGACGAAGGTAATCGATAGTAGCATTTCGTAAAATAGTAAACAGCAAGGGTTTTAATTCAAGAGTGTTTTGTTCTTTGATTTTATTCCAGAGCTTAATTAATGATTCAGAAACAATATCTTCAGCTCCAGCATCGCAATGCACATATGATTTTACAAAACGAAATGAACCTGCATAGTGCTCTTTGTAGATTGTGTTAAAACTTAGTATGTTCTGATTGGTTCTCATTGCTAGACAAAACAAACTATTTAGATTTTAAATTACAATAGCTATGACGAATTGAATTGTTAATAGTTTAAATTTCCTATTAGAAAACTTGTAACTCAGAATAGAGTTTTTAAAAAAGTATGAATGAAGCTCTGCTGGCGATATTACATCGATTTCAAAAGAATACCAATAAGAACAATGAGGTAATCTTTCAATTCGGTTTTAAGAATGCGAAGTGCCCGGTGAATTTGAGTATTGACAGTGTTCTCAGATATATTTAGTTGCTGAGCTATTTCTTTGTATTTTAATCCTTCATAGCGACTGAGACGAAAAATTTTCTGACATTGTTCGGGAAGTTTGTTAATGGCTTCCTCTACCTTTAGAGGTAATTCGAAGTCGGCTAGAAGTTCTCCTAAAGATGTAGACGATTTGGTTATTTCTGACTCAAATTTTGCTTTTACCTTGTGGTGTTTTTTCAAATCTAAACAACCATTTTTTATTGACCGGTAGAAGTAGCCAATATTGGTTTCTTTTAAAGGAATACGATCTTTATTAATCCATATTTTAGCAAATACTTCTTGAACTAAATCTTCTGCTTCGTCGTAGTCTCCTAAAATGATAAATGCGTAATTGCAAAGCACTTCGTAATGTTGTACGAAAAACTGATCGAAGATTTGAGCATCTTCAGTTTTTAGGTGAGGAAGAGTTAATACTGCAGTCATTATTCGTTCCGAAATAGATCTGGTTTCGAAACAAATTTAATGATATTCGGCAATTATCGATAATGAGATTGAAGAAAACCGAAAGAGTAGTTTATAAAATAAAAAAGAGGCCTTCCGAAAACATCGGACAAGGCCTCTTGGGGTATGAATTGATTGTTTTAGTTCTCTAGTTCAATCCACGGCGGTCTAATAGCGCTTTGATAGAAGGCTCTTGACCACGGAATTTTTTGTATTGTACCATACCTTCGTCGTCGCCACACTCGCTTAGACAGTGCTTACGGAATTTGGCAGCCAATTCTTTATTGAATAAATCTCCAGAAGCTTTGAATGTATTGAAAGCATCAGCATCAAGTACACCAGCCCAAATGTAAACATAGTAACCAGCAACATAACCGTCGCTGAAAATGTGATTGAAGTAAGTGGTGCGGTAACGAGGAATAATTTCATCGATTAGTCCAATTTTACCCATCGACTCTTTTTCGAAATCAACAACATCTTTCTCAAGTGGCTTGTCTAGTGTGTGGAAAGACATATCCAATAATGCAGCAGCTAAATATTCAACAGTTGCAAAACCTTGGTTGAAGTGTCCACTTTTGTTCAATCGCTTGATAAGCTCATCAGGAATTACTTCACCTGTTTTGTAGTGCTTAGCGTACTGCTTTAATACAGCTGGTTCGCTAGCCCAGTTTTCCATAATCTGAGATGGCAGTTCAACGTAGTCACGAGGAACACTTCCTGCAGTACGAGAGTATTTCCCTTTAGTGAATAGGCCGTGTAGTCCATGACCAAATTCGTGGAAAAGAGTACTTACTTCGTCGAAAGTTAATAGCGATGGAGTATCGGAAGTAGGAGGTGTGAAGTTACAAACAATAGTAACAATTGGGTCTACTTTTTTTCCATCTTTCCATCCTGCATCACGGAATCCGCCACACCAGGCACCTACACGCTTTCCTGCACGTGGATGGTAATCGAAATAAACAATACCTAGGTGAGTTCCATCGGCTTCTTTTACCTCGAAAGTCTCAACATCTTTATGGTAAACAGGAAGGTCAGTGCGCTTTTCCATTGTAATTCCGTAAAGCTGTTTAGCTACCCAGAACATTCCGTCGCGCACATTCGATAACTTGAAGTAAGGCTTCAATTCACTTTCGTCCAAGTTATACTTCTGCTTACGTAGTTTCTCTGCATAGTACCACCAATCCCAAGATTGTAGCTTAAATTTACCACCTTCTTTGTTGATGATTTTTTGCATTTCTTTCACTTCGCGCTTAGCAACTGGAAGTGCTTTTTCCCACAAGTTCATCAAGAATGCATTAACAGTTTCTGGAGTTTTAGCCATGTTCTTTTCGATGATGTACTGCGCATAGTTGTCGTAGCCCATCAACTTGGCTTTTTTCAAACGAATGTTAACCAATTTCTTGAATAACTCTCGGTTGTTATTATCGTTGTCGTTATTACCACGCATAAAATAACCGCGGTAAAGCTTTTCACGAAGCTCTCTGTTTTTAGCATACTGAAGGAATGGAATCATACTAGGTTTAGCTAGTGTAAATACCCATTTGCCTTCTAATCCACGTTCTTTTGCGGCTTCTGCAGCAGTAGTAACAACAACAGCAGGAAGACCTGCTAAATCTTCTTTTTTATCGATTACCAATTTGAAATTGTCATTGGTTTCTTTTAAAAGGTTTTCACCTAAGTTCAAAGAAATCATTGCTTGCTCTTGGTTCAATTTACGAAGTTTTTCTTGCTTCTCTTTTGGAAGGTTTGCTCCGCGACGCTCGAAATCCTTGTAGTACTTTTCTGTAACACGGATTTGTTGCGCATCTAAATTCATTTCGTGACGCTTGTCGTAAACCGCTTTAATGCGTTTGAAAAGTTCTGGATTTAAAGAAATATCATCACTATGCTTTGACATCATAGGAGATAATTTACGAGCAAGCTTTTTAATTGCATCGTTGGTTTCAGCACTACGTAAACTATAAAATACAGTAGCTACTTTTCCCAATAACTCACCCGATTTATCGTAAGCAAGAATAGTATTTTCGAAATTTGGAGCTTTTTTGTTTTTAACAATTGCATCAATTTCAGCATTGTGCTGCTTCATTCCTTCAACAAATGCAGGCATGTAATGCGTAGTGTCAATTTTATCGAAAGGAGGCACCTGGAAAGGTGTAGTATACTCGGTAAAAAATGGATTTTGGTTATCCACTTTTTCCGTAGCTTTAGGAGTACACGCTGTAAAATAGAGTGCAATCATAACAAATGGAAAAAAAAGTTTTGTTTTCATATTTGAACTTTAAGTATTGATTGTATCGAATTAAAACAGTTGCTGTCAAAAATAATAACTTAAACCGGAGTTTAATAACAGTAAATGTTGCTTTGCAGCATGATAATTAGGGGATAAAAATCATAATTGCAATAATTATTAGAACCACAATTTTCACCCATTTCATAACAATGGGGAAGCGCTTATTTTGTTGAAGGACAGGCGCTAATTTCCCAGAAGAGACAGCGAGTATTGAGAAAATGATAGCTGCCTGAAGCATGAATAATATTCCTAAAATCAGAAGTTGCATAAAGCTGGACATCGATTGGTGGAATAGAAACTGAGGAAGAAATGCCAGGAAAAACAATGTAACCTTTGGATTTAGCACATTCATCAAGAAGCCTTGTCGGTATAGTTGTGGCAATGTTTTTTGATTGGTGTTGGTCTCGAGATGAATGGAAGCTTCTGCTTTTAATTCCATCCATGCGAGGTAACACATATAAATGGCACCTGCTATTTTCACAAATAAGAATGTGTATTCGTTTTGAGTAATAAATGCCGAAACGCCAAATGCAACCAGCGAAGTATGAATGATAATTCCGGAAGCAAGCCCAAGACTTAATATAACTCCCGATTTTGCTCCATTTGAAAGGCTTTGTACTAATACATACATGTTATCGGGGCCGGGCATTAATGTCAATGCAATGGCTCCGGCTAGAAAAGAGATAAGTGTTGTGTAGTCCATTCCACAAAAATAAATCAAATTGATAAACTCCGTGTTAATAGAGTGCAAATTCTAGAAAATTCCAAGAAGTTACATCAGTATTGAGCTTTATTAATTCAGAAGATCCTATCTTGTGCGAGATATAAGGTTTTAGCGCCTTTAACGTACACGAAAATATACTCTGTTAATAATTAGTAAATAAAGCTGTTTTATTATTGGTAAAAACGAATTTAGAATGAGAGGATGAAAGGTTTATTTACTATTTTAGGAAATTGAGTTGAGTGATGAAATGTGGAATGATGAATGTGAATGTAAAGGGGAGATTTCTTTTGTTTTGTTTTTTACTACTTTGTAGTTGGGCTTACAGTCAACCTAACTTACCAAGTGGATATTGTTGTTACAAAGAAATTGAGGTCAACAAAACTTCTTACGGAAATGCTTTTGCCGATCAGGTTGAGATACAAATCACCTATGAACCTGAAATGAAGAATGATTTCTCAGATATTCGATTTTTAAGTTCAAATGGAACGAATCTTCCTTATTGGATAGAGACATATACTGCAAGCAGTACTGCAACGGTATGGGTCGATTTTGGATCAGGAGGTTTAGGAACAACCAATATTTATTTGGTTTATGGAAATTCTTCTGCAACATCAGCCAGTGATATTGATGATGTAATGGTACATGGATGGCTTGAGTTTGATTACTTCACTTATGATGGGAATAATTGGGACTCAGAAAGCTCTTGGACCAATCGATACAGCGGTGCCGACTCAGTTGTTGTTGATCAAAATTATAATCCAACTTCTGAAGCAATAATTAACTATGATTTTGGTACTGATGATGTTGATTTGCATGGACAGACCTATTCGGACAGAGTAGTTTTAAGGTGGCAAGGTTGGCTAAAGATGCCCTCTTCTTCTGGTTCTATCGATTTTAGAGCTGGTAGTGATGATGGATTGAGACTTTATCTGAATAATAATCTGGAAATTGATCAATGGGTGTTACGCGGATACACAACCAACACACGAACCAACTATAATTATTCGCAAAGTGCCATTCCTGTTCGACTAGATTTCTTTGAACATACATCCGATGCTCGGGTGACTCTAGAGTGGGATAAAGATGGATATTACAATGTTATTGATCGTTTGGATTTTAGAGGAACAAGTAATTATTCTACACCACCAACAGCAACTGTGGGAGAAGCCATAAATACCACTTTTGCAGCCAATAGTAGTTCGTTGTGGTTGAAAGCTGATGCGGGAACAGGAACATCTAATGATAATACCGGAGTGACTTCATGGCAAGATCAAGCTGGATCGAACAATGCATCTACCTCAGGAGTGAAATATCCTGTTTATCATACCAATGAAGCGAATTTCAATCCCGGACTTCAGTTTGATGGAGTTGATGACCAGATGAATATAAATAGACCAGCACAGGATGATTTTACATTTGCATTAGTGGTTAGGCCAGATATAGCAGCACAGTCGGGATCGCAATGGTGGCAGGGAGATGGAATCTTTGATGGCGAGGTGGCTGGCTCTCAGGCAGACTTTGGGGGACTTAGTATGGTTAGCTCTAATGTCGTGTTCGGAACTACTGGTGATCACTCTTTAGTTTCTTCGAATTCAATTTATGGAGGGAATGTACCGCATATTATAATTGCTACAAGATCGGCATCCAGTGGGTTGAAATCATTATATATAGACGGGAATACGGATAATACTCAAACAGGTATAACGGGATCGATAACAAATCCCAGTGGATTTAAAATTGGGTCATTATATTCCAATAACAACTATTACGATGGTTTTATTTTTGAGATTTTGACATTTCAGAATGTTCTGAGTGCATCGGCGAGAGTAAAGGTGGAGAGTTATTTTGCTTTAAAATATGGACTGACGTTATCTAAAAACTATGTGTTAGGAGCAGGAGAAGTTTATAATATTGCGGGGTATGGTAATGATATTGCTGGTATTGGTAATGAGTCGGATAATGGTTTTGACCAACGAGTTGCATCTTCAATAAATACTTCTAGTTCTACGGCCTCGGATGTTACTATAGCTACTACAAATGATTTCACATCTACTAATCAAAGTTCAGGTCGAAGTTCATTGTCTGATGATCAGTTTTTGGTTTGGGGACATAATGGAGGAAGCACGAATAGTTGGCAATTGGCAGGTAGCTACAATAAAGTAAATAGAACCTGGAAAGTACAAAATACGGGCAATGTAAGTAGTGTGAATCTTCAGATTAATTTAAGTGGCTATCCTGGTGGTGCTGGTTTTTACTATGTGTTGGTGGATAACGATGAGAATTTCTCCAATGGTATTGTTGGTGCCTATAAGTTGTCTCAAGGGACAGGTAGTTTGTATTCCGGTAGTGTTACTTTCCCCAATGGTACAAGTTTTTTCTCAATAGGTCATCAAATTGCCGGACAAAATGTGTTCTGGGTAAAAGCAGACTCTGGAACAAGTACAACGACAGATAATAGTGCTGTAAATTCTTGGTCAGACCAAAGTGGGAATAGCAATAGCGCTTCTCAGGGATCGTCAGGAAATCAACCAACATATCAGGAGAATGAAGCGAACTTTAACCCGGTTGTTTTATTTGATGGAACCAATGATTTTATGACTTTAAGTTCCAGCGATGGGTTAGGGTATGGAAGTTCTGAACGTACCTCTTTTGTGGTTGCACGAGAAAATAGAACAACCAATGATACCTGGTCGTTTGTATTTGCTTATGGTACGCCAGGAACAGGAACTGGTTGGTGTGTTGGGAAGCATACAACCACTTCCAGAGAATTAGTGGTAGGAAGTTATGCTTCCGATTTAGTTGCAAGTAGTTGGGGGGATGACTACCGGTTAATTACTGGTAGTTATAATGGAACACAGATTGAAATGTTTGCCGAGGGAAGTTCTCAAGGAACATTAATAACTACTCCCAATACATCATCAGGATCAGCGCGTTTAGGCCGACAGGTTAATAATTATGACGAATTCTGGGGGGGAGAGGTAGCAGAAGTAATTCATTATTCAGGAACTGTTTCCGGAAGTTTAAAGTCGCAGATAGAAACTTACCTGTCGGTTAAATATGGAATTACTAAACAGGCAGATTATACTGTCGGGAATTCAACCATATATAGTATCTCTGGATTTGGAAATGAAATAGCAGGTATCGGGAATGACTCTACCTTTGGATTGGATCAGCGGGTGAGTTCCTCTATAGGAACTTCTAGTTCCGATGCTTCAGATGTTGTGGTTGCTACAACGAATAACTTTATTGCAAGTAATAACGATGGTAGTAGAACATCGTTAAGTAATGGTCAGTACCTTATTTGGGGGCATGATAATAAAGCAACTTCGAGCTGGATTACCGAAGGTTCGTTTAAGCGGGTAACCAGAGCCTGGAAACTACAAAATACAGGTAATGTTGGAAATGTGAATCTTCAGATTAATTTATCTGGTTATCCCACCAGCGATGGAGAGTATTATTTAATAGTGGATTCAGATAATGACTTTTCAAATGGAGTTACTAGTACTAATTTGTTGAGTAATACATCTGGGAACTTATATTCTGGGCAGGTGAATTTTCCCAATGGAACCAGCTATTTTTCAATTTCAACAGTTGCAGACGTTGAAATTGAATTGCGATCATATACTAACGTTACGCGTAATGGGGCTTCTGATGGAGTGTTGACCATTCAAGCAACAGGAGGATTGGGTAACTATTCGTATAGCTGGAATAATGGAGGTAGTACTAATAGTATAACCGGACTTTCGGCAGGCACATATACCGTAACAGTAACTTCAGGTAGTTTTAGTACATCGGCAACTTATTATTTATATAATCCCGATTTAATTTCAACATCAACTACGGTGGTTTCTCCTAATTGTCCATCGGATGAAACAGGAGAGGTTGATTTGTCTCTGACTTTACCGAATACGAAGTCTATTAGTTTTGATGGTTCGGATGACTATGTTGCACTTAATGACTCCAAATCGGGGAATAATGCATTTCCGGAGTTAACTGTATGTGCATGGGTGAAAGTGCCCGTAGGACAAGGAGGTTGGGCTATACTGGATTACGACAGATCTGAGTATTTTAATGTATCTGTAGGAGATAATAGTGGAGGTGATAATCGAGTTCATTTCGATACGCACTCTGAAATAAATGATAATATTCATGATTTTAATGGAAGTGCTATTGTTGCTGATAATACATGGCATCATGTTGCATGTGTTTACGATGGAGAGCACAAATTTATTTATGTAGATGGAGTACTTGACGCATCTACTTCTTCGGTTCCTCATAACAATACAGATATTGGCTCTAACCTTGTTCGCTATGGTTTTATTGGCGATGGGTCGGAGGCTAATTCTACCAATGGACCTCGAAATAACCTCTATTTTCAAGGCAGGATTGCATTGGTTGAGTTGTGGACAAGAGCTTTAGGTGAGCAAGAAATTCGAGCAAGAATGAATTCTTCAGAAACAGGAACTGGTTTGGTGGGCTTGTGGAAGTTAGAAGAAGGGAGTGGTACATCAACAACAGCAACTGTTGGTGGAGATGGTACGCTTTATGGCAATCCAGCGTGGGAGACTGATAGCTTTTATTCTGCAAGTTCTTATGCCTGGACAAAAGATGGCGATGGAGCCTTTTCAGAATCGACAGAAGATATAACTAATTTAGGTGTTGGAACCTATAATTATTCGGTACAAGTAACGAATGGTTATACGGTAACAGGAAGTGAAACAGTGAATGCTAGTCATCAAAATATTGCAACTAATCCTATCCAAATTGAGTGATAATAAAAATCATCTTTAGATAGACTGAATATTGTTCGTTTGATGTTACTTTGCAGTTGCATTATTGATTTTAGAACTAATGGGAAAAGTATTTTTGGGGTTATTATTAGCACTTATATGGGGAATAAGTGCTGATGCTCAGGTAAATTTATATAGCGAAAATTTTAATTCTTACGGAAATAATACCAAACAGGGAACAGGAACACCTCCTGGATGGACATTGGATGAATCGGCTCCAAACTTAGAATCAAACCGAACTTTCTCGGTTCAATCTGGGGCAATTAGAGCCACTTTTATAAGTAGAAATAACGTAAATCCAAGAGGTGTTGGTTATTGGCTAAGTAGGTCGATTTCAATTTCGGGATACGAAAACGTTTCGCTTGCTGTTAATGTGTTGGCAAGTACTTCTAATATGGAGTCTAATGAGGACTATGTAAGGTGTCAATATTCAACGAATAATGGTAGTTCGTGGACAACATTCACTAACAATGGACTTCTTCGAGGAAATATTTCTTCCAGCAGAACAGCATCGCACTCAGGTATCACTGGAAATACAATAATTGTCAGAGTAGAAGTTGTAAACGACATGGCTGATGAGACTTATCGGTTCGATAATATATCGGTAACTGGTACTCCTACAGTAGTGACTCCTAGCTTTTGGGTAAAGGCAGATGCAGGAACAGGAACCTCTAACGATAATACAGGTGTTACAGCTTGGCAAGACCAGGCTGGTTCAAATAATGCATCAACCTCAGGAACCAGATATCCTGTTTATCAGACCAATGAAGCTAATTTCAATCCCGGGCTACAATTTGATGGGGTAAATGATCAGATGACAATTAGCAGGCCAGCACAGGACGATTTAACTTTTGCTTTGGTTGTGCGACCAGATGCTGCAGCTCAGTCAGGTACCCAGTGGTGGTCTGGAGATGGAATATTTGATGGAGAGGTAGCTGGTGTTACTCAGGATTTTGGAGGTTTAAGTATGCTTGGTTCTTCTATTTCTTTTGGAACAACAGGAGACCAAACTATCATTTCAGATAATCCAATTTTTGGTGGCAATATACCTCATGTTATTATTGCTACCCGTAGTGCTGGTAGTGGTGTTAAAACATTGTACATCGATGGCGATTTTGATAAATCAGGACCTGGGCTTACGGGATCAATTGTTAATCCATCAGGTTTCAGAATAGGTTCTTTGTATTCGAATAACAACTATTACGATGGTTTCATTTTTGAAATATTGGTCTTTCAGGACGTATTGGGTAGTAATGATCGTCAGGAGCTGGAAACATACTTTGCCTTGAAATATGGGATGACATTGAATAAGAATTATATAGCCGATGGCAATGTGGTTTACGATATTTCGAGTTATGGGAACGATGTTGCTGGTTTGGTTAATGGAACAGCCTATTCTTTGGAGCAAAAGGTAGCATCTTCTATCAATACCTCAGTATCGAGCTCTTCTGATATTACAATGGCTACTACTAATAATTTTACTACTTCTAACCAGGATGGAAGTAGAACAAATTTAGGTAATGGTGAATATTTGATATGGGGGAATAATGGCGCTTCAACTTCAAACTGGATCAATGATGGTGACTATCAGCGGGTAAGTCGTTTTTGGAAAACACAAAATACCGGAAATGTTGGTGATTTATTCTTTCAGGTCAACTTATCGGGGTATCCTTCTGCAGGAAGTTATGCTGTAATTGTTGATAATGATAATAACCTATCCAATGGAGTTATCGGAACCTATAATTTGACGAATAGTTCAGGGGATTTATATAGCGGACAAGTGACTTTCCCTTCAGGAACCAATTATTTTACAATAGGTACACTTCCTTCTTTAGATGTTAATCTGGTTAGCTATCAAAATATCAGTAAAAATGGCGCTTCAGATGGAATGTTTGAGGTCGCAGCCACAGGAGGATCAGGAACCTATTTTTATAGTTGGAGTAACGGTGGCAATTCTAGTAGTATATCAGGACTTGGAGAGGGGGCTTATACTGTCACTGTTAGCTCTGGAAGTTTGAGTGTTCAGAAGACATTTTATTTGTATAATCCTGATGAGATAGTAGCAAGTTCGGCAATTGTGAGTACCCCCAATTGCCCTGGAAATGAAACCGGGGAAATAGCTATGGATGTAACATTGCCCAATACCAAAAGTATTTATTTTAGTGGAGATGATTATATCGCATTAAATGATTCAAAATCGGGGACAAATGCTTTTTCTGAATTGACAGTTTGTGCCTGGATAAAAGTTGCTTCAGGCAAAGGAGGTTGGGCTATATTAGATTACGATAGATCGGAGTATTTCAATGTGTCGGTTGGTGATAATAGTGGAGGAGATAATTTTGTCCATTTTGATACTCATTCAGTCTTAGATGGTAGCACACACGATTTTCATGGTAATATTAATGTTGCAGATAATAATTGGCATCATATTGCTTGCGTTTACGATGGGGAACACAAATATATTTACGTTGATGGAGTGTTAGATACAGCTACTTCTGGTGGTTTAATACCACATAATGGTCAAAGTTTGGGATCCCATTTACAGCGATATGGCTTCATAGGAGAAGGCTCGGAAGCCGACTACTTTAATGGAGGAAGAAACAATTTATATTTTGAAGGTAGAATTGCTTTGGTCGAATTATGGAGTAGAGCTTTGAGTATTCAAGAAGTAGAAGCAAGAAGAAGTTCAAGTTCTAATGGTAATGGTTTGGTTGGGCAATGGAAAATAGAAGAAGGGGCGGGAAACAATATCGCGGCAACAGTTGGTGGAAATGGGACTTTGTATGGAACATCAGCATGGGAAACGGATAGCTTTTATTCGGTTACTTCTTATGCATGGAGTAAAGATGAAGATGCAGGATTTAGCAAGTCTACAAAGGATATTAATTCGTTGTCAGAGGGAACTTATCGTTGTCAGATAGTTATTACGAATGGAGGAACGTTTAATGTAACAGAGTCTATAAATGTTCAACATCAAAATATTACCACTAACCCTGTTTCTTTAGAACCATAACTAAAAGATGTATATGAACCTATTTTGATATTAATTTGTTTAACTTCTCTATTTATATTTTGTCGTTATCGTTAACAGTCTGCTTAAAATTATATATTTGTATAAACCCTGTGAAATTAACCTGAAGAATAACCACTCTGTAACATTGAAATTGTAGCTTATTTTCAAGTTAGTATTAATTTATGAGACAAATGAGAAAAGTTAACCCATACATAATAGTTGTAGGGATTTTTGCTTTGTTGTTATTATTCAAAACCAGTTATTCTCAGCCAACTCTTCCCAATGGATATAGTTGCTATAAGTCTGTGGTCGTAAATAAAACGTCTTATGGTCAGAGTTATGCCAATCAGGTTGAAATTGAGGTGGCTTATGAGCCTGAAATGAATGCCGATTTTAGTGATATTCGCTTTTTAAGTACTTCTGGGACTAATTTGCCATACTGGATTGAAAGTTATACTTCAAGAGTGACAGCAACTGTTTGGGTTGATTTTGGTCAAACAGGTATTGGTAATACTACCATTTATCTAGTCTACGGAAATTCTACTGCAACATCTCAAAGTGATATCTCGGATGTAATGACTCAAGGCTGGCTCGATTTCGAGTATTTTACGTACGGAGGCAATAATTTCAATAATGAATCTCTTTGGACATCTCGTTATAGCGGAGCCGATTCTGTAGTTGTGGATGATAATTATCTTCCAACAGGAGAGGGGATTATTAACTATAACTTTGGAAGTGGGACACTGGATCTACATGGTCAGAATTATAGCGATTTTGTTGTTTTAAGGTGGAAAGGATGGTTGAAAATGCCTTCCAACTCAGGGACGGTTGGTATAAGAGCTGGTAGTGACGATGGTGTACGATTAAGATTGAATAATAATTTGGAGATTGATCAATGGATCTTGAGGTCGTATGCTACTAATTCAATAAATTATTCTTATTCTTCATCGGCTGTTGCATTACAGTTCGATTTTTTTGAACATACAGGTGATGCCAGAGCTACCCTGGAATGGGATGCAGGTGGTTTTTATCAAGTGATTGATAGAACTAACTTTTATACTACTAGTCAATACAGTACTCCGCCTACAGCTACATTGGGAGAGTCTGTAAATACAACTTTTTCTGTTATAAATAATGCTGAATTATGGGTGAAGGCTGATGCCGGTGTAAGCGCTAATGGAAGTGGGGTTGTAACCAGCTGGAATGATCAGGCGGGATCGCATAATGCATCTGCGTCTGGAAATCAAAGACCAACTTTACAAAGCAATGTACTTAACTTTAATCCTGTAGTTCGATTTGATGGAAACAATGATTATCTGAATATTTCGAATCGAACAGGGCTAAGTACGGGGCGTAGTTCTCGTGCAACATTTGTTGTGGCGAAAGATGGCGGTACTAGTAGTGATACCTGGGCTTTTGTTTTTGCAACGGGTAGTGCCGGAAGTACGTTAGGCTGGAATATAGGACGAAATAATCCTTCAGGAAAAAGTTATGTGCTAGGAGGCTATGGACATGATATAATAACGGGTTCATGGGGAGATGACTTTCATGTAGCTTCGGGTTTTTACAATGGGGCTAAAATGGAACTGTATTCCGAAGGAAGCTTTTTAGGAGATTTAACTATTGGGTTGAATACAACCGATGCCAATGCCCGTATCGGAAGACAAATAAATTCAAGCAGTGAGTATTGGGGGGGAGATATTGCTGAGATTATTCATTATTCAGAAGGAGTTTCAGCAGGTTCAAGACGTAAAGTAGAATCTTATTTGGCACTTAAATATGGTATTACCTTAAACGAAGATTACTGGGGGAATAACCAGGTGGTTTATTCTATTTCTGGATATGGGAATGATATTGCAGGTATAGGAAACGACGGATCAAGTAGTCTGGATCAGAAGGTTTCATCTTCTTCTAATACATCGGCAAGTGATGCTTCTGATATTGTTATTGCTACTACAAACGATTTTACATCTGCTAATGAAAGTAGTGGGCGAACATCATTAAGTGATGGTTCGTTTTTAGTTTGGGGAAATAACGGGAGCACAACAAGTGCATGGGTGACGGATGGAGATTATAAACGTGTCGCTCGGTTTTGGAAAGCACAAAATACAGGAAGCGTTGGTGCTATAAACATGCAAATCAATTTGAATAATTATCCTTCGACACTGACTAATTACTATGTGATTGTTGATTCCGATAACAACTTAAGTAATGGAATTACTGGTAGCTATTTATTAACCAATAGCTCTGGTGATTTATATACTGCTTCATTTTCGTTCCCTTCAGGAACAAGTTATTTTACCATCGGATATGAAACACCATCATTGGACTTTGGTGATGCTCCTTCTCCATATCCAACTGCATTGAGTAATAGTGGAGCATACCATATTATTTCTGGAGGAGTTTACCTTGGAAGTTCCGTTGACAGCGAAGCCGACGGTCAAGCAAACTCAGATGCATCAGGAGATGGTAGCGATGAAGATGGAATTACTTTTAGTGGCAATTTAAGTGCAGGAGCTTCCATAACAGTAACTGCTACAGCTTCAGTGGCAGGTAAATTAAATGGATGGATCGACTATAATGATGATGGGGATTGGAACGATAGTGGAGAGCAGGTGTTCACAGATCAGACACTCTCGGCTGGGAGTAATAGCTTAACTTTCACTGTTCCTTGTGATGTAGAATCGAATACTTCATTTGCTCGTTTCCGTTTTTCTACCCAAACGGGGTTAGGAGTAACCGGACTGGCCAATGATGGGGAGGTAGAAGATTATCAAGTTATTTTAGAAGCCAACGGAAGCAATACGATAAGTTGTCCTACAGATGCAACTGTCACACCAAACAATACAGGATGTACCTATTTAGTAAGTGGGACAACTCACGATTTGATCTACAATAATTCATGTAACAGTTCAAGCATTACTAATAATTTCAATAATAGTTCAAGTTTAAATGGAGCAACGTTTCCTGTCGGCCGAACAACTGTTACATGGAATTATAGCATTGCAGTGCTAACCGAAATAGCATTTTTTACCTGGGATAATACCAATAATCCTTTGGTACCTTTGCGAGGATTGCAAGCGAATAGTGAGCAGTATGCAACAGTCGCTTCGAATGGTCAATCAGGAAATGGATTGACAGGAGGTGGTCGAAATAGAAACATCCATATGCAGTATAATTATGGTGCATCGGAATTTAATAATATGGATGGGATTGACTTTAGTGTAGATTATTTACGAAAAGAGGGGACAGCAAACTTTATTGAAAGAGGTTCGGGGTTCAGACTAAAAGCAGGTTCTTCTTTCCAAGTAACTTACAGAGTTGAAAATGGATCCGGAGGATATCAGACCGTATCAAGTTCCAGTTATTCAATCACACAAGACAACACATGGCGTAATTATCGATTTAAATATGATCCTGTTACAGGAATAGGACAGTTGATGGTTAATGGAAGCACTGTTTGGTCTTCCTCTCCTACGCCAGGAAAGAAAATGGTATGGCAAAATTCTAATTTTATAATAGGAAAGGATATGGATGCTAGTGCCAGTTCCAGTTCAACAATCGATAATTTGCTAATCCAGAAATATACTCTTTCTACAGGAAGTTGCGATTCGGATATTCAGGTCAATAATAATTTAGCAGTTAGCTTAGCGTCCAGTGAAGGTAGTGAGTTTTGCTCGGGAACAGCTGTTACTTTTACTGCTACTGCAACTAATGGAACATCGCCTTATACTTGTGATTTTAAAATAGGAGGCACATCACAACAGTCTGGAAGTTCCAATACTTATAATAACTCATCTTTAGCTAATGGAAATGTTGTGACAGTAGAGGTGACAGACACAAATGGCTGTACGATTGTGAGCAGTGATCTTACTGTTCAGGTACATGGTGATATATCTACTAATGAAATTCATATAGGAAATTAACATGTAGTTATAAACATGTTTAAGGTAATAGTGTTATATTGGGGATTTAATCACCCTGAATGACGAGAAAACTGACACTATTGCTATGTTTGTTTTTTGGAATCACTCTATATACATTTGCCCAAACTGTAATTTATAGTGAAGATTTCAATAGTTACTCTAATGGCACCACACAAGGCTCAGGTACTCCCGCAAAATGGACTTTAGATGAAACAGATCCGAATATAGAATCTACGAGGACATTTTCAGTTCAATCAAATGTACTAGAGGCTACATTTATTAGTCAAACTAATATCGATCCTAGGGGGATTGGCTATTGGTTAAGTCAATCAATTTCAATAAGTGGTTATACTAATGTAAGTCTTTCTGTAGAGGTGTTGGCAAGTCCTTCAGGCATGGAGTCTAGTGAAGATTTGGTGCGTTGTGAATACTCCATTGATGGGGGAGCCTGGACAACTTTCTCTACCAACGGATTATTACAAGGAAACATTGCCTCCAACCAGACAGCCACACAAACAGGTTTGTCTGGTAGTGCTATTCAATTAAGAGTTGCAATGGTGAATGATTTAGGTGATGAAACGTATAAAATTGACAATGTAAGTGTTTCGGGAACTTTGTCTGCAGCTTCTCCTGTTATTTGGATGAGAGCAAACGATGGAGTTACTTTGGATGGAGGAAGTGGGATTAATAATTGGTTGGATCAGGCTTCTGGTTATAATTTATCATCAACCAATTCCAGTAATAATGGTCCTTATTTAAGGAATAACCGATTAAATTTTAATCCGATAGTTGAATTTGATGGGAATGACCTTGTTCAATCGGGTATTCCTGGAAGCGTATTGGATGCAACATCAAATACCGCATTGTTAGTGCAAAAGTTCAATTCTGGTTATGTTATTTTCTCACTGGGTCAATATAATCCTGTAGATGCCGATCGTCGATTTAGTATGGAGTCTTCTGGTGGCAATATTCGATTTGATTTCCCGAATGATAATGATGGAGATGGAAAATTAATTGGAAGCACATCGATAACTGGTAGCTATCAGATTCAAACATTGGCATCAACTGCAACACAGAATAAGATATATGTGAATAATGTATTGGATGCTACATCCAACAGAACTTCAACTTTTAATGGTTCGGAGGGGCAGCACTCCATACGTATTGGAACAAGTAATCAGTTTGGTGGTTATTATTCGCGAATTGACGTTGCCGAATTGATATTATTCGATAGCGAGTTAATAGGAACAAATTTTGATATATGGCAATCGTACTTAGGACTGAAGTATGCCATTACTGTTGGTAATGATGGTAGTTCCTTTGTATACCTTGATTCTTCTGGAAATACAATCTGGGATGGAGCTACTACGTTTCAGAATAATGTTGTCGGTTTAGGAAATGATTCAGGATGGAGTTTAGATCAAAAAGTAGCTAGTTCGGGCGATGTTGTCATGGCAACAACTAGTGACTTTTCTTCTGGTAATTACGACTCTGGGAGAACTTCGTTAAGTGGAGGTCAGTTTTTAATATGGGGAGACAATGGGGGGAGTACAGGTAGCTGGAATGTGGATGGAAGCTATAATCGAGTAAATAAATTTTGGAAGGTGCAGAATACGGGAAGTGTATCAACTGTTAATTTGCAAATCAATTTATCGAGCTATGTTGCTACTAGTTCTGAATACAAACTGATAGTAGATAATGATAATAATCTATCTAATGGAATTACTTCAGAGCATGCATTGACCAATAGTTCAGGAAGTCTTTATACCACATCTTTATCATTTGCCGATGGAACCAATTATTTTACTATTGCCGAATCGTTGGCTCCGGAAACGGGTTTTTGGGTTAGAGCAGATGCTGCTACCAGCAGCACAACTGATGGAAATACAATAACCAGCTGGGGAGATCAGAGTGGATCCAACAATGCAACTACAAGTGGTAGTAATAGTCCTACATTTAGAACCAATCAGGCCAATTTTAACCCGGGCATCGACTTTGATGGAAGTAATGATCGCATGACAATTAATCGTCCTGCACAGGATGATTTTACTTTTGCAATTGTGGTACGCTCAGATGATAATGGTGGCTCAGGATCATCCTGGTGGCAAGGAGATGGAATATTTGATGGAGAGGTAGCTGGTAGTCAGGTCGACTTTGGAGGACTTAGTTTGTTGGATGGGAAATTGGCTTTTGGTACAACAGGAAACGACCAAACTGTAAAGTCTTCTGCCTCCATTACAGGGAGTACTCCTCATTTTGCCATTGCAACTCGTTCTGCCTCTAACGGAGCAAAAGCGTTGTTTATTGACGGAAGTACAGATAATACGGGAACTGGTATTACAGGATCTATTACTAATCCTACTGGTTTTAGAATTGGTTCGTTGTATTCAAATAACAATTATTACAATGGTACTATTTTCGAGATTATTACTTTTAATGGAGTAATAAGTGGCTTAGATAAAAGTAGATTAGAAACCTATTTTGCACTGAAATACGGATTAACATTAAGTAGTGACTATGTTGCTAGTGAAGGTACTATTTACTCGGTTTCCGGTTATGGGAACAATATTGCGGGTTTGGTGAATGGAACAGCTTACAGTTTAGATCAGAAAGTAGCATCTACAATTAATACATCATCTTCAGATGCCTCGAATGTAACAATGGCTACCACAAGTGATTTTACATCAACGAATCAAACTGGAAGTAGAACATCTCTGAGCAGTGGACAATATCTGATATGGGGAGATAATGGAGGCTCTACATCGAGTTGGACAAACGATGGAGGGGTAGATCGGGTCAATCGTTTTTGGAAGGTGCAAAATACGGGTAATGTAGGAAGCATACATCTTGAGATTAACCTGCAAGGCTATCCAGCTACTTCAAATGGTTATTCCGTAATTGTAGATAGTGATAACAATCTGTCTAACGGAGTCACTGGGGTGTATTCGTTAACCAATAGTTCTGGTGATCTGTATAATACTCAGGCTACGTTTCCTCAGGGAACAAGTTACTTTACAATAGGAGTGGTGCCTCCTTTGGTTGTTACTCTTGATTCTTACACTAATATCTCAAGTAATGGAGGAACTAATGGAGTATTAACCGTTTCTGCAACAGGAGGATTAGGAAGTTATTCGTATAGCTGGAGTAATGGTGCTTCAACAAATAGTATTACCGGGTTATCGTCAGGTGCTTACACTGTTACCGTCACATCCGGTACACTGAGTACACAACAAACTTATTATTTATACGACCCTGACTTAATCTCTTCGTCGACTACAGTTGTTTCATCTCCCAATTGTGCAGGAGATCAAACAGGAGAGATTAATTTATCGGTGACACTGCCTAATACAAAGTGTATTAATTTCGATGGAAGTAATGATTATGTGGCTTTGAATGACTCCAAATCAGGACAAAATGCATTTGCTGAACTAACAGTGTGTGCGTGGATAAAAGTTCCTGCAGGTCAGGGAGGATGGGCTGTCTTGGATTACGACCGTTCAGAATATTTTAATGTATCTATTGGCGACCAGTCTGGAGGAGATAATACTGTTCACTTTGATACCAACTCTGGAATTAATGGAAATATTCATGATTTTAATGGAAGTGTTGTTGTAGCAGATAATACTTGGCACCATATTGCTTGCGTATATGATGGGGTAAATAAACACATTTATGTGGATGGAGTTTTGGATGCTTCCACCTCTTCGCCTCCTCATAATAGTGCTGATATCGGTTCAACAATAACGAGATACGGTTTTATTGGAGAAGGATCAGAAGCAGATGGATTAAATGGAACCCGAAATAACCTGTATTTTCAAGGTAAAATTGCCTTAGTGGAGTTATGGACAAGGGCTTTAGGTGAACAAGAAATCAGAGCAAGAATGAACTCCTCTGCATCGGGAACAGGCTTGGTAGGATTGTGGAAGCTGGATGAGGGAAGTGGAACCTCTACTACAGCAGTTGTTGGAGGAAACGGAACTTTATATGGTAGTCCTGCATGGGAAACCGATAGCTTCTATTCTGTTAGTTCATATGCATGGACAAAAAATGGGGATGGAGGTTTTTCAGAGTCAACACAAAATATTAGCTCGCTAAGTGAAGGAACTTATAATTATTCAGTTCAGGTAACAAATGGCTACACCATAACAGGCTCTCAGATACTAAATGCTGCTCATCAGAATATTTCAACTAATGCTATTCAAATAGAATAATTATACAGAATAATATTCAGTAAACATGTTTGTGGTGAACTTGTTATAACTAGAGTAAGAGGTTGTAACAAGATGCTTAAGAGGGGATTGCACATATTATTGTTGATTGTTTTTTGTTCTTATTATGTAAAAGGACAAACAGTGATCTATAGTGAAAATTTTGACTCCTACGTGGATGGTGCAACGCAAGGATTTGGGAATCCTCCCAAATGGTTCATTTCTTATCTAGATGATGGTGATTTATATTCTGATCGCTATTTTGCTGTTGAAAATAACCAATTTAGAGCAAATAAGATACGTTCGTCAGGGTTGTCGATTGCTTATCTGAATACGCAAGATATTGATATCTCAGGGTATGGTAGTGTAACTATTAGTATACGTATTCCACCATCTTCAGGCTCGCTGGATACAAATGGAGATTATTTATACATAAAATATAGTACGAATGGTGGTAGCTCGTGGACTACTCCAGTTTCTGTCTCAGGACCAGTAAACTCAGAAATTGTAATGACTGAGACTGGGATTACAGGAACTACTTTGAAAATACAGTTTGCCTTTGCTAATTCGGGTGCCGATGAGAATTATTATGCCGATGATATTGTGGTAACTGGTTACGATGCTTACCCTGCGATGTGGTTTCGTGCGGATGGAAATATGACTGTTCGTTCTGATGATGGTATCAACTGGTGGGCAGGGGAAATCAGTGGTGGTCTTTCTACCACCGATAATAGTAATTCAGGACCAAACTTCGTTGAAAATGCTTATAACTTTAACCCTACAGCTCGATTTGATGGCAATGACAAAGCGTCTAAAATAATAAGTAACAATCTAATAAATGCCACAACAAATACTTGTTTCATTGTTCAGCGTTTTCAGTCGGGAAATGTCATTTTTAGTATGAGCCAGTATGATTATAGCACTTCTCCTTTCCGACGGCTTAGCTTTCAAGGATCAGGCTCGACCTATCGATTTGATTTCCCAAATGATGCCGCTAATGATGGGAAATTAGTCGGCTCAGGAAGTATTGGTAATGTATTTCGTATTTATACTTTACAAACTGATGCATCTGAAAATAGAGTTTATTTCAATGGAGTACAAGATGCTTCACAAACGAGGACTTCTGATTTTCCTACAGGGCAAGGGAACCACTCGTTTGCATTGGGAACCAGTAATCAGTTTGGAGGGTATTTTTCTACAACAGACATATCGGAGTTTATCTATTTCAATAGTAATCTACAGGGTAATACTCAAGATGCCTGGTATTCATATTTAGGATTGAAATATGGAATAACCATTGGAAATAACGGTAGTTCGTTTGTATACCGAAATGCCAGTGAGAATATTATTTGGGATGGTGGTGGAACTTACCAGAATGATGTGGCTGGTTTGGCTGGTGATGGAACATGGCAATTATATCAGAATGTATCTTCTTCAATAAATACTTCATCTTCTACATCGGCAGATGTGACAATGGCTACCACTAATAATTTCTCATTACCCAATGAAGATTCCGGGCGGACAGATATGAATGATGGTGAGTATTTGATTTGGGGACATAACAATGGAAGTGTTGGCTCGTGGACTACTGTAGGAGATTATAAACGAGTAAGTCGATTTTGGAAAGTGCAAAATACAGGCGGAGTTGAACAGGTTCATATGCGTATCAACCTTTCTGGTTTTCCATCAACACCAACCGATTACCGTGTGATTGTGGATACTGATACTGATTTGTCCAATGGTATTGCAGGAGAATTTGTTGTAACACAGAGCTCCGGGAATTTATATACTGGGTCCGTGATTTTTCCAGATGGCCCAAGTTATTTTACAATTGGACAATCGTTAAGGTCGGTTTCTGGTTTTTGGGTAAAAGCAGATGAAGATATAACCCTTGAATCAGGTAGTAACGAAGTGGAAGTTTGGGGAGACCAATCAGGGAGTAATAATGCGACTTCTTATGCGCAATGGGATAAGCCATACTTACAGTCAAATATTGCCAACTTTAACCCTGGAATTCGTTTTTATGGAGGTAATGATCAAATGTCAATGAACAGACCTGCAGAAACAGATTTCACTTTTGCCATAGTTGTAAAACCAAATAATAGTGGCGGGTCCGGTTCATCATGGTGGCAGGGACATGGTATTTTTGATGGCGAGGTGGCAGGCTCTCAGGTTGACTTTGGAGGCCTAAGTTTGTTGGATGGTAAGTTAGCTTTTGGTACAACAGGAGATAATACGGTAAAATCATCTCGATCGATCTATGCAAATGGGATTCCACATATTGGTATTGCAACCCGAAATTCTTCATCAGGATTAAAATCGCTTTATATTGATGGAGAAACAGACAATACAAGTACCGGGATTACCGGAGCAATTACAAACCCTTCTGGATTTAGAATCGGATCATTATATTCAAATAGTAATTACTACGATGGGCATATATTCGAGATAAAGAGTTTTAATAGTGTCATAAGTGCTTCCGAAAGACAGGAGCTAGAGAGTTATTTTGCATTGAAGTATGGGTTGACTATCAATAAGAACTACATGACATCAGCAGGAACTGTTTTTGAGGTCTCCGGCTATGGAAATGATATTGCAGGATTAGGGCGGGAAACAGTGAATGGCTTAAATCAAAAAATATCATCGTCAGTAAATACTTCTTCCACTACGGCTGGAGATATTATTATTGCTACAACTAACGACTTTACAGGTACAAATCAGGCTTCTGGCAGAACAGCACTGAATGTAGGGCAGTTTTTGGTTTGGGGACATGACAATGGGGGAATTACAAGTTGGAATACAGCAGGAGATTACAAAAAGGTGCCACGAAATTGGAAAGTAACTAATACTGGTAATGTTGGACAGGTAAATCTTCAGATTAACTTAAATGGTTTTCCTGCTGCCTCAGGCTTTTATTATGTATTGGTAGATAGCGATACTAATTTCTCCAATGGAATTACCAACTCTTATCAGTTAACCAACAGTTCTGGTGACCTTTATACTGGGACTGTAACTTTTCCCGCGGGAACCAACTATTTTTCAATAGGATATTCTACTGCGGCACAAGTCGTATTCTGGGTGCAAGCCAATAGTGGGACCAGTACTTCAAGTGATAATGGAGCAATAAATACATGGTACGATCAAAGTGGTAGTGGAAATCATGCTGCGCAGAGTTCTTCAGGTAATCAACCTACTTATCAGGAAAACGAGTTGAACTTTAATCCGGTTGTACTATTTGATGGAAATAATGATTTCTATGATTTGACTACAACAGATGGACTTGGTTATGGGGCTGCTTCCAGATGGACATTTGTCGTAGCACGGGAGAATTCAACTACCAATGATAATTGGTCTTTTGTGTTTGCTTACGGTTCGCCAGGAACAGGCACGGGATGGTGTATAGGTAAACAATCGACAAGTGCAAAAGAGATTGTGGTCGGAAGTTATGGTACCGACATACGGACTAGCTCATGGGGAAGTGATTATCGATTAATTACAGGAAGTAATAATGGATCGCAAATGGAAGCTTTTGCCGAAGGTGCATCTCTGACAACTCTTTCGACAACAACAAATACTACAGCTGGTGAGGCTCGATTAGGTCGACAGGTGAATTCCGCTGATGAATTTTGGGGAGGAGAAGTAGCGGAAGTAATGCATTATGTGGGTGATGTTTCTTCTAACCTGAAATCACAGATTGAAACCTATTTAGCTGTTAAATATGGTATAACCAAGCAAAGCGATTACTTGGCGGGTTCTACTACCATTTATAGTGTCTCGGGATATACCAATGAAATTGCAGGTATAGGAAATGATGGAACCTTCAGTCTGAATCAGCGTGTAGGATCTTCAATAGAAACAAGTGCATCTACCTCTTCGGATGTAATAGTGGCAACAACCAATAATTTCACTGCCAGAAATGATGATTCAGGAAGAACATCATTGAATAGTGGCCAATATTTGGTTTGGGGAAATAATGGCTCAAGCACATCTTCATGGACAGACGATGGAGGATATAAAAGGGTAAATCGTTTCTGGAAGGTGCAAAATACAGGAGGAGTAGGAAGTGTTAATTTGCAAATTAATCTAAATGGGTATCCTTCTCCTTTTGCTAGTTATTACTTAATTGTCGACACAGATACAGATTTATCCAACGGGGTAAGCTCTACTAATGAGCTGACAAACAGTTCGGGCGATTTATATTCGGTTGCTTTAAGCTTTCCAACAGGAACCAGTTATTTTACCATTGGCTATGAGTTACCGTTGTTAGATTTTGGTGATAGCCCTTCGCCTTATCCAACAACCTCTGCAGATAATGGAGCGCGACATTTAATCTCAGGAGGAGTTTATCTGGGAGCTAGTGTGGACAATGAAAATGATGGACAAGCTAACTCTGATGCAACAGGTGATGGTAGTGATGAAGACGGAATAACCTTTAGTGGCAACTTTGCTGCAGGAACTACCGTTACGCTGACAGTGACCGCTTCAGCTGCTGGTAAATTAAGTGGCTGGGTCGATTTCAATGATGATGGAGACTGGAATGATATGGGAGAGCAAGTGTTTTCCGACCAGGATTTAACAACAGGAAGCAACACGTTGAATGTGTCAGTTCCATGTTATGTGCCTTCGGGAACCTCATTTGCCCGATTCCGGTTTTCTACTCAAACGGGATTGGCTGTAACAGGTTTGGCTAGTAACGGAGAGGTTGAAGATTATCAAATTACTTTAGAGGCAGGTGTTGCTGCTTCTGTAACTTGCCCTTCTAATGCCACTGTTAGTCCGAATGCTTCGGGGTGTGTTTATACTGTGTCAGGAACTACCCATGATGCAACATATACCAACACATGTAATACCATTAGCTTAACCAACGATTTCAATAATAGTGCGTCGCTCGCAGGTGCTTCTTTTAATGCTGGAGCAACTACCGTAAATTGGAGTTGGTCGATTGCTGAAATAACTGAGATTGCTTTCTATAGCTGGGATAATTCAAATAATCCATTAATCCCTGACAGAGGAACACCTGCTGATTCTGAAGAAGATGCAACTGTAGCATCAGGTGGGCAATCGGGCAATGGTTTGACAGGAGGAGGAGGTAGCAATCAGAATATTGAAATGCGTTATCAGACATCTGCATCTATTTTCAATAATATGGATGGAATTGATTTTAGTGTAGATTATTTGAGAAAAGAAGGTGATGCTGATTTCTTGAAGCGAGGGAATAACTTCCGACTTCAGGCTGGTTCAACGTTTAGTGTAACCTATAAGGTAGACGATGGTGCTGGTGGTTCTACAACAGTGTCTAGTGGTAATGCTTATTCGATTCCACAGGATAATACATGGAGAAATTTCCGATTTACCTATGACCCGGTTTCAGGAGTGGGAACTTTATTTGTGAATAGTAGTTCGGTATGGACTTCTCCAACGCCAACACCTGGAAAAGGAATGGTTTGGGATGGAACATACTTTTCAATAGGAGCAAGAATGGATGCCAGTAGTAACACTTCGGCTACAATCGACAATCTGCATTTCCAGAAATATACATTAACAACAGGTTCGTGTAGTGTGGTGATGACTGTTACTAACGATTTGGCTGTTTCACTATCGTCCAGTGCTGGAACTGAGTTTTGCGAAGGGACTTCTTCTACTTTTACGGCAGCAGCTTCCAATGGTACATCACCATATACATATGATTTCAAGATTGGCGGCACATCGCAACAGTCTGGTAGCACTAATACTTATAATAATTCGTCGTTAGCTAATGGTAATGTTGTTACTGTTGAGGTGACTGATTCCAATGGCTGTACCGTAACGAGTAGTGGGCTAACAATGGTGGTGAGAGGTAACATTGCCACCAATGCCATTCAGATTGAAAACTAAAAAAGCTGCTTGATGTTTTTCCAAGCAGCTTCTTCGGTATAAATTGATAGAAATAAATTCTATTGAATTGCAGGAGGAATAGCTGCAGGAGTTAAACCTCTCTTCTTGTTAGGAGTAGCGCTCATTACAAATTCAAGCTCTCCGCCATTCATTATATCTTTATGAGTAATGAAGTTTTTGTTGTACTCAGTGCCATTCAACATTACTTTTTCGATATAGATGTTTTTGGCGGTTAAGTTTTGTGCTTTTACCGTAAACGTTTTGTTGTTAGCCAACTTTATAGTGGCTTGCTTCACCAATGGAGATCCGAAAGCGTAAACCTGGTTAGCAGGGTTAACAGGGTAAAAACCTAAAGCCGAAAATACATACCACGATGACATCTGTCCGCAATCTTCGTTTCCACAATGTCCGTTTGGCTCATTTTTATATTGTGATGTGGCAATTTTATTTACCATTTCCTGAGCTTTCCATGGCTGACCAGAGTAGTTGTACAAATAGGCAACATGGTGGCTTGGTTCGTTGCCATGAGCATACTGCCCAATCATTCCAGTACTGAAAATTGGCAACTTGTCAGTTGGAAGAGGTTGGAATGTAAACATCGAATCCAGCTTGTTGTTAAAGCTGTCGTCTCCTCCCATGATATCAATTAGGCCTGTTACATCTTGTGGAACAAAGAAATGATAATGCCATGCATTACTTTCACAATAGTTCAATGTGTAGTCTTTGCCTCTAAACTTAGCTAACCATTTACCTTTAGAATCTTTTGGGCGCATGAAGCGAGTAGTAGAGTCGTACATGTTTTTGTAGTATCCAGCTCTTTTGTAATATTCTTTTGCAATCTCTTTTTTGCCCATCTTTTCTGCCATTGCAGCAATACACCAATCGTCGTAAGCATATTCTAAACCTTTAGATACACTTTCCGATTCCAGGTCGTATGGGATGTAGCCCAATTTGCGGTAGTGTTCCTGTCCTTCGATATTTGCTTCAGCAGAAGCTACGCATGCCTCCAATGCCAATTCAGGATCGAAATCGCCAATGCCTTTCAGGTAAGCATCCACAATAACCGGAACCGCGTGGTAACCAATCATCATTCCTGTTACATTACCGGCAAGTGGCCATACCGGAAGTACACCGTGTTGCTGATAGAATGCCAACATCGACTTTACAATGTCATTAACTCGCTTTGGCTGAGTAATGGTGTAAAGTGGGTGAGCTGCCCTAAATGTGTCCCATAACGATAATGTTGAATAGTTATTCCAACCATCCGTCTGATGAATTTTATAATCAGGACCATAGTATTTACCATCGACATCGCTAAATAGAGTAGGAGCCAACATACCTTGATAAAGCATCGAATAGAAAATGCGTTGTTGGTTATCATCTAGTGGTTCAATAGCAATTTTCGATAACTCTTTATTCCATGTAGCTTTAGCTGCAGCTCTTACTTTATCGAAATCCCAATGAGTAAGTTCTGCCTTCAAATTTTTGCGTGCTCCTTCAATGCTTACAGCCGAAATACCAACTTGTACTAAAACTTGTTCTCCTTCTTTGGTTTTAAAATCGAAGCGGTTGATGTAGCCTGTGCCACCCCAATCTTTCTTATAAGGTTTGTTAATGCTCACAGTGTCAACCTGTGCATTTTCAAATGGCTTCGAGAAACGTACCACATAAAATAGTTGTTGTCTTTTAGCCCATCCTTGTGAGTGACGGAAGCCTTCAATTTCTTTGTTGTTAACTACCTTCATTTTCGAGTCAAGCGTGTAATCCCAGTTTAAAGCACGCTTTAAATCGAAAAATATAGATGCTTTTTCGGCTTTAGGAAATGTATAGCGATGGAAGGCACAACGCTCGGTTGCGGTCAACTCTACATTAATATTATAATCTTTCAACTTTACCTGATAGTATCCAGGCGAAGCTTGTTCTTCATCGTGTGAGAATAATGAGTATGGTCCTTCTGGATTATTAGGATTCAATTTCCCAAATTTCTTATATGGCCAGGTAACAGGCATCAATGGAAGGTCGTATAAATCGCCAGCACCAGTTCCTGTTAAGTGCGTTTGGCTAAAGCCTCCAATTGTTGAATCGGGATAAAAGTAACCCGAAATACGATCCCAGCCAGGAATTCCATTATCCGGACTCACTTGCACCATTCCAAATGGAACAGATGCTCCGGGATAGGTGTTTCCTGGTCCATCGGTACCAATAAATGGATTTACATACTGAGTATAATCGGTAGCTTGCTCCACATTTTTATTTGTTTTGCACGCTACCAAAAATGACGCAATCAAAATTGTGTAAAATAAATATCTCATGTCATCGTTTTTGTTCGATCATCTTTCCGATCGAGATTGGTTTGTGTTTGAAGTGCAAAAATAACTAAAACGGTTTAATAAACTAAACTATCCTGTATTCTCTTCAGCATAAAAACAATGAGTGAGATATTTAAAAATATAAGTGCTACTTGGTTTTTAAAACGGGTAACCAATATTCACCACAATCATTCCACTTTTTGTTTTACTATTTCCAAATACTCCAATTTGAATAGGCCCAATAAATGATTTATAACCCAATGATGCTCCGTATGATGTTAGTCTGCCAGGAGTACGATCGGCTCCTGTTGTATAGCTGATATTGAAGCGCCCATAGTTAACCTCAGGCTTGAAATAAATTACAGAAAACAGACGGAATTGTGCAGCTGCAGTTAACTTTAAAAAACGATTGGTAGAATAGCGGTTAGGTGTTAATCCGGCAAATGTGACCTGATTTAATCGCTCACTGGGGTTATAGCCTCCAATAAAGAAATCGTTAGTGAATAAATCGGTAGCATCGTTTAAGCCTGCCCTTCCAGAAAACAGAAGAGAAATTCTTCGATGCAAAGGAATAGCAATGTCCAGCTGAGATTCTAACCTGGGAACATTGTATTTTGTAACATCGGTAAACTCATCTTGTGTGTCAGGAATATCCATTTTGGCATAAAATGCGTATTGAGCATCAAACTCGAAATTGATTCCTTTAGATGGAAAGAATTTGTCATCCTGATTGTTGAACATTATATGAGCTTGAGCTGAAATCGTTTTATTGGTTATGCTTTTTATTTTATAAAACTTGTCAAGCCCGGCTCTCAGCGAAATTAGGTTGTATGTATAATTGGCAGTAAGTGAAAACACTGTATTACGAATAGATGAAATAGCAATACCTGTTTTGGTCTGTACCTGAAGTTGCCTCAAATAACCTAATTCAACATCTGCCTCATTCAGTTCGGTGAAGTTGGGTATTTTCTGTGATTCAAGGTAAGTAGAGAAAACATAGTTGATATTGTGATTCTTTCCTGAATACTTTCTGAATTCGGCTAATAATCGCGGATTTTCAGAAAGCAAAATACGGGTTTTAAACGATGACGCAGGAGTTATCCAATTTCGGAAATGGTTTTGTAAAATCATTCCTGCTTTAAATCTACTATAGTTTAAACTCCCCGAGAACTGTCCTTGTTTCTTTTCTTCAGGAAGTAATGAAAGTCGGTACTCTGAAGAATCCTTATCAATGTTATAGGTAATTTTATTGAATTGATTGGTGCTATACATTGAATTAATGGCCTGATGAACTTCATTCATCCCCATGCTATCAGATGATAATTTGCTGATATTCTTTAGATATGAAGGCTGGCAATTTTGAACGCCTTTAATTTCAATATTATTGAATTGCAGATTGGACGATCTATCTATTTTTCGTTTTGAATTTTTATAGCCTGAAGTTTTTAGCTCATTGGCAAGTGCTTTTAGCTTATTATATACCTCTGGCTCTCTGGCCGCTTTTTCTCCAATTGCTATTATTTCGGTTGCTTTGTCGAAACTTTCTACGCCATAGTTCTTTAGATCGGGTTCAATGAATAGGTCAACCTCTTCTTTTTGTATTCGGGTCGATTCATCTCCCATAAATGAAGCAGCTCGCATCAATACGGAAGTGATTGTTTTATACTCTTTTGCTCTAGTATTCTGAGCAAAACCAGCGTTTACACCAATGATGATATTTGCTCCTAGTTTTTTACACTCTCTTACCGGAAAGTTGTTCATAACACCTCCATCTACTAGAAGCATTGAGTCGTGCTTTACCGGAGCAAATACCGATGGAATTGCCATACTACTTCGCATGGCCTTAGCTAAAGGCATATTATTTAATGCCACCGATTGGGCTGCATTTAAATCGGTTCCCATGCATCGATAAGGAACTGCAAGGTTATCGAAATTGCGAATGTGTGCCACATGATCGGTTAACTGAGCAAACTTGTTGGAGATAGCATGTCCAAATACTAATCCAGCAGGAAGAGTCGGCTTTTCTCCTTTGTCGAATTGTAAATAGAATAAATCTTGGTTGTAATTGGGGCGCTCCAAAATATTAATGGTTGAAACAGAAAAATCATCGGTCAGTATAGTTGCCCAATCAATCTCCGAGACGATAGAATCTAGCTCGTGAGCATTGTAACCAGCAGCATATAGTCCTCCGACAATAGCTCCCATTGATGTTCCAGTGATGTAATCGGGAGCCATATCCAATTCTTCAAGAACCTTTAGTACTCCAATATGAGCTAATCCTTTTGCTCCACCACCACTTAATACGTAACCAATTTTTGCATTCTTCTTATTCTGAATGGATGTGTGTTGCGCGTACAAATACGTTGGCAAAATCAGAATGAGAATCAATAATAGTTGCTTCATTTTAGCTTGTTTTTAACATTAACTAGTTTGTAATAAAAATGTTTCAGTGTTTTTTACTAAATATCAATTACGGTGTGTGGCGAATGGATATTAATAGTTGGGTCGTAAAAACATTATTTATTACATGATTTTTATCAAACAATGTGTTGTTCGTTTTGAAATCTACATGGTAACACTATTTTTGTACGCTAAGCTTAAAAAGCGCTTCAAAAATAGGAGATTAAATTCACTTAAAAGTGAAAAAAATGGTGGAATCAATAACTTAACCGCTTAATATATGAATAGTGAAACAGAAAAGAAGGGGATTGCTGGGTTTGTAAATAGCTTTACAAAGGCATTTTGGGTAGCTAACTTTGTAGAGTTACTGGAGAGAGCAGCATACTATGGAGTATTTATTGTAATTACATTGTATCTGTCTCGAATACTAGGTTTTAACGATTTTCAGGCAGGTATTATTGCCGGGTCCTTCTCGGCTGGCTTGTACTTTTTGCCAACATTTAGTGGAGCTTATGCCGATAGGATTGGCTTTAGAAAGGCGCTCTTGGTAGCATTTGGCTTGTTAACTATAGGTTATGCCGGATTGGCCATTTTACCAACTTTCTTAGAAGCAGCCGGATTGGTTGAATATGGTACTGAAACCACATTCAATGGTTTGAATACCAGTTACCAGAAATGGTTTATTGTGCCAATTATGCTGGTAATTATGATTGGTGGATCATTCATCAAGTCGGTAATTAGCGGTTCTGTTGCCAAAGAAACCACAGAAGCTAATAGAGCGAGAGGTTTCTCTATTTTCTATACGATGGTGAATATTGGTGCGTTCTCAGGAAAAACAATTGTAAAGCCTTTGCGTGAAGCAATGGGTAATGAAGGTTTAATTAACCTGAACTATTTTTCTGCAGGAATGACACTGTTGGCTTTGATTACTATTTTCTTATTCTATAAAAGCAAAGACACTAGCCACGAAGGTAAATCGATGAAAGAGATTGGTCAGGCGTTAGTAAAAGTGGTAACAAATGGACGACTATTTGCGCTAATTCTTATTGTAACCGGTTTCTGGATGGTACAACACCAGTTGTATGCAACAATGCCTAAATATGTGGTACGTATGGCAGGAGAGGGAGCTTCATTCTCTTGGTATGCCAATGTAAACCCATTGGTTGTTTTCACAACTGTTGGTTTAATTACTCAAATGATGCGTAAGAAAACGGCCTTGTTGTCTATGACAATTGGTATGTTCATTATGCCTGTTTCTGCTCTATGTATGGCAGCAGGTAACTTAATTGGTGGTGAGCATTTCGACTTAGGATTTACAGTGATGCACCCTGTCGCATTTATGATGGTTATTGGAATTATGTTCCAAGGGTTGGCCGAATCATTTATCTCTCCTCGATTCCTGGAGTATTTCTCTCTTCAGGCACCTAAAGGAGAAGAAGGACTATACCTTGGATTTAGCCACTTGCACTCATTTATTTCATCATTAGTAGGATTCGGATTGTCCGGATATTTATTGTCGAAATATTGTCCAGATCCAAAATTATTCAATTCTCATGCCGAATGGGCTGAAGCATCACAGCATGCGCACTACATTTGGTTCTACTTTGTAGGAATTGCAACCGTTTCGGCCATTGCTTTGATTATTTATGGTCGAGTAACTCGTAAGCAAGATGAAGCATTAGCCGCACAAGGTTAATCATTCATAATAAAATATTTCTGAAAGCGTCAATCTGAATAAGGTTGGCGCTTTTTGTTTTGTAGAAAGTTGAAATGGAAATAATGACCGGAAAAACATCTATTTTGTCATACTATTGCCATCAAATCGGAAAATATGGCTTATTATGGAAAGTGGCACAATTCTTATAGCAATTTGTGGGTCAGTTCTTCAATACTTTCAACTTTTAGTGTACTTTTGTGGGAATTGATATTTCGATAAAAAATAAAGAAAAATATAATGGCATTTGTTTCAAAAATCTTAGGTAAATTTCTTGGTAATAAGTCCGATAGGGATATCCGAGAAGTAATGCCTTATGTGCAAAAAACCAAAGCAGAGTACGAGCGTATTGTAACGCTTACAAACGATCAACTGCGTGACGAATCGGCTAACTTGAAGTTGAAAATTCAAGATTTCATTAAAGCTGAGACTGATCAGGTTAAAGAATTAAAAGAAAAAGTAGAAGAAGTTGATATTGTAAAAAGCGAGGAAATCTACAACCAAATTGATAAAATCGAGGAGAAAATCAACGAGAAGATCGAAGAGGTTTTAAAGGATATTCTACCTACCGCTTTTGCAATTGTAAAAGATACCGCACGACGTTTTACCGAGAATGAAGAGGTTGTTGTTACAGCCAACGATTTCGATAGAGATATTGCTGCTGGTCGCGAAAGTGTTCTGATTGAAGGAAGCGACGCACGTTGGAGCAATACTTGGAATGCTGGTGGTAGTCCTGTAACATGGGCTATGGTTCATTACGATGTGCAGCTAATTGGTGGAGTTGTACTTCACAGTGGTAAAGTAGCCGAGATGGCAACTGGTGAAGGTAAAACATTGGTGGCAACATTACCTGTTTTCTTGAATGCCTTAGCTGGTCGCGGAGTACACGTTGTAACAGTGAACGATTACCTGGCAAAACGTGATGCCGAATGGATGGGACCTATTTTCGAGTTCCATGGTCTTTCAGTTGACTGTATCGATAAGCACCAGCCAAACTCTCCAGAGCGTAGAGCAGCTTACAATGCCGACATTACATATGGTACCAACAATGAGTTTGGTTTCGATTACTTGCGCGATAACATGGCTATTAATCCAGAGGATTTGGTACAGCGTAAGCACCACTATACAATTGTCGATGAGGTCGATTCAGTATTGATTGATGATGCCCGTACTCCATTGATTATTTCTGGGCCAGTGCCAAAAGGGGACGATCAGCAGTTTCAGGAGTTGAAACCAGAAGTAGTAAAAGTAGTTGGAGCACAAAAGCAGTTAGTAACGCAGATTTTTAGTGATGCTAAGCGTTTATTAACTAAAGCAAATGCCACAAAAGATGAATTGGAAGAAGGTGCCTTATTGCTTTTAAGAGCATTTAAAGGTATGCCTAAAAATAAAGCGCTGATTAAGTTCTTGAGTGAAGAGGGAATGAAAGCTCGCATGATGAAAACTGAAAACTTCTACATGCAGGATAACAATAAGAATATGCATATTGTTACCGATCCGCTTTATTTCATCATCGAAGAGAAACAAAATTCTATCGAGTTAACCGATAAGGGTATCGAGTTAATGTCGAAAGGAAATAATGATCCGGAATATTTTGTTTTACCAGATGTTGGTAACGATATTGCTGAGATTGAAAACTCAGAACTTTCAAAAGAAGATAAACTGGCCAGAAAAGATGAGTTGCTTCAGAATTACTCAGTGAAATCGGAGCGTATTCATACCATCAACCAGTTATTGAAGGCATACTCGATGTTCGAAAAAGACATTGAATATGTGGTGATGGAAAACAAGGTGAAGATTGTTGACGAGCAAACTGGTCGTATTATGGAAGGTCGTCGTTATTCAGACGGTTTACACCAGGCAATCGAAGCCAAAGAAAATGTAAAGGTCGAGGCGGCAACGCAGACATTTGCAACCATTACACTTCAAAACTACTTTAGAATGTACCACAAGCTGTCGGGTATGACCGGTACTGCAGAGACAGAAGCAGGTGAGCTTTGGGACATCTACGAATTAGACGTAGTGGTGATTCCTACCAACCGTCCAATTCAGCGTAAAGATGACAACGACTTAGTTTATAAAACAAAGCGTGAGAAACTGAATGCAGTAATCGAAGAAATTACTGATTTAAATAAAAAAGGCCGACCAGTATTGGTGGGTACTACTTCGGTAGAAATTTCGGAGCTATTAAGCCGAATGCTTAAGCTACGTGGAATTAAGCACAACGTACTGAATGCGAAGTTGCACCAGCGAGAAGCTGATATTGTAGCAGAAGCCGGACAAAATGGTGCGGTAACTATTGCAACCAACATGGCCGGTCGTGGTACCGATATTAAGCTAAGCCAGGAGATTAAAGATGCTGGTGGTTTGGCTATTTTAGGCACCGAGCGTCACGAATCTCGTCGTGTAGACCGTCAGCTACGTGGTCGTGCTGGTCGTCAGGGAGATCCGGGTAGCTCTAAGTTTTATGTTTCATTGGAAGATGACTTGATGCGTTTGTTCGGATCAGATCGTATTGCAGGAATCATGGATAAGATGGGTTTGGAAGATGGTGAGGTAATTCAGCATGGAATGATCTCTAAATCTATTGAAAGAGCACAGAAAAAAGTGGAAGAGAATAACTTCGGTATTCGTAAGCGACTACTAGAGTACGATGATGTAATGAACAATCAGCGTGAAGTTATCTACAAAAAGCGCCACCACGCATTGCAAGGTGAGCGTATGGAAGTAGATATCATTAACATGATGTACGATACCATCGAGAACGTGGTGAACGAATTCCATGGAGTTGGCGACTTCGATGGCTTTGAATTGGAGTTGATGCGCTTAATGAGTATCGAATCTCCTTTTGATGCTGATGAGTTTGCAAAAGGAAAACCAGAAGAGTTGGTTGAGAAGATTTATGAAACCATGATTGAGTCGTATACTCGTAAAGTGGAAATCATCGCCGACCAGGCTTATCCGGTAATCAAGAATGTATACGAAGAGCGTGCTCAGATGTATAAGAATATTGTGGTACCTATTTCCGATGGAAAGAGAGTATTCCAAATTATCTGTAACCTGGAAAAAGCATACAACAACAAAGGAAAAGAGTTGGTGAAAGCTTACCAGAAACAGGTGATGTTGGCCACAATCGACGAGTCATGGAAAGAGCACCTTCGCGAGATGGACGACCTGAAGCAGTCGGTACAGAATGCTACTTACGAGCAGAAAGATCCATTACTAATCTATAAATTCGAATCGTTCAACCTATTTAAAGATATGGTTGGAGAGGTGAATAAAGATGTGGTTTCTACTTTGATGAAAGGACATATTCCAATTCAGGATGCCGATGATGTTCAAGAAGCACAAGAGCGTCGCCACACTGATATGAGCCGTATGCAAACTGGTCGATCAGAATCAGGAAGCGAAGGAACTCCAAATCAGGAGAAACCAAAAGCACAACCTGTTCGTGTGGAGAAAAAAGTAGGACGTAACGATCCTTGTCCATGTGGTAGCGGAAAGAAATTTAAGCAATGCCACGGTAAAAATTTAGCAGAATAAGAATAGATATATACGAAGAAAGAGCCGGTTTAATGCCGGCTTTTTTTTATTTTTCAAACGATATTATTTACTTCGTGTAAGTATTCATAAATTATAGATTTTTAGATATTCTAATAATCCCAATATTCGAGTATCTAAAGGTCTTATCTTATTTTAAACGACAGAATATGTTAGCAGCTATTAGGTGGAATGCATCTCCCGAAATATTCGATTTGGGCTTTATTGCTCCTCGTTGGTATGGACTAATGTTTGCCATTGGTTTTTTCTTCGGATATCGAATTATGGAAAAGATGTTCCGCAAAGAAGGAGAAGACGAGAAGTGGTTAGAATCGTTATTCGTTTATGTATTTGTAGCCACAATTGTAGGTGCTCGTTTAGGGCATGTTTTCTTTTATGCCTGGGATTACTATTCGCAACATTTAGGCGAGATATTAATGGTTTGGAAAGGTGGTTTAGCCAGTCATGGTGGAACCCTTGGTATTATCTTGGCCATCTGGTTATTCTCGAAAAAGATTACCAAACGACCAATGTTGTGGACTTTAGACCGATTGGCTGTTCCTGTAGCTATGGTAGCAATGCTAATTCGTTTAGGAAACCTGATGAATTCTGAAATATATGGTGTAGCTACTTCATTGCCTTGGGGATTTATTTTCGAGCGCAATGGTGAGATTGTAGCCAAGCATCCTACTCAGTTATACGAAGCAGGGGCTTACCTGATTACATTTATTGTAATGTTGACCCTTTATTACAACGAAAAAAAGCTGTACCGAAACCGAGAAGGATTACTATTAGGTGTCTTCTTTATTGGGATATTCTTCTCTCGATTCTTGATAGAGTTTGTAAAAGAGAATCAAGAAGCATTTGAAGAGGGAATGACATTGAATATGGGGCAGATTTTAAGTATTCCATTTGTTGTTGCAGGAATATTGCTGATTGTTCGAGGATTAAAACGTGAACCAATATTCTATAATCAAGGGAATAAGCGGAAAATTATCGGTTAAGAATTATTATTAATATATAGGAAGAGGTTGTTTCGAAAGAGGCAACCTCTTTTTGTATCCAATGGAGAAGTATATTGCAGTAAATAATTATGTAATATTTAGTGATTTGGGACTATTTATGTTTTAATACATTCCATTTACAGATTTTATTTTAACATATTTTAGTAGTTGATGTGTAATTATTTTGTACTTGTGATTACATATGCTAGTGAAACAGCTAAATCATGACACTAAAATCTTTATTTCTATCTGTTTTGCTAACATTCTGTTGGCAAATATATTCAAAAGCACAAGTTCGTTTAATTGATCACATTTTAATTGTCAATGGATCGGTTGGACAAAGTTCTGATAGCAAAAAATATCAGGAAGGAATCGACTTTATAAAAAAAGCGATACATAAAAATTACCAGATACAATCTATTGATGTGGTTGGTAATTATTCAGAATGGGAGAGAACCACCCAACAGTTAAAGGCTGAAAGTTCAAAGAGCTTTTTGCTCATTTTTTATGGGCACAGCAATTCAACTCCCAACGATATCCATTTTCATTTCGAAGGAAAAGATCTTAAGATTTCAGAGGCAGGTAAGTTTTTAAAAGAAGCGGGTGTAAATGCTGGAATTATTTGGTCTTCGGAATGTGGTAAGCGAGCAGTAAAAATGCTAGCTAATAAGAATGTAAAGATTCTTGGAGCCATGGAACTGGAAGATATGGATAACGAACCGGCATTGAGCGAGGTGTTAGGAAACGTGTTGAGTGAAGGAGTTGATCGAAATAACGATAAGGTTGCCGACTTATGTGAAATTCATCAACAGGCTAAAAATCAAGTGAACTTATGGTATCAAATTCGTGATTTAATTCAATTGGAAACAATTGTATTAGACGGCGATGGTGATGGAAAAGGAACCATTGTCCCCGAAGAGAAGGATCGATTGCAGGGAGTGAAACTGGGACTTAAAATGAAATAGAATTAAAACAATAAATACAAACGATCCATGATTGAAACAGTAGAAACTACAGAAATTGACAAGCAGTTAGATGCCTTAGAGTTAGTGCAAAAACTGAAAGAGGCTCATCATCAGTTAATAAATGAAGCATCAAAAGTAGTATACGGACAACAGCATACGTTAGAGTTTATGCTGATTAGTATGCTATGTAAAGGACATGTATTGCTTTTGGGACTTCCAGGACTAGGAAAAACATTAATGGCTAATACCATGGCACAGATGTTGAATCTCGACTTCTGTCGCATTCAGTTTACTCCCGATTTAATGCCTTCAGATATTACAGGAACCGATGTGGTTGAAGAAGATCCGGATACTGGTCGCCGTGTTCGCCAGTTTCTAAGAGGCCCAATTTTCTCTAATTTGGTATTGGCCGATGAGATTAACCGAACTCCCCCTAAAACGCAGGCGGCATTGTTGCAGGCTATGCAAGAGCATAATGTATCGATAGGTAGAAAAACTTACGATTTAGATCAGCCATTTATGGTTTTGGCAACACAAAACCCCATTGAGATGGAGGGAACATATGTGTTGCCAGAAGCGCAGCTCGATCGATTTATGTTCTGTTTAAAAGTTAAATACCCTTCCGAGGCCGATGAGATGGCCATTGTAAAAGGAACAACAGGAGCAGTGCGAGAAGAGGTTTCTCATATAATTAATGCCGAAGAGATTGCCCAGCTACAGCAAATTGTACGTAGTGTCCCGGTGGCCGACGATATTATTCGCTATGCCGTTCGTTTGGTAGCAGCAACTCGTGTGGAGAATGGAAGCACTTCTAAGATTGAAATGGTAAGAAAATATGTCGGACACGGTGCTAGTCCACGTGCATCGCAATACCTTATTCTGGGAGCCAAAGCAAAAGCTTTACTGAACGGGCGTTACCATGTAAGTAAGTCGGATGTGCAGGAAGTGGCACATGCTGTATTGCGTCATCGCTTGGTACTAAACTTCCGAAGTAAGGCCGATAAGGTGAAAGCCGATGAGATTATATCGCATATTTTAGATCAGGTAAGATCGTAAGCCATGAAACAACCACATAAAGAACATGCGCCATGTGTAGAAGATCCTGATCTGTTCATGGCAATGGACGATTTAGAGCTGGTAGCACATGGTGTGGTAGAAGGATTGCTTAGTGGCGGACATAAGAGTAAGTTCATTGGCTTTAGTAATGAGTTCGATTCGCATCGAAAATATATTGTAGGCGATGATTTACGCCATGTAAATTGGAACTTATGGGCCAAAACAGATCGATTGTACGTAAAGCAATACGAAGCCGATACCAATCTGAATTTATACCTGCTAATGGATCAAAGTCGATCGATGTTAGCACAAAATGGCGGCCACACAAAATGGGCATACGCAGCACGAGCAGCAGCTTCATTGGCTTATCTTTCTCTTAGAAACAGAGATGCTACCGGTCTTTTCTTACTGGAGCGAGAATGGGGTGTTAGCTTGCCACCAGCGGTTAAAGGCGGACATCTACAGCACCTTGTTGCATTGCTGGAGCAGAGTGTTGTTGCCGATGAATTTCCCATTACCCGTATGTTGGATCAATTACCCGAAATGATGCAGCATCGTGGAATTGTTGTTCTGTTTTCCGATTTGATGGATAATGAACAAGAATTGCTCGAACACCTCGATCAGTTTAAACAGATGGGACACGAAGTAATTGTATTTCAGGTTTTGGATCCTTATGAGGTGGAGTTACCTACTTCAAATGGATGGTTCGAGTTTGTAGGATTGGAAGGTGGAGGAAAACGAAAAGGAAATACAAAGCAACTGGCAGAGGCTTATCAGCTAGTGGTTAAGCGTTGGCAAGATCGGTTATACAACCGGTTTAAAGAAATTGGTGTCGATTGGGTGAAAGTGACTACCAATCAGCCATTGCAAGATGTATTAGTCGAATATCTTTTGAAACGAATTCACCATTAATTCATGCATTTTATACAGTTAATATTCATAATAGGATTGGGAGCATTGGTTATTCCAATCATTATTCATCTTATAAAGTCAAATAAAGCTCCCCGTGTTTGGCTAGGATCACTTCGTTTTCTGGAGCAGGCCATGCAATTGCAGCGTCACCAGAAAAGTTGGCGGGAAATTATATTACTTATTCTTCGACTTTTATTGATTACGGCGTTGGTTTTTCTTTTTGCCCGTCCTTTTGGCTATAAAAACTCACATTATAATGTAGAGCAGCAAATTACCTTATTGATGATTGATGCCTCGGGAAGTATGGGAGGCAACTATCATGGGAAGCAGATGGTGGGTATTGCATGTGAGAAAGCCAATGCTTGGTTGAAAAAGGAGCAGTTTAATGGAGAATTGATATATGCCTGTTTTGCCGATGAGGTGATGGAAGTGAGTCATTTAGATAGTATCCCTCGAGAAACTGGTTGTGCCACAGATTATGAGAAAGCTTTGTCGTGGGCACAGAATAGGTTATTGAACAGCGGGAAAAAGGCAATGCGTTTAGTGCTCTTTACCGATTGTCAGAAAAGCGGTTTTAAAGGAAACGAAAGTATGGAATGGCCTGCCAATATCGAATTAAAAGTAGAACGAATATTGCCTGCAGCTTCAGTAAATAATGGAATTCAGGAAGTGATAATTCCTGATCTGGTAAAAGATAAATTGGCTCACTTGGAACCTGTATGGACAATTGATTCATTGTCCAAAGGAGAAATAGTACTGGAAATAAATGGAGAGCAGCAGAAAGCTTTGCAAAGCAATGGTCAGATTTCTTGGAAGCCGCAACAGGCTGGTTGGGTGAATGGAGAATTGCATTGGAAAGGCAATGATGCTTATGGTTTTGATAATCGCTTCTTCTTTAGAAAATATGTGGAAGAGCCCCATAAAGTTCACCTGATTGAAGGAAATCGGGGAAAATCCCGATTCGGAAATGCCTCGTATTTTATTGAAAAGGCATTGAATGTAGAAGGAAAAAATGAAAATAGTTTATTGATAGATGTGGTAAATCAACTCCCTTCTGAGCTGGACGATGCAATTGTTTTTTGTGATGGAGGCCATATTCAAGAAAATCGTACAAAACAATTGGCTAGCTGGTTGAATGAAGGAGGGAGTTTGATTTATTTTTTAGGACCGAAATCTAATCCAAAGAAATTAAATCAACTCCATTCTAAAAAACTCTTTCCTGTAAAGGTGAAAAATTGCGATTCTCCTTCTATTCAGCGAGTAGAGCAATGGAATATGAAGCACCCTGCGTTGGCGAATTTTCGAAATAAAAGTGGTACCGGTTTAAGTTCCATTGTTTTCGAAAAGCATTTCGACTTTGAAGGTTATGAGCCCAAACAAGTATTGGCTGGATATGCCGATGGAACACCTGCAATTTTGGATAAGCAAGTGGGGAAAGGAAGAATTGTAGTGGTAAGTAATCCGCCCAACCGGGCATGGACCGACTGGTCTATTGAGCGAATGTTCCTTCCTGTGGTGCGTGAGTTAATTTTACATATGACAAGCGAGAAAGGAGCACGCACTCCTACTGTTCAAGTCAATTGTCAACTGCTAAACTATCCTGAACCTGGAATCTACAACAAGGAATTAGTGGTAAATGCCGACCTGCAAGAACAGGATGTAACCACTGTTGCTGCAGATGTTTTCTATGAGATGATTGGGGTTGATAAGCAGGATAACATCAATGAAAACGCGAAAGTAAAACGAATTAAAGGAGAAGAGCTGCCGGAAGAGTGGTTTTACTTCATCGCCTTGATAGTGCTTGGATTGCTGTTAATAGAAGCTTTAGTAGCCTATTGGAAACATTAAAAACAACAACAATGAATGGTTTAATACATCGATATATATCAAATAGGATAAAAAGCGAACGCAAAAAAGCTTTTTTGTCTTGGCTTAGCTGGATTTTTTATTCGCTATGGATCTGGACTTTAGCTCTTCGATTGATTGAAGAAATGACAATTGTTCCATCAATCTATAGAATTTTAATGCTAGGTACCTACATTATTGGAATATTGCTAGTGGGGTATCATGGTTGGTTCAGTGTTTATAGAAAATATCGCGAAGAAGCAGCATTAAATGAGCTGGAACAGCATTGTGGAGACGAGCAACAATTGGTACGAACAGCGTGGCAAATTAGCGGCAAAGAGGAGACCGAAATTAATGGGTTGGAGAAAGAGGTACTAAATGCTGCTGAAAAAAAACTGACAAACCTACCATTGGTAAACCTTAATAAGCGAAGGAACAGAACACGATATTTTATTCTGTCTGCCTTTTTTGCAATTATTTTTCTCTCTTCATATGAAAACAGAATTGCCTTTGTGCGCTTAATGAATCCACAGAGTCAGCTCGCTTATACTCAAATATCACTGGAATCTGTTTTCGAATTCTATAAAAAAGAAGATGTTTCGGTGTTTGCACGATTCAGAGGAAGAATGCCTGATAATGTTCAGTTTCATTATAAAACCAAAGATGGGGAATGGCAATTATTTGATGTAGACCGAAGAGGCCGTTCGGCAGAAAAGCATTTCTTAAAGCAGACCGAAAGCTTTGAGGTGTTTGTCACTGCTGGCGATGGAATATCAACCAGAAGGCAGATCACAGTTATTGCCCCTCCTGAAATTGAATCTATAAATGCAATACTGCATCATCCGAAATACACTGGAATGAAAGCCGATACATTGAGTGGAGGAGTGATTCGAGCAATGGAAGGAGATAGTGTTGAAGTGAGTTTTAAAATGACTCAGCGAATGAAAGAGGGATTTATAGAGCTCGCTGATGGCCAAAAGATACAACTTCATCCCAAGCGCTATGAGTTGAAAGGTATTTTCACTGTTCCTGACACTTGTCGCGGTGTTTACTCCATAAGTGGAAAAGATAAGCGAGGCATGTACTTAACAAAGAAAACCTTCCAGATGGAGGTTCGTCCCGATAAGTTACCTGTGGTAAAGTTGCTCGATCCGGCTAAGGATATTGAAGTTACTGCCACTACCGAGGTGCCGTTTAAGATTTATGCGCACGATGATTTTGGACTGAAGCAGGTGGGGATTACTGCCAAGGTAGACGATAAGGAAGTGGAACTGCTTCAAAAAACATTGACCGATAGTGTTGTCGTTGAGTGGAAAGATATAGCTCATTTGCTATTGGAGAAATATCCGGTAACGATTAATAGTAATATTCGTGTTTTTGCATGGGCCAAAGATCGTAAACCCAATAGGCGCAAGAGGGCTGTTTCGTTATTGCGGGGCATCGATATCCGGGCATACCGATTGACCTATAAACTGGATAAAGATACTTCCAAGAAAAGTGTTGGCAGTAAGGATATGCCTGCTTTCTATAAACTGGAAGGATTGATTCAGTCAATGCGAAACATCAATTCAGGAGTATTTAAATGTGCCCATGAAGGTGGTGCTGAAAAAGAGAAGCAGAAGTGGAGCGAACAGACAGCTAAAGCCAAAGAGAATACCGGAACATTAAGAGGAAAACTGAATTTGCCGGTTGAGTTGAATGAGGAGATGCTAAGTGCTCAGAATGAACAAGATTTATTGATTGATCAGATTAATTCGATGCAGTGGCAAGGTACTTTTTCGCACGGGGAACAGAGTTTAGCTCATTTGCTGAAGGTACGTAGAGCATTGGCAAAAATGCTGAAAAAGAAAAAAGGCGGTAGCAGTTGCAAAAACTCATGCAGTGCTTTGTCCGAGCTGGCTTTGGATATCGATAAATTGGTTGAGAAGGAGGAAGAGGTAAAACGTTTACACGAAATTCAACTGACAGAAGAGAGTGTGCGAGCTGCATTTGATGCTTTGTTACTTCAGCAAAAATGCAAGGCCGAAGCAGAAGAGTTAGAAGCTCGTCTGGAAATTCATCCCGATGGAACAAAGTTGAATCTGGAGCGAATGCAGGAGGTGATTGATCTTATGACTGAAGATGTGAAACTGCTCGAAAATCAACAAGATGCACAAGCTACAATTCTCCAAACCATTGAAACACTTAAGCAATTAGCACTGCAGCTGCGAGGTAACGATAAGAATAACTTGCAGGAAACATTGAAAAAGGCAGCCGATATGGCTAAGAAAACAGCTATGGTATTAGAGAAACAAGCTAAAGATAAAACCACCATAGGTCGAAGAGATCAAAAGGAATCACAGTGTAACTCAAAGAGTGAATCAGATAAGAAAAAACATAAGGAGGGGCAAAAGAAAGATAGCAAAAAGAAAGGCAGCAAGTCGAATAAGGCAGGTCAGAAGAATGGCAAGAAGAAAGGTAGTCAAAAGGGAAATAGTGCCGGAAATAATAGCGGAGATAAAGCGGGAGGTAATAAGCCAGGCAACGATAATTCTGGAACAGCAATAGCTTCTCGTAATGCTAAGACCATTGCCGATTGGTTGAATCAGATGGCTCAAAATAGCGAAGATAAAGCTATGAATGAGCGCTTGAATCAATTGATGAACGAAGTGAAGCTGAACAAAATGGCCGATAAATTGGAGAAAGGACAATTGAATGAACTTCAGTTGGAGAAACTATCGGAAGCATTTAAAAAGCTGGAACAGGAGTTACGACGTGAACATTTGAATTTAACCATGAGTAAACTCGATCGTTTGAATACGATGCAGAATGCTACGTCTCGTTTGTTGGGAGCTAAGTTGAGTGAAGAAGAACAAGAACAGCTTCTTCAAAACCTGATGAAAGATATAAATGTATCGGGCAATGATGAACTGAAGAGTATGAGTCGGCAGCTAAGAAATGGTAGCGGAAGTATTAAGAATGGAGTTTTGCAGTCGTTGGATTCTAAATTGAACGATATGATTAAAGATTTGATGAAAGACGAAATCAGATCTAGCAAAGAGATTCGATTGACCAATAGGTATCAGAAATTGGTGGAAAAGTACTTTAAAGCCCTTTCCGATGATATCGATTTGGATGAAAGCACAGATAAAAAATAGAAACAATCATGAATTTTAATCCTCATATACCTGTTCAATATATTATTGCACTAGTTGCAGTAAGTACTCTGATTATGATGTGGAGTGTACTGAAAGTGCAATCGTACAACAAATTCAAGAAAGTTGTAATTGTTGTTTTACGACTACTGGTACTTTCAATTCTAACTGTAATCTTACTCAACCCAGTGAAGGTTGTTGAACGTAAAGAACAAATAATATCACGTAAAAACGTGGTGATGCTCGATCAGTCGACGAGTATGAATGTGGGAGAAGGAGAGACGCGATGGCAGCAAATGGTGAGCGATGTATTCCCGCTTATGAGTCAGCAAATGAAGACACCCGTGGAATGGGTGATGTTCGATTCATTGGCAAGCTCCATCGATACCATAAAGCAATTTGAGCAATGGCAGCCCATTGGGCAGTCGACCCGGATTGTGGAGAGCATTGAACATGTTCTAAACCGAAAGGAGTCTATTTCGAACTTGATAATTTGTACCGATGGACAGACAGAAAATAAAGCACGGTTAAATGCTGCAATAGCTTTAGCCCGAACCAAAGGTACAGCCATTTCTGTAATGGGATATGGTAAGAATGTGAAACAACGTAATGGACGGATTGATAATATTGACGTGGCAACGCATGCACGTCCCAACGAGGTGATAAAGCTAAATGCAATACTGCATTTCGAAGACTTAGAAGGGGAGCTTTTCAATGTAAAATTGCTGAAAGGATCAGAACTATTGAAACAAACCCGAGGCAAAGTGAAGAATGGTCAGATGAATGTGGAAATGCTTTTCAACTCGGGACAGGCTAGTAGTAATTACCATTTGCAGTTGAATGCTTTTCACGAAGAGCTGACAACAGTAGATAATAATTGTTTCTTTTACGTGAAAGTGAGCGACCCTCGGATTCGTGTTTTATACATGGAGGGAACCAATAGTAATTACAGGAAGAATAGAGTAAACGGCGCCAGTTGGCCGGCATATCGCTTCATTGAACAGTCGTGCCGGGAAATGGGGCGCATTGATGTAGATTCCTATGTCGTCGATCGACAGGCTGCTGTTGGTGGGCAGATTTACCACGTGAAGACGAGAAAACGAGGGTATCCAAAGTCGCGTAAAGATTTGTATAAATACGATGTGGTGATTTGTAGCGATATTAACCGCACCATTTTTAGTGATGCTCAGTTGCAATGGACGCGCGATTTAATTGAAAAACGAGGTGGTGGTCTTTGTATGATTGGCGGCAATACCAGTTTTGGTTCTGGTGGTTGGGATAAAACTACGTGGGAGAAGATCATTCCTGTAGATATGAGTGGATTTGGACGAGGTCAAATGGGTGCACACATTAAACCTTCTATCCCTGTGGGAAGCCTGGATCATCCGATATGGCAGTTAGGAGCTACCAAAGAGCAAAGTTTAGAAATTATTGATCAGCATCCTCCTTTTAGAGGAACCAACATTGTGCGAAGAGCGAAACCGGGAGCAACCGTTTTAGCCTATTGGCGCGAACGAAAGAATATGCCTTTAATCTGTGTGCAGAGCTATGGCAAAGGCCGATCGATGGCTTTTACTTCTGACGCTGCAGGTGGTTGGGGAGAAGGTTACCAGAATGGCTGGGGGCCCAATGGCAGAACCAATAAGTATTACCGAAAATTCTGGGCCAATTCAGTGTTGTGGCTAGCTCAAAATAGTATTCGAAATAAAGAAAACCAATTTCGAATTTCAAGCGATAAATTGAACTATCGTTCAGAGGAGCAAGTAAAGCTAACGGCTCAGTTTGAAGATAAAAACGAGAAGTTCAATGTGGTTGCCCGATTGCTTAACTCCAAGGGAAATAATTTCAAACTAAAAGAGCAGGAACGAGGAGTATTTACTGGCTTTTGGAAAGTACCACAGCAGTATCGAAAGGCGAAAGCTCAGTTCGAAATAAAAGCAGTAAATAAACGTAATGATAATACATTTTGTGATACTATTAGTGTGAACATTGTAGCATTGAACAAAGAGTTTGCACGACCAAATCCCGATTTTGAAGTATTGCAGGAGTTGATGAGTATGACAGGAGGGAAAAATATTCGTTCGGCAGAAGAATTGGAAACTCTGTTAAATCAAGCACCTGAGCAGTTAGCCGGAGATAAACGTCAGGCTAAAATTCCAATGTGGAGTTCCTGGTTGATTTGGTTGTTGATAGTGCTACTTTGGACCATTGAATGGAGCGTGAGAAAGTGGGGATGATGGATTGTACAAAATTGAACTATTAAATACGTTAACCAATGCGACACTTACTACTTATATTCTGTTTTTTTGTTTCATGGAGCGGATTAAATGCACAGGATAGCTCACAACTGAAATTTCCCGATTGGCAAGGAAAAATTAGTATCGGAGAAGTTAAATTGAAGATGATCTTCCATTTTAAGGAGGGCAATTGTTATATAGATGTTCCTCTTCAAGGACTGAAAAATTTTAAGGCCGATAAAACACAATTTCGTAATGACTCTGTTTTTGTTGCATTCAACATGATGCAGGCGCTATATAAAGGAAAGGTTGCAGGGCAGAAGATCGATGGAAAGTGGATTCAGATGGGGAAGACATTCCCTCTAATTATGGGGCCTTTAAAAGAGTTGAAAAGACCTCAGATGCCTAAAGCTCCATTTGCCTATAATGTAAAGGAGGTTACTTATACCAATCCCGATAAATCGATTACGTTTGGTGCTACTTTAACAACTCCTAAAGGAGAAGGCAAGTTTCCGGCAGTTATAATGATTACCGGTAGTGGTCAACAAGATCGCGATGAAACGGTATTTGGGCACAAACCATTTTGGGTAATTGCCGATCATTTAACTGAACAAGGAATAGCAGTGCTTCGGGTAGATGACCGCGGAATTGGAAAAACAACAGGAAAAGAGACGTTAGCAACGGCAACTTCTTCCGATTTTGCTAAAGATGTAATTGCCGGATTAGAATTCCTGAAACAGCAGCCAACAATTGATGCTAAAAATATCGGACTTATTGGTCATTCAGAAGGCGGAATGATTGCTGCTATTGTGGCTAAACAGCGGAAAGATATTGCATTTGTTGTCTCTATGGCAGGCCCTGGAATAAAAGGGAAAGAGATCTTAATTAAGCAATTCCGAAAGAATTATAGTCAGGTATTACCAGCAGCTAGTGTCGATAGTATGATTGTTTTCGATAGTCGACTATTGGATGTGGCTATGAACTACGATAAGATTGTTGCTGAGACTATTTTTGCACAAGAGCTCATTGGCTGGGTATATAATCAGGACGAGAATATTCAGAAGATGTTTGGAGTAACCATGCAGAATGGAATGAAAACGGTAAACAGTAGACAAGCGCTTATGCGGTATAAGGTATATACGCTTCCTTGGTATAAATATTTTCTGAAGTTTCAGCCTGATGAATATTTATCACAGCTTCAAATTCCTTGGTTGGCTTTGAATGGCGAGAAGGATATTCAGGTGTTGTGTGATGAAAATCTACAAGGAATAAGTAAGAGTTTTTCTAAAGCAGGCAATCAAAAATTCGAAATGAAGAAATATCCAGATATGAACCACTTTTTCCAACATTGTGAAACAGGAATGACAACCGAAGTGGAGGATATTGAAGAAACAGTGGCTCCTGAAGTATTAAATGATATTTCAGATTGGATTAAAAAACAAGTAAAATAGATACTAACTCTTGGATATTTGTAGTCCAGTGATTCTATAAAAGGAGGTATCCCCAAAGTAAATTCATTTGAAATCGAATTTTCATTTTATAACCTACTTCCCTTTTTACCACACCAAACCTCCCCTAAAGAGGAGGCTTAAGTCCCCTTCAGGGGATTTAGGGGTGATAAACCAAGTGGTGACTTAAATCCATAAGTTCATAAAATTAGAACTAAGCTTTTGGGACACCCTCTTTTTTTACTATCTATCTTTACTTCTTGAGTGCTTTGTATAAGAGAGAAGCCAGTAGAGCTACACCAAACAGGTGAAACAGGATATTAATCAATCCAATTTTTGAAGGAAATATATCCATGTTTAATCCCTTTAAACTGGGGTGAGCTTGTTGGTATAATTTCGCCATTTCTTGCTGGTCAGCAAACATGTTACCTGCATCGGGAATAACTACCGAAGCAGTTGCAACCAATAGAATTCCGATAAACATTAGGTAAAACAGAGGTCTTATTCGTTGCAAAAGATGGGTATTAAATATGAGAACAATTCCCCCTATAATCTCCAAAATAGTTACAGGATAAAATAGTAATTCTCCACCCGGTATCTGAACCGGACTTGTTGTCAAGTATTCCAAAAATGCATCGGGAGAAATCAGTTTGAAAATCCCCGGAACCAGAAAAATTATCCCTAATCCAATTCGTATTACCTTAGTGTGAAGTTCCTCTCTCATATTATTCGTTATTTTGAATTATATGAACAAGACAACTAAGCGTGCAAAATTGTTTAATTATTTGCAGGAGCTTTGAAATATAGCTGATGATATTAATGTGGTTTGAAAGATATAGACTAAGGAAGCCTGCTCATAAAAGCAGGCTTCCTTAGTATGTTTTCTATCGTTTGACAATGAGTCTCTTGTACGTTTTCTTGTTTTTTTCAATTTTTAGTAGATAAACGCCATTGGTATACCGGGAAAGATCTAATTTGTTTGTTGTTTGTTTTGATTGCTTTGAGATCAGAATCTTTCCATTCATATCCAGAACATAAACATGGGCTTCTTGCAACATCTTTCCTTCAATGGTTAGAGAGCCAGATGTCGGGTTTGGATAGACTTTTAACAGCTTATCTTCCATTAATGGTGCCGATGTATTTATACTTAGAACAATTGCTTTATCAATATCTTTATCTGTAATATTTATTGTTCCAGAATCAGAGTGGTAACCTGCAGCTGTTACCGAATAGTTGTAGTTGCCTGCTACTTTTGTATAGTTCACATTTCCTGTGTTATTTGTACTCTTTGATTCATTGTCCAAAACAACTTCAGCACCTTCGATACTACCATTTTGGTCCGAAATAGTAAAATTGATATTGAATTTGCTTTTTTTCAGTGTAATGTTCTCTTCAATATTTTTGTCGACAATGTTGATATTGCCAGTACAATTATCATATCCACTTTTTGTGATATTGTACTCTAGGTTATCCTTTGGCGCGATATTGCTGAATACTACTTTACCATCTGCATTGGTTTGTTTCGTTTCACATCCGGTAAGACTAACGGAGGCATTTTCGATGAAATTGTTTTCTGAATCTTTAATAATGAAAGTAGCATTGTATAATTTTTGATCCACAAGAATCACGGTATAATCTTCTACTTCCCCTAGAAGTGTTTGTCCACAACTTGTCCCGCAATCATCGCCTACTGCTTTTGTTCTAATGCGCATTCGGTGTGCTCCTAATTTGGCATTTGCAGGTATTTCTAAATTAAAATTGACAATCGAATAACAATTGGCCTTACAGAGTATATTTTCTCCTTGATCTTCAAAACTTTTATTGTCATTAAAGTCAATCCATACTCCATAATCAATATCTTCATAGTATGATAACTCTTTATTGACTGTTAGTGTGTATTGTTTGCCGACCTCAAGTTCTGTTGATATATTGGTGAAATTCTGATATGGTTCATAGCCTGTATCTGTATTTTCTATATCAGCAAGTTTTATTGAGTTAAAAAATAAGTTTCCGCCCCCAGAAGCTGCACAATAACCTGTGGTTGTAGCATTACCTATTGCCGGATTTTCAGTATTGTAACACATTTCGGAACCATTGTACTTATAGACAGCAAAATGATATATTGTATTATCATTCAGGTTTGTTACTGTTACAGAACTAGCTGTTCCTGAAAATACAGCAATATTGGCTGCTCCTATATCTTCTCCTTTAGTAATGTCTGAGTTTACTTTATAATTGAACCCATTTTCTGGCGACCAATTTACTGCTGCACCTTTTTTTGCAATGACCACTACCGGATCACCATTATTGGTCCAACTTATTGTGATAGAGTTATCATTTATTTGGTCGATTACCAGATCTGTAGCTTGAGATGTTGGTGGATCACAATCTGTTTGGCATATAATGTTTGTTCCATATGAAGTTCCGCTGGAGTTGGTAGCATAAGCTCTAACATTATAATTCGTTGCTGCAGTCAAGTTGGTTATATCTGCTGTAAATTTTCCTGTGCCTGCCTCAACACTTTGTACATTGTCATCAAGTGTCGGATTACTATGTGTACTCCACACAAAACCTCTTTGAATCACGGCAGTAGTACCTTCATTAACAACTTCTCCTATGAACTGAGCAGATGTTTTCGATAGTATTGATGCAGAAATTGTTTTGACTTCAGGTAAATTGGCAACAGGAGCAGCTAAAGGAGTTTCCCATAGCCCTCTGCCATAGGTTGCTGCATGAAGCTTTGAGTTATTGGTATCACTGTTGTAGTAGATTTCTAGCTCGCCAATTTTTACATTAGGTAATCCTGCATTGTATGGTACCCAATCAGTATTTCCTTTTTTGAAATAGACGCCCAACTCGGTACCGAGGTATAGATGATTCTCTCCAGATGATTGCTTATTCTGAACAATAGAATATGCCGGAAGCTGAGGAAGTCCTTTTGATATATTGGTCCATGTTTCTCCACCATCTTTTGATTCAAATACATTGTCGGAATTATATCCACTTAGTGCTACCCATACTATTTGCTCATTGAAATGGCTTATAGCTATGCCCTGAATACTCGAATTTATTAATGGAAGATTACTGGTAACATCTTTCCAGGTTCTTCCTCCATTATCTGTTTTCCAAATGCTATAGTTTTGAGCGGCAAACAGAACTGAACTATTGGATGACGCAATGGCTAACTGTAGAATTTTTTCAGAGAAGTTAATATTAGAGATAGCCTCCCAGGTATCCCCTTGATTCGTAGTTTTCCAGACTTCCTTATAGCCAGCATAAAGTGTTTTGTGATCGTTTGGATCCATAATATATGGAGTTGTCCATGTTCCAGGACCGGCTTCTGTAGGTTGTACGTATGTAGTTGTTTTCCATCCGTCTTTAGTTCTTATAATACTTCCCCCTCCTTGGGTTGATGCATATTGAATCTTACTATCGGTATAATCGATGATACATTCCATACCATCACCTCCATAAACATCTTTCCATGCTTCGGAGGATATTGATTTTGTTCCGTTATCCTGTAGACCAGTCATAACCATTCCCGCTTCTGTTTGAGCAACGCCAAGTCTGTACATCTGGCTAATAACCATGCCATTGGTTTTGTTGATCCAATTTTTACCATCGTCTTTGGATAAAGACAAGCCTCCGTCATTGCATTCAAACAGATCACCATTCGATCTGTATTTTAGCATATGCTTATCAACGTGTACAATCGCAGCAGGGTTTGAACCTCCATAGTTTGACCTGTTAATTAGTGTCCAGTTTTTTCCTCCATCTTTTGAGCCCCAAGTCATAATACCACCTACCATTAAAGTGTTTGCATCACTTGGAGAGGCTGCAATAGCTAAATCATAAAAGGCTTGTCCTCCAGGTTCAGATGTTTCATATCCTAATATGTTGAATGAACTACCATTTAATTGCTGGGTGAAGCTTTCTCCACTATTGGCTGATTGGTAAATACCTTCAAGTCCACCATCATAATTTCCAACTACTGCATATATAATTGATGGATTGGCTTTTGTTACAGCTAATTCTACTCTACGAGCATTAGAGGCCTCAAAAGTTTTTGTCCAATTAATTCCATCATCATTAGAAGTATATATCTGTCCTTGTTTTGTTGAGCCGTAAATAGTAGAAGAGTTGCCAGGTTTGAACTCCAAATCAGTAAAATTTATAGTTGTGAGCCTATTATCCCAAGTAGCACCGCCATCAGTGGTTTTAAAAAGACCACGATCGGTTGCAGCAATAATTATATTGTCATCACTGGGATCCAGTAATAGACGACTAACCATCATTCTATTTCTATTAAAATCAGCAGACAAGCCAGTTTTATTCCAACTCTTTCCATTATCCGTCGATTTTAAAACTCCAATACTGAGGTTGTTGTAAGCATTTTTATCCCCAGTAGCAATGTAAATTGTTTTGGAGGTAAGATAATTGGAAGGAATAACGATATCAGATACTCCCAAAACATTATTTTCATCGGTTAAACATTGCCAAGAATCACCATTGTCATGGGTAACCCATAATCCTCCTGAAGGAGCACCAATCCAGTAGGTATTGTTATCTGTGGGATGGAACGCGATACAGTTTATACGCCCCAGGTTACAATAATTGTCTATATCTGACTTGGAATTGGAAGGTCCCATTTCACTCCAGTTGGCAGTATTGGAACTTGTGGTTTGAGAAAGCTTAATGTATTCATCGTAAACTTGTTGTGCTGTCTTTTCTGGGAACCTACCTGTAGAAGGATCAACCTGCCCTTGCATATCCCATTCCCATCGCTTAAACTGTTTCCAACCGTAAGCTTTTTTCTTGACTCCTTTTTCGTGATAATATCCTTTCTTGTTGACATTAAAAGGTTCCCAATAGTCGTTGAATGCTTTTTGGTAATCTTTTAAAGTCAACTCTTTTGCTGTCTTTGACTTAGTGGGTACTTCAGAACTTTCTGCTTTGGGTGATGTTTGTAAGTCATTTGTTTTGGGCAAATTTTTAAGCCAGGCCTGAGCATTTGATCCTAGAAATAAAACTAGACTTAAGATAAGTGTTGAAAATAATCGTTTCATTAATTATAGGCTTAATATAAATCATTAAAAATTTATTGACCGATTTTAATCTGTCAATAGTTATCGATTGGAGACTATTATTATGAATCCATTATATCTTGGGCAACAAAACATAAAAAATCCAATTGGGATTGAGAGCGAATTTAATTCTATATCATATGTGCAACTCAATTGTTTGCTTTTTAGTTCCCCAATGTGTCGAGATAGTTATCTAAATAGATTTATGATAGGTACATGGATTCTTATGAATAAAATGAACAATGTCCCCGCTTTTTTGTAGAATTGTCTGATTAAAAAATAGGATGATCTTGTACTGTTCTATAGAACGGAATAATTTTTGTTGATGATTTCTGCTGAAAACTAATTAGATGGAAGTTGTGTGAGAAGATGAAAGATCAATTCAAAGCTTAAAAAATATGGTAACGAAAACGAAGACAACGCTGATGCAGCGCTTTTTGAATATAGTTGAACGTGGGGGGAATGCTTTGCCGCATCCAGCTACACTGTTTTTAATTTTGGCTGTCTTAACGCTTATAATATCCTGGGTAGGGCATATGCTTGGATGGGAAATTGTACATCCAGCTACCAACGAGGTGATACAAACTAAAAACCTATTATCGGCTGATGGATTGCATTTCATTCTGGAAAAAACAGTTAAGAATTTTACCGACTTTGCTCCTTTGGGAATTGTTTTAGTAGCCATGTTGGGAATTGGAATTGCCGAGAGTAGTGGGCTGATTGCTGTAGCTATCCGTTTACTGGTTTTAAAGGCACCCAAGAGAATGCTAACATTTGTATTGGTATTTGCTGGTATTTTATCCAATATGGCCAGTGATATTGGTTATGTACTTCTGATTCCTATGGCAGGAGTAATATTTGCAGCTGTAGGTCGACATCCTATTGTTGGAATGGCAGCTGCTTTTGCCGGAGTATCCGGAGGCTTTAGTGCTAACCTGTTTCTGGGAACCATTGATCCTCTTTTAGCTGGGCTATCACAAGAGGCAGCACAGATTATTGATCCTTCGTATACGGTTAATCCTACAGCCAACTACTATTTTATGATTGTTTCCACATTTATGATTTCCATTATGGGTACATGGGTGACAGAGAAGATTGTGGCTCCCCGTTTTGGAAACTATAAAAGTGATGAGGAACTCGATCAGAGTAGATTGGAAAAATTGAATAAGAAAGAACGTAAGGGATTGCGTTATGCAGCTATTATTTTTGCCGTGTTTGTAACCTTGCTTTTAATTGGTTCAATTCCCGAGAATGGTGTTCTAAGAAGTGCTGATGGTTCCATATTACATTCTCCGTTGTTGAAAGGTGTAGTAACACTACTGTTTCTGATTGCAGGACTAATGGGAGTAGTGTACGGTTTAACAGTGGGCACCTTTAAGAACGATGGCGATATAATGAAAGGAATGGCTGAAAGCATGAAAACATTGGCAACTTACTTGGTCCTGGTGTTTTTTGCTGCTCAGTTTGTGGCTTATTTCAAGGTGAGTAACCTGGGAATTGTTCTAGCCGTAAATGGAGCAGAGGCTCTTAAAGCAGCTAACCTGAATATCTATGTTTTGATGATACTCTTCATTCTGTTTGCAGCAACGGTAAATATGTTAATGGGAAGTGCTTCGGCTAAATGGGCAATATTGGCTCCGGTATTTATTCCAATTTTTATGCTCATGGGATATTCTCCTGAATTATCGCAAGCAGTATTTAGAATAGGAGATAGTGTAACCAATATTATTTCACCAATGATGAGCTTCTTTGCTTTGATTATTGCTTTCTTCCAGAAATACGATAAGAATGCAGGAATTGGAACAATCATTTCTACTATGATACCATACTCCATATTGTTCTTTATTGGCTGGACGTTGTTACTCATTGGTTGGATTTACTTCCGCTTACCTTTAGGTCCCGATTCTCCTTTATTTTATGGGAGTTAAGGCTCTAAAATGAAGAGAGGCACGGAATAACTTAACCGTACCTCTCTTTTTTTTAATATTTAGCAATGTATTATCTCCGCTTCATTTTTATACTTAGCCCTTTTTGTGTCGACCAACCTTCCTTATCAGTAAGCCTGATATAGAAATGATAATCGCCTTCATCGTAAGAGTCGTTGCCATCAGTAGCAGGAATCATTATTGATAAATTGGTTTCATAACTTTTACTTCCTTGAGGAATTGCATAGTCGTTGATAAAAACAAATGGATTTACCGGTGTTTTTACTACTCCCAAATTACACTCGTCAATTTCGGTACTGTGCGAATGGTGATCGAAATTGTTATGAATGTCGATACTGAATGATCCCAACTCTACATTGTCTGAGAATAGCATTTTCAAATCAAATGATTCGCCAAAGTAGATCGTTGCACAATTCTTAGGAAATGCTTCCTCGAAATTGATGTCTATTGTTGGTTTTATATCATCCACCGAGTCGTCACTGCTACATGCACTAAACACGAAAAGTGAGACCGCCAGTACAATAATGTATTTTACCATTTCAGGTTTCATTTTACTAATCATTTTTGAAACGATTTAATTCTTTGCTTTCAGTATAACATCAGCTTCAGCACTCGACTGATTGCCTTCCATGTCTGTAACAATAAAGTCGAAGTGGTATTCTCCAGGCTCTGCCGTTGTGGCAATATCTATATGTTCATGGAATGTTGTATTCTTTAAACCCGAAAATTTGGTGAATGTCTTATCCAATTCCCATTCATCATGATCTCCCGATTCTCCGTGGTGTTCTCCTTCGGGGTGTAACCGGACTTGAATTTTATCAATTTTACCTTGTGCAACAACCTCAACTTCAATGTGAAGTTCTCCACCAATGTAGGCAGTATGATCATTTCCATGACTGCTGCCTTCTCCCAATTCAAGGATTTTAATTTCTGGTTTTGCTGTCGGATCATCGTCGTTACAAGCTGTGAAAGTACTGATGATGGCAAAAGATAGAATAATGTAGAATATTGATTTTTTCATTTGTTTCGTATTTAAAAATTGTAAACTGATTAATTCAATCTTCCTGTGAATGGAATGGTTACATGAAGTATGAAATTCCGTCCTGGTTCAGGTACATTAATTAATCGGTAAAAACTTGTGTGATTAAAATATTTGGTATTAAAGAGGTTGGTAACCTGAAAAGCCAAATTGATTGATTGTTGTTTTAATTTGAATTCACCACCAAAAGTCATATTTATCACCTGAGAAGCTTTAGTGGGCTCTTCAGGAGGAACAACACGATTTTGTGCGGCAGTTAATTTACTTTCGACTGATGCATATGGTTTCAAAACAGATCCAATTTTATCCTTATGGTATTTCAATTGGATAATTGCAGAGGCAGGAGGTGAAAAAGGAAGCGTAAATCCTTTCTTGGTTCCTGTGAGTTGTTCTGAATATACATATTCACCAATAACTCCTAAATCGATATTGGGTGATAACTGATAGCTGGCATTCAACTCTGCTCCAAAGCGAAATACTTCACTTTCGGTATAAGTGAAAATCTGATTCCCATTACCATAAAGTCGATCAAATTCCGATGTCGGATTCAAATAAATGTAATTGCTGAAATAGTTAACAAACGGAGTTACTTCTATCGACAACTTATGATTTTGATAAGCTATTCCTAGGTCCAGTTGATACGAGATCTCTGGCGAAAGTGTTGACTTTCCAATTTCATAACTAAATCGATGATAGTTCACCCCATGTGCTGCCAGCTCTTTTGCAATTGGTATTCGAAAACTTTTACCAATATTAGCTTTCATCGTGAGTTTTTCTGTACTATGTACATACCCAACCGACCATGAAATATTGGAAAAATTACGATCAAGCTCTCCAGCTCTCTGAAGGTATTGCTGGCTAATTCCATCTGGTCCATTTACTGGAGATGAAAACCAATCGTAATAAGCATCGGATTTAATATGACCATTATCGAAACGGAAACCAGCCAACAATTGTCGGGTGTTATCCAATTGGTATTTACCAATAATGAATCCTCCCAACTGGTATTGCTTATAAGCAGGGATTATAAAGCCTCTTCCATCAATTCTATTATCCTGAAATTGGTTGTTTGTTCCCAATTTTATATTCAGTTTATCATTGATGTTATGCGATAACTTCACATTAGCAGCATATACATACTTTTCAAACTGACGCTCAAGATTGGGATCAAAGTCAAGTTCTGCAGGAGCAACTGGAGGCATATAACCGTGACTGGTATATTTACTCCATTCCTGTCGGAAATTCCTTTGAAAACCAAGATCGAACTCTAATTTGGTATTGACCCAGGTAAATTGATTGTGACTGTTGACCTTAACATGACTAACCGATTGATATGGATAACTTATATCTCTATTGGATTTGTCGTGCAACTGAGTATCAACATTTTTTGGCTCTAAACCATGAGCATTGGCAAAAAAACCTTTCTTGCTTCTTACTGAACTGATAAATAGTTTCGAATGAAACTGATCTTTTACAAAACCTAAAGTTGCTTTCAGGTTTTTCTCATATCCGGCAGTATTTCGCATTTGGTTGTTATGCAATGTGGCCTTGTAAGAGTAGATATCTATATGAGATGCCGGAACTTTGTAATCGGCAAAATCAATATAAGTTCCTCTAACATCAGCGTATAGCACCTTCCCTCTGGCAAAAACATTAATGGAGTTAGCCAGTAGGTTATTATTGGTTTTTCCAGACAAATCGATCGTCCCTCCAAATGTTTTGGGAAGGGGAAGTTGTTTGTTCCCCATGTCGATAACCCCACCAATGGCATCAGATCCATACTGCAATGAAGCAGGACCTTTAATTACCTCGATATGGTCAATGGCATACTGATCAATTTCTAGTCCATGGTCGGCTCCCCATTGTTGAGCATCATGTTTCAAATGGTTTTCAACTACCACAACACGGTTAAAGCCCAAACCACGAATTACAGGTTTCGAATCACCCGATCCAATAGCAATAGTAGTAACTCCAGCCAGCTTTTCAAGAGAATTCATAAGGCTTCCACCTAGATGCTGTTTCAGATAACTGGCATCTACAACCTCCATATTAAGTGCTTCTGACTTTTTACGCTCTTGGGCATAATTATCAGTTACAACAATTTCGTTAATGCTATGTGTTTTTACCTTTAGTTGAGCATTATAACTAGTATTCGAGATTATATTGATGGTGTCAATAATTGGGTCGAACCCAATGAATGAAACCTTAACAATGTATTCGCCCTTTTGAAGTGATGGTATAGAATAATAGCCAGAACTATTTGTAATACCACTTTTAAGAGAAGGAGAAAGTGTAATTATTGCTCCTGCTAATGCCTCATTATTTTCATCAACAATATATCCCTGTAACTTATGGTTATTTTGCCCAAACGATAGGTAATAGAATAGCAGCATGCAAAAATTAAGCATGACAAATCTGTTCATAATGAAATGAATTGAGATGTAATAATTCTATGAGTTATTGTTTGTGTGCAAGTAGATGAATAGGTGGAGCACGTGGCGATTTAGAGAAGACAATAGATTGAAATATAAGTTGTTTCTCAAATCGATTTTTTAGAAGAGTATATGTATTATTTAGTATTCGAAATAGGAAGAGTTTAGGTAATGTATTCAGTGAAAAATGATAATGGCAAATTAAACATTCTGACACTGACTCAGAAAAAGTATCATTAAACTGAGTTGTAGTATTATCACATGCCTCTTTATGCGCTTTGTGGCAACATTTAACGGCAGAGTGTGTATTAACAGAATGGTGCCATGCAACATGAATAGCATGAAAAATTATTGGAAATAGAAATACTCCCAATAACGATAATGCGATATGTCTTTTTAAACTATTCAAGTTTACTTCGTTGTTTTACACTTAGCACAAGTTCCTTTAATAATCACTTCTGTTTCAGATTCAGCGTAATCATCGGGGAGTCGATACCTTTGAATAGGAACTTCGTCCAAACATTTTACCGATTGACATTCGAAACAGTAAAAATGGGCATGCTCCTGTTTTTTGGTTACAGAATTATCAAGAGCATACTTCACCAGTTGATTGTCTACTATGATTTTATGAATGATTTTGTGCTGAACAAGTGTTTTGAAAGAACGGTAAAAGGTAGTTCGATCAAAATTCCCTGTTAACCTATCTCTTATTTCATTCTCAGAAAGAGCTTGGTCAGCATTTATTATAACATCGATAATCCCTTCCCGACATTCCGATCGTTTTAAATGATATGTATTTAATATTTCTGCTGCTTTCATGAGTGCAAATTAAGTGCAACAATGTTGCATTTGCAAAAGTAACATTGTTGGTGGATAAAAGTTTATAAGAAAGCATAAAATTGATTTAGATGTGATTATTACTCTTTTATGACTAGTGTTCCGATTATTTCTTAAAGGAAAATGTTTCTGATGTGTATATTATGTATTGTTTTATTTGTTGGTGGTATTATTTTTGCTGAGAGTTGCGGGTGTTAGTATTAAAAATATGAAAAATGAATAATTTGAAAAAAATGAGTTTGATACGTGTTGCTTTTTATCTTGTACTATTGGTAGTTGTACTTGGAAGTTGTAAAGAAGAAGGTCGAGATAACATAATGGAAGAGTTGAGAGTAGAAGCAATGCTGAGGTTTCAAGGAGATTATACGTTGATTGCTGCTTACTCAGAAAAACCTGTCGATATGAATAACGATGGAATTAAATCGAATGACTTGTTCAAAGAGAATTGTATGATGTGGTTTTCTGAAATAAACATTGTCGTTGCAGGTGAAAATGATTTATTTATGGATAAGAATGAATGTTTTGTATCTCAATCTTGGCCTACAGAAAATGATTCTCGTTTAAAAACGAAAGAGGTAATTTCTACCTATGAAAAACCTGTTTATATTAGTGGATATAATATGTTCATGACAGGAGTACATGGACACTTCTCCAGTGATTTGAAATCGTGTCAATTGACACGAAGTCCTAAAACAAGCCCAGAGAATACACTCATACAATACGAAGAAATGAGGTTGGATAAGAATGATATTGTTGTTATTGTTGCACTTCGCAGAGTCTTTACAAAAGATGGCTGGGTAACAACTAAAGTTGAAAGTTGGTACCAAAAGATATGCAAAGTATAGTTGATGCTTTTGAATTGATAAGATCCCTTCTTCTATTGGCGAGATATCGGTGTTCGAAGGGAATATAGCTTAAACATGAAATCTTTATAGTTCTGCAGCAGGATTAACATTTGTAGGTGACCAAAATTTGCCTTTAATGAAACTTTTTTAAACCTTAGCGTTATGTTTGTTTGTATTTCCTGTCAAACTAAATAGATTTTTTATGAAGAAAAAATTGATTCGTTTTATGGCCGGCTCATTGGTGATTGCCGCTGCCATAAATCCGGTGAAAGCCAAAGATGATGTAAGGCTTTTGCGTTATCCGGACATCAATAAAAATCAGACTGTTTTTGTGTATGCCGGCGATATCTGGTCGGTGAATTCCAATGGTGGCGATGCGGTGCGATTGACTTCGCACAAAGGGATGGAACTATTCCCAAAAATTTCGCCCGATGGAAAATGGATTGCCTTTTCGGGAGAATACTCCGGAAGCCGTCAGGTGTATGTAATGCCTGCCAAAGGAGGAACTCCAAAACAATTAACATGGTACAACGATGTGGGCGCAATGCCTCCGCGTGGTGGTTTCGATAATGTAGTGCTAGACTGGACTTCGGATAGTCATAAGATTATGGTGCGTAGTAACCGTACTTCTCATGGCGAGCGTAATGGACGCTATTATTTGGTGGACATTAACGGAGGAATGGAAGAGGAGATGATTATTCCGGAAGGTGGTTTCGGTGTGTTATCGCCTGACGATAAAAAAGTTTGTTTCGCAGCCATTAGTCGTGAATTCAGAACATGGAAACGCTACAAAGGTGGTCGTGCAGGAGATCTTTGGATTTACGACTTAGAAAAAAATAGCTCAAAAAAGATTACGCAATTTAAAGGAACCGACCAGATTCCTACCTGGTATGGCCAGAATATCTTCTTTGCTTCGGATAGATCACTTACACTGAATATTCATAAGTATAATACCGAAACAGCAAAGGTAGAGCAGGTAACCAATTTCAAGAAGTTTGATGTGATGTGGCCATCGGGAAATGGCAACATGATGGTATTTGAAAATGGCGGTTACATCTATAAACTGAATTTGGATAATGGTCAAAGTGAGCGCCTAAAGGTGAATATCAGCTTCGATAATCCGAATACATTGGCTTACTATAAGAATGTAAAAGGCGATGTTCACAGCTGGTCTGTTTCTCCTTCGGGAAAAAGAGCACTGTTCGATGCTCGTGGAGATATTTTCTCTGTTCCTGCAAAAAATGGAATTACAGAGAATCTGACTAACACTCAAGGAGTACGTGAAATATTTGCAGCTTGGTCGCCCAATGGAAAATACATTTCGTATGTGTCGGATAAAACAGGCGAGTATGAAATCTACTTGTTGGAAAACAAGAAAGGAGCTGAAGCAAAGCAGTTAACTAAAAACTCTACGGCATGGAAGTATATGCCAGCTTGGTCGCCAGATAGTAAGTGGTTGTTGTACTACGATCGTACGATGCAGTTGAAGCTGTTGAATGTGGAAACAGCCAAAGAGGTTGTGGTAGACAAGTCTAATGCTGAAGAGTTACGAGACTTTGCTTTCTCTGCCGATTCGCAATGGATAACCTACGCCAAAGATGGCGATAATGGACAAAATGCTATTTGGGTTTACGATATCGATAATGCAACAAAACATGAGATTGTCGATAGCGAATTCAATAATAGTGACCCGGTATTCTCACAAGATGGAAAATACTTATTCTTTACATCGAATCGTGACTTTAATTTAGAATTTTCTTCATTCGAATTTACCTATCTGTATAACGATGCAACTCGTATCTATGCAGTGGCATTGACAAAGGATGCTCCTTCGTTATTTAAAATTAAGAACGATGAAGTAGAGGTAAAAGAGGAGAAAAAAGCCGAGGATAAACCGAAAAAGGATAAGAAGAAGTCGACCAAGAAAGAAGCTCCGAAAAAAGATAAACTTACGATTGATTTTGATGGAATTCAGAAGCGTATTGCAGCTTTACCAATGAAATCGGGACGTTACTGGAGTTTGAAACCGGTAAAAGGCGGACTTCTATATGGATCGAATGATGGAATTAAACGCTACGACATTGATTCGGAAGAGAGTAAAACAGTTATTGGTGGTGTTTATTCGGCCGATTTAACTGCCGATGGAAAGAAATTGATGTATAGCTCTCGTGGTAGCTATGGTATCGTTTCAGCTAGTGGTAAAAGCAAGTCGGGCGATGGCAAAATTAAGCTGGATGATTTAGAAATGAAGATTGATCCACGTCAGGAGTGGAATCAGATTTATACTGATGGATGGCGTATTTTCCGCGATTACTTCTACGTGAGAAACATTCATAATGTTGATTGGGAAGGATTAAAAGCAAAGTATGCAGAATTAGTTCCTCATGTAAGTCACCGTGCTGATTTGGACTACATTTTAGGAGAAATTATTGCAGAAAGTAATGCCGGACACGCCTACGTGAACTATGGCGATTTCGAGAAAGTAAAACGAATTGATACCGGATTATTGGGAGCGAAATTGGTAGCCGATAAAAAAGCAGGTCGTTACCAGATTGTGAAAATTTATACGGGTGAAAATTGGACTCCTTCGCGCCGTTCTCCATTGACAGAGCAAGGTGTTGATGTGAAAGAAGGGGATTACCTGATTAGCATCAATGGTCACGATGTAACGTTGGCCGATAACCCTTATCAGTTCCTGGAAAATACTATTGGCAAAATTGTTACGCTTCAGGTGAATGACAAAGCTTCAACAGATGGAGTACGTACTTGTCAGGTTAAACCAATTAAGAGTGAATTGGAATTGATGTATTTAGACTGGGTGCGCAGTCGTCGTGCTATGGTTGACAAACTTTCAGGCGGACGTATTGGCTACATCCATGCACCTAATACAGCAGTTGAAGGAAACCGAGAACTATTCCGTGGTATGTATTCATTCCACAATAAAGAGGCGTTGATTATCGACGATCGTTATAATGGAGGAGGTTTTATTCCAGCTTCAATGGTTGAGCTATTGAACCGTGAAACGTTAAGTTGGTGGCACCGTCGTGGCTTGAAGAGTATGAAAACTCCGGGTGTTGCTCACGATGGACCAAAAGCAATGTTGATCAACGGTTACTCTTCGTCGGGTGGTGATGCTTTCCCATATTATTTCCGCAAGAAAAAACTGGGTAAACTCATTGGTACTCGTACATGGGGAGGTTTAGTTGGTATTTCAGGAAATGCCCGCTTAGTTGATGGTGGTTACATTGCGGTTCCTCGTTTCGGTGTTTACGATGAAAATAGCAAGTGGATCATCGAGGGAATTGGTGTTTATCCTGATATTGAAGTGGTAGATGCTCCGCACTTAATCAGTAAAGGAATTGATCCTTGTATTGAGAGAGCTGTGAAAGAATTGCTTCAGGAATTGAATGCTAAGCCAGTTAAAGAGCCAGCTGTTCCTGCCGATCCTGATCGTAAGGAATGGATAGAGCAAGAGATAAAATAAACTTTAGGGTATATTTATAAATAGAAAAGCAGTCATTCGATTAAGTTCGGGTGACTGTTTTTTTATGAGTTTTATTACAAATTATCTGGGCTAATTCTATTCTGGGAGCAATTTAAGAACTTAGAATATAGAACTTTAATTGGCTGTAATACGTAAAATTAATAAGTCTACCGATATTGAACTTGAGAAACTATTTTACTGAAGGTTATTAATTTAAAACGCAGAGCCATGAGAAGATTATTAATTATTTCAATGGTTTTAGTTGCTCTAGTTGCTTGTGAAACCAAACAGCCTAAAACAGATCTTAAACAAGACGAGAAAGAAGTTCGTAATGTGCTATCCAATTTCTTCAAAGCAGTTGGAGAACACGATTGGGAAAGAATGAAAGGTATGACTACCAAAGATATGATATTGGTAGAGCACGATATGGTGTGGAATACCGACAGCCTTATTAATGCAATGGATAAATACTGGAAAGGTTATACCGTAGAATATTCCGTTGATTTCATAAAAATTTATGTTACAGGAAGAACAGCTTGGGCAGTGTATCGAAACGACGGGGTAGTTTCCAATAACGAAAGAGAGATACACGTAGGTTGGATTGAGACAGTGATATTTGCTAAGAAGAATGGGAAATGGAAAATCATTGGTCTTCAGTCTACAAGAGTAAAAGAGCCCAGAGTGGTTATTAAAGATGAGGATTAAAATCTGTCGAATATCGAATTGTGAGTTTATCCTTTTGAGCAAACTTTAGAATAGAAATTTCTGATTATTTTAAAATGCATCTAGGTGACCATATTGTTATTTAATGTTTATATATTTGGGGTGGTAAAAATATTTAAATTCTGTTTTTATTGAGAGTTTTAAGTAGAGTTTACTATGTCTTAAATTAAAACAACCCTGTAATTATGAAAAAACTATTTTTATTTTTTGTGATCAATTTATTGATCCTAAGTGCTACTATTGCTCAAATTCCTCAAAAGGCTTTCACGTTAAGCAATTCTTTAGCTGATTTATGGCATGAAGGTAAAATAGACCAAGTTGTAAGAAGTTCAATTGAACTAGATAGTTTGTATGCTCCCTTTTTCGTTAGCAGAATACATAATACTTTCTCTCAAATGATGAAGAGGGAAGAATATGATAACTGTATGAAGTATCTCGATACGTTAGTTGATGAAAAAAACGAAAAAGTTAATAAAGTTGTTGAAGGGGTACATCTGTGGGGAAAGACACTTAAGTACACTGAAAAAAGCGATTATGAGAAGGTTGTAGACGAGTTATTAAAACTATTAGAAAAAGGAGCTACACCTGTTTCAAAAATAAATCGATACTGTTTGTTGATTATTCAAAAACTGGAGAAAAGTAATACTGTAGATAAAACAGTTCTGCAAAGGTTGTTGATTAAGAACATCGAACAATTAGAGAAGTACGAGTTTATCGAGAAGATTGCCGAAGGGAAAGAGTCCAGAAAAAGAGCTTGGTATAGATATGTGCTGTGCGAAAGCTATCACATGGCTTATAGGCTAAACCAGAATAATGAGAAATATTTAGAAAGAGCATCCTTTTATAGCCCCGACTTAACAGACATAACAAATAAATCGTACTTCTTTTACGACTTAGCATTGATTACTGGAGATGTAGATAATGTTGGATATAAATTCCAATACTACCAACACTTAATGAAAAATCAGCGCATTGAAGAGGGATTAGAGGTTATGGCAGCAATAGCATTCAAAGAGCCACTAGACAGAAATATTAAACTTCTAAAAGAGTGTTATGTAAAGAAAAATAGAGACGTGCCATTTAAGCAATTTTGGATGAAATATATCAATGGTCATTGCAAAGTTGTACCTGCAAATGTCGACAAGTTATTGAATACTGATATTAAACTGGAGAAAAAGGATGGGGAGTGGAAATTTATTGATGTATGGGGAACTTGGTGTAGTCCTTGTGTTGGAGGTTTGCCTGAAATTCAGAAATATTACGAGAGCAATGAAAAGAAGCAGCAGTCGAAGGTGCATGTCCTGACTTTCTCTTATGGTTCTAGAAAACTTGCTGAGTTTATGAAGATGAAAAAATATACTTTCCCCGTAGTTGAGGTTAATAATGAAGTGATTAAAGCATTTCATATTACATCATATCCTACCAAGATATTGATTACTCCTGAAGGAAAATACCTGACACTTCCATATAGAGTCGATTGGAAGAAGTACATCAAAAACTATTCATTAATGTAGATTACTAAGAATCTTCAATACTTTTTTCCAATAAAATCCCACTTTTGAACATGGTTTTAAGAGCGGGATGAATTGCTTTTCCCAAATCGGTAAGGCTATATTCAACTTTAGGAGGAACTTCAGGATATACTGTTCGGTTGATTAAACCGTCAGCCTCTAACTCTTTAAGCTGTTTAGTAAGCATACGTTCACTGATATCTGTTATTAGTTGCAATAGCTCGCTATACCTTTTATCTCCTTGGAAAAGATGTAAAATAATCGTGCCTTTTCGTTTTCCTTTTATGGAATTGATGAATGTATCTATGGGACAATAACTTTTTTGCATCTTTTTTCAATTGTTAATGGATTGATATTGAATAAAACAGAACAAAATGTTCGTAATGGGACGTTTTGTAAGTTCTTGATTTAAAGTGTTTAAATTTCGATTTTTGTGTAAAAATATAAAAAATAAACACATATCATGAGTACCATTAATAATACATTTAAAGCGCTTCGGGTAGAAGAGGTAGAGGGCAACTATGTTTCTGAAATTAAGGAAATGCCACATGAAGAGTTGGAAAAGGGAGAAGTACTTGTAAAAGTACAATACAGTTCATTAAACTATAAAGATGCGTTGTCTACCATTGGGAATAAGGGCGTAACCAGAAAATACCCTCATACTCCTGGGATCGATGCTGCAGGAGTGGTGGAAACAAGCAAAAGTGAGCATTTTAAAGCTGGCGATTTAGTCATTGTAACGAGCTATGAGTTGGGTATGAACCATCCGGGAGGATTTGCTGAATATATAAAGGTGCCAGAAGGTTGGGTAGTGCCAATGCCCAAGGAGTTTACAGCACGTGAAGCAATGATCTTTGGAACTGCTGGCTTCACTGCTGCGTTGTCGGTTTATCGTTTGTTGCAAAATGGGCAAAAACCTGAAATGGGACCAGTAGTGGTTACAGGTGCACTGGGGGGAGTTGGAAGTATTGCAGCTCAGATTCTACGAAAATTAAACTTTGAGGTTATTGCTGCGAACTATGAATTGGCTCCCGAAGCAGAGATTGAGAAAATTGGAGCTTTTTCTCAAATCGACCGTAATACTTCCGATGATACGTCTGGTCGTCCGATGTTAAAGACACAATGGGCCGGAGCTATTGATGTTGTCGGTGGCAACACTCTGACAACCATGCTTAAAGGTTGCAAGCCATTGGGAAATGTTACTACATGTGGTAATATTGGTTCGGGTGACTTAAATATGACCGTTTATCCATTCATTTTGCGAGGAGTGAGTCTTTTGGGTGTTGATTCTCAGAATTGCCCAATGGAAATTAGAAAAGAGGTTTGGGCGTTACTTGCCGATAAATGGGCACTTGATGTTAATGAAGAGATGGTGAAAGAAGCCACCTTAGATACATTAAAATGTCATATCGATTTAATGCTGGATAAAAAAAGCAGAGGACGAGTAATTGTAAAACTGAGTTAATCAGTCGGGTTAAAAAGTGTGTGGTCAATGAATAGTAAATCATTGACCATATGCTTTATTAGATTATTCTTCTCTTTCCAGTACTTGCTTAATAACTCTAAGTTTATGGGAGTATTTTTGAGTGTCAACATTGAAAATGCCAAATTGATCGATATTGTCGATGCGTACCTTGCCTGAAGCATGAATAATTTTATTCTTCTCCCAGATAATTCCTACGTGAGTTATTTTCCCCTCTTCATTATCGAAAAAAGCTAAATCGCCGGGCTGTGCCTCTTCAACAAATGAGAGAGTTTCTCCAAGATCAACCTGCTGACTGGCATCGCGAGGCAATGTAATTCCAGCCATTTTGTAAACGCTTTGTACCAAGCCCGAACAATCGACTCCCATAGGTGTCCTTCCACCCCATAAATAGGGGGCATTGAAAAAGCGCAAGGCTTGTTTTATAATGAAACTACGTGCATTTTTAACTTGACCATAGGTAAAGCTTCCTTCCATTGATAATTCTACCGAATCGCTTAACGAATACTGCTTTTTGTATGGACGCCAACATGGAAGAGAACTTCCGGCAGCAATCATTGTGGTCTGCTGTTCGTCTAACGGAACAATAGAAAATATATCGGTAACTATTGCGGCAGGATTTGCTTCCAGTTTTTCAAACCGACGAGCAGAGATTGGGGTAATCATTTTGGTATCTACCCAGCCTTCATATCCATCGAAACTAAGTTGAACTTTACTCCAACCCATCATCTTTTCATATACCTGAAAATGTTCCCCAAATAAAATCTGAGTAACCATTTCACTTCTCTCTGAAGGTTCGCTTCGAACTGGAATTATGCTTAATGTTGAAATACCGTAATTGAGATTGCCCATCTATAAAATTGCTTTTCTAATGGTGCAACTAGTCCTCTGAAAATGGAATGAGGAGTGACACCTGTTCTTTGCACTAACAATAATTATCTCAAAAATAGAAATAATATTGGCGTTTTGAGTTAAATTAGCAGAACCATTTACAATAAAAGTGATTCAACGATGAACGAAGATAAAAGAGTCCTTTCAAAATATTCGCACAAACTGTTTTTAACACTCATTTTTGTTTTAACTGTTGGTATTGTGTTTATGCTTTTACCAACAAAAACGAAATTTCGATTTGAGTTTCAAAAAGGAAAGCCTTGGTTGCACGAGACTTTAATTGCTCCTTTTAGTTTTGCCATCAATAAGGCTCCCGAGACTTTGAATATTCAGATTGATAGTGTGAAGAATCAGGTGAAACCTTACTTTTTACTAGACAATCAGATAACGGAGAATCAGATGTTGAAGCTGCGTAATCAATTCGATCAGCAGTGGATGAGGTATCAGGAATTCTCTTCATTGGAAAATAAGGATTCGTTGAAGCAGAACTACATTAAACTTTTTCATCAGTTATATGGAAAAGGGATTTTGGAGCAGTCCATCGATTTTCATCCTGAGCTGGATGGAAAAACATCGTTGATTATTGTAAATAAGGAGTTAGCTGAGGAGCAACTGTTAAGTAGTATTCTCTCGTTAAAGCAAGCCTATTCGTTTTTAACTGAAAAGATTAAATCGAATGCAGAAAAATATGGTTCATGGGAATTTGCCCAGAAGATGGACTATTCAGAATTGCTGGCTGCCAACTTATTTTATGACGAAAAACAATCGCAAAAGGTATTAGAAGAGGCGTTAGGTGCTGTTTCTAAGACTTTTGGAATGGTGCAGTCCGGCGAGCGTATTATCTCCAAAGGAGATTTGGTTACGCAGCACGATTTTCTTGTATTAGAATCATTGCGTCAGGCTATTGAACAGGGACGGGGAGAGAACATTCAGTTATGGGTGATTACTGCCGGAAAAATATTATTAATCCTTGTCATCTTCACTTTATTGATACTCTATTTCTACCATTTCCGGAAAGGTTACTTAGAAGGGAAGCGACAGATGACCAGTATCTTGTTACTGGTAACTAGTATCGTGTTTCTATCGGCAATAATTGTGCAAACCAATTTGGTTCCGCTTTACATTGTGCCGTTAACCATTCTGCCTATCATGTTGCGAACATTTTTTGATTCCAGAACAGCACTTTTTGTAACAACAGTAACTGTATTATTGGTTGGTTTTTTTGCACCCAATGGCTACGAATATGTACTGCTACAGATTGTTGCTTCGTTTGCAGCCATTGTTAGTTTGCAGAAGCTTCATAAAAGAGCTCAGTTGGTAATTACAGCTTTCATTGTAATCGTTTCGTATGTGGTAATGTTCTTAACGCTGGAACTTATTCAGGAAGGAAATTTCATGGACATCGATTTTACTCCACTAAAATGGTTTGCAGCAAATGGTATTCTGGTTCTTATTGCTTATCCATTAATTTGGCTGTTCGAGAAGATGTTTGGATTTGTTTCCGATGTTACTTTGATGGAGTTGTCAGATAGTAATTCTCCGTTGTTGAGGAGATTGGCAGAAGTGGCTCCTGGTACATTTCAGCACACCATTCAGGTGGCAAATATTGCAGAAGAAGCTATTCGTAAGATTGGTGGAAATCCACTTTTGGTACGTGCAGGAGCACTTTATCACGATATCGGTAAATCGGAAAATCCACTTTATTTCACCGAAAATCAAACATCGATTGAGAATCCACATAATCAACTTTCGTATACCGAAAGTGCAAAGATTATTATCGATCATGTGATTCAGGGAGAGGAGTTGGCTCGTAAATACAACTTGCCCCAGTCAATTGTTGACTTTATCGTTGGGCACCACGGAACAAGTAAAACGGGTTACTTCTATCAGCAGTATAAAAATGAAAATCCGGATGTAGAAATTGATGAGAGCCTATTTGCTTATCCGGGACCTAATCCTAAAAACAAAGAAGTGGCAGTGGTGATGATGGCCGATACCATTGAAGCAGCTTGTAGAAGTTTGCCTGAAAAAACAGAAGAGAGTTTGCGTAATTTCATTAACAGGCTAATTGATGGCAAAATCAATGAAGGTTTATTGGAAGAGTCGGATTTAACTTTTGCCGATATTTCGCTGTTAAAAAAGATATTCCTGGAAAAATTAATCAATATCTATCACGTTAGAATAGCATACCCCGAGAAGAAAAACTAATTTTATATCGAAACAAATGTGGCATAAAAGTTGCTTTTAATACGATCCTGGCAACTATTTACGCTTAAAAATGATCAAAATGAGAAAACCCAAAAACTTAATTTATTGCTTATTGGTTTGCGCAATATTTATTACAAGTTGTGGTCCTGGAAGTAAAGATGACCCGACTCCACCGAAACCACAAGCGCCAGCAGCTACACAGAAAGTAAATAAATTCATTCACGACATAATGTCGGATGCTTATTTATGGAGTGTACACCTTCCAGAGGTAGATTATAAATATGAGTTTGACTCAAAGAAGTATTTTGATAAGATATTATACAAGCCAGATGATAAGTGGTCGTTTTTAACCGACGACGTGGTGGCTTTGGATAATAGTTTCAAGGGAACCGAAAAAACATTTGGTTATTCTTTGGCATTCGGAACATTTTCTAATACGGGAAATATGTTTGCCATAGTACGATATGTTTATCCTAATACTCCTGCAGCTGAAGCTGGAATGAAGCGTGGTGATTTAATTGTTCAATTGAATGGTGCTGATATAACGAAAAATAACTATCGCGATTTGTTATTCAAAGAAAGTATTGATGTAACAATGGGTGAATTGACCGATAGTGGTATATCTACAGGAGGAACAAAACAGTTAACAGCCAAAGAGTTGACACTTGATCCAGTATTGATTAAGAAAGTGATTGAGCATGGAGGTCAGAAAATTGGTTATCTGTTTTATGCCCAGTATATTGCCAATTTCAATAATTCTATTGATGCAGCTTTGAGTGAGTTTAAAGCACAAAATGTAGATAATGTTATTCTTGACTTAAGATATAACCCAGGAGGTGGAGTTAATGCTGCAAGTCATTTGTGTAGTAGTTTAGCTCCCACTAATGTGGTGAATAATACCAGTCAGTTGATTACATTTCAGTGGAACGATAAATATCAGAACTACTGGAAGAGTGAAGGAAGAAAAGATCAGTTAGAAGTAAACTTTGACAATTCTGTTCCTGTGAAAATGAATTTGGATAAGCTATTTGTTCTAACCGGAAAAGGATCGGCATCTGCTTCAGAATTAACAATTACCGGCTTAAAGCCTTACATGAATATTACAACTGTCGGTGATACAACACACGGTAAATACACAGCATCGATTACATTCCGAGCAAAAGATGTATATAAGGATCAGGCTGATTATGTAGAATCTTTTAAGAACTGGGCACTTCAACCAATTGTCTTACGTTATGCCAACTCGCAGGGAGAAACTGATTTCAAAAAAGGGTTTGCTCCTAATCACTATGTGAAAGATGAGTTGTTGCCAGCAGTTGCATTGGGTGAGAAGAATGAGCCATTGTTAAAAGAGGCACTTGAACGTTTAACAGGAACAGTTGTAATTGCGATGAAAAAAGCATCAATTCAGTATCCTGCATATACGATTTTTGATAGTGGTTTCTCTAAATTCGATAAGAATAAAGAGGTACTGCATTTGGGAACATTTAAGAAATAAACTATTCTAAATAGAGTTTGAAAGTCCGGCAATTGTCGGACTTTTTTTATGCTTTTTGTCAATTTTTTTCAAATCCTGATAATATTCATTTTAGCGTGCATAATACCCCTTATTTTTGCGCGCAATTTTAGACCTGAATAGTACATATTAACCTTAAAAAAGAAAAAAATGGCATTTGTTTCCACAGAGAAACTTTTCTCGCGCGACTGGTTTGTTGCATACTCCTACCTGATTATTGGTAGTTTGTTATTTGCAATGGGCGATGTGATGTTTGTAAATCCATACAAATTGGCTCCGGGTGGAGTTTATGGTATTGCAAACTGTTTGTACCACTGGTTTGGTTTTAAGATTTCTCTTTCGGTTCTGTTCATGGATATTCCATTGTTGGTACTCGGAACATTTGTTCTTGGTCCTCGTTTCGGAATTAAAACCATGCTTAGTGTATTCATTATTTTGGGCTTTACCTATCTGCTGGAAACACACCTTTGGGGGTACGATGCAGTTATTCAAAACGATGCAATGCTTAATACCATTGTTTCAGGGGTAATTTATGGTGTCGCCATCGGATTGATTTTTAAATCGGGAGCAACATCGGGAGGTTCCGATATCATTTCAATGATTCTGAATAAGTATACTAAAATTTCGCTCGGATTTCTGGTTATCGTTGTCGATTCAACCATTACCTTGCTAACGCTATTTGTTCCAACAGAGAATGGTATGCTTGATTTCCGTTTGCCAATCTATTCGTGGATTGTCATCTTCATCGAAGGAAAAATCATCGATATGATTGTAGATGGTGCAAAAGTGAATAAAACACTGTTTATTATTTCTGAAAAACACGAAGCCATTAAAAATAAGATCTTGAATGATCTGAAGCGAGGTGGTACTTCGTTTGTTGGAGAAGGTATGTATGGAGGAAAAGAGCGAAAAGTGATCTATACTATCCTTACTCGTCGCGAATCGACTTTGCTACGTAAATTCATTGCAAAAGAAGATCCTACTGCATTTATCAATATAGTTGATAGTAACGAGATATTGGGTGCCGGATTTAAAAAGATAGATAGCGAATAAGCTATTATTTTGGATAGTAAAAAACGCTTTTCGGTTTTAATACTGAAAAGCGTTTTTTTATGGGTTAATATTTATCTGTTAAAACCTTCATTGTAGGGCTCTTCCAATTCCATTTCCAGTTGGATACCTCCGAATTTCTTTGCTATGAAGTTATAAATTAGACAGCTTATAGCCGTTCCAATAAATCCAAATACAGCATAAAAGAATGGCATTAATATTAGTATAAATCCACTATAAAATGGAAATAATGAAGGGCCAAATTCTCTTGAAGCAAAACCGCCAACAATAGTGGACATTAGAAAAAATGGTACCATGAATATTAACGAAGTAAAGAATAGGATAATTGCAGCTACTTTAGATGTTTGAAGCACTCCAAAGCTTTTGATTTGATGCATTTTTCTCATAATATGGTTGTTTTAATTAAAGTAAATTGTAAACTTAATAAAAATATTGAATTTCAAAATATTGCTAAAGATGATAAAACCAATCTATTTTCGATTTTTTTAAAAAAAAGTAGATCTGAAAATCAGTGGGATAGAGGTTTGAAAACGATTTCGCTGACTCAAAAAATTGCTTTGTTTAATTCTTTATCTATTTTTATGCCATATCTGAACTCAAAATATCGATTGAATTCAGATTATTACCGTAAACCAACCAAGCTTGTCACAAGCAAGCAATTTTTTGAGGGAACCAGTAGAACTGCAAGAAGGAATAGGTGTAGTTTTATTAATCGAATTAAACAAAAACTTATGAGAAAAAGCATTTACGTAGTATTTGTACTTTTTTTTGCATTTGTCATGCAATCGAATGCGCAATTAAGGGTTGGTGATCCAGGAGTCACATTTGACGAGTCTAAGTTCGACTCCAACTATCCGGAAATTCAAGAATGGATAACCGCAGGAGTAGAAGGCGGAATTCCCATTATTTCAGATGAGTTTAAAGCAACGCTTTCTGCTACCAACAGTGCAGAAATTAATGCAGCTATCAATAGTGTTGTGGCACAAGGTGGTGGTCAAATTAAGCTGAACAACGGAACTTATACCATCGATGAGACGGTGTATATGAAGAGTAATGTAAGTCTGGTAGGAGAAAGCCGTGACGGAGTAATCTTGTCAATTGTAAAACTTACCGGAACAGCAATTACTTTTTCCGACACTAAAAAAGCCGGAATCTACAAAGTTACAATGGCAGGAGCTTATGGGGAACCAAATGATTTCTCGATGACAGATGCTAAGCCGGAATTTATGGCTACTACTGTGGGATTTCCATCTTCATCGAAAAACTGTTGGCTGGATAAAGTTTCTATTATTAATTCTGGAAGTCGTGCTTTCGATATTTGGAGAGGTAGCCACCATACATTTCGCGATTGCCACATTGAAAGAGTTTGGAACAAGGGAGCAGGAGGTCATGGGTACATTCAGTTTAGCGGAGACCACTGTTTAATGTACAACTGTGTGGTGAAGAAAATGCGTCATATTGCTATTCAGCGCGAGGGATGTGAGTACAATGTATTTTACAAAAACATTGTAGAGCAGGATTTCAACTTCCATAACAAGGATAAAGGACGTAACCTGGTGGAGCAAAACACCTGTTTATTGCCCAAGGGACTAGGAAGTGGCTGGCATCCGGTAATGGGACCATGGTCATATATTCACGATGATCCGGGTCCACGAAGTGCCATTTACAAAAATAACTTTGTAGAGAATAACAATGGCGGTAAGCGTACTTTTAGCGATCCTAATTTGGTATATATACCTGCTCGCCACGAAAACAATAACCCTTTCGATACCTCAGATCAGGTACCATCAGGTGGAACGTTTTATCCGGTAAATGCGCATGAACCAAACGTGCTGGAACTACTTAATCCGGTGGCAAATTCAAGTTATAATTCACAAGCAACCATAAATGTATTGCCTAAAGTACTTGGCAAATTTACATCGGTAGCACTTTATATGGATAACGAACAGGTTGCAACAGATAACGAATGGCCTTATCAGTACGAGTTGACCAATTTAGAAGAGGGAACTCATACCTTAAAATTAATTGGCGATAAAGCAGATGGAAGTGGTGCTGTTGAGAGTGCTGAGGTTACTATTACCATTGAAAATCCGGCACTGACTATCGTATCTCCAGAGCAAAATGCCAATCCGGCTTCAGGCGAAACTGTAACTGTAGAAACAACAGTAGAAGGAAATTACACGAATGTAAAATTGTTGGATAACGGAATTGAAAAGTTTTCAAACGACGGTACAGTTACAACTTATGAATTGGCTGACCTTCATAATGGAACACATATTTTACAGTTGGTAGGAACAACAGTGGCAGGTGGAACCATTAAAAGCGACCAGGTGAAACTAATTGTAGGATCGAAAACTCCGATGTTACATATTTTGAATTTACCTGCCGATACCACATTTACAGTAGGTTGTGCATACGATCTGGACATTGCTTATGTGGGGGACTTCGAGAAAGTGAGTTATTATATGAACGGATCGTGGACATCAACAGATCATTCGGCTCCATATAAATTTACATTCCGCCAAATGAGCGAGAAAACCGATGAAGTTAACGTAATTGGTAAACCTAAAGGCGGAGGCAATTGGCCGGGATCACAGAAGTGTAGAATTACAACTGTACCTCTTAAAATTACTTCTCCGGCCAATGATAGTAAGATCTCGGATGGTAGCTCCATTGAATTCATTACCAATGCTACAGGGAAATACGAGAAAGTTAGTATCTATTTGGATGGATCATGGAAGAAAACAGCTAACAATGCACCATATAACTTTACGTTGGAGAATGTTCCTGATGGGACGCATCGTGTATCGTTAAATGCAAAAACCACGAATGGAAAGTGGGTAAGTTCTGGCGAGATTACCATCAAAATTGGAGAGTCGGTAAATACATCGATCAATAAACTAGAGGATAATAGTATTCAGATTTTTCCCAATCCATTTCAATCGGAGTTAACCATTCAGAATACATCGGCTTACCATACGCTGAAGTTATTGAATATCAGTGGTAAATCTGTTGTGGTTAAAACCATCGACCAAAGCAATATACAACTGAAGGTAGATGGCAATCTACCAGCTGGTATCTATCTGTTGCAATTAATTGGCGATAGTAAAGTTTCTACCCATAGAATTATTCACACACACTAGAATAATCAGGTATTCCAACTCTGTTCGCAGAAAACAGATGACGAATCCGTTTAATTTGGCTCCCTTTTGATTCATTTCAGAAGGGAGTTTTTTATGGATATAGTTTATTCAATTGGAGAGAACGAAGTATAAGGCTCATTGTTTACTCAAAGACTACCAAGAAACATTGCGAATTGATACGCCATTATTGAATTAAAAAAAGAGTCAATTTTGGAACTAATTTAAAATATTGGCGTTTAATAGATTAGATCAACTCTAACATGCTAAAACTAGAAGATATGAAAATAGATTTTATTTGTCCGCATTGTAACGGTTACCTTAATGTGAAGGAGAGCTTGATTTTAACCGCTGTAAATAAGCACAATTCGGCCGGTTTAGTGTTTATTGATGTACGCTTAGGAGTGTACAAAGCTCAGATGCATCCCACGTTGCAATTTTCGGATGGAGAACATGTTGATTTCAGGTGTCCAGTTTGTGCCCATTCACTGGGTGTCCCCAAGTTCGATAAACGATTGTGTGCGTTGTATATGCGCGATGATAATGACTGGCAGAGTACGATTGTATTCTCTAGTATTTACGGTGAAAAGTGCACTTATAAAATTACTGAGAAAACAGTTGAAGCGTTTGGTGATGACAACTATGGGAAGCTCGATTTTACAAGTATTTCAGAATATATGTTCTAGACAAATTGCCCTTCTACATCATAATCCCTCCTCGGCACCATCTCATTCTGGGTGGTGCTTTTTTATGAAAAAATCCTGCCAAACAAAATCTATTTGACAGGATTATAATGTATAAAATGGAAAGAACTATTTATTCGTAACAAAGTGAATCGGTAGGGTTATTGCGAGCTGTTTTTAATGTTTGCCAGCTTATGGTTATCAATGCAATAGAAATAACCATAACTACCGGAATAGCAAAGAACCACCATTGCAAGTTGGTCTTGAATGCATAGTTGCTTAGCCAGTTCTTCATGATTAAATAAGCTGCCGGAATTCCTACGGTTACAGCAAATCCAATTAGGAAAATAAAGCCTTTCGATAGATTTACAAAAAGATTGGAAGTAGTGGCTCCCAATACTTTTCTTACACCCATTTCTTTCGTGCGGAAAAGGCTAGTGAATAAAGCCAATGCCCATAAACCCAAGCAGGCAATAAGAGTTGCCAGAAGAGCAAATAGACCAAATACATAGCCAAATCGACGATCTTGACTGTATTGCTGATTGTAAAACTGATCCACAAAGAAATGATCGAACGATGAGTTGGGGAAATAGTGAGCCCAGCGCTCTTTTATCTTCTCAACGGTTGCATGCACGTTATCTCCCGCTATGCGCATGGCAAAATATTTCAGAGGAATCCACCCCATCTTTGCGTGCAATATCATCATAATAGGAGTGTAGGCATTGTTTAGTCCTCGTTGGTGATAATCTTTTACCACTCCAATAATCTCTACAGGTACCGATTGTCCTTCCAGAAATACTTTCTTGCCTATGGCTTTCTCATTCGATGTGATGCCCAGTTGTTTTACGGCTGCTTCATTTACTACCAAACGATTCACATCGGCTTTATTGTCTCTGGCGAAAAAGCGTCCGGTAATCATTTCAATATCGAAAGTAGTTAGGTAGTTCGGGGTAACAGTAAGCATTTCGTAAAGCTTGTTTTGCTTAGCTGGATCATCGGCGCGATAGTTGGAACAGAAAGTGGCAATTTCCATGCCCGGAACGCCATTGGTAATCGTTTCGCCACTAACACCTGGCATTTGATGCAGTTCCTCCATAAATGCAGCTCTGTTTTTGTACACGTTAGACGAATAAGCAGGCAACCCAATGGTGAGTGTCTGATCGATGTTTACTCCCAATGGTTGACTCTGCATGTAGCTCAATTGAGCATAAACAACAATGGAACCACAAATTAGTACCAACGATGCAGCAAATTGAACGACAACTAATCCTTTTCGCACGTTGCCGGCACTGGCAGAGTGTACAAACTTTCCTTTTAAAATGGAAACAGGTTTTACCGATGATAGTACAAATGCCGGATAAAATCCGGATAAGAAAATACCAACAGTAAAGAATAGTAACAGGCTTTGCCAGAATAGTGGTTGTTTCATCAGAACAAAAGTTACCTCTTTGCCAATAAGCTGACTAAACAATGGGAATGTTATTACCACAATGGTAATTGCTATCGCAAATGCAATTAAATTAACCATGAATGATTCCAGTAAAAACTGAAAGATAAGCTGCTTTTTAAAGGCGCCAGATACTTTTCTTACACCTACTTCGCGTGCCCTCTCCAGAGAACGAGCTGTAGTTAAATTGATATAGTTTATCCAGGCAATTAGCAATATGGCAATGGCCACAATAATCAATGTGTTTATGGCTTTCTGATTTCCTTTTGTCTCTATTTCGTACTGCTTTTGCGGAGTAAGATGAATGTCCGATAGAGGGTTAAGTGTAATTGCCCATTTCTTTTCACGTAATGCATTTCCCGTTTTATAGGTTTCTGCCATCTGTGGAAATTGTGCTTCAATCTTTTTAGGATTAACATTCGGGGCTAGAAGAATATATGAGTAGGATTCGTGGCAGTACCAGGTGGTGTTTTTCCAGTTGGGTAATGATTTCCACGATATAAAGAAATCAAAATCGATGTGCATATTTTTAGGAAGTGACTCAATAATACCGGTAACAGCACATTTCGTGGTGGAATTGGGTGAACTTAAAGTAAGAATTTTGCCAATTGGATCGTCGTTGCCAAAGTAACGTTTTGCTGCCGTTTGGGTAATCACTACTTTGTTAGGTCCCTCCAATGCTGTTTTAACATCTCCTTCCACTAATGGAATTGTAAAAATATCGAAGAACGACGGCTCGGTAGCAACGACCTTGGTTTCTCTGAATTTCTTATTGCCATAACGAACAACTTGAGTGCGTTGGTTGAGGTCAATACGTACGTAATTCTCGATACCCGGAATGTGTTTTTTCATGGCAGGTGCATAGCCAAACGATGCGGTTGGCCAGTCGTCGCTCATAACATTGCCATCGTAAAATTGACTTTCTACGCGATAAATACGCTCGGCATTGGTGTGCATCTGGTCGTAGCTGTACTCAAAACTGACATAGTTGAGAATCAAAATAGCTATGGCCATTCCAATAGCTAATCCACTAATGTTGATTAGAGTAAACCACTTCTTTTTTATTAGGTTCCGATAGGCTAGAAGTAAATAATTCTGAATCATAATGCGGTTGGTTGGTTTTTTTAATTGAGAGTGAAATAATAATTTGTGTTTTAATTTACGCTATTTAAGTCAATTATAATGCCGAAATACATTGATTATTAGTAGTGAGCGAATTAGTTCGTGCGTGTGAAGAATAAGAATGGATGTTTTTTTTACATCGAATGTCTAAAAAATGCACGTGTAGGAATGGAATCCGGAATCTGGAAAAAAGGGAGAAGGGATTTTGTACTTCCCTAAATACAGTTGACCGGTTATTGTATTTATTATCTAACTCATAATGGACAGATATATACTGGAGTACTTTGCTCTAGTTTGATAGCGGGAAGATCTACTTTCTTTTCGTTTTTCTTTTTTCCTTCAGCAAAGATTAT
>SACZ01000002.1 GCA_023369685.1 Prolixibacteraceae bacterium JC049
CTGCTCCATCTTTTAGCCACTGATAGGTCAGTACATGAGAATCAAAACCTGCAGAACTGCTGCCATCCAACTCAATTTCTACATGGTTACAACGTAACTCTTTATCGACTACATCTGCAATCGTTGCGGTTGGTAGCTTCTTTTCTTCCGTAATTGTTACCACTGCTGAAACTGCACTACAACCATTTTCGGTGTCTGTTACTTCCAGAGTATATGCTCCGGCCTCGGTTACCTTATATGTTGCAGTCGTTGCCGAACCAATATCAACTCCATCTTTTAACCACTGATAGGTCAATGCATGAGAATCAAAACCTGCTGAACTACTGCCATCCAACTCAATCTCTACATTATTACAACGTAACTCCTTATCGACTATATCTGCAATCGTCGCCGTTGGTAGGTTCTTTTCTTCTGTAATTCTTACTGCTGCTGAAACTGCACTACAACCATTCTCGGTATCTGTTACTTCCAGAGTATATGCTCCAGCCTCGGTTACAGTATATGTTGCAGTTGTTGCTGAACCAATAGCTGCTCCATCTTTTAACCACTGATAGGTTAGTGCATGAGAATCAAAGCCTGCTGAACTGCTACCATCCAACTCAATTTCTACATGGTTACAACGTAACTCTTTATCGACTACATCTGCAATCGTCGCCGTTGGTAGATTCTTTTCTTCCGTGATTGTTACCGCTGCAGAAATGGCACTACATCCATTTTCCGTATCTGTTACTTCCAGAGTATATGCTCCGGCCTCGGTTACCTTATATGTTGCAGTTGTTGCCGAACCAATATCAACTCCATCTTTTAACCATTGGTAAGTCAATGCATGAGAATCAAAACCTACAGAGCTGCTTCCATCCAACTCTATTTCTACATTATTACAACGTAACTCTTTATCGACTATATCTGCAATCTTCGCGGTTGGTAGATTCTTTTCTTCCGTGATTGTTACCGCTGCAGAAACAGCACTACATCCATTTTCGGTATCTGTTACTTCCAGAGTATATGCTCCAGCCTCGGTTACCTTATATGTTGCTGTTGTTGCCGAACCAATATTAATTCCATCTTTTAACCATTGATAAGTCAGTGCATGAGAATCAAAGCCTGCTGAGCTACTACCATCCAACTCAATTTCTACATTGTTACAACGTAACTCTTTATCGACTACATCTGCAATCGTTGCGGTTGGTAGATTCTTTTCTTCCGTGATTGTTAGCGCTGCTGAAACTGCACTACATCCATTCTCGGTATCTGTTACTTCCAGAGTATATGCTCCGGCCTCGGTTACTTTATATGTTGCAGTTGTTGCTGATCCAATATTAACTCCATCTTTTAACCATTGATAGGTCAATGCATGAGAATCAAAACCTACTGAGCTACTGCCATCCAACTCTATTTCTACATGGTTACAACGTAACTCTTTATCGGCTACATCTGCAATCGTTGCCGTTGGTTGACTAGAGTCAACAGTTATCACAACTGCTGCTGAAATAGCACTGCAACCATTTTCCGTATCTGTTACTTCCAGAGTATATGCTCCAGCCTCGGTTACCTTATATGTTGCAGTTGTTGCTGAACCAATAGCTACTCCATCTTTTTGCCATTGGTAAGTCAATACATGAAAATCAAAACCTACAGAACTGCTTCCATCCAACTCTATTTCTATATGGTTACAACGTAACTCTTTATCGACTATATCTGCAATCGTCGCCGTTGGTAGATTCTTTTCTTCCGTAATTGTTACCGCTGCTGAAACAGCACTACAACCATTCTCGGTATCTGTTACTTCCAGAGTATATGCTCCAGCTTCGGTTACCTTATATGTTGCAGTTGTTGCTGATCCAATATCAACTCCATCTTTCAACCACTGATAGGTCAATGCATGAGAATCAAAGCCTACTGAGCTGCTGCCATCCAACTCTATTTCTACATTATTACAACGTAACTCTCTATCGGCTAAATCTGCAATCGTTGCGGTTGGTAGGTTTTTATCTTCTGTTACTACAATCGCATCCGATACATGTGTACACCCATTGACATTATCAGTGATAAACAAAGTGTAAGTCCCTGCCTCCGTGACACTCAATGTTTCTCCAGCTTCACCTGTAATAGCTACTCCTCCTTTACGCCATTCTCTTGTAAAAGCATGTCCAGCATGAACTACTGAGTTTGCAGCATTTAATACTATTGGCGTATTATTACATCGAAGTACTGCATCAACATTTTCAATTATTGCTGAAGGAGAATTTTGATCAGCTGTTATCAACACATCTTCTGTTACAGAGACACAACCGTAGCGTGTGTCATCTAAGGTTAGGGTATAAGTACCTGCTCTATCCACAACAAGAGTGTGTGTATTCGCGCCGCTTACAATATTTCCATCACTAGTAGTCCATGTAAACGATAAATCACTTACTACTCCATCAGCATTAGTAGATGTTGAAGCATTCAACTCTACAGTCGTATTTAGGCAGTCTAATAATTTTGTCGATGGATCAGAAGTTATTGCAATAGTTGGAACTCCAACCCTCTGAATAATAAAGTCATCACTAATGACTGATAGTGAACCAGTGTTGAAAACCAATTGAGCTGTAATATCTGTTTTTTTATTACTAACTACATTTAAGTCGGAATGTGTTAACGTTCCTCCAACTGCACTCAATATTGTTGTTCCACTTAATGTAAGGTAAGTATTATCTCCAACTGGAGTTGTTTGAATTGTCACATTAATTTCATCGGTAGCAGTTGGCAAAATATTTTCAAAGTCATCGGTAATAGCCACTTTGGGCTGAACCTTTAATAAACCTCCAGACCATTTCTCTACCCCCTCTGGTTGGGTTAACATAACTAACTGCGTAGCATTTCCATATTCTAGATTTACTCCCAACAGTGTTGCTGTTGGATCAACTACATTCTCTACAGAAACAGAAATATCTACAGACAAAGCAGCCTTATGCAATACTAATGAACCACTTACAACACCACCTACAAAGTTAAGATCTAATTCTTGAGGTTGTTGTGTTATGGCAACTCCATTAAAGCTTCCATATGTTCCATCAGGAGCAGATGCAATTCCGTCGATGGTAACACGTTTGCTACCATCGAAACTAGAATCGCTGTTGTTGTTACCATCTAATACTGTAATGGTTACAGCATTGTCGGCTCCAACTATTGGGGTTGTAGTAGTCGCCTCGATTACTACTCTCTGCGCTGATAATATTTTTTTAATTGTAAACTGTTGACAAATTGGTGAGATAGTTCCATTCTCGACACTAAACTGCAATTGAGCAGTGGTTATATCTGAATAAGTATTATTTATTGTAGACAAATCGGTAAATGTGACACTGCCTGCTGAAGAAGGCAATGTTAGTGTACCTTCCAAACTCCAATCTCCGCCATCTTCCTTGGCCGCAGTAACATTGTATGTTCCCTCTATTGCTTTGTTTCCAAACTCATCATATAGATCTAATACAGGGGCGCCTTGCAAAACACCACCTCCATTATCGCTAGAAGCAATCGGTTGAGTTACAATTCGAACCTCACGTGCAGGTCCATTTACAATATTTATTACCGATAAATCGGCATCGTTATCTTCAATTTCTTTTGTATCGTCACTATTATCAACCGACACGCTCAATGCATTAAAACTTCCTACTTTATTCAAAGCAAGTTTCAGGTCATTGGCAACTCCCTTTACAAACGTTACTCCTGGAATAGTTATAGAGGTTCCATTGAATGATGTAAAAGTACTTCCTCCATCTTTCGAATAACGACCACTAGTTCCATTGAATGCTTCTGCAAAACCAGAAATGGTTATATCGCACGTATAATTATTAAACGTATAGTCAACTTCTCCCAACGACTCTAATACCTCAACTGTTAAGTCGAATGGTTCTCCTGCGGGCTGTGCTGCCAATTCAGATGTCGTTAAGCGTATTTTTTTTCTTGGGTCGAAGACACTTATTTCCATCTCTGCCCACGCTGATGGGCCATAACATGGTGCAGTGGAATTATTAACCTGGCATTTAATCTTATTACCATCTACAGCACTCTGCAAGTTTAATTTAATAGTTGGTGTTCCCGCTCCTGAAGCTATGCTTCCTTCCAATATTGGAAATTGTGCCGGTACCTCCCAATTTATCTCTTTTACTTGCGCCGGTTCGTAACTGCCATTAATCGTTAATTCTAACTCTTTTTGCTCTGAACTAATATGTCCGCCAAAACCACTTATTACAGGAGTTGGTAAAGGGTCGCCATATTGCCATTCGAACCCCACATTGTTTCCAAGGTTAGTTGAGTTGGGGCCCAGATAGAAATCAGCATCACCAACACCTTCCATATCGCGCAGCTGTATACGATCCAGTGCCACACAACCGGCAGCCATACTTACCAGGGCACGTGTACCAGGTTCTGTTGAACTTACCTCAATCAGGTTGGCTCCATCTCCGCTACCATGCCAGGCATTGGTAATGGTTTGTGTTTTGCCAGCCGCCAATCGATATACTTTATTAGGAGTAAAGGTTAAGTTTCCAAATTCATTGTCACCATAAATCTCAGCATTATCATGGAAAGTGGCATTTTGAATTTTAAAACCACCACCATAATCAGGGTCCCTGCCGTCATGCTTGAAATGACCACCCATAACAGCAAAAGCAGGTCCATGTACCACAAGGTTTTCTATCTCGAAATTACCAAAAACATTTCGCTGCATATCCATGGATGTTACAGTACTGGTAAAAATCATGCTCCTCAACTTAATGGTAGGATACGAGGCACCATACCCCGCTGCATCCGCCAGATGATACATACCTCTTCCATCACCCTCTCCATTAAATATGATGGTAGCATTCTCTGAATTAAAATTACAATGGGTAGCATTAATGGTAAGGTATGGGTAATAACTATGATTAGTAACAATGACCACATCATTGAAATTTAAGATCAACTTACCGGAATACACCCCCTCGTAACCAAATTTTGTTCCCAAAGCGGCACAAATACTATCGCAGTTAAAATTAACTGTTCCACTCATATACCGACTCTCATAGCTTCCAAAATTGGAATTAATATCCAACACGGCATCTTTATCCATTTCCACTGTTAGGCTTTCCGAAGTGATGTTCTTTACAAAAGCATCAATCCCAACATCAAAGATTCTGTCCTTTTCACCTACAAATTTGATATGAGGCATACGGTTAGGCGTGTAAATCCGTGTGGTGCTATTCATAATAAATGAGCCGGTACAGGTCAGGGTATAGATCGGCCAGTTATAAAAATATCCGGTTGTCATTTCACTGGCATCGAAATTGGCACAGGCCATATCCGATGAAAAGTGTATTCTTGCTTTTGAGTCTACGGTTCCGTTACTACACGAATTGGCGTCAAACACCAATTTGTCTACTGGTGTTGGAGGAATATCGGCTGCAGGTTCGGCCGGATCAGTTAATGGCAATCCTCCTGATGTGAGTGACCAAAAAGCCGGATCCATAATGTCCATACTAGCAGCTTCAGCCCCCACCCAATACAATGTTCGGGCAGGAAGTTCGTCGATAATCCAGTTTTTCACGCCTCCCATATTGGCCGAATTATTGGCTGTATAAGTCTTGCCTTCAGTGATATCAGCAGTTGTTGCCTCCAGGCGTAAGAAATCTTGCTCAACGTCTCCTGTTCCGGTCTTTTTAAGTGTACCTCCTTTTATCCCAATCATATTGGAAGCAGAGGCTGTTCCTTCCACTACAATATGGTCGAAATGTATCCGATTATTAATCTGATGCTGTACACCAGCATCTAAATGCAGAGCATCTACGCTTCCATGGTTTATTCCTTTAGCAAGATCAATTTCTGTGTAGGACCAGACCACCTCAGGACTGTTTTTATCACGTATATCTATAAAGTATAGCCCAGCTCCCAGATTGGTGTAGGAAGTCTGCGTCGACCATGTTAATCCATTATTAAGAGAGTATTCGAATTCTGTTGTCCCATCGGCAAATGAAGCATTTGAAAGTACAATACTACCATCTGCAGTTTTTGCATCGCTTGGCAAGGTGTAGCTAATATCTATCTGATTGTATTTATCCGGCTTGGTATACAAATAATAATTCTGAATATTCTTTGCTGAACTTTCAATACCTGCCAAACGCATCCAGATGTTATAAGGTCCAATTCCACAATCTGTTTTACTTGACTCTGTAGTCCATGTAGCAGCACCATCAAAACTATATTCGTAGCTTGCCCCCGATGGTCCACCAACCGGATTTGTAAGGATAATACTTCCATCAGCCGCCGCCCCGGTTGCCATATGCATTTCAATGTCTGCCCCTAAAGAAAGGGTATCAATTGGACCACCAAGTACTACATTTGTAGCACCTTGAAAATGCACTTCATTGGCATGAATTCTTCCCAAGCCAATTGTTTTTGAAGTAATTTTATTAAAGTAATGCGAACGGTCCGAGGCACCCAAATTAAACATTCCTCCAGCAATAAACTCTGCATTTTCGGCCTTTATGGTTGGAAAAGAAAACCTCGTGTCGCTATACCTTATATCTTTGCTTGCTGTAACTACCGATATACCAAAATCAGCCAGAGCATATCCCGTGTAAAAAAAGACATACTCCGCATCAATATTATGATCATTGGTATTAAACACCACATTTCCAATATTAATTCTCACGGCCTTAAAATCATCCTGCAGGCTCCATTTACCAGATTCCAGATAAACAGAGGTGCCAATATTTAGTCCATTGGTGCTTATTTGACCATCCTCTGCATCTATTAAAGAGATACGGTTCAGACTAACTGACATATTGGGTGAGAAGCTAACATCCCCGGAAGAATATATATAATAATCCCCTGTTCCGAGAGTGGGCGAGTTGGTAACTGTAGAGCAGTCCATACCCTTGCAATAAAAATTTTCGGAAACACTAACCACCTGTCCTGTTATACTAAATGAATTGGCATCGAAGATTACCTTGTCAATGGATAAAGGAGGGAAGCTCACTGCCGGTCCTCCTGAGGTTTCGGACCAATGCGCAGGATCGTTTATATCTCCCCCATCGCCTATCCAATAGAGTGTACGCTCTGCAGGGGAATTAATTTTCACATTTAAATTACCCCCTTTATCAATTGAATTATTGGCTGTAAACCGAACCGGATCAAAAACCTCATCCCAATTATCTTGGTTATTGTTGTAATAATTGCGAAACTCTACACCCTGTAAAGCCAGGTACTCCCAGGTATGGGTAGGTATAGTTCCAGTAAAACGAAAACGCAAGAGCGTAGCAGAGAACTCAGTAAAATCAGAATTTATCCCGCTTTCCAGGTTAAAGGTAGATGTTTCGGAAAGGATAAAATCTACTGTATTTCCAGTAACTTTTGCTCCTTGTAAAATATTCAGATTTTCTGTTTCTACCCAACCGGATAAGTTTGTATTACCTTTTATTGTAAATGTATGTATACGTCCTGCTCCATAAAAACCGGACATAGCCCCTCCGTCAAACACCATCTGTCTTGCAGTTAGCTTATTAACATTCATAACACTCTCCCAGCGTCCATTACTAATCGTTATATCGGTAGTGCCATCGCTTAAGATAATGGCTTCAGTAGAAGAACTAGCAAGAGTTAAACGAACTCCATCTTTCACTACCACCTCTGAACCAATTATATCCAGCGTAAAATTGTCAAACCCCTTACTTGAATAATATGACCAATCAGCGTGATCTCCCTGACCGTCAGGGTGCTCCATCTGCAGTATATTATTGTTAACTTTCAACCCCCCATTGCTAAAGGTAGCGCCATCTATTAGAGTAAGGTCATCCTGACAAGAATAGGTGGCTCCTGCAGTAATTGTTATTCTACCCAATCTTCGCCCTTTGGTTGTAAGGTTAATTGTGCCACTTTCTCCACTAAAGTCAATAACATCGGTAACATTATACACCATATGCTCGCTAAGGGTGAAGTCACCTCTAATATCAATTTTCTCTGGCGAGCTGGATGTCAGCGTAGGCATATAAGTAGTATTAGTCAATCCACTCCAATCAAAGTTATTGGCATATACCAGGCAGTTATCCATGGTCACAACTTGCCCGGGGGCTGTAAAGGAGTTGTCATCGAAATGCACATTGTCTTGCAGCGTTGGAATCTGGTCGTGGAAGGTTGTTCCGCCCGAGGTGGTTGCCCAGTGGTTTTGGTAGTCGCTCCAGTTTCCGGTTCCTCCTACCCAGTAGTAGTCATTTCCTGTCGGTTCGGAACTGGAAGAGGGGATCTCTCCATTTTCATCCTTATTACTATATGCACCGATATGGTAAGGTGCACTTATTGCATTACCATAGTAATCTGTGGCTACTCCTACATCTACGCCCTGTTCAAATGCAGGAGACTCGGCTGTAAGTATATAATTTCCTGCTGCTGCATCCAGAAATTTAACATCTGCAATGTTACCAGTTGCATAGTTGGCTTCCAGTGTCCATTTAGCTGAAACTGCCGAATTACCTCCATTATCAAAAGCTGCCTCTTCTGGTGTATCGGAGCCCCAACTGGCTCCTACCACAATATTATTTTTAAAAGCATGACTATCAACAGTAGTATCGGATGACCGAATACCAAAGGTGCGTGGATTTATGATGGTATTATTATATGCATTGATTGAATGCCCGGTTATTTCATCTTTACACTGAATCCAGATGCCTGATTTCTTCTTATCTTCAATTGTACCAACTCCTGCATCTACAATAATGTTATTATACATGGTTCCTTCGTGACCGTGAAATTCAATGCCACTCCCATGACCATTATTAATGTGGTTATTGTATACATCCATTTTAGAACCACCGCCTACCTGTATCGCATTATCATGACTTCCTTCAGCCTGTTTGGCAAAATCAGAAATTCTATTTCCATAAATTGCATTTTCCAATGAACCATTGTCTTGAATAGCACATTTAACTGCAAGTGATGTCCAGCCAGCTCCTTCTATTATATTATTGTATACCTGTACTCCATGTAAATTGGGAGGATAATGCCCATTTAGTCCATTTAAATAAAAGCTGGAGCCCACATAAAAACCCTCAAAATTTACATTGTGAATATAAATATCGTGCAGTACTGTATTCTCTTGAGTAAAGGTTGACCTGTTGTAAGTAGAACTAGCCAGAGTTTTTGCCAATACTCCAATACCAGTAAGGTCACAAATCTCGATATGATCGGCTTCGAAATTGGTCGATCCCATTCCAAAACCGACTCCTAAATGAGGATGATCCATATCAACCGGCATTCCGGTCAAATCTTTATCGTAATAATCAGCTCCCTTTTTTCCCTGAACCTTAAATCCATAAGTAGTTCCAGCATCTCCAGTCCCCGTAATATGCACATAACTACAATTATCAAACGATATGCCTGCAGCCTGCATGGTACAATTGTGTCCCATCACGCATTGGCCTCCAGCATTCGTAATTACAATAGGATTTCCCTCAACACCATGAATATTTGCAAAACGAACACGGCGATAATCACCTGATTCAAATATTATTCTATCGCCTCCTGTAATACTTTTGTAAGGATCTTTAGTTCCATCAATAATTATTACACTTGTTGCGTCTGCACTAACATTATAATCGGTAGCAAAAACTACAGATGAACTTGTCAATAAGAAGACAATCATGCCAAGCATGCATTGACTTATTTTTTTCCACGTTATCTTGCCACTCATAGTTCCAGTATTTTACTCTTTTTACAAGAACAAAACTACTGACTAACAACACATTAAAAAAAAATCAAAAACACGAAGCGTACATTCCAAAGTCTCAACTATCTAAAAAACGAACTGAAATGCTTCTATACAAAACTGAAGTGCTCCTATCAATCACTAAAATTTACACATCGGCTGCAAAAACCACCTATTTTCATTAAATAGACAAGAAAAAGAGAAAACCTCATAATACATCACCACCGAATACACCTCGATGTACTTCTGTTATTTTCTTAGACAATATTATTTTCCCCAACCAATAATACTCAACACGAACAAACAAAACATGATAACTTTCGCAAAGTGTATTGGTATAGTTTAAAATGGTTTTCTTCTTATAAGGTAATTCAATATCTAATAACATAATTTTAAATTACAGGTAAGACAAAAACACCCTGACAAAGTGCTCTTGAGGGGGGGGGAGAGCTCCAGTCAGGATGTTAGGATAAATAAGAGGTAAAATGAAATACACTCAATGATCCATTCCACACTCTTTCTCAGAACATTTAAGATAAATAAGCACACTCAGGCACTCAATTTTGGGTATCATTATATATATGTAGCTGTTTTAATAGTAATCTAGTCATCAATAACTTTAGACCAATCAAACAAATCAAGTTCACCTTCAAAATAACCAGTAACCTTCTTCCCATCTACATTTTCACAATCAATTATGATTACATACTTCCCTTTATCATACGAAACTGAAACAACGCCTGTTCCAATAGAATCTTCTTGCTCAATTCCGTCTTTCGCTGAATCATACACTAAACTTATAGCAGTACTAATAGTATATTCACTGAAACGTACATCTTTAACCTTATTGTATTTCCCGGGCGTTAGCATATTTTCTTGCTCAGAATACATTTCGAAATAAATTGCCTTACCTCTCCCGATAAGTTCCGACCCCTTTTTCTCATCAGTAACAATTTCGAGTCCATTAGAAATAAATGTCAAATCGATATTATAACCATCATAATAATCCTCTTTTACAAATTTCTCTAAAATACCTGCCTCAATCTCGTATTCCGTTTCTCCTATTTTGAAATAATTTCTTTTCACTTCTTTTACATCGTCGCTATCACTACACCCTAACAAAAGCATACAAATAACAACAACACTACTCCAACTTAAAACACTTTTCATTCCGTTTTATTTTTTCAATACATTCTCGTTTATTCAATCGATTCTATTCTGCTATTTCAGCTTCGCCCAACAAAGCTTTATGCGCCTTAAATTTTATGACCTCTTTTGCAGGAACATTTATTTTCTCTCCAGTAATCGGATTTCGAGCGATACGAGCTGATCGCGTAACTCGATTAAAACTTCCGAAATCTTTAATGGTTACTCTTTCATCACTCAACACCTCGGTAAGCTCATACAGAAATAAACTTACAATGGCTTCAACCTCTTTTTTGTTAAGCTCATTTTTCTCGGCAATTCTATTTATCAATTGATTTTTAGTCATCACTTCTATATTTACCAGTGGTTGCTATTTTTCAAATTACTGTAGTTAAAACAGGCATCACAAAGATCTAACTACAGACAGTTAATTATCTGGCACAAAGCAACTAAAAAGGGTAAAAAACAGGAAATCGTAAAATCTTGAAAGGACTGTATAGCGGTTTAAACTGAAGAAATATCCTTCTAAAGTGTTCTAATTTCAAATTAAAATGGAGTATTAATACGCTTTTATTTAACAATAAACACAACAATAGCTGTTTGATTTTATTGCTACAAATCAAATTTTAAATATACTATATCGATTCTATTGTTATTGGATTCCTATTGACTCAACCAGCTAGTAAAGTCTCTTACTTTTAAACGACTAACTACCACTTTCTCTGAGAACTCTGGCTGCAAGTCAATTATAATTTTCTGTGTTAAAGTTGGTTTTATCTTTTTAACAGCATCCATTGATACAATAAATTTTCTGTTTGCTCTGTAAAAACATTTTGGGTCTAAAATATCTTCTAATTCTGCTAATGTCTGTGTCATCAAGTATTGAGTATTATCAAAACAATGCATAAACACATTTCTATTTTCGACAAAGAAGAATGCGATATTATCTACCGATACTGGTAATATTTCATCTCTAAAGTTCACCAAAATCCGCTGAGGATACTTATTCGAAGACTGAAATCCATCTACCAGTTTTCTCATCTGCATTACAACATCTGGCATCACTTCTTTTTGCTGGAAATACTTTTTGTATTTCTCAATGGCATCTTCAAGTTTTTCCTTCTTTATTGGTTTCAATAAATAATCGACAGCACAATATTCAAAAGCCTTTATGGTATAATCATCATAAGCTGTTGTAAATATTACCGGCACATCCAACTCAATCTGCTCAAACAATTCAAAACACAAGCCGTCGGCCAGTTTAATATCCATAAATATCAAATCTGGTTTATCATGAATAGTTAACCATTCATGGGCAATCTCCACGCTCTCTATCACTGCTACAACAACTAAATCCTGATCAATTGTTTCAATCAAATCACAAAGATATCCAGCAGCTTCAACTTCATCCTCAATAATTATTATTCTCATTTCTACTTCCCCTTATCCACTTCTCCAAAAAGTGGAATCTTTACAACAAAGTTTGTTCCATCGTTATCAATAATCACTGGTCGTTTTGTTACCATATGATAACGCTTTCTAATGTTCTTTAATCCTATTTTACTTGAAAAGATATTCTGTCTTAATTGCAAATTATTACTTACAATTAAATAATTCCCCTTGACAGAAACCCTAATATACAATTTTCTGGTAGTTGTTGCATAGTTGTGTTTTACAGCATTTTCAATTAACATATGAAACGCCATTGGCACAATATACAACCTCTCAGCATCTACTTCCGATACACTTAAATTGAAGTTCAGTTTATCGCCAAAACGAGCTTTTTGTAAATAACAATACTCTTTTACAATTTTGAGCTCATCTGCCAACCGGACTAGCCTACTATCCTTACTTGATAATACATATCTCAGCAAATCTGATAATCCTTCTAAATATCGAATTGCTTTTTCTTTATCTTCTTTATAAATAAAACTATTTAGAGTACTTAGGCTATTGAATAAGAAATGAGGATTGATTTGAGCTTTTAACACACTGTCTTCTGCTTCTAAAAGCTTCTCTCGCATTCTTACAGTTCTCAAAAGAGATCGATATCGAGTATCAACCAACCACCAACCAAACAAAATGGCCAACAAAGTAACAATAGTTATAAACCACCATTTTTTCCAGAAAGGTTTTTTAATTCTAAAAACAAACTCTACAAGGTCATTTTGCCCTAGCACTTTAAGCTGAAAAATATACTTCCCTGGGGAGAGTTGTGAAAAGCGCACCACATTGCTTTTAATCTGATTCCAGTCTTTATCAACACCTTTCAGTTTATACAGGTATTCGTATTCATCTAAATTCCGATATGAGAAAACTTGAAAGTTTATTTCTATATTGTTTTCATCATGATTGAAGATCAATTGTTGATCGATACTTCTCAACCGCTGATTAACAAGCATCTTTGTTATTACCAAGTCAGGTTTTTGATTATCCTCTAATGCTAAATCATCCAATACAAATAATCCTTGGCCTGAAGCTAAATACAACTTGTTATCAACGATATTAATGTCATATATTTCTCCAAAATCAACATTTAAAACCCTAGCCAGTTTATAGTCATCAAAGCTGGCTGCATTCATATACTTTCTAAGAACGAAAAGCCCTCCGTTAGCTCCAAACCAGATATCGCCATTCTTATCTACAAAAATGGCATGAATATATCCTGTTTTAAATCCGGTTGTTTCTAAGTTAAAACAGCGACTTGTTTCACTTTTTTGATCATAGATATAAAGCCCTCGTCCTAATGTTCCCAAACACAACATATCATCGTCAAGAACAATCAAATCGCTTACATTAAGGATAGAACCATCAAAATGCATTTTGTCGGGCTTAAACTTCCTCAACAATCTATTTTTCAATGACAGTCGCCACACCCCATCCCGATTGATAATAAACAAATTACCCTTCTTATCTTCTCTTAACTGGTTACATCTGAATGCCTCACTACCTTTAATAGCCATCAGACTATCATCCTTCAATTCATGCAGGCCAATATGCGTAGTAACAAAAATTGTAGAATCAATTTTTGATTCAAGCATATCTTTAAAAGCCGATACCAGACTCATTTGCTTAACCTTAGCTCCGTCAAAAACAAGCATTTTAAAGAACATGGGATCATCTTTGTAACTTCCACAGTGGTATTCAATCCCTTTTGTGCTTCGCAACATACCCATTACTCTGAGATTCAGCTTGGAGTCATAATCTTTAGCTTGTTTTATATTTCCTTTTTTATCTAATGAGAAAACTTTGTTTCTATTATTCAGCATCCATAGTTCTCCGTCAAAATTCCAGAAATGCTCAATGTGTCCTTTTTCTTTTGTTGAGAACTCACTAAAACACAATAAGGATTTAGATTGAAGAAAATAAACTCCATTTTCTAATGTTGACAACCAATAGTTTCCCTCCCTGTCTTGTAGAACATCAACAGAATACCCTTTTAATAAACGTTCCGGATTTTCTATAGTCAAATCGCCATTGGGGAAAAAATAAGCTCCTCCTTTTAAAGTTCCTACCCACACATTCCCCTGTCTGTCTCTACTCAGATTTATTATATGCTCATCGAACTCTCTTAAGCAAGAAACTTCTTTGTTATTCTTAAAAAGCAATACTTTATTTCCGGCACTGTAAATAATTTCATTCTTATTTACACGTAATGCTCTTGGATGAATCTTTCCTTCATTTTGTGCATCAAGACTAATGAATGTATTCTTATTCCTATATTTTAGCAGTGTCATAGGACATTTGGCTATTCCGGTAGTTCCATACAACAGCTTACCATTTTCAAACTCATTAATGAAGAAATTTCGAACGGTATCAATCTCATTTATTATGGTATCCTTAAATACTTTTATATACCCTTTTTGTCTAAAGCCCAAATAGAAACTGTCGGGAGAAAAAGCCACAATAGAACTTACTATCGAATTCCCTTGCTGTTCTTGTATTTCCTTGGCTCCTTGGGTTTCTTTTATTATTCCATTTTCCAAATAGGAGACACGTCCCAAAAAGGTTACCATATAAATTCGTTTTTCATCATCTTCATCGAAATGAAAAACAGCATTTGCAGCTAAACCATCCTTAACCGAGTAGTTTTGAAAATTAAAACCATCGAAACAACTAGCTCCTCTGTTTGTTCCAAACCAAATATAACCATCAGAGTCTTGATAGGCTTTAAATATCATGTTTGAAGGCAATCCCTCTGTGGTTCCATAGTGCTTTAGGAATACGTCCTGCGCCTGCACTGAAGAAACAAACACAATGATTAACAAGCAGATATAAATAAAGGATTTGAGCATTTTATTTGTTCGTTCACTCCAACAACACCTTTGGGTGACATATTGGATTATTAGGTTAATTAGGTTTTCAAATGTAATTACTTTCTTCTAAATCCTGCCCAATCAAAGTCAACTATACATATATATCAAGACGCACATTGATCAAATAATTACACTTCAAATCATTCCGTTTCGATCTAATAAAAAATGAAATATTAGAATGAAAAACTCAAGTGGTAAATCTAATCTCAAATAAGGGAAGTATGCAGGCATAAAAAAGCCCCACCAAATTGGTGAGGCCTATATTTTGAAAACTGTTGTTTCTTAGCTTCCGAAGTCGTCGAAAAGAACGTTCTCATCCGGTACCCCAAGATCGTACAGCATTTTAGTTACTGCATCGTTCATCATTGGAGGTCCACACAAGTAGTAATCGATTTCTTCTGGCTCCTCGTGCTTGCTTAGGTAATTGTCGTAAATTACCTGGTGAATAAACCCAACAGGTCCTTCCCAGTTATCCTCTGGCTGAGGATCAGAAAGTGCTAGGTTGAATTTAAAGTTAGGGAAGTTCTTCTCAATTTCCATGAACTGGTCGTAGTAGAATACTTCTCTCCAAGAACGAGCTCCATACCAGAAAGTAACCTGTTTGTCGGTTTCTTTCACAGTGTGGAATAAATGGAACAAGTGAGAACGCATTGGCGCCATACCTGCACCACCACCAATAAACATCATTTCGTTATCGTTATCTTTCAAGAAGAACTCACCGTAAGGACCAGAAACAGTCACCTTATCGCCTGGCTTCAATGAGAAGATATACGAAGAACATACTCCTGGGTTTACATTCATGAACTTGTTGTTCACGCGATCCCATGGTGGAGTAGCAATACGAATATTCAACATTACAATGTTACCTTCAGCTGGGTGGTTAGCCATAGAGTAAGCACGGAATGTAGGCTCTGGATTTTTCATTTTCAGGTCGAAAATTCCGTTAGCTTCCCATTCTCCACGGTACTCATCAGCAACGTCCATATCTTTGAAGTCAACATCAACAGTAGGAACATCGATTTGGATATAACCTCCCGATTTGAAATCAAGGTTTTCACCTTCTGGAAGTTTTACCACAAACTCTTTAATGTAAGTAGCAACGTTATCGTTAGAAACCACTTCACATTCCCACTTTTTAACACCCATAACTTCTGGGTGAATATCAAGCTTCATATCTTCTTTCACCTTCACCTGACAAGCTAGTCGCCAGTTTTCAGCTTGCTCTTTACGTGAGAAGAAACCTGTTTCGGTTGGAAGGATTGAACCTCCTCCTTCTTCTACCTGACAGCGACACATTCCGCATGTACCACCACCACCACAAGCCGATGGCAAAAGAATTTTATTATTACCCAATGCAGTAAGCAATGTACTGCCTGGTTCTGTTTCAATTTCTCTGTCACCATTGTTGATGTCAAGCTTGACAGTGCCTTCTGGAGTAAGCTTCTTCTTTACGAAAAGCAATATCGCTACCAATGCAACGATCACCAGCAAGAACACAACAACACTGGTTCCAATAACAGTTGTTTGTGATGCTAATAAGATCATTTTATCTTAATTTTTTCGTTTTCAGATTAAAGTTTGATTCCCATAAAGCCCATGAAAGCAAGTCCCATAAGGCCTGTAATAATAAAGGTAATCCCTAATCCACGCAAAGGAGCAGGCACTTGAGAGTATTGTACTTTCTCGCGAATAGCAGCAATACCAACAATAGCCAAGAACCAACCAATACCAGAACCTAATCCGTAAGAAGTAGCTTCGGCAATGTTGTTAAATGCTTTTTGTTGCATGAATAACGAACCTCCAAGAATTGCACAGTTTACAGCAATAAGTGGCAAGAAAATACCCAATTGCGTGTACAATACCGGAGCAAACTTTTCAACAATCATCTCAACTAACTGTACCATAGATGCAATAACGGCGATGAACATGATAAAGCTCAAGAAGCTCAAATCAACATCAGCGAAATCGGCTCCCAGCCATGACAATGCACCCTCTTTTAATACGTAGTTTTCCAACAGGTAATCAACCGGAACAGTAATAAGCATTACAAAAATTACTGCAACACCTAATCCTGTAGCTGTCTTTACCGACTTCGATACAGCAAGGTATGAACACATTCCTAAGAAATATGCAAACACCATGTTATCGATGAAGATGGATTTGATAAATATATTAATCAGATTTTCCATATCTCAATTCTAAATCTTCCGGTTATTACTTATTTTCTTCAACTAATTCTGGGTTTTTGCTACGCTGAACCCAAATGATAACACCTACAGTAACCAATGCCATTGGAGGCAAGATCATCATACCGTTGTTTTCGTAGAATCCACCATTGGCAATGTACCAGCTATCTGGAATAATCTGGTATCCCCAAAGAGTTCCTGAACCAAACAATTCGCGGAAGAATCCTACTACAATCAATACCCATGCATATCCTGCCGCATTTCCTAGTCCATCAAGGAATGAAGGCCATGGTTTGTTACCTAAAGCAAAAGCCTCTAAACGTCCCATGATAATACAGTTGGTAATGATTAGTCCAACGAAAACCGAAAGCTGTTTACTGGCATCGTAAACAAAAGCACGTAACACCTGGTCGACCAAAATTACCAATGCGGCAATTACCACCAACTGTACGATGATTCGAATTCGGTTTGGAATAGTGTTTCGCAATAACGAAATAATTACGTTAGCCAATGCCAAAACCGCAACTACCGAAAGCGACATAACTACAGCTGGCTTTAATTGGGCAGTTACTGCCAAAGCCGAACAGATACCTAGTACCTGTACTGTAATTGGGTTGCTTGAGTTCAATGGATTACTCAGCAACTTTAAGTTCTTTTTTGAGAATAGTTCTGCCATTGTCTTTATTTTTTCTTATTGAAAAATTCCTTGTAAGAATTCAAATCGTCAGAAATCATCTGCTCCAGTCCTTTACTAGTAATAGTACCACCAGAGATGGCATCTACACTATGTGCAGGCTCTGCTTTCTCACCTTTTTTAGCCACAGTGATTGAAACCAGTTTTCCTTCGGCATTGAAGATTTTCTTTCCAATAAACGGAGCCTCGAAAGCAGTAGTAGAAATCTCTGCTCCCAATCCCGGAGTTTCACCCTGGTGGTCGAAGTTAGCACCAAAAATAGTGTTCATATCTTCGTCCAAAGAGATATATCCCCAGATAGGTCCCCACAAACCAGCACCACGCAATGGAATAATGTATTTCACTTTTCCATCCACATTTGCTTCGTAAACAGGCAAACTACGCTCAGCGACAGGAAGGCTACGCTCTTTTTTCAAATTAACTGTAAAGGCGTTTACTCCCTCTTTTTTGTTTCCTTTTGCATCAACTACATAAGTTGTAGTGATTTTCTCTTTATAGATTTTAGATGCATTCTGTACATCGGCTTGAATATTTACCGATGCCAAAATGTTTTGCATCTTCTCAATTTCAATATTGCGCTTCTGAAATGGCTTAAGTGAAACCGCTGTAGCAGCCAACAAGGCAGCAACAACAATCACCATCACGGCAGCGTATAGAAATGTATAAGTATTTCCGTTTCTGTCCATTGTTTTAGATTTAAGCGTTTACACTTGCACGTTTAAGCCTTTTCTTGATGTTACCTTGTACCACGTAATGATCGATAAGTGGTGCGAAAGTATTCATCAATAGAATAGCCAACATCATTCCTTCTGGGTATGCTGGATTCACTACACGAATGATAATTGCCAATACACCTAGCAAGAATCCGTAAATCCATTTTCCGCGACTGGTTTGTGAAGCAGTTACCGGATCGGTAGCCATAAACACAGCTCCAAAAGCAAAACCACCAATAATAAGGTGTTCCCAAGCAGGAAGCGCCATATATGCATTAACAGCAAAAGCGTTTAGCAACAAACCTGTAACCATTGCACCAGCAACTGTAGAAACCATAATTTTCCAGCTTCCAATTCCAGTTGCAATAAGAACAACAGCACCAATAAGAATGGCCAATGTTGATGTTTCTCCAATCGATCCAGGAATCAATCCAATAAAGGCGTTCCATACATCAATATCAGTTTTACCTGCAGCAGCCAATGCCATTGGAGTAGCACCAGAGAAACCATCAACCACTTTCTGTCCTTCGCCAATGTTCACCCATACCGAGTCGCCCGACATGTATGAAGGATAAGCGAAGAATAAGAATGCACGTGCAATAAGTGCAGGGTTCCAGATGTTCATTCCGGTTCCACCAAATACCTCTTTACCGATAATTACAGCAAAGGCAGTAGCAACAGCTACCATCCAAAGAGGAACATCTACAGGCATTACCAATGGAATAAGGATACCAGAAACAAGGAATCCCTCTTGAATTTCGTGTCCACGCATTTGCGCAAAAGCAAATTCAATTCCCAATCCCACTCCGTAGGATACAATTATAATAGGTAATACTTTTAAAAATCCGAATAAGAAAATATCGAAGAATCCTTGTCCTGCCAATTCTCCAATTGCTCCGAAATGTTGGTAACCCACATTGTACATTCCGAAAAGAGTAGCAGGAATAAGCGCCATGATTACAATTGACATGGTACGCTTCAGGTCGATATGGTCGTGAATATGAGTTCCCGACTTCGATGTAGTATCTGGGTTGAAAAGAAATGTTTCGAACCCTTCGAACACCGAATGGAACATGTGAAGCTTTCCTCCTTTTTCGAAAGAGGGCTTCATGTTATCAATCAAATTCCTTAATGCTTTCATCAATATGATTTTATGTTGAAATGAAAACCCACCGGGCTCATTATCCTAATTCTTTAATCATTACGTTGATACCCTGACGAAGGATTGACTGAACTTCAATTTTTGAAGTACACGCGTATTCACACAATGCTAAATCCTCTTCAATCACTTCATAAATTCCCAACTGCTCCATTTTATCGATATCGTTTACAATAATCGATTTCAATAAGAATACAGGCAGAATATCCATTGGTAAAAACTTCTCGTATTGCTCACTCAACACAAAAGCACGCTCTCCACCATTCATATTGGCAGTCATTGTGTACTCTTTTTTAGGGAATAAGCTCGACAAGAATGTTTTACTAGCACTGAACTTGTTGACTCCTGGCAATGCCCAACCAAAGAACTCATGCTCGTCGCCTTCTGGGATAACGGTAACCTGTGAGCCGTAATGACTCAAATAGTTATCCTTTTCCACTTTAGTTCCGGTCAATACATTACCACTAATGTAGCGTTCGTTCACCTCTTGATTGGTTTTTCCTTCCAATAAAACAGAAAGGTTAGCTCCCGCAATTGTACGATAGTAACGAGGTGCTTTCACTTCCGAACCAGTTAAAGCAATCACTTTACGTGCATCGTATTTTCCAGTTAAGAACAAACGACCAATAGTTACTACATCTTGTACATTTACTGTCCAAACACGCTCGCCTTTATTAATAGGTGAAACATGATGGATTTGAACTCCCACGTTACCTACAGGGTGTTTTCCTGTAAATTGTGTGATTTCAACATTTTTAGTTGCTGCAAATGGCTTATTAGCGCCAGCTGCTGGTAAACCTAAATGAACTTTACCATCGGTTAGTTGAGCAAGAGCATCAATTCCCGCTTGAAACTCTTTCTCTTGCCCCGAAACAATCAATTCGTAATTTGGTGCAAGAGGTGCAGAATCGAAACATGATACAAAAATGGCTTTTGGCGTATCTGTCGGTTGTGCAACAACACCATATGGACGCTGAATAATTAACGGCCACAATCCACTCTTCAACAACTCCTCTTTTACATCCTCACGTGAAAGCGATTTAGGTTCAGCTTTTTTGAACTCCTCGAAAGCATTGCTTCCATCCGCCTCGACAACTACTTCCAAAATGCGACGACGCTCACCGCGATTAATGGCAACCACTTTACCACTAACCGGAGATGCGAACATTACATCTGGTTTGTATTTGTCAAAAAACAAAGGAGAACCGGCTTTCACCTCATGTCCTACCTTCACCATTAGCTTCGGAGTCAATCCAGGAAAATCCGTTGGCTTAACCGCATACGTGCGGGCAGCCTGGGCCTCTTCGATTACCTCGTCGGCCTTTCCTTTCAGCTTAATATTTAATCCGCTGCGTAGTTTGATTATTTTTGACATCGCGTGTTTTGGTATTAAAAATTTGGCTCACAAAAGTACATAAATAAAAAATCTTTTCACAATCTTTGTTGCGTTGATATTCAATAAAATCGGCGTTCATACGTTTTCATTTTAACATGAAAAACAGAACGTTATCAATTATCTATATTTTTTAATTTTTCAAAATAATTATTACCCCGAATTAATGTTTTTTTAAATTAAATCAGATGAACTCACAAAATATCTATCGTTTCATTTACACTCTATCGCTAATTATTGCCATAAATATAAATACTTTCGCATCCGATAATGTCTTTTACAAAAATAGAGTATTCCGATCAAACATTAAAACAACTCAGCTCTTTAATTCGAAATCAAATTTATCTTATCCTGTCATCGAATTAAATAGTGATGAGCAGCTTACATTATTATTCGACGAGCTTTCCGACGAATCGAAGGACTACTATTACACCGTAAAACACTGTACTTCGAATTGGCAGGAATCATTTCTTCAACCATACGATTACATCGAAGGATTCGACAATCAGCCTATCGACAATTTCGAGCACTCTTTCAACACTAATATCAGCTACATTAATTACCAGGTAAATATTCCAAATGACGATTTTCAATTGAAAATTAGTGGTAACTATGTAATCATCGTGTATGAAAACAACGATATGGAGAATATTGTTTTAACACAGCGATTTTCTGTCTATCAATCTCGCATATCGTTAAATACGACACTAAAAAAAGCGACATTCGATGGGGCTAATCCTAAAAACCAGGAATTGGATTTTTCCATTCTACATCCCGACTATACCATTACTAATCCACACGATGAAATTTCGGTTCATGTCCTGCAAAACGGACGTTCCGACACAGAACGCACATTCAACAAACCACAATACATTCGGGAGAAAACACTGGTTTATGATTTCGAGAAAGAAAATATCTACCCTGGAGAAAATGAATTCAGGTATTTCAATTGTAAAAATCTAAAGATAGTTACCGAAAACATTGCACAAATTAGCTATCACCAACCTTATACTCATTTCACTCTTCAACCCGAAGAGATTAGAAGTTTTAAGGATTATGAGTATTACGATGAACTAAATGGGAAGTTCGCCATAGATTGCCGACAAGGCAATGAACCACGCCTGGAAGCTGATTACGTTTGGGTTCATTTTACACTTTATATGGAAAGTCCTTTAATTGGTGGGAACATTCATATTTTTGGAGGATTAACCAACTGGACACTTTCTCCAGACACCAAAATGACCTACAACATCGAACAACGACGATACGAAGGTCAGTTATTATTGAAACAAGGCTACTACAATTATCAATATGCTTTTGTCAACGAAAATGGAATTACCACTCAAAACATTGAAGGCAGTCACTACGAAACTGAAAACGATTATCAAATATTCGTGTATCACAAAAGCTACTCAGAGCGATATGAACAACTAATTGGCTACAAATTGGTAAATACAAGAAAGGGGCTGTAAAAACCAGTAAAACAGACGTGCTCCCCATTCTTCGTTTATTTAATCTTCACCAGTAACATTATTGATATTTTCCCAAAACTCCATTTAAAGCTATTGTCAAAACATTAATGCTCACTTGGCAATAAAGTTCAAGACAAAAAAAACGAGTCATCCCAAACTTAATTGAGATGACTCGCTGAGCTAACTAAGAGGAACCCGAAGGCTCCTCTTGCTGCTATTACTCACAGGTCCAGTAAAACTGGAGCTATAGAAAAGACTAGTTCTTATCCCACCAAACTCTATCTGTAATAGTTAGACCTTGTGGCATATTGGCATTATTGTATTCTCTTTCACTCTGAGGATAAGGCAAACGTCTTGGAATAGCGCTTGTCTTTGCTCCTGTAGCCAATGAAAGATTGAAAATACTTGAGTGTCTTCTCCAATCAGAGAAAGTTTCCTCTTGCAAGAATGTTGCAATGTATTTTGCTTTAATAATTTTCTCTAATGTAATAGTTGCAGCAGTTTCAGCAGCATTTCGGCCTTCCCACTCTGCATTGCTTACATTATACTTTGCCAACGAAGCTTTTACCGCATCGTTATATGCAGCTGCTGCTGCAGCTTTATCTGGTGATGACTTAGAAAAGTTAGCTTCAGCTTCAATAAACTTAATTTCGGCATAAGTAACCAAATTAACTAAGGCATCTGCTTTCATGAACATAGCACCAATAAATGATTTGCCATCCTTAGACGTAGCACCTGGCTCCAATCCAACATACTCACCATCTCCATTAGGAGCAGCATAAACAGGTAAGCGTGGATCTTGATCACCATTATTCTTCATCAAGTCAACCAAATATTTACCAACACCACCAATATATCCTGTACGCTGATCTTCATACTGGAACAAAGGAGCATTTTCTGCCTTAGCTGTACCAAACTGGAAAGTAAGGTCATCGGCATTTGAAGAGAATGCATTTGGAATAGCACTTAATGCAGCAGAGTAAGCAGCATCTCCATTCACTTTCGAAAGGTGAATATTAAAACGAGCTTTCAATGCATAAGCAGCTTTTTTCCACTTATCCAAATCTCCAGCATACATCAAATCATCCTCACCCGGAGAAGAAACACTAGAAGCAGCTCCTAGGTCACTAATTGCTCCATCCAAAAGACCAAATAATTCAGAATAAATTTGCTCTTGTGTTTGATAAGTAGCTGTAATATTCCCGTCATCTCCTTTAAAAGCATCGCTATAAGGAACATCTCCCCACATATCTGTAGTTACACCTAGTTTATAAGCCATTAAAACTTTACCAACACCAGCATAATGTGTAGCTCCCTCCGCAGTTGCTTGATCGATAATTCTTCTCAAATCCATCAAGGTTCCCGCATAAGTATAATATCTCCAAAGGTTCTCAACATCTGCCTCGTTAGTACCATAAGTTTCATGACGGGCAGCATGGTTGGCAACACCATTAATATGTTGTACCCAATAACCTGTATATCTTGACAATTCACCACCTGCAGAGTAGCTAATACCTCCTTGAGCTGAAGGCAAGATAAGACTTACAGGCACTTTCGTTGGATTATTCGGATCATTATTTAAATCTGTGTCAATCCACTCTTCACACGATGTAAACCCCACCGTAAGAAGAACCAAAATCACTATATATATCTTTTTCATTTTATCAGCAATTTAATATTAGAAATTCACTTTCAAACCAAACACAACTGACTTAGTTCCCGGCATATTGAAATAGTCAAGTCCCTGAGCATTACTAGCTCCCATCAAACTTGTTTCTGGATCAACACCAGTATAATCAGTAATAAGAATCAAGTTATTCCCTGTAATAGAGAATGAAGCAGAAGAAGCACCAATCTTACTTAAGATCGACTTAGGAAGATCGTAAGACAAGCTAACTTCTCTTAAACGAATCCAACCTGCATCTTCAATTGCTGGCTCTGATACTCCGGCCCAACCATTGTCAATATTCAGCCAATAGTTCTGATCTAATGTTACAGATTTTGTATTATTAGCTCCTGTACTCTCGATGATACCATCGAATACTTTTGTTGCTGTACGATCTTCTGTAATCTTAGCTGTACCGAAATACTTCAATACATTCTTTGTTCCGTTCCACATTTTACCTCCATGCTTGATATCAATCAATCCCGATAGAGTTAATGCTTTATATTTGAAAGTATTTGTAATACCCATTGTCCACTCTGGAAGTGCATCCCCTAAGTATACCATAGTCGCATCACGCTGTGGATATCCATTATCATCCAACAACATAACACCTTGGTCATTTCTTTTCCACTTCGTTCCGTAAATAGAACCATATGATTTTCCAACAATCGCACGCATCTGTGCACTTGTAAATCCACCTAAAGAAACGTTAGGTACACCTTCTGCCAATTCAGTTACCTCATTTTTATTCTTTGTGAAGTTCACATTCACATCCCATGAGAAATCTTTTGTTTTCAATGGTGTTCCTGATAGTACTAGCTCAACCCCTTTATTATACATTGATGCTGCATTCATTACTTGAGCAACATATCCTGAAGTACCTGAAATAGGCACACTCAAAATCAAATCTTCATTCTTGTTGTCATAGTAAGAAATATCAAGTCCTAAACGGTTTTTGAAGAAACGCAAATCTAAACCTACCTCAAACGACTTCAATTTCTCTGGTTTCAAAGCACCATTACCTTTAGTATCACCTACCGCAAATGCAGGCTGTCCATTAAATGGATAAGTAATACCATCAGTAGAACCATCACCATATCCTGGAAGTTCGTACGTAGTAGTTGTTGCATAAATAAATGCATCATTCGCCAAAATCGAATAAGAAGTTCTAAGCTTACCAAAACTTAAAATTGAGTTATCGAAGGCTGGTAATTCGCTAAATACAAATCCAACGTTTGCTGAAGGATAAAAGAACGAATTATTTCCTTTAGGAAGAGTAGTTGACCACTCATTACGCCCTGTTACATTAAAGAATAACATATTCTTATACCCAACACCTAAATCGGCATAGAAAGCAGCTGTTCTCTTATTGCTCTCTGACTCACGTACTAATTGTGTTTTCGTATTTGAAATATGGTAAAACTTAGGAATAGTTAAGTTATCCCCTTGTACATATACTTGCTGATAACGTGACTCATATAAATTCCATCCACCCAAAGCAGTGAAATTAATATCGTCAGTAATATCTTTATTGAATGACAAGATTAGATCTGAGTTGATATCACGATTAAAGTGCTCATCCACTTGAATCTGTCCAGCTCTCTTATCGTTTGAATGAATAGCCATGTTTAGTTTACGCTTATCTGTGTAAACATCGACACCAACTTTATACTTCAACTTCAAATTCTTCTGAATATCCCACTCAAAACCTACATTACCAATCAAACGGTCTACTTTATCTTTCAACTGGTTGTTGTTAGCAGTCCAATAAGGGTTATCATAACCAGTGTATCCTCGATACGATCTTTGGCGTCCATCCTCAAACTCATAACCTGCTGCATTATCGAATGAAGGAGAAGATCTCAATAATCCTAACATAACTCCTGAAACATTCGATCCTTGCTGAATTCTGGTACCACCAGAATAGATATAGTTAGCAGATCCCATAAACTTAAAGCTATCAGAAACCTTAAATTCACCTGAAATCATAAACGATCGCTTCTTAAATGTGTTTTCTGGAACGATACCTTTACTTTCAAGATCTCCTGCAGATAAATAGAAAGTTCCATTTTTACTTCCACCACTCATACTAATCGAGTTGTTGAAAGTAACACCTGTTCTAAAGAACTCAAACTTGTCATAAGCTTGTGCTGGAGTTCCATTTCCTTGTCCTTTGGGCACCAAATTACCGCGTGGATCCCACTTAGTATCTGCGCCATCATACTCTAGATCTGAAATAGCTGGCCCCCATGAGAAAGGAGAAAACTGAGCATAATTTCCACCAAAGCCTTGAGCATATTTCGTTTGCAAACCAGGAGTCTGACTAATCTTGTCAATTCTTACACTAGAGCTGATTGAAATATCAACTTTTTTGCCAGCATTGGCTTTACCTTTTTTAGTAGTAATAATAATTACACCATTTGCTGCACGTAGTCCATAAAGTGCTGTAGCAGCACCTCCTTTAAGAACCGACATTGTTTCAATATCATCTGGATTAAGGTCGATAGCACGGTTTGAAAAACCTACACTTCCTGTTAAATTATTACGACCATCATCTGGATTTCCTGAGTAATTTTGATCATTATTAATAGGAATTCCATCCACAACAAACAACGGCTGATTATTACCAGTAATAGAAGCTGCTCCACGAATGGTTACAAACGAAGAACCTCCGGCAACACCCGAAGAACTTGTAACCTGAACACCTGCCACTTTACCTCCAATAGAGTTAAGTACGTTGGCATTATTACCTTTTGTCAACTCTCCCGAACCAACCTCTTGAACCGCATATCCAAGAGCCTTGGCTTCTCTCTTAATTCCCATTGCTGTTACAACTACCTCATCTACCCCAATAGCTTCTGGTAATAAAACAACATCAATCTTAGAATTTCCTGCAATAGCAACCTCTTGAGTCTTCATTCCTACGAATGAGAATACAAGAGTTTTAGCGTCATCGGGCACAGACAATGTATAAATACCATCAAAATCAGTAGTAATACCTACTGTCGTCCCTTTAACAACAACTGATACGCCAGGTATCGGCTGTCCATCATCTTCAGATGTAACTGTACCTGTGATTTTTCTTGTCTGTGCTAATACAGAAGTAATACCTATAGCTACAAACAAGACTAATAGCGTTAATCTTTTCATAGAGATACATTTAAATTAAACAATATTTGGTATGCATGCAGAGACAAAACTAATACTTTTTTCTTTGGTTTTACATTTTTTAACAATTCGAAGCTTTTATTTTTCAATAACATTGGCACAACTATTGCTTAATCACAAATCAAAAGTTGCAGCCTATTTATTTTTTCATTCTATCATTCAAAAACTCCCAATACATGTATTTCAACACATTTCTCAGACACATTCAAAACATAATATACACCATCCCATAAGCTGTTTTTAAATATTGATCCTTTAAAACAGCATTTAACGATACTTTTTACGCCTCAAACAAAACATAATATCAAATTCATAAGCAAAGCACTAAATTCACTTACAATTCATAAAAACAAGACAAAATAAACTCCTTTGGACTAAGGAAGGAGAAGAGTTTAAATCAACGTTAACAAAATCTCAGAGGATACTATTTTTTTATTACAGAATACAACTGAGATAGCTGATTTATAAAAAAAGTAGAAGTTTTTGTAGAAGAATTGGGATAAAATTCATTTTTAGGAGAGAAATAAACCTGATCGATTCCGAAATTTTTACCCCCAACAATATCTGCATCCCACGAATCACCAATTATTATACTATTACTCTTCTTGGAATTGGTAGTTTTAATGGCCATTTCAAAAATCTTCTTATTGGGTTTTGGAGAACCGATTACTTCTGAGATAAAAACACGCTCGAAATACTTAGCCAAATCGCTTTTTTCCAATTTCTCCAGCTGCACTTGTCTAAACCCATTCGTGATGATAAACATTCGGACTTTCCCATGGAAATAATCCAACACTTCACGAGCTCCATCAATCAAATGAGTTTGCTCACTCATATGTTTCAAATATGCCTCGTTTATAAATTCTCCATCAATGGAGAGTTCTGGCAAAAACAGAGCAATACTCTCTTCAAAACGTCGTCGAATTAATTCTGCTTTAGGCAAAGTTCTTTCTCGGTAAGCTTTCCACAGTTGGTCGTTAATAATATTGTATTCTACCAAGAACTCGTCAAAACCTGGCAATTGCTCTAACACACCGCATTCATCTAAGGCTAACTCCAAAGCGACTTCCGAATTACGTTTAAAATCCCAAATAGTATTATCTAAATCGAAAAAAAGTGAAGTATATCTGAACAATTCCATCTAAAAAAACTTAATAAAAGAGTAATTTGTCTTAATTTAAATAACGAGTTTAATTCAATAAAGAAATCTTGTTGTTCATCTATTGTCGCTATCCAGGCGACGTAATTGGTAAGTAATAGATGATGATTTCATGGCTAAAGGGGAAGAGAGGGATCTAACGATTCCTCTCTGTTTTTTTATTATATCCTTCTAATACGATTACAATTTCACCTTTCACATTTTTCGATTTAAAATGTGCGGCCACTTCTGCTAAAGTTCCTCGAGCATTCTCTTCATGTATCTTTGATAGTTCCCGCGACACTGAAACACGACGTTCTTCACCAAAGAACTCAATGAATTGATCCAACGTTTTTACCAATCGATGTGGCGATTCATAAAACACCATGGTACGCTCTTGCTCTTTTAACTCATTCAAGCGCGTCTGGCGACCTTTTTTAACCGGCAGAAATCCCTCAAATGTAAATCGTTCATTTGGCAATCCTGAATTTACCAGTGCAGGCACAAAAGCAGTTGCTCCTGGTAAGCATTCCACCTCAACATCTTGCTCCACACAAGCTCTTACCAACATAAATCCGGGATCGGAAATAGCAGGTGTACCAGCATCGCTTATCAATGCAGCAGTCTCGCCACTCTTAATCCGCTCAGCCACTTGAGCTGAGGTTTTATGCTCGTTAAACTTATGGTGTGAAATAGCCTTTGTGGCAATCTCGTAATGTTTCAGCAGCTTTCCTGAAGTTCGCGTATCTTCGGCCAATATAAAATCAACCTCTTTTAATATACGAAGTGCGCGAAGTGTTATATCTTCTAAATTTCCAATTGGAGTTGGAACAATATATAATCGACTCATTTTAGGCGAATTTTCTTTTAATTAATTGTAAGAAAGAAGAACTCACATCATTCTTTTTCCATTGAAAATGTTCTTTCAAATAGGCTACAGCTTGCTCAATTTTATCGCACTCATCAATAAACTCCACAGTAGAATTGTATCGATCGGCATCTCCATCAAATAATTCGCGAATAAAAAGAATTCGATCGTTTATTCCAATGCTTTTTCGCAAGGAAGAAACACTTCCAGCTATCTGATCGTTTCTGGAATTTCGTTGCTCCGCAATAATGTCATTCAAAGATCTTTCAGCCTTAAAATTTTCACCAATTGCTTTCTTTTCCTCTTCAACAGAAGGCTCCTCAGCCATTTCAACCACTGGCTCTACTGTTGTTTCAAAAACAGGTTCTGGCTTAATATCTTCCTCAGGCTCATCCAGCTCGGGCTCCTCTATTCTCTCCTCAACAACAACCTGAGGCAACTCCTCAACTGGTTCTTCTACAACTGGATCAACAGGAGGTTCTTCCTTTTCATCAATCACCTCCTCTGGAGCTTCTACTATCACTTCTTCTTTCACTGGTTCTGGCTTGACAACTTCAGACTGCACAGGTGTTACTACCTTCTCCTCTACCACATGTCCATTTCCAACAACCGACTGTAGCAGTTTCAATTCATCTAAAAGGCTTTCGGCTCTGTTTATTGCCAAATTTATTGAGCTATTATCTAAATCTCCTTTCACCAGTAGATCCAAGTCACTGATTTCTCGAGCAATTAATCGATACAACGTATTTTTATCCATATCAAGCAAGTATATATAAAAAAACGAACGTCCTATTTTTTTATTACTCAACCACTTGATCTTAGCTCGAAAATTTAATGCCAATTAACACGAAAATTCCATGAGCTTTTTGCAACAAGCAATTACTTTTGTAAGTTCAATGTTCGTTTCAGAATTCGATTGTTCTTCCGAACAATTAATTTTCTGTAAAAATAGACAAAATAAGAGTATCCATTTTAAATGTGTTAATTAAATGTTTCTCGAAGTTAATTCACCTAAAAGCAAGAAGGGGTCAATAGAAGTAGTTTGTGGTTCAATGTTTTCGGGCAAAACAGAAGAACTTATCCGCCGATTGAAGCGTGCACAAATTGCCAAACAGAAAGTTGAAATTTTTAAACCGAAGGTCGACACACGATATAGTGAAACAGATATTGTTTCGCACAACGAAAATGCAATTCAGTCAACAGCCGTTGAAACATCTGCTAATATTCTATTAATGTGTAGTGATGTTGATGTCGTAGGAATTGACGAAGCACAATTTTTTGATAACGGATTAGCCGAAGTTTGCAACAATTTAGCCAACCAGGGAGTAAGAGTAATTGTAGCAGGTTTGGATATGGACTTTAGAGGAAAGCCTTTCGGACCAATTCCAGAACTTATGGCCAATGCTGAATATGTTACAAAAGTTCATGCCATTTGCATGCGCTGTGGCAATTTGGCTCAATACAGTCACCGTTTATCTCATTCCGAAAAATTGGTTGAATTGGGAGAGACTGACATCTACGAACCTTTATGTCGAGAATGTTTTCAAGAAGCGATAAAAGAATAGCATAAAACAATGAAATATACGCCACACCAAATAGTTGAAATTTTGAAGCCCATACAAGTTATGGGACAAAATCAGCTGGGCTCCATTTCCGAACTATCTATCGATAGCAGGAATATTTTGCATGGTAATGGCGTTCTTTTCTTTGCTATTTCGGGAAAAAACAACGATGGACACAACTATCTTTCTCAGGCATATGAAAAAGGAGTCCGTTTTTTTGTTGTCGAAAAAATCTCAAATGATTATTCCCAATTTAAAGACGCTCTGTTTTTCGAAGTAAAAAATTCGATCAAAGCACTTCAAAAGCTGGCTGCTTACCATCGCTCAACATTTGATATTCCTGTAATTGGAATCACTGGGAGTAATGGAAAAACAGTAACCAAAGAATGGTTGTTCTCTATTTTAAACAATAGACTGAAAACCACTCGAAGTCCTAAAAGTTACAATTCTCAGGTTGGGGTACCTTTATCTGTTGCTCTTTTAAATGAAAACTCTGAACTAGGAATTTTTGAAGCTGGTATTTCTAAGCCCGATGAAATGCATCGACTAGCTCCAATCATTCAGCCTACCATCGGAATTTTCACGACACTTTCTTCTGCTCATCAGAAGAACTTTATCAACAGAGAGCAAAAACTACAAGAAAAGCTGAATCTTTTCAGCAATTGCAGTGTAGTTATTTACAACTCCAACGATAATGGGTTTGAGCCGGATATTGAATCAAGATTTACTAATACAACCACTCAGCTATTTAATTGGGGATACAATAATGATAATACCAAGCTTAACCTTAAAGCAGAAAAGCAACCGATAGGGACAAAAATATCGGGTAGCTGGAACAACAAAGCATTTGAGCTTATATTCCCATTTAGCGATAAAGCTTCTTTACAGAATATTGGCAATACTATTGCTGCAATCATTGTTTTAGGTTATCATCCCTCAGAATTTGCCGATTCTTTTCCAAAGCTGGAAGCCATTGCAATGCGCATGGAAATAAAAGAAGGAATAAATGGTTGTACTATCATCAATGATTCATACAATTCAGATGTTCATTCTCTGCAAATTGCTTTAAACCTTTTAAATGCTCAAGCACAAAAGAATAATCAGGCAAAAACAGTTATACTATCCGACATACAGGAGTCAGGAATCTCTCCACAAGTTCTTTACAGCAATGTAAATGCTCTTTTGGAACAAGCTAAAATTGATCGATTAATAGGCATTGGCAATCAGATTGCTGCCCACAAAGAGTGTTTTAACGTATCTGCTACTTTTTATCAGAATACTGACAACTTTCTAGAACACTTACACAAAAACAGGTTCTCGAATCAATTGATTCTGATTAAAGGAGCACGTCAATTTCATTTCGACCAAATCTCCACTGTGCTGCAAGAAAAAAAGCACCAGACAGTTATGGAGGTAGATCTGACTGCAATGGTTTATAACCTGAATCAGTTTCGCAAACAGCTCGATCCTTCCACCGAAATAATGGTTATGGTGAAAGCCTTTTCATATGGAAGCGGATCTACCGAAATTGCATCGCTTTTGCAGTATCACAGAGTAAGTGCGCTGGCTGTTGCTATTGCCGATGAAGGTGTTGAACTGAGAAAAGCAGGAATCACTATTCCAATTGTAGTAATGAACCCTGAGGAGCACTCTTTCGATTTAATGATTGAGTACAACCTGGAAGCCAACATCTACTCCATAGAGCAATTGAAAAAATACGCTCATGTTATTCACCGAAATGCTGCCAAACAAATTCCAATTCACCTAAAGTTAGATACCGGAATGCACCGTTTGGGAGTGGATAACAAGACTGAGCTTAATGAGATTATCGCTTTTATTCTGTCTACCGACCATTTCTTCTTGCGATCGGTTTTCTCTCATTTGGTTTCAAGCGACGAGCCTTGGCAAGATGATTTTACGCTTCTACAAATTCAGCGATTCGAGCAAATGGCTGATATTGTCACAAAAAGCTTCTCGCATCCGATAAAGCGACACATCTTAAATTCTGCAGGTATAGAGCGATTCAAGCAGTTTCAGTTCGAAATGGTAAGACTAGGAATTGGTCTTTATGGAGTAAGCAGCGGGAAAAAGCTTCGATTGAGAAATGTGAGTTCACTTATTACCACTATTTCACAAATTAGAGATGTGGCAGAAGGCGAAACCATTGGATATGGAAGAAAAGGGATGGCTTCACGTAAAATGCGTATTGCAGTGCTCCCCATAGGTTATGCCGACGGCTTTAATCGCAAGCTAAGCAATGGAATAGGAAAGGTATTTATCAATGGTAAATTTGCTCCGGTTATTGGCAATATTTGCATGGATATGTGCATGATAGATATTACCGACATAAAAGCCAACGAAGGAGATGAAGTGGAAATATTTGGAAAACATATTTCGCTACAAGAGATTGCCGACCTTTTAGAAACCATTCCTTACGAGATATTAACAACCATTTCACGCCGCGTAAAACGTATCTACATTCAGGAATAAAAAAAGCGCCTCAATTAGAAGCGCTTCGTTTTATACTATTTAAACAAAAACATCTTTCTAGTCTGACCATCCGGAATTCCAATAATATTATTGATATACCCCTCTCTCTCATTCATTTCACCTTTCTGAATCAACCCTTTTCCTTTGGGCATACATGCTCCCCATGCGCCAGATGGCTTACAATCATTCAAATCGACAACAAGAACTATTGTGTGTTTTCCTACTGTAATAACACAAGTAGAAAATTCTTTTGCCGCCACCAATGCTTCCTTTATATTCGATTTTTCTAGCTCAATTACCTTATCTGCCTTCTCTGATGCAAAGGCATTAAAATCAGCAATAGGAATTGCACTACTTAATTTATCGGTATTAAGCTCTACTTTTCCTTTTAGCAGCAACTGTAGTTTTTTCGATTTTGATTCTTGTGCCTGGCTAAACCCTAAGCACAAAACCACAAATAGTGTAGCAATAAATAACTTCTTCATTTCTTGAGTGTTTTATTTCGATATTAGTCTAATAACCTTAATAACGTATTTCAGATTATTTTATTTATTAAACTTATGAAATTATTTCCTCAACACTCACATTGTCAGATACAAAAAATGCTTTAAACCGATTTTACCCGATCTGAAGCATTTCTACACATCTATTTTATATCTGTATTCTATCCGAGTTTACATACTCGATCTAATCCCTGAACGTCGAGTATCTTAATCTTTCGTCCATCAATTGCGATGATTCCTTCACCTGCAAATGACGATAAAGTACGAATTGCATTGGATGTTGTCATATTCGACAAGTTAGCTAAATCTTCACGCGAAAGATAAACCTTCAATGTTAATCCATCGGCTTCGAAACCATACTTCGAATGAAGCAATAATAACGACTCAGCTAAACGGCCACGAATATGTTTTTGTGTTAAGGTAACCGTTCTGTTATTGGCAAAACCTAACTCAATAGCTAACAAACGAATTATCTGAGCTGCAAAATCAGGATTTCGAAGTAAACGGTTAAAAACAAAACTAGCAGAAATAGCACAGACGACAGAATCTTCTAAGGCTACACACGACGCGATATGAACCTCATCGGCAAGTAATGATCGATAACCAATCATACCATGCGATTTTGCCATACGAACAATCTGTTCTCGCCCACCAACTCCTTCTTTAAAGATCTTCACTTTCCCTTCAGACAGGTATAATATACCTGAAGGTTTTTCGCCTTCTTTAAAGATAAAATCATTCTTCTTGTAGTTCGTACAAGTGATATTCTGATCTAATTCTTCTTTTTCTTCTGGAGTTAAAAGTTCAAAGATTGATTGATTATCATCCAGCTCTTTTAATCCAAATTCTGAATACAACATACCAGTCGGTTTATATGTTCTACAACATCAAAGTTAAACAAATTTGACTAATTAAAAATTTTTTAACCTTAAATTGTTGCTCGAAATAAGGTACAAAATTAGGTGTTTACTAAACTAAAACCGTTAAGCTCTATACAGGGAATTTAGCGACCAATGGCATCATTCGTCCAAAACCGAAAGCTTTGGATGAAATTCGCAATATCGGTGCAGCCTGAAAACGCTTATACTCGTTATTATTTACCATACGAATTGTTCTGCGAACAACGGCCTCTTCGAAGCCAGCTTCAATAATTTCTTCTGGCGATTGGTTTAGTTCAATATAGCGGAATAAAACGCCATCTAATGTATCGTAATCAGGCAACGAGTCGGTATCCTTTTGATCGGGACGCAACTCTGCCGAAGGTGGTTTCACAATTGTATTTTCAGGAATCACTTCTCCATCTTTATTCATAAAGCGAGCCAGCTTGAAAACATCGGTTTTATACACATCGCCCAAGACTGCAATTCCTCCATTCATGTCACCATATAAAGTACCATATCCAACAGCACACTCACTTTTGTTCGTGGTGTTTAGTAAAATATGGCCAAACTTATTCGAAAGTGCCATTACCAAAGTTCCGCGTGCTCTGGCCTGAATGTTTTCCTCGGTAACGCCTGCATCCAATCCTTTAAAAAGAGGAGCCATTTGAGTCTCAAACTGATCAACGATAGATTGAATGTGTACCGTCTCGTATTGAATCCCCAAGTTCTTGGCTAAATCTTCGGCATCCTTTACTGAATGGTCGGATGAATATTTCGAAGGCATTAAAAGCACTCGTACATTTTCCGATCCCAAAGCACGCTGAGCCAACACAGCCACAACAGCCGAATCAATTCCTCCAGAAAGTCCTAATGTGGCTTGTTTAAAGCCCATCTTCTGGAAATAATCACGCACTCCTAGCACCAAAGCATCATGAATCTTTTCGATATAATCGCCTCTGTTTTCCTGAATAGAAACAGAAGTATCTTCAGTATCGATTATTCTAAAATCTTCTTCAAAATAATTCAATTCCTGAACCACTTCTCCATTACCATCAACAAACATAGAACCACCATCGAAGACAATTTCAGTATTGGCTCCAACCTGATTTACATACACCATTGGCGTTGAATATTTCGATGCATTACGCAACAATATCCCTTTTCTATAATCTTCCTGATTGAATGAAAATGGCGATGCCGAAAGGTTTATAATTAAATCGAGCGGTTGCTTACTTAACTCTTCCAATGGAGCTTTACTATAGATTCTTTCACGGGCAAAGCTATTTGACGTAGGTTGCTTATCCCAAATATCTTCACAAATAGTAACGGCTATTTTTTGCCCTTTAAATTCCAACACTGGAAATTCCTGATTGGGCTCAAAATGCCTGTATTCGTCAAAAATATCATAAGTAGGTAAAAGTGTTTTATTAAACACCTGCTCCACTTTCCCATCGTTTAAGAAATAAGCCGAATTATAAAGCTTCTTCCCTTTATTTTCATGATTTATTGATGGAGCCCCAACCAAAGCTGCAATTCCATTACAACTTTTGGCAATCACCTCAACAGAGCTAATCGCTCGCTCAACAAATTCTCTTTTCTCTAATAAATCCTGTGGATAATATCCACATACCGACAACTCGGAAAATACAACTAAATCTGCTCCCTCATTTTTTGCCCTTTCAATCTGAGCAATTATCTTTTTCCGGTTACTCTCGAAATTACCAATATGGTAATTGAGCTGTGCCAGTGCTATTTTCATATTTGTCCGTAATATTAAAAAATAATTCCTACCTGGATTTTTATGCCACTCAAAGTAACTTTATCATCGTTACTATCTGAAGTCACATCCATAAATCCTCCATTATATATAATTGCTGCACGAATAGAATTGCTACCACCTAAGTCGTACTCAATTCCACCTCCCACATTTAATCCTGCATTAAACACATTCACTTCATCGGGAATTCTGTCATTTTTGAAAGTTCCTTCTGAAGTTTCTCCCTTTGCTGAAATATTGATATAGTTGGTCAATCCAAACTGTCCCCAATAGGTCAACCGATGAAATTGCGATGTTTTCAATTTCAATGCCAATGGAATTTCTAAATACTGAAGATCGTACGAAACAGTGGTTCCTGTAGGTAAATTTTTACCATTGAACTTAAAAGTCGCCGATTCGGTATTGTATTGTACATCGCCTCCTGCTTTTAAGATCGTTATCCCTGTTGTCAATCCATATCGCTCTTCTTCTCCCCAATAAATATCTGTACTTATACCAAAATCATACCCTAACTTATTACCATCTGAACGAACGAACTTATCATTTGAATTCATCCAAGAAATTTGCGGACTAGCAACAAAGGCCAGTCTTACTTTCTTCTTTACTTGAGCAGAAGCAGCTGATGCTGCAATTACTAACAATGCAATGGCAAATATTCGCTTCATATAATTGGGTTTTATTTTTTCTATATCAAATACAAATCTCTGATTTTAATTTGAAAATGCCAATCGCAAACAAATAAATCGAACAATAGATTATCTATTATGCATTGAGCTTTTAATTCTATCTTTACGGGCACAATAAAAAAGGAGATTCAACGTATTTTTCTTAATACAATAAGACCAATTCATATGCAATCGATGATACGACATATTTCACTCATTATTCTTGTTATTTCCATTTTCTCTTGCCAGAAGAAGCCATTAAATATCGATATCTCGACCATAGAAACCAATCAGAGCTTTTTCCGAATGGAGAAAGACCTTTTTCAGTCTCCCGATTCACTTTTAGATAAGTCGGCCTGGCTTGAAGAAAAATACAATGAATTCTTTAAGATATTCACCAGTGAAATGATTCGAATTGGGACTCCTTCTGACTCGTTATATCCTATTCTCTTGAAGAAATTCAGGACTGATACGATGATAACAGAAGTGGCGCAAAAAGTAGATTCTGTATTTAAAGATTTCACTCCTATACAGAATAAAATTACAGATGCATTTAAGCGCTATAAATACCACTTCCCAAACAAAACTGTTCCAAATATCTACACTTGTATTTCTGGCTTCAATCAGAATATTGTCATTAGCACAGATATCCTTGCTGTGAGCTTGGACAAATATTTAGGCAAAGCGGGTAAAAAGTTTTATTCCGGATTAATGACACCGCTTTACAAACAAAAGAACATGATCCCAGAAAAAGTACCTGCCGATGCTATGCTAGGTTGGGCTTATACCGAATTTGCTTACAACGATTCTGTAGACAACCTGCTTAGTCAAATGATTTATCATGGAAAGATCATGTATTTTATCGACGCTATGCTTCCTAATACTCCCGATACTTTAAAAATGGGATACACAGCTCAACAACTTCAATTCTGTAAAAATAGCGAGCCAGACTTTTGGACCTATTTCATTGAACAAAAGTTGCTATACAAAACCGAAGCTACAATTAAACGTCGTTACATAAAGAATAGTCCATATACATCTGATTTCACTTCAAAGTCGCCAGGAAGAACAGGTGTTTGGATCGGTTGGCAGATTGTTCGTCAATACATGAAAAACAATCCTCAAATAACCGTTAAAGAATTGATGAACAACCATAATTATCAAAAAATCCTTAATCAGTCGGGCTACTCTCCTCAATATTGACGAGTAATCACATATCTACAGTCATAACTCTTTCGTCAAATCAAGCCCGATAACATTGGTATTGCGTTCTGTTTTTTGTATTTTGAGCTGCATAGAAAACAGAAAAAGCAAAAAGGATGAGTGCACCCAAACGAATTGGAGTATTAACAGCTGGAGGAGATTGTCCCGGATTAAACGCAGCCATACGCGGCGTTGCTAAAACGGCAATTGTAGAATACGGCATGGAAGTACTAGGATTTACTGCTGGCTACAGTGGATTAATTCGCAAAGAGTACATCAAGCTCGAACAATCTATGGTATCTGGTATTCTCACATTAGGAGGAACCATTTTAGGAACTTCACGTGAAAAACCATTTAAAATGGTTGATGGAGAACCCAACAAGCCCGAAATCATTAAACAAAACTATAAAGAACTAGGCCTCGATTGCCTAGTTTGTATTGGTGGTAATGGTACCATGAAAACGGCCTGGAAGCTTTCCCAACTGGGATTAAACGTTATTGGCATACCTAAAACCATCGACAATGACGTGTGGGGAACCGATATTACCTTCGGTTTTGATTCTGCTGTAGCTATCGCAACAGAAGCCATCGACCGCCTACACACTACAGCTAACTCGCACCAACGTGCAATGGTTATCGAAGTGATGGGGCACCATGCCGGATGGATAGCTCTTTATGCCGGACTAGCTGGTGGTGGAGATATCATCCTGATTCCTGAATTAGAATACAACATTGGGAAAGTATGCAAATTTATCGAAGAGCGATTTGCAGCCAATAAACCTTACTCTATTATTGTTGTAGCAGAAGGTATAAAAGTTCCCAAAAAAGGAATTACTGCCGGACAATTTATTGCTGAAAACGTACAGCTATTCACAGGAATTGAGACACGTGAAACTCGTCTAGGATACATCCAGCGCGGTGGAAGTCCAACTCCAATGGATAGAATTTTGGCAACCCGATATGGAGCTTATGCTGCAGGACTCATTGCTGAAAATAAATTTGGTAAAATGGTAGCCATAAAAGGGAATAACCTGACAGCTGTTCCACTGGAAGAGGTAGGTGGAAAACTTAGCTTAGTTAAAGCCGACAATTCTTTGGTTAAGAAGGCCCGTAATATGGGTATCTCATTTGGTGATTAGATTTTTCTCACATCCGTTTAAATATTATTACGATGACACCCAAGCTACTTGAGGTGTCATCTTTTTTAAAACACACTCACTGAAAAAACTGAATAGATGAAAATTGCAATTATTCAATTTGCACCTCTACTGAACCAGTTAGATGCCACCATAGAACGACTAGATCTATTGCTTACTCAATGTAACAAAGCAGATTTGGTTGTTTTACCCGAACTGGCAAACTCTGGTTACAACTTCTCTTCGAAAGAAGAAGCTATTGCCAATGCCGAATCAATCAACGATAGTCGATTCATCGAATTATTAAAACAAAAGTGTCAGGAAAATGGCTACCATATCGTTTCCGGTTTTAATGAGAAAGATGGAAAACATTTGTATAATTCTTCGGTATTAGTAAATAAAGACGAAGTAGTTGGATGCTACAGAAAGTTGCACCTTTTCATGAACGAACAGAATATCTTTCAGCCAGGCAATGCAGGACTACCTGTTTTTGAAGTTGGTGATGCCAAGATAGGAATGTTGATTTGCTTCGATTGGACTTTCCCGGAAGTTTGGCGCCTAATGGCTATGAAAGGGGTAGATTTGATTCTGCATCCTAGCAACTTAGTTCTTCCTTATGCTCAGTCGGTAGTTAAAGGTTATGCCATTACCAACAAAATATTTGTTGCCACAGCCAACCGAATAGGAACAGAAGAAAGTTTGACATTTACAGGACAATCGCAGGTTGTTTCTCCTCAAATGGAAGTATTGAGCCAAGCATCACCTGATATGGAGGAAATTATCTTTGCTAATATCGATTTAAGCTTAAGTCGAAATAAAAACATTACTCCGTTGAATCACTCATTTGAAAGCAGGCGTACTGATGTTTATAAATTGACTGAAAACACTACAAGCAATGGATAAGCAAACAATTCGCAAGCAAATAAGAGAGGCAAAGTGCCAATTCTCGTTGGAAGAAAAGCAGCAACTTTCTCTTCCAATATTAAACAATATCGAGGGACACTCGCTTTTTCAGCAGGCCCAAACGGTGATGCTTTACTGGTCGATGAAAGATGAAGTGCACACCCACGATTTTGTTGAAAAATGGTATCAACATAAGCGCATATTACTTCCTTCAATTAATGGAGACGAGCTTGTTCTAAAGCAATTTGAAGGGATGGATGAATTAATTGCGGGAGAAGGTTTTGGAATTCCAGAACCTGCAGGTGATCCTTTTACGGCATACAATGAAATCGATTTGATTATTGTTCCTGGAATTGCTTTCGATATTCAAAACAACCGACTTGGTCGCGGTAGAGGATTCTACGACAAACTACTAAAAACAACCAATTGCCCTAAAATGGGAATTTGCTTTGATTTTCAATTGCTATCTGCTATCCCAACAGAGCCACACGACATGCCAATGGATGTGGTAATATCAATATAACATAGAGGTTAGATGCTCTATTCTAAAAAAAGCCCCGATTCAAAAGAACCGAGGCCATATCTAATTACTTTTTGTTTTTCACATATTTTTCGAGCCATTGATCTTGCTCCCAAAGCACATGCAGTACCGATTCTCGTGCCCGGTAACTATGGCTTTCAAATGGCAACATCACCAATCGCACTGTTCCTCCCAAGCCTTTTAGCGCATTGAAATAACGCTCACTTTGCATTGGATAAGTACCTGAATTATTATCCGCCTTTCCATGAATCAACAACAATGGATGTTTCATCTTGCTCGCATTCATAAACGGCGACATAGTATTGTAAATCTGTGGAGCATCCCAGTAACTACGCTCTTCAGACTGAAATCCGAAAGGAGTAAGCGTACGGTTATATGCACCACTTCGGGCAATTCCTGCTGCAAACAGATCACTATGAGTAAGTAAATTTGCAGTCATAAATGCACCATAAGAGTGTCCACCAACTGCTACTCTGTTTCTATCGATGTAGCCCAGACTATCAACAGCATCAATGGCAGCCTTTGCATTGGCTATCAACTGAGGAAGGAATGTATCGTTAGGTTCGTTTTCCCCTTCTCCTACAATTGGAAACGAAGCTCCATCGAGAATTGCATACCCACGCAACGCCCAATAAACAGGAGTTCCATACCACAAATAAGTAAATGTATTTTTCGATTTTGTTACCTGACCAGCATTGCGTTTATCCTTGTACTCTACCGGATAAGCCCACATCACCATTGGTAGCTTCTCTTTCTTTGTTCGATCGTAGTTTGGAGGCAAATAAAGAGTTCCTGAAAGCTCTACACCATCATTTCGCTTATACTTAATTACCTCTTTATGCACCTTAGACATGATTTCGTAAGGGTTCTTATTGAAAGTAATCTGCTTAAGTGCGCTCTTCTTTTTGTAATTGCGAATATAATAGTTCGGATATTCTGTTTTAGACTGAATACTTACCATTAATTCACCCTTTTTCAAATCGATAACACGAGCAATATACTCGTAATGATCATCGTTTTTAGCACGATAAAGTCGAGTGATTTTCTTCTTCTTTAAATCGAATTTATCCAAAAACGGACGAGGACCTTCTGGAGAGTGTCCAGCACCTTTCAGGTAGATATAACGTCCTTTTTCAACATGCATTACATATCTGCCATATTGGTTTTTAAATCGAACAGGAGATCCCGGATCACTGTATCGATCCTGAGTACTTCTGTCTTCCAATATTTCAGGTTTTTGCTTATTATCTGAAGGGTTAAACAGGTAAGTCTTCAAATTACGCGATGCCCACCAATAATCAACTGCCAACGCAATATTATCGGTTCCCCAGATGATTGAGTCGTAACGATTTTTAGTTCGAATTAGTTCTTTAGGCTCTTCTGTAAATGGAGCTGCTTGTTGATAAACCACGTCGCGGTATTCTACTTTTTTAGCTGGATCGCCACCATCTAATGCCTCGACCCAAGTCATTACCGCTCCTTTATCGCTTCTCCAACGATGAGAGCGTTGCCCCAAACGAACGGCATCGAACCCCTTTGGCAACTCTTCCGTTAATGGAATCTCTGCCAATTGCTTCACATGCTTGCCGTTCATATCATATACATCAACAGAACGAGTAAAACGGTAATAAGGTACCAAGTATGAATAAGGTTGAGACAAGCGAGTTATTAACACATAGTTCCCATCAGGTGATATTGAAACTCCAGAATAAACAGCTTTATCTTGCCATTTGGTTCTCTGCCCATCTAAAGCATACAAATATAATTCCGACGTTGTGAAATAGTCGAAATTGGCTTCATCGGTTTTGTTTTTCAACAAATCCTGGTAAGTTCTATTTTGTGCTTTCTGTCCTAAGTTTTCTGAAATAATTGGTCCTTTGGGCACTGGATTTTCAGCATAAAAACGACCTCGTTCTTTGGGTAATACTTTTACTAAAATACCACTTCCATCGCGTTTCCAGTTAATTACATCACCCATAATTGGATTTAATACAGCTTCTGAAAGGCGCTTTGCTTTGGCTGATCCCAGGTCAAGTACCCAAAGCTCTACTCCATTTTCAACCGTATTGGTAAATGCAATTTTCGATTGGTCAGGCGACCAACTGAATTTAGATAGCAAAACATTCTCAGGCAAGCCTTTTACTTCTAGTACCTCTCCTGTTTCAATTCTTTTGATTTTAATACCATAGTAAAAGTAGTTCCTACTACTTCCATTGGTTTTCGGGTTAATTCTTAAACCTGCCAAACGATACTCTTTCTGAGCCAGTTCCTGAATAGAAGCATACTGACGGGTTTCCATCAACAACATGTTCTTCATGTCGCGCGTAACCCAAGTAGAGGGTGAAGTTGGCACATCGGCCAATGATAAGATATCGGGATGAGGCTTTTGGTATGCCACATCAAGCTGCGCCCAACTTACCGAGAACGTAAGTAGAAGCAAAAGGGTTATAATAGATCTCATTTATGTATTTACTTTTCCCATGCAACAACATGGAGTTAGACTTTCCTTTTTACAACTGACATGTAGTTAACTACACAATTTTAAGGTGATTGTCAGCTTGTGTAATTTTAATTGCAAAGTAGAATCGGGTTCCCTTATTAATTTCCGATTGGAACGAAATTCTGGCGCCCAATTGCTTGGCATAATGCTGTGCAATTGACAAGCCAAGACCTGTTCCTCCATACTCTCTGGATTTATCGTTATCCAGCTGATGAAAGCGAGCAAAAACCTGCTCATGAGCATCCATTGGAATTCCAATCCCAGTATCTTCCACATAGAATTCGATGTGCTGCTCATCGGTCATTCTATATCCAAACTTAACCTCTCCTCGTTCGGTAAACTTAATTGCATTATCAATTAAGTGCGAAAGAATCTCACGCAGCAAAGCCCCATCGGTGTATATCGAAAAGTTTTGGTTCTGATTTTCGGAGTCAATAGTGAGCTTTAAGTTCTTCTTCTTCTCTAAATCCTGATTCTTCTGGTGAGTATATGTTCTATAAAGTTCGGTCAACAATTGGTTTACCTTAAACAACGACTTATCAACATCTATTTGATTGGCTTCAATTTTCGACAAGCTAATCATGTCGGTAATCATTTTCAGTAGCAATTCCCCATTCTGCACAATGATACTCACAAAGCGAGAGCGGTCTTCCTGATCGAAATCGGGCGACTCTAACATTCGGGCAAAACCGATAATTGCATTCATTGGAGTACGCACCTCGTGAGACAAGTTGGCTAAGAATGCCGACTTCAAGCGATCTGCATTTTCGGCTTTCTCTTTGGCCTCTTCCATTTTTTGTTCGGCCAACTTACGCTTGGTAATGTCACGAGAAAGCGAAATCACCGAATGGTCGTTCAACTTCACCATTCGCATTTCGAAAAGCATTGTTCCGTGCGGAGTTTCAAATGCATATTCGATGGATTCGATGGTATTGAATTTAATTACATTCTGAATGGATTGATAGATGGTTCTTGTCATCTTCTGACTAAAGCCAACTTCAAAAATAGAATTCCCAATAATATCTTCCGGATTGATGTTTAGTGCCGCCTGCTCTTTGGCCACGTAATCCACATAAACACCATCTTTATCCATTACGAAGTACATATCTGGGACTGCCTCCAGTAATGCTTTGTAGCGTTTTTCGCTTTCAGCCAGATTTTGCAAATCGTTTTTCTGCTCTGTTAAGTCACTGAAATAACTTACAATCTGGTCATTATCTATAAATACATTTTGAATCTCAAACCATTTGTCGATATGTGGGAAATAGATTGGCTCAGAATTTTTGCCCTTCTGCAAATAGAAGTTATGCCAATCGAACCCTTCACGGAAAACATCAGAAAGCACTGCTTCTGCATCAATTCCTTCCAAATTTCTTTTTACAATAGAGAAACTATCCTGAAATACCTTATTGGCTCGTCCAATTTTAAGACCGCTTACTTCGTTGTGCTCATCACGAACAATATTTAGCACCAAGATACCTTGCTTACTTTCTCTAAAGTTAATATCGATTTTTCGGTTCAACTGTTGTATTGTCTCATCGCGTTGTTCTAAAGTACGACTATAAAACCAATATAAGAACACAAGAATTGAACTGTAACAGATGAATGCAAATACCGGATTCATTCGGTCTCCGAAATCCCCCCAGGTAATACTCAATAGCTCCGAAGCATATCCTGTTAGTAAAACATGCCCAACAATCGTTACTACTCCCAATGCACCATAAACCAGTAAGTACTTTACTTTGGGCGCATAGATCATGTAAAACAGATATATCAATCCCAACAAATAGCACGTATAGTAATAAGACGTTGTTTCAGGGATTAGAGCATAATCGCTGGATATAAAAAAGAAGTAGATAGATATGGGCGTCAGATAGGCAGTATGTAAAGCTGCTTTTTTATTCTTCCGAAGAATATAATGCACACACACCAAGAATAGCGAGATTAGTGTTAAAAATCCTGGAAGAGACATTCTAGATAGCTGACTAGATATCGTCCGTGCTAAAATCAATCCAATTACTATTCCTAAAAACGAATAAATCAATAGAGATACCGATTTTCGTTTATCATCACCCTGTCCGTTATCGTAAAAATTGAATAAATTACCAATCACTACAGCACTCTTAATTTTTGAATATAAACTGCTTATATTGGTTAAAAATAATGAAAAATATAAGTCCACAGGGGCTTTTCAGCAATTCTATCATTTTTTTTTCAAAGGCTGATATTTATTAGTGTTTCTCAACAAGTGAAATTATAGATTTGTAAGAGTGCCAAAAACCGCTAATTTTTAATGTAGTAAGATTATTAATAACCTTTAAAACAATACAATTATGCCGAAAGGATTTTTTAACGTACCCATTGCCAAGAATGAGCCTGTAAAGACATATGCTCCTGGATCTCCTGAGAGAGCTGAGCTTCAAGCGATGATCAAAAAAATGCGCTCAGAAGAGATCGATATTCCAATGGTAATTGGAGGAAAACCGGTTACTACTAATCGCCGTGAAAGGGTTGCTCCTCCACATGATATTGCACACACACTTGGACATTATTACCAAGGAGATGCATCTCATGTAAGTCAAGCTATCGACGCTGCATTGGAAGCACGTGAAAAGTGGGCAAAGATGGAATGGCATCATCGTGCTGCTATCTTCTTAAAAGCAGCCGACCTTATTGCTGGCCCTTACAGAGCAAAAATTAATGCTGCTACTATTCTAGGTCAGTCGAAAAATGCTTTCCAAGCTGAAATTGACTCAGCATGTGAATTGGCCGACTTCCTTCGTTTTGGTGTACAGTGTATGTCTCAGATTTATGCTTTCCAGCCAGAATCGTCAACAGGAATGTGGAACTACAATGAATTTCGACCATTGGAAGGATTCGTATTTGCATTAACTCCTTTCAACTTTACTGCTATTGCTGGTAACTTACCATCTGCTCCGGCTATGATGGGCGGTGTAGCTGTGTGGAAACCTTCGAAAACAGCTGTATATTCTGCCAAAGTAATCATGGAAGTATTACAGGAAGCAGGATTACCTGACGGTGTAATCAACCTTGTATTTGCATCCGGACCAGTTGCTGCTGACGTTGTGCTTTCGCACCCTGACTTTGCAGGTATTCACTTTACTGGATCTACTGCAGTATTTAATAGCATCTGGGAAAAAGTTGGAGCCAATATCAATAACTATAAAACTTATCCACGCATTGTTGGTGAAACAGGAGGTAAAGATTTCATTTTTGCTGAGAAAACAGCCGACACTACTGCATTAGCAACAGCAATTGTTCGTGGTGCATTCGAATACCAAGGACAAAAATGTTCTGCAGCTTCTCGCGCATACATTCCTGCTAGTATTTGGGATGAGCTTTGGGAAAAAGTAGAAGCTCAGTTGAAAGAGGTTAAAGTGGGACCACCAGAAGACTTCACTAATTTCGTAAATGCTGTTATCGACGAAACATCTTTCGACAAACTGAAGCAATCAATTGATGAAGCAAAAGCAGCTGATGATGCAGAAGTTATTTTCGGTGGTAATTGCGATAAGAGCGTAGGCTACTTTATCGAGCCTACAATTATTCGTGCAAAAACACCTAAGTATATCACAATGGAAGAAGAGCTTTTCGGGCCTGTTCTAACCATTTATGTATACGAAGATGAAAAGATCGATGAAACACTAGATATTCTAGATGGAACATCAATTTATGCACTTACGGGTTGTGTTTGGTCACAAAACAGATACGAAATTGAGCGTATCACTGAACGCTTAGCCAACTGTGCTGGTAACTTCTATATCAACGACAAACCAACTGGTGCAGTTGTTGGTCAGCAGCCATTTGGTGGATCAAGAGGATCAGGAACTAACGATAAAGCGGGATCAATCTTCAACATGTTACGTTGGACATCCATTCGCACTATCAAGGAAACTTTTGTTCCTGCCAACCATTTCTCTTATCCTAACTTCCAACCAGATAACGAGTAAACAAATCTTTTTTATATATTTTTTTGAGGAGTCTCTTGAGGCTCCTCTTTTTTTTGCCAATCAAATCAATAACTTTGTAGTAGTTATGCCCAGAAGTAAACGCAGAAATATCATTTTAACGCTCATCAAGAATCCATTTATTTGGACTTTGTTGTATTTTTTTGTGCACATTACTTTTATTGAAGAGTATAACTTAATCCGAAAATCGAAAGACAGAGCAAAGCTAAATCAGCTTAAAGAGGCTCAACAATACTACAAGAATAAAATTAAAACCGACCGGGCGAAATTGCGAAGTCTAACTTCGAGTAAAGCAAGCTTAGAAAAATATGCTCGGGAACAATATTTAATGAAAAAAGAGGGCGAAGATATATTCATTGTTATTGAAAAATAATACCTCTTTCCTTTGCCACTCTATCATTCATCACTATTTCTCATTTGTACTAGTTTAGCTTTTTTATTATATTGGTTCTAAATTAACTGTACAAATTTGCCATGCATAAAAATCCATTTAAAATAGAGAGTAACAATATTGCTCCTACAAAAGGAAGCATTCTTATTGCTGAACCATTTTTAGATGGTAGTTATTTTAGTCGCTCTATCATCTTAATTGCCGAATATAACAATAAAGAGGTAGTTGGTTTTATACTAAACAAAGCAATCGACTTTCCCATTAGAAATTTCAAAGAAGAACTACCTAACTTCCCTACAGATGTTCATCTTGGTGGGCCTGTAAATCCAGAGTATTTATACTTTATTCACACTGCTGGAGATATTATTCCCGATAGCATACAAATTGTTGATAACTTATACTGGGGAGGAAGTTTCGATACACTGAAGGAGCTCATCAACGATGAAAAAATAAAACCATCGCAGGTTCGCTTCTTTTTAGGTTATTCTGGCTGGACTACAGAGCAATTGGAGCAAGAATTAAAAGAAGATTCGTGGCTTGTTTCCAACATCGATGTGAATAGAATTATGAAGTCATCTCCTGATCTTTGGAAAGATGCGCTAAAAAAACTGGGAGGTAAATATGCATTATGGGAGCATTTCCCTCAAGATCCATCGATGAATTAATTCACTACTGCAAATCTCCTGTTAGAAGATCATTCAATCCATCATTTATTTGCTTGGTAAATCTATTATAGAATCGACGTGCACGCACCCCTTTCAGCCAGGTAATTCCATCGGCAGCTGAAGCCAGAAAAGCTTCATCGGCACGCAAAAGATCCTGAATATTCAACATTTGATTCTGCTCTACCTCCATCTCTAAAACACGAGCAATGGAGAGTATTTTTTCTCGTAAGATATCATGGTAGCATCCGCTATTCATTGGAGGTGTTAGTAGCTTTTTTCCTTTCACAACAAACAAATTCTGCCTTACGGCCTCGCATACTTTTCGTTCTTCATTCAGAATAATGCAATTCTGTTGTTGTTTCTTAAAATAAAATCGCTGAGCATATCCCCAAACAATTCTACTTAATGGTTCGAAACTGGATAACAGATGTACCGGTTTTAGCACCTTCTCAAATATATCAATCAGCTCTCCATCGGAATTAAATTCAAACTTACGAGAACTAATCGGCTGTGCTGTCACCAGCCAATCATCGTGTGAAAAATAAGCCGAAACAATAGCTCCTTTGAAGTATTTATTTTTATTCAGCATTCGGGCTACTTCTCGTTCAAAACGCGAAGCATCTCCATCTAAAATGGAAGGCAACGAAAACTCTGAGTATTCGGCATAGAAACGAATTTGCTTTAGATGGTCGCGTAAGAAGTAAAGACGATTTTCGGCCGATCGCATACGCTCGCAGATATATGAACTCTCCCACAAACCTGACATCAGCGGCAGTGAAAGTTCACTTCTTGGATATAAATTTCCGTTATATAATACGTATTCGGCCATCTACTTTAGCAGCTGTTCAATTGAATTTTTCCAGTTTTTATTGGCTTCTACCAATATTCCTTTTACTCCAACCATTTCTGCTGCGCCAATATCTCTTTGGCTATCACCAATCATTACCGACCGGTTCACATCGACATGGTATCGATGAATTGCTCGTTCTATAAATAGCGATTTTGGCTTTCGACAGAAACAGTTCCCCACATGATTGTGGTGTGGACAACAATATATCGCTTTTATTTCTATTTTCTGCCCAATGAGTGTTTTATAAATCCAAGCATTCAACTCATTCAACTCCTCTATGGAAAAATTTCCTTTGGCAACTCCTCCCTGATTCGAAATTATCACCAACTGATAGCCAGCAGAGATCAAAGCACGAAGATTTTCGAAAACACCATCTACCCACACAAAATCCTCTTTCTTCGTGGTGTAATACAATTCTGAGTTATTATTCAGAACGCCATCACGATCCAGAAATATGGTTGGTATTTTCGGAATATTATTCATCTTCTAAATTCTTCCGAACAACTTCTCGATAAAATGAGAAAACAGCGATGAGTTAAGCAAAATGGGATAAACAAAACCAAAAACAGCACCTAAAAAGTGAGCGTCGTGCCCGATGTTGTCCACCTTCTTTTTAGCCATATGATAAGAGTAGGCCAGATAAGCTACAGCAAATACAATTCCTGGAATAGGTACTATACCGAATAGTAAAAGCTTGCTCCAAGGCTCAAAAAAGACCGCTGTAAACATTACAGAGGCAACTCCACCAGAAGCTCCAACTGCATTGTAATAATAATTATCGCGGTGTTTATACAATGAGTATAAACTTGAAAAGATAACTCCTCCAAAAAACAGCAATAAGAAATAGGCATTACTCATTCTACCAAACATATCCCCGAATGTTCTTTCTACATTCATTCCGAAAGAATAAAGCACTAGCATGTTAATAATTAAATGCTCGTAGCTTCCATGCACAAATGCATGAGACACCAAACGATGCCACTCTTTCTTATGGTAAACACGTGAAGCATTAAACTGTAACTTCTCCATCAACGATCTGTCACGGAATGCCATAACAGATACAATTGAAGCAACAATAACTATAATTAGGGTCATATTAATGTAAGATTTTAAAGATCAATTCTCGTTGTAAATCGGCGCTTGTTGCCGATACATTTCCAAAACCTTTTGATTTCATATCGAATTCTCGCAACAATCCAATTATCTCCACCAACTTCTTAGGAGTATAAATAGTAGCTGCTTTCTTATATGAATCAACAAAGTATGGATTTATTTGTAACGCTGAAGCCACAAAATTATTGGACTTATTTTTCAAAAAATGGTATTTCAACAATTTCGAAAAGTAGAAATAAAGCGAACTAACTGTACGCTGAATGGGATGACTATTGCCATTTGCCCCGAAATAATTGATGATACGATTGCACTTCAATATATTTTTTTCTCCCAAAGCATTTTGCAATTCAAAAATATTGAAGTCCTTACTTATTCCAATATTCTTCTCAATGTGATCGGCAGTTATCTGAGTACCTTTCTCTACCAAAATAACCAGTTTGTCCAGTTCATTGGCCACCTTGCTCAAGTCCGACCCCAAATACTCGGCTAACATCATTGCTGCCTGAGGAGTGATAGTACATCCATTAAAACTCAAGTATTTACTAATCCAAGATGGAATTTGATTATCGTAAATCTTCTTCGATTCCAGCAACACCCCTTTTTGGTCAATCATTTTGACAAACTTCTTTCGCTTGTCAATCGACTTTTGCTTGTAGTTCAACACCAAAATCGTCGACTCCAAGGGATTTTCCATATAGGTCGCCAACAACTCCAGGTTCTTCACATTCTGAGCTTCTTTCACCACTACCAACTGATAAGTAGCCATCATTGGATATCGGCGAGCAATAGAAATGATACTCTCCACATCTACATCACGTCCATAAAGAATGGTTTCATTGAAGCCTTTTTCGTTTTCAGGGAGCACATTTTCAACCATGTAATCGGTCAGTTTATCGATAAAGTAGCTCTCTTCGCCCATAAAAAGATAAACCGGATGATAGATTTTCTTCTTTAAATTGGCCTGTATCTGTTCAAATGTCATCATGTAAATGGCTCTTTTCCAATAATTGGAGTTGGATTAAAGTGTGTTCAAAAATTGTTTGGAAAATTATAAAAAATTAGGCTAGTTTTATCACTTCAAATGCAGAAAACCATACCATGAAGCTAAATCTTCCTCAATATCAATTTCGATTTAAACAAGAAGGTGGGAAACGATTTATTTTTGATCGCTTCCGAAAAAAATTTTTGGTACTTACTCCAGAAGAGTGGGTTCGCCAACATTTCCTATGTTTTATGATGGAAGAGAAGCATTTTCCTCAATCGCTATTGGGAGTGGAAGTAGGCATAAAGCTCAACTCCAATCAACTTCGATGTGATATCGTGGCCTACGACAGACAAGGTCAACCGCTAGTAATTGTGGAGTGTAAAGCACCTGAAATAAAAATCAGTCAGGAGACATTCAATCAAATTATGCGCTATAATTTCCTTCTTAAAGTTCCTTACTTAATTGTAACCAACGGAATTGCTCACTACTGTTGTAAAGTGGATTACGAAAACCAGTCGTACAGCTACCTGAAGGAAATTCCCTCTTTTGAAGAGATGCTCAACTCAAAATAAACATTAAGCTACACTACAACTCGGAACTATCTGAAGTATTAATCCATTTTAATAACTACTTTTGTTTCACCTGACCTGTTAGTTTACTTTCCGACCAATTTTTAAACGCTTCATCCGCAAGCATGACTTTCTCATGCCTTATTATAAACGGAATAATTATGAGTAAACTCTGGAATAAAGGTTTTGCTGTAAACCAACTAATAGAAGATTTCACCGTAGGAAAAGATCGGGAAATGGATCTTTTTCTGGCTCCATATGATGTATTGGGATCGATGGCGCATATTACCATGCTGGAATCTATTAATTTGCTTGAAAAAGAAGACTTGAAGGTACTACTTCCAGCTCTTCACGAAATATATCAATCGGCCAAAGCTAATAATTTCACCATAGAAGAAGGTGTAGAAGATGTACATTCGCAGGTAGAGATGTTACTTACCCAAAGAGTTGGAGAAGCAGGAAAGAAGATCCACAGTGGTCGTTCCAGAAACGATCAGGTTTTAGTGGACTTAAAGCTTTTCATGCGTGCCGAAATACAGGAAATAGTAGAACTTACTCACCAACTTTTTTCGTTATTAATTGAAAAAAGTGAGCAATATAAAGATACTCTCCTGCCAGGATATACCCACCTACAGGTAGCCATGCCTTCTTCATTTGGGTTATGGTTTGGAGCTTATGCCGAAAGCTTGATCGACGATTTGCATGTACTTCATTCGGGCTATAAGATATGCAATCAGAATCCGTTGGGTTCGGCTGCGGGTTATGGTTCTTCGTTCCCATTAAACAGACAAATGACAACTGATTTGCTTGGATTCGATTCAATGAACTACAATGTGGTCTACGCTCAAATGGGAAGAGGTAAAAGCGAAAAAATAGTTGGCTTTGGGCTGTCATCTGTAGCGGCTACACTTGGGAAATTGGCATATGATGTGTGCTTGTACATGAGTCAAAATTTCAATTTCGTTTCGCTACCGAAGGAATTGACCACCGGCTCTAGTATTATGCCTCACAAAAAGAATCCGGATGTATTTGAACTATTGCGTTCGCACTGCAATAAGATACAAGGATTACCTGCTCAGATTTTATTAATGATTAATAACCTACCCAGTGGTTACTTCCGAGATCTTCAGTTGGTAAAAGAGTTAATTGTGCCGGCATTCGATGATTTAAAAAACTGCTTAAACATTACTTTGTTTGCCATTGAGCACATGACTGTTAATCCTGAAATTTTAAATGATCAGAAATACGATCTGCTGTTTAGTGTAGATGAAGTAAATCGTAGAGTTTTAGAAGGAGAAACATTCAGAGATGCTTACCTGAATGTGGGAAAAGAAATTATGGAGGGAAAATTCGATCCTCCTAAGAATGTTGCTCACACTCATGAAGGAAGCATTGGAAATCTTTGCAACGATAAGATTGTAGAGAAATTTGATCAACTCCTCAACGACTTTAATTTTCAAAAAACAGAGAAGGCAATTCAAGAATTGATTTCACAATCGATATAAAACAGAAAAGAGGCTGTCCAAAAAGTAAATTCATTTAAAATCGAACTTTCAGTTTATAACCTACTTTCGTTTTTACCCCTCCAAACCTCCCCTAAAGAGGAGGCTTAAGTCCCCTTTAGGGGATTTAGGGGTGATAAACCAAGTGGTGACTTATAATCTGTTAGTTCAATTGGTTGAACCACAAAAGTCCACTCAACGCTGCAGGAACAATTGCATCTCCGTGATCTAATCCTTGAAGTGGGATTAGTTGCACCTTATCGGTAGCAGTTCCAGCTGCCTTCATTCCTTCAAACATTAATTGCGAACTGGTAAAAGGCACCGAAGTATCGGCTGATCCATGAATAAAACGCACCGGAATAGTCGTCTTCCAAGGAGCCACACTATTACCAATCAACGTGCTTTTTACCGAAGAAAATTTCGCACTATTCAACCCTGTACGATACTCATCTGTAAACAAATCTGCAACAGAAGTAGTCAACTGAGCATTAATCTGATCGCCACTATTCTGACCATTGAATAGGTTAGGAACTCTTTCGGCATAAGGAGATTTAAAAATATCAGAAATAGGATTCGTGAAGTTTCCTAAACTTTTATGTGCAGCCACCATGTAAGCAATAAAATAAGGCTGTGGATACAAAGGCAATGTAACAACCTGTTGATTTATAGCCCAAATATCATATGCACCAGCTCCACACATGGTCGCTTTTAGATTGAAGTCGTTCTTGTAGTTGGTTTCAATGGCATTATGAACAGCCAAAGTTGCCCATCCGCCTTGAGAATAACCTGCCAAGAAAAGATCTTTTGAAATATCTACCGGATTCTTCAATAACGGTTTTATTTCCTTAATCGCTTTCAACATATCCACAACTGCATCAACAGTCGATTCCTTATGGAAATATGGATGTGGAATAATATTGTCAGATGCTCCAAAACCAATATAATCAGGAAAAGCAACTACAAAACCCGTTGTTCCTGTTAATGTCAATGCTTGATACAATGTATTGCCTGGATTAACAGTAGGCGCATTAGCATGTAATGGGTTTGTTCCATTCTGAAAACTTACAATTGGATATTCGCCAGCTTTACTAGGGACAGCAACTAATGCTGAAGCCTGAATATCTTCGTCTTTGAATTCCGTTTTATAAACAATCTTATAAACATCCACTCCCGTTTCAATGCTTGCTGCCAACTGTGCAACATCTGGATAAGTTGCCTGAAGAACTGCAAATAACGTTTGAGCTTCGACAGTAGAATACGACTTCACTAAATCAGCTGAGACTAAATATTCTCTCTTCTCCACCGGATCAACCGGATCATTATCATCACTACATGCTGTTACAAAAAGGGCTAAAACAACAAGTAGTCCCCACAAAAATTTCATTCTATTCATATCAGGTAAATTTATTAAAACAGTTTCAGTTCAATGATAGGTAACATCTGTTTAATATAATCGTTCATTTTAGTTAAAAAATTACCCCTTACGGTCGTAAGGGGCAATCGGGAAAAGTAAAATAGAACTATTAAAAAAAGGAAGTATATTCAAAATTCATTAGAACTATACGTTCACAAAACAAATAAAAGCAATATGGAGAATATGGAGAAGTTTTTAGTTTCCTTTTTTTCCTTTTTTTACGTTTTTTTTTCCTGACCACTCTGATTTATAGAACAAATTACCTTTTTGTTCGTAAATTCTCATCCCTTTAAAAACAATGCAAACATCAATATATCAACAGGTAAAAACATGCAGATATTTAAATAAAAAGCGATATCTTAAATAAAAAAGATACCGCTTTCGCTTCAAATAATATGTAGAAAAAATTACTTTTTCTTCTTTCCTACAAAACGGAAAACAACAACTCCGGCAACAACTGCAACAATTGCAATTGCAGCGATCATTCCTGTGTTACTGCTCTCTTCTGCACTTTCCTCTTCTGCTGCCTGTAGAATAGGATCCATATCGTCAATTGACAATGTATCAACTACAGAATCGTCTTGAGCCATTACTTGGCTTGTAACACCTGCTCCGAACATTAAAAGTCCACTCACCATTAATGAATAAAGAAACTTTTTCATGATTGAATAATTTTTGTTTGATGAATATTTGATATTTTTCTGATATTATAATTCTTTCTGCTTTCAGAAAATATTTGTTGCTGCAGTTCTTTTGCGGGTTCATATCCCGGATGCACCTCATTGCATTTCAACAACCAATACGATGCTTCGTGCATTTGCCCTAACTGAATGTAAATATGCGCTAACTCGACATAAGCTCTCAGATACTTCGAGTTTTGCTCAATAACTTGTTGCAAAAGATCAATGGCATACATCGACCGATCGGCTTCAAATTCTAATTTGGCCAACTGCACTAATGCTGGCTCGTAATTCGGGTAAATGTTTACACTTTGGTTAAAGCACATTTTTGCTCTATCCGTTATTCCCTTTTCCTTATAACATTTGCCCAAAGTTAACCAAACATTTGCATTCCCAGGATCAGCCTTCACTGCTCGTTCAAAATGGGCAATGGCTTTAGAATATTGCCCGTCTTTTGCATCTCGATATCCTTTAATGTCCTCTCGGGTTGTTCTCTTCAACACAATACAAATCGGATGCTTATCTACTTCAATGGTGTGTACTGTATTGCTGGGAGGCCATACTTTATTTTTCAACTGACTAGGCTGAATGTAGCTATTTCCAATAATTGCGTAATCCCAATCTTCTTTCCCGCGTTCGTAATAACTAACATACTTGGTTGTTATATTGGAATTATCTCGAAAATCCCAGCCAATCCAGAAATTACTTGCTACGGTTATCTTTTTCGTTTTATTTTTTTCTTTAATCCAATCGCACGCAGCACTTACACTATGAAAATAGTAATCGCCCTCATAGTTTCCATATGCATTTTCCCATCCTCCAACAAATTGATTGAAGTACAAATACTGATAAGGATGGCTTCTTGCTGTAAAACTAATGGGGTTAAGCAGTAGCCCAATCAACGCAATACTAACAATTAGCTCGCGAGCCCAATTGGACATTAATCTACTCCAGCCAATTCCACATAAAACAGCTATCAAAGGATAAACAAATAACATATGGCGCCACCCTCCATAAACGTTCGAGTGTTTTGCAATAACAAATAGCAGTGGAAACACAATCATAAATGAAAGCATCCCAAGAATCACCCGATCGATATTCTTTACTTTGCGCAATAAGCTAGACAAAACAAAAAGTAAAACACCCAATAAAACAGCTATTGGAGTAGTGATGGAGATATACTTTATTAAATAATACCAAGGCAGCTGGTCAGACCAATATACTTTCCCTTCAAATACCTGACGAATTGTTACGGGATAATCGGACATCACCACAAGCGACTTCAATGGATTTACGATAGGATTAATTAAACCGTAAGGCCACAACAGAAGTCCGGCAAAATAACCACCAAGTACAACAAGGCCTACATTCACAGCTTGCTTTTTCAGCTCTGAAGGATGTAAAAGCAGCATTACACCAACTGCTAATCCAAAGTATCCGAATAGTATTAAACCACCTGCGCGAATACTCAAAGTAAAAGCGATGGAGGCAATCAATCCGACAATTACACTGCCTTTCACTTGGGTAAATTCTTTTATATATCGAATTAAGTAATAGGCAAAAGCCGTACTTCCTAATGCAAATGGAATATCTTTCAGGTTGTTAAACGAATGTCCTAGAAATCGGGGAGCAAATACTAATGCCAAAACAGTAATTGCAGCTGCATGATAACCACTTAACAGCAATGCAATTAACGATGCAAAAAGTATAATTAACCATCCGGCTGCTGCATTTCCAACATGCCTCAAGGTCATAATATCATCTATTTGAAATACTCTACTAACAAGTTCCATGAGGTTATCGAAACTTTGCCCGTAGTATTTCAAATTGGTTTTTGGGGTATGCAATGCACCTTTGTCACTTCCTCCCGAATAGAAGTAATCCATAACCTTTACCGCCTGTTCTTTATGCACCAACTCATCGCCAGATATACCAGCATCAAGACTAAGTCGTACCATTAAAAACAATGCAACAGCCAATAAAATCCAATAAATATATTTCCAATGAGAAAATTTCATCTATCTACTGTTTCTGATGCACTTTACGAATAAAATAGTTGGGGCGCTGCTGGGTTTCGCGATAAATACGGAATACATATTCGCCTAAAACCCCTAAAAAGGTCAACTGAATTGATCCAAGAAAGAAGATACTTGTCATGGTGGAAGACCAACCCAATGGAGCAATTCCTAATGCTTTCGAGAGCAAAATATAAATTCCGGCTCCCATTGAAATACAGATTCCGATTATACCCAGATAAAGGCAGAACTTTAACGGAATCTTCGAGAAAGAAAAAACAGCATCGGCAGCTAAACGTATTAAACGACGAACATTCATCTTTGCCTCTCCTGCAAAACGAGCATCGCGATCATACTCCACTGACACTTGTTTAAATCCAATAAAACTTCGCAAGCCAGGTAAGTAACGAGTGCGTTCTTCCAACGACAACAAAGCTTTAAGCGCACTTCTGTTTAGCATCGAAAAATTTCCTGAATTTTCCATTTTCCCTAAACCTGAAGTACTATTAAAAATGGAATGAAATAAGCGAGTAACCCACTGGCGCTTCAATGATTCTTTTCTTGATGTGCGTTGTGCATTCACCACATCCACATTATCATCCTTTATCTTCAGAAACATTTCCGGAATCAATTCCGGCGGGTCTTGCAAGTCGCCATCCATCATTGCTACATAGTCGCCTTTGGCCTGCTCCAAACCGGCAGTATAGGCAGCCTGGTGTCCAAAATTACGTGACAATTCAACAATCACCAGACGACTGTCTTTTACACTCCACTCAATCATTCTGTCCAAGCTTCCATCATAACTCCCATCATCAACTAAGATCAGTTCAAAATCCGATCCTGTCGACTCCAATGCATCAACACAACGCTTAACCAGTTCATCAAGCAATGAAATCTCGTTATATATGGGAACTACTAATGAAATCATGGTACAAAGTTAAAGAATAGGTGCAAAACACCTATTCTTATGAAAATATCAATTAAAGACTTTTCCAGCAATTGCCTTCTTTGTTCGAAGCAACTACTGTATGTATAAATCGCATTCCTCTAACGCCATCTTTCACTGTTGGGAATTGACCATCAACGATCTCTTCGCCACGAATAGCCATAGCAGCACCTTTATAAAGGTTACCAAATGCTTCGTAAATACCTTCTGGGTGACCCGCTGGCATTACATGACTCTCTTCAGCAAAAGTTGAGTTATACGCATGAGCTGGTTTGTAAACCTTAGTAGGTTCCGAATCGCTAATCACATATAGGTAGTTAGGATCTTCCTGACTCCATTTCAAACTAGCTTTTGATCCGTAAACCGCAATGGTTAAGTTATTTTCCTCTCCGGCACAAACCTGACTTGCACGAACAATTCCCTTCAACTTATCGTCGAAACGAAGTAGAACTGTTCCATCCAAATCCAATACTACATCTTCTTTTACAGTACTTAGATCGGCTAAGATTTCTTTTACTTCCAATCCTGTTGTATACTCAATCAGGTTAAAAGCATGTACACCAATATCTCCCATACAACTACTGATTCCAGCATGCTTAGGATCTAAACGCCAAATACCAGTAATACGAGAATCAGCACCATGAATGATTGAGTTGATCCATCCCTGGTAATACTGAGCATCTACACGTTGAATTGTTCCCAGCTCACCACTTTTGATCAATTCACGCATCTGGCGAATCATCGGATATCCGGTATAAGTATGAGTCAAACAGAAAACAACATTCTTCTCATCCACCAATCTTTCCAGGTCTTCTGCCTCTTCAATGGTAGTTGTCATTGGTTTTTCACACACTACGTGGAATCCGTTCTCAATTAACTTCTTCGCAAATTGGTAGTGCAAAAAGTTAGGAGTAACAATTGAAACCACCTCGATACGCTCTTCTGCCGGCAATGCAAGTTCACCTGCAATAAAGTCATCGATAGTTGCATAGCAACGACTCAAATCCAAATCCTCTTTAGTGGCAAATTCCTTTGCTCTTTCGAAATCTACATCGAAAACACCACCTACCAATGTATAATCGTTAGTAATTCGGGATGCACGACGGTGTGCGTCGCCAATAAAAGCGCCAATACCGCCTCCCATCATACCTAATTTTAATTTCTTCATCTGTTCGAAATTTTTAGTTGCTTAATAAGCAGCGAAAGACTTTTGGTCTCTCACTGCTTAACACACTTCATCAATTGCTTAATTTAGCTCAACGACCTTTTTAGAACGATACTTCACAAATAAGAAGATAAAAAGGACAGCTAAAATTGCTGGCAGAATAGCCATATATCTTAATGTTTCAGTTCCCTGACTTCCTGTGTCCATGAAAACACCCATAACAGGAAGAACAATCGATACTGAGAACATACCTAAACCACCCATTACAGACATTCCAAGTGCTCCACTTTCTGGGATATATTCTGCAACAAAACCAATCATTGTTGGCCAGAAGAAACATACTCCGGCTGCAAATACAATTGCTGCAAAATAAACAGTGATTCCTGTAGCAAAGCTTAGCCAAATCAATCCGAAAAATGCTAAAACAGCAGAAGCTAACAACAATCCTGACGAGCTTAGTTTATGCACTACAGGTCCGGCAAAAGCTCTACCTACAGCCATCAATCCAGTTGTTAATGCTAATACTAACATTGGTTGAGCATTTGCATCGGCCAACAACGAAGTAATTCGTTGCTGAGTAGCCAACTCTGTTGAAGCTGTCAGCAACATACAGATACCCATGAAAATAAAGATTGGAGTTCCCAATGCTTTCCACATGTTTGCAGTTGAAATACCTGAAGCAACACGCTCGGTTTTTGGGAATTCGGCTTTAATTAACATGAAACCGTAAATAGCAAGAGGGATGTACAGTACAGCTACAAAAGCCTGCCAGTTCAAGTCAATCACATCGATTAACAAATAAGCCAAAATACTACCAATAACAATTCCGCCCGGGAACCATACGTGGAATCGGTTTAGCATTTTAGTTTTTGCTTTAGGGAAAATTGTAGCTACCAATGGATTACATGCCGCTTCAACTGCTCCGTTTCCAATACCGAAAGCTAAAGTAGAAGCAAACAATGGCCATAGTCCATTAGAGAAAATTGTTCCTGTAATTCCAATTAAATGGCAGAAGAAAGCGATCCAAAGTACACGCTTCATCCCCCATAAGTCCACCAATGGACCCAGAATTATCATTGCAAGTGTAAAGCCATAGAAAGCTGGACCAAATGCAATTCCAATATCAGTTTTACTCAATGCGAAATCCGATATAAAGACCGGTTCAATTCGAGCTCTCAGTGCAAAACTCATCGATGTTACGATAAGCGATACACAGCTTAAAATAAAGAGCTTCTTCGAGTTAATCGTTTTTTCCATTTATACTGGTTTTATGAGCTTAATTTATGCTCTTGGTTAGTTTATTGGTTTTCTTTATCAAATGCCGAGTCAAATGCAATATTCGACATTGGGAAATCAACTTTTTTAACAAAAGCACAAGCTTCTGTTGCACCAAATTCTCTATCCATAGCACCATCTTCCCACTCTACAGAAAGTGGTCCGTCATATTTAATATGATTCAATGCACGAATAATAGCTTCGAAATCTACTTTTCCGCGTCCTAAGCTGCGGAAGTCCCAGAAACGACGACAATCACCAAAGTTGGTATGTCCACCAAATACACCTGCTTCTGTTGGAGTATCCGACCAATAAACATCTTTCATGTGAACATGGAAAATTTTATCGGCAAAACGATGAATAAACTTCACATAATCTACTCCCTGGTATCCCAAGTGACTTGGGTCGAAATTAAATCCGAAAGCAGGATGGTTATTTATAGCTTCCAATGCTTTTTCAGTAGAAGCAATATCGAATGCGATTTCTGTTGGGTGTACTTCCAATGCAAACTTCACCCCTAGTTTCTGAAATTCATCCAGAATAGGCTTCCAACGATTAGCAAAATCGGCAAAACCATTCTCAATCATCTCTGGTGTTACCGGAGGGAATGAATACAGTAAGTGCCAAATTGGGCTACCAGTGAAACCATTCACTACATCTACACCCAACATTTTTGCGGCACGAGCAGTAGCAATCATCTCTTCAGCAGCACGCTGACGAACTCCTTCTGGCTCTCCATCGCCCCAAATATGTGGAGGAAGAATACTTTTGTGACGCTCATCAATCAAGTCACAAACAGCTTGTCCAACTAGGTGGTTAGAAATTGCAAACACTTTAAGACCATACTTTTCGAGTGTCTCTAATTTAGCTTTACAATAAGCCTCATCAGCTTTGTCCACTTCGAAATGGTCGCCCCAGCACGCCAACTCTAATCCATCGTATCCGAACTCTTTGGCCTTTTGACACAAAGTTTCGAATGGTAAATCGGCCCATTGGCCGGTAAATAAAGTAACTGGTCGCATATTAGATAGTTTTATTGATAGTTAATACAATGATATCGGATGCCGCACAATAAGTTTCAGGCACCCGATTTCTTCAAAACTAGATTGACTTATGTTGAAATCAATTCATTTCAGCAACTACTCTATTGAAATACTCTACCGATTGCTTAATGTCTGGTAGAGGATTTTCTCTGTTGTATTCGTACTCGATGGTAAACACTCCTTTAAAATCAATCGACTCTAACTTAATTAGTGTCTTTTTGATGTTGTGCTTCCCAGTTCCAAAAGGAACAGTATGCGCCTTCAGATTATCAAACTCATTCATATCTTTAAAATGCAGGCTGATAATCTTTCCCTTCATTTTTTCATAACCATCAATAGGATCGATAGCTGAACGCATCCAGTGTCCGTTATCACAACATGCACCAATACGCTTACTTCTTCCTTTCAACGATTTCAATACGATATCTGGATGCCAGTAACGTGTTGCTTTTGGGTGATTATGAATGGCTAAGTTCACTTTGTATTTATTCGCCAATTCATCTACCAACTGCATGTCTTCGAATTTTGGCTCAGAAGTAATGGTTTCAATTCCCATTGCTTTAGCAAATTGGAAAAGTTTCACCCAATCTTCTTTTTTATTACAAGTGGCAACACCATAGTTCACCAACTTAATCTTCTTCTGCTTCAACAACTTTTTAAGCTGCTTCTGAGTTGCTTTAGACATATTGAAGTGAGTTGTACCTTCAATGCCTCCCCCAATTTTCTGGCCAGGATACATTTCTAAGTACTTAACACCTGCTTCATTCATCTGATCTAAAGCCTCGGTCAATGTAAATCGATTAAACGACCAAGCTTGAATAGCCAAACGCCAACCTTTTTTTTCGGCAGCATTCTTCTTACTTCCATTTCCTGCCATAGCAGTAATTGAAAGCAATACCATTAATGATAAGAGAATCTTCTTCATTGGTTTTCGATTTAAAGTCTTTTACTTTAATCTAAGTTTAGCTCACGTACCCAGATATTTCGGAATGAAACAGGGTTTCCGTGATCTTGTAATTTAATTGGAAGTTTATCCGCATGGTATTTATACTCTGGCTTACCAATGTATAATGTTGGTCCTTTTAGCTCCACGTGGTTTTGAACAAGAACTCCGTTGTGGATTACAGTGATATAAGCAGGAGATTTCAATGTTTTATCTTCATTGAAACGAGGTGCCTGGAAGATGATGTCATAGGCTTGCCATTTTCCGGGTTTCTTACAAGCATTTGCTAATGGAACAAATTGCTTATAAACACTTGAAGCCTGACCGTTTGAGTAAGTTTTGTTATTGTATGAATCCAAAATTTGAACTTCATACAAACCACCCATAAAGAATACACCACTGTTTCCTCGTCCTTGACCTTCGCCAACAACTTTACGTGGAGCTCTCCATTCGATATGCAACTGAACATCGCCAAAACCTTGTTTGGTGCGAATGTATCCAGTTCCTTTCTTCACAGTCAAAGCTCTTTTCGCTTTCCACTTTAACGCATCTCCATTATCGTGCTCCCACTTGGCAGCATCTTTTCTTCCACCATAAAGCATTACGGCATCCGAAGGAGCATTTGTACGCTTTCCTGGAGTTACAACTTCTGGTACACGTGACCAGTCCTCAGTGTCCTGAGGTTTCATCTTTTGCCCAAACGCCCACTGTCCAGCAAGCGCCAATGTGGCTAATAAAATGATCTTTTTCATAATACGGTATAACAATAAATAATCTGGTTATTTAAAAAAACTGATTATTTCGTTAATAAACAAGTTGATATTAAAGTTTTGGCAACGACCAAGGTGCTCGATAGTTTGGATAGATCAAACTATTTGCTAATTCATTGTCGAATTTGAAATTCTTCTCATCCCAGTGAATCTTCGATTGAGCACGATATGCCAGGTTACCCATTTGAGCAACCATTGCCACATTTTTACCTATTTCAATTGAAGCTTTTGGTGTTTTTCTCGATTTCACGCAATCTAGGAAGTCACGCACATGCTTCGGGTGATCTTTCCCATCACCTTTAGTACGTGGCACTTCAACCAGTTCGGCTTTCTTTCCTGCTTTTTCAAGCATTACTTCCCAACCTCCACGATCGACAACCAATGTGGCATTATCGCCAATAAATGCTACACCATGACCACGTTTGTAAGGACCTAAGTCGATACCAATAGCGTGCTCCCATTGCAACATGAAGTTATCGTATTCATAGATAGTTGTCATTGTATCTGGTGTTTCCATGGCCGCTTTGTCAATACTAAAGTTTCCACCAGTTGCCATAATAGAATTCGGGCGTGCTGCATTCATTCCATACAAAGCAAAATCGATTAGGTGAACTCCCCAGTCTGTCATTAAACCTCCGGCATAATCCCACCACCATCTGAAGTGAAAGTGAAAGCGATTCGGATTAAACGGACGCTCAGGTGCTGGCCCTAGCCAAAAATCATAATCAACTCCTGCAGGTACCGTAGTATTCTGTTTCGGAGTAGGTTTCAACCACGACATTACTGCCCAGGTTTTTACCGTACGGATCTGTCCTAGTTTTCCTGAATGTACATAATCGATAGCATCTTGCCAATGTGTACCACTGCGCTGCCACTGCCCAACTTGTACCACGCGATTATACTTGCGGGCAGCTTTAGCCATTATCATACATTCTCCTATCGAATTGGCAATTGGTTTTTCAACATAAACGTCTTTACCAGCTTCACAGGCATAAACAAACGGCAAACAGTGCCAATGATCAGGAGTTCCAATAATTACAGCATCAATATCTTTGCGCTCTAATAATTTCCTGAAGTCTTTGTATAAATCGGGCTTCTTCCCCATACGCTTTTCAACATCAAGCGCCCTTTTATTCAAAACATTTTCATCAACATCACACAATGCTGCTACTTCTACGTCCGGCTGATCCATAAATCGAGACAGGTTGGAAAACCCCATTCCTTTACACCCGATTAATCCTACTACCACTTTGCTGTTCGGATTCGAACAGCTCAACGTTCCTGGAACTAGAGAAGCAACACCTGCAGCTGCTGCTAATGTCAGTGAGCTTTTACAAAAGTCTCGTCTATTTACTGTCATATTCGATAGGTTAACTGATTGAATTATTTTTTAAGCCTGAACAATGCGTATTCGGCCATCTCTTTCGTTGCTGGATTTTTTGCAAGTTTCTCTAAACTTGGCACAGCTTGTTGGCTTCCCATCCAACTCAATTCACGACAGAAATAATTCTTCGATGCAGTTGTTGCTTTTTCATCTTCCAGCAGTTTTATTATCTGCTTTTCGAATTCTTTTATTTTGCCTGTATCGCCCTTTGTTTTTCTAATACGTTCAGCAATCAGACTTAGCGGTTTTTCTGATTTACCTACCTCGTATTTTCGAGCTAAAGCAAAAAGTTTTTCCAAAGTATACTGCTTAAACCCTGGCAGTAGTAATGGAATAGCAACGTTAGGCATATCTTCAGGTACAGGTTGAGTAACCTTTCCTGATGCAGCCCATTCTGCACCACGTTGTAAAGTATAGATGAAACCGGCACATTGTGTTGCAATGAAATCATCAACACCTACGTGACCAAGAGTGGTATGAAACACTCTTCCTTTTCCATACTTAACGGTAAATAACATTGGTTCGTGAAATCCGGTTCCTCTGGTTTTAGGAGCGGAATATGCTGTGGCTAGTACTTCTACATTTTCGGCTGGTCCACGCAATTCGGCATACAGTTCATCGCGAACATGACGCCAACGCTTTGGAAAGCCTTTCATAATTGGATGCTCCTCGTTACGAGTAGTCAACACATATGCGTGTCTATCGCCATGAGATCCTCCCGGGCCAGGGTTATACATTTTCTTTGGAGCGCCATCTACCCAACGTAAATAAGGCCCCGACTGCTCATTTCTGTTTCCCCAACCACCTAATCCGGTGATTTTATTGTATTCTTTCCATTCCGGGAATGGATTATTGGCAGCATGATAAACTATTACACCTCCACCATTCTTCACATATTGTTCGAAGTTCTTACGCGTGTCTGGTGCCCACATGTCGCCATCGTAGTCCATCACTACCACATCGTATTTCTTAAACTCAGGAGAAAAAGTCGACATATTCTCTCCTTTTTTAGGAGAAATAGCTACGTCAACCTGGAATAAACCAGTATTCTCAATAATCTTTTTTAAAATAGGATGTGACTCCTCCCAAGCATGTGCATTATTTTGTCCTGTAACAATTAATGCTTTATATTCTGTCTGTTTGCATCCGAACAAAAGAGCAACCAAACAAATGATCAATATATTCTTCATTGCAAACATTTTATATTGTTGGTATTGCCCATGGATTACGCATTGGGCGCATTAATAATCGACTGGCCATTTCATTGCCCACAATCTCCTCTTTCTGGTAATCCCAGTTAATTTTCTGACCTGTAAGCATTGCTATTTCACCTAGAAGAGCCACACTTACTGAGCGATGAGCTACCTCTGCTGGTGCAATGGTTTTCTTATTATCCTGGATACAATCCACAAAGTTTTTCCAGTGATCAGTGCTATGATATATTTTCGTATCAAGACTTTCGATTGGAGTTTTCAACAACTCAGGATTACTTGCCCAAATTCCATGGCGATTCACCTGAATCCATCCATTTTCGCCATACCAAACAGCTCCCATTCCAAGACGGTTACCCTGACGGCCTCCCCACTCTTTTCCTTGACGTGACTCATGGTATGTTTGCTGGTTAGCCACACGCAAGCGAACTCCGTTGTCGTATTCGCACATGAAATCGTACTCTACAGGAACATCGTAAATTCCATCTACCGGATAAACACCTTTTCCTTCAATGGTTTTAGGTCCTTGATTTTCCATATTCAAGCCCCAGTGAGCAATATCGATATGGTGTCCTGCCCAGTCGGTTAACTGACCTCCCGAGTAATCCATGATCCATCTCCAATGGAAATGAAGAATTCCACGGAATGGTACTTTAGGTGCAGGTCCTAACCACATATCCCAATCTACTCCTTTAGGTACATTCTTAATTGGAGGTGTACCAATTGTTGCATTCCCATCTGGCAATCCAACCTCTACATAGTTCACTTTTCCAATTAAACCATTTCGAACTAAAGAAACGGCTTTATGAAAATGTCCTACCGATCGCTGCCAACTACCTGTTTGCCATGTTACGTTGTTCTTCTTAACCGCTTCAACGATCTTCTTTCCTTCATAAACCGAACGAGCTAGTGGCTTTTCACCATATATGTGAATTCCTTTTTTTGCTACAGAAACTGCAATAATAGAGTGCCAGTGATCTGGCAATGCCATCATTGTAGTATCCAACTTCTCATTGTTTAACATCTCGCGGAAATCGCCATAGCCATTTACTCCGCTACTACCGTACTTCTTATCAATTCGGTCGATAGCACGTTTGGCATTGCGCTCATCGACATCACAAACCGAAGTAATCTGAATCCTTTTGTCATTTAAAAAGTGGCCCATGTTGGCATTCCCCATTCCTCCAGCACCAATTATTCCCATGGTAAGCCGACTGTTGGGAGCCACACTATTCCCCATGCCCAAGGCAGACGAAGGAATAATGTTGGGTAGAACAACAGCCGAAGCTGCTGCCCACATTCCTTTTTTCAGGAACTCTCGACGATTACTTTTCATTTTAATCTTTTGTTGTTTAGTTCTTTAATTGATTGTTTGAAACACACAACTGGAACTCTCCGAAGAGAATCCCAGAAGCATGTATTTTATTATAGATCTGGTTTTTCGATTGTTGTTGTGATTGTTGTTGTTATGATTTGATTGCAGTACCTGGAACTGGTGTTTCAAATTCCATGTCTACATCACCCATATGGTATTCTTTAGGTCCAAGACGCATGTCTGAATTCATGATCTCATCCCAAGTAATACGTTTTCCGGTGTATGCCGATTCTCGAGCCATAATTGCTGTCAAGTTCGACACAGCAGTTCTTTCGGCCTCGTTCACATATTTATTGGTTCTGATAGCAGTTACCAAGTGAATGTGCTCCTGGATATATGGTGGAATTTTTACGCGTCCAGTCGATTTTCCTTCTTTATCTTTTGGATAATCGTACTGCCACTTAATGGTTCCATCTAAATTGTAAATTGTGTTTTTACAGTTAGTGTATCCTTCTGTTCCAATAACCAACTCACCAACACCGTTAGTACAGTTGTCAATCTGGCGACACATACTGTGAGAGAAACGACCATTTCCGTAATCAAAGTCGATACTGAAGAAGTCCCACTGGTTACCTGTAACACGACGGTGACGACCACCATATCCTAGTGCACTTACCGGATGGTCACCCATGAACCAGTTTACGATATCGATATTGTGAATGTGTGTATCCAAGATATGGTCTCCACTTAACCAAGTGAAGTTATTCCAGTTACGCATCATGTACTCCATGTCTGTCCACTCTGGCTGACGACGACGGAACCAAACGTGCTCCTGATTCCAGTTGGCACGAGCCGAAAGTGGCTTACCAATTGCACCATTTGCAACCTGCTCATAAGTGGCAACGTAATCGCGCTGGTGACGACGCTGTGTTCCTGTTACAACGTTCAATCCCATTTTTTCAGCACGACGAGCTGTAGCAATTACTGTTCTTACACCTACAGGGTCAACCGCAACCGGCTTCTCCATGAAAACGTGCTTTTTCGCTTTAATTGCAGCTTTAAAATGCTCAGGACGGAAATGAGGAGGAGTAGCTAACAACACTACATCTACATCTGATTCCATCACCTTCTGGAAAGCATCAAAACCAACGAAGCAACGCTCTTCCGGCACTTCCAGTTTATATTTTTTCAATCGATCATTCACATGGTGAATTTTGTCTTCAAACACATCACCAAGGGCACCAACTGTTAACCCCGACCCTGCACTTAAGAAATTCATCAATGCACCTGTTCCACGGTGTCCACATCCAATCAAACCTGCCTTTAGCGGTTTTCCTTTTGGTGCTCTATCCAAAAGTGGAGGCAAGTCTAACTCTTCTCTACTCTTTTTTCCGTTACACGACGACAACAATGAACTTGTCCCGATTGCTCCTACTACACCTGCAACAGCAGCAGTTCCTAAAAATGATCTTCTTGATATATCTTTTTTGCTCATGGCGTTTAATTTTTCTTTTAAAAAATGGATAAAACTATTTTACTCTCTCATCTGGTTCACACACAACGCGGAATCCTACGTGTACTGCATCTGAATACCACCAGATAGATTTGGGCACCTGAGGGTCTGTTTTCAACCATGCCTTAGTTTTTGTGTAATCGCGATTTGCTACACGAACAAGGCCTGCATCATCTTTAAATGATCCACCTCTTACTACGTGCTCACGACCTTTTTTAGGTCCTTTAGGATTTAAAACTTCTCCTTTAGGATATTTAGCATATGCATTAGACGCGTACCAGTCAGAACAGAACTCAGCAACATTACCCAACATGTTTTTCAAACCAAATGGGTTTGCTTTTACTGCTGAAGGATCTTGAGTTTTACTGTTACTGTTTACATCATAAATCACGTAACGTGCAATAAATGTAGTATCGGCACCAAAGATTTTATTCCATGTAGTTTGATTACTATAATCTTTAGGATCGCCCTCGAAGAAGTATGCTGTTTTTGAACCAGCACGAGCGGCATATTCCCACTCTGCTTCTGTTGGCAGACGGTAATTCTTTCCAGTTACAGCCGACAACCATTTACAATACATCACTGCAGCATGGTGCGACATTGTAATTGCAGGGCGAGTACCTTTTCCCCATCCTTGATCTGGAGCACCCCATGGTGGAGTGGCACCTGAGAATGCATCTACCTCTTCTGTTTTTGCATCACCTTCTTTACGTCCCTCTGAAGATGTTTGGTTAAACCACGCTAAGAATTCGTCCCACGAAACCTCAACTTCTGCCATAAAGAAGCGCGACAGCTTTACTTTCTTCTTAGGATACTCGTCTTTCTCGCTGAACGAATCATCTTTTGTCGATCCAATTTCGAATTCCCCAGCTGGAATAGCTTTCATATTGAATGACACACTTGAACCAGGAATGAATTCAGTATAGTTCTTAAATTCTGTCACCTCAGCAGCTGCTGTGTAAACTGTCTTATTCTCATCTGAATTATTTCCGAAATCTTTATTGTGCTCATGCTTGTAAGTAGGATCGTAGTGTCCCATCTTCTGGTGACAATTTAAACATGTCATCTTCTCCTGATTCGCTAAATAATATAAGTGAGAATCGTCTCCCTTTTGCGAAAGTGTTGTAGGAAATAAATTAGTATGACATTTCAAACATGCCGATTCGTAAGTAAACCCATTGGCTATTTCCGGAGCTCTTTTAGCTTCCCAGTTAAAATCGGTTGAATCTTTAAAGAAATAACCATATACATCTTTAGCACCATGCTTAATTTTGGCTGCTAAATGTCCATGTCCTTTAGGTGGAAGGTGACAATCGACACAGTGTGCTTGCACACCACCTTTATTATCGACGTGCGATGATAATTTCCATGAATCACCTGCATGATCATGTACGTGACATGACAAACAATACTCATCTGTTGAAGTATGCTTCATAGCAACCTCCATAGACTGCACAATTACAAGTCCTAGAGTTACTCCTCCCAACAAAATAAAAAGATGCTTTCTCCTTTGCACCAATTTTGAGATTCTTCTAACGAAGTTAAATCGTTTACGCTCCATTTTTATAATAGAATAAGTTGAATGTTCGACCACAATATTATTGGCATTTGGTTATCTCACCCTTAATTAATGCCTTTTCAGACCACTACCCACACATTAATCGCACATTAATATCAAAGACCAATAAAACCATAACACACTAAACAACAACACTCTAATGCTATTCAGCGTAAAATGATTCTAAATAGAAAACGTTTGCATAAATTTGACAAAACATTAACCTTTTATTGACATTTAATGCAATTAACAAGCAAAAACCATCCAAAATTAATACAAAATAGAGGAAATCAAACACAAATTAACAAACCAAACCAGAACGGTTTTTCGGTTTTTTATTATTCTTCCAACACCCAAATCACGCATTAAACAGGAAGACAAAAAAGAGTTATTCAGGATATCAAGCAGAAGAATTTACAACCACTATATCAACCAATCACCCTACTTAATAATAGAAAAGAAACACTCGTTTAGAGCATAGGAAATACTTCTTCTATCAACTTAGAAGAAGTTATCAAAATCGAACTAATACAGGTATTATTCTTGAAGATCGTTAAAAGAACGGGCAAAGCTTTCACCATAACTTTGCTCATAAGAAGCAGCAAATTTACGATAAGCATACTTGGCCATATTGTAGTTATTCTGAACAATTAATGCCTTTACTTTATACTCTAAAGCATCTTCATTTAACTCATCAGCAGCAAATATTCTATCACACAATTGAATAACTGTCTCAGGACTCGATTTAACATCAATCTTCGAGATCATCTTTAATAACATATCAATAATCTCATTGGCAATATATCCTTTAAATTCATCCAGCCATTCAAACTCACTATCTTTTAGTAAGCTTCCATTCTGGATTAGTCCAAAGAACTTTCCAAAGATATTAATGTCTTCAATGTCTTTATCCTCATGTAAAATGCGTACACACTCGACATAGTCACAAAATACATTTCCCGACAGCTTGATCTGCCAATGCTCTTGCGTGTTTACAATCTCTACTGCATCTAAGCAATCCAACAAGTTACGTAACTTACTCAAGTTCACTCCTCGGTTATTAATGGCACTCTTGCGAGGCATATCTGGCCATAGAGTTTGTGTTAGATCCTCTGAAGAGATTCCTTTTTTCGATTTCTGAGAATAAAGCAGAATCAACAAAAACAATTGTCTGATTTTTGGAGTAAAGCGCTCGCTTACATCTTCACCATTTTTATCCAACACATGAAAATCACCAAACAATGAAATCACATTCTTCTCAGGCAATTTAGGCATTGGGAAATTAACATTTCGCAGCAACGATTTATTCTGCTTCTGCATCATTTTTCGAATGCGCTTACGGAAAAGTAAAACAAGTGCCGCTATCAATAAAGCTGCAATTGAGATTATCGCGGACAGGTTTCTTTTAACAACTGTTTTCAGATCGTTTGTAGTAATTGGCGTTACCTCTTGATATAAGTTCCAAATCTCTTCATCTCCCAACGGGCGATTCCAAACACATAGCTCATCCATTCGTCCAATGAAGTAATTTTTCATGTTTATGGATTTTCCAACCATCAGATTTCCTAACCCCATAAATGCAGGGTGCTTCAACGAACTTCCATCTGATTTTCCATTTACAAAAATGGCCTGCTCTCCATTAAACTTGGTATATCGCCATACCACATGGTACCATTTATTCTCTTTGAAAATTGTACTTCCAATTAAGTCATTGGCAAAAAAACCGAAGTAAGGCTGCTTATTTCTTAACTGCAGATGCAGTCCTTTTCTATAATAGTTTTCTTCAGTTCCTAAAATGGTCAAATCGCGGTATCTAAAATCTTTCACTTTCACCCACGCACTAACCGTAAAGTCATTGTTTCGAATTTGCATCTCCTCTGCCGTAGGCAAAGTAATAAACTGCTCATCGCTTAAATCGATCACCCATCCACGCTCCAGATCATTAATAAACTTAGGCTTCTCACACTTACCATTTAGTTTATTGGGACTAATATCGCGACACGACTTATCAAATGGGTAATAAGCAACCAACTGTTTATCCAACTGCAATGGAATAGCAATAAAGTTTTGTACTACGTTCTGGCGCACATCTGTAAGCTGAACCTCTTCTGGGATAAAACTAAAACCTGGCTTCTTCGGTTTCAGAAAGATATCTTCACCCTCTACCAGCGGAAATGAATAATCGCCACTAGTAATTGCATTACCGTTACGTTCCCAGCGAACATTGGTTAGCGGAGTACGATTATACGTTACCGCACCCGATACTGTTCTATGAACATTTAAATTATATAATACCGAAAGAACTCCGCTATTAAATTGATTCAATACAAAATAATTTGGGCGCTTACCTGTTTGCTTCCACATATTCACACAGTGTGAAATCAGGTAAGGATTTTCGTCGATTCTAAAACTTTTCCATGGAATGGCAATTCCCACCGTATCTTTAGGTAGATTAAACCCATTAAACAACAACAATTTGCTTTTGGCATCACCTCTATAATATTGCCCATGAAATTCAGGAATTACATTAGTCGAGAAAAATGGTTCAACCATATAATCCCACATATAACCAAATTCCGGCACCAAATCGTCCAATTCGTTATGACTAAAACATACCAACTGCTTCCCCTGCTCAACCATTTCCTCAATCGAAGGCCAATCTTGTTTCGGCTCTTGCACCCAAATCTTATCAAATAGATGGTAAGCTTTCAGAATCTCTTTTAACCTTTTCGTTTCAAACTTATAATGAAAGAACAGAGTTAGACAATCATCCGGATGATCGGCCAAATATCTATTAATAACAGATAAAACCTGAGAAAATGGTTTTACCTCTTTATGAGGATTCACATAAAAGACCTGATTGGAATCTTCCGGGAAGACCAAGTCGAAAACAAAACCTTTTGCTCCTACCTTCAACAAGTTTTCCACATCTCTTTTTTCGGGAGTAACCGAATTGATGGAAGTGTAGTTCGAGATAATAAAATTCTTCTCGCTGTAAGTTTGCGCCAACTTTTTACGTTGAGCTAACACAGCGACAGAACTACACATTATAATGAGAAACAATAGTCGTTTTAACATGAAGAAAAGGTTTAGACTTCTGAATAAATTCAGCGTGAAATTAGCTATTCTCACTCAGCTAATCAAAGCTATGGTAGTAAAAGTTGTTCAAATACCAGAACGGAACCACCCAATTTCACCTTCCAGCATTGAAAAACGACGAAAAAACACCTATATGCTATTTCGAAATTACACATAGACATCGGTTAACAATTACTTAACACCAATACATGACATTCATCACAACAACAAGTACCCACCTGTTTCCCAAACAGTTACTTCATCATTTTTTGAATTTCGAATCTTAAGTTAATGTTATAAAACATACTTTTTCTGTTAAGAGGAGCCAATTCACTTAAAACAAAACACAGGATTCATTAATTTTGTAACAAACTGTAAGTTTTTATTCCTCTTTATTATCATTTAGAAAGAAAACATAATATTACCCCCGATTTCTGGTAAGGAGAAGGAGAGATTATCACATCAAATAGGTTAGTAAGCAAAAACGATATTTTATTATGCAAAAAAGATTTCCGAAAGCACAAGGTTTGTATAATCCAGCCAACGAACACGACAATTGTGGTATTGGCTTTGTTGCCCACATCAAAGGGCAAGCATCTCACGACATTGTAAGACGTGGATTAGAAGTTCTAGTGAACTTAGATCACCGTGGTGCAACTAGTGCAGATAATAAAACTGGCGACGGAGCTGGAGTTTTAATTCAATTACCACACGATTTTTTTGTGAGTGAGGGAATTAAAGTACCTCCAAAAGGCTCATACGGTGCCGGACTAGTATTTTTACCCCAAGACAAAGAGCAAGCAAAACTTTGTTCTGATGTATTGGAGCGCTATGCCTACGAAGAAGGTCTAGAAGTTATTGGTTGGAGAGATGTTCCAGTTAATAGCTCTGTAGTGGGAGATATTGCAAAAAAAACAGAACCTGTAGTCAAACAAGTATTTATTAAAGCGAACCTGGAACAAGATGTGTTAGAACGCAAATTGTACATTGTTCGTAAGCTTTCGGAAAAAGAGATTGCAGATTCATCACTTTCTGAGAAAGAGAGTTTTTATCTTCCAAGTCTATCCTCAAAGACTATCGTTTACAAAGGTATGTTAACGCCAGATCAGCTGCGCGATTACTTTATCGACTTACAACAACCAACACTTAAGAGTGCCATTGCATTAACGCACTCTCGTTTTAGTACCAATACTTTCCCTACCTGGGATTTGGCTCAGCCATTCCGTATTGTTGCTCACAATGGAGAAATCAACACCATTAAAGGTAACCGCCTTTGGATGCAGGCCCGTGAGGGATTGTTGAAATCGGAAGTATTTGGTGATGACTTAAGAAAATTATTACCTGTAATTGAACCAGGAAAAAGTGATTCTGCATCATTCGATAACGTATTGGAATTCTTATTCCACTGTGGTCGTTCGTTACCACATGCGCTATGTATGATGATTCCTGAATCATTCAACGATAAAAACCCAATACCTGAAAGTTTAAAAGCTTTCTATGAATTCCACTCTACACTAATGGAGCCATGGGACGGACCTGCGTCTATTGTTTTCTCTGATGGTCGTTACATTGGAGGAACTCTTGATAGAAACGGACTACGCCCCTCACGCTACGTGATTACCAAAAACGATCTAATCGTAATGGGATCAGAAGTTGGAGTTCAGCAGTTTGCTGCCGATGAAATTAAAGAGAAAGGTCGCTTAAAGCCAGGAAAACTATTATTAGTAGATACTCAACTAGGTATTATTATTCCTGACGAAGAAGTAAAAGCAGGCCTAACTCGTCGTAACCCATACTTAAACTGGTTAAACGAAAACCGTTTGGTAATGGATGATATCGTTGTTAAGCAACGTGTATCATCGTCATTGGGCGACGATTTCACTCCATTGGCAAAAACATTTGGCTACAGCCGTGAAGATTTCACAGCGTTGTTGAAACCAATGTCACAAACCGGAGTTGAGCCAACTGGCTCAATGGGTAACGACACACCTCTAGCAATATTCTCTGACAAACCACATCGTTTCTTTAGCTATTTCCGTCAGATTTTTGCTCAGGTGACCAATCCTCCAATCGATCCTATTCGTGAAGGATTAGTTATGTCGTTGACCAATTATATTGGAGCATCGAAAGCAAACGTATTGGAAGAGAGTCCCGATCAAGCTCACTTGATCAAATTCGACAGCCCTATTATTACGAATACCGACTTAGGCAAGATTAAAGACCTTAAGCACGAATCGTTTGTTCACCAAACGATTCCGATGGTATTCCCTGTGAACGAAGGCGCTGAAGGATTCAAAAAAGCGTTCGATGAGATGCTTGAGAAAGCAGAGAAGGCAGTCGACAATGGACGCAACTATATTATTCTATCAGATAGAAAAGTGTCAAACGAATTGGCACCTATTCCATCACTACTGGCAGTAGCAGCTGTTCACCATCACCTTATTAAGGTGAAAAAACGTATGCAAATTGGTATTATCGTTGAAACAGGTGAAGCACGCGAGGTAATGCACTTTGCACTATTATTAGGTTATGGTGCCAGTGTGGTAAATCCATACGTTGCGTTTGCTGCCATCGACAAATTGGTGAAAGATGGTGAAATCAATTTGGAATACAAAGAGGCTCGCGCCAACTATATTAAAGCACTTGACAAAGGGTTGTTGAAAGTAATGTCGAAGATGGGTATTTCTACTCTTCGCAGTTATCACGGTGCACAAATTTTCGAAGCAGTTGGTGTTAGCGAATCGATCATCAATAAATATTTCACCGGAACTGAAAGTAGAATTGGCGGAATTGATTTTGAAGAGATCTGCAAAGAATCAACTTTGTTCCACCAGAAAGCTTTTAACAGCGAAGATCCAAAATTCGACACATCCGGAATTCACGCTTATCGTAAGTATGGTGAAAAACACGCATGGAATCCTGAAACTATTGGATTATTGCAATGGTCGACTAAAACAAACAATTACGAAAAATACAAAGAATATAGCCAGCTGATTGAAAAGCAGAATCAGCGTCCATCGTTTATTCGTGGTGCTTTGCAATGGAAAAAAAATCCAATCGACATTTCACAGGTTGAACCTGTTGAAAACATCATGAAGCGCTTCGTTACTGGAGCCATGTCGTACGGTTCTATCAGCAAGGAAGCACACGAAGCATTGGCTATTGCCATGAACACTATTGGCGGACGAAGCAATACTGGTGAAGGTGGTGAAAACCCAGAACGTTTTGCCGACAATCGTCGTAGTGCAATTAAACAAATTGCATCGGGTCGCTTTGGAGTTACTAACAACTACCTTACCAATGCCGATGAACTTCAAATTAAAGTTGCTCAGGGCGCTAAGCCAGGAGAAGGTGGTCAGCTACCAGGATTTAAGGTAAATAAGATTATTGCGAAAACCCGTAACTCGACACCGGGAATTACACTTATTTCGCCTCCACCACACCACGATATTTATTCTATCGAGGATTTGGCACAGCTGATCTATGACTTAAAATGCACCAATCCAAAGGCAAAAGTTTCAGTAAAATTGGTTTCTGAAAATGGAGTTGGAACAATTGCTGCAGGTGTAGCTAAAGCCTATTCTGATTTGATTGTAATTAGTGGATGCGAAGGAGGTACCGGAGCCAGTCCTGTAAGTTCAATTCACAGTGCCGGTTTACCATTGGAGTTAGGTATTGCAGAAACTCAACAGACACTTGTTTTAAATAATCTTCGTGGCAGAGTAAAACTACAGGTAGATGGTCAGTTAAAGACAGGTACTGATGTTGTAAAACTAGCATTACTTGGAGGTGAAGAATTTGGATTCTCTACTTCGGCACTGATTGTTATGGGCTGTGTAATGATGCGTAAATGTCACTTAAACACATGTCCTGCAGGAATTGCCACTCAGAGTAAAAAATTGAGAAAACGTTTCTTAGGAAAAGCACAATATGTAATCAACTTCTTCCAGTTTATTGCAGAAGAAGTACGTGAATGTTTAGCTGAAATTGGTGCAACTAGTCTGGATGATATTATTGGTCGAACTGATTTGTTGGAAGTAAATCCAGAAGTTACTGGATGGAAGATGAAGAATGTAGATTTCTCTCGCTTAATCTACTTCCCTGAAGCAGCTAAAAAGAACGATATTCGTTCTACATACGGCAACATCAAGTCGATTGAAGATGTATTGGACAAGAAATTGATTCGTGAAGCCAACCGTGCTGTTAAAACCAAAGAGCGCGTATGGATGGCACATCCAATCAACAATGTCGACAGAACTGTTGGAGCGATGTTATCAGGCGAAGTGTCGAAGCGTCATGGAGAAGTAGGATTACCTGCTGAAACTATCAACAGTACATTCTACGGTTCTGCCGGACAAAGTTTCGGTGCATTCTTGGCCAAAGGAGTTAATTTCCGATTGGAAGGTGATGCTAACGACTACCTTGGAAAAGGTCTTTCAGGAGGTAAAATCACAGTTGTTCCTCCAGCCAATTCGCCATTCCTTCCAGAAGAGAATATTATTGTAGGAAACACACTACTATACGGTGCAACCAGCGGAGAGGTTTATATTAAAGGAGTTGCCGGAGAACGTTTCGGTGTTCGTAACTCTGGAGCCAAAGCGGTTGTTGAAGGAACAGGTGATCACTGTTGTGAATATATGACTGGTGGTAGAGTAGCAATACTTGGTAAAACAGGTAGAAACTTTGCTGCAGGTATGAGTGGAGGTATTGCATACGTACTTGATGAATCTGGTGATTTCGATTACTACTGTAACAAAGGACTAGTTGAACTAGGAGCAGTAGAAGATAAAGCAGATATCAATGAATTGCAGGATATGATTAATCAACATCTGCTGAACACTCAAAGTACATTGGCTGCTAAGATTCTTACCAACTGGGACGAATACTTACCGAAGTTCGTTAAGGTTATTCCTTTCGAATACAAGAAAGTATTGGAAGAGCAGAAGCTTAAAGAGTTGAAAAAGAAGCTTGAAATGGCCGAAGACACGCCACGTCATCACGAGTAAGAGCAATCACATCGAATTAACATTCAAAAATCAGGAAAAATGGGAGATCCTAAAGGATTTATAAATATAGCTAGAAAAGAGGGTGGTTACCGCCCCAAGCACGAGAGAATTGGAGACTTTGGTGAAGTTGAACAAACACTGAACGAAGCCGATCGCAGAGATCAAGCAGCCAGATGCATGGATTGTGGAGTACCTTTTTGTCACTGGGCTTGCCCGGTAGGAAGTAAAATTCCGGAATGGCAAGATGCTCTGTTCCGCGGGAAATACGACGAAGCTTATTACGTATTGGCTAGCACCAATGTAATGCCAGAAATCACTGGTCGTGTGTGCCCAGCTCCTTGCGAGAAGTCATGTGTATTGGCCATTCACGAAGAGGGAGTTACCATTCGTGAAAACGAGTGCGCAACCGTAGAAAGAGCATTCGAATTGGGATATGTGCAACCAAATCCTCCGAAACAACGCACTGGATTAAAAGTAGCTGTAGTAGGATCTGGTCCTGCCGGACTATCAGCAGCACACGAATTAAACCAGGCAGGACATACTGTTACTGTTTTCGAACAAGATGATGCTATTGGTGGGCTACTCCGCTTTGGTATTCCAGATTTCAAACTAAACAAAGGTGTTATCGACCGTCGATTAACTATCATGGTTGATGAAGGAGTTAACTTTAAAACCAACACTAAAGTTGGCCAAGATATTACAGCTAAAGAGCTAACCGAGCAGTTTGACGCTGTATTGCTTGCCATTGGTGCAATGCAACCTCGCGATCTTCCTGTTGAAGGGAGAGATTTAGATGGCGTTCATTTTGCAATGGATTTCCTTACACAACAGAACAAAGTCGTTCGTGGTGATCAGTTCACCCCTGAAGAGCGTATTTCGGCTAAAGGAAAGCATGTGTTAGTGATTGGTGGTGGCGATACCGGTTCCGACTGTGTAGGTACATCAATTCGCCAAAAAGCAGCACAGGTTACTCAAATTGAGATTATGCCAAAGCCAGGCGAACAACGTGAAGCCAATAATCCATGGCCATACTGGCCAAACACACTTCGCACATCCAGCTCTCACAAAGAAGGATGCGAACGTCGCTGGTCATTGGCAACCAAACGTTTTATTGGCGAAAACGGGGTGCTTACCGGAGCTGAAGTTGTTCAGGTAGAGTGGACAAAAGATGCCAATGGCAAGTATGTAATGAATGAAGTGGAAGGAACATCTGAGGTGATTAAAGCCGATTTAGTTTTACTTTCTATGGGATTTGTACATCCAGTAAAAGAAGGCTTGCTAGAACAGCTAAGTGTAGAGCTAGATGCCAGAGGAAATGTCGCTACCCAAAAGAACAAATCTTCGGTTGAGAAAGTATTTGCTGCTGGTGATGCGGCTAAAGGGGCTAGTCTTGTTGTTCATGCCATCAAAAATGGGCAAGAAGCTGCTGAAAGCATTCACCAATATCTTACTGAGAAACAATAGGTGATTTTCCCTCCTAAATTTTATTATACCAAGTAACTTATGAGTCCGGCTAATATACCCTAGTCGGACTTTTTTATGGCACTCACTCCCAAAAACAAACTTCACCCTATATATGTTCAGTTGAAATTACTATATTTACATATTAAATAATCTTCTAACACTATTTAATATGAAAAAAACACTCACCACACTACTTGTTTTATTCATAGCATTAACAACCTTTGCTAATGATGCAGTTACTTTAAAAAACAACATGACTTTTTCTGGAGAAGTTCTACGGATTAAGAAAAATCATATTGTTTTTAAAGCAAACAATGAAAAGTACAAAATTCCACACGAAGACCTTAGTTCTGTTTATCTTGAAGACCAAAATGGCAGACTATATAGAAAATTACTGGAATTAGAAAAAAGAAATGAAGAGGCTCAACCTATAAATAAAAAAATGGCAGCAAAATTCGACGCCAGCCATTTCCATGGAAAAAAAGGATCGCACTTTGTTTTAGGATTCTTCTTTGGTCCATTCTCAATGATTGGAACCGCACTGGCATCACCATCTCCATATAATGGGCGTCATACTCAGCTTTTATCCAAAAACAAAAAGCTTTTCAACGACCCAGAATACTTAATTCATTACAAAAGAAAAGCAAAAGGAGGATTAATTGTAACTGAAGCATTAGGATGGGCAACCTGGTTATTAATTTTGGCATTATAAACTCCATAAATAGTAAAAGTCTTGCTCCTAAATGCAAGACTTTTATTATTTCATTTACCTTATATATCAAAGAAATATTAACTCAATTATTTCCCATTTTGTATAAACTGCTCTTGTAAACTTTTCTTCTTTGACAAATCCTGAACAGCATCTTTACTTAACGGCTCACGAACCACCATGTTATAGTTCTGCCAAAATTCAGGATCATAAGCATAATTCGATTTATACAAATCCTTTTCGCTATCGACCTTAAATCGCCTACTAATCTTTTCATGCTCCTTCTTGAAATAATGTCTGTTTACCATCAATAGATTCTCAGAATATCCAAGTCCGGCATTTTCAGAAGTTACTTTCTTTCCACTATAGCTTACGCGATAAAAATACAATGGAAAATAAACATCATTAATCGAAACGTATTCGTTAATAGCATGATGACCAACATCACTGGACAGATTTATCTTCTCAATTGCATAATTAGCAGAATTGATATAATACTCGACAGTAACAACCGAGAGTGGATAATTAAAAACAAACTCTAAGACATATAACTTCTCTCCACCATCCCTTTTAATCACCTTTTTCAATTTCAATCTATCTTCCCGGTTCCCTTTCCTAATATCTTTATAAATTCGATGTAATTCATTAACAAATCCCTTTCTTTTCAATTGGAAATACGAGCGTACATGAGCTCTTTTCAGAACTTCATACATATAGTTATTCTCTCCAAATATTTTTCCTAAAACAACCGAGAGAAGCATCTTGCGTGCATTATCATCTGACTTTCTTAATTGGTTTACCTTTATTCTTATAGCATTTGTCGTTTGTTTATATCCTCTATCCTGTACCGAAATGTCCGCTTCAATTAACCGGGTATATTTTAATCTGTCCACACCATCGAATTGTGTTTCTCGGTAAAATGCATCGAAGAAATGAAGTTGACGAGGATAATTCTTCGGAATATTTTGAATGGCTTTCATAAACCAAAGATTTATTGAATCCTGAGGAGTAACCACTATCATATCCAACTCATTCTCCAGAGGCTTCAGATAAATTACAGTATCGATAATCGATCGTTTGAAAGGCAATTTTAACTTCTGAAAAGCAACATGAGAGAACAATACCGAATCGATCTTCCCTTTCCCATTATAAAAGGAAAATTCACCATCGATATTGGTAATTGTTCCTATTCCAAGTTTAGGAACTCCGATATGACCAAAAGCAACAGCGCTAGAGTCAACAGCACTCAGAATTTTGCCTGAAAAAGTTTGCGCCAAACCACTTTTCAACAAGAGACTAAGCAAGCATACAGCACAAAAGGTTAATCGTTTATTTATTGGTTTCATTTTATTCTGTTTTAGGGTAAAAGAAAACAAACCGCACGATTAACACTCTAAACAACAATACACTTCACAAACGAATCAAAGCTATGAAATATATTTTATGTTTCAAAAACTTTAATAACTAGCCCACAAATTGAAATTGATGGCGCAAACAGATAGCCTGACTCTAATTACCCAAAAGAGACAGGCCTCAATAATAGCTTTCAACACAAAAGGATTTATTCCCTCATTAAGTTTTTAGCTTTTTCTTCTTAGCAGCTGGAAACAGAATATTATTCAAGATCAAACGATATCCCGGAGAATTAGGATGTAGATCAAGCTGAGTTGGAGGATCACCTACCAAATGGCGATAATCTTCAGGATCGTGACCTCCATAAAAAGTCCAAAAGCCTTTACCTAAATCGCCATGAATATAGCGCGCCTCACCTGCAGCTTTGTTTTCTCCCATCACCAAAACATCGGGTTTTAACAGACTACGCTTAAAAGCAGTTGTTTGTCCCATAAAACCTTTTATTAGTTTTTCATGATTTTGAGTAAGCATGGTTGGTACAGGATCCCACTTGGCAGAAAAGTCGAACAATGAAAAGAAATCCTGCTCCTGACGTACTTTTCTAGTAGTAGAAACATCGATATCAGAGAATTCGTATTCCAATGGGTTTTTCACAATTTTAAAATCGCGGAACGCCAAGGTATTTTTATAATCCAACTTGTCCTGAGCATGATGATCGGCTGGATCGCCATCGTACATCGATTCGCAGATATCGGTATGATGAGCAGAAAGTGCAATATCGTAGGTATCGGTAGCAGCACACATGGCAAACAAAAATCCCCCCTGAGTGATATATCCTTTTATCTGCTTACTGACAAATCGTTTCATCTCAGACACCTTCTTGAAACCATTTTTAGTGGCAACAGCTTTATTAACTCTCACCTCTTCCTGATACCAAGGCATGTGCTGATAGTTCTGATAGAACTTTCCAAATTGCCCGGTAAAATCTTCATGGTGCAAGTGCAACCAATCGTATTCTTTTAACTTCCCATCAATGATTTCCTGATCGTAAATAACATCGTAAGGAATATCAGAATAAGTCAACACCAAAGTAACGGCGTCATCCCATGGTTGCTTATTGGGCGGTGAATAAACAGCAATTTTAGGCGCTTTATTCATGCTCACTGCATCCATATTTTTATCGGGACGTGCAATATCTCCTAAAATGGAATTGGCACGCGCATCGGCCAATGTTTCGGTAGTTACACCACGTAGTGAAGCCTCACCACGCACCTGCTCTGATAGAGGAACCAAAAAGCTTCCCCCACGATAATTGAGCAACCACTTCACTTCGGTTCCTTTTTCAATTATCCAATAAGCCAATCCGTAAGCTTTCAGGTGGTTTTGTTGCTTGTGATCCATTGGCACCAATAAATAGGCACCGAATGAGAGCTGAACAAACAAAATAAGCAATATACTACCGATCCATTTCTTCATATCCTTAACTTATTAAATTTACATGGTTGTGCACAAAATCAGTTAACGCACTTGCCACCCCACAGGTTCGCTAAAATGGAATATTATCTTCTAATCCTTGATTCATATTATAACCTTCCATGTCGTCTGGAGGTCCAAAATTTGGTGGTGGCGCCGAAGGTTCTTCATTCATTTTAGAGTGAAATGTCTGTTCATTTCCACCTTGAGCCATAAACTCATCGTCGTCGAGGTTACAGAATTTAGCCATCTCTTTCTTAAATCGAAGTTGTACGTCACCTACAGCACCATTACGGTGTTTTGCAACAATAAGCTCACCAACACCAACCAGAGAATTCCCTCCTTCATCTTCGGTAATACCGTAATATTCCGGACGGTGAATGAATAACACCATATCGGCATCCTGCTCAATCGCACCAGACTCCCTCAAATCGGATAGCTGTGGTCGCTTTCCTTCACGTGACTCTACCGAACGGTTCAACTGTGAAAGTGCAATAATTGGCACATCCAACTCCTTTGCAATGGCTTTCAGCGATCGGGAAATCATACTCACTTCCTGCTCACGACTACCACGTGTATCCACTCCTGCGGTCATCAGCTGAAGGTAGTCGACAATCACAATGGCCAAGTCATGCTGCATCTTCAGTCTTCTACACTTTGAGCGAAATTCGAAAATTGAAAGTGCTGGCGTATCATCGACATAAAGCGGTGCATTATCTAAGTTCTTAATCTTCTTGTTCAACACTTCCCACTCCCAATCGGCCAGATTACCTTTCTTAATTTTCTCGGCTCCCAATTCACTCTCACCGGCAATCAAACGGTTTACCAACTGTAACGCTGACATCTCCAGCGAAAATACCGCTACTGCCTTGTTGTGCTCTACAGCCATATTTCGAGCCATGGAAAGTACAAATGCTGTTTTACCCATCGCAGGACGTGCAGCCACAATCACCAAATCGGTAGGTTGCCATCCCGAAGTCATTCTGTCCAAACGGGTAAATCCAGAAGGGACACCACTCAATCCATCAGTACGCTGAGCTGCCTCTTGCATTTTATCGATGGCCTCTTTCAGAACCGGCTTAATAGGCACCGTCTCTTTCTTGATGTTCCCTTCAGCCACTTTAAATACTTCCGATTCGGCCATGTTAATCAGCTCATCCACATCCAGCGTATCGTCATATGCTTTACTCTGAATTTCGGATGTTACACGAATTAATTCGCGCTGAATAAATTTCTGAGCAATAATTCGGGCGTGAAACTCGATGTGAGCTGCTGATGCCACACGACTGGTAAGCTGTGCGATATAAACAGGTCCACCCACTTCGTCTAACAATTCCTGATTTCGAAGCTCCTGGGTTACCATCAATAGATCGACCGGCTTCTCCTTCATGGAAAGGTCGCGAATTACTGCATATATTTTTTGGTGTTCTTCTTTGTAGAAACTATCAGGCTGCAATAAATCTCCCACAGAGATGTAAGCATCTCGCTCCAACATTAATGCTCCAAGAACCGCCTCTTCCACATCAATTGCCTGTGGAGGCAGTTTCCCGAATTGTGCATTCAATTCCTCTAACGAAATTTTATTTTTATTCCGATTATTTCGTGTTACAGCCATAAAATCAAACTGATAATATCTTTATTCTAATGCTCAAAATTTGAGCGCAGATTTCAAATTTAATAAAACAAATTGGTAGGCGATGGCGATTTGCTCTTTTATTTTCGACCTAATTGATCGTTAATAATCAGACTTAAAACATCAGTTAAAGTCATTCCCATTGCTTCAATTTGTTGTGGAATAAAGCTGGTAGCTGTCATTCCCGGTGTTGTATTTACTTCCAGGAAGTAAAACTCACCATCTTTCAATATATAGTCAACCCGAACAATACCCGAGCAGTTACATAAGTCGTAAATTCTAGATGAAAGCTGCTGACATTTCAATGTCAACTCCTCTGAAATACGAGCCGGAGTAATTTCTTCAACCTTCGAAGCCACATATTTTGCCTCGAAATCGAAGAATTCGTTTTTAGGCAACACTTCGGTCACCGGAAAAACCATCTCCTTGCTTTTTAGTTTTACCAGACCACATGTAAACTCTAAGCCATCGATAAAACTTTCAATCATCACCTCATCGCTCTCTTCCCATGCTTTTAGTACTGCCTCTTTCAACTCTTCAGTCTCTTTCACTTTGGTAACACCAAAGCTCGAACCTCCAGCATTAGGTTTCACAAATACAGGCAATCCCAATTCTTTCACCAAACCATCAACATCTACTTCATCGCCTTTTAATAAACGAGCAGATGGAGCCATCTTTACACCCATATTTCGCAAATAGTTATTGCAGAAATATTTATTGAAAGTCAATGATGCTGAAGCCACATCGCAACAAGAATAAGGCATTCCAATCATTTCGAAATAACCTTGTAGTATTCCATTCTCGCCCGGAGTTCCATGAATAGTGATATATGCAAAATCGATAGCAATGTGTTTTCCATCGAAATCGAAAGAGAAGTCTGCTTTGTTGATATCTGCAATGCATTCGTCATTTTGCATCACACACCACTTATCTCCTTTCATCACCACCAACCAAGGGGTATACTTTTCAGTATCGATTGCCTCGAAGATGTTAGCTCCACTTTTTATGGAAACAATGTACTCCGAAGAATCACCTCCGGCAATTACTGCAATATTGGGCTTCATATTTGGGTTCATTGGTTGTTGTATTCAGAATTAAATTTCGCGTTGTGCAATATAGTTACGCCACTTCTCAATCACCTCCGTCATATCGTCATGCAATTCAGAAGTAAGTATCACTTCCTCACCTGTTACTGGATGATCAAATCCTAACATCTTTGCATGAAGCGCTTGTCGCGGACAAGTATTGAAGCAGTTATTAACAAACTGTTTATATTTTGCAAAAGTGGTTCCTTTTAGAATCTTATCTCCGCCATATGTAGCATCGTTAAACAACGGATGGCCAATATGCTTCATGTGTACACGAATTTGGTGTGTACGACCTGTTTCCAAGCGACACTCTACCAATGTTACGTATCCTAATCGCTCTAACACTTTATAGTGTGTTACTGCAGGTTTTCCATATTCTCCATCTTCGAAAACAGTAAAAACCTGGCGATTTTTTAAACTTCGTCCAATGTGTCCTTCAATTCTTCCTTCATCTTCTTTCACATTTCCCCACACCAACGCAACATATCGACGCTTGGTTGTTTTATGGAAGAACTGAGCAGCCAATTTATTTTTAGCCTCTTCGGTTTTAGCCACCACTAAAAGTCCCGAAGTATCTTTATCGATTCGGTGAACTAAGCCCGGACGAGGATCTTCCTGGTTAAATAGCGGCAAATCGCGGAAATGCCATGCCAAAGCATTAACCAATGTTCCTGTGTAGTTACCATGTCCCGGATGAACAACCATTCCCGGATTTTTATTCACCACCACCAAAGCATCATCTTCATAAGCAATATTCAGTGGCAATTCTTCAGGAATAATTTTCAACTCACGACGTGGAAAATCGAGCATAATGGTTACTTCGTCGTTAGGCTTCACTTTATAGTTGGCCTTTACGGGAGTTCCATTTACCATTACACACCCTCCATCGGCAGCAGCACGCAAACGACTTCTTGACAAATTGTCGATGCGATTATTTAAGTATTTATCGATACGCAAAGGACTTTGCCCCGGATCGACTAATATTTTATAATGCTCAAATAATGCTCCCTCTTCCTGCTCTTCAAAATTCTCAGGTATATGTTCTTCTACCATTAGTTCTCAAATTTTGGCATAATTTTTAACGAATCCACAGTCAACCAGCAATCAACGATGGTACCTTTTTTCACGCTCAGCTGTTGTAAGCTATCGGGCTTCTGTCTCCAGATTTTTGCATTCACACTATCTTCTGCCGACCTAAAAGAATCGTCGTAGATAAGTACGCCTAACGACAAACCATTCATCATCAATGAATCGCGTGCTTGTTCAACATGCATTCCTGCCAAGTTAGGCAAGGCAACTAACTCGTTGCTTAATCCTTCGCCCACCACCAAAGTGATACCTGCACCTTTTAGCACTTTATCACCTGTAGTTACAATTTTATCGGCTAGCATTTGGTCTAACACCAAGCCCACATATTGCGATGGTTTATAAATGACACTATCCAATGCAAGTCCCACTCCATCGAGCATAGTTTTTGCCTGACGCAATGATACATCGGTTAGATTTGGCATTGATACTTTTTCTGGATTGACGGCTGCCATGGTAAGATAAATCGTTCGGTTCTGCTTCACTTCAAAACCAGCCTCTGGTTTTTGCCCCATTACCGAACCGGGCTTCGCCTTTTTGGAGTACGATGAATCAATTATTGCAAACCTTAATGTTCGGTTCGATGTCGCTTTTTTCACCTGACTTAAGGTCAGCCCTTTTAAATTAGGGACAACCACCTTTTCGCCATGATGAGTATAAACATCTAATGCCTGAAGTGTTCCCCACAACAAAGCACCAACTAGAACTGCAGCAATAATTAAATGCTTTAAAAATGTGATACTAAAAATAAACTGTTTAAAACTCATGGTACTCAATTCATTCTTTTGTGTATACACAAAGATAAGCGACTCAGAAAAAAATACGCTACTATTTGCACTGCAAAAACAGTGCTACTTGCATTTTTATTGATTGCTCACCGGCATCAATCTACCACATACACAAAAGGGCAAGATATGCTCATATCTTGCCCTTCCGATATTAGTAGCTTTAATATCTTATCTTTTGTGTCTTGGTTCGTCAGACACTGTAAGTTTCTTTCTTCCTTTGGCTCTTCTTCTAGCCAACACTTTTCTACCATTAGCAGTAGACATTCTTTCTCTAAAGCCGTGCTTATTCTTTCTTTTTCTATTTGATGGCTGAAATGTCCTTTTCATCTGTCTAAAATTTGCTGATATTTAATCTCTTAATTATTTTCGGAGTGCAAATATAAATCTTTTTTCTTTCCACAAAAAGGAAATGATCAAATATTTACAGTGGCAAATGTATGATTTTTTTCGTTTCAAAAAACTCTTCCTCATAAAAATCAGGCAATTCATAGATTCTGGTTTGCTTCACATAGTCTTGCAGCTCCTCCATAAAGTCGCCCCCTTTCAGGTAAATGATACCGTTAGGCAATGTATTCTTCATGCCCGGTTTCACCTTGGTTCTAACCATGTTAACAAATTTTGGGAAGGCTGTAACAGCTCTACTTACTACAAAGTCAAATTTCCCTTTCACCTGTTGTACTCGAATTTGCTCAGCCTTAACATTTTTCAAACCTAAAGCTTCTGCCACGCCATTTACTACCTGTATTTTTTTTCCAATGGCATCAATTAGATAGAATTCACTATCCGGATTCATTATTGCCAATGGAATTCCAGGAAAGCCACCTCCTGTACCCACATCCATCACTTTCGTGCCTTTAGCAAACTTAATCACTTTATCGATGGCCAATGAATGCAATACGTGTCTTTCGTATAGTTGATCGATATCTTTACGCGATATCACATTTATTTTATCATTCCATTCTGGATACAATTCTCCCAACATTCGAAATTGCTCTTTCTGCTTATCCGTTAAATCGGGAAAATATTTCAATACCTGCTCCATAAATGCTCCTCCACTCCATAAAAAAACATCACCATTCGGACAGAATTTAGTGATGTTTATATATTCTTATTTTTCTTTTATCTCACTCATCTCAACCAGTTCGAAAAGCTTTTCTCGAGCCCTAAACAGTTGAGCCTTTACTGTTCCAAGGGGCAAATCTAACTCTTTTGCAATTTCGTCGTACGATAATTCTTTAAAATATCTCAATTCAACTAAATCACGAAACCTTGGCTTAAGCTTTCTGACCACTGTTCTTAGTAGAATTGCCTTTTGCTTGCGAATTAATTTTTCTTCCGGATTTGGGGCTTGTGACTTTAAACCCATTGGGTTTTCCTTTGGATCTACTCCTTCGATGTTACCTCCATCGATAGGAACAGTTACCCCTTTTTGTTTTCGTAAAAAATCGATGCAATTATTAGATGCTATTTTAAACAGCCAGGTACTAAAAGCGTAAGTTGGGGTATATTGATGCAGATTGTTAAAAGCTTTACCAAATGCTTCAATGGTTAAATCTTCGGCATCGCTTTTACTATTTACCATTTTTAGTAGCATGTAAAAGAGAGCATCCTTGTATTTAGCCATCAAATAGGCAAATGCTTTTTCATCTCCATCTAATGCTGCAAGTACCAGCGAGTAGTCTTGACTGGCCTTCTCAGACAATTGGGATTTATTACTTTCCATTCAAATCAGCGCTTAATGTTTAACAGTTCTTTTAGGAAGCCAATAAACATGATTATCGGCAGAAGGAGATCGTATGCTAACGAAGATAGCAATATTTTTCTCTCTCCCAAACGATTAATAGCCAATTTAAACCCTACTATTTGCAATATTAAACGAAATCCAATCACTCCTAAAACCACTGGTAATGCTACTCCTTTGATGATTAACAGCAACGCTGTAGTCCAAAACAACAGTCGACTAAGTATTTCAACATAAAAAAGATTCTTTCTCTTAAAGTTATATTTTCTCAAAACCCATCTATGCTTTTTCACTAAGTCGCCCCAGTCTTTTAGTCTTAAGTACTCATCATATTTTACAGCACTTCCATCGGTAGTAACCACTCCCACATTTTTCGTATTAATGTATCTGGGCAACAGTAATTCATTCTCTGCAAACGATTCGTTCATCACACCTGCAAATGCTTTATGATCGAAAAACATTTTCTTTCTGAATGCAACATTACGTCCATCGAAAGCTACAGAATATCCGGCCCGACCAAAGGCAAAGGCAAAAATATTTCGGTATAAGCGCTCTAAACGAAACAAGTGATTTACTCCACTTGCCACATAGTCGTTATTAGCATAACCAATAACAACATCGTTGCTTTCCACCATCTCACCAGCCATCTGACTTAACCATTTTGCTGATTCTATTCGGCATGAAGAGTCGACAAACAACAACCAATCGTTCTTGGCTGCCTTAGCTCCAATGGTTATTGCAATCTTCTTACTGAATTGATTTCCTTCTGGTAAAAATGTTACATGCAAATGTTGGTATTCAGAGGCTAGCATTCCCAATTGTTCCTCTACCACTTCATTGGCATTTACATTTATGGCAATTACCTCATACTTGTCGTATTCTTGGTTTAGCACCACTTTTAATGTGTCAAAAAAGGATTCATCGTAGAAGTAGACAGGAATAATTACCGAAACACCTTCTTTTTGCTCTCCTCTATCACGCTCTTTCTTCACACCAAACCATAAAATAAATCGCAAATAGTAATAAAGCTGAACTAGAAAAAAGCAAGCAAGAGCAATTAACGCTCCCATATAGAAAGGGTTATCTAAAGGTAATATTAGCATCTCAAATGTGTTCGTTTTTTGTAAAAAACAAAAGTAATAACCTCAATTCGATTTTAAAATAGAATCTCATTAGAATTACAGAAACAATGGCACATGGCACACTTACAAGATAGCATCCTCATTTAATGAATCTTAACACCCCACACACCATAAAACCTACTCTATTTCCGTTTAATATTTTATCTTTGTCCCCTTAATTTTAAGCATGCATTTCGAATTACAACATACAGCAGATAACACCAAAGCCAGAGCGGGAAAGCTATTTACCGATCATGGGGTGATTGAAACGCCTATTTTTATGCCGGTTGGAACAGTTGGATCGGTAAAGGGTGTTCATATGAGAGAGGTGAAGGAAGATATCAAGGCTCAAATTATTTTAGGGAATACCTATCATTTGTATTTGCGTCCGGGTACCGAGATTTTAGAGCAGGCTGGTGGTTTGCACAAATTCAATAGTTGGGACGGCCCAATTCTTACTGACAGTGGCGGTTTCCAGGTATTTTCATTGGGAGATATTCGCAAGATCGACGAAGAAGGAGTGATGTTTCAATCGCACATTGATGGTAGCAGACACAAGTTCACTCCTGAAAATGTAATGGATACTCAGCGTTCTATCGGAGCCGACATTATTATGGCATTCGATGAATGTACTCCTGGAGATGCAGAATATAAATACGCCAAAAAGTCGCTTGAGCTTACAGAGCGTTGGTTAGATCGTTGTATCGATCGTTTCGACAATACTCCTGCAAAATATGGATACGAACAAGCATTGTTCCCAATTGTACAAGGGTGTGTTTATCCCGATTTGCGCAAACGTGCAGCAGAACATATTGCATCGCTAGACAGAACAGGTAACGCCATTGGAGGTTTAGCGGTTGGAGAGCCAGAGCAAGATATGTATGCAATGGTAGAGTTGGTAAATGAGATTCTTCCACAAAACAAACCACGTTATTTGATGGGAGTAGGAACACCAATCAACATTTTGGAAAACATTGATCGTGGAGTTGATATGTTCGACTGTGTTATGCCAACCAGAAATGGACGAAACGGCATGTTGTTTACCAGTCAGGGAATTATCAACATTAAAAATAAAAAGTGGGATCGCGATTTTTCACCAATCGACCCGGAAAGTGATTGTTATGTTGATCTGCATTATTCAAAAGCTTATCTTCGTCACTTAATGAAAGCCAACGAAATGCTAGGAGCACAAATTGCCAGCATTCACAATTTGGCCTTCTATTTACGATTGGTTAAAGAGGCACGTCAGCACATTCTGAACGATACATTTAAGTATTGGAAAGAAGAGATGGTTACAAAACTAGGACGTCGCTTATAATCGAAAAAGCTTAAACAAAAAACTCATGCTGAGAAAAATAGATTTTTACATCATCCGAAAGTTCTTAGGGACTTTTTTCTATGCTATAGCACTAATCATCAGCATCGCCATTATTTTCGATTTTTCAGAAAAGATTGACGAGTTCATTGAGTACGAGGCTCCAATGCGTGCAATTATATTCGACTATTACATGAATTTTGCACCTTACTTTGCGAACCTTTTCAGTGGTCTTTTCACATTTATTGCTGTAATCTTTTTCACATCGAAATTGGCTTACAATTCTGAGATTATTGCAATTCTCAGCAGTGGTGTTTCTTTCAGACGTTTAATGCGACCTTACATGGCTTCGGCAACAATTATTGCTATTTTCTCATGGACATTAAGCAGTTTTGTAATTCCATCGGCCAGTGCTACTAAGTTCGAATTCGAGAAGAAATACGTAAACAAAAAGAAAGATAATACCAGTAGAAATGTACACCTACAAGTAGAGCCGGGTGTTTACATCTACCTGAATTCATACACTCCAACAACCGATGTAGGACACAAATTCACCATCGAGAAGTTTGAAAATGGAGCATTAAAATCGAAATTAAAAGCAAGTTCCATTCGATGGGATCGTGAAAAAAAGATTTGGCAACTAAATCAATACACTATTCGCGATTTTGTGGATGGAAAAGAAATTCTGACTTCAGGAGAAAAGAAAGACACTACTATTTCGATGTTGCCCGAAGATTTCTCGTTCTACAAATACGATGTAGAGACACTCAACTATTTCGATTTAAATGAAGAGATTCGTGAGCAAAAATTGAGAGGTGTAGGAAGTGTAATTAATTTCGAAATTGAGAAACACAAGCGTAATGCCAGTGCTTTTTCGGCCTTTATTCTAACCATTATAGGAGCATCGCTTGCTTCCAGAAAGATTAGAGGAGGAATTGGACTTCACCTTGGATTAGGGTTACTGTTGAGTTTCTCGTACATCATGTTCCAACAAATTACAAAGGTATTTGCGCTTAGCGGATCGGTGAATGCTTTTATGGCAGCTTGGATTCCCAACTTCATATATGCTATAATAGCCATTGTACTGTATCGCAAGGCGGCAAGATAATACTTAGAAACAGCCTTTTATAATCCCTCAACAACTAAGAATGGTTCTAAAAAGAATACATTTCCTTTTAGAAAAAACTGATCAAACGATATAAGTTTATATTTTTGAACCCTGGAATTTTATTTCCAGTTTAAATGCTTCTGACAGAAGCAAATTTTTAACCAATATCTAATCGTATGTCACTAAAAAGAAACATTCTCGATCTAAGAAAGAGAAAACAAGAGGTTCTTCAAGGTGGCGGTGAGAAAGCCATCCAAAAGCAGGTAAAGATGGGTAAACTCACAGCCAGAGAGCGTATTGAGTCGATTCTTGACGAGGATTCGTTCCATGAATATGACCTTTTTGTTGAGCACGTAGCACGTGATTTCAACATGGAGGGAAAAGTACTACATGGAGATGGTGTTATTACTGGTACTGGTACTATTTACGGTCGTCCGGTATGTATTTTTGCACAAGATTTTACTGTTGCAGGAGGTTCATTGGGACTAATGCACGCACGTAAGATCACAAAAATCATGGACCACGCATTGAAAATGCGCGTTCCATTAATCGGAATCAACGATTCGGGTGGTGCTCGTATCCAAGAGGGAGTAAACTCGTTGGCTGGTTATGGTGAAATTTTCTACCGTAACACTATGGCTTCAGGAGTTATTCCACAAATTTCGGTAATTCTAGGACCTTGCGCCGGTGGCGCAGTATATTCTCCAGCATTAACAGACTTCGTATTTGTTGTTGAAAACATTTCGAAGATGTTTATTACTGGACCAAGTGTAATTGAATCAGTATTGGGAGAAAAAATCTCAATGGAAGAGCTTGGTGGAGCTAAAGTGCATTCAGAAATCACTGGTAATGCACATTTCTACGCACAAACTGAGCACGAATGTTTCGATCAAATCAAGAAACTTCTTACGTACATTCCTTGGAACAATGGAAAAAAAGCAGAAGCTTTCCCTCCACAAGAGCCAACATCACCAGTTGCTGTTGACGAGATTGTTCCTGCTGATCCAAAAATGCCTTACGATGTTCGCGACATCATCAAGTCTACCACAGATAGTTCTGACTTCTTTGAAGTAATGGAAGACTTCGCACCAAACATTGTAATTGGTTTCGGACGCCTGAATGGCGAAACTGTTGGTTTCGTTGCCAACCAGCCTAAAGTATTAGCAGGTGTATTGGATTGCGACAGCTCTGATAAAGCAGCTCGTTTCATCCGTTACTGTGATGCTTTCAACATTCCTATCGTTACATTGGAAGACCTTCCTGGATACCTTCCTGGAGTTGATCAAGAGCACGCAGGGGTTATTCGTCACGGAGCTAAAATCCTTTATGCTTACAGTGAAGCAACTGTACCAAAGATTACAGTTATCATCCGTAAAGCATACGGTGGTGGATACATTGCAATGAACTCTCGTCACATGAGAGCTGACTTTGTATTTGCATGGCCAACAGCAGAGATTGCAGTTATGGGACCAGAAGGTGCTGCTAATATCGTATTCCGTAAGGAAATCGAATCAGCTGAGGATCCAGAGGCTATGCGTCAGGAGAAAATCCAAGAGTACAAAGACAAATTTGCTAATCCATACGTGGCTGCAGCAAAAGGATATATCGACCAGGTTATTGAGCCTTCGGAAACTCGTAAGATGTTGTTGCACGCATTGGCTGTTTCAGCTAATAAAGAGCAAACAGGACCTTACAAGAAACACGGAATTCCTCCGTTTTAATCGATTATCCTTGTTGAACCTTAATTAATAATTATGAGCGAATATAGTACGCTAGTGGTTCACAGTGCCGTTTATCAGACACAGTTGACCAAAAAGTATAAAAACAGAAAAGCTTGGGAAGCACCAAACCCAAACTTGATTCATTCGTTCATTCCTGGTACAATCATCGATATTTTCGTTGAAGAAGGACAAACCGTGAAGCAAGGAGAATGCATCATGATTCTGGAAGCAATGAAAATGCGTAATCGGGTTGAAATGCCATTCGACGCTGTAATTAAAAAAATTCACGTTGAAGAGGGAGTGAGAATTCCGAAGAATCATTTAATGTTTGATCTAGAGCCTTTGGCTGAATAAATAAAAAAAGGGAAACCACTTGGTTTCCCTTTTTTCTTATCTAATAATTTCTTCTCTCTTACAATACCACCGTCAATAGTTGCACCACAACAATCAGCACAACCAATGCTACCGGATATACCGTTGCATAAGCAATGGATGGAGAATTGGAATCGGTCATAGAGTCGATAGCTGCTAAACCCGGCGTACTGGTCATACTCCCGGTAAGTGCCCCCAACAAATTCAGCAGATTCATTTTAAAAATCAACTTCCCAACTATAGCAGTAATAATCATTGGCAACAATGTAATTAAGCCACCCACTAAGAAAAGCTGAAAACCGTATTCATTAAATGTCTCAACAATTTTAGCACCAGCACTTGTTCCAACAGTTGCCAGGAACAACAGTAATCCCAACTGACGTAATAATTGGTTGGCTGCTCCTGTCATACTCCAGACAATGGGGCCGGTTTTTCCCAAACGACTTAATACCAATGCCACCAGAAGTACACCTCCGGTTAATCCCAAACTAAAATTAAACGACGACAAATGCAAGCTTACCTTTCCAACCAACACTCCTAAAATAATACCTAAAGCAATTGGTAAGATATCGGTGTCTGATAAACGCTTGCTATCGTCACCAAAAATGGCTGAAACAATCTTCATATTTGCTTTACTACTTGCAATAATCAGCTTATCACCATACATAATCTTCGATGAAGGAGTAGGCGAGATATCGATTCCTGCACGACGAATTCGGGTAATGGTAGCATTGTAAGTATGCAATAGATTAATTTGAGCAATGGTTTTATTTACCACCTCTTTATTGGTTACCAACACCCTTCTTACATCGAACTTATTATCCAGCGGGATATCCTCCTTGGTTTCGGCTCCAATCAAAATCTCGACTCTTTCAAGTGCCTCTTCAGTTCCAACCGCCTTTATCACATTTCCTTTCTCCAGAATAGTGTCGGGCGATGGAATTACAGCAACTCCCTCTTTCATTACACGAGAAACCACTGCTTTAGTCATGTAACGAATACGCAACTCACCAATTGACTTCCCAACCACATTGTCGTTTTCAACAATAAAGTTTCGTTTCTCAATCTCAGGGAAGTTACTTTTTGCCAACTCCTCTTGTTCAATTTCTGCTTTTCTAACAGTTGTACGAAACAAGGTAGGCAACATTCGCACAAAAAGAATAACGCCAATTACACCGAACGGATAGGCCACACCATATCCAATAGATGCCAAAGGCGAGTTAGTATAATCGATGGCAGCAGCCAAACCAGGCGTACTTGTTAAAGCACCAGTTAGCAGACCAATAGCCACATTCTTTTCTATATCGAACACCTGAATTAGTCCATAAGTAACCAATCCGGCCGATACAATTAATAATGTAGCCAAAACAGCTAATTGGCGACCATCTTTCTTGAATGACTCGAAGAAACCAGGTCCAGCCTGCACTCCGATAGTAAAAATAAACAGTACTAATCCCAGAGTTTGAAAGTCTTTGGGAATTAAAACTCCATAGTGCCCAAACAGCAATGCAACAAAAATTACAGCCGACACATCTAATGAAAGCCCTTTTATTTTAATGCGCCCAACAATATAACCAAGCGCGATGATTAGGAAAAGAGCAAAATAACTATTTGATAGCAATTCCATGAAAAAAATATTTTGATGCAAAGATATGGATTAATCTCCCCAGCAATTTCAAAACGTAAGCAGAACACCCAATAGACAAACAAAATTTAACTCACACCACTCCATGTTCCTAAAATACGCTTATAAGACCCTATACTTCTGACAAATACAATCATCTACCTTCATTAATAATTATCGAAACAGAAAAAACACGACACTCTCCCCAATAGAATAGCTATCGATTTAACACCATAAAAAAGAGGCTATCCAATTGCTGGATAACCTCTATTATATATCGATTTAGTCTATTGCGTTAGTAAATTATTCTAGAAGGAAAAAGGCCATAACGTATTATCCGTCATCCACTCTTCAATCTCCATGCTTTCTTCTTCATCTTCAGAATCGACACTAGCCAAAGTTCCCCATAAAGAATCGTTACTCATCCAATCTTCAATTTGAATTTGTGGCTCAGGCTCATCTACTAATGCAGTCATCATTACTGAACTTGGACTCCAAAACAGGTCGGTTAACATCCAAGCTTGAATTTCCATTGCAGGCTCCATTTCTTCAATTTCGAATGAAGCAATTGTAGCAGTGTTTGCTAATCTTTTTAATTCTTTGGCGTAGGCATTAACGGCCAATATTGAAAATACTCCAAAAAATAACGCAATACTTAATTTTCTAAAATAGGTTTTCATAACTCATGTTGTTTTCGGGTTACACTTACACCCTATATGACTATTATAACACCCAAACGTTGCAAATGAGCATGTTAAAAAATCCTCAATATTCGTTAACACAGTGTTAACTGCCTATTTTCACTATATATTCAGCGCCTATTTCGGAATTAAAAAAAATTACTTTTTCATGAAAAAAAATGTAATTGAGTTCAATTTTTCTATTCTCAGAGTCAGAAATCGACCTAAAATTTCTAAAAAAGTAATGCCTTAATCCGAGAATTAAACCACCGGCAGATACTTAAAATAATTCCATAACTTTAGCCCGTCGCAGATGAATGAATCATCTTAAAACTAATTTTTAAAGCAAAATCATGTATTTAAACCAACTTTCCACCGAACGGTTAACCATTCGTCCTCTTCAATTGGAAGATGTAAAAGATTGGACCGCTTTCTTTATTGATAATCCTAACCTGAAGCATTTAGGAATTGGCAAGATAGATGCCAAAACTGCTGAGCTATATGCAAAATCGTGGATTGAGAAGCAGATATGGCGATATGAAAACAACGAATATGGTCACCATGCTCTGATTTTAAAAGAGACAGGTAAGTTGGTAGGACAATGTGGCTTGCTAACTCAAGGATTTGGCGACGAGAAAGAAATTGAAGTCGGTTATCACATGCTACCTGAATACATGCAAAAAGGCTATGCTACCGAAGCTGCTCTAGCTGTTCGCAACTTTGCTTTTGAAAACAACATCACCGATTCGTTAATATCTCTTATTGGAATTGATAATGAGCCTGCACAGAAAGTAGCAAAGAAATTATCTATGAAAAAAGATAGCAGAATGAAAGCAAACGGAATGGATGTTTACATTTATCAGATCAATAGAGAAGAGTGGGAAGAACTTCAAAAATAATTTACATCAATCTTCTCCAAGCTATTTTTATGGATAGTTTGGAGAAGGCTGGTTTATTTTATCTCACCTGTCCAAACAAAGCAAGAGTCATCAAATTTATTGGTTATATCTGGCATTTCGGTAAAATAACCAAATACCGATGCTCCACTTCCCGACATACAAGCATATTCGGCTCCCATATCGTATAGATTATTTTTCACCTGCTCAATTTCAGGGTACTGCTTAAATACCGAAGCTTCGAAATCATTTTTCAACTTATTTTTCCAATCTGCCACCGGCATTTTGACTACATCACGTAAATCGTCTGTGGACTTTAGAGGCTTCACCCAGCGATATGCATCAGGCGTACTTACTTTTGCATCGGGCTTTACCAACACCCAATAACCAGGTTTCATTGCCCACTCCATCTCTTTTAGCTCATCGCCTTTACCAACAGCATAACAAGGTTTATTCTTAATGAAAAAAGCACAATCGCTCCCTAGTTTTGCTGCTGTCTCAATCAATTCATCTTCCGATATATTCAATTGAAAATAGTCGTTGGTCAGCTTTAACATGAAAGCCGCATCGGCCGATCCACCACCTAAGCCAGCTCCAAATGGGATGACTTTATGCAAATGAATTTTCGCATTGGGTAATTCATACTTCTCTTTCAAAAGCATGTATGCTTTCCACACCAAATTATCTTCAGGACTACAATCAATGGTAATGCCAGAATTGGAAAAAACCATCTCTTCAGCTTCTACCAGCTCCAATATATCGCACAACCCAATGGGATAAAAAATGGTTTCCAAATTATGGAATCCATCAGGTCGTTTTTCCACTACATTCAGTCCTAAATTTATTTTGGCATTGGGATATACAATCATATTCTTTATTCTTTTGGGTTGACTCACCCTGCAAATTATTGCGGTTTCAGTTTTACATACAAAAAAAGCCCCGAGTAACTCGAGGCTTTAAAGATATATAAGATTTTAAATCTTCGGATTATCTATGCACTGAACATTTCATACTCTTCTGGAGTACCACATGCACAAATCAGGTTACGATCGCCCCAGGCATTGTCCAATCGACCAACTGGCACCCAGAACTTATTATCGCGAATCCACTCTAACGGATAAGCTGCTTTCTCGCGACTGTAGCTATGTGTCCACTCATCTGCACAGATCACCTGATCGGTATGAGGTGCATTTTTCAACACATTATCAGCAGCGTCAACTTCTCCATTTTCTACCTCTTTAATTTCGGCATAAATAGAGTTCATTGCATCAATAAAGCGATCCAGCTCTTGCATCGATTCACTTTCCGTAGGCTCAATCATTAACGTACCGTGAACAGGGAACGACAATGTAGGTGCATGGAAACCGTAATCCATCAATCGCTTAGCAATATCTTCTTCAGTAATTCCCGACGAAGCTTTCAGCTTACGACACTCCAGGATCATTTCGTGACCAACTCTTCCATTCTCTCCAGTGTAAAGAATTCCGTAGTTGTCTTTCAATGCCGATGCAATATAGTTGGCGTTTAGAATTGCCATTTTCGTTGCTTCAGTCAATCCTTCGCCGCCCATCATTTTAATGTACCCGTAAGTAATAGGTAGTACAGAAGCACTTCCCCAAGGAGCTGCCGAAACAGCAGTAATACCTACGTGTCCGTTGTTCATAATTGGGTGCGATGGTAAGAACTCAACCAAGTGAGCTGCCACTCCGATAGGCCCAACACCAGGACCACCACCACCGTGAGGAATAGCAAATGTTTTATGTAGGTTCAGGTGACAAACGTCGGCTCCAATTAAGCCAGGACTAGTTAAACCAACCTGTGCATTCATATTGGCACCATCCATATAAACCTGACCACCATTTTCGTGAATGATCTCACACATTTCAATGATTCCCTCTTCGAATACACCGTGTGTAGAAGGGTAAGTCACCATGAAAGCAGACAAATCATCTTTGTGCTCAACTGCTTTAGCTCTTAACGCATCAACATCTACGTTACCATTATCATCGCAAGGAACAACCACAATCTTCATTCCAGCCATAACTGCACTGGCAGGGTTGGTTCCGTGAGCCGACGCAGGAATAATTACCACATTACGGTGTCCTTCGCCACGACTAATATGATACTGACGAATTACCATCAAACCAGCATATTCACCTGCAGCACCAGAGTTAGGCTGCAAACTCATATCGGCAAAACCAGTAATAACAGCTAAGTCGCGACGCAACTCTTCCATCATTTCGTGGTATCCCAAGGCTTGGTTTTTCGGTATAAATGGGTGTAAACCACCAAACTCAATCCAGCTCAATGGCAACATCTCTGTCGCTGCATTCAGCTTCATTGTACACGATCCCAATGAAATCATTGAGTGAGTCAATGAAATATCTTTTCTTTCTAATTTTTTAATGTAACGAAGCATTTCTGTTTCCGAACGATAGTTGTTGAAAACTTCTTGCTTCATAAATTCAGAAGTACGAGCAAATTCAGCATCCACTGTTAAGTTGCGAGGATACTCTGTTATCTCTTCAACTGGTTTGTTGGCTGCTTTTGCAAATACCTCCAATATCATATTGATATCTTCCAGGTTAGTTGTTTCATCGATGCTTAATCCCACTTCGTGTGATTCGAAGTAACGGAAGTTCATCTCCTTATCAACCGATAACCATTCGATATCTTCTAGTTTCACGTGACGAGGCAATGCAAAACGAATTGTATCGAAATACTTCTCGTTCATTTGTGTATAGCCAAGTTTCTCAATTTCCTGTGTTAGGAAAACAGCGATAGAGTGAATGCGTGTTGCAATTCCTTTCAATCCTTCCGCTCCGTGGTAAACACCGTAAAATCCGGCCATGTTTGCCAATAAAGCTTGCGCTGTACAAATATTTGAAGTCGCTTTGTCGCGCTTAATATGCTGCTCGCGTGTTTGCAATGCCATACGCAAAGCTCTGTTTCCATTAGCATCTTTCGATACACCAATGATACGACCTGGCAAATAGCGTTTATTTTCTTCTTTAGTTGCAAAGAAAGCGGCATGAGGTCCACCATATCCCATTGGCACACCAAATCGCTGTGTACTACCAACAGCAATATCAGCTCCCCATTCTCCCGGAGGTGTCAACAATGCCAAGCTCAAAATATCGGCACAAACAGTCACCTTTGCACTTACCGCATTGGCTTTTTCCACCAATTCACGGTAATCGCAAATATTTCCTTCTGAATTAGGATATTGAGCAATAACTCCAAATACCGATTCATTAAGATCGAAATCTTTGAAGCTACCTACTTTCAATTCAATTCCAAGTGGATTTGCTCTTGTCACAAGAACATCTAATGTTTGTGGCCAGATTTTCTCATCTACCAAACATACATTAGCACCTGCTTTTTTCTGTGCACGAGAGCGTGTATTGAACATCAATACCAATGCCTCGGCAGCAGCAGTAGCTTCATCCAATAGAGATGAGTTAGCCACAGGTAAAGCTGTCAGCTCTGAAACCATTGTTTGGTAATTTAGAAGTGCTTCCAAACGACCTTGCGAAATTTCAGCCTGATAAGGAGTATAAGAGGTATACCAAACAGGATTTTCCAATACGTTACGCAAAATTACCGCAGGAGTAATTGTGTCGTAATATCCCATTCCGATATAAGTATTGAATACTTTATTTTTCTTGGCTAGCTCTAAAATGCGCTTATAGTATTTTCGCTCTGATAAACCTGCAGGAAGATCCATTGGTTCTTTCAAACGAATATTGGCTGGAACTGTTTGCTCAATGAGTTCTTCTAATGAAGCAACGCCCACTTTTTTTAACATCGTGTCCATTTCGTGGCCTCTTGGTCCGATATGGCGTGATACAAATCTCTCTTGAGTCATTGTTATCTTTAGATTAAATGGATTTAACGATAATGAACTGACGCAATTTTAAACATCCCCTTGCACTTAAAACATGATATTTCTCGCACACAACACTATTATTCAACACCTCAATAGCGAACTATTTACTTTTGAATTCTAGTCAGATGTTTTAGTTGCTTATTGTAAAAACGGATTATTGTCTGCTTCAAAAGCTGTGCTAGTTTCCGGACCATGACCTGAAAAGATCTTTATATCTGGATAATTAGCAATCAACTTATCTTTAATGGATGAAATTAATGTGGCATGATCGCCCATTGGTAAATCGGTTCTACCAATACTACCATGAAACAATACATCACCTACCATTCCAAATTTCTGCTCTTCGCAAATAATGCCCACACCACCTGGCGAGTGGCCTGGAAGATGCAAAACTTTCAATTTCGAATCACCAAAAGTAACGGTCTCGTTATCGTCCATATACTCGTCGGCCTGCTCTATTGGCTCAATTGGCAAGCCAAACATATCGGCATGGGCAACCGCATTCTGGATTAGTGGTTCATCTTGCTTGTGCACCACCACTGGAATTTTAAATTTAGCCTTCACATATTCACATCCCATAATATGGTCGAAGTGCCCGTGTGTCAACAAAATTTTGGTAGGCTTTAACCCTTCACTCTCTACAAACTGCTCCAACTGCTCACGCTCATTTGCATTAAAACAAGCTGGATCAATAATCACCGCCTCTTTTGTTTCATCGTACAAAACAAAACAATTCACCTGAAGCGGGTTAAAAGCAAATTTCTTTATATAAATCATCTCTAAAGTTTATTCTTAGTTCTACCTTATAATCTACTGAGCAGTACCTTTCAGCATTGGAACGAATACGAAATCACCTTTTGTCTGTTTTTCGTAACTATCCTCACTGGTTTTAATATATACTGTCATCTCTTGTCTCTCATAACTTCCCAAAGGAATCACCATTCTTCCTCCCACCTTCAACTGATCCATTAAATCTTCGGGTAAATAAGGTGCTCCGGCTGTAACAATAATTCTATCGAACGGCCCATAAGTGGGAAGTCCTTTATATCCATCGCCGAAAAAAAGTCGGGGGCGGTAGCCGAGCTCTGTCATCAGGTTCTCTGTTTTCACATAAAGCTCTTTTTGACGCTCGATTGAAAACACTTTCGCTCCCAATTCCAGAAGAACTGCTGCCTGATAGCCAGACCCTGTTCCAACTTCCAGCACTTTCGCATTGGGTTCAACCTCTAACAACTGCGATTGATAAGCCACTGTAAAAGGTTGCGATATGGTTTGTCCCGCACCAATTGGGAAAGCCTGATCCTTGTAAGAATACTTCACAAAACCACTATCCATAAACAAATGACGAGGCACCTTTCCTATGGCTTCAAGCACGCGTTCATCACGAATCCCTTTGGTTCGCAACCCGTCTACCAATCGTCTTCTCATTCCCTGATGATGCATTAAATCGTTCATGATAGTATCCTGTTAGCTTTCCCAACAAATTTAATAAATGTTTCATGGCTACAATCAGTAAAATTTGTTGTTATCTGTTAATTTTATCTTTTCTGGAAGATTTTATTTATCTTTTGAGTATGTTGAAAGTAGGTATCATATCATATGGCGAACGAATTCAGGAACAAATAGCCATTCTATCTGAATTAAACTGTTTTGAAATAGTGGGAGTATTACCTACGACACCACTGCCTGACAACAGTGTTATCTCTTCGGATTTACTGATTGAAGAGTTCGATGTTTTATGCAACAAAACAGATGCATTGTTTCTATTTTCCTCGAAAGCATACTATTACGAAGAAATTGCCTACATGATTAAAAAGGCAAAAGCCATCTACATAAAAAAGACAGGGCATCTCGAAGTACATCAATTAAAAAGCTTGGCAGCATTGGCACTGGAATCGAATTGCAAAGTAATGGTGGGCAACTATATGCTGTATCGCGAATTATCGTCATTGCTTTTCGAGCAAACAACTACTCCAAAGCTGATAGAAGCTCAATTGGCCTATCCTTTGGTAGAAACGCCTCGTTTTAACATTACTTTGTCTCAACTTTTATATACAGAACTGGCCTTTCTTATTCGCTTAGCCAAAGGAGATCCAGCTAAAGTAAGAGCAACAGGCTGCACCACTATTTCAGCTAACAAAGTGGACGTAATTATCGCACGAATAGACTTCAACAATGGAGCGACAGTGAATATTCATGCTTCCATTCTTCCGTTCGAGACAGAGCGAACAATTAAAATTTATCAGCCTGATTCTGTTATCTATGCCGATTACATCTGCAATAGCATAAATCATTTATTCCCAACGAAACAGACTAAAAATCTTTCCGATCAATCAAAGGCCAGAGCGAAAGAGTATCAGGCATTTTACGACTTCTGTAATAACAATACCACAGAGGTCCATTCTCTAAATGAAGATATCTTGATTTGGGAAATCACCAATCAACTCGACCAAAAGGTGCAACTATTCACTTAAAATGTTTAACAACCTGATTTTACATTCCTAAAAGTTCTATTTTTGCCATACTTTTTGAGGTTTTACTACGTTGTTGTATTGTAAAGCCTTTTTTCAACTCAGAATATGAACAAAAGACTTCAGACCTTTAAATATATATCAGCTGATTTTTCTGCAGCAATAATTGCATGGACAATTTTCTATCTCTACCGAAAGACGATAATTGAGCCTACTCTTTTTGGGATTGATGTACCTATTCAGTTCTCTACTCAGTTTTACATTGCCATTGCAGTGCTTCCAGTTTTCTGGATAACGCTCTACTTTTTAAGTGGTTTCTATAAGCATATTTACCGTCGATCGAGACTATTGGAGCTAGGACAAACACTAGGTACCAGTTTTGTTGGTGTGCTAATTATATTTTTCGCATTAATATTAGACGACTTTATTGGTTCGTACAAAAACTACTATAAATCATTTGCCACCCTATTGGCGCTTCACTTTACATTTACCTATTTCTTCCGACTTATTTTAACAGCAACAACTGTAAAGCGAATCAAAAATGGCAAAATTGGTTTCAACACTTTAATTATTGGCTCCAATGAAAGAGCACTGAAAACACATCAGGAATTAACCCATATGAAACGTCCAACTGGGCACCGCTTTCTGGGATACATTCCACTGGAGTCACCTACTCAGGATCTACTACAAGGAACTCTTCCTCAATTGGGCAACATATCTGAGGTTTTAGCGATTATAGATCAACATCAGATAGAAGAAATTATAATAGCCATTGAAACATCGGAGCATAAGAAATTACGAGAACTCATTACCTTGTTACAAAACAAAGAGGTAATCATTCATGCCATTCCTGATATGTACGATATTCTTTCGGGGCAGGTGAAAATGACTTCGGTTTATAGTAGTCCATTGGTTAAAATTTCCAACGGAATTATGCCTGCATGGCAAGAGAACGTAAAACGAATTTTTGATATTTGTTTCTCTGTCTCTGCCATTCTATTTCTAACTCCGGTATATGCAATCATTGCATTGGCTATTCGTTTTAGCTCCAAAGGACCAATTATCTTCAAACAAGAACGAATTGGAAAGTATGGCAAGCCATTTACCATGTATAAATTCCGAAGCATGTATATCGATGCAGAAGCCAATGGCCCCTCGTTATCATCGAAAAATGATGCACGAATTACTCCCTTGGGATTGTTTTTACGCAAAACACACTTGGACGAAATTCCTCAATTCTATAATGTGTTAAAAGGAGATATGGCCATTGTTGGACCTAGACCGGAGCGTCAATTCTACATCGATCAGCTGATTAAAGCTGCTCCATTTTACCAACAAGTACATCGCATTCGTCCAGGAATTACGTCGTGGGGACAGGTAAAATATGGTTATGCTTCTAACATTGAAGAAATGCTTGAGCGCCTTCCATACGACATTCTATACCTAAAGAATATTTCGATATACCTTGATTTGAAAATCTTGTTGTATACGATTGTGACTTGCTTCAGAGGAGAAGGAAAATAGAAGTTTTCACGTTGGAATTATTGATGCAGTTTAGGATGAAATTCAATATCTGATAATCCGATAATCTAAGAACCTGGAAGTACAATTATACTTCTCCTTTTTCAATCATCTGGATAATCTCTTCAATCATTTTATCCTGCCCGTTTGGTTCATATTCGGTTTTAAGGTTATTACCAAAAATACGAGCCACAGACTGCCAGAAGAAAGCACTAAAACCACCTCGCAGCTCTCTAACCAACTGATAAGTAGTACTTCCTGTTTCTCTATCAATCAATCGAATAAGCAAACGACCTTCGGAAATACTCAAACGCTTAAGCTCTTTTCCATATTTAGCCATCAATTGCTTTTCAATCTCTTTTACATATTTTCTTCGTTTCTTCTTATCTGTTTCTTTGGCGAACCGTTCCTCGAAGTCGACCAATAGTTTTGCAGCCTCTTTGGCATACGGCATCACCTTCTTCAGACGATAGGCCATACGACGATAACGCTTATATTGTCTATTGTTTGCAAAATTCTTTCTAGGAAATATGGATACTTCCTTTAAGTTCCGATGAGGTAATGTGTCGGCTCCCATCACCTTACTTCCGTACATAACGGTATCTTTACCCGTCTTTTTCTGGGCAAATCCTCCAAAAGCAAAAAGTAATAATGATAATAAGAATACGAACTTATACATATGAAAAATTCTTTGATCCAAAATTAATAATTATCCGTGTCATGTCAACTGTTAATTTGATATATGTTTTAGAATATGCATTAAATGCCCAAGACATAAGGAAATAACAAAGCAAATCCTCTTTAATGTTTATATATTTGCACGATTCTACTTTTAATTATTCCCAAAAAAAAGTGACATGAAAAGTAATTTCGGAGTTAATGTAAGGTCGGAGATTGGCAGACTGGAAGGAGTTATTCTTCATACTCCAGGGCCAGAGGTGGAAAATATGACTCCACAAAATGCCGAAAGAGCACTTTACAGTGATATACTTAACTTATCGGTTGCTGGAAACGAATACCGACAATTAAGTGGTGTGCTTCAGAAATTCTGTAATACCTTTCAGGTAAAAGAACTTCTTAGCGATATTCTTGAAGACGAAGTAGTGAAATATGCACTTATTAAAGAAATTTGCCAACTAGATGATGTTGAAACCGAATTCGACCGCTTGCTTGACCTGAAGGCGCCAGAATTAGCACGTCAACTATTGGAAGGTTCTGTGATTATTCGCGACAATCTGACTCGTTATTTGAGCAAAGATCGTTTTTCTCTTCGTCCACTTCATAATTTTTTCTTCACACGCGATGCATCCATGTCGATGTACGATGAGGTGTTAATTGGACGCATGGCCAACCGTGTTCGCGAGCGCGAATCGTTAATTATGGAGGCCATTTTCAAGCACCATCCTCATTTTGGAGTAAATACTCTAAACCCATTGAAGCCTGCAGAAGGAAAAGCCGATATGAAGTCGACCATTGAAGGTGGCGATGTATTAATTGCCCGCGACGATGTTCTATTGATTGGTACAGGATCGCGTACTTCATCTCAAGGAATTGACTTCATTATTGAGACCTTAAAAGCACAAAAAGATAAAGTACATCATATTGTTGTACAGGAATTGCCACATACACCAGAATCATTCATCCATCTGGACATGGTATTTACATTCCTTGACACCAATGCGTGCATGGTTTACGAACCACTTATCTTAAAAGATAATCCTTATCAGACCATCCATATTCAAATTGAAAATGGAAGAGTTTCGAAAATTGAGAACGAAACCAACATTCTATCTGCTTTATCGAAATTGGGATTTGACCTGAAACCAATTAGCTGTGGAGGAACTGTTGATCCGTGGATTCAAGAGCGCGAACAGTGGCACAGTGGAGCCAACTTCTTTGCACTTGCACCTGGTAAAGTTATCGGATACGAACGCAATGAGCATACTATTGAAGCCTTAAATCAGAATGGCTTTGAAGTTGTTTCTGCCTTGGATATTATGAACGATAAAGTGGACGTTAAAACGTTAGGCCGAAGTGTTATTACTATTGCCGGTTCAGAGTTAGCTCGCGGTGGTGGTGGTTGCCGATGTATGACCATGCCAGTGAAACGTCAATCAGTTGAATGGTAAATTAAAAACCACGATATTTGTAGCCTGTTTTCTTCTGGAAGACAGGCTTTATTTTTTTGAATAAAAGAATATCAATGAGAAAATTAAAGAATAGCGAACTCAACCGAATTTCGGTTGATGAATTTAAGGAACACAACAAAACTCCCATTGTAGTTGTATTGGATAATATTCGCAGTGGACACAATATCGGATCGGTTTTTCGCACATCGGATGCTCTACTTATTGAAGAGATTGTTTTATGTGGACTAACAGCTACTCCTCCCAACAAAGAGATTCACAAAACAGCACTGGACGCCGAAAGCACAGTGAAATGGAGTTACGAAAAGCAAACTACCGATGCAGTAATCAGATTGAAAGAAGAAGGCTACAAGATCATCGCCATCGAACAGGTACAAAACAGCGTTATGCTACCCGACTATCAACCTGAAAAAGGAGAAAAACTAGCTCTTGTTTTCGGAAACGAAGTAAAAGGAGTTGCGCAAAAAGTAGTTGACTTATGTGACATGTATTTGGAAATCCCACAGTATGGAACCAAGCATTCATTCAATATTTCGGTAAGCGCCGGAATTGTACTTTGGGACTTATTCAATAAAGTGAGATAAAAATCTATTCCGATGATAAACGACAATCCATTAATATCGAAATTTCCGATGGCAGATATACCACTGGAAGGACTTAGTTCGAGATTAATTCAAGCAGGAGAACAGCAGTTTATTTTCATGGAATTTGAAGAAGATGTGGAAGTACCTCTTCATTCTCATAACGCTCAATGGGGAGTTGTTTTAGATGGTGAAATTGAACTTACAATAAACGGCAAAACTCATCTATTCAAGAAGGGGGATTCTTATTTTATTGCTAAAGGAGAAGAGCACTCGGCTAAGATTAAAGCAGGCTACAAAGACTTAACCTTATTTGACGAAAAAGATCGTTATAAGGAACAGAAATAAACTACTAATCGGGCAGCAAGCACATAAACAACCTTAAACTATTGGGCATAAAAAAAGGGTATCGAAAATCGACACCCTTTTTTGTATATCTAATTGTAAGAATTACTCAACAATTGATTTGAATTTAGGCTCGTTGAAGTACTTAGCAAATTCCATATCTGATTTTGCCATCGCTTTAACTTTAGCTTCTTTCTTAGCTGCAGCTCCTAAGCTTTCGTACATCAAGTTTGTTTTAGCTGTGCGAGCACCAACAACTGCTTTCACGTACAATACTTTTGCACATGGATTTTCGATAGCGTTCAATACTTTCAACGCACCGTTGTTGTCACCAGCTAACATTTTAGCTAGAGCAGCGTTTACAGAAACATTGCTTCCGAAATACTTAACTGCTTTTGCGTAGTTACCTTTTTTGATTTCTACAATACCTAAGTTGTAGTTTACTTCTTCGCCAGCACCGTTAGCATCTCCGAAAAGAGCTTCAGCTTTAGCAACATCACCTTGCATTAATGCAACAGCACCCATGTTGTTTGCTACGATAGAATTGCTTGGAGAAAGTTTGTCAGCTTTAGCGAATGAAGCTTTAGCAGCATCAACTTTTCCTTCTGCAACCTGAACCATACCTAAGTTGTTGAAACCTCTCCAGTCGTTGCTGTAAATTTTAGTAGCAGCGTTGTAGATAGCCATTTTCTTAGTATTGTCTTCAGTCAAAGTAGCAGCGTAAAGCAATTCAGCTGGGTTCAATTTTGAAGGATCTACATCAGCCAAAGCAGCGATCTCTTCGTCTGTTTTTCCAATTAGGTCAACGTTAGCAACGATTTTTGCACGACGCAATTTTGGAAGAATGTCATCAGCAACTGAAGTAAATGCTTCTGATAGGTTACGAATTTCTTTCTCACGTACTTCAGGATCTGAGTACATTGAAAGAACGCGAAGGATCAATTCTTTGTCCTGGATGTTTGATTTTTCCATCAACTCTTTGAATCCTTCCCAGTCTTCTGGAGTGTATTTAGTTGCAATATCAGTTTCAACTTTAGCTCTCTTCATCTGACGCTTCACATACTTACCTGAAGTTTTTTCACGACCAGAAGAAAGTTTAGAGTTCCAATCCATTTCCCCGTCTGGAGAAGCGTAAGCAGAAACGTCAATACCTTTCAACTCTTTTCTTTCTGCAGCAACTGCATCTTTAACGTACTCTTTCAACATTTTAAGGTCTTCACCTTTCATTTCGCTTCCGCGTACGTATGAGCTATTGATTAAATAGTGAATATCTGCCATGAATTCATCTGGAACAATTCTCTGGAATACATCGATATTTGGATCGTATTTTCCAGTAGTATTCTTCTCACGCTGAACACCGATAACTGATTTTGGATAGTTAGCTACCAAAGTAGAAGTAGCAAGTACCCCATCTGCAACTTTAATAGGAGCAAAATCTAACGATTTATTTCCACGAGAAGCTTTGATACGGATTTCTAAATCACCCATTCTCATTGCTTCTGCATACTTTACAGATCCTTTATATGCAGCAGATCCACCATTAACATAGCTAATTACCTTGTTATTGTCCTCTACTTTTTCTCCCTGAAGAGTAATAGATTCGAAAGTTTGCTCTCCACCATCGTACTTAAGTACTGGAGTGGCAACAACAGTTGCTTTCTTGTCGAAATACTTTTCTGGAAATTTTGCATTCATATCAACAGCAACGTCTCCACCGTGTGCTTCAAGCACCTCAGGAGTAACATTAAACTGAATCTTGTCAGCATGCTTTTGCATGCGCTTTAAACCGGAACAACCGGTCATAAACAATGCGGCTAAAAGCAGAGAAGCTAAAGGTTTATAGCTGAACTTTTTCATGATGATAATTATTAAGATTTTTTTCGAATTTTATATAATTCCGGATTGATTACAAAATTAGCAATGTTTTATACATATGAAAAGATGACAGTTGAATTTTCATCCGTTTACTTCTATTTTTTCTACAACCGAACCGTGTTTACCCCTTTTTTATAATCATTCTGAAATATAACCTCTTTAATTCGTTCATAATCGGACTGGTTATGGACGAAATCTAAATCGTTTGTATCCAAAACAAGAATAGGAAAATCGGCTTGTTGTTTTATAAAATTCAAATATCCTTGATGAATTTTATCCAAGTATTCTTTGGTAATTGTTTTTTCGTAATCACGTCCTCGCATTTCAATATTTTTCAATAATCGCTCTGGTCGTACATGCAAGTATACGTAAAGATCCGGGCGAGGTAATTTTCCATAAATTATCTCGAAAAACTGACGATAAAGATTGTACTCGTCATCGGAGAGGGTTGATTTTGCAAATATCAGTGACTTAATAAAATAGTAATCGGCCACTGTAAATTGACTAAATAACTCTAAATCGGAGATTCCTTTTTTCAATTGATTATAACGTTCGGCTAAAAATGACATTTCCAACGGAAAAGAATATTTTTCCGGATCGTTATAGAACTTAGGTAAAAACGGATTATCGGCAAACTGTTCCAATACCAGTCTGGCTTCAAACTCTTCACTTATCATTTTTGCCAGCGAGGTTTTTCCGGCGCCAATATTTCCTTCAATTGCAAGAAAACGGATATCCATATAATCAATGAGTTAGCAAAAAAAATCCCGGAAAAACCGGGATTTCAAAGTTAATATTTTGACCTCGAAAAATGATTATTCATCACTTTTTTTTCTTATCAACAAGCTTTTCTTCTAGAAAAGAATGAGTTACAACTACATTTCCATTCCCAGATTATAAAAAATAAAAGCCCATATATCGGTATATTCTTCAATCCATTTGGACGTTGGCTTACCAGCACCATGCCCTGCTTTCGATTCGATACGCACAATTGTTGGATTTTTACCACTTGCCAATTCTTGCATACGAGCCATGTACTTAAAAGTATGTGCAGGCACTACACGATCGTCGTGATCGGCCGTTGTTGCCATTATTGCCGGATAGTCGCCACCTGCTTTAATGGTATGATAAGGAGAATAGTTCAACAGGTATTCGAACATCTCCTTGCTATCTTCACTTGTACCATAATCGCCTGCCCAGGCCCAGCCAATGGTAAATTTGTGGTAACGCAACATATCCATTACCCCCACTTGAGGGATAGCAGCAGAAAACAGGTCTGGACGTTGATTCAAAACTGCACCAACCAACAATCCTCCATTGGAACCGCCCATTAAACCTAATTTTTCTTTGGAAGTTACCCCTTCCGAAATCAAGAACTCAGCAGCAGTAATGCAATCGTCGAACACATTCTGCTTTTTCATCTTTGTACCCGATTTATGCCACTTTTCACCATATTCTCCTCCTCCGCGAAGGTTGGCAACTACATATACACCACCATTCTCAACAAACACCATTGTTCTTGGCGAGAAACCAGGAGTTAAACTCACATTGAAACCACCATAACCATAAAGTAAGGTTGGGTTATTGCCATCCATCTTGATTCCTTTTTTATGGAATAAGAACATTGGCACTTTCGTTCCATCTTTACTCTTGTAAAACTTCTGCTCTACAACAAAATCATCCGGATTGAAAGCCACCTTTGGACGGTTATATAATTTCGTCTCTTTGGTTTTAAAATCGTAAGTATAAATTTCAGTAGGAGTATTATAAGAAGTGTAGCTATAAAAAGCCAAATCTTCAGCTTTCTTGCCACTAAACGAGCCAACAGTTCCAATTCCCGGAAGTTTCAATTCATACTCGAACTTTCCATCCAGCTGATGAACGTTTACCACATTGTGAGCATCTTTCATTAGAATAGCTACCAATTTTCCTCCAATATGAGCACACGACTCTAATACATTTTCCGACTCTGGAATAATATCCACCCAGTTTTCTTCTGCCGGCTTTTTCATGTCCACCTTAACCAATCGGTATCTGGGTGCCTTATAGTTGGTCAATATATAAAGTTCGTTGTCGATGTTATCGATTACAGCAAAACTCGACTTTAAATCTTTACTCAAAGCAATAAACTCCGCTTTCTTCTTCGAAAGATCCTTTACAGCCAAACCATTACCACTTGATCCCTCCATCTTCGAAAGAATCATGAAACGGCGATCTTCAGTTACACCAATACCAAACAATCGCTTGGGCTTATCTTTCTCTTCATAAATCAGCTTATCGTTCTTTTGCTCATCGCCCAGTTTATGGTAATACACTTTGTGGTATTCATTGCTTCCCGACAAAGCATCTCCCTCTGCTGGTTTATCATATCTTGAGTAGAAAAATCCATCTTTATACCATGCCGTTCCCGAAAACTTCACCCATTCGACATGGTCTTTAAGTAATTCTCCGGTCTCGATGTTTTTCACAAAAACCTCGTTCCAGTCAGACCCCGATCGGGCAACACGGTAAGCTAAGTATTTGCCGTCTTTGGAAACAGATGTTCCCGAAAGAGCTACTGTTCCATCTTCTGAAAGCTTATTCGGATCAAGTAAAACAACAGGTTCTTTGGTTAAATCATCGGTCATGTAGTAGACACTCTGATTTTGCAATCCATCGTTTTTATAAAAGAAATACTTACCCGCCTTTTTATATGGAGTTCCAATTTTAGGATAGTTCCATAGCTCAGTTAGTCGTTCTTCGATTTTAGTTCTAAATGGAATTTTTGCCAGATAAGCATCTGTTACTTCGTTTTGTGCTTTCACCCATTTTGCTGTTTCTTCTGAGTTATCGTCTTCCAACCAGCGATATGGATCTTCTACTGTTGTGCCGAAATAAGTATCGGTCACATCTTGTTTTTCGGTTACCGGATATTGCATTTTTTTACTTGTACACGCAGCCAATAGGATTACAGGCAGCAATAAGAGTTTTTGCTTCATTTCAATAGTTTTTGATCAGTAAAGTGTTATAAAGATACATTTTAGACACACCATTAACAACACCCAAAACACTGACCAACAACTCCATTCAACTTTTAGAAAAAAGAAAGGCCACTTCAATAATGAAGCAGCCTTGAACTTATCTTTGATAAAAAATCTTTTATCTTCTGTTGTTTCGATCTCCGCGATCGTTGCGGTCACGACGTGGACGGTCTCCACGATCATTGCGATCACGACGTGGACGATCTCCGCGATCACTACGCTCACGCTTTGGACGCTCAACCCAACCTTCTGGCTTTGGCAATAATGCTTTACGAGAAAGTTTTACTTTTCCATTGTCCAATCCAATTACTTTAACTTCCAGCTCATCGCCTTCTTTCAATGCATCTTCTACTTTTTCTAAACGTTTGTAGTCGATTTCTGAAATGTGAAGCAACCCTTCTTTTCCAGGAAGAATCTCAACAAAAGCACCAAATGAAGTCAAACCTTTTACTTTTCCTTTGTAAGTTTCACCTACTTCAGGAACAGCAATAATACCTCTGATTCTTGCTTTTGCTTCTTCAATTGCTTCTTTATCTGGAGCAGAAACTTCAACAATACCTACATTATCCGACTCTTCGATAGTAATGATAGTATTTGTTTCAGCTTGAAGTGCTTGAATATTTTTTCCACCAGGACCAATGATAGGACCAATCATATCTTTAGGAATCTCAACTCTTTCGATACGTGGAACGTGTGGTTTAAAGTCTTCACGAGGCTCTTCAATAACCTCAGTTACTTTATCCAAGATGTGTAAACGACCTTGCTTCGCTTGTTCCAAAGCCTGAGTCAACACCTCGTATGAAAGTCCGTCAACTTTAATATCCATCTGAGTAGCAGTAATACCATCGCGAGTACCTGTTACTTTAAAGTCCATATCTCCTAAGTGGTCTTCATCACCTAAGATATCTGAAAGTACAGCAAATTTTTCATTGTCTGTAATCAATCCCATTGCGATACCAGTAACTGGCTTCTTAATAGGTACACCAGCGTCCATCAATGCCATTGTTCCGGCACAAACAGTTGCCATAGAAGAAGAACCATTCGATTCTAGGATATCAGAAACCACACGAACGATGTATGGGAAATCTTGAGGAATCATTCTCTTCAATGCACGGTAAGCCAAGTTTCCGTGACCAATTTCACGACGGCTTAATCCACGTGGAGTTCTAGCTTCACCTACACAGAATGGAGGGAAGTTATAGTGTAATAAGAAACGCTCTCGACCTTGGAAAGTTACTGAGTCAACCACTTTCTCGTCCATCTTATTACCCAAAGTAACACTACTCAACGATTGAGTTTCGCCACGAGTAAAGATAGAAGAACCGTGAGTTGAAGGTAAGTAATCTACCTCACCCCAGATAGGACGAATTTGCTCTGTTGTACGACCATCTAAACGAATTCCTTCGTCCAAAATCATACGACGCATAGCCTCTTTTTCCACATCGTGGTAATAGCGACCAATCAATCCTTCGTTAATTTCCTCTTCTTCTTTTCCTTCAGAATAGCTCTCAAGGAATTCATCTTTAATAGCAGTAAATTTTTCAATACGCTCTTGCTTGTTAGCAATACGCTCTGTTGCTACTGCATATGCTTTGTCGTAAGTCTCTTTCCAAATTAAATCACGAAGTTCTTCGTCATTTTCTTCGTGACAATATTCGCGCTTAACCACACCTAGTTCTGCAGCCAACTCCTCCTGAGCCTGACACTGAACTTTAATTGCTTCGTGAGCGATCTTGATTGCCTCAAGCATTTCTTCCTCACTCACCTCGCTCATTTCACCTTCAACCATCATGATATTGTCTTTCGACGCACCTACCATAATGTCCATATCGGCTTCACCAAGCTGAGTTAATGATGGGTTAACAATGAATTCGCCATCGATTCTTGCTACGCGAACTTCTGAAATTGGTCCGTTAAATGGAACATCAGAAACAGCGATAGCTGCAGAAGCAGCTAAACCAGCTAAAGAATCTGGCATTACATCTTTATCAGCAGAAATTAGTGAAATCATCATTGCTGTTTCAGCATGATAATCTTCAGGGAACAATGGACGTAAAGCACGGTCTACTAAACGTGCAATCAAAATTTCTTCATCAGAAGGACGCGCTTCACGCTTTAGGAATCCTCCTGGGAATCGGCCTGCAGCTGAGAATTTTTCTCTATAATCAACTGTAATAGGCATAAAATCTACACCATCCTTTGCCTCTTTGGCCGACACCAATGTGGCCAATAACATTGTGTCCCCTGAACGGACTACAACTGAACCATCGGCTTGCTTTGCCAACCGACCTGTTTCAATGGTAATAGTTCTACCATCGCCAAGCTCAATTGTTTTAATTACTGCTTGTGTCATATCTTTATTTTTCAATATCTGTACTTATTTGATTTACTATTTGCAGGGGCTTTCCTCAAAGTAAATCGAAAAAAGGCAATTTAAAAAATTGCCTTTTAATTTTTTATCTACGCAATCCAAGCTCTTTAACAATAGCACGGTAACGCTCGATGTCTTTACGCTTAAGGTAATCCAACAAGCTTCTACGCTTACCTACCAACTTGATCAATGAGCGCTGAGTAGAAAAATCTTTTCTATTCTGCTTCAAGTGCTCAGTCAAGTGAGCGATACGGAAAGTGAACAACGCAATTTGTCCTTCTGAAGAACCTGTGTCAGTTGCTGACTTACCATGTTTTGCGAAAATCTCTTGTTTCTTTTCTGAACTTAAATACATCTTTATTAACCTTTTAAAGTGATACAATATCCAAACTGCAACATCATAATGATAGAAACAGCTTGAAATCAATTAGATAAAATCCTCGCAAAAGTAATGAAAAATATTGATTTAAAAACTTTTACTCCACTTTTTAAAGGAATCGTAACGCACTAAACACAGTGTATCAAATCAACTATATTTTAACCAGTTACACCACCTTCTATCAATCTTCCAATAATTGCCTAAAACGATCGATTTCGTTTGGTGCTCCAAGGATGAAAAGTTGATCTTTGGGATCGAGTTTATGCTCCTTTGTTGGATTAATAATATAGCGTCCTTCTCTGTTCTTTAAACCGATAATTGAGACCTCCGCCGGATTGTTTTTTCTTAACTCTCCGATGGTACCATTCATAAAGCAAGTGCCCATGTTTTTACATGCAATTTCTTCCAATGTCACATCTCTACTTTGCTGTATAAGAATATATTCCAGAAACTCAACCACATCGGGTTGCGTAACCAGCTTTGCCATTCGCTGACCACCAATTCGCTCTGGCATAATTACATTGGTAGCACCGGCTCTTCGCAATTTCACATCCGATTTAATTTCCGATGCTCTGCTAATAATTTTCAGGTTCGGATTCATGCTTCGGGCAGTCAATACCACAAAAACATTATCGGCATCGTTAGGCGTGGTAGCAATCAATGCTTTTGCATGATGCACACGAGCCTGCTCCAACACTTCTTCGTGCGTAGCATCGCCACGAATGTATAATAGACTTGGATTTTGTCGGATACGCTCGATTACATGATCACGCTTTTCGATGATCACAAATGGCGTGTTGTGATCGGTCAGCTCGTCGCAAACTTGTTCTCCATTGCGACCAAACCCACATACAATCACATGATCTTTCAGCTTATCAACTTTCTTATACACTCTATATGTTTTTAGGTAATTTATAAACTCGCCATCCAGCACATAACTTGCCAAAGTAGAACCCACATAGGCTAATCCTCCTAAACTAAACAGGATCAATCCAGAAGTAAATATCTTTCCGGCATCCGACAACGGATGCACCTCTCTAAAACCTACTGTTGAAACAGTTACAATGGTCATATAAAAAGCATCGATCAACGAATACTCATCTTCGATGAACATAAATCCGACAGTTCCAGTAGTCAGAATCAGTATTAAAAGAGCTACTGCAACTCTCAATGTTCTCGACGATATTTCCTTGTAACTATTCATTCCATCCACTTATTTATTCCGAAGATAGCATTTATAAGGTTGATTCTGCCAGTAAACGGTCACTTTTCTGCCCCTAAAACTCTTCTTCCAACCTGACAATCCAAACACTTTTTATGTTCACAATAATAATGTTTTAATTGCAACAACGCTTGAGATTCCAAGGCATTTTCGCTTTTCATTCCCAATTGCGACCATTTTTTAACAATCGCATTCTCTTCGGCAGGCAAACTCTCCAGAAAACCCAATTCTCTGTCTTTCATTTCTTGTTTCGATTGCAATTCGCCATAAGCAAACAAAAAAGGAACTACCGTATTAATTAAAATACCATCAATAGCTCTATTTCCTACTCTCTTATTTTGCTGCTTCGTCTCTTTATTGAATCGATAATGCGTTTCCCAGTAATCGGAAGCATTCACACGAAACAGCTTACGCAATTCAGCAATCTTTTCTACCTCTATAATCTGCGAAAACAATGCATTGGATTGGTGGATTAATGCTGCAAATTGAGCAATTCGAATTGTAGGAAAATTTCCTGGTCGTAATCGTAGAAATTTCCACAAATGATTTTCAATGGGTTTTAACTTATATTTCTGATACAGAAACTGGAACTCTTTTCGCAATCTCAAAAAATAGTCATCGCCAATAAGTTCACTATTGAGAAAGCCAGCCTGCCCAAACAATAAGCATTCTAACTGAAACAGGTTGTTTTTGTGTTTTGCCAACACTTTCAATGGAGTTGCCTTAGCCAATAATTCAAAAGGCTCGGCATTTACTTTAAAACCGAAATTTCGGGCTAAAGCTCTATAAAAAGCTTCATTCCAATTATTCTTGGTTTGTTCGAGCAACGCTTGCACTTCGTCCATTCTTTTCTCGAGTCGCTCTACCATCAAACGATTCAACGACATTTTAAAAAAGAAAGGATCTAGTAAATGGAATCGTTTTTCACAAGCCACCCAATCAACAGAATTCATCAACTCGTTGTAGCTTTTCTCTAATTTTTCGTCAGGTAATATTTCCAAAGCAGCAATTGCAGTTCCATTGCTTCTCGTCACTTGGCTATCGTCTTCTAAGACCACATGCAGAATAACATTATCATAGGCTTTATCCAAATGATGCTTATGCTTAAACCAATCGGAAGATTTTAAATGAATTTCGATATTGCCAGCCCAGGTAGTTTGACCAACTTCTATTTTCGAGTTAAAAAAATCGGGGCCCGAGTCACTATTCCATTGCCCTACATTGAGCACTTTAATGGGCTCACCGAGCGTGGTCTTCAAATTCTCGGTATCGAATAACTGGTTACGCCAAACATATTGCAACAACTGTTCTTTCATAGAGCAAGGGAGTAATTTGCTCTAATTTAATCATTTTTACAGTTTTTGTAAAGTGCAATCAAAAAGCAATCAATCGATTACAGTAACAATTCGGCATAAAACAAAAAACTAGCGACATGCCATGCCGCTAGTTTAATACTGAATAGAGAGCTTAAATTTTTACAGAATGTAACCAATTATCTCTCTTTTAAACACATATTTTTTTCTGAATTCTAAAGCAATTCAGCTTCTAGCAATAGTTCTTCCATCTCCAACTGCACTTCGTTTGCAGCTATACGAGCCTGCTTCGCAAAATCTTCGTCATTTCCTGCATAGATGATACCGCGTGAAGAGTTCACCAATAGTCCACATTTATCGTTCATACCATACTTAGCCACTTCCTGCAAGCTTCCTCCCTGTGCACCAACACCTGGTACTAACAAGAAATGCTCAGGTACCAATTCGCGCACCTCTGTTAATTTTTCGGCTTTCGTTGCACCAACCACATACATCATATTGTTAGTATCGCCCCAGTTCTGCGATGTTTTAAGAACCGATTCGAACAACAACTGTCCACTTTCTTCATCTTTTAAGAATTGGAAATCGAAAGCTCCTTTGTTAGATGTCAAAGCCAAAAGAATAACCCATTTTCCTTCGTAAGTCATGAATGGCTTCACTGAGTCTTCGCCCATATATGGTGCCACTGTTACAGCATCAAAGTCCATATTATCGAAGAATGCACGCGCATACATATTAGATGTGTTTCCAATATCACCACGCTTAGCATCGGCAATAATGAAGATTTCAGGATATTCACTACGAATATAGTTCACTGTTTTTTCCAAGCTCTTCCAGCCTTCTACGCCATTACTTTCGTAAAATGCCAGGTTAGGCTTATAAGCAACTGCTAAATCAGCTGTAGCATCGATAATTTGCTTGTTGAAGTTGAAAATAGGATCGGTTGTATCCAACAAAAATTTTGGAATTTTATTCATGTCGGTATCCAAACCTACACACAAGAAACTTCTCTTCTTTTTAATTTGCTCGAATAATTGATCTGCATTCATAGTTTCATATAATTTGTACAGAGCACCAAGTACACTGCGATGTTATTTCTTTTCGTTTTTAAGCAAAAAAAATCCGATAAACGAGACGTCTATCGGATTGAAAATATTTACAATTCGCTTTCTTTAAGTTTTTGCGTATTCTCTTCTAATTGAAGTTTGGCAATAATGTCACCTATATCGCCATCGACAATTGCCGGAAGGTTATAAAGTGTAAGCCCAATTCGGTGATCGGTAACACGACCTTGCGGATAATTGTAAGTTCTAATTTTAGCCGAACGGTCACCCGTTGAAACCATCGTTTTACGTTTCGAAGCAATTTCATCGACATACTTTTGGTACTCCATATTATAAATACGGGTACGAAGCTCTGTCATTGCCTTAGCCAAGTTCTTCAACTGCGACTTCTCATCCTGACACGTTACCACAATACCTGTAGGAACGTGAGTTAAACGAATAGCTGAATAAGTTGTATTCACCGACTGTCCACCAGGACCTGAAGAACAGTAAGTATCTTTACGGATATCGCTTTCCTTCAATTCTACATCGAATTCGTCTGCTTCTGGAAGTACTGCAACAGTAGCTGCCGAAGTGTGTACACGTCCTTGAGTTTCGGTCTGAGGCACGCGCTGTACACGGTGTACACCCGATTCGTACTTCAATACTCCGTAAACGCCTTCACCGGAAACCTTAGCTACAATTTCTTTGTAACCACCCGATGTTCCTTCTGTACAGCTGGTCAATTCCATTCTCCAACCTCTGTCGGCAATATAGCGGCTATACATACGATATAAGTCACCAGCAAAAATACTCGCCTCGTCGCCACCTGTTCCGGCACGAATCTCTAAGATTGCATTTTTAGCATCTTCCGGATCGGCTGGCACCAATAACATTCTAATTTCCTGCTCTTTCTCTGGAATTGCTTTTTCAGCCTCCTCGATCTCTTCACGTGCCATTTCACGCAAATCCTCATCGGTCTCTTCAGCTAAAATTTCTTTTCCTGAGTCGATATTCTCGATTAACAGTTTATATGCTTTGAATGCTTTAGTTAGCTCTTCCAAACGCTTGTATTCCTGATTTAGTCGCACGTAGCGCTTCATATCAGCAATCACTGCCGGGTCGGTAATCTGTTGAGAAACCTCCTCGAACCGGTGATTGACATGCTCGTATTTTCCTAATAATGACTGATCGGCCATAATTTTATTTTTTAGTACAGAGTAGTTAGCACATAGTAACCAGCACTCTTGCTCGGTACATTCAATTAATATTCAAACTTACCAAATTCTGACTCAATGGTCAGCTTTTTGCCGGTGTGTTCTTCAACACGACCAATAATTTGAGCTTCGACACCAAACGATTCTGAGATAGCAATAATATCTTCTGCCACTTCTGGTGATGTATAAATTTCGTAACGATGTCCCATATTAAACACCTTATACATCTCTTGCCAGCTGGTTCCCGATTGCTCGTGAATTAACTTAAACAAAGGAGGCACATCGAACATATTGTCTTTAACCACATGTACATCATCTACAAAGTGTAGCACTTTTGTTTGCGCTCCACCCGAACAGTGAATCATACCGTTAATGGCACTTCGATGTTTATCCAATACTTTTTTAATGATAGGCGCATAAGTTCTGGTTGCAGACAATACCAATTGTCCGGCATCCAGCTCTACACCATCTACTTCATCAGTTAATTTGCAGTTTCCTGAATATACTAAATCCTGAGGTACTTCCGGATCGAAGCTTTCCGGGAATTTTTCGGCCAAGTATTTGGCAAAAACATCATGACGAGCAGATGTTAGCCCGTTACTTCCCATTCCTCCGTTATATTTTTCTTCGTAAGTGGCTTTTCCCGATGATGCCAAACCAACAATAACATCGCCAGGGCGAATATTATCGGCAGAAATCACATCACTTCGTTTCATTCTACATGTTACTGTAGAGTCAACAATAATGGTACGAACCAAATCACCTACATCAGCTGTCTCACCTCCTGTAGAATACACCTCAACTCCCATTTCACGCAAATCGGCAAGCAGTTCTTCTGTTCCATTAATAATAGCCGAAATTACCTCTCCTGGGATTTTGTTTTTGTTTCTTCCAATGGTTGATGAAACCAAGATATTATCAACTGCACCAACACAAAGCAGGTCGTCAATATTCATAATTAAAGCATCCTGTGCAATGCCTTTCCATACCGATATATCGCCGGTTTCTTTCCAGTACATATATGCTAAAGCCGATTTAGTTCCTGCTCCGTCGGCATGCATTATGTTGCAGTATTCTGGGTCGCCCGCCAATAAATCGGGTACAATTTTACAAAATGCTTTAGGGAACAACCCCTTATCTACATTTTTAATCGCGTTGTGCACGTCTTCTTTCGAAGCCGAAACACCTCTTTGATTATACCTTTCGCTGCTCATGTTTGTTTGCTTTGTCCTTAAATTTGATGCGCACAAAGGTAATATCTTTTTACCGATTTGTAAACACCGTTTTTGTCTTGAAAGTCAAAGCAAAAATCATTGATAACTTACCAATAACACCAGCATCTATTTTTCTGGTTCTGGATCAAATTTTTCGTGGTAATCGGTCGACAATACTTTAAATTCAGTTCGTCGGTTAATGGCTTTACAAGTCTCTTTTTGCTCTTCGGTTTCTAGTTCCGAAATAAACGCCTCATTCAGCACATCGCCACGACGTAGGAAGTCGTACTCACGAGCCAATTTTCGGTTTACTTTCTTAGGCCACGATTCGCCATATCCTTTAGCCACCAAACGATCTTGTGCAATTCCTTTGGCAATTAAGTAATTCACCACCGACAACGCACGTTTCTGTGACAGGTCACGGTTGAACTGCTCACTACCTACAAAATCGGTATGTGACATTAGCTCGATAGTAATGGTTGGGTTTTGCTCCAACACACTAACCAAACTATCTAAAGCCGATTGCGATTCTTGTAACAATTCCCACTTACCGAATGCATAGTTGATGTTGTCCACCTTAATTGGCGCATCGGTTGGAGTGATATATAATTTTACCGGAAAGTCTTTACTATCTTCTAACCCAATTGTATTGGCTGTTGCTTTAGCGTTCAGAAAGTCTTTTTTAAAGGCTGCAAAAATGTACTCTACATCTTCCTTCAATTCCATTCGGAACTTACCATCCTTCGACTTCATTTTTAACATGGTTCCATCGGTTCCAATAATTCGAACAGTGGCATCGCGCTCACGCTGATCCGTTTCTTTATTGAAAACCTCACCCAGTACCTGATATACTTTTGGAGGAAGAATAAACGAATAGATATCATCGCCTCTTGAGCCTTTTCGGTTTGAAGTAAAGAATCCCTTGTTGGTCTCTTTAAAAAATACCATTCCGAAATCGTCTCCTGCAGAGTTTACAGGAACGCCCAAGTTCTGAATTTGCATTTTATCATCGTCATCTTTAGACGCCTTGAAAATATCTAAGCCACCCAAACCTGGATGATAATTCGATGCAAAATAAAGGTCACCATTGGCATGAATAAATGGAAACATTTCATCGCCCGGAGTATTTATCGGAGCTCCTAAATTTTCAGGTTTACTCCATCCCGAACCACTTTTTTCTGATTTCCAGATGTCTTTCCCTCCTTGTCCGCCGTCCATATCCGACACGAAGTAAATTACATCGCCATCGGCCGAAATAGCCGGGTGAGCTGTCATCAATGAATCACTGCTAATAGAGATCATTTCCGGATCGGACCATTCGCCCCTTGATTGATTCACTTTATAAATCTGTGCTCCATTATCTTTCGACTTATCGTAACGACAGCGGGTAAAATACATGGCATCGCCCGATTCCGTAATTGAAGGAGCACCATCCTCATCGCCAGTATTAATCACCATTTCCTCATCCAACAGTTTTGGGGCACCCCATTTTTGGCGTTGAATTTGAAAAGACGAAATATATAAGTCGGCATATTTTTGTCCGGTGATATTACTTTTTCTTTTATTGGTTGAAGCATCGCGCGTAGAGGTAAAGATAATTTCGTTGTCCTTACCATTAAATGCTACTCCATAATCACTCTGGTTCGAGTTCAGTTGACGTACATTATTCACAATAAAACGTGTTTGATTCTTCTTCCATTCAGGAATCATTTCACACGAATATTTTCCATTCAACGCTTGTACATTATCGGGCATTGAATCCAACACCACTTGATAAGCCTCAATTGCATCCTTCAATTTCCCACTTGCTTTTAATGCATCGGCATAATACAATGCCGCCATTTTATTGGGATGACCTCTTCGAATTGCATTTCGATACCAAATTACAGAACGCTGATATTGTCCTAACTTTCGATACGATTCAGCTAAGTTAAAGGCCATATCCCGTTTCTCTGAAAGGTTTTTGGTCTCTTTGTAAGCTGTTTTATATCGATCGATTGCTTTGGTATATTCGCCAATTTCGTATGCAGTATTTCCTGCCTTAAACTGACGATCGGCTGAACATGCCGCTAGAAAAACAATTAGTAATATAAATGATGCGCGTTGAATATTCGAAATCATGTCTTAATATTAGTTCAATTCGAAAAACCGACTTTCTGATAGCAGAACGTACATTTTGCTCATATATTATCCCATCAAAGCCGGAGCAATGCCCTTTTCTTAAGCGAGTGTAAAAGTACAATATTTTAATTACATAAGTAGACCGATATTGCTACTAACGCTTTTTTACCCAAACAGAATATTTAGACTTCAAACTTTCAGATTCTCTTATGAAAACTAATGCCATAGTCAAAAGCCAGAATTAAAGGTTCGGTTTAACACAAAAAAAGGGCAGCCTCCGAAAAAGCTACCCCTTGAAATATTAAGAGTGTATTTTAAATTCTACTATCTATTGAATAATAGTTCGCGGTATTTTGGTAATGGCCAAAGCTCATTATCAACAACCAATTCCAACTTATCGATATGGTAGCGAATATCATCTAAATAAGGGCGTACATCTTTGTCGTATGCTCTCGCTTTCTCGTGCATATCTTCAATTTTGTTAGCTACTTTACGTGCTTCAACCATATCGTGTACTTTCGATTTAATGGCTGAGATATGGCAAGAAACAGTCTTGATCAACTCTTTACGACCAGCCGCCAATTCATTGAACTCTTCTTCTGAGAAGATGTCACGCATTCCTTTTACATTCTCAATCAACACAGTCTGATACTTAACTGCTGTTGGAACAATGTGGTTAATGGCCAAGTCGCCAAGAACACGCGCTTCGATCTGAATCTTCATCTGGAATTTCTCCAACTCTACCTCAACACGACCATCGATTTCAGCTTCGTTCAATACGCCTAGTTCTGAGAACATCTCTTTTACTCTTGGCTCTAAGAATGCTTCAACCGACTCTGGCACATTATTAATATTTGTAAGGCCGCGCTCTGCTGCTTCTTCTTTCCACTCGTCGCTATATCCATTTCCATCGAAACGAATTGCTTTTGATTCGATGATGTATTTTTTCAATACTTGGAAGATCGCTTCATCTTTCTTAACACCCGACTCAATCAATACATCTACATCAGTCTTAAATGTTTTTAACTGCTTGGCAACTGCTGTATTTAATGCAATAAGAGCAGAAGCACAGTTTGCTGTTGATCCCACGGCACGGAATTCGAAACGGTTTCCTGTAAATGCAAATGGCGATGTACGGTTACGATCGGTATTGTCTAAAAGAATTTCAGGGATACGACCAACGTCCAGTTTAATTGCAGTCTTCTCATCTGGAGTCATGGCACGTTCTACCACTGTTGTCTCTAGGTAATCCAACATTTTATTTACCTCAGCTCCCAAGAATACAGAGATAATTGATGGTGGTGCCTCGTTGGCTCCCAAACGGTGCTGGTTGGTAGCAGTAAGAATACTTGCACGTAACAAATCCTGATTTTCGAATACCGCCTTAACAGCATTTACAACGAAAGTTAAGAATTGCATGTTCGACTTAGGATTCTTACCCGGAGCATATAGGTTAACACCAGTGTCTGTTGTCAACGACCAGTTGTTGTGCTTACCCGATCCGTTGATTCCTGCAAATGGCTTCTCGTGGAAGATAACACGAAATCCGTGACGACGTCCCACCTTTTTCATTACGTCCATCACCAACTGGTTATGGTCGTTGGCCAAGTTAGCTTCTTCATAAATTGGTGCTAGCTCGAACTGGTTTGGAGCTACCTCGTTGTGACGAGTTTTAACTGGAATTCCCAAACGGTAACACTCATTCTCCAAATCTTCCATAAAGCTCGCTACACGAGTAGGAATTGATCCGAAATAGTGATCATCCAACTGCTGATCTTTTGCAGAAGCATGTCCCATAAGCGTACGACCTGTCAAAGCAAGGTCAGGACGTGCCTGATATAACGCCTCGTCGATTAGGAAATACTCCTGCTCCCATCCTAGATTAGTTTGAACTTTCGATACATTTTTATCGAAATACTGACAAACAGCTACTGCCGCTTTATCAATTGCATTACACGCACGCAAAAGTGGTGTTTTATAGTCAAGAGCTTCTCCGGTATACGAAATAAAAATTGTTGGGATACACAAAGTCGATCCTACAATAAATGCTGGTGATGAAACATCCCAAGCCGTATATCCACGTGCCTCGAAAGTTTGACGAATACCTCCCGATGGGAATGATGATGCATCAGGCTCTTGCTGTGCTAAAAGTTTTCCGGAAAATGTTTCAACAACACCTCCCTGGCCATCATAGTCGATAAAAGCATCGTGTTTTTCTGCAGTTCCGTCAGTTAAAGGGTGAAACCAGTGCGTGTAGTGAGTCGCACCATTTTCAATGGCCCAAGCTTTCATTCCAATAGCCACCTGGTCGGCCATTTTTCTTGCAATTGTTTGTCCATTATCAATGGCATCAACTACTGCATTGAATGCTTCTTTGGATAGGTACTTCTTCATTTTTAAACGATCGAATACCAATTTCCCATAGTATTCTGAAGTACAAACTGCATCACGGGTAACTTCTACTGGTTTTCTTTCCAGTAGTCTCTCCATTGCTTTAAATCTAACTGTAGCCATAATCTGTTTTTTAAAGTTTTTTGATTTTTCCTACCTCAAAAGTAGCGTTTCATCACTCACCCCCACTAAATCGACAACGAAAACCACTTTCGATTAATATTTTATTAACACACCCCCTCTAAAAACACAGCTCAATATTTATTTCACACACAAATTAAACCAACACACCCCTCAAAAGTTCACCCACCTATTCATTTTCGATTAAATTCATAAAAAAAGGGACACCAATCGGCGCCCCCTTCATTATATATTATTATTGTATAATTCGCTTATTTTCCCATTTCAGCAAAATACTGATAGAAACGAGGAATTGTATCAATACCATTAAAGAATTGCTCTAATGGGAAGTTTTCATTTGGTGAGTGAATAGCATCCGACTCTAAACCAAATCCCATCAATACCGACTTAATACCTAAAATTCGCTCGAAAGTTGAGATAATTGGAATACTACCTCCACTACGAACAGGAACTGGCTCTTTGCCATAAACGTCAGTATAAGCTTTCTCGGCTGCTTTGTATGCAGGAAGATCGATAGGACAAACATACGAGTGACCTCCGTGGTGAGGAGTTACCTCTACTTTTACTCCTTTAGGCGCAATTGACTCGAAATACTCTTTGAACATCACAGCAATTTTTTCGTGCTGCTGATGAGGAACCAGACGAGTTGAGATCTTTGCATGTGCTTTCGATGGCAATACTGTTTTGGCACCTTCGCCAATGTAACCACCCCAAATACCACAAACGTCGAAACTTGGACGAATACCGGTACGCTCGTTAGTTGAATATCCAGCTTCACCAGCTAGCTCTTCAACGTCGATTGCTTCTTTATAAGCCTCTTCACTGAAAGGAGCTTTAGCCAACTTAGCTCTCTCTTCTGCCGATGCTTCTAATACATCATCGTAGAATCCTGGAATAGTAATTTTTCCTTTTTCATCGATCATTTTGTCGATCAATCCACACAATACATTAATTGGATTGGCTACTGCACCACCAAATAATCCTGAGTGAAGGTCGCGATTTGGACCAGTAACTTCTACTTCCCAATAAGCCAAGCCTCTCAATCCGGTAGTAATAGAAGGTATATCTGGAGCAATCATTCCAGTATCAGAAACTAAAATAACATCGGCTTTAAGCATCTCTTTGTTTGCTTCGCACCATGCACCCAAATTTGGAGAACCAATTTCCTCTTCCCCTTCGATCATGAATTTCACGTTACAAGGCAATGTGTCGGTTTTTACCATTAGCTCGAATGCTTTGGCGTGCATAAAACCTTGTCCTTTATCATCGTCGGCTCCACGAGCCCAAATTTTACCATCTTTAACTACTGGCTCAAACGGATCTGTATTCCATAGTTCACGAGGATCAACTGGCATTACATCCATGTGCGAGTAAACCAATACAGTTGGTTTAGCCGGATCGATAATTTTCTCTCCGTAAGTTACAGGATTACCTTCTGTCTCGAAAACCTCTGCTTTATCAGCACCAGCTTCCAATAAAATTTTCTTCCACTGCTCTGCTGCGCGGTACATATCAGGCTTATGAGCAGCAATTGAACTAATTGATGGAATTCGAATCAACTCGAATAACTCTTCCAGAAAACGCTCTTTGTTTTCTTCGATATAGCTTTTAATATTATCCATTTGTATGATTTATTTGTATGTTTCAATTTTAAGATTCGTAAAAATAGGATTTCAATGATATAACAGAAAAAATCAATGCCTATTGTATAACATGAACCAAAGCATAAAGTTATTAGTTATTCTGTCTTTTGCCATTTGTTTCCCGAAGTCATTTTTATAATTTTACGATAACCCGGATTAATAATGAAGTAGGAAAATAAAGACAATGGCAGGTATTACTAAAAATTGAACTATAAAAATTATGCTGTCAATAAAAAAATTGCAGCAAGTAATTCGGAGCAAGGAGGTGAGTTTATGGATAAATCGATAGAACAAATTAAAAAATTTGCACCAATAACATTGAAAGAACTTCTACAAGTTCATTTAATGGATCGATACGATCAGAAATTTTGGACCACACTCACTGCTGTTCCTGAATTACTTAAAGAGATGCAAGGGAATTATCAGGTTTTGCATATCAACAACAATCCAACACCTCTCTATGCAACCACCTATTTCGATACTCCTGATTTTGAAATGTATCAGGATCATCACGAAGATATTCAGGATAGATATAAAGTACGAAGAAGATGTTATATGGAAACAGGAGAACATTTTCTGGAAGTTAAGCATCGTTTTTCGGAGTTCAGAACCATAAAAACAAGAATTGCCACCACCAATACATCCAAAGCTTTAACCAACGAAGAAGGTAATTTCATTCAAGAGAAAACCAATTTCGATCCGGCCACTCTTCAGGTGGCTATTCAAAATCAGTTTAACAGAATTACATTGGTTGATGTAGTTAACCACGAACGACTAACCATCGACTTAAATTTAAGGCTTACGCTGAATGGTGAAAGTGTAGAATTTGGTGATCTGGCCATTATTGAGACCAAGCAGTTGCCCAACGAAGCCAACTCTAAAATGGTCGACTTAATTGCGCACCACCACATTCATCACATTGGTTTATCGAAATATTGCACCGGACAAGCACTGCTCAATCCGAAACTCCAATACAACAACTTTACTCCACGATTGTCATTTCTGGAACAATTCAATTCGAAATAAAACACAAGAGGCAACTTAAAAAAGCTGCCTCTTTTTATCTGAGTTCAGTTTAAAACCAGACTCAGATTTATACATAAACCAAATATTGCGATTTTATTGTTTCACTATTTTAGTGACCAATACATCTTTATTTTCTTTCCAGATTTTCATTAAATAGATTCCCTTTCTCAAACCTGTCAAATCAAGAGAAATATTCTCTGTAATCTTATTAACATCCTGTTGATAAACCTCGCGACCACTTAAGTCGACGATTACAATTCGCTCAATTTTTAAATTCTTAGGGTTAGAAACAACAACTCTATCTTTCACAGGGTTGGGATAAAGAGCAATTCTGCTTAAAGCAAATTTTTCGGCCGAAGTATTTCGTTTATTCACCACAACTTGACATGTATCGGCCATTCCCACATAATTGGCAGAAGCAATAATCTCTACCTCGCCAACACCTTTTGCCAATACTTTTCCTTCCGCATCGACAGTTGCTATGTTAGAATCACTACTATGCCAATGCACTTTCTCGTTGGACAATGAATTCGGATTAATGGTAACTGTCAAAGTATTTTCATCCCCTTCCAACATTGTCAACTCATCGTTGCTTAACACAAGCGATTCCATTGTCTCAGACAGAGCGCATACCTGTACATTATCCAACCAATAGCCCTTACTAGTTCCATCCACTTTCGACTGAACAAAAACCTGAATATTGTTTCCTGTTATTCCTGCCAACTGGAAGTTTCCATTGAGCACATTACCAGTAAAACTCTTGATCAATTGTCGCTCTCCATTGTTCACCGAATAGAACACCTTTATTGAATCTGTTTTTGCCAAATCAGTTTCGGTTTGCGAAACGATTTCTCCACTCACCTTCACATACTGAGCATTACCTGCATCAATTACCTTCGATTGCCAAGTAGCATTGCCATTCAACTTAAAGCTTCCATCTTCCACCTGAGCAGTTGCACCATCGGCTTTCTCGGTTACGGTCCAGCCAGTAACACCATTATCCTCTTCGGTAGTATTGTTTAAATTGAAAACCTCAACCCAATCCAGCGTATTTTCGGTTCTATTTTCTTTCAGTTTTACATCAAAAGATTTTCCTTCCACAACAGTCACCACAACAATGGTATTTTCACCATTGGCCTGAATGCTGGCATAAGCTGGCTTTTCTTCTGAAAATGTCCAATCTCCTTTTAATTCGACATTTATAGTATGACTCTGACTGTATCCCCAGTTTTGATTGTTGGATTCTGACTTACTGAATTCATAGTCTACATCAGGCTGAGCTACCGACAACATCAACTGATCGTTGGCATCTCTTTTGGCCATTAATGCACACGATTCGGAAACCGACACAATTTCTTTCAGATTAATAGCCGAAGAACTGCCAAAAACCACCATTCCATATGCATTGTGCTTATTGGAATACACTGCATGAACATTGGCATCGTTACGCATTAACACAAAAGGCTCGTTCCCCGATTTCATTGCTTCAGAGAATTGCTCCATTTTTTGCGGCGTAGTATTCATTCGTTGAACGTACCAATATGTTGCATTCTTTGGTGCTTTGCCATGTTCAATCCATGCAGTAGCATAATTGCCTGTTACTGTTTTTTTGTTGCTCCAATTTGGCGACGACTGCTCGCCTCGTTTAACAACAAGTTTACTTTCAGCTGGCACCCAGTAGCCCAGCTTCTCGCCATCCATCATCCAGGCATTTTCTTTCAAGTAAACATTCTTACTATAGCTTAATCCGGTAAGCGCCGATGTTGAGTTATAATAGGTTTTAGTTCCGGAAGATATTTTATCCTGATAAAGGTTGGTACTCGTCACTTCAGCACTAATAGAATTGGTAATCCCACTACCGACACACACAATGAAGTCATCGAAACAGAACCAACTTTTCTTTGCTCGGAACGACCCCAAATTATTCTTCTGCGATCCTACAACTGGCAAAGTAAAGACTCCGTTTCCTTCCTGATTCACTCCTCCAACAAATCGCTCCCGACTCCAGTAACGCTTGTACTCTTTATTAACAAAGTCGTTGAAATTTCGGAAATGAACTGTTGTTGTGCCTGGGTATTTTCTCCAGTCGTAGCCCGACTGTCCCAAGTCTGTTGCTAATCGATTCCAGCCATATCTGTTCCACGCTCCTTTTACGCAATGCAACATTCCGTATCCCAAGTAGGTAATAAACGGATCGCTGCTTTCACGGATATACTGGTATTTACTATGTCCTTTCATGGTAATCATCCAACCGGCACGACGGTGCACAAACATAGCTCCATGACCAAAAGTGTAATGACCTTCCGGCATTTCGTTGGCCTGATGATTTCCTTCTAATTCTGTTTTTATCTTCTTATCGAAGTTGGACAATTTCTGATTTGTTCCACTTACACTTAATAAATCGCGGCAATATCTTAAAAAGATAGTCGCCATATCAGCATCCACATCATCGGCTCCATCGGGAGAACCTGCTTTAGCCATAAAAGCATATCGCGATAAATTATTGGGCCCATTTCCTCCGTAAGAATACAACTCGCCCCCTTTTCCACTGGTGTGCTTTGGAATAATATTCATAAACGAACGGGCATCTTCTCGCACCATTTGATTTTTAATGGTTTTATGCGCTTCTTCTTTAATCTTGAATTCGCCACCTGCCAACTGATAAACAATTCTGGCAGCTGCATATGTTCCGTCTGTCCCATACTGATCAATCCACCCCCAATGGTGATAAGCAATACCATCCGACTTATAACCATCGGCAATTCCTGGTGATTGTCTGAATGCAATTTCGGAATAAAACTTACTAATCTGCTTCATGTCGCGATATCTCTCACCATCCGACTGACGCATAAGAGCCAACATAGCAAACTGCTTACTCACAATACGAATATAATCGATGTCCTCTCCGCGATCTGACGTTTTAAAACGACTACTATAGCTTTTCAGATACCATGAATAATTCAGAAAAATTCGATTGTAACCAATTCGGTTTAGATAATCGGCCACCAATTCTGATGTTAAACGACCTGTCTCCTGCAGCTTATCCCTCATTAAGAATACCGAAGTAAGATACAAATCACATCCCGACCATGCATCTGGCATTCCTCCAATAAATGTGGCAAAGTCGAATAGTTTATAATACATTTCCAACAATGCTTCCTTTTGTGTAGCATCTGCCACATTTCTATAGTTTCGCGCCACATCATTCATTAGTCGACTATACTTCACCTCGTTGGCATCATAATCGGAGCTACCCATCAAAATCATGTTGTTATTTCCACTCACCACTCCGTTTTCAGTAGAAATAGAATAATCATTTACCTTTTTCGTTAAACCATCAAACTGGCTTGTTTCCAACGAAGCTACAGCATAATATTTGGCCACTCCATTGGTTTCTTCCAGTCGCTCTTTAATTCGATTTAAATCGACAACAGCACTGCCCGATATATTTTCCGGTGGTGTTTCAACAACCATATCTTCTTCTGGAATCGGACGAGCCACTCTATCGAACTGCAACTTGGGCGAGCCCATACTTTTGCCAAAGAATAGCTTTCCAATATAAAAAGTTCCGCTTTTCCCTTTCGGACTTTTTATTCTGATTTTATCGGGTTTTCGCGGGATGTAATTAGACAAAGAGATAAAACCTAGTGGATATTTCCAGCTATATCTCTCTTTCTGCTGAATTTCGAATCGATTCCAGCCTTTTCGTGTTGTAATTCCTTTGGCAACTGCAGCCACTTGATTATTATCGATAAACTCGACCTGAAAAGTGTCCACCTTATGTGTTGTCGATGGATTATAAATTGCCAGATGAAAATACCCGCCATAATAAATATCATCGCCATCATAACGAAATGGAAAAGTAATGGCTCCGTCGTTCTGGTAATCGACTTTAATGGAGGAAGGACCTTGAAAAACGACATCTTCATTAAACGCGTAGGAAAGATTATTGGTGGTTATTTGCCCTAAGTGGGCTTCATCCCAATCGTGCCACTGAGCAATCGATTGTCCTGTATTGCACAAAAAAAAGAGTACAAACAGGAAAAAAACAGAACATTTCTTCATTGTTTAGCTAGGTTAATTGTTTCGGTTAATTATTGTTGTGCTCAAGATAGAAATTTAATTCAGCACAACACAGGACAACTAAACTTTTTTACTCTTTCGCAGCTTAACTCTACAAAAATTCCCGAAACAGCTAAATAAAAACTACTTCAATCTACTCATTACCATCTCTTTTCTTTGTCGTGAAATACTTACCGAAGAGCCATCATTCATTTTAATGTATCCGCCATCGGTTTTAAAAGCCATATTCCAGCTATCCCCTTTCTTTATGTTAGGAGCCATTGTGTGTGTCTGACTTCGACCAATTTTAAAACCTATGAGTAGCGGCAAAATGAAAAATAGTAGTCGTGATAATTTTATTTTCATAACGATAAATATAAAGTTTAACTTTTAGCTACTCCAAATTTGAAGGATTAAACTCACCATAATTTATCGCAATGACTAAACTGCAACTACCAATTATTATTTGGTCAATTAGAAGGACAAACAATGAGTTTTGATTATTAACTAACAACCTTTACTTTTGATAATACAAACTAAACCCACAAATCAAGATGAAGAAAGCATCGCTAAAGGACATTGCCAATCTTCTGAACATGTCGAAAACTACCGTATCGTTTGTTCTGAATGGGAAGGGCGATCAAATGAAAATCAGCAAATCCACCCAGGAAAAGGTAATGGAAGCTGCCAAACGACTAAACTACCAGCCCAACCAGTTGGCACGTAGTTTATCTTCAGGGAAGACCAACACCATTGGTTTAGTTATTCCCAACATTGGAGATATTTTTTACGCCGAAATTGCACGTGCCATGGAGAAAAAAGCGCACAAGCAAGGCTACAATATCATGTACTGTAGCTCGGAAGAAGATCCGAAACGAGAAGCACAACTTATCAACATGCTTAAGGCGCGCCAGGTTGATGGATTGATTATAGCTCCTACCAAACTGGACAAAACAGAGATTTTGCACCTCAAGAAGGAGAACTATCCATTTGTTCTAATTGACCGTCATTTTCCAAAACTGGATACCAACTTTGTGATTACCGATAACAAGGTAGGTATGCATAAAGCGGTTGATTTCTTAATTAAAAAAGGATATAAAAAGATTGCTTTTATCTGTGTTCAGAATTATCTGGAAGTAATTCGCCAACGTTTTGAAGGTTACAAAAGTGCCTTACGCGACAACGGCATTCGTTTCAGCAACAAACTGGTAAAAGAGATTGATTATTTTACTCTGGAACAAGATATCCACGAGAAACTATACGATATGCTTTCATCTAACCGCGAGATTGAAGCATTGGTATTTGCCACCAACTTTCTTTGTACTGCAGGACTAGCAGCACTGAAAAAAATTGGATTGAACATCCCAAAAGATATTGCTGTTGCCACATTCGATGACAGAGCACTTTTCCAACTAATGAATCCGGGAATTTCTGCTGTAGCGCAGCCCACCCAGCTCATTGGAGAAAAGGCACTGGAAGTTCTTCTGGATGAAATCAACTCGGAGGATAAAAATCCACAGAAACAGAAAATCACGTTAGAACCCAACTTTATTATTCGTGATTCTCAATAAAAACTCCAAAATGATTCAACGATTTTTAATCACAACTCTGGTGCTACTTGCACTTTTATCTGGTTGTAGTACTTCTAATGAGGAAAAACCAGAACCACCCATAACGACTACTGATAGTACTTATGTGGTTCTGTTACATACCAACGATGTACACGGCCGTATTCAAGGCTTCCCACGCCTAAAGTTTATTGTTGACAGTTTAAGCGAAGTACACGACAATGTGTATTTGCTTTCGGCTGGCGATATGTTTAGTGGAAATCCTTATGTGGATCAATATGATCCGAAAGGCTACCCCATGATTGATCTGATGAACATGTGTGAATACGATGTTGCGACACTTGGAAATCATGAGTTCGATTATGGTCAGGCTGTTTTAAAAGATAGAATTGAGCAAGCAAAGTTTCCTTTTTTGTGTGCCAATATTATCGACCCGGAATTTAATATTGGAACAACTTCTCCGGGTATTATTCTTAAGACAAAGAACAACAAAAGCGTTTCAATTGGAGGACTTCTACAGGTAGGCAGTAATGGCTATCCGGCATCGCATCCCGACAAAATGAAAGGATTGGTATTTGAGAATCCATTAGCCAATTACGCTAAGTACAAAGCATTAATTCCAGATGGAGATATTCGCATAATGCTTACCCACCTGGGGCACAACGCAGACAAAACACTTGCCAACAAAGATCAAAGTCTTCACTTAATCATTGGCGGTCATAGCCACACCAAGCTTAAACAACCAATAAAACAAGGCAACGTATACGTAGCGCAAGCTGCCAGCAACCTGAACTATGTTGGTTACGAAGAAGTATTATTGAAGGAAGGTGTGTTTTCACTAAAGAAAGCGGGACTTTATTCTTTATCCGACGAGCTTTCGTACAACCAAGAGGTGAAGAAGAAAGTAGAGCAATATGAAAACAACTCTTACTTTACCGATCCAATAGGAACAATGGCTGCAGAAATTTATTCTTCGGAATACGTTGGTTATGTAATGACTGATTCATGGCGATCGGAACTGAATGCAGACATGGCGTTTCAGAATAGCGGAGGTATTCGTTATGGAAAAATTCCTGCGGGGGATATCACCAGAGCTCAAATTTTCACTATTGATCCATTTTCGAATCAAGCAGTAACTTTTAAGTTGAGCTATTCGGAACTATACCAATTCCTAAGAGATAATACCGATTTAGTTCCTTCTGGAGTTCACATTGACCGACGAAATGGAGGTTTAAAACTAATGGACACCAAAGGAAATCCATTGGACGAAAATAAAAGCTATACGATTGCAACCAGCTCGTATGTTACAGCACGCCGTCAGCAATCATTTAGCTTTAAAACACACGACGTTACTACCGCTGAGCTTACTATTCAATACATTCAAAAGAAGAAAACGCTCGATTATCGCGGTATACCCAAAAGATTATATCGATAAAAGAATTTCCCTTGTCACATTTTGGCAAGGGATTTTTTTATTCTTCACGTCCAGTTTTCTCTAAAATAAATGATTAACGAATGGACTACAGTTTTCGATTGATTTCGGATAACTGGTGTTTCATATTGAGCATCATCGCCGACAAATTATCCAGTTGAGTATCTTCCGGGTTAGGTAAATCGAAACTCAGAAAACCTTTGGCTTTCCATACTTCACGAACAGTTTCCACAGGGACTTCATATGGAGAATATTCGGGATTATCTGACTTTAGCAATAGAGTACCATTCTCCCCGACCTTATTTTCCACACGCTTATACACCACTCCTTCGTCGGTAGTTAAAAGCACATAAGTTTCTCCATCTCGAATATCAGACAACTCTAGCACATACTCACAAAAAATGTAAGCACCAGAAGGTATAGGCAACATACTATCGCCCTTTGTTTGAAACACCCGATAAGTGCGCTCCTGGCTCAATTCGGGAACAGGCATGGCAAAGTGGGGTAACTCTTCCATGTATTCAGGATCGGCATAGCCATTTAGGTAACCAGCAGAAGCTTTAACAGGCACCACAGAAATGCGCTCTTGATTAGAAGAATCAACCACTGTAGTTAATACTTTAAAGTCGTCGTTCTCTTCTTCAGCAACTCCTAAAGTAGAAAAATCGCGATTAATCAAATCGTCGATACTTTGCCTGAAAAACGTAGATAATCCCTGCATAGCAGGAATTTTAGGCACTGCACGCCCTTCTTCGTAACTACCAATCATCGACCGCTTTACTCCAAGTGCTTCGGCCAATTCTCCTTGAGTTATTCCCCATTGCTTTCGCAACCACTTTATATTCTGACTAAAGAAATTCATTCTTACCTATTTTGAGTTGTTTTTAGTATTTCTTATAAATGCTAACACATTTCTAAAAAATAAGATTTTTCGATTCTCAGATTTCTGGATCAATTTTTAACCGGCATTTTCAACAATTCTGCTGTTTAGATCTGGACATCCAACAATCCTTCAATCTGTTGTTCATTAAAAATATGCAAATATTTTTAGCGAGCCATCTATTATTAGCAAAAGTGAAAAAGTTTGCGGCTTTAATGCCAACAAAATTAGCACTTTTAGCTCTTCATTCCAATTTTATTCATTTCCCTCGCTTGTTTTGGCTAATTTTTTTAGTATTTTTGATCCATGATTTAGACAATCTGTTTCCTATTCGAATTCCAGAATCGCACACTTTCAACGGATTGTGTGCGATTTTTCAAAATCAACGGATCAATGAACGATAAACTGGCTCAAAAACTAAAAATATTAGCCGACGCTGCCAAATATGATGTTTCATGCTCATCGAGCGGAAGCAAAAGGAAAAACAGTGGCGGTTTAGGTAATGGTGTAGCCGCTGGCATCTGCCACAGTTTTACCGAAGATGGCCGTTGTGTTAGTTTATTGAAGATACTAATGACCAACCACTGTATTTACGACTGCGCCTATTGTGTTAACAGGCAAAGTAACGACAGACCAAGAGCTGCATTTACAGTAGATGAGTTGGTAGAGTTGACCATTGGTTTTTACCGAAGAAATTACATTGAAGGCTTGTTTTTAAGTTCAGGCGTAAGAAAAAATCCAGATTTTACGATGGAACAATTGATGCTTGTAGCTAAAAAACTAAGAACCGAACAACGATACAATGGATATATTCACCTAAAAGCAATCCCAGGAGCCAGCCCTGAGTTAATTCGCATGGCTGGCCTTTATGCCGACCGACTAAGTGTAAATATTGAGATCCCCACCAACAACCAACTGCAGCGATTAGCTCCAGAAAAGAACCACCAGTCTGTAATGTTGCCAATGAATCAAATCAACAAAGGCATCATTCAGAACAAAGAGGAGCGGAAAAAATTTAGAAGAACTCCGCTTTTCACCCCTGCAGGACAAAGTACACAACTAATAGTTGGCGCTTCGCCCGAAAGCGACCAACAAATACTCCATTTGGCCTCTGGCCTTTATCAAGCCCAGCATTTAAAGCGTGTCTATTATTCTGGCTACCTACCAGTAAACGACTATGACCAACGCTTACCGGCCCTACCCGAACCTCCTTTGGTTCGGGAACATCGGCTATACCAAAGCGATTGGCTTATGCGCTTTTATGGCTACCAGGCCGGCGAAATTGTTACCCAGTCGCACCCGAATCTGGATTTAGAAATTGACCCCAAACTAAGTTATGCGCTACGCAACATGCACATTTTCCCCATAGACATTAATAAAGCCGACTATGAAATGATTCTTCGTATTCCCGGAGTGGGTGTTCAGTCGGCACAACGTATTGTTGCAGCACGCAGGCATCGCCGTTTAAACTCGCATCATCTAAAGAAGTTGGGGGTTGTCATGAAGCGTGCCCGCTATTTCATTACCTGCAACGAACTACCGGCATACCTGCGCGATATCTCCAGCGAGACACTTCGTCGACATCTGATTTTAGAGAGTAAAAGCAAGTACCGTAAATCGGCCGATACTCAATTGAGTCTTTTTTCTCAAAATTTTGCCGTATCCGTTCAACATTAATTGTTCACTATGCTCATTCTCACATTCGATAATACGTTTGAAGGTTTTCTTTCGGTGGTTTTTACTTGTTATGCCGAAAAGCTGATTCCACACGACATACTGCCCACCAACCATTTTCAGGAAAAACTTTTTGCAGAAGTTCGACACATTGATACCAACATTGTGCACACAGAAAGAGTATGGGCAGGTTTACAAAAGAAACTAAACCGACGAGCCAAAGAAATGCCTTATCGGATTTTTCTTTCTGAAATGCCCGAAGCTTACATTCGACTTTACAAATACATCCGCCGAGTTTTTGACACCAATGCCTATGTCGACTCCGACTGGGGAGATCCGCATGTTATGGAGTTGCGCAAACTGGACAGAGAGGTGACGCGTGAAGCAATGCGCATGCTTCAGTTTATTCGGTTCGAAAAGACAAAGGACAACATCTATTTTGCTCCCATTGAGCCTCGTCATAATGTCATTCCATTAATCATCAATCATTTTAAAAGTCGATTTTCCGATCAACAATGGCTGATTTATGACCTTAAGCGAGATTATGGCATTTTCTTCGACCTAAAAAAGGTGGAAGAAATAACTTTGAACAACAAACAGTTTGATGAAATCAGAGGTCGCCTCAACACCAATGTAGTTATGGAAAACGAATCGACCTACCAACGTTTGTGGAAGAACTATTTTCAGAGCATTAACATCAAGGAGCGCTGCAACAAAAAATTGCAACGCCAACATATGCCTCAACGTTTTTGGAAATTTCTTCCAGAAAAATAATTCATTGTTTGATTATATCAGTTATCACATCAAAATGATGTAGTATACTAAACTGACATGTATAACCAGATAATTATCTGTAAAGTATCATTACCCAACAAATAACTACCTGATTCGATATCAATGATTACAATTTCATCCCAAATGAAATATAGTACATTGAGCCAATATGACCTGTACCTGGTGCATTGAAGTATTCATTTCCTCCGATGTTAGTTCCACCAATTTTCAGAGTTGACTTCAACTTTGGTAAAGCGTAACTAACCTGAGCATCTACAACTGTGTTTGCATCAATATATCCATCGGCAAAACTTGATTCCCACAAGTATTTATTATGCCATCTAAGACTTAAGTTGAATCCCAGATTTTTCCACACTTTTTCGTTACCAAACATGAATTTAACCTTATGTTCCGGCGTATTAAACGATGCTTCATAATCAGGATCAGTAGATTGATTAAAGCTATAATCAGACCAGCAATAGTTAAGTGTCATTTGGAAATTCTGATATATTTTACCAGACAGTCCTACAATAACTCCGTTAGACGATATTTCGGCTGAAGAATTTGTATAAACCTGAAAAGGTTTATAATCGCCATTCCCCATTGCTATTAGTGCTAAAGGCATATTAACTGCCGAATGCACATCTGACAAGTCAGCTCTTCCATAATAAGGAACTACAACCGTTTTATTTCCAATAAAATCTTCGTAACTATTATGGTAATAACTTAAATCAATCGCTATTTTCCCCAACTCACCTCTATAACCAATTTCGAAAGCTTTCACTTTCTCTGGCTTTACCAAATCGACATCTGCTTTTACCGGAAGTCCGTTTAATACTGATGAAAGTGTAAATGCGTTCTCATAAGCATCTCTTCCACTTAGATTTACTTTACTTCCCATTCCTAACTGTTGTCCAACAGGACTAACATTTAAGTCACTTGAAACATATCTATCTAAATTATCTTTTGCCGAACCAACCAAAATTGCTCGTCCCACATCTAAACCAATATATTGATCCTGAGTTGTTGGATTTCTAAAACCGGTCTGAAAAGAGAATCGTACATTATGTTTTTTTCTTTTGTCTAAGAAGTGAATTAATGACAATCTGGGAGAAAAATGCCCATCGAAGTTTTTAGCTTTATCGTATCTTAATGATCCGGTGAACTTCAATCTATTATTAAACATCTTCTTTTGAACCTGAACATAGGCCCCCAGCTCAGAATAGGTAATTGGTTCTTCGTAATCAGTAAAGATAGTTCCTGAAGAATTCAGGCTATACTTTCTCCACGATCCCCCTACCTGAATTTCTGCAAAATTGATAATATGAGATAAATTATAATTTCCATCAACATGATACATGCGTGACTTATCGACAAACTTTGATCCGGTATTAAGGTTTGAATCAGAAGTTACTTTATCAAATGCGTTATTGAACTCGACAGTTCCAGGAACAAGAGCTCCGGTTTGAGCATATGCTCGTGCCGCCTGATGTACCTGAGCAATATCATATGCACCGGTCGTTTGCAATTGTGTTAAGAATGTGGCTATATATCCATTGGCATAATCGGTAAACCATTGTCTATCTGATTTCCATGCCCGGTTGATATTAATAGCAGTAAATCGGGCATCATACGAATCACCCGCATTTTCACCTGTCATAGATGCTCTTACAAAAAAGTGGTCATTTTTCACTTCTAACTTTTGCTGAAAAAGAATAAAATCATTTAGCGAATAACGGTTTGCACTCTGATAAACAGTGCTTCCTCCACCTAGTTTTGCCAAATATATAATCTCCAGGTCATCCTCATTGGGTCTGAAATTAAGAGATAAATCGGCCTTCATGCTTCTGGCATTATAATCCAACAGGTCGGCTTCATTGTAACCAGAGCGAGATACTGTTAATCCCTCCTCCATCATTGCAGCTAAATTAGCAGGAACACCTGCTCCCAAAGCAATTTGTCTGAAATTTAATGTTGTAGCAACCTCATCTCCATACACATTTAATCCGTCGTATCCTGGATTAGTGCGGGTAAATGTCGGATTATTATAATCGACATAATCTACTGCATACCAATCGGTTCCTTTCATCAAAGAGAAGTTCATTTTGGCTGCAAACTTTTTACTAAAAGCACGGGCAACTCTAACTCCTACATCCAAGAACTCGTTCTCTCCGGCAGCTTTCTGACTGGTAATACCTGCTTTTGCATAATAACTAACTCCCTGATGGTCGAATGGATTCTTGCTCTTCATTGACAAAACGCCATTAAAAGCATTCGCTCCATATAGAGCTGATGATGCTCCTGGAAGTAATTCAATAGTATTTACATCCAGCTCAGACATTCCTAATAAATTCCCCATCACGAAATTCAATGCTGGTGATACATTTTCAATTCCATCTACCAACTGAACAAATCGGGTATTAGAGAAAGTTGCAAATCCTCTGGTATTAATAGACTTAAAAGTTAAGCTGCTTGAATTTATATCAACTCCTTTTAAATTTTCAAGTCCACTATAGAAATCAGCTGAAGTAGTATTTTCGAAGTCCTTACCCCCCATTCTTTCAATAGAAACTGGAGATTCAAATATTCGCTCAGGAGTTCTTGACGCAGCAATCACAATCTCGTCCAATTGAGTTTGTTTCTCAACTAATTTTACTTGAATATTAACGTTTTTTGATTCTATATTTGAAAGAAAATTCAAATATCCGACTTTAGAAATTTCTAATTGAAACGGTGGATCTACACTAAGCTGTAATTCAAATCTCCCCTCTGAGTCTGTAGCAACACCAAAATTATTATTAATAATCACATTGGCACCATAAACAGGCTCCTCTGTTTCGGCATTAACTACCATTCCGCTTATTGTAGTTTGTGCATATATTATGCATGAACTACATAAAAAAAGAAAACATAAAAAAAGTTTCATAACATGTTTGGTTTTAATAAAAAAAATAAAATACCACTTCCAGTTCTTATTATTTCTAATTTTAGTTTTACCCAAACATATAAGTCTATCAACAATGATCTAAAAATAAATCCGCCTAAAAATCATCTGCATCGCATTGTTTTACATCCATTATCGTTGTATAGTATTTATTAAAACATTATACAGATACAATCAAAAATCGTTTATACTGAAAATAGATTATCAATTTAAGGTCAATAAAACACAAAATTGCTTATTTAGACTCAACACACATTAGACACATACAAATCACGTCAGGGCGCTAATTTAAACCATACACCGATTAAAAACAACTTTTTATTACCGCTTTAACTATTTATTCACATAGCCCACACAACAAATTATCTGACCATTTGCTGCAGTGCATTTCGCAACTGCGGATCGATATTGTTTCGTTTTAAACATTTTCTAAAGAACTGCTTCATGCCTGCTGTATCTTTTTTTCGCTGATACAAGCTCGCAATCATCTGGTAAGCATCGCCATAGTTGGGTTCTGTAGCTAATACTTTTTTCAATGTTTTTATGGCTGCATCAATCTGATTGTTTTGTTGCAAGTAGAAAGCATAAGTGTAACCATAGCGCACATTATCGGCTGCTAACTCCCACGCTTTTTTACTATAGTTCAATGCTAAATTCAAATCAGTTTGTGCATACATCACGGCCAAATTGTATGCTGCCGGAGCCATATTTTTATCGTATTGCAATGCTTTTTCTAAAGCTGCTTTAGCTTCATCCATACGTTTCATTTGCCCCATCAACAATCCGTAGTTGAAATTAGCCGCAGCATTATTCGGCTGACGCTTTAATGCCTCCAGCAATTTCTCTTCGGCCTGAGCAAAGTCGCCCAACATTGAATAACTCATACTGGCATTCACGAGTGGCTCAACCACTTCGCCCTCTAACTTTGCCGATTGCTTAAAAGCATCGATGGCTGCGTGGTAATTTCCTTGCTGATGATGGAAGTTTCCTTGATTATAGTGACTTCCCCAACTATCGGGACGAATTACCAAAAACTCCTGGTATTCGGCAAACACTTTATCCACAACTGCTTTTTCCATTGGAGAAAAACTCTGAGCCGGATAAGCCGATAAGACTGTTGCAGCTGCCATTCGCACTAATCGATATTTATCTTTTGCTGCTTCCAACAATGCCGTTTTTGCTTCTGGCTGGTTTAAGAAGCTACGCAATCCTTCGGTTGCAGAACCGCGTAACATGGGATGATCGGCTTTCATCAACTCCAAATAAACCGGTAACAACTTACTATCGTTGCACGAATACATCAATCGAATCAATGAATTTCGGAATACGATATTTTCGGTAGTATCTTTCACCACTTCAACCATGGCATTCAAGTTCTTCCACTCTCCTTTTCGAGCTTGAAGCACCAAACGCCCTAACTGCAATGTTTTTTGCTGATATTTATTTCCTTTCCACTTGGTCACATGCTTATTGGCCCACTGTGGTGTTTTATCATCGTGACAAGAATTACATGCATTTGGAGAACCGAACTCGATAGTTGCAGCCGGCATAGGCGGACGCATAGAGTGATCGCTTCGTGTCATGCGAGCAAATTCAGTTGTTGGCATATGGCACGACACACAAGTAATGTCTTTCCCGGCCGGATGGTGACTATGCTTTTCGAAGTTATTGGCCTGCTCTTGGTGACATTTTGCACAGGCAACCATATGCTTTTCGCCTTTAAAACGATAACGTCCGCTAGATGTATGACAACTCACACAATGTAAATCGCTTTCATCGGCACATTTACTTTGCAACCAAGTAGTGTAAGTGTAATTCTCTCCCAAATCGCGACCATCCACATAATAATCGGGATTTTCCAATGTCATTAAATTAAAATGCTGCCAGAAATCTTCCCCCGGAGGATAAGAGGCTGTTAGCGGATTCATCTTGGCATGACACGAACTACATGACCAATCGTGCTGATCGGGAGTAAAAGTACTTGTGATAATAATCTTCAAGTCGTCGGGAACATTTCCTTCGCCCGCTTCTTTACACACTCGCACATGTTCTTGCGATGGTCCGTGACACGTTTCACAGTTAATACCCGACTCTTTCCAGGTAGTATGGTATTTATTCGTCTTTAAGTCGAAATTGTTATTCAACTGACTCACATGACAACTATGACAAGTTGTATTGAAAGTATACAAAGAGTGTGTCCATGGCAATTCCTGATCGGTTCCATCGCCTGTATTATTTGGAAAATGGCGCATTGCACTAGCAGGCGTACTATACCACTCTTTCCTGTTTTCGTCGTATGCCAATGGTAAAGTTTGTAGGCGCCCACCTTCCATCGGTGTCAGAAAGTAGGAAATATTTCTACCACCCAATGTCCATACCGCTTCATATCGTTTTAGCTCAGTTCCATCTTTAGTAGCATATTCTGCTACCTGCATTTTATCCTGGTCATCTAATACTTTATACCATTTGTCTCCTACTTTAATTTTTTCGGAAGCAGGATAACTATTCTCCGATATAAACTTTTTGTTGATCGGTTGCATGGCCTTTCCATGATGCGAAGGTTCCCAAAGTTCGTAGAATCGGGCATGGCATTCTTTACAACTTTCCGAACCGGCATACCCCTCTTTACTTTGAGTTATCACCTGTCCTTTGTTGTTTGTTTTTTTATCGCAGCTTACAATTAAGGCGATTGTAATTATGGTAGAAGCCAATAAGGCTAAACGTACTAGTTTCATCTGTATCAAATTTTTTGCTCTCTTAATCTTCAAAAAATTTGAAGACATTCAGGAACTCTCATAAATTTTCATTTTCCTCCTGTGGAAATTTTGGATAATGAAATTTCATACTCGTTTCATATCCATTCCTTAAACAGACAGTTGAAATTGTCTGTAATTTACATCGATGCAAATATAGTTTGAAAGCACTCTATAAGCACCTATAAATGTACATGAAAGGAGTAATATTATTTACCAACCAGTACCACTTTTCTTTTTCAGAAGACTAAAACACTACTAAACTGCCATTTACAAAACAAGACCTCTATATTTCGATAAAGGTCTTGCTCTGTTTAAATTAACTATCGTCCCCAAGCTGGGAACTGTGAAATTCGAAGAGTTGTACATCCATATGGGATAAGTTCTATCTCTTCTGCTTCTACATTTTTATAACGACTTGGTGACGTTGGATGCAAAATAGGACCGGCAGAACCATTCACAATGGTCCAGCTTTTCACCTGCTTCCCTTTTACCCAAATTGAAATGGGAGCATTTTTCAGATTCCAAGGCATATCGCTTACCTCTTTACGCTCCTCAATCTTTATGTCATCAGCCTTCATTCTAGATGAAATTGCATAATTCCAGTCTGACTCCGGGTAAACTTCCCAAAATGCATCTTCGTAACCAGAAGTTCCAATAAAGCCGTGATTTTTCTTCACCTTCACCCAGTTCTCTTTTATTTTCAATGCATACAAAAGCGGACCACGTTCAACAGCAACCGATTCTTCGTACCAACGACTTGTTTTCACTTCCATTGGCAATACTAATTCCAACTGATCATTCTTTTTCCACGATCGATTAATTACAACAACTTGATTTTCTACTTCAAATTCGACCTTGTTTCCATTAATCTTCACTGTTGGATTTTTGCACCACAACGGTACTCTTAAATGAAATGGGAATGCTACTTCATCATCGGTTTTATACTGAAAAACGATTCGGTTTGAAAAAGGATACTGAGTGGTTTCTGAGAATTCCACCTCTTTACCATTAGCAACTTTCGCTTTTACCTCTGAAGCACCATAAACCAATGCTGCCAATCCATTATCGGCAGTTGCATACCATAAATTCTGAACAAACTTAGGCCACCCCTGGTGCATATTTGTCAGGCAGCACGGATAACCAGAAGTTGTTCCGTACACCAATCTTCCATTGTGGTCGTGTACAAAGTTTCTTGATTCATCAGTTATCAGCACCTGATTGGCCTGCTGAAAATATTGTTTCCCGGTAAAATCATCGTTATGCTGTGTAGGCAAAACGTTGTAAGCAATTTTCTCCAAGTAATCGGCATAGTACATATCTCCCGTGATAGGCAAAATACTTTCGAAAGAATACATCATTTCTACAGCAGAACAAAACTCTGAACCTTGCGTTGGTTTGTTCCCATGCATACGCTCATCGCCTCCATACATTCCGTTGGCAAAACCATGCACATCTCTTAAAACAGATAATCCTTCTTTTACAGCATTTAGCAATTCCGGTTTCTTACTTTGCTGATAGTAAATTGCAGGAGCCTTAATCCCCATTGCTACATTCACACAGTGCATTGATGAGGTAGGATTTAAATTCCGAAGTGCATTCCCAGTGAAAGCTTTTGCCCAATCGAACGTTTGCTTATGAATTAGCTCGCCCAGCTTCAGCAGGAATTTCTCTTTCGTGATATTATACAACCAATAAACTACCGCCAAATTATCGGCTCCGCGCCTGTTTCCCCACCATGAATAATGACCAAGAGGTCGGTCAGGTAGTTCTCGATACATATACTTAAAATAGTTGGTAAGCAAAGTCAACACACGCTCATCGTTAGTTGCCGTATAATACTGCTGAAGCACTTTCAACATTACCATTTTAGGCCACCAATCCTCTCTTCGGTCTTGTTGTGTGCCCGAAATACGCTTATAACCTTTAGGTAGGGGCTGAGGTCCAAATTTTCCGTTTGGCAACTGATTTTTCAAGCTCCATTCGATCCACACCTGCGCCTTTTGTTTTAGCGACTCATCATTCAAAATATACGCCAATGGCAGCAAACCATCAATCCAGTAAGGACCACGTTCCCATCCGTCGCCAGTTCCTCCCAACCAGCCATTATTGGGACCACAAACAACACTATATTTCTCATCCAGATCACCGGTTAATCCATCGCGCTGAATTTCCAACATCTTTTGCAACATCCCCTTGGCCTTGATTGTACCCAATGGCAATGCCACATACTTTTGTGCTACTAATGGTTTCTGGTTAGTAATGTAATAACCGTTACCATTTTTTTTAGCATCAACACCTTTTGCCAGCAACAACACAAAAAGCATTAAAACGACTCTTCTCATAAATAATCAATTAAACTGGTTTCCTTTAGTTTATCATCGGCAATTTAATTGGACTATGATCAGATTGTGGAGTATTTTTGATGCCTCGAACGGGTAAAATTGGCGCATGCGTTAATAGTACCCTACAAATACATTTCCTTCTTAACCAAATAAAAAAGAGCCGTACCCAACAGACACGACTCTTCAATAAAAGGTAATATAAATGCGGTATTATAGATCCACCTTCACTACCTCGCTATAATTGTAATAGCTAGAAGCATTTGATTTTATTCCGATACGAACAAATGCATATTTCCTATTCCAATCGGAAAGAGTAGCCGATAGATTTACATTTTTCAAATCAGAAACATCAGTCAATTTCACCTCGACATCTTTATTGATTCTATCACAGATTATCGATTTTGAAACGAGCAACGATACGTACTCCACCTCTTTATCGCTTACCTTTTCGATATTAGCTGTTGCAGAAATAGCATTTCCGTTGTTAGTGAAATTGGCAGAAGTAACAAAGAAGAAAGGCTTCATTGGCCACTCGATGCTTTTATTACCTGTTACCGACACTTTTGTGGTATCGGTATTATTCTCATAAGCTCCTTTATCGGTTTCTAGCACCAATTTGTAATCGCCAGGAAAAACCAAGTTCTGGAAATGTCCGTTTTGATCGGCCGTTGCTGTAAACTTATCATTCAGCTTAAAAGCATCCTGATAAAATTTCACACTGATTTTATTGTTGGCCACAGGCACCGATTTTCCATTGTAAACAAATGTTCCATCAAAAGTTAATTTCGGAGCATCTTGATTGTCTAACTCACAAGAAGTAAAACAGCTTCCTGCAAAAAGCATAATCAGTAAAATATATAGCTTATTCATGTTTTTAGATTTAATGTTTTACTGCCCAGGGTTAAGAACTAGCTTAGGATTCTTAGAAACCGCACCAGTTGGAATATAGGTATAGTAATTCTTGCGTTCGAACACTTTATCCTCGTACAATCGAGCTGGTTCTACTTTCTCGAATACATATTTCAGATGGTTAACATCTCCCTCATTTATCACCAAATAAGGATAAAGTCCGTGATACTGTTTCCCACTGATTACCTCTTCCGACTTTCTCCAACGTTTTAGGTCGAAATAGCGATGACCTTCGTAAGCCAGCTCCACCTTTCTTTCGTGCATTACCTTTTCCATAGTCAATGTTTCAATGCTGTTAGCACCAAAACCTGCTCTTTCCCTCAACTCATTAATATAACCAACAGCTTCTGCTTTATTCAACTCCATTCCCGCTTCTGCTGCATTCAGTAATATTTCGGCATAACGGAAAATAGGCCAATAATTAGTTGCCTGAGTTGTTATTAAACCTGCACCTGATTCTGTAGAGATAAATTTCTTGATATAAAAACCAGTATTGGTAATGTTTTTATCATTCGAAGGACCATCTAAACCTAGAATCAATCGACCTTCTCCATCTTTTTCACCTAAAGTATTACTACTCTTAGTTTCGTACGAGTTGGTTGAACTATTCCATACTTTCTGTCCGGCTTGAACATTAACAGTTTTCCCTTTGAATTCGGCTCCACCAAACAAAACAGTAGCAGCCAAACGCCTATCTCTACCAGCAAATGCATCGGCAACATTGGTGTAGTGAACTGAATTTCCATCGGCATCTGTAAAGTTGATCTTGCCCGATGTTCCATCTAGCATTTCATACTCTTCCACCATTTCTAAATAAGGAGTAATATTGGCTCCATTATTTTCGGTTTTAGCCAACGATGGTGTTGTATTGCGTAATGTAAAATTGTGAACTAGATCAGGAGCAGAAAAGTCGCGCGCCATAATCATTTCATTGGCATCTTTCTTATTAAATACATCGAAATAACTTGCATTCAACTGAAATCCTCCTTCGGTAATAATTTGCTTACTTGCATTGAATGATGTAGTGTAATACTCATTGGCTTTTCCGGCAGAAATACCAACCTCTTTCCCTGGCAAAACCACAGGACTGGCCATTTGATTGTTATATTTCGCCAAACTAGCGGCATACAACATCGCTCTACTTTTCAATGCTAAAGCACTCCATTTTGTTGCTCTTCTGAAGTTTTTATCAGCAGGCAACACGTCCACAACAGCATCCAATTCGCTTGCAATGAAGTTATAAGTTTCCTCTTCTGTTGCACGAGCCACTTGCAATTCAGTAACAGGTTCACCAGGAACATAACCAAACGATTTTGTCACCAATGGAACTCCACCAAAGCGTTTTACCATTTCGAAATAAGTAAATGCTCTAAGAAAACGAGCTTCTGCAATTAACTGTTCTTTGGCTCCCAACGATGATTCTGTTGCTTTCTCAATGAACAGGTTCAAATGACGAATGTATCCATAGTCCCAGTAGTTATAAACACCTCCACCAATAATACGCACACCATTCAGTCCATTTCTATCGCCACTCCACATCGCCTCATCTGAGATCAACATGTTATATTCTGCATTGGAAAACTCACCATGGTAGCCACCTTTATTAAATGCATCGACTGGCATACGCGAGTATAAATTCGCTAGTACACCTAACGCCACATCCTCTTGCTTCCACACATCATCGTTTCCTAAAATATTGTATGGTTTACGGTCCAGCCAGTCGTTACACGATGTAACAATAGCCAGCAAAATAAAAAGAGATATTATCTGATATTTTTTCATCTGTTTTAATTTTTTTTGATTTCTGAAACTCTGATTAGAATGTCACTTTACATCCTACATTCAATGTTTTCACCTGAGGATACGATACCGCATTGGTTCTGGTAATTTCAGGATCGACAATTTTCAGGTTATCGAAGGTTAACAGATTGGTTCCACTCACGTAAAGTCGCAATGCTTTTATTCCCAATCCATCCAACATCGATTTTGAGAAGTTATATCCCAACTCAATGTTTTTAAGTCGAATATAATTCACATTGTGCAACCAGAAATCGGATGGTTTATCGTAATTGTTGTTTTGCCAAGGCGACCAACTACCTGTACTTGGATATTTTCCAGGAATCCATTTACTATTTAAATCGAATGGATCTTCGCGATGCCATCTGTCTGCCAAGAATGCAGGAGAATTTCCATCACCAGGAGCTGGTTTCTGTACCTCCCAATCGCGGTAGTAATTGTACTTCCCAGCACCTTGCCACAACATATACAGGTCGAATCCTTTCCAATTCATAGAAATATTTATACCGTAGTTTAACAATGGTAAGCCCGATGGATAACCAATAACACGAGTATCTCTCCAGTCGATGATTTTATCTCCATTCAAATCTTTGTAAATGATATCGCCAGGACGCATAGTGCGATTTCCTTTGCCATCGTTGTTAATAGGGTGATTGTCGATCTGTTCCTGACTTTGGAATTGACCATCGTTTAAATATCCCCAACGACGTCCTTGCCAACGATTCTCCTGATTATCCCTCCAGTAATGGTATGCTGTGGCAAATTGAGGATTGTATTTATCAACTGTTTTACGGCGACTAAAACCAATATTGAAACCAACATTGTAAGAGAACTCGCCCACTTTATCGCGGTACTCGATCATTGCATCCCAACCAATATTCATATCACTTTCCAGGTTGTCTTTTGGCAAACCAAAACCAACTTCCGCAGGCAATACAATATCGTTTTTGTGCGCCAACAAACCTTCTCTTTTACGAGTAAAGAAATCGGCTCCAATCTGCAATTTCTGATCAAACATTGTAGCGTCGAATCCAATATTGAAGTTAATGGTTTTCACCCATGAGATATTGGTAGCAGGTAAACCTCGCTGCTCTACACCAATTACTGTTTGGTTAGGCCCCATGATGTATTTTCCTCTGTCGAAGTTATACCCATCGTAGTAGTCAAAACCACCCACATTACTATCGTCACCCATTTTTCCATAACTACCTCTTACCTTGAAGTCATCGAAAACAGATGCTATTGTTGTATTCTTCCAGAAATTTTCTTCACTAATTCGGTAACCTAAAGCTACTGCAGGAAATAATCCCCAGCGTTTTCCTTGACGGAATTTATACGAACCATCATAACGGCCAGAAATCTCGGCAATGTATTTATTCTTGTAGGTATAATTTACACGACCAATAACACCTGCTCGTGCTGTTTCGCCATATCCATTATACAAGTCGGTAAATTCACTTTTTTTCAATAGCGAGAGAGAGTTCGTTGTTGGCTTACCTTTCACCACAAACTTAGGAGTTTTACGCTCTGTCATTTCCGCAGCAAAAACCGCATTAATTTTATGATCTTCGAAATCGCGAATGTAATTCAGCTGACCACGCAACATACGCTCCTCAACACTGCTATATCTACGCTCTTTATAGCGATTGGTATTTTCAGAAGTTACATTGTAAACATCATTGGCTTTGTCGTAAGTGTAAGCTTTTGTGTTGTACTTCTGTCCATCGTACTCATTATTGGCATAATAATACGATGCCACAGCTTTAGCAGTAAGTCCTTTTATTGGCGTATCGTAAGTTAAGAATACATTGGTTTGCAAAACGCGCCATGTATCTACCCAACTACCACTGTTGGCTTTATTAATTACAGCAGTATTCACATAAGTACGCTTACCATTATCGGCAGGATAGTCAGGGTTATCATTAGCATAAGGACGTTCCGTAGGACGATTTCGGAATAGAGCTTCAGAAAAGATATAAAAGTGGTCCCAATTCAGAGTAGTCATTATACCATCGCGTTTTTCTACTCTTCCGTTTAAGTTCATCCCTATTTTGAAGCCATGCGCCAAATCGGCTTCCACATTAGCCTGAAGGTTGTTTCTTCCAAATCCATAGCCATTAAACATTCCTTCCTGATTCACCTGACTATAACTTAAATAGTAAACCACTTTATCGGTACCGCCACTGGCATCGACATGCGCATATGTCTGAGGTGCATTTTCGTTTACAATGAACTTGCGCCAATCGAAGCTCTGATAGCCAGGCTCTGTTCCCTTTTGCCATTTATCATACTCTTCGCGTGTATAATTTGTTTTTCCATACAAGTTCATGTCTCTTTCCACCATATGATCTACCCACTGAGCAGCATTCATCATTTTCGGAAAGCGAGTAAAATTCTGGATTCCGTGACGTAAACTTACATTTATAGTATTGGCTCCGTTCTTTTTACCTTTTTTGGTAGTAACCACAATTACACCATTGGAAGCCTGAACCCCATAAATTGCAGCCGAAGCATCTTTCAATACAGTTATAGATTCGATATCGTTGGCATCTAAGTTACCAAACTGACCTGCATCTTTCTGGATACCATCGATAATATAAAGAGGCGTTCCTAAGTTTCGGATCTGAATATTGGCTCCGGCACCCGGCTTACCACTATTCTGGCGAGAAGAAATTCCACCTAGCTTTCCGACAAGCGCACTGGCAACAGAAGCTTCTGTCGATGCAGTTAGCTGTTCAGTTTTAACTGAGCTAATTGCTCCTGTAAGCGACTCTTTGCGCTGAACACCATAACCAACTGCAACTACCTCGTCTAAGCCAATTGCATCAGTTTTTAAAACGACATCAAGAGTTGTTTGTCCATTCAGTTCAATCTCTTGAGTTGCCATTCCAACAAAAGAGAAAACAACTGTTTTGGTATCGGCAGGCACAACTAACGAATATGCTCCATCTAAATTGGTAACCACACCAATTGTTGTTCCTTTTACGACCACTGAAACACCCGGCAATAATTCCCCTTTTTCATCGGTTACCTTACCTTTAAGTGTTACATCTTTCTTCTGCTTTCCGACAATGGCATTTGCCGATTTCGTAATCACAATATGACGATCAGCAACCACATATCGATTCTGAGTTCCTCTAAAAACCTGATTCAAAACTTTATCGACAGTTTCATTTTCCACTGCCACACTTACCTTTCGGGTTAGGTTTACATTGTCGTCTTTAAACAGTATTGCGTAATCTCCCTGTTCTTCAATGGCTTTAAACACAGACTCAACTGTCGCATTCTTCATTTTCAGATTAAAGCGCTTGCTCTGACCATAAACTGATGCGTGAACATGTAGCAGGGACACCAGCATAAAAATTAATGTCAATTTCATATAAACAAGACTTTTAAGCATGTATCGACCACACATGCAATTCCAAGATTTTTTTTTCATAAATTTGAAATGTTAAGTGTTTTATACTTACAATCGTTACTTTTTATAGTCCGGGTTGATGTTGGCGCACTACCCGGATTTTTTATATTAGTTCATAGGCTATTAATTTTTATAGTTAATTTGAATAGTTCGTTGGCCCGGCAAGTAATCAATGGGCATGGTTAGTCTTAGCAAATCGAGTGCTTGCCAAATAGTTTGATCGCGAAAGAACGTTCCTGTAAATCGTTCATTCTTCAGCTGATCACTATTGATGGTAATCTTCATTCCATACCAACGTTCAAGTAATTCCACCAACTCCGACAAGCGAATACTTTTAAAGTAATAGATACCATCTTTCCAGCCAGCATCTATCGCTTCATCCACCTTTCGGAGTAATATTTTTCCCGTTTGATTTTTTAGGACTGCTTTCTGTGTAGGCTTCAACTCAACCACTTTTCTACCTGCCTTATCAAACAATGCTACCACTCCGTGCAACAAAGCAGTTACTGTTGAATCTGAATTTTCATATGCATTCAGGTTGAACTTGGTTCCTAACACTTTTACATCCTGAAAATGAGTTTCAATGGTAAAAGGATGCTCTTTATCTGAAGTTACCTCGAAAAATCCTTCTCCATTTAATCGTGCAATACGGTTTGTGCGAGAGAAGTTAGAAGGATATGCAAAAACGGTTTCGGAGTTCAGTTGCACTTTTGTTCCATCGGCTAAAACCAAATTGGTTTGTTCTCCTTTGGGCACCACCACTTGAAACCAATCAACAGCGGCACTTCCTCTATTCCCCCAAATAAAATAAGACGAAATCACAGCAACCAATGCAACAGCGGCATATCGCATTATCTGCATAGAGATACGTCTGAAATTATTGGTGCGATGTATTTTATTCTGAACACCTCGCCACTGTTTGTCTACATCGTATTCTTCGCTTAATTTAAAACTAGCCGATGTTTTCCAGGCCAGCTTCGCTTTCTCATATAGTTTCTTGTTGTCAGCGCATTCATTGATCCAGTTGGTCAATTTTTGCTTTTCTTCGTTTGTAGCTTCTCCCGATAAACATCGGCTAATAAGGTGCCATTCCATATCACTTCTTTTATCTCTTCAGCTAAAAGAGACACAAAGCGACACCTACCCTAAATAAATTTTGAAAAAAAGAATAAAAAAATCACCAACACGCCTAACACCCCCACTAACAACTTGATAGCCTTTGAAATATGATACTCTACATTTTTTACCGAAACGCCCTTTTCTTCAGCTATTTCGGCATAACTCAACTGATTAAATCGGCTCATTTTAAAGTATTCCTTTGTTTTAGTCGGTAAATTTTCGATGGCTTCATATAATTTCTCCCTCAACTCAACTAACTCAATTTCGGAATAAAAAGAATCGATACTCGATATCTCGAACTGATCTAAATCTGTGGTTTCTTTCTTTTTTCGTCGAAGTAATCGAATGGAATTATTGCGCGTGGCAATGTATAAATAGGTCTTTATCGAATTTCGGATATGAAGTGAACTCCTTTTCTGATACAGGTCGACAAACAAATCTTGCACCACTTCTTGTGCAGTGTCTTCGTCACCTACCAATGAAAGTGCATAACTGGTTAAACGAGGAGCATATTCGTTAAATAATATCTCATACGCCCACTCATCACCTTGCTTTAAATGATCGATTAATATTCTTTCCTTCTCAAGCATATCCTCTTCAACCTACACTAAATGAAGCTCAAAGTTTGAAATATGCACGCACATCAAAGGGGTAATATCAACGCACAATGTGGGTAAATACAGCGCATCGACATGCCAACAATCACATTTACGCCATTTTAACTACCTGATTTACTTCAATGAAGAACCACGAGGAACCAATTGGGTATTTAAAACCACTTGAACAGGCATCTCAGATGGATTTTCCAAACGCTCGAAGAATAGGCGAGCTGCTTCGCGTCCAATTTCAAAAGTAGGATGATGTATGCTGGTTAAATTCGGTGTAACCAATTCGGCATGAAACTGATCGGCAAACCCCGCCACTGCAATTTCATTGGGAATAGTCAATCCGCCATTCCGAATGGCTTTCAGTGCTCCAAAAGTTGCTGTATGACTAACACCACATACTGCATCAGGAGGCTCTGGCAATCGCAGCAGTTTCATCATCGCCTGAGCAGCACTTTGCTGCGTCATATTGCATTCTACAAAATATTCTTTCTTCTCCGGCAATCCCACTTCTCGGATAGCCTCCCAATATCCATTGGCTCGTTCTTTTACCATCTGCAGGTGACTAGCTCCAGAAATAAATGCAATACGACGATATCCCTGATTGTAAAAGTGAAGTGCAATTTTTCGGGTCGACTCTCTATCGTTCACCACAACAGAAGAAACCTTATCGGTTAAAGCTACACGATCAAATAACACCAACGGTAATTCCCTGTCGATAAGAGGTCGCAGATGTGGAAAGTTTTTGGTCTCAGAGCTTAAGCTCATTATAATTCCTTCGACCCTGGTTTGCAATAAGTTCTCGACACATTCCCGTTCTTTCTGAAATGAATCATACGAAGAAGAGATGATGATATAATAGCCCCGTTGCTTGGCAACATGCTCTATACCACTTATTATGGAAGAAAAGAACTGAGTAACCATATCGGGTACAATTACCCCAATCATTTTGGTTTGCTGCCTTAACAACCCCATAGCTAGCGGGTTTGGAGTATAGTTTCGTTTTCGGGCTAGAGCTTGCACCTTCTTGGTCATCTCAGGACTAATATCCGGATGATTTTTCAACGCCCTGGAAACTGTAGAAATTGACACCTTCAACTCAGATGCTAAATCTTTTAACGACAAGTGCTTCTTCTTCATAAACATTCATTTTTCACCGAAACCATCTTATCAGTTTCAGCACAACCCTTTGTGCAAAGGTAAAAACTAACACTAAAAACAACCAGCATTATGTCAACAAATAAACTTTTTAAAATGTTTTACAACAGCTTTTTACAACCGCAAAGCTTTGCGAGACGCTTTGCGCAATTTTTTGCACAACACATGTTTTGCAAATGGAAAAATCATTGCACAAATTTGGCTTCGAATACCAATTCTATATTGAAATCTGCCTTTACTTATTTCGATCTAAATTTGGTATCAAGACACCTATTCAACAGAAAACATTTTTTACGAATGAACGAATTAAATCGAAATACACATAAAACGGAACAACTTCCAATCAGAGTTCTTCAGTTTGGAGAAGGTAACTTCTTACGCGCCTTTGTCAATTACGCCATCCAGACATTGAATCAGAAAAGTGATTTTAATGGCGGAGTTTGTGTGGTTCAACCTATCAACAATGGCTTGGTTGACATGCTGAAGCAACAAGACGGACTCTACACTCTTTATTTAAATGGTATTAAGAATGGTGAAGCTGTAAGTGAAAATCAGGTGATTTCATGTATTCAAGATGCTATTAACCCATATAGTGATTTCGATTTATATAAAAAGCAAGCGTACAATTCGGACTTAAGATTTATTGTTTCCAACACAACTGAAGCAGGAATTGCATTTAATGCCGACGATCAGTTATCTGATGCACCAGCTAGCAGTTTCCCTGGGAAGTTAACTCAATTGCTATTCGAACGCTTCAACCACTTTAATGGAGCAGCCGATAAAGGATTGATTTTTCTTCCTTGTGAGTTAATTGATAAAAATGGAACTCAGCTTCGTGAAATGATTCTGAAGTATGCTGACCTATGGAATCTTTCTGAAGATTTTGTCAACTGGATCCACAATCACAACATTTTCTGCAATACACTAGTAGACAGAATTGTTCCTGGTTATCCAAAAGACAAAATTGCTCAACTTCAGGAAGAGCTAGGTTACAAAGACAACTTGATTGTTGAAGGAGAACAATTCATGCTTTGGGTAATTGAATCAGACCAATCGGTTTCAGAAGAATTACCATTCGAACAAACCGACCTGAATGTAATTTTCACCAAAGATTTAACTCCTTACAGAACACGAAAAGTACGTATCCTAAATGGTGCACACACCACAATGGTTCCTTTAGCTTATTTATACGGACTTCGTACCGTAAAAGAGACTGTTGAAAACGATGTTATTGGCCGTTTTATATCTAAGGTTATAGCAACCGAAATAATTCCAACACTGGATATGCCGCTGGAGGAGCAACAGTCTTTTGCTGCCGATGTAATGGATAGATTTAAGAACCCATATATCAAGCATTATTTGATCTCAATAGCCTTGAACTCTATATCGAAATACAAAACACGTGTACTTCCCTCGTTACTACAATACCAGAAGCAATATGGTGAAGTGCCAAAAGGATTAGTGCTTTCTCTGGCGGCTTTAATTTGTTTTTATAAAGGAGAGTGGAATGCTGAACAGATTGATTTAAAAGACGATCAGCAACTACTTGATTTTTTCCAACAGCAATGGGAAACCAATTCTACTGCAATTGACGTATTAGTAGAAAAGACATTGGAACTTTCAGCATGGGGATTAAACCTGAACGAAGTTGAAGGTCTAGCTCAAGCTGTAACTTCAGCAGTAGAAGCAATTCTAGGTGGCAAGCTAGAAAAGAGTTTGATGAATTATTAAAAGATGATTTGATGAGCAAACCGTTTATTCAAATAAATAAAGCCGATAACGTAGTTGTTGCTTTACGTAACCTAAAGGCCGAAACTACTCTTGACATTAATGGGCAAAACGTCACTTTGCAGCAGGATGTAGCACGAGGTCATAAGGTGGCCATTACAGCAATTGAACAAGATTCAGACATCATAAAATATGGTTTTCCAATCGGACATGCTACCCAGCCAATCGAAGCAGGAGATCACATTCACACACACAATTTAAAAACGAATCTTTCCGGAGAGCTTTGCTACGAATATCATCCGAAACTGAATTCTTTGAACGCTAAGTTATCGGAGAAAACATTCAATGGATTTCGTAGAAAAACCGGAGACATAGGAGTTAGAAACGAACTTTGGATAGTTCCAACGGTAGGATGCGTAAATGGAGTGGCTCAACAAATGGTTCGTCGATTAGAACAAACCATCGACACATCTCATATTGATGCAATCAATGTGATGACACACAATTTTGGTTGTTCTCAGTTGGGCGACGACCATGAAAATACGCGTCGTATTTTGGCCGATATTGTTCTACATCCGAATGCCGGTGGTGTTTTGGTTTTAGGCTTAGGATGTGAGAACAATCAGCCAGAGCAATTCAAAGAGCTTTTAACAGAAGCCGACCAAGGAAGAATCCGCTACCTGGTTACTCAGGATGTGGAAGATGAAATTGAAGAAGGAACTCAGCTACTTCTTCAATTGGCACAGCAGATGAAAGAAGACAAACGAGAGGTTTGCCCAATCAGCGATCTTAAAATCGGACTGAAATGTGGTGCCTCCGATGGTCTATCAGGAATTACAGCCAACCCATTGTTGGGAGAATTCTCTGATTTCATCGTTCAAAATGGAGGAACAACCATTCTTACTGAAGTTCCAGAAATGTTCGGAGCCGAAACAGTGCTAATGGAGCGCGCCAAAGACAAACAGGTGTTTGATGATACGGTTGATATGGTCAATCGATTTAAAAAATACTTTTTAAATCATAATCAGCCTGTATACGAAAACCCATCGCCAGGCAACAAAGCAGGAGGAATTTCAACTTTGGAAGATAAATCGCTTGGATGTATCCAAAAAGGAGGAGCCGCCACCATTGAGGCTGTTCTGGATTATGGAGACAGACTACAGCAAAAAGGATTGAACTTACTTTACGGACCAGGTAACGACTTGGTCTCATCTACAGCTATGGGGTCAGCCGGATGCCAGATGGTTCTTTTCACCACAGGAAAAGGCACTCCGTTTGGCAGCTTCGTTCCAACGGTAAAAATCTCGACCAACTCTGAAATTTACAACCAGAAAAAGAAGTGGATCGACTTTAATGCCGGAGCATTGGTAGAAGATACTTCGATGGAAGTATTACTTGAGCAATTCATCGACTTCATCTTAAGTGTAGCCAGTGGAGAATTGGTAAATAACGAGAAAAGCGAAATTAGAGAGATTGCCATTTTTAAGTCAGGAGTGACATTATAATAACGATACTTTTTCCCAATTAAAGTCACGAAACCAATAACGATTAATAATGCGTTGAAACTTCTAGAAGTTATTGTGTTTTGTCTAAGGTTATTTTTTAGGAATAATTAGTTCGAAGTTGTCTCAAAAGTGCTTTGCCACTGCTGAGGCAACTTTTTTTTTGTTGAAGTATAGATATAAAAAAAGCTACCCGAAGGTAGCTTTCTGCATTATAATGCGTTTTGTATTTTCTGTTGAATTTCCTTAAACTCAGCTTCGGAGAGCTTCAGTTTTGGATTGGCAAAATTAATATCTTTTTCGCTCTGCATAGGCACCAAGTGAATGTGCGCATGAGGAACTTCAAGGCCCAATACTGCAACACCTACTTTTACACAAGGCATAGCCTCTTTTAGCGCAACTGCCACTTTTTTAGCAAACAATTGCAATCCTGCATAAAGCTCATCATCTAAATCGAAAAGATAATCGACTTCCTTTTTAGGGATAACTAAAGTATGCCCTTTGGCTAAAGGAAAGATATCTAAGAAGGCATAGAAATTTTCATCTTCGATAATCTTATAAGATGGAATTTCGCCTTTTACAATTTTTGAAAAGATAGTTGCCATATAGTATTATTTTTTTTGAGATAAGTGTTCTCAAAGTTAAATACTGATTTCCACAATTTCAAAAGGAATTATACCAGAAGGCACTTTAATATCGACAACTTCACCTACTTTTTTACCCAATAAGCCTTTGGCAATAGGAGTATCGATAGAAATTTTACCTTCACGAAGGTTAGCCTCTTGCTCACCTACGATAGTATATTTCATTACTTGATTATTCTTCTTGTTCTTGATGGTCACTTTATTCAAAATCTGAACTGTTTCAGTGTTAATCTGCGACTCATCAATAATTCGAGCATTAGCTAGCTGACCACGTAGAAGTGCAATTTTCGCTTCCAACATTCCCTGTGCATCTTTGGCTGCATCGTACTCAGCATTCTCTGAGATATCGCCTTTTTCAATGGCCTCGCCAATCTGCTTCGAAATTTTTGGACGCTCAACATTCATTAGTTGATCCAACTCATCTTTTAGTTTCGCTAATCCTTCTTTGGTTAAATATGTTACTTTATTCATGTTGTTTCCTCCTATTATAATACTTTGTCAGGGTTGATACAAAAACAAAAAGAATTCCAACCATGCTGGTTAGAACTCTTTGTGAAGCAAATATATCGATTTTTTTCTTTCTATAAAAATATCCTTAACAACCTGATATATTGCCACAAGCACCTACATCTTCAATAACATTGAAAAAGTTTGTATATTGCTTCACCATCAAAAAAATCTCAAATAAAAACTCCTTTAACCATACTAAGTATTCAATTTAATAGTCATGAAAAGAAAAGTTTTAATTCTAATAGCAATCTGTGCTTTGTCAACATCAATTATTCGCGCACAAGAAACTCCTTTCAATAAAATCAGCTTCTTAATAGGCGAGTGGCAGGGAACAGGAAAAGGTTTTGGCAATAACGAGTCTACCATTAAATCCTCTTTTCAATGGGTTATGAATAAAAAATATATAGAAGTAATTAATGACTCCCAATTTGCGCCAACTAAACAAAAGCCCAAAGGCGAACACCATATTGACAAAGGCTACATCAGCTTTGACAAACATCGAAAAGCCATTGTGTTTCGCCAATTCAATATCGAAGGCTACGTGAATCAATACATATTAATTGATTCCTTATCGACTCCCAATGAATTCGTATTTGAGACAGAGAAAATTGAAAATTTCGTTCCCGGAGGCAAAGCTCGCTGGGTAATAACGAAAAATACAGACAACAGTATTACTACCACTTTCAATGTGGCATTTCCTAACAAAGGTTATTCTTGCTTTGGAACAAATAAATTAAAACGCATAAAAGAAGGAGAGCTTTAACTCTCCTTTCTCTCTATTTGAATTCCTTTAATATTTTTCCAACAACTTCTTCGGTCAACTCATGCCCTTTAAGTCCCGGGAAACCTTCCCAACGAACGATCCCCTGAGGGTCGATTAAAATCACATGAGGAATTCCTTTTATCTCTAACTCTCTTGCCATTCTTCCTTTAGGGTCAATAGCACTGAAGTATTCGATTTTAGGATTCGCAAAATTTCTCACTTTATCTTCTTTCTCTTTCGACAAACCAATAACCACTAGCTTATCGCCAAACTTCTTGTGAAAATGGTTCATTTCAGGAATTGCTTTTCGACATGGACCGCACCATGTTGCCCAAAAATCGATCAATACAAACTTCCCTTTTACATCAGGTTGTTGCGTTATCCATTTTTCAACCACCAACTCTGGTGCTTTTTTATTCAAAAATGATTTTGCCCACATTTGCTTTTTCTGAGCAAAGCCACTAACTCCTATTCCTACAAAAAGGATTACCAATAATAAATTCTTCATTATTCTATTTTTTGATTTTGTTCGTTATCATCGTTCTCTAAACTAACTACAATTGAAGTACTTTTCAACATCTTCTCCTATTTTTAACAAAAAACAACGGTTTTTAAACAATGAAATTGCAACTTCTACGCTATAATTGCGTCTTATTATTCCGAGAGATGCAATTTTAATATCAATAAAACCCATAATATCATGAAACGAAATTTTTTGAACCTATTTCTAATTGCAATATTTTCAATTTTCTCCCTTTCGGCTAATGCTGAAACAGAAGAGAGACACTTAGGAGCATTTACCGAACTATCACTTCGCATTAATGCCAAAGTACATCTTGAACAAGGCAAAGAACAAAGTGTAGAACTTGTTGGTTCATCCTCTTCATTGGGAAAAATTATTACTGAAATAAAAGGGAATAAATTAATTATCAGAACCAAGTCATCTAAACGTTGGTTTTCGTCGGATAATAATTTAGGAAAAATTGAAATCTACATCACAATGCCTGAAATTGATGGAATTTTTGTTTCCGGATCAGGTGATATTATTTCTGAAGGAAAAATTAAATCGCGAATTATAGACCTTGCCATAAGTGGAAGTGGCGATATTGATATCGAACATTTGGAATGCAACCGCGTTGATTCCGAAATCTCTGGATCAGGTCACATTGTGATAGACAAAGGAAATGCTGAAGAAGAATTCGACATTAGAATTTCGGGATCGGGTCATGTGAAAGCATCTGGATTTAAAGCCGAAGATGTAAACGTAAAAGTATCTGGATCGGGCAACTCATATGTCTATGCGAACCATTCGTTAAAAGTAAGAGTTGCTGGTAGCGGAGATGTTTATTACTCTGGCTCACCTAGAATTGACTCCAGCATTGCTGGTTCGGGGAAAGTTAAAAGAAACTAATCTCGATAAAAAACCAGTGATTAAATCACTGGTTTTTTTATATCTTAATTTGAAGAATCGCTCCCTACCCAGGTAATCAAACCTTTTGTTCTCGCAATTCCTTCCAACCTACTCGTTGTCCCTTCTTCCATTTTATAACAAACTACCTCATATTTGAACTCTTGATTGTTATTCGGAGTAAATTCATATGCCCAATACTTGTCATTCTGCTTCCTTTTAACTTCATAACTACTTGCATTTTTAAACAAAGGTGAAACATAAACCTTCTTCTCCTCGTCTTCGATTGTATATAGTCTTATGCTATAATAATCAAAATTAGTTACATCATTCCAATCAAAATCTAATTGATTCTTTTCACTATTCCACTTCGTTCCTTCAGGCACTATAACAGGAGGCTCTACAACCTCACCTTTTAAGTTTTCTGTCATTTCTTTTGTTTCCCCACCAGCAAACGTCACATTATATGTATACAGTCCAGTAACAGGCTTATCTGTTTTATAATCTGTTTCTCCCGGCACTTTGGCAAAAGTTGTTTTATAGGAATCAAAAGCTGTTAATGACAAAGGAGAAGCAAAGGTAGAGTGATTGACCGTAACTGCATCCAAAGGAGTATTTGACTGACAAATCATAACAGGTGCATATTTCAATTGATTATCAGTAGTACGTATACATTCTGTATAAATATCTCCCACTGCACTTTTATTATCTTCTGCATCTAAACAAGATGTAAACACTCCTAACGCTACAATAAAATAAAAGAGTTTTCTCATGATTTTGTTTTGGTTATAAAGTTATGCATATGAGATTAGATGCACAACTTCCTTAATAGTTGCGTCTATAAATATTTATTGTTTAACTGGTTGTATCGTCTTAATATAATTATTAGATTTGAAAATTCTAAGTCAATCTATTGATTATTAAGAAGGGGAAAAGTTATTAACCAATAGATTCAACTATCACTTAATTACACAATAAAACCTAAAACTTATGACACTGCGTCTACTCATCAGCATGCTACCATTGTTGTTTTCTATGTTTAGTTTTGCACAAACAGTTACTCTCGACTCTCTAAAACTTTATTCCAATCCTGACTTATTAATTAATGGCACCAGATGGTATGACTACGGACTTGGCTACACAGGACATCAATATCTGGATAAAAACAAATTTACAAGTGCTAATATTCAATTAAAAAGACATCTTTTCAAAGATATTATGATTAACTACGACATTCATCAAGACAAACTAGTAGTTAGTAGAAAAAAGGCTAATACTTACATATACTATTATATAAACAAAGAAGACGTAAATGCATTCTCCTTCAACGACTTTTCGACGCAGAACACTCGAAACTTTATAAACATAAAGACTCTACTTCCAGATTATCCTCCTAAGCTTTATGAAGTATTATATGATGGAAAGATAAAACTTTTGCAATTTCACTATAAATCAATTTTAAAGGAAACAACAGAGTTTTCGATCGGGAAATACAATAAAAATTCAAAAATTTATTTATTGATTGATCAACAACTTATAAGAGTTAGAAACCGATCATCTATTCTAAAGCTTTTTGTCAAGCAAAAGAAAACAATAAAAAGTTATCTACGACAAAATAATCTTTTCCCTTCCAAGAGGGATCTACCTGCATTTATTTCTCTGATAAAATTCTGTGACGAAAAAGGTTTAACCATCACACAATAAAACGATTCATGAAACAGATACTCACAACATTACTTATAACAATTTCATTATTTGCCATTGGACAAAACTCTTCAAAAACTATAAATGGCAATTATAACAACATGCCTCTAACTGACATATTGAACAATATTAGTCAACAAACTAATATTGAATTTTTATATCTACCTGAGCTCGTTGACAATATAAAGCTCACGAGAAGTTTCACCAATACAGATATTGATTCTTGTCTAAAATCATTATTATCTGCCCACTTCTTCAATTATCATAAACTTTCATCAAAACGAATCATTCTTTATAGTGGATTGAGTATTCGCAAATCTCTCTTATCATACGTCGATAACTCACATGAAGTAGCAAAGGAAGAAGAAAAGAAGAAGGCATCCAGACAAGCTTTACTTCAACTTCAATATAAAATATTCAATATCGGAACACCCGGTGAAACAAGTAAAGAGACGCAGTTTTTCAAAGGACAATTAACTTCATTTCAGGACAACAAACCAATAGTTGGCGCCAATGTCTATATAAATGGAACTAACAGAGGAGTGTCCACCAATAAAGAGGGATATTTTAAACTTCCTTTAGCAAAAGGCAATTACATCATTAAGTTCACAAGTTTGGGAATGGAATCTGCCCAACGAATCATAAATTTCTACTCCACAGGAAAATTAGATGTCATGTTAGATACAAAAATTAATGTATTAACAGATATTGACATATTTGGTAACAGACAAGGTAATGTCGACCGGACAGCCATGGGGGTAGAATCTTTGGACATAAAAGAATTTAACTCAATCCCTTCTCTCTTAGGAGAACCAGATGTAATGAAAGGGGCTTTACTACTTCCTGGAGTACAATCAGTAGGAGAAGGTGCTGCTGGTTTTAATGTAAGAGGAGGCAAATCGGATCAAAATCTAATATTAATAGATAATGCTCCTGTCTACGCTCCATCTCACTTGTTTGGAAACTTTTCAGCAATTAATGCCGATGCAGTACAGGAGGCCACAATGTACAAAGGTAGTATACCAGCCCACCATGGTGGACGCTTATCCTCTGTTTATGATATCAAAACCAAAGATGGAAACAATGAAAAAATTCATGGAAGCGGAGGTATTAGCCCTATGTCAGCTCGAATGATGTTAGAAGGACCAATAAAAAAAGACAAACTAACATTTTTAATTAATGGACGAAGCACTTACTCTGACTGGCTACTTGACCAAGTGAAAAGTAAAAGACTTTCAAATTCCTCTGCAAACTTCTATGACGCACAATTAAAGCTAAGCTATAAATTGAATAAAAAAAATAAGATATCAGCCAATGCGTATATTAGTAATGATGAATTTCAATTAAGAAGCGACACTGTTTATCAGTATAATAACAGATGGGGAGTTTTAAATTGGAAGAGCGACATAAATAATGCTCTTCATCTAAACAGTTCCATCTTATATAGTGAGTATACTTATGAAATGAAAGATCAAGAGAATCCATTGGATGACTTTAGATTAACACATAAACTAAATAATATTGGTTTAAAAAGTAATATTTCATACAGTAATGGCAATCATACTATGAACATGGGACTAACAAGCACACTCTACACTGTTAATCCCGGGAGTCGAATTTCTAGTTCAACTTCAAAGGTACTTCCTTATCAAAGTGCCGATCAACAAGGTTTAGAAACAGCTATATATATAGGCGACGAATTCAACTTATCGCCGCAACTTACTTTATCGGGGAGTTTGCGCATAAACTCCTTTGCCGCACTAAAAGATGGTCAGGAATATAAATACACCGAAAATTCCCCTCTAAAAGCAAGCAACATTACAGATACAATCAGCACCAAAAAAGGAAGTATCGATAAAATATACTTAAACCCCGAGTACAGAATCTCGGCTAAATATCTTCTTGATGCATCAAGCTCTCTGAAGTTCAGTTACAATAAAGCAACTCAGTATTTGCATCTACTTACCAATAGTACCGCAATATCACCTACAGATACATGGACTTTAAGCAATAAATTCATCAAACCACAAATTGGGCATCAACTATCGTTTGGATACTTCAAAAATTATCAAAGTGGCAGATTCGAGATTTCTGCAGAAGTCTACTACAAATGGCTTAAAAACATTAAAGAGTTTAAACCTGGAGCAAGTCTTCTTCTAAACGATCATATTGAAACCGAACTATTAAATGGGAAAGGGCGATCATATGGTTTTGAGTTTTCAATAAAACGTAATATCGGACGAATTTTTGGTATGTTCAATTACTCTTATTCAAAAACAGAAATTAAAGCCGATTCTCCTTACTCAGAAGAACAAGTTAATAATGGGGATTACTTTCCTGCAAGTTATGACAGACCACACAACTTGAACTTGCTAATGAATTTTAAGCTATCCCGCAGAGCTATTTTCTCAGTTAATACTGTTTATAATTCAGGACGTCCGATAACATATCCAACAAGTAAATACCAAATGGGCAATCAGGTAATACTCCATTATACTGATTATAATCAATATCGTATTCCCGATTATTACAGAGTTGATCTTGCTTTAAAAATTGAAGGTAACTTAAAACGAAGAAAATTAGCTCACAGCTCATGGGCTTTCTCAGTGTACAATGTTACTGGACGAAAAAATGCTTATTCAGTTTATTTCAGAAGTGAAGGAATGAGAATTAATGGATACAAACTTTCAATATTTGGAACTGCTATCCCAACTATCACATACAATTTCCGCTTCTAACCAAATAAATTGCAACAATTTAACAACAAAGACAGATGAAAAGATACATACTAATATCAACAATACTCTTTTGTAGTTTATTTCTACTATATAATTCTTGTATTGAATCATACAATCCAAATCTTAAAGGAGCAAGATTTGACAAGCAACTAGTAGTTGAAGGACGTATTACAACAAAAGCAGAACCTTATCAGGTAAAGCTATCAAGAACAGTATCTGTAGACACGACCTACTATTTTGATCCGGTAGAAAATGCAGAAATCAGAATCCATGAGGTTGGAGGAAGCGTAGCTCAGCTAAGTGAAATTAAGCCTGGAATTTATCAAACTACTGATAAAAATTTTATTGGAAAAGCGGGACATACTTATTCTTTAGAAATAATCACTAATGATGGTAAAGAATACGAATCAAACGATATTACCATTATTCCTGCTCCTGAAATCGACAAAGTTTATTTTGAAGAACTTGAAGACTATATCTATATCAATGACATAAAGTTTCCGATAAAAAAACTAAAAATACTTCTGGACAGCTCAGACCCATCCAATCAATGTAAACATCTAAAGTGGGAATATCAAGAAGGATGGCAACACAATATCGAGGCAGAACTCAACATGGATGACGCAAAGCGCTATTGTTGGAAAGAAGATATTTCTAAAGAAATTCTGATTGGCACATCCGAAAATCTTTCTACTAGTAGAATCTTAAACAAGGAAATTAAAACAATCTCCTCGAAGGATACTCGATTAAGAAGAAATTATGGAATCTTTATCAAACAATACTCTTTGAGTAAAAATACTTATGAATATTGGAAAAAATTACAAGAAATAAATCAGAATTCCGGAAGTATACACGACAAGATGCCTTACTCGGTATATGGTAATATTACCTGTTGCTCAACCAGTCAAAAAGCCTTAGGATATTTTGAGGCATCTGATATTAAAGAAAAATTCTTCAAAATTAAACGGACAGATCACAACCTAAGAGCTGAGTATCCATTTAAAAGCTGTGATTACGACACTCTTGCTAAAGAAGCTGATAACAATCCCTACAATGATGCTTCTGTTATTCATTACCAACATGAAAGAGGAGAAGCTTTTATTTTAGGAATCCTTAAACAAGAAATGGGACGAGAATCGTGGATTGTATCTCAAAGTATAACATGTACTGATTGTAGAGAAACAGCTAACTCTAAGAAGCCAGATTTCTGGCAATAATTTTTCTTAATTCAAAAGCATTAGCGATGAAACATAGCATATACCTATCAATAACAATACTCTTAATAAGTCTAAACATATCTGCGCAAAAAGTAGCTCTACCACATGATCAACTTGCAATGCATCTTAATAAAGGGTGTTACTTTTCCGGAGAAGTAATATGGTTTAAACTCTATAACCTAAATTTAGATCAAAAAAAACTAAGTAATTCCAGCGAGATTGGTTTTATTGAATTGATTAACTCTAAAAATCACTCAATAATAAGACAAAAAGTACGATTAATAAATGGTGCTGGATTTGGAGATATTAGAATTCCTGATTCATTATCGACATCTTTCTACAACATTGTCTTTTATACCAATTTAATTAAAAACTATGGCGAGGATTATTTTTGTCAATCGAAAATTGCCATAATTAATCCAGATCAACAGATAGAAGAAACACATGAGAATTTAGAAGTTTTAACGCCTCTTTCTACAAAATTCAATTCAAACATTCGAATTACTACTAATAAAAAGAACTATAAACCCAGAGAAGAAGTAACAGTATCTATTAATAAAATAGTTCCAGCAAAAAACATAGAAAATTATTCAATTTCCATAAGCTCCAAGGAACCCTACATTTTCAGCAATAGCGTATGGAATAGGGGAGAATTAACCCATGGAACTCCCAATTTAGAACATTATCCAGATTATACCGGGGTAGTTTTTTCTGGTAAGGTAGCTAACACAAATGAAGATCCGATTAAAGATATTGATGTATTAATTTCGTCTCCTGACAGAAAAGTAAAACTTTATCATGGTAGATCAAATGCCAAAGGAGAGTTCAACGTATTATTACCTGTTGAATACGGTAAAAAAGATATGATTTTAACGACATCTGAAAATTGCAATATTAGCTTAACCGAGAGTTATTGGAGCAATTTTAAATCCTTGAAAAAAAATAAAAATCTAACACTGAATAATAAAAATTCCGAATACATTAAACAACAATTCGTTAATTATCAACTAGCTCGTAAATTCAAATTTAAAAAGAGAGAACTACAAGTAGTTCCCTCAAAAAAGGAAAAAGGACTTAGTTTTTATGGTAAGCCTCATCAGCACCTAAAATTGGATAACTATGTTGAACTTGATTCCCTGCCAGAATATTTCTATGAACTAATTCCAAGCATTCGTTTATCGAAAAAGAAAAAGTCATATTATATGAAAGCAGCTCACCCTATTTTCAGAACATACCTTCAAGAAACTCCAACACTATTTGTTGACGGTGTATACTATGACAATATTGAAGAAGTTGCCAAGCTCAACCATAAACTGATCGATTTTATTGAGGTAGTTCCGGAAGAATACTACTACAAACAATCTAAATTCTACGGAATAGTAAGTATTTTCACTCGAGCAGCAAATTTTAGTTCACTTCCCATGCTTCCCAATGCCACAAGAGTAACCTATCCTATTTGTGAGTTTCCATCAAAATTTATACTCCCTACCTATAGTAATGCCAAATTGAAACAAAACCAAATTCCAGATCTAAGAACAACTCTATGCTGGAAACCTAATGTGATAATTCCTGTGCAATCGAAAAAAACAGATATAAGTTTTTACACTGGCGACATTGAAGGGACATACACCATAACAGTATGTGGTGTAAACGCAAAAGGAGAATTTGTTCAGGCTCAGAAAGAGATAACTGTAAAGGAGTAACAGCTATATCGTCAATTAAATTGCTTTAACAGTGTTGTTTAATGTCAAAAAAAATGTATTTTTGCAGTCGCTATTAAAAGTAGGTAATATTAATACTTTAAAAACAAAACAAAATGCCAACTAAAATTAGATTAGCAAGACATGGACGTAAGCGTCACGCTTACTATCACATTGTTGTAGCAGATAGCAGAGCGCCACGTGATGGTAAATACATTGAGCGTATTGGATCATACAATCCGAACACCAATCCTGCTACCATCGAACTAGATTTCGAAAAGGCATTGAAATGGGTTCAAACAGGTGCACAGCCTACTGATACTGCAAGAGCGATTCTTTCGTACGAAGGTGTTATGATGAAAAAACACTTATTGGGCGGAGTAAGAAAAGGAGCATTCGACGAAGCTGAAGCTGAAAAGCGTTTTACTGCCTGGAAAGAAGGTAAAGACGCTAAAATTCAGTCTAAGAAAGACAAATTGGCTGCTGACAAAGCAGAAGATACTAAGTCTCGCTTAGCTGCTGAAGCTGAAGTAAACGAAAAGAGAAAAGCTGATATCGCTGCTAAAAATGCTGAACTAGCTGCTGAGGCCGAAGCTGCCGCTGCAGAAGCATCAGCTGAAGAAGCTGCCGATGAAGCTGGATCTGAAGAAGAGAATGCTGAAGCTTAATTCTGTTATTGAAGAAACTATTCTTAAACAGATAAAACGAAGCGGTGGATTTAATCCATCGCTTTTTTTATTTTTGCAATTATGGAAACCATTGAAAAAGCAAAATGCGTAGAAGTTGGGTTCGTACAAAAAACCCACGGAATTGATGGAGAACTAACGCTTCAAATTTCAGGAGGTTTAATGGATACCTTCGATGAAGTCGATATTATTTTCTTCGAAATCGATGGACTACTTGTTCCTTTCTTTCCGGATGTAATTCGCATTCGTAGTCAAAAAATGGCTACTATTCAGTTTGATGACCTTGCATCTCTTGAAAAAGCAGTTGAATTTGTTGGGTGTAAAGTTTTTGTCGAACGTGATGATGTAGTTGCAGACGACACTCGCTTTCAACCCGAATTAATTATTGGATTTTCAGTGGACGATATCAATAAAGGACACTTGGGAAAAATTGCCAATGTAAGCGATTACTCAGGAAATGTTCTACTTGACATCGAGAAAGAAAATGGAGATCTAATAATGCTTCCTTTAAGTGAAGATTTCATCAGAGGATTTGACGAAGCAGAAGCATTAATTACTGTTGAATGTCCCGATGGACTTCTTGACTTATTTGAATAAAGAAAGGGTTATCAAACGACAACCCTTTCTTTATTTTCTATTTAAATTCTTCTATTTAATTACTTGAATTTTGTGCGTGCTTCTTTTTGTACCACTTACTACTTCCAAGAAGTAATTTCCGGATGTTAATCCATTTACATCCCATTTGTAAGTTCTCGTACTTGCATCTACACTCTTACTATGAACTAACTTTCCTGTTGCTGCCCATAGCTTCATTTCAACCTTACCATTGAGTTTATTATCAAATTGTACATTGAAATATTCTTTCGCAGGATTTGGATACACAATTGTATTTGCCAACTCGTTTACCTCATTACTGGTAAATTGCTCTCGCTGGATTTCAACATTATCAATTGCCCAACCCCAGCCGGCGGTATATGGATCAGAATGCAATTTAAAACGAAGTAGGATCACATCTCCTTCAGCAAAATACTCTAATAAATCGACACGATGAGTTGTATATAAATCATCTTTAGGAGTTCCATTTTCGTCATTAATACCTAAATCTGAAGCTTTGGCCTTTATAGAGTTGAAGTCATAACCTGCTCCAATATCCTTCCAATTTATTCCATCCTTAGTTCCTTGAACAACCACATAGTCATAAAAATCACTATTTCCATATGCAACATTAACCTCTCCTTTTTCCACCATTGGAATATCATCATACTGCAACCATGCCTTACCATCACTTGCTCTAGGAGTAATAGTTATTGGTTTTTTCAAAGTATAAGTAAAATCTTTATTCGTTGCGTATGGGTGAGCAGAGTGAATCGCCCGGCCAGTTAATGCAGAATTAGTAGTTACAGAAAATCCTGTACCAAAGAAATCAGTAGTAGCATCTCCATCAAAGTTATTGGCATAAGTGCTAACTGGCTCTGAGAAACGAATAATATCCATATCTACTTTACCAGAATAATGAGCGACTTCATCTTTGAATCCTTTTAATTGCACCGAGACCTCATCTGTTTCTGGCAAGTCAAACATCATAATACCATTTTCTTCTATTGCCAAATCAGTGGTTATTCTCTTTGCAACTACATCGTTTACCATTAAATGTACAGAGTCGTACAACGAAGGGTATTTATATTTAACAATTCCTTCTGATTTTGGATTTACACCTGTACCTGCAATGATTGGTGCCTGAGGCACTGTTGATAAATCTGGAATAGTAACAGCCCATATACCTCTTCCATGTGTAGCTAAAACAACCTGATTGCCCCTAACCTTTATATCCCAAATTGATACCGCAGGCAATCCATTATTAGAATATTGCCAAGTAGCACCTTCGTCTTTCGATATAAAAAGGCCTATCTCTGTTCCAACCCATATCTCTTTAGTATTATATGGCATAACCTGAAGAGCATAAACAGCTACATCTGGAAAGCCATTAGTACTAACAGAACCTTCATTAAAACCTGATATGTCATTCCAAGTTTGTCCTTTATCATCAGTTCTTAGAACCTTAGGTCTTCCCTGAAAGCTGAATAAAGCAAAAGCTGTATTCGGTTTTGTCGGATGAGTTTCTAATCCAGAAAGGTTTCCTAAAACACGGCTATATTTTTGTGTCGCTTGGAAAGTTTTTCCTCCATCTGAAGAGAAATATACAGTTCCTGAAGTAGACATTCTACATCCCCCCCAAACATTCTGAGGATTCGACTGAGATATTGCAACTTTTCCACTTCCTCCATATCCCCAATCTGAAGAAATAGATACAGTACTCCATGTTTTACCAAAATCTTCAGATCTAGAAATTCCTGATGGTCCTACCATAAATAAACGATCTGGAGTTGTTGGGCTATTGGCTATTTGTGTTATAAATGGAGCTTTTCCATCTCCAACATCTACCAAGTTATCAGAAGACGTAAGAGATCCAAAGTTTTGCCCTCCATTATACGAAACGTATAATCTATTGTGATACAAAGAAGTTATCAGTTTATTCGGATCTGTACTATGCCATACGACATCAAAACCGTCACCTCCAGAAGCTTCTTTCCACCCACTTAATGGGGTTGGATTCTCTGGAGAAAGCCATGAACCATTATCCTGTGTTCCTCCTAAATACCTATCCATAGAAGGATGCTTATCTACTCCATAAAACTGTGTTGTATTATAGCCATTTGTAGGGTTCTTCCATGTAGACCCACCATTATCACTATAACCTACACCACCATCATTAGCAACTACAATACGAAATGGCTCTCCAACTCCTTTAGTAATTTGAATATTATGGTTATCTGCATGAACATATGGAGCTCCATTTCCTGCCCAGTGTGCAATCATTTGTGAACTCAAATTTTGCTTTTTAGAAACTGTTTTATTTAAGTATATCTTTGACTCTGGCAATGAGCTAGGATTCCACGTATATCCATCCTTGGCAATTGGCCAGATCATGACCATCTCATTATATGTTTGACCAGCAGTTTTTGCTATTAAATTATTTGGAGTTTCGCTATAAGTAACGGAATGAATAAAAATATATTCACGTCCAATTCCTGCATCATCATCATGTCGAGTAAGGTTAAATCCGCCGCTTCTATCTTGATCTCGGAATGAAACCATTAACTGACGATTGTTATCAGTATCCCAGACCTCAAAAGGAACTTCAACATAGTCTCTGTAAGCATATGCTGCATTTGACACACCACTTGTTGCCCCTTGAGGAACAGTAAATCGATATGCTTTCTGCGATTTATTCGGGCCAAACCTTACTTCGAAAGATGAAATAGTAACATCCCCATCTATCTTTAAGTCCATTCCTCCATCAAGATAATTACCTTTGAAGTTTACAAAACTTAAAAACGACTCAGTCCCCTCAACTCCGGCACTGTAAACCACATCATCATTGGTTCCTTCTCCTGTTACCGTTACCTTATATAGATTAACTCCTCCAATAAATAATTGCTTATGATTATCTGGAGAAACTGCAAGGGTATTATCATACCATCCCTGGCCACTCAAAAATTTATCGGTATTGCCTGAAGTTACTGCTGATGAACTCCATGTTGCTCCGGAGTCATAAGAAATAAATAACTCTGAATCCTCATTTAACGCATAAATTGTACTTGGAGTGTTAGGAGCAATAGCCAATTCATAACGACCATTTCCTTTTTGCAGAACAACTTCCCAATTTTCTCCTGCGTCAACTGATTTCAATACACCAACTCCGTTCGATCCCGCATATTGAATATTAAAATCCTGTGGATTAAATACAATATGCTGAATTCGTGTACTATTAGTAAACTTCTTATTCCATGTGACACCACCGTCTGTTGTTTTAAGTATTCCTGTATTAGTAACAGCAACAACGATATCTGCATTTGATGGATCAATTATTAAACGGTTCACATACTTAAAATCTGCACTAGTAGTAGTTGACTCAAGCTGCATCCAAGTATTTCCTCTATCTGTCGATTTCAACATACCTGCACCACGAATAGCATCGGTATTAAAAAAGCCCTCCCCTGTTCCGGCATATAATATATCATGGTTAGAACCAGCCATCTCAACACAAACAGTTGATAAGTTTGGTAGGTTTGGAGTAAGATTTGTCCAGCTCTCTCCAGCATCAGTTGTTCGCCAGATTCCACCTCCAACAGATCCTGTAATCCATGTATTCTTAGTTGCATCATCAGGATCAATAACCAAACCTCTTGTTCTTCCACTCACATTCCCCGGACCAAGTTCCTTCCATTCTAAAGTGGCATTTTCTTCGCCAATCATTCTAGCTGAAGGACGCTGAATATTATCCTGAGCTTTTTTCAACTCAGCTAATTGGTAGTTAGCAGGATAAGTTGGGTTTTCAGCACCTTCAGGTGTTCTAATTGCATGATGATATTTAATATACTCAGAAGGTTTGTCTGGCTTCGCATAGCCTTTAGCTCTTCTTTTCAATTTTCTATCTACTTCTTGCTGTCGTAACTCCTTTCCTGTAAAAAATTTCTTCTTCCGCAGGATAGGAACTTCCTCTTCTTTCGTTTTTAGGGTAACCAAAATCCCTACTGACAGTATTGCAGCAGCGGTTAATAGTAAAAATCGTTTCATATGCATTAAAGGTTTGATAACAAGCGTTTCTTCCGCTTATGTTTCACATTATATAAGTATTCGGTATTATTATCTTCTGAATTAATCGACTGAACCGCAATTGAGAATTTGGCATGAATATTTTCGTCATCCCTCCAACTCACTTGCGCATCTCTAAGCTCATCAGTAAAAATTACTTTTTTCTCTTCTTTTGAAAAAACAGCAACATAAACCCTTTTAAAAGGATACTTTACTGTTGCATCAATATTTTTCAATAATAAAAAGTAAGTTTCAGATTCATTAGGCAATGAAGTGTACTCCTTAAACTTCTCAGGGAAATTGATTTTAGAATTCACAACATTCTTTTTAGCTTGATTACATCCAAAAAACAAGATCAGTAGAATTAAGATTGATAATTGTTTCATGATGATAATTATTTAGTTTTTCAATATAGGAAAAATTAGGTGATAAAAAGCAAGTATCTATCATATAACTATTAAGTGCATGCATCTGTTCAGAATTGATAAATAGTTACTTCGCAATTAATGATTATCTTTGCGGCGAAAATAAATTGGTTCATTTAGCATTTAAAATGGCACATAAATCAGGATTCGTAAATATCGTAGGTAACCCCAACGTGGGTAAATCGACAATAATGAATGCATTGGTGGGAGAAAAGATCTCCATTATCACTTCGAAAATGCAGACAACTCGTCACAGAATTAAGGGAATAGTTAGTGGAGATGATTTCCAAATTGTCTACTCTGATACTCCGGGGATTCTTAAACCCAATTACAAGCTTCAAGAGTCGATGATGACTTATGTTGATACTGCATTAACCGATGCTGATGTCATTTTGTATGTAACCGACACTGTTGAAAAGAAAGATAAAAACCAGGAGTACATCGATAAAATTAAAAAATCGAAAGTACCAGTACTTCTTCTTTTAAACAAAATTGATCTTTCAAATCAAGAAGATGTTGCCGCTTTATACGATTACTGGAAAGAACAACTGCCTCAGGCATTCATCATTCCACTTTCGGCAAAAGAGAAATTCAATGTTTCTCCTATTTTCGACAAAATAATGGAGTTGATTCCGGAAGGACCGGCATTCTTCCCAAAAGATGATTTGACAGATAGAAATGAGCGTTTCTTTGTTCAGGAGATTATTCGTGAGAAAATTCTTCTACATTATCAAAAAGAGATTCCTTACTCTGTAGAAATTGGAATTGAAAGCTTCAAAAACACTGAAGATTTATTAAATATTGCAGCTGTTATCTATGTAAACCGTGACTCCCAAAAAGGAATTATTATTGGGCACAGAGGAAGCTCTTTGAAAAGAGTGGGAAGTGAAGCAAGGGCCGATCTAGAAGAATTCTTTGGCAAGAAAATCTTTATGGAGCTTTTTGTTAAGGTAAAAAAAGGATGGCGCGATCAGGAAAATAGCTTACGCGGCTTTGGATACGAACAACAATAATCCACCAAATTAAAATTTAGAAACAGGAAGAGATGAGTAATATTGTAGCAATTGTAGGAAGACCTAACGTGGGAAAATCGACACTTTTCAATCGATTTACTGAAACTCGAAAGGCCATCGTTAACGAAGAGGCTGGAGTTACACGTGACAGGAATTATGGAAAAGTTTGGTGGAATGGAGTTGAGTTCTCATTAATTGACACCGGAGGTTACGTTGTTAATTCTGACGATATTTTTGAAGAAGAGATCAGAAAGCAGGTGCGTTTAGCAATGGAAGAGGCCGACGTTATTCTTTTTGTTGTTGACGTAGAAAATGGCATTACTGACATGGATCAGGAAGTAGCTCGTATTTTGCGTCAAGAAAGCAAACCAGTACACTTAGTAGTAAACAAGGTAGATAACAATTCACGCCTGTACGATGCCAATGAATTTTATGCATTTGGGCTAGGAGATTTGAATTGCATTTCCTCTATAAATGGTAGTGGAACAGGTGATTTGTTAGACAGCATTGTTGAATCACTTCCAAAGAAAGCAGAAGAAGAAGACACCAGTGATGTACCTCGCTTCTCAATTGTTGGTCGCCCTAACGTGGGAAAATCGTCAATGATTAATGCGCTAATTGGAGAAGACAGACACATTGTAACAGATGTTGCTGGAACAACCAGAGATTCAATTCACACACGTTTCAATAAGTTCGGATTGGATTTTATTCTAACAGATACTGCTGGATTACGTAAAAAAACGAAGGTACATGAAAATGTAGAGTTTTATTCTGTAATTCGCTCAGTGCGTGTTATTGAAAATAGTGATGTATGTATTTTAATGCTAGATGCCACACGAGGAATTGAAGCGCAGGACGTGAGTATCTTCAACCTTATTTGGCGTAACCGTAAAGGAGTTGTTATCCTTGTTAACAAATGGGATTTAATTGAGAAGGACACTCACTCTACAAAGAAATTTGAAGAAGAAATTCGCAAACGTATTGCTCCAAACACCGATGTGCCTATCATTTTTACATCTACTGTTACCAAACAGCGTATTCACCGCTCATTGGAAGAAGCAATGGAAGTTTACAAAAACAGAAAAACTCGAATTCCTACTTCGAAACTAAATGATATAATGTTGGATGCCATTGAGAAGTATCCACCACCAGCATACAAAGGGAAATACATCCGTATTAAATACGCAACACAATTGCCTACGGCTACTCCTACATTTGCATTCTACGCCAACCTACCACAATATATTAAAGATCCATATCGAAGATATGTTGAAAACAAGTTGCGTGAAGAATTTGATTTAACAGGTATACCTATTCAGGTATTCTTCAGAAAGAAATAATTGAAATTCTATATTTCCGGAAAGGGTAGCTCACTTGAGTTGCCCTTTTTTATTGCTTTAAATTGAGCTAACTTTATTCGACAACACTACACATTAAACATTCGGTACAAACAGTCTATTTCCAACCATAAATAGCCACAATTAGCTTCTAGAAGTAAGTTTCACCTTGCGTGAGTGGTTGAAGTGGTCACGCCCGCAGACCGAAGGGCGAGGAGTATGAACAGAAAGCACGATCTGAACATGGTAAGGGGCACGCCCTAAAACAAGAAAAGCTGCTCAAATAAATGAACAGCTTTTCGATATATTGTGGAAATTTCTTTCTACTAATAGAAGCGAGTGCGGTTATCAACAACCTCGGTATTGCTTTTCAATGCCTGGTATGCTTGATAGTTTGCACGGCTTGCCAAACTGCGGTTAAGTGAACCTTGAGTTTCCTTAACATCAGTTTTAGTTCCGTCGTTGATAGCAGTAACTTTTACCACGTACACACCGTTGTTTCCTTTAAGAGGTGTTGAAACCTTGTCTTTAGCTGCAAATGCAGACCATCCAACAATTGCTGGCTCCATTCCTACTCCAGGAACTGAGAATGAGTTGAAAGTTAAGTTATCGGCAGTTTTAACTTCAGTATTTAGCGTTGAAGCCAACTGAGCTAAGTCTGTTTTGTTAGCCATTTTTGCTTTAAGCATTTCGGCTTTCTTATCTTTTTTAACCTGTAGTTCAACACGTGCTTTAACCTCTGCCAAAGGAGCAATTCCTTCTGGAGTAATGTTTGATAAAGCAGCAATGATGAAGCTATCACCAATTTCGTAGATTGGAGATTCGTCAGAACCTTTAACAATGGCACCTAGCTCTGCATCGTAAACTCCGCGAACCAACATACGTGCTCCGTCCATACCGTTAACCATGCGGTCGGCTTTACGAACTGTAGCAACACGCTTAGCCAATTTCTGATCAGCAATTGCTTTGTCGAAATCTGCTTTAGTTGTGTTTTCGCTTGCAAATTTACTAGCAGCTTGGTAGATGTTCTGGTAAGTTTGAGAACTAGCCTCAATCTTACGCTCTAACACAGCCAATTGAACTTGCTTAGTTGTTTTTCCAACACGGTTTACTTTAATTAAGTGAATTCCGAATTGAGTACGAGCAACAACCACTTCACCTTTCTTAGCTCCGAAAGCAGCCAATTCGAATGGTTTAACCATCTGGTTGCGCTTGAACCAACCTAGGTCACCACCTTTAGCAGCAGAACCTTTATCAGCTGAGAACTTCTTAGCCAGTTTAGCGAAGTTAGCTCCTTTTTTCACCAATGTTTTCAAACTATCAACAGTTGCTTCTGCAGCTGCAACTTCAGCTTGAGTTTTAGGCTGAATAAGGATATGGCTTGCTTTTACTGAATCTGGCAAGTGTTTGAATGAGTTGATTTTTGCCAACTTCCATGAGTTATTTTCTTTGTAAGGACCGTAAATAGCACCTTCTTCAGAAGCAAATGCCCATTCTGACATTGCAGTAGGAAGCTCTTCTTTCTTTGAGAAAGTATTTGCAAAGTTTACATCTGAGTTCAAGTTTACGAACTGAACGTTATCTGTAGCTTTTGCAAAATCAGCTTTTAATTCGTTTGTATATTTTTCAGTTGCTTTATCATCGTCAGCCGATGGAATAACGTCGAAACTTACATATTCGATACGACGACTTTCAGACTGCTTGTAATCATCTTTATGTGCTTCATAGTATTTTTTCAAATCTGCATCTGAAACTTTAACCAATGAATCAGCAATTGTATTGAAGCTTTGCTGAACGAATTCGATGTTTACCTTATGATTCTGAGCTTTCAAGTTTTTCTCAGCTTCGGCTTTAGTAGTGTAAAGCCCTTTAGCCAACATCGTGTTGTACTTGCTGGTCATGCGCTCATTGTAAATCTGATCTTCCATGTACTTCCACCACATGGCTTGTCTACCTGACGGATCAAACTCTCTATTCTTAAGGAAATTAATCAACATTGACTTGTTGAATTCACCTGTTTGAGGATTGCGGAATACCTGACGAATTAGCTGGTGAGGGTTATCGCCCTGAACCAATTGGTTTAATTCTTCAGTTGAAACTGCAACACCAAGGTTGTCGAATACTTTGGTCATGATTAATTCACGAACCAGAGTTTGAAATGTGTTCTCTCTCACCTGAGTCATAGTAGCGTCATCTAGCGCGGTACGTCCGGTATTCATCTTATAGATTTCAACCATTTCGTCTACCTTACGCTGGAAATCAGGATACTGAACAGTCTCTCCATCGATTTCAGCGATTTCTAACTGACTACTTCTAAGAATTGAGCTTCCTGAACGAAGCATATCTCCCAGGATAAATGCAACCAATGCCAATCCAATAATAATTGCTACTAAAAGTCCGGCACGGTTTCTGATTCGTTCTAATGTTGCCATCGAATACTATTTATGAATTTTTACTTAAGTTTTTTCTATGGTATAAAATTTGAGCTACGAAGATAATAATTTTCAGTAGTAAACCTTGATTGTTTCCCATTATTTACCATAACGAATCGGCACATTTATCCACAAGAAATAGGATACTACCTGAAGTTTTGAACGATTTTAAATAACTATATAGCTTAATAGTGCCAGTAGAGTAGAATCTGAATAGTACAATTGTACTCAAATAAGGAAAGAGAAAAAAGAAAGGATAGCTGAAAAAGGTAGTAAATTATTCCGTGTGCTTGAGTTCTGAAGAGACTAACCAACCTACTGTTGTGCCTCTTCCTGCTCAAACTCCACTTCTCCAGATAAATTATCGAATTCTGGATTACTTAAATCTTGACTGGAACGAAATCCTGTCCCCGACAATACACTGTTCTTGCTAATTAATTGCACAAACTGATCGGTATAGATCAATTTCTTTTTAGCATCCCAGAATAACTGTTCCGACTTTAATGTATCACCAGCACCATTGGATACCACCACATTAATTTTAGCTTCGTACAACTGTTCTTTCTCATGAAGAATAGCATACTTACACGAAAGCCTCGACAATTCACCGGTTTCCTCATTCAAGCGAGTAATAACACATCCCTGAGGGAATTCGGTATATGGTTTCTTCGGATCGTATTTGTACTGATGTAATTCAGGCGCCTCAAGTGTTCCTTGCACCTTAGCCGAATCGGTTCTTGTTACTTTTAAGTTGTAACTACTCAGATAAGGATATTCTTGTGTCTCGAACTGAGCAATTTTCTTCACATCGTTCTTACACGACGAAAAAAGCACTGTCGCCCCCACTAAGGAGGCAACAATGCTTCTTTTTATCTGTTTCATTAATCTTTTCAGAGTAATATTACTTGATTGTACGTACAGTTGTTGTTTCATTAATCCAACCTTCTACTTTATACTTCGAACCATCAGTTAGAGTACGCATAAATGCTTCTTCTTTCTTTGGGAAGTAACCTTTGTAAGTTTTAATTAAACGGTTGCAATCAGCTGCAATTGATGGATCAGCTTTTTTAGCTCTATTGAAATAGTCAACAGCTACCCAGAATACAGTTTGCTTCTCGAATGCATCAGTTGAGAATTTACTACTTGAAGTAGCATAAATCAATCCAATCAACTTCAAAGCTTCACCATTTTTAGGATTAAGTGCCAATGACTTTTTAGCAATGTTTCTTGCACCTTTTAGGTCCTTATTCTTGTAACTCAATACAGCCAATTCGAAAGTATATTTCGCTTTCAAATTGTTATCTTTCTCTTCAGCAATTGCCTTATTGAAATACTCAACAGCTTTAGCATTGTCATTCTCGCGAATAAACATTTTAGCCATGTTGTATGCAGCTTCTGCCGATGGAGCAATCTTATATAGTTGCTCTGAACCTTTCATGTATAGTTCGCTATCATCACATCCCTGACGATCTAACATACGAAGCATTTTCTTAATCGCTTCAGCATCGTCTGCATGTTCTGCAAATTTAGGAGTGTAGATACGAATAAGTGCTTCGCAGTCGGCAGCACCACTCTTTTGGAAATAGTCATCGATACGTGATTTTGCTTCAGCATAACCTTTCTTTTCATCATCAGTTTTAGCTTTAGCTCCAATCACCTCAACAAGTCCCATCAATTTATCATACGCTTCCAATACTTTATCTTTCTCGAATTCTCCAGCGTTGTAAAGACGAACAATATTTGGAAAATGGATAACAAAAACTGCCAATTCCGACTTAGCTCCCTGAAGTTCAATTGACTTCTCTCCCATTTCGTAAGCTTTCTTCAAGAATGCCAATGATTCTTCTTCCGACTTCTCTAGTTTCTTAGCTACGATACGACCGAAATCATACAGCTTTTTACCAATAACATAACCTTCGTCTCCAAAATTCTTGATACGTTGATCGTATACTGACATAATAGTATCAAGATATTGTCTCTTTACCTTCTGACTAGAAGCTTTATCCAATAATTTCTCGTAGATCTTCACACCATGTAGGTAAATGTTCTTCGAAGACTTTGGATATTTAGTATAAACAAAGCGCCAGTGTGGCAATGCTGATTTATAATCCTTCTGACGACGGAATTGATCGTAAAGAGAAGCATTCTGCAAATACTCGCTATCATCTACCAATTGGTCGTGTGACTTATCAGAAACACCACCAGCAGAAGAACTCACTTTAGGTTCAACACCATCAAATGGGAAATCAAAAGTATCACCATCTTTCCCTTCAATACTTAATTTCTTTGTTTCATCAAGGAATGAGAATTTAATGTACTTTGTTTTAGCGTGTACTTTAATTTCATATTTTCCATCGAATGAAGTAAAGTAGCTGTCTGATGACTTGTGAGCACCAACAGTTACTCCTGATGCAGGCTCTCCGTTTAGGTAAACTGTTCCTTTAATCACACGTTGTGCAAAAGTTGCACCGCAAACCAAAAGAAAAGCTACCAGTAGAGTTGCTGAGCGTAAAATAGAATTTTTCATAACCCTCTGAAATTATATTTTGCTATTAATCAAATTGTCGTTTTATGAACCAATTGTCATATAGTGAGAAGCTAACATTTAGCTTAACGTAGTTCTCACGAACCAAACCATCTTTGATGGATCCCATTCGGCCTAATTCAACACCAATATTCACCATAGAACTCTGCATGCGCTTCAATGAGTTACTCAATGGCAAACCTAGTCCAAATGTCATGCCATATTTGCTTAGTGTCTTATTGTTGACCTTCAAATACCCATTTGTATAGTTGAATCCAGCACGATATGAAACTCTGTTGTAATATCCTTTTAATGCATATTTGTTAGGTGTCCATTCGGCTCCAATTGCTATTTGGTTCAAATCGGTCAATTCATTATCGTAATCGCGTTGCGGTCCAAAATCGATTTTGGCATTGCTCCAGTTTTGACGATAATAATCCAGGTTCACTATTAATTTCTTCTTGTAGTTGTAGCTAAAACCAATTCCAAATGCCGATGGCATAGTAATATCATAGTCTGCCTTAGTTCTAGCGGCAATTGTATCTCTTAATGTTTGAGTTTGATTATTATTTATAACAATAGAGGTTGTTCTGTAAATCGCATTCTTAACTTCAGTGTTGAAATCGCTTTCCGACTCATAGGTAGCACCAATAGTTAATTCATGGTTCTTATTGAACTTGTGTGTATACTGCACTCCAAAATCGAAGCGAATTTTTCGCACTCGCAAAGAATCGTATTTCTGATAAGAATAGGCCCCTACAGATGGGAAACCAAGCGTAGTATTCTTAGTTAAACTACCAAAGATGTATGACATATTTGCTCCTACCGATAAGTTTGGAGTAATATCAAATGCTTGTCCTAAGAATACTTTAGATAGCGATCCTTCACCAAAATAGTTAGCAGCAGCAGTTCCTTCTGAAACTTTCTCTGTTTGAATAATATCATAACCAGCATCTGAATAAGGACGTAATCCAAATGTCACAGCCGACCAACTTGTAATTGGAAAGTTGAACGCAAAATACTGGAAGTTTGTATTGTTGTTGTTTTGACTAAAGTTAGCGTCTTTAAAACTCGATTGCTTCGAAGTAAGTCCTGCTTCAAATATAAACGACATAGTATCGATAGCAGTGTATGACGCTGGGTTAGTGAGATTCAGCTGATTTTTACTTCGGGAAGCAATTGCGGCTCCTCCCATCGCTGATGTTCGCCCGAACGAAGTTGGTTGTAACTCTCCAATTCCAAATCGAGAATAGGGCGATGTAGTATTGTTATTATTAACTTTCTGTGCAAAAATGTTGACTGTCAATAACAATAAGCCAACGAAGATCGTTATTTTCTTATTTAACATTGAATTCCAATATTCTATTTAAACCGTACATTATCAGATTGAAGTCTACAAAGATGGAATTTTTTAACTTCTTATCAAAAAAATTCGCATCGCCGCCAGTTAAAAATACTTTCAGCTTGGGATAGCTCATTTTTAGCTGGTTAATGTAACCTTCAATTTCGTATACCATTCCTATTACAACTCCTTGAATAATTGCTTCTGCTGTATTTTGCCCCATATGGGCGTTAATTTCGTCAGCTTTCAACAACGGCAACTTACCAGTGAAATGATGTAACGCTTTAAAGCGCGTATTCAATCCAGGTGATATATTTCCGCCCAGATACTGATTCTTATCGTTAACCAATTCATAGGTTATTGCAGTACCAGCATCAACAATTAAAATGGGAGTATCGGGATGTAGTGAGTTAGCTCCAATGGCTGCAGCCAAACGATCAGCGCCTAATGTCTCAGGTGTTTTATATAGGTTCTGAATCGGAACAGGAGTGCTGTGCGTTAATTCTATCACATTATCGAACAGTGCATTTGCCTCAACCAATAGCTGTTGGGGCAAAATACGAACAGAGCTAATAATAACATTCTCTAGTTCTGGATGATTTTGTTTCCACTTCTTCAAATCTTCAACTGTTATGTCGGATTGTGAAAATGAAGCGTTCATCTTTCCATTACTAAAGAAGGCTACTTTACCTCTGGTGTTTCCTATGTCGATAATGAGATTCATTAATTACATTTCGATGTTTTGACTAATATCTAGTGCCATTACCGAATGAGTAAGTGCTCCGATCGAGATAAAATCGACACCCGTTTCGGCTACCTCCTTTACTCTTGCCAGGTTCATATTACCTGAAGCTTCTACTTTAGCAGCTCCATTGATAATTTGTACCGCCTCAGTCATTGTGGTATTATCCATGTTATCAAGCATAATCACATCGGCTTTGGCAGCCAATGCTTCTTTCACTTCGTCCAAATTTGTGGTCTCCACTTCGATTTTTATTCCATCGGCAATTTTTGGACGAATTTCGTTCACGGCATTGGTAATCGATCCTGCCACTTTAATGTGGTTATCTTTAATCATTACCATATCGTATAAACCAATTCTGTGATTCATTCCTCCACCAGCAGCTACTGAATACTTATCCAAAGAACGGTAACCAGGAAGAGTTTTTCGAGTATCCAGTATTTCAGTTTTGTAATTCTTAATCGCATCAACATACTGAACTGTTGCTGAAGCAACTCCCGACATGCGTTGCAAGAAATTTAAAGCTACACGTTCACCAGACAATAACGCTCTGAACGATCCTTCAATCTCGGCAATCAACATTCCTCTCTTCACTCTATCTCCATCGTTCAGGTGACGAGTAAATGTCACATTTGCATCTAATTTCTTAAACACCCATTCTGCAACATCTAAACCGGCAACAACTCCCTCGGCCTTTGCCGTCATAGTAGCTTTAGTTTGCGAATCAGCTGGAATTAGGTTGTCCGTTGTAACATCTCCAATACTGATATCTTCTTCCAAAGCTTTATCAATAAGTGGCTCAATGTCTTTGAACTCTAATTTATTCATATATAACAACTGGTTGATAATTGATCATTTCACTTTTTTGCTGTATCGAATGAAACTGTTGATGCTCACTTTCATCCCGATAATCTTCTCTAATATGTCCACCACGGCTTTCTGTTCGCTTCAGGGCTCCTTCTGCAATTAGTAAACCGATGATTGACATCTTATATATTTTACTGCAATTGTAATCTTGCAACTTATTTTTAAATCGACCAGCAATTACAGTTAATTCGTTTATTGCTGCTTGCAGGTGTTGTTCATTTCGAACAATTCCTACATATTGACTCATTAGCTGAGCAATTTTGTTCTTATAAAAAACCACTTCCTGCTCATTCTCCGAATCGAATCGCATGTTGGCATCACACGGCTCAAATACTGAATATTGCTGCATTGACTGAGCATGCTCTGCAGCTCTTCGCCCAAAAACCAGACATTCCAATAATGAATTCGATGCCAACCTGTTTGCTCCCATCACTCCGGTTGAAGCAACCTCACCACAAGCGTAAAGTCCGTCAATATTGGTGCAGCCATTCAAATCGGTCTTAATTCCACCCACCATATAATGTGCAGCAGGTGCAATCGGAATCTCATCAGTTGTCAAATCGAAATTCAATGATTTCAATTCTTTTTGAATTGTTCTGAACCGATTATTTATCTTCTCGGCATCGAGATGTTTCACCGATATATAAACCTGCCCTTTCGAGCTATTCATAATTTCGCGGTGAATTGCAAAAGCCACCACATCGCGCGGAGCTAATTCGGCCATTGGATGAATACCTGCCATGAATCGCTCGCCATCTTCGTTTAACAGCCATGCCCCTTCGCCACGAACTGCTTCGCTAATAAGAAATGCATCTCTATCCGGCAAACTCAATGCTGTAGGATGAAATTGCACAAACTCCATATCGCGCAATTCAGCTCCAGCCTCCCATGCCAAATAAATTCCATCGCCTGTTGCTGTGTGCGGATTGGTCGTTCGGCAATAAATGCGCGAATGCCCACCAGTTGCCATTATCACAGCTTTGGTTCCAAAGAAACAAACTTCATTGGATGCATAATTCAAAGCATGCAAACCTCCACATCTGCCTTGCTCAACAATAAGTTTTAGAACTGTCGTGTTTTCGAAAAAAGTAATTTGCTCATTCTTCAAACACAATTCGAGCATAAAATTGGTTACTCGCTGACCAGTTGCATCGCCACCAGCATGGAAAATACGACGTTTCTGGTGTCCCCCTTCTAAACCAAGAATGATCTCCCCGTTTTCACGGTCGAATTCCATTCCCCAGTCGATGATCTCTTTAATTCGATCAACTCCTTCATTTACCAATACATTTACTGCGTCGTGATTACACAATCCTCTCCCCGCAGTTAACGTATCGTTGAAATGATCTTCTGGTCGATCGTCTTCGGCAATTGCTGCTGCAATACCGCCCTGGGCATGCCAGGAGTTACTTATGTTTGCTGCTGACTTTGTAATAATGGCCACTTTCCCATGTTTCGATGCATGATGTGCTGCAACCAAACCGGCTAATCCGCTACCAATAATCACAAAATCATACGCGTAATTTTTCATTATACGTTTATGAGTGAGTGAACACAAAGAGCGTCAAAAATATAAATTAAAACCGAATGGAACTATGCCATAAAACGCAACCTGTGAACTCCAGTGTTAAAAGTATGGATTTAAAGTGCTAAAAAGATTTAAAAAAATATGTGGTTTGTTAAAAATGTAGAATGTTCAATTTCTAGTCGATAAGCATAAAACCACTACCATGAATATTCCGAATCTCGATATTTTCATCTTCTCGGAGGTATTTCCTAAGCTTGGTAACAAAAACATCCATGCTTCGGGTAGTGAAGTAATCATCGTCGCCCCAAATCTGCTTTAATGCTTTTTCGCGTGGTAGCAAATCATTCTTATGTATACACAAAAGCTTCAATAACTCAGTCTCTTTAGGTGATAACTTCTGCTTATTTCCATCTAAAATAATGGTTCGGTGTTGGTAATTGAACTCATATTTACCAATGGCATAAATCTCTGCTTCTGGAACTGCAGTTAAAGCTCTACGCTGAACAATGGCATTTAACTTTGCAATAAGCACGTCGGTATCGAAAGGCTTAGTAATATAGTCATCGGCACCAATTCCATAACCGGTGAGTATATCTTCTTTCAGTGTTTTAGCCGTTAAAAACAGAATTGGAATCTGAGTATTAATATCTCTAATTTCGCGTCCAATGGTAAAACCATCTACATTGGGCAACATCACATCCAGTATACAAATATCGAATGCCCCTCCTTTAAATGTACTCAAAGCATGTTGTCCGTCGTTTACCCAAGTTACATCGAAATCGTTAATCTCAAGATAAGACTTCAACACAGCTCCAAAACTTAAATCGTCTTCAACTAGAAATATTTTCACACTCATGAGTTCTGTTTTTTACAAAGTAAACGGAAAAAATAACTTAAACGAACTTCCCTTGTTCGGTTCACTACTGACAGAGATACTACCATTATTGGCTTCCACAATGGCTTTCACATAGCTAAGCCCTAAGCCAAAACCTTTCACGTTATGCACATTACCTGAAGCTTCCCGGTAAAAGCGATCAAAGATTTTATTCTGAACCGATCGGGTCATTCCTATTCCTTCATCAGTAACAGTTATCAACAAGCCTTTATCCTTATTTTCAGTCTTTAGTGACACTTTAGGCGCGCCCTGTGAATATTTAACAGCATTATCAATCAAGTTCGAAATCACATTTTCGAAGTGAGTAATATCGGTAGTAATAACTGGTTGTAATGCATTCAGTTCAGTTACCAATACACCATTGGCCTGCTGAATCTGCAACTGAAAACCTTCCAACACTTTTGAGATATATTCATGTGCATTAACCTCTTCTAACGCAAGTTGAAAATCTTTTTTATCCAAACGTGCAATTCTCAATATCTTCTCCACCTGTTGGTTCATGCGCTTATTCTCTTTGGCAATCATCTGAGCAAAAAAGGTAATCTGCTTAGGCTCATTTATTACTTTCTCATTGGTAATTGAGTTGGCAGCAACATTAATAGTAGCAATGGGTGTTTTAAACTCATGTGTCATGTTATTAACAAAGTCCGATTTCATTTGAGCCACCTTCTTCTGTTTCAAAATCATGAAAATACTAATTGTAAAAATCACTAAGATCACACAGCTCAAACTCAAACTTGTCAACAATATCCAGTTTATCGACCCTAAAACAAAGCTACGCTGATTAGGAAACACAACAGCCAAGCGCGTTGATTTCGGAATAAAATCATTAGGAAATAAGCGAGTCCAGAATTTAGCCTTTTCCAAATCAGTTTCTTTCACTCCCTCCGATAAGAAACTCACTTTAGCATTATCGACAATTCCAAATGCAAAGGGAGTATTCACTCCTCTCCCTAGCAACTCGCGCGTAAGCACTTTCTCAATCAACTCTGGGTTCACATCACGTCCTTGCTCAAAATCGAAAAGCTCTTTCATCAACTGTTTCGATTTTACTTGCAACTCAACCACCTTGTTCCCCATAGCTCTATTGAGCTTACTCGATACAACGCGACCAGAATCAACATGCACCACCATATCACCATCCTTGATATGAATCTCAGTGGATATTCGATTTTTGTTATTACTTCCGGCAATGACAATCTGCTGATTGAAAACCTGTTTTCCCAAAGAATCTATATCGATAGTGGCGTGTTGTTCAAAAAACTCATCAAACTCATTCAACTTAAACTTCTGAGCACGAGAGGAGAAGAAATTAGACAACGTAGAATCCGGACGCATAAAAAATCGATCCATCATCTTCAAGTCTCTATTATTTTCTAATTGTTGCACCGTACTTACCAGTGCTTCATTCACCGTTCTGTGAAACAATTCGTTATTTAAACGTACTGCATTCGAAATCCATATCAATTGAATTGTAATTACTCCAACAATTGATAGACCCATCAGAACAATAAGAGTTGTAATTAGCTTCCTACTCATAGTACAAAAGTAAGCATTAAGCGTTTTACATAAATGAGTTTAACTTTTCATTAACCTCCGAGTAAGCTGGTTGTTAGTAAAATATAGCTAAATATGTAGCTCATATATCTATATAATTCGAAATACAACACTATATTTGCAATTAGTAACGGGCGCAACTAATTTTAATTTCGAAATGGTACCTATAAATAAATTAAGTGGATTCTTTCTAATGCAAGCTTGCAGAACATTTCAGCAAAAGATAAATAAACTCTTTGTTGAAGACAATATACCATTGAATATTGATCAATGGCCGGTATTACTTTGTCTGATTACCGATGGAGCCCAAACTCAGCAAGAATTGGCAATAGCAACTCAAAAAGATAAAGCAAATTTGGGGCGCAATATCGAAGCACTTGAAAGAAACGGACTGGTAGAACGAAAAGTGAGTAAAACCGATCGTCGAAAAAAAATTGTTTCAGCTTCTCCTAAAGCAATAGAATTAGTTCCACGCATTAAGGCAGTACTGATTAATCAATCCGATTTTACCACAGCAGATATAGCTGAAGAGGAATTGGAAGTTTTTCGAAATGTAATTCGAAAGATGATGTACAACGCTCAAGGAGAACAATCGGAGGTTTTCTTGAAAAACTTCATGCAAAAAATTGAAAAAATTTCTAAAATCAAATAGCTATTAAAAGATGAAAAGAAGAAAAGTAATAATCGTAATATCCCTGTTAGCAGTGATAATCGTGCTATCCTACTTAGGCATGATGGGATTAATGGGAATGAGACCTCAGCCACCCAAAAGTGCTGCTGTCGATTTAAAACGACACGTAAAAGTTGAGAAGGTAAAATATTCAACTGTCGACTCAAAGGTAGATGCTTCTGGCCGTGTTGTTGCTGGAAACGAGGTAGCCCTAGTGGCCGAAGTTTCTGGCCGACTTCAAAAAGGAGACATCGTACTTCGCAAAGGAGTTTCTTTTCAAAAAGGAGACATGTTGGGAGTAGTCTACAAAGATGAATTTGAACTTGCATTGAAAGCTCGAAAAAGTCGCTTTTTAAAGATCGTATCCAATCTTCTGCCAGATCTAAAAATCGACTATCCTAAATCGTACAACACATTCGTGCAGTTTTTCAACTCGATTGAAATGAATGCAACTTTGCCTCCAATGCCAGAGATAAAAGATAATCAGTTGAAAGTATTTTTGGCTTCTCGCGATTTCTTAAACGAATATTATAATGTATTAAAAGACGAAAAAACACTTAGTCGCTATACATTATACGCTCCTTTCAACGGAGTTTTCACTCAGGTAAATTCGGAAGTTGGCTCATATGTTAATCCTGGAGCTCAACTGGCTAAAATGATTCGTACCGATAGAATGGAAATTGAAATTCCGGTTATCAGTACATTTTCACATTGGATTAAAAGAGGAGATAAAGTTCGACTATACTCTAAAGAACATCATCAGGAATATATGGCAACGGTTATCTACAAGTCTGTTTTTGTAGATAAAGGAACTCAATCCCAAAGCATCTTTGCCAAAATTACAGACAAAAATGCTGCGCCTCTTCTTGCAGGCGAATATCTTGATGCTCAATTCTTCGGAAAACAAATTGATGAGGTAATGGAAATTCCACGTAATGCTGTTTTCAATTTCAACGAAGTTTTTGTGGTAGAAAACGACCGTTTGAAAAAACAAGTAATTGAAATTGTAAAACAAAACGACAAAACTGTTTTAATCAGAGGACTAGCAGAAGACACCAATCTAGTTATTCAGGCTTTGATTAATGCTCGTGAGAACATGCCTGTTAAAATGCTTTTCAAATAATCCGAATATCGATATTGATAGGTTATGAAGAAATTAATAGAACAATTTGTCAAATTTCCATTCTACGCCAACTTAATCATTGTTGCTCTGATTATTGGGGGATTTTGGAGTGTGACACAAATGAAGAAGTCCTTCTTCCCGGAAATAACATCGAAATTTATAAATGTTTCTGTTTCATATCCCGGAGCTTCTCCTCAAGAGATGGAAGAAGGAGTAACTGCCCGTATCGAGGAAGCCATTCGAGGAATTGTTGGTATTCGAGAGATAACATCTACCTCTTCGGAAAACTTTGCTCGTGTTTCCATTGAAACTACTGGTGAATACGATATAGACGAAACTTTAATTGAAGTAAAAAATGCCGTTGATGGTATTTCGTCATTCCCTACAGCTGCCGAACGCCCTATTGTTGCCAAGCGCAGAACGCGTTCCATGGCACTATTTATGAGTGTTACAGGAGATGTTGATCTTCTAACTCTAAAACAATATGCCCAGCAAGTAGAAGAAGATTTTCTTAGCTCTGGTATTGTAAGCCAGGTTTCTGTGGTTGGGTATCCGCCATTGGAAATTTCGGTTGAAGTAAATGAGGCCAACCTGTTGCGTTATGGAGTAACATTTAGTGAAATTGCCAATGCCATTGCCAGCAATAATCGCGATGTTTCCGGAGGTCAAATCCGATCGATGGAAGAAGAGATGCTTATTCGCTTGCGTTCACGAAGTGCTGATCCAAACAAACTAGCCGATATCATTATAAAGGGAAATCCTGAAGGTGGATACATTCGCATTCGCGATATCGGAGAAGTTAAAAAGAAGTTTGCCGACGTAAGTTCCAAAGCTCTTGTAAAAGGAAAGCCTTTGGTAACAATCATGATCAACAAGCTGATTGAAGAAGACCTGAAAGATGTTAGTGATTACTGTGAGAATTACGCTAAAGAATTTAACACAAGAAATCTTGGAGTTAAGCTTAATGTCGATTACTCATTCTATACCATGTTGAAAGCCCGACTAAAAATGCTTTACAACAATGGTTTGTTAGGATTTATTCTGGTAATTATTGCACTAACCATCTTCTTAAGTTTCCGACTTTCATTCTGGGTAGCATGGGGAATTCCATCTTCATTCCTGGGTATGTTCATTATTGCCAACATGCTAGGATTGACCATTAATATGATCTCTCTGTTTGGAATGATTCTGGTAATTGGTATTCTGGTAGATGATGGAATTGTAATTGGTGAAAATATTTACCAACATTTCGAAAGAGGTAAAACTGCCCGAAAAGCAGCCATTGACGGTACAATAGAAGTATTACCAGCTGTAGTAACTTCGGTAACTACTACTATCATTGCATTCTCTCCTATCTTGTTCTTAACAGGACGAATGGAGATGTTACGCGAAATGGCATTCGTGGTTATTTTAAGTCTTGCCTTATCGCTTGTCGAGGCATTCTTCGTACTTCCGGCTCACCTTGGAAACCACAATGTGATGCGTCGCAAGAATGTTGGAGATAACCGAAAAGGATTCCGTAAAATTCTTGACAATGGATTCCTTTATCTTCGCGAGAAAATATATGGTCCTGCTTTACGCTGGATTTTAGATTGGCGCTATTTAGCACTAGGATTTCCTTTAATGCTGGTTCTTATAACCGCCGGACTTGTAGGTGGAGGAATGATTAAGACTACCTTCTTCCCTCGTGTTGAGTTCGATCAATTCCAGATTAACATTGCCTTTACCCCTGGTTCTGGAGAAGGCAAGACAGCTGCTTACATGGAGCGATTTGAAAAAGCAGTTTGGGAAGTCAACGAAGAGATGCTTAAAGAGCGTCCCGACACAGTGGATTATATCGACAACTGTTTTGTGACTATCGGTAGCGCTTTCAATGGCCAAGAAACCGGAGCTCATGCTGGTAGTATCAATGTTTTCCCTCGCGATTTGGAAGGAACAGGTATTAGTAACTACCAAATTATTCAACGCGTACGCAAGAAAATTGGCGACCAACCAGAAGCCGAGAAGTTCACTGTAGGTGGAACTAACCGCTGGGGAGCACCTGTTTCCATTAGTTTATTGGGAAAAAACAACGAAGAGCTGGAAGCTGCACGCGATTTCTTGATTCAGGAATTGGAGAAAATGCCACAATTAAAAGATGTGGTAGACAACAATGCATTAGGGAAACAAGAAGTTCGACTTAAATTAAAGCCGAAAGCATACTTGCTAGGTCTAAACGAGTCGACTATTGCCAATCAAGTGCGTCAGGCATTCTACGGAGGGCAGGCTCAACGTTTGCAAGAAGGTCGCGACGAACTACGTATTTGGGTGCGTTATCCTAAATATGGTCGTGAACGTTTAGGACAAATGGAGCGCATGAAGGTGAAAACACCACAAGGTGAATACCCTTTGACAGAATTGGTAGAATACAATATTGAACGCGGACCGGTAAACATCAGAAGATACAACGGTAAGCGCGAAATTCGTGTGGAAGCGGAAACTGTCGATCCGGATGCTTCAGTTACAGATATCCTAGCAGAGGTAAATAGCAAAATCTTACCTCGACTAAAAGCTCAATTTCATGGTATTTCATTAGAAAACCAGGGACAATCGAAAGAGAGCTCCAGAACAATGAATGATATCATGAGTTATTTTGCCATTGCTTTCATGATGATTATTTTGATTCTTATGATTCACTTTAAATCATTCGAACAGCCATTCCTAATCCTTATCATGATCCCTCTTTCTATTTTGGGAGCACTTTGGGGGCATGGCTTACACGGCAAACCGGTTTCGTTATTAAGTCTGTGGGGAATCATTGCCCTTTCCGGGGTTATCATCAACGATGCAGTGGTGTTCTTATCCAGATACAACGACTTAATTGTGGAAGGAATGAAAGTAAAAGCTGCAGTAATTGCTGCCGGAAAAAGTCGCTTGCGTCCAATCATCTTAACGACTCTAACCACCTCAATTGGTCTTTACCCATTGATCTTAGAGAAGAGTTTCCAGGCGCAATTCCTTATTCCAATGGCTATCTCATTGGTTTATGGTGTAGCATTCGGAACTATGTTTATCCTTGTTTTCTTCCCGGCACTTATTGTCATCCTAAACGATATCAGAAAAATTGTTCGAGAAACATGGCACGGTCGTAAGTTCGAACGCGAAGATGTGGAAGTGGCAAAAATCCACAGTCTGACGACCATCCATGAAGAAGAGGAAGACGAATAGCTCTAAAATTGAAAAAAGAACTGAAATGAGATATATATTCTTAATAATAGCAATAGCATTTCTGAGTCCGGCATGGGCTCAGAAATCACTATCGTTGCAAGATGCTATTTCCATTGCATTGGAAAACAATTACGACATTCAGCTTTCAAAACAAAAAGTTAAGTCAGCCGAAATTCGTAACAACTGGGGAACAGTCGGAGCTTATCCATCGTTCTCTTTAATGTTTGCATCGAACAACGATATCAACGATGTCGATCCGGAAGATTATACCCGCAACCAATTAATGGGCGATGCAAAAATACGCTGGACCATTTTCGATGGATTCTCCATTCGATCAAACAAACATCGCTTAAACGAACTGGAAAACCTTTCCAAAGGAAATTTAGCGGTATTAATCGAAAACACTGTACAGTCGGTAATATTGGCTTACAACAATGTATTGCTTCAATCGGAAAAACTGAATGTATTAAAGCAATCAATGGAGCTTTCTGAAGATCGATTTAAAAGAGCAGAAACACAAAAAGAGTTGGGAGCTGCAGTAACCTACGAAGTTCTTCAGGCTAAAAATGCTTATTTAGCAGACAAAGCATCATTTCTTTTGCAAGAAGTAACCTATAAGAATGCGAAAAGAAATTTGAAGTTCCTTTTGGGCAATAGCACAAAAGAAATTGTTGAAGTAAACGGAAAGTTAGATGTAGTAGCTTCAACGTATCAGTTGAAAAACTTACTAGAGAAAATGCATATGGACAACTCAAATCTGAAAAATCAGTATTTGAATATTGCATTGCTTCAGCGCGATGTAGCCATTGCCAAATCAGATTATTATCCAACACTATCATTGTCGGCCGGAGCTTCCAATAATCACATGAAGTTCAATTACGACAAAAAGGCGGATGTTACCAACGATTCATGGCAATACTACGGTAACCTAACATTAAGCTACACACTTTTTAATGGAGGTAACCGTAAACGTGCAGTTCAATTAGCAAAACTAGAAGAAGAGTCGGGGAATATTACCTTAGACCAAGTGAAACACTCTTTAGACAACCAACTTTTGAATTTGTACGATTTCCACTCTGCACGAAAAGCATTGCTAGAAGTAGCCACTGAAAACTTAGCAGCAGCTGAGTTAAACCTTCAAATTTCGTCTGAGAAACTGAAGAGTGGTGCTATCAACTCTTTCAACTATCGTGATGTGCAGTTAATCTATGTAAATGCAGCACAACGAAAGCTGGAAGCAGTTTACAATCTGATTGATTCGCAAACATCGTTATTAAGAATCACAGGAGGAATTATTCAAGAATATCAGAAATAATTTCACTAAAATTCATACCACAAGGATGATTCTTCATTGAGTCATCCTTTTTTTGTCTCATGCAGTAATATTTGGTTATTTTTAACTTTCAGAAAATAATTCCAATTTAAGATTGATATAAAAGTGTTGCTATGAAGGTATTCAAATTTGGAGGAGCATCGGTAAAAGATGCAGATGGAGTTCGCAATTTGGCCTGCATCTTAAATCGTTTTTCAGATGATATCGTAGTGGTTGTATCTGCCATGGGCAAAACAACCAATGCCATGGAAGTAATTGTAAAAAATTATTTCGAACAAGACGATACCGTTTGGAGTAAATTCGAAGAGGTAAAAGGAAATCACCTAGCTATTTGCAATGCACTATTTGAGAACAACACGACTCCCTCTAGTGTTCTCTCGCTTTTCGAACAGTTAGAAGCAAAACTTAAAACCGAACCTTCGGTGAATTTCGACTACGAATACGATCAGATAGTTTGCTTTGGCGAACTGCTTTCTACCACCATTATTAGTGAATACCTAAACACATTTCACACTGCAACACAGTGGATTGACATCCGAAAATGCCTAAAAACTGATGGTATCCATCGTGATGCTAATATCAACTGGCAGCTTTCACAACAATTTATCTATGAAACTTTCAACTTTAAGAATCAAAAACGATTCATCACTCAAGGTTTTCTGGGAGCTACAACAGCCAATATAACCACTACTCTGGGGCGCGAAGGTTCCGACTTCACTGCAGCAATTATTGCTAACATTCTAGATGCAGAAGCTGCAGTAATATGGAAAGATGTTCCTGGCATACTAAATGCCGATCCACAATATTTCGAAGCAACTAAAAAACTCGACGAGATCTCATATAAAGAGGCCATCGAGATGACTTTCTCTGGAGCTAAGGTAATTCACCCTAAAACACTAAAACCGCTCGAAAACAAAAACATTCCACTTCATGTGAAATCGTTTATCGAACCAGAGAAAGAGGGAACAATCATTAAAGAATTAGAAGGTGTACAAAAATTGATGCCTATCTTTATTCTCAAGCAGGACCAGGTATTACTCACGGCTTCTCCAAAAGATTTGTCATTTATGCAGGAAGAAGCCATCTCGCAGCTTTTTTCCATTCTTGCTCAATTTAGAGTGAAAGTGAATTTGGTACAACACTCCGCTATTAGCTTCTCTATTGCCATTGACAAACCAGAACGTAACTTCGAAGCATTAGTGGAAGCTCTTGCCAATGAGTTTGAGGTAAAATACAACGAACAGTTGGATCTTATCACCATTCGTTATTACGACGAAGAATCTATTGACCAAATTACTAAAGACAGAAGTGTTTTTGTTGAGCAGAAAACTCGAAACACAGGTCGTTTTCTTTTAAAATAGCTATAACTTCGCGCAGTAATTTTAAATCGACTCAAAATGGGATTGATCGAAATAGAAGGAATGAAGTTTTATGCCTACCACGGCCACTTTGAAGCCGAACAAGTAGTAGGAAACCATTTTATTGTGAACTTATCGCTTGAGACCGCTTGCGATGCAGCCGCTGCTTCCGACAATTTGGACGATGCACTGGATTACCAAAAACTGTACCGAATTGTGAAAAAGGAGATGGCTATTAAATCGCATCTATTGGAACATGTTTGCGGAAGAGTTTTAGATCATATTTATGCCGACTTTGGAGATACAGTTCGAAATGTAAAGATTAAGATTTCGAAATTAAACCCACCAATGGGCGGACAAATGGATCAGGTGAGTGTAACATTAATGCGATAAACCAACATGGTAGATTATACATCGAAGAAGTGCCCTAAGTGTGGTGCAGAATTTAAATGCTTTAATAAAGGTGGTCGCTCTTGTTGGTGCGAGAATTATTTCATCACACCAGAAACAACTAAGTACCTAAAAGCCACCTACGATAACTGTTTATGCGAAGAGTGTCTCAGTAATTTTTCTGAAAAAAAGCGAAAATAGTTGTTGCACAAACACACTTTTATACTATATTTGCAACCCGAAAACGATAGTTAACTATCGCACTCAAATGGTCTCTTGGCCGAGTGGCTAGGCAGTGGTCTGCAAAACCACGTACGGCGGTTCGAATCCGCCAGAGACCTCAGAAACCTTCAGCAGAAATGTTGAAGGTTTTTTTGTTTTTACACCTCTACCTAATTTTATAATTTAAACTTATTCCGAAATTTAAACCTTGCTTAGGGAAGTCATATTTGCGCTCATTGAATTCATACAGCCAACTGTACCCCAACTTCAGCCCCAATCGCAACTTTCTTTTTCCGAAGCGAACAAATACCTGTGGTTCCACTAATGCATATTGATCATCGAAACTTTCTATGAGTGATGAACTAGGATCTAAACTCATCATGGCACTATTGTCAAGGTACTCTGCATCAGCATTCATTAATCCTAACTTCAATCCTACTCCGTACTCTATTTTACGATTAGCGCCTAATTTACGACCTAAATTTACCTGAGTAAACATTAGACTATAATCTACCTCTACCTTATCTGGAATCGAATTTCTCGAATACTCTCCTTTTCCCAAACCATAACCTGCTTGTAATTCCAATATCCAATCGTTTTTAAGCCTGAAATAAGGCCCCAAAGCCACATGAGCATAACTGATATCATCCGCTCCTGTACTCCCATAAATTTGAGCCGATAAAGAATTACTAACTCCATACGAAACCGAACCTCCAGCAGCAACCGTTGTCAGCGAAGCGCCTCCTTCCACCTGCAACTCTCCCTTTTCTGCAATCAATGGAATAGAACTATTTTGTGCATGATAAACTGCACAACTGGACAACAAAAGCAACGAAAGACATATTAATGGCAATAATCTGCCAAATGAAAACTTATTACTCATAGCGTGTGTATTACTATTTTTTAATATGATAAAATTAAAAGAAAATAGTTGCGCTATACATAAGATTTACTTTCCAAGCATTATCTATATAAATCCAAACAATTAAATTGCATAAGAATTCTAGCTCCAATTTCTTACAGTTATATAAAAAACAAAAGCACCTTCATTGCTGAAAGTGCTTTGTTTACAAGGGTGGGCCCACCTGGGCTTGAACCAGGGACCCCCTGTTCCGAAAGCTTTCGGAAGAGTCAGGTACTTGTTTCACTCAATATCTTATTTTTCAATTCGGGATACTTCTTCAGATTCTGGATATATACCTTGCTCTTCATAGACTTTATCTTACGTTCAAGTCTCACCGCATGTGCAAAATTATTGGCTTCAAGAACTAAAAACACCTCCCAGTCATTTGCCTTAGCGGTATAACGGTGCGTACCATAACTGTGAATATTATGCTTTTCAAGTCGCTTAGCAACATCATCTTGAGTTGCTCCAACATAAAATCCATCTAACGATTTACTGTAGAGTATATAGCATGAGGCAGTCATACATGCTAAGTTACGTAGAAAAAACAAAAGCACCTTCATTACTGAAAGTGCTTTGTCTACAAGGGTGGGCCCACCTGGGCTTGAACCAGGCCCCCCCTGTTCCGAAAGCTTTCGGAAGAGTCAGGTGCTTGTTTCATTTAATATCTTATTCCTCAATTCGGGATACTTCTTCAGATTCTGGATATACACCTTACTCTTCATAGACTTTATCTTACATTCAAGTCTCACCGCATGTGCAAAATTATTGACTTCAAAAACTAAAAATACCTCCCAGTCATTTGCCTTCGCGGTATAACGGTGCTTACCATAACTGTGAATATTATGCTTTTCAAGTCGCTTAGCAACATCATCTTGAGTTGCTCCAACATAAAATCCATCTAACGATTTACTGTAGAGTATGTAGCATGAGGCAGTCATACATGCTAAGTTACGTAGAAAAAACAAAAGCACCTTCATTACTGAAAGTGCTTTGTCTACAAGGGTGGGCCCACCTGGGCTTGAACCAGGGACCCCCTGTTCCGAAAGCTTTCGGAAGAGTCAGGTGCTTGTTTCATTTAATATCTTATTCCTCTGTTCTGAATACAATTTCTTATGGTTATATAAAAAACAAAAGCACCTTCATTGCTGAAAGTGCTTTTGTTTACAAGGGTGGGCCCACCTGGGCTTGAACCAGGGACCCCCTGATTATGAGTCAGGTGCTACTAACCAACTGAGCTATAGGCCCGATAAAAAACGTTTGTTTTTCGGATTGCAATTCTACACAAATGTTGGTAAAATCACAAATATTTTGGCATAAATTTTATTCTTTTTCTGTTGCTGCTTCAACTGTGTTTTCAGTATTTTCATCTGTTTTCTTGTCCAACTGATTGAAAATATTTCGGTTAAACAAAAGAATAGAGAAGATACCTATTGTAATAGCCGAATCGGCAATATTAAATACCGGACGGAAGAAAATAAAATGTTCGCCGGCTTTAAATGGAAACCAACTTGGATAGTGTCCTTCAATTAACGGGAAGTAAAGCATATCGACTACCCTACCATGCAAAAATGAAGCATATCCACCTCCTTCAGGCATAAACTGAGCTACCTGATTGTAACTCTCATTGAAAAGCAATCCATAAAATGCACTATCGATAATATTTCCGATCGCTCCTGAGAATATCAGTGCAATACATACAATGTAACTCCATTTTACATCGTTACGGATCATTTTCAGCAAATACCATCCAATACCAGTAACGGCACCAATACGAAACAGACTAAGAAATATTTTGGCAAATTTTCCTAAATAACCAAACTCTATTCCGAAGGCCATTCCATTGTTTTCCACAAAATGAATGATAAACCAATCTCCCAACACTTTGAACTCCTCACCAATCATCATATGGGTTTTAATCCACACTTTAACCGCCTGATCGATAAATAAGATCAGAAAAATAAGCAGTCCCGATTTCTGTAGCTTTGTCATACTCCAAAAAACTTTTCGTCTGTGCATAAGAAAAAATGATTGAGGAAATTCCTCAATCATTTTTCTATTGTTTTGAATGTTGTTATTCTACTTCTTTACTTGCTTTTCCTTGGCCGTAATGCTTAATGTAGCATGAGGTACAGCACGTAATCTTTCTTTCGAAATTAATTTACCTGTTTCACGGCAAATACCATACGTTTTGTTCTCGATACGAACCAAAGCAGCCTGCAAGTGCTGAATAAATTTTAATTGACGCTGAGCTAGCTTTCCTGCCTCCTCTTTCGATAGCGTTGCAGCTCCTTCTTCTAACACTTTAAATGTAGGAGAAGTATCCTGCGTATCGTTGCCATCGCTTTGCGTAATTGAGTTCTTGAAAATATCGTAATCGCGTTTCGCTTTATCCAGCTTTCTTAAGATGATCTCTTTAAATTCAAGAAGCTCCTCATCTGAATATCTTTTCTTTTCGGTCATAACCCAGGTTTTATAGGTTCAAAATGTTTGGAAAAGCCCATTTTTTTCTGAGCCTTTCCAAAGATAGAAAATTTTTTCAATGCACAATGAGGCGCCAGCTATAGTTACTACTGTTTGTTTACAGCAATAAGCACCTCGGTGCCATCAATGTCAATCTTATGAGCCGATGCTTCGTCTAACTTTGCAACTACCTCTAATGAAGCAGCTAATGTTTGATTACTAATGTAATCGGCATGCTCTGCTAAAGCGGCATCAAACTCTTCAGTTTTAGCAATTAGAATGTTCACCTTATCGGTCACCTCAAAATCGCTATCCTTACGAATATTTTGAATTCTGTTAATAAACTCACGTGCTACACCTTCGTTACGTAACTCTTCAGTAAGAGTAACATCAAGGGCAACTGTTACACCACCTTCGTTGGCAACCAACCATCCTGGAATATCTTCCGACATGATTTCTACGTCGTCCATTGCCAATGCAATGTTCTCGTCGCCAACAGTGATATTGAACGTTTCAGCCTTTTCGAAAGCAGCAATATCTTCCTGACTCATTCCGTTTACGGCACCTGCAATCTGCTTCATCAATTTACCATACTTAGGACCTAAAGTCTTAAAGTTAGGCTTGATTTTCTTCTTGATTACACCTGCTGAGTCAGTCAAGTATTCCACCTCTTTCACATTGATTTCGGCTTTAATGATCTCCTCAACAGCTTCCATCTGTGTTTGGAATTGCTCATTCAATACCGGAACCATAATTTTTGAAAGCGGCTGACGTACTTTCAACTTCTCTTTTCTTCGTAATCCTAATACCATTGAAGAAACACGCTGAGCAATGTTCATGCGCTCTTCAAGGTCTTTGTTGATTAACGCCTCATCGTACGATGGGAATGTTGCAAGGTGAACACTCTGCTTAGTCTCTTTGTTCGTTACTGCATTTAAATCGTTGAACAATTGATCCATGTAGAATGGTGCAATTGGAGCAGCCAACTTAGCTACATTTAACAAACAAGTGTAAAGCGTTTGGTAAGCCGAAAGCTTATCGGTATTCATTTCACCACCCCAATAACGTTTACGACTTAATCGTACGAACCAGTTACTTAAGTTCTCACCTACAAATTCGCTAATAGCACGACCAGCACGCGTTGCATCGTAATTCTCGTAGCTTTCACCCACCTCTTTAATCAATGAGTTCAACAACGAAAGAATCCAACGATCTAACTCTGGACGCTCTTCAAAAGCTACTTCCTCTTCGCTATAGTTAAAGCCATCAATATTGGCATACAAAGCGAAGAAACTGTAAGTATTATATAGTGTTCCGAAGAATTTACGACGTACTTCGTCAATTCCGTTAATATCGAACTTCAGGTTATCCCAAGGCTGCGCATTGGTTGTCATATACCAACGTAATGGATCTGATCCGTACTTATCGATTGTTTCGAATGGATCAACCGCATTACCTAAGCGCTTCGACATTTTATTTCCTTTCTTATCCAATACCAATCCGTTTGAGATTACTGTTTTAAACGAAACAGAATCGTCAATCATAGTAGCAATGGCATGCAATGTAAAGAACCAACCACGAGTCTGGTCTACTCCCTCAGCAATAAAATCGGCAGGGAATACATCTTTCATTACGTCTGTGTTCTCGAAAGGATAATGTTGTTGTGCATAAGGCATCGCACCAGAATCGAACCAAACATCAATTAGATCAGGCTCGCGGAACATCTTCTCTCCTTTTGAAGATACCAATACGATATCATCAACGTAAGGACGGTGCAAGTCAATTTTGTCGTAGTTGTCTTTAGTATTAACACCTACTTCGAAACCTTCATACGGATTGTTATCCATATATCCAGCTTCCATTGCCTTAGCAATTTCACCAACTAACTCTTCGGTAGAACCAATGCACTTCTCTTCTGTTCCATCTTCTGTACGCCAGATTGGAAGAGGTGTTCCCCAGTAACGAGAACGAGAAAGGTTCCAGTCAACCAAGTTTTCCAACCAGTTACCAAAACGACCTGTTCCTGTAGAACCTGGCTTCCAGTTAATGGTTTTATTCAACTCAATCATGCGATCGCGCACAGCAGTAGTACGAATAAACCAACTATCTAGTGGATAGTATAAAATTGGCTTATCGGTTCTCCAACAGTGAGGATAGTTGTGTGTATGTTTTTCAACCTTAAAGGCTTTGTTTTCTTTTTTCAACATTACCGAAATATGTACATCCAATGTTGGATCTTTCTCGGTAAGGTTATTGTCGTATGCATTTTTCACATACATTCCAGCATACTCTTTGTATGCCTCAACATTTACGTTGCTAGCCACAAAATCAGCATCCAAATCTTCAATTGCAAAGAATTTACCAGTACGGTCAACCATTGGCTGACGCTTACCTTCATTGTCAATCATGATTAGTGGAGCAATACCTGACTGCTTAGCAACGCGATCATCATCGGCACCAAAAGTAGGTGCAATGTGTACAATACCAGTACCATCTTCTGTGGTAACGAAATCGCCAGTAATCACGCGAAAAGCATCTCCATCAGGCTTCACCCAAGGAATTAACTGCTCGTAGCTAATTCCTGCTAAATCGGCACCTTTGAACTCTGAAATTACCTCATAAGGCAATACTTTTCCACCTACCTCGTATTCGCTGAAATCAACTTCGGCATGCTCTGCTTTAAAGTAAGCTTTTACCAAATCTTTCGCTAAAACTACTGTCGATGGAGTTCCTGTATATGGATTGAAAGTACGAACTTTCACATAAGTCACTTTAGGACCAACAGCCAAGGCCGTGTTCGATGGCAATGTCCATGGAGTAGTTGTCCATGCCACGAAGTGTACATCACCCTCTTCACCTTCGAAAAGTTGCTCCGACTGCTCGTTGCGAACCACTTTAAACTGAACAGTTGCAGTAGTATCTTTCACATCGCGGTAACAACCTGGCTGGTTCAACTCGTGCGAGCTCAAGCCTGTTCCAGCAGCAGGCGAGAATGGCTGAATAGTGTATCCTTTGTAAAGCATTCCTTTTTTGTAAAGCTTGCTTAACAAATGCCACAATGTTTCAATATAACGGTTATCGTAAGTAATATACGGATCGTCCATGTTTACCCAGTATCCCATCTGGCGAGTCAACTCTTCCCACTGATCGGTATACTTCATCACCTCTTTACGACATGCCGCATTGTATTCGGCAACGGTAATGTTTTTCCCAATATCTTCTTTGGTAATTCCTAAAAGTTTCTCAACACCTAACTCTACTGGAAGCCCGTGTGTATCCCAACCGGCCTTACGCTTCACCAAGAAGCCTTGCATGGTTTTATATCTACAGAAAGTATCCTTAATGGTACGAGCCATTACGTGGTGAATTCCTGGCTGTCCGTTAGCCGATGGAGGTCCTTCGTAGAAAACAAAAGTTGGTTTTCCTTCACGCGTACTCATACTCTTGTGGAAAGTATCGTCCTCTTCCCACCACTTCTGGATATCTTTATTAATCTGAGATAAATTAAATTGCTTATACTCAGGGAATTTATTACTCATTTCCGCTATAATTATACCGTTAATTTTAAAAAGAGTACAAATATAGAAAAAAAATCTACGGCCTCCCCAAAAAACCTATGAACCAAGTAAGTGGAATTTCGAAACATTAATTTTAAGGATATCTTCTGCATTCAAATACGCAATTAAGAAAGCCTGACTATGAATTAATGATAAAAAACTGCAACCATTATCACGAAATCATGTCTTCTTAAAACAACAAAATAATTGCTAGCATGACAAACTGTTAAACACACTAAATCAGATCTTATGCATACCAAGTATTTTTCTTTCAAAATGACCTTTTTCTTCATTTTCGTCTGCTCGTGTACCCAAATCACCATTATTCCTTTAGATCCTGTTGCCACAAGCAAATTTCATGACCTTACTCTAACACCATGCTATGAAGTCAACGACTTAAGGCTAGATATAAACAGGCAAAAGAAATGGCACTTAAATGAAGACGAGAAAGAGAACAAGGAATATCACGAATTAGGATTTGACTTAGGAAACGGACTTTTCTTTGATTTAAATATGAACCTCAGTTTTCGACTCGACAAACTTCTTCCAATTCCAAATGACAACTATACTGTCAAACACTCCTTAGAGACTCCGATAATAAATAAAACCATCATCTATCAACATCACAACGACACAGTTTCTATTGATTTTTCGAAAAACAAACGACAATTCTATAGCCATCACATCGTACGTCAGGCTAACAATACAAGTGTCATGTATAAAAAAACACCCATGTGTACTATTTCAAAAAAAGGGGACACAATATCGTATATCGTCAATGGTTTTCTACATGATCAGATTATAAAAAAAGATACGGAAACCTATTGCTCGCTAAATCACAACCATTCTACACAACTTCTGTACAAAATCAGAAAAAACAAAATTGAAATAGGCAATGACTATAGAATTGAACTCACCAATAATTCTAAGAGCATTAAAATTTATGAGCGTACTCCTTTTTCTTCAAGCATGAATTTAATTTTCACCATTGAAAAAGACCGCAACAAAACATTTGTCTACACCGATTTTTATCTGGGCTATATCATTGAACAAGATGGCAGCAATTTAAAAGTTACCACAACTTATAAGTTCAATGAATTTTACCAATTAATTGATCACAACAAATAAATATGATTGATCTTTTTTTATCCATCTTGGCTTATTAAATTTACTTCAAAAAAGAACTCTGATGGATGTTATTTCAATTATAATAGGTGCTTCAATGGCTTCGTTAGGCACTATACTGGTTTATAAATCGATAACTGCAAAACAACAAAAAGTCAAGGAGCAGCAGTTGTCCGACTTACAGCAACAGCAAGCTATTTTAAAACGGGAGTTGGAATTGAAGCAATCGGGCTTATCGGCCAAAGAAGAAGCATTGGCTAAAGTTTCTGAAGAGAAATTAATTCTCACCAATGAAATTACCCGATTAGAAACAGAACAAAAAGGCTGGCAAGAGAAATTACATCAACAAGAAAAAGAGCTTAAACGTCTGCAAGAGCAACTTACTACTCAGTTCGAAAATATTGCACAGCGAATACTTAAAGAAAATAGCCAAGAGCTTTCGGCCACCAACCAGCAGAAACTAAAAGAGGTACTTTCTCCACTGAAAGAAAAGATAACCACTTTTGAAAAACGAGTTGAAGAAACCTATGAAAAAAGCCTAAAAGATCAGACCGACTTAAAAGCTGAACTGAAGAAGTTAGGCGATATGAATCTTCAAATTGGACAAGAAGCCCGCAATTTAACTCGCGCACTTAAAGGCGATGTAAAAAAGCAAGGCAACTGGGGAGAAATGATTTTGGAACGCATCCTGGAACAATCGGGCTTAACCGAGGGACGTGAGTTCAAACGAGAGCAAGTCGATTCCAATAGCGCAGGAAGCAACATCCGCCCCGATGTAGTTATCCATCTTCCAGACAACAAGCACATCATTATCGATTCAAAAGTCTCACTTGTTGCCTATGAGCGATGGGTAGCAGCCGAATCAGTGGAAGAAAAACAGCAAGCCATAAAAGAGCATTTGTTGTCCATGCGCACACATATAAAAGAATTGGGCAAAAAGCATTATCAAACAGCAGGCAAGCTAAACACACCCGACTTCGTACTGCTCTTCATTCCTATCGAATCATCGTTTGGAGCTGCCATAGAAGCGGACAAAGACCTATTTTCGTTTGCATGGGAACAGAAAGTGGTATTGGTTAGTCCATCAACATTATTGGCAACTCTTCGTACCATAGCATCTATCTGGCAGCAGGAAAACCAAACCAAAAATGCCATAGAAATTGCGCGTCAAGGAGGTGCACTTTACGATAAATTTGTTCTCTTTGTAAAAGATTTGGAAAAGATTGGCAGCAATATCGATACACTTCGCAAAAGCTACGATTCTGCTTTCAATAAGTTATCGATCGGAACAGGCAACCTTATGCGAAGGAGTGAAAAACTAAGGGAATTGGGAGCCAAAGTTTCGAAAGAGCTGCCTCAACAATATACCGACAATTAAAAATACAAAGATATGATGAATCGAATTATATATAGCTTACTTGGAATTGGTGTAATGGGCTACGGCATCTATTCGTGGCTAGTGGCTAAAACATTCCCGCTGGTATTTGGATTAGCATCGGTAGGTTTGGGAATTTATCTATTTTTCCGTGCTTTCGAGGATAAGTTCGAACAACGCACCAGCAATATTGTAAAATTAATTATGGTCGTTATTCTGGGAGTTCTTTTCGGAATACATTTTTTCAATAAAGTCTAAGTTATTTTCATCGCAGCGCAGAATTCTACTACGCTGCGATGAGAAATACTACATCCGCTGCACAGAACTAGCCAGTCGACACACTTGCTGAAAGTCGGAAATAGAATTAATGGTTAAAGAGCCATACATATAAATTACTGCAGTATTCGATACCAATAGATACTCAACCCGATTATCTTTTCCTGCCTTTTTATAAAATCCATATTTCTTTCCATTCTCAGAATTAAGCATTAGAAGCTTAAACTTCGAAAGCTGCAACTTTTCACCCACTTCGGTATAAAGATTAATCATTGTTTCTTTTCCTTGCTTACGAGCAGCTTCTAACATTATCACCGAAGACAGATTATCCATATAATGTTTCAGCTTAGCGTCCAAACCTTCTCTTTTGGCAATCATCTTAAAAAGCTCATCGCTCACCTCAACATAGTTCACTTCTGTATTGTCGGCATAGTTCATCAACACTTTCTGTGTCTGATTCGGTTGTTGTGCATTAGCCATTAAGACACAACAGGTAAGTAGTAGAAAAATAATGTGTTTCATGTGTTCAATGTTTTTTGATTCATAATTCGACTTCTTATGGCGTTAGTTATAATTCTATTTTATTCAGTTTTTCTAATTCTTTGAAGAAACTTTCGTGAATACTATTTTGACTTGGTATATCTTCCAGCACGGTTACATTCAGCTTACTCATTGCATTATTCAGTTGGTTGGAAAAGACAGAAAGAGCATAAATTGCGTCCTCTTCTTTCTGAGTTAGATCTGCCATAGTGTTTTCAGATGACATTGGCTTATTCACTAATGAAACAATGAACAAACTTACACCTACAAGCGATGCAGCCACCGAAAGTTGAACCAAACGCCTTCTTTTGTGGGCCTTTACTTTCTTCATCGCATCAAAAACAGGAACATCTTCTTTAGCCACCTCTCTACACCCTTTTCTATAATCCTGATATTCTCTCATATTATCACTCTGCCATTCCATACTCATCCTCCTTAAAATACATTAATATCTTCTTTCGTGCTCTTGCCACATTAGCGCGTATAGTGTTTATGGGGCGTTTTAAAATCTCACTTATCTCTTCATAATCCAACTCTTCAATATCTTTTAGGTAGACAGCATCTTGTTACTGTGGTGGAAGCGACCCTATAAATTCCTTCACCTGATTCAACAGATCAACCTGTTCGACATTTGAACTACATGACCGGAAAGCTGTATTGCTCTTCTGCCAGTTGAAATGATTGGCTCTTTTCCTGATTATGTCCATGCAGTAATTATGAGTAATGGTCATAGCCAGCGTGTCCATGGGTTTATTGAAATCCAGCTTTTTTCTTTGCTTCCAAAGTTTCAAAACCACCTCCTGAACAGCATCCTGCGCCTCAGCCTCGCTTTTCAATAAGCTAAATGCAAATCGGTATAGCTTATTTTGCATTCGCAGTATTTCCTGTTCAAATTGTGTTGATTTCATTTGTGGTTTTTGTAGGTAATACGTTTTACTACAATTTTCATTACATCTTCTTCGTTAAAAAAGCAACCTTTTCATTTTTGAAGCCATCTTTTATAAGGAATTAGTTATTCAATATGAAGCAATTATCAGAATGCTTCAATAAAAATAGAATATCCGATTCATTATCGATACCAAATTGGAATAACTTTTGTTATTCCTCCATTGTCCTAAAACTTAAAAATAATGTCTTATGGTAAGAATCGTTCCTCTGCTACTTTGCTTGTTATCTCCAACAAACTGGTTGTGGGCTCAGCACACCATATTGCAAATCCCTGAGTCTCCTATTAGTTATCGTGTAGAACGTGGCGAAAAAGCCATTTTCAATACGCCATCGTTCGATTATTACATGGAACAAGCAGCCATTGATAAAAAGGTAGTCCGCAACCTATCACCTGAAGCGTTAGTATTAACAACTCTCAATCATCCTTCGTGGTTGACCATTTATTACTACCACTTTTATCAAGAGGGTTTTAAACGAATTGCAAAATCGAATCGCCTGTTGCATGCAACTCTGAGCAACAAAAAAAGTTATCCAATAATAATGGATTACTACAAGCGATTAAAGGTGCAACCTTATCAATGGGAAGAAGTACGAAAAGGCAAATTCACATTGCATTATTTAGAATTAATGATTGCCCAAAATCAATTTATATCGAATTTGAAGCCCTATCAGCAAATGGCTTTATTGGCCATAACAATGGACAAATTCAATCAACGAAATAAATTAAAAGAGCACGAACGTAACAATAACATTTCGGCTTTAATAATGGGACGCATCTTGCAACAAATGGATTGTACTCCTTTTATTTCTAAAGTTGAAAAGGATAAAGATTTACGATTCTTCTTACGATATGCAGCTAAAAACGATACGCATGCACAACCTATAATACTGCAAAGCGCCAAAGATTTTTTGGGAAAGCAATTAAACATGCAAATGCCCGATTCCCTTAGTTCGGGGGAGCTGGCGAGCTTGATTGATACTCGCATTGAGTTCGAAGCCAATCAACAGAGCAATGGCATTAAAGTAGAGCCACAACAAAACAACTAAAATGGTTCCAATGGAGCCATAAAGTTTATTGTATTGCCCAAAATTGTTGATATAAAATGAAAATCCCAACGAGGTTATCAAACATAAAACGGCAGCCAATGTACCTCCGGCTGAGATAAAACGCCAACGTGTTCTTTTGGCCGGAGCATAGTAATAAACAAACGAGATTGAGAAGAAAAAGATCCCAACTGTCACCAGCCACTTGCCCATCCAAATAAGATAATAGGTAAGATTGCTTTGCAATATCTCGTGAGAAACCAAATAGTCTAACACCCATTGTCCTCCTACAATTAACGACACTCCCAAGCCAACCAGCACTACTAAAATTGCCAAAAGCACAATGGAAATCATGCGCTGGTTCAACCAATTCCGGCGTTCAAAATCGTGTACAGATGCATCAAACGCACTCATTAAAGAAGCAATGCCATTGGTAGAGAAAATTAATGCCATAAAGAAACCAACAGAAAGCCAACCACCATTTCGTCGGTTAATTATATCCTCGACAGTTAGCTGAATCGTATTAAAAGCTCCTTCGGGAAGTACATTTTGAATGAGCAAAAAAAGCTCTGTCTGAAAATTCGTAATTGGGATATACGGAATAAGTGTAAAAATAAAAATGATGGCCGGAAACAGCGCCAAGAAGAAGCTAAATGCAATAGCTGACGCTCTGGTAGTTATGGCACCATCATAAATCGATTTCCAGAAAAAAAGTGCCACGTTATAAATTGGCATACTATCTAAACCTGGCAGTGAGATTAACTTGGCCTTAGCTACCAATTTTAATCCGAACCTTTTTACTTTCTGGGGTATATACTTTTCCAAATGTTTTGTTTTAGTAAAACTTCAATCCTGATATTACCAGGATTGTGTTTCTATTTCGAGCTGATGAATAAAGGTTTTACGTCCTTGCTTCTTTATCAGCATATTCACCCTAAACATACCAGTCGATGTTTCTAGTTTTCCAATAACATAGTACGACTGCCCTTTGTTTCCGTTGTGAATTAATTCGAAACGTTTCGGCTTATGCTTCTTAAAAAAGTTTCGAATCAATTGTTCTGCCTGCGATTTGCTATAAACATCTTCATCTTTCTCAATTACCAATTCAATATTAGTATTGAAATATTTAGCCAATGTTTTGGCATCGCCAGCCTTTAAGCTTAAAGTTATTTCATCAGGAATTTGAGCTTGAACAGCACTTGGTGCTAGGCACATTCCTATAAAAAATACTACTATTCCTAAATATTGTTTCATCTTCATTATTCACAGATTTAGCACTTCGTTCATTTTAGTAACAATAACCACTCCAAAATGATTTTATTATCTACACACATTGTTTTGGAGTAATTTTTGTTGGGGAAAAACTTCACATCACAGGCTGTTTCCAATATTTCATGTAAATTTAAAAATATTTCAATAAAGATCATTTTACAATGAAGATTACACTATTGGTTATTGGTAAAACCGACCAAAAATATTTGCAAGAGGGCATTGATATCTACACAAAGAGATTGAAACGCTACATCTCTTTCGAACTAAAGGTGATACCAGACATTAAGAATTCGAAGAATCTGAGCGAGGGAGAACAAAAGCAGAAAGAAGGGAAATTGATTCTGGAACAAGTTCAGAATGGTGATGACTTAATATTGTTAGATGAAAGAGGAAAAGAATTTACATCGCCCGACTTTGCACAATATTTGCAAAAGAAAATGTTGGCCTCAACTAGGCATCTGATATTTGTTGTTGGGGGACCTTACGGATTTTCCGATGAAGTTTATGCCAGATCGAATGGAAAAGTGGGGCTTTCGAAAATGACATTCTCACACCAAATGATTCGTCTGTTCTTTATCGAACAAATTTATCGGGGAATGACTATTCTTAAGGGAGAGCCTTATCATCACATGTAATCCGACTAAATCAAATGAAGATATGAAACGAACATGAACTTTCAACATTCTAAATTTCACAAACGAGAATGATTAAAGTTTATGTGAGTTCCTGAATGTATTCAAATTTTTTGAACATTCAGAAATCAAAAAATTTTAAACAGATGAAACGAACACTACTTTTTCATGCTAAATACCTAATTCCAGCAATAGTACTTTTGCTAATTGCCATGACCTTAGAGAGCAACTGGATGGAGCAATTTCATCAAGACGGAATGGTTGAGCGATTTCAGAAGCGAGTTCTCAAGCAAGAAAAAGTGGTGCGTTCCGAGATGGATGAAATCACTCATCTACTGACAAAGCAAGAGCCCGAAAACTTATTCACCACCTTGTCTCGCTTCAACGATATCTTATCGGAACGAGGTCATGCCTACATGATTTACAAACACGATTCATTATCGTACTGGTCCGACAATGAAATTACATATCGTAACAATCGTCTATCCAACCGAAGAGGTTTAGTTCGTCTTCCAAATGGTTTTTACTATAAATGGATTCGTAGGGCCAACGATTTTACCATTTGTGCCTACCTACAGATCAAATGGGTATTCCCATATCGGAATAAATACTTACAGCCTCATTTCAGTAGTAAAATGGAGCTACCCAACGATTTTCAAATAAGTCGTCAACGCAATAAGGAGTTTATCCACATCAACAATGCTGAAGGCAAGTTTATGTTTTCGGTGCAAAGAAGGCATCTAAAACACGACCACGACTGCACGATGCGTTTTTCATGTCTTCTATTGCTATTCTCATTCATTGCATTTTTAATTGGCTTCAAATCAATCATCCGACGAGTAAAAGTCATCTCATCACTACATAAAATAGTCATCACATTCTTGTTCTTCACTGGAATGTATCTGTTTTTTGTAATGACCGATGAACCCGCAATATTTTTCAATCATCAACTTTTTTCTCCTCGTTACTTTGCCTATTCCGATTGGCTTCCATCACTTGGACACTTTTTGATTATTTCCATGTTTTGGATTGTATGGAGTTACATTTTCTATAAAGAATTTCGTTTCCTTCCTTCATTATCTGAAAGTAAGAAAAGCAATCTGCACAGTATAATCTGGCAGGCTATTAATGGAACAGCAGTTGTTTTTATAGCCTATTTGCAATTTATTCTATTTAGCAACTCCAGTGTCTCGTTCGAATTTTACAATATCATCGACCTGTCCATTTACAGTATAATTGGCATATTAAGTGTACTGTGTTTGTTTGCTGGATATTTCTTTGTCACCATACAGGTTTACAAAGCTCAAAAGAAACATTTATCCCGAAAAACATACTTTACTCAAGCAGGAATTACGGCAGTTATTGTGGTGCTTGCATGCTGGGGACTGGGAATTATCCAACCAGTTGTTTGGGGTATTTTCCTTTTCCTATTCAATACCCTCTTCTACTTCACCAATCGCCTACAATTCTCTCAATACCGACTTTCCGTAGTGGTGTTATACACATTTACCACGTCCATTCTGTTTCTAATTTTCATGCAAGAAAATTTGGAAAAGAGAGAGCGCGAAGTGATGAAGATTCTGGCATTAAACCTGGCTTCGGAACATGATCCTACCGCTGAGGTGCTTCTACAACAAATTAGCAATGGATTGAAAAACGACTCAGTAGTTGGCATGATGCTGGAAAGTAGAAACACTCCTGTTGATTGGTATTTATTCCGTAACTATTTCAATGGTTTCTGGAGGAAATACGATTTGCAAACTACCATCTGTAACGAACTCGATTCGGTGGTTGTACAACCCGATAATGAAAAACATTCGTGTTATCCTTTCTTCGATGAAATGATATTAAAGCAAGGAATGCCTATCCAAAACACGCAATTCCATTTTATGGATCGAATGAATGGTCGTATTTCCTACATTGGAAAATTCTGCTATCCTTCGGAAAACAGGCAGGACTCTACCACTTTATTTATCGAGCTGGTTTCTAAAATTCAGGCCGAAGGAATTGGGTTCCCAGAACTACTACTGGATGAAAAAGCCACACCTTCTAAGAACATGAAGAAATATTCTTCGGCCAAGTATTTCAATAAAGAATTGGTCGACAGAAGCGGAGATGTCACTTACGATCTTACTGCCGATGCTTACATGGAACTGATGAACGAAGAAGGTAAGTTCGAATGGGAGGGCTCAGAACATTTTGCCTACCGATATGGAGAAAAAGGCGACAACTTAGTGGTAGTAAGTAAGCGACGTTTATTCTTATCGGAATACCTCATTTCATTTCCATATGTATTCTTGTCGTTTTTCCTTCTGGCAACTGTAATTGCTATGTTCTACCGAAAGCGTAGGGATTCAAGGATGATTCGCAAAGAGCTAAAAATTAAAGTTCAGACTTCTATTATTCTTGTGGTAGTTACCAGCTTGCTCATTGTAGGTAGTGGAACCATATTTTACACCTACAAAGCTTACCAGAGCAAACATGAAAGCGACTTAAGTGATAGAATTCAATCAGTATTGACAGAACTGGAAACCTGGCTCAGTGGCGAAGAAAAATTAGACATTGCCATGCAAGAGTACCTTACTGGTGAATTGGCTCGACTTTCAGATGTATTCCGTACAGATATCAACATGTACAGTTTAGATGGAAAACTATTGGCATCTTCACGTCCTCAGATTTTTAAAACAGGTTTGGTATCGCCACAGATGAATGCCAAAGCCTTCGTGGAAATGACTTCCAACAGAAAGCGAAAATTCATTCATCCTGAACAAATTGGATCACTATCATATCTTTCGGCCTATGTACCTTTGGTGAATAATCAGAGTAAATATTTAGGATATATCAACCTTCCATATTTTACTCGCCAAGACACTTTACAGCAAGAAATCTCAACCTTTATTGTGGCATTTATCAACATCTACGTTTTCTTGTTATTGGGAAGTATCATTGTTGCCGTTTTTGTCTCTAATCAGATAACAAAACCATTGGCATTAATCAGAGAAAAACTACGATCAATACAGCTAGGAAAGAAAAACGAATCCATCAACTATTTGGGAGAAGACGAGATTGGAAGTTTGGTGAAAGAGTACAACCAGAAAGTGGAAGAGCTACAGCATAGTGCCACTCTTTTAGCTCGAAGCGAGCGCGAGATGGCATGGCGCGAAATGGCCAAGCAAATTGCACACGAAATTAAGAATCCGCTAACTCCCATGAAGTTGAATATTCAGTATTTAATTCGAGCACATGAAGAAAATGTGGAGGATTTCGATCACTATTTGAATAAAGTAACCAAAGTGCTCATTGAGCAGATCGATAAGCTGACAGCAATTGCGACTGCATTTTCCAACTTTGCAACAATTCCAAAAGCCAACATGCAACATTTCCAGATAATGGAAACATTGCGACAAGCTGTAACGCTTTTCGATGCCAATGAGAAAGCCCATTTCAAGTGGGAGATCAATACCGATGAAGAACTTTGGAGTTATTCCGATCCCGATCAGATTTCGCGTGTTTTCATCAACCTAATAAAAAATGCAATGCAGGCCATTCCAAACGAACGAGATGGAAAAATTATATTGCAAATTAGATCCGATAAACAGTGGATACTTATCTCGGTAATTGATAACGGAATTGGAATTGACGAAGCAACAAAAGAGAAATTATTTGTTCCTAACTTTACCACAAAATCGAGTGGAACAGGTTTAGGACTTGCTATTTCCAAGAATATAATTGAAAACTTTGGTGGTTATATCTGGTGCGAAAACAACCCAACAGAAGGAGCCCGATTCATCATAAAACTCCCAAAACACAAGAAATAAAATGGCAAAAATAACTGTACTGGTAGAAAATACTTCAGGCCGAAGATGCATTGGCGAACATGGACTTTCATTTTTAATTGAAGCAGACAAAAGAATACTTTTCGACGTTGGTCCTTCTGATGCTATTATTCACAATTCAGTGGCCCTTAAAATCCCTATTCACGAAGTGGATACCATTGTATTAAGTCATGGACACGATGACCACACCAATGGATTGAAATATTTTCATGGACAAAAACTGATTGCCCATCCGGAAGCTTTTAAAGCTCGATTCAGAAAAAAAAATAAAACACCACTTGGCATTAACATTACACGTGAACAAGCTCAAAGACAATTTCAGCTTGTTGAAACCAAAGAGCCTCTAAAAATCTCTGAAGAGATCTATTTTCTGGGGGAAGTTCCACGCAATAATAATTTCGAAGCGCAAACAACAGCTTTCTTAAATGCCGATGGGACTCCTGATTTTATTCCAGACGACAGTGGATTGGCTTTAATTACGCCAAAGGGATTAGTGGTTATTTCCGGATGTGCCCATTCTGGTATTTGCAACATGGTAGAACATGCCCGCAAAGTAACCGGACAGCAGAAAATCCATGCTGTAATGGGCGGTTTTCATTTAACTGAAAACAACGAACAAACACAGAAAACCATTGAGTTTTTAAAGGAACAAGAAGTTGAAAGAGTAATGCCTTCACATTGCACTGCATTCCCTGCATTGGTGCAATTTTATCAGAATTTTCCATTTAATCAACTAAAGTCGGGAAATTCAATATTTTTGTAGCCCTAAACAAAAACAAACCATTGGTTATTAATTGATATGAAGTTCCAATGGTTTGTTTTACAATAAAGAGCATGCGAAAGTTTTTCATATATCTGATGTTAATTGTTATTGCTGCATCTCAGCCGGTTGCTGCAATTGATTCCTTACCACGAAAAACAATTGACAAATACCTGGAAGGTTTTGAATATTATAAATTCAGAGCACAATACCGCAAAGATTATAAACTAGTAAAGCAACTATACGACAACAGTTTGGCCCAAAACATTCCCGATGGAATTATAAAATTTGGAAATGTCTTGGGAGTAATAGCTCGCGATAGTGCTGAATACGACCGTTCCATCCGACTCCACTATCAAGCACTGAAGTTGGCTCAGATGAGGAAAGATACATTAGAGCAAATTATAACCCTAAATAACTTAGGTGTTGTATGTCGTAGGCAATTCCGACCAGTTCAGGCTACCAACTATCACCTAGAAGCATTAAAGCTCACCGAGTCGCTACCAATAAACGATGCAATTATTCAGCGTAGTGTTGGCATTGGTTTAAATAGCATGGGGAACATCAACCTAATGCAGGAGAACTACCGCAAAGCCATTGACTATTTTCAACGAGCCATTAAAACAGACGGCTCGGCAAATAGTCTGCTGGGGATGGCTATTAACTACAACAACATTGGGGAAGCTTACGTAATGCTCAACCAGCCCGATTCGGCTCTTCAGTTTTATAAAAAATCGTTGGAAATAAACATCCAAATCAAATCGCAAAAGGGAATAGCCATTTGCAATAATGGAATTGGTTCGGCCTTTTTAAAGAAACAAGATGCATTGAATGCATTACGCCATTTTTTAATTGCCAAAGAGGTACTTGAAAATCAGGGCGATCCTTACAATATGGCTGAAACCAACCTCAACATTGGGGAAGCCTACATTATGTCTCTTCAACTTAGAAAAGCCAAAAGCTTTATTGAAAAAGGAATTGAGCTGGCAAGCGGAATTGGAACCCAAGGAAGATATGCCCGTGGTCTAACTTTGCTTTCCAATTGGAACGAGCAGATGGGCTACTACGCTTCGGCATTGAAATACAGACAAGAAGCCAAAGTAATCAACGACAGTATAATTAGCGAGCGAAACAATCAATATCTACACGACCTTCAAACGCTATACGACTCGGAGCGAAAAGAACTGGAAATAACCCGTTTAAATCAGGAAAAGGTAACACAAGAGCAGCAGTTTCATCGTAGACAAATGTATTGGTACATTGCAATTGTGATGCTTACTGCTTTGGTTATTATGATTTTCCTGCTCAACCACCAACGCAAACTGAAAGATAAGCACATGCAAAGTAAATTGGAACAAACCATTTTGCGTTCGCAGATGAATCCTCACTTTATTTTCAACATGCTGCTAACCATACAGAATTCCATATATCAGGAGAACAAGGTAAAAGCTTACAACCTACTTGGGCAGTTCTCGAAAATGACTCGTTCTGTACTGGAGTATTCGCAAAAAGAATTTATCACTTTGGAAGAAGAGATAAAGCTATTGGAAACTTATATGATTCTTCAGAAAAACAGGTTTGATTTCGATTTCGAGATAAATATTGATCCTGACCTGAGAATTGAATCGATGATGATTCCTCCAATGCTCGTTCAACCTTTTATCGAAAATGCAATCGATCACGGAATCCGACCAGTTGAATATCGAGGTAAAATTACATTAGAGCTGAAAAAGCAAAATAACTCGCTTCAGGTAAATGTAAACGATAACGGTATTGGAATAAACAAAGGCATGGCCAAACGCAAAGAGAATCATTCCTCTACGGCTTTAAAGATTTTCAAGGCACGTACTGAAGTGTTGGGGAAATTATACAAAAAGAATGTTAACTTTGAAGTTGTTGATTTAGCAGATAATGATACTAACCAAACCGGAACATTAGTAACTTTTAATATTCCGATAAACTGGGACAAAAGATGATTAAAGTTGTAATTATAGACGATGAACTATCGGGAAGAGAGATTTTAACAAGCTTGGTGAAAGAACATTTCCCTCAGCTTGACATTGTGGGAGAGGCCGATAGTGTAAAAAGTGGTTATGAGTGTATCATAAAGCACAATCCTGATTTGGTATTTCTGGACATCAACTTGCGTGATGGTACCGGCTTTAACCTTATTCAGAAGTTTACAACAATTGATTTCAAAATCATTTTTGTTACTGCTTACAACGAATATGCTATCAAAGCCATTAAGTACAATGCCATCGACTACATCTTAAAGCCGATTGACCTGGAAGAGTTTACTTCTGGTGTACAGAAAGCTATTGATAGTTTCAGCGGTGAAGATGGCGAGGTGGCAACAACTTCAGCAGAACCCAACAAAGAAGCACTTTATGTTTCGGCAAAAAACACCGAGAAAAAGATTGTACTAAAAACATCTGAAAGTATTTATCTGGTAGATATCAAGAATATTTTACGTTGCTCTAGTGAATCGAGCTATACCACTTTCTTTTTATACACTGGAGAGAAAATTATGGTATCGAAAACGCTTCGTGAATTTGAAGAGGTGCTGGTAAAATATGGCTTCTTACGTGTTCACCAATCGCACTTAGTGAATTTAAGCTATGTGGTTCGATTTGATAAACGCGACGGTGGTTCTGTTATTTTAGAAGATAAAACGAAAGTGCCAGTATCGCACAGAAGGAAACAGAAATTATTGGATTATTTCGATGGATTATAATATTGAAAAAGAGGAGTCAGAAGGCTCCTCTTTTTTTGTAACAAAAGAACAACTATGTGGCTAAATCTCTGCCTGCTTAAAAGCCTCTATTAAATTATCCCATTGCGTACTACTGTTCACGAAATCGTTTATTGCACCTATAAGTATATTGATCTCTTCTTTATTCAGAAGTATCTTCAATCCTTTCTTATTAATTGGAATAATAATTTTTCGATGGTATTCTGAATACTCGTTCAAATGATAATAATATTCGGAGTCAATGGCTTTTAAGTAGTTTGAAAATTCAACCAACTCATCTTCGTCAACAAAGTCTATCCCTAAATTATTGAATTCTAAATGTACCTTATTGCAACTGTTACAGTAGAAAGTTTTGATTGTAGCCATACCAGATATTTTTAGGATAGCCTTTATTGACATCCGACATGACAAAGTAACTGACATCAACGTTTTGAATCAATCCCCATTTATTTGGAAAGATTTTAGATAATATCTGGTTCTATAACTAAAAAAGGTGACTCGTTAGAATCACCTTTTAAAATATATCGTAAAAACTTGCTCTCACTAACGAGCAAATTAACATTCAGTGTTACTTAATACCGCGCACTTTTTTCTCCCAATTCCACGCGCTAAGCAATGTCTCTTCTAGTCCCTTTTCAGCTTTCCAACCTAATTCGTTGTTAGCATAAGAAGTTTCAGCCCAAATCTTCTCAATATCGCCAGCTCTACGACCAACAATTGAGTAGTTCAACTTAACTCCTGTCGATTTTTCAAATGCATTGATCAACTCCAACACAGAACTTCCGTTTCCTGTTCCCAGGTTGAAAATCTCGTAATTTTCTTTGTTCTTGTCATTCAATAAACGCTCGATAGCAACAACGTGAGCTTTTGCCAAGTCAACAACGTTGATAAAGTCGCGCATACACGATCCATCAGGAGTGTTGTAATCGTCTCCAAATACTTTCAACTCATCGCGCAAGCCAGCAGCTGTTTGTGTAATAAACGGAACCAGGTTGTTTGGTACTCCATTTGGCAATTCGCCAATCAAAGCTGATTCGTGAGCACCAATTGGGTTGAAATAACGTAGTGCGATACTCTTTAAGCCTGTATTCGCTTTCATAGTATCAGACATAATATCTTCGCAAACCTTTTTAGTATTTCCATAAGGCGACTCTGCATCCTGACGAGGAGTAGCTTCTGTTACCGGTAATTTTTCAGGCTGACCATAAACAGTACATGATGATGAGAAAACAAAGTTCTTAACATCGTACTTGCCCATGCAATCCATCAAGTTCATCAGTGAAACCAAGTTGTTGCGGTAATACAACAAAGGCTTTTCAACCGACTCACCAACAGCTTTTGATGCTGCAAAGTGGATAATTGCCTCTACATTAGGATATTTTTCAAAGAAAGCTTCAGTCTTTGCTCTATCAGCTAAATCGAACTGTTCGAATTGAGGTTTCTTACCAGTAATCTTGGCAATATTATCTAAAACTTCGATGTTTGAATTGGAAAGATTATCAACAACCACTACATCATATCCTTCTTGTTGTAACTCTACAACTGTATGAGAACCAATGTAGCCAGTTCCTCCAGTAACAAGAATTTGTTTACTCATTTTTTTATTTTTTTGAGAAAGGTTAACCCTTACAAGTAATTATTTGGAGCCGATAAAATTATCGATTTTATTTCCATCCATCACCTCATAAGTTCTTCTAATTAAGAAAAATTAATTTTCAAGTAACGCTTTCAGACTAAAACTGTAGTAGTTAATAAGCTTACTGTTAATAATATTAATTGCACAAACCACTTATTTTTCCTACATTTGAACTGGTTAACCAACAGATGCATCAAAGTGGAACTTAGTAGTTTTTTCAAAGAAATTATTCTCATTCACGACTGTGTAATCATTCCTGAGCTAGGTGGCTTCATAGCCAACTACCGCCCAGCAATAGCTAATATCCAGAACAATAGCTTTAAAGCTCCAAGTCGGGAAATTGCTTTCAACAGCAAATTGACCAAGAATGATGGAGTGCTAATTAATTGGCTGGTTGAAGAGCAAGGAATGAATTACAACGACGCATCCAGCCTTGTTTCTGCATTTGTTTCCGAATCGTTTGACCTGTTAAACAGAGGAGAAAAAATTAATTTCCCACAAATTGGTTCACTTCAATTTGATCAGAATCACAATTTAATTTTTGAACCTAAAACAGAACAAAACTTACTGCTTGACGCATTCGGACTAGAAACATTCTTCTTTCAGGATTTAGCTTCGGAACAAATTGCTGCTGGCACACATTTAACAGTAGAGCAAAAAGAAACTGTTAAGCGTTTATTCCATACTAAGCATTTACGCAAAATAGCTGTTGCTTCATCGCTATTACTAGCTCTTTGGGCAATTCCTGTGGATAACAATCAGGCTGAAATGGAACACTCTAGTGTATTACCAGCATTAACCGAACTGGAGCCCAAACAAGTGAATAACGAAACAATAACTTCCATTCACTCGGTAGAGGTAGCACCAGCCACACTTAAAGCGAAAAAAGCAGCTATAAAAAATATCTTAAGCCAAAGCAAGCCTCAGGCCATGAAGTCATACCACATTATTGTTGGTAGCTTTAAAAACCAGATAAATGCTCATAGCTACGAGGTGGAATTAGCCCGCGAAGGTCATAGTCCTAAACTATTTCCATTAAAGAATGGTTACTTCAGAGTTTCTATCGATTCATACGAAACACAACAAGAAGCCATTTTAGCGTTGAAAATGTTGAAGCAAACCAACAAATCGCTTTCTGCCTGGATACTTCGAAAGTAATTTCAATTACATATTTCCATTGCCGCTATTATTCACATTAGCGGCTTTTTTATGCGCAAAAAAGGCACCTCAAGAAATGAGATGCCTTACTATGAATTGGTCTAACCATTAATCTGAATTATTCTGTTCAGATTATAATAAATTAAGGCGCATAATACTTACTATCTTCTGGTTCGTCACTAGGTAACCAATACTTATAACCTTTATCTCTAAAAGCTCCCCAGTGCGTTGGAGAAACAGCTGTTCCTCTATTACCAGGATCTAACTCAAAGTCGTTATCAATAAATGTCAACACATCGTATACATCACGACCAATTACATTTTTATAATGCAAAAAGAACTTTTTAGCAGTCATATCGAAAACATTTCCATCTGTTGGTTGCTGCACACTGTTATAATCGAACGTTCTATATGGAAAGATCAAATCGGGATGAGCAGGAACTACCCCTTTACCACTGGCATCTAATATTGGATACAAATGAAATGTTCCAGTATTCTCATCTTGAACAACCAAATTATACATCCAACCAGTACCACTTAAGAATCCATGTTGTTCCCATGCCCATGAAGCATTACCACATATCAGGTACATTCCCTTATGTTCAGGTTTGTCACTTAGTTTTAAAATGAATTTGGATGAACGTACATAAGCTTCTCCATCTTTACCTGGAGCCGTATTCTCGGCAGAGTTAGCAGCACAAGCTGTTGAAAAATATCTACCCAATGGTAATTCTGGAATTGGGAAACCACTCCAATCGGTAGTATAACGAATTCCCAAACTCATTTTCCCCACAAAGAAGCTATCGAATTTTCGGCTAATTGGAAGATTAGCATCGTTGCTCAACACCTTCAATGGGAAAGCATACTTTTGAATCTCATCTTTCTGCTTGCGCTTTGCCGGAATATGAATGTATAAAACAGAAGATGCTTCGTCTGGGTGAACGGTTACCTCAAATGTATTGTCTGCTTCGTTATAATCGGCATTGGTTGTAAACTTCGACTTATCTGGAATATACAAATCAGTTAAGTTAACCGTATTATAGTCGTTTACCATTTCCTGGTCGAAGCCCAGCTTCACTTTATACGGGAAATTTGGTGTTAACGAACCTCCTGTTCCTACTTTAAAAACCAGGTGAATAGTATCTCCCTGATCAAAAAGTGTATCTCTATCGTACTTCTCATTTAAGATTTTAAAGGTATCGATATAGTTATAAATATTAGCTCCCATTGCTTGTCTCTCAGCAGCACTTGTGGATTCTGAAAAAGCAATGTAAACTTCGTTTTTGTAAAATTCTTTGGTTTCGTGATCCATCTTCTCACACGAATAAAGCGTGTAGACCGCAAAAGCTATAAATAGAAATATTTTAAGTTTCATGTTCTTGAAATTTTTGATTTCTGAATGTTACTTATCCTACCAACCTGGGTTCTGAATTAAAGTTCCCCAGTGGTTAGCTACCTCTACATATTCTAAAGGCAAGAAATAATTCTTACGCTTAAAGATATATCCATCGATAACTGTTCGCTCCAAGAAGTTTATCTTAATCGGATTCTTATAGTCGGCACCTACTACCGGTCCTCCTTCTCCTTTAGAGTGTCCCCATTGGTCGACTTCAGTCTTCTCAGCATCTTTCCAACGTCTTACATCGAAGTAACGACGGCCTTCAAAAGCCATTTCCACAAAACGTTCGTGCTTGATTTTCTCACGCATTTCATCCTGACTCATGGATTCATATCCAGGTAAGCCAGAACGAAAGCGGATTTTGTTTAGGTAAGTTAATATTTCCGGGTTTCCAGGATTATATTCATTCAATGCTTCGGCATAACTCAAATAAATCTCAGCCAAACGAAGAACTGGCAATTGCTTATTGAAGTTGCCAGCACCTTGTGCATCCTCATCGTTTATCCATTTGGCAATGGTAAAGCCTGTGCGAGCCGATCCTCGGTCTGTTTCAATGTAACCTTCATTTCCTCCTTTTGAATAGTCGGCATAGTATACTGGGAAATCGTTACGATTTACTTTATACCCACGACCATGGAAACCTACAATAGCATAAAAACGAGCACTTCTATTCAAACAACGCACAGGAACTGCATCAGCCGGAGCATAACCCTTTTTCAAGTCACTTTGATAATCGGCCGTCAACCAGTTGGTTTTAATCGGAGACAACTCATCAAATGGAGTTCCATTTTCAGGATGATTTCCTTTACGGGTTCCCCAAATGTAAAGATGATCGCCTTCAGGTGCATAACCTCTGTCGGTATACAATTTACCCACCTCTTCACCAATGGTTTTACCATTATTCATAAAGAAAGCATCTACCAATTTCTGCGAACAGTTTACCATTGCAAAAACAGGAGCACTTCCGTGCTGTGGGTGATTCCTTGGGAACCCCATTCGTGTTAACAATGCATTATGACCTCTTTCCACTTGAAATATAGCCTCGCTATTCCAATAATATTTCTCCTCACCGCCAGCAAATAGCGACTTGTACGACAAGTATGGATCAATACCGGCAGGACCATTGGGCCATTCTACATCATTCCCAGGAAAATCTCCTAGAGGAACTGTTCGATAATAATCCGCACTATTGGTTGGCACTGTATGAATATCGTACCAACCTTTATCCATTAACTCTTTACAAGCATTGGCTGCACGCTCCCATTTCTTCTCATCGTATGTCTGATTAATCAACTGTTTTCCTTCATGATCCACGAAATCAGCATAGTCGGTATTTCCATTTACCAATGGACTGGCAGCTGTTAATAACACTCTTGCTTTTAAAGCCAGTGCAGCACCCTGTGTTACACGACCGGCTTCAGAACGAGGCTCTTTACCTGGCTCATACAAATTAGCAACCGATTCGTCCAACATCTTTACAATATACTCTACACATTCATCATAAGGAGTACGAATAGTTGGCATCTCTTTGGTGGCAAAATCAACTAAACCATCTACAATAACAAAAGGGCCATAACACTCCAATATCGTAGCATAATAGTAAGCTTTCAGGAATTTAACCTCTGCAATATAACGATCCAACTCTCCTTCTTCTAAAAGACGATCTTTACACTTATGCGCATTGGCCAAGAACATATTACATGTACGAATGGCTTTATAGCCGTTGCGCCATATTTGCAATGGACCGGGGATATTATCAGAAGTGAAACCGTTCTTAAATAACAAGTTGGAAGTATAAGTATCGAGACCAGGGTAACCTTCATCACCACCTCCACTAAACGGCCAACCATGTCTCATATCATGCATTGGAGGAATAAAACCATAACAAGCCGCTTGTGCCTGGCGTAGTTTCTGTCGAGTACTCCAGATGTCATTAAGGTCATCCACCTCGTATAGAAATTCATTTTCTTCTAAATAATCGCAGGAGCTCATTGAAAACAATGTTGCTAACACCCCTACTATTAGTATCAGATATATTTTTTTCATTTTTCTTTTATGTTTTCGTTAGTCTATAAATAAGGGTTATAAGGCTATTTCGATACCCAATGAGAATGTTCGCTTCAATGGATAAGCATATCCATTATTCTGCTCTGGATTCCAATCATCGAATTTCGAAATTACAAATAGGTTTTGACCTCTTACATAAGCATAGATGTTTCTGAACCAACTCTTGTTTTTAGGAGTAAGACGATAACCTAGCTCCAGATCGGCCATCTTCACATATGAAGCTTCTCTCATCCAAAATGTAGAGTTTTGAGAATTATTGATATTGGTTGCACCGTTAAATCCAAGACGAGGATATTCTGCATTTGGATTCTCTGTAGCGGTAGTTCCAGAGTACGAACTTGGCGTCCAGTGATCACCATAGGGAGTACTAAAAACAGCTCCTGAATTGTTGTTCGTATTAAACGGTATACGTGATCCTCCGATAGTTCGATACATGTCCGCTTTCCCAATGAAACGAGTGGCTAATACCCAATTTTTATACCCAAAATCGAAAGACAAAGAGTAGGTCCAATGCGGATTTTGATTTCCCACATAAATGCGATCTTCGTTATTTACAATACCATCTCCATTGATATCCTTGTATTTAATATCGCCAGGCAATACTTTATTGGAGAATGTTTGAACGGGACTTGCATCAATATCTGCCTGATCTTTAAACAAGCCAAGAGAAATTAAGCGCAACGGACGTCCCCAATCTAAACCAATAGCACTTTGATAAGGCATATTAGGATCATTCTGTCCATTTTCAATAATTTCATTTCGGTTATACCCTGCAATAAACTTAATGGCATTGATTCTAAAATCGCCAAATGAGTGGTGATAAGTCAAATCAATATCAATTCCCTCTGAAAGCATTTCACCTAAATTAGCCTTTGGTCTGTCACCAGGCAAACCTACGGTTGCCGGAATATTATAGAGTTTCACCAGCTGTGATTTTCTTCGGTCGCGATAAAACTCTGTAATTAGTTTTAAATGCCCAAAGAATTCAATATCCAAAGCAAGATTGGTCTTATAAACACGTTCCCAGGTTAAATCGTTTTGAGGCACTTGCGTCTGCCCCAAACCACCAATTCCTTTAGATCCAAACTGGTAGCCGTATCCAAAAGTGTAACCGGTATAAGGCCCTGTTTTTGCTAGATAACCAAAGCGAGCAGCAGATCCTGACGAACCTACAGAACCGTAACTAGCGCGTAATTTCAATACACTAATGGCTCTCTTTACATTTGTGAAGAAAGGTTCTTCGGACAACAACCAACCAATACCAGCAGAAGGGAAAGATGAGAATCGTTTATCTGGCGTAAACATCTGCGAGCCAGACATACCAAAACTAAAATCTGCAAAATAGCGGTGTTTGTAATCGACCGATGCACGAGCAGCCAACGATTGTGTTTTAATAGGAAGAGCATTAATCAAAAGTGCAGCTCCTTTTCCTTTAGGATTTGCCTCTGATTGACTTCGCTGTTTATACAATACCAAACCAGAGACATACCACTTATCCTTAAATGTTCGGTTATAATTCAATGTTCCTTGCAGTTCTGTTACTCTGTTTCCAGTGTTAGCAGTAGCTTTAAATGACATATCCTCGTTTACTGTATTTCCACCAGCATCTAAAACAGGAATTGTTAATAGATTACCATCTTCATCGCGACCTGAATTCATATAACTATTGGCATAGTCAACATTATAAGTTTGATATGCCTTTTCGTAAACATGGCTATAATAAGTATCGTTACTAAACGAAACCATTACCTTCGCAAAAAGTCCTTTAGTGATAAAATCTAATTTCTGAGTTAAATCCAGATTAGTAGACATTCTGTTAGAAAAATGCTCCTGATATCCAGTACGAGTCAATAAAGCCCAAGGATTCTCCACTCCTGCAGGCTCCTCTGGAATATCTCCATTGGAATACTCATGCGGGAAAAGTGTTGGATTAATAGAGTATAAACGTTCAATCATCTTATCAGCACCAACACCTGGCTCTCTGGTTTTACCATAACGCCCATTTAATCCTAGGTTAATGGTTGTTGTAGCTGTTAAATCGGCTGTAATATTCGATCTAAAGTTGAATTGATTGAAATTAGCATTGGCATTCAACTCCCCAATTTTCGCATCGAACATTCCATCTTCGCTATAATAACCTCCCGAAAGGTAATAAGTAACCGAGTTACTACCACCGTTAATATTGAAGTTGGCTTTCTGAGAGAAAGTCAGAGGTTTAACAATTAAATCGTACCAGTCGGTATTTGGGTAGAAATCATTATCATCGTCAGCAAACTTTGCAATAATTTCATCAGAGTAAAGTGGATCATATCCTCTAACTGCTCTGGCTTCGTTATGAATTTTTGCATATTCAGCAGAATTCAACCATTTAGGTTTATAAGTACTTGAGTTGAATGAAGAAGAGTAGCTGGTTTTTACACGCGGCTTGCTAGATGGTTTACCACTTTTTGTGGTAATAACCAAAATACCATTGGCTCCTTCCAATCCGTAAATTGCAGTTGCCGAAGCATCCTTCAAAATAGAGAAACTCTTAACATCATTGGGATCTACATCATCTAATGAACGTTTGAAACCATCGATAAGTACCAGAGGACTTGTGTTTCCTGTTACACTTGAAATACCGCGAATAATAAACTGAGCTCCATCTTTACCAGGCTGTCCGGTTTCCTGACGAAATGAAACTCCTGCCACACGACCTGCCAACTGAGTAGATAAAGAACGAGTTGGTGTCTTTAGGCTCTCTGGTTTTACTGTAGTAATAGAGGCAGTTACACTCACTTTACGCTGAGTTCCATGCCCTGTTACAATAACCTCATCAAGGTCGGTATCCTTATTTTTTAAAGTAATTTTTAAATCCTTGCGCTCCTTGTCTGACAATTTTTTCAGACTTAATTGAACACTATTGGTTCCAATAAATGAAATCTCAATTAAAGCATTCACTGGCACATTCGACATTAAAAACTTACCATCGGCATTGGTTACTGTTCCCATCAAGGCGTTCCCTTTTACTGCAATGGCAGCTCCAGGTAACGGTACCCCTTCTTCATCGACAACAGTACCAGAAATAGTCGTTAAAAATTTCTTTTTACGATCGTCCTGTTTTGCAACTTTTGCTGGTGCTTTTCGAATAACGACTGCTTTGTTTTTGAATTCATACTCCAATTTAGTATTCTTCAAACAGTGCCTTAATACATCTTCAACAAATGCATCCGAAAGTTTCACTTTTAAGTTCTTTACTGACTTGATATCAGCACTTTTGTACAAAAACAGCACCCCCGTTTGTTCATGAATTTCAAGCAGCACATCCTCCAATGCTACTTTTTTCATGTTAAGTGTTATTCGGGAATTTTGGGCATTTCCGGAAGCCGTAGCTCCGAGAGTCCCAACCAATAACAGAAAGGCTAGTAGTTTCATACACAACAATACTTTAAATCTCCTCCCCCTTAGGGAAAGAAAATTCCGTTTTTTTTCCATAGTTTTGATACTAATTTAGGTTTACTAAAGTTTATGACTTCTGTGTCCGCAGAAGTCGGTTTTAACAAGAGATGTGTCCGCATCTCTTGTTTTTTTATTTGTTAGTTAGAAATTTTACTTTGTTGCCTTCAATTCTTACTTCTATTTCATCTATCTGGTCGAACATATCAACCACCTGATCGAAACCTACGTGTTTCGATAGAGTTCCCCCAAACTCAATATTCTTAATCGCTTCTGTTTCGTACTCCACTTCGATATTATACCAACGTTGTAATGTTCTCATTACATCAACCAATTTGGTATTTTGAAAAATGAAAACACCCTTTCTCCATGCTATAAAGCGACTCGCATTCACCTTCTGTACCGAAAGTGATTCTTTTTCCTGATTGACCTTTGCTTGTTGATTGGGTTTCAATACAACTGGATTCATATTTGGAGCCTTCACCCTAACTTTTCCTTCTACGAGTGTAGTTTCAATATTACTCTCATCCTGGTATCCTCTTACGTTGAATTCAGTTCCTAATACAAATACCTTCACTCCATTTACATTAACCACAAAAGGCTTTCCCGTATGAGTTACATCAAAATAAGCCTCTCCGGTCAATGTCACCATTCGTCGTTTTCCATTAAATTGAACAGGGTACTTCAGTTTACTCTCGGAATTCAGTTCAACAGTAGTTCCATCCGACAGAGTTATTTTATAGTTTGCACCACGAGGCACATTTATGGTGTTATAGCACGCAACTTGCGATTTCACTTTAAATGCATCGACACTTCTTTTCTTCAAATAAGAAATGGCTCCGACAGTTCTTTTTATCTCCGTACCATCGGTTTCTTTTATTTCATTCTTCACCGAATCGGAAAGACTAATACTTTCGCCATTATCCATTGTCAAATAAACGCTAGCTGTATCCCGAATGATTGTATTTTCTACAGAAGTATCAATGGTAGGCTGAATTATCCATAAGCTCCAGGCTCCAAACATTACAATAGCAACAGAAGCTGCTGCTTTGAACCACGTTCTATGAAAGAAATATCTCTTTTTATCGATATCCTTTTCTAATCGACCCCATGCCTTTGCAACATTAATCTGCTCCACTTCATTTTCCCAACGCGCATAGGCATCCCAACGAACCTCTTCACCTGACTGAATTGTTTCGTTTTCTTTTTGCTCGTCCCCCAACAGAAGCTTTATGTATTTTCTCGCTCTTACTTTCGCTGATCGAAAATAGTCCCTCAAGTTCTCCTTCATTTTAATAAATCGATTTCTCTAAATACAGTTGAAAAATAAAAGGGGGTGAATGGAGATTGATTTTTTTTAGTTTTTTTCAGACACACCTAAAATCTAATCAAAAAGCAAAAATAAATTGAACAAAAGGTATTCATCTTTCAAACTATCGCGCAACGATTTATAAGCATTCTTCTTCAAAGTCTTAATGGTATTAACACTTACATCTAAACGTAAAGCAATTTCAGGATTTTTAATTCCTTTTATACTCATTTCAATTACTTTCTTACTCTGGGTTGGTAAACCGTTAATCGCATTATGAAGTAGTTGAAAAGTTTCTTGCTCTATTACCTGTTCTTTAAAAAAGTCTTCTGAATTTAATTGTGACAGGTAGTTTTGCTCTACCTGCTGATGTTCTAAATAATTGAGGCATTGATTCCGTGTAGCTTTATAGAGAAAAGCTTTCATCCGAAAATCTGATTCTAGCTCATTTTTCCTATCCCAACATTTAATAAAAACCTCTTGAGCTATGTCGGCTGCAACATTTTCATCGCTAACATAACTTTGAGCAAAAACACATATCCGAGAATAAAATGTTTCAAAGAATAGTTTGAATTCGGACTTTTTCAAATGTAAAATAATTTAGCTAGGTCGATTCAAATATAACTAATTTTAGTCAACGCAATTGGTTAGCTATATCGATATTCACTAAATCCATTAGATATAGTTGAGACTTTAGCGCTAACGGTTTTTTAGTTTATGGTTAAAAGTTTAGTTTTGTAAAAAAAGAGCTTTCTATATGCAGCTTATCACACGATATCTTATGATTTTTTTATTCTGTTTGGCTCCACTTATTGGCCTAGGTGAAGACAAAAAAGATGCATATAAAGGAAAACCTCTTTTCAATCAGTTGATATTTCTTACTTCTAATCATACTGAAAACATTTCAGAGCAACTGGCAACCGGCGTAAGAGCATTTGCAATTGATACTCCTCCTTCAACGGCATTTTTAGAGGGCATAAGAACTCATCTTAAAAACAACAAGCGATCATTTATCGTAATACTTTACCAAGGAGAAGCTTCTCATCTGTACGATGAACTTCAACAGCAGATGTTGATTCCATTTCTGTACAATCAGGCACCAGAAGAGAATTTTTGGCCCTGCTCATTAGAGTTAATTGATAACAATCAACGTTTGTTGGTTTTCTCCGAAGAAGATTTTCCTCAATTTTTATCGATGAAGCAGTTCGTCGGAAGCTGGAAATATATTCCCAACCGAAAAAAGGTAGAATATATTGACAATCCTTCAACCGATTTGGCATTGGTCAATTACTCCAAAACGGAGGAAAAGTTCACTGCCGATTCCCTTATTAATGGTTTCAATTGGCTTACTGGCAAGATGCCCAACTTCATGTTAGTTGATAAGCAAGAAGACTTAATCCCGGAAATAAAAAAACAGAATAGACGTTTCAGACCACAAGCTATAGTACTGCAAGATGGTTATAAAGTAGATCAGGTAAACTGGCTTCAATTTCCAGAAATGCGCACCTATGGCAACCTGTTTTTACCCTATAGAAACGATAAGATTAGTCCAAAGAAAAACGGTTTCCGATTTTCTCCTGATGTGGTTTCATTTACTGGACTAACCCGACATATTTTAAAAACTTTCCAAGCTATACGATTGGAACTGACTGATGGTTTGGTTGCTCATTTCCCATTTGATAAAGATTTAAAAAATCATGCCATTGCCAATGCTCAATACCAACCCGTATTGGAGTCACAAGTTGCATTGATCGACGATGATGAAAAAGATAATGTAGCCACCTTTAATGGACATGGAAGTTATATTGACTGTGGTATTCCTGAGCAAAACTATTTTAAGGAAAACTTCACTATCTGTCTATGGATCAAACCTGACCAGCTAAATAACAACCGAAGCATTCTAGGAAAAGGAGAAACCTTCTCGGCAAAGATCAAAGATGGGGCACTTCTATTTACCATTCCTGGAGTAAAAGATCATTCCAACTTTAAAAATGAAATAGAGCTTAATAAATGGCAACATATCGCCTACGTTTTCAACGCTGGGCAGAAAATTCAATTTTTCAAGAATGGTCAATTGGCCTTCGAATATTCGGCATCAGAAATGAAGCATACCGAACATGCTCTTTTGATTGGCAGCAACTTATGGGATGAATATTACTCTGGCCTAATGGACGACCTGTGTATCTGGCAAAGAGGATTGAGTCCAGAAGAGATTTACACCATTTTCGAGTATGGGCTAAAAACTTCTGAAGGTAAAGAGAACAAAGCCACCAATTCACTTATTGGCTTAGCTCTTTTCATTTTAGTAGCAGGAGGAGCAATTGTATTTATAAGGAAAAAGAAAGCGAAACCAGCAGTAACATCACTAAAAGAAACAACTAGTCAACCTACTCGGCCAATAACTAAAAAACAAAAACAGGATAAGTACAACATCAAACTCTTTGGTGGATTCAATATTATCAACCTAAAGGAAGAAGATCTAACTAGCAGATTTTCACCCAAAAGAAAGCAGCTGTTTATCCTAATTCTACTTTACTCATTAAGAGACAATAAAGGCATTACGTCTAAAAAAATGACTGATTTTCTTTGGGAAGGGCATTCTGCCCAAAGTGCAAAAAACAACAGAAGCACTAATATTCAGAGAGTAAGAGAAATCCTGGAAGAAGAGACAGGATTACAAATTCTATATAAAGACAAATATTGGCAAGTAGAAATTGCACCAGAAGTATCTTGCGATTTCTCGGAATACATTCAGTTAAAACAGGTAATTGAATCGGATGACTTCAATATTGATTACCTAAAACAATATCTGGCAATTATTAGCAAGGGTGTATTGTTACCCAATATGGAATACGAATGGCTGGACACCATTCAAAGCCAAGTAAACGAAGAGGTTATCAACACTCTGTTTACAATAACAGAAAGTCATAAAGAAAAACTAAATGCTGATTTATTCATTAAAATTGCTGAGGCCATATTGCTTTTCGACCCAGTAAATGAAGAGGCAACTGCTTTAAAAATTCAAACACTCATTCAGCAAGGAATGAACAAGCCAGCCAAAGATATTTACGATCACTTCTGTCGTTCATATCGTAATTTCTATGGCGAAGAATTCGACAAATCATTCAAAAACTTTATCGAAAATTAGGTTGTACCCCCGTTTGTACCCCTCGTAATACTCTAGTAATCTTTATCATTGCATCGTAATTCAAACTTGAATCAATCGATGAAACGAGCATGATATTTATTAATCATAACATCACACAGGGGTATGATTAAAAAATATCATGTGAGAGCGAAGCGGTTCCATGGGTGCAGAAATTTTTCTGCAAAATTGCGAAGCCGCAGAAAAATTTCAAACACATGAAAAGACACTATTTACATGCCTTAATTGCATGCTTTGCCTTTGCATTTTTTGCTTGCAATGAACCTGTTAAAGACAATGAATTAAGTTCTAAAGAAAAACGCCAAGGTTGGGTATTGCTTTTCGATGGGCAAAACACGACTGGCTGGCGCGCTTTCAATGGCACAAAACTTCCTAGTGGATGGAAGGTTGAAAATTCAATGTTAATGTCACTGGGTAAAGGTGGTGATATTGGTGGTGACATTGTATTTGACAAGCCCTTTAAGAATTTCGAATTCTCTGTCGATTGGAAAATTTCCAAAGGAGGCAATAGTGGTATTTTCTACCATGTACAGGAAGGAGCGCAATACAAAGCTCCTTACCAAACTGCTCCGGAATACCAACTTATTGACGACATTGGTTTTCCTGGCAACCTGGAAGAGTGGCAACAAACAGGTGCCGACTATGCCATGCACAATGCCGACAAGTCGAAAAAGAAATTATATCCTGTCGGACAATGGAATCGTTCTAAAATAGTGTTTAACAATGGGCACGTAGAACACTGGCTCAATGGAGAAAAAATTGTCGAGTTTGAAGCTTGGACTCCCGAATGGAGCAAGTTAAAAAATGAAGGAAAATGGAAGAACCATCCAGATTACGGGCTTTCTAAAGAAGGACTAATCGGACTTCAAGATCATGGAAGCTATATCTGGTTTAAGAATATCAAGATCCGGGAAATGTAAACCACAGAACCGAATCACTCTCAACCCATCTATAGAAGTCATCTCATTTTGAGGTGACTTTTTTTTTTTTGTAACTTGTCACCCGTTTTAACTCTCTCATGTGCCTATTAATAAAGTGGGTAACAAATCTGAAGGAAGGATTGTGCACAGATGGGAGTTGAAGATCGTATATTAATTAATCAAATTAGGCAGCAGAATAAGGTTATCTTCGAGGCTTTGTTCAAAGAATATTACCAGCCGTTATTACGCTTGGCCGAAAGCTATGTTTTTAACAAACAAGCTTGCGAGGACATTGTGCAAGGCGTATTTATCTACCTATGGGAAAATGCCAATAGAATTGAAATCAACAATTCCATCAAGGCTTACCTTCAACAATCCATTCGATACAAATGCTTGAATTATATTCGTCAGATCGATCTGATTGACTCTCATCAACTCATGTATATCGACTCCATTCTTCAGGCCGAAGAGATAATGGAAGATTGCCCGCTTTTTGAAGATGTAAAAAGTGCAATCGATCAACTACCCAAAGAGATGCAACGTGTATTTCGACTTAAATATTTAGACAGCAAAAAAAATCGGGAAATATCCGACATGCTGAATATTTCAGAAAACACTGTTAAGACCCAATTAAAAAGAGCCACCTCGAAACTTAGAGTGAAGTTCAAAAACACAATGAACCTCTTATGTCTAAGCATTTAACCGATCAACCAGAACTAAAGCAAATGAAAACAAATCGTCCATTGGATTTTAAGCATATCTGGAACCGATTTCACCAGACAGACAACTCTTGTGATGCACAAGAGATTGAAGACTGGATGAAAGACGATCCTAAAAGAAAAACATTTTACACCGACGCAGAAAGTTATTTTCAAAAAGGAAGTCAGTTTAAACATGTTTCCAACCAACACAATCAATATCGCCGTTTGTGGAAGAAGATATTATGGCGAAAAACACTGAAGAACATGCGCAACATAGCTGCTTTTCTTCTATTCATTCTAGGTACATATTGGGGAATAAACCGAACAATGACTCCCGCAGAAGAAACCCCAACCCTAAGCAAAATAACTCCAGGCACCAACAAAGCAATCCTTCATCTAGACGATGGATCGCAATACGAACTTGCGCAAAGCAAACCCATTACAATTAAAGAGAAAGGTACCTTAATTAAAAGCGACGGAAACAAAATTCAGTATAAAAAAACCGCTCATTCTTCCGTAAAAAAGGCATTCAATAAGTTATCAGTTCCTAAAGGGGGGCAGTTCTTTCTAGTATTGGAAGATAGTAGTAAAATTTGGTTGAATTCCGATTCTTACTTGAAGTATCCCGTTGTTTTCGATAAAAACAATCGCACCATTGAATTAACAGGAGAAGCATACCTGGAAGTTTTCAAAGATGCGACTCGTCCTTTTTATCTGAAAACAGCCAATCAAACAATTGAAGTACTGGGCACCGAATTCAATATCACAGCATATTCATCCGATAATTTTGTTACCACAACATTGGTAGAAGGAAAAGTTGCAATCAACACAAACAACTCATCTACGGTAACACTCTCTCCTTCGGAACAAGCTATTCTATCGTGTTCTACAGGCGAAATTATTACAGAAAAAGTAAATCCAATCTATTACACAGGATGGAAATCGGGGAAATACTATTTCAAAGACGAATCGCTGGAAAACCTATTCAACACTCTCGCCAGATGGTATAACATCGAAGTAGAGTTCGAGAATAACAACAGTAAACACATCTGCTTTACAGGAAGTTTCAACAGAGATCAGCAATTAGAAAACATTATCAAGATAATAGAGTCAGCAAACAATATAAAGATAGATGCCTATGGTAACAAACTAACTATTTACTAACAAAAACGGCGGATATTGGCACTATCCACCGTTTAGAAAATTTACAATTAACCAAGATGATTAATTAGACTTATTACAAAACTATGAAAAAAAAACATTTAATCTTCTTCAGGCAATGCTCTGGGAGAAGGATTTTATTGCATATGAAACTAACACTTGCACTATTTTTAGTCTGTATCCTAAATAGTTATGCCAGTGTGTATTCACAAAACACCTTGCTTGATGTGAAGCGCTCTAATGTAACTATCGATCAGCTACTCGTAGAGTTCGATGAGCAGAGTGAATTTCAATTCTTCTACAAATCGAATCTATTTGAAGGAGAAGCACCACTTGAGGTTTCTGAAAAGAGAATCAAGATGGATGATTTCCTGAATAAATATTTATCTCCAAGAGGATATGAATATCAGGTAATTGACAGAACGGTGATTCTAAACAAAAAGAAAGCAGCTGACAAGACTATTGGAAAGTCTAATGGTCAACAGGATCAAGGAATCAAGGTAAAAGGTAAGGTATCCGATTCATCCGGAGCACCATTGCCTGGAGTTACTGTTATGGTTGTTGGTAGTACTCGTGGGGTAATTACCGACCCAGACGGAAACTACGACATTTCCGTTAACGAAAACGACAAATTACACATCTCGTTTATCGGAATGGAGCCACAAGTTATCGAACTGAATGGCCGTACAACCATCAATGTAGTACTACAAGAAAAGTCGGAAGAGCTGGCCGATGTTACCGTAGTAGCTTTCGGACGACAAAAGAAAGAAAGTGTAATTGCATCCATCGAAACGGTTGATGTTGATGAACTGAAAGTATCATCCAGCAACTTAACCACAGCATTGGCTGGTAGAATGGCAGGATTGATCTCTTACCAACGAAGTGGTGAGCCGGGACAAGATAATGCAGAGTACTTTATTCGTGGAGTTGCATCTTTCGGTACTGGTAAAAAAGATCCGCTTATTCTAATCGATAACGTAGAAAGTGACAGTCACGATCTATCGCGCTTGCACCCAGATGATTTGGCCAGCTTCTCTATTCTAAAAGATGCATCGGCAACCGCTCTTTATGGAGCACGTGGTGCCAACGGTGTTATTTTGGTAACCACCAAAGAAGGTCGCGAAGGAAAAGCCAAAATATCTGTTCGATATGAGAGTTCATTTTCGTCCCCGACGCGAACCATAGATATGGCCGATCCGATCACCTATATGCAAATGTATAACGAAGCGGTTGCAACACGTAATCCTTTAGAACAACGACCATTTAGCCAGTCGAAGATCAATCACACCCAACTGGGTACTAATTCGGTAGTTTTTCCTGCAGTTGACTGGATGGGACTTTTATTCAAAAACAGAACCCATAACTACAGAGCAAACGTTAATATCAGCGGTGGAGGAAGAATTGCATCATACTATGTAGCTGGTGGTTTTTCTCAAGATAACGGTATCTTAAAAGATGATCCGCAAAACAATTTTGAGAACAATATCGATCTAAAAAAATTCAATCTTCGTTCGAATATCAATGTAAATGTTACCAAAACGACGAAACTAAAATTCCGTTTCAACGGAACATTCGACGATTATCAAGGACCTATTCAAGGTGGAAGTACTATTTACAAAAATGCATTAAAGACCAGTCCGGTAAGATTTTTGCCTACTTACGAGCCTGTTGGAGAATATAATCCTCCGCATGTGATGTTTGGTAATTTTGGAACAGGAGCTTCGTATTACAACCCTTATGCTCAAATGGTAAGAGGTTACAAAGCTGCCAGCACCAACAAGATGATGGCACAGTTAGAGTTACACCAGGATCTTAAATTCATTTTACCTGGCTTAAAGCTGCGCTTATTAGGGAATACAAAAAGAAATTATTATTACGATTTCTCCAGATCATATGCACCCAACTACTACTATGTCGATGAGTTAAGTTTCAACCGCCATACCGGAGAATACAGCATTGGCTGGTTAAATGAGACAGGAGAGAATATTGGAAAATCATATCTTTCATACAAACAAGGGAAGAAAAATACCGATCACTCCTACTACGGAGAAGCATCATTAACCTATAACAATAAATTTGGATCGCATGGTGTAAGTGGTATGTTAGTAGGAACAGCCCGTGAGTCCATCTCGGGGAACGAGGATAGCATAATTAAGTCTCTTCCTTCTCGAAACCTGGCTCTTGCTGGTCGTTTCACTTATAGCTACAACGACAAATACTTTGGTGAATTTAACTTCGGATACAATGGATCAGAGAAGTTTGCTAAAAATAACCGTTGGGGATTCTTCCCTTCCGGAGGTATTGGCTGGATGGTTTCCAATGAAAATTTCTTCAAGCAATCAGGAATAAACAAAGTAGTAAACAAACTGAAAATCCGCGGTACACACGGATTGGCCGGTAACGATGCCATTGGCGACGAACGTTTCTTCTACATCTCGAATATCCAAATTGGAAAAGGTGGAGGTTATACCGTTGGTTCCGATTACAACGGTCATGGCGGCAAAGGTGTTAAAATAAACACTTACGAAAATCTGGAAATTGGATGGGAAGTAGCTCACCAGTCCAACTTAGCGCTTGAAGTAGGTTTATTCGAATCGTTAAACATTCATACCGATCTTTTCTACGAGCGTAGAGAGAACATCTTGATGGAACGAAAAGATATTCCTGTAAGTATGGGGCTTTGGGCAACACCAAGAGCCAATGTTGGAGAAACAGAAAGAAAAGGAATCGATGCTTCGATTGACTACAACACGTATGTGAACGATGACTTATGGATCACTTTCAGAGGTAATTTCACCTATGCTCATGGTGAATTCAAAACTTATGAGGAGCCAGATTACAGTGTAGAAACAGGTTCTGGAACACCATGGTTATCAAAAGAGGGACAACCACTAAGTCAAAAGTGGGGCTACATTGCCGAAAGATTATTTATCGACGAGAATGATGTTCTTAATTCTCCTCGTCAGGATTTTGGAACTTATGGCCCTGGTGATATTAAATACAAAGACATCAATGGCGATAATATCATCAATCAATTCGACCAAGTTCCTGTAGGCAAACCAACTTCACCAGAGATCAACTATGGTTTTGGATTGAGTTCAGGTTATAAAAACTTCGACTTCTCATTCTTCTTCCAAGGATCAGCAAAGTCTTCATTCTTCATCGACCCTAAAGCTCTGGCTCCATTTATTGAGTCGGAAGATGATGATACCAAAACAAGAGTTGAAAATGGGTTGGCACAATTTATTGCTGATGACTACTGGACAGAAAGCAATCAAAATCCATTTGCAAAATGGCCAAGATTGGCAAGTCCACGAAAACAATCTGAAAACAATATTCAGAGAAGTACCATGTGGGTGCGCGATGGCGGTTTCTTACGACTTAAGAACGTTGAATTGGGTTATACACTTCCAAAATCGTTGGCTCAAAAGTTGAACATTGCGTCTTGTCGTTTCTACTTAAGTGGAACCAACCTACTGGCCTTTAGCAGCTTTAAATTATGGGATATCGAAATGGGAGGTAACGGCTTAGGTTATCCTGTACAACGTGTTATCAACCTGGGTGTTAATCTCAACTTCTAAATTCACTAAGTGATAAAAATATCAAACTAAGAAACATGAAAATATTTACAAAAATAAAACGAAGATATTTTGCACTTTGTGCAATGCTCATTTTCATATGCTCATGTACCGATTATCTCGATATTATCCCTGATAATATTGCAGAAATTGACAATGCTTTTGAATCGAGACATGAGGCTGAGAACTTCATGTGGGGATGTTATTCATTTATTCCTGGTGTACCTTATTTTGCTGATAACCCATCATTGGTAGGTGGCGACGAAGTTTGGTTAATTCCTCAAATTGGAGAGGGCAACAGAAATGTTCGCTTACGCGGAATAGCTCTGGGCGAGCAAAGTGCTACCAATCCATTGGCCAACTACTGGTCGAAAGGTAATGGAGGTAAAAACCTATGGAAAGGGCTTAGAGACTGCAACATTTTTCTGGAGAATATCCACAAACCTTTCAACCTGGAAGAAGGAGAAAGAAAACAGTGGGTTGCAGAAGTAAAGTTCCTGAAAGCTTACTTGCATTTTTACTTGCTTCGCATGTATGGCCCTATACCTATTAAGCGTAAGAATGTGGAAGTAGGAGGAAGCATCGACGACGTACAAGCTTTTCGTGAGCCTGTTGATAAAGTAGCTGATTACATTGTTGAGTTGTTAGATGAAGCAATTCCTGATTTGTTACCTCGAATTGAAGATCCGACTCTGGAATACGGTAGAGCAACACAGGTTATTGCCAAAGCGCTTAAAGGAAAGGTTCTACTTTATGCTGCAAGTCCGCTATTCAATGGGAATACCGATTATGCTAGTTTTACAGACAAAAGAGGTACTGTCTTATTTCCGCAACAATACGATAATGCGAAATGGCAGAAAGCTGCTGATGCTTTAGCTGAGGCTATTCAAGCTGCTGAAGCTGCTGGGTTCGAACTTTATAGTTTTGCCAATAATCCTTACGCCAAAAACTTAAGCGACTCAACCATTCTTGCAATGGGTGTTCGTGGAGCTGTAACTGAAAAAGCACCGGTAGAGAATCGTGAAATCATTTGGGGAGCAACAGCACATAATCCATTCGAACTACAAGGTTTGTGTCAACCATTTTTTACTGCAGCCAATGCTGGTCGTTGGACTGTTTGTGCATCTTATGCTCCTTCATTCAGAGTGGTAGAACAATTCTATACAAAAAATGGAGTACCTATCGATGAAGATAAAGAGTGGGTTAGCACTGTTGATCCATATGAATTACGCACAGCAACCGAAGCTGATCGTTACTACATCGAGCCTAACCACAAAACAGTAAACCTTCACTTTAATCGTGAGCCTCGCTTCTATGGTTCTATCTCTTTCGATGGAGGTACATTCTATGGAAATGGAAAATTCATCGAAGACAAAGAGCTTCATGTAACTAAATTCCAACTTAGTCAGATTCCTGGGGGATACATCTTCGACAAACGTTCGTCGACTGGTTACTTAGTGAAAAAGCTACTGAACTACCAAACTTCGGTAGGAGAAAAAAGCTACGATCTAATTGATAAGAGATATGCTTTTCCAATTATCAGATTGGCCGACTTATACCTAATGTATGCAGAAGCTTTGAACGAAGCCAAAGAGCAACCAGACGGAGAAGTTTACACGTACATCGACAAGGTGAGAGAAAGATCTGGTCTAAAAGGTGTTGAAGAAAGCTGGACTAATTATTCTGTTACTCCTGACAAGCCTAAAAACAAAGAAGGGATGAGACAAATCATCCAGAGAGAGAGAATGAATGAGCTTGCTTTTGAAGGAAGTCGTTTCTGGGATATAAGAAGATGGAAGTTGATGGAAGAGTACATGACTAAGCCTATTTATGGTTGGAATACTCAGGGAGAAGAAGCCGAAGACTTTTATAAAAAGCAATTGGTATACCAGTTGAAATTCGATCAGAAAGATTACTTCTGGCCTATCAAAATCGATGATCTATTAAAGAATAGCAACCTTGTTCAGAATCCTGGATGGTAATCTAATTCAATGAACTAAAAAATCAGACATGAGAAATAAATTAATATATCTTGTTTCGTTACTTTTCGTCTTCAGCTGCCAATTCGACCAGCCTTATGAAGATGAAGGAAGTATGGTAGCGCCGGACAAAGTAAATGTTACTGGTGTTACAAATATCAATGGTGGTGCAATCATCACTTACGATAAGCTAACCGGTGATGATGTAATTGGCGTAAGAGCCAGTTACCAATACAATGCAGATGATAAAGTAAATGAAGTTTTTGCATCAGCTGTTTCAGACACCATTATTATAAAAGGTTTTGCAGACACATTACAAACTAACATTAGTCTTGTGGCTGTTAACTCTAATGGAATCGAATCGGAACCCAATGTGGTTAGCATTACTCCTAAAACTCCTCCTGTTGAACTAGCTGCTGCTTCTGCCAAACTAATTGCAACAATTGGCGGGATTAAACTTCAGATGACTAACCTGCCTGACACTTATATCTCAGCAATTTTAGAGTACCGTAACGATTCAACTGATTGGGAATACCACGACGACATTTATAGAACGAAAGACTCTATAATTAGTGTCAAGTACCTTGGTATTACAAGTGCAAAGCAATCGTTCCGCGTTAAAGTGGTTGATGAATTCAATAATTTGGCTTACTCTTCCCCTAAAGATCTAAAACCAACTTCAATTGAAGATGGAATTTACGATATCGAAGGTAACCATTACTCTATAATTGCCATTGGTTCACAACTATGGCTAGGAGAAAACCTAAAATGTACCAAATACAACGATGGAACTCCTATTGCTAATGTTACCGAAGATGATGAGTGGAACTCTTTGGAAACGGCAGCTTACTGTTGGCAAGATAACAATGTCGAATTGTATAAGAAATACGGTGCATTATACAACTGGTTTGTTGTTGATCCTGCAAGTAATGGAGGTAAACAAATTGCTCCGGAAGGAACTCATATCCCAACAGATAAAGAGTGGATGGAGCTGGAAAGAGCATTGGGTATGTCTGAAGAGCACATCCCTCAACAAGGGTGGAACAGAGGTACCAACCAAGCCAGTCAGTTAGCGACAGCTAATGCGCCATGGAAAGGTGGAAAATTAAAATCCGATCCTGCATTAGGTTCTAGTGGATTCGAAGCATATCCAATCGGACGAAGATCTCCATTTAAAGGATTAGAAAGATTTAACCAGTGTACATTCTGGTGGAGTGCTGATGAATTAGGAACTTCAGCATGGGTTCGTGGAATGTTCTATAGTAACAATCGATTAAACAGAGAACCGCAAGACAAAAAATGGGGATTCTCTATTCGCTGTATATTGGATGACTAATAAACGCTGACCGATTTATAACAAAATGTAAACCGAACTAAGTTTAGAAAGCTATTGGCAGCAGTGTCAATAGCTTTCTTTTAATATCCTCCTGTGTTCAATTAAATTGCAATACCATGAACGATAATACACGATCATTATTCTTGTTATTCCTCCTATTCTCATTTAACTCTTTTGCACAAACGCCTCCATCATTAAGCAAAAACAAATTTGCTCACTACATTCAGTTTTTCAATTCTGTGGATGATGAACCCATAAAAAACGCCATCCCCAATAATCAGTGTTGGGATTGGATGCAACAAAACATTCCCTTCTTTGAATGTCCCGACGAAGATATCGAGCAAATCTATTACTACCGTTGGTGGGTTTACCGCAAACACATAAAGCAAACTCCAATGGGATTTGTTATCACCGAATTTCTACCTGAAGTAGGACACGCAAAAAAATACAACACCATTGCTTGTGCTTCGGGACTGCACGTAGATGAGGGCAAATGGTTACACAACCGAAAATACATCGAAGATTACCTTCGGTTTTGGCTGTCTGGTCAAGCCGACTCGCACCATTACAGCGATTGGTTTGCGCTATCTACCTATGAATATTGTGCTGCAATTGGTGATTTCTCGTTGGCAGAAGAACTATTACCCCATCTTGTTGAGCATTATAAAAAATGGGAACAACTAAAGCTACACGAATCGGGCTTATTTTGGTCGCACGATGGAAACGATGGAGGAGAACATTCTATTAGCAAAGGAGGCTTACGTCCTACTCGTAACTCATACATGTATGCCGAAGCCATAAGCATATCCAGGATTGCTAAACGATTCGGGAAAGAAGAGCTTGAAAGAGAATTTTCAGCAAAAGCAAAGAAGCTAAAAGAGTTGGTACAAACTAAATTATGGAACCAATCGAACCAGTTCTTCTACAACATCCCTCTGGACAAAAGAGAAGAAGCCGTAAAATCATGGAACCATGACGACATCGACTCTTCGCGATTCGTAAAAGAGCTATACGGCTTATTTCCTTGGCGATTTGAATTACCCGACAATGGTTTCGAAAAGGCATGGGAGCAGATTTTAGATAAAGAAGGTTTTTATGCCACATACGGTCCAACAACTGCCGAACAACGTCATCCTCTTTTCATGAAGAAAAGAGTAAAAAGATGCCAATGGGATGGATCAAGCTGGCCATTTTCTACCAGTATTGCGCTGGGAAGTATGAGAAACCTATTAAAGCAATACAAGCAGGATGTTATAACCAAAAACGATTTCCTCCATTTTATGCAAGTTTATGCACGCTCTCAGCATCGCAAGTTACCTTATGGCGAAGAGATACCCTGGATTGGAGAGAGTCTTCATCCGAAAACCGGAATTTGGCTTTCACGGGCGATTGCTCTCGATATGAATATCCCCATGGTGGCTAGTCAATATTGGAAAAATAAGAATAGTGCAGTTGTTCGAGGTAAAGATTACAACCACTCCAGTTACTGCGACTTAGTTATTTCTGGCCTAGCCGGATTAAAAATAAACGACGATTCGTCCATCGAAATTGATCCATTAATTCCTTCGGACAAATGGGAATGGTTCTGCTTGGATAAAATTAAATTTCGGGATAAAATTTTAACGGTTGTTTACGACAAGACAGGTTCGAAATACCAGGTTAAACCTGGACTAAATTTATATGTAGATGGAATTCTCGTTGCCCACACAAATGAGTTGGAAAAACTAACTTACCAACCTCAAAATACCTTTTCTCAGTTAGAACAAAATCGATTTAAGGTATTTCCTAACCCAGCAAAAGATAAACTTCAGTTGCAAGTTCCTTCTACTGATTTCAGAAAACTCTACTTCTCATTAACCAATTCTTCGGGAAAAGTTATTCTGAAAAAGAAGTTGGACACTTCACATCAAGCCAGCCTACATACTATTCACTTAAAATCGAATATTAATAGTGGAATTTACTGCTATCAGGTCGGTTCAAAAAAACAAATCCTTCATCAAGGGAAAGTGTGCATAAAATAACAACCTGAATTCGACATTAAATTTTGAATTCAGCTTAATAGCAAAAAAGCCTATGAAACACATGTCTCATAGGCTTTTCAATCTTTTCTACCTCAACATTAATATCTATAATGCTCAGGTTTATATGGTCCATCAACCGGAACTCCGATATAATCGGCTTGTTCTTTTGAAAGTTCTGTCAATTTCACTCCAATTTGCTCTAAATGCAAACGCGCCACTTCTTCGTCTAAGTGCTTAGGCAAACGATAAACATCTGTCGCATACTCTTTGGTCCACAATTCAACCTGAGCCAAAGTTTGGTTAGTAAACGAGTTACTCATTACAAACGAAGGGTGTCCTGTTGCACATCCTAAGTTCACCAAACGCCCATCGGCCAATAAGAAGATTGAGTGTCCATCTTCAAATGTATATTTATCAACCTGAGGTTTGATATTGATACGCTCAATTCCTTCGGCTCCTTGCAGACGAGCTACCTGAATTTCGTTATCGAAATGACCAATATTACATACAATTGCCTGGTCTCTCATGCCTTTCATGTGCTCGAAAGTGATGATATCTTTGTTACCAGTAGTCGTCACAAAGATATTTCCTTCTGCCAATGCATCTTCCATGGTAGTTACCTCGAAACCTTCCATTGCAGCCTGTAGTGCACAAATTGGATCAATCTCAGTAACAATTACACGTGCTCCATATCCTCTTAACGAATGGGCACATCCTTTACCTACATCGCCATAACCTGCAACTACTGCCACTTTACCAGCAACCATTACATCGGTAGCACGCTTAATTCCATCTGCCAACGACTCACGACATCCGTATAAGTTATCGAACTTCGACTTAGTAACCGAATCGTTTACATTAATGGCTGGGAACAATAGTTTCCCTTTCTCGTGCATCTGGTACAAACGGTGAACTCCGGTTGTTGTCTCTTCGGAAACACCTTTCATTCCTTCTACTGTTGCAGCCCAACGGTTTGGAGTTTTAGCTAAAATGTTTTTCAACTGCTTAATTAGCTCAGCCTCATCTTCACCATGCGTTTCAATGTCTAATGCAGTTGCATCTTTTTCAGCATCAAATCCCAGGTGAATCATTAATGTTGCATCACCTCCATCGTCAACAATTAGATTTGGTCCTAAGTTATTGCCAAAGTCCAATGCACGCTCAGTACACCACCAATACTCTTCCAATGTTTCGCCTTTCCATGCAAAAACAGGAACGCCAGCCTCTGCAATTGCTGCAGCAGCGTGATCTTGAGTAGAGAAAATATTACAGCTACACCAACGAACATCTGCGCCCAAAGCAACCAATGTTTCAATTAAAACAGCTGTTTGAACAGTCATGTGCAACGATCCCATTACACGAGCTCCTTTCAATGGTTGAGCTTCACCAAACTTCTTACGAAGTGCCATCAAACCTGGCATCTCCTTTTCAGCAATCTCAATCTCTTTTCTACCAAAATCGGCTAAAGAGATATCTGCTACTTTATAATCTAATGTATTTGCAACAGTACTCATCGTATCTTATTTCTTAGTATTATTCTAGTTATCAGAGTGCAAAGATAATATTTCACTTAAACAAGATAGTTTCATCAACAACTTTAAATACCTAGTTTAACCAAAATACCTTTGGCTGTCAATCTATCTTTCTCCAACTGATCTTTCAACTCATCTACAGATTTGAATTTCTGTTCATTCCGAATTTTATCAACAAAAAACACATTCATCTCTTTCTGATAAATATCCTGATTGAAATCGAAAAGATGCACCTCTATGCTTTTATCACTCTCATCATTATTCACCGTTGGTCTGGAACCAATATTCAACATTCCTTTATATCGAATTCCTTCCACTTCTGCCCAAACAGCATACACTCCATCCGATGGAATAATCTTAAACGAATCATTCACCTGAATATTGGCTGTCGGAAAATCAATGGTTCTACCAATTTGCTGCCCTTTAACCACTAATCCTTTCATTCCATATGAGTAGCCCAGAAATCCATTGGCTTTTACTATATCACCATCATTCAGTGCTCCTCGAATTTCTGTTGAACTAATATTGGTATCGTTCATGCTTAACACTTTCAGCTGACTAATTCCAAAATTCAGTTTATTGGCACATTCTTTTAGGAATTCGAATCCACCTTCACGGTTACGTCCAAACTTATGATCGTAGCCCACCACCAAATGAGCCATCTTCAACTTATCCACCAAAATTTGTTGAATAAACTCATCGTATTTCAGTTGGGCAAACTCTTTTGTGAAAGGATAAACGACCAAATGATCTATTCCTAAGCCTTCGAACAAGGCTATTTTTTCTTCTGTAGTTGAAAGCAGTCTCAGTGAGGTATCATCAGGTGCAACTACCCGACGAGGATGAGGATCGAATGTAAAAATTACTGTTTCTCCCTGCTCCTTCTGAGCAATATTCTTTAGCTGTTTAACCACTTCACGATGTCCATTATGAACTCCATCGAATGTTCCAATTGTGACAACCGGACGATGTGCATTAAACGATTCTATTCCTCGATATACCTTCACCTCTTCAAAATTTTGCTTGTAAATGTACTATTTAAGTCCCGATTTTTAAAGTCGTATTATTCCCTCTTCCACTTCCTTCATACAATGATTACATTCAGGCTACACCACTCCAATCTTATCTCCTGTTGATATTTTCATTCCTTCAGAGTCCCGTTCAAGAAAAAAATAGTTTATATTAGCCCAACTAAATTAAAAATCACAACATACGATGAGCATTAACATCCGAAGATACCTTACTTTCTCAAACGTTTTGCTTGCGTTTATTGCAACATTACTTTTTAGTGCGTGTCAAGAAAAAGGGAACTTTTCCATTAGCGGTAAAATCACTAATGCCAAAGGAAAAACAATCTATCTTGAGAAACTCAAAGTAGAATCGAGTTTGCCACTTGACTCAGCAAAAGTAAAAGACGATGGAACTTTCGAATTTACAGGTTCTGTTTCTATGCCTGAATTTTTCTTGTTGAAATTCGGTGACAAAAACTTTGTTACACTATTGGTTGATTCTGCCGATAATGTACTAGTAGCTGGTGATATTGCTAATTTTTCTCGCGACTATGTTGTTGCCGGATCAAAAGGTTCTGAATTGGTTCGTGATCTAACATTGAAACTACAAGAGACAACACATAAATTAGACTCTCTTTCATCTCTTCAGGTACTTTACAAAGATGTTGAAAACTCAGAAGCGCAAATGAAGCAATTGTCTGAGGAGTACAACAAAATTGTAAAAGATCAAATGGATCAGTCGATGAAGTTTGTAAAGGAGAACCCATTCTCTATGGCAAGTGTTTTGGCTCTTTACCAGAAGTTCGACAAGCAAAACTATGTGGTACAAGATCTACAATCACTTAAAGTTGCTGCTTCAGCACTTCATAGTATTTATCCTAAATCGGAACACGTAACTGCTCTTTATAATAATACACTTCGCTTAATGAATCAGCAGCAGAACTTAAAAATTCAGCAATTGATTCAAGCAGCAGGAGACAATAGCCCAGACATTGAATTGCCAGACCAAAATGGTAAAACAAAAAAGCTATCTGATTTCCGTGGCAAGCACGTATTGCTTCAGTTCTGGTCAGCAGAAGATATCAACTCTCGCGTGTTGAATCCAGTATTAGCTGCCAACTACAAAAAATACAAGCGTAAAGGTTTCGAAATCTACCAGGTTTCTGTCGACGAAGACAAAAGAATTTGGAAAGAAGCGATTCAAAAAGATAAGTTAACCTGGACGAACGTTGGCGACATGAAAGGTAGCAACGATGCAATCATTAAGTACAACATTCGCAAGTTACCAATGAACTATTTATTGGATAAAGAAGGTAAAATTATCGCTCGCGACTTAAAAGGCCCAGCAGTTGGTCAAGTACTTGCTCAAATATTTGAATAAGATATTCTAAAAAAGATAACGAAGCTTCATAATCGGTTGATTGTGGAGCTTTTTTCGTTTATAATTCCCCTTTCAATAGCAATTGTTCTAAGAATATCTGATATATTTGTCCCTTAAATTTTAGCTGTAAGAGCTTATATTCTAAGTTTTGGGAGAAAACAAACGAACATACTTTATTTCGGACATCCATTTGGGAGCGCCAGCTTTAAACAACAACAGAGAGCGTGAAAAGCTTTTTGTATCGTGGCTGGACAAAGCAAAACAAGATGCCAAAGCCATCTATTTAGTAGGTGACATTTTCGACTTTTGGTTCGAATATAAAAAGGTTGTTCCCAGAGGTTTCACCCGAACACTAGGTAAAATTGCAGAAATAACAGACAGCGGAATTCCTGTTCATTTTTTTACTGGTAATCACGATTTGTGGGCTTTCGACTATCTACCTCAAGAAGTAGGAATAACCATTCACCGAGAGCCTGTAAAAGTAGATATCGATGGTAAAACCTTTTTCATTGCCCACGGCGATGGATTAGATAAATCGGACAAAGGCTACCTGTTATTGAAAAGCATATTCACCAACAAACTACTCCAATGGCTTTTTGCTCGCGTTCATCCCAACTTAGCATTTGGTATAGGTCACGGATGGTCGAAAAAAAGTCGTTTATCACACAAACCTGAGGAAGAAAACTTTAAGGGTGTGAATAACGAAGGAATGATTAACTTTGCCCGGGAAATTTTAAAAACCGATTCCATCGATATTTTTGTTACCGGACATCGTCATGTTCCTATGAACATAGAACTGGAGGAAGGAGCGAAGTTTGTTAATACGGGAGATTGGGTAAATCATTTTACCTACGCCGTATTTGAAAATGGAAAAATTGAATTGAAGAAATATAATTCATCGAGTCAGTCGATATAGACACTTGAATTTAGTGAGATATGAGTAAAAGAATTTATACCGTTGTTAAGGGCACAGGAAGCTATATTCCTGAAGTTCTTGTGAAGAATTCTGATTTTCTAAATCATGAGTTTTTCGATCCAACAACATGTGAAAAATTCGATAAGGATAACGAAGAAATTATCGAAAAATTTCGTGAAATTACAAACATCGAAGAGCGTCGTTTCGTACGCGAAGATCAAGTAACATCCGACATTGCTGCTTTAGCAGGTAAGAATGCCATTGAAACAGCTGGAATCGATCAAGAAGAACTTGATTTCATTATTGTAGCTCACAACTTTGGCGACATGGAGGCAGGTAATCGCCGTATGCAAGCAATGCCTTCTCTTGCTAACAAGGTAAAGAAGAAACTAAATATCCAGCGTCCTGACGTTCATGTTCACGACGTAATTAATGGCTGCCCTAGTTGGGTGCAAGCTATGATTGTTGCCGACGCTTACATTCGTACAGGGAACTTCAAAAAGGGATTGGTTATTGGATCAGATGTTAACTCTCGTGTTGGTGATCCACACGACCGCGATACTATGATTTTCTCTGATGGTGCCGGAGCAGTTGTTGTAGAAGGAACCGAAAGCGAAACTCCTGTTGGTATTCTTTCATATTCTGGTCGTTCCGATACAAATATCGAGACAGAATACCTTTCAATGGGAACATCAGTTAACCCTGACTACGGAAAAGATGAGCTTTTCATTCGCATGCAAGGACACAAAATCTATGTTTATGCACTAAGCACTGTACCTAAAGTGGTAAAAGAGAGCTTAGACAAAGCAGAACTAGATATCGAGGATGTAAACAAAGTACTTATTCACCAAGCCAACGAAAAAATGGATGAAGCAATTCTTCTTCGTCTATTCAAGTTATACCGTAAAAAAGGAGATGTAAAAGAGGTTATGCCTATGAACATCAACAAGCTTGGTAACACTTCTTCTGCTACCATTCCAACACTTTGGGATCAGGTAATGAAAGAAAACTTAGGTGGACACCAAATCAACAGCGGAAACATTGTAGTTCTTTGTTCTGTTGGTGGTGGAATGAACATCAACTCTATCGTATACAAGATGCCTTAATTGGAAAATTAGGCAACGCTATATTTAATCTCAAAGAACGCTCGGTTTATAGCCGGGCGTTTTTTTATTTCCTACAAACAAATATCATTGGGATAGTCTCGGAGCTTAATTCATCTTCTTTAAACGAACCAAAGAAGTCAATCTTACTAAAACCACTCTCCTTAACCATTTGCTCTACCTCTTTTCTTCTCAAAGGGTACAGCCAAACACTATTATCAATTACTTCTGATGTTTCTTTTATAGTTAGCTTCGTTTCAAAATCGATCAAGTGCTTAGCTTCGCTGTAATGATAATTGCGAATAAATTCCACATGCTCATTATTAACAGTTGGCAAGCCGTCAATCTTTTTATCCAGGATTCTATCGTAATTAATTACTTGAACCAACAGCTTTCCACCCTCATTCAATAAATCATAGCTATCAGAAAAGAACTTTTGCAACTCTTCTACAGTATTCAAATGCACCAATGTATTCCCCAAACAAGTTATCACATCAAATTCATTCGATTTAAAGTCCTCTTTCAGCTTCAACATATTTCCTTGCTGGAAAACAATATTATCAGCCTCATTTCTATCATGAGCAATACTCAGCAGCTCTTCATCCAAATCAATTCCAACAACATTTTTTGTATGACTAGCCAAAGCCACCGGAAGTTTACCTGTAGCACAGCCAATATCCAGCCAATTAAAATCATCCTGTAAAAACTGAGCCACCCATTTCACTTGAGCTGGTTGTATTGGAAATATATAATCGTAGTTTTTGGCTATAGAAGAGTAAAATTTCATACCATTCGTTTTTTAAAATTTAAACAGTAGTCTAGAAAGTCAAACTGTCAAGCACCTTATTTACGTCAACTTTCTTTCAAAAAGAATCTTCAGAAATCAGAAAATTTTAAACAGATGAAATATTCTTCGGATGTTTAATTATAAACGTCGAACCTTCTCCCCATTTTGTTTCCAGGTTGATGGTACATGCTAGTTTATCGCAAAGCAGTTTTACAATGTACAAACCTAATCCTGTCGATGACTCTCCTCCTGTTGGTCTGCTGGCCAACTTCTCAAACTTACCATACAATTTCGGTAAGTCTTCATCTCTAAATCCTTGTCCTTGATCAATAATCTTAAAGATTAATTCCTCATCATTATCTGTCAGCTCTACAACCACTTTTTTACCCGAGAAAGTAAATTTTATCGCATTCGAGATCAGATTATCCAACACACGCACCAGACTCTTTTCTTCTGTTACCAATGCATTCTTCGATGTTAACTTATTTTCAACGGTAAAGTCAATATTCTTTTCATCGGCTTTACTTTGATGCATCAATAAATGAGTCTGTACAAAATGGTTAATATCAATTTCTGCTAATTCCAACTTATTATTTTGCTGCTCTAACCTACTCAACGATAAAATATCACTAATTAGAACTAAGCCCGAGTTTATAGCCGACTGAGAGTACTCAATAAACTCTTTCTGTTCTGCCGAAAGTTCACCCACTCGCTGAATCATATCATTCAAACTTCGAATATTATTCAACGGAGAACGTAAATCGTGGGCCATAATTCCCATCAATGCCTGATTCTCTTTAAGCAAGCCTGTAAGCTGATTATTCTGAGCACGAATCTTTTCTATGGCATCTGCCAGCTCTTCATTCTGAGCATTTATCTGCACCTGATATTCGCAAATCTTCTTATTCAGTATCAGGTAAATAATTACCGAAATCACCAAAGCCAAAGCCAATCCTACAATTCGAATAAAATTGGTTTTGTTCTTAGCCAGCATCTTAATCTTATTGTTATCTTGATGTACAAGTAGCTTTAAACCTGCATTTTCCAAGTCAACTCCCACCAAAATATCAGAATAAGAATGTTCCGGATATTCATAAAAACCATTAAACTTCTTCGACTTAAAAAAATCCTTTACTCCAACAGTCTCTTTCCGGTCTTTCGAAACAAAATCAGCTGAAGTTAAATACACTTTTTTCCCACTCTTTAGCCCAGGAGCAGCAACTAATAAACCAGTAGAATCAATGGCACATACATACCCGTTATTGGGTAGTTTTAACACATCACATGTATGCTGAAGTAATTCAATGTATTCCTTTTCGTCTTCAGGACGATTCTCAGCTTTATCAACCAGTTCGAGGATAGATTCCCCAATGGTAGTATTGTCCTTGTAGGTTTGATCTAAAAGATGTTTATAGATGAACAATTCGACAATTAAACTAAAAATAACAATACCGACAACCAATATGAATAATACTAAACCAGATATTAACATTTGGAAGCGCTTGCTATAATCTCTACATGTCTTTAGTTCATCCATAAGGCAATTTTTAGGTACTATTTAGCTACATAAATATAGGTAAATAGTTTTATATCGAAACACACAACTCTACAAAGTGTTTTCACTATTAATCAGACACTTTATGAAGCACAGTCATACCATCACGAAAAGGAAGTATCACTGTCTCAACACGAGTATCTTCTTTCACCTTCTTATTAAACGCTAAAATTGCCTTTGTTTGTTCATCATTCGGATGAAGTTCTTCTATCACCTTACCACTCCACAAAGTGTTATCAGCAATAATATATCCTCCAACAGGTACTTTGGGGAATATTAAATCGAAGTGTTCGCTATATAAACGCTTGTCGGCATCTAAAAATACCAAATCGAACTCCTCATCTATAGTTGGAACTATCTCTGTTGCATCACCCACGTGCTGGACAATCTGATTCGCATATTCTGAAGCTTCGAAATATTTAGCAGCCATCTCTTCCAGCTCGTCGTTTACTTCAATGGTATGCAACTTACCATCTTCTGCAAGTCCCTTTGCCAGACACAATGCCGAATATCCTGTGAATGTTCCCAATTCCAAAATATTCTTTGGCTTCACCATTTGGGTCAACATAGAAAGAATTTTGCCTTGAAGATGACCAGAAAGCATTCTTGAATAAAGCACTTTCACATGGGTTTCTCTGTTCAGCTTCTTCAGCAATTGATCTTCGTCATCAATGTGTTCCAATATATATTTTTCCAGCAGTTCGGATGTATCAGTCATGATTACTTAATAATTAATGTAGAAAGTTGATTGGGATTGAAAATTTCATTGGCTGCTTCCATTAATTCCGAAGCATCGACAGCTTCAATTCTATCGCGAATTTGATCCAACGTATCAATTCTATCGTATAGCATGTAAGTTTTGCCCAGCATTAGCAACAAATCCTCTTTGTTCTCTTGCGAAACGGCCAGCTGTCCAATCAACTGTTTTTTAGCTTTACTCAATTGCAACGATCCCAACTTTGTATTTCTCAGCTTATTCATCTCTTTATTGACAATCTGAATAGCCCTATCTAAGTTGTCTGGATCTGTTCCAAAATAAATATTAAATATTCCGGTATCGGTATAAGCCGTATAGTTCGACTCAATATTATAAGCCATTCCATTTCTTTCGCGCAAAGCCATATTCAAACGCGAGTTCATAGAAGTGCCACCAAGAATATTGTTTAATAATACCATTGGCAAGCGCATTTTATGCCTGCTATGATAGGCAATATTCCCTAACATACAATGACTCTGATAGGTATCCTCTGTTAATTCTTTAACCTGAGGAGTGTAGCAAGTAAAAGGCAATCGAGTTGAAGTACGAATGTTCTCTTTCATTTCAGAAAAGTACTTCTCCAACAACTTCACCAATCGTTCGAACTTTATTTTCCCCACTGAACAAATTACCATCTCATTGGTGTGGTAATTATTCTGCATAAAATCTTTAATATGCTTCTGGGTAAAACTCTTGACCAACTCTGGTGTTCCAAGAATATTTCGTGCAATTGGATGTCCATCGAAAATTAATTCTTCGAACTCATCAAAGATTAATTCCGAAGGGGAATCTTTGTAAGAATTAATTTCTTCAATTACTACCTCTTTTTCTTTCTCCAGTTCTTTTACCGGAAAATTCGAGTGGATAATAATATCACTAATCAATTCGATGGTTCGATGATAATCTTCACGTAAAAAAGTAGCATAAACAGCTGTCTCTTCTTTAGTGGTATATGCATTCAACTCTCCTCCAACATCTTCCAAGCGACTTAGCACATGATAAGCCTTTCGCTTTTTCGTTCCCTTAAAAATGGTATGCTCTATAAAATGGGCAATACCTTGTTCATGCTCTAACTCATCACGCGATCCTACATTTAATAAAACGCCAAAATGAGCCACTGCTGAATCTATTTCATAGTGGACAACCTTTATTCCGTTGCCTAGTTTGTGTGTCTGATAATTCATCTACTCCTTAACAAATTGAAAATGAAATCAATTTACATTCCACCTAAATGGGTTGCAAAAGTATAAAAAAGTCACGACATCATCTAGCCCTTTAAAACCGGGCAAAAAATAGAAATCACTTTTTTTTCACTTTTTTAAAAAATGATTTTGAAGCAAAGATTTTATCCTTATATTTGCACCCGCATTCCGCAAGGATAGCCGCTGGTGCCATAGCTCAGTTGGTAGAGCAACGGACTGAAAATCCGTGTGTCCCTGGTTCGATTCCAGGTGGCACCACGACCAGAAAAAAAAGAAAAGTTCTTAAAAAAAGTGGTGAAAAAAATTCGAAGTTAGCTTTGATAAACAAAGGGAATTATTACCTTTGTCGCCATCATTAGAGAAGGTGCCATAGCTCAGTTGGTAGAGCAACGGACTGAAAATCCGTGTGTCCCTGGTTCGATTCCAGGTGGCACCACAAAATAGGGGAAAGATGAAAATCTTTTCCCTATTTTTGTTTTTAGTCGATTCTAAAAAGCACTCTTATGAATACTGCCATCATTTACACATCGAAACACGGCACTACATTAAAAGTTGCCCAAACCATCCAGTCACAAATCAACGAAAATGCTTCCATTGTCAATCTTGACGACAACTCTGCAATCGATTTGAAACAATTCGAAGCCATAATTATTGGATCATCGGTTCATGCCGGAGCAATCCCACAAAATATGCAGCGATTTTTATCCGAAAATCAAACTACTCTTCTAACCCATAAACTCGGCTTATTCATGTGTGGTATGCAACCCGACAAACAGCAAGAGTTCTTTGAACAAAACTTTTCAACAGAGTTAAGATCTCACTCTTCAAGTAACGGACTACTTGGCGGAGAATTTCTTTTCCACAAGATGAATTTCATAGAACGTTTCTTAGTCAAGAGAATAGCTAAAGTAAAAGAGTCAGTCTCTGCTATCAAAACCGATCAGATCGAACTCTTCTGCCAGCAGTGGAACACCATTTCATAGAATATTTTTATCCCATCATCGAAAAGAAGTATCTACTTCGACTAAACAAAAAGGAGTTTTTAGTCTTTTATTAATCAGAAAAAATATAGTTTTGCGCCAAATTAAGATTTATACATCTTTTTATCGGCTAAAGCTATTTCAATAGCCATTAATAAAACACAAACAACAAGATGATGGATTTTAAAATCGATACAAACTTTTATACAGTTTCTCAGGTTCGCCACCTTACCGAGCATGCATTTGTGGTTCAAGTACCACGTCGTAATTTCAAGTTCACAGCAGGACAACACCTTGTATTGGGCATGAAGGACGATTACCACACCCGCGAATACTCCATCTACTCCGGAGAAAACGAAGAAGTATTGGAGGTTTTAGTTAAAGAGGTGGAAGAAGGCTACCTGTCTCCTCGATTAAAACAAGTTAAGGAAGGAGATAGCCTGGAAATTCATGGTCCTTTCGGCCACTTCGGAATTGAAGAAAAAAAACGTGACACCCACAAACATGTTTTCATAGCTAGTGGCAGCGGTATTGCTCCATTTAGAAGTATGGTTAAAACTTATCCCGAATTGGATTATCAGCTAATACATGGCGTAAGAACCATTGACGAAGGGTACGAAAGAGAAAATTACTCTACAGACAGATATGTGCTTTGCACATCGCGCGATGACAATGGCGATTTTAAAGGGCGTGTTACAGCCTATTTGCACGAGCAAGAATTTGACAAAAACACACAGTTTTATCTATGTGGAAATAGTCAAATGATTTTCGATGTATTGGAATTATTAAAAAACAAAGGATTCGGACGAGACAGCGTATCTGCCGAAGTATATTTTTAGAAAAAGATGAAGTATCACTTAGTAACATTGGGCTGTCAGATGAATATTTCTGACAGTGAGCGTGTGCGTTCCGTATTGGAGCGCATTGGTTATGTTTGGACAGATAATGAAGAGGAGGCCAATTTACTAGGGATATTGGCTTGTTCGGTGCGCCAAAAGCCCATCGATAAAGTTTATAACAAAATCAGTCAATGGAACAGATGGAAGAACAAGCGCAATTTGGTAACATTTATCTCTGGCTGTATTCTTCCTACTGATAAAGAACGATTTTTAAAGCTCTTCGATCTCATTTTTTCAATGAGTGAGCTTAGCCAACTTCCAGCAATGATTCGCGATTATGGAGTTGTTACTCCCGGAGCACTCGATTCTTCTGTAACAGCTATGCCAGCCAATGAAAACATCTTTCAACTTTGGGATGTAAAACCCAATTACCAAAGCGATTTCGAAGCCTATGTACCCATTCAGAATGGATGCGATAAATTCTGTACTTACTGTGCTGTTCCCTACACCCGGGGAAGAGAAGTTTCCCGTCCTTCGCAGGAAATAATCGATGAAGTTGCTCATTTGGCTGCCCGTGGCTATAAGTCCATTACATTACTTGGTCAGAATGTCAATTCCTACGGATTAGATAAAAAAGGAGAAGAGATTACATTCCCTGAATTATTACGCGCAATAGGTGAGGCAGGAAATAAGCTTCAGCAGAAGTTTTGGCTTTACTTCACCTCTCCTCACCCCAGCGATATGACACGAGAAGTTATCGAAGTAATTTCACAGTACGACTGCTTGGCCAAGCAAATTCATCTTCCACTTCAATCGGGCGACGACCGAATGCTTATAAAGATGAAACGCAGCCACGATTTGCAGAAATACCGGGAAATAGTACAAGATATTCGTCAGTTAATTCCACAGGCGACACTGTTTACTGATATTATTGTAGGCTTTACCAGCGAAACGGAAGAGGCTTTCCAAAATACCGTTGAAGCCTTCCAGGAGTTCAAGTTCAATATGGCATATATCGCTAAGTATTCTCCACGACCTGGCGCTGCCAGTTATCGTTGGGAAGACGATGTTACCAACGATGAAAAGAAAGGTCGTTATCAGCGGCTAACACTAGTATTAAAGCGTCATGCTTATCGATACAATCAATCACTGGTGAATAAAGAAATGGAAATTCTGGTTACCGGAAAAGATAGAAAGGGACAATACTTGCAAGGACTTACCGAAGGAAAGATCATTACGCGAATAGAATCGCTAGACGAATCGCTAATTGGTAAAATTGTTCCGGCAAAAATTATCTCTGCTGCCGATTTTTCTTTAACAGCACAATTGGCATAGTTCATTGCCTGAATTTAAAAGTTTAAAACAGATGAAAAGGGTTTCTTTTAAAACACTTGGTTGTCGATTGAATCAATACGAAACCGATTCCATGGTTTCTGAATTCCATAAAGCAGGTTACGAAATTGTAGATTTTGGCCAACCTGCAGACATTTGCGTGGTAAACACTTGTACTGTTACCAATCAAAGCGATCATAAATCGCGAAATATTATCAGTCAGGCTGCGTCAAAAAATCCCGGCGCTATGGTAGTGGTTACCGGGTGCATGGCCGACAATTACAAACAAGAGCTAGAATCGAGAGATAAAGTAACCTATGTGGTAGACAACTCCCGAAAAGCATCTATTCTACCATTGATAGCGGCTCATAATACAGGAGAGATTCTTCATCCTGATCAATTGCCACAAAATGTATTTGACTATGGTGCTGTGAGCAAGAGCTTGCACACCAGAAGTGCCATAAAAATACAAGACGGCTGCGATAATTTTTGCACATTCTGTATTATTCCGAAAGTTAGAGGAAGAGCAGTAAGTCGTCCTATTGATGAGATTCTAAATAATGTGAAACAAACTCTCGAAAACGGATTCAAAGAGATTGTAGTAACCGGAGTAAACATTGGACGATACAACTACGAAGGGTTAACATTCATTGATGTAGTAAAACAAATTCTGGCTATTCCAGGCGACTTCCGAGTACGCATCTCATCACTAGAACCCGATGGGTTCAGTTCCGACTTTTTCGACCTGTTTGAACATCCCAAACTGGCACCTCACCTTCACCTTTGCTTACAAAGCGGATCGGAAAAAACGTTACTGCAAATGCGCCGCATGTACAATCTCGACCAATATCAGGAGATGGTAAGACAACTGCGCAATAAATATCCTAACTTCAATATATCGACTGATATAATTGTTGGCTTTCCTGATGAATCAGAAGAAGATTTTCAACACACATTAGATGCAGTAGCTTCGGCACAATTTAGCCATGTACATACATTCAAATATTCCGTTCGAAAAGGAACTCGCGCCGAAAGAATGGAGAACCAGATTCCCGAACCTATTAAAACAATTCGAAGCGAACAGGTTCGTTTGCTATCGGAAGAGAATCGCTTGAACTATATGAGAACATTTATAGGAAAAGAACAGCGCGTTTTAATAGAGAAGGTAAGAGAAGATTTTGTTGAGGGATATGGCGAACATTACCTACCTGTTCAAATAGCCAACAGCCAACTGAAAAAAAACACTTTTGTCCTGGTAAAAATCACTGGAATAACTGGAGAAGGCGAAAAACTGATGATGATAGGTGAACCAATATAGATTTTGGTTGTATATAAATCAGATTAAAACATCTGAAACTATTTTAAAGTGAGTTTTCCAAAGTTAAAAACAAATATATCTATTCACGATGAAACGTTTATTAATAACCAGAAAGAATATCAACACTTATTAAAAACATTTCGTCAGAGGATTTCCAATGCCCAAAACCACGGTTCTGAAAAGGCTAAATTGAAACACCTTGAAAGAGGCAAATTGTTGGCTCGCAACCGCATTGATCTACTTATTGACAAAGGCACTCCATTTATGGAGCTTTCGCCAATGGCAGCTATTGATCAATACAATAATCAATTTCCGTCTGCAGGTATCATTACCGGAATTGGCAAAGTAGAAGGTCGAATTTGCATAATTGTAGCCAACGATGCAACAGTAAAAGGGGGCACCTACATTCGCGAGACCATCAAAAAGCATACTCGAGCTCAGGAAATTGCCAAACAGAATCACTTGCCTTGCATTTACCTGGTTGATTCAGGAGGCATTTTTCTTCCAGAACAAGCCAATGTCTTTCCCGATCGCTTCGATTTTGGGCGTGTATTCTTTAATCAAGCACAAATGTCGGCATTAGGGATTCCCCAAATTGCAGTGGTAATGGGATCGTGTACAGCCGGCGGAGCATATGTGCCTGCCATGAGCGATGAAGCCATCATGGTTGAAAACCAGGGAACCATATTCATTGGTGGACCTCCATTGGTAAAAGCAGCAACAGGAGAAGAGGTAACAGCAGAAGAGCTGGGAGGAACAAAGGTGCACACTCAAATTTCGGGTGTTGCCGACCATGCAGCTACCGACGATGCTGATGCGCTAAAAAAATGCCGCAGCATCATTGCCTCACTACCACCGAACGAGAATTCATATTCACCCATAGAAGAGCCCGAATTCTCTTTGAACGAATTGGAAGGAATTCTGTCTATTGATCCTAAAAAAAGTATCGATGCCTACGAAGTAATTATGCGTATGGTAGATGGTAGCCGCTTTCAAGAGTTCAAGGCCGACTACGGAAAAACATTGGTTACTGGGTTTGCCAAAATCATGGGATTTCCTGTTGGGATTATTGCTAACAACAGTTTTCTTACTGCTGAGAGTGCTCAAAAGGGAGCTCATTTCATTCAGTTATGTGTTCAGCGTAAAACACCTATTCTATTCCTTCAGAACATTACCGGATTTATTGTTGGAAAAACATACGAACATCAAGGTATTGCACGCGATGGAGCGAAATTAATTCATGCTGTGGCCAATGCTGCTGTTCCTAAAATTACGTTGGTTATTGGAGGTTCATATGGCGCCGGAAACTACGCTATGGCTGGTCGCGCATTCGATCCGCACTTTCTTTTTATGTGGCCTAACAGTCGCATTTCTGTGATGGGAGGCGAACAAGCACAAATGGTATTGGAAACCATCGGTAATGAACAAGCCAAACGATTAAAAGAACAATTCGAAGAAGAGTCGTCGGTTTATTACAGCACTTCTCGCCTTTGGGACGATGGAGTAATTGAGCCAACAGACACACGTATTGTTTTGGGCATGGCTTTAGACACTGTTTCACAATCGCCGGAAGCCGAAACTCAATTTGGTGTTTTCAGGATGTAAAAGAAATTCAATTTGACAATTATGCGCTATCAATATATAAATATTACAAGATCAGATGCTATCATATCCATTGAGTTAAATCGACCCGAAAAGCACAATGCACTCAATATAGAAATGGTAAAGGAATTGCATTATGCTTTAGATTTTGTTGCTCTGGATCGAGAAATATCAGTTGTCGTTTTAAGAGGGAATGGCTCTTCTTTTTGTGCCGGAGCCGATATTAGTTGGTTTCAGTCAACTCTTCAGCTAAATTCTGATGCCAGAAAAGAGCAATTCCTGCTACTTGGTTCTCTTTTCCAGAAGCTAGAAGCAGTCCCTCAACCAACCATTGCATTAATACATGGAAATACTATTGGCGGTGGGCTAGGTTTAATTGCAGCATGTGATTTTGTATTGGCAGCATCAGATACGAAAATGGCATTCCGCGAGGTTAAACTGGGAATCATTCCAGCTACCATTGCTCCAATTTTAATTCGAAAGATCGGTTCCAACTATACTAATCAGTTAATGATTTCAGGTCGAAGTTTTTCGGCACACGAAGGAAAAATACTGGGATTAATAGCTCAGGTTGAAGATAAAGAGCACTTAAACAAAGCGCTACACAACCTGCTAAATCAAATGCAGAGCAATAGTCCGTCTGCCATGCAACAAACCAAAAAGCTTGTAAAAACACTTGAAACTGTTACTCCTGAACAGGAACTATCTGTTTGCATAGACGAACTGGCAAAAGCAATTAACTCTCCCGATGGGAAAGAAGGCTTTTCAGCTTTTCAGGAAAAGAGAGTCACTAGTTGGAACAATAGACAAAGTGTAGAATGAGGAAGTTTCAAAAAATATTAGTTGCCAATCGTGGCGAGATAGCCGTACGCATCATCAAAACCATTCAAAATATGGGAATGGAAGCTATTGCCATATATGCTTCCAATGACGCTGAAAGCTTACATGTACAACAAGCCGATTTTGCCATTGACTTAGGAAATGTATCCTTACACGACACCTATCTGAATGCCGATACAATAGTTGCAATTGCAAAAAAGAATCAGTGCGATGCAATTCATCCCGGATATGGATTTCTTTCAGAAAATGAAGAATTTGCCCAGAAATGCACCGACAATGGAATAGCATTTATCGGGCCATCGCCCTATTCCATTGCCTTGATGGGAAATAAAACCGAAGCGCGTAAACACGTTCAACAACTTAAAGTACCTACACTAACAGGTTACAGTGGTAATAAAGAAATCCTAAAGACAAAAGCTAAACAATTAAACTATCCCATTCTTCTTAAAGCAGCTGCCGGTGGCGGAGGAAAAGGAATGCACATCATCTATTCCGAAGAAGAATTACCAGAGAAGCTAAACCAAGCAGCACGAGAAGCCAAAGCATGGTTTAACAACGACGAGCTTTATATTGAAAGCTACATCTCCAATGCCAGACATATAGAAGTGCAAGTTTTAGGTGACCATTTTGGAAACATCGTTCACCTGTTCGAACGAGAGTGTTCACTACAGCGCCGTTACCAAAAAGTGATTGAAGAAGCTCCTTCTCCATCTATCACAAACGAATTAAGAGAACAATTAACCACTGCAGCTGTAAAAATCGCTCAATCGGTTAATTACTCCAGTGCTGGCACCATCGAGTTTCTAGTCACCGATGATAATCGCTTCTATTTTCTGGAGATGAATACCCGAATTCAGGTGGAACACCCGGTAACGGAAGCCATCACCGGTATTGATTTGGTAGAACAGCAAATCAAAATTGCTCAGGGACAGCAATTGGCATTCTCGCAAGAAAACATTCACATAAATGGTCATGCCATTGAAGCTCGTTTATATGCCGAAGATCCGGTTGCCAATTATCGACCAACTGCCGGAACCATAACCAAGGTAAATTGGCCTAGTCATATTCGTGTCGATCGGTTTTTCGATTCACCCATTGAAATATCGCCCGACTATGATCCTATGTTGGCCAAATTAACTGCTCATGTCGAAAATAGAATAGATGCCACAAAAACATTAGCTCAAGCGTTAAAACAAACTGAGCTACACGGTTTTCAACATAATCAACAATTGTTAATAACTCTTCTGGGATCCAAGTCATTTTGCAATAATGACATTAGCACTCAATATCTTGAAGAAAATCACACAACCATTTCAAACTCTCTTTTAGCACAAAGAAAAGAGGCAGTCGCAACAGCCATCGCAGGTTTTATAGCCTGGCATTTTCTTCCTAAAAAAGAGGAAAAAGACTTATGGAAGAAATTAGGTGCATGGCGAACAAACAACGAAACGATTATCCAAGACGATGCTCAAAACAGCTATAAAATTGGATGGAAATACAAGCAAGGCAAAGCAAAAATCGAAGGGGATATCTGTTTCGAATCAGATAATTATCAAGTTTCTGACAACAGAGTTACATTCTTAAAAGACTCAAAAACAACAACACTATACATAACGGAGAATACAGCCTCAACAATTGTACAAGTTGATGGAATTTCCTTTCAACTGAAAAGCAATAAAATTCTAGACCATATCACCATATCAAGAAGAGATGAAAGCGAAAATGAAAGCAAAAAACAGCTTCACTCCCCTTTGTTTGGAACAATCTTGAAGGTATTGGCTAGCGAGGGGCAACCATTGAAAAAAGGAGATACTGTAGCAATTATTGAATCCATGAAAATGGAAAACAATATCGAAATGCCTGCTACAGGAACCATTAAAAAGTTATCGGTTAAAGCGGGTGAGAAAATTGCCGCCAATGACTTGATTCTTGAAATCGCATAAAACGAAGAAAATGAACATACTAATCAATGAACAAAATGAAGCAATTCGCCAAAAAGTACGCGAATTTGCAGAAAACAAAATCAAACCGGTGATTCTGGAATATGATGAAAAGGAAGAGTTCCCCGTCGAATTAATCAAGGAGATGGGGAAGCTGGACATCTTCGGAATGCATGTTCCTAAAGAGTATGGAGGGCAAGGCACCGATTATCTTTCTTACATTATTGCAGTAGAAGAATTGGCCAGAGTAGATGGCTCTATTGCTGCAACACTGGCTGCCCACAACTCCCTCGGTGCTGGTCCTATTTTAGAGTTCGGCACAGAGGCACAAAAGCAAAAATATCTACCGCAGTTTTGCACAGGAGAAGCTCTTTGGGCACTCGGACTAACAGAAAAAAATGCAGGATCGGATGCTTATGGCGTGGAAACAACGGCTCAACTAAAAGCTGGCAAGTGGATTGTCAATGGCTCCAAACTATATATCACCAACGGAAGTTCTGAAATAGCGAAAGGCATTACTGCAGCTGCAATCACAGGAACACGTTCGGACGGTAAAAAAGAGATATCAGCTATTTTAATCGATAAAGATGCGCCGGGCTACACGCGTGAAACAATGCGCGGGAAATTAATCTGGCGCGCAGCAGACAATGCCGATATCCGTTTTGAAAACGTAGAGGTTCCTGAAGAAAACCTTTTGGGAGAACGAGGAAAAGGAATATCCATCATGTTAAAAACCATTGATAGTGGCCGACTATCCATTGCTGCCATGGGATTGGGATGTGCTCAGGGCGCTTACGAAATGGCTTTAGAGTACTCTAAAAAGAGAAAACAGTTCGGAAAAGCCATCAATCAGTTCCAATCTATTTCGTTTAAGCTAGCCGATATGGCGCTGAAAATTGAAAATGCACGAAACACTTTATACAATGCCTGTTGGCTAAAAGACAATGGTCACAACTTTAGCAAACAAGCAGCAATGGCCAAACTCTATTGCAGCGAAATTGCCCGAGAAGTAACCGACGAGGCAATTCAGGTTTTTGGAGCTCCGGGGTTGCTACGCGAAAACCATATCGAACGCTTCTATCGCGACCAACGCCTATTGCAAATAGGAGAAGGAACAAGCGAAATTCTGCGTATGGTAATCGCTCGAAATATTTTGGATTAAAACAATTTGCATGACCAGTTCACAAAACATAAAAGGTTTTTCGAAGTTGAACAGGCAGGATAAGATCAATTGGTTGGCTCGAACTTTTCAGTTAGATACTGAAGTGCTCAGCAATTGGCTCGTACAAGATGATTCAATGGCTCTGATTGTTGATCAGCTAAGCGAAAACACCATTGCCCATTTTCCATTTCCATATGGGGTTGCTCCTGGTTTTAAAATCAACAATAAATGGTATACACTTCCTTTTGTGACCGAAGAAAGCTCTGTTGTGGCAGCACTTGCCAAAGCAGCTAAAACATGGTCCAATCTCGGAGGTTTTCATGCAGAAACCATTGCGACGGACAAAGAAGGACAAGTTCATTTCTTCCTTCAGGATGATTATCAATGGCTAAAATTGAATTTCGATTCTCTTAAAGAAAAGCTACTTACAGATGTTCAGCCTTTAAGTGAAAGCATGAATAAACGAGGTGGCGGAATTATCGATATTCGACTTTTAGATAAAACAACTCAACTGGAGAACTACTTTCAACTGGCTGTTACTTTCGACACGCGCGATGCCATGGGAGCCAATTTTATCAATTCTTGCTTAGAACAGATGGCTTCCACATTGCAGGCGTATTTTCAAACGAACAGTCGTTCTCATTTATTGGAAGTAAACATGGCCATTTTATCCAACTACACTCCCAACTGCAAAGTTAGAGTCTGGGTAGAATGCTCCATCGACAAGCTGAATGATTTGGTAAAAGGGATGAGCGGAGAAACATTATGCCGAAAACTTAAAAATGCAGTCGACATTGCGCAAGTAGATGTTTCACGCGCAGTAACTCACAACAAAGGCATTTTCAATGGAATTGATGCACTGGCATTGGCTACAGGCAACGACTGGCGGGCAATAGAGGCTGGAGGTCATGCTTATGCTGCTAAAGATGGTAAATACCGAAGTCTTTCGAAAGCAACAATTACCAATAACCTATTTCGATTAGAATTGGAAATTCCTCTTGCGCTGGGAACTGTTGGCGGCGTGACTTCTATCCATCCAATGACTAAGTTTTCCATGCAACTAATGGGAAATCCAGCAGCTGCTCAACTGATGCAATTAATGGCTGTAGCCGGATTGGCTAGTAACCTTTCGGCTCTAATCGCTTTGGTAGGAACAGGAATTCAAAAGGGGCACATGAAAATGCACCTCAACAATATTCTCACAGAACTTAAAGCCACAGATAATCAAAAGCAAGCAGCAAAAGTATATTTCGAAAACAAAACAATCTCTGTCGCTGGTGTAAAAGCTTTCTTACAAAATTCCAACGCTTATGAATAACGAACCACTACATACATTCTATTCCAACGGGAAACTGCTTATTACTGGAGAATATGCCGTATTAAATGGTGCTCGCGCGTTGGCTGTGCCATTACGTTTTGGGCAAGAAATGATCGTTAATCCCAGTAAAACAGATAAGCTTCTCACTTGGGAAGTAGCTGATAAAAACGGAAGATGGTTCTCCTGCAAAATCCAGCTACCAACTTTCGAGGTAATTCATAGTACCAACCAATCGATGGCTACCACATTGACAAGTTGGCTACAAGCTACCCGAAAGCTACAACCTCAGTTTCTAAATAACGACAATGGATATCATGTAAGTTGTACTCTTCAGTTTGATAAAAACTGGGGATGGGGAAGCAGCAGCACTGCTATTGCGAACTTAGCCAAATGGGCAAAAGTAGATCCATTCCATCTAAACCGGCTGGTATCTAAAGGATCGGGATACGATATTGCATGCGCCAACCACAATAAGCCCATTATTTTCCAGCTGCAAAGTGGCATACAAACCATAGAAGAAATCGATTTTCAACCTGCTTTTTCGAAATACATTTATTTGGTTTGGCTGGGGGTAAAAAAAGATACCAATGAGAGCATTACTCATTATCAAAAGCAGGACACCGTGAGCCCGTCATTCATTGATGAAATATCGGCACTTACTGATAAGATTGCATTTGCTAAATCGTACGAAGAGTTTGCCACCTGTTTAAATCTGCATAAAACACTTCTGAGCATGATTCTGAAAACCCCTTCGGCACAAGAAGAGTGGTTCAATGATTTTTCAGGCATTGTAAAATACCTTGGAGCCTGGGGAGGTGATTTTGTACTTGCCACCTCAACCAGACCTGAAGAGGAAGTAAGAGCTTACTTCCAACAAAAAAATTTGCCTTTAGTATTTAAGTGGGATGAACTTGTAATTGAATAACTATGACAATGGAAAAGAAGTATATTGCTCAGTGGAGTTGTCCATCGAATATTGCATTGGTAAAATATTGGGGAAAATTACCGAATCAGATTCCCATGAATCCGTCGCTAAGTTTAACACTTAAAAATTCGGTTACCACTACCACCGTTTCGGCCCAGAATCTTAATGCTCCATTTGAATTGAATTACCTATTTCATGGAGAACACAATGCAGCCTTTTCAAAACGCATTCAATCTGTCCTTGAAACTTGGCAAGAGCATTTTCCATTTCTCAAAAATGGGCAATGGCGCATCGAAAGTGAAAATTCTTTTCCACATTCTGCCGGCATTGCATCTTCGGCTTCAGCAATGGGGGCATTGGCTCTTTCTCTTTGCTCAATCGAGCACGAGATATTAGGAACTCTGAATACGTCGGAAAGTTTTCAACGAAAAGCATCTTATTTAGCCCGATTAGCATCAGGTAGTGCTGCGCGATCAATTTATCCGGGGATTGTTTCATGGGGAACTTCCGAGCTAGTTGAGAATAGTTCCGATGAATATGCCACTCCATTATCCATCGATGTCCATCCATCAGTGCTTCACCTGAACGATGCTATTCTGATTGTCGATGATCAACCCAAAAAGGTTTCATCGAGTGCTGGTCATCAGCTTATGAATAACCACCCATATAGAAATAATAGAATTGAGCAGGCAAACAACAACCACAAAAGCATCATCGAATGCCTTACCAGTGGTGACTTTCAGCAGTTCTCAACAATTGTTGAAAACGAAGCGATGAGCATTCACTCGTTAATGATGAGTTCAACTCCATGGTATTCACTTCTGCATGCCAATACTTTCGAAATTATTAATCGAATACAATATTTTAGAGCGCAAAACAACATTCCCGTTTGTTTTACTTTAGATGCCGGCCCTAATGTACATGTGATATATCCACCAAATGTAAAACAACAGGTGGAATCGTTTATTCAAACTGAATTGAAACCATTCTTCAAGAAGTATCAACCTGATGAAATGGGAAATGGTCCGGAACAATTAAAATAGAAACAATGCATAGCAAGAACAGAACATACAGTGCAAAATTGCTTCTTTTCGGAGAATATGGTCTACTATACAATTCCATGGGATTGGCAGTGCCCTATCCTCGTTTTTCTGGCCAATTTAGCTATGAGGCTAAGAGTAGCCAACAACAAAAAAGCTCCCAAGAGAGTTTATGGAAACTGTTTCAGTACTTGCAGAACAATTCTCAAGCCTTTATCAACACGAAACTTTTCGAGCAGGATTTAAAAAATGGTTTGTGGTTTCAATCTTCTATTCCTCAAAAGTATGGTTTGGGAAGTAGTGGAGCATTGGTAGCAGCTATATACGACCAATATGTTCGTTCCGATTTAAAACAGACCGACTACAAGCTTATTAAAAGTCAGTTAGCCGATATCGAGAGTTTCTTCCATGGCAAAAGTTCAGGAATAGACCCATTGGTTTCCTATTCGCAGAAACCTTTTTTGGTGAACAAAGAGATTGTTGAACCTGTTGATATCCATTCTCAGCAACAGGAAAGTCCTATTTCGGTATTTCTTATTGACACAGGTATGCCCGGAAGCACTCAGGTGCAAATGGATTACTTCATGCACCGTTGTCAGGACAAAGATTTTCTAACCAAAATCAGAGAACGATTTATACCCGGAGTAAATAGTAGCATCCGTGCCTATTTAAAAGGAATGGCTTTCGATCTGTTTTTAATGCTCGATGACATGGTGCGTTTTCAGTTGGAATATTTCGAACCAATGATACCATCCACATTTGTAAAGCTGATAAAACTAGGACTGGACAGTGGAGAACATTTCATTAAGCTATGCGGATCTGGCGGAGGAGGCTACCTGCTGGGCTTCACTCACGACATTAATCGTACTCGCGAGGTACTGAGACGCGAAAACATAGAGATAATTCCGCTTGTAGGAAAATAACAAGACTAAAAACAAGAAGATGAAATTAGATACAACAGAAATAAAGAAACCGCAACCTCGGTTGCCTCGCTGGATGAAAGCACAACTCCCCAAGGGCAAACGATATGTTCAGCTTAAAAGCTTGATTGAAAAGCACGACCTGAATACCATTTGCACCAGTGGAAATTGCCCAAACCGAGGGGAATGTTGGAATGCTGGAACTGCCAGCTTTATGATCTTAGGAAACAAATGCACCCGTAACTGCCGGTTCTGTTCGGTTCCCAACTTAATTCCCGATCCTGTTGACTGGGAAGAGCCACAACGTTTGGCCGAAACCATCAAAAGATTGCAATTGAATCATTGTGTAATCACTTCTGTTGCTCGTGACGACTTAGAAGATGGAGGAGCTGCATTTTGGGCTGCGACTATTCGAGCCATAAAGAGCGAAAACCCAACGACAACAATAGAAGTACTAATTCCCGATTTCAATGGCAAATACGAAGATGTAAAAACAGTTATCGATGCTCAACCTGAGGTTATTTCTCACAACATGGAAACAGTTTATCGCCTTACGCCTGTTATCCGCAATCTGGCTCGTTATAAACGAAGTTTGAATGTTCTGCAGTATGTTGCAGAAGCAGGAATAGTAGCCAAATCGGGTATAATGCTTGGACTGGGAGAAACTCGCGACGAAGTGCTTAAAACAATGCAAGATTTGAAAGATGCAGGTGTTAAAGTCCTCACTGTTGGTCAATACCTGCAACCCAATTCTCATCTTCTGAAGGTAAAAGAGTTCATTACTCCAGAAGAGTTTAAGTTTTACGAAGAAGAAGGATTGAAAATGGGCTTTAAGTATGTAGAAAGTAGTCCACTGGTACGCTCTTCGTACCATGCCGAACGTCATGTAAATGCCTAAACCCAAAATCATGAGTAAATACAATAGCAAAATACTGGATATTCGTTTTTTAGATTCGCAAACGTTTATTCTTCGATTTGAACGCAATGGGCTTAAATTCCGAACAGGACAATATGTAGTGCTGGCTCCACAAAACTTTCCCGAAAGTCGGGAGTATTCCATCTACAGTTCGGAACACGATCCTTGGATTGAAGTGTTGATAAAAAAGGTAGATACGGGTTATGTATCAAAAGCCTTAAGCGAAATGCAAGTGGGAGACATGCTTCAGGTTGAAGGCCCATATGGTTTTTTCGTGCTCAACCAGGGCGAAATAGATAATCGTCATTTTCTTTTTGTAGCTACCGGCACTGGAATATCGCCATTTCACAGCTTCACATTAACGCATTCGTCACTCAACTATCAGCTTTTACACGGAGTACGATTCACCAACGAAGCATACGATCATGGGCATTATCTGGAAAACAGTCATGTGATATGCACAACGCGAGATGAAAAAGGTTCTTATGCCGGACGCGTCACCGAGTATCTATCTGAAAATGATATACCGACAGATACAATTTGCTACCTGTGTGGCAATTCTGCAATGATTAACGAAGTGTCAGATCTGCTGGAAGAGCAAGGAATTGCTCCGCAAAATATTCGTTCTGAAGTATTCTTTTAATTGAAGTACAAATGCTGAAAAAAAAGTAGAGGCGCAAAATATTGCGCCTCCAACCATATAATTAGTTTTATTCCTTTCGTAACAAGTCTTAATTCCTAGAACGGAAAGTCGTCTTCCACCGTAATTTTATTTTTCTGCTCTTGAGGTTTCTTGGCCTGCTGATGTACGTTGTGACCATCAACAAAAATTGCTTTGAATGGTACAACCGGACAGGCATATTCACATGCTCCACAACCCACACATATTTCCTGATTCACCTCTGGCAATAGAAGGTCACCATAAGGAACCATATCTACCGCTTTGGTTGGACAGTGCTCGCTACAAGCCCCACAATCCGTACCATCGGTTTCTACGATACAATTGGCTTTGATAAAATGAGCTACACCAATCTGAGTAAGCTTTTTCTGCTCCTTGGTTAGCTTTACAATGGCCTCTGTTGGACAAACTTCACCGCATCTGACACATTCGAACTCGCACAACCCACTATTGAAATCCATGTAAGGCTGCATCATCCCAGTGAAGCCGTATTCTAAAAACGAAGGTTGCAACACACTAGTTGGACATTCGGTTACACACAATGAGCAACCTGTGCAAGTAGAGTTGAAATATTCGTGACTTTGTGATCCTGGAGGTGAAGCATGAGCTTTTCGATCCAACGGAACTAAATCTGTTTGCTTTTGCTTTGTTTTATTTACAGCTGTAGTTAACAACACCGAACCACCAACAGCTCGTGTAATAAATTCGCGCTTATCGCTATCTACTTTAGGCTGGGCCGGTTTCTTTGCCGAATAAGTAATAGCTTGCTGCTTACATGTGCTAATGCAATTGAAACAAGCAACACAGCGTGAATAATCCACCGTCATGTTTTTACTATCGATGCATTCCCCTTTACATTCGCGTTCACACTTTCCACACTTATTGCAATTGCTCCCTGAAATTCTAATTTTCAGAATTGAGTGTTTTGAGATGAGTCCTAGTAATGTTCCCACAGGGCAAATGGTATTGCAATACAAACGTCCCCAGCGCAATGAGAATATCACAATAATCAGCACATAAGTGAATACCCACAAAATAACGGCCCAGTGTACCTTTGCCACTTCAATGGTATATAGCGTATAATTATCGAATTGGTTAAGCAATGCAGCCATCAGGTTATTTCCCCATATCACAAACGGCTGAACCAAATAAGTGATAGAACGACCAAAAATACTATAAGGGTCGAACCAATTTAGTAATGATGCCGATCCGCCAATAAACACAATAGTTACTGCTGCTAAAAAAGAGTAACGAACCACATTCATACTCTTTCGGAATATGTATCGATGTTTTTTATTTACTCGTTTGCGAAAACGTGATACGACATCTTGCAAAATACCAAGAGGACATAAGATACTACAGTAACTACGTCCGGTTACAACTGTTAGCAAAAGAAAAGCCAATAGTCCAACTGGCAACAACACCTCTTTTCTAATGCTCCACAAAATGGTAGGAACCAACTGTAAGTCGGTAAAAAACTCAATAAATTTTTCAGGAATAACTGATCGTATATCAATAAAAATCCCCACAAAAAATAACAGCACAATAGATGCTGTTACTCTTCGGAATATTTTCAACATATCTGAATTTAGATTTTAATTCTATGAATATTTAGTTCGTTAAGGTTCATATTTCCAAAGCCCATATCGTGTGCTTTTTTGATATGTCCAATTTTTGCCGGATCCTTTTTCAAGAATTTAACTGAAGCCGCATCAACTGCTACAATATCTTTCGAAATAAGCTGTGCTCCCATGTCCAACACATCGTCAGTAGAAACTCCTACAGGTCCATTCTGAGTCATTGCACGGTACGCATCCACCACATTCAAATCTGGCTTGCGATAATACAAAAAGTCAGCAATACACTGGTGCAAGTCGTTTTTGTGGTAATATCCACGATCCCAAACTACTCCCATCAGGTTTTTCATTGCCAAAGAAACTCTGGTAGAACTATGATGTTTCAATACAGGTACATTGATAAATACATCGGCTTCCATTAGCAATTCATGCACCTTCGTATCCTTAAGCTTTAACCCTTTCTCAATGGATACCTTTTTGTAATAACTCTCGCTATTTCCGGGAACCAATTTTGCTCCAGCGTCTTTAGCAGCTTTCTCAATCCCACTGTTGGTATAACACAACTGCCATTTGTGACAAGTATGATCGAAAACATACACTTCTTTGGCACCAGCTTTAAAACAATGCTCGATAATTCGCTTTACCAAGTCGGGATTGGTATTGGCAGCAAATTCTGGAGTTTTATTCCAGCCAATATTGGGTTTCACCAATACCTTCTGCCCTTTTTTTACGAAGTTTTTCATTCCTCCCAGTGCTGCAATTCCTTGATCAAACATCTGGTCTGGTGTTCCGCCTTTTACAGCAACTAAATCTATCGGACGATTGACTTCATCAGCCATCAAAGGTGCTACATCACCTACTGTAACAACAGCTCCAGCTACCAGACCTGCCTGTACACTTTTGTTGATAAATTCTCTTCTCTTCATAACGGGAGGATTAATTTGTTTGCTTCTTCCAAGTATCAAAGGTACGAAATAGCCATCGAGAAAGTTTGCATTCGCTCCTTAATCATCACAAAATCAACAAATTTTAGAACAATTTCAAATTATAACATCACATTAACACACCAGTAACAATGCGTGCTTTCCCATTTAAATCGTTAATAATTTGACAATTTTTAAAACCGATTTCTTCTAACAATAGTTTGGTTTCTAATCCAAACACTTCGTTTATTTCGAAATAAATTTTACCATTTAAATTCAAATATTTTGCGGCAAACAAAGCTATTTCTCTATAAAACAACAGCGGATCATCTTCTTCTACAAACAGTGCTAAATGGGGCTCAAAATCCAAAACATTGTCACGCATCTGCTCTTTTTCAGAAATACGTATATATGGTGGATTAGAAACAATTACATCGAATTGAGAAAAATTTTCCTCTCGCCACTTCAAAATATCTTGTAACTGAAATTCAACATTTACATTATTTAGTTTTGCATTTTCTGTGGCCACACCAAGTGCTCCCTCCGACACATCGAATGCATGCACCTTTGCCTTGGGCAAATTCTTAGCCAACGAAATAGCAATACATCCACTTCCGGTACCGACATCAAGTAACTGCAAATCTTTATTACTATTTTCTCTTATAATCAGATCGACCAATTCCTCTGTTTCTTGTCGTGGAATCAGTACATTCTTGTTCACTTTAAATTTTAAATCGAAGAATTCGGTTTCTCCGATGATGTACTGAAGAGGTTCCGATTTCTCCAATCGGTTAACCCAATCAATAAATTTAATGCGAAGTTCCTCCGAAATAGTTTCATTTCGGTTTATAATAAACTGACTATAATCCCAACCGGTTAATGCCTCAATTACAATCCGAAACATTGATTCAATCTCTCTTTCGGAATAGATGCTATTTAACTGTTCGTGAATGATTCGACGGCAATCCTTCATTTTTTCGTATTTTTAGCAAAGATATGGAGGATTTCAGATTTATGAAGCAACAAGAACAATATATGCAACGATGCCTTGATTTGGCACGCTTAGGTAGAGGTCGTGTAGCACCTAATCCGATGGTTGGAAGTGTAATAGTGCACAACAACAAGATTATTGGAGAAGGATATCACCAAAAATATGGCGAGCCACATGCCGAAGTCAACGCCATTGCTTCTGTTTCTGACGAATCGTTACTTCCAGAGTCTACTTTGTATGTCAACCTAGAACCTTGTGCTCATTACGGCAAAACACCTCCTTGCAGCTTACTTATCATCGAAAAGGGAATTAAGCATGTGGTGATTGGCACTGTCGATCCTTTTGCCAAAGTAGCGGGAAAGGGAATTGAGATGATGGAAAAAGCAGGTATAAAGGTTGAAATAAACGTATTAAAAGATGAATGCTGGAAATTGAATCGTCGATTCTTTACTTTCCATCAACAAAAGCGTCCATTTGTAATTTTAAAATGGGCACAAACTCCCGATGGATATATCGATATCGACCGCAGTGCAGAAGATTTTGGTCAGCCAACCTGGATTACCAATGAGCTGGCAAGAACTTCGGTTCACCGTTTGAGAGCTGAAGAAGCAGCTATTATGATTGGAACAAAGACAGCTCAAAAAGATAATCCTTCGCTTTCGGTGCGAGATTGGCAGGGAGCACACCCATTGCGCATTGTGCTCGATAGAGAAATGAAGTTGCGTAGCAGCCTTCATGTGTTCGATCAAACCATTCCAACTCTTGTTTTTACCCAAGAGACCGTTCCATCGAAAAAAAATCTGGAATATGTATCCATTAATTTCGCCAATAATATTCTGTCACAAGTATTGAGTGAGTTGTACCAGCGAAATATTCAATCAGTTATTGTCGAAGGAGGTAGTAGGTTGTTAGAGAATTTCATTACTCAAAACCTATGGGATGAAGCTCGCGTATATATTGGGCATCGCTTCTTCCACAAAGGAATTAAGGCTCCTGAGTTTACAGGGCAACTTTCATCGTTTGAAGAGTTTGACGAAAGCCGCCTTTGTACGTATCGTAATATCTAATTATGGGAATGAATGTCGCTTGTAATCCAATATCTGGATCTTTAATTCAGTTTCCACAAAACGGAAATAGAAATACAGTTGTTTGTTGACTTCATAACCATAATCTTTTCCCGGCTGTATGTCTAAGGTATGAGCAAATAAAGAAACAGTACCCGATTGCATCGCTCTATAATTCCACGCCTGAATATAGCGTTCGTTCCAACTAATATAGTATTCGTTTGACTGCTCCAGTACCGGACTATTTTTAAGAGCATACCATGAGTCAAACTCCGAATCAAATGAGATCAACTCGTATTCAGTACTGTCTTTTTGCTCTTCCTGGGGCTCTATCGTTTTTAGTTTAGGACTCTTATGCTGAACTGCACAGGCACCCAAAACTAACACCATGATTATAAATAATATTCCCCTCATATCTATTTCAGTTTTAATTACACAACAGTATTATTTCATACGAAAATTGTGCCATATTGGTTCAATAAAAATCACTTAACTTTTTCACAACAATTCTTCTCGTCTTAGAAAGTCAGTACCTAATTTGTAAAAACGAAGTTCAATTCTTCTTCTTTTTTTTAACTTTATTCTCGACAAAACGACAATAAAATGCCTTTTCTCTCTCTTGCATCCATATGGCTTGACTTATTGAACCACCTACCTACAATACTAACCAGTGGTTATGTGATTACTATGATTTTTATTTCTGTTACAGTAATCATGGAAAACAGAAGTCCGCATAGAGCTATCTCGTGGATTGTGGTTTTAGCACTTATTCCTGTGGGAGGTGTAATTCTTTACCTTTTCTTCGGCCAGACTTATCGGAAACAGAAGATATTTTCTCGAAAAGGGCTAAAAAATGGATTAGAACATTTGAATAAACTTGCCAAACAACAACTGGTAATGGTTAAAAAAATGTCGTTTAATAACGAACGATCCATAAAAGGGAAGAAGCATTTAATGAAGCTGCTATTGAACAATAGCTCTGCTCTTATTACCGATAATAATCAAGTAAAACTACTCCATAATGGCGACCAAACGTTTGCTCATATTATTCAGGCATTGGAGCAAGCCAGACACCATATTCATTTGGAATACTACATCATTGAGGATGATAAAATTGGTAAAATCATAAAGAACTTATTAATTACCAAAGCCATACAAGGCGTTCAGGTTCGTGTGATTTTCGATGATGTGGGAAGCTGGGGAATATCGAAACGTTTCAAAAAGGAGCTAAAGCAAAATGGAGTTGAAATCAGGGCTTTTATGCCTGTTAGTTTTCCTTGGTTTACTTCTCGTGTTAATTACCGAAATCACCGAAAAATTATTGTTGTTGATGGACAAATTGGCTTCTTAGGTGGATTAAATATTGCTGACAGGTACATTGATGGAATTCCAGGGATTGGCTCTTGGCGAGATACTCACGTTCAGATAAAAGGCGATGCAGTTGCCACCATACAAATGCAATTTATTTCGCACTGGTATTTCTGTTCCGAACAGTTGCTTCCTCTGGATGAATACATTATCGACAATCCTCCATCACAAGGTGTTGTTACTCAAATTTCAGCCAGTGGACCAGATTCCGACTGGGAAAGCATATCTCAAGCTTATTTTACTGCTATTTCAACAGCAAACCGAAGTGTTTTTATTGCTACTCCCTATTTTATGCCTACCGCTGATATTCTTACAGCCATAAAAACGGCAGCAATGAAAGGTGTAGATATCCGACTTCTAATTCCTGAAAAATCGGATACTGTAATTCCAAAATGGTGTACCGAATCCTACATCGAAGAACTACTGGAAGCCGGAGTACGGGTTTTTCGATTTAAAAACGGTTTTTACCATAGCAAATTAATGATGGTAGATGGCGTATGGTCATCGGTAGGAACAGCCAATATGGATTTTAGAAGTTTAGAAACCAACTTCGAAATCAACGCCTTTTTCTACAACAGAGCCATCTATAAAGAATTAGCTTCCAGATTTATTCAAGACCTATCAAGAAGCGTAGAAATAGAAATTAAGCAGTGGCAAAAGCGACCACTACTTAAAAAATTAAAAGCTTCTTTTGCACGACTATTTAGTCCGCTTATGTAATAACCTGATTTCGATTTTAATCTAGCTAGTTGGAAACTTCGATTTAAAAGGAAGTTTTTCCAGATTCAAGTTTCCTCCGGTTAGAATAATACCAACTTTTTTCCCAGCAAAAATTGCTTCATTTTCCAGTACTGCTGCCAAAGGCACAGCAGAAGAAGGTTCAATAATAATATTCATACGCTCCCAGATCATACGCATTGCATCAACAATACTCTCTTCAGAAACAGTCATTATATCGTCTACCTTTTCTTTTATTATTTCGAAGTTAATCTCCCCCACAGACGTTAATAAACCATCGGCAATGGTTTGAGGATTTACTGAAGGGTAAAGTACCCCGTCTTTAAACGAACGATAAGCATCATCAGCATTTTTCGGTTCTGCAGCAATCACTTTTGTTTTTGGCGAAATTGCTTTTACCGACAAAGCAGTTCCGGCTAATAATCCGCCGCCGCCAACAGGAGTCATCACGATATCGAGATTAGAAACCTCTTCCAGAAATTCTTTAGCACATGTTCCCTGGCCAGCAATTACATTAAAGTTATTATAGGGATGAATAACCGTAGCGTCTTCCTGGTCAACAACAATCTGTAGTGTATCTTCTCTATCTTTCAGGGTAGGCTCACAAATCATAATTCTACCACCAAATTCAGAAATTGCTTCCTTCTTGATAGTTGGAGCATTGATGGGAACAACAATAGTAGACGGTACATTATTCAGTTTGGCTGCTAATGCTAAAGCAGCTCCATGATTACCTGAAGAATGAGTGGCAACACCTTTCTGCTTTTCCTCTTCGGTTAGTTGCATGACGGCATTACTTGCTCCTCGGAATTTGAAAGCGCCTACTCGCTGAAAATTTTCACATTTAAAATACAATTCAGCCTTCGTTTTCTTGTTCAATGCAGAACAAGTAAACACTGGTGTTTTATGTATTACTGACCGAATCCGCTCATGTGCAGCTTCAACATCAATGTATTCTGGAATTTTCATATATAGTTCTACTTTTATAAAAGGTTGTTTTTCAAAGAAATCACACCAAATATAAAAAACTAAATCAGAAAAAAAATTGACCTGTATTATTTTTTGATAAGTGGTTATTTTGTACCCTTTTGCAACAAATATTGCTTATAAACCTGCCCAATTCTGTTTTTAATCGTGAGTTCGGTATAAGTAGAATCTAAACTAAAATATGGATTACAAAACATTACAAATCGTTCGATTTCGGTGCTTGGTAAACCTGTAATTTCTGTAATGACTTCATCGTTGTAAAATTCCCGAAGAGCTTCCCAGTTTTTTTGTTGCTCCATAGCTGCACGCACCTTGCGTTTGCTGCGCTCTTTTCGACTTAAGTAATAATGAGCAGTACTCAGTGGATTTACCAGATAATTCCACACTTTCGGCTTTGAATCAAATGCATCTCCTCTCAATGGCACAGGCACTGTAGATGCTTTTCCTTGAGGTAATCGAAGATCCATTCTGCGTTCTCCTTCTACCACCACTTCATCCACTCCATAGCTAGTCTTAAACATAGGAATCACAATAGTTGTATCGGTTGTTGCACTACTTCCTTTGTGCTTGAAATAACTGTTGGCAAACCCCATTGCCGAGACCTTAATACTATCTTGCTCAGGTAATCGGATTTCAAAAAAACCATTCTCATCAGCAACAGTTCCCACTTCTAAACGAGGAATAATAACATATGCAAAGGGTACTGGTTGTGTATTTTCGCCATCAATAACTTGTCCCGAAATTTTAACTGCACTTTTTTCCTGAGCCCATCCCAACGACATGCTCAACAATAAGATTATCCATCCAATACCAATTCGTAAAATCATTCTTTTGCGGTTAATGCTTTTCACTTTGATCTCTAAAGATAGTGAATATTCATTTTTATGCTATTCCTTTCTGAATGGCCAATATATGCAAAGTTTCATCCTCTATTCTGCTTTAAACACTCTTTAACTAACTTTTAACCTTAATTTATAAACTCAGCATATTTGTTCGAATTAGTTATTACTAGTTAAATGTTAAGATTTAAACCGAACCAAGATTAAATACAGAGATCGATCTCTTTTATTTTCGTCGGGAAATAGATTTCTGTATTTTTGGGGCAAAACAAACAGACATGTGGACAGATTACATTAAAACAATTGAAGCAGCCTGGGAAAACCGTGAGTTGCTAAAGAACGCAGAAACACAAGCTTGTATCCGTGAAGTGATCGAGCACCTAGATAAAGGAAGAGTTCGTGTTGCAGAAAAAAAAGATGGTGAGTGGATTGTAAATCAGTGGGTAAAAAAAGCTGTTATCTTATACTTCCCTATTCAGGGAATGGAAACAATAGAAGTTGGCCCATTCGAATTCCACGATAAAATCGATCTTAAAAAAGATTATAAATCGCAAGGAGTACGTGTAGTACCTCATGCCGTTGCTCGTTATGGTTCATTCCTATCGAAAGGCGTAATCATGATGCCATCGTATGTGAATATTGGTGCATGGGTAGGTGAAAATACAATGGTTGACACTTGGGCAACTGTTGGATCGTGTGCACAAATTGGAAAGAATGTTCACCTTAGTGGTGGAGTTGGAATTGGTGGAGTGTTAGAGCCTGCTGGAGCCAAACCTGTAATTATCGAAGACAACTGTTTCGTTGGATCAAGATGTATCGTTGTAGAAGGCGTTCATGTAGGTGAAGGAGCAGTATTAGGAGCTAATGTGGTACTAACTAAGTCGACTTACATTTTAGATGTTACCGGCGATGAGGTGAAAGAATACCGAGGATTCGTTCCTGCCAATTCTGTAGTTATTCCAGGAACTCGTCCTAAGAAATTCCCTGCTGGAGAATTCCAGGTTCCTTGTGCATTAATCATTGGGCAGCGCAAAGAGTCGACAGACAAAAAGACTTCGCTTAATGATGCGTTACGCGAATATGGCGTTTCGGTATAAGTTTTAAAGCTGAATTTTAATCCTTTCAGACAAGACTGTTTGAAAGTAAAACCATAAAAGAATCTTTTGTTTCTTCTTGATTTATAACGAAGAGTGCAAAAGATTCTTTATTTTTAAGAAGGAGTTAATAATCGAGTATATGAAAATAGGATTTGACGCCAAAAGAACTTTTTTCAATCGTGCTGGCTTAGGCAACTATAGTCGGAACGTATTAAATGCTTTGTCGCTTTACTATCCTCAACATCAATATTACCTTTATTCTCCGCGCAATAAACAACAACTTTATTACCCCGGTTCTAACCAGCAAGTTATTCTTCCCCAAAACGGATGGCGTAAATTCCCATCACTATGGCGATCGTTTAAGATTGCTTCTTTGGCAAAAAAGCACAAACTGGATATTTACCATGGATTGAGTCATGAGCTTCCAACTGGCATTCAGCATAAGTCATGTAAAACGGTTGTTACTATTCACGATTTAATTTTTATCCGCTATCCGGAATTCTACCGCTTTATAGATAGGCAGATTTACTTCCGAAAATTTAAGCAAGCTTGTCGAAATGCCGATAAAGTAATTGCCATAAGCGAACAGACGAAAAGTGACATTCAAGAGTTCTTTCATATCGAAGAATCGAAGATTGAAGTAATTTACCAACCTATTCACCAACGTTTTTTTAATCCTATTTTAGAAGACGATGCGCAGATGGTTCGCTGTAAATATCAATTACCCATCGATTTTATACTAAGTGTTGGTACAATTGAAAGAAGAAAGAATTTGCTGTCGATCTTGGAAGCAATGGTAACTGAGAATCTCGATTATCCATTATTGGTAATCGGCAGGCCAACCAGTTACATGAACGATGTAAAAGCTTACATCGCTAAACATCCCAATTTAAAGGTTATCTTCCTGCATGATATTGCCGATGATGAACTGAATGCCATATATCGAATGGCAAAAATTCTAATTTATCCTTCTGTTTTTGAAGGTTTCGGACTTCCTGTTGCCGAAGCATTGGCTTGTGGTACGCCTGTTATCACCTCCAACGTAAGCAGTATGCCAGAAGCAGGAGGAGATGCTGCCATTTTAATTCAGCCCGATTCAGCTGAAGAAATTGGTTTAGCCATGCGCCATTTACTTTCCGACAAAGATTTCTACCAACAAAAAGTAGAAGAGTCGAAAATACAAGCGCAACAATTTACTCCAGCCAAAGCTGCCAAACAGTTAATTCAACTCTACAAGTCGATTCTTTAACTATCGAATGATTTTCGAATTGTATACTGAGGATGTCTGTTATTACTTAAGAATAGTCGACCTAGATATTCTCCAACCATTCCTATTGCCATCAACTGAACACCTGCAAAAAATGCAATGCTAGCAACAATTGAAGCATATCCTGAAGGCAGGTCAGGATTCAAAAACTTCTCAAGAATAATAACTCCACCATAAATGAAACCGAATATGGCCGCAAGCATGCCCACAAACATGGCAACACGCAATGGTAAAATCGAGAAGTTTGTAAACATGTTCATCCAAAGTCGAACCAACTTGGTTAAAGTATAACCCGACTCACCTTCTTCACGCTCGCAATGTGCCACTTTTAAGCGGCCAATATTAGAAGTTGTTCTTAGGATTAGTCCATCTATATAAGGAAAAGGGAGATTGTATTTAATTACTTCGTCTACTAAAAAGCGATCAATTACCTTGAAGCTCGAAAGGTATAGATCGCGAGGTTTCTTCAACATCCACGATGCCACCAAATTATTAAACTGGCTACCTAAATTTCGGAACCAGTGATGTTTTTTATCCTCGTAATAAGAATAAACCACATCGAATTGATGAGTTACTGAATATTCAACCAAGTCGACAACGCTCTCTGGTGGATTTTGAAAATCATCGTCCATGATTACCACTTTGTCGCCTGTACATTTATTCAGACCAGCCATCACCGCATTGTGCTCACCTACATTCTTTGCCAATGAATAAAATTTCACCCATTGAGCATATTTCTTCTGAACCTGAATACATACTTCTTCAGAATTATCGGGAGAATAATCATTCACCAAGACAATTTCTAAATCATATTTTGTCCCAAACTGATTGATCAATTCAGGCACAAGTCGACCAATGGAGTTTGCTCCATTGTAAACCGGAATAACAATGGATAACTTTAACATTGAATCAATCTCAAGAATTCATCTTTATCGGTAATGTAGTCACTAACATTGTAGGAAGATGAGCAAAGTACTAACAACACATCGTCTCCTGTTAGAAATCGCTGCCAGTCCCAAATCATCTTATCAATTAGTACTCCTTCGTTTTCGTGAAGAATTAATTTGCGAGATTCATGGTGCTCTAACCCCACTTCAATTTCGCCTTTCAAGCAAATTAGAAATTGCTGTGTAGTATGGTGAGCATGTTCCCCTCGTACCATTCCTTCCGGCACATTACTCACATAAAAAAGGCGCTTAACATCAAACGGTATTTCTGAGAATTCGATTGGTGTTAATTCGCCCCTAAAATCTTTAAAAACTTTATAACGTTTTTTATTAACTGTTATATTATTTTCTTGTTTTAATGTGTCAAGCATCGTTTATCGTTTTGAGCCTCTTTTTTGTTTCGACTTATATCAATGACAAACCAATTGCTTTTTACACTTATTGCTGAAACGTTTTTTTTCCTTTTTTTATATTCTACTTGTTATGCCAAAACCTTTCGAACCGCATCAATTACCTTTTCAACATCTGAATCGGGCATTGTAACATACAGTGGAAGAGAGAATACTTCATTAGCTGCCACCTCTGTTTCTGGTAAATCACCCTCTTTATATCCTAAATATTGATAGCCTCTCATGGTATGAATTGGATAAGGATATGTTATAGCAATTCCTATTCCCTGCTCTTTCAATGCCGCTACAACTTCATCGCGTTTTGGATGACGACAAACAAACTGGTAATATACATGTTCATTGCCATTATCAACATATGGTAATTGTAAATCTAAGTCGGCAAAAGCTTCCATGTAGCGCTTTGCGATTTCACGACGACGCTTTAAGTAATCCTCAATATTGTCGAACTTCACCAACAAAATCGCAGCATGTAATTCGTCTAAACGAGAATTGTACCCATGTCCTTCCGAATAATAAGTTTCGCGCATTCCATAAAAGCGAAGTTCTTTCATTTTCTGAGCTACCTCATCATCGCTGGTACAAACCAATCCTCCGTCACCATATGTGCCCAGAACTTTTGTAGGGTAAAACGAAAATGCCGATGCATCTCCCATGCCTCCAGCTTTACATCCATTACGACTCGCACCATGTGCTTGAGCACAATCTTCCAAAATCCTCAGGTTATGCTTTTCGGCAATCCCCTTCAGCGCTTCCATATCGGCACACTGCCCATAAAGGTGTACAGGAAGAATACATTTTGTCTTCTCTGTTATTGCACTTTCAACCTTATTGCCATCCATCAACATGGTTTTCGGATTAATATCAACAAAAACAGGTCGGGCTCCTGCAGAAACTATTGCAGAAACAGTTGGAACTGCAGTATTAGCCACAGTAATCACTTCGTCTCCTTCTTCAACACCCAAAGCTTTCAGTGCCAGAAAAAGAGCATCGGTACCATTAGCTACACCAATTCCTTGTTTTGCATTGCAATAGTTCGAAAAGTTGGTTTCAAAACGTTCTACATTTTCACCCAAGATTAAGCGTCCAGAGTAAAGAACATCTTTTATTGCCGACAATGTTTTTTCTTCTTCTTTCTTTAACTCGTCGATATAATTCCAAAATCTAACCATATCTACTTTTTTAGTAATCGTTCATTTTTAAATCGAGGCAAAGCTAAGGCTTTTTAACCATCAGAACACCAATAAAAATGGAATAAAATACGATGTTTTAAAAATCCCTTTTTTCCATACGTGTAAATAAAATGCCACTTGTCTTAGGCATAGAACAAATACGAAAACAGATTACGCGGTGAGCAAAATAAACGATCTCCTAAAACAAAACATTTTGCGCAAAGCAATTATTGTGCTGTCTTTTTTTCTAGCAGGTTATTGCATCATTCCATTTATTTGGGCGACAATGGAACCTGATTCGAGCTATTACTTGAAAATTGCACACAACATGGTAAATGGGGCTGCTTTTTTCAAGGATATTGGCTGTGGATATACTCCATTGGGAATGTATATTTACTCATTACCACTTTATATCAATCCCGAACTAAGCATACGGTTTCTACAGGTATTTCAATTAGTAATAGTTGCTATTCATTGCCTACTGTTTTATAAAATACTTGCGCAGTTTCAGTTATCACGAAATCAGAAGATTTTATTTACATTAATTAGCATTGTTGCTTTAATGACTCACCAGGGAAATCGTTTCCTTCTTGAACCCATTGTCTTGCTGTTTCAATTGGCAACTATTTTTTTCATTCAAAAATGGCAAAGCTCTGAAAAGACACAATATCTATTCGTAGCAGGAATAGCTTTATTTCTTGCTTTCTTCTCGAAACAGTACGCACTTTTTATAGCCCCAGGTATTGCTTATTGGCTGTTCACAAATAGTAAAAACATAAAATATTTCTTCATTAACTCTCTAATATTTAGTGCAGGAGTAATTACCGTGCTGTGTATAACTGGTTTCTTCAACTATTATCAACATCAGATTTCACCCATAGAATTTGTGCAACGTCTTTTAGGCTTAGAATACCTAAGTGGAGATGAAATAATTACCGGAGCCAACTATAGTGTTAAAAAGTTTTTTAGATCGTTTAACCGATTCAACTTCGAATTTCCTATTTTTGCGGCCTTTATCTTGTTTAGAAATAAAATTAAGATAAGCTGGAAGAACGAAAATTTTATTTGGATACTATTTGCCTTAGGCTCAATGGCTCAACTATATTTTGCAGGATATAGGCATTATTATCAATTGATAATTCCTTATCTGTTATTGGCTTTTATTGCCTTGATAAGAAAATTTGACACAAGCGAAAAGCAGCTTCGATTGCTTTCTTATGGGTTCATTTATATGATCCTATTACTTTCTGTACGCTTTAGTGTAGAGGTTGCCCGTAGAATTAAGCAAGATAAAAACCAGGTTGCTATTGTCAATCAGCTTGACAAACTAGATCTTATTGGAAAGCCTGTGTACTTACACTCGATTAGGCCAAGCCATTACTTTAGAGCTAAACTTGAATCGCCTAACTTGGCTCAAATAGGCTATAAGTATCCAACAGAACTAAAGCCCGAAACAATTCACAGATTAATGCCTGTTGGAACATACATAATAGCAGACACACACTATCGAAGCAATCCATTGTTCTCGTCGAAATACAAGTTGGTTGCACCAATTACCGACAGACGATATGGAGAGATGTATGTTCTTCAGAAAATTAATAATTAGCAAATCAGTCACCATGAATATCACACCAGAAATAAGCATCGTTATTGTCAATTATAATTGTTGGAGAACATTAAAAGCGACCTTGTCAAGTATCGAAGATAACATTGATGCTTCACACGAAACGATTGTTGTTGACAACTGTTCCCCCGATAATCAATTGTCGCACTTTAAGATGCTTTTTCCGAATGTGACTTTTTTGCAATCTTCAGTAAACGGAGGGTTTGCTTATGCTTGTAATGTAGGAGCAGATTATGCTAAAGGTGAAAATATTCTATTCCTAAACCCAGACACCGAATTAAAACCGAACACTTTAGGACGACTTTTAATGGCCGTAAAAGAAAGTGGCAAAAAAGGTATTTTCACTACCAATGTAGTTAATGCAACTGGTAAAGCACTGAAATCTCATGGGCAATTTTTGAGGTTACACACAATGAATGGTTTTTTCAGATCGATCAGTAACATATTTAACTCTTCAAAGAAGGAAACAGAAGAAGCTGCGGTTAAAAAAGTAGATTGGGTTACTGGTGCTGTATTATTTATGTCAAAATCGATTTACAAAGAAATAAAAGGTTGGGACGAGGACTATTTCCTATATCACGAGGATACCGATGTTTGTAAAAAAGCAGCCGATAGAGGTTATGGCTCCTATTTATTGAAAAATATTACCATCGAACATCAGCATGGTGTTGCCAGTAAAGGCTGTATAACAACTAAGGCAATGGCTAAGACAGAAGTAATTATTTCAAGACACGTTTATGCCCAAAAACATTTAAGAGGAATAGAACGAATTTTGGCTCATACATTTATGATTACTCATGATTTTGTGCGTCAAGTAATCCATACTATAGCATCATTATTCTTACCTAAAAAGTTAGAACTAAATGCGCTTCGCTTACTTCGTTTGGTTGAATATTATGCTCAAACTATTTCTTATGGCACTTGGCAAAGTTCCAATACCGTTAGCTTTGAAAAGAAGTTTGGAGGCTCCACTTCTGCTCCTCCTAAAATTAAACGAGCTAAACAATAATTGCAATCGATCTATTTTTAGTTTCCGCTTAATCTTGCTTATTAAACGCTGTAAAGATTGTTTTTGATAAGCAGATCGAAGTGATTTTAGTTCTTCGACAATTGGGGTTAATTGGAACGATAAGTCAAACTGCTCTACAATTATCTTTTTCAACCATTTATCTGTAGAAAAAAACAATTCTATTCTTTTCTGTTCTGCTACCACTTTGCGTTTTAATACAGGATAGCCATTTTGAAGCATCTCCTCTGCTAACTTAAACGTCATATTTTTCCGTAATAGAATAGAATATTTTTCACTTAATTCTTTGCTATCCATCAAGGTAGCCGATATCATCCCCTTCTGAATTAGATACTGCGAAACACCAATTTCCCAATAATTAATTACCTTTCTTCGAAGAGTAATAGGATCTGTTTCCTTCAAAAAATAGTTAATATCAATGGTGTGAAAATAATTTTTCAACTCACTGATTGCTTTTCTATTGAAAACAATAAAATGACTTTGAATGTGGTAATTTTCATCGTGCGTTGAGAAACGAGGCTTCTCATATGAATCAATTATCCCCCAGAAATCCAGTGTCCAATCTTGTTGTAATTCATGAATACAATCAAGTGGCTTTAGCAGTAAATTACTATCATTCACACAAGCAATCTGATCATACTTATCCACATCGATACTGTGAAAAAACTTATAAAACATACCGAAGTCGTACCCTTCGTTTTTTACCATTTGTAACATTATCCTCGAGTCCCCCTCGAATGGATTCATATCCAATTTACGTTCATTGGTATATACGACTATCTCTCCAAAATAATTGGCCAGTTCTTTTACATACACAACAACACTATAAGGAATAGAGTTATCCTTACAGTAGTGCGCAAATAGACCAATTGATCTACTCTTACAATAATCTAACATTTCGTTTTAAAAAAAGGCTGATAGCTTCAAAAAGAACTATTTATAACGAGAGTTTATGTTAACAACAAGTTGAATAGCAATATGAATTACTCAATTCTCTATTAACATAAATTCATTTTATCAAATACTGCTTTAAAAAAGATATCTAATTGTTATCATTCTTAATTTTCAGTTCTCATTATCATTCTAAAAAATGATATTTTTGTATCCACTTTTATATAAGAACTGATTATGAACAAAGATATTATAAAAGCATTAGAAATTTTAAATGCAGGGGGAATAATTCTCTATCCTACAGATACTATTTGGGGAATTGGGTGCGATGCAACGAACAAAGAAGCTGTTGCTAAGATTTACGAGTTGAAAAAGCGTGCCGATAGCAAAAGCATGTTGGTTTTAATGGACAACATTAACTCACTTGATCGCTACATGGAAGAGGTACCAGAAATGGCTTACGATTTAGTTGAACTTTCAGAAAAACCAATTACTATCATCTACCCGGGAGCAAAAAACATAGCTTCCAACTTAATTGCTGAGGATGGAACTTTAGGAATTAGAGTTACTTCTGAAAAGTTTAGCGCAGAATTGATTCGCCGATTCCGTAAACCTATTGTTTCAACATCGGCAAATATTAGCGGTGAGCCTTCTCCTCAGAACTTCTCCGAGATTTCAGAAGAGATTAAAAATGGCGTCGATTTCATTGTTGAATACCGTCAAGAAGAAACCAATAATCCAGCTCCTTCAAGTATCATTAAATTGGGTGTAGGCGGAGAGATTCAAATTTTACGAAAATAAAACACACTGATATTATTTCAGTTACAACCATTGCCTAAATTTTATTCGGCAATGCAGTCAACCATGGCTCAATCCATAGTGTTATTTCACTAACTTTGAAAGGTTACTGAAATAGCTGTAACCAAACATCAAACAATCTTTATCTTTCACATATGGTGCCATTTACCCATTTACATGTCCACTCTCAATACTCCATACTGGATGGAGCTGCCGGAATATCAGCTTTGGTCAATAAAGCCAAAGAAGATGGTATGAAGGCCGTAGCTCTAACAGATCACGGAACCATGTATGGTATAAAAGAGTTTCATGCTGCTTGTGCAAAAGCAAAAATAAAACCCATATTAGGTTGTGAAACTTATGTGGCTGCTCGAGATATTAGTACCAAAACCGAACGTGTTGACCGTTCTGGAGCTCACCTTGTACTTTTGGCTAAAAACGAAATAGGATATAGAAATTTACTTAAGCTTATTTCTATTGCCAATACTAAGGGTATGTACTATAAGCCACGTATCGACAAACAAATTTTGAAGCGCTACAGCGAAGGAATTATAGTTTGTTCGGCATGTTTGGGAGGAGAAGTTCCTCAGAAAATTATGCGTGGCGATATTGAAGGAGCAGAAGAGACCATCAAGTGGTTTAAAGATGTTTTTGGTGAAGATTATTATTTAGAATTACAGCGCCATGTCAACAACGATCCCCGCCTGAAAGTAGAAATCTATGACAATCAGGTGATGGTGAACAAAGAGATCATCCAGTTGGCCAAAAAACACGATGTAAAAATCGTGGCAACAAATGATGTCCACTTTACCAATGAGGAAGATGCCGATGCACACGACATTCTTATCTGTTTGAACACACAAGCCGATTTGAATGATCCCAACCGTATGCGTTACACCAAACAAGAGTGGTTTAAAACAACGGAGGAAATGTCGCAGCTTTTTGCCGATGTTCCGGAAGCTGTTACCAACACTTGGGAGATTGCAGAAAAGGTGGAAGAATTCGAGCTCGACTCTGCTCCTATTATGCCTGAATTTCCTATTCCTGAAGATTTTGGCACATTCGAAGAGTTCAGAAAGGATTTCACACTAGAAGATATACAAAAGGAGTTTCAGGAAACTGAAATTAATGAAGAAGGCGAAGAAAAAGTTGTAAAAGATTGGTTCAAAGCACAAGGTGGAGATTTTGAGAAAACACTTAAAAATAAGTTCGAAACAGAGTACTTAAGCCACCTTACATATGAAGGAGCTAAAGTTCGCTATGGAGATCCGATACCTGAATCTGTTAAGGAGCGACTCGACTTTGAGTTACAGACCATTAAATTCATGGGATTCCCGGGCTATTTCCTTATTGTGCAGGATTTCATTAATGCTGCACGAGACATGGGAGTACTTGTAGGGCCAGGTCGTGGTTCTGCTGCCGGAGCTGCTGTTTCTTACTGTACCGGAATTACCAACATCGACCCGATTAAGTACGACCTGCTTTTTGAGCGTTTCCTTAACCCTGATCGTATCTCAATGCCCGATGTCGACATCGACTTCGATGATGACGGTAGGCAAATGGTACTCGACTGGGTAACCGAAAAATATGGGCAAGACAAAGTAGCGCATATCTGTACTTTTGGTACCATGGCTGCAAAGCTGGCTCTTCGAGATGTTGCCCGAGTACTAAAACTGCCTTTGCCTGAAGCAGACAGGTTGGCTAAAATGGTGCCAGAAGCACCAAAGATGACGCTAAAAAAAGCGTACAAAGAAAACCCCGAGTTAGAAAAAGAAAAAGATTCAGATAATCCTCTGGTTGCTCAGACCATTCAGTTTGCAGAGACATTGGAAGGTTCTGTGCGCCAAACCGGAGTACACGCATGTGGTATCTTAATTGGGCGTGATCCATTGGATGAGCATATTCCTCTTATTCCAACCAAAGAGGAAGAACTTCTTACCACCCAATATGATGGTCGATTTGTAGAGGATATCGGCTTGTTGAAGATGGACTTCTTAGGGCTAAGAACTCTTTCAATTATCAAAGAGTGTATTGAAAATGTTCGCCGTTCTCACAATATCGAAATCGATATTGATAAGATTCCTCTTGACGATGAGAAGACATATGAACTATTCAGTAGAGGCGATACCACTGCTATTTTCCAGTTCGAGTCGCCAGGTATGAAGAAATACCTTCGCTTACTAAAGCCCAACCGACTGGAAGATCTTGTGGCCATGAATGCCTTATATCGTCCGGGACCAATCGAATATATCCCCGAATTTATTAAGCGTAAGCATGGTGAATCGGAGATAAAATACGACCATCCTATGATGGAAGCTTACCTGAAAGACACTTACGGTATTACGGTGTATCAGGAGCAAGTGATGCTTCAGTCACGAGCTTTAGGAAACTTTACTCGTGGTGAATCAGATACGCTTCGTAAGGCAATGGGTAAGAAAAAAATGGACCTGATGGAAATGCTGAAGGTCAAGTTTAAGAATGGGTGTTTAGCCAACAAAGAGTTTATGGAAGGCTGCGATGGAAATACTAAGGCTGCCGAGAAACTCATCGATAAGATTTGGAAAGACTGGGAAGCATTTGCCTCATATGCCTTTAACAAGTCTCACTCGGTTTGTTATGCCTACATTGCTTACCAGACAGGTTACCTTAAGGCGCACTATCCGGCAGAATTTATGGCTGCCGTACTTAGTCGAAACCTATCTAATATGGATAAGATTTCGATTTTCATGGATGAGTGTCAGCGCATGGAAATGCCTGTTCTAGGTCCTGATGTGAACGAATCCATCGAAAAGTTTACTGTAAACGACAAAGGAGAATTGCGTTTTGGAATGGCCGGCATCAAAGGTGTTGGCGAAGGTGCCGTAATGGAAATCATTAAGGAACGTGAAGCCAACGGAGCCTATAAAGATATCTTCGATTTTGCTGAACGGGTAAACCTTCATTCTGTCAATAAGAAAAACCTTGAAGGGCTAGCAATGGCCGGTGGTTTCGATGATTTTGGACAAGTAAAACGAAGTCAGTTCTTCTATACCGACGACCTGACAGGGAACACATTTATTGAAAGTCTTATTAAATATGGACAGCGTGTTCAGGGAGAAAAAAACGAAGCCCAGCAATCGCTTTTTGGAATGATGGCTGGCAACGATGCAGATATCAAGCAACCCAGCATTCCGAATATTCCTGAATGGCCTAGTATAATTCGCTTAGAAAAAGAAAAGAACCTGATTGGAATTTATCTTTCTGCGCATCCATTGGATGATTACAAATTGGAAATGGACCATTTTACTACTCGTGGTTTCAATATAAAAACACTAGTGGAACAGATGGATAACCTAAAAGGGAAAGAAATTACCCTTGGCGGTATGGTTACTGAAGCACATGAAGGAATGACCAAAAATGGGAAACCATTTGGTAAAATTACTGTAAGTGATTTTAGCGGTTCCAATACATTCTTCTTTTTTGGTCAGGATTATGCCAAATTCAGGAACTACTGTAAGGAAAGCTTTTTCCTTCTAATTAAGGGAAAAGTACAACCGCGCTTCTTTAATCGGAATCAAAATCCACAAAATGAACAACTAGAATTTAAAATCGATCATATCGAATTTCTTCACGAAGTTAGAAACAGCAGAGTGAAGTCATTAACTTTAGATGTTCCATTAGATCAGATCACTGATGAATTTATTCAAACACTAGAAGCAAAGACCAATGAGAACGGGGGAAATGCGTTGCTAAAATTTAATGTGATCGATCCGAAAAACAAAATGAGTATCAAATTGTTTTCAAGAAGTATAAGAATTAGTTTGACCGATGAAATGGTTCAATTCATTCAAAATATGAATGACATTACCTTTCGTGTCAATTAATTTTTAAATTTGTGTTTTACTAATAGAAAGAAAGTTAAACAAATAAAAGATAATCATCATGGCAATCGAGATAACAGATGCTAACTTTGAAGAAATTGTATTGAAATCAGACAAGCCTGTTCTTGTTGATTTCTGGGCTGAGTGGTGTGGTCCATGTCGTATGGTAGGACCTCTTGTAGAGGAACTAGCAACAGAATACGAAGGAAAAGCCGTAGTTGGAAAGTTAGACGTTGATACCTCAACTAATGTTCCTGCAAAATATGGCATTAGAAACATTCCTACTATCTTATTCTTTAAAGACGGAGAAATTGTTGACAAACAAGTTGGAGCTGTTCCAAAGACAGTTTTAGCTCAGAAAATCGACGCATTGCTATAAAAATATTTTGCCTTACGAAGGCTGGTTTTTTACCAGCCTTTTTTTTGCTCTATTTTAAAACAAACCAATGAATAGTTTATTCGACATTCAACAGTTACAACAATTTGACAATTTAGAACTTATTGCCAAAGAAGTGGTCGAAGGCTTTATCACAGGTCTTCACAGAAGTCCATTTCATGGCTTTTCAGTTGAGTTTGCCGAACACAGGCAATACAACACTGGAGAGTCGGTAAAACATGTCGATTGGAAAGTTTTTGCTCGTTCGGATAAATTATTTGTAAAACAGTATGAAGAAGAAACCAATTTACGTTGTCAGTTGGTTATCGACACCTCTTCGTCAATGCTTTTCCCTTATGAAAAGGGAAAGGTAAACCTAAAAAACAAGCTGGCATTTTCAGTCTATTCTGCCGCTGCATTAATTTACTTATTGCGTAGACAACGAGATGCAGTAGGACTTTCACTTTTTTCAGATCACATTGAGTTCAATGCCGATCCTCGGTTATCTACTGTCCATGCCGAATTGCTTTATGGGAAACTGGCAGGCTTATTAACCAATGAAAAGCCAGAACTGAAAAAAACAACCAACGCAACTGAAGTTCTTCATCAGATTGCTGAAAACATCCACAAGCGTTCATTAGTCGTTATTTTTAGCGATATGCTGGAAAGCGAAACTTCTGAAGAACTTTTCTCAGCACTTCAACATTTACGTTACAACAAGCACGAAGTTGTTTTATTCCACGTTACAGATGGTAAAATGGAGCAAAATTTCGAGTTTGGTAATCGTCCTCATCGTTTTATCGATTTAGAAACTGGAGAATTGGTGAAGTTTAATCCTGCTGATGTGAGAAAAACATATGCCGAAACAGTTCAGAATTATTTCCACGATTTGAAAGTAAAATGTGGCCAATACAATATCGACCTTATTGAGGCTGATATAAATGATGACTTCAAGCAGGTACTTACCAACTTCTTTATGAAACGAAAGAAATTACTTTAATTCTTATAGATTAGAGTTGAAGTAATTGGGAAATGATCGGAATAACTAACCTTGTGTGCTTTGTAGTTCATTGGTGAAATATTCTCGTTGGTTAGAATATAATCTATTCTGAAGTTCATAAACTTACCACGAAGAGTATTCCCCCAACCTTTACCTGATTTCACAAACGCATCTTTTAAATTACTTCTCATTTTTCGATATGCATACGACATTGGAGGAGCATTGAAGTCGCCACATACAATTACCGGATAGGGAGATGCTTCGATGTGCTGTTTTACTTCATTGGCCTGATCGGCACGCATCTTCATTGCCTTTTTCATTTTCCAACTAAACTGCTTAATCTCCTCTATCTGTTTATCATTGGGCTTCACACTCAGCGAATCAATGAACTTATAATCTTTCGGCTTGATTTTATAGGATTGAAGATGGCAGTTATAAATCCGCAGCGTATCATCATTCACCAAAATATCGGTATAAATAACAATGTTACCCGACCTGTCGAAACGAATTTCACCCATATCTAAAATCGGGAAACGGGTGTAAGTTAAAGGGCCTGTTTTATCTGAAGTATGAGCTAACTGGTAGTGTTTTATCCCCTTTAATTTCAACTTTAAACTTGCAGGATTATATTTACCCCATTTATGCATGCTCGCCTCCTGAAGGCAAATAATATCCGATTTTTGTCCATTTAAGAAGTTAATAATCGTATCGAGATGATGCGCTTTATTCTCGTCATCTCGGAAATAGCGCACATTGTAACTTAAAACATTAATACCATCCTCTTCTGTCTCACAACCACTCCATTGAAAATGATTGGAAACATTTCCCCAGCCAATAATAGCTATCACTAAAGACAACAAAAGCCAACTACTTTTTCGCCACAACCACAGTAGAATGAACAGCAAATTGGCAATATAAACCAGCGGAAAAATAAGAGCAAGTCCATTAACCATCCAAAATAATTTTGGATGCATATAGCCCGAAGCATAGCATAAAAGAAGAGCTATTACAACTAATACATTGGCTACTTTAAATATTTTACGTCCTAAATTTTTCAAGAAAATTTACAGTTTAAACACACTTAATCGAAGATACAACATATAGAAGAGAAATACTGAAACTTATCTCTTTTTAACACAACTCTACAATTTATTCAATGCTGCAAGAATCTTTTTGCCTCTACTTTTCATTCCTGCACTTCCTTCTTCCATATGGTGTTCGATAAGTAATGCCAATTCATTCTGCAGGTCGGGATAAACTTTAGAGAATTCAAATAATATTTGCATAGCATGAACACGAACGGCAATCGGCATTGAAGTAGATTCAAATATATCAAAACAACGATCGATAAATTCTCCAGAGATGTTCTCCTTAATAGGAAATTCGCTAATAATCTTTAGGAAATGCCTCAACACTCCATCTTTTTTCACAGCAAGAACAGCTTCTGGTAATCGATCGACTATCCCCTTTACTGCATTACTATTCTTCTGATGCATATGATCAATTACCCAAGCTGCTCTCCATGCTTTATCCCAATCACTAGTCGCTAATCTCCACAATTCTTCCAAATATTCTGGTTGATCGATTGCTGCATCAGCAATTAATCTCGCCTCTTTTCCCGACCGAATATCTGTTAATAATTCTTTTAAGTTCATCTTGGTAATTTATGCAATAGCTATTAACGAATAATTGCTACAAATGTAAAACTATTGCATAAATGTAATCATTAGAATATTCTATTCCTCATGCTCTTTCTCAATAAAAGCAAGTGCCTGCACTACATCTTTTTCAAAGACATATAAATCGACAACACCTGGAATTCCAGCACCAAAACCAGCATGTGCACCTTCCTGAAATTCGTCTTTTAGCATTGATTCTATCCCAATATCTTCTAATTGGTTTTTTAGTAATTCTACTTCAACAACAGAACCACTAAATACTTGCACTAATTTATCTTGTTCGTTCATGGTATTTGATTTAATAGTAAAACATATAGAATCAGTTAGTGACTCTAAACTATTAAACGAATCAGAAAGGAATTTGATTGTTTCATTATTATGTTATCAAACATCCAACCTATTGAAACACTATTTTTTCTTCTGTAAACGGTTCTTTATCATTGAGTAGGAATAAAATCCCAGTGCAAGCCAAATCAAAGAAAATGCAATAATTTGCTCATATCGAAATGGCTCTTTGTACAAAACGATACCAATGAGCAACATCAAACTAGGTCCAATGTATTGAATAAACCCAACTGAAGACAAAGGAATACGCTGTGCTCCTAACCCAAACCAAAGCAGAGGTAAAGTAGTTACAACACCGGTACCAATCAGTAGTAAATGCGTATTGAGACTTGATGTAAAAAGAGCACCACTGTCATTAAACCACTGCATTCCGATAAACACAATGGCCAAAGGTGTTAGAATAAGTGTTTCAACTGCCAAAGCCGGCATCGCCTCAACACCTGATGTTTTCTTTAGCAATCCATAGAAGCCAAAAGAAAATGCCAAATAAATAGATAACCATGGAAATTTTCCATAATCGATAGTAAGATAAACAACTGCCAATGCTGCTAAAATCAGTGCTACCATTTTTAATCGGTCCAACTTTTCGTTTAGCAAAAGCATTCCCAAGGCTACATTCACCAATGGAGTAATGTAATACCCCAGGCTAGCCTCTACAATCCTATCGGCATTTACAGCATAGATATATACTCCCCAATTACTACCAACTAACAAGGCTGTTACTACTAATGCTTTCATTGCTTTTTTATCAGAAAGCCATTGTTTTAGTTTTAACTTCTTTCGGTAGATTAATATTAACACCACAAATACAAATGACCAGAAAATACGATGGGCTAAAATTTCCCACGCAGGAATCTCTTTCAACCACTTCCAATAAATTGGTAAAACTCCCCAGCTCAAGAAGGCAATTACGGTATAACCATACCCTCGTTTCGTTTCATTAGCTAATTCCATATACCAAATATAGTGAATCCATTTCTGTAATCGGCATTCCCCATTTTAGGTGATTTCTTGTATAAAAACCATTAATTCTGGCGATTGACATAGAATCTTCTCTACGGTATTTTTGTAACCAGTTATCTAATGAAGTCAATTTCGATCTAAAATTTTAAAATCATGGGAAAGACAGCTATCATTTATGGATCAACAACTGGTAATACCGAATCGATTGCCAATCAGATAAAAACAGAGCTTAGCGACAGTTCTGTTGATATTCTATCTATTGCAGATACATCGATTGATGAGATGAAAGGATACGACAACCTTATTTTGGGGACTTCGACATGGGGACTTGGTGATTTACAAGATGACTGGGAAGGTCCTTGCGACGAACTAAGTCAACTAGGAAAACAAAAGGTAGCCCTATTCGGATTAGGAGATTGCATGTCGTACCCCGACACATTTGTGGACGGAATGGGACAACTTTACGAAGCAGTAAAACAATCAGAAGCAGAAGTTATTGGTTTTACCTCTTCAACAGCATACGACTTTGATGCCTCAGTGGCACAGGTTGAAGATGAATTTGTTGGTTTAGTGATTGATGAAGATAATGAGTCGGATAAAACAACTGGCAGAATTAGCGAATGGGTAGAATCAATCAAGCCTTTGCTTTCGTAACCTTCAGGCTTTAAGTTTATATGAATCTAAAAGATTCATTTCGGAAATCATAAATACGTTTGAGTGGCGGTTCTTTACCGCCATTTTTTTATCCTATAAGTTGCCCAATCTGAATCACTAAAAGTAATATCCATATTACAAGTAAGATTCGCATAATTAGTTTTTCGTGTTTGGTGAGGTTCATAATTATATCCTTTTTGCTACCATAAATGTCTGCATTAAATAGCTCGAATTAAAACAAACATCGGCAGAAGCCACTCACGAATTTACGAACCCAAGAAAAATATCGGTTAAAGTAGATTTAGGGCGATAAAAAAGCCTCAACTAAAAATTGAGGCTTTGCAAGTATTATTTTCGAACTAAATTCAGATAAGAATATTTGAACTTGTTCTTTTCATCTTCATGGTCTTCGCGATATTCTTCATCCCATTCTTTGAAATCAATCTCCGGGAAAAAAGTATCAGCATCAAACTCTTTATCCACATAGGTTAGATAAAGCTTCTTTGCTCTTTCGAAAAACTGACGATATATCATTCCTCCGCCCATAACGAAAGCTTCCTTCTCATCTTTCACAGCCTCAACAGCTGCTTCAATAGAGTTTACCACAACACAACCTTCAAATGTTTCATCCTTATCAGTAATAACAATGTTGGTTCTGTTTGGAAGAGGCCATTTCGGTAGCGACAACAATGTATTGCGCCCCATAATCACTGGATACCCAGTGGTAATCTGCTTAAAACGCTTTAAGTCGTTAGGCAAATAAAAAAGTAGATCGTTATCTTTCCCAATGGCAAAATTCTTTGCCACTGCAACAATTATTGATATGTTATTTAAAACTTTCTCCATGGTTTAAAGTGTAATTGTATTAAACAGCAACAACTCCCTTGATATGTGGATGAGCATTGTAATCTACCAATTCGAAATCTTCATATTTAAAATCGAAGATATTCTTCACATCCGGGTTTATCTTCATTTTAGGCAAAGATAACGGCTCTCTTGTAAGCTGAAGTTTTACCTGTTCGATATGATTATTGTAAATGTGAGCATCTCCTAACGTGTGAATAAAATCACCTGCTTCTAGTCCTGTTACCTGAGCCATCATCATCGTCAACAACGCATACGATGCAATATTAAAAGGCACCCCAAGGAATGTATCGGCACTGCGCTGATACAATTGGCACGACAATTTTCCGTCGGCAACATAGAACTGGAATAAGATATGGCAAGGAGGCAAATTCATCTGATCTAGTTCTCCCACATTCCATGCACTCACCAAGTGGCGTCGCGAATCAGGATTATTCTTGATGGAATTGACAACTTCTGTAATCTGGTCAACATGTTTTCCTGAAGGAGTTGGCCAACTTCTCCATTGGTAGCCATAAATATGACCTAAGTTACCATCTTCATCGGCCCATTCATTCCAGATTCGAACTCCATTATCCTGCAAATACTTCACATTAGTATCGCCATCCAAAAACCACAATAGTTCGTGAATAATCGATTTAAGGTGAAGTTTTTTAGTTGTAACTAATGGAAATCCTTCTTGTAGATTAAACCGCATTTGATGACCAAAAACACTAACTGTTCCGGTTCCGGTACGATCTTCCTTCTGGGCTCCGTTTTCCAATATATGTGAGAGTAAATCGAGATATTGCTTCATTATTTTACCTATTTACTTACAAAGATGCGATTTTTTTTAAGCGTATTCGCTGTTCGAAATAAAATAATATCCACAACAACAAACAATTAACAATCTTCGACTTAGTGGTTTTTATTAACAAAAAAGCCTGCTATCAATAAAGACAGCAGGCTATAGTTAAGTCGGATTATTTGTCCAATTATAATGGTAACACTTTTCTTCCGTAAACTTCATTGAAAAGCTGAGCCATTGCAGTGTACAATGCCAAACTTCCACAGATTACACCTTCAACACCAGCAATGGTTTTGATAGTATGGTTTCCTGTAAAATCGGCAATTGCCAATAAAGCAAACAAAACAATCAAGGTTCCGAAAACCAACTGTAGAGCTCTGTTCATTTTAAATGTTAATACAAATAAGAATGTTGAGAAAATACCCCATACTGTAAGGTAGTATCCCATTGCTATTGGAGTAGGAGCTGTTCCCATTCCTAATTTTGGCATTACTAGCAACGCAACTAACGATAACCAAAAGGCACCATACGATGAAAATGCAATTAGTCCGAACATGTTGTTCTTTTTCCACTCAAGCATGCCCACACAAATTTGCAAGAATCCACCCATAAAAATCCCCATCGACAAGATCATAGTATCTAGTCCGAATAGTCCAGCATTATGCAGGTTCAATAGAATTGTGGTTAGTCCGAATCCTACCAATCCTAAAGGACCAGGATTAGTTGTAGTGTCTTTAATTTCCAATGAATTTGTCATCTTTTGTCTCTGTTTAGAAATTTATTCAGTTTTTCAAATAAAGTCGACAAAAATAGAAGGTTAAATTAATTATCTACTATTACTTAAATAATATAGAATCATTCTGTCTAACTGCATTTTACATCTCCTTCAAAACATAAAAAAAGTCATATCGAATTCGATATGACTTTCCTTGAAACAAATGCTGAAAACCAGCACTATTTATTTCTTAATCTCCCCAAACAATTTCTTTTTCTACAAAGCTAATGCATTGAACATGATAACCTCTTACATCTGCAGCTTTACTCACATAGTCTTTTTCAAAACGAATTGCGGATAGCTCTAACTTGTAAGTTTCTCCATCAACTGCTTTTTCCTCAAATAACCATCCTCTGGTTAAAAGACCAAATCCATATTCTCGATATGAAGTTGCAAGTACTTTACTTTTGAAAAACAGAGTTCCATCTTGTTTGAATAATTTAATGCGATATCCATTTGCGTTAGGAACTTCCTCCCAGTAGGTTTTTTGTTTTCCTTCATGAAATTTTTCGTTATCAATCTCAATGATAGTCAACTTCTCATCGGTTAAATTATCAGTTCCTTCAAATTCCTTTTCCTCTGTCTTAGATCGAATAGTTGCCTTAAACTTAAATTCTCCTGTAGTAGGCATTTCCTTCTTAAAGTCACTATCTGAAGGCAAGTGTTTAAAACGCTTATCGGTTCCATCTTTTTCCAATGTATAATCTACGTTTCCTGGTCCTTCAACACTTGCAGAAACGATTACAGAATCACTGTATACGTAGTAACCAACAGCATAAGTCGAATCACCAGCAACATTTTTCACCAACAAATAAGCTTCTGTTGGTTTTAAAAGCGATTTTTCAGTGGTATCATCGTCTTTATTATCATCATCGTCGTCTTTATTACAACTGACAAAACCGATAAATAAACTTAGAAAAAGAATCGAAAGTAACTTGTTATTAATCATTCCCAAAGGGCTTTAATATGTTAGACAAAAGCACTCTTTAGGAAAAACCAAGAGTGCTAAAAAACTATTTTCGGAGATCAAATATAATACAATTAATTAGCAGGATTCCATTTAGTCGACTTTTCACCTACCGATACGAACTGAATATTATATGCTTTATCAGAAGCACCTGTCTCATATCTGAAGGCAAGCAATTCAATTCGGTATAATTTGTCATCTTCGAATTTCTTCGATTGATCTAACCAACCTGTGCTATTCTTACCGAAAGAAAACTCTTTAGTAGTACCTGCAATAATTGGACTAATGAACAACTGGTTACCATCAGTATCAAATGCCTTTACAGCATATGTTTCAGCATCTGTCAATTTATCCCAAGTAACTTTAAATGTGCCATTCGACTCATAAGTAAGCGCCTTGATAGCCATTTCTCCTAGCTGCTCAGTTCCAACATTTTCATCAATTGTTTTCACCTCATCATCGGCAGAAGTAACGGTATACTTAAAAGTAGCTGCAGCTGGCATTGCATCAACAACTTCAGCTCCTGTAGAAATATATCTGAAGTTATTCTCTCCACCATGAGCATATTTTGCCAAAGTATAAGTCTTACTTCCGTTTACTACTTTCACCGACTTCAAATTTTTGTTGGCATAAGCATAAAATGTAGGTACATATTTAATATCATCACCCACTTTCACCTTCTGCACAAAAGCATCTACCTTCGCATCAAAAACAACTGGTTTCGGATCATCATCACATGATGTAAAAAAACCCAGGCCTAATCCAGCCATCAAACACACAGTTCCAATTTTTTTCAATTGAATTTTCATTTTCTAAAATTTTAAGGATTCGTTTATTTTAAGTCTAACACTTATCTTACCAATAAGCATCTTTCATTCTTTTCTCTTGTAAATACGTGAGAGAGATCAAAAAATTGTTCAATGAACGAAAAACTCATCAGCATGATGTAATAACACTTGAAATGGTTGCGTCAATGAATTTATTTTTTGTTTGAAAGATGAGTTGTAATGATTCCAATTTCTCACTTCTCTTGTTCTTTCTCCAAAAAAACAATAAATTGCGCAATCGATTGAACAAAAAATTTTCAACCATGAGTAATTTCCGTATCACTCTATTTTTTATTGCGTTGTTTTCAACAACTATTGCAATGGGAAATAACTTCTCTTCAGAAGTAAAAAAACAGGACATCACAGAAGTGATGACTGCAGTTGCCAATTGGCAGATTGACAATTTTAAAGCTGTAAGACACCACGATTTAGATTGGACTAATGGTGCTCTATACAGTGGAATGATGAATTGGTCGCAGGTAAGTAAAGACAAAAAGTACGAAAAGTGGCTAATGAAGATTGGCTGGAAGTACAAATGGCAACCTTATTTCAGAATGTACCATGCCGACGATGTAGTGGTTTCGCAAATGTTCTTGGACATGTATCGTGTTAAAAAAGACAAACGCATGTTGCAACCCACACAATCTCGTCTCGATTTCGTTATTTCTCATCCTTCAAAAGGTAGTTTAACATTAAACTACCGCGATTATACATCGTTGGAACGCTGGTCGTGGTGCGATGCTCTTTTTATGGCTCCTCCGGTTTATGCTAAAATGGCATCCATCACAGGAGAAAAGAAGTACATGAAATTTATGCATAAAGAATTTTTAGCTACATATGATTTCTTGTACGATGCAGATGAACACCTTTTCTTTCGCGATGCGAACTATTTCGATAAAAAGGAAGCCAACGGAGAAAAAATATTCTGGGGCCGTGGAAATGGCTGGGTAATGGGAGGTCTTGTTGCCATTTTAAAAGAACTTCCTGCTAAAAGTAAATACCGTAAATTCTACGAAAAACTATTCAAAGAAATGGCGGCTAAAGTAGCTAATCTACAAGACGAGAAAGGTTACTGGCATGCAAGTATGCTTGATTACGATAGTTACCCAAATGGTGAAATGAGTTGCAGTAGCTTCTTCACTTATGCGTTGGCATATGGAGTTAATAGCGGGCTTCTAGATAAAGCCACGTATCTTCCTAAGGTGAAAAAAGGATGGAATGCCATGGTAAACTCGGTTCTACCTAACGGAAAGTTGGGGTGGGTACAACCAATTGGGCAAGATCCTAAAAAAGTAACTAAAGACATGACCGAAGTTTACGGTGTTGGAGCATTCTTGCTTGCAGGTTGCGAAATACTAAAACTTTAATAGAATCAGGGGAGATAGGAGCAGGAATCACTTCTGCCTCTATCTTCCTGTTTTTCAACACTGTTAATCTTTGTTAAAACCTGAGTTTTATTACATTATTTCTCAACTCATTAGCCTAGTTTTGTGTTCAGTATTATCGGAGGGTAGAATTATGGAGCTGTGGAAAATAATACAAGTAGCACTTCTGGCATCAATTAAATATCTATTTACACTTCCCTATGCAATCATTATTGGACTCGATCATCAACAAGCCACTATTGCAATCATATTGGGGGGAATAATAGGTTTTCTTTTCTTCTATTTCGCCAGCGGATGGATCATCAGACAATACAAACGTCTCATTCATATTTTATGGGGGATTGTACCATCATCCATGTGCATTTTTGCAAATAGCCTTTGCTTGCCCGAGCGTAAAAAGCCTATAAGTAGAAAAAATCGCATGGTTTATAAAATCATGAAAAAATGGGGACTGCCAGGTATTATCATTACAACTCCCGTTTTATTATCAATCCCTCTTGGTGCTTTTTTAGCCAATAAATACTATAGAAAACACACCTTGCTTATACCCTACATGATGGCTTCTATCATTGGCTGGGGCTTAGTAATCTCGGTTATTATTAAATGGTTTTAGACTGAAACACTTGGTATATTAGATCAAAGCAACTGTTGTACGACTTTCTTATCCGCTTCAGAGAGGTCTATCTTTGCTAACTCATCAACATTTATCCAATCGATGGTATGATGTTCTTTTACTGTAAAATTACCTTTCCAGTGTTTTACAACAAACGGAATTAATCGAATATGAATATGCAGATAAACATGCTCAACTGCTTCTAATTGTTGCTCTACTTCTATTTCAACGTCTAATTCTTCTTTTATTTCTCGAACAATCGCCTCTTCTGATGATTCTCCCGTTTCAACCTTTCCTCCTGGAAACTCCCATTTCATCGAATTACTTTGCGCATGACTTCGCTGAGCGACTAATATCTTCTCTTCTTTAAAAATTAAAGCACACGTTACGTCAATCATTATTCATTCTTTAAATCACTGAAAAATAGAAATCCTTTCCTCAATTTCAGCTTCAATCCTTAAAAACTATTTCTCTTTTTAAAGCAATTGTTAACAAAAGTTAGAAAAAGCAGCTATTTGCTACATCAACATTGCAAAAACGATACATTTGTATCAGATTTTGGTTTAGAGCAAGATTATTCTGATCCCAGAAATTCAGAATAAATCCACTCACAACAATTAGTTAGACTTTTTTCTTAGAAAGATACGGCAGAAGCCGTACTGTTATTTTCATTTATTGGGAGGAATAATGCTAGGCAATCTATGGACGGGAACCCTAAAGATTTGCCGGCGTCCTTTTCCCCAATATGAATCATCTCCACTTCCAACTTTATATCTATTTAATAAATTCTGAACCTTCATCCATTCAGCGGGTATAAACAACAAGAAAGGTAAAGAGCAATTGGTATTAAGTTAATTTACTCAACAGTTTATTGAAGCTTTTAGCTGATTATCTTATCTTCGCAATGGCCAATGAAAGAGCCCATTTTTAATTCTTTACATTGTCCGAATAACAACCTCGCTTTTCAAAGCATTTGTAAAATCAGTTGATGCCCTGTTTGTGGCAAAAAAAAAATATAGATCTAATGAGAAAAGATTATCGTTTTCTGAATAATCTGTTTGGATGGTTATCTTTCGCCATCGCAGCAATAGTTTATTTGCTTACCATTGAGCCAACCGCCAGTTTTTGGGATTGTGGCGAGTTTATAACTACATCGTTCAGACTTGAAGTTGGCCACCCACCCGGGGCACCATTCTTCATGATATTAGGACGCCTGTTTACCATGTTTGCTGGCGATGTAACCAACGTAGCAAAAATGATTAATGCCATGTCGGCAATGGCCAGTGCATTCACCATCTTATTTTTATTCTGGAGTATCACCCATTTGGCAAAAAAACTGGTTATAAAAATTGGTGAAACACCATCATTGGTTCAGACAATGGGAATTATGGGTGCCGGTTTAGTTGGTGCATTGGCTTACACTTTCTCTGACACATTCTGGTTTTCAGCCGTAGAAGGAGAAGTTTATGCCACATCATCGTTAATTACTGCCATCGTTTTCTGGGCTATACTAAAATGGGAAGAAGTGGCCGACGAGCCCAATTCTAACCGTTGGCTAGTGTTAATTGCCTATATCGTTGGACTCTCAATTGGAGTTCACTTGCTTAACCTGTTGGCAATTCCAGCTATTGTTTTTGTTTACTATTTCAGAAAATACAAAGTTACTCGCAACGGAATTATCGCATCATTAGCCATTTCTGGAGTAATTGTAGGAGCTATTATGTATGGAATTATTCCTGGAGTAATTCAAATTGCATCCAAATTCGAATTGCTATTTGTTAACTCGTTTGGCTTACCATACAATGTTGGTGTAATCTTCTATGCAGCTCTTTTAATTGGAGCACTGCTTTATGGAATTTGGTTTACACACAAGCACAAAAAAGTACTTTGGAATACAGTAATCATCTGTACTACAGTTATCCTTATTGGATATTCTTCGTTTGCAATGATTGTTATTCGCTCAAGTGCGAATCCTCCTATGGATCAAAATAATCCAGACGATGTATTCTCTCTTTTATATTACCTGAATCGTGAGCAATATGGTGCACGTCCACTATTTACAGGGCAGTACTACAATTCACCTCTAGACAATCAGCAACGTTTCTTAAAAGGAAAAAAAGTTTATGCTCAGCGTAATGGTAAATACGAGGTAATCAACCAGAAACAAATTCCTAATTACGACTCTGATTTCACTACTATATTACCACGTATGTGGAGTAGTGAGCCACGTCATATTCAAGAATATAAGAAGTGGGCAAACATCAAAGGAACAAAAATGCGTCACGTTAGTGAAGATGGAGAATCGGAACTAATTGTCAAACCAACTTTTGGAGAAAACCTTCTATTCATGATCCGATATCAGTTTGGGCATATGTACTTCCGCTACTTTATGTGGAACTTCGCAGGACGACAAAATGATATTCAGGGACATGGCGACATCTTAAGTGGAAACTGGATTAGTGGTATCGATTTTATTGACGAAGCCAGATTGGGTAGTCAAAAAGATCTTCCAAAGAAATATGCCGATAACCCGGGTAGAAACAAATACTACTTCTTCCCATTAATTTTAGGCCTATTGGGTATTTTCTTCCAATATAACCGGGGCAAGAAAGGAAAACAAGACCTTTGGGTAGTGTTCTTATTATTTGCGATGACAGGTATTGCCATTGTATTCTATCTGAATCAGTATCCATTACAGCCACGTGAACGTGATTATGCATTTGCAGGATCATTCTATGCATTTGCCATTTGGATTGGACTAGGAGTGCTTTATCTAATTGAATTGCTTAATAAGTGGACACCAAAACAAATTAGCACAGCCATTGCAACTGTTGCTTCATTGATTCTGGTTCCTGGTATCATGGCATCAGAAAATTGGGACGATCACGATAGATCGAACAGATATGCAGCACGCGATTTTGGTAGGAACTACCTAGAAAGCTGTGCTCCAAATGCAATTATTTTCACCAATGGCGATAACGATACCTTCCCACTTTGGTACAACCAAGATGTAGAAGGCGTACGTACCGACGTTCGTGTTTGTAATCTTAGCTACCTTCAAACCGATTGGTACATCGATCAGATGAAACGTAAAGCATGGGATTCAGATCCACTGCCAATTACATTCAATCAAGATCAGTATGCCGAAGGGAAACGCGAGATCAGCTACCTATTCGAAGATCCTCGAGTGAACAGAAGCATCAGTTTAAAAGAAGCTGTCGATTTCATTAAGAGCGACAAGCCGGCAACAAAACTACGTCAATACGATAATGCCTCTTACCTACCTTCGAAGAAACTTTACTATCCTGTTGACAAGAAAGCGGTATTGGAAAATGGAGTAGTTTCGCTAAAAGACACTGCACTAATCGAGGATACTATTACAATCAACTTTGGTAAGAAAAACTACCTAAGTAAAGATGAGCTGATGGTACTTGACATGATTCAGTCGAACAACTGGAAGCGCCCTATTTACATTGCAATTACTGTTGGTCAGGATAAATACTTAGGACTAAAAGAATATTTCCAGATTGAAGGATTGGCTTACCGTTTCTCTCCAATTAAGAGCAGCAAAAAACAGTTGCTTACAGGGCGAGTTAACGTAGATGCCATGTACGACAATATTATGAACAAGTTCAAATGGGGAAATATCGATGATCCTAATGTTTATTTGGATGAAAACCTTCGTCGAATGGCTATGAACATCCGCAATAACTTCGTTCGTCTTTCGGAAGCATTAATTCTGGAAGGAAGAAATAAACAAGCTATTGAAGTACTGGATAAATGTCAGAAGATTGTCTCTGTAGACAAAGTTCAGTATGAATATTTCGGTTTACTAATGGCCGAAAACTATTTCAAAGCTGGTGCTACCGATAAAGGTGTTGCTATCATGCGTAAAATGAAAGAGGATTTTGCCCAAGAGTTAAATTACTACTTGTCGTTGGCACCTCATTTCATGAACTCAATTGATGGCGAGATTCAGTCTCCTCTTTACATTCTTCGAGAAATGGCAACAGTTGCTCAAGAGTACAAGCAAGAAGAAGTTATTAAGGAACTGCAAGAGACCTTTACCAAGTATTACGAAATGTACGCCACATCGGCACAATAAAATATTCAAACGGGAACATTATCTTTGTTCCCGTTTTTTAATTGTTTAAGTGTGTTTAAACCCGAAGTACATCTTCCAACATGGATTACCAATTGGTTTCCAAAGGCTATTTGGACCATTCCCAATAATCGAAAAGAGATTTTTCTCACTTTCGACGATGGTCCTATACCTAAGATTACGCCTTGGGTTCTGGATATCTTAAACCAAGAAAACATCAAAGCCACCTTCTTCTGTGTTGGAGATAATGTGGCTAAATATCCTGAGTTGTACCAACGGATTTTAGACGAAGGACATGTAGTTGGAAATCATACATTCAATCATGTTCAAGGCTTAAAAATGAGCAAATCCGAATTTATTAACAATGTTAATAAAGCACGTAAATTCATTAATTCCCAACTCTTTCGTCCGCCGCACGGTTGGTTAAAACGATCGCAATACAAAGCCATTTCGAAACAATATAAAATTGTGATGTGGGATGTTATCAGTGTGGATTACAATCCGGCTATCTCTCCTAAGCAATGTTTACAGAATGTATTGGAGTTTACCAGAAGTGGCTCAATAATTACATTCCACGACTCTCTTAAGGCAGAAGAAAATCTAAAGTATGCCTTACCTCGTGCCATAAAAGAGCTAAAAGCAAAAGGATTTCAGTTCAATAAAATTGAATTCGAAAAAGTAAAACAGCTTTATACCGATACTCAATGGGGACGTTTCAAACAACGTACCAACCAATGGAAACAAAAGTGGGCATAAGCTCTCCTGAAAATAATTGTTTCAACAACTCTTTTCTCAGCAATCTCAATTGCAAAATTCAAATCGAATTCAGGTTAATAAATTCCCATTTCCCTCACAAAAAGGAGACTTGTTGTTATAACTTGCTCTGAAGTTTATATTTTTACAAGATCAAAAAAATATCATTCGATAAATCAATTCATTTCGAATGATATGGAAAGGATATACGAACAAAATCAACAAGCTGCAACATGAACTTATTAATTATTGGCTCAGGAGGAAGAGAGCATGCTTTAGCCTGGAAAATAAAGCAAAGCAATAAAATCGACAATCTCTTCGTAGCACCTGGAAATGCCGGAACTGCCGATATCGCAACTAATCTGCCAATTGGAGTTAGCGATTTCGAAGCAATCAAAAAAGCGGTTCTTGAAAACGATATCAACATGGTTTTAGTGGGCCCTGAAGTTCCACTAGTAGAAGGTATCCACAATTTCTTTTTAGCCGACAACCAATTGAAAAGTATTCCTGTAATTGGGCCAGACAAAGAAGGTGCTCAATTGGAAGGAAGTAAAGACTTTGCTAAAGCTTTCATGGCTAAATACGATATTCCTACTGCCAAATATTTCACAGCTACTTCTGAAAATCTAGAAGAAGGAATTGCATTCTTGAAAACGATGCAAGCTCCTTACGTACTTAAAGCCGACGGTTTGGCTGCTGGTAAAGGAGTTTTGATTATCGAAGATTTAGCAGAAGCTGAAAATCAATTACGCGAAATGCTTGGAGGTATGTTTGGTGCTGCCAGTGCAAAAGTGGTAATTGAAGAGTTCCTTAGCGGCGTAGAGTGTTCGGTATTTGTTATGACCGATGGTAAAAACTACAAAGTTCTTCCTGAAGCAAAAGATTACAAGCGTATTGGTGAAGGAGACACTGGCTTAAACACTGGCGGAATGGGAGCTATTACACCTGTTCCATTTGCCAATGAAGAATTCATGGCAAAAGTAGAAGAACGTGTCATCAAGCGCACAATCGACGGACTTCAGCAAGAAAACATCAAATACAAAGGTTTCATCTTCCTTGGCTTAATTAGCGTAAAAGGAGAACCATACGTAATAGAATATAATGTTCGTATGGGCGATCCAGAAACAGAAGCAGTAATGCTTCGAGTTAAATCTGATTTCGTAGAACTTTTAGAAGGGATTGCTGAAGAAAACCTTAACGAACGAACATTGGAATTCGATGAACGCACTGCATGTACTGTATTCCTTGTTTCAGGTGGTTACCCTGGAGATTACCAGAAAAATATTCCAATGACTAACCTGGAAGAGGTAAACAACAGTATTCTTTTCCATGCAGGAACAACAGTAAAAGACAATCAGTTGGTTACTGCAGGCGGACGAGTTATTGCTGTAAGTTCATATGGTGAAAGTATGGAAGCTGCCTTGAAGCAGTCGTACGAAAATGCAGCTAAAATTAAATACGAAGGTGTTTACTATCGTAAAGACCTGGGATTCGATTTATAATTTTTATTTGCAATAAAAATGATCAAAACGGAGGGAAGGTCGCTACGACTTTTTCTCCGTTTTTTATTATTTTGTACTCAATAAAACGATCAGCTATCAGGCATTAACATTTATTGCAGCTTATGCTACTTAAAACATTTCGATCAAATAGTGCTATTAACTTCATAATTGTGCCAATTATTGGCATTCTACTTTGGGCCAATTCGCTATATCAGCAAACGAGTTATGAGTTTTACCAAGGCGAAACGCAGGCTCCACTATTTAAACCATTCGAGATGTTGCTCAACTGGTCTGAGTTAGCAAGCCAGCTGGTAGCATTAGGACTACTAGTCGTTTGTGCCTTTCTAATGATGCGCCTCAATGCTCGTTTTTCATTTATCCGAATTCGAACATTTTTGCCAACGGTAATTTTCTTAATTATTACCAGCGGAATGCCTATGTTGCACCATTTGTTGCCGGTCCATTTTGCCAGCCTATTTTTAATATTGAGCTTGTCCAATATATTTGCTGCATTTCACGACCAAACAAGGGTTGAATATGGTTTTAATGCTGGTCTGTGTCTTTCCTTAGGAGCACTGTTTTATCAGAGTACCATTGGATTTTTGCCTTTTATCTGGATTGGACTTTTTACTGTTCGAAAGAATCCTCAATGGCGCGACTTTGTTGCTCCAATTCTAGGTGCATTAATCCCATTGATCTTCACATTCTCGTGGGCATACTTAAATGACAGCACACATGAATTGTTGGAAAGCATCAATCAGAATTTCATTACTCACCAACAACATATTAGAGGCAATTTATCGCTTCAGATATATATGGGGTACCTTATTTTCTTATTGATTGTTGGTAGCGCATTTATGATTCTTCGCAATTTCGATGAAAAGAAAATAAGTTCCAGAAAATATTTCACCGTTCTTTTCTGGATGTTTGTCAATTCATTACTGCTTATTATTGCCATTCCTGCGGCATCTATTGAAATGTTTATGCTAATGGCTATTCCTTTGGGCTATCTTATTGCCAATTACTTTGTATTTACCCGGCAACGTTTTTGGAGTGGCGTACTGTTTTACACGCTTATAGCTTTGGTAATATATATGCAATTTGTATAATTGCGCCATGAATAAACAAAAACCAACGTTAGCAATTTACGGCATTCAGGATCGTAACGATTTTGAACACCCAATGTATGTACACGACCACAACCTTGCTATCATGCAAAACGGTAAAGTGGAAAAATTCATGCAATTGGAAAGGGTAACACGCCGTAAGCGCGACAATCATCTTCATCAACATCTAACAGATGTTATTAAAGAACAGAAGATGGTGAATCGCGATTTCGATCTGGTTTTTGTTGATAATGTGGTAGGACGCAGCTTTATTTCATCGCAAGGAAATATTCGATTTGAGGCTCCTCTTAACAATAAACTCTCGGCAGATATTGAGAAAGGACGCTGCTGGTGGTTCGATCGCGAAATGGATGCATGGGTACTCAATCACGAGTTGGCACATATATTTACTTGCCTACCTTTCTTCGGAAACTTTAAAGAAGACAGCTTACTTGTTCATTTCGATGGAGGTGCCAGTCAAAGTAATTTTTCGGCATGGACCTTTAGAAATAATAAAATTGAGCTTGTCGAGAATCATTGGAACCTGAAATATCTGACATCAATGTATAATTGCAATGCATTGGTATTCGGAATAATTGGAGCAAAACTGCATGACCAAAATGCTGTTCCCGGAAAGATGATGGGATTGGCATCATTTGGGAAATATTCTTCTAAAATAGAAGATTGGTTAATCGATAACAATTGGTTTGAAGAGCTTTGGGGAAAAAGAAATCAATTCTGGGAGAAAGCGAAGATTGATCTGGGAATAGAAGGAAAAGGATTTCACACTAAAAATCAGTTTTTGCAAGATGTTGTGGCCACAATGCAGCATGTTTTCGTACGCGATTTCACTCAAAAACTAAAAGATTTACAACAACAAACAGAATGTAAAAATCTATACTTAACTGGTGGATGTGCACTGAACATTGTTGCCAACTCTGCAATCATCAATCAAAATATTTTTGAAGAGGTTTTTATTCCTCCTTGTACCGAAGATTCGGGGTTAGCACTGGGTGCTGCTGCATTTATGGAGTGGAAGAAACACGGAAAAGTGTATCCACACAGTCCATATTTGAACAACTGGAATCTGGAGAATTCATCTTTCGATATAGATGATGCTGAAATAGAAAAAATTGCCGAATTACTCTATGAAGAAAAGGTAATTGCTGTTTGCAACGGCAATGGCGAAGCTGGCCCAAGAGCTCTGGGTAACAGAAGTATTCTGGCATTAGCCAACTCCAAACAATTGGCTCAAAAAGTAAGTATCACACACAAAGGACGTGAATGGTACCGGCCTGTCGCTCCAATTTTATTAGAAGAAGAGGCAAAATATTTCACCGGCTTAGAAACCATCCATCCTTTGGCCCAATACATGCTACTCGATTTCGACATAATTCCTGAGCGACAAACCGAAATGGCAGGAACAGTTCATGTAAATGGTACTGCCCGATGTCAGGTTATTTTCAATGATGAAGAAAATCCTTTCATCTATCACCTTCTTCAAAAACTAAAGCAGAAATACAACATTCGGGCTTTAATAAATACTTCATTCAATAAACGAGGAGAACCTATTGTTCACAATTCTGAAGGAGCGATCGATTCTGCTAAAAACTTAGGAATTGATGGTGTTATCATCGATGGTAAACTAAAACTTTTCTAGCTCCACTCTTTCCTTTCTTCTATTTTTCAATCGCTTACATGCCAACGAAGTTCTTTTTCTGAACTTTGTAATATTATTCTTGTAACATATTTAGATAATATGCGTCTTAAACATGTTGGAAAAAATATTTTTCAACAAAGGTGTAATTGTATAGTACCTTTCTATACCTATTACTCGAATTGCACACAAGAACACCATCAAAAAATAAGAAACACATCTGTTTATAACTATATAAAACAAAGAAAACCATGATCAAACTTCGAAAAATAAACAAGACATATGTTACCGGGAGTAACCGTTTACATGTGTTGAAAGGAATTGATCTGGATGTTTCGCAAGGAGAATTCGTATCAATTATGGGTTCATCGGGTTCGGGTAAATCCACCTTGCTTAATATTTTGGGTATTTTGGACAATTACGACGAAGGATCGTATCATTTGGCCGATAAATTAATTGGCCCAATGACTGAGAAAAAAGCAGCTATGGTTAGAAATGAAATGGTTGGCTTTATTTTTCAGTCATTCAATCTTATTTCCTTCAAAAATGCAATGGAGAATGTCGCATTGCCACTTTATTACAAAGGTGTAAGTCGAAAAAAGCGCAATGCACTAGCATTGGAATATCTTGAAAGACTTGGTCTAAAAGAGTGGGCAGAACACATGCCAAATGAACTTTCAGGTGGACAGAAACAACGAATTGCCATTGCTCGTGCTCTAATCAGTAAGCCTCAGATTATTTTGGCCGATGAGCCAACCGGAGCACTCGATACTTCAACTTCATATGAAGTTATGGACATCCTAAAAGAGATTAATGCCGAAGGAATTACGGTTTTAATTGTAACTCACGAACATGATATTGCCGGAATGACCGATCGAATTATTCGCCTGAAAGATGGTGTTATCGATTCAGATATTCGCAATGGAGAACTGAAAAGCTTCAGGGATAAAATCATGGATAGAAATGGTGTAGTTATCGACGCCAACTCTTAGTTGTCATTTTAACCAATAAAACAGAAAAAGATGTTTGACATTGATAAATGGCAAGAGATTTTTAGCACGATAAAAAAGAACAAGCTTCGTACTTTTTTAACTGGCTTTAGTGTTGCGTGGGGAATCTTCATGCTGATGATTCTGTTGGGATCGGGTAATGGTCTTCACAATGGAGTTCGAATGAATTTCGATCGTAACGCACACAATGCCATGTGGATGTGGAGTAACGAAACCAGTATGCCTTGGAAAGGGTTAAAAACTGGGCGTCCTATTCGTTTCACTGACCAAGATTACCATGTGCTGAAAAGAATACCCGGAGTAGAAACCGTTTCTGGAAGATATTACCTTCCCGGAAGTTCAACAATCTCTTCAGGCAAAGAATATGGCTCGTATCGTGTATTAGGAATTCATCCTCCTTTTCAGGGAATCGAGAACCATATTGTAGACAAAGGACGATACGTTAACGATTTAGATATCGAGAAACAACGAAAAGTAATTGTTATTGGCGATGATATTGCAGAAGCACTATTCAAAGACAAAGATCCTATTGGGCAATTTGTTAAGCTGAACATGATTCCTTTTCAGGTTGTAGGAGTTTATCATCGCTATCAAACAACCGATAATCGTTCAGCATATATTCCTATTACAACAGCTCAGGCAGTATTTAATGGCGGAAACCGTATTCACAGTTTTGCAATGACCATTGCCAAGGTAAGTAAGCTGGAAAGCGAAGCCATTGAAAATAGTGTACGCGCAACCATGGCACAGAAGCACCGCTTCAACCCAGAAGATCGCAGAGCACTGGGCTCATACAACCAATTGGAAGATTACATTCAAACCATGAATATCTTCTTCGGAATTAAAGCTTTTGTATGGATCATTGGTTTAGGAACTCTTATTGCAGGTATCGTTGGTGTTAGCAACATCATGTTGATTGTAGTAAAAGAGCGCACCAAAGAGATTGGTATTAGAAAAGCACTTGGAGCATCTCCTGGTTCTGTTGTGGGATTAATCATTCTTGAATCAGTTTTGATTACAGCGGTTGCCGGTTACATCGGATTAGTATTTGGTGTAGGAATAATGGAGATAGTGAATATGGTTGTTGAAAGTGCCGCACAAGCTGGCCCTGCCGATGGAGAACGAGGAGGAGGAACCATGTTCCGTAACCCAACAGTAGACATAAACATTGCTACTGCAGCCACTATACTACTGGTAATTGCAGGTACAGTTGCGGGTTATATCCCTGCCAGAAGAGCAGCCCGAATTAAGCCCATCGAGGCATTACGTGACGAATAACTACAAACCATACAAAATCTGAATAATGTTTGATTTAGATCGGTGGACCGAAATAATTAGCGCGCTTAAGAAGAATAAGCTTCGCAGCTTCCTTACCGCATTTGGAGTATTCTGGGGAATATTCATGCTGGTGGTAATGGCAAGTGCAGGTTTAGGCCTAGAGCGTGGCGTACAAGATGGAGTGAAGAATTTTGCCACCAATTCATGCTTCATCTGGACAGAAAGAACTGCCAAACCTTACAAAGGCTACCTACGAGGTCGTAGATGGGTGTTCGATAATGATGACACCAAATATCTAAAAGCCAATGTAGAGGGACTTGAACACATTGCTCCACGACTTTTTGGGTGGAACCTTCGTGCTGGTGACAATACCATCAGAGGAGACCGCACCGGTTCGTTTAACATCATGGGCGACTACCCTGTTTATAACGATATTGATGGCCATACCATGGTGAAAGGTCGATTCATCAACCATATCGATATCACAGATAAAAGAAAGGTATGTGTTATTGGTGAGCGAGTGGAAGAGATGATGTTCAAAAAAGATGAAAATCCGGTTGGACAGTATCTTAAAATCATGGGAGTTTACTTCCAGGTAATCGGTGTTCATAAGCCCGACAACCCTAATGTGAATTTCAATGGTAGAAAAAACGAAACCATCTACATGCCATTCTCCACTATGCAGCAAGCATATAACTATGGCAACGAAGTACACTTTTTTGCACTAACAGCACAAAAAGGCACCAGTGTAAAAAATGTCGAAGATCAGGTGATTAAAATTTTGAAAGAACGTCATCAGGTTGCACCAGACGACACACAGGCTGTTGCCCATGTAAATATTGAAAAGCAATTTAAGCAGATGAGTATGCTATTTCTAGGAATTCGACTTTTGGTTTGGATTGTAGGAATAGGAACCCTGATTGCTGGTGTTATTGGAGTAAGTAATATCATGCTGGTAATTGTAAAAGAACGCACCCAAGAAATTGGGGTAATGCGAGCCTTAGGAGCTACGCCGGGTAAAATTATCGGACAAATTATTTCCGAAAGTGTATTCTTAACTCTCATCGCAGGATGGTTCGGACTAGCCTTAGGTGTTGCTTTAACCGAAGGAGTAAATTATATGCTTGAGATGCAAAGAGCCAACGGTAGTGAAATCTTCTTACGAGATTTAGGAATTGATTTCACAATAGGAGTTTCAGCACTACTTGTGCTTGTTACAGCAGGTGCACTGGCTGGATTAATTCCTGCCAAAAGAGCCATTCAAATTAAGCCAATCGACGCTTTACGTGACGAATAAACCAATTGAAATTAAAAAAATAAAAACATAGACAAATGAAAAAGATATTTAAGATTTTAGGAATTGTTGTTCTTATTGGAATTTTTGTAGGAACCATCGCATTCTTGTACAACAAGTCAAAACCAAAACCAGTTGTTTACGAAGTAAATAAACCATTCGTTTCGGATGTAATTAAAAAAGCTGTTGCTACAGGATCAGTTGTACCACGCAAAGAAATTGAGATTAAGCCTCAGGTTTCAGGAATCATCGATGAAGTATATATGGAAGCCGGTCAGATGGTGAAAAAAGGCGACATCATTGCCAAAGTAAAAATCATCCCTGACATGGTTAACCTGAATGCCGCAGAAACACGCGTTAACCGTTCTAAAATTAATTTGGAAGATTCTAAAATCGATTTTGATAGAAAGAGTAAACTATTCGACAAGAAAGTTATTCCTTATCAAGAGTATCAGAAATCGAAAGTAGCATACGAAAATGCTAAAGAAGAGGTATCTGCTGCCGAGAACAATCTTGAACTGGTAAAAAACGGAGTAACAAAGAAATCGAAAAACACAACCAATACACTTATTCGCTCTACTATTGAAGGAATGATTCTGGATGTACCTATCAAGCAAGGTAATTCGGTTATTCAAAGTAATACATTCAATGCCGGAACTACCATTGCAATTGTTGCCGATATGAATGATATGATTTTCCAGGGAAAAGTGGATGAAACTGAAGTAGGAAAGATCAAAGAAGGCATGCACATCGAAATGACTATTGGAGCCATTGAAGATGAGAAATTCGATGCTTACCTAGAATATATTTCACCTAAAGGAGTAGAAGAAAATGGTGCTATTCAATTCGAAATCAAAGCAAATGTAAAACTTCAAGATGGTCAATTCATTCGTGCAGGATATAGTGCCAACGCCAATATCGTTTTAGAAAGAAAAGATCAGGTAATGGTTATTAGCGAGTCGCTTCTTAAGTTTGAAAACGATTCAGCTTTTGTGGAAATTGAAACTACTCCTCAGGTATTTGAGAAGAGATACATTGAAACAGGACTTAGCGATGGTGTAAATATCGAAATTCTAAAAGGACTTGATAAAGAAACCAAAATTAAAGGGAAGCCTGCTACCGATGATAAAACAAAAAAATCGTAACATCGTCTGATGAATAATACTGAAAACGATAAGATCATGAAACGAACATTAACTTTCAGCATTCTAAACTACACAAACAAGAATGATTAAAGTTGATGTGAGTTCCTGAATGAATTAAAATTTTTGGAACATTCAGAAATCAAAAAATTTTAAACAGATGAAACGCATTATCATATTCGCTGCAGCTATCCTGTTTACATTGGGTACTTCGGCACAAAATAAAGAAAAGTGGTCGCTTGAAAAATGCATTAACCATGCTCTGGAGAATAACATTCAGATTAAACAAAAGGTGGTTAATACTAAATATGGCGAAAACCAACTGCAACAATCCAAATCGAATCGCTTACCTAGCTTAAGTGCCAATATGGGGCAAAGCATGAACTTTGGTCGTTCGTTGCAATACGATAACACTTATCAAAACATCAACTCTTCCAATAGTTATGTAAGTGTCGATGCAAACGTTACTCTATATCAGGGTTCACAACTAAAAAACACAATTGCTCAGCGTGATTTTGAATTAAAGGCAAGTCTGGAAGATTTGCATAAAGCAAAAAACGACATTACCGTATTGGTAGGTGCTGGTTTTTTGGAAATCATGTTGGCTCAAGAGTTGGTAAGAGTAGCCGAAAATCAGATTAAAATTACTGAACAACAAATCGATCGTACCGACCAACTGGTAAAGGCCGGAAGTGTTGAACAAGGAAAGCTATTGGAACTACAGGCGCAATATGCTCAGGAAGAATTAAGAATTGTGGAAGCAACCAACCGCTTGCAAATTGCATTGCTTGACCTAGCACAATTGTTAGATGTTGAGAATGTAAATGCATTCGATATTGAAATGCCAACTCTTCCTGAATTATCAGCCAGTCCTCAGGTACATAAAGCTGATGACATCTATTCTCAAGCAGTACAAAATCGACCAGAAATTAGATTGGCCGAATACAACTTGAAGAGTAAAGAAATGGAATTGAAAGTAGCTAAAGGATCTCTTTACCCTACATTGGGACTTGGGGCTAGCTACAACAATAACTATAACAATAAGTACAAAAACCAAAATGGAACTATCTCATTTAGCGATCAGCTGAAGAATAACGAGCGTAAATCCATTGGTCTTCGACTTAGCATTCCAATATTCAACAAGTTTCAGAATAAAACGAGAATCAACAATGCTCAGCTTCAGGTTGCCGATTATCAGTTGCAACTTGAGAACCAAAAGCTGAAACTTCGTAAAGATATTGAAACGGCATATACCAAGGCATTTGCAGCCCTTAAGCGCTACATTGCCAATCAATCGGCTGTTGCATCGTTACAGGAAGCATTCCGTTACATGCAAGAGAAATACGATTTAGGTGTAGTTACAACAGTAGAATTCAATGAGGCTAAAAATAATCTTACAAAGTCTCAATCGGATCTACTTCAAGCAAAATATGAGTTTATTTTTCGGTCTAAAATTCTGGATTTCTACAATGGAGTACCCATTTCCTTGTAGTTATATTTAGGTGAAGTAAAAAAGAGGCTGTCTCGATATATCGATGACAGCCTCAATATTTTTATATGAAAGGTATGCCTAAACAGGCTGGATACCTTGTTTTTCTAACAATTCTAAACTAAGCTCTTTTAGCTTATATTTCTGAATCTTTCCACTTGCTGTCATCGGATATTCCTCAACAAAGAATACATATTTTGGAATTTTGTAACGAGCAATTTTTCCTCTACAATATTCCTGAACATCTTCTTCTTTCAACTGAGCTCCTTCTTTCAATTTAACGAATGCCCCCACTTGTTCTCCATATCTTGGACTAGGAACACCTGATATCTCTACCGTCTCAATTTCTGGGATTCCATAAAGGAAGTTTTCAATCTCGCGAGGATAAATATTTTCACCTCCACGAATAATCATGTCCTTTATTCGACCTGTAATTTTATAATATCCATGTTCGTCGACTATTCCTAAATCGCCAGAATGAAGCCATCCATCTTTATCGATAACTCTTTCGGTTGCCTCATCCATTTTGTAATAGCCTTTCATTACATTGTATCCCTTGCAACAAATCTCCCCTTGAACTCCGGGAGCACAAGTCTCGCCAGTGCCAGGATCTACAATTTTCACATCGACAAATGGTAATGCCTTACCAACAGTTGTGGCTCTTACTTCAGGAGCATCGAACACACGAGTTGCTGTAATACCAGGTGAAGCTTCAGTCAAACCGTAAACGATAATTACATCGCGCATATTCATCTTTTCCATCACCTCATTCATGGTCTCTATTGGACAAGGAGCACCTGCCATAATACCAGTACGAAGTGTACTTAAATCGAACATGTCGAACATTGGATGGTTAAGCTCTGCTATAAACATGGTTGGAACCCCATAAAGCGCAGTACACTTTTCTTTCTGTACCGAAGCCAAAACACGAAGTGGATCGAAATCCTCCAACATCACTAGTGTAGCTCCATGCGATAATACTGCACAAACAGCTAACACACATCCAAAACAGTGGAAAAGAGGCACACAAGTAAGCAATCGGTCTTCTGGTTTGTAATCCATGCATTCTCCAACAGTATGCCCGTTGTTCAGAATGTTATAGTGAGTTAGCATCACTCCTTTCGGGAAGCCTGTTGTTCCAGAAGTATACTGCATATTTACCACATCGTGGCAAGAAACAGTCGACTTAATATGCTCCAAATCGTTATTACCAAGATGTTCGCCCAGCAACATCAATTCTTGAGTGTTGTACATTCCTCGGTGTTTCTCCTGACCAATGTAAACGACATTTTTCAGTTTAGGAAACTTGGCAGAATTAAGGCTTCCACGCTCCGATGTTTTCAACTCTGGAACCAACTCATTTACCATTTGTACATAGTCGCTATCGCGATAACCATTCACAATACATAGCGTATGTAGATCGGCATTCTCGGTAATGTATTCCAGTTCGGCCAACTTATAATTGGTGTTGATGGTAACCAAAACAGCTCCAATTTTTGCTGTGGCAAACATAAATGTTAACCAGTCGGGCACATTCTTTGCCCAAACACCAACCTTGTCTCCTTTCTTAACTCCCGTGTAGAGCAAGCCTTTTGCCATTCTATCTACGCGTTCGTTGAAAGTCTTATAGGTAAATCGTAAATCCCTGTCGGGATAAACTATAAATTCTTGATCGGGGGTATTCAGAGCATGAAACTCTAGAAATTCCCCTAGTGTTCTATCGTATAATTGCATATTGTAAGCTTAAATGATTAAAAAGGAGCGTAGATTACTGCAAGAATCTTAGCTGTTTGATCATCTCCGGCATGTACATTATGCAAAACGATTGAGTCGTAGTAGATGCTATCGCCTTTTTCCAAACGATAAGTATCTTTTCCATAATTTATTTCGATAGTCCCTTCCAACACATAAATAAACTCTTCTCCTTCGTGAGAAGAAAGCATATAATCTGTTCGGTTTGAAGGTTCAATATCCACCAATAGTGGCTCCATGTGTCGACCAGTTTTATCACTGGCCATCGGGAAGAAGTCTAAATGCGCACGGGCTTCACTGTTTTTATTAGAGAAACTTTCTCCTTCTTCCTTTTTGTTGGCACGCTTAATTACAGGTCCCAAGTTTTGCTGATCGTCGAGGAAAGTACCCAGTCGAACTCCTAGTGTACGAGCAATCTTGATAAGTGGTCCCAGTGATGGAACAACTTCTTTATCTTCAATTCGCTCAATTTGTTCGGTGTTAAGATTGGTGCGTTCGGCTAGCTCTTCGCGACTAATCTCTTTCATCTCTCGAATTTGCCTGATTTTTTTCCCAATGTTCTTTCCCATGTTTTTGCCTATTTTTTAAGCGTTTCTATTTGAAAGCTCCCAATTGCTTTCGTTGTCATGCAATTCATTCAAAATTGCTGTTAGACACAAATATAGTTTTCGATAATTATTCTTCATAATAAAACAAGGGGTTTATTGTGTTAAATTATCAGTAAATTCAGAAAAGAATAGATAAAATGAAATTTCAACCATTTAGTTCGAAATTCATAGAAATATAGATAACTACCAATCAATGAATCTTTTCTGCATCAATAACATCAAACTCATTATAATGTGTCATTTGTGCTTTTTTTTAATGGAATAAATGATTTCTTTTGTTGAAGGTATCTGATTTAAAACAAACAAAACCATATATCATGTACGGAAAAATCAAGCAGGATCTTCAGAATACTCTTAATGAGTTGAAAGAGCAAGGTTTGTATAAAGAGGAGAGAATTATTACTTCTACTCAGAATGCTGAAATTGCAGTTTCTACTGGTCAAAAGGTATTGAATTTTTGTGCCAACAACTACTTGGGATTAGCCGATCATCCAGAAGTTGTAAAAGCAGCACAAAATGCAATGGATCGTTGGGGCTTTGGCCTTTCTTCAGTTCGCTTTATCTGCGGAACACAGGAAGTTCATAAAGAGCTAGAGAAGAAGATGTCGGAGTTTTTGAGTACTGAAGATACCATCTTGTATTGTGCTTGCTTCGATGCAAACGGAGGTGTGTTTGAACCACTTCTAGGAGCTGACAGTGCAATTATTTCTGACGAATTGAACCACGCTTCAATTATCGACGGAGTTCGTTTATGTAAGGCTGCTCGCTATCGTTACAAGCACTCTAACATGGAAGAACTAGAGCGCTGCCTACAGGATGCTCAAGAGCAAAAATACCGTATCATCGTTACCGATGGAGTATTTTCAATGGACGGAGATATTGCTAAATTGAAAGAGATTTGCGATTTAGCTGACAAATACGATGCCCTTGTAATGGTTGACGACTCTCACTCAACTGGATATATTGGTAAAACAGGACGCGGAACTGCTGAGCACTGTGGTTGCGAAGGTCGTGTTGACATCATTACAACTACCTACGGAAAAGCACTTGGTGGTGGTAACGGAGGTTGTACTTCAGGTAAAAAAGAGATTATTGATATGTTGAGACAAAAATCTCGTCCTTACCTATTCTCAAATACACTTGCTCCTGCTACAGTTGGTGCATCGCTAAAAGTATTAGAGATTCTGAATGAATCATCAGCTCTTCGTGATAAAACAATGGATAATGCTCTTCGTTTCCGCAAGGGAATGGAAGCTGCTGGCTTCGATTGTTTACCTGGCGACACTGCAATTGTTCCTGTAATGATTTACGATGAGCCAATGGCAGTGAAGTTTGCTGACAAATTATTGGAAGAGGGTATTTATGTAATTGGCTTTACATTCCCAGTAGTACCAAGAGGAAAAGCTAGAATTCGTGTTCAGCTATCTGCAGCACATTCTACAGAGCATGTCGACAGAGCTATTGAAGCATTTACTAAAGTGGGGAAAGACCTTGGATTGATCAAATAAACTCGATTAAACTTCAAATATTGAAAAGAGCAATTCTTCGGAGTTGCTCTTTTTTTGTGTATGAATGATTTATGTATTTTTATTCGACCATTAGTCTATTAGATTCGAATTTTTGCATCTTTTAAAAAAAGTAGTATTTTTGTATCGATTTTATGAATTAATCTACTTATGAGTCAGACAGAAAAGAGACTTTACAGGGTGCTGAGAAACGTAGGTTTTAAAAAGAATGCAATTATTGGTACCCAAAGTAAGGATGAGCTCTGCCTTGATGATTTAGATTCGTTGCTGTTAGTATATTTCTTCGAATCAGAATTCAACGTAGAGGTAGATGATGAAGATATCTCGTATTTAAATACGGTATCTGAAGTAAACCGATTTTTAGAAAGAAAAGTGCCTGCTTAAAAATATTTTTCTTTCTTTCCATACGATTAGTAGCAAAAAAAGGAGAACAACGTTTCTCCTTTTTTTATTAACATGATATCAACATATTGAAATACTTCAAATTCGAATAGAATCAACACATAATCAACAAACTAACATTTCTCAACCAATAAAAAGCTTGGTTAAAGTATGTTAACAGAATAGCTCGGCATACTATCAGAATCAGGAAATCGTTATCTTTAAAGTGCACTAATTTTAAACATCTCTCTATTATGCTTGAATATGCAAAAGTAATACTGCCGAAAGTTAGCTTTAGTAAAGAATTATTTGAAAAAGAACTTAGGAAGTGTATTGATTGGGTTTCAGGAGAGGAGTTGAGCGAATTAAAACAATGGTGTTTTTCGCAGTTCGATTCTACATATCCTGAAATACTAGCTAAATTATTTGAAAACGTTGCAGCATAAATATAAACAGCCTCAGAATTAATCTTGAGGCTGTTTTTTTATATTTCTTTTTCTATTCTTTCTCTGCCAAAAGAATAGCCTTTTTTTTATTCGCTCTACTCATTGATTTTTCTCATCTGTATAAAATAAAAAAAGCCTGACCGAAGCCAGGCTTTTCATTCAATATTATCAATTGCTTATTCAACAATCATCAATTTCTTATTCAGAACAATTTCTTCTTTCTGAATTTTAACAACATATAATCCTGCAGGAAGACCACTTAAGTTTATTCTGGTACTCTTCTCTACATTCAGCTGTCTAACAATTTGTCCAGCATTATTTAAGATTACAATTTGTTTTTGATCATGCAGTGGGAATACCAAATTCACATAGTCCTTAGCTGGGTTAGGGAATAACTTCACTTGCTTAGAAAAATCATCTTCTACTCCAGTTAATACACTAGCTGTAAACGTTATTTCAATTTCCACTTCATTGTAATTCTCGTTACCAGGTTGGTAAACTTTAATTACAAATTCTCCTGCCTCTTCTGGCAATAAAGAATTTCCATCTAGAGTACCTGTACCTTTTACTATTTCGAACTCAATAGTTAGACCAGAACTAGCAATTGCCTCTAATTCTAAAGCCGTACCAACAGTCACATTATCGATAATATCAGTAATGTCGATAGTTTGATCTGCTTTTTGAATCATAAAGGTGTGTTCTACAATTTTTGCAGCCGCACAGTTCTCATCGCCTTCCTGACATGCTACTACGATTACCTCTCCTGCACCATCGATGGTTAGCATATTTCCATCAATGTGAGCCGAACCTTTTTTCACTTCGAAATGAATTGGTAATCCTAGGTTTGATTTTGCATCTAAAGCAAATGCAGCATCACCATATGTTTTATCCTCAATCTCTTCGAAAGTGATAGCCTGTGGAGCTTTTGCTATAATAATTGTTTTAGCAACTTTAACCGCAGCCTGGTAGTTGTCATTTCCATTCTGAGTAGCTTCAACAACAACTTCACCTGCTCCGGTAATTGTAACAATGTTGTTTGCCAATGTAGCTGGTCCACTAACCAATTCAAATGCAACAGGAAGGTTAGATGAAGAATTAGCAACCAATGCAAACTCTGCATCACCATATACTTTGTCTGCAATTTCTTCGAAAGAAATTGTTTGAGCAGCTTTCGCAACTGCAATAGTCTGACGTACTACCGTTGCCGCTTCATAGTTATCATTTCCACCCTGAACAGCCTCTACAACAATTTCACCAACACCTGTAATTGAAACAGTGTTATTTTCTATTGTCGCAGGACCACTAATCAATGTAAATTCAACTGGAAGATTCGAAGTTGAGCTAGCCACTAATTCAAACTCTGTATCGCCATAAACTTTATCTGCAATCTCGTCAAATGTAATAGTCTGAGTTGCTTTTGATACAGTAATTGTTTGAAAAACCTTTGTTGCAGCCTCGTAATTTTCATTACCAACCTGAGTTGCTTCAACTACGATCTCTCCTACTCCTGTAATTGTAACGATATTGTTTTCTAATATTGCAGGGCCACTAACTAATTCAAATGCAACTGGTAGGTTAGATGAAGAATTAGCAACCAATGCGAACTCTGAATCACCATACACCTTATCTGCTACTTCATCAAATGCAATAGTTTGAATTCCTTTAGTTACAACTACAAGCTGTAGAACTGGAGTTGCTGCTTCAAAATAGTCATTCCCTTTTTGAACTGCTTTCACTACAATATTTCCTACTCCTGTAATAGAGACAACATTGTTTTCTATTGTAGCAGGACCATCAACTAATTCAAATGCAACAGGTAGCTCCGATGACGAAGTTGCTGTTAAAGAGAAACTATTCTCACTATATATCTTACTTGTTATAGGAGCAAACGAAATAGCTTGAGATGCTTTTGCTACAGAAATAGTTTTTAGCACTTCTGTTGCTGGCTCAAAGCTTTCATTTCCTTCTTGAATTGCTTTCACTACAATATCACCCACGCCAGTAATAGACACTGTATTATCGGTTAGAACCGCAGGACCTTTTACCAATAAGAATGTAACTGGTAATCCAGATGTAGAGGTTGCACTTAAATCAAAATCGTCATCTCCATAAACTTTATTTGCAACTTCTGCAAAAGTAATTGTTTGCTGTTGCTTTGGCTTTTCTAACCATTGCTCGTTAGTCTTACTACCATATATGTGTGTTGCCAGTTCCGGATGATCAATAAATGGGTTTCTGTTCTGCTGATATTGGAAAACAACATTATTTCGTCTCACCTCATATGGATCAACCGGGTCAATTTCATTCCAATTAAGCAATGTCTCCAAGTTGGCAACAGCTGAAATATTCAATCCATATCTAACATTTAAGTAGAATAGGATACGAGCCACATCTCCTTTTGCTGATAATGGTGGTTCATATTCATTTCCTGACGGAGATTCTGAAAATGGGAAATTATTTCTTATGCTATTCTCAATTCTATCCGAACTTCTCAAGTGGTGAGCATCGGATTGAGCAAATGCCAAATCATTTCCAGCATTCTGAATAATATTTCCATTGGCATAAGAACCACTTCCCCATGGTGCACGTGCATTTTTAAATCCACCTGTCGACTGAGGATAAACATGTTCGCGATTCCAGATTTCCTGAGATCCATTACGTCCAAGATGCTTAGCTGCTCTAACGTAAGTTTTCTCTTTATAGATCATGTAAACCTCATCTGGGTTATTCGGGTTTTGATCAGCTAAATCCATAATATCGTATACATCTAACGGAGTATCTCCTGTTACAAATCTGCGAGTAGCTGCATCTACATCTCCCCTTCCTGCTTCTTCATATGGATAAGAAACAAAGTTTGCATTAATAATTGTTGCAATCTTAGATTTCAACTCTGCCCCTTTGGTTCCTTTAGCCTCAAAATAATAGTTTGTAGGTATTCCATTTGATGCGTAGTGATCACCTCTGGTTACTGTAGCTACATATTCAAAAGGAAGAAGGGTATAGCTACTAGTTTGAACATCTAATTTTACCGGAGCTGCTAAATTTGCAACTGGCTCATTAGTATCCTCTGCCAATACATATACATCGTAATTTGTACTTGGAGATAAAGACTTGATGTTCTTAGCAACTTCGGCCAATTGAATCGTATAATTACCTGAAGTAATGGCATTAGTTCCAGCTTTAATATCATCTGCAGAAGGAGTTGTTGCCTCATCTGCAAATACAGCATAATAGATCTTACCAGCCTCATTAATTTTCGTTTTCAATTCGAAAGAAGCATGTGTAATTTTGTCAACAGAAGGGTATCCTGATGCAAACTCTGGAGCCAGCAAATCTGGTCTACCATAAGCCTTAACATTAACAACTAATGCTTTGGCATCTTTTGTACTATGCTTAATAGTTCCTGTTACTGCACTTTCATATGCTTGTGCTGGACGATAGCGAACTTTAATCGCCTGCTCTGCTGCATTGGCCTGTGCAATAGTCAAAGAAGAAGACCAGTTAGTTCCATCTAATGATAGTTCGAAACCAGTACTTGCAACAACATTAACATCGGCAGACAAATCTGTCCCCTTAAGTGTATATGTTTTCTCGTTAGAAGCTGCTCCTCCGTTAGCAACATCAACAAAATCGAAGTTCAGTTGACTTGCATTTTCAGCCAACAATGACGACTTGTACGAATGGAACTTCATACGAAGCATAATTGGGCTATGATCTGAAATACTTACATTCGACTCACTGCTGCTATTATCCAATAATTGATATTCATCGTAAAGCTCATTGGAAATCGAAATATGATCGATATTAGAAGAAGCTGTTACAACGTGGTCAAAGTTAGTCTTATTCGTATACCAATTAGCATATGGAGAAGTTTTTCCAGAAGTCATACTTCCATCAACATAATCGTTATAATCTCCCAACACCACTAGATTCTTATCCGAATAAGCAGTATTCATCTCATTCAATAAGAAGCTTGCGTCTGCCAATTTGCGATCGTAGCTATCATCACAACATTTAGCATGGAAATTGATAAAGTTGATTGTTTCTGTTACTCCATTGATGGTTACATCAGCTTCCATCATATGTGGTAAGCGACCCGATGCCCAGAAACTTCCTGCGCTACCAGTATATCCATCGATATTAGTAGTTGACTTGTCTTGATACAAATTAGAGAACATAGAGAAATCGCCTCTGTTTACAACAGTATTCTTATCATAGATGAAACAGATGCGCTGAGCAGGGAATGTGCTCGTTGGAGCATTGAAATCGTATGAATATCTTGGACCTACTGCTGCTTCAAATCGATCTGAACCGGCCAACTCATTTAGCTTATTGACAAGAGGAGTAATAAAATCTCCATTCAAATCATCTTTTACAGCTTCTTGCAATGCATAAATATCAGCATTCAGTTCAATCATTTTTGCCGAAACAGCATTCAATTGCTGATCGAATGAACTAGCATTTCTTGATTTTGATGGAGCACCAAACCACTCTACGTTCCATGAAACAATATCTAACGTCTTATCATGTCCTAAATTATTAGCATCGCTAATATCTGAAGACATTGCAGAAGACAAGCTAACAGTTTTGGATGCAGCTCCCTGCGCTTCATGAGAGATGTTACCGTTGGCTCCTCTAATGAATTCTTTTGTTGGAGCAAAACGAACCTGAATTGTTTGAGGAGAAACAGCTGTTTGCGCAATATTCAATGTTGTATTCCATGTACTACCATCAGTAGAAACCTGGAAGTGCTCAGAAGCTGTTACTGTAATATCTCCTTCAAGGTTGTTGAAGCTCAATTGATAGTTCTGAGTTGTACTCGTTTCATTTGCTGAAACATATTCAAAGCTTATCGCCTGGTTACTACATGCTAATGAACCATTGTATTGTACAGGCAATCCTTTTAACGAGAAGTCATCAATTGTAATTGCAGCCGTTTTTCCTCCATCTTTCCCAGAAGTGTGCTTAAATGCAAAATAGATATTTTCTGAAATCGAAAGATTAACTGTCTTCTCTGTGTAAGACGTTGGAAAACTTGTTGTACTTTCAACAGATGTCCATGTTGCAGTAGTTGGATTTCCAGAACCGCTATAATCTGTAGAATACATTAATTCAAGTGTTGAGCCAGAATATTTTGAGTTAATCCAATAATGAATTTCTGGGTTTCTAACACTTGACAATTGCAACTGAGGAGAGATTAACCAATCTTCACTATTGCCATCTGCACCATAGTTATTCATTGCCATACCAACAGTACCATTTCTACCACTTACTCTATCACTTGAAGTAGAGTAATGCCAGTCCTTATTACTAGCTACCGAATACATCACCCAGTCGTTAGAAGCAGTATTGAAGTCTTCGGTATAGATATCTCTTGGCACTAAAGCAGGATCACCTTCTGTTCCAGCTACTGATACCGAAGTAGATTCTTGTCCGCTAGTAATAGATATTCTATCTGAAATAGCACTTCCCACTGCTGAAGCAGGAACAAATTTCACTAAAATAGTTGTTGCAGAAAGAGTTCCATTAGAAATAGGAAGTTCTACAGATGACCCAAAGCTTTCACCTTGTTTTGCTACTTTGAAGTGAGCTGGTGCAGTAACAGTTACGTTTGCGCTTAGATCTTGTCCAGAAATAGAGAACGATTGTTCGCTCGATTCCGTTCCAAACTTAACCAATCCAAAATCATTCAATGAGCCTGAAACTGCTAATTTCATTGGTGTAGCACCAACTCCACCATTCCATGATTTCGATTTAGCATCTCCAAAAATATACTGTACTAATTCTGGATGATCGATAAATGGATTACGGTTATTCTGGTATCCATAAATTACATTGTTACGCCTTACCTCATATGGATCAACAGGATCTTCTTCGTGCCATTGCAACAAGTCGTCCAGCTTTCCGTGACGTGCAGCTGATTCAGTATTTTTCACCTGGTTATCGACAGTATAGCCATAGCGCACTGCCATATAAAAGATCATACGTGCCACATCACCTCTAGCTGATTTAGGAGGAGTATATCCAGGTGAAGCATTGGCAAAGTCCTTACTTCCTCGAGTACTATTTTCTCCAGCCTGTGCTGCTCTTAAATGGTGTCCATCTGTACCTGGACCTGTAGCTGTTCCAAAATCACCATGCGATTTTGCCCAAACATGCTCACGGTTCCAACCAGTAGCTCCAGAAACATGATTGCTTTTTCCTTCTCCCTCTTCCACATAAATCTGCCAAACCTGACTCGAGTTTTTCGGATTCTCATCCGCATTCTCACACATTGTCCAAACAAAGCTATAGTTAAAAGCACTTGCGTTCTGACTGATAATAGTACGAATATGATTTCTTAAGTCAGTATTGCTAAAACCAATGGCTGATTGGTAATAATTATCAGGAATCAACACACTCTTCATGTGATGACTTTCAGTTGCAGAAGCAACGTATTCCTTTGGAGTTTTACTAACAACAATTTTACCTTGCCCGTTTACCTGAGGATCCAGATATACATAGTTGGCTAAAACACCTGTCTGACTACCATCATTATCAATAATTATTAAATTACAAGTAGTCTGTGTACCTAACTTAGCTTGCGTTCCTCCACTTACCGAAGTAATTGTAAAAGTAAACTGCTCATTATTCTCAGTTTCCTGATCATCATTAATAGCAACAGTTACATTGGCCGTAGTTTCATTAGCAGCAAAGGTGACTGTTTGTGAGTAAGAAGTAATATCAGATGTAGAAGGCAAACTGATATTTACTTGTGTTTCGTTTGCCGAAGGATTAACCAAATTCAAAGGAATTTGGATTGTTCCAGCATCTTCATTCTTTGTAATCTGTGTTGAAGTAAACTGAACAGTCGTCTTTATATTATCGTTATCGATAATTGAAATATTCTTCTGTACTGTTGTTCCTAGCTTAATTCCTGCTGAAGGACTTTGAAGTGCAACTGTCATTGTCTCATTTCCTTCATCATCTGAATCGTCTGCTACCGTAACAGTAAACGTTTTAGTGGTTTCGCTAGCAGAGAAAGTTAACTGAGCTGCTGAAAGCGTATAATCAGTTGAAGCAATACCTGTTCCTGAGATGGCCACATCCACTGTTTGACTGGCATTAGAAGCTTTATCTAATGTTGCAGTAAAGGTAATAACTGTTTGATCGGCTTCGGTACCTGAAGTTGCAGAAGCTGACAAATTCACCTTAGGTAAAGCATCTTGCTCTTCAATGATAGTATTGCCTTCAAAAGATTGATGTGACGAATATTCATCTCGAAATCCATTGAATTTAATCTTTGCACCTAGATTATCAGGATTGTCTTTAAGATTCCAAGTATCTCTACGAACTCCCGACTCTAATTTCAGGTTTAAACATTTCGATAGATCTGTCTCGTCCTTAGAATCAGCTACTGTTATATAGTAAGTACTTGCAAAAGGTGCTGTGAAATTGTTTCCAACACCCACAATATAACCTTGCGCAAAATATTTAGTATTTGACTTTGGCAATGCAATAGCTTCTTCGATAGTAAAAGGCATTGCTTCTGTTCCATCGTTTACTACTCTCTCATCATCAAGTATAGTAACAACCTGCTCTCCATTAAGAATATCAACTCCTGCAGTTTGAGATGTAATTGACAAATTCATTTGCTCTGTGTTTTCTTCATCAGAATCGTTTAAGATCTGAAGATCAACCTCTGCAAATAAATCGCCGGCAGGAATTGTTATTTGTGTGCTTGACAGTTGATAATCGGTAGATGTAACATCTGTTCCTTGAACAGTTAAAGCAACAACAGTAGCTTCTGTTCTTGTTTCAGAAAGCGTAGCTTTTACCTTGATAGTTTCAGCATCTGCCTCATTAGTTTTAGATTTAGACACAGAAAGTGACACTTTAGGAGTAACAGGCGTTACACTTCCATAAGCTGTCCAGCTAATATCATCAATAGCAACTTGTTTTCCACTTGACGATTTGTTTTTCAATTCAAGTGTGAAAGCCCCAGAAATATTAATACTTGCAATTTCATATTCCTGTAGAGAAGTAATAGGTCCCAATACGCCTTTTGACTCTCCATTTACAAGAACTTCAATTCTTCTTGTCTTTGTAGAACCAAACTCTTTTTTCAACTTACATTTAAAGGTACCAATTCCATTAGGAATATTTTCTGCTTTTAGAGAACTTGTTGATTTTCCGAAACAGATTGTGTTTCCATCAATTCTCATATCCCATCTGGATAGTTGGTAGACCCATGTTATCGAATTATTTCCAACAAAGCTTCCATTGACATAGGAATTTCCAGAACTTGGAGCATTTGAGAAATTTTCTGATCCCTGTCCAAAACTAAAACAGACAGAGCTAAAAAATAAGACAAGCATTGCTAGAATGCTCCGCCTTCGAAGTGTGTAAAATCTCATCATAATCACATATAAATAGTTACATATTAATATTTCTCCTAACTTAGGGCGAGTTAAGAAAAAGGACGCTAATGTAACTAAAAGCAACCTTGTAAAAGTTAATTGTTCGTGAATTCAATCTTATTTTAATTGCTTTTACATAAGAACATGAGATTTATCATATAATAATACATTTCACACAATGTTTTACTCTTATTTCCTACATGAGTACAATTAGTAAATAACTGGATCGAAGCACTTTATTATTCCAATACACAGAAGTCCCTCTTATTGATTTTACTGCAAAAGAGATTAATTAAAGCTCCAGAGTTGAGCCTCGACACCACGGATATTAAATAGAAATCTATACCAAATGCAAGAATAGTATTGAGAGGATAAGTTTAAAACATTCACTGTACGGACAACCGTATAAAAACAGAGAAGGCAGGTAAAAACCTGCCTTCTCTGAAGATGTCGTAAAACGGGCGACTTCTATTAGCTGAGCTAAAATACTAAACCACAAACCATAAATTAACCAATCTATAAATAATTACCGCATTATTGTATTAACCAGATCGAATTAAAAAAATGCCCGCTTAATAGAATTTGGCGTCACCCGTAATATTTTCTAATTATACCAATTTTCTTCGAAATTGTTTAATTTTTGCTACACTAAATTTGCAATACGCTCTTCAAGCACTTTAATTTTTGCTTCCGCATCGGCCTGCTTTTTGCGTTCTATTGCAACAACCTTCTCAGGAGCATTGTTTACAAATCGCTCATTACTAAGCTTTTTCTCCACTCCTTTAAGGAATCCTTTGGTATACTGAAGCTCCTCTTGCATTTTCTTCAACTCTGCTTCTGTATCAACAAGATCGCCCAAAGGTATATAAAACTCTGAAGCTTTTACCCTAAATGAGGCAGCTCCTTTAACTTCTTCTTCAACAATTGACAATTCGTTAAGATTACCCATCTTAATCAATACTGCCTCAAATGCTTTGCTATACGACGCTTCATCAGGTTTTACAGCTAAGTCAAGTGTCTCTTTATTGGCAATATTATTTTCTTTACGAACTGTTCTAATTCCAGAAATAATTTCTTTCAGATTTTCGAAATCAGCAACTAACTGCTGATTTTCGCCTTTTACCTCTGGCCATTTTGCTACCATCACACTTTCGCCTTCTTTACGAGGAGTAAGCAATTGCCAAATTTCTTCGGTAATAAATGGCATAAATGGGTGCATCAAACGCAATACCTGATCGAATAGATCGATTACCTGTGCATACGTTTTTCCATCGATAGGCTGCTGGTAACCTGGCTTAACCACCTCTAACAACCATGAAGAGAATTCATCGCGAACAGTGGTGTAAACCAACATCAATGCATCTGAGATACGGAATTTCGAGAAGTGATCGTCCATGGTAGTTACCACTTCGCTTAAGCGAGCCTGGAACCACTCAATTCCGATTTTTGCATATTCTGGCTGTTCGATATTCTCATCCACTTCCCATCCTTTAACCAAACGGAAAGCATTCCATATTTTCGAAGTAAAGTTACGTCCTTGCTCAGGCATGCTCTCATCGAAAAGCAAATCGCCACCTGCAGGCGAACAGAACAACATTCCAATACGAACACCGTCGGCACCGTACTGTGCAATCAAATCTAGTGGATCTGGTGAGTTACCCAACGACTTCGACATCTTACGACGTTGCTTGTCGCGTACCATTCCTGTAAAGTATACATTCTTAAATGGGAACTGATCGCGGTTGTAGTAACCAGCCATAATCATACGAGCTACCCAGAAGAAGATAATATCGTGTCCGGTAACCAAATCGTTAGTCGGATAGTAGTAATTAATCTCTTCGTTATCTGGCTCAGAAACTCCATTGAAAACAGAAATTGGCCACAACCAAGATGAAGCCCATGTATCCAACACATCTTCGTCTTGTCTTAGGTTTTCAACAGTCAACTCTTTGTTTCCTGTTTTCTCAATAGCCAATTCAAGTGCTTCTTCAGCTGTTTTAGCAACAACAAACTCACCATTTTCTAGATAGAAAACAGGAATTCGGTGTCCCCACCAAAGCTGACGAGAAATACACCAATCTTTAATGTTTTCCATCCAGTGACGGTAAACATTCTTGAATTTTTTCGGGTGGAATTCCACCTCATCGTTCATTACGTTCTCTAATGCTGGTTTTGCCAGTTCACTCATTTTAAGGAACCACTGAGCCGACAATTTAGGCTCGATTACCACGCTAGTACGCTCTGAATATCCTACTTTATTATTGTAGTCTTCAATTTTAACCATGTTGCCGGCTGTTTCCAGCTCAGGAACAATTAGCTTACGCACTTCGAAACGATCTTCACCAACAAACATTTCTGCTTGCTCGCTTAATTTACCAGTATCAGTAAAAATATCGATCACCTCAAGATTATGACGTAATCCAATTTCGTAGTCATTGATATCGTGAGCAGGAGTGATTTTCAAACAACCAGTACCGAACTCCATATCAACATACTCATCCTCGATAATAGGAACTACACGGTTTACTAAAGGAACAATTACTTTCTTTCCTTTCAGGTGAGTAAAACGCTCGTCGTTTGGATTGATACAAACAGCTGTATCACCCAAAATTGTTTCCGGACGAGTAGTCGCAATTGTTACCCACTCATCTTCTGTTCCTTCTACTTTATATCGAAGGTAGTATAGTTTCGATTGTTCTTCTTTGTAAATTACCTCTTCATCAGAAACGGCAGTTTGGGCTGCAGGATCCCAGTTTACCATGCGCACACCGCGGTAAATCAATCCTTTTTTGTGTAGATCGATGAAAATATCGATTACTGCTTCCGAACGCTCATCGTCCATTGTAAAACAAGTACGATCCCAATCGCATGAAGCACCCAGTTTTTTCAACTGCTCTAGAATAATTCCACCATGCTTTTCAGTCCAATCCCAGGCATGTCCCAAGAACTCGTCGCGAGAAAGATCGGTTTTAGCAACGCCTTCTTCTTTTAGCTTATTTACCACTTTTGCTTCTGTAGCAATAGAGGCATGGTCGGTTCCGGGAACCCAGCAAGCATTTTTCCCCTGCATTCTGGCACGACGCACTAATATATCCTGAATAGTATTATTAAGCATGTGTCCCATGTGAAGCACTCCGGTGACGTTTGGTGGTGGAATGACGATAGTATATGGTTCTCTATCATCTGGTTCCGAATGGAAATACTTGTTATCCATCCAATACTTATACCACTTGTCCTCTACTTCTGCAGGATTATATTTGCTAGGTATATCCATTTTGTATTCTTTTATAAATCAGTTGATATATCTTCTTTTTTAGAGCGTACAAAATTAGAAAATATATTTTGATGAAAAATTCCCATTCTCCATTTTTTTAATGCCAAATAGCATTCTTTGCCATTAAATGCCGAAAAAACATGTACTTACATCTAAAAACAACGCTTAATCAATTCATTTATATCAATTTGAAACAAAAAAAGAGCCATCCAAAATTAATTCAGACAGCCCTTTTTTATCTCTATGAATGATTACTTTACTCTTAATTGAGCTCCCATGTAATCTCTTTTTCGCAAAATGAGATACACTGTACATTGAATCCTCGATCTGATTTAGTCTTAAATGCTTTTTCAAATCGAATAGCAGAAAGCTCCATCTTATATTTCTTTCCTTTTGTTGCCTTTTCTACTGCCATCCATCCTCTTGAATGTTTATTGAATGCAAATACTTTGTCTTTATTCTTCAGCACCGGACTTCTGAACAACAACTTTCCTTCTGAGCTAAATAGCTTTATACGATAAGCATCTGCGTCTTTCAATAAGTCCCAGGTAACATTCAGTTTATCTTTATTTACAGCAATTGCTTTAGGCTTAATCAGTCCTAATTTATCTCCATATAGTTCATCAATATTTTTAATGGTGATATTCTTCTTCGTTACATTAGCCTGGAATTGATATTTCCCCAACTGAGGCAATTTAGTTGTATAGTCGCCATCCTCTGCAATTCGAACACAGCGCATCCCTTTTTCATCACCTTTTTTCATGCTCAGCTCACTTGTATTATCAGGATTAGTTACCTTTCCCTGCTTCATGGCCATACTGCAATACATATAAAAATTGGCTGCATAAACTGGCTTCTCATTCTTCGCTTTAACCATTAAAACAACCTCTGCCTTTAGTCGTTTCGATAACGTTCTTGGTTTTAATGGATCATTGTCTTTACATGATGTAAACACTAAAAGTACGGCCACAAATAGCCCAATCAATGGATTTCTCATTTTTTTAATTCTTTGTGTATGCAATTCTTCCACAGTGATTTTGCTAAGCAGAAAAACGCACACCGGTTTTATTCGATCGTTCATTTATAGGTATGTGGAAACTAATTCCATTGTAGCTACAACAACTACAAACAGAATTTCTTGCTACTTAAACATTATCTGTTTCGGCAGCAAACAATAGGTAGGCAAAAGGTTTTGATCGGTTATGTGACATTTAAAAACACAAAAACACTTACACTGAAATAAATATTTTGAGAAAATATGTTCATCACACAAAATAACAGCGGCATACATCCTCATGAATTTCAACTTCGATCTACTATTTTTGTGTCGATTTAAATGCAACAATTTGGAAGAATGAAACCATTAAAGATTATATCGACTAATATAGCTGAGCCTAAAACAATTGTATGGCAAGGAGAAGAAGTTACAACAGGAATGTACAAAAAAGCTACTACCAACCCACTCTTTCTTTCTGCCAATGGAGTAAAAGATGATAGCGTAATAGACACCCGCTATCATGGAGGTACTGACAAAGCTTGTTATTTCTACTCGGCCGATCATTACGAAATGTGGAAACAGGAATATCCCGATTTAGATTGGGAATGGGGAATGTTTGGAGAAAACATGACTGTAGAAGCCCTCAACGAAGCCGATGTAAGAATTGGAGATATTTATGAGTTGGGCTTAGCAATAGTACAAGTTACTCAACCACGCCAACCATGTTTCAAGTTAGGTCATCGTTTCAACGATGCTAAAATGGTGCAAAAATTTATTTCGAAAAAGCTTCCTGGTGTTTATGTAAAGGTAATCCGTGAAGGTAATGTTTCAGCAGGATCGACAATGCACTTAATAGCTCGTAACCCTGAAAACATGACAGTAGCAGAAGTTTTCGACTTAATTTATAATGGTAAGCAAAACCCTGAGAAAGTGAAAGCCGCTATTAACATGCCAGAGCTAGCCGATAGCTGCAAAAAAGATTTGCAAAAGCGAATGAATAGATAAGAAATAAAAAGAGCTTCTTTCAATACCGAAAGAAGCTCCATGAATAGCGCAAATGTTAAACTTTATTACTTAACAAATATCTTGTAGCCCCATTTGTCTAGTTTCAATGTGGCATTATCTTTCAACTGGATTTTTTCGTTTTTGAAGAAATCGGTATAGTCACCAGCGACCATTCCTTTAATATCTACTTCAACTGGTGCTTTGCTCATATTGAAAACAGCAACAACTGTATTACCATCCACTTTACGTTGGAAAGCACAAACTGTTTCCTCTTTGTTAGTTCCTAACCACTGGATTTTTCCTCCACGCTCACCAGCTTGCAATGCTTTATTTGACTTCTTAAGCTCATTCAACTTCTCGTAGAATTTCTGCATAGTCAGATCACTCCAGTTGATTTCATCTTTTTCGAAGAATTTCAAGCGATGATTTAATCCTGCTTCTTGCCCACTATAGATCAATGGCATTCCAGGAATAGTGTAGCTAAACACAGCAAATGTTTTTGCAGCATCGCCCATGCGCTCGGCAGTAGTACCATTCCATGAATTTTCATCGTGGTTAGTCGTGAAGTTCATCAAGTAAGCATCTTTATGATACATGGTATCAACCTTTGCAAAATAGGCTTTAATATCGGCTACATTCTTTTCGCCTTTAGCCACATGGTTCATCAAGTGGTGACCGTCCCAAGCATATCCCATATCGAAGGCATTCTCAACCAATTCTGGCTCCCATCCTTCTGCAAGCATAAATACCGGCTTTACCTTATCCAATTCAACACGTGCTTTTTCCCAGAAATCGGTAGGAACCATTCCGGCAACATCGCAACGGAAACCATCAACATTGGCATTTTCAATCCAGAATTTCAATGAACCAATCATGTAGTTACGCATGTCTTCGTTCTTGTAATTCAAATCGGCTGTATCTGTCCAATCGGTTCCTTCCGGAACAACAATCTCGCCTTTCTCATTCTGCGTATACCAATCTTTATGCTCAGCCATAATTACATTATCCCATCCTGTGTGGTTAGCCACCCAGTCAAGAATAACTTTCATGCCCAACTGATGCGCTTGAGTCACCAACTTCTTTAGGTCTTCCATTGTTCCGAACTCAGGATTAACAGCACGGTAATCGGCCACTGCATAGTAGCTACCCAACGAACCTTTTCTGTTTTTTTCTGAAACCGGATATACAGGCATCAACCAAAGAATATCAACTCCTAATTCCTTCAAACGAGGAAGGTGACTCGAGAAAGCTTTAATTGTTCCCTCTTTAGTATATTGACGAATATTTACCTCGTAAATTACTGCATCGCGCGACCATTTCAATGGCTTCTCAACAGTAGTTTTCACCTCTTTATTCGCCTCTTTTGCCTTAGGACCACATGCACTAAATGCAATTGTAGCCAAAATCAACAAACTACTTAATAATCTTGTCATTGCTATTTTATTTTACTGTACTTTATTCAATAAAAACTTCACTGGTATGTGCAAACGTTTCTTCCATGCATTTTCAGAATGATTCTCGCCTTCAAATTTTCGAGTCATCCAGTTTTTGCTGGTAAAACCTTTTGCTTTCATTATCTCATCCACTTTAGTTTGGTGTTCTTCATACATTGCATCTAAAGTGGCTGTTCCAAAATCGAAATAAATCTTATGAGTTCCCGGAGATGGTAGATGTCCTTTCATGTAACTGAAAAAAGCCGCAGGAATAGGATTATTTTCATTGGTGAAAGTTCCAGGCCAATGAGTAGACAAGCATGCTGCTCCACCAAACACTTCCGGATATTCACAAATGGCATACATGGAAATTAATCCTCCCATGCTCGATCCCATAACAAATGTGTTTTCTCTATCGGTACGAGTAGAATATTTTCCATCAATAAATGGCTTCAACTCTTCCACCAAAAACTTCAGGTAATTGTCTGACTGCACATTCACAGAAAACAGAGAAGCCTGACCATGGCGCTGAGCTTTATTCAGCAATGAATCTTTCACCTCTTTAGCAAGCGACTCGAATGGTTTCTGCGGAAAATAATCGGGATGCCTTGTGGTACTTGAATTAAAAACTCCCACTACAATACACGGCTGAATAGTTCCCTTTTTCATTAATGCGGACATTGTTTCATCGACACCCCATTCCTGTTTATTCCAGGTTGAATTAGCATCATAAAGCATTTGTCCGTCGTGCATATAAACCACTGCATACTTTTGCTCTGCAGAATATCCTTCGGGCAACCACACATCAATATTTCGTGCCGATATATATTTCGATTTAAAATTATGCTCCCGAACAATTTCACCACAACATACTTCCGGCAATTGCGTACTGTTTTGCGACCATGCCAAATGGCTAATCAAACAGTTCAATAAGAATAATGTTACATGTTTCATTGTTCTGGTTTTTCGGATTAATAATTGACTCTCAGATTCTGTTTTTGGTCAAGGGTTACTTTCACCTTTAACTCTTTGCGCTTATTATCCCAGGCCGACTCTACATCTCTCCCTCCAACAGTCACTTGTTTAGGAGCAGTATTTACATTGTGAATAATAAACGTGATCTCTCTTTCGTGAGGCATTCCTTCGTAAACGCCAATACTTTTGGCGATATCGATTTTAAGTTGCCCTTTACTATTGGTTGCAACAAAATCGATCAACTGATATTTACCTTGCTTCCATGAGTTATTCAACTTTCCATCATCGGAATACAACTGATACTTACTATCAGTAACCGATTTATCGGCATAATAATGCATTTCTAATTGCTGAGTTGAATAGTCATCGGTTGATTTCACCAATGGTGCATATGGTACGAAAGCACCTGCTTTTACAAATACAGGAATATCTTCATTGGTTACTTTTTGAACTATTACACGCCCACCTTTCAGTCGCACACCATTCTGATAATTGAACCAAACTCCTTTAGGCAGGTAAATTGATTTACTAGTAACTCCTGGTTTTACAATTGGAGCAACCAAGAAACTTGGCCCCCACATGTAAGTGCTCATTTCATCGGCTAAATGCACATCGTCTTCATACTCCATGAATAACGGACGAGCCATTGGTAATCCTTTGGCTGTTACTTCCCATGCCAACGTATAGTTATAAGGCAGTAGTCGATAGCGCAATTCGATATATCGTTTTACAATATTTTGCACCTCTTTCGAGTAATGAATTGGTTCTGGTTCGGCATTAGGATCTGAATGTGGGCGGAAAACCGGAGTAAATACTGCAAACTGCAGCCAGCGCTTATAAAGCTCTGGTGTTTTTGTTCCTCCGGCAAAACCTCCTGCATCGGAATGCATATATGCCAAACCTGAAACTCCCATGCTAAGCATCACTGGCATTTGGGCTTCTAGTCCCGACCAGCTACGACTTACATCGCCCGACCATGGAATTAATCCATATCGCTGTGATCCGGCAAACCCAGCTCTCCCCATAGAGAAGATACGCTCTTCGGGATAATTTTGTTGAGTCTTATTGAATAGCAATGATGCCCACTCGTGACCATATACTCCGTGTAGTTCTCGGGCACTTCCTGCAACATGCATCATAGTGTCAGGATGAATCTCTGGCTCACCAAGGTCGCCCCACCAACCAGCGACACCATATGCTTTCTGCTTTTCATATTCATTCCAGAACCAATCACGTGCTTCCGGCTTGAAGATATCGATGAGACCGCCATCGCCAAAATAGAAGTTAGGCATAGTAAGAGTGTTACCATCCTTATCGGTTGCCAACAACTTATTCTCATCTAAATATTTAAAGTTTTTACTCTTCTTAGTAAAGAAAGGCTCGCTTATGGTAATGGTTTTCACTCCTTTTTTGCGGAAGTTCTTGATCATCTTCTTGGGCTTAGGCCAATTCTTCTTGTCCCAGCTCAACTGTCCCATCTTTCCATCTTCCAACTCCTCGCCAAACCAGTATAGATCCAAAATGATAGCATCCATCGGATAACCTGCTGCCTGCATGTCTTCTACCATCTCTTCTGCTTCGGTTTGAGTGCGGTAACCAAATCGGGATTGAAGATTTCCCAATGCCCAAATTGGCACCATAGGTTGATGACCCGTTAAGTCAACATATCGACTTACCATCTTTTTATACGACTCACCAGTAATGATGTAGCAAACAGTATTTCCACCAAGTGTCCCAAATTCCATTTCGTTGGCATTGCGTTTCCCAATATCGAACCAACCACGGGCCGGATTATCAAAAAGGAACATATACTTCTCGGAAGACATGATATGAGGGATGGAGTAGTTCAGGAAATCTTTACCCATTCCATAACCATAATTGGCCTGGTTGTAACATTGAAAACGATATCCTCTTCGGTTTAAAGGAAGCGCTCTGGCACCTGTTCCATAAATTCGTTCGTTGGGCTTAAGCTCCGATTGAAAACCAACCGTATCGCCACGCATAAAAAAATGAAAATCGTCGCTTAAAAGCTGCTCATTTTTGTCTTCAACAGACAATTCCACATTGCCTTTGTCGATAACCAGACGAATGGCATCAGTTGAAAAAATCAGCTCTGAGCTATTCTCTGAAAACTGCGAGGCAATCACACTCTTTAAAATTGGAGCAAATGTTTTATCCGCCTTCAGTTTCTCATTCTGAAAAGCAACCTTAATTATATCTGAAGCCACTGCATTGATCACATAGCTTCCTTCTTGTGTACGTATTGAAAGTGTATTATTCTCCCACTTATGCGCAACATATACATGCTGTTTCTCTACTGCAAATACACTTAGGCTGACAGCTAAGAGCCAGGCTAATGTCAATATACGTTTAATCATCTAACTACTATTTTTTATTTAACTCGATTACCCAACCTGTTTTAGCAGGTATTGTTAATTGACTTAAATCGTTCAATTTCTTTCCTGAAGTAATTTCATATCCCGAAGTGAATCCTTCAAGCATCTCCTTAAATCGATCGGTTTTAATGGTCTTTTCGGTTGCTTTATTATTCAACACAACCATCACTTTCTTCGAATCGTTGTATCGGAAATAGACATAAACATTGTCTTCTGGAATGAAGTGACACATCTTCCCAGTGTGAATAACCGGATTTTTCTTACGCCACTGCAAAAGGTTTTGCATGTAGTTGAAAACATCATTTTCCACCTTTGTTCTACCTTCTTTGGTAAACGCATTGCGCTGATCACCTTTCCATCCTCCTGGGAACTCGTATCGAATATCATCGTCACCTTTGCGCTTATCTCCTCCCATCATTATCTCCGATCCATAATAGATTTGAGGAATTCCGCGAGTTGTAAAAAGGAAGGTAAACCCAAGCTTATACTTGTTCACATCCATTTTTACATTGGTACTGAATCGTTGTGTATCGTGATTCTCGAGGAAGACAAACATATTGTATGGATTCGGATACAGATAGTCGGTTACAAAACTGTTGTAGATACGTTTTAGTCCATCTTTCCAACCTTGCTCATCCTCATTAAATGCATGCTCGGTTTGCCCAAACAGGTAGAAATCCATAATGGCTGGCAGTTGCGAATCATATCCATCTGGATTATTTCCGCCAGTTTGCCAGTAAGCAATCTCTGCCGGACGATATTGCCAGCATTCACCCACAATATTTATCCACGGATATTCATTTCGAATGGCTTTTACCCATTCTGCTGCTTTCCACTTATTGTTGTATGGATAGGTATCAATTCGAATTCCATTCAATCCTGCATATTCCACCCACCAAATAGCATTTTGCTTCAGATAAGTTAGCAACAATGGATTTTCTTGATTCAAATCAGGCATTGAGTAGTCGAACCATCCATCCTGATTCTTTCTTTTATCGGTTTTAGCCACGTATGGGTCGTGCCAGGTGGCAATTTGGAAATTCGATCGGGTGAATTCGTCAAACTGGTGAATCCATGATTTTTGTGGAAGATCTTTCATCCACCAGTGAGCTGTTCCGCAATGGTTAGGCACCATATCCATAATCAGCTTCATGCCTCTTTTCTGACACTCTTCAGCCAATCTTTTATAATCGGCATTGGTCCCGTAGCGAGAATCAATTTTGTAGTAGTTGGAACAAGCATAAGTATGGTACGAGCACACGGGCTCGTTATCTTCCAACAGTGGAGTACTCCAAATTGAAGTGACACCAAGGTCTTTCAAATAATCCAGACGATCAATAATTCCTTGGATATCTCCTCCATGACGCCCATCCTTAATATTTCTGTTGGCCTCTTCAGCTGTATCATCAGTCGAATCGTTTTCTTCGTTTCCATTACTAAAACGATCGGGCATTAAAAGGTAAACAACATCTGAATTATCAAACGACTTAATTTCTTTCTTGCTGCGCTCCTTTAGTTCATATTGAAGCACCTCTTTTTTTCGGCCTTTTTTTATTAAAAGCTCTATTTTCCCAGGCTTACTTTCTGGTAATATATTTAAATCGACAAACAGATAATTGGGGCTTTCCACCTGTCGAACCTGAGTTATTTCAATTCCTTCTGTTGTGGTTGTTACGCTCGATCCGGAAAGGTTCTTTCCATAGATCATTATTTGCAGTTGGGGATTTTTCATTTCTGTCCACCAGAAAGGTGGTTCAACTCGCTCGATATCAAGTTGAGCAAAAAGAGTTATTGAGGAAAGTAGTAGAGAGATAAAAAGGACTAATCGTGTCATGGTCACTGTGTTTAATCGACTATTTACGAATTGGTATAAAAAATGCAAAGAGTGGGATCACCCCCCAACTCTTTGCATTGGAAAAGCCTGCTATTTTGTTACAGATGCATTAGCGGCCAATACAGTATTTTCGCCATCTAATACAATTTCTATCTGTTTGTCAGAATGATTTTCAATGGTAACTCCTTCTTGAGTTACATTGATTTTTAGCTGTGCTCCACGGAATACCATTTTGAAACTATAAGCACTCCATTGTGATGGAATAAATGGTTTCAAATGTAATTTTCCTTCTTTAACACGTAAGCCTCCGAAACCATAAACAACACTCATCCACGTTCCTGCCATTGAAGTAATGTGGCAACCATCTTCAGTGTCGTTATTGTAGTCATCAAGGTCAAGACGAGCAGTACGAACATACATCTCGTAAGCTTTCTCTTCTTTTCCTAGGCTTGCTGCCAAGATAGAGTGTACACAAGGAGAAAGCGATGATTCGTGAACAGTAATTGGCTCGTAGAAATTAAAGTTACGCTCCAATTGCTCACGCGAATAATCATCTTCGAACCAGAACATACTCTGAAGTACATCAGCTTGCTTCACATAGCATGAACGAAGAATTCTATCCCACGACCAGTTTTGGTTAATAGGAAGGTGTTTAGGATCTAATTCTGCAACTGGTAAAATTTCTTTATCCAAGAAACCATCCTGCTGTAAGAATACTCCTAATTCTTTATCTTCTGACAAGTACATGTTCTCAATGATATCATTCCAGCGAGCAGTCTCTGCTTCTTCATCGAAGTTGCATTTTTTCTTCACCTCTTCGAATGTTGCAGCATGCTTCTCTTTCAAGAAGTTCATTGCTTCCAATGTGTACTTCAATGTCCAAACAGCCATTGTACTGGTGTGCCAGTTGTTGTTCACATTGTTTTCGTACTCATTAGGACCAGTAACTCCTAACATCACGTATTGCTTCTTCGCATTGGAGAAGTTAACACGCTGTGACCAGAAACGTGAAATTCCAAGAAGAACTTCAAATCCTAGTGGAGCTAAATAATCCTTATCGCCAGTGTAACGGATATAGTCATAAATACCGAAAGCGATAGCACCATTACGGTGGATCTCTTCGAATGTAATTTCCCACTCGTTATGACACTCTTCTCCATTCATTGTTACCATTGGGTAAAGAGCAGCACCGTCAGAGAATCCCAATTTTTCAGCATTTTCAATTGCACGATCCAACTGGTTGTGACGATATACTAACAAGTTTCGAGCTACCTCTTCGTTGGCTGTACTCAAATAGAATGGTAAACAGTATGCCTCAGTATCCCAATAAGTAGAACCTCCGTATTTCTCACCAGTAAATCCTTTAGGGCCGATATTCAGGTGAGCATCCTTACCAGTATAAGTTTGGTTCAGGTGGAAGATATTGAAACGAATTCCTTGCTGAGCAGCAACATCGCCTTCAATGCGAATATCACTTTCTTCCCACTTCGCTAACCAGTGGTTTACATGAGCTTCGCGAAGTGCATCAAATCCTTCTGCTACCGCTTCTGCCAGCACTTTTTGTGCTTCTTCAAGAATGGTCTCTTTTGTATAGAATTGTGAACTTAGGTTAACAGCATATTTCTCAATAGTTACTGTTTCGCCGCTTTTCACTGTTACCTTAAACTGATTGTCTACATACTTCTCACGCTCGTTCATTGTTGGAGCTAGCTCCAACTCATCGGCACCAAGGAATGCTTTAAATTTCATTCCTGTAGCTACGTGGAATAATGTTTTACGAGTTTCAGCAACAATATATCCTTCAGTATTACCAACTGCACGAACTACTTCTGTCCAGAATTTCTCGTCGTAGTTGGCATCTTCATTTTTAATATCAGCATCCAAATATGGAGTGAACTCAATTTCTCCATCGAAATTAACTGCTTCAACGCTGTAACGAATTGCACCAGCTTCCGCTTTCGCCATACTCATGAAACGCTCTGACTTTACTTTAACCACATTTCCATTGGTCAATTCTGCAGTAAATTCACGAGTAAGGATTCCATGTTGCATGTTCATCTCACGACGAAAGTCGATAACCTTAGCTGTTGCCAGGTCAAGTTCAACGCCGTTTACAGTAACATTAATTCCAATCCAGTTACATGCATTCAATACTTTTGCGAAGTATTCCGGGTATCCATTTTTCCACCAACCCACACGAGTTTTATCTGGATAATAAACACCAGCAACGTAACTTCCTTGCAATGTATCGCCCGAGTACTTTTCTTCGAAATTGGCACGTTGTCCCATTCGACCATTTCCCAAGCTACATACACTTTCTGTGATACGATTCAATTCAGGCACGAATCCTTCTTCGATTACCTTCCACTCATCGTGTATTAAATAATTTTTCATTATTGTCAAATTTTAACCACAAGCATAGAATGCATTTACAACACACCAATTGCTTGCTTCTTAACTAAACTATGAGATTATTGCACTAATAAAATGTAATCCTCCTGGGATTAGAATGATAAGCGTTCCAATGACATTTCGTTGAAAGTAGCTATTACAAAATCAGCCTGCTTAAGTACTGATTCTTCGCCAACTCCAATACAGAACATTCCTCCGGCTTTAGCGGCTTCAACACCAGCTTGTGCATCTTCGAATACAACACACTCGCTAGGATCAACACCAACTAATTCTGCTCCGCGCAGGAATACTTCAGGGTCTGGTTTGGCATTTGTAATGGAATTCCCGTCAACAATCGCATCGAAATAGTGCTCCATATTGATTTGTTTCAAGATGGTAGGTGCATTCTTACTGGCTGAACCCAATGCAATTTTCAATCCGGCTTCTTTAATTGTTTGGAAGAAAGCTTCTACTCCTGGAAGAATTTCATCCGGAGTCATTTTTGAAATCAGGCTCACATAATGATCGTTTTTCTTTTGAGCCATAGCTTCTTTTTCTGCATCGCTCAATTCAACGCCACCAATTTCAAGCAAGATATCCAACGATGTCATTCTACTTACACCTTTCAAGCGTTCGTTATGCTCTTCAGTAAATTCGAATCCCAATTCGTTGGCCAACTCTTTCCACGCTACATAGTGATATTTGGCAGTATCAACTACTACTCCATCTAGATCGAAAAGACATGCTTTGATCATACTCATTACCTAAAAATATTATGAATTGTTCTTACTTCTTTTTGATAAATAGTACCGAAATGGCTCCAAGCAACATTAGTACACCTGCTAAAACCAAGACGTAAATAGCTTCTTCTTTAAAGAAGATTTTAAGAATAGAACCACCGAATATTCCACTGATAATCTGAGGAACTACTACGGTAAGGTTGAATAACCCCATGTAGATTCCCATGCTTTTAGCAGGTAGAACATCGGATAGAATAGCATAAGGCATTGCCAAAATAGCAGCCCAGGCTACACCAATTCCAATCATTGAAATGAATAGGTGATTCGGATTTGTAAACATGAATGTTGAAACGAATCCTAATCCACCCATAATTAAGGCAAATGAATAGACGAATTTTCGATTTGTCTTACGTATAAAGTAGGGCATTAATACAGAAAATAATGCCGCGAATAAACTATATGCTGCAAAACAAAGACCAACCCAGTTAGCTGCTTCGTTATAATCAGCCGAGCTCGCATCGCCAATAGGTGTATTCCAATAATGCTGAGCAATTGCTGGTGTAGCATAAACCCACATTAGGAATAAAGGGAACCATGAGAACAACTGTACAATAGACAATTGCTTCATTACCTTTGGCATGTTGAACAATAGCTGAAAGAAGCCTTCTTTCTTCTCTTTGTCTTCTTGAGTAATTCCGTTGTATTCTTCAAAATCTTTTGGTGAGTGCTCTTTGGTTTTGAAAACAGTTACCAAAACACTAATCAACAAAATGGACCCTCCCAGATAGAACGACCAGATTACCGATGGAGCTACTTCGCCTGCTGCTGCTTCGTTTTGCACACCAAACCATGTAAGAAGAAATGGCAAGGCAGAACCAATAACGGCACCAACATTAATTAAAAAACTTTGAACAGAATACCCCACATTACGCTGCTCTTCAGGAGTCATATCAGCAACTAAGGCTCTAAATGGCTGAAATGTTACATTGAAAGAACCATCCATCAATGCCAACATTAATGCACCAAATATTAAAACTCCGGCTCCACCTGCTTTTATTACAATAGGAGCATTAGGCATAAAAAACATGGCAATCATCGATACGATAGCCCCACCCAAAATATAAGGAGAACGACGTCCTAATTTTGTCCACGTTTTATCACTTGCTGCACCTACAACAGGCTGAATAATCAATCCCATTACTGGAGCAACTAACCAGAACAACGACAATGAATGCAAGTCGGCACCCAAGTTGGAAAGAATTCTACTAGCATTGGCATTTTGTAATGCAAACCCAAACTGAACTCCAAGAAATCCGAAGCTTAAGTTCCAAATTTGCCAAAAACTGAGATTTGGTTTCTTCTTCATATTCAATTGCTTAATTTTATTCTAAACAATGAAAGCATACAACAGATGCTTCCTCTGCTTTTGAAGAAACCATTCAGTTAATCGGAAAGTAAATCGTCTCGCAACGATTAAAAAGTTAAATCACAGTCACAAATATACACACTTATACTGTTATTCTCCAAATAAAGTTACTTTTTCAACCACCTATATATCAACACTTTCCACAAAACACCTCATTGCAAACGTTTGCAGAAAAGAGATTTTTTTACGATTTTTTTTCTTCAGTGGCCTTATCTGTTTACAGAAGAGTCTCTAACGATAAGTGTTCCTGGAATAATTTCTGTTACCGGATCGTATTCCCGTTGGTCTTCTTTTATTCTTTTTATCAATATTTCTGTTGCTTTCCTTCCCATCTCATAGCCGTGCTGATCGACAGAAGTAAGCTTTGGATTTATAATATTTGAGAAACGGCCATCACTAAAACCTACCACCGAAATATCTTCCGGTATTTTAAGTCCCATATTCTGAATAGCTTGAATAGCTCCAATCGCTGTTAAATCGTTTACTGCAAACAAACTATCAGGAGGGTTTTTATATTGCATCATTTTTTGCACACAACCAGGTGCGTCTTCAAAAGTATTGGCTTCAAAAATTAATGCTTCGTCTACCTCTACATCAAAATCTTTCAATGCCTGCATGTATCCTTCTTTTCTCAATCGACCAATATCCATATGCATAGGGCCACCCAAATGAGCAATTCTTTTTCGACCTAATTTCAACAAGTGTTTAGTTGCCTGATAAGCAGCATTAAAGTCATCAATCAACACCGAATCTGCTTCAATATCAGAACAGCGACGATCGAAGAACACCATTGGAATATTGTGATCTTCCACATTATGAAGATGTTCCAAATCTTGAGTCTCTTTCGATATTGAAACTAAAACTCCGTCTACACGCTGTGCCAACAATGCTTTTGTATTGGCTACTTCTCTTACATATCTTTCGTTCGATTGACATATAACAACAGTATAACCAGCATTATATGCAACATCTTCAATACCTGAAATTACTTGCGAAAAGAAATAATGCACTACCTCCGGAATAATTACTCCAATGGTATTACTTTTACTGTTTTTCAGACTTAGAGCTAAAGCATTAGGCTGATATTTTAACTTCGCAGCTAAATCTTTCACCATTCGTTTAGTTTCTTCACTAATATCCGGATGATCCTTTAATGCTCTGGAAACCGTTGATGCAGAAATACCTAAATGTTTTGCGATATCTTTAATTGTGACCTGGCTACTTCTCATACAATTAGTTGTTTTCAAACATTCTGAAGATAATTAATATCTATCAATAAAAAAATGCTCATTTACAATTTTATTGTCCTAACAAACATCTACACAGACAATAGAAAAAACACTCACTACATATTATGAAACATATACATATGTAAAACTCATCACCCCAACTCGGTGTTTAATACAATGATAGCTTTTTTCATTAAAATTTGATTTTGGGGTTACGATAGTGCTTTTTGCTAAAACCATTCAACAAAAACACTTACCAAACTAATTATCAACAACCTAGACACAAAAACAACATACATACCTACCACTAACCACCAGTAACTAATAAAAAACAATCGCAAACGTTTGCGGTGTCGTTTGCAATCCGAAACATGTTATACAGCAATGTTTTGTATTAAAAAAAGATAGTTTTTTGCTGTTAATGTTAATAAATGTGAAACCTTAAGTTAATCGAAAGTTAAGTCACAGCAATCTTTAAGATTGAATTGAGGTAAATGTAATAACAGGACAAATCTTCTAAGAATTTAACCATGAAAATAAAACGAATCAATTTTTCGGTTTTATTACTTGCAATCACCATGTTGCTTTCGACAGCAGCTATGGCACAGGTAAGTAAGGTAACCGGTAAAGTGGTTGACGCTTCAACCAAAGAAGCTTTGCCAGGTGTTTCGGTTGTAGTTAAAGGAACAACCTTAGGAACTGCAACTGATTTTGACGGTCAATACAGTTTAGATGTAGAAAAAGGAGCCACGCTTGTTTTCTCATTTATTGGTTATACTACTCAAGAAGTAGTTACAAATGAAGCTGAACTAAACGTTCAATTAAAGGTAGATACTGAAGACCTTGATGAAGTTGTAGTTATCGGTTATGGTCAGGTTAAGAAATCAGATGCAACCGGATCGGTTACAGCAGTAAGTTCTGATGATTTTAACCGCGGAAATATTTCATCTCCACAAGATTTATTAGTAGGTAAAGCCTCGGGAGTAGTAATTACAAGTTCTGGTGGAGCACCAGGCTCTGGCTCTACAATCCGTATTCGTGGAGGTTCTTCATTAAACGCATCAAACGACCCATTAATTATTGTTGATGGTATCCCAATTGCAAACAATGATGTATCAGGAAGTAGCAACTTCTTATCGTTTGTTAATCCTAATGATATCGAGTCGATGACCATCTTAAAAGATGCCTCGGCAACAGCTATTTACGGATCTCGTGCATCAAACGGTGTAATTATCATTACCACTAAAAAAGGAAAAGCAGGAACGCCATTCAGAATCAATTTCGATATGAAAACGGCTGTTGCAACTCCAATAAAATATGTTGACGTTTACTCGGGTGACCAAATGCGCCAGATTGCACAAACCAATCCGGTATTCACAAGTGCTCCTGAAAACTACAACTTGCTTTGGAATGCTAACACAAACTGGCAAGACGAGATTTTCCGCACTTCTATTTCTCAGGAAAACAACTTGAGCTTATCAGGATCAATCAAAAATATTCCTTTCCGTGCTTCTGTAGGTTACTCAAACCAAAATGGTATTCTTAAGAATACTCACATGAGACGTTGGACCGGAGCATTAAACATAAACCCAACGTTATTTAAAGGAACCCTAAAAGCCAATTTCAGCATAAAAGGTATGTTGACTGACAATAACTTTGGTGATGCAGGAGCAATTGGTTCTGCTGTAAATATGGATCCAACCAAACCAGTATACGATTCTTCGAAACAAGGTTCAGGAGGATACTTCCAGTGGGAAAACTACGGTGCGAATTTGGGTACTCCAAACCCAGTTGAGCAGTTAATGGAAGCTGATAACAAATCAGATATCAAACGTATTTTATTGAATGCTCAATTCGATTATGATGTTCCATTCATCAGTGGTTTGCGTGCAAATTTGACAGTTGCAACCGACCGTGCAAAAGGTGACGGACACAACAACCGCCCAGTTACTTCTCCAAGCACATTAACAGGAGAATTTGACGGATCTATCAGAAATTACACTTCTGAAAACACCAATGATTTATTAGATTTCTACTTAAATTACACCAGAAATTTTGAAAGCATTAAAAGTAATATCGACTTTACTGCGGGTTACTCTTGGCAGCACTTCCAAAGAGAAGGTTCTGATGTAAGAAAAGGATTTATCGTTGATGAAAACTCAAATAAGCAGGTTTTCGAATCATCTTACATTTCTGAAAACTATTTAGTTTCTTTCTTCGGAAGATTGAAATACTCTTTAGCTGATAAATACTTATTGACTTTCACTTTGCGTAATGATGGTTCTTCTCGTTTTGTTGGAGACAACAAATGGGGATTATTCCCATCAGCTGCATTGGCATGGAAAATTAAAGACGAAGACTTCTTGAAAAACGTTGATTTCGTTTCGAATTTGAAATTACGTTTAGGATGGGGAGTTACTGGTCAGCAAGATATTGGTAATGATTACCCTGCTCAGGCAACTTACATTGCTGCATCAGAAGGTTCATACTATAATATCGGTGGAACATTTATTCCTACATTACGTCCGAATGCTTACGACCCAGACATTAAGTGGGAAGAAACAACTACACAAAATATTGGTTTGGATTTCGGTTTTATGGATGAAAAACTAACAGGATCGCTTGATTTGTACATGCGAGAAACAACTGACTTGTTGAACACTGTTACTATTCCAACAGGAAGTAACTTCTCAAATACTTTGTTAACTAACGTAGGTAGCTTAGAGAATAAAGGTGTTGAATTATCATTGGAGTACCGTGCTATCTCTCGTAAAGATATGTCGTTGAGCTTTGGTGCAAATGTTTCATACAATGAAAACAAAATTACCAAGCTACTACTAAACGATGATCCAAACTACATTGGTATTCTTTATGGTGATGCATTCACTGGGCAGAAACAAGTTACACGTGTTGGACACCCAGCTTATTCATTCTTCGTAAACAAACAGGTATATTATCCTAATGGAATGCCTATCGAAGGTGTTTATGTTGACCTTTCGGGTCAAGGTGGTGCTGTTAATGGTGACAACGCAGATAAATACATTTATCACAATCCGGTTGCTGACGTATTGTTAGGCCTTTCAGCAAGCTTCACTTACAAGAACTTCGATGCTTCGGCTTCGGCTCGCGCAAGTTTTGGAAACTACGTTTACAATCAAGTTGCAGCTGGTTCATCATACGATCAAATGTATCAAATTGGATACTGGAAAAACATGCCAACGCATTTGAGCGAAACACAGTTTGTAAAACGTCAGTTTACCAGCGATCATTTCGTACAAAATGCTTCTTTCTTTAAGCTTGATAACGTAAGTGTTGGTTATACCATCAAAGACTTGTTTGGTAAAATCAGTCCACGTTTCAGCTTCACAGTTCAAAACGTATTTACAATTACAAAATACGACGGACTTGACCCTGAAGTATCAGGTGGTATCGACAACAACTTCTATCCACGCCCACGTACATTCATGTTGGGAATAGGATTCACTTACTAACGCTTAAAAGAATTAGACAATGAATACGTTAAAATCAACTTTTATCATATTGCTTTCAGCGCTGGTAATGACTTCATGCGTTGATGATTTGGACGTTACTCCAAAAGATCCGGATGTAATTATGGCCGGAAACTTGAATGACGATCCGGCTTACAAAAAACAAGTATTGGCAAAAATTTACGCCAGCTTTATCATTGCTGGTCAGGGAGCCAATGGTGGTTCAGACATCAGTGCTTCTGATGAGAACTTCTTTACTACAATGCGTGCACTTTGGAACCTTCAGGAAATTACTACTGATGAGGCAATTTGTGCATGGGGCGATGTTGGTATTTCTGATTTGAATACTCAAACATGGAGCCCAAGTAACCCATTCCTTACAGCGCTTTATCAGCGTTTGGGATTGAGTATTACTTATGCAAATGACTTTATTCGATTAACAAAAGACGATACAGATCCAACAACTATTCAGTACAACGCAGAAGCCCGTTTCTTAAGAGCTTTGGCTTACTACTGGTTTATGGATCTATTTGGAAACCCTCCGTTTACTACAGAAGAAGACGGTGTTGGTAAATTCTTTCCAAAACAAATTCAACGTGCTCAGTTGTTCGACTATATAGTTGCAGAATTGAAAGCTATCGAAAGTATTCTTCCTGATGCAGGAACTGCATACCCACAAGCCGACAAAGGTGCTGTTTGGATGTTGTTATCGCGCGTTTATCTGAATGCTGAAGTTTATACAGGAACTGCTAAATGGCAAGAGTGTAAAGAATATACTGATAAAGTTATCAACAGCGGAGCCTATTCATTAGCAACAGACTATCGTCAAAACTTCAGTGCAGACAACCATTTCCCTGCTAACCCTGAAATGATTTTCGCATGGGAGCAAGATGGTGTAAACACACAAGGTTATGTAGGTACTACGTTCATAATCGAGTCAAGTAGTGATGCAACTTACCTTCGTGCTGAAGATTATCATGGATTAACATCGAACACTAACTGGAACGGTAACCGTGCCCGCAAAGAGTTCATGAATATTATTGTTGATACACTAGCAACTTATGGTGGAGCAATTGACAAGAGCGACGTAGAGTTCTCTAAAGCTGCAGATGGTCGTGTATTCTTAAAGATGAAGAAAAGCCTTGATATTCCAAGCGCATCGTCAAGCGGTGACTATGGAGTAGGCGTTTATAAGTTTACAGCACGTAACCACGATGGTTCGCAAGCTGCCAACTACAACCCGGCATTTGCAAGTACTGATTTTCCTATTTTCCGTTTGGCCGATGCATATTTAATGCGTGCAGAAGCAAACTTCAAATTAGGTGATGCCGCTGCTGCAGTTACCGATATCAATGTGGTTCGTGAGCGAGCTTACGGAAATACAAATGGAAACATTACTGCTTCTCAACTAACTCCACAGTTTATCTTGGATGAGCGTGCACGCGAATTCTATTATGAAGGACAGCGTAGAACTGACTTAGTACGTTTCGGTCAGTTTACCGATGGAAGTTATGTTTGGCAATGGAAAGGTGGAGCTGCAGCAGGTACACAAACCAGCAGCCACTTGAATCTTTTCCCAATTCCTGGCGACGAGGTTTCAGCCAATAGTAACATCAAACAAAACTCAGGTTATTAATCGATTAAGCTAAAAGAGACATGAAAAAAATATTATATATCGCTTTCATTGGACTACTGGGGCTTTTATCAGCTTGCGAAAAAGATGGAGATCAAGTATTTATGCTTGAAACTCCGGTAGCGCCATCTATTGTTACCATGCCAAACTTAACGTTGGAGAGAAACAATGGTACTAATGTTCTGGAGTTTGTTTGTACTCCTGTAAAACCAGGTTTTGCAGCTTCTGCAAACTATTTCCTCGAAGCAGCAGTTTCGGAAACTAATTTTGCAAAAACAATTGCAATTCAGTCAAACACAACTGGTACTTCGTTTAAAATTGCAGTTAGTGAATTAAACCAGATCTTATTAAAAGAGTTACCAGCTGATCAAGCTTCGAATGTAGACTTCCGTGTACGTTCGGTATTGGTTGTTGATGCAGGAACAACTGCACCAGGAACTGGAGCAAAACCTTTCGAATACACTTCAGATGTTCAAACGGCAAGTGTAACTGTTTATGGTTTACCTCGATTAGATTTGATTGACTCAGGAATGACACAGAAAATTGAATCGGCTTTGGGTAACGGAGAATACACCGGTTTCGTAAAATTTGATGTAACCAAACCATTTACTCTACTAGATCCAGATACACAAACAAGTTACGGCGGTGCTGGAGGTACTTTAGCAGCCAATGGTTCAGGCATTGTTCCTGAAGCTGATGGATGGCATATCCTTACTGCTAATATCTCGGCTTTAACTTACAAAACTGAAGCTTACATGATTGGTTTAGTAGGTTCGGCTACTCCGAATGGATGGGACGCTCCTGACTCGAAAATGGATTACCATGCTGCTAGCGGAACATGGCGAATTACAATTGATTTAGTTGTAGGACACATGAAGTTCCGTAGAAACGACAGTTGGGCTTGGAATATGGGATTTGTTGAAGGAGAAACTCCTGGAATGTCAGGAAATCTACAGCAAGGAGGAGTTGGTAACGATATACCAATCAACGAAGCTGGTAACTATACTGTTATCTTCACTATCCTTAGTGATACTTCAGGTACTTACGAGATCATTAAAAATTAAGCGGAGTCAAACAATTTAATAATGTTTACGATGAAGAAAAAAACAATATACAGCTTAATGGTTCTTTGGGTATCAGCCATAGCAATTTTTGCGGCATGTACCGAAGACACAGCTAATGTTAGACTGCAACCAACTTTGGAAACATCCAATACGCTGAAGATTACTTCTGACTCGGCAACTGTTGTTGGATTTGTAGTAGCTGAAGGTGCTGGTTTAACAGAAAAAGGTATTTGCTACAGTACTAAGGCAGAACCAACCATTGAGGATAATAAAACTCCATATACCAAGGATACACCGACTGCAACATTCCACGTAACACTTTCGGGCTTGGATTATGCGACCAAATATTATGCACGTGCCTATGCAACAGGCGAGGCTGGAACTTTTTATGGTAAGCAAGTTGAATTTACAACATTACCTGTTGTTCCTTTCTTAACTACTGCAACTCTTACTCAAATTACTGGAAGCTCAGCTACCGGAGGTGGTGAAGTTACTGGTAATGGTGGCGCAAAAGTAACTGCACGCGGTGTTTGCTTTGCAACTACTGAAAACCCAACTATCGAGAGTAGTAAAACTACCGATGGCGAGGGAGTAGGAACTTTTGTTAGTACCTTGGCTGAATTAAGTGGTAATACAACGTATTACGTTCGTTCTTATGCAACAAACAGTGCAGGTACAGGTTATGGTCCTCAGCTTACTTTTAAAACATTAGTTGACTTACCTAAGGTTACAACTATTGCAGCAAGCAACGTTACTAAAGTATCTGCAGTTGCTGGAGGTGAAGTAACTGACAATGGTGGTGCTGAAATTAGCGCTTACGGTATTGTTTGGGGGTTGAGTGAAGATCCAACACTTACCGATAATGTAATTGCCGGAGGTATGACAGCTGAATCATTCTCGGTAAACATCGAGAATCTGGAAAAATTCACTACTTACCACGTTCGTGCTTACGCTACAAACAGTGCAGGTACTGCATATGGTGAAAACATGAAGTTCACAACATTGGCAGATATCTTAACATGGAATCTACCAGGAAGCTATGTTGAAGCGAGTTATCCAGGAACTGAGTTGGCAAATTGGGCTCCGGACAAATCTCCACAAGTAATTAGTACCATTGAGAACCCTTCAAAACTGGAAGGTTACGTTTATTTTGCAGGCACAAACAACGAGTGGAAGTTTGCAACTCAAAACAACTGGGATGGTCCTAACTACGGAGATAATGGTTCTGGTGTTCTTGACCCTAATGGAGGTAACATCCAGTCGCCAGCTGGCTTCTACAAAATTAACGCCGATGCAGAAGCGTTAACATATACTGCTGTAGCTCAAGTTTGGGGTGTAATCGGAAGTGCTACTCCACAAGAGTGGAACGACGAAACTCCGTTAACTTACCGTCCAAAATTGAGAAAATGGTCAGGAGCAATGCACTTAACTGCTGCAGAAATTAAGTTCCGTGCAAATCACGATTGGGGTTACAACTATGGTAGCAACGCTGCTGATGGTACACTGCAAGCCAGTGGGTCAAACATTCCGGTTGCTGTTGAAGCCGATTATGTTATCGACCTTGATTTCAGTACACCAAACGCATACACCTACAGCTTAAATCGTTGGGGATTAATTGGTAGCGCAACCCCAGGCGGATGGGATACTGATACTGACCTGACTTGGGATGAGGCTAACGGCGTACTTACCTTGACTGTTGACCTTGTACAGGGAGAAATCAAGTTCAGAGCCAACGATGATTGGGCATTAAACTACGGAGGTGATCTAAACGGGTTATCGGAAGGTGGTTCCAACATTGCAATTTCTGAAGCTGGTAATTACACTATTACTTTCAATCCTTGGGATAAAACAGCAACAGTAACAAAGAACTAGTTCGCTAAACGAACGTTTGATATTATTATAACTCCAGAGACCTCTCCTTTACAGGAGGGGTTTCTGTCTATAAACTGAAATGAGTTCAAACATAAATCGAAAATCAATGTCTAAAATATTTCCTTTAATATTGTTATTCTGTTTTACTAGCCTATTTGCTCTAGGGCAAGTAACATCTGAACCTCAGCTTCCTATTCACAATCAGAAAGTAAAACTTATTTATGATGCCACTCAGGGAACTGCCGGGCTAAAAGATTTTACTGGAGATGTTTATGCTCATATTGGAGTTTTAACTTCCAATAGTAGTGGTAATTCAGATTGGAAATACGTTAAAACCAATTGGGGGCAAAACAGCGATGCCACAAAAATGACACGCACTGCTGCCAATACATACGAATTGGAGTTAACTCCAAACATTCGTTCTTACTTTAACGTTCCTACCAACGAAAAAATAACTCATATCGCATTGGTATTCCGAAGTGCAGATTCTTCCAAAGAAGGAAAAGCAACCGGTAACAAAGACATCTTTGTAAAAGTATTCGAAGAAGGATTAGATATTACCATTACTGCTCCTTCTCACCCACACATTGTTCAGACAGGAAGCGATGTTACCATTTCAGCAACAACTACAGTTGCTGCTAACATCGAGCTATTCAAAAACAATACATCTGTTGCAACAGCAGATAACCAAACGTCCATTTCTTATACCGAAACATTCAATGAAGCCGGAGATTTCTGGTTTAAGGTGATAGCTACATCAGGATCAAACACCGTTCGTGATTCTGTTTTTGTAAATGTAGCAGCACCTGTTCAAAATATTCCTGTCCCAACAGGAATGGTTGATGGTATCAACTACTACACCGATGATGCCACTAAAGCAACATTGGTAATTTATGCCCCCAATAAACAACGCATTAATGTACTAGGCGACTTCAACAACTGGTTGCCAAGCAATGCCAACCTTATGAACAAAGATGGCGATCGTTTTTGGTTGACTATCGAGAATTTGGTTGATGGGAAAGAGTATGTATTCCAATATTTAATTGATGGAACCATCAAAATTGGCGATCCTTATGCCGACAAGGTTTCAGATCCATACGATGACAGATATATTTCTGATTCTATTTACCCTTCACTTATCGAATACCCTACCGGGAAAGCTGAAGGACGAGCAACCGTTCTTCAGACCAATCAGTCGGTATATAACTGGCAAAACAATAACTTCACTGCTCCTGCAAAGGAGAAATTAGTTATTTATGAAATGTTGTTCCGCGACTTCACAGAAGAAGGAACTGTAAAAGCAGCTGAAGCTCGTCTGGATTATCTGGAAAAGCTAGGAATTAATGCCATTCATCTGATGCCATTCAACGAATTTGAGGGTAATATCAGCTGGGGATACAATCCGAACTTCTACTTTGCACCTGACAAAGCTTACGGAACAAAAGACGATTACAAGCACTTTATCGACGAGTGTCACAAACGAGGAATTGCCGTTATTCAGGATATTGTATTAAACCATGCTTTTAACTCGTGTCCATTGGTACGCATGTATTGGGATTCGGCCAATAATCGTCCAGCTGCAGACAACCCATGGTTTAACCAACAAAGTAACTTTACTAATCCTGCATTGCACTGGGGATCTGATTTCAATCACGAAAGTGCAGCGACCCAACAGTTCACTGACAGAGTTCTAAAATACTGGATCGAAGAATACAAAATTGATGGTTACCGATTCGATTTTACAAAAGGTTTCGGTAATAATCCGAAAACAGGAAACGACGAATGGGGAAGCCGTTACGATGCAGATCGTGTTCGCCTGTTAAAGAGAATGGCTGAAAAAATCTGGAGCTACAAAGCCAATGCCTACCTTATTTTCGAACACTTAGCAGACAATAGCGAAGAGAAAGAATTGGCCAATAGCGGCATCATGTTGTGGGGAAATATGAACCATAACTACAACGAAGCAACTATGGGGTACAACGAAAATAACAAGTCGAATCTGGAGTGGACTTCGTGGAAAAAGCGAGGATGGGATGAGCCCAACCTTATTGCATACATGGAAAGCCACGACGAAGAGCGTATCATGTATAAAAATCTTCAATACGGAAAGGTTGAAGGTAGCTACAACATTAAAACATTGAATACTGCTCTTGCCAGAAATGAGTTGGCAACTGTATTCTTCTTCTCATTTACCGGACCGAAACTAATCTGGCAATTTGGAGAATTAGGATACGACATTTCAATTGACGAAAATGGCAGGACAGGTGAAAAACCGGTTCATTGGGACTATTTAAACAATGAAAATCGCAAATGGCTTCACAATAAATATGAAGCGATGATTGGTCTTAGAAAGCAATTCGATGTGTTTACTTCAGGAACAGAAACACTAAATGTTAATGGCGAAGTAAAACAAATTACACTTACCAACGATGATTTAAATGTTGTTACTGTTGGAAACTTTGCTACCAGCTCTAAAACGGGAACCATTTCATTCCCTAAAACAGGAATCTGGTACGATTTCTTCTCTGGTAACAGTATCAATGTAAGTGCAGCCAACTATACCATGCAATTAGCTCCTGGTGAGTATCGCTTATATACCGACAAGCAAATTGAAAACTACAAGCAGAAGTTTACGACTACTCCTGAGCAGGAAAAGAACAATGGATTAACCATCTATCCAAACCCGGTACGAAGTACTTTAAACATTAACACCACTGAAAACATTAGCAGAGTTGATGTTTACAATGCAATGGGGGCTCAGGTATTAACTTCTACTCGCAAACAATTAGATGTAAACTCCCTTTCTTCGGGAATATACATCCTTAAAATAGAAACAAGTAACGGAAAAATATTCAGTCAGCGTTTCGTGAAACGTTGATCAGTCTCTATGTTAGAAATCAAAAAAGCCATCTGTTAATCAGATGGCTTTTCTTTTATAATTACTTCATCAGTAATTTAAATTCCAATTTAAAATCGTCGTAAATGATTTTATCGCCAAGGTTCTTGAAAAACTTTTTCGAACCATATTTTACGCCATAATCACTTCGGTCTACTACCATTGTTCCAGACAATAGGTACTTCCCATTCATCTTCATTATTTCAGCTTTAAAACCATATGGGCGGGTAACATCTTTAATGGTCAAATCGCCTTTAACACGATAATTGTTACCACTCATCTTCTGAACCGATTTCAATACAAATTTGGCTGTAGGATACTTTTCAATATGAAAAAAGTCTTCCGAATTCAGGTGATCAACCAATTTCTTATTCCACGATTCATTCTCCAGATCGGTACAGGTTATCGTCTTCATATCGATAACAAACTCTCCTGCTGTTATCATTTTATCTTCTACAGTAAGCTCTGCCGATTTCAGCATAATATTACCATAGTGCTTACCCGAAATTTTCTCACCAGTCCACTTCACCATGCTTTCCGATGAATCGAGCATAAACTTCTGTGCATAGCTACCTAAAGCGATCAACACCAAAAAAATAAATGTAAAAACTGTTTTTTTCATTATATATTCCCCCAATTTAATCGTTCAACCCATCTCAATTATAGAAACGAATTAAACTTGTTATTATTCCAATTTTCAACAGTTTTATACAGTTCAGTCGTAGTTTGGGCCTATTCAATTACAATTTCCGAAGTTAGTTTAACAGATCCGCTTAATGTAGCACTAACACCACAATATCGATCTTCTGACAGTCCCACAGCCTTTTCCAGTTTTTCAATAGGTAGATTTTTACCTTTAAAACGATAGATAATCTTCATTTCGGTGTACTTTTTAGGATGTTCTTCAGTCATATTTGCTTCTACCTCAACATTGAAACTGTCAACATTTACACGCATTTTCTTAAGAATTGAAACCACATCCATACCCGTACATCCAGCCAGAGCAACCAACATTAGTTTCTTCGGACGAGGCCCGGAATCACTACCTCCCACATCCTCAGATGCATCCAACACCAACGGATGCCCATCCAGCTCTGTTTCGAAACTCATTTTATCTTGCCATTTTAAATCAATTTTATGTTTCATCTGTTAATCTATTTGAATTGTAAATTGTTGTAAATATAAATTTTAGTGATATTTTTACTTTAGAGTTTTCTAAATAACAATATAAATGGTTTAAAGTTCCCATTTAAGATGAGAAGCACATTAAATAGGCCGACTCCTGAAGAGATGGATCTCTCAGGATTTAGGATCTTCAAACATTTAACTGAAGATGAGGTAAACAGACTGAATTACGACAAAACGTGTTCGGTTTATAAAAAGGGAAGTGTTATTTATCGTGAAGGAAGTCGATTAACTGGTTTTTATTGTATTACCAAAGGTATTGTAAAGGTGTATAAAACCGGTATTGATGGAAAAGAGCAAATTATCCGTTTTGCCAAAAAGGGAGAAATTATTGCCTATCGATCATTGGTAAGTAATGAGTTGGCTTGTACAACAGCTAAGGTCATCGACGAAGCTGTACTGTGCCATGTTCCATATCAAACATTGTTATATCTAGTGGATAACAATTCGAAGTTTTCTCTTCATATGCTTCAGATTGTATGTAAAGAGCTGAAAGAAGCCAATGATTACATTACTGACATTGCACAGAAAACTGTTCGTGAGCGTCTGGCAGAGGTTTTAATTCTGCTGAAATCGAATTTTGAATTGGATGAAAACCAAACACTTCAAATTTCATTGACACGCGAAGAGCTGGCCAATATGGTTGGAACAGCTACTGAATCGGTTATCCGACTACTATCAGAATTCAAACAAGACAAGCTGATTGAGTTACAGGGTCGAAAGATTAAATTCTTAGACCTTCAGGGGCTAACTAAAGTGGCCAACTTGTAATAGAAATTGTTTTACAAAACAGCATAAAAAAAGAGAGTGTACTTTCAACAGGTCACTCTCTTTTCATTTTATATCGAAATTGCACTAGAAGTTTTCAATGGTATTTACCAACAGTCTTAGCACATTGCTTACATTGGCCTTGAATACTTCCATTACAGCCTCCATTGTTACAGGCTCTTCATCGGTTTTCCAACAATCGTAATCGGTACTCATCGCTACTGCAGCATACGGAATTTCCATTTCATTGGCCAAAGCACATTCAGGAGCCACCGACATATTAATCACATCGGCTCCCCACATACGAAACATGTGGCTTTCGGCACGCGTTGAGAAACGAGGCCCTTCAATTGAAATTACAGTTCCTTTTTCATGAAAAGTTAGCTCTTCTTTTTTTGCGGCAGCAACCAATTTCTCACGTAATGTCGCATCAAATGGATCGGCCATTGGAGTATGTTTCATTCCTTCATTGAAATCATCGAAAAAGGTAAGCTTGCGCATTCGTGTAAAATCGATAAACTGATCTAAAACTACCAAATGCCCACGATCAATCTCCTCTCGCAAGCTACCACAAGCGGTAGTCGCAATAATATGGGTGCATCCCAATTCGTTGATTGCCCATATATTGGCCTTATTATTTACCTGCGTTGGAGTGATATTATGCTTACGTCCGTGACGCGACAGAATTACCACCTCTATTCCGGCAATTTCGCCAGTTATAAAATCAGAACTTGGCGCTCCGTATGGAGTTTCTACCTCAACTCGTGATGCATTTTTCAGAAGATCTGGATTTTCTAATCCCGAACCTCCAATGATAGCTATTTTGGTCATGCGTTAAATTTTATCGTTAAACATTTGGGTGATGGCTGTTTCATTGGCTTCGCACACTCCTCGTTCTGTAATTAAACCAGCCACCAAGCGTGCCGGAGTAACATCGAAACCATAGTTAGCAACAGGACTGTTCTCTGGCATAATTCGAGTAGTTACCACTTCGTTGTTAAGCACTCCTTCCATGGCAAACACTTCTGCTCCATCGCGCTGCTCAATGGGAATTTCTTTCACCCCATCTTTTAAATTAAAGTCGAAAGTAGTTGATGGTAGTGCAACATAAAACGGAACATTATTATCGGAAGCAGCTAATGCCTTAAGGTAAGTACCAATTTTATTGGCCACATCGCCCTGGCGTGTAGTTCTGTCACTTCCCACAATCACCAAATCAACCATTCCATGTTGCATTAAATGTCCTCCGGTATTATCTGGAATAATGGTATGCGACACACCTTGTTCTCCCAGCTCATATGCTGTCAGCTTAGCTCCCTGGTTGCGCGGGCGCGTTTCGTCTACCCAAACATGAATATCAATTCCTTTCAGTTGCGCTTTATAAATTGGAGCAGTTGCAGTTCCCCAATCCACACACGCCAACCAACCAGCATTGCAATGCGTAAGGATATTTACCGTCTCTCCCTTTTTCTTCTCACTAATTGCTTCAATTAGTTTAACTCCATGTTCTCCAATGGCATCGCAAAAGTCAATCTCATTTTGTTTTACTACGTAAGCCTCTTTCAATGCTATTTCTGCAGCATTGGCATAGTCGGCTCCAATGGCATCAATCACCTGATCAACTGCAATGGCTAAATTCACAGCCGTTGGGCGCGACGATTTCAAGTAATCGCCCTTTGCTTTTAACAATTCTGAAGTTACCACTGACTCATTCTTTATTCCCAGCCACAATCCGTAGGCGGCAGTTACTCCAATCAACGGAGCACCACGAACAATCATATCGGCTATGGCATGCCAGGCATCTTCAATGGTATTTAATTCAATTGTTTCAAATCGAAATGGCAAAATTCGCTGATCGATCACTGTAACAGTATCGTTTTCGCTATTATGCCAGATAGTATGGTAATGTTTATTATCTATTTGCATCGGTATTGAATTTTCTAACAAATATCAAAGATAAATACTTCATTATAAATGCGAATACATTTTCTTATACCTTTGAATCGCTTTCGTTAATTTAAACCGATACAATGGCAGCTTCAATTCATAAAGCAAAGAATATAATTTTCGATTTGGGAGGAGTACTTCTAAACCTGAATATCCATAATAGTTTAAATGCATTTATTGAGCTCGGATATCCTCCGGTTGTTCATATCGATGAATTGGTTACTCATGAATCTCCATTTGGGCAACTGGAAAGAGGAGAATTATCGCCAACAGACTTTATCGAGGCAGTTAAAAACATGTTACCTAACGGCACTACTTCAAAACAAGTAGAAACAGCTTGGTGCGCTATGTTGCTTGATATTCCAGCCAATAGAGTTGACGCACTAAAAAAACTAAAGGAGACTCACCAACTATACCTATACAGTAACACAAACGCTATTCATGCCCAATACTTCGAGTCGAAATTCTTCCAAATGTATGGATTTGAACTCGCAACACTTTTCAACAAGGTTTACTATTCGCATGAAGTTGGTTACAGGAAACCATCGCCAGAAGGATTCCAGAGAATTCTTTCAGAAAACCACCTTATTCCAGTAGACACCATTTTTGTTGACGATTTACAGCCCAATTTAGATGCCGCAAAACAACTAGGTATGCAAACTTTATTGATCGACCCCAAGGTTGGGTTTACATTGAAGTAACTGCATATTTACAAATCACATAATTTAAATTTGAAATGAATTAAAATCGAAATTCTATTCTATTACCTGATTTTCGTAGTTTTACGGTCAATTAACTCTCAATTTTTTAATTAAAAACTACTATGCGAATAATCAGTAAAGGTATTTTGGTTATATCTGCTTTGTTTTTAATGGCTGCTTGCAGCGTTAAACACGAAACAAAAGTATACAACCAAGGTATCAACGTAGTTCCAAAACCAATGGAACTAACACAGAATGAAGGCAATTTCGAGCTATCGAAGAAAACGAAAGTGGTTGTTGCTAACAATCCTGAATTGAAAAAAGTAGCAGAATACTTCGTTGAGAAAGTAAAGCTAGCTACAGGTTTCGATTTACAAATTACTTCTGAAGCTACATCTAGCAACTTCGTTGAGTTTTCTCTAGCTGCTAAATCGACAAAAGCAGAAGGTTACACTTTGAATGTAACAAAGAAAGGAGCTAAAGTTGCAGCTAAAACTGCCAAAGGCGCTTTCTACGGAATGCAAACGTTAATGCAACTTCTTCCTGCTGAAATTGAAAGCAGTACTGTTGTAAACGATGTTAACTGGACAATTCCTGCTGTATCAGTGAATGATGCTCCTCGCTACCCATACCGTGGTATGCACCTGGATGTTTGTCGTCATTTCTACCCTATTGAGTTCATTAAAAAACAATTGGACGTAATGGCCATGTTTAAAATGAACTATTTCCACTGGCACTTAACAGAGGATCAAGGATGGAGAATTGAAATTAAGAAATATCCAAAATTGACAGAGATTGGTTCTAAGCGTATGGAAGGTGAAGGTCACGAATATGGTGGTTTTTACACTCAGGAGCAGGTGAAAGAGATTGTGAAATATGCACAAGATCGTTTCATTACTGTTATTCCTGAAATTGAACTTCCTGGTCACGCATTGGGTGCATTAACAGCTTATCCAGAGTACTCATGTACTGGTGGTCCTTTCAAAGTACGTAACATTTGGGGTGTTGAGCCAGACGTTTACTGTGCAGGTAAAGAAGAGACATTCCAATTCTTGAATGACATTATTGATGAAGTAGTTGCACTATTTCCATCAGAATATTTCCACATTGGTGGTGACGAGTGTCCAAAGAAACGTTGGGAAAAATGTAAGCTTTGCCAGAAGCGCATGAAGAAAGAAGGCTTGAAAGACGAGCATGAACTTCAGAGTTATTTCATTCAGCGTGTTGAAAAAATGTTATTAAAACATGGCAAGAAGATGATTGGATGGGACGAAATTCTGGAAGGAGGATTAGCTCCAACAGCAACAGTTATGTCATGGAGAGGTGAAAAAGGAGGTATTAAAGCTGCCAACGAAGGTCACGATGTAATTATGACTCCTGGAAACTGGTGTTACCTTGACCATTACCAGGGAAGCAACAAAGTAGAGCCAGTTGCTATTGGTGGTTACACTACGCTTGCCGAATCGTACAGCTACGATCCACAGCCAAAAGAAATTGCTGCTGATAAAGCAAAACACATTCTAGGAACACAAGGAAATGTTTGGACAGAGTACATGTACACTGCAGCCATTGCTGAATACAGAATTTATCCTCGTATTATTGCTTTGGCTGAAGTAAACTGGACTCCTAAAGCAAAGAAAAACTACGAGGACTTTGAAAAGCGTATGAACAACCAGTTTGTTCGTTTAGACAAGCACAATATCAATTACCATATTCCACTTCCTGAAGGTCCTGCTAACAAAGTAGTATTTACAGATAAAGCAGAATTGAAATTCACAACTGTTCGTCCTGTAAAAATGGTTTACACATTAGATGGAAGCCAGCCTACTGCTACTTCAACAGAATATACTGCACCAATTGTAATTACTAAAAACACTACTGTAAAAATTGCATCAGTATTGATTTCTGGTAAGATGAGTAAAGTGCGCACAATCACTGTTGAGAAGCAAACTCCTGCCAAAGCAGTTGCTTTAGATCACACTCACAAGGGATTGAAGATGAAAGTAGCTGAAGGTCATTTTGTAAAAGTAGCTGACCTGAAAAAGGCGAAAAACTGGAAAGATGGTAAAATCAAAGATATTGGTAAAGCACACAAACTATTCGATATGAAAAAGCCATCGGCTGTAATTATCGAAGGTTATATCAATATTCCAGAAACTGGTGTTTACCGTTTCTCTTCGAACTTGGATCAATTGCACATCGATGGCAAGTTGTTAGTTAATAACGACGGAGAAGTGAAGCGATTCTCTAGAAACGATGCAATGGTTGCATTGGAAAAAGGTTATCACCCTGTGAAGATGATTTACATCAACAACATTATTGGTGGATGGCCACAAAACTGGAATGGACCAAAAGTTCAGTACAGATTGAAAGGAACTAAAAAGTACAATACGGTTAAAGCAGATATGTATGTTCACTAATCCGTAGTGCATTTCTATATGAAAGACCAGTAGCTTCGATGTTGCTGGTCTTTTTTTATTCTTGCAACTAAAAGTGTGATTAATTGACTTGCATAACCACAACAAAGAACACATCTAAAAACAAAAAAAGCTGCTCATGTAAATGAACAGCTTATCTATAACCAGTTAATCTGGCTTAATATTTTATTGTTCCGGTAACAATTAGCTTGTTGTAGTAACGTGTTGATGCTACTGCTGTAATGTTCTCGAAACGTTTGGTAGCTGTAATTGGAATTAATAAACGACCTACTCCGTTTTTAACTTCCAGCTCTTTCATGTTTTTGGAAACATATTTACCATCCACCAGAAAGCCAGCAAAGTATTTCACCTTTTTAGCCTTATTCGACATCTTAGCTGTAATTTCGATAAATCCTTTTTTCTTCTTCGAAGACAGAATCAGCTTAGGCTGCTTCACAGGAACTCCTTTATTGGTAAACTCTTTCAATCCAAGTCCAGGTAAGCCCATCTTATAAACATATTCAGCCTGAAGTTGTCCGTTCTTGTGGTAACGACGACAAGTTCCATCCAGCTTACCATTGGTATATGGCTGTTCTTTCCAAACCTGAGGTTTCTTACCACCAAATGCCTGATAATATGTCTTGGCAACACCAACTCGCTTATTCATTAAATAATCGATCTCAGAATACAAGCTTCCGTGTGGATAGAAACGCTTTTGAAGTCCGTGACGCTTATTGGTTCCTTTTAAAATTGAGATCTCATATTCAATTTTCTTCGGATTGGTTTTGAAAGGTTTTTTTACAACAATAATGGAATCATTATCATCGGTTTTTTCGGCTGTCTTTTTTGTTCCTGAAGTAAAACAGCTCGACAAAAAGGTAATCAATACCAGGTAGAAAGTAATTTTTTTCAGCATTATAACTATTTTAATATTCCGAGGAAATATTTCCCCACCAATAAATTATTCTAACTCAAGTTCGTCCATTGGATTCCAGAAAACCGTTTCAAGGTTCTGAATTTGATCATCGACAATCACTATTCCCTCATTCTCCAGCAGCTCTCTCATTACTGATTGCCCTCCAAAGTGAGACTTTCCTGATAAAATGCCTTTTTGATTTACTACTCGATGAGCCGGCACATAATAGTCGGTATGACGCAAGTTATTCAATGCCCAACCAACCATACGCGAAGACCTAGGGCTTCCCAAATAGCGGGCTATTGCACCATAACTAGTTACTTTTCCGACAGGAATAAGCGCAACCACTTGATATACTTGATCGTAAAAATCAGACATTTTATTTTCTTAATCGATGATATCATTGAACAATTTGGTGGGATGTATTGCAATGCTATCATTGGAAGCTAATTTCAGCTTCTGCAATCAAAAATAGGAATCTTTGGCAACTGCGCCAAACAAATAGGTAAGTAAGAAAAATTATTGGCCTTGCAGAGATGATTTTGTCTCCAGCAAGGCCAATAAACAAGGAACCTAAGTTCGATTTATTATAAATCCTTGGCCGAGCGACCAAAGCTTCGATAGCTATCTTTTTCAATTTCTACATCTGGCTCTGTTAATTCGCCTTGATGCAGTTTAAACGAAATGTATTTAATGGTGATTCCACGATCGAGCCATTGTTTTTCGTAATATGTCTTAATCTGAAGAATTTCATCCACTAAGTTCGATTCGTATAAGTTGTCGGTATTTTGAATCACTTCAAACTTATTCTCTTCTACCATGGCTTTGGTGTATTCATACTGAAAGTTACTATCGCACTTCAGATGTACTACTCCATCGGTTTTCAGGAAACGACGATAACGCTCCATAAAAAACGTAGATGTTAGTCGTCGCGAAGTTTTCTTCATTTGTGGATCGGGAAATGTCAACCAAATATCTTCCACTTCACCTTCAGCAAAGAAGCGGTCGATCCCTTCGATATTGGTTCTTAAGAATGCTACATTCTTAATTCCTTCCAACTTCGACTCTTTGGCCCCTTTCCACATGCGAGAGCCTTTAATATCTACTCCGATAAAATTCTTTTCGGGATATTTTCGGGCTAAGTTTACTGTGTACTCTCCTTTTCCACAGCCCAATTCTAAAACAATAGGGTTATTGTTGCCAAACATTTTCTGGCTCCAGTTGCCTTTCAATTCATGATCGGCATTCATTACAGCACTGAATGGCACCTGAATAACGTGTTCGTATGACTCTAGATCAGCAAATTTCGATAATTTATTCTTTCCCACTGCTCTCTTCTATTTTATCGCTTTTCAATTCTAATTCCTATATCTGAAATACCTGGCAAAATGGTCTTACGCATTCCGTGTTGTACTTCAACTCGATATTCTCCCGAAACCGGAAAATTCACATTCGATTTAAATGGAAATTGGTTATCGAAAATATCGCCAATTCCACTTCCTTTCCATTTTCCTGATAAGTCGGCTAAAGTATATTCAATGGTATCGCCAATGCATTTCCCATCGGGACTATAAATCTTAACAAACAACCAGATGTTACTATTGGGGTAATTGCCCATATTACGAACATTCACCATCAGATTATTAGCCGAAATAGTATCGGTAATATCTACATTGAAACTCACCAATGAATCTTTATGCCATCCCTCTTTCTCAATCGGTTTATAATCTTCATAAACTCTTGAGAAATCGCACGCCCACATAAATAGCAGGAGTGCAGGAACAACCAACCATTTAAGATTCACTCTTTGGATTCGGTTTTTGTCCATTTGAGTTATTCTGGTTTCTTCTGTTTTTATTTGCTGGTCGCTTACCATTGCCATTCCCGTTTCCATTTCCATTCCCATTTCGGTTGTTGTTTCTGGATGGCTTGCGGCGATTATTATTTCTCTCGTTCTTGTTTTCAGAACCACTCTCGGCTTTACGCGGATTTTGACTCTGGTTTTCTTTATGCTGTCCCTGTCCTTGCGGCTTACGGTTTTTGTTTCCTCCGTTTCCTTGCTGGCGCGACTGAGAGCGCTTCTCTCCATCTTTTCCTGCAGGACGCTTCTTACGACGGCGTTTCTTTCTTGAACGCTCTTCATCTTCGTTGAAACGATTCAGGTCATCGTGCATAATATGACTCTGGAAACCTAGCTCCTCAACTACAGCCATTCCTGCAGCTTCGCTTTCCAGTTTCTCCACTTTTTCGCCCTTGCGGTTACGAGAAATAACATCTTTGGCTCTATCGACAGAAATGGCCACTTGTCCCATTGGAGCAATATCTTCTGGTGCATACCAAAGTAAGCGTTTGAAAATATCGGCTTTTAGGAATACATAGTTTCCTTCTTTGGTTTTCAATGGCACCGCTGCACTTGGGAAATCTTTCTGTGCATCGATGTAGCAATCCAATTCGAAGTTCAAACAACATTTTAGTTTACTACACTGACCTGCCAGCTTCTGTGGATTAAGCGAAATTTCCTGGTAACGAGCAGCTGTTGTGGTTACCGAAACGAAATTGGAAATCCATGTGCTACAACAAAGCTCACGCCCACAAGGTCCGATACCTCCGATGCGCCCGGCTTCCTGACGTGCTCCAATTTGTTTCATTTCGATACGAATGCGGAAACGTTCGGCCAACACTTTAATCAACTGGCGGAAATCCACACGCTCGTCGGCAATGTAGTAGAAAATGGCTTTGGTTCTATCTCCTTGATATTCTACATCACCAATTTTCATTGCCAATCCCAGGTCAGAAGTAATTTGGCGCGACTTGATCATCGTTTGATGCTCCAGCGCAATTGCCTCTTTCCACTTATCGATATCGGCAGGCTTTGCTTTACGGTAAATTTTACGCAGCTCGCCATTCACATAGGTTACTTTGTGCTTCTTCATTTGCTCCAGCACCAAGTCGCCAGTAAGTGATACAATTCCAATATCGTGACCAGGATTTGCCTCTACCGCAACAATATCGCCCACTTTCAAGCGAATATTATTGGGATTTTGGTAGTAATCTTTTCGCGTATTTTTAAATCGAACCTCAATTAAACTTGAGGTATTGATTGTGTCTTTTATATCGCTAAGCCAATCGTGAACATAAAGCTTGGCTGCACTTCCGTGCTTGCCACATCCTCCACATCCTCTGGCTTTAAAATCTTCAGTACATGTTGAACAATCCATAAATGGGTATATATATTTGATAGCCGTATACGGCTCTTGTGTCTAAAAAATAAATACAAAAGTAACGATTTAACGCTATGCATAAAACTTTCGGACTGTTTCTACATCAATTTCAATTGATTATAAACACATATCGACCTATTAAAGGCGGATAAGTTTTACCACTTTTAGTGCTAAATCCATAAAAATAATTCGCCCATTTCCATTCATGCTGATATGCTGATGTGCACGTTCCAACTCTTCGGAAATTTTAATCACATTTCGCTCATTGATAAACGGAGAGAACTTTTGTGAGAAATTCATCTCTTCATTACTCAGATAGCTCATGTCGGGCTGCTTAAAGTTGAGAATAAAATTCTCACGAATCAACCTTAATGAATAATTTAAAAACAGTTTTTGTCTTTCGCGGCCTACTGCCGACACCTCATCGACCCAATCGAACAGCTCTAACAACTTACGAGAATAGGTTAATCGCATCAATTCCACGAACTTCTGAAAATAATAAGCCTGATGCTCGTCTTTCAGCAAAAGATTACGTGCCTGAATAAGATTTCCTCCGGCCAGGTGCACCAATTTATTCACATCGTAATTGGCTGTTTCAGGCCACCTCTGAATGGCTTCCAGCATACTCTGGTCATCGATCTTACCTACCTTCACCAACTGAGTTCTGGATCTGATGGTACCAATAATCTTATCTAAGTCTTCCGAAATTAACAAGAAAAGTGTTTTAGACGGTGGTTCCTCGATCATCTTCAGCAACTTGTTGGAAGCTACTACATGCATCTTCTCGGGCAACCAGATGATCATCACCTTATACTCCCCTTCGAATGTCTTAAGCGATAATTTTCGAATTATCTCATCGCTTTCATGAGAATAGATCATTCCCTGAGCATTCTCAACACCAATATTATCGAACCATTGCTCTATGTTGAAGTAAGGTTCTTTGATAATTGTTTCGCGCCATTCGTTCAGAAAGTGATCACTTACCGGATCTTTATATTTGGGAGTTTTCACCACCGGATATACGAAATGCAAATCGGGATGAATCAGTTTCTCGTATTTTTTACATGAAGGACACTGTCCACACGAATCCTCTTCCGTTCTGTTTGCACACGAAATATATTGTGCATAGGCAATTGCCAAGGCCAGTTTACCAACACCTTCGGTACCGTAAAACATCTGGGCATGACTAATTCTGGATTCTAAAACAGATCTTCGCAACTGCTTTTTAGTTGCCTCTTGTCCAATTATATCTTTAAACTGCATAGTGAGCCATTTTCAGCAAAAATCAAAGGTAATAAATAATGGCTAGTAACGACTACTTAACACTCTTCTTATAGTACCCGAAAGTTAATGTGGCTCGAAGAAATATATTATTATTCAGTTTAAATTCTCTCATCTTTTTATTGCCATCGTAAAAGCCGTAACGTCTTCTGAAAGTATAACCTGCACCGATTTTAATCTTCGAATAATCATTCAACTGATGAACCCAATCCAGCACTCCTCCAATGTTTTGCATTCGCACATTATCGATAGGTACCACCTTGTTCTGAACACCACCTGCATTAGTTACATCCAGATTTTTTCCCAGACGCATATTCTCTCCGGTAAGAGCAAGTCCGGCTCCTAATTCATTCTTTGGAGAGATCTGGCATTTTACTCCCAACTTAGGGAAACCGAAATTGGCTTGCCATTTTCCGCCCCATTTCATTTTATAAGAAACATATGGCAACGGCGAAGGAAACCCTAAACTACTGGAGTACATTGCACCAAAATGCAGCATACTTCCTGAAGGATACCTCTTCATAAAAGCAAACAAGCCATAAAACTGAATGTCTTTAAGCTGTACACTACCCTCAAAATTAGAAGATAAAGTCGGTGAAAAAGAAATAATATAAGGCAACCTATTCTCTCTTATATTCAAATAAGTAAAGCGGTATGAAAACGAGTTAAACTCTTCCAGTTCAGAACTGGTAAAATTGATTGGATCTTGGTTATAACTTACATTCAGATTAGAATAATTAAGTGTATGAAAGATGTAATCTTTTGATTTTAGCTTTTGAGGAATAGTTAACTCTGCACCATATTTGGTAAAAGCTATTTTACTATCCAACTCGGTATTTCCAGAACCAATGTGAACATAGTCCAACTTTAATATATCTCTACTTTGCGCCCATGTTAAGCTACTTAATAGGCACAATAATGCAATGCAAAAAACGCTCTTCAAAATAATTCTTTATTATATCCCAGTTGATAACGCTACCCCAATACAATTATTGCTTAATCCTATCGGGATTCTTCTTCATGAAATCTTTCCAGCCACTATAGCCGGCTGTTTTTATTGGTCTACTCGACTCCAGATGGTGACAAACAGCCACAGCAATAGCATCGGTAGCATCCAGTTCCTGAGGCATTTCTTCAATCTTAAAAATCTTCTGAAGAAAGTAAGCCACCTGCTCTTTGGATGCACGTCCCATTCCTGTTATCGACTGTTTTACTCGTAGCGGGGCATATTCGAAGATGGGCTTATTGCGACTCAATGCTGCAGCCATAGCCACTCCCTGTGCGCGTCCCAACTTCAACATCGACTGCACATTTTTTCCATAGAAAGGTGCCTCTAAAGCCACTTCATCAGGCTGATATGTTTCTACAAGATGTAACACTCGATTAAAAAGGTGCTGCAATTTTTTATAATGGGTACCGTACCCTTTGGCATGAATAACGCCCATAGTAATGAGTTTAGTCTCTTTGCCTTCCACTGCAATTAATCCATATCCCATCACATTACTTCCCGGGTCGATTCCTAATATTACTTTCTTCTTATCCACTAATTACGAGTTTGGGGTTGTGTTTAAATCCTGGTATTTCTTCCGCGCTTCATTGGCATATGCACTGGAAGGATATCTTAAAATCAGATTTCTAAACCATGTTTTAGCTTCTGCCGGTTGCTTCAACTGATCTTCATATAATTTTCCAATCATAAACATGGCATCATCGGCTAAAATCCCGGAAGAATACTGATCTGAAATTCGTTTTAATGCAGCTACTGCATCTGTATACTTATGCTGGCGAATCAAGATTTGAGCCTTTCGATATAACGCCTCATCAGCCAACGAATGGTCTGCAAAATTGGTTAGCAACGTATCGATCGATTGCAATGCAGGAACCTCTTGACGCTTAAAAATGTAATACTCTATTCGAGCAAAATTCTTCAATGCCACATCTGTGGTATCCAGGTTCGAGTTGGCTCCAATTAACATGGCTAAATCGATGGCATCATTCGATGTCAACTTCGAAGTGCTCCCTTTAATGGCATCCAACTGAGCTTTAGCCCAGGCAAAATCACCAATTAAAAAGCCCAAGCGCGCTTTCTTCCATTTTGCCTGATCGGCCATAGGATGGTTTCTTGACAAATCGATTGCTTGAGAATAGTATAGCGTAGCCTGCCATGGATCACTATTGATAGAATAGATATCAGCCATTTCAATTTTCGCTTCTGCTCTCATCACCGTATTCAGCTGTCTTACTTTCATCAGCTCTTCCAGACTTTTAATCGCCTCTTCGGTTTGATGCAGATAAAAAGCCAACACATGGGCACGCTGAATGGCTACTTTATAAGTCTGATGATTGATCTTCAGGTTTTCTATCGCCTTGTCAGCCATTTCAATAAATGGTTGAACAACTTCCGATGTAGGTGCCGACATTGACTCAATACGCTCAAATTCCATATCGATCATTTGCAACCATGAAGCACGATAATAGCTAGTGGTTTTTCCTGTTGCTATTAAATATTGATAAGCCTTTCTCGCAATATCGAACTGCTTAATTTGACGAGCAGAACGAGCCAGCGTAAAAATTTGGCTACTCTCTTTATTGGTTTCGGCATTTAAACTTGTTAGCGCATCGTATGCCTTTTCGAACTGCTTTCTATTGATATAAATCCAAATCTGCAAACGCTTATACGGTAAATACGACGGATCGCTATTGGCTGCGTTCTGTACCTTTTCCTGCAAAAGCTTAGCTGTTTCATCGCCCGACAAATCGGCCATTGCAGAGTTAAAATAACTTTGAATAATGGATAGTCTGGTTTTATCCGTTTTTAGCCATTTTAGGAACACATCGGCCATTTTATCGTAGTTACGCATAATGCGATAAAGCCTTCCCTGGTCGTAATAGAAAACTACTTCTGAAGTTTTCCTTTTTCCTATATCCAGTGCTTTCTGAGCCCAAACAAACTCCTGAGAATTAATAAATGTATTTACCAATGTACTGGTCGTTCCCTGATCTCCTTTCAACTTCTGCAATGCTTCGTTATAGTATTGCTCTGTTTTCTTATTGTCTTTTTGAGCTTTAAATATTTGCCCCAAAGTAATGTAATAATGAATCTGAGAAGGGTGTTTTCTCATGTATCGCTTCACCTCTTTTTCGGCATCTTTGAAATTCTCTGACCGAATTAACGATGTGATATAGCTATTGAAGTAGGTCGAAATATTTGTTTTGGTATAAAGCTGTCGGTACAATTCTGCAGCTTTGGCATATTGCCCTCCATTAAAGTACTGACTTGCCAATTGAGGCGTCTTGTCTACTTTAAATTGCTGCGCAACACCTGCAGTAATACAAAAAATTGAAAATACGATTATAAGTAGATATCTCATTTGTCTGTTCTTAGCCATTTAAGATGATTGCCTAAAGTCGCAATCATGCTTTCTATTGATTAACCCATTTAAACGCCATTCGGTTTAAAACACACTATTCTTCAAAAGTAACAAATCTCAATTAAAACAGTGCTATGGCAAAAGTGAACTAACGCCATAAAATAGAAAGAAGAGATCAACCACATGAGCCGACCCCTTCTAACATTAAAAAACAGACTATAGACTACAGAAAAATCTTAATCGATCATATCAAACCCACAGTAAGGTACAAGTACTTCAGGTACTTTAATTCCCTCTGGAGTTTGGTTGTTCTCTAGCAATGCCGCCAAAATACGAGGCAAAGCAAGAGCACTACCGTTTAATGTGTGTGCCAACACTGGTTTCTTCTCACCTGTTGGACGGTAGCGTAATTTCAAACGGTTAGCCTGGTAAGCTTCGAAGTTGGAAACCGAACTTACTTCTAACCATTTTTCTTGTGCAGCCGAATATACTTCAAAATCGAAAGTCAATGCTGAAGTAAAACTTAAGTCGCCACCACACAAGCGTAAAATACGATAAGGTAAACCTAGTTTTTGAACCAATGTAGTAACGTAAGCTACCATTTGATCTAGTGTTTCGTATGATTTTTCAGGATGTTGTACCTGAACAATCTCCACCTTATCGAACTGATGCAAGCGGTTCAAACCACGTACATCTTTACCATATGAACCCGCTTCGCGACGGAAACAAGCACTATATGCTGTATTTTTAATCGGCAAATTCGCCTCATCTAAAATCACATCACGGTAAATGTTGGTAACAGGAACCTCTGCAGTAGGAATCATGTACAAGTTATCTTCTGTGATATGGTACATCTGTCCTTCTTTATCAGGCAACTGACCTGTTCCAAAACCTGAAGCTTCGTTTACCACTAAAGGAGGCATAATTTCCATGTAACCAGCATCACGAGCTTCGTCTAAGAAAAAGTTGATTAAAGCACGTTGCAAACGGCTACCTTTTCCTTTGTAAACAGGGAAGCCAGCACCAGTAATTTTGTTACCCAATTCCCAGTCGATGATATCGTATTTAGTTGCCAAATCCCAGTGAGGAATAGCTCCTTCGCACAACTGAGGCATCTCTCCTTCAGTAGTCACCACTTCATTATCATCTTCTGATTTTCCACTTGGAACAGATTCGTGTGGAATATTTGGAATCTGAGTCAATTTATCGGTAAGTTCAACGTCTTTTTCGCCAAACTCTTTCTCTAATTCTTTAATTGCTTCTTTCAATGAAGCAGTTTTTGCTTTGGCAGCATTCGCCTCCTCAGCTTTCCCCTGCTGAAATAGTTGACCAATCTGTTTCGAAATCGAGTTCATCTCAGCTTTATGCTGATCCATCTCTTGTTGAATTTCGTTTTTTCTATTGGAAATGGCGCAAACTGCATCTACTAATTCCTTAGCATCGAAGTTCTTTACTGCCAATCTTTCAACCACAAATTCGGGGTTCTCTTTTATGAATTTAACGCTGAGCATTATCTTTTCAATTTGTTGATTTCTTGTTAAGGGGAGCAAATTTAATAAAATATGATGGATTGCTTAATGAGCCGCTACAGAATTTAGATTAAACCAGTTATATAATTCTCAGATTACACTGAAATTCGGCCATTTTAAACAATGAATCATTCTCTTAACGCAACAAAAAAGCGGGTTACATTATCTTATCCAGGGAAATCGCTTTTATAAGTCCAACCACTTCGTGGCTGAATTTGAATGTCGTTCTAACCCTGCACTTCGTACAGGGTTATTCATATTTTACCCACTTCGTGGAATGTTTTAGACCAATAATTCCCGAAGGGAGTTAACTCTGACTAACCATGGGTACAACCCATGGTTAGTTATCCGTGGTTATCAATCCCTGAAAGGGGTTAACTTTTTAAAAGCGATTTCCCTGTTATCTTATCCCTTCGAAAATTCCCAAACCGAATAAAGCGAAATCATATTTCACCGGATCGTTAGCATCGAATTGACATAGCTGATCGGTTAGTAGTTGCACCGATTTCCAGTCGTTGCTTTTGCGCGATAATAATCCCAGTTTTCGAGCAACATTTCCCGTGTGTAAATCAAGCGGCAGCATTAATTGACTGGAGTTAATATCTTTCCACAGACCAAAATCAACACCACGATCATCGGAGCGCACCATCCAACGCAAATACATATTCAACCGTTTGGCCGAAGCTCCTTTTACTACACTGGAAACATGTTTTTGAGTTCGCTCAGGGTATTCCAAAGAAAAAAACTGTTGCCGAAAATAATCTAATGCCGAAAATGCTGTTCCATCAATTTCAAAGCCGCGGGTAAACACTTCTTCTAAGCCGCCTAAGTTTTTATAAATATGCTGAATGGATTTGATGAAATAGGTGCAGTCGATTCCGTTAAAAGTTCGGTGTTTGAATTCCTGCAAATGTTGCCAGTCGTTCTCATTACTATTCATTATAAAATCGAATGGATTATTATCCAGTAGCTCCATCCATCGTTTGGCATTTTTTATAATGGCAGGTCGTTGGCCCCAAGCAATGGTAGCTGCTAAAAAGCCCGCAATCTCGATGTTCTCTTTTTGGGAAAACATCCGAGGAATTTGAATGGGATCTGTAGTTATAAATTCAGGATTATTGTATTGATCGACTTTCTCGTCTAAAAATGTCTTTAAATCTTCCATCTAAATCGGTACTGATTTAGAAATCATCTGCTACTGCTTCTACTTAAGAATTGTTCCGTCGGCAATCGTCAGAATTCTGTCCGACTGTTGAGCAAACGACTCCTCGTGAGTAACAATAACCAGTGTGTGTCCGAACTGTTCACGTAAGTCGAAGAATAGTTGATGCAGTTCGTTTCTGTTTTTCGAGTCAAGGTTTCCAGAAGGTTCATCGGCAAAAATCACCGATGGATTATTGATTAATGCACGAGCCACTGCAACACGCTGTTTTTCTCCTCCCGAAAGCTCAGAAGGTTGATGCTTTAGTCGATCGCTTAATCCTAGCATATCCAATAATTCAGCAGCTCTCTTCTCTGTCTCTTTCTTCGATTTGTTAGCAATAAAAGCAGGTAAACAAACATTCTCCAGAGCCGTAAATTCAGGAAGCAAGTGGTGAAATTGAAAAACAAAGCCCAACTCCTGATTACGAAAATGTGCTAACTGTTTTTCGTTGAGTTTATTTATTTCGGTATTATTGATTGTAAGCGTTCCACCATCTTGATGCGAAAGTGTTCCCATAATTTGCAGCAAAGTGGTTTTTCCAGCACCGCTAGCTCCGACAATTGATACTACTTCGCCTTTTGCAACGTGCAAATCAACTCCCTTCAACACCTGAAGGTTTCCAAAGCTTTTGGTTATCTGGTTAGCTACAATCATTTTGCTGGTTTGTTTTTAATAAATATTGAAAATGGCATTGGCCAAATAGGCAACATATAGAAGGATTAAAATCCAGCCAATACGTTTGCCTGCAATCCATTTTGTTGAGAAAAGAAGAACAATCAAAACAATAATCGATCCCATTAAAATGGAAGATGACTCAAATAGGCGACCTCCACTCGTCTCAATAACTCCTCCATGAATTATCATGTATATCATGAACGGCACCCCTAATCCAATAAGTATATCGAAAATGTTTGATCCAATTGCATTACTAACAGCCATATCTGCTCGTCCCTGCTTGGCAACTACCAACGACGAGAACAAATCAGGAATGGAAGTTCCGATTGCCAACACAGTTAACCCCACAATTGCCTCCGGAATATTTAGAATAGCTGACAGTTCGACTGCTGCTTCTACCAACACCCAACTTAGTGCTGCAATAACAACTATCGAAATGGTAAACACCCAATAATAGTTCTTTTCCGAAGGGAAGCATTTACACAACACCTTGTCTGCTGGTCGACTAAAACGATCGAACCACGATGTTTCGTCTATGTCCTCTTCTTCTTTTATTCCGTTGTCTTTGTATGGTAAAATCTTGCGCCAATAAATGACAGCTACCACATAAAGCACATATAGTCCAATGAATATTCCGGCATCCATCATATTGAATTCGCCATCCATTAACCCCCAAAGCAATAAACCTACTGCTAAGAAGTAAAATATGATATCGCGAACGATGGGTTGCCAGGTTAGCTTCGAGCGGCGTACCAAAGCGGCTGCTCCAACAATTACAAGAAGATTGAAAAGAGCCGAACCTACAATACTTCCTACACCAATGCCCTGATGTTCCCCCGGCTTCAATACTGCAAACAAGGCAACAAATAATTCTGGTGCACTAGAGCCTACTGCCATCAGTGTGGCACCAGCGGCATCAGACGACAAGCGTAAATCATTTGAGATATGATCCAGTGCATCGACAAAAAAGTTATCTACAATTCTTGCCAACAGGAAGAACGATAGCAATAAGGCCAAACATAGAAGTAGAATGGTCATCGGCAATAATTAATCTTCGAACTGTTTATTAATGTTATCTTGAATTTCGCGACTTCCACTACGGATTGAGGAAGACATATCATCAATTTCTTTTTTGATATCGCCACCTTCACTCTCTTCCAGCTCTCGCTTTATCTCATTGGTGGCTTTTTTAAACTCGCGCACCCCTTTACCCATTAAACGGGCAATATCTGGAATAGATTTAGCACCAAAAAGCAACAATGCAATGGCAAAAATGAAGAATATTTCTCCTCCGCTAATAAACAATATTGTCTCTAACATCTCTCTCTTTTTTTCACTAGTAACACTTCTACCAACACAACAAGCTGATTGGTCTATTTATCTAATTCGATCTATGGTTTATGAAATAATATGATGATCAACCGTCTAACCAATTTTTCAATCTACTATTCCTGAGCGGTGAAATTACAAAAAAACCCCTGATCGCTAAAACGACCAGGGGCTTATTTATATATTAAGCTATTATTTTAATGCTTATTTTTTCTTCTTATCAATTACTTTCTGTGCACGAAGCGCAGTATCGTAAGCAATTGGAGAAGCGATGAATAGCGATGAGTATGTACCCACAGCAACACCAATTAACAATGCAAAAGTAAATCCTTTGATTGAAGTTCCTCCGAATAAGAAGATAGCCAACAATACAACGAATGTAGAAAGTGAAGTACTAAATGTACGACGCAATGTACTATTCAATGCTGAGTCAACAATCTCTTCACGGTTACGCTTAGGATGCAATCCGATGTACTCACGAATACGGTCAAATACAACCACGGTATCGTTAATAGAGTAACCTACCACTGTTAGAATTGCAGCGATAAACGCTTGGTCAAGCTCCAATGAGAATGGCAAGAATCCATATGTCAATGAGAAGATTCCCAATACAATGATTGAATCGTGCGCCAATGCAGCCAATGCTCCAAGACCATACTGCCAGTTACGGAAACGAACTACAATATAAAGGAAGATAATGATCAACGAGAACAAGATCGCTTTTGTACCATCTTTCTTGATATCATCAGAGATAGTAGGACCAACTTTCTGTGTTTGCATACGGTAGTTAGCTAAGAAATCTGCTTTAGATACACTAGACTTAACTAGTCCAGCAGCTTTCAAACCTTCGTACATTTTTGCTTCTACTTCATTGTCTACTTCTGAGCTGTAATCTTCGATTTTGTAGTCAGTAGTAATACGAACCTGGTTGTTTTCACCGAAAGTTTTCACCTCAGGAGAAGAACCATAAACAGCAGCTAACGCTTTACTAACAGATTCTACTTTTACATCATCTTCGAAACGAACAACGTAAGTTCTACCTCCTTTGAAGTCGATACTGTAGTCGAAACCACGAATAGCGAAAGAAGCGATAGAAATCAAGATTGCAACTCCTGAAATGATGTAGAATACTTTACGTTTCTCCAAGAATAGGATGTTTGTTGTACGGAATAAGTTTTCTGTAAGTTTTGAAGCAAAAGAAGTCTTTTTCTCTTTGTCCATTCTGCGCTCGATAACCAAACGAGTAATGAAGATAGCTGAGAATAGAGATGCAAAGATACCAATGATCAATGTTGTTGCGAAACCTTTGATTGGACCAGAACCGAACATGAAAAGAACGATACCTGTCAACAATGTAGTTACCTGACCATCGATAATTGCAGAGTATGCATTTTTGTAACCATCAACAATTGCCAAACGCAATCCTTTTCCAGCACGAACCTCTTCCTGAACACGCTCGTAAATAAGTACGTTCGCATCCACAGACATACCAATTGTCAATACGATACCAGCAATACCAGGTAATGTTAATACTGCACCCAACGACGCCAATACTCCAATGATGAAGAACATGTTGGCAACCAATGCCAAGTTAGCAACGTAACCAGCGTGGCTGTAGAAGAAGATCATGTAAACCAATACCAATGCGAAAGCAATTACGAATGACCACAATCCCGACTGGATAGCTTCTTTACCTAATGAAGGACCAACAGTATCTTCCGATACGATGATTGTTTTTGCTGGCATTTTACCCGACTTAAGAATGTTAGCCAAGTCTTTTGCCTCGTTTACAGTAAATCCACCAGTAATCTGTGAACGACCACCGTTGATTTCTACATTTACTCTTGGGTATGACTGAACCGCGTCATCTAATACGATAGCGATACATTTTCCAATATTCTCTTTTGTCAAGCGAGCCCATGCTTTAGCACCTTCAGCATTCATCAACATGTCTACTTCCGATTCAGCACCTGACTGTGAAATTTCCTGACGAGCATCAACAATAACATCTCCTGAAAGTGGAGCACGACCATCACGGCTTGTTATTTTCAATGCAATTAACTGGTAGAAGCTTTCTCCTTTATCGAAAGGTTTAGCTGTCCAAACCAATTTCAAATTACGAGGAAGAACTGTTTTCACTTGCTTCATGCGCAAGTATTTTCCAATTTGTGCAGTATCTTTTTCGTGAGCCATACCAACAACAGGACCACCCATTGGCTGGTTAGCACGGTTTACACTTGGAGAAAGAACAGCCCAAAGAGGGAAATTCTTTTTGAAGTTATCAAGACCTACATTAGCTGAATCGGCAGCAGCTTCGCTGTTTACCATCTCTTCCAATGAACCATCTTTTTTATCTTCTTTCTTAGTTGCTTCTTCTTTTTTCTCTTCTGCTACTCCTTCTGCTGCATCGTTCACTTTCTTGATTTCAGCGTTAGCAGCATTTAAGAATTGGAATACTTCTGTATTTTCATAAGTTTCCCAAAACTCTAAGATAGCAGCACCTTGAAGCAGCTTACGTACACGCTCTGGCTCTTTTACACCAGGAAGCTCAACAAGGATACGTCCTTGAGTTTGTAGTAACTGAATATTTGGCTGTGCAACACCAAAGCGGTCGATACGAGCACGGATGATGTTAAATGCATTGTCGATAGCATCCTGAACTTCTGTACGAATAACAGAAAGTACTTCATTGTTAGTAGAATTGAATTTCACTTTATCTTTCAATTCCAAAGTACCAAAGATAGAAGCTAGTTTAGCATTAGGATTTGCTTCTGTATAAGCTTTTCCGAATAGATCAACGAATCCATCCTGGCTGTTTCCTTGCATCTCTTCTGCTTTCTTCAACGCAGCTCTGAATTTTTCGTCTTTGCTGTAGTTTGATAAAGCTACGATAAGATCCTTAACAGAAACTTCCAAAGTAACGTTCATACCACCCTGAAGGTCAAGACCAAGATTCATCTCACGTTCTTGAACTTCTTTGTAAGTAAAATCTTTAATCCACATGAAATTCATCACAGGCTGTCCTGCAATTGAATCCAGGTAGTACTTTTCTTTGGCTTCGTCGCCTTTAGCGTACTCTACTGCATCAGTTCTAACCTGGCGTGCTTTAAAAGAAAAATAAAGCTGATAAGTACACACCAAGGCTAATAAAACTGCAAACAGTCTAATTGCACCTTTGTTTTGCATGATTTGTATTGTTTTGGTTTTTAAATTTTATAGATAATATCTTCAGTCGGAATGCTGAAGTTCAATAGTCAAAATGAGGCAAATTGCACCAGCAAAATGCGTCAGGATTAATTACTTTAATCCGAAATAGTATTAAATCAAAGGAGGTTCTCCATCAGCCGGTTGATAGAATCGCTGATGAAAATGGATATATTGAACAGTCACCCAAAGAGGCTGGTTCTCTGCTATGCTAGTTTCCTGTAGTTGAAACGCTTGCATATTGTGGTGGCGCTGCAAAAACTTATTCAAAGTTCTTAAAAATAGTCGTTTCCCGCTACTTTCAGCAGCACCCATTTTGTTGTTATCGAATGTATTAAAAATAAATGATCGAGTTAATAGTTGAGCCTGATCACCATTGCTTTCTTGTTGAGAAACAGGAGTTTTATCAGATTCAACATCACGATTGAAATCCACCCAAACTGCACCCATGGTAATAACCAAAAGCATTACAATTCGGATTAACGTGTGTTTCGATATGTTTTTTAACGACTTCATATAAAATCAACGCCGCCAAATATATCGATTTTTTTTGAATTTTTAACATTTCGATTTTGAAAAAAATTCAGTCTGTCAATTGCTTTTGAAGCATAAAAAATCCGTATCAATCTTTCCTTTCGGATTGAGAGATACGGATTATATTTCAATCTTAATTCTATTTAGCTTTTTGCTGCAACTCCTGGCACAGGAACTTCTTTAGGAATATCGACCTTGCCAAAAACCATATGCTTTGGCCCTAAACGAAGATCTGAGTTCATTACCTCTTCCCAGGTTACCTCTTTTCCGGTATAGGCTGAAATACGTCCCATAATTCCTGCCATAGTCGATTCGGCAGTTGCAATGGCAGTGTTATATGCCATGTTTTTTCGAATTGAAGTCACCCAATCGATATGTTCCTGAACGTATGGATTAGGATCTGGCCAGCGCATCGATTCTCCTTTTTCATTTTTAGGATACTCATATTCAAAACGCACAGTTCCATCCGGATTCCAGATAGTGTTTGCTAGGTTAGTCGACCCGTTTGAACCAACAATGTAGTCGGAAACATTACGAGCTGTACCATTTATCTGGCGACACATGTTATGGTAGTGTACATTGTTATCGAAAACAAAATCAACACTAAAGTTATCGAACTGATCACCCGTTTTACGACGTTGTCTTGAACCAAAGCCAACAGCTTTAACAGGGTGCTTGCCCATAAACCACATCACATTATCGATACGGTGAACATTTTGCTCAACAATATGATCGCCCGAAAGCCAACACCAGTTCATCCAGTCGCGCAACATATACTCCATTTCAGTCCAATCGGCATTCGGATTACGATACCATGCGGCACTGGTATTGTAATAACTATTGGCCGAAACCAATTCTCCAATAGCCCCTTGTTTTACCTGTTTGTAAACCGAAATATAGTCGTTAGCATGTCTGAAAAGCGTTCCTGTAACCACACTTAATCCCAATGCCTCAGCCTTTTTGGCAGTAGCCATAATCTGACGAGTCCCTGCCGGGTCGACTGATACAGGCTTTTCCATAAACACATGTTTACGTGCTTTTACGGCTGCATCGAAATGCTGAGGACGGAAAAACGGAGGTGTTGCATGAATAATCATATCAACTCCCGAATCAATTAGCTTTTCGTAAGCATCGAAACCAACAAAACATTTTTCGTCGGCAATCTCCACGCCACGTCTGCTTTTCAACTTTTCACGACACTGCTTCACTTTATCATCGAAAACATCTGCCAGCGCAGTGATTTGTAAATTAGGACCAGCATCTAAGAAATTTAAAGCAGCGCCTGTACCTCGTCCGCCACAACCAATTAATCCGGCTTTCAAAACCGGTCCGTCAGGAGCTTTGTCCAACAACGGAGGAAGATCGAGCTTCACATCGCTCTTAGGTTGATTACTTTTGCATGAATGCAGCAGCTGTGCTCCAGCCACTCCTGCCGCTCCAATTAAAGCAGCTTTTCCCAAAAAATTCCTTCGGCTTAATCCTTTTTCACTCATCTGTTTCACTTCTTATTTTTGAAAACAGAATTTATTTTCCTGTCTTCTCATCAAACTCACATACAACTCGGAAACCAATATGTGTACAGTCTGAATACCACCAAATACTCTTTGGCATCTGCGGATCGGTTTTTCTATAGGCAGCCTCATCAGCAAAGTCACGCTCGGCACAACGCACCTGAGCAGGAGTACTCTTAAACGATCCTCCTTTAACCACATGGTGCTTACCTGAAACAGGCCCCTTAGGGTTATTTACACCGTTGGTTAATTTCTTCAATGCATCAGGAGAATACCAGTCGCTACAGAACTCACCCACATTTCCCAACATGTTTTTCAATCCAAATGGATTGGCTTCCACTACATCAGGAGTTTGAGTCTGTGCTTTGCTATTGCCCACATAAACCACATGTTTATCCAGTATTTCTGTATTAGCTCCGAATATTTTATTAATAATACTTTCCGTGTTAAAATCAGATGCTTTTCCTTCAAAGAAATAGCTTCCCTCTTTTCCTCCACGTGCAGCATATTCCCATTCTGCTTCTGTTGGTAGTCGGTATGTTTTTCCTGTCACCTGCGACAACCAACGACAATAAGTCTCTGCAGCATGCCATGTCATAGTAATGGCCGGACGCTTTCCTAAGCCCCATCCCTGATCTGGCTGACCATAAGGAGGAGTTGCTCCCGAGATAGCATCTACATCACCTTCTTTGCGCACACCTTCGGTATCGGTACTTCTTCCTTCGGCTGAAGTTTGCTGGTAGAATGCCAAATATTCGTCCCAAGTTACTTCAATTTCGGCCATAAAGAATGGAGAAACCTTCACCTCTTTCACCGGTCCTTCGTCATTCTCACGTCCTTTTTCTTTATCCGGACTACCCATCTTAAATGAACCTCCAGGAATGGCAACCATTTTAAATGCTACGTCGCTTTCCGGAATGTGCTCTTCGAACGATTCGAACTTATTCACAACAGTTGCCTCAGTAAACATTTCTCGTTTTTCCTCTTTGTTTCCAAACGATGTGTTTTGAGCATGCGCTGCTGCATTCGGATCGTAGTGACCAACATCGATATGACAATTGATACAGTTCAATTCATCTTCGTGTTGCGTGTAATAAAGGTGTGCCTGCTCTCCTTTTTTCGAAAGAGTTAAAGGAAATAGGTTGGCATGACAATTAATACACGACGACTTGAAAGTAAATTTCGATGCCATGTCAGGGTGGCTCTTGGCGGCCCAGTTAAACTCAGTGCTGTCTTTAAAAAGATATCCGTAAACATCTTTCGATCCAGCTTTGATTTTTTCAATTAAATGATTTTGTCCCTTCGGTGGTAAATGACATTGCACACAATGCACTTTCACTCCACTGCGATTGACAACGTGAACCGATTGCTTCCACGATTGTGTTGCATGAGGATGAATGTGGCATGAGTTGCAATACTCATCAGTAGATGTGTACTTCATTGCTTTTTGGCCACTCAGCATAATTACTATGCCTACGACAATACCAATCAGCAAAACGAGTACAATTCGTTTTGTTAATAGATTTTTCATTTTTGCGGTATAATTTATTCTGGTTAATCCACCAAAGATATAAATTACAGTCGGTTGAACAAGAGCCAACTTTAACCATTTAAACTGAACGCAAATCTATGTAACGTAGGTAAATGACAGGGTTAATAGGCGGGGTACAATTCGGATTTTACCAAAAATATGACAAGAAAAAGGAGCCGATTGGCTCCTTAGTAAGAGTTGAATCTAATCCGACTTAATTTTAGCAAAGGAATGATCTGTGCTCTCTTGTCAGAATCATTAAATTGAATTTGGGAATGGTCAAAAGGTCTTTTGGTTTAAAAATGTATCTCTATTGTTTACTCCAAATTTACAGCCAAAATATTAACTCAATGTAATCTTCACATTATGCGATCATGAAGAAAATATTGCACCAATGTTTCATAAACACATGCTACTTTTTATTTGAACACGTGTTTGAATTAGCCTCCAACACAACACAAAACACTTACAAACACCTTTTGTAGCATGATTTTTGTAGCAATTATCCGCTTAAAAATCGCATTATTACTAAGTTTGTTAAAATTTAAACAGAAGAAATTGAACCGCTTACTACTTACTCTAATACTACTAGCTACTTTGTCACTATCAAAAGTGTCGAATGCTCAGAAATTGCATGTTTTTGACAAACAAGGCTTATTTCCGATTGAAGATGTCTACATATTCTCTAATTCGGCAGTAGGCTTTACCGATGCTCAAGGAAATATCGAACTCACGCAATTTGATCCCAATTCTGTAATAAAAATCAGTCATCCATATTATAAATCGAAGACTTTAACCTTTCAGGAATTAAAAGAAAGAAACTTTCGCTTGCGACTAGAAGAAGATCCGGTTCGACTAAACGAAGTGATTATTGCTGCTAACAAAAGAGAAGAAAAGCGAAGTGAAGTAGCAGCACAAATAGAGTCAATCACATCAAAAGAGGTTCAATTTTATAATCCGCAAACAGCAGCCGACTTAGTTGGTGTTAACTCTGGAATCTTTATTCAGAAAAGTCAGATGGGAGGAGGAAGTCCAATGCTACGAGGCTTTGCTGCCAACAGAGTACTATTGGTTGTAGACGGAGTACGCATGAACAACGCCATATTTCGTAGCGGAAATCTTCAAAATGTAATTTCGCTTGATGCAAACTCAATTGCCAAGTCAGAAGTCATTTTTGGCCCCTCTTCTGTAATTTACGGAAGTGATGCATTGGGCGGAGTGCTCAATTTCCAAACACTTCCAGCAAGACTATCAACCGGCAAAACACTGATCCAAGGAAATGCAATGACTCGTTATGCCACGGCCAACAAGGAAAAAACGGGCCATTTCGATTTTAATCTTGGAGGTAAAAAGTGGGGATGGGTATCTTCTTTAAGCTATTCAGACTACGATGATTTACAAATGGGAAGCCATGGAAAGAGTGAATATTTGAACAAAGAATACATTGTTGTTACACCCGAAGGTGATAAAGTTGTTGAAAACAGTCATCCGGAGAAGCAAATTCACAGTGGCTACAACCAGTTAAACTGGATGAACAAAGTACGATACAGACCATCCGAGAACATCGACTTGGAATACAGCTTGCATTATTCAAAAAGTTCGGATGTACCGCGCTACGATCGATTAATCCAAAAATCGAATGGAAAACCAAAATATGCACAATGGTATTACGGTCCTCAAAAATGGGTAATGCACCATTTGAAAGCAAAAGTTAAAGCCGAAAGTTCATTATTCGATGTAATGAACATTAATGCAGCATATCAAAACTACACAGAAAGTAGACATGACCGAAAACTGAACAAAACAGCTATCCGGGAAAGAACAGAAGAAGTAGATGCCTACTCTCTGAATATCGATTTTGACAAAAAGTTGTCTGAAAACTCGATGCTCTACTATGGAGTAGATTTATTGCATAACGATGTCGGTTCGAAAGGACATACGCGAAACATTAACACACAGGAAACTGAAGTATATGCTTCGCGATACCCTGATGGTTCAAAATACACCTCGGCTGCTATTTACGGAAGCTACAAAAACAATTTTTCAAAACACCTGACATTTAGTGCTGGTGCTCGATACAACTACACTTGGAGTAGCGGAACATTTGACAATCGATTCTATGATTTTCCTTTTTCAGAATTTAAAAACCGAAACGGCGCCCTTACCGGAAACGTTGGATTGGTGTATCATCCCGATGAACAGTGGCAGTTTAATGTAAATGCCTCAACAGGATTTAGAGCTCCAAACATCGACGACGCGGCTAAAGTCTTCGACTCTGAACCAGGAACAGTTATTGTTCCCAACCCTGATCTGGAGCCAGAGTATGCTGCCAATTTCGAATTGGGAATTATTAGAAACTTTGGGAATAATGCCAAATTTGAATTGACAGGTTATTATACCCGCCTATTTAATGCAATGGTACGTGGCGATTTCCAGCTAAACGGAAAATCGGAAATGATATACGATGATGTATTGAGTCAAATCAAAGCATTCCAGAATGCCGATTATGCCAATATATGGGGAATGAATCTTGGATTCACCGGAAACCTATTCAAGCACGTACTTTTCAAATCTAATTTCTCGTATCAATACGGAAGAGACAACAACGATCAACCAATGCGACACATTGCTCCATTTTTTGGATCAAGCCACATCATTGCGACAGTGAAACAAGTCCGCTTCGATTTATATGCCCTTTATAATGGAGAAGTAAGCTACAGCAACATGTCGGAAGATGAACGCGGAAAGACACACATGTATGCTACCGATAGCAACGGTAATCCATACTCTCCAAGCTGGATAACTTTAAACCTGAAGTCGACCTTCCAGGTAAATAAACTAATCCAATTAAATGCCGGAATCGAGAACATTACAGATGTTCGATACAGGCCATATTCTTCGGGAATTGTTGCGGCAGGACGAAATTTCATTATTTCACTTCGAGTTAGAATTTAACCATCGAAGAATATAGATAAACCGAATTGTCGGTTTTGGTGTTGTATATTCTGAGTCTGCAATGAAATGATGCAAAAGCAATTGCATTTTAAATAACGCAGGTGATTGAGAGGATATGCTTCAGCGGGAAATTAAGATATTAATAATAGAAGATAATCAACTTGATGTTGTTATTTTAATCGATCATATCAAACGAAAAATCCCTTCGTTTAACTATGTGATATGTGACAATGAAAAGGATTTTAGACACCACCTGAATACTTCCGATTTTGATATAATCATATCAGATTATCGTATCCCTGGGTTTGGAGGAGAACAAGCTCTAAAAATTGTCGTTGATAATCATATAGATATCCCATTCATTATTTCGTCAGGAACAATTGGAGAAGAAGCCGTAGTGAAAATGATTCACAAAGGAGCCACTGACTATCTAATGAAAGATCGTTTAGATCGGGTTGGTGTAGCCATAAAAAATGCAATTGAGAAACATGAAATTGAGAGGGAGAATAAAAAAGCGCTAGAGCAACTCAAAGAAAGTGAAGAGCGTTTTCGAAGTTTAGCTGAAGCATCCCCCATTGGAATTATATTAATTGAAGGAAACAATGTAAGTTTCATTAATAAAAAAGCAAAAGAAATCGGACCATCCTGCTTGGGAAAGTTATTATCAGCCAATAACTATTTATCGTCAACCCAATCATGTCAAAATAAGAATTTCTGCAATTGTCTTTTCGACGACGTATCCAACTTATCTCTAAATAAAGGTGAAGCTTCCACTTTCTATGATCAGGAGAACAATAGATGGTTAGAGTATATCATTAGTCGAAACGCAAGTAATATTCAGATACTATTCCGAGATGTAACCAATGAGGTTTTAGATAATCTTGAAATTCAGAAATTGAGTCAGGCACTAGAAGTTTCTCCTGCTGCTATTTCCATCACCAGCACAAAAGGAATCATAGAATATGTAAATGAAATGTTTACAGAAATCACTGGCTACACCAAGGAGGAAGTGATTGGAAAGAAACATTCTATGTTAAAATCAGGGAGACAATCTCCAGAAACTTATAAAGAACTATGGGGGACAATATTGCAAGGTGAAATTTGGAATGGGGAACTGCTCAACAGAAAAAAAGACGGAGCTTTATATTGGACTTCATACACAATTTCTGGAATTAAAAACGAAAAAGGAGACCTAACTCATTTCATTGGAATTTCTACCGACATCACTAAAGCAAAAGAAATTCAAGAGCAACTGATTGTGGCCAAAGAAAAAGCCGAAGAGTCTGATCATTTAAAATCTTCATTCTTGGCTAACATGTCACATGAGATTCGCACTCCTCTAAATGCAATCATGGGTTTTTCATCTTTGCTTCCCAATGTTTTGGATAATGAAGAAAACATAAAACTGTATGTTGACCAAATAGAACGTAATGGTGATAAGTTATTGACTTTGATAAATGACATTTTGGATATATCTAAAATCGAATCCGATACTATCTCTCTCAATCTGGAACAGTTTTCAATGAATGATTTATTGAAAGACCTAGAAACGGACTATTCTACCATTCTAGAACAAATGAATAAAGATCTTCAGTTCAGTGTTCAGCTTCTAAATCAAGATGTTTTAATCTACTCAGACAGAGTTCGACTTTATCAAATCATATCGAATTTTGTCAATAATGCATTTAAATATACAGACAAAGGCAGAGTTGATGTTATTGTCAATATCCTTGGGAAGAACAGACTAAGACTAGAAGTTAAAGATACTGGCATGGGAATTTCAGATGATGATTTGAAGAATGTATTCTCACAATTCTTTCAGGTTGAAGACGCCCATACCCGCAAGTTCGGAGGTACTGGTCTAGGACTTGCCATCGTTAAAAAGCTATCGCAATTACTCAATTGTAAAGTAGGTGTAAAATCGAAACTCGGTAAAGGTTCCACCTTCAAAGTTGAGATTCCGTATTTTATTTATTAACCAAAACCTTATTTTTGTGTAAAAACTAGGGTTTGATCAAAAGTCTTCTACCATATATTCTTTGTATTGCATGGAGCGTCTCTGCATTGGGACAATCCAACTCTTCTGTTATTCAATTCATAAATAACGGAGAAGAGTATGATGCAGCTAAAATAGAAAAGGAAGAAATAGTAGAGAAGTCGGATGCTTTCTTTAATCAGCTTCTACAATTCAATGGAGAAACGTCCTACATAGCTGCTCCAAAATTCAACAAGGATTCTATCTTCACCATTTCGTTTTGGTTCAAATCTTCTTCACTACTTCGACGCAATTGCGCATTGGTGGGAATCACCAATCACTTTTGGTTAAGAACCACAACCAACAGAGAATTACAGTTTACCCAACCAAGTCGGATAGATAACAACACCTCTGGCTTAATGCTAACCGAAGAAAACTGGTATTTTGTTGCTTGCAGGTTAAAAAACCGAAATATTGATCTATTTCTAAATGGACAACTTTGCGCTCAATTTGAATGGAAAGGCAATATGCCCACAGGAGAATCTACCTTTTTCATAGGAAAAGATACCTGGCGTGAACATTTCTCAGGAGGAATATCGCAATTTCAGTATGTAAACCGGCCATTATCCAACCAAGAGATTATCGAAAAACATCAAAAGCAGCGATTAAAGCAGCAATTGAATTACGGCTTAATTTATTCCAATGGATTCGAGTTTAGAAGACAAAGCGAACAAGAAACATTTACTAATATCGAAAAAGTTGATTCCAAAGATGGAAAAGGAATTCATCTAAACGGAGACAATAGTTATATCGATTTTCCTCAACTAAAAGTTGACAATGCCATCTCTTTTTCCGGATGGGTAAAATGCGAACGCCCCACAGAAAGATATGGCGCTCTGCTTGATTCAGAACAAGCCTTTGCTTTTCGTGTTGGAGGAAATGGCTACTTGCTTTTCACCCTTCCGCAAATAGATGATCTGATTGCCAATAATGTAAAAATAAAACCCAATCAATGGAGTCACGTTGGCTTTTCCTATCTGGAAGGCAAACAACTAAAACTATATTTCAACCGAAAACTGGTTAAAGAATTTGACATTGAAGATTACCCTAATGCAGCTAAAAGATTACGAATAGGGAATAACCTCTGGAACAACTTCTTTAAAGGCGAGATGGACAACATTGCCATTTGGAATAGAATTATCTCTGACGAGGAAATGTTTCAGGCAGGAGAGCAAAATTCGGAATACTGGCAACAGTTTGTAATAAAAGAGAAAGCAAACAATTGGTGGTTATACACCTTAATAGGAGCAGTCATCTTTGCAATTGCATTGGTAGTAAAACGAAGAAAAGCGAATGTAAAGGACGAGATTGTTCATCTAGAAGAAAAGCCCCAAAAAGAAAACGAAGACATTCTTCGAGCAACCGAAATAGTGAAACAACATTTAAACGACTCAGGCTTTCAGGTGGAACAGTTTGCTCAAGCAATGAACATGAGCAAAACCAAGCTTTACAATATCCTAAAAGAGCACTCTGGAATGTCTACAAAAGAGTTTATTCGGAATATCAGAATGAAAAAAGCAGCCGAACTATTAACTACTACCGACATGCCTGTTACCGATATCGTTTTCGAAACTGGCTTTGAAAGCAGAGCCTATTTCAATAAATGTTTTCGAGAAAAATACCAGCAAACTCCTACCGAATACAGAAAAAAGCAAATATAAACATCGTCTTATTTGACAAAAAACACCCACCCTAACCACCTGTATATATTACAGTTGAACATATGAGTACATAACCTGATCACTACAACGCACTGTTTTAAAATCGATTTTACATTTTTAAAATGGATAAAATTTAAAATCGAAATGAAACGAATACTACCAAGCCTAATGTTACTCCTGTTTTTATGGAGTTGTAGTTCTAAGGAAGTTTATAAAGATCAGCGTTTGATTGCGGCAAACGATTTGATTGAACGAGTTATTCCTGGCTACTCAGAACAATTTAAATTGATGCTGATTGATGCACAAGAAGGAAAAGATTATTTTGAGATTTCTAGCGAGAAAGGAAAAATCACATTAAAAGGAAACAACTCAGTAGCCATTGCTTCTGCACTAAACTGGTACTTGAAGTATACCTGTAATGCGCATTTATCATGGTGTGGTGACCAGTTGAACCTCCCCAAACGCTTACCACTACCTAAAGAAAAAATAGAGAAAAAAATCGATGCCAAATTTCGTGTCTACTTCAATTACTGTACGCTAAACTACACTGCATCGTGGTGGAATTGGGAACGCTGGCAACGCGAAATCGACTTTATGGCAATGAATGGTATAAATATGCCATTATCGGTTATCGGTTTAGAAGGAGTTTGGTACAACACCCTATTGAAGTTTGGCTTTACCGATGAAGAAGCCAGAAAATTTCTGGTTGGACCAGCCTATTTTGCATGGCAATGGATGACCAACATTCAAAGTCATGGAGGTCCACTTCCTAAAAACTGGATCGACACACACATTAAGCTTGGTCAACAAATCATTAATCGTCAGTTGGAGCTTGGCATGAAGCCTATCCAACAAGGATTCACCGGATGTGTTCCTCGCGAGTTCATTCAAAAATTCCCTGAAGCAAACATTCTTCAAGAGTCACGCTGGTGCGGATTTGAGGGAACTGCTCAGCTTGACCCACTCGATCCATTGTTCGAGAAATTTGGGAAAGCATTTTTGGCCGAAGAGAAAAAATTATTCGGAGCTCACGGTATATATGCAGCCGATCCGTTTCACGAAGGACATCCTCCCAAAGAGACAACAGAGTACATGAACGGTGTGGGTAAAGCCATCTATAAGCTACTTTCCGATTTCGACCCAAATGCAACAATTGCAATGCAAGCCTGGTCTATCAGAAAAGATATTGCAACAATGTTTCCAAAAGGAAAATTGATTGTACTTGATTTAGGTGGTTGGAAATGGCGCAATAGCGAAAACTACTGGGGCTACGACTTTGTGGTAGGTAACCTACACAACTTTGGTGGTAGAATCAATATGCATGGCGATATCAATCTACTGGCGTCGAATCAATACCAAAATGCAAAGAAAGAGGCTCCTAATGCAACTGGTAGTGGACTATTCATGGAATCGATTAAGCAAAACCCTGCTTATTACGACATGGCATTCGAGATGGCATTTCATCAAGATAAAATTGAGCCCAGAGCATGGTTAGCCCAATATGCTCAAAGAAGATATGGAGCAAAATCAGATGCTGCCGCTAAAGCATGGGAGCTATTACTGGACGGACCTTATCGCAAAGGAACAAATGGAGTAGAAAATAGCTCTATCATTTGTGCACGCCCAGCTGTTAATTGTAAAAAATCGGGGCCCAATGCAGGTTTCAAAATTCCATATAACCAAAAGAACATTCTTGAAGCTTTGCAGCTTCTTCTTCAAGATGCCGATCAACTAAAAGCCTCTGAAGGTTACAGATTCGACATTGTTGATATGCAACGTCAAATCCTTACCAACTTAGGACAATCGATTCAGAAAAAAGCTTCTGAAGCATTTAAAAAGAAAGACCTTAAAGCATTCGACACACATTCCAAAAGATTCCTGGAATTACTAATGGACGTAGACAATCTATTAAAAACCAGACAAGAATTCAGCTTCGACAAGTGGGTTGCCGATGCACGAAAATGGGGAACGACTGAAGCTGAAAAGGATTTATACGAATACAATGCCTCACTATTGGTTACTCAATGGGGAGCACATATGATTTTCGATTATTCATGGCGCGAATGGAGTGGTTTAATCAAGAACTATTATCTGCCTCGCTGGAGCAAGTTCTTCTCGATGTTAAGGAATCATATTGAAAATGGCACCGAATACAAAGAGAAAGGGCTGCCTCAAGTACATGGACGCGAAGCATTACGTGCTAATAAGTTCTATAGCAATCTGGCCGATTGGGAAACGAAATGGATTGAAAGTAAAAAAACAATTCAACCTAAAACTGTAGGCGACGAGTTGGACACCGTAATTGCACTAAACCTAAAATACAACTCCTTATGGAGTGAATACATAAAAGACCAAAAGAAGTAAGCCACTCAGATTTAAAGTAGCCTAAACAGTAAAGAGCAGCGATTTTTAAATACCTCTTCATTGGTATAAATAATTAATGCCAATACTGCTCTTTCATTGTTGGGTTACTTTAAACCTGAAATCGGAATAATTAGTTAAACCTATAATATTAGAGAAATGAAACATTTTATGCATTTGGCACTGATAGCACTGATAACATTATCAGCCTGTGCTAAAAAGCAAACAACTTTTACCATTGCCAATAAATACTTGTCTAGAACGGTATCTATTGCTGATAACAAGTTGCACACAATTGATTTTGAGAACAAAGTAGCCAACAAAAAGCTAGAGGTTAAAAACAGCGATGAATTCAGGTTACGCTTGTCAAAAGGAACACATGTAGAAGGCAGTGCTTATGTTCTGACCAGTGCCAATTTTGAAGTAAAAAGTGTTTTAGAAGCAACCACCAACCATGTCGCTTTTTTGCTGGTAGAGCCTAAAAACAACTTAGAAGTAGAGGTGCACTATAACTTAAAGGCTAATGAAAACTACATGCATAAATCGTTGAAGGTAAAACCTTCAAGTAATGTAACATTAGAGCGCATCGACGTAGAGTGTGTAGAAATAGCCGATTTGTATCAACCTTATCAGATGAAGCAAATCACAGCTCAAGGTCCTGCCAAATGGCGCCCTGGTTTAGGCCAACCACTGTATACATCAGAGACAGCTACTTTTTGGGGAGTGGAGTTTCCTGCAGCAAACAACTTTGTGAAAGAGCAAAAAGGTTACCTAGGCTATCTATGGGGACGTGAAGTAAAAGCCAATTCAACTTACACCTCTTATCAATCGGTTTTTGGTGTAGGCGATGATTCGAAGTTTATTCAGGATACATTTTTCGACTATATCGATCAAATCAGAATTCGACCTTTACGATTGCAGGTTCAGTACAATAGCTGGTTCGATTTTGGAGGAAGAGTAACCAAAGAACTTTTTGCAAAAAGTGTGAACAAGGTAAGCAACGAACTTAATACCAAACGAGAAGTTCCACCTTTTAAGGCATTTGTGATTGACGATGGCTGGCAAGATGTAAAAGCCGATTGGAGCAAGAAATCATGGCCTGTAAATAAAAAATTCGATAAGAATTTTGCTACTAGTTTCACTGGAGTCAAAAATGCAAAATCGTCTTTGGGTTTATGGATGAGTCCTGGATGTAATTTTGGTGCTCGTGCTGCCGTACCACAAATGAGAGAAAAAGGTCTTGAGGCATTAGATCAATACATGTCATTGGCTGGTCCAAAATATATGCAACTTTTAGAAGATAGAATGTTGGAGCTTACAGCTCAAGGAGTAACCTACTTTAAACTTGATGGTTTATTCGGGCATCTAAACCGACGAGAGTTCGACTTTAATGGGAAAGCATATGGTGTTCCAACTATGCCACAACTAAACACAGAAGGATTTAAACCTGCAGACAAGCGACTAAATCCTGCGAAATACGATGAGCTAAAAACCTATTACCTGGTTGCTGGTTCAGAACGATTAATGCAGATTTTCCAGAAGCAGCACGAGGTTAACCCCGATGTGTATATCGTTATTTCCAATGGTGCTTACTTAAGTCCATGGTGGCTAATGCATATCGATGCGGTATGGATGATCAATGCCGGAGATGCGGCAGGTGGAAGTAACAGAACACAGGAATTGGTTTATCGCGATGGTGTATACTACGACACTTGGGTAAAAGAAGCTACTCAGTTCCCAATCAATTCGGTATTTAATCACGAACCAAAGAAGACAAAAACAGGTGAAAGCGAAAAGACATTCCGTGAATACCTGTGGATGAACCTATCAAGAGGAACCGGATTTATTGAGTTATATATTAAGACTGAAAAACTTTCACAAACCGATTGGGATGTAGTGGCAGACGGTTTAAAATGGGCACACAAAGCGTTCCCATATTTTAAACGTTCACGCATGCATGGAGGCAATCCTAAAAAATCGGAAGTATACGGATATGCTGGTTGGAATAAAAAAGGCGGATTTGTTTCGATGCACAATCCATCGGACAAACCACAGACATATACTGTTAATCTAGATCGAAAGTTAGGTGTAATTTCAGATGGTAATTATCAGATTACATCTCCATTGAAAAGTGGCAAAGATCTAGCTGGCAAAAAAATTAAGAAGGGTGCAACTCTACAAGTTGAGTTAAAACCTGGAGAAGTAAAAGTATTTGATTTTCACAAGTAGTTAAATAACCTGTTGCATGAAGAGTCATTCTTCGTGTGACGGGTTTATATTAATCATTAAAACAAATTAAGAGTGCGGAACTTAATTAAATATGCATTAGTGATTCTGGTTATTTTACCAGCCATTGCTAATGCTCAGGAAAAGACAATTACCATTCAGTCGTTATTGCGCGAGATGGTAAACAGAGATAAACTGGCAACATTTCCAAACCCATCTTACGAATGTAAACAAGCCAGTAGTTATAACCGAGAATCTGTTTCTCCGGATAAACCAGGATGGTTTGCCGATTCAGATGGTGTTTTTTGCATCAGAACTGAAATGAATAATGGTCAGAAAGAGTGGGTTTTGATGGAAGATGAAGGTCCTGGTTGTATCACAAAAATTTGGGCAGTATGTTTCTATTACGGCCTAAAAAACACAACAGGAGCCAATGTAAAATTCTATTTAGATGGAGCCAAAGAGCCTGTCATCGCTACCAATTTCTTCAAACTGGTAAAAGGGGAAGATTTTGTAAAACCTCCATTTGCACAAGAATCAACTCGTGCCGGAAACCTTTATTTCCCTATTCCTTACGCCAAGAGTTGTAAGATAACAATGGATCAGAAGGTGTTTTACAATATCATCAACTACCGAAAATATGCCAAAGGAACACCTGTAAAAACATTCACCATGTCCGATTTCGAGGCAAGTAAGCAGGTACAGCAAGAGGTAGCAGAGCAACTAAATAACAAGTCGGTAAAAAAGGGCAATGTCATTGCTAAAAAAGAAAAGCTGGCAAAAAATGAAGCATTGACCATTAAGCTTCCAAAGAAAAGCAATGCTGTAAGCTCATTGGTTATAAAAATTAAGAAAGCTGAAAATATTGGTCAAGCACTTCGTTCAACTGTATTGAAAGCAACATTCGATGGCGAACAAACAGTTTGGGCTCCAATTGGTGATTTTTTCAATAATGTAGAGCGCAGTTATCCATACGAGATGTGGAGTAGAACCGTAAAAGAAGATGGCACAATGGAGTGTCGTTGGGTAATGCCTTACAAAAAGAGTGGAGTTTTAGAGCTTCAAAACCTGAACTCACAAGAAGTAGAATTGGCAGTTGAAGTACAAACAAAACCCTGGAAATGGAACAAACACTCCATGCATTTTTGTGCCACATGGCGCATGGACGAGCCTTATCCAACATTCCCTATTTTCGACTGGAATTTCTTAGAAGCAGAAGGAAAAGGAGTTATTGTAGGTGACCAATGGACCGTACTCAATCCACGTGAAGGCTGGTGGGGCGAAGGCGATGAAAAAATCTATGTGGATAACGATTTCAAACGCAACTTCCCTTCTCATTTCGGAACCGGGACCGAAGATTACTACGGCTGGGCCGGCGGTGTCGTGCCTACACCTAAAGATGAGTTTTCACAACCATTCCTGGGCAATGTAATGGTGGGTAATCCTCGTTCTATGGGATATAACGTATGTTCTCGTGTTCGCTCGCTGGACGCTATTCCATTTAAGAACAAAATTAAATTCGACGTAGAAGCATCATGTGGCACCAGACAACGCTGGCACTACCTTCAATATTCACAAACTACTTTCTGGTATGCATTGCCAGGTATAAAACACAATCGCAAACCATTACCAGAAATGGCTGCAATGAAAGTACCAACGTTGAAAGATCTTCAGGATAAAGTAAAAGCGGCCAAACAAAAGCAATATGTGGTCGATGGAGCCATTGAAGGAGAGATTCTTCCAATCATGAAGAAATCGCAAGGTATTGTTGAGAACTTCTCTAAGATTCCTGTTTGGGGAGAACTGAGTAGTGGAGCAATGAAAAATATCTGGTTTTCTGAGCTAGGAGATTATGTCGACATAAAACTTTCGGAACAATTCGAGAAATCGAAGTTGATTTTATGTGCTGCTGTTGGAAAAGTAAATGGTCGTTTCAACATCTATATCAATGGTAAGAAAGTTACTACCCAGGAGTTCAACTCAGAGCACAATGGCGTAACCACACCAAATGTAGATCTAGGGAGTCACGAGCCAGTTGACAATGCTTATATCGTTCGTTTCGAACTAGCAGGAAGACACAAAAGAGCTCATCAGAAAGAAGGAAAAATAGCATTGGGAATCGATTTCTTCTTAGTACAAAACAATTTCCTTAAGAGATAAAGCTACTTCATAATATTCTAAAGTCAGGCCTTCTGATTAAAGGGTGTTCAGATTATTAGAACTTTCATTTTCTTCCACTATTAGGTCGAAAAATGACGGTTCCAATAATCTGAGCATCTAAAAAATCCAAGGTCTGATTATCTAAAATAAAAACCATGAACCGAATATTTGGATTATTGCTTGTGTTATTGACTATTCAGGTACAAGCACAAAAACTCCCTCACTGGGACAAAAACAAACAACTAATTCAGAAAGATTGGCTGGTGGACAATCTGGATGCCAAAGCAGCAGTATACGAAACTACCGAAGGACACATCGTGTTTTCCAATGGATTGGTAAGTCGCACATTTTCTATTGCACCTAACTGTGCAACCATCAATTTAGAGTTACTTACCAAAGATGAAAATTTTCTACGATCAGTTCGTCCAGAGGCAGAAGTAGAAATTGATGGAATTAAGTTCCCAATTGGAGGATTGACAGGACAACCAGTTCATAACTACCTACTAAAAGAGTGGGTAAAAGATATGAAGGCTATTCCTTCTTCTTTCAAACTAAAAGATTATAAAATCGAAGAAACTAAGGCTAGATTTCCATGGAAAAAACGATTGGAATGGATGCCCAAAGATATGCCTTGGCCTGCTCCGGGGAAAGAATTGATCTTCAGCTACCAGCTCAACCAGGAAGCTTTAAACATACTTGTTGCCGGACTATTGAAAGACGATAACCGTCCTGTACTTTTCACCGACAAATTCGAAAAACTGTCGAAACAATGGAAACGTTTCGAATCAAAATCAGACGACCGCAACTCGTTTATCAACGAAGGAAAATCGGGTGAGATTATGGCTTTGGCCAACAGCGCTGTTTATGCCGATAGAAAATGGGAAAAAGGCACTAAAGTAGTAATGGCTAAAATTAATCCCGGAACCGACAAAGGTGTTAGCTGGGGGCCAGGATTGGGATTGGTTTTCAAAAACCAAGTGGTAAAAGTAAATCTTCGACCTAATAAGCGCCAGTTCGGTTTCTACGATGGAGAGCACGAGAAAGTGATTGGCGGAATGAAGTCGGGTAAGTCGGTATGGTTAAGAATGGAATTAACCAATGGAAAGTTAATCGCATCTTACTCGTACGACAAAGATAACTGGACAAAGGTTGGTGCAACAACCGCAACCAATAAGCAACCAACGCATTTGCGTGTGGGAAAAATGGACTGGGCAGGTAAAAACAGTGATCATGGTGACAAAGGAAGAAGAGGACGTTGCCATGTTGAGCAGGTTGAGATGCTGGGAGCCATTCCTCGCAGTGCACAAGAAGCCGGAGCCGACAAATTCAATTATCTGAAAGATGTAACTGTCAAAGTTCATTACGAACTATACGACAACATGCCTCTATTCTGTAAGTGGATTACCGTTGAGAATAACAGTGGAAAAGAGATTGTAATTAATACATTTAAAAGTGAAATCTTAGCAGCAGTAGAGCCTGAAAGCACTGTCGATCCTCGTGAAAAATGGAGATATCCGAACATCACTGTCGAAACCGACTATGTGTTTGGCGGAATGTCAAGTGAAAACATTTTAAAATCGAGTATTGCCTGGAATAAAGATCCTGAATATAAAACACAAGTCAATTATTCCAGAATAACGCCCTGCCTGTTGGAAGCTTATCCAAAGTACGGTCCTGATCAGGAAGTTATTGCTGGCGGCAAATTCGAATCTTTCAGAACATGGGAATTACTGAACGACAGTTGGGACGCGGAACGCAAAGGATTAGAACACCGTAAGCTGATGCGTGCCATGGCTCCATGGATTACCGAAAACCCTATTTTCATGCATGTTCGTAGTGCCAAAGACGAAGCGGTTAAGTTAGCTGTCGATCAGTGCGCAGAAGTTGGATTCGAAAAGGTAATCATGACCTTTGGAAGTGGATTCAATGCTGAAGATGCCAGCGAAGCTAATATCTCAAGAATGAAGAAATTGACCGACTATGCTCACTCGAAAGGGGTTACTTTAGGAGGATATTCATTGTTGGCTAGTCGCAGAGTGAAAAAAGGACACAATGTGGTTATGCCGGAAGGAATGCGTCCACGCTTTGGAAATTCGCCTTGTATTGAAAGCGAATGGGGACACGAATATTTCAAGAAGCTATACAATCTATACGAGAAAACGGGAATGGACAATTTCGAGCACGACGGATCATATCCTGGCGATGTATGTGCTTCGACCAATCACCCGGGACACAAAGGATTGGCTGACTCACAATGGAAACAATACAAGCGCATTGCCGATTTCTACAAGTGGTGTAGAGCAAAAGGTATCTACCTGAATGTTCCAGACTATTACTTCTTATCAGGAAGTAGTAAAACCGGAATGGGCTACCGCGAAACCAACTGGTCGTTGCCAAGGGCTCAGCAGGAGATAATTGAACGTCAGAACATCTACGATGGGACATGGCACAAGACTCCATCTATGGGCTGGATGTTTGTTCCACTGGTACAATACCATGGAGGTGGAGCTGCTGCAACTATCGAACCATTGAAAGAACATTTACCACACTACGGACAACGTATGGCTAATTTGTTCGGAGCAGGTGTTCAAGCCATCTATCGTGGACCAAAACTATACGATTCGCCTCAAACAAAGGCATTGGTGAAAAAATGGGTCAACTTTTACAAGAAACACCGCCAGATTTTGGATGCCGACATTATTCATATTCGCCGTCCTGATGGCAGAGATTACGATGCCATTCTGCATGTTGATCCAAAAGGAAAAGAGAAAGGTTTATTAATGGTTTACAATCCGCTAACCAAGCCTATTAAGCGAAAAATAAAAGTCAACCTGTACTATACTGGATTGAAAAACAAAGTCCGCTTAATGGAACAAGACAAGAATCCATCAGAGGTTACATTAGACAGGGATTACAATGCCGTAATAGAAGTAACCATTCCGGCTAAAAGCCAAACTTGGTTTACCATGCAGTAATCTCCCTTAACATACAAACTACATTTAACAAGGTTCTAATCTGAAATGATTAGGGCCTTGTTCTGTTTTTAAGGATCAACTTTATTGAGAATAATTGCAGCTATTCAACAGTATAATTACTACCTTGCCCATTCTTTTGTCGAGTTGTAAATCAATATTAGTTATGTCGAAGAAAGTTGCGCATATTATATCAATCATTTTTCATCCGTTTTTAATTCCATCACTTGGTTTCTTTTTATTGATGAAATCGACTGGTTACATGGCATTCATTCCGCCAAAATACAAGCAACTAATTCTTTTGATTACCTTCTTTACAACTTGTGTACTTCCCATTCTGACATTAGCCGTAATGAGTATCTGGAGTAAGTTCAGCATGAGCATGACCACTGCTCGTGAACGACTATTCCCTTTGCTTCTGACTGCTTGTTTCTATTACCTGGGATATACCATGTTAGGCCGAATTCCTGTATCTGGAATATTCAGAATATACCTATTGGCCGCAATGATGGTGATCTTACTTACACTAATGATTTCGACCTTTTGGAAGATAAGCTTACATATGGCAGGAATTGGAGGCTTATTAGGTGCAATTCTGGCACTTGCTTTTCGATTTGCCTTGAACCCAATAGCTGTAATAATAGGAATGATTGTAGCTTGTGGATTGGTTGGTTTTTCCAGAATTTATTTAGAAAAACATAACCCGGCACAAGTATATACCGGGTTTGGTCTGGGAGTATCTGTAATGTACTTAATTGTCTATTTTATTTAGTCAAGACCCAAGCTTTCAAGAAATCTTTATCGGTCTTCTGAAGCTCTACCAACGCATTATCGGCTGCTTTCTTTTCATCGAATGACTTTACTGCTAAACGGTACCAGCCATCATCGTTTTTCATTACAATACCTGGTTTTAGTCCTTTTTCTTTGAAGTATACGCTTCTCTCTTTTGCAAAGCTTTCAACAGTGTAACTTCCTACAACAATAAAGTATTTGTCATCTAAATTTACACCTTCGTCAATTACGACTGGTTCTGGCTCTGGTTGAACTTCAGGAACAGTATCCTTTTTCACCTCCACAACTTGAACTTGGGGCTCTTCAACTTTTTTCTTTTTACAAGAGTAAGTACAAAGTAAAGCAGTCGCAGTAAGTAAAAGTAAAGTCTTCTTCATGGCTTTTAAAAAATAAATGTTCTATTATCCTTTTGAACGGGGTCTTTAATTCGTCCAAATGTACAAATAAAAAAATGAATTCCAGTTGGTTAATATTGAATATCACAAAAAAGAGGATAGCTGAAATAACAACTATCCTCTTCGAGATATGATAAAAGAAAGTACTACTCGACGAACTTGTAGCCAATTCCTTTTAGAGTTTTAATATGTTCATTACCGATTTTTTCACGAAGCTTTCTAATGTGAACATCGATTGTGCGATCACCAACAATTACATTATCGCCCCACACGTTGAAGTAAATCTCCTCGCGAGTAAATACCTTACCTGGCTTAGAAACCAAAAGAGAAAGTAATTCGAACTCTTTTCTTGGAAGAACCATTTCTTCGTTGTTGGTACGAATCAAATAGCGCTCTTTATCAATTTCAATGTCTCCAACACGAATGGTTGAACTAGAAGTAGGTTCGCCATTCGGACTAACAACACCGCTAGATGTACGCTTAAGCAATGCTTTTACTCTACTTACCAATACTTTTGGTCGAATAGGTTTAGTAATGTAGTCATCGGCACCAGCTTCAAAACCTGCAATCTGTGAATAGTCTTCACCTCTGGCAGTTAAAAAAGTAATGATTGTACTTTGCAATGATGGAATCTTACGCATCTCTTCGCAAGCAGCAATACCATCCATTTCTGGCATCATTACATCCAGGATGATCAAATCTGGTTGTTTCTTTTCTGCTACTTTAATAGCTTCTTTACCATTCTGAGCAGTATACACTTTATATCCTTCACGTTCAAGATTGTAGCTAATGAATTCTAGAATATCCACTTCATCATCTACCAAAAGGATCTTATTTCTATTATCATCCATAGTCTTTGAGTTTTCCTAGTGTAAATTAACGATTATCCATCCCATTACTGGTTAACAATCGATAATAAAAATAGTACATTTTTGTTACAGTTAACAATCTGCCCTATTTTATATTGTTTTCCTTAAATTCCTTTTTTCAATGTAAATGTGAAAGTAGTTCCCTGGTCTGGTACACTTTTCACATTAATAGTTTGCTTGTGCGCTTCAATAATATGTTTCACTATCGCTAGACCAAGTCCAGTACCTCCTTGCTCTCTGGATCTACTCTTATCGACACGATAAAAACGTTCGAAAATACGAGGCAAATAATCTTGCTCCATTCCAATACCATTATCAGTAACTTCAACCAACACATTATCGTCCATATCGAAAAAGCCAATTTTCACATAGCCCTTTTTCTTACCGTACTTAATAGCATTGGTTACCAGGTTAGATAACACTTCGAAGATGCGTTTCTTATCGGCATTCACCATTATTGGCTTATCTGTGCGTGTGTAAATCTCTAAATCAATTTTTCGCTGTTTTGCCAGCATATATTCAATATCAATTACCTCTTCTGCCAGCTTCACCAGGTTAAAATCAGAACGATTTATCTTTAGCTCTCCTGACTCCAACTTACTGATCGACTCTAAATCCTCAACAATCGAAATCATTCTATCGATACTTTTCTCTGTTCTTTCCAGATAGAAACGGTTGATTTTCGAGTCATCTAAACCACCTTCCAATAGGGTTAGAATATATCCTTGAATATTAAAAATTGGAGTCTTCAACTCGTGAGAAACGTTACCAATAAATTCTTTACGATACTTCTCCAGATCTTTCAAACGAGCAATCTCTTTCTCCTTTGTATTGGTCCAGATTTTCACCTCTTCATTTACTGCTGAAATAATGTTTGAATTGGCTTCAGCATTTGAAAGTTTCTTCTTTGAATCCTGTGTTGCTCCGCGAACAGCTTTATAAATAGGTTGAATTTTCTGATAGATATAATGATTCAGCATATACTGAACAAATAGAAATGAGATGGCAAAGAACAAAGGCGCCAATAATACCATTCCTAAAATTACATTCTCAAGATAGTGAGCGAGGAAAAAGAAAATTACTCCAATCCCCGAAAGCGATAATGCAATATAGATTGCCAGTTGTCTTGCTGAATAAGTCTTCATAGTAACACTTCTTAAAATTTAGATCATCTAATTTCTGAAGTGCGAAGTTAAGAGATATTAAACTAACAAACTTAATGATTCATGTAAAAAAATAATGAAGCTTTATCTTAAATTTTTGTAACACCCAATTGATCTTTAGTTAACATTTTTTTAATATCTTAAAGGTCTCGTGCATAGGGAATAAACCTATTTTCGCAACGTTCAAATGAAAAGATTAAGAGCATGGAATCGTTTTATTTAATTCTTGTGGTCGTATTGTTCGCGTTAGCAATTTCCGACCTCATTGTGGGAGTCAGCAACGATGCTGTAAACTTCCTGAATTCGGCAATCGGATCTAAAGCCGCGCCAAAATGGTTGATATTCTTAGTGGCCAGTCTTGGTGTTTTAGTTGGAGCCACCTTCTCTAGTGGTATGATGGAAGTGGCTCGAAAAGGAATTTTCCATCCCGACATGTTTTACTTCTCCGAAATCATGACCATCTTCCTGGCGGTGATGATTACCGACGTAATTCTGTTGGATATGTTTAACACTTTGGGACTTCCTACCTCAACTACCGTATCTATTGTATTTGAGTTACTTGGATCGGCCGTAGCAGTCTCTATCATCAAAATTAAATCGATGAGTGGAGAAATGTCAGAGTTAGCTCAATACATTAACTCAGACAAAGCACTGGCAATCATCTCCGGAATTCTACTTTCTGTGATTATTGCATTTGCAGTTGGAGCTGCAGTTCAGTACATTTCACGATTGGTTTTCACCTTTCAGTACGACAAGAAATTAAAGTATTATGGTTCAATATTTGGCGGTTTAGCAATTGCCGCTATTACCTATTTCATTCTTATAAAAGGAATGAAAGGTTCTTCATTTGCTGCTATTGAAGTAGCTGATGGAGTTACTATTAAGAAATGGGTTGGAGACAATACTATTAAGCTTATCTTCTTCAGTTTCCTAGGATGGACACTGGTAATGGAGGTGCTGAAAAGCTTGTTTAAAGTAAATATCCTTAAGCTTATTGTATTGGTTGGAACATTTGCACTGGCAATGGCCTTTGCTGGAAACGACCTTGTAAACTTTATTGGTGTACCACTAGCCGGATTTAAATCATTCCAGGCATGGGCAGCTTCAGGAGTTGGTCCGGATGCCTTCTCAATGGCTATGCTGAAAGGAAAAGTGGGCACTCCTACTTATATGTTATTAATCTCAGGATTAGTAATGATCATCACGCTTATTGCATCTAGAAAAGCACGTTCGGTAGTAGCAACTACCATCAACTTATCTCGTCAGGATGAAGGAGATGAGCGCTTTGGATCCAACTTTATCTCACGTTTATTAGTAAGAAACACGATGTCATTCAACAAACGACTAAGAAAGGTAATGCCTGCGGTTGTTGTTTCTGGCATTGAAAGACGTTTCGAACCAGTACAATTGACACAAGAGCAAGAAGAAGACGAAGACCGTCCGGCATTTGACTTAATTCGTGCAGCTTGTAACTTGGTTGTTGCCAGTATTCTTATCTCAATTGGTACGTCGTTAAAACTCCCACTTTCTACCACATATGTAACTTTCATGGTTGCAATGGGTACATCGTTGGCCGACAGAGCCTGGGATAGAGAAAGTGCTGTTTACCGTATCTCTGGTGTATTTACCGTTGTTGGAGGTTGGTTTATGACTGCATTTGTAGCCTTTTCGGTTGCAGCAATTGTGGCATCGGCCATTGCACTTGGAGGTAAATTCATGGTATTTGTATTCGTTGGAATAGCCATCTTCATGGTTATTAGAACACACATCATTTTCAAGAAAAAAGAAAATGGAGCAGAAGAAGATGACGAATTTACAGAACCAAATATCAATACACAGAAAGTTCTGGAAAGAAGTCAGCGTCATTCAATTAGTGGATTCATCTATGCATCGAAAGCATTCGAATTGGCACTGAATGGATTCTTCGCAGAAGATCGCTCAACCATTAAAGAAGCATTGGCAGAAATTGATGAGTTCAACGTGAAGTCGAAAAAGCATAAGAACAACATCTATAAAGCAATTCAGCGTCTACAAGCCGATTCGGTTGAAACAGGACACTATTACGTACAGGTTCACGACTACTTAAGAGAACTTTCCCACTCTATCAGCTATACCGTTCGTCCAATTTATCACCATGTTGATAATAACCACAAACCATTAGCTGAAGCACAAATTGAAGAGCTAAAAGGTTTTGCAACAGATCTAAGTGCTTTCTTCAACGAAGGTCTACACATGTTGAAAGAAGAGAAGTTTGAGGCATGCCAAGAGCTTATCAACAAGCAAGCGGGCTTACTTGAAAAGCTAGACACTATGGAAAGAGCTCAGATTAAACGAATCAAGAAAAAAGAGGTGAATACACGTAATTCTATCTTGTATTTCAACTTAATTTCTGAAACGAAAAACGTGTTACTAAACGCCATCAACCTGGCTAAGTCACAACGCGATTTCGTACAGCATACCACTGAGGAATCATAATTTGAAACCCAGATATACAGTTGAGCCGTCGGTAATTTATTTATCGGCGGCTTTTTTATATTAATAAAGTTAATAGGTGTAATGGTTACAAAGTATGTAGAAGCAACAAACAAAAAGTTATTTTATTCTATCACTTTTACTTCTCCAAATTAAACAACATTAAAATACTTTATTAACTAATTTTTAATTTGTATATTGAAGATCGATTACTATAGCGAATCTTTTATACAAATGGGATTCACTAGGCGAAGCTGTATCATATGATTCATTTATGCCCCTCCCCAAAGTGTAATTCAAATTCTATAATCAGCTGACTTGACATCATATAGTCACCTGTATTACTTTCCTTCTTATCCATCTGTTCAAGATGGAATAACGAATATCAGAACCACTTTTCTACGAGGCATTTAGATTAGATAATCTAATCTTATCTCTTTTAATTATGGAATTGTTAGATGACTGTACCACTAATACATCTAACATTTAAGAAGTTGGAACTGAGGCGTGAAGTTTTCCATAACCATTTTATTACCCCGCTACAAAACCAATTGTTTACAAACAACTGGAGACACTAATTTATTACCCTTATAATACAATCTCCCCAAATACTTCCTTCTCTAAATCACTATGAGTAAAGCAAGACAAAAGTCTTATGAAAACCAACTGACCTGCACAGGATTAAAGTAGGGGCAAAACGAATAGCCATATATTCGAATAATTCTTTATAGTGATGGATTTAAAAGAAAAAACCTCCAGTTTTCTGGATTTAGAAAAAATGGATCCTATTCAAATGGGATTCTGGGTACCTAATCGTGTATGGGCAACAGCCAAGTTTTTGGTTCCTCTTCGAAAAAGCATTGCCAGGAAAAGAGAAATGGGGACACTAGCTCCAATGCTACCTGAAATTTTAACCTTTAAAAATTGGGTTACTCACAATAGTATTTATCGTATGTGGGTTAACTCAATGATTGAACAGTCCAATGCATACATAAGAAGTTTGGATGAAAGAACCCGAGAAGAAATTCTAGGTGACGGTGATGCTATTTGGATTGAAAGCTACGACAGTTTCTTTGAAATTATCAATGAAATCATCTCCACTTCTCCATCGTTTAACGATACTGCAATGGTAGGAACTCCACTAAACGGTTTTTTAGCTGTCTCGATGGCAACTAAGGCTGGTGTTGCATTATTTCATGACCAAACATTTAATCAGCAATTTAAAAAAGTATTGGATGCGTGGAACGCATTTCTAAAGAGCAGTAAATCGTTAGACAAACTTGATATTAATGATCCTGAAAAAGAGGGTTCATGGATTTCAAGAGCAGCATGGGCTGCAGGTGTATGGGATCAAATGCAATACGATCGAAGACTTCCTGGTTATGGATTCGATTCTTGGAACTCATTCTTTATCCGAAAATTTATTCCAGGAGCCAGACCATTCCATGGAACCTCTCGCGATATAAATATAGGTTGTGAAACAACACCTTGGCAGTTCTCTGAAGACATTTCAATGGAATCAGATTTCTGGATCAAAGATGTCAACTATTCATTGCTTGATCTATTTGCTGGTCGCAAACAATGGGCTAATCTATTTGATCAAGGAACGTTGTATCAGGGATTCTTATCAGCAACACATTATCATCGCTGGAATTCTCCTATTGACGGTGAAATTATCTGCTCATGGGTAGAACCTGGAACCTATTTTGCTCAACGTCCGGGACAGGGAGAAGGAAAAGGAACATGGGAAGGGACTGAATCACAACCATATCTGGGACATGTCGCTGCTCGTGCAATATTTATCTTCAAACACCCAGAGTGCGGTTACATTGGGTTGTTATGTATTGGAATGGTAGAAGTATCCACATGTATAATCGAAGGACAATTCATTGTTAATGAAGGAGATCAACCAGTAACAGTAAGAAAAGGACAAGAAATTGGGCACTTCGAATTTGGAGGTTCAACCCATGTAATGGTATTCCAAAAAGACAAGGTCGAAATAGCAAGATGGGCCCAAGAAGCTATCAATCTCAGGAAAAGGGAGAAACCTATTGAGATGGGAACAATTATAGCTCGCCCCAAACGATAAAATAAAATCATCACCTTTTAAAATCTAGAATATCATGAAAATAACTCACCTTTATTTGATAGTTATTTTGTCTTTCAGCTTTCTGTTGGCATTCAGTAGCAAATCAACCGGTTGTACTGCCTTCATGATCAAAACCAAAGACGGAGTAGTTACTGGTAGAACCATGGACTATAGTCGACCTTCGGTTTACACAACAAAAGTTTATAAACCAGGCAAGGTCATTCAATCAGTTTATGAACCTCAGTCTCCACTTGCTCCATTCGCTTGGAAAGTGGCACATGAATTTATAACGGTTAATAATGTTCTGAGTGAACCCCAAGGTTATTTAGTGGCTTTCGAAGGTATGAATAAAGCAGGAATAGCCATTAGTGGAAATCTGGCCGGAGCAGAATACCCACATGATAATCCTGACAAACCCACTCTATCTGCAGATGATATTGTTCGTTATATTCTTTCGCTGGCATCTAACTTAGATGAAGTAAAAGATCTCTTTACTTCAATCAACATTGTAAGCAAATGGAAATATCATTACATCATCTATGACAAAACGGGCAATAGTTTAGTGGTTGAATTCAATGGAGGTAAAGCTCTGTTTTATAAGAATAAGACACCAATAATGACCAACAACCCAAACATTCCTTATCAGTTGGCCAATTTGAATAACTATGCTAACCTGAAAAACTACAATCCTCAATCCATAACTCCCGAAAGTGGAAATCAGTTCCATGGTGCCGGCATGTTCGGACTTCCTGGCAATTGGATGTCTCCGGGACGTTTTGTTCGGGGATACTTCATGATTAAAGAGGGAGAAAAATATGTTTCGAACATAAAAGAGGCTATAAATCTCGCTTCAAAAATTATTGAATCTGTTAGTTTAATTAAAGGTATTGATTTAGGGAAATCAGCCACATCGAATCCAATTTATACGCAAATACAAATCGTTAAAGATCTGAAAAACAATAAAATTTATTTGAAAAGATATAACGAATTTCAATGGACCGAAGTGGCTTACTAGAAGTTCAAATAAACTAAAACCTCACCCTCTTACCACTTTCCAATCGAAGCAATACAAACACCAGTTATTTATTCATTTTGCAACAAGTAAAACATCCCATTTAAATTCACATTTAAAAATTTTAATCACATGAAAAAAGTACAATTATTCTCTATTTCCGAAAGCTCTCCGGATGGAATTTCTATTCACACTGTAGAGCATTCGAAGGTAAACTCTATGGCTGAAAATATTCAGTGCATGGACTCATTTATATTAAATAATGTCACTTATATCATTTCATTTAAGAAAGACTCAGGAGATACTCAAATCTATGAGGCATGCAACAAGCAAGGAGAGTTTCTGAATCTTGTCAAGGAAAATACTCTTGCTTTTTCCTCGACCCATGTAGCTATACTTCACTCTGAGAACAATGTATTGTGCTTGTCCTACAACGAAAAAACAGGCTACCTATCAATATTAGACATTTCTGATAATCTAAAACTAAATATAGTTTGTACTCTCAATATCGGAAAAGGAATATCCACACTAAAATCATTCATCTATCGTTGGCGAATGTTCTTCATTGCCTATAATATTGAAACCGGTCATGTGGATAAATATGAAGTATTGATAAATAAAAGCACCAGTTCTATTTCTACTTCTAAAGTATGGGATGATAAGTGGGCACAAGGATGGACACGTTTCTCGTTTTTTCAATTAGGAGCTGAAAACTTCTTCATTAAAACCAATATTAAATACGTAAAAGTCAATATCGATCATTTTATGGATGATGCAGATGAAGGCTCTCATCCTGTATTAAATATTGATGCTCCGGCACAAATGAGAAGTTTAAATAATGTCAGTGCATTTACAGATCAGAAGGGCTTCCCATTTTTTGCAGCTTACAGTACCGATGGCAATCTCTCTTTCAATCGAATATATGGAAATTGTCTAGGATGGGACATGGTAAGTTTACTCAACTCAGAACCTGGTCGTAGTTTATTGCTTCCATTTAAAAACGACAAGCAAAATTACCTACTAGTTTATTAATTCAATTTTTTCACCTCAAACTCAATATTATGTCAAACATCACACATGAAGTTAAGAGAATAAAGACAACTCATCTTCCTCCTCTTCCTGCTATTAGTTGGGACAAAATAAACGAAGAAGCTCCTCGTAATATTAAATTCGACTATAAAAGTCCTAACGATCGACTGCCTCATGCAGATATTGTTGTAATCACCTGGACAAGCGCCGAATGGTCGGCTCTTGATCATGTATTTGCAAACAGTAACGAAACCAGAAAAAGTTATGATGAATCGTGGCGGGACAACTGGATGCTCTATAGCAGAAATGCCATGAAATCTGATTTTTCAAAGCTATGGGGATACTTCAGGTTAGTAGAAATTAAAGGTCGCCGTGTAATGCTCTTCAAGTCTGAAGCCCATTTAGCACATCCTCCTTATATTGAAGGACTAACTCAAATGGTACAGAACATAATCGATGACTCTCAACCTAAGCATATTTATTCGATAGGTACAGCTGGTGGCTCATCTTTAACAGAAATGCTTGGAGACACTGTTATTACTAACTCTGGGCATATTATTCTGGAGAAAAAAGAAAATGAAAATGTTAGTTATAACAAACAAACGGTTACATGTAACTGGTTTCCATCGCTTGAAATGCAACAGAAGATAACTGACAACTTACTCATGTCCATGAATCAGGTACTTACTCCACATGAATTGAATCACCTACTTGATAGATTACATAAAGAGAAACCTCATTCATTGGCATTAACATTAAATGATCTGGTAAATGCGCCCTTAAATCCTCAAAATCTGAAACAAGCACGAATACTACCATGCAAGAATATCCCATTACTCACCACAGATTACTACTTTATTGCCGATGGTAATGACTCTAGTGGATACTGCACTTTAGAAATGGATGATACTGTTGTTGGTCATGTAGCAAAAGAAAATCAAGTTGATTTTACATTTGTACGGAACATTTCCGATCCTATCGTTACTTCAGAAACAGTTTCGGGGACCGCTATCCCAAGTGATATTCGCGAAAGCTGGTCATCACTCATTTATGAAACATGTGGTTTCTATACCAGTTTTAATGGCGCACTAACCACTTGGGGGTGCATCATTGGTAAATCATAAAAATTCCTCCAAATCAATCTACATTGACTCTTCCTCTATCAGGTAAAACCTCTCAAAGACACTATATAAGTGGGAGCATTTTACTTGTTACTTTTTTATCTCAAATTTCATAATTCAAAAAAGAAAAATGACATGAAATCATCAGCTTTAGAAGTAAAATTAGTAAGCGATGTACGGAACTGCAAGACCTGCCAATGGTTCTGGGGAGCCGTACCTCCTTATGGGAATTTTCCTGTTTTCGATTGGAACGAAGACTATCCCAAAGAAGTTAGAGATCAACATCAGACTCTTGATTATATTTCTCAAAAACCAACAATGAAAGTTAAAGCATGTGGTGAAGGACAAGTTGACTCAGGTATAATGCATGGTTGTAGAAAAGCCCCCATAATGACCATTGGAATAAATCCCAATATGACAGCCTACTTCCCAAGTGAAGCTGGTGCGGTTTGGGCCTATCCCAACCTGAGCAAAAATGAACGTTATGCCTATTATTATCGCCACCACAATGTATATCAGGAGAGCCTGGGAATTGAGTTCATTAAAGAAAATATAAAAAACGGAACCGAAATTATTGCGGAACAGGATGGATGGCTACTTGATGCAGACAGGTGTTCAGATCATCGTTGGTTACTGTTAACTATTGCCTATATAGATGGAACTGAAAAGCAAATAGAAGTAGCCTGGACAGATCAACTTCGCTTTGTAGTATTAGTAGACACTAAAAACAAAAAAGACTCCCAGAAGCTTAGTTTCAAGAAGGGAGAAGTTATTGGAGCTAAAATAGATGGACTTACTGGTGCCAACAAACAGCTTTATGAAAATAGCACAGGCTATTATCAGCGATATGTTAATGTTTTAAATCAATTTAAAACAATAATGAAAGGACAACCGGTAGCAAAGGCTGATCTCTCAATTTCGGAAGATGTGGCTCAACATGATATGATTGCATGTGCATCACCAGGCTGGAGCTCAAAGTACGATATCCCCACTCAAAAAATTACAAAAAACTGTGTTATTGACAATGCCTTTGTTGTATCACAGCTTATTCAAACCAGACCAGCTGTAATTGTCATTGTTGGAGGAAGTTCTATGGAGATGTTTGCCAAGGTATTTGGCCACTTTCTAACTGATTTCGATTACTATTATGAAGTAGAAAAAGAAAATGGAGAGAAAATAAAAGTAATTAAAGAAACCTATCAGTTATTAAAAGAAACCACCGAAAGAGAAAAGTTTCTAAATATAAAAACAGATGATTATGAACTAAAATCGCGTATAGTTATTTCGCCTCATTTTTCTTATTCATCGAACTTTGTTGAGCAAGCCAGACTATCTGATGCTGCTTGGCAAGCATTTCAGGCTGACTTTATAGAAGATACTCAAATTCTCATGAAAGCTGGTCGTGTACAGGAAAACAGTTGGAACTCCATTGTTCCTATCCGTATTCACGGTAAAGACGACCATATAAAACAACAGCTTAGTGCTCCAGCATGGGATGTTTTAATGGCATACTATTACGACCCTATTAATATGCTGGCCGACGTATTGAAACAAGAATATGATGCCAAGCGAATTAGTTACGATGCTTCTATAAGTCGACTAAAAAGAACTGAAGGAGCCTGTCAGTTTTGTGTAAACGATCTATGGCAGTTTCCAGAAGGATGTCCATACGACAAAAACACAGAAACACCGCCTGCTCAAGGAGAGCTAGAATCAGTAGTAAAAGAAGTTATTGCTACACATTAATTCATACTAAAGCCACTTTATCTTCATTTTAACACAACATTATGTGAAAAGGTAAAGTGGCTTCCCTAACATCGAATACACGAGAAGTATGCTCTATCTTCTCAACCCAACTCCTACACGAATAGCCAGTGAACCAACCATCCAGATAACAGGAGAGGCAAACTGTTGCGGCACAATAAAAATGCTTATACCAAACAGTACAATTGCAATTGCAGTAAACTTAGGATACCAACTGAACTTATTTCTCCAACTAGTTTTGACTAGACCAATTGCGTAGATAAGGTGAGTGGGTAATGCCCACGCCAGGTTATAGTTGGGATGCATAGCCGGATGTTCCGACACAAGTGCAAACCAGGTTAGCACTACTCCTACCAATCCGAAAACCAGATACCAGATACCATCGAGCCAGAAATAATGCTTCTGTTTTTTCTGCTCTTTCATGGTTAACAACACTGTAGCTAAAAACAGCAATAAGAAAAACCACGTTACAATGCTAATATGATTATTGTAGCTTAATGTTTCTTCAGGCTGGAAAATCCATCTTCCTTCTGTTACAAGAGGTTTACTACGATTGCCTTTTACAATCTTTCCTTTGCCAAACTGATCTTTTACCCAATCGGGCAAAAACATCTCTTCGTATCGATTTATTTTACGATCGGCAGGCGCTCCCACCACTAAGTCAATTCCAAAATTTGCCCAAGGCATTACCTGTTGATAGTGATTAATCCAACCGCGATATGTTTGACGTGTTTCTTCCGGATCAGCCCATTTTACTTTCCCATCTACATTTTTCTCAACGATATCTCGCACACGAGTAGCACAATTGTCCTCGAAGAAATTGTATCGATATTCTCGATTCTTCGGAAGAGCATTTACAACTAAAGCATCGAACAGCTGCTGTTTTTCTTTAGGTGAAAGATTTAAATCCTGCTCATAAATTGAGCGATTATCTTTTATGTACTCTTGTGCCGATCGCTTAAAATCGAACTTCGCTAACAGGTAGTCGGTCTGCCCCTTAGCAAAACGATAAACAAAGTTCGGTTTTGAGAAACTAAAAATACCGTAATTGTATACTACATCCACTCCTTGCAGCTCATCTGTAACGCGTATTGCCGAATGCCCATACATTCCATGCAATTCTACACTTGGCCCATAAGTAATTAAGCTCACCTTCGATTGTGGTGATAATTGCATTGCTGCAAAAACAGCTAATGATAAAACAGTTAGCACTGCTGATAGTATCAATTTCTTCATTTTCCTTCGCTTTAGACTAAACAATGTTAATAAGATGAATTGAACATGGCAAATTATCTATTTGAAACTTACTAATTCTCGTAAACGCCACAATAAAAGACCCCATTGTCTGATTTAATGAAAAATGATTACTTTTGTCAATAATTAATCTAAATAAAAATAGAATGAATTGCAATGGATGTGCCATTCGAAATATATATAACTCAGAAGAAAGCAGGCGGGGAAAACTGGATGCCCACAATTGGTTAAACAATTTGCCCGACACTTCGGAAGAGTTCGACATTGTTGAAGTTCAATTCAAAAATACACGCAAAGCTTTCTACCGAAATACAGATGGTCTCAGAGTAAAACGAGGAGATATTGTAGTGGTAGAAGCGAATCCGGGACATGATGTTGGCAAAGTAGCTCTCGTAGGAAAGCTAGCCCAACTACAATACGAACGCAAAGAGAAGAATCCGGGGCGTTTCGAATTGAAAAAGATATATCGATTGGCAAAAGAATACGATCTAGAGCGTTGGCAAAACGCCAAAGATCGGGAATACCTGACATTAATTAAGTCGCGCCAGTTTGCTCAAAAGCTAAAACTGGAGATGAAAATTAGCGATGTAGAGTTTCAGGGAGATGAGCGGAAAGCCATTTTCTACTACATAGCCGATGGACGTGTTGATTTTAGGCAGTTAATTAAAATATACGCCAAAGAGTTCCACATTCGGGTAGAGATGAAACAAATAGGAGCTCGCCAGGAAGCAGGAATGGTAGGAGGAATAGGTTCTTGTGGTCGTGAACTATGTTGTTCGTCGTGGCGAACCGATTTCTCGTCGGTCTCTTCTGATGCTGCCCGTATTCAGGAGTTACCTCCCAATGCACAGAAGTTGGCAGGACAGTGCGGAAAGCTAAAGTGCTGTTTAATGTTCGAGTTGGATCATTACATCGAAGCTCGTGAAGATTTCCCTCGTCAATTGCTGGAGCTAGATCTGGAAAAAGGAAGAGCAATACCGGTAAAAACAGAGGTGATGAAAAAGGTGATTTGGTACACCTATCTTGAAGATCAAACTTCGCCAGCATTTCCTTTGTCGCTCGACCAGGTGAAGAAAATAATCAACTTAAACAAACGAGGGAAGCAACCAAAGCCTAGGCTGGAAGAAGCAAATATAGAAGAACCAGCAGTAAATGGTTTTCAACATGGCACTGCTAATATCTCATCGAAAAACAATCGCCCATTCCGGAAGAAATCGGGAAACAGAAAACGAAAAAATAGAAATAAGTAAATGGAGCTATACAATAAAGTGGATCGAAAGATCTTAATGGAAAGACTTCAAAACGAACCTTTTCAACGAAAAACAATATCATTCTACCGATACGTAATAATCGATAATCCACAAGAGTTTCGCGATAAGCTTTATCAGAAATGGAATGCCTTGCAATGCTTCGGTCGTATTTATGTGGCACATGAAGGGATTAACGCACAAATGAGTATCCCCGAACATCACGTCGATCAGTTTCTGAATGAATTAAATGCAACCACTGGTTTGCAAAATATGCCAATAAAATGGGCAGTAGAAGACGATGGTAAATCATTCTATAAGTTAACCATTAAGGTTCGTTCTAAAATTGTAGCCGACGGATTGAACGATAAAGCGTTCGATGTAACCAATGTGGGCAAACACCTAAATGCATTGGAGTTCCATGAATTAATAGGACAGTCCGACACCATAGCCATTGACATGCGCAATCATTACGAATCGGAAATTGGTCATTTTCAAGGTGCAGTTTGCCCCGACGTAGATACTTTTCGGGAAGAGTTGGATTTTGTTACCGAAAACTATGCCGATCAAAAAGACAAAAAGGTGTTGCTCTATTGTACCGGAGGTGTGCGTTGTGAGAAAGCCAGCGCATGGTTAAAACACAATGGTTTTCAAGATGTAAATCAGTTGCACGGTGGCATAATTGAGTATGCCCGACAGATAAAAGCAAACAACTTGCAATCGAAGTTTATTGGTAAAAACTTTGTTTTCGATCAACGATTGGGCGAAAGTATCGATGGACAAATCATCTCTAAATGCCATCAGTGTGGCGAGCCATGCGATACGCATACCAATTGTGCCAACGACGATTGTCATCTGCTTTTTATTCAGTGTGAAAAGTGCAAAGAAAAACACCGTGGCTGCTGCACTCCCGAATGTACTTCGATTATCGATTTACCAACTGAGGAGCGGAAAAAATTGCGCATAAGTTATCAAAAGAAATATGCCGACTCTACCATTTACAAAAGTCGACTTCGACCTAAACTAAAAATAGAGGCTTAGCATTATGATTTTCTGGAAAGAACTGGATCAGCCCTATTTTGCGTTGGCACCAATGGAAGATGTTACCGATACGGTTTTTCGGGAAGTGGTACTTTCTACTTTTCACGAAAGTCCGCTGAAAATCCTCTTCACCGAATTTACTAATGTCGACGGACTATGTCATCCTGTGGGGAGAGAAAAGGTAAGCCACCGACTAATGGTTAACGCCTCGGAGCGTAAGCTACTACAAGAAAAAGGGGTAAAACTGGTAGCACAAATTTGGGGAAACAACCCCGAGAAGTTTTATCAAGCTACTAAAATGCTTACTGAAGAGTATCAGTTCGATGGAATTGATATTAACATGGGCTGCCCGGTAAAAAAGGTGGTAAAAAGCAAATGTTGTTCGGCTTTAATTCAATATCCCGAATTGGCCAAAGAGATTGTAAAAGCTACGCAAGAAGCCACTCATCTTCCGGTGAGTGTTAAAACACGTATTGGGTTTAACCATATTCAAACCGAAGAGTGGATTTCTCATTTGCTGGAGGTTAATCCTGCGGCAATAACCATTCATGGTCGTATTCAAAAACAGTTGTCGGATGGCGAGGCCAACTGGGAAGAGATAGCCAAGGCCGTACAGTTGAATTCAGGTATTCCAATTATCGGGAATGGCGATGTTATTAGTGTTGCCGATGGTATGCAAAAAGTGAATGAAACAGGCGTAAACGGTCTAATGGTCGGTCGTGGTATTTTCAATAATCCGTGGATGTTTGCAGAAAACCAAGATATTGATACTACTCAACGTTTGCAGCTTATCCGAAAGCATATTCAGCTATTCGAATCCACCTGGAGGAAAACAAAAAATCCGAATATTCTCAAACGCTTTTTTAAAATATACATCAATGGCTTTACCGGAGCATCTACTTTGCGAAATAGTTTAATGACGGCCTCCGGATACGAAGATTTTTATTCCACTTTAGATGATTTTTCGATTCGAAATAAATAAAACTGCTCAATGACTATATTGATGCATGCAACGTAGAAGTTATATGATAAGAGCCACAAAATTTTGTGGCTCTACTATTTTATTCTGCTAATTGCTCGGCAATGGTTCTTCCTTGTTTAATTCGATCGGCCATGCCAATTCCATCGCGAAGATTTCCTGCGATAATCAAGTTAGGATATTCTTTCTGTAGCTTCTCAATCTGCTTAAAGCGCTCTCCACTATCGGCATAATATTGTGGAATTGCATGTTGATAACGGTTTATACCAACCGCTTCAGGTTTAAATTCTGAGATCTCCATCAGGTCCATCACTTCTCGTTTCACCAACTTCATCAACTCTTCATCCGACAAATCGTTCAGCTCATCGCGTCGAACTCCACCCACAAAAACAGTTAGCAAAACGCCATCTTGGGGTGCTCTATCTTTTAAGAACGACGATAAAAACAACACACCCAAAATATCACGCTTCTCTTTGAATGGTATCAACCCTCCAAAAGCTTTCACATTAATCCCATCCCACTTTTTGAAACCCATAGTCACCTCAACTACGCGAGCATAGTTCAGTTGTGTAATGGGATTAAGCTCTTCTTCCGAAACAAATGGCAACAGTTCAGGCAAAGCATGAGCTCCCACTGTGGTGATTACCTTTTCGGCCTCTATCCCCTGATTATTCCATTTTAGCTGGTAACCATTCTCTTTACGTGAGATTACCATATTTTCGGCATTCAAAATAATGTTCTCTTCGCCTACCGCTTGGGTTAATGCGCTTACCAGGTTCGATAAGCCTCCTTTTACCGAGAACACTTCTCGTGTGGCTTTTTTATCACGATCAGTTTTAGGCAAACGCCCTTTCTTTATGGCTCCACCAATAAAGCTACCGAAATCTTGTTCTAAGTTGTATAGCTTGGGCAAAGCATATTTAGGCACCAAACGTGCCGGATCACCAGAGTATATTCCCAAAATAAACGGATCGATGGCATAATCCAGAAACGATTGCCCCATTCTGCGCTTCACCAGGTCAGCCAACGTTTCGTGTGGATTGGTTCCTTTAGTTCGAAACGGTTCTCCCAACAAACGAAATTTGTCGTACCACGAAAATAGCGGAGTGGTAATTCCTCCCAACAATCCCGAAGGCAAATCATGCCAACGACCATTCTTCAAAATCAAACGACGCTTAGCTTCTTCATCGGCCACTTCCAGTTCACAATATTCCGCCAAATCTTCCAACAGCTCTGTTGCTTCAGGATTACCAAGCACTCCTGTATTGGGCCCAGCTTCCATCACAAAGCCATTTTGTTTTTTGGTTTCAATTACTCCACCGGCTCTGTTGGCTTTTTCCAAAACAACAAAGTCAATTCCTGCTTTCTTCAGGTAAAAAGCGGTGGTAAGTCCTGTAAGTCCGGCACCAATAATGGCGATCTTCTTTTGCATAGCTTAGATCGTTTTCGAGTAAGTGGTTTGCGAAGTTTCCAATAGCGGATCGAAAACCATTGCAATATTTCGAATAAAGAATGTTCCCAATTTATGAATATCCAGATTGTGTTGCCCATCCATTGAAAGCAATTGATCTGTTTCGAATTGCTGTAGTTTCTCTGGCGTGAAACGAGTCAAATCCTTTAGTGTTTTTACATCGGTGTTCAATCGGTCGGCCATAATTTCCCAGTTCAAACGAAGGTTACACATCACTTCGTTAATCACCTCGCGAATCAAAATCTCATTGTTACTCAACTTGTATCCTTTCACAATGGCTGTTCCGTTGGCCGTAATTTTATCTATATAAGTTTGGGTATGCTTTTCGTTTTGTGCGTAAGTATCCCAAAGCTGGCTAATTCCGGTTGTTCCGAAAGCATAAACCTGCCCCGTAGTTTCACGAGTGGCATATCCCTGGAAGTTACGGTGCAGCTTTTTCTCTTGAAGTGCCGTATAAAGCTCGTCATCTTTCTTGGCGTAATGATCCATTCCAATGGCTTCGTAACCGGCATCAAGCAACAGTTGATGCGATTCTGTCAACATGCTAAATTTCTCATCGGCCGATGGTAAACCATACGTCTCTAACTTCTTCATGGCTTTATTTACCCATGGCACATGCGCATATGAGAAAGTCACCAAACGGTCGGGCGATAAATCAGCAGCCTTTTGCATAGTTGCTTTAAACTGCTCTAGATTCTGGTAAGGCAATCCGTAGATAAAATCGAGGTTAACGCCATATTTCCCATTCTCGCTAATCATTGGCACCAACTCTTCCAAAGGCAAAGTAGATGGCTCGCGATTAATGGCTGCCAACACCTGACGATCGAAATCTTGCACGCCTAAACTGAAGCGATTAAAACCAATCTTTTTCAAGCCCTCCACATAAGCCGCATCCAACAATGCAGGGTGGCACTCAATGGCTACCTCAATATTTTCGTGATAAGTGAACAGCTCATCGAAAGCACTCATAATTTTGCCAATCTGCTCTAACGAAATGGCATTGGGAGTTCCTCCGCCCCAATGAATTTGTGCCACTTTTCGGCTTTTGTCGATAGCCTTTGCCACCGTGTGAATTTCCTTCACCACTGCATCGATATATAAATCGACCAAAGTATGGCTCGGATAGCGGATGGAATTACAACCGCAGAAGAAACACATGCGACGACAAAATGGAATATGAACGTAAAACGACAAATGTTGAGGATCGTTTCCGTTTGAAATTTCTACTGCTTTCAGGTAATCGGTCGATGTAAAATCATCGGTAAAATGGTTAGCAGGCGGGTAGCTGGTATAGCGAGGTCCCGGCTGATTATATCTATTTAAGATTTCTTTCGAAATGTGCATCGGTATAACATTTTTGTGTGTGAGTAAAACCGACCTAAGGCCTTTTTGTTTAGCCCCACTACACGTTCGTTTTTCAATCAGAATATTCTCTATAATGCGGTTGTGGTTGACAAATTTAACAAAAAAGCCGATGACAGTTGACTATCATCGGCTTTAGTTATAAACTGGATTTCCAGATCAAAGATTATACAGAATGAATTTCTGGCAATCTGAAAATCCATCATCTAAATATCTCAGAAAAGTAGAATCTATTTTTGCCAAGTTAAATTTTGGAACCATCAGTCCTTAATATTCTTGTGTTTCGAAAATACAATTATCGCCACAAAACCAACAAATAACGCAGTTCCAAAATACAAACATGATTTTCGAATTTCCTCAAGCATACCATACATTCCTCTATCATGTGTTCCTTGTATAGAATTTTCATAATATGAGCTATAATACGCAGCAATAAATCCAATTAATGTTACACAAATGGCCGCCAATAAAAAATAGTATTCCTTTTTCAGTTTCATTTTGAATTAATTAAAATTTAGATCTATAAATAGTAAGTCTAAATCTCATTTTTGCATTTAAATAAATGCTAACTTATTTATACGTATCACGCAATGTGCGCACTTTCAATTTCGATTTAAAGTTTTCGATATTCTCTTTTGTCTCGAAAACTATGGTTGCTTTTTTGTTTGGAAGCAAATCGAAATAGTTGTCGGTTAAGAAACCTTCTTTTCCAGGAACTTCTAAGAAGATGTTCTTAGCCATTTTATCAGTAGTAATTACTAGCTGATACCCATTAGCTACTTTGCTCACCTCTGTTTTAACAGTTGGTGTAGGCAAGTTCAGGTCTTTCACTCTTCTGAAATAGAACTTATTCTCAGAAAGCACTTTGCCATTCTCTATTACTTCGGCTACCAACACCAAGTTTTTGCTGTTTTTACCTTTCAAGAAACTGCGTTTTTTCGCCACGAAGAAAGCTTTTGATGTATTAGCAGGAATATTGGCGTCAATGGCTTTCTTCCAAACCACTTTTCCAGTGAAATCAACCAATCGCAAGTTCAATTGTGCTTTAATTGGTTTCAATCTGTCAGAAACGATGTACACTTTTAGTGTTTTATTATCCTCAACACGCGGAGCAACCAACACCTCGTCGAATGCTTTCTTTGAGAAGTACTGCATCGCTTTCCAGCGTACATAATAGTCGGTACTTGACCAAGAGGCTACCGGCCAACAATCGTTAATTTGCCAGTATAAACTACCCATATTGTAAGGCATAGCAATACGATGTCCTTCCATTCCTTGCTTCATTCCATCGGCCTGCAATACCTGACCAACGTACAAGAATGATTCGAAATCTTTTGGCTTGCGGAAATCGCGCTTCATGTATAAATCGATGGTTCCGTTACCAATTGAAGAACGCTGGTGCGACTTCATCACATCCGAATAGATATCGTAATCTTGTGGTTCGGCATAAAGCTTAACGGTACGCATTTCTGGGAACGACTGGAAGCCATACTCACTCATGAAACGAGCCAATTCGGTGTGGTATTTCGAGAATTCATCTTTTCCCCACCATACTCCCCAGTAGTGGTTATCGCCTTTGTTATAAACGTTAACCAATGAGTCGCCAGCTTGCGGACTTGAAGGGTGATAGAATCGCTGAGGGTCCAATTTAGTTACAGCATCTGGAAGAACTTTTAAGAAGATATCTTTGTAAGCTTTCCATTGTGCTTGTGCTCCTTTAGGATCTTTTTCTGTATCCTCTTTTTCCCATCCCCAGGCTTTCCACGCAGCCAATACTTCGTTGTTTCCACACCAAAGTGCCAACGATGGGTGATTACGTAAACGACGGATATTGTATTCTGCCTCTTGCTTTACACTTTCAAGAAATTCTGGGTGACCAGGGTACATGTTACAAGCAAACATAAAGTCTTGCCAAACCAAAATACCGTATTTGTCACACAGATCGAAGAAGATATCGTTTTCATAGATTCCACCTCCCCAAACACGTAACATGTTGTGGTGGCAATCGTGTGCTGTCTTAATGATTTTCTCGTATTTCTCCGGAGTAACTCTATCCAGGAATGCATCGGCAGGAATGTAGTTGGCTCCTTTCATAAATACTTTATGGCCGTTCAGTTTTAGATAGAACGACTTTCCGTCTTTATCTTTTTCGCGAACTACCTCTATTGTGCGCAAACCAGTGTTGTGACCTACCTCGTCGAATCCTTTGCTGGTCTTCATTGCACCAGTCACTTTGTACATGTGTGGATCGCCTAAGTCAACCGTCCACCACAATTTAGGATTGGTAATTTTGAATTTCACATCGTATGTTGCTTTACCTGCTTTAAGCTCCACATCAGCTTCGGCAACAGTTAGTGAATCGACATTTATCTGTAGGTGAGCAGCATCTGCTTTTTCGCTTTCAATTTCGAAACGAGCAGTTAGTTGTGCTTCTGTTTTCTCAATTTTATTCTGAATGATGTTCAAGTCGGCAATGCGCGCCTGGTTCCATGCCTTCAGGTAAACCGGCTGCCAAATACCACTTGTAACCAAGCGTGGTCCCCAGTCCCAACCAAAGTGACACTGTGCTTTTCTAATGTGCGGACTTACCCACTTATTGCCTGGCACCTGGCCAATCTCAGCCAAATCGTTGGCCGACGAGTGAACCACATGCGGATAGTTATCGTATTTGTCCAAGCCCACTTTAATTGGCGAGTGGAAATATACTTTCAACTCATTATCGCCCGCTTTAAGATATTTCTTTACATCGATTTCCCAACCACGGAACATGTTATCGGCTGTCAATACCTTAGTACCATTCACATAAACATCGGCATGAGTATCTAAACCTTTAAAGTTTAACTCAACACGATCTTTTTTCAACAACTCGGCAGTTACCGAAAGATTGGTTTTATAAACCCAGTCCAACTTATCCACCCACTGCACATTGTGCTCGTTCATGCGGTAAAACGGATCTTCAATAACATTGTTTCGAAGTAAGTCGGTATGCACACACCCCGGAACTTTCGCTTTCAACCAGTTGGTAGAATCGGCTCTGGAAAATTGCCATCCCTGGTCAATGGTAACCACGTCAACCAAAGGCTTATTGCCCGACTGACATGCTACCGTTGCTATTAAAAATAATAGCAGAAAGAAGTGATTAATTTGTCTCATGATTTTATGATTTGTATTTGTCTTGGTTTCCCAGATTAAAAATGGCTATTGCCAAACGTCGTCCATGTATTCTATGGCAGTTGTTTTAAGCAATTCCATTTTTTCTTCAGCAGGCATCGCATTCACATCCGATTGAATTTCCCACATGGGCCATCCTTCTCGGTCGTTCCCCGAGCGGGTACAATACCCTTTCATTTCGAACAACGAAAAAGTACCCAAGTCGATTAAATCCTGCTTCTCTTCTTTAGTGAATTTTCGGGGCATCCACCCCATTTCTCGTATGCCAATTAAAAACAATACGCCATTCAAATCGGCATCGATATTAAATTCGGTTTTTATTCTGTCACAAAGTGTTTTCCACTTTTTATCTATGGTCATGGTTATAATTTTTTAACAAAGATAAAAGATGAAACGGGAAGCGTTAATGGAAATCGAAATTTATCGAATTGAAAGGTAAAAAAGGAGGGAATGTTTTAAGTAACCATTAAGCGAACTGATCTACAAAATCAAATAATCTAATATCATTTATTATTTCCTTGGAAGATGGCAACGGAATACTTTCGGCAAAAAAATAAAAATTGTACTTTTGGGGTTTCAAAAATCAGACTGATTTCCAACTTGCTACACACTTCCGGCAGTTGGAACGAAATATAAAAACAAGTAAATATCATGAAACGAATTAAGATTAAAGATCTTCTTCAGATGGAAGCGCGTGACGAACACGTGTTATTAAAAGGATGGGTAAGAACCAAACGCGGGAGTAAGAATGTGAATTTTATCGCTTTAAACGATGGTTCATGTTTGGCTAATGTTCAGGTAGTTGCCGATGTGAATAATTTCGAAGAAGATACTCTTAAGAATGTCACTACAGGTGCGGCTATTTCGGTAGTTGGAGAGTTGGTAGCATCACAGGGAAGTGGACAAAATGTGGAGGTGATTGCCAAAGAGCTTACTGTTCTTGGCCCAGCAGATCCTGACAAATATCCAATTCAGCCTAAGCGCCACACGTTGGAATTCTTACGTGAAAATGCTCACTTGCGTTTCCGTACCAACACTTTTAGTGCTGTATTCCGTATTCGCCATGCAATGGCTTTTGCCATTCACCAATATTTCAACCAGAAAGGTTTTTATTATTTACATACGCCACTTATTACAGCATCCGATGCAGAGGGAGCAGGACAAATGTTCCGCGTATCTACATTAGATCCTAAAAATCCACCTCTAACAGAAGAGGGAAACATCGACTACTCTCAAGATTTCTTCGGTCGTTCAACTAACCTGACAGTGTCTGGACAGTTGGAAGGAGAGCTTGGAGCAACTGCTTTAGGCGAGGTTTACACTTTCGGTCCTACATTCCGTGCCGAAAACTCAAACACTACTCGTCACTTGGCCGAGTTCTGGATGATTGAACCAGAAATGGCATTCTACGAGCTAGACGACAATATGGACTTGGCAGAAGAATTCTTGAAATTCTGTATTCAGTATGCACTAGACAACTGTATGGAAGATTTGGTATTCTTAAGCAAGCGTTTGCAAGAAGAAGAGAAGTCGAAGCCACAAGCTGAGCGCTCTATGGAGTTGATTGAGAAATTGAAATTTGTGTTAGAAAACGACTTCGTTCGTTGTCCTTACACTGAAGCAATTGATATTCTTCGCAACTCGAAGCCTTTCAAAAAGAAGAAATTCCAATTCCCTGTTGAATGGGGAACAGACCTTCAGAGTGAACACGAGCGCTACTTGGTTGAAAAGCACTTTAAGCGTCCGGTAATTTTGATCGATTACCCAAAAGATATCAAGTCATTCTACATGAAGCAAAATCCAGATGGAAAAACAGTAGCGGCAATGGACGTTCTTTTCCCTCAGATTGGAGAAATCATCGGTGGATCGCAGCGTGAAGAAGACTATGAAAAATTGGTAACTCGTATGGACGAGATGGGAGTACCTGCAGAAGAGATGGACTGGTTCTTAGATACACGTCGTTACGGAACAGTTCCTCACTCAGGTTTCGGTTTAGGATTTGAACGATTATTGCTGTTTGTTACCGGAATGGGTAACATTCGCGACGTGATTCCTTTCCCACGCACACCTAAAAATGCTGAATTTTAAGACGATATACATAAAGCCTCGGAAACATATCCGGGGCTTTATTTTTTAATCGAATTTTTAACTATTTTAGAAGTTCGTAATAAAAGGGAAAAGCAGTATGCAGAAGCTTAGTTTGCAACAAAAATTACTTCAGAAACTATCGCCACAGCAAATTCAGGTAATTAAGCTGTTGGAGATACCTACTGTGCAGTTGGAGCAACGTATTAAAAAGGAGCTCGAAGAGAATCCTGTATTAGAAATTGCAGGCGGGGACAGTAATGTAAATGAATCTGGAGAAGCAGCTGAGTTGAAAAGTTCAGAGGACAGAGATAACGAAGAATTTTCGGTAGAAGATTATATTCAGGACGATGACATTCCTAACTATAAGCTTCAGGCCAACAATTATTCGAAAGATGACAAACACATCGACATTCCTTTTTCTGTTGGCTCTACTTTCCATGAATTCCTGATTGAACAAATAGGACTGCTTCCCATCTCGGACGACGAGCAATTGTTGGCCGAATACATCATTGGCAATATTGACGAAGATGGTTATTTGCGCCGCGAGATAGAGCAAATTGTCGACGATGTTGCATTTGCCCATAACATAGATGCTACCGACGAACAGATGTATCGTCTACTTTGGGAAATTCAAGATTTCGATCCGGCAGGTGTAGGTGCTCGCAACCTGCGCGAATGTCTGCTACTTCAATTAAAACGAAAAGATAAAAAGAGACCTTCGGTTGCCTTGGCAGAGAAAATTCTGAAAGTGACTTTTGATGAATTCACCAAGAAGCACTATCAGAAAATCATGTCGAAATTCAGTGTCGACGATGAGGAGTTAAAATTAGCTATTGCTGAAATTTTAAAGTTGAACCCAAAGCCAGGAAATGCATACAGTAACCCGCTAAACAAAGCCAATCAGCAAATTATTCCCGACTTTATTCTGGAGCTGGAAGATGGAGAACTGAAGCTAACGTTGAACCAGCGCAACATGCCTGAGTTGAATATCAACGACGATTATATGGAGATGCTACGCAACTTCAATGCGAAACGAAAAAGCGAGTCGAAAGAGAATAAAGATGCAGCTATGTTTGTGAAGCAAAAAGTTGATTCTGCAAAATGGTTTATCGATGCTATTCGCCAAAGACAGAATACATTAATTATGACCATGAGTGAAATCATCGATTTCCAGAAAGAGTACTTTATGGATGGCGATGAAACGAAGCTCAAGCCAATGATTCTGAAAGACATTGCCGACCGAACATTATTAGATATTTCTACCATTTCGCGAGTAAGTAATAGTAAATATATTCAAACTCATTTCGGTGTATTCCCTCTGAAATATTTCTTTTCAGAATCGATGCAAAAAGATACCGGAGAAGAAGTTTCGACCCGTGAGATTAAGAAAATCCTACAAGACTGTATTGAAGGAGAAAATAAACGAAAGCCACTTACCGACGATCAGCTTTCGAAGATTTTGAAAGAGAAATCGTATCCTATTGCACGTCGTACCGTAGCCAAATACCGCGAACAATTAGGTATTCCAGTAGCTCGATTAAGAAAAGAGCTGTAATTTTTAACGATTTTCGAATTTCCATATTCTTGAATCATCAGATGGATTTTGTCTAAAATCTGTAATCTGAATGGTATAAGAACTAGCTACTTTTTTATCTTTGTTTCTCTGTTTCAATAATCCACTGAGTAGATTATTGTTAACTACTTGCATCGATCGATGCCGGATAATATATTAATGAACTTTCATAAATCGATATACCTTGGCAAAAGCAAAGAAATATGTGGAAACACCACTCATGAAGCAGTATTACGAAATCAAATCGAAACATCCCGATGCTGTTCTTCTGTTTAGAGTGGGCGACTTTTACGAGACGTTTGGAGAGGATGCTATTAAGGCGGCCGAAATATTGGGAATTACATTAACAAAAAGAGCCAACGGAGCGGCCAGCTTTGTTGAATTGGCTGGTTTTCCGCATCATGCTTTGGACACCTACTTGCCCAAATTAGTGCGTGCTGGTCAGCGCGTAGCCATTTGCGAGCAACTGGAAGATCCCAAGAAAACCAAGAAAATTGTAAAGCGTGGAATTACCGAATTGGTAACTCCGGGGGTTTCCATCGATGACAATATTTTAGAGCACCGTGAAAATAACTTTCTGGCCTCGGTACATATCGACAAACAAGTAGCAGGAGTTGCATTCCTCGATATTTCAACAGGAGAATTCCTTACTGCTGAAGGAAGTCACGAGTATATCGATAAGCTACTGAACAGCTTTCAGCCTAAAGAGGTACTTTTTCAAAGAGGAAAAGACAAACTCTTTGAGGCACTGTTTGGGAATAAATTCTACACTTATAAACTGGACGATTGGGTTTACACCGAAGAAGCGGCTAATGACCGATTGATGCGCCATTTCGAAACCACATCGCTAAAAGGATTTGGTGTTCAAAACTTGCACAACGGAGTAATTGCAGCGGGTGCCATTTTGCAGTACCTCGATATCACCCAACACAATCACGTTAGACACATTGCATCGTTGTCGCGTATCGAGGAAGATCACTATGTGTGGCTCGATCGATTTACCATTCGAAATCTGGAATTGTTCCACTCTATCAACGAAGGAGCCAGCACACTTATTCAGGTTATCGACAAGACCATTTCACCAATGGGATCGCGTTTATTAAAACGCTGGGTAGCCCTTCCATTGAAAGACGTAAAAGTGATTAACGAACGTCTGGAAGTGGTGGAATATTTAATGCATGAGCGCGAAGTAAAAGATGAACTGGAAGATCAACTACGCCAGTTATGCGATCTGGAACGTATTATTTCAAAAGTTGCTGTAGGTCGAATCAATCCACGCGAAGTCAACCAGTTGAAAAATGCGCTTACCGTAATCGAGCCCATCAAGGTACTTTGCAACAAAAGTGGTAACTCAACCTTGTTGCGTTATGCCGACCAGTTAAATCCTTGCGATGCCATTCGCGAAAGAATTGAAAAGGAGCTACAACCAGATCCTCCGGCATTAATCAGCAAAGGAAAAGTTATTGCCGATGGTGTTTCTCAAGAGTTGGACGAACTTCGTTCAATTGCCTATTCGGGAAAAGATTACTTGAAGAAAATTCAGGAACGCGAAGTAGAACGTACTGGAATTCCATCGCTTAAAATTGCATTCAACAATGTATTTGGTTACTATATCGAAGTAAGAAATACGCATAAAGATAAGGTGCCCGAAGAGTGGATTCGTAAACAAACACTCGTAAGTGCCGAACGATATATTACAGAAGAACTAAAAGAGTACGAAGCGAAAATTCTAGGAGCTGAAGAGAAGATTCAGGAGCTGGAAACACGTTTGTACGGAGAACTGGTTCTGGCATTAAGCGATTATATCCATGCTATTCAGCTGAACGCTTCGATATTAGCGCGAATAGACTGCTTAATGTCCTTTGCGACTACTGCCATTGAAAACAGGTACAACAAGCCAGTTGTTGACGAAAGCAAGCAATTGACCATCAAAAATGGTCGTCACCCGGTAATCGAGAAGCAACTCCCAATTGGAGAAGATTACATTGCCAACGATGTTTACCTGGACGACGAACAACAACAGGTTATTATTATTACCGGCCCTAACATGTCGGGTAAATCGGCACTGTTGCGTCAAACGGCTCTTATCGTTCTTATGGCTCAAATGGGGAGTTTCGTTCCGGCCGATGAAGTTACTATCGGTTATGTCGATAAGATTTTCACCCGCGTTGGTGCTTCCGACAACATCTCACAAGGAGAATCAACCTTTATGGTAGAGATGAACGAAGCGGCAAGTATTCTAAATAACATGTCGGACAGAAGTCTTATTCTTTTAGATGAATTAGGACGAGGAACCAGTACCTACGACGGTATTTCCATTGCATGGTCTATTGTAGAATACATTCACGAACATCCAAAGGGCCGTGGAAAGACACTATTTGCCACACACTATCACGAACTGAATGAAATGGAAAAATCATTCGGCAGAGTGAAAAACTTCAATGTAACAGTGAAAGAGGTAGGCGATAAAGTGATTTTCTTACGCAAACTGGTTCCCGGTGGAAGTAATCACAGTTTTGGTATCCATGTGGCACAGATGGCCGGGATGCCCAAAAGCGTTGTTAAGCGTGCAGAGGAAATTTTGGTTCAACTGGAAGGCGGTAATGAGAATAAAAGCAACCTAACAAAGCAGGTGGATAACATTGCAGAAACACGCGAAGGAATGCAATTAAGCTTCTTCCAAATGGATGATCCGATACTAAAGCAGATTCGCGACGAAATTGTCAATCTCGACATAAATAACCTCACTCCAATGGAGGCGTTGAATAAATTGAATGAAATTAAGAAAATTTCGGGTTTATAATAGTCGCAGATAACCAGCAAAATAGGAGATATAGGAGATTTTTTTCAAAAAAAAAGCGTTTTCTGTTTTTTGCAGAACAAAAAAATCTCCTATATTTGCAACCGCAATTGAGAATTAAGGGTCACAATTGCAAATGCGAAAATAGCTCAGTTGGTAGAGCACAACCTTGCCAAGGTTGGGGTCGCGAGTTCGAGTCTCGTTTTTCGCTCCGTTCTAAAGAAGCCCGAGTGGTGGAATTGGTAGACACGCAGGACTTAAAATCCTGTGGCCATTAGGCCGTGCGGGTTCAAGTCCCGCCTCGGGTACTTTACTTTTCTAAAGTAAAGTATATGCGAAAATAGCTCAGTTGGTAGAGCACAACCTTGCCAAGGTTGGGGTCGCGAGTTCGAGTCTCGTTTTTCGCTCATAAGCGTTTCGATTTCTAATCGGAGCGCTTTTTTTATGCCCTTATTTTACATCAAAAAAAACGGTGAAGAACAAAATTCCCCACCGCTCATTATTTTTATATTTCCAGAAATCTTATATCAAATCGTTTTATTCTTCTGGTGTTTTCCAGCCCTGAGCAGTAAGCTCAACCAACGAACCACCACCTGTCATTAAACCAACACCTTCGTTGGCCTCAACAACATGTCCCAATACTGTAATATTCGGATCGTTTTTCACCTTATCGTGTTCCGAAACAGGAATAGTAAAAAGCAACTCGAAATCTTCACCACCATTCAGTGCTGCCACCAAAGGATTAATACTAAATTCTTCGGCCATTTGCTTCGTTTGATCATCAATCGGAATATTTTGCTCATAAATTCTACATCCACAATTCGACTCAGTAGCCAAATGTTTCAACTCTGAAGCTAAACCATCCGAGATATCAATCATCGAAGTAGGGTGAACCTCACGAGAAAAGAAGTGCTCTTTCATATCTGTTCTGGCTAGAGGCGAAAGTTGACGACGAACAATATAATCGTATCCTTCCAACTTAGGCTGCTCATTCGGATTGGCTTTGAAAACTTCATTTTCACGCTCCAACAACTGAAGCCCCATGTAAGCTCCACCCAAGTCGCCAGTAACACAAATCAAATCATTTTTCTTGGCCCCATTACGGTAAACCAACTCCTGAGAGTTCGCCTCACCAATAGCAGTTACATTTATCACCAATCCCGTAAGCGAAGAGGTAGTATCCCCCCCCACAAAATCAATATGATAATGCTCGCAAGCCGAATTAAAGCCATCGTAAATTTGCTCAACAGCTTCAACCGAAAACTTACTGGACAAAGCAATTGAAACCAGTATTTGAGTAGGAATGGCATTCATTGCCACTATATCCGAAATGGCAGCAGTTACACATTTAAAACCAAGGTGCTTCAACGGGAAATACATCAGGTTAAAATGCACTCCTTCTGTAAAAATTTCAGTAGAAACTACACTATTTTTTGCATTGGGAGAAATAACTGCACAATCGTCGCCAATACCTTTAATGGTACTCGACTGCTCGATATTGATCTCATTAGTAAGGTGTTTGATTAACCCAAACTCTCCAAACTCAGAAATCGGAGTTGACTTGTTAGAATTCTTGCTCATATTTTTATTTCGGACTTTTAAGTATTTTTTTATTTTCTTTTGTTATATAGGTACAAATTAGTTTTGTATCTTTGCGATCGATTTTAAAATAGTCAGTTTTAAAGGGTTAAATACAGCCCAAAAATATAAAATAATGGGGACATGAGTGAACAGGATAAAATTCTGAATGAAGTAACCCAGAATGAATATAAATATGGATTTACTACGGACATTGAAACCGACACCTTGCCCAAAGGGCTAAACGAGGACATTGTTCGTAAAATTTCAGAACTTAAAGGAGAGCCAGAGTTCATGTTAGAATTCAGGCTGGACGCATACCGTAAATGGAAGGAAATGGAAATGCCAGAGTGGGCATACCTGAAAATTCCTCCCATCGATTATCAAGATATTATCTACTACGCAGCTCCTAAGCAACAGGCCAAATACGAAAGTATGGACGAAGTGGATCCGGAGCTTTTAGAGACATTCAATAAATTAGGAATTCCATTAGAAGAACAAAAGCACCTGGCAGGAGTAGCTGTGGATGCTGTGATGGATAGTGTTTCGGTGAAAACTACTTTTAAAGATACACTGGCCGAAAAAGGAATTATTTTCTGTTCTTTTAGTGAAGCCGTACAAGAACATCCCGATCTTATTCAGAAATACCTGGGATCGGTAGTTCCAACCAACGACAACTATTTTGCAGCACTTAACTCTGCTGTATTTAGCGACGGTTCCTTTGTATATATTCCAAAGGGAGTTCGTTGTCCAATGGAACTTTCCACTTACTTCCGAATCAATGCAGCTAATACAGGTCAGTTCGAGCGTACACTAATTGTTGCCGACGACGACAGCTATGTGAGCTATTTAGAAGGTTGTACTGCACCAATGCGCGACGAAAATCAGTTGCACGCTGCAATTGTTGAAATCGTAACCATGGACAGAGCCGAGGTAAAATATTCAACAGTTCAGAACTGGTACCCAGGCGACAAAAATGGTGTAGGTGGTATCTACAACTTTGTAACTAAACGCGGAATCTGCAAAGGAGAATCGTCAAAGATCTCCTGGACTCAGGTGGAAACCGGATCGGCCATCACATGGAAATACCCAAGCTGTATTTTGATGGGCAACAATTCTAGCAGCGAATTCTATTCGGTAGCAGTTACCAACAATCACCAGCAAGCCGATACAGGAACCAAAATGATTCACATTGGTAAAAACACCAAATCGTTGATCATTTCAAAAGGTATCTCTGCCGGTAAAAGTGAAAATGCATACCGCGGATTGGTTAAGGTAGTTCCTAAAGCCGAAAATGCTAGAAACTTTTCACAATGTGATTCTTTACTGTTAGGCGATACGTGTGGAGCTCACACTTTCCCTTATATCGAAGTAGGAAATAAATCGTCGGTGGTAGAACACGAGGCAACTACTTCAAAAATCGGGGAAGATCAGATTTTCTATTGCAACCAACGTGGTATTTCCACAGAAGATGCAATTGGAATGATTGTGAACGGATATGCACGCGAAGTGCTAAATCAACTTCCTATGGAGTTTGCTGTTGAAGCACAGAAATTGCTTCAAATTAGCCTGGAAGGCAGTGTGGGATAATTCAAATTTGATTAAATATTTCGAAAGTATAGTGTAGAGTAAAATCAATTTTAAATCGAAAACCAATTTCTATCGTTTAAGTTTAAATCGCTATTCTACACCACTTTCTGCAAAAATAAGATTCATGTTAAAAATTAAGAACTTACACGCAACGATAGACGGAAAAGAGATTCTAAAAGGAATCGACTTGGAAGTAAAACCTGGTGAGGTACACGCAATTATGGGACCTAACGGTGCTGGAAAAAGTACTTTGGGAAATGTTTTAACCGGACGCGAAGGTTACGATATCACCGAAGGAGAAGTTGAATTCTTAGGAAAAGATCTTCTTGACATGGAAGCCGATGAGCGCGCCAAAGAAGGATTATTCTTAAGCTTTCAGTACCCGGTAGAAATTCCTGGTGTGAGCATGGTTAACTTCATGAAAACAGCAGTGAACGAAAAGCGTAAGCACCAAGGTTTGCAACCGCTAAAAGCAGGCGAATTCCTTAAACTAATGCGTGAGAAGAAGGAATTGGTTGAATTGAAATCAGAATTGGCCAACCGTTCAGTTAACGAAGGTTTCTCTGGTGGAGAGAAAAAACGTGCCGAAATTTTCCAGATGGCAATGCTTGAGCCACGTTTATCGATCTTAGATGAGACCGACTCTGGCTTGGATATCGACGCATTACGCACTGTTGCTAAAGGAGTAAACGCGCTAAGAGGCGAAGATCGTTCTTCGATTGTTGTTACTCACTACCAGCGATTATTAGATTATATCGTACCTGATTTTGTACACGTGCTTTACAACGGTAAAATTGTAAAAACCGGAACTAAAGAGTTGGCTCTTGAATTGGAAGAAAAAGGGTACGACTGGATTAAAAAAGAGCTTGGCGAATAGTCAACCATTTGCTAATCAGTAAAATTTAATCGCATGACTGTAAACACAGCAAAATATACTGCAACTCAAGATTTGGTCGATCTTTACAATGGTAATTTAGCCATGTGGGAAAAAGATTCGCCCGAATGGATGAATGCAGCACGAAAAGAGGCGGTTGAGCATTTCCAGAAACTGGGAATTCCTTCAAGCCGAAATGAAAACTACAAATACACCGACCTTCGCAAATGGTTCCAGGCCGATTACAATGTATATCCTACATATGTGGAACGCGATATGGAGATGCGCGAATTGTTCAAGTGCAATGTTCCAGAAATGGACACAGCATTGGTACTTACTGCAAACGGTTGGTATAGCCATAAAAACAAAGCCATTGCTCTTCCAGAAGGAGTAATAATGGGAAGCTTAGCTGAAATTGCACAATCAAATCCTGAAGTAATTTCGGAATACTACAACCAATTGGCCGATAACACAAATGACCCGTTAGCTGCATTGAATACCATGTTGGCAAAAGACGGAATTGTGTTTTATGTTCCCAACAATGTAGTAGTAGAGCAACCCATCCAGATCATTAATATGCTGCAATCGCACGAAGATGCTTTTGCTACTCAGCGTAACCTTTTCATTATTGGAAGAAATGCTGAAGCGAAAATTATTTTCTGTGATCACACCATGTCTGGGCATCGCTTTTTGGCCAATAACCTGACAGAGATTTTTGTTGGCGAAAATGCTACTTTCGATTTTTACAATTTACAGAACCAGCACAACGAGTCGGGGAACCTTACTTCTACCTACGTAAAACAAGCTGCTTCTTCTACATTTAATTCGAATGTGGCAACGCTTCACGGAGGATTAGTTCGTAACAATTTAATTGTTCGCTTAGCAGGTGAAGGTGCCGAAGCCAACCTTTCAGGAATGTCATTGGCCGACGGAAAGCAACACATCGATAACTTCTTGTCTATTAATCACGAAGTAGGAAGATGTAACAGTAATCAGCTTTACAAAAATGTATTGGACGATCGTTCTTCAGGTGCTTTCACCGGAAAAATTCACGTTCAGCGCGATGCGCAACAAACCAATGCATTCCAGCGTAATGCCAATGTATTGGCCAGCGAAAAAGCGAAAATGAACACCAAACCACAGTTGGTTATCGATGCCAACGATGTGAAATGTAGCCATGGTGCTACTGTTGGTCGAATTGATGAAGACGCACTGTTCTACTTGAAATCGCGAGGAATTAATGACAAAGAAGCCCGCTTAATGCTGATGCTGGCTTTCACTCACGAAGTAATTCAAAATATTCGTGTCGAGTCATTACGCGATCGTTTAGACGACTTGGTAGAAAAACGTTTCCGTGGAGAAATTTCGAAATGCCATAATTGTGCATATCGTTGTGGTTAATCTCCATTAAAAATATTTTACCTTTGAAAAGTGGTTAATCCGGTGACATTGTTATCGGATTAATCATTTTTGATCCATTAAATTTTACTGAGATGAGTATTGATATTCAAAAAATACGAAACGATTTTCCTGTTCTTTCACAAGAGATTTATAATGGCAAACCATTGGTCTATTTAGACAACGCAGCAACTACGCAGCGCCCTGTACAAGTAGAAGATTTGGTGGCCAGCTATTACAATCAGGGAACGGGTAATATCCATCGTGCGTCCCACTATTTGGCAGACAAATGTACTGCTGCATACGAGGCTACACGCGATCGTATTTGTGAATTTCTAAATGCTCAGAAAAGAGAAGAGATCATACTAACCAAAGGAACTACCGATAGTGTAAACTTGGTAGCTTACTCGTTTGGTGAACGTTTTGTTGAAGCAGGCGATGAAGTTATCGTTTCCGAGATGGAGCACCATTCCAATATTGTTCCCTGGCAATTAATGTGTCAACGTCGTGGTGCCACATTAAAAATGTTACCAATGAACGATGCTGGCGAATTACTAGTTGACCAGCTGGATGAGCTCATTACCGACAAAACAAAAATCATTTCAGTAACATATATTTCCAATGTTCTGGGAACTGTTAACCCTGTAAAAGAAATCATAGCCAAGGCTCACGCAAAAAATGTTGCTGTAATGATTGATGCAGCACAAGCAGTTCAACATTTAGAAGTAGATGTACAAGATTTAGATTGCGACTTTCTGGCATTCTCCGGACATAAAATTTATGGTCCTACAGGAGTTGGTGCTCTTTATGGCAAAGAAAAATGGCTGAATGAAATGCCTCCATACCAAGGAGGAGGAGAAATGATCGATTACGTAAAATTCGATGGTTCTACATTCAACGTATTACCTTATAAGTTCGAAGCTGGCACCCCCAACATCATAGGCGTTATCGGTTTGGGAGAAGCCATCAAGTACGTTCAGGAAATCGGCTTACAAGCCATTTACGACTATGAGCTTGAGCTGTTAAAATACACCGAAGAGCAATTGCGAAAAGTGGAAGGAATTCGAATTATTGGTGAAGCACAAAATAAAGCCAGTGTTATCTCATTTTTACACGACAAAGCACACCCTTACGATTTAGGAATGTTGCTTGACAAACTAGGAATTGCCATCAGAACCGGTCGCCACTGCGCCGATCCTATTGCCGATCACTACGGCATTACAGGAACAGCCAGAGCTTCTGTAGCTTTCTACAATACTTTCGAAGAAATTGACCTATTCATCAAAGCAATGAACAGAGTAGTTGGAATGTTCTAGCATTTCTAAAAGTTGTGTACTCTAAGCGTATCATAAATTAGTTTTGAAAGCTTAGAGTCGACATCTGCCTCTTTTGAGAATTTAGACCAATTGGCAACTACTTCTTTTACTTCTTCAATTATGATTTTAGCACGTCTGATGTTATTGTTTTTGGCAATAGTCATTAAGTCGGCTAATGTAATATTGTCTCGCTTCCCGTTTATGCTTAACGAGTGCTGATTCACCCAGTAATTGTCGGGAGCATACGAATAACAAAAATCATACGCTGGTGCTAACTTCCATTGTTCTCCTTTTTTCAAGATGAATGCAAAGTTCTTGGTGTGATCATCGAAATTAGTAGCCATTACATTGAACACCATTCTTCGATACATTTGCTCTGCCTCGGGATAAGTTAACCGAAGTATACGCATGGTTTGAAACAGTTGCTCGTAGCTAAAGCTGTGTATGTCATTAAAATCGAAATGCTGAATTCCACAAAATGTTTGAATATGATGCCTAACATCATTAGCGTCTCGATCGAACCGTTGTGTCATGAAATGGGCTCGCCCATTTTCTTCCAGCAACCTACATGGCATCATTTCTATACCAGCTTCTTTAGCCATTAAATAATATGCATACTCCACTCGTCCAAAACCATGCGTCTTCCCAAACTGAACATCACTCACCGCATCCAGCTTTATCAACCATTGCTCAAAGCCTTTTGGACAAACCGTCTGCCCCGATCGTACCTCCCCCGTCTCGGGATTGTAAGCAATAACCGCTTTGGGGCGAGCTCCTCCGGCGGATGTTCCAATTTTCAGAATATCATGCATCGCTTTCAGTTCATCATCTTTTAGATTTGTTTTAAACTGCCGACGAGTTGATAACATTTTGTGCGCTGTCTCAATCAAGCTATCAATTTCCACTGCAAAAGTCTCTGTGGTAACCATCGTCTTTGCAGGCTCAAATTGCAATGCGCCCATTCCTCTTGTCCCCACAAAACATAGTTGTTCTACCGGATTAATACTTTCCAGCGATCTTCCATTTTGTGCCAACCAAGTATTGATTAATTGATTACCATATCTATCAGGGAGAGAATCAGCAATAAGTCCGGGCATTCCTTTGAATGTAGCTGAGATATCATCTCTGCCTCGGCGCAACTCTGGGAAACTGTAAATTACATCGCCATTTCTAATGGGCATTTTTATGGGAGCCAGATCTATTCCTCGTGACAAAAACTTTTTATCGAACTGGAAATAGGCCAATTGTTCCGATGCATTCCATGTTATTGCACCTACTAGGTTTCCCCATATCTTTATTTCTGCAACTTCTACCATTCTATTGGGTCTTCATTAACCATATCGATAGACGAATTCCTTGCCCTTTGCCGTTGCTTTTTCTGAATTTTAGCATATTGAACGGGACTAATTTCTTGTGTTACCTTAAAGGCATCAAGTACGTAGAGTAGATCCAGCACACGCAATACTTGCAATAAACTACTTAAATTTATTTTCTCACCTCGTTCCAAAAGGCTAAGCGTAGAACGACTAATACCTGCTGCATTAGCCACGTTGGTTTGTGATCGGTTTTGTTTCAGTCTGTGATGTTGCACAAATTTCCCGATTACTTCTATAAGTGATTTGTCGGTCATTGATGACCAATTATTGTATGATTTATCAGTCATAATGCTTTGTTTTAACACTTTATGCAGTATTTTCAATTCAAATTTATCATTTTTCTTTCAGAATAACAAATGAATTATTTATCATTCACTAACAAACCCAAAAGCAACTAATGAATGATTTATCATTCCATAAATAATAAAAACACTGTGGCTATTTTCATAGTAAAAGGATATTCAGCAACTAATGTTGCTGTTCCGTAAAAAATTCCGACATTTGTGTCCGAAATAAATGAAGGTGAGTTGCTTGCCTTTTAATGGATAAAATATGACACTTCAAGAGATAGAAAACGAAATAATTGACGAGTTTGCTGTATTTGAAGACTGGATGGATAAATATAGCTACTTGATTGAATTGGGAAATGAGCTTCCAGAGTTGGATGCAAAGTTTAAGGTAAACGAGAACTTGATCAGAGGATGTCAGTCACGTGTTTGGTTAACTTCCGATTTTAAAGATGGTAAAGTTTTCTTCGAAGGAGATAGCGATGCCATTATTGTGAAAGGCTTAGTTGCTTTAATGCTAAGAGCATTATCAGGGAAAACACCTCAGGAGATTATCGATTCCGAACTAAAATTTGTTGATGTAATTGGACTGAAGCAGCATTTATCTCCAACACGATCAAACGGTCTATTGGCCATGATCAAACAAATGAAATTATTTGCTGTTGCATATAGTAAAATTGGGCAATAAGGAGGAAAAGTTATGCAAGAAAAGATTGAACAAATCATTGAAAACCTAAAAGAGGTTTACGATCCAGAAATCCCAGTAAACATTTACGATTTAGGCTTAATCTACAATGTAGACGTAGATGAAAACCTAGACGCAAAAGTTATTATGACACTAACAGCTCCTGGTTGTCCGGTGGCTGATCAGTTGGTACAGGAAGTACACGATGCAGCAATGGCTGCCGAAGGTATTAAAAGTGCCGAGGTAGAATTGACTTTTGAACCTGCTTGGGACAAATCGATGATGAGCGAAGAGGCTCGCTTAGAATTGGGATTCTTTTAATCGATAAAACGATTTAAAATAGATATTTTTAAACCACCCATCGAGGTGGTTTTTTGTTAATGATATGTCGGATCAACAACAAACATATTCGCAAAAAATTAAGGAGAAAGCCAAACAGCTAGGTCTCCTGGCATGTGGCATATCTAAGGCCGAACAGTTGAAGGATGAAAAAGATCGTGTGAAAGAGTGGTTAGACAATGGTATGAATGCCGACATGCACTACATGAATAACCATTTCGAAAAACGAATTGATCCTACCCAACTGGAGCCTGGGACAAAATCAGTAATTTCAGTACTTCTCAACTACTATCCTGAGAAAACACAAGAGAGCGATACCTACATTGTCTCGAAATATGCCTACGGTGTCGATTATCACTTTGTACTAAAAGACAAACTTCGCCTGCTGTTGGAATTTATCAACAATGAACTGACTCCTGTAAACGGACGAGCTTTTGTGGATTCAGCACCTGTATTAGATAAAGCTTGGGCTGCACGTGCTGGATTAGGATGGATTGGTAAAAACTCGAATCTTATCTCTCAGGAACATGGTTCTTTCTTCTTCATTGGAGAATTGTTGGTAGATATTGAATTAGCATACGATCAACCACTCACTAAAGATTATTGTGGAAAATGCACCCGCTGCATCGATGCTTGCCCCACTAAAGCTATCGTTGCAGAAAGAGTTGTCGATGCCAGAAAGTGCATTTCTTATCAAACCATTGAAAACAGAGGAGATATTGATTCCGAACTAAAAGGGCAATTTCAGGATCGAATATTCGGCTGCGATATTTGTCAGGATGTTTGTCCCTGGAATTTAAAAGCTCAACCACACAACGAAGAAGCATTTCAACCTCATCCTAAACTTTTCGATTTAACAAAAGACAACTGGCATAACTTAGACAGGGATCAGTTCAATGAGATTTTCCGAAAATCAGCAGTCAAAAGAGCGAAATTTGATGGACTCAAGAGAAACATCGAATTTATTCAAAGAGATGATTAGTCATCCAATTTTCTAGCTATTTCAACTTTCTCAGCTCCTTTTATGTCAAAAAACAGCTAGCGTTTTATCTTTAAAATAGTAAATTCGTAAGATTGAATTGAAAGTCATGGTACTTTCATTTTTTTGTGAAGTGAAATTTTAATCACAACTACTTTTTCTCACAACTCGTTTTCTACAGTTAAGGGGAAATTATTTTAGGAATGCGGACCAAACAATCATCGATATTCAATGCTTAACTATGAACAAGTATTGAAGTTGATGCTATTTCCTGAATATTGCTTTAGGGCTGATTCAGGAACTAAAAAGTTATAGAATGAAAAAGAGTTTATTCATTGTTGCAATATTGATATGGGGAACATTTTTAATGGGATGTTCTCACCGTTTTTACAATCCAGAATCAGGTGTTTCTTTCGACCTTGCTGAATATCGAGCTACAACTATTGAACAAATAGAATACAGTATCTTCTTTTCTATTCCAGAAGATAAAAACGAAAACATCACCGGACGTGAAGAAATTCGATTCCGTTTATCTAACAGCAAACAGCCTCTGGTTATCGATTTTAGTGAATCCAGAAACAAAATTAAAAGCGTAAAGATAAAAGGGAAAGATGTAGAGTATATTTTCGAGAACGAACACATTATCATTCCCGAAAAACACCTACGAAGCGGTAAGAACAGTGTTGAAATTGAATTTATTGCTGGCGACATGTCTCTCAATCGCAACGATGATTTCCTTTATACGCTTTTCGTTCCCGATCGTGCAAGAACTGCATTCCCTTGTTTCGATCAACCAGATATGAAAGCACGTTTCGAGCTTTCGTTAGAAGTTCCTACTAAATGGCAAGCGGTTGCCAATGGAAAAATTAAGCAAGAGGTTGTCAACAAGAAACGAAAACTGGTAGAGTACGAGATTACTAAGCCCATATCCACTTACCTTTTTGCATTTGCAGCTGGTAAATTTGAAAAAATAACTAAAGAAAAGAATGGCCGCTCTATTTCATTGTATCACCGCGAAAGCGATCAAAAGAAAGTAGATGCCAATGTCGATCGCATCTTCGAATTGGTTTTTCATTCCATCCATTGGCTAGAAGAATACACTGGTATTCCTTATCCATTTGCCAAATACGACATGGTGGCCATCCCATCATTTCAATATGGTGGAATGGAGCACACAGGAGCAACACTTTACCGAGCTTCGAAATTATTTTTGGAAGAATCGGCCACCGAAAATCAGAAACTAGCCAGAGCCAATCTTATTGCTCACGAAACCGCTCACATGTGGTTTGGCGATTTAGTTACCATGAAGTGGTTCAATGATGTTTGGTTGAAAGAAGTTTTTGCCAACTTCATGGCCGGAAAAATTGTAAATCCAATGTTCCCGGATGTTGACCACCGCTTGCATTTCTTGATCGACCACTACCCAAAAGCTTATGCGGTTGATCGTACTCGTGGAGCCAATCCAATAGGACAACAACTGGACAACCTTAAAGATGCCGGAACACTTTATGGATCTATCATCTATCACAAAGCTCCAATCATTATGAATCACCTAGAGCAAATGATTGGCGGGCAAAAACTTCGTGATGGACTAAAAAAATACTTAAAACAATTCTCATACGACAATGCAACTTGGGATCAGTTGATTTCCATTTTGGATGAGCAAACACCTGTAAATCTAATTGAATGGAGCAACCTGTGGGTATACGAACCAGGAATGCCACGAATTGAGGTAGCACGCAACGATAGTATGAAGAATGGCATGTCATACGTTCAGGTAGATCCTATGGGCTTTAACCGATTCTGGAAACAACGCTTAAATATTTTATTTGGCTCAGAAGAACAAGCACGTGTATTGCCATACGATTTCAATGGCCCAGTAGCCGATATCGATTTACGTGATGACGACATGGAATCGGTATTTGTGTTACCAAACGGAATGGGCTTAGCATATGGCTATTTCAGCCTGGACAAAGGCACCATCAAATACTTATTGAATAATGTCGATGCTTTTGAAAAGCCATTGACCAGAGGTGTTGTTTGGCTCGATTTGTATGAAAACATGTTGAATGGGAAATTTCCTCCTCACCAATTGCTTGATGCACTTACTCGCTGTGTTCAGAAAGAGAAAAACGCAATGCTTATTGGACTGAACTTAGGTTATCTGAAGCAAGTTTTCTGGCGATTTATCCCAACAGACAAACGAGTTGAGTACTCATTAAAATTGGAAAAGGTATTGTGGGACACTATGAATAAAACCACAGACAGAGGAGTAAAGCGTAACCTTTTCAATGCATGGATGAATATTGTTAGTAGCAACGAAGGTATCGATCGTCTGCTTCAGCTGTGGAATAAAAAGATCTCAATCGATGGTTTAAATCTATCTGAAAACGATATGATAACTATTAGTTTGGAACTCGCTGTTCGCGATGTACCTAATGCACGTGAAATTCTAAACAGACAATACAACTCGGTTAAGAATGTAGATAAAAAGAAGATGATGCGCTTTGTGATTCCTGCATTATCAAACGATTTATTGGTGCGTGATGCTTTCTTCGAATCGCTTCGTGATAAGAAAAAAAGAGAAGTAGAAGTATGGGTATTGACTGCATTAAAATACTTACACCACCCATTGCGTACTGCTAATTCTGAGAAATACATTCTACCATCGTTGGAGTTATTGCAAGAAATCCAGGAAACTGGCGATATATTTTTCCCAACAAGTTGGTTAATGAATACTTTAAGAGGATATTCTTCGTTAGAAACGGTAGATATTGTAGAGCAATTCCTGATGGCTCATCCGGGGTTCTCTCCATCTCTAACTAACAAAATATTGCAAGCTGTCGACTTGGTTCGCAGGTCGGCCGAGATTAAACAAACGCACTACTAAGCCTTATTCACTCAAATATCGAAATAATTGAAAGAGAAAATGGAGCAAGGAAAATTTCGCACTAAACTGAATCGTGGATTTAAGGTTTTTACCCTGTTTTTAATTTTAATGAGTTGTGGAGATAAGCTGGAGCCAACTATACCATATGCGCGTGTATTTCTAAGTGTCTCCTTAACCAATCACAATGAAATTACCGTCCCCGGAAATTCATTATTCTACCCGTTACAGTCGGGAGGCCTAAGAGGATTAGGTGGAATTATCTTATACAACGATTTTGGAAAAATCAGAGCCTACGATGCAGCTTGTACTTTCGAGAAACGCAATAGCTGCGTTGTTATTCCTGATGGTGCAAAAGCCAGCGGCATAACCCAAGGAGGCACACATGGAGAATGCACCTGTTGTGGAAGTCGCTTTTCATTTAGTAATGGCTATCCTAAAGTAGACAATAAAGCACGCTTACCTCTGATGGAGTACAAAGTATCGAATGATGGCACCCGACTATTTATAGAACACTAGTTGGGCCTTTTCTTATCTCGGTCCATTTTAAACAAAATGGCTTTCTCTTCTTTGGTCAAACTGTCATAACCCGACTTACCAATTTTGTCCAATATTTGATTGATTTGCGCCTCTTTTTGGTTCTTCATAGCATTATATGCATAATCCTTATTAGAACTCTTCTTATGCGAGACTTTCAGCTTTGAACCTCGTGTTTTGTACGATTTCTTAACCGAATCAATGAAGCGCTCAAACCAACCTGCTAAGTCTTGTCCTTTTTGTAATCGAGAAATATACAGATACCCCCAGAAAGCACCTCCCAAGTGAGCTAAGTGTCCTCCCGGATTCGACGATTGAATTTGAATTACATACAGTAATACCGAAATCAAAGCAATGTATTTGATTTTTATTTGCCCAATAAACAAAAGATTAATCGTATGATTAGGAGCATAAACTGCCGAAGCAATTACTATGGCAACAACTCCTGCCGAAGCTCCCATTAGTTGAGCAAATGGCAATACATCTGAAAAGATAGGCAAGAAATTATACGAGAGCATGAAAAACAATGCTCCAGTTAATCCTCCTAAAATATATACCGAAAGAAGTTTCTTTTCATCTAAGTATTCCAAAAATATACGCCCAAACCAAAACAGCCACAGCATATTAAACAGAATATGCAGGAAATCGAAATGCAAGAACATATAAGTCATCACACTCCATGGTTTGGTTATTAATTGAGGGAATTCCGCAGGTAATGAAAGCCACTCCTTGATGAATGGAGTAGAAGTATCGAAACTAACCAACCACAACAATGCATAAATAACCCGAACTACCACAAAGACACCTAAGTTTAGGTAAATTAAACGGGTTAAATATGATCCGTTCTTAAACGTATATTTCAATTCGTCGGTAATACTCATTAATAAAATCGACTTGAATTTTTATTCCAATATTTAATCAAGAAATATCCGAAAATCATTCCCCCCAAGTGAGCAAAGTGAGCCACATTACTTCCTGGCTGTGCAAAACCTAAATACAACTCAATAGCTCCATATCCTAGAACAAAGTATTTCGCTTTAATAGGAACTGGAAGAAATAATAACATCAATTCGGTATTGGGGAACAACATTCCAAAAGCCAAAAGAACACCAAAAACTGCTCCACTGGCACCAACCGTTCTTGTGTTGAGAATAGCATTCAATTCCGCCATCGAACCATCTACAAAGTTCTTTCCTTGGTTCCATGCCGCTGTTCCTTCACTAAGCACCATATCTACGGCCTCTGGAGACATACCGTTAGCTGCCGATTTAAAATGCAGATAACTCACCAACATGTGCAATGCTGCTGCTCCTAAACCTGTGGCAAAATAATAAACCAGAAATCTGCGTGGTCCCCAAACGCTTTCCAATACACGCCCAAACATAAAAAGAGCAAACATATTAAAAAACAGATGAGGCAATCCTCCATGCATAAACATGTGAGTAACCAATTGAAATGGTTTAAAATTCTCAGAATTGAACAGGTAAAGTGCTAAATATTTTCCAATATCAACTCCCATCACATTCCGCAATGTGAATGTGGCTGCCAACATAACCACATTAATTAAAATGAGGTTTTTAACAACTGGTGGAATTGATGCAAATGGTGATCTATTTGTATACATACTTATTTTCTCCTTTTCCGACTATCTAATCAATAGTCTTGCCAAAAATAAAAATAGCCATTTATGCAGTCAAAATGGCACTATTAAAACATTTTCTCCAAATCGTCAATCTGAACAATATTGATAATTGGCTTTCCGGATGGTGAAAAATTGGGAACAACACACGAGAATATACCATCAACAAGTTCTCTCACTTCTTGCGCTTCCAATTCTTGTCCATAATTAATTGCCGATGCGGAGGCCAAGGCCTGAGCAATCTTCTCATGGGTCTTTTCAATAATATCACCTTCTGTTTCCTGATAGTAAGCCAACAGCTCTCCAATAATATCGCCAGGGTGGATATTTCCCAACACAGCAGGAACTCCATTTATAGAGAAAACATTCTCGTCTACCTCGCGCATTTCAAATCCTAGGGCATACAAATCTGGCATTAATTCCCCCAATAAAATTGAACTCGCAGGGTCCAGTTCTACACTTTGTGGAAATAGCTGCTGCTGACTTGCTGCTCCTTCGTTTTGAAGAACTCCCATAAACTGCTCGAACAAGATGCGCTCGTGAGCACGACGTTGGTCAATAACCATCAAGCCCGATTTTACAGGCGTTAAAATATATTTTCCTTTTAATTGCAAGAAATGACTTTGCTGGTAAGTTTCACCAAATTCTGAATTCTGATCTACCAGGCTTTGCTGTGAACCAATCCCTTCGAATTCGCCTCCCATTGCAAAATCAGATTCATCAAATCCCACTTCTGCAGCCTGGTCGGTTGGAGTATTAATTGGATCTGGAGCAATATGTTCCAAACCAACATACATATCATCCCAGTTGGATGGTACCGTTTGTTTCTGGCTTCCTCCCCAACTGGAAGCAGGTGCTTTTTGCTCCTGCTCAAAAGGATTATAAGCAGTATTTACTTCTACAGTTGGAGCAACGGTAGACTCTTCGCTATGACCAGCTACAGGAATATCGAAATTTCCCCTTTGATCGAAATCGATCGAAGGAACTTCATTGTATTTCCCCAACGATTCTCTCAAAGCAGCAATAATAAATTGGAAGATAACCTGTTCGTCTTCGAATTTAATTTCTGTCTTGGTTGGGTGAATATTGATATCGATAGAAGCTGGATCTATTTCAAAATTGATAAAATATGATGGAATAGTATCTGCCGGAACCAATTTTTCGAATGCTTGCATCACTGCTTTATGAAAATATGGATGTTTCATATAGCGGTGGTTCACAAAGAAAAACTGTTCGCCAAATCGCTTTTTAGCATATTTAGGCTGACCAACATAACCTGAAATTTTCACCACATCAGTATCTACATTCAGTGGAATTAGGCGGTTATTCATATTCTTTCCGAATATGTGAACCACTCTTCGCTTCAGGTTCTCCGATGGCAAATCGTAAACCACCGAATCGTTATGGTAAAGCGAGAATGCCAGTTCAGGATTTGCCAAAGCAACTCGCTGAAATTCATTAACAATATGACGAAACTCTGTTGAATTGGCCTTTAAGAACTTTCTGCGAGCCGGAACATTGAAGAAAAGGTTCTTCACCATAAAGTTGGTGCCATTTCCACAACTTACAGGTTCCTGACACTCTACTTCCGATCCTGAAATTCGGATTAAAGTTCCCAGTTCATTGTGCGACTGCTTCGTTTTCAATTCCACCTCAGCAATAGCAGCAATGGAAGCCAAAGCTTCGCCACGAAAGCCCATGGTTCTAATTGCAAAAAGATCGTCAGCCCTTTTTATCTTGGATGTTGCATGGCGTTCAAAAGCCATTCGGGCATCGGTTTCTGACATGCCGGCACCATCATCCGTAATCTGGATAAGTGTTTTCCCGGCATCTTTTATATTGATTTTTATAGAAGAACTCCCTGCATCAATAGCATTTTCAATTAACTCTTTAACCACCGATGCTGGACGTTGAATCACTTCCCCGGCAGCTATCTGATTGGCCACCGAATCAGGAAGTAGTTGTATGATATCTGCCACGTATTATTTCAATTAAAAGTTTAAGAAAAAGTAGAGTAGTCCAGCTAGAATTAAAGCAATAACTACTACTCTGGTGTTCGATTTTCTTCTGTGCTGAGAAGCAATAGTTAAGCCTTTTGCGCCTCTTCGCATTTGGCCTTTTATACCTGCCGCATAATTCATCTTCTCTTCTTCTGAAGTCATCCCTAACTCCTGCTTTATGCGACGCTCACGCAAATCGCGCTCCTCTTGTTCCGGATCATGAAAACGTGGAGGAACATCAAATTGTCGAGGTTTAGGTATGTGGAAAAATTTTAACTTCATCTCTCTAGTTTTTAATTTTTCAATAGCAGGATGAAACTAACAAAAGTAACATCTCTTCGAAATAAAAGCCTTTGCCGTTTCTCGTCTCACCAATCTATTTTTCACTACTACACGCAAAGTCGATTGTAAGCATTTAACCAGAATCATATTCAGATTAAAATCAATCAACTTCAATCATAGACAAAGATAACCTTTATTTCTTGTCTTCGGTTAAAATCAGCCAATAAGCCTATGGGGTAAGATTCAATTTCCCGCCACATTTGCGGCAGTATTGTGCATCATCCTCGTGCACATCTTCCAGACAATGTTCACAAACAAGGGTATTCTTCTGTGTTCTAAATATTTCTACCGAAACAATTCCTGTTGGAACAGCAATTATAGCATAACCAATAATCATAACCATACTGGCCAACATTTTTCCAATCGATGTTACCGGAGCAATATCGCCATACCCTACAGTTGTCATTGTAACAATGGCCCAATAAACACTTTCGGGAATACTATGAAAACCATTTTCTCCTCCTTCAATCAGGTACATCATGGTTCCGATAATAAGTACAAGCGTTAGTACAAAAAAAAGAAACACACTAATCTTTGCTCTACTTTTCCACAATGCTCGTCCCAAAGATCTTCCTGCCTCAGAATAACGAGTAAGCTTAAATATTCGAAATACCCTTATTAGTCGAAGTGCTCTAATCACCATCAAACTTTCCATTCCACCTAGAAATAAACCAAGGTATGTAGGCAAAATCGAAAGCAAATCAATGACACCATAAAACGAAAAAATATACCGAACCGGTTTCTTTACAGCATATATCCGAAAAACATATTCGATAGTAAAAAGAGATGTTATGATCCATTCTATCAAGTAAAATTCATCGCCATACAGCAAATCATAACGAGGCACACTTTCCAATATTACAACCAATACACTGAGGAGAATAGAAAACAACAAGACTATGTCGAAAACCTTTCCGGAAGGAGTGTCTGCTTCAAATATTAATTCATGCAACTTTCGCTTCATAATCACTAAACTATTGAAAATGACCTTCTAATCTTTTTTTCGTAAATTTATATAAGTCTCACTTTATCAGCACAGCTATGTTAATCAAAACATTTGCCAGTTCCGTTCAAGGCATCGAAGCCACCACAATCACCATTGAAGTGAATGTATCACAAGGTATAAAATTTTTCTTGGTTGGATTACCTGATAATGCGGTAAAAGAGAGTCAGCAACGAATTGAAGCAGCTTTAAATAACAACAACTACCGCCTTCCTGGGAAAAAAATCGTTATCAACATGGCTCCCGCCGATATTCGAAAAGAGGGGTCGGCATTCGACCTTCCTCTAGCCATAGGAATCTTGGCCGCTTCTAAACAAATTAAAAGTGAAAACATAGACAAATACATCCTAATGGGAGAATTATCTTTAGATGGTAGCCTACAACCCATAAAAGGAGCACTACCCATAGCCATTAAAGCAAGAGAAGAAGGATTTGAGGGATTTATTCTTCCCAAAGAGAATGCAAAAGAGGCTGCTGTAGTCGATAAATTAAAAATCTATGGTATTGAGAACATCAAAGAAGTAGCCCAGTTTTTCGATGGCTCATCGGACATGCAACCCACTGAGGTAAATACACGGGAACACTTTTTCAACCATGTTCACCAGTACGATGTAGATTTCTCAGATGTAAAAGGGCAAGAAAAAGTAAAGCGAGCACTGGAGATTGCTGCTGCAGGAGGTCATAACATTTTAATGATTGGGGCACCTGGTGCCGGAAAAACCATGTTAGCCAAACGCATTCCCTCCATTCTACCACCATTCAATTTGAAAGAAGCACTGGAAACCACCAAAATTCACTCTGTAGTTGGTAAAATAGAAAAAGGAACCTCATTGATGACACAACGCCCATTTCGCTCCCCACACCATACAATTTCTGACGTCGCACTCGTCGGTGGTGGCACTTTTCCACAACCCGGTGAAATCTCACTGGCTCATAACGGCGTGCTGTTTTTAGATGAACTCCCGGAATTTAAGCGTACCGTTCTGGAAGTAATGCGCCAGCCACTAGAAGATCGAAACATTACCATATCGCGTGCCCGATTTACAGTCGATTATCCTGCCAACTTTATTCTTGTTGCCTCTATGAATCCATGCCCTTGCGGGTATTACAATCATCCCTCCAAAGAGTGCGTTTGTGCCCCGGGAATGGTTCAAAAATATCTAAATCGAATTTCCGGCCCTCTTTTAGACCGAATTGACATTCATCTGGAAGTTGTTCCTGTTCCTTTTAACAAACTGGCAGAGTTAAAACCGTCGGAAGATAGCGATGCCATTCGCAATAGAGTAATTGCAGCTCGAAAAATTCAGATTAATCGATTTAAAGATGAAGAAGGAGTTTACAGCAATGCTCAAATGAGTTCCAAGCAACTTCGGAACTATTCTGTACTGGATGACTCATCCAACCAGTTACTAAAAAAAGCAATGGAAAAACTAAACCTTTCGGCCAGAGCATACGATCGTATTTTGAAAGTTTCGCGTACTATTGCCGATCTAGAACAAGTACCCAATATCAACGCAGACCACATTGGTGAAGCAATTCATTACCGAAATTTAGACAGGGAGTCATGGGGTGTTTAGTCACTTTGTGTTAAACAGATAAACAATTGCTGCAATCGTATGTTGATAATCATTTAGTTGAAAAGCGACCAATCTATTTAAAAAAATCAATACTTTTGATAAAAAATCTTGAGAAACTATGACAGACAGATTATCGGATCCGATAGGAAGATTGATGGGCTTGCGTTACAAATCGCACCCATGGCATGGAGTTTCAATTGGTAGAAATGCCCCCGAAGTAGTTACTGCTTTTATTGAAGTGGTACCAACCGACACCGTAAAATACGAGATTGACAAGGACAGCGGCTATTTACGCCTTGACCGTCCACAGAAATATTCCAATGTTGTACCTGCTATCTACGGTTTTATTCCTCAAACATTTTGTGGAGATTTGGTAGGTGAATACTGTATGGAAAAAACAGGCAAAAAAGATATTAAAGGTGATGGTGACCCTATAGACATTGTTGTTCTTACAGAAAAGACAATTGCTCACGGCGACATCTTGGTATCTGCTCGTCCTATTGGAGGCTTCAGAATGCTTGATGGCAATGAAGCGGATGATAAGATTATTGCTGTTTTAAGTAATGATGTGGTATACAACCACTACACAGATCTTTCCGACATACCTGACTTAGTGATTGAGCGCTTAAAACACTATTTCCTCACTTACAAAGATATGCCAGGAGAAGCTAACAACTCTGAAATTACCCATACATATGGTATGGCTGAAGCTCAAGAAGTTCTTAGAAGGTCAATCAATGACTACAATAACCGTTTCGACAATTTGGGTCAACTTCTTTACGATCACAAATAAGAAATATCATTAATTGATATAAAAAATGCTCACCGGAAAATTCTGATGAGCATTTTTTGTGTCCACAAATCTGGAACACTATTCGATATCTTTTAATTCTTCTTGATAAGCATACAGTTTCGATAAATACTTACCGAACAATCGACGGAAAATAAGCTGTAGTACTTTAAATACTCCAAATACAATTAATGAAAACAGTGCTGCACCAATTCCAAAAATCATCAAATAAGAAGAAGTAGTTACGTTGGCCATGTTTGAGGATGCTTGAAGACCAATGTAAAGACCTGTTGTCATACTTATGGCTAGTACCACTGCAAAAAACAGTAAAAATACCTTTGTGAGCTTTTTCAGGTTGACAAAAACATCGATAAAACTCTTTAACGACTGCTTGATGTTTTCAGAGCTGATATTTTTTCGATTTACCCTGTTATAGCAAACCCAGAAATAGATACAACCAACAATTGCCAATGCAATTTGCACATAGCTCAACGTTATAATCCACCCCGGTATCTCAATGGGTTGATTCACGTAGTTATCTATCCATGATTGATACACTGGAGCCATCACTGCATTATCTGCAATCATCAACAGAATAATGGCAAGTATAATCACAAAGCCAATCTTCACATTCACATTTATCTTTTCGATAATGCTCATGCTTCGCTTGCTAAGCATCGACTTGATTTCCTCCGAATCAAGCGATTTTTTATTTGCGTCTCGGCTAGCTGCCGCTTTCCACACCGATTTTAAATCCTCAAGTTTCATTCACCTTACATTTGCCGTTTAAAATAGTCCCCTCTCAAACAAACCTACTCTTCGATATTCATCAATTTTTTCAGTTTCTTCTTTATCCTATTCATTTTAACACGGACATAATTTTGTGTAATACCCGTAATTTCAGCAATCTCTTCATAGGGTCGATCTTCTAAATATAGAAGTGTAATTGATTTCTCAATTCCAGATAATTTCGAAATGGCCTTGTACATCATTTTTATCTGTTCCTCCATTTCGGTGTCATATCCTTCATCTGCAATCTGGAAATGACTCTCCATCGGAGTTTGATCCGGCTTACGCTTTCCCCTCTTAAAGCTGGTAATTGCGGTGTTTAATGCCACTCTGTACATCCATGTCGAAAATTTCGACTCACTACGGAATGATGGAAACGATTTCCACAACTGTGCGAGTATTTCTTGGAATAAATCCTTCCGATCCTCTTCAGAATCGCAATAAATACTACACACTTTGTGAATTATCCCCTGATTTTGGGTCACCATATGCACAAAATCGTCTCTCAAGTTACTTTCCGTTTTTATTAGTAATTAATAGCTGTCAAAAATTACATAATTTAAGTGGTATCACAAAAAAGAATTACAAATTCAATATATTCATTTCACCTGGAGTTAAGAAACGCCACTTACCACGAGGTAAATTCTTCTTAGTTAAACCAGCAAAATAAACACGATCTAATCGAACTACCCGATATCCAAGATGGGCAAATATTCGACGCACAATTCGGTTTCTTCCCGAATGAATTTCGATTCCTACCTGTCTTTTATCCTCCTGATCGACATAACTCACCTCATCGGCTGCGATATATCCATCTTCCAGATCAAATCCTACTAGCATTCTTCGAAGATCTTCTTGCTCTACATCTTTGTGCAAATGAACGTGATAAATCTTCTTTTTATTATGCGATGGATGAGTCAGTTTCTTGGTTAAATCGCCGTCATTAGTCAATAACAAAAGACCTGTGGTATCTTTATCCAATCGACCTACCGGGTAGATACGTTCATCGCAGACATGTTTTACCAAATCCATAACAGTTCGTTCTGCATTCGGATCGTCGGTTGTTGTTACAAAACCTTTGGGTTTGTTTAGGAGCACATAACGCTTCTTCTCAATACACAGCTTAGTTCCATCAAAACGCACATCGTCCGATGGATCGACACGCATTCCCATCTCAGTAACAACTTTGCCGTTTACGGTAACCACACCCGACTGGATATAAGTATCGGCCTCGCGACGACTACAAACACCAGCATTAGCCAAGAAGCGATTCAATCGGATTTTACCATCCGTATTCTTGCTTATCGGAGCCTTCGATACTGGCTTTTCAGTTGCTCTATTGTGAGTAATCTCTTTTCGTTTTCCAGTGAAACCATCTTTGCGATCGGCACCTTTAAACGAAGGTTTCTTTCTATCTTCAAATCGATCAGAACGAGATTTACCAAATCGACCTTTCGGGTTTCTTGGTTTTTCATCCCCCTCTTCGCGGTCAAATGATCTTCGACCTCTATTTTCTTGTTTACGCTCATCTCTTCCACCACTATTCGAAAAAGCTTGTTTTCTTCTTCCTTTAGGTGAAGATTCATTTCTATCTCTTCTGATATTCATTTTCAAAAATTGATTGTTTATTCAGAGCTATTGCTCTAACTTCAACTCAGTGAGTGCAAAGGTGCTAATTATTATTCTAATTCCCTGATTTAAAACCCAAAAGCATCTACTTATAGAACTGAACATGCCCCAATGCTCTCCAGAACTCAAGTATTTGTCCCGAATTCAATTCATACGAGTCATAATCTTCATTGTCCGAATTCAAAATATATTGGTTATCGCTACCTGTTTCAATTCTTTTAAAAACAACGCCTTCATCTTTAGTTACAACTACATATGGCTTATTTTCCTGAATCAAATTCCAGTTCTGCACATATTCACAAATGATATACGACTTGGCTGGAATTGGAAGCATACTGTCTCCTTCTATTTGAAACACACGATATGTTCTCTCTGGTGACAACTCTTGAAAAGGCATGCTAAAAGTTGGTAAGTCGCCAATAAATTCACCATCGGTTAACCCTTTGGAATAACCTGCAGACGCCTTGATAGGCACCAATGATATTTTCTCCTGATTATTCTCATCCACAACAATAGGAAGAATCCGGATGTTATCACCAGCAGCATCAGCTATCTCTTTCTCTGCTTCCTCCAAATTCTTATTCAAAAGCTGATCAATGGGACGGTTAAAATAATCGGCCATCGATTGAAGTGATGTAATACGGGGTAACGATCGACCATTTTCATAACTTCCAATGGTTGAAGCATTCATTTTTAAATGAGCCGCCAGCCGAGTCTGTGTCATTCTTCGGCTTAAACGAAGGTATTTTAAGTTTTTACCAAAAAGATTTTCCATATCTGTTTCCTTTCCAATTCCTAATTCGATTTATTCACTGCACTTTAATAACATGAATAATTGGCACAAATCCTCTCATGTGGCATAAAAAAGGGCTTAAATCAAATGACTAAGCCCTTTTTTTGCAAATATCGTTTATGATTAACTTGCTTTCAAACGTTGTGCCGATGCTCTGTCAATTCGGCTTTCAGCATATTCTCTGGTGATAACCAACTTCTTCTCACCATTCGATGGTAATTCGAACATAGCGTCAGTCATAATCATTTCGCAAATTGAACGTAATCCACGAGCTCCCAGCTTAAACTCTACTGCTTTATCAACAATAAACTCGAGTGTCTCATCTTCAACGGTTAGTTCAATATCATCTATTTCGAAAAGCTTAATATATTGCTTAATGATAGAATTCTTTGGCTCTGTAAGAATCTGTCGCAAAGCATTTCTATCAAGTGGATTTAGATGTACTAAAACCGGAAGACGACCAATGATTTCAGGAATAAGACCGAATGATTTCAAATCGTGTGGTGCTACATACTGCAACATATTCTCACGATCGATATTTTCATTCTTCTTCGATGCTCCATATCCAACCATTCGTGTATTTAAGCGCTGTGCAATTTTCTTCTGAATACCATCAAAAGCACCACCACAGATAAATAGGATATTACGCGTATCAACAGCAATCATTTTTTGCTCAGGATGCTTACGCCCTCCTTGAGGTGGCACATTCACTACAGCTCCTTCTAAAAGCTTAAGTAAACCTTGCTGAACACCTTCTCCTGATACGTCGCGTGTAATAGATGGATTATCGCTTTTACGGGCAATCTTATCAATCTCATCGATGAATACGATTCCTCGCTGTGCTGCTTCCACGTCATAGTCGGCAGCCTGAAGTAGTCGAGTAAGCAAACTTTCAATATCTTCACCTACATAACCAGCTTCAGTCAACACAGTTGCATCAACAATAGTAAAAGGCACGTGCAACATCTTGGCAATAGTTTTTGCCAATAATGTTTTACCGGTACCAGTTTCGCCTACCATAATGATATTCGACTTCTCGATCTCGGTATCGTCATTCGATATAGGCTGAGAAAGACGTTTATAGTGGTTATAAACAGCTACACAAAGAATTTTCTTAGCATCTTCCTGACCAATAATATACTGATCTAAGAAACTTTTCAACTCTTTCGGCTTTAATAAAGGCACATCGCCAATATTGAAATCGCTGCCTTTTTTCTTAAATTCTTCCTCGATGATTGCGTGAGCCTGCTCAATACAATTGTTGCAAATATGGCCTTCCATACCTGCAATTAGCAAGTCCACATCATTCTTCTCCCTTCCGCAAAACGAACATGTATCCATATTTCTGCTTACTCTCCTTTATTTCTGTATAAAATTTCATCAATCATTCCATACTCTTTGGCTTCTTGTGAAGTCATCCAGTAATCGCGATCTGAATCTTTTTCAACTTCGCTGTATGGTTTTCCACTGTGGAATGAGATGATATCGTATAGTTCTTTTTTCAACTTTAAGATCTCACGAGCTGTAATTTCAATATCAGAAGCCTGACCTTGTGCACCACCCATTGGCTGGTGAATCATTACACGTGAGTGTTTCAATGCCGAACGTTTTCCTTCTGCTCCTGCAGTAAGAAGAACTGCTCCCATTGAGGCTGCCATTCCTGTACAGATTGTAGCTACATCAGAATTGATGTACTGCATCGTATCGTAAATACCCAAACCAGCATGTACCGATCCACCTGGTGTATTTAGATAGATCTGAATATCTTTATTTGGATCTGTCGATTCCAAAAACAGCAACTGAGCCTGAATGATATTGGCCACATAATCATCGATAGGTACTCCCAGGAAGATGATTCTATCCATCATCAAACGTGAGAACACATCCATTGTAGCAATGTTCAACTGTCGCTCCTCAATAATAGTTGGAGAGATATAATTGGCGTATGCCGAGTTGTAGCGATCTAATGTTAAGCTACTAATGCCACGATGTTTAGTCGCGTACTTTTTAAATTCGTTGTTGTGATCCATTTGCAGAGATATTATAAGGGGCAACCCCATAAAATGAAAAAAACTTTGTAGTCCCGAAAAACATAACCATCTCATCAATGGAAATGTTTCCCGTTCATACAAAGTTAGTAATAATATCCTAAGTTTAACAAGCTTCTACTATTCGAACATTTTGTCGAATTCAGCTTGAGAAACTGCTTTTTCTTCAATATTTACCTTCGATTTTACGAACTCAGCAATTTTGTCTTCCATTTTCTTCTGGAACAAACGCTGACGCTCTTCTTCTTTTTGGAAGATTTGATCGGCATAGTTGTTCAAGTATTCTTCAGGAAGATCGAACATTCCGTACTGACGGAATTGAGCAGCTGCTACTTCTTTAGCGAATTCGCGAACTTCTTCCTCTTCTACTTTCAATTCGTTTTCTTTAACGATCTTGTCTTTAATCAACTGCCATCTAAGATCTTTATCGAAGTGCTCCCAATCTTTCTCGATCTGCTCAGCAGTAAGCTCTTTGTTTGTAGCTAACAACCAACGGCTCAAGAAATCTTTTGGCAATTCCATTTTAGTTTTGCTCAACAATGTCTCACGAGCGTCAACTAAGAATTTGTACTCGCTTGATTGAACAAGACCTTGCTCTAACTCAGTCTTAATCTTCGCACGGAAATCTTCAACTGTTTTAATTTCAGTCTCTTCTCCGTAAAGTTGCTTGAATAAGTCTTCGTTTACTTCAGCAGGAACAAATTTCTGAACAACCTTGATAGTTGCTTTGAAGTTTCCTTCCAATGCTTCAGCATCTTCTTTAGCAATATTTAGCATGTGAGCGATCTCATGATCGTTCGGGAATGCTTTTTTGATATCGAAAACAATAACGTCTTCTTTCTTCTTACCGATGAATTCTTTCTGAATTTCTTCATCTTTGATCATGTCAACAGCAACAAGTACTTCGTCGGCAGTAATAGCATTTTCTACCTCGTTTCCTTGCTCGTCAACCTGAACGAAATCGGCACGAACAGTTTCTTTCTCTTCTACAACTTCAGTATCCTGGTTTTCTCCTGCGCGACCAGCAAGTGCTTCTACTTGTTTGTCGATCATTTCCTCGTCAACGTTGATAGTGTAGTAAGAATACTTGCTACGCTTGTCTAGAGTAATTTTGAATTCAGGAGCAAAAGCTACATCAAATACGAAATCAAACTCAGTATCCTTCTCCCAGTCGATGTCTTTTGTCTGCTCATCGTTTGGTAGAGGCTCACCAAGAATGTTCAATTTTTCGTCGAAAATATATTTCGTTAATTCTTTTGAAAGAATTTTGTTGACTTCTTCAACAAGAACAGCTTTACCGTACATCTTTTTTACAAGACCGGCAGGAACTTTACCTGGGCGAAAACCCGGGATTTGCGCTTTTTTGCGATAGTTTTTTAGAACGTCGTTTACAGCAGCGTCGTAATCAGCTGGCACGATGCTAAGCTTAATTACGCCATTCAATTCATCAATGTTCTCTCTGGTGATGTTCATAACTCCAGCATTAAATAAAATTAGCGATTACGGGTTTCTAATGGTATGTTTTTGTTGACCCTTTTGTATTGCAAAAAACCGCCAGGCTTAGCATCAAGGCCAGCAAGGCGGTTTTATCTTTGTGCGGATGAAGGGACTCGAACCCCCACGCCCGAAGGCACTAGATCCTAAGTCTAGCGCGGCTACCAATTACGCCACATCCGCGAAAATTGCGGTGCAAATATAGGAGGCTTTTTTTGTTTCCGCAAGCGTTTTTGTGAAAAAAAATCAACTTTTTTTACTCCTCCAATCAATCGACATTGATTTACAGAATATTGTGATTCTTTCTTCTCAGCTCGAAATTTTGCCCCAAGTACAGTTTACGCACCGTTTCATCGGCTGCCAACTCTTCGGCAGTACCCGATTTTAGAATATTTCCTTCGAAAAGAAGATACGACCTATTAGTGATAGAAAGGGTTTCATGCACATTATGGTCAGTAATTAATATTCCAATATTCTTATCTTTTAACTTATATACGATCTCCTGGATATCCTCAACAGCAATAGGGTCTACTCCGGCAAAAGGCTCATCCAATAAGATGAACTTAGGATCGATGGCCAATGCTCTTGCAATTTCAGTTCTTCGGCGTTCTCCACCGGAAAGCTGAATACCCTTACTTTTTCTAATCTTCTGTAGTCCGAACTCTTCAATCAACGACTCCAACTTGTCACGCTGATACTCTTTCGAGAAATTCGTCATTTCGAGCACCCCTTTAATATTGTCCTCAATACTAAGCTGACGGAAAACAGATGCTTCCTGTGCCAAATAGCCTACACCCATCTGCGCTCGTTTGTATACTGGCATATCGGTTATCTCTTCGCTATCCAAGAATATCTTACCTCCATTGGGCTTAATTAAGCCTACAACCATATAAAACGAAGTTGTTTTTCCTGCACCGTTAGGTCCTAGAAGTCCAACAATTTCTCCTTGGTTCACCTCGAAGGAGACCCCTTTTACTACGGTTCTCTTCTTGTATTTTTTAACGATATTTTCGGCTCTTAACTTCATCGATTTTCTTTTTAAATGAATTCAGACTATTCTTCTGCCTCTTTCTTTTTGCGCTGTTTCTCAATTCTTCTGGAAACAATAATACCTACTTCATAAAGCAGCATTAGTGGCAAACATACCATTACCTGACTAATAATGTCGGGAGGGGTAATAATGGCAGACAATAATAATAGAACGATAAAAGCATGTTTTCGGTATTTCTTCATAAAATCGGGAGTCAATAATCCCACTTTACTTAAGAACAATGAAAACATTGGTAGCTGAAATACAACACCTGTTGCCAAAGGCACCGATGTTAGTGTTGACATATATGATCCCAGTTTAATGGTGTTATCCACATCGACACTGGTAAAATAAGATCCTAAAAAGTGAATGGTTAAAGGCACAATTAAATAATACCCAAACAAAACACCCATAATGAAAAGCATAGAGATAAAGAAAACTGCACCAGAAGCATACTTCTGCTCTTTTGAATAAAGTGCTGGTTTAATAAATCGCCATATTTCCCAGATAATATAAGGACAAGCAATAATCACACCCGCAACAAAAGATATTTTAAGGTGCGCCATAAACTGACCTGCCAACTCGGTACTAATTAATTTTAACTCCGAAGTATTAATCTTAAGCGCATCAATCCCCAACAAATCTCCCAGGTTAGCTAAAAACCTATTGGTGAAGAATGTATTCTTACGGGGTGCCATTATAATGTTGTCGAAGATAAATGTCTTGTTGATGAACGCCAGAATTGCAAAAACAATAATTGCTCCTGCCGATCGAACAAGGTGCCACCTCAATTCTTCCAAATGGTCAAGAAATGACATTTCATTCTCTTTAGACTCTTCTTCCTCTTCTTTTTCCGGTTCTTGCTCTTTTTCGGGCTCCTCATTAATCTGATCCTCGACCCCGTAATCACTAGAATATTCGTCGTTAAATTCAGTTTCCTCGTATGGATATTCGTATTCTGACATTTATCTTGCTTTAAATACTTGAAAAATTTCTTACCTTTAAGTTCCGAACTTAAAAATGGTAAAACTGTTTTAGTTCGACAAAGATAAGATACTTGGTGAATATTTGATTTGTTTCTTTTTTAATATATAGACCATATAAAAAGAAACGCACTTTTATTCCTTGTATAAAGGAAGTACGTCGAAAACGGTTGAATAATCGTTTTCTTTTTGGCTTGAGGTAAATAGGATAAACATGAAGAGAGAGGTTGCTTTAACAGAAGAACTGAGGAAGCATTTTGGATTTGACCGATTTAAAGGTCAACAAGAGGAGGTTATTGAAAGTGTTCTTGAGGGGAAAGATACATTTGTTTTAATGCCAACCGGAGGCGGGAAATCACTTTGTTACCAGCTTCCTGCATTGTTGCAAGAGGGTACCGCTATCATTATTTCTCCACTAATTGCTTTAATGAAGAATCAGGTTGATTCAATCCGAAGTTTTAGTACTGAAGATGGAGTTGCCCATTTTTTAAATTCATCATTAAACAAAGCAGCAACACAAAAGGTAAAAGATGATGTTGTTGCAGGACGCACGAAAATGCTTTATGTTGCTCCGGAATCGTTAACGAAAGAGGAAAACATTGAATTCCTGAAAAGCGTAAAGATTTCGTTCTATGCAATTGATGAAGCTCACTGTATTTCTGAATGGGGACACGATTTCCGTCCTGAATACCGAAGAATCAGACCAATTGTATCTGAGATTGGCAAAGCACCAATCATTGCACTTACTGCAACAGCAACACCAAAAGTGCAAATGGATATTCAGAAAAACCTGGGAATGGATGGCGCATGTGTTTATAAATCGTCATTCAACAGGGCTAACTTATTTTACGAGGTACGCCCAAAGGTTAAAACTGAAGCATCAATAATCAAATTCATTAAAGAAAACCAAGGTAAATCGGGTATTATCTACTGCTTAAGTCGCAAGAAAGTAGAAGAGCTGGCCGAAACACTTTCTGTAAATGGAATTAGAGCTTTAGCCTACCATGCAGGGATGGATGCTGCAACTCGCTCAGGCAATCAGGATAAATTCCTGATGGAAGAAACCGATGTTATTGTTGCAACAATTGCCTTTGGAATGGGAATTGACAAACCCGACGTTCGCTTTGTAATCCACTACGATATTCCTAAAAGTTTGGAAGGATACTATCAGGAAACCGGTCGAGCCGGTCGAGATGGAGGAGAAGGAAAATGCATTGCATACTATAGTTATAAAGATATCCAGAAGCTGGAGAAATTTATGCACGGTAAGCCTGTTGCCGAACAAGAGATTGGCCAACAGCTACTATTAGAAACAGCTTCATATGCCGAGTCAGCTATCTGCCGCCGAATTATGTTACTCAACTATTTTGGAGAAAAGATGCACGAACCTTGTGGTTTCTGTGACAACTGTGTTAATCCGAAAGAGAAACAAGAGGCCAAAGATCAAGTATTGCTAGGCATGCAAGCCATATTGGCTGTAGACGAGCGCTACAAAGGCGAACACATTATTAATATACTTACAGGCAACGCTACTGCTGCCGTAAAGTCATTCCGCCACCACGAGCTAGAAATGTTTGGTAAAGGCAAAGATTTCGATGATAATTTCTGGAAAGCTGTTTACAGACAAATTCTTATTGCCGGATTTATTCGCAAGGAGATTGAAAACTATGGTGTTCTGAAAATAACGGATGCTGGGCATGAGTTTATTGCCAATCCAAAATCGTTTATGCTGGTTCGTAACCACAACTACGAAGAAAACGAACAAGCTGCCGCAGCTCCTGCAGCAACAGGAAGTGGCGATCCGGAACTGTTCGGGCTATTAAAAGATTTACGAAAAAAGCTGGCCAAGAAGTTAAATCTTCCGCCATTTGTTCTTTTCCAGGATCCATCATTGTCTGACATGTCCATTCAATATCCAATTTCATTGGAAGAATTGCAAAATATTCAAGGAGTAGGACAAGGAAAAGCCAAGCGCTACGGAAAAGAATTCATTTCGCTCATCAAGTCGTATGTCGACGAAAAAGAGATTGAACGTCCACAGGATATGGTAGTAAAATCGGTGGCCAATCGATCGAAAATGAAGGTACATATTATTCAGTGTATCGATCGTAAAATGCCATTCGAAGACATCGCCGATTCTAAAGGGCTGGAACTTGGCGAACTTCTTACCGAAGTAGAAGCCATTGTCAACTCCGGAACCAAATTGAATATCGATTACTACATCGATATGGTGATGGACGAAGACCACCAGGAAGAAGTATTCGATTATTTCCGCGAGGATGCAGAAACAGACAGCATCAATGAAGCAATCGATGAACTAGGAGAGGATGAATACACCGAAGAGGATATTCGTTTGATGCGAATCAAGTTTATGTCTGAATTAGGAAACTAAATCATTTATTTAGGTATAAAAAAACGAGGTTGAAAATTCAATCTCGTTTTTTTGTGCATTATATATCGATTTATAATATTCTTATCCCACTCTTCCCGGATATACTTTAAGCGCTTCTTCTAAAATTCGTAACGACTTAGCCAGCTCTTCCTTTTTAAGCACATAAGCTATGCGTACTTCTTGTTTCCCTAATCCCGGAGTAGTATAGAAACCAGTAGCAGGAGCCATGAATATGGTTTCGTTCTCGTATGAAAATTCTTCTAACAACCATTGGCAGAATTTATCCGAATCATCGATAGGCAATTTCGCTAATGTATAAAATGCCCCCATTGGAATAGGCGAATACACACCTTCAATTCGATTTAAGCCATCCACTAAGAATTTTCTTCGGTCTAAGTATTCATCGTACACATTTAATAAGTACTCTTCCGAAACATCAAGAGAAGCTTCCGCTGCAATTTGCCCAATAAGTGGTGGACTCAATCGCGCCTGGCAAAGCTTCATAACGTTTTCACGTACCTTTTCGTTTTGTGTAACCAATGTGCCAATACGAATACCACATTCGCTATAGCGCTTCGACACAGAGTCGATTAATATTACATTATTCTCGATTCCTTCAAGATGGAAAGCAGAGATGTAAGGTGCCCCCGAATAACAAAACTCACGATATACCTCATCTGAAAAAAGAAAAAGATTGTGCTTCTTGATTAAATCGCGAAGCTTTTTCATTTCAGCACGAGTGTATAAGTACCCTGTTGGATTATTCGGGTTACAAATAAGAATCCCTTTCGTGCGCGGAGTAATCAACTCCTCGAACTTTTCAATTGGAGGCAATGCAAAGCCTTCTTCAATTTTAGACGGAATTGGCTTTATCTCAGCTCCGGCAATTGTTGCAAATGCGGTATAGTTCGCATACGATGGTTCAGGAACAATAATCTCATCACCCGGATCGAGACATGCAAGAAATGCAAATGTAACCGCTTCCGAACCACCTGTTGTTACAATTATATCTTCGGTAGCTACATCAATTTTAAATCGATGATAGTAATCGGTCAATTTTTCTCGTAAAGAAAGAATTCCCTCACTCGGTGAGTATTCTAAAATCTCTCTATCGATATTCTTAATGGCTGCTAAGGCTTCCGCGGGAGTGGCTATATCGGGCTGACCGATATTTAGATGATATACTTTCTTGCCCTCAGACTTAGCCTTATTGGCAAATGGCACCAACTTTCGTATTGGCGACTCAGGCATAATCTCTCCTCGTTTCGAAACACTTGGCATAATTTTCCGATTAAATGATTTGCGTTTAAACCGCCAAAGATATGAATAACATTAATATTTTAGCTGCTATTGACACCTCTAAACGTTGTTTCTTAATAATCAGTTCCTTTTTGCTTTTGATTTGTGAAAAAAAGCCTTTTACAAGTCTGCTAAATAACATCTTGAGTTTTTCTGAACTCTGCTTTTTATCATGTTTTCAGCAAAATCAATTCATCTATTTTGAATCAATAAAATCATAAAAAAGTTAATGTGATGATTATAGGAGTACCTAAGGAAATTAAGAATAACGAGAACAGGGTAGCATTAACCCCTGCAGGCGCTGCTGAGTTTGTAAAGCGCGGACATGAAGTTTACGTTCAAGCAACTGCTGGTAACGGAAGTAGTTTTAGTGATGAAATGTATATTGAAGCTGGTGCCAAGATTCTTCCTACCATTGAAGAGGTTTATGGTATTGCCGAAATGATTATTAAAGTAAAAGAGCCTATCGAACAAGAATACAAGCTAGTTCGCGAAGGACAAATCTTATATACTTACTTCCACTTTGCGTCATGTGAGCCATTAACTCACGCAATGATTGAGCAAAAAGGAGTTTGTTTGGCTTACGAAACAGTAGAATTGGAAGACAGAAGCCTTCCTCTTTTGATTCCTATGTCGGAAGTTGCTGGTCGTATGTCTGTACAAGAAGGTGCTAAATATTTGGAAAAAACATTTGGTGGACGCGGTGTTCTTCTAGGTGGTGTTCCTGGAGTACCTCCTGCAAAAGTGCTAATTATTGGTGGTGGTATTGTTGGTACAGAAGCTGCTAAAATGGCTGCCGGAATGGGTGCCGATGTTACTATTATGGATCTTAGCCTTCCTCGCTTGCGTTATTTGGATGATGTTATGCCAGCCAATGTTAAAACAATGATGTCGAACGAGTATAACATCCGCGAGATGATTAAAACTCACGACCTAGTTATTGGAGCAGTATTGATTCCTGGAGCAAAAGCTCCTGCATTAATCACGCGCGACATGCTTAAGACAATGAGACCAGGAACAGTACTTTGCGATGTTGCAATCGACCAGGGAGGATGTATAGAAACTACTCGTCCTACTACTCACGACGATCCTATCTTCGTAATCGACGATGTAATTCACTACTCTGTTGCTAACATGCCAGGAGCAGTACCTCACACTTCAACTATTGCACTTACAAACGCTACTCTTCGTTACGGACTTGAGCTGGCTGACAAAGGTTGGAAAGAGGCTTGTAAAGAGCATAAAGCACTTAGACTTGGACTTAACGTTGTTGACGGGAAAGTGGTATACGAAGGTGTTGCAGAAGCATTCAATTTACCATACGAACCAGTTGAGACTGTTTTATAATATCGACATAATTGATAGTTTAAAAGAGAGGCCTTTCTTTAAAAGGTCTCTCTTTTTTTATAGCCTCACCCCAGCTTTTTGCCATAAAAAACGGGATTGCCCTATCAGGGAAATCCCGCTACACTTGCTGCTAACAAAATTTAATAAAAGGGAATAAAAAGGATCTATATAAAAATTCAAGTGCTCTAATTTAGTGTCCTAATCATTGAACAGGCTCTACCCTGACAATATAAAACTCATGAGCTTCATCAATCATTCTTTGATTTTGAGGATATTTCGCATCGGTATATTCCATAAACATCTTAGTAGCTTTTCTAAATAATACTTCTGCTTCTTTTGTAGTCAGAAACTGAGTAATATGCCCCCCCACTCTTCTATATGCCAAATCAATTTCCACAGAAATAGAATCAGGTGATTTATCCGAAATCACAGGTCGAGGATAAGGAGAATATCCTCCCTCACAACAAGTTGCCGACTCCAACTGCAAACGCTCTAAAGCTTTTCCATATGCAGGATCTGTTTGTCCGTAAACTGTTCGGTACAACTCAGTTAGTTTCATCATCCCCGAACACATAGCACATGGCTCCAAAGTAGTATAAATCGTATATCCTTTTAACGAAAATTCGTGGGTTTTATCTAAATACGACTGCATTAAGCGAACTTCTCCGTGCTGGGTCTCATTCAGGGTTCTGTTTACACAATTTCGAGCCCAGTGTACCACTCGATTATTCGAATTAACCAATACCGACCCAATGTTATAGCCTCTACTTTCTCTTTTCTCAGCACTCCTTTGCCAGTCTTTATACACAACAGCATAAGCCATTAGAGAATAAAAATAATCTAGCTCTTTCTGCTCAACCGAAACATTGTCTAATGATTTAGGATCTAGATTACAAACACATCTTTCGCTATTATTTTCTGACTTCTTATCACAGGAAAAAAATCCGATAAGCAAAATGAGTAAACTAAAAAACAAGTATCTTTTTTTCATTTGATTATTTTTATGATCAACAACTAGTCCTAAAGACTTATTACCAAAATGTTTGAATTTGCACTTTGTGATTCTACCTGTTTCCTGCAATACACCCCCAAGTTGTTAAGGCTCCGTTAAAGCTGGTATAAAACCCACACGTTTTATATATAATAGATGACCAACATTCTCGAATATCATTCGAAATATCATGTCCCAGCAACGTTTTTGACACCACAATAGGATCTGAAATATTACGTACAAAAGTGAATTCCACTCCATTTTCTTTGGCAACATAGCCCACTACCGTATCGTCCATTTCCAGAGTACAATACTCTCCGGAATCATTTCCTCTTGCGATGAAATAAAAATCAGTTGTAAGTAATGGAATTCCTTTACAGGGTAATATTCGCGGTTTCTCAATATTTTTGTGCTTCAATGGCTCATTTACAAGATCTACCAACTTCAATCCTAAGGAGGCAGGCTTTTCGTCGTGTAAATCTTCCAACAATCGATCCAACTCTTCATTAGTTAACACATCACTAAGAGGCATCAATAGGTTATCTGCAATTTTCTGCTGTAACTTAAGCGATGGAAACCAACTGCTCGTTACAGTTATATTATTACATCTGGCATGTGCATTTTCTTCCTTCTTCAAGATTACATGGCCTGAATTAGTTACTATTGTGTCCCCTAATCTTTCTATCAAAGAAGATCCGCCCGCGGTACCAATGGAGAACATTTGCCTGGGCTTTACATCATTTATAATGCATTGCACCATCTTAACCAAACCATCAATATAGGGAGGATGAGCTAAATGGGCTTCAGATTTGAACAACAAGACTCGCTGTCCTTTTACTTCAACCAGCTTATAATATCCCCATAGCTTCGAGAATTCACACTTCACTGCATCTTTACTATAAAATAACCAGTCATCGCGCCACGATTCATCATCACTCTTTCTGGGCTTATCGCTATTTACAAAAACATGATCTAAAGCCGACCACTCTGCGCTTGTCCATGTAATCACCACAACATCTGCTAGAGGCAACGAGTGTTTACATCCTTTATATATGGAATCGAGCACCTTAGGAGCACTCTCTCCTATTTTAGACCAATCGACAATAGGCAAGGAAGGTAAATGGGTTGTTGATATTTGTCTGGCTTCGTAAGCTACATTCGACATAGCACTAGTTTTAACATAAATGAATCAGTCTAAGAAAGCCTGCAAATAACTTTGCCGACTAAACAATGTGCTATCTTCATTAAAATACCTCCAGAAAAAACTCAACGGATGTATGTTAAAACAGAAAACACATTATAAATCGATCTTCAATTTATAAACTTATATCGGAATAATAAAACTATCACTTATAAAAACATTGCCTAATAATCAGCCTCAACCTGTGCTTCTTTATTTATGCGGAAAAATACAACTATTTAAATCCAATCTAAAAAAAAAGAGGAGCTTCTGACCAAAATCAAAAGCTCCCCTTTCTTACAATCTAGCAGTATACTTTAAAACACAGCCTTAGCAATTTGCTGTACATTATCTCCTAGTCCGTATGTATACAAGTGCAAACAAGGCGCATTATTCTTAATCAAATCTTTGGCTTGTTCCACTGCCCATTCGGTTCCAACTTGCTTGGCAGCCTCATTGTTTTTGCACTTTTCCAATTCTTTAGAAAAAGCCTCAGGTAAATCAATATTAAAGATTTTAGGCAATACCGTAACCTGATTCAGTACCGACAATGGCTTAATCCCCGGAATAATTGGAACGTTAATACCAATGGCGCGACACTGATCAACAAATTCGTAATATTTCTGATTGTCGAAGAACATTTGTGTTACCACATAATCAGCACCCGCATCTACCTTCTGTTTCAAATACATTAAATCAGTTTCCATATTGGGTGATTCGGCATGCTTTTCTGGATAACCAGCTGCTCCTACACAGAAATCGAGAGCTGCTTTATTCTTCAACTCATTATCTAGGTAACGACCATTACGTAGATTCGAAATCTGCTCAATCAATTCGTTGGCATGTGCATATCCATCTGGCTCCGGACGAAACACATGGTCTGTTTTTACCCCATCGCCACGCAACGCCAACACATTGTCGATTCCCAAAAAATTCAGATCCAATAACATATACTCGGTCTCTTCTTTCGAAAAACCACCGCATACAATATGAGGAACCACCGGAACTCCGTATTTATACTGAATATTGGCCGCAATAGCTACCGTTCCCGGGCGCTTACGAACAATCTGCTTTCGAATAGAACCATCAGGCATTTCGCGATATTCTACTTCATCGCGGTGAGTGGTTATATTTATGTATTTCGGATCATATTCCAATAGTTGCTCAATGGTACGGTGCAACTTCGATGGATCCTGCCCTTTTAATGGAGGCAAAAGCTCAAACGAAAAAACCGTTTTTTCTGCATTCTGAATAATGTCTATAACTTTCATCTGTTCGTTTTATCTGTCTCTATAATCTGTTTGTCTATTTGTAGTTTAGATGGATTGGCAATAAGCTTTCTACTTCATCCAAAGTCAATGCTTTTCTTTTTGCATAGTCTTCAGCTTGATCCTTTCCAATTCGACCTAAATTGAAGTATTTCGATTCGGGGTGAGCAAAGTAGATTCCCGAAACCGATGCTCCCGGCATCATTGCATAGTTTTCTGTTAGCAAAATATCAGCATCGGCAGTTGCATTCAACAGATCGAATAGTACTTTTTTCTGTGAATGCTCCGGACATGCCGGATAACCAGGAGCAGGTCTGATTCCTGTATAATTCACTTGGAACAATCCTTTTAGATTCAACTCCTCATCTGCTGCATAGCCCCAGTAGTCTTTACGTACCATCTCGTGCAAACGTTCAGCAAATGCTTCCGCCAATCTGTCGGCCATAATTTTCAGCATAATTGCATTGTAATCATCACCTTTTTCTTCGTATGCTTTTATGTGTGGTTCAGCTTCCAAACCTGCTGTCACTGCAAATAATCCAACATAATCGGTTAAACCACTCTCTTTGGGAGCAAGAAAATCGGCTAAGCAAAGATTTGGTTTGCCCTGCTCTTTCTTTTCCTGACTACGCAGTTGATGCATCACCTCAACCGAACCATCCTCTTTTTGAATCTCAATATCATCGCCATTGGCATTGGCTGGGAAAATTCCGAGAACACCATTTGCCTGCAGCAATTTCTCATCGATAATTCGTTGTAACATTACCTGAGCATCGGCAAATAGTTTTTTTGCCTCTTCTCCTTTTTCAGGATGTTCTAAAATGTCAGGATATTTTCCTCCCAATCTCCACGAGTGGAAAAAGAAAGTCCAATCGATGTATTCCGAAAGTTCTTTCAAATCGAAATCACGTAAAACCTTTACTCCCGTAAAATTCGGTTTTACAATTTCATTCTCACTCCAGTTTATTGCCAGTTTATTATTTCGAGCTTCTTCAATCGAAACATACTCTTTTGACGTTTTACCTCCTTCGTGCTTAATGCGTAGCGCATCATATTCAGCAATAATATCTTTGATGTAATTTTTCTTCAATGATGCTGAAATCAAGTTCGAAACTACTCCTACACTTTTCGAAGCATCTTTTACATGGACAATAGGATGTTTGTATTTAGGAGCAATCTTTACTGCAGTATGAATTTTCGAAGTTGTGGCTCCGCCCAAAATCACTGGGAATTGCAAATTACGACGCTCCATCTCCTCGGCCACATGAATCATCTCATCCAACGATGGAGTAATCAATCCACTTAATCCAATTATATCTACATTGTGCTCAACAGCTGCATCAATAATCTTTTCGGCAGGCACCATCACACCCAAATCAATAATTTCGAAATTATTACAGGCCAGTACCACGCCCACAATATTTTTTCCGATATCGTGCACATCGCCTTTTACTGTGGCAAGCAATATTTTTCCCGCTTTTTGCGATGCTCCCTCGGTATTTTCTTTTTCGATAAATGGTGTTAGATAAGCTACCGCTTGCTTCATTACGCGGGCACTTTTCACCACCTGAGGTAAAAACATTTTTCCGGCACCAAACAGGTCGCCCACAATGTTCATCCCGTCCATCAGTGGACCTTCGATCACACGCAACGAACGATCGAACTGTTGACGAGCCTCTTCTATATCTTCTTCAATGAATTCTGTAATTCCTTTTACTAACGAATGAGCTACCCTTTCATTTACCGGAAGTGAACGCCATTCGTTCTTCTTCTCCTCGGTTTTTCCTACTTGCCCTTTCACTGTTTCAGCAAAGGCAATTAATCGCTCAGTTGCTTCTTCGTTTTTATTTAAAACAACATCTTCGACCAGCTCTAACAAATCAGCAGGTATATCATCGTAAACCTGAAGCATTCCAGGATTTACAATTCCCATATCCATTCCATTTTTAATGGCATGGAATAAGAAAACTGAATGCATTGCTTCGCGTACTACATTGTTGCCACGGAACGAAAAAGAAAGGTTACTTACCCCTCCACTAATCTTGGCATGTGGCAAATTGTCTTTTATCCATTTGGTAGCACGAATAAAATCGATTCCGTAATTATTGTGTTCTTCAATTCCTGTTGCAATGGCCAACACATTAGGGTCGAAAATAATATCCTGAGCAGGGAAGTTCGCTTTTTGGGTAAGCAAACGATACGATCGTTCAGCAATTTCAATTTTGCGTTCGTACGTATCGGCCTGCCCTTTTTCATCGAAAAGCATTACCACTACAGCCGCACCATATTGACGAATTGTAGTTGCATGATCAATAAAAGCTTCTTCTCCTTCTTTTAAACTGATAGAGTTTACAATGGACTTTCCTTGTACACATTTCAATCCTGCTTCAATAACCGACCATTTCGATGAGTCGATCATCACAGGCAAACGAGCAATATCTGGTTCTGCTGCCATCAGGTTCAGAAATCGAACCATGGCTTTTTCAGAATCAAGCATCCCTTCGTCCATACATACATCGATTACCTGCGCGCCACCTTCCACTTGGTTTTGAGCAATAGCTAAAGCTTCATCGTACTTTTCTTCCTTAATTAGTCGCGCAAACTTCCTCGACCCTGCCACATTGGTACGCTCTCCAATATTCACAAAGTTCGATTCAGGACGAATAACCAAAGGTTCCAATCCACTTAATTCTGTCAAATTACTTGATTCCGAAATAACACGAGGTTGGTGTTTCTTTGCCACATTAGCAATAGCTGCAATATGGTCGGGAGAAGTTCCACAACATCCACCAATAATATTTATAAACCCACTCTGAAGGAACTCCTCAACGATCGCAGCCATCATTTCTGGCGACTGATCGTATTCACCAAACTGGTTGGGAAGTCCCGCATTAGGGTGAGCACTTACATTGCAAGTTGCAATCTTCGATAACTCTTCGATATAAGGACGTAATTGTTTAGCTCCAAGTGCACAGTTCAATCCAACACTAAATAAATTGCTGTGTGAAATAGAATTATAAAATGCAGCCAAAGTTTGGCCCGAAAGCGTACGTCCACTAGCATCGGTAATAGTACCTGAAACCATAATTGGCAAACGCTTTCCAATTTCTATAAACACCTTCTCAATGGCAAATAACGCAGCCTTAGCATTTAATGTATCGAAAACGGTTTCTACCAACAACAAATCGACACCTCCTTCAATCAGTGCTTTGGTCTGCTCAATGTATATTTCAACCAGATCATCGAAAGTTACCGCTCTAAAGCCGGGGTCATTTACGTCAGGCGACATGGATGCTGTCTTGTTGGTTGGCCCCATAGATCCGGCAATAAATAGTGGTTTATTTTCTACTTCGGTTTGATATTGCTCAATGGCTTTTCGGGCTAACCGAACCGACTCCACATTCAACTCATAACTCAAATCTTCCATCTCGTAATCGGCCATTGATATACGATTGGCATTGAAAGTATTGGTTTCAATGATATCGGCACCAGCCTTTAAATATTCGAAATGAATGTGCTGAATAATTTCAGGCTGAGTAATTGAAAGTAAGTCGTTATTCCCTTTCAGGTCGCATTTCCAGTCTGCAAAACGCTCTCCACGATAATCTTTCTCCTCTAACTTGTGACGCTGAATCATTGTTCCCATTGCTCCATCGAGCACAAGTATTCTATCTTTTATAATTTGTTCTATCTGGCTTGTCATGATTTATTGTATACAATTAATAATATACTACACCTATGTAGCATATATCAAAATAACACTCAAACTACGGTTTAAGTCGTTATAAGAATTTGGAATTGGATTGGTATAAAGATATTCAGCGCACTAGCGCATACGCATATTTGAGTAATGCATAAAACTCACAATGAACAAGCTAAATGAAGTATTTCGGCATTCTTTGTTTTGCATCGAAAAGCTTTTTGATTGGTATTAATTCCTTATTTTGACCATTGTAAAATGTGTTCTTCTCCTCACTGAGGCCTTGAACAAAAACAAAAGTACACTTTTTATCTCATCTTTTGTAATCAATTGAAATAACATCCAGTGGTTTAACTATGAGTTAAAACTAATTGACCTTTTTTATTGTTAATGTCGATATCTAAACGAACTCTATTTGTAAAAAGTAGTTTTTTTTACCTTTGTAGCTCAATTTCAAGAGATCTGAATTCATTCAATTAAAATGTTTCTGTTTTTCCGAAGCAGATTTTTGAATATTCAGACGCGAAAAACTTTCAACAGATGAAGAATACACTTTCAATTTACAATACATTAAGCCGAAAGAAAGAGGTGTTTGAACCACTACATGCAGGAAAAGTAGGAATGTATGTTTGTGGACCTACTGTTTACGGTGATGCTCACTTGGGGCATACTCGTCCGGCAATCACATTCGATTTACTTTATCGTTACCTAATGCATTTGGAATACAAAGTACGTTACGTACGTAATATTACTGATGTAGGCCACTTGGTAGGCGATGCTGATGAAGGCGAAGATAAGATTGCAAAAAAAGCAAAGCTTGATGAGGTAGAACCAATGGAGGTTGTTCAAAAATACACGAACAACTATCGCAACGACATGCGTAAATTGAATGTACTTCCTCCAAATATCGAACCTACTGCAACTGGTCACATTATTGAGCAGATTGAAGAGGTGAAAAAGATTTTGGAAGCAGGTTACGCTTACGAAAGCAATGGCTCTGTTTACTTCGACGTAGAGAAGTTTGCCAAAAACCATGACTATGGTAAGCTCTCAGGTAGAAGAATTGAGGATTTATTGGAAAATACTCGTCAATTGGACGGGCAAAACGAAAAACGTTCGGGGTTGGATTTTGCATTGTGGAAAAATGCAGCTCCAGAGCATTTAATGCGCTGGCCTTCTCCTTGGGGAATTGGTTTCCCTGGATGGCACATGGAATGTTCGGCAATGAGTACCAAATATCTGGGAAAAGAGTTTGACATCCATGGTGGTGGCATGGACTTAATGTTCCCACACCATGAAGCAGAAATTGCACAATGTGTTGCATCGAATGGTCACGAGTCGGCCAGATATTGGATGCACAACAACATGGTTACTATTAACGGACAGAAAATGGGTAAGTCGTTGGGTAACTTCATTACCTTGGAGCAATTCTTTAACGGCGAGCACGACCTATTGGAACAAGCCTATAGTCCAATGACCATTCGCTTCTTTATTCTTCAGGCACATTATCGTAGTACGTTAGATTTCTCAAACGAGGCACTACAAGCAGCTGAAAAAGGAATGGAGCGACTATTAAAAGCCACGACGGTATTGCAAACATTGACAGCCAGCAACGAATCGACTGTTGACGTAAATGCACTGGAAGCAAAATGCTATGCAGCCATGAACGATGACATTAATAGTCCGATTTTGATTGCTCACCTATTTGATGGAGTTAAAATGATAAACTCTATCAGCGATGGTAAAGCAACAATTAATGCCGATGACTTAGCTAAATTACAGCAACTGTACCAGGCATTTGTATTCGACATTCTTGGCTTAGAAGCAACTGAAGCAGGAAGCAGCAATGACGATTCTGAAAAAATGGATGGTGTAATGCAGTTATTATTAGAAATGCGTCAGTCAGCTAAGACAAACAAGGATTGGGCAACAGCCGATAAAATTCGCGATGAGCTTAAATCTATTGGTATTGAAATTAAGGATACCAAAGAAGGAGCGACCTGGGAATTGAAATAGAAATCGATTCGATACATATATAACGTAAGTTACCCGTTATGTGATCAATACAAAAGATGAGGTTCTGGTAAAACTAAACTTCAACTAAACTAAAAAAAGATCATGTAACGGGTAATTTTCATTTCAGACCACTTGGTCTTTTTTAATTTTGTTAACTCGTTTAGGATCAAAACCAAGCGCCAAAATATGATTATTGTTAGAATTCGATAAAAAAGTGTTTTTTTTTGATCGCAGCATTATAAAAACTTCTAATTTTACCACCCGTTTTTAAACAGTTACATTATGGCAGAAAAAGATATGAAGCTGTTCGGTGAATTTCCTCCAATTACCACAGAAGAGTGGGATGCGAAGGTAGTTGCCGACCTTAAAGGAAAAGACTTCGAACGAGCGCTAGTATGGCGTACTAACGAAGGTTTCAACGTTAGACCTTACTACCGTCAGGATAACTTGGAAGGGTTAGATTACTTAAATACCCAGCCAGGTGAATTCCCATTTGTAAGAGGTAACAAAACTGACAACAACGACTGGTATATTCGTCAAGACATTGACGTAACAGACTATGCTGAAGCTAACAAGAAAGCTTTAGAGGTACTTTATAAGGGAATCACTTCATTGGGATTCGTATTTAAAACTTGTTCTCCGGTAACAAAAGAAGACTTAGCAGTATTATTGAAAGATATCCAATTAGATGCTGTAGAGTTGAACTTTGTTTGCCCTTGCGCTAGTTGCAACTGCGCTGATGTATTTGCAGAGTATGCAAAAGAAACTGGAGTAGCATTAGAAAACATCGACGCTTCAACTTCTGTTGATCCTATCGGTTCTTTCGCATTGCGCGGAAAATTAGATGAAGCTCAGTTCGATGCTATCAAAACTACAATTCGCAACACTGCTGAGTTGAAAAAAATGCGTTCTGTTGCAGTTAACGGTCGCTATTTCAGCAATGCAGGTTCTTCAATTGTACAAGAATTGGCATTCTCATTGGCAATGGGTGCTGAGTACTTGACTCAATTGACTGAGCGCGATATGAAAGTAGATGAGATTGCTAAAAACATCAAGTTCAACTTTGGTGTAAGCGCTAACTACTTCATGGAAATTGCGAAGTTACGTGCAGGTCGTATGTTGTGGGCTCAAATCGTACAAGCTTACGAACCTCTTTGCGAGTGTTCAGCTAAAATGCGTGCTCATTCAGAAACATGCACTTACAACTTAACTGTTTACGATGCACACGTAAATATGCTTCGTACTCAGACTGAGGCTATGTCGGCTGCATTGGGTGGATCTGACTCAATCACTGTATTACCTTACAACAAAAGCTTCGAATCTGGTAATGATTTCTCTGAGCGTATTGCACGTAACCAGCAAATCATGCTAAAAGAAGAGTCGCACTTCGATAAGATTGTTGACCCAGGTGCTGGTTCATACTATATCGAAAACTTGACTTCTTCTATTGCTGATCAGGTTTGGACATTGTTCCTTGAAATTCAGGAAAAAGGTGGTTTCATCGCTGCACTTCGTGAAGGTTTCATCCAAAACCTTATTAACGAAATGGCTGCTAAGCGTGACAGAAACATCGCTATCCGTAAAGAAAATGTATTGGGTGTTAACCAATTCCCTAACTTCACTGAAGCGATGGACAAAGAGTTGGCTAACGAAATTCTTTCTGCAAAAGATTGTACAGCCGAAGGTGCTGAAATCGAAACAATCAAAATGTACCGTGGAGCACAAGCTTTCGAAGCATTGCGCTACGCTACTGATGTTTATGCAAAAGAAAACAAACGTCCAGTTGCATTCATGTTAACTATCGGAAACTTGACTTTCCGCAAAGCACGTGCACAATTCGCATGTAACTTCTTTGCTGTTGCTGGTTTCGAGGTTATCGATAACAACGGATTCGCAACAATTGAAGAAGGTATGGCTGCTGCTAAAGAAGCTGGTGCTAGCATCGTTGTTGTTTGTAGTTCTGATGACGAATATGCAGAATTTGTTCCTGCTGCTGCTGAAAAAGCAGAAAACGAAATTATCGTTGTTGCTGGTCACCCTGCATGCAAAGCTGAATTGGAAGCCAAAGGTGTTGAAAACTTCATCCACGTGAAGAGCAACGTTTTGGAAGATCTAAAAGCATATCAAAACAAATTAGGAATCTAAATTAAGTTAAGGATTAGAGTTTTCTCAACACAAAATCTTGATACTTAATACTTGATACTTTTAATCTACAAGACATGAAACCAAATTTTAAAAATATAAATTTCAAAAATACCGCTTCTGCTACAACTGGTAGCGAGTGGGAAAAAGCGAATAACATCGCTAAAAACTGGGTTACACCGGAGCAAATTCCAGTGAAACCAGTTTACACTAAAGATGACCTTGAAGGTATGGAACACCTGAACTATGCAGCAGGTTTGGCTCCTTTCCTTCGTGGACCATATTCAGCAATGTACGCTATGCGTCCTTGGACAATTCGTCAGTACGCTGGTTTCTCAACTGCTGAAGAATCGAATGCTTTCTACCGTCGTAACTTGGCGGCAGGACAGAAAGGTCTTTCTGTAGCATTCGACTTGGCTACACACCGTGGATACGACTCTGACCACGCTCGCGTTGTTGGTGACGTAGGTAAAGCAGGTGTAGCTATCGATTCGATCATGGATATGAAAATCCTTTTCGATCAAATTCCACTGGATAAGATGTCAGTTTCTATGACAATGAACGGTGCTGTACTTCCAGTAATGGCATTCTACATTGTTACTGCATTGGAGCAAGGTGCTACAATGGATCAGTTGGCTGGTACTATCCAGAACGATATCTTAAAAGAATTCATGGTACGTAATACATACATTTACCCACCAGAATTCTCAATGAAAGCTATTGCTGATATCTTCGAATTTACTTCGCAAAACATGCCTAAGTTTAACTCTATCTCTATCTCGGGTTACCACATGCAAGAAGCAGGTGCAACTGCCGATATCGAGATGGCTTATACATTGGCCGATGGTTTGGATTACATTCGTACAGGTATCAAAGCAGGATTAGATGTTGACGCATTTGCACCACGTTTGTCGTTCTTCTGGGCAATCGGAATGAACCACTTCATGGAAATTGCAAAAATGCGTGCAGCTCGTATGATCTGGGCTAAATTGGTTAAACAATTTAATCCTAAGAATCCTAAATCAATGGCATTGCGTACACACTCACAAACTTCAGGATGGTCGCTTACTGAGCAAGATCCATTCAACAACGTGGGACGTACTTGTATCGAAGCAATGGGTGCTGCTCTTGGTCACACTCAGTCGCTACACACCAATGCATTGGATGAGGCAATTGCACTTCCAACTGATTTCTCTGCTCGTATTGCTCGTAACACACAGCTTTACATCCAGCAAGAGACTGAAATTTGTCGTGCTGCTGACCCATGGGGAGGTTCTTACTACGTAGAGGCATTGACTCAGGATCTAGCTCGCAAAGCTTGGGCACATATTCAGGAAGTTGAGAAACTTGGTGGTATGGCTAAAGCAATCGAGAGTGGAATTCCAAAACTACGTATCGAGGAAGCTGCTGCTCGTACTCAGGGACGTATCGACTCTAATGCACAAACTATTGTAGGTGTTAACAAATACCGTTTGGAGAAAGAAGATCCAATCGATATCCTAGACATCGACAACGCTGCAGTACGTGTATCTCAGATTGAACGTTTGAACAAACTTCGTGCAGAGCGTAACGAAGAAGAGTGTCAAGCTGCTCTTGCTGCTATTACTAAATGTGCTGAAACAGGCGAAGGCAACCTACTTGCTCTTTCTATCGAAGCTGCTAAGAAGCGTGCTTCTCTTGGAGAGATCTCATACGCTTGCGAGAAGATTGCAGGTCGCTATAAAGCTGTTATTAGAACTGTGGAAGGCGTTTACAAATCAGAATCAGGAAACGATAAAGATTTCCAGGAAGCTCAGAAAATGGTTGAGCAATTCGCAGAGAAAGAGGGTCGTCAACCTCGTATCATGATTGCGAAAATGGGACAGGATGGTCACGACCGTGGAGCAAAAGTAGTTGCTACTGGTTATGCTGACCTTGGTTTCGATGTAGATATGGGACCACTATTCCAAACTCCAGAGGAAGCTGCTAAGCAAGCTGTTGAAAATGATGTTCACGTAATGGGAGTATCATCATTGGCAGCAGGTCACAAAACTTTGGTTCCAGCAGTAATTGCTGAATTGAAGAAATTGGGCCGCGAGGATATCATGGTTATTTGTGGTGGTGTAATTCCAGCGCAAGACTACGATTACTTGTACGAAGCTGGTGCTGTAGCTATCTTCGGTCCTGGTACTAGCGTAGCATTCGCTGGTAAAAAGATCATGGAAATCCTTTCTGCTGCTTCAGAATAAGCACAGAATCGATAAACATATTTCAATCCCTGTCGGAGCAATTCGGCAGGGATTTTTTGTATCCACTCAATTCTCTTTGGAAAGTTGGAGGCTAGAAATGTTTAAAAGTTAAAGGTGTCGAGGTAATATTATCTGACTTGCAGGCATAAAAAAATCTCACCAGGCTAACGCCCAATGAGATTCTATATTTTGATTTGAATTTACTCGAGACTATCGAATTTCAGAACCTGGCTTTACTGCATCTGTTGGTGATACGAAGCGTAAAGCTCCATCAGCATCCTCTGCCATAAGAATCATTCCTTGCGACTCTATTCCACGCAATTTCTTAGGAGCCAAGTTCACCAAGATACTCACCTGTTTTCCGATAATATCTTCAGGTTTGTAATATTCAGCAATTCCTGAAACAACAGTTCTTTTGTCGATTCCAGTATCTACTTCCAGCTTCAACAACTTTTTAGTTTTAGCTACTTTTTCAGCAGCAATAATGGTTCCTACACGGATATCCATTTTAGTGAAATCGTCGAATTCGATATTTTCTTTTGCAGGAGCAACAACTGCTGCTTCCATTTCGTTGGCTTTCTTAGTATCCAATAATTTCTGCACTTGTGCTTCAATTACCGAATCTTCAATCTTTTCGAAAAGCAACTCTGGCTTTTTCACCTCATGTCCGGCAGCCAATAGAGCTGTATCACCTAGTCTTTCCCAGTCTAGCTTTTCAAGATTTAGAAAACCACGCAATTTGTCCATTGTAAATGGAAGGAATGGCTCCATCATGATAGTTAGGTTGGCTGTGATTTGTAAACAGATGTTCATGATTGTTTCAACACGAGTAGGATCTGTTTTTACCACTTTCCAAGGCTCTTCGTCGGCCAAATATTTGTTTCCTAAACGACCTAAATCCATAGCGAACTTAAGTGCTTCACGGAAACGGTAGTTCTCAAGGCTCTTCTCTACTTCGGCTTTCAATCGAGCAATCTCTGCCAATGTTTCTTTATCCACATCGGTTAATTCGCCCAAAGCAGGAACAACTCCTTTATAGTATTTGTTGGTAAGCACCAATGCACGGTTTACAAAGTTTCCTAGTACTGCTACCAGTTCGTTGTTATTACGTGCCTGGAAATCTTTCCAAGTAAAATCGTTATCTTTTGTTTCTGGTGCGTTAGCAGTAAGTACATACTTCAACACATCCTCTTTTCCTGGGAACTCATCCAGATATTCGTGTAACCAAACAGCCCAGTTACGCGACGTCGATATTTTATCTCCTTCCAGATTCAAGAACTCGTTTGAAGGAACGTTCTCCGGAAGAATATATGAACCTTCGGCCTTAAGCATTGAAGGGAAGATGATACAGTGGAATACGATATTATCTTTTCCAATGAAGTGTACCATTTTGGTATCTTCGTCTTTCCAGTATTTTTCCCAATCAGGAGTCATCTCTTTTGTTGCAGAAATGTATCCGATAGGTGCATCGAACCAAACGTAAAGAACTTTACCTTCTGCTTCCTCAACAGGTACAGGAACTCCCCAGTTAAGGTCACGAGTTACCGCACGAGGGTGCAATCCGCTATCTAACCAAGATTTGCACTGACCATAAACGTTCGATTTCCACTCTTTGTGTCCTTCTAAAATCCACTCTTTCAACCATGGCTCATATTTGTCTAAAGGAAGATACCAGTGCTTGGTTTCCTTTAAAACAGGAACATTACCACTAATTGCCGATTTCGGATTAATCAAGTCGGTAGCATTCAATGAAGTACCACAAGCTTCACATTGGTCGCCATAAGCCCCTTCACTTTTACAATGAGGGCAAGTACCAGTAATGTATCTATCGGCAAGGAACTGGTTGTTTTCCTCATCGTAGAATTGCTGCGATGACTTCTCTACGAATTCACCTTTATCGTATAGTGTTTTGAAAAACTCAGAAGCTGTTTCGAAATGAGTTTTACTACTTGTACGCGAGTAAACATCGAAAGAAATACCAAAGCGGCCAAAAGCATCTTTGATTATTCCGTGATATTTGTCCACGATATCCTGAGGAGTTACCCCCTCTTTTTTTGCTTTCAATGTAATGGGCACACCATGCTCATCCGATCCTCCGATCATTACTACTTCGCGACCACGTAAACGTAAGTAACGAGCATAAATATCGGCAGGCACATAAACTCCTGCAAGGTGACCAATATGAACTGGTCCGTTGGCGTATGGTAACGCCGTAGTTATCAGCGTACGTTTATAATCCTTCATCTCTTAAATATTCTCAAAAATAGAAGTTGCAAAGATAATTAATTTATCGAGGCAATAATAGTTGTACAAACCGAAGTAGTTTCAAGCTCGATTATCCTAATTAAAACTTAACGCACTTCCAGTTCGTCGATAAACAGCCATGCTTTTGTTCCACTAAACAAGAAGCCTTCGGGAACAGTAATCTGGCTCTCGATTTTGAAACGCACAAAGCGCGCATTTGTCGACTTGGCTTTCAACTCCATTGGCAGTAAAAATGCTGGTTTTTGCTCCGATCCTTTTTTGTATTCCTCCTTAGCCCAAGTGCGCCAGTCTTTGCCATTATTCGAGACCAAGACTTCGACACTTACCGGAGGGTGAATGCCATCGTTCACACTTACCAACATAGAAGCAACAGCTGATGATATTTTCATCTGAGCTCCCATATCCATCTCAATATCTACCGATGTTCCTTCAAAACCTTGCCAGTTTCCATCAGAGAAAACGGTTGTTCCTTTTTCTCCATTAACCAGTGTATATTTTCCTTTTCCGCGGTATTTATGAGCATACTGAGTATGGTAAGTCATGCTTTTACCCATTGCTTTATGAATAGGCACATTGTATTTCATTTTCGCCAATCGCTTGCCTTTCTTGAATACAGCGGCATGAATCTCCGATTTCTTCTTAATGATTATAGTATCGTTCTTGTATTTTGTCGATAAGCGACCTGGTACACTACTGTATGAATAACGAATAGTTGCATCGGGCTCTGTCGTGTAGCACTGAATTAATGCAGCAGGCTCGCTGGTGTAAAGAATCTTCAATTCTGGATCAGGCAACAACTGATACAAGTCGTACCACACTGTTCCTTCTCCAATTGTTTGCAAATAGGTATGTACGCCATTTACATCATCTTCCACCTCAACAAAAAATGAATATTCTTTCCATTCTGGAGTGGCAGTAAATATCTTTTCAGCCTTTAGTTCCCGGGCCCCAATCTTAAACTCCACTTTTGGATGACGTGCATCTGATTTTGCCCAAACAGAGAAACGGTAGCTACCACCTTTTCGAACTAACGACTTATAAAAGCTAAGTTTCACTCCCGTGTTGGCTTTAGGCTGTGATGTACGTAGAGAGTAAAGTCCCTCAACCGAATATCTAGGGTCCACAAAATAGGTACTTCCTTCATAACCCGGATCTGTAGGACTAGAAGCATAGCATCCTTCTGGCTGTCCCGGTGTTGTACTCTTCTCGAATCCAGGATTAATGGTCAAGTTAGCCTTATGCACGCTCAACTTTTCTTCCAACTCAGGCTTATCGATTAAGAAAACACGAGTTCCCAATGCATCGATAAATACATTGATAATACCCGACGAAATTCGCACACTACGATCCTCGAACAACACCTTTGCTCTGTCGGCATCGGTAATATCACTGGCATCAACATATATCAAACGAGGTCGGTTTTGCTGGTTCACAACGGCTACCAACCACGAACCTTTATACTTCCATGCTCTAGCCTTTATGGATTCGTATCCTGTTTCCAGCTCAATAGAACCTTCCTCACTACTCAACCACGGTAATAGACTTTGAATTTCTAATCCTGCTTCGGCATAGCTCATCCATGTCACTTTCGATTTTGGTCGAAGGTTAGGAGCTTTTCGAATGAAAGCCTGCATAGCCATTGCTCCTTCTACCAAACCGGTATAAGTGATTGCTCGTAGTTCTCTTGGACTTGGCTCACGCTTCCACATCTCGCCTCCTCCAAATGCTTGAGGCACCAACCATATTCCTTTTTTATACTGAAAATGTTTTCTTAAATGTTCGACAGCTTCGCCTACCTTCGAAATCGGTCCCGGAACCGGATATGGATCTGTCATGGCAATATCCATGGCATTTTCAAATTCATTGGCACGCTCAGGCATCATAAACACAATAGAGATGGGATGATATGGATCAATGCTTTTTACCATCTGGTAAGCTCTTTCAATCTCTTTAGGCGAACGACCTTGCCCCAATGGTTCATCGTTTAGATACCAGCAAAGCAAAGCCGGATGATCTTTAAACATTTCCACCTCTTTTTTTAGCAACTCATCTCTCCGCTGTTGCTCTTCTGCCGAAATTCCAAAGCTACCTTTATTGTGTCCTGAGCCGATTATCGAATTCAAGTGGTAATGTACTTTCATTCCCAACTCCGCACAACGATCCATATATGCTTTTCGCTGAGCAAGCGTTTCATCATCAATTTTCTGATATGCTGCTAAGAAATTAAATCCATTATAAACCTCCTGTAATGGTAAATCGCCCATTTTAGAGCTGGTATAGAAACCAAATGGGTAGAAAGGAGCGTCGTCAACAACAATGCCTCCTGTCAGGTAATCTACTTTCACCTCATTCGGTTTAGGAGCCAGTCGGGTTATATCCAACATCTTCACTAAATTCGATCGGTCAGAGAACTTGATGTTGCATCGTACTGAATTCACGCCTTCCTGAAAATGCTTTAGTGGGAAATAGGCCACCTCGGGGCCATTACCTAATTTTTTCAACTCCGACTTTAACACATTTCCATTTACAAATAATACCACTTCTGATATCTTCTTCTCGGATGATGCAATGATTAAAGTAACCTCTTTTTCGGTGGTATAATAACTATATCTGCTATTTATCAACAACTCTTTTGCCCATGTCGACAGACTCAGTATTAGAACAAAAAGAATGGATAGAATGCCCTTCATATCTTATTAGGTATAATTAGTTTAGTATGGCTAATTTACAAAATATATAAATAAGCCAAGAAGTAATTTTAAATCATTCCCTCAATTGCTTTAAATGTACTTGCTTCCAAAGCAACAATATGTTGTTTTTTAACACGTTTACTTTCTATATAGTAAAAATGAATTTACCTTAGCAGCCGAATTAAAAATAGACGATCATGAGCAAAAATATATTGATTACCGGCGGAGCAGGCTTTATTGGCTGTCACGTGGTGCAATTATTTGTGAATAAATATCCCGATTACAATATCGTTAATCTGGATGCCCTTACTTATGCAGGAAATTTAGAAAATTTAAGATCCATCGAAAATGCTCCTAATTATGAATTTGTAAAAGGAGATATTACCAATGGTGATTTTGTTCAAGAGCTTTTCTCGAAATATCAGTTCGAAGGCGTATTACACCTGGCAGCCGAATCGCATGTGGATAGATCGATTGCTAACCCTATGGAGTTTATCATGACTAACATTGTGGGGACAGTCAACCTATTGAATGCTGCTCGCCATACCTGGGGAGATAACCTGAAAGGCAAACGATTCTACCATATTTCTACCGACGAGGTATATGGCTCGTTGGGAGAGACAGGATTCTTTACGGAAGAAACTGCTTACGATCCAAGAAGCCCCTATTCTGCATCGAAAGCAAGTTCTGACCACTTAGTAAGAGCTTACTGGCACACCTATAAACTACCTGTCGTTCTATCTAACTGTTCGAACAATTATGGACCGAATCAGTTCCCTGAAAAGTTAATTCCACTGGCCATTAACAATATTGAAAATAACCGACCAATTCCTATTTATGGAAAAGGGGAGAATATTCGCGATTGGTTGTTTGTCATTGATCACGCACGTGCAATCGACACCGTTTTCCACGATGGGAAACTGGGTGAGACATACAATATTGGCGGAAACAACGAGTGGACCAACATCGATCTAATTCACGTTTTATGCGATGTAATGGACAAGAAGCTAAACAGAGAAGAAGGTACTTCCATAAAGCTTATCACTTTTGTTAAAGATCGTGCCGGTCACGATATGCGTTACGCTATCGATGCTACTAAGATTAAAAACGAGCTGAACTGGGAACCTTCATTGCAATTCCCTGAAGGCATCGAAAAAACAGTAGATTGGTATTTGAACAACAAACAGTGGATGGAGAATATCACTTCTGGCTCTTATCAGGATTACTACCAAAAGCAATACGACGAACGTTAATACACATCATATTTTCGCAAAAATTCCCGGTTAAAACAGCCGGGATTTTTTTGCTATATAGTAACTATTGATGTCGATCGATGCACTCATTCAAATACGAGTTGAAATCGTAAAGTGCTCTGTAAGCATTAATACTTTCCTCAATTAAATCCGGAGAAACCAACTCCTTATCAGTCATCTTCTTTGCAACAACATAATGCTTATAACGAAGCAAGTCGATGTGTTCCCAATCTTTTGGGAAACCTTTTGGTGCTGTCTTCAACTTATCTTCCGAATACAATTCAGGATAATATTTGCTAAAATTCTTATCTGAAACTAGATCGATAAACTCCTGAGGAGACTCATAAATCTCAGAACGAATTGCTTTCAGATTAGCTGGCGGAGGACAATAAACTCCTCCTCCCATAAACGATGCATCTGGTTCGGCATGGAAATAGTAACCTGCATAACCACTTTTTCTGCCCCCTCGTGAAATAAATGCTCCGAAGTTGGTCTTATAAGGACGTTTATCGTGAGAAAAACGCACATCTCTGTAAATTCGGAAAACACATTTCGAAGGATCTTGCATAGGAACTGATGGATCGAAACTACGAATCTCATTGATTAAAATCTCTGTAAAAGCCAGAAATTGGTTACGTGCATCCTGGTACTGTCCTTTGTTAGCTTGGAACCACTCCTTATTGTTATTCTTGGTTAAGTCGGTTAGAAATTGCTGAACTTTTTGCATAATGCTAAGGTTATTTGTTTCAATAAAAGTAATGATTTTTCTACTGAAATGTTCAGTATGTATATCTTTGTATATACTAGATTCGATCGATAAAAAATAGAAAAACAACTATGGATAAAATTGCAATTATTGTTGCCGGAGGAAGAGGCTCACGAATGGGAGCAGAAATGCCCAAACAGTTTCTTAAAATCAAGGACAGGCCTATATTAATGCATACCATAGAACGATTTTTCTTTTTCGATCAATCGATAAAACTTACCGTTGTTTTACCCGAGAAACAGATCTCTCTTTGGCAAGAGCTGTGTAAAGAGTTTCAATTCGACATTGAACACGAGGTGGTTGCCGGAGGAGAAACACGCTTTCATTCAGTGAAAAATGGGTTGGCTACCATTACATCAGAGCAGCTGGTTTTAATTCACGATGGAGTTAGACCTTTGGTTAGTAAAGAGACAATTGCTCGCTGCTGCAATGAAGCAGAAAAAAGCGGAGCCGTGGTTCCTGCCATGCCTGTCAACGAATCGCTTAGAAAAGTTAAAAGCGATAGTAACAAAGCTGTCGATCGGAGTACATATGTGAATGTACAAACACCTCAGGTTTTTAAAACAAAGGTGATTACAGAAGCTTATAATCAGGAATTTAAAAACTGGTTCACCGATGATGCATCTGTGGTAGAAGCAAACGGTAATTCCATTTCAATTACGGATGGGAATCGTGAGAATATTAAATTGACTCATCCTGGCGATTTACAGATTGCCGAACTACTACTTGCCAACATCGAAAAGAGCTTAAAATAAAATAATCGGTAAACAGCCGAAATTAGTCGGTTAACGCCCCTGAAAATCTACAGGTGTATGCTTATAATGAGCACAGGGAAAGCCCGACAAAATTGGGGTATTAGCCGATTAAAGTTAAAACATGAAGCGATTCTAGCGTATTATTGCAACGTAAATTCGCAAAATGTTTGTTTAGTGCATGGAAACTTTGTAAACTTGATTAGTTTCCTATCTCATTAACAAAACATCTAAGTCTTATGGAGAAATCGAAATATATTATTGAAAAAGCGAGTGAACTTTATTTTCAGTATGGAATTAAGTCGTTAACAATAGACGAATTAGCGAAAGAACTGGGAGTATCTAAGAAGACCATCTACCGTTGTTTTAAAGACAAAGAAGAGATGGTTGAAAAAGCGGTTAATTACTATTTCGATAAAAAACGTGTTGGTCACGAAAATCTGGGTGATAAAAAATCAAATGCAGTAGATAAAGTACTTCACCTTCGATCATTTATTACAATGGTTTTTCAGACTTACAACAGTAAAGTATTTTTCGATCTGAAACGACTTTATCCTCGAATTTACGACAAGCTAAACCGAGAAAAGCATAATCGTATTACAGAGATGGTAGAGCTGAACTTAACTGAAGGTCAAAAACAAGGTCTTTATCGAAAAGATTTAAGCATTGATATTGTTGCTAAGCTTCTGGCTGGAGAGTTTCTACTAACAATTAACCCCATATACAACATTTTCAGTGTGAATGAAACATTGACCGACACACTATTTGATGAAATGTGGGATTACCATATGCATGCATTATGCACACCAAAAGGCTTGAAACATTTCAAACAATTGCAAAGAAGTAAATAGAATGAGTAAATTAGGATTTTGGCTAGGTCTATTATTATCGATTTTATTTGTTCCGCTAATGGCGCAGGAACAGGTTCAATCGTTTACATTAGCTGAAGCAAAAGCTTATGCGATGGAAAATTCGTATGAGTTGCGAAAAGCTTCGATAGACGTAACCAAGGCAAAAAAGGAAGTATGGGCAACCATTGCCCGAGGATTACCCCATGTTGAAGGGAAGGCGGGGTACAACAAGAATTTAAATCTACCGGTATCGCTATTACCTGGCGAATTGGCAGGACAAGAAAAAGGAACATATATCCCAGTAAAATTTGGTCAGGACTTTAACTCCAATTTTGGTTTTTCAGTTTCTCAGTTGCTTTTCGATGGTTCATATATTGTAGGTCTTGAATCGGCTGACTTGTATGTAAGATTAGCTATTGATGCAGAAGAAAAATCTGAAATCGAGATTCGCGACTTGGTGGCTCAATCGTACTATACCGTATTGATTGCCAAGGCTAGTCTTAAAGTAATGGAAGACAACCTGAAAAATGCTCAGGATATGCTATCACAAACCAGAGCTTATTACGAAAATGGTTTACGCGAAGAGCAAGATGTTGACCAATTACTTTTACTTGAAAAAAAGGCAGAGAACGAAGTATCGAAAGCCAAACGCGAAGTAAAAGTGGCCAAAACAGTTCTGAAGTATGTAATGGGATTACCTGTGAGCAGCTCTATTGAGTTGACTGATAATTTAAATCAATTGGTAAACATTGTGCTTGTTTCGGCCGATGAGAAAGTAAAGTTCGATGCCACACAGCACATCGATTATCGCTTACAGGAGGGACAAGTTGCTTCTAAAAAGAAGCTCTTGAAGTTGGAATATACAGCTTACTTGCCAACGCTTGAAGCTTACTACAACTGGGACAAAACGGCGCAAACAAATACAGCCAACGTATTAAAGGATCATGTGCCTTGGTTTAGCTCTTCTTCGGTAGGTGTTTCGTTGAAGATAAAGTTATTTTCATCTGCTCAGCGTATTTCTAAAATCAGACAGGCAAAGCTAAGTCTGGAACAAGAACAAATAAAGAAAGAACAAACTTTTCAAAACCTGCAAAAAGACTATCTGACGGCTATTACTGAGTTGGAAAGTGTTATTGAAAAGTATGAAAACGACAAGGAGAATGAAGCATTAGCCAAAAAGATTCACCATAAAACACAAGTGAAATTCAACAATGGATTGGCCAATAGCATTGAGCTTTCACAAAGTGAATCGCAATTCATTCAGGCCCACGGAACTTATGTGGCATCTTGCCTTGAGCTTCTTAGAACAAGAGTAAAATTAGATAAGATATTAAGCAAACTATAATCCCATCTACTACATATAAAAAAGGAAACTGAGATGAAGCAATTCGTATATATATTATTCGCATTTCTGGTTGTTGCATGTGCTAAGCCAGAGCCACAGACTAAAGCTGAGAAAGAGAAAGCTTTGGGAGAATACAAAACACAGCTTTATGAACTAAAGCAAAAAATCGCCCAACTGGAAGGGGAACTGAATAAAGAAAGTGCAGGGAAAGAAGATGTAGTAAACATCGCTGTAAAATCCCTTGAAGCTGCTCCATTTATTCATCATGTAGAAGTACCAGGAACGGTTGAAGCAGATTTGGACATCAACGTAAGTCCTGAAGCATCTGGCGAAGTTATTGAGATTAAAGTAGCAGAAGGAGAATGGGTGAAAAAAGATCAGGTAATTGCTCTTTTAAACACTGAAGCCATTGAAAGAAATATCGACGAATTGAAAATTAACCTGAAACTGGCTGAAACCACTTTCGATCGTCAGAACAAACTTTGGAAACAAAACATTGGTTCCGAGATTGAATTTCTTCAGGCTAAAACCAGCAAAGAAGCTCTTGAGATGAAGCTAAAAGCTTTACAAGCCCAGCTGGACATGGCTATCGTTCGTTCTCCAATTGCCGGAACTGTTGATATTATCTATCAGAAGAAAGGTCAAATTGCATCGCCTCAGGCTCCGTTTGCAAAAATTGTAAACATCAACAAGGTAAAAATCTATGCCGATCTATCGGAAAACTATGTTACCAAAGTGCGTAAAGGCAACAATGTAACGCTAGCATTTCCTGCTTTAAACAAGCAGATCAAGGCATCTATTTTCCAGGTTGGAAATACCATCGATGCGAAGAACAGAACATTCCGTGTTCGTATGAACTTAACCAATACCGATCGTTTAATTAAGCCAAACATGATTGCTAACCTTCAATTTAGCGATTACCAAAACGACTCGGCAATAAGCATTCCTAGTTTATTAATTAAAGAAGATTTCAATGGTAAGTATGTATTCCTTGCACAGGCCAAAGGTCAAAAATGGATTGCAGCCAAGAAATACATCAAAACAGGGATGAGTAATAACAACATTACTGAAATCACAGAAGGACTAACTGCTGGTGAGAAAATCATCTCAGAAGGTCAGAACATGGTAAGTCAGGGAACAGTTGTTGCGTTTAAATAGAACAAAACATGGGAAAAGAGAATAAAAAGAATATTGGCCAGGAAATACAACGTAGGTTCGGACCTACGTACATGGCCTTAAAAAATAAAACCACCGTCTATATTCTTACGGTATTGCTTTCGCTATTCGGACTGTTTGCTTACCAGTCGATGCCACGCGAACTTTACCCCGAGATTGTGGTTCCCAACATCTTAATTCAAACGGTTTATCCTGGTAACTCGCCAGTAGATATTGAGAATTTCATCACTCGTCCTATCGAGAAAGAGCTGAAAGGCCTTAAGGGAGTGAAGAAGATGTCTTCTGCATCTTATCAGGATGTAAGTATCATCATTATTGAATTTGAAACCGATGTAGAAATTAAGCAAGCACTACAGGATACGAAAGATGAGGTGGATAAAGCCAAATCGGAGCTTCCTGGCGACTTAGAAGACGATCCGTTGGTAATGGATCTCGATTTTGCGGAGTTCCCAATTATGACTGTCAATCTAACAGGAGAGTACAGTGTTCAGGAACTAAAACAATATGCTGAAAAACTGCAGGACGAGTTTGAAGGTCTTCGAGAGATTTCTAAAGCCGAAATTCGAGGTATCGATGAGCGTGAGATTCAGATCAATCTCGATCCATATAAAATGGCTGCTAACAAGATTGCCTATCAGGACGTAATTGAAGCCATTCAGTTCGAAAATGTAACCATGGGGGCAGGAGAATTTACCGCCAACAATATTCGACGAGTAATTCGTACTCAGGCCGATTATGTGAACATGGAGCAAATTCGCAACACCATTGTAAAAACAACCGATGGCAAGCATGTTTACCTTCGCGACATTGGCGATGCGGTGGATGGATTTAAAGAGCGTTCTACCATATCGCGATTGAACGGTAAACCTGTTGTGGCGCTATCAATTGTAAAAAAGAGTGGTGCAAACATTCTGGCAGCAACCGAAAATGTGCGAAAAGTAATCGATGAACAAAAAACCAACAACTACATCCCTAAAAACCTGGATGTATTGGTTACCAACGATACTTCGACACAGATTCGCGACCAGATTAGTAACCTGGAAAACAGTATTCTACTGGGAATGATTTTGGTAATCTTTGTGCTTTACCTATTCCTTGGATTCCGTAATGCCGTTTTTGCTGGATTAGCCATTCCGCTATCTATGTTCCTATCGTTTGTTATTATTCAGCAAATGGGAACAACACTGAATATGATGGTGCTATTCTCGTTGATATTGGCACTTGGTATGTTGGTTGATAACGCCATTGTTGTGGTCGAAAATGTCTATCGACTCTACAGTTCCGGATATTCGGCCATGAAGGCTACCAAGAAAGGGGTTAGTGAAATTGCATTCCCAATTATATCATCTACATTAACTACTCTTGCTGCATTCTTCCCGCTACTATTGTGGAAAGGAATCATGGGTGAGTTTATGAAGATTTTGCCACAGACATTAATCATCGTATTGTCATCATCGCTATTTGTAGCATTGGTACTAAGTCCAGCATTTATCTCTACCTTCATTAAAATCGATGACATTAGGAAGAAACTGGATAACAAGCGCCACTTGATTATTGCAGGAGTATTGGCCGTATTGGCTCTTCCATTCTATGCCATTAAAGCATTCGCTTTTGCCAACCTACTAATAACATTTGCTCTTTTAGGTGTTTTCAACCTGTTTGCATTACGACCATTGGCACGTTGGTTCCAATTGAAGTTTTTGGTATGGCTGGAAAACATCTATGCTCGTCAGCTTAGAGCTGCATTGGTTGGATGGCGACCTGTAGCCTACTTCCTGGGAACAGGAGTACTAATGATATTATCAATATTCTATTACTTTGTAATTAGTCAGCCGAAGGTCGATTTCTTCCCGGAATCTGATCCTCAATCGATTTATGTGGTTACAGAGTTACCTATTGGAACAGCCATCGACCGTACCGATGTGGTTTCGCGTAAAGTGGAAGCTAAAATCAAACAAACTCTGAAACCTTACGGAAGCATCGTAAAGTCGGTAACAACAAGTGTTGGAGCTGGTAAAGGCGATATGTTCGATAATCAACCCAAACCGAATAAATCGATTACTACTATTCGATTTGTTGAATTCAAAGACAGAGCCGATTACAATACATCCGATATAATGAGCCAGATTACGGCCGACCTGGATGGTTTTGTAGGCGCTAAAATATATGTAGAAAAGCAACAGGACGGACCTCCTGTAGGAGCACCAATTAATATTGAAGTAGCGGGTGACGAGTTCGAGAAGTTAATGAAAATAACCAGCGATTTCATGGAGATCATCGAAGCCGATAAGATTCCTGGAATCGACGAGTTAAAGCTCGACGTAAACCTCGATCAGCCTGAAATGCTAATTCATATCGATAGAGAAAAGGCCCGTATGTTCGAGCTTTCTACTCAGAAAATTGCCGGAGCATTGCGTAGTTCACTTTACGGAACCGATGTGGGTAACTTCAAAGATGGAGAAGACGAATACGATATCTTCCTTCGTCTGGACGAGAAATACCGTAACGATGTTTCTACATTGATGAACCAAAAAGTGATTGTTAATGGATCGCAAATTCCTATTTCTGCGGTAGCTTCATTCTCTTATTCGACCACATACGATAAGATTAAACGCATCAACAACCGACGTGTAATCACTGTTTCGTCGAATGTGGAAGAGGGATACAATGCCAACGAAATCAATGCCCGAATCAAGCAATTATTAATGAGCTACGATATGCCTGCAGGTTACTCGTTCCAGTTCACCGGAGAGCAGCAAGAGCAAGCCGAAAGTAGTGCTTTCCTAATGTTTGCCTTGTTTGTAGCTGTATCGCTAATTCTAATCATCATGGTAACGCAGTTTAACTCGTTTATCCGACCAGTTATCATTATCATGACAGTACTTTTCAGTACAATTGGTGTATTCCTGGGACTTGGATTCTTCAACATGGAATTTGTTGTAATCATGACCGGAATTGGAATTATATCGTTGGCAGGAATCGTGGTTAACAATGGTATCGTTCTTATCGATTACATCGATCTAACCCGAAAACGTATGAAGCAGGAAATGGGACTTGCAGAAAACGATTTCATGCCTGTTGCCGATCAGATTGATGCTATTGTATACGCTGGAAAAACTCGTTTACGTCCGGTATTGTTAACTGCAATTACTACAGTACTTGGTTTGTTGCCATTGGCAATCGGACTAAACTTTAACTTCTTCACACTATACTCACAATTCGATCCACAAATTACAATCGGAGGTGAAATGGTAGCTGTGTGGGGACCAATGGCATGGACCGTTATATTCGGTTTAACATTTGCCACTCTACTTACTTTAGTAATTAATCCTGTAATGTACATCCTAACAATTCGTATCAATTACAGAATTAAAAAGCTTACTGGTAAGTTATAGTAGGAACATGAAAAATTACCATATTCCAAGTTTTACAGATAACTGGATTTTAGATTAAAAGATAAAATCTGAATATCCAATCTCTAAATACCTTGGTTTATCTTTTTTGCTTAGATATCCGTAAGAGTCTTCCTTTTTCAGGAAGGCTCTTTTTTTATTCATTAAAGATGATAACCACCAACAAAAAACGGTTATCGTCCAGGAAAATTCCTTTCTGATAACCGTTAGTATTTTATCTGGTGTCGATTAAATCAACATTCCTATTTTTTATTTGCCTTTGCCCATGAATCGCGCAAAGCAACGGTACGGTTGAAAACCAATTTCTCTGCAGTAGTATCTTTATCTACATTGAAATATCCTAAACGCTCGAACTGGAAATGGTCTAACGCCTTAGCGTCTTTCACAAATGGTTCAACATAACACTTAGGTAGAATTTGCAATGAATCAGCATTCATGAATTCTTTGAAATCAACCTCTTTGTGTCCTTGTGGATCCATATCGTTAAACAAACGATCGTATAAACGTACTTCAGCCTCAACAGCTTCAGTAGCCGATACCCAGTGCAACGTAGCTTTTACTTTACGTCCGTCTGGTGATTTTCCTCCGCGTGAATCTGGATCGTAAGTACAACGCAATTCAACAATCTCGCCATTCTCGTCTTTTACAACTTCCTGACAAGTTACGAAATAAGCATAACGCAAACGAACCTCACGCCCTGGAGCCAAACGGAAAAACTTACGTGGAGGCTCTTCCATAAAGTCATCGCGCTCGATATACAATTCACGAGTAAATGGTACCTTACGCGTTCCAGCCGATTCGTCTTCGTGGTTATTGATAGCATCTACCATGTCAACTTCTCCTTCAGGGAAGTTAGTGATAACCACTTTTAATGGATTTAGAACACCCATTACACGTTGTGCCGATTTGTTCAAATCTTCGCGAACGCTATGCTCTAACAAACCAACGTCAATCATACCATTTGTTTTGGTAACACCAATACGATCGGCAAAATTGCGAATAGAAGTCGGAGTATAACCACGACGACGCAAACCAGAGATAGTTGGCATACGTGGGTCGTCCCATCCGTTTACGTGATTGTCTTTTACCAACTCCAATAACTTACGCTTACTCATTACTGTGTAGCTTAAGTTTAAGCGAGCAAATTCAATCTGGCGTGGACGATATTCTGCATCTTTCAAATGATCGACAAACCAATCGTATAGTGGACGGTGTACTTCAAACTCTAATGTACAAATTGAGTGGGTAATTCCTTCCCAGAAGTCACTTTGTCCGTGAGCATAGTCGTACATTGGGTAAATACACCACTTATCACCAGTACGGTGGTGGTGAACATGCATAATACGATACATAATAGGATCGCGCATGTGCATATTTGGCGAAGCCATATCAACTTTTGCTCTAAGCACCTTCTCTCCATCCTGGAATTCACCCGCTTTCATGCGAGCAAACAGGTCAAGATTTTCCTCTACACTACGTGTGCGGAAAGGACTTTCAGTTCCCGGACGAGTTGGAGTTCCACGCTGTGCGCTAATCTCTTCTGGTGTTTGATCATCGACATAAGCCAAACCATTCTGGATCAACTCTACTGCGAAATCGTATAGTTTATCGAAATAGTCTGATGCAAAAAATTCACGATCGCCCCAGTCGAAACCTAACCAACGAACATCTTCTTTAATCGACTCAACGTATTCAGTCTCCTCTTTCGAAGGATTTGTATCGTCGAAACGAAGGTTGTAAAGTCCGTTATATTTTTCAGCAGTTCCAAAGTTTAAGCAGATGGACTTGGCGTGACCAATGTGCAAATATCCATTGGGCTCGGGTGGGAAACGAGTATGAACCCGGTTACCATTTTTTCCTTCAGCCAAATCGGCATCAATCTGTTGGTGAATAAAATTGGTTTTTACCACCTCTTCTTTTTCAGGTGCTTTTTTATCTGTCATAAGTCTTCTGTATTTCTCTTAAATATCAGTAGATAGTTGCCTTGTTTATTGATAAACATTTCGATATAGATAAACCGAAATAAGATAGCAACGCTAAAAACGGAACAAATTTAACCAATTTACCTGATTTCTACTATCTGTAAGAAAAAAAGCGATGGTTAAAGTCCATTACAAGTGTTTTTATATGAGCCAGGTAAAAGAATCACATGAATACTACACTTTCTGAAAACGAAAAATGCACCATTCCCATAAAGAAATGATGCACTCTAAAATCAATTCATCGATATTGCTTTAGTGAGATAAAAGCATATCTACATGCGGTTTTACTTTTTTGTGGCCTGTACATCCATTTTTCCCTCTGGAGTATCTGCCGAACCGGTTAATTTATTTCCTTTTCTCTTTAAACTAACTTCCACAGTATCGTAATCAACACTTACATCAAATGTAAGCTCGCCATCCTTCACTTTTACATTCTGACCTGTTAGGATTGTACCATCACTAAAAGTAACTTTTACTGATACTTTTTCTGATTTCTCAGCAACAACAATTTTCCCATCGTTGTATCCGTATGGAGCTTGGTCGCACTTAAATTCCCACGTTCCTTTAAAGCTTGATTTCTCACCATGAGCGTTTGCCATTTGAGCTGTTACTCCCATTGTAAAAATCATCAAAACGAATGCAATAAACTTTTTCATCTTACTTATTTTTTAATTGTTGATATAAATTTGTTTGACTTTTATCGGTTAAAAACGAGCTTAACCATGCCGAAAAGCTCAAGTCAAAACTATCTCTTATCCAGCAAGATGAAAAATGAAAGGGATAAAGAACCCTATTGTGGGATAAATGACACGATGTACTATAGGTGCTGTTGGAACTGTGGGATGTACTTTCGCGAAACAGGGATGATTGTATCGCAGTTTTTTAGATGAAGTAGAAACTTACCCGATGTTTTTTGCGCCATTTTAATGTTATTCACATTTACAATAAACGATCTGTGACATCTTAAAATGGGAAATTCATTTAGTTCCTGCTCTAGATTTTTAAGCGTATTGCGAACCAACATTTTCTTCACATTCCCTTCGTCGGCAAAAAAGATTGTGGCATAGTTATCGGTCGATTCCATATAAAGCAAATCCTCCAATTGAACCGACAGCTTAACCACTCCTTTTTCGTCGGGAATACCAATTAAACCCACTTTAGAAGGAACAGTAACTTCTTTTATCTCTTTTCTTGGAGTAATTGTTCCAATTAAAAGCAATGCGATAAGGTAAGGTGTAAATATTCCCAGCGAAGTATACCTTAATGTCATCAGGTATTCTTTCCAAACAGCATCGTGAATCTCGGCATGGAAAATAGTGAAGAGTAATGCTATTAACATTAGCTCTAATACTACGAAAATGGCAAATTGAAATCGGTTTAAACTCTTAAGTTTAAATACTGGACGGATACCAAACTGTGTTACAGTTAATACCATTGCGGCAATTACTCCAAAACTAGAAAGCCTTAAAAACTGCTGAAAACCTGAATCGTTTACCCACCTGTTTACATTGAATGGAACAAATACATTCATGAAGAATATACCGAATATCAACCCTGTACAAATCAGAGTTATTCGTTGCCATTTCTTATCCAATAGAGTAAACGGACGAATCCAAAATTCTCTCATTAAGTCAACCGATTAAAAGTTTCCCTAAAATTACCGGCTTTTTTCGAAATATACACGCCCTTTGAAGTGGTTCTGCGGATTTGGTTGAATTTGTTTTACCAATAGGCTACCAATCTCAAGTAACTGCTCATTATTCTTTTGGTCTACACCTTTTCTATTGTAGTTAATATGAGCCAAGTAGTATTTACCAGCAGTATTTTTCTTGTACTCAGTGATAAATTTATAATCGGTAGTGATTGTATTCGTTTTTCCTAATAAGCTTCGTCCTTGTAGCTGTTTCCCGTTAGTACTTACCCAAGTTTCGTTCTTTAGGATAGCGTAATCGCTCTTGGCAACATAAATACGTCCGCCATATTTTATTGCGTAAGCATCGCCAGTACGTGCCAAATCTGGTTTCGAAAGTCGGTAATTGATCACCCAAACTTCTTTTCCGTTTAACTCTTTCTGCTTATCCAGTGACAAGTCGTAGTCGTTCAAAAATGGAGTATCTAATATATTACCATGAATACGAGCAATATCAAACGAAAGTAAATCATCCATTAGATTCTGTCCATCTGTTAAATGTACCGGTTTAAAGCTGCGTTGTGCTTTGGTAAAACGGTAATGTCTCTTCTTGTAAGCATTAGCTGCATTACTTCTTACATAACCAGTTTCATCTAGCATGTCACCATCCGCTTCACGCATTCTTATTTGCTTATTATTCACATATTGCTCTTCACGGAACAAGAATTTATAGTTGAAACTCCCGGTATAATAGTTCGCTTTAATCTGTTGAGACGCCTTCTTAAGCACGCGATAAATCACACGCGACTCAGCATTAATATCAACACCGTCTAAGCTATATGCCTGAGGCTGCATTTTTATAATTAATGGAGAAGCATTCAATTCGGCTACCGTTTTCTTTATCAATTCATAACCAATTGCTGAGAAATAAACGCTCTTACCTTGTACATTAGCCGGAATCGTTAATTCAAATTCTCCATCGGCATTACTTGCCGTTCCAGTAAAAGTTCCTTCTACTCCAATATTTACAAATGCAATTCCTGCTTTCGTGGTATTATTTACCACTTTTCCGTGGATTTTAGTTTGTGCATTTACCCAGACAACCTGGCTTAATAAAATGATTGACAGTATTATTATGTTCTTCATTTGTTTAATTTTTCGGATTTCAGAATGAATATTCTGTAACTGTAATTCCAAAATAATGGAATAATTACAGCACATAAAATTATTCGAAATAAAATGTTGGTACAATATACAAACTCAAATCATTTGTTCGTTATTGTACCAGAAGTTAATTTTCTATATTTGTTTATTCCCACTAAAAATAAACATTCAATAGAAAAATTAATGAGTAGAAAGTAAGACCTTCTTCTCATATTTTTTATTTTTAGAAAGACTTTAAAATTGATTTTATAAATCGAACATGAATTTGATCGAAGTGAAAACAATTTTGATTGAAATTTATGTGAGTTCCTGAATGTATTCTCCCAATGACTATGGGCTTTGACATTCAGAAATTAAAAAAATTTAAACAGATGAAATATTCACAAATAATAAAGATTACTTCGGTACTATTTCTGGCAGTTATGGCTACCTCGTGTGTTTCTAAGAAGAAGTTTTTAGCAATGCAAGATGGCAAGCTACGTGCTGAAAAACGAGTTGCAGCATTGACCGATGAGCTGGATACTAAAAAAGAGATCATCAACACAATGCATAGCGATTTCAACAGAATGAAAAATGAACTACTGACCAACAATGCGATGAAAGATAGTCATATCGATTCGTTAGCTCGTCAGGTAGTTAATTTAAAAGGAAACGTATCGGAGACCAATGCTAACCTTGAAGAAAAGTTATTTGCTTTCAAATACGAAAAGCGACGCTACATGGATAACATTAAGCAGCTGGAAGAGAAAAACGTGAAACTGCAAGGAGTTCAAAAGCAGCTGAATGAAAATATTAAAGAGATGGAAGATAAGCTAACAGAAGAACGCTTTGAAACATCAAAAGAACGCGATGAAAAGAATCGTTTGGTCAATCAGCTTACAGTAGCAAAAAATGAAATTAAGCAGGTTAAAGCAAGTGTTGAAAAGTTGAAAACACAAATCAATGGCCTGAAACAAAAGATGGCTGATAAAGACCAAGAAATTAGTCGTTTGAGAAACAATGTAAAACTGCTTAAGAAGAATATCGGCAAATAATTTCTGATCGAATATTTATTCACTATAACTTTAATCCCGGTTGTTTACTCAATCGGGATTTTTTATACATAAAGATGATTATTGCTTTGAGTATTGATATTGTATTACTACTTTAGTATTGCTAATTTTTAAAACACCCAAACCACAATGTCTAAAACCTCGAGAATAATCCTAATAGCAGTTTCGCTATTCTTTTGTCTACCACTAGGTTTTGCCGTTTGGCACTATTCCAAAAAATCAGAGAAGTTAGTAAAAGCAAGAGATTTCGATTTTGCATTATACTACAGAAAGCTAACTTATCAGCTAACTACTGTTGCATTTATTATGGGATTACTAAGCTTTTACTTTGTCTATTTCTGGATACTTAATTAGCTGGAAGTAACTTCGGAGTAATAATCTTTTTATAATATTTTCGGTTGTAAACATTTCCGTCTTTATCGGTATAGTTCACTTCGAATTTTATCTTCGAACGCATTTTTAGTCGGGTTGGAAGCACAATCACTTCACTCAATTCCCCTTCTAATTGTTCAATACCGATCAATTCGTCACCGTGATAGATAATCTGAATATCCCTCAAATCTCCGATGGCATATACTTCGAACTTAAAGCGCGATCGACGTTTTTCAGATGCTTTTCCCAAATCGTAGATCTGGAAAAACAGTTTCGGAGCTTTGATTCGATTAAATATTACCGGACGACACACCATTCGGCCCGAATCTTTCATGCAAGGAAACAGGTAACGTTCGTTTATATGTGCTTTAATGGTATCTGAATGAGTAGGAGCCTGTTTGTACGAAAAGCTCTTTTTCACCGATGAGATTACATTGATATCCTGAACAGTTTTAAATACTGGCTCATGAATCTCACTGGTAAAATAAGGTGTTTCGTCTGTGAAGTAATATTTCTTCACACTCTTAGTTGAGAAGCTAATATTGGTTGCATTAAATCCTTCGAAAATCGATAGTGTATCCAACGATTCCATGCATTGCTTTTCGGAATAAACCAGCCCTTCTTTTTCGAAGCTAACCAACACACTGTCGGCACTTCCAAACTGATCGGAAACTTTTAGGAAAGCATGATAGTCTACACTTTTACTGTAGCCATCGTTCAGCTTTATTAAGTAACTAATTTGTTTCTCTTCGTATGGTCTTAATGTTACCAATTTACTCAAATGACCTTCCACCACGACATTGGGAGGAGAAGGAATTACAATTCTATCGGCAACAGAAAATGGTTTTCTATTTCGAACAGTAATTACAATAGGCACATAGCTTTTATGCCCCACTTCATTAGCCAGCGAGCTGATGCTTACATCGACAGGATTGATTGGCATTGACGATGCCTCTTTTATCTCACTAAAAATAACCGGTTCCTTTACTACAGGAATTTCAATATCTCCGAAATAGGGATAATATCTCCATTCGTGTTTTAAAATCTGAGGAATTGTTCTACTGGAGTTTAAGGTTACATGCGTTGCATCCACAAAACCAAACTGTCCGGAAACAGGATCGAAAGGAATCCATCCCGATTCAGCAAAGTACACTTCCACCCAAGCATGCTGCTTCATCTTTCCATTTATCTGGGCAACACCCGAAATAAAACGAACAGGAATCTCAGCACAACGTAAAAGCGACATGAAAAGAGTACTAAACTCAATACTCAATCCACTCATCTTTGTAACAATTGTAGACGCAGGAGATACCAAATACCCAGAATAACTTCCTTCGGCATATTGAATATTCTCTCGCAATAACTCCCCTTTGTATTTTATATTCTCATGAATCCACTCACCAATACTGGTAACCGCTCCAAGCAGTGTTTGCTCTCCTTCGGTTAGTGCCATGGAAAGTAAAGAAAGTACTTCCGACTTATTAATAAATGAATCGAATTTATAATACGAGTCTAACTCCAGATTGCGGGTAACAGGGAAAGGTTCATCTTTAATTGGAAACATATACGCCTTGGTTTCCACCTCGGCCATATAACTAAAACTGTACTTTTTATGAAGTGTTCGCCACTCAAAATAAGCCCGATCAATGTTTATACTATCGGCCACAGGGTCAGACAAAGTCCCAACCTTCATCACCTGTTGTCTTTTATCTGACTTTGGGAAATAGAAGAATCGACCGTATAGATAATTCAAGCGACCAGAATCCTGAGATGCCACTTCAGCGTCAATTTTATATTTCAACTTCATGCTTTTATTAAGTGGATTATTCCGCGACTGCCCGCTAGAATCAAGCCATCCAAAGCATGTGATCAATATAATTGACACAATAAAAATAACTTTCAAACGTATGGAGTTCAAAGCTATCATAGGTTAAAATCAAATAGTTAGTTAGTCTCTCAGATCAAAGTAATCCTTGCTAAAGGTATAGGAATTCACCTAAAAGATCAATAACCATTTATGTTTTTTTTAACATTTTTAAACACCTGCATCTAGCGAGCCTTCAATGTTATAAGAGGAATTATCATTTCTTCCATAGAAATACCGCCATGCTGAAAGGTATCTTTATAGTAATTCACATAATGATTATAATTATTAGGATAAGCGATAAAATCGCTCTCAGTGGCAAAAATAAAGCTGGAACTAACATTGGGAGCAGGCAAGTGAATGCTCGCTGGTTTCGTTATATCGAAAACCTGCTTTTTATTGTAGTTTAAGTTCTTGCCCACCTTATACCGAAGATTGGTATTGGTATTTCTATCGCCAATTACTTTAACTGCATTTTGCACACGAATAGATCCATGATCGGTAGTTAGCATCACAGTAATATTCAACTCAGCTAACTGTTTCAACAATTCATATAAATTGGAATGCTGAAACCAGCTTCTAGTCAACGATCGGTACGCTTTCTCATCTTTGGCCAACTCTCTAACCACTTCGATCTCTGTTCTAGAGTGGGAAATCATATCCACAAAGTTGAAAACCATTACCGACAAATCGTGCTTCTGAATAGCGGTAACCGTATCTTTTACCTTCTTATCGGTTCTAAGACTACTCACCTTGTCGAAGAACATGCTTTCCGATCGACCTAAGCGCTTCAACTGCTCTTCTAAAAGCTCTTTCTCTTTCAGGTTTTTTCCACCTTCTTCATCTTCATCCACCCAATGCTCTGGGTAGTGCTTGGCAATTTCAGAAGGCATTAGTCCAGCAAAGAAAGCGTTACGAGCATACATGGTTGCTGTTGGCAATATACTATAGTATAATTCTTCCGATGCAATATTGTACTCCTCGCTAATCATTGGCACTAAATCACGCCACTGATCGTAACGTAGATTGTCGATAACCAACACAAACACTTTTTTCTGTTTATCTAACTGCGGTAGAATTCGCTTCTTAAACAAATCAGGCGACAACAAAGGACGCTCTTCACTATTTTCAGGTTTGAACCATTCTGAATAGTTCTTCTTTACAAAACGAGCGAAGGCATTATTGGCATCATTTTTCTGCATCTGAAGCACATCGTTCATGGTATTATCTTCGGAATTACTTAATTCCAATTCCCAGAACACCAATTTTCGATATACCTCTTTCCAATCTTCGATGGTAAACGAATCGTTGATTTGCATCCCAATTTTCCCAAACTGAGATTGGTAAGCAGAAGTTGTTTGTTCAGTAACCAAACGCTTCTGATCGACATTCTTTTTTATTGAAAGTAATACCTGCTTCGGATTTACAGGCTTTATCAGATAATCGGCCATTTTAGAACCAATGGCTTCGTCCATAATATTCTCTTCTTCGCTTTTGGTGATCATTACCACTGGCACATGAGGAGCCACCTCTTTAATCTTAGCAAGCGTTTCAAGTCCTGTCAATCCAGGCATATTTTCATCCAGAAAAAGAATATCAAAACTTTGCTGGGAAACCATTTCAATGGTATCATAACCATTGGTAGAAGTGTGTACTTCATATCCTTTACTTTCCAGGAAAATGATATGAGGTTTTAGTAAATCAATCTCATCGTCGGTCCATAAAATTTTAACCTTCTTCATCTGTTCGCTCTTTTTGTTTTATGCAATCCTTCTGTCTGTCTCAATAAAGATAACCAAAAGAGCTTGGCTTTATTATGGCCTTAACAATTATTAACCTGAAAAAAACAAAAGCCAGCCCTAAGGCCAGCTTTTATATATCGAATCCCCGAAAGGAAATTGTCTTTTAATTTTTGAATTAACCTAAGATCATTCCTACAATTGTTGCAGACAATAACGAAGCTAATGTTCCTGCCAATAAAGCTCTCATACCAAACTGAGAAAGCAATACTTTCTTTTTAGGTGCCAAAGACCCAATACCACCAATTTGAATACCAATAGATGCAAAGTTGGCAAACCCACAAAGCATATAAGTGGCCATAATTGCTGATTTAGGAGAGAATAAAGCTCCAGAGTTTTTCAAATCGGCCAAACTGATGTAGCCAATAAATTCTGTTAGAATGATTTTCTCACCCAAAACACGACCAATAAGGGTAATGTCTTCTGCAGCAACACCAATTAGCCACATAATTGGAGAAAAAATGTATCCTAGAATAAACTGAAGAGACAGGCTATCGAATTGTCCATTGGTGAATTCTGCAATAACACCATTTAGATGTGTCCAGTCACCAACTTTCATAAATACGTAGTTCACTAATGCGATGAAAGCGATGAAACTTAACAACATTGCAGCTACGTTTACTGCCAACTTCAAACCTTCGCTAGTACCATTCGAAATAGCATCTAATACGTTCTTACCAATCTTCTCTTTCGATACTTCAACCTCTTGAGAAATCTTTTCGGTTTGAGGATACAATACTTTCGAGATAACAACTACACCAGGAGCTGCCATAATAGAAGCTGCCAATAAGTGTTTAGCGTACAACAAGCGCTGAACCGGATCATCGCCACCCAATACACTAATGTATACCGCAAGTACACCTCCTGCAAGTGTTGCCATTCCTCCGGCCATTACCAATAGAATCTCCGACTTATTCATCTTATCCAGATAAGCCTTAATCATCAATGGCGACTCTGTCTGTCCAAGGAAAATATTACCTGCAACAGATAAACTTTCTGCTCCCGAAAGTTTCATTACACGACTCATTAACCAAGCCAGTGCCCATACTACTTTCTGAATAATTCCCAGATAAAACAAAACAGATGTCAATGCCGAGAAAAATATGATAGTAGGCAAAATAGTAACTGCAAATGTCAACAGGGGAGTTTCAATCTCACCGGTAACAAACGATTTAAAAAGAAACTTAGTTCCTTCGTTGGTGAAGTCGAGCACCTTAACAAACAGCTTTCCAACAAATTCGAAAACGGCCTGAATAAACGGTACCTGAAGTACACCTATTGCTAATAATAGCTGGATGGCTAAACCAATACCAACTACCTTCCAATTGATTGCTTTTCTGTTGGCACTAAATAAGAAGGCAATTCCAATTAGTACAACCATCCCCAATAAGCCTCGAAGAATATTTACAATGTTAAAACCTCCACTAGCAGCTTTTTCAATAACTGCGTCAGTTGTTGGATTGCTTGCTTCGTTGGCTACACTAGCAATTGTGTTGGCTGCCATGTTTGCCTCTCCGGCCAATGCACTTTGCATGCCTGTAATCCCCACTAAAAGTAACAGGGTGAGCAAAATCAATTGTTTCATTTGTTTATTATTTGATTTTAGTTTACCTCATAGTCACCTACTCCAGTATAATTTTATAAGTGACTGGATGCAAATTTAATTGAATAGCTGAAACAGCTAAACATCTATGAGGTGAATTTACATTTTGAGTAGTAATCGTTTGATGGCAAACAGAATTCGTAATGAATTAGTTAGCGTTTATTTTTGACGACGTTTTATTTCATCCCTTATTTCCGATGCTCGCTCATAATCTTCAGCTTTAATGGCATCGTTAAGAAACTCATTCAATTCATCTATGTTAAATTCAGAATAAGCATCTGCATTTCCCTCTGAATCTTCGTCAAATAGGGCAGCTTCTAAATCTGTTGCTTTCTTGGTACTTTTCTCAACATCCATATCTATTCCTGCTTTTTCAAGAATATCGGCTGTTGTATAAATAGGACAATTAAAACGTAAAGCCAATGAAACAGCGTCTGATGTGCGCGAATCGATTCTTATAACATCTCCCTGGCGTTCGCATACAATTTCGGAATAGAATATTCCCTCTTCTAATCGATGAATAACAACTTCCTGAACAACAATATCGAAAGAAAAAGCTAAGTTTCGGAAAAGATCATGTGTCAAAGGTCTTGGAGGCTTAAGTCCTTCAAGTTGAATAGCGATAGATTGTGCTTCTACAGGACCAATGATAATTGGAATTCGTCTTTCGGTTTTTTCTTCCATTAAAACCAATGCATAAGCACCTGTCTGTGTCTGACTAACCGATAATCCTAGTACTTTTAGCTTTATTTTATCCATAATGTTTTTCGCACGCAGTAAGTTAAGTTTAGAAGCTTCGAGGCAATAGACTTAAGTTTTGCCAGTTGGCTGTTTAACTGTGTAAGAAACAAATATAATAATAGTTTTCAAATCAATTCTGTTTTCCTAAAATCAGTGAAGGAAGTTATTATCAGACTATTTGCACCCGATATTTTGTTTTTAAATGTTTGGTATTCATGTAAAAAAGCGTACTTTTGCAGCCTGAATAAGTTCGAGTAGGCTCGACAAGTGAAAACAAATGGTTTTCCGCCTTCCGAATAATAATTGTATAAATTGTTGAAAATGTACGCAATTGTAGAGATCGCCGGACAGCAATTTAAGGTAGAGAAAGAAAATAAAATCTACGTTCATCGTCTGGAAAATGAAGTTGGATCGAACATTGAGTTCGACAAAGTACTTTTAGTAGACAACGAAGGAGACGTTAAAATCGGTACTCCAGTTGTTGAAGGAGCTAAAGTTACAGCTAAAGTGTTGGATCACTTAAAAGGTGACAAAGTAATCGTCTTCAAAAAGAAAAGAAGAAAAGGTTACAAAAAGAGAAACGGACACCGTCAGTATTTGACTCAGATCCAGATTGAAGAAATTACAGCTTAAGAATTTTAAAAAGACTTTGAACCATGGCACATAAAAAAGGAGTTGGTAGTTCGAAGAACGGTCGCGAATCGGAAAGTAAACGATTAGGCGTAAAGATCTACGGAGGACAATTTGCCAAAGCAGGAAATATTTTGGTACGTCAACGCGGAACTAAGCACCATCCAGGTGAAAACGTAGGTATTGGTAAAGACGATACTTTGTTTGCATTAGTTGCGGGTACTGTTGTTTTCAAAAAGAAAAGAAACAACAAATCGTACGTAAGTGTAGAACCTATTTCTACTGAAAACTAAACAGTTTTCGGTTCTAATATAAAAAGCTCCTGAGGAAAACTTCAGGAGCTTTTTTTGTATTATCCCTATCTTTGCAGCAAACCAATAACCAATGCGGCAAAAAGCAACAAAGCCATTCCAGTTTAAAGAGTTTACGGTAGTTCAACAGCAATCGGCCATGAAAGTAAATACCGATAGTATTTTACTGGGAAGCTGGGCCGATGTTTCCGAAGCGAATTATGTTCTGGATATTGGAACCGGAACCGGACTACTGGCACTAATGGTTGCCCAAAGAAATACCCAAGCAATAATCGACGCTATTGACATTGATTTACCAGCAGTGGAGGAGGCAACACTTAACTTTTCCAATTCTAAATTCTCTGATCGCCTAAACTGCTTTCACCAACCACTTCAGAGTTTCGCAACTAACAGCGAGAAAAAGTACGATCTTGTTATTACCAACCCTCCCTATTTTGAAGAGGGGCTAGTATCTCCTGACACACAACGAGGCAATGCCAGACATACCAATTCTCTTTCCTTCCTCGATTTGATTCAAGGAGCCACGCAATTTTTAAACACTGACGGAAAACTAGCAATGGTTATTCCAATTGAAGCACGGGAGAGAATCATATCTATAGCTCAAAAACACTCTCTTCACTTAAATAGAGAACTACAAGTTCAACCAACTCCCACCAAACCATTTAATCGTTCCTTTCTCCAGTTTTCTTTCAAAAAGTCCGATGTTACTTTTCAAAAGTTGTCGATTTATAACACAAACAGTTCATATTCGGAATGTTTTAAAACATATACTAAACTATTCTACCTCAACATATAACACTCTTTATATTTACATTTTCGAAACAAAATTCACAACTAACTCACAAACAACCTATTGATCAATAATTTAAGCCATATTCTGCATAAAAAGAGCAGAAAATCTTTTACTCTTTATAATTAATCTAAAAACATATAAGACTTTGAGGTCTATTTTTCCGCAATGTAACCTTGTGAACTGATTTTAAGTACATAAATTCGTGATTAATATTGATCGAACTAAATCGGAGCTTTATGCGTTTATTCAAAATTTTTAAGCCCCCCGGAAAGTGGAACTTTCCAGTAATCCTGTTACTGGGAACTTTTTGCGGCTTGGGAGTGTACGTATTGTATCTGTCCAAAGCTCACTCATATCTTTCCGATAAACCTGAAACATGCGTCAATTGTCACGTCATGGCTCCACAATATGCTACGTGGAATCACAGTTCGCATCGCGAATGGGCTACTTGTAACGACTGTCATGTTCCTCATGACAGTGAATTCAACAAATACTACTTTAAAGCAAAAGATGGCCTGTACCATGCTACCATGTTTACTTTACGTAAAGAGCCACAGGTTATTCAGATTAAAGATGCAGGAAAAAAAGTAGTTCACAACAACTGTGTACGTTGTCACACACAACAAGTTACCGACCCAAAACTGGCTGCAACAGTCAAAAATCACCATGAAAACATGGAAGGTCGTGTTTGTTGGGAATGCCATCGCGAAGTACCTCACGGAAGAGTGAATAGCTTATCCAGTGTTCCTAATGCCAGAGTACCATTATTATCTAGTCCGGTACCCGAGTGGCTAAAAGAGATGACTAAAGATTAAATAAACAGAATAAACCAAATACCAGACAACCAGTCTGGAATGAAAATATTAAACTGAGATGCTTATGAAGCCGATTAATCAAATTATTCAGAAACGCCCTTGGGTAGCTTGGATATTATTCCTGGTAACAATGCTAGTTGTTTTTCTACTGGGCTTATTAGCCTCTTCAATCACAGAAAGAAGAGCTGAAGCAGTTTTTGTAAATACTCCAACTGCAGAAATTTCAGATTTCGAACCTCGTAATGAAGTTTGGGGAGAAAGTTATCCTCGTGAGTTTGAAACTTACTATCAAACAGCCGACTCTACCTTTTTAAGTAAATACAATGGTGGTGGCATGATTGATATGCTAGAAGTTGATCCTCGTTTGGTAGTTATGTGGGCAGGTTACGGTTTCGCAAAAGACTACAATCAAGGACGCGGTCACTTTTATGCAATTGACGACTTACGTAACTCATTACGTACAGGAGCTCCAATGAAAGATACAGATGGCCCTATGCCTTCTACTTGTTGGACATGTAAAAGTCCTGACGTACCTCGCGTAATGAACGAAAAAGGTGTTGCCGAATTCTACAAAGGGAAATGGGCTCGCTTAGGTTCCGAGGTAGTTAATCCAATTGGATGTGCTGATTGTCACGATCCTAAAACAATGAACCTACGCATTACTCGTCCTGCTCTAGTTGAAGCATTCGAGCGCATGGGTAAAGATATCAACAAGTCAACTCACCAAGAGATGCGTTCTTTGGTTTGTGCTCAGTGTCATGTTGAGTACTATTTCAATAAGAATGTAGAAAAAGGTGCTGCTTACCTTACTTTCCCTTGGGACAAAGGTATGTCGGTTGAAGCTATGGAAGAATACTACGACGAAATGGGCTTCAAAGATTGGACACATAAATTGAGTAAAGCTCCTATGCTTAAAGCACAGCATCCTGGATACGAAGTTTACCTAACAGGTGTTCACGCGAAGAGAGGTGTTTCATGTGCCGATTGTCATATGCCATATAAGAGTGAAGGTGGTCAGAAATTCACCGACCATAAAATCCAGAGTCCTCTTAACAACGTAGCTAACTCATGTCAGGTATGTCACCGCGAAGAAACGAAGCAATTGGTTGCTGATGTTTACGAACGTCAAGATATGATCATCGAAAACAGAGATAAGCTGGAAGAACTAGTTGTTCGCTCTCACGTTGAAGCTAAGAAAGCATGGGATCTAGGTGCTAAGGAAGATCAAATGAAAGACATCTTAATGGGAATCCGTCACGCACAATGGCGCTGGGACTATGCAGCTGCCAGCCACGGAGGTTCTTTCCACTCGCCAGTTGAAACAAGTAGAGTTATCTCTACAGGTATCACAATTGCACAAGAGACTCGTATTAAGCTTGCCCGTCTTCTTTCAGACTTAGGATACAATAAGGAAGTTCCTTATCCAGATATCTCAACAAAAGCAAAAGCTCAAAAATACATTGGCTTACCAGTTGAGAAACTAAAAGCTGACAAAGAAGTATTTAAAAAGAAAATAGTTCCAATGTGGGACAAGAAAGCTGAAGCTAGAGAAGGTAGCTGGGGCAAAAAAGGAAATAAGAAAATCTAATTCACCACGAAAATACAATGCCCCCTTGATCCATCGAGGGGGCATTTACTTATCCAAACTTCTGATTTAGATAATTTTTTCAAACTAAAACTTATTCGATATGAAATGTAAAGCTTTGCTAATACTTTTGGTACTATTGGGGAGTACTGGTATTTCTTTTGGTCAATTTAAACTGAGCGGAGAATTTCGTCCTAGAACTGAATTAAGTCACGGTTACAAAGCATTGGCTGCACCAGATCAGGATGCGTCTCTATTCACATCTCAGCGTACCAGATTGAACTTTAATTACCAAAACGAATGGGTTAAAACCATGTTGGTTCTTCAGGATGTTCGTACCTGGGGTAATCAAAAACAATTGGTTGCAAACGAAGATAAAGCCACATCAATCCACCAGGCTTGGGCTGAAATAATGCTTACTAAAGACCTATTCCTAAAAGCGGGTCGTATGGAGTTGGTTTACGATGACCATCGTATTTTCGGTAGTGTAGGCTGGGCGCAACAAGCACGTAGTCACGATCTTTTCTTACTGAAATACGAAGGAAATGTAAAACTACACTTTGGTATCGCACACAACGAAAACAATAACATTAAAGATGGTTTTTATGGCGGACCTAACGCATACAAAGCCATGCAGTTCTTGTGGTATAACAATACTGGCGAGAAAATGGGAATGAGCTTATTGTTCTTAAACAATGGTGTTCCTTACATCGAAGACAACAAAGAAAAAATTCGCTACAGCCAAACCATTGGTGGTCGCTTCACTTATAAAGAAGGTAATTTCAACCTGGGCACCAACCTTTACTATCAGGGCGGAAAGCATAAGTCGGGTAAAGACGTTAGTGCTTTGAACTTAGGAATTGATGCTTCACTTAAAGCTGGTGAAAACTGGACATTCATTGGTGGTTTCGAACACCTTTCAGGTACCGACTACAATGAATCAGAAGACATGAAGTCATTTACTCCATTCTATGGAACCAACCATAAATTCAACGGATTCATGGACTATTTCTATGTTGGAAACCATGTTGGAAGCGTTGGTTTGAATGATATTTACCTAAAAGCGAAGTACAAAAAGAACAAGTTCTCGATGGGAGCAGACCTTCATTTCTTTAGCGCAGCTGCCGATGTATCATCAACTGCTGACAAAGGACTAGGAACAGAGTTGGATTTGTATTGTGCATACAAACACAATAAAGCTGTAACATTTAGTGCTGGTCTTTCAAATATGTTTGGAACTGATGCACTTCAGGAACTTAAAGGAGGAGACAAAGGCGAAAGCAACTACTGGGGATATTTTATGATCACCGTTAAGCCTTCATTCCTAAACTTAAAATAGACCGATTTTTTGAACAACAATAAGCTGAGTTCGATATAAATTACTGAATTCAGGATAATCAAAAAGCATCAGACACAAATAAGCGTCCGATGCTTTTTCTTTTTATCTTTAAGTATCCAAGATTCGATTTTAGTTTACTGGACATTCTGATTATCAGAGAATTTGTAGCATGACAATCGTGTTTTCAGATAATTTTAATTGAACAATTTGAAAATCCAGTAATCCATAGATCGTTTTTAATTGTTTATACTAAAACAACCTGTAAAGAATCCCCTAATAAAGACTAACAGCTTTAAAACGAACAACAATGCCGGAAACCCAGAATAAGATCATGTGGCAAGCTCCTTGGGGCTACCGCGAAAGTTTCAGTATTTCTGTAGGACTACTTTTTATTGGATGGCTATTAGAGTGGTTCAGCAATGCTCCGCTGGTTGAAATTGCCAGTTATCCCACCAATAGATATATGGCTGTAATTTGGCTTACAGTTGGTGCCGTTTTATTTTTTACAGCTCGAAAAAACTTTCTGGTAAAATGGTTATCGTCTGTTCCTGCGGCAATTGCCTCTGTTGGTTTACTGGCACTTTTAAGCTTATTCTTAGGCTTCTTTGCACAAACACCCAACGACACTTCTATACTGGGTCGATTAGGTATTTCACACATGACCGATAGCTGGCCTTTCTTAATTGCCATTCTTTGGGTTATTATTTGTTTAGAGATGGCTGTTTTAAAACGAATACGCCGCTTTAAATGGAAAGATACCTGGTATATTCTTAGTCATCTGGGATTATTAATTGCAATCATAGGAGGAGTTTTTGGCGCACCCGAGGTGGAACGTTTGGTAATGAATGCCTTCGAAGGTAGAACCATATGGATGGCTCAACAGCCCGATGGAAAGATGAAAGAAGTTCCTGTAGCTGTTAAGCTAATTAACTTCGACATTGAAGAATATCCTCCCAAACTGGCAATAGTAGACAACACTACCGGCAAAGTACTAGAAAGCATGGGAAAACCGCAGTACCAGTTAATGGATGAAGACACCCTGCAGATATGGAAATACCAGATCATTGTGAAAAAGTATTATTCCATGGCTGCCAAAGTGGAGAAAGCTTATTATCCTGTTGAAACCATTGGAGCTGCTCCTGCTGCGTTAATAACCACAACGCGAAATGGACAAACCACCGAAGGGTGGACATATAGCGGTAGTTTAAATTTTCAACCCGAAGCACTAAAGATCAATTCGGAACATTCACTAATAATGCTTCCTCCTGAGCCCAAACACTATTTTTCAGATGCCGTAGTAATTACTCCCGATCAGAAACGCGATAGTGTTCGTATTCGGGTAAACGAAGCAGTAAAGGTTAATGGATGGAAGATTTATCAACTCGACTATGACACCGACATGGGGCGTTGGTCCAATAAATCGGTATTGGAATTGGTACATGATCCATGGCTACCGATTGTTTACATTGGAATTTTCATGATGATTGGAGGAGCAATTATGCTCTTCTGGCAAGGTAAAAACAACTCATCTAAATAGACAAGTATGAACTGGTTCGATTTTCCATATTTTGCAGCTGCAGCTACTCTATTTTGGGTAATTGCCATGATATTGCTATTCGTATCCAACAAGAATACCAATCGATGGAGCCACGTTTTCATTATTCTGGGACTGGCTACCATGATTAGTTTTGCAACTATACTCTGGGTAAGAATTGGTCGACCACCGATGCGTACTCTTGGTGAAACACGACTTTGGTACACTCTTTTTCTGGGCCTCATTGGCTATGCAGGATATCTAAAATGGAAATACCGCTGGTTTATATCGTACAGCTTAGGTATGGCCATTCTGTTCCTTGGTATTAATGCTCTTCATCCCGAAACATACGACAAAGTGATGATGCCTGCACTACAAAGTCCTTGGTTTGTACCGCACGTTATTGTCTATCTTTTTGCTTATGCATTATTGGCAGCGTCGGCATTGGTTGCATTAAAAGGGTGTTGGCTAATGTTCAGAAAGCAATCTACCGAAAAGCTTTTACCTTTGGCCGATAACATGGTTTACCTTGGTGTTTCATTTTTAACACTAGGTCTGCTGTTTGGAGCGCTATGGGCCAAAGAAGCCTGGGGACACTACTGGACCTGGGATCCTAAAGAGACATGGGCATTTCTAACATGGCTAGCATATTTGGGTTATATGCACATCAGACATTTCAGACCAGGAAATGCTAAAACAGCATTTCGAATTTTAGTATTTGCATTCGGAATACTTATTCTTTGCTGGTTTGGAGTTTACTATATGCCTTCAGCAAAACAAAGTGTACACACCTATTCACAACAATAAAATATTTCAATAGATGGAAAAGAAGAGAGGGGTTAAAAGTTGGCGTCGTTTACACAAATGGCCAGGAATAATATTATCCGTTTTTATTTTACTGTTTTCCATTTCCGGGATTATTATGAACCACCGAAGTTGGTTTTCGTCTGTAGATATTAACCGATCTTACCTACCTTCTCATTATACTTACAACAACTGGAATTTAGCTGCCATTAAATCTTCTGTTGCCATCGACAAGAACGCTATTCTGGTATACGGTAATGTGGGAATATGGAAAACAGATACATTGCTTTCTACTCTCCATGACTACAATCAAGGATTTCCTAGAGGAATCGATCATCGAAAAGTTGAGTCGATGATAATTGATCAGAATAAAACCGAATGGGCAGGTACTCTTTTCGGTTTATACAAAAGAGAAAACGATAACGAGTTGTGGCAAAAAGTCGAACTCCCAGTAGAAGAAGAGCGAATTGTCGACTTGAGAATCCATCGCGAAAAATTGTTGGTTTTAACCCGTTCTCACATTTTGGTACAATCTGAAAACGATAAATTTAAAACTATCCGACTAAAAGCGACCAGCTCCAATAGCAAGGTGAGCCTATTCAAAACCCTTTGGATGCTTCATAGCGGAGAACTTTGGGGAACTGCGGGGAAACTTTTGGTGGATTTCATGGGAATCGTATTCATTATTTTATCTATTACCGGACTGCTGCACTTCATATTTCCGAAACTTATTCGGTTTAAAAAGAAAAAAGGACAAACCGTTTCCCAGCTTGCTTCCACATTCAAAAGCAATTTAAAATGGCACAATAGATTGGGATGGACATTGCTTCCTTTTCTCATTATTGTTACCATTACAGGAATGTTTCTTCGACCTCCGTTACTCATTCCCATCGCATCTACCAAAGTGGAAAAGATACCATTTACGGAGTTAGATACACCTAATCCTTGGTACGATCAACTTAGAAGAATAATATGGGACAAGAAGGAACAGAAATTCCTACTATCAACCAATAATGGCTTTTATTATTGCGATGAAAATTTTTCACAACCTCCGGCTAAGATCGATTTCCAACCACCTGTTAGCATCATGGGCTGTACAGTGCTTGAACCCATACAACCTGGAGTTTTCATGATAGGATCATTCAATGGCCTTTTTGCCTGGGACATTAAAAATCGAATTGTTTTCGATTACCTGAAAAGAGCCATATGGAAACCTACCAGAAGAGTTGGACCTCCTATTTCTGAGAATATGATTTCAGGGATGATCTTTCTTCCTAACAAGAAACATGTCGTATTCGACTACAGTCGAGGAGCTTTTGACCCGGCACAAAAAGTACAAATTGGTCATATGCCAACCAATGTAGTGCAGAATTCGCCGATGTCTTTATGGAACTTTGCTCTGGAAACACATACTGGTCGTATTTTTGAGCACCTGCTGGGAAAATTCTACATCTTGTATGTACCACTGATTGGCTTACTAACACTAATGCTGTTAATCTCAGGATTCATCATTTGGAATAGAAGACACCGCTCATAACCAATGGTAAAATAAACATTTTCACCTTCTTATGCGTCGTATCAGAGAAGATTCAAAAAAGATGCATATGAATACCAAAACGAACAAAATTGTATTTTGGACCTCTACAGGCTTACTATCACTGATGATGCTAATGAGTGCGTCCATGTACTTTTTTAAAAATGAAATGGTTGCTTCTACCTTCGAAGCTTTGGGGTACCCTGTTTACATTATCTACCCACTTGCCATTGCTAAAATACTTGGAGTGGTGGCCATCATTACCAACAAGTCGAAAATACTGAAACACTGGGCTTATGCAGGTTTCTTCTTCGATTTTGTTCTTGCTCTGTTTGCACATATTGCTGTAAACGATGGCGAATTTATGCCAGTTCTGGTCGCAATTGTTCTCCTGTTTATCTCTTATAGCTTTGAATGCAAAGTAAGAGGCTGCAAGTAGTGTTTTACACTAACTATTGTGACAAATAAATGGTTAAAGACCATTAAAAAACATAAAAAAACAACCGTAGCCTCTAAGAAATGCTATTTTTGTAGCAGTAATTACGTGAACATGAAAAACGGAAAGGAGACGCTGAAGGCAGAGTTTCGCAAAAGCGTTGAGCAGTTTGGATCACTTCCATCACTTGCTTTCGATGGAGAAACACCTGCCACGTATAGCGAACTAGGAGCATCGGTTGATGAGCTTAGTGCTTACCTTCAGCAAATAGGACTAAAAAAGGGGGATAAAGTAGGAATTCTTAGCGGGAATATGCCCAACTGGGCAAGAGCCTATTTCTCAATCATCGACCTAGGAGCAGTTGCTGTACCTATGTTGCCTGATTTTCATCCCAACGAAATTAAGAACATCATTGAGCACTCGGAGACAAAAGCTTTATTTGTTTCACAAGCACTTTACCATAAACTGGAAGAGTTAGGAGAGGACCAATTGGAACACCTTTTCTTAATCGACGACTTTAGAGTAATTGCAAAAGGGAGCTCAAAAGAAGAGATCACTCAAGGTACTTCAATGAAAGCTTCTGCCGACTTTAAAGCAGAAGATATATATGTTGATCCTGAAGATTTAGCATCAATCATCTATACTTCGGGAACAACAGGGAAATCGAAAGGGGTAATGTTAACGCACAAAAACCTGGTATGCAATGCATATGCAGGAAAAGAGATGCAGTTGATTCAGCCTAAAGATCGATTTTTATCATTGATGCCTTTATCGCATGTTTTGGAATTTACCGTTAGCTTAGTTATTTCGATAATTTCCGGATCATCGACCTTCTACCTGAAAAAGCCACCAACACCAGCAGTTTTGTTGCCTGCATTAAAACGCATTAAGCCAACAGTAATGCTTACCGTGCCTTTAATCATTGAAAAGATATACCGATCAAAAGTGCTTCCAACTTTCGACAAAAGTAAAGTTGTATCGTTCTTGTACCACAAAACACCGATGAGAAAATTATTCCATCGTATTGCGGGTAAGAAGTTGATGGAAACTTTTGGTGGAGAATTGATTTTCTTCGGAATTGGTGGAGCCAAGCTAGATGCAACTGTTGAGAAGTTTTTGCGAGAAGGGAAATTCCCATATGCCATTGGTTATGGAATGACCGAAACAGCACCATTACTTGCAGGGGCAGGACCTGTGCAAACTAAACTGTATGCTACAGGACCTAAAGCCAAGGGGATGGAGCTTCGCATTGACAATCCAGATCCGAAAACAGGAGAAGGAGAGATTGTTGTACGCGGAACATCATTGATGAAAGGTTACTACAAAGAACCAGAATTAACCAAAGAAGCTTTTACCGAAGATGGATGGTTTAGAACTGGCGATTTGGGTGTCTTCGACGACAACGGTTACCTGTACATTAAAGGAAGATTGAAAAACATGATTTTGGGAGCTTCTGGTGAAAATATCTATCCGGAAGAAATCGAGTCGGTAATCAACAATTTCAAAGGTGTTTTGGAATCGCTTGTAATTGAACGCAAAGGAAAATTAGTGGCTTTGGTACATGTAAATATCGAAGAGCTAGCTGATCGTTACGAGCATTTGAAGCATGATATCTTAGAAGAGATGCATAAATGCGAAGAGCAATTAGACGATTATTTGAAAGAGCTACAAGCTCATGTCAATTCTCGTGTTAATCGTTTTTCTCAACTTCAAGTGGTAATGGTTCAACCATCTCCATTCGAGAAAACGGCAACTCATAAGATCAAACGTTTCTTATACGAATAGACTTACAACACAGATATAAAAAAAGGAATTCAACTCATGCTGAATTCCTTTTTTCGTATATATAAGCTTCACTCAAACTATCTCATTCTATTCTGAAAATCGACTAATGTAAGTTGCTCGTTTACCTCTGGATGTTTTCTATCCCATTTTACCGATGCCATTTCGGTATAATAATCGTGTTCGAAAAACAGGAAGTAATCTTTTCCGGCAATCTCTTTCAATAGCTTTTCTTTCTCCTCATAAACAGTAACCGGATACGAATCGTATGCAGCCACCCAAGGAATAGGCATATGCATTGCCGTTGGAATCATATCGGAAGAATAGATAACCGTTCCTGCAGAGGTTTCGATAAAAGGAATTAATTGTCCCGGGGTATGCCCATTAAAATGCCTCAACTGAATTTTTGGATGTATAAACGAATCTGATTCGATAAATTCAAGCAAACCTTCATCCAGTAGTGGGTAATAGTTATCGGGGAAATAAACCGATTTCTCTCGATAATTGGCATTATGCGCATGATCCCATTGTGTTTTACTTACCCAATATTTTGCATTGGGAAACGATGGAACAACCTTGCCAGTTTCATCATCAATTCGGGTAGCACCACCAACATGATCCCAGTGCAGGTGGGTAAGCACTACATCGGTAATTTCGTTTGCTGAGATTCCTTTTTCGTCTAATGCAGTAAAAATATTCGGAAAGCTCGATGTCCCATTATTGTTTAGGTACTTTTCGTCTAACTTATTTCCCACACCAGTTTCAATCAAAATCACTCGATCGTCAACCTTCACCAACAAGCAACGAAGACTAAGTAAACACATATTATTTTCATCGCACTTGTATCTTTTTTCCCACAATGCTTTTGGCACTACTCCAAAAAGAGCACCTCCATCAGCCATAAACTGTCCGGCATCTAATGCTACAAATTCCATAATTTTCGATTTAATACGAATATAGTTTTTTTGCCATTTCGGCTTAAGAAACCACCTCTTATTATCTTCAATGTTAACAAAACGCAAAAACCGAAGTTCTCAAAATCTATATTTTTCAAATAAAACATCGATTTTGGACAAATATATTCTTTTATAGCGCCCTCTCTCATCAAAACACACATCACACTAAACTACAGCCACATAACCCATTTTTATACATTGTAAAATTCTGATCAACTATATAAAAAATAGACAATTGGTCAGTTTTTAACACAAATTGGTCAATGCGTACACGCTCCATTGTTCTTTTCTTTTCATATTCGCAGTAGATCATTCTTATAGATAAGAACCGCAACATTGTGTTAACCGCAAAAGGGAGTCTCCGCATACTCCCTTTTATTTTTTTATACACTTTCCGTACATTTTTACCCTATTCAAATTTCAGTAGTTTCTAATTTTATTATCGATATTATATCGTATAAAAAATTAACTACTCATGAAACAATTTTTATTCACAGCTGCGTTGTGTCTATTTTCCATTTTGGGATGGGCAAAACAAAAACCCAACGTAGTAATTATCTATGCCGATGACTTAGGCATAGGAGATGTTAGCGCCTATGGTCAGCAAACATTAAAAACACCAGGCATGGATCGAATAGCCAATGAAGGTATTCGATTTAACTGCGGATATGCCACATCGGCCACGTGTACTCCCAGTAGATATTCTTTGTTAACCGGATCGTATCCTTGGCGAAATAAAAAAGCACAGGTACTACCAGGCGATGCTCCTCTTCTTATCTCTACCGATCAACCAACTCTTCCTAAAATGCTACGCACAGCAGGTTACACCACCGGTATTGTTGGCAAGTGGCATCTCGGCTTAGGTACAGGAAAAGTAGATTGGAATAAGCGCGTTAGCCCAGGACCAAACGAAGTGGGATTTGATTACGCATACATTATGGCTGCCACCAACGACAGAACACCAACTGTTTTCGTAAAAAATGGCTATGTGGATGGTTTGGAAGAAAGTGATCCGCTTTATGTAAGCTACAGAAAGAACTTCGACAATCTTCCTACAGGAAAGAACAACCCAGAAATGCTGAAGATGAATTACAGCATGGGACACAACAACAGTATACAAAATGGTATTTCGCGCATTGGTTACCAAAAAGGAGGAAAAGCCGCTATGTGGATTGACGAGAATATGGCCGACACATTCTTGGTTCAAGCCCAACGCTTTGTTAAAACACACAAAGAAAAACCATTCTTTTTGTATTATGCTTTGCACCAACCACATGTCCCTCGTGTTCCTCATCAACGATTTGCGGGAAAAACCGGACTTGGACCTCGTGGTGATGCTATTGCTGAGGCCGATTGGTGCGTAAGAGAGTTTTTAAAGACATTAGAGGAAGAAAACCTACTGGAGAACACAATCGTTATATTTTCGAGCGATAATGGCCCTATTTTAGACGATGGCTACTATGATGATGCCGTAGAAAAACTTGGAGCACACAAACCAGCCGGAAAATACCGTGGAAACAAGTACAGCTTATTCGATGCGGGTACGCATGTCCCATTTATGGTTATGTGGAAGGGAAAGATTAAGCCCAAGCAATCCGACGCCTTAGTTTGCCAAATCGATCTGCTTTCGTCGCTAGCTAAAATGGTAGGAGGAGAGATTCCAAAAACAGATAGTGAAGATGTATTAGCAGCTCTTTTAGGTAAAAGTAAAAAAGGACGTAAACAACTCATTACAGAAGGTTTACACCACCGCACAGCAATTCGCAAGGACAAATGGTTATTAATTCCTAGCTATAAAGGCCCCAAGAAACCAAGTTGGGTAGATGCAGAAACAGGGTTCGACATTAATGTTCAGCTTTTCGATTTGGAAAAGGATCCAATGCAGAAAAACAACCTGACAAAGAAATACCCTAAGAAAGTTGATCAGCTGCTTAAGCAGCATCAAGCAATAAAAGGAGACCAATAAGTCGTGATTTGACCTATCCTTTAACGAAACAAAAAGCCTCATTCGATATTATTTTGAATGAGGGTTTTCTTTTATTTCAGGTAGTTCTGTTTATAGAAATCCATATACTTTGTAATATTCCGCTTCTGTTTAAACAACAAGTAATTGGAATCTGAAATCACAAAGTTTCGATACTGTTTTCCGGTCAAAGCTCTAAACAACTGGCGTTGCTGAACAATCTTCTTCATATAAGCTTTTGCCTCTTCAGCCGATTTAAATCCTTCGATTTTAAGCACTGTTCTAAAGTCAAGTTGTTCAGTACTAATCTTCGCATTCTTAACTCCATTTTGCTTGTTATATCCATCGAAAGCAGTTGTTAAAGCCCTATGGTCTACACCATCGGTTGGAATTACCAACGCAAACATATGAGCAATTGATGGCACAAATGTATAATCGCCTGTTAGCTGTTTCACTGCCGGCTTATTGTTTTGCTTCTTCACTGGCTCTTTCTTCTTTTCCGGCTGCTTGGTAATTGGCTTGGCAACACGGTTAGAAGCTGGTTTTGCTGTCTTTCTTCTGATATAAGTCTCACGGAAGAAAGCCATGTACTTATCGATATCTGCCGATCGTTTCAGTACTTCCAGGTTGTTTTTAGAGATTATAAAATTGCGATAACGCTTCATTCCAATAAACTTAAACAACTGACGAAATGAAACTGCATTACGGAAGAAACTCATTGCTCGCTCACCATCGTCAAGTCCTTTAATTAGAAGAGCCTGAGCTGTTGGCAACTCAATGGTTTCATACGTTATATTTTCATCTGGGAATTGTGCTTTTACAAATCGCTTGAACTCATTAATGGTACCATCGAACTTAAAGTTCTTATCGAAAACAGTGATTACAAAGGCATGCGAACGATTAAACGATGGCACAAATTTGTCCTGCTTAGGAGCCTTATTATCGCGCTCTGGCGTTACCATTACAAATTCCCCTTTCTCTTCCGGTGCTTCGTCTTCCTTATCAACACGAGCCATTAGCTCTTCAGCTGTTGCTTCCTGCTCTGGCAATTCTTCTGGGAAGTCGCTACTTATGAATCGACTATAATTCTTCACGAAGAACTTCAGGTATTCGAAATAGTTTCTGTCTGAAGCAACCTCTCTAAAGTTAGCCGATGAAGCAACAAAATTCACATAATCGACACCTTTCAACGACTGGAAAACTTCACGCTTACGAATGATCGAGCGGAAATAGATTAAAGCCTTTTGTTTGTTATCCATACTCTTCACCACCAAAATACTTGTGTTCTCGTTCAGTGGTTGTGTCTCAATATCAAAATCAAGACTGGCATAGTGGTCAATATTATAGTTGGCAATATCAAACTTCAGGCGATTTACATCGATCTTTGCTTTCTTTGGATAAGCAATTACAAAATGATGAAGCAATTCCTCGTCATATGAAAACTTGCCATCAAATTCATCATCAATATTACGAGCATTGATTACTTCTTCGTTTTGAAGCTCCTCGTTGATATATCCTATGGCAACCAGTTTCTGATAATCATTCAGTGTACTATCGGCCAAAAGCTTAATCATCTGATCGGCCAAAGGCTTAGGTTCAGCTTTTGGATATGTGTTCACATAAGTCTGCAAAGCACTGGAGAACTCCACCGCCGATTGTTGTTTTCCTTTCGCCACTGTATTCAGGAATGCCAACTTTGGCTTTAACAAACTATCTGGCTTCAATGTCTCAATTCGCATGCAAAGCTGCTCTAATGCACCATATTCTTTGCGTTTGAACATATTGAAAGCTCTATTGTAAAGTCGATTTACACTATCCTTCATCAACTGCTGATTAGCGAAGTAATCAGGATCTTGAAGAAACTTGGCATATTTTGTTTGAGGATATAATCGAATAATCTCATTCTTGTACTTATCAGCCGATTGGCCATCTTTCTCATCATTAAACAGTCCATATAAATCGAAGAAAGATAAAAGCTCATAATCGTTACTTGGATAGCGTCTATTTAATTCTTCCAGTTGTTTAATGGCATTAGCATTATCGCTAAAATCGGTTCGGAAAATTCGCCCGGCATTGAATAACGATTCTTTGATGCTATTATGAGACAGCACCATTGCGCTATCTGTTAGCGGAACATCCTGCAAATAATAATCAGGCTTCATTTTGTCCGTAATACGATTCGCATCAGCTACATTCAATGTATCACTTTCCACATCTTCAGCCAAAATCACATTTCCTTCTTCATCAAATGTTACCTCTCCTTTGTGCTTTCTACGCCAATTATCTTCCAACTTACGCTTTCCCCATAAGCGCTGGAACTCACTAATACCATAAGCCACTGTAGTTGGATTATAGAAATAGAAGTTACTTGTATTTCTTTGGTTCGGGTTGGTTGAATTACGTTGTGAATTCCCTTGTGTAAATCTATATTGATTGGAGCGATAGAATGACTGATTATTCTGAGCATCTTGCTCCAGCTTCTTTCGCTCTTGTTCTGCTTCAACTTCTTTCTGAATCCATCCGGCAACTAATTCATCACGATCAGCTTTGTCCATATTAGCCAATTGCTGCAAGCTATCCTGACGTTCAACCTCATAAAGGTTATTTGCCAATCGTTTTAAGCTTTTATTCAATTTCGACAATCGCTCATAATCAGGGTAAGAGCCATCCATCAACACAAAAGCACTATCGTAATAAGCCGAAGCCATGATGTAATTCTGTTCTTTATAAAACAGCTCTCCCAGAGTATTGCAAGTAATTATTTTCTGCGAATTATTGGTTGTAGAGTGAGCCGAAGATTTGCGATAACTAACAACCGCCTTATCGGTTTCACCTAAACGCTGGAAAAGTCGGCCTTGAGCAAAATAAATCTGATCAAGGTATTCCGTATTCTTCGAGTCGCGCAACATTTTGCGAAGCTCTTTTTGCAAATATTCTGAATTATTGGCTCCACTATAAACTTCGGCAATACTAATTCTGGCATTAAAAGCCATTTCGTAAGAAGGATTCATCTTTATCACTGATCGATATAACGCTGTTGCTTTCTCGTTATGATCAGTTTGTTGATAAAGCTGTGCCAAAATATAGCGATAGCGCATGCGGCGCGTACGCTTTTTAATCTTTTTAACAGCAATTTCCATATAAGGAACTGCTTCATTTAAATCGCCCTGCTTAATATTATAATCGGCAGTTATCAGGGACAATTCACCATCTAGCTTTTTAGGAAAATCGGCATCGGTCTGTAAACGCTGAAGCATATCTCGTGCTTCTCCAAATCGTTCCGATTCGATATAAGAACGCACCAACCATAAGAAACAAGAGTAGCGCGTAATGTGATCTTCAGCCGTTTCGTAGTTTCGAATTACATGCGAGAAGTTATTGATAGCCTGAAGATAATTCTGCTGATAGAAATAAGCTTTACCCATCATCAGGTAAGCATTATCAACCCACTTGTTGTATTCCTTCTTTGCCGCCATCTTTCGATAGCTCTCGGTTCTACGCTTACGGCGCTTGGGCTTCTTTGTAATCGAGTGCAGTTTTATCAGCTTCGATGCTTTTAAAATGGCAATATCCATATCGCTCACCGCAGTTTTTGCTGTACGCGGATCGCTCTCTTTATAAATGGAAAGTAATTGTGAAAAATCGTCGGGATAAGCATTCTCAATTTTTACGACACCTGCCTTAAGTGCTTCATTCCCGTTAAAGTAAACATTGTAACGTGCTGTTACATTATGATATGCCCGGTTGATTCTTGTATTTTTATCGGTAGAGCAAGCTACCAAAAAACAGACTACCGAAACGATTGCTATATAATTGAATATTCTCTTCAAAGCTAATAGGTTATTATGCTCTATGTTTAACTCGATTTTTCACCGATTATTGTTGCAAACATAAGAGAAACTGCTCAATTTTCCACTTATGGATATTTTTAATCGAGTAGTTTCTCTTTTATGCTTTTAAAATTCGAATAATTAACGAATTCTATTTCTTAGTAATCTTAACTTTTTTAGTTGGAGCCATATTGGCATTTCTATAGCCCAATTGCTCGTTCATTGCAGAAGCAACTTCGCCAAATGCCTTACCCAAAATAGAATCAGCATCTGCAGCAACAGGAGTTCCAGTGTCTCCACCTTCACGAATTCCCTGTACAATAGGCACCTGGCCTAATAATTTTAAGCCCAACTGATCGGCCAATTTCTTTCCTCCATCTTTACCAAAGATGAAATACTTGTTGTCTGGCAATTCTTCTGGAGTAAACCATGCCATATTCTCAACCAATCCTAATACAGGTACGTCTACTGCTTTTCCCTGGAACATGCTCACTCCGCGAACAACATCAGCTAAAGCAACATCCTGAGGAGTAGAAACAATTACAGCTCCGGTTACAGGAACAGTTTGTACTAAAGTAAGGTGGATATCGCTTGTACCAGGAGGAAGGTCAATTAGCATGTAATCTAACTCGCCCCAATTTCCATCGGTAATTAGCTGTTTCAATGCATTCGATGCCATTGGTCCACGCCACACAAGTGCGTCTTCGGTATTTACAAAGAAACCAATTGAAAGAATTTTTACACCGAACTTCTCAATGGGATTGATCAGATCGCGTCCTTCCATTTTTGTTCCTGTCGGACGAGCATCCTCTTCTCCGAACATCTTTGGAATCGAAGGGCCATAAATATCTGCATCAATCAATCCAACTTTGTAACCTTGATTAGCCAAGGCAACAGCCATATTCACAGCAACAGTTGATTTTCCTACACCACCTTTACCCGAAGCTACTGCAATAATATTTTTCACATGAGGTAAAATTGGACGCTGCATATCGTGCACTGCTTTTACAGAAATATTTCCGTTAATCAGCGTATCACTTCCAACATATTTTAGAATGGCAGCTTCCGATGCTTCAACAACAGGTTGAATATTGGCATCATCGGTACGTTGAAACACCAACGTAAAGCTTACTTTTTTCCCTGCAATGCGAATCTCTTGAACCATATCAAGATCTACAATATTCTCATTGCTCCCAGGAATCGACACGTGTCTTAACGCATCGGTAATATCTTTTGGAACTATCATAGTAGTAAAATTATTTAACAGAGGACAAAATTAATAAAAATGAGCAAAGTAGCCGATGTCTGACTTGCTTAGCCGATTATCTTTATCGTAATAAAAAAGGGTTGCCTGAACCAGACAACCCTTTTGCAATATTTTATTGAAAAAACTTATTCAATTTTAGAATAAAGAACCTTTACTTTAATTCCTCTAGAACTATCAGCTCCCTTCAACACAACACCATTGTAACTATATCCCGGTGCTGGATTGGATAAGAAGAATCCATTATTTTCAATTTCGCCTTTTACAATTTTCTGCAAATGGTGGGTAATTCTAAATTCATACTGAAAATAATCTATCTTCCCATCAATATTGTTTACTTGCTGAATACTTCCTCCAACATAACTAGCAGACTTTTCTGTATCTGCCAACCTCTTAGCATCCCCATTTTCATCGATATATTCTAAAAGCAAGCTTGAAGGAAGCCCTCTACTCTTAAAATTATCAATGCTATTATATCCTGTCAATGTGGTATCTACATAAAAGGTAATGGATGCTTTGTCGATTTGAATATCTTTTTTCTCTTTCCAGCGGTTTAGTTCCTCAATAACAATCTTCGAGCGTAATCCCCCTGTCGGTTGAATATAAACAACCGTATCCTGAACGTTATCCTTATTTAAGTTTTCCTCAAAATCAGTTCCCGAATAATCATGCTTAAAAGTTGATACAATAGCTGAATTAACACTTGTACCATAACTAAATATGGTTGTATCTTTCACATTGTGATAGTACAGATTTACAAATGGGTAAGCTACATTTGTCCCTCCATTCCCATCACTAAATGAATCTTTAATAACAAGAAGGCTACCATCAGTAGTTTGTTCTTCAACTTCTAAATACAATCCTTTAAATTTCTGCAAAAAGAGATCATTATCACCAACATACTCTTCGGGAATATTCATCAGCTTTGTTGCAAACTCTTTCCCCAATTTCACAGTCAAATATTGCATCTTGGTTGTAATACTTCCATTTTCATTCTTTGAAGTATCATGCTTTGCTTCAAAACTATATTCCACCAATGGTTTATCACCAATAAGAGCTGTTAGATCTGTATTAGAATCATATTTGGTATCAGGATTTAAATCTCCTGTTAACTCATAAATTTTTAATTTATGTTTTGTTATTGTGTCGCCATAAATACGCTGATAAGGCATTACCAAAATAACTGAATCGGGTTTTGGTGATTCTCCAAAGTCAGGTTTACTTTGCAAACGAAACTGTGCAGCATAACCAGCTGTTACACGTCCATAAATAGTGTCATTATAACTCCCAAGAAGCAATATTCTTGTTCCTTCGTTATCGGTTCGGATAACATCGTGGGTATAGGTATATGACTTTGGAGTAAAGTCAGAATCCTCTCCAAGAGTTACCGTTTCACCCTGCTGAATCAGGTCTTTTCCTACTTGTCCCGGCTCATCGTCGCAACTATACATTGCACCGGCGAAGAGCACTCCGGCAACTATTGCCAGTGTCTTCAGTCTTCTCAGTTTTGTTATCAAATCGTAATGTTTTAAAAGGTTCAACGATTTTTGATCAACCTATCACCTGATCGTAAAACGCATTGAAGCCATCAATATAAGACTCTTTTGGTTGATAATCAAGGAACATTTTTTCGGAGTCTTTACAATAACTTTCCAAATCGGAATTTATTGCCTCACTTCCCTTGATAATACCATCGGAGTAATCGATAGCTGTTTTACTGAAAGCTAGATAAGAAGGATCATTTAAGTGATTAACATCTTCGGCAGAGATGCCATCTTCCATCGCTAACTTTTGGACTAGGTTTGGATCGAACTTCGATGAAAATTCATCATCGTAAACTGAGTATACTACTTTAGAATTGGCGAATAAAGGATCTTTTTTGTAGTATTTTTTGATGTATAAAGGTACTAAGCTTGCCAACCATCCATTACAGTGGATTAAGTCTGGAGCCCAGCGTAATTTAATTACAGTTTCTAATACCCCACGGGCAAAAAACATTGCGCGCTCGTCGTTATCTTCGAAATATTTCCCTTCACTATCGGTTAATACCGCCTTACGTTGGAAGTAGTCTTCGTTATCGATAAAGTATACCTGCATACGTGCAGCCTGAATCGATGCTACTTTAATGATCAATGGGTGATCGGTATCATTAATAATAAGGTTCATTCCCGAAAGACGAATCACCTCATGTAATTGATTCCTACGCTCGTTCACACAACCATAACGTGGCATAAACGTTCTGATTTCTTTTCCTCGTTCTTGAATTCCCTGAGGTAGGTGTCTTCCTATTGTTGCAATTTCTGATTCCGGAAGGTATGGAACAATTTCCTGTGAGATGAATAAAATGCGCTTTTTTTCCATTTCTAAAAATTAGATTCGGCTGCAAAATTAACAAAAATATCGTGAATATTCAATCTTAGTTACTTATAGCTCAAATACGTGCTCAAGTTTAACTTTTGGCTTGTTTTTGTTTTGAATTATTTATTTACTTTGCACCAAATTGTTCGAAAACATGGAGCTAATCAGCACGATAGCAGATTTAAAAGCGGCCTTAAATGGTCATAGACAAGAGGGAAGAAGTATTGGTTTTGTTCCAACAATGGGTGCATTGCACCAGGGACATTTATCTCTGGTACACCAAGCTGGAGAAAAAACCGACGTAGTAGTTGTTAGTATTTTCGTGAATCCAACGCAATTTAACGACCCAAAAGATTTGGAGCGTTATCCAAGAACGTTGGAAAACGATATGGAATTATTAGAAGCAACTCCATGCCAATATGTATTTGCTCCTTCAGTACAGGAAGTTTATCCTGAACCTGATAATCGTCAATTTGATTTTGGCGATTTAGAAAGAGTAATGGAAGGTGAACATCGCCCGGGACACTTCAATGGTGTTGCACAGGTGGTAAGTAAACTTTTCGATATGGTAGAACCTGATAAAGCTATTTTTGGAGAAAAAGATTTCCAGCAAATGGCCATTATCTATGCCATGGTCGTTCAATTAGGTTTGGATGTAGAAATTGTTCCCGGAACGACAGTGCGTGAAGCTGATGGACTGGCAATGAGTTCTAGAAATGCATTATTAACAGAAGAGCACCGCAAGAGTGCTCCACGTATATACCAGACATTATCTGAAGCTAAAAAATTAACGCTTTCAATGTCAATTGAAGAAGTTAAAGGCTGGGTAGTGGCAATGATCAATGAAGATCCTTATCTTTGCGTAGAATATTTCGACATTGTTGACAGTAAAACTTTACAGTCGGTTGATTGTTGGGAAGATAAAGAAACCAAAGTTGGATGTATAGCTGTTTTTGCAGGCGAAGTTCGCCTAATTGATAATATTACCTTCTAATAAACATTTTTTAGTTTGGGTCATGAATATAGAAGTTTGTAAATCGAAAATACATCAGGTAAGCGTTACTGAAGCCGATTTGAACTATGTTGGTAGTATCACTATCGACGAAGATTTGATGGATGCAGCAAACCTAATCGAAAACGAAAAGGTTCAGGTTGTAAACATCAACAACGGCGAGCGTTTAGAGACCTATGTTATTCGCGGAGAAAGAGGTTCAGGAGTTATTTGCCTGAATGGACCAGCAGCACGTAAAGTTGCTGTAGGTGATGTAATCATCATCATTTCGTACGCAATGATGGACTTTGAAGAGGCCAAAAATTGGGAGCCTCGCTTGGTTTTCCCTGATCCGGAGACCAACACAATTGTGTAAATAATAATTTCACAATAATTGAGTTAACACCTCGTACATTTCTTAATGATACGAGGTTTTTTTATTTTTAAAATGAATAATCCATATCAGATCGACTAAAGCATTTATTAATGGGATATAAACAACAGATAGAACAACGCATATTTGCATCGGGAGATGATGCCTTGGAAATAATTGAAAGCTGGAAAGCCAATGGCGAAAAAATCGTTTTCTCCAATGGTTGTTTCGATATTGTGCATCGTGGGCATATCGACTATCTGTCGCAAGCAGCAGATCTGGGACAGCGGTTTGTTATTGGATTAAACAGCGACTCATCTGTTAGAGGCTTGAAAGGCAACGATCGTCCCATAAATAACGAAGACGCACGTGCATTTCTACTCTCTTCACTCTGCTTTGTCGATGCTGTTATTCTATTTCAGGAATCGACACCATACAACCTGATAAAGCAAATTGTTCCCAATGTGTTGGTAAAAGGCAACGACTATACTGTCGATCAAATTGCTGGTAGTGATGTAGTATTGAACAATGGTGGCGAAGTAATCACTGTTGAACTTACTCCCGGATATTCATCCTCTTCGATAATTCAAAAAATGGCGAAAGACAATGGCTAAAACAAAAACTCAATTTGTATGTCAGAATTGTGGCAGCAATTCTCCCAAATGGTTGGGGCGTTGTCCGCAATGTGAAGAGTGGAATACTTTCACCGAAGAAGTTGTCACCAAACCCAACAATAAGGTTCCAGGGGTGGTCGCCTCGAAAAGTTCAAATAAGCCACTTTCACTTTCTCAGATTAAGACGGAAGAGAATCCAAGAATAGACACTTTCAATACTGAGTTTAATCGGGTTTTAGGAGGCGGAGTAGTTCCCGGCTCCATGGTACTAATTGGTGGAGAACCAGGGATTGGGAAGTCGACATTAGCTCTTCAGGTTGCACTCGACTTAAAGGGAAGAAAAGTGCTTTACGTTTCGGGAGAGGAAAGTTTAGAGCAGATTCGTTTGCGCGCCAATCGACTAAAGCGAAGTGGAGAAACCTGTCTATTTGTTAGCGAAACAGCTTTGGAAAACATTCTTCTTCATATTGAACAAGAGCAGCCTGAGCTGGTTATTATCGATTCTATTCAAACCATCTCAACCGATCGCATGGATTCATCGCCGGGAAGTGTTGGACAAATCAGAGAATGTACTGCTGCATTATTGCATAAAGCCAAAGCCTCGTCGATTCCTATTTTACTGATTGGTCATATTACCAAAGATGGCAGCTTAGCCGGTCCAAAAGTACTAGAACACATTGTTGACACCGTATTGCATTTCGAAGGAGACAGGAACTATATGTACCGAATTCTTCGTTCTGTGAAAAACAGATTTGGATCTACTTCTGAATTGGGAATTTTTGAGATGCAAACCGAAGGACTTCGTGAGGTATCCAATCCATCAGAACTATTGCTTTCACAAAATAGTCAATCGCTCAGCGGAACTGCAATTTGTGCATCCATCGAGGGGATGCGTCCTATTCTAATTGAAGTACAGGCACTGGTAAGTACTGCTGCTTACGGAACGCCACAACGTTCGGCTACAGGTTTCGATCTTCGCAGAATGAATATGTTACTGGCTGTACTGGAAAAGCGAGCTGGATTTAAATTAGCCGCTAAAGATGTCTTCTTGAATATTGCCGGAGGAATAAAGGTAGATGATCCGGCCATTGACCTTTCAGTTCTGGGCGCAGTTCTTTCGTCTAATTTCGATATAGCTATTGATAAAAAGATATGTTTTGCCGGAGAAGTTGGGTTGACAGGAGAAATTCGTCCGGTAAACCGACTAGAACAGCGTATTCGCGAAGCAGACAAATTGGGATTTGATGAGATAATTGTACCAAAGGTCGGTAAACCAATTCAACTTAAAGGCACTAAAATATCGGTATTTCAAGCAAGTAGAGTCGAAGAAGCGTTTAAACGTGTTTTTGGATAAAAAAAGAGCTGAAGTCCCCTGCACTCCAGCTATTTTCACAGTTACATCAAGTCGAAAGTATAGGCAGAAATACGACTTGAAGCTTGCGGCAGGGAATATTGGATGGCAACCAATATTACCGCTCTAAACCCCGAAAGCTTTATTGTTCTGGCAGGTCTTCTGGCTCGATTCACTTTTTGCACCTTCCCATATCAATCAACACAGTGGCACTCCGCAAAAAGCATTAAAGAATCATACAGCTGCGGGGACAGCTCCGGACTTTCACCGGATTCCCTTTTCATTTACTTCTGAAAAAATTTAAAGTAAACACCAAAATCAAATACAATAATACAAAATTTATTCGGTTTCAGTTTGAAAGAGTTAGTAGTTGTTTCTACTTTTGATCCCAAGTTATTAAAAGTGTAACAATCTACTTCAAATAAAAAGAGTAGAATACAAAAAGACTATAACTGTGAGATTTAGCATTCTTATATTCATTATAGCACTTTTCATTGGCTGCAATAAAAGTGAAAAGAACGAGCAATTCATCATGAAGCCGAAGAAAATGATTGACGTACTGTATGACGTTCATTTGGCTGAAGGAATTGCCACACACCGTGATTTTAGAGGCGCCGCCGACATGAAAAAATATACTACCGATGAGATGTTTAAATCGGTTTTGAAGAAACACGATATCACCATCGAAATGTTTCAGAAATCGCTTTATCACTATGGTAGAAAAACCAAGGAGTTTGATAAAATGTACCAGCAAGTTCTTGATCGATTTAATAAAGAAAGAGAGAAGCTATCTAAAAAAGACAATCTTCCTGAACTGAAGGAAGAAAAGCTACAGGAAGCTGCACCTAGATAGTATTTCAACATGAAATTAGCTGCACATTACATTTTGCAACCGGAAAGAGATCCCATAAAATATGGCATAGTAACTCTTTCTGAAAAGAACGAGGTTATCTCTATTTCTGAAGGTGCACAGAATATTCAGGAGCAAGCTCAAATGAAGTTCTATCCCGGAGCTATTTTAGTTGGTACAATTGTTTCTCCTTCTACCCTGCAGAAAAAAGAGAAACTACCAGTTGACCAACTATTCACCCAAGAGCAAGCAGAAAAACCAGCAATTTGGTGGGCTACTGGTATTGATTTAAAGACACTCCAGCTTACAACAACCTCTAAATTCAAACAATTGATTTAATTGGCTTTATTATGGCAACTTTTCTATTCGACAAAACAATATTCGGACCTGTTATCAGCCGTCGTTTGGGTGTTTCACTTGGAGTAAACCTTCTTCCTAACGACTCTAAAATCTGTTCTTTTGACTGTATCTATTGCGAATGCGGTTTAAATCCGAAAGGAGATAAAACCAATTCTGGATTACCTAGTCGTGAACAGGTAGCTCAGTTGTTAGAAGAAAAGCTCAAGCAGATGCAAGCCGAAAAGCAACTTCCCGATGTTATCACATTTGCTGGAAATGGCGAACCAACTCTTCATCCCGATTTTGAAGGAGTAATTGATGATACATTAGCACTACGCGATCAATTTGCCCCCAAAGCCAGAGTTGCAGTTCTCTCCAATTCCACACGTTTAAAGAATTCAAATGTTGTCAACGCACTTTTAAAGGTCGACGATAATATTTTGAAGTTGGATTCTGCTATTCCTAAGACAGTAGAAATTATGAACTGTCCAAATGGCCATTTTTCAATTGAAGAAGTTGTTAAACAATTGAGTCAATTCAATGGTCAACTAATTATTCAAACTATGTTTTTAAAAGGAACATATAACAACCAACCATTTGACAATACAACTGATGAGGAAGTAACTGAATGGTTGAGATTATTGGAAATTATTCGTCCCGAAAAGGTGATGATATATTCTATTGCTCGCGACACTCCAATTGAAACATTAGAGAAGATTTCTTCAGAAAAAATAACTGAAATTGCAGAATTGGCTCGAAAAAAAGGCTTCATTGTTGACGCAACTATTTAAGAATAGCCGTTAAAATTTTATCTTGCAGGTGCTAAAATCAATTTATAGTGAGACTATATTTTACCATACTATTCTTTGTCATCTGTAAGCTTTGCTGGTCGCAACAAAGTTTAACTGTCGAGCATTGGGAGATCAACAACGGCTTGCCCAGCAATAGAATTGAGGCAATCACTCAAGACGCTGCTGGTTTTATATACATAAAAAGCCAAAATAGTTATTACCGGTTCGATGGAAATTCTAACATTGAAGATCCTGATTTTAGTCGCTTTTTCACTCCTCCTCAACTACCTATAGGAGTATCATTTCATGCTCCGGATTTAAATATCCGACAAGAAAAATGGGTTACTAATGTCAATCAACTTATCAATACAGATAATAATCAGCTATGGGGAGCTTCAGAAGATGGATTGATTTTTTACGACCCGAAAGCTAAAACGTTTCAACCTCATTCAATCCATTCATCGCTACCAGATCGGCGTTGCACAGCCATTAGCTCCAGCAGAAATAATACTGTATGGTTTGCCATGTATTTAAATGGGATTGGGTTCTATCACTCAAAACACAAAAAGTATTATACCATATCCAACATCGATCAGTTTTCTGGATTCACAAACGGACATAAGGTATTTACTCAGTTCATGGATATCCATATTGCTTGCTTATTTTTCGATTCTTCAGATAATCTATGGATTGGAACACACAACAAAGGCCTATACAAAATTGAATTCACCGACCAACGATTTCAGTTTTTCAGATTCGAATACACGCAACAAGGAGGGCTTGCTCACAAAGATATTAGTTGTCCGCTTGTTGTAAAAAACGAAGATATCTGGATTAGCACATGGGGAGGAGGAATTAATATCTGGAACAAAAACGACCTGGATAAACCACGACCAGATTTCGATCGTATAAAGATGAAATTCAAGAGTCATGCTCCCCGGTATGGTCTACGAGTTTTCCCAATATACGAAGACGCCAAAGAGAATATATGGTGTGGCATTGCCGATGAAGGACTGTATTATCTCGACCACAAAAATCGAAATAAACGAAACTATCAGTTCGAAGCTCTTACTTCCAGAAACACATCTATGCCATCTACTAAAATATGGGCAATAACATCAGGACTAAAAGATGATATTTGGTGTGGAACAGGAAAAGGGCTTGTAAATATTTCAGCTCAAAGAAAGTTAAAGACTTCTTTCAATCAACTTCCAATCCCATCCATATTCAAAGAGAAAAACGTCTTATCCCTTTATCTGCAGGAAAACAAACTTTGGATTGGCACCAATGAAAATGGTCTGTTCCGTTGGGATCTAAAATCGAATAAACTTCAGCATTTCAAATCGACTACCTCTTTAGATTTGAACGATGTACTCTCTATTTCTCAGAGTCATGACAAAATCTGGTTTGGAGGGCGCAAAGGACTCTTCTATTGCCACAAAGACTCGTTGCAGTTCCGCTCTTTCAGTAACAACCAGCAATTGCCATCGCAAGTTATTGAGGCAATGCTATCCGACGATTTCAACAACTTATGGCTTGGAACCAGCAGAGGATTGGCAAAAGTTATTCCTGCCTTATCCAAGGTTGTCACCTACAATCTTCCGGGAGGAGTAATGGGAAATAACTTTACACAAGGAGCATCCAAAAGCAAGGAGGGCTACCTCTATTTTGGAACTCGTTACGGTTTTTATCGTTTTCATCCAAGAATGATTGATCAAAAGCCATCGCATTCTCCATTGGTTTTTAAGCAAGTATCGGCTTCCGGATTAAATATTGATATCGATTCATTAAAGAACAAACCGCTACAATTGGCACATCGTCAGAATAATATTCGAATTGAATACATTAACCTGAACTACTCTTCTCAACCATCGAGCGGATTTCAAGTAAAACTAGAGGGCAACGACAGTGAATGGCAAACCACTTTCGATACCCACAGAAATTACAATTTGCTTCCTCCGGGAAACTATGAATTCAAAATCAGAAAAGCTGATCAGTCTGGATTGAAGTCATTTCAATTTGAGATATTACCTCCCTGGTGGCAAACATGGCAAGCCATTTTAGGTTTTATTCTTCTAACTGCAGCTTTCTTCACTGCAATTCTGGTATCGAATAATAAACGCATAAAACAAAAAGAGAAGAAAAGACAGAAAGAGTATTTCGAACAACTTCGATTCCGATTCTTCTTAAATATTTCGCATGAGATTCGTACTCCGCTAACACTTATCAAAGGAGCCATCGATCGCTTATCTGAGGAGGAACATTCTAACTCAAAAGAGCTGAACCGAATTAAGAAGAACACCAATCGCTTGATTCGCATGGTCAATGAAATCCTTCAACTGAAACAGCTTGAGAAGAATGAGATAACAGTAAATATCAACCACTTTAATCTAAGCGATTTCCTGGAATCTACTATTGATGCATTTAAACTAAAAGACGAAAAATCACAGGTAAGTTTACATCTACCAACACAAGATATATGGCTATCTAGCAGTAGAGAATTAATTGAAACAATTCTATACAACCTGCTTTCCAATGCCATAAAATATAGTCCCAATAATTCACCGATAGATGTCACGCTACTAAAGCTAGACGATTCTATTCAAATCAAAGTAAAAGATCAGGGAATTGGTATCTCTGCAGAAGACATACAGAAAATATTTGATCGATTCTATCAGGTTGATTCTTCTAAAGGAGCTGGTATTGGTCTATCATTGGTACAAGAACTTACGCAAACACTTGGAGGAAAAATCGATGTTGAAAGCGAGCTAAACCAAGGAAGCACTTTTACACTTACATTGCCCAACAAACAAGAATCTCCAGTCAATAAGCCAGAAATAACAACCAATGAGCACCATCTTCCCGTTCTCTTAATTGTTGATGATCAAGCTGAACTCAGACAGTTTATTAAAGAGATTTTCCAGGAACAATACTGGTGTATTGAAGCCCTGGATGGAAAACATGCTTGGACATTAATTGAACAAGAACAACCTGCGTTTATCATCTCCGATGTGGTAATGCCCAATATGACTGGAATTGAACTATGTACAAAGCTTCGCTCTAATCTGGAGACGAGTCACATTCCATTGATTCTACTTACTGGAAAAACCGATTCCTCAACACAACTACAGGCTGTTGAGTGCAATGCCGATGACTTTATATCAAAACCATTCGACGCACATCTTTTAAAACGAAAGGTGGAGAAGCTAATTGAGCAACGTTTGCTATTGCAACAGAAATATGCTTCAAACCCAACTCCTGAAAACAAAGAGCTGGCTCTTCCGCCTATCGATCAGGACTTCTTAGACAAGGTGGAAAATCTCATTAATCAGCACCTCGATGACACCGAATTTGGCGTTGAACAACTGGCTGTAGAAATTGCCTTAAGTTCATCTGGTCTATATCGAAAAATGAAATCGATAACAGGATATACTCCCGTTGAGTTTATTCGCTTGTATCGACTAAAGCAAGCTGCTTATCTACTGAAAGAGTCATCTCTTACCATTAGTGAAATTGCAGATAAAACAGGATTCGGAACGCAGAAATATTTCTCTCGTTGCTTCAAAAATCAATTCGACCTGTCCCCTTCGGCATATCGAAAAGATTGATGTAGAGTACTGAATTAGATACTTTACTGCACGATCTCAACCCATACTCACAGTTCTTTTAGATATAGGTTTGTATTAAGTTCAATACCAAACCTATATTAATATGAGAACACTTACCACATTGTTATTAATCATCTCATTTCTATCAGCAGTGAGTCAGAAACATGTATGCTCCCGCATACGACCTTTCAACGATTACTATTGCTGCGATGATTTAAACAAAATTGCATTTCCAATGGGAGGAATTGGAGCAGGAATGATCTGCATGCAAGGAACAGGAGCTATTTCACACATCTCCATCAACAACCAACCAGACATTTTCAATGAGCCTTATGCCTATGCAGCATTGATGGTGAAGGGAGTAGAAAATGGGGCAAAGGTTTTACAAACACAAGTTCCTTATCGCAAAGTTTTTGGAATGCCCAACACCGGAAGAGGAGCAACAGAACACACTTATGGCCTTCCTCGATTCGAAGGCGGTGAATTTCTTCCTCGTTTCCCATTTGCAACACTTAAGCTGGAAGATAAGCACATTCCTTTAAATGTAGAAGTAACCGGTTGGAGCCCTTTCATCCCGGGCGATGAAGACAACTCCAGTTTACCTGTTGCTATAATGGAATACACTTTCCAAAACAATAGTGATCAAAAACATGAAGCCATTTTCTCTTGGAATTCGAAGTATTTCTTAAAAGGAAATGGAACTCGTTCTATTGAGAAAGCAACCAATGGTTTTACCATGGTACGTAAAAACGACGATGCAAAATCGTACCATAACAGCTGGCTCACAGCATCTGTTGACGACGATAATGCTGTTGTAGATTACTGTTGGTTCAGAGGTGGCTGGTTCGATGCCAACACTATTGCCTGGAAGAAAATCACAGAAGGTGACTTAACAGCAAATGCTCCTGTAAAAAAAGATGCACCTGGTGCTTCCATCTACGTTCCATTTACGTTAAAACCAGGGGAGAAGAAAACGGTTCGACTACAGCTTACATGGTACGTACCCCATTCAAATATTAGTTACGGACAATCTTCTGAAAAAGAAAAGATGGCACTTAACAAAACGGCAGCTCCCGGAACTGCAGCTAACCAGCAAACAATTACTGGTTTTGTGGGCAAACAGCTTATCAACACTTTTTACCCCAGTGGAGATGCTCACACAGGAACCATCGAGTCGCCATCGTTTATCGCCAACAAAAGATACCTGAAGTTTCTTGTGGGAGGAGGTAATGATAAGCAAAATACATGTGTTGTGCTCAAGCATAACGACAAAATTATTTACCGTGCATCTGGAAAAAACACAGAACAGCTAAAGTCGGTTATATGGGATCTAAAAGCTTATAAAGGTCAAACTTTAAAAGTTCAGATTATCGATAACTCAACCAGTGGCTGGGGACACATTTTAGCCGACCAGTTTATTCTTACTAATAATAAAAACGAAAATCTGGAGCAACCTTCTGCCAATGCAACCATTTTAAATTCATTCGAAAAAGAGGGAGCCCTTGCATGGGAAGTTGAAACTGAAAAAGATGCCAAATGCTGTCCAGAATCAGGATGCAAAAGCAAGGAAGTTTTCTATCAACCATGGTACGCTTCTCGTTTCAAAAATATTGAAGATGTAAACAAATACATGCGCCTGCATTATTCCGACTTGAAACAGAAGAGTCAGCTGTTTACCGATGCATTCTATAGTTCAACGTTACCACCAGAGGTAATTGAAGCTGTTGCTGCCAACCTGACCATTTTAAAATCGCCAACTGTTTTACGCCAGTACGATGGCAGAATGTGGGCATGGGAAGGTTGTAACGATCTTGGTGGGTGTTGTGCTGGTAGCTGTACTCACGTTTGGAACTACGCACAAGCCATTCCGCATCTTTTCCCAGCATTGGAGCGCACACTTCGTGAAACGGAATTTAAACAAAGTCAAAATACCAAAGGCCATCAAACATTCCGCTCAGGACTTCCTATTAAGCCTGTTACACACAATTTTTATGCTGCTGCCGATGGACAATTGGGAGGAATCATGAAAATTTACCGTGACTGGAGAATTAGTGGAGACACTCAGTGGATACAGGAGATTTACCCAAAGGTTAAAAGCAGTTTGGATTATTGTATTCAAACCTGGGATCCTAAGCACAAAGGGATTCTGGAAGAGCCTCACCACAACACCTACGATATTGAATTCTGGGGACCAGACGGCATGTGTACCAGTTTCTACCTAGGAGCATTGACCGCTTTTGTTGAGATCAGCAAAGAGCTGGACAAACCTTACAAAGAGTACGAAAAGCTTCTGAGAAAAGGAAAGAAATTCATGGAGAAAGAGCTATTCGATGGAGAATACTTTATTCAGAAAATTCAATGGGAAGGACTGAAAGCTGCGAACCCTGTTGAGTTCTCGAAACATTCATGGACTGCCAACTACTCCAAAGAAGCCAAAGAGCTATTGAAAAAAGAAGGACCAAAATATCAATACGGAAAAGGTTGTCTTTCGGATGGTATTCTAGGAATGTGGATGGCTAATGTGAGTGGATTACCGGAAATTATCGATAACGAAAAAGTAACCAGCCACCTTAACTCTATTTTCAAATACAACCTGAAAGAAGATCTACGCAATCATGCTAATCCTCAACGTCCATCGTATGCTTGTGGCGAAGAAGGTGGCGTATTGCTTTGCACTTGGCCTAAGGGCGGAGAACTTTCATTGCCTTTTGTCTATAGCAATGAAGTTTGGACAGGAATTGAATATCAGGTTGCCAGTCACCTAATGTTAAAAGGTGAAGTAAATAAAGGTTTGAAAATTGTTCAGGAAGTACGTCGCCGTTACGATGGTAAAAAACGTAATCCGTTCAACGAATATGAATGTGGACACTGGTATGCGAGAGCCATGGCCAGCTATGGATTACTACAAGGTTTAACAGGTGTTCGCTACGATGCAGTAACTCAAACATTATACATCGATTCTAAAATTGGTAACAACTTTACCACATTTCTTTCTACCGAAAAAGGATTTGGGAATGTTGGATTAAAAGATGGAAAGCCATTTTGTGATGTGAAATATGGCCAAATAACCGTAAAGGAGTTTAAAGTAAAATAACTCAATGATGTCCCGGCTGTAAACGGCCGGGACTATTCTATCTATCCATTCAATATCGAATTAATCTGCTCTAGCTCATCGGAAGAAAACGATGTATTATCCAATGCTTTCAAGTTATTATGAAGCTGATTGACACTACTAGCCCCAACTAAAACTGAAGTTACTCTTTCATCGGTCAACTGCCATGCAATGGCCATTTGTGCCAGCGACTGACCTCTATTCTGAGCCATTTCATTCAGCCTTCTCACTTTATCCATTACCGGATCAACAGCCTCCTCTTTCAAAAAGCCATGCGATTTGGCTGCCCTCGAATCTTCAGGGATACCTTTTAGATACTTGTCTGTCAATAAACCTTGCGCTAAAGGAGAGAATGCCACACAACCAACACCCATTTCCTTATGCAAACCGAATAGTTCTTCCTCCGGATCACGTACAAACATCGAATACTTTATTTGATGCATCACGCACGGTGTTCCCAACTCTTTCAATATGGCAAATGCTTTTCTGGCCACATCGGCAGGATAATTTGAGATACCTGCGTACAAGGCTTTTCCTGATCGTACAATATGATCTAATGTCCCCATTGTTTCTTCCAATGGTGTATTCGGATCGTAACGATGAGAATAAAAAACATCCACATATTCAAGTCCCATTCGTTTTAAACTCTGATTCAAACTTGAAATGAGGTATTTCCTCGATCCCCAGTCGCCGTAAGGACCATCCCACATAAGGTAACCAGCTTTAGTGGCAATTACCAGTTCGTCGCGATGAGTATGCAAATCTTTCGCCATTATCTTACCGAAAGTCTCTTCTGCCGACCCCGGAGGTGGTCCATAATTATTGGCTAAATCAAGATAGGTTATCCCATTATCAAATGCTTCCAACACCATCTGTCTGCCATTCTCAAAAACATCAACTCCTCCGAAATTATGCCATAATCCCAATGATATGGCAGGTAACAACAAGCCACTATTTCCACTTCTGCGAAATTGCATGTTGCTATATCTTTTGCTTACAAAATTGTGATTCATAATCTTTCTGTTAACTGTTTTGCGCTAAGGTAATAATAACCTTCGCCATTTTTATTCATTCACCGTTCAATGTCATTTCATATCTTTGTAAAAATCATTCCGATTTTAAACTAAGAACAACAATCTTGTAACAAACATTTCGTTTTCAATACAAAGATTTTGAATGTTCTTTTAAAAAAATCGATCATAACCAAATAGCAATGTCGAAAACTGATTTTAAACCCGGCACAATGGTCTATCCACTTCCCGCTGTAATGGTAAGTTGTGGACATACTGCCGAGGAACAAAATATTATCACTGTAGCTTGGACAGGAACAGTTTGTTCTGATCCTCCTATGTGTTATATCTCTGTTCGCCCTTCGCGTCATTCATATGATATTATTAAACGTACCGGCGAGTTCGTTATTAATTTAACTACTGAAAAACTAGCCAAAGCCACTGACTGGTGCGGTGTTCGATCGGGAAAAAATTTCAACAAATGGGAAGAAATGAATTTAACTCCAGGAGAAGCATCTGTGGTTAAAGCCCCCATTATTGCCGAAGCACCTGTTCATATTGAGTGTAAAGTGAAAGAGATAATCGATCTGGGCGTTCACCATATGTTTTTAGCCGATGTAGTAAACGTAAAGGTAGATAATGCATATCTCGATCCTGAAACGGGGAAATTCAATCTAAAACAGGCCGGTCCAATTGCCTACCTACACGGAAACTACTATCAATTGGGACAGTTAATTGGAAAATTCGGATGGTCGGTTGAAACAAAAAAAGCGAAGAAGAAGCGCAAACAAAAAGAGAGTGAATAATATTACATAAGAGTCATTGGTTTAAATGACATAACCGTTTACTAACTAAAGAATGAAAAAGTTAATCGTAGCATTGGCAATTACCACGGGATTGTCGGCATGTAATAAAACAGGTAAGATGGAAGATCAAAACACCAATCCGCTGTTGAGTGAATTTACCACTCCTCATAAAACAGCTCCATTTGATAAGATAAAAACAGAACACTATCTGCCAGCATTTAAACAGTTAATTGCTGAAGCAGAAGCAAAAATAGATGAGCTAACAGCTCAAAAGGAAGCGCCTACATTCGAGAACACTATCGTTCCGATGGAAGTGGGTGATGAAAAATTGGGTCGTGCATCCAGTGTTTTCTTCAACTTGAATTCGGCAAATACAAATGACGAGATGCAGCAACTAGCACAAGAGTTATCTCCAATGCTAACAGAGTTTTCTAGTAAAATGCTAATGAATGCTAAGTTGTTTGAAAGAGTAAAAGCAGTTTACAACGATTTGGAAAAAGGCAACTACACTCCAGAACAGAAGATGGTTGTTACCAAGCATTATAAAGCTTTTGTTCGTAACGGCGCCAACCTAAAAGATGCCGATAAGAAACGTTTTGCTGCTATTAAAAGTGAGCTTTCGAAGTTGACTATCCAATTCAGTAATAATGTTTTGGCCGAAACAAATGCCTTTTTCATGCATGTTGAAGATGAGAAAGAACTAGCGGGATTACCAGAATTTGCAAAGCAGGCTGCTGCTCAAGAAGCCAAAAAGAGAGAGTTGAAAGGATGGGTATTCACATTGCAGTATCCTAGTTTTGGCCCTTTCATGAAATTCGCTGAAAACAGAGCATTGCGTGAGAAAATGTATCGTGCTTATACTTCACGTGCCAACCACAACGATGATAAAGACAACAAAGAATTGGTTCGTAAAATTGCCAATTTACGTTTAGAGTTAGCACAAATTATGGGCGCCAAGTCGTATGCCGAATATGTACTTACAGAACGAATGGCTGAAACTCCAAAGCGTGTAAACGACTTCATCAGCCAGCTTCACACAGCATCGCGTCCATTTGCAATGAAAGAGTATGCTGCCGTACAAGCTTACGCTAAGAAAAACGGAGCTAACTTTGAGATTCAACGTTGGGACTGGAGCTTTTATGCCGATAAGCTAAAAGAGGAGAAATATGGTATCAACGACGAAATGATTAAGCCATATTTCGAACTTAATAAGGTAAAAGAAGGAATCTTCGAACTGACAAAACGTTTGTATGGATTAACTTTTAAATCGGTTGATAATATTGCCAAATACCACGAAGAAGTTCAAACATATGAGGTTTACGAGGCCAATGGCGACTTCCTTTCGGTTCTTTACATGGACTTTTTCCCACGTGAAAGCAAACAAGGTGGCGCATGGATGACAGACTATCGTTCACAAAGCAATGTGGCAGGTAAAAGTGTTCGTCCTCATATTTCGGTAGTATGTAACTTCACAAAACCAACCGAAACAACTCCTTCGTTACTTACATTTGATGAGGTTACTACTTTCTTGCATGAATTTGGACACGCACTTCACGGTATGTTGAGTAAGTGTGTTTACCCAACAGTTTCAGGTACCAGCGTATATCGCGACTTTGTTGAGCTTCCTTCTCAGGTACTTGAAAACTGGGCAACGCAAAAAGAGTGGCTCGACCTATTTGCTGTGCATTATAAAACAGGAGAGAAGATTCCTGCGAGCTTAATTCAAAAAATTATTGATGCCGAAAACTTCAATGCAGGTTACCTTTCGGAGCGTCAGTTGAGCTTTGGAATGTTGGATATGGCATGGCATACTATCGAACAACCGTTTACTGATGACGTAACTGAGTTCGAAGAAAAAGCAATGAGCAAAACGGAGCTATTCGATCCTATTAAAGGAAGTGCGATGAGTCCTGCATTCTCTCACATCTTTGCTGGTGGTTATGCTGCTGGTTACTACGGCTACAAATGGGCCGAAGTACTTGATGCTGATGCTTTTGCTGCTTTCAAGGAAAATGGAATTTACGACAAGGCAACTGCTGATAAATTCAGAACGAACATCCTGGAAAAAGGTGGTTCTGAACATCCAATGAAGCTATATGTACAGTTCCGTGGACAAGAGCCAACTGTTGATGCATTGCTTGACAGAAGTGGATTGAAATAATTTCAACACATAAGTACCAATATTCATTTTGGATATTGGTTATATAATGAAGAAGAGGTTGCAAGGGGGCCAGCAACCTCTTTTTTTATACAGGAATCTAAGGGGTGATTTCTGTACAAACTACAGTCGGTGAAGATTTTGACTGTGCACTTGGATGAAAAGGGAAGTCATTCAAGTGGGATAAGACAAGTGATAAAAATTTTTCATTACAAATATGCCTGCTTCCCTCTTCATTTTCAACCGTATTTTTACGCATCACAATACGTATTTCTACGCAACTCAGATTCTCAGACATAAAAAAAGCAGCTCTTTCGAACTGCTTTCCACTATATCGTAATATGATTTTTTAGTCTCTTTTTACAATTCCGTGAAGCAAGATGTGCAAAATATTATCTACACTCTGCTCTAAATCTACCCAACTGTATTCTCCTGCACTAAGCGGCATTGTTAACCCCTTAATTGCGGTAGTAATACCAATTGCTATTAAAGTAAAATCACGAACATCGAACTTCTGGTGACGAACTCCTTCAATCAGAATTCGCTTAATCATTCTTATCTCTTCCTGCTCATGTACTTCTTTTAAATTTTCAATAAAACCGATAGCAGTAATATCGTTTTCTAAAGCATGATACAAATTAGCTAAAGACCTGAACATCTTTAGTTTTGTAAGAATATATTCACGTAATTTTTCTTCTGGCTGAAGGTCTTGTACAATCACCTTTTCAAGCGATTCTTTTAAAATATTTACCTCTTTAAGGATAACCTCTTGGAATAAATCTTCTTTGCTATTAAAGTAGTAATACAAAGAACTTTTTCCTTTACGTACTGCATTAGCAATGTCATCCAAAGTGGTCTTTTTGTAACCGTATTTACTAAAAATATCTTGAGCAATTGTCAAGATATATTCACGATTAGCATCCTTTTTAGTGACTCCTGTTGTACTATTCATCGGTCAAATAATTGGTTGAAGGCTATGGACAAATATAATTATTTTTTTCTAACGCTATTTTTGATTATGATTTTCTTACTGATAATTAGATCATTCCTAAATAGCGGCTATTTTCAAACTGATTATACTTAATAACCCTAAATTCGATATTAAATTTTAGGAGCAGATAGTTATTACTATTCTGCCTCCTCTTCAACTAATTTAAAATCGAGTTGCTTTCGTTCTAAGTTGGCTCGAACAATCTCTACCGTTACCTTATCACCCAACTGATATTTTTTATCGGTATGTTCACCTTCAATACAGTATTCTTTCTCGTTGAAATGGTAAAAATCATCGTCTAATTCGTGTAGAGCAACCATACCTTCGCACTTATTCTCACTAATTTCCACATAAATTCCCCAATCGGTAACACCAGATATTACTCCTTCGAACTCTTCGCCCACTTTATCCATCATGAACTCAACCTGCTTGTATTTGATCGATGAACGCTCGGCATTGGAAGCACGAGTTTCCATATCGGATGAGTGCTTACACATATCTTCGTACTTATCTTCGCTGGCCGAACGACCACCATCCAGGTAACGAGCTAGTAATCGATGCACCATCATATCGGGATAACGTCGAATTGGTGACGTAAAGTGAGAATACAATTCAAAACCTAGTCCGTAGTGCCCAATATTACGGGTTGAATATTCTGCTTTGGCCATTGTTCTAACGGCCAACGTTTCTACCACATTCTGCTCTCCTTTTCCTTTTACATTCTCCAACAAATGGTTAATTGAAGTAGAAATAGTTTTAGCAGTAGCAGTCTGAATTCCATATCCAAACTTATTAATGAAGTGGTTGAATGACTCTAATTTCTCTAAGTCTGGTTTATCGTGAATTCGGTATACGAAAGTCTTTGGTTTCTTTGGTGCTTTAACCTTACCAATGAATTCCGCTACCTTTTTATTGGCCAACAACATAAACTCTTCAATCAGTTTATTGGCTGCCTTAGCCTCCTTGAAGTAAACTCCCAAAGGCTTTCCGTCGTCATCGATATTGAATTTCACTTCAACACGATCGAATGCGATAGAGCCATTGTCAAATCGACGAGCTCGCATTTGCTCTGCCAGTCGGTTCATCGTTAAAATCTCTTCGCTAAGCTCTCCAACACCTGTTTCAATCACCTCCTGAGCCTCCTCATAGGCAAATCGACGATCGGAATAAATCACTGTACGACCAAACCATTCATTTTTCACGTTAGCTTCATCATCCATTTCAAATACGGCCGAGAAACAGAATTTTTCCTCATTCGGACGCAAAGAACAAACTCCATTGGATAACTTCTCCGGTAACATTGGAACCACACGGTCTACCAAATAAACCGAAGTTGCTCTTGAGAAAGCTTCTTTATCTAATGTAGTATCTGGTTTCACATAGTGAGTCACATCGGCAATGTGTACACCAATTTCCCAGTTTCCGTTTTCCAATTTCTGGATCGACAAAGCATCATCGAAGTCTTTTGCATCGGCCGGGTCAATGGTGAAAGTGGTTATCTTACGGAAGTCGCGGCGTTTTTTCACCTCTTCCGGATCCAATTCCATATCGATTTTCTCGGCAGCTTTCAACACTTTCTCTGGGAAATGAATCGGCAAGTCGAATTCGGCCAGGATAGCATGCATTTCTGCATCGTTAGATCCCACATCGCCCAATACTTCTATTACTTCTCCAAAAGGACTCTTAGCTCTCGATGGCCACTCGGTGATCTTCACCAAAGCTTTTTGCCCATCTTTAGCACCATTCAGCTTTTCTTTCGGTATAAAAATATCGAAATCGCCTTTTCTTGGCATCACCAAAAATGCAAAGTTGCGTGACATTTGAATGGTTCCCACGAACTGAGTTCTGGCTCGTTCAATAATCTCGATAACCTCACCTTCCAGTTTACGACGTTTTGAACGTGCTCTCAATCGTACCTTAACCTTATCGCCATCCATAGCTTGCTTCAGGTTCGATTGAGAAACGAATACATCCTCTTCCAACTCCTCTGTAACCACAAATCCGTATCCCTGCTGAGTCAGATCCATTACTCCAGTTATGGTTCCTCCTCGGGTTTCGGTTTTCAGTTTAAACTTACCTGTCTGAATTTGGGTCAGCTTCCCGCTGTCTGCCAAATCGCATAGTACAATGTAAATCAGTTTACGGTTTTCCTGGTCTTTTATTCCCAGCTCAGCCGAAATCTGTTTATAGTTAAGGGTTTTAGTTGGGTTGTCGTAAAAAATATTCAATATATGTCGCTTCAACGATCGCTTGTTGAAGGTTTTATTCTTTTTCTTAAACTTCTTTTTCTTCTTAGCCATACTATTATGGTTTTATATATTTTCTGAACACATCAACTGATTGTTCAGCCTTTAATATCATTAATAAGCAAAAATACGGGAACAAACTTACAGCACCAATACTCTTTCATCTCTAACAATGCTTAGAAACTGATTTTGTTTACATTAATTATTTCTGCGATGTAAAATTATGGAAACAAATTGAGAATGATTTTGCGTTTAACTTGATTATACCGTGATGCCAAACTATATTTGTTGCGGTAAAGAAATAATTTCTTTTGCAAGTGTTTCAAAAAGTTATAAACCGCGTTCGCAATGACAAATAATCAGCAAAGCAATATTGGAACTTCTTCGAGTGCCAAAGATAAAAGAAATAACATCATAGTAGGTAGCTTATCAGGAGTATTGGTAATTCTACTGGTACTTTTCTTTATGCAACGTAGTGAGCACATGACCATTGTTAAGCAGATGAATAACGATAAGGATTCGTTGCAGTTAAAGCTTTCTGACATGCTTACCGATTATGATTCGTTAAAGACAGAGAACGATACGCTGAACTACAATATGGAATTAGCTAAAACTCGCGTTCAAGACCTTTTAACAGAGGTGAAGCAAGTGAAGAAAGCCAGCTATGATCAGATTACTAAGTTACGCAACCAGATTGTTACTCAACAGAAGATCATGCGTAATTTCGTTGTTCAGATCGACTCGTTGAATAAACGTAACAAAATACTTTTAGCCGAAAACAAAGAGATAAAACAACAAAACATCTCTATTCGCCAAGAGAAAAAGCAACTAGAGAAAGAGAAAACAAAATTGCAGAAAACCGTTGCTCAGGCAATGGTATTGGAAGCTCTAAACCTAAAAGCCGAAGGTATTACTAAAAGTAGTCGTGGAACTCAGAAAATTCGCAAGATCAAACGACTTCGTGTTTCTTTCACATTAAGCAAGAATATCACGGCTAAGCGAGGTAACAAAGCAATTTATGTACGCATCTCTCGTCCTGACCAAGTGCTTTTAATGAAATCGAAAAAAGATGTTTTCCGCTTCGAGGATCTAAAGATCCCTTTCTCAACCAAACGTGTTGTTGAATACGAAGGCACAGAACTTCCTGTAAACATCTATTATACTCCTTCGAAAGGAGACTTGATGAAAGGAAAATACACTGTAAATATTTTTGCCGGAGGTAACAATATTGGAACTACTCAATTTACTCTGAAGTAATTCCTATCACAAAATATTTCAAAGCCTTTTAGTTTTCTAGAAGGCTTTTTTTGTGTCCATTCATTTTTCACCTAGGTAAATCTATCCTTAATTTTTAGTTTCATCCGTAATCCTTTTGTAATCCACCCAAACGCCGACTGACAGGTAGTTCTCATTTTTCTTCTTCCAAATCACATTCATTTTATTACAATTCTTCATCTTTCACAATCGCTTTTCATCTTACATTCTTAATTATTTCTTCCTTTTTATTTACACTCCTGTTACGTCTTTACTTGTAGTTAATTTTTCAGTTGGGCAATCTAACCGACAGTTAATAATCAGGTTCTTTTCAGGTTACGCCAGCTTTATATCATTGCAATGAAATTTTAATTAGGAGTTAAAAATGTTAAAGCAAATTTCTATTGCACTGTTAATTTTAATCAGTTTTGGTGTTTCAGCGCAAGCACAAAAAGGAAAAATTACAGGAGTTGTAAAGGACATTAAAACCGGAGAGACATTGGTGGGAGCTTCGGTTTACATTGAAGGAACTATATTTGGAGCAATGACTGATTTCGATGGGGTATTTACCATTGAAAATATACCTACAGGAGCACATAAAGTAACATGCTCATTCATCTCTTACGAAACGCAATCAAAAGAAAACATCACGGTAGCAAACAATACAGCTACAAAAGTAAATTTCGATTTAGGAGAAGCTGTTGTTAAGCTGGACGATGTAAAAGTTGTAGCACGTAAGAACAGAGAATCGGAGACTGTACTTTTATTAGACCGAAAGCAAGCTTCTACTATTAAAGAAAGTATTGGTGCACAACAGTTGGCCGTACAAGGAGTGTCTGACGCAGCAACTGCAGCTACCAAAGTTACAGGAATTACAAAGCAAGAAGGTGCCAAAACGCTTAATGTTCGAGGGCTTGGAGACAGATACAACAGCACCACATTAAATGGCTTACCATTTCCATCGAACAATGCCGAAACAAAAAATATTGACCTCTCGATCTTCTCTACCGATATTATCGGTTTTGTAGGGGTAGAGAAAGTTTTCACTTCCCCATTATATGGCGATTTTGCAGGTGCTAATATCGATATATCGTCTAAAGTGTTCAAGGGAAATCCTTATATCAAAGTTGGAGTAAAAGCAGGAAGCAACACCAACGTTATGGATGTCGATCAATTCTACCTTCCTGATGGTGTAGGAATAACTGGCTTTGACAACTACAAACCAACCGGATCCCTGAACGACTATCACTTTGAGAATAGTTGGGATCCTCAACAAAAAAGCAATACCCCAAATCTTGGATTGTCGATTGCAGCAGGTAATGCTTTCGATTTAGGAAACAACAGGCAACTCAATAGCACCATTACGCTTTCGTACGATAATGAAAACTACTACAGTGAATTAAAGCAAAATAGAGTAAATGGTAGTGATTTCTATCGAAAAAGATTGACAGGAGAGCAGTTTGGTTTTAAAACACAAACCACAGCAATGCTAGGCTTAAACCTACAAACGCCCAGAAACAACTATTACCTGAACTCAATGCTCTTAAACTCGTCGGATGCCAGCCTTAAGACACTTCAAGGGTTTATTTTCGACCTGGCTGAAGATGGTGCATTTATTCGTCGATCGGAATTTGAGCGAACCACTGTTTGGGTCAATCAACTGCTTGGAAAACACGAATTACAGAATGAGATTAACTTTAACTGGGGGCTTTCATACAACCGAGTAAACAATATTATTCCAGACAGAAGACATGTCTCTTTAGATGGTACCGACTCGACAACCAAGCACTTTACCGATGATAATGAATCGGACTATTTCCGTTATTTCCACAATTTTATTGAAAATGAATATGCTTTAAAAGCAGAAGCAAGTAAGCCATTCGGTGAATCAATCAACGATGCGCCTTCACGCGCTGTTATCAAAGCTGGTATTTCTGGGAAATATAAAGTCCGTGATTTCGAATCGACCCAATTTAATCATGATATATATCGAAACAGAAACGTTTTCGATCCCAATTATTTTGTGAATGTTGATGTGAACAACATTGATGGATTCCTGAATAATAACAACCTAAAAAGGCAAGAATTCTTCTTAAAGACATTCTTTGGGAACACCATTCGTCCGTCGTTCTATAAAGGCTCACAAATTATTTCTGCCGGATATGGTTCTTTGGAATATCACCTTTCTGAGAAATGGTTAGCAGTACTTGGTCTACGTCTTGAAAATGTTTTTCAAAAGATAGAATATACCACAGCACTAAAGCCAGAAGGTGGAGAAAAAGATTTTAACGAATTTCAGATTCTACCAAGCCTTTCATTGAAATACAAAATGAATGAAAAGAACAACCTTCGTTTTGCGCTAGGTAAAACTTATACACTACCTCAGTTTACCGAAATGGCTTTGTTCTCATTCGAAGGAATTACTGAAACCACCCAAGGTAACCCATACTTGTATCCATCATCGGTTTACAACGGGGAAATCAAGTGGGAACTTTTCCCTAAAAACGGCGAGTTATTCTCCATTTCTGCTTTTGGAAAATACATTATCGATCCAATTAACCGAGTAGTTATGGCATCGGCATCAAACGATTTTACCTATGCCAACACCGGAGATTGGGCTTATGTAGCTGGAGCTGAGATGGAGTTGCAAAAGAACATCTTCAAAGTAAAAAATGAAGAAGGAGAAAACAGCCTGTTTTTAACTGCAAACCTGGCACTAATGACCACTAAGCAAGATTTAAATGCTCAGAAATTAGGAAAAGAGACCCAAGATAAAAATGGGAACTCTTTAATCAATGTAAATTTCAATAGCGATAATGATAAACTAGAGGGAGCGGCTCCTATTGTTGCCAATGCTTCCCTTCGATATAAATATGGATGGAAGCAAAATGCCAATTCTATAACAACGTCATTGGTTTATGGATATGTATCCGATCGTTTATACCTGATTGGAACCAACACATTCGGAAACCAGGTAGACAAAGCCATACACAATCTCGACTTTGTAGTTAAATCGAGGTTAGGCAAAATTGGTGTTGATGCTTCTGTAAAGAACATTTTAAATCCTGATGTGGAACGTATGCAAGAGAACACGTCGCAAGACTTCTTAGTACGCTCCTATCAGAAGGGAATTAAGTTCAGTGTAAGTGTGAACTATACATTTTAATGATACAAAAATTAATCTCATTACAATCTATTCAAAATTAAAGGAAAATGAAAAATTGGCTTTTAGCTATCTTGGCAATTGCAGTAATTGCCTTAGCAAGTTGCGATGACGATGACACTCCATCGGCTCCGAAAGTAAACCCGGAAGATCTTCAAGGAACAATTTCTGAAGATGTAACGCTTGATCCTGCTCAGAAGTATAAGCTTACAGGTGCCTTAGTTGTTGAAGCCGGTGCTTCTTTAACTATTCCTGCCGGAACTGTTATCGAGGCCAAAGGTGGTCAGATTTCATACATTGCAGTAGCACAAGGAGCAAAAATATATATTAATGGTACTGCTGGATCGCCAGTTGTAATGACTTCGGACGATAAAACTCCTGGTTCATGGGGAGGATTAGTTGTTTGTGGTAAAGCACCAACCAACAAATCGAATGCTTCAGCCGGAGCAGAGGTTTCTGGTCTTCCTTACGGAGGAGATGTTGCCAACGACGATTCAGGTGTTATTCAGTATTTGCGCGTGGAATACACTGGATTCAACTATAGCGATACCAAGCAGTTTAACGGAGTGTCTTTCTTCGGTGTTGGTTCTGGTACCAAAGTTGACTACGTAGTTTCATACAACGGGAAAGATGACGGTATTGAGTTCTTCGGAGGAACAGTAAATGCTTCACACCTGGTTTCTGTTGGTAGTGGCGACGATGGTATTGACTATGCCGATGGATGGTCGGGAACAGGAGAGTACTGGGTAGCTCTTAATTCTACCAAATCGGGAATAGAAGGCTCAAACAACGGAGATAATGGCGCTGCAACTCCAATGACAACTGCAACACTTAGAAATATTACTGTTTTCGGAATGGGAGAGAAACCATTCTACTTAAAAGAAGGTGCTGGTAAAGTAAATATCGACAATGTTGTTATTGGAGGTTTAGTTGATAGCAAAGAACAAGCTATGTTCTACGCTTCAAGCAGCGATACAGATGCCAAAGCAAGAATTGATGCAGGAGATATAGTAATCAATAATGCTCGCTTTGTAAACATTAAAAGTGGCCAGGCAAAAGGAGTTGATGGCCTAACGATTAACGAAAATCCTTCTGCTAAAGGAGCCGGGAATGGTGTTAATAAACCATCGTGGATGCCTGATGCATTAAACAATGTAGCAACAGGAACAACCGTTTTCGGGGATCCTCAAACTCCTGTTGTTGCATTAAGTGGAAATATCTCAAATGCCGTAACTCTTGATGCTTCGACAAAATATAAATTAATTGGTGCTCTTATTATTGATGCCAATGCGTCGTTGACAATTCCTGCAGGTACTCTTATTGAAGCCCAAGGAGGTCAGATTTCATACATTGCCGTTTCTCAAGGTGGACAAATATTCATCAACGGAACTGCTGATGCCCCAGTAGTTATGACGTCGGATGATAAAACTCCTGGCTCATGGGGAGGATTGGTAGTTTGTGGTAAAGCACCTACTAATAAATCCAATGCTTCTGCCGGAGCAGAAGTTTCTGGTCTTCCTTACGGAGGAAATGTAGCAGATGATAACTCAGGAGTCATCCAATACTTGCGTGTTGAGTACAGTGGTTTTAACTATAGCGATACCAAGCAATTTAACGGAGTTTCATTCTTCGGTGTTGGATCGGGTACTAAAGTTGACTACGTAGTTTCATACAACGGGAAGGATGATGGTATTGAGTTCTTCGGAGGAACAGTAAATGCTTCACATCTTGTTTCTGTTGGCAGTGGCGACGATGGTATTGACTATGCCGATGGATGGTCGGGAACAGGAGAGTACTGGATTGCGCTGAATTCTACCAAGTCAGGTATTGAAGGATCAAACAACGGAGATAATGGAGGCGCAACTCCAATGACTGACGCAACTCTTAGAAACATTACCGTTTTCGGAATGGGTGAAAAACCATTCTATTTAAAAGAAGGTGCTGGCAAAGTAAATATCGACAACATTGTAATTGGAGGTTTAGTTCACAGCAAAGAACAAGCAATGTTCTACGCATCAAGCAGTGACACAGATGCTCATGCTCGCATCTCAGCCGGAGATGTAGTAGTTACTAATGTGAAGTTCATGGATCTTAAAGCTGGACAAACTAAAGCTGTTAGTGGACTTTCGTTCACTGAGAAAGCAGATGCGACTGGTGCCGGAAACGGTACTTCAAAACCTAGTTGGTTGTCTGATGCACTTAACCAAGTAGATGATAATACCAAAGTAATTAACGAGTAAAGATTACTTGCTGATGGAGTCAGTGAGATCGATTTAACTCCTAAATTTCACCACCAAGGGATCTGATAATCAGGTCCCTTTTCTTTTTGGTGTTACAGTTTTGTAATACACTTTGTAACACGACGACACACCCAGAATGTAAAGCATTGATTTCCAGTAAACTAACCTTGTTACATTTTTATTTCACTATTGTAATTTTATTTTTTATTTTGTTCATAATATTTTTCACAAACCATACTTCCCTAAACATCCCATTTTCAGCAATATCAAGATTAATTTCGACAGTATTACAATTTTGTTTCATTTTTCATATTTTTCATACTAAGCCTGAAGAGAATTAAACTTTTCCATTTTCAATCCGATTTAATATAAAAAACTTGTAGCCAGACATCTTCTCTTAGTAATTTTGAATTGAAACAAGAGTTCAAGGAAAACACTTAAAGAGGAGGTTGTTATGAAAAAGCTAATTATAAACATCGCGTTGCTATTCGTATTTGTTCTATACTGTAATGCACAAAGCATTATCGAGCAGAATGGTATCTATTTAAACAACAACCATCCGTTTACCGGACTTTATGTTGAGCATTATACCAATGGAGTAAAAAAGGTAGAAATGACTGTGGTAAACGGTGCGAAAGAAGGAACAACCACATTTTACTATCCATCGGGACAAGTGAGCGAAGTAAGAAGTTATAAAGCCAACTCAATGCATGGCAAGTGGGAAACATTCGATAAGAATGCGAAGAAGACTGGAGAAGCACACTACACCAATGGACTAAAGAGCGGTACTTGGCAAATTTGGGACAAGTCGGGACAACTGCGTTATAAAATGTATTACAAAGCAGGAAAAAAAGTAGGAACCTGGGAGAAATACAACAACGCAGGAAAGTTAATCGCTCAAAAGAATTATTAGATTTTTACTTGGAGGTCGATATTTAGGAGTAAAGCAGTCTTGGTGAAGACTGCTTTTTTAATGCGAAAAAGATTGATATTTTGATTACCAACTGATTTGCTTACTTTTGCCAACCAATTTGAAATACAGAGAAGATGGGAAGCGCAATTGATAAATATCTGGAACTTAGAGCAAAAATAGATGAACGTAGCAATCAGCTACACGAGCTTCATCACGATAAAATGAAGTGCAAAAAAGGTTGTGACGAATGCTGCATGAGTTTCGATATATTTCCAGTTGAATTTTATGCCATCAAGCAGCAATTAGACAAAATTGGGTTCTCTGCTTCTGATTTACCACAGCAACCACAGAACGACGAAGATTGCGTTTTCCTGAAAGATGGAGTTTGTTCCATTTACGAAGCCCGACCAATAATCTGTCGTACACATGGGTTACCATTTTTATATGTGGGAGAAGAAGAAAATTGGGAGTTATCGTACTGTCCAATGAATTTCGAAGGGCAAGCACCTGAGTTTTTCCACGTGGAAAACACTTTTGCTCAAGATCGTTTTAACAGTGAACTATTCATGATAAACAAACAGTTTATCGAGAATCATACTGAAAAGCAATTCAAAGAATTCGATTTAATTTCAACCCAAAAGCTTTTAGCAGAGTAGTCCTGACCTTATTTCAATATATCGATGTCCAACACCCGGATATCGACTAGGGGACGATAATCGCTGTCAACTGGTTGTAGCGAAAGCGCATCGACAATTTTCATTCCTGAAGTAACTTCTCCGAAAATGGTATACGATCCATCTAAGTGAGGAGCACCACCTTCAGTTTTATACACTTTACGTTGAAGTGGTGAAAACTTATAGTTGTTCTGTTTCTCTATTTCATCCAACTCGTCGTCCATGTATTTCCGTCCAGAAACGATGTAGTATTGAGAACCATCCGAGCGACGTTTTTCATTCTTCGTATCTGGCATGCGAGGAGATCCAATCATTCCCCGACGATGAAATCGTTTTTTATTGAAATGAGCAGGAATGGTATACCCTGGTCCTTTCCAACCGACAATATCGTCTTTCTTGGCATAACGAGTATCGGCAGCTCCCGACTGAATACCAAATCCCTTGATGATTCTGTGGATTAATAAGCTATCGTAATAGTTTTCTTCTACCAATCGAATGAAGTTATCGCGATAAGCAGGTGTCTCGTTAAATAATCGAATTTGAATAGTACCCACTTCTGTAACGATTTTTAAGCCCTTAATCTTAGCATTGGCTCTACTAGTAGCTTCATCGCCTGTTAAAGCGGATAGTGCTTTTACTTCATGCCTTTGCTCGTACAACTTCAGAATAAATGGCATTGGAGTCACCAAGTTGGTTTGTTCAAACTCAACAGTTTCAGAAAAACCTAGCCCGACCACTTTCCCATTATAAAAGACAGGTGAACCAGATCTGGTTCCCACAATACGATTGGATATTTTATAGAACTGACGACCAGTGAATCGCAATTTACCCAACATTTTCCCTTTTTGCAGAGGAATCATTTTGTTCCGTGGTTTTCCAACCAAGATGATCTTTCCGCCCGATTTAGGAGCTTCTTTATAAACAGGAATACCTTTACTTCTGTAATCCTTTAGTTTTAAAATAATGATATCGTTTATGCGATCGACGGCCAGAAAGCCTTCCACTGAGTATTTCTTAGAACTATTGATGGGAGATACCACAGCTCTATTGGCAAATCGGAATAAAGTGTATTTAGAAATCAGTACCGAATCGTTCAGCATAAAGCCATAGCCCGACTCCAATACACGCTCATTTTCATAAGTATCTATCTTCAGAATTGATCCCAGATATTGCTTATAATTGATCTTGATTTCAGAAGCATTCTTTTTCGAAGCTACTTTCTCTTGCGTTTTCTTTTGGTCGAAACACTGAGTAAAGCATAACAATATTAAAACCGAAATCAGGAAGATTCTGGGCATAACGATGAGTTTATTTAATAACAGTGACTTTAATCCTTACATCTTTAAAAGGACGATCAAATTTGTCCGTTTTCAGACTCGCAATTTTATCGATGATAGCATCTCCTTCAATCATTTCACCAAATATCGTATACTCTCCATCCAATTGCGGATAACCACCAACAGTGGTATACGCTTCTCGTTGTTCTTTCGTGAAAATAAGAGTTCCATTGGCCAGCTTAAACTCCGTGTTGATATCTTGCTTAATCTTTGCCGCCAGGTTTCTTGCCGCATCTAAATCTTTGGCTTCTTTCAATGCTTTAAGCTTTGCTCTTTTTTCAGAAGTAAATATCTTTTTAATGATTCGTTTACGGATTGGTCGGTTTATCGCCAGCTCCATTGTATCTAGTTCTGTCGGGCGATAAACACGTCCCTGAACGATAAAAAACTGAGAAATATCTGATTCCTTAAACGGATTCAATTCATCGGGCTGGCGAGGCGCACACAATGCTCCGCGTTTATGAATGTGTCCCTTCCGGATTTCATCCGAAATCATATAGTCCGAATTTCCATATCCAATTCGTCTATCGCGAGATGCTTTTTTTGAATCGCGAGAACCTCCCTGAATCATGAAGTTTTGAATTACTCGATAAAATAAAGTTCCATCGTATTCCTTATCCTCAGCCAAATCGATAAACATATCCCGGTGTTTCGGAGTATCGTTGTACAAACGAAATTTCATTGTTCCAAATTCGGTATGAATAGCAATAATTCGCTCCTGAGCCATTACCGAAGAAGCAACACAACAAAACAGAATAAAAAACAGTGTACGCATTTACTCTTCAATTAGTTCAATCTTCATCGTTACATCCTTGGTTGGACGATCATAACTATCGGTTTCTACTTCTGCAATTTTATCCACAATATCCAGGCCTTCTACAATTTCGCCAAAAACAGTATAAGCTCCATCCAAATGAGGTGTTCCTCCTACAGTAGAATACACTTTTCGTTGTTCTTCTGTAAATTTAAATTTCTCTGTTCCTTCGAATGCTTTATCGGCTTTCTCCTCCACTTCTATCATCAGATTAGTTGCAGCATCGGCTTTACCTTCTTTTTGCAGTTTAATCATTTCGGTTTGTGCTTCCAACATCAACTCACGACGAATTTTTTCTCGCTTCTTCGAGTTGAATCTCATCTCTAAAGTATCTAATGCTCCCTGAGAAAACACTTTTCCTTGTACCAAATAAAACTGAGAGCCAGATGATTTTCTGTCAGGATTTACTGAGTCGCCTAAACGTGCAGCTGCCAATACCCCTTTCTTATGAATCAGCTTTGGAGTTATCTCTGCCGGGATAGTATAACCGGGACCTCCATTTCCTAACCTTTTCTCTGCTGGTGCATCTTTAGAATCAGGATCACCTCCCTGAATCATGAAATTATGAATTACCCTGTGAAATAATAAGTCATCGAAATATCCATCCTTGGTTAGCTTCACAAAATTGTCTCTATGCAAAGGTGTTTCGTTATATAACTTCACCTTTATATCGCCATAAGGAGTTTCAATTTTAACCAATTGTTGTTGAGACTTAAACTTCGAGCAGCCAATCATAATCACTACTGCCAATACAGAAAGTAAATATTTTACTAATTTCATCTATCTAAATTTTACTAGGTACTATCGCAAATATATTCATTTTGAATGTGAAAATAGAGTTCTAAATGACAAATAGCATACAATTAACCCAAGGAGAAGTAACATTAAAACACTTAACACTAGATGTTACTACAACATTATACTCTATCGTTGAAAAACATCGTGATGAGCTAGGAAAATGGTTGCCTTTTGTTGCTTTCATGCAAAACGTGCTCGATGCTGAGGAATACATTCAACAACTCATCGACTTAACCTACGATGGTTCCACTGAAGTTTTTTCTGTTTTTCACCATTCTGAATGGGTAGGAATGGTAGTTCTAAAGGATATGGATTGGTATACTCAGAAAACAGAACTGGGATACTGGATTCATCCTGAATTTCAAAATAGGGGAATAGCCACGACTGCATTAAAACTGGTTATTGAGTATTGCTTTGAAGAGCTTTCGATGCATCGTTTGCAGATTAAAGTAGCAACAGGTAATAAACCAAGCTTGGCATTGGTAAGAAAATTTCCATTTAAACAGGAGGGAGTAGAACGCGATAGCGAAAAGGTAAATAACCAGTTTTTCGACTTAGCAGTTTTTGGGTGTCTAAAATCCGATTATTAAACAATATTGCACACCAAAATAAATCTTCGTATTTCTACCTTTAAATACCATCATTTTTTGCAGAAAAAAAGAGAGAAACGACAAAAAATGACGTTTTCGATGCATTTTCCTGCACTTTTAATTCTTCCGGCCACTCGATCGAAAAACCACTAAGCACTAACAATCAACAACATACACCTCAAAACACACTGCTTATCATAATGCAATTCGTGGAAAAATTGCTACACTTATTAGAAAATACCCCCACTTCGGTATCAATTCAGCTGCAAAAGTAGCTCTGCCCCCAAAAAACACTTTAACAGAATGAACAAATCTATTAAATTTGAAATGTGAGTTTAAAAGAAATTATTGAAACAATCCTCGCAACTAATAATAAGAATTTAACCCCAACTTCCCAATCCTCCCTCAAGTTCACAAAAAAATAGAGTCGGTAGCCCCCTGCCGACTCTCTCCTTTTTTATAGGTCTGGTTCAAACTTTCTATTAACATAAATGTTGATCATATTACAAACGCTTTATTGGGTGTTAAAGCTATGGGTAAGTATACGATCAAAGATATGGAGGTGATCTCAGGAGTCAAGGCGCATACCATTCGCATTTGGGAAAAACGTTATGCACTTTTCAACCCTGAACGCAATGAAAACAATCAACGTTTATACAACGATGAGGAACTGCGTTATCTTCTAAATATCAGCAATCTCGTTAAATCAGGATTTCGTATATCCAAGTTAATCGACCTCCCTGCTAATGAGTTGGAGCAATTAATTCAGAATACACACGATAAGACATCCAAAAACATTCAAATTACCGATGAACTAACCACTCTGTTACTGGATTACAACGAGGCAGCCATTAGCCAGCTTATCGATAATTTAATTGACAAGTTTGGATTTGAACAGGCTATAGAGGAATATGCATTTCCTTTTCTACACAAAGTAGGTATGCTTTGGCAAACAGGTACGATTCAACCAGTCCACGAGCACTTCTTCACAAACATCATTCGAAATAAAATTATTCTGGAAACCAATAAATATCCAATTACAAAAAATAATTCCTCTAGTTCCATTCTCTTTTTCACACATGAGAAAGAGCTACACGACATCAATCTTATTTACTACTACTATTTTGCTCGAAAGAATGGTTTAAAGGCCTATTACTTGGGAGTGATGGTACCAACATCTAACTTAAAGCAAGCGGTACAAGAAACTGGTGCCAACATATTATTGACTCATTTTATAAACAGAATTGAAAAAGATGAGTTAGAAGAATATATTCATCAATTATCAACAGAAATACCTTCAGTAAAACTGTTGCTAACCGGACAACTTCTTCATGATTACAAGCCGAATTTGCCTCAGAACACAATTACAATAAAGAGTAAAGAACAGTTTCTATTACAAATGAGGTAGGCTTTTCAAATGGAATCCTAGAAAAAAATATACTTGTTCATTTGAATATTTTCGGAACCTATTTTTTTCCCATTTACATTTTTTACAACCACTCTTAAAAAGCCCAAATACTTTAACGACTTATCGCGATTGTAAAATACATTGGTTGGAATGGCAATTCGATGAATTCTACCCGGATCCAAGAATAAAGGGTAGATTTTCTGCCCATTAATAGCCGTCACCTTCAGTTTTTTTTTCTGAATATAGTTATGAAAGGTCAACATTGGTGGAGCTATATCTACAGGTTGGTTGGAGTTATTTTCAATAACAAGTGTGATAACCGAAGGTTTGAACATAGTGTCTCGTTCCACCCAAAAACTAACATCATTGGATTTTGAAACGGTTTTTGCTCGATTATTTCCTCCTTTACGTTTTTCGTAAAGTCGATTAACAATGACCACTAAAACAGGTAATAAGAAAAGGATTACCAACCACAACAGGTTAGATCCATCTGGTCCTACTTCTCTCGCTGCGGCTTCCTGTCCATAACTTGCCAATGGACTTAAAAGTATCAATATCAAAAATCGTTTCATTTGTTTTATTCTTTCGGCTTTCGAACAACGAATATAGTAAACCAATTAAAAACGAAGAATCTCTTTTAGATTCTTATAGCCCGATTTACTCACTTTTAGCTTCGTTTTATCCTTCAGAATAACAATATATGATTCCTTATCGTATTGTTGAATTTCGGCAATTTCATCTACCTTAACAATATAAGAACGATGAATGCGTACAAAGTAAGTGGAATCCAACTGACTTTCGAAGTACTTCATTGTTTTCTGCTTCAGGAAGCGACCTTCGTTGGTATAAATCATTACGTAATCATCCTGCGATTCGATATAACGAATTTTCTCTACCGGAATTATATTGATGCGGTTGCGATCTTTCACTACTACTCTAATTAATGGTTCATCGCTATTCGATTCGGCAAGTTTATCGTAATTGGGCTGCGCTTTTCCTCCTTCAATACGCTCCACTGCTTTACTTACAGCTTGCAAGAAGCGTGTTTTAGAGAATGGCTTAAGCAAATAGTCGACAGCCGAATATTCAAAAGCTTTTAATGCATATTGGTTATAAGCAGTTGTAAAGATAATCTCAGGTTGATAGTCCAATAGCTCCAACATCTCAAAGCCGGTAATCTTGGGCATTTGAATATCCAGAAACACCAAATCGGGACGTTTCTCGTTAATGGCTTTTATTCCTTCAAAACCATTCTCACACTCAGCAACAACTTCTACCTCCGGAGCTCCTTTCAAATAAGAACGTAACAAATTACGTCCCGGCTCTTCATCTTCAATAATTATAGCTTTAATCTTGCTCATGGTGATTATCATTTTGTGGTATCATAAGATGTACCTTAAACTGATTTCCTTCGCTTCCAATCATCAAATATTCTGGCGATCCATAGATCAGCTGTAGTCTATCCCTTATATTCTTTAATCCAACTCCTTCACCCTTCGGAGTAATAGAGTCGGCATCGAAATTATTTACAATATAAACGTGTAGCATATTATTCTTCAACGAACAGCTACAATGAATAGTTACCTGAGAAGTGGTTTCGTACACTCCGTATTTAATTGCATTCTCGAAAAGAGGTTGCAAAATCATATTGGGTAACTGCGTACTCTGCTGTATAGAGTTATCGCACATGATATCGATGTTCAGCTTTTTACCAAATCGTACCTTTTCGATATTTAAATAGCGTGCAATATTTTCCATCTCTGTTTCCAGCGATACCGTTTCATTGCGTCCGTGTTGTAACGTATATCGAAGAAACAAACTCAACTCGATAACCATTTCCTGGGCTTTTTCAGGATCTGTAATGGTTAAGGAAGAGATCGAATTCAGACTATTGAATAGAAAATGAGGATTTATCTGGTTCTTTAGTACACTTAACTCTGTCTCTTTGATTAATGCATTCAGTTTGGCTTCCTGCTCAATTTTCTCTTTAAAGTTATTGATGTAGACCAACAAATAGAAGAATAAAATAAGCACTGCGTAAATAAACATCGCCTCAACAATTCGCGCAGGCATTGTGGCATTCAGGTTCTTGATGTACCATTCGTGGGCAATAAGATTCTGAGCAATGAATTTTCCAAGGTGTACCCAAAGCGAAGACAAAAACACACCGGTAAGAATGTGTGTTACGACTAGCTGTCCCGTAGGAACGCGACTCACTTTATTGTAAGAAATCAGGTAAGCAACACCAATTCCCAACACCATGAACACCATGTAAAAAATGAAAGCATCAAGCAGAGCCAGCGCAAATGGTAACCTAAAGTAGTAAATCGCAATAAAGCTATGTGCAATAAATACTCCTAAGAAAAGAAGCAGGTAATAAACACCTGAACGGATATCTTTAAAAAGAGGATGTTTCATCTAAATCAATTTATCCTACCGGATAGTTCTTTGATTCTATTTCAATTCCTCCAAAAAGGCATAGCCCTCGAATAACAACCACTTTATCTGGAGATGGATGAAGCGCCGGATTCTTCATTCGCTCATCGCTTAATCCTCCAAAGACAGTCGTCAATTCATTTCTTACAGACCAATCGGGAGGCAAATTAAATGTGGTACCACCAAACAACGTAAACACATCGATAACGGCACCTTCAGGCGAGATTTTACATCGAGTTAAGTTATACTCCAATCCACCAAAAATGGAAGTAGTTCTAGCTCCTCTAAACTGGTCGGATGACAACAACTGCTCTCTTCCTCCAAAAATTACGAAATCTTCGAAAAATTGATTGCTATTTCCCTGGTAGTTGTAATCGACTTGCTTTGTTCGTATTCGATTTCTAAGAATCATTATTCCTCCCAACGAGATTAATCCAATTGGCCAGTACAACTTCTCAATTTCTTGTGGAACATCTATAAAATCGGGCAACATAAAAAAGCCACCAATAAAAATTAGTATAAATCCTCCGGTTCTATTGCCATTAAAAAGGCTAACAACACCTATAGCCACCAGAAGCATCTTCCAGGTCATTAAGAAACTAATGACAGAGTCAGAAAGGTATCCCATTTCCTGTCCTACCAAAAGCAACCCGACTATTACTAAAAATATCCCAAAGAATGGATATTTACGGCATTTGTTATTATAAGAACTACAAGATCTCATGATTTCCTTTTTTTCGAATTTTCCATCACAAATATAATTCTATTCAATTATAAAGTAGAGTTCCAATTCGGTCAACATCGGTGAAAAGTCGGTGAAAAATAGAAGTATTGGTGTAGTAACCTCAGCTCAACTTTAAAATTTGGAATTCTGATTAGTAGGCATTCCTTCTTTTCAGTCAACGTCTTGTCAAACTAAAACAGCCTACTTGTGTTATACCCATTGAAAAAACTATCGATTATAAATTTAAAAATATATTGAAAGATGAAAATGTTATTTCGTTTATTAGCAGCTGTTATACTCACAGTTACTTTATCGTCGAATAGTGCTAAAGCACATTGCGAGGTTCCTTGTGGTATTTATGGCGATTCGCTTCGCATTGCCCTGATTGCCGAACATATCACTACAATCGAGAAATCGATGAAAAAGATTACCGAATTATCTGCAATGGAGAAACCCAATTACAATCAGTTGGTTAGATGGGTTACTAACAAAGAAGAGCATGCTGCCAAAATTCAGCACATTGTAAGCCAATATTTTCTTCACCAACGCATTAAAGTAACCGATCCAAAAGATGCTAAAGCCTACAAATTGTATACTTTAAAATTGGCCAAGCTGCATGAATTACTGGTTTATTCAATGAAATCGAAACAAACAACCGATTTGAAATACATAAAGAAACTGCGAAAAACATTAGACGATTTTTCTCATCTCTATTTTCACAATCATATCCATTAGAACCGAATAACTTAAAATAAAAAGACCAATTCAGTAGTAGTTACTGCTTGGTCTTTCTTTTTTATTCTGAAATAATTCTTTCTATTCGGGCGTCTAGCTCTGCCTGATCTTGCATGAAACTTGCCAGGCCTGCCAGATTGAGTAGGGTATCGATAGCAAGTTCTCCCATTTCGATACGTTCTTTCCAGCGTTCATGTAATGGTATTTTGCCATCATCAGCAATATGAATTATATCCTCTTCGCTTAAGATAGGAAACATCTCGCCTAATCCAGCTTCATGAGCTCTACGAAGTAATTCGCTACCATCTACAGGTGGATTTTCATCTAAATCTTTAGCTAATTTCAGCGCTTCATCGCTCACTTCCCACAGTTTCTCAACAAAAGCACCTTTGGCATTTTTATCTAAACCTACAGGATATACCTCGTTTAACTTCGAAGTAAAATTGCCACTCAATTCTTTTTTCCCGGCAGCAGCAACTTTAGTAGGCATGGTATAAACATCTACGCCAGCCAAACACTCCAGTTGATGAGCTCCTCGCAAACTTGCAGCAATTAGCTGAGTTGGCGTCTCGTTATCTTTAGTCAGCGTTTTAATCCATTTCTGAGTTGCTAAAACTGCTCGTTCTCCAACTCCAGAACCATCGCCTAACTTATTGTCACTTACATAAGCGCCTAATCGACCTAAAAATACATTCAGATAGTTGGGTTTTGTAACAGCTGCAACCATCACATTCTGCCGCGCACTAAATTCTAAAGTAAAGTTGATTTTCACACCTAACTTTCTCAATTGACGCGCTCCCAACAAACCTGTTGCAGTGTAAGGCACTTTTACAATAAACTGTGTTGGACAAATGGCATGATAACGCAATCCGTAATCCACAATTGCATCGTAATCGTGAGCTGTATCGGTATGCAACTCTACACTGACCATACCGCCGAATCGTTGTGCGAGTCTTAAGCCATGTCGAGCATTCAGTATAAAAGCGATTTCAACAATCTGCTCTTTCAACGGAAGATCTTTGACAATCTCTTTGGCCTCAACAATAAAATCATCGTAAATACCTTTCTGTATTTCATTATTGATTAGCGTATTGTTAGTTGTTAATGCAGTCATTTCTGAAGTCCAATTCTTTTCGGCTTCATCCATATCACCGGTATCTAACCAAAGCTCTGTCCCGCAATCGGATAAATTCTTCCAAAATGGATCAGGCTCTCCTGCTATTGGCTTCTCTACTACTCCAGCCAATACAAATTCTTTAATTTTATTTTTCAGTTCTGTATTCATGGGTATCTTTTTTATTTCTGTTTTGGGTTTTCGGTTAAATAAATGGTTTCTAGGTATATCTAATCAATGTTCAATCTTTTGCGAATTTTACTAAACGCTAAGGCCAATCAATTTCGTAATAAAGCGTTGTGCTTAGCCATTGGTTGTGTTGCCCTCCATCGAACCAGTAGGGGCCATCGCCCTTTAAATCTCTGATTGGAAGTAACGAATAAGCCCATCGTAAATCCAACGAAAGTTTAGGTATTAGTGCAACTTCAACGCCAGCTGTTACTGCTATATCAATTTTTTTTATCGATTCTTTAATCAAGCTCTCATCAATTACACCGTATTCATCCTTCTCCTTCGAACCAATAAGGTAACCAGCAGTAACTCCACCTAACAAAGAAAACCGCTTCTGTGTTTCATATCTTAACAACAAAGGCAATTCTACATAATGTGTTGCCATTGAATAGCTGGTGTAGTCTCCTTTCTTGGGTTTAGGATTGCGTTTGCTTCCCTTCTGGGTATATTTTATTTCTCCTTGAAGTCCCCATTTATCGCTAACAGGGAATCGTACCCACATCCCTCCGGTTACACCTAAGCGATGAAATCCACTGTATTTATCTCCTTCTACCTGACTGGCTGTAATTCCTCCTAATACTCCTCCGGAAAAACGTTGTGCTTTCGCCTGAGAAACAAAAACAAACGACACAATCAATATTAAAATCCACCTCATTACTTCCAATTAAAAACGATGGATTGCTTCAGATTAGTATGCACACTCAAAGGTACAGGACTTGTGCCTGCAACACTTTCAATTAATGCTTTTTCATCGGCAGTATATTCTTTATCCGGAAAATTAAATTCCATCTTCACTTCATCGACTCTCCTTGGATCTGAAGCCATAATCTTGGTGATATGTAACTCAGTTCCTTTTATATCGATATTATTATCTCGCGCTTTAATTCCCATTATTGTCAGAATACAACTTCCCAGCGATGTTGCCAATAAATCGGTAGGAGAGAAATATTCTCCCTTTCCTTGGTTGTCGCAAGGGGCATCGGTCAATACTTTGTTACCCGATTGTACGTGTTCACACTCTGTTCTAAGGTCTCCTAAATATTTCGAAACTATCGTTGTCATTATTATCTCACTTAATAATCAATACTACTTTTCAACTCTGATTACAACTCAAACATTCATATTTGAAAATTGTTGCTTGGGCAGATATCGTTCGTTAATTTATTAATTTTGATCGGTTTTTTAAGAATCGGAAGAGTCATTATTTTATAAAAAGATGTTAAAGGAAGATTTAATTCAGTTGGAGAGTGGAAATATTGTTTCAATGTGGGATGGAGCAAAGAAGTGTTTAAATTCTAATGATTTAAAGATAGAACTGGATACCCCAATTTCATCTGATGACCTATTTCTATACACCACATTAATGGCTCCAACTATTCCTAATCCGTTTGAATTAAAACGAAGACGTAACCTAGTTGAAATGTGGGCTAAAAGTGCACCACATTTGGTGTTACCCCGAAAAACCATTGTTTTCAGTTCTAAACGCCAATGGGGAGCAATAAAGCTACACGACTGGATTCTGAAAAACACCGATTACGATAAGACGCGTTTGTTAGATACTAAATCGTTCGAAGATTTCTCTCAGTTCAATGCCGAAGACTTTCCTCAGGCTCTATTTACAACCGAATATCGGGTCAATTATTCCCGATTCTGTATTGAGTTAGCAAAAGTCACCCAGCAGAACAGCATTCAATTCGATGTAAAACAACAACAAACAACAAATGCTACAAACTACTATGTGGTTAAAGATTTTACTCCTAACAATAGAAACGACATTCGACTACTAACCGATGAATCAGACATTATCTTAATCAATAAAGAGGATCGATTGTATGTTTTCCCTGTGAAAATTGAAAACGATAAAGTTTTGCTTTCAGAAATACAGAAATTGATTCCTTCTGTTAAGGAGCTATTCCCCATTGAAAAACCTCATTTTGCACAATACTCATTCGAATCGATCTATTCTCTTCATGCCCAAAAAGAAAGCACAAAGCAAAACAACATACCTATTGAAGGTGCTCCTTCTGGAATAGAGATGTATGATTACCGTGCTTTACAGGACTTATGCGATGAAAAGTTCGATATTGCCAAACAAACTGGCATTGAGTTTCCTGACTTCTCTAAATTATTCTTCCGATACGGATTGCAAATTGATGAAATGACTGACATGGCTTACGAAATGCTTTCATCTACTCGCGATGCAAAAATCATATGGCAAACATGCGAGAATGAATTCCAAAATAAATACGAATCAAAAATTATTTCGAGATAGATTAAACGTTTGATTTTTTCCTTAGTCAAAGTGCATGTAAAAAGAAACATTAGTTTGTTAACCAATTAAAATATGCACCAATGATTCGATTATTTATTTTAGTTATTTCAATGTGTATTGCCACATCGACAACAGTATTGGCCCAAAAACAATCTCCTGAAGAACGTGCAAAAAAAGAGCTTGCATGGATGACTAAAGAGCTAAAGCTTAACGAAACTCAAGTCAAAAAAGTAGAAGCAATTTCTAAAACTTTCAATACGAAAATGAAAGATCTTCGAAAAAGTGGAGATCGCTCACAGATGCGCGATGCATTTATGAAAATGCGCGATGATAGAAACAAGGAATTGCAAAAGGTGCTAACCGAAGATCAGTATAAAAAATATCAGACACTGCTAAAAGAGCGTCGTAAAAACCGTAAAGGTGGAAAAAAACGAAGAAAATAGTTTCGATCGATACTTATACACACAAAACAAGGGCTGTCTATTTTAGGCAGTCTTTTCTGTTTTATTAACCGGAATAGTGCACGATATTTTGGTTCCTTTCTGAGGAATACTTTTCATCTCTAATTTTCCTCCCATCAGATTCACCAAATTATTTACAATGGCTAATCCTAAGCCGTTTCCACTACTTATTCTACTCAAGTTATCATCCAGTGTTCTAAATGGTTGTAAAACTACGTCGTGATATTCTTTTGCAATACCTTCTCCTGTATCTTCGACAAATAAATTCAGCTTATTCTTATTCAGTTTCATACCAAACTTAATATGTCCTTTGTAGGTAAATTTACGAGAGTTATCCAATAGGTTGAACAGAATCTGACGTATTCGCTTCGAATCGGTCTGGCAAGTAAGTGGAGTTTCAGGAACATCTTTAATTAAGGTGATTAGCGTTCCGCTCTTTTTCACCAGTTCCTCGGCAAAAATCTCTTCTAACTCATTGGCAATTTTATTCAATTGAACGTTCTCTACTTTCAGCTGAAGCTGCCCGGCATCGAGCTTTGATATATCCATAATATCATCGATAATCCGAAGCAGTTGGTTACTATTCTCAATGACCATCTTAGAGAATTGCTCTTTCTTTTCAGTTGTAAAAGTTGGATCAAGTGTAAGTGCTGTAAACCCCATTATACTATTCAACGGAGTTCGAACTTCATGACTTAGATTTGCCAAGAAAGCTGACTTTAAACGATCAGACTCCTCTGCTTTCAACATCGACTCTTCTAACTCAACTGTCCTCTCTCGAATCTTATCTTCCAGATTCTCCTTGTGTTGCTCCAGCTCTCTTTTCTGCTGATATATAATTCTGTTTTTCGACACTAAAATTCTATTTCTCCGCTTTCGATATCTAGAATTAACATACAACATGATAATCAACACAATACATGTAATCGCAATCAAAGAGGTAAGGATTAAAAGAAATCGTTGCCTTATGAATTTCAAGCCATCCAATTCCTTTTGTTTGGTCAATAATGCAATCTTCACATCCTTTTCCCGGATTTCATATTTCGCTTCTATTTTAGATATCTCGCTTTTTTGATACTGCTCATCCAGTGAATCTTTCAATTGCACATAGTTGTACATGTTTTCAAAAGCTTCTCTAAACTTCTGTTCTTTATTTAACAGCAAAGCTTTCTTCTTACATGCTGCTAGCAATAAATTATATTCATTGCTCTCTTTGGCTGTGTCCATTATCTGGTTCAAGTACAACTTAGCAGTTCCATAGTCACCAATTTGAATCATCAATTCTGAAGCTTTAAGCAAGCTCTCAACAAGACCTTTTGTATCATTCATATCATCCTGAATTCGAATTGCTTTAGCAAAATAATCCTGGGCTAAATCGAACTTATTCCATTTTGTATAGATCATCCCCAAGTAACTGTATAAATGTCCGATATGATATTGGGCATTATAGCGTTTGTAGATTTTTAGGGCATTTTTGAAGTATTCTGCCGACTTCGCATAATCTTTCTGGTCAAGATAAGTCAAAGCGAAGTTCCCATAGATACTTGCCACCTCGATATTCATAGAATCGTATTTCAATCCTAATGCCAAGGCATCTGATAAATAGGTAACAGCTTTCTCGTAGTTCTTCGTTTTATAATGTACTAAACCGACATTATTCAAAAGCTTAAGATAATTCAATGTATCTGCCTTGTTAACCAGTTCTAAAGATTTGTGGTAGTATTCGGTCGATTTCTCATAATCTTCGGTATAGGTGTATAGTAAACCGATATTGGAGTAAATTCTAGATATCCCAGAAGAATCATTCAATTGCTTATAAATCTCCAGTGAGACCTTATAATCGGACAATGCTTCTGAATATTTCCCTTGAACATGTTGAGCTATAGCTCTATTTCTATAAGCTTGTGCTGTGCCTGTCTCGTAGGTAAGTCCTTCCGACACATCAATTGCATCGCATGCATACTGATAACTTTCTTGAGGAGATCTATTATATAACGAAAAAGATAACTGATTCAGATTGTCAACCTTATGGATAGATGGCTTCTGATTTATAACCACTCTTTTTAATGAATCGATATTGGAATAGGAAATGGATATCGAAAAGAGCAAGTAAAATACAAAAAGGAGTTTTTTAGTAAAGCATTTCATGGGGGCAAAAGGTTTTACATACTTAAAACTAACATTCAAACAATTTCTTTTGTTTAGCTTGTACGTTACATTTTATATCAAACATGAATGTTTAATCCATTGAACAGATAAAGGCATTTTGTATCTTTATCATCAAAGAGCTTTTCAAAAAACAACAAGACATTATGAGAGTACACTTTATTGCAATTGGTGGGAGTGCAATGCATAATTTGGCTATAGCGCTGCACAAAAAAGGATATCAAGTAACTGGTTCCGATGATGAAATTTTTGAACCATCACGCAGTCGACTGGCTAAATATGGATTACTCCCTGAGAAAATTGGCTGGAATCCTGAAATTATAAATGATAACCTCGATGCAATTATCTTAGGGATGCATGCTCGCCCTGATAACCCAGAGCTTCAGAAAGCAACAGACCTGGGACTAAAAGTATACTCTTATCCTGAATATCTATACGAACAAACCAAAAATAAAACACGTGTAGTTATTGGTGGTAGTCATGGAAAAACATCGATTACATCGATGATTATGCACGTTTTAAAATACCACAACATTCAATTCGATTACATGGTTGGTGCTCAGATTGAAGGATTCGATACCATGGTAAGTTTAACCGAAGAAGCTCGAATTGCGGTTTTTGAAGGGGACGAATACCTATCATCTCCCATCGATAGAAGGCCCAAATTTCACTTATACCAACCACACATTGCGTTATTAAGTGGAATTGCATGGGATCACATTAATGTATTCCCTACGTTTGAGGGGTACGTTGATCAGTTCCGCATTTTTGCAGGATTAATTCAACACTCTGGAAGCTTAATCTATTATGCCAATGATCCATTATTAAAAGAGATAGGAGAGAAAGTCGCTGGCAGAGTTATGGTTTCGGCTTATAAAGAACATCCATCAGAAGTAATTGATGATATTACTCATCTGAAAAGTCAAAACAACAGAATTCCAATTCAAGTTTTTGGTGCACATAATCTTCAAAACCTAAATGGTGCCAGAAAAGTCTGTAACGAACTGGGAGTTAGCAACGAGCAGTTCTACGAAGCAATTGCGTCTTTCAAAGGAGCCAGCAGGCGCCTTGAAGTTCTGGCAAGCAATGATAGCACAACTGTTTTCTACGATTTTGCTCATTCTCCCTCGAAACTAAAAGCGACAACACAGGCAGTAAAAGAGCAATTTAGCAACAGAAAGCTGGTTGCATGCATGGAACTACACACATTTAGTAGTCTAAAGAAGGAGTTCTTGCCAGAATACAACGGAGCAATGGATACAGCGGATACCGCTTTTGTATTTTTTAATCCAGAAACTATTGCTCACAAAAAACTAGAAGATATTTCCATTGAAGAGGTTAAAGCGGGCTTCAACAAAGAAGATCTAAACATTTATACCAACTCTGATAAACTCTTTACTCTTTTAAGCAACATGGATTGGAACAATACCAACCTGTTACTAATGAGTTCTGGGAACTATGCAGGGAAAAACTTAAAAGAGTTTGCCGAAAAATTAATCGCATCTCCAGAAGAGTTAAAAGAGTGCGATTGGTATATGGCAACGACTAACTCTTAGTTGTTTCCTTTGTTTTTCCATTGTCTGATAACAACCCCAATGGGCAAAAACCTGTTAATCCAACAATGAATGGAAAAAGTCCTATAGCTCCCCACCATGAATTGAAGTAGAAACCAACAGCAATAATTATTAGTCCAATAACTATGCGTATGGTTCTCGATTTAGTGGTTACATTACAAGCCATTTCTAATTAATTTTTAGTGGTGTTATAGTAAAACAGCAGTCAAACACTAAATGTTTTATATATAAACTTTGATATTGCAATAAGAAACTAAAACCTGACAATAATGAACCGAAGAAATTTTATTATCTGGCTATTCTCAACAATCCTGTTCATTTTCACTTCAGTAAACAGTTTTTCTTCTGAACTGAAGAATATGATCGAAGCTCTGCCAGGAGTTGAGAGTGTGAAAACCATGGATGGCAATCAGCATTTCAATGCAAAATACGAGGTCATGTTCAGACAGCCATTAGATCACAAGAATCCTTCTGCCGGTTCATTTCTACAACGAATTTTTGTGGCACATTTTCATTTTCAACATCCGATGGTGCTTATCACTGAGGGATATGCCGCCCACTATGCCTCCAGAAAAAGCTACATCAACGAGTTGACGACTATTGTCGATGGGAACCAAATTTGTGTTGAGCACCGCTATTTTGGTAAATCAGTACCAAAGGATGATCCACAATACAAATACCTGACAGTAGCCAATGCTGCTGCCGATCATCATGCCATCATTCAACAATTCAAAAAACTATATCAAGGAAAATGGTTAACAACCGGTATATCCAAAGGAGGGCAAACTACACTTTTTCACCGTAGTTTATACCCCAACGATGTAGATGTATCTGTTCCATATGTGGCTCCACTTAACTTCGGCATAGAAGATGGCAGACACGAACCATTTATTGATCAGGTGGGTACTCCTAAGGATAGAAAAGCAATTCGCAACTTCCAACTTGAGGTTTTAAAACGACGCGACAAAATGTTGCCAATGCTAAAAGAAGTATCTGACGACAAGGGCTACACCTATCGTATTTCACTGGACGAAGTATTGGATTACATGGTATTGGAATATTCTTTTGCATTCTGGCAATGGGGAACAAAACGAAAAACCATTCCCACAGCATCAGCATCCGATAAAGATATCTTCAATCACCTTATGGCTATTTCATCGTGTAACTATTTTGCCATTGAAGGAATTGCTCCTACATTATCATTCTTCATTCAGGCAGCAAAAGAGCTGGGATACTATGGCTACGACACAAAACCATTCGAGCAATACCTAAAAATTAAAACTGCCAAAGGTTATTTAAATCGAATTTTCATTCCTGAAAACTTGGATTTACAATACGAAAAACGAACCATGAAAGCGGTGAAGAAATTCGTTAAAAAAGAAGATCCTAAGATGCTTTTCATCTATGGCGAAGTAGATCCTTGGTCGGCACCAGCTGTTCAGTTTAAGAATAAAAAGAACATGATTAAGCTTGTGAAGAAGGGCGGAAGTCACCGTGCACGAATACTCAACATGCCTACTAATCAAAAAAATAGAGCAATTAAGCAACTCGAAGAGTGGTTAGAGTAGCAGAAAATATTACCTTTGCCCCACTTTTAGGAAAAGAAACAAGACAGTTCGCAAACTCCTGTCTATAAACAAAACTAAGCTAGGCGGCCGGCTATGGTACGCACTTATATTGCTACGTTTTAGTTTTCACAGATGCTATCTTCTTGTGCTTTTCCCTGGTATTTTATTTTAAAAAAGTAGTTGGAAAGATGAAGAAGGCAGTTGTTTTGTTCTCAGGTGGTTTAGATAGTTTAACCGCGTTACATTTAGCTCAGTCACAAGGATTCGAAGTACATGCAATGTCGTTCGATTACGGTCAGCGGCACGATAAAGAATTGCAAATTGCGCGAAAAGCAGCTATTGCATGCAATGTAAAAGAGCATAAAGTAGTTTCATTAAACATGAATGCCTGGGGAGGTTCTGCTCTTACCGATGAAAACTTAGAAGTGCCAGAATACAAAGGCGAATCGGCCGAGATTCCAGTTACCTATGTTCCTGCCAGAAACATGATATTTCTATCAGTTGCTGCTTCTTACGCCGAAGCAATTGGCGCACAAGATATATTCATTGGTGTAAGTCAGGTCGACTATTCGGGATACGTTGATTGCCGACAGGAATTCATCGAATCGATGGAGGCAACCATCAACAAAGGAACTGTTTGTGGAGCAGAAGAAGGAAAACCCATTAAGATCCATGCTCCTTTCATGCATAAAACGAAAGCCGAAGAGATTAGAATCGGCATGGAGCTAGGAGTAGACTACAGTCTATCATGGACATGTTACAACGGATTTGAACAAGCTTGTGGAACTTGCGACAGTTGTGTTTTACGACTGAAAGCTTTTGAAGAAGCCGGTTTTGAAGATCCTGTAAAATACCAAAATCGCTAACGATGAATACGACTTATAAAATCAACGAAATCTTCTTCAGCTTGCAGGGAGAAGGTTTCCAACAAGGTCGTGAAGTTGTATTCATCCGCCTTGCTGGTTGCAATTTGCGCTGCTCTTGGTGCGATACCAATCACAACGATTTCTGGCCAATGACCGTGAAAGAGATCATTGAAGATATTTCGAAATACAATTGTAAATCGGTAATAATTACTGGGGGAGAACCTGCTAGTTACGATATTACAGCTCTTTTGCAGGCACTAAAAGATAATGGATACTGGATCGCCATTGAAACCAATGGAACATTCGATCTTACGCAATGGCACCAGCTGCTCGATTATATTTCAATTTCACCCAAAGGGAATATCCGAAATAGCAAAGCTTCGGAAGTACGTGTGGTCAATTCAAATATCACTGCTGATTTCCTAAAAGAAATTGAATCGAGAATAGATGCAGATCACTACTTCATTAGTCCTCTCGACAATAAAGGAGAGATGAACATCAAAGAATCACTCGAGTTGGTTGGACAAATGAAAAAGATCAGCTCGAACCATTGGGCACTAAGTTTACAAATTCACAAACTTGCTGGTATACAATAAAACCTTACTTCCCTTTACTACTCTATTTATGGCATTTACTTGCAACGCTTTTTGTTAAAAAGATTTAAATAAAAGTTAAAGCAATGTCAAATGCCTAATTTCTGTTGTTTAAACTTCAACAAATCCATATCTTGCGTATGTGTCGCATATAAAATTATGTAACACTACTTGGAATAAACTACTATTTTACATCGATACTTGAGGAGATTTATAAAGATTGGAGTGTAATTTTTAAGCAGTTCAATCGTTATTTTTTTGATAGAATGAATGATAACTGAAATTGGTCAAAGTTTCGGGTGTGGTGTCGATGAATTGAAGAGAAAGATTTCCCGTTTACATTGCTAATTAACATATATATAGGCTACTTTTGTGGCCAGGAAGAATTGTATTTAGTACGAAAACCCTATAGACTTGAATTCAATGAAAGTATTGGGTTTAGGTTATAAATTAACTTAAAGCAATTATGAACCGAAAACGATTAATCATTTTCTCTGGAGTTGCACTTGTTATAGTTATAGCATGGTTTGCACTTGTTTCCGAAAATGAGGTTAGTACACAGATTACTGCAAAAGTTGAAAAACGTGATCTTGACATCTTAGTTTACACCTCTGGTCACCTGGAAGCAGAAAAATCAGTGAAGATTAGCTGTCCCAAAGAAATGTCCAACCGTAGTCTCAGAATCTACGATCTTAAAATCACCGACTTAATTGAAGAAGGAACTTATGTCGACTCTGGAGATTATGTTGGAGCTCTCGACCATGCTGCTGTTGAAGAGCAACTGAAAAAAGCCAAAGAAGAATACAAACAAATGCTAGAAGGATTTGAGGATGCCAAAATGGACTCTAACCTAACATTGAGTAATATTCGCGATCAGATTACAACTTTGACAGAAGATGTAGAAGAGAAGGAAATCATTTTGGCCGAATCGAAATACGAATCTCCATCTACCATTCGCAAAGCCGAAATGGAAAAGGAAAAAGCAAAACGTAAGCTTAATCAGGAAATCAAAGGATACCAACTTAAGAAGAAACAAGAATTGGCAAAAGTTAAGCGTAAAGCACTTGATGTTGATGATAGAAAAAAACGAGTTGGTGATTTGGAAAAACTTTTGGCAGCATTAAATATCAAAGCGCCCAAACCAGGTATGCTTATCTACGCCAAAACTCCTTGGGGTAGAGTTACCAAAGTAGGAAGTACTGTTAATATGTGGAATTCAACCATTGCAGAACTTCCCGATCTTTCCAGATTAATCTCAAAGACCTATGTTAATGAGGTTGATATTGCAAAAATCAAGGTAGGACAAAAAGTAGAAGTAGGTATTGATGCTTACCCGGAAAAGAAAATGACTGGAGAGGTTATTACACTAGCAAACGTTGGACAACCAATGCCACGAAGTGATGCCAAAGTTTTCGAGGTTAAAATCCGTGTTCATGGTTCCAGCAAGGAACTGAAGCCAGCTATGACAACCAGTAACGTTATTATTGCCGGCTCAATGAAAGAGCAGTTAACCATTCCTAGCGATGCTATCTTCAGCAATGATACGCTGCAATATGTATATGTTGACAGAGGAAGTATTGAGAAGCAAATTATTGCAATTGGCGATGAGAATGAAAATTTCGCCATTGTAAAAGAAGGAGTGAAAGAGGGAGAAACTCTTCTACTTATCGAACCAGAAAACGATGAAGAGATCTCACTTAGCGGAGTAGAAATCTACCAGAAAATAGAACAACAAAAAGAAGAGGAAAAGAAGAAAAAAGAAGAAGAATTAGCCAAAAAGAAAGCTGCAAAAAAACCAGCAGGAATGCCTATGCCAGGAGGTAAAGGCAAAGTAGTAGTTATCAATAAGTAAATATTCAGGAAATGATACTTAGTAAATACTTTCACGATATTCTTATTGGTATTGAAGCCATCTTTGCTAATAAGTTAAAATCACTGCTAACAGCACTTGGTATTATCTTCGGTGTTGCTGCAGTAATTAGTATGCTGGCCATAGGTAATGGAGCACAGCAAGAAATTTTGGAACAGATAAAAATGGTAGGTGTTAACAACATCGTTATTACTCCAACGGCTCAATCTGTAGGAGGACAAAGCGATGAAGAAAGCGCTGAAGATTCAAAAGAAGAAAAACGAAAATTTTCAAAGGGTTTGTCTTTACTCGATGCAGAAGCAATCATGAAAGTGCTTCCAACAGTTGTCGACAAGATAAGTCCGGTTATCTCTTTTAACTACTCTGCCATTCTCGATGGAAAGAGTAAACCAGTAGTTTTAGAAGGAGTAGCACCATGCTATTTCGAGCTATTCAACATGAATCTGGTAATGGGCGAAACTTTCGCCAACAGACAAAGTAACCTTGGACAGAAAGTTTGTATTATTGGAGATAACATTCGCAAAACTTTCTTCAACCAAGACAACCCAATTGGTAAATATATCAAATGTGGTGAAATTTGGTTAAAGGTTATTGGTGTTGTCGAGCGACGCGATTTTACAGCATCCGCATCCGACGAAATGGGAATTAGTAGTTCCGATAACAAAATATTTATTCCGGTTCGCACTATGCTTTCTCGTTTTAAAGACCGTGCCCTAATTAGAGCCGACGAAATTGAACGCTCTAACGGAAGAAGTAATCAACAAGGAGGAAGCAAGAAACACAACAACCTGAACCAACTTGATAAGATTGTTGTACAGGTAAAAGAAACAGAGATGTTGGGAAGTACTTCAGAAGTAATACGTCGTATGATGCTGCGCCGTCACAACGAAGTATTTGATTTCGAAGTAACAATTCCAGAGCTACTACTGAAGCAGCAACAAAGAACCAAAAACATATTCAACATTGTCTTAGGTGCCATTGCCAGTATATCACTTATCGTTGGTGGTATTGGTATTATGAATATCATGTTAGCCTCAGTAATGGAGCGAATCAGAGAGATTGGTACTCGTCAGGCCATTGGAGCTTCCAAGAAGGATATCATTGTTCAGTTCCTGGCTGAATCGACTCTTATCAGTCTTTCAGGAGGAATTGTTGGAATTATACTCGGTGTAGTGCTCTCCATGCTCATCACCTACATGTTCGATATTAAAACAATCATCTCGTTCTTCTCGATATTCATTGCTTTCGGAGTATCGGTATTTGTTGGAATACTGTTTGGTTACCTACCAGCACGTAAAGCCGCAGAACAAGATCCTGTAATTTCATTGAGACAATAACCTCTAAAACCGTAATTATGAAATTTCAATACAAAAAATATTTACTCTTACTAGTTATTCCTTTGCTGGCCTCTTCAAGTTGGGCACAGAAAAAGAAAATCACACTAGACGAAGCCATTGATTTAGCTTCGAAACAATCCATTGAATCTTTTCGACAAAAAAACATGTATATGGCCCGTTATTGGGACTATAGATATTACAAAGCCGATTTGTTACCATCGTTGACATTAACATCTAACCCATTGAACTTTAACCGATCGGTAAACCGTTTCTTCATCCCTTCAAAAGATGAATTCGAATACCGTTCTAATGAGTACTTATCATCAGATGTTAGTCTTCGCTTAAGACAAAAAGTAGCTTTAACCGGTGGTGAAATCTTTATGAACTCAGGCATTGGATACACCAAAAACCTAAGTGGTCAAGAAAACGAATCATTTTCTACAACTCCTGTAAATATAGGTTTCCGTCAATCACTGAATGGCTATAACGCCATGAAGTGGAAAGCTAAAATTGAACCGCTAAAATTCGAAAAAGCAAAAAAGAACTTCATTCAGTCTAAAGAGCAATTGTCAATTACAACAACCAGTCGATATTTTGCACTATTAAGCGCTCAGGTTGAAGTAAACATTGCTGAAACCAACTTAGCCAATGCCGATACATTATATCGCATTAGTGAGGGACGTTTTAAAGTAGGGACACTTACTAAGGATGGATTATTAAAGATGGAGCTAAGTCTTTTAAACTCGAAAGTTGCATTAAACAAAGCGCAACTTCAGCTAAAAAGAGCTCAATCGCAACTTAATTCATTCTTAGGGTTACCTAAAGAACTAGAACTTGAATGTAATCTTCCAAAGCAGCTTCCAAAATTACAAGTTGCTGCAGGTGCAGCCATTGAAATGGCACTTAAAAATAATCCAACTATTCTTAACCATAAGCAACGTTTACTACAAGAAGATAGAGATGTTGCTTCAGCAAAAGCCGAAAACGGAATTAACGCCGATTTATTTGCTCAATATGGTTTGAATAAACAAGCGAAGAACCTGAAAGAAGCTTACGAAAAGCCAGACGAAAGTCAGCGTTTAGAAATTGGCCTTAATATTCCAATTGTAGATTGGGGAAAACGCAAAGGAAGATATCTAATGGCTAAGTCGAACAGAGAGGTAGAGAGAGCCACAATTCGCCAGGAAAGAATCGATTTCGAGCAAAATATCTTCATGCGTGTCATGGAATTCAATATGCAAGCTGGTCAGGTAGAAAATGCCGCTAAAGCCAACGATGTAGCACAAATGGGATACGATGTAACCATGCAGCGTTTCTTAATTGGAAAAGTTAGTGTTACCGATTTAAATATTGCACAGCAGGATAGAGAGAGAGCTCGCAGAGATTATATCAATACGCTAAACACTTACTGGCGCTATTACTATCAACTACGTCAGCTTACATTGTTCGATTTCGAAAGTCAGAAAGAATTGACAGAGAACTTTGATACGTTAATTCAAGAAATGTAATTGTAACACAAAATTTTAAACATGAAACGTATCCATATAATAATAGGCTTATCGGTTTTAGCTGTTGGTGCATTATTCTTTATGCTTACAGGCAGCAAAAACACTAAAGTCTATACCGTTAAAAAAACGGATTTTAAAGCCGAAATTGTTTGCAAAGGAGAAATTCATGGGTCAAAAGCAACTATGATTACTATCCCAAGTGAGCTTTTATATCGAAGATTATATATCTGGCAATACAAAATCGAAGATCTTGTTCCTGAAGGTACTCTTCTGAAAAAAGGTGATTTTGTTGCTCGTCTTGCATCAAATGAGCTTGGACAGCGCATGCAAAATAATATGCAAGAATTGGGAAAGGTTCAGGCCGATTTTAACAATGCCAAACTCGATAGTGCTATTCAGCTTACTAAGCGTAGAGAAGAGATCCAAAATTTCAACTACGACTTAGAATATAAGAAGATTGAATTGGAACAATCGAAATATGAATCTCCGGCTTTCCAGCGAAAAACGAAGATTGCATATAACAAGTTACTTCGCCGATTTGATAAAATGAAGCGTGACTATTTGCGTAAGCAAATTCAGCTTAAAATTAGAACTGGTCGTTTAGAGATGCGCCTAAAAGAGTGTCAGGAAATGCAACAGCGCATTCAAGCCGCTCAGCGTGCATGTACTGTAAAAGCGACTGAGAATGGTATGGCAATCTATCCACGCTTATGGGGTGAACGCAAATTAAAAGTGGGAGACGAAGTGCAACGTTGGAATCCCAATATTATGTCTTTACCCGATTTATCGGAATTAAATTCAGAGATATTCATCAAGGAAATTGACATTGCAAAAATTAGCAAAGGCGATAGTGTTTCCATAAAAGTAGATGCACTACCAGATGAAGAATACAGAGGAGTTGTTTATTCTATTGCCAATATTGGTCAACAACAAGCATCTTCTGGTGAGAAAGTTTTCAAAGTATTGGTGCGACTTAATCAAGCAGATGATGCTTTAAAGCCCAATATGTCTACCATGAATCACATCCTTTTCGACAAAGCAGAAGAGGCCATTACAGTTCCTCGCGAAGCAATATTCAAAAAGGAAAGTAAGCATTATGTATTCTTAAAAGATAAAGGTGAAATATTTAAGCATCATGTAGAAGTAGGTGCCGAAAATGATACCGATGTTTTGGTTAAAGAAGGAATAAAAGAAGGAGACAAAGTTCTCCTATATCAGCCTGAAAATCACGCCGAAATTTCATTTGTTAATAAATCTAAATCTTAGGATTAAATATTTTGAAAATTTTCTGAATGTCATTTATCCTATTATATTTGCCATCTTTAAAAAAGGAAAAAGTCGCCTTTTTAAAGGTGGCAAATTGTTAATATATAATTTTAACCAAAATCATAAGTTATGAAGGTAACTGTTGTTGGTGCTGGAAACGTGGGTGCAACTTGTGCACAAGCTGTGGCTGAGAAAGGCATCGTTAAAGAAGTTGTACTGGTTGATATTAAAGAAGGGTTGTCAGAGGGAAAAGCTCTTGACTTATGGCAAACTGCTCCTGTAAATTATTACGATACCCGTATTACGGGCTCCACTAATGATTATGCTAAAACTGCTGATTCAGAAGTAGTGGTTATTACTTCTGGTTTACCACGTAAACCGGGGATGAGCCGCGATGATCTAATTTCAATCAACGCAGGAATTGTAAAATCAGTAACAGAAAACATCATTAAGTATTCGCCAAACGCGAAAATCATCGTGGTTTCAAACCCTCTTGATGTAATGACTTATGCTGCTTTCTTGAATGCTAAGAAATCGAAAAACGAAGTAATGGGTATGGCAGGTATTCTTGATACTGCTCGTTACCGTGCTTTCTTGGCTGAAGCTCTAGATGTAAACCCAAAAGATATTCAAGCTTTATTGATGGGTGGACACGGAGATACTATGGTTCCACTTCCTCGTTACACTACTGTTTCAGGTATTCCTGTAACTGAGTTAATCGGAGAAGAGAAACTAAACGCAATCATCGAAAGAACTAAAAAAGGTGGTGGCGAATTGGTTAACCTTATGGGAACTTCTGCTTGGTATGCACCAGGTTCAGCAGCTGCTCAGATGGTTGAAGCTATCGTTCTTGACCAAAAACGTATTTTCCCTTGCTGTATCAAGCTAGAAGGAGAGTACGGATTAAACGACATCTTCGTAGGTGTACCTGTTAAACTTGGTAAGAATGGTGTTGAAGAAGTAATCGAAGTTAAATTGAACGACGATGAAAAAGAATTGCTTAACCAGTCGGCTAAAGCAGTTAGAGAAGTAATGGACGTACTTGACGGAATGGAAAACTAGTTTTTAGTAGATTCATTCAACGAAACGTATAAATTTGTAGTCCTGGCTCTATGTGAGTCAGGACTATTTTTTTTACTTAAATCGAAACAAATGACTTACCATATACCACTAATTGTAGTCGAGCTGGAAAACGACAATTACCATATTCTTGTTGAGATAAAGATGCAAGATGACTCCTCGACTTTTTGGGTGATAGATACGGGTGCTTCACGTACAGTTATGGATTCCTCCTTAGCTCATTTTTCTTCTCCTAAAGAAATGGATATTTTGGATGAAGTTCAATCGGCAGGTATCAATGGCGACCCTTTACAAACACAATTAGCCGAAGGTGTCGAAATCAATATTGGAAATTGTAAGGCTGTCGATTTAACACTGGCACTAATCGATCTGGAAAATGTCAATCAACTTTACGAGAAGTATACCGATTATCGTATTTCTGGACTCATTGGAAGTGATCTTTTGCAGCAATATCAAGCCACAATTGACTATTCTACCCAAGAGCTAATACTTCGCAACTAACTGAAACAAAAAAAGACATCTGTTTCAAAAATTCAAACTATAAGATTCAGTGAAAAAATACAATCGATTTATAACAAGAAGGAGGGCTTTTAGGATGAATAAAAACCTACTCCTTCTATGAAAAGTTTGCGTAACTTTTTTAATGCATATCGAGAGCAAATCTAGAAAATATAAACTTAGTAACAACTCTTCGTTAAGCTTTTTTAATTCTTTTTCACATCACAAGTAAACAGCTGATAATCTATACTTAACAGCTCTATTAATTATGGCAAAAAATAAAATTCAAATCGAGATATACAGCTATGGAAAATACACTCAGTGGGACAGAGGTAGTAAGGAATTGCCTAAACTTCTAGACATAACCACCGAGATTAAAGCACAAATTGGAACTGAATTTGGCTATGTTCTTCATATAAAAAAGGCAAAAGGAGAATTACTAACTTTTCGAATTGATCATCCCCCTTTTAAAGATAAGAATGGAAAGATTGCAGCTCCATTTACGGGTGAGTATTACGTTGCCAGTAATGACTTCGATTTTTTTCTAGGAGATTGTATTTGGGAACCTCTGGAAGATAAATTGGGCAAGTGGCATTTAACCACTTACCACAATGGAAAAGTTATTGCGCAAAAAGTGCTAACTCTTTACTAAACTACTCGGCATGCTGCTTTAGCAAATCACGAATTTGATCGAAATGCGCATCCGTTTTTGCAAGTAGCTCGTTAACAATTGCTTTGTAATGTGCTTTAACCAATTTTGGATTATCTTTTCCATCAGGGTGATTAGCACGAGCAATCAATTCATTTCTTAGCTCAATTGCCGACTTTAAAATGCCAACTACTGGCTCACGATCAGCCTCACGATACACTTCCATGTATTCAAAACAGTAACTTGCTACCTGAGTAGTTAAAGCTTCAATATCCTTCTTTAATTGACGTACACTAGCCATAATTTTCAGTTTATATTTATTTCAATTTTATAATCTCTGCTTCTATTGGGTGTTTCAGATTTTCTGCATCAACAAATATGGCTTTCACCGAACCTATTAACACATCAGTCTTCACCTGAATAGGAATTCGGTTGGCATCATCGGTTACCCATATTGTCATGCTTTCTCCTCCTTTAAAGAAATCACCTTTGATAAGGTAAGCAGAAAATTTGATACAACGAAATTTCCGCTTCTTTCTGGTTTTTACCACCTCTTTTCCTAAGTACCTGAGGTAACTTTCAGAATGCTCGTTATCAATAATTAATTTGAAGGGAATTTGTTCATTAATTTTTCGATTAGAGAAGTCTAACTCTCGTGCATAATAAGCAGCCGACAAGATATCGTGCATGCCTTTTTGCAACTGCAAAGTGTCTTTAAAAGCTTCCGATTTAAAACGTTTTATTTCAGAATATATCTGATTCTTTTCATTGGCAAATTTGTATTCATGAACCGACGACTTTTTTCGATGCTTCAATTCCCTCCTAAACCACACAGGAGTTAAATCTTGTTTTAAAGTCTTTGCCTTGAACTTATCTCTAACTCTGTAAATAAAGTCGTATTTCGGATGACTTGTTGCAACTGCTTTAAAGTAATATCCGGGCTCATCATTTACTACAATATCATTCGCTGTAAAAACTACTTCAGCAGCATCTAACCATACAAAATGCCAGTTATAATAGGCATGATAAGTTATCTTTTCACCACCAACAAATGATTTAGGTCCCTGCTGTCCCCATGCCGATACTGTTATAATCGTCCAACATAATATGAACAATAATCTAACCATCAACGAGACCGCTTCTGTACACCACGTTTAAAACCATTACTGTCACTATTACTTCTCCCAGTATTATTTAATCGACTACGACCTGATCGATTTCCTTGCTTTTCTTTCTCCTTCTCTTCTTTTTCTTTCAGTTCTTTTTTAGAAGGTTTTGGTTTTACAGAATTTCGATCAATTGTCCAAACATCCTCCTCAAATGACCAATCAGAGCGAACAGGGTATTCCTTTGTATAATAGAATACTCTTTCTGGCTGTATCTTTTTCAAGAACGAACCAGCATCCCATTTCCCATTTCTGTTAGAATCCAAAATCAACTTCAATGTATATTTTCCAGGATGAATATATTCAAACGTCACTTTAGCGTCACTATCAATTCGTTTCTCTTGTACAATTGTTTCCTCTTTTCCTGGCTTTATCAATTGCACAATAGCTGCATCCTCTTTCAAGTTCTGAATAGCAACAGTTATTAAACCATAATAAGACTCCTTCTGTGTGTGAAAAACTTTATCAAAAGGACGATTTACTGTTCCGTATACACTTTGTATTGCAGCTGAATCATAAACCAAATGATAATTAGTTTCAGGCTTCCAATCTACTTGAAGGTGGTGCTTTAATAACGATACAGAATCTGCAATAATTGTATATGGTATTTGGCTCTCAATAGTATCTTCAACCTCGTACAAACGAACCATTGATGTATCCAAATAAGCTAGCGGTTCACTAAATTTCAAATCGATATTCTTATTTATATCGAAATCACGACGAGTATTATCATTTACCTGAAGCGATGGAATTTCTTGTTTCTGACCTTTCTTCTTTTTACGTTTTTTCGACTTATCGACAACTGTTTTGTGATAAAACATCAAGGTATCGGTTTGCAACATTGGTTGTTGCAACGAATCTGGAGTCATATAACTTACTGCTAATCTTAAGCTATCATTCTTTATTAATATAGAATCGGTTAGCCATAGGTTTATGGTATCTTTTCTCAAGCCTGTTTCCAGTAAATACCACTCTTTTTCCTTGGCACCTAACGCCTCAACCTTAAAATGATCATCGACAGGTTGAGAAAAAACCATTCGACATAAATTCTTCTTCTTACGCTCGTAAGTATCCAAATATCTATTGAAAACCTCCTCTGTTGAGGCCATAAAATGGAAAGGACGAGGTAAAAAATCAACTACTTGATTCACTACAACTGTATCTTCTCTTTGAATTATAGTATCGTTTGCCGATCGCAATATCGCTTTAGGAACAATCAATGAATCTAAGAAAGCCATGCTTTCTCCCCCCGGTGTGTATTTCAAATCTTTATCCTGATCATCCAATGCATAAATAGCATATTTACCTGCAGCAATATTTGTTACTGTAAATTTTCCTTCTTCATCGGTTTTTGCGATATAATCGGGACGTGTTTTGATAAACGCTGAATCGGCATGATTTTTATACAGAAGAATAAAGCAGTTTTCATATCGCTCCAAATTATTGGCATGCAACACATAACCACTAATTCTTAAGCTATCCATTTTGTTACCTGTAGAGAAAGCAATTCTAAAATTCTCCAATGGATTCTTTTCATTATTATCGACAATGGCATTTTTAAAATCGATAGAGTAAGTCATATCTTCTCTAAGAGAATCTTTCAACTCAATTTCCAATGATTTACCTTTCATCTTGAAAGTAGGACGCTTCTTCTGAGGTGGTGAAACTACCATCACCTCATTCAATTTATCAGCCACTACGTATTCATCGAAATAAATACGCACCTTATTGCTACGAACATTCACACTATTAACTGAAGGGTTAACTCTTACAACCTTTGGAGGAATAGAATCTTTCGGTCCACCAGTTGGCATTCCTGTATTCGCACAAGAAGAATAAAAAACAATATAAATGAAGGCTATCAAGCACAGATATATAACTCTTTTTCCCAATTTTTTTCGCTTTAAAAATTATAACGGTACAAACTTACTAATATTCACGAAAATGAGATGATACAAGAAACTACCGAACAATGAAATTTGCAATAATTAACGCTTTTCGGATTGTTTTATTCTAATTGCCTATGTAAAACTTTCTCAAACAATGGTACAAATTAGGAATTTTGCTAACCGATAAGATAAGCTAAACTGTTAAATTTACTCTCTCATTATGGAAAATCAATCTTATCATGACCAAAATAAACAACTGCTTTTTATCTGCTAAGAATTTCTTAATCCTATTGCTCACTCTTGCATGTCTTTCTGGAACTGCTCAGAATAAATCAAACAGACATGAAGGCTGGATAACACTTTCTGCGTCTAAAAAGGTAGCAGATAAATGGAAAGTCAATTTAACAGCTCATAGCCAAAACCGATTAGACCACGGATCGTATGTCAACTTCATTCAGGCAGGAGTTAGTTACAATTTATCATCTGGTTTATATTTTAGTGGACAATACAGACTTGAAGAAAGCAAAAAACCATCTGAATGGATCTCTGAAAATCGCATCCAGGCTATTGCTGGCTACAAATGGAAACTGGGCAACTGGAAGTTCCGAAATCGTTATCGATTAGAATTCCGAAAATTCGCCAACAAATCCCTTAAATATCGTCATAGAGCCGATATCGATATAAAAATTCCAACATCTGTTTTTAAGACCTATACTCCTTACTTCAATCAAGAGCTACAATTCTCAGATAAAGTACTTTCCAGAACCAGATCATATGTTGGTATAACAGGAAAAGGGAAATTGGTAGTACCAAGTGTATATTTACTTTGGCAAACCGACAAACGCGACTGGGGAAGGCAAAATACATTTGGACTGGGAGTTAAACTTGACTTCAAACTTTAACAACCAGCATCTACGATACATGTCCTATAGTTGCTATTGAAACTTCTGCGCCTGCCTGAACAAGAGGATGGCAGGCTGCCTCTAAGGTAGATCCGGTTGTTATGACATCGTCGATTAATAGCACATGCTTTAATTTCAATTCTGTTGCATTTCTCACATCGAAGATTCCTTCTACATTCTTCCATCTTTGAAATCGATTTTTCCTTGTCTGCGTTGGATTCTCTAGTTTTCGATATAAATTCCCATCTAAAATGGGTTTTCTCATAGACAAACTCATGCCCTCTGCAATAATCAAACTTTGGTTATAACCTCTCTTCTTTTCCTTATTGGGATGAAGTGGAACAGGAATAATGTAATCTATATTAAAGAAGCGTCTACTATTACTTAAATCACTTCCTAAATGTTGTCCTAGAATTCTGCCAACATCAGTGCCTCTCTGATATTTTAATTGATGAATTAATTTTTGATATTGACTCCCTTTTGAAAAAAACAGAAATGCAGTCGCACTTTTCAACTTAACACGTCCCCAGAAGATTTCTTCTACAGGATTGTCTGGTAATAAATGATAATGAGTTTTAGGAAAATGAAATATGCAATAGGAACATATACAGCTTTCACTCTGAAGCAATCTGTTTCCACAGCAACTACAGAGTCTAGGAAACAATAACTCAAAAACAGTATTTCCTGAAAGCCATTTCATACTAAACCGACTATAATTCCATGGAAAAATATACGAAAACTGTTTCGGAAAGAGAAGTTGAGCTAGAAAAAAGAAGCTCATGAGCAAATAATCAGGTTACCAAATATTGTTTAATCTAAATGTATCACTTGAATATAAGTAATAACACGAGAATAATTAATGATCATCACCCATGAGCCATACATGCATTTACGAAGGTAAAAATCATTATCCTATATTTAGCATATATTTGTTTTTTTCTGGGTTAAAGAATGTTAAAAAGGTTTAAAGCACAGTTCTTTCGCACGTTCCATTTCGCTTAACGAATAGTTAACAAATCGAAAAGTAAGAATTTGGTGTATTGCCTCAGCAATAATAGTTCGTATATTTGGTCGTTAAAAATTCAAAACAATATTGCCATGCAAACAATTGAAAATTACGATTTTTCAGGCAAGAAGGCGTTGATTCGTGTAGACTTCAATGTACCTTTAAACGAAAATTTCGAAATTACTGACGATACCCGTATGAGAGCGGCTCTTCCTACTATTCAAGCTGTAATTGAAAAAGGAGGATCACCAATTATTATGTCTCACCTTGGTCGTCCAAAAGGACCAGAGGCTAAATTTTCATTGAAGCACTTGGTAGCTCATCTTTCTGAGCTTTTAGGTGGTACAGAAGTGAAAATTGCTCCTGATTGCATTGGAGACGAAACTAAAGCAATGGCTGCAGCATTGAAGCCAGGTGAAGTTTTGATTTTGGAAAACCTACGTTTCCACGGCGAAGAGAAAAAAGGAGACGAAGCTTTTGCACAGCAATTGGCTGAGCTAGGTGACTGCTGGGTAAACGATGCATTCGGTACTGCTCACCGTGCGCACGCTTCTACAGCTGTTATGGCTAAATTCTTCCCAAATGATAAAATGTTCGGTACTTTGGTTAGTAGCGAGGTAGCTAGCTTGGATAAAGTTGTTGCTGAGCCACAGCGTCCATTTACTGCTATCATGGGTGGAGCTAAAGTTTCTACAAAAATTACTATCATCGAAAACATGTTGGATAAAGTAGACAACTTGATTATCGGTGGAGGTATGATTTTTACTTTCGTTAAAGCAATGGGTGGAAACATTGGTGGTTCACTTTGCGAAGACGATTACGTAGAAATGGCTAAAAACATCATCGAAAAAGCAAAAGCTAAGGGAGTAAACTTGGTTATTGCTGAAGATTGTGTTGCTGCTGACAAATTCGCTAACGATGCTGCAATTGAAGTTTGTGGTTCTGGTGAAATTAAAGATGGTTGGTTAGGATTGGATGTAGGTCCAAAAACAATCGAGCAATTCAAAGAAGTTATCGGTAACTCTAAAACTGTTCTTTGGAACGGTCCTGCAGGAGTATTCGAAATGGAGAACTTTGCTGCTGGTACAGTTGCAATTGGCGATGCTGTTGTTGAAGCAACTAAAAAAGGTGCTTTCTCGCTTGTTGGTGGTGGCGACTCTGTTGCTGCAGTTAACAAATTCGGTATTGCTGCTGGTGTTTCTTACATCTCAACTGCAGGTGGAGCATTGTTGGAGTACCTGGAAGGAAAAGAGCTTCCTGGTATTGCAGCTGTTCGTAGTTAAGAAAATAAAAGCCGATTTATCGGCCTTATATATTGAGCCTCGGAGATTTCCGAGGCTTTTTTTATTTTAAAAAACATAACAAAGTCCAACCTGAGGCACATTCATCCTTTGATTATACCCCAATTGCCATTTTATCTTACCTTTTTCGTTTAACCTGTTGTTGGTATTTATCAATGTAAAAATATCTGCTCGGGTAGGAGCAGACAACCAAGCAATCAATCCACCAATTCCTCCTACAACTATTCCACTTACAAATAAGCCACTATTTATCTCTTTCTCATTCATCGAATCATCTTCGAAGAAGTTATTTTTCTTCTTAAAAACAACAGCACTAAGCATTAACGTACCTGCAGCTGCCAGCGAAACAGTTGTTATTGTTGTAAATGTTTTTTTCTTCTTCTCCAGCAAATTATAGTGGGGAAGCATCTGTTTATACACTTCTGGATTATCCCTTTCTATTTCTATCATTAGATTCCTTAATCCTTTAAACGACATATCGTACATTAAATCTTTATACGTAAAATGCCTTGGAATCTCTGTTGTTTGGGTTTCGTAGTGAATATGGGTAGTGGAAGTGGTTACCGGGACTGAATCAATCTGTGCTTTAGATAAGATGGGAATTAAACACAGAACCAATAGTGTGTAAAGTACTTTCATATCCTTCAATTTTAAGAGTTCACTTAATAAGGACAATAAAAGTGCCAAAGGGCTGCAATAAAAAACTTAATTTAAAATATAAGCCCATCAAATGATGGGCTTACACATTTATTCTAGCTCAATTCTATGTTCAAATATTTCAATCACATCTCCTGGACGAAGCTTTGCTCTTTTTCTCAGCTCCACCTCTCCATTGCGTAAAACGCATTCATCGTTAACCATCATCTTGGCTTGGCCACCACTTTCAGCAATATTCAGCCTTTTAAGCAAACCAATTAATTCGATATATTCTCCTTCGATCTTATACTTCATCGCTTAATTTTTTTTGAATAATTTCTTTGCAATGTCTTTCGGCAGGGCATCTTTATGAATCATAAATGCTACCGTTTTTATTTTCACGTAATCGTCAGACATATGCAAATATCCGCCAAAGCTATTACTTTTTTCTCCCCACGAGTTTTTTGTGATGAAATATTTATTGCCATCCTTGTCGTAAGAAGTTCCAACCACGTGCATTAAGTGATCATCAGTACTCGTCCAATCGTCAAAAGTATCTTGTCGAACCTTATCAATATTTTTACCTTCCAAACTCATTTGAAGCTTTGCATAGCCCGATTTATGAGAGAATTGTCTTTCACTAACATCTCCATCCCAACAAATTGAATAACCATTCTCTAAAGCATAATTCATAACCTTCATCATATCTTCGGCAGGTAGATTGTAGTATAAATCATCCGACCAGTTATCTGGTACCTCTAAATTTACTTTCTCATAAAAAGGGTATGCCTCGTACGATGTTATTTCGATATAATCATTGGCATTAATTCCCATTTCTTTGGCAAACTCTACCGGAGTAACTTCTTTGTTATTCACCGTTATCTTCGATGGCGCTTTTCCCAGGTATGCATCTAAAATTCCTGCAAATCCCAGTTCCCAAGTAGGAGTTAAGCGTTTTACTTTACCTTTTGCAATACCATCGAGCGCTCCTTTAAGCATTGGCTCCATCTCAGAATAATGGTCGTGTTTTGTTGTTCCATAGTTAAGGCCTGTATAACTTTCATTAGTTACCATCCCATAATCGCGCAACACATTCATTACATCATGTGCTTGTCCTCCCTGGCTAAAATTAGCCACTCCGTGATAACGCATGTATCGCTTCGCCTTATTCAAATAAGCATAACGAACAAAATACATTTCCGACAAATCAAAAGTTCCTTTTCCCATTCGAAGCAACTCCGATTCGATAAAAGATGTAGTTGCAAACGACCAGCAAGTACCAGTTCTATACTGATTCTTAACCGGTGTTACTTCCACCTTATTTTCTTTTTTTATTTCGAAATCTTGTGCATTTGCCCCCAATGAAATTCCTCCCATTATAGCAGCACATACAAGTAATTTATTTCCCCAGTTCATCTATTTATTTATTTGATAATTCTTCCAATTCTTTTTGTTTCTTTTTCGTTAGCGATTGTACAATCAAGTCGTAGGAATCATCCACCCACTTCTGCAGTTGCCCATCGCTAATTGCTCCTGTTATATTCACTGTGTTCCAATGTTTTTTATTCATATGATACCCCGGCAACACATCTTCGTATTGCTCTCTCAAAGCAATTGCCTCTTCCGGATCACATTTTACATTCATACTAAGTGGCTTATCCAACGAAGTCAAACAAAACATTTTATCCATCACTTTAAATACCAAAGTAACTTCATCAAAAGGAAACCCCTCGGTCACTCCTGGTTTACTAATGCAATATAAGCGTAGCTCTTCAATATTCATGTAACATTTTTTTTACAGTGAAAATTTAATCGATATAGAACAAATTCATACGAATTTACCTTTATTAATTAAGGATTTAAAACCAAATGTTGTAAGTTTTTTTAGCAAAACGAATTATTGTCCTTAAGAAGTTATATTTTTACCATTAAACAAAACAAGTATGAGTGCCCCTACTGTAACAGATTGGTCAAATAAAACCATTATGGTTGTCGAAGATGAGGAGGTAAATGTATACTTCTTTCAGGCAGCGTTGAAAAAAACCAAAGCAAATGTAATCTATGCTTCAAACGGTAGAGAAGCTATTGAGCATGTACAATCTGGAAAAAATATTGATATCATTCTTATGGATATCAGACTTCCTGAGATTGATGGTTATGAAGCAACACGTAAAATAAAGGAGATCTCACCAAACATTCCAATCATTGCACAAACAGCTTATGCTATGGCCAATGAACGCGAAGAAATTTTGTCTGCTGGTTGTGACGATTATATCTCAAAACCCATTCGATTACATATTCTTATTGAAGTACTAGAAAAGTTCTTTAACGCAGAGTAGGGTAGAAAGCTCTTTCAATATGTTCTAACTCTGTTTTACCATTGACTATTACAATAGAGATCACATCAAAACGAGTTTCTAAATCAACATCATTTTTCTGAATGTATGCCTCTGCTGCGTTTATTAGAAATCGTTGCTTTTGCTTACTTATTGCCTCCCATGGAGCCTGATAATAATTACTGGAACGGGTTTTTACTTCTACAATAATTAACTCTTCTCCTTTTTCTGCAATAATATCAATCTCTTGTTGACCAAATCTCCAGTTTGTTTCCAAAATTCGATATTCATTTTTTCTTAAGAATTGAAGAGCAATTTCTTCTCCTTTCTTTCCGAGTTCATTGTGTTGTGCCATCTTGATTGTTTTTATTACCCTGAACTCAAATTAAAAACTCAGGTTATTATTACTTCGTTCTTTTCAACACTCATCACAACCTCTTTCCCAAAGTTTAATGCCATATTTCTCTTCTCATGTCCAGCAGGAAAACCGTAACATACCGGATAGTCATATGCCTCTACATGTTCTGCAATTATTTCATATGCTCTTTTCCCAAATGATGTCTCTCCATCTTTCATATCAGAGAAATTACCAACAATCAATCCTTTTAACTTCGAAAGTTTCCCCGACAATCTTAGATTGAGCATCATTCTATCTAAATGATAATGATACTCTGCTAAATCTTCAATGAATAATATCTTTCCTTCAGTTTTAAGTTCATAAGGAGTTGCTTGAAGACTATAAATAATCGATAAATTTCCACCAACCAATTCTCCTTTAGCATCTCCTAATCGATTATTCTCATTCCCTGAAATTTTGTACTTATTACCTTTTCCTGAAAAAGCATTTTGCAGTGTAATCAACTCATTAGTTACCTCTCCTTCATTTAGAAAATAGCGAGGCATTACACCATGAATCGTTTCGAAACCAGCATTATTTAAAAAAGAATGTATAACAGTTATATCGCTGAAACCAACCAACCACTTTGGGTATTCTTTGAATTTGCTCCAATTGATATTTTCAATAACTCGTAAAGTTCCATAGCCTCCTCTGGCACAAATTATACAGGCCACATCCGGATCATCAAGCATTCTCTGCAAATCGTTTGTTCGTTGCTCATCTGTTCCGGCAAACACACCGTGCTCATTAAAAACAGCCTCACCCAACGCCACTTCGAATCCTTTTTCTCGAAGATATTCCACAGCAGGAGTAACATGCTTCTTCTCTATTTTTCCTGCAGGAGCAACAATAGCAATCTTATCTCCTTGCTTTATGTTTCTAGGTCGAATCATAAATTACATTTTCAATCAAAAATAGTAATCCAAAGCTTTAGTTTAAATTTTTTTGAGATACAAACCCATTTTTAAGTAGCATTATTGCTGCAAATAATTCTAATACGGCAATCATAGAAAAAAGGTAATTATCCGTTATCAAATGAAGAATTAAGCTGGCCAAAGCCAATGCAGTTGCTAAGTAAACAGCAGCCTTTCGCCTTTTCACCAAGAATGCAATTATCACAACTCGGATAATAATGTAAGGTAACACTAGAAAGAATATTGTCAAGCTCACTTCCCGGAAGCTTGCCAATGGAAAGTACTTTTGAATTAATAATATGAAATCAGAAAATACCATATTATTCACGATTCCACCTAATAAAACTCCAAAACCATAAAGGAAAAGCATAAAAGTATAAAGTACACTTAAAACAATCAGTAATGAGCATTGCCAAGAAAGCTTTAGCACACCATCGTTTGGGGGATTTGGTTGCATGGCTAAATTATTTGAGGATTAATATTTTACAATATATCATTTTTTTATAAGAAAATAAATGATATTGTTTTATAACACTCTCGAACTTACCTACTTTACCTTTTAAGGTCGCCATAAAGCCTATAGCCCCTAAAAACAGTGAGTTGTTAAAACGACTTAACAACTCACTATTTTGCTTTCTTATATTTAATCTATTATTACAACTTTAGCTCCCAGCCTTTTCTTGCATTTCGCTTAATTAAACTCTCGGCATATTCTAATGCATTTACTGGAACATGTTTCGATACATATCGAGGGAAACTTCCCGACGTATCTAACTTCACATATTCAGGGATCTTTATCTTTTCCTCTTTTGAAATGTTGGTGAATTTCATGTTAGGACCATCCCATTTTAGAATTCGGTTTAGCCCAGCTAATCGGGATGCAACGGTTCCCATTACAACTACTTCGTTAAATGGACCAGCGTACTCGAAATTCGATTTTAGTATTTCACGATCTTCCGGCTTGGCTTTACATGCTTTCACCCAATCTTTTTCGTGACCTCCAATACCGCCAGGAATAAGACGTTCATTAATCTCTGGTTTGTAGTCTTTGAACTTTTTAGTTGGAAGCAAGCGTGGATTCTTAGCATAGCACCCACAAACAATTTTTCCTTTTGTTCCAACAAAAAGTACTCCTCCATCTCTATCGCCCATCATCTCACCATCTTCTAATTCGGCCGGACGTTCAGGTAATAAACCACCATCATACCAGGTGATTTTCACCTCTGGCATACCTATTTTTTTGTACGCTTTTCGTTCTGGGAAATAGTAGATAATCTTTTCTGCTTCTGGTGGTGATTCGATATTCCATTTTGTACAACTAGCCTGAATTCCCGATGGATATTGCAAGCGCAACGAACGCATAATTACATCGAAAATATGACAAGCCATATCGCCTAATGCTCCCGTACCAAAATCCCACCAGCCACGCCAGTTCCATGGATGATACGATGGATGATAAGGACGTTCTTTAGCAGGCCCCAACCACAAATCCCAGTCAATTTCTTTCGGTATTGGTGGGGTCTCTTCTGGTCTGTTCAAACATTGTGGCCAGATAGGGCGGTTGGTCCATGCATGTACCTCTTTAACTTCTCCAATATCACCATTCCAGATACTTTCACACACCCATGCAGTAGATCCAGATGAAGCTCCCTGATTACCCATCTGAGTAACCACGTTATACTTCTTGGCAGCCTGAGTTAAAATTCGTGATTCGTAAACCGAATGGGTAAGAGGTTTTTGGCAATAAACATGCTTACCCAACTTCATTGCTTCTAAAGTAATTTTAGCATGCGTATGATCAGGTGTAGCTATAATTACAGCATCAATCTGATCGCCTACTTCGCTAAACATTTCGCGGTAATCCTGATAAAGGTATGGTTCTACCTTATTGGGAAACTTCTCTTTAAAGTGCTTCAAACGCCCCTTAATACGCATTTCATCGACATCGCAAAACGCTACGATATTCTCATCGACACAGTTTAACATGTTATGATACCCCATTCCAAGGCCAACAACAGCAACATTCAATTTTCCTTCAGGGAAGTGTTTCTTTTCTTTTGTACATCCGGCTGTTAAACAGGTAGGGACAGCCGCCACAGAGGCTACTATGGCAGAGTTTTTAATAAACTCACGCCTAGCCAAATTTGGTTTAGTCATGTCTTATGGTTTTAATTCAATCTAGGAGTACAATTTAGCAATAAATAACCAAATCCTGTGATATACTGTTCTTAAATCGATAAACCATGTTTTTGAAAACAAAAAGGGTGAATCTTTAATTTGAGATTCACCCTTCAGAGCTATATTTTTTTACTAATCTTTACAAATTAGGTAGTTTCCAAGGTGCTCGATAAGTTGGTGTGATTAATGCATTGGCTGCATCGCTTCCTGTAAACTCGAGCTTCTTCTTATCCCAATGTAGGATTTCCCCTGTTCGGTATGCAATATTCCCCATATGAGCTAAAATAGCCACATCTTTTCCTGCTTTAACAGAACAATTGGTTTCCATCTTATTGTTTCGAATACAGTGTAGGAAGTTGGCTACGTGTTTATCCAAATCACCTTGTCCTTTTGTAAATGGAACTGCATCAGCCAATGGTTCTCCTTTATGCGATTTTTCAGGAATTACTTCCCAACCCCCACGGTGAACTGTCATTGATGCATTCTCGCCCTGATAAACGATACCAGCCGAAGAACCAAACTTCTGTTGCCCCAAAGAGATGGCATGTTCCCATTCAACCATAAAATCATCGAACTGATACAATACATTCATCATATCCGGAGTTTGACGAGCATCATTTGGGAAACTATATTTTCCTCCCATTGCCATCACCTTATTCGGTGTAGTAACATCCATTCCGAACAGTGCAAAGTCGAGCATGTGCACTCCCCAGTCACACATTAATCCACCGGCATAATCCCAGTAGTAACGGTGATTGTAATGATAACGCTGTTTGTTAAAAGGACGCTTACGAGCAGGCCCTAACCACATGTCGTAATCTACTCCTTCTGGTGTTGGAGAATCTGGTACAATTGGCAATTCATCTTTTCTGGTATACGACCAAGCCTTGATACGTCCAATTTTCCCTAGTTTCCCTGAGTTGATGTAATCAACAGCATCTTGCCAATGCTGTCCGCTACGTTGCCATTGGTTAACAGTAAGCACTTTTTCATAGCGCTCAACGGCCTTTTCCATCAACATCGCCTCAGTAATACTGTTAGCCATTGGCTTCTCAACATATACATGTTTACCAGCCTCCATAGCCATAATAGCAATTAAACAATGCCAATGGTCTGGAGTACCAATAATAACAGCATCAATTTCTTTATCTTCTAATAGTTTTCTGAAATCGGTGTAAGTATCAGGCTTTTTACCTGTTTCTTTCTGAACCCAAGCTGCACGCTGGTTAATTATAGATTGGTCGACATCACAAAGCGCCTTACAGTAAGTGTTTTTTTGTCTTAAAAACGCACGCATATTGGCATATCCCATACTTCTTATACCAATAGCACCGAAAACAATTGTTTCGTTTGGGTTTGAGCAACTAAGTTGTCCTGGAACCAGCGACACCAAGCCAACACCAGCTGCCGCGGTTATTGATTTTTTACAAAAATCTCTTCGCGATTTATCCATAATTTTTGGGTTTTTCTACTTCATTTCACACTTGTTCGTTAACGAACACGGTAAAATTATACATTTTAAAGAAACACTCCTAACTAAAAGAACTTAAATATCAAGTAAATAAAAAACTTTGACTATAAACACTTATTGTGTATACGGTCAAAGTTTTCTGAATTTATTCTAAAATATCAATAATATCAATCCGGATCTTTCCAGTCGCCATATTCTCGAATCAAATTTTCCATCTCCATAACGGCTTCTTCAAACTGAATATGTCTCTTTTTCAATTTTTGTCCTTTATATAAGTTCACCTTTCCTGGCCCAGCTCCCACAAAACCATAATCGGCATCACTCATTTCTCCTGGTCCATTTACCACACAGCCCATCACTCCAATTTTCAAATGATCGAGATGATTAAAGTGCTCTTTAACCAAAGCTGTTGTACTGTGTAAATCGAAAAGAGTACGTCCACATCCTGGACAAGAGATGAACTCCGTCTTACTTACTCGCATGCGACTGGCCTGAAGAATTGAGAAGCTCAAGTCTTTCAATTCTGAGAATGAAAGGTCACCTTCGTTTCCAATACAGATTCCGTCGCCATATCCATCTAATAATAATGCTCCCATATCAGTTGAAGCATTAATAATTAGATCTTCTAATGTGCGCGCTTTGTATTTTCGATATAAAATAACTGGCACTTTACAGATATGAGCATCTAGGAAATATAAGAATGCTCGCATCTCTGCCATTGCATTATCATGATCACTCTCAAGAATAAGAATTGTCTTTCGAGTTTGCTTAAGCTTAGTTATAATTTCTGGATATTCGGCATGGAAAGCATCGAACTCTTTCTTCTTAACACGAATAAACTTCATCTGATTGAAGTGAGTACTTTCGTACAAATATTCTTCAAGAGTTTGAATTGGATAGCTCGTTCCATCGGCCGTAAAGACCTCTTTCCCGTCGTAAAAATAATCTGGCTGAAGGTTTCCCCAGATAGGTAACACCTCTTGCAATTTCATATCACCCAAGTGAGCCATTACAACAGGTAAGCGTTTCCCTCCAACATTCATTACAGGTCGAGTACTACGGCGCTCATATTCGAATGGATTTGTTTGAGCAATAGTTGGAGCTTCAATCTCTTCGTGCCCCGTTCTGTATTTAAATGCGTCAACCAATTTGCGAGCAAATGGAATTTCGTTTACCGGATTTTCGGTCAATGAAACACGAATTGTATCTCCAATTCCATCAGCCAACAAAGCTCCAATTCCAACAGCCGACTTAATACGTCCATCTTCTCCTTCACCAGCTTCTGTCACTCCAATATGCAATGGATACTTCATATCCTCCAGTCGCATTTTGTAGTTCATCATTCGCACAGTGTAAGTCATAATTCGAGTGTTACTCGATTTAATAGAAATCACCACATCTTCGAACGATTCTTTTTGGCAAATTCGCAGGAATTCCATTACCGATTCAACGATTCCCGCAGGAGTATCACCATAGCGACTCATAATGCGATCGGACAAAGAACCCTGATTGGCACCAATGCGCAAAGCTGTATTGTGCTTTTTACATAGCTTTAAGAATGGAATAAATCGTTCTTCAATCTTCTCCAATTCTTTTCGATATTCTTCATCGGTATATAATTCCTCGGTAAACTGAGCTCGTCTATCGTAGAAATTTCCTGGATTTATTCGAATTTTCTCAACGTACTTTGCAGCTATTTCAGCCACCTTCGGATTAAAATGTACATCGGCAACAAGAGGAATCTGACAATCTAACTTCAGTAATTCTTCTTTAATGTTTTTCAAATTCTCGGCTTCTCGAATACCTTGAACTGTTACTCTAACATATTCGGCACCAGCCCTGACCAAATCTAAAATCTGTTTTAATGTGGCTTCCGTATCCTTAGTATCGGTATCAGTCATTGACTGAATACGAATTGGATGCTTTCCCCCCATTGGCGTATTGCCAATTTTCACCTCAGAAGTCGATTGTCGATTGTAGTTAATCAGGTTATTGATGTAGTTGAAATTTTGGTCTTTCATATCCAAAGAATTTGAGTAGGCAAAATTAACAAATTGTTACGAACTAAAAAATTGACACCTCAACATTGCAAAAAGAAGTTCCCAACATCTAACACTCTGATATCGTTAACTTAACAGTCAATTTACTATACAAACAATTTCTTTTTCATAACACAATCTATAACAGCTCAATAGGCCTCATTACAAACTTCATTTTTCAGCATGAGTAATAATTTGAAAACAATCTGCTACAACCAGAATTTTACAATTAATTATTACAGTTTTAACCTAAACCATTTTTACTATCGTTTTAGCAATAGATTTTCTGTTATCTTCGTTATTGTCTTTGATTTTATTATCCAGAATTATGTCGATAAAAGCAGTTAATGTAAGCAAAATATACGGAGAACAAGAAGCACTAAAGTCGGTCAATTTTGAAATTGAATCGGGGCAAATTGTTGGCTTCTTGGGCCCCAACGGAGCTGGAAAATCAACCATGATGAAAATTATCACGGGTTATCTTCCTGCCTCAAATGGTTCTGTTTACATCAACGATCAGCTAATCAACGGTAATCAATTAGCCATAAGAAAACAAATTGGTTATTTACCAGAACACAACCCGCTTTACCTCGACATGTATGTAAAGGAGTACCTGCTCTTCATTGCTAATATATACAAGATCAACCAAGCTAAAAATCGAGTTCAAGAGATGGTTGAATTGGTTGGACTCACCAAAGAGCAACACAAAAAAATTGGTACACTTTCCAAAGGATATCGCCAAAGAGTAGGTTTAGCGCAAGCACTTATTCACGATCCAGAAGTTTTAATTCTGGATGAACCAACTACCGGACTTGATCCCAATCAACTGGAAGAAATTCGAGACTTGATTAAAAGTATTAGTCAGGATAAAACAGTGATGCTATCCACTCATATTATGCAGGAAGTGGAAGCACTTTGCAATCGGGTAATAATAATTAACAATGGCCAAATTGTTACCGATGGCGACGTGAATACCATCAAACATGCACAATCTAACAAATGGATTGTCTCGGTTGAATTTGCAAAAGAAGTTGCTTCCGATTGGCATACTGATATTGACACAATATTAAAGGCTGAAAGCATTACCAATACACGCTTCGTTGTTAGTGGACAACAAGACATGCGAAGCGATATTTTTAAGTGGTGTATTACCAACAATATCACATTGCTTGAGATGACTCGTTCAGTTTCTAACCTAGAGACTGCATTCAGAAACCTAACCCAGTAGTTTATTTTGACTTACATCAAGAAGTGGTAAACCCAAACCCATTATTTTTGTTGACACATTTACACTGAATTCTAAAGGTAATTTAGACAGTGTTCTGTATTGAGTGTTAAATCCATAAATAAATACCAAAAGGTGTTTTTTTAGAAAAAAAGAATACCTTTGCAGCGATTTTATGTGGATAGATTTGTGATTGATTGCAACCACGGAAAAAAATGCTAAAACATTTCTTTATGTTTTTCCTTTCCTTATTAATTATCAATCAGATACTACACACAATCGTTTAATGTTTAATGCAATGTCTGTTTAGGACATTAAAAAAGTTGTGTTATGAGTTATTTATTTACTTCTGAATCTGTTTCTGAAGGGCACCCAGATAAGGTAGCCGATCAGATCTCAGATGCACTTTTAGATCGTTTCATCGCATACGATCCAGAATCGAAAGTTGCTTGCGAAACGTTGGTAACAACCGGGCAGGTAGTTTTAGCTGGTGAGGTGCGTACGAAAACATATATCGATGTGCAGGAAATTGCACGTCAGGTGATCAACCGTATTGGTTACACCAAAAGTGAATACCGTTTCGATGGTGAATCGTGTGGTGTTTTCTCTGCAATTCACGAACAGTCGGCAGATATCAACCGTGGTGTTGAGCGCGAAGAACTAATGAATCAGGGAGCTGGTGACCAGGGAATGATGTTTGGTTATGCTTCGACTGAGACTGACAACTACATGCCATTATCTTTGGAGCTATCGCACCTTATTCTTTGGGAAATGGCTGCCATTCGTCGAGAAGAAAAAGAGATGACTTACTTGCGTCCAGATTCTAAGTCGCAGGTTACAATTGAGTACAACGAAAAGCATGAGCCTGTTCGTGTTCATACAATTGTTGTTTCTACTCAGCACGATGAGTTTGATGCCGACGAACCAATGTTGGCAAAAATCAAAGAAGATGTTCAAAACATCCTTCTTCCTCGTGTAATTGCTCAATTACCAGAGCGTGTTCAGCAGTTATTCGACGAAAATTACATTCTTCATGTTAACCCAACAGGTAAGTTTGTGATTGGTGGTCCTCATGGTGACACTGGTCTTACAGGTCGTAAGATTATTGTTGACACTTACGGAGGAAAAGGAGCGCACGGTGGTGGTGCTTTCTCAGGAAAAGATCCTTCGAAAGTAGACCGTTCGGCTGCTTATGCTGCTCGTCATATTGCTAAGAACCTGGTTGCTGCTGGTGTTGCCGACGAAATGTTGGTACAGCTTTCATATGCAATTGGAGTTGCAGAGCCGGTAAGTATTTTTGTTGATACTTATGGAAAATCGAAAGTTGAGCTTACGGACAGTGAAATTGCAGAAAAGATCAAGCAGATTTTCGATCTTCGCCCAAGAGCAATTGAAGAGCGCTTGAAGCTTCGTAATCCTATTTACGAAGAGACTGCTGCTTACGGACACATGGGACGTACTCCACGCAAAGTAACGAAGAAGTTCCAATCTCCTTATGGAGGTCAATTCGAAGCAGAGGTTGAACTTTTCACTTGGGAGAAGCTAGACTTTGTTAGCCAGGTAAAAGAAGTTTTCGGATTATAAGAAAACAGCTTTTCAGATAAGATTAAAATGGCAGGGTAGAGGCATTGCTTCCACTTTGCCATTTTTTATTTACACCGAAGATTGTTGTTTAAATATGGAGGCTATCTGCCTTACGGATTCCTCTACTGTTCGGTATTGAAAAGCAACTACTTCTGTAATTTTCTTTCCACAATATTGATTAAACTGATCGGCTCCAGAAACCGTTTCGCGGGTAATAGCCGCTTTCTTTCGGGTTATTAGCTCCACCAACTTAGCTGCTCGCCACGCCAAACTCAACATTATAGAATTGGCATATATGGAAGGCTTCTGCACATTTAACTCTTCGGCTATGTAATTGAAAACATCCTGATGACGTACATTTTCGGCACTCACAATGTAACGTTGGTTCTTTGTCTTCTCCCAGTTTGCTTCATCAAGAGTTAACAAGATCACATTTGACACATCACGTGCATCCACATAACCGGTTCCTCCTTTGGTAAAGAACTTTAGTCCATCGTTAACAATTGAAAAGTATTGCGGACTTCCCATTTTCCAGTTACCAACCCCCAATATTACCGATGGATTTACAATCACTGCATCCAAACCTTCTTCAATTCCTCGCCAAACTTCCATTTCAGAAAAGAATTTACTTTCGCTATAACTCGAGTGTTTTTTATCGGGAATCCATTGATGTTTTTCGGTGATTGATTCACCATTTTCGGCTCTTCCTACAGCAGCAATACTACTTACATGACAAAACTTACGCACATTAAACTCCAACGCAAGATTCACCATATTGGCTGTTCCTTCAATATTATTGAATAACATTGTTTCACGGTCATCGGAATGAAACGAAACCATTGCAGCAGTATGAATAACGGTATCAACACCTGCAAAATATGGCTTAAGGGAAAGTAAATTGGTAACATCGCCATCTACCCATTCAATCTGACGAAATAGTTCTTCTGCGTTTGCAGAATAGGCTTCAAATACCTGTTTTACCTGACTCAGATTACTTGAGCTTCGTTTTAATGCTCTTACCTTTTTCCCCTGTTTCACTAAATCGAGAAGCACGTGTGCTCCCAACATTCCCGTTCCCCCTGTAAGTAGTATCATCTTCTCCATTTATCGTACCCAAGCTGACGTTGGTGGTGCTCCAAATTCTCTGGCTCCAATAGCATCAATTTTCATGACAACTATACATACATTTTTAACTGCAGGAGCTCCAAATTTGAACGTTCTATCGGTGTACTGTTTCATCATTTGATGCAGGTATTTCTCCTTCTCATCAAAGTCATCTACAAATCGTACATTTCCCTCAGCAACTACTGTTTTCGATTTTACTCTGTAACTACAAGCTACCTGTTCGTGCATATAAGCCAATTCATCGCCATGACAAAAAGTGACACACACCTGAGGATTCGATTTTAATATATCAACCATTCTTCCCTCCGGGGCCGAATGTAAAATAATTTCTTCGCCATTAAAGCCAAAGTTCATGGGCAACACATAAGGCTTCCCTTCACTATCAGCCATTCCTAAAAAACAGGTGCGACATGCTCCGATAATTTCGGCTATCTCTTCTCTGTTTTCAATCTTTACTGTTCGCATTTACTTATTTAATTATCTTGAGGTTGATAAAAATACTGATTTATCACTAACATCCGATTTTTTAATGTCGTTTATCGCTAACCACTACCCAAATCACTGTTAGAAGGATAACCAGACCACCAGCTATTTCGTTCACTCCTGGCAGTTCTTTTAACAGAATTGCAGCTGCAACAATACCATAAACGGGCTCTAAAGCAGAAAGCATTGAAGCTATCCGAACATTTATATGCTTTAACGAAGCAATAAAAAGCGTATGAGCCAAAGCAGTAAAGACTGTTCCCAACAAAATAAGAAGTGTAATATCTTTCAACGACCAATCAATTATATTCTCAGCAACAAAAGGAGCCATTAAAATGGCTGCAACAATAAATTGTGCTCCGGTAATTAATTGCGATGGTAGTCCTGTAACTATTTTCCGATTACTAATTTGTAAAAAAGCAAAACTCAAGCCTGATAGAATGGCCCAGACCATTCCTTTAAAAGCTTGATTATCCCAACTGAACTCCGGTACAATTATCCATATTCCTACCAAAATTAGGCAGAGGTGGAGAAAGTAAATCGGCTTTATTCGTTCCTTAAAAACAATGGATTCCAATAAAGTGGCCCATACCGAAAATATTGAAAATCCCAGCAAACCTATTGCAACCGATGAAACTTGTATGGAGTGAAAAAAGCTAAACCAATGGAAAGCCAACAAGGCACCTGTGCCAACTAATTTTAAAACCGAAGATGTAGTTATTTTAACTGATACTGAAGAACGGGAGAACCAATATGTACCAATGGCAATTGCCCCAAACAGCACTCGCCCAAAAGTAATTTCTTGTGCCGACAATGAAATCCAACGCCCAAACAATCCAGCTACACCAAATAAAAGTATGGCAACATTAAGCTGAAAATATGCCAGATTTCTTTTCTCCATTCAGTTTACATGATTGCTCGTCGTCCTAGTTCTTTCGAAAGTAAAGTTTCAATCTTTTTCAGGTTCATCATCTGCGCCAACAGCTCATTCAGCTCTTCCGCATCATTCTTCGGATTCAATTTATTCATCTTATCGAAGATATCTTTTTCCATCATCTTCACTCTGGCCATTTTGTATTCCACAATGGCTTTAGTAACCAAGTAATCCAAGATATCTTCCTCGTCCTCAACATACGAACCACTATTTCGCCAGCGAGCACTTTCCACATACTTCTCGGCCAACAAATTGGTTGCAGCTTGATTGATATCCGGATCAGGATGGTTGATAAAATGTTTCTGACAATCGAAGTTTTCATCATCAGAAAGCTCAACACTCTCATCTAAAATGCGCTGATAAACCGGATTGAATGCTTTCAGGCTATCCGCTTCTAGCTCGCTAATTATATAGTCGCGTACCCGAACCTGCTCTACTTCATGCTCATTAATCTCTTCCTCAGTCATTACATTGTTGAAGAATTTAAGCATTAAGCGCATAAACGATCCTTCCTCTTCCTGACAAGGAATTTGTTGAGCAGGAATACTTATAGCAGGAGCCGGCTCTTGAGCTGCTCGCTGTGCTTCCCGTTTCTGTTTCATCTGAACATCTTCGGAATGCTTCTGCTTAATCTTTCTAATTTCCTGATAAAGCACCTCTTCTTTCACATCCAGTAATCCACTGCATTCTTTGATGTACACCGAACGTACGATTGGTTCCGGAATAGTAGCAATGGAGCGAACAATATCACCAATAACACGAGCTCTGGTCACCGGATCATTTTCAGTATTATTCAATAGAAGTTTGGTCTTAAACTTAATGAAGTCGGTCTCGTTCTGCTTAATGTATTCCAGCAGTTGTGTCGAACTCATTGAACGAGCAAAACTATCCGGATCTTCTCCGTCAGGCAACAAAAGTACCTTTACATTCAGCCCCTCTTCCAATACCAAATCAATTCCACGAAGCGACGCTTTAATACCAGCCGCATCACCATCGTAAATGATAGTAACATTATTGGTAAATCGCTTAATTAATCGAATCTGATCAGCAGTTAAAGCTGTTCCTGAAGAAGCAACCACATTCTCAATTCCCGCCTGATGAAAAGAGATCACATCGGTATAACCTTCCACCAAGAAACATCTATCGTGCTTTGTAATCTCCCTTTTAGCCTGAAACATTCCGTACAGCACGCGGCTTTTGTGGTAAATTTCCGACTCAGGAGAGTTCAGGTATTTGGCAGCTTTCTTGTCATCTTTCAGAATACGACCACCAAAAGCAATTACTCGACCAGCAATGTTATGAATTGGGAATATCACACGTGCAGCAAATCGATCGCGCACCCAGTCTTCTCGTTTAATAGTCAAACCTGTTTTTTCCAGGTATTCCATTCGATAGCCTTGCTTCTGTGCCGACTTGGTAAAAGCATCCCGCTTATCGGGGCAATATCCCAACTCAAATTTTTTGATCAGATCTTCCCGGATTCCTCTTTGACGCAAATAAGACAAGCCAATTGAACGACCTTCATTGTCTTCATTCAAAATTCGGGTAAAATATTTCTGTGCATAGCCAGAAACAATCAGCATACTCTCACGTTCGTTGCGTTTCTCCAGCATTTCAGGAGTCTCTTCCTTCTCGTGCACTTCAATATTATACTTCTTAGCTAAATACTTCAGTGCTTCAACATAAGAAAGCTGCTCATGATCCATTATAAAGTTCACAGAATTACCTCCTTTTCCACATCCAAAGCATTTGTATATCCCTTTGGATGGAGATACTATAAATGAAGGAGTTTTCTCATTGTGAAAAGGACAGTGTCCGATAAGGTTTACGCCCCGTCGTTTAAGCGTAACAAACTCACCTACCACCTCTGCCACTTCTGCAGCATCAAAAATTCGTTGTATGGTTGCCTGATCGATCATAACAGCAAAAATAACAAATTACATTCTCAATTACTTCAAATCAATTCCTCTTAGTTACAGAAAACTATCAGCGCCTTCCCTTGTTTACTTATCGTCAACCAATTATAAAAACTTTAGTAACTTTAACGCCGTTAATCGCAAATAAACTTCAAACAGATGAAAAAGTTGATTTCAATCATCTTGTTTGTTGTGCTTTCTTTGGGCACTTGGGCACAGCGAACTGAGATTAAAATTCCCGACATCCCTAATTTTGTTACCCTAAAATGTGATTTCCACATGCACTCGGTTTTTTCCGATGGTAGTGTTTGGCCAACCGTTAGAGTAGAGGAGGCCTGGCGCGATGGTCTGGATGCCATTGCATTGACAGAACACATTGAATATCGTCCTCATTCGCAGGACATCACATCTGATCATAATCGATCGTACGAGATTGCACTTCCTGTGGCTAAGCAAAAAGGAATTTTGCTGGTAAAAGCAGCAGAAATAACCAGAGCAATGCCTCCTGGTCACTTAAATGTGCTTTTCACCAAGAATAATAATTTATTGGAACGTGAAAATGTGTTGGATGCATTGAAAGAAGCAAAAGAGCAAGGAGCCTTTTTCATCTGGAATCATCCTGGCTGGAAAGCTCAACAGCCCGATACCATAAAGTGGTACGATATGCATACTCAGCTTTATGACAATGGAATGATGCATGGAGTTGAGATTTTCAACGAAAAGGAATATTACCCTGAAGTTTTTCAGTGGGCTTTAGATAAACAGCTAACTATTTTTGCTAATTCTGATGTGCATAGTCCTATTGACATGACTTACATCAATGGAGAGAAACGACCAATAACACTTGTTTTTGCCAAAAACAAAAGTTTGAAATCGTTGAAACAAGCCATGTTTAAACACCAGACAGCCACTTACTTCAACGGTAAGATAATGGGGGATAGCAAATGGCTAAAGCCTATATTCAAACGTTCCATTAAAGTCATGAATCACCCGGTAGGTGTTCGCAATAACATCTCTACAGAAGTTCATATTCATAATTCAAGCGAATTGGATTATCACCTGGAATCGACCAAGCCAGGTATAGGAATTGATTATCCTAATAAGTTGGTATTAAAAGCAGGTAAGACTACCTCATTCACTATATCGGGAAATAGTGTCGGCATAGGTAATGTACCTAACCTAACACTGTTTTACACCGTTAAGAATTTGTGGATAAAACCTGATGAAAATTTATCGGTTGAAATAAAGGTAAGAAACTTATAAAAAACGCGAAGCGGTGGTAAAAACCACCGCCTCTCTCTCAAAAAACGAACAACTAATTAACCTTTAGCGCTTCATATTTAATCCACATTACCAATCAACCCCCTAAGTCCAACTATGAGAATGAAGCGCGTATAGTTATTACGCAATAATAGAACAAAAAGTTCTTTACTTTTCGACTTTTAACACAAGTTAACCCTCAGATTTACAACCACAAAACCACCAATCGCCCAACACACAAGGGATCTATGCAAATTATATTTTATAACATATGATCATATTTAACATTTTTTATTATTCCATTGTTTATTCATAGATAAAACCGTTGTTACTATATCAATTGATCTATGAAAATCCTACTTACCGGAGCTACCGGATATATTGGTCAACGTTTACTCTATATTCTTCTGAAAAAAGATTTTGAGGTATACTGTTTGGTTAGAGATACAAACAGAGTTCCCTGGTTCGACCTACCTAACATCCCTAAATATATTGAAGGAAATCTACTCGAGGCGAATAGTCTAAGTTCCCTCCCAAAGGATATTAATGCCGCTTATTATTTAGTACACTCTATGAGTGACTCCTCTTCTGGTTTTAGCAAAAAAGAGGAGCAATGCGTCAATAATTTTGTCCAGTATGTAAATACGACATCGTGTCAACAAGTTATTTACCTCAGTGGATTGGCCAATGCTGAAAAATTATCCACTCATTTAGAATCGCGCCTTCAGACAGGAAACCTATTACGCAATGCCAATTGTGCTATTACCGAACTTCGTGCAGGTATTATTGTAGGCTCAGGAAGTGCTTCCTTTGAAATCATTCGCGATTTGGTGGAGAAATTGCCCGTGATGATAACACCTTCCTGGCTAAGAACTCGTTGTCAGCCTATTGCTATTCGCGATGTGCTCTACTATTTGGAGCATGTACTTCTTCACCCACAATGTTTAAATCAGATTTTCGATATTGGAAGCCGGGACGTTCTCACCTATAAAGAAATGCTTCTTACATACGCCGAAGTAAGACAGTTAAGGCGCTATATTTACACTCTGCCTGTATTTTCTCCACGACTTTCTTCTTACTGGCTCTATTTCATCACTGCTGCCAATTATCATCTGGCAGTAAGCTTAGTAGACAGCATGAAAGTTGAAGTGGTATGTCGGGATTTAAAGCTTACCGAGATTTTTGATCATGAACCGTTGAGCTATCGAAAAGCAATTGAATTGGCACTAAAACGTATCGCTCAAAACCAAGTAACATCCAGCTGGACCGACTCCTTTACCAGCAGTGGATTTCCAGCTCCTATTTCACAGTTTATCCAACCACCGAAGTTTGGCTGTTACAAGGATTACAGAACTATGCCTGTTGAAAATATGAAGCAAGTAAAAAAGAACATTTGGCAAATAGGAGGAGAAAATGGCTGGTATTATGGAAATTGGCTATGGAAACTTCGTGGTTTTTTCGACATACTTGCAGGAGGAGTAGGATTAAGGCGAGGGCGAAGGGACCCCAAAAAACTACAAACTGGAGATGCCTTGGATTTTTGGAGGGTACTAGTTGCTGACGAAGCGAATAATCGCTTATTACTTTATGCCGAAATGAAGCTCCCCGGAGAGGCCTGGCTGGAATTTTCAATTGTAAAAAATGAAGAAAGCAGAATGGTGAAACAAACCGCCACATTCCGACCACACGGACTATGGGGGAGGGTTTATTGGTATATGGTGCTTCCTTTTCACCACTTTATTTTTAGTGGTATGCTAAGAAAAATCGTACAAAAAAACGGCTAAACCGTGGAATTCGATTTAGCCGTTAAAAATATTCTAAACAGACAATTAAGCCTGAGTAATTTGCTTGATATCGCCAATGATTTGCTGAGCCAATTGCTCTGCTTCATCCATCGATTGTGCTTCTGAGTAGATGCGAATAATTGGTTCTGTATTCGATTTACGAAGATGCACCCAGCTATTTTCGAAGTCAATTTTAACACCATCAATGTCGTTTACTTCTTCGTTTTGGTACTTCTCTTTCATCTGTACCAAAATAGCATCAACGTCAATTTCCGGTGTCAATTCAATCTTATTTTTCGAAATAAAATAGTTTGGATAAGTTGCTCTCAACTCAGAACATTTCATTCCCTTCTTAGCCAAATGAGTTAAGAATAGTGCTACACCAACCAATGCATCACGTCCACTATGTGAAGCAGGATAGATTACTCCTCCGTTTCCTTCACCACCAATAACCGCATTGGTTTCGCGCATCTTAGCTACCACATTCACCTCACCTACAGCTCCGGCAGCATAGCTACCTCCGTGCTTCTCGGTAATCACACGCAAAGCTCTTGACGATGAAAGGTTAGAAACTGTATTTCCTGGAGTGTGTGCCAAAACATAATCGGCAACAGCCACCAAAGTGTACTCCTCGTTAAACATGGTTCCATCTTCGTTGATGATAGCCAAACGGTCAACATCTGGGTCTACCACAAAACCTACATCAACACCTTTCCTACGAATAATTTCTGAAGTCTCTACCAAGTTTTCTGGAAGAGGTTCTGGAGTATGTGCGAAATGCCCAGTTGCTTCACAGTTGATCTCAACCACTTCTTTCACACCCAATGCTTCCAACATGGTAGGGATAGCAACACCTCCAACAGAATTAACTGCATCGATTGCCACTTTGAATCCGGCTGCTTCAATAGCTGCTTTATCTACCAACTCCAAATCCAACACATGCTGAACATGAATATCGGTGTAATCTTTTTCAGTAACAATACCCAAGTCGTCCACTTCTGCAAAGTTGAAACTTTCAGCCTCGGCTACATCCAAAATCATTTGTCCCTCTTCGGCATTAAGGAACTCTCCTTTGTTATTAAGCAATTTCAATGCATTCCATTGCTTTGGGTTGTGACTTGCTGTAAGAATAATACCTCCATCGGCATTTTCTCCTGTCACTGCCAACTCGGTAGTTGGAGTAGTGGCTAAACCAATGTTTACCACGTTACATCCCATACCAACCAAAGTATTAATTACCAGACTGGCCACCATTGGTCCCGAGATACGTGCATCGCGACCAACTACTAAAGTAACATCTCTTTTACCAGCAGCTTTCTGTGCCCAGGTTGCATACGATGCAGCATATTTTACCACATCAACAGGAGATAGTCCCTCACCTGGCTGACCGCCAATCGTTCCGCGAATACCGGAAATTGATTTTATTAATGTCATTCTTTTAGATGTTTTTAGATGATTAAATATTCCATAGATTTTTTTAGTCGACCAAAAATATGGAATATCTGCAAATCAGAAAAATAAGCGAGTAATAGCTTAACCGAAGTAGTTTAAACTTAATATCTGCGCTTAAATTCCTTGTTTATTATTAGTGTATTTTGTTATCAAATCGATTCGTAAATCTTGATACAGTTTATGCAACTCATTCATCCTTTCAATGGTTTTCTGAGTTAAGTATTCCTGCCCTTTCTTCTTGTTCTTCTTCAACAACTTCAAAGCTTCCTCATCCATCTGTTTCTGTTCGTCGAAGAAGCGTTCTTCAACCGGATCGCGTTTCGCTCGAACATCTTTTATAGCATCTTGCCAACGCAGGTACAACAAGTTGTCCACAAAATCGACTGCCCAACGCATGGATTGCTCATCGTATTTCTTTTTACTGTAACGCTTGTAACATTCCGCCACATCTGTTACTCCCGCATAAATAGGCACATAAGGCGATGTATATGCATTATCGACATACACATAATAGATTCCTCCAATCTCATTGGGCAACCAACCTCTGAGCTGAGCAACCATTCCGTATTCTCCACGTGCACGAGCCACATTTCTACGGCTATTTATTCGCAATAATTGGCGTGTTTCTTTGTGTGGAAATGGAGTAGCAAAAGCACTTTTCACCAGTTTCCCATTCTTATTGGGATAATACCAGGCCGGAGAATTCTCTTTATCGTAAATGGTTCCAGTAAAAGTTGATCGTTGAAATTTCATCACATCCTGTACAGCTAGCTTCTTGTTCGGTTTAAATGAAAAAGGATAAACCGAAAGAGGCTCTACATACTGAGTGTACTGATTCTCACCGTCGAATGGATTCTTGGTCCATCGGTCTGGCAAACCTGGTAATTCAGGTGCATATAGTGCATGGAATAACCAAAAACGCCCCGTTGCCCATTCGCGTGGAGTAGGAGCATATGCCTCTTGCCAAACAAAGGGTTTTCCACTTTCTGGTGAATACCAGCCATTATCAATAGCTACCTGCTTATAGTTGGCCGAAGCACGATAATTTTCTGTATCGTCGATATCGATTGTTTTAATGATACTCCAATTGGGAACCATTGTTACATGATCGTCTGGTACTCGCTTTGCAGCCCAGATAGCTCCCAATTTGCCACTATCTTTCTTCCAACCTTTTCCTACACTGAATACTTCTAAAATCCAAGCTTCATTAGGGTCGGCAATAGCTAAACATTCCGACTCTGGTCCACAAGAAGGCAAAAATCCATATTCTTCTACCAATGAGGTAATCAATGTCAATGCTTCGCGAGCTGTTTTGCAACGCTGCAATGCAAATATTTGAGCTTGCTCAATGGTCATAATCTGCTCCCCTTCACCACGATCTACCTTCAACTCTTTTCGCTGGCTAAGTGTACTTTCACCAATGGCCAACTGAAATTCATTTATATGACTGTAAGCCGAATGAATGTAGCGGTAGGTTTCTCTTACCTGAGGAATATAGCCCAATGTGTCGCCATATTCACAAATTGGCTGATTGCAACCTTGAATTCCGAAATAGACAGGAGCCATTGCTCCTTTAGGATATTTCTGACGCGGCATAACGCGCAAGCGACAATCGGCACCAGCATCGGTATGCGAAACAATTACCGATCCATCAGCTGTTGCTTTTTTTCCCGCAACAATTATGGTACAGCTATTACTTTTCAATATCGAAACGGCTAGAAAAAGTACTATCAGAGGTAGTAATTTTATATTCATTTTCGTTGGTTTTTCAGGTTTACTGACTCTCTTTTTTAAATCGAAATTAAAAGTAACACAAAAAAATGGCTCTACCAGCCATCAGCTGTTTTCAATTTGAGTTTACTCAAAATCACCAGTTTATAAGTTTTAAAACAGCACTCTAATTACTTGCGATTGTCGCCCGAAACCTTAATTTTGTAGAAGATGTTTAGTAATCAGTTAAATACCCACCTTTACGGACACCAAGGAAAAGGCCTTTTTGAATGCTGGCTATTTTAGTCAACCTACTCTGTTTGGCCTTATGTTGATACACCTTGTATCGACTTTCATTTCTTTTTCCAACCATATATTAACTGATTTTCCATTTACTTATGCATGGAATCATTTTCGATATAAAACGTTTTGCTGTTCACGACGGGCCGGGTATTCGTACCACTGTTTTCCTTAAGGGCTGCCCTTTAAGATGTCAGTGGTGTCATAATCCTGAAAGCATCAACAAAGAGCCTGAGCAAGTTCAGAAAACAGTTTGGCTGAACCAAAAAGCATTTACTAAAACCGAAACTATAGGCCGAAAAATATCTGATACAGCACTTTGGGAGGAACTGCAAAAAGATCAAATTTTCATGGAAGAATCCAACGGAGGAATTACGTTCTCTGGTGGAGAACCATTAATGCAACACCAATTTCTTTCATCAATGATAAGGCGCTGTAAAAAGCATGGTATTCATAGTTGCATTGATACATCTGGTTTTGCTCACACCAGCACCATTCGTGAATTGGAGATGCCTGACCTTTTTCTTTTCGACATAAAACATATCGATAAAGACAAGCATCTGCAATTTACCCAAGTCGATAACGAACTCATTCTTCAGAATCTTCGGTTTATTCTTGAAAAGAAGATTCCCGTTCGAATTAGAATTCCAGTGATTCCTGGTTTTAATCATTCAGAAGAAGACCAGGAGGAGATTGCGGATTACCTGACTCAGTGGCATCAACAAATAGAGCAAATTGATTTATTGCCATTTCACGCCATTGCCAACCATAAATATCATCGCCTGGAAAAAGAAGATCAGATGCTTAAGGCAGCATCTATTCATTCAGAAGAGTTAGAGAAATATTTACCCATTTTCCACCAAAGAGACTTTCGTGTCACCATTGGAGGATAAAACCAATCAGTATGAACAATCGAATTAAGATATTACGCCAGCAAAGCCTTGAAGCCATTAATACCATCTCGGCAGAACGAGCATTACTTGTAACTGAATTTTACCAAAGCAATGCCTCCAAAGGACTTTCCATCCCAATGACTCGGGCAAAAGCCTTTGAATACATACTTGCCAATAAATTTATCTGTATTAACAATGGCGAATTGATTGTAGGAGAGCGAGGACCTGCTCCAAAAGCAACTCCCACTTACCCCGAAATATGTGTCCACTCGCAACGTGATTTAGAAATTCTAGATACCCGTGAGAAAGTGTGGTTTCGAGTAGATGAAGCTACGCGAAAGGCATTCGACGAGATCATCTTCCCATTCTGGAATGGAAAAACCAATCGGGATAAAATAATGGAAGCTATGTCGCCACAATGGCATGATGCTTATAAAGCTGGTGTTTTTACCGAATTTCAGGAACAACGGGCACCCGGACACACTGTATGCGGAGATAAAATATACGGTAAAGGAATGCTTGATATCATCGATGATATTCAAGCCTCCATCCAACAGCTCGATTTTATAAACGATCCGCAAGCTTTTGATAAAAGAGAAGAATTGAAGGCAATGGAAGTTACTGCCCGTGCGTTGATCATGTGGGCTCAAAGACATGCCGAAAAGCTAGAAGAGATGGCTACCGAGACTGACGATTCGTCTAAAGCTGAAGAGCTACTGCAACTTGCCAATATCTGCCGCAAAGTTCCGGCTCATGCTCCACAAACATTCCATGAAGCCATACAATATTACTGGTTTGTCCACCTTGGCGTAATTACCGAACTCAATCCATGGGACTCATTCAATCCGGGCCGATTGGATCAGCATCTCAATCCTTTCTACCAGGAGGAATTAACCAACGGTACACTTGCCAAAGAGCAGGCCATTGAAATATTACAGTCGTTCTGGATCAAATTCAACAACCATCCATCGCCTCCAAAGGTTGGAGTGACAGCTCAGGAAAGCAATACTTATACCGACTTCTGCCTCATCAACATTGGAGGTGTGAAGCCCGATGGATCAGATGCTACCAACGAGATGAGTTTTATGTTGCTGGATGTAATCGAAGAGATGCGTCTTCTTCAACCCAGCTCAATGGTACAGCTTTCCAAGAAAAATCCCGATCAGCTAATCGATCGAACTGTAAAAATCCTGAAAACAGGTTTTGGGCAACCTTCCATCTTTAATACCGATGCCATCATTCAGGAAATGCTACGCATGGGCAAAGACATTGTCGATGCACGAAAAGGAGGAGCCAGCGGTTGTGTGGAAACTGGCGCCTTTGGAACCGAAGCATATATTCTAACCGGATATTTCAACCTCCCCAAAGTACTTGAAATCACCTTGAACAACGGTATCGATCCGTCCACTGACAAAGCAATTGGATTAGAAACAGGAAACGTATCTGATTTTATCACTTACGAGCAACTACTGTCTGCATTTCAGAAGCAGGTAAATCACTTCATAAACATTAAAATTGAAGGCAATAATACCATTGAACGTGTCTTCGCCAATAACCTGCCAGTTCCATTCCTTTCATTGGTTATCGATGATTGCATATCAACTGGAATAGACTATGTGGCAGGAGGAGCACGCTACAACACATCGTACATACAAGGCGTTGGATTAGGAACCATTACCGATTCTTTGACAGCACTAAAGAAACATGTCTTCGATGAAGCCAGCTACACTTTATCACAAGTGGCAGCAGCTTTACAGAACAACTTTAAGCAGGCCGAAAATCTTCATTTCGATTTGGTGTATAACACCCCAAAATATGGCAACGACGATGATTATGCCGATGATCGCCTAAGCGAAGTTTTTGAAATTTATTACAATGCCGTAAACGGGAAACCCAATACCAGAGATGGGGCGCATCGAGTAAACCTGTTGCCCACAACCTGCCATGTTTACTTTGGAAGCGTTGTGGGAGCCACTCCCGACGGTCGCATGGCTAAAGTTCCACTTTCCGAAGGGATTTCGCCTGTTCAGGGAGCCGATTCCCAAGGACCAACTGCAGTGGTTAAATCGGCAGCTAAAATCGACCACTTGCGTACTGGTGGTACACTGCTAAATCAACGATTCACTCCCGACTTTTTCAAAGATGATACTGCCATCAGAAAGGTCTCTCAATTAGTTCGAAGTTACTTCAGAATGGATGGTCACCATATTCAATTCAATGTGGTATCTTCAGATATTCTGAAAGACGCACAGCTTCACCCAGAAAATTACCGCGACTTAATTGTTCGGGTAGCTGGTTATAGCGATTATTTCAATGATCTGGGAGAAGATTTGCAAAATGAAATCATACACCGAACTGCTCACGAAGAATTCTAAATCCCATAAAAATGCGAATACTAAATCACAAACACATTGATGAACTGGTAGATTGGGAAGCATTGATTTTGACCATTGAAAAAGCTTATCAAACCCAGCTTTCTGGCTGCTTTAACATGCCCCAACGCATGCACATTCATCAAAATGACAACACCTTACTTCTAATGCCCTGTTTTACCGAAAACCGATTCGCCACTAAGCTGGTTTCAGTTTTTCCCAACAATGTGAAAAATAATCAACCAGCCATTTATGGGCAGGTTATTTTAAACGATGGAGAAACAGGTGAAGCAAAGGCTTTGTTAAACGGAGGCAAACTAACAGCCATTCGCACCGGCGCAGTGGGAGCTTGCGCCATGCAAAAACTAGACCCGAATGCTACCACATTAGGAGTGGTAGGAGCTGGCGCACAAGGACAATATCAAGCCATTGCTGCAGCTCATATTTTGCCATTAAAAACAGTCTTTATTTTCGATCTGAATCCAGAAAGTGTTAAGCAATTTAAGGAGACAGTTTCTGAAAAAGCCCCACAACTGGAAATTGTAGCTGTTCAATCGACAACAGAACTAGTTAAGCAATCAGAAATTGTAGTAACAGCAACCACTTCTCCCACTCCTGTTTTACCCGACAACCAGCAACTTTTAAAAGGCAAAACCTTTATTGGAATTGGCTCGTTTAAACCCAATATGCAGGAGTTTCCTGAAGCTTTATTTCACCTAATCGACGAATGTTATATCGATACCATTCATGCCCAGCACGAAACCGGCGATATTATTCAACCACTGGTAAATCGATGGATTGATCAAAGTCAGTTGGTTCCCTTCGCACAGCTACTTCAAAAAGAAAGAGCACCACAAAAGACTCAACTGTTTAAATCGGTGGGCATGGCACTATTCGATATTTATGTGGCCAACTGGCTGTACGATCAGGCATTAAAAATCGATATCGGAACTGAAATAGAATTATAAAACCACTAAAAAACCAACCATGTATACCCAACTATTCGAAAACTGGAATTGGACACCACCCAGCAACTGGCAGGTGATTGAAACCATCGATTTACATACCGGAGGAGAGCCACTACGGGTAATCACCAAAGGCTTACCTGAAATAAAGGGCACTACCATTCTGGAAAAACGTCGCTATTTCAAAGAGCATCTCGATCATATAAGAACCGGACTCATGTGGGAGCCTCGCGGGCATGCCGACATGTATGGTGCAGTAATTACACCACCAACCACACCCGACGGCGATTTCGGCACATTCTTTTTACACAACGAAGGCTACAGTACTATGTGTGGACACGCCATGATTGCTTTGGTTACTTTGATGTTGGATACCGGTCTGATAAAAAAAGATTCCAACGATCCATTCATTCGCATTGATGCTCCTCCCGGAAGAATTACAGCATCTGCACAAATTGAGAATGGGAAAGTGAAAAAGGTCTCTTTTGAAAATGTTCCTTCGTTTGTACTTTATGCCAACCAGAAAGTAAATGTGGACGGCATTGGAGAAGTAACTTTCGATGTAGCTTATGGTGGTGCATTTTATGCTTTTGTAGATGCCCAAAGCATTGGTATCGGTTTAGAAGCTAAGAATTATAATCAGCTCATCGAATGGGGGAGAAAAATCAAGTATGCTGTAATGGATAATTTTGCCATAACGCATCCTTTCGAAGAAGATTTAAGCTTTCTGTATGGAACTATATTCACTGGGAAAGCCAACGACACTGCACACCATAGCCGAAACGTATGCATTTTTGCAGAAGGAGAAGTGGATCGTTCGCCTACCGGATCGGGAGTTAGCGCACGTGCAGCTATTCATCACCTGAAAGATAATTTACAACCAGGAGATTCCATCACCATAGAAAGTATTTTAGACACATTAATGGATGTTTCCATAGTCTCTACCACACAATATGGGTCGCATGAAGCTGTCATTCCAAAGGTTTCAGGAACAGCATCAATAGTTGGCCAAAATCGTTTTTATTTCGACCCGGAAGACCCGTTAGGAAAAGGATTTATTTTCAGGTAGTACAGTTACTTCGAACGGTATTCACTTGGAGTAACGTCGAATAGTTTCTTAAAGTTTCGCGAGAAGTATTTTGGATCGGAGAAGCCCGTTTTATAAGCTATTTCCGAAACATTCAATTCTGAATTTTTAAGCAGATAAGCTGCTTTTTTCAATCTATAATTCTGAATAAACTGCCCGGGAGCTAAGTCGGCAATGCTAGTTAACTTCCGGGTAAGTTGCGATCGACTCAATCCCACTTCCGATGCCAATAGTTCCACATTCAGTTCCGAATTATCAATGTGCTTCTCAATCAATTCACAAAGCTGATCGACCAACCCTTTATCCAGACTATTCTGCGTAATCAGTTCAATACTTGTATCTTCTGATTGTTGATAGTGCTTAATGGCTCTGGCTCGGTTTTCAATTAATGCCGCCACTTTCGACACCAATAATTCGTTATTGAAAGGTTTGCCAATGTACAAATCAGCACCTGCCTTACTTCCCTGTAGCTGGTGAGTTGTATCGGAATAGGCTGTAAGCAACACCACAGGAATATGACTAAATCGAATATCGTTTTTCACCTTCTCACACAGTTCAATTCCAGTCATCTCTGGCATCATCACATCCGAAATAATTATATCAGGCTGCTTCTTATCAATAGCTTCCCATGCCTTACGGCCATTTTCAGCCTGAATAACATGATATCCCACAAACAACTGAGCAATGTACTCGCGCAACTCACTATTATCCTCGGCTATTAACAAAGTCTGCTCGTTATGAACACCATCTTCAGTAACATCGGTTGCCATTTCAGTTTTATCCACAATAACCAGCGGGATATCTACAATAAAACAGCTTCCTTCACCCGGCTTCGATTCTACTTTTATGGTTCCATTGTGCATTTTCACCAATTCGCGCGTTAAGGCCAGACCAATACCAATGCCACCATCTGCCTCGAAACGATCGAAGATCTTCTCTTGTTTTTCCGGAACGATGCCATCGCCATTGTCCCATACTTTTATGTTGAATAGTTCTTCGCTATGGCTAAATTCAATGCCCACTTTTCCGCTGTCTGGTGCATGCTTTACCGCATTGGAAAGTAGGTTATACAGAATTTTCTCCATCTTATCTGGGTCGAACTGAGTTACCAAAACTTCATCGCTCAGGTTAATCTCAATTTCAATATTCTTCGATTGGGCAAATCCCTGAAAAGCCATTACCACATCGCGAATAAAGCTACTAATGTTCAGATTAGCTGGTGCAAATGGTAATTTGTCACTTTGCAGTTTCCTAAAATCAAGCAGTTGCTCTACCAATCGCAGAAGTCTGTTGGTATTTTGCCTCATGATATTCACCTGTTTTCCCTCTTCACTGTCAGCTGTGAATCGCTCGCTCAACTGTTGCATTGGCCCGGAAATCAGTGTCAGCGGAGTACGAATTTCATGCGATATATTGGTATAGAATTTCAGTTTGAAGTTAATCATCTCTTCGGCCTGCTTGCGCTCCAGTTTCTCTATTCGCAACTGGTTTTTTAGTCGTAAACGCTGAGCAATAAATCGTAAAACAATCCCTACCAACAACACCGAAAACAGCAAGTAAAACAGATAAGCCCATCCTGTCAACCACCACGGTGGAGCAATAGAAAAAATTACATCTATGGGAATTCCTTCGTAACCATCGTTGTTCCATCCTTTAATCATCAAATGATAAGTTCCGGGCTGCAAATTATTGTACGAAAGCGAGTGACTGTTCCCCAAGTTCACCCAGTCGTCGTCCCAATTGGTTAGCTTCACCGAATAATTATTCTTACCCGATTGATTATAATTCAACAACGAAAAATCGATGGCTAAATCATTTTCATTGTACTTCAATTCAAATTTTTCCTGATTGGGTGAGTGAGGCTGATTATTGATCTTCAGTTCCGTAATAACCAATGGTGCTCGTCGTGTATTTAGCCCAATTTTATTGGGATCGAACTGATTAAATCCATTGATTCCTCCCATCAGCATTTCCCCTGTCGATAATCGGAATGTGGAGCCTGCTAAGAAACGGTTGTCCTGAATTCCATCGCTGGTAGAAAAGCGAGTAAAACGCTTCTCTTTAGGGTCGAAGCGGTACAATCCCTGATCGGTTCCCAGCCACAAACGGTTATTTCTGTCTTCGTTGATAGAATATACCGAATGTCCCAGAAATCCTTCATTCACTCCATAGTTGATAAACGTGCGTTGTTCCGGATTATAGTGCGATAAACCACCATTTTCAGTTCCCACCCAAACATTACCCAGGCTATCCTGAAACAGTGTAGTAATTACATTCGACGAAGGTCCTGCTTCCAATGTTTTTATCAACACATTAAAGCTCATACTTCCTTCGTTGTAAACCGCCAAACCATTCTCCGTTCCAATAATAATTTTGCCCGACTTCACTTCCAAAGCAGATGTCAATCGGTTAGGAGGCAAGTAATCGGTACGCATTTTTCCAGGCACAATTCTACTACGTACATTAAAAAGCGAATCGGCCTGAATAAATTCATTTTCGTTAGTAGCAATAATCCAGATTCCATTTGCCCTTAGATGCAAAGCATTCACATCTAAATTCTGAGTATTGACAATCGATCTGAATCGCCCTTTGTTATATCTGAAAATTCCTTTATTCGAAAACAGGTAAAGACGGTTTTTCTTCTGGAAAAAGCCTTTAAATGTAGTATTCTGATTGATAGGGAGCAGCTGCACCTCTTTTTCCTCTGGCAGCCACTGGTAAACTTTGTTAGCTGTCAGAATAAATCGTTTACCATCTGTTTCAGCAAAACCAATTATATTCTCATCCAACAAGCCCTTCAAGTTCCCTGGGTGATAATGTAAGAACGATTTTTCTTGCAACGATAACAGGTGCATCCCATTGTAGCGGGTTCCCACCCAGACCATCTGGTTTTGATCCATCTGAATGGAAGTTAGTTGGCTATCGCTGGCATTTCTACGCTGTAACGACATCATCACTTCGGTTTTCAATGTTTGCGGATCGATACGCAAAAGTCCTTTGCTTAGGGCGGCACACCACCAATATTTTGGCCCCACTCTCATCTGACTTACGTTCCATTCCGAAGTAACCTGATCTACCGATTCATTGAAGATCCATAGTCGGTAAATCCCATTTTCTCCGCTCAATAAAACCGACTCCCGATTCTCTATATCTATATCTTTAATCCCCTCAATTGGAAAAGTTTTTCGAATCTCCAGGTTGGCCGAGTTTAACAAATGAACAGCATTGTTGGTCGCAATTATGGCATAACGCTCATCGATTACCTTCAACACTTTTACGGGATGATCAAAAGAGCGATAAATTGTAGAACCTCCATGAATTACCTCACGACAAATCTGCTGATCGACGTTGTAGAAAAAAATATTATTACCCAGTACATCTAGAAACGAAATCCGTCCTGACACCGGAGCTTTAGCCTCTTCTGTCCATTTGTTCTCGTATAAATTGTAGCTCCAAATCTGGTTTTCAACACAAAAAAGAAGTTGATTATTCAGCTTAAAAGCTTTCCCTAAACTCGAAGTAGAAAATTCTCGCGGCAACTGTACCGATTTAAAAGAGTGTCCATCGAAACGTGCCAAACCACTACCTGTGCTAATCCATGTAAACCCCAACGAGTCGCTATTGATGGAATGCACCGTATTATTAGGCAACCCTTCCTCAATGGTAAACGTTCGAATGTCGGCATCAAATTGTGCCAGGGCATTACCGCCCAACAACATTCCCCAGAAACATATGACAGCTATAAGTTTTTTCACCGAAAATCAGATTCACACTCTTGGTACCAAAGATATAACAGAATGCCCAAAAACACTAGAAACCGAGCATCGCATTTCAACTCAAGTAAAACATAAAAAAACTCCGACTACAGATCTTCGAAAAGTATCCATAACCGGAGTTCAATATTTCAACTTTAAAGTAGAATTTATTTCTTCACATATTTCGTTAAAATAACAATATGCTGACCGTTTACACGCCCTTCAATGTGCTCTGGATTATCGTGTACTAAAGTAATGTTACGTACCGCTGTTCCACGCTTAGCAGTAAAACCACCACCTTTCACATTCAAGTCTTTAATTAGGACAACCGAATCGCCAGCTTTTAACACATTACCGTTGCTATCAATGTGTTTCACTGCATCTTCGTCCTCTTCACCTTCGCCCGAAGCTTTGGCCCATTCTAAAGTCTCTTCGTCTAAGTAAAGCATGTCCAATAAATCTTGTGGCCATCCTTCTGCACGCAAACGAGATAACATGCGCCATGCCATCACCTGAACAGCCGGAGTTTCACTCCACATACTATCGTTCAAACAACGCCAGTGGTTCGCATCCATTTTGCTTTCATCCTCAATTTGCCCACAACAAGTTGCACAAACGTAAACACTTGCATCGGCTCCTTCGCTTGGTGAACTAGGAACCGCATATACTTTTAAATCATCGCTGGCACCACATAGTTCACAAACAGAACCACTACGTGCAGCCAATGCTTTTTCAATACTCATATAAACAGATTTGATTTTGAGCACAAAAGTAGAAAAATTTGCTCGATTATGGAGTTCCCTTTTGAATGGGGGGGAAGCGTAGCTTAAAAGTAGAAAAACAAGAGGCGCAAGATGATGCGCCCCTGTGAAATATATTACTTCAAAGTTGCCTTAAGTGCTTCAACAAATGGCATTAGGTGATCGACATGAACATGTTCCATGATTACGACCTTATACCATTCCGGATTTTCGTTGTGTTCGTTAGGCACCAAACCGAATTGATGAGCTAGATCATGTGAAATTTGCTTTCCTCGCATGGTTACAATGTTCGAACTTGGGTGACGATAGAACTCAACACCCAACTCACGCAACTGGTTGCAAAGCCATGTGGTACGGTAGTTTAGAATGTGAATTTTCTCAAACCAATCGTGCGGACCATAAGTTTGTAAAATCATCCAAACCGAAATGGCATTAGCTCCCGAGCGACTTCCAATTAAAGTAGCATCGAGACCATTTACATATTTTGCCTCATCGGTGAATACATAGTTGATAAGCCCTTTGCGCGCTACAAAAACACCCGTTCCGAAAGGGGCCTGCACCATCTTGTGGGCATCGAGTGTTACTGAACTAATGTGCGGATTGCTAAAGTTCATATGATCGACATTGGTACTGAACGGATAGACAAAACCACCGTAGGCACCATCGATATGAACACGGAATGCAACCCCAGCATTCTGTAGTGTTTCTACATAAAGGTTCACATCGTCAACCGATCCGAACATGGTAGTCATCATATTGGCTACCACAATGAAATATTTTTTTCCCTCGCTTTTCGCCTTCTCAACCACTTGTTGCAACTTTTCTGCATCCAACTCGCGCGTTTCATCCACAACCGGCGCATAAGCAATATCGATATTAAGCACGTTGGCCGCTTTCGGCATAGAGTAGTGCGAATCGGTAGAACATAAAATGCAAATCTCCGATTGCTCAGCTTTAAAGTCGCGCTTAAACAAGTTACGATAAATCCAGATGGCCTGAATATTGGCTTCGGTTCCTCCCGACGCTACATAGCCGTCGTACCCATCAGTTTCGCATTTCAGAATATCCTCGGCCACAATGCCCAACAGCTCTTGCTCGATGGCTTGTGTTCCTGCAAAAAATGGCTCTGAATCGCCCATTGTATGACAACCAATATGGTTCGGATTATCAACCATTGCCTTTAGGAACGGTGCATTGTTCAGATATGCTGCATCTTTATTGAAAACCGTCTCATCTAAGTGCGATGCTGGAATTCCTAATGTGGTTCTTTCGTGGTAATCGATATTTTGCTCCAGTGCTTCATCAACACGATTACGAATTTCGCTTCGGGTTAGTTTTTTCCAATATTTCATATCAATTCTTTTTTCCTATTCTGTTACCACTCCGTTTTTAGCTTCCTCCCAGGCTTTAAATCCACCAACTAAGTTGAACACTCTTTTGTATCCTTTTTTTAGTAGAAACTGCATTGCTTTTCCACTTCTATTGCCCGATCGGCAATAAACGTAGATGGGAGTTTTCTTGGAGATGGCAGTAATATTTCGTTCGAAATTGGTTCCGTAAAAGTTCACTAACATGGCTCCTTCGATATGTCCTTCGGCAAACTCTTTCGCAGTTCTCACATCAACCAACACAATCTCTTTTTTTGCAATTTTCTGCTTAAAAGTTTTTACATCGATATCCTTTCCTGTTCTCTTTGCCCAACTTACCGATACCGACAACAACATAATGGCCACAACAGCCAAAAACTTCATTCTGTTCATCTTTTTCTTTGCTATTTATCTGCGTTTTAACACCGTGACAAAAATAATGTTCTCGACGAAATATCATATGTGATATAGCCATGAAAAACAGATTTAAAGACCGAACTCAAAGTGCATACCCAATAGTATAGACCTCAACACTTAACTTTCCGACTATTAAAACAAATACTAGAAATCAACCAATTACATGTTTTCTTTTATAAAACAGGATCACTTGTACAGTAGCTACCCACAAGTGTAGACGATTACAGTTCACAAACTGCCTAAACTTGCAATGTGATTTGAAAGTGATTTAAGAAATTTAAAAGAAGACATCATGAAAAAATTAAGATTATTACCTGTATTTATTCTAGGATTATTTCTAATGAGTGTAAACGCAAACGCACAACAGGGAAAGATAGAAATAGGTTTAAATAGTCAGCTTCAACTTACCAAAGGCAAGTATTTTTTAACTACGAATAACCTACTAGAGAAGAAATTTAAATCGGGATTTGGTATAGGCGCAGAAGCTTCTTATTACCTAACCGATCAGTTTTCAGTGGGAATTGAAGCCAACTTCAACTCTATTAAGAAATACAAAAAGATTAAAGATACACAGTTCCAGCCTCGCAGCTTTTCTATGTTATTCAAACCAAGGTTTTTCATTTTGAAAGATAAGATTGTTCGCCCCTATGTTGAGGCTGGAATTGGTTTTACCCGCATGAAACTGGATGTGAAGAATAATTCTGACATTCAAGGATTACCAAAGAGTGATATGAACAAAACAAAGTTTGTATTTGCTCCCGGAGCAGGTGTTAGAGTAGCTATTTCGGAGTTGGTTGACATAAACGCTGGATTGCGTTACAATGTAGTAAAAGACTTTGGACATTTACAGGCTCAGCTAGGGCTAGCTTTCAAATTATAGGGTGTTTGATTGTGTCTAAAAGTTAATATTGACTGCCCAAGAATATAAAATCATTACTCTGAAGCAGTCACTACATTTATTTCAGCTTGCCTTTTTCAAGGCAGGCTTTTTTAGCTTTCGGAACTATTCAATGTATACTTCTTCAGAATAGTATATAATTCATTCTTATCTACGGGTTTCACAATAAAATCATCGCATCCATATTCATGAGCTAACTTCTTATCTGTACTAGCAGAATAGGCAGACTGAGCAACAACAGGTAAATCAGGATGTATATTCTTAATTTCTTTGGTTGCTTCATGTCCATTCATTATTGGCATTTTTATATCCATAAGTACCAAATCGATTTTATTATTTTCTTTACAATGTTCTAATGCCTCTTTACCATTTCTGGCATGAATTAGTCTAATTTGGTCATGCCTGTAATCTTCCATCAATGCCTCAAGAAACAGGAAGTTCACCTCTTCATCTTCTGCTATAAGTATGGTCAGTTTATCGGTCGTATTATCATGAATTATATCTTCTACTTCTTTCGGGCTTACCCTTTCGGTATCTGCCTTGTAAGGAATTGTCAAATAAAAAGTAGATCCTGTCCCTTTTTCTGATATAAATGTCACATCGCCTCCCAGCAATTCGGCATTTTCCTTAGAAATAGACAACCCTAATCCGAGTCCTCCATACTTTTGCGACATCTCGCTGCTCTCCTGTGAGAAACGTTTAAAAATTCGATCTTTCGATTCTTCTGAGATACCAATTCCGGTGTCTTTCACATACAGCTTAAGGTTCTCTTTCGAAACCACATACCCCAATTCGACATACCCTTGATTCGTAAACTTAAGCGCATTGGTCAACAAGTTATGAAGTACTTTATAGATCTTTTCTTTATCCGACACAATGTAGCTATCCTTATCTTTCAGCTGCTTTTTCAGGTAAATGGGAATATTTCTCTTTTTCGAGTCTAAATCGAAAATAGAAAACAGCTCCATCAACAGATCGTTTAAACAAAAGGAGCTCTCATTCAAGCGCAACTGCTTTGTCTCTAATGTAGAAATCTCCAAAATATCGTCTATTACCTGCAATAGTTTATGACTACTATTCTGTATGATTTGAGTGTAGTACTTGCGCTTTGCCTCACTAACTCCCGGATCATCTAATAAGCTGGAAAAACCTATTATTCCATTCATTGGAGTACGTACCTCATGCGACATATTATTCAAGAATTCGGTTTTTAGCCGATCACTCTCTTCTGCTCTTAATATCGCTTCCTTTAATGCCCATTCCGCTTTTTTACGCTCTGTTATATCATTAATGAGTGCCAGAAAATATTTCACCTTTCCTGCGTCGTCCCGAACACAGTTTACCGAAAGTTCGGAGTAAATAATTTCTCCGTTTTTGCAGATAAATCGTTTATCAATTTTATACCCTTCTCGTTCGCCTTTCAACACACTTTCAAACAATGAAACATCTAAATCAATATCATCGTGATGTGTTAGTTCGGCCCACGTTTTCGACATTAATTCGTCTCTGGAGTACCCTAAGAAATCGCATATGGTATCGTTTACCTCAATCCATCCTTTATCTAGCGATGTGATTGCCATCCCCAAAAGTCCTAGTTGAAAATAATTCCTTAGCCTTTTTTCATTCTCTTCATGCTTTTGAACAGTTGACAACAGTTCCTTTTGAGAAACATAAGACCTTCTTAGCTCGAATAGATTTTTTAGTGCATCAACAATTAGTTCTCCAATCAACAAATCATTCGTTGTAAAACCATTTTTCTTATTCACAGCAATAAGATGTATTCTGTTCTGATTGGTATCTTCAGTTGATGTTAAAAGGTAATTCTGAATATTAATTTCCTGTTCTAATTCTGAAAATCTAAAGTTTACTGGAGAGGTTGTATTCTCAATACGATTCGAAACTTCAGGGTTTATTTGGCCTGTAAACCAATTAAGAAGCTGATTATTTCCCTTCTTAAAATCAGAAAAGAGGAACGGTTCACTAAGGAAAAACCGCCCCTCTGATATTTCTTTATTAGCTTCAGTAAAAACAACTACAAAACTGCAGTTGATTATCCGACTTATATTTTCTGTCGCAAAGTCAAAAATTTGCCCTGCAACATTATCTTTCATTTGGTATAATTTACCAATTAGATTCGCAACAAGATAGTCTGCTCCACTTGCGTCCTCGATATGCTTCCCTTTCATGTTCTAATAGTCCCCTTAACGTACTATAATAGTACATGAATTAATAAAAAAAGGTTACATAATTACCAATGAAAATAAGCAAGAATAGCAACAAACTTGTATTATTCTGTTTTGTTAGTCATTACTACTACCGTAAGCCTTCTTCAGTTTCTTCAACTCCTTTGCTGTGACCGGAATAAAACTGCAATGCTTAGAGTCTTTTGGAGTAGTCACTTTAATCTTAGTGAATGTTTTAAAATCAGTAGTCTCCCAGGCTTCCAAAGCACTCCCAAACGGATCGCCATAAATTAACCATTTGTCTTCACCAATTAGTTTAACTACTTCCGGGCCTTCTGTTGGTTTCGATTGGTTAGGAAGTACCTCTTTACCATATCCGTTTTTACCAAATGTAAATGCCGGATCATTAGGATCAAGAGTAGGAGAGACGTACAAACGATTTCCCAGTTTATCTTCTGTCATTGCTGCTTTATAGAACCCATAGTACATTTCATTATACTTCACAATCGTCAAGTCGATACTTGAAGTACCAATATCGAAATACAAAGCAGACTGATCTTTGGTAATATTCTTCCAGTCTTTTGTCTTTAGGTAACACATTACGTTATGTCCATTCTTTACTGAAGCCCAATAAACGTAAAATAGTTTCTCTTTCTCACAATAGAAAAACTCGGGAGCCCAGGCTCTCTTCATCGATGCATCAACTACATCAATGGCGCCACCTTTCCAGTTAATCATATCATCCGATTCCCAATGGTAGATTGTTGGGTGATCCCAACCTTTGGTGTGCACCATGTGGAATTTCCCATTTACTCTATTTACAAATGGATCGCGCAATCGGGCTTTCGCATCGAACACTGGCTCATTATTATTTAAAGCAGTCCAGTTTCTGGCATCGTAGCTGTAAGCCAAGTGCAATTTTTCACTTTTCGATTTGAAATAAGGCATAATATACGCCACATATTTCTTCTCTTTCTTCGATTTTGCCTGTGCTGAAATTCCAGCAATCATAAAGCCAATAATCAAAAGTACTATATACTTCATTCTCATCATTACTTCAAGATACTTTTAATGAATTTAACCTCTTCTTGTTTGTATGGGGTTCCATCTTTTCTGAAAATATCGTGAAACCAAAGTGCAGGTTCATCGGTATATTTTTTACCCCACGAGTTCCATGGGTAAATAGTTTGTGATTTTCCCGAAACAAAGCCCCAATTGTATGCAGCAACATTGTACTTTTTGAAAATTGGAAGAATCTCCTGGAAGGTTGATCCAACTTTTCTGGCCATGTATTCAGTACAAATTAGTGGACGATTCGATTGTGCCAAACGCTTTACCTGATTCTCAGTCGTTTTTGCATTGGCATAACAGTGAAAGTTGATGACATCAGAATTATGATAGGCAAATTTATCAATGGCACTCATCTGATCTAATTCCTTATGAATGGAAGTCCAAACATCAATACAGATTGGTTGCGATGGATTTACTTCACGTGCCCATTTGTACACTTTCTTTAGCAAGTCAAGCGAATACTTTGCTTTGTTTTTAGGCTCCATTTTGCCATAACTGCTACCATTAGTATTTCCAGGCTCGTTGTAAATATCCCATATAACTACTCGCTTATCCTTCTTGAAATGCGAAATGATTCCCTTAATATACGGCTCCAATGCATCACATTTTTTAGAATCAATAAGCACATCGTGCCCTGGGCTTTGAACCCATCCCGAGTTATGAACATGAGGTGTTGGGTCTGGCTGTTTTCCCAATTTTGGATAAGGATGCCATACATCATCCAACAATACTAACATGGTTTTAATCCCATGTTTATCGGCCACTTTTAGGTATTGCTCAATTCGTTTGATAAATCCTTTCGAATCCTGTTCCCAAAGCATATGGTGCAAAAACACACGCATCGTGTTAAAGCCCAAATCTTCGGCCCATTGCAATTCTTTGTCAATTGTTTTCAGGTCGAAGGTTTCCGCCTGCCACATCTCCAACTGGTTAATTGCAGATGAAGGTGCAAAGTTGGCTCCCACAAGCCATCCTTGTTTTTTATACCATTTGTTCACTTTCTTCTCCGACCAACGCTGTGCATTGATGGTACCAGCAAGTACTAAAATCAGCACTACTAATCCTGTTAATTTTTTCATCAGTTCAATAAAATATGTGGTTACTTCTTTGAAATAATTTCCTTAATAAATTTCACTTCCTCCTTTTTATAAGGAGTTCCATCTAAACGGAAGATGTCATGAAACCACAGAGGAGGATCGGTGGATACTGTTTTGGGATCAGTAGTTGGAGTAGGGATAGCATCACCTGGTTTATACTTTCTACTTGACCATGCCCATTTGGTGGCTGATTTACCATCTACAAAGCCCCAGTTCCAGCAGGCAATATGCTTCTCTTTAAAAGTTGGCATACAATTCTGGAATGTATTGTCAGTAGTTCTTGCCATGTACTCTGTGCAGAAAATTGGTCTTCCTTTAGCTTCTTTGACAGCATGAGCAACTGAGTTTCTAAATCCTTCGGGCGAGCTATAATTATGAAAACTGTAGACATCCGAGTTTCTGGCATTAATCTTCTTTGCGTCGTTATTAGCAGCTCCTGCAACACAAGCTGTCAATGGTTGCAATGGACGAACTTTCCATGCCCACTCCCAGGTGTCTAACAACAATTTAGTAGATTTATTACCACTTTGACCAACTTCATTGTACACATCCCATCCCAGAATTCGGTCATCATTTTTGAAATGAGTTAATACTCCTTTCACATATTTCTCCAAAGCTTTCCTATCTGCTTTCGAGATAGTATTCTTTTCATAGGCTAGCGTAGTATGGTAGCCGGGGCTCTGTTTCCATCCTGAATTGTGAACACCAGGTACTGGTTCTGGTTGTTTCCCCATTTCTGGTTTGGCATAATGGCAATCATCGAAAAAGACAAACAATGGTTTAATGTTTCGTTTTGCACAAAATTCCAGAAACAAGTTCATCTTCTTTAGAAAGGCTTTCTTTTCTGTTCTATAAACTAAATCGTGTAGGTAAACACGAACAGTATTAAAGCCTAAGTCTGCTGCCCAATCGAGCTCTTTTTTTATGGTTTTCTCATCCCATGTGGATGATTGCCACATTTCTATCTGGTTAATGGCTGTACTTGGTAAAAAGTTACATCCTACTAACCAAGGCTGTTTAGCATACCAATCGTTGGCTTGCTTCACGCTCCATTGCTGCGAATATCCGGAGATACAAAGCATCAATGCGATAATTAAAAAAGTTAAGTGTCTCATAAAATTACAATCTGGTTATACTTATTTCAATCATTATCTATGAATTCGACCTAAGTCTTCGTGCGGTAAGAGTAAAGTACTTAGATCGAATTCATTATAGGTTACTTATACTTCTTAAGTATTTTCTTAGCAATTTTTGCTGGTACTTTAAAGACTGTTCCGTGGCGCACACCTCCAGTAAAGGAGATCTTATCGGAAATATCTTTCCAGTTTTTCAAATCGGTTGATTCAACTGCTCCCATGCTTTTCTTTCGGTATTTATCGAAAAACACAATGTACTTCCCGTTAAACTTTAAGCATGTTGGACCTTCGGCCCAATAGTTTCCTGTAATTGGCTCTGAAGGTTTGGTATATGGTCCTTCAATATCAGTTGCTGTGGCCCAACGAATATTCTTTTGTGCCTTTGGTAACTTCGTTTCATCTTTCAGGAACATTACATATTTATCCTTCTTCAACTTTAGAATTGAGCCATCGATAACATTGAAACCATGGTCGTAAAAAAGCTTCGTTTCAGAAAACGTTTTGAAGTCTTTTGTGGTAATAGAGTACATACGGTGATTGTACTTATTCCCTCCCGATCCTTTTGTTTCCAAAAACTGATCTGAAATAGTGGTTGACCAAAAAATCATGTATTGCTTTTTCACATCGTCGTACACAATTTCTGGAGCCCAACAGTTTAATGCATTCTCTTCGTGCTTCATCACAGGAATATAGATCTGCTCCGACCAGTTGATTAAATCTTTCGAGCTGGCATATCCTATTCCTTTCTCATTCCATCCTGGAGTCCAAACCATGTGAAAGCGTTTATCCGGACCATAAATCACACATGGATCACGCATCAAAACACTCTCTCCAACAACTGGTTTCAAAAACGATTTATCGTCTTTTAGGGTATTCCATTTGTAACCATCTTCACTACATGCTAAATGCAACCCATCTTCGCCATTTCCCTTGAAATAAGAGAAAAACAACACCTCTTTTTGTGCCACACTCACTATTGGCAATAGAAGCAACACAAATAGTAGTTTCCTTAAATTCATTTCGATATCTGATTAATTAATTCAACGGCATTTTTTCAACTCCTTCGTGCGTAATGGTTACATTCTTGATGTAGCCATTCTCGTCGAAATGCATTTCATCGATGCATGTTACGCGCGAGTTTTTATCGGTTTCACTTAACGGACGGCGGTGGTAAACCATATACCATTTATCTTTCTTTGGATGCTTAATCACCGAATGGTGTCCTGCTCCACGTCCCACTTTTTCGTCTTGCTTTAGAATCTTACCAATTCGCTTAAACGGCCCCATTGGAGAATCGGCAATGGCATATGCCACACTGTAGCTCGCTTTTCGCCAACTACCTTCCGACCACATGAAGTAGTATTTCCCATTTCGTTTAAACATAAATGGTCCTTCCACATAATTCTCTGGTGTTACCTCCTTGAAGATAGAACCATCTTCGAATGGCTCGAAACCAGTAAAATCATCTTTCAGAATCCCTACGTTACAATGTCTCCATCCTCCGTAGAAAAAGTAATATTTACCATTGTCTTTGAATACAAACTGATCGATAGGTTGTGCTCCATTGTGAAATTTATCGATAAGCGGTTTTCCCAAATAATCTTTATACGGACCTTCGGGACGATCGCTAACAGCAATTCCAATTCCGCCCTTCTCTTCATTGCTTTGGATATCATTCGCTCCGAAGAACAGATAATATTTCTTCTCTTTCTCGATGATTGCAGGAGCCCATAAAGCGAACTTAGCCCACTTTACAGCAGTGGTATCAATAATTCGCTCATGCTTAGTCCAGTTGGTTAAATCTTTAGACGAAAAGGCATCGAAAAACACCTGCTTTTTGTAAGGAGCTGAGTAGGTAGGAAAAATCCAATACCGACCATCCAACACTGCTCCTTCGGGATCGGCATACCAACCAGGAAACACTGGATTTCCCGCCAATTCTTTCTCTTTCTTCTTAGATGATGTGCATGCCACTGCCACACTCATCATCAATAATACTATCAATATATTGCTCAACTTCATAGCTACCACTTTTCAACTTTCAATGCTTCCAATTTCGAGCTCTTTTGTGCCAGTTTCCCATCTACAAAAACCGAAAGCCCTTTGCCTTTTCCATATTTCGATCCATCCTTATCGTATACTATCGAAATTGTTTTTCCTTTGAACTGAACACCATCTAAACAGAACCAATTCCACGACTTGGCAGGAATCAATGGATCGACCATAAATGAGCCATCGGCGTTCATCTCTAATCCCACTAATCCAGAAATAACCAGGTCGCAATAACTAGAGTGGTTGTAATCTTTTCCGCGAAGAACTGCGCTGTTTTTATCTTTCCAGTAGCGTTTTGCTACCGCTTTAATTTTCATATCCAAAGCAATTGCTCTCGATAACCAAATACCCGACTGTGGGTGTAAGCTTTCTCCAACCCAAGGAATTACTTCACCATAAGGTAGCGTACGATGCTGTGAGTGAGCATAAATCTTCATCAGTTCCAGAAAGTTAGACCTATCCACCACTTTCTGATCGTAGTGATGCAATAGGTTACGCATACCGCCCAATGTTAAACTGGTAGCAAATGGCCAGCTGGAACCATCCCATTGGCATCGCTTAATTCGGTTTTTCATAAATAATGGATGACGCTGCTCCGCAGTAGTTGGCCCATAAGGCGCATAAAAACCATTCTTATCCATAACTTGTTTCCATGCTTTCTCGAAACCATTATCCGGTAAATTAAAGCGCCAAGGGAAGTAACCATATAGCTCACGAACGTGTCTCTTCACACTTACTTCGTTGTGGTTATAAGTCTCAATCTTATCATCTCGCTTTTCCAATGGGAGCGTACAGAAAAACTCATCTTTCTTATCCCAAACGATAGTTTGCATCAACTCTTTCAACTTTTCGGCTTTGGCTTTAAACTCTTTGGCTACTTTCTCATCTCCAAACTGAGTTGCCATTTTTGAAATGCTTAATGCATCGGCATACATAAAAGAGTTTAGGGTAGGGCGCAATCCCGAACCACTAATGGAGTGTTCTCCTCCATCACGGTCGTCGTACGACCAGAAAAGTCCCGATTCGTGAAGATTACTTTTCTCCCAACCTCTGAAGTTGTCGACCAATTTTGGTAGTAGGTTTTGGGCTAGTGTAAAATCGCCAATGGTAGTACAGTATTCATAAATAGATGTGGCAAACCAACAGCTATAATGGCGAGGCTGCCCCTCATCCGAAAACCAATAGTTCAGGTAATCGGCTATATACTGCTTATTGTTTAGCCATTTTCCTTCATCAACATGAAGTCCTGCAGCACAGGCTATGGTGTTGTATTTCTTGGCGTGCCCAACTTCCGGCAAAAATTCGGTAATAACATATCCCACCGGAGTTTCTTTAATATGTTTACGGAACACCCACCAACGGTAATAGTAGATCTGTTCTATCTCTTCATCCGGACACTGAAATAACGGAACATTATTTTGCATCCAATCCCAACATTGCGAATTGCGTATGGGACTCTTAATGGGTTCGTCGTCAACCGAATTGAAAAACTCTACATAATGGGCAAAATCATCTGCCTTTAACACATTTGTTTTTTGGCTATACCCTTTTGCTACAGCCAAAACCAACACTACAAACAATAAACTCCTCATAACTTTTAGTCTACCTTTTAAACTACTCAATAACAACATTACACTTCTGAATTTTATCTGAATTATACTTCAATATTCCATCTACAAATACTGAAAAGCCAGAGCCTTTTCCATATTTGGCACCATCTTCGTCCCATATTACGGTTATAAACTTTCCGTGGTATTTAACCCTGTCTAGGCAAAACCATTTCCAGAATTTATTCGGAATAACCGGATCAATTCCCAATGTATTATCAAACGAAGGTTTTATCCCAATCATGTCGCTGATGACGTGGTCACAAAATGATGAATGGTTATAATCTTTACCTCGTTCAATTGGTTTGGAATTTTTCTTAACCAACCTTGATCTAGTATGCCATTCTCCGGTAAAAGGATTTAGGTTCTCATCTATCCAACAAATTGTTTGCGCTCCTTTATGCATACGATGACTATTTGAATAGGTAATCAGTAAATCCATAAAGTCATCTTTGGTAACAACATCCTGCTTATAATTAGTGAGCATATTGGCCATCCCTTTCAATAATACCGAAGTAGCAAATGGCCAACTTGGACCATTCCATTGGCAAGAGTGTCCCTTATTGCTTATTGCAAAATGCGGAGATAGCTGTTCTGCTGAAGTTGGTCCATATGGAGCTTTAAAGCCAGTCGTTGAGAAAAGAAACTTCCAAGCATTATTTTGCTTAGCTGTAGGGATATTAAAATACCATGGAGTATACCCATGCAGCTCTCTAATATCTAATAATTCATTTCTTTTTTGTGCAACATTCTTAAACGTATAGAATCGTCTATTGCCTCTAATTGGGTCAAGCTCTTCTTTGGTCAAAGCTGCTGTTTTGTAGAATTCAGCATCTTCATCCCATAATTTACTATTGATAAGCTCAATTAGTTGCTCACTCTTCTCTGAATATTTACGCCTCAACAATTCATTACCTGTTAATTTTGCGATCTCAGTAATTGCTTGTGCATCTCCGGCCATGTAAGAGTTTATGGTAGGTCTTTTCCCAGAGCCTCCAATGGAAATTTCCATTCCATCTCTGTCGTCTATTTGCCAGAACAATCCATCTTTAGTCAAGTTACTGCTCTCCCAAGCCTCATAGTTTGAGTCCAAGGACGACAACAAAGACTTCATCAATTCCTTATCGTTATGTACATATCCAAATGCCAATATCGAATTCGCAGCCCAGAAGCTATACGAGCGCGGACTAGCTCCTTCCGAAAACCAGAACTTAGCGTAATCACTCAAGAATTTTTTGTCATGAAGCCATCTTCCTTCGTAGAAATGAAGAGCAGCAGGACAGCTAATAGTGTTGTACTTTCCTGCCCAGGGAACATCTGGCAAAAACTCTGTAATAACAAATCCGGTGGGAGTTTCTCGAATGTGTTTTCGATACGTCCACCATCTGAAATAGTATGTTTTCTCTAATTCTTTATCCGGACAATTAAAAAATGGAATATTCTCCTTTAAAAAAGAGAATGCTTTATCGTTGGGATAACGTTGTTTGTAGTGCTCATTATCGTTAGAGTTAAAGAACTCAAAGTAATGAGCAAAATTTTGAGCCTCTAAGACCTTAAACTTTTGGGCAGATACACTTGTACTTAAAATAAGTACAAGCATACAGCCCGCAGCTTTAATACATTTAAAAAAATAGTTCATTCTTTTTATTTTTATTCAAACGAATACTTTTTAAAGCACTAAAGTTGAGTTAAGTCTAAGGTTTCATAGCTCCAAAAGAAGTTCTTTAGTAGAGCATATCCATCTTAAATGGACCTAAAGCGATAACTTCAGTTTAAAAAGTATTCTATTCAATTTCCACTCCCATTTCGACAAATTGAGCTGCTGCATGTAAGAAGTGTGCGGTTATCCAATAAACCGACCAGCTTTCGGAATATCCGCCTCTTAACTTGTATACGTTGCTCATATTGCCATGTTGCGCAAAATTCGTCTCCTGTATTTGCTCTCCCTGAGAACCATAAGGATCGATCATCTGCCCACAACTACGGTACATAACTATAGCCAAACGCTTAAGCGCTTCGTTGTTGGTATACATTCCCAGTTTGTAAACCATTGGAGTAACCAAAACACCATACACATCCAGGTGCTGATTTTGAGGTGAAACTCCGGTCCATCCTCTGGTTTTTAATCCATGATCAGCCAAGCGACCAGCAGGTAAAGGAATGTCCCAAACAACGGTGTAGCTTAACACTACATCGCCAGCATGCTTGGCCCACTTCAAATATTTTTTCTCTTTGGTATATTCATAGGCAGTCATGAAGCCCTGAAAAGCTCCCCATGCGCCTTCTTTATCTTCGCAAGTAGCATCAAGCGTTCCGCCCCAATAAGGCTCTTCCATACTAATGTGACGCTTGGCATAGTAATCGGCAATTTTCAATGCCAGTTTTTTATACTCCTTATTTCGAAACAGATCCGATGCAATAAGGAATGGAGAAATATAAAATGCCTCGGCAGTATTTCTTGGTTTCCAGTTGCTATCGTTTATACGTTTCAAGTGCAAGTCGCAAGCCTTTTTCAAGAATACCTCCCACTTTTCGGTATTCATCTTTTTATCTTTTCTTCCTGCCTGAATGGCTAAAGCAATACTATTCATTGCCTGCCCCTCTGATACCGGATCGGTATTAGACCATTTCTTGTTCTTGGTGTTATAACGAACACAAAATCCTTTGTCTGTTAATGTTGAGGTACTAATATGGTCCAATGATTTTTGCACCATCCCGCGCACTTTGTCGTCACCAATTTTATCCTTCAACACTTGCAGAGCATAAGTTGGAGCTTCCGACTGTCCGGCCCATCCCATTACTACCTGAGGAGTGATGTGTGATGGATACATATTGAATCCGGCATAATCATCCGTTTCCATATATCTCGACTTTGTAAATCGATATTTGTCAGTGATAATCTCCTGAAATGTTGGAAAGTCTTCGGTATAAAATGGCTTGAAAATATCAATGGAAGTATACATTGGAGTTTGAAATCCTGAGCCTTGTTCTTTCACATCGTATGCTTCCAGGTAAAATGTTTTCTCTACGATATCGCCTGGCTCAAACTTCATCCATGTCTCGCCGTATTTCATAGCTCTATGCTGAAGCGCCTTGGCAACACTTGGCTTTCCATTATAAGTTATGGGACCCGACAACATAACCAATTCTGAATAATCCTCGAAGCTCTCTACGCCTAATGACCACCACTGGTCGAAATGTTTTCCACCATATACCGGGCTTGGCTTAGTATGCAAAGCTGCTCCCATATACTTATTGCCATCTTTCCACTCGAAACTGGCAAAAGGAAGAGGAAAACGGTGCTCCTCGAAGATGGCTTTCTCTCCATTCTTACCATGGTAAACCGGTAGTTTATGGGCGCCATTCTTTTCTCCCGAAGGATTCCCGTAATAGATGATTCCAGGAATAAACACCTGAGGAAGTTCCGCCTTAAATTGCCATCTTACAGAAAGAGTTACACTATCAATTGGCTGTTTTCCTTTCCATCGAAAACGACGAATACACTTCACTCTGTTGCCTTCATGTCGGTAAGCATCCCGGATTAAGAATCGTCCTTTCTTCAAAGCCAGCTCACCTGTCAACACCTGCCAGTCGCCCACTTGTTCTTCTTTGGTTGGCGAAGCATGTTTCCAACCCGAAGGCCATTGGTTTTCCCATTTTGTTGCAATGGACCACAGTCCTTCAGCAGGAGCAGTTAGAACGGTTTTGTTTTTCAAATTCAATTGAGGTGTCTGGCTATTTTTTACCACCAGACTGAGGTTCTCTGCAAAAGCACCACTTGCAACAGCAAGCAATAGCAAAAGCATTTTTGTTCTCATGATTATCATATTGGATTAGTTTAATTTCTTTAATTAATAGGTTGATTTGTAAGAGAAGATGTCGCCATATGTGAATATGCCACCTGAGTCTTTTTCGATGTATTCATCCATTGAGAAGCACACCATCAGGTAATAAATTTCATTGCCATTTTTTACCGGAATGATACATCCCCATGGGAATCCACCATGCTTACGGTGATTTCCTGGTGAAGGCTGCAGGTTCAAAGAGCCAAGTACTTCTGATGGCTGAAACAACTTACGCACATCCATTTGAGAGGGAGATGTGGCGTCGACAATGAAATACTGACCATGCATTTTTGCAATGGCAATTCCTTCGCCCGTAGTGTTTACACTGATCTCTTTCCAGCTTTTTAAGTCTTTCGATTTTGCAATATGTAATTTGCGAGGGCGTCCACCATGGTAAGCAATATACCAGGTGTTCTTTATCTTGATTAAGTCACCATCGAGAGAGTTCCCAACAATGCCATCGTATTTTTCACAGTTGATTAAATGCATGCCATCGGCCAACAGGTTCTCACTGGTTTTACCAATCTGTAGCATACCACCAGGAGATGGAAAAGCACGAGCCACATAAAGCCACTGCTTGGTTTCACGGTCGAATACCAGTTTGGCAGCAGTTCCTGCTTCAATCCATTCTTTATTCTGTGCAACAATCAAACTCACCGGACGCACAATACGTCCATTGCAGTCCATTTCGTATACACAGATACCACCAGAACCTCCATTTTTTCCCATAAATCGGGCGGAGGTAGAGATGTATAAATTACCATTAGCATTTCGAATTGGCTCTCCATCTTCATAGGTTACACTACGAATATCGGCATGTCCGATTCCTTCGAAATAGCCAGCAGAAAAATCACTAATTGTAACCGATTGGTTTTCCTTTAGGTCGGCACCCAGTGCTGCTGAAAAGCCTTTAAATTCATCCTGTTTCGTAAAACAAGTTCGCTTTACAGAAACAATACCGATATGCTGTAATCCGCTTTCGGTTTTAATTAAAAATCGGAAATCATCGTTTCCCAATAAGAAGTATAGCGTGTAAGGAGATTTTCCTGTGCTCACTACTTCAAATGTCTTATTTATGAATTCTTTTCCTTTTTGTTTTAGCTCGAAATGAAATCCATCTGAGGTTTTGGTAAGCAATGCCGAATTGGCTTCATCTTTAGCAAAACCAATTGTTACTGCATGCTCTAAGGAATAATCTGAGACTTCCATTTTGGTCAATACACATGGAGCCTGAATACGGGGAAATGTTTTGAATATCTGTTTAGAAGAAATGTTTTCAGAAGATAGCTTTAGTCCATTTTTACTTCGACTTAAAACCATCTTTTCCGATGGAAATAAATTTTCGAATCGAGGGAGAGCACCTGTTAGTGGTTCGTTCTGAAAATTGCGTTTATAAATTGGCCATGTTGGCTCCAACGTGCTATTTCGGTATTGATTGGTTAACTCGAAATTCAATTCTGCCGGATGTTTTGCTTTCGAAACACTGTTCTGACTGTGTCCAAGCATAAACCATCCCATCATCAATATTAGTAACCACCCTCTCTTCATCTTCATCCTTTTATAGTTTATTGAATAAAAGGTTACTTGCCAGACCAACCCGACAAGCAACCTTTGAATATTTCTATTTCACGTGAAATACCTGTTCGTTAATGGATTTCACTTTCTTTTCTTCCATCTTAATCACTTCACGATCGTAAGTCATCAATCCATTTACCTCTCCCTCTACATCGGTAGTTTGTGTGTAAATAGCTGCTGCCAAACCTTTCTTTATTAAAGCAGGAATACGGTCGATTAACTTTTGGTATGAATTTACCAACTGCGTTCTATCGTCGTAGTTACGATATCCCCAGTTTCTATCTTTCTGCCACAAGTGACCTTTAATTGGTAATCCTAATCCACCAAATTCACCTAGTACAAGCACTCTTCCTTTCATGATATTTGGGGCATGAATATTGGCATCAGGCATTCCTGGCCCTGGATATTGGTGCTGATCGACAGTATGTCCGGCAGGGAAGAAATTTCCACCACTAGGGCCATTCACCAATCGACTTGGGTCGTACTTCATCGTCCATTTAATGATCTCAACAGTGTTGAATTGTCCCCATGCCTCGTTAAATGGTACCCACATAACAATAGAAGGGAAGTGGTAAAAATTGTCCATTATTTGCTTCCACTCTTTTTTAAACTGATGAGCCGATTGGGCAGTACGTTTCATTTCACGACCATCGTAACCAGAAGGACCTCTCCAGTCGGCACTTTTATCGCCGCTAGGCATATCTTGCCAAACCAACATTCCCATCTTATCACAATGGTAATACCAGCGAGCAGGCTCCACTTTTACGTGCTTACGAATCATGTTGAAGCCGCTATTTTTAGTCACTTCAATATCATACTTCAAAGCTTCATCGGAAGGAGCAGTGTACAAACCACCTGGCCACCATCCTTGGTCTAAAGTTCCCAGTTGGAAAACAACTTTGTTGTTCAGCATTAAGCGCTCGTGTCCGTTGGCATCTTTTCCCTTGCTGATTTTACGCATGGCAAAGTAGCTTTTTACCTCATCCATTTTTTTACTCTTTTTCAAAAGAGTCAGCTTTAGGTCATACAAGAATGGATTTTCTGGTGACCATAGCTTTGCATTTTCAATGGTCAAGGCCAATTTCTTATTCAACTCTCCGGTCAATGTTGCCACTTTGGTTGCACCATCGAAAGCCTCCACTTTCACTTTGTAACCAGCAATGTTTTGTTGCTTTGCGTTTACCTGAACTGTCAGCTCATTCTTGTCGATATCAGGTGTAACTCTTACAGAAGCGATAGATTGCTTAGCCACTGGCTCCATCCAAACTGTTTGCCAGATACCAGAAACCGGTGTATACCAGATTCCGCGTGGTTTAGTAACCTGCTTTCCGCGTGGCTGAGTTCCTTCGCTTGATGGGTCCCAAACCGATACCACGATTTCCTGCTCTCCCGATCGGTTTAAAGCATGAGTAATATCAAATGAGAAAGGATCGAAACCACCTTGATGGCTACCCACTTTCTGTCCGTTTACATAAACATTGGTTTCCCAATCAACTGCTCCGAAGTTTAACACAACGTTCTTTCCTTTCCAGTTTTTAGGAACCGTAAAGCTTCTTTTATACCATAACAATTGGTTGGCTTTAATTCGCTTTTTAACTCCCGACAGAGCTGATTCCACAGCGAAAGGAACAAGAATCTGACCATCGAAACTGGCAGGTTGTTCCACATCGGTTGCTGTAATTGCATATTGCCAAAGACCATTTAAGTTTTGCCAATTGCTTCTTTCCAATTGAGGGCGAGGATATTCCTGATGTACATTTTCAGGCTTCACCTCTTTGGCCCATTTACTTACAATATGATCGGTATTTAGTGTCCAGCTTTGAGCCATCAAACTTCCTGTAAAGGCTAAAAAAGCCAAAGCTGAAATCAATATATTTCTTGTCTTCATTCTTCTATTTTGTTATGAATTTGTAGATACAAATCGAATAATATTCATCCTCTGGATTCAAGCGCGTTGTTGGGAAATGAGGATGATTCGGACTATCAGGGAAGTGTTGTGTTTCCAAACAGAATGCAGTACGGTGCTCGTAGCTCAATCCATATTTACCCACATCTTTTCCGTTCAAAAAGTTTCCTCCATAGAATTGTAATCCTGGCTCGTTGGTGTAAACTTCCATTGCTCTTCCTGAAGCAGGTTCACTAATACGAGCAGCCAAACGAACCTTCTCTTTTGAATGATTCAAAACCCAGTTGTGATCGTATCCTAATCCATATTTCAACTGGTCAAAATCGCTATCAACACGTTTACCAATTGCTGTTGGCTGAGTAAAGTCCATAGGAGTACCAGTTACACTTGCAATTTCTCCGGTTGGGATAAGTCCGTCATCAACGGGTGTATAGTTATTGGCATCAATAAAAAGTACATGATCGTTAATAGAACCTTTTCCGGCTCCATGAAGATTGAAAAAGCTATGGTGAGTTAAATTCACAAATGTTGGCGCATCGGTTTTAGCCCAATATTCAATCTTTAGTTCATTGGCATCGGTCAATTCGTATACCACCTTAATAGTAACATTTCCCGGGTACCCTTCTTCCATGTCTTTCGACATATAAGTTAATTCCAGTTTGTGGTCGTTCACTTTCTTTCCCTGCCAAACCACATCGTTGAAACCTTTGATACCTCCATGCAAATGATTTTTACCATTGTTGGTAGCCAATGTATACTCTTTGCCATCCAACGAAAATTTGCCATTGGCAATTCGGTTTCCATATCTTCCAATTAATGCCCCAAAGTAAATTTCATTACTATTCAGGTAACCATCAAAAGTATTGTAGCCTAAAACCACATCTTCAAACTTACCTTCACGGTCGGGTAGCCACAAGTTCACTACACGTCCTCCGTAATTAGTAATCTGAGTAGCCAGACCATTTTTGTTTTTAAGGGTGAAAAGCATCACCTTTTCTCCATTTACATCGCCTTTGAAATTCGATTCTTCAATCAACTTGTATGCGCTTTCTGTGGAGCAGGCTCCCAAAACAAACATCGCAAGTACAATCAGGTAGATTCTCATTTTTTAGTTTTTAGTGTTATTATTTTTTCAATCGTTATCTTCTTCTTTTAAAAAACATTGCAGAGCTTCTGGCAAAATCGAAGCTCACGCAATGTTCAAACTAAATTGATATCTATTTAAATGAAACTTCATCTGCAAAGAGCCATGCTTTTCCTCCTTTTCCAGTATGCCAATCGGGACATTTACCTACATTTTCGGCGAATATTCTCACATATTTCACCTTCTGGTTTTCAGGGAAAACGGCAATTCGTTTTGTCTCGTTCTTACCTTTTGATGGCTCTGTTTTAATGGAAATCTGATTCAATACACTGAATACTTTTCCATCGGAAGAGACCGAAATAGTCACCTGCTTTGGAAAGAATATCCAGCTCCCCTGATCTTGAATAAAACGTATAGCTATTTCGTTCAGGTAGCGACTTTCCTGTAAGTCGAGCAATACATCCAGGTTATTTTCATGAAATCCCTGCCATGTTCCATCAGAGAATTTTTCTCCTCCGGTAATTCCATCGATTAAAGCAAAATTTCCTCCTCCACTGTATTTTTTACTGTAGCTAAACTTGTAATGTGGGCGACGAATGGCTGTCTCTTTAAAAGCAGCGGTTACCACTCGACTTGATTTTGAATTACGGTAGCCAATCACTTTCACTGTAGCTCCTGTTTTCAAGCTAAATGGAGTGGTGTATAGTTTCGATTGCTTGGTTGGTGTCGAACCATCTGTGGTATATCTGATTTCCACTCCTTCGGTTGCAGAAAGAGTAATGGTATCGCCCGAGTTAATTAAACCGCCCATTGGTTCCACTTCTGGTGCTGCAACAAAATTTCCAGTATTTATATCGAAAGCAAACTTCGGATCAATCTTGATCACTTCTCTATCGTAGGTCATTAATCCATTGGCCTCTGTTTCCACATCAGTGATCTGTGTATAAACGGCAGCACTAAGTCCTTTACGCTCTCTCAACTTCCATATTTCAGCATAGAAATTCTCGTATTTTATAAGTAACTCCTCTTTCGATTTTAGGTTGCTATATCCCCAGTTGGTACTTTCCCACATGTGATCCATCACTTTTAAGCCGAGGCCACCAAACTCTCCCAAAACCACTGCTCTATTAACTTCCGGTTCTGGAGAAGCTGGTTCTGGGTAATTGTGAATATCGTGTACATCACCTACTTTTCTGTCTGTCCATCCGCTGGCATTGTTTACCAATCGGGTAGGGTCTAATTGTTTCACCCATCGAACAATTTCGGCAGTCTTAAACTGTCCCCAACCTTCGTTGAAAGGCACCCACATAACAATTGATGGATGATTGTAGTGCTTTTCAATCATCTGCTTTAACTCAAAGCGAAACTGCTTCTCCGATTCAGCAGAACGGGTAATATCCGGATCACGAGGTCCGATCTTTCGATCGCCATTGGGCATATCTTGCCAAACCAACAATCCCATCTTGTCGCACCAATAATAAAAGCGACGTGACTCAACCTTAACGTGTTTTCTCAGCATATTAAAACCCAATTGCTGAGTTACTTTAAGGTCATAAATCATAGCTTCTTCGGTAGGAGGAGTATAAATTCCATCAGGCCAATATCCCTGATCCAAAGGTCCGTTCTGAAACAATGCTTTATTATTTAGCAACATGGAGGTAAAACCGTTTTTATCTTTCCCTAAAGCTATTTTTCGCATACCGAAGTAGCTTTTAACCTTATCAGCTACTTGATTAGCCGACACTAACTCCAGCTCCACATCGTACAAGTTCGGATTTCCTGGTTCCCATAACTGGCAATCTTTCAGCTTCACAACCATTTTTTCTGTTGATACTGCTTCTTGTTGAGTCACCTCTTTTCCTTTATAAAAGATAGTTGCCTTCACCTTTGCTGAAGTATTTTGAGCAGTTTTGGTCTGAATAGAAATGGTTTTAGAATCGATATTCGGAACAAAGCGAACCGATTGAATATGATTTTTACTTACTGGCTCTAGCCATACAGTTTGCCAAATTCCGGTTACTGGAGTATAAAAAATTCCACCTGGTTGCAAAACCTGTTTTCCTAAAGGCTGCCAACCTTTATCTGTTGGGTCGGTAACAGCTACAACCAATTCGTTTTTTCCATTTTTCAGCTGAGATGTAATGTTGAAAGAGAATGGATCGTAGCCTCCTTTGTGTTCTCCAACCAGTTCATTGTTCACCCAAACACGAGTGTGCCAATCGCTGGCTTCGAAATGCAATAACAGATCTTTCCCTTCCCATTTTTTATCCACCTCGAATGATCGGTTGTACCATAACGTTTGGTTAGGAGCAACCTTCTTTTTTACTCCCGACAAAGCCGATTGAATTGGGAAAGGCACCAAGATATTTCCTTCGTAAGAAGAGGGTGCTTTCTCGTCATTTCCGGTAATGGCATATTGCCAAAGACCATTTAAATTTTGCCACTCTTCACGTTCCATTTGCGGACGAGGATATTCTCTCCACGCATTTTCGGGAGTAACATTTTTCGACCATCTGGTGAGCAAATCGCCCTCCACTGGCTTCCAGTTTTGTGCTTCGCTCCATGTGGCTGACCAGATGAATAAAAGCGAAATTAAAATTGTTTTGTGGTTCATGGTTTTTGTCTTATCGATTACATCACAAATATTGTTTTTTACCACCACTCAGATGGTACATCTTTGGCGCATTTTAAGGTTATATTTGACGCATAAGCACACTACAGCACTGATTTTCAACATACGATATTATTGAACAGAATTCAGAAATTGTATTATTTTCGCTCCACATTTAACGCTGATTTCATTACAAAACAAAAGGAATTCGAAGGTTCACATGCCAAATTCCAAACACACATGTAAGTTGGTTTATTGACAATTGTCGAGTTGAAAAAGTGCTGATGGAAAGAAACATTGACATAGAAATATGGCAAAAATTAAAAGCAGGAAAGGCCTCTGCTTTTAGTTATATTTTCGATACCTATTTTGATCAACTGGTCGATTACGGATGCCGTTTTACCAAAGATCGACAATTGGTAAAAGATGCCATTCAGGATCTTTTTCTTGAGTTAACCCGAAAAGGAAATCAGCTCAGTGACGTAGACAATATAATCGCCTATCTTCTAAAAGCCACACGACGAAGAATTGTCCGTCTGATGAACCAAAACAATCGAATTGAAAACACTGAAGAGCTGGAAGTTTTCGATCTGGAATATGACACTCTCCAGGAAAGTGAAGTATGGGAAAAAAAGCTAAATCTAATTGCCCAGGCACTCAACCAGCTTCCTCCTCGCCAGAAAGAAGTTATCTACCTGAAATTCTATAAAGGAGTTTCTAATTCTGAGGCCAGTGAAATTATGAACATCAGTTATCAATCGGTTGGCAACTTAATTCAAAAGGCCTTAAACAAACTAAAGGAGAGCCTTGACGAACCGATGCAAGCTATTCTGTTCTTTTTTCAAAATAGATTAAAACACACATAATAAAATAATTACAGATAATAAACCACACTTTAATCTTAATTAATTCCTCTCTCATTTTTAGACATCTGTTTACTGCAGCTGTGAAAGCATTTCGTGAAAACATGCTATAGAACATGTTTTTTATTGGGGTATATTTTCCAGTACGCTGCTTTATCTAAAAAAAGAAGGTGATGAATTTACCAGAGAAAATATTTAACAAGCAATTTAAGTCATCCATACGGAGAGACCAGTTCTCTCACAACAAAAAGAAAGTCGTTGAGTCGGATCTTCTTATTGGTTATGCACTTAAATTTATGCGCAAGCCTTTAGCAAAAACGGAACTATCAGAAAAAGAAGCAATAAGAAAAAAGCTTGTAAAAGAGTTCCGTAAAAACAATGGTTATAGCAGGTTGCAATTTATTTACGCTGCAGCAATCATTTTACCCCTTCTTTTTATTGGCGTTGGATATTGGCTCAACCCATTACTAAACAATCAGTTCTTTAATCATACAGCTCAACTCATCACATTTAAAACAGAAAATGGAGAGCAATCGAACGTTACATTGCCCGATGGAACTTTAGTCAAGTTGAATTATTCGTCGGAATTAATTTATGAAATCAACAATCGCAAGCAGCGCATTGTCCGATTAGATGGAGAGGCGTATTTCGATGTAACTAAAAACAAACAAAAACCATTCGTTGTAAAAACAGCACACTTCAATGTAAATGTTACTGGTACAAAGTTCAATGTAAAAGCGTATGCAAACGAGCAAAAATCGAGCGCTGCACTAGTGGAAGGAAGTATTCATTTGACTACTTCTGACAACAAAACTATCCGGATACAGCCCGGAGAGAAAATCACCTACAACCAAGAGAAGTACAGCAGGTCGCACTTAAAGGTTAGTTCAGAATTGGCCTGGAAAAACGGGCATTACAAGTTCCACAAAACGCCATTACAAGAGATATTTCACGTAATAGAGCGCATGCACGATGTGCGAATACGCGTTACCGATCAATCTATTCTGAATGAACATTTCTCGGGTAGTATCAACAAGCGAGAAGATGTAAACAGAGTGCTGGATGAAGTTATTGGACTGATTATTCCGATAACCTACACCGAAGAAAATGGAGAAATACTAATTAACAGAAAAAAATAACGGGAAATGTTGGAGCATTTCCCGCTGAATAAATCGGAATAGTTGGAGCTATTCCAATGTCTAACGTTTTGTAACACAAATTTATGAAAAAATTGGTTAAATGGCGTCTGCTCCAAAGCGAGGAGATGCGAAAAACTATTCTTGTTATGCGATTAACTTGCATTTTCATGTTACTAGGGTTGTTGAAATTGTCCGCCAGCGGATTTGCACAACATGCCAAACTGAATATGAATCTGAAGAATGCAACTCTTCAACAGGTTTTCACCAATATTGAAGAGCAGTCGGATTATGTATTCTTTTACAAAATCGATCAGGTTGAACTAAAAAGAAATGTAGACTATCGATGTGAAAACAGAGAAATCAATCAGATCCTGAACGATCTATTTATTGATTCCAATCTGACATACAAAGTTGTAGACAATCATATTGTCCTATTCTCTAAAGCAACCAATAGTGGTCAGCAAAATAAAAAAGTAGTTGTTGGTAAGGTAACTGACAAGTCCGGTGAATCTCTTCCTGGAGTTTCTGTGGTTATTAAAGGAACCACCATCGGAATCACCACCGATATTGATGGTAAATATTCGTTAACGATACCGGCCAATGCTAATGTGTTACAATTCTCATTTGTAGGAATGAAAACACAAGAGGTGAAAATTGATGGGCAAACTTCCATTAACATTGTTCTTACTGAGGATGCCATTGGTATTGAAGAGGTAGTGGCCGTAGGTTATGGTGTTCAGAAAAAAGCCACTTTAACGGGTTCTATTGAAACTGTTTCATCGGACGTTTTTGAAGATAAAGCGGTAACAAACCCTGCATTAGCACTTCAAGGACAATCACCTGGTTTAGTAGTAACTCGTAGTTCATCCCGCCCGGGTAGAGAATCTCTTAACTTCCAAATTCGTGGTGCTACTTCAGTAAATGGGGGTAAACCTCTAATTGTTATCGATGGTACACCTGCCATCAATAGCGAGACATTCTATAACATGAACCCAGATGATATTCAATCCATTAGTGTTTTAAAAGATGGATCTGCATCTATTTACGGTTCACGTGCTGCCAATGGAGTAATTCTGGTTACCACCAAAAAAGGGAAAGGGAAAATGAAAATTGAACTTTCCAGCAACCTAAGAATCAACAGCATTGGCATCAGACCACCAACACCTTCAATGCAAGATTATGCAACTGTTTGGCTGGAAGCAGCTGAGCAAGATGGTGTCAATGCCAATTATTGGGGGTGGAAGTCGAAAGAGAACTTGCAGCGCATGCAAGCAGGAGAAGAAGGCATCTACAACACTTTGTACTGGGGAGACATCTTTATTGGTAATTATCCTCGTTTCGATGAGTTGTATGGCACCTCTGCTTCCAATCAGCACAATGTTAGCATCTCTGGTTCTTCGCAAAAATCATCGTACCGAATTTCTGCAGGTTATGCCGAAAATGTTGGTAGCTTACAAACGGCTTATGATGGTAAGGAGCAATACAACATTCGTTTCAATTATGACTACGACTTTACCAATTGGCTTAAACTTGAGACAGGAGTTTCGTACTTCAGTTCACACATTTCGTCTCCATCAGGTGGATTAGGAACTACTTCCGGAGCTTATGACCCTCCATTCTTTCCTGCAAAGAACCCATACGGTCAATGGTATGCTAACTTCAACGTAGCAGGTAACCGAAACGCTATTGCAAACACAGTAGATGGCGGTCGTGAAAACAAAAAAAGAGATCAGATAAAGCTAACCTTCACTACAACTTTGAACCTAACCAAAGAACTTAGCTTAAAGGGAACTGCTTCTTTTGAGAAAGATTTCTACGATTACCAGCGTTATCATATCAATGTTCCTCAGTACACATGGTTTGGAGAATTGTCTCCAGAATCGGTAAACCCGAATCCATCTATACGAGAATCAAAAAACACCTCATTCTATAAGAATCTGGGAGGATTTTTGAACTACAACAAGTCCATAAAAGATCACACTTTCTCGGCTATGATAGGTGTCACAGCTGAATTAAGTACCAACAAGAACCTATATGGGTACAGAAAAGGCTTCGAGGATTTTGGTGTTTACGATTTGAACCTTGGATCACAGGAACTACTGGTTGAAGCTAAAGGAGGTCAGTCTAATTGGGGACTTTACTCATATGTTGGTAGATTCAACTACAACTATAAAAATCGATACCTTTTGGAATTGACAGGTCGAAGAGACGGTTCTTCAAAGTTCCATCACAATTATCGATATTCCAACTTCGGAGGATTCTCATTAGGATGGGTCATTACTGAAGAGAAATTCATGGAGAAATACGATTTTATCAGCTTCTTGAAAGCACGCGGAAGTTATGGTGAAGTTGGTAATCAGGTAGGAATCGGTAATCACGACTACTTATCGACCATGAAGTTTGGTACTGCAGTTTTTGGAGATGCTCCAGCTTATCAATCTACCGCACGCATCAACGGACTAACTAGTAATCAACGTTCTTGGGAACGAGTAGAGATTGCTTCTTACGGTATCGATTTCAGATTATTGGAAAACAAGCTATATGGATCGTTTGACTTCTTTACTAAGAAAAACAACGGTATGTTGGTAAAGGTTAATTATCCTGATTTGTTAGGAGGAGATGCTCCAAAATCGAACAGCGGTGTGCTAGAAACACATGGTTGGGAGTTTTCAATCGGATATAAAGGGAAAGTAGGCGAAGTTAGCTACAATATATCAGCCAATTTAAGCGATAGCGAGAATGAGTTGATAAAAATGGAAGGAGCCGATTCCTGGAAAGCCGGTAAAGTAAAAACACGCCAGGGCTACCCAATTAACTCTTGGTTTATGTATAAAACCAATGGTTATTTCGAAAATGAAGATGCTGTAAATGCATATTACAACAACTACACAGAAAACAATCAGGGAGAAGTTCCTAGTGGTACAAGTTCTTCAGAAAGATTAAGACCTGGAGATACTCGTAAAGTGGATGTTGATGGCAATGGTTACATTTCTGCAATTGGGAATGGCTCAACCGACACCGGAGATGTTGTGTTTATGGGTGATGCTGCTCCTCATTACAATTTCGGTATAAATATGGGGCTTCAATTCCGCAACTTCGATTTCAGTGCATTCTTCCAGGGAGTTCTTAAACAAAAGATCCAGCGTGGTGGATATATGAACTATCCATTTAGTCGCATTTGGACCAACCAAACTACTGCATATATCGGTAAAACATGGACAGAGTCGAATACTGGTGCTGAGTTCCCAAGAATGACTGCCAATGGGCGCAGAGCCAGCTGGAACTATGCAAACAACGACTTTATGCTTCAGAATAACCGATACATCAGATTGAAATCATTGGTTATTGGTTATACGCTTAAAGATCTACAGATAGCAAAATACAAACTGGACAAATTCCGAATTTTCTTCTCAGGAAATGATCTATTCGAGTTTACCAGCATTAAAGATGGATTTGATCCGGAATTTGGCGAAAGCTCAAACAACTCATACCCATTCACTCGTACATGGTCACTGGGAGTTAATGTTGCATTTTAATTTCTACAAAAATTAGATATGAAAAAGATTCTATATACAATTGGACTATCAGCAACAATGCTTTTTACCGCATGTGAGGCTGATTATCTCGATCTAGATCCACAAGATACTATTACTGAAGCAGCTTATTTTACAGAACCATCTCACTTTGAAGCTGCCGCCAACGATTTCTATAACAAGATGGTTAGTTGGCGCGAGATTGATGGCAGTAGTCCATACGACTTTATGGACCTGGGTACCGATCTTACTGCCTATACACAAAGCTATGGTCGTGGTATCTTAACCACTAGTAACGGAGATAAGTACTGGCGAAATTCATATAAATACATCCGGGCAAATAATATTTTGTTGCAAAAAGCCAGCGAGTACAAAGGAGACAAAACAGATATTGCACAGTATGTTGCCGAAGCAAAATTCTTCAGAGCATGGCATCATTTTCTGTTATTACAACGTTTTGGCGGAGTGCCTATTGTTACAACTGTTCTTGACTTAGAATCGCCAGAACTTCAAGGTAAACGCATGAGCCGATATCAGGTTATGGCACAAATAATTGCCGACCTGAACGATGCTATCGAAGCGCTTCCATTGGAACAAAATATACCAAGCAACAAGAAAGGACATATCAGTAAATGGGCTGCCATGTCATTCAAAGCAAGAGTTCTTCTTTTCGAAGCAACATGGGAGAAATATGTTGGAACTTCAACCGATGGTGACGGCACAAGCACAGGAGCAGGTTCCGAAGCACACAATCCAGCCAATGTCAATACTTACTTAACAGAAGCAGTTAAGCTGACAAAAGAGGTAATGGATAATGGCGGATACGAAATCTGGAATCATAACGATAAACTAAACAACGGAAGTTCGTATTTCCTTTTCTGTTTAGAAGATGCAGATTCTAACCCTGCTGGTTTGGATAAGTCGAGCAATAAAGAATTTATTCTTTACAACAAATACGATTACGACATTTACCAGGGAGGACAACAGATAAGTCATACCGTTCAAAGTCGTATGGCTGCATCTCGTAAGTTCATGGATATGTTCTTATGTACTGATGGTTTACCAATTAGTAAATCTCCTCTTTTTAAAGGATACGCTAAAGTTTCTCACGAATACCAGAACAGAGATTACCGTCAAGCTGCATATTTTGGAAAAATAAATAACGGTGAAATTCCATCTGACGGTTCTGTTCAACTAAAAGGAAGTAGAGCTTACGATGGGCGAAAGTTTAGAGCTTACAACTACGGCACATACCGTGCGGCTAGAACTGAGTCAGCCGATTATGCTCAAATTCGCTTGGCCGAGGTATACCTGATTTATGCCGAAGCATTGATTGAGTTGAACAATGCAATTACTGACGAACAACTTAACGCTTCTGTTAATAAAATCCGCAACAGAGCAGGTATTGCCTCATTAACAAACGCTCTTGTTAACGACAATGGATTGGATATGCTTCAGGAAATACGTCGTGAAAGAACAATTGAGCTATACGGAGAGAATAGTCGCTACAACGACCTAAAACGATGGGGCATTGCCGAATCAGAATTGAATCAGGACATCTGCAGTAGTGTTATCGAAGGATCGGAATTTGAAAATAATCCTGATTTATACACACCGAATGTATATCCATATGGAGAACTATCGGTTGAAACTGGAAAAGGAACATTAAGAGCACTTCTTATTGATCCTGCTGCCAATCGTGATTTTAAACGCATGCACTACTTGTATCCTATTCCTCTGGAGGAAATACAGCTGAATAATAGTCTAGTACAAAACCCTAACTATTAATCGATTTATTTCAGACTAAAAATTTAAACAAATGAAACAGTTAAAATACACCTTATTATTCACGGCTTTCTGGATGCTGTTTTCATGTACCGACATGGAAAAAGAGTATGACGGCAAGCTATATGTATACCCAGATATTGAGGTAAATGACTTCACTCCTGAGGCGGGAAGACCTGGAACTTTAATCACCATTAATGGTAAAAACTTTGGCGATCAGAAGAAAGCTGCATCAGTAAAATTCAATGGAGTTATTGCTGAAACAATTGAAAGCATTTCTGATGATAAAATTCTGGTTAAAGTACCTGAAGATGCTGGCATTGGTCCCATTACTGTAAAAGTTTGGACACATGAAAAAGATACAGAATCAGATTTCAATTATATGCCTGGAGCTAAGGTTGAATCACTTCAACCTAACAAGGGAAAACCTGGAGATAAAATAACAATTGTAGGTGAAAATTTCGGAACAGATGCAAACGAAGTGTCGATTACATTTATGGAAAACCAGATTGCCGAGATTGTTTCTATTTCAGATACACAAATTGAAGTAATTGTTCCTGAAGACGGAATTACTGGTCCTTTAAGTATTCAGTTTGGTCCGCAAACAGTTGTTACTCCTATCTTTTCTTATCCATTGGTCGGACTAGATTTCCTTTTCGATATTGATGGTGATAACCAAGGATGGACAACCGGACAAAACTCCACATCGGAAGTAAGTAACGGAAGATTAAATGTTACATTCGATCCAGCTCAGTTTAGTAGTTCAAAACGTAGAGCTGACCTAAAACTTAACGGTGGAGCAAAAGTTGCAGTGGGAAGCTTCCCAATTCTGGCAATTAAAATGAAAAAACCAGAAAGTTGTAATGTTATCCTAGATACCAACTTCGGAACCTATGATGGAGGAAGAAATAACTGGACAGGTATCTTAGTTGGCGATGTATATTACTTCGACCTAACAGCCAAGCCATTTAAAAAGTCATCTGGTTCAACAATGCTTTCAACTACGGAACAAACCAAGTTTAGCACTTTCCAGATTAAAATGGCAGATATTACTTCTTCTGAAAAAGGATATTCTGTCGATTGGGTTCGCTCATTCGAAAGTTTAGAATCGTTGAAACGTTACACTGCTTTGGAAACCGGCCAGTATATTTTTGAGTTCGATGATCCGAATGATATCCAGTGGCATGCAACTAAGAACTCTTCATATAAAGTAGAAGATGGAAAATTGAAAGTTGTTTTCGATTCTGCACAGTTCGCTTCTGGCAAAAAACGCCGTGCCGACTTACAATATGTTTCCGGAGGGCAATTGAATGGTCAACCTAAAGCTCCTTGGATTTACAGCAGAGACTATCCAATATTAGCCATCAAATACACAAAACCTAAGGGTGGTGTATTGAAACCTGATATGACAGGGGGGGATCTTGGCAACAACTCGTATGAAAAAGATTTTGTCGATGACAACGTCTACTATTACGACCTATCCAAGCGCTTCTCAGAACAGGTTAAAGAACTATCGACTTTCCAGTTTAAAATCGCCGACATCACTTCTCCAGAAACGGGATATGATGTACACTGGGTACGCACATTCAAAAGCGTAGAAGATTTAAAACAATTTTTAGGAAAATAATAACGATGCTATAAATGAGGTTGTAGCCTGCTTGGAATAAATGGCTACAACCTCTATAATCACAAACTACAATACGATGAGACATTTACAACTACTATTTTTCATTTCAATAGTAATCGGACTTTGCAACTGTGGCTCTAGCAACGAGCCTACTCCTCCTGTTGATCCTCCCATTGACAAACCAACAGAAACCGACGATATTAAAACAGATCCCAATAAAACATTTATTCATCCTGGGATGCTACACGGCGATGAAGACTTTTTACACATCAAAGCAAAAGTAGATGCCAAACAAGAACCATGGCTATCAGGCTGGAACAAGCTAATTAACAACAGTCATACTTCTAAAAACTACAAGCCCAATCCGGTTGAAACACTTATTAGAGCCGGTAATGCTTCAAAATGGAACAACAACTTTAATCGCGCATTTCACGATGCTGCTGCGGCATATCAACAAGCTTTATGCTGGAAAATTACTGGCGATGAAGCATACGCTACAAAGGCAGTTGAGATTCTAAATGCCTGGGGCAAAACATGCAAAAAAATCGATGGTGACTCAGATAGATATTTAGGCGCAGGACTATATGGGTACCAGTTTGCCAATGCAGCAGAAATTATGCGAGATTACAAAGGCTGGAATGCGGAAGATTTCACTCAGTTTAAAAACATGATGCTAACCGTATTCTATCCCAAAAATAAAGACTTCCTTGATCGACACAACAACGCCTGTATTACTCACTACTGGGCCAACTGGGATCTATGCAATATAGCTTCTGCAATGGCTATTGGTATACTTGCCGACGATGCTTCAAAATACAATTACGCCATTGACTATTTGATGAAAGGTAAAGGGAATGGTAGAATGAAAACTGCAATATACCATGTTCATGAAGGACACCTGGGGCAAATGCAGGAAAGTGGTCGAGATCAAAATCACACCCTTCTGTGCATTGGGTTGTTGGGAACCATTTGCGAAATGGCATGGCATCAAGGAGATGACTTATATGGCTACGACAACAACCGTTTATTAGCTGGTGCTGAGTATGCAGCAAGATACAATTTTGCCAATCTTCCTGTACCATTCAAGCACTACAACAATTGCGATAATGTTAACCATACTGAAGTTAGAGAAAAAGGAAGAGGAGAACACCGACCTATCTGGCAAATGATATATAACCACTATGTAGTTCGAAAAGGAATTCAAGCTCCATACACCAAACTCGCAGTAAGAGTAAATCACCCTGAAGGAGGAGGAGGTAACTATAATCCAAACAGTGGAGGATACGACTCTTTAGGTTTTGGAACTTTATTATACAACAGTCAAGACTAAATAACTTTACAACTATGCAGATCACAGTTCATTTGTGGTCTGCATTATAAAATTCGTTTCATTCAGAATAGATCTCAACACATCTGATTACTAGATACGTTAAACTCAATTTTTACACAATCTTTACACTAGTTATTAATAGTATCTATTCTTTTTCTCCCAATAAAACACTTGTTTTCACTTCTATTTCCCCTTGAAACTTATCACACGTAAATATGAACAGCAAACTGAAAAGTATTCTAATACCAGCTATTCTGTTACTGTTTTGTGTTGAAACTTTTGCACAAAACAAGTTTATCCACCCTGGTATGCTTCATTCTAAAAAGGAGCTAGAGTGGGTGAAGAAAAAAATTCAAATTCACAACTCAATTTGGGACAAAGAGTGGCAGCAGCTTCAAGCAAGTAAATGTGCTCAACTTTCATGGGAAATGAGTCCTTCTGAAATTATTAAGCGTGGCCCATACAACAAGCCCGATATCGGTGCCAGTGGCTTCATGGTCGATGGTCGCGCTGCCTACACAATGAGTATTCAATGGTACATGACTAATGATAAACGCTACGCCCAAAAAGCCATTGAGATAATAAACGGTTGGTCACATCAACTAAAGGAAGTAAAAGGACACGATGCAAAACTTTTAGTTGGAATGACAGGAATCAAGTTTCTAAATGCTGCTGAGATCATTAAGCACACCTCCAATCTGTGGAAGGATAAAGATCAAAAAGCATTCGAGAAGATGGTTCGAAACATTTGGTATCCTGTAATCAAAGATTTCTATCCTACAGCAAATGGCAACTGGGATGCATCCATGATTCAAACCATGCTATGTATGGGAGTTTTTCTAGAAGACACCACGATCTTCAATCAAGCCAAAGATTATTTCCTAAAAGGCAAAGGAAATGGCGCAATTGGGAATTATTTCAACCACTTTGGGCAATGTCAAGAAAGCGGAAGAGATCAGGCACATACCCAAATGGGGCTAGCCTATTTAGCTAATTCATGCGAGGTGGCCTGGAATCAAGGAATTGACCTTTATCAAGCATTGCGCAATCGATTGCTAGTAGGATTTGAATATACTGCTAAATACAACTTGGGACACGAAGTAAACTACCTCCCATATAAAAGTTACAAAGGTCGATATCATTACAAAAAGATCTCGAAGCGAGGCAAATTCGGGCCAATATACGAACAGCTGTATAAGCATTACACTCATCGAATGAAGCTCTCAATGCCTTATTGCCAAAAGGTAATAGAGACTAAAAAGCCAGAAAGAGCAGCTAAAGCTCATATTTCATGGGGAACTCTAATGAATCGCGTAAACTAATTCAACAATAAACAGATGAAAACAAAATCCATTTTATTACTATCAATATTCGCTCTATTATGGAGTTGTAAGTCTCATCAGGTTGATGTGGACAAACAACTTGAGTACTGCGTTAGCAAAATTCAGAACGAGGTTGCCAAAGCCCACAACTACAAGAAATTTCCAAGAACCATTGAGCATGGTCAAACCGAATGGAAAACTAAAAGTGCGCACGACTGGACAAGCGGATTTTACCCTGGGATACTCTGGAATGCATACATTGTTTCTAAAGATGAAAACATAAAGAAGGCTGCTGAAGGATATTGCAAAGCTCAATCTGTCATTTTAGATCGATCGCCACGAAATCACGACTTGGGATTTATGATTTTCAATAGTCACATCAATGCTTATAAAATTACAGGCGACGAGTATTATAAAAACATCATGTTGGAAACAGCCGATAGTTTGGCTTCGCTATACAACCCGAAAGTAGGAACCATCTGTTCGTGGCCATACATCAAAAAAGAAGGGTGGGAGCACAACACCATCATCGACAATATGATTAACCTGGAGTTGATGTTCTGGGCAGCAAAAAACGGTCCGAATAAAGCACTAAAAGATATTGCAATTAGTCATGCACGCAAGTCGGCTAAATACTTAATTCGTCCCGACTTTACAACTTACCATGTAACGTTATACGATACACTTACCGGGCAATTCATTAAAGGAGTTACTCATCAGGGATATGCCGACAATTCGATGTGGGCACGTGGCCAAGGATGGGGAGTTTACGGCTTTACAATGGCATACCGCGAAACAGGAATGAAAGAGTTTCTTCGCACTGCTGAAAAACTGGCCGATGTATTTCTAAAAAATCTCCCAGAAGATGGAATCCCTTACTGGGACTTCAATGCTCCTGATATTCCAAACGCTCCTAAAGATGCTTCTGCAGCCGCTCTTGTGGCATCCGGGCTAATTGAACTGTCTCAATTCACAGAACAAGAAGAAAATAAAAGCCGATACTTAAGTGAAGCAAAGAAGCTGTTAACCATACTATCAACCAATAACTATTTGAGTAACGACAAGGATGCTTCATTCTTGCAGCACTCAACCGGTCATAAACCAAAAGAATCGGAAGTAGATGTTCCAATAGTTTATGCCGATTACTACTATCTGGAAGCACTAATAAGATTGAAGGGAATAAAATAATTTGAAGATGAAGGCATTTTTTAGTTTAGCTCTAGTATTTGTAGCATTTGCCACTTTCGCGCAAAAAGATATTTACCACAAAAACTGGATCGATTTTAATAAAAATGGACAACTCGATCCGTTTGAGAATCCAAATGAAGACATTGAAAAGCGAGTAGCTGATCTTTTGTCGCAAATGACAGTTAATGAAAAAACCGGGCAAATGGCTACTCTTTATGGCTATGCTCGTGTTTTAAAAGATGAGTTACCCACTCCCGATTGGAAAAACAAAATCTGGAAAGATGGAATTGCCAATATCGATGAGCACTTAAACTGTATTCCATTCAGAGAAAGCACTTATACCAAGCACTCTTTTCCACACAGAAACCATGCGAAAGCCATCAACATTGTGCAACGCTGGTTTGTGGAAGAAACTCGCCTGGGGATACCGGTCGATTTCACCAACGAAGCAATTCATGGTTTGTGTCACGACAGAGCTACTCCGCTTCCTGCTCCAATTGGTGTAGGAGCTACCTGGAATAAGAATTTAGTTCGAAAAGCAGGTGAAATTATTGGTCAGGAAGCACGTGCATTGGGATATACCAATGTTTATGTACCTATTCTTGATTTGGCCCGTGATCCACGTTGGGGACGTGTTATGGAATGCTACAGCGAAGATCCTTATCAAGCCTATGCATTGGGAAAAGAAATGGTGTTGGGAGTACAAGATCAGAATGTGGCAGCTACTCTAAAACACTTTGCTGTTTATAGTGTTCCCAAAGGAGCTCGCGATGGCGATGCGCGTACCGATCCACATGTTGCTCCACGCGAGATGCACCAGCTATACAACTACCCATTTAAACGAGTAATTCAGGAAACCAATCCAAAAGGAATAATGAGTAGTTACAACGACTACGATGGTATACCCGTTACAGGAAGTCATTACTTTCTTACTGAATTGCTTCGCGAACAATACGGCTTTAAAGGTTATGTCGTTTCCGATAGTCGTGCAGTAGAGTATCTTTTCGAAAAGCATAAAGTAGCCAAAGATCGAAAAGAGGGAGTTCGTCAGGTGGTTGAAGCAGGATTGAATGTACGTACCCGTTTTTCAAAACCAGAGGAATACCTGAATCCACTAAGAGAATTGGTCAACGAAGGAAAAATTGCAATGGCAACTATCGACAAGTTGGTGGCTGAGGTTTTACGAGTAAAATTCCAATTGGGACTTTTCGATCAACCATATGTGCAAAATGAGAAACTAGCCGACAAGGTAGTTCATACCAAAGAAGCAGAAGAATTTTCGAAGCAAGTTAACCGCGAAGCATTGGTGTTGTTAAAAAACGAAAACAATCTTTTACCACTCGATGTAAAGAAGCTAGACAAAGTATTGGTTACTGGTCCAATGGCTGCCGAGATAAATTACGCCTACAGTAGATATGGCCCTGCCAACAACGAAGTAGTTACAGTTCTTGATGGAATAAAAAACTACCACAAATCGCTTAAGGTCGATTATGCAAAAGGGTGCGACATCATAGACAAGCACTGGCCAATGAGCGAGATCATTGATGAACCTCTTACTGCTGAAGAGCAAAAAATGATCGACGAAGCTGTGGCTAAAGCCAAAGAATCGGATGTGGTTATTGCTGTGGTTGGTGAAGGAGAAAAAGAGGTAGGAGAGTGTAAATCTCGTACAAGCCTCAACCTGCCTGGTCGCCAGTTACAACTACTAAAGGCACTACATCAAACAGGAAAGCCGGTTGTGATGGTAATGATCAATGGTCGACCACTTACCATCAACTGGGAAGATAAATACCTGCCAGCCATTCTGGAAGCTTGGTTCCCTAGTGTATGTTCAGGAACCGTTATTGCCGAAACACTGTTTGGCGATTACAATCCAGGAGGAAAACTGAATGTTACTTTCCCTAAATCGGTTGGTCAAATTCCATTGAACTTTCCGGCTAAGCCAGGTTCGCAAGCTGGTCAACCTAAAGTTGGACCTAACGGTTTTGGTGCCACACGTGTGCTGGGCGCATTGTACCCATTCGGATATGGTTTAAGCTATACCACTTTCAAATATTCAAACCTGAAAATTACACGTAAAACCGAAAGTCACTTATCTAACATTAAAATCACTGCCGATATCACCAACACAGGCCAGCGCGAAGGCGATGAGGTGGTTCAGCTTTATGTGAAAGATAAGGTTAGCTCGGTTATTACATACGAACAAATTCTACGCGGATTTGAAAGAGTACACCTAAAAGCGGGTGAAACCAAAACTGTTTCATTCGAAATTACTCCGGAAGACCTTGAAATTCTGGATAAGAATATGAAATGGGTGGTTGAGCCAGGAGAGTTCCAGTTCCTAATTGGTGCTTCTTCTACCGACATCAAGCTAAAACAAACTATCAACTTAAAATAACTATCACATGAGATTTAATTCGATCATATCTCTAGTCTTTTTGGTGTGTATTGCATTTGGTGTGTCTGCTAAATCGGCAATAAAAATTGAAAAGATAAAAGTTAAGGCTCCATTTAAGATGCCAGCTATTCAACAGCCGGTATTTCCTGATGCTCAATTCAACATTAAAGATTTTGGAGCAGAAGAAGCCAATATTGAAAAGAATAAAGCAGCCATAAAACACGCAATAGAAGCTTGTCACAAAGCAGGTGGCGGTTCTGTTGTTGTTCCTTCGGGAGAATGGCTCTCGGGCAAAATTCACTTTAAAAGCAATGTAAACCTACATTTAGAAGAAGGAGCAACGCTACTGTTTACTTCTAATCCGAAAGAATATCTTCCTGCTGTAAAATCGACATGGGAAGGAATGGAATGCTACAACTACTCACCACTAATTTATGCCTACGAATGTGAGAATGTAGCCATCACAGGAAAGGGAATGATTAGAGCCAAATTGGACACTTGGAAAGTTTGGTTCAAGCGCCCACCAGCACACATGAATGCCTTAAAAGAACTTTACAATATGGCGGCAAAAGATGTGCCTGTTGAAAAGCGCCAAATGGCAGTCGGCGAGAATAACTTCCGCCCACAATTCATTCAATTCAACCGCTGTAAACGAGTAAAGATAGAAGGCATAAAAGTGCGCAACAGTCCTTTCTGGACCATCCACCTTTACATGAGTAAACATGTGGTAGTTCGCGGAGTAGATGTGCATGCTCACGGGCACAATAACGATGGAGTGGATCCTGAAATGACACAGAACCTGCTAATTGAAAATTGCATTTTCGACCAGGGAGATGATGCCATTGCCATTAAAGCCGGACGTAACCAGGATGCATGGCGCCTGAATATGCCATGTCGAAATATCGTTATTAGAAATTGTACCATAAAAGAAGGCCATCAGTTGGCTGCCATCGGAAGTGAAATTTCGGGTGGAGTAGAAAACGTGTATATCCACGACTGCAAGTTTCCAAAGAAAAAACGATCGGCTCTAAAACACTTGGTTTTCATTAAAACCAATGAACGAAGAGGAGGTTTTGTGCGCAACATTTTTGTAGAGCGCATTGAAGCAGGAAAAACGCAACGAGGCATTCTTGGAATTGAAACCAACGTAATGTATCAATGGCGTGACTTAGTTCCTACCTACGAAAAACGATTCACTAAAATCAGCAATGTTCATATCAACGACGTTCATTTAGAAGAGTCTGGTTCATCGGCAGTGAAACTATTAAGTGCATCGGAGCAGCCTATCGAGAATATCACTGTTACCAACTGCTCGGTAAAAAAAGTAGGGCAAAAACCTATTCGGGTTAAGAAGGTGAATAACCTAAAAATTACCAACTGTCAATTTGGTCAGTTCGATATTAAAAAGCGTAAGTGGGGAACTAAAGAACCAGCCACATTCAATCAATTTTAAGCTAACAACTAATCCATATAATATGAAGAAGCAAACTAACATCTTATTGGCAGTCATTTTTGCTCTGGTAGCATTTGGTTGTCAGAAAAACACATCAATAAATGTTGTTTCTCCCGATGGGAAAAATACCATTACCTACAATTCTGCTACCCATCAATACCAAGTAATGGTAGATGGAAAGCAGGTTGTACTCCCTTCTGCCATTAAACTCCATTCTAAAACATTAAATCTGAATGGAGTTTTTAAAGTAACTGACATGAAGCAGAAGTCTGTCGATTCGCAATGGCAGACTCATCTGGGTGAGCGCAGTGTTATTCCAGAGAAATACAATGAAATCAAATTGTTTTTAGAGAACAACAATGCGAAACTGAATCTTATTTTCAGATCTTATGACGAAGGAGTTGCATTTGCATATGAAATTCCGGAGCAAAAGGGAGTGAAGTCATTGATTCTTGATCAAGAAGCCATCGAGTTTAATTTTGATAACGACTATCCGGTTTGGGCAGCTCACAAAGCACAAAAGCCTTACCGCAAATGTCCTATTTCCGAAGCTGGTAATGCAGTAGAGCGACCATTGGTTTTGGAACATTCTGAAGGGTTAACCATTGCTTTAGCCGAAGCTGAAATGATTAACTATGCCCGTATGAAATTCAACACCAATGCAGCGAAAGCCAACTCATTGGTATCTCATCTGGATGGAAAAGTGGAGCGTACATTACCATTCCGTTCACCATGGCGTGTGGTAATGACCGGAAAAGATGCAGGTCAGCTACTGGAGCGTAATTACCTCATCATGAACCTGAATCCTCCTTCAGCAATTAAAGATCAGTCGTGGATTAAGCCTGGTAAAGTACTTCGTGAAGGCACTTTAACCACACAGGGAGCTAAGGCATGTATCGACTTTGTGAAAGCTCACAATATGCAATATGTAGAGTTCGATGCTGGTTGGTACGGACCAGAAGGCAACAACAACTCTGATGCTACAACCACTACTTTAGATCCTAAGCGCTCAAAAGGGCCTTTCGATATTGAAGAAATTATGAAATATGCCAAAGCAAACGACATTGGTATTTTGCTTTACGTAAACCGTCGTGCTTTAGAAAAACAGCTGGATGAAATTCTTCCATTGTACCAAAAATGGGGAATTGCCGGTCTTAAATATGGCTTTGTTCGCGTAGGAAGTCAGGATGCAGCCAACTGGATGCACGAAGCCGTAAGAAAAACGGCAGAATATAAAATGGTTGTCGACATTCATGACGAATATCGTCCGGTAGGATTCTCAAGAACATATCCTAACCTGCTTACTCAGGAAGGTATTCGTGGCGATGAAGAGACAATTCCAAACAGCCACACACTGATTACCATGTTTACTCGTATGTTGGCCGGAGCCGGCGACAACACCATTTGCTACAATAGCATGGATCGTGTACACAAAATGGGATCGCATGCCTCGCAATTGGCCAAAGCAGTATGTATGTTTAGTCCACTACAGTTTATGTATTGGTACGACAAGCCAGCATCAGCTCCAGAAAAAAAGGATGGCCTTTGGGGTAAAACAAATACCATTGGCGATGAGCCTGAACTGGAATTCTGGGATGCAATTCCAACCACTTGGGACGAAACAAAAGCATTGCATGTAGAGATTGGGAAATGTGGTGCTATTGCTCGCCGAAAAGGAAACGACTGGTTCATTGGTGGTATCAACGGAGAAGAAAACAGTGAAGTAGAAATTGATTTTTCATTCCTAAAAGAAGGTGCTTCATATAACGCAAAAATTTATACCGATGATCCTTCTGTAAAGACCAGAACACATGTTAGAATTGCTCAGATGCAACTGGATGCCAAGCAGAAGATTACAATGAAGCTAAAGCCAAACAATGGTTTTGCAATGCATATCAGCTTAAAATAATTATACCATGAACCAGAAAATTGAATTAAAAAAGATACTACCCGTATTCATGTCGTTTGTGGTTATGGGTTTTGTAGATATCGTTGGTGTTTCAACCGGCTATGTAAAGAAAGACTTCCAGCTCTCCGATTCGTTGGCGCAACTGGTACCAGCAATGGCTTTTGTTTGGTTCTTTCTGCTATCGGTTCCGGCGGGTATTCTACAGGACAGATTTGGTAAGCGAAAAATTCTGAACATTGGAATGGCACTAACCGGACTGGGTATGCTTATTCCATTCATTCACCATAGCTTTCCGGTAATGCTATCGGCATTTGCTTTAATTGGTATTGGAAATACCATTGTACAGGTATCGGCCAATCCGCTACTATACGATGTTACTCCTAAAGAAAAGTTCTCGAGCTTTATGAGCTTAACTCAATTTGTAAAAGCTATCATTTCGCTCTTGGGACCAATTATCACTACGTTCTTTGCAGCTCAAATGGGTAACTGGAAACTCATCTTTGTGGTGTATGCTATCACTTCGTTTTTGGCAGTATTGTGGCTATATGCCACTCCAATTCAAGAACAAAAAGGCGATAAAAAACCAGCCAGCTTTGCTTCATGCTTTAAGTTGCTTACCAATCCATTTGTAGGAATTATGGTGCTTGGAATTTTCCTAACGGTAGGAGCCGATGTAGGGATGAATTCCAGCATTCAAACATATTTATCGACTAGGTTTGTGGTTACTCTTGAAGCGGCGTCATTGGGAATTAGTATTTACTTCTCATCTTTAATGATTAGCCGCTTCTTAGGAGCCATAATGCTTAACTGGATCAAACCACGACTGTTTCTTATTGGAACTGCATTGGTGGCTTTGTCGGGAATTGTATTAATGTTTTTCGCACCAGAACAATGGATGGCCAATGTGGCAATATTCTTAGTTGGACTTGGTTCTGGAAACCTATTCCCACTTATTTTCTCACTAACGGTAGATAAGATGCCTGATCGAATTAACGAGATTTCAGGCTTAATGATTATGGCCGTTTCTGGTGGTGCTTTTATTCCTCTTTTAATTGGCTATTGCACTACGACAATGGGAATAAATGGAGGATTAATGATCCTTGGAGGATGTATTTTATACGTGCTTTCAATAGCTCTCGTAAATCGAAGATAACGGCTTTAACCTGAATTCGAATTAAATTTTGCTATTCAGATTGTTATAAAAGTTTGATTAACGAGGTAAATTTTTGAGTAATAGTATTTATGAGGAAATTTAACGATGTGAATCGGGCTTTTAGACAAAGCCACTTATAAACAGCAATTTTCTGCACATAAATGTCTTACAATAGCCCGCTATTATTGCACCATTTATACTTGAAACTTACTATTTATAAGCGGTCTGAATGCATAATTTAATCCCGAAATCAGGTTCTTAGGTTTACTTCACACACAAACACAAAACACCTGCTCCAACCGGAGCGGGTGTTTATTTTTAAAGCCAACGTCTCTTTCCCACAAATAATCAACCCATTAGCTCCCAAGCACAAACCTCTTCCTTTTTCTTAATCGCTTTAATCATGTCCTGCCTTACAAATGTGGACGCTTTTCAATCCTCTTTTTATCACATTTGTGCCTTAAACTTAACTACGCACCTAATTAAGCTGCCTCATTCTAAAAAAGAACAACCAATGAGACATAGTGCGTCAACCCTATTTTTACTGTTAATAATTGCATTTTCGGTACAAGCGCAGAAGAAAAGAGAGACAACATTTTTCACCCAGATTGATATTTCGCAGGGGGATGTTTTAAAGACAAACGATTTTGTAAGTGGGATCAATAAAAAAGGATTTCCCATCAATGATTTTAGCTCGGCAGATATAAAGTTAGGCTGGCAAACCAATGGATCGAAACAGTGGCATCACGACCTTAATCTTCCTTACTACGGACTAGGAATTCAATCCACCAAATTTTCTCTTGAAGAGGAGATAGGATACCCAACAGCAGTTTATTTCTTCTTTGGCGGACCTTTTGTTAAACAACAAAAATATTCGTTCGATTATGAGTTTGGTTTCGGAATAAGCTACAACTGGAAACCCTATAATAAAATCGATAATCCATTCAATATTGCCATTGGATCTCATCATAATGCTTATATCGATTTGCGCATGGCTTACTCGCGATACCTCTCACCTGAAATGAGATTTATCGCTGGGATACATGTCACTCATTTCTCAAATGGCGCTGTACGTTTTCCCAATAAAGGAATGAATATGATAGCTCCATTTGTTGGATTGAGGTACCATTTTAAAGCTCCACAGGAGTTGGCGCCCACCGATATACCAAAGCCTCTTCCTTCGCATGAAATTAATCTGCTTTATTCCACAGGAAAAAGGTCGTGCGATGAAATTGACGACATGAATAAGTACCATTTCTCATTGCATAACTTATCGTTTGAATACCTGAAAGTTCCTTCTCCCATATTTCGGTATGGCTTAGGATTCGATCTTAGTATTGATCAACACAACTTTATTGAAATTGATGGAAATACAGTTCATAAAGCGCCATTCCGAAAGCAAATTGTGGGTGGCTTAACCGCTCTGGGACAGTTTCGAGCCAATAGGTTGGCCATTCATGCTGCTCTTGGGTATGAGCTATTCGGACACGAACATAATCGATTAATCAAAAGGCTTTATCAAAGACTAGGATTAAGGGTTTATACCTACAAAAACATGTTTCTGGGAGTTCATATAAAGGCACAAAACTTTAGCGCGGCCGACTACATAGAATGGGCAATCGGTTTCACAATTTAGACAAATAGCTGCTTTGTTTTAGGTTTTTTCTATTTTTACAGTCCGTTTTACCGTAATACTGTATTGATAGACTTTAGTTTATGATGAGATCAATTAAATCCTTTACTCTTTTATTCCTGGGTATTTTCCTGGGTTTAATGCAAAAGAGTTCGTGTGCGCAAACGCCCAAAGAACTGCAAAATGCTGAAATCTTTGGAATCAATAAGCTACCTGCCAGAACATCGGTTTGGCCAGCTTCGCAAATCGACAAAGCACAGAACAACACATATGAATGTGCCGAGAATGTAAAATCGCTAAATGGCGACTGGAAGTTTAACTGGTCACCTGATCCAGCTTCGCGTCCGGCAAACTTTTATAAAACTGGTTTTAATTCTGAAGAATGGGCAACAATTCCCGTTCCTTCAACCATGGAGCGTCAAGGATACGGAACACCTCACTATGTGAATATCCGTTATCCTTTTAAAATGAACCCGCCTTATGTTATGGACACACCCGATCCAAAGTTTACCACTTTCAAGGAACGTAATCCTGTAGGGTCGTACATTCGTGAATTTACCATTCCTGAAAACTGGAATGACCAGCAAATCATCATCCATTTTGCAGGCGTCAGCTCTGCAGCCTATGTTTGGGTAAATGGACAAAAAGTGGGATATTCTCAAGGTTCGCGACTAGCTGCTGAATTCGATATTACCTCGTTTGTAAAAACAGGAAAAAACCAATTGGCAGTTGAAGTATATAAATACTGCGATGGCTCTTATTTAGAAGATCAGGACTACTGGCGACTAAGTGGAATTTACCGCGATGTTTTTATTCGGGCTATTCCTAAGGTTTCCATTTGGGATGTTTATGCACAACCTGTGGTTGACTTGAAAAAGCAAAGCGGAGCCTTAAAACTGAGCCTCAACACAGCTAACTTTTCAACAAAAAAAGCCAAAGAATATTCTACTTCAGTAACAGTCGTTTCTCCTGAAGGAAAAACAGTTGCACAAAAGCAAAATATAAAACTCAATTCTATCGAACAGGGTATTTCCACTTATCAACAGTTATCAACAATTGATGTAAGTAAGGTAAAACTATGGTTTGCCGATACACCTGTTCAATACCAATGTAATGTAGAGTTAAAGCATAAAGGGAAAACGGTTCAGGCTTATAGCTTACCAGTTGCATTCCGCCAAATTGAGGTTAAAAACAGCACTCTTCTTTTAAACGGAGAACCATTGAAAGTGCGTGGTGTAAACCGCCACGAATTCTCGGCCGATCAAGGTTGGGTGGTTACTCGTGAACAAATGGAAAAAGAGTTGCAACTACTGAAGCAAGGAAATGTAAACTTTGTACGTACAGCTCACTATCCAAACGATCCGCGTTGGTACGAACTATGCAACCAATATGGAATGATGCTCATGGACGAGGTGAATGTCGAGTCGCACCAAATTAGCTACCATAAACGCATTCTTCCAGGCGACAAAAAAGAGTGGATGGACGCTTGTGTCGATCGAATGGAACGCATGGTCATCCGCGACAGACAACATCCTTGCGTGCTTATGTGGTCGCTAGGAAACGAGGCAGGGTTCGGCGATACTTTCATGGAGATGCGTAAACATACATTGATGCTTGATCCGGAACATCGTATCATACACTATGCAGGAATGAATGTAGCAGCCGATGTGGACAGCCAGACTTATAAAACCATTAAGTGGCTTTCACAGCATGTTCAGCATAAAGCCAAGCGCCAGGGTGAACGAGGAGAGAACTCAACCAGCGAACAACATGGAAAATATCCTTCGGGCAAACCATTCTTAATGAATGAATATTCGCATGCCATGGGAAATAGCCTGGGTAACTTTGCCGATTATTGGAAGCTAATCTACCAACACGATATGTTGGCTGGCGGCTTCATCTGGGATTGGATCGACCAGGCGCTATGGAAAAAGACCAGCCCGTCGCCAAAAGGTTTTGTTTATGGCGGTGATTTTGGCGATCATCCAACCGACCTTAACTTCTGTGTAAACGGGATTATTGGTGCCGATTTAATTCCACATCCTCACTATTTCGAGATGCAGAAGGTATATCAGCCTTACTATTTCGAATTGGTAAAACACAATCCGTTAACCATTAAGGTTCATAACCACAGTTGTTCCACCAACACCAATGCCTATACTCTTCAGTATAAAGTAACGGTTAACGGGCATGAAACAACTGTTCGTAATTTAAAACCATTGAATTTAAAGCCGAATTCAAGTACAACAATTACATTGAACGATGTAAAAACAGCTGCTGAAGGCGAAACACATGTAACCATTTCCCTTGTTTACAATAAAGAAACACTTTGGGCAAAAGCAGGTGATGCAATTGCGTGGGAACAGTTCTTGCTGAATCCTTCACCATCGGTAAAGCAGCCACAAATGAAGCCTATCAGTACCCAGACGACTATTACCAATAACAATGGTCATCTGAAGATAAAAGGAGCTGAATTTGAAGCTAAATGGAGTAAATCAACCGGTTTCCTTGAGCAACTGAGCTACAAAAACCAAGCATTGATTAATTCGCCTATGCATTTCAACTTTTGGCGAGCATTAACCGATAACGATCGTGGTTGGAAAGTGCATAAAAAAATGGCACCATGGAAGAACGAAGGCAACAATTTCGAATTGAAAGAATTTACGCACAGTAAAACGGGGAAATTCATCGAAATTAAAGCTCAATACCTATTCAAAACCACTAAAAGTACAGCTCAGGTTATCTACACCATCGATGATGAAGGAAAGATATTGGTAAACACAACAATCGATGTTCCAACGAACAATCCTCCAATGCCTCGTTTGGGTTGGCAGCTTGAGGTACCTGCCTCAATGCAACACGTTGCATGGTACGGTCGCGGGCCACATGAAAACTATGTAGATAGAAAAACAGGTGCTGCTGTAGGTATTTACCAATCAGCCATTGAAAACTGGATTACTCACTACGTTATGCCACAAGAAAACAGTAACAGATGTGACATTCGTTGGGCATATTTCAGAGATAGAGCCAACAATAAATTAAGATTTACAGCTCATTCTTCGCATTTATTCTCTATTAGTGCCTACCCTTACACTTTAGAAGAATTAAATATTACAAAACATGACTTTGAATTAAATCGCCACAAAAATCTGACAATCAACATAGATTATGCACAGATGGGAGTAGGGGGTGATAATTCTTGGGGACATCCGGTGCTCGAAAACTACCAAATAAAGCCAAAAACTTTTAAATTTGCATTCGTAATTGATCAACCGTAGCTTTTAATCAATCAATTCTTATAAATATCAATCCTTTCAGGCAATAGCTGTCTGAAGGGATTTTTCTTTTTAAACCATTGGTAAAAAGCTCACTAATCAGAAAACAGATGTTAGATTTTAAAATTAACGACGAGAAATGTATCGAGTGTGGACTATGTGTTCAAGAGTGTCCGGTACGAATCATTCAGCTCGATCCAAAACCGGTAATCATTGCCGAAAAAGAAAAGAACTGTTTAAAATGCCAGCACTGTTTAGCCGTGTGTCCTACAGCAGCGCTTTCTATTTTGGGTAAAGATCCTGAAGACAGCGTTTCTTCTAAAGACGAAATGCCGAATCCAAAGGCACTCGACAATCTGATTAAAACTCGCCGTTCTATTCGTAAGTACAAAGACGAGGAGGTTGATCAAGCCTTAATTGACGAGTTGCTTGCGACTACAGCACATGCACCAACAGGTCATAACTCGAATTCTATTCTTTTATCGGTTACTGATACCAAAGAAGCAACCAATAAATTCCGCGACGCAGTTTACGCATCTATCAAAGCAGCTGCCGAGAAAGAAGAGCCTGCTGGTCGATTAAAAGTATTGGCTTCCTGTCAGCGCGTTTGGGAAAAAAATGCCGTAGATATACTATTTCGTGGTGCACCACACGTTTTAATTGCATCTGGACCGAATAAAACCACTTCACCAGCAGCCGACAGCATTATTGCATTAAGCTATTTTGAGCTATTGGCCAACTCGCACAATATCGGTACGCTTTGGAATGGAATGGTAAAATGGGCCATCGAAGATATCGACCCTAGCCTTAGAACATTAATCGGTATTCCGGAAGATCATACTATCGGTTACGTGCTTATTTTTGGGAAGTCGGCTGTAAAATATGCCCGTGCTATCCAGAGCCAGGGTTTACACCTTAATCGAATTAAATTGTAAAACATATAACAGTGCGGTTTCCCCTTTTTTGTTTCAGAGGGCTTTCCGCACTTACTTTTTATGCCAAAGTATAGAAAGAGCTCAAACAGTTGATGCAACACTTAACCACCACATTTACAACACATACTTCCTACATGACTTTTCTTCAATTATTTGGTATTTTATAGTCGAAATCAACTTTTAAAAAGAACAAACCTTGTTCATTACTTATCGTCTATTCGTATTATGAACAAACAAAAATTTCGAAATAAATACCGAACTCAATCTATTCGTTTGAAAAAATGGGATTACGGGTGGAATGCAGCTTATTTTGTAACTATTTGTACTAAACATAAAAAGTATTTCTTGGGAAAGATAATCGAAGATAACATGCAGTTATCCACAATTGGTATAGTAGCTGAAAAATGTTGGAAACAAATTCCTGATCACTTCCCATTTGTACAATTAGATCAATTTGTAATAATGCCCAACCATATTCATGGCATAATTATTATAAACAAAGAAGATGATAGACGTGATGTAGAGGCTCAAGGCCCTGAATCTGTGAAATCTCTAAATAAGTTTGGAGGTCAATCTAAAAACCTTGCATCAATCATTCGTGGTTTTAAGATCGGTGTTACCAAAGAAGCACACCAGACAAATCCCAATTTTGCATGGCAAGCACGTTTTTATGATAGAGTTATTCGTAATAATAACGAATTGGAAAAAATTCAAATATACATACACGATAACCCTTTGAATTGGAAAAAAGATAAACTAAATATCGAAAAATAAACAGTGCCCAGACGTAGAGGCGCAAGATTTTGCGCCTCTACAAAGCCATCAACCAGGCAAATACTTATAAAAGAAAAGCCTCCTGCTCGTATGAACAGAAGGCTTTTTTTATGTCGCTTTATCCTTATTTACTAATAAGCACTTTGGAATTGACGTAAGAAACGAGCATCGTTCTCGAAATACAAACGCAAATCTTTGATACCATATTTCAACATGGTGATACGTTCAATTCCCATTCCGAATGCAAAGCCAGTATACTTCTTACTATCGATACCACAGCTATCCAATACATTTGGATCAACCATTCCGCATCCTAGAATTTCTAACCAACCTGTGTATTTACAAACGTTACATCCTTTTCCGCCACAAATTGAACAGCTCACATCCATCTCAGCCGATGGCTCGGTGAATGGGAAGTAAGAAGGACGTAAACGGATCTCTGTTTTCTCGCCAAACATTTCTTTGGCAAAGTACATCAATGTTTGCTTAAGGTCGGCAAACGAAACATTTTCGTCAACATATAAGCCTTCAACCTGATGGAAGATACAGTGTGCACGAGCCGAAATGGCCTCGTTGCGGAATACACGTCCTGGGAAAATAGCACGAATAGGTGGCTGTGTTTTCTCCATTACACGTACCTGTACACTCGATGTGTGCGTACGAAGCAATACATCCGGATCTTTCTCAATAAAGAAAGTATCCTGCATATCACGTGCAGGGTGCTCTGCAGGGAAGTTCAATGCCGAAAAAACATGCCAGTCATCTTCAATCTCTGGTCCTTCAGCAATGGTAAATCCTAAGCGAGTAAAAATTTCATTGATTTCGTTACGTACCACTGAAAGTGGGTGACGAGTTCCCAACTGAAATCCTTCAGCCGGAGCAGTAAGGTCTACACCTTCGGCACCTGTGCTGGCCACTTCGAATTGCTCTTTTAACGCATTGATTTTATCCTGCGCGAAATCTTTCAAATCGTTAATGGCTTGTCCAACTGCTTTTTTGTCCTCAGCAGGAACATTTCTAAACTCACCAAAAAGCTGCGAAATTAAACCCTTTTTACTTAGGTATTTAATACGCATCTCTTCTGCCTGATCCTTGTTCTCTACCGTTAGAGCATCAATCTCTGCTTGTAGTGCTTGTATCTTATTAATCATGGGTCTTTATATTCACTCTATTCTCAACGAGCGGCAAAGTTAATAAATGCTAAGCAAATAGCCTGATTTTCATTGGAACTAATTTTTCTCCCGATTAGTCTTGCTCCTCTAATTGGAATAATTCCTCCACTGAAGTTTCGAAAATTCGGGCCAGTTTCAATGCCAACAATGTGGAAGGCACATATTTCCCTTTTTCAATGGCATAAATGGTTTGCCTCGAAACACCAACTTCATTAGCCAGCTTTTCTTGTTTCATATCCACCTTTGCCCTGTATTCTTTTATTCGATTTTTCACACCACAAATTTATAAGTAAATGCTTTGCTTTTTTATGCCGAAAACAATTAAATAAGTAAGAATAGGGAGCAAGGACAGAATACTTATATTGATATTTAAATCAGGAGTTATGGCATGGATAAGTAAGAATACGGCTGTCCAGATAATTGTTGCTATGGCAACAGATTCTAAACGCAACTTCGACATTAATTCATCTTCATTCTTGTCAGCAGCAAAGCACACTAATAAAACAGCAACCACTGCCGTAATATCAAATATCCAGTGCCAGCCAGACACAATAAGGTATTCGTAAGGCTTCTGAATTAATACATTTTCAGGCATTACTTTATCTACTCCGTTATACCATCCTTCCCAAAAAGAATTTCTTGTTTCATCCCAATTGTTTATTGAAGTAAGTATAAAGCTAGCAACAAATGCTATCCAGCCTATGCGTTTAAAGTAGTTGGGTAATAACTTCATAATTTTTAGTTTAAGTTGTTTTCAAGTAAAGTTTACTTTACAAATGTAAAGAATTATTTACAATTTCAAATTCCTGACTAAAAAATGTTTCGTTAATTTTGAGGTAGGATTCTCAGATATTGAATATTCCTGAAAATCCAATAATCCATCTAATCAAACAACATAGCTATGCAAAAATTAGTGGTATTAACCGGAGCGGGCATGAGTGCCGAAAGTGGAATTCGTACATTTCGAGACAACGGAGGTTTGTGGGAAGAACACGATGTAACCGAAGTGGCAACTCCTGAAGCGTGGGCGCGCAACCCAAAATTGGTTAACCGATTCTACAACGAGCGCCGAAAGCAGCTACTAGAGTGTGAACCCAATGCCGGACACACCGGGTTAGCTGAACTGGAAAAACATTTCGATGTGGATATTATTACTCAGAATGTAGATGACTTACACGAACGTGCCGGTAGTTCTAAGATTCTTCACTTACATGGCGAACTTAAAAAAGTGCGTAGTAGTGTCGATCCATCGTATGTTGTAGAACTGGATGGTTGGGAACTAAAATTGGGAGATAAATGCCCTAAAGGAAGTCAACTGCGCCCGCATATTGTTTGGTTTGGCGAAGCCGTCCCCGCCATGGAAGATGCAATTCCTATAGTTGAACAAGCAGATATTTTAGTGGTAGTTGGTACATCATTGAATGTTTATCCGGCTGCCGGATTGGTTTATTATGCCCAAGAAGGGATCCCTATTTATGTAATAGATCCAGCCCGACCAGAGGTGAAAATTAAAGGAGTAGAATATATACAGAAAGGGGCCGGTGAAGGAGTAGAAAAATTGAAAGAAATTCTGATTAAATAATACAAATAGAGGCGCCCAATTGGGACGCCTCTACTTATTGTGAAATATCTTGATTTGGTCTATAACAAGTTACGGAAGCTAATTCCAAAGAAGATAGTGCGTGGCTGATTAGGACCGTAGATATAACCTGGGTCACGAGAACCTCCTCTATCGAAGTCATCTTGGTATGAGTTGAACAAGTTTTTAACTCCACCATTCAACTGCATAATTACACCTCTTGACAATTCAATATCGTAGCTTGCTTTTAATCCTGTTTCAAAGAATGAATCTGACTTACGTAGTACTCCATCGTCTGGATTAGAAATTGTATTTCCATAATAAGGAACTAACATTTTTCCAGTATAAGTTCCCGAAGCAGAAAGGCTAAGTTGCCAAGTAGGACTCCAAGTTAAAGAAAAGAATCCATAATTATCAGGAGTACGCAAGAAGCTTTTCTCGTCGAAATCTTGTGCTTCTTCATATCTGCTTTCCTGAATAGTAAAACCAGCATTTACTTGGAATTTACGACTAGGAGCAGCATTGAACTCTAGGTTAATTCCAGATACATGAGCGCCTGTTACATTTCTACGAACTGCTGTTACCAACCCATTTTCATCAGCTCCATCACCATAATCTGTATAAAATGGATTATTTAGCTTAGTGTAAAAACCTTCAATTAAAAATTGAGTCTGTACATTACCAATCTTTGGAGTGAAGTCCAACGAAGTAGACCAACTGTGTGAATCTTCTTGTTTTAGATCAGGATCATTTTTGTGAATAACTTTACGAGCCTGTGAAGTTTCAATATGCAAGTCTTCGTCGAAGATTTGTGGAGCACGATATCCTTTTGAGTAACTGGCACGTGCCTGAATCCAAGGAGCAATATTTTGCAATAAAGTTACCCTAGGACTAAACACTGTACCACTATTTCCTCCTTCACTTGCATGGTCTGGAGCATCATCTTTAATATCATAGTTGTCCAAACGGAATCCAACAGAAACTGTTGTCTTCTCGAACTTCATTTCGTGTTGTGCATAAAAACCAAAAATATTGCTCTTCTGATCGGCAACAATAGTATTTGGTTCATTTTTCTTCGTTTCTTTATCGTAATATCCTAATTTTTTGTCCTTTAGATTTTCGCCATTATTTTCTACTCCAAGAGTTAAGTGCATATGGGCAAATTTTACCTTCTCGAAATCGTGCACATATTGAATTCCTGTTGAGTAAGCAAAATCTTTAGTATTACCATATGCTGAAAGATCTTGTTCTGCACCATAGTAAGTACCTCTATCAATATGCTGACCTGATAGATATACTGAAAATTTATTGTGATCGCCAGTAAATGCATCCCATGCAATTGCACCTGTATTGATTTTGTGATCAACTGCTTCTGCAATTCCAGCTTCGTGTACTGGGTAATCAAACTTATCACCACCTCGACGCTCTTCGTTGATATTGAAATAGTCTACAGTTAACTTACTTCTATTTCCAGTTTTGTAATACGAACGAAGTCCAATTGTAGTATTTTCCATCTCTGAAATTTCAGAAAAAGAATCGTCGTTTGCATCAAAAGCGTCTTTACTTCTCTTAAAGCCAAAAACAGACAATCCTGAGCGGAAGTCATCGCTTACAATACTTGCATTTACACTGATGTTATTGTCAGCTGCAGCATCTCCTGCTCCATCAACACCTACACCAACCAAGCTAGTATTTACATCAACTTTATAGCTGTTTTTAATAGGATCCTTAGTAATTAGGTTGATAGTACCTGCAATAGCATTACTACCATAAATCGCTGATCCACCACCACGAACAACTTCAACACGCTCAATCATTGTAGCAGGAATCAATTCCAATCCATATACACCAGCCAAACCACTAAAAATAGGGCGACTATTGATCAAAATCTGTGAGTAAGGCCCTTCCAAACCATTCATACGCACCTGCGTAAAACCACAATTCTGACAATTATTCTCCATTCTCAGCCCAGGAGTAAAGTTTAGTCCTTCACTCAATGTAGTAGACTGTAGTCTTTCGAATAGTTTTGGAGAGATAGTATTAACAATAGTAGTTGCTTCTTTTCTATTCTTCTCGTTTCTATCGGCTGTTACAACCACTTGTTCTAAACCAATTACATCTTCTTCGATATCAAGTAGCACTTCCTGTGTTTTTCCAGCTTGGACATTAACCTTTTGTTCAAGGGTTTTGAATCCAACACCTTTCACCACTAAAGTATGTTCTCCTACAGGAAGATTGTTCATCATGTAATGTCCTGTAGCATCTGTTGCAACACCAATTGATGTTCCTTTTAAGTTTACTGTAATAAAAGGAATATGTTCCTTCTTACAGGTTACATGACCAGTAATACTGGCATCTGTTTTAACAACTTTCTTCTTAGGAGTTTTAGGTGGATCTAATTTAGCAGCAATAGACACACTACTAAAAAGTACACATAACAAAATTCCTACAACACTTAGCTTTCTCATTTCTTTTAGCTATTAAAGTTTGATTTCGTATTTTTTTCCGAATTAAATATGGGTATACCTCTTTCTTTACAAGAAGTAATTTAAATTCAATTTTAAAGTAGAAACATCAAATAAACTCACAAAACATCAAATCATGCTTGACATTATTTCACATCAAGACATAATAACTCTCATAAAGTATGAGTCAATTATGTTTCCGCAAAGGTATTAAGCTAATACAGGAGGAGCCCGATCTGCAAGCCGGGTATGAAGGATGATGTGCCTATCAAAGTCTCGATAAGCAACATAATGCTTAATTTTAGGAAGAGATAAAAAAGCAATCAGTAAACAAGCAGTTACTAATACAGCTCCAACATCACTAAACATTCCAAAAAATAGTAGTTCAGCTTTAGAATGGTGGTGATTCTCACTAGTGGGAGCTTCATGCGAGTTATTACACAAAGGATGCGAGTGCTCAACAATTACTCCATGAGGCAAAACATGAATATGTTTATTCAATAGTGTATTTTGAATAACCAAGAAATATGCCATCAGCATCACTAATAGCATAGGTATTTTTACAATATTTGCCTTTAAAAATTTCATTCCTAAATATTCGGAGGCAAATATACAAGGCATATTCCGATCTAGCAACACATTAACATCACCTTTTATGGTGATTTTAACATGACAAAACAAGCAAAAACGACTAACCGATCACCTAATATGGTTACAATAAGTATTTTAACTTTGAGACAACCCAAAAAGTAACGTATAAAAACACTAGTGTAAAAATGATTGCAGCCCCCGATGGGATATCGGCATAATAAGAGAAAAGAAGCCCTGAAAATGTTCCCACAAATCCAACGATAGATGATCCCCAGATAAGTTGCTTAAAGTTTTTAGTGAATAGGTTCACAGCTGTTTGAGGAATAGTTAACAGCGATAACACCAGGATAATACCCACTACTTTAATGTTTAAAACAATGGTTAAAGCCACTAAACTAATGAGAATAGCATTGAAAGTACGTACCGGTATGTGATTAGCTCGAGCAAAATCCTCATCGAAAGCGATATAAAGAATTCGATTAAAGAAAAGGCTGAAAAAGGTTATTAACGCTATTGCCAATCCTAAAAACAGGTATAAATCGAAATGGGTAACAGTCAATATATTTCCAAACAGAAAGCTCATTAGGTTGGGCGTATAGCCAGGTGTTAAAGCAATGCATATTATCCCAACAGCCATTCCAAATGCCCACCAAATGGCAATGGCAGAATCTTCTCGCACCTTACCTCTATCTTTTAAAACCTGAATTCCCAATGCCGAAAGTACTCCAAACACCGCTGCTCCTAAAATAGGGTTCAGTCCCATAAAGTAGGCAATTCCAACACCACCGAACGATGCATGGGTAATTCCTCCGCTAATAAACACAATACGCCGACTAACAATGTAGCTACCGGCAATACCACATGTAACAGAAGCCAAAATAGCTGCCAGAAAAGCGTTGGTAAAGAAGTCGTATGAGAATAGGGCAATTAGTTCGTTCATAGTTAGTGTTTATGATGATGGTGAGGTAAAACAGTATGAGGAATTTCGCCATGAGAAATAATCTGAATCGGGCAGTTATAGTCATTCAACTGCTCTGCCGTAATCTTATTACTCATGTGGTGATTCAATGTCCGATTGACACAAGCTATGCTTTTCACTTTACTGGTTATCGTTCCCAAATCGTGGGAAACAAGCAAAATAGCCATCCGCTCATTTAGTGCGGTAAGCATGTTGTATAAATCGTTCTCGAATTGATTATCCACATAAGTGTTGGGCTCATCTAAAATCAAAAGGCGAGGTTCATTCACCAAAGCTCTACCTAAAAACACACGTTGCATTTGCCCACCAGAAAGCTCCCCAATTGGTCGTTTTCGGTATTCATACATTCCCACTTTACGTAAAATATCAGCTGTTTTTTCGTTTTCTTCTTTCGAAAAACGCTTCAACGCTCCTGCGCCTGAGAGAAATCCCTGGCGTACCACATCGAATACATTGATGGGGAAACTTTTATCTATTTTCTGATATTGAGGCAAGTAACCAATTAATGGTCGCTTATCTGTTGATTCCAAAGTTGTAATTGTACCACTTTGTGGTATTTCGGTTCCCAGAATTAATCGTAACAAAGTCGTTTTTCCACCACCATTGGGACCAATCACTCCAATAAAATCTTTATCATTTATGGTCAGAGATACACTATCCAAAATCACCTCCTGATCGTAGGCAAAGCTTACCTCATTTATTTCTATCAGATGCTCCATGTAGTTAATTTAGCGCTTGAGCTAAGTTACGTATAATCTTTTCCATTTCCTCGGGCCAGTTATATGCCAACGGATTAATTACAGTAACTTTTCCATCTATCTCCTTGGCAATCATACTAGCCTGATCGGTACTAAATTCCTTTTGAATGAAAATGACTTTTATTCCTTCTTTTTTGGCTTCATCAACAATGTGAGTTAAATGTTTTGCCGAAGGCTCTTTTCCATCCACTTCCATAGCCAATTGATTCAACTGAAATTCGCGAGCCAAATAACCCAGTGCAGGGTGAAAAATCATAAATGTTCTTCCTTTTTTATTGGCTAGCTCTTGTTGTCCTATTTTATGCAATTGATCGATCTTCTTTAGAAGTTGTTCCAGTCCTTTTTGAAACTCCTCCTCTTTTTTAGGCGCTAGTTTTTTTAATGCCGAAAAAGTATTCTCTGCTACTTTCCGAAAAGTATGAGGAGCCATCCAAATGTGTGGATCTATTCCGTGAAGATGAACATGATCGCCATGTTGTTCCTCCATCCCGTAAATTAATTTCACCCCTTTTGAGGTATCTACAATATCCAGATTTCGATGTATGGCCTTAACCTTTTTCATCCAGGTTTGCTCGTAACCAATATGACCAATCTTCAAGTAAGCTTCCGATTTGTCCAGCTGAGTCATTTGTTTCGGAGTAGGAGAGTAGGTTGCCGGACTAGCTCCAGCTACTACCATCACATTCACATCGAAATAGTCCTTGGCAATTTGTTCTACAATGTATTTCTGAGGCAATATGCTCACCGTTATGGTTGGCTTTTCGGTTTTGCTTGACTGCTTTCCACACCCAACCAACAACACAATGGCCAAAATAAATATCAATTGATTTTTCATGTTCAGATCTAATAAAATTAAAATCGATTTTCGGTTTAAAGCTTTACTGCTATAAACTCACCTTTGATGCATCCAACACTTTTTGCTAAACAATGTTTACAGCAAATGTAAGATTCTATCGTGTACGATAAAATTACCTTAAATAATGAAAAAAAGGCTCATTTGTTATCCTGAAAAAAGATACAACTACTGCTTATTATGATTTTGGTGGTACAGGATCATGTCCGTGTGTACCCCAAGGATGGCATTTTGATAAACGTACCAATCCCAGCCAAAATCCTTTCAAAGGTCCGTGTACTTTTAGAGCTTGCAACATATACATCGAGCATGTGGGAACATGTCGACACGATGATGGTGTCAATGGAGAGATACAATACCGGTAGAAATGTACCGGCAAGCTCAAAATGAAAACCAATATTTTACGTAACCACCTCATCTAGAAAAATTCTTCCTCTTCGGTATTATCGTCTCCACCTCCAGTGTTATTGTTCTGGTTTACTTCATCGCAATTCAGATTCAGAATAAAACCTTCCGGGGCTTCGAATTTAATTTTTTGAGAATAAGGCAACGACTCGTCTGCATACACCTTTTTCATAAATCGACCATAAATGGGTAGTGCCATATTAGCTCCCTGACCAAATTTCAGGTCTTCGAAGTGAATACTACGTAAGTCGGCACCAGTCCAGGCTCCACCAACTAACTGTGGGGTAATTCCCATGAACCAACCGTCACTATGATTCTGTGTGGTACCTGTCTTTCCTCCAATTGGACCTCTTAGCCCACCATAAACAGGATGCCAGCGTAAGCGACCTCCAGAACCAGTGTCCACTACTCCTCTTAGTAGGTTTATCATCAAGTAAGCGGTATTTTCATCAATGGCATCGTGACGATGAGGTTGGAAACGAGCAATAACATTTCCGTTTTTATCCTCTATTCGGGTAACCATTATTGGTTGCGTATAAACCCCTTTATTGGCAAAAGCTCCATAGGCACCGATCATCTCATACAACGAAATATCCGAGGTACCCAAAATCATTGAAGGAACCGGATCGATAGGACTTCGAACGCCCATCTTTTTCATGATACGAACAACACTCTTCGGATTAAATTGCTTCAATACCCAGGCCGAAATTTGATTCACCGAATGAGCCAATCCCCATTTCAATGTCACCATCTTCCCTGCATCCGGATCTTTCGAGCCCGCATTTTTTGCAGTCCAAGTTGTTCCATTGGCCTGATCGAAACTAACAGGTACATTAGGCACTTTCGTACATGGAGATAACCCATTTTGCATAGCCAGCGTGTACAAGAAAGGCTTAACTGTAGATCCCACCTGACGCTTACCAATGCGAGCCATGTCGTACATAAAGTGCTTGTAGTTGGGGCCACCTACATATGCTTTAATGTGACCAGTAGCAGGCTCCATCGAAATAAACGATGAACGCATATAACTCAAATAGTGTCGAATGGAATCCAACGGAGTCATAACCGTATCTCTTTCTCCTTTCCAGGTGAATACAGTCATCTCGGTTGGCTTTTCGAAATTGGCCTTTATCTTTTTAAACTTCCATTTTCTATTCTTCAGTACTCTGTATCGCTCACTCTGACGAATAATTCGATCCAACAAGCTTTCCACAGCAGCACTATCCAAATCGTTAGAGAATGGAGGATTTTCCAGCTCATCTTTCATTTTTTTCATGAAAGTAGGCTGCAAGTCACTACTCAAGTGTTCAACCACTGCCTCTTCGGCATATCGTTGCATACGCGAATCGATAGTTGTGTAAATTTTCAATCCATCGCTGTAGATATCGTAATGCGATCCATCTGGCTTGAAATTCTTCTTACACCATCCGTACATCGGGTTGGTTTCCCACTCAACTGAGTCTTCTAAATATTTTTGAGTTTGCCATGAGGCATAATCTTTTCGTTTAGGTTTTCCCGTATTTAATGCAGTTCGAAGGTATTCTCTGAAATAAGGAGCCAATCCACTTTTGAAATCCACCTTCTGGTAATCCAGTCCCAATGGCATTTTCTTTAATGAATCCAGTTGCTGAGCAGTTATGAAACCATATTTTTTCATTTGCGAGAATACTACATTTCTTCGCCCTGTTACCAATTTAGGTCGACGCAACGGGTTGAAATAAGATGGGTTTTTACACATTCCCACCAACATCGCAGCCTCATGAATTTTTAATGAATCAGGAGTTGTATTGAAATAAATTTGTGAAGCACTGTGAATTCCCACCGCCAAATTCAAGAAATCGAACTTGTTCAAATACATGGTCATGATCTCTTCTTTGGTGTAGCTTTTTTCCAGCTTTACTGCAATCACCCACTCCCTGAACTTACGCAAAGCCAACTTTACCGGATTCGACATTCTTTCGCGAGGGAAAAGCAATTTTGCCAACTGCTGAGAAATAGTACTACCACCACCAGAGCTTTTATCGCCAGCGACAATACCTTTAAATACACGTCCAAGTCCAATTAAATCGATTCCTGAGTGATCGTAAAAACGTACATCTTCGGTAGCAACTAAAGCATGAACCACGTTAGTACTAATCTGATTGTAGTGCGTATAGGTTCTATTTTCTTTATAAAAATAACGCCCTAACATAATCGAATCGGCAGAATAAATTTCTGAAGCCAGATTACTTTCAGGATTCTCCAAGTCATCGAATGATGGCATAAATCCAAGTTTTCCATTGCCTACCAATGCAAATAGAATAACCACGCTGGTAATACCTATTCCCATCATCAACCAGAAACCAATAACATACTTTCTGAAGTTCTTTTTCTCTTTCATCTGCTCCATATTTTGCTTTCTTCTGCTGCTCAGTTATTTTTCAGTGCGATGCAAAAATAACGAATTATGTCTCCATAAATTTTTCCTAGCGAATTTAACAAATAAAATCCATCTGCATATGACTCCCAAAATTTGCTTTCAAAAACTTCTATTTCTACATAAATTATAAATTTATGGTATAATATTAGCCCATTCTCTACAATAAAATATTACTCAAAATTTTGAACTTAGACTTTGATTTGCTTTTATTTGCAAAAAATTTTCTTCAGGAAAAGTAAGCATATGGTAGAGAATCTGGTAATTGTTGAGTCCCCGGCCAAGGCCAAGACCATTGAAAAATTTTTAGGAAAAGATTTTCTGGTCATGTCCAGCTTTGGGCATGTAAGAGATCTGGAAAAGAAAGGATTTGGTGTTGATATTGAAAACAACTACACACCAAAGTATATTGTCTCGACAGACAAGAAAAAAGTTGTTACAGAATTAAAGAAGTTATCGAAGGAGGCCAAAACGGTTTGGATCGCTTCCGATGAAGACCGCGAAGGGGAGGCTATTGCCTGGCACTTGATGGAGGTGTTAGGATTAGACGTAGCTAAGACCAAGCGGATCGTGTTTCACGAAATTACAAAAGAAGCCATCTTAAAAGCAATCGAAACTCCTCGCAACCTTGATATCAGCTTGGTAAATGCACAGCAAGCCCGCCGTGTTCTTGACCGCCTGGTAGGTTTTGAAGTTTCTCCTGTACTTTGGAAAAAAGTAAAACCAGCATTATCGGCAGGTCGTGTACAGTCGGTAGCTGTTCGTTTAATTGTTGAACGCGAAAGAGAGATCAACAAGTTTACTCCAACTTCGGCTTTTCGAGTAACCGCTATTTTTAAGGTGAAAGATGCCAATGGAAAAACGGTTGATCTAAAAGCAGAACTACCCCAACGATTCAATACCAAAGAAGAAACACTGGCATTCTTGGAACAGTGCAAAAATGCAGAGTTCTCTATTGCTGATATCACTACAAAGCCATCACGCAGATCGCCAGCTGCTCCTTTTACAACATCTACGTTGCAACAGGAAGCCAGCCGTAAGTTAGGCTATTCGGTTTCGCAAACCATGACTATTGCTCAGCGTTTGTACGAAAACGGAAAGATCACCTACATGCGTACCGACTCGGTGAATTTATCTGGGCTAGCAATTAACACTGCTAAAGAGACCATTTACGATACACTTGGCGAGAAGTACCATAAAGTAAGACAATACAAGACGAAAGCAAAAGGAGCACAAGAGGCTCACGAAGCCATTCGTCCAACATACATCCAGAACAATTCTGTTGATGGAACAGCTCAGGAAAAGCGTTTATACGAACTTATCTGGAAGCGTACCATTGCATCGCAAATGGCCGATGCCGAATTGGAAAAGACCACTGTTACTATTAATGTTTCTACCAGCGACAAGCATTTTGTTGCTACAGGAGAAGTATTAAAGTTCGATGGTTTCTTACGCGTTTATCTGGAATCGAAAGACGATGAAGAAGAAAACGGTTCTGATGCTGGTCTTTTACCTCCAGTAAAAGTAAACGATGTATTAGACATGAAGCAGGTCGACTGTGTTCAGCGTTTCTCGTTAAAACCACCTCGCTACACTGAAGCAAGTTTGGTTCGTAAGCTGGAAGAGCAGGGAATTGGTCGTCCGTCGACATATGCTCCAATTATTTCAACAATCCAAAACCGTGGTTACGTTGTAAAAGAAGACCGCGAAGGAGTAGAGCGCCAGTATGACACGCTTACTTTGAAAAAAGGAGAGATCAAAGAGGCCACTAAAACCGAAATTACCGGAGCAGAGAAATCGAAGCTTTTCCCAACCGATATAGGTTTGGTAGTAAACGACTACCTAATCAAAAACTTCGAAATGATTTTGAACTACAGCTTTACTGCTAATGTAGAAGCTCAGTTCGATGAGATTGCCGAAGGAGAAAGAGAATGGACACAAATGATTGATGAGTTCTATCATCCATTCCACGAAAAAGTAGAAAATGCACTTCAAACTTCTGAAAAAGCCAATGCCGAACGTATTTTGGGTAACCACCCGGAAACAGGCAAAGTAATTTCAGTAAAAATTGGACGTTACGGCCCATTAGCACAGCTGGGAGAAACCACTAATGGTGATTCTGACGAACCAGCAGAAGAGAAGCCACAATTTGCCAGCTTGCGTCCAGGACAAAGTATTGAAACCATTACTTTGGAGGAAGCTCTTGAATTATTCAAGTTACCTCGTCAGCTTGGTGAATACGAAGAAAAAGTGGTAACAGTAGCCATTGGTCGCTTTGGACCATATGTTCGTCACGATAGCAAATTCTTCTCATTGGAAAAGAATGTGGATGATCCACTAACAATCCAATTGGACAGAGCCATCGAATTGATCGAAGTTAAGCGTGAAAAAGATCGCAAAGCGGTAATCATGACTTATGACGAAGATCCAGAAGTAAGAGTTTTAAATGGTCGCTTTGGACCATACATTTCTTATAAAAAGAAGAATTACAAAATTCCTAAGAGTCAAAAACCTGAGGAACTTTCTTTAGAAGAGTGTATGAAGATCATCGAAGCTGGACCTAAGAAAGCCACCAGAGGAAAGAAAAAGAGTAAATAAATAGTCAAATTCAAAGGCAAACTTCAAAAGTTTGCCTTTTTTTATTCCTAAATAAAATATTTTTGTTTCAATTCTGTTTATCCTAAATGGATTGCATTAATGCGCTTATGAAACTGAAAGATTATTTTAGGCCGGTCAATTTAAATTCTATTTCTAATTCTGCTCCTTTTCATCGAGGAAGCTGGGCTAGCAATATTGCGCACTCATCGCAATTAAATAGTCAGCATTCCATTGAAAAATATCAGATTGCTCTTATTGGTTTAACCGACGAACGCAACACAGCCAATAAAGGATGTAAAGACGGAGCACTTGCAATTCGCCAGGCTCTTTATCGATTAGCAGCCCCAAGCAATAACATGAAGATTATTGACCTGGGCGATTTGATTGAAGGCAAAACAGCCAACGATACCTACTTTGCTTTATCGTATGTTTGCGCTACCCTAAAAAAAGCCAATGTAATTCCTATTTTACTAGGAGCAGATCAGGATCAAACATTGGGAGTGGTAAAAGGATTTGTCAACGATCAAGAAAAATTGAATCTGGTATCCATCGATTCAAAAATTGATTGGGATATAGATTATGAGTCATTCAATGCTCAAAATTACCTTTCAGAGATAGTCAACCAGCACGAAGATTCCATCTGGGAAATAACGGTTTTAGGACATCAATCCTATTTAACCGAACAAGAACGCTATCACGCTTTTTCGAAGAAGCACTTCGATGATATTCGTTTGGGAGAACTCAGGGGTAAGATTTACAAAGCAGAACCTGTATACAGAGATGCACACATTGTGTCATTCGATATTTCTGCTGTTCGTTATTGCGATTCTCCAGGCCACATTAACGCCAATCCCAATGGACTTTATGCCGAAGAATTTTGTCAATTGGCGCGATATGCCGGTTTAAGTAGTAAAATAAGTGCAGCTGTTTTTTCTGGATTAAATCCGAAATTCGATAATCGATCGGTTAGTGCACAACTCACAGCTCAAGCCATCTGGTATTTCATCGACGGACTTCAACATAGAATAAATGATCATTCAACTGTACCGTCATCAGACCATAAACGATACAGTGTTGTTATTGAAGATATCGACTTTCCATTGACCTTCTATAAAAGCTTGCAAACCGAGCGCTGGTGGATGGAAATAAACTGGAAAAACAGTTCTAAAGACAAGGTTATTGTTGCTTGTACCGAAGATGATTATCGCATTGCGTGTAACAACGAGGTGCCAGAAACATGGTGGAGAAACTTTAAAAAGGGGAGTAACCTATGAAAAGAGTTGTGCCAGAACGGAAATATTGTTTACTTTTATTGCCCGATTTACAAGGCATTATTAGTGCCGAAAAGATGCGTATGAAAAGGATATTCTCTTTTTTATTTTTATTTATAATAATTAACTTAGCAGCAACTGCTCAGCAGGATCCACAGTTTAGTCAGAACATGTTTAATCATGCCAACATAAACCCTGGAGCCGTAGGAGCGGGGGAAGCTGTTGATATATCGCTAATTAGCCGCATTCAATGGGCTGGATTTCCGGGAGCACCCAAAACCAATATATTTGGAGCAAATGCTCCTTTTTCACTTTGGGGAGCACAGCATGGTGCCGGAGTTGAGTTCATGAGCGACCAATGGGGGTATTTTGAAAATGTTAATGTCAAACTAAGTTACGCTTTACGCAAAGAGGTAGGCAATGGTAACCTGGGCGTTGGTTTCTCGCTTAATTTCTTCAATTGGGCCATAGATCCATCGAACAAAAATGGAGAATTATTCCTTCCTGCCAGCGATGTAGCAATTCCATCCAGCAAGGTCAGTAAGATGGTTACTGATATTGGATTTGGAGTTTTTTACAAAGATCGAAACTTCTATGCGGGTGCATCTGTTTCACATATTAACAGACCTGCAGTAAAAAGTCAAGATGGACAATCAGAGATGTTTTTCTTTGAGCGACATTATTATTTAACAGCAGGATACAATATTCAAATGGCTTCACCGTTATTTGAGTTAAAGCCATCAATCTTTCTAAAGTCTGATCCAACGGGAGTTAGAGGAGGACAGATTGATTTGAATACAAACATTGTATACGACAAAAAACACTGGGGAGGTATTAGCTATCGTTTGAACGAAGGATTTGTATTACTTTTGGGAACAGAATTAGCTAATGGTCTTCGACTAGGATATGCTTTCGATATTACAACATCGAAATTAACAGCCGGCACTTATGGGTCGCACGAATTTCATATTGGATATTCAATTGCACTTCAGAAAAAGCGCAAAAGAAAGTATAAGAGTATTAGATATTTATAATTTGATTGAAAAAGCATTTTTGCAATATATTTCAGTAGAACTATGAAAAAACTACTAACATTCGGGTTAATTGCTGCAGCAATCCTGTCTTTGAATAGTTGTAATAAATCAAGCAATGGAGAGCTTGTTGGTGCATCGAGCCGTGGAAAATGGTTTGAGCCAACTCCAAGCGGAATGCAATTTATTCGTCGTGGAACTTTTGTTATGGGTAGTAACGATCAAGACGCCCGTTCTGGTAACATGACTTCAAAGCAAGCTTCAATCGAAGCTTTCTGGATGGATGAGACAGAAATTACTAACAGTGAATATCGTCAATTTGTAAACTGGGTAAGAGACTCAATTGCCCTTTCGATGACTTTTGATGTAAGTGATGATTACAAAGCCATCGATTTTGACGGAAACCCAACCGAGCCTCCAGTTATTGACTGGGAACGCCGAGAAGACCTTTGGGAAGACGAAGATGAGAATATTCAGAGTGCACTTGAATCTCTTTATATTCCTGAAAACGAACGCTTCTTCCGCAAAAAAGAGGTTGATGCTCGCAAACTGTTCTACGAATATGCAAAAGTAAACTACAAAGAAGCTGCCCGCAGATCAAACAGCTACAATTACGAAACTCAAAGCTATCAAGGTTCTGTAATGCGCGATGGACAAATGGTTCCTGTTCAGGATCGTTCATCATTCATTGTTCGTAGCAGAACACACGTTTATCCTGATACTTTGGTTTGGATTAGAGATTTCAGTTATGGTTATAACGAACCATGGACTAACAAATACTTCTGGCACCCAGGATTCGATGAATATCCGGTAGTTGGTGTTACATGGAAACAAGCAAAAGCATTCTGTCACTGGCGTACAGCAACGCTAAACAAAGCATTGATTGAAGAAGGAGGATATGCTGTTCAAGACTATCACCTACCAACTGAAGCAGAGTGGGAATACGCTGCTCGCGGTGGAGTTCAGCTTTCAATGTTCCCTTGGGGAGGCTATTATGCACGTGATGCAGAAGGAACTTTCTTAGCTAACTTTAAACCTCTTCGCGGAAATTACGTTGAAGATGGTGGGATGGCAACTATGAAAGTAGGTAGTTATGATCCAAACGATTATGGTCTTTATGACATGGCTGGTAACGTAGCCGAGTGGACTGGTGATGCATACGACGAGTCGGCTTATAACTTTACCAACGATTTTAACCCTAGTTACGAATACGATGCACAAGCTGATGATCCTGCAGCATTGAAACGTAAGGTTATTCGTGGTGGTTCTTGGAAAGACATTAGTCATTTCCTTCAATCAGGAACCAGAAGTTATGAGTATCAAGACTCAGCCAAATCATATATTGGCTTCCGATGTGCAAGATCTTCATTCGGAAATGAATTAAAGTAAAAGTATTACTTAACCCAAATTTACCTGAAAGATGAATATTACAGAGATAATGCAATCCAAACGATGGAAAACCTTTATGGGATTCGTTTATGGATGGGGAGCAGCAGTAGTAATGCTTGGAGCACTATTTAAGTTACAACATTGGCCATATTCTGGACCAATGCTTACTGTAGGTTTGGTAACTGAAGCATTTATTTTCTTCTTATCAGCTTTCGAGCCTCCTACAGAACTTCCTGAGTGGGGGAAAGTTTATCCGGAACTTCGTGAAGATTACGACTCATTGATGGATGATGAGTTTGAACTTTCTAATAACGAAACCAAAATCGGAGATATTCTTAAGAATACTGAAATTACTCCTGAATTGTTATCGAAAGTAAGTAAAGGATTAACTGACTTAAGTAATACAGCATCTAGCTTAACAGATATCTCTACAGCAACTTTAGCTACTGATATCTACGTTAAAAACCTAAATGCAGCTTCTGAATCAGTAAATACTTTCGCTGAATTAAATAATCATGCCAATCAAACGCTAAATAGTTCTGTTGACCAATTGGTTCAGTCGTACAGCAATTCTGCTCAAAACTTTACACAAACTAGTGATGAGTTGAATACAAGAATGCAGTCGAGTGGAGCAAAATTAGCTTCTGAGCTAGAAAAAACTGGAGACAAGCTATCTTCTGCATACAATGAAATGGCATCCAATATTGATAACAATGTGAAAAGCTTTGATAGTAACTCTAAGAGTTTCCAGTCTGAACTTTCACAATTGAATCAACACATTACAGCCTTGAACAAGGCGTATCAAACTCAGCTGAAGAGTTCTGAGGATCAAGGTAAAGTAAATGAACAGTACGTTACTGACTTAAAAGAGTTGCATACTGCTCTAGCAGCTTCACTACAACAAATGAAGCAATACCAGGAACATTCTCAGCAGTTGAATCAGAACATTGAAGCGTTAAATAATATCTATGGCAACATGCTTGGTGCCATGAATTATAAAAAATAAAGATAACCACTAGCGCATATGGGTGGAGCAAAATTATGCCCGGAAACCCCGAGGCAAAAAATGATAAATATGATGTACATCGTGCTAACAGCAATGTTGGCATTGAATGTAGCAGAAGAGGTGCTCTTATCATTTAAGGTGGTTGATAGTAGCTTACAGCAAACTATTACCAACTTCGAGCTTAAGAATGCGCAGGTGTATAATGCCTTTGAACAAGCTGCGCGAGAGAACCCACAAAAGGTTGATGAATGGAATAGTAAAGCTAAAATTGTTAAAGAACAAAGCCAGAAGATTACCAATGCCATTAATCAACTAAAAATTGACTTGGTTCAATATAGTGGTCACAAAAAAATCGATTACAAAGAGGGGAGTTATCTAAAACCAGATGATGCCTATATTATCGATTTTAATGGAGATACTCTACAGCTAAAAAAACAAGATGACCTGAATACCCCTTCAGAATTGATGCTTACTAAAAATAGAGCAGAAAAACTGAAAGAAGATTTAGGACAATATAAGGACGTACTTTTAGCAATGGTTGATGAACGTAACTTGCCTTTACGCAATACAATCGTTCAAAACCTTGATACTTCCGATCCGAAACACGATGCTCGTTCGGGAAAAGATCCAAAAACATGGGAAACAGGAAATTTCGAAAATAAACCTCTGATTGCTATTATCACCTTGCTTTCTAAAATGCAAATTGATGTTCGCAACTCAGAATCGAATGTATTGAATTACCTTTTTGGACAGATCGATGCCAGCTCGTTTAAGTTTACTGGTTTGGAAGCAAAAATTATTGCTAAATCGAACTATGTGCTTGAAGGAGGACTCTACGAAGCAGAAATTTTCCTAACTGCAGTTGATTCAACTATGAGTCCAGAGATTTTCATTGGAAACCAGAAAATGCCAGTAAGAAATGGCAAAGGAATTTACCGTATTAAGGCCAATTCTGTGGGTAAAAAGAAAATCAGCGGTATCATCAAGTACCCGAATCCACTTGGAGGTTTTAACAGTTATCCTTTCGATACAGAATATGAGGTAGCAAGACCTAGTTACTCTATTGCACCGACAAAAATGAACGTTTTTTACATTGGTGTTCCTAACCCAATTGATGTTTCTGTTGCTGGTGTTTCAATGAGTAATATCGAATTGGACATGACCAATGGTACTATTGAGGAGGTTGGCGACCAATTAGTCGTTCGCCCAAAAGACGAAGATATTACTGGTGAAAAAACCCTTATTACTGTCTTTGCCAATGTTGATGGTAAGCGTCAAGAAATGGGATCGATGAAATGGCGTGTTAAGCAAGTGCCGGATCCTGTTGCCAAAATTGGTGGCAAAAAGGGAGGTGTAATTCGTAAGGAAGAGTTATTGGTGGAAGACGGAATTGCAGCCGTTTTGGAAGATTTCGATTTCGACCTGAAGTTTAGAGTAACCAGCTTCGAAATGCACGTAATTGGTGCCGGAGGTTATACCAATAAATGGACAACTCAAGGTAACCGATTCACTAACGATCAGAAAGCACAAATCAGAAGATTAACTTCTGGTAGCGATATATATTTTAGAAACATTACTGCAAAAGGTGATGATGGAACAACTCGTGAACTTTCAACTATAGCTTTACGAGTACGATAAATTATTTGAAAACGAAGAAACAATTATACAGCGATGAAAAGATTAGTAATTTCCGTAGTTGCTTTAATGATGACAGGCATTTTCAGTGCAGCAGATGCACAAATGTTTAATCCGGTCATTAAGCGAGATGACATTTATAACAGGAAACCTATTCCTCTTCCTAAAGTGAGAGAGGCAGATGTTTTCTGGATGAAAACTGTATGGCGAATAATCGATCTACGTGAAAAGATTAACCAGCCAATGTACTTCCCAACAGAAGAAATTGGTGGCCGTACTAATCTAATCAATGTATTATTAAAAGGTATCGAAGACGGAGTGGTAACAGCTTACGATGCTCGTTCCGATGACGAATTCAGAATGCCTATTACTTTCTCTGAGGTGAAAGACCGTTTTGGAGCCAAAACAGTTACTAAGCGTGTTCAAAACTTCGAAACAGGCGAATGGCAAAATAAAACCATTGCCGGACAAATTAGAACTGAAGAGGTAAAACAGGTGATGTTAAAAGAAGTTTGGTACTTCGACAAACACACTTCAACCATGCAGGTTCGTATTTTAGGAATGTGTCCAATTCGTATCTATCTTCCAGAAGATGCAACTGCTGCATCGGCTGTTGAAAGAAGTAAAGTATTCTGGGTTTCATACCCTGAAGCTCGTCAGGTATTGGCTCGCAATCCTGTATTTAACCCACACAATGATGCTGCAACAATTAGTTTCGACGACATGTTTATCAAGCGTATGTTCACTGGCTATATCGTTGCTGAATCAAACACCTTCAACAACCGTTTAATCAGTCAGTATCTTTCTGCTGAAGAAGCAATGATGGAATCGAAGCGAGTTGAAGAGAAGATGTTCAATTTCGAACAAGATCTTTGGGAATACTAGAATTACAATCAAAATATTCGTTGCTGAACCTCTGTTTTATCCAAAGCAGAGGTTTTTTTATTTCATTGATAATAATTTTTTCGAATCTATCACGTTTAAAAGGTTGTGCATCACAAAAGACTTTTATCTTTGCACAACTCGAGAATAATGAATAAGCTAAGAACCATATTAATTGCACTAGTTTTTGTGTTGGCAGTTTCGGCATGTAAAAAGAATGGCGATGCTGTGCGTGAACCTCAAAAACGCTATTGGTTCGAACCTACTCCATACGGTATGGTCTATGTTCCTCAGGGAAGCTTCATCATGGGAGCAACAGTAGACGATCCGGCCACACAAGCTTCCACTGCGCGCAATGTATCGGTAGGAGCCTTCTGGATGGATGAAACCGAAATTACCAACAATGAATACCGTGAATTTACCAATTGGGTAAGAGACTCAATTGCTCGCGTTATGTTGGGAGAACAATTTCCTGAATTCTTAATCACAGATGAAATTACTGGCGAGTCTGCCATTAATTGGGAAGAGGAAATAGAATGGAGTAACCAAGACTATCAATCGGCCTTAGAAGACCTTTATCTGCCCGAAAACGATCGTTTCTTTGGCAAACGTAAGATCAATGCTCACAAACTAAAATACGAGTATCAGCGTATTAATTTGCGTCAGGCAGCCCGTCGTGCTAACGCATACGACTACAAAAACCAACGATACAACGGATCGATCATGCAAAACGGACAAGTGGTTCCAATTCAAGATCGCTCTGCTTTCATCATTCGAAATAGTACAGCTGTATATCCTGACACTTTGTGTTGGATTAGAGACTTTACATATACTTACAACGAACCTTTAGCATTAAGCTACAACTGGCATCCAGCCTATTCGCAATATCCTGTAGTAGGAGTTACCTGGAAACAAGCTAAAGCATTTGCTCACTGGCGTACACAAAAGAAAAACCAATTTCAGGCTTTGATTAAGGAAGCTTCGATTTTGGATTATCGCTTGCCCAACGAAGCAGAGTGGGAGTATGCCGCCCGAGGAGGCTTGCAAAATGCCGATTTCCCATGGGGTGCTTACTACAGTCGCTCTTGTGAAGGGTGTTTCTTAGCCAACTTTAAGCCAATGCGTGGCGATTATGTTAGTGATAACAAATATGGTGTTACAACCGTTCCTGTTGCCAAATACGATCCCAACCAATACGGGCTTTACGATATGGCTGGAAACGTTGCAGAGTGGACCACCAGTGCTTACGATGAAGCGTCATATAATATCGTTAGCGATATGAACCCCAACTATGAATACGACGCACAGCCAGACGATCCGGCTGTTTTGAAGCGAAAAGTGATTCGCGGAGGTTCTTGGAAAGATATTTCACATTATCTTAAAGTTACTACCAGAGACTATGAATATCAAGACTCTGCAAAATCTTTCATCGGTTTCCGTTGTGTACGTCCATCTTTCGGAAATAAGCTAGAATACTAATAGTTCAGCCTGAATTAGAATTCGTTCGGAACCATCCAATATTCGTAAATCAATTCTAAATTAGCCCGTCAGCTAGTCGATCCACTTTATTGCTTTCAAAAATGGTTATTTTTGGCCTTTAAATCTCTATGAATCTTTAAACTAAATTATTTAAGATGAAAAAGGCTTTTATGATCCTGCTATTTATTGCAGGTGCATTTGGTGTTAATGCTCAGAACATTCAAACTCATTACGACATGGGTAAAGACAGAGGTTATTTAACAACTACTGTTGAAATGTTTAAGCCAGACAAATTAGGTAACACATTCTTCTTTATTGATTTTGATTATGGTGTGGGTGATCAAGAAGGTGTAAGTCTTTCATACTTTGAAATTGCTCGCTGCTTCAAGCTAGGTAAAAAAACTCCATTCAGCTTTCACGTAGAGTACAACGGTGGTTTTACTAAAGCTTTCACTATTAACGATGCATGGTTAGGTGGTATCGACTATTCGTGGAACAACAGTAACTTCACAAAAGGATTCTCTCTTAAAGCATTGTATAAAAACATAAGAAAACACGACGATGCTGGTTTCCAGCTAACAGGTGTTTGGTACATCCACTTCTTGGATGGAAAAATGACTTTCAATGGTTTCATGGATTTCTGGAAAGATAAAGGAAACTTCAACGGTAAATACGTATTCTTGACAGAACCACAAATCTGGTACAACGCTTCTAAACACTTCGCTTTTGGTGGAGAGGTTGAGCTTAGCAACAACTTCGTTGCAAACGAATTTAAGGTAATGCCAACTCTTGGTGTTAAGTGGACATTCTAATCCAACTTGAAATAAAAAACTATGTTTGAAAGATTTTTTAAACTCAAAGAAAACGGAACCAATACCCGCACTGAAGTTCTAGCAGGTATTACAACGTTTATGACTATGGCCTATATCCTGGCAGTAAACCCAGGTATTCTTAGTGCCACAGGAATGGATAAAAATGCTCTTTTCACAGCAACTGCTATCTCTGGTATCATTGGTACTTTGGTAATGGCATTGGTTGCTCGTCTACCATTTGCATTGGCTCCTGGAATGGGATTGAATGCATTCTTTGCCTTCTCTGTTGTATTGGGAATGGGATACAGCTGGCAGTTTGCATTAACTGCAGTATTCTTAGAAGGTATCATCTTCATTTTGCTTACTGTTTTCAACATACGCGAAATGATAGTCAACTCCATACCGCTGAACCTGAAACATGCTGTTTCGGCCGGTATTGGTCTTTTCATCGCCTTCATTGGTCTTCAAAATGCAGGTGTTATCGTTAACAACGATGCTGTATTGGTTGGTCTAGGTGATATGAAATCACACGGAGTTATTGTTGCACTAATTGGTATTGTTATCACAGGTGTATTATTGGCTAAAAAAGTAAAAGGAGCATTGCTTATTGGTATTTTTGTATCAACAGTTGTGGCAATTCCTTTAGGAGTTACTAAATTCCCTGAAGGTGGATTAGTTTCTGCACCTCCATCACTAGAGCCAATTTTCTGGAAGTTCGATTTCTCAAATATCTTCTCTACAGATATGCTTGTTGTTCTATTTACATTCTTATTTGTAGATATGTTCGACACTGTAGGAACACTAGTTGGTGTTTCTAGTAAAGCGGGAATGTTAACAAAAGACGGTCGTGTACCTCGCGTAAAGCAAGCACTTTTTGCCGATGCAATTGGTACTACTGCCGGAGCAATGTTAGGAACAAGTACAGTTACAACTTATGTTGAAAGTGCTTCTGGTGTTGCAGAAGGAGGACGTACAGGTCTTACTTCATTGACTGTTGCCGGAATGTTCCTTGTAGCATTATTCTTCTCTCCGCTATTTATCATGATCCCTGGTGCAGCTACAGCTCCTGCTTTAATTCTAGTAGGATTGTTTATGCTATCACCAATTAAGAATATCGATTTGAATGACTTTACAGAGTCAATTCCTGCATTCTTTACCATCATTATGATGCCACTTACTTACAGTATCGCTGAAGGTATTGTGTTCGGAATGCTTTCATTCGTTGTTCTAAAACTATTCACAGGTCGCTTTAAAGATGTATCTATTGTAATGTACATCTTAGCTATCCTATTTGTGCTGAAATTCTTTATTTAAGATATAAGCTAATTCAGAAAAAGCTCTTCGAAAGAAGGGCTTTTTTTATGCTTTCATTTTTCTATTTCAACACCGAAACCGTCACTATCAGGAAGCTAAAAACTACTTTTCCGTTTTAGCAATCACTTTACAAGTCATTCTTCACCTACTTTAATCCAACTATACTTTAAGCAAAAACAATCTAAACACTATCCCCACAAACGCCCAAACACACTAACCATCAAAAAGATAATCACTGTCACGCAATAAATTATTCGTTATTGAACTCCAATAGCCAAAGTTGTTATTTGGTTTCATTTTAATTTATTACACCATCCCAAGCATGATATTTACAATCTCGATTTTATTTATAAATTTGTGCAAGCTACATAGAGTATATTCCTAAATACCCTATTAGTCACATAGTTCAGTATCATAAATCGGTTTAGCAAAAGAAACTAAATTACAAATCACAATAAATAGATATCAAACGATGAAACAAGTAGCAATAGGTATTGATATAGGCGGAACTAACACTGTTTTTGGTGTAGTTGACCAAGAAGGTCATGTAATGGTAAAAAACTCAATTCCAACACCAAAGCATGGCGACAAAAGACAATATGCCGATGATCTTGCTGAAGCAATCAATGAGGTAATTGACTCTGTTAAGCAACTAAATCCAGAGATCGAAATTTTGGGAATTGGAATTGGTGCTCCTAACGGAAACTACTATACAGGTTCAATCGAATTTGCTCCAAACCTTGCATTCCAGGGCGTGGTACCTTTAGTAAAAATGATGACCGAAAAATTCCCTAACCTACCAGCTATTGCTCTTACTAACGATGCAAATGCTGCAGCACTAGGAGAGATGATTTACGGTGGTGCTAAAGGCATGAAAAACTTCGTAATGATGACTCTTGGAACAGGAGTTGGAAGTGGTATCGTTGTTAACGGTGACTTGGTTTACGGACACGACGGATTTGCAGGTGAAATTGGACACTACACAGTTGAGCCTAATGGCCGCGCTTGTGGATGTGGACAAAAAGGTCACTTGGAAACTTACTGTTCAGCTCCAGGTATGAAGCGTACAGCTTTCGAATTACTTGCAAAATACAATGCTTCTGATAGTTTATTAGCCGATAAAACATTCAACGAACTAGAGTCGAAAGACATCTACGAAGCTGCAATGAAAGGCGATAAAGTAGCTCTAGAAGTATTCGATTATACGGGACACATCTTAGGTCGTTCAATGGCCGACGTTGTTTCTTATTTCTCTCCAGAAGCCATTTTCTTATTTGGTGGACCTACTGCAGCCGGAGATCTTATCTTCGAACCAACTAAAAAATACATGGAGCAGTACAACCTACCAATCTTCAAAGACAAAGTGAACATTGTTCCTTCTGAATTGAAAATGGGTGATGCACCAATCGTTGGATCAAGTGCATTGGTTTGGAAAGAGTTGGAAAAGTAATTTAATCAACTTTTCGGGTATTTATATAGTACAGCGATATTCTTCGGAGTATCGCTTTTTTTGTTGTAAAAAACAGAAAAAATACTGTATTTTATCATACCCATAAATCAAAAATTATAAGTAATTAGCAGCACAAAATAAAACAATACGATATGACTACCAACCAACAGATTATCGAATTACTAAAACGTGAAGTTGTTCCAGCATTAGGATGCACTGAACCTATAGCTGCTGCCTTATCTGGCGCTAAAGCTCGCGAAGTACTAGGAACTATTCCAGAAAAGATAAAACTGGGGGTTAGTGGAAACATATTGAAAAATGCCATGGCCGTTGGTATTCCGGGAACCGGAATGGTGGGACTTCCCATTGCTGTTGCTCTAGGTGTTGTAGGAGGAAACTCCGAAAAAGGCTTGGAAGTACTTTCCGATATCACTGACGAGCAAATAGAAATGGCTAAAAAAATGGTAGAGGAGGAGCGTGTTTGTATTCACCACCGCCCCGATACCGATCTGTTATTTATTGAATGTTTAGCTGTTCATGAGGGCGACGAAGCCAAGGTAGTCATTCGTCATCGCCACTCAAATATTACTTGTATCGAAAAAAATGGAGAGCTAATCTTCGAATCGCCAGAAAACAAACCTGGAAAAAAAACGGCTAAAGAATATCCCGACTTAACCATTAAACGCATCCACGAATTTGCAACTACTGCTCCGCTCGATGAATTAAAATTCATCTGCGATGGAGCAAAGATGAATCGTGCAGTTGCTCAGGAAGGTTTAGACAAAAAATACGGAATGCAAGTGGGTAAAAAGAGCATCGAATGTGTTCAAAAAGGTATTCTTTCCGATGATATTCTAACCTACTCAATGGCATTAACCGCAGCTGCATCTGATGCTCGTATGGATGGTTGTACGCTTCCGGTTATGAGTAATTCTGGAAGTGGTAATCAAGGGTTAACAGTAACTCTTCCGGTAGTTGCCTCAGCCGAGAAGCTAAACTCTACCAACGAAGAACTCGTACGTGCCCTTATTCTAAGCAATTTAGTGGCCATTCACATTAAAAGCTATCTAGGTACCCTTTCGGCACTTTGTGGCGTTTTAGTGGCTGCAACAGGCGCCAGTGCAGGAATTACTTACCTGCTTGGAGGTTCATATCAACAAATTGTTTATGCTATCAAGAATATGGCTGGAGGAATAACCGGTATGATTTGTGATGGAGCTAAAGTAGGGTGCGCATTAAAAGTATCTGCAGGAGCTAGCTCGGCAGTACAAACAGCACTACTGGCAATGGACGATATTGGTATTTCACACCTCGATGGAATTATTGAAAAAGACATTGAAAAAACCATTAAAAATGTGGCTCGTATCGGCGCTGAAGGAATGATTGAAACCGATAAGCTCATTCTAAAAACAATGGTTTGTAAATAATAGAACAAACGCTCCAACTGAGCGTCTACACATGGTATACCACTAAGGTTTCCTACTTCTTAAGCTGTGCAGTTAACTTCGAAGAGAATATAAAGCTGTTTAGAGCTTCATTTTCGGTATTTAATACCTCTTTGCTACTGCCTTCCCACTCTTTATGTCCCTTGTGAATAAAAAGGATCTTTTCACCTATTTCCATCACAGAGTTCATATCGTGTGTGTTGATTATTGTAGTTATGCCAAATTCGGCAGTAATTTCAGCAATTAGGTTATCAATGACAATGGCAGTAACCGGATCTAAGCCTGAGTTGGGCTCATCGCAAAACAAATATTTCGGATTTAATGCGATAGCACGGGCAATGGCAACTCGTTTCTGCATTCCTCCACTTAACTCTGCTGGAAACTTATTATGCGCATCCACAATCTTTACACGTTCCAAACAAAAATCTACTCTATCCCGTTTCTCAGCTTCGCTTACATCCCAAAACATATCCAACGGAAAACGAACATTATCAGCTACACTCAACGAATCGAACAGCGCTCCTCCCTGAAAAACCATTCCAATCTCTTGGCGCAATAACTTTTGCTCCTTCTGATTCATATCCATCAAGCTTCTTCCATCAAAATCTATTGCGCCGGAATCAGCCTGATATAGTCCAGAGATGGTCTTAAGTAATACCGTCTTTCCCGAACCACTCTGCCCAATTATCAAATGAGTTTTCCCATTTTCGAACGTGGAGCTAATACCAGAAATAATCTGTTTGCCTCCAAACGATTTACCTATATTGTTAATGGCTATCATTGTAACAGAAGTTGAGTAAGAATTAAGTCGAAAATAAGAATGAAAATGCTTGAGGTTACCACGGCATTGGTACTGGCTTTACCTACTTCCAAAGCACCACCTTCCACATTATAGCCAAAATACGACGATATAGTGACCATTATAAACGAAAAAACAAAGGTCTTCACCACTGCAAAAAACACATAGAACGGTTTAAAAACAAAGGTGATTCCTTCAATGTAATCGGCAATTTTAACAACTCCGGCCAATGGTCCGGCAACCAATCCGCCGGCAATACCTAAAAATGCACTAACAATAGATAGCAAAGGAAGAATTAACAACACTGCTACCACCTTAGGCAAAATCAAATAATTGGCAGAGTTGATTCCCATCATCTCTAAAGAATCGATCTGTTCTGTAACTCGCATACTTCCTATTTCCGAAGCCACTTGCGAACCAATCTTTCCCGTAAGAATCAGACAAAGAATAGTTGATGAAAATTCCAACAACATCGTTTCGCGGTTCCCCATTCCAATCAAATAGGAAGGTAGAAACGGGTTATCCATATTGTACCCCAACTGAAGTGTAATAACCGCACCACTAAACAGAGAAATGATTACCACCAGACCAATGGAATTGAGTCCAAGCAATTCAATCTCCTGCAATACCTGCTTCATAAATATCTTAAACCGCTCAGGCTTACTGAATATCTTTCGAAGCAAAAACAAGTATTTTCCTATGTGTTCAAAAAATCTCATCAATCAATTTTCAATAAAAGTACAAATTTTGTCGAAAGCAGTTCACTCTTTTTCTACAAACCACACTCATCATTCAACTCACTAAAAATGATTTAATTCATTTAAAAGTTGTTATAAAGCTGCTCTTTTGCCTGTTTCTAAACCGAATTTATACATATCTTTGGGTAAGATAGTTGGTTAATAAACGTTTTATTCAATACCGAATTCAACGTTTTTATCCGTTAACACCCAACACAAAAGCTTATTTGGATGGACAATACATATTGTGTGATAATGGCGGGAGGAATTGGTAGTCGTTTTTGGCCTATGAGCAGAACTTCTCGTCCCAAACAATTTTTAGATATTCTTGGAACAGGTAAAAGCTTAATTCGCGAAACCTACGAACGCTTCTTACCCCTTTGTAAACCTGAAAACATATTGGTTGTTACCAGCGAAAGCTACAAAGATCAGGTATTAGAGCATATTCCTGAAATGGACGAATCGCAGGTTTTGGCCGAGCCATTGCGCAGAAATACAGCTCCATGTATTGCCTATGCTTGTAGCAAAATCTATAAAAAAGATAAAAATGCGGTTGTGGTTATTGCTCCTTCCGATCACTTAATTACCAAAAGCGAAGAGTTTATTCGTCAGTTGGAAAATGGAGTTGATTTTGCACGCAACAACCCTATTTTGCTAACCATGGGAATTGAACCACACCGACCAGAAACCGGGTATGGATACATTCAGGTGAATGGCAAAAAAGATTGGAAAGGGATGGATAACCTGCACAAGGTTAAAACCTTCACCGAAAAGCCTGATTTAAAAATGGCTCAAATCTTTATGGAAAGTGGCGAATTTTTCTGGAACTCTGGAATTTTCATTTGGTCGGCAAAAACCATCTTGGAAAACTTCAATGAACATCTTCCAGAAATTGGGTTGCTATTTGAAAAAGGGAAGAAGCAACTTAACACACCCGACGAAAAAGCTTTTATTCTAAAGACATATCGCGAATGCCAGAACATATCCATTGATTATGGCATTATGGAAAAAGCTTCGAATGTTTATGTAATGACTGTTGACATTGGTTGGTCCGACCTTGGAACATGGGGCTCATTGTACGAAAACCTATCAAAAGATCAGAGTCAGAATACCGTTACTGGTAAGCAAGTGGTTATTTACGATAGTGAAAACTGCATTGTAAATATGCCTGATGATAAAGTGGCTATCCTACAAGGATTGAATGATTATATCGTTGTAGAGCGCGACAATACACTTCTAGTTTGTAAAAAAGAAAACGAACAAGAAATTAGAACTTATGTGAACGATTTGAAGATGAAGCAGGGAAAAAAATTCTAATGGTTCATTAAAATAAAACCGGATGACTCAATTAAGTGAATACATTGCTCAAAACATAGGAATTTCAGCTGAAATTCAAACCAAACTATTGTTGTCTTTAATCGTTATTCTCAGTTTTGGAATCATCCGATTTATCGTTCTAAAAATTGTTTGGAAACGTACCGAAGAAGTTCGTATTCGTTATGCATGGAAAACTTCTCTTAGCTATGTTTTAACTTTTCTGGGAGTAGTAATTATTGCCTCTATATGGATTGATGCCATTGGAGAAGTTGGCGAGTTTCTAGGACTATTAACAGCCGGTTTGGCCATTGCATTAAAAGAACCATTGACCAATATTGCTGGCTGGCTATTTTTAGTATTCCGAAAACCATTCACTGTAGGCGATCGAATTCAAATTGGAGAGAAAGCAGGTGATGTAATTGATATTCGCCTGTTTCAGTTTACACTGCTTGAAATTGGCAATTGGGTAGATGCCGACCAGAGTACTGGACGAATTATCCATGTCCCCAACGGAAAGATATTCAATGAATCGCAAGCAAACTACAGTAAAGGATTTCAGTACATTTGGCACGAAATACCTGTTACTGTTACTTTTGAAAGTGACTGGAAAAAAGCCAAACAACTTCTTCAGGAAATCATAAAAGAAGAAGCACAAAGTATTGAAAAAGAAGCACAGCAACGAATAATTGAAGCCAGTAAAAGCTATCTCATTCAATATAAATATTTAACACCAACCGTTTACACTAAGGTCATTGACTTTGGTGTCACACTAACAATCAGATACTTAACCGATCCGAGAAAACGTCGTGGTTCGGAACAAGCTATCTGGGAAAAAGTACTGGATCAATTCAACCAACATGAAGAAATTGATCTGGCTTACCCAACCACTCGATTTTATTCTACAGAGTAAATCAGATTCGTTATTTTTGCGCAAATTTCATCAACGTATATGATCGCAAAAACAACAATCCAGTTGCCCGAAAAGGTACTACAAAAGCATTTTGGTTACAGCACATTTCGCCCACAACAGCTCGAAGTTATTACGCATGTTTTGGAAGGAAATGATACCGTTGTATTAATGCCTACTGGAGGAGGAAAGTCCATCTGTTTTCAGGTTCCTGCACTTATTCTCCCGGGAGTTACTGTTGTTATTTCGCCACTAATTGCATTGATGAAAGATCAGGTACAAAGCCTGGAAGCCAATGGAATAAAAGCTGCATTTTTCAACTCAACATTATCAGAGACTGAAGAGCATGTTATTCTGGACCGGCTTAATAAAGGTGAAATAAAGTTACTATATGTATCTCCAGAGCGCCTTTATACTCCTCGCTTTTTCGAACTACTTCAGCAGATAAACATATCACTTTTTGCTATCGACGAAGCACACTGTATCAGTAGCTGGGGGCATCATTTTCGCCCCGAGTATCGTAAATTAAGTGCACTGAAGAAACAGTTTCCTGCCATACCGGTTATTGCTTTAACAGCCACTGCCGACAGGGCTGTTCGTACGGATATTGGTGAAATGTTGCAACTACAACAACCCAAATATTTCATTTCCTCTTTCGACCGCCCGAACTTATCGCTAGCTGTACTTCCCGGGCAAAAGAAGTACCAGCAAATAGTACAGATTATCAGACGTAATCGCGATGAAAGTGGAATTATCTATTGCAGCAGTAGAAATGCCACTGAAAAACTAGCAGAGAAGCTTCAAAAGGCAGGTTTTAAAGCCGAAGCCTACCATGCCGGATTAAATGCCGACGAACGAAGCAGTATTCAGGATAAATTTATTCAGGATAGAATTCATATTATTTGCGCAACAGTGGCTTTCGGAATGGGGATTGACAAACCTGATGTTCGTTATGTGATTCACCATAACATGCCCGGAAATATTGAGAGCTATTACCAGGAAATTGGTCGTGCCGGACGAGATGGCTTACCTGCCGAAACAGTTCTTTTCTATAGCTATCGCGATGTGCAAACTCACCTCACATTCATTGAGGAATTGCCCGATGATAAGTACCAGCAAATTCAACGAACCAAGCTGGAGCAGATGCAAAAATATGCCGAAGGTCAGATTTGTCGTAGAAAAATTTTATTGAGCTACTTTAGCGAGGCACCTGGCGACGATTGCAATAATTGCGATGTGTGTCAAAATCCTCCCAAATATTTCGATGGAACAGTACCTGCACAAATGGCTCTTTCTGCAATTATACGAACAGGACAGCGCGCAGGAATTACCACTTTGGTTGATATACTGAAAGGTAGTATGTCGCCCATGGTGCGCCAACTGGGATTTAATCATATTAAAACGTTTGGAGCCGGACGAGAATATACTGCATTCGATTGGCAACTGTTTATCCAGCAGTTTATTCAACAAGGAATTATTGAGCTAGATTACAAAGATCATTATAACCTGAAGACAACTGAAATAAGTAACGATATCTTATTCAATAAATCGACTATAAAATTAGTTAGTTCTGAGACTGTTAGAGAGCGATTAGATGAGCAAAAAAAACAAAATACAGCATTTAAAACAGTCACTTCGGTTGTAAATGAAAGCCTGTTTGAACACTTGCGCAAGCTTCGTAAAGAAATAGCTGAGCAGTTGGGAAAACCGGCCTTTGTAATCTTCTCAGATGCCTCGTTAAAAGATATGAGTGGCAAAGCACCTACCTCAATTGATGAATTTCTGGAGGTTAGTGGGGTAGGAGAACATAAAGCACGTCAGTTTGCAGCTCCATTTCTAAAAGCCATCAATGAATATACCTCTGGAAAGACACAGGGAAATGCTTATACCGAAAGCTGGGAGCTTTTTCAACAAGGATTAACAGTTGAGCAAATAGCCATTAAGCGTAGAATTCACGAAACGACAGTATATTCTCACTTATCAACAGTTATTGGCAAAGGAATTCCTATCGATATCCACAATCTGGTTGATCAATACGAAATAAACATGGTAAAAGGAGCAGTAGCTCAGCTAGGCAACAATCAACCTATAAAAACCTATTTCGAACACCTGGAGCGCCAAGTTTCTTTTGGGAAAGTTCGTCTGATTTTTACATGGCTGGAGGCACAATAAGCAATATTTAAGTGTGTGTAAAAAAACGACAACAATTGTTAACTATAATTAAAACAATGATTGTAATTTAAAATAATAAATACATTTGTTGTGTCTACATGTAGCTCCTAAAACTTTATTTATAAACGTCAAAATTATCACACACGTATGAAAAATTTAATATTCCTATTATTTATTTTATTAACTTACACAACAATATCAGCACAAGAAATTCGAAAAAAGAATAACTTTAGTGTTGCCTATTACTCCACAAAAGAGATTTCCTTTCACTTTAATCAAAGGCGTAAAATTAGTTTCGAAGCTCGATACAGGCCTGGAGGTGATAGACACTACGTAAATGGTTACACAACAAAGATTAATGGAAGCTATGGCAATTACCATGGCAATAATTATTATGGTGGAGGAAATGGTCAATATAGCTATTTAAAAGGAGGAATGTGGCAAAGTGACTACAATGACATTGAAAACGGCTACATTAGTCTGATTGCCAGATACAATAAAGATATTTTAAAAGATAAAGTCTCTATTTCTTCTGGCTTAGGTATAGGTTTGGCTCTTTCGTCCTTCAACAATGATTATATTGTAATTCCAATTGACCTGAAAGCTTATAATCTTTTCAATACCAACTGGATTGGTTGTTCTGCAGGAGTAGATCTAAGAGTTAGCTCTGGCTGTACACAATTGGTTCCTAAAGTGGGTTTAATGATTAACTTCTAGATTCGGGAAATACGACCAAAAGACATAAAAAAACCAGTCAGGTTTTGAACACTGACTGGTTTTGATTTATTATTTATGAAACAAGTTCATCTAAATTATCGATGGCCTCGTCGGTCCAAACATCCTTGTAAAGGTTTTTAACCGTTTTGTCCTGCTTTTCTTCAGGAGAAAGTCGCTCGTAAGCCTCTCTTTCTTCACGACGAATGCGCTCTTTCTCTGCTTTGTATGCAGCAATTTTCTTTTCGCGCAAGTAGTTAGTTGCTACAAATGGGAACAACTCTAACAACATGTACTCTTTGTCGTTTTCAGCAAGCTTAACACCTCCAGCTTCTTCAATCTCAGGATTTTCAGGAGCTTTGTACTGACTTACATCGTAGTCTGTTGCTTCGCGCTGACCACAAATTTTCTGACGGAATTCCGGATCGATCTCGATAGGAGTCTCACCATATTCTCCTTTCACCAAGCTATGGAACTGGTTAGAAACATTGGTGTAGAATGGTTTTCCAGCCACTTGGTCTAATACACAGTTTACTGCCTGCGCACCTACAATCTGTGACGATGGAGTTACCAATGGAGGACAACCTGCATCGATACGAACCATAGGAACCGTTTCTAACACCTTATTCAAGTGTTTTTCGCAATTAAACTGCTTCAACTGCGCCAACATATTGGTATACATTCCGCCTGGGATTTCAGCTGCTTTTACACGTTCATCTGGTCCAATAAAGTTGAAATGCTTCTCGATCTGGTGAATCACCTCAAGCAATTCATCTTCCTTATCGGCAACAGCCAACTCAATGGCTTTATCAAACATTTGATCGACGTGCTTAGGCAGATCATCACGAGTAATATCAAACTCGATAGGGAACTGCTTATATGAATCGTTTGCTGCAATGTTATGGCGAATCTCTTTCAACACTTCGTTGATTTTAACCACCTGATCCAAGTTAACTTCTGTATCTAACTGTAGTTTTTCAGCAAAAAGCTGTACAATTTCGAATGCAGGAGCAGCAGGACCACCAGCAAAGTTCATCATGTTAGTATCAATTACATCCACGCCATTTACCATAGCCATAAGTACCGATGCCAAACCGTAGCCCGGAGTACAGTGTGTATGGAAATCGACAGGAAGATTTACTTCTGACTTCAAGCGACGCACCAAGCTACCTGACATAGAAGGAGTGATAAGACCAGCCATATCTTTAATGGTAATCATATCTGCTCCCATTTTCTGCATCTCTTTGGCTTTGTTAATGAAGTAGTCTTCACCAAAGATCTTTCCAGGAAGCTTAACACCTGAGAACTTAGCTTTCAGTCTTTGCTTCCATGTAAATTTAGGATCGACAGTGTAACAAACAGCACAGTCGGCCATTCCACCTGCTTTCTTGATGTACTTAATGGTTGATTCCATGTTACGAACATCATTCAAACAGTCGAAAATACGCATGATACCAATTCCAGACTTAACTGCCTGTGTATTGAAGTTATCAATTACCGATTCTGGGTATGGACTATATCCAAACAGGTTACGTCCGCGAGACAATGCTGTTAGGTGAGAAACATCGCCAATTTCAGCTTTAATCGACTCTAAACGATACCATGGATCCTCGTTAAGGTAACGCATAACAGAATCAGGTACTGCTCCTCCCCAAACTTCCATTGCATAGAAGTTGGCTGTTTTGTAAAGAGGTAATACCTTCTCGATCTCATGCTGTGGCACACGTGTTGCAAACAACGACTGCTGTCCATCACGCAATGTAAGGTCGCGCACTTTTAGTTTGCGCTTATATTTTATATTCTTACGCTCTTCCTGCTTTTGCAAGCGGCGCTCTTCGCGTTTTGCTTCGAATTCTTTGGCTCTTTTTCCTGTAAGGAAGTTCTTTGCTACCGATGGGAAAAGCTCCAATAAAAGGTATTCTTTATCGGTTGTAGCCAATTTAGCATTGTTGAATTGCTCCAGCTTAGGATTTTCAGGAGCCTCATATTTACTTACATCGTAATCTTTGGCTTCGCGAATTCCACAAATCTTCTCACGGAAGTCAGGATTAATCTGAATAGGAGTATTTCCATATTCACCCTTTACCAAGCCGTGAAATTGATTAGTAACATTGGTGTAGAATGGTTTTCCTGCACGCTCATCAAGCACACAGTTTACCGCCTGAGCACCCACAATCTGTGACGAAGGAGTTACCAATGGAGGACAACCAGCATCAAGACGTACTACAGGAACTACTTCCAATACACGCTCAAGCAAGTCTTCCAATCCCAATGTTTTTAGCTGCGCCAACATGTTGGTGTACATTCCACCAGGAATTTCGGCACGCTTAACCATTTCGTTTGGAACAGGAAAATTGAAATATTTTTCGATAGCATGACACGCTTCTAACAACTTGTCTTCCTTGTCAGCTTTAGCGTAAGCAATGGCATCGTTGAATAAAGCATCAATTTCTGCAGGTAATTTATCTTTAGTAATATCGAATTCGATAGGGAACTGCTTGTAGCTATCTACTTCGGCTAAGGCATTACGACGAATTTCTCCCAGAAGTTTGTTAATCTTCACAATGGCCTTTGGATTACCATCGATCTCGATTCCCAATTTCTGACAGAATAGATAAATAAGTTCATAAGCAGGAGCAGCTGATCCTCCGGCAAAGTTCATAATGTTGGTATCTACGATATCAACACCTGCCATGATAGCTGTTAATGCTGAAGCTAATCCATAGCCTGGAGTACAATGCGAGTGAAAGTCAACCGGAATCTTCACTGTTTCTTTCATGGCTTTAATGATTTGTCCCACACGCGATGGTGTAGCCAAACCAGCCATATCTTTCAAACTAATCATGTCGGCACCCAGCTCTTCCAGCTGTTTTGCCATATTCACAAAATAGTCGATATTGAAAATTTCGCCAGGAAGCTCCTTAATTGAAAGTCGCTTAACATCTTCTTCCTTCTCTGGATAAGTAGGATCGACAGTATAGCAAACCGCACAGTCGGCAATACCACCAGCCTCTTTCACATATTTGATAGTGGTTTTAATGTTGTTGATATCATTCAAACAATCGAATATACGCATGATATCGACGCCTGATTCAACCGCATTTTTGTTGAAACCACGAATTACATCTTCTGGGTAAGGATTATATCCGAATAGATTTCGCCCACGAGAAAGTGCAGTAAACTTAGAAACACCTCCAAGCTCCTCTTTATATATACGAAGTCTCTCCCATGGATCCTCATCAAGATAGCGCATCACCGAATCGGGTACAGCACCTCCCCACACTTCCATAGCATAAAACCCGGCTTCCTTATAAAGTGGAAGCACTTTATTAATTTCACACTGTGGCATACGTGTCGCAAATAACGACTGCTGACCATCACGCAGTGTGAGATCGCGAATTAAAAGTTTTTGTCCTCTCATTATACAGAACTTTTTATAATCCTGCCGAGAGTAATCAGATTGAGCAATCGCAAAAATAAAGGTATATTTGATTTAATCACTGATTTTTATCTTCTTTTTCACTTCGAAATCGATTGCAATAATATTCGCTTAATATTCGCTCTACATTTTGCCTCAACTGTAGGTGTTTGAGCTATAATTGACACAATTCCCGAATGTTAAATTTTGATTAACAGATACCCTATCCGATGCGCTCCAGAAGCTCATTTTTATACGAAATGCCAATTGGAATCTTCTCGCCTGCAATTTGTACCGTATTTCCCTCTACAAACTCTATCTTATTCATGTTTACAATGAAAGATCTGTGCAAACGAAAAAAGTCAGAAGGCAGCTTCTCCAATAGATTCTTCATAGTGTCGTGTACTAAATACGAATCATCGGTTTGATGAATTTTCACATAATCGCCACAGCCCTCCAGATACAGAATATCATCAATTACTAAACGATACAGTTTCTTATCGATGTTAATGGTTAGCCATTGGTTTTGATTCTTCTCCTGAGTTCCAAGCTGCTCGCGCACTTTATCAACTGCTGTTTTAAAACGATCGAATGAAAACGGTTTCAGCAAATAATCTACCGCATTTAATTCGAAACCTTCCACTGCATATTCTGGATAAGCTGTCGTAAAAATCACTTTAGGCGGATTGGGCAAACTCTTCAGAAAAGTAATACCCGACACCTCGGGCATATTTATATCCAACAGAATTAAGTCGACTGTATTATTCCGAATATATTCACGTGCAGAAGCAGCATCGGCAAATGCATTTTGTAAATGCAAGTCGACTACTTCGCTAATATAATCTTCCAGTATTTCTCTGGCAAAAGGCTCATCCTCAACAATAATACATTTCATTATTTTGCTTTTAATTCTATTTCGATATTAATTGTAAACCGATCTTCCGAGTCAATAATCTTTAGTCGATGTTTATCGGGATAAATTAGTTTCAATCGTTTCTTCACATTCTCCAGGCCTATTCCGCTATGCTCATTCACCGCCGTGTCTACCTTTCCCTTATTGTTTTCCAGCTCCACCACAATACGGTTATCTAAGATATCGATTTTCATATTAACAAAACCGTTGCTATTTCCCATTAAGCCATGCTTAAAGCTATTTTCAATAAGCGGAGTAAAAAACAGTGGAGCAATCATCTTTCCTTCTGAAACTCCTTCGATATGCAATGCTATTGCTTCAGGAATAGAAGAACGTAACTGTTGAAGCTGAAAGTAGTTCTGAATAAATTCTATCTCTTTTCCCAAAGGCACAAAGTCCTTTTCCGATTCGTAAAGCATGTATCGCATCATATCAGCTAGCTTCAATACTGTATCGGGGGTTCTTCCGGAGTTTTTGCGAGCCAACTGATAAATACCAGTTAAGCTGTTAAATAAAAAATGGGGGTTTATCTGAGCCTTCAATGCTTTTAATTCGTACTGCAATTTTTGCCTTTCTATTTCATTCACTCTAAACCACGATTTGGAAAGCTTTAGCAGCATGGAAATGCAGAGGTAGATAAAAACAAACTTGGTTATTTCCCACCAACTATAGTAGGATACGAGGTAATAATCAGTGAAAATTAAATCGACAAACGATTCGAACATGAAATAGTTGAATGCAGTTCCTAGGATCAATATCACTAAAAATGCACCGACATAAATCTCATACTTCTGTTTTGCCAGCCATTTAGGTACCGCCAACAACAAATTTAGATATACCGGAACCAGTAGTGTTACATGAAACACAATGGTATAAACGATATCGGCAAACAGCAGTCTATCGCTGGTTGCAAACAGCTTTAGTAAGACGTAAAACGATAGCAACCAGAAAGCCAAGTGCTGCCCCAGTCGCCATCGTCTGAAAAAGTTGATAATATGATTAATCATTCTTTCGAATTAGTTTTAACACTGCATCGTTCTCTTTTGAAAACGCTTTCGGATCATTAATATATCTTAGAACAAACTTCTGTAAATCTTCTGTTTTCGCCGTTAGTAATATATTTCCATCGCGCTTTAAATGGTCGATGCGCACTTTACTTTCTTTAAAAAGCTTACTCATATACTCCTGATTAAACCAGTTAATAACCAGTGTATCGCCGCTAAAATGGTATTTAGCAACAGAGTGCACAGGCATCAGGTGAAATGCTCCCAACAAGTAATTCGATTTCACATCGTCCAGCATAAAATCCAACATTTGATGTTTTCCCAATTTAAATGGAGTCACCTTATAATCGGTCCACTCTTCCAGACCTTTCACATTTCCAACAGTTACTTTGTATCCTGTAGAGTCTTTTTTCATTTTAAAGGTCCACTCTGGTTTAGCATCATCCTTCTTGCTATCGCCCATACTAATATGGTTGTCTTTAAACACCATCTCATAGTCGACCCAAACACCTTCAAAACGCTTATCTTTTTGAATATCTTTTTTCAGATAGAAAGGGTAAAATGATGTTACAATGCAGCTTGAAAGCACTGCGATCAGTATTAAAGCGAATATTGGCAATTTCTTTTTCATGTCTTTTGGTTTTTAATTCACAACTCAAATTTGAGATAAATAAAGAGCTATCTGAAAATTTTTCGGCGAGTTTGAATCTCCTGTCGACTAATTTAAAAAAAGCTGTCCTCTTTTCAGAAAACAGCTTTCTTTTTATTGAAATACAGTAATGTATTCTTACGTACAAACCTATAATATGGTTATTGTTCCCAGATATGCGTTAACCTGAACCTGAACAGTTGTAGTATAAGATCCCTGTTCTCCCAGCGAATATACGATACAACTTTCATCTGAATCGTTTACTTCTAAAATCACGGGATTCATCAATTGATTTAACTGAGGAATTACTTTATTACTTTCCCAATCTTTGTTGTCAAACATATCAAAACGTGCTGATGAAAAATAGTATCCATCAATTGTTTTAAGAGAAATACTTCCCATTAAATAATCTCCATTATTCAACTCAGTTCGGGCAGCTTGTCCTTGTCCTAGAATTTGTGTTTGGGCCAACACAGTTACAACGGTCATTGAAATTACTAGTAGAAATGTTGAAAAAAACTTCTTTTTCATTTTTTAAGTTTTTAGTTATTAATACTTGAGCTACAGCAGCTCATATTTGTAAACTTTATTTTGAAAAAGAGTTTATCAGCACGAATCATTCTCTCAAGTCAGAAACTCTATAAAGGATTGTGTTTATTATTCTTACATCTTCCGCCCCAACAAGAACACTAATATAGAGATTTCTTCTATGTATTCAAATCCATCTGATACAATCCTCAACTTTCTATTTTTAAGAGAGTTATTTTCTGCTTAGATACAAAAGCATCTGGATTATGTGCAATGCGTTTTAAAAAGCGACTTAGCTGACGAGAATTAGCCGTAATCAGAAGTCTATTTTCAGATTGTATATGTTTTAACAAATGCGGTCTTCTGCTCAATTCTTTCTGCAGCCAGTCTCTGCTTAACCCAATAAATTCATATATTCCCTTTTTTACAATCACTTTTGCTACCGTATGCATTTCTACTAAATGCTCACATCCGGTTTTCAATCTTTCATGTTTTTTCAAAAAGAGATCTGCAAACAGCGTATCATCTATTTCAAAGAATGTAACCTCATATTTTGCCCATACAACGTTATCTTTCCATATGGAAAGCTGATACTTTGAATTGCTTTTTTCATTTGTAAATTTCCATTCCAGTCCATTAAAATGATTTACCGAATGACTGGTCCAGTTACCAACAATATTGGAGTGCTCTACCACTTTATCAGATGTGAAAAAGGGATAGAAGGAAACCACCGAGCAACCAGAAAAGAATAGCGTGTAAAATAGAATCACCCATAAACTTTGTTTCATAAATGGTTAGTTTCTGTTTGGCACAACAAACATGCATTCGTTTGGCTCTAATAGGAAATTTATTCGGTCAGTTTGGCTTTACTGTCGGTTAATTCTAATTATACAACTTATTTTCTGGCTCAATTAAACCGAAGATTGCCAAATATGTTTTAACTTAGGGAAAGTGCATTTTTATTTAAACTGAACCCCTGCTTATGAGACGAACTGCTTTAATTACCGGTGGGGCAAAGCGCCTCGGACAACACATGGCAAAACACCTAGCTGCCAACGGATGGAACATTGTCATTCACTACAATCGATCTGTTTTATCGGCAGCCCGATTAAAGAAAGAACTCGATCAGCAATATCCAGAAGGAGAGTTTGCTGTAATCAAGGCCGACTTAAATGAGATGGATCAGATTGATGAGTTGATTCATAAAACAATTAATATCGCCGGAAAAATTGACCTATTAATTAACAATGCTTCTGTTTTCGATCCTTCGTTTATTGCCGATACTACTAACGATTTTTACGAAAGACAGATGACTGTTAATTTTAAGGCGCCATTCTTTTTAACCAAACATTATTCTCTTCTTCAGAATAAAGGTTTAATAGTAAACCTTACAGATACACGCATTACCCGAAATGAGCCCAACTTTGCTGCTTATACTCTCTCTAAAAAAATGCTTTGGGAGTTGACCAAAATGTCTGCCATTGAGTTAGGGCCAAACTTTCGTGTCAATGCCATTGCGCCGGGAGCTACTCTGCCTCCAGAAAATGAAACGGACGATTACCTGGAAGCATTAGCTAAAAAAACACCAATGCAAGTTCCTAGTGGTGTAACTCCCATTTTAAATAGTCTGGATTACATCATATCGAACCAACATTTAACCGGACAAATTTTGTTCTGCGACGGAGGAGAAAACTTAGGAAAACCAACTCATTAAAACTGAAAACCAATGGCCAAAATCCGAATAAAAAATTTGCTTTTAAGAACCTATATCGGTTTTAAACCCCACGAACTGAACAACAAGCAAGATGTTGTCATCAATATAGAACTCGAAACTGATGTTTCGGAGGGAGTTAAAACGGATGATCCGGAAGGAATTGTTAACTACCGGACCATCACTAAGGAAATCATTAAACATGTGCAGGAATCGAAATATGCTTTGCTCGAGTCATTAACCCAAAGTATTCTGGACATAGTAATGAAAAATGAAAAAATAACCTGGGGCAAAGTAGAGGTGGATAAACCTCATGCATTACGATTTTCAGAATCGGTATCGGTTGAATTGGAAGAAACACGCAAACTTTAGCTTATGAGAAACACAGCAATTATTGGAATAGGATCAAACATCAATCCCGAAGAAAACATATACAAGATGTTAGGAATATTAGAAAACGAACAGATTGTTATTGAAGTTTCTTCTTTTATTCGAACCCAACCAATTGGTATTGAAGATCAGCCCGAATTTGTAAATGGAGCAGTAAAAATTCAAACATTATTGGATCAGTCGATGCTTGATAGTTACCTTAAAAAGCTGGAAGACAGAATGGGACGCGATAGATCTGTTCCTAAATTTGGTCCACGTAACATCGATCTTGATATTGTTATATGGAATGGCGAAATCGTTGATAATGACTACCATGAAAGAGAATTTCTCCAAAAAGTTGTCGACGAAGTCAGATAAAAAACATTCATTCACTTCATTCTGAATCGTTATGATTCGGATGAAGTAATTTTTGAATGTTGAAAATAGATATTAACACTCAACAACCTCTTGTTTCTAGCCCAACTATCCCCGCTTCACCTTCCATTTTGTTAATAACTTCATTTTCTATCCACAGAACACATCACTAAATTTAGCTAAGCAATTGTGGTTATTTCATGTCTTTTCTGGCATGAAATTGAAAAGGGAATCCGGTGTAACTCCGGAACTGTCCTCGCAGCTGTAAGGTTCAAAGGTTCTTTGCTACTCCATTACCACTGATAATATCTATCGGGAAGGTTGCAAAGAGAATCGAGTCAGAAGACCTGCCACAAGCATTCGCTGTCGTTTGCCTTCGAGGAAAAGGAACTTCAGAAGATACAATAATCACAAAAACAAATTAACCATGTGTAACCAGGTTTCCCATGTCCTGAAGCGGGATGGAAAAATTGTGGCATTTGTCCCATCTAAAATTGCCAATGCTATTACCAAAGCATTTGAAGCTGTTGAAGAAGGGTCTGCCGAAATTGCTCAAAACATTGCTCAACAAGTTGCTGAAAAGTTAGCTGCGAAATCAACCAATTCAACAACTCCTCATGTTGAAGAAGTTCAAGATTTAGTAGAAGAAGGATTATTTGAAAACAAGCTTTTTAAAGCGGCAAAAGCCTATATTTTATACCGAAATCAGCACAAAGAAATTCGAAATACAAAAGAACTATTCAATAATCTAGATCTGATTGATAATTATCTGAAGCGTGCCGACTGGCGAGTGAAAGAGAGTGCGAACTCTACCTATTCTCTTCAAGGACTGAATCAACATTTGGCTACTATCGTTAGCTCACAGTATTGGCTAAATAAGATCTATCCAAAGGAAATTGGCGATGCGCATAAAAACGGCGATATGCATATTCACGACCTTGGATTTTTAAGTGTTTATTGTGTTGGATGGGATTTGGAAGATTTATTACTAAGTGGTTTCACTGGTGTACCTGGGAAATTGCAAAGTAAACCTGCCAAGCACCTGCGTACTGCTCTTGGTCAGATTGTAAATTTCTTCTACACCATGCAAGGTGAAGCTGCGGGAGCACAAGCTTTCTCGAACTTCGACACTTATTTGGCTCCATTTATTGCCTACGATAATCTGGATAGAATTCAATTGAAACAGGCTATTCAGGAGTTTCTTTTTAATATAAATGTACCAACACGCGTTGGTTTCCAAACACCATTTACCAATATCACAATGGACTTGGTTGTTCCTGATTTCCTAAAGAGTCAACCAGTTATTATTGGCGGTAAAATTCAGGATAAATGCTACGACGACTTCCAAGATGAAGTAGAGCTATTCAACGAAGTATTTGCAGAGGTAATGGCCGAAGGAGATGCCAATGGACGTATCTTCTCATTCCCTATTCCAACATACAATATCACGTCAAATTTCGACTGGGATAATCCACGTTACAACAACATTTGGGAGATCACAGCCAAATACGGAATTCCTTATTTCTCGAACTTTGTAAATTCTGATTTATCGCCAGACGATGTACGTAGTATGTGTTGTCGTTTACGCTTAGACAAGCGAGAGCTAGAAACCAGAGGTGGTGGTTTATTTGGTTCTAATCCACTAACAGGCTCGGTAGGAGTTGTAACCATTAACCTTCCTCGTTTGGGCTATCAGGCAACCAATAAGGAAGAGTTCTATCAGCTGCTAAGCAAGCGAATGGAAATGGCTTCAAGCAGCCTAGAAACCAAGCGAAAGGTAATTGAAGAACTAACAGAAAATGGTCTTTTCCCATATTCTAAATTCTATTTGCGTAACATTCGTAAGAAAGGAGGATCGTATTGGTACAACCACTTTTCAACAATCGGATTGGTTGGAATGAATGAATGTTGCCTTAACCTAATTGGATCGGATATCACTTCTACCGAAGGACACGAATTTGCATGTGAAGTGCTTGACTTTATGCGCAACAAATTACAAGATTTCCAACAGGAAACAGGTAATAACTATAACCTAGAAGCAACTCCCGCAGAAGGGACATCATATCGTCTGGCTCAATTAGATAGAAAATGGTTCGATGATATTATTGTTGCCAATCAGGAAGCATGTAATACTCCCGATGCAACACCTTATTACACCAACTCTACCCAGTTACCAGTAAAATATACCGACGATATTTTCCATGCATTGGAATTGCAGGATGACTTGCAGACACGCTATACCGGAGGAACTGTTTTCCATACTTTCATCGGTGCTCAGCAGCTACCAATTGAATCGGTTAAACAAGTAATAAAAAAGATTACCAACAACTATCATTTACCCTACATCACGTTGTCTCCTACATTCAGTATTTGCCCACACCATGGTTACCAATATGGCGAACACCATTACTGCCCTCAATGTGAAGCAGAAGGTAAAAAAACAAAATGCGAGGTATACACCCGGATTGTAGGCTATATTCGCCCTGTAGATCAGTGGAACGATGGGAAACAAGCAGAGTATGGCGAACGAAAACTTTTCGATAAAGAAATAGTGCCAATTCATTAACCTCTCCTATATACCTAACTGTGTCAGGCTACCACATAGCCTGATGCAGTTTTTACTATCAATTCATTCAAAAAGAAGGATCATGAATATTTCAGGATTTGTCAAAAGTAGTTTAATCGACTACCCAGGTTATATCTCCTCGGTAATTTTTACCCAAGGATGTAACTTCAAGTGCCCATTTTGCCACAATCCCGACTTGATTCCAATGCAAACAACATCTTGCTATCCAGAATCTGTTATTTTCGATTACCTAGATCGATACAGAAAAATGATTGATGCTGTGGTTATAAGCGGAGGAGAGCCATGCCTTCAGGCCGATTTAATTGATTTCTGTACGCTGCTAAAAGAAAAAGGATTCAAAATAAAACTCGATACCAATGGAGCATTTCCCATTGTAGTACAAAAGCTTATAGCCAGAAATTTAGTGGATTATATTGCAATGGACATTAAAGCCCCGTTAAATCAGCAAGACTATTCGGAGCTAATTGGATGTAAAAAAACGCCACTGGAAAGTATTAAACAAACTATCCAAACCATTATCGATTCATCCATTCACCATGAGTTCAGATCGACAATAATTAAGGAAAAGCATTCTGCTAACGATCTGGTATCTATGACTCAGGCCGTAACCGGATGTGAACGTTTCATGGGGCAACATTTTTCGCCACAACAAGTGCTCGATCCTGCATATAAAATGCTGAATGCTTATACCAACAAAGAGCTTTCTGAGATTATTTCGACCTATAATTTAGAAGAGAAGATACAGCTTAGGTAAGCTTACTTGTGTTGTTTTTCCCACATATCGGCAGCAATAACCAACTCCTCGTACCACTCTTTTCCATACTTGCGAGTTAATGGTGCTTTTAACATTTCGAAAATGCGCACCTTCTTGTCGTAACCACAAATACGTGCCGATTTACAAATATCCAACTCTTGATAATTCAAAGCATCGAACTCTTCGTATTCAGTAATTCGAATTGGGAATAGATGACATGAAATAGGCTTTTGAAAATCTATTTTCTTTTCAATCCACGCCTTTTCAATGGCACATTTAACCACTCCTTTTTCATCTCGATAAGTGTATACACACTCATTATCGTTTACCAACGGAGTTACCAAGTCCCCATCTTCATCGATAACAGAAAAGCCTTGTTTTTCAACTTCTTCGCGGTTAATACGAGGAAGATCTGCTTCAATAACCGGATAAATATCTTCGATTATCTTCGCCTCTTCTTCAGTTAGTGGTGCACCCGAATCTCCTTCTACACAACAAATTCCTTTACACTTGGATATATCGCATAAAAAATGCTTTTCGAACACATCAAAACTTACTATTGCTTTTCCTATCTGAATCATCTTCTTTGTACTGAGTTGTTAGTATTTAGAGGCATAAAAACCGTTCTAAATACGAAAAATCCCGAAAGACATTACCATATATCTTTCGGGATGCAAATGTATAAATTAGTACTGAGTAATTAATACAGAGCAGTTAGTATTTGAATTTCCAGGTACTAACTACTAGTTACTTTATACTATACCAATACTTTTCCAGTCATTTCTGCAGGAATCTCTAGTCCCATAATCTTAAGTAGGGTAGGAGCTACGTCAGCCAAAATACCGTTCTCAATTTTAGCCTCTTTGTTGTCATTTACCCAGATACATGGAACTGGATTCAACGAGTGAGCTGTATTTTCGCTACCATCTGCATTTACTGCGTTATCTGCATTACCGTGGTCAGCAATAATCATCACATCGTATCCATTGTTACGTGCTGCTGTAACCACTTGCTCAACACATCCATCAACTGCTTCAACTGCTGAAGTAATTGCTTCGTAAACACCTGTGTGTCCAACCATATCGCCATTGGCAAAGTTCAAACAAACAAAGTCAGCCGACTGCTCGTTCAACTCTTTCACAATTTTATCAGCAACAATAGGAGCAGACATCTCAGGCTGAAGATCGTAAGTAGCCACCTTTGGTGAAGATGCCAAAATACGACTCTCTCCTTCGAACTCCTCTTCGCGACCACCTGAGAAGAAGAATGTTACGTGAGCATACTTTTCAGTTTCTGCAATACGAATCTGTTTCAATCCGGCATTGGCAACTACTTCACCCATTGTATTTTTCACATTCTCTTTGTCGAAAATAACGTTTACTCCAACAAAGTCAGCTTTGTAGTTAGTCATTGTGTACCACTGCAAAGGCAATGTTTTCATTCCGTGATCTTCTAAATCTTGCTGAGTGAAAGCAATTGTCATCTGACGCAAACGGTCAGTACGGTAGTTGAAACAGATTACTACATCATCTTCTTCAATTTTAGTAAGAGGAGCACCATTCTCATCAACCATTACAAGTGGTTTCAAGAATTCGTCAGTTACTCCTTCTTCGTATGAAGCTTTAATTGACTCAAGAATATTTGAAGTTTTAGTTCCTTCTGCTTTTGTATAAAGATCGTAAGCCAACTTCAGGCGATCCCAATTCTGATCACGATCCATTCCGTAGTAACGACCAATCAATGAAGCAAAACGAGCGTTTGTTCCTTCCAACGCTGCTAAGTCAGTTTCCAAGAAACCGTATCCTGAACGAGGGTCAGTATCACGACCATCAGTTAAACCATGAATGAACAAATCGTTTACACCCATATCGGTACCAATTTTACACAAAGCAACCATGTGAGCACTCAATGAGTGTACTCCACCAGGTCCAATCAAACCGATAAAGTGTACTTTTTTATTGTTCTCTTTTGCGTATGTGAAAGCTTTAACGATTTGCTCGTTAGTTTTCAATGTATCGTCTTCGATGGCTTTATTGATTTTTACCAAATCTTGGTAAACAACGCGTCCTGCGCCAATATTCAAGTGACCAACTTCTGAGTTACCCATCTGACCAGCTGGAAGACCTACGTCGTTTCCAGAAGTCAATAGCTGAGAGTTTGGATACTCTTTTGCCAATGAATCCATAAATGGAGTATTAGCCATAGCAATAACATCCGTCTTGTCTCCTTTACCAATTCCCCATCCGTCGAGGATCATTAGTACTGCTTTTTTTGTATCAGCCATATTAAAGTATTTTGTACCTGACTTAGAGCTTTGTAACTCATATTCAGGTTTTCTTATTGATTATTTATTTTTTAAACTCTAAATCGAAAAATCGACTATTCTGCTTTAACTCACATTCTGTTGCATTAAAACGAGCCAGCTAAAGCAGCACAAAAATATCTGTTTATTAACATGTTCAAAACAATAATCGTTCATTTTATTTTAAAATTAATGGATGATTAAAGTTGGAGGTAAGAATTTAACAACTAGACTGTTTAGCCCTCCCTTACTTTTCTAAAATATGACTCGTTAACTATCATCAACTCCTTTTAGTTTTTTTTAACGCTATTCATCTAACATTTTCCTATTTCTCGGGTTATCATTGCATCTAGTTTGTGTACTATTGAAATCATATTTAAATATTGAAAAGACCAATAAGATGAAACGAGCATGAATTTTCAGCATTCTAAACTACACAAACGAGAATGATTAAAATTTATGTGAGTTCCTGAACGTATTCAATTTTTTTAAATAATTCAGGAATAAAAAAAATTTAAACGGATGAAACAACTAAAATTTTTCGCTGTAATTATGGCAACAGTGGTCATGTTAGCCAGTTGTCAATCGATGAATAACCTTGGAAAAGGTTCTTTAATTGGAGCTGGTGGTGGAGCACTTTTGGGTGCTGGAATTGGCCATTTAGCTGGTAATACCGCTGCTGGAGCAATTATTGGAGCTGCTGTAGGTGGTGCAACCGGAGCTGTAATTGGAAATTACATGGATAAACAAGTTGCCGAAATGCAGCAAGATTTACAAGGAGCAAAAGTAGAGCGAATTGGTGAAGGAATTAAAATCACGTTCGATTCGGGAATTCTATTTGCCGTTGGGAAGAGCAACCTCTCTCCTCAGGCTCAGCAAAACCTTGCCGATCTTTCGGTAATTCTAAAAAAATACGCCGATACACATATATTGGTTGAAGGCCATACCGATGATACAGGCGGTAATGATTTGAACCAAAGGTTATCGGAACAAAGAGCTCAATCGGTAGCTAATTTTTTAATGCGAAACGATGTATTGGGAAGCCGTCTTCAAACTGTTGGATACGGTGAAGAGCAACCTATTGTTGAAAATAATTCTGCAGCCAATCGTGCCTTAAACCGAAGAGTAGAAATTGCTATTTATGCTAACGACAAGCTAAAAAGAGCAGCAGAAAGAGGTCAAATTTAATCAGCTTAAATAGTAACTGAGTTCAATTTTATTATTGAAATCGGTTTGTTACAGAAGAGCGTTGGTATTCTATTACTAACGCTCTTTCTTTTTTGTGGACACCTTGTTTTCAACAACATACAAACACATGCAACAATATTACACCCTATTTGCGTCAAATATCCTACCTGTCATTTTCATTCGTCCACCTACTTCATATACTAATTGTCCAGTTTTGTATTGTGCCAATCTCAACGGCACAGAACCATAAAAACTAAAAGTATCATGGTAAAAAGTACAAAACACTTAACTTTCATTTTTACATTATGCGCCACCCTCATGTTCTGTTCGTGCGGCAGCAACACAGAGGATAATGTAACTGTTATTGATCGTCCCGAGACATCAGTAACCAATAAGCACTACGTTAGCAACAGAGCTCCGCTGTTGCCCAGTAGTTTCATTAAATTACCTGTCGGAACTATTCAGCCTAAAGGATGGTTAAAGGAGTATTTGGTACGTCAACAAAACGGATTAACAGGTCATCTTGGAGAGATCAGTGCATGGCTTCAGAAAACCGATAATGCCTGGCTATCGAAAGATGGAAAAGGAAAATGGGGCTGGGAAGAAGTTCCATACTGGTTAAAAGGTTATGCCAATATCGGATACATTATGAACGATCCTAAAATGATCGAGGAATCAAAAATCTGGATCAACGGAGCATTAAACAGTCAACGCGAAGATGGAAACTTTGGCCCAATGCGCGGAAGTCGCGGAGGACAAGATTTCTGGGGAAACATGATTATGCTATACTGTTTGCAGTCGTACTATGAGTTCACCAACGACCAGCGCGTTCTTGATTTAATGACAAAATATTTCAAGTTCCAATTAACAGTACCTGATGATAAATTCTTAACGCTTTACTGGCAACAAATTCGCGGAGGAGACAACCTGCATAGCGTAATGTGGTTGTACAACCGCACAGGAGATAAGTTCCTTTTAGAGTTAGCAGAAAAGATTCATAAAAATACAGCCGATTGGACCAGTCGTGGTCACAAAAGAAATGCTATTCACTGTCGTCAGGACAAGCGAGAAAATGTACAAGAATGGCCAGAATGGTGGGGAGACCAAATCGATTGGCACAACGTAAACCACGCACAATGTTTCCGCGAACCAGCTCAATACTATCTTTTGAGCAAACAGCCAGAGCACTTAAAAGCCAGTTACGAAAACTTCCAGATTGTTCGTGAGCACTTTGGTCAGGTTCCCGGAGGAATGTTTGGTTCTGACGAAAACTGTCGTCCTGGTTACAACGACCCTCGTCAGGGAATTGAAACTTGTGGTATTGTTGAGCAAATGAACTCTGATGAACACATGCTTCGCATTACAGGTGACCCATTTTGGGCCGACCACGTAGAAGAGTTAGCTTTTAATACTTATCCGGCAGCTACAATGCCCGATTTTAAGTCGCTACACTACATCACTTCTCCAAACATGGTACAGTGCGATAAGGCCAACCACCATCCGGGAATTGATAACCGTGGTCCATTCTTAATGATGAACCCATTCAGCTCTCGTTGTTGTCAGCATAACCATGCACAAGGATGGCCATATATGGTTGAAAATCTTTGGATGGCTACTCCGGACAATGGATTGGTAGCTGCCATCTATAGTGCCAGTACAATTACTGCTAAGGTGGGTGAAAATACCAAAGTGACTATCGATCAAACCACTAATTATCCATACGAAGAGCAAATTCAATTCGATATAACACCCGATAAAGCTGCTGTTTTCCCTCTTTATTTCCGTGTTCCTGCATGGTGTAAAGGCGCTAAAATTAGTGTAAACGGAAAAGCTGTTTCTGCTAATCTTCAGCCTAAAAAATATGTTCGAATCGAGCGTAAATGGCAAAAAGGAGATAAAGTATCATTAGTGCTTCCAATGGAAATAGCAGTGAAGAAGTGGGTTAAAAACCACAACAGTGTTAGTGTAAGCTACGGTCCGCTTTCTTTCTCTCTAAAAATCGATGAGAAAATGGTAAAAAGAGAAAGTACTGAAACTGCAATTGGCGATTCGAGATGGCAAAAAGGAGTTGATACTCACAAATGGCCATCTTGGGAAATTTATTCCAATTCAAAGTGGAACTATGGTTTGGTTTACGACGAAAATAACCTGGCTGCTAGTTTCAAAGTGGTAAAACGCGACTGGCCAAAAGATAATTTCCCATTTACTCATGCTTCGAATCCTATTTCCATAATGACAAAAGGAGCAATTATTCCTGAATGGAAAATGGACGAACATCAGCTTTGTGGCGAATTAATGGATAGTCCGGTACAAACCAATACAGCTATTGAATCAATTGAGTTAGTTCCTATGGGAGCTTCAAGATTGCGAATTAGTTCATTTCCAGTTGTTTTAAAATAACACACACCGAAAGAGGGTATCTATTATGGGTATTCTCTTTCTTAAATTAGATTTTAAACAACTAGAAACACAGATTATCAAATAGATATCAGCTATCTGATAATACGAAAGTTCATAAATCGGGGAATCGATTTTCGGTATAAATATTTAAATCGATCCACTACTAAATAAATTCTAATGCAAATAAGAACTTTACTTTTTACGGCACTTTTAATCATTACTCTTTTAGGATGTAAAGATGAAATTGACAATATCACAGTTGTTAATAAACCCAATACATCTGTTGTTAATGATCATTACATCAGTAATCGTCCGCCACTGCAGCCCAGTAGTTTTATAAAACTGCCTGTTGGTTCAGTAAAACCAGATGGATGGTTAAAAGAGGTTCTTATTCGTCAGAAGAATGGACTAACTGGTAACCTGAATAAAATTAGCCCGTGGCTAACCAAGAAAGATAATGCCTGGCTATCGAAAGATGGAAAAGGTGAAAATGGTTGGGAAGAGGTTCCTTACTGGTTGAAGGGGTATGCTAATATGGGCTATATTCTGGAAGATCAGCAAATAATTGACGAAGCTCTGATTTGGATAAAAGGAGTACTTAATAGTCAACGAAAAAATGGAAATTTTGGTCCTGTCCATCTTCGCAAAGATGGCAGTCAGGACTTTTGGGGCAACATGCTTATGCTCTATTGTCTTCAGTCTTATTACGAATATTCCGAAGATGAAAGAGTAATTGATTTAATGACTCGCTATTTCCGATATCAACTGAACTATCCGGAAAAGAAATTCTTAACTCCTTATTGGCAGAAAATCCGAGCAGGAGATAACTTACACAGTGTACTTTGGCTTTACAACAGAACAGGAGATCAGTTTCTTCTTGAACTGGCCAATAAAATACACCGCAATTGTGCCGACTGGACAAGTAGAAATCATCGCATTACAGATATTAAGAATCACAGAGAGATTAAAACCAACGAAGAGAGTCTTCAATGGTATACCTCGCAAATTGATTGGCACAATGTGAACCATGCTCAAGGATTTCGCGAACCAGCTCAGTTCTATCTTCTTTCTGGCGATAAAAAGTTATTGAACGCTTCTTATGAGAATTTCAATATTATGCGAGAGCATTTTGGTCAGGTTCCTGGAGGAATGTATGCCGGAGATATCAATGCCCGACCTAGTTTCGATGATCCACGACAACCTGTTGAAACATGCGGTATAGTTGAGCAAATGAACTCTGATGAGCATATGCTTCGAATTACAGGTGATCCGTTTTGGGCCGATCATCTGGAGAATGTGGCTTTTAACACTTATCCGGCAGCCACTATGCCCGATATGAAGTCGTTGCGTTTTCTAACAGCACCCAACATGATTATTTCTGATAATAAGAACTATAGAGAACCCTTCGATGCCTCTGGAAACTCATTATTGATGAGTCCATTAAACCATCGGTGTTGTCAGCACAACCACTCGCAGGCATGGCCCTATTTCATTGAAAATATGTGGATGGCAACTCCCGATAATGGATTAGCAGCCGTTGCTTATGGAGCTTGCAAAGTAGATGTAACTGTTGGAAACGGACATGCTATTTCCATAACGGAAACCACCAATTATCCATTTGAAGAAAGATTGGAGTTTACCATTTCTACTTCATGGAGTACCTATTTCCCATTGTATTTTAGAATTCCAGCATGGTGTGCTAGTGCTCAATTAAAAATCAACGGAAAAACCATCGATCAACAGCCTGTTGCTGGTAAATATATTCGTATCGAGCGTACATGGAACAATAACGATAAAGTATCCATTGCCTTTCCTATGGATATTAAAATTCAGCATTGGAAAGCCAATAAAAACAGTACTAGTATAAACTATGGTCCACTCACTTTTTCTTTAAAAATTGAAGAAAAAAGAGTTCGAAAAGAGAGTAGAAAGTCGGCCATGTGGAATACGCGCTGGCAGAATACATCTATTACTCAGAAATGGCCATCATGGGAGTTGTATTCCAATTCGAAATGGAATTTCGGTTTAGAAATAGACAAGGAAAAACCAATTAGCTCTTTTAAACTCATAAAAAGAGAATGGCCTAAAAATAACTACCCTTTCACTGCATCATCAACACCAATTATGCTTGAAGCTACAGGTAAAGAGATACCTCAATGGCAAGCAGAAAAACTGGGAGTATGTGGTGAATTGATTCAGAGTCCTGTAAAGACCAACTCTAAATCACAAAAAATTGAATTGATACCAATGGGAGCTGCACGACTAAGAATTAGTGCATTCCCTGTTGTTGAATCTAAAAACATTAAATAAATGCGATTTCATTTTTTAGTAGCAATGCTATTGCTGGCTTCTGTAATTACTAAAGCTCAGCAAAAAGAGATTCTTAAGCCAGTTCCTTTTAACGAGGTTAAACTTGAAGATCAATTTTGGCTTCCTCGTTTAAAAACACAAGCAGAAACATTGGTTCCATTTGCCTTAGATAAAACCAATCCTGCCGTTGAAAATCTACGCAAAGCCGGGCAAATATTAGCCGGAAATAATTCAGAAAAACCATTTCCTCATCGCTTCGTTTCATCCGACTTATACAAAGTGATGGAAGGAGCTGCTTACCTGTTAAAGATCAAACGCGATCCTAAACTGGAAAAGCAACTCGATGACATCATTAATATAATTGGTAAAGCACAACAAAAAGATGGTTACCTGTATGTGGCACACATTGCCGATGTGGCTAAAAAATACAGAGCATTCTGGGGACCATCAGGAATGGGCGATAAACCATATTCATGGGTGGTTCACAGTCATGAACTTTACAACATGGGACACATGTACGAGGGAGCTATTGCTTATTTTCAAGCAACAGGGAAACGTAAATGGTTGGATATTGCCGAGAAGAATGCCCAACATATCAATAAGGTATTCTTTGTTGGCGACAAAAATTACAACAATGGAAAACCTATAAATCAAGCTCCCGGGCACCAGGAATTGGAGTTGGCATTGGTTAAAATGGCGCGTGTAACCAACAATTCACTTTATCTGGATATGGCTAAAAAGTTTCTGGCTATTCGCGGAATAACTTACGTTCCAGAAGGAAAGGGATGTATGCACCCTGAGTATGCGCAACAACACAAACCTCTAACCGAGCAGTCGAGAGCTGTAGGGCACTCTGTTCGTGCAGCCTACCTTTATTCTGCCATGGCCGATGTAAACTCACTAACCGATGAAGAGCCATACAAAGCCGCATTAGATCGAATTTGGCATAATATCGTAGATACAAAAATGCACATTACTGGTGGGCTAGGAGCTGTTCACGGAACAGAAGGTTTTGGACCAGAATATGTACTTCCAAACAAAAGTGCCTACGACGAAACTTGTGCTGCCGTAGGAAATGTATTCTTCAATTTCCGCATGTTTTTAGCTGAAAAAGATGGGCGATTTCTAGATGTAGCCGAAGTAGCACTGTACAACAATGCATTGGCTGGAGTTAATATCGATGGGAATAAATTTTTCTATACAAACCCTCTTGAAGTAGATGGCCAAACACCATTTAACCATGGAAGAAAAGGACGTTCACCATGGTTTGGAACAGCCTGCTGTCCTTCCAATATTGCAAGGTTAATTCCACAGGTTTCAGGAATGATGTATGCCATAGAAGATAATTCTATCTACTGTGCTTTCTATGGTAGCAATAGCACACAAATTCAACTTGAATCGGGGAAAGTAGCTGTTTCTCAACAAACCAATTATCCTTTTTCAGGCAAGGTTGATATTTCGCTTTCTCCTGAAAAGGCAGGACAGCAATTTACAGTTAAGCTTAGGGTTCCAACATGGGCCACCAAACAATTTGTTCCAGGAAAACTCTATTCCTATACCGACAAAAATCTACCGGAGTTTAAGCTCTTTGTAAATGGGAAAAAGGCAAAAGCAACACTTGATAAAGGTTTCGTTTCCATTAACAGAAAGTGGAATAAAAACGATAAAGTCACTATCGACATTCCAATGCCAGCTCACTTCAATAAAGCTATTGAAGAGGTGAAAGACGATAAAAACAGAATTGCATTAACCCGCGGACCTCTTGTATATTGTGCCGAAGAAGTGGACAATAATGGAATCGTTCAACGTTTCATGTTCGACAATGAGAAGATGGGAAAATTTGCAGTTTCTACCATTGAAGAAGGAAAATTGAAAGGCATCGATCAGGTAACAGTAAAAGGACTAGAACTGAAAAAGGGAAAATTGAAGAAAGCCAATATCGTGTTTACACCATACTATGCATGGAACAACCGTGGCGATGCTTCAATGATAATTTGGACACCTACAGATAAATCGATGGTTTCTGAAAACACAGGAACTGTTACCGGAGGTAAATTTGCCAAAGTAAAAGCATCACACACTTTCCACAATGATCATCTTTCAGTTATTTCAGCGAATAACGATCCTAAAAATTCTTTCGACAACTCTATGAAACGCTGGACCAGCTACCCCGAGAAAGGTAAAAAACAATGGGTAGATATAACCTTGAAGAAAAGAACAAACCTGCAGAGCATCTCAATTTACTGGTACGATGATAAAGGAGGAGTACAAGTACCAAAGAACTGGAATCTACAATACTGGCATAAGGATCACTGGCACGATTTCCCATTATATGTAACCGATTCGTACAGTGTTTTCATCAATCAATACAATATGGTTCACCCTGCAGGAGAGCTTAAAACCGATCGTATTCGTATAAACATGACAGCTAAAGAAAAAGCGGCTGTTGGAATTCTTGACGTTAGAGTTGAAGCAGTTAACTAGTTCGTTTTAAGAAAACGGGCATACATATATCGGATGTACTGTTTTTTAGACTGATTTTAATCTATTTTCAGTTTAAACTAAATACAGAGAGAGAGGTTATCTATGGTGACCTCTCTTTTTTTATTAGACAGGTTCTCTAGTATTTTTGTACTAAATTTGCTAAACTTAATCAAGTATAACTTTATAATCTCTTTAGCTATGAGAAAAATAGGATTATTATACTGGCCAAAAGGTGGAAGTGTTGAGCGCTCTGCAGAGAAAATTCAAGGTCAGCTTAAAGATAAAAACGTTGTTTTCAAGTGTATTGACGAAGTACAACCTAATGAACTATTGGAATTTGATTCAATAATTATGGGTGGTTCAACAGTAGGAGCCGACCATTGGGGAAACAATGAAAACCAAAATGAGTGGACTTTCTTCTTCTCGGAACTAAAAAAAGCAGAAACAAACTTAGAAGGCAAGGAAATTGCACTATTCGGTTTAGGTAACCAGATGCTTTATCCTGATCATTTTGCCGATGACATTGCCGTTATGCGTAATGAATTGGCTAAAGCTAATGCCACATTTGTTGGAAACTGGCCTACAGAAGGATATGATTTCAACCACTCAGATGCTGTTGAAAACGATCAGTTCATTGGTTTAGTACTGGATGAAGATGCTCAACCAGAATTAACGGATGAAAGAATTTCTGGATGGTTAAAGCAGATTAATTTCTAGAAACGACACATTATTTTTCATAAAATACATCAATGGCATATTTTTTGGATGCATTCGTTTCTGTTAATCCAAACAAGAATTAAACCCATGAAACGAATTATCCTAATTCTTATGCTTGCCGTTATTGGCTTCTCATGCGACGATGATGATCCCAAAACATGTGCAGATGTAGACATCGTATTCTATTCCTTAAAAACGGAAGAGATGCCTAAGCTTGAAATCGATCTTTACAGTGCTGAAATGCCCGATCTTCCACTTTATGAAGACATAAAACCATATGGAGGAAAGATCACTTTTGAGGATTTAAATGCTGGAAATTATTTTATCCAGTTCCGACAGTTAAACTGTTGGGGATCTTGTACAAAAAAGATAGCTTTTCAAGTCAATCAAGGTGTTAACAAAGAAGTTAACGTAAATAGAAACGACTATACATTATAAAAATATTTTGTAAATGAAGTTTCGATATTAAATAAAACCGAGGTAACATACTCTTCTGGTAGTTATCTCGGTTTTATTATTTATTAGAACGAAAACTTATAACTTAAATTAGGTATCATTAATGCTTCTCGGTTTTCGTCTACTTTTCCTGTTTTTATATTGAATCTATGCCCATGAAAACCTTCATATCCTGTAAGGTTTAAGATTTTCAATGACAGTTTATGACTTGTTTCAGACCTATTCCAAGAATAGCTTATTGTTGTATGTATTACCGTTGATGCTTTCGTTTGCATTGTAAACGGAGTTGTTTCATCGTATTTTACATCTCGAGCCAACAAAGATGCTTGCTCATCAATTTTCGAGTACCGATCTCCTCCCTGAACGGCCAATCTAAAATTCACTCCCAATGTATTTTGCTTTTTATCTCCCAAAAGAAACTCTTTTCCCACTAAAGCATTGATAAGAAAATTCTTATTGTAACGAGTACTAAACCAATCAGATTTAGCTGTTTTATATTCAGATTTAAACAAAGAACCTGCTAATAAGAAATAGAATCCTTTGTCCATATATTGTTCTAATGTCAGATCTAAACCATAATTTCTTCCTTTACCTATATTCTTATAAGTATCAGTTAAAAACCAATCTCCTTGTAAATTCAGTAGCGATTCATTACTATTTTCAGAAATTGGAACATCGAATAACGTTTGGTAGTAAGGCTCAATTTTTAGATGTAATTTTTCACTAATATTCCAATCGTACCCCAACACCCAATGATGTGCCTTTGTAAAGTCTAATTCTTTATTATTCTTGGTTTTTTCAGCATTAGAAGCTTGAATAAAATAGATATGTATAGGCTCTAATCGACTATGCAAGCCATATCCAAAGCTAAAACTATTCGTTTCATTCAACTGATATTTAAGTCCCAAACGTGGCTCAATGGTGTAATTATTATTCAGAGTAAATAGTTGAGAATTCACTCCCACATTTATTTTCAGTTTTTGACCGGTAATAGTTAAATTAGTATAGGCAGCACCTAAAATGCTAAAGCCTTTTTTATTACTGATTTGTTCTAACTTATTCTGGTTATTTGCTTCTCGTATATCCAGATTGTATCCCATTCCCCGCATAGAAATTCCAGAGCGTACCGATAAATAATTAGATAAGCGGTTGTTGTAATACGATTTGAATTCGATATTGTAGTTGCTGTTCTTAATCTTATTGTGTTTTTCCAGCACCTCTTTATTGTTTATTCTATCGGTAACCATATCTAAACCTTCGCCAGTAAATGCAATGGTGGAGTTTAAATAGCTCGAATTTTTAAATCGAAATTTATGGTTTAGCCCAATAGCTCCCATGTATTGTTTCACATCCTGATCCGATACATCCTGATAATATTCGCGGTCATCAGCATTCTTTTCTGGTTTTGTTCCCGATTTATCAATCAAGCCTATTCCCCAAAGAGAAAAGGTACCGCTTTTTAATGTCGGTAAATTCAACTTAAAAGATAAATCCTGATAAGATGTTCCATCGGCATCTTCGGGTAATAATGATGGAATTAAAGCCAATGTAGAATACCTATAGTTCACTAAATATGAGCCATTATTCTTAGTCAATGGCCCTTCTGATGCAAAATCTATCCCTATTAGTCCTAATTCAAAACTATGCTGATAATTACTACTGTTTCCTTTGCGCATTTTAATATCAAATACACCGGCTAAAGCATTGTTATATTCAGCAGCAAAAGCACCAGTCATAAAATCCGAATTTGCCAGTACATTTGTACTTAAGGCAGTTAACCCACCACCACCAAAGCTGTTTAAGTTGGCAAAATGATTGGGATTGGGAATTTCAATTCCTTCTATCTTCCATTGCAAAAATTTAGGCGCATTACCACGCACAATGATGGCATTGTCCTCTCCATTACTACTTGCAACACCTGCAAACGAGGAAGCTAGTCGGGCAGGATCGTCAAAACCACCAGCATACCTGCTTGCTTCTTCAATACTCAACATTCTTGCACTAACCGATGCTAGTTTGTTTATGGGAACTTGCTTATTTATTTTAGGAGCAATAGTAACCTCGTCGATTGCAGCAAAAGAAGGATTTAGTCGGATATCTAACTGTACTTCCTGTGCCGAATTCACAAGAATATCCAGAATTTGCAAGCTATGAAAACCAATATAAGAAGCTTCAATGTTCACCCTTCCGACAGGAATTCTCTCAAGCACAAAATACCCATTTGCATCACTTATTGTACCAATCATTGGATCTATACTTTTTACAAATACATTAGCGAATCCCAAGGGTTCTTCTGTCTCACTATTTAAAATTCGCCCCCTTATTGTCTGTGTCAACTCTTGTGCCTTTAAGTTACTACTTAAACACAGTAATACTAAAAAAAGAAAATTCAATGTTTTCATATCGTGTTATTGATTTCTCTGCAAATCAACGACACAACTTCAAGCAAATGGACATGTTTTATAAGTTCGAACACCTAATACCGGTTCGTATTTATCAATGCGAACGACTATTTTTATATGCAGTAGGTGTCATTCCGGTTAGTTTTTTAAAAACGGTATTAAATGCGGTTTTAGAGTTAAAACCTGATTCATAAGCTATTCCAACTATAGAAAAATTCTCATAATCTTTACTTACGAGCAACTTCTTTGCTTCTTCAACTCTATAGTGGTTTACAAACTGAAAAAAGTTCTTACTAAAACCTTCATTTAGCAAATAAGATAAATGGTGCGGAGTGATTTCAACCAACTTGGCCAATTTTGATAGACTTAAGTCACCCTCTAAATATGGTTTCTTATCTGTCATTATAAATTCAAGTTTATTTTTCAAACTCGAAACCTGACTATCGGACAACAATTTCTGTTTTAATTTTTCTACAGTTCTTTCATCTTGAAGCACTTTTTCTAACTCTTCTTGAGGTAATAGGTAAATCTCTTTTTGTTTCAGAATATTATAAGCTAAAAATTGCAAAATAGTTAGAGAAAATATATTCCCATAAATGTTTAAGTTTCCTTCTGTAATCGCCAGATTATACCCAATAATAAAAATACTAATGGCTATTAGTCCATAAATGGTCTGTTTTATCCATTTTAAGTCTACTATCTCTCGATTAGAACGAAATAACTCGATTTGCTTTTCATGTTTTCGTAACAGAAATAACGACCAAAAAATGTAAATAAAGGCCTGTAGTAAAAGCAATATAACAAAAATCTGATGTTGATTAAGAATGAAGCCATTTGATGCATTCAGGCTAAAATTAGCCCCCATTACAACTGGTACAACTAAGTGAAGTATATCTTTAATTCGAAGTTTCCAAAAAGGATTTGTAAAATATAAGACACTTGTATAAAACACAATTGCAGTAAACGACTGAATTGTTTTAATGGTATTGAAAACAAAAATAGAAGGGATTTTCAGCTCTAGTAAACTCAATAATTCTTCTGTCCAGAAACTTCCCCATAACAGCAGAAATACACCGAAAAAGATATTTGCTTTTCGGTTTACTCTTAGAATGTTACTCAATAATAAAAAGGAAAGCAAAAAAAGCGATCCAATTATTAGGATGATTATAAAGGAATTGAGGGCTTCTATATTTTTCATTAGAAGCAAATTTAACAAAAATAGCAAACTATAATAGTATGTCTATCCCGAAGCAGAAGTAGTTTTAATTAAGCTATTTCTACTTCGGGATAGATGCTAACTATTCAATGGTAAAACGTAATCCGGCATAGAATTTACGCTCCTGAATTGGTCCCCATACCAACGATGCATCGAAATAATCGCTAAATGGATTCTCGGCAGAAATAATCGGATTTTTCTGACGATAATTTCCTAAGTTTTCGATACCTGCGTACAACTCTAATCGTTTAAAACGCTTTGTTATTTGTGTATTCACAACTGCATACACTGGTGATTTCGATTTACGCTGAAATTCCACAGGATTGGTTGCTGTTGAAGGAATTTTCATATCTCCATTTAACTGAGTAGTGAAATCGAATTGCCAGCTGTTGTTACTCGTTGCGTACGACAAACTCATTAAACCTTTGTATCTGTTCACAAACGGTACACGCTGGAATTCATCACCAATATCTGCTTTCACATCCGAAAATCGAATGGCAGTGGTAACATCCAACCTTTCAATTGGCTCGAACTTCAATTCTGCCTGATAGTTGTTGGCATACGATTTTCCATCTAAATTATAGAACGAAACCGCATGTAAGTCATTTACCACATCAACAATTACCTGATTCTCGAACTGAGTTCGGTACACATCCCCCACAAAAGTAAAAGGGCGACCAAACATTTCGAACTGATGCGTTAAGCTCAAACCAAAATTCCAAGCCTTCTCTTGCTTCAAATCGTCTGTAATTTTAAACTTTCTGTTGGAAGCCAACAAGAAGCTATTCTCTGCTATTGGATTAGCTGTACGGCGCCCATTTCCACCTGAAATACGCAATGCCGTCTCAGGTGTCAATTGATATTTGAAATGCAAGCGTGGAGTAACAAAACTTCCAAATTGCGAATGGTTATCGTAACGTAAACCCGTTTGTAAAGTAATCTCTTCAGAAGGAGTCCATGTATACTCCAAGTAAGCTCCACCAATTTTCTCGGTTCTATTGGTTGTCAATACCTCTGTGTCTTCCAGACGATCATCGAAATTATCGTAGATAAATGAAACTCCCGCAGTATATCTATGGTTGGTGTTACCTAAATAAGATTGGAACAACAGATTACCATAGAAGTAGGTCTGATTGGCATCGTAATTCCGTAAACCATAAAACGAACGCTGCTTATGGTGAGCAAAATTCGATATAAAACCGAAACTACTATTTCTGTCGTTGGGTAGAATGTATCCCATCTTCCAGAAACCTTCAACACGCTGTGTTTCAATATTAATTCTATAACGATTATCCTTTGTGTTTGGCAAACTGGTATTGTAATTGGTTTGTCCGCCAATTCGCTCTTCGTCAATTATTTTAATACCGAATTGAGTACGATAATTCTCTCCAGGTGTCCACAACCAACGATTAAAAAAGTTGTACTGTTTTACCATTGGATCATCTAAAAATCCATCGTTATTGTGATCGATCTCTTTTCTATTATCCTGAAAGTGGCCCAAAACAGCTGTTGAAAGAGTAGGAGATACCTTAATTCCCGACACCAAGTTTGTTTCACTCATTCCCATGCTGTTATGATAAGCATTGAAAAATAACTTAGGAGCTCTCTGTGGCTTATGGTATTCTACATTTATCTGACCTGTTATTGATTCAAAACCATTTATTACAGAACCTACTCCTTTAGAAACATGAATAGATTCTAACCATGGTCCTGGAATATATTGCATACCATACGCTGAAGCAATTCCTCTGAAGTTAGGATTCTTCTCAGTCATGGTTTCAATATATTTTCCCGTTAAACCAAGTAGTTTTATCGACTTAGCACCTGTAGCTGCATCAGCATTGGCCACATCTACCGAAGCGTTGGTTTCAAAGCTTTCCGAAAGATTACAACAAGCAGCTTTACCCAACTCCGCTCCTGTAATTCGTTGCGATTGTATCGGATCTTTAGAATCGAGTATGTTTCCTTTTTGACGTTTTGCCACCACTACTTCTTCCAACTCTGCATTAGGCTTCATCACCACATGCAGTTCGTCGCCTTCCATGGCATGTGTACAGAACTGTTGTGTCTCATAACCCACAAAACGTACAATCAACTCATGATGTACATCCGATCTGTCAATGGTAAATTCACCATTTTCATCCGTAGTAGTTCCAATCGAGGTATCTTTATAAAAAATGGCAGCTCCCACCAATGGTTTATCCTCCGCCTCGACCACTTTTCCTGTTATTTTTTGTCCCCACGATATCAACGAAAGGAACAAAAAAGCAATAAATAATATCTTTTTCATTTTCTTATTTTCTCTAAATCAATTGCACAAAGGACTTATGCAAACACTATAAAATCACACACTATTGCATACCAATGGTATACACGTACTTTATTCACATAAAGCAGAATGTGAAATCAACAGAGAAAACAGCATAATTCATCCGGAGATTGCCTCAATAAATCGGGAGGTAATTCCAGATTACGGAAACCGAAAAACTCTTTTTCTTCGGTTAAAAGTGAAGTAAAATAGATATGAGTAAATAAAACCAACTCCGAAACAACTGGCAATTTTAACTGTCCGCTTTGTGGAGTTTCTGGAGCAATTTTGTACTGCGAAACATGAGTTGAACAACAGCTACTTTTACATTTCATGCTGGAAATATCGCTATAATTCACCTCTTCATCGCCACAAAATAGTTCACTTATCTCACTACTAAAAAGAAAAACACCATATGTACTATCTTGGCAAGAAGCACAATCGTGCTTAGCCAGATGAAATCCCATCAACCCACTTGTATACAAGAAAGCCAATAGAATTGCTACTATATTTCGTACATACTGATTCATTCTCAAAAAATTCAGACACAAAAGTATCTTTTTATTTATAAACGACCAAAAACAACTATTTGTTGCAAAAAAAACGGACTCTCTTTTTGGGGAGAATCCGTTTAAATATCGTTATAAACGAGAAAATTAGTCGGCAAACGACATCATTTTACTCAAATATTTTCCAATAATATCAAATTCCAGGTTTACAACAGTACCTGCTTTAAACTCATGGAAATTGGTATGTTCGTTTGTAAATGGAATGATAGCTACCTGAAAAGTGTTATCGGTAGAGTTAACAACAGTCAACGAAACACCATTAACCGAAACCGACCCTTTTTCAACAGTCATATATCCTTTGCGAGCCATCACTTTGTCAAACTCATATTCGAAAGTATAGTACCAGCTACCATCAGCTTCTTCTACGTTAGTACAACGAGCTGTCTGATCAACGTGTCCCTGAACAATGTGACCGTCTAAACGACCATTCATTGGCATACTGCGCTCAAGATTCACTTTTTTACCCAGCTCCAATAAGCCCAAGTTCGATTTTTCAAGCGTCTCTTTAATCGCTGTTACAGTATAAGTATTGTCTTTAATGTCCACAACAGTTAAACAAACTCCATTGTGTGATACACTCTGATCAATCTTTAATTCATTGGTAAACGGGCATTCCATAGTAATGTGAAGATTCTCTTGATCTTTCTCCAGTTTTACTACAGTTCCCATGCCTTCCACAATTCCTGAAAACATAACTTACGCCTTTAGTTTTTAATAAAATACTTTGCGAAGGTAACTGAAAATTTTGAAAGTTTTACTTCCCTTTTTCATCCTTTTAACCTTCATTATTCTTCTAGTTATCGTTGCTAGATAAGCTTGCAACTATTGTCTTCTCCTTTTACTTTGCAATTGCTTTTACAGTCCAATTTCCTTGTTTTTCAATATACAGTTCAAAGAAACCTCCTTTATAATCCACAACCATTCCAAATGGGAAAGTAGCATTTGTCAACTTAATTGAATTCGAACCTTTAATAATTTCTTTGAATTGCCCCTTTTTCAATGTGAAAAGAAATTCTTTTGAGTGTTCGAGTTTTCCATTCTTTTCAATCTGAATAGTAACATCATTATTCTTTGACGTTTTATCCTTTGAAACAACTACCTTTGAAAAATTATCCGAAGCAAAAGCTAACTGATAATCTCCTTCACTAGTATCAGTTTCCTCTAATTCTGCAACTACAATCTCTTCCGATTTCCCATCAAATGCACTAGAGTTTAAATTTGATGCATTTAATGTTACTTCAAAAGTTTTGTTTTCAGAATAAGTAACTGTCGGATTTTTCTCGTTAGAAACAGTAGGGTTTCCGCCGGGAAATGACCAAGTGTAAGAAGTTGCATTCTTAGATAAATTTGTGAATTCAACAACTAACTTGTTGTCTTGAATCTTTTTGTTAAATGAAAAATCAGCAGTAACAACTGTATCTGAATTCGTCTCTTCAGAACATGATGATACCACTACTAATAAGCAAATTAGATAAGTTTTAATTGTTTTTACTAACATAAGTGTGTGTTGTTAATTTTTTTGAAATCGCGAATGTAGTAATAACTCTCGATCTCACAATATAGAGTACTTACAGCAAAAAATTTATCTATAAAATAGATACTTCTTCTACCATGATGTGATCTAAAACGAAGAGGTCTGAAAAAAATTATATCTCTAAATTTCTTATTTGTGTATCCAGTGTTCGGGGTTCAGTTTTACGTTGTCTTTCCAAACCTGAAATTTAAGGATAGTTTTGCCTGTTCCCGACTGATCGGTGTATATAGAACCAATAACCTGCTTTGTATCCACTTTATCGCCTCGTTTAACCACTACATTGGTCAAATTGGAGTAAACGGTAAGGAATGATCCATGTTGGATAATTACGGCTAAATTGGCGCCTGGAATGGCAATTACGCGACTAACAGTTCCTTTAAAAATGGAACGCGCCTTTTGATTGGAAGATGTCGCAATATCAATACCATTATTTTTAATCTTCACATGCTTTAAAACGGGGTGGGTGTGTTCACCAAATTTATCAATGACAACCCCTTTAGCTACCGGCCATGGTAAACGACCTTTATTACCGGAAAAATCGCCAGCCAATGCTTTTTGTTCAGCTGTGAGTTCACGCTTTCCTTTCAGTTTTGATTTTCGAATCTCTTCGGCTATTAAACGCTGAATTTCTTTTTCCAGTTTTCGGGCAGCCCGCTGCTGTTTTCCCAGCTTTTGTTTTAAGCCACGTTGTTTCTTCTTCAGCTTTGAAAGTAATTGCGACTGATCGAGTTTCTCCAACGAAAGTTTATTATTCTCGTCCTGCTTTAAACCAACCAACGTTTCTTTTTCGGCTTGTTGTTTCTCTAAAGCTTGTACGCGCCCTTTTAACACTTGATTTACAGCATCAATTTGTTCAATTTGTCGCTTGCGTAAACCAGTGTATTGTTTCAGGTAAAGCATACGTTTATATGCCTGATTGAAATCATCGGCCGATAGTATAAACAAAAGCTTGTTGTAGGTATTTCTGTTGCGTTGTGCTTGCCGAATCATGGCAGCATATTCGCTTCTAATTTGAATCAAGTCGTCGCTTAAAGCATCTACCAAAAACTGGTTATTGGCAATCATCTGCTCTAAGATGGATAGCTCGCCGTTTAGATCGTTTATTAGCTGATTTCGCAATTCAATCTGCTTTTTCAGCAGAGATAACTTACTAACCGACTGACGAGCACTACGAGCTGTACTTTTTAATAGTTTCGATGTATAGTTGATCTGTTTTATTGTACTGGATTTCTGCTTGCGTAAATCGTTAATCGATTGACCAAAAGAGAAACCAATCGTACAGAAAAACAATAATACAATGACTATACATCTCTTCATATTAAGGTACTAATGTTTTTATTCGTTTATAACGATCTGGAACTCTGAAGTTAATTTGTAGCGGCTTATCCACTGTGAATCGATCCAATTGCACCTTGATGGTTGTTTTGCCTTTTAAATCGGTAAATGTTGTTTGCAGTTTATGTGGAAACATTTCCATTTCAAGTGGTTTAAAGTTGCTGTATTTCACTTCCAGACTTCTACCTAAAAGCAGGTCACGAAGCAGGTATTTTTCCACTTTAAACATATTAGGATGGACAACAAACTGTTGATAAAGCAGGTCGTTACTTCTTTTTCGTTTTACCAATCGCTCTTTCTTCTTCTGTTTAGAATTAAAGCTCTCTACCTTTTTAGGACGCCAATCGTGCAATACATATTTAAACGAATCGCGTTTGCTATAGAAACTTTTAAATTCATTTCTTATTAACCTGTTCTGTTTACGCTTAAGCTTTTTATCGGTTAAGAATGCGTAAATATCGCCACAATGCACATTAAATAGTTTATTGGACAATATGGATTGAATGGCATAGTAATTAACAGGTGTATTCAATAACTTCGATAATTCTCTATAGTCAGATTCTAATACAAATTTATCTGGCTTATAACTTACCATTGTAAATTTCTGAGGAGTCATCAAGATTTTTGCCACAGGCAAGTTTATCTTGCTCAGCGATATATAAATAAATGAATCGGTGTTGATTTTCAGATTTCCACGTAATCCGATTTTCTGTTTCGGACTTTTGTAATCGATAATCAACTTTCGAACATCCAGTGTTTGAAAATCCAATTCACTATCTAAAGTATTTCCAATTAATCTCGCCCCACTAATCGCTTTCACCTTAATTGGTGCTTTGGTAATCACCTCGGCTGTTTTACACGAAAAAAGTGCCAAAGCCATAATCACCATTAGGCTCACACGCTTTCGTGTTGTTTTCATTATATCCACCTTTTTAATCCTTTTCTTCGTAGTATTTTCTATCCTTTATTTTCTTATCAAGGGTTTCGCTTTTTACTCCTTTTTCTTTGGCTTTTTTCCAATTATCAACGGCTTCTTCTACTTTATCCAAGTGAAACAAAATGTCCCCATAGTGCTCAATTAAAACACCACTTTCGCTTCCTCCGTTGGATAGGGCAGACTCCATATAGAATTTGGCCAAACGGTAATCTTTCTTTTTGAATAATATCCAAGCATAAGTATCCAGATAAGTGGAGTTAGTTGGATTGGCTGCAATCACCTTAGCACTCATCTTTTCGGCCTTATTGAAATCGGCATCTTTCTCTAACGACAAATAATAGGCATAATTATTCAGTGCCATATAATCGTTCGGATTCAGCAATAGTGCCTGGTCAAATGCCTCAAATGCCTCTTTCTTTTTCTTTTGTTTGAAATAGATTTCGGCTCTGTTTAACGGAAACTGAGCTTTTAAAGCAGGCTTCCCATCGGCATATTTTTCCCCTTTATTTAGTACTTCCATAGCTTCGTCGTACTTTTCTTGCTGCATGGCCGAAAATGCATTCAAGATGTAGAACAAAGGTTCTTTGCTATGGTATTTTAAAGCCTCTAAACTTTCGTTATAAAGGGCAACGGTATCTTGTAAATCGTTTTCAATTAACAACAACTGATTCCATTTTTGTGGATCGGCTTTATGTAATTTTACAAAACGACGTAAATGAATTCTAACCTCTTTGTATTTCTTTTTGCGCTCTTTTTCATCTTTTAAGCCCTGTGTTTTCTCCAACAAATAATCGATGTAATAGGCATAAATACCCACATCTTTACTATCGCTACTCATCAACATAGTAAGCAACGAAGCCAATTCATCATCTGTTAAACCATGCTTATCTTTTTCAATGCGCATTATTTCGAAAAAGCGAAGTTTATTGGCTGTTTCCAGCTTCTTATTTATCAATCCCTTTTTGGCTTCTTCCAATGCTTTCTCTTTATTCTTACCAGCGAACCAGTAATTAGCCAAAGAAAGATGTACAAAACCATTATCAGGCTCTACTTCTAATACTTTTTGATAATATTCTAATGCTTTCTCTCTGTCTTTCAGAGTTAAATAAAGGTCAGCCATTAAGCCATAATATTTAGGCTCTTTCTTATTGCTTTTAATCAAGTTATTGATCTCTTGAATAGCTCCTTTATTATCTCCTTTTTCTAGTAAAATCTTTTGTTTTTCAACAATCAACTGATCGATTGCACCCACCTTTTTTTGCAACTTATCGTATTGTTCCAAAGCTCTATCGTATTGCTTCGCTTCTTTTAATAATATTGCATTCAGGTAAAGGAAATTCAGGTTATCAGGATTTTTCTGAGCCAATTCTGTGAATAACTTCGATGCAGAATCGAACTCTTTATTTTTCTGATAGATTTGCGCCAGAAGTATTTTATACCAATCGTTGTTCGGATTTATTTTTACTGCTTTCTCTAATAAAAGCATAGCACTGGTAAAATCGCCACGCTGAATATAGATGTTTGATAACTCGTACATTGCTGCAGCCGATTTGGGATCTATCTCCAAACAGTTCGAAAAGAATCCTACCGCTTTATCTAAGTTACCAACACGTTTTTGCTTTAAAGCTTCAATAAAAACAAACTCAAATTCCTGGCGTTTTTTATCACTTAGCGCAGGTAAATCTACCCTCTGAGGCTCGATAACAGTGCTCTTTTCTACCACACTATTTTTTACCGAACCACAAGCTGCCAATGTGCATATAAAGGCACCTGCAACAAAGTGTTTTATCTGTTTTTTAACCATCTGTTTCTCCTTTCTGGTGGGAGCCTAAATCAATTACTTTTTCCCTGTGTGACCAAATCCTCCTGCTCCACGTTCCGATTCTTCCAACACTTCTACCTGCGACCATTCAACAGTTTCGTGTTTCGCAATTACCATCTGACAAATGCGTTCGCTTGGTTCAATGGTATATTCATCGTTGGAAAGATTAACCAATATAATTCCAATTTCACCTCGATAGTCTGCATCAATAGTACCTGGAGAGTTTAATACTCCAATTCCATGCTTTAATGCCATTCCGCTGCGTGGACGAATTTGTGCTTCGAAACCTACAGGTAGTTCAATGAATAATCCGGTAGGTATCAATTTTCGTTCCAAAGGTTTTAATGTTACGGCTTCTTCTATATTGGCACGAATATCCATTCCTGCCGAAGCAATTGTACTATAGTGAGGTAATGGATTATTTGATTTATTTACAATTTTAACATTCATGTGACTGGACTTTTTATAGTAGGTGTTAGCTATTTGTTTTTCTTAAACAGCTAAGATACTATATTGATCAAGCAATGACCAATTTCAACATATATATATTCTGTTTCAACCTTTTTTTAATGTACAAGCATTAGTTCCAGCATTATCTCGTCGGAAATAAATAATCCTTTGCGAGATAAATAATAAACATTTTCACGCTGAATAATATGCTCGCTTTGAATATACTTCTGCGCCATTTTTTCCACGTGAAACAATGCTTCTTCATTAAATCGGTTTTTAATCTCGTTTAGGTCGAGTCCCCAGATTGTACGTAATCGGGTAATGATGTAGTCGTTTAATTTATCGTCTTCCGATAATTCTTCTTTCTCGAACCAATTATCTCCATTCTCTAACGCCAGCATATACTTTTTATTGCTAGCTACGTTCCATTGGCGAGAGTTTCCATCGAAAGAGTGAGCTGATGGACCTATTCCTAAATATTTTACTCCTTTCCAGTAAGACGAGTTGTGACGGGAATGAAATCCATCTAAAGAAAAATTCGAAATTTCGTACTGTTCATAACCATGTTCACAGGCTTTATCAATAAGCATTTCGAACTGCGTAAAACTATCATCTTCAGGAATAGGAGCTATTTTTCCCTTTTTCAAAAAGGTGTTGAAAACAGTTCCTTTATGGTAAGTTAAATGATAAGCAGAAATGTGCTCAGGCTTTAGTTTAAATGCCTCTTCCAGATTCTGACTCCACTTATCATTAGTCATTTTAGGAAGTCCGTATATTAAGTCTATACTAATATTATCAAAACCAGCTTTTCTGGCATCAGTAATTGCAGTTTTAGCTTTTTCACTTCTATGGCGACGATTCATTAGCGCCAAGTCATCATCATTAAAAGACTGGATCCCAACACTTAATCGATTAATACCAATCGATCTTAATCCTAAACAATATTCATAATTTAAGTCCTCGGGATTGGCTTCGATTGTTACTTCTGCATCATCATCAATAAGATAGTGAGCTTGAATTAACTGTAAAAATTCGTTTATTTGTTCTACACTTAATAACGAAGGAGTTCCTCCTCCAAAATAGATGGTAGTAATTTTCTCATCGCCCAAATAATCTTTACGTAGTAAAAATTCTTTTTTGAGAAATGCTAAAACTTCATCTTTCTGCGTTATTAATGTTGATTTGTAGAAATCGCAATAATGACATTTCGTCTTACAAAAAGGAATATGAATATAAATCCCCGCCATTTAAATAACCTGTTCGTTCGGTTTTGGAAAGCCGAATTAATGCTTTTAGTAATTGTTATTCTCTGTTTAATACCGAGTAGTCAATTACCTAAAAATGTACCCATTATCCCTCATTTAGATAAAGTGGTACACTTTCTTATGTATTTCTCTATAATGCTGTTGTTGATTCAACCAATGCACCTCACCTTTACCAACAAAAGCAAGGCATTAACCATCAGTTTCATACTAGGTATTTCGTTAGGAATTCTAGTAGAAGTTGCTCAACATTTTACATTAACCCGATCGGCTAATATTTATGATGCATTAGCCAATACTGCCGGATTAGTAGTTGCCGCTTTACTATTTCCAATTCTAACACGATCTGCCTTTTTCAGATGGTGCTTATACCCTTAATTATAAACGAATAAACTCGTTTTCTTCATCCATATCTTCTAAGATAGAAGTAATGGTTGTTTCCATAAAAAGATTGGTAATTTCCTTTTTAATGGGACTAAAACGACTATGAACCGGACATCTGTGTGCGGCTTCACTTGTATTATTACAAGGCTCCATTCCAATCAGACAGTTAGTGAAGAAGTCGTCGCCATCAATAATATGAACGATATCGTATAAGCGAATTTCATCCGGACTCATTCCCATACCAAAACCACCGTGAGGACCTTTAGTTGAAACCAGTACCTTTTGTTTTGCCAGACTCTGCAAAATCTTCCCTAAGAAAGGCGAAGGAATTGTTAAATCCTCCGATATCCTTTTTATACCTATCTTCTTACCATCCTTACCATTCTTCGCCAAATATATTAGCGCACGAATGGCATATTTACATGTATTCGACAGCATAAGGTTTATGATTTATTTTTGTTTCTATTTCTTTTCCACTGCTTACTGAACGATTCTTTTGCAATTGGAGGAAGTGATTTATCCTCTCCTGCAATATGAGGAACCATTTGTAAACCTAAATTTTTCATTCCTCCACCTGATAGATCCATTAGAGCACGTTTTCCCATAATTAGTTCCATACCTTTCATAGCTAACGTCCAACTTAATGGAGAATTGCCTTCTTCAACTGCTTTACTTCTATTTAAAAGCAGTAAATCGTGCAAAGGAATTTTCACGGGGCATACTTCAGAACATTTGCCACAAACCGAACAGGCAAAACTCAAATGGTTATAGTCTTTAAAACCTTTGTAAAAAGGAGTAATAACAGAACCAATTGGGCCACTATATGTGGCATCGTAAGTATAACCGCCAATATTTTTATAGATAGGACAACTATTCAGACAAGCCCCACATCTAATGCATTTTAATGCTTCGAATTGCTTATCTGATTCCAACAGGTCGGTGCGTCCATTATCCATTAGAATCACCACCATTCGTTCTGGTCCATCTACCTCATCACTCTTTTTCGGACCTGTTATTAACGAATTATAAACAGTTATCTGCTGTCCTGTTCCATGAGCTGCTAATAATGGCCAGAAATGGGCCAAGTCGCGATACGAAGGAATCACTTTTTCGATACCTGCAATTACCACATGAGTTTTGGGAAATGCCATTGTCATAACACCATTTCCTTCATTTTCGGTTAAAGCAATACCTCCGGCATCAGCCACAATGAAATTAGCTCCAGTAACTCCAACATCAGCATTACAGAACTTCTCGCGCAATGTTTCTCGAACAAAATTGGTTAGAAATTCGGGAGAACTATGCTCGGGAGTACCATGTTTCTCATGAAAAAGAGTGGCAATATCTTCTTTTGATTTATGCATTGCCGGCGTAACAATATGATATGGTTTTTCGCCAGCAATTTGCACAATATATTCTCCTAAATCGGTTTCTACCGATTCTACATTTTCTTTTTCAAGGTGTTCATTCAACTCTACTTCTTCGGTAGTCATCGATTTACTTTTAACTACCAATTTCGCTTCGTGTTGATGAACGATTTCCGAAATGTGTTTTAATGTTTCGTTGGCATCTTTAGCCCACAATACTTCAATACCATTTCGTTTTGCATTCTTCTCAAATATCTCCAGGTATTCATCCAAATGGGTAATAACATGGCTTTTTATTTCAGCAGCTTTCTCTTTGGCTAAATCCAAGTCGGAGTAACGTTGTTTCCCCACAGCTACCGCAGCATCGTATTTCGAAATATTAAACCGAATGGTTTTTCGGTGATTTAAATCGAAAGCGACACGCTTACTCTCCTTTATGAATACCTCTTTATTCGACATTAAAAGACCTTATTTCAATGCAATTTTTTCTACTCTTCGGATATGTCTTCCTCCTTCGAATTCAGTATTCAAAAAGGCATCGACAATAGCCAAAGCTTCTTCCTCTGAAACATAACGAGCAGGAATTGAACATACATTTGCATCGTTGTGCTCGCGAGCCAATTGAGCTAACTCAACCTGCCAACATAAAGCAGAACGAATTCCCTGGTGTTTATTAGCAGCCATGCTAATTCCGTTACCGCTACCACAAAGAGTAATTCCAAAAATGAATTCTCCTTTTTCTACAGCGTCGGCCAACGGATGAGCAAAATCAGGATAATCACAACTTTCTTCAGATGGACATCCAAAATCTTTAACACTATAACCCAACTTCTCTAAGTGTTCGATAATCACTTTTTTGGTTCCAAATCCAGCATGATCGGAAGCCAATGCAATCGACTTATTACTCACTTTTATATTTTTTAATCAGCAAATTACGGCAAATTTAATACTAAAAAGTATTTTTTTACTGTTGCTCTGCTACTATTTCCTTCTCAAGCCTTTTAAAAGTGCTTTTTCTTTACGCAGAATAATAGTCATGAAACCTAACATTAGCAGTGTATTAACACCCAATCGGGCAATCAAACCTTCAGGGCTTATTTGAATTGAAACTAAAAACAAAATAGTTGCAACTCCGAAATAAAAGAGAATAGATTTCAAATCGTAAGGGATAGGGTAATGTTTTCGGCCTACAAAATAAGAGGCAATAGTCATGAAAACATAACAGGTTAATCCGGCAATAGCCGATCCCATGTAACCAATTTTTGGTACTAAAATAAAATTTAATGCCAGTGTTATTCCAGCTCCCATATAGGCAAAATAGGCTCCAAATTTGGTTTTATCGGTTAGTTTATACCATAACGATAGCGTATAAAAAATCCCCAGAAACAAATTAGCCATAAGAATTAATGGCACCACTTTTAATCCTTCATGGTATCGGCTTCCAATTAATAGTTTCACAATATCGATATAAAACATTACACCCAAGAAAATGACCAAGCCAAACACAACGAAGTATTTCATGATATCGGCATAAATTTGTTTGGTATCGGCACCACTTTTTTGTGAAAAGAAAAAAGGCTCGAATGCATATCGGAATGCCTGAATAAACAGAGCCATAAAAATCCCAAGTTTATAATTCGCTCCATAGATTCCTGTCTGAGCCATTCCATCGGTCCCTTCTGGAAGTAATTCTTTCAGTAAGATTTTATCCATACTTTGGTTAATAACTCCTGCAATTCCAACCAAAAGAATTGGAAAACCATATTTCAACATCGATTTTAACAACTCTTTATCGAAAGACCATTTCACTCGGAACATTTCAGGAAGCAATAGTAAAAGAGTTAGTCCGCTGGCCAATAAATTACTAATGAACACATACCCAACACCTATTTTCTCAGAGTAAATATTCTCTACGAAGGTGAAGCCATTTTTTATCAACCAAGGGCATAGTAAAAGAAAAAACAAGTTAAGACCAATCATCACCAATATATTGATCATTTTAATGCTGGCAAACTTTACTGCTTTCTTTCTAAACCGAAGTTGAGCAAATGGAATAGCTGTTACAGCATCCAATGCAATGATAATTGCCATCCATCGGATATATTCACTATTTCCACTATAGTCTATTAATTGCGCTATGCGGGTAGTATTGCAAACTATTAACACTAAAAACATTAACGATGTTGCCAACAAGCTTATTAACGATGTTGAAAACACCTTTTCAGGACGATTAGTTTTACCTGCAAACCGGAAGAAACTGGTTTCTATTCCGTAGGTTAAAAGAATTAAAAGCAATGCCATGTATGCATAAAGGTTTACCACAACTCCATACTCACTTTCGATGAAAATATTGGTATAAAGAGGTATCAACAACCAGTTCAATAAGCGCCCCAGAATACTTGGTATTCCATAAATGGCGGTTTCACCTGCTAACTTTTTTAATGCACTCAATTTTTATCTTTTTATTGGTTGGTAACTTGGTTTGTATTCCTATTTCATTTCTTACATAGCAATTTATGTCAGAAATTAGTTAAAGTTCGTTTTCAAGAATTAACTTTACCATTTTAAAAATTATCAGAAAATGAACATGCTAAAATACTTACTTTTTCTTCCGTTTTTAATCAATTGTTTTATTTCGTGTTCAAGTAAAAATAAGAAATCACGACAACCTGTAACGAAGATCTCTATCTCTCCGGTAAAACGTAAAATTATTTCAGGAGAACAATTAACTATCGATGTTAAAACCCGTTTAAAAAACGGAACTTTAAATAAATCAACGCTTTATTTAGACGAGCGACCTATTCATACCAGTGATAAAGCAGAGTATACAATTCAGTTATCAACAGATACTTTAAAAGTAGGAAGCCACCAAATAAAAGTAATAGCAGTTAAAGAAGATGGCCTACAGGGTACCAATTTCAAGCCTTTCATTTTAAATTCCAACATTAATCCGAAGTTGCTAAAGTACAAAGTTGAAAAAACACTTTGGCACGACCATAACCATTTTACTCAAGGATTAGAAATTGAAGATGGCTACATGTACGAGTCAACTGGAGAGAATGGAAAATCGGGTATTTTCAAGTATAAAATTGGTCAGAAAAAAGTTTTGAAATCGGTTCCATTACCTGAGCAATATTTCGGAGAAGGTATTACTATTTTCAACGATAAAATTTACCAGGTTACATACCACGCCAAGAAAGGATTCGTATACAACTTAGATAATTTTGCTAAAGTAGATAGTTTCGCTTATGCCAATAGAGAAGGGTGGGGATTAACCCATAATTCGCATCAAATAATCATGAGTGATGGATCGCATAAACTAACTTACTTCGATCCTGCCACAATGAAAAAAGTAAAAGAATTGCAGGTGTACGATAACAAAGGGCCTGTTCTTCAATTGAACGAATTAGAATACATTGATGGCTATATCTGGGCAAATATCTGGATGAGCGATGTGATTGTTAAGATTGATCCTAAAACAGGAAAAGTGGTTGCAAAGCTATACCTAATGGATCTACCTGTTAATATTTCGGCTGATGACACAGAACGAAATGTGCTTAACGGAATAGCCTGGGATAAGAAAGCAAAGAAGATGTATATCACCGGTAAACTTTGGAAAGAGATGTTCCAGATAAAAGTTATTGAATAACTCAATTTCTATATAAATAAAAAGGGATTTGGTAACTGTTAATAACAACCAAATCCCTTTTTTTATACTTGTTAGCTATTATCAACAATTGTTAAAACAATAACATATCATCGCTAGCTTTACTTATTCCCAGATGTTTATACGCAAAATCAGTAACCTCTCGTCCTCGAGGTGTTCGTTTTATAAACCCTTCTTTTATTAAAAATGGTTCATAAACCTCTTCAATGGTTCCGGCATCTTCACCAACTGCTGTGGCGATAGTAGAAATACCAACAGGTCCGCCTTTAAATTTCTCGATAATGGTCTGAAGAATCTTATTATCCATCTCGTCTAAACCATTTTTATCGATATTAAGTGCCTCTAGTGCATAACGTGTGATTTCTAAATCAATTTTACCATTTCCTTTTACCTGAGCAAAATCGCGAACCCGGCGCAACAGCGAATTTACAATTCGGGGAGTACCGCGACTTCTACCAGCTATTTCAATGGCTGCTCGTTCGTCGATATGAGTATCCAATATTCTGGAAGAGCGTTGTACAATTCCTGTTAATATCTTAACATCGTAGTATTCAAGGTGACAGTTAATACCAAAACGAGCTCTCAACGGACTTGTCAACAATCCCGATCGGGTAGTGGCACCAACTAAAGTAAATGGATTTAACTCTAACTGAATAGAACGCGCACTGGGCCCTTTATCGATCATTATATCGATTTTGTAGTCCTCCATAGCCGAATACAAATATTCTTCAACAATGGGGCTTAAACGGTGTATCTCGTCAATGAAAAGTACGTCGCGATACTCCAGATTGGTCAATAAACCCGCCAAATCGCCAGGTTTATCCAAAACAGGGCCGGAAGTCACTTTCATATTCGCACCCAATTCATGAGCAACAATATTCGAAAGCGTGGTTTTTCCCAATCCAGGAGGTCCGTGTAACAAAACATGATCCAGAGCTTCGCCACGCATATTGGCAGCTTTCACAAATATCTTCAGGTTTTCAACAATCTTATCCTGACCGCTAAAATCTCCAAAGGAATCGGGGCGTAAAGCTTTATCTAAATCTCTGTCATTTTCGGAAACATTATCTCCTCTTAAATCAACAAAATCAGTCATTTACGATCTATTTCAGGTCGACATCTATAAATATAAAATGTACAGAATATCTGCGTTTCTATTAAAAACAAAGGTAAGTAATTCATCCGTTTAACCAGATGAGTTATGAACTGAATAAAATAACGAATTGCAATTAAACGATATTCAAATCGACAAAAATCTGATTCAATGTTACCATATCAAAAGGTTTCGACATAAAATCGTCCATACCTATCTCAATGCATTTTTCCCTGTCGTTATCTAACGTATTGGCAGTAATAGCAATAATTGGTGTACGAGGTAGGTTTTTCTCTTTTTCTACTTTTCTGATATTCTGAGTTGCTTCAAGTCCATCCATTACCGGCATCATGATATCCATCAAAACCACATCATAGCTGTTGGCCTGATACATGTCAACAGCTTCTAAACCATTGTTTGCAATTTCAACCTGGTGATCTTTCTTCTGCAAACTAAACGTGGTTATTTTCTGGTTTAACAAGTTATCTTCAACCAATAATATTTTCAAACTTTTCCCCATATCAAACACCATATTGTTAGGTTTCTTAGCGAATATACGTTTCAATTTTCAAATACGCAAAACCTTTTCCACATCTCATATTATTATAAACATTATAGATTTATTTAAATTTTAAAAAAAGATGATAATGTATATATCCTGTTAATGTTGAGTATAGTTTTATTAGAAATTTCTTGATTTAACAGATTTTATCAGTCTGTGAGTCGTATTTCAACATTTAATTAAAAGCTTAATTCTATATAAATCAATGAACTTTGATAGTTGTTAAACAGATGTTAATAGAGACGTTTGAATAGACTTTTAAATAGATTTTGTTGTTTATTTTTGAGGATATTAATGTTGAATCACGGAGGATTAAAAACGAAAAAAAATGCTTGCTTTTTATGAATGAGCATTCATTTAATAAAATCGATGAATATAAAAAGAGGAAAAAAAAATAGTTGTTTAAATGTATTAACTCTTTTTCACAACGATATTAAAAACGTAAATCCCCCAAAAATCAACTACTTTTGTATATTGAAATCTGTTAGAAGCCTAAAATACAATGCTTTAATGTTTCTAACAGCTTGTTGATAGCCTTTTAAGTAACTGAAATATAGCACATAACACTTTATAATGGAGCAATTGACCCGACAACTGAGGATAAATCTGAATAAAACCAACAAAAGGTTCTACCTAAAAATGGCATTTACCCGTTTATTGTGGATGTTATTAATAGGTATTTGTCTATTTGTTATTCTGTTATTAACGGAGTATGTGTATTACTTTCCTGTTGATATAAAGCAAGTTGCAGTTTTGTTCACGTTGTTATTAATGGGGTTATTCACAGTTATCAATATAGGTTTTCCACTATTGAAAGCGTTTGGAGTTATAAAAGGACTATCTAATGAGAAGCTGAATGAAATAATTATAAAAAAGCATCCAGAATTAAAAGATTACATACTAAATACACTGGAACTGGATAATATTTCGAAAAAGAACGAATTAATTGAGGCCAGTATCCAACAGAAAATGTCGCTTATTAACAATGTTAACATCTCAGAAAGTGTTGATTTTAGTGGCTTTAAACAGCTTTATCTACGACTGTTGTTTATTACTATTGGTGTTATTGTTGTGTTTCTTTTCGATATTAATGGTTTAAGTGATGCTACATCCAGATTGAAAAATTACGATGTGGAATATTTTCCTCCGGCTCCATATTCAGTTGAACTGTTAACATCAAAATTAGAAGTTGAAAAAGGAACCGACTTGCAAGTGCGTTTTGCTGTAACCGGAAAGAAGATACCTGAAAGTCTGTTTATTAAAATTGGTGCTAACTTTTTTCAGGCCGATCAGAAAAATGATACACTATTTAATTACTTGTTTAAAAGTGTGAATAGTGCGTTTGATTTTACAGTTACTGATAAGAAGTTCGAGAGTGAGTCGTATAATGTTAATGTGCTTAAAAGACCTCAAATAATCCATTTGAAAACAACGGTAATTCCACCAGCATATACTGGGTTGAAAAAGCGTGTTCAAAACGATAATGGAAATGTGGATATACCTGTTGGTAGTGTGTTAGAATGGAATGTTCAATCTATTGATAATGATGATTTAAGGTTGGTTATAAACAAAGACACAATTCCTGTTAAAAGTGTTGATAGAGAATTTAAAGTGAGAAGAAAAATCAAAGAAGATTCTCGCTATTTCTTCCTCTTATCGAATGAGCATTTTAAAGATGTAAAAGATGTAGATTATCAGGTGAAAACAATTGTCGATCAGTTTCCTGAAATAGAGTTGGTACAGATGCGCGATAGCATGCAGTATACTACTTTCTTTTTTAAAGGAGAGGTGGCCGATGATTATGGATTCTCTAAATTGGAATTTCATGTGAATTGGGAGGATGGCGATTCGGTTTATCAACTGCCTTTTGATAAACGATTAACTCCACAAAAATTCTACTTTGCACACGATTTCAACGGTTACAAACAATATGCACAATCGTTAGAATACTATTTCGAAATATGGGATAACGATGGTATTAATGGTGCTAAAAAATCAATATCTCAGGTTTATCAATTCCATTTTCCAAGTCAGCAAGATTTGTTCGATAGAGAAAATGAGGGGCACGAGAAATTAGAAGACTTAGCTCAGAAAAGTTCAAAAGCCATTGATAATATTCGAAAAGGCTTACAGAATATCCAGCAAAAATCGGTTGATAAGAATTTAAGTGACTGGGAACGTTCTCAGATGTTGGAAAATGTAGTTCAGCAAAAAGAGCAGCTTGAAAATTTCATGCAGCAAATGCAGCAGGAAAATGAGCAGATGAATAATTTCTCTAACTCATTCGAAGAGCAAGATCAGGAGTTGATGAAAAAGCAGCAAGAGATTAATGAATTAATCAAAGAGGTTTTTTCCGACGAAATTCAGAAGTTACTAGAGGAATTCAACAAGTTGTTAAATGACTTCGATCAAAAGAAATTCAACGATTTAAGTCAGAAAATGGATAAAGCCATGGAGGATTTTCAACAACGAATGGATCGTAATTTGGAAATGCTTCGTAAGCTGCAAATAGAACGAAAAATTAAGCGAATTACCGACGAACTGGATCAAATGGCTTTCGATGAACAGAAGCGCTCGGAAGAAGATTTGAACCTGAGAAAAGAGGGGGCCGAAGAGATGGCCGATATGAAAAGTCATGAAGAGCATTTCGAGTCGTTGATGAATGAGTTGGATAAAGTGAATGAGTTGAATTCGAAACTGGAGAATAAAATGCCGCTGAATTTCGATAAAGAAAAACAGCAAATTCGACAAAATTTCCAGCAGCTTAAAAAAGATATCAATAGCAAAAAGAGAAGAAATTATAAGAAGAATCTTTCCAAAAATAGCGACAAGTTATCGGAGTTATCATCCAAACTTCAACAAGCAGTTAGTAAAAATAAAATGCAAAAGCTGAAAGTGAATTTGGCTGCATTACGCTTGTTGTTAGATGACTTGGTTAAGATGTCGTTTTTCCAGGAAGATATTTATAAACAAACCGAACGCATGTCGAATAGCGATCCGTTGGCAAAAGGAATTAAATCGAACCAGAAGCGATTGGAAACGCATTTCGAAATAATGAAAGATTCCATTTATGCTTTGGCTAAACGTTCGGCACAAGTTCATTCGGCGGTTAATGACGACATGGTTGAGATTGATTACAACCTGGAAAAAGCAATGGATGAAATGGAAGAGGGAAGATTTTATTCGGCTCGAATAAATGGTCGTAATATTATCACTTCTACCAATAATATAGCTTTAATGTTCGATGAGATTATTAAACAGCTGGAGCAGCAAATGGCCAACTCAATGCCGGGCGATCAGCAGTGCGAAAATCCGAGCGATAAGCCATCGGCAATGCCTAACCTGAAGAGTGCGCAAGATGCTTTCAAGCAGCAGTTGCAGAACATGATTAATGAAATGAAAACTTCGGGGAAATCGGGCAAATTAAACAGACAATTGGGACAAGCTTTAAGTCAGCAGGAGATCATGCAAAATATGATTGAGAAGATGATGCAAGGCAGTGAAGTAGGATCAGAGGCCAGACAAGCATTGAAGCAAGTCGACCAGATGTTGGAACAAAACAAGGTTGACCTGATGCGTTACAATTTAAACAACCAGTTGATACGTCGTCAGAATGCTATTTTCAACAAGTTGTTAAAAGCCGAAAAATCGGAAATGGAAAGAGAAGTGGATAAAGAACGAAAGTCTAATAATGTGAAAGACTATCGTTTAAGTAATCCGGCTGAATTTTTCGATCCAAAAGGAAAAAATGAAGAAGAGTTGTTTATCAACAATAAGTCGCGCATAAATCTGAAGGATTTTTACAAGCGTAAATATATTGAATACCAAAAGGAGCTAAAAAATAAGAAATGATAGAATTTTATTCTGAAGATATTGATTTTCAGTTGAATAATAGTGAGTTGACTGAGGCGTGGATTAGTAAAGTAATTGAAAATCATTCGTTTAAACTAGGTGATATAAGTTTCATTTTCTGTACTGATGACTACCTGTTAAATGTAAACAGAGAATATCTTCAGCACGATTATTATACCGATATTATCACATTCGATTACGTGGAAGATAATGTGGTTTCAAGCGATATTTTCATAAGTATAGATCGAATAAAAGAGAATGCCGAGGAGTTTAAGGTTAGCTTCGAAAATGAGTTAAATAGAATAATAATTCACGGAATACTTCACTTGTTGGGATTCAAGGATAAGGAACCGGAACAGAAAAAAATAATGACTAGCAAAGAGGACGAAAGCCTGGCTTTGTTGGATGAACTTAGTTGTTAAAAAATTGTTTTTTAGGTTTTTATATAATCTTGTGGGGTTATAAACAAGGTATTTTGTAATTTTGCAGGCCATTTTTAATAAATGGTACAATTTTAAAATTCAGATAGTAAGCCCGAAAAAGCTTACCATCTAAGTACTCGTGAGTATGTTTCAAGAATATGATGTAATTGTTGTTGGTGCAGGACATGCAGGTTGTGAAGCAGCGGCAGCAGCAGCAAACATGGGGTCGAAGGTACTTTTGATTACCATGGATATGGAAAAGATGGCACAAATGTCTTGTAATCCGGCTATGGGCGGTATTGCAAAAGGGCAAATTGTGCGCGAAATAGATGCACTTGGCGGTTATGCCGGAATAATTACCGATAAAAGTTCCATTCAGTTTAGAATGTTGAACCGCTCCAAAGGACCTGCTATGTGGAGTCCTCGTGCGCAGTGCGACAGAATGAAATTTTCGAAACTGTGGCGCGACACTTTGGAGCAAATTGAGAATATCGATTTTTGGCAAGGAATGGTTACCGGATTACTTTTAGAAGATAATCAGGTGAATGGTGTAGTAACCGATTTAGGTGTAGAATTTAAATCGAAAACTGTAATTCTAACCAATGGAACTTTCCTAAATGGTTTAATTCATGTTGGGAAAGCACAATTGCGTGGTGGTAGAATAGGGGAGCGTTCAAGTCATAGTATTACCGAACAACTATTCGAAGCTGGTTTTACAACCGACCGAATGAAAACAGGAACTCCTGTTCGTATCGACGGTCGTTCTGTCGATTTTTCAAAAATGACTGCTCAGGCAGGAGAAGAAGGATTCTATACTTTCTCATATTTGCCCGACAATAAAAGTGAATTGGAACAGCAAAGTTGTTGGATAACTTATACCAATACCGATGTGCACGATTCGTTGAAAACCGGTTTTGATGAAAGTCCGCTTTTCGATGGAACCATTCAAAGTATTGGACCAAGATACTGTCCAAGTATCGAGACCAAATTGATGACTTTTGCTGATAAGGACAAACACCACTTATTTTTAGAACCAGAGGGTGAAACTACAATAGAGTATTACCTGAATGGTTTTTCTTCGTCATTGCCTTGGAAAGTGCAGCTAGAAGCATTAAAGCAAGTTCCGGGTCTGGAAGAGGTGAAAATTTTCCGTCCGGGGTATGCTATCGAGTACGACTTCTTCGATCCGACCCAATTGAACCATACTTTGGAGACGAAATTAATTTCTAATTTATACTTTGCAGGCCAAATAAATGGAACTACTGGGTATGAGGAAGCAGGAGCTCAAGGTATGATGGCTGGAATAAATGCGCACTTAAAGATTAACGAAAAAGAGCCATTTGTTCTAAATCGTGATGAAGCATACATTGGAGTTCTAATCGACGACCTGGTAAATAAAGGAGTGGATGAACCATATCGTATGTTTACCAGTCGTGCCGAATACAGAATTCTTTTACGCCAGGATAATGCTGATGTTCGTTTAACACCACGTTCGTTTGAAATTGGATTAGCCCGAAAAGAGCGAATGGATTTGTTAGCGGAAAAAGAAAAATGGCGCGATGAGATTATAGAGCTGTGCAAAAATTACAGCCTAAAGGCAAAAGATATAAATGATCGTTTGGCTGAATTGGGAACAACTCCACTGAAGCAAGGAGTAAAATTAATTGATGTAATTTTGCGTCCGCAGGTAACCATCAATGATATTCTTTCGTGCGTTCCAAAATTAGAACGATTAATTGCGAAAATTCCAGAGAGTAGGAGAGAGGAGATTTTAGAATCGGCCGAAATCCTAATGAAGTATTCTGGATATATCGAAAGAGAAAGATTGATTGCCGATAAATTGAAAAGATTAGAGAATATACGAATAGAGGACAAATTTGACTATATGTCTATTCGCACACTTTCGACCGAAGCACGTCAAAAGTTGGATGCAATCCGACCTAAGACTATTGGGCAGGCAAGTCGAATTACAGGTGTTTCACCATCGGATATCAACGTTCTGTTGATCATGATGGGTCGCTAGTGTTCCACGTGGAACAAGCTCTTAAAAGCGCTAAAAACGACTAATGAGTGGTCGCTTTTAGCGCTTTTTTTATCTTTATAATGAAATTCGAAATTGATGAGAATTGAAGTAAACAATGTGTTCGGTTTTGAGTTTTCTTAGTGTTCGAAAAATAATAAGCAATGCAAAAAACATATAAAGGAATAATTGTCGATGCCAAGAACAAGCGACAATTTAAAGGCGAGGTGATTGTTGAATCGGGAAAAATTATTGCCGTGAATGAATGCGATCACGATATGGAGAATTACATTCTTCCAGGATTAATAGATTCTCATGTGCACATAGAAAGTTCTATGACGGTGCCTTCATCTTTTGCTCCGATGGCTGTGGCTCGAGGAACAGTTGCAGTGGTAACCGATCCGCACGAAATTGCAAATGTGCTAGGAGAGGAGGGAATCAATTACATGATTGATGATGCGAAAAAAGCTCCATTGAAATGTTATTTCGGAGTTCCTTCTTGCGTGCCTGCAACTCCATTCGAAGCATCGGGAGCAACATTAAATGCCGAGGCTGTGGATCGTTTGTTAGCTAGGAATGATCTTCACTTTTTGTGCGAAATGATGAACTTCCCCGGAGTGATTTTTGAAGACAAAGAGGTGATGGCAAAGATTCATTCAGCACAAAAATATGGGAAGGTAATTGATGGACATATCCCTGGAATTTTTGGAGATGATTTAAAGAAATATGTGAGTGCAGGAATCACTACCGATCACGAATGTTTTACTTACGAAGAAGCTGTCGAGAAGATAAAACTAGGTATGAAAGTACTCATAAGAGAAGGAAGTGCTGCGAAGAATTTTGATGCGCTTTATGGTTTGGTAGATGAATTTCCGAACGATGTAATGCTATGCACCGACGACTCTCATCCTGATACTTTATTGGAAGAAGGACACATCGATAAGCTGTTTAGAAGCGGCCTTGAAAAGGGTCTTGATATTTATAATTTGATTCAGGTTTCGGTATTAAATCCCATTGCTCATTACGGATTAAATGTAGGAAAACTGGAGATTGGAGATCAGGCCGATTTTATTGTTGTCGATAACTTAGAAGCATTTAATGTGCAGCAAACTTTTATCGATGGAGAGTGTGTTTATGACAATGGAAGAACACTATTTCAGTCGGAAGAAGGAGATGTTGTGAATAAGTTTAATCGATCTGAAATAGATTTAGAATCGATTAAATTGCCTCAGGAAGAAGGAAAGGTTAGAGTAATTGTAGCGCAAGAAGGGGAGTTAATTACGGGACAGGAATTAGCAGAACCAAAGGTGGAAAATGGCTGTGTCGTTTCCGATTTAGAGAACGATATTTTAAAGATGGTAGTTCTTAATCGTTACGAAAATACGCCGGCTCAGATTGGTTTTATTAAGAATATAGGATTAGAGAAAGGAGCCATTGCCAGCAGTATTGCACACGATAGTCACAATATTATTGCAGTAGGAACAACCGATGAAGATTTAGTTGCTGTAATCAATAAGCTGATTGAAAATAAAGGTGGAATTGTTGTAGGAGATAGCAACGAACAATTGGATCTTCCTTTAGAAATTGCCGGATTAATGACTCGAAAGAGTGGGGTAGAGACTGCTGCCAGATACAAGCAGTTGGAAGAAAAAGCACATGAATATGGTACTCCTTTAAAGGCTCCGTTTATGACTATTGCCTTTATGTCTTTACTAGTAATACCTGATTTAAAATTGGGCGATAAAGGGTTATTCGATGTGAAGAAATTTGACTTTGTTGACCTATTTGTAAAAGAATAAGAGAGTAGGAGAGTGGCTGAAAAAAACGAATATATCGATTACTTAAAAAGCTTGGTTGCTGTGTTACCTCAGCAGCCAGGTGTATACCAATATTTCAACGACGAGGGAACAATAATTTACGTTGGAAAAGCGAAGAACTTGAAAAAACGAGTCTCTTCATATTTCACAAAAACGCACGATTCCAGAAAAACATCTTTGTTGGTTCGTCAAATTAGAGACATAAAACATGTGGTGGTTGAGTCGGAAGAAGATGCCCTTTTGTTGGAAAATAATCTGATAAAAAAGTATCAGCCTCGCTACAATGTTTTATTAAAAGACGATAAAACTTACCCGTGGATTTGTGTGAAAAACGAACATTTTCCACGGGTGTTTCAAACTCGAAATATTGTAAAAGATGGGTCGCTTTATTACGGTCCGTATACTTCTACTTTTATGCTTCGGAACCTATTGGATTTGTTCCGACAGTTATTTAAACTACGCACCTGCTCACTAAATTTAGCTCCCGAAAAGATTGCTCAAGGGAAATATAAAGTGTGCTTAGAATGCCATATTGGTAATTGCAAAGGTCCTTGCGAAGGATTCATGAGTGAGGAAGAATATAAAGAATCCATCGATCAGATTAAGCATATTTTGCGTGGGAATCTGCAAAAGGTGATTGAATATTTAAAAGAGGCCATGCAAAAATATGCTTCGGAATATAAATTCGAAGAGGCACAGCAGGTGAAAATTCAACTGGAATCACTGCAAAATTACCAGAGTAAATCTACCGTTGTAAGTCCTACTATTAATAACATTGATGTCTATTCGATAGATGAAGATGACAAATATGCGTATGTAAATTTCCTTCGTGTAATGAATGGAGCCATTATTCAGGTTTACACTATGGAAATGCGCAAGCGAATGGACGAGACAAAAGAGCAACTTTTGGCTACTGCAATTGCCGAGATTAGGCTAAAGATATTCAGTAATGCTACCGAAATTATCGTTCCATTTAAGATCGGATTCGAACTGAAAAATACCAAACAGTTGGTTCCACAACGAGGTGATAAAAAGAAATTGTTGGAACTTTCGCAGCGAAATGTGAAGTATTACAAACTGGAAAAATGGAAGCAGCAAGAGCGATTAGATCCCGATAGACATGTGAATCGAATAATGACTACCATTAAAAACGATTTACAATTAAAGGAGCTTCCCACCCATATTGAGTGTTTCGATAATAGTAATTTACAAGGAACAAATCCGGTGGCAGCTTGTGTGGTTTTTAAAAATGGAAAGCCTGCGAAAAAAGAATATCGTCACTTTAATGTAAAAACAGTAGAAGGTCCGGATGATTATGCTTCGATGGAAGAAATTGTTTATCGTAGGTATAAACGATTGGTAGAAGAAGAACAATCGCTTCCCCACTTGATTGTGATCGATGGTGGAAAAGGACAATTGGGAGCAGCATTAAACGCATTAGAGCAGCTGGATTTACGTGGAAAAATTCCAATCATTGGAATTGCAAAACGATTAGAGGAGATATTTTTTCCGGATGATTCGGTTCCCATTTATCTGGATAAAAATTCAGAGTCGTTAAAAGTCATTCAACATTTGCGTGACGAAGCACACCGATTCGGAATTACTTTTCATAGAAATCAACGTTCGAAGAATTTTATCAATTCGGAGTTGGAAAAAATTCCCGGAGTTGGTAAAAAGAGCGTCGAAGCTCTAATTCGTCGATTTAAAAGCGTTGAGAATATAAAAAAACAAAGCCAGCAGGCTATAGCCGAAGAAATAGGCGATTCTAGAGCGGTTAAAGTGATGCAGTTTTTTAATAAAAAAGCTTGAAAAACAAGGGGATAAAGAGACTTTTTGTCTTGCTCTCATTTTTCACCATTTAGAAGCAAAAACGCATAAAAAACCCGAAATTGCTACTTTGTCTATCTAAAATAGCAATTTCGGATTAATATATAAATATACACTTGTTATATATAGATAAGCTATTTATTTTAATCTGTGTTTGTCTTCATCTCCTTCTAGTAGTCCTAAATAACTATTGTATCTCGAAAAAGATATTTCTCCATTTTCCACAGCTGTCTTTATAGCACAATTGGGTTCGTGAGTATGAGTGCAATTATTGAACTGACATTCTTCTAACTTTTCAAACATCTCGGGAAAGTAATGCGAAATCTCTTCCTTCTCCATATCAATAACACCAAAACCTCGAATTCCTGGAGTATCGATAATGTAACTACCATTGGCCACTTCGTGCATTTGTGAAAAAGTAGTAGTGTGTACTCCTTGATTATGATAATCAGAAATCTCTTTGGTCTTAATATCTAAATTCGGATCGATAGTATTTATGAACGATGACTTCCCTACTCCCGAATGACCTGCAAATACATTTACTTTTCCTTTCATGGCATCGCTTACTTTATCGACACCAATATTTTCTTTTACCGAAGTTTTATAGCAAGTGTATCCAATCGATTCGTAAAGTTCAATCAATTCGTCGAGTTGTCGCTGCTGATCTTCGTCGTATCGGTCAATCTTATTAAATACCAAGCGAACTGGTATGCGATACGCTTCGGCCGAAACCAAAAAGCGATCGATAAAAGTGGCAGTAGTAACCGGAAATGCAACTGTAACAACTAAAAATGCCTGATCGATATTGGCTGCAATAATGTGCGCCTGTTTAGAAAGGTTGGATGATTTTCGGATGATATAATTCTTTCTGGGAGTTATCTTGCTAATAATTCCTATCTGCTCCCCCGATTCATCTGATGAGCTGTTTTGAAGCTTAAAATGGACACGATCCCCCACTGCAAGAGGATTTGTAGTTTTAATCCCTTTAAGGCGAAATTTCCCCTTAATCTTGCATTCAAAACATTCGTTATCGTCCGCTTTAACCGTGTACCAACTACCGGTCGACTTTATTACAATACCTTCTTTCAAGCTATTTTCATTTTTAATGATCAACTAAACTTGTGGCAAAAATAGAAAATGTAGACTTTATTATCGAATTTATTCCCTGTTTTACAGTTTTTTAAAAGCGATGTTCTTCGCAGATAAAAAGTTTAATTTAAAACCAGAAATAACTTTTTTATCCGTTTCGTCGAAATAGAAAAAGCCGAAATCATCGTTTTTGAATAAATTATTCATGATTGGCTTTAAAGCAGATTTCTTATCTCCATCGATATAAAGTAATAGTTCTTTATTTTCGAGCTTAATAGTATAGTTTACATTTAATTCCTGGCTATAATATCTCCCTTCTAAGGGTTTCAACTCTTTGGTTTTATAATTTTTAGGTTCATAGAAGAAGCACTGGATATGTTCATCGTTTTTCGAAAAAATATTCAACTCAGGTTTATTGTTTTCGATTTTATTAAACTCATAAATAGCACTTCGCTTTTTACCCTTTTCAATGAATTTATTCCGGGCAATTGGAAGCAATGATTTGATGTTACCATCATCTTGTTGAAATCGAAGAGTGTCGTTTTTAACAGATATTTTTATAGTGTATTCCTCTTTCTTATTCCAGTAATTGCCAGCATAATTGGAAAGTTGTTTTGACGGCAGTTGAATACTCGGGTAGTTTTTTAATTTCTTCTTTTTCTTGTGCGATGAAAAGGTGTCTTTGAGAAATATTCGCATTATTCGAACAGACAATACAGTTGGATTTACATCTGCTCTATTGGATAAAACAATTACCGAAAAGCGTTCTTTTGGAACACGAATTAGTTCGGCATTATAGCCAACAAAACTACCGGCGTGGCTTACTATTTTTATATCGTTTACCTCAGAAACGGATAACCCAGAAGCATAGCTTATTTTATTCCCGTTATTCAAAACACCTTGTTTTATCATCAGCTCTTTAAAAGCAGTGTTCATAACCATGTTGTGATAAAAAGCATCGTCCCATTTCTTTAAATCGTTGATGGTGGTAAACAATCCCCCATCGCCAATAATATTGAGCTGTGTAGTGTTCGTCTCATAACCTTCTTCATTATTAGGACTATAACCATAAGCTCTATTTTTTACAATCCGTTTATTGTTATTATGGAAATGAGTATCAGTCATTCCTAATGGCTCAAAAAATTGTTGTTGAGCAAAATCTGCCAGATTCATTTTAGCCACTTTTTCAATAATTTGTGCCAATAACCAGTACCCCGAGTTCGAATATTGAAATTGATCACCAGGAGTAAAATTTAATGTTTTCTGATTGATAAGCCACTTCTCAACTTCTTTATCTTCATAGTAATAATCATCAGAATAACCTTTTAAATGAACCAGATCTAGGTAATCTTTTAGCCCACTGGTGTGATTTATTAAATGCTGAATTGTAATTGAATTAGCATATTCAGGAAAAGCAGGAAAAAACTTAGATAGTTTATCATTTAAGTGTAGTTTATTTTGTTCTGCTAAACGTAGAATTGAAGCGGCTGTAAACTGTTTCGATGTTGAGCAAATTCTGAAAATGGTATTGGGAGTAATTGGAATATTGTATTCAAGATTGGCTACCCCATAGCCTTTGACAAAAATCAACTGGCCATCTTTTATTACTCCTACCGCACATCCGGGAGTGTTTGGTTTATTGAATTGTGAAAATATGCTATCGATTTTTTGTGAATAATTATTTTGTGCCGAAGTGTTGAAAGACAGAGTTATTACAGATAGAATAAAAAGCAGTTTTTTCATTGAGGTTCAGGTTGATAAATAAAATGAATAGAAATAAAAACAGCGACTTTAATCTGTTGTTAAAAGTCGCTGTGGTATTGTGTTTTTACTGAAATTCTTACTCCCAGTCAAGGATTACTTTTCCACAATTTCCTTCTTCCATAATGTCGAAGCCTTTTTGGAAATCATCGGCTTTAAATCGATGTGTAATTACCGGGCTAACATCTAATCCTGAAAGCAACATTTGCTCCATCTGGTACCATGTTTCGTACATCTCACGACCATAGATTCCTTTTAGTGTTAGACCTTTGAATATGATGTTGTTCCAGTCTACCTGAGTGCTTGATGGTAAGATACCAAGAAGCGAAATTTTACCTCCATTGTACATGTGGTTTACCATGTCGTTGAAAGCAATTGGCGATCCGGATACTTCTAAACCAACATCGAAACCTCCAACCATTCCCATGCGTTGCATTGCCTCAGGAATACTATCGTTCAATGGGTCGATAACCTTAGTTGCACCCATTTGGCGAGCTAAGTCACGACGGAACTTACTGATATCGGTACCAACCACATTACGAGCTCCTACGAAACGACAAATAGCTGCAGCCATCGATCCAATTGGACCTCCTACTCCGGTAATTAGAACATCTTCACCAATTAGCGGGAAAGAAAGAGCAGTATGGGTAGCATTTCCTAGTGGATCCATAATGGAAACAATCTCATCAGGAATGCGTTTATCGATTTTAAGAACATTAGTGGCAGGAACAGAAACGTACTCGGCAAAACCTCCGTCACGATTTACTCCAATTCCTACAGTATGATCGCAAATATGCTGGCGTCCACGACGACAGTTACGGCAGTGGCCACAAGCAATGTGTCCTTCCACAGTAACGCGTTCTCCAACTTTAACACTATTTACTTCAGAACCAACTTCGGCAACTATTCCCACGTACTCATGACCAATTGTCATAGGTGTTTTTATGGTACGTTGCGCCCATTCATCCCACTTGTAAATATGTAGATCTGTTCCACAAATGGCGGCTTTCGTCACTTTTAAAAGCACGTCGTTTACCCCTACTTTGGGCATTGGAACATCTTCCATCCATAACCCTTTTTCAGGTCTGCTTTTAACAATTGCTTTCATCGGTATCTGATTTAAAATGAATAATATACTTCTGTTTAATGATAATCTTAAGAAAGATTGTTATAACTTCAGAAAATCAGATAATTAGAAGAATGTGTTACATCAACTTCAAATGCTTTTATAGATCTGAAAATTCAGTTATCTAGAATCATTCCTAAGACGGAGGAAAAGTAAAGCAATTTAAAATGAAATTGAAAAACTTTTATCAGTTTTTAGAGCAATTGTGTTGTAAAGAAGTTTTTTGGAAAGGTGCATAAAAAAAGAGTGCCTTTTGAGCACTCTTTGATATTATAAATTCGGGTTGAAATTATTTCTTCTTTTCTCTGTAAATCGACTTCAAAGTAGTTACTTCCATATAGTCAACATTTAATTCTCCTCCGATTGTAACCAGATGATGTTTTGGCTTTTCGGCTTTAGAAGTATAACAAATCGACATGTTATCAACACCATCATTGGCAAAAATTTCCAACGAAGTTCTGTCTACTAAAATGTCAATGCTAACCTTGTTGTTAATTGGAATAACTTTCATTGATTGTCCCAGGCAAGTTAGCTCATTGTTTTTTACTGTATAGAGAATTTCTACTCCGTTGCTCTCTTTTCCTTTCATGAAAATAAAACCGAAGTTGTTACAGTTTTTTAAATCGAAAACAGCTTTCAGTCTAAAGCAATCGGCATTTACTTTTTTAATAATATTCTTATTTACTCCAGGATATAGCAATTTATCTTCCCATTCGTAAGTTTTGTCTGCTAAAGTGGATATTTGTTCAATTGGAGTTCTAACTAAGCGCACCCCTTCTGAAGTTGTTTTTAGTTCCAATTCACAAGGAAATGTCAATTGACCAGCAAATGGCATGTCCGGATATTCACCATTGCGCATCCAGGCAATTTGAATTCGCTTTTCAGTTCCATCAATTGTTGTGTTCCATGTAGCTGGAGCATAGAAATACTTTCCATTATCCGATTTTAAAATAGCCGTTCTTGGTTTGAATTTCGATCCGTTGAAATCGCCTAGCATATAGTCGCCATTAGCACTTGAAAGCACCCATATCTTCTGAGTTTCTCTTTTATCTATAGGTAATTCGAAAAGATCTGGAGACTCGAAGAAACCAGGTATATGACTCTCAAAATTCCAATCGGTTAAGTTCGATGAAGTATAAATTGAGAAACCTTTTAAGTTGATATTTGCTTCTGGTACACGGTAGATAAGCATTACCCATTTTTGAGTTGGTTTATGCCAGAATACTTTTGGATCGTGAATAGATTCTTCCTTTGGAGCATTGAATACAGGATTTTGATCGTGTATTTTCCAAGTAGTTCCATTGTCTGAACTTGTTGAAAGGCAAACACCATATCCAACCACATAGTTGAAAGCCAATAATCCGTTTTTTGTAAACTTATTCTGATGATCAACAACAACTGAACCACTCCATTGACTTCCTTTTTTTTCTTCTCCATCCGAAGGCATAGGTTTCATTGCAATAGGTAAGTTCTCCCAATGAATTAAATCTTTACTGGTAGCATGTCCCCAATGAATATTACTCCATTTTTTATCTGTCGGATTGTGTTGGAAATAAAGATGATAGGTGTTGTCTTTGAAAAACAAACCACATGGGTTGTTTATCCAGTTTTTTTCCACAGTAAAGTGATATTGAGGTCGGTGTTTTTCATTATTCTTTTGGTCCGATTTTGCCCAAACAGATACTGAAAAAATAAGCCCTAGGGCTAGTAACGTAAATTTTGAAGACATAGTTGATTCGTTTTTCTGATCTTTAAAACCTCATGATTTCAACTCAAGAAGCTTGTGACAAATTAGTAATAAAAATTGTTCTTGAGAGTTCATACAGATACATATTGACAAATATAATGGATATTTATTCTTTACTACTATTTTCTTGAGAGTTATGTAAAACCATTCAATATAAGGAGGTTAATGGAAAAATAATGGTCTAAAGTGTATCATATTTAAGTTAAAGTTAGTATAATAATATACGAAACTGCTGTATAAAATTTTTAACTGTATTAGGTACGATGAATGCTGTAAGAATTGTATTATTATTTATTGCTATTCTGCTATACTCAAGTGGTTTATCGCAGAATAGATATATGCTGGAAGAGTGGCGTAATCCTAAAATCTATGGAGTAAATAAAGAACCTCCTCACATAAAATGTGCTCCAATCAACGAGAAAAACCCCAATCTACCTTCACCTTGGATTAAAAAAATCAACGGGAAGTGGAAATTTAACTTCTCCAGAAATCCCAATGAGAAACCCAATACTTTCTATCAGGAAAGATATAGTACTGTCAATTGGAAAGAGATAGATGTGCCGGGAAGTTGGCAAATGCAGGGATATGATTTTCCCATTTACGTATACAACCGTTATCCTTTTCCAAACAATCCACCCAATATACCCAATAGCTACAATCCAATTGGGAGCTACTTAAAGCAATTCGATATTCCTGCTTCCTGGAAGAACAGGCAAGTATTTATTTGCCTTCAGGGAGTGTCGTCGGCATTCTATTTATGGGTGAATGGGCAATATGTAGGGTATAGCGAAGATGGAAAGTTGCCTGCCGATTTCGATATTACTGCTCATGTTCAGAGGGGAATAAATACACTAGCATTACAAGTTTTCAGGTGGAGTGATGGCGCTTATTTCGAGAAGTTCGACTCTTGGAATATGTCTGGAATTGAAAGAGATGTAGTGATTTATTCTACACCTAAATTGCATGTTCGCGATTACTTTTTTACCACGAAGTGGAATGAAGATTATAGCAAAGCAAAATTTCAGGCTGAAGTTGAAGTGGTTAATTACCACACCAAGAGTTGTTCGCCTCATGAATTTGTATTGGGAGTATTTGATGAAAAGAATAAGAAAGTTGGAGAATTTGAAACTATTGTGGAGGATATTGGTGGGGGAGAATTGGTTGCTTTAAAGTTTGATATCGATCTTTCAGATATTAAAAAATGGTCGGCTGAAACGCCCAACTTGTATTCAATAAAGTTGGGCTTAAAAGATAAAGGAACATGGATTGAAAGACAGGCTACCAAATTTGGATTCCGTGATGTGAAAATTGAGAAAGGGAAATTGTTGGTAAATGGTAAACCAATAAACTTAATGGGAGTTAATAGAATTGAATTTAGTTCGAAAACAGGCGGGTACGTTTCTGAAAAAGAGATGGTAAAGGAAATTCTGTTAATGAAGCAGCATAATATAAATGCGGTGCGAACCAATGGTTTTCCTGCCGACATGAAATGGTACGACTTGTGCGATAAATACGGACTTTATGTAATCGACGAAGCTAATATCAACATAATTGTTTCACGTGGAAAAAACAGCAAATCATTAGTCTTAAATAAAGACTGGGAACCTGTTTTTATCGATCGTGTTTCCAGAATGGTTGAGCGGGATAAAAATCACCCTTCAGTGATAATGTGGTCGTTAGGAACAGAATCGGATGATGGGGATAACTTTATTTCGGCCTACAATTGGATAAAACAGCGAGATGAAAGTAGACCAATATTCTACGATAATGCCACTGAAAATTACTACATGGTCAACCACTCAGATGTTGATGTATGGCCAACTCCTGCTTTCGATCAGCTGAAGCTCTTCGATAAAGTATTGCGCAAAAAGCCGCTGCTGATTGGACGAATGGGTAGAATGAATGGTAACTCTTCAGGTAACCTGAAAGAATACATTAAATGGGTGAAAAAAGAGAATCAAATTCAAGGAGGTTTTATCGATAAATGGAAAGATAAAGCCATAAAGAAGAAGAATGTTACAGGTGAAGAATTTTGGGCATATGGAGGAGAGTTTGGACCAAGCAATGTTCCTTCTGACGGACGTAAATGTTTGAATGGGATAGTAGGACCAGAGTGTGAAATAACTCCCGAATTAATAGAGGTTAAAAAGCTATTTCAAAAGATTGATTTTCAATGGGCCAATAAGGCTGATTATAAAATTCGATTGAAAAGTAATAATCGTTTTGAAAATATGGATGACTACTATCTTTTCTGGGAATTAAAAGAAGATGGTAAGGTGCTGCAAAAAGATTCAATAGGAACATTAAATTTAGAGCCGATGTCTTCAAGCATAGTAAAGCTTAATATCGATTCTTTCAATGTTGAAAAAGGGGCTGAATATTGGTTAGATGTTCAAATAGCTTTGAAGAAGAAAAAGCTTTGGGCAGAGCAAGGGCATAGCATAGCACATGAGCAACTGTCTCTGAATGTTGTTACAGAGGAGCGTTTAATTACTAAACTACCTGGAAGAATTAAGATTAAGCAAACGGGTGATGAAATTAATCTGCGAGGAAAAAATTTCGAACTTCTATTTCAAAACGGGCGCTTGCATAATTATAGTTTCGAGGGAGTAAAAATGCTCGCCGATGGAGGAGGTCCAATGGTGAATGCTTACCGTGCTCCGGTAGAAAATGAATATCGTTTAGGGCAGGAATGGAAGTTTCTTCGTTTGGAGCGATTGATGAGAAGAGCTATTTCCACTAAAATAGTATCAAAAACCAAAGAGATGGTAAATGTTGAAACCATTAACGAATACGATGGAAACGATGGTGTAGGTTTTAAACACACCTGTTTGTTTACCGTGTGTTCCAATGGTTTTGTGCGAGTAGAAAATACAATAACACCAAAAGGAACTTTACCAGAACTAGGGAAGCTGGGAGTGTTCTTAACTTTACCAGAAGGCTTTAAATCTATTAATTGGTATGGCAGAGGACCTCATGAAAACTATCCAGACAGAAAGGAAAGTGCTTTTATTGGAGAGTATGAATTAGAGGTAGATAATTTTTTGGGTCAATATATTCATCCTCAGGATTATGCCAGTAGGCAAGATGTACGATGGGTGGCTGCCTTGAATGAGAAAAAGCAAGGACTGTTGTTTAAGTTGATGAAGCCATCTTCTTTTAAAGCAACAAATTACCGAGGTTGGATGTTAGATCATGCAAACCACATTAATGAACTTCCTCGTGTAGAGAAAGTGTATATGGAGCTAAATGTGGCTGAACGTGGAGTAGGTGACTACTCAACCGGGGTATTGGATGCTTATAAGGTAAGTAACAAAGAGGTTAATTACAGTTTTATCATGCGACCAGTTACTACAGATTCGGGTAGTTTAAGGGAACAGGGTAGAGAGGTTCCTCCAAAAATGTAATAATATTAACCCTATTTTAAATAATTTGTCAGCGAAACTGTTTTTAAAATAATAATTCTATATTTGTAGCTCGAAAAAAGAGACAACATGCTTAATAACAATACACATTTTTACTTTTATTATTGGTTCCGTTTCCATAACTCAGGGGTCGGCAGATAGTGTATTGTATAAGCACAACGATATTAAACAGCTAAAGCCTCTGAGTTTACTCAGGGGCTTTTTTTGTATCAGAAAAATTGAAAAACTAAACAGATGATAGTAACAGTAATTGGATTGGGGTTAATCGGTGGATCGATGGCACTGGACTTGAAAAAGTCAGGATTTGCCACCGAGATTATTGGTGTCGATGCCAATCCTGCTCACCTGAAAGAAGCCTTGAAACTAGGTATTGCCGATAGGACATGTGAGGTAAACGATGCTTTGAAAGAAGCCGATTTGGTATTGATGGCTGTGCCAGTTGATACCATGAAACGAATTTTGCCTCAGGTGCTTGATCAGATTAAAAGTAATACAACTGTAACCGATGTGGGATCTACCAAAAAGCAGATCTGTAAGAGTGTTGAAAACCACCCACGTCGAGGAAATTATGTGGCAGGACACCCTATGTCGGGAACTGAAAACTCAGGACCTCGTGCGGCATTAGAAGGGCTTTTCAAAGAAAAGATTGCTATCATCTGCGATCAGGAGCAAAGTCGTCCGCAACATGTGGCTTTGGTCGAGAAGATGTACCAGGCACTAGGAATGTCTATTGCATTTATGTCGGCTGATGAACAAGACCATAGCACTGCATTTATTTCGCATCTGCCTCACGTAACTGCGTTTGCTTTGGCTAATGCTGTTTTGGCTAAGGAGAATAGAAAAATCATCTTCGATTTAGCAAGTGGAGGTTTTCGTTCAACAGTGCGTTTAGCAAAGAGTTCTGCTTCGATGTGGGGGCCAATTTTTAAGCAGAACAAAGAGTATGTAGTGGAATCAATTGAAGTTTACCAGCGTCACTTAGACGAGCTTAAAAAGGCCATTGCAGCCGAAGAATCGGATAAGATGATGGAGTTGATTGACAATGCATCGAAAATCAGAGAGGTTTTGGATAAGAAGAATCCTTTCCTGATTAAAAGCGAAGAGAAAATAGTTAGATTATTTACCCGATAAAACAAAAAGAAATAATGGGAACAGAGTTGGATATTTTGCCTATCAGTAGCTGGTTGAAGGATACCAGTAATCCGCTATTGATAGCAGGACCATGTAGTTTAGAGACAGAAGAACAGGCTATGACAACAGCCAAGGAGCTGGTAAAAGATAATCGTGTGTCTGTTTTTCGAGGTGGAGTTTGGAAGCCAAGAACTCGTCCTGGAACATTCGAGGGAGTTGGAAGTGTCGGTTTGGAATGGTTGAAAAACATTAAAGCCGAAACTGGTTTACCTGTTGGTACCGAGGTAGCTAATGCTGCTCATACCGAGGAAGCATTGAAAGCAGGAGTTGATGTAATCTGGATTGGAGCACGCTCTACTGGTAGCCCTTTTGTGGTTCAGGAGATTGCCGATGTACTAAAAGGAACCGATCAGGTTGTGTGTATTAAAAACCCACTTACTCCTGATGTGCAGCTATGGATGGGAGCTTTCGAGCGCCTAAATCAAGTTGGTATTAAAAAGTTAGTAGGTATTCACCGTGGTTTTACTCCGTTCGGAGAATCAAAATATCGCAATTATCCAAGTTGGCGAACAATGATCGAATTTCGTCGTCTGTTTCCCGAAATTCCAATGATTTGTGATCCAAGCCATATTGCTGGCGATAGCGAGTTGATTTATGAGGTAGCTCAGAAATCATTCGATATGGGAGTGGATGGATTGATGATTGAGTCGCATATTAAGCCAGAATGTGCTTGGAGTGATAAAGATCAACAATTAACACCAGAAGCTTTATCGGGAGTGTTAGATCGATTGGTTATCCGTTATGCACGCTCATCTAATAAAGAGTTTGATAATCAGCTACAAGATTTGCGTGACAGAATTGATTCACTGGATTCTGAATTACTGGAAACTCTTTCCGGAAGAATGGAATTGGTTAAAGATATTGCTCGTTACAAGAAAGAAAATAGTGTAACAGCACTACAAATGGATCGCTGGTCGACAATGATGAGCGACCGAGTAGATTTGGCCCAGAAGTTGAATCTGGATGAGTTCTTTGTTAAGATACTTTTCCAGTTGATTCACGAAGATTCTATTCGTCAGCAAACAGAAATGATGAAAGATAAATAGAGAAATATATGAAGTCCGTTTCGGTACTAAATTTAATACCGAAATGGACTTAAAATTGCACAATAACACCTATTGTTGGTAGTACATTTCCATCTTCATTTTTTACTCTTTTCAACACATAGTTTTTACTATTATTGACGGTTCTGAATTGTCCGTTTTCATCCATTTCTCGAACCAGAATATCTTGTTCTTCCGATTTCGAACTCAATGCATTTTGCAAATCCAGGTAAAACTTCAGTGTAATATTTTTCAAGTAATAGTATTTGTCAATACGAAGATCTAGTTGGCTGAAAGATCCTAATCGCAAGGAATTACGAGCATTTAGATCCAGGAATGGTTCGCCTTGTAAATCCCAGGCTTCTACTAAACTCGACTTATCCATATCATATGGAGTATAAGGCAAGCCTCCCATAAATCTGAATTTTGCTCCAAGCTTCCAATTTCGCTTTAAATCTTTGGTAGCAGTTGCTACAAATAAATGTTTACTATCCCAAGCCGAAGGCAAGTAGTTTCCTTTTGTGTCATCAAACTCACTTCTAACAAACGTATACGAGGCGTTCATATATAGTTTCTTCTGTGTATTTAGTCGAAGTAAAAGTTCGAAGCCATAAGCTCGTCCTTCAGAGTTAGAAGTTACTGTTTCGTTACCTACCACTCCATAGTCGGCACCTAAGTTGGCCATACTAACTCTTTCGTTTACAGAAAAAGGGTAGTGTTTGTAATTTTTCCAGAATAGTTCCCCTGAAAGCTGAAGACGTGCATCGGGTTGGTATTTTATACCTCCTACCCAATGATAAGCCGATATATATCGGATGTTATTTTCCTTATTGATGTATTTTCCATCAACTTTATATCCTAAGGTGGTTAATGCTGGAAGCTGGAAATATTTTCCGGTATTGAAATTAACAGACCAGGTAGGTGTAATCCGGTAACTAGCCGAAAAGCGGGGCGAAATTTGCTCCAACAAATTATTCATTTTGCTGCTATAGTTATTGGCATCTGCCCGTAGCGAGAGTGAAAGCAAAAGTCGGTTGTTGGCAAAATATCTATTGGCTTGGGCAAACAGGTACCAATCCATGAAGTTTAAATCCGATTTGTAATTGATAGGAGTTGATACTCCATTGTAAAATCGGTTACTCATAGTAGTGGTATTGTAACTATTCCAATCTAAGCCGGCTCCATAATTAAAGGTAGTTTCCTGATTGTGAATTTTATTTTCGTAACGCAACTTATTGCTGGCTTCCTTCGATTCGTAATCTAGGATTTTGTTGGCCTCAGACGATTCGTCGTTCTCTTTATATTTCAGTGCTTGATTGTAGAGGTAGCTACGACTTATAACAAATGTATGGTGTCCATTCTCATGGTATTTCTTGTAGGATGCACCAATACTGTAAGAACGTTGGTGATTCTCAGGAATTGAGCTTAAAATAGCTTGTTGCTGGTCGTCCGGATCTTTTATGTCGGTGTTGATTGCTAAATCGTCGTACGCACCAATTCCCGTAAGAGATAACTCGCTTGTGCTGTTTATTTTATGTTTTATTTTAAACTGAACATCATTAAATGTAGGAAGAAATGGCAATTCCAATGCAGAAAAAAGAAGCTGCAAGTACGATCGGCGAGCAGAAAATAGCATGGTTGTTTTCTTTGAAAGCGGTCCGTCAAGTGTAGCTGTAACTTCCGATGCTCCGATGGAGGCACCAAATCGCATTTTGTCCGGATTACCATCTTTTTGAGTAAACACAAAACCACCACTAAGTGCATTGCTAATATTGGCAGGAAAAGCTCCGGAATAGTAGCTTACCTCTCGAACTAAGTCGGCATTAATAATCCCTACAGGACCTCCAGATGCTCCTTGAGTTGCAAAGTGATTAATGGTTGGTATCTCAATATCATCTAAGAAAAAGGCATTTTCAGATGGTCCTCCTCCTCGAACAATAATATCGTTTCGAAATGATACCGGAGAGGCAATTCCTGGAAATGATTGGATAACCCGCGATAAGTCACGATTAGCTCCGGGAGCTGTCTCAATTTCTGATACTCCAATAGTGCGCAATGAAAGTGGACTTTGAGCTGTTGTACGATAGGGCGATGCTGCCACCTTTATTTCCTTGAGGTTCTGAGCTTGAGGAAGTAGTTTTATTTCGATATAAGATGTGCGTGCATTACTTACTTCAATTTCCGATGATATAGTGGTTTCATACCCCACAAAAGATGCTTCGAGCCGAATAAATCCGGGTGAGACATTCGTAAACTGGAAGGTTCCGTCTTCACTTGAAATTACTCCTAGTGTAGTTCCCTTAATGACAACATTTACAAAAGGAAGCGGCTGATTGCTGTCAGCATCGTATACTTTACCTTTTATTGCAGTGTTTTGGGAAAAAGCAACTGAAATAGAAAGTAATAGTGTGATTAAAGTGGTAATTCTAAGCATTATCGTTGTTTTTTATGAGAGAACATGGTTTATTATTGTTTTGTTTAATGTTTTGTGAAATTTATTAGACAAAAAGAGGTTTTACTTCAATTTATATATTTTTTGGATAGAAGACAGATATTAGAAATATGGAAACAGATAGAAAGTGTAATCGGTTATATTCCATAGTTTTATCTTATACCTACTAAAAAAGATTAATTTTGATCTCGGAAAAACAAAAAACTAGCAGCTTTACTTAAATGAGGATCGTAATACAACGGGTTTCCGAAGCGTCGGTAACCATTAACAATCAGGTAAAATCATCCATCAATCAAGGTTTGATGATTTTATTGGGTATTGAAGAGGTGGATACGCAAGAAGATATTGAATGGTTGTGTAAGAAGACAGTAAACCTTCGGATTTTTGCCGATGAAGAGGGGGTAATGAACCGTTCTGTATTGGATATTGATGGGGAGTTATTGGTGGTAAGTCAATTTACCCTGCATGCCAACACCAAAAAGGGAAATCGCCCTTCGTATATCAGGGCCGCAAAGCCTGATTTTTCGATACCTATGTATGAAAAATTTGTAGCTCACTTGGAACAAATTGCTCAAAAAGAGGTAAAAACAGGTGAGTTTGGAACTAATATGCAAGTAGCTTTAATAAACGATGGTCCGGTGACCATCATTATGGATTCAAAAGATAAAGCGTTTTAATATGACTGATATAAGCTTAAAGGAAGCGCAAGAACAGGTTGATAAGTGGATTAAGAAGTACGGTGTTCGTTACTTTAGTGAGTTAACCAATATGGCCATTTTAACCGAAGAGGTGGGAGAGCTGGCAAGAGTAATGGCTCGAACTTATGGTGACCAGTCGTTTAAAAAGTCGGATGAAAAAGTGAAGTTGGCCGATGAGATGGCCGATGTTTTATGGGTTTTATTGTGTTTGGCCAATCAAACAGGAGTAGACTTAACAACTGCTTTTCATGAAAATATGGAGAAGAAAACTCAACGCGATTCAAACCGACATTGGAATAATGAGAAATTAAAATTGTAAGATATGAGTACGGAGAAAAATCAGCCAATGATTGACGAGCAGTTTTTGGCAAAAGAGTTGGAAACAGTAAAGAAAATGGCTGCTGAAGAGTTGAACAATGCAACTTACAAGAAGCTGGCATTTAATTGTATCGATCTTACTACCTTAAACTCGACCGATACACGTGATCGTGCAAAAATGTTTGCTGACAATGTAAACAACTTGTACAACGAGTATGGTGAGTTTGGTAATGTTGCTGCAATTTGTGTTTATCCAACAATGGTTAAAACTGTTGAAGAAACATTGCAATTACCAGAGGTAAATATTGCAGCAGTTGCTGGTGGTTTCCCTTCTTCAATGACATTTAAGTCGATTAAAGTAGAAGAGGCAAAGTTGGCTGTTGAAGCTGGTGCTGATGAAATTGATATCGTAATTTCAATTGGTGAATTCCTAGATGGGAACTACGAATTTGTTCATGAAGAGATTGCTGAAATTAAAAAAGGAATTGGCGAGGCTCACCTTAAAGTAATTCTAGAGTCAGGACTACTTAAAACTCCTGAAAACATCTGGAAAGCATCGTTGATTTCAATGAATGCCGGAGCTGATTTCATTAAAACATCTACAGGAAAAGAGTCTCCTGCAGCTACATTAGAAGCAGCAGTAGTTATGGCTCACGCTATTAAGTACCACTACGAAAATACTGGTGAGAAAATTGGTTTCAAACCTGCTGGTGGAATTACTACTCCAGAAGAGGCACTTCAATACATTGCTGCCGTTAAGCATGTGTTAGGCGACGATTGGTTAAACCCAAACATGTTCAGAATTGGTGCTAGCCGTTTAGCAAACAATTTGCTAACTGACCTGGTAGGAACAGAAGTGAAATATTTCTAAGATTAATACTTAATTCGAAATAGAGAAATAGCGGCCTAGAGTCGCTATTTTTTTTAGTGTTTTCTCTCGGTAGCATAAAGAATTAGCTCCCTCAATGACTCTCTAGTTTCTGTTTCCGGAAACTCATCCAGAATACTTAAAGCCTTGTCTCTGTATTCATTCATTTGCGACGTGGCATACTCCAAGCCACCATTGGAGATCACAAAATCGATTACCTCTTTCACCTTGGCTTTGTTTTTATTCTTTTTTCGAACTAAATGAATGTAGTGTTTCTTATCTGCCTTCGAACTTTGGTTTAAAACATGAATAAGAGGAAGTGTCATCTTACGCTCTTTGATATCGTTTCCGGTTGGTTTTCCAATTAAACCTTTCGATTGATAATCGAATATATCATCTCGTATTTGAAAGGCGATACCAATATGTTCTCCCAATTGATACATTTTCGAAATAGTTGCTTCATCTTTTGTGGTTGAAGCTGCTCCAATTGCCATACTTGTTGCAATCAACGACGCTGTTTTCTTTCTTATTATTTCGAAGTAAGTCTCTTCGGTAATATCCAGTTTTCTAGCCTTTTGAATCTGAAGGATCTCACCTTTACTCATATCTTCAACCGTTTGAGACATCAGCTCTAGAAGCTGATAAGCCTTGTGTTTCACGGCTAAAAGTAAACCACGGGCAAGGATATAATCTCCAGCTAAAACGGCGATTTTATTTTTCCACAAAGCATTTACCGAAAAAGTACCTCTGCGCTCGTAGGTTTCATCCACTACATCATCGTGAATAAGAGTGGCAGTGTGTAGTAGTTCAATAAAGCTGGCTCCAACGTAAGTCTCTTCGGTAATTCCTCCGTTTAGTTTAGCCGATAGAAATACGAACATAGGACGCATCTGTTTTCCTTTGCGACGCAAAATGTAATTCATTACAGTCGCTAGAAGTGGAACATCTGTTTTTACAGTCGACCTAAAATGCGGTTCAAATGCATCTAATTCGTCTTTTATTGGGGCTTTAATCCTATCCAGTGGAGCCATATTGTATTCTTTTTTTGAAAAATCAAAGATAGAAATTTTATTGAACGAACCTTTTATCCTAGCTTTTGCGATGTTAATAAAACATCTTGCTATATTTCAGCTAAATAGCTGATCTATTTCATGGTGAGGAAAGAAATATTTATATATTTGCATTTAGTTGTAAACCTGATTTTAATAAATTTTTATGAAGGAGCTAGACATGGAGAAGTTTGAGATGGCTGCAAATATGCTTAAAGCAATTGCCCATCCAATGAGGTTAGCCGTTTTAGGCTATCTAGAGGGAGGAAAAAGGCTCACTGTAACAGAATTGCACCAATTATTAGGAATTGAGCAAGCGTCTACATCGCACCACCTTGGTATTTTAAAAGATAAGGGCGTATTGTGCTCAAAACGTGAAGGGAAGAACACTTTCTATTTCTTAAAACATGAGCGATTGAGTCAGATCGTTGAGTGTATAGAGAAGTGTACCTGCGAAGACTAATCAATTTATAAGTTTGTTTTAAAATGAGTCTGATATTTACGATATTTGCCTCAAAATAGAGGTATGGCAAAAATCAGACTTACAAAACAATACGATTTTGAGATGGCTCATGCACTTTACAATTACGATGGTCGTTGTCGTAACGTGCATGGGCATTCTTACAAACTTTCCGTAACAATAATTGGTGAACCTTTGAAGGATGATACACATCCTAAGAATGGTATGGTTATGGATTTTGGCGATTTAAAGAAGATTGTTCAGGAAGACATTGTCGATTCACTTGATCACGCTTTGGTGACTTATAAAGATGCTCCTCAAGATAAATTGCTTGAGTTAGGAGTTATGTACGAGCGCTATCATGTTTTCGATTTTCAACCTACGAGTGAAAACCTTGTTATCTATATTGCTGAACAAATTCAGAAAGCATTACCCGAAAGAGTACAGTTGCATTCTATTCGATTAAATGAAACTACAAGCTCTTTTGCAGAATGGTATGCTTCTGATAATCTTTAAAATCACAAATCATGACTCAAACTCCTTCTCCTGAAGAGAAAAAACTCTTTTTATTGGATGCTTATGCGTTGATTTACAGAGCTTATTTTGCATTCATTAAGAATCCACGTTACAATTCAAAAGGACAGAATACATCTGCGATATTGGGATTTACCAATACGCTCGACCAGTTGTTGAAAGAGCAAAATCCATCGCATTTGGCCATTGCTTTCGATATGAAAGGGCCAACATTTCGTCATGAAATGTATGAGCCTTACAAGGCCAATAGGGAAGAAATGCCCGAAGACTTACGTGCTTCCATTCCATACATCAGAAAACTAATTGATGCTTACCAGATTCCTGTAATTGAAAAAGCAGGGTTCGAGGCGGATGATGTGATTGGAACCATGGCTAAAAGTGCAGCAAAAGAAGGTTATCAGGTGTTTATGATGACTCCGGATAAGGATTATGCACAGCTGGTGGAAGAGAATGTATTCATGTATAAGCCCAAAAGAGGAGGAGCAGAAGCTGAAATATGGGGACTTCCAGAAGTGTATGAGAATTTTAATATTACTCGTGCCGAACAGGTAATCGATATTTTAGGTCTGATGGGTGATACGGCTGATAACATTCCAGGATGTCCGGGAATTGGTCCGAAAACAGCTATGAAGCTTATTGGTCAGTTCGATAGTATTGATGGTATCTACAACAATATCGACCAGCTGAAAGGTAAGCAAAAAGAAAAACTGCAGGATAACGAAGAGCAGGTACGTCTTTCCAGAAAACTGGCAGAGATTATTTTGGATGTTCCTTTGGAGGTAAAAGCTTGCGATTTAACCCGAAAAGAGCCAGACAATGCTCGTTTACGAGAGTTGTTTACCGATCTGGAATTTAAAACTCAGTTGCAACGATTGGGGGCAGCACCAGTGGAACAGCAACCGGCTACAATGCAATTCGAACAGGGTACTCTATTTGGAGGACCAGCATTCGAAGCAGCACCAGTTGTGGAAGAGAAGCGTTTGGGAAATATTGAAAGTGTAGCCCATAGCTACTTCATGATGGACACACCAGAATTGCGCGCCGATTTACGTGCCGATTTATGTGTTCAGGAAGAATTTTGTTTCGATACAGAAACTACCGGATTAGATCCACATTCGGTCGAATTGGTTTGTCTTTCGTTCTCATTTAAAGCCAACGAGGCTTACTGCGTACCACTTCCAGAAGATTATAACGAAGCAAAAGCCATTGTTCAGGAATTCAAATCGATATTTGAAGATGAACGCATTGTGAAGATTGGGCAGAATATCAAATACGATATGCTTATGCTCAAGTATTACGATGTAGATGTGAAGGGAACGCTTTTCGATACAATGGTGGCTCACTACCTGATTCAGCCTGAGCAGAAGCATAACCTCGATTACCTTTGCGAGATTTATTTGAACTACGAAAAGGTATCTACCGAGAGTTTGATTGGAAAGAAAGGGAAGAAGCAACTTTCTATGCGTCAGATCGAATTGGATAAACTGAAAGAGTATGCATGTGAAGATGCGGATTACACTTTCCAGTTGAAGCAGGCATTGGAAAAAGAGCTTAAGAAAGAAGGTCAGGAGAAGCTATTTACCGATGTAGAGATGCCTTTGGTTCACGTGCTATGTGAAATGGAGTTTGCGGGTGTAACATTGAAGAGGGAAGAGCTTGATCAGTTTGCAGTAGTATTGAAAGAGCAGATTGTTACGCTGGAAAGAGAGATCATCGAACTGGCAGGAGAGGAGTTTAATGTGGCTTCCCCAAAACAGCTGGGAGTAATTCTTTTCGATAAGCTGAAACTGGATCCGAAAGCGAAGAAAACCAAGACACAGCAATATTCTACCAACGAAGAAGTATTGGTAAAACTGAAAGATAAACATCCAATTGCAGGGAAAGTGTTGGATTTTCGTTCGCTAAGAAAGCTGCTTTCTACCTATGTGGAGGCACTTCCTGAGTTGATCAATGCTAAAACAGGTAAGATTCATACGTCGTATAATCAGGCTCGAACAGCCACAGGCCGCTTGAGTTCTGATAATCCGAACTTACAGAATATCCCAATTCGCGACGATAACGGAAGAGAAATTCGTAAGGCATTTGTTCCTTCAGACGCCAATCATACATTTCTTTCTGCCGATTATTCTCAGATCGAATTGCGTATTATGGCATCCATGAGTGGCGACCAGCATATGATTGATGCTTTCCATAGAGGAGAAGATATTCACGCAGCTACGGCTGCTCGCATTTATGGTGTTTCTTTAGATGAAGTGACTTCTGAGATGCGTAGAAAAGCCAAAACAGCTAACTTCGGAATTATATATGGAATTTCGGCTTTTGGTCTTTCTCAACGCTTGAATATTTCTCGTTCCGAGGCCAAGAATTTGATCGATGGATACTTCGAAAGTTTCCCGGATATCAAGCGATTCATGGACGAAAGTATCGCAAAAGCAAGAGATAATGGTTTTGTAGAAACAATTTTAGGCCGCAGGCGTTATTTAAATGACATCAATTCTGCAAATGCAGTGGTGCGTGGAGTGGCCGAACGAAATGCAATTAATGCGCCCATTCAGGGATCAGCAGCCGATATTATTAAATTGGCAATGGTAAAAATTCAACGTACACTGGAGGAGAAGGGATTGAAATCGGAGATGACGCTACAGGTGCACGATGAACTTAACTTTAACGTACTTGTTGAGGAATTAGAGGAAGTAAAAGGAATAGTTAAAGAAGAAATGGAAAATGCTTTCGATTTTAATGTACCATTGGAGATTGAAATGAAGGCAGCTGATAATTGGCTGGAAGCACATTAATAATGATTCAAAACGAGGATAGAATACGAACAGAGGATGAATATAGAGGAGCATTACTTCGCTTTTTAGAAATTTATGATGCCCCAAAAGGGACTGTAGAACATGATGAGGCAAAGTATATCACTCTATTGATGGAAGATTATGAAAAACGTTACTTCCGGGAGGCATCCTGTGGGAGTTTCGCAAATTAAAATATTGAAAGCGGAGTCATTTTGATTCCGCTTTTTTATTTATCTAAACTTATAATTTAAAGTCGAAATAAGATTAATAGAAAAGGGAAAAAGCAGCTTGAACTGCTTGCCAGTATTGCTCAAGATTATTGGCTTTTTTAATCGATTTAAATACTTTTCTGGAATTGGGAAAGCTCATGCAGAAATACTCCCAAAACTGACGCATCTTTTGCAACAAATGACTATCGCCCGATAATCGATTTTGGTAACTTACAAACAACTCTTCGTGGAAGCTTCTTAGTTTATCTGCATCAATGTTTGTTTCTGCTTCTTTTAACGCTTCTGGCAGTTGTGGATTTTGCAATAAGCCTCTTCCAATCATTAAACCGCTGGCCGTTCCAATGGTGCTTTGCAACTGCTCCATATCTTCCGCCGAATTAATATCTCCGTTGTAGACAATTTCTGATTGATATATATCACGAGCTTGCATAAACGCTTCGATGTTGGGAGTTCCTTTATAAAGTTGCTTTCCTATTCGTGGGTGGAGAAACAGGTTCGATAACTGAAACTGATTTAAGACTTCCAAAACAGGAGTTTGTTCTGCAAAATCAACCAATCCGCATCGCATTTTTACAGATACAGTACCTTGAAAATGTGCGAATGCTGCTTCCAGAATAGAGTTCACAGCTTCTGGATGTTGAAGCAATGCAGAGCCTCTACCGCGCTTGGTGACCATCGGGTAGGGACATCCTAAATTGAAATTCACTGAGTTATAGCCATAGTCTGTTAATAACTGAAGCATTCGAACAGTTTCAGCAGCATCTTTGACTAAAACCTGAGGAGTAAGATTATTAATTGTATTGTTCTCTGGAACAACTTCATTTAAGCGCGACTTTTTTATCGATCCATCGTTTTCAAACACCAGATATGGAGTGAAATATTCATCGATATGATTGAAGTACTTGTGATGTACATTTCGAAATGTAAAATCAGTTAAACCTTGCAGTGGAGCTTGATATATTTTGAAATTGGAATCAATCATATTGTCGATTAGTTGCTGGTTGGCTTGACGACCAACTTAAATTACTGTATCTTTGTTTCTCGCTCACAAATGTAGTAAGCTACCAGCAAACTTTAATCTTCTAATTAGTTAATGCAGCAACAAAATAGATCTTTATTGCCGATTAAGTCCGATTCTACTAAAGCCATTAGTAGAACAAAATCGAATGCTGTAAAAACTAAAATCGATACTCTTCCTGTTGTTCCTATCAAGCCCATTCAGGCTCAAGCAATAACGGTAACCCCGTCGAAAAGTATTGAATTGCCAGAGAAAGAGTTTATTTCCAGAAATGCCGATTGGATAACATTGGTAATGTTATTGGCATTGGTGGTTTTGGTACTTGTGCGTAATGCCTATTCTAAATTCATGCACCAGATTTTCTCTGCTGCTGCGAATAAAACTTCGGCATTGCGCTTGTTTGGAGAGAGTAGTTCCAATTTTGGTCATGCCACGCTCTTAATGAAAGCTTTTTCGTACTTGGTTTTTGCCATGTTCGTTTACCAGGCCTTGAATCTATGGGGATTTGATTTGGGAGTTAATGGACTGCTTTTGTATGCCATCTGCTTTGTGGGAGTAGTCATCTATTTTCGATTGAAATTTGCCATTCACCGACTTTTAGGAGTGGTTTTCTTCTATCGAAATGAAGCAATAGAATTCAATTTTAATGCTGAAATATATAATAAAGTGCTCGGAATCGCTTTATTTCCAGTTGTTTTAATAAACGCATATGCCTCGGGTTTCTTGTTGAAAGGTATTGTTATTACAGGGGTTGTGGTGTTTTTATGTACATATTTATTGATGTTATTTCGTGGATTTTCAATATTTATACGTAAACATGCCTCAATTTATTATTTGATTTTGTACCTTTGTACGCTCGAAATTCTACCCATGGTTTTGATCTGGAAAACATTACTAATTGAAGGGAAATAGTTGAAGCACAGGACAAAGCAAGATACATGAAAATCAAAAGAATCTTAGTTTCGCAACCGAAACCAGCATCAGAAAAATCACCTTATTTTGATCTAGCAGATCGAAATAATTTGGACATTGATTTTAGACCGTTTATCCAAGTTGAAGGAGTATCAGCGAAGGAGTTTAGACAAACTCGCATCCAGATATTGGATCATACGGCCGTTATATTTACAAGCCGTACATCAATCGATCATTTTTTCCGCGTTTGTCAGGAAATGAGAATCACAGTGCCCGATACAATGAAATACTTCTGTGTTTCGGAGGCTACAGCATTCTATTTGCAGAAATACATCGTGTATCGTAAGCGTAAGATCTTCTTCGGTGCAGGCCGTTTTGCCGATCTTATTGATGTAATGAAAAAGCATTCAAAAGAGAAATTCTTAATTCCATTATCACATATTCACAAGCAAGAGATTCCTAACTTGTTGGATAAAGCCAAATTTACTTATACAAAAGCTATTTTGTACAAAACAGTAAGTAGCGACTTGTCTGACTTGGAAAATGTGAATTACGACGTATTGGTATTCTTCAGTCCTTCGGGAGTGAAGTCACTACTTAAGAACTTTCCAGAATTTGAACAGAACGAAACTCGAATCGCTTCATTCGGACCTTCTACTGCTAAGGCCGTAAAAGAAGCAGGTTTGCGTCTTGATATCGAAGCACCAAATCCAAAAGCACCTTCTATGACTATGGCTTTGGAGCAGTATATCAAAGATAAAAACAAGAAATAGGACAATATTCGAAAATATATATTGCACAAAGGGGAATGATAAGTTCCCCTTTTTTATTTTTGTAGCATGAATTCAGGTAATCCGCAATACACATTAAGTAAATCAGAGCGTTTGTGTAGTCATACTCGCATTCGTAATCTATTTTCCGATGGCAATACCTTTTTGGTTTTTCCATTGAAATTTGTGTGGATTAAAGGAGAATTCAATCAGGAGCCAATTGCACAAACTGCATTTACTGCATCCAAAAAGTCGTTTAAGCGAGCTGTTCATCGTAATCAGATAAAAAGACAGTTAAGAGAAGCTTATCGCTTAAACAAGCCCGATTTCTACATGGAAATTGATACGGGCACCAACGAAAAAATAAACCTCATGGTCATCTTTATTGCTAAAGAGTTGTTACCTTACAAACGCATCGAAAATGCGATGAAAAAAGGGCTGGCGAAAATGGCAGCACTTTTAAAGGAACAGAACAACGAAGAGTAGCATGCAATTTATTTTTTCTCCAACGAACAATCCATATTTCAATTTAGCAGCAGAAGAGTATCTGCTGAAGAACTTCAAAAACGATATTTGCTTCATTTATATCAATCGCCCGGCGGTGATTGTGGGAAAGCACCAGAATGCACTGAAAGAGGTAAATTATGCCCACTTGAAGAGCAATAATGTACCTATTATTCGTCGTTTGTCGGGGGGAGGAACTGTTTATCATGATGAAGGTAACATCAACTTTTCATTTCATCAGCAAGTAGCAGATATTACCAAAGTAAACTATCGCGATTTGTTGGATCCCGTTCGGTTAGCCATCGAAAACCTGGGAATTGAAGCCACTTTCAGCAAGAGAAATGATATTCTAATTGGCGGGAAAAAGATTTCAGGCAATGCCGAGCATGTTTTCAAAAAACGATTGATTTGTCATGCTACTTTACTTTTCGATACCGATTTAGATGAACTGGAAGAGGCCATTTTTACCGATGAGTCGGCTTATCAGGGCAAAGCAGTAAAGTCGGTTCGTTCCAGAGTTACCAACATTGTAGACCACCTGAAAAGTACAATGGATGCAACTGAATTCAGCAACTACCTGTTGAAGTTTTTGATGGGAAAGAGTGGAGATGGTTCCCAATACAACTTCTCAGAAGAGGACAACAAAGCTATTGAGCAATTAATCGACGAGAAGTACAGTCAATGGGATTGGAACTTTGGCTATTCCCCTGGTTATTCTATTCAGCGCGAATTAACCATTGGAACAAAACAGATAAATGCTTTGCTCGAAGTGAAAAAAGGGCATGTTTTTTCGGCCTTTGTTACTATGAACAATGAGCATGATAAATCATTAACCGATTTCTGGATGGGAAAGAAACACAATGAAGAGTCAACACAAGAGTGGTTAAAAATGGTTGACTCAAACAATGAGTTAGCACAAGAAGATTTACATCAATTGGTTTTTGAATTGATGTAAATCTTAAATATTAATCACCTTGTCGGCTTGCATTTGTAGAGTTACAATGTCCATCATAGTGCCCACAATACCTGCTTCCATCTTTTCTAGTAATCCGAAATGAGAAAGACATGTTTTGCATGCAACTAGTTTAGTTCCTTGTGCTTCTAATGCTTTCAGAGTGTCTAAAACAGGTGAGTCAATACACAATAGTTTTACTCCAGAATTGTAAAATGTAATGATCTTAGGGCGATTTTCTTCTTCTTGAAGAAGGTTGATGTAATTGGTTATCAATAGTTGTCCTAGTTTTTCGTCGCCTTGTCCCATTTGATTGGAAGTGATCTGTAGGAGAGAATTATTTCGCATGATTGAATATTTTTTGCGCAAATATAGAGCAAAAAAAAGATGGAATCCCGAAAGAATCCATCTTTTCAATATTTATCTGTCATCTGATAATACAGACATTCGATAATCTTAATTTACTTCTCTTTGGAATCGTATAAGTACCAATAGGCAGCGCCTACCATAACAACTCCTCCAATAATGTTTCCAATGGTTACTGGAATTAGGTTATCGGTAATGAATTGCCCCCAGGTAATATCTGCTCCGTAAAAGATAGCCGTTGGAATGAAGAACATATTGGCTACGCAGTGCTCAAATCCCATAGCCACAAAAGCCATAATTGGGAACCAAATACCAAATATTTTTCCGGTAGTTGATTTTGATGCATAGGCCAGCCACATCGCTAATGCTACCATCCAGTTACATACAATACCTTTCACTAAAGCTTTCATGAATGGTGCCGATACTTTTTTCTCACCGATGGCAATAACAGTATCCAACCATGGCGATTTCGCCAACATTCCTGTGTAGTAGGCAAATAACCAGGCTACCAAAAGTGAACCAACAAAGTTTCCGATATATACAATGGTCCAATTTTTCATTGGAGCCGAAAGTGGAAGTCTTTTGGATAGCACAGAAGGCGTAAAGTAGGCCGTATTTCCAGTAAAAAGGTCGGCACCAGCAATGGCAACCAAAATAAGTCCGAGTGGGAAAACAGCGCCGAAAATGAATTTCTGCATACCGGGATTAGTCGCTTGCATTTCGGGTAAGCCGCCTCCAATAATAATGGCCAGGAAGCTTCCCATTGCAATATATGCTCCGGCAAGAATAGCTAATACAAAAGTTTTCTTTGCCGAAGTATTTGCCTTGCTCTCGGCTGTTTTATTTACAATTTCAACAATCTCTTTGGGTGAATAATACGAACTTTCACTCATGGCTTATTTCTAATTAATAATAACTTGTTTGAAGTACTGACTGAAGATTTCTTTGGCTTTTTCCAGTTGCTCCGGAGTATTTTCAGTTACGTCTTTCAATCGGTATTCTTTGTCTAAGTGTTCGTATTTATGAACACCAAGACTATGGTAGGGCTGAATTTCTAACTTTTCAATGTTAGTATGTTCTTTTAGTCGCTCGCCCAACTGGTGCAAATGGTCAGGATTGTCTGTCCAACCAGGAACGAGAACGTAGCGTAACCAAATCGGTTTGTCGATTTCTTTTAAATAATCGGCAAACTGAAGTGATTTTTCATTGCGCTTTTCGGTCAACTTAATGTGTTGTTCTTCGTCGATGTGTTTGATGTCCAATAGAACAAGATCGGTATATTCCATTAGTTCTTTTACATCGTCGGTGAAGACACTACCATTGGTATCAATGCAAGTATTGAATTTCTCTGCTTTTAGCTTTTTGAATAATTCAATAAGTGACTTGGCTTGAAGAAGTGGTTCGCCCCCCGAAACTGTAACTCCTCCAATTGTACCAAAAAAAGGTCGCTGACTACGAGACAATTGAAGTAACTCCTCGATATCTGTCTCTTTTCCTCCTTTGGTAGGAATGGTATCTGCATTGGCACAGTAGGCGCAAGCAAAGTTACATCCCTGAAGAAAAACAACCATTCTAATTCCCGGTCCATCGTATGTGCCAAGGGATTCAATGGAGTGTACTCTCAATTTGTTGTTATCGTTTTTCATCTGTTTAAAATTTTTTGATCTCAGAATTTTCAAAAAATTTAAATCCATTCAGGAACTCACATAAACTTTAATCATTCTCTTCTGTAAAATTTAGAATGCTGAAAATTCATGCTCGTTTCATCTGTTATTATTTAGCAAAAAAGCCCTTCCCCCCGGTTGGGAGAAAGGCTCTTGCTATATGAATACGAATATTTTATGAACCTGGATTCAGGTTTCTTACATTTTTTCGAAGAAACTTCTGGAAATCACTTCCATTTGTTGTTCGCGAGTTAAACGAACAAAGTTCACAGCATATCCAGAAACACGAATAGTTAGCTGTGGGTATTCTTCTGGGCGCTCCATTGCATCTTCCAATAGGGCACGATTAAGAACGTTCACATTCAAGTGGTGTGCTCCTTTTGTAAAGTAAGCATCCATCATAGTGGTAAGGTTATCGATACGAATCACAGAAGTTGCTCCCAACGACTTAGGAACAATTGAGAAAGTATTCGAGATACCATCTTTTGATGCAGAATAGTCCAATTTTGCTACTGAGTTCAATGAAGCGATAGCTCCTTTTTGATCTCTACCGTGCATTGGGTTAGCACCTGGTGCAAATGGTACTCCTTTATCTCTACCATCAGGTGTAGCACCTGTTTTGTGACCATAAACAACGTTCGAAGTAATGGTTAGGATAGATAGAGTAGGCTCTGCCTCTTTGTAAACAGCATGTTTCTGAAGTTCTTCGTTGAAGTACTTAGGAACTTCTACTGCAAAGTAGTCAACGCGGTCGTCGTCGTTTCCATAGCAAGGGAATTCTCCTTCAATATCGAAACCAACAGTTAAACCTTCTTCATTACGCTTAGCAGTTACTTTAGCATGCTTAATTGCAGAAAGAGAATCGGCAACAATTGACAATCCTGCTACTCCGTAAGCCAAGTTGATTCTGTGGTGAGTATCAACAAAAGCCATCTGAGCTTTTTCGTAGTAGTATTTGTCGTGCATGTAGTGAATGATGTTCATCGATTCGGCATATACACGAGCCATCTCTTTCATTGTAAGCTTGTAGTTGGCAATTACTTCATCGTATGTCAACTCATCGCTCTTAAGAGCAGGAATTCCTTCTACGATTTGTTTTCCAGTCATTTCGCAACGACCACCGTTCAAAGCCAAAAGCAATGTCTTAGCTAAGTTACAGCGAGCTCCGAAGAATTGAATTTGCTTTCCAATTTCCTGGAATGATACACAACATGCAATACCGTAATCATCCGATTGACGAGTGTCACGCATCAATTCATCGTTTTCGTACTGAATTGAAGAAGTGTCGATAGAAACCTGAGAACAGAATTTTTTGAAGTTTTCAGGTAAACTTGACGACCAAAGTACAGTCATGTTTGGCTCAGGTGAAGCACCTAAGTTGTATAGTGTTTGCAAGAAACGGAATGATGTTTTGGTTACTTTGTGGCGACCATCCATCAATTTACCACCGATTGACTCAGTTACCCAAGTTGGGTCTCCTGCAAAAATTTCGTCGTAAGCATTCATACGAAGGTGGCGAACTACACGAAGTTTCATAACGAACTGGTCGATGAATTCCTGTGCCAACTCTTCAGTGATTAATCCTGCTTCAATGTCACGCTCAAGGTAGATATCAAGGAAAGATGATACGTTACCCAATGACATTGCAGCTCCGTCTTGCTCTTTTACTGCAGCAAGGTAAGCCATGTAAACCCACTGAACTGCCTCTTGAGCTGTTTCTGCTGGGCGACCAAGCTCTAATCCGTAGATATCACCAAGTCCTTTGATTGCTTTAAGTGCTTTAATTTGCTCAGCAACCTCTTCGCGAAGACGAATACGTGCATCAGACATAGGTCCTGTTAATCCACGAAGGTCTTCCAGTTTTGCTTCCACCAAACGATCGATTCCATAAAGAGCCAAACGACGGTAGTCACCAATAATACGACCACGAGCGTAGTTGTCTGGTAAACCAGTCAAGAAACCTAATGAACGGAACTTGCGAATTTCGTCAGTGTAAGTATCAAAAACGCCATCGTTGTGGGTTTTTGCGTATTTATTGAATGCTTCTTTTACATTTTCTGCTACATCGTAGCCATGCTCGCTACATGCTTTTTCAACCACTTTAATTCCACCATAAGGCTTCATTGCGCGGCGTAGCAATTCATCAGTCTGAAGACCAACAATCAATTCCGATTCTTTGTCGATGTAACCAGCTTGATGAGAGGTAATAGACGATACTGTTGTTGTATCGATAGAGCGAACACCGTTATTGGCACGCTCTTCTTTGATGGCGTTCATGCAGATTTCCCATAACTTTTTAGTGCGGTCAGTTGCCGGACATAAGAAGCTTGCGTCACCATCGTAAGGAGTAATGTTGTGCTGAACAAAGTCACGCACGTTGATAGAAGTATTCCAGTTTCCTGGCTTAAATTCTTTCATTGGTTATAAATTTTTATAATTCAGCAAATTGCATGAGTGAAATCTGTTTGCGCTAGTAAATAGAATTTCTCTGCAATGCTCGTTCTTTTGCTAGAAAATTTTGGATAAATGTGATTTGAGGCGCAAAGAAAAGCAATTTTCTATATTCGGACAATCACGTCTTTTAATGATTTATGCAATTCTTAACATGAAAGTTACATTGAGATTTTTGTGCTGAAATGGTTGTTTTATTCGTTTTTTGTACCAGTTGCTAAGAAACAGTGGTTTGCAATGTAGTCCCTAAAAATGGGGATAGGTGAATGAGAAGAGGATGATGTGCTTTTGCAAGCAACGTGAAGTTAATGTAACGAGGAGGTGCTTCTATTGGGAAATATTAATGGGATGCCTACCTTTGAATAGATGAAAAAAGTATTGATCATTACATATTATTGGCCGCCATCAGGTGGTGCTGGGGTGCAGCGTTGGTTGAAGTTTGCCAAATATTTACCCGAGAATGGGTGGCAACCGATTATTTATACGCCATCGAATCCTGAAAACCCCATTGAAGACCACTCATTGGTGAAAGAAGTACCTGATGAAGCCATAATTCTGAAGCAACCAATTTGGGAGCCCTACGAATGGTACAAGCGTTTTGTTGGGAAGAAAGGGGAGAAGATCAATACTGGTTTCTTATCTGAGAAGAAAGAGCCGGGAATGATGGAAAAGCTTTCGGTTTGGGTGAGAGGTAACTTCTTCATCCCGGATGCGCGTAAGTTTTGGATTAAGCCGTCGGTAAAATATTTAGCTCAATACCTCAAGGAAAACCCGGTGGATGCAATCGTTTCGACCGGACCTCCGCACTCAATGCACATGATTGCGATGAAAGTGGGCAGAAAGGTGAATATTCCATGGTTAGCTGATTTTAGAGATCCCTGGACTAACATTGACTATTATTCTGACTTGAAGCTGAGTCGTTGGGCGGATAATAAGCATCATGCTTTGGAAAAGGCTGTTGTGCAGAATTGCAACGAGCTGGTTGTGGTTGGAAAACAGATGAAAGAGGAGTTCGAAGAACTTCGAAATAGCTCAATTGAAGTAATTACAAATGGGTACGATGAAAGTGATTTCTCAGAAGACAATATCGTTTTAGATGAGAAGTTTTCCATTGTTCATATCGGAACTATTGCTCCCAATAGAAACCCTAAAGTGCTATGGAGTGCTTTGGGAGAGTTGGTTAAGGATAATGATGAGTTGAAGAATGATCTGGAGATTCGCTTAATTGGAAAGGTCGATCAATCGGTATTTAAATCGATAGATGAGGCTGGTTTAACTAATTGCTTAAATCGAGTGGGTTATGTATCACATTCAGAGGTTTTTGGGGAGTTGAGGAAGTCACAAATATTATTGTTGGCAATAAATGATACACCTAATGCCAAAGGAATTTTAACGGGAAAGTTTTTTGAGTACTTGGCGGCTAAGCGACCTGTGTTGGCTGTGGGCCCTGAAGATGGTGAAGTAGCTCGGATATTGAAAGAGACGGGCGCAGGGGAGGTTGCTGGATTTTCTGATTTAAATCAGATGAAAAGTAGTGTGTTGAGTCTGTACGATAGATATAAAAAGCGTAATTTAGCGGTTACTTCAAAAGGAACAGAAAGTTATTCCAGAAGAATATTGACAAAAGATTTAGTGACTATTTTGAATAGAACAACTGTAACAAGAGAACATAAAACGAATGAGTAAAAAGATAGTAACAATAGTTGGTGCTCGCCCTCAGTTTGTGAAGGCTGCTGCTGTTAGCCGTGAATTGCGCAAAGAGTTTGTCGAGATATTGGTGCATACTGGCCAACATTTTGATCAGAATATGTCTGAAGTATTTTTTCAGGAGATGGAGATTCCTACACCAGATTATAATTTAGAGATAAATGGAGTTGGGCATGGAGCAATGACAGGCAGAATGTTGGAGAAAATTGAGGAGGTGTTGCTGAAAGAGAAACCTGATATGGTTTTAGTGTATGGTGATACTAATTCGACTATTGCCGGAGCTTTAGCTGCTTCTAAAATACACATTCCAGTAGCTCACGTGGAGGCAGGATTGCGTTCGTTCAATATGGAAATGCCGGAGGAGATAAACCGAATTTTGACAGATCGAATCTCGAATATCTTGTTTTGCCCTACAACGGTGGCTGTGGATAATCTAAAGCAGGAAGGATTCGATAATTTCAATAATAAGATTGTTTGTAACGGCGATGTAATGCAGGACGCAGCAATTTATTACTCTCAGTTTTCAGATGAGAAGTCGACTGTAATTGCAAAGAACGAATTAGACAAAAAATCGTTTGTATTAGCTACTATTCATCGTCAGGAAAACACCGATGACTTGGACAATCTACAGCAGATTGTTGCTGCTTTTAATGAGATCAATAAAACGCACAGGGTGGTATTTCCTATGCACCCAAGAACACGAAATATTATTGCTAAACACGAAATAAAAATGGAGTTCGAACCAATCGATCCTGTTGGGTATTTCGATATGATTGAACTGCTGAAGAAATGTGAAGTGGTAATAACCGATAGTGGAGGCTTACAAAAAGAGGCATTCTTTTTCGGGAAACATTGCGTAACTGCACGTGAACAAACCGAATGGGTGGAGTTAATCAATAATGGATTCAATATTGTTACAGGAGCCGATAAACAAAAAATTATCGATACTGTTGCGTTGATGGCTCAAAAGGAATCGAATTTCGATATTGATTTATATGGAAAAGGAGAAGCATCCAGCAGAATTGTTAAAACATTGAAAGAATACTTGAATTAATTGTACCTAAATTGTCCTCGATAATAGAATTGTTATACACTGAATCGATATAAATAGATTGGAATTTTTGTTATCCGAAATTCACACCATAAGGATAATTGAGATTCATATATAGCTCATAGTTGGTTAGTTCTGTTTTAAAGCAGAACATATCCTCAAGAGCCAAAAAATTTAAACAGATGAAAATATTAATGCTTCTGGAATCGGATTTTCCCCCCGATATCCGGGTTGAGAACGAGGTGGAGCAGCTTAAGGCTTTGGGACACGAAGTAACTGTAGCTTGTTACACATTTGGTAATCGACCTGAATTCGAGGAGCTTCCATTTTGTAATGTAATTCGGAAAACTGTTTCGAAATTTATACATAAAACCAGTGTCGGGTGTCTGAAGTTTCCCTTCTACTTCAATTTCTGGAGACGATTTGCACGATCGATTCTTAAAAAAGAACATTTCGATGCATTGCATGTGCACGATTTGCCATTGGCCAGCGTAGGTGTCGACTTGAAAGAGGAGTTTGGTATCCCATTAATTGTAGACTTGCATGAAAATTGGCCTGCATTGATAAAAGATGCTAAGCATACCAATACCTTTCTGGGAAAATTGCTTTCATCGAATCGACAGTGGGAGGAGTACGAGGCTACTGTTTTAAAAGAAGCCGACCGACTGATAACCGTTGTGGAGGAGATGAAAATGCGAATTGCTGCACATGGTGTTTTGGAAGACCGAATTTTTGTGCTGTCAAACGTAATGAATCTTCGTACATTTCCGGAATTGGAAACTACAGCAGTGAAGAATAAAATGCTATTCTATGCAGGAGGACTGAATAAGCACAGAGGATTGCAAATAGCTATTCGAGGTTTACAAATTGCCTTGAAAGACAGGCCCGAATTGGAACTAAACATAGTTGGATTTGGTAGTTATGAAGAGGAGTTGAAGGAGTTGACCAGATCTTTGAAGTTAGAAGATAAGGTTCATTTTCTAGGTCGAAAAACACAGAGTGAGACTTACGATGAAATGTTGAAAGCCGATATCATGCTTATTCCTCATTTGAGATCGGTTCAAACAGATAACTCTTCTCCCAACAAGTTATATCAGTACATGTATGCTGCTAAGCCAATTCTAACCAGCGATTGCCAATCGTTAAAACGAATTGTACTAACTGAAAAGGTTGGTTTCTGCTACGTGGCAGAAGAGGCAGAAGATTTTGCTCGTCAATTAAAGTTATTGATTACGGCCAATTCTGAAAATGAATTGGGTCTAAATGGACGCGAGGCAGTGGTTCATCAATATAATTGGGAACGCCAGCGCAGAGAATTGAACGAACTATATGAGAGCCTGGAGTTGTCTTAGCAGATCAACTTCAGCTTGGTTAATGTTTGTTTAAATACTCTGGAGATATCTTCTGATAGGTTTAATGATATTACTCCCGTTGTGAAAATGAGTGTTATTATGGCACTTCTAATAGGAATGTCGATAAAGATATTATTCATAAATGGGATGAAGAAAGTAGGCACAACGGCTATTGCTGCAATAAGTAGCGTAGCCAAATGTTGCCAACGATAAGGCGATAAGCCCATTCTTACCCGGATGTAAATTACCCGTATCGATGCGTTAATAATGTATGTGGCCATGGTGGCAATTGCGGCACCATTAATTCCCCAGATTGGAATAAATATCAAGTTGGTAATTACTGTCAATAGCAACAGTCCAACTGTTAGGTAGGTAAGTACTTTGTATTTTTTCGAGGTGGAAATTACCTGAATGCTTGCTCCTGTTGAGGTGGTGAAAAGCATTCCAACTGACACTAAAATCACAACCCATTTCCCTTCGATATAACTCTCAGGAAGTATTCTGAAAATATTGTCAATGTTTCCCCAGATACCTATCAGTAAAAGGATTCCCAATATCAATTGGTTGATGCTGGTTTTGTAATAAAGTTGCTGGATTTTATTTGTGTCTTCCTCTTTCCAGGCTTCTGCCAGAACGGGTGATGTTGCTTTCACTAATGAGTTGAATGGGATTTTTATAATGGTGGCAAAAATGGCACAGACACCATAAATACCAGTTGCTTTCAAGCCAAGAATACTATTCAACATCAGAATATCCAGGTTGGTAACAAGTACTGCTCCCTGCCCAGCCAAGATCCCATAGAATGAAATGGTTATAATCTCTTTCCGTAGCTTTGGTGTAAGGTGTTTAAAGTCGAACCGAAGCGGAAACTGGTTTTTTCTGATGATTTTTATAAACACAGGTATGGCAGGAAAAGATAAAGCCAATGCGTAAGCGTGAATGTATGCATGAAAGTCGAAAATGCCTGTCCAAAGTAAAATGATGAATGCAAAGTTGATGGTTTTAAAGCCGAAATCGACCCAAACAGTTCCAGTGACACTGTCGTAACAACCTCTGCTCAGGTAAACATCCATCAACGAGAATAGCATTCTAAAGCAGATGAGAGGAAGCAACAAATAGATATAATCTGCAAACAGAGCCGACTTTTCACTGTAAAAATCGATGATGAATGGTTTAAACACACCGTACCCTAAGATGAATAAACCAAATCCAATGGCTCCAAACAATAGTGCCATTAGTAGAAAACCATGGTGTTTCGTTTTCTCATCGCGGAAATAGGGGAAAAGGCGAGTTGTAACACTGTTAAATCCCATGGTGGCAAACTCGCTGAATACAGCACTACTGGCTGCTAGAACACGAATAAGTCCGATTTTGTCTTCCGAAACAATATCAGGAAGAATTTTCACCATATAAACATAAGCAATAACCAGTCCAATGTAGGATGTGATTGATCCTTTGAATGTTTGTTGTTGGATATTACTCATAATTATTTTGTAGATTTATAGCTGTGTTTCCCAAATACAAATAAACGACTATTTCCAAAAACTAAAGAAGATTTATTAAATGACACCTCAAAATCCTTTCCCGGAAAGTATTGAAATTACATTCTCTTCCGTTTCGGTCAATGAAAATATAATGGCCGACGAAATAACCATCATTTGCAGAGGTTATATTATTAACGAAGGCAACATTTTAGTTGAACAGGAATTGCATCAGTTTATTACTCAAAAGTATAAAGAAAATTGGCTTTTAGGTAATGTAAAAGAGCTGAATGGTATTTTCCAGATTGTTGTAATAACTCCGAATGAGGTAGTAGTGATTAATGATCGGTATGGCTTTTATCCACTTTTCTATACCGAGAAATCGAATCGGGTAATAATAAGTCAAAATTTCAGAAAACTATGCAATGGCATTCATTATAATTCAGATGCACTAACTGATATGTGCGATTTGGGTTATGTGATGGGAAAAGAGACGCTGCTGGAGGGCGTCAATGAGTTTTCACCACATGCTATCAGTCGTATAACTCGAAAGAAAGAAAAAATTACAGTCGATGAAAGTTCTTATTGGCAGATGCAACACTTGTTCGGAAGTGGAAAAATCAGAACTTATGAAGAGCAGTTCGTTGAGTTGTGGAATACTGTAATTGGAAACTATACTCGATTTTTAAAGAAGAATGAAGGGATTTGCTATTTGCCTCTTTCAGGTGGGCTAGATAGTAGGTTGTTGGCTTATGAATTGGATAAAAAAGCAATTCCCATGCATTTGATGAGCCTTGGGCACTCAGAGGAAAATTACGACATAAAGGCTGCTTTAAAGGTGGCTTCTTTGCTAAAGAACAAACAAGGGCATTTTTTACAGTATAATGCATCGCAGATGTTTGCACGCGTATTATCTACCCCTGAGCATGCCAACAGAATTACGTGTGGATATTTAAGCGAGCTGTTTTTTTACTATTTCGAAAACATTATCGATCATACCCACTTCTTTATGCCTGGTCATTCTGGCGATTTTTTAACAGGAAGTCATTTGAGAAATCGAATGCGAAAATGGAAGAGTGTAGATGAAGTTATTGATTACATTCTTCGATTTAAAAGTACTCGATTGGCCAAACAACTAAACACCGAGAAGCTGAAAGAGCGGTTGACTGAAAATATATCGATGGATGAAGGGGCAATAAATGGCTTCATCAGGTGGGATATGGAAAACAGGCAACGACGATATATTGTACGATCGTGCATTACTGAAGATAGAAGTGACTACCTATTGTTATTGCCTTATTTCGATAATCGATTGATGGATTTCTTTTTGTCGTTACCATTCGAATTATTGCTGAATCAACGGTTGTTTGTCAATTGCAATTTAAAATATCTGTACAAAGACAATCCGGCAATGATTCAGATTGAGCGGGACAGGCGAAAACTTCGAAAGATTAGAAATGGTTATTGGGCCGAATATTATCCAAAAGCAAAGGGAATAATTCGGGATAAAATGGGACTAAAGCAAAAAAGACTTGATTTTTGGAGCACAGAAGTGGAATGGCAGAAATACATCGATTTTTCACAATTAAGTTCAGTTTCAGGAATCGATTTTGATAAATTTCAACTCGATCAACTTAATTTTTCGTTTCTTTACAATATCAATCAATTAAATGCCGAAATAGAAACGTTATAGTTGGGCAAAGAATATTGAAAAATAGCAGAAATGAACAAGATTGAACTTTTGAAGAGAATCTCACCTTACTGTGTGGCCGTACTTTTATTTGTAGTATTATCATTTGCATACTTTACTCCGTTGCTGGAAGGAAAGCGCTTACAGCAAACCGATGGAACCACATTCCGTGGAATGTCGAAAGAGGTGGTTGATTACCGTAACGAAACGGGAGAGGAGGCACTTTGGACCGATGCATTGTTTGGAGGAATGCCTGCTTATTTGATTTCTACAAAATATTCTGGTAACATAGTTCATAAGCTCGATCAGGTGTTGCAAACCTTTCCGCGACCTGCCAGCTTTATATTTCTCTATTTAATTGGCTTTTATGTGTTGATGCTCGCATTGCGAGTCAACAAATGGTTGAGTATAGTGGGAGCCATTGCATTTGCATTCTCCTCCTATCAGTTTATTATCATATCGGCTGGTCATAACTCCAAAGCCATTGCAATAGCTTATATGCCAATGATTATTGCAGGTGTAATAATGGCTTTCCGGGGACGAAGAATATGGGGAAGCATAATCTTTTCAATTGGTTTAGCTTTAAACCTTTTGGCTGGACACCCACAGATTACTTACTATACACTGTTGACTTTGGTTGTATTTGGAATTGTTGAATTGATATATGCTATCAAAGAGAAAACAGTAGTTGAGGTGCTGAAAAGTGGCTTGGTGCTAATTATCCCTGCTTTAATTGCTTTAGGAACCGATGCTAGTAGAACAATGGTGACATTGGAATATGGCAAATATTCAATGCGAGGAAAATCGGAGTTAACTCACAATAAAGCTAATCAGACCAAAGGAATTGATCGTGACTACGCAACAAGTTGGAGTTACGGTGTCGATGAGACATTTAACTTGTTTATACCTAATTATAAAGGAGGTGCAAGTGCGGTTAACATTGGCACAGATTCGGAAACGTACAAAGCGTTGAAAGCTAAAGGGCACCCACAAGCACGTGATTTTGCCAAGATGGCTCCATTATACTGGGGACCACAGCCATCTACTTCAGGGCCGGTTTATATTGGCGCGGTAATAATATTCCTGTTTGTGTTATCGCTGTTTGTGATCGATAAGCGATACAAATGGTGGGTAGTGGCAGGAACAGTAATGTCTATTACTTTGGCTTGGGGAAAGCATTTTATGCCACTAACAGACTTCTTCTTGGATTACATTCCAGGTTATAATAAGTTCCGTACCGTATCGATGATTTTGGTAATTGCTGAAGTGTTGTTGCCAATAGCCGCTTTCTTGGCTGTTCAACGTTTGGTGGAAGGAAAGCTATCTAAAGCAGAATGGCAAAAAGCATTGAAATGGTCAACTATCATCACTGGTGGATTTGCTTTATTGGTAGCATTGATGCCATCTATTTCGGGTAGTTTCACCAGTCAGGCCGACGGACAAATGCCAGGATGGTTTATCGAGGCCATTCGTGCTGACAGACAAAGTGCTTTAAGAATGGATGCTTTACGCACATTTGCTTTTGTGGTGTTGACAGCAGGAGCTGTTTGGGCATTTATGGTTAAAAAGCTTAATGCTTCACGATTCTATATCATTCTGGGAGTATTGATTTTGGTCGATTTATGGGGAGTGAATAAACGCTACCTGAATGATGACCAGTTTGCTTCTGCCAAATCGGTATACGAACCATTCAAGAAAGAGTTGGCCGATAATGAGATTTTAAAAGATAAAGATATTTCGTACCGTGTATTGAACTTAGAGAATCCGTTCAACGATCCGCGTACGTGCTATTTCCATAAAGCAATTGGTGGTTTTCATGGGGCTAAAATGCGTCGTTATCAAGAGTTGATTGAGCATGGAATTGTACCAGAAATGCGTGCTATGATTCCGGTATTGTCGGATGTGTTACAGAAGAAAACACAAGCCGAAAAACTCGATTCGGCATTGATGAAAACCAATGTTCTGAATATGCTGAATATGCGTTACATCATTTTCAATCCGAAGGCTCCACCTGTAAAATCGGTTTATGGAAATGGAAATGCATGGTTTGTGAAAGATGTTGATGTGGTTGATAATGCCGATCAGGAATTGGCTGCATTAAGAATGATCAATACCAAAGAAAGAGCTGTTGTAGATCAGCGATTTAAAGATCAAATAAAAGGGTTTAAATACGATGGGGCAGCTTCCATTGAGTTGACAGAATATCGACCTAATTACTTGAAATATTCCAGTAATTCCAATTGGGATCAGTTGGCTGTTTTATCAGAAATTTATTATCCAAAAGGATGGCAAGCCTATATCGATGGGAAAGAAGTGGAGCATTTTAGAGCCAATTACGTTTTACGTGCAATGATGATTCCAGCCGGAAAACACGTTGTTGAGTTTAAATTTGAGCCATCTACCTATCATACAGGAAATAAAATCAATCTGATTTCTTCGGTATTGCTGTTGCTGATGATTGGAGGAGCTGTTGTTTGGGAACTTAGAAGACGTAAATATGAGCAAGCCTAAAAAGCAAATTATTCGAAGACGATTAATTAATGCTTACGTGGTCTCTGGAATAAGTGTCTCGTTGGTCCTTTTTCTACTGGGCTGCTTTGGTTTGTTGGTGATTAATGCCAAACAACTGTCTAACTATGTGCGTGAAAATGTTGGTTTTACTCTGATTTTAGATGATCAGGCTAAAGAGGCCGAAATAATTCACTTACAGCGTACATTAAAAGCAACTGGCTACGCTAAATCGACCCGTTATGTAGACAAGGAGAATGCCGCAAAAGAGTTGCGAAAAGATTTGGGAGAAGACTTTGTTGGCTTTTTGGGGTATAACCCATTGTTGGCATCGATAGATGTAAAATTGAAGTCGGAATATATGCATCCGGACTCATTAACCATATTGGAACAAGAATTTTTAGAGAACCAAGTGGTAAATGAAGTGTATTACCAGAGAGATCTGGTAGCGCTGATCAATGAAAATATCAATAAGATTAGTTTCATATTGCTTGGTGCAAGTTTTGTTTTGTTACTTATTTCTGTGGCATTAATCAATAACACCATTCGTTTAATGGTTTATGCCGACCGATTTTTGATTCATACCATGCAATTGGTTGGAGCTACCCGATCGTTTATTCGTAAACCATTTTTGCTGCGAACCATAATGGTGGGGATAATTGGAGCACTATTAGCCAATATTGGCGTTGGAGCGCTAGTTGTTAACTATCAGGATGAATTAAGGAATATAATGGACATAGCCCGAATAGAGGAATTAGCTATTCTGTTTGGTTTCATTGTATTATGTGGGGTTGTAATCTCGTGGATATCGACTCATTTAGCAGTAGGAAGATACTTGCGATCGAGTTTTGATGAGTTATTTTAGAAATATAAACGTTTAATCATATGTCGGATAAAGAGACAAAAGAAATTGAAAAAACAGGTTTTGCGCTAGGGCGCGAAAACTATAAGCTTTTATTAATTGGTTTTGCAATTATTGTAATTGGTTTCATTTTAATGATAGGTGGTAAAAGCGAAGATCCTAATGTGTTCAATAAAGAAGTGTTCAGTTTTAGAAGAACCACTTTGGCTCCTATTGTGGTGCTTTTCGGATTTCTATTCGAAATTTATGCCATCATGAAAAAACCAAAGAAGTAGAACCTATAATATCCCCTCAGTAAATGTCAATATTAGAATCGATTATCCTTGGAATAATTCAAGGATTGACAGAGTTTTTGCCCGTTAGCTCCAGTGGACACTTAGAGTTAGGTCATGCTGTTTTAGGCATGGATAATAAAGAAAACCTATTGTTTGCAACGGTGGTTCATGGAGCTACTGTTTTAAGTACGTTGGTTGTTTTTCGGAAAGATATCATTCAGCTAATAACCGGAATTTTTGCTGGAAACAAAGAGAGTATACGTTATGCATTACTGATAATGTTATCGTGTGTGCCGGTATTTGTAGTTGGTATTTTCTTTAAAGATAAAGTGGAATCGCTTTATGCCGGAAATATTGCAATGGTAGGTTTTATGCTGCTGATCACTGCTTTGTTATTGTCGTTAACTCATTTTTCGAAATCGGGGAAAAAGTCAATTGGAGGCTGGAATGCAGTAATAATTGGTATTGCACAAACGTTGGCTGTTGTTCCCGGAATATCACGAAGTGGTGCCACTATTGCTACATCGTTATTGATGGGAAACGACAAAAAAGAAGCTACTCGATTCTCATTTTTGATGGTTTTAATCCCCATCATTGGTGCTAATTTTCTTCAATTGTTGTCAGGCGAAGTTACTCAAGCCGATCAAATTGGTACACTACCTTTGGTAGCAGGATTTATTTCGGCATTTGTTTTTGGACTTTTAGCCTGTAGCTGGATGTTGCGTATTGTTCAGCGTGGGAAACTCATTTATTTTGCTCTATATTGTTTTATTATCGGTGCTTTTGCTATCTTTGCCGGCTGATTTCCAGAATTATCAGTAATATAGGGTGAATGGATTTTACAACGAAATTTGGCGATTTTAGAGCAGGGGAGATCATTCTTATTGATAAACCTCTCGACCTAACATCGTTTGGAATAGTGAAGAAGGTGCGTTGGCACATCTGGAATTGTCTGGATAAGCAGTATAAAAAGGTGAAGGTTGGACACGCAGGAACATTAGATCCAAAAGCCACTGGATTAGTGATTTTGTGTACCGGAAAATTCACCAAACGAATTGAAGAATTTCAAGCGGGAATTAAAGAATATTATGCGACTATAAAGCTGGGAGCTACTACTCCTTCTTTCGATTTAGAAACTGAAGAGGATGAGCAATACGAGACATCTCATATTACTTCCGAATTGGTAAAAGAGGTAATCGAAAATCAGTTTTTAGGCGAAATTGATCAAACTCCACCTATCTATTCGGCTGTTAAAGTAAAAGGTGTTAGAGCATTTACTTATGCCAGAAAAGGAGAGGAGCTGGAGTTGAAATCTAGAAAGATTACCATCCACGAACTGGATGTTATTCGCTTGGAAGGAAACATGCTTGAAGTACGTGTGTTGTGTAGTAAGGGAACTTATATTCGATCTTTAGCAAGAGATATTGCTATTGCCCTGAATAGTGGTGGTTACCTTACGGCATTAAGAAGAACTCGTATTGGCGACTTTAAAGTGGAAGATGCTTTGAGCCTCGAGGAATACGAGAAACTCTTCCAATAATGTAACAAAACGCATTTTTGGTACGTATATAAGAGCCGCGAATTTAGAATAAACGATTAAGTAACAAATACAAAATATTACCAATGAAGTTATCTAGTTTCAAGTACAATTTACCCGAAGAATTGCTTGCGCTTTATCCGGCCAAAAACCGAGATGAGAGCCGTCTTTTGGTTTTACATCGTGATACAGGTGATATCGAGCATAAGTCTTTTAAGAACATCATTGATTACTTCAATGATCAAGACGTAATGGTGTTTAACAATACAAAGGTATTCCCAGCACGTTTGTACGGAAACAAGGAGAAAACCGGAGCAGAGATTGAAGTATTTTTGCTTCGTGAATTGAACCGTGAGCAACGCTTATGGGATGTTTTGGTTGATCCTGCGAGAAAAATCAGAATTGGAAATAAGCTTTACTTTGGCGATGACGACTTAGTGGCAGAAGTAATTGATAACACTACTTCTCGTGGTCGTACACTTCGCTTCTTATACGATGGACCATATGATGAGTTCAAGAAAACTTTGTATGGTTTAGGACAAACTCCACTTCCAAAAACAATCGCTCGTTCGGTTGAACCAGAAGATTCGTCTCGTTACCAGACTATTTTTGCTAAGCACGAAGGAGCTGTTGCTGCACCTACTGCCGGTTTGCACTTTAGTCGTGAGTTGATGAAGCGCTTGGAGATTATTGGAGTTGATTTTGCAGAGATTACATTGCATGTTGGTTTAGGAAATTTCCGTTCTGTAGATGTAGAAGACCTTACCAAGCATAAAATGGATTCGGAGCAGATTTGGATTAGCGATAATGCTTGTGAAGTAGTAAATGGAGCTAAAGTAGCAAAACGTAACGTATGTGCTGTTGGTACAACTGTTATGCGTACATTAGAGAGTTCTGTTTCAACTCAGGGACATTTAAAGCCATTTGAAGGGTGGACCAACAAGTTTATCTTCCCTCCATATGAATTTAGTGTAGCCAATAGCATGATTACAAACTTCCACTTACCTTACTCTACCTTAATGATGATGGTAGCGGCATTTGGTGGATATGATAAAGTAATGAATGCTTATGATGTTGCCATTAAGGAGAAGTATCGCTTTGGTACTTATGGCGATGCCATGTTGATTGTGTAATTCCGATAGAATTCTACATAAAATAATAACCCCGGCTATGTTGATAGTCGGGGTTTTTTGGCAATTGGGAAAAGCCAAAGGCATAATGAAATGATTTTTGCTGAGGTAATATTGAGTTTGGGCGATAGACTACCTCAGACGTACTTCCTCTTTCAATATGTCTAAAAATTATAATTGATTAAAAGTTGTCTTTAGGGATTTCATTAGTAACAAATATAGTCGAGGTAAGTAGATGTGTAAAATTTACTTTTGCGGAAGATCTGTGTTTATTCTTAAAAAATGCCAAAACAATGATAAAAGCATTAGTTGTTTATTGTTGTGATGGTGAAATGTGCTAAATTGTAGATCTCTGGATTAATTTGTTGTAAATAATACTAAAGATTCATTGTTTGTTATGGAAAATCAATTGAAAAAATACGATCAGGTTCAGGTTGAGATCTTTAATGATATAAAGAATAAGATAGGAAATAATGTCTCTTTGGTAGAATCAGTCGCGGATTTACTTGATCTAAGTTCAGATGCTGCTTATCGTAGAATTAGAGGAGCAAAGGAGTTGGGAATAAACGAGCTGTTGACTTTGTGTACTCATTTTAATATTTCGTTGGATAATATAATGAGCTTATCGAACGATCACGTGATGTTTCGATATAAGTCGTTGGATTTTAGTAAGATTGAGGACTATTTTTCGTATATGGAAGACCTGGCTTCTACTTTTAAAAGTATGAGTCAGGCAGAAAATAAAGAAGTGGTTTTTGCTGCTAATGATATTCCCATTTTTCACTTTCTTCAGTTTAAGGAGCTGGCTATTTTTAAGATTTTTGCATGGATAAATAGCATTGAGGATAATGGAACTGTTTTAAAGTTCAGTGATTTTATGAACTCAGTTGCTTCAGAAGGATTATACGATTGTTATAATAGAATTGCCACTGGCTATCAGTCTATTCCTTCGACAGAAATCTGGACCGTTAAGACGATTGATCCAATAATCAGTTTAATAGAATTTTATACAGAAGCAGGTTATTTCGAAACATTTGAGATGCCGCTAAAGCTTTGCAAGCAATTGTTGGAATTGATTGATATGATTAAAAACTGGTGCGCGACACAACAGAAAAATCAGCATGAGAATGGAGAATTCAAGCTCTATTTAAGCGATGTTGAGTTGGAGAATAGTTTTGTCCTTTTTACAGAAGATGAGCAAAAAAGCTGCCTGGTAAAGTTATATACAATCAATAGTTTGCAGACCAAACATGGTGCTTTTATAAACGAAACAGAGCGTTGGATTAAAAGTGCGATAAATAAGTCATTGTTACTGACTGGGGCTTCGCAAAAGGAGAGACATAAGTTCTTTAACCAGCAGGAATGTAAAGTAAACAGTCTGATAAATCGGATTAAAAAGCTGGAAATAGAGCTAAGACAAGAAAAGATATGTCATTAAATAAAAAGAAAAAAGCGAATCAGGCGATTCGCTTTTCTTATAGCGCAAAATTTACTCTACAATGGTTATCCAGTCGTGTTTGTCTTCAACAGTTCCATACTGGATTCCACGTAAAGTATCATAAAGTTTTAAGCTGATTTTTCCTGGCTCGTCGCCATAAACAAATTCTTTATTTTCATCCGGGAATGCAACTTTGCGTACTGGCGAAATAACTGCAGCTGTACCACAGGCTCCGGCTTCTTCAAATGTTGCTAATTCATCTGCTTCAATTGGCCTTTGCTCAACATCCATCCCTAAGTCGGCAGCAATTTGGCGCAAACTCATATTGGTAATTGATGGTAGAATTGAATCAGATTTTGGCGTGATATAAGTATTGTTCTTAATTCCAAAGAAGTTGGCTGGTCCACACTCATCGATATACTTTTTCTCTTTTGAGTCTAAGTAAAGTACTGCAGAGTATCCATCGGCGTGTGCTTTGTGTCCTGCTACTAAGCTGGCAGCATAGTTTCCTCCTACTTTGTATTTTCCTGTTCCCTGAGGTGCTGCACGATCAAATTCTTTAAGAATAACGTAATCGGTAGGCTTAAATCCTTCTTTAAAGTAAGGCCCTACAGGCATAACAAATACCACAAATAAGTATTCATCGGCAGGCTTAACTCCAACTTGTGCTCCGGTTCCAATTAAAAGCGGACGAATGTAAAGAGATGCACCAGACTCGTATGGAGGCACCCATCTTTCGTTCAATTTAACTGCTTTAACAATTGCTTCTTCGAATTTGTCAAGCGGTAATTCAGCCATCATAATTCCTTGAGCAGAAGATTGCAGGCGCTTCCCATTTTCATCAAGTCTGAAAATACGAACTTTGCCATCGGCTCCTCTGAATGCTTTTAAGCCTTCGAATGCTTCCTGACCATAGTGCAAACAAGTGGCAGCCATGTGCATCGAGATTTGATCTGAAGAACTTACTTCCAGCTCTCCCCATTTTCCATCTCGATAATAACAGCGTACGTTGTAGTCGGTTTTTGAGTAACCAAAACCTAACTCTGACCAATTTATATTTTCCATGGTATTATTTGTTTTACAAAATCTTGTGAAGAATAACTCTTCCTTATTCAAAATAACGAAAAAAATAGGAGTATTGAAATGAATATTACTCTATAACATTCTCATTTAACTTTCTACTGATAAATTGATGTAATATCCGTTGTGCTTGCGAATATTTAAAACCTTACCTTCTTCAAATATAAGATATTGTCCTTTTATGCCTTTTAGAACTCCCTCAATTATAGGTGTTTTGTCGAATGATAGAGGCGAAACCTTAGTTGGGTATTCTTCCACAGGATAGTTTATCTGTTCTGTTTGACAATCTGCTTTGGCATATCGTTGTAGTTCTATTGGCAATAGCTTTATTGCTTTTTCCTTCTCCTTAACCAGGTCTATGTCTATAGGGAGTTTATTCTTTAGCATAGCTTGCCAGCTTGTTTTATCAGAGTAAAACTTCTTGAGCCAAACCTCTATTACTCCTGCAATATGGCGGTTGGGAGTTTCAGCAACTATGATAGCTGAAGATGCTCCTTGGTCAATCCACCTGGTAGGAATCTGATGATGCCGAGTTACTCCTATTTTTAGGTGACTGGAAATGGATAGATATACATAATGAGGAATAAGATCATGTTCTTTTGCCCATTCAATATCACGCGATATTCCCAGGTGCGCTTTCGATAATTCAGGTCTAATAACGCTTTCATCGGCTTTGGGAGAGGTTTTAAAGCATTGGTAGCAAAATCCTTGGTTGAATGATTTTTTTGTTTTCTTTCCACATTCAATACAATTAATTTGTCCGTTAAAATCCAGTCGGATTTTTTTGTCAATCAATTTATTGATGTCTATTAAATTATTGTTTAATTTTAATGAGTATTTCACTTGATCTTCAAGCGTAGTATACATCTTGACTAAATTGCCACTCAACTCCATTGCTTTATCAACTTTAAGGTAACTTTTATCGTTATATATCTGATAAAAGTAATCATTAAGACGTAGTAACCAATAGAATAAATTACACTTATGACTTGCCCAATATGCTCCTCTACGGCTAAACCCATTAGACGCAGACGTAAAAGATGGATGAAGTTGATTCTTATCTCATCCAGAAATCATTGTCCCAAATGCAATTCGGAATACCTAACGTGGATGGGGATGAATTTTGCTTATAAAAAATCTTTTTTTGGACCTAATGGTTAATTCCTTTCCTACTGTTTTTATATTTACCGCCCTTTAGAAGTTGCTCAACTTCTAAATTGAAATTGTTGTGTGAAGATAAAGCTGTACTTTATGAGTTGTCCTGTATGTTCTTTAACTTGTAAATCTTATAAAAAGAGGAGGAAGTTATGGATGAAGTGTCTATTTATAAAGGAGTATAATCAATGCCCAATTTGTAATTCTGAATACCTAACTTGGTCTGGTTTAAAGATGATTTATAGGTGGCGATAATCCTGAATGGTAGGCTTTGAATTATCTCCAAGAGATTTATATATGTCTTGGAGGTGATACAAAAAGAGGCCATCAAATATGATAGCCTCTTTTGAAAAATATTTTTGAAGAAAGACTAATAGAACTTACGGAAGCCAATTAATTCTCTTACCTCTTTTACTGTTTTAACTGCTGATTCACGTGCTTTCTCAGCTCCCATTTTTGCTACCTTACCAAGGTAAGCATCATCAGCTGATATGTCAAGAATGCGTTCGCGAATTGGAGTGGTGAAGTCGATAATGTCGGCAGCTAACTGCTTTTTCATATCACCATAACGAATCTCACATTTGTTGTACAAGTTATCGAAATACTGAACAGTATCAGGAGTAGAAACAACTTCCATTAAATCGAATAGGTTTTTGATAACCTGTGGCTTTTCTTGATTCATTTCAGTTGGTCCTTGGTCTGTAACCGCGCGCATTACTTTTTTCTGGATCGATTTTGGATCTTCTGCTAGGCAGATTGCATTTCCTTCCGATTTTCCCATTTTTCCGCTACCGTCCAATCCAGGAATTTTAACCATATCTTCGCCATCGAAAACAAATGGACGAGGAATTGGGAAGGTTTCGGTTTTGTACATACGGTTGAATCGCTTAGCAAACTTACGAGCCATCTCAAGGTTTTGCTCCTGGTCTTTTCCAACAGGAACAAATTGTGCTTTATGAATTAAAATGTCAGCAGCCATTAACACCGGGTAGGTTAATAGTCCTGCATTTACATTTTCAGGATTCTTTCTGGCTTTATCTTTGAATGAAGTAGTACGCTCCAATTCTCCAAGGTATGCATTCATGTTCAAAAGAGTGTACAATTCAAGAATCTCAGGAACATCACTTTGAATGAAAATAGTTGACTTCTCAGGATCGATACCACAAGCCAAATATTCAGCTAAAACCTGCTTTACGTTTTGGTGTAAAGCATCAGGAGTAGGATGAGTAGTTAATGAATGCCAGTCAGCAATGAAAAAATAGCTGTTATAATCATCCTGCATTTTTATAAAGTTCTTTACTGCACCAAAATAATTTCCTAAGTGCAGGTTTCCTGTCGATCGGATTCCACTAACTACAGTATTATTCATCTTGTATTAAATTTAAAATCAGTTGCACTTTGTGTGCTCTGAATATTTTTTAGTTCAACATTTCTGCTTTTTCGGTTTAAAGCTAAAATAGCAGAAGCAATAGCCATGAAATTCGCTAGTCTATCGCTTTTTAATCAGTGACAAAGATATAATAGATCGGAATATAGAAAAAGCTTTAATTACTGAATCGGTTATATTCGACAGATAGATTTAATATTCATTGGGGTGGATTTGCTGAACTTGAGGTTTAATCCAATTCATTTTGCTAATTTTGAAGCCATAAAATCAGAAGAAAATGGATCAAAACTATTCAACACGCCAGCAAAAAATTGGACGCCTGGTTCAAAAAGAGATGGCTGATATATTTCAAAAGCTCACAAAAGAGCATTTTCGAGGCACAATGATTTCGGTTACAGCAGTTCGTGTAACAAAAGATTTAGGTTTGGCTCGCTGTTATTTGAGTGTTTTCCCTTCGGATAAAGGAGAAGGAATTTTGAAAGACTTAAAACAATTGAACTCTCAGTTACGTTATGAGCTGGGTCGAAGAGTTGGTAAGCAATTGAGAGTAATTCCAGAGTTGGAGTATTTCATTGATGATAGCCTCGACTACATTGATAATATCGATAATCTTCTAAAGAAATAGTTTTATGCAGTACGACCCGATAAAGCGAAGCCTTGGTAAAGTATTTAATCAAACACCAATGCTTCGACGTATTTTCTATCGTTTGCTCGATTGGCTTTTGCTTCGTGCGTGGCACATCAAGAAGACCATGAGAGGAATTAAGAGACAAGGTTTGAAGAATCCTGTCATTTTAGATGCAGGTTCAGGTTTTGGTCAATACGTTTATCGGGCAGCATCACTTTTCCCCAATGCAATTGTTAAAGGAGTCGATGTAAAACCAGAGCAAATTGCCGATTGTAATCGCTTTTTTCAACAGATTGGTATGGGAAGTCGGGTAAAGTTTGAGGAAGCTGACCTGACGAAATTTTGTGAACCAGAAGTCTATGACTTGATCTTGTCGGTAGACGTAATGGAGCACATTGAAGAAGATCTATTGGTTTTTCGTAACCTGTTTTTATCCTTGAAAAAAGATGGAATGCTGTTGGTTTCAACTCCTAGTGATCAAGGAGGAAGCGATAGTCACCATGATCATGAGGAAGATGGAGCACATGGGTTTATCGATGAGCATGTGCGTGATGGATACAGCATTGAAGATATCAAAACAAAGCTGAGTAAAGCCGGATTTTCTAAGGTAGAAGTTGCTTATTCATATGGTAACCCAGGAAAACTATCCTGGAAGCTTTCCATGAAGTATCCTATTTTGATGTTGGGAGCAAGCAAATTGTTTTTCGTTATCTTACCGTTTTATTACATCGTAACATGGCCTTTGTCGATGATTTTAAATTATTTCGATGTGAAAGGCAATCATAAAACCGGAACCGGACTAATTGTAAAGGCCTGGAAATAGTTGAACTTTTCGTATTACATAGCGCGTCGTTACCTTTTTAGTAAGAAAAAGCAGAAAGTGGTAAATATAATATCGGCCATTGCCATGGTGGGTGTTTTGGTTAGTTCTGCGGCTTTACTAATTGTGCTTTCGGCAATGAATGGAATCGAAGAGGTTACGATGAATGCTGTTGCTGCATTCGATCCGGAACTTAAAATTACAGCAGCCGAAGGAAAAAGCTTTACCATTGATAGAGATGCTCGTTTCGAGCAAATTAAAAAAATGGATGAAGTAGCATTCTTTTCTGAAAGCTACGAAGACAATGCTTTGGTACGTTTCGAAGATCGAAAGACAGTGACGCGAGTGAAGGGTGTCGATGAACAATTTCAGGAGATGACATCGCTGGATTCGCTTATTGTGGATGGAAAGTTTGTTTTAAATGAAAAGCAGTTCCGATTTGCCTTGCTTGGGGCATATGTGGCCAATAGTCTTAGCTATAGAACTCGCTTTGTAAATCCTCTTCATCTTTATGTTCCGAAAAAAGGAGCCAAGCGAAGTATTTCGGGAATGCCACAGTTGAATAACGACTATATATTTCCTTCTGGCATTTTCGAAATTCAGTCTGAAAAATATGCTCAGTATATTCTTGTGCCACTTGATTTTGCCCGTAGTTTGTTTGAAGCCGAAAACAAAGTTACTTCCATCGAGATTAAACTGAAAAAGTGGGCCGACTTATCTGATGTGAAAAAGTCGATGCATAAAATTCTGGGAGATGAATTTAAGGTGCGTGATTTTAAGGAACAAAATAAGTTGACATACAGCACTTTTAAGTTAGAACGCTTGATGATCATGCTTATTCTTGGAATGATAATGCTTATTGCTGCGCTGAATATTATTAGCTCGCTTAGTATGCTGATAATGGACAAGCAATCGGATATCGAAACTTTAAAGAGCATGGGCGCTACCGTGGGAACCATCAAAAAGATATTCCTTCTGGAAGGCTGGTTGATAGCTATCTTTGGAGCTATTGGTGGACTGGTTCTGGGTTCTCTTCTTGTGTATCTTCAGCATAAATTTGGAATAATAAAACTACCAGGAAACGGACTAACTATACCAATTGCTTACCCAATGCAGTTCCGACTATTCGATTTACTAAAAGTAGCTGCTATGGTATTGGGAATAGGCTTTATTACTGCTTGGTATCCTGTTCGATATATTTCAGGAAGATACCTTAAATTTTAGATTGCTCGATCTCTGATTTCCTTTTTTTGAGCAATAATTCCGAAAAAAATACTTTAGGTGTAACAAAATTGAAGGTTGTCCGTCACACAATGAAAACCCGAAACCTAAAGATGACGATCACCGAATATAATAACCTTGTTGAACTTTATGCCGATCGGGTATATCGCTTTGTGTTGAAGTGTATTCGATCGGAAGAGCTGGCAAAAGATATTGTGCAGGAAAGTTTTGCCCGAATGTGGAAAAATCGACCTGAAATTGACGGCAATAAGGGAAAATCTTATCTGTTTACTACTGCCCATCATATGGTTATTGATACTGTAAGAAAAGAGCAGCGACAAACGGTGGTGGAACAAGTTCCAGAAAGAGGACATGAAAGCAATTATAGCGATTTACGTGAAATATTGGATGAGGCACTTGAGAAGTTGCCTTCAATGCAAAAAAGCGTAATTGTGTTGAGAGATTACGAGGGCTATTCGTATAAAGAAATTGCATCGATTTGTGATATTTCTGAAGCGCAGGTAAAGATCAATATTTACCGCGGACGAGTAGCATTAAAGAAGTACATTGGAAGTATGGAAACGGTAATTTAAGAGGAATGAAAATCGATCGTACAAATTATGAGGCTTATCTTATCGATTACCTGGAAGGTAATTTGAAAGATGATGAATGCCAAATTGTGGAGGATTTCTTAAGCCAAAATCCAGATATTCAGGAAGAGCTAGAGGGACTATCGGAGGTTACATTATTTACCGATGACGTTGTTTTTTCGGAAAAGAATACCCTGAAGAAAGGTTTCGACGATGAGGAGGTAAACGATGAGTACTGCATTGCTTACATGGAGGGAGATTTAGATCCAATAGAAAATGTTCGTTTTGAAAGCCATCTGAAAAAATCGAATGATACACAACGTAATCTGGCTTTGTTTGAGAAGACAAAGATTGTTGCAGATGGAAATGTTGTTTTTGCGAATAAAAAGCGATTAAAGAAGTATTCTGTTTTTTACTATGCTAGTCGTTCTGTTGCAGCAGCAGCAGTAATTGCAATGGTAGCGGTAGGTATTAATAGTTTAGAAGAAACACAGCCAGTGATACCTGTTAAAAAGCCAGTGCTAGCACAGTTAGATCAGGTAAAACCTAAAAGTGTAGAGAAAATTAGTATTCCCAAGGTTGATGTCTCAATAGTGCAAAAGGTGACGAAGGCTCCAAAGATTGTAATACCAGTTGAAGAAAAAGTGGTGAAAACTGAACGTCGTCAACTGGAACCATTAGCTATGTTGAGTATGCGTGAGTCGAAGGGAGTTGATATGGCTCAGGTTAATGCAATAGCCTTGCAAGAGGTAGATGTGAAAGCAATTAAAGTAAGTGAAGAGCGGGTTTTAACCTTAACGGAGTATTTGGCACAGGAATTATTGTCAAAAGAGAATAATAAATTTTCATTGAAAGGAGTAGTGAGGACAGGTGTGAGCATTATTTCTTCGGTTACAGGGAATAAGCTGAAATACAATGAAGATGAGGAGGGTAGAGTAGTCGCGTTATCGATGGATACGAAACTGTTGGGCTTTAATTTACCTTTGAGTAAAAAAAATTAGAATAGTTTGTAACTAAATAAATGGATGTCCGTCATACAGGCACAACATCTAAAAACTAAAAAAATGAAGAACTTAATTTTCACCATAGCGTTACTGTTTGCTTTTCACATGGCAAATGCCAACTACACATCAAAGTCTGATACGGTAATTATCAAATCCAATGATGCTCAGATTATCGAATCGAAAGATGATAAGACAAAAGTAAGAATAGGAGGTAACTTATTGGTTGTAGAAAAAGATGAGCATGGGAATTCTCATATCTCCATTCTGGATAGAAATAAACGTAAAAATAGATCTCGTCGTTTTTATGGTCACTGGAAAGGATTTGAGATTGGAACAAACTTCATGATGGATGGTGATTTCAATACATTAAACAACACCAACTGGAAGGTAAAAATACCTCGCTCGCTGGAGGTGAACTTTAACCTGACACAGGCCAATTTAACTATTACCAGACATTGGGGAATGGTAACAGGATTTGGATTGACATTTAATGATTTTCATTTTGCCAACGATGTTACCATTGATAAGATGGAGAATGGAAAGGTAGAGTTTATTCCAGTTAAAGAAGAGGAATACCCAGGACTAAAGAAAACAAAATTCTCTGCCGGATATGTTACTGTTCCATTGTTAATGGAATTTCAGATTCCTCGCGAAAGAACCTATTTTTCATTTGGAGTTGAAGGCGGTATAAACTTTACCAGCCATACAAAAATCAAATCATCCAAGGGGAAAGAGAAAGACTGGGGTAGCTTTAATCTGAAACCTTTTAGAGCTTCAGCAGTGGTTCGTTTAGGTATCAAAGACATAAAGATTTTTGCTAAATATAGCTTGACTAATATTTTTGAAGATAGAGCAGGTCAGATTGTGCACCCGTTTAGTATTGGATTCAGTTTTAACTAAAACAAAGCATAAAATATATATGAAAGAGTATTTCAGAAATGAGATGCTCTTTTTTTATTGAGTTACATTGTGTTTCGAATTGAATATTTTTGATTTAACTTTGTTTTATATGAAAGTGAAAATGGTGAGACTCATTTTAGTACATATTTTGTTGTTGACTTTTCTAGTGTCGAATGCACAGAAAGACACAACTCGATACAGCCGTACAACTGCTATAACTTCAATTGTGGATATTGAAGATATAAGAAGTGATCGTACCGACTATATGAATAATCGGTTTGAGGGACACTGGGGCGGAGTGTTGATTGGTTTCAGCAACATGTGGTCATCCGATTATTCCAATTGCCCAGAAGAACAAAAAGGCTTTATGGATATGGAAATGCCCCAATCGTTTTCTGTCTTTATTCAACCATTGGAGTTCAATTTCCGACTACAACGGTACCGAAATACCATTGGACTGGTGTCTGGTTTGGGAATAGAATTTCAGAATTACAGGCTGAATAAAAACGTGACGATTGAAAAAGGAGAGTTCAATAAGATTACTCCGGTATATCTGAACGATTACGAGAAAAATATTAAATCGAAAATTGCTTTTACCTATTTGAACGTGCCTCTTTTACTGGAATTTCAGATTCCATTAAATCATAAGAAGAATAGGTTGTTTTTCTCTGCCGGCTTAGTGGGTAAGTTTAGAATACATACTCATACAAAGGTGAAATATGAGGTTAATGGTGGTAAAAAAGAATCGAAAAAAGGTTATGGAAGCTTCTATTTTAACGATTTTCAAACCTGTTATCATGTGCGCTTAGGATATCGTTTTGTGCAATTGTTTGCCGAAGTAAATGCCTATTCAATTTTTCAGTCGAATAAAGGGCCGGATATTCGACCTGTTTCTGTAGGAATATCGTTAATGAGCTGGTAAATCTCATACTTTTTTAAGATATTACTCTCCATTTTAGTCGAGAAAATATATCGTATTCAGAGAACTAGTACGATTAACGATTGATTTGAATTTAAAAATCGACTCCCGAATAGATGTCGGGGCAAAATAGATACCATTATGAAGCTATTATTGATTAGTAATTCAACTAATCCGGGAGAAGCTTACCTGGATTACCCAAAGCATGAAATAAAGAAGTTTTTAGGCGAAAAACCTGTTAAAGCATTGTTTGTTCCTTATGCAGCAGTTACTTTCTCTTTCGATGAGTATGTGGCAAAGGTGAACGATCGTTTTGCTGAAATTGGCCATAGCGTGGTAGGTATCCACACTTTCGATGATCCAGTTAAGGCGGTAGAAGAAGCCGAAGCTGTTATTGTTGGAGGTGGTAGTACATGGCAGTTGGTACGCATGATGCACGATCAGAATTTGATGCCAGCCATTGTAAAGCGTGTTCAGGAAGGAATGCCTTACATGGGGTGGAGTGCTGGATCGAATGTAGCTTGTCCTACATTGAAAACAACCAACGACATGCCAATTATCGATCCTAAGGGATTTGATTGTATGAACTTGATTCCATTCCAGATTAATCCTCACTACCTGGATGCACATCCAGAAGGACACGGAGGAGAAACTCGCGAGCAGCGTATCGAGGAATTCTTGGTGGTAAATCCAGATACTTACGTATTAGGGTTGCGCGAAGCAACTATGTTGCATTACGAGAACGGAAAGATGAATTTGATTGGACCTCGCCCAGCGCGTATCTTTAAGTTGGGTCAAGAGCCAATAGAATTGAATGCAGGCGACGATTTCAGTTTCTTGTTGTAGAATAGATTTTATTCGAAATAAAAAAGACCGAAATTCATAATGAGTTTCGGTCTTCTTGTTTCTACACTTAAGTAAGAAGTGCGAATTATTTACCAGCGCGCTTACGCTCGTGTTCTTTCAAGTGAATCTTTCTAATACGGATCGATTCAGGAGTTACCTCCACGTATTCATCTTTCTTAATGTACTCCAAAGCTTCTTCCAATGTGAAAATAATTGGAGGAGCCAATCTTACCTTGTCATCGGCACCCGATGAACGCATGTTGGTTAGCTTCTTCGACTTAGTAACATTAATAGTCAAATCATCGGCACGTGTATTTTCACCAATAACCTGTCCTTCGTATACATCAACACCTGCAGGAATAAAGAATTTACCTCTGTCTTGTAGTTTATTCAAGGCATAAGCAAATGCGTTTCCTGTTTCAAGTGCAATTAGCGAACCAGCCTGACGAGTTTCAATTTCGCCCTTATATGGCTCGTATTTGATGAAACGGTGAGTCATTACTGCTTCTCCAGCAGTTTGAGTAAGCATGTTGGTTCTTAATCCGATAATTCCGCGTGAAGGAATATGGAATTCCAAATGAATACGATCGCCTTTACGCTCCATGTTCATCATTTCTCCTTTACGCTTAGTAGTCATTTCAACTACTTTTCCTGAGAATTCTTCCGGTACATCAACGTGCATTTCCTCGATAGGCTCGTTGCGCATGCCATCAATCTCTTTGAAAAGTACCTGAGGCTGTCCAACCTGAAGCTCGTAACCTTCACGACGCATAGTTTCAATCAATACAGAAAGGTGAAGTACACCACGACCATAAACATTGAATGAATCAGCACTGTCAGTTGGCAATACTCTTAATGCCAGGTTTTTCTCTAACTCAAGATCTAAACGATCTTTGATGTGACGAGATGTAACGTATTTTCCCTCTTTACCAAAGAAAGGTGAATCGTTAATAGTGAAAAGCATACTCATAGTAGGCTCATCAATAGCAATCGGATCTAGTGGATCTGGGTTTTCGTAATCGCAAATCGTATCTCCAATTTCAAATCCATCGATTCCAACCAAGGCACAAATATCACCCGCATGAACTTCTTCTGCTTTCGAGCGACCTAGTCCTGAGAAAAGGTGAAGCTCTTTAATTCTTGTGCGCTTAATTGATCCATCACGTTTGGCCAATGAGACATTCATTCCTGTCTTCAAAGAACCACGCTGAAGACGACCGATGGCGATACGTCCAACGTAAGACGAGTAATCTAATGATGTAATTAGCATCTGAGGTGTTCCTGGCTCAACTGTTGGCTCAGGAATAAACTCAACAACAGCATCTAACAATGCAGTAATATCGTCTGCAGGTTTTTGCCAGTCGTTAGACATCCATCCTTCTTTTGCCGAACCATAAACAGTTGGGAATTCCAATTGCTCTTCAGTTGCGTCTAAGCTAAACATTAGATCGAAAACTTGCTCTTGAACCACATCCGGGCGACAGTTTGGCTTATCTACTTTGTTGATAACCACAACTGGTTTTTTTCCTAAAGCAAGTGCTTTTGATAATACGAAACGAGTTTGTGGCATGGTTCCTTCGAAAGCATCTACCAAAAGAAGTACTCCGTCGGCCATGTTTAAAACACGTTCCACCTCTCCACCGAAGTCGGCGTGTCCAGGAGTGTCGATAATGTTAATCTTTACTCCTTTGTATTCAACCGAAACGTTTTTCGAAAGAATGGTGATTCCTCGTTCACGTTCCAAATCATTATTATCTAAAATCAATTCATCTTTCACTTTGTGATCGCGAATTAAATTGCATTGATAGATAATCTTATCGACCAAAGTTGTTTTACCGTGATCGACGTGTGCAATGATTGCTATATTTCTAATTTCTGACATAGTCTCGAAAATTTGATCGCGCAAAGTTATATCAATTGTCTATATAAAATAATAATCAGGCCATTTTGGTTGAATAGGATACAATCTGTTTACGTTTAGTTAAAGCAAAATTTACATGCAATGCGCCTGTAAATACAGATATTTGCACGCAATTTTTCAAATCTAGATTAGTATATACGAATTCTGGATGAAACGTTACAAATAACGAATAGATGATAGTGTTTGACGAAGTAAATGAAAAGTTCACATTTATGGTGATAATCCTCCTTAAATTCGCTATTGCAAAATCGGATATTTGTTGCATTAAAAGTGATAAAAAACGTAAAATATGAAGGTGTTACAGAGCCCCTTACTATTGGAAACTTTATCGAAAAATACTCCCTTTTTAGCGACTTTTTACAAGTTGCCTGCTGTGCTTTTGTGCCACAGTTTTACCTCTCATTCTCTCTATTCATTTAATTTAAATTCGAAATAATGAATAGATGCTCAATAAAAAATAAACCAATGTACAAGTCGTGTGTTCCTTGTGTGGAATTAGCTAATTATTTGTACCTTGAAAGAGAAAGCAAAAAGATAAAACAAATAACATACTTTAATTTTTTACCCAAATCCTTAAATGTTGATTAAACATGAAAAAATTGAAACTACTAACTAGTTCAGTATTATTTTCATTACTGACTATTTCTGCCTTAGCGCAGGTGACCGTTAAGGGGACAGTTGTGGATTCAAAAAGCAACGAACCTTTAATTGGTGCCGCTGTGACTATTGAAGGGACAACTGTTGGTATTTCGACAAACCTTGATGGTACTTTCGAACTAACAGCTGAAGAAGGAACTAAAACGCTTGTTTTTTCTTATATCGGTTACGATCCATTGAAAAAAGAAGTGAAGTTGAGTGGAAGCACTGTTGATCTTGGAACAGTAGGCTTAGCTTCAAATGTTGTTGGTCTTGAAGAGGTGATGATTGTTAGTTCAATCGCAAAAGATCGTGAAACTCCGGTTTCGATTTCAACGATTGACCCACTTATTATTCAGGAAAAATTAGGAACACAGGAATTTCCTGAAATCCTAAAGACTACACCATCAATCTATACTTCGAAAGAAGGAGGAGGTTTTGGTGATGCATCGACTTATGTTCGTGGTTTCGACTCAAACAACGTTGGAGTATTGATTAACGGAATTCCTGTTAACGATATGGAAAACGGAAAAGTTTACTGGTCGAACTGGGCAGGTCTTTCAGATGTAGCTCAAACAATTCAGGTTCAGCGTGGACTTGGAGCTTCTAAATTGGGATTATCTTCTGTGGGAGGTACTATCAACATTATTACTAAGTCAACTGATGCTAAAAAAGGTGGTATCTTTAAGACTACAGTTGGTAATGATGGCCGTAGAAAAAGTGTATTTGTAGCATCAACAGGATTGATGGACAATGGCTGGGCAGTAACAGTTCGTGGAACTATGGATAAAGGTGATGGTTACGTAAAAGGAACTAATCACGAAGGATATAGTTACTTTATGAATGTAGCTAAGCGCATCAACGATGATCATCGTTTATCGTTTATGGTATTTGGAGCCCCTCAGTGGCATAACCAACGTGGTCGTCAAATGCTTATTAGCGAATATAAGAATAGCAAGGATGGAATTAAGCACAACAAATACTATGGAATAAGAGAGGGTAAAGTATATGGTGGTGCTTATGGATACAATTACTACCACAAGCCTGTGATGCAATTAAATCACTACTGGAACTTGAATGAAGAATCATTGCTTTCTACTAGTGTTTATGGTTCATTTGGCCGTGGAGGAGGTCGTAGAACTTCTGGAGATGGAATTGGATATGGAGCAGATGGATTGTTAGACTTTGACTCTACTATTAAAGGAAATTCAGAAAGTCCTATTACAGGTTCTAATACTGTTATTGCAAACTCTGTAAATAGCCATGACTGGTATGGTGTTCTTTCTACATTGACTACTAATTGGAATGTATTTAAAGTAACAGCTGGTGTTGATGGACGTTATTATAAAGGATTCCACTATCGTGAAATTGATGATCTATTAGGAGGAAAATTCTTCTTGGATTCAAGCAATAAGAATAGAGATGCTAACGCCAAACTAGGAGTAGATGATAAAATTTCGTACTACAATGTTGGAGAGGTACTTTATACAGGTGTATTTGGTCAATTAGAGTATGTTTCAGAGATCTATAGCGGATTCTTATCGGCAGCTATTTCTAATAAAAGCTACCGTCGTGTTGACTACTTTAACTATACTCCAGAGAATCAAAAATCAGAATGGCAAAACTTCTTACCTTGGAGTATCAAAGGAGGGTTTAACTATAACCTGAATGATTATCACAATGTATTCATTAATGCTGGATACGTTCAGCGTACTCCTTTCTTCGGAAATGTATTCTTGAATTATACAAACGAGATCAACGAGAAAGTAAGATACGAGAAGATTATTACAACAGAATTGGGATATGGATACAAGTCTAAGCACTTTGAAGCTAAGGCAACTATTTATAGAACAAACTGGAGAGATAGAGGTCTTGTTCGTAGTCTTGCAGGAGAGGTTGCTAACATTGCAGGCTTAAATCAATTACACCAAGGTTTGGAAATTGAGACAACTTATAAACCTATTAGTAAATTAACTATTAAGGGTATGCTTTCAATTGGTGATTGGAAATATCAAGACGATGTAAAATTCCAATTGTTTGATGACGAGCAAAACTTATTAGGAGAATTTAATGCATATATTAAAGATGTTCATGTTGGTAACTCTGCTCAAAATAGTGCTGCAGTTGTTGTGAACTATGAAGTATTACCAAAGCTTCGTATTGGTCTAGACTATGTTTATCACAGCAACCACTATGCAGATTTTGATCCTACTAATCGTGGAAATATCGCTGACAAAGGTGTTGATGCATGGAAAATTCCTGATGTAGGTATTGTTGATATGAACTTCAATTACAAATTCAAGTTAGGTAAATTGAATGCTTCTATCTATGGAAACGTAAATAATGTATTGGATACTGAATATGTTTCTAAAGCAAGAGATGGAAAAGAGCATAATGCAAATACAGCTCTTGTATACTATGGTTTCGGAAGAACTTGGTCAACAGGATTAAGAATTAAATTCTAAGGAAACGAAAAAAATTGCAAAAAAGAATTACAATGAAAAAGTTACTATACAGTTTGTCGTTAATTGCGTTGCTCTTTACTGCATGTGAGCCAATGGAGGACATTTATGATGATATGGATGCTAATAAAGCTCCTTACACAGGAAGAGTAGAATATACTCTTGTTGATGATGACTATACTAATATTAGTAAGTTGGCCAAAGATGAGCCTAATGCTGCTAATATTGGTAAATACAAGAACTTTAGTTCAAGTGTTCCTGCTGCCAAATTTGTTCCTTATTTGTTAGGAGCTAAATATGCTACTTTAGAAAAAGGATCTATTGCTAATATCACTTATAAAGAGTATGTTGGTGGTTTAAGCTATCTTGGTACACTTGCAAAAGCTGTTGCATATACTTTGACGAATGCCGATTATGACTCAATGGGCCCTGGTCCTGGTCAATACAATAACTTCTCATCATCGCACAAGCCAGAGACTTATCTACCTGATTTCTTAAAAGGAAAATACGATGATGCTAAGTCTGGTGATTTTGTATACATCACTTACAAATATTACTCAGGTGGTGTTAGCGAAAGAAGTGATTATTACAAGTTTGATGGAACTGCTTGGGCAAAAGAATCTGTAGAGGTTCCTTCTGGTGTAATTGCTTATACGCTTTCTAATTCGGATTATGACTCAATGGGAGCTCCTGGTAAATACAACAACTTCAGTAGCTCTGCCGAGCCAGAAGATTATTTGCCTACTTTCTTGAAGTTGAAATTCCCTTACTCGAAAAATGGTGCTCGTATTGCAGTTGTATATAAGTATTACTCGAATAAGAAGACTAGTAATAGAGCTGATGAATACACATTGAAGAATGGTGTTTGGAGTGAATCTGTACCAACAGTTATGAAAACAAGCCAGTTTATCCATACAGGTGCTCAAGGATGGTTATTCGATCCAACTGTAGTATTCAAAATGGTAAAAGCTGACTTCAAAATTATTGTTGATAACGTAAAAGCTGATGCTAGTAAAGTAGAGACTTCAAAATATCCTGATTCAGAGTATTATTATGGAGCAAGCTACAAGTACGATAACTTTGATGTTCGTGATGGAAAAGTTAGTTCAACTTTTGCTACATGGCAAGATGGTGTTAAGGAAGCAATTGGAGAAGTTCTTCTTCCAGCAAAATTCCCTAATGCAGTAAAAGAAGTTAGTGGAGTACAGGTGAACTACAAAGTTACTTTTGTAACTTATGATGGTAGTAGCGATATGTACGAAATCACTTTCAAATGTACTAAGTCGGGACCAAACCCAACTTTCGAATTTGTAGAGATGATGGCTAAGTAAGCAACTTAGCTTCTAGAATATTTCAAAACCAGCTTCGTTCTCGGAGCTGGTTTTTTTACATCTAATAATCCGGAAATCCAATGATTCGTGATTAATTCACAATCTGAATTAGCTATTAAAAAGAGCTTCACCTCTGAATTATTGTTTCGGTTTAAAAATGAATTTATAAATTTGCCCCGATTTAAAATTGATTCATACTCAAATGCATTGAGCGAATCATATAGGAATACAACGATGATGGGACAAGACAGTATTCAGCAAATGCTGAATGAAAAAGGTTATATCGAAGAAAAAGTAGACAATGCAATTGATTTGGTTGCGGCCATTAAGCAATTGAAGAAAGAGAAGAATGCAGTTATTCTGGGACACTTTTACATTACTCCGGAGTTGCAGGATATTAGCGATTTTTTAGGAGATAGCCTTGGTTTGGCACAAGCAGCCAGAGATACCGATGCGGATATCATCGTCTTCTTAGGTGTTCACTTTATGGCCGAAACAGCTAAAATTTTGAACCCGGATAAGAAAGTAGTTATTCCAGACCTTAAAGCAAGTTGTTCGTTGGCTATTTCGGCTCCTAAGGACAAATTTGCAGCTTTTAAAGCTCAATATCCCGATCATAAAGTGATTAGCTACATCAATTGCTCGGCAGATATTAAAACATTAACCGATGTGGTTTGTACCTCTTCAAATGCCGAAAAGATTGTAAATTCTTTTCCAGATGATCAACCTTTGATTTTTGCACCAGATAAAAACCTTGGAAACTACTTAAATAGTAAACTTGGGAAAGAGATGGTACTTTGGGATGGCTCATGCGAGGTACATGAGAAGTATTCTTTAGAGAAGATTGTAAAACTAATGGATGAACATCCGGATGCCGAATTTATTGCCCATCCTGAGTGTGAACGCCCAGTTCTAATGGTAGCTAAATTTGTTGGATCAACTACTGCTTTGTTGAATCATGTACAAAAAAGTGATGCCAAGAAGTTCATTATCGCAACCGAAAGTGGAATTCTGCATCAAATGCAAAAAGCTTGTCCGGATAAGGTGTTTATTCCAGCTCCATCTATCGACTCTACTTGTGGATGTAACGATTGTGCTTATATGAAGCTAAATACACTAGAAAAGCTTTATGTAGCATTGAAATATGAGCAACCAGAAGTAACATTACCACAAGAAACAATCGACCAAGCAAAAGCTTCAATCACAAGAATGTTGGAAATTAGCCAGAAGTAATTTACGATATTGGTATAAAGAATTCAATAGTTGTGCCTTTATTAACTTGACTTGTGATGGTGAGTTTACCATTGTGAGCTTCAACAAATTTTTGGCACAACTTAAGACCTAAGCCATAGCCTTTTTCGTTGTGAGTTCCTCTAGTGGTGTAGTTAGATGAATAGCTTTGAAGTTTATCTAACGTGTTAGAATCAATCCCAACACCATGATCAACTACTTTCACATGGAGTGAATTTTCAATGTTTTCGGTATGAATTTCTATCGTACTATGCTGTGGACTGAACTTTATAGCATTCGATAATAAGTTGCGTATGACTGAATGAAGCATGTCTTTATCAGCTTTCAGAGAGTCGTTAAAGCTTAAAGATTCTTGAATGATGATCTTCTTCTGTGTCAACAATTCCTCATAAAGCGAAATACTGTCTTTTATTAATGAGCTTATCTGAACTGATGTTGGTGTAAACTGAAGTGCTCCAGTCTGGTTTTTAGCCCAAAGTAGCATGTCTTCTAAAAGGTTATATGCTTTGCCTGTGTGTTCTTTAACCTGATGAATAAAATCGTTAAGTTCATGCTGATCTAAGTTGTCTATGTTGGAGTCAAGAATGGCTGCAAGCTGATGAATTGAACCAATCGGACCTCTAATGTCATGACTAATCACAGAAAGCATTAGGTTTTGGGTTTCGTTGCTTTGTCTTAACTGTTTTTCAATGTTTTGTTTATTGGTTATATCGGTGATTATATCTGCCAAATAAAGAGGAGTACCATGTTTGTCCTTAATTACAAATATATTTTCGATGGTATGAATAGTTGATCCATCGCGTATAATTTGCTCTAACTCACCTGTCCATTGTCCTTCTTTTAAGGCATGAGGAATGATCTCGTTCTTTAATTTTGAATGTAGATGAGCAGGATAACTATTCCATATTTTATTGGCTCTATCTCCGGTTTCAATAGGAGTTATTTTGGCTAGGTAAGGATTTGCATATACTATTTCTCCTTGTAGAGTGGCTATTCCAATTCCTTGTCTAGATGTGTCGGCAAGTTGCTTGAATAGCTTCAGGTACACCTCATTCTTTTTCTTTTGAGTAATGTCCTCCATAGCCCAAATTATTCCAAGACTCTCATTTTCATGATTAATAAGCTTTCCAGATGCTTTTATCCAGGCTAAGGAGCCGTTTTTCCTTTTAAGCTGGTTTTCAAACTCGAATGAGCCTTTATCTTGTAAGCTTTTTTGCATCAGTTGACCATATGCGACATATTCTTCTTCAGAGGAGTAGAACTTCTGAATTCCACTACCAATTAATTCTTCTTTAGAATAACCTGAAATTTCTTCAATATAAGGATTGACCCTTCGAATAATTCTTTCGTTATCGACCCAAGCAAAACCAATCATACTGTTTTGAAAGATGGCAGATATCTTGTCATTCGCTTCCTGAAGCTGCTTTATGTTTTTCTTTTTAAACTGATTATTTCGATATAGTAAAATGAGCAGAGTGAGAGCAGTAAGCAAGGCAACAATGATGAATGCAATAGTTAGTCGCTGCTGTTTTATGTGTAGGTTGTTTTTTTCAAGTATTAGTTCCTGTTTGGCTTTATATTGATCAAACTGGTAGTTCATCTCCATGCGGGTTATTTTATTGATTTTATCCACATTGTGCAGACTATCAAGAAGTACTCTTGACCATAGAGAATACTCTAACGCTTGTTCGAAGTTATTAAAATGAGAATGAACCGATACCATTGCTTGAGACAATGAATAATCGAAATGGAAATCACTTAACTGAGTTGATTTCGCTTCTGCTTTTTGATAGTAATATAGTGCTGAATCTTTTTTGTCCAGATAAGAATAGTTTTGTCCAATAGAAAGAAGAGCATTTGCTTGGCCGGATGCATTCTCTGCAATGATACTTAGTTCAAGACTTTTTTTGAAACAATTATATGCTTCACTAAACTCTTTCTTGTGTTGGTGAATAAGTCCCAGGTTACGATATGTTGAAACAAGAGAAAAAGTATCCTTTTGTGCTTCTTTCAGAATGAGAGATTGATTTAATAAATTGAATGCTTTGTCATACTCTTTAAGTCGCAAAGCCATTGTTCCCATGTTATTTAGTGCTTTGGCTCTTTGAATATGCTTGTTGTAGCGCTTAAAAATAGCTTCTGCCTTGTTATAATAAGAATAGGCTTTATCGAAGCTGTCAATATTTTCGAAAACAATTCCAAGGTTATTTAAGACAATTGCAATTCCAATACTGTCTTTTAAAGCTTCTTTGATTTGCAGTGCATTTATATAGCAGGCTGTTGCCTCTTTGAGTTGCCCTAGAGAATAATAGACAGAACCAAGAGAAGTGTAATCAATGGAGATACCTAGGCTGTCATTTAATGTTTTATCGATCTCTAAAGCTCTTTTATACCAAACTACAGCAGAATCGCTTGATAGGTAGGTTTGATGTACTCTTCCCATATTAAAGAAAGAATAGCTTAGTGTTTTTTGATCATTAAGCTGTTTGGATATGGAAATTGCTTTGGTGTAACCCTCAATGGCAAAATCGGGTCTTCTATTATAGCGATAATAGTTTCCCCAATAGTTATACCACTTTGCTTTCAGTGAAAGATCATTGTTTTGTTTAACATCTTCTTTCATGTGATTCATCCAGAATCGGAAAGAATCAGCTTGATAATAGTAGTTAGGAATTTTATTTTGCCAGTATTTAATACGATCTTTTTTTTCATTAGCTAGACTGGAAGCTGACAAAAAAAATAGGCAACAAGTTAATATGTATAATAGAGACCGCATCAATTCAAATATAGTTATTTTAATTGGAGAATATGTAGCTGTATTAATATAACGGATAGTTTATGGAACTGTTTTGTTAAGAGAATATTATTGTCTGTTTGGGTTTGTTGTAAGTGAACTTTTATATTCTATTTTTGTTGCCTCTAAATTACACAATGGGGTGCCTTAAACTGTAGGCTGAGAATATACCCACCGAACCTGATCCGGATAGCACCGGCGTAGGAATTGTGAAGCAAAAAACTTCATACGGTATCTCACCTTTAGAAAATGGAAAAATCCTCATTGCTTTTTATTATAGTTGAATGGTTGACTCGTTAATGATTGAGTCATGAAAATTTAAGAAAATGCAAAGAGCAATGATTTTGAATGGAACCAAGACATTTGTTGTTGGTGTATTACTTGTTTTGTTTGCTACTGTAAATGCAAACGCTCAGTTGAACTTAACTGGAAAGGTTACAGATAAAAGTGGCGAGGCTTTAGCTGGCGCATCGGTAGTTGTCGATGGAACATATCTTGGAGTATCAACACAGGCAGATGGATCGTACCTGTTTCGGAATTTAAAGCCTGGAAACTATCGATTGAAAGTATCATTTATAGGGTTTGAAACAATTTACCGGGATGTAAAGTTGGTAGAGAATCAGAAAATGAATTTTGAATTGATTTCATCGGCAGTATTTACAGATGAAGTGATTGTGGCTGCTACTCGTGTGGGAAGTACTACTCCCGTAGCTGTAACAAACTTATCTAAGGAAAAACTAACGGCGAATGCTACCGGACAAGATATTCCTTACTTGTTGTCATTAACACCATCGATGGTGAATTCTTCGGAAACAGGAACCGGAATTGGTTATACTGCATTGCGTGTTCGTGGAACCGATCCTACGAGAATAAATGTAACGATAGACGGTGTGCCCTTAAATGATGCAGAATCACAAGGAGTGTTTTGGGTAAACATGCCCGATTTTGCCAACTCCGTTGATAATGTTCAAATTCAGCGAGGAGTAGGAACATCAACAAATGGGGGAGCTGCTTTTGGGGCAACAATTAACTTCCAAACCGAAAGCTTTCAGAAGAAGAGTTATGCCGAGGTAAGCAGTAATATTGGCTCGTTTAATACTTTTAAGAACAGTGTGAAAGTTGGAAGTGGGCTTATCGATGGACGCTTTTCTGTTAATGCACGTTATTCTAAACTGAAGTCAGACGGTTTTGTGGACAGAGGTTTTGTAGACCATCAGTCTTTATTCGTTTCGGGAGCTTATTATACCGAAAACAGCTTAATTAAAGCCAATATTATTCATGGCGACCAGCATACCGGAATTACCTGGTGGGGAAATGATGATGTGGAAGGAAATGGTAGGAAATATAATCCTGCAGGAAAATATACCGATGAAAATGGCAAGGAGCAGTTTTACGATAACCAAACCGATAACTATAAGCAGACGCATTATACGTTGCATTATTCTACTAAACTTTCAGAATGGATGAACCTGAACACTTCGGTTCACTATACAAAAGGAAAAGGTTATTACGAGCAGTATAAGGAAGATCAGAAACTGAAGAAATATGGTTTACCCAATGTGACTATTGGTGATGAAGAGATTGCTAAATCGGATCTAATTAGACAAAAATGGTTGGGTAATGATTTCTACGGTATGGTTTTCGGAATAAACTATAATAGAGCTAAAGTTAACGCAACGTTTGGTGGTGGTTGGAACTATTACGATGGCGACCATTATGGAAAAATTATTTGGATGCGAAATGCTGGTAAAACAGAGAAAGATCATCAGTGGTATTTGAATAATGGTAAGAAAAAGGATTTCAATATCTATGCTAAGACCAATTATCAGTTTTCGAAAAAAGTAACAGGTTACGTCGATTTACAGTTGCGCCAGATTAATTATGATATTACAGGCCTTGACGATGACAGAGTAGATATGACTATGAAGCATAACTTCACTTTCCTTAATCCAAAAGCAGGGCTTTATTTCAATATCAACGATAAAAATTCAGCTTATGCTTCATTGGCAATTGCTCATCGTGAGCCAACACGTGCCAACTTTAAAGAGGCTAAAGGTGATCCTGCTTCAACACCAAAAGCAGAGCAACTTTTTGATTATGAGTTAGGATATGAATTTAAAGGTAACAAGTCGACTTTTGGAGCCAATGTGTATTACATGTATTATCGCGACCAGTTGGTTGCAACGGGTGAAAAAAGTAATGTCGGTTATGATATTATGACCAATGTAGATAAGAGTTATCGATTAGGAATAGAGTTGTTTGGAGGTGTTAAGTTAACTGATTGGTTGAAGTGGGATGCAAATATCACTTTAAGTAAAAATAAGATTCTTGACTATGTAGATAATACTCCAGGGGCAGGAGGAAATGGAATTGATCATAAAGAGCTGGGAGATACTGATATTTCTTACTCTCCAGGAATAATTGGAAATAGTATCATATCTATTACTCCAGTCAATTCGTTCAACATTAAGTTTATTAGTAAGCATGTTGGGAAACAATATTTCGATAATACATCAAGTGATGATCGGAAAATAGATGCTTACTTTGTGAATCACCTGCGTTTTGATTACATTTTAAAAGGAAAATTATTTGAACAAGTTTATCTTTTTGCACAGATAAATAATGTCTTCAATAACAAGTATAGCAATAATGCAACAGGGGGACATTGGTATGAAGATGGCGTCGATAAAACTTGGTCGGCTTATTTTCCGCAAGCCGGAGTTAACTTTATGAGTGGAATTACTTTAACTTTCTAAGATATTTCAGAGCAGGTTGAGGCCTGCTCTTTTACTTTTATATGATGATTGACTGGATAATAAACAACTACATTGAACTGTTTGGAGCTATAACAGGTTTGGCATTTCTCTATTTCGAGATAAAAGAAAAGATTTGGCTATGGCCACTGGGAATCTTAACATCGCTTTTCTATATCTATATCTTTTTTGTTGCAAAGTTCTATGCCGATATGGGACTTCAGTTTTATTACCTGTTTATAGGAATATATGGATGGTATACCTGGAGCAAAGGAACTGAAGATAAGCCCGAATTACCTGTTGTCAGAATTAATCAGAAACAGATAGGGCTATTGGCTCTAATTGGTTTTGCTCTATTCTTTGTGCTTAGTTTTGTTTTATCTAATTACACCGACTCGCCATTGCCTTATTGGGACGCATTTACCACCTCTTTAAGTATTATAGCTACTTGGATGTTGACCCGAAAGATTCTGGAGCAATGGTTGGTATGGATTGTAGTCAATTTTATCTCATTAGGACTCTATATCTACAAGGATCTATATGCTACATCAGTATTGTTCTTGGCTTACGGAGTGCTTTCATTTGTAGGATACTATAAATGGAAGAAAAACGTTAAAGTAAAGTAGCCAGTATATTTACTTATTCGGAAATCTGTATTTTCTAAAATGGAAAATGTGATAAATAGAAGTGGATTTATAGGTGAAAAAGAAAAACTGAAGTAAATTTGTACTTCATTAACCATGAAATAGATTTATGATGAGAAAAGTAATAGCATTAAGTTTGATTGTTTTGGGAGCTTCATTCACTTCATGTAATTCATTGAAGAAGTTGTCAGGAAAATCAAAAAAACAGGAAACAACGAATACTGAAGAACTAACAGCTCAAGATGGAAATAGCAACTATTTTGCTGCAGAGCCAACTACAACAGCAAAACAACCAGCTTCGCGTCCAGCAACAAGCCCTGCTAAAACTACATCGAGCCGTAAAATTAGTATGCGTGCTGAGAAATTTACTTTCGATCAGAAATCAGATGAGAATAAGAACAGCTCAGGTAAGTTTTTTGTAATTGTAGGTAGCTTTGGTCAAAGAGATAATGCCGATCGTTTCAAGCAGCAGTTGGCAGCACAAGGTTTTAAGCCATTCATTCTATTGAGTGAAACTGGTAACCTTAGAATTTGTATCAATTCATACTTTAGCGAAAATGCGGCTCGCTCACGAGTAATGCAAATTCGTACCGATTATCCTAAATATGCCGATGCATGGCTATTGATTAAGAACTAGTCAAACACAAAATATGGGCTCTGTTTTTCAGAGCCTTTTTTATATGATAAAATTCGATGCCATAATAGTTGCTAATGGTGAGTTTCCAACTCATACTATTCCTTTAAGTTTATTGAAGGAGGCTGGCTGTATTATTTGCTGCGATGGAGCTACTAATAAGTTAAGTGCAGCAGGATTCGAGCCTGATATTATTGTCGGAGATTTAGACTCGATCAGTAGTGAGTTAAAAGCTCTTTATGCTGAAAAGGTTGTTCATGTGAAATCGCAAGATGATAACGATTTGACCAAGGCAGTGAACCTTGCTTGCAAAAAAGGTTTTAAGAATATAGCGATAACAGGGGCAACAGGATTAAGGGCAGACCATACCATTGGCAATATTTTTCTTTTGGCAACTTATATCGAAAAAGCGGTAGTAACCCTTTTTACCGACGATGGAACGTTTGAGGCTGCTAATAAAACTACCAGTTTTGAAAGTTTTTCAGGGCAGCAAGTATCTATATTTGCTGTAAATCCTACCACTAAAATTTCTTCTAAAGGACTTCGTTACGCATTAAACCAAATGCAATTAACTTCTCCCTGGATGGGCACATTGAATGAAGCAGATGGAAGCTGTTTCGAATTGAAGTTTGATGATGGTGAATTGATTGTTTACCAGAGCTATGAAAAAAAATAAGACCAACTTAAAAGTTGATCTTATTCGCTTTATCTTGTATGCTGTTTTTTTATTGAAATAGATCGGTAAAGAATACTACAAAAATAGCAAGTATCAATACGATTAATGCTACAAAGAACATCGTTACTCCTGTCTTATATTGCTTGTTAGAGCGGCGGAGTTTATTTACCGACATAATTTTATTGATCTTGTTGACCAGTTTTTTTAAAGCCATCTGATCCTTTACGATGTAATCATATGCACCATATTTCATGGAGTTAATAGCTACATCAATACTATCTTGGCCAGATAGGAAGATAAATTCAGTGTCAGGAGTAATTTGCTTGGCTTTTTTAAGCACATCAATTCCTGTCATCCCTTCTAGTAGGTAATCTTGTATAATAATATCTGGCTTTTTTTCCAGATTATTAATACAATCTTCTCCCGAATGAAATTCCTTTACGTTAGTGTATTTGTTTGACTTAAGGTAGCTAACTACCAGTTTGTTGTAAACTTGATTGTCTTCAACTACAAAAATTAAAGGATTGCGTCTGTTTTGCATGGTACAATATAATTTACAAGATCAGCTAAGAATCACAAATTTAAGATTTATTTCCAATTCTCACTCTTTCGAACTTAATTTCAATAGAATTCAATCAATTAATTATCAAAATTAAGCTTTTTGTTACTTTAACGAAGTAAATTGATTTTTGTTATATGGAACTAGAAATGAATTTAATAAATAGTAAACGGTTAAGGTTTTGGTTTAGAATCAATATCGTTATCTTTGGCGCACAAAATTTAAATCGAATTCTAGCGTGAAAATTGGAAGTTTGGAGTTGGGAAAGTTGCCACTTTTTTTGGCACCAATGGAGGATGTAACTTATAAGTCTTTCAGATATATGTGTAAGAAATTTGGTGCAGATGTAATGTACACCGAATTTATATCGTCTGAGGCTTTGATTCGTAATGTAGAGAAGACAAAGCGAAAAATGACTTTGTTTGAATTCGATCGTCCTGTGGCTATCCAGATTTATGGTTCCGATGTAGATAATATGGCTAGAGCAGCAGAAGTTGCTGCAGAGTTTCAGCCCGACTTCATTGATATCAACTTTGGTTGTCCGATGAAGAAAATTGCTATGAAAGGATCAGGAGCAGGCTTGCTTCGTGATATTCCTAAGATGGTGAAAATGGCAGAAAGTGTAGTTAAAGCTGTTGATATTCCCGTTACTGCAAAAACACGCTTAGGGTGGGATGATACTGATAAGCCAATTGTGGATGTCGCAGAACGTTTGCAGGATGTCGGTATTAAAGCTCTGGCAATACATGGAAGAACAAGAAAGCAGCTTTATACCGGATGGGCCGACTGGACACTGATTGGAGAGGTGAAAAATAACCAACGCATGCACATTCCAATTATCGGTAATGGCGACATCAACGGACCGGAAAAAGCAAAAGAGTTTTATGAACAAACAGGAGTTGATGCTCTGATGATTGGTCGTGGAGCCATTGGTCGTCCATGGATTTTTAAAGAAGTAAAACACTTTTTTGAAACGGGTGAAATTTTGGAAGCTCCTTTGGTGAGCGAAATTGTTGGTAATGTAAAAGAGCAGTTGACTCAATCGGTTAACTGGAAAGATGATAATAGAAGAGCAATTTTAGAAATGCGTAGACATTTTGCGAAATACTTTCCAGCTCTTCGCGATTTTAGATCATTAAAAATTGAACTATTACAAGCAACAGAACTGGAGCATGTAATGGAAATATTAGACCGAATTGCCTTGAAATACGATGGGATAAAGGTCGACTATACTAATGTAAGTTTAAAATAAGATGGGTACTACAGATAAACGAAATATTGAAGTAATGGCTCCGGTTGGTTCTTATGAATCATTAATGGCAGCTATACAAGGAGGAGCCGGATCGGTATATTTTGGAGTTGAGCAATTAAATATGAGAGCTCGTTCGGCCAATAACTTTACCATTGCCGATTTGCACAAGATTGCTTCTATTGCAGCTAAGCATGAAGTAAAATCTTACTTAACAGTTAATGTTGTAGTATTCGATAATGAGTTAGATGACCTACATTCGATAATTGATGCTGCCAAAGAGGCAAATATTACTGCAATAATTGCTTCTGATATTGCTGCTATCCAATATGCACGTAGTATTGGTGTTGAGGTACACATTTCAACTCAGCTGAATATTACCAATATCGAAGGAGTGAAATTTTATGCTCAGTTTGCCGATGTGGTGGTACTTGCACGTGAGATGAACCTGGGACGTGTTTGGGAAATATCAAAGCAGATTAAAGAGCAAGATATTCGAGGACCCAAAGGAGAATTGATACAAATTGAGATGTTTGTTCACGGAGCACTTTGCATGGCTGTTTCAGGTAAGTGTTACCTGAGTTTGCACGAGATGAACTCATCTGCTAACCGTGGTAGCTGTTTCCAGACTTGTCGTCGAGGTTATACTGTTACCGATAATGATACTGGCGCAGAATTGGATGTAGAGAACGAATACATCATGTCTCCTAAGGATTTGAAAACGATTCATTTCCTAAATAAAGTATTGGATGCTGGTGTTTCGGTTCTAAAGATTGAAGGAAGAGCCCGTTCGGCAGAGTATGTAAAGACAGTTGCTCTGTGTTATCGAGAGGCTGCTGATGCCTACTTGGAAGGTACATTCAATGAAGAGAAGATTGCTGAGTGGGATAATCGCTTAAGCGAGGTCTTTAACCGTGGCTTCTGGAATGGCTATTACCTGGGACAACGTTTAGGCGAGTGGAGTCATAATTATGGCTCGAAAGCAACAAAACGCAAAGTATACATCGGAAAAGGAACAAATTACTTTTCGAAAATAGGTGTCGCCGAATTCAAGATAGAAACACAAAGTCTGAAAGTAGGTGATGAAATTGTGATAACCGGACCAACAACAGGGGTGGTTCAAACTACTGTTGACGAAATTCGGGTAGACTTAAAATCGGTTGAGGAAGCTCCAAAGGGAACCAGATGTTCCATAAAGGTAGATGAAGTTGTACGACGTTCAGATAAACTGTACAAAATGGTAGATGCTTCAGAAGTAAAACAACGATTAAAATAATTAGAATATAAATACCTTAGGAATTATACAATAGTAGCAAATGAATTACGTTAGTTCTTGCGTACTATTGTATAATTCTATTCTTTTGTGGGAATTTTATTTGTGAAGGATACTATGAAACTGAAGCTGTTATTAACACTTATTTTGTCTGCAGTGGTGATGTTGGGATTTAGTCAGGTTAACTCTAGCTCTAGATTTGAATTTTTTAATAATTGGAGACTTGGAGTAAATGCAGGTGTTAGTAGTTTGATAACAGAGTATGATAAAAACTCTTTTAAGCAAATTCAGGAATTTAATTATGATCCTTCTGCTTCTTTTAGTTTTACTGCATCAAAGCTTATTATGTATGGTTTCGAAGTTGGTTACGAGTTTGAATATACCAACTTGAAAGGAGCTGTTCCAAATTCAGACTTTACAGCAACAAAACTGGATCATCATGCCTTTAAAACAATAGATAAAACAAGGGGAGTAAGCTTTAAAAATGGATTTACCAGTCATAATGCCATTCTTTTATACCACTTTGGAAATATCTCGTTGAATGCAAGAAGTAAATCATGGATGAACTTCTTTGTGAAATTTAAGGCGGGTTATGGAACAATCAATTCAGAAGTATTCTACACTGATGATAAAACCAATATATTTACTAAAAAAGGAGGTGGAGATGCAAGTGACCCTCTTCATACAGAAGGATTGGAAGTAATGACTGTTGGTGCAGGTATTGGTGCTCGCTATTATATAAATGATCGTATCCAGTTGAATATTCATGGAGACATTTCTAGTGTAAACAACGACTGTTTAGATGGAGTACATAATATGCGAAAAGAAGGTGCCGAAGCTGTTAGTAACTTCACGCATGGCCTTTATGGACGAGTTCAGGTTGGGATAGTTTATAATATCAACTTTACACCAAAGTCAGGGAATAGTGGAAAATACAATGGAAAGAAAAACTATAGCTACTTACCTTGGTACAGAAGGATCTTCAAAAGATCAAAGCTAGAATCAGCTCCTTCCCAAAAAGTAATTGATACAAATTATCCTTGGTATCGATCTAGAAATTAATCTGTAAAATTTAGTGGAAGATAATAGTTGGCTTTGGTTAATATTGTCACTATTTTTGGTATTTAAGTGCATTTCTTGCTGAAAATTAAATATAAGTTGAATTAAATACCAAACCCCATGAGTAAGAGTAGAATCGGGTTATTGATAGTAGTGTTATTATTAATTTCTGCGGCTATTTTTTTCTTTATTTCCAATCGAATTCAAGTTCGCCAGTTTGAAGGAATTCCTGCAGCTAGTGCTGTATCTGTTGATGCACCAATGGTTGTAGTAGTAGATGGAGTGAGTAAATTGAATGAATCTATTACTACTTCGGAAGTTTGGAAGGAGTTGAAGGACGTAGATGCAATAAAAACATTAGGTGAACGAATTTCATTCTTAGAAAAAGAAATACTTTCCAATGAAAAGATAGAGAAAGTGTTAAACCGGAGAAAAGTAGTGATCTCGTTTAATTTCATGGGGAAAAGAGATTACGACTATTTGTTTGCCATAGCTTTAAGCGACAAAAGAGAGCTGCAGCAATTTCATCAACTAACTTCAGATCTAAGAGGAAAGAAGAACTGGAAAATAACAGATAGAAAATACAGCTCGAAAACCATTCATGATATCACCCGCAATGGAAAAGCTCTATTTAGCTATTCCATTACTCGTGGAATTTTAATGCTTAGTACCAAACAAGTTTTGGTCGAGGATGCGATCAGGCAGTTGGATAGCAAAGAGAAGTTAACCAATAAGTCATTTGAGAAACTATATGATATTGCAGGAGATGATTCGCACCTTTCTGTTTTCATAAACCACAAAGAATTACCTCGTCTCGCTTCAATTTACTTAAATAGAAATGGTGCCAAGCAGATGACAAAATTTGCAGATTATGCACAATGGACAGGTATTGATGTTAATGTAAGGAAGGAAAAGATATTGCTAAATGGTTTTTCAATGTACAATGACACATTGAAAAGTTATCTTAACCTATTTTCAAATCAGAAAGTAATCCGAAAACATATCGATGATGTATTGCCTGCGCAAACCTCGATGTTTATAAGCCTTGGGTTTTCCGATTTCAAATTATACCAAAAAGATTATGAAAACTATCTGCATGGAAGTCCGGAATATTTTAGTCGATTGAATGTTTTCAAGAAATTTGAGGCTAATACAAGGATGAGTCCTAGCTCTTTTTTTAATACAGTTGTTGCTAATGAAGTAGCTTTCTCTGTAACTCATTTCGATGGTAAAAGACCATCTGCATCAGCATTTTTAGTTTGTGAAACGAAAAGCCGTTCTCAGGCAGAGCAGGAATTAATAGTGTTATTGGAGAATTATACTTCGAAGACAGGAAAAACATTAGCAGAAAGCACACATGTTTATCAGGTCGACAAAGAATTAAGCTTTAAAATATATGAATTTCCTGCAGAGAGAATTGCAGAAAAAATGTTTGGAAAGTTATTTGGCTGGGTAAATGCTAAATATGTTACTTTTTTCGATAATTACATGATTTTCGGTGAGTCGAAAAAAGCAATCTCATCGTTTTTGTATTCAAATGTTTTAAATGAAACTTTGGCTCGTGATACAAAATACATTAAGTATGCCGATGAACTCACCGGAAAAGGCAATATGTTTTGTTTTGTAAATATTACTAAAGGGTTGAAAATCTTTTCTCATTTTATGAATTCAGATTTGAAGAAGGTAATTGATAAGCATTCTGATTCATTTCGAAAGATGAAAGCATTTGCATGGCAGTTTGGATCAGATAATGGAATGATTTACAATTATGCGACATTGAACTACGATCCGAGTATACGAGAAGAACCACAAGCCATATGGAGTCAGAATTTGCAGCAGAAGATTGATTTTAAGCCAGTATTTGTGGTAAATCATCGGGACAAAAAGAATAAAGAGGTTATGGTGCAGGATAGCAATAATGCCTTGTACCTGATCAATAAACAGGGAAGAATACTTTGGAAAGAACAGCTGGATGGAAAAATACTAGGGCAGATTCATCAGATCGATTATTACCGAAATGGAAAGCTACAGTACCTGTTTAATACTGCCAAGAAAATTTATCTGTTAGATAGAAATGGCAATAGAGTTGCTAAATATCCAGTAAATCTGCGTTCCTCAGCCACAAATGGTTTAGCTGTGTTCGACTACGATAAGAGTAGAAATTACCGTATAGCAGTAGCTACTAAGAATCACAAGGTTTATTTGTATCAGAAAGAAGGAAAGATAATTTCTGGCTGGAAGTTTGGAAAGACTGATTCTGATGTGAAGTTTCCGGCACAGCATATCCGAATTGCGAATAAAGACTATATCGTATTTGCCGACCAAGGTAAAGTGTATATTCTGAATAGGGAAGGCAAGGAGAGAGTGAAAACACAGTCCGGTAATAAATTCTCTGCTAATCCAATTTATTACGAAAAAAGAAGTAGTAAACACGCTGCCAGATTAGTTTATACTAACGAAAAAGGAGATGTTGTTTATCAATATTTCAATGGGAAATCAGAGACGATAGATTTAAAGGACAAGAATAAGAATCATCTATTTAATCTGGCTGATGTTGATTATGATGGAACTTCAGAGTTTATCTTTATAGATGATGATGAAATGACCTGTATAAATAGTAAGAAGAAGACATTGTTTGATTATACCTTTAATAACTCTAACCTGAGTGATCTGAATATTTATCGATTTGGGAAAAAAGATATTAAAATAGGTATAACTTCTTCTAACGAAAACCGTATTTACTTATTGAACGATGATGGATCAGTTTTCCAAGGTTTTCCTTTGCAAGGATCTTCTGGATTTAGTGTTGGTTTTTTATCGAATGATCACAGTGCTTTTAACTTAATTGTTGGTAATGCTGATGGTTATTTAATGAATTATCATGTAACCAGATAAAACAATTTCAGAGAATTGATTGTCATATTTTTGTATCAGTTGAATACTTAGTAAGTGTTCAACTTTCTTGGTATGTAAACCTAAGCACAATACTTGTAAAAATTGTAAAAACTCAGTTATATGAAAAAGCACTCAATTTTCTTTCTCATTGTTGTCTTGTTGTTTACTATGTGCGACACAGATGACTTTAATTTCGACAAGATGTCGGATAAGATTATATGGGAACCAGAGCTTGTGGGGCCTGTAGGAAAAGGTAACTTCACTCTTTGGGACTTTGTAGAGCAGGGAGATGATAATATTACAGTAGGAGATGGAGATGTTATCAAAGTGATGCACAAAGAACAGGATATTGTATCTGTTGATATTAATGATCTGTTTAAAGTGTCTGATATTCAGACTGTCATTACTTCTTCATTTACATCAGAGCCGGTTGATGTTGATGATGTCTCAATTATGGGCAACCAAATTAGGCTGGAAGACTTAGCAACCAATTATAGTGGATTAGCATTTCTGCTAGGTTTAAATGGTCAAGATCAAGCATTCCCTAATTTCAGTAGCACAAATCAGGGGGGAAGCTATGAATTTAACAACATTGATGATTTTCAGAATGCTACATTCTCAACAGGAACATTAACTCTTGAAGCAACAAACAATTTAAAAGTACCAGTATCGTTTAAGCTTTCAATGGTTAATTTCCTTAATGTCGAGTTATTTACATTTGATTTTATGGATTTAGATCCGGGTGAAAAAATGGTGATAACCAAGGATTTACAGGACAAAGAAATGTTTGCAAATCAGACACTAAGATTAGTTGAGTTTAGTAGTCCGGGAAGTACTTCTCCTGTAAACATCAATTTAGATGACGCTATAAATATTGATCTGAAAGTCGAAGATGCGAAAGTTAGTAGTGGTGTCATAAAAATACCGGAGCAATTGGCTTCAACTTCGGAAAGTGCTTATGATATTGAAATTTCTGAAGATGTGAAACTGTCGCAGTTGAATCTTAAGAGTGGCATTTTAAGTGTAAATATTGAAACAGAAATGAATGATATGGTTACAGTGCGATTGACACTTCCTTCTGTTCAATTAAATGGTGCTGTGGCGACTAAAGATATCGTTGTACCAACCTCTGGAACAAATGTAAGCTGGGATTTGGCAGGAGCAGAAATTGATCTAACCACAGTTAGTGGAAAAGATTACAATTCATTGCCTGTGAAATATGAGTTGATTCTGGGGCAGGGAGATGGCTTTTTCGATTTTGAGTCGAACAGAGCCTTAACAGCTAATGTGCGTTTTAGAAGTGTTGCTTTAGCATTTGCTCAGGGTGATTTTGGTAATCTAACAGTAGATGTGGAAGAAGACGTTCTTGACTTAGGAGTTGATTTCTGGGATGATATCGATGGTGGTTTTACCTTAACGAATCCAAAACTGAATTTTAAAATTCGAAATTCAATAGGCGTCGGTGCCGAACTTGATTTCGATGTAAAAGCAACTAGTTCTAAGGGAACTGAACAAGCATTAAATGGTGATAATTTATCTATTCCATATCCACAGAGTGTTTCAGAAGGAACTGTAGAAGGCACAATAGGTTGGAATAAAGACAATTCAGATATTGTGGCGTTGGTTGCTTTGCCTCCTTCGGGAGATGTTACTTATGGTGGTGTGGTTAGATTAAATCCAGGAAGTCAGGGTGTAAACACCAACTTTATAAGTGAAACGTCGAGTATTTCTGCAGACCTGGAATTCGATTTACCATTTGAGGTAAAAACCCAAGGTTTAGGAATAACAGATACCATTGAGGTAACTGGTAGTGATTTCGATAAATTGAAGTCGGCAGAACTAGAAGTGAAATATACAAATGGAATTCCATTGGGAATGAATGTGAATTTTGCATTTATAGACACAATCTCGAAACAAAAGTTTGATGAAATATCTGCAGGTCTGCTTACAGCAGCACCGGTTGATGCTCAGGGTATTCCTACTGGATCAAAAGAGGGTTCAGCAAAAATTACATTGACAGAAAGTAATGTTAAGAACTTGATCAAATCCAATGGTATTGTGATGAAGATTCAGGCAAATTCGCCAGAAAATGGTACAAAACCTGCTCGCTTGCTTTCAAAATCGAAGTTGAATGTCAAATTGATCATGAAAGCTAAAGCTGATTTTTCTAAGTAATCTGTTTCACTCCTAAATTGTTAATAATGAGAAAATATAGAAATATATCAATCATGTTGCTTTTGCTGACATTTGTGAGTGGAGCAGCATTGGCACAGCAATCCAATACATTGTTTCATATGAAGGGATTGCCAAATGCAAATGAGTTTAACCCTGCAATTCATAGAGATTCAAGTAATCTGGTTGTTGGATTGCCAGGTGTTTCAATAAGTGCAGGTACAGGGTTTGCTTATTCAGACTTGATTCATTACGGAACAGGTGCACTTCAAGATTCGTTGGTACTTGATTTTATTAAGTTTCACGATGCCATTGATGATGAAAACAATGTAGTGTTGGAATCTGCAGTAGATCTGTTTAAGATAGGAGTGCGTTCACGCAGTTACTATTTTAGTTTTGATATTCGAGATAGGATGGTTTTTCAAGGTTCTTTTGATAAGGGGCTGGTAACATTCCTTAAAAATGGTAATGCCCCTTATTTAGGCCAGAATGTTGATCTAGGAAACATGGCATTTAATGCAATGCATTATCGGGAATATGGCTTTGGTTTCTCAAATGAATTTTTGAATAATCGGTTGACACTTGGTGTTCGAGCAAAGATACTATATGGAAAAATGAACATCAATGTTGATAAGCTGAATATCCAGGTGGAAACAGCTGCTGGGGGAGAGTCGTTATTGTTGAAGGCGAAGGGGGAGGCCAATATGGCAGGACCTGTTACTTTAACTTTTGATGAATATGGGTTTGTTGATGAAACCAATGACAACTTTGATGTTGCTGATTACTTACTGGATAATGAAAGTGCGGGTTATGCATTCGATATTGGAGCCAACTACAAGGTGAATAAAAAGCTGCAGATTGGAGCTAGTGTTATTGATCTGGGCTCAATACAGTGGAGCAAAAATGTATACAATATGACTCAAAATGGTAGTTATAAGTATACAGGAGCAGATCTTTCTCAATCGGTAAATGATAATGCATCTGACTATAAGGAGGCTGGAGATGTATTCGAAGAACTTACTGATAGTATTAAGCATGGATTTCGAATTAATAATTCAAGCAGCAAGTATAATACTCCAATTCCGACAAAAGTGTATTTGTCGGGGAGTTATCAGCTGACACCTAAAACTGATTTAGGATTCTTGGGACGTGCTTATATGTTTGAGGACAATACTGATATGTCGATGACACTTTCGGCTAACACTTTGGTAGGTCGTTGGTTGAGCTTAACGGCTAGTTACTCAGTAATGAATAAAACTTACGATAACTTGGGAATTGGTGTAGGTGCTCGTTTAGGTCCATTACAGCTTTATATGGTTTCTGATAAAATTCTTTCTGCAATGAAGCCAGCCGATGCCAACGGATTTACTTTCCGATTTGGAATAAACATCTTAATGGGACGTAGTTATAAAAGATCATTTTAATCGATCATTTCAATAAAATACAAACAGGTTACTTCAATGAGGTAGCCTGTTTTTTTGCATAAAAAAAGGTTGTGCGCAAAACGACAACCTTTATTTGAACTATTCGGTTTCCCCGTTTCAAAATGAATATTCCGAATCGGGAAGCATTATTGCCAAAACAAGATAGGTGATCCAGACAATTGGATTAAATATTCCAAACACCAGGGTTATAACACGGATAATTACTGGATCCAGATCAGGATTGATGTAGTGAGAAACTCCTCCACATACTCCTGCAATCTTCTTATCGTGCGATTTTCTTAGTCGTTTCATGATCGAATGGTTTTACTTATTCGCAATACTTAAGCCGGTTTCTTTGAGCTTCTTTAGGTTATCTACATTCATTTTACCCCAGAATGAAACCACAGCATTTAATCCTTCGCCATAGAATATAATGTGAAATTCTTTCACTTTCTTTCTACTTCCTCGGTAAAACATTTCAGCTTGAGTGTCACTATCTTCGTCGAAGTCGTCGTGTTTTACCTTTTTATATTTCATGCCAGAGAAATGTCTGGCCATCTCTTTTTTAAATTTCGAAGGGGTAAACTCTCCTTTGCTTTTCTGATAGTAAAGGACTTTAATTTCATTTAAGTCGCCTGTTACTCGTCGTTCTTCATCTTCGTCGTTGTCTAGAGTAAGATCCAGAATGTCAACCATGTTTCTTGAGAGAGAGAACGATGTAAAGCCTTCGGCTTTCGAGTAAGTTTTGTATAATTTATCTACTCCTTTTTGTGCATTCGCTGGTTGGGTACCAAATAAAGAGCTAATAAATACTCCTATTAAAAATGCTATGCGTACCATAATTTTGTGTGTTTTCGGGATTTAAATTTATTCTGATAGAGTTAATCCTTCTTCAGTCATTACCCAATATTTCCCCACCATGTCTCTATCGTGTACATTCGATACGTTTTCAATATCGTATATAATCTTAATTAGTTTGTCGTCTAAGTAAATTACTTGTCCAACAGGAATCTTAAGTGTCAGCTTTAAGGTTTGATCACGCCATTTACCATCTTCTGAAAGCTTAAAATGTTCATCGAAATAGATCGCATCTTCGCTGCTTTTATAGTTGTAAATCACTTCTTCTAAGTGCTCTCTGGCATTGTCGTGGTTTTTACCTCTTGAACGGAAACGCTTCTGAAGTATAACTTTATCCGACGAGCTTTCTTCGATGTCTAATCTGGGCTCTCCAATTAGAAGGTATTCCCCTTCGTTTTCAACTAGTCGCATATCGTTTAGCGATAAATTAGGATCGGTAGATACCGTATAGTCGAATTGGTTAAGCTTTAGATAAAGTGTATCCGATTTCGCTTGAATATTATCAGAAATAGTTTTGGTAGTCGATGATTTAAAGTTACCAAGCTGACCAATTACAGATGATGCTAGAACGATTACAGAAATGATCCATAGTCCAAGTGCCGATAATCCGATTAATGCATTGTTGGTTTTATACTTGAAGATCAATTTAGATCCGACAAAAATCAACATGATAGCTGGAATTCCCATCACGAGAAATAAACTGATGTAAATCCATGTCAGATCGCTTCCGTTAACAAAATGATCGGTTAACATCGAGAAGTTTACATTGTCATCCCATAACGATAGGTCTGTTAAGAAACCATCTGTGGCAGTAACACCAATGGATATTCCTAGTAGAGAAGATACTCCAACAATCATTAGAAATGCTCCGATTAATATGACAATTAACTTTCCTATCATTTTTCCGCTAGAGGCAGCAGCGCCTCCCACTTTAGAAAAACCTTGACGTCCTTTGGCATAAGTTTCAGATTGTTTGAATTCGTTGAATTTATCTTTCACCGATTCGTACTCATCTTTTACGGTCTTTTCGATGTTGGAAACGTTTACATCTTCTCCCTTCATCTCTAGTCGCTGAGCAACGCTCTTAGCTTTAGGAACAACAATCCATAGTAGGATATAAACAATTAGGATAGTTCCTCCGGATGGAGCAAAAATGAATGATGGAAAGATGACTAGGATTCCAAGAATAATTCGAAGAATTACAGCATCGAATTTGAAGTAGGCACCTAAACCTCCGCAAACACCTCCCAGGACTCTATTGTCTGGATCGCGATATAGGCGACGTGCTTTTGGATTTCTCTTTTGGAATGGAGGAGTAAATGGAGCAGAAGCTGGTTCTTGGTCTTCATCTTCTTCCATAAAGTCCTGAGGAGTTCCCATGACTTCAATTACTTCATCAACCCAAGTTAAGTTAACTACAGTGTTGGCACCTTTCATTTTCTCTTGAAACAACTCAGCAATTCGAGCTTCGATATCACTTACAATTTCGTGTCCTTCGTCTGAACTACCGAAATGGGTATTAAGTGCATTTAAATATTGTCTGAGTTTGTCGTATGCATCGTCGTCGATGTGAAAAACGGCTCCGCTTATATTTATGGTGAATGTCTTTTTCATTGCAATTAACTTTACTTGGTTTTAATCAAATTTACAGCTTCTACTAGTTCGTCCCACGACTTTTCCAGTTCTACTTTAAACTGTGCGCCTTTGTCGGATAATTCGTAATATTTGCGAGGTGGCCCCTGGGTCGATTCTTCCCAGCGATATTGGAGAAGCCCAGCATTTTTAAGCCTTGTTAGTAGTGGATAAAGTGTTCCTTCAACTACAATCATCTTCGCATTCTTTAGCTCTTCAATAATATCCGAGGCGTATGACGGTTGATTGGCCAGTATAGAAAGAATACAGTATTCCAAAACTCCCTTTCGCATCTGTGCTTGTGTATTCTCGATTTTCATGTGCTCTACGTTTTTAATTGTGAATGTAACACATGTAGTGTTTCATGAATTTTCTTATTCGATTAAGAACTTAAACATGATTTAGAACTTACATGTTGTTTGCATCTTCGGGTCATTAATTGATTCAACAAAGCTATTCATTTACCTTCATCTTAACTAATTCATGAATTATCTCCAGTACTTGTCATCTGTCATCCATGCTTCAATTGGCATTGTCGACTCCTGTGTGTCACTATTATTATGCCATATACTTGAGTCGTACATCCATTCTTCTATGATCATTGGTTTTTCAATTTCCTCTTTAAAGACAGGTGGTGTGTGAGGCTCTGATTCAAACATCCATGGCTCAATTGCCATTGGTGCTTCTGTTTCTTCTTCATAGTTGAATTTGAATGCTGCTATATGAGCAGGTGTTTCAGATGTTGTCGGTGCGCTTGCTTGCTTCTCGTCCCATTTAAGGTCAGCTAGAATAAGGTTGGCATTGCTGTCGTTCGACTGAGGCATGTTATCAACCATTAAAGCTGCTAGTTTACCAATACCGTTTTCACTTAATACTCTTTTCAGGAAGTTATCGGCCGAAGCGTTTAACGAAATAGTTGCAACTAATAATACTACTAGGGAACCCCTGAAAAATACCGATTTGTTTGTGTCATTTGTTTTCATTTTAATTTCCTCCTTATATCGAGTTTTATTCTCTTGATTTAATAGTTTGACATTTTCTACAATACTAGTCTTTACATTGTTGTTTGCATTACAAACATACGAATAAAAAATAGTACTTTGCAAAACATAGTAGTATATTTTTTTGAGACAAGAAGACGTTAAAATGCTGTAGTGCCAGTAAAATAAGGGTGTGTAAGAGGAGAAAAAATTTTCAAAAAAAATTGAAAAAAAATGAGGAAAGCACAAAAAAAACCGATTTCAGTAGTGAAATGCTAACTGAAATCGGTTTCTGGAGGAGTAAAAAACGTCGAATTTTATTCTTTCGAGATAATATCTATTGCTTTTTCAAGTGTAATATCAATTGCTCTGATCATTGAATAAAACCCTTCTTCTCCAAGAATATCTCTGGCAATGTATGCATAGAGTTGAGCATGAATGATTTTACCTGATTTTTTTAGACCTTGTCTGTCTTTTTTCACGCCTTTGGTAGCAGCATACTTGATAAATGCTTCAAATACCTTCTCGTTTTTAAGATGTTGAATAAATTCTTCAGGCGTTTTTAAATTCGATAACTCTTTTCTATTTGAATCGGCATACTTAAAGGCATACTGATATACCAATCCTTTTCGAGTTAACTGATAAAGGTAATTGGAGTTGCCAGTGGTGTCGGCAGGAATAAAATGGTCGGGCATAATACCTCCGCCGCCATATACAACTCTACCTTTTAATGTATAGTATTTTAAAGAGTCGGGCAGGTGAATACTATCTTGAGATAGAAATTCGCCATGTCGCATACGCTCACTTAGGTCTTTGAAATAGCTTTCGCTATTGCCTTTATCATAGTGTTTCTGGATACATCTACCACTAGGAGTGTAGTACTTGGCAACAGTCAATCGCAATGCCGATCCATCGACCATTGGAATTTGCTCCTGAACTAAACCTTTACCAAACGATCGACGACCAATAATAATACCTCGGTCGTTGTCTTGTAGTGCACCCGCTAGAATTTCACTTGCCGAAGCAGAGAATTCATCGATAAGAACCACTATAGCTCCTTTTTCCCACTCACCGCGTTCTGTGGCGCGCATAACAGCTTCTAAACGTTTAGCGCCTTTTGTCTTTAATATAAGCGCATCTTTTCCAAGGAATTCATCGGTCATATTACGAACAGCGCGTAACGATCCTCCTGTATTTCCTCTTAAGTCGATGATTAATTTCTGCGCACCAAGTCCTTTCAGCTTCTTAATGGCCTGATTAAATTCTTTATCTGTTTGCTCCGAGAATCGATTTACCTTAATGAAACCAATCTCTTTATTTATCATGTACGATACATCAACACTGTAGATTGGAATTGTTCCTCTGGTAATCTCGAAATCAATTAGGTTCTTAGTTCCTCTACGGGCAACCGATACTTTCACTTTGGTGCCTTTTGGACCACGCAGTTTCTTCATTATATCGTTGGTGCTGGCTTTAATTCCGGCAATTGTTGTGTCGTTTACCTCAACAATGCGGTCGCCGGCTAAAATACCAACTCCTTTTGAAGGACCTCCTGCAATAACATCAACCACCATCACAGTATCGTCTTGCATTCTGAATTGAACTCCAATTCCTCCAAAATTACCCGACATTTCTTCTGTTACTTCCACCATCTCTTTGGCAGGAATGTATACAGTGTGCGGATCGAGATTCTTAAGTACTTCGGGAATTGCTTTCTCTTCCAGTTCTTTTACCGAAACAGAATCAACGTATTCAGAAGAAATTAATGCCAGAATGGTACTTATCTTGCTAGAATGTCCTTTCTGAAAAAGCTTTTGATTATTGATTGTGTTCCTTTTTAGGTTATTACCTAAAAGTACACCAATGGCTACTGCAATAGCAAGTAATAGAGGGACTAAATATGGTCTATCTTTAAAAAGCATTCGTTTAATTTGGTTTAAGGATTAATCGATATCAACTTGTACCACCTCGATATGGGCACGTTCCAGTAATTCAATACCAGCTTCTAAACGATATTTATCGGTAAATACAACACGTTTTATGCCAGCCTGAATAATTAGTTTTGCACATTCTAAACAAGGAGAAGAGGTGACATACATTGTGGCTCCTTCACTGCTATTACTCGATTTTGCCACTTTGGTTATGGCATTGGCTTCGGCATGAAGAACATATGGCTTGCTAGTGTTGTTCTCATCTTCACAAATATTCTCAAAACCAGCTGGTGTGCCATTGTAACCATCAGAGATTATCATCTTATCTTTAACAAGAAGAGCACCAACTTGACGTCGTTTACAGTATGAGTTTTGAGCCCAAATTGCAGCCATTTTCAAATAGCGCTGGTCAAGTAGAATTTGCTTCTGTTCTGTATTCATATCGTTTAAAAATTTCAAAATATCTGTTGAATGTATAAAAAAGAAACGTTCAATAGTTAAATACTGAACGTTTCTTGAAAATTAATATTTTTTGAAAACTACTTTTTAAGGTAGCGATTAACTATATCTAACAAATCATTCGATTTGATAGGTTTAGCCAAATAGTCGTCACATCCTGCAGCAATTGCTTTAGCTCTATCGTCAGACATTGCAAATGCTGTTTGAGCAATAATTGGAAGGTTTTTACGAATTAATTTAATTTTCTTGGTTGCATCATACCCATTCATTTCTGGCATTTGCAGATCCATTAAAACCAAATCAAGGTTATCGTGTTCTTCACATTTCTTTACTGCTTCTAGTCCGTTTTTTGCCCATATGATATTGGCCTTAATCTTACTTAAAACTGCATTTAAGTATAGATAGTTGGATTCAACATCCTCTGCTATTAAGATATTGGGGGTTACATTCATAATATAACAGCTTAAAAATCAATAAACAAATATATGCAAATAGATATAGAATTACAATACATGCTAACTAATGTATCTAAACAATGATACTTTAATTATAGGGAGAAGGTTTCAAATTAGAATTGTTTTTTAATGATTTATCAACCAAACATTAGTTTGGCGTAACATAGGTAAGTTGTTCCTAAAATATTTACCAAATAGTTTAACCATAACGGATACTGCATGCGTTTTGTTTTCAAATCGCCATCGACAATGTAAATGAAAGTGAAAAGTACACCAACGGCCCATAAAAGTAAAAACGACCAACTAAAACTGGAAACATCTTGTGTTTTCCATGTTTGATAAACCTGAGGAAAAATACCAATACTTAGCATGATATTTCCCGACCATCCCAAAAAGCGGGGCAATGTCATTTTCTTCTTTTCCATAATTAACTTGGTTATAGAAAAAGCAAAGCTAATGTTCACAGCGTGAGAAAAAAAGAAATAATTCAAATAATATTTTATCCTGGTAGCAGTCGGTATGGTTCAGCTGTATTTGTTCGTGGTATTGTCTTCTTGAGAGAATAATTGATTAATTCTAGTTGTGTGCTTTAAGAATTCAGAAAGAACAGAAGTATCATCCACTTTGGCGTATGATACTTCTACTTTGTTGAAGCTTATACAATAGAAGCTTGTTCGAAATCAGGTAGCTTTATTGTGTTAAGCACGTGTTTAATACCTGATGCCATTAAATAGAAATCTTCTTTTGATTTATCTGATAGTGCAACGTATTTTTTAGGGTCAGAAAACATTCTGGCATACATATTGGCACTCGCAATCACAGTAATCTTGTTGAACTCGCAAATTTGTGGATCAAACTTACCCATATCCTTACGTGATGCATAGTTTAAGCCATAACAGGGAGAACAAATGGTGTATAGTTGACAATTCTTACAGTTAGGCGAAATTTTTCCACCATTGTTAGTATTCAATAAACTGAAAGTTTGGTCTATCGATGCTTTATTGTATGGTAATGTTGGATCTCCAATAAATGCATGACAAGGGTATGCATTTCCTGAAACATCATAGGTGATGATATCGCTTCCTGCTCCACATGCCCTGTTAAATGGAAGGTTCTTAAGCGGAGATAGATCGGAAAGGCTTATGTCAATCAATTGACATGGTTTTTCATCGGGATTTTCTAAAAAGTAATTACCTAGCTTATGCATCTCAATGGCATATGTTTTAAGATCTTTCTTAAGATTCCATTGTACCTCTTTGGCTAAACTTGGATTTACTTTAAAACCTAATTGTCTTAAATGAATAAAATTGTCAACAAGGGTAGGGAGTGTCTCTGGAGAGATAGTCATTTTTACTTCTTGCCAGGGCCAGTGTTTCAGAAAAAATTCTTTGTCGATGCGGTGGTAGGAACCAGGTCGGTTCTTATCGTGAGACTCAGCCGTTCCATCAATGCTTAAGATGGGAACAAACCTGTTTTTGTTTACAATCATCCAGTTTTTCATTTCCGAATTGATTACGGTGCCATTGGTGGTGGTTAAGCATTTAATGCTTAGTTCTGGATACTTATTCCATAGCCACTCCGAAACCTGCTTTAACTCTTTATATGCCATGAAGGGTTCGCCACCATGAAACACAACGAAAAACTCTTTGAATTTTGATTTCTGACTATCTATCTCTTTTTGAAGGATGGGCTGAATATTAGAAACTTCCATCTTTCTTTTGTCCTTCACTCCTTCGTAACAATAAGTACATTTTAGGTTACAGTTGTTGGTAACCATTATGAATATATCTCTGCTGGTTTTATCTGATCTTGCCATTTATTTGGATTAAAAAGGTTGAGTTGAATCTAATTGTGCGAATATTTTCTTTGCTCCGGCATAACTTGCTGCTATCTGATCCTTCGGTCTGTTTTCGAAATAGATGTGGTCAGGACAATTTAGAAGCATCTGTACAATGAAATAAGCATTGGCATGAAATAGCGATTTCATCATAAGGCAATAGGCTTCGCATTGCTCTGTGTTATTTAGTTTTGATGCAATACTTGCCGGACATGAACTGCAAATGGGAAATACAAGGCATTCTTTGCATTTTGAAGAAAGCGCATCTGTAGCCAATAGAGAGATCTGTTCTTGGGGAATTTTCCAGTCACCATTGTTGTAATAATCAGAGCACCTGTGACAAGGTAGCTTATCTCCATTGGTATCGATGGAGTAAGAACTTGAGCCTGCCTGGCATTTAGTGAGAGTGTTGGGGGAGTTGGTTAAGCAGTAAAGTGCATTGCTTAACAGGTTAAACGGGACTTGTTTGGGGTGTGTTAGGTAGTGGTCGATTAAAGCTTTGAGTTGAAGTGAGAATGTGTCAATATCTTTTTCTTTAGACCATTCAACTCCATCAGCAATTACTGCTTTTACATAAAAGCCTTGTTGTTCCAACGCTATTATGTCATTTGCAAGGGTATGAATATTCTCAGGAGAAATGACTTTGTTTACAATAGCCTGCTTTAATCCTTTTGAAAAGAAATCAATGTCAATTTTGTTGTAGGTGTTACATCGCTCTTTATTTTGACTTTCAGCCTCTCCGTCTAAGCTAAGTTCTACCGAGAAGTGCTTTTGATTTTCGATTAGCCATTGTTGAACTTCTCCATGAATTAATGTTCCATTGGTAACAGCTTTAAAGTTGACTTTTCTATGAGGATAAGTTTGGAGAGTATGATTAACAATCTCTTTCATTAGTGAGAATTCCATGAAAGGTTCTCCACCAATAAAAAGAATATTAAAAATGGCTGATTCTTCAGGTTGTTGCAAAATAAATTGGTCGATTGATTCGATTGCTTTTTCTGAACTGATTGAGTTAGATTTGCTTTTGTCGCAATAGCAATAGGCACAATTCAGGTTGCATTTTTCGGTTAGAATTATAGATAATTGATAAATCACTTCTTTGGTTGAATAAGTAAATAAAAGGATGTAGTTGAGCTAGTTGAGGCTGTTTCTAATAATCTTTTGCTATTAATTCCGATTAAAAACAGAAGAGTAATTTAAATTTACCCAAAATGCTAGAAACAGCCTCATAAAATTAACCTGTAATACCTGAGGCACATGAACCGCCCCAACAAGATGTACACTTGTTCATATCTACAGTGGAACTAGCTTGTGTTGTTGTAACTTCAACATTTGAATTCAACATCTCATCAATTTGATTCAACGATTCGGTTGGTAGTTGAAAAATGTTTTTTACATCCATGATTTAACTATTATTAGGTGACGAGTTCATTAAAATTTACACTGATTTATCCTGAACTCTTTGAATAAAATCAGAGTTATCAAGACTCTAAATTTTTAAAAAAAGAGAATCTAAACAAGAGAAATTAAAGCTACTTATTGGTTGTGTATACTTCTTTTTCCATGCAACAGTTTTGTCTTTTAAACAAGTTCAGGGCTAACTATAAAAACTGAAGAATAACTGTTGAGAAGTTAGTTATTAAGAGAGTAGAAAGATGATAGAATCTACTAATGTAATGGAAAGTGTTGAAAAGAATATAAGTGCCATATAACTGATTTTATATGGCACTTATTTATTGGTGTAGATTATTAAATGGTGATGCTTACTTGATATCAGGGAGCTCGATATTTTCAAAATTGAGTTTCTCTTTGGCATGTTCGCATAACCTGGTTAATACTTTCGTTGGAAGAACCGACTCAAGAGAAGTTAATTCACTGGATGAAAAAATTAACATTCTGGAGGTGAATTCCTTCGACTGAAGTAGTGAGTTTTCGTCTATTTCCTCAATATGTTTCATTGGGAATTTCCATCCTAAATTTTCATACAGACATATGAGAATTATTCGTGTAACTTCATCTAAATGGGAAAAGATATCAAGCTGCTTTATTTTTGTCGCTATCGATAAAGGAATTGCAGCAGAGTGTTTTTTGGAATAATACAAAAGCTTAAAAACAGCATTGGCAAAATCTGTACTTACTGGAGTATTAAAGTGTGTTGTAAATCTTGTCCAGTTGTTGCTCAAGTGTTTGATATTTTTGATGTTCTTATATAGATTTTCATTGTTCAATATATCTACTAATTGAGTGTATAGGTTTGAGTTACTGCATAAGTCCGATATTTTAGACCAAAATTGTTCATCGTGGAAGTTGCTGTTGGCAAGTAATATTGTCAGGGCTTCTGTAGATAGATTTTTGGTGTTGTTAAGCTTGTCAAAAAATGCATCAAGAAATGCCCACTTCGTGTTATCAATAGTGGCCAATTCTCCCAATTTCTGCAATAATTTATTATTAGAATTATACCCTTTGTCTGTAAGTAAACCTGCTACTTTTTCAACATATCGAGGGAGCTCTATGTAGTTTATACCTCTGTTTCGGGCATCTACTAGGAATAGAGTAAACAAAAGCCTGTCTTTATTCGCTTGAGCGGTTTCGAATTTCTCAATTTTTCGTATTAGTTCCTCAATATGTGCTTCTGAGAAGAAATCTAAATCCAATTGTATGTCTTTTCGTACCAGAAATGCTATTGCTGTTTTTATACAGGGGTGACCGACTCTGCTAAAAGCCCTGTATAATTCGACAGGAAGAGAATTGAACAAAGTATCTTTTTTTTGTATAAACTCATTACTTGCCAATCGGAGTATTTCCCTAATTTGTTTCAAAAAGCCTTCTTTTTGCTTGGTTGAAGAAGAAGTGCTAACAACTTCATTGGCCAATAAGGAAGAAAGCATCTGGGTTAATTTTATTAACTCTTCTGTTATTGCTTGGGAGTTAAGGCGAATTTCATATTCAGATAAAGCAGGTATTTTAGATACAAGTTGTTTATATCTGGAATATAAAAAATCGAAGCTACAGAAATATTGATACAGGTTTAAAACAAAATTTGTGATAATAGGAGGAGATGAGTTGATTGCCAATGGATTAATGTATGTCGATATCTCATTGAATGATTTCTCTATGATGTTGTAGGGAATCAGGTTCATCTTAGTCCAAAGGGCTTTATTATCTATATGAAGTTTTTTCTCTATTAGTTCATAGTTATATTCCTTAGGGTAAATGAAGAGTTTTACTATACTGGGAACTTGAGCCATTAATTGTTCCAGAAAATGGGAGCTCTTGTAGAGCTTTAAAGCTCTAATTATTGGGTCGAATTCGAAAAAAATATGAGTTTCTGGTGAATTCTCAATTTTATCCTTAATAGTAGGTAATAGTTTGCCAATTATTTGCGATTCAATTGCTTGTTGCTGATCGTTTAACTGAAAATAAATCTCTTTTAATGCTTCTAGTAGGTTATAACTTTCTTCTTTCTTGTTAATGTTTTCCAGATATAGTTGAAATAAAATATCGAACCTTTTATCATTGAATCTTTGACCTAAAGAAATTGTTGTTTGTGATAAAATACAGAAGTATAGGTATTGGTAATGAGAAGAATTGATTGATTCAAATTTAGTTTCCAGATAATCGAATATACGACTAGTTAGGAGTGGATCTTTGTCGTCAAGAAATGCGATGAGCATTTTCATTAAAGGCAAATAATAGGTGTCCTTTGCAAGTTGATTAAAATAAGACTGTTTGAAGTGCAAAGAAAGATACTGAGCTGCTAAATAGTTTTGCTCTTCAATAGTCTCAAAGTGAAAGGTTATTGTATTGTTGTTTTCTGAAAAATGGCCAACCTCTATTTCGCATAAACTCTTAATTGTATCAGAAAAGGATTGATTCGAACCTTTATCGGCTTTGTAAAGGGTTGTTCTGTTTTTTAGCATGTTGTATGCTAGTTTTCCTCCATTTAACAAAGTAGCTTCGAAATCTTCTTCTTTCATATGAGAATCAGAACAATGCCTGATTTTATTATTAATTACTTTATCTCTCAGGTAGCGATATGCACTTTGTCGTATTGGTGTCAATAAACTATTAGTATACAGCTTATTCGAGTTGGGGAGATGAAGTTTTAGTGTATTTGCCCAAATGTATTTTTGTGCAATGTTAGATCCCAATCGACTTATTATTACAGCATTTTGTTGATTTCGTCTTCGAAGCTTTTGGGTGAGTAAACTGCATTGGTTACTATCTAACTCGTCAACAACATTAATAATCAGTTTGAATCTGTTAGAATAGGTCAAAAGGCGACTAATGTAACTCAGTGGCTTACCTTCAGCAATGTCACTGAGATAGTTATTTTTAATGTACTGTTCAATGAAGTGGGATTCATGTAGGGCAGAGCGAAAGTCTTTATCTAATTCTATATATATTGGTGTTGGTAGTTGAATAAATGAGTTGGACTTATAATGGTTCTGCCAATACTTCAGTAAGTAGTTTATAAATGTTGTTTTTCCAGAGTAAGGATGTCCAACCATTAAAGATGGCTTATTGGGATCCAGTAATTCTGTAATTACTTCTTGAGGAACAGCGTTTGCTGTAATCTTGTTGTTTTCAATATTATCATTGAAGGAGTAATGAATCTCTTTTTGAAGGTCACATTGCGGATTAAACTTAGAATACGCAGAGTTGAGCTTTTCAAGAATCAATTGAAAATCATAAATAGTGTTTGACGTATAATACTCGTAAGTGGGGAGCTTCGAATCGGTATTTTTATCTGCTTCAATATCTATCTCAAAAAAATCAATGGCAAACCTTATAAAATGTTTTTTTCGTGGAACAGTGGTTTTATCCGGATCCATTAAATCGGCGACAGATGAGAATTCATAAGGCGTAATAACTTTCGTGTAGTTGCTAAGTTTGCTTCCGTGCTTATCATTCAGATCGATTTTCTCATTCGCATCATAGAAATCAATAATTATCTGGGCTTTGGAATGATTAGATGCTTTTAGAGCTTCATAAATTGTTAGTTTGTTTCTTTTTTCTTGGCCGATCTCTTCTGAGATTGCTTTTAGTATAGAATGAACAGCTTCAGCTATTTGTCCTTTTTTAACATAGGGTTTAAGCTTGTTATCCCCTTCTACTGTGATTTTGTGGATTAAATATTTTCTGATTCTTTCTGCGTACTCTTTGTTTTGGATCATATTGCTGGCGTTAGTATTTCAGGAAATTAAAGAAATTGAGGAAATGTTCAGGAAATTAAGGAATTTCATAAAAATATGAAATAAAAAACTGTTTTTTCCATGCTGAAACTGTTGCTAATAGCTGGTTCCGGCATTTCCTGTTCTAATTCTGGTTTTTCCAATTTTTCTACTTTCTAGCCAGAACATTAACCACTAACTATGTACTGACAATGATGATCTATTGCATTAATAAGCCACTTGAATCAGAGCTTATTTTTCAAGATTCATAGATCTGTAAACATTCTCGAAACAGAGCGGCGGTAAGATAATCGTTGAAGGAAAGGCAATTTGATTGCTTACCTGCTGCTCTCCTTTCCTTTCCGAAATTTTTATGCCCGCATCAGCGGGGAAAGTAATCGCACTTCCAGTGTGAACTGGGAGCGCTATGTGAAATCTTTAAATCATAAAACCATGAAAAATTCTATATTAAAATTTGTCGTTTTTGTATTTGTTCTTTCAGTAACAATTATTGGTTGTTCCGATGACAACGGAGCCGAGTTGAAAAAAGATTCCCAGCTATTGGAAAAAAATGATCTGCTGAAGAAGGCGGATGTCGACGTGGATGAGGAGTTAGTTCCTGATACAACTAAAATAGAGGGTGGATCTATTCAAGAAGAGGTCTTGTATACTCGCAAGGAGCGAAATGCAAGACGATAGAAATATTAGGATTAAAAAAAGAGCAGAAATGCTCTTTTTTTAATTGTTGAATGATTTTTTGTTATGTGTATTGTCATTATGTTTATATAGAAATTAATTTAAGAACTATAAATACATGAAATCAAAAAAAAATTAAACAGATGAAAAAGAATGTACTTCGATTAATGGCAATGGTATTTGTTCTTTCAGTGACAATTATTGGCTGTTCCGATAACAACGGAGCCGAATTGAAAAAAGATTCCAAACTATTGGAAAAAAATGATTTGCTGAAGAAGGCGGACTTAGAGTGGGATGAGGAGCTCGTTCCTGATACAACTAAAATAGAGGGTGGATGTATTCAAGAAGAGGTGTCGTATACTCGCAAGGAGCGAAATGCAAGACGATAAGAATATTGGGATTAAAAAAAGAGGCTGTTCCTAAAGTTTCTTTATAATTGTTTGAACTTACGATTTGTAAGTCACCACTTGGTTTATCACCCCTAAATCCCCTAAAGGGGACTTAAACCTCCTCTTTAGGGGAGGTTTGGAGGGGGTAGACGAAAGTAGATTATAAACTGAAAGTTTGATTTCAAGTGCTTTTATTTTTTGACAGCCCCTTTTTGTAGAAGTTAAGTGATTATTTTATATTTAAATTAGAGGGAATGATTGCACTCTCTCTAAATATTAAAAACCAAAGCAATGCTAAAGAAGTTAATTCCTCTAATCCTATTATCTGTTTCTTATATTACTGTTTTTGCAAAACATTCAATAGAAGAGATCGATAGAATGATAAACACTGGTGTTATTGAATTCTTTCAGACTAAGAATAGCAATAATGCTTCTTTAACCTTTAAAAAGGCATTGAAGTTTAGTTCTGAGATAAATGACACTCCTTTAATAGTTAAAAGTCTGAATAATCTGGGGATGATATCCATTTATGATAAAAAGTATAAGAATGGGCTTAATTATTATCAACAAGCATTAGATCTGATTTCCGAGAAGAATAGTAATCCTCGATTTATTGCTCTTTTAGGAATTGGTCAGGCCAAATCGCGTTTGGGTGATTATGCTGGGGCATTTAATCATTTTTCGATGGTGGCTGAGAGTGCATTGATGTACGATCGAGAGATAACGATTTGCTCTTGTTATAACGAAATGGGAATTATTAAAAAGACCCAGAAGAGGTATGGAGATGCTTTGCATTATTTCAAAAAGTATTTTGAGATCAAGAAGAAGCAACATAATACGAAGGGAGTTGCTAGAGCTTACAATAATATCGGAGATACTTATAAAGAGATGGAGCAGTTGGATTCAGCTATGGTCTATTATCGGAAATCATTGGCACTGAAAAATAAGATTGGCAACAAGCGGTTAATTGCTTCTACGCTTCATAATATGGCAGAGGTGCAGTTTCGGCTGGGGCAAGTAAATGAAGCCAAGCAGAATTTAAAAGAGGTGTTAGCAACCCGAGAGAAGATGGGTGATAGTCAGGGAGTGGTTTCTTCTTTGCTGGTGTTGGCGCAGATTGCAGTGGCACAAAACAATTATACAAAAGCAGAACAGCTGCTAAGTAGAGCTGAAAAAATAGCATTGCAAATAAACCATTTGGCTCTAAAAAAACGGTTATACGAACAACAAAAAGAGGTATATGCCCAACAAGGGAAGCTGAAGTTGGCTTTGGCCTATTATAAAAAGTTTAGCCAGGTAAAAGATTCGGTTTTCAATATCGAAGCATCTAAAAATATTCAACGTTTGGAAGTGGTGCATGAAACCAAACAGAAAGAGCAGCAGATAAAACTATTGAATGTTGAAAATGAGAATAAAGCACAAGAGAATAGATACATGAGACTGGCACTTGTTGCTGTTTTCATTGTTTTTGTGGCACTTGTCATTATTTCAAGGCAATTTCAGCGCAGTAAACTATTGAAAGAGCGTATTAGTGGTCAAAACCAAGAGAGCACACGGTTGGCCCGAGAGTTGCACGATAGTGTAAGCGGTGACCTAACAGTGTTATGGCGCCAAATGGAAAAAGAGTACCCCAATGAACCCATTGTTGATGAGTTGAGCAAGGTGGCCGAGAAAGTAAGAGGTGTATCTCATCAGCTTAATGTACAGGTGATTGCAAAACAGGAGTTTAGGGCGGCACTAGCCGACTCGCTTCGACTTAAATTCTGGCCCGAAGGTGTTGATTTGCAAATACATGTTCCCAAGAATTTTAGGATAGACGACTATCATAAAAAGGTGAATTTAATACGCATTGCTCAGGAGCTAACCACTAATTCGTTGAAGCATTCTGAAGCTACTCGTATAGAGTTAACGTTTGAACAAAGGCAAAAGAAGATATTCATGATGTACATTGATAACGGTGTGGGAATGGATAGAGATGTTGTTGCAAAAGGCAATGGATGGGCTAATATAGAGGCGCGTGTGTCATTTTTACTGGGAAAAATGGTCTTAAAAACTGCCAAAGGAGAAGGCTTCCACTTCGAACTAACGGTATAAAGTTTTCTGCTACCGCCCAATAGTGCTACCGCTATAGCTAGCGCAGATTTGCAATCTGTGCTCCTTGGTATACGATTATTTTATCCAACTAATCAAGCCACACGAAGGGATTCGTGCGGGAGCAAATGAAAATACTTCCAGATGTCTTAAATAATGCTACCGCGCGAATCTTTCGCGTGGTTCTTTTTCACCTTTAGTACTTTTCCCTATAGCTAGCGCAGGTTTGCAATCTGTGCTCCTTGGAACTTTGCCTATTTTATCTAATTAATCAAGCCACACTAAAGGATGTGCGGCAGCAAATGAAAATACTCCCAGATGTCTTAAATAGTGCTACCGCGCGAATCTTTCGCGTGGTTCTTTTTCACCTTTAGTACTTTTCCCTACAGCTAGCGCAGATTTGCAATCTGTGCTCCTTGGTATGCGATTATTTTATCCAACTAATTAAGCCACACGAAGGGATTTGTGCGGTAGCAAATTCTTCCTTTTTCTGATTCCTTTCTCCCGTTTCCTATTTCCCTACTTCGAAGTACGGTACCAAAAGGCGCGTACACCATCTTTACTCTTTAAGCTAAGTTTTTTGTAGATGTGAGTAATGTGTTTTTTTAGTGTGGTAACATGTATATTCATCATGTCGGCCAGCTCTTCATTATTGCTTTGCTCGTTTTCAGCAATATTCTGAACCACCCTTTTTTCGGTTTGGGTAAGAGCACTCTCTTTTTCAAAATCGGTGCAAAAAAATCGATCTTCGGTATCATTTATAGCCCTTTTGTGCTTAAGGTACGATTCCGACTCATAGAACTGCAACGAGTTGTTTTGCACAACCGTTAAAACAGTGCGAATAAGCTCTTCTTCTTCCACGTCCTTGTTTAGGTAAGAGGTAAATTGGGCACTTCTGACATTTTTTAGAATACCACTATCGTTGTGACTGGTATAGGCAATGGCTTTAAAGTCTCTTTTTTGTCTCACTTCTCGAATGAAATCAATACCATTCTCTTTATTGTTGTATTGTAGGTCAATCAGCACCAGATCAATGGTATTCACCATTATATCCTTCAGTGCTTTCGATGGATAAGTAAATGTTTTTATTTCGGCATTGGGAAATAACGACGAAAGAACTTCGCTGTTGGTTTTTCTTAGGGGAGGGTGATCATCGATTACAATTATTTTCATGCTAAATGAAGTTGAGACATTATCTGATTTGAAAGGTAGATAAAAAAATAGTTCCCACACAGTATAAAAATGTTTTTGTTATCATAATCAATTTTGATTGGATAAAGGGATGCTACGGGTGGATAAATAATTGAGTCTGAAAATTGGAATAAGGCAAAAATGCTACTAAGTAGTATGGTTTTTAGGTGGGCAATTCTGGATTTTTGAGGTGGAGTTTTAACCTTTAAATAAGCAGACTATGGGAACTTATCTAATTGCAAGCACTAATAGAGAATTTATCCAGAATTTAAGTGATAACTTGATGGTGTTGGACACGGAAAGTATTGTGTGTAAAGCCGAATTAGGTAGTGAAGTGGTTGAGCAGTGGGACAAGTATCAGCCCGATATGGTTTTTATTGATATGAACCTGGGAGATGAAGTAGTGGAGGGAGTATTTGCAAGTTTAAATGGCGTAGTAAACCCACCAATGATTGTAGTAATTGCCGAAACTAATACATACGCGAAGTGTGCTTTCGAGAATAACGCAGCCGATTACCTACTAAAGCCTGTCAGAAAGGATGTGCTTTCGGTAGTATTAAGTCGATTAAGTGCTATGAATGATAATGAACAAGTACAATTGGTCGATAAAGCAGCCTCGAAAAAACGTTTCAGAATAAATACCAGAGAGGGCTTCAATGTGTTTAAAGCCGAAGATGTGCTCTATTGTTTGGCCGATAGAAACTATACAACTGTTATGCTTATTGATGGAACAAGCTTGTTTACAGCCAACACATTGAGTTGTGTTACCAAAGATTTTCCAAAAGATTTGTTCTTTAGAGTAGGGCGCTCAGCAGTAATCAATATCGACTATCTGAAAGAAGTAAGTCGCAAAAAGAAAGAGTGTGTGCTAAGGTGCAACGACAAAAGCTACAAATTGCCCATTTCGCTAAATAAAGTGCAGGAGCTTTGTGAGATCTTGTATTAAATATATCCCTAATTACTCCCCAATAATGCTACTGCGCGAACCCTTCGCGTGGTGCTTTTTAACCATTCAACTTTTCATTTTTAATATTTATTGCTAGCGCAAATTTGCAATCTGTGCTCCTCAAATACAACATGGTTAATTTAATAGTTGGTTTAGCCACACAAAAGGATTTGTGCGGCAGCAAATGAAAATAGTCCCAAATCTCTCCAATAATGCTACCGCGCGAATCATTCGCGTGGTACTTTTCCACCTACAAAATTTAGGGCATAAAAAAAGCCCCTGCAAAATTTGCAGGAGCTTTTTCTCGATTTGTACCCGGGGCGGGAATCGAACCCGCACTCTGTTGCCAGAACTGGATTTTGAATCCAGCGCGTCTACCAATTCCGCCACCCGGGCGGTTGTTAAATGCGTTGCAAAAGTAAGCGATTGTTTGTTCTTTGCAAATATTTAGGCAAAATATTTTTCAAAAAAATGCACTTTTTCTCAAAGCTCAATTCTGCTCTTTTAATCCTAAATCTCTTTTCTTATTTTTAACCAGTACATTAAACCGCCTGAATGAACCCGAAAGATCAAAAATTGCTGGAAGCCCTTAAAAAAGGAAATATTCCTGTCTTCGAATCAATCTTCCGAAGCTACTATCCCAATTTATGCCATTTTGCATTTCAATATGTACAAGACAAGGCGGTGGCCGAGAATGTGGTTCAGGAAACTTTTGTGCGTATTTGGGAAAACCGATCTACCATTATAATTTCGAAATCCATTCAGAATTACTTGTTGGAAATGGTAAAGAATAGGTGTTTGAATTACTTGGAACATGCATCGGTTCGAAGAAAATATGCCGAGAAAGTACGTAGCAAAGTAACTATTGAACGAAAAGAAAGTCAGGACATCCAATTCTTCGAGGTGGGTTTAAGTGAGAAAATTCAAACTAGTATTGAAGCATTACCCGAAAAGAGGCAGCAAATATTCAGAATGTGCAAACAAGATGGATTGTCATATAAGCAGGTGGCTGAAAAGTTGGGTGTGTCGGTAAAAACTGTTGAGAATCATATGGGATTAGCCCTTAAAGAGCTACGCCAATCGTTGAAAGAATATAAAAACCACTTCCTGCTCTTCTCATTATTTCAAGAGTAAGAACTAGAACGTATCTAATAATCAGAATTCTGGGAGTCCCAAGATAACCCCCAATGAGAAAATAATTTTTTCATTGGGGGTTATTTCTCTGTTACCTGTCTATGGGGTATAAACGGAGAATTATGAAAGCAAATACTGAGATATGGGAATTGATTGGGAAAGTGCTTCATCAGGAAGCTTCCCAACAAGAGCAGCAAGAGCTTAGTGCATGGAGAAGTCAGTTGCCTGAGAACGAGAAAATATATGTCGAGGCACTAAAGGTGTGGGAGCAAACCGGCACTTATCTCGACCTGGAGAAATTCGATTCCGATAATGGTTGGAAGGCTGTTGCTTCAGATATTAAAAAGCCTAAAACTTTCCGACTTACATTAAGTCGAATAGCAGTTGCAGCTTCGGTAATGGTATTAGTTGCAGTTGCAGCTTTTTGGTTGCCATTTAAAACAAATCAGTTGAATTTGGTAACTCAGCAAACCAACAATGTCACCACCCTTAACGATATCGTTTTACCCGATGGAACAAAAGTGAGTTTGAATGTAGGTTCCAACTTGTCGTTCCCAGAAGAATTTTCCGGCGAAAACCGTGAGGTATACCTAACCGGAGAAGCTTTTTTTCTGGTTAAACACAATCCGCAGAAACCGTTTATCATTCATGCCGGAGAATCGAAAATCCGAGTGTTGGGAACATCGTTCAATGTAAATGCTTATCCCGAAAAAGATACTGTTGAGGTAATTGTATCTACAGGAAAAGTAGAGTTCTCGACAAAAGATGCCAAACAATTGATTCTAACGAAGGGGGAGAAAGGAACATTGGCACTATCCAAAAGCAACTTGAAAAAAAGCGAGAATACGAATCCTAACTATGCAGCCTGGATGAACAAAACAATGACGTTCCGGAATACTCCACTGGGCGACGTAGTTGAAACCCTGCGAAAAGTGTACCATGTAGATATCCAGTTCGATGAAGAAGTGGTGAATGAGAAAGAGTGGACCGTTACATTCCACGATCAATCGTTAGCCACTGTATTTAGCATCATGGAACGCACTTTCGACATAAAAGTAGAGTACAACGATGATGTTTATACTTTAATCCATAGAAACCAATAGATAAACTGCCATGAATAAACCAACTAGAAATATTATTATCACCTTTTTCCTAATGTTATTACTCACAGGTTCAGGTGTTGCTCAAATTGGTAAGCCCAATGTAATGAATCAGAAAATCAGCATTGTTGCTGAGAATGAATCATTGGCTGAAGTAATTGAACAAATATGCGATTACCTGAACCTGAATTATTCATATAACTCAAAATTGCTTGAAGGAAAGCAAGTAAGTATGAGTGTTTCCAATATTCCTTTAAAACAAGTGTTAGAGAAGTTGATGAAAGACCACTTTCTAATCTTCGAAATTGAAAATAACATCTTGGTGGTAAGGAATTACACTCCGATGAAGGATCATACGCTTTACGATGAAAATGGAAACTTTATTGCTCCTAATATGGGCTTTAGATTTACCAATAAAAAGAAAAAAGCAATCACCCTAAAGTTTAAAACCGCAAGTAATCTGATAATTATTCCGGTACGTGTAAATAGTTCCGATACGTTAAACTTTATTCTCGATACTGGTGTGCGCTATCCCATTGTAACCGAATTGCCTTATGTGAAGAAACTCAACTTGAACTATTTGCGTCCTATGGAGGTGATGGGCTTGGGTGGGAAATTACCACTTACAGCCTATCGCTCTGGTGGAAATATTATCGAATTAGATGGATTGACAGCAAAAAATCAGGATGTGCAGATGATTATCAATGAAGATTTTCAGGTTTCTCAGATTCTGGGTATCCCGGTTCACGGTCTTATAGGGTTTAATATTTTCCGCGACTTTATTGTTCGTGTCGATTATATGAACAATAAGATTACGTTCTACGATCCTGATCGTTATAAATATCGAAAAACGAAAAGAGACATTGTTTATCCACTACACTTTGAAGGTACGAAGCCTTACATTTATACAACAATTGTGCAAGATGATCTTTCTAAGGTTAGAGTGAAACTGCTGGTAGACACCGGAGCCAGTGATGCGCTCTGGTTGGCTACCGAATCGAGCGATAAACTGAAGTTGCCAGCAAAGAATATCAATTCGTTCTTAGGAAAAGGACTTAGTGGAGAGCTGCATGGTAAAAAAGGGCGTATTGCAGGAATAGATATAGGTTCTACCGTACTTTTTGAGCCAATAGTTTCCTATCCCGATACTTTCTTTACTGCAGGAATTAGTTTCGATAAAGATAGAAATGGAACATTGGGAGCCGAAATTCTGAGACGTTTTTCAGTAATAATTGATTACACCAATAAAAAAATAACGTTCCGCAAAAACTATAAAACCAAAGAGAGGTTTAATTATAACATGAGTGGAATGGAGGTGTACAATCCAATGCCAGGTTTTCCTATTTTTACTGTAAATCAGGTGCGTGAAGGTTCACCAGCATACAATGCCGGTATTCGAGTGAAAGATCAGATTTTATCGGTGAATGGTTCTAGTCATAAAGACCTTACTCTGAACGATATTAACATGACTATGATGTTACGAGAGAACAAAAGAATACGAATTGTCGTATTAAGAGGAGGGGAGAAGGTTAAAACAGAATTTAGATTGAAGAAAGAATTGTAAGAGAAAATGATAGCAAGGTGGCAAATATTGATTTTAGTGCTGTTGTGTCAGTTTGGTTGGGCGCAGCAAACACCTGATTTCTTGCAACGCAATATATCATTGAAGGTAGATACGCTTTCACTTCCCAGTGTTCTAGACTCCATTGGGAAGCAAGGAGGCTTCTACTTTTCTTATTCTTCCAAGTTAGTCGATGCCGAAGCTAAGGTTACCATGAATGCACAACGCCAGGCAGTTCAGCAAGTGCTGGAGCGTTTGTTTCCTGACAATGTACGATTCAAAAGCAAAGCAAAACAGGTAATTCTTTATTGTGTCGAAGATTCGATAAAAGAAAAGATTGCACCTGAAATGATTCAATTGGAAGGGAAAGTGATTGACCGAAGAAATGGGAAACCAATTCCTTATGTCAATATTGTGATCAAAAACCATTTGAAGGGAACAATTACCAACGTTGATGGGAATTATCTTTTCAAAATTGAGCCAATACATGCAAACGATACAATCATATACTCTTGCCTGGGCTATGAGCGCTTAGAGTATCCTGTATCGGAACTGGCCAATGCCAACAAGACCATTTTCTTACAAACTTCAATGGTGCAAATTCCTGAGATTAAAGTGACTTATGTTGATCCGGAAGATGTAATCCGGAAATGCATCGATCGGATTGATTCCAACTACAATAACGAATCGGTTCTATTGCATTCGTTTTTCAGGGAGATGATCCTGGTTGATCATCGTTACACCGGGCTATCTGAAGCTATTATCGAGATTCTGAAACGACCAGTTCGTACTTCAATCAATGCCGATGCATTGAAAGTGGTGAAAGGGCGACAAAGTCCTTTTGTAAAGCCTCACAAATATGTCAACTTTAAGTTGATGGGAAGTCCTTATTATATGAATCAAATCGATTTGGTGAAGAATCCGCAAACATTTTTGCAGAAAGAGACGATGCCTTACTACAAATACACTTTCGAAGAGATGGTGATGCATAACGATCGTCCTGCTTATGTGATAAAATTTACTCCATTCGACGCTGCATTTTATCCGTTGTTTAAAGGAAAAATGTATATCGATTCCTATTCTTATGCTTTGGTGTATGCTACTTTCGAAATGAACCGATACAGCATGCGGCAAATGAAAAATTCGTTTATTCGGAAAGAAACCCGAAATGTAAGAGCACGTCCGGTGGGCATTTCATATACCGTGAGCTATGTGCCAATGAAGGGGAAGTGGTTCTTAAATACTGTAAAAGGTGATTTGAAATTCCGTGTTCGTAGCCGAAATAAGTTATTTAGTTCGTTGTTTAATGCACAAACTGAACTGCTGGTAACTAAGCGTGACTTCTCGGTGACTCATCCATTTCATCGGCGTGAAGCATTTCGCTCGAGGCATATTCTTACCGAAGTGTTATTGGAGAAGGATAAAGGGTTTTGGCATAGCCATAACATTATAGAACCACATTCTGATTTGAATGAAGCACTAGATAAGTTTCAAAAGTCCATCAAAAAGAGTCCTACCGAAAAGGCAATGTTTCAACCGTTTATTTTACATCGATTGGAGAATTAACTTTGAGCAAACCGATTTTAATCTGACTTGTTGTTTTTAGGCTATTCATTACATTTGTGATAGTGAAATAAGTGGCTCTGCCAAAATGTTGGCATATTTTCAAAGGTCCACCGATTGCTGAATTTTCAAATTGTTAGATACTCATAAATTACATTTCTTATTTTCTGAGATCTGAATGTCTGAGAATCCAATCGTCTAATTTTCATTGAAGTACATTAGTGTTTGTAACGAAGTACCTAAAGCATAATCAGATGGAACAAATTCCGAATATTGATATAAATACGCCAATAGAGATGCTGAATGCTGTTAACCAGAATACATTGATGGGACAGCTGGGCATTGAATACACAGCAGTAGATGAACAATCGGTTACGGCAACAATGCCAGTCGATAAACGAACAACTCAACCTATGGGGATTTTGCATGGCGGGGCTAACCTTGCATTAGCAGAAACCATTGCCGGGTTGGGTTCGGCTTTATACATCGATTTGAATCAATTCACTGCCGTGGGATCACAGGTTGCTGCGAACCATATTGGTACTGCCACCAGTGGTTTGGTAACAGCCAAGGCTACCATTATTCATCAAGGCCGAAGAACGCATGTTTGGAATGTAGATATCTGTAACGATCAAGGTGATTTAATCTCAAGCTGTCGTGTAACCAACATGATCATTGAGCGATAATTATGAGTCAACAAGAGACAATTATCAATCAACTTCTGGCACAGAACAAAGCTTTTGCTCTTTTTCTAAAACCACAATCCGATATTCCAGAGTTAATTATTGGCAAAACCATTGGGCTTGATGCCGCTCTCTCTATGGGAAGTAAGTGCTTTGCCTTTGCTCCATTTCAGGAAAATAAACAATGGGAGTCGAAAGCAATTGTTGCAGAGGATAACTGTGTGGGATGGGACGATATTGAGCAATTTTCGAAACAATTAAAAACCGAAATAGATTTTCTGAATTCAGGAGAATATAACTCGCTTGTTGAGAAAGGAGAGTATATTCAATTGTTGGAAAAAACAGTTGAAACTCTTGATGAGCACGACTTCCGAAAGGTGATTATTTCACGACCAGTAATTGCCCAAATAGATGGCAAAAGAGATGCCGGAAAATTGTTTGTTCAATTGGTGAAAATGGTGAAATCGGCATTTCGTTATATCGTTTTTATACCGAAAATTGGAGTTTGGATGGGAGCAACGCCCGAGTTGTTGCTGAATTTGCAGAATGGAATAGGAAAAACCATCTCTTTGGCCGGAACTTTACCAGTAGATAGCTCAACCAACTGGAGCGAAAAAGAGTTGGAAGAGCAGCAAATTGTTACCGATTATATCCAGATGGCATTGGAAAATGCTGGTGCTTCAGCCATAACGCAAAGCGAACGACATGCAGTGGTTGCCGGAACAGTGCAACACTTGCGAACCAACTTCTCATTCGAAATAAACAAACAATGCACACTGAAAAGCTTAATAAAACAGCTGCATCCAACACCCGCCATTGGAGGACTACCCCGAAATAAAGCAATTGATTTTATTAATGAAAACGAATTGTATGATCGGGAATATTATGCCGGTTTTTTGGGGAAAATTGATTCCGAAAATAGTGCCGAATTGTATGTGAATCTTCGATGTATGAAACTTTTGGCCCATCAGGCTGTCATTTATGTGGGAGGAGGAATAACCGCTCAGTCAAATCCTGAAAAGGAATGGGAAGAAACTCAGCTAAAGGCGTTAACTTTGTTGCAAGTGATAAAACAGGTGAACCAACAATGATATCATCCAAAAAAGAAGCTCAGATATTGGCATCGTTGATGCTAAAGAAAGGAATTACCGATATAGTAATCTCTCCGGGATCGCGCAATGCACCATTAATAAATACATTCGATAATGTGAGCGAGTTTCGCTGTTTTAACATTGTCGATGAACGGAGCGCAGCTTTCTTTGCCATGGGATTAGCGCTGCATAATCAGCGTCCGGTGGCATTGGCATGTACATCCGGATCGGCACTATTGAATTATGCTCCGGCACTCTCTGAAGCTTATTATCAGGAGATACCGTTGCTGGTGCTTTCAGCCGATCGTCCTGTTGTGGCAATTGATCAGGGTGAAGGACAAACTATGCGTCAGGATGGAGCGCTAAACAATGTGGTAAATGCGTCATTCACATTAACAGGTGGAATGCGTGATGAGGAAGAAGTAGCGTACAATACCCGTTTGATAAACCAGGCATTAAATGCATTGAATCATCCGAAAAAGGCACCTGTGCACATCAATATTCCGTTTGCTGAGCCACTGTACGATTTAGTGGATGAGCAACTGCCAGAAACCAACTTATTGCAGTTGGTGCAGAATACCAATTGCCTGTTGCCAGATCAATATACTCCGCTACAGGAAACCTGGAATAAAGCAGCTAAAAAGATGATTTTGGTGGGTCAGCAAATGCCCAACAAAGGATTAGAAGCTGTGTTAAACCGATTGGCCAGTGATGATAGTGTGGTGGTGTTAACCGAAACCACTTCCAATATTCGCGGGGAGCGCATTCATACTTCCATTGACAATATGGTTTTTCCGATGGATGATGATGTGTGGAAATTAACTCCCGACCTGTTGATAACATTGGGCGGCCAGGTGGTTTCCAAGAAGATAAAGTCGTGGATAAAGGAGCATAAACCTGCTGAACATTGGCACGTGGCACCTTATTACGAAGTACGCGATACTTTCCGTGTTCAAACCCATTCTATTGTGGCACAACCAGAAGATTTTCTGGATAGGATGGAGTGCTCCGAAGTAACATCTGATTATGCTTCGAAATGGAGAAAATTGAATGATGTTACCCGAGAACTGAATCGCGAGTACCTGGGAAAACAAGAATATTGCGACTTTAAGGTATTTGAAGAGGTATTGGAAAGTTTACCCGATAATTCGGTGTTGCATTTAAGCAATAGCACTCCCGTTCGATATTCTCAATTATTTGCGATGAAGTCGGTGGAATATCAATCGAACAGAGGAGTAAGTGGCATCGACGGAGTAGTTTCAACAGCTGCCGGATATGCCCACGATTCACACAAGCAAAATGTGGTTGTTACAGGCGATTTGGCCTTCTTTTACGACTCAAATGCATTGTGGAATCATCATCTACCATCCAACTTAAAGGTGGTGTTGATAAATAACGGAGGTGGCGGAATATTCCGCTTTATTGATGGTCCGGCACAAATGCCATCGTCGGAGAAGCATTTTGTGGCTGCCCACCAAACCGAAGCAAAGCATATTTCGAAAGCATTTGGTGTAAACCACAAGCAGGCAACAAATTTGGACGAAGCCAAAGAGGGATTGGCGTGGTTAATGAATGAATCCAACGCAGCAGTATTGGAGGTATTTACACCTGCAGAGAAAAATGCCGATGTGCTTCGCAACTATTTTAAATTCTTGAAAAATAAAATTCAAAACATACAGCTATGAGCAGAGAATGGGAAATTATAAAGGAGTACGAAGACATTAAGTTCGAGTTCTTCGAAGGAATTGCAAAGATTACTATTAATCGTCCGGAAGTGTATAATGCATTTCGTCCACAAACCAATTTCGATATGTTGGATGCCATGGATATTTGCCGCGAGCGCAGCGATATTGGTGTGGTAGTTCTAACCGGCACTGGCGATAAGGCATTCTGCTCGGGTGGTGATCAGAATGTGAAAGGTGTAGGAGGTTATGTAGATGAGCACGGCGTTCCTCGCTTAAATGTGTTGGATTTGCATAAAGCCATTCGTTCGTTACCTAAGCCAGTAATTGCTATGGTAAACGGTTATGCCATCGGTGGTGGACACGTTTTGCACGTAGTTTGCGACTTAACCATTGCTTCCGATAATGCACGATTTGGTCAGACTGGTCCTAAAGTGGGTAGTTTCGATGCCGGATTTGGTTCTTCGTATTTGGCGCGCCATGTTGGTCAGAAGAAAGCACGTGAGATTTGGTTCTTGTGCAAGCAATACACTGCTAAAGAAGCCGAAGAGATGGGAATGGTAAACAAGGTAGTACCATTAGAGCAGTTGGAAGATGAAGTGGTAGATTGGTGTAAAACCATTATGATGCGCAGCCCAATGGCCATCCGTATGATTAAGCGTGGATTGAACGCTGAGTTGGACGGGCAACGTGGCTTAATGGAGTTTGCTGGCGATGCAACCATGATGTATTACCTGATGGAAGAGGCACAAGAAGGAAAACATGCTTTCCTAGAAAAACGCGATCCTGAATTCCAAAAGTTTCCTAAGTTTCCGGGATAGGAACCTGATTACGACATTAAATTTTTTCACAAGAGATTACTATTCCTCAAAAAATTGCCTTGTAAATCAATCTTTTATTACAATCTGAGTTGTGAAATTTCAATCGAATTCAGGTTCGTGCTTTATAAAAGCTAAAAATATCGAAGGATTTTCTCATGCCGAGGGAATCCTTTTTTGTTATACTAATTGTTACTAAAATGGTATTACCTTTGGGTTAGGGATTGGAGCAATTGTTTGAGCTCATTTTTTATATCGATAAAAAATAGCGAGTGCGTAAAGCCCGGCCGGAGCGAAAGCGAAGGCAACCTCCAAAATAATTAATGAGAATTTAGATTAAATGGCATCAGTAAAAGACTGGATTGAAGCGGCGAGATTGCGAACGCTTCCTTTGGCAATTTCGGGAATAATTGCCGGTGGAGCGGTAGCTGTGGTAGATGGGAAAATTGACGTTAAGATTACTTTGTTGGCTGTGCTAACAGCTTTGTTATTGCAGGTTTTATCGAATTTTGCCAATGATTTTGGCGACTCGGAAAAGGGAACGGATAACGAACACAGAGTTGGTCCGGAGCGAACCGTGCAATCGGGCGCCATAAGTGCGAAACAGATGAAAAGTGCCATGGTTATGACATCGGTGCTGGCTTTGGCGGCAGGAGTTTGGTTGATTGTAGAAGGAATGTTGGGCATGCCGGTAATGGGCTGGATTGTTTTTGGTTTGTTAGGCGTTTTATCCATTGCGGCGGCCATAATGTACACGGTTGGAAAACGACCTTACGGCTACATGGGACTGGGCGATTTGATGGTTTTCGTGTTTTTTGGTCTGGTGAGTGTGTTGGGAACGGCCTATTTGAATAACCATATGGTGAGCTTGAGCGGAGTTTTGATGGCTTATGTTGTTGGGGCTTTAAGTGCCGGAGTACTGAATTTGAATAATATGCGCGATGCCGAAAATGATAAGGCGTCGGGAAAAAATACATTGGCAACAAAATTGGGAGAAATGGGAGCAAAACGTTACCATTTTTTCTTGATTACGAGTGCAACGTTGGCTTATGCTGTGTCGTTAGAATTGGCAACGGATTTTTCTCTTAAATGGTTGGGACTGGCTCCTGCTATTTTATTACAGAAAGATTTGTTGGCAGTATTTAAAACCAAGGAAAAAGCGAAGCTCGATCCGTTTTTGAAGAAATTGGCCATTGGAACATTCTTGTTGTCGGTGGCTTATTTGTTGGTTGTAACACTAATTGGTAAGTAATGCTAAAGGCCGAATTTAAAAAGTATCAGTTGCAGTTTAAGCGTCCGGCGGGTACATCGCGTGGCGTTTATAAAGTGCGCGACTGCTGGTTTATTCGTGTATGGAACACCGAAAATCCGGATGTTTTTGGTTGGGGAGAATGTGCGCCATTACCCGATTTAAGTTGCGATGCCTTACCCAATTACGAAACGATTTTATCAGAGGTATGTACCGATATCAACCGATATGAATACTGGATAAAAGATGGATTGGTGGAATGGCCATCCATCCGGTTTGGTTTGGAGACTGCCATTTTAGATCTGAATGGTGGAGGCAAACGTATTCTTTTCGATATGGATTTTGCCGAAGGCCGACAAACGCTTACCATAAATGGCTTGATTTGGATGGGTGATGTGGCTTTTATGAAAGAGCAAATTGCCCTGAAATTGCAGCAAGGATTTCGCTGCGTGAAAATGAAAATTGGTGCCATCGATTGGGAGAATGAGTTGGCCATATTAAAAGAGATTCGGAAAAGCTATAGTGCCGACATTTTAGAGCTTCGGGTGGATGCCAATGGAGCATTTGCAGTGAACGAAGTGCAGGATGTGTTGAAGCAATTAAGCGAGTTGGATATTCATTCCATTGAACAACCCATAAAACAAGGGCAATGGAAAGAGATGGCCGCTTTGTGTGCATCATCGCCAGTTGGAATTGCGCTGGACGAGGAGTTGATTGGTGTACATGACTGGCACGAAAAAAATGAACTGCTAGATACGATCAAGCCGCAATATATTATTCTGAAACCTAGTTTGCATGGTGGACTGAAAGGAAGTGGAGAGTGGATTAAATTGGCCGAAGAACGAAATATTGACTGGTGGATCACTTCGGCATTGGAATCGAATATTGGCTTGAATGCCATTGCGCAATACACTGCATTGTTTGATAGTCGGATGCCCCAAGGATTGGGAACAGGACAATTGTTTGTGAATAATTTCGAATCGCCATTGACATTGGATGGCGACCAACTACGATACGATACCACCAAAGAGTGGACAATTGATTTAGACTGAAGCATTATGAGGTATTTTCAGATTGATGGAGTGCATTACCGAAAGGATGAACTAATTGCTAAAGCTGAAGCCGTTTTGAAGGACGATACAGTTGCTGAATGGGAGCAATTGGTATGGCAGTTTATACTGAATTGGTTCTCGGATGAGGAAGCCGTTGAGGTACAGACTTCGGGGAGTACGGGTGCACCTAAAAAGATGAAGATACAAAAGCACTATTTCCGCAATAGTGCGCGCATGACATTAGACTTTCTTGGATTGAAACCGGGAGATAGTGTTTTGCTTTGTCTTTCGGCTGGATATATTGCTGGAAAAATGATGATTGTAAGAGCTTTGGAAGGCGGATTAAATTTGATCTTAAGTGAGCCCTCATCCAATCCGATGAAAGCAATTAATCAGTCGGTAGATTTTGCTGCGATGGTACCTATGCAAGTGGAGAAAGTGTTGAATGAATCGGGGGAATTTGCACTGCTGAAGGTGCGAAAACTGATTATTGGCGGAGCGGCTATTTCGCCAGAATTGGAACAGCAACTATTGCCATTGAAAAACCAGGTGTTTGCAACCTATGGGATGACAGAAACAGTTTCACATGTGGCTTTACGTAGTGTTTCCGGAACGAAATGTAGTGCTGCATTTCAGCCATTGGCAGGTGTCGAAATCAGTAAGGATGAAAGAGGCTGTCTGATGATAAATGCACCTCGGTTAGCTGCTGAAATGGTGATAACCAACGATGTGGTCGAGATCAATTCCGATGAAACGTTTCAGATATTGGGACGAATTGACAACGTAATAAATAGTGGGGGAGTAAAAGTTTTTCCCGAAGCAGTGGAACGCAAAATTTCTCATTTGATTGGTGATCGGTTTATAATCACAGCTCAACAAAATGTGCTGTTGGGACAACAGGTAACACTTCGTATTGAAACCGATAATTCAGAAAAATACGACTGGGTAGAACTGCAGAATAAGATAAAAGAAGTGGTGCATCCGTTTGAGTGTCCAAAATCGATTGAGTTTGTGAAAGTTCTAAATGAAACAGCCACAGGAAAGATTATTCGAAGGTAGATTTTCTTCACTCTTCATTTTAGAGATATAATTACTATTTTTACCGCTCGTTTAAAACTGTTAAACAACTGATTATGGTACAAGGAATATTTCTTTTTGCTGTTGGATTCTTTCGTACATTGGTAGTTATTATAGTCGTACTTTGGATTTTCAGAATCATTGGACGCTATGTAATGCCATTGGTAATGAAAGGCTTCGTGAATAAGATGCAGCAGAAAATGCAGGATCAGATGAATCAGCAGCAACGCCCTCAGCGCAACGAAGGAGATGTAACCGTTGAGTTTGATGGTAAAAAGAAAAAGAAATCGGCAGGATCTGAAAAGGGAGAATATGTTGATTTTGAAGAAGTAGATTAAAGAAAAATAACAAAAAAATAAATTAGAACACGATATGGCTCAGGAAGATGTTTTTAAGAAACTGGTTGCCCATTGTAAAGAGTATGGTTTTGTATTTCAGTCGAGTGAGATTTACGACGGCTTAGGTGCAGTTTACGACTATGCTCAGAATGGAGTTGAATTAAAGAATAACATCAAAAAATATTGGTGGGATAGTATGGTATTGCTTCACGAAAATGTGGTGGGTATCGACTCAGCTATTTTCATGCACCCTACAATTTGGAAAGCATCAGGGCACGTAGATGCATTTAATGATCCACTAATTGACAACAAAGATTCGAAGAAGCGTTACCGCGCCGATGTTCTAATCGAAGACCAACGTGCTAAATTCGAAGATAAGATTGAGAAAGAGGTTAAGAAAGCGAAGAAACGTTTTGGTGAAAGTTTCGATGAAGCTCAATTCCTGGAAACTAACCCACGAGTTTTAGCTAATCAGAAGAAAATTGATGAGTTAAACGATCGTTTCACAAAAGCACTTAACGATAATGACTTGGAGGGGTTACGTCAGATTATCGTGGACTATGAAATTGCTTGTCCAATTTCAGGAACACGCGAATGGACTGAAGTACGTCAGTTTAACTTGATGTTCTCTACCGAAATGGGATCGACTGCCGATGGAGCGCAGAAGATTTACCTTCGTCCAGAAACTGCTCAGGGTATTTTTGTAAACTACCTGAATGTGCAGAAGACTGGTCGTATGAAGATTCCTTTCGGAATTGCTCAGATTGGTAAAGCTTTCCGTAATGAGATTGTGGCTCGTCAGTTTATTTTCCGTATGCGTGAATTCGAGCAAATGGAGATGCAATTCTTCGTTCGCCCTGGTTCAGAGTTGGATTGGTTCAACAAGTGGAAAGAGACTCGTATGAGCTGGCACCAGGCATTAGGATTCGGAGAAGAGAATTACCGTTTCCACGAGCATGAGAAGTTGGCTCACTATGCCAATGCAGCAGTAGATGTTGAGTACCGTTTCCCATTCGGATTTAAAGAGGTGGAAGGTATTCACTCACGTACCGATTTTGACCTTTCTCAGCACCAGGAATTCTCAGGTAAGAAGATTCAATATTTCGACCCGGAATTGGGTGAATCATATACTCCATACGTTGTAGAAACGTCAATCGGTGTCGACCGTATGTTCCTACAGGTAATGTCGGCTGCTTACTGTGAAGAAGAAGTAGAAGCGGCTAATGGTAAGAAAGATAAACGTGTAGTATTGAAGTTACCTCCAGTATTGGCTCCGGTTAAATTGGCTGTTATGCCATTGGTTAAGAAGGATGGTCTACCAGAAAAAGCTCGCGAAATTATCGACTCATTGAAATTCGACTTTAACTGTCAGTACGACGAGAAAGATTCAATTGGTAAGCGTTACCGTCGTCAGGATGCTGTAGGTACTCCTTTCTGTGTAACTGTCGATCACCAATCGTTGGAAGATAATACAGTAACTATTCGTTACCGCGACACTATGGAGCAGGAGCGTGTAGCTATCGATCAGTTGCAGTCAATCATTGGATCACAAGTGAATTTCAAGTCACTTTTTGCAAAGATTAAGTAATCTGAAATCAGATATAAACAGAAAAGGTGAAGCATTGGCTTCACCTTTTTTTGTTATTAGGGACATGTTATCTTCTATTATAGGAATTATCCCAATATTTACTTTTTTTACGAGTTCTGGAGTGCTGCTCAATTGTTCGGTTCTCAAAGTTAATTAATAGAAAGAATTCAAAATTACCTTCCATTTTTTTTATGTTTTTAGAGATAAGCCAAGCCCCATTAAGCTTATATATTGAAGATGTATAATTGTTTTTTAACTGTGGTGATTTAAAATCATAATACCCTAATGAAAGCCAACCTCTATCTAAGAATGATAATTGCTTTGGGGCAACAATTTTAAAACCTTTTCTTTGAGCCAGTTTATTGAGTCTGTCTTTTGATGATAACAAATTGTTTTTGCCCACCAACCCCACCAGTCTACCCAAGTGAAATACTTCACAAAAGGTACCTGCTATTTCTTTATCATGATTTACAAGACTATCTAACTTATTCGTGTGAGATAAGTATTTCCAGATACCAATTTTATCACTTTTAGAGATGAAGCCGCAGGCAATTTGTTGATTTCCTCTGTAGAGCTTCTTGTATGTTAACTCAATAAAAGGATTGGAAACACTCTTGTAACTTAACTTCTTGTTGTTGTATTGGGTATGATATAAGAGGCCAGAGGAATTATGCTTGGTGGGTTTAATGTTTTTTGGGGATGTGAAAATATGAACTAAAGAATCATTTGCTCCACTTAGTTGAGTCGTGTCAATAAACTGAGTAATATCTAAGCTATTTAATAATCTAGTTTGCTTTTGAGCATTTGTTGAATGTTTCAATAGTATGAGTAGCGTAATTATCCCGAGAAATTTTATAAATGAAATCTTCATATAGTAACAAAATAAGCTGTTTATTACATAAAGTTATAGATGTATGGAGATAGGAGCAATGCTTTGGAAATGTTGTTGAGCATAAAACAAGAAGGCTAGGTAAAGACCTAGCCTTCTTGTTACTAATTATCGCGTTTCTGAAAGTTCTCTTTTTGTTTCTTGTTGTATTTAGAGATAGCGAGGAATATTACTGCAATGACAAATATTACTCCTATAATGCCGTATCCCCAAAGTACGTATTCTTCCGTAGACATATATTCAGGATTTTAAGATTACTGGATAACGTTGTTCTGAGATCTGAAAATCAGAATATCCGAAGATCTGTCTATGATAACTTCACAGCTGTACCGTAAGCTAAAATCTCAGAAGCACCTTGCATAATCATCGATGTGGTGAATCGGATATTGATAACAGCATCGGCTCCCATTTGTGCAGCGTCTTGCTGAAGGCGTTGAAGGGCTTGCTCTCGTGCATGAGCTTGAAGTTTTGTGTATTCTTCAATTTCCCCACCTACAATGTTTTTAAGGCCGGCAAAAATATCACGACCAATGTTTCTGGCTCGAACAGTACTACCACGGGCAATACCTAAAATCTCTTCAATTTTTCTTCCAGGAATATTTTCTGTTGTTGATAATAGCATAAAAATGAATTTTAGATGGTTAGCATATTCGAATTAACCGATTTTTAGATAGTGATTTTCTGTAATCGAATAATCCGAATTTTTGTTTGTTGCCAGATTCTCAAATTTCGTTTCTGAGTATCCGAGAATCTAGCAATCCAATTATCTGGGAAATTCTATTTTCCTAGTAGGTCTTTAATTCCTCCAATAGAGCTTAAAATTCCAGAAGCTTCGTATGGTAAGTATACCGTTTTATTGTTATCACCTTCTGTCATTTCTTTAAATGTCTCTAGGTATTTCATAGCTACCATGTAGTTTACAGGGTCGCCATTTTTCTCGATAGCTTCACTTACTTTGCGAATAGCTTCAGCTTCAGCAATTGAACGCTTAACACGTGCTTCTGCCTCTCCTTCTGCATTAAGAATAGCAGCTCTCTTTTCTCCTTCAGCGCGGTTGATTTCTGATTCTTTGAAACCTTCAGCCTCAAGAATTTGTGCTTTCTTCATACCTTCAGCTTCCAAAATTCTTGCTCTTCGGTCACGCTCGGCACGCATTTGCTTTTCCATTGCATCGCGAATATCGCGTGGAGGATTAATATCCTGAAGTTCAACACGGTTTACTTTCACTCCCCACTTATTGGTGGCTTCATCTAAGATGATTCGAAGTTTACTGTTGATAGTATCGCGTGATGTTAATGTTTCGTCTAAATCCAACTCACCAATTACGTTACGAAGTGTAGTTTGAGTCAATTTTTCAATGGCATTTGGAAGGTTCTCAATTTCGTATACTGCTTTAATCGGATCCATAATTTGGAAGTAAAGCAATGCATTGATTTCTGTTCCTACATTATCGCGGGTAATTACATTCTGACGAGGGAAATCGTATACTGTTTCACGAAGATCGATTCGATCTTTTGTTTTGAAGTTTACAATTTTGCGTCCTTCGAAATCTTCTCTAACATATCGCCAAGTGATTTTTCGTGGCTGGTCGATGATTGGAATAATTACGTTAATACCAGAAACCAGTGTGCGGTGGTATTTTCCTAGTCGTTCAATAATGGTTGTTTCCGACTGCTTGATAATGCGGATACCTGATGCCGCAAATACGATTACAAAAACGGCAAGTACTATAAGAATTATAACTGTTGCATCCATAGCTATTAATGATTATAGGGTTTAAAATTGTGTGTTAATTCTAGATTTTTAAGGTTATTGGATATTCAGATTGATAGAAAGAAATCTTTTAGTTTATAGTAATCTGGATAGCGTTTTTTATGTTCTTTCAATAAGGGTCAGGTTCTCGGATTTTAATAAGTGTTTGCATGGTGTTTAAATTATTAGTTTACTTTTTGGACGAAAACGGTAATGCTTTCGAGTTGGGCTATTTCAACTAAAGTGCCTTTTTCAATAGGCTCATCGTTTAGAGTTCTGGCTCTCCATTCGTCTCCATCGATGGCCACACGGCCTGTGTTATTATTATTGTCGATGGTTTCGGTTACATTGCCTCTTCTTCCGATTAGTGCATCGGTGTTAGTAGTTGTTCTGTCCGATTTTCGATAGGCATATCGTAATGCTATCGGGCGAATGGTAAAGAAGCTAATCAGGGTTCCAATGCAAAATATAATTATTTGCATTTCTTGACTTAAATTAAGAGATGCTGCGACAGTGGCTAGCAGTGCTCCAATACCAAAGTTAAACATGACAAATGAGGGTATAAATATTTCTAAAATAAAAAGGGTCATACTTGCTATAAACCAATAGTGCCAAACTTCGAATTCCATAATTAAAATGTTTTTGGTTGTTGATTCTGTTATCAAAGATAGATGCAGAACCAGGCATTTTTCAAGTGTTTTCCTTGTTTACTTACCCAAATGTCATGTTTTTCATGACCAAATGTTAAACCGATTCACAATGCTGTTTCAGCCATTTCCGAAATGCATGCGACTTCAGTCTACTTACCGTAATCTGATCGGGTATGTGTCTGTTTTCACATAAATGAATAGAGAGTTTACCGTTTTCAGCAGAGCTAATTTGTCGAACACATTCTGTCGTAATGATGAACTGTCGGTTGGCTCTGAAGAAATGATCGGTAGGAAGTTTTCGGTATAATCGTTCTAATGAATCGTCGATGATAATAGGGTTGCCACTGTGAGGTAATAGGTAGCTGATTTTTTGGTTGGAATAAAAGCACAACACTTCGTCGTGATGGAACAGTTGATGTTTCTGACCAATGGAAACAAGTAGCGATTTGTCGGTCTTCACTTCAGTTTCCACAGGCATTTCGTCATCCGATGAAGTGTCAACATCAATATTTTCAGGTGTTTCTGAAATGTACTCCTTCGGAGGAGGCATTTCCAGTACTTTCACAGTAAGAATAATGCTGTCGATATGAGTAACCTCTACTTTAGCATTTCGTGGAATATCATTTCCGTCTTCAGAAATGGCTTGCCATGTATCTCCATCGATAATTACATGGCCATATTCTTTGTTGGATTCTATGGCATCACAGATTTTTCCATGGCGACCAATCATTCCAAAAACATTGGTGCGAACCTCTTTTTCTGTTTTCCAGGCATAGTTTACCATAAGTGGTTTTATTCCTAAAAAGCCGATTAGGATACCAGCTATAAGTAGAACCAACTGAACAACTATGGGAGCATGCAAAAGTGCTCCCAGAAATGCCAGGAAACATCCACAGCCAATGCTGGCCATCACAAATGAGGGAATAAAAATCTCAAGTAATAAAAATGCAATTGATGCAATAATCCAATAATGCCAAATTTCAAATTCCATGCTTAAATCATAAATTGTTTAGGTGTGCCACTTTTTGTATTAGTTCGTTTAGTCGTTTGGGGCAAATGGCGTTGTACCAAATGCCATCCTCTTTTATGGATGAACCAATAATAAATGCATCGGCAAAAGGCCAATAGGTTTCTATGTTGTTTGCATTAATTCCCGAGCCAATTAAAATTGGGAGCTGAGTTGTTTTATTAGCTTGTTCCACTTGAGCATGATCGGCCTCTTTCCCGGTTGACGATCCGGTGATAATAATGCCATCGCTCTTGAAAAAAGAAGCAGCCTCTATCCAATCGGTCAATTGTAGGTCGGCAGTCATTTGGTGCGATGAATGTTTTTTCATGATATCGGTAAACACTTGAATATGGTCTGCGCCAATTTGCTTTCTGTAACGAAGCAATTCTCCGGCGTCGCTATTCATCCACCCTTCGTCGGCCATGTGACCAAAAACAAATCCTTCGGCACGAATAAAATCCAACCCACTAGCCAATGCAATGGCCAAGGCAGCTTTATTGGCTCCGGCAAGTACTTGTATGCCCACAGGAACTTTTACGTGTTGTTTTATGTTGGTAGCAACGGCGCTAAGAATAGCCACAACTTCTGGTCCCACCTCGCGATTGAGATAAGGAATGTCGTGCATGTTTTCTATTAAAATGGCATTAAAACCTGCTTCTTCATACTGTTTCGCTTCGGCAACAGCTTTTTCGATAATAGCAGCTGGGTTACCACTATAATTTGGAGTTCCGGGTGATGCAGATGTGTGCACCATGCCAATAATAGTTTTCCGACCGTTTTTGAGATTGATCATTTTTAGTTTATTTTGACTTAAAGATAAAAGCAATTTGCTGCTAATTCAATACGAAGAATAAAAAATAGACATAAAAACCGATAATTACCGCCTGAATAATGATTGATTTACATATGCATACCCAATTTTCGGATGGCAAAGATTGGCATACCGACCATATTGCCAGAGCTAAAGAATTGGGAATTCGGAAAATGGGAATAGCCGACCATATCTGTTTAGAACCAGTAAAGTGGGCTGTTGATTCGGATCAAATAGCGAACATGACCAACCGCATGGTTGAATTGAAAAAGGAAAATTCGGATGAGTTCAATCTATTATTCGGAATTGAGGTCGATTATTTTCCCGGACGAGAGCAGGAGATTCAATCGATTATTGAGCTGATTCCTGTAGATTACGCCATAGGCTCTATCCATTTCTTGGGAGACTGGAATTACGATACCGACAAGAATGGATATGAAGACAAAGATATCGACGCGTTATATCATCACTATTTCGAGACTGTTCAGAAGGCGGCTCAGTCGGGGTTGTTCGATATTCTGGGGCATCTTGATTTAATTAAGAAGTTTCAGATATGGCCCAACTCAAATATGACTGAACTGTATAGGAAGACAGCTCAGGTAATAGCCGAAAACGATGTTGTTGTTGAGTTGAATACCAGTGGTATTGATCGTCCTTGTGGCGAATTTTTTCCCAATCGGGAGATTCTGGAACTTTTATGTGAGCATGGAGTGAAAGTTACTATGGGGTCGGATGCCCATCGAACAGAGCAGGTGGGACGTCACTTTCAGCGAGGGATTGAGCTTTTACAGGAAATTGGTTTTAAGGAACTTTGTTATTTCGAGAAAAGAAAGCGTTACTCAATTGCTTTTAATGAGTTAAATTTACCGTGGACTAAAAAAGAGATGAATGAGACCAACTGCATTTAGAGATATGGGCTCGCTGAGCCAGCTACTGTTTACCTTTTTCATTATTCTGGGATCTACCATTGTCATTTCTGTTGTAGGAATGTTGGCTGCTATTCCGTTTTTTGGAATGGAAGCTGTGTTGAATGGTTCAGCAATGAGTGACCCTGGAAATCCGGCAATGGTAGCATTGTTGAAATATTTACAGATACTTCAATCGTTTGGACTGTTTATTATTCCTCCATTTATTGCTGCGTACATTTTCAGTAGTAATAGTAAAGAATACCTGAAATTGTCAACTATTCCGAAATGGCAATCGGTGGTTTTGGCATTTGGTGTTATCTGGGTTGCCAACCCAATAATTAACTATGTGGGTGAGCTGAATGCAGCTATGCAGTTGCCAGAAAGCCTTCAGGGAATTGAAAATTGGATGCGCCAGAAAGAAGATTTGGCCGCAGAAGTGACAAAGACACTTCTAGAGGTGGAAACTATTCCTGCTTTGCTGTTCAATGTATTTTTGATTGGAGTGTTGCCGGGAGTAGGAGAGGAATTGCTTTTTAGAGGCGTAATACAGCGCATATTTCATCGAATGACACGAAATAAGCATATTGCCATTTGGGTTACTGCTTTTGTCTTCAGTGCCCTTCATTTTCAATTCTACGGGTTCTTGCCTCGTTTGCTTTTAGGAGCATTGTTTGGTTACCTGTTGGTATGGAGCAACTGTTTATGGCTTCCAATGCTAGCTCATTTCTTTAATAATAGCTTAGCGACAGTTATTTTTTATTTAAACCACAATGGTTTTATCAACCTCGATTTCGAGAAAGTGGGATCAGATTCCATGCCAATGGTAATTGGTAGCTTGGTATTAACCACTATTGTGCTTCGATTGATTTATCGCATAGAACATCGGGAATAACTCGAGTTATATGTCATAAAAAAACCTGTTCAGTTTCAATTGAACAGGTTTTTTTGTGAAGTATCTTTTCTGACTTATACAGTCATAATCTCTTCTTCTTTCGCTTTAAGCAATGCATCGACTTGCTTGCTGTAGTCATTTGTCAAGTCCTGAACGCTTCCTTCAGCATCTTTCTGAACATCTTCCGAAAGACCATCTTTCAAAAGCTTCTTCAATGCATCGTTGGCATCTTTTCTAGCAGAACGAAGACTTACTTTGGCATTCTCGCCAACTTTTCCAACCTCTTTAGTTAATCCACGACGACGTTCCTCAGTTAAAGGAGGAATGCTTAAACGGATAATTTCACCGTTGTTGTCAGGGTTAAGGCCAAGATTCGAGTTGATAATTGCTTTTTCAATCTCTCCAATTAGCGATTTCTCCCATGGCTGAATTGCAATGGTTTTAGCATCAGGAGTAGAAATATTAGCTACTTGACTTAGTGGAGTAACACTACCGTAGTAATCGACAGTAATATTGTCCAACATGCGAGTACTTGCCTTTCCTGCACGGATTGAAACTAACTCTTTATCAAGGTGCTCGATGGCTCCTGTCATCTTTTCTTTGCAATGATCTAATATAAAATCTACTTCTTCAGTCATAGCTTATTGATTTTCAGTGTTATTTCAGCTTCTAACAAATTTAGAAAAAAATGGAACAATTCAAAATAGCTAAATAGCAATTAGTCGTTATGTACCAGTGTTCCAATGTTTTCTCCATTCATCACTTTTAGTAAATTTCCTGGAGTATCCATATCGAATACAATAATTGGCAGGTTATTTTCCTTGCACATAGTAGTGGCTGTAAGATCCATAATCTTCAGTCCACGCTGGTAAACCTCGTCGTAAGTAATTTGGTCGAACTTAGTGGCTGTTGGATCTTTTTCCGGATCGGCAGTGTAAATTCCGTCAACGCGTGTTCCTTTCATCATTACATCTGCTTCAATCTCGATTCCACGTAACGAAGAACCGGTGTCGGTAGTGAAATATGGATTTCCTGTTCCGGCAGAGAAAATGGTAACATAACCTGCTTCCAGTGCTTCAATGGCTTTAGGCTTGCTGTACATTTCGCCAACTGGTTCCATGCGAATTGCAGTTAATACCTTCGATTTTACGCCAGCTGCTTCCAATGCAGAGCTCAATGCCAAACTGTTGATAACTGTTGCCATCATTCCCATTTGGTCGCCTTTGTAACGGTCAAATCCTTTTGAGGCACCGCTTAAGCCACGGAAAATATTACCGCCACCAATAACGATACCTACCTGAACGCCCATGTCGGCAATTTCTTTAATTTGTTCGGCATATTCGTTTAAGCGAGTAGGATCGATACCGTACTGCTGTGCTCCCATTAGCGATTCGCCGCTAAGCTTTAATAAAATGCGATTGTATTTGGCCATTTCGATTTTTTATTGGCAAAAATAATAAATGCGTTTGTACTGGAACGACTATCGGACAGCGATTTTTGTTTTTGCATTAAAATTATGCGGGGCTTTTGGGGGTGAATTTTCGTAGGAATGTTACAGATTCTAATGGTGAAAAGGTTGAAATAGATAGGAAAAGGGCAAAAAAAAGAGCCTCCGTAATGGAAGCTCTTTTTGAATTATGCTTTAAATTAGATTATGCATCTAATGAAAAACGCTCGAATGCAGTAACTGTAAGCTCAGCATCTACAGACTTCAAGTAATCGCGAACCGACTGCTTGTTTTCTTTGATGAAAGCTTGGTTAAGCAAAGTGATTTCTTTGAACCATTTGTTCAAAGCACCTTGAGCGATTTTGTCTAGCATTGCTTCTGGTTTTCCTTCCTGACGGAATTTTTCCTTTGCAATTTCTAGCTCTTTTTGTGCAGCTTCAGCAGGAACATTGTCTTTATCTACAGCGATAGGAGCCATAGCAGCAACTTGCATTGCAATGTCTTTTTCTACTTCAACAGCAGCCTCTTTGTTGAACCCAACCAAAGTAGCTAATTTGTTTCCTGGGTGGATGTAAGCAACCAATCCTTCTGCGCTTAAACATGCGTAGTGTGACAAATCAAGTTTCTCACCGATAACACCTGTTTGCTCAGTAATGTGATCAGCAATAGTACGACCATCCATCTCCAATGCTTTCAATGCTTCCAAGTCAGCAGCTTTGTTTTCCAAAGCAGTAGCCAAAATCTTTTGAGCGAAAGCAACGAAACCTTCATTCTTAGCAACGAAGTCAGTTTCGCAGTTTAATACTACTAATGCACCAAATTTGCCATCCTCAGTAGTCTTAGTCAATACTACTCCTTCTGAAGCTTCTCTTTCGGCACGCTTGCTTGCAATAGCTTTACCTTTTTCACGAATGATCTCTACCGCGCGGTCGAAATCACCTTCGGCTTCGGTAAGGGCTTTTTTACAGTCCATCATACCTGCGCCTGTTGCTTTACGCAACTTCATAACGTCAGCAGCTGAAATTGCCATGTTATATTGTTTTTAAAGGTTGGGTAAATATTATTTTTCTTCTGAAGTCTCTTCAGCTTTTGCCTCTTGAGCTGCAGATTTTTTCGATTCTTTAGCGCCTTTTTTAGCTGCTTCTTTTTCAGAAGCCTCTTTTTCGCGTTCGATCTTTCTTTCTGACAAACCTTCACGAATTGCTTCGCACATAGTCTTAACAACCAATTGAATTGATTGAGAAGCGTCGTCGTTTGCAGGAATTACGAAATCGATTTCCTGTGGGTTTGAGTTAGTATCAACCATACCGAATACAGGAATGTCAAGGCGTTTTGCTTCACGAACAGCAATTTTCTCTTTCAATACGTCAACAACGAACAATGCAGCAGGAAGACGAGTTAGGTCAGAGATTGATCCTAATACTTTTTCCAATTTTGCACGCTGACGAGTAATTTGAAGGCGTTCGCGTTTTGAAAGGTTGTTCCAGTTCTTCGCATCTTTCATCAACTTATCAATAGAGTTCATCTTCTTGATAGCTTTACGAATAGTTGGGAAGTTAGTCAACATACCTCCTGGCCAACGTTCAGTAACGTATGGCATATTAACATCTTTTACGATGTCAGCTACGATATCTTTTGCTTGCTTTTTAGTAGCAACAAACATGATCTTGCGTCCCGATTTTGCAATCTGTTTAAGCGCTGCTGCTGCCTCATCGATTTTGATTACAGTTTTCTGTAGATCGATGATGTGGATACCATTCTTCTCCATGAAGATATATGGAGCCATGTGTGGATTCCACTTTCTTTTCAGGTGACCAAAGTGTACACCTGCTTTCAACAATTCTTCGAAATTTGTTCTAGGCATAATACTAGTTTGTTTACATTCTGTTATAGCAACCAACAAGTAGTTTCCCTCTGAGGAAAATCTCGTTAAGTTTAGATACTAAACAAAATTCTGTTAAAAAATAAATCAAAAAACGATTAACGTTTAGAGAACTGGAATCTCTTACGAGCTTTTGGTTGTCCTGGTTTCTTACGCTCAACCTCACGTGGGTCACGAGTAACGAATCCAGCAGCTCTTAATGCAGGCTTGCTCTCAGCGTCGATAATAATCAATGCTCTTGCAATAGCCAAACGTAATGCTTCTGCTTGTCCTTTAAAACCACCACCGTCAAGGTTTACTTTGATGTCGTATTTTTCAGCAACATCTAGTAGGTTTAGTGGCTGTTTAACTACATACTGAAGAATTCCTGATGGAAAGTACTCAGTAAGATCTTTTTTGTTAATGGTAATGTTTCCTTTGCCTTCGCTAAGATATACGCGAGCTACGGCTGCTTTTCTTCTACCAATTGCGTTTACTACTTCCATGCTGCTTATTTAATGGTGTTTAAATCAACAACTTTTGGCTTTTGAGCTTCGTGTTTGTGCTCAGCACCAACTACTACGTGCAGATTTGTGAATAATTTTCTTCCTAGACGATTCTTAGGAAGCATACCTTTTACTGCTTTTTCAACAACTCTCTCTGGGTATTTCTCCATCAATTCAGCTGGAGTTTGAAAACGCTGTCCACCTGGATATCCAGAGTAACGTACGTATTTCTTATCTGTCATTTTTTTTCCAGTAAGAAGTACTTTCTCAGCATTAATCACAATTACATTGTCTCCGCAATCGACATGAGGAGTGTAGTTAGGCTTGTATTTGCCACGAATCATTTTCGCAACCTTACTAGCCAAACGACCCAAAACCATGTCAGTAGCATCAACTACTACCCACTCTTTGTTTACCGTTTCTTTATTGGCTGATACGGTTTTGTAACTTAAAGTATCCACTTTCTTTACAATTTAAGATAAAACAACATTTTTGCTCGTACTTGTATCTTTGAATTTTAGCTCAACCATTTAATAACTGCCAGGTCATAAGCATTTCTGCTTCAATGGTAAAGAACTTATTCGTCAGGATACAAGGACTGACAATAATCGGGACTGCAAAAGTATTTTCTTTTTTTCGATTATGCAAGCATTTATTTTGCTGAAACTAAATATTTTGCCCAATGCCGGAAGGAACGTGAATTGAAACGAATTGAAACGGACGAAATAAACCATTTAATACAGAAAATAATCGACTATTTTGTGATAGGATCAAAGTTGTAGAATGTTTTAGCGTGCATAGAGTATGAAACACTTCCTGTTTAAGTATTGAAATGTTTATATGTATAAATGTAAAATTTATTTGAAGAGTTTTGTTTTATTCCGATTATTTGGTTCATTTGTAATATAAAAGCAATTGAATTAGAAACTTAATTTGCTTTTTTTAACATTCGTTCTTTAAACGTTTTATTGTTATTGAGGTCAAAGAGGCAAATCACAATTTTAAATTTAGAAGTTATGAAAACAAGATTTGCATTTTTGATTTTAATGGTTTTTGCAGTTATTACTGCAGGAGCACAGCCCAGAGGGAAGAAGCATAACGCGATGAAAGGGCAGAGAGTAAAACAGCATGAACGTCATATGATGATGAAGTTGAATCTTAGTGATGAGCAGAAAGAGTCGATGAAAGCGATTCGTTTAGAAGCTTACAAGGAATCGAAACCATTACGAGATCAACTACGTGAACTGAAAGCAAAGCAACAAACATTAACCACTGCTGAAAAAGCCGATATGAAATCGATCGATAAGAATATCGATGCGATGAGTAAGGTGCAGAATAAGTTGGCAAAGCTAAGAGCTAGAAATCATCAGAAGATACGTTCACTATTAACCGAAGAGCAGCGAATTAAATTTGACGAAAGAAAAGGTCATATGGCCAAAAGATACATTGCCAAGCATAAGAAAATGCGCGGTAATAAAAGATCCTAGATTGGGTAAATCCCAACTGGGTAAGTTTTAGGGGATCGTTTATTTGGGCCTCTGTCGTTCTGGCAGAGGCTTTTTTATTTTCCCACCTTTTTTGTGACTAAATAAGGAACAGGAAGGAACTATTAAATACGATTAAAGAAATCGTCTGACAAGAAATACTCTTCTACCTCTTTTCCCGATTCTTCATCTTTCATAGCCACTTTCGCTTTTTTCTTAAACTCTATAGCTGGTTCAAGTAGGTAGTCGATAGAGAAGTTTACTCCATCGTTTATGAATATTTGTGCACCCTGAGTATCCTGAATAAAACATCTATCGATCGATTCAATTTCAGTATTGATATACTTTCGTTTTATTAGATCAGCAATAGCTTTCTTTTCTGCATTATTTAGCATCGAGAAAGAATAAGAGTAGTAGTAAAGTTTATCGTTATGAAAATGTAGTTCGAAGGTTGCTCTATGTTTTCCAATGTATGTTTTGTAAAGCAATGCTTGAAGATTCTTTCTGTTGTAAAGATCCATTCTGAAAGCAGGTTTACCAAAAGCTTTAGTGATGTCTCTTAATGTATAAATGGCGTTATTGGTGGAACTGACAAGTTCAATTTCAACTGATGTATTTACTCTTTCTTTGTTTTTAGATAAATCGCGTAAGTAAATGTAATAATTAGTGAGGTTGTGAAATTTTGATAATTTCTTTTGATAATAAGCTTCTTTAGAGCTTTTAACTCCGAAGATCTTAGATAAAAAATTGATCATGCTGACTAGAAAATTAGTTCGTTTTAGTTCCCCTGTTCAAATTAACATTTGAATATTTAGAAATGTCTACACAAAAATAGGACGTTAATATAGATATAAAAAATAACTTCTAAATAATTCAGAATGTGTAAACACTATTTTGATTGAAAAAGTTTTGGTTATGATAAGACATACAGGATCTTCGGATAAAAATTAATTTTATTAGTCTACATGTGCAACTTGTAGGAAAGTGTTGCGTCTTATAGGAAAACTAAAATTTAAACAGATGCAGAAGTTACTATCATTATTCGTACTATTTATAGGATTGTGTTTTTCAGTTCAGGTAAGTGCCCAGTGGGGATGGAGAGGTGTAAAAGGAAATGGAAATGTTGTTACAGAGACTCGAAGTATTAAGTCCGACTTTGAAGAGGTAAAAGTATCAACAGGCTTAAATGTCTTTATCAAACAAGGGAATGATATTAAAGTGGTTGTAAAAGCAGACGAGAATCTTCAAGAGATCATAATAACAGAAGTAAGAGGCAATGCACTAAAAATTTATGCCGAAAAAGGAATAAAAAGAGCAGAGAAATTGGATGTGTTTGTTACCATGCCAGTTTTGACAAAACTAGTTGCTTCGGCTGGTGCAGATGCATATATCAAAGAAGTTTTTAAAACCGAAGAGATTGTATTGAGTACTTCAAGTGGCGCTGATATTAATGCGAATATAAAAGCGAAATCGGTTGATGCGAGCACAAGTAGTGGTTCAGACATAAAAGTATATGGTGAAACAGATTACTTTAAAGGAAGCGCTTCCAGTGGAAGTGATTTGAACGCTCGGGAGCTGAGAAGTAAAGTTGCCAAAGCAGAGGCAAGTAGTGGTGCCGACTTAACTATTACAGCTACTGAAGAAATTAGAGCTCATGCAAGTAGTGGTGGTGATGTTACCTATTATGGGAAACCGAGTAAAGTTGATACTTCAGAATCAAGCGGAGGAGATGTTGATCGTAGATAGATTGAATTTCAAGTAATATATTAAAGCGTAGTGCCAATCAAGGAACTGCGCTTTTTTTATATCAGAAGCAGAAATGCTGAAAGTATGGTGATGATAATAACAAACCATCGGTAGGTATTTTCTGGTATTCTTTTTACCACTTTAACTCCCAGCCAGGCTCCCAATGCAATAACAGGGAGTGTTACAATATCAATTGTTAGGGTAGACCAATTGATGGTTTTCCATACACCTACATGTAGAGGGAACTTCGATAAATTGATTATTAGATAAAACCAGGCTCCTGTACCAATAAACTTATTCTTTGGCAGGTGCATGGCTAGCAAATAAATAGAAAATATAGGCCCGGCAGCGTTACCAATCATGGTGGCAAAACCTCCGGCTGTTCCCATCAGTGCTGCAAACCACCAAGTAGAAGGAATAATCTGTTCTTTCTTTCTATCACGCCAAATCATTAACCCTATACTAGCAAAAACAGTAATGGCAATAAGGTGTTTAAACTGTTTGTCGTCCACTTGCTCTCCAGTCCACATAGCTACCAGTACTCCTCCCAATGCCCAGGGAAGTAATTTTAAAAGGTGTTTCCAGTCGGCATGTCTATGGTAGTAACGAACTGCAAAAAAATCGGCCATGATTAAAATGGGAAGAAGTATTCCTGTCGATTGCTTTCCTCCAAAGATGTAGGCAAGGGTTGGAATAACAATCATTGAAATTCCCGGAACACCTGTTTTCGACATTCCGATAATTACTCCACATAGCGATATGAGAAACCAATCGATTAAATCAAGGTTAAATTGAGTTGCCAGTTCGAACATAAGTGCTTGTATAAAAGTTGTAAGAGAATTACATTGCAAACTTAATATTTGAACCAAGATTAGAATAAGTAATTTTGAAAAGATGGAAGTTGGGAGTTGTTTTCTTAACACTTCGGGCTGATTAAAAAAACAGGAGATGGATAGACGTTCATTTATTTTCAATAGCTCAGTATTGATGGCAGGGTTAACCATAGCAGGATTTAAATCGGAATCACCAGTTATTCGGTTTGGTGTAATTACCGATTTACACTATGCCGATATGGAGAAAAAGAACAATCGCGATTGTCGTCAATCGATTCAGAAGTTACAAGATGCGGTAGCTGTATTCAATAAAGAAAAGGTCGATTTCGTTGTTGAGCTGGGTGATTTCAAAGATCAGGATAAAAACAAGAAGTGGAAAGATACCATTGGGTTCTTGAAAGAAATAGAATCGGTTTTTGCTGAATTTAATGGTCCACGATACCATGTTTTAGGAAATCATGATATGGATAGTATCTCGAAATCAGACTTCTTGAAGAATATAACCAATACAGGTATTTCGAAAAGAAAAAGTTATTACTCATTCGACATGAATGATATCCATTTTGTGGTTTTGGATGGTTGTTTTACTTCAGAAGAGAAGGATTATAACTTTGGTGATTTCGATTGGGACGATAGTTATATTACTCAAAAACAGTTGAAATGGTTAAAAACCGATTTAGCAAAGACTAAAAATCCAACGATGCTGTTTATTCATCAGCGACTAGATGAATTTGCTACTGATAAAGTGGGGCATTGTGTCGCGAACTCGAAAGAAGTAAGAGGCGTCCTTGAAAAAAGTGGTAAGGCGGTTGCTGTCTTCCAGGGACACGAACATACAGGCGATTATTCGTACCGGAACGGAGTACACTTCTTTACACAGAAGGCTGCGGTAGAAGGAAGTTTGCCTAACAATTCGTTTTCAATAGTTGAAGTGTATGCCAATGGAGATGTTAAAATCAATGGCTTTGTCAATTGTGAGAGTCGTACTTTACATCGAAAATAAATTTCTGTAGTTTTAGGGAAAGTAAATTTAGTTGATACTATTATGCAATATAATTTTGATGAAATCATCGATCGAAAAGGAACCAATTGTATAAAATACGATGCAATGGAAGACTTTTTGGGAGCTGATAGTGATGTAATTCCATTATGGGTAGCCGATACCGATTTTAAGGTGGCTGATTTTATTATGGATGCATTGCGTCAGCGCCTGGATCATGAGATTCTGGGATATACTTATCGTTGTGAAAACTACTTCAGTGCTATTCAAGGATGGATGAAGCGTCGTCACAACTGGGAAGTGAAGAAAGAATGGATAACATTTAGTCCAGGAGTTGTTGCCGGCCTGACATTAGCCATTGAAGCATTGACAAAGCCGGGCGATAAAGTGGTAGTGCAACCTCCGGTGTATTTCCCATTTTTCGATAGTGTAAATGGAACAGATCGAGTATTGGTTGAAAATCCATTGAAAAAGGAGAGTGGACGTTATCATTTCGATTTAGAAGATTTTAAATCGAAGATTGATGATAAGACCAAGATGATTATTATTAGTAATCCGCACAATCCGGGCGGTATGGTGTGGACACGTGAAGAGTTAGCTGCTTTAGGACAAATATGTATCGAGAATGATATCTTGATTGTATCTGACGAAATTCATCAGGATTTGGCTTTTTCAGGGCACAAATTCACGCCAATGGCTTCTGTTTCCGAAGAGATTGCTAAGCGAACAATAACTTGTACTGCCGGTAGTAAAACATTTAATATCGCAGGATTAACAACATCGATTGTGATTATTCCGAACAGACGATATCGTGTGGCATACGAGCGCAAATTGCATACTCCGCATTTACATATGGGGAACATAATGGGGGGAATTGCTTTGGAGCAGGCCTATACACATGGCGACGACTGGGTGGATCAGATGATGGCCTATGTGGAAGGCAACTACAATATGTTGGAAGCATTCTTAAAGAAGCATATTCCTGAAATAGTACCAATGAAACCAGAAGGAACATTTTTGGTGTGGCTGGACTGTAGTGCATTGGGAATGGAAGATGAAGAGCTGCATGAATTTATGCTGAAGAAAGCCAAAGTTGGTTTAAATGATGGACCAAAGTTTGGAAAAGGAGGAGAGGGGTATTTGCGTATAAACCTGGGATGTCCTCAATCGGTATTAAAGCAAGCTTTGGAACAAATGGCCTCAGCAGTGCGTAGCCGGGTGGAGGATACCTCTACTGTTTTATAGAAAACGGAAACCCAATAATACGATAAGCATCAGATTTTTCTGATGCTTTTTTTGTTGGAAGAGCTTTATGTGGTTATTTTGAGATAGTGCCACACGAAAGATTCGTGCGGCAGCGAACTTGTATCGCAAGTTTTGAGCAGAGAGTGAGTATGTAATCCTAAAAGTGTGACAACTTAACATTATTCAAATAACTGAGAGAAAAGTAGCCATATTGGGAGGTGTTGCATTAATGGTTGAAGTTCGTTGCGAAGCTTTTTAATGGCTATGGTAGTTTGGTTTTCAACTGTTTTTTCCGATACTCCAAGGTAGTTGGCTATTTCCGAAGTGGTCAAACCTTCCATGCGCTTCAATAGGAAAATGTGTCTGCATTGTTCGGGAAGGTTGGCTATGGCTTTTTCAATGTAAGGCTTAAAATTATCCCATTGTGCTCTCTCTTCTGGTTGCCAATGAGTAGGAGCATCAAATGCAAATGCTTGCTCTGTCTGACGACGCGCTTTTCTACTTCGAATTAATTGTAAGGCCTGATTATAAACCGATCGGTATAAATAAGCTTTTTCGTTTTCTACCTCTTTCAGGTCATTTCTTTTTTCCCAAAGATGAATAAAAAATTGCTGCACAGCCTCCTCGGCCAGCGATTCACAAGTAGTAACAATAAGAGCTACTTTACACAAGCTGGCGTAATGCAATTTAAACAAGGAATCGAAAGCGAGTTTGTTTCCTTGCTGAATTCTTGAGAAGTATTTGGGTTTCAAAGTAAGTGAGTTGGCAGATTGTTGAGCTATTCGAATTTAATGTTTTGTTGCAATTTCATGGCTTCCATTTTTTTCTTTTCTCTAGGGCGATAGAAATAAACGACTCCATATTTTTCGCATATTTCGCGTGCTTCATCTTCTGTCTTATTCTCGAATTTGGCTTCAATTTCGTTCCATATATCCAGAATCAACTTATCGGCCATTTCTCTCTGTTCTGCTACCTTTTCAGAAGCTCGCTGAGTGATATTCTGAAGCATCTTCTGATAACGATGTGCTTCTACGAAATCTTCGTAATGTACTTTTACTGTGGCAATTGAAGGACTGTAGATGGCACTTCCTCCTCCCATTCGAGTTCTGTTTTGTTCGCCTTCTATGACTTTTTCGCCCCACTCAACAAGTTCGCTTTCAAGACTTAGTGACGGAACATTTTTGTCATCTTTCTCGATCTGGTAATATTCGCGTACTTCAGGTTTTAATTCGCCACGAATTATGGCAAAATTCAATACCTGAATAAAGTGCGAAACGTATAAACGAGCCTTTTTTACAAGGTTGTTGTATTTTTTACTTTTGGCAGATTGATTCTTTCTAGCTGTTTTGTGTTGATTAACAGCTTGTTCGAAAGATGGAAGGAACGACTGTACCTTCGTTAAATTGATATGAGAAAAAGCCAGCTCGTCTGATGGAGTCATCATTGACATTTCCACCACACGCTTTAAGGCACGAACACGAGCTAAATCGGTGTTAGGCAATCTTCTATAGGGCATGTTGTGTTGCTTTCTATGAATTCCAATTGCGAATATAAGAAATTTAGCCCGAAAATTGCCATTCGCAGCGACCAGATTTGAAAGTTATTAAGAATGAGTTTAAAATAACTTGAGGGTAATAGTAAATGCTAAAATAATGAATTTCACTACGCGGGCATAGTTTCCAACCATGTATTTGCGAAGAAAAACCAAACCTCTTTTTCGGTGGGTTTTTACAGTGTTTATACTAATGTTTAAAAGTTGGGCAATCTCTTCATTCTTATGCCCGTCCAACCCAAGTTCTATCACATTACGGGTGGCATTGGGAAGCTTTTTTACTAAACTTTCCAGTTGAAGAAACACCTCTTCTTGCATCATTTTTTCCTGAAAATAGGCATCCGACTTCAATCGTTCCTGATCAGTAAGTGGTCTTAGTTTCTGGTGTTCGCTCGACTTGAGGTAATCGAGACAACGGTTACGGATAGAGGTGTAGAGAAAAGTCTTAAATGCTGAAATAGTCTTAAATTGATAGCTGCGTTCCCAGATAGTAACAAACAGGTTTTGGCAAATGTCTTTCACCGTTTCGTCGTCGGCAACATATTGCATTCCAAAATTTACCAATGCAGAATAATACTTCTCGTAGAAATATCGAAAAGCATCCGTATTGCCATCATTGTATTTGGCCAATAATACGAGTTCGTCCATCGGTTCTTTAGGTTGATCGTTTGTTCGTTAGGGCCCAATTGCATGCTTTTTATCGGATTTCACCATCGCAGCTTCTTCCTCTTTTCCCTTTCATGCAAAATTGGAATATCAAATTTACTTAATTTTTGCTGTTTAGTCAACAATCAGTAAATGCAAATCACTGTAAGTAGGTGTTTTTTTTAGAATTAGTTTACTTTCGGTAGTAATTTGATAAAAAAAGGCCTTCGGTTTTCAGAAATGAAAACCAAAAGCCTTGATATAATTGAGATAATTATTCTATCGATACGGTGAATTGGGAGGACTATAAATTAGGGTGAGGTGAAGCACCCTGTTTATATTTTAGTCGATCGATAGAAATATTTTAATGTCTATTAAGGAACAAACATTGTTACAAAACGATACGCTTTAGGATCTTTTACACTAATTAGTTTAGCTGCAGAAAAAGTTCCATATAATGTTCCAACGCTACTTTCTTCTACATAAAAACCTTCAGGGGCAGTAAAAACATTGTAAAGATCTTTTGTTAAAGCATATAGGAAACCTAACTCCTTAGCTGGATCTTCAAGAGGTTTAAAGATGATTTTTTTATTCTTGATACGTTCAACTTTTACAGCAACGGACTTTAAACCAAATACTTTGTGTTCAAAATAGATGTTTGCTTCTAGTTTTGTTCCGTCATCTAATACTTCATTATAATCAATAAAGAATCGAGAAATTTTAGATTTGTTAAAAAGAGCTTTAAAATCACTACTAGAGTTTCTAAGGATGTCTAAAAACCAGTATGAGTGACGATACATGGTACTTAGATATTTACCATTGCCACCAAGAGAAGCTACTGCAGGATAATAAACAACTCCTGGAGTATTAGAATGCTCAACAATGGTTTTTTGCCCGCCATCTTCTGAAACAAAGATATTCTTTGTTTCGTCATAAGTGAAATCGGTTACCTCTTTACCATTAATGGTAAATGGTTTTAGAAATTTAAAGCCAGCAGGAGTAATAGCTACAGGCACATCAGTAGAGCTTACCTTTTCTCCATCTAAATAAGAGATACGTGCCACTCTGTTTATTTCTTTTTTGTTGTGTCCTTCAATATAAGAGAATCCCATTTGGGTATCAGTACCCTCAACGCGAATTACACGGAAATAAAGATCTGACTGGTAACCATTGGCAATTTTAGGAGTCATGGTATAGATCGGTTTCATATCCCACTGATCCTTTGTGGCTGGTACCAACGTGATTTCTGTAATTTCTTCTCCGTTGTAACCATTGTCGGTTTTCGAGGTTAAAACTACCTTCTCGTCTTCTACCGAAGTGATATTAAATACGAACTCACCTCCTGAGTCGTTGTCGTTTGTTTCGTAAATCTGATGAAGTACAGTATGGCTTTCGAAAACCAATTCCACTTTCAAGGTTTTATCGATACGATAAGTGATTTTATCATCGTTAGCCCCTTGAAGATAGTCCGATTTCATCTGAACATTACCTTCTTTGTCAAAATCGAATAACACAGCAAATCCTCCCGCTTTTCCATTGGGATGGTAATAAGCAATCCATCCATTTTCAGGAGCTGCCAGTGTATTGGTATAGTTGGTTTTCAATTCTTCGAAGCGTTCATTTACGCTTTTGTCGAAGATATATTCGGTATCGTTGTCGCTACATCCAGCCATTAACAATACCAATGCAATGAATATATAGTTAATGAATCTCATTACTCAGGAAATTTGTTGTTTGTAATCACATAGTCAAGTCGTTTTTGCATTTCATCGCGAACTTCTACCAGATTAAATCCGAAAGAGTTTTGGTAGTAGTTAATAACCATCTCGAGTTTTTGGGCGATTAATGCACGACCTTTGTTTAGGTCTTGTTCTTCCTTAAGCTTGTTTACATCGGTAATTTCGCTAAGGTCTTTCTGTGTGATATATCTTGCTTCGAAGTCTTCTTTGGTCATAACTAAGAAGTGAGAAACAATCTCACAGAAATCTTCGTGTTCATTCATGGTTCCATAGTTGCGAACCATTCCTAGTTTGATGGCATCGTTAAGACTAACATCATTCAACCATCCATTCCCTAAATAGCGTTCAGATATTTTGTTAAAACCAACAGGAATAGCGTGGTTTTGGTGAACAATGTGAGTGAACTCATGGTGAACAGTTGCCAAGATACCACCACCTGGCCCGGTCAACCAATCTCTGTTAGTTAAATCGTAGGCATTTAAGTTTAGCAAAGTAATACGGGCTCCGGCTTCGGCATAACCTAGAAGTCGACTACCATCTTTTTTGAAAATATATGATCCCATATATTGTAGTTCGGCAGGGAAAAGCTTATCCATAAAATCTTCACCTGCTTTACCAACCGATTTATAAGGACCAATCCAAAGGTATTCTACCAATTTAGTTACCGGAATAACTAAGCTGTCGGCAACAGGTACTGCACGTTGAGTTGGCTTAATAAATCGATCGTCCCAGCGCCAGCGGACAGCTGTTCCATATTTTTCGAACATGTGACTTTTAATGTACACATCATTCGGATGAGTCGATTCCACTATTGTTGGTGGAACGTATAGGTCGTTTTTGTCATCAGAGCATTGTACAAAAAGCATGATTGCCCATACAATAAGTAAAGCTTTCGATATATGTTTAAATGTATTTTTCATTTGTCTCTTTTTAGTTCCAATTACTAGCGTGGATTAGCCTGAATTCCCTGAGAAATAGCTTTCGCAGGAACTTGAATGGCTTTTTTCAAATCTTTTGCTTCTAGCTTGTATTCGTCTCCAGTTACATCAATATGTGTAATTGGTAGGTTATGACGTTTAACATCCCACCAGCGTAATCCTTCATTTAAGAACTCTTTGCGTTTTTCATCCAATACAAACTGAATTAATTTTTCTTGTTCTGTTCCATTAGGATAATATGCGGTAATATTTTTCAATGTAAGTTGACCGCCTTTTTTATAACGAGTAGGAGCAAAGGCATTGTAGTCAGCCAATGCAGCATCTGTTTTGTTCGTCATAACATAAGCTTCCATACGGTTGAAGATTACCTCTTCAGCTCTTAACTCAGGGTGAATATAATATGGGTAACCAGTAGTGGCTGTAATATAACGGAAGTACTCTGGGAATTTAGGTTGATAACGTGCATCTGTACTTCCTCCCCAAGGTTGATATCTAGTGTCAGATTCCGAAGAAATTTGTCCTACTTGAATGGTTAATTTGTATAGAGTTTTGAATGTAGTTGCGTCGGAACGGTACCCTCTGGTTCCTCTGGTAACATATCCTGATTCTTTACGAACAACTAGCAGGTTAGATGGATCTTGAACATCGATAAATTGAGCTCCGATTTCTTTGAAGTTATTTCCAGAAAATACAGCTCCCATATTACGCATAGAGTTAGCTGTTGGAACTCCTGTTCCAATTAGCAAGTTGGAATATTCGATACACTTTTCGTAATCCTTCTTGAAAAGATAGAAACGAGAAGCAAATGCATAGGCAGCACGTTTATTGAAATGATATTTTCCAGAACCTTTGAAATATTGATCATTCAACAAAGGAAGAGCTTCCAATAGGTCTTTTTCTACCATATCGTAAGTCTCTTTAAGTGTGCCACGCTCGTATTTTACCTGCAATGCAGTTTCAGGAGCAGTGATGTATGGAATTCCTAAATCGGTAGAAGCAGAAGCTTCTTCGTATGTTTGACAGAATACCGATGCAATCAAGAAATGGTTGTATGCACGAGAAATTAAAGCTTCTCCTTTAATTGCATTTGCCATGTCTTGGTCATTGTGCTTAATTGAAGGAAGTGCAGCTAATACTTGGTTAGAGTGAGAGATAGCTTTGTAATTGTTATCCCAAAGGTAATTAGGAGTATCTTGTCCTTCGTACGATACAACTGGTTTGAATTGGAAATTCTCTGTCATCCAGTCGTACTGTGAATTGTCTTTAATGGCTACCGCATTATCGGTTTTCCATTCAATAAATCCATATGAGCCTTCACTATATGCCGAAACCAATAATTCCTGAAGGTTCTCCAATGTTTTCAATTCTTGTCTGTTGTCGGGAGTTTCGTCCAAGTAACTATCGCACGAAGTCAACCCCAATAGCAGAACAAAAATGGATAATATTTTGTGTTTGTAATTCATCTTCTGTTAGAATTTAAAGTTTAAGGTAAACGTGTAGGTACGAGATAGAGGCATTGAAATACCACCTGACTGGTAGAATTCAGGATCGATACCATGTAACTTCTTATCAGAGTAAAGCAATGCTAGGTTGTAAGCTGAAAGACTTACATCTGCACTCTTAATGAATGTTTTAGCCAAAATTTGCTTTGGTAGAGCATACCCTAAACGAATATTCTTTAAACGAACAAAGCTACCGTCAGCAACACGTGCATCACTTAAATTATACATTGCGTATGGGTTAAGCCCGGCATCGTCTAACGATTGCGACATTTTTCTAGTGATAATAGCAGGAATATTGGTAACTTTTTCGTCGCCAGCAAACTGCCATCTGTTAATCAATTCTCCAGGAAGAGCCTGGTGATCAGAGTAAGTACTAGAGTAAGCATTGTCTAAGCGAATTTTGTTACCGTAACGGAATACCAGTCCAACACTTAAGTTGAAATTCTTATAAGTGAAGTTGTTGGTTAAACCACCATACGCTTTAGGCGTTGTTGTTCCTTCGTATTTTAGGTGCTTGATAATGTCTTCGCGCTCCTGAAGGTTCATCTTTTGAATTTTACGCTCAAGGTCTTCACCATAGAATGTAGGAATACCGTTTCCGTCTAACCCTGCAAATGGAATTGAAAATAAAGCACCACGAGAATAACCTACCAAGTTACCACCTAAACGACCAGTTGCTTTACCGATATTGTCGCGGCTGTACCATTTAGTAATCTCATCTTTACTGGTACTATAGTTCAATGTAGTACTCCACTTGAAGTCACGTGTCTTAATATTTTCTGTAGTAATTGTTGCTTCAAAACCGTTGATTTTCATCTCACCAACGTTACCGTACTTGTAACTTTGACCACCAACACCGTTTGTTTCAATTAAACCAAGAAGGTCTTTAGAACGACGGTTGTAGTATTCTAGTTCGGCATATAGTTTCCCGTTGAAAAATGAAGCTTCAACACCAAAATTCCATTCGTAAAGTTTCTCGAAAGTCAATTCGCTGTTCTCCAATGCATCGATGTAAAGCGCAGTTTCTCTATCGCTAATATGAGGACGAAGAGGTTCAGCTCCACGCATGATCAATGCAGCACTTGCATTTACCGGATTGTCTCCAGCCAAACCGTAAGTCGATTTTACTTTTAACAAGTTGATCCAGTCGATATTTTCCATCCATGGCTCTGTGTGCATGTTCCAAGCACCACTAATATTCCATGTAGGCAAGTAACGAGCTTTAGTTGATGTACCTGTACGGTTATCTCCGTCGTAGCGGAATGTTCCGTTGAAGATATATTTTCCTTGGTATGAATAAGCCGCATTAATGAAGGCACCAACCGAACGGTTACGTGTCTCTGTCGATTTATAGTAATCTTCTCCGCGCGAGTCAAGGTACTTGATGAAGTTAGGATCAGAAAGAATCAATCCTCCTTTTTCAAATACATATCCCCAACCTTCGAAATAATCGTAAGAACGGTCGTTGTAACGCAATTCTTGTCCTAGCATGAAGCTTAACAAGTGGTCGTCGCTAAAACGAGGGTTGTAGCTCAAACTACTACGAACGAAATAACTGGTAAGAGAGTTCTCTGTTGTTTTTAGGAATCCTCCGTTAGGTAAAATAGAGTATGGTGGGTCTAGTGGATTTTGTTCATCGTGGAACAAGAAACGGTTGTATTCACGGAATAGTGGATCATCGGCACGGTAAGCCATGGCGTTGTTCGAATTCTCGTGTACAGACTGAACTGCTTTACTGTCGTTCCAGCGTCCTTGTAAAGTGGCATTCAATACTAAATCATCACGAAACTTGTATTCTAAGTCAGTTTGGAAAAGGATATCTTTTAGGTCAAGTTCTAGTTTGTTGTGGTCAATTTCGTGGAAGATGTTAAAGTCGGCATAGTTACGTCTGAAGAATTGACGATTACCATTCTCGTCGTAAGGAGTGATGCTTCGGCTGGTATACAACGCATAGTTAAATGGGTTGATGTCGAAGTTACGCTCGTAGCGACCTTCAATAGCATTGAACTTACGGTTTTCAGAAGCAGCTAATTTCTGGTCACGGATATTTCCTGATAGTTTGAAACCAATCTTGAATTTATCGGTGATATTGAAATCGGCACGAATAGAACCAGTGTAGTTCTTCACGTTGTCGGCAATACTCTGACCTGGATCGTTCATAAAACCGATAGATGCTCTAACGCGCGACTTTTCAGAACCTTGAGAGATACTTAAAGAGTGCTGCTGAGTTACAGAGTTTTTGAATAACTTGTCGAACCAATCTGTATTTGCATTGGCATAACGCTGAAGGTGATCGTAGTTTAACGATCCGTTTGGTCCCCAGTTTAGTTTATCCTTAGCAATACGGTTAAACATATCCTGAAGAACACCGTGAGTGGCACTAATATTAGATGATGCAATATCGATCCATCCTTTTTCGTACAATTCCTGGTAAACTGACATTTCAGCACCTGAAGACATAATATCGAATTGATCGTACGAAGGTTTCGTTTTCATAGTAAGGCTGGTAGAGTAGTTGATTACCGGCTTACTTACTGCTCCTTTTTTAGTTGTAATAACAATAACACCATTCATGGCACGAGCTCCGTACAATGCTGTTGCCGAAGCATCCTTCAATACCTGGAATGATTCAATATCTTCTGGGTTAATACCAGCAGTCGATGAACTTAAAAGAGTAGTAAGGTTACCAGAAGTCAATTCTTCGTTGGTCATCTCTACTGCATCTTCTAATACAACACCGTCAACTACCCAAAGTGGGCGGTTGGTACCGTTGATAGATGCATTACCACGAATACGAACGATTGGTGCAGTACCAAATGTTCCCGATACGTTTTCTACTTCAACACCGGCAACTGTTCCTTGTAGCTGACGACTGGCATCGGCAACACCATCTAATTTTACCTCTTCGGCTTTTAGCTTTTTAGCCGAACCAGTAAATAAGCGACGATCAATTTTTTGGTAACCAGTACTTACAACAATCTCTTCGATTTGCTGAGTATCTGGTTTCAATGTAACTGTAACATTGTCCTTTCCAGTAACGTCTACTTCCTGGTCTGCCATTCCAATGAATGAAATAACCAAGGCGTTCTGATTATCGTTAAGGTTAATAGTAAAGTTACCTTCCATATCAGTGGCAACACCCTGCTGTGAACCCTTAATCATTACGGTTACGCCCGGAAGAGGAAGACCTTCAGTATCTACTACTTTACCTGTTACTTTTCTTTTGCTAGCTGCAGCCATTGCAGCACTATTTTCAGATCTTGGGATAAGAATGATATATTCATCCTGAAGTTTGTAGTCAATGTCCTCTGTTTCTAATGCTTCTGTAAGAACCGCCTCAAGTGTTGACTCTTTTTCTTGAATATTGATCTGCTGATCTTTGTCTAAACGATTGTTGTTGTAGACAACGATATAACCTGTTTGCTTTTTAATCTCACCAAACAATTCGCTGTAAGTCGTAGCTCCCTTACTAAGTTTAAGAGTTTGCTGTGACAATACGTTTGCTGATAAGCTAAAGGTACAAATCAATGTAAATAAAATGCTTAGCTTCATAATTTTTAGAAAAAATCTTAGCTCATTTTTCCTGAAAATGAGCCATTCCCAATGCTTTTTTTTCATACATTTGTGTTTTACCAAATTATTTATTTCACTATGAGCCAGATAACAAGGGTCCAATTTTGTTTGTCTGGCTTTTTTAATTTATTCAATTATCACTTGCTTGTTTGCAATGCTATAATTCATGTTGGTTGTTTCAGTAATCATATCCAGCAGATAAGAAATAGAAACATCCTTTTTAACAGCTCCTGTAAAGCGTTGCTTTTTCACTTGCTCGTTTTTGAAAACAAACTCCATGTCGTACCAACGCTCCAGCTTAACTACTAAGTTTTCAATAGCCATATCTTCGAATTCGAAAATGCCATTGATCCACGAAGTAAGTGACGATACATCTACCTTTCGGGTGTGAATTTCGCCATTGGTATTATGGTAACTGATTTGTTTCCCAGGAGAGAGTTGGTGCCATTTTTTTTCCAGCTCCACATCAACATGACCTTCGGCAAGGGTAACGGCTGTATGGATATCGTTTTGATATGCCGAAACATTAAAACGAGTACCAGTAACTCTTACTAAAGCTTTAGGAGTTTGAACAAAGAATGGGTTGGCTTTATCGGATTCTACTTCGAAATAAGCTTCGCCTTTTACTTTTACCAATCGACGGTTGCCTGTAAATTTACTAGGGAACTCCAATTCACTTTCAGAGTTCACCCAAACCTTAGTTCCATCGGGAAGTTCCATTTGAAAAACTCCACCTCGAGGAACTTTAAGTTGGCTTATTACGGGCTTAATATCGGGTTTTATATCCGAGCAGCTAACCTTTAATTTTCCGGCAGCAGCTTTGGCTTTCATTCCCTTTATATTGATATTGATTGATTCTTTCTGAAGATCGAAAGTTTTTCCTTCGGTGGTTAAAACTGCTCCTTTCCCTATTACTGGTTCGCTTTGAGCAATTTGTTGTACTTGTTGAGGAACTACCTCTGTGATTTTCTGATCGACATACCAGTATACTCCAACAATTGCAGCACAAGCTGCTGCAACATTAATTAAGCGAAGTTTCCAACTATTTATTTGGTGGCTGGTATGGATAGGCTTACTGCGCTTGATCCTAAGTTGTAGATCTTCCCAGTCGGGTTGCGCATCTATACGCTCGCCATAATCGGAAGCAATAATCTGATCGAATATCTTTTTATTCTGATCGGATGAATTGATCCAATTGTCAAGCTTCACCTGTTGTTCTGCGGTAATCGATCCATTTATATAATGAGCGATTAATCGCGATATTTCGTGATGTTTTTCCAATTTGAAAGGATTGAAATTTCAATTTAAAACTAAGTTGCGCAATTATAAAACGATTTAATACAATTAGGGGGTGACAAAATTTTAACATTTTTTTAGAAGATGTAGAAAATACGATATGTGAATATGTAGAAACAATGAGGAGGGAGGATAAAAAAAGAGCTGTTGACACTACATCAACAGCTCTTAAAATTTGCGCTATAAAAATTGAATTAATCCCAATTGGATACTAATATCCAAAATGAAGGGTCTTTTACACTGATTAATCGACAAGCAATCTCACGTACTACAACAAAACCTTCAGGGGCAAACATAATATCGTATAATGCTTTACCTTCAGGGGTTTTCAGAACTTCGTTTAGGTCGATGGTTCCGTTTTTTTCATTAAAAACACCATCAGGAGTAAATCGAATTCTGTCTGTGTCTAATATGTCAAATTTGTTGTCTTTTAGTTTTACGTAAGGCCATTCGCTATCGTCTGAGAATTTGAATGCCCAACCGTGGAACAATTTTGGATCATTATAAAACTGAAGAGTAGTGAAACGTTCATTTGCACCTTCTAAAGCACGGAACATTTTCTTAGCAGTTTTACTCTTACCTGTTACTGGACCAAATTTAATTTTGTTGAACATCTCAGGTAAACCTTTCGTTTTGTATGGAGGCAACATGGCCAGCTTGAAGTTCGCTTTTTCTTCGGTAGCAGAAGAAGCAAAAGAATTGGTAGCTGCATCGTAATCAAGTCGGGTTAAACTATGATTATTGAAAGAGATAGGTTCCGAGAAGATAACTCCTTTATCATCATAAGTAACTTTAATGTCTTTCGATACTAGTTCGTTGCCTTCGTTGTAAGTTAATGTTGCAGTTCTAGTTTCGAAGTTATACGTGAATCCAACTTTGTCACCGTTTTCAAATTCGATAGTTGGAAACAGATATTGATCATCGACAATTAGGAAAGCTAAGTTCAACTCGATTGCACGATGTATATCTAACATTGCAACGTAGTCTTCGGTAGTCGTTTTTGTAAAAGTGTAAATTCCACCATTTACTTTTCCTTCACAAACAATTTTATCGGCCTCAATTTCTTTTACCAACAATTCAATATCTCCACCTAAACTCTTATTGGGGTTTTCACCTTTTAAGACTTTTTCAGGATTGTAGAAATAGTTAAAGCGAGAGAATGTCTCGAATACGATTTCTACATCATCGGTATATTTTACATCGAAATAGGCCGAATCTTTTGGCGATGGTGTACCATCAAGAGTAAGCCAGATATCGATATCATCGGCCATGATGGCTTTCTTGTTTTCGTCGAACTTGATCAGAAAGTTGTAGATGCCAATATCTTCTCTACCCGGATTTACTTCAACTTTCCATCCTTTTTCACTATCTAGAAGAGTTGACATACACAACTCTTTCTTCTCTTTAATACGCTCCTGGGCTGTTTTTTCGAAAAGCAGTTCCTCTTCTTTGTCACACGACGTAAAGAGTATTCCCAGTGCTGCTATTATATAGAATATTTGTTTCATTGTTCTTCAATTAAACGGATTATTGCTGAGAGATACGGTTATGGATATCTGTCTGAAGTGCATAGATATCGATGTTCCATACCTGATCGAAATAAGCGGCTAAATAGCTCTCTTTTTCTCTAATAATTTTTTGCCCATTGGCTGATGCTTGGGCCACAATTGCATCGTATTCAGCTTTACTGTTAGTAAGCATAGTAGCAATCATCTCCACCCAGTCGTCATCGATGATGTTCTTAGCATAAGGAGTAATGAAACCTTCGTTCAGTGCGTCTTGCAATGAAACATTCATCCATGCAGCAGTGTATCCGGCAGGAGTAATCATTTTGTACTCATCTGGGTAAAGAACCTGCTGGTGTAGAATGTGCCCAAACTCATGGTGCATAACGTGGAAAAGTCGCTTCAAGAATTCTTTATCTGATTTTTTGAATTCGTTGATTTGATATAAAACAACTTTTCTACCACCTTCAGCTGTACCCTGAGTAATAGTACCGTTGTCATTGAAGCTTTTACTTCCTACAAGGATAATTTGTTTAGGAACATACTTGCGAACGAAAGTTCCGCCACCAGCTTGTTCGTACGACTCAATCCATACGTTTTTCAATACCTCAAGGAAAGGAATAACCTTGTCCATTGATGGAGGTGTAAGCACTTTGTCATTGGGTAATTCGCTATCGTCCCATTTATATTTTACCTCGATATTGTAAGGCTTTGTCAGGTTATCGAGAATCCACTGATCGATCTCGTTGCGCTGTACATTTATTGTGATGTTTGATTCACCTAAGTCATCATCGCTGTCGCAAGCGAAGAATAAAGTGGCACAACATGCAAATATGAAATATTTTATAAGCTTCATTGTATTATCGTTTATTTGGAGTTAAACCATTTGCAATTGCATCTTCAGGAATCTGAAGTAAACGTCTTGGGTCGTCAGCTTTTAAAACAACTGGTTCTTCTCCAGTTACCTGGTGAGTTACAGTAATTCCGTGACGGCGAACATCGAACCAGCGCATTCCTTCGTGAATGAAGTGCTTACGTTTAATGTCTAAAACAAATTTCACAATTGCTTCTTTCTCACTTGTTGTGTTGCTGTAGAATTTAGTAATATCGCTAGCAGTAACAGTGTGGATAGCTGGATTGTATTTCTCTACAATTTTTTGCAACAAGAAGTTGATGTCGGTAATAGCTTCGCTGATGTTATTCAACTGTGCATTAGCTTCAATTCGGTTGAATAAAGCTTCGTCAGTCGACAATAAAACATTCATGTAAGCAGCATAGAACGATGTTGACGATGGATTATCCTTGATTTTGTACAATTGATATTTCGGAACATTGGCCGACTTGTCGTTACCGTGAACTCCATATGCTAATTCTAATCCTTTTACGTTCGAGCTAAGGAAAATCTCTCTGTATTTATCAACAGAAAGTGAATAGCGAATAGCTGCATAGTAGTAACCCCAAGGATCAGTTGTTTCAACCAATAGTAAGTTTGGTTTCTCAACTGCTTTGGTGTATTGAGCTTTTTTGTCATAGTACGACTTTACCGAGTAGTATCCATTCCAGTCTCTAAGGCTTGATGCTACATCGCCGGTAAATACTTTTGAGGCAAAAGAAACCGATTTCTGTAAATCCTCATCAGAAGCATTTCTCCATAGGTAGAAACGAGCAGCAAAAGCCGCTGCTGCTGCCGAGTTAAAATGGTATTTAGGAACAGAGTAACGCGTATCATCGATTAAATTGAAACCAGCAGTTAAATCTGCTTCAATGAAATCGTAAACCTCTTTTACCGTATTTCTTTTGTACTCTTTAAGTAGTACGTTTTCTACTTCTTTTACGTAAGGTATACCTAGGTCGCTTGCAGCCGTAGCTTTATTATAAGGCTTGGCAAATAGGTTTACCAACATGAAGTGTGAGTAGGCACGAGCCAACAAAGCTTCAGCTTTGTATGAGTTTAGCTCTTCACCATCGCCATTTTCTTCAATTGCATCAAGTGCCTGGTTGGCGTGAGCAATTGCGTTGTAGCATGATGTCCAGTAATAATCTGGAGATCCCTGGTATTTTGAACTGAAAACTTCTTTATATGTATATTGATCTTTGTTGATTAGTGTTTCGATATAAGCACTAGGTCCTTTTTCACCAGCATTGTCCGACATCACTTCACAAAGACTGGTGTAGCCTCCCTTAGGATAGGCATTTACCAATAGAAGTCCGATTGACTCGGCAGAATTTAAACTCGTACGATTATCTGGAAGTTTGTCCAGATAGTCGTTACAGCTTGACAGTAGAAAGCAAGCTGTCAGTGTGTATATTATTGATTTATATAGCTTCATTTTTTACAACTTTAATTTTGATTAAAATCCTACTTTCAACGATAGTGTAAACTGACGTGGTTGTGGCAATGCAACACCTCCGGCAGCAAAGAATTCAGGATCTTGTCCATTCAACTTATCGTCGGCATAAATTAACCAAAGGTTGGTTGCCTGGAACTTAAGAGATGCGTGTTTTAAACCGATTTTCGAAATAAGTTCTTTGTTGAAAGCGTAATCCAATGAAACACTTTTTAGACGAACGAAATCGCCGTTAGCAACTCTTTCAGTACTGTAGTTGTAAAAGTTGTGAGGACGAACAGTTCCGTACTCAACATCTTCAAGACGCTGTCCCAAAATGGCAGGAATCTTCGTAATGTTTTCATCGCCTGCAACTGCCCATCTGTTGATAAACTCTTTCGACATTGCATCGATATCAGAGAATTGAGTGTTGAAGATTGGGTTTAGACGAATTTTGTTTCCACCAGCAAAGCTAATGAATGCATTAAGTGTGAAATTCTTGAATCGAATTTTGTTGTTCAATCCACCACTGTATGTTGGATCAACCGAACCTTCGTATTTCAAGAAATCAGTGTCTTTCGACTGTAGGTTGATATCTTTTGTTCTCTCACCATCAGGACCGTAGAACTCTGGGATACCTTTAGAATCTAGACCAGCAAATGGAATTGAGTAAAGACCACGTACCGGACCACCTTGAACAGCTCCACCTTCTGCTCTAAGAAGATCGTATGCAATTGGCTGTGATTTCAGGTTTGTAATTTCGTTTTTGTTATAACCAAACGAAAGTGTTGAAGTCCATTTGAAGTCTTTGTTTTCGATATTCTTAGTGTTTACACTAAACTCGATACCTTTTGTGTCCATATCGGCATAGTTACCCCACTTAAGGCGCTCTCCACCAATACCACTGGCACTAATCAATCCAATAAGATCGAATCCTTGTCTGAAGTAAACATCAGTACTGAAATTGATTCTGTTGTTAAGAACTCCCAGATCAACACCAATGTTTGTTTCGTATTGCTTCTCCCAGGTAAGGTTCTTGTTTTCAAGTTTATCAATCTCAATTCCAGTTTCCTTTTCACTAACATAAGGACGGTTGGTAACTGAGTTCAATAAGATAACAGTTGAGTTTTTAGCAGCACCCATCGATGCAGTAAGACCGTAAGTAGCGCGTAGTTTCAAGAATGAAATAAACTCCTGATCTTTCATGAAATCTTCTTCTGAAGCTACCCATGAACCTGAGAAGTTCCAAGTTGGAAGCCAGCGAGAAGAACGATCTTCACCTAACTGGTTCGATCCATCTACACGTAGTGTGTTGTTGATGGTGTATTTTCCTTTGTAAGAATATCCTGTGTTAATGAATGCAGCTACAAATCGGTCGTAAGTATATCCCATGCTATAGATCGCTTTGTTAGCCTCGATAGCTTGCTTGTAATACTTGTAATCGATAAATGGTACACCTCCATAGTTGTACTGGTAACCAGGACCATTGCTGTAGTACGATTGTCTGTCTGTCGATTTTAGCTCGAAACCAGCCAATACGTTAACAATGTGATCTTCGTTGAAAGTCTGGTTGTAGTTTACAGTATTTCTGAAATAGAAGTTCTTAAGCGTGTTTTCGTAACGATTGTAGAATCCACCACGTGGCAATACACTTACAGGCTCTGCATTTGGATTGTCAGGGTCGGTGTATAACAATTTGTTTCTATCTCTGATAGTACTGTTGATAGCCATACGATATGCCTCTGCAGTACCACTATTCTCAGTGATTTTGTGCTCTCTGGTCGATTTTACATATCGAACCGAACCAATCATGTTATACTGTAAGTGCTTGTTGATTTTGAAATCAACTTCACCCTGAAGTTTCAGGTCTACAACATTCAAGTCAAGCGTGTTATTATTCAACTCGTTCAAAATGTTGAAAGGAGTATGATCTCTTTTATAATATTCCAAGTTGCCATTGTCATCGTATGCACGCATAGTACGTGAAGTATTTAATGCATATGAGAATGGGTTGATATCGAAATTACGTCTGTATGAACCAGTGAACACGTCATCTACTCTGGCAGTTGTACCAGGAGCTTCTTGTTCACGAATAGAACCAACTGTTGAAAGAGCGAAAGAAAGCTTCTTGTTCAGGTTGATTTTTGTTTTGAAGTTACCTGTGTAACGCTTAACTCCCGATTTCTTTGCCCAACCTTCGTCGTTGTAGAAACTGGTAGATACATAAGTTTGTGACTTCTCGCTACCGCTAGATAAACTTACCGAATGCTCTTGTGCTAATGAGTTGTTGAAAAGAATATCGAACCAGTCGGTGTTAGCCATTTCGTATTTCTTCAAGAAGTTGGCTTTTGCTTCTGGTGTATTTTCTAAACCGAATTTACCAGTCGTTTCGTCGTATGTAGAAATCAGGTCGTACATTTTTAAGAATACACCACCATTTTTTCTGTTGGAAACATCGGCATAGTTTAACCAACCTTTGTCCATCATTTCCAGGTAGATTGCCATCTGTTCTTTCGAGTTCATAATGTTGAACTGGTCGTAGTTGGGCTTTTGTTTCACAGTGTAGTTACTAGTGTAGTTGATGGTTGTTTTACCATTCTTACCACTTTTTGTTCTAATAACGATAACACCATTCATGGCACGAGCACCATAAAGAGCTGTTGCTGCAGCATCTTTCAAAATCTGGAAATCTTCGATATCATCAGAGTTAATACCGGCAACCGATGAACTGATAAGTGTTGTTGCATCACCAGAAGAAAGGTCGTCGGCCGATACATCAACTACATCTTCCAAAACAACACCGTCAACTACCCAAAGCGGTTTCTGGTCTCCATAGATTGAAGAAGCACCACGAACGCGGATTTTAGGAGCAGCACCAAAAGTTCCCGATACGTTTTGTACCTGAACACCGGCCACTTTACCTTCCATCATTCGACCTACATCAACCATACCCGATACTTTAGCATCATCGGCAGTCAGTTTCACCGCCGAACCAGTAAATAGTTTACGGTCGATTTTTTGGTAACCAGTACTTACCACAACCTCTTCGATTTGTTGAGTGTCGGGCTTTAGAGTAACTGTTACGTTATCTTTTGCTGTTACGTCCACTTCCTGAGCGGCCATACCAATAAACGAAACAACCAATGTATTCTGGTTGTCGGCTAGGTGTAGTGTGAACACACCGTCCATATCGGTAGCAATACCTTGCTGTGTGCCCTTAATCATTACGGTTACGCCAGGAAGAGGAAGTCCTTCTTCGTCTACAACTTTACCAGTAACTTTTCTTTTTTGTGCACCAGCTTTCGTTTTTGAAGTTTCTTGTTTAGGAACAAGAATTATAAACTCGTCTTGAAGTTTAAAGTCAACCTTTTCGGTTTTCAATACTTCTGAAAGAACTGACTCAATTGTCGATTCGTTTTGGTGAATATCAACCTTTTGGTTTTTATCCAGCCTGTTGTTGTTATATACAACGATGAACCCTGTTTGCTTTTTAATTTCTTTGAATAGCTCTTTGTAGGTAGTGGTTCCTTTGTTTAGTTTAAGCTTCTGCTGTGACAATACGCTTGCCGATAAGCTTAATGAACAAACGAGTGTAAGTAAGATGCTAAGCTTCATAATTTTCAATAAAGATCTAAGCTCATTCTTTCTGAAAATGAGCCATTCCCAATGTTTTTTCTTCATACGTGCGTGTTTTTTACCAATATTATTTATTCACTATGAGCCAGATAAAGAGGGTCCAATCTTATTATCCGACCTTTTTTATTATATCCTTTTTAATGTGTTTCGTTTGTTTCAAGAAGTGGAATGGTATCACTTGTTAGCCGATAAGAAATGAAGAAAATTGACTTGTCATATTCTTTTGAATGGATATGTCCTCTCTAGTTTCATGGAGGAGTGTCATTGTTTGTATCACTTATATAATGCGGCTTTAATTGCGATTTTCAGTAATTATTTTCCAAATCTACGAGTGTGTTATTTCAATTTAATAGTTTGTTGTGCTATTATGAAACGATTTAATATAGAGAGGGGGTGACAAAATTTTAACATTTTTTCAGAAAATGTATAAAATATGTTACTCTTTGTTTTGAGCGCAATAAAAAAGAGGCTGCCTTTACGGAGACAACCTCTTTTGAAATTATAGGAAAAAGTCTATTTGGTTTCTATAATAATTGTTTCTCCATTAAGACCGTTTAAAAACGCTTCTTCAACAGGGAGGAACTTAACATTATCTATATTCTTACCATCGAGCTCTCTAATTTCTTTTACAGTAACCTTCTTGTTGTTGATGTAAAAGTTAGGAAGTTTCACATCGTAAAGATTGATTACATGTACTTTTCTATCGAAGAATACCAGGCTAAAGTTGGTTTTATGGATTTTCCCTTTTTGAAGAACTGGCTCTGCTGTATTTAGAATAACCACTCCTTTTTTCGGATCTGCACCATATGCTTCACACGAAGCGGCATCTTTTAAAACCATCATGCTTCTTACTTTTCTCGATTCTAATATTAGCTTATCAAGCTCAGCAAACGAAGGCAATTTATATCCATCGACAATAATCATTGGATTGTCTTTTTCTTTTTGTGGTTGAGTGGAGGCTACCACTGCACCATAAGCTGCACTAGAACCATAAAGAGCTGTTGAAACCGGAGGGACTAATACTTTGAATGATTTAACTTTTGAAGGATCAATGTCCTCTATTGAATCAATTCTTTTTCCATCAAGGATGTAGATGGGTTGATTTTTAGGGTTGATAATTGGAAAGCTTTCCCGGATCTGATTTTTAGGTGTTTTTACAAAATTCTTGGTTTCGACAATAATGACACCATTGCTTCCCATTGCTCCATAAAGAGCCATTGCTGATGCATCTTTTAAGATACTAAGTGATTTAATGTTATTGGGGCTTATGTCATGCATGTTGGTTGCAATCTTACCATCTACTATATAGAGTGGTTGCTTGCCGGTTTTTAGGGTGGCAGCACCTCTAATTTTCACTACTTTCGAGTCGTCTACTATGTTTATAGCAACCGTTTCATTATCTATGTTTTCCAGATCCTCTGCCCCTTGAATATTCATAATTTTCGAAAGCTTCGAAATTTTGCTCAGGTCGATGTGTTCACCTCTGAATTCAAGGAGGGTATAGTGTTTTCCTTGGGCCGAAATGTAGACAATGCCTTTAATGTTACTCTCTTTCTTTTTCAATAGAATGGAGAAATTACGAGGAGCTTCTCTCGATTCTTTGAAGATAGTCCAACCAATAACCTCGTAACGTTTTTTTAGATCGTTTAATACGTTTTTTGCTTTTTTGTTGGTATCGAACTGAAGTACATTTAGCGTTTCAACTCCTTTTAGTACCTCTTTTATAAGCTTACTATTACTCTCTTTGTTTTTAAGATATAGTTCGAAAAGATCTTTATCCAGTTGGGTGTAGGACATCTTGTCGCATTTGTAATCGTCTAAAATGCGTTTAAAAACTGTTTTGTCCTGAGCTTGAGTACCAAGAGCGATAAACAGTGTGATGATTAGTATAAGTTGTTTCATTTCTGATCGGTTTTAGCGTTAAAAATGTTCATGTGTGTTACTTTTTGTCGTAACAGGTAATCAGTTCGTCTTCGTATAATACAACTGGAGCTTTACGGGTTTGCATATCGGAAGAAAGAGTGAAAAGTGCCTCTTCCAATAATGCCATTTTCTGGATACGATCCAACTGACGTTGTTTTGCTATGTGCATAATTGCAACAGAAACCACAATTAAAACAGCAGCTGCCACACTCATCCAATGTTTGATGGTGAACTTACGCTTGGTATTTTCCTGTTGCTCGATTTTATCCCAAATATCTTCTTGCAACTTTTTAGGTGCTACGTTTTGATGCTGTTGGCAAACATTCAGCCATTGTTGATCGATAGCATCCAGTTGATCGGTATCGTCCATTAATAATTGCTCCTCTTCTAATGAAGTTGAGGCATTATAATATTTATTCAGCAGCTCTTGATAATTGGTTTTCATAGCTGTAAATTTTAGTCATTTGTTGGCGTACCTTTTTTCGGGCACGCGATAAAAGTACTCTTGCATGAGGCACCTCAATTTGAAGCATCACTGCAATTTCTTCCATTTCAAAACCATCGAAATCGCGCAGTTGAATTACGCTTTTTTGTTGCGTCGGAAGGGTGTTCAGAATCTCTTGAACGATGAGAACTGCTTCTCTCGATTCGTAGTCCCCTTCCACAGCGCGATGATTGGCTACTTGCAATTGGTGCTTATCAATAGTCAGCTCAGGTTTCTTCTTTTTTAGCATATCAAGGCAGAAGTTCCTAGCTGTAAGCAGCGCGTAGCCAACCGGATTGTTATGTTTGCCAAGCTCTTTTCGCTTGTTCCACAATCGCAGCATAATTTCCTGAACGGCATCTTCGGCTTCCGAGTCACTGTTAAGTAGTCGTTTAGCCATTGGATAAATCCGTTCAGACAAAGGCAATATCAATATTTTAAATTGCGCTGTTCTCATCGTTCAATATCTATAACGAACAGTAACGATAGTTATAACACAATAAAGGTAGAAAAATGCAGAAGAGGCACCCAATTGGAATGCCTCTTCTGTGTTAGTTTGTTTATGGATAGTTGTTTATGTGAGTGTGGGAGAGGTTGGGGATTGAGAAATATACAACCTCTTTTTAGTAAACTTTAGGTGAAATTAGCGAGGGAGAAGCCAATTGTTAGATATTTCCAATTACTATGCAGCCATTGAAAAAGAATATAAAACCATTTACAATGGATTTTCCTGTATTCTGAAATAGAAGCAAAATGTTTCTGAAAATATCTTGCTGTTTAAATGATTCTAATGAGAGGTAAGAGAATTTCATTTCGGTATAGTGAACTGATTCAGGAACTTTGCCTGTTTTCACATATTTCACTGTTTCGATAACTCGGAAAGCTATCATAAATAGAAAAAAGGTACCAAAAAGAATGTATGGCATTAGCTGTTTGCTACCATAGAAGAATAAAAACAATAAAAGAAAAGGCATTAAATCTCGAATAAATCTCAAAGCTATAGTTTTCATAAGATATGTGTTTTAATGAGTGGATCTATTCAAAAGTAGCGTTTGTTGTTTTAAAGCAATACATAAATATATTAAAAGTGTTTTTTGATGGATGGAATTAATATTGACGGAATTCATTTTATAATGGAGATAAAAAAAGCCCCTTGCAGATGCAAGAGGCTTTGAGATGTATGCTGTAATTATATTACTCAGCAATCTTAGCACAAAGGTATTCGCGGTTCAAACGAGCAATGTTTGAAATAGAGATAGCCTTTGGACATTCTGCTTCACAAGCTCCAGTGTTAGTACATCCACCGAAACCTAGCTCATCCATTTTTGCTACCATGTTGCGAGCACGACGCTTAGCTTCAACTTGCCCTTGAGGCAATTTTGCCAAGTGCGAAACCTTAGCAGCAACGAATAACATAGCCGATGAGTTTTTACAAGTTGCCACACATGCTCCACAGCCAATACAAGCTGCTGCATCCATTGCTTCTTCTGAATCTTCGTAACCAATAGGAATTGTATTACCGTCAGGTACACCACCGGTGTTAACCGATACGAAACCTCCTGACTGAAGGATCTCCTCGAATGCTGTACGATCAACCATCAAGTCTTTGATTACAGGGAATGAACCTGCACGCCATGGCTCGATAGTGATTGTTTCGCCTTCGCTGAATTTACGCATGTGCAACTGACATGTTGTAATTTCTGTATCAGGTCCGTGTGCTTTACCATTGATGTACAAGCTACACATACCACAGATACCTTCGCGGCAATCGTGATCGAATGCGATTGGATCTTTTCCTTCGCGAACCAAGTTGTCGTTTAGGATATCCATCATTTCAAGGAATGAACTTCCTTGTGAAACGTTCTCTACCTCGTAAGTTTCGAAACGTCCCTTGTCTTTCGGACTATTTTGTCTCCAGACTTTTACGTATATCTTTTTTAATGTAATATCTGCCATTGTTCTTTTTTTTAGTACATAGTAATTAGTACCTAGTAGTTAGTACAGTGTACTTAGATTTTTAGAGATTTTTTTAGTGAATAAAGCATTTTCTGTATTTCTGAAAGTTGTGCTGACAGCTCGTTAAACTGATTGGATGAGATAAACTCTAAATCAGCTGAGATACATAACAACGATTCTACTTCGTATGCCGACCCGTTTGCAATATCAAGGAAGCGAGCAAACTCTTTGTCGGTATGTCTTCCACTTCCTTCGGCAATATTACTACTGATAGAAATTACTGCTCTCTGAACTTGGCTGGTAAGAGCAAAAGTTTCGCTTTGAGGGAACTGTCGAGTGATTTTATACACATCCACAGCCAGCTCTTTGCTTTTTTGCCATACTTTAAGTTCTTTGAACTGATGCATTTCTATCAGATTAATCTCTATACTAAATACTCAATACTCTGTTCTCTACTTGTAACTACGCTGAGTTAATTCTACGTTTTCGAAAACTAGTTCTTCTTTGTGAAGAGTAGGTTCTTGGTTTTCACCAGTGTACTCCCACGCAGAAACGAATGTGAAGTTTTCGTCATCACGTTTAGCTTCGCCGTCCTCAGTAACAGATTCTTCGCGGTAGTGACCACCACAAGATTCGTTACGAGTTAAGGCATCGCGAGCCATCAACTCACCTAACTCAAGGAAATCGGCAACACGACCTGCTTTTTCCAATTCAGGGTTAACGTTTTTCATCTCACCTGGGATGAATACGTTTTTCCAGAATTCTTCGCGGATAGCTTTGATCTCAGCAATTGCTTCTTTCAATCCTTTTTCGTTACGTGACATACCTACTTTGTCCCACATGATCTGACCTAATTTCTTGTGGAAGTAGTCAACAGGCTGCTTACCCTTAATGTTGAATAACTTCTCTAAGCGACCAGTAACCTCTTTTTCAGCTGCGTCGAACTCAGGAGTGTTAGTGTCGATTTTAGGAGTCATGATCTCATCAGCAAGGTAATCGCCGATAGTGTAAGGCAATACGAAATATCCGTCAGCTAAACCTTGCATCAATGCAGATGCTCCCAAACGGTTACCACCGTGATCTGAGAAGTTAGCCTCACCGATAGAGTAAAGACCTGGTACAGATGTCATCAAGTTGTAATCAACCCAAGTACCACCCATTGAGTAGTGAATAGCTGGGTAGATCATCATAGGCGCTTTGTAAGGATCTACATCAGTAATTTTCTCGTACATCTGGAATAAGTTTCCATAACGAGCTTTAATTACATCGATTCCTAAGCGATCAATAGCATATTTAAAGTCCAAGAATACGGCTTTACCAGTGTTGTTAACACCGAAACCTTCATCACAACGCTCTTTCGCAGCACGAGAAGCAACGTCACGAGGAACAAGGTTACCGTAAGATGGATATCTTCTTTCTAGGTAGAAGTCGCGATCTGCATCAGCAATGTCGTTTGGATGCAACTCGCCTTTTTGCAATTTAATTGCGTCTTCTTTTTTCTTTGGTACCCAAACACGACCGTCGTTACGCAACGACTCTGACATCAATGTTAGTTTCGACTGTTGATCGCCGTGAACAGGAATACATGTTGGGTGAATCTGTACAAAACAAGGGTTTCCGAAGTGTGCTCCACGTTTGTAAGCAACCCATGAAGCAGAACCGTTACATCCCATTGCATTTGTAGATAGGAAGAATACATTTCCGTATCCACCCGATGCGATAACTACAGCGTGAGCACCGAAACGCTTCACTTCTCCTGTAACCATATCGCGGGCGATGATACCGCGAGCTTTTCCATCGATTTTAACGATGTCCATCATCTCGTGGCGGTTGTACATCTTAACACCACCTTTAGCAATCTGACGGTTCATTGCTGCGTAACATCCTAATAGTAGCTGCTGACCGGTTTGTCCGCGGGCGTAGAACGTACGACTTACCAATACACCACCGAAAGAGCGGTTAGCCAAAGTACCACCGTACTCACGTCCGAAAGGTACACCTTGTGCTACACACTGGTCAATAATGTTTGGTGAAACCTCAGCCAAACGGTAAACGTTAGCCTCACGTGCACGGTAGTCACCACCTTTAATAGTATCGTAGAAAAGACGATAAACAGAGTCGTTATCGTTCTGATAGTTTTTAGCTGCATTGATACCTCCCTGTGCTGCGATAGAGTGCGCACGACGAGGTGAATCTTGGTAACAGAAAGCATGTACGTTGTATCCTAGCTCTGCCAATGAAGCAGCAGCCGATCCACCTGCCAATCCTGTTCCAACAACAATTACATCAAGCTTTCTTTTGTTCGCTGGACTCACTACTTTAATTGAAGCTTTGTGTTTGCTCCATTTTTCTGCTAGTGGTCCTGCTGGTATCTTGGAATTAAGAATAGTCATAATTCAGTGTCTTAGAAGATTAAAATTTAATCAGGAAATACAATGGAATAATTGAATAACCTACAGCAATAACAATAGCGTAGATTAATGCAACAACCTCTAAACGCTTACGCCAGATTTTGTTATTCCAACCAATAGTGTGGAATGCTGACCAAAATCCATGAGTAATGTGCATTCCCAACAAAATTGCACCAGCAATGTAAAGAACGCTATACAACGCATTTGATTTGAAAAGAGAAGCTACCAATGCATATGCATTTTCCATGTGTACATGAACACCTCCCTGCATAACAGTAACCTCTTCCAATAGAGGAGATCCTGTTACTTTAATTTTCCAGAAGAAATGCATGATGTGCATTACTAGGAAAACAAGAACTAATGATCCTAAAATTAACATGTTGCGTGAAGCCCAAGAGCTAGAGTTTTTCAAATCTTGCTTTGCATACTTCACAGGGCGCGCTTTCATATTCTGCACTGTGATCCAAAGAGACCATACAATGTGAATAATAAATCCTAATGCCAGTACTGGTTCCATAATTTTAATGGCTGGGTTTGTCGCCATGAAGTGCGCAGCCATATTGAATAAGTCACCACTGTCATCTAAGATCAACATTAAGTTGAGCGCAAGGTGAACCGCAATGAATACTACTAGAAATAATCCAGTAACACTCATAACGAACTTCTTACCAATTGAAGCAGTTAAAAAATTGCTCATAAGATTACCAATTTTATTTTCGTTTAACAGTTTTTTAAATCGCTTTTACAGCTCTACAAATGTAGGTGCAGAAGGAGGTTCTAACAAAAAAACCATCCAATTTAAAACGTTTCTATGGTTTTTATTAGTAGAAATTTAAAACAACGATTTGGAAGTGTTAGGTAACCGCAAATATAACCCTTTGATTTTGATTTTTATACTTGCCAATTGAGCTATTTTTAGAGCAATTTTTTATTTAGATGAAATTAATGTGAAAAAAGGCGAATATTATCGATTGCTCCCTGGTCATCGAATGAGCCAATTCCTACCTGACCGGTTGTGAAAGTTTTGTCGTTTGCTTTCATAATTGGTGTCTCCATATCGTCGAAATAAAGTGCAATATCTCCGGTTTTAGTGTTGCGTTCCAAGCGCATACGGTGCCAATTGTTTCCCCAGTTCACCCCCGATGATACATGTTCGGCTATTTTTACCCGTGCAGCTTCGTTTACAATGAAGATGTTGTGAGCATGATTGTCGGGCTTGGTGGCTATGTGGCAGTAGTAAAAATGTTTGTTGTCCTTGTAGTTAAAGAAAATGCACATATCGCGATGACCATATTCTCTTCCCGTTTGTTTTAAGTCGGCTTCGAACACAAAATCACTTACCTCGATATCCTTAATTCTGGAAACAATAAAAGGAGAGCGGAAAGGAGGTTTGTAATCGCCTCGCCCCATGCACTCTAAAAGTCCGTCGTTCCATTTCCATTTTTCAGGATTAGAAAATTCGAAATCGTTGATAGCTTCTTGTTGATCGAAGTTTTGTTGGTAAACCAATGAGTACCCCGTTTTTTTATCTTTTTCGGTACAGCTTAGAAATAGGGTTAGAATAGCAATGATTAGTGTGTAACGCATTTTTTATTTTAAAGAAATGCATTCGATTGCATAAAACCAAGGAAAAAAGATCATTTGGCTTAAAATGATCAAACGCAAAGCTTTGCGGGGATTTGTAACCTGAGTTCGAGATTAAATATTGGCTCAAAATTGGAACAAAAAAAGTAAAATCGAACTCAGGTTGAGGTAAAATTCTGGTTACAGGTTGAAACAGATACCTGCATTAAAGCCAATCCAAGTGGCAACTAAATTTTTACTTCCGTAATGTTTGTAAATAGTAGAAGGGATGTGGATGGTATCATATCTTTCGTCAGTTGTTCGGTCTGAAATGTACACATTAGCAACTGGTCCGGCTACTAAATCTAATTTTGGTGTTAAAGCAAAGTGATAGTTTAGCTTTAGCTGGTTTAACATGTTTATACCTTTCCATTGGTTGTCGTAAATAAGCTGAGATGTTGTGGCTTCGAGGGCTACTTTGTGTTTCGGAGCAATACTAAATAACGAACCTAATCCCATGCCGAATTCCATTACACTTTTGTCTTTGTATGAGCCGTAGCCAACCTGATAAATGGTGTAGCACTTTTCCACTCCCATTTTGTAAGTTAATCGGGCATGCATTGTTTCTGTGGTAGTTGCTTCAATGGCTTTGTAGCCTCCTTTTATAATGTTTACCAAACCAATCGGGGTGCCACTAGAAGCATCTTTACTAATGTTGATTAATCCGAATTGTAGACCTTTGAACGATTTTGCAATGTTGATAACTCCCAATTGAAAACCAGAAAAGTGTTCTTTAACGATATTGGCTACAGATAATTGAAAGCCTTTTGAACTACTGTTAACAATGTTGGTTACTCCTGCCAACTGAAAACCACTGGTGGAGTCGGAAGCAAGATTAATTGTTCCGGAAATGATTGTGCCTTTAGATGTGCCTTCAGTGATATTGGCAACTCCACCAATTTGGCACCCTTTTACATTGCCTTTGTTGATGTTGGCAACTCCTCCCAGTTCGAAACCGTTAACTCCGCCATTTATTCCAACTGTTGCATTCAGCGAGAAATCGTTTGAATATTCTACTGCATTGGCTCCATGGTTGCTGATAGGAGTAATTAAACTTGCCTGTATTTTCTTACGTTCTTTTTCTTGTGCAAAGCTGATAGAAAAAGAGAAGATAAGTGCTGTGATAATAAATACTGTTTTTGTCATCTTGTTTTGTATTTCGTGTTTTAAATATTTCTGAATAGGCGTTTGTTTTTGCCTTTTACAGATGGATGACAACAGTGATTGAATTTCCCCCTATCGAGGATTGAAAAAAATGTGAAATAAAATTTAAGTGGTTGTTATTGTGCAGAATTTTAGTGTGTTATATCTTAAGGCCGAAATGCCATCCCCACCAATTTTGTGTTTTGTTGGTTGCAATGGCTTTGTTGATGAACTTAATTCCGGGATTAAAGGAGGTATCAGATGCTAGTCCGTTCTCGTTATTGGTTTGAGGAACGAAGAAGTTGAAACTAGGCCCTGCGAATAACTGTAGCTTTTTATTCAGCTTTAGATTTATATCGAAATGGATTTTGGCCATATTGCCTAAAAAGAAGTCGCTGCCTTTTCTGGTGTTAAAAACAGCAGAAGCGATATAATCGATATTGAATGAGGCTGTTTTTTCTTTTCGGAATATCATCCCGATTCCGTATCCTGCATGTAGGTATTTCCCAGCTCCGGCTTTTAGTGTGGAGTACAGAAATCTTCCCCCGGTTTTGTATGTTACGTTAAAATGAAAAGTCTCGTTGGTGCTTAGCTCCAGTTTTCTATACCCCGACTTTACAATGTTTATTAAGCCAAACTGAAGGCCGTTTTCAATGGTGTCGGCGTAGTTAACTATTCCTAGTTGCAGGCCATTTAGCTTTCTGGTTTTATTGAGTAGGGCTGTAAGTTGCAGGCCATCTATTTCTACTGCTTCATTGTATAAACTGGAAACCTGAGTTCCTTTTACCGAATTGGCCTTATTAACTCCTCCCGATATCTGAAGGTTGGTTCTTTCCAGTCGGTTGATATTAACTCCACCTGCTATTTGACCGTTAAAACCATTGCTCTCAGTATAGCTTGAGTTGCCAGCAAGGTTGAATCCACCTGCAATTTGCATTCCGCTTAATTGAGTATTGGCCAGGTTGGTTCCTCCGCTTATTTGGGTGCCACTTACTTTTCCCATGGCCTTGTTAATTCCACCTGCTATTTGTACTCCATTAACATTTTCTCCTGTAACGTTAATTGCTCCGGCCATTTGAACACCTCTTAAATCTTGCTGAATAAAGTTGGCTGCTGAGCCAATTTCCAAACCGTTAATAGCATAGTTGTATCCAGCAACGATATTCAGTGAAAAACTATTGGTTGTCCTTCCTTTCGACAAGGTATTAGTTCCTACAGTAGGTACCAGCGACATTTGCAGTGCTCCTCGTTGAAAAACATTTAACTTTTCAGCTACATATCGGTTCTTGTTCGGAATAAAGAATTTAACCAGTTTCAGGTTATTGAAAGAGCTGCTTTGAACTGAAGCAGGTTTCAGGTGCTCTAAAGGTTCTAGTCTTTCGATGGTTGCGCCCTGATTAATAGTGAACTCCACATGGCTATGTGCCGAGTTGAAATAGACAATGGTATCCTGAAAGTGTTGTGCGTTTAAACTCAATAGAAGAGGGTTGCCCTTGTTGTCGAGTTTTATATTGAATCGACCTTCTACATTGGTGATAATTGTACGTTTACTATTGGGATCGTAGATGATAGCATTGCTAACCGGCTGATTGCTTTTGTCTTTTAACTGTCCGGATATTCTTACCGATTCGTTGATTGAAGTCTCGTATTGACGTTTCCGTTGAATAAGCACATGGGAACCAACAACTTTATATCGAAATTCATTTCCAAGTAGCTGGTTTAATATCTTCTTTAGTGATCGGTTCTCGGTATTAATTACCACTTTCTCGTTCAAATCGATAATATCGGCATGAAAGGAAAAATTGAATTGTCCCTTGCTCTCCAGTTTTTCGAATGCGACGGATAGCGGTTCATCGATAACAGCTAAACTCATTTTTTGAGTCAGGTAGTTCTGTGCTTTCAATGAAAAAGCCATCAGAATAAAAGTAATTACAAGAAATAGTTTAGCTGGTTTCATTGATCTTAAGGAGTTGTTATGGTGTACTTGTTCCCTTCTTTTGTATATTCTAAATCGAATGTTGAAGTAATTACATCAATAATCTCATCAATATTATCCGTTTGGAAAATGGTATTTAATGGAAGTGCATTGATGTTATTGTCGTTGCAGGTTATTTCGATATTAAAGTGTTCGTTTAATGTTTTGAAGACGTCCTGAAGCGGAGTGTCGTTGAAAACAATTGTATTGTTATGCCAGTTTATGGCAGTAGGTAGCTGTTTTTTAGGAAGAATTTTACGCGAACTTTGCTGAATTAACGCACTCTGGTTTCGGGTTAAAATGGTCGTGATAGTATCATTTGATACTATATTGAAGCAAAATACCTGAACTTTACCTTTTACCACATCGATGGCTACATCGCTATTTTCTTCAATTTTAACATTAAACTGAGTTCCCAATACTTTAACTCCGCCAATTCCGGCATCTACAATAAATGGCAATTGCGCATTGCGTTTAACCTGAAAAAAGGCTTCGCCGTGTAACTTCAGATTCCTGTTGTTTTTCCCAAATTGTTTATTGTATTCTAAGCTGGAGTTAGCATTTAATGCCACAATTGAACCATCGGGTAGGGTGTCGGTAACCGCTATCGGAGTTAAGTTGGCTAATGTAAGTGGAGCAGTGGTTGAAGTCCAAATGCGTGAAACAAACAGGATAACCAAAATAGATGCGGCTACAGATGTAAGCCATATTATGCGGTGTTTCTTTGTTTTCTGAGATTGCTCGTAAGCATCTACTCTTTGTTCCATTTTATCCCAGGCCAATTTCGGGCTAACAGCCACAGGTCTGGGCTGAAGATTTCCGGCTTCTAGCCAAACTACTTCTAGTTGGTCGAGTCTTTTCCTGTTTTCTTCCGAAAGATCGAGCCATGATATGATCTTCAGCTGTTCTTCAGCAGAGGTTTCACCAGCCAGAAAGCGGGTTAGTGTTGCATCATCGATATATAGCTCGTCGTAGTTCATCTTTTGTTTTTATCTGATCATTGATTCAATTTTGTTGTTCCTACAGGAGGAGGACAACTAACTATTGATTTACTCCTATTCGTCGAGGAATAAATGGCTGAAAAAAAGTAAAATAACCGGAAGGTAATCCTTCAATTCTGTTCGTAGAAATCCCAGGGCTTTGCCCATTTGGTTTTCAACGGTTTTTATGGAAATGCCCATTTTGTCGGCTATCTCCCTGTATTTTAGTCCATCGTATCTACTTTGAATGAATATCTTTCGACGCTGTTCCGGCAACTTATTAATGGCTTGTCGAATTAGTTTCTGTAATTCTGTTTCTGTTGAAAAATCGGCATCGTTTTGTTCTTGCCATTGATCTTCCGACTGTTTATGCTTTTTGTATTCCTCCCGAATGTTGATGTGCTTAATTAGGTTAAGCGCTGCATTTCTGATGGATCGGAACAAGTAGGATTCAACGGAAGATTCGATTTCAATGCTTTTTCGGTTTACCCATAGCTTGAAAAAGATATTCTGAACAAGTTCTTCGGCCACTTCCTGATCTTTCACAAAATTGAAAGCATATGCACACATGTTACTGTAGTGTTGTTTAAACAGTAATTCAAATGCTGGTTTATCAATGGTGTTAATATTGGTTTTAGCCTCCAAAATAGTGTGTGCTTACTTCGGTTTGTTTCTGAAATCAGAAGCAAAGATGTAAAAAAACCTTGCAGAAAAGATATTCTACAAGGCCTACTTTATGTGAAAAAATTAAATTACTCTAAGAATTTAGTGCTTCGGCACCACCTGTAATCTCCAGAATTTCATTGGTAATAGCAGTTTGGCGTGCTTGGTTGTAATGCAAGCGCAACTCGTCTAATAATTCCGATGCATTATCGGTTGCCTGGTGCATGGCAGTCATTCTGGCTCCATGTTCAGCAGCATTGGAATCCAATAATGTTTTGAAAAGCTGAATCTTCAAAGAACGAGGAATGAGTTCGGTTACAATATGCTCCTGCGATGGCTCATAAATAAAATCGGGTGGAGTGTTATCCATTGCTTTTTCATCCATTTCAACCGGCAGAAATTGTTCTGAAACACAAATCTGAACTGCTGCGTTTTTAAATTGGTTGTATACCAATTCAATTCTGTCGTATTGGCCCGAAGAAAAGGATGTCATTAGCTCTTGAGCCAATTGATTAACATTTTCGAAATTCAATTGATCGAAGATTTCATGATTACTTTCACTCACACTTATCTTTCGACTTTTCAATTGTTTTTCGCCTTGTTTGCCAATAGCTAGGCAATCTAATTTACCTGCTTTGTATAGCTTAAAATACTTGGTCTTTATTAGTCGTATCGTTTGTTTTACAATATTCGAATTGAATGAGCCACAAAGTCCACGATTGGATGAGATTACCACTAAAAGTACCTTTTCGGGAACTCGCTGATTGGTGTAAATCGAATCTTCGATATTATTCAATGCAGGAGTCAAATCGGCCAATATCTCATGAAGTTTATCGGCATAAGGTCTGATTTGCATAATTGCATCTTGCGCCTTTTTAAGCTTTGCTGCCGATACCATTTTCATGGCACTAGTCACCTGACGAGTGGTAGTTACCGTTGAAATTCGAGTTCGTATCTCTTTTAAACTGGCCATGTTTAATCTTTTTGTTTCGAGTTGTGATTACTGTTTTTCAATAATCAAATGTATTTAGCGCTTACTTCGTCAGCTGCTTGTTCGATAATCGATTTGGATTCATCGGTTAGTGCTCCTGTTGCTAGCTGATTTAATGTAGAGAAATGTTGGGTCTCCATAAGCTGAAGAAGATCTTCTTCAAACTCTTTTACCTTGTCAGCAGGAACATCGCGAAGCAATTCATGCGTTCCACAATAGATCATCACAATTTGCTTTTCTACTGGCATGGGATTGTAAAGCCCTTGCTTCAGAATTTCGACATTCTTTCGTCCTTTATCCAGAATGCGCATTGTTGCAGCATCTAAGTCGGAGCCAAATTTGGAGAAGGCCTCCAATTCGCGGTATTGAGCCTGATCCAGCTTCAATGAACCGGCAATCTTTTTCATGGCTTTTACCTGTGCACTACCTCCCACACGCGATACCGAAATTCCTACGTTAATAGCAGGGCGAACTCCGGAGTTGAATAGGTTCGACTCCAGAAAAATCTGTCCATCGGTAATTGAAATTACGTTGGTAGGAATATAGGCCGAAACATCACCTGCCTGTGTCTCAATAATTGGAAGAGCAGTTAATGAGCCACCACCTTTTACCTTGCTTTTAAGGGCAGGAGGGAGGTCGTTCATCTGACTGGCAATCTCGTCCGAGTTAATCACTTTGGCTGCACGCTCAAGTAGGCGCGAGTGTAAATAGAATACATCGCCTGGATATGCCTCACGACCTGGTGGGCGGCGAAGTAACAGTGAAACCTCACGATACGAAACTGCTTGTTTCGAAAGGTCATCGTATATAATCAATGCATCTCTACCGGTGTCGCGGAAATATTCTCCAATGGCAGCTCCTGCATATGGAGCATAAAACTGAAGTGCTGCGGGGTCTGAAGCAGTTGCCGAAACAATAGTGGTATAAGCCATTGCTCCATGCTTTTCAAGTGTTGCTGCAATGTTGGCAACGGTCGATCCTTTTTGGCCAATGGCCACATAGATACAGTAAACAGGTTCTCCTTTGTCGTAGTTGTTTTTTTGGTTGATTATGGTATCGATGGCTACAGCAGTCTTTCCTGTTTGGCGGTCGCCAATAATCAACTCACGCTGTCCTTTTCCGATGGGAATCATGGCATCGATGGCTTTGATTCCTGTCTGTAAAGGCTGCTTAACTGGCTGACGATAAATTACCCCAGGAGCTTTGCGCTCTAATGGCATTTCGAATAGCTCCCCACCAATTATTCCTTTGCCGTCGATGGGCTCACCAATGGTATTTACTACACGACCAAGAACCTGATCGCCAACCATAATTGATGCAATACGGTTAAGTCGTTTTACTGTATCGCCTTCTTTAACATGCGATGAAGGCCCCAATAATACGGCACCAACATTATCTTGCTCAAGGTTTAGAATAATCCCTTTATCGCCAGAGTCAAATTCAATCATTTCGTTCGATTCGGCGTTGGTTAGGCCATGGATACGTGCAATACCATCACCCACTTGAAGAACTGTTCCTACCTCTTCTAGTTGGGCATCGGTTTTTAGTCCTTCCAGTTGCTGTTTTAATATTTCGGATACTTCAGCAGGTTTTATCTGAGCCATGATGTTCCAATTTTATAGTATTCCCGAAGGAGTTTATTTTACAATTTCAGTTTTTTTCAAATGCGACTTTATGCGTTGGAGTTTTCCCGATACGCTACCGTCAAGTTGTAAGTCATCGATACGTAAGATCATTCCTCCAATAATGGCTGGGTTAATCTTCGTTTTTAGCTCGATGGGCATATTTAGCTTTTGTTCCAACGTTTCTTGTAATTGCTGAGTTGCCTCTTCTGTCGATTCCGATGGAAGTGTAATCGTTGCTTGTCGAATTCCTTTTGCTTTGAAATAAAGAGTAAGAAAGTGGCGAGAAATAGCTGGAAGATAGCTTTCGCGTTTGTTTTCAGTTGCCAGTTGCAGCATCTTTAGAGTGTAATCGTGTAGTTTCCCGTTGAACAGCGTTTTTAGTGCTTCTATCTTTTTTGCTGTGGCAATAACCGGACTTTCCAATAATAGGGCAAACTCTCTACTTTCTTCTGTCAAGTGAAGAAGAACTTCCATCTCCTCTTTGATTTGCTCTACCAATTGCTTCTCTTCAACTAATTCGAAAAGCGCTTTTGCATATCTTACAGTAATTAAACTCTTATTCATAAGGTCGTAGGTAATTGAATATTCGAGATTAATTTAACTTTAGCTTCGAAAGCATGTCATCAACCATTTCTTCCTGGTTTTTCGGATCAGAAAGCTCTTTCTCTAATACCTTCTCGGCAATAGTAATGGATAGGTCGGCTACTTGCTTTTTTATCTCATTTAAAGCAGTTGCTTTCTCATTCTCAATTGCTCTTTTGGCCTCTTCTATCATTTTAACTGCTTCAAGAGAAGCTTCTTCTTTTGCGTCGCTAATGATTTTCTTTTTAATCTCTTTAGCTTCTTTCAGAAGTTGATCTTTTTCTTTTTGAGCCTCTTTCATAATGCGCTGGTTGCCGGCTTGCATTTCAGCCATTTTGGCTTTTGCTTTGTCGGCAGACTTAAGTGCATTGTCGATGGATTGTTCCCTTTCTTTTAGTGCATTAAGAATGGGTTTCCAAGCGAATTTTTTCAAAATGAAAAATACAATCCCAAATGAGAGCGACATCCAGAATAACAGACCTATGCCGGGATTTAATAGTTCCATGTTATATGATCTTTCAAATTTTAAATCGAAATAAATATCGGGTAAAAGCCAACCGCTAGTACCCGATACTAACAATACTTATCAGAGGATAAGTATTAACAAACAAACTGCTACTGCAAATAGAGCAACCCCTTCGATGAAGGCTGCAGAGAAAAGCATGTTCATACGAATATCTTTAGCAGCTTCAGGTTGACGAGCAATAGCTTCCATTGCGCTACCTCCAATGCGTCCGATACCCATGCCCGCAGCAATAGCGGCGATTCCTGCTCCAATGCCGGCTCCTAGTTTCCCTAGTCCGATACCTGTAGCAGTTGCTTGTAGTAAGACAGTTAAAATTGTTGCTAACATAGCTTTATAGTTTATATGTTAATGTTGCTCTTCTACGGCAGCACCAATAAATGTTGCCGAAAGAAGGGTGAAAATAAATGCTTGAACAAATGCGACCAATAACTCAAGTAGAGTCATGAAAATGGTAAAAGGAATTGAGAACAACGATGTGCCCAATCCTATTGTGTAATGGATATTCCCGAAGAAAAATATCAGACAATAAAAGGCTAATATTATAATGTGTCCGGCAGTAATATTGGCAAACAGACGAATCATAAGAGCAAATGGCTTTGAAAGTAAGCCCAGGAATTCAACCATAGGAATGATTGGCAAAGGAAATTTTAACCACCAAGGAACTCCGGGAGCGTTGAAAATGTGTTTCCAGTAGCTTTTGTTCGAACTTAAATTGGTTGTGAGAAAGGTTAAAATAGCTAAGAGGAATGTAATGTTGATATTGCCGGTTACGTTGGCTCCTCCAGGGAATAGCGGGATAAGTCCCAGTAGGTTGTTTAGCAAGATGAAGAAGAAGACCATTAATAAATAAGGCATAAAGCGTTCGTGTTTCTTCTCGCCAATAGAAGGCTTTGCTACTTCTTCGCGGATAAAGATGACAATGGCTTCAATAAAGTTTTGAAGTCCCGTAGGGGCTCGTCCTCTTTGCTGAGAGTATGTTTTTGCTACTCTTATGAAAATCCAAAGCATTATTGCCAGGCTGATCATTAAGGCAGCTACATTTTTGGTAATAGACAGATCGATAGGAAGCTGACTGATCTCTTGTTCTTCTTCGTCGAGTTCAACAATTTTGCCTTTATTCTCTCCTTCTAACATTAATCTTAGTTTTCCTCCATTAAAGGAGTAGTCGCTATGTCCGTGATGAAATTCACTTGACATGAAAAAGTGCCAGCCAGAGTTTTTGCTGTAAAGAATAATAGGAAGGGGTATTGATATGTGTTTCCCTTTATAAGTTGCAATATGCCATTCGTGTGAGTCTGTGATATGATCAAATATGAATGAACTCACATTAAATTCTTTCTTCTCGGCATGATCCTCCGAGGAATGTTGTTCTTCTGTAGCAAGAATAATTCCCTGTGATAGAATGAAAAGTAAGACTATTAAGAGACTTTTTTTCATTGGTTTACTTGTCGGTGTAACTTAAAGTTATTCTTCTTTATTCGAGTCGTTTAAATCGACTAAAGCGTGGTTTAGTGCAATGGAATATATCACATACATTCCAAAAAATGCACTAACAAAGGTAGCGGCATTTTCGGTGTAGATGGTGGAATATACTATAATAAATGTTAAAAAAGACAACATTTTAAGCATTGTGAGCATCGTTAATTTAGCAGAGTAATTGCTAAACTTTTTCTTGTTAGCTCTCTGTAAAAACAAAAAAGAACCAACTGTTATTGCGAAGAAGAAGAGCAGAGTGAAAGGGAATATTTTCAGGTAGTATTGAGGTATTACGAAAAAAAACAGAAGAAAACCAATTGTTGAAATGATCAAGGAAAGAATAACGATTCTCTTCAAGAAAGTTTTCACAGTTTTATCCATGGTCGTTAGGTTTTGTAACGTTTTTAATATTTAATGTATGGCAAGCAATACAGATATTATACTAAAAAACAAAAGTAAGCCATGGTTTGTTTGTGCCAAATCGTTTGTCGATTTGATAGCCAATAAAAGTGAATAGAGCGATGATTGCCAACATTTCGAAAGCCATGTTGGAATAACGCATCCATTCTCTTACTTTTTTATTCTTGTTATTGCTGTCCATTCATCTGGCAAGAACCTGAAAAGGCTGCTCCAGGTTCAATCGAGAGCTTTCCGGTAATGATGTCGCCCTTTAATTTCGATGAACTTTTCAATGAAAGTAGGTTTTCAACAGTAATTTTTCCTTCAATTGTGCCGGCAATTTCAGAAGTCTGACATTTTACTTCGCCATTTACAGATCCGGTGTTGCCAATAACCACTCTACCTTTAGCTGTTAAATTTCCTTTTAAGGTACCATCAATTCGAATGTCACCTTCGGCTTGAATATCACCGGTAATGACAGTTCCTGCTCCCAAAAGGTTAATTGCATTCTTGTCGTTGTCGTTTTGCGATCGTCCCATCATATCAATTTTATCTGCTCTAAATTACAAATTAATAACAGAAACGAATAGGGAAGAGATAAATTTTAGGAGGAGATACAATTTTTTGAAATAGGGTATATTCTCCACCGCAAATGGGAGAATGAGTTGTGGTAAGATCTTAGTGCCCGCCATTAATTACTATGGGTTAACAGGAGAGTTATGGGTACAAAAAATCAGGAACAAAATCCATGCTTTGTCCCTGAAAATTTTTTGATATTCCGTTTAGGTATATAGTGTGATTAAACGGTAACTTCTTTTTCGATAGCAAGTTTGCCTCTGTAGAATCCGCAATCTCCACAAACTGTGTGGTATTTTACAGTAGCTCCACAGTTTGAACAAGTAGCCAATGTCGCAGGAGACGTTTTGTAATGAGTTCTGCGCTTGTCTCTTCTTGTCTTAGATGTTTTACGCTTAGGATGTGCCATTTTCTTTCCTTTTACTAATTATCTAACAATTTTTTTAACTCTGACCAGCGGCTATCAACTGGTTCGTCATCGTCTTCTTCCTCTTCAATTAAATGCTCATTTAATCTGTCAATCATTTGAGCATTGCAGGTTGAATTACCCTCTTCATCGTTCGGGTGAATTTTCTGCAAAGGAAGACTGAGTACAATGTATTCATACACGTACTGTGCTACGTTCACTGAGTGCGCTGTTGGATGAAGAAAAACAATCTCTTCTTCATTTTCATCTACCTCTTCACTGAATTTCATCAATAGAGAAAATTCATTCTCAATAGGTTGATTATACGCTTCCAGGCAACGATCGCACATGATGCTAACCGTTCCGCTTAAGTGAAATTTCATTTGCATGAACGATGAACGCTTGATAAAATCGAGGCGAACAGTCGCTTCTGCATCATATATTTCACTGTTTTCAAACTCCTCAAAGAACTCGGTATCTGGTTGGAATTCAAATTCATGAACCCCCTCAGATAGTCCTTTAAAGGGTATGGTGTATTCGAGTAATCGATCCATAACCTTATTCAAAAAGTGTTGCAAAAGTATAAAAATTTGGGAAACCAATAAAATATTGGCTTTTTTTTTCAGCATGAAATGCCGAAAACTCAGTTATTTGTATTGTTTTAATACAAAGATTAATAGTGATTGTTTTTAGGGATAATAATTCTAAAGGTAGTTCCCTTTTTAATTTCCGATGATTTCACAAATAATTTTCCCTTGTGATGATGGTGAACAATTCTTTTTGCCAACGATAATCCCAAGCCCCATCCTCTTGATTTTGTTGTGTAACCTGGCTTAAAAATAGTGCGTTGTTTCGACTTAGGAATTCCTTTCCCGTTGTCGGCGATATCGATAATCAGGTTGTTGGTGTTTTCAGAAAGCAAGATGTCTATTTTTCCTTCGCCAGAAATGGCATCTACTGCATTCTTACAGATATTTTCTACTACCCACTCAAATAGCGTTGGATTTAAAGGGATGAATTTAGAGATACCAGGAGTGTGGTCGAGACTAAAATTTATTTTATTGCTTACACGCACCTGAAGATAAGAGATGGTGTTTTCCAGAAGTTCAACAACATCGGTTGGAAATAATTCTGCTTTCGATCCAATTTTTGAAAAACGCTTGCTTATCATTTCCAGCTTCGAAGTGTCTTTTGATAACTCAGTTATCACCGAAGTGTCGACGCCCTGTAGCTTTAGCAGCTCAATCCATGCCATTAACGATGAAATGGGGGTACCCAGTTGATGAGCTGTCTCACGCGACATTCCTACCCAAACTTGGTTCTGCTCTGCTTCGCGCGATGCATCGAATGCATAATAGGCTATTAGAATAAAAACAACGATTACAGCTAGCTGGAGATAGGGAAAATATTTTAATCGCTTTAAAAGAGTCGATTCATCGTAGAAAACCGAGTGGGTTTCGTCTTCAGAAATAACAAACTGAATTGGAAGACTTCTTTCTTGTAGTTTTACAATAAGGCGGTTAAATTTATCTTTCGATTTAGTAATAGCCTTAGGTATATTCTTGGTAACAACGGTATCCTTCTGATTATCGAGTACAATCATTGGAATATTGTTGTTGGACTGAATAATGAGTGTTGCCAGATTAATATCGACACCTTCCAGATCGGGACGAGTAAGTTGTTTATACGCCGAGGCCCATAGTTCAACTCGCTTCCTTTCGGCATTAGCAACTTCATCAATCATTATATTGGTTACATACATCGATGCCGCACCAATTAAGATTGCTCCTATTAAGAGGAAGAATTTCCACCATCGTTTTTTAAAATAGATACTCAATGCTATTCGATTTATGTGTTGGAGTTTCGTTCTACTAAACGACGTTTGTACGATAAAATTATAGGAATATGTGGAACATTTTATACAGAAGCAGGAAAAATGTGGATAGAATGGTGGCTAGAGGCGATTTTTTTAGAAAAAAAAGGATAGATTAGGGGTTCTTAAAATTAATGTGAAGTCAAGTGTGCTCTTACATGCCAAGTTTTGTTCATTTTAGTATTTTATCATTATAAAAAGACTTACGTAGCTATAGCTATACTGACTTTTTATAATCTCGAAAAATTCGAAAAACAACTTACCTGTAATTTCATAGCTGACTAGACACAAGAGCAATAAAAGGAAGATGACTAACTTTATTTTTTACCCCAACGAAGCCTATAATAAAAACAAGAGAATCACAGCTCTATATCCATTGATGGGAGGTGTGATGAGCTGTATTGGAGCTTACAGCGTATTAAAAGGCGAATATATGGCAGGAGGGACACTGCTGATTGGAGGTTCGGTTTTTTTAACCACTTTGCTGGTATATTCTTTGCCTGCGTTTAAATACAGTAGCTACTATATGGTCGATCAGAAATTGATAGGTTTTAAATCGAACCTATTTTGTGGCTACAAAGAAATTCCATGGGCAGAAGTTAAAACAGTTCGAATGACAGAAGCTTCTGCCGTAATCCAGAAGAAGAATGGTACAGTGGTGGAAATTAAACCTGATATGTTAAGCTATCACGATTTGCAACTATTTGCTAACGCCATAAAAGAGAATGCGGAATTGAATACAGTCGCTTTTGCTGAGTAGATTTTATTTCGATATAAAATAAATAAGGGGTGCTTGTGGCACCCCTTTGCTTTTAGTTTGAAGTGATTGTCACTCTAACTAATTTATCAATTGCAGGATATGTAAAACCATCGTTTACCACTTTTACTGCTTGTTGTTCGCTGGTTCCTGTATTGGCAGCTCCTTGCCTTGGAGCTTGGTTGTTTCCTGCTCCCGGATATTCATTTACTTCGGTTCCGGCATCCCATAGTTTTAAATGTGAAGTAATGTCCCCACTAATTGGTTGACCGTTTTGGAACAATGCAATTCCAGTGTCATCGAATGCCAGGAATAAATCATTGGATTGTACTAGCATAGTAGCTAAGTTCAATTTATCTGCCTGAGTGGCAGTAAATGAAAACTGATACGATTCATTGGGGAAAATAGGGGCTGGACTACTTGCATCTTTCGGTGTATTGAATACCCCGTACTTAATGCCTGCAATAGCTTTTAAAGCTGTATTTAATGTGCCCGGATTACCATCTTCTGCAAGTGCTTCCAATCCATTGGCTGTTGTTACTTTATTGTTTTCGAAGATTGGGTAACCAGTTTGATGGGCCACAAATACTCCTGGTGCAAATGGAGTTACAAAACCACTGTTTTCTGTCAGATATGTATTAATTCCATCTGTTGCTCCATCTTCAGCCAGGCCTTCTAAGCCATTGGCAGCAGCTTGGTCTTTTGTAAATATTGGCTTACCTCCGTAATGCACTACCCATACGCCGGGTGCAACTGGTGTTTGAAATGAATGTGCATTGGAAACATTGTTCAGTGTAACAGTAAACTGCGTTCCTCCGTTATGAGCAAGCATAACTTTAATCACTTCGTTGGTGGCAGGATAGCTGAAGCCATCATTTACTTCTGAAATTAGTTTTACAGTACTGTTTTCTGCAGCTCCGGTATTGGCTCCACTTTGGCGAGGTGCCTGATCGGCTCCGGAACCGGGTTCTTGGTTGACCTCTGTTCCTGCATCCCATAGCTTTATATCACTGGTAACATCTCCAGTAACCGGATTGCCATCGGTATCATAAAGAGCCAATCCCTTTTCTTCAAAACCGTAAAACAAATCGTTTGACTGAACAAACATGGTGGCAAATGAAAGGTAAGCACCTTTTCCTGCGTCAAATGTGTAGGAATAGGAACCTCCAGGGCCTGCTGCATCGGTTGCTCCATTCAAAAAGAATGGTTTTGGAGTTTGAATGTTTTCAATGGTTACAGTAAAGCTCTTTTCCTGTAATGCTGGTGGTATCTCGTCGTTGTCATTACATGCTGTGAAAAGCAGTAAGCCTGCCGCTGCTGATAGTAGTAGGTTTTTCATATCCTTTTGTACTTTTTAAATCAGAAATATTGAAATGAAATTCAAATGCTGATTGTGTGATTATTATTTCTGATTCAAAAGTAGTGCAGCGGCCTTGGGTGAAATGTAAGCCCCATCACAATTGGGGCACTTTCTGGTTAAATCATCGAATATCAGGCCACAATGGATGATGAAACACGAATCTCTTTACGGGAATAATCCAAAAGCCCCTCTTGACGAAGTTCGTTGAATAGACGGGTAACTGTTTCGCGTTTTGTGCCTATTAAGTCGGCAAAATCTTTTTGGGTGTAAAAATGATTGATAATAAACTGATCATTGTTTTTTATACCATTTTCCTCAGCCAGTTCCTTTATAAAATCGATCAATCGTGTTTTTACATCTTTGAATAGAAGTGCTTCTAATCGACGTTCCATCTTTTTTATACGGAACCCAATGAGCTTATAAATGGATAAGCCAAACCTTTCGTTTTGTCGCATTAATTCATACATATCGGGAAGTTGCATGGGGCATAGTTCGGTTGTGGAAGTACATGCCTGTGCATAATCTTCTCGTTTTTGTTCGCCAAGTACAGCCTTTTCTCCGAAAATTTCCCCTTTTCCCAAAATGGCTTTTACCACCTCTTCTCCATCCTTATTGTAAGAGAGAATTTTTACTTTGCCTTTACTTACCATATATATCGATTTCGACGGTTCTTCAGGGAAGTAGATAAAATCACCTTTTTTGTAACCATCAAAATGATCTTTTTCGTACTCTTTCAGCTTATGTGGGCAAAGAATACTGAACAAATTTACATCTTCGAAACACCATATTGAGCGACTCATATCCTATCAAAATTTAAAACTCGATTATGTATCTCCACAAGTCAACAAAACCGAATATTATTAGCAAACTCTTTCTGATAGAATAAAACGAATTTCAAGGCAGAAGGTTGAGTCGAGAAGTATTTTGCTGTAATAATATTACTTTGATGTGTTTATAAACATATAATATACATAGAGGTGGTTCTGATTTGTGTTCGTAGTTTTATGGTAACAATATAGTTTGATGGATTTAATTTGTTGAATATGCCTAGATATTTCTTGTTGAGTGTGCTGTTTTTTTTGTTGATATGGCAGTCTGTTTTGGGAGAAGAGGTTAAAATTTTTAAAGGAAAGATTATCGCAGATAACGATACTATTCCTGTTGCTTATGCGCATATTGGAGTTTTGCATTCCGGAATTGGCACAGTCTCAAATATTAATGGAGAGTTTGAATTAAAGGGAAGTTTTAATATTAAAGAAGATAGCCTAGTAGTTTCTCATATCGAATATGAAAAACGAACAATTGCTCTGAAAGACTTAACAAGAGAAATAAGTGTAATTCGACTAAATAAAAATGACTACGAGTTGGGTGAGGTCATTGTATTTCCTCAAGATCGAGTTAAGGAAATATTCAGGAATGTAATTAAGAATTTAAAGGTCAACTATCCAACAAAACTGTATCAGTGTGAAGCTTTTTATCGGGAAGCTATTTACGAAGAAAAAACAGAAACTTATACTCGCTTATTAGAAGCAGCACTAAATATTCAGGATGGAAGAGTTACTGCAGCTACCTCAAGGATGAAGTGTAGTGTGTTGCAGTTAAGAAAATCAGAGGATAATAATGATGAGCATTGGTGGTGTAAGTTAATGAATAAAGTATTTTCTACTCCGAATAATTTATACCTCTTACTGCGAGATAATCCTGTTAGAATTTATAAAGAAAACAACCGAAAGTCAATGCAGTATTATAATCCTCTAAGAAGTGTAATAAAAGAGGAGAGAAATATTACCAGATTATCTGGAATAATTAAAAATGCTAATGGTGATGATATTTACCATTTTTGTAGAAAATCAAACGAATTAGAGATGAACTTCTATGTGAATAGTACTGATTATGCTATTGTACAGTTTGATTGTGAACTTAGAAGCATTCAGAAAAAGGAGTATCGTTTTGTAAAAATCGATGAGAAATATTATCCTGCTTTTTTTCAACAAAAAAGTATTAAAAGCATACTCAAGCAATCAAAAGGGCTATCAAGAAGTGAAACGACATTAACCTTTGTAAATTATAGTCCCGACAAGAGGAAGTTTAAGCGTTTGAAGTCCAAGCATGTTTTACCTAAAACACTTGATTTGTATAAAGAAGAGGCTGTTTATGACGAGGGTTTTTGGGACAATTACAATGTTTTGTTGAAGAATCCGATTAAAGAAAAAATAATCACAGATTTATCAAAAGAAGAAACATTAAAGTCTCAATTTGAAAGAACAGGAAATGAGAATAAAAAAAACAGAGAATAGATAACTTACCTCATTCTCTGTTTTCTTCAAGGTTGTATTTTATCTCCAAACATCTGGATTAACAATAGAAATGTTTTTTTCGCCATTGAAACAGCGGATAATATTTTCGGCTGCTTCGCGGGCAGTTTCTATGCGTGTTTCCACAGTTCCGGTTCCGGTATGTGGTGTCATAGCCACATTGTCGAGTGTTAATAACTCGGGGTGAATGGTTGGTTCGTTCTCAAATACATCCAGTCCGGCACCTGCTAAGTGACCGTTTTTCAGGTAGTGAACCATTGCTTCTTCGTCAATTACTGGTCCGCGAGCTGTGTTAATAACATATGCTCCTTGTTTCATCAACTGAAACTGTGGATGCGATAGTAAGTGGTGTGTAGCATCGGTTAATGGACAGTTGAGGGAAATAACATCGGCTGTTTTCAACAACTCATCCATGCTTACATATGTGGCATTAAATTCTTTTTCTGCTTCAGAAGAAAGAGGTGTGCGTTTGTGGTAAATAATTTTCATGCCGAAAGCGATGGCTCTTCTTGCCAATGCTTTTCCTATTTTGCCCATTCCGATAATGCCCAGCGTCTTTCCATAAGGTCCACTTCCCAAGTTTTTCATTAATCCCCATTCAAAATCGGGGTTTTGCCTAAGGTTGCGATCGCACCATGAAATACGACGCATTACATCTAGCATTAGTCCCATGGCCATTTCTGCTGTTGGCTCGCATACAGCATTGGGAGTATTGGTAACCACAATACCTTGCTCAGTAGCAAATGCAATATCGATATTGTTAAAACCTACCCCAAAGTTGGCAATCATTTTCAACTGCTTACCTGCACCAATTACCTCTTTGTCGATAGGTTGAGTAAAGACGGTAAGAAGTACTTCGCACTCAGAAATGCGTTCAATGATCTCTTCCTTCGAAAACATTTCTTTCTCAGGATAGATAATGTCGAAATCGGAACGAAGAGCATCTAATCCTTGTTGTGGAATCTGATAGGTAACCAGTAGTTTCTTCATGATTATAATTTTATGGAATTTAGCTCAAAAATAATAATATCAATTTTAAAGATTAGGACCGAATAAGATGCCCATTGTCACGGAAAAAGATAGCATATGGCCTTTAAAGTTACTATTCTTGGTAACTAATGTATTATAAACAACGTAAGGTTTGATGAAGAAAGTTTCTCGATTTCTTTTTTTATTTCTGAATACGATATCTGTTTTAATACCAATTCCTGGCATAAAACCAGTAAAAAGTTCATTTTCATCCTCATCGTATTCTTTGGCAGTTAATGCCATTATCCCAAGATCTACGTAAGGATAAAGCTTAAATTTCGATTGAGGGTTAATCAAATATCCCAATGCTAATCCAGTTTTCGTTATATGAACCTTTTCTCCTATAGAATAAGACTCATCTACTTCTTTTAATGGAAGCGCCTTTAGTGTTGTTACCTTATTAACCCTTCCTCCAAAATAGATTGAGAAATAGGTTCTGTTTATGAAAAAATCAATCTCCATCATAATGTTGGAAAGTGATTTTGGATCAATTGTTTCAGTTAGTTTGCCTGAGAGAATGTTATGTTGATAGCCGAGTCCTATTTCCATTTTCATAACAGTGCAAAGGTTCTTCATTTGTTTAAGGAATGGAACGAATGCTCCTTGGGGATCTTGCTTAATAGCTTTTTTTATTTGCTGTCTGTTTAAGAGTTTGTTTTCATTAAAGTAGTAGTCGAGGTAAATTTGGATATAATTTTTTTCTTTTTCAGATAATGCAGAAGTAGTTAGAGCTTTATGAATGTCATCTTTATTCGTGTTCATATGAGCATGTAGCTCTGCATATATGTCGGTGTATAAAGGGAATTTCTTTTTGTCTTTGTTGAAGTTTTGGATGTCTTTAGCAAACTTAATAAACTGTTTGAAATTCTGAGTCGCGATTGATATGATTATAGCCTCTGCTGGATAGAAAGAAACATAATCAGGATTGGTTTCATTGATAAGATACAGAAATACCTCATTGGCTTTTTTGATGTCATTATTTATGATTTTATCAATTACCAATTGTCGGCCATTATCGATAATATTATAGGTTGAATCTTGGTAATTTAAAATCTCTGTTCTGATATTTCTTTGAGCAAACGTAGTGGTGCCCCAAAGAATAGTAATTAGTAAGAATAGGTTGCGCATGGAGATTAGTTTAAAAACAAAAGGAACCTAAACTAGATTCCTTTTGATATTATGTGTGTTTATTTTTCAGTTTTGGGCTTTAATATTGACTTGTATCGGGCTTTATCATTCAGAACAATGACAGCCTCTTTAATTACTTTATCGTCTTTAATGGCTGCCTTAATGGCTCCAACACGGTAGTAGTAACGACGAATAATTTCGTCAGTCAACATCTCTTTAATTTCTTTCTCGAACTGTTTGCAATCCTTGTCAATATCGGTTCCCAGCTTGGATGCTAATATTTCGAATTGCTCCTTACTCATATCGTAGTATTTCTCCTTCTCTGCTGCTTTTTTCAAGTCTTTCAGCAGTTGCTCGCTTCTCGATTTATAGGTGAACTTTTCTTTCTTCAAGAACTGTTTGAATTCAGCATAAATAGCATCAGTTACTTCAAACTCAGTTGGCGAAGCAATGGTTTTATGCGAATTGGCAAAGCGAGTAGCAAAGTCGAAGAACATTTGCTTTGTGATTAAGTTGATGGTTAAATTGCTTAGTGGCTCTGGCTTTACTTCAATATCAGGAGCAATTCCACCACCATCGAAAACCTTACGTCCATTATGAGTCGAGTACTCTGTGATTAACGAGTCGGCTACTTTTCCTACACTACCATCGTCGTTGCGGTGCGAGTAGTCTAAAGCCTGAATACAGCGACCACTAGGGATGTAATATTTCGCAGTAGTAACTTTCAATTTTGCGTTGTAGCTAAGGTCACGAGTGGTTTGTACCAATCCTTTTCCAAAAGTACGAGTTCCAATTACTACTCCTCGGTCTAAATCTTGAATCGATCCGGCAACAATTTCTGAAGCCGATGCCGATCCACTGTTCACCAATACTGCAATTGGAATGATAGTATCCACAGGCAATGCGGGTGCAGTATATGTTTTGTCCCACTGTTTTACTTTACCACGAGTGCTAACAATTTCCTGATCTTTTGGTACGAACAGGTTAGATACACGAACAGCTTCCCAAAGAAGTCCTCCAGGATTACCACGTAAGTCGAGAACAATATTTTTTGCACCTTTTCCTTCTTTCAATTCAAGAATGGCTTTTTTAACATCCTCGCTACAATCTTTGGTGAAGTTGGTGAATCGGATGTATCCGGTCTTGTCATTCAACATACCGAAGTAAGGAACGGCAGGAATATGAATTTTTTCACGAACAATGGTGAATTTCATCTCTTTATCCTTATCAATTCCCGGACGACGCACTTTAACCTCCAACGACTTTCCTGCCTGACCTTTTAGAAGGTTACTAACATCTTGCGTATCCATATCTGTGGTCGATTTACCATCGATGGACAGGAAAATGTCACCTGCTCTTAGTCCTGCTTTTTGTGCAGGAGCTCCTTCGTATGGTTGAGCAATCACCACGTCGTCTTTGAATTTACTGATTAAGGCACCAATTCCGGCATAATCGCCAGTGGTCATAAACTTAAAGTCTTCAATTTCCGACTCTGGAATGTAGGTAGTATACGGATCAAGCGATTCCAACATCTTATCGATACTGGTTTTCACTAGTTTTTCGGGCTGAACTTCATCCACGTAAAGCAGGTTCAACTCACGAAATAATGTATAGTAAATGTCAAGGTTTTTAGCTAAGTCAAAATTTTTGTCGTCGCGATTAAATCCCACAAAAGCAGCAGCAGACATTAGCAGTGCTACAACCAGGATAATCGGTCTTTTAGATCTATTCCACTTCATATTCAGTAATGACATTATAATTTTAAAATGGTTGTTTGAAATTCATCGATTTAAGTGCAACTGCATTGGCGGTTTAATCTTCGATGAATAGCAAATGTAATAATTCAAACAGTTACAAGGAGTGAATGGATTGTTAAAATCGGTAAAACAGATTAAAAAATAACTAATTTAGGGGCTTTGTTCTGTCAAAATGATGGCGAAGGAACGTTTTTTGCTACAATGAGGGGCGTGAACTGGAAGAAACTTTAAAAAATAACATAATCTAAGATGGCGAATATTTTTAGGCGATTCCCAAAAACCTTTTGGGTAGCCAATACTATTGAACTGTTTGAACGTTGGGCCTGGTATGGCTTTTTTATTCTGTTTGCAAATTACCTAACTGGTTCGTTTGACGATGGCGGTTTGGAGTTTAGTCAGGAACAGAAAGGTATTATCATGGGGGTTGGTACTGGTATTTTGTATTTCTTACCTGTTATAACCGGTTCTATTGCCGATAAATACGGATACAAGAAAGTGCTGATGCTGGCATTTGCAATTTATACATCGGCATTTATAATGTTTCCATTGTTCGACACCTTTACGGGTGTATTTTTAATGTATCTGTATCTAGCATTGGGGGCAGCATTGTTTAAACCTGTAATTTCGGCAACAATTGCTAAAACCACCGATGAATCGACAGCTTCAATTGGTTTTGGAATATTCTACATGATGGTGAATATTGGTGCTTATTTTGGACCAATGGTAACTTTGTTGTTTAAGCACTCTTCTTACTCAATGGTGTTCTATATTTCTGCCGGAATTATTGCTTTGAATTTCTTTATGTTGTTTTTCTATAAAGAGCCTGATCGCGAGGCAAATAGTGATACGTTGGGAGCATCGATAATGAAGATCTTCAATAACATTGTAATGGTGTTCAAAGACTTCAAATTTGTGTTGTTCTTGTTAATTGTTGCTGGTTTCTGGACAATGTATAATCAGTTGTTTTTTACATTGCCGGTATTTATCACGCAGTGGGTTGATACTTCGATGATGTATGAATTCTTCCAGAATCATATGCCATTTATTAGTGAAAATTATGGTATTGCAGCAACAGGTCAGATGGAATCAGAGTTTGTGGTAAACTTCGATGCATTGTTTATTATTGCTTTCCAGATTATTGTTTCAACAATAGTAATGAAATGGAAACCACTACGTACAATGATTACAGGTTTCTTGGTGTGTGCAATTGGTATGGCGCTAACATTATTTACTCAGAACGTAGTATTTACTTTGGTTGCAATTTATGTGTTTGCTATCGGTGAGATGGCTGGTTCGCCAAAGATTACAGAATATATTGGGCGTATTGCTCCAGCAGATAAAAAGGCGCTTTACATGGGATATTCTTTTATTCCTGTTTTCTTTGGAAACGTATTTGCAGGAATTATCTCTGGTAATGTTTACGGAAGCATGTCGGATAAAACTGTTTTTGTAAAGCAGGAGATTGCTGAAAGAGGAATTACGTTGGCCGATAATTTATCGAAGAATGAGATTTTTGCAGCCACAGCTGAAAAGATGAACATGACTACTATAGAGTTGACCAAGTTCTTGTGGGATAAGTATCATCCATCTCAGATCTGGTATGTGATTCTTTGTATTGGACTAGCTGCTGTTTTTGCTCTAGCTCTTTACGATCGCTTTATTTTGAAATCGAAATAAGATAAAATCGATATAAAAATAAAAATCCCGGCCTTTCAATAGAGCCGGGATTTTTTGTATCTGAATGTTTTTATAATCATCTAAATTCTACCTTCTTTTAAATCGAATACAAACAGGAATAGGTGCTTTTACTTCATCTACAAAGGTTAGCTGACCTGTTTTTCGATCTCTTTTGAAAGAGACAATATTATTGGTGTTCTGGTTGGCCACCAAAAGAAATTTCTCATCGGGTGAAAGAGAAAAATTACGTGGTGTTTTTCCTCTGGTCGATTCATGGCCTATTGCTTTCAATTTTCCATTTTTTAGTATTTCAAAAAGAGCAATGCTGTCATCTCCACGGTTCGAAGCATAAAGGAAGCGACCATCGGAAGAGACGTGAATATCGGCACATGTATTTTCGGCCTTAAAGTTAGCAGGCAAAGTAGAGGTGGTTTGAATAATCTCGAAATTGGAGTAGTTGCTATGCTTTACAACGCTGACACTACTAGACAATTCGTTTACCACGTAAATGAAATCAGCTTTAGGATGGAAATCCAGATGGCGAGGACCAGCTCCCGGAGCCATTTTAATTTCGGCATAAGATTGAAGTTTGTTTTTATTGGTTCGGTATACTTTTACGGCATCGATACCTAAATCAACTGCAAAAACTAAATCGGATTTTGGTGCAAAAAAAGCACTGTGAGCATGTGGCTTTTCTTGTCGTGATTTATTGGGGCCACTGCCTTTGTGTTGTGCTACATCGGTTGGTTGCGATAATTGTTTCCCGTTGAATTGAATTAAGCCAATATTTCCTCCGGTGTAGTTAGCTGCCACAACATGGTTGTCTTTAATATCTACAAAACAAGGGTGTGCACCGCCGCTGCTCACATTGTTGATGGGATTTAACTGGTTGTTTTTATCGACACGGTATAGCTGTATCTCTCCTGAATTATTATCGTTGGCTATCTCACGTACTGAAACCAGAAACCTCCCGTTGTCAGAAAAGGCTATAAATGAAGGGTTGGGAATAGTTGCAGCCAGTTGGATGAAACTTAGTTTTCCATTTTTATCGATACTGTATTGGTAAATTCCTTTACTCTTGTCTTTGGTGTAGGTGCCCACCCAAAAAGAAGTTTGAGCATTCAGCGCTATAGAAAATAGAATAGCCAGAACAAAGAATAGACTCTTGTGGTATAACATGATGCGAAGTTTAATTAATGGTTTTTGATGGCAAAATACAAAATCCATTGAGCTTCGGGTTAATATTTATTAAAAAGGATGATTTGTAATGAGTATGCTATGTTCTAAATGATGGAAGAAATGTTCTTGAAGACACAATATGGGTATCCTCAATGCGTTATTTGTATTGTGTAAAATTAAAAAACAAATGAAATGAAAAAAGTAGTTTATTTTATTGTATTATGTTTATTCGTGGTTAGTGCGTGTTCAGAGAGTAATGAACCGCAGCAGGAAGATCAGACACCTACAATTAGTACGACAGATGTTCCTGCTTTCGAACCAGATGTTTGGAATGATGGAAAATCCGGATGGCGAAGAAATACCAAGCAAAGCCAGAATAATTGTTATGCGTATGCTGTAAATACTTTTAATAGATCGGATAGAGATGCTTGTCCTGGCGGAAGTCAAGGCAGGTATTGGACTGAAGTGTGCGGATCGTTAGAAGGAATTATTGCTGCAGCGGAAACAGATGGGCTAAAGCGTTTAACAGGAGATGAAGAGCCGGAGGAGGGATGGACTAAGGTTGCATTGTTCGTTGCGCGCTATGCAGATGATTCTGCTAGAATTAGAGATATGCACTGGTATAGAAGAGATAATAATAACATGTGGTCACACAAGCCCGGTGAATCCGAAGCAAGAAATACAGACGATGCTGGAGAGTTAATTTCAAACCCAGAAAATGCACTAAGTAACACTCATCCTGAGTTTGTAACTTATATGTCTGTTAAATCAGCGGTAGAACAAGGGCAAGGTTCAACAAACATAAATGGACAAGATAATGGCAGTGCAGATGACTAAATACCTTATTTGTGGCTAACTAAAGTTGTAAATAGGATGAAAATTTAGTTGAGAAATTGAACCCTCCTATAAAGTATCAGAAAATTAATTTTTATAGGAGATGATTGAGAGGGGCTTTATATAAAAGAATGAGTGAATACTCAGATTGAAATTATTGATGAGATAACTTATAGGTATACTACATATAGCAAAAGATCTCATCTAAATTTGAATATTAAAATACCTATTTGGGGTATGAAAAAATTGGCGTTATTTGTAAATTAGGCACGAATTTAAATCACATAAACGATTGAAATAATAAAAAGCCTAAAATGAGAATAAGCAGATTGGTAATTGGACTATTTTTAGCGATCACTTCGCTAACTGTTTCAGCACAGGATTATACCAACTTATATCAGACAGCATCACCGTTTAATGGGAACGATGCTGGTAAGCTGAGTTTTAGAATAGAAAATGCCAATTTTATTCGTAATCACGAATACGATTCTCCTGTAATAAAAGGATACACACTTACTGGTTTATGGGTGCGCCCAATGGTGGAATATTATGCTTCCGAAAAGCTAAGAGTTCAGTTGGGAGGTCATTTCCTGAAATATCACGGTCAGGATAAAATCAATAAAATTTCGCCCTGGTTTTCTCTAACTTTCCGACCTACTGATTATTTTGAAGCTACAGTGGGGAACTTCAATAACGATAACAACTTCGGAATGATTGCCCCTTTGCATGAGCCTGATCATTTTCTAACTGAAAAACCAAAAGCTTCTGTGCAATTTAAATATTTCAAAGGACGCTGGGATGCTGAGGTTTGGTTAAACTGGTCGAAGTTTATTGAAGAGAATGATCCATTTCAAGAGCGATTTGCAGTGGGCTTGAGAGCCGATTATCAGTTTTATAATCAGAATGATTGGGATCTAAGAGGAACATTTCAGTTTGTGACTACTCACCGTGGAGGTGAAATTGATACCAGCGACGATCGAATTGAATCCATTGGAAATAAAGGTGCAGGAATAAAATGGACTAAGAAATGTGGTGGATCACTTTGGGGAGGAACGGCCATGTACTTAGACTATAAAGATTTTACCAATAGAGGGGAGCGTGCTTTTGAAGATGGAAAAGCACTTTATGTGGATGGCTACTGGAAAAATAATGGATGGCAGATTGGAGCAGGATTCTGGTCGGCTAATAAATTGATTGCTCCTTTAGGTCGAAAAATATACCAATCGGTGAATGAGCTGGATGGAAGTAAATATCCCGATCGTCAACTGGTTTCCGGACGATTGTGCAAAACGTTTGAAATAATGGATGGTGCTCGATTTGGCTTAGAAACAGATGCTTATTTCGATTTAAAAGAGAGCACTTTTAGCTACACCTGGGGTATTCAACTAATTTTTACCGAATCGTTTTTTATTAAGAAATTAAAGTAAGTATCACTACTTGGCCTCGAATCGCCATGGCTTATTGATCCATGGTGCGCCTGCATAATTAATTCCAATACGTGGTGTTGTTTGAAAGGGAAGATGGTATCCATCATCTTCCAACCATAAGTTATCTTCGGGCTGAAGAAGTTTTCCATAAAACGATTTATCCAATTGGAGTGCTTTGCCGACTTTGCCTGGTCCACTGATATTTTCAACTCCGCGAATTAGTATGGCTGAAGGAGTTCCTTCGTTTTCTGTTACAAAATTAAGCATCCAATACATCCCATATATCAGGTACATGTAGATGTGACCTCCTTGGTGATACATTATCTCGGTACGCTTGGTGCGACCTTTATGGGCATGGCATGCTTTGTCGGTTTCGCCGCAATAAGCTTCTATTTCTGTAATGCGATAGCGTTCTATTTGGCCATCTTCAAACCGACGACAAAGTAGCTTCCCCATCAACTCAGGAGCTACCTCTAAAGGATCACGTTGGAAAAATGTAATTGGAACAGTCGACATGTTTAATGAGAGTTATTGTATTCTTCAATGGCTTTTTTATAGGCCGCCAAAGTACGAATTCGAGCCGATTTTTGATCAATCATTGGCTTTTTATAAGTACTCGATTCGAACTCAGGAACCCATTTTCTGATGTATTCATAGTTTGGATCGAATTTCTGAGTCTGAGATTCGGGGTTGAATATGCGAAAATAGGGTGCTGCATCGCACCCGGTTCCAGCCGCCCACTGCCAGTTTCCATTGTTAGATGCCAGGTCGCAATCCAATAGCTTTTCGGCAAAATAAGCTTCTCCCCAACGCCAATCAATTAATAAGTTTTTACACAGGTAGCTAGCCGTAATCATGCGAACTCTGTTGTGCATATATCCGGTTTCGTTTAACTCACGCATTCCTGCATCGACAATGGGGATCCCCGTTTGGCCTTTCATCCAGCGTTGTAACTCCTGTTCACTATTTCTCCACTGAATGGTATCGTATTTCGGATTAAAATTGCGCTTTTCTACCTTGGGGAAATGCCACAAAATTTGCATGAAAAATTCTCTCCAGATTAGTTCATTCAGGAACTTCTCGTGTTTCAATACTTTGTTGACAATGGTTCTTATTCCAATGGTTCCAAAACGCAAATGAACACTTAGCATACTGGTATGTGCTAACGATGGAATATCCCGATTATCGGCATAATCATTAAGCCATTTGTCGTTTATATTGAATGCAGTAACAGTGGGCGTTTCAGCAATAAATCCCATTTCATCTAATGATGGAACTTTGAATGGAGGTGTTGATATCAAGCGATGTAGTAACTTTTCAGAATTATAAGGTTGCTGAGGCTGTTGATTCCAATGAGCTTTCCATTTCTTAGAGTATGGCGTATAAACAGTATACGGATTGGAATCTGGCTTTACCACTTCGCTTTTCTCAAATATGACCTGATCTTTCCATGAAACAAAATCGATTTGCCTGGAAAGACACCAATTAGCAATGCTATCATCTCTCTCTTTTGCCACAGGTTCATAATCGGTGTTGGTATGGATACTTTTTATGGAGTATTGTTGGCTTAGCTTCTCAATCTCTTCTTTCGGATTTCCGTATAAAACTTTAAGACTACTTCCGTACTTCTCTATAGATTCTTTTAGCTTAAGAATCATCTGGTGAATCATCGGAACCCTGCGGTCATCCTGTTTCAATAGTTTTAATATTTCAGTGTCGAATATGAAAATTGGTAGAACAGGAGGTTCATCATTTAATGCTTGATAAAGTCCATGGTTATCTTCCAGACGAAGATCTCTTCTGAACCAGAAAATATTGATCTTTTGAGTATCCATAATATTGTAGGTTGGTCTACCAAATTTACAAAAACAGAATTAGGTTGTTAGAAAACAGATTGTTTTAAGTAATATTTTTTGTACTTTTCCAAAACCGTATTATTGATTTGTGTTGAATGGATTAAACCACCATCAGCAAAATCGGTATAGAATTAACCAGATTTATGAATTAAAAATTCATTTGTTATGAATGAAAAAGAAGGATTGTCCAGAAGAGGTTTCTTGGGCAAAGCTGCTGCCATAAGTGCTGTTGGCGCAGTAGGTGTATCTGCACTTGTAAGCTCATGTAGTAATAAAGCCGCAAAGAAAACAGTTGAGCTAAATCTTCCTCCTTTATTAGATCGTGCCCCTGACGGGCCAGTGTTAAAAGCCGGATTGGTAGGCTGTGGTGGTCGTGGAACCGGAGCTGCACTAAACTTCATTGAGGCGGGACCAAACTTGCAAGTCGTTGCATTGGGTGATGTATTCGAAGATCGCTTACAAGGTGCCCGCAAAAAAATCAAAAAGAAAACAGGTCAGGAAATTGCCGATGAGAAATGTTTCGTTGGTTTCGATGCCATCGAGAAGGTAATTGATGCAGGTGTTGATGTAGTTATTTTGGCTACTCCTCCTAAGTTCCGTCCAGAGATGTTCGAGGCTGCTGTTAAGGCACGTAAGCACGTATTCATGGAGAAGCCAGTTGCTGTTGATGCAGTTGGTGCTCGTTCTATTATGGGTACAGCCAAAAAAGCCGAAGCACTTGGATTGTGTGTGGTAACTGGAACACAGCGTCGTCATCAGCGCGATTACATTGAAGTGTATAAGCAGGTGGCTAACGGAGCCATTGGTGATATCGTTTCGGCTAACTGTTATTGGAATGGTGGTAAATTATGGCACCGCGATCCAAAAGCAGAGTGGAGCGAAATGGAGTACATGATCAGAAACTGGGTAAACTGGTGTTGGTTGTCGGGCGATCATATCGTAGAGCAGCATGTACACAATATCGATGTAATTAACTGGTTTACTGGAAAACATCCGGTAAAAGCAGTTGGATTTGGTTCTCGTCAGCGTCGTGTAACGGGTGACCAGTTCGATAATTTCAGTATCGACTTTGTATTGGACAACGGAGTACACGTACACAGTATGTGTCGTCAGGTGAATGGCTGTAAGAATAATGTTTCGGAGTATGTTCGCGGAACTAAAGGATATTCGAACTGTCGTAATACGATCTGGACACCAGATGGAGCTGAGTCGTACAAATATCCTTACCCGGTAAATGCCAATGGTGAGCGTGCACGTAACGTGAAGATTAGTCCTTACGTACAAGAACACATCGACTTGGTTACTGCAATTCGTACCGGAAAGCCAATTAACGAAGCAGAAAACACTGCTATTGCCACAATGGTAGCCATTATGGGACGCGTTTCGGCTTATACTGGAAAAGAGGTAACCTATGATCAAATGATGAACTCTGATATGCTACTAGGACCTAAAGTTTATGCTTTGGGTAACGTGGATATTCCAAAAGATATTCCTGTTGCAGGAGATGCTTATAAAGGATAATTTGAAGATGATATAAGCAGAGGTGTTTAGCATCTCTGCTCATTAAAATCAGACACCTATGAATGACAATTCGAAAAAATCACGTCGGTCGTTTTTGAAGAAGGCAGCTGTGGTTACCGGTGCAACTATTGCTGCACCTGGAATGGCCAATGCAATGTCGCCAAAACGCAGAAAAAAGAAGAAAGCTTCCGATGCTGTGAAGCCATTCAACTTAAAATATGCTCCACATCCAGGAATGTTTAAACATCATGCCGGAGACTCAATGTTAGATCAAATTAAGTTTTGCCACGATATGGGCTTCCGGGCTTGGTTCGACAATGGAATTATGAAACGTCCGGTGGCAGAACAAGAGGCTATTGCTAATCAGCTGGAGAAGTTAGGAATGGATCTTGGTCCTTTCGTGCTTTATGCCGATTTCAGTAAGCGTTCGTTTGTGTTAGACGATGATTCGGTTCGCAATATGCTTACCGATATTATGCAGAAGGGAATGGAGACGGCCAAGCGAGTAAATGCCAAATGGGCATTGGTTGTTCCTGGCCGATACGATGAGAAATTGCATTGGGATTACCAAACAACCAATGTAATAAACAATCTGAAGATGTGTGCCGGAATTGTTGAGCAGTCGGGATTAGTTCTTGTGCTTGAGCCGCTGAATGCGCTTCAGAATCACCCGGGACTTTTCTTAACAGGAATTCCTCAATCGTACATGGTTTGTAAGTCGGTGAATAGTCCGGCATGTAAGATTGTAAACGACTTCTATCACCAACAAATTACCGAAGGTAACCTGATTCCAAATATGGAGCAGGCATGGAGCGAAATTGCTGCTTTCCATATTGGCGATAATCCAGGGCGCAAAGAGCCATTGACTGGTGAAATTAACTACCGCAATGTGTTTAAGCACGTTCATAAGCGAGGTTACGATGGCGTACTTTGCATGGAACATGGCAAGTCGCTTGGAGGAATAGAAGGCGAGAAGAAGTTGATTGAAGCTTATCGCTTTTGCGACGACTTTCTTCCTAAAACTGAAGAGTAACAAAATACTATATTTCTACATTTTAACGCTGACCTTCGGGTTGGCGTTTTTTGTAATTACTAATTGTGAATTATTAATTGTATTTTATTTAGAATACATCAATAATAGCAATGAAAGAGAATGTCTTGAAGGATAAGAGTTTTGCATTTGCAGTTAGAGTTTTTAAGTTAGCTCAATACCTTTGTTCTGAAAAGAATGAGTTAATAATGTCAAAACAGCTATTGCGGAGTGGAACATCTATTGGAGCATTATATCGAGAAGCTGAACATGCTGAAAGTAAAGCTGATTTCGTGCATAAATTGGCTATTGCACAAAAAGAGTGTAATGAGACACTTTACTGGTTAGAGTTGTTGTATGAAACAGGTTATTTGTCGAGAAATATGCAAGATAGTATCTATAAAGATGGAGTTGAAGTTCTCAAATTACTTACGGCCATTATTAAAACAACAAAATCAAAAATGCGTAATTAATAATTTACCATTACCCATTTACAATTAACAAATGACAGTCTTTTTTGTAGCCCCACCAGGACTCGAACCTGGATCTACAGTTTAGGAAACTGCTATTCTATCCCTTGAACTATGGGGCCAAATGTGATCTCTGCTTCCAACTTTATGTTAGAGCAGCACAAAAGTATCTAAAATCATATGTTGAACAAAAAAAACAGCGAAAAAGCGAACTATACCAAGCAAGTAATTTGGCATAATCGCTCGGCAGCGGCATCAAGCGTTTCGTTCGACTTAGCAAAACAAAAACGCAATAGATGATTCTGGTTCTTTTCGTGTTGGAATACCGAAACAGGAACGGCAGCAATGCCATGTTCAACAGCCAGACGTTTGGCAAAGGTAATATCGTCTTCTGTTGAGATATTACTGTAATCCATAATCTGGAAATAAGATCCCTGTGTAGGTGTAAACTCGAAAAGACTATCCTTCATTAAGCGATTGAAGTAGTTTCTTTTTCCCTGATAACGATCTGAAAGATCGAGGTAGCTGGTGTCTTCCTTTAGGAATTCGGCCAATGCGTGTTGCAATGGAGTATTTACATTGAAAACCTGAAACTGGTGCACCTTGCGGAACTCTTTCATGAGCTTCTGTGGAGCAGCAGCCCATGCAATTCCCCAGCCATTAATGTTGTATGCCGCACCAAACGAAGAAATAACAATACTTCTTTCGGCTAGTTCCGGATATTTAGCAACACTGAAGTGGCTTCGGTTGTCGTATACCAGATGTTCGAATGATTCATCGGCAAGGATGACAATGTTGGTTCCATTTACCAAACGGGTAAGCTGCTTAATATCTTCTTCAGAAATCACAGCACCTGTTGGGTTGTGAGGTGTGTTGAGAATGATCATCTTCGTTTTAGATGAAATCATTTTTCGTACCTCTTGCCAATCGATGTGGAAATCGGGCTGTTTCAGTGAAACATAAACCGGACGAGCGCCATTTATTTCTACAGCAGGAACATAGCTGTCGAAAGTGGGTTCGAATATAATAACCTCATCACCATCGCCTACAAAAGAAGTGATGGCTGTTGTGGCTGCCTGAACGGAACCAGCAGTGATGGTAATCTCGTGTTGAGGATGATATACACGTTGATGTTGACGTTCGATAATTCCAGCAAGTACTTCGCGCAACTCTTCAACTCCTTCAAGGGGTGAATAGTTGTTGTGTCCGTTTCTCATGAAGTGATTGGCTAGATCCAATAGTTTCTCAGGACATTGAAAGTCTGAGCTTCCCACGGTCATGTCAATTACATCCGAGTCGCCAATGATATTAGCAACAGTTGAGAATACGTTTTTTCTAGTACTTATTAGCTTGGTGTGAACCATACATTTTTCATATAAGTTGTTACATGCAAATCTAAAGAAATATTTCCAATTAGAACTATCTGTATATCTCTCATAACAACAATGAGAAGGGGATAAAGTTCTTAGGAAAATACCTCTTGAAGCACCTTTTTTGATTTAATCTCTCCAATTCCATCTATGTGTAAATGAAAGAATTGTGTTATTTTGTCGAAGAGTGCTCGCCGTTCGCCATTACTGACGTTTATCTCCGACAAATTTAGAATCGATCCGGAAAAAAATGTTTTTAAACAATTGGTTAATTGCCTGTTTAAAAACAGAGGGTGGTTGGGCTCATTATTCACAAAGCAAACTTCTTCCATATCGAAATAGTTACCATTGATATTTCCCGATTTTAAATCGATGCCTAAGTAGCCTGCCAATTCAATCAGGAAGAAAAGGGTGAAGTTAGCACTTCCTTCTTCACTTAGATCGAATAACTTTAAACTGTTCGAAATGAATTGAAAAAGCTTGGAGTCAGGATCTTCATGGCGTAACGATCGGAATAGGAATTCGGCTATAAAAAGCGCTTGTGTATTCTTCATGATATCGAATGGGATAGATGAATAGACAAAATCGCTTTTGAGCTCACGCAATTGCTGCAGTTCTCTTCCTGGCTTGTTAGCTACCTCCATGTCGACCATGAACAAAGGCTGAAGCATATTGGCTTTGATCTTGGCTTTTTTGCCACGAGCTCCTTTTATCATGTAGCTCTGGCGGCCAAGTTCTTCAGTGTATATAGTGGCAATAACACTTGTTTCACCATATTTAAGCGTGTGCAGACAAATTCCTTTGGTTTTGTGAATCATATTCAGTCCAATTAATGGATGAAAAGAATTTTGGTAACTGCAGAATCGCTTCCATCTTTATTGGCAGCAAATACCAGATAAACTCCGGTTGCAGCTCTTTTGCCTTCTGCATTTAGTCCGTCCCATGTGGCTTTTCCTCCCAGAGAAGTGGTTTCGTATACCAGGTTACCACTAACATCGGTGATCTTAATGTTGGTATCTTTGACCAATCCAGTGATGGTAATTAAGCCTTTATAATCTTCGCGTACCGGGTTAGGGTAAGCGTATACATTCTGAAATACATCATTCCCTTTAGTGGCACCAGCATCGTATGAAACAATTCCTTCCTGAGTGCCGAAGAATACATCTCCGGTTTTATCATTGACAGCGATGGAAAGAATTCTATCGGATGGAAGTAAACTGTTTTCAGTGGTGAAGTGTTTGATTTCCTGTGTTCCATCGGCCGAGACAAGATAAACACCAGACTTCTCTGTTCCCAGCCATTTACGGTTTGCTCCGTCAATAGCAATTGCAGTAACTGTCTGGTCGCTTAGTAGAGGGTGATAGAAATCGTCGTTGTTGTCCACCGAAGGTTGCATGCCAACAAAATCGGTTTGCGAAAATACCGATGAAGGATAGGTATAAACCACAACTCCCTGAGTAGTTCCCAACCAAATTTTACCATCCAGATCCTCAACCATACACTGGATGTTATCCAATACCTTATCGCTACCATTGAATCGGGCTTTTACTCTAAGTTTACGTTGATCGCTGGTTTGATCGCCTATCACATAAACTCCGTCGCGGAAAAGTTGAATCCACTTATGGTTGTTTTGAGTAACGATGATGTTACCCACCTTTGGGTTATTAACCGACTGGGTGAAGCGGAAAGAGTCCCAGCTTCCATCTGTTTTACGAACGACTAGTTTGTTGTTGGCTACTTCAGATGTAGTAAGCCAAAGTTGTCCGTCTTTATCGAAAGCTACTCCTCCAATTCGAGTCATATCGGCCGAAATGGCTACATGCTCTATTTTTCCGTTAGTATTTTCGGAAGTATGTTTTGCCACAAATTTCCCATCGTTAAACTCATACAAACCGGTAGACCATGATCCACAATAGATATGATCTTTATCGGCAGGATCAACTGCTACATTGATAAAGTCGTGTGTTGAAGCCAGTTGCGAAAACTGAATGTCGTTATAAATTTGCCAATTGTTTTCTTCCTGGTCAAAATGTTTTACTTCGGCTTTAGAGAAAATATTATTCCATGCTGAATTACGTCCCCCTCCAACAATCCAAAGGTCATTGCCATTGGCTAGCATGGTAAATGCATTGTTGTTATTGGGTCCAGCCGGACGGTATTCCTGCCATCCACCACTTTTGTTGGATACTAAGCCATGATTCCAGTCGGCAATCCAATGGGTCGTTCCATCGGTATAAATATCTCTTGGAGTAAAAAAGTGAGTGCTATAGGCGGTTATTTTTTTACCTGTTTTTTGCAATGTGCTATTGAACCAGGTTATTTCATCGCGCTGAGTAATAATCAAATTGTCTCCATTTTTTCTCCATGAAAAAAGATGCTTCACATCATTCAACTTTTGATTCCAGTTGCTTCCTTCTTTCATGTAAAACTTACAGGTTGGAAGTCCGGTTGTGGCATCTTTGGCGCCTTCCTGACAAACCAATAGACGGTTGTTGATAATGGTTACACGAGAAAATTTCGAATCAGCATCAGGCAGATTATCGTATCTGTGCCATTTGGTAAAATCCAATAGGTTGGGCTCATTATAATCGGCATAATAAACCCCTTGCTCTGTTGCTGCATAAAGGTTGGTACCATCAAAAGCCATGTCGTAAACAGCAATTGAAGCTCCGTTGTCGCCAATGTAATAAGTCTCGGTTACCTCTTTCTTTTCCATATTCAGAAGCACAATTCCGAATCCACAAGAGAGGTAAGCCTTATTGTCAATCATCAGAATATTATTAATCGATCGATCGCCCAGAATATTTTTTCGTTTAATATCCGGAAGATTGATGGTTCCATCAGTTGTGATAAAATCGACATTACTATTGGAATAACCAATTAAAAATGTTTGCGAATTGTTGTTGTAGGCAATTGCTGAAATACCCACATCGCTCAATCCTTCGGCTTTGGTTAGTTTATTAACACTATTATCGGTGGTGTTGTAATAGAATAACCCTTTAGGTGATGCTACATAGATGTTTTCCTGCGCTTTTTCTACCAGAAATGCTTGATTGAACGAAAAGTGATCTTGCCATGTGCCAATTTGGGCTGTGGCATGATTTCCAGTTAAAAAGAACAGAACACTTAAATAGGTTAATAGTCGCATGATTGACAATTTTATAAGATCTTAATCTTGTTGTAATAATTTCTATTGGTAGCGTGCTTTTAGAAACTCTACCAACTTTTGTACTGCACGTCCACGGTGACTGATTGCATTCTTTTGTTGCATATCCATTTCAGCAAAAGATTGATTGTAACCATGAGGCTTGAAGATTGGATCGTAACCAAATCCTTCGGCTCCCTGACGCTCAGTTAATATTTCGCCTTCAACAACTCCTTCGAATTGAAACTCTTCACCATCGATGATAAGCGAGATGACAGTTCTAAAACGGGCATTTCGGTTTTTTATTTCAGCCATTTTCTCCAACACCATGTTCATGTTGTCTTCGGCATTGCGTTGTGGTCCTGCATAGCGAGCAGAATAAACACCTGGCTCATTGTTTAAAGCCTCAACCTCCAAGCCAGTATCATCGGCAAAGCAGTTAAGTGTAGCTCTGTTGTAAAGGTAATGCGATTTCTGACTGGCGTTTCCTTCCAGTGTATCCTGGTCTTCAGGAATCTCTTCCAGAAAGTCGATATCTTTCAATGATAATAGTTCGAATGGAGTGCCCAGCATCTTTTTTAGCTCTTCTAATTTGTGGGCATTATTGGTTGCAAAAACAAGTTTCATATCGATGATTATAATTTGAGGAACAAATTTAGTGTTTTAATTCACAAGTCGCTCTCATGAAGTGAGGAATAAGGTTTGGAGGAATTACTGCTTCTATTTGTTGAGTTGCGTTAACGGATTCGATGAAAAATAGTAATTTTGCTGAAGTTTTAAAACCACAAAACATGTTCAGAAGAAACTATTTAACCGCAATTATTGGTTTGCTGATCCTATGTTCTGCGTCGATGCCGGCCAATAGAAAAGGAAAAGCGAAAAAAACGATCTATCATCAGGGATGGATCGATTTCAACAAGAATGGACAGAAAGATGTCTATGAAGATTCTACTGCAGATATTGATGACCGTATAAAAGATCTGCTTAGTCAAATGACCATCGAAGAAAAAACTTGCCAGATGGTGACACTTTACGGTTATGGCCGTGTAGCCAAAGACGAAATTCCGGTAGAAGGCTGGAAGAATGAAATTTGGAAAGATGGTCTTGGAAATATCGATGAAGCTTCCAATGGTGTTTATAAAGATGCCAAATTCAAATTTCCATACGACAAGCACGTTTGGGCTCTGAATAAAATTCAGAAGTTCTTTGTGGAGGATACTCGTTTGGGTATTCCGGTAGAATTTACCGACGAAGGAATTCGTGGGCTAAACCACTACAAAGCTACTTCGTTTCCTGCTCAAATTGGTATGGGTTCTACATGGAACAAAAACCTTTTGTATGAAACAGGTAAATGTATTGGTAGCGAAGGGTATGCCTTGGGATACAACAATATTTACTCTCCGGTATTAGACGTTGCTCGCGACCAGCGTTGGGGACGTATTGTGGAGAGTTTTGGTGAAGATCCATTTTTGGTTGCTCAATATGGAGTGAACTTAGTGAAAGGAGTACAGGAAGAGGGCGTTTCAAGTTCATTGAAGCACTTTGCAATCTACTCTGCTCCTAAAGGAGGTCGCGATGGTCACGTTCGTTGCGATCCGCACATCACAATGCGTGAGGCGCACCAAATGTATCTATATCCATTCCGAAAAGCCATTGAAGAAGCTGGTGCACGCGGAGTAATGGCTTCGTATAACGATTACGACGGCGTACCTATTATTGGAAGCTACTATTTCCTTACCGAATTACTTCGTAAAACATATGGATTTAAGGGGTATGTGGTATCAGATAGTGATGCTGTTGCCTGGTTGTATACTAAGCACCGTGTAGCTCAGTCGTATAAAGAAGCCGTTAGGCAATGTGTAGTAGCAGGAATGAATGTGCGTACCACTTTCAATCCTCCACGTAACTTTGTGAACCCACTTCGTGAACTTATTGCAGAGGGAGCATTATCCGAAGAGTTAATTGATGAGCGTGTGGCAGACGTACTATACGTGAAATTTAAAGAAGGACTGTTCGATAAGCCTTATCGCGATGAGAAAAAAGTGAATAAAGTAGTGCGAAACAAAGCTCACCTGGACTTAGCCTTGCAAGCTTCTCGTGAGTCGATTGTACTTTTGAAAAACAAGAACAACACATTGCCATTGGATGCCAGCAAACTGAAGAACGTATTGGTTTGTGGTCCAAACGCAAAAGCACAAAGTAGTTCGTTAAGTCGTTACGGAGCACTAGGAGTACATATCATTACTGGTTTGGAAGGAATTACCAATGAGTTAAAAGGCAAAGCCAATGTTGAATATGCGCTAGGAGCAGAGCTACACGATAAAGGGTGGCCAGACACTGAAGTGATGGACATTGAAATTTCATCAGAAGAGCAAGCCTTAATCGATGAGGCAGTTGCCAAAGCCAAACAGTCGGACGTAGTAATTGCCTTTATGGGTGAAGACGAAAAAATGGTGGGTGAAAACCTTTCACGTAGTAGCTTGCAGTTACCTGGTCGTCAGAAAGATCTACTAAAGGCATTGAAAGCAACAGGAAAGCCAGTAATTGTTGTTCTAATTAATGGTAGACCATTGGCTATGAACTATACCGATAGACATCTGGATGCATTGATGGCTGCGTGGTTCCCGGGAGAATTTGGTGGAACTGCTATTGCCGATGTACTTTTCGGTAACTATAACCCAGCCGGACGTTGTGCATCTACATGGCCTCGTTCTATTGGTCAAATTCCAATTAACTTCCCATATAAACCGTTCTCGAATGCGGGACAGGCAAAAAGTGGTCCTAACGGAGTAGGAGAAAGTAGGGTAGTTGAACCATTGTACTATTTCGGTTACGGTTTGTCGTATACTACATTTGAATATAGCGAGCTGAAGTTGGAGAATAATTTGACTACTCAAGGTGGTGAGCTTAAAGTGAAGTGTACCATTAAAAATACAGGAAAAAAGGGGGGAGACGAAGTTCCTCAGCTTTACATTCACGATGAATACAGTTCGGTAACAACATACGATTGGCAGTTGAGAGGATTCGATAGAATTCACTTGGCTCCAGGAGAAAGTAAAGAGGTTGAATTTGTGGTAAAATCAAAAGATTTATCTTTGATCAATCGAGATATGAAAGAAGTGGTTGAGGCAGGTACATTCCAGTTAAGAGTGGGAGCTTCATCAACAGATATTCGCTTAAAAGGCAATTTCGAGATTAAATACTAAATCCAAATACCAAATGAGACTTTTCAATTTATTTATTGTTGCATGTTGTTTGCTAGGTGTTTCGTGCCAGCAAAAAGCAACACAAACGGCTGTAGCTGAAGATCCGCTTCAGTATGTCGATCCGTTTATTGGGACCGGCTTTCATGGCCACACTTTTCCAGGTGCTACTGTACCAAACAGTATGGTGCAGTTAAGTCCAGATACTCACCTTATGGGGTGGGAAGCTTCTGGAGGATACCACAGCAAAGATTCGTTGATCTACGGATTCAGTCATACTCATCTTAGTGGAACCGGAATTGGTGACATGGGCGATGTATTGCTAATTCCTTATACATCGGATGAAGCTAAGCCAGTGGCTAAATTTTCAAAAGATAAGGAAGAAGCCAGTGCAGGTTACTACAAAGTAGCATTCGACAACTATGATGTTGTATCTGAGTTGACTGCCACTAAGCGCGTAGGTATGCATCGTTATCAGTTTGCTTCCAATGCCAAAAGAAATGTATTGCTCGATCTGAGTCATATTCTACAGGCCAATTGGGGACATAAAATGGTGGGTAACGAATTTAAAATCATCGATAACAAAACCATTTTGGGTGTGCAGCGTACATCTGGTTGGGCTACCGATCATTTAATTGCTTACCGTGCCGAATTTTCGGAGCCTTTTAAGGTAAAAGTAACCGAGAAAGGAAAAACACTTAAGGGAACCGAATTCAAGGGAGAAAACTTTAAGGTGTATCTTCATTTTGCAAAAAACGAGAAACCATTGTTGGTTAAAGTGGCTCTTTCGCCTGTTGATGCCGATGGAGCAACTAAAAACCTTCAGGCCGAACTTCCTGGTTGGGATTTCGACAAAGTGGTACGCGATGCAAAGGATGAGTGGCGCGACGCTTTAACAGGTATTGAAATTGAAACCAACGATAAAGACGTTAAAACCAATTTCTACACAGCCATGTACCATAGCATGGTTTCGCCATACACTTATCAGGATGTAGACGGACGTTACCGCGGAATGAACAAAGAGGTGATGCAAGCACCTAAAGGATTTGTTAACTACACGGTATTTTCGTTGTGGGATACTTTCCGTGCATTTCACCCGCTTATCACAATTATTCAGCCTGAAAGAGCAGCTGAGTGGGCTGAGTCGTTGGTACAGAAATACCGCGAAGGTGGTGTATTACCAAAATGGCCTTTAGCTTCCAACTATACCGGAACAATGGTGGGATATCCTGCAGTTTCTGTTTTGGCCGATGCTGTGGCCAAAAATTTGGTGACAGGTGATATCAACGATTGGTTAAAAGCTTCGGTAACATCGTCGACTTATCAAGCCGATTTTGTGAAGAATAATAAGGGATTCCGTCCAGAAAGAGTGATGCCTCGTCATATCTATTTCAAAGAAAAAATGGAATATGTACCATGCGATTCAATCACAGCTTCGGTTTCGTACGGACAGGAAATGGCCTACTATGATTGGTGTGTGGCACGTATTGCTGAAGGTGCTGGTAACAAAAAGGTAATGGCCGATTACGATAAGAAAGCCATGTATTTCAAACACTATTTCGATCCATCAACTGGGTTGATGCGTGGAAAGAAAGCCGATGGTACATGGAAAACTCCTTTCCGCCCTAAATTCTCAGATCACCATCATAGCGATTATGTTGAGGGTAATTCATGGCAGTGGAGCTTCTTGGTTCCTCATGCAATCGAGGAGTTGAAACAACTTCATGGAGGAGCCGATCATTTCGAATCGATGTTGGATACATTGTTTACAACAAGCTCTGAAATTGAAGGAGAACACGCTTCTGCCGATATTACAGGGTTAATTGGTCAGTATGCTCATGGAAACGAGCCAAGTCACCACATGGCTTACTTGTACAACTGGACCAATGCTCCACATAAAACACAAGAATATATCGATCAGATATTATATGGTTTTTATGAACCAACACCTGCTGGAATCATTGGAAACGAAGATTGCGGACAGATGTCTGCCTGGTATGTGTTAAGTGCAATGGGCTTCTATCAGGTGTGTCCTGGAGATGCTACATACACCATTGGTCGCCCTATTGTTGATAAGGCAAAAATTCGTGTTCCAGGTGGTACTTTCGAGATTATCACTCACAACAATTCAAAGGCCAATAAACACGTACAAAAAGTAGTGCTTAATGGTCAAACATTAGATAAACCTTTCTTCTCGCACCAAACGCTTATGAAAGGTGGAAAACTAGAATTCTATATGGGCAGTCAACCTAAAGCTTCCCGTTAGATTATATCAAACCTAAATTCATCGTAGCCCGGAATAGCAATATTTCGGGCTTTTTATTTTGTTGAAAATTAGTTGGATATAGGTCTCGATTTTAAATGGGACAATGTTTCAGGAGTAGGTTGTTCTTCTTTTCTTTAATTTTGATAGAAATAGCTAAATCGAAATAGCATGAGAAAAGTTGGACTATTACTTGTAACGTTAATCGTTATTGGAAGTGCATGCAAACAGAAAAATGAGAATGTTGATGTACAGGCCTTGGCCAAATGTTATTACAAAGCAGCACCAGAAGGAGTTGAAACCAGGTGGGTGAGTGCTGAAAATCCAGATGGACTAAAAGGCAAAGGTGCTTTAACCAATAAGGGTGCAAAGGGAGATGCTTATTATCTAATTGCACCAGGGGAGAAGAAAGTAATTTTTAACCAGCAAGGAGCTGGAATGATTACAAAGATATGGTCAGCCAATTCTGCGCTGTGGGATCCGGAAATGCGACGCCAGGTGAAAATTGAAATGTATTGGGATAATGCCAATAAGCCTGCTGTTTCTGTTCCTTTTTCCGATTTCTTTGGAGTAGGTTTGGGATTAATGAGAAAGTTTGAATGTGAATTGTTTTCATCTCCCGAGGGGCGTTCTCACAATTGTTTTATTCCTATGCCTTATCGTAAAGCAGCAAAAATCGAGATTGTTAATGAGTCAGAGAAGATTTTGATGTTCTATTTCAAGGTTGATTTCCTAAAAGTAAAATCTCATCCTGAAGATGTAATGTACTTTCACACCTATTGGCATCGTGATATGAACACAAAACTGGGAGAAGATTTCGAAATCTTACCGAATGTAAACGGGCGAGGAAGATACTTAGGAACCAATATTGGCGTAATTGGTAACCCGCTTTATCAAGGTTCATGGTTTGGCGAAGGCGAAGTAAAAATATTCTTGGATGGAGATAGTGAGCATCCAACTTTAGTGGGGACAGGAACAGAAGATTACATTGGCTCTGGCTGGGGACAGAACGAGTTTGCAAATGATATTCAAGGATCATTAGTTTCTGACAAGAAAAATGATCTGTATGCATTCTATCGCTATCACACTGTCGATCCGGTTTATTTCCATAAAAACTGTAAGGTAACCATTCAACAAATGGGAAATGCTCATAGGAATCGCTTAAGAGAGATGCGAAAGAATGGAGCCGAATTAAAAGTGTTATGGTCATATGTGAGTAAAGATGGAATGAATGCAAGTAAGCGATATCTGGATATGGAGAATCCTCCTAAGATTGAAGAAGATCGTTTCCCCGATGGTGTTTCTACCACATTTTATCGACGCGATGATGTGTCAGCAACGGCATACTTCTATCTGGATAAACCAAGTAATGAACTTCCTGCTATTCAGAATAAGGATATTCGAACTAAAGATATGAAGGAGAAAGTTTTCAAACATACACGTTAGTTTTATCATTTCATATATTAGTAGTAGCCCGAAATAGCAATATTTCGGGCTTTTTGTTTCATATAAGATACTTGCCAATTATTTTTTTTGAAATTCTTTGGGGGGATTCAATTCGGGAAACATCATTAGGGTGTATTGAATGAAAAACAATGGAAGATAAATTTCCCGAAATAATTGCTGCATTGGAAAATCCAACGCAGAATAGTGAGGTGGAAGCCTGGCGAAAGTTATCGCCAGAAAACGAAGCCACTTACCAGCAGGTGCGAAAAGTATGGGAGGCAACGGCTCAACCTCGAAATCAATTTCACCCCGATGCAACTACAGCATTAGCAAAAGTAAATAGTCGACTTAAATGGCGTGTGCTAAATCGCTGGGTGCCCAGAGTGGCAGCTATGTTGTTAATAACGTTGGGAGTGGTATGGGTACTAAAAAGTTATGTTGTTGACGAAATGGTTCAGTATACTGCGAAAAGCAACGAAACAATTCTTCTTCCTGATAGTACATCGGTAACATTACAAAAAGGGGCTCAAATAAACTATCCTAAAATTTTTACAGATCAAAAACGACAAGTTGCTTTGGAGGGGAAGGCTTACTTCAATGTAAAGCGAGACACCAAGCGCCCCTTTCTTATTAAAACGTCCAACAGTATAACCCAGGTATTGGGAACTCGCTTTGTGGTGGCTGCAGCTGCAATGAAAAATGGAGTAGATTCTGTTACGGTAGAGTCGGGGAGGGTGGCTGTTTCTAATCTAAAACAGAAAAGGAAGGTGATTTTAGCCAAAGGCGATCAGGCCATTTACAATGGTAATTCGCATAAAATGGTTAAACAGCGCAACAAAACAGCCAATTTCATGGCATGGGTTGATGGTAAACTTCGGTTTAATAATGTGCGATTGGAAGAGTTGGCAAATGAACTACAAAAAAGGTATCAGGTTGATATTCAGTTTGAAGATAGTGCTATAAAGAAACAACGATTTTCTGGAGCGTTTTTAACCAAACAGCCAGTAGATGTGATTCTGAAAATAGTGACAATAACGAGTAATCTAGAGTATACAAAAACCAAAGATGGAACAATAATCCTTTCAAAAAAACGAGATGAGTAATTACAGTTACCCTTTAAAACCCCTATTCCTTTTAGTTTTTCTTTTAATTGCATTTTTCTCTCAGGCTCAAACCCAAAGTGTTCGGGATATACTGGAGAAGGTGGCCAAAGAGAAACAGTTAGAGCTTTGTTACAGTGATGATCTGGTGGCGTTAGACGATAGTATCGATTGGCCTGATAACAATTGGGAAACCGACACTATCTTTTTCAAACTAAAAGAAACGACTGGTTATCAATTTCAAATTAGTTCGGGCAATTTGATGATTGTACCGAGAGAGATTCGAAAAATCCGATTGAGTGGAATGATTAAAGATGCGAAATCGGGTGAACTATTGCCTTATACTAATATTGTTGTGGGCAATACGGGAATGGGATCTATTTCTAATGCCATTGGGTACTTCGACTTTAAAATGAGTGACGACTGGACAGGAAAGGAACTTACTTTTTCATGCATGGGTTATCATGCTCAAAAGTTCACTATTCCTAATGATGATGAAGAGGGAATTATTATAAAGTTAGAGCCCAAACCATACAATATAAACGAGATTGTAGTTTTGCCCAATGGTAATGAAGCACGTGATATTGTGGCCAGAGCAGCTAAGCGAATTAAACGGAATGGTAATCGTAGACGATTTCAGATGGATGCTTTCTATCGCAGGGTTTCGTACCGAGATTCTACTGTGAAAGAGTTGTTAGAAGCTGCTTTAACAATAAAAGATCCGGGAATAAATACCAGTGCCGCCAATATCAAAGTAAATCTTGATCAATACCGGAAAAGCACCAATTATTTGATTCCTAGCGAGGAAAGGTGGGCAAAGGCTTTTAAACGAATGGAGAAGTACTTTGGTGGACATCGTAACCTTTTTTACCGAATGCTTTACAAAGATGGAGTGCGTACAATAAAGGCTTCGTGGTGGTATGAACCATTGGAAGAATTCGAAGATTTTAAATACCAGGTGGAAAGCATAGAGTGGCTGGACACCATGAAGGTATATAAAATTAGGTATACCTATGATCGACTTTATCCGAGTGGAAAACGAGCGTCGGAATTGGGAGACGATGATGAGGGAGGATACATATTTGTAAATGCCAATGATTATGGAATTATGCGGATTGATCATTGGTGGAAGCTTGGTTCTGGAAAAAACAAGAGCTATAATTTGAAAGGAGTTTACTTTTCTAAGAGTAGTTGTGTATATCAAAAATACAATGGTAAATATTACTTAAAATATATTACTAACTTAGGATTCCCAGATGGAAAATCCTGGATTAAAGATGATAACCCGGATAAGAAGAAGAGAAAGATCATAGGTCGACAATACAACGAAGAAATGTTGGTGATAAATAATATTGCCACAGAGCGGAAGAAAATGAAACGCATTCGATATAGAGAATGGTTAGACCGAACTGAAAACTCATTGGAGACAAAGTATGAATATGATTCGGCATTCTGGGCCAATTACAATGTGGTGAAATTGAAGCCACTTCCTGAGAGAGCAATGAATGAGTTGCAGTGGGAAAAAGCATTGGAAGATCAATTTAAAGAAAATAGTACCACTCATGTTGAAGATTAGTAATGTATCAAAAAAACTAGGGAAGCAATCGGTATTGAATGACTTCTCGCTGGAAACAAAGCAATCGGGAATTTACCTGATTGTAGGTGTAAACGGGTGTGGAAAAACAACCTTGTTTAGTGCCATTGCTGGTTTCATTGGTGTGGATAGTGGAGCAATAGAGTTGGACGGAAAAACGAATGCCGATGAATATCGTTCGTTGTTGGGAGTAGCCATTGAACCATTCGAAACCGAAAGAGGATTGACAGTTGATGAAATATGTAAGTTAATAGCGCTCGAAGTTGGAGCAAGCAATAAAGAGGTAGATCAATGGTTATCGTTCTGGGAGCTGAGCGATGCCCGGGAGAAGAAATTCAAATCGTTATCGGTGGGGATGAAAAAGCGATTGAGTTTAATTCTTTCTCTGTTGGGAAATCGACCAGTTTTACTCTGGGATGAACCATTGAATGGCCTCGATCCGGTGGGAATGAAGAAGTGGCGAGAGTTGGTGAAACAATTGGAACAAGAGAACCGCCTAATTCTGATGTCTACTCATATTTTGGGAGAAATGGATCTGGACAACACATATGTATTGTTGATGGAAAACGGCCATATAACGCACGAATTATCGAAAGATGAGAAGCTGAGAGCACAAGAGAAACAAGAACAAATTGTTGAGCTATTGACTAGTTCGACCTAATTAGAGCCGACTTAATATTTTCAAAACTTTCTGTGATCTGGAATCCAGTAATTCGAAAATTGATAGAGATGCAGTTGGGCTTTCATTCAAATAATTAACCTATTTACGATGATATTAAAATCAGAATACTTCGCATTTACAACAATGGTGAAAAAACGAGGAACCATTGTTTCGCTTGTTACCATCGCTTTGTTGTTTTTACTGAATACTATTTTTCGGTATTGGTTTGGTGCTAACAACCATCTGGAAGGAATAACTTTAGCCGAAAATGTTGTAACCCGAACATTGGAGTCGACATTTACCGGACTAATATTTATGCTGTGGATATTACAAAGTCGCGTGCAGTTAATTAACAGTGGCTACTATCGCATGTTGTTAGCTTCGGGGTGGACCAGAAACCGGCTAACGTCATTTTTGCTGCTGGATATTACTGGTTTATTAGTCCTGTTATTGGTTTTGAATTTTCTCATGTCGGTATTGGTTGGTTTTTTCTGGGGAGTATATCCTTGGCATATAATAATGGCTACAGATTGGAATTCGCTATTGGCCCATTTTCAGTACTTGTGGATAGTGGGATTGTTGGCCGGGTTAATTGCTTTTTTCCGATCGGCTCAAGCGTTACTAATAGCTGTATTTGTTTATTGGATGCTGGAAGGAACCATTGTTAACTTTATTAAAAAGAAATTGGAGTTCGATGCCATTGAGTGGATGCCGGTTAATACTTTACAGAAGATTGTTGGCCAGGAAATATTAACTCCATTGCCATTGATAATGATCTCCATCTATAGTGGTTTGTTGATATATGGAGTGTATTACATGGTTCAAAAACGCAGCTTTTAATTTATACCGAAAACGAGAAAAAATGAAGAATAAACTACCCATTATACTCATAGCCATATTTGTGGCAATACTTATAGGCAACAATGCCATAACCAATTGGAAACAGACAGCTTTTTATCGGAATGCCACTTCGGTTGATGAACCCATTCGTAAAGTGCTGAGTGATACTCCATCGCTGGCAGATGAAAAGAACGCCAAAGTGCTGATTATAAATTTATGGGCAACCTGGTGTGGTCCATGTCAACATGAGATTCCAGAGTTGAATAAGCTGGTAGATAAATACGAACAAGATAACATGCTTTTTCTCTCTATAACTGCCGAAGAGCAATCTAAGGTAGAGAAGTGGATGGCATTGCAAAAAGAAGAGTTTATCTATTTCCCGTTATATGAGCAGAATGCTTTAATTCAGTATCTATTTCAGATTAATCCTGATTCGTCCATAAAAAAAGGTCGAAAACCACAGGGGTATCCTGCTAACATCATTATAAAGGATGGTAAGGTAGAATACTTTCACATTGGTTATTCCGAGGAAAGCATGAAAGCATTAGAGGAAGCAATAAAGAATCTGTAGACGACTTTAAATTGCCGGATATTGGATTTTCGGACCTACTTACTTGTAGATCCGAAATCTAACAATCCGAATATTTTGTAAGCTGAGAGTCTAAGAACTCATCATCACTTTTATAGTCTCTTTAATGGAAAGTGTGTCGAATCCACATTCTCGATAGAGGTCGAGCTGGGTTCCTTGTTCGATAAACTCATCGGGTACACCCAACATTTTTATGGGTAGCTTTTTGTTTTTCGAAAGCATGTATTCAGCTACGGCACTTCCAAATCCTCCCATAACACAACCATCTTCGATAGTCAGAATTGAATCGTAATTTTCAAACACATGATCCAAAAGCTCTTCGTCGATTGGTTTAACAAAACGCATATCGAAATGAGCCGGGAATGTGTCTAGTTCATCTTTCAATAAACGAATGGCTTTAGCAGCAAAGTTACCAACATGACCGATGGTTAAAATAGCTACTTTCTCTCCTTCAGAAATTTGTACAGCTTTGCCCACCTTCATAGGAGTAAGTGGTTGTTCCCACTCTTTTTCTACCCCTTTTCCTCTTGGGTAACGAATAGAAAAAGGCCCCATATTTTCTTGCTGGGCTGTGTACATCATATTTCGCAAATCTACCTCATTCATAGGGGCAGCAACAGTCATGTTGGGTATATGACGCAAATAAGCTATGTCGTACACACCATGGTGTGTTGCACCATCGGAACCTACCAAACCGCCTCTGTCAAGGCAGAAAACAACATTCAAATTCTGAAGTGCTACATCGTGCAATATTTGATCGTAGGCACGTTGCATGAATGTGGAGTAGATGTTACAAAATGGAATCATCCCTTGAGTGGCCAATCCTGCAGAAAAAGTAACAGCATGTTGTTCGGCTATTCCTACATCGAACGAGCGATCAGGAAACTCATCCATCATGTAAGTCATGGAGCAACCGGTAGGCATTGCCGGAGTGATACCAGTAATTTTATCATTTTGTCGGGCCAATTCAACCAATGTTCGTCCAAACACTTCTTGATATTTAGGCGGACATTTCCCCTTTTCTTCTTCTTTTATTATTTCTCCGGTTTCAGGATTAAACTTTCCTGGCGCATGCCATTGAGTTTGATTCTTCTCTGCCGGATCGTATCCTTTTCCTTTTTGGGTAACTACGTGGAGAATTTTGGGACCTTTGATGCGCTGTAGGTCTTTGAATACCTTAGTCAGATAAACTACGTCGTGTCCGTCGACCGGCCCAAAGTAGCGTGCTCCAAGTGATTCGAATAAATTACTTTGCTTCAGAAGTGCTGCTTTAATGGCATTTTCGGTTCGCTGCATTAAACGGCGGGTCTTTTTCCCAAAGCCATAACCTTTACCCAGTCCATCCCAGATATCTTTCTTCAGCTTGTTGTAAGCACTGGAACGTGTCATGTCCAGCAGGTAGTTGTTTAACCCACCTACATTCGGGTCGATAGCCATGTTGTTATCGTTTAAAACAATCAGGATATCGGAATTGGTAATAGCAGCATTGTTTAAGCCTTCGAAAGCCATTCCTCCTGTCATGGCTCCATCTCCAATAACAGCAACAATTTTACGCTCCTCGTTATTTATTTTGGCAGCAACAGACATTCCTAATGCGGCAGAAATGGAGGTAGAAGAGTGACCAACTCCAAATGAGTCAAATTCACTTTCACTACGCTTGGGGAAACCGCTGATGCCTTTATATTTTCTGTTGGTATGGAATTTTTCTTTGCGGCCAGTAAGTATTTTATGGCCGTATGCCTGGTGTCCCACGTCCCATACTAGCTGGTCGTAAGGAGTATTGTAGGCATAATGAAGCGCAACAGTAAGTTCCACTACACCAAGGCTTGCTCCCAAGTGTCCCGGATTGTTGGCAACTTCATCAATGATATATTTTCGAAGGTCGTCACATACTTCAGGAAGGCGATCCATGTCTACTTTCCGAAGATCTTCAGGGACTTCGATATGTTGAAATAATTGTTCTTTTTTATCTTCCATCAATTGGTTGTTAAAGCAGCAAATATACTGAAATTCATGTATTCAAATGGTGATATTTACACTAACCTGAGTTCAATCTATGAATAATCAGTTGGTAGTTTTTATTTGAACGTATAATTTTGGTATCTCTCAATTGAGAATTGTTATTTGAAACAATTTCAATTTTGTGTTGTTGAGAATAGCTCTCAAGTAAATATACACGTCAACTCAAACAGAGTTCGATATAAATTAAAGATGATGGAAGATAAGTTAAAAGCCAGAAAAGCGCGTCGTTACGGACGATTGCATGATCAGATAGAAGAGTTGTTGAAAAAATGTGAGTTGCCACGTGCGAGAATGGCAACTGTAACAGCTGTTTTACATCAGAAGATGGACAAATTCTTCTGGACCGGTTTTTATCTTTTAACCGATGGGGAATTGATTGTTGGAAACTATCAAGGGCCAGTGGCTTGTATGGTTTTAGCTAAAGATACAGGAGTTTGTTGGGCTGGAATAAATCAGCAGGAGACCATTGTTGTTCCAGACGTACATGCTTTCCCTGGGCATATTGCTTGCGATTCACGATCTCAATCTGAAATTGTGGTTCCATTAAAAAATAAAGCAGGCGAAGTTGTTGGTGTGCTGGATGTTGATAGTAGCGAGAAGAATACTTTCGATGAGGTAGACGCTGAATGGCTGGAGAAAATTGTAGGACTGATCTACGCTTAATTTTCAATTTGTATTGCATTGGTTGTTATAGCTCCACGTACTGTCATTGTGAGAGACGAGCTGGTGGCTGTACAGCCATTAGTATCGGTAATAATTACATCTACCACATTGTTGTTACTAAGTGATGTGGTGGTGTAAGTAGTGCCACTACCACTTTGCACTGATGTCCCTCCGACTCTGAAATTATAGGTAAATGGCGTTGCACCATTGGTTGGCGTAGCGGTATATATTACCTGATCGCCAGAGCAAATTTCAGTGCCTGAATCAGATGCAATTGCAGCAGAAAGATTATTGGCAACAGTAATATTCATGGTACAGGTAGCGGTATTGGATGAGCCGTCGGTAGCTGTCCATGTTACTGTTGTTGTACCCACAGGGAATGACTTTCCATTAAGAGAGCTTCCACCTCCATCGTAATCGTGAGCCAGAGTTACGGTAACACAATTATCGGTTGCAGTAGCATCCCATGCTGTGCCAGATACCAGGAAAGTACAGCTCGCATTGTTCGGATTAACACTTTGGTTGCTGGCACACGTAATCGTTGGATTGGTATTATCAACCACGTAAAAACGAATGTTATCTAGAAGGTTACCAGACCCACCTGTTGGCGAAACGGTACTTATTTCGAATCGAGTTACATTTTGTCCGGAAGGAATAGTATACGTACCCGTGTATTGAGTCCATGTTGTTCCGGTTGTTATATTCTGAATAGTTGAGGTACTTCCAGGTGGTCCCAGTTTAAAGGCAATTTGCTCTGAACCTCCTCTGCCTCGATGGTATATCTGCCAGGTCATTGTCTCTCCAGGATTGGTAACAACATCCTGATAATAGGTGGTACTTCCATCTACATTAAGTTCGGCTAATTGACCTCCTTCTTGCGAAGGTATCCCACTAACACTTCCTGAGTTCCAAATCTCTACCTTATTAACCGAGGAATTCCATCCGGGAATAGTACTGGTGTTGGCCTGAGAATAACTTCCAGATATGTTTGGCGATTCGAAACCTCCATTAATAATCAAATTACTACAGATGTCAGATGGACGATCGGCCACAATGTTTACCTGATAATCTTCCACCTCACCAGAGGTTGCTAAACCTGTTGGAAGTGTTACTTGTCCAGAGGTAGTGTAATATCGGATACGAGCATAAGTTACTCCGTGTTTGTTGGTGTTTGCGACTGAAAAGGTAAGGTCAGTATTACCAACTGACACTGAACTGTTGTCAATAATTTTTTCTCCTGAATCTAAGAAATCTCCATCCAGATTTAGATCTAACCAAGCAGTAACATAACCGGCAACAGAAGCATTTACTCGTATGGTATTTGTCACTCCTGCTTCAATAATGTTAGCTCCGGAAATATTTAGTGATGGATTGAAAGTCACTCCATCGTCGTTGGTATCATCCGAGGCGTCGCCACCAGAGTCTGTTCCATTTCCAAAACCGTCAGAGTCGGCACTTACCCCAGCTCCCAGATAAGTTCCAGTGACAATATTGTGGTAAGGACCACTGCTACTGCTTAGTGTTGAATAGCTGTTTGGTGCATCACCATAATCAACTCCAGCACTTTCAAATCCAATAGATAAGTATGATGTGCCAGATGGAAACTGAAATGATGCTGTATATAAATCTCCTGATGAATTGGTTAAGGCATATGTTTGTGCTCCGCTGGATAAATCGGCATCTGCATCTACAATTGCATAATAAGTGCCTGTCCATGAGTCAGGGAAATCTTTTAAGTTAATTTGCATATGTATGGTGCCCACATTTCCAGTATTTTCTACTTTCCAATATTCTTGCACCCTTCTGTAGCTGTTATCAACAATCCAACTTGATGTACTGAAGTTTCTTCGTCCCCAAACTAAAAATTGATTGTTAGAAAGTGAGGATCTACCACTATTTAAGTTGGACGAGGTAAAATCGTTAGTCGTTGCTATAGTTAAATCTGCATTGTCCGAAGATGTTGAATTTTCAGTAGAAGATATGCGTTGATCTAATCCATAGGTACTATCACTACCAATACCTGCAATATCGTATAGGGTATAACTTTGCATTGGATATACTGTTGTTCCTCCGGAAGAAACATAGTTGTGGTTCAGTGTTATACCATATTTTAATGCTAGGTAAGTCTGAATTTGCTGACGTTCACTTTCTTGAAGATTACCTGAATAGTGTAGTATCTCAGCAATTTGCCCAGGCCAATTTTCTACTCTGTTTACTTGTGCACCAATGTGGATAGTTGCCGGAGATGACTCTGTGTTCAATGTTTCAGAGCGTGTGCCGAGGGAATTCCCTTCTCCATATAATTCCATAGTAGAACCATTGTGTGTTCCGGTAATTAATCTTGAGTCGGTACCCCAACTGCTGGTTATGATATCATTTCCCCAGCTACCTAAAACGATACTGTTAGAATTGGCTCCCAGACACCATGCCTGTAAAGAAGAACCAGTTCCGTATGAAAAAGCAAACTTCCAACTCGATGATGAGTTTTTGTTGGCTACCAAAAATGTTGCTCTGGAGGCATTTCCATATCCTAAAGGAGGCGAGCCAAATATTTGCATAAAGTCGTTACTGCCATCAAACTGTAAGACTGGGTTAAAATTGATCTCGTTATCTTGATAAGTAGCCCTGGCATTATCCGCTGATTGAGTGGCTGTAATACTTCCTCCATGTTGACTTGACCAACTCTGTACTGTTTGGTTGTCGGTGGTGGTGCTTGTACCTGCATCGGCCTTTAACCACAATTGTTGTTCAGGCTGAATGTCGTCAATAACTGTCATGTAGGAAGTTCCATCAGGGAATGGAATGGCAGTGCGAAAATAACTCGATCCCACGCTGGTTAATGAATACATTGCAACTATACCATTGGACAAATCTTCATCATTATCTACGGCAATTTTACGAGAACCAGTAGCATCAACAACGCCATTCATGTAAAATTGAATATTGATAGAGCCAGTACTACCTGTATTCCTAACTTTCCATCTTCTACCTATACGTTTGTAGCTTCCCTCGTTAATCCATGCGTTGTAGGCTCCGTCGTTGTGCCCCATTATTAAGAATTGGTTATTGGATAAATCGGGACGTGCACTAGAGCTGTACGATTCAAAGTTAGTATCTGTTGATAAAGCAAAACCCATTGATAGTGATGGGGAATAGTCGACAGAGGTTGCATATTTTTGGTGTAGTCCATAAGTATTATCGCGACCAAGACCAGTAATATCATTCCCATATGTGTTGACCCAGTAGGTTGTTGTGCCTCCTGAAGATTGATAATTGTGAGATAGTGTTAAGCCATATTTTACACCTAAATAAGATTCCACTTTCTCTCTATCTGTATCGCCTAATGCAGATGGGTACATTATCACCTCAGAAATGTAGCCACTCAAAAAGAAATCGCCATTGGCTGTTTCACTTGCTCCTGCTCCCAAGCGGGTTGGTCGTTGTGTGTTAGGACTGTAGGAATGTGTAGGTGTTGATGAAGCCATTGTTCCATTCTTGTAAAAGCGTTTGACAATGTTGCTTCCACTAGCACTTCCCTTAAAAGTAATCAGTTCAAATCGTGACCCTTCTGTTTGAACTCCTGTATTGAAAGCATGCCAATCTCCGGTTGATGCACCTCCTCCTGACCAGTATCTAAATTCACCTCCGTTTAAATAGAGAATATATCCTTTTGATGGATTATCATCACGCGATGTATATGGAGAAGAGAACCCAGATGTGTTGGAACCTCTCATAGCTAAGAATACTGTAAAACTTGATGGATTAAGACTTGAGCTGTACGGGATGTCAAGAAAAGTATTCCAGAAAAAGATTGCTCTGTTTCCATTGGAACCATAAGTTAGAATGGGTCTTTTAGTGCCAGACTGAGTAGCATTATGTCCATTTCCACTTTGGTCATTCCACACAGAGATACTGTCATAATCGTTGTAGGTAGCAGGTAGAGTCTCTGCTTTTAACCATAATTCCTGGGCCATACCATTTACAGAAAGCAAAAGAATGCTTCCAATAAATACAATATACCTAAGACCGTTTAGCATACAATTCCCTCCCTACAATCGACATTCTTAAAAAAAACAAATGGTAGAAGGAAAAGGTTTAGTTTTAGAGTCTTGTGCGAGAGTGCTTTAAGAATGTTTCATAAGAAGATAGCTTAGCAATTGAAAAACCATAAATTCCATCCAGAATTCCAAGCTTAAAAATGTATACTCTTAAAAAGCAGAAAGATGCATGAATTATCGCCTTGATAATGGAAGAGTGCTTTTGTTTTGAAGCTCCTAGTTTAGCATACTTCTGGAGTTTTTGTTTGTGGTGTTCAACTGAGTTATAAGTGTAATGAAGCAGATCTCCCTCCAGATGAACTTTCTTTACAGGATTGCTGAAGTTTAATTTTTCGTGCACTATGCCTTCCCAGTGTGCTGTTTTGTTGAGCCATAGTCTGATCTTTGTATCAGGGTACCAGCCGCAATGTTTTATCCATTTCCCACAATAGAAATTTCTGCGATTGAATTGAAACACTTGTTCAGGTTGAATTGGCTGCGTTTTTAACTGTAGTAACGATTGTCTTAACTCTGATGAAAGTGCTTCGTCTGCATCTATTGATAAGATGTAATCTTTTGTCGCTTTCTGATTTCCGAAATTCTTAGCGGAAGAGTAATCATCCCATTTGCGTTGAAATAGATTTACATCGAATTTGTTTGAGATAGATACTGTATCATCTTGGGAGAAAGCATCAACGATAATTGTCTCATCAGCAATATCTGTCAGTGACTGTAAGCATCTGGAAATGTTTGCTGCTTCGTTATAAGTGATGATTACTGCGCTAATGGTAGGCATAATGAAGTACTATCAATAGTTCTCGTCAATCCAGTTGATCATGGAAGAAATAGAGAGATCCATCATGCATTTGAAATGCCTTTTGGGACATTGATTGGAACCCAATTTTGAGCAAGGTCGACAATTTAATCCTCGTACCTGCATTATCTCAGATGCAGAATGGGGAATGTAAGGATACATCCCGAATTCAGGGACAGTATTTCCCCAAATAGAAAGTATTTTCTTATGAAATGCAGCAGCAATGTGCATTAAGCCGGTGTCGTTGGTAATAACGAGTCGAGCATGTTTTGTAAACAATGCCGACTGATTGAGATTCAGCTCGCCACAATAGTTTTTAACATGTTGTCCACATGCCTTTACTATGTTTTCGCCCATCTCTTTTTCGTCGTTTCCTCCCAATAAAACTATCGGCTTGTCTGTTGCCTTACAGAGTTCAATTAATTTTGATTGAGGAAACCTTTTGGTATAGTAAGTGCCAGCTAAAACAATTGCAACGTAATCGTTATTTATTTTAGATATAAGCTCGGTGTTATTTTCCGTTTCTGGCGGAATGAAATAGTCTAAGCCTTTCCCGTCGTTTAATACACCAAAAGCATTTACAGTATCCATATACCGATCGACAATGTGCAGGTTTGGTAACTTGTTAATCTTAAAAGTTACCAGAAGCAGCTTTTTAATATTTAGTTTGTCAACACTGTAGTTTTTTACCTTCAGAAGTCGTTTAATTTGTGCCGATCGAATATTGTTATGCAGGTCGATAACATAGTCGAACTGTTCATTCTTTAACTCTTCAACAGTGTCAAGTAGCTTATCATCCAACAGATGTAATTTGTCGATATACGGATTGTGTTCAAGAATTGCCTGGTGTTTCTTTTTGGTGATGTAGTGTATTTCAGCATTCGCAACTTGTTGTTTTAAGCAGCGAACTACTGGTGTGGTTAATACGATATCACCAATAGAACTAAATCGTATGACGAGGAATTTTTTCTTCAAAATAAAAAGGCTGGTCGTTAATTTACCAGCCTCGAAGATAATATTTTTTAACGATATTAAACTGACTCGGCTAAAACAACCACTTTGTTTTGTCTAGCCTCAACTACACCTCCCTTAATCTGATAGATGGTTGTTTCGTCATTGGTATCAACTATTTTTAGCTCACCTGTGTCTAGTGTAGAAACAATGGGAGCGTGGTTCTCAAGAATTTCGAAAGAACCTGCACTTCCGGGAAGCTTTACCAGTTTAATTTCTCCTTCGTATACTTTTTTCTCAGGAGTGATGATTTCGAGATACATAAACTGTTGATTTTAAATTATGCCTCTGCTAATATTTTTTCCCCTTTTTCAATGGCTTCTTCTATAGTTCCAACAAATGAGAAGGCCGACTCCGGGTATTTGTCAACTTCGCCATCGATGATCATATTGAACCCTTTGATGGTATCTTCAATGGAAACCAGTACTCCTGGCATTCCCGAGAACTGCTCGGCAACGTGGAACGGTTGCGATAAGAAACGCATAACGCGACGCGCACGATGTACCACCAGCTTGTCTTCTTCTGAAAGTTCTTCCAGTCCAAGAATGGCAATGATATCTTGTAGTTCCTGATAACGCTGAAGTAGCTCTTTTACACGCTGAGCACAGTTGTAGTGAGCATCTCCAACAATCTCGGCACTTAGAATTCTTGATGTAGACTCAAGTGGATCAACAGCTGGGTATATTCCCAAAGATGCCAGTTTGCGACTCAATACTGTTTTGGCATCAAGGTGGGCAAACGTGGTGGCTGGAGCAGGATCGGTCAAGTCATCGGCAGGTACGTATACCGCCTGAACCGAAGTGATGGAGCCATTCTTTGTTGAGGTGATTCGCTCTTGCATGAAGCCCATTTCGGTTGCCAATGTGGGTTGGTAACCTACTGCAGATGGCATTCGACCTAAAAGTGCAGAGACCTCAGAACCAGCTTGCGTAAATCGGAAAATATTATCGACGAAGAACAAGATATCTTTACCGCCAGATTTACCATCTCCATCGCGTAGGCTTTCGGCAATTGAAAGACCTGAAAGTGCAACGCGGGCACGTGCTCCCGGTGGCTCATTCATCTGACCAAATACCATGGCTAGTTTCGAATTCTTCAGTTTTTCGTAATCTACTTTCGAAAGATCCCAGTTGCCTTCTTCCATGCTTTTTTTGAACTCTTCGCCATAGTCAACAATATCGGCTTCAATCATCTCCCGAAGCAAATCGTTTCCTTCGCGAGTGCGTTCACCAACACCTGCAAATACAGAATATCCGTCGTGTGCCAATGCAATGTTGTTGATTAATTCCTGAATGAGCACTGTTTTTCCCACACCGGCACCACCAAACAGACCAATCTTGCCTCCTTTGGCATATGGCTCGATAAGATCGATTACTTTGATACCAGTATAAAGTACTTCGTTTTCGGTACTTAATTCTTCGTATTTAGGAGGAGCGCTATGGATATTTCGCCCTTCTTGTTTGGTAACAGATTCAAGACCATCAATGGCATTTCCTACCACATTAAGTAAGCGTCCCATTGCGTTAATTCCTGATGGAACAATAATAGGATTACCTGTTGGAATTACTTCAGTTCCTCTGGAAAGTCCATCGGTAGAGTCCATGGCAACAGCACGAACGGTATTTTCACCAATGTGTTGCTGAACCTCGATTATAAGGTTGGGCTTGCCTTCAATTTTTACTTCCAGCGCATCGTTAATCTTGGGTAATTCGCTTCCTTCGGTTTCGAAGCTAACATCTACAACAGGACCAATTACCTGAATGATTTTACCTGTATTTTGAGCCATTAATTTCAGTTTTTAGTCAGCAAAATCTGATATTTTAAATCATTAACAGTAACAAATTTACTGTTTTGATACTGAAATGAGTTGGCTGGAAAGTGAAGAATTGTTAATTATCTCACTTAAGAGTCTCGGTTCATCATTTTTTGGGCTATCAACAATAAATTGGATTTTAGCTGGTCGTTCAGCTTTACTTGATTTAAATGGTTGATTGCTTTTTCGTAATAATCTTCCATTTTTTCCTGAGATAGTTCTTTTACTCCTAACTCATTGTATAATTGAGTTACTGCTGTCACTTTTTCTTCTCTGTTTGGAGCAGGTTGATTGATCCATCTTTCCAACTCCTCTTTTTGTGTTGAGTTGGCTAAACATAGTGCGTTCAATAGCAGGAAGGTTTTTTTGTTGGCAATAATATCGCCACCAATTTTCTTTCCAAAAACAGATGCGTCGCCATATACGTCCAACAGGTCATCTTGTAGTTGAAATGCCAATCCTAAATTAATACCGAAATCGTATAGATGTTGGGCATCTTCAGCTGGTGCTTCCGCAACCATTGCTCCGGCTTTCATGCTACAGGCCAATAAAACGGCTGTTTTCAGCTTTATCATGGTCAGGTATTCTTCAACAGTCACGTCTGACCTGTCTTCGAACTCCATATCATACTGCTGCCCTTCACAAATTTCCATTGCCGTTTGGTTGAAAAGTTGAAGCAAGCCTTGAAGATTATTTGTGGGTGTGTTCCCAAGATATTGGTAGGCTAAAATCGACATGGCATCCCCTGATAAAATGGCTGCATTTTCGTTGAAGCGTTTGTGAACAGTTGGTTCTCCTCGACGAATATCAGCATCATCCATTATATCATCGTGCAAAAGGGTGAAATTGTGAAAAATTTCAATGGCCAAAGCTGCAGGGTATACCTTCTCTAAATCCTCTCGATACATGTTGTATGTGAGTAATGCTAGTACCGGACGTATTCTTTTACCACCGCGCTGAAGGGTGTAAATAATAGGCGAATAAAGTCCTGCAGGTTCTTTGGTTTGAACTTCTTTTAGTTCCTCTTCAATCTTTTGATTGATTCTTTCAATTGCACTTTTAAAGGTTAACATGCTTCGTTGTTGGTTATTTGTTGTTGTCCGAAACGATCTCTAGATGATCCAGTTCAATGTCTTCTTCTTCGTTATAGATATCAAGCAATGGCTCTTTAAACGACTTGTTGGTAATAATGCGCTCTAATCCAAGTAGCAATGATGGTAAAAGAATCAAGTTCGACATCATGGCTACTAAAAGAGTTAACGACACCAAAACTCCCATGGCTACTGTTCCTCCAAAGCTGGAAACACTAAATATCCCGAAACCGAAGAAAAGAACAGTTGAAGTGTACATCATACTAACACCTGTTTCTTTTAATGCCATTTGTACCGATTTACCAATATCCCAGTTAAAGGCTGAAAGCTCTTGTCGGTATTTGGCCAGGAAATGAATTGTGTTATCGACAGAAATACCGAATGCCACACTAAATACTAAGATGGTAGAAGCTTTTATAGGAATTCCGAAGTATCCCATAATTGCTGCAGTAAAAAGCAGCGGAAGAATATTTGGAACCAGCGACATAACCACCATTCGCCAAGAGTAGAACATGGCCGACATAAATAGTGAAATAAGTACTACTGCCAACGCCAGCGACATAAATAGGTTTTCCATTAAGTACTGAGTTCCCTTAAAGAAAATAACGCTGGAACCAGTTACTGTGGTTTTATATCGCTCAGGAGGAAAAACCTCTTGAATATCTGCATTTAGTTTGTGATAGATGCTGTCCATTCGGTCGGTGCCGATATCTTTCATGAACACACTCATGCGTGTAATGCTTCGGGTGCTATCGAGGTATGCATGTAGCATATTTGCCTGTCCTTCCCCCTTTGTAGCATAGGAAAGAATAATGTTCTTTTCCATCGAACTAGGAAGCTTATAGTGTCTTGGAGAGCCATTATAGTAGGCTTGTCGGGCTACTTTAGCTAGTTTCGATAAAGATAGTGGAGCAGCCAGTTCTTCGTATTTTGTGAATTTCTTTTCCAGTTGATCGAGTTTGCGAAGCGTTGTCAGATTAAGAACTCCGTTGGGCTTCTTAGTGTCGATCATTATTTCCAAAGGCATCAAACCGCCCATATGGTGTTCAAAGAACTTCAAATCTTTATAGATAGGACTGCTTTCGGGAATATCGTCCACCATGTAGCCGCTATTGTCCATTCTTGAAATACCATATCCTGAAACTAGGAGGATAGCAACAGCAATGGCGTATACTTTCTTGCGATGAACAGTTGTTACACGTTGCAGGATGTCAATTACTTTACCTATGGTTTTGTTCTCCAGGTGACGCACATGGCGTGGCTTTGGTGGTGCAAAGAAGCTGAAGAAGATAGGAATTAGTAATAGAGAAAGGACAAATAGTCCCATGATATTTAATGAAGTAACAATTCCGAACTCCTTAAGAATAGCACTACTGGTAATTGTAAATGTGGCAAATCCCGATGCTGTAGTAAGGTTCGTAAGGAAAATGGCATTTCCTACCTTTGTAATTACACGTTGCAGAGCCTTTGTTTTGTTACCATGATTCACATATTCGTTATGGTACTTATTCAGCAGGAATATACTGTTTGGAATACCAATAACAATCAATAGTGGAGGAACCATTCCGGTAAGCAATGTAATCTTATATCCCAAAAGACTCATTATCCCAACCGACCAGATTACCCCGATAAGTACAACCAGTGATGGAAATAACATAGCCTTGAATGAGCGGAAGAAAAGGAATAGAATTAAAATACATATTCCCATGGCAAGCATTACGAACATTAAAAGTTCGTTTTTAATTTTTACCGAAGTAACCACTCTAATGTATGGTAATCCCGAGAAATGAAGCTTGACATTGTTTGCATCTGCAAAAACCAAACATGTTTTTTCAATTTTATCAACCAGTTGTTCGCGCTTCTTCGACTTCATCTTATCCTTATTCACCGTAATGATAAGGCCATAAGCGTTGGTTTTATCGTTGTATAAGAAACCTTTATAGATGGGCTGATTGTGAAATACCTTTGCTAAGCTGTCGAGTTGTTGTTGGTTGTCGATCTTTTCAGGGAAAATCTGAGCAACCTCGAATTTCTTTAATTCTTTATTCTTTTTCAGGTAATAGGTGTTGGAAACAGATAATAAGTTCTCAACACCATCGATTTCCTTGAGCTCTTTGCAGAGTTTCGTCCAATTGTTAAATTTTTTTAATTCAAAAAATTCATCGCTTTGCAATCCGACAACAATTACGTTGCCTTCTTCTCCGAAAAGTTTTCTAAATTCCTGATTCTCTTTGTATGCCGGATCTTTTTCAGGCAATAAAGGTGCATATTCGTACGACATTTCGACAAATTGTGCTTGATAGCCCATAAAAACGGTGATGGCAGCAATCAGTGAAAGTAGTAAGATCTTGTTTCTCAGAATGAATCTGGCAATATGAATCCACATAGTAACTTCTCAATTATTGAAATATGTAGGCGAAAGTAAGGATTAAATAAAGGAATGCCAAAGTGCAAAATGAAAAGGAATTGTAAACATGTTACAAAATGATTTCATTGGCTTTACGAAAGTTATATATTTGCCAACCTAAAATAATTAAACAGTAAAAGTCTGTATTTGAAAGAAAGTCATGGAATATTCGATGCTTGATTTTTTAACCCTGGTAGGATCACTAGGGATGTTTTTGTACGGAATGAAGTTGATGAGTGAATCACTTCAGAAAGTTGCCGGTAGTAGAATGCGTGAGATTTTGTCGTCGATGACGTCGAATCGTTTCAAGGGAGTGTTAACCGGTATACTTATTACTGCGTTGGTTCAATCATCTTCGGCCACAACAGTAATGGTGGTAAGTTTTGTAAATGCAGGCTTATTATCGCTGATCCAATCAATTGGTGTGATTATGGGTGCCAATATTGGTACAACCATCACTGCCTGGTTAATTTCTTTCCTTGGATTTAAAGTGAGTATGGGAGCTTTGGCATTGCCATTAGTTGGTTTGTCATTGCCTATTCTGTTCTCTAAAAATCGGAAAAGAAAGAACTGGGGAGAGCTACTAATGGGGTTCGCACTGTTGTTCATTGGTCTTGATTTCCTAAAAGGAGCAGTGCCCGATATTAGTGGAAACCATGAAGTGCTATCTTTCTTGAGCGATTATAGCTCAATGGGGTATGGTTCGTACTTTATCTTCCTTGTAATGGGAACATTGCTAACGGTTGTTATTCAGTCGTCTAGTGCTACTATGGCATTGACATTGGTGATGTGTAATAGCGGCTGGATTGGATTTGATGTGGCAGCAGCGATGGTGTTGGGAGAGAATATTGGAACAACTATTACGGCCAATATCGCAGCTTCAGTAGCTAATTCTTCGGCGAAAAGAGCAGCGCGAGCACACTTTATCTTCAACTTATTTGGAGTAGCCTGGGTGTTGTTAATACTTCCTTTCTTCTTAAAAGGAATTGTTTGGTTTAATGGTTACTTGGGGGGAGAAAGTCCTTATGCAAGTGTTGCGGCAATTCCAATTGCATTGTCTTTATTTCATACGATTTTCAATATTCTAAATACTTCATTCCTTATTTGGTTTGCGCCATTTATTGCCCGTACGGTAGAAAAGATGGTGAAGGTAACCGAGAATGACGATGATTTTACATTGAAACATATTAAAATTGGAATGCTTTCTACTCCGGAAGCGTCTATTTATCAGGCCAAGCAAGAGTCGGTATTGTTTGCAGAGCGAGTGATTAAGATGATTAAGCACGTAACTCGTTTGTTGAGTGAGCAAAACGATAAAAAGGCCGATAAGTTGGTGGATAAAATTCGCAAGAACGAAGATTGTTGCGATATGATGGAGATTGAAATTGCTAACTATCTGACTAAGGTGAGTGAAACAAGGTTGAGTGAAACCAATTCTAAGCGCGTTCGCTCTATGTTTAAGACCATCGATGATATTGAGAGTATTGCCGACTCGTGTATGAATATCGCGTCTAATTTGGTTCGAAAAAGAGATCAACGCCTTAAATTTCCAGAAGAAGTGGAAAGTAACCTGAAGGTGATGTTGGGCTTGGTTGCCGAGAGTGTGAATATCATGATGGTTAACCTGAAGTTGGATAAAGTCGTTTCGGTTGATGCGGCAAAAGAGAAAGAAGAAGAGATTAACAATTACCGCGATATCTTAAAAGGTGAACATTTATCCAATATCGAAAAAGGATTGTATGGATATGCCGAAGGTATTATTTATACCGATATCGTTTCGGAGTGCGAGCGTTTGGGTGATTTTGCCATAAACGTATCGGAGGCACTTTTCGAGAAAGAATAGATAAAATCGAAAATAGATTTCAGAAGGTGGTGCTTAGCGGTATCACCTTTTTTTGTGGTTTCGTGATAAGAAAGTGTTCGGCGCTGTAATAAAAATAAATTTATGAATACCTATAGGGCAACTAGGTTGTAATAAACCTGGCAACTAATGATAGAATTTTATAACCCTAAAAATATATCATATGTTATTCATTGGAATTTTATTATTCGCAATTGGTTTTGTAACATTCTTTATTCGTCCCTTTCTTCATGAAAAAGATACCTACGATGGAGCAATAAAGGTGACAAAGAAATCGAATCCCATTCTTTTAATGTTTAGTCGAAAACTTTCTGCTTTAATAATGGCGGGAGCAGTTTTTGTAATGATGGTGCCTTACCTGTTTTTCTGGGCAGAGCCTGGTTATCAGTATTTTTTGGTTTACCCTACAGGAAGAACAGATGCTATCGTAAGTCAGGGTATCAAATGGCGTGGTTTTGCAAAGGTAGTGCCTTGGCAGAAATTTATTGATGTAAAAGTGGTATCGAAAGGTGAGAAAACGAAGGATATAGAAGGAGTTATGCGTCCTATTCCTATTCGTTTTATCGATCAGGTAACTGCCACAGTGAAACTGTCCAGTCGTTTTCAGTTACCGTCAGATAAAGAGTCGTTCATAAATCTGGCTATTAAGTTTAGAAGTATGGATAACTTGGTACAAAACACCTTAATTCCTACTATGCGAGAGCAAACCAATAACACTGGTTATATGTTTGCAGCGCAGGATTATATTTCAGGAGAGGCTCAGAGTTTCCGTCAAACACTTGATGAGCAGCTTAAGGATGGAGCTTATGCTGTAATTAAAATCGAAAATAAGGATACCATCTTTGGAGACATCCAGATGAATAAAGCCAGAGAGATTAAGGAAATTAGAACAGCTTATACTGTTGAAAAAGTATTGGAAAATGGACTTCCAAAGCGTATTTCGCACGAGATTACCGAAAATAATATCATTGTTTCTCAGGTTATTGTTGATGATGTTGATCTGGAGCCAACGTTTAAAAAACGTTTGGAGGCTCAGCGTGATGAGTCGGCAAAACGTCAGATTGAACAACAAAAGATTGAGACAGCTAAGGCTGCTCAGGCTCGTGTGGTAGCAGAAGGAGAACGCGATAAAGCCAGTGAACGTGTTAATCAGGAGAAGATTCAGGTAAAACAGCTGATTGCTATTGAAACGAAACTCAAGCAGGAGAGAACCAATAAAGAGTTGGCTGCAATTGCTCTTGAAACAGAGCGATTGAAGTCGCAACAAAGAAAAGTGGCTGCCGATGCGAAAGCTTACGAGAATGCCAAGTTGGTTCAGGCCGGTTTAACACCTCAGGAACGTGCCGAATGGGAATACAAGACATCGGTTGGGGTAGCAACAGAGCTAGCCAAGATCAAATTCCCGGAAACGATGATTATTGCTGATGATAAAAAAGGAGGAACACCTTTGGAGTCGCTAATTGGTGCAGCAATGGCAAAACAACTTACCTCAAATACAACAAAGCGTAAATAGACTGTTTCTTGTACTGACATGGGTAAATGTTTACCTGTGTCAGTAATTGTGCCTTAAAAGGTCTTATTTGTCCAATAAAGATTACAATGTAAAAATATGTAGAAATGCTGTGGCGATGGAAATTGATTTATGCAAGATGTTTTTGTAAGTGAAGGAATCTTTTGCTGCACATTTATTTTTCAAACTTCTATAAAACAAAAAAGCCAGACTATTGTCTGGCTTTTTCAGCTCCCCAGGTAGGACTTGAACCTACGACCTACGGATTAACAGTCCGCCGCTCTAACCAACTGAGCTACTAGGGAATTTTCATCGAAATAAATCGACTTTAATATTTTTAAGAACTTCTTGGCTCCCCAGGTAGGACTTGAACCTACGACCTACGGATTAACAGTCCGCCGCTCTAACCAACTGAGCTACTAGGGAAGGTCACTCGCTTATTGCGTGTGTCTCTTTTTTCAAGAGCGATGCAAAAATAATGGCTTTTCCCGAATTAAAAAATATCTTTGACAAAAAAATCAAAAAAAAATTCACGATGAATGATCCAAAAGCACCATCAATACTAGGCATTGGGAATGCTTTAGTTGATATAATGATCCAGTTAGATAGTGATGATCGCCTGAATATCTTGCAATTACCAAAGGGGGGTATGACGTTGGTCGATGCGGAAAAGTCGCAAGCGATTGATGAAAGTACCGAAGGATTAAAAAAAGAAATTTCTTCGGGCGGATCGGTAGCGAACACATGTTTTGGGTTAGGAAAGCTTGGAATGAAGGTTGGATACCTAGGAAAGGTAGGTAACGATTCGATGGGCGAATTTTACAAAAACGAGCTGGTTGATGCCAATGTTACTCCGGTAATGCTTGAAGGAAGTTTGCCAACAGGAAAGGCGATGGCTTTAATTAGTAAAGATGGTGAACGTACATTTGGTACTTATTTGGGATCGGCAGTAGAGATGCAAGCTGAAGAGTTAACCAATGAAATGTTCGATGGGTACGATTATTTCCATATCGAAGGATATTTGGTACAAAACCATGCTTTAATAGAACAAGCAGCTAAATTGGCCAAAGAACAAGGATTGAAAGTGGCTATTGATTTGGCAAGTTATAATGTAGTAGAAGCTAATCTTGATTTCTTGAGAGGTTTACTTGAAAACTATGTTGATATTGTTTTTGCCAACGAAGAAGAGGCTAAGGCTATTTCCGGACTAGAACCAGAGGAAGCATTGCATTGGATTGCTGAACGCTCTGAAATGGCTGTTGTGAAGCTAGGAAAAGACGGATCGTTGGTTAAATACGAAGGAAAAGTATATCGTGCCGATGCAGAGGTAAGAAACTGTATTGATACTACCGGAGCTGGTGATCTTTTTGCTGCAGGATTCTTCTACGGGTTAATGAATAATATAGCATTGGATAAATGTGCTCAGATTGGTGCATTAACGGGTGGAACAGTAGTGGAAATTATTGGTGCGCGTGTTTCCGATGAATTATGGCAAGATATTAAGCAAAAAATTGAAGAAATAAAGGCTTAGCATTATTCTAAAGACTTAGGAATATTGTCTTTGAGTAATGTCATTCCATTCATTTCATTATTTTTGCACCAGAATTAAAGGAGTGATCGTTTGATTTTGAATTGTTTAAATTGAACAATCGACAAAAAAATAAGATAAAAGTTAAGATATGGCTACTACAGCAGATTTTAGAAACGGATTGACAATTGAGTACAATAACCAGTTGTTCGTAATTGTACAATTCCAACACGTAAAGCCAGGAAAAGGAGCAGCTTTTGTTCGTACAAAGCTTAAAAACCTAAAAACTGGAAAAGTAATCGAGAATACGTTTAACGCTGGTGTTAAAGTAAATACTGTGCGTATCGAGCGTCGTCCTTATCAGTACTTGTATAAAGATGATATGGGAATGAACTTCATGCACACTGAAACTTTCGAGCAGGTGGCTATTGAGCCTGAGTTGATTGAGAACCATGACCTAATGAAAGAAGGTCAGACTTTGGAAATCAACTTCCATGCTGAAACAGAAACTCCACTTACAGCAGAATTACCTCCATTCGTAGAATTGGAAATAACTTATACTGAGCCAGGATTGAAAGGAGATACTGCCTCTTCAACTGCTCTAAAGCCTGCAACTTTGGAAACAGGAGCTGAAATCAGAGTTCCTCTGTTCATCGAAACGGGTGAATTCATTAAAGTTGATACTCGCGATAGAAGCTACTCTGAGCGCGTTAGAAAGTAATCCGAAAGGAACTTCATATAAAATGCCCCGTTGGTTTTCCAATGGGGTTTTTTGTATAAGATTGAAAGGTGGGAAGAGTTAAAAAGTAGAAATGTGAAAAGGTCGAGTCGCAGAATCTTGCGACTCCAATATGATAATGATTGAAATATTATTTTGACTTATTTTTTCTATGACACAGACTATATGTCTACACTAGCTGTACTACTTAATAAAATCCTCTCGGATTGGATTAAATGAATCCACCAATCGGGCTTTAGGAGATAATAATTGAATAGTGTGTTTTTTGTTGGCAGGAACAGCAAACATGTCGCCTGTTTTTAATCGTTGTTCTTCTTCTCCTTCGCAAAAGAATATAATTTCACCTTCGGCAATGTAAGAAGTTTGTTCGTGAGGATGTGAATGAAATGGTTCTGGCTTTTCCCATGGTCCATCAGAAAAATCAATGAGCACTGTCATTAGATTATTGGTGTGGATTATTTTTCGGCTTAAACCGGGCCTTACTTCCTCATAAGGAGTGTTTTCAAATATTTTTACTGCCATTGATTTCGTTGATTTGCTTTTGCTGATTCCGGGTGTAAATATCAAATACTACAATCATTGCAGTGAAGCCCCAGAAAGGAGCCGATGCTTTATCGGTATCCAGGAAATTATTCAAAAAGCCATGTAAGTAGTAGGTGATTAAGGCTACTAATGCTGAAAGCACAATAGTTTTGATGTAGTAGCTATTGGTTCTGCTGTAAGTGTGTACTGCGGTATAAATAACAACCGCAATAAGCAATAGAATGCTTACAGTTCCTAGTACTCCCGATTCGGCCATTGGCCCTAAATATTCACTATGAGCATTTCCTCCATCTCCCGAGTTGGTGCTGATAATCGTTCTGTCGTGCGAAAGCTGGTAGGGAGCATATTTAAATTGATAAGTTCCCGGACCATAACCGAAAATAGGACGATCTTTAAACATTTCCCAGGCGCTTTTCCATCTGTTAATACGTTCCAGGTTGGATGCATCGGTGGAAATATTGGTCATAGAAGCCACGTGGTCACCCAGATGTGCCGACGATTCATCGGAATTTCGCTCTAATTGCATTAATATTTGATTCTGGAAAATCAAACCAAGAAGCAATACCGATAAGCCGGTTATAAATAGCGGCTTAAACCGAATCTTTAGTTTAATGATTGTCCAAACACCAAATCCACCAACAAGACTTAACCATGCAGCACGAGTATGCGACATTACCACAGCAAAAAGTAGTATGAGTAATATTCCAAATGCCCATTTCCTGTTATCTGGCTTTAAAAGTGTTGAGAACGAAAAGGCAGTTAAGAATGGAATGTACATGGCCAATATTGCTCCGTAAGATGTGTGATCCTTGTAAAATGGGTTCATCACAAAATAGGACGCTTGTTTGTCGTGTAGACCATAGCCTAAGTGGCGATATGTGGCAAATGCAATTACCAATAGCAATGGAATGGTGTATAACCAGACCATCTTTTTTGCAGCTAAATGGTTGTTCTGAATTATTTTCCCCGCAATAAAATAGAAGGTAGCTAAGAACCACAGTTTCGATAAAAGAAATTTGAATGAAACTAATGGCATTGTGCTGGTTGCTGTAGTTATCAACATCCAGAACAGGTAAAAGTAGATAGCCAACGATACGGGGTGTAGCCAGAATTGCTTGCTGATTCCTCCCTGAAATGCCATTTTCAGAATAAAGAAAAGGAGCATGCCAACCAAAAGCGGCTCGGTAGGAAGCTGCATGTCGTATGGTAAGCTAGGCACTAGCTCATGTAGTGGAATGGATAATGGAACCAGAAATAATATCCAGTAAAACAAGGTGTCGACGGCATAGAATGCCATGACAACAATAAATAATACTGCAGGGATAGCTGCAAATAAAACCGACTCTTTTACAACAATAGTATAAAGGAGTATAGCTAGAAATGCAACTACTGTAAGGTACAGTGTAGCTATTTTATTTTTTAATGGAAGCAAAGTTTACTGTTTTTTACCGTTCTCAAGAAGTAAAATAACCAATAGTGCTAGAATTTCTGCTCCGGCTACTGCTAACAAGGCAATTAACCAACGAACAGGGTACGACTTCTTATCGGCAGGGAACGGGCTTTCCACTACCTGAGCATATGAGATACGTTGTTGCGATCGACTTAGTGCTTTATCGTATCTAACTTTTAGCGTATCTGATTGAACTTGTAGATTCTCTAGTTTGGTAGATAGAACTTCAAATTCTCCTCCTTTTAAAGACATACGATCTAGCATCGATTGAATTTTGTTAGCTGCCTGTGTCTTTCCTGCGGCAAGTGCTTCAGCATATCCCTTTGAAAGCTCTTTTACCTGCATTTCGAAATCAAGAATTCCATATTCTTTTGTGATCTTCTCAATGGCAACGGTAACATCTTTAATTTCATTTTCGCGCTTTTTTAGGTCGTTGTGAGCAGCAGTTGCCAATTCTTTGTATTTCTTTCCGTGGATTTTTCTCAATTTTTCGTTGTAATAGCAAATTATTGAGTCAATCATATTGCTGGCACGTTGTGGCTCCCAATCCATAACAGCAATCTCTACCGTTTCGTATTCGGTTTTTTTAATGCTAACATTCTTATTGTACTTGCGAATTAGCTTAGTACGATAATATGGATCATCTTTTTTTATGCCATAATAGTTCCCCAGTTTAAAGGCATCGAACATATGACGCTTGATATCCATTGAGCCAACAATTTCTAACATCTGTTCACTTTCCGACTCGTTAGAGTAGCTTTCAACATTTATAGGATATAGTCGAGCTTCTGATTTGTATTTGGGGCGGATAAACATTGGAGAGCTGAATAATGCAGCTAATGCGAAAGCCAATACAGCGATTATTCCAAAGTGAATTTTCCATTTCCAAATCACTTCTAACATTCGTCGTGAGTCAAAAAAGTTTTCCATTTTTCAATTGTTGGTTTGTTATTGCTATGCAATAAACGATAATTTCATTAAAAAATTATCTGTTCTGTTTTAAAAACTAGTGATAAAACAAAAGGTCAGTTATACAACCAACCTTTTGTGATTAAATATTTAGAAAGCGAATGCTATTCTGCAATAATTAAGAAGTAATTCTTCTTTCCGCGTTGTACCAAAAGGTATTTTTCGCCAATCAAATCAGTCGTAGCAAAGTTTTGCTCTTCCGATTTAACTTTCTCTTTGTTGATGGCTAATCCGTTTTGTTTAATTGTGCGACGCAATTCTCCTTTCGATGGGAAAATAGATGTTTTGTCGGCCAATAAATCCAACACATTAACGCCTGCTTCAAGTTCTGCTTTGGCAACGTTGAATTGAGGTACTCCTTCGAAAATAGAAAGGAATGTACGCTCGTCGATCTGACGCAATTGCTCTGCAGTTCCTTTTCCGAAAAGAATTTGAGATGCAGCAACAGCAGCATCGTAATCTTCGCGAGAGTGAATCATCACAGTTACCTCTTCGGCCAAACGTTTTTGCAATAAACGCATGTGAGGAGCTTCAGCGTGCTCTGCAATCAATGCATCAATCTCCTCTTTAGGAAGAAGAGTGAAGATTTTGATGTAACGAGCAGCATCATCGTCAGAAGTGTTTAGCCAGAATTGGTAGAATTTGTATGGAGAAGTACGTTCTGGGTCAAGCCAGATGTTACCTTCTTCAGTTTTACCAAACTTACGTCCATCAGCTTTAGTGATTAGTGGACAAGTAAGTGCCCATGCTTCGCCACCACCAATTCTGCGAATCATCTCAGTTCCGGTAGTAATGTTACCCCACTGATCGGATCCACCCATCTGTAGTTTACAGTTTTTGTTCTGGTTCAACCACAAGAAGTCATATCCTTGCACCAATTGATATGTAAACTCTGTAAACGACATTCCTGTTTTACTTTCTGAGCTCAAGCGCTTCTTAACAGAATCTTTGGCCATCATGTAGTTCACAGTAATGTGTTTACCCACATCGCGAATGAAATCTAAGAATGAAAATTCTTTCATCCAATCGTAGTTGTTTACCATTTCGGCAGCATTTTCAGCATCAGTATCGAAATCCAAGAATTTCGAAAGCTGATTTCTTAATGCTTCCTGATTGTGACGTAGAGTAGCTTCGTCCAAAAGGTTACGCTCTTGCGATTTTCCTGATGGGTCGCCAATCATACCAGTTGCTCCACCTACCAAAACAATAGGTTTGTGACCACAGTGTTGGAAATGTTTCAACATCATAACTCCAACCAAGTGACCAATATGTAGAGAATCAGCAGTAGGGTCAATCCCTACGTATGCTGTTGTCAATTCTTTTTTAAGTTGTTCTTCGGCTCCTGGCATGATGTCGTGGATCATACCTCGCCAGCGAAGTTCTTCAACGAAGTTCATTATTTGATAAAATTTTCTGTTACAGTGATTTTAAGCATTGATGAAGGCATAGTAACCTACCGCAATGAGAGCCAACAAAAGTACTAAATTGTAAAGACTTACTAAAATAAAAATCTTGAAGATTGTTTTTCTTCTTGATTGCTTGTAAAATCGACGCATCCCTAGGTATAGGTACAATGGAATGGCCCATAAGAGGTTCAATGCATAAGGTTGATAGTTATCCGAAAGAAGCCATGATGATGCAAATACCAACGAAAGAACAATGAAGTTCAATGCATGGATGTTGATGGCAAAAATGAAGTGTCTTATGTAGTTAACTCTTCGTCGGATATAAAGCAGCTTTAAAATTAATGCGAATATGGGCATGAGTAAAAATAGTGCCCATGAAAAATATTTGAAATACTCCGCGATGAAGAAGTCTGGATAATCAAGCATATTAATAGCTTTTCTGGCCAGTTTCTTTTCTTTTTCACTCCAGGAATCTTGCTTGCGAATTAGTTCCTTCTCTAGTTGTGCAGCCCATTTAGATTGATGATATCCCTGTTGAATAGTGTCTTTTAATGTCTCAGTAATTTGCGTAGGAATCTGAAGTTTCTTAGCCAAAGCACTATCCGATGGATTGTTTTTGATTATTTCAACATGAAGTACATCGTTTAAATCTTTTACAAGTGTATCGGCTACTTGTTTGTTTTGGTTTTTATTTAATTCTACAGCGGCTTTGTCTTCCATTTTGTCCAGGTCTGAAACCAGGCGTTTGGTGCCAATGCTCATTAATAGGAAGAAAACGAAACTAACAAAAACGTAGAGCTTTAGAGGAGACATGTAGCGTTGTCGCTTTCCTTCTACAAAATCACGTGTCAGTCGTCCTGGGCGAAACATAAGAGTGTATAATGATCGGAAAAAACGAGAGTCGAATGCGAACATATTCCCCATGAAGTCATAAATGATGAAGCTAAATGGGCGATCCATCTCCAGAATTGATTGTCCACAATTGGGGCAGAAATTTCCTTTGAATTCGGTTTCGCAATTTTTGCAACAATGTTCCTCGTCGGTCATTGTTGGTTCTAATTTTTTTCGAACAGTCTCTTTAAATTTGCTATACCACTTTAGATTTAGGTTCCATTTCATTTTGAGTATCTTTCAAGGTCTTATTAAAATCGATATTTAGGAAGTTTAAAACACGAGGTGCAAATTTTCTTACCGGCTGGTAGAGGTAAGAACTGGTTCTTGTTTTCTTGGAAACCACAGCTTCATTTACATCGAAAAACTGAAGAACCATTAAAATGATACTTAAAATGAAAGCAGCTTTGAGTAGTCCAAATACCATTCCTAGTACACGATTCACGGGACCCAGGGCTACAGCTTTGATCAGTTTCTCTGCCAGTTTACCCACTAGGTGTACTAGCCAAACAATTAATGCTAGTGTTATGATGAATGCGATAATTCCAATGTAAGGAATATCGGATTCAAGCCATCCTAAGATGGTTTTTTCTGTTATGTGAGAGAATTCAAGTGCTCCCCATATTCCTAATACAAGAGCTACAAGAGATGAAACCTCATAAACGAGTCCTTTTCTTAATCCGGCAACAGCTGCAGCAATAAGAATAATTCCTAATACAATGTCGATAGCATTCATGGTGAAAATTGGCTTTGTTCTATTGATGTCAGTAAAAATAAAAAATCTTTTTGTCACTGTCGGGTTACAATATATTTTTTCCTATTTTTAAAAGCACCTAATCAAACTGTAAGTTGTTATGTCCCTTTTAAATTCACTGATAAACTGGGTTAATACCAAACGAATATATCAAATTGATTTATTTCGAAGGTATCCTATTGATGTGCAGCAAGAGACTCTAATGGATTTGTTGAAAAAAGCACGTTATACAACATTCGGAAGAGAGTATGACTTTGCAAGTATGCAAACCATAAAACAATTTCAGGATCGTGTTCCCATTCAAACTTACGAGCAGATAAAGCCTTATGTCGATCGCCTGTTGAAAGGGGAGCGTGATTTGATGTGGCCCGGGGAGATTAAGTGGTTTGCTAAATCTTCAGGAACGACTGATTCAAAAAGCAAATTTATTCCTGTAAGTAAGGATGCTCTAGAGGAGTGTCACTTTAGAGGATTGCGAGATGTGTTGGCATTGTATCTTCGGAATAATCCATCAAGCCAGATATTAAAAGGAAAAACGCTTACGTTAGGGGGGAGTCATTCTGTGAATCAGTTTAATAACGACTCTTTTTATGGTGATCTTTCGGCTATTCTGATTGAAAATACTCCATTTTGGACTGACTTTCAGCGCACGCCAAAAGCTGAAATTGCTCTTATTGAGGAGTTTGAGGAGAAGATGGAGAAGATTATTGAAAACTCGCTAAATGAAAATGTTACATCTATTGCAGGTGTGCCTTCCTGGTACCTGGTACTTTTTAAGCGCATTTTGGAAGTAACAGGTCGAAATTCAATTCTAGAGGTATGGCCCAATTTAGAGGCATTTATTCATGGAGGAGTAAAGTTTGATCCTTATCGCGAACAGTTTCAGCAGATGCTGCCTACGTCAGCTATGAAATATATGGAAGCTTACAATGCATCAGAAGGCTTCTTTGCTATTCAGGATGACCCGCTGAGTAGTGAGATGTTGTTAATGTTGGATTATGGCATTTTCTTCGAATTTTTACCGATGAGTGAATTGCATAAGGAAGATCCAAAGGCACTGACCTTGGCTGATGTGGAGATAGGGGTTAATTATGCATTGGTAATTTCAACCAATGGAGGTTTGTGGCGCTACTTAATAGGTGATACTATTGAATTCACCTCTTTAAATCCTTGTAAGATTAAGATAACAGGGAGAACAAAGCATTTTATTAATGCTTTTGGAGAGGAGTTGATTGTTGATAATGCAGAGCGTGCACTGAGTTTGGCATGTGAGCGAACAGGAGCAGTGTTGCATGAATATACTGCTGGCCCTGTGTTTATGGATGAAAACAGTAGAGGAGCACATCAGTGGATAATTGAATTTGAACAAATGCCTGATGACGTAGAGCATTTTGTTTCGATATTGGATGATGCCTTAAAAACATTGAATTCGGATTACGAAGCCAAGCGACATAAAAATCTGACATTAAGACGTCCTGAGCTGATTGTAGCAGAAAAGGGATTGTTTTATAAGTGGATGAAAAAGAGGAATAAAGTAGGTGGACAAAATAAAATTCCTCGTTTGGCTAATGATCGAAAATACCTTGATTCGTTATTACAAACCAATGAGTCATTAAAGCCTGTGGCGATTAATTGAGAATGATTTTTTATTCGGAATATCTATTGGCTTAGATTAGGAAAAAAGCCAAAAATATTCTTTACTTTGTGAGCAAAAAGAAACGAATCATGCACATAGCGGTAGCTGGAAATATTGGAGCCGGTAAGACTACATTGACCGGTAAATTAGCCAAACATTATGGTTGGCAGCCTCATTTCGAAGATGTAGATGATAATCCGTATCTAAACGATTTTTATCATGACATGCATCGTTGGTCTTTTAACCTTCAGGTTTACTTCCTAAATAGTCGTTTTAGACAAGTTTTAGATATTCGTAAATCTGGGAAAACGGTAATTCAAGATAGAACCATTTATGAGGATGCTGAGATATTTGCTCCAAACTTGCATGATATGAACTTAATGAGTTCAAGAGATTTCGATAACTATAAATCTCTTTTTGAATTGATGAGTTTGATGGTTCAGCCACCTGATTTGTTGATTTATTTGAAAGCTTCTGTTCCTACTTTGGTGAATCAAATTCAGAATCGAGGACGTGATTATGAGAACACAATTCGAATTGATTATTTGAAGCAGCTAAATGAGCGCTACAATAACTGGATTGACAATTATAATCATGGAAAACTATTGATTATCGATGTGGATAATGTTGATTTTGTAAACAATAAGGAGCAGTTGAGTCAGGTTGTTGACAAGATTGATGCCGAAATTCACGGTTTGTTTTAAATAGAGTTAATTCTAAGATATTCAGAGTGGTTGATCGTTTGATTAACCACTTTTTTTGTGCAAATTATTTCAAGTGTACTCCGTTTTTTCTTTTGTATTCAATAATTTCACATCGAAGAGCTCCATACCGAATGTCTAGTTCTAATAGAAGAGGAACCATATTGGCATCGTTCGATAGCCATAGTGTTACAGCATCTGTTTTCTTAAATAATTTTCCTTTTTTAAATTGGGGAGCAATAACATGGCAATTTATTTTACCAAATTTTGTTTTCAAAGGCTTTATGCCAAGGTATTTGATGTTGATTTTATTGATTTTGTCGGCATGCCATAGAGGGACAGGAATTGTGTCGCCTACTTGCAGTTGACTAAGTAAGTTGTCTTGCCTGAAGTAGAAAAACATAGATAGCATATCGTTCAGTTTTGCTGGAATTACTCTCTCTCCAGATTTTTGACTGACTGCTATGTGTTTTTCCTGATCGAAAGTGACCTCGTTGTAATAACGATATTTGCGCTCTCGAACATTTCTAATTGCTTTGTATGGAAGCTTAGTCTGGTTGTCGATGATGCTTTCGTATCTGTCATCGACTTTGTAGAGTGCATCAACTAACCCAGTTGTTCTTCCTCTTACCGAAAGGTGTGTAGTTGGAAGATTTTTAAAAGTAGTATCGCGAGCTATAAATGTTGCTTTTCCTGCTTTAATAATACCAAATCGAAAATTGTATTTCAATAGTTCGTTTGGTTGCCCTTGGGCAACTGTATTTAAACATAGAAAAATGAATAATCCAACAACACTAATCGCTCGCATCATAATTATTTTTTTAAAATGTTCTTCGTTGATTTGATTGCAACAAAATCCTTCAAGTAGAAAGGCTCAAAATAAGCAACATCTACAAAGTTGTTTTGTTGAAACTTTTGTTCTGATAATTCTATCATAAATCGTGCCGAAGTGTGAATGTTATCAATGAACTTGGCATTGTTGTGTTGGATGATTGTTTTGCATTTTTCTGCGCCATTCCCAAAGAAATATAGCTGATGGTCAGTTAATTCTGATGCAAAAGACTCCTCGGAGATTATTTCAGCGGTAGTTTCTTTTTTAGTGTTTAAATGGAGATCGAATTGTGCAGAATATACCTCCATTCTTCTGGCATCCATCATAGGGCAAAGTATAGTGGATGAATCTAAAACTTCCGAGTTGATATGCTTTTGGGCTTCAGAAGCCATTGCTTGAAGTGGACTAATTGCAATAAGTGGTTTTTGAGCAGCGTAACATAATCCTTTGGCTGCGGAAACTCCAATTCTTAGACCTGTATATGAGCCAGGTCCTTCGCTGACAGCAATCGCATCAATGTCGTTGATAGAAATATTTTGCTCTGCAAGTATTTCTTCAACAAAAACTGTAAGGAGGGTGGCATGATTAAGGCCCTCTTTGTTCTCGCGATAAGTTACCAGTTTCCCCTCTTTCCCAAGTGCGACAGAGCATACTTCTGTCGATGATTCAATGTTCAAAATCAAAGCCATAACTAAAACTAAAATATTAAAAAGCGAAAATGAGAAATATTTTTGATAGTAAAAACTTTTAACAAACATTGTGGTGGTAAGTTTGGATTGAGTTAAGGTAAGATTGATAAAGATAGCCGTATTATTATGTTTAGGTGTTCTTAATTTAAACCACTTTAAAAGGGTGTACACTAAAAAAAATCTAACGTTCGTAAAATATCATCGATTGTTTATCTTGAATTGTGCTGTAGAATAATCAATTATTGTATTTTTACGCGCTCGGAACTAGAACTATTAGAAAGATATTAACAATTCTTAAATGATTGTCTTGATTGAACTTGAGGGGAAAGGTAAAAGTTTAATTGTCAGGAAATTTTGTTAAGTCAATTTAAACAAAAGTTTGAGAGGGATTAAGCATGTTGATTTCTTGTTAGCTACGATATAATTCGCTAGTTTTAATGTCTATGGTTCAAAAGTCTGGCGTAAAGAGTTTTTTTTGAAACTTTTTCTCTCGCGCGCGTGTTATATAGAATAGCACAAAGATTGAGGGGTTGAACTGTGAACTTGTATTGCATTTGAAAACAAGAATTTTTGACATATTCCTAAGCGTGATTTTGTTGTTGGTAGTAACTACTGTTGCTGCACAACCAACAATACCTACACCCAATAACCCACCATCGTCGGGAAGTGGTTCTTCAGGATCACCTCTTGTTGTATGTAGTGGGGTTACTTCTACTTTCTATGTCTTAGTGAATGAAGATTCAGAAGCAGGTGATATATCTCAAAATGATTTCGAATGGAGAGTTTACGGTGGAACCATTGTCTCGGCTGTAACAGGTTCGTTCTCTTCAGGGCCAACAACAAATGTGAACAATGGACAAAATTATTCAGTAGCAACTCAATCTTCAATAACCAATACTGCTAGCCAGGATCAGGCAAAGATTACTATTCAGTGGGATACTTCAGGTTTCACCGGAGGATGGATTGCAGTAAGACAGAGTAGTCAGTATAATTGTACTAACGGAACTTGGTCGCTGTTCTATGTGAATGTTTCAAATTTACCTTCGGCTCCAACCAGTGGAGGAGATCAGGCTTATTGTACAGGAAGTACCATTCCTGCACTTTCAGCAACTGTTAGCTCGGGTGAAACTGTTGATTGGTATGCAGCATCAACAGGTGGAACAGCATTACTGTCTGGAAATACAAGTTATACACCAACAGCGGCTGGAACCTATTATGCGGAAGCAAGAAACACAACTACAGGTTGTGTGAGTAGCACAAGAACGGCTGTGGTTTTAACTGAGAATTCAGTAACCGCAGGAGCTATTGCTTCTGCTCAAACAATTTGTTCAGGAGATACTCCTGCAGCTTTCACAAGTACGACAGCAGCAACCGGTACGGGTGGTGTGAGTTATCAATGGCAGTCGAGTACTGATAATAGCAGTTTTAGCGATATAAGTGGAGAAACAAGTGCTACCTATACTCCATCATCAGGAATTACTCAGGATACTTGGTATCGAAGAGCAGCAACTTCCACTACAGGTGGTTGTATTGCGTATACTACATCGGTAAAAGTAACGGTAGGTTCAGTAACTGCGGGAGCTATTGCATCGGCACAGACAATTTGCTCAGGAGATACACCTGCAGCTTTCACAAGTACAACAGCAGCAACCGGTACAGATGGTGTAAGTTACCAGTGGCAGTCAAGTACTGATAATAGCAGTTTTAGTGATATAAGTGGAGAAACCAGTGCGACTTATACCCCGTCATCAGGCATCACTCAGGATACCTGGTATAGAAGAAAGGCAACTTCAACAACTGGAAGTTGTGTAGCATATACTACATCGGTAAAAGTAACGGTAGGTTCAGTAACAGCGGGAGCTGTTGCGTCGGCTCAGACAATTTGCTCAGGAGATACACCTGCTGCGTTTACAAGTACAACAGCAGCAACTGGAACGGGTGGTGTAAGTTACCAGTGGCAGTCAAGTGCAGATAATAGTAGCTTTAATGACATAAGCGGAGAGACCAGTGCGACATATA
>SACZ01000011.1 GCA_023369685.1 Prolixibacteraceae bacterium JC049
AATTGCTGCACAGAATAAACTCCTTTCTCGAACTGGGAGACTAAGTTCCTTTTAAACTCGTCCGTGTAAACTCTTCGCTTTTTTAAAGCTCGTAAATTGGCTTTCATTGTTCTTCAAATTGTGGTCAACATATATCAGGGAATGACAAACTGGCTTGCATCACTAAGGGTAAAGAGCAATTGGCTGATGATCACCTAACCATAGTTTCCTTTTTTCCTGATTTCCTGACTCCTTTACTATAGTTTCCATCAATAGCGTTGGCTGATATTTTCGTGGTTAATGGTTAATTCCTTATTTTTATAGGTGAAAACCACAAAACCGTATAAAATGAAACGAACATGAACTTTCAACATTCTAAATTTCACAAAAGAGAATGATTAAAGTTTATGTGAGTTCCTGAATGTATTCAATTTTTTTGAACATTCAGAAATCAAAAAAATTTAAACAGATGAAACTCAATTTCTTTGTTTTAGTGTTGATCCTTTCTATGCTTGGGATTGGCACCAATGGCTTTGCACAAAAGCCTCAGGTAATGGCGTATTATGTCCCAAAGAAAACATCGCCTCCCGACAAACTTCCATTGCATCAGCTTACTCATATTATCTTTTCCTTCACCGAAGTGATTGATAATAAAATGCAGTTCCCAAACCCGAAACAGCCTGATTTATTGAAGCTGCTGGTAAAGCAAAAAAAGAAATATCCTCATTTGAAAGTGATGATAGCTTGTGGTGGCTGGGGAGGCTCAGGAGGTTTCTCTGATATGGCAGCTACAGCAACTAACCGTGCTAAGTTTGTAAAGAGTGTATACGATTTCATCCAGAAATATCAGCTAGATGGACTGGATATGGATTGGGAGTACCCGGGATTGCGCGGTGCTGGCAACACTCACCGACCTGAGGACAAACAAAATTTTACGCAGCTAATGAAAGAACTACGCGAGGCTTTGGATAAAACAGGAAGAAAACAGACCCTCACTTTTGCATCGGCCGGATGGGAACGTTATTACGACCATGTAGAGACACTTGAGGTATTGAAGTATGCCGACTATATGAATGTGATGACTTACGATTTAGCTGGCGGGGGATCTCGAATCACAGCACACCATACTGCATTGGGAACTCCATTTGTTGCATCAGAACAATCCGAAGAGGCTCGTAAAATATACAAGGGAAAGCCTGCTCCATCGGCACAACGCATTATCGATTATTGTTTGGCTATGAATGTAAATCCAAAGCAATTGGTTATAGGTGCTGCATTTTATGGTAGAGCCTGGAAAGGTGTTAAATCGAAAAACAATGGTTTATACCAGCCCAATACAGGAGTTTATGCAGGCTGGTTGGCCTATTCAAAAATTCGCCCCGACTATGAGAACAAAAATGGCTATGTACGCTATTGGGATAAAGAGGCACAAGCTCCTTATCTGTACAATAAGGAAAAAGAAGTTTTCATCACCTACGACGATACTGCTTCGGTAAGATTGAAAACCCAATTTGTGAAGCAACAAAAGCTGGGGGGAATAATGTTTTGGGAATTGGCACTTGATTGCGAAAAGGAAAATTTACTGGATGCCATTTACAATGAAAGTAAGAAAAAGTAAATACTAAGAATGTCTTCATGAATGGTAATAGTTCATAAAGACATTCTTTATTCCAAACACTCTTTTTTCTGTTGCGATGCTTTCAATAAATTGAGCCAAAAGTACTTTCAACATTAACCAATTGAAGCATGAAAATATCATTTTCTATTGTTAAAATATTTTGCCAACTTCACGCTAAAATCATAAACCATAAGTCATGAAAAATTTAAAACGATGCCTGCCTTTTGCGGCTGCATTGCTATGGATGTCATGTTCTAATCCGTCTGAGAAAGCCGTAACTCAGATGCAAGAGTGGCTAAAAGCACCTAAAGCAGAAAGAACTGCTGTTGCGAAAACTCCATTTGCCAATGTAGCGCTTACCAAAGCTGATGCATTGAAAGCAGAGAAAGAAATTCTAACCACATGTGCCAACGACCTGCGTCCTGAACTGGAAAAGAGTTGGAATGACAAAACCATAAGCTACAAAGAGTTTGAAATGCCACTGAAATACAAAATATTTGGCGAAGCTCCTGCCGATGGTCGTAGCTTATACATTTCGATGCATGGTGGTGGTGGTGCACCCAAAGCAGTGAATGATCAACAGTGGAATAACCAGATTCGTTTGTACACTCCTGAAGAAGGAGTTTACGTGGCTCCACGTGCTACTACCGATAGTTGGGATTTGTGGCATCGTCCTCAAATCGATCCAATGTTCGACCAGATTATTCAGGCTGCTGTTATTTTAGAAGGTGTTAATCCGAACAAAGTATACGTAATGGGCTATTCTGCCGGAGGTGATGGTACTTACCAGATTGCACCTCGTATGGTAGACCGTTGGGCTGCTGCTTCTATGATGGCCGGACACCCTGGAGATGCTTCTCCGTTGAACCTTAGAAACATTGGTTTCAGCGTTTGGATGGGAGAACACGATAAAGCATATCGCCGAAACGAAATTGCTGCCGAATGGGGAGTGAAGTTAGATAAGCTGCAAGCTGCCGATCCTGAAGGCTACAAACATGAATGCCATATTGTAAAAGGGAAAGGCCACTGGATGGAGCGTCAGGATAGTGTTGCAGTACCTTGGATGGCTACTTTTACACGTAATCCATTTCCAAAGAAGTTAATTTGGAAACAGGATAACGAACTACATCCTAAAATGTATTGGGTAGGTGTTCCTAAAGCCGATAGAACCAAAGAGGGCAAAATTATTGCTACCTACAATGGCAATACTATCAATATTGAAGAGACCAACTACAAGCACGTTCAGCTTTTCTTAAACGACCAAATGATGAATTTGGATGAGCCTGTAAAAGTGACTTACAATGGTCAAAAGATCTTCAACGAAAAAGTAAACAGAACAATTGGTACCATTTACGCCACTCAAGCCAAACGATTTGACCCGAAAATGGTATTTACTGCTCAAATCGACTTGACGTTATAGATCTTAACTCAAATGATATAAAAAAATGCTGCCTCCAACTATTTGAGGGCAGCATTTTTTATAAGTTTAAATGTAGAAAAGTTATAAGGTTGAAAGGTTACCACGAAAAAATTCGTGCGGAAGCAGATCAGTCGCGTCGTTATACACGAAGAAGCGTTTCTGGATTTCTAATTTCTAAGCATCTACAACCTTGAAACTAAAAATACTTAATATCTCTTACTTCAGTTTTGCTTTGAACAAACTCTCCTGATTTATCACCATTGTCGCTTACCCAGGTTTCACGTTTTATCCAGTTCCCAGTTCTATCGAACTTATAATTGTATTTTACAGTTCTCGCCTCTTTCCCGTTTCTGAAGTACTGCACTTTCACCGGATTAAATGCTTTATCAAATTCCGTTTGCTTTTCTTTTTTATTCTCTTTGTATTCAGAGGCTACTATCAAACGGTTATTATTATCGTATTGATATTCCCACTTGTGTTGGCCACCAAAGAATGAGTCAGATATCGTCTCTACCCGATTGCCTTTATCGTTATACTTTATAGTACTCTTCAACACTATTTCTGAAGGAGTGATATGAAGCTCTCTCTTTATAATTCTGTTTTCGCTATCGTATTTGTATTTATAACTGCGAATGGTTGTATCTCTTCCCAGTTCTGTCCTTTTTAAGATATCTCCTTGCGCATTGTATTCAAACGTCAACTTTTGCTCTTTATCTGTCTTAATTATTGTTTCTGAAAGTTTATCATTTGAATTATAACTATTGATTGCTTCACTGGTTTTTCCTTCCAATTTATTCTCAATAATCTGTCTTTCCATTAAGCCTTTTTCATTAAAATCATTATTGATTGTGCTGACAATATCGGCATTGGCATTGTACTGAGTAAGTGATTTAATGTGACCTTTATCGGTATAAGTAATGGATTGATTAATCACCTTTCTTTGTCCTTTACGAGTCTCTTTTAACTCGTAGGCTTTCAACTCTTTTACTTTACCAACTAACTGGAATCGTTGCCATGCATTTTCAAAATCAAAATACTTCGGGGAATACTCTTGTTTTTGACAACTTACCAGCAATAGAACTATGGCTAATATAAGAATGCTGTTCTTCATTTGTTTTTCAATTAAGGGTTAAATATTATAGCGATTAGTTATTTTAGCTTGAAATAGTAGCTATTATAATAACCATTGTAATAGTTACTATCGTAATGGTTATCCGGGATAGAAAGCTGGGAATATACAGTCCAATTAAAATCAATAATTCATCATCGAAATCAGATATCAAATTTCCTTCTGTCATTTCGGAAGAGTATTTGATTTTCTCTCCTTTATCATTGAAAACCACCCACCTTTTTCCCCAGATGTCCAACGAACGCCATAGCACCAGACCACTATCGGTATATATCTTTGCTTTGGTAGAAAATGTATTAAAAGTAATTTCTCCCACTCGTTCGTTGGTACTTTGATCAAACACAACAATGTCTCCACCTAGAAAACTCTTCGATTTAAAGCGAAAGTGTTTATCGTTTAACTCTGCAGTTGCTAAATTATTAAACGACTCACATTTTAGTTTTCCCACAGCATTATATCCAGAATAAATTGTTGATGTGTCTGAGAAAAGACCTTTCTTCCATTTCAATGCAATTGTCATAGGTTGTTTTTTAAGGGGTTGCACAAATCATGTCGAACATAAAGTTAAACAACTTTCAATTTAATTCCATATTCATTGCAACATTTGTCTGGACATTTAACACATTTTAAATCTCCAACTCATCAATTCATTGCTTCAACAAGTTTTTAAGCAATGACTACACATGTTCGTTTCATATTATTGGTTCCATTAGGCAGTTTTTCCTATTTTTGGGAACCATTAGAATAAATCGACATTATGAGTCAAAAATTTCAGAAAACGAACTACATATTGCAATCGGTTTTAACCGAGAAAGAATTTACAGATAAAGGTTGGATGTTAGACCCTGAGGGCGAAACAGAACCAACACTAATTAGAGCCAAATACGAAAACCAACAACTAACTGTTGGCGACGAAGAAATGGGGCTTTATAAATTTGCTCAATGGTTACCAATCAACCGTACCTTGAAAGGATCATCAGCCCCTGTTACTTACAAAAGTGAAGGACTAGCCAAAGAGTTAGGTCTATCGAATCTTTGGATTACTTTCAACGGTTACTGGCCAGAAAAAGGTGCCAATATGACTACCTGCTCTTTCAAAGAGACCGAAGCCTATTCGGTATGTGGAAGAATGACTGGAGAAAAAGATGGTGTTTTAGTGGTTGCCTCAGCAGGAAATACGGCCAGAGCATTTGCCAGAGTTTGTTCCGACAACAATATACCACTTCTACTTTCGGTACCAGAAGATAACCTAAATGCACTTTGGTTTAACGAACCACTGAACGATTGTGTAAAGCTTATCTGCAGCAAAAGCGGAAGCGATTATTTCGATGCCATTCACCTTTCCAACCTGGCTGTGAAACAAGATGGTTTCTTTGCTGAAGGTGGAGCAAAAAATGTGGCTCGTCGCGATGGAATGGGAACAACCGTTTTATCGGCTGTTACTACCATTAAAGCCATTCCCGATTACTATTTCCAGGCAGTTGGAAGTGGAACCGGAGCCATTGCTGCATGGGAAGCAAACCTACGCTTCATTGCCGATGGCCGATTTGGAAGCAATAAAATGCAATTGATGGTATCGCAAAATGCACCATTTGTACCGATGTACGATGCATGGAAAGCTTCGTCGAGAGCTATGTTGCCAATCGATAACGATGAAGCGCGCAAGCAAGTGGAAGAAATTGATGCCAAAGTATTATCCAATCGTAAGCCTCCCTACTCTATTTTCGGAGGACTCTTCGATGCGTTGAATGATAGTAAAGGAGATATTCTGATTGCAGATAACCAAGCAGGTAGATCGGCTGCCGAATTATTCTTGCAAGCAGAAGGCAACGATATTCATCCTGCTGCTGCCATTGCAGTTGCATCGTTGAAAGAGGCAGTTGAACAAAACAAGGTTCAAAAAGATGCGCTAATTATGCTTAACATTACCGGAGGTGGTGAAGAGCGTTTGAAGAATGAGTTGAATGAGATTCATTACCTGAAGCCATCACATATTTTCGATATCGATCCTTCGGAAGAGCAAGTAGCCGAAGTGCTACAATCGTTATTTACAACTGTAAATGCATAAATTGTTATAATATACAGAGAACGTGAGGTCGAAAGGCTTCACGTTTTTTATTGCTTTAAATTTCCGAAGTTACTTCTTTGTCACCGCATAGAACGCTTTCAGTTCATCCTTCCGGCTCTCATCAATTTTATGCCAACGTATACCTTGAATGGCTCCTTCCAGTGCACATAGCATATTGAAACAAGCTCCTTTATCTACTGTCTTTAATCGGGCGAAAGCATTTTCACTGCCAATGGTTTGCAAATCTTCCATTGTTTCTATTCCTACCTGGAATAGTTTCTCGGCCAATACTTTCCCAATATTTGGAAGTTGTGTTAGTTGTGTAAAATCCGGCATGGTAATTAGGTTGTTTTGCAAGTAAATGCAATTATTTGATATTGAACAAAGTTTTTCTTCTTCGGCATACGATTCAATTGACGTACACGTACTAAATATACTTCCCCGGTCTGTTTCAAGAAGTCAGTAATCCAAATCTCCGTATCATGTTCCAGCTTGTGATACGTTGTCTTTTGATTCGCTTTAACAACTATCGCTGTCTTATCTCCACTGTTGTAATAAACAGGTTCAACCCGAAACGGAAAATCATTATAACTGTTTCTATAAGTTCTTGAGTTACGATCTTTAGAATCGAAATAAAGTTCTGCTTTAAATACCGGATTCAGCTTCAGCTTATAGTATAATTCCGAATATGCTGTTATCTCAATATCTGAATAATATGCTTTATCCTGCTTATATTTCAACGACAACTCTCCCACCGCAATAGAATCATTGAGAATAACCTGTTCTTTCTTGTTCAGTTTAATATTCCACTGTTCAAATGGCAAGTTGCCCAGCACTTCTTTTTTATCATTTCTAATGCGAAATTGAGAATCGATGGTTAACTCTTGCTTGGAGTAAAACGTTGACTTTGCCATCTGTTTTTCTAAGTAATAATTGATTACAAATGCTGCTCCAACCAAGGCTGCCAAACTTCCTCCTAATCGTAAAGGCCCCATTTTAAACGAAGCTCTTTTTATTCCACCCATAAAATGGTATACCAAAACTGAAACACCTATAGCTAGAAAAACGGAGACTATAATAGCAGGAAAGTTAAGCCATTTTAACAGCACTCCTCCCAGCAGACCTACTATTATGGCAATAATTACTACAGCTTTTTCAAGGCGATTCATACAGTTTGGTTTTTAAGGCTATCAAAGATAATCAACCAGCCCGATTCTGCTAGTATGTGGAACAAAAAAACCTGCCAGAAAACTGACAGGTTCTAATTTTATTATATCTCGAAACAATTATTTTACTTCGATGTAATCAATTTCAGGAATGTTTGACGAGCTATTGATACGAATAGCATTGTATCCTTTTTTCAATGTAATGTCCATTGTTTTTCCTGTGCGCAATGGAGAAATATCACGAACCAATTTACCATTAACTCGTACCACTACTCCATCCATATTATCGATTGGTAATGTGAATTGATAATCGCCAGTTTTCTCCACATAAACATGAGGGAACTCAATCCAGTTGCTGGCTTTTCCTCCAATGTTTGTGGCTACCATCTTTCCAGAAGCATTATCGTTCTTCTTATACGTTGCCATTCCTTTTACCATGTATCCATTCAGGAAGGCATATTCAGCCTCGTATTTAACCGGAGTAATTGCTTTGGCTCCTTCTGCTTTTAGTACTACAACACCATGCGAAGGCACTTCTACTTCCAACTTACCATTGCTAGGCTTCATGTTCATGTGCTTCCACAAGTCGCGCGTTTTTACTGTACCAGCTAAGCCCACTTTTTCCCAATCGATAGAGTAAGTAACACTTTTGTCTGTTGTATTTAGCACCGCTACAGCACGCGATTTACTCATTCTATCGCCTAGTGGTTTTACCCAAAGCTGAACTCCATTGGCATTTTCAACACGCTCGGCCTGAATTCCCGCTTTGTCCTGGTTAATGGCAATTACCTCTTTATTAGTTAAAATAACGCGAGTCTCTTCCGACATAGCAGCCAAGTCGTTTCCAGCCATCAATGGCGAAGCCATCATACACCACATGGTGAAGTGAGCTTCATCTTCAGCCTTAGTCATTCCACGACCAATTTGCAACATGTCCATATCGTTGTAGTGCCCAGGACCAGCATATGCCGCCAAGTAAGCATTCTTCTCGATAATGTGCGAAATACTTTTAAATGTAGGTCCTATATCGCCAGATATACGCCATGAATCGGCTATTGGCAGAGCCCAGGTTCCTGGAAAACGCCAACGACAAATATTGAATACAATCCCTTTCTTTGTAGCTCTAACTTGTTCGATGATTTCAGCATATCTGGTGGCTTCATCCAGCTTTTGCTTTTCTCCACCACACCAGTCTACCTTAAGGAATTCGTATCCCCACTTATTGAAGAAAAGATCCAGGTCTTGCTTGTCGTGATTCCACAATCCAACACCAAATCCATTTTTATCTTTATCCCATATCGAACCACATGTGTTGGTACCTGCTTCTGAATAGATACCAGGTTTCAATCCATGTTTTTTCACATGATCGGCTACAGCCTTCATTCCATGAGGGAATTTGGTACTATCGCAATACAACGTACCATCGGCTTGTCTGCCTCCGAAATATCCATCATCGATATTTACAAATTGATAGCCCACTGCCTTCATACCTGAGCTTACCATGGCATCTGCCTGTTTACAAATAATTTCGTGATTGATGTGAATTCGGTAGTTATTCCAACTACTCCATCCCATTGCAGGAGTTTTAGGTGCCTGAGCGTGCCCCAACAATGCAGCAAAGCTCAATGCAAGCGTAAAAATTTTACGTTTCATCAAATTAACTTGATTTGGTTAATACTTTCCTACAACATCGTTCCAATAAAAAATGGTTCCATGTTGTCAATAATAATGCGTCAATGCAAAAGTAAAAAACAAATCGGTTTTATATAGAGTCGTGTTTTCCCTAAATGAAGTTTTAAACTTACAATTCTTTAATTATTCCAACTGCCAAAACCCTTATTCATCTATATTTGAAAGCACTTAAGCAGATACTAGCAGCTATTATTAATAATTAGAAACAAATTAATTGTCTGTCCCGAAACTCTGCTATTTAAGTCAATTTCTAACCTTCCACGTAAGCCCACCAGCGCGATTTAGAAATATTCAACTGCTCTAAACGCTTCACAAGCCATTCAATCTCTTCTGTTTTAAGCAATCGTTTATCAACTACAATGTATCGCTCAACAGTAACATAAAGCAGAATGAAGTCTCGCTTATTGGTATAATATTTCAGGTGATTCAAGTAAAACGTTCTTTCTGCTGCTGGACATTTTACCTTTACCATATCCTCTGCTTCAAACCGAACAGTAGTATCTTTAATAAATGCACCTTCTTTATTTATCTGCTTCGATTTGTTTCTATGGTAATTAATTGCTCCCATTAATAGAACGAACAGACCAGCACATGCACTAATTCGCACATTACTATCAAAATAAAATGCAACAAATAATATCGTAATTGCAAAAATCACCCCAAATCCAAACCGAAACCAATTCCATTTATAGCTAAAATAGTCAATCCATATTAATTGACGAATGTCTTTTTTACTCAGGGTGTAATGTTGTTCAATCATGACTTAGGGGTATTTTTTATTTTCACATACTTCCATCGCTTATTGCAATCGAAACATACTAAAGTTCGTTTAAAAATAGGAATGAACACACTCAGTAATAGAAATACAAATGCTGTAAGCGCATTGGGTTCTTTTCTTTCAGCAATGTTTTTCGATTTACAAAACGGGCAAACTGATTGATCGGTATAAGCCTTTTTATCCAATAACTCGACTTCTGGTTCAGCTAAATCACCTGCTTGAATATACCCTCCCTCCTTCATCAACTCCACAGCCTGATTTAGTTGGTTCTCTTTTACCTGAAACTTTACACCACCAATTAAATTCGAATACAAATTATTAACCTGGGTAGTTAATTCATCCTGTAGCTGCACCTCTATTTCATACGATTCTAGAAAAGTTTTAGCCATTTGTGCGTCTTGTGGTAAGGTAAACGCTTTAATAGTTATCCATTTATACATCGGTCGTTAATTTTATTAATCAATTCTAAGATAGATAATATTTTTATAAACAGTATAAATAAACATATTATTCCCAATCCCATGAGAAGAAACAAATAATAGCATAGCCCATCTAATAATTCTCGTTTGTATTATTTTGAATACCGAAATTCATATTTGTTGTGCAGCTATCACAGCTCGAACTTTCCCTCAATTTAACGACAAAACACACCCAAACCATTTGCGATATACCAAAAAATGCTTTGTTTTGCACTTGTAAAAAACTAAAAACATTAAGCATGATCGGAAAATTTGTACGCCTTATTGTTGGTGGCGTTCTATTGGCATCGTCTATTTTACTTTATATCAAAGGTTTCACAGGATTCGGAGTATTAACTACTATCTTATCCGGAATTTCGGTTCTATTTCATTTTAAAAACGAAAAGAACTTAATGGCCTTTGCCCTTATTAGAAAAAACAAACTTCAGGCAGCTGGTAACCTATTGCGTAAAGTAAAGCATCCTGAAAAAATGGTTAAAAGTCAAGAGGCTTATCATTACTACCTTTTAGGATTAGTTGAAGCACAAGAATACAAAAAGGCGAAAGCCGAGAAATTATTTAAGAAAGCATTAAATACCGGACTTAGAACTGGTACCGATCAGGCAGTTGCCCGCTTAAACCTAGCAGGTTTCGCAATGGCTAGCAGAAACAAAAAATTGGCCAAATACCACATTCAGGAATGCAAGAAATTAGATAAGCGTAAAATGCTTACTGAACAAATTCGTGAAGTAGAAACAATGATGAAACGAATCTAATAAATCGTTTTCATTATTTCGGCATAAATAGAAAAAGCGACTTGATTACTCAGGTCGCTTTTTACATATCTTTATATTGCTATTATCCCAATAGCTCTTTAACAACTTTCAATGCAGAATCGAAATCTGGATCAGAAGTAATCTCTGGTACATACTCTACATATTTTACCACTCCTTCTTTGTCAATTACAATGTTTCCGCGAGTAAGCAAACGCAACTCTTTAATTAGGAAACCATACTTTGTTCCAAATTCTACTTCACGGTGGTCAGAAAGTGTCACCACATTTTCTAATCCTTCTGCTGCACAGAAACGCTTTTGTGCGAATGGCAAGTCAACAGAAACAGATAATACCACTGCGTCGCCCATTTCTGTAGCTTCTTTATTAAAACGACGGTTTTGCGCCGCACAAACTCCTGTATCGATTGAAGGGTAAGCTGTAATTACAACTACTTTACCTGCGTAGTCAGACAATTTTACTGGCTGCAAAGAATCATTTAAAAGAGTAAAGTCTGGCGCTTTGTCTCCTACTTTAATTTCGTTTCCAACTAATGTTACAGGATTTCCGGCGAAGGTTACTTTATTTGCGTTTTCCATTTTATCTAAAATTTTGTTGTTCATCTTTATTTTTTAATCTAAGTAGATTCGCTGATGATGTCATCGTTGAATCACAGAACAAATAAACGAACAACTTCCCATACGGTTCATCAATTATAAAAGAATTTTATTGATTAATTGTTTTAATCTATCACAATGCAAAAAACCTCGTTTTTTACCAATCTAACCTATATTTTAACCTTTCGGAATTTGTTAATATAATCTACTTTTGTTTTCAGTACACTAAGAATGATTTAGCACTCACCTGTAGCGCGAATGGTTTAAGCCTCTTCGTTGAATATAGAATTATCGACAATGCTTTTAGTGGCTTTTAAACCAAATTGATAACTAGGGAAAAGAAAATTCACACACACGTATTTATTGGTTTAGAGTATTAATAATTTCTCTAAAGGCACTTTATGTGTCTGTGGGACTTAAAACAGAGTTGAGATGAAGGCTAGTATTATTATTTGCACACACAACGAAGAAAATAACATATTTAATACAGTGGCTTCGTGCTGTAAGAATTGCCCCGAACATGAGGTGATTGTGGTTGACGACGGGTCGACAGATAATACCGAGGATGTATTAAAGATGCTTGCCTACCACTATAAGTTTGTTTACCTGAAACTGAAGCACAACAAGGGACGAAATTATGCACTGATATATGGTGCCGAGTTGGCCAATAACGAGGTTTTGGTATTTATCGATGCCAATATATCTGCACTGCAAGCAACTGCTTTTGACAAACTACTCACGCCACTACTGGAACAAAAAGCCGATGTGGTTATGGGTGTGCCAACTAAAAGTATAATCGATTTTAAGGTGAATCCTTACAAAGATTTTCTAACACACAAAGCGGTATTAAAGAAAGACCTTGCTCCTCTTTTTAACGATATAAAGGAGCTTCGATTTGGACTGGAAATTTTAATCATGCTCTACTATCAGGCTATTGGCAAAAGAATGCAACTGGTAGAACTGGAATGTTTAAACAACCAACAAGAGCCAGTTGTGCACAACAACCATACTGTTTCGTCCAATAACGATAAAGAGGTTGCAATGGCTATGATCTCCAATATCGATTTAATTATAAAACGAATTCAAAACATCATACGCGGTTCGCAGGATTACTCTGATATGACCATCAGCAGTGTGCAAACACAACTTAACCAGCGTATGCTAAAGTTGAGAAAAGAAAAATGCGAATACTAATTTCGAGAGAGCTTAGTAATTGACCATAGATCGGCGGCTTCATTGTAGTTAACTGGGGAATAGAAGCCCCGATCTTTCCAACTTATTCATCTAGAATAGCTACCGGCAGAGATTTATGTAACAGAGACAAATTGCTTTTATATGTTGTTCAATTCCATTTTATCCACAACAAGTTATCATTCTATGTACGAACAACATGCACTTCTGTATCCGTTTAGTTGTCTTCAGACATAAAATCCTCTGCCGGATTTTGGAAAAATGATAAATGGTTAGTGAAGAAATTATTAACATGAAGTTGTCTGACCAAATAGAACAGATTGCGTCAATCCTTCGAAACTTTTTCTGAATCTATTTTATAAACGATTATCCTCTCTGTATCCCAATAGCTCTTTTTCAGGAATTTTCTCAACGATTTAAACTTTCCAGGTTTATTCCAACCATTTTTAGTATAGAAAACACCTTCTTTATGATATACAGTATGAATTATCCATTTGAATTTGTTCTCAAATGCAAGTACAACATCATCAGCCACAGGTTGATTCAAGTTACGTTTAGGTTTTGTTCTAAACTCCCCTACCTTTTCAAAATATTCATCCAAAATCGTCTCTATTGTTTCCCTGCTTAAAGACGTTCTCTTTCCAAAGATACTTTGAGAATAAACCGTATTATTTTCGAAATACTTCTCCAATGCATATGAATAGCAGTTTTGTCCGCTCATTTTTCTAAGCTTTATTAACTCTTCAATATCCTTTGGATTTGATAAGGCAGTACTATCTTTTAGAGCTTTACGATACCTTCCGATGTCAATTTTAACCTCTATATTTTGCTTCCAAAGAGTTATTGTATCATTAAGCCACAATACTTTTAGCAATGCCGAATTGGGTCTCACTTTTACTGTATCTATAATCGTATACTTCAAATTAACTTTAGAATGGGTAGTAATATTTTGCTGCGCAAAACAACCTAAAGCAATAATCTTAAATAATATTAGTACGATCAGTTTATGAATTGTAGGCATATCGAACGAATTAAGGGTATCATTATCTCAAATGTAATAATAAGGAGTAAGTATTTAAAATAATTTTTCTACCACACCATAGGATTCAAAATTGCTACATTCTCTTGACAAAGCTCTATACAATCATGCCTAAAGAGAATACCTTCTTTTTATTTGCTAAGCTTACCGAAAAGCAGCGAACAAACATGTTTTTACACCCAAAATAAAATATTGTGGAACTCTGCGCTTCTTGGAATGTTTTGTGTTATAACTATAGCACCGATTACAAATCGGCGCTAGCCGAAGCATTTTCTGCCTGTGGCAGAGATACGAGCTGCAAAGCTCGCACCAGCGAAGTATTATTCTTTGTGGAACTTTGAGGAACTTTGCGAAATAGCTATACCACCAACAGATTGCTTCAAGTATAAACACTTTCACAATGACGCACACAGGTTGGACAATAAACACCGATTACAAAAAATGTTGCAACGTTGCAACATAATAGAACTATTGCAACTATACCACCACTTTACACAACATGTCGGTGATTTTAAACGCATGAATTACTCTAGTTTTATTTCAACGAACAAATTAAAACGAATAGCAATGAATAAGTGGACTGCATCACTATTTATTTTTCTGATGACAGCATTACAGGTGCTGGGGCAAAAAATGCCATACGATGATCCGACTGTAACACAGATTAACATGCTACCGTCGCGTGCTTTCTTTACACCATATGCGAATATGGAAGCGGCAACGGGTAACAACTGTAGCAGTCGTGTGAAGTTATTAAATGGCAAGTGGGATTTCAAAATGGTTTTGGGCAAGGAGAATATACCTACGAACTTTTATTCAACTTCATTTTCGACCAATAGTTGGGATAAAATTGAAGTTCCATCCAACTGGCAACGCAAAGGATATGGTTTTCCGGTATACTCGAATGCCACATTGGATATGGAGCCCGACGAAGTGGGCTTGTACAAAAGTAATTTCACGGTTCCAACACAATGGAATAACAGTAGAACAATCGTACGCTTCGAAGGAGTAAAAACAGCATTTCACTTATATGTTAATGGAAAAGAAGTGGGATATTCTGAAGGAGCTTATCTGCCTTCTGAGTTCGACATTACCAACTACTTGCAGAAAGGAGACAACCTTATGGCAGTTGCTGTTTATCGGGTTGCTGCAATACAAAAGATTGAGAATTTCGACACCTGGCGTCTTTCTGGGATATTCAGAGATGTGCAAATTATAAATCGTCCGAATATTCATATAAAAGATATTGAGGTAAGCTCGCCAGCCATTAATAACTATAAAGATGGTTTGTGGAAAGGAACTATTTCAATTGTAAATAACTCAGCTAAAGCAACAAAGAACCTGAATATAAATATTCAGTTGCGCAACAAACAAACAGGTGCAGTTGTGTTATCCGAAGAGGTTTCTATTAAATCGCTAACTGCCAACAAACAGAAAAATGTTTCGTTTAAGCAGGTGTTAAAGGATGCACGCTTATGGACAGCTGAGACACCTAATCTGTACGAAACTGTTGTTGCTATCTCGCAAAATGGACAAGCACTAGAGGCAACCAAATTGAATACCGGTTTTAGAACCATTGAAGTGATTGATCAGCAACTGAAAGTGAATGGAAAGAAAATCTACTTCAAAGGAGTAAATCGCCACGATTGGCATCCGGAAAAAGGTAGAGCAGTTTCCAAAGAAGATGTTTTGGTGGAGTTGCAAACAATGAAACAATATAACATCAATTCATTCCGTACATCGCACTACCCTAATGCTTCATTTCTATACGATTTGGCCGATGAGTTGGGTTTTTATATCATGAACGAATCGGCAATGGAAACCCACTGGGTTACCCATGCTGAAAAGGATGAAGGTTTCCATAATCCGCATGTAACGCGTATTCAACGCTTAATTGAGCGCGACAAAAACCACCCTTCGGTTATCTTATGGTCGTTGGGTAACGAGTTTTACATGGGGCCACATACCGAAGCCATGTATAAATGGGCTGAAAAACGCGATCCTTCTCGCTTTGTTTATTGCGATGGCGATCCAAAAAGCAAGTCGTTGGCAGTAATGCCTAGCGCTTACAAAGGCATGGATGGATTGAAAAGTGCTGCGAAATCGAAACGCCCTGTGGTTATGAAAGAATACATGCATGCTGCAGGAAACGAAATGGGACTTTTCGCTCAACTGTGGGATGTAATTCGTGATCCTAAATATAAAAGTCTACAGGGAGGATTTATCTGGGACTGGAGAGATCAGGGTTGGTTGATGACAGCTCATGATGGTACAAAATATTACGACTGGGGGGAAGATTGTGGAGTTGCACCAACGGGCAACGATGGAATTGACGGTATTATTAAGTCGGACCTTTCTCCTACTCCAAAATTGATGGAAGTAGCCAAAGTATTCCAGGACATAAAAGTAAAGCCTGTAGATATTGCTAAAGGGAAATTCAAGGTAGTTAATCGCCATAGTTTCCTCTCTCTAACTCATTTTGCAGCTTCTTTTAAAATATTGGTAAATGGAAAAGAAGTAGGCAGTAAACAGCTTCCTAAATTCAATACATTAGCCGGAGTATCTACCCTGTTCTCTATCGATTGGAAATCATTTGTTACTTCGTTACAGCCAACAGATGATGTTCAGGTATATTTTCAATTCAACGACCTAAAAAGAAATGCTCCTGTGGCATGGGATCAATACACTATTCAGCAGGGAATACAAAAAGTAGAGCTGACAGCCAATGGCGAAGTCAAATTTCAGGAAACAGACGGATCGTACACCATAAAAAGTGGAAATAGTGTATATCGATTCAATAAAAACCTGGGACGCTTCATCTCATGGAGAATAAATGGATCAGAGATATTGGATCACACACAAGGGCCGGTTCTAAACCTTTGGCGCGCCACAACCGATGCCGATAATTCCAACTGGGGAAATCTGCAAATGCAATACCATAAACTGTGGAAAGAACTTGGTTTAGACGATCCTGAATTCCTGGAACACCGGGTATCCGGGCACAAGGTAGTTTCAGTTTCTGGCTCGAAGGTTGTTTTCGATATTAGTATGAACTTCTCGGTTGCAAAAAGTAATATTGCCAAAGCGAAATTCCGATATACTATCTTACCAAAAGGGAAATTGGCTATAGGAGTAAACTTCATGCCTGGAGAAAAGATGAAGACATTGAAAGGACTTCCTCGACTAGGAATAACTACCCACTTGAAAAAAGAATTCAATCAGGTAAAATGGTACGGAATGGGGCCACACGAAAACTATCGCGATAGAATTGAGAGTGCCAAAGTAGGGCTTTTCAACAGTACTGCCGATGAACTTTACACCAGCTATATTCCGGCTCAAGCCAATGGTAACCGCTGCGAAGTTCGTTGGATGAGTGTGAAGAGTGAGACAGCCGGTATTAAAGTGGTTCGTTTACCATCCGACAATAGCTCTGACCTGAATTCATTCTTACCAGGTGACAAAGCATTGGAGATGGTGAAAACTCCTAATTTCGAATTCACGGCTATTCCTTACACCGAATACGAATTGGAAACAACGACTCATGAAAAAGACCTACCCCATTCGGAACGTGTGGTGCTAACCATCGATTCGGAACACGCAGGAGTTGCTTCTCATCCTCGCCCGGGACGTTTGCCTGAACATGAAGTAAAACCGACAGATAAGTCATTTGTGTTTTTATATAGTGAAATAGAATAAGGATTATTAGATTATCAAACAATGGATGCAAGAATTATCAGATGCTCACTTTTTGAAAAACAATTGGTCTCAAGAATTACTCAACAAACAGTGGCTTTTAATCAACATCCAATAATCTATTAATTCCATAGTTGCTTTGTATAAAAAAACTCAGTCAGAAGTAATATTACTTTCATGACTGAGTTTTCTTTTTCTGATAATTATATCGAAAGCTTATTTCTTACTTTTCCATGTTTTACCAAAGCGATTGATATGCCAGTTTAGTTTACTCGCCTCTTTAGTTGCAATGGCTTCGTATTGCGTAGGAGTAACATAAATCTTAGGGCTGTATTTAAGTGCTTCTAACTTTAATCCAACCTTTTTCAAGTCTTTCACTTTAGTTGCAAACTTTCCAAATTTCTTATGATATTCGCGTTGTGCATAGTAGATATTTCTCAATTCCCATTTCACCAACTCCTCATCGTTGAAACGATATTCATCGGTTCCTGCTCCCACTTTCTTTCCTGAGAATTGTAAGAATCCCCACATTTCTGGCATATGCATCGCAATCTCTCCTTGTGGCGACCATACCCAATTATCCTCGGGATAGCTTTTACCAGTTTTAGGATTGATTTCCTTTTCGTATTTGCCATCTTTTACAACAGTTCGCCACTCTACACGAGAGAAATTAATTCGCCATTGTGCTCCTGCTTTGGCTTTGTTACCTGAATTGTATTCAAAAGCATCCAGTGGAAAGGCCATCTCAACCGTCCACTTTTTATCGGTATCGTTTGGGTTATTGATGGAACCATGAATATTCACAGCTGTTTTCAAGCCATTGAAATTGAAATGATCTAATACCTGCGTTTGGTCGCGGTAAGGCTGAACCAATAATAAATCCCATACGGTATTCAATGCATTCATCTCAAATTCATAATACCCGTGTGTATCGCCATCAGGATCAATGAATACTTCGAAATCGTTATCATGAAAAATTACGCAATCGCGTTCGGTTAACTTTCCCCAGATATGAGGCTCATCCATTTCGGCTGCCACATAAAGGTATTTGTCGTCCCAAAGCATTTTGGCACGTGTCTTAAAACGAGGAGTTGGCTTGCGGCTGCCTTCAATATCCTGAAAATACTCGGTCCACTCAGCTTTTTCCCACGATGGTTCGTTCAAATTACCATCAATCATTAATGGAGATTCGGCCTGGTAACAAACATAACTTTTTGGATTGAATTCGCGTGCAGGGTGCTTCATTCCATACTTGTTCTGAAACGACTGCGCCCAACAGCCTGAAAGTGCTCCCATACCTATGGCAACACTTAAAAGAAGATGTTTCATTTTGTGGTTTTTTACGGTTTATGATTTTTTACCACACAAAGAAACAAATAATTCTTCGGAATACCCCAAAAAGAAAGCCCTTCCGATGTCATTACGGAAGGGCTAGTCTTAATTGTATGTCTTATTTATAAATCCCTATTTCATTTTTATCACCGAGATAGTATTCTTATCTGTTTTCTTTTTCGATTTGAAAGTTAAAACAACACGGCGTAATCCCTCTTTCCACTGTCTTTTAATCTTATTGTCCTCAATGTTAACCTCTTCCACCTTCGCAGATAGCTTTGACGCATTGAACCGAAGTTGAAGTTTATCGTTCTTACCTTCCAACACAACAGATTTACCCGAGATATTCACTTTACATGGAGTGATGAAGAACAACTTATTCTCTCCCTTTACCTCTTTCAACTCGAATGCATCGGTAATGGTAAACGATTTTCCACGATTCAATCGATAAGAGCGCTTCCATGATTTTACTTTTGCTTTCTCAGGATAAGCTTCTGCCAATTCTGCTGAAAAAGTAACCGAACGAGAAGTTGATTTGAACTGACATTGAGTAGCTTTAAAGTTCTTACCATTTTTCTGATCAACACCATTAATCCTTGGCAGATTATGGTATTGCGACTGCATGGTCCAAATGGTGTAGCGGTCTTTGCTGAATGTTTTACGAGTATAAGTTCCAACACCCGCATCGGCTAAGAAAGGCTCGCCATTGTAATAAAGTACACAAGAACCCGCATCGTTGTGATTGTGACTTTCGTTGTTGTAACCACCTTTGGCAGCAAAATAGAAACCAGTTGTACTGGCCGCTTTATCTCTTGCTCCCATAATTTCGGTTTCATGCAACCAAAAGTCTGCATATAGCGGCTCGTGACTTTCTCCTCCCATAATCTCTTCCGCCTCGAACAAATTGGCTAAACTCAACTCTACTTTACCCCAAAGTGGCTTTTCATTGAAATGATATTTCTTTGCCAAGAAAGTTCCAAATTCTTTTAGCTCTTTCTGTTGGGTAAATTTACCATATCGATAAATGGTTCCAGGGCGAGTATGAATTCGTGCCGATGCATCTGCGAAGTTGATAAAATAAGGATTCGAGATATAAGCCTTCGCAATGTAGTTACCAATATTCTTCACTACCGGCTGATCGAAAATATTAATCGAACCATCAGAAATCACATAAAGGAAATTCAACACATCGAATAGTTTTCCTCCAGCGTGACTCCAATATGAAGGACCTTCCTCACACCCACCATCGTCGTGGTTATAGTTAATGAACTGATCAACTGAGTGCAATGCTTTCTTGATTCCAGCCTCCCTTTTTGCGGCATCTGGCTCAATCAGCATAATACAATTCAATACATTGTAGTTACACCAAGGATTCCAATTGTTTACAAAAGACGTTCTGAAACCTTGCCACCAAAAGTCGTTGCGCTTGTAATAAGGCTCTAAAACCTTATCTCTGATTTCTTTAACAATTCGTTCGCTAATTAATGGATTCACTTTATCGAACTCTGTCTTGAAGAAATGATGAGTCCAAGCTAAGTTAGTAGCCAGCTTTCCCACACCCAAATCAATGGTTGGATCATTTACATCTGGCAGTCCGGCTCCACGCTTCTGCAATGTCAAATGAGCTGACAGCCCCCAGTAAGTCATCTCGCACACTTCCCAAACACCATTGATAATTTGATCCATAAATCGGCCTTTACCTTCCATCAACTCAGCCATAATCAATGATTCGAACGCACGAGTTCGGGCACCATAAGGCTTTTGCATGGCATCACGACTACCTGTTCTTAAAAAATCGAGATAAGTAGAAGCAGGAATAGTTGGCCAGTCGTAATCGAGATATTTTTCTCCTCGCTTAATATAGTCTTTGCGGATTTTAGCATCAATCTTTTCCCATTCGGATCTATCCTGATATGCCGGGAAACTAATCCACGATTTGTTATTGACTATTTTTTGCCAATCGACACTTTTGCCTTCTTTTTGAAGAAGATCGCGCTTTTCACTTGCACTACTCCACACTAAGCAGCAAACAACAAGCGCAAAGCTTAATAATACTTTTTTCATTAGTTTGAATATTCGATCTGACATTCTAACCTTAATTCGTAATCCCTTTTTGAATTAAGTTCAATCAGATTTTGGGTTTAACACATTATTGCAATCGGTTGCACAATTTATGCATTTTTATACTCACTACCAAAAAAGTAAAGCCGAGAAACGGAAAACTAGATTTTATCTTCTGCTTTTAAAGGAATAACTAGTCTGTTTGCACTATAAGCAGCAAAAATACCAAACTGAGTGCGGAAATTACTATACAAATTCACCTTCTTATAAAAAGGTAACTTCTTCGCATTATTATACATTACATAAGAACGTTCGTAATGAAAATAGTTCTTAGAAATAGTATTAAAGAAGACAATCAAATCGACTTTAGCACTATTTGTCCAAATTCCTTCTCTTAATACATAAAAGTTCAATTCCTTTTCTTTCCCATTGAAACGATAATCACTAAAGACTCTACTTCCAGCTAGAAGATTTTTCTCAATGAGTGCCTGTGACTCAATCAAATGATGCTCAAACACCGGATCCTGACTAAAAGGTTGGATATCGTATTCATAATGATATTCATTGGCAGCTCCTTCATCATAAGTAAACCGCAACGATGCATTTAAAATATAATAGTCTGTCATTTGAGCATTATCCTTAAAACGAATCTTTACTTTTAAAATACGTTCTGGATCTCCATCATTTCGAAATGTATCTGCTTCAAGCACTTTTACGGCATGTGGAACAGTTTCATCGGCAAAAGCATACTGTTCGTTTTTATGCAAAACAATCAATGAATAATCTCTTCCCCCCTCCATTTTAACTTCATTGGTTGTAAACAAATTGTTGTCATTAAACTGAAGACGGTATTCACTAGTTCCAGATACTAACTTTACTTCTGCATCTTTTATAAATCCAGAATAAGGTTGTCCGTTTAAAGGATTAGAATAAGTTACATTTACGTTTACGGTACTATCTACTCCTACCAATGAATTGATAACCAATTTCGGTTCTGAGTGTTCCTTCGGAATATTATGCTCTGTTTCACAAGCAATAAACGCAACAAACAAAATACTTAAATACGATATGTAATAAATTAGCTTCAAAATATCTTCTAAAATTTATATGTATATCTAAATGTTGGAATCATTCCTACCAAACTGGCCTGTTTTATTTTATAATCGCCACTATTTCCTGAAACGCGAGTATACAATGGATTATTATTCCAATATGCATTATAAATATTAAACTCCCATATGCGAGTACCTTTCTTTTTTTGCTTCGTAAGTTTTATACCTAAATCTAAGCGATGATAGGGCGACATTCTATAAGCATTTCGCTGTTCGTACTGTCTAATCAGATTGCTAAACGGAAATGATGTAGCATGTGGATTTACAGCCTGAATATTCTGTAGTTGTAAAGTAGTAGGTGCACCTGATGCATAAATCCAGGTAGCAGACACACTTAACTTTTTCGAAAATTCTTTATTCAAATTGATATTAAAGCTGTGTCTTCTATCGAAAGGAGAATAAAACTTTTGATTCTTGTTTAAATCAACGAAATGCCACTTGGATAACGACAATGTATAAGCCATAAACCCAGTCCAATTCCCTCTGTTCTTTTGCATCATCAATTCAATACCACTGTATCTTCCTTTTCCCGGAGTAACTTTATTTTCCCAGGAATCATTGTAATAGGCGGCATTGAAATTCTGACTAAACTCTAAGATATTTTCAGTGATCTTATAACTTCCTTCTATTGATACTTTATACTTATTTTTTTGAAATGGTTTGGAAATACCTAAAACCAACTGATCGGACTCAATTGGTTTGATTTTTTGAGTTACAGGTAACCAAATATCAATTGGCAATGTTAAAATTGATTTTGTTACGCGATGCAAATATTGACTCATCGAAGAGTACCCCAGCTTAACATTGATATCCTTACCTATTCGGTAATTGGTCATCAAGCGAGGTTCCAATGAAAGGTGATATTTTTCACCCGACTTAATACCATTAAACCGAAGTCCTACATTAGCCGAAAAGCGCTTTGTTATTTGCATTAAATCTTCAACGTAAGTATAAAATTCAAGCGATTCGTACGATTTACGATTTTCACGGTTACGACTAATATTTCGACCAAAAACATAAGTTTCTTTACCAGGTATAAACTCATGGAAAGTAACACCTGCTCCTGATTTTATTGAATGGTATGGAGATGGGCGATAATCTAAATCGGTCTTTAGAGCCACATCAGTAATTCCTGATCGAAAATCCTGTCTGTATTGGCTAACATAGCTCGAGTTTTTCTTTATTGCATACTCATCGGTTGATATAAAGCGATATTTACTATATATGAGTGATGTGTTGGCAAACAGTTTATCGCTAAAAATCTTGTTCCAACGGATAGACGAAGTAAAATTCCCCCATCCAAATTTATTTTTACTTTTCTCTTTACCACTTATCTCATCGTAAAAATCATCGTAGATAGTCAAACGAAGTTTATCTCCTCCGTAATAAATACTGCCGAACAGTTGGTTTCTAGGGTTGATTTTATGCTTTACTTTAAAACTAACATCGCCAAAAAAGTAGCGAAGATCGTCTTTTACCTTAGCGATCTTTAATACAGGACCTAATAATAAATCTAAATAGGTTCTTCGAAAGGACAAGTGAAATGTTGTTTTGTCTTTTTTTATTGGACCATGCAAATTGAATTGTGCAGAGATTAATCCTAAGCTGAAATCTCCATGAAGCTCTTTGGCATCACCATCTTTCAAGCGAATATCACAAACCGAAGAAACTCTACCTCCATAACGAGCAGGGAATCCACCCTTTATTATTTTCACCTTATTAATCGCATCGCGGTTGAAAATAGAAAATATTCCCAAAACGTGTCCCACATAGTACACGGGTACATCATCTAATAATATTAAGTTCTGATCGGGACTTCCTCCTCTCACCACTAGACCACTACTCGCTTCTGTATTTGCTTGTATTCCTGGCAATAATTGCAATCCCTTAAACAAATCAGCTTCCCCAAAAGTGGCTTGAATTTTATTTATATCCGCCTGATTCAATTCGAAAGTACTTAGCCCTGTTAAGTTGTTCATGTTTGCCGCCTTGCGACCTAAAACATTTACAGTGCTTAATTCTTCTTCCCGATTCAGAAAAATATTAATGGTAGTATCTCCCTTTAAATTCAAGTTCAACACTTTCATTTTATATCCGACATACGACAATGTCAGTAAAGAACTTTTTGCAGGAAGAGTAATGGAATAAAAACCAAAGGAGTTACTTACCGTTCCTGTCATTGACAAAGGAGAGATTATATGTGCTCCAATTAAAGATTCACTGGACTGAGCATCAAAAACAAATCCTTTTATGGTAAACTTGATTTCTTTTTCAGACAGAGGAATAATCAGAATCTTATTTTTCCGAACTTTATATTTAAATCGTTTTAAGTCAATAATTCGATTTAATACATTCTCTAATGAAGCACTCCCCTCATTAAGTGATACTTTCTTTGATACATCTAACTTATTCGTGTAGCTAAACTTAATACCAAGTTGCAGCTCTGCTTCTTCAAACAGCTCTTTTAAGGAGTATGTACGAGAAGATATATCCACAGATTGTTCCAGGCAGTTAGAAACATCTTTCTGTGCCAGAACTATCTTAGTAATCAAACAAAAAAGAAAAATTATCTGTACGTATCGGGCTATCCTCATCCTACAATTCGATCAATTCCACTTAGAGAACGCACAAATATAACTTTATTGTAGGAATAAAGAACTAAAATAGTTACAACCTTACATGCTTATGTTTGACAAACTATACCTTTTTTGTCAAAATATAGCTTCCTCCTTTTTTCTTAACTATTAGATCGAATTGGATTTTTAACTCTTCAATAACCTCTTCTAAAGTCTGATCCTCAAACACTGTTGTTAACTTTGCATCTGTTTTTGCATTATTCACAATTTTCACATTGAAATGCTTCTCCACTACTTTACATATCTCTTGTAAAGTATTATTATCGAATCGAAGAATATTGGTTTTCCACGAATCGAAATTCAGATCACTATTAACCGTTTCTTTCACCTCTTCCGGCGAAGCATAACCTACCTCTCCTTGAGTTAGAGTAACTTTCTGGTTATTAGCATTGGTTAAGATTACAGTTCCTGAGTTAACAGTTACTTTGGTTACATTATCTGTCTGGTCGACATTGAAACTTGTACCAACCACTTTAATAGTACCATTGCTGGTTTTAATTATAAATGGATGCTGCGGATCAGATTTCACATCGAAATATCCTTCTCCTTTCAATTCTACCTTTCGGTCGTTTTTGAATTTATTTGGATAAATCAATCGTGCACCAGCATTTAGATATACTTTAGTTTCATCTTTCAAAACAATATCTGATACTTCTGCCTGAGCCGTCGTTTGATTTAGAAAGCCCAATCCTGGTACATTTCGATGTAAAAGGTAAGCGCCCAAGCACAATACAATTGACGCAGCAACCTGCAATGGCAAAAGCCAACGCTTCTTCCCTTTTTGTTCTTCTTCAAAAGGGATTCGTTGCTTAATTTTTGACCAATCGTTATCTAGAGAAATATTGGCTACACCTTCAACAGAAGAGCTATGCAACCATATTTTCTGGAATTGATCGAAATAGACACGATTGGCTTCATCTTCTTCTAACCATTTTTCAAATGCATCGTGCTCTTCATCCGTAGCCGATCCACTTAAAATGGCAATTAATAATGAGTCTTTTATATGTGTGTAAGTATCTTTCATTTTTCTTAGTTCATCTGTATGACAATTTAGAGTTGGCGTACACGTACTCAATTGTTAAAAAAAGTAAACAAAAACAATAAAATAACATTTAAGTAGTTAGAAAGCTTGCTTCTCAAGATCTTTAATGCCTTGGATATCTGCGTTTCAACAGTCCTCTTCGATATATCCAACTTATCAGCAATCTCTTGATTTTTTAACCCTGAAAAACGATTCATCTCAAAAATTTTACGGCACTGTTCGGGAAGAAAATCCAATGCCTGAAAAATATGATGCTCTAACTCCGACTCCAATACTTTATCGGTTGTATCCATATCGTTACCTGAATTCAGATACTTTATATTATCATGATGTCCCGATTGCATTTGCTTTTGCTTAATCAGATTAATGCACGAATTTCTTACCGATTGATAAAGGTGAGCTTTCAGGGAGGTGTGAATATCTAACTTATTCCTTTTTTCATAAAGTCGAACAAATAAATCTTGCACCAATTCCCTTGATTGATCAAGGTCGGACACATATTTATTTGCGTAAATAGTTAGTTGCAGATAATAAGTATCGAAAAGCTGCTTGAAAGCCTCTTCTCTTCCACTTTTAATATTATCTATCAGTTGCTTTTCTGTCATATATTATTGTTGGTTTTTCAGCTCAAATATAAGTATCATTTAGGGAAATAGAAGTATTTATAGCCCTATATCCTTTAATAAAGGATATAATTTAAAAGCATCAGATTATATGTCGACACTAATTATCAATATTATCCAGTCTAAATTTTAATGATTCTTAACAGTCTATTATTTGCAAAATAAAAATCTACATCTAATTCTACATTATAACCATAAAAACACTATTTTTGCCTTCCGATTTCAGACTTAATTTAAGTTTGATTGAACCAAACTATATAAACACATAATGGACAAACTAGTAATTAAAAGCTTCGAAGAGTTGGAGCAAATGATTGGAAAAGAACTTGGAGTATCTGAATTTCATCAATTTACTCAAGAACAAATTAATCAATTTGCAGATGCCACTATAGATCATCAGTGGATACACATTGATGCTGAAAGAGCTAAAACAGAATCTCCTTTTGGAAATACAATTGCTCATGGGTATTTGACCATCTCTATTCTTCCCCATCTTTGGAACCAGATTGTCGATGTACAGAATTTAAAAATGCAGGTAAATTACGGTATTGAAAAATTGAAATTCAATGCGCCTGTAGTAGTAAACGACAAAGTACGCTTGCATGCTAAAGTTATAAATGCGGTTAATCTAAGAGGAGTAACCAAAGCAAACATTGGCATTAAATTAGAAATTGAAGGCAAAAGAAAACCTGCCTACGAAGGGGAAATTGTTTTCCTTTATCATTTTAAATAAGACAAACACTATATAATTAAAGACCTCGATTAGAGGTCTTTAATCACTTTTCGAAATTCCATCCACACACACTCTTATTTTTTTTGCATTTCAAGTAGGTGTAAAACCGTACTTGATTGTCATTACTGTGTATACTTTCTAATGAAGGTTTACATAGAGGTTGCACGCGATTGTTAGGATTACTCACACACACTATAATCGTTAATGCTCGTGCTGTGGCATGTTTGTATATTAATATTTTAATTAATGAGAAGAGACCATCTATTTTATAAACGAATAGTTTCTAGCATCATTTTAATGATGTGTTTTCTATCAGTGCATAATGTTGTAGCTACTCCCGTAAAGGGAGTAGTTTTGGACAATGCAACATTAGAGCCACTACCATTCGTAAATATCTGGATTAAGGGAACGACAATAGGAACGAGCTCAGATGTTAACGGTAAATTTGAATTGGACTATTCATATACTGATTCAACAATTATTGCTTTTAGCTTTGTTGGTTATGAGCCATTAGAACACTATTACAATCAAATAAAGGCAACTGAAGAGGTAAAAATATTATTGAAAGAGGAAAAACTTTCTCTTGCCGAGGTGAAGGTTCGTCCGGACAATCACTATGCTCGTTCAATCATAAAGAGTATCATCAAAAATAAAAAGAGAAACAATCCTGATAATATCAAAGAGATTGATTATAAGAAGTATTCAAGAAAATCGATATTTCTATCCAATCTTAACAAAAGTATTACCGAAAAAAAGAGTTTTAGAAGCACTAAAGCTGCTTTTATAACACAGTCGGACTCTACGGTTGCAATGCCAATATTCCTTATTGAAAAGCATTTTGCCTATTCGGTAAATAAAGATGAAAAGAAATTTCAGGAGACACTAGAAGATAGCAAGCAAGAGTGCATTATGCCTCAGATGCAAAATGTAATTAACACGGTTATAGGTCGTAAGATTACATCAAACGTCAACTTCTACGACAACCAGATTGATATCTTAAACAGAGGGTTGCCCAGTCCAATTGCCTGGAACAACCAAATGTATTATAATATTTATTTAGCAGATAGTTTAAATCGATCAGGAGTAAAACAATATAAATTTGAGTTTTACCCTAAAAGTTACAGAAGTACAGCAATGAAAGGTCACTTCTGGATCGACTCTAATAACTATTCATTGACTGAACTTCATGCGAAATTACCCAAAACGGCTAATGTCAATTTTGTAAAGCATTTTGAAGTTCACCAATATTTTCAACCTATTGCCAATGGCAAGTGGTTCTTTAAAGGGCAGAAAATTAAAGCAGAACTGTCTATTGCTCAAAAAAGCAAGAAAAGAACCAATCTGACCATTCAAAACATTTCTGATTACCATCATGTTAAATTACCAGCATTACATCGCACCGTAACAACAATTGATGCTTTGGCTGTTAATTCTTCAAAACAGAATGGGCCTAAAGATTCCTATGAAATAGTTCCGTTCGACTCTCTTGAAATGCAAGCGTATCAAGGAATTAAGAAATTAAAGGAGAATAAACTACTGAAACACATCAGTAAGTTTTCTGATATGACCTTGACAGGGTATTATAACCTTGGGAAAATCGATTTAGGTTCTTACATGGATATATATCGTAAGAATAAGATTGAAGGTAGTCGCTTTACCTTACCACTAAGAACCAACGAAAATTTCTCTAAGACATTCTCTGTTGGTGGTTACGTTGGTTATGGATTTAAGGATAAGGCAGTGAAATATGGAGGTAAAATTAACTATAAACTTCCTTTTGAAAACCGAACTATTCTTACTTTAAAATACGATAACGACTACTATTCGTTAACCAACTACCGTTTTGTCGATTTTATTCGAGAAAATCCATTTGAAGCCGGAGGTGGTAATATCCTTTCATCATTTACCACTCGTGTTCCAAACCCTTATATGTTGAAACAACAAAAAGTAAGTTTGAATTTCGAAACTCAAATGAAGAAAGATATTGGTTTAACTATTCGTCCTTTCTGGGAGAGATACAATGCTTCTGAATTTGTTAAGTTCAACCATAATACAAATAACATTAGTTCGTTTAATAACTATGGTGTTTTAGCCGATTTACGTTTTTCGTTTAATCAGCCATTCGATGATGGATTCTTTTACCGTATCTATTATGGTAATCAAAAACCAGTCATACACCTTTCAACTATTTTAGGGCGAACAACTTTAAATAATGGCGATAAAAAGAAATCCGAGCCTTATTTCAATGTAAATATGACATTGAAGAACCGAATGAATTTTGGTCCATCGTTTCTAAAAATGATGTTTAATGTAGGTTATATTGGAGGTAATGTACCTTATCCTTTACTGCATATGCCAAGAGGAACAAGAGATTTGGGATTTGCTCGTTATCATTATAATTTGTTATTTAATAGTTCATTTGCATCCGACATCTACTCAAATCTACACATGAGTTTAAATGGTGGAGGAGTTTTATTGGGCAAATTTCCTCTACTTAAAAGACTGAATCTTAGAGAATCAGTATCATTTAAAGGATTCTGGGGAAAATTGAGCAAACGACATGAAAAGATATTATCTATGCCAGACTATTTAAGAGCACCTACAAAAAAGCCTTACATGGAACTAGGTTTTGGTGTTACAAATATCTTTAAAGTGCTACGTATAGAGTATATCCGACGCTTAAATGCAGGAGCCGAATTCGATAAGTTCTCGTCGAAAGACGGTGTAAGATTCCGCATTGAAGTAAGTTTTTAAGAATTGTATATATGAATTGGTCTAATAATATATTTCAAGAGTTTTTTAAACTCTTTATTGTTCTTGTTGTATTCAGTTGTTGTCGAGGCATTTTTTTATTGCAAAATGCATTCTTTTACGACACTAACACTTTAATGGACACACTTGGCATATTTGCTGCAGGATTCAAATACGATGTTGCAGCATTATTGCTAATAAACACCCCTTATATTGCAATAAAAACCATTGCAACCATTAAGCGTAACCAGTCATTGCAGCAACTGGCAAAGACACTGTTTATTGCTGTCAACCTACTGGCAATTATCGTCAACATCATCGATATCTTTTATTTTGCTTATACGCTCGATCGATTGACTTTTGCATTCTTCGATTATCTGCGTACTCAGAAAAACCTGGGTATTCTTTTATATCGATTTGCTGGAGACTACTGGTATGGTGTAATTTTCTTTGTGGCATTCATTATGCTTATTGTAAAAGGATACAATAAGATTGAAAAAATAAAGTCACCTATATCTCTTGCACCACACTATAAGAACAAGCTTATTATTTTAGGTACAGCATTGTGGCTATGTGGTTGTACCGGAAGTATCATTCCTTTTTCGAATGGTCTTATAGTTAATCAGTCAAAAGTAGAAACACAAAAAGTATTTAAGTTAGCCGCTCAACTTAATACTCCCTATAACATGTTGGCCAATTGGCTGGATCCAATTAAGAAGCATCCAATTGAAAAGCTAGAAGAGAACCACTATACTGCAAAAAGCGATACTTTATTTCAGAAAAAGAACATTGTAGTATTTATTCTCGAAGGTTTTACCAAAGAAGCTTCAGGATTATTGAACCCTGACATGGACAATGGCAATTACAAGGGCTATACTCCATTTTTGGATTCATTGATGCAAAAAGGCTACTTCTTCACCAACGCTTATGCCAATGGACGCAGAAGTATGGATGCAGTTCCTGCTATTTTAGCTTCCCGACCAGTTTCATTTTACGACGATCAGGAGAAGGTAATCAGTATAGCTTCATTATTGAAAAACGAAGGCTATACGACCCAATTCTATCATGGAGCCCACAACGGATCTATGGATTTCGACATATTCTGTAAAAAAGCTGGAATTGACCAATACTTCGGTTTAACCGAATACAACAACATGAACGATTTCGATGGTACATGGGGTATTTGGGATGAACCCTTCTTGCAATACATGGCCCAATGTCAGAATAAGACACAACAGCCATTCTGCTCAACGGTTTTCAATCTTTCTTCGCATAATCCTTATGTGTTGCCAGAACAGCACAACGACCGATTTAAAGAAGGTGTTGCACCTATTAGCAGATGCATTGAGTATGCCGATTACAGTATCAAACAATATTTCGAAACGGTAAAAGACATGCCATGGTATGAAAATACGGTATTTGTTTTTGCCGCCGATCACTCAATAATTCCATGGCACAAGAGTTACGCATCATACGACAACTCATTTGCCATTCCGCTATTCTTCTTTACTCCCGATCAATCATTGGTTGGGAAGTCGGACAGAATTGCACAACAGGCAGATATTATGCCCTCGTTATTGAATTATTTGAACTATCCAAAATCATATAAAGCCATTGGAAACGATCTGTTCAATAGCAAAACAGACCAATGGGCGATAACAGAAGTGATGAAAGTTCCCCATTTAATTAAAAGACATTAAACAACTCCCATTATTTAGCACAACATATGGAAAATACTTGTATGAAAACGAAGAAACTAGTAGAGCGTGGCGGTTTGTTAAAGCAAGCCAAAATTCTTAAGCACAAAGGACTTTATCCTTATTTTAATGCTGTAGGCTCTACTCAATCTGACAAAGCAATTATTGGAGGGAAAGAGGTTTTGATGTTCGGATCGAACAACTACCTGGGCCTTTCTGGTGATGCGCGCATTAAAGCCGCAATGAAAAAAGCCATTGACAAATACGGTACTTCTTGCACTGGTAGCCGTTTTATGAATGGAACTATTTCTCTTCACCACGAGCTAGAAGCTGAATTAAAAGATTTTCTTAAGAAAGATGCAGTAATTATATTCCCTACTGGTTTCCAGGTAAACGTAGGAGTTATTCCTGCTGTTACCGACAAAAACGATCTTATTTTTATCGATGAACTAAACCACGCTTCCATTATCGATGGTTGTAGAATGAGTTTTGCGCGTCGTGTGAAATACAAACACAACAATATTGACGACCTAGAGCAAAAACTAAAATTCCATACCGAAAAGAATAAAGATGCCGTTAGCTTAATCATTTGCGATGGTATTTTCTCTATGGATGGAGATATTGCTCACCTGGATAAAATTGCTGAGTTAGGACAAAAATACCAGGCAATGGTAATGGTCGACTGTGCTCATGCCATTGGTGTAATTGGAGAAAATGGATCTGGAACAGCATCGCACCATGGTGTAACCGACAAGGTAGACTTAATTGGAGGAACATTTAGTAAATCACTAGCATCTGTTGGTGGTTTCGTAGCCGGAAGCTCAGAAGTAATTGACTACTTAAGTCACGCTTCTCGCTCATATATGTTCAGCGCAAGTTTGCCACCAGCATCAACTGCAGCAGCGTTGGAAGCATTACGAATTATTCGTTCAGATGATTCGTTGCGCCAAAAGCTTTGGGATAACACCAACCATGCTATTCGCAAAATGGTAGAAGCTGGATTAGACATTGGTAACGCCGAATCGCCAATTATTCCGGTATACATTCGCAACTCACAAAAAACTTTTATGGTAGCCAAAGAACTACTTGATAAAGGTATTTACGTGAATCCGGTTGTTGCTCCTGGAGTAAAAGATTCTGAATCGCTATTGAGATTCTCATTAACGGCATTGCATTCTCACCAGCAAATTGATTTTGCCATTGAATGCATCGCAGAAGTTGTGCACAAATACTGTAACACACCAGCGGTATGTCAATAGCAATAAAAGAAGTAAAGAATAAGGCCGATTTAAAGGCCTTTATTCACCTTTATACTCGCATGTACAAAGATTGTAAGTATAGTGCCTCTCCACTTCATTTCGATGAAGTAGGAACTTTACGTACGGATAAAAACCCGGCACATAAACATTGTACATCTCAATATTGGATAGCTTATAAAGATGGCAAGCCAGCAGGCAGAATTGCGGCCTTTATCAATCGCCTGGAATGCGAAAAAGAGAATAAAATGATTGGTCGCTTTGGTTGGTATGATTTTATCGACGACAAAGCTGTATCAAAGGCTTTGATGGATGAAGCGATCAAGTGGATGAAAGAAAAAAGTGTTGTTCAGTTACACGGACCACTAGGCTTTTCAGATCTAGATCGACAAGGTCTGTTGATTGAAGGATTTGAAGAGATGAGCACTTTTGCTACGAACTACAACTATCCTTATTATCAAGCTCACTTAGAAAAAATGGGCTTCGAAAAAAGTACCGATTGGGTGGAGTTTAGTTTAAATGTAGAACATGTCGACTATCCTCGTTTCAAGAAAATTGCCAACTTTGTTTCTCAGAAAAAAGGATACGAGATCATCCATTGTAAAAACAAGAAAGAGCTACGCACATATGTACCTGCCATATTCAGGCTATTGAATAAAGAGTATGAAGGGCTTTATGGATTTGTCTCTTTAACAGAAGAACAAATCGAGTATTATGCCGATATGTTCATCGGTTTAATTAAGATGGATCTGATTTGTTTGGTAAAAGACAAAGAAGGGAAATTGGTTGGTTTCGGTTTAACAATGCCATCATTCTCCAAAGCATGTCTGAAAGCGCAGGGATCTCTGTTTCCAACAGGGTGGTTTCACTTTTTGCAAGCCATGCGTAAAAACGACACTATCGACTTTTATCTAATTGCCATCGATAAAGAACATCAGAACAATGGTGTTAATGCACTTTTCATGGCTCATATTGCCGAAGCAGCTATGAAGATGAAAGTGAAATGGGCTGAGACCAATATCAATCTGGAAGATAACGACAAAATTCAATCTATGTGGAGTCGTTCTTTCGATCATAGACAACATAAACGCAGACGCTGTTATAGCATCAATCTATAAAAATGGCAAACGTACTAATAACAGGAGCAAGTGGTTTCATTGGTAGTTTTCTGGTTGAAAAAGGATTAGAACTAGGACACACTATCTATGCTGCAATACGTCAGTCAAGTAGTAAAAAATACTTACAAGATAAACGTATTAATTTCGTGTATGTACAATTGGACAATACCGAAAGTTTAACCCAGCAATGGAAACAATTAAAAGCCGAAGGAATACACTTCGACTATGTAGTTCACAATGCCGGAGTTACCAAAGTCCGCGATAATGATGAATTCGACCAGGTAAATAATGGCTATACCCAAAACCTGATGAACTCTTTGGCTCAGGCAGAAATGCAACCTAAGAAGTTTATTTTTGTAAGTAGTCTGGCAGCTTATGGTCCCGGGAAAGATAATTTCCAACCGATAAAAGATGCTGATATCCCCTGCCCTGTCACCCATTATGGTAAGAGTAAATTGAAAGCCGAAAACTTTCTTAAAGAACAGGATTTAATGCCTTACCTTATTTTCCGCCCAACAGGCGTTTATGGACCAAGAGAGACTGATTATTATACGTTCTTCAAGTCTATTAATAATCACATCGAAGTTTACATAGGAAGTAGTTCGCAATTACTATCATTTATTCATGTATTCGACTTGGTTGACGTCATTTTTAAATCGATGAACTCGGAGATAGTAAACAAAGCCTACTTCGTAACAGACGGGAATAGTTATACTACCCAACAATTTGCACAAATCACTAAGCAGTTACTACAAAAACGTACAGTGCGTATAGTAATTCCAGCTTTTATTGTGAAGTGTGTATTTGCTGTAACCGAACGATGGGCACGATTTAGAAATCAAATTACAGTTCTGAATAAAGACAAATACAACGAACTAATTAGTGAGAATTGGTCATGCAACTCAACTCAAACCATGATCGACTTCAATTTTAAACCTGAGTATACTCTAAAAAAAGGAGTAAAAGTTACACTTGACTGGTATAAAAAGAATAAATGGTTATGAGTATTTTAATGTCAATTCTTATCTGTTTAAATCTTGGGAGTTTCACTACTCAAACTCCCAAGGTGCTTTTTCATATTGAGCGTAATCTCAATAAGAACATTGTGGTTTACGAAGCCAATTTCGACTCACAAGGTAACTTGGACAAAAAGCACCCTATAAAGGTTTACTGGATTCTAAAAGAGAAGAATAACAAGCAGGAATCGCTTAACTACATGGAGCGTAAAATGGCTTACGGAATTAAGTGTACTCCGAAAAAAGAGGAAAACAATACTTATAAAGTTCGTTTGGTTGCCGACGATTCAAGACAATTCACGCTGAAACAATTAGCACCATATAAAGCAGCGATATACACATACATCAATAAGAAGAAGTGTCAACTGAAACAGATGTTTATTCAGGCCGATAATAAAGCATTTCTCCCAAAAGTGAAATTCATCGAGCTGAAAGGTATAAATAATACAATTAAAGATGAATTGGAACGTTACTTCCCTAAAAAGTAAGAATCAATATAAACTAATACCAATACTTTAAATCACGCAAAACAACTCGTATATTTGTTATGAACGAATGTATTGTATAACTGTTGCCTGCTGAATAATTTTTTCGAACTGCTGTATACCATTTTTATTCAGCCTGGTACTTATTTATGATGTAAAATGAGCTCCAACCGAAATATTTGGATATGCCCTGTCTGCAAGCAGACATTCTGTGTCACCAATCAATGGCACAATTGCTCTAAGCGCAAGCTTAACCGACACTTTTTAGTCCCCAATCCTGAGCTAAAAATGTTATTCGGAACTTTGGCTGTAGAAGTAAAAAAGATTGGTAATTATAACCTGATACCAACCGCCGATGGCATCTTTTTCCGATCGAATAACAACTTTCTAATCGTACACGTAGAAAAGAAAAGTTTGAAATTGGAGATACTCCTTAACAAGCAAATATCGAACATAAAAAAGCTCGATAAAGTGGAAATGGAGAATGAAAATCGATACCGTCATTATTTATCCATCAGTCAGACCAAAGAAATTGGTCCACCACTCATTGATGCACTAAAAGAAGCATATAATATTGCGTAAACACGCAGAAAGAGGCTCGAATCAAGCTTCTTTTTTTAAAATTAAAAATATAGAGCCGCAAAATTTTACGGCTCTACTTCTTTGTTTTATTATTGATTCTGTAATACACTCTTTACTGATTCGGCTATTCGAGTAGTTGCTCTTCCCAGTAATTGAGACAACTGCTTGGAGTCATCAAACAAATCTCCTTTTGACGCACTAACATCCCAACTAGCCAAACCTCCTGCCAATCCTTCCGGCAATCCTACACTTAAAAGAATATTAGCATATTGTTCCTCCGGAATGTTGTTGTAAGGGATTTCTCTCTCGGCCTGTACAGAGATCTCTTTCGCCAGTTCTGTCAAAGTATAAGCGGTATCTCCGGCTAATTCATAAACTTTTCCTTTATGTGCATCGTCAGCTATAACAATAGCTGCTGCTTCGGCATAATCGGCTCTTGCTGCCGATGCTATTTGGCCATCTCCGGCACTCCCCAGAAAAGCTCCTCCATTTAAGGCACCTGGAATAGAAGCAGTGTAGTTTTCAGAATACCATCCATTTCTTAAGATAGTATATGTAAGTCCTGACTCTTTTAACGCCTTCTCTGTTTCTATATGCTCTCCAGCTAAATTCAAACTCGAAGTATCAACATGTAATAGACTGGTATATACAATCCAATCGATACCAGCTAATTTAGCAGCATTAATCACATTTACATGCTGCTGGGTACGCTGCCCTATTTCGCTTCCTGAGATCAACAACAGACGATCTACTCCCTGAAGAGCCCCCTCTAGTAATTCTGATTTATTGTAATCAAATGTTCTCGCTTCTACTCCTAAATCCTTTGCCGAATCTAACGATCGTACCAAAGCAACGATATTCGAAGCATCCATTCGCTGTTTCAACTGCTCAATTACTATTCTCCCTAATTGGCCATTGGCTCCTGTTACTGCAATTTTCATAACTATATCTTTTGTAATGATTTAATGCTTAATAAAATTCACATTACAAAAGTATAGGAGCCAACAGGGCACGTAAAGGTAAAAACGAGCCAAAGAATGGTAAATTATCGATTTTGCTTTTTGTAATCGGTAGGCAACTGTCCTACTCTGCTCTTAAAGTATTTGGTGAAATTGGTAGGATCATCGAAACCGATGGTATAAGCAACCTCTTTTATTGACAATGAAGAATAGACCAGTAATCGTTTGGCTTCCAGTACTACCCTATTTTCAATGTATTGCTTTACCGACTGATGAGTATATAGCTTCAAAGCTGCATTCAACTGTTTGGAAGTAACATTCAACATCGCACAGATATCGGAAACATGCAACTTGTAGCTGATATTTTCCTCGATATATCTTCGAGCTTTGGTATAGAGCATCAGCGAATCGTTGCAAACAATATCCACACGCTGACGCTTATTCCGCTCCAATAGAATCAATATATTCTTCAGTAGGTTTCGCAGCAACTCTGCCGAATCAAAACTCAATCCATCCGCTTGCTCATCCCTCATCTGCTTTAACATTGCCTCAACAGATTCATTACTTTCAATACATATGGGTGCTATGGAGTGCATAAAAACAGTGTAGTCGTATAAATAATGAAAATCCAATTCTTCCTTCACTAAGAATTCGGTGGTAAATAGTAATGCATATCCATCCATGCTTTCATTGGGAACAAAGCGTTGCACTTGTCCCAAAGCAACCGGAATAATCGTATTCTTACTGAAAGAGATACGCTCAAAATCAACCTCATGCTCCCCTTCTCCTTCAGTAATGATTAATATCTGATAGAAATTATTCTGATGCGCTTTATAACCATGCTTTTCGCTAAAATCTTTTATGCGCTGCAATGGAATAATCTCTAATCCCAGCTCACTCTTTTTGTTATTAAAAGCATATTTTGGTATTGCGTCTCCAGTCATTACAATCTTAGCTTAAACGATTACTTTACCTCTACCACTTCGTTTTTATGAATGTACCAGATGTAACCTTCCACACTGGTAAAACCGATCTCGGTCAACAATTTCATATAGGCAGCTACCTGCTTCAAGTATTTATCATCCTCTTCGCCAGTCTTAAAGTCGACTACCACACATTGGTTCTCTTTTACCATAATACGGTCGGGACGCCTGCTACTACCATTGCTTAGCAAAATATCACGTTCGTTATACACCTCCCACGAACCATCAAACCACGAAGCCACCAACTCTTGTTCCAATGCACCGTTCAATTGCATTTGGAGTTCATCTGCCTCATCCACAGAAATCTTTCCTTCCAATACCTTTTTATCGATAATACGCTTCAGGTCGTCTTTGGTGTGAATAGCGGCTAATGTTTCGTGCACAATCTTACCATGATTGATGCGAGTTTGTCTTGGATTCTCATCGACAATAAAATAATCCTGACTGTGCATTCGTAACTTCAAACGTCTGGAGTAGTCGGTAATATTTAATCGATTCAATTGGTAATTCTGAACAGTTAGTTCACGTGCTTTAGCTTGAAACAACTCAATTCCTCCTGCGCGCAAACCGTTTTCTATCAAATAATCAGACAGTTGCAACATTGAAAAATCTTCCTCATTACTAAATGTGCTGCAATTATCTAATATGTGCTGCAGCAGTTTTGCCACATTATCTACCCCATTCAATTTTTTCGACTTAGGAGCATAAACATACAATGCCTCCTCGGCACGTGTCAATGCCACATATAATAGATTCAGGTTATCGACATACGATAAGATCTTTTCGTGGATATAGTTGGGAGCAAATAAACTGTTTACCAAACTCTTTCCATAAGCCACCGGTGTAATGGCCAACTGATCGTAAGGAGCACACGGCGGGAAACACCACATCATGGTTCCGTTTTTAGGTACCAAGTCCCAACTACAGAAAGGAATGATTACCGCTTTGAACTCCAATCCTTTGGACTTATGGATGGTAAACACCTGAATGGCATCCTGCCCTTCAGCCGAATCGATGGTTTTAGCACTTCCATTCATATCCCACCATTCCAGGAACGATGTTATATCACTATTCTCACGCATAGAATAGTTCTCTAACTCATCTAGGAATGCAAACAAAAATGGAATCTCAGCAGTTAATTCATTGAAGCCATACATGCGAATGATCTCATTCACTGTTTCGGTTAATGAGCTGAAACGAAGCTTGTCGACCAACTGCTGTTGGTCTTCATCGAAGAAGAAAGGGAAGAATCGTTTAGATACTTGCTCGCTCTCTTCGAAAAGCTGTTGCCAATCAGGCTCATTATCCACTGGGGAATCAAACAGATTCAATTGGGCATTGTTATCGCCAGCAATTGGAGGCTGTTTCCCCATCTCTTTTAACTGAGGCAACAAATATTTCTGAAAATCGCTAATCAAATAGGCTTGATTTACTTCGTCGCTGCTATCATTCAAGAATTTCAGGAATCCTAATATAAAACGTACCGACGGTGCATTTTCGATGTAAAGCGAATAACTAGAGATAACATCATAACGGTATTTTCCATTGGCACTCTTCTTGGCTTCCAATAGTCGATCGACCACCTTCTGACCTTCGCGCCCCGTACGTACCAATATCGATATATCTTTCAATGGTACATTTCTATCTTGTAGTGCTTCGATATTCTCTACCATTTTGTCCAGCGATTCAGCCTGCCAATCAACACCTCGTTCGGCATTTAGTAATTCAATGTTTACCAAGCCTTTCAAACCACTTTTCTGAACATGCTGATGGTGTGCTTTATATGCTTCATTGATGATTTCGGCCTTCTCCTTCAAGCCATCCACAGGCACTTTGTCATTCACTTCGTTCTGAATATCCTGTACTAAAACTGATGGAGCGTATTTAAAGATGGTATTTACCAAGCTAACCACATTGTTACTGCTTCGCCAGTTTCTATCCATATTCACTTCTCGCACTCCCCAATCGCCCAAGTCTTCTTTCACCTGATGAGCCAGCAGCTTCCAATCGCCATTTCGCCAACGATAGATGGATTGTTTCACATCGCCCACAATCAAACAATCCTCTCCTTCGGCCAACGCATTACCCACCAAAGGTCGCAAGTTGTTCCATTGCATTCCCGATGTATCCTGAAACTCATCGATCATATAGTTCTGAAAGTGGTTGCCAATTTTCTCATACACAAAAGGAGTCTCACCATCGTTAATGATATGACTTAGCAGCTCTCCCGAATCGGATAAAAGCATAATATTGTTGTCGCGGCAATAATTGCGAAGCTCCTGAGCCAGATCATTCAGCATTCCCAACTGATACAGGTTATTTACAATCTCTTTTGCGGTGAAATAGTAAGCACTTTTCTCGTACCAGGTATCTACCGCATCGTTTAGCAAACGGTTCAATCCATTATTGAAGGCGCCTTCAATGGCTACTTTTACATCCGAAGCAGTTTTTCCCGAATACCATTTCGATGGTTCATTGCGCGCATCCATAGCGCGTTTGCCTGGTTCAACCGGGCCATTTTTTAATCGAACTAAATAGCCTGCCACACCTGTTTTTCCATAAACAAAGCTTTCGACACGAAGTCCTGCATTTTGAATAAGCTCTTCGGCCTCTTTTCCCAACTTCTCGTAATACTTCTCGAATTCCAGCTTTACTTTATTCAGCTCTTTACGATAGCCATCCATAAACGACTTATCGCTTATCTTCTGTAAAATCTCAGCTGGTAACTGTTTAAAGTCTTCCTTAAATATATTCTCGGCAAAGCGCGATACCTCATTTCTAAAGTTCCAGCTTTTACCGTTTCTTAGTTGGTTTTCGGCATAGTCCAATAACCATTTCGAAAGCGATTCGTTTTTGTCCAGATTAAAGAAGAGTCGATCAATACTCTCCTCCAACACTGCTTTGTCATTCATTTCAATATTAAAACCACTATGAATACCAATCTCTCGACCAAAACTGCGAATGACATTCTGGAAGAAACTATCGATAGTACTTACAGCAAATCGGGAGTAATCGTGCAAGAAATAATTCAACACCTCTTGTGCTTTCAGCTTAATATCCTGTTTCGACAAGCCTGTTTCCTCAACCAATGCGTCTAAATAGCCCGAATTATCAGTAATGGTCAATTCATGTAGCTCATTCAATATTCGACTTTTCATTTCGGCAGTGGCTTTATTGGTAAAAGTTACCGCCAGCACCTTCCGATAATCTTTCGGATTGGACAAGACGATTTTTAAAAATTCCAACGCCAAACGATACGTTTTTCCTGATCCGGCCGAGGCTTTATATATTTTCAATGAAGACATTTAATTCTATTTTTTATTGAGTGTCGCTCCCTAAGGCAACCATGCTTTCTTCCATCAAATATACATATAATATGGGCACTGCTGTCAATTCAAATGCATTCGTTTGCCCAATTCTATTGAAACAAACAGCGTTCATTAACCACTAGTAATTAGCAATCAATAATTAGCTTATATTTGGATGGTTAAAATTTTTCATTTTGAATATCGATTTTAAACAAATAGATTACCTTCAAACAGGTAATGCCAAACAGAGGCTTGCTTATAGGACACTCACGGATAACAATATTCTAGACATATTGTACGAGTTCGATCCCATACTTGTTGGTACCATTCCTATAAATATTGACATTGAAAACAGTGATTTGGACATCATCTGCTACATCGTAGACAGAGAATACTTTAAACAACACATTGAAAGGAATTTTGACCATTACAGCGAATTTAAAATTTGGGAGAACAATACATTACAACATCATGCTGTAGTGGCCAGCTTTCAAACCGATGATTTCGAGATTGAAATATTTGGACAAAATGTTCCCACATCGCAGCAGAATGCCTATCGACATATGATTATAGAGCATCAATTGCTCATTCAAAACGGAAAAGAATTTCGAAATAAAGTTATTGAACTAAAGCAAAAGGGAATGAAAACGGAACCTGCCTTTGCACATATTCTGGGTTTAGAAGGCAATCCTTATGAAGCACTTTTAAGGTTGGAGAGTTAGTTCTCAATACGCAAATAATCCAATTGTATTAAACCATTACCAAGCAATTACGTCAAAAGAACTAGAAGTTTAATCGTAATACATTGGAATATGAAAAAGCTCAGCATTACATTGGTTCTGTTTCTTATGTTTGCAATTGCCAATGCTCAGGACTATCCCAATATTCTTTTAATTATTGCCGACGATGCTGGTATTGATCCCATTTCGGGATATACTACTGGGAATATAAAGCCTCAAATGCCAACTCTCGATAAACTTCAAAAGGAAGGCATCACCTTCGATAATGTTTGGAGCGCCCCCGTTTGTTCTCCTGCCCGAGCGACCATTATGACTGGCAAATATGGTGTCAACAATGGGCTTAACCAAGTGCCCGGAATACTCAGTCTTAATCATACTACCCTATTTCATGAACTAAAAAAACGAACCAATGGTGTCTACCAAAGCTGTTTGGTTGGAAAGTGGCATTTGAGCAAAGAGAAAGATCACGATGCTCCTTATCAATATGGCATCGATGATTATATGGGCATTGCAGGTGCAGGAGTTCCAGACTATTACAAGTGGCAAAAAATAGAGAATAAATCTATCGATTCTTGTTATGTCTATTCCACCACCTATTTTACCGATTATGCTGCAAAATGGATAGATAAGCAAACACAACCATGGATTATGTGGCTGGCCTATACATCACCACACACTCCGTTTCAGTATCCTCCCGAAGGAACCTATACCCGAGTAAATGAAGGAACCAATAACTTCAAGAAGTATTTGGCAATGATTGAAAACCTTGACTATGAAATGGGGAGGTTGATAGATGGAATGGCCGAAGATGTAAAAGAAAAAACACTAATTATATTCATCGGAGACAATGGCACTCCTGGTAATGTTGCTCAGGTGTATTCCAAGGAAAAATGCAAAGGAACCTTGTATCAGGGAGGAATTCATGTGCCCATGGTAGTAGCAGGAAAGGGTGTTACACGTATAAACCAACGAGAAACAGCACTTGTTAATGCCTGTGACCTTTATGCTACCATCACCCACATGGTTGATGAATCGATTGAAGCAGATGGAGGAATTTACAACAGTTTAAGTTTCAAACATCTACTCAACAGCACTCCCGGGACTAATCGTAAGTACAACTATATGGAGTTGGGAAGTAGTGAGAGTAGTCCACATGAATCGTACACGATTCGAAATAGTAGGTATAAATACATTGAATATATCGATAGTTCCAAAGAATTCTACGACCTGGAAAATGATCCATTTGAAAACAATAATTTGCTTTTAGGAGAGCTTAGCGATGAACTTGTGTCTATAAAAGAAGAATTAGCACAAGAAGCTCACTCCATTAGAAATGGATGGTCGTGTAACGATGGAATTAAAAATGGGAATGAGACAGGCATTGACTGTGGAGGAGATTGTCCCGATTGTACTGAAGAGTCGGACACTACAATAACATATCCTATTGTCCATACTGGATTAAGGGACTTCTTTGACGAGGAAAAAATAATCGATCCAACAGAAAGCAATAACCTTTATTGGCAAGATGCTGGCAAGCTTAATAATCTCCCTTCTTATACCGACAATGAAGATGGTACCATTACCGATAATATAACAGGGTTGATGTGGGAAAAAGATGGTGGTGAAAAGCTTTCGTTTTCTGATGCAAAGAATAAGGCCGATACACTAACTCTGGCTGGCTACACCGACTGGCGATTCCCCACCATTAAAGAGTTGTATTCGCTAATGCAATTCACCGGACAACTAAAAACTGGCGAAGTACTTCAGCTTTTCATCGACAATAACTATTTCGTTCAGGAAACAGGTGATGTAGATCAAGGAGAAAGAGTTATAGATGGACAAACATGGTCATCTACAGAATATACCAGTACTACCATGAGAGCTGACAGCACAGTGTTTGGCGTTAACTTTATCGATGGACGTATTAAAGGCTACCCTAAATACAAACGGCAAGAAGCCAATAAACTATTTGCCCGAATGGTACGAGGCAACAACCAATATGGTAAGAACAAGTTGGTTGATAACAATAATGGTACGATTACCGATAAATCCACTAACCTGATGTGGCAAAAAACGGATGATGGAACTGGACGTAACTGGTTAGAGGCAATCAACTATTGCGAAGATTTAGAACTGGCTGGTTATACCGATTGGCATCTCCCACACGCAAAGGAACTGCATAGTATTGTTGACTATACACGTAGTCCTGAAGCAACCAACTCTGCTGCCATCGATCCTATTTTCGACATAACAGAGATCAATGATCCAGATGGTAATTCAGGACACTATCCCTTCTATTGGACCACATCTACTCATCAGGATGGAGTAAACTTAAGTAGTGCAGCCGTTTATATTGCATTTGGAAAGGCTTTTGGTAAAATAAACAATGAGCTAATGGATGTGCATGGAGCTGGCGCACAACGAAGTGACCCTAAAGTTGCAGCAAACAACGAAACATATCCTCAGTATTTTGGACCACAAGGAGATTTAAGGGTTGTTTATAACCATTGCAGATGCGTTAGGTACAATACCGAAATAAACACATCCACTAATAAGAATATAACCATTGATTCTTCCATTCAGATGTATCCTAATCCTACAAATGGTCTTTTGAATATTAACAGTGTGCAGAATTTTAATATCAAAGTATTAGATCTTACAGGTAAAGTATTGATTCATATAACAGAAGAGAGTAATACTAACATAATTGACTTCTCTTCATTAAAATCGGGGATCTATGTTGTCCAGTTATACAATAACGAAGAATCGATTGTGAGAAGAGTAATTAAGCGTTAGGGCATAAAACAAGTCGTTGATAAAATCACATTCAATTTATTATAAGCAAGGAATAATCGCAATAAAAAAAGGGACGCAAATGACTGTGTCCCTTTTAATATCTTGAATATTCTATACTGCACAAACAACTTAATTGTGCCTATATAAACTACTTGCTGCAATTTTCGCTCTTTTATAAAGATTAAAAGCAGTATGAACTCACACTGTTATATCTTCAAATCGACTATAATCTAGCCTTATACATGTTTCTGTATTTCTATGCCGAACTTTTTAATCTTTCGTTTTAATGCATCGCGCGAAATCCCCAGCATTCCTGATGCCAATGTTTGATTATAGCTGGCATTTCGAAGTGCTATTTTAATCAAATGGATTTCATTCTCATCCAGATTAAGAGATTTCACCTCTTCTGTTTCTCCATATTTGGTATCATTCAAAATGAAATCTTCCGGATTCAAACTTTCCCCTTCCATCAAAATCATCGCTCGTTCAATTAAGTTACGCAATTCGCGAACATTTCCAGGGAAAGAATAGGCACGTAATTTACGAATTGCCTCTTTGCTAATTTCCGGCTGACGTACATTCTTCTTACGAGCAAAAAGCTGTACAAAATGTTTCACCAACGACTCGATATCTTCCGGACGCTCGCGAAGTGGCGGTATTTCTATGATTATAGTATTTATTCGGTGGTATAAATCCATTCTGAACTTCTGTTCAGAGATCATCTCCTGTATATTCCGGTTAGTGGCAGAAATGATTCTTACATCCACCGGAATCTCTCGATTTCCTCCTACCCGCTTTATTCTGCCTTCCTCAATTGCCCTTAACAACTTTGCCTGAAGCGCAATGGGCATATCGCCAATCTCATCTAAAAACAGGGTTCCATCGTTGGCCAATTCGAAATACCCAGAACGATCGGATTTGGCATCGGTAAATGATCCCTTTACGTGTCCAAAGAATTCGCTTTCCAATAATGATTCAGGAATTGCAGAACTGTTCACCGGAGCAAATTCCTGCTCTTTTCGCGGACTAGCATAATGAATGATACGAGCTACAATTTCCTTTCCAGTTCCGTTTTCTCCGGTTATTAGCACATTCACATCTTTATCCTGCGCAGCTTTTATGGCCATTTGAATTACTCGCTTAATGCCATCACTTTCACCCACAAAATCCTTCTCGATAATCTGCTCCAACTCTCGCGACACCAACGAGTGTCTGTTTTCAGTTTTTTGCAGCTGTGTTTGCAAGCGTAACAAATTGGCTGTTCTATCAATGGCCAGCTGAATATCCATAATCTGGAATGGTTTTCGAATAAAGTCGACAGCACCATTTCGCATAGCCTGAATAACCATATCCATATCGCCAAAGCCCGAAATCATTATCACCTGAAGCTCTGGGAGCATCTCTTTTACTTTCTTCAATATCTCCAATCCATTGGCACCAGGAAGAATCACATCCAGTAACAAAATATGAAACGATTCTTTGGCCAACAACTTATAGGCATCATTGGGGAAATTGGCAGTGGTTACATCGTAACCCGATTTTTCTAAGTGGTATTTTAGTTTCTCGGTGATTCGTTCTTCATCGTCGAGAATCAATATTTTTAATGCTTCAATCATATGCTTATTCGGTAATTATTTGATTAAGGTGGAATGTTTTTGATCGTACTGATAGATGGGTAAGAATACTTTCAAAGAAGTGCCCCTATCCAACTGACTTTCTACCGTAATTTCGCCCTTCATATTTTTAATGATACTATGTGAAATAGAAAGTCCCAGTCCGGTACCTTTTCCTTTTTTCTTACTGGTTACAAAAGGAAGGAATATATCGGTAAGCTTATCTTTGGCGATACCAACACCATTATCGCTTACTTCAATTACCACCTGATTATTTTCGTTATAAGTTGAAATTTCAATCTCTTTTCGATAACTCGGAATTTTTCGTCTCTCTTTTTCATCGACAGCATCACGTGCATTGGAAATCAGGTTAATGATAACCTGTTCCAATTTATGCGGATTACCTAAAACTACTCCTTTACCTTCTTCTCTGACAAATTTTAAGTTGATTTGATGATTCGCATACTGTCGGGCAATCATACTCATAGCATCTTCCACACAAGTGTTTGGATCGAAATCTTCCAACACTTCTTCTTTCTGCCCATACGAAAAGACTCTAATATGATCGACAATCACTTTTGCTCGTTGAATATCATCGAAAATATCAGTTGCCGATTGTCTAACAAATGGCATATTGGGTTCTTCTTCGGTCAACTCCAGTTGAATTCCCTCTGCCGATAACGAAATGTTTTGCAATGGTTGGTTTATTTCATGAGCAATACCTGCAGCCAACATACCTAACGACGTCAGACTAGCCTGATGCACAATAATTTGTTGTTGCTCATCCTGTTTCTGCAAGGCTAGTTTAATCTGCTCGTTCAAATTTCGATTCTCTTTTCGCTTCAAGTAGTAACTGTACACTACAATCAATACTGCTATCAGGATAAACAATAGTGTAGATCCAAAAATTAACTGCCAATTCAGAAGACTTTGTCTCTCTAAGCGCAGCTGCTTATTTTCCAACTGAATTTGCAGATTTAAGTTATCTTGTTGCTTAATCCCCAGCTCACTAATTACCAACGAATTGGCCATCTGAGCCGTTTTCTCCTCATTTACGATTAGCTCACTTAATCGGTCGTATTCTTTCTGGTATTCCAGTGCCTTTTTAAAGTCACTCTTAAACTCATAAGCAGCAACCAACAACTTGTAGGCTTTGCGCCTCAAATCATTATCGTCCATCTTCTTGATAATGGGCATAGCATCGAAAATCAGTTCCATCGACTCTGCATACATCAACTTCGACTGATACAGCTTCGCCATATTAAGCATAGCCACTGAAAGTCCATATGTATCACCAATTTCTTTATTTAAATCTAATGCCTCAGCATAAGCCTCTTCCGCTCTTTCCATATGTTTCATGGCGAAATGACTTAATGCCAAGTTATTTAATGCCAAAGCCATTCCATGCTTCGAACCATCTAACTTATTTCTGTCGTATAATGTTTGATAATACTGAGCTGCTTGTCTAAAGTTCTCGGAATAAAAATAGGTGTCGGCAATTTTAGTTAGCGCCAGATTTATATCGTTGCTCCGTGACTTATTTCCAGAAGATTCTTTCTTCTTCAGCAAAATATACATCTGATGGTAATAGTCGAGTGCCACATCGTAGTTTCCCAAACTTTGATATACATCTCCCACATTTCCAAGCAATACTGTTGTTTTTAACGTATCGCCCAGTTGCATACTTGCCTCTAGTGACTTACGATAATTCACCAGTGCTTTTTCATATTTCCCTAAACGATAATACAACGTAGCAACCGACGAGAATCCTTTTTTATCACCCAGATCGCCATATGCATCCAGCGACTTTTGATAGAACTCTTGAACCTTGTCATAATCATTGGAAAAATAGTGTCCTACTCCCAAACTATTGTAAGCATCGGCCTCTCCTTTCTTGTAATTATACAAACGAGCCAACTTCAATGCTTTTTGGGCATAAATTATAGTAGAATCGCTACTTTCATACCAAAACCCCTTCGATTTGGCATTGAGCTGATCTACCTCTTTCTTTTGTTCAGGAGTATAAGAAACCTTTTGGGCATGGGCGGAATACCCTAGCCAAAGCAATAACCCGATAATAAATGGTAGCTTCATTTACTTCAAATTTTAAGAACTGTGCTTTTTGCAAAACAAACGTTCTAAGAAAGAGTATGATCCGAATGAAATCATTCTCCTTCGATATAAACTATAAACGCGAAAACGATTAAAAGTAGCTATTTTATGAAAAAAAGTAAAATTTGAACTCCATTCATCTTACTATTTTGACGGAATCCAATTAGGAAATGGCTTTGTTTTAGGCTTTCGTCCGTAAATAAAATCATCAAATATAAGTGCCACTTTTCTGAAGTTGGGGAAATAACGAATCATCCAACGCACAATATTGTGCAACCAGTTATTTGGATGCGAATAAGGACAAACACTCATACAACGCCCACAGTCGGTACCAGAACTACACCAATAAGTAAAGCATTTTTCAGAATTAATTTGCCAACGCAATGAGCCATCCAATTCTTTTCTATCGCCAGTTTCAATAGCCTGAGCAGGACATAAGTCTGCACACTTTTTACAAATTCGACAAAAATCGATTACACTAGTATCTCGCTGAGCCTTGTTAGCAATTAACGGCATGTCAGTAGAAACTACTGCCACTCTAACACGAGGACCGTGCTTGGGAGTCATTAGTAATCCCATTCGTCCTATTTCACCCAGACCAGCATCAACGGCAACTGTTGGGCAAACCAACCGATAATTCCCATCGATATGTGCACGTGCATCGTACCCCATATTTCGAATAAATTCGGTAATATGAGTGGCTATTGTTCCTGCTTTCAGGTATTGCAACGAAGACTCCATGACACACGGTGCTTTTGGGGCACTATCCATCATCTCTTTACTCATTTCAACAGTAAAAGCAATAGCATATTTATGCGATTTTCTCACTTCATTGCCATATTCATCACCACGACCAATGTGCGAATACCAATGGTTTTCTTTTATAACAGTGATTCCGCAATCTAAAGCCCCTAGGTGTTGAGCCCATTTCTTTATGAAAGTCGTTAACTCTTTTTCGGAATAATTGGCCTTGGTATTTGCTTTTCTGTTGGTCTCCACTAATGGATGAAGTGCCTCGACCGTGGCAAACCCGGCATCGGCCGCTGCATATAAAAGTCGATGATTCAATTTTGAATTGGAAGACATCAAACCGGGCAACTTACGCCACTTCTTATCCAGAATATAGTTCTCTGGTTTGCGTTGGTAATATTCTTTAAAACGATCGCTATCCGGAGCCATTCGTGCTCGAGAAAACATGATATCGCGTTCATCGATTTGAGTAGCCCAATCATCGATTTTAATTTTGCGGCTATAAGGCCAAAACAGATAGAAAGCAGTAATAGCCAATACCACAGCTATAGCCAGTGCCATTATTGAAACTCCTTCCCAACTCCACCACGCTGGAACCAAAAGCAATATTCCTGCTATGCCCAACCATATCGACCGTTTCGCAGCAAAAAACTCTTTTTCAATTAACGAAACTCCCAACAGAGCAATAGAAAGAAGTACCGTTACAACTCCAATAATCAGAAAAAACAAATTGGCTATATCCATGCTTTAAAGTTGTCACTTTTGCAGGATATAACCAATTTAAATATAGAACTCCCAATTGATGGAAAGCAATCTTTATTGCTGATCAATCAGCTTTTGAATTCGATCCCAATTGACCAACTTAAAATTTTGCCTCTTTTGCTTCTTATTGTCGAAATTAAAACCATCCTGCACAACAAATATTCCGTTGGGAAAATCTTTTCCCAAATTCGCAGAGGTAGCATCAATTCCATCGGTCTCTTCTACTCCATCGAACACTCCATCCACAATACGGAAACTGGTAATGTATTTATGGGGAGACATTAGCTGAAACACTGCGTATGAGTAATTTCCCTGACTGGAAGCAATCAGGTAATTTTTATAAAAAGTAAGTCCCTCTATATCGGCTCGAATCATTTTGTTTTTACCAGGCACACTCTCTTTTAACAAAGTAGGTTCCGCGACACTTCTATGATTGATTTCGGTTAACCATATTCCACCTTCTTCTTCTCCAATAAATAGCTGACCGCTAGTATCGTGAGCCAATACACCTTCTGTTTTACTGTTTATTTTTAAAGAGCGAACCAACTCGGCTTCAATATTTCCCTTTTCTCCGGCAACCAAAAGCCATTGTTCTACTTCTCCCGCCTTACTATTCAATATCGCATAGAACGAATTCGTTTTCAGGTCTACTGCCAAACAAAAACCATACACTTCCTCTTTCATTTTCGATCTCATAGTACAAGGGATAACTTTCAAAGCACCTTGCCCATTTATGCTGTAAAAAGAAATAGAATGCTCTGTACGATTGGAGCATGCAACCAAATCGATAGTATCAGAATTCATCGGAAAACCATAACGAATATCAACATTATTCATCATGCCATCGGGATAGTAAAATAGCTCGTCTCCCTTCAAGTTGTAAACCGCTAATCCTCCTTTTTTATTGGTTCCAATGATTTTGCTCTCTTCTGGTTGCTTTGAATTAATCCAGATAGCCGGATCATCTGCCGCATCGTCGTTTACACCACAATTCGACATTGGCACTGTTTCTACATCTGCAACAACAGTATTCTTTATCATTTTCGCTGCTTCTGCCGATCCCTCGCTGGCACGTTTGCAGCAGATAAAAAACATCAAACCAATAATTGCTAATAAAAACCTCTTGTTGCTTAGATCTCTCATACCTATACTAAATAATATTACCCTTCAAGTTTATAACAAAAAATCGATTTTTAGTAGAAAATAGAAGCAATTTCCCTTTTTATTTCTTTTCTTAGTAAGACATTAAAAACAAACACACTATGACTCGAATTGCATTTATTTTTTCAATTATACTTCTAATTGCAACCATGTTTAGTTGCAAGCCTAAAAAGCAAACAAAAAAAGATACAGCAGAGCCTCAAAAAGCAGAATTGCAAGAAACCACAATGACAATTCATGCTGCTGTTTTTATGGGCAATGAAAACGAGCTTAAAAAACACATTGCCAATAAAGCAGATTTGAATGTACGTGACCAGTTTGGCTCTACACCTTTAAACATAGCTTGTACGTTTGGCAAGGCGCATATTGCAAAAATATTAATTGATGCAGGAGCAGATGTTAATGCACTAAATGCAGATAAAGGTACAGCCTTGCACACAGCTTCATTCTTCTGCAGAAATGAAATTGTAGCAATGCTACTAAAAGCCAATGCTAAGAAGGATATTGTCAACCAGTATGGCTCTACTCCTCTTCAATCGGTACAGGCTCCATGGAAAACGGTAAAACCTATCTATCAACAATTAGCAAAGGATCTTGGAGCATTGGGATTACGACTCGATTTCGACCGACTAAAAAAACAACGTCCTGAGATTGCTAAAATGTTAAGTGAATAGAAACTTATGGCTTTAACTCATTCAGAGAGACGTCACGATATTGATTGGTTAAGAGTAATTGCAATTGCATTACTGATTATCTATCATACAACCATTGGATTCCAACCATGGGGAGCTTTTATCGGATTCATCAAAAATAATGAATCAGCCACCTGGATATGGTACCCAATGGCTATGTTGAACATGTGGCGAATTCCCATACTTTTCTTTGTATCAGGCATGGGTGTTTGTTTCTCTATGAGAAAACGTAATCTACCTACCTTACTAAAAGAACGAAGCAGGCGTATTCTTCTTCCCTTAGCATTCGGTATGCTTGCGATTGTTCCATTGCATGTGTTCATATTCCAAACATATTACTATCAAGACTTGAAATACTCTATTCATCAAGGTCACTTATGGTTTTTACTAAACATATTTATATACACTATCATTGTTGCCCCTGTAGTTTATCTATTTCGGTATAAAAAGATTTCCTGGTTCACCAGCTCGATAAAACGCATGAATCAACCGATTACTTTTATAGTTGCTGCGTCTCTTCTTATTATTGAAGCTTTAATTGTAAAACCTCAGTTATTCACTTTTTATGCTTTTTCATTTCATGGATACGTAATGGGATTCATTGCATTTTGCCTTGGCTTTTTGCTAATCAACCTAACCGGTAAATTCTGGAAAAGCTTTAAGATATGGAAATGGGTATACCTTCTTATTGCTTCAATATTATTTTTAGTTCGAATGGTAAAGTTTAACATGGAAGCACCGCTACCTTTAATGGCGCTTGAAAGTATTAGCTGGATATTTGCTGTTTTAGGTTTCTTTTATTGCTTTTTCAACCGGCCAAGTCAAACTTTAAACTATTTAAAAACTGCAGCTTATCCCATTTATATTATTCATATGATAGTTCAATATGGAATGTCTGCATGGCTATTTCCTCTTGATCTTTCTGCAACGACCAAACTACTCATAATTATCCCTTTAAATCTAATTGCTTGCCTCTTGATATACGAGCTGTTTATCAGACGTATTGCTCCTGTTCGTTTTTTAATGGGAAATTCATTTCATTCTTAACTCCGTCGATTCTCGTTTTTAAAGCTCACTTGTGGTTATTATATTTGTTATTAGCTAAACCTTTCGAATTAGTTCTAATTATTAAATCACAAACATGAAACGCAGAACTTTTATCGATCTATCTCTCAAAACAACTGCGGGTATTGCACTGGGCAGTTCATTCTTATCCATGCAAACACCTCACAACTCAGTAGCTTTTGCCGATTTATTACTTCCAGCACCTAAAAATGGAGGTTTTAAAGATGACAACTATTGGATTTGGGGAGCCTCAGTCATTAAAGGCGAAGATGGCAAATACCATATGTTTGCTTCTCGCTGGACAAAAAAGGTTGGTTTTGGGAATTGGGTCACCAACTCAGAAGTAGTAAGAGCAGTTGCTGATAATCCAGCTGGGCCATATGAATTCCAGGAAGTTGTTCTTCCTGTTCGTGGCAAGCAGTTTTTCGATGGGATGTGTACTCACAATCCAAGGATTATCAAGTATCGTAATCAGTACTTATTATATTATTTCGGTACAACATACGATTTTCCAATGCCAGATGCTGCCAACCCATCAGTTACTCCAGATAACTGGCGTGCAGCATGGATGAATAAACGCATTGGATTGGCTGTCAGTGATTCAGTTCATGGACCATGGAAACGAATGGATAAACCTGTAATTGAACCACGACCAGGACACTGGGATGCTTCTATCACATCCAACCCTGCACCTGCAGTAGATCCTAAAACAGGAAAAATACTTTTAATGTACAAATCATCAACCGATGGACTTACTCCTCCACTTCTATTGGGAGTTTCTATGGCATCGCGACCTGAAGGTCCATACAATAGGTTAAGCGAAGATCCAATTTTCCGCTTTGAGACAACCGGAAATAACCGTCGCGATGTGGAAGATCCATACATTTGGTGGGCTGGCGACCATTACGAAGCAATTATTAAAGATCGTTCGGGAGAAATATGCGGAGAAGAAGGTGGCGGAGTCCACGCCTGGTCGAAAGATGGTGTTAAATGGAACCTTTTCGATAAAGTGAAAGCTTATTCCAGAAACATCACTTGGGATGATGGAAGCAAAAGTCACCAAAACCATTTCGAACGCCCATTCTTATTAATTGAGGATGGAAAACCTACGCATTTATTTGCAGCAACAGGAACCGGACCTAAAGCTTGGCAATTTGATAGAACATGGAATATGGTTATCCCATTAAAGCAACTATAGGTATTACTCAAACCTGAATTGAACAGCATAAAAAAGACCTGTTAGAATTTCTAGCAGGTCTTTTTCTGTTTTAATTATTCTTCTATGTCTTACACATTCTGTGCAGCAGCTACCTCTTCGCTGGTATTACCAAAGTTGGCAATAATACCTCCATCAACGTAAAGTACATGACCATTCACAAAGTTACTTGCTTTAGAAGCCAAGTAAACAGCAGCTCCTTGAAGTTCTTCGGGTTGCCCCCAACGCAATGCAGGAGTTCTACTCATAATCAAATCGTTGAAAGGATGTCCTTCTGTACGAATTGGAGCAGTTTGGGCAGTAGCAAAGTATCCTGGACCAATACCATTCACTTGAATATTGTATTTACCCCATTCGGCGGCCATATTACGAGTCAACATTTTTAGCCCACCTTTAGCTGCAGCATATGCACTAACCGATGGACGTCCCATTTCACTCATCATAGAACACATGTTGATAATCTTACCTTCACGACGCTCGATCATCTTCTTACCAACATATTTTCCCATAATAAAAGGTCCAATCAAGTCAATATCGATTACTTTACGGAATGTTTCTACCTCTAAATCTTCGATAGGAATTCGTGTAATGATACCAGCATTATTAACCAAAATACCAATTGGTCCAACTTCTTCTTCAATCAAATCGATATGCTCTTTTACAGCTGCCTCGTTAGTTACGTCAAACAGATAACCTTTGGCATCAATTCCTTTTTCATTAAAGGCTTTAACAGCCCCTTCCAGTTTTTCTTTATCGATATCATTGACTACTATTCTGGCTCCGGCTTCTGATAATCCGCATGCAATAGCCATTCCTAAACCGTGAGTTCCTCCGGTTACTAATGCAATTTTGCCATCCAGTTTAAATTGATCTAAAATGCTCATTATTGTAATATTTTTAGTTTTTCATCAATATGACAATGCAAATATAACACATTTGCGCAATCGATTGTATTCTTTTTTATTATATTCGCACCGTTAACCATTAGAATTCGATAAAAAATAACATTCAACTATGAGAACACTTACATTAATACTTTTTGCGTGCCTCTCTTTTTCTGTTGCTGGTGCACATAAAAAAGATGTACCACCTCTTTCTCACAAAAAAGTGGTAAAAAATGCTGCACATCAGGTTTCACAACAATTAGCAGCCATCAAAAAGCAAGGTAAAGTTCTAAATCCACGTACCATCAATGAAGATGGTAGTACCAGATATATCAAGCCTCACGATTGGACCAGTGGTTTTTATTCTGGTCTTCTTTGGTATATGTACGAATTAACTGGAGACAAAAAATATTCATCATACGCAAAAGAATTGACTGAATCGTTAGAAGAAGTTAAAAATTTGAAATGGCACCACGATGTTGGTTTCATGATTAACTGCAGTTATGGAAATGCACTGCGCATTACAAATAACAAAGCCTATGAAGAAGTTTTGATTACTGCTGCAAAATCACTTTCAACTCGATTCCGCCCTGCTGCAGGTGTAACTCAGTCGTGGAATGTTACCGGAGGATGGCAAGCTAAAAGAGGATGGAAGTGCCCGGTTATCATCGACAATATGATGAATCTAGAGTTACTATTCAAAGCAACAGAGCTTAGTGGAGACTCTACTTTCTATAAGCTAGCAATTTCACATGCCGACCAAACAATGAAAAATCATTTTCGTGCCGACAACAGCTCATTCCACGTAGTAGATTACGATCCTGAAACTGGTGAAGTTCGCAAAAAAAATACAGCGCAAGGATATGCAGATAGTTCAGCATGGGCACGTGGTCAAGCATGGGGACTTTATGGTTACACGGTATGTTACCGTGCCACAAAAGATGTTAAATACCTAAAACAAGCTGAAAAAATTGCTCGTTTTATGCTAGAACATCCCAACTTACCTGCAGACATGGTACCATATTGGGATTTTAACGCGCCAAAAATTCCAAATGAACCACGTGATGCTTCTGCAGCAGCCATAACTGCTTCTGCTCTTTACGAATTATCAACCTATTCTAAAGAGAAAAAATATTTCAGAAAAAGTGCAGATAAAATAATGGATAACTTAGCTTCTGACGCTTTTACTGCTCAACCAGACTCTAACAACTATTTTATATTAATGCATTCAGTGGGAAGTATTCCTCACGGTGCAGAGATTGACGTACCCCTTAATTACGCCGACTACTATTTCTTGGAAGCTCTGCTTCGCAAGAAAAGCATGAAATAGTTTCAAGTAATAATTAAGCATAAAGCGATGTTTTCATTTTCTATGTGAATTCGTCGCTTTTTTTATGTTCCTCTAAAAACACCAATAAGAGCAATCGATTCAGCCACTTAACACCTATTTTAACTCATTTTAAATTACACAAAACCCTGTTTTTGCCATCCACAGATAGCAAAAACATCAACTTTTTGTATATTTTTGTTGGCAAAACCGAACATTTTGGAAAAGTTTTATCAATCACATAATACTCTTGTCGCCAACTCTCGCAATACTATTCACCGAGAGTTGTACAATGATATTGACTGGTCGCAGCGATTGATTGGAATAAAAGGATTCCGAGGCGTAGGTAAAACAACTTTCTTACTTGATTTCATCAGACGCAAATTCATCAATGACAGATCTTGTCTGTATGTTAACTTAAATGACTTCTATTTTACACGAAGAAGAATTTTCAACTTCGCTGATGATTTTGTAAAGCAAGGGGGAAAAGTGTTGGTTCTGGATCAAATTCATAAATATCCGGAATGGAGTAATGAGCTTAGAGAATGTCATGATAAGTTGCCTGACTTACACATTGTGTTTAGTACCTCGCCGGTGCTACGTGTACGTGAAGGAAATGATGAACTAAAAGACATTGCCCGAATTTACCACTTAGAAGGTTTATCGTTCAGAGAATATATTAACCACTGTACTAATATGAAGTTTAGTCCGGTTACTTTTCTCGAAATAATAAAACATCATCAGGAGATTGCCTCTGACATTGTCAGTCAGGTAAAACCACTTCAATACTTTCAAGATTATATGAGATATGGTTATTACCCTTATTTCCTTGATGATCAACTTTTTTACAACGATATTTTGCTTAAACATATCAATTTGGCACTAGAGATTGACGTTACTTATCTCAACCAAATTGAACTACAATACTTGCCAAAGCTTCGTAAACTATTGTTTACAACAGCACGGGAAGTACCATTTAAGCCCAATGTAAGTAAGCTTAGTACCGAGATTTCAACTTCTCGTGCTACGATTATGAATTATCTACGCTATCTAAAAAACGCTCGATTAATCAATTTGTTATATCCAAACGGACACGAAGAAGACATGAAAAAGCCTGATAAAGTGTATATGCATAATACCAATATTCTTTATGCTGTTGATCAGGAAAACACGCATAGCAAGAATTTGCGTCACACCTTCTTCTTCAATCAGGTAGGATATCAAAACAGAGTAAATAGCATGGCTAAGGTTGACTTCATTGTCAACAACGAATATCCTTTCTTTGTGGGAGGAAAGTACACGAAACCGAAAAATGGATATGCCGCAGCCGACCGCATCGAGGTGGGTAAAGACAAAATCATTCCATTGTGGTTATTTGGTTTCTTATATTAAGAATTTATATCGATACGAGATAAATAGAATACAACTTAATGAATACGAATATGGCAAAAGAAAAGAAATTTATTACATGTGACGGAAACTATGCCGCAGCGCATATGAGTTACATGTTTAGTGAGGTAGCTTGTATCTACCCTATTACGCCATCGTCAACTATGGCTGAATATGTTGATGAGTGGGCTGCTAATGGAAGAACAAACATGTTTGAACAGCCAGTTCGCTTAGCAGAAATGCAAAGTGAAGGTGGTGCTGCAGGAGCCGTACACGGTTCTCTACAGTCAGGAGCATTGACTTCAACATATACTGCATCGCAGGGATTGTTGTTGATGATTCCTAACATGTACAAGATTGCAGGAGAGCTTTTACCAACAGTATTTCACGTAAGTGCACGTGCTTTGGCTGGTCATGCTCTTTCAATCTTTGGAGATCACAGTGATGTTTACTCTACTCGTATGACTGGTTTCGCTATGTTGGCAGCTGGTTCGGTACAAGAAGAGATGGATTTAGCCGGAGTTGCTCACCTGGCTACAATCAAATCACGTGTTCCTTTCCTAGCGTTCTTCGATGGATTCCGTACTTCTCACGAAATTCAGAAGATTGAAGTATTGGATAAAGAAGATATGATGCCATTGGTAGACATGGAAGCATTGCAAGAATTCCGTAACCGTGCATTGAATCCAGAATCACCAGTGACTCGTGGTACTGCTCAAAACCCAGATATCTTCTTCCAGGCTAAAGAATCAGCGAACAAATTCTACGATGCTGTACCTGATATCGTTGAAGGTTACATGCAAGAGATTTCTAAAATCACTGGTAGAACTTACCACCCATTTACTTATTACGGTGCTGAAGACGCAGAGAACATCGTAATTGCTATGGGTTCTGTAACTGAAACTATCAAAGAAACAATCGACTACCTAGCAAAAGAGCAAGGTAAAAAAATCGGTTTGTTGTCAGTACACCTATACCGTCCATTCTCAGCAAAATATTTCTTCAACGTATTACCTAAGAGCGTGAAGCGTATTGCTGTATTGGATCGTACAAAAGAGCCAGGAGCAAACGGAGAGCCTCTATACCTAGATATCAAAGATCTATTCTACGGAAAAGAAGAAGCTCCTCTAGTAGTTGGTGGACGTTACGGACTAGGATCGAAAGATACTACTCCATCTCAAATTATTTCTGTATTCAACAACTTGGAATTGCCAGAGCCTAAGAATAACTTCACTCTAGGTATCGAAGATGATGTAACATTCACTTCTCTTCCATTGTTACCAGAAATTAAAGTTTCTCCAGAAGGATTGACTGAAGCTAAATTCTACGGATTAGGTTCAGATGGTACTGTAGGTGCAAACAAAAACTCTATTAAGATTATTGGTACTGCTACTGATAAATACTGTCAAGGATACTTCCAATATGACTCGAAGAAATCAGGTGGTTTCACTTGTTCTCACCTTCGTTTCGGTGATGAGCCTATTCGCTCAACTTACTTGGTAACTACTCCTGACTTTGTAGCATGTCACGTTCCTGCATACATCAACATGTACGATGTATTGAAAGGATTGAAAAAAGGAGGTTCATTCCTATTGAACTCAATCTGGGACGAGGAAGAGACTAAAAAACGTCTTCCTGATCACATGAAAAAATATTTGGCAGAGAACGAAATCAACTTCTACATCATCAACGGTACTAAGTTGGGTGTTGAGATTGGTTTGGGTAACCGTACCAATACTATCATGCAGTCGGCTTTCTTTAAAATTACAAACGTAATTCCTTTCGAAATGGCAGTTGATCAGATGAAATCTGCAATTGTTAAGTCGTACGGTAACAAAGGAGAGCACATTGTAAACATGAACTACGCAGCTGTTGATGCAGGTGGTGAAAACGTAGTGAAAGTTGAAGTTCCTGCTGAATGGAAAAACATCGACGCTACTGCAGAAGGTGCTACTACTGATCGTCCAGAGTACATCTACAAAGTAGTTGACGTAATCAACGCTCAAAAAGGAGACGACCTTCCTGTTTCTACTTTCGTAGGTGCAGAAGACGGAACCTTCCCTGCAGGTACAACTGAATTCGAGAAGCGTGGTATCGCTGTTGACGTACCAGAATGGCAAGCTGATAACTGTATCCAGTGTAACCAGTGTGCTTACGTATGTCCTCACGCTGCTATCCGTCCATTCCTTATGACTGAAGAAGAGGTAGCTAACGCTCCTGAAGGAACTGACGTGAAAACAGCTACTCCTGCTAAGCAATTCAACGGACTTCAGTTCCGCATGCAGGTAAGTCCACTTGACTGTACAGGTTGTGGAAACTGTGCTGACGTTTGTCCTTCTAAAGAGAAGTCATTGATCATGAAGCCTCTTGGAACTCAAGAAGCAGAGATCGAGCGTTACCAGTACATGGACAAAAAAGTAGGTTACAAAGAGAAAGTTGTAGCTAAAGATAAGTCTGTTAAGAACTCACAGTTCGCTCAGCCATTATTCGAGTTCTCTGGAGCTTGTGCTGGTTGTGGTGAAACTCCATACATTAAATTAATTACTCAGCTTTACGGTGAGCGCATGATGGTAGCTAATGCTACTGGATGTTCTTCTATCTACGGTGGATCGGCTCCTGCTACTCCATACTGTAAGCACAACGAAAGCGGAAAAGGTGTTGCTTGGGCTAACTCATTGTTCGAAGACAACGCAGAGTACGGATTCGGTATGCAAGAAGGTGTTGAAGCACAACGCGATCGCTTAGCAGACGTAATGACTAAAGCTATTGAAGCTGGTGTATCTGCAGAAGAAGAAGCTACATTCACTGCTTGGATTGCTGGAAAAGATTCTGCTGTTAAAACAGAAGAAGAGTCAGCTGCTGTATTAGCTGCTGTTGAAGGAAAAGACGCTGAATACGCAAAAACAATCGTTTCATTGAAACAATACTTGGTTAAGAAATCAGTATGGGTATTCGGTGGTGACGGATGGGCTTATGACATCGGTTACGGTGGACTAGACCACGTATTGGCATCAGGAAAAGATGTAAACGTATTGGTAATGGATACTGAGGTTTACTCTAACACTGGTGGTCAGGCTTCTAAATCTACTCCTGTAGGTGCTGTTGCGAAATTCGCTGCTTCAGGTAAGAAAATCCGTAAGAAAGACCTTGGTGTAATGGCTATGTCATACGGTTACGTATACGTTGCACAGGTTGCTATGGGTGCTAACCAAGCTCAATTCATGAAAGCATTGAAAGAGGCTGAGGCTTACCCAGGACCATCACTAATCATTGCTTATTCTCCATGTATCAACCACGGTTTACGTAGCACAATGGGTAAATCACAGGCTGAGACTAAGAAGGCAGTTGAGGCAGGATACTGGTCACTATACCGTTTCAACCCTGAGTTGGAAGACGCTGGTAAAAACCCATTCTCATTGGATTCTAAAGAGCCAGATTGGAGTAAATTCCAGGACTTCCTAAAAGGTGAGGTACGTTATACATCACTATTGAAAGCATTCCCAGAAGAGGCAGCTCAACTATTTGTTGCTTCTGAAGAGAACGCAAAATGGCGTCACAATTCATACAAGCGTTTAGCTGCTATGGAATACGAAACAGCTGAATAAGTAATTATTCAACCGTCATAATACAAAGGCTGTCTTGAAAAAGGCAGCCTTTTATTTTTATGCCTATTCTTAATCTAAGGATTAACTCAAAGCCCCCTCGTTTCATCTCAGGTTAGGCCTTACGTTCATGCTCTCACTATACAACCTACAGGGGAACTACTGCAATCCTTTTTGCACGAAACGCTAAACCAACACCTTTACTACCCAACAGCCACTTATCAACTGACTAGAGCTAATTAAACTACTGAGCAAAAACAAACACTACAAAGACTATAAATATAGCCAGCAGTAAGAAAGTTGAAATAAGATAAGTCAAATACAACCATCTATATTTTTTTTGCGCCTTAACTAACTGTCTAAGACTACTATAATTCAACAGAGTCGTATTCAGTATTGAATAATCGTAATCCTCTTTTTTTAGAGTAATTAAAACAAGTATACTTATAACGATATAAGGTATAATCGCAATTATAAATCCATTAAATAAAAGGCATTCACTCATAACTTACTTTCATGTAATTATATCATTAAGCAATTGTGGCATCCAATCCCAAAAGATTCTATTTCATTTTGAGGTATCAGAGATTTCAATATTAATAACGCTATTTTGTTTCCTAAACGACATGTTTCGTTAATTCAGATGCGATATATTCATTTATTGCTTGAACCCATATTTTAAAGGTAAATAATTTTTAATAACTAAAGCAAGTAGTACTAAAATGTATAGTTTTAACTACTATCGAAACTAATAAACTTGAAAAAGCAAAGAGAAATTAAATCGTTTGATTTCTTCGATAGTCACTCGGACTATAGCTGGTATGCTTTTTAAAAATACGAGAAAAATAGGCTTCACTTTTAAAGCCAACTTCCTCAATTATTCGCTTAATAGGCTTATCGGTAGTAATTAATAGTAGCTTGGCCTTCTCTATTCGCTTTGTTATAATAAACTCTCCCGGAGGGATATTCAATATTTTCTTAAATATTCTGATAAAGTGATCTTTAGAAAGGCAAGCCATGTTAGCAAGGAAATCGATGCTTATGGTCTCTGCAATATGATCTTGAATATAAACCAAGATAGTGTTTAAATTATACCGAACCATCTCACTGGAATTTAAACTTCCTCCTTCAATAATGAAACGAGAAACCAACTGTTCTATGATAGCACGCGATTCAACTTGGCTCGCTATGGATTGATTCTGATCGGGCATTGTTAACCACTCTTTCGATTGATAAATATCTGGTTCTAATGCAGGCAACTCTATTCCCGGGTTTAACTCTAATAATCTATTTAGCAATACATAATCCAGCTTATTATTCTTCACCTTCACCTGCATCTTATATAAATTATAGATGTTTAATCCACTTATATTCTGAGTTGTAAAATGGATATAATAGTGCTCTAAATTACCTTCAAAAAAATAAGAGCAAGGACGAAAACTTGGAACTAAATACAAGTTGTCATTCCCTGATATATGTTGACCACAATTTGAAGAACAATGAAAGCCAATTTACGAGCTTTAAAAAAGCGAAGAGTTTACACGGACGAGTTTAAAAGGAACTTAGTCTCCCAGTTCGAGAAAGGAGTTTATTCTGTGCAGCAATT
>SACZ01000079.1 GCA_023369685.1 Prolixibacteraceae bacterium JC049
AGCCATATACAAAGGATTGGCAGAGCTCGTACAAAGTGAAATCATAGCAAGAGGTCCAAACGAATATAATTGGTTCATTAATCCGTTGATTGTCTTTAATGGGGATAGGGTTTCATTTACAAAAACATACGTTCGGAAAAAGACTTTAGCTGCCCAAAAGAAAGAAGAAGCAGAGAAACGACAGTTATCACTTGGTTTTGATGAACTGTAACACTCCATTGAGTGAAGCTGCCGTTTGGTCGCTCCCCCTTTGGGGGCGGGGGGGGATAGATAAAGTTCCTCTATGTAAAGTTATAATGGGGGATGAAAGGCAAGGTTCGCTAACCTTACCCTGATTGTTTATGCTTCCCAGCATTCAATCTATCCCCGTTTATGGGTTTCTCTTTCACCCTACAAAGATAACCTCATGGGGGAAAAATGTCCAAGAATATGGGGTAAAAACTATCAAGTCGGTAGAAAATAAGTATCTTTGAAGTACATTTTTAGTAGAGGTACTGGTATGCCTAGACGAAGCAGATAGGCAAAAATAAAGCCGCTGGGGATGTCGGATGTCCGTCAATTAACTCCAGCGGCTTGTATTTTGGTAACTCTCCCGTATCGGTCAGCTACCGTTTGGTCAGCAACAAAGGTAGTACTTTATTGTCGCAAATCCAAATGTTTTCCCCTTTATTTGTGCATTTACAAAACATTCACTAACTTCGCAC
>SACZ01000080.1 GCA_023369685.1 Prolixibacteraceae bacterium JC049
GCCCTTTCTTTTGAGAGTTCGCTTCTAAGCACCTTCCTCAAAGGCTCATCTTTGGCCGCCCTTCCCTTGCGCACAAAGGATGTGGAGCCCTTTCTTTTGAGAGTTCGCTTCTAAGCACCTTCCTCAAAGGCTCATCTTTGGCCGCCCTTCCCTTGCGCACAAAGGATGTGGATATCCCATATTTTGTACAGAACTTTCTGTTGGCATTATTGGCATATATGGAATCGGCAGCCACACATCTTACCCTTACATTCATAAGCTTCTGCTGCATACGGATACAGTCCTTCAAGCGTATACCCTCATTGAATGCCTTGAACGAGAGGTGTTCGATGAACGATATGCCGTCTATCTGTATATTATTGACCTTTGCACCGAACTCGACGGACTTGTTTTCCTTGCCTCTGACGATGGGACGTACATAATGACGGTCTATGCTGACAATGCGGTCACTGACTTTCCTCCCTTCAAACATTTCCTTTTCTTGTACAAGCACCTTTCTGATGATGGAAAGACGCTTATGATAATCCTGGGTATATCGGAGTAAAGCACCGTACTCGCTATGGATCCCATCCCTTTGACTGAGGAGCTTTTCAAGAAGCTTGATCATACGGCGCTTAAGCATTCTTGCCCTTGAAGCTCTCCTCTTTCTTTTCTTGCAGTAGGACAGATAGGATTCCGCCACATTCCTGTATTTGTTGCGCG
>SACZ01000081.1 GCA_023369685.1 Prolixibacteraceae bacterium JC049
AGGCCGGGACGCCGAACATCGACTGGCTCCAGCAGCAAATCTCGCTTGAGCCGGATTTACGGCAGCTGGAACAGAACATCGCCAGCGTTGAACCGGGCAGCGGCGGCGTCTTCTGGCAGCCCTACCTCAACGGCGAACGCGCGCCGTTCTTTAGCCCTGAGGCGCGGGCCGGTTATTTCGGCATTAGCCAGCACACCACCCGCGCGGAGCTGCAGCGGGCGGTGTTCGAAGGGCTGGCCTTCGCCATCGTCGACTCGCTTCAGGGCTACCCACAGGGCGGCGAACTGTACCTGACCGGCGGCGGCGCGGCTTCGGCGACCTGGCTGCAAATTATTGCCGACTGTACCGGCAGAACGGTGGTTTCCAGTCCTTTCAACGAACTTAGCGCGCGCGGCGCGGCGATTCTGGCGGCGCGCAGCGTCGATGCGCTGACCCGTCATCCGGCGCTGGAACAGACTCGCTATCGGCCCAATCCGCAGGCGCGCAGCCGCTATGTCGCGCTCTATCCGGTTTACCGCCTGCTGCGCGAGCAGATGCTCCCGGTGTGGCAGGCCCGCCGCGAGGCGCTTCAACATATTTCTCAGGAATAACGCATATGAAAATTGTTTTTACCGCCGAGCACGCCGGCGACCTCAGCGCTTTTCAGCAACTGGGCGAACTGCGGGTGGAAGGCTGGGCGCTGGGCAAGCCGAAGCTGA
>SACZ01000082.1 GCA_023369685.1 Prolixibacteraceae bacterium JC049
ACAAGCAGTGCTGTTTAGTGAAATAAAAGAAGGGGGCTAAATCGGCCCCTTCTTTTTTACCCCACCGCGGGCAGCAGGCCTGCGACTATCGCAAACTGAATCGCGACAATGCCGATTCCGCATAGTAGAACAAGCCATAGCGCGGGAGAACCGCCCGCCACTCGCCATGCGGCATTGGGGTGCTGCTGACGGCTCTTCATGACCAGCAGCGAAGGCAGCATGAGCGCGAGCACGGCCAGCGCGACGCCCGCGTAACCTAACGCCATCACGAAGCCGCGTGGATAAAATAGCGCGAAGGCCAGAGGGGGCAAAAAGGTAATCAGACCGCTCTGTATCCGTCCTGCGGCGCTGTCCTGGCGTTGAAACAGATCGGCCAGATAGTCGAACAACCCAAGTGCCACGCCGAGGAACGACGTCGCCAGCGCCAGATCGGCAAACAAATGTACCGCCAGTTCAACGTGCGCAGAGGCAACCACTTCACGGATCGCTTCCAGCAGGCCATTAAGCCCGGCATTTTTTGCCAGCAGCGCGGTAAATACCGGGGAGTCAATACTGCCAAGCGTCGCTAGCTGCCAGAAAATATAGGCGACCAGGGGAATAAAGCTCCCGATGACAAATACCCGGCGCAGCTTGCGAATATCTCCGCCCAGATAACTCACAATACTGGGTATGCTGCCGTGAAAACCAAAGGAAGTA
>SACZ01000083.1 GCA_023369685.1 Prolixibacteraceae bacterium JC049
GAGTCCCCAGGTCTCTCTAAGTCCGCTGTCTTGGTGGGAAGGCACGAAGGGAAAACGCGCTCGCCAAGCCACGACCCTAAGGCACGGCAGGCAACCGGGTCGTCCCGAAAGCCACCGGGCAGACTCCAAGGACGGGACGACGGGCGCGCGCCACGGAGTCCCCAGGTCTCTCTAAGTCCGCTGTCTTGGTGGGAAGGCACGAAGGGAAAACGCGCTCGCCAAGCCACGACCCTAAGGCACGGCAGGCAACCGGGTCGTCCCGAAAGCCACCGGGCAGACTCCAAGGACGGGACGACGGGCGCGCGCCACGGACAGCGGGCGGTCGGACGGCGCCCATGCCCACCAAGCCCCCAGGCGTGCGGCTGCACGCAACCCGCCAAGGCCGTCCACGTTCGGGGCAACCGACCGGGAACCGGGTGCCGGGTTCGGTCCACGTCCGCTCGCCCGAGCGACAACCGTGCGCGAGCTGTGAAGGGCTGCACGCTAGGGGTGCGTGGGGCTGGCTACGGCCCKAGCMTATAGTAGCCTATAGTGGTTCGGTCCACGTTCGGKGCAACCGACCGGGAACCGGGTGCGAGTTGTGAAGGGSTGGGCTGCCACCCGCCGGGCRACCGACCGAAAWMCCGATTCGGTCGACGTTCGGTCTGCCGGGCGACCGACCGAAAACCGTGTGCGAGCTGTGAAGG
>SACZ01000084.1 GCA_023369685.1 Prolixibacteraceae bacterium JC049
AGCGATTCGGTCGGGAACTCAAAGGAGACTGCCAGTGATAAACTGGAGGAAGGTGGGGAGCGATTCGGTCGGGAACTCAAAGGAGACTGCCRGTGAYAARCYGGAGGAAGGTGGGGAYGACGTCAAGTCMTCATGGCCCTTACGAGTAGGGCTACACACGTGCTACAATGGCATATACAAAGAGAAGCGACCTCGCGAGAGCAAGCGGACCTCATAAAGTATGTCGTAGTCCGGATYGGAGTCTGCAACTCGACTCCRTGAAGTCGGAATCGCTAGTAATCGTRRATCAGAATGYYACGGTGAATACGTTCCCGGGCCTTGTACACACCGCCCGTCACACCATGGGAGTGGGTTGCAAAAGAAGTAGGTAGCTTAACCTTCGGGAGGGCGCTTACCACTTTGTGATTCATGACTGGGGTGAAGTCGTAACAAGGTAACCGTAGGGGAACCTGCGGTTGGATCACCTCCTTACCTTAAAGAACCTGCCTTTGTAGTGYYCACACAGATTGTCTGATRRAYGTAAAGAAGCAAGACGGCTGCGAAGTCGCGACACCTCGTGTCCCCTTCGTCTAGCGGTTAGGACTCCGCCCTTTCACGGCGGCAACAGGGGTTCGAATCCCCTAGGGGACGCCACTTGCTGGTTCGTGAGTGAAAGTCACCTGCCTTAATATCTCAAAACTCATCTT
>SACZ01000085.1 GCA_023369685.1 Prolixibacteraceae bacterium JC049
CTCGGCCCTTTTATGGCACTCGGCCCTTTTATGGCAGATATTGGTGCACAGACTCCCTTTTTCTATATTTTCAGAGAACGAGAATTTGTATATGATCTATTCGAAGCTGCCACCGGTATGAGAATGATGCATAATTTTTTTCGTATTTTACCTTATGGTTGGATAGATAAATGCTTGGATATAGATAAATGCTTGGATTTTTGTGATTATTTTTTAACAGAGGTTGTTGAATATCAAAAACTCATTACACGAAATCCTATTTTTTTAGAACGGGTTGAAGGAGTTGGGATTATTGGTGGGGAAGAAGCAATAAATTGGGGTTTATCCGGAGGAATACCATGGGATCTTCGTAAAATTGATCGTTATGAGTCTTACGATGAATTTGAATGGGAAATTCAATGGCAAAAACAAGGAGATTCACAAAAACAAGGAGATTCATTAGCTCGTTATTTAGTACGACTTAGCGAAATGACAGAATCCATAAAAATTATTCAACAGGCTCTGGAAGGACTTCCAGGGGGTCCCTATGAGAATTTAGAAAGCAGGGGCTTTGATAGAAAAAGGAATCCAGAATGGAATGATTTTGAATATCGATTCATTAGTAAAAAACCTTCTCCTACTTTTGAATTATCAAAACAAGAACTTTATGTAAGAGTTGAAGCTCCAAAAGGGGAGTTGGGAAT
>SACZ01000086.1 GCA_023369685.1 Prolixibacteraceae bacterium JC049
CAGCGGGAGGATCCCGCCAAGCAGCATCAGCGAGTGCCAGCCAAACTGCGGGATCAGCCAGGATGCAGAGAAACCGCCCGCTGCCGCGCCAAAGGKGAAGCCGCAAAAAATAATCGTAATCAGGAACGAGCGTTGACGCKCCGGCGCATACTCTGACACCAGGGTGCCGATATTCGGCATGGCGGCGCCTAACCCCAGCCCGGTCAGAAAACGAAAGACCATCRTCTGCTCAATATTTTGTGAAAGGGCGGTGGCGATGGTCCAAAAGCCGAAGAAGAAGACGCTATTGATGATAATTTTCTTCCGTCCCAGCCAGTCGGCGAGGGGGCCGGAGAAAATAGCGCCCAGCGCCAGGCCTATCAGCGCGGCGCTGATRACAAAACCGAGCTCGTGGTTGCTTACTCCCCATTCCTGCTTCAGCGTTGGGGCGATAAATCCCATGATGGCGATATCAAAGCCGTCCAGCGCGATAACGCAGAAGCCTAAGAACACCACCAGCTTCTGAAAGCGGCTGAGCGGATTGGCGTTGATTAACTCCCTGACGTCCAGGCGTTGAGTCTGTGTCATGGGACTCTCCTTATGCGCAAGGGCGCAGGTAGGACTGCGCGGCGTTAAACAGCAGCTGAGCGCGAGCGAGCGCCGGCAGCGCCCCCCGAGCGCCGCTTAGCGGAACCTCGATGGA
>SACZ01000087.1 GCA_023369685.1 Prolixibacteraceae bacterium JC049
AATCGATGAAATAAATTAGAAGCGAACCCACATACATAGAAATAGAATTGCCCTAGGAATATTTTTTCCAAATCATATGAATACGATTGAATACGATCCGTAGTGGGTTGCCCGGTACTCGAACCCGRAACTAGTYGGATGGMGTAGATAAATACCTGGTTAAAATGAAAAAAAAAAGGTAAAAAACCCCTCCCCAAACCGTGCTTGCATTTTTCATTGCACACAGCTTTCTCTATGTATACATAGAAAACTCAATTTCTTTGGTTCCTTATAAATAGGACTCCAAATTCAATACTCAGTAAATTTAATCGTAGTCTTACTGTATGAACATTTAAGAATATCAATAAACCACTTTTGATAATAAAAAATAATTGATTTTTTTTGTTATCTCTGCATAAATTTTAATAAATTTCGATTTCATTTATGGGGTCTCAGAACCCAATTATTCATGATTGACCAAATCATTAAGATAAAGAATATCCAAATACCAAA
>SACZ01000088.1 GCA_023369685.1 Prolixibacteraceae bacterium JC049
TTATGTTGAACTAATTATTTATATGTTTCTGATCAACCTATTTGATGCAGGTATGGCGTACGACACACCGGCGCTGTTGAACCGTGGGATTGACAGGAACCACCGCTCGTTCCTGTCAGCAGTCGAGGGTGCACAGCTCGGCACCTTCCGTCCACGCACGTCGCGCGAGTGGTTGCGTGTCGACCCCCGTCACGTTCCTTGGTACGCGTATGTTCACATTTCAACTCAACTTTGCTTTGTGTTGTACTTATGTTTGAAGTTTGTATGGCGTACGACACACCGGCGCTGTTGAACCGTGGGATTGACAGGAACCACCGCTCGTTCCTGTCAGCAGTCGAGGGTGCACAGCTCGGCACCTTCCRTCCACGCACGTCGCGCGAGTGGTTGCGTGTCGACCCCCGTCACGTTCCTTGGTACGCGTATGTTCACATTTCAACTCAACTTTGCTTTGTGTTGTACTTATGTTTGAAGTTTGYTCTATACWGGTTGCGTGCGGCAGGCCTTCTACCACTTTGTARGCTTGTTGAGGSGGCGGCGGACGACCGTGMCCCAGCGAAGCGGTGGGATGCAGACCGGTCACTCCTTGCCGCTCTGGTAGACCGCTGGAGACCTCAGACGCACACGTTCCACCTTCCCTGTGGGGAGATGGCTCCGACACTGCAGGACGTGTCGTAC
>SACZ01000012.1 GCA_023369685.1 Prolixibacteraceae bacterium JC049
AATCTTTGCTGAAGGAAAAAAGAAAAACGAAAAGAAAGTAGATCTTCCCGCTATCAAACTAGAGCAAAGTACTCCAGTATATATCTGTCCATTATGAGTTAGATAATAAATACAATAACCGGTCAACTGTATTTAGGGAAGTACAGATTGCTTCACCCAGTCTTCCTTTTCTCCAGATTCCCTTTGCTCCATGCACTATACGCTTTGCTTTATAAACAGATCGCTTCAAACATTGAAATGTTTTCGCGAAGACGATTTTTAAATCAACGTATCAGAATCATATTTCACCAAACAGATTTATCTACTACAATTATAGTATTTGAATATTTTATTATTACATTTGATTCAAAATCACTACAAAACAATCAACCATGCAAGAAATCACAAAAGCTCAAGAAGAGATATTACGCGTATTATGGAAGATAAAAGATGGAGCAGTAAGCGATATTGTAGCTGCTATTCCTGAACCGAAACCCGCATATAATACTGTAGCAACTGTAATTAAAGTGCTTGAAAAAAAAGAGTACGTAGCTCATAAGAAGTATGGCAAGACATATGTCTACTACCCGCTTGTTTCTAAAAAAGAATATGGAAAAAGCATAGTGAGCCACACCTTAAAAAACCTCTACAATAACTCTCTTCCACAAATGTTATCTCACTTTATGAGAAATAAGGATGTATCTATTTCTGAATTGGAAGAACTAAAGGCCACTATTGAACAAGAGATTGAAAAACAAAAACAATAAGCCATGACTACCCTTACCCATTACCTTTTAATAGCTACTTTCAGCACTGTTATAATATACATATTTTATCTGCTGTTTTTCAGAAGAGAAACTAATTTTAAACATCGTCGTTTTTTCCTACTATTTGCTACTCTAGCCGCAATAGTTCTTCCAACAGGAAGCTATTATGTTATTGTGCCACTATTTCAGCATCAACAAGTAGAAGCAGTAAATTTTGCAACACCAACAATCAATGAAACAATTACAACAAGCAATAGCACAGTCTCCAGCACCCCTATAGAACAAGATATTGCCTCTCTCTCCTCTGCCCCAATGGAAACGCCTATTGATTGGTTTTCCATTCTAAGTTATGTGTATTGGATTGTTACTGCCATTTTATTAATCCGATTGGTTATTCAATTGGGCTATATTCTTTGGTGGTACAATAATTCCCAGAAGGTTAAACAATCGTTTTTCACTTTATTGTTTCATAGCAGATTTTCCTCGCCATTCTCTTTCTTCCGTTGGATTTTTATGAGTAACAAAAAGTTACCTTCCAACGATTTCGAAAAAATTATTGCCCATGAAGCAGTTCATGTAAAGCAGAAGCATTCTATCGATACCATTGTGTTTGAATTTTTATGCACATTTATGTGGTTCAACCCATTTATATGGATGCTTCGTCATGCCTTGTATTTAACCCACGAATTTTTAGCCGACGAAGGCGCCATAGAAACAGGTATTAAAAGCAGTCATTACCAAGCATTATTGCTTAATCAAGCTGCCGAAATAGAATTAATTGGAATCACTTCTCACTTCAACAAATCGATGATTACCAAAAGAATAAAAATGATATCGCAAAGCAAACTTGTTCCTAAAAACAGATATAAAATTCTATTCCTAATTCCTGCTGCTCTTCTTCTCTATTTATTTGTTGCTGGTATTAATGGTTTAGATCGAAAAAAGATACTAATTCAGAAAATGAGTAATGATCCGATTATTAATAAAATATTTACAACAGAAGAGATTGACGGCTTAGCCCAATATCGAATACTATTCGAAAAAAGTGTAAATAACGCTTTAGGTACTAACTCTGTTAATCCCGATTATGGACAATTGTTAATACTCGATAACAACCAGTCATCGTATGATGGAATGATAGAAAAGCTTCAGTTTCCTCGTAAAAAAGTGCTTCAATTAGTAGCTACTCACAAAGGCTTTGAAAACATCTTTTACATTTCAGATTTTCACGGCATAAAAGGTATCCAATTTATTTCCAAAGGAACCACATTAGCATTTCTTAATGAGATGCGGAAAGTGTATCCTACATACAACAATGTATATCAAATATTTAAATTCGCAGGAGGTTTTACTTTTAACAGTTGGCATAATAGAAAACTCAATTTAGACGATTATGCATTAGATAGTGAAGCTGGAAAACTCTTTGTAAACCTACTATTCGCTTATCACTGTAACAAAGTAATTAAATCAATAAAAGGTCGCCTTGTTGTAAAAGAACGCAAGATGTATAGCGCTAGATTTTTACATAGCTTTCAGATATTACCCAAGGAGTTTAAAAAATTTGAATTAAATAAAAACCTACTGAGAGTAAATGATACGCAAGAATACCAACTTCCTGCATTTATTCAACTGAATAAATGGTACCAATTACAAGGGAAAAGTGATAGTCTATGGGTTAGTCTAAAGATATTGAAAGACACTTATAGCAGCATTTATTACAACCTTTCGTATCAGAAATTGAATCAACCGATAGAAAGTAAAACAGGGAAAGCAGAATTGAGTGCCAACTTCTTTTTTGGAAAAGAGTTTGTAAAAGATAATAGAACAAATGACGTTTTTGAAGCATTTCAATTTACAAACAGACTACCAGCCAGCAACCATACTCTATTAAAAATTGGGCAAGACAATACTGGAGGAATAAGAATAGAAATCACCAATAGAGAACTTGGTTATAAAAACGCTCCTATTCTTCGAACTAAAAAAGAGAGCTGGTGGAAAGACTATAAAAAACACTACAACGTAAAAACAATTTCTACTGGAAGTGTAAAAGTTAAAATAACAAATCGAAAAAATAATCAATTTAAGAAGGAAGCAATTTGCCAAGGCAAGATTCTTAGTTTCAAAAATGATGCATTAGTCGATAGCTTAAACTTCCAAACAATAGAGCCCGTGGGAGATCGCTATGGATTGAATTTTAACTCCCAACCTCTTCCCAATGTTATCATTGGATCGAAGTTTGGTGACTATGATGGAAGAACGATAATCATTGATGAATCAGGCAGCATTCACAATATGGCCGGAGGCTTCTTCTTTATTACAAAAAATCAGCGCTATATTATCTCTCCATGGCACTCCGATCTTTCGGGCATCTCCATATTCGATTTGAAAGAAAATACGATCATTGAGAAAAGAACAAAACCAATCCGACCTGCTAAATGGTATTATTTCAAAAACAACTACTATGTATCTCATTGGGGAAAAGTGCCCAAAGAAAAGGCTAAAGATCCCCAACGATATGGCAATTACGGTGAGACAGATAAAATATACCGTGTGAATTTAGAGAATGGACAACTAGAAACCACATCACTCCATTTAGCCAACGTACAGAAAGGTGAAACCATTCAACTATTGAATATGGAAGATTGTGGGTGCAAATAGGGACTTAAGCTCAGGTATTAAACCAATAAATTGATTTAGGTGTTATTTGAATTAGTAATCTGAATAATTGTAAATATGCCCAAATCAGTTTTCCATTCAGCAGATAGTCGTGGCTATGCTGACCACGATTGGTTGCAAAGCTATCATACTTTTAGTTTTGCCAGTTATTACGATAAAGATCGAATGCATTTCGGTGTATTACGTGTCCTGAACGATGATACTGTTCAGGGAGGCAAAGGTTTTGGTACCCATCCACATGACAATATGGAGATAGTATCCATTCCTCTTGAAGGGGATCTTGAACACAAGGATAGCATGGGAAATGTCTCCATCATTAAACATGGCGACATTCAGGTTATGAGCGCAGGAACTGGTATCTACCATAGTGAGTTTAACAAGAATAGCGACAAGTCTGTGAAGTTTCTTCAGATATGGATTTACCCCAACAAAAGAGATGTAAAACCGCGATACGATCAAATTACAATGATTGCTGATTACCAACATAATCAACTGCAACAGGTTTTATCCCCTGAACCAGATGACGAGGGAGTTTGGATTCATCAGAATGCTTGGTTTTATATGGGGAAATTCCAAAAAGGAAAAGAGATCGACTACCAACTGAAAAAGCGGAATAATGGCATTTATCTTTTTGTACTGGAAGGTAGTTTCTCTTGCGAAGATCATACGCTCAACCAACGGGATGGTTTGGGAATATGGGAAACGAACCAGCTAGCTATGCAAGCATTGTCTGATGATGCCAGAATACTTATAATGGAAGTTCCAATGGAGCGATAAAACACTATACTAATTGTCCTCAAAGCTATTTTATAAGATTATACTTTGAGGACAATTCCCATTCCATTACTCCTCTGCCCTTCTAGCATCGAGCTCTTTTTTCATAATTAAACAGGTCGAATGGTCGATGTTGTAGAAATAGAGCAGCACTGCGCACGACATATATAAAATTCCAGGGATTACTGATATCATCAGTTTAATACCAGTAATCGCTGTTTCCGATTGTTCGGCATTGGCTGTAAATTGGAAAATGGCCAATAACCAACCGGCTAAAGCTCCTCCGATCCCCCATCCTGCCTTTTGCGCAAATGTAGCTGCTGAAAATACCAGGCCCGTGGCTCTTCTTCCCGATTTCCATTCGGAGTAATCGGCTGTATCAGCTAACATGGTCCACAATAGAGGAACTGCCGGCGCATAAGCCATCTTTGCCAGGATATTGAACACATAAATCATGGTCAGGTTTTCAGCATCTGGAATGTAGAGGCAGATAAAAAATAGTCCTGAGAGTAAAGAGCTGGCAAGAAAAACATTCTTCTTTCCAAATCGCTTGGCTAATGGTTTAGAGAATGGAATAGTTACAATTAAAGCAATGGTTCCAATTACATTAAACAATTGCACGTTAGGCTCATTTCCGATGTAGTATTTGAAATAATAAGCCACAGAAAGATTTTGTATTGCAAACATGATGAAAGAGATAATACCCACAAAAAACAGGATAAGCCATGGTCTGTTCTTCATCAGGTTTCTAAAATCTTCTTTTAACGATTCTTTCTGTTCCTTAGGTGGTTGTATGCGCTCTTTGGTTGTCTTGAAAGTTATGAAGAATAATATCAAACTAATGGATGCAAAGAGAATTAAAGTATACTGATAACCAGCCGCTCTATCTCCATTGCCAAAGTATAGAGCCAGCGTTAAAGCAGTTCCTGAAACGATCAACTGACCAATGAATGCAAAGATAAATCGATAGGAATTCAAACTGGTACGTTCAAATGAGTCAGACGTCATTACAGCACCCAACGATGAATAGGGCAAGTTAATAGCTGTAAATACTGTCATCAATAAGAAATAAGTTACTCCGGCATAAATGATCTTGCCTGTTTCGCCAAAATCGGGAGTAGTAAACGTTAACACAGCCAATACGCTGTAAGGAATAGCCATCCATAAGATATAAGGACGAAACTTTCCCCAACGAGTTTTGGTTCTATCGGCAATAATTCCCATTATCGGATCGCTAATCATATCCCAGAATCGGGCAATTAGCATAATAGTACCAGCTGCAGCAGCCGAAATACCAAATGTATCGGTATAAAAAATGAGAATCCAGAACCCCACCATATCCCATACAAAATGAGAGGCAGTATCTCCTAAACTGTAACCAACTTTCTCTTTCAGGCTTAATTTCGATTTTTCTTGCATAGCTTTAGTTTAATGGGTTCTAATTCTTCTCTTGGCTTGGAATAACAATGGTTTGAATTGCTTTTGGACTTATGATTGTTTTTAGGGTTTTCTCATTTAGTTTTATGGAAATCGATTTTTCACTGTCATTCATATTCAACAATGCCACAACAATGCTTTTATCTTTATTCTGAACAGCTGTTACCATCAAATCACTATCGCTACAGCTCCAATCAATTCGTTTGGATTCAGGTCGCATAAATTTACTAAAATGCGCCATGGTATAATAAAGTGGAGTAAAATAAACCTCATCACTTTCCGGATCGACAATTACCGGTGCAGTACACCAATTTTTAAACCAGTTAGGTCCTCCCTGACGATCGAGTACCATATTCCAATCGACCCAACCTTGCACATTCGAATTCAAACAACCAATTATATCGCGAGCATAACGATATACCGGAACATATTTGGGATGATCTTTCTTTTGCTCTTCCGGAGCCCAATCCCAGCCCCAATCAGTGGCCTCTTTTGACCAATACCACTGGTCATCTTTCCAGTGGGGAACTTCAGCATCGACACATGCTTCGGTTTGAATGAGCAGCTTCCCGGGAGCCAGTTGATGTATATAATTCAACGACTCTCCCATCCAGTCGATAGTGCTCGCATACCAATGCACCGCAATGCCATCGAAATAGTGCGAAGAGGCCTCATCTTTATAAATTATATCGCCCCATTCTTTTAGTTCTTCTCCCCTATTTTGATCGTATCCCAGAATCTTCACCTCGGGATGATCGCCTTTTAATTTTGGGCCAAGATGATTTTTCACCAATTCCACCATCTCTTCAGCAGTATAGTGCATGCTCTCCCAGTTGCTATTATTTCCCAATGGTTCATTCTCTACCGTAACTGCCCAAATGGGAATTTCTTCTTCGGCATAGGCAGTAATATACTTGGAAAAAAACAGCGACCATGTATCGTAATATTTGGGTAATAACTTTCCTCCACGCCAATCGTTATTATCCTTCATCCACGGAGGAGCAGTCCATGGTGATGCTATAATTTTAAATCCTTCGGCAGATATTTTTTGCGCTGCTTTAATCATTGGAATTATATCATCCTTATCTTCCTGAATGGAAAAATGCTTCAACTCCATGTCGTCAGCTACTGCTGCATACGAATAGTTATTCAGAGAAAAATCGCATGAATTCATATGCGTTCTGGTTAACGAATAGCGAGCTCCTTTGTCTGAAAAGTAAGCATTCAATATTTTCTGACGATTAGCATGGCTTAATTGATTCAATAGATAAGCAGAAGCCTCGGTGAAAGATCCACCAAAACCAATGATTTCCTGGTATTGTTTTTCAGGAAAAATGGAAATGGCCACTTCGGTTTCAATTTCGTCATTGGTAGCCACTTCGGTCATTTTATTGCCTGCAGCAGAGGTTTCGTAAATGGTACCATTCAGTTTATCCGGTTTCATTTGGCAAGCAGAAACCATTATCAGACTAATCAATCCCGCTATTATATTTCTCATAACTATCATCTTATGAATTCTTTTTTCTTTGTACAACCAGCTGTTCTCTAATTTCATGTGCCTTTTGTTCTGTAATATTGTATTTCCACACCACAACAATGGCTATTAATGCGGTGGCAATAGGAATAACGATATCTGCAATACGAAGATTGGTCAATGCCTCAGTTGTTTGTTGATCAACAGATTCGTTGAAACCAACAGCCTGCAACACGATCCCACTGGTTAATAGCGCTAAAGCCGTTCCCAATTTTACCATCCACCAATAAACAGCGCCAAACATTCCTTCGCGTCGTTCGCCATTGTTTAACTCATCTAGGTCACATACATCGGCTGTCATCGACATCATCAGTGTAAATAAACCGCCTATACCGAATGAAAGAAAAGGAATTGGAATAAACATCAACCATGGATTGGCCGGATTAAATCCCCACCATTTCAGTCCGTAACCAATAATTGAAATTAATGTGGCTATGATAAAGGCATTTTTCTTCCCGTACTTTTCCGAAAGCTTTGTAACAACCGGAATCACTAAGAATGCTGTTGCCATGGCACTTACGGTACCAAACCATGCCGGCCAGGTACCAGAAGCCACTTTGTCACCATTAAACAGATAATAAACAATAATGAACATGGCAAACTGGGCAATCGTCTGAAAACCATTGAAAATTAAAAACGTAGCACCACAAAGTCGCATAAATGGTTTGTTCTTAAATGTCAATTTTATTCCTCGTAAGAACTCTTTGGTGTTGGCAGCTAGCTCTTTAATAGAAAGATTCGCCATTTTGCTTTTGTCGGGCACTACCATCTCTTTATTGAATAGGGCAGGCAGTGCTCCCAGAATCATACAAATGGCTCCTACCCAAATGGATAATGTGCGTGCTCCCTCCGGAGCAGAATCAAAGATTGCTGGCTCATAAATAATCACCCAAAACCAAGGTGCCACCATCCAGGCAATTTGCCCCATCCATTGCGATACCGCCATTAAGCGAGTACGTTCGTTGTAATCGGGAGTCATTTCATATCCCAAACCAATTAATGGCGTGGCAAAAATGGTGTAGCCAATATAGAAGAATATGGAAACAATTAGGAAATAGACAAAATTATAGGTTTGAGAGTTTTCCGGGTTCAATTGCCACATCACCATAAAAGCCACACCTGTAATAACACTTCCCAATAAAATATATGGCTTTCTTCGTCCCCACTTAGAGCGTGTGTTGTCTGAAATAAAACCCATTATAGGATCGGTTAAAGCATCGATTAAGCGAGGAGCTGCTCCCAGAATACCCGCTAATACAGGATTCATATTCAACGACATAACCAATACCACCATAAATACTCCCAATGCTGCTGGAAACAACTGATTGGCAAGGTGTCCTGCTCCAAATGAAATTTTCTGATTAAAAGGAACAATGTCTTCCGATGCGGTTTTATAATGTGCCATATTCTTAGTATTAGTTTTTAGTTTCTCTGGTTCAATATAATTTTCTCCATCACTTTCTTTGGTTTTCTGTCCACGGTGTACAATCCCCAGTGCTTCTCAGCTCCCATGGGATTATTGGGATCGCCTTTCCAGTCTTCATCAAACGCCTCGAAAAAGAAAGTGGTAATATTCATCTGCTCGGCCCATTGCATTAGGTCGAAAAAGTATTTCTCCTGCTTCGCTTCACTGGCTCTATCTCCAAACTCTGAAGCTATTGAAGCCCAGCCAGCCTCAGTAATCACAATCTTACTTTTAGGCAATGCGTCGCGTACCTTTTGTACATTTTCAATGGTGTAGGACAAACCTTCATTGATATCCTTTCCTTCCCAAACCGGATAAACATGAATGGATACAAAGTCGACTACCTGAGCAAGTCGTTCTCCTTTAGCCGCCCACCACTCATAGTTATCGGCAACGGTAACCGGTTGTTTAATATTCGATTTTACCTTCTTCACATACGAAATGATTGAATCTAGGCTCACTTTGTGGTCATTCCAATCCACTAAAGCTTCATTGCCCACATTCACTGCTGCAACAATATTGGGATACTCGTTGGCCAACTGAATTCCTCTGTCCACCTCTTGCCCATTCTTCAACTTATTGGCTGACAATGTCGATGCAGGAATAGGTTCATTTAGCCAAGCACATGTTTCGTGTGCGCTTAATTCGGCATTCAGCCAAATTCCTAGCAATACTTTCAGCTGTAACCCATGCTCTTTTATCACACGCAAAACGGTCTCGCTGTTTTCGCCACAATCGTATAGTCGGATTAATTGAAAATCGGCCTGTTCGCTTAATAACTTCAAATCCTCCAATATCTCAGCTTCAGAAGGATTTTTAGCTCCATTACCTCGATCGGGATGTTGCCCTGACCGAAATCCCGAATAGCATATTGCTTTAGATACACCAACCAACAAATCACTCTGACTTTGCTGAATTGGCTTCGAATCGTTCTGGTGTTTATCCTCTGCTCTTATCACAAAGGACATACCCAACAAAACGATTAGTAACGAATATCGATTCAATATTTTATGTGCTTTACAATTCATAAGCTAAAAAAGAAGATTTACCTCAATTTTCTTAATGGTTCCACTTCGTCCGAAAACTGCTTCACTGAAATTTCGATTCAACTTCAGGCTATCTGTTTCCGATATGGTTCCATCAGCATGATATACCTTTATACTATTCTCTGTAGAAGCAGAATATATTACCGGTACATTGCAATAAGTAAATGCAAATTGCTTTTCGGTCAATTCAATGGCTTGTTGCTTATTATCCTGATTGTAATAGACAAACTCTTCGCCTTTCTGCAGTAGTTCATTCTTACTTAACAGTGAAGTATTGAAATGAATTTCGCCCTGAATGACTTCAACACCCACTTCACGCATTCGAACAATAACATCTTCTTTCACCTGTCCAGTCATTCCAGGCTGTTTTACGCCAGCCCCTCCCGGAGTATGCGAATAAGCATCAATTGGAAATGCCCCATAATGCTCCGGCGATTTATACATTCCAATTCCTTTCTTCACTTCATTGTAATGATCGGCCAACTCTTTCAGCATCTTTTCAGATGCACCATTTTCTTTAGCCATGAAGAAATTCTCCTGAACCGCTAAAAGCAACTTAGAAACCATATGCCAATAGATACTTCCTAATCCTTCGTATGCATAGAAAGTACCAGAACGCCCAGTAAACGATTGATGATCGAATAGCTCTTCGTAGATATCGAGAATGTTCTTGCGTTCTTCTGCAACCAGCGTCTGCCACCTTTCATCCAACTGATTTAGGCCAGCATCTACCATCTGAGCATTTCTAAAATCTGCATTGAAATGAAAAATGCCTGCATCATCTTTCGAGATAATAGAATGATTGTTTTCCTTAATTAATGCTGAAAGCAGTGGCGAATGGACTACTCTTTCATTTGGAATATTGTTCTTCTCTACAAATCGAACCAATTCTCTATCGGGATATAATAAATAGCTCCACTGATCTTCGCGATAGAGCTGACTTGATTTTAATGCATCGAGAAGTTTTATGGTCTCTTCTGTTTGCAAATAACCAGCACTTAAAACTGCCACCTGTCCTTCCAACATTGGATATAGGTATCGAATAGCAATTTCCTTTTCACCCAGTGCTACCAAGTTGTAAGCATGGAATAAACCATCTTCCCTTCTATTGGCCTCGATGGATTGATCCATAAATTCGATAGCTATTGAAATGAATTGGGACAAATTACTTACTGCAATTTTTTCACGCTTTCCGGTAAAAGAATCGTTGTATATTTTATTTCGATAATCGCTTCCAACAATTCCCAGGCAATCTGTAATCTCTTTTCGCTGTTCGTTAGAAAATCCAGTACCTAAGATTGTTTTAAACTGATTAAATGTCGAATGAATTCCAGCTAAAAATGCTGCCACTTCGATCGACAACGAAATATCCTTTGTAGAACTATTGGCCAATTGCTTTTGCCAGAAGCTTAAGAATCGGCGCAAGTAATACAACGTAACCATTGAGGCTCCGTTTCCTACTAGTGCATTGTTGGCATCATTCCATTCAGGTCGTTGTGTATTCAGCCATATTCCTGCTTCGGGAATAAAGTTGCTTAATTTGGTCAGAAGCGTTACCAATATTTTCTCAGTCAGGTTTACCCGATAAAGTTGACCATCTTTTCCTGCCAACATTTTAGCGTCTGCTCCAATTCTCTGGAAATCATCCTCAATTTGCTTATTTAACTCGTGATCGAACACCACTGTATCCTGAGGGTTGGCTAACAATTGCTCATACGACTTAATTCGATATGGAACATTGGCATATACAAATTGCTCTTTTTCCAATAATTTCTGCAGTTGGTTAGGGTAATATTGCTCTGAAAGCTCCAGAAACTTCTGCAAATAGATGATCTGATGATCGCCCCAATAACCAATATAAGCCCATGGATCTTCCGGATCGGGACATTCCCAATCGATTCCTTCGCGAGTTACTCGATATGGGTTATAACCATCGGCAGTTGAAGCATTCAGAAACTGACTAATCATTCCTGAGATGTATTCGGGATAAGAAAGTGCCAAAGCTTCCCAGTTTTGGAATATATCGCGCCAGTTTCCCTGATAATTCAACTTCGGAGAACCATCCTCATGTTTGGTATCGATAGAGAAAAGGTTCCAGGGGCGACTCGGATCGCCATGACGACGACTAAAAGTCAATGGTAAATATTCATTGGCCAATCGAACCAAGTCCATATTTTGAGTCGACTCGGCCCATTTATTCAGTTCGAAATAAGATAATTGTTCTGGTTGGCCTGTTAACTCATTTTTATAAGCATTGTAAAGCGATTTATTGCGTTGCTTCAAGAACAGTATAAAATCGCTCACTGCCACTTTGTATCCATCATTGAAGATTCCTCCACGCATGATGTTAAACATCGTATTGGAGAAATGACGCGCAGTAGCAATGGTATCATTTCCTTGTTGCCAACCATCGGCATTGCTTACTTTCTGAATCAGACGTTGAGTTCCCAATTCAATATCAGCTTTTAGCTGCTTCTTTAAATCGGTACTTGATTTTAATAATTGAGCTAAATTGGCCACAGCTGCTGCATCCTGGTCAATTTCAGCAACCATCATCCAATCGGCTACTTCAGCTGGTTCTAAATCCAATTCGGCATTTAATAAGAATGCCCCACGCCTAGCACGTATATCGATCTCTGTTTCAATCTTTCTGCCTTTTTTGAATCCATCCAGTTGTTCTTCTGACAATAGAACATTCTTCGTATCCACACCTTTATACCAAACAGTTGTAGCACGTAACGATTCACTTGGCTCTGCCCGATCGACAGGAATAGAACTTAGCATAAACAGCCCAATGTTTCCATCAGTAAGCAGTTCGTTTTTTTTGTAACCATCTAACAGGTTAGAGTATTCATTCTGAAATGCATAATCGATACCACTTGGCAGAATATTTTTTATTCCATCTACCATTTCAATTTTAACTTTGTCTTTACCTACATTCTTCACTTCAGAAGATTTTACAAAGCCAAACTTTTCGCTGTTATACCATGCATAACGGTATCTAACTCCCAGATCATGATTAATTTCTTCGAAAACTACCTTGTTGCCATAAATACTCTTGTATAAGTTTCTTTCTAACCGATAGATTTCATCCTGGTAATTTGAAAATGGCTCCCACAAGAAGCATCGATCATCTTTCTCGATAATCATAGTTGCTGTTGCTCCTGTTTTGCCTTGGTAATCGTGAATTTTATCCACTGTGTAATAGGGAAACAGCGCATGATCTCTGTTCTTTCGTCCTGCAGATAATGACCCATTGCTAGACAAAAACATCCAATGATCGGAATCACTTACAATACTCATGAAAAAGTCGGCCATTTTATCGTAATTGCCAATTCGATAATAGGTTTCGTTATTCAACTGAACCAACTCCCCCTGAACTGCTTTTTCCGTATTCAGCAACTGGGTATTTCCAATATAAATTTCCTTACTCATGATCTAAAAACTACTAATCTTACTTTTTCTGATAAACACGCACGTAATCCACTTCCATCACCTGAGGGAACGACTTGTCATCAATACCTTTCACTCTTCCCCATGCACCACCGACAGCTACATTTAAAATCAAATAAAATGGCTTATTGTAAGGCCACTTATCCACTCCTAAATTCTCGTTCTGATATTCAAAAAAGAGCTTATCATCTACAAAAGCTTTTAAATAATCGGCTGTCCACTCTAACTGGTAAGTATGAAATTGAGAAGAAGCCTCGGCAACCTTTATGGTTCCTGTTTTCTGGCTCCCTTTTTGCCACTGATAATCTTTCGAATGGGCCGATGAATGGATTACTCCCGGATCGTGACCAACATGTTCCATAATATCAATCTCGCCAATATCAGGCCAATTACCATCTTTAAACGACCAGTTACCTGGCATCATCCAAATGGCTGGCCACGTTCCCACCCCTGCAGGAAGCTTAGCTCGTATTTCAAATTTTCCACCTTCCCAGGTGGCAATAGAATTTAATCGTGCTGATGTATATTTCTTTCCACCAAAATCTTCTTTCAATGCAACAATGTGCAACACTCCGTCTTTTACCTGAGCATTCTCCAATCGCTTTTCGGTATAAAACTGTGCCTCTTGATTCCCCCAACCGTGGCTATTTCCCTCGGTATCGTATTTCCATTTGGTAGAATCGGGTAAACCGGAGTAATCGAACTCATCGCTCCACACCAGTTTATATTCTTTTGCCTTAGCTTTCTTGTCGATCTTTTTCTTTGAGAAAGCACAACCACATAAAAAAGCAAAAGCAGTTATTAGTATTAATATATTACTTCTTTGCATTGCCATTTCTTTAGAAGTTTAAACGAAACACTTTCCCTATTGAAATGCATAGACACAACTAGCACTGTTCACCAACTATATGGCGAATAGACAACTATTAGTTTCAATAAGATCACTGTGTTTAATAATTGGAGGTAAGAGGCTGTCCCAAAAGTAAATTCATTTGAAATCGAACTTTCAGGTTATAACCAACTTCCGTCTTTACCCCTCCAAACCTCCCCTAAAGAGGAGGCTTAAGTCCCCTTTAGGGGATTTAGGGGTAATAAACCAAGTGGTGACCTATAGTCTGTAAGTTCAAAAAATTATAAATAAGCTTTTTGAACAGCCTCATTTATTGAACTGAAAAATTCAGTCCTCCCTCTCCCAATTCATAATTATTGATAGACTCTCACATAATCAATTTCGAAAGTTGCATCGGTGAAAGCTGCATCTATTGCACCTCCCATAGTACCTCCCATTGCCAAATTCAGAATAATAAATTGCTTGGCATCGAATGGCCAATTCTCGTTATTCTTATCATCAGGCGAATAGGTGTAGAATATTTCATCATCAATTAAGAATGATATTTCGTTGGCCGACCAGTTTACTGAGTAAACATGAAACTCATCAGCAGCATCTGCAACATCTGTAATCTTAGTATTTACAGTACTTCCAGAACTAGCCAGATTGTGAATCGATCCATGAATTTTACCCGGATTATTACCTGTGGCCTCCATGATATCAATCTCGCCACAAGCAGGCCATCCTGCTGTTGAGAAATTAGCTCCCAACATCCAAATTGCAGGCCATGTTCCACCACCTTTAGGTAGTTTTGCACGTACATCTATTCTACCATACTGGAATTCATATAAACCTTCGGTTTTAATACGAGCCGAAGTATAGCTACTACCATCTTTAATCGCCTTAATCTTAAGGTTTCCATCTTCAATTACCACGTTAGCCGCATCGTTGGTATAAGTCTGAGCTTCGTTGTTTCCCCAGCCATTATTACCTGTTCCCAAGTCGTATCCCCATTTAGCTGCGTCTGGAGCACCATTTGTATCAAACTCGTCGGACCATACTAAATTGGTATAAGTAACATCAACAGATGATTCAGAACCTGGTTTTACACTTGTGAAAGTATGGTACCAAGCAAATGTTCCATCTTCCTCCACTCTTACCTTCAAAATATTATCAGTAACCTGAATAATTTCGTAAGTACTTGTTCCTACCCACCAGCACATGAATCCGCCATCTCCAATGGTAAAGCTTGTTCCGCGATAGCCACCATCTTTAGTGGCAATTGTATTTGCCGGAGCAAATGACATATTCTTAACACCGTAAATCTTTGGAGTTACATCTTCGCCATGACAAGCATCGCCTTCTACTCCAATTTTTCCTGCATATGTACCAGGAACGTATGCTGTTCCTAGTTTCTGTTCAAATGTTACGCCTTCTGCCGTTTTTGTGAATTCGAATTCTGCATCGTACATGCATGATTTCTCGAATGGACCAGCACTCCACCATTGTGCAAACGTATGGTTGGTACCATCAACAGTATTCGGACCTAAGCCCACGTGACCTGGTTGGTCGGCTGCCCAATACCACTTTTTCGAGCTTCCTCCAGTTAAAAATTGTTCTGCTTCAGGATCACTAAAGCTACTAAACACCTCAACTTGTACCGACTTAGTAGCTGACAAACCTCCGGTTCCTACAGCCATCACAGTAACAGTATATTTGTTAACACCTGTTTTGGTAAATACATGGCTTACTTTACCATCGGCATCAACTACTTTATCGCTACCATCACCAAAAATATAGGTATAGCTCATCTCGTTGCTTGCAGTAGCAGTAAATTCAACTTTACCACTACCGTCGCCATAAGGATTATCATTATCTACTCCAAGGACAGAAAACGATACCTCAACATTCCCGGGAGTAACTAATTCACCTAGCTTGTAATCATCTTCCTGACATCCCCAAAGTATGAAGAACATGCCAAAAAGCATTATCGATATATATTTTGTGAAATTCTTCATTGCGTTTTGCTTAATTGGTTAATTCAAATTCATCGAAATAATAGACTGCATCGTCACCACCATTTCCAAAGTCGAAAAACAATACAATACGCACATAACCTGCTGCTGGAGCATCGCTGAAATCGTAAGTTAATGTTTCCCATGCATTGGTTGCTGATGTATTTAAATCCACCTCGTGAGTGATACTAGCATCGCTATTTTCCAATTTCATTTTTACTACAATACCACTCTTTGGCGACCACGTTCTTACTCTTACTTTCTTGTAATTGTCGAAATCCAGTGCATTGCCTGTTTCGAAGAACATTCCTGCCCATGTTTCAGCGCCACTGGTCTTAACCATTTTGGCCACTTTATTGGTGGTATTATCTCCGGCTTTGTCAGGATTATCTATTACTTCGATTCCTGCAATGTTGCCAAATACAGTAAATGCAGGCACTTCTCCTTCAAATCCTTGAATTGCTAGTGGAGGAACAGATGTATCATCGTTTGCCAAAGCAATTTCATCGAAATAATAAACTGAATCATCGCCATTATTTCCGAAGTCGAAGAATAGCACCACTTTCACATAATCGGCTTTAGGAGCACCACTAAAGTCATAGGTTAGTGTTTCCCATGCATCAGCTACTGTTGTGTTTACATCTACTTCGTGAGTAATACTAGCATCAGCATTCTCCAATTTTAGTTTCACAACCACACCGCTCTTTGGCGACCACGTTTTCACTTTAATTTTACTGTAAGTATCCAAATCTAACGGAGCTCCTGTTTCAAAGAACATTCCTGCCCATGTTTCAGCGCCACTGGTTTTAACCATCTTAGCCACTTTATCTGTTTGGTTACTTCCTGTTTTATCCGGATTATCGATTACTTCAATTCCTGCAATATTTCCAAATACAGTAAAAGCAGGAGCTTCACCTTCGAAATTCTGAACCATCGATTCTGTTGGAACAACTGACGGAGACAGCTTTAAGTCATCGAAGTAATACTTGCTATCGTCTCCTGTATTTCCAAAGTCGAAGAAGATAACCAGCTTATGAAATTGCTGATTCACATCAATGGAACTAAAGTCATAACTCAACTCTTCCCATTCATTAGCAACAGTTGTGGTAGCATCCAATTCAGCAAAAATTCCACCATCGGTTAAATGTTCTAACTTAACTCGAACTACAGCACCCGATTTAGGCGACCATACTTTTACTTTCAGTGTTTTATTTACTGAGAAATCCATTGGATTCTCGAATGTTAGGAATGAACCGCCCCAAGTTTCGGCGCCAGCAGCTTTATGGCTTTGTGCCACTTTATCGCTGATATTCATTCCATTCTTATCTGGATTATCAACCATAGAAGATGTTACATTTCCAAAGTTGGTAAATGCATAGTTAATTTTAAATGATTCAAAATCGACTGGCATATTCACCGGATCGGTAGCGTCAGGAATATTAATGGTTTCTGTAAACGTAGTTGTTGCAGCACCAGCACTCTTTGCAATTACCCTAACATCGTAATCGCCTGCTTTAGCATAGGTATGTGTAACCTCTTTTTCAGGCATTAATGTAGTAGGTTCTTCATCTTCGGCATCGCCAAAGAACACATGAAACAGTGTTGCGAACTTTGCAGTGGCTTTAACTGTAACAATTGCCGGATTTTGCTCATTCTTTGTAATGGTAACCTTCAGGTCTTCCGGAGCTTTAAATGTTACATTCAGCTCTTGTTCAACCGAGGTTGTTTTCCCGGTTACTCCAACTGCTTTAATGGCCACATTGTATACACCTTCGGTATAAGTATGCTTCGCATTAACACCCGACTTGAACTCCTCTTCAACAGATCCATCGCCATAATTAATTAAAAATTTGTGTGCACCTTCAGCATTGGGAGCAATGGTAACCAATCCTGTATTATCTTGTGTTATATCGAACACTGCACTAACATTGGTAGGTGCTTTAATATAATCCAATGAATATAAATTGTCTTTATCGGTTTCACACGAAACTGCCACCAGCAAGATAAAAACGAATGTGCATATATAGTTTAATGTTTTCATTCTCTTCAATTTAAAACGTTACATAAACGATTCAATCATTGCATTAATAGTTTGGATTCTGTGACCAGTTTCCACCAGAGAATTGAATCTCTTCAATTGGAACCGGGAATAATTCATGTTTTCCACTCACAAATCCATCAATTTCGTTGGCAGCTCTGTTCGTTCTAACCAAATCGAAAAAGCGATGTCCTTCCCCCATTAATTCTACCCAACGCTCCTGATAGATAGCATCGGTTAAAGCAGCTCCTGTTAGAGTGATATTATGATTCGCATCGCCAAATGCACGTGCACGAACCATTGAAACATATTCTTGTGCTTTTGCATCAGAAACATTTCCTCTGTTGTTTGCTTCAGCAGCCATTAACAACACATCAGAATAACGAATTGCTCTGTAATTATTTGGGTTAGTCAAATTCAAGTCTCCTTGCGCATTGGCGCTTCTCTTACGAGGAAGGTATTTTCTATTGAAGAAGCCAGTATGCTCGTAACCTGTTGTATATTCAGCACTCTGAGCAGCAGCCCATGCTTCAATATCCAAAATAGTTACCTCTTTTCTGTTATCTCCTGGTTCGAAGGCATCTACTGCTTTCTGTGTAGGAACATTAAAACTAAAGCCAGGAGTAAAAAGTGGTCCGGTATAACCTCTAACACCACTAAAACCTACTGCTACGTTTCCTTCGCTACACTGCAAACATCCAAAACCAGCACCTTCAACATCGGTGTATTGAACTTCAAATACCGACTCTGTTCCATTTTCACCAGCATGTTCAAAAATGGTATCGTAATCGCCAACCAATGTGTAAACACCCGATTGAATTACTTTCTCCAAAACGGCAGCCGATTCGGCAAATTTATCCTGATACAAGTAAGCTTTTCCTAGCAACGCCTGAGCTGCTCCTTTAGTTACTCGTCCTGTCTCTTTCTGTGTAAGAGGAAGTGCTTCGATGGCTGATAATAAATCGGCTTCGATTTGTGCATACACATCTTCGACAGAAGAGCGAGGCAGCTGATTCTCATCACCAAGCTTATATCTTTCATCAATTTTTAAAGGAATAGGTCCAAACCACTTCACCAACTCGAAAAGGTAATAAGCACGTAAGAAACGAACCTCTCCAATCATCATATCACGCGAGTCGAATGCTGTCTTATCCTGAAACTCCATAAAGTAGTTGCATCGCTGAACGCCTGCAAACATCCAGTTCCAAACATCACGTAGGTTACTGTTCACCGGAGTATGAATCATATCATCAATCTGTTGCCAGCCTACGACATCGGTAGCACTTTCGCCACCGCAAAGCGTATTATCTGAAGCAATTTCGCCCAGAATTACATTCACATAAGTAGACTGAAGCATATCGTAACATGCAATTAATGCATTTCTGTAATCGTCTTCAGAATTGAAATAGTTTTCTGAATCGATTGAATACTGGGGCGACTTCTCAACGAAACTATCTGAACAAGAGAAGAAGAATACTAAAATCCCCACTATAATAAGCTGACTATATCTTTTTGTTTTCATCGTTCTGCGTATTAAAAGTTAAGATTTAAGCCAAACGTGTAAGTTCTAGCTGCCGGATAGAATCCGTAATCAATTCCTCCTCCAATTGGAATTCCTGTAGAAGCTGCCGGATCGTAACCTTTATAATTTGTGAAAGTATACAGGTTAGAAACCGCACCGTAGAAACGTAAGCTTTTAATTCCAAGCTTATTACTCAACGATTCTGGAATAGTATATCCTAATTGTACATTTTGAATTCTAAGGAAAGAGGCATCTTCTACGTAATAATCAGAGAAGATGTTGTTTGCAGTAGCAGCTGTCGTTAATCGAGGAACACTATTGCTTGTTCCTTCTCCTGTCCATCGGTTAAGCGAAGTGCTCAAACGGTTTACATTTGCATTGGAACGCTCGTAGTTGCGAACCATCTCGTTTCCGATTGATGCATAAGCATAAGCAACAAAGTCGAATTGCTTATAATTGATGGAAAGGTTCAATCCCATGGTAAAATCAGGAATTGGATTTCCAATATTCGTACGATCATCGGCATTTAATTTACCATCTTTATTCACATCTACATAACGAATATCACCAGGAGAGGCTGGTGCTCCCAAAGCTGTTTGATCAGGATGAGCATCCACTTCAGCTTGATTTTGGAAAAGACCATTGGTTTTGTAACCATAGAAATAACCAATTGGTAAGCCTACTTCCATACGTGAAGGAGCGGGTTGTCCTACACCAAAGCTTCCACCTTCAATAAACCCTGATCCATTATTTACTTTAAGCACCTCATTCTTCAATGTGGTAAAATTGTAATTCACTTTCACAACCAAATCTTTAGCCAGCTCTTCGCGATAACCAATTGCCAGCTCTAATCCTTGGTTTCTTACCTCTCCTGCATTTACTGTAGGACCAGCAGCTCCTGGAGCAGCAACTCCCAAAATACCTGAAACCGGGATATTTCCAATTAATAGGTCGTTGGTTGTCTTAATGAAATAATCGGCATTTAAATCCAGTTTATTGCCAAAGAACTTAAAGTCGACACCCACGTCGAACTGTTCTGACTCTTCCCATTTCACTTTTGAGTTAGGATTAGCACCAATTGCTTTTCCTTGTACCAACTTATTGTCCCAAACATAAGTAGCTTCTCCGTCTAACTGTGAAATGTATTGGTAATTGCTAATCTTATCCGATCCCAATAAACCGTAACTAATTCTAAACTTAAAGAAGTCAAGTCCTTTAACATCTTTCATGAAACTTTCATCGGAAACCACCCACCCTAAAGTAGCTGATGGGAAATAAGCCACACTCTCTTGTGGTCCAAATTTGGTTGATGCATCACGGCGAATCATTGCTGATAACAGGTATTTGCCCATGTAGTCGTATTGCAATCGAGCAAAATATGAAAGTCTGCGCTGATCGTACGTCCATGAATTTGTAGGTTTTGAATCGCTTAAACCATTGGCCAAACTAATGTCTGCAAATTCCCATGAATTATTAGGAATATCGAAACCTGTTGCGTCCAGGTGATCTCCCCACTCTTTAAAAATGGTAGTACCAACAGTAGCTGTTGTATGATGCTTCTCTGCAAATGTATTATCGTAAGTGATAAATGCATCGAAAGTATAATCGTTGAAGTTATCGCGCCCTTGATTTACACTACTTCTGGTTTTATCAAATACCTTCCCGCCATAATTTACAATTTTCGAGAACGATTTCGAAGTAGCATGAGCAGCATTAAAACCAATTCGTGCTGTTGCTTTCAAATGCTTCGAATATTCATAATCTAAACTGAAACTTCCATTTAGCTTTTTCAGGTTATAATCGTTATAGGTATCAGCAATTTGAGCCAAAGGATTGATAATCTCAATTCCCAATGTCGTAGGTGCTAAAAAGTAAGTTCCATCATTATTTCGAACAGGCATTGTCGATGGCATATTCAATGCATTAAACAGTACCGAACCTAAACCATTCTCGTTAATCGATTTTCTTTTGAAATAGGTATAAATAATTGATGACTTCAGTTTGAACTTATCGGAAAGATCTACTCCTAAATTCAATTTTGCAGTGTTACGTTTATACCCCGATTTATCTTTCCCTACAATACCTTTCTGATCCAAGTCAGAAGCACTAAAAGCATAAACGACTTTTTCTGATCCACCAGATACGCTTATGCTATTATTATATATAGGAGCTGTTGAGAATACTTCATTTTGCCAATTTGTTCCTTTACCTAAGTTACTGATATTGGTAAATGGCAAATCTTGTCCGTTTACGGCATAACTTTCATTCAACAGAACCGCATATTCTGTAGCATTTAGTACAGGAAGCTTTCTGGTAGTTTCCTGAATACCCAATGAACTGTTCACCGCAATTTTAACCGGACTATTCTTTCTTCCTGTTTTTGTAGTAACTAAAATAATACCATTGGCACCTACTGTTCCGTAGATAGCTGCCTGTGCATCTTTTAACACAGTAATGGTAGCAATATCGTCTGGGTTGATAGTCGACAGGTCGCCTTGGTAACCGTCGATAATTACTACAGGCGAAGCATCTCCATTGGTTGAAATACCTCTAATTCGAATATCCAAACCTGCACCGGGGGCACCTGAAGCTGAGCTAACCACCACACCTGCAGTGGTTCCTTGTAAAGCTTGCTCAGCTTTTACCGGTTTTAATGCCTCAATTGTTTTACTATCCACAATTGAAACCGCGCCAGTTACATCTCTTTTTTTCTGAGTACCATAACCAACTACAATAACCTCATCTAGTCCTTGTGTCTCGGTAACCAGTTTAATATCAATAATTCTTTGATTGGTAACTTTCACCTCTTGCGATTCATATCCAATAAATGAAAAGAGAAGTACCATATCTTTTGATACCTCAATTGAATATTTCCCGTCAAGATCGGTGGTAGTTCCTTGAGTTGTACCTTTCAATACAACTGAAGCAAACGGAATAGGTTCTCCTCCATCATCGGAGGTAACTGTTCCACTAACCACAAACTTTTGAGCATATGTATTTAAACAAAAGAATGCGAGAAATAAAAACAAGATATTTTTTTTCATAACTCGATTATTAAATTAGACTCTCATCAACGTTTCGTGTTGGCCAAACCACGAATTACGTTGTACAATTATACGGGGCAACTCACAAAAAGTGTTAAAAAGTGTTACATCACAACTACTACAATCACTATTTTTCAATACATCATTACTACATCATTTGAAAAACAACAGACAATAAGTAATTGATTATTTGCAACTAACACTTTTCATATAGCATCAGCCAAATACATCAATGCTTAAATTCAATATACTACCAGATAATAGGAAGAAGAAGTTATATTCATGAAAATGCTATTGTATTCATGAATTAAATATGATAACAAGAGTAGTAGTAATCTTGTTTAAATGGAATAATTAAATGATCCAGAATGTTTAAAATTATAAACAATAATAAATGAACTGTCAAAAACAAAGTAGTTCTTACATTTCTGAAATCGAATTATATCTTCAATAGAAAGTCAATTAGATTATCGTCTCTATCCAACTCCAGCTTTTTCCTTAATCGATAGCGACTAATTTCTACTCCACGAACAGAGATATTCATCAAGGGAGCAATTTCTTTGGTCGAAAGATTCATTCTTAAGTAAGCACAAAGTTTCAAGTCTTTCGGGGTTAATTGAGGAAACTCTTTTCTGATTTTCTTAAGAAAATCTTCATGTACCTGATCGAAGTGGATAGCAAACTGTTCCCAATCTTGCTCGCTACTAAATTCTCCATCAATGGTTCGAATTAGTTTTCTGATCTGAACCATTGCCGTTGGATCTTTTATTTTTTTCAGTGCATTTTTGAGCTCCCCTACTGTTTGAGTAAGCACTTCGTTTTTATGAATGATATTCATTGTAGAACTGGCCAGCTCTCTGTTTTTAAATTCCACCTCATTCCGAAGTTTATCATTTCGAAGCTTTATAATCTCTTTTTCGGCTCTTAGATTTTCTTCTCTAAACTCTCTCTCCTGTCTTAGTAACTCCTGTTCCTGTTTCTCTTCCAGATGTACCCTTACTTTCTTCATACGAAAACGCACAGTAATTGCCACGATGACAACCACTAGAAATCCAAACAGTATATAAATAAAGTAGGCTGTATTACTTCTATACCAAGGCGGAAGTACTGTAAAATAGAAACGATCAACAGACGATTCCACGCCATACTCATTTCGGGCTAAAACTTCGAAAGTATAATCTCCTTCATGCAAGTTGGTATATTCCTTTCTTGTTTTCTTTTCCCAACGAGTAATCTCATTTTCAAAACCAACTAACTTTACCAGATACTCTACTTTCTGACTACTATAATCTTTGGGCGAGCTATAAATAAACTGAATGGCGTTATTTCTAAATGGAATATCTACCCTATTATCTTTTTGACCAACAACACTATTGTCGTGCCCTCCAAAGAAAATAATGGAATCGCTTTTGGCAGATGTTACTCTAACTTCTCGGATTAAAGTTTTAAACAGTAAATCGTAGCGTTTATGTACCTGCGGGTTATAATGTACAAATCCATTCTCGCGTCCAATAAAAATGTTCTGTTCATCCACCACATTAACATTGGCAAATGCATCGAGGAAACCACCTTTTAAAGACGCAAATGGTTGACGAATCACATCGTAGGAATTATCTACCTGTAATTTCATCAATCCCAGACTTTGTCCTTGAAAGAACCATATATCACCATTGGCTTGCTCATACATTTTATGCACAGTTTCTCCCTGTCCCAGCAATTTATTGTAAAACGAATTCTCTTGAATTTTATCCAGCTCCGGGACATATTTGTAAAAACCACCATTGGTAAAGAATAGTGTTTCACCACGTAAACGAGCTACATTTATATTCAAATTCGAAGGAAACCCTTTGTCCTCTCCGTAAAACTTGACATTCAGACATGAGTCGAGTTGCTGATTCAGCTCAATTCGAAATACTCCTTTATAGCCATGGCACATCCACAAAGTCCGATCGTTTTCCCAGATAATCTCTCTGGATGATTCATTAAACCCTTTTATCTTCGATTTAAACTGCCATTTATTATTCACTTTCTCGAAAAGTACCAGACCATTATATGTGCCTCCCACCATTAAAGAGGGTTCCTTGGCACTTTGCAGATATTTCCAGCCACCTTTCTCATTTGATATTAACTGAGCAGTAGCTCCTTCTATTAAATAAGTTCCATTGTTATGACCACAAATTAAACTTCCCCCTATTTGCTGTAAACTCCAGACTTGCCCAGCAGTGTTTTTCACCAGCTTAAATCGACAATCTTTACATGCAATGTCACTGTCGAACTGATACTTACTTACAAATAATCCCATGTTAGTACCTAAATAGAGGTGGCCATTATGGTAGATTGAACAATACCCTGCACCAAAATCTCTGTCATTTGGGAAAGTCGAAATCGGCGAACTTATTTCCACATAATCAATTCCATTGTCCAGCCCTAACCAGAGATTCTGCTCATTGTCTTTAAACAAACTTAATATGGTGTTATTTTGCAATCCATATTTCTTATTAATATGCTGAATAAGTTGACCATTCTTATTAATAATAAATAGTCCATCTCGTACTGATCCTATAGCCAACAATTCACTACTTAGCTCTACGGCACTAAACATCTGAGCATCCATCAACTCTTTATCGATTGGCTTTTCCCATGGCTTTATTTCGGTACCATTACTTACATAAAACCCATGTTGAGCAGTGGCAATCAGCAATCTAGTTTTTCCTTGAGGAAACATTCCTACCACCTCCTTATTGGCCAATAATTCACCATCATTCACCAAAGTGAAGTTCTGCCCTTTCAACTGATGTAGTCCAAGTTTAGGTATCATCACATAAAGCGACTCATTAACGTTAAATGCATAATGAAATGTATTCCCGTTCTTCAATACCGAAAATTTTCCATCCCGGTAATAAAATATTTTACTGAATGTATGAAACAGGATTCCATTTCGATATGGAATTATTTGCCAAACCTCTTCAAAATCCCTATCCTCCTCTGGTATTGATTGAATTAATGAATGGTAAACTTTATTCCCCTTTTCATCCGACTTCAGATAACCTAACTCATTGTAGGCCCCCACATAAATCTGATCGTTTTTGTCCACAAATAACGAACGAACCACCGATCCGTTGGGCATTCCAATAATTCGCCAGTTATTTCCATCGTATTCTAGTACGCCGTTGTTATTAGCGAAATAAACCATACCATTGGATAGCTCAGCAACATCCCAGTTTTGAGTTCCGGCATTATATAAACTTCTTGGATAGTTTTTGATAAAAGGAATTCCCTGATTTTTCACCTTCCCGAAGGCTGCAATATCAAAACAAAGTAGCAGTATGAGTATATATAAGTAGCTTCTCAAAGTCAACAGTTTTAGTTCTACCTAAATTTAAAGGGATTGACATGAAAAAGCAAAACAATTGATTAGTTAATTATAACTCTCTCATCAACTAATATTTTAGTTATAGATTATTACTGTTTTCTACTCAGATAAAAATCATTCGTTGATTCTTTTTATCACAGGATTGAAAGCTTTAGAGGCAACTACAATATGATCTCCTATATTCAATGCCTCGACCTCTTTCTCATCGGCTACAATTCGAACAATATTAGAGTCGATTAAAATGGTAACAACATAAACAACGTCTTCTTTTTGGATATTAAGCACTTGCCCTGTAAACTGAAACTTGCCACTCAGATGATTAGAGGTAAATAATTCCAACGGTTTTCCTGCTCGAATTATCTTCCCATTATCCAATTCCACCACTCTATCAGATAGCTTAACTACTTCAGCAACATCATGGCTAATTAATATTGTGGTAAGTTGAAAGTGCTTATGTATTTTCAGGATATAATCTTGTAGCTTATTTCTCATTTTATTGTCTAAAGCTGATAAGGGCTCATCCAACAATAAAAGTTTCGGCTTAGCCACTAATGCTCTGGCTAAAGCAACACGCTGTTTCTGCCCTCCTGAGAGTGTTTCTGGTTTTCTATTTTGTAGTTCCCCCAATTCCATCATCTCAATCAACTCCTGAACGATTGATGCCTCGGCTTTCTTAGGCAATGCAAATAGTAAGTTCTCTTTCACTGTCATATTGGGAAAAAGCATGTAATCCTGAAATACCATTCCCACCTCTCGTTTTTGAGGTTTCCAGTCTACTCTATCTGCTTTATTAAACCAAATTTCGCCGTCCAATGCAATGGTTCCATCATCGGGCTCCATTAAGCCGCATAGCATTCTAAGAATAGATGTCTTTCCTGCTCCCGATTGCCCATAAATAGTGATGAACTCTCCTTTTTCAATAGACAGGTCTACATCCAGGAACATTTCCCCACCTGGAGCCAATAACTTTTTTGTCAATCGAAACTCAATCATCTAAACCATCTTTTTACATAACCACCATTTACTAAATAGACCACCAATAATATCGAAAAAGTTATTCCGAAAAGTATCAGCGAATAGGTATTGGCTACATTATAATTCAAAGCTTCCACCTGATCGTATATGGCAATGGAGGCTACTCTTGTTTTCTCCGGAATGTTTCCACCAATCATAAGCACTACTCCAAACTCGCCAATGGTATGAGCAAAAGCCAAAACCAAACCGGTCAATAATGCGGGTTTAATATTGGGTAATAATACGCGAAGTAGTGTCGTGATTCTCGATTTTCCCATTACATAAGCAGTTTCTTTCAATCCTTTGGGTAAGTTCGAAAAACCAGCTTGAATAGGATGCACCATAAAAGGTAAACTGTAGATAACAGATGCGAAGACCAGTCCTTCAAATGAAAAAATCAATCGGAGTCCCAGATATTCATTCAGCCAACTTCCAATGGCATTGGCCGGGCTAAACACTACCAGCAAGTAGAAGCCGATAACCGTTGGAGGCAAAACAATGGGCATACTAACCAAGGTTTCAATAATTGGTTTCAATCTGCTTTTACTATAAGCTAACCAATATGCAAGTGGTATGCCTACCAATAATAAAACAACTGTGGTAACAGTAGCCAACTTGAAAGTCAATATTAATGGATCAATATTCATAAGCAGAAAGCATTACTTCTGTTGTTTTTACCCAGGCATAAACCTCACTATCTATCGTTAAATTTAAACTTTTTAGGCTTTCTGTTGGTAAAACCACCAGTATTTGTCCCAACACAGTCTCGAGTTCAATTTTCGACAACAGGTTTCCCAATTCGATATTTGCTACTTTACCTTCCACTTTATTGCATAAGCTGATTCCAGTTAATTCCTTATCTGAGATAATTACTTCAGTTTCCTTAAAATGGATATTTATATCATTACCGATTCTTAAATAATCGGCTGATTGAGGAGTCTCAATAATGATGCTTTTCAGTAAAACACCTTTACAAAATACAGTTACCAGCGATAAATTGCCACTAACTTCAATCGACTCTATTTGGCATTTAAACGAATTCATATTGGCATTAATTGATATTAAAGTAACCATATTTCCTCAATATAGTTCTCCCTTTTTCTGATTGAACAAACTGTAAGAATTCACTCGCTTTTTGTTCCTCTCTTTTCTCTCCCTTTATTACAACTACCCCTTGCTCAATGGGCATATAAAGTTCTTTATCCAGATTAATCCATACTCCTTTTTGCTGAAACCGTCTACTCAATATCATCGATTTTGAAACAAACCCTACCTCTGCTGCTTCCGAATAGACAAACTGAGTTGTCTGACCAATGGATTCGCCATAAACCAGCTTCTCTTTTACCGCATCCAACATCTTGCTGTTTATCAATAATTGCTGTGCTGCTTTCCCATAAGGAGCAGTGGCAGGATTAGCTATGGCAATATGTTTTATCTCTTCCCTTACTAAGTCACTTAACCTAAAATTATCTCTTTTCTGAATACTCCAAAGCACAACCTCACCTAAAGCATAAACCATAGGCTTATCTAATGTTTTATCAACTCTAAATAAGTATTCAGGATATTTCATATCGGCAGAAAAGAATAAGTTGAATGGAGCTCCCTCTTTTATCTGAGCCATTAGTTTACCTGAAGACCCCACCACCATTTCACATTTAGTTTCGGATATTTTTTCGAAATCATTCACCAACTCTTCCATGGCAAATTGCATATTGGCAGCTACTGCAATTCGAATCACATTTTGCTTCTTCGAATTACAACTCCCCAACAACAAACAACAAGATATTATAATCCAAAACCTCATATCATCATTATAAAGTTCATTTAAATATAATTAAAGCACATTAAAGATCAACTTCTTTTTCAGAAACATACAGTTACTGAAATCTAACAAATTTATAATTCTATATAAATCAGTATTTTATTGAATTCATCTTTTTCTCTTGAATTATTTGGATTTATACTAAATTATTTCATTTCTTTGCGCTTTCATTACATCTACACACGCTGACAGCTTTTTTATAGCAACCTTTTCACCATGAAGCTGTTAAATAATTGTAATAAAACATAAACATTTAGAAATGAGATTTAATCGACTCGTTTTATGCTTTTGTATTCTTTGCATTAGCATAGCTTCTTTTGCTCAGCAGCAAAAGCAAGTCAGAATTGGAGTGCTTGTTGATACTTTTTCTGAAGAACATCAGCCCCTATTTCTGCAATTGCAGAATCAAATAGCTGCAGTTGTTGGACAAGAAGCACAGTTAATTTTTGATGAAGACTTTATTCGTTCAAACAACCTAAGTATTCATCAATCAAGGAAAAACTATCAAGAATTCATTAATAGTTCTCAAGTGGATCTGATATTGGCATTTGGCCCTATTCAGAGCTATTTATTAATGGAGCAGAAAGAGTTTCCTAAGCCTATAATTCTTATGGGTACTCTCAATAAAGAGTTAATGAATCTCCCTAAAAAAGGGAATGTTTCCGGAGTTCATAATTTAACCTATCTCGTTACTCCTGAATCTATCGTTGAAGAGTTGTCCACTTTTCAGGATTTATTTCCTTACAAGAAAATAGGAGTAATAGTGGATAAACACGTCAATGAACTATTCCCGATTAAACATATTCTGGATGAATATTTCAAAACACAAACGTCAGCTTATAAAATTATAACAACGACTCCTGATGACAGTATTCCTACAGACCAAGAGTTAAAAGACATTGACGCAGTTTATCTTTCCAATAATGCATGGTATAAAGAAGAACAGTTTTCAAAGCTGGTAGAATCGCTCAACAGGCTCAAATTACCGTCTTTTTCTGCCTTAGGAAGAGAAGCAACAACATTTGGAGCTTTATTTTCACACAGTTCCAGCTACAACACTGAAAATTTTATGCGAAGAATTGCCTTAAGTGTAGAATCTGTAGTAAATGGAGTAAACCCAAAAGATATTCCTGTAACCATTGATTATGACCGCGATTTGGCGTTAAATATTGAAACAGCGTTTAAGATTAATTTCCCATTGAGATACAGTCAGCTGTTAGAGATGGAAATAGTTGGAGATTCGAAAAAAATACCTTCTGAAAGAAGATATACACTTGAAACAGCAATTCAGCAAGCATTTAAAAACAACCTAAACCTTAAGGTTAATCAGAAAAATGTTGAGTTAGCCAAGCAAGATGTTAAGTTGGCAAAAAGCAACTACTTACCTGATGTTTCTGCTGCTGCACAAGGAGTCTATTTAGATCCTGAAGTAGCCAAAATATCCAATGGATCTAATCCTGAGTTCAAAACAGATGCCAACGTAACACTAAAGCAAGTTATATTCTCAGAAGAAGCATCAGCAAATATCAAAATTAGCAAGCATCAACAAAAAGCGCAAGAAGCCAACTATAATGCACAAGAGTTAGATTTAATTCTTGATTGTAATGTTGCTTATTTCAATGCACTTATTGCTAAAAACAACGTTCTTATTCAAGATGAGAATCTAAGAGTAACACGAAAAAACTACGATATTGCATTGCAAAATTTTGAAGCTGGCCAAAGTGGAAAATCAGATGTACTTCGTTTGAGAAGTGAGCTTGCATTGGCTACTCAGAATCTTGTTCAAGCTCAAACACAATTTTTTATTACTCTTAACAAATTGAACGAGGTATTGAATAATCCATTTGACCTAAAAATTGACATCGAAAATATTGATTTTACTTCGGGTAGCTATCAGGATTACGATTATCAAATGATTTTCGATGTAATTGATAGTCCTACTCTGCGCGATAAGTTCATTCACTTCTTAATTTCAGAAGCTCAAAACAATGCACCTGAATTAAGTGCATTAGAATACAATATAAAAGCAGCACAACGAGCAACTAGTCTTTATCAAAAAAGTAAGTTTTTACCAACTCTTGCATTACAAGGTCAATACAATCATACGCTATCCAGAGGAGGAAAAGGCACCAGCTATCCCAATGGCTTCCCATCACCTCCGGACGGTACATACAATGTGGCATTAAACCTCTCTTTACCTATTTTTCAGAAGAACCAGCGTAATCTAAATAGGCAAAAGTCCATAATTCAAGAAGAGCAGTTGTTTCTACAGCGAGATATGGTTAAACAATCGCTTTCGCGCAATGTAACAGATGGTGTTGCCAATCTGGTTGCTCATATCACTAATATCGAAATTTCAAAGATTTCAGCAGATGCTGCGAAAGAAGGTTTAGATCTTACTCAGGTTGGCTACAGTAATGGTGCTGTGAATATAACATCGCTTATTGATGCTCAACGTACCAATGTTCAAGCACAACAGCAACATACCAATGCCATTTACAATTATCTATTGGCAGCAACTCAGCTGGAACGAATTATCGGTTACTATTTCATTATGAATAGTCAAGAGCAAAACGATGATTTTATTAACCGTTTCAAGAAGTTTGCTTTAATTAATTCTGACAATAACAACAATAAATAAGATACCACATGAAGACACAAATAAATATATATTTCGGACTAATTATTCTTTTAACCTTTCTGGCATCATGCGGAGGTAAGAAAGAAAAAGAAACTAAAGAGTTAATTAAGCCTGTTAAATTTCAGGAAGTAAGCTATGCACACGGAGGAACCAATCGCACCTTCTTAGGAACAGCTCGCTCCAATAAAGAAATTAACCTAAGCTTTCGCTCTAGTGGTATTCTTACAACTTTAAACATTGCTATTGGACAAAAGGTAAATAAAGGAGATCTTTTAGCTCAGCTTGACAACACTGAAGCAATTCTATCGTTAGAACAAGCTAATGCTTCTTTAAATTCTGCTAAATCGTCTCTAAATACCGCTACTTCGGCATTAAACAGAACCAGAACACTATTTGAAAAAGGAAGTGCCTCTTTAAGTGATTACGAATCGGCAAAGTCCAGATTTGTTGATGCACAAGCCAATTACCAGTCGGCATTACGTTCGGTTGAAATTAGAAAGAAGCAGGTTGCTTATGGAACTATTTATGCTCCTTCGAATGGTATAATTGCTTCCCGAAAAGTTGAGATTAACGAGAATGTTAATGCTGGTGAAGTGGTAGCCAATTTAAATGCTGGTAGCTTCATGGAGATTCGTTTGGGGATTCCTGAAAATGCCATTAACAGAGTGGCAAAAGGCATGCAAGTAGTCATTAACTTCCCATCGTTAGAAAATAGTGTTTTCAACGGAATGGTAAGTGAAGTTTCTCCTTCCATCGATGCTAATACCTCTACTTACCCTGTTCGAATTAAAATTGAAAATGCCACTAAAGAGATTAAATCAGGTATGGCTGCAAATGTTGTATTCACTTTCGATAATCTTCTTCAGGACGAAGAGTTAATTGTTCCGATTACGGCTGTGGGAGAAGATAGCAAAGGAAACTTTGTTTTCATCATTATTTCTACTGATGGAAAAACGGGAACAGTTCAGAAAAAACATTTTGCCATTAAAGAACTAACCAACTCTGGTTTTATCGTAAAAGATGGACTTAAAATTGGAGAAAAAGTAGCAACCGCGGGCTTGCAAACTCTGTTAGACGGACAGAAAGTAAGATTGAATTAATTGTGTTACCCATAAATATTTAAACATGAATTTAACCAAATTCACAATCGAAAAGAATAGAATCACCTTCACGCTTTTAGCGGTAGTGATTATTATGGGGCTTACACTTTATAAATCGTTGCCTCGAGACAGTATGCCTCCCTACACCATTCGTGTGGCTACCATTGTATCATCGTTTCCAGGAGCTAGCCCTGAGCGTGTAGAACAGTTGGTTACTGACAAGATAGAAAAGACGGCTCAGGAGATTCCTGAAGTAAAAGAGATTACAAGTACATCCCGAACCGGGTTGTCAGTAGTTTCCGTTACACTTAAAGATGAAGTATCGAAAGATAAGTTGCAGATAATATGGGATCGTCTTCGCCGTAAATTAGATAAGATTGATGGGCTTCCTGATGGTGTTCATCCTGACCTGAACGATGAAGACATTGGTGTAGTTTATGGAATCATGCTTGGATTAACCAGCGATGGCTTCTCTTATGCCGAAATGAAAGACTATGCCGATGACTTACGCGACGACTTAATTAAGCTGAACGATGCTGCTAAAGTGGAGTTAGGCGGAGTTCAGGAAGAGCGTGTTTTTGTAGAGTTTGACAATGCTCAATTGAAAGAATACGGCTTAACATCGTCTCGTTTGCAGAATATCATTGCTACTACTAATATCCTGAACTCAGGGGGACAAATTAACCTGGAAGAAGAACGAATTATTCTGGAACCAACAGGTAACTTCAATAACGTAAAAGATATCCAAAATACACTTATTCCTGTTGGAGATGGTAAGCAAGTGGTGCGTTTAAGTGACATAACTAAAGTTACAAAGGGTTATATTCAGCCTTCTTCTTCAATGGTATATGTAAACGGAAAGCCAGCAATTGCACTTTCGGTTTCGTTAAAGTCGGGAGCCAATATCATCAACTTAGGAATGAAAGTAGATGAAGTGACTCAGAAATGGAATGGTCAACTTCCGGTTGGATTAAACTTGGTTCGATTATCATCTATTGACAGCTATGTAGATAATAGTATCGACAATTTCATTAGCAACCTGATACAGTCAATTGTTATTGTTCTTGCAGTGATGCTAGTATTTTTGGGACTAAGAACAGGACTTGTTGTGGCCAGTCTTATTCCAATTGTTACTATTATGACACTGATGCTGATGGGAATCATCAACATGGGACTGAACCAGGTTACATTGGCCGCATTAATTATGGCTTTAGGAATGATGGTTGATAACGCTATTGTTATTTCAGAGTCGATACTGGTAAAAATGCAAAGAGGCATTTCAGCCAAACAAGCAGCCATTGATTCCAGTAAAGAGCTTATTATTCCTCTTCTAATTTCTACATTAACCACATCTGCAGCTTTCCTTTCATTCTTCCTTGCTCAATCAGTAATGGGAGATATTATGGGACCTATTTTCGTGGTAATTACACTGGCGCTACTTTCATCGTGGATTGTTTCTCTAACCATTATCACTCTCCTATCGTACCTTTTCTTAAAGGTTAAAGTAGGCGAAGATGCGAAACCTAACTTTATGGATCGTCTATTCGATTCATTAAAAGTATACTATAAAGTACTTATTCTGAAAGCGCTTCGATTTAAAGCATCTGTATTAATAGGAATTGTTGTACTATTCATTGCATCGCTTTTTGGTTTTGGATTTATTCCATTCATCTTCTTCCCTGACAGTGATCGAAACTTAATTACTGTTGATGTAAACCTTCCTTTGGGGACTAAGATTGAACGCACAAAAGAAGTGGTACTAAAGATTGAAAAGTACATGCGCGACTCGCTTCAAGTAGAAGATAATAGCAAAATTGGTATTCAAGACTGGTCTTCATTTGTGGGTCAAGGGCCAGAATCATATGACTTAGGTTATAGCCAAGATGAAGCTAACTCAGGTTATGCCCATATCTTGGTCAATACTTCATCGTTTATGGCCAACCAGCCTATGATTAACCGATTGGATAACTATTGCTTTAATAACTTCCCGAATGCCGATATTAAGATTGGACCATTAGGAGCCGGCGGTGGTGGAACACCAATTGAAGTATATGTAAAAGGAGATAGTCCTGATAAGTTGGCCGAAATATCGGAAAAGGTTAAAATGCAACTGAGTCAGATTGATGGAACTAAAAACGTTAAAGACGACTGGGGACCGAAAAGTAAGAAGTTTGTTATCAATATCGATCAGAGTAAAGCACAGAAGGCTGGCATTACCAACCAGGATATTGCGATCTCATTGCTTACGGTTCTGGATGGAAATAAAACAGGAGAATACCGTGAGGATGATAAGACCATCCCTATCCTGCTAAAAAGTGGATCGAGTAACGAGCAGAGTTACCAAACTCTGGCAACCATGAATGTATATTCTCAAAGTACAGGAAAGAACGTTCCACTATCTCAGGTAGCCAATATTCTTCCGCAATGGCAGTATGCAAAAATTAAGCGCAGAAACTTAGATAGAAGTATCAACATCTCTTCGGAATTACGTGAAGGTGGAAATGCATCAGAGGTAATGAGCGCACTTATTCCATGGTTGGACGAGCAGAAAAAGAGCTGGCCAGAAGGATATACTTACGAATTAGGTGGAGATAGTAAAAGTACAAGCGAAAACATGGGTGCTGTTATTGATTACCTTCCTCTTTCGGCTTTCATCATTGTGCTGTTACTAATTATCCAGTTTAATTCAGTTCGAAAAACAACAATGGTTATTAGTACCATTCCTTTGGGAATTATTGGCGTTGTTATTGGTCTTATCCTATTCCAGTCGTATTTCGGTTTTATGGCCTTTTTGGGTATTATATCACTGGCAGGTATTGTCATCAACAATGCCATTGTGTTAATCGACCGAATTGAGATAGAGCTAAACGAATTTAAACGCTCGCCACAGGATGCAGTTATTGTAGCTTGCCTACAGCGCTTCCGTCCTATCCTATTAACCACTTTTACAACGGCACTCGGACTAATTCCATTGTATTTGGGAGGAGGACTAATGTGGGAACCAATGGCAGTAACCATCATGATTGGATTGCTTTTTGGTACCGTTATTACACTGGTTTTCTTACCAGCATTCTTTAGTGTAATGTATAAAGTGAAATACGACGATTACCAATTCGATGATAGTTTGATGAAAATCTAATATCACAACATTATAAAAACAGAAAGCCCACTATTTTTTCAGATAGTGGGCTTTCTAGTATTTGCAATAATTACTTCTTCACAATTTTCCTGGTTTCAAACGAATTATTCATTATTACTTTCAACCAATATACTCCGACAGTAAATTCGTTCAAATCAATTTCATTACTATTATTGATTGACTTCAACAACTGGCCATTGGAGTTATATAATTCTAACTTCTTTATCACATTGTTTGTAGCGACCTTAATAGCATTATTAGTTGGATTTGGATAAACACTCAAATCTGAGATCGACTTATTACTTTCTACAGATGTATCTATTCTCAATTGGTATGAAAAAGGTTCTGAATATATAAACTTATCTTGGTACGTTCCTCGAAACTTAAAATAATACTTCGTTTTTGGAGTTAAATCATTTAATGTAATGCTTGCATTATTCATGGGGTTATAAGAAATAGACAATGGGTCACAAGCAATGGAATCAGTCAAGTCCTCTGTCTTTCCATATAACAATTTCAGATTAGTAATTTCATCTTCTGGGATATATACAAAAGCGGATAAATCTAGAGTTCTTCCATCTACTTCCCGTAAATCTTTTGCAATAATTGAGGCCTTATTATCAATATTAAACATGTATTCTTTGCTAAATAAAGTATCCTTCCCCATTGTCCCCTTAAACCTGAAATAGTAATTCGAATTATTATTCAAATCACTTTCTCTTGATCCAAATATGTATTTTTGTCCCATATTTACCTGTAGATTATAAGAATTTGACAGCTTCTCATAGTTTCGAGATAATCCATATTGAAACCCACAATTTTTAATAGTGTCTTTACCTGCAACAACCATTGCTCTAAAGAGTACTCCTTTTCCTTCAATCTCCGGTTTATAAACAGTGAATTTATAATCTACAGTGGTTTTAAAAGTCTTCAATTTACTGTAAAATATCTTTCCTCGACACTCTGCCTTTATACGTAAATAGTAATTTGTCTCTGGAAGTAGTCCTGTTACCTGTTGATTTATACTAACCCAACCATTGGGTTCTACTTTAGATATATTGCATGGGACACTCTTAAACTCTCCATCTTCTTTTAAAGAATATTGCAGTTCAATATTCTTTACCTCATAACTTCTTGTAGACACTCCTCCATTGAATACAATTCTTCTTGAAAAGTTCTTATTCTGATCCTCTAACCCCATTTCACACAACCGTAGAGTTCTCCCAGTATCAATATTACTCTTATAGGTAGTCCCATCACATTTTACCCTTAGTTGAAAATAATAACATTTCTCTGGTTCCAGATTATTTATATGGGCAACAACCTTCTTCGCTGAATTGCTTTCTATCAAAGAATCAATTTTAACAGAATGGTCTAACTTCTCTTCAGACAAACCATAATCAAAATATATTTCATCAATCTTGTTTCCATTTAAAGCAACATATCCTGTAAGTATTCCTGTCACATCAGAAAATTCATCATCACATGCTAGCTTCAAATTAACAGGTTCAGACTTTATCTCTTTTTTTAATATAAGTCCCTTAAATCCAATCACAAAAAGCATATTATCAACTCTCTGTATTTCTCTTAAATCATTTGATTCTATTTCTGTATCCCAGATTAAGCCTCCATTTTTAGTACTTAATATTCCATTATTATTAAGATGATAGCTCTCATTATCATTGATAACTATAAAATCATTAGCTCCTCTAGAAATAGTCTCTGTTTTTATCCAATTAGCACCTCCATCAACAGTCTTGTATGAAGATGAATTATCCACTACATATCCACAATCTTCTGTTTTAAAATAAATTGCAGTTACAATTTCCTTTTCAAATACTATATTCCAATTTTTGCCACCATCGTTTGTTTTATACACATGATTACTAAAATATGCATATCCAACGAGATCCGATATCATTTGAATCTTATTAAAATACACATTCAAGTTTGACCATGTTTTACCACCATCAATCGTTCTTAATGTCTTATTGCCAGATTTAATAAATCCCAGTTTTTCGTCATGAAATTGAACTTTTGATAAGGTTCGCTGCTCTTCATATATATCTCCTTCAATTAAATCCCAATTTCTTCCTCCATCTTTCGTCTTATATAATTTATTTCCATAACTATCATCTCTTTCATTCCTAAAAAGGGCATAGCCCATATCTTTATTAATAAAACTAAATGATGTGACCTTATCTTTCTCTTCTGCCCCATTTATCTCATACCAATTATCACCTCCATCTTTCGTCTTATAAAGCTTATCCCAAGCTAATATATATCCTATCTTATCACTCTTAAAATCTGCATCTTTTATTGTCATATAGGTAAAAGCTTGTTCTGTCCAAGTTATACCTCCATCTTCAGTTTTAACTATCTTACCTAATTTCCCTACAGCAAAACCTCTATCTTCATCTATGAAGCAGACTTTATTAAGATTAGCTAAAACTGTTGAATAATTAGAATAGTCTTTAACCTCCCATGTTTCACCACCATCATTTGTACTACCAATCCTACCACTTTCTCCAACAGCGATATATTTTTTCTCATTAAAAAAGTGGTAATCAAAAAACAATCCACGTACATTATTGTCATGCCAAGTTTTTGCACCATCAGTTGTTCGATAGACTTTCTCATTATGAGTTGCTAATCCAATCTTTTCATTATAGAAACATATAGTTGTCTCTTCGGAATACTCATGGTTTATTTGTGAGCAGAACTGCCATTCTTTTCCTCGATTAGTGGTTTTATACACCTTTCCATCAGTTGTAGCAGCATAAGCGATATTTGAATCAATATAATGAGCAGAAATAAACAAATGGGGATTCTTTTTTTGGATCCAGGTTTCTCCCGAGTCTTCAGAATAAAAAGTACTCAATCCAGTTGCGACTAACACCTTATTCTTATCTAAAATTAAAATATCTAATATGCCAAAGATTCCCTTTATTTCTAATCGTGTCCATGTATTACCTTTATCTATTGTTCGATACAACAGTCCATGCTTCCCACTTACAAACCCAACATCTCCTTTTAAATATATATGTTCCAATCCTTCATACCTCTCAACAACATTCCATGTTCTTCCTCCATCACTTGTTTTTATCAATTCCTTTTCAGTTATAATAAAGCCAATATTACTATCAACAAACGCAATATCTTTTCCCTCAAGAAACGACGGTTTAGGGTTCAATAAGTGCCATCTACTCTTGTCTGTAATATTATTATTACTCAACACATTAAAACATAACAAAAGGAACAAAAACATAAAAATTCCGCCCCCGAAATGACGGGGATAAATAATACTCTTACTCATAATTGAGGTTGTTTATAAAAAATTAAACTTCACGAATTAAATTACTTTTCATTTTTTGATGTAGACCACGCTTTATCAATCTGCTCCAGATCTTGTTTCATATCTATCGTCATAATTTCTTCCAGCTCCACCATATGTTTTTTGTACATATTTATGTATGATGCTTCATCTTTCTGGTGCAGTTGATGCGTATCTTTAAGCATCTGCTCATCGTATTTATTAAATCGCAACATCATGCGGTGTGCCTGATACGGCTCTACTCCAAGAACTTCCAGAGCATCTTTTCCTAATTTCAAAGCACTTCCAAATGCTAAGCGTCTCACATTGGTTACTCCTAAATCCATTAATTCATATGCCGATGTACGGTTGGCTGCCGCAACTAATATTTTCATCTCAGGATAATACTTTCGTACCAACTCGACCAGTTTTATGGATTGCTCGGTATCTCCGATGGCAATAATTAGAAGTTTTGCTTCTGAAGCTCCTGCTGCTTTCAGTAAATCCAAGCGTGTAATATCACCATAATATACTTCGTATCCAAATTTTCGAAGAACGTTTACATTGGTAATGTCATTATCTAAAATCACTGGCTTTACCCCAGAGGTAATCAAGAAACGACCAAGATCTCGCCCTAACCGTCCAAAGCCTGCCAGAATTACTTTCTGATCATTATTCTCTATATCATCCGTATCTGTCTCCTTTTCTTCCGCTTGATTCGCTTTCCTGTTCCATTTATCATATAGCAAAAACATCAAAGGAGTTAAAAACATTGAAATAGCAACTGCAGAAATCAATGGATCAACCGTCTTGGCATGCAATACGCCATTGTTTTTGGCAAACTGGAATAAGATAAAAGCAAATTCACCTCCTTGTGCCAAGGCTATTGTAAACAACGACCGATCTTTCTTCGGTATTTTAAAGAACACAGAAGTTAACCATAACACCAAAGCTTTTACGAATAGCAAACTAATCGTTAATCCAATAATCAGAAATAAGTTCTTCTGAATAAATAAAAAGTTGAAGCTTGCCCCAATAGATATGAAGAAGATTCCCAGCAATAATCCTTTGTATGGTTCAATATCACTCTCTAACTCATGTCGGTATTCACTATCGGCCAATACTACACCTGCCAGAAAAGCACCCAAAGCGGGCGATAAACCAACCACAGTCATTAATAACGAAATACCCACCACCAATGCCAAAGCTGCTGCAATAAATATTTCTCGAACACGAGTAGCTGCAATAGCTCTAAAGATTGGTCGTATGGCATACTTCCCCGCAAAGAAAATCGATAAAATGGTAATTAGAATAATAACAAACTGAATTGTGCCGGGCAAACCACTAATATTATACAAAGCTGAATCGTAACTCTTATTGCTCTCTATTGAAAAAGTAGCTAAAAAAGGAAGTATGGCCAGTATGGGAATTACTGCTAAATCCTGAAATAAGAGAACAGAGAATATTGATCGGCCACCTGAAGTATTCATTATACCCCGCTCCTGAAGTGTTTGAAGCACAATAGCTGTTGACGATAAAGCCAGAATAATACCAACTGCCATGGCCATTTGCCACGGAAGAAATAGAAACGCAATTCCACCAATTATCAAGCTTGAAAGCGCCACCTGAATTCCGCCCATACCCAATATGCGTACCCGCATTTTCAATAGCAATGATGGCTTCAACTCTAGTCCCACCAAAAATAGCATCATTACAATTCCAAACTCAGTAAAATGCATTACTGCTTCAATTTCTCCAATTAAAGCCAGTCCTGAAGGACCAATAACCATTCCTGCAATTAAATAGCCTAACACAGCATCCAATCCCAAACGCTTCGCAATTGGAACAGCAATAACCGCTGCTGTAAGATAAATAAACAGTTGTAATAGAAAATGTTCCATTCTATATTCTCTTTATCAGTTGGTCTAAATCATCGTTCAAATATTTTCTATTCTTACACAATTGTAAGTTGATCTTCTCGTCTCGAAAAGCAATGATTACTCGTCGGTAATCTTCGGCATATTGTTGCACCCTTTCAACAGGAATATCTCTATGCACTCCCAACACCATAAACGGAGGAAACCAATTCATTTTACATAGATTTGCTGTAGCCTGCATAGGCGTGGTCAGCTCTTTTATAGTAAATATATTCGAACCGTTTTTTTGATAGGTACTATCCTCGCTTGCCGCTGTTATGCAATGAAAATAACTTTTCCCTTCCAGCGCTTTACCACTGGAGCCATATGCCCAACCATATTCTAACACCAAATCGAACCACTCTTTTATAATTGCTGGTGTCGAATACCAATAAAACGGATGTTGAAATACAATCACATCGTGTTCTTCGCACAATTGCTGTTCTCGTTTTACATCGATTATAAAATCGGGATAATTGGCATATAAATCATTTAACGTTACATTCTCCAAGCCTTGCAACGAAGCACATAAGGCCTTGTTTAATAAGGAACGAGAATTATTCGGGTGAGCATAGTTAATAAGTATCTTCATTGGCTTAAGATTGATGCTTGTTTTATCAATAATAAGATTTTGAGTTGTCAATGGTTCACTCTAAAATCAAATTCAATAAGGAACTCTTATAAATATAAATACTTAATTAGTTTCAATGAAACATAACCATGCATAATTTTTAATCATTCTTCTATTATTTGAGAAACACATTTCTTCCAATTCCCGTACAATAACATAACCATATAAACCTTTGCTGTTATGAAAAATGTATTTCTTCAATATTTCGGCTCTCGATTATCAACGACAGATATGGATCTTGCCATAAAAGATCCTAACATTATTACTATTTCGCGCCAGCCTGGTTGCAATGCAAAGCTTATTGCTAGGTTGCTACGCGAGAAATTCAAATCCAGCGATAAATGGCAACTAATCAATCGACAAATACTAGAAGAATCGGCAAAAGAGTTAGATATGGAGATTCACAAAGTTTCTACATTACTTACTTCGAAACAACGTGGAGTATTTGCTGAAATATTGGATTCATTCTCTACCAAGCAGTTTAAAAGCGACAGAAAGGTTAAGCAGACAGTATTTGAGATGATGGAGTCGTTTATGCAAGAGAACAATACAATAATAGTTGGTCGCGGAGGAATTCACATCTGTGGTCATGAACCCAACACGCTGCATATTCGGCTTACCGCTCCGCTTGACTGGCGTATCAAGCAGATTCAAAAGCGATACGATATGACCAGAGAGGAAGCATTTACATACGTTAATGCAGAACAGCTAAAAAGGGATAATTTCATTGCCTCCATGCAAGAGTTAAGCAGCTATTCAAGGTGCTTCGATGTAACAATTAACTGCTCCACATTTACCATTGAACAAATCGTAAATATCATCTACGACTTGTTTACACATCGAAAAGAAGGCAAATAGTGATTACGAAATAGAAAAGTCGTCGGCATCTAAATACACTGGAAATTTTTCACGGAAGGTTTCCAGTGATTTTTTATCTATGCAAGAGCTAATAATTGCCTCTTTGTTGCTAACCAATTCGTTCTGAATAACTCCTCTGGCATCAACCACCATGGAATTACCACAATGTTCTACTCCGTTCACATCGGTTCCCACACGATTAGCTCCAACCAAATAGCACTGATTCTCAATAGCACGTGCTTGCAACAAAGTTTCCCACACACGATTTCTGGCAGCCGGCCAATTAGCCACATAAATCATCAAATCGAAGTGATTTCTGTTTCTGCTCCATACCGGGAAACGTAAATCGTAACAAACAAAAGGGGCTATTCGCCAACCTTTCCAAACAAATGTTTTCTGCTTTTTGCCTGCAGCATATACTTCATGCTCACCTCCCATTCTAAACAAATGGCGCTTATCGTAGCTACCCCACTCACCCGAAGGCAGCATCCAGATAAAACGATTGCAATATTGCTCATCCTCTTTTACAATGAGCGAACCACAAAGCAATGCATCTTTTTTAGCTGCTTGCTGAGCCATCCAAAGCAAAGTCTTTTCGGCATGTATAGCCAGAGCTTCTGGCTTCATTGAAAAACCAGTGGAAAACATTTCTGGTAACACAATCAAATCGGTATCCACACACTTCCCGATGGATGCTTCCAATCGAGATAGGTTTGCATCCACATCTTCCCACATCAGGTTCGCCTGAATTACTGCAATATTTAATTTGTCTTGTGTTACCATATCTTACTTAGTCTATTTTTCCTACAGAAAACTTCTCAGGATATTTCGCTACCACATCTTTATAAAATCGACGGATATATAATAGATCGGCATCTACATCGTCTGTAATTTCGAATTTCTCTAAGATACCAATTTGTTTGTTTCCGTAATCGAATACTCCTAAATATACAGGCACATTAGCCATCTTAGCTATTTGATGAAATCCACCTTTCCAGCGTTTCGATAAACTTCTGGTTCCTTCTGGAGTAATTGCCAATTGCATCTGCTCTCGTGAGTTGTACTCATTTACCACCTGCTTAATTACATTAGCCCCACGACTTCTGTCAATTGGAATTCCACCCATCTTCTTCAAGAAATATCCAACAGGCCAGAAGAATGCCTCTTTTTTAATAATAAAGTTGGCCTTTCCACCTACCGATTGGTAGTAAAAGTAACTCAAAAAGAAATCCCAGTTACTGGTGTGAGGTGCACCAATTACAATGCACTTTTTATCTTCTAAAGGAATGCTACTTAAGCCTTCCCATCCTCCTAGTCGAAGAACTAGTTTACAAAATTGCTTCCACATATAAAGTTCTATTTGCCGCAAAAATAATCGAAATGAATTAGTTCTTCTTATTTTTATCTTTTTAATACCGAAAAAGTGGCATTTAATGGAGATTCCATTCATCAACATACATACACACCAGAACAATTCTCAGGGAATTGTTATTTCCTATTCCGAAACAGAAAGCTTACTCCCAACGGAAGGTATTCACCCCTGGCGTGTAGAAGAACATCCAGAAGAGCAATTGCTGCTACTGGAACAACAGCTCATTTCCAACTCTATTGTAGCAATTGGTGAAAGTGGGTTAGACAGAGTGCATAAAGAAACATTTCAGCAGCAACAAGTTTGGTTTGAAAAGCAATTGCAATTGGCCAAGAAATACAATAAGCCCGTAATTATTCATTGTGTAAAAGCATATGCCGACATGATTCCATTTTTTAAGCAGAATCCTTCGCTATCATTTATTCTTCATGGTTATAATGGGAATTCGATTACAACAAAACAGTTGATGAAATATTCGGTTTATTTCTCTTTTGGAAAATCGTTTATGCAAGATCATGCGAAAACCATGGAATCGTTTTTATATTTGCCGACAGATAGAATCTTTTTGGAAAACGACGAGTCTGACTTTTCTATTGCATCCATCTATGAGAAGGCAGCCCAGACTAAACAAATGGATTTAATTCAACTGAAAGAAAGAATATTTGCAAACTATAATCAGCTATTTGGAACATGGAATGGTTAGAAAGAACCCAACTATTGGTTGGTGAAGAAGGATTAGCGAAGCTGCAGAATGCTAAAGTTTTGATTGTGGGATTAGGAGGCGTTGGTGCATACGCTGCCGAACAAATATGTCGTGCGGGGGTAGGCAACTTAACCATTGTCGACGGCGATGTAGTGGATACTACCAATAGAAACCGCCAGCTGCCTGCATTAATTAGTACTACTGGAAAACCCAAAGCCGAGATACTGAAAGAGCGCTTTTTAGATATCAATCCAGATTTAAACCTAACAGTGATAAATGCTTTTCTGAAAGATGAAAACATGATTGAATTGCTGGAAGAACCATTCGATTATGTGGTGGATTGCATCGATACTTTAGCTCCTAAGGTTTACCTGATATATCATGCCATGCAACGTGGTTATAAAGTTATTAGCTCCATGGGAGCTGGTGGCAAATTCGATCCAATGCAAGTAAAAGTGGCTGACATATCTAAGACACACAACTGCAATTTGGCACGAATGCTACGCAAAAGATTATATAAGCTGGGGGTTCGTAAAGGCTTCAAAGCCATCTTCTCTCCAGAGTTAATCGACAAGAGCAAAGTAATTATTGACGAAGGACAGAATAAGAAGTCGGTAGTAGGAACTATATCGTATATGCCTCCTGTTTTCGGGTGTCACTGTGCTGCAGCCTTAATAAAAGATATTTTGGAATCATAGTTTTTATGGCACGCAATTTGTAACTTCAGGTTTTGGAAATTCATTACAAACTAATATAATGAGAAAACTTACAACGATCATCCTAATTGCAGTGACTTGTAGCCTTGGTCTACAAAGTTGCTATTCTCCGAAACCCGTTATTAAATTAGAACCCATTCAGGAAAATACAAAATGGCTTCAAGGTAAAGCTTTTGCTCGCGATTCGCTATATGGTGTAGCAGTGAGTACTGCATTTAATCGCTACCTGCGTCCACATGCTATTTTCGAGGTGGAGGTAATCAATAACTCAACGCTTCCATTAACCGTCGATCCTGCCAGAATGTTTTTTAAAGCACTGGATGCCAACCAAAATGAGCTACCAGGAGCATTAACATCTTATGCACTTGACCCAGAAGTTCAGATCTTGAACTTGGATAAGCAAGTGGCACGACTGGAAGCCAGCTCAAAGAATGCCGCCATTGTTGGCTTCGTTGCTGCAGGAGTTGGAGTTGTTGCTGCAGTATCATCAGCTACAACCGACGACCCGGACAAAAGCGATCGTAGAGCCATTGGTGCCGCTACAGCTTTGATTGCTTCAGATGTAGCCACATCGGTAAGTGTAGAAGACGAATACAGCGCTGGATTAGCTGAAGACGAACGTTACATTTGGGAAAACAGCACATTAAGAAAAACAACACTAGAACCTCGCCAAGCCATTAAAGGTCGTGTTTATTTCTTGGGAAATGAAGATGCAAAATACATTCAGTTGCACTTCCCAATTGATGACAAGTTCATTACATTCACATATAAACAACGCAAGTTCCTTCCATAAGGAAGTATACCAGATAATACTACAAGAGGCAACCTAAAATCATATTGATTTAGAGTTGCCTCTTTTTTTAGAAAAAACTATTGGAATAATTTACAGACGTTTCAACCAATCATTTATTTATTCTCAATAGTAACAGAACGCTCTGTTCCGCCTATTCCTTTTATTGTTAATTTCTTCCAGCTCTTCGGAAGCTTCGACTTTACCTGTTTGATACCATCTTCACCAATTTCTAATCCTCCAAATCCATAAAGAACTGCTTGCAACATTCCACCCGCTCCTGTAATGAAATATGGATTATTAGAAGTCTCTGTCTCAGCAAATACCCCAAATGGAGGTCTTAAATTCGGGCGGTGTCCTCTATTGAAATAAGAGTAGGCTTCATCAATTCTTCCCAAGCGATTTGAAATGATAGAATAGATACTGTGTGTCATTGCTGGTCCACCATTTACCTTTTTCGAATAATAATCCAGGTTAGCAGCCATCGTCTTTTTATCAGAAACAATTCCCAATGGGTAAGTCAACAAGTTTACATCGGCTTGTTTAATGCGCTGTCCATGGTACGTTTCAAACTCTTTTACCACACCTGTATCGAATCGTCTAATTGGAATACCATCGGCAACAACTTCCCACTGCTTACTAGCTGTTTCGCCCAGCACCTTTGCTGCTTTCGCCGCATATTCCAATACACGCTTTGCACCTCCATTGGTAAAAGCATTGTTATCTACATTCTCTGCCCACTCATCGGCACAAACAACATTCTTAATTTCATACTCTCCTTTGTCATTTTTCTCTACTCTGCTCACCCAATAGTCGGCAACACCTTTAATTACCGGATAGCCTTTCTCTTTCAACCATTTTACATCTTTGGTTACCAAATAGTAGTTCCAAAATGCAAACGCAATATCCGAAGAGATATGATGCTCGAAAGGACCAGACAAAGCCCACACCGGAGTATCTTCACTACCCGACTCTGCCGACTCCCATGGGAACATCAATCCATCGTAGCCATGGCTAAATGCTTTTTGTTTGGCAGCATCCATACGATTGTATCGATAATCCAAAATAGAGTGTGCCAGTTCCGGATGTAGCATCAAGAATACTGGATACATCCATGTCTCACAATCCCAAAAAATATGACCAGCATAACCTGTTCCAGAAAGTCCCATTGGCGATAAACTGTAGCCACTACCCTTGCGCACAAATGCATAAAGGTGATACAGAGCCAATCGAATATTTTTCTGATCTTCCACGTTTCCTTCTACCACAACATCGCCTTTCCATAAGTCGGCCCACGCTTGAGTATGTCTTTTAAGCAATGCCTCTTTTCCTTCCAGCCATGCAAACAAAGTAAAGCGTTTAGCTTCATTGGCAGGGTCAACATAATCCACTGTTGAACAAGTGGCTCCAACCAAAGAAAATGCGAAGCGCTCTCCTTTTTTCAATTTTAACTCGAAGCCCATAGACTGATTTCCATCTTTCACTTCTTTAGGATGCTTGCCCTCTTCAAATAGAAATGCTGAAGTAGCTACTACTTTCTTCTTACTTGTAATGGTTGTTGTTTTATTCACAGCTACCTTTACTTCTCCTTTAGGAGTATGAAATTTCTTAGTCAGGTACTGAACCGGATTCACTCCTTGCCCCAGCGACATCTCGTTTTCCACAACAATAGAGATATCTTTTTCGGCCTCTAAAACCACATTTACCAAAACATTGTAAGGTAAATTACGCAAAGCAACCACCTCGTTACTCACCTTAAGTCCATTCACCGCATAATTTCCTGAAAAGATGGCCTTTTTCATGTCCAGCTTTTGTTCCCACTTGTCCAGGTTATTGGTTGGAATCTCACTTAGTCTGGAACCATCTTCAAAACGAATATCCAGGTTACAAAAGTTGATTCCTTGTACAATGTTCGATATACTATCCTTACGACCGTAAATATCGTACACCCCATTCATCACCACATTTTCAATCTTTAAAGGATGCTCTGAAGGCAAAATCCCCAACATTCCATTGGCCATGGTTATGGAGAAATAGTCTTTCTCTTTATGGGCATTTATCACCCAACCTTTTTCATTCTGTGCCACTCCGTTTTGCCATGCAAAAAGCAAACAGATTACGAGCACTTTTAGATTCACTCTTAACTTCATCTGATTAATATTGTAATTAGTTAACCTGTCCTGAACAACCCCATTCAGAACAATTTCCTTCAATATTAATTTCTCCATCAAATTATCTTTTATTCATCCATTAAAAGAGCTATTTTGAAGCATTAATCAGATATTAATCCACTATTGAAACCGCCACTAACCCATAGGTAATCAGTCGATATAATTATTTATCTCAAGATTTAACCTTTTTTAATTCCTCCCTAAGAAGATATGGAACAATCATTGCAAGAACCAGCAATATCAATAGTTCTACGAATATTTTACCATTTATAACGCAACCATTTCAAGTGGTCGTCATCAATGAAGTATTATATCGGAAAACCTTAATTAAAAATCGAAATAAAAAAACAACTATGAAGTACTTATTTATTGCATTGTTTTGTTCTATTAGCCTGATCTCTTCCGCTCAAATGGGAGGAAAAAATTTTATCGATCAGAATTATGTTGAAGTAACCGGAACGGCTCAGATAAAAGTTACCCCCGATCAGATTTATCTTCAAATAATGATTGACGAAAAACAAAGTCAGGGAAAAAGTATCGATCAGATGGAAAAACTGATGATTCAGAAACTTAAAAACATTGGAGTCGATACGCAGAAAGACTTAACCATTCAGGACTTTGATAGCAACTTCAGAAAGCGCTGGTTAAAGCGTCAGAAGATTTCTATGAAAAAGACCTATCAACTAATGGTAACAAGTGGTCAAACAGCCGGGAAAGTTTACGATGAGTTAGAAAAATTGGGCATTTCTAATATCTCCGTTACTGGCTACGATCATTCTGAAATGACAAAACTAAAAAACGATGTTCGGGTTAAAGCCATTCTTGCTGCCAAAGATAAAGCAACCGTTTTAGCCGAAGCATTGGGGCAAAAAATTGGGCAAGCATTATTCATCCAGGAATACGACATGGGCTACGGAGGAAGAATGATGCACAAAAGAGCTAACGCCCTTTATTCAATGGAAGCCGACGCCATGGATGCTCCTGCACCAATGGATTTTGAAAAGATTGAATTGAATGGACGCGTAATGGTTCGTTTCTGGCTGAAATAATCCCTTGTTGTGTGTGAAGAATTTAACCGCTTAAATATGATTAAAATGAAGAATTACATTCCTTTATTGGCAATGTTACTTTGCGTATCGTTATTCTCATGTAACGACAGCGATGATCCAAAACAAACTCCTACAGTACCTGAAAGTGTTACTTTTAACTTCGAAAGCGACGCTCAAGGATGGGAAGGTGGTTTTGCCGATTATCCACAAAATTCTGATGCTTTCTACGAAATTGCATTTGGTCATGCACAGTTACCAGAACCTCTTGACCAGGGGCAACATGCGTTAAGGCAAACGGGCAATAACCACAGCGATGACTTGTTTATGTTTGCAAAGAAAAAGCTGACTAATTTACCAGCCAATACAAGCATCAACTTAAAGTTTACCTTAGAGATTGCCTCTAATGCTGCCAATGCTTCATTTGGTGTTGGAGGAAGCCCTGGTTCATCGGTATACGTTAAAGCAGGTGCTACTGCCACCGAACCTAAAGCCATTAAAGATGGAAATTACTGGCGCATGAATATCGATAAGAACAATCAGGCAAACGGAGGAAAAGATATGGCACTATTGGGAGACTTTGCCAATGGAACTGAGGAAAACACTTATGCTTTAAAGACATTAAAAAACACAGAACCATTTAATGTGACTACGAATGATAACGGTGAAGTTTGGTTGATTGTAGGAACCGATTCAGGATTTGAATCTACAACTACTATCTATTACAACAGCATTAAAGTGGAGTTTTCGCAACCCGAATAATTGAACTGTAATTGGGTATCTGTATGCATTGTAGCATTCGCCCCTAATTTGGATACTCAATTTTATCGAAGACGATACCTGAAGATCATTTCAGAAGGTATCGTCTTTTTTGTCCATTATAGCTACCAATTACAATGTGTCAAACCACACATTTGATCCAACCTTAAGTGCCAAATGGCACATATGTGTCATACGACACTCTTTTCATTTCCAGTGAATTCTTTTAAAAACGATTTATCCCCAACACCTCTACCTACTGTCTTTATGCGCCTTACAGCCAACAGCAACGAACTCAAATCATAACGTTTTTTCATTTGCGGCACCGGTATTGCCTATTCAAGAGTGAAAAATTGAAATCAGTTTCAAACTAAAACTACTCGTTATGAATGCAATACTTGCTTTTACTCCGATTCTGCTAACCATTGTACTAATGGCAGGATTCAATTGGGGAGCCAAAAAGGCTTTACCTCTATCATGGTTACTTGCTGTTATAATTGCCTTGTTCTACTGGAAAATAGATATTATAAACGTTACAGCATATTCCTTCTTCGGAGTATTGAAAGCGTTAGACATTCTGATTATCATCTTTGGAGCCATCCTAATTCTGAACACCTTAAAAATATCTGGTGCTATGGCTGCAATTAATAATGGTTTTCAGGGAATAACGCGCGACCGACGTATTCAGGCCATTATTATTGGTTACATGTTTGGTGCATTCATTGAAGGAGCAGCAGGTTTTGGAACACCAGCCGCTTTAGCAGGGCCACTACTGGTTGGTTTAGGCTTCCCGGCATTGGCAGCAGCTATTGTTGCATTGATATTTAATAGTGTACCAGTTCCTTTTGGTGCTGTTGGTACACCTATAAAAGGAGCAATGAGTACACTGTCTACCAATTTGACAGAAGTAAACGCCGATCCTTCGTTATTCGAAATGGTTTTAACCAAATGGATTGCTCTTCCTAACGTACTGGCAGGAACATTATTACCACTAATTGGTTTAATGATTATGACGAAGATTTTTGGTAAGAAAAAATCCATTCGTCCTGCATTGGAAGTAGCACCTTTCGCTCTATTTGCAGGAATTGCATTTATGGTACCTTATGCACTAATTGCTGTAGCCTTCGGCCCAGAGCTACCAAGTTTGGTAGGAGCATTTGTTGGTTTAGGAGTTGTAGTATTTGCAGCAAAAAAAGGCTTCTTAGTACCTAAAACTACCTGGGACTTCCCTGATAAATCGCTTTGGAACAAGCAATGGATGTCCAACACCGATACAGGACAAATGGTAGAATCGAAAATGCCATTGTATAAAGCATGGGCTCCTTATCTATTAATTGCCATCATTTTAGTTATCACCCGTATTCCTGCATTTGGATTAAAAGGATTGCTGGCTGCACAACAAATTACACTGAACAACATATTCGGTATCGATAGTCTCGACTATTCTTTAAAATGGGCCTATTTGCCAGGAACAATACCATTTATTTTAGTAGCCATTCTTAGTGCTTTCTATTATAAGATGAAAGCAAAAGAGGTGAAAAAAGCCTGGAAGCTTACCTTCAAGCAAATTCAAGGAGCAGCCATTGCTCTATTTAGTGGAGTGGCACTGGTACAGATTATGCTTAACTCGGGAACAAATGGAGCAGGGCTGGAAAGTATGCTAACAGAATTAGCCAAAGCAACTGCCGATGTTTCCGGAGCAGCCTATCCGCTATTTGCGCCTATCATCGGAATATTAGGGGCATTCATGTCGGGCTCAGCAACCGTATCTAATATTCTTTTTGCCTCTTTCCAATTCGAAACAGCTACTCTATTAGGTCTTCCTCAGGTATTAATTGTTGCCATGCAAGGTATTGGTGCCGGAGTTGGAAATATGATTTGTGTAAATAATGTCGTCGCAGTATCTGCCACCGTTGGGTGCATTGGCTCCGGAGGGTTCATTATCCGAACCAATGCCAAACCAGCCTTTGTTTACTATTTGATAATCCTGGCTGCTTTAGGGGCACTCATCTTTTCAGGATTTAACCCATTGTCGTTATAAAAATCAGAGTTATGCTAACAGGAGAATATAAATCGCTATATCAGTCACTTTCAAAGGTGATCGATACCAATCGTATGTATCACGATACGTTGCATACCTTGGCTTTTGGAACAGACGCCAGCTTTTATCGCCTAATTCCTAAACTGGTTATTAAAGCGAAAAATGTGGAGGAAGTTATTTCCATCATGAAGGAGACTTCTGAGCGCAATATTTCAGTTACTTATCGTGCAGGAGGAACCAGTCTTTCGGGACAAGCCATCTCCGATTCGGTATTGGTTATTGCCGGCGAACACTGGAAAGAATATGAAATTTTAGATAACGGAGAACGAATTCGTTTGCAACCAGGAATTGTCGGATCAAGAGCCAATATTGCGTTGGCTCCCTATGGCCGAAAAATTGGTCCCGACCCTGCTTCTATCAATGCGGCAATGATTGGTGGTATCGCAGCCAATAATGCCAGTGGAATGTGCTGTGGTACTTCTGAGAATTCCTACAAAACAGTAGATAGCATGAAGGTAGTATTTCGCGATGGAGCGTTATTGGATACCGCATGCAAAGAGAGTCGTGAGCAATTTGCACAAACGCATAAACACATTATAGACGATATTCAGAATCTGGTTGAATCGGTTAAAGCCAATGAACCATTAACTCAACGCATTAAGGATAAGTTTAAAATGAAGAACACAACAGGCTACAGCTTAAATGCCTTTGTGGATTTCAGTGATCCTTTCGATGTAATTGAGCACATTATGATTGGTTCAGAAGGAACGTTAGGATTCATTGCCGAGATTACCTATAAGACGGTGATTGAGCATTCACATAAAGCCAGTTCGTTAATGGTATTTCCAGATATCGAAAAGGCATGTAATGCTGTTTCTGCGCTAAAGAGTAGTCCGGTGGCTGCTGTTGAACTAATTGACAGAGCTGGTCTTAAATCTGTGGAGAACCAGGATGGAGTACCTGCTTACCTTAAAACATTATCTAAAGGTGCCAGCGCTATTTTAGTGGAAACACGTGCATCTGACAAAGAGACACTAAAAGCGCAAATCGATATTATTCTAAATACGATTAAAGATATACCTTCTGAATTGCCACTATCGTTTACTTCTGTTCCTGCAGAATTTAATGCACTATGGAAAATTCGCAAGGGACTATTCCCTTCGGTGGGTGCCATTCGCAAAACCGGAACTACAGTTATTATCGAAGATGTAACATTCCCTGTACCACAATTGGCATCAGCCACTTTAGATTTACAGGCATTGTTTGCGAAGTTTGGCTATAGTGAAGCGGTAATATTTGGCCATGCACTGGAAGGCAACCTGCACTTTGTATTTACACAAGATTTAGGCGACGAAAAAGAGGTTAAGCGTTACGATGCATTCATGCAGGAATTGGTTGAGTTGGTTGTAGACAAGTACGATGGTGCCTTGAAGGCAGAGCATGGTACCGGACGCAACATGGCCCCATTCGTAGAGAAAGAATGGGGAAACGAAGCCTACCAGATGATGAAAAAGATTAAAGGGATATTTGATCCTTTCCATATGCTTAATCCCGGAGTTATTTTGAATAACGACTCGCAATCGCATCTGAAGAATCTAAAACCATTGCCTCCTGCCATGGAGAAGGTGGACAAATGCATTGAGTGTGGTTTTTGTGAGCCTACCTGTGTTGCCAATGAGCTAACGTTGTCACCACGTCAGCGTATTGCTACTTACCGCGAAATATCACGCTTAAAAGCTAGTGGGGAAAAACCACACGAAGCAGCCGCTTTGGTAAATGCTTATCAGTATGCCGGCGACGACACATGCGCCACCGACGGTTTGTGTGCTTTAAGCTGTCCAGTAAAGATAAACACAGGAGAGTTGATTAAAGAGTTAAGATTCCAAAGCCATAGTTCTCGCCAAAATAAAATTGCTACCTGGTTGGCAGAGCATATGGGCACAGTTACCAGTATTTTGCGCAATGTACTTGGAGTTTTAAATATTGGTCACACCATTTTAGGAAGCCGTTTTACCACAGCTATTTCCAAAAGTTTACATTCATTATCAGGCAAACGAATTCCATTATGGAATAAATACATGCCTAAACCTTCGAAGAAGATTGTACCACAATCGGTTGACAACGACAATCCAAATAAAGTGGTTTATTTCCCATCGTGCATTAACCGCTCCATGGGACCATCGAAAGAGCAGACGAAAGAGCAGCTGACTTCAGTATTCGAGCGCTTAATTCGAAAAGCAGGATACGAAGTAATTTACCCGGGCGATATGAATAACTTGTGTTGCGGAATGTCTTATTCCAGCAAAGGTTTTAAAGAACAAGGATTAATGAAATCAACCGAATTGGAAGAGGCATTAAATATTGCCAGTGAAAACGGCAAATATCCAATTGTATGCGATATGAGTCCTTGTTTATACACGATGAAAGACAACATGCAAGATCGATTGAAACTGTACGAACCAGTTGAGTTTATTCTGGAATACCTGAAAGATGAACTACACTTCGAACCTCTTAATGAAACGGTTTCTGTTTTTGCGGTTTGTAGCATGAAAAAGATGGGAATGGACAATCGCTTACAGGAATTGGCAGAACTATGTGCCACAAAAGTGATTAAACCAGATACCAATTGTTGTGGTTTTGCAGGCGATCGAGGATTCTCATTCCCTGAGCTGAATAAACATGGTTTACGCAATTTAAGAATTCAATTACCACACGAAGTGAAAAACGGTTATTCTACATCAAGAACCTGTGAGATTGGTTTATCTCAAAATAGCGGTATTAGTCACGAATCCATTGTTTATTTAGTGGACAAAGTAACAAAGCCCATCAAACAAAAGGCCCAGAAAGTAGCATTATCCATTGTCATCTTACTAATGGCAGGATTAGGCATTCAATCGGCACAAGCACAAGACAAGCCAACCGTTAAGCTTAGTGGTTTTGTTTCTACCGAAGCCATTTTCGATAGCAGAAAGGTAGTATCGGCACGCGATGGAGATGTAATTTTATACCCTGCTCCTATCAGCTACGATGCCAATGGAGTTGACATCAATGAAAAAGGTGATTTTTCGTTCTTAAGTATCCATAGCAGGTTGCGAGCCAAAGCAGGTGGAGTAAACCTTTGGGGAGGTAAACTAAGTGCACTTATTGAAATGGACTTTGTAGGCACCAGCAATGCTAACATTGGTTTGCTGCGCATGCGTCATGCCATGGCTCAGCTCGATTTCGATAAAACAAGCATCATGTTTGGTCAATATTGGCACCCAATGTTTGTTACCAGTTGTTTTCCTGAAGTATCATCATGGGGAGCAGCAGCACCTATTTCGGTTCTTTCCAGGAATCCACAAATACGTGTCACCCATCAGTTTTCCGATGAATTCAGGGCTTCATTAACCGCCCTGTCGCAACTCGACTTTAAATCATCGGGGCCTGACGGAGCCAGCAGTATCTACCTGCGTCAATCATCTATGCCTGAATTCAATGCCCATTTGGAGTATGGAGCTAAAGGCAATAGTGTATTCGGTATTGTTGCCGGAACCAAGGAGATTGTTCCTCGTCAGTTAAACGAAGCGGGCAACGTAGTGGACGAAAGTTTGCGCACGTATCATGCTTTGGCATACACTACACTTAAATTTAAACCTTTGAAGATAAAGCTACAAGCTATGTATGCCCAAAATGGTTCTAACATGCTACTGTTAGGAGGATATGGAGTGAGCGAAATAAATACCCAAACGGGACAATACAGCTATACCCCATTAAGCACGGTTAATTATTGGACAGAGATAATTACACAAGGATTCAAAGTAAACTTTGGACTATTCGCTGGTATTGCCAATCAATTGGGAAGTAAAGATGCAATTGGCAAAGGTAATGATGTATATGCCAGAGGAAGTAACCTGGACTATGTAGCCAGAATATCTCCTCGCATAATCACCGGCACAAAAAATGTAAAAGTAATGTTGGAGTTAAACCAAACTTATGCAGCATACGGCGATGCTGATGAAAAGTTTAAGGTTACCAATACCAAACGAGTTGGTAACACAAGACTACAGCTACACGTTATGTATAAATTCTAAAAATTACACGGTCAGGAGAGTTTTCATATGAAAACTCTCCTTTTTATATACACTCTGTAGTAAACAATATATCTCATTATAAAGTTATTAATCTGAGATAATCTCAATAATCTTTACGAAATTTAAAGGGTGAAGAATCATTTCAACAGATACCTACCCATCATTATTGGAACTCTTCTGGTAATGATTTTTGTTTCTCAAAGTTGGGGACAAGCTGGCCCTGTGAAAAAGGTATTGGTTCTCCACTCCTACCACCAAGGATTAAAGTGGACCGATGATGTTTCTGATGGTATTAAAGAAACTATTCAGGGACAAGATGAAGAGATCGATCTTTATTTCGAATACCTCGATTCCAAACGTTACCCCGACTCACTGCATTTCGATAATGTACAAACCTATCTCAGGCAACGTAATTTTCAATCCCATTTCGATTTAATCATCACTGTTGATGATGATGCACTTCGCTTTTTGAACCAAAACAGAGATGTTTTATACAAAAATATTCCCGTTGTTTTCTGCGGAGTTAACAATGGCTTTCATCAACAGCTAAACGATTCATTGATAACAGGTGTTCGAGAACGTCCCGACTTTAATGCTACACTGGACTTAATGCAGCAATTGCATCCTGAAGTTGAGACCATCCACGTTATTAACGATGTAAATACCACTACCGCTATTTTAAACCGGGTGGTATTGGACTCCATCCGAAAGAGTGTGCCCATTCAACTTCAGTTTATTGATGATGTCAGCATCGATGAACTAGTAGACGACGTAAAGCAAATTGCTTCCAACGACCTGATACTTCTCTTGACCTTTAATAAAGACAAAAACAATGAATTCATATCCTACAAAGAGGAAATTCGATTGGTAGCCAAACATGCTCGTGTCCCCATTTACTCCAACTGGGAATTCTTTTTGGGTAGAGGAATTGTTGGTGGTCACTTGCTAAGCGGAAAAACCCATGGAAAGCGAGCAGCACAAACTGCATTGCAGATTCTAAAAGGAAAAGATCCAAAAGCTATTCCTATTGCCAACTCAACAGAAGGTACCTTTCAGTTCGATTATCGTCAACTTAAACGCTACCAGATAGAAGAGGAACAATTGCCTGAAGGAAGTGTAATCATCAACCAACCCAGAGACTTTTTAGTACTTGGAAGAAGCCAGATTATCATTATATCCGGTATCTTTCTACTGGGCTTAGTGATTATTTTGGTACTATCTCGCTCCATAAAAAAACGAATTACAGCCGAAAAAGAGTTACTGGTAAAACAGCGCTATTTGGCACTAGCCTTCGAACAGCAACGCTTAATGGCAGAGATAGTAACCTACCTGAATTCTACCAACGATTTTACTCTGGTCATTGACAAAGTGCTTAATGCCATTATCAACACCAGCGACATTGAGAAGATAGGAATCTATAGTCTATCGAAAGATCACTTAATTGGAAGTATAATTGGTTCACAAACATCAGAACAAGGCAGTAAGATTATAGAACTGGATCTGAAAAATGTATTTAAAATTCAGAATCTGCTGAATCAGATACTCGACAATCAGTCCATCATCAGCCACGACCTTTCGGGCTTTACAGAAGAAGAGAAAACTTTTTATCAGATACGTGGCATTCAATCAGTATTGCTTATTCCAATTCAGGTAACCGATAAGATTATTGGAGTAGCAGGATTTGCCTATTCTACGCCACACCATTGGACCGATGAAGAAATGCAGCTCTTATCTACTTTAATTCGGGTAATTGCCAATGCTTGGGAGCGTAATTTCCAGATGAACCAGTTCCTGGAAATGGAAAAACAACATGCTGAAGCAGTACAGGTAATGGAGCAAACTTCTCGCCTGGCATCCATTGGAGTAATCACCGGAGGTATCACTCACGAAATAAATCAGCCCTTGAATGCCATTCGCATTACTACCGATACCATGCTCAGAAAAGTAAAGAAAACCGATAATGAATTGACCTCATATATTGTTCGCAAACTAAACACCATTGCCGAAGGTACCAGTAGAATCGACACCATTGTAAAGAACATGCGCAACTACTGGGTCAATCCGGTTCCCAATTCAGAAGAGACCGAGACAATTGAGCTGAATAGTGTATTGACCGAAGCATTGCAACTATTAAAACGACAAATTCGTAATCAAGGTATAATGCTAAAAGTGAATCAAGCCATTGGCAACCTGAACATACAAGGCAACAAGGTGCAGTTGGAACAAGTGGTTATTAATTTGGTAGTAAATGCTATTCATGCATTGGGTGAAGTAGAGCGCGACGAGAAGCAGATTGTTGTTAAAACACTAAAACGAGAACATTCCATCGAATTATCAGTGGAAGACAATGGTAAAGGCATAGAGAAAGATGTTGGCGAAATGCTATTTAACCCACTCTATAGCACCAAGAAAGAGAGCGGAGGTTCGGGATTGGGATTAGCTATTGTACGTACATTTGTTTCCAAAATGAATGGCGACATCTCTTTCGAAAATATCGATAGCGGAGGCGTTCGATTTATTATTGTATTTAAAACACCAGAAAAATGAAGATACTAGTAGTTGAAGATGATGCATTAAGCAGAGAAGCCATTGTTGAGTTTTTAGCCGATGAGATGGAATTTGACACCCATTGGGCTGAAGATGCTAATGTAGCATTAGAAATGCTCGAATCGGAAGATTTTCAACTGATTGTGTCGGATATAAAAATGCCGGGTATTAGTGGCATAGAGCTACTTAAACGGGTAAAACAAAACCATCAACATATCGATGTAATATTGATGACAGGATTTTCAGAGATAAACAACTCTATTGAAGCCTTAAGATGGGGAGCATCCGATTACCTGCTAAAACCAGTCAATATAGAAGAGTTATCGCATGCTATTCAGCGTCTGCAAGATAAATACCAACTGCTAAGCGAAAATTCAAAGTTAAAAACATCGGTTGAAAAGCTGGATACCATTGCCAAGCAATCGGAACAGAAGCTGGAAGCACTTCAAAGTACTATGAAAACCATTCAGCAAAGCGGTAAGCTGGCTGTCTTCTCTACTCATATGCGCAATGTGGTCGACCTGGCAATGAAATTCCATACCAACCGCGATATTCCTGTTCTTATTCAAGGAGAAACAGGAACCGGAAAAGAGATGATTGCCCGTTTAATCCATTATGGAGAAAACGAAAACCTGCAAGAACCATTTATCCCTGTAAACTGTGCCGCACTATCGCCACAACTATTCGAAAGCGAACTATTTGGATACGAGAAAGGTGCTTTTACCGGAGCCAATGTAAAAGGACGAATTGGTAAAATGGAATTGGCTCAGGGAGGTACACTGTTTTTAGATGAGATAGGTGAACTTCCATCCAACATGCAAGCTAAACTATTAAGAGTACTACAGCAAAAAGAGTTTTACAGAGTAGGTGGCGATGAACTTATTCAACTGGATGTGCGATTTGTATTTGCTACCAATCGCGACCTAAAACAAATGATCAAAGAGAACTCCTTCCGCTCCGATCTCTATTTCCGGATGGAAAGTGGAACCATTAACCTGAAACCACTAAGGCAAAAGACCGAAGAGATTGTTCCGTTGGCGCAATATTTCATGGAACACTTTATAGAACGAAGAAATAAAAGCTTCCGTTTTATCAGTAAACCGGCTCAATCGATACTAGAAAAACATCCCTGGCCAGGAAATGTCAGAGAGCTGGAAAATGCCATAGAAAGAGTGGTATTACTATACGACGAAACCGAAGTTCAACCCAAGCATTTATCGCATCTTTACACCGATAACGATGAGGTACATACCGAAAAGAAAGCCATAGGTTCTACCATTATCCCGGGAGAAATAGGTTTACCCGAACATGCCTTCTCGTTGGAAGAGCTGGAATTGGAAATTGTAGATAAAACCATGCAACGTTTCAATGGATCCAAATCGAAAACAGCCGAATACTTGGGTATTAGCCGTTTTGCACTGCGAAGCCGATTGCGAAAGCTAGAGCAAAGAGGCAGTTAATGATAAGTGATTAATGGTGAATTATTAATTAAGAATGGATAGTGGTAAATATTCGCTAACGCAGATTTGCAATCTGTGCTATAAATAACGCGACCAAACGATTCCCGTTGTGTGATTCTTTTTCATATTTTTTGTTGTATTATTGCGCCCCATATAACCAATTGACTTCGATCAATGATAATGACTAGGGCACTTGGGATAGTGGTATGCCATCTTTTTACAAGTCTATAATCGCTACGCGATTTTTATGCCGATAGAGATTGGGTTACGACAGTAATTCACAAGTTAAAGCCTCTAATTGCATAATATTCCTTTGAAATACCTTAGTTGGTCGATACACTAAATGATATTAGATTCTCCCAAATTCCCTTTATGTGTTGGGGGGGGTATAATATAAGAATGAAACACCAAATCAATTAATTTCTCCGTGTAACTCCGTGCTTCCTTGTGGCTCTTTGTGAAATAACTATATTACGAACTCGCTAGCGCAGATTTGCAATCTCCGTTATAAATAACGCTATCGCACGACTCCCATCGTGTGATTCCTTTTTCATATTTGTCATTGCATTATTGCGCCCCATATAACTAATTGACTTCGATTTATGGCAATGATTGGGGCACTTGGAGGGGATGCCATCTTTTTACAAGTCTATAATCGCTACGCGATTTTATTCGGATACCGGACTTTGGAGAAAAGGAAAAACTGTACTTCCCTAAATACAGTTGACCGGTTATTGTATTTATTATCTAACTCATAATGGACAGATATATACTGGAGTACTTTGCTCTAGTTTGATAGCGGGAAGATCTACTTTCTTTTCGTTTTTCTTTTTTCCTTCAGCAAAGATTAT
>SACZ01000090.1 GCA_023369685.1 Prolixibacteraceae bacterium JC049
TTTATTAAAAATCGCCATTTATTAAAAATCGCCAACAATGTTGTTGCTATTGAAAACGACACAGCTTTGGTTGAACATTTACGAAAATTATTTTCTGATGCCCGAAATGTTCAAGTYGTCGGTTGTGATTTTAGGAATTTTGCAGTTCCGAAATTTCCTTTCAAAGTGGTGTCAAATATTCCTTATGGCATTACTTCCGATATTTTCAAAATCCTGATGTTTGAGAGTCTTGGAAATTTTCTGGGAGGTTCCATTGTCCTTCARTTAGAACCTACACAAAAGTTATTTTCGAGGAAGCTTTACAATCCATATACCGTTTTCTATCATACTTTTTTTGATTTGAAACTTGTCTATGAGGTAGGTCCTGAAAGTTTCTTTCCACCGCCAACTGTCAAATCAGCCCTGTTAAACATTAAAAGAAAACAGTTATTTTTTGATTTTAAGTTTAAAGCCAAATACTTAGCATTTATTTCCTGTCTGTTAGAGAAACCTGATTTATCTGTAAAAACAGCTTTAAAGTCGATTTTCAGGAAAAGTCAGGTCAGGTCAATTTCGGAAAAATTCGGTTTAAACCTTAATGCTCAAATTGTTTGTTTGTCTCCAAGTCAATGGGTAAACTGTTTTTTGGAAATGCTGGAAGTTGTCCCTGAAAAATTTCAT
>SACZ01000092.1 GCA_023369685.1 Prolixibacteraceae bacterium JC049
GGAACTGCTTGACGTTGCATATTAGAACTCATTAAAGCTCGATTCGCATCATTATGTTCGATAAAAGGAATTAGAGAAGCTCCAATGGAAAAATATTGGAAAGGGAAAATGCTTCGAAGATGAACCTCTTCCCATGCGATAGTCAAAAATTCTTGGCGGTATCGAGCTGGAACAGCCTGTTCTTCTTGAATGCCCCGATTAAGAGCCAAAGAATTTCCTGCCGCTATCATATAATATTCATCTTGACTTGGTGATAAAAAAAGCATCCGTATCCGTGCTTTTTTTGATTTCTCAAAGAGTTCATAAAATGGACTTTCTAAAAAGAATTTCCCGCCGCTACCATATAGTATTCATCTCTACTTGGTGATAAAAACATTGATTCCTTCAGACGTGTCAATGGGACAAATACGCCCATAGTGACTAGGATGGATATCGACCCCCAATCACCAATCCTGGCATGAATTGATAAAGATCCAATAAGTCCAACATTGATTCCTTCAGACGTGTCRAKKGGRCAAATACGYCCATAGTGACTAGGATGGATATCTCGTATCCGAAAAYTAGCAGTTCGCCCTGTYAATCCKCCAGGRCCCAAATAACTCAATTTKCKCCCATGAACKATTTGTGTCAATGGATTTGTTCGATCCAAAACT
>SACZ01000094.1 GCA_023369685.1 Prolixibacteraceae bacterium JC049
CCGTAATATAGCCCAAATCACGAAAATGCCCGAAAAAGTACTTAAAGGTCAAAATTTGGGGTCGACAAAAAGTCAATGGAAAAGTTCCATTGTCCTGCTTCTTTCGTCGGAGGGCTGTCTTTGGGCTTTCCGAAAAGGTATCACATGCCAAGTTTGGCCTCACGGTCTAAAAGTTATGGAGTCATAAAGTTTTAACCAAAAAAAAAAAGGTTAAACAAAAAAGAGGGATKCAACACGWGGACTTYMCKGGAGGTCACCCATCCTAGTACTACTCTCGCMCAASSACSCTTAACTGCGKAGTTCTGATGGGATCYKGTGCATTAGTGCTGGTATGATCGCATCYRTTASTAYATGCAATGYAATCGTATMTATTCTKTTTTRAAGACTTKATGAWCCATTYGCCGTGGGTCCCACCMGCTATGTAGGRATMCCCCATCTAGTCTTAACGAGCTTTGATGCATGAAAAAATTCGAAAACAATGCTTGAACAAGTAATTTTGGGTCCGTAATATAGCCCAAAKCACGAAAATGCCCGAAAAAGTACTTAAAGGTCAAAATTTGGGGTCGACAAAAAGTCRATGGAAAARTTCCATTGTCCTGCTTCTTTCGTCGGAGGGCTGTCTTTGGGCTTTCCGAAAAGGTATCACATGC
>SACZ01000095.1 GCA_023369685.1 Prolixibacteraceae bacterium JC049
CCATGAACATACGTACGACCGCCGACTGTTACACTAAAGCTTCCTCCATTCTCTAACGCTACTGTTCCCTGAATAGTTGGAGTAGTATCACTGGTCGTYTGAGAAATCACTGTTGGATCTGTTGGAGCTGTCTGATCGATATTCAATTCTCCGCTTGTACCATCTGTTATCGTATTGCCRGCTAAATCTACAACCTTAGCTACAACATCATAAATGCCTTCAYTYAGTGCTGTGCCTATATCTAATCTCCACGTTGTTCCCGTTACACTCAACTCACTATCCGTGCCGGCAACATAAGTACGACCTCCAATTGATACACTAAATACATCWCCACTACCCAATGTTACTGTTCCCTCAATTCTTGGTGTTGCATCCCTMGTAACCTGAGCTGTCACTGTTGGCTGAATTGGAGCTATCGTATCTATTGTTAGCTCRTTAGTAGTGCTATCTTCTGACTGGTTACCTGCCGCATCGCTTACACGTACCAMYACATCRTAYACACCATCGCTTAATGCCGCTGAAGAACCGACATTCAAACGCCAGGTATTACCTGTTATACTCAACTCACTGTCTGTTCCATAAACATACGTGCGACCATTCAATACAACCTCTAAGCCTCCGCCAGCCTCGGCWGTCAACGTTCCTT
>SACZ01000096.1 GCA_023369685.1 Prolixibacteraceae bacterium JC049
GCATACTCAGACCAGTGACCAAAAAAAAGAGCGGTTATCATTCAGGGGGCCAGGCTTCTTAGAATCAACGAGGAGAGAATGACCGCTGCCGTCGGCGCCGCTTCAAGGTTAAACTGCAGCTGAACAGGGTTAATGAAGGGGCACATCACCATGTATATCGCATAGGTTGCCTCGTCAAGAGGGGTTTTCCTCTCGAACTCGCCGGCCTGCCTGCCTTCGACAACGATGCTTTCTATCAGCTTTAACAGGCGTTCCGCATACCTTTCCGTTGATGGCCACTTCTCCCGGGAGGCGACGGCGGCAATGTCATAGAGCTTACGATCGTGGAAAAACAGTTCGCTTCCCGCTTCGGTGAGCGCGCGAAACAGGCGGCGTAATTTTTCGCTGGCTGATGGCGCATCCGCCACCGCTGCAAGTACCGCCGTCATGATCGTCTCCAGGCGGTTAGCGCAGATCACTTCGCCGATAGCCTGTTTGGAATCGAAAAACTTATAGATGTAGGCCTTTGAAAAACCGATAGATTTAGCCAATTCCGCTACGGTGGTTTTTTCGTAGCCGTAATGCCCGAAATGCTCAAATGCGGCGTTGACGATTTGCTCCCGGACGCTGTGATCGAGCGGGCCACGTGCTGATGGTACGTTCATT
>SACZ01000013.1 GCA_023369685.1 Prolixibacteraceae bacterium JC049
TAATTGCTGCACAGAATAAACTCCTTTCTCGAACTGGGAGACTAAGTTCCTTTTAAACTCGTCCGTGTAAACTCTTCGCTTTTTTAAAGCTCGTAAATTGGCTTTCATTGTTCTTCAAATTGTGGTCAACATATATCAGGGAATGACACTAAGAGCAAAGCGCATGGTGTTCGTCATCGCGATCGGAGAGAAGCGATCTGTTCGCACTACCTTTATCAAGCAATTCAATTTTCCAACTTTCCAACTTTTCCACTTTTCAACATTAAGCAGCCTGTAGGGCTGAAAGAATTTTAGCCACCAGCAACGCCGGTGGTGAAATGATGTCGTAAGACAAAGTGGCCCAATTATTATCGATCATCGGAGTTATTGGGTTGTATGGGGCGCAATGGAATATGGCGTTACATGGACGAATTATTAACCACGAAATATAACGGTACCCAGAGTTCGGAGAAAAGGGAGATCGAATTTGGTTGCAAAGTGCATGGTGATCGAATGCGAATGTAGAGGCGCAAGATTTTGCGTCTCTTTCTATCTCATAGGGTCGTGGTATAATTTATTTCACAAAGAACCACAAAGGAGCACGAAGTTCCACAGAGGATTAAATTACCACGAAAGGTACTAAAATCACGAAATAGAGAGAAATCTGGAAAAAGGGGAGACGGGATTCGAATGCTAAGGACTAAGAGCAAAGTGCATGGTGATCGTCCTCGTGAACGTAGTAAAGCGATCTGTTCGCACTACCTTTATCAAGCAATTCAATTTTCCAACTTTTCCACCTTTCTGCATTAATCAGTCTTTTCAATGTCGCGAGCTTTTTTAGCTTGTGCCTTAATTTAAATATCTTTAAGCATTATATAGTTCTTATGTTTCTCTTCTCCGAGAATAAAATTGGTTTCTCCAATGTGTTTGAAATACTGCTTAGCGTAAAAGTCAATGGCATTCTGATTTTTATAATAAACCGTTAACCACACTTGTTGGTATCCAAGTTGCTTTATCTGGTTGAAACATTCAGATAGAAGTTGCTTGCCAATCCCCTGCCCTTGGAATTTTTCTAAAATATAAAACGTGGAAATTTCGATAGAAGGATAAGCAGACTTTATAGGTTTCTGTGGTGTTTTCAGAATTTCCACACACCCAATTAAGCAATCATCACAAAGAGCTACTAATGTTGTTATGTCTTTATTTTGAATTGATTTTTTTACATTATCCAGTGAATACTCAGACAGTACGTAACTGGAAAATTCGTCGATTAACCCTTCTGTTGCATAGGTGGAGATCCAAACCTGTTGTTTTAAAACGGTCAGGTTATTTAAATCATTAATGTTGGCTTCCCGTATGATGATATTCATTGATGTTCGTTTTTGAATTGAAACAATTACTGCCTGTTCTTAATAAATACTAATGATCTGTTGTTTCTTCAGAGTTATTGGTATTTGAATGATGTTCATTTGCTACAAATATAGCAACAGCAATAGCCATAATAACCCAAGGTAAAGCCGAAAATATAAAATCTTTCATTTGTTGATGTGTAATGATGTTTGTTCGTTGAATTTAGTCAGGCTCAACTACTAAATGTTACATTTTTATTGAGTAAAAATGACCTTCTAGAAAGCATATTTTCATTGTAAGGAGTAAAGAGCATGGAGATCGTCTTCGCGAACGGAAAAAAGAAACCAGCCAAGATCGAGATCGTGACTGGTTTTGTTGAACACCTATCTGATTGATTGATATGGTGAAGTATAACCTAGAACCGATATTTTATATCGATTTTAGGCTAATAGTTGGGATGTTGTTCTAAGTTCGGGTTGGTGTCGATAGCACCCTTAGGCAATGGGAACACAATGCGGTAGTCGCCTTGAGGTTTGTGCGATAACCAGCTTTTTGTGGTGTATGTACCAAAGCGAATCATATCGCGACGGCGTACCCATTCGGCTGCAAATTCGTACCCCAATTCATCGTAGAAACCACCGAATTCTACCGGAGATTGATCACCTTGCTCAACGATTTTGTAATCTTCTACATAACCGAATTTATATGATGTGTTAGTTGTTAAATCGGCTGCAGTAACGGTTGCTTTATCCGGATTGGTTTTAAAAGCACGCTGGCGCACTTCTGTAACAATGGTTGCTGCTTCGTCGGCTTTGCCTGTACGAAGCAAACACTCTGCTTTCATCATTAATACTTGTGCATAACGGAAAATAGGAAAGTCGTTGTCCAGATTTCTTTCAGAACCAATTTTAGGCAAGAATTTCTTTACACGGTATCCTTCGTCTTCGGCAGTGTAGTTTCCGTTGGGCAAATCTTTGGAATAGTTCAATTGCTCGCCAGCACGATCGTAAGTACACAACAAAGGAGTTATTCCATCGGATGCAAACTGAAGTCCGTGTTCCCAGGTTACGTCCAATCGGTAGTCGCCCTCTTCGTAAGTATCGATAAATTGCGAAACAGCCTTCAAAGAACCAGCTCCCCAAGGGGTATTTTTCATGTCATACTTGGCTTTTGATGCAGCATGGAATGTGTGGTTGATCCAAAGACCTCCGCCATTCAATTCGTCGTAGGCAATAACAAAAATATTTTCTACTGAATTGTCGTTGTCGAAGTCGAAACAATCTTTATAGTCGGGCTGTAACTGATATTTATTGGCTGCAATAATTTCGTTACACAATGCCATACATTTTTCCCATTGCGACTGACCTGTATAAACTTCAGCATTTAAATAGATATTAGCCAAAAGTGCTTTTGCTCCCCACTTGTTCATGCGGGCATAGTGTTTCAAATCGTTTTCGGCACTTAGCTTATCCATTGAAGCAGTGATGTCGGCTACAATGTTCTCGTAAATCTGTTCGCGTGGGGTAACGGCAGGTAGCTCCTGAGTCACCTGATCAAGGTAGGGAGTGTCGCCAAAGTTATCCATTAAGAACCAGTGGTAGAGTGCGCGCATTACCTTTATTTCGGCAATCAACGATTCTACATTTTCGCTGGCAGGAACAGGAACCTGCCCCGATTCCAACTGCGAGATGATACGATTGGCATGAAGTACGCCACTATACAACTGACTCCACGCACTTCCCACTTGCTTGGCTTCTGAATTCCAGGTGTGGAAGTGTAGTTTCTTGTATACACCGGCATCGTCCCATCCCGATGCGTTGGCTGGCATACAAAGAATATCGGTCGATGTCATTTGCAGTGCCGAAAAGCCACGGTGGTGGTGCAAGCCGCGCAGATTACTATAAACAGGGCCAATTACGGCATAAATCTCCGACTCTTTGTATTTGTAACCGTCTTCGGTAAGGTCGGAGTAAACCTCTTCGGTCAGATCGTTGCAGCTGGCAAATGCCACTACTGCAAGAAGGAATATGGATTTTAAAATGTTTTTCATCTGTTTAAAATTTTTTGATTTCTGAATGTTCAAAAAATTTGAATACATTCAGGAACTCACATAAACTTTAATCATTCTTGTTTGCGAAATTTAGAATGCTGAAAGTTCATGTTCGTTTCATAATTATTGTGGTTTTAACAGTTAGAATTTAACAGATACTCCAAATGTGAATGTACGGCTTGATGGGTATTTGTCGCGACCATCGTTACCCGGACTTAGGCCAAGGCTATTCACTTCCGGATCGATTCCAGAGTAGCCGGTGAATGTAAACATGTTAGAGCCTGAAGCGTATACGCGAACATCTTTCAAGTATTTCGATTTAGGCTGGAAGCTATAGCCAATAGTGATATTGTCGATTTTCCAGAAACCACCATCTTCAATGAAATAGCTTACATATTGTAGCTCTTGTAAGTCGTTAAGTGGTCGTTTACCATAGATGTTGTCGTATGTGCTGGTCATTACATTTCCGCGCGTTAAACTAACTGGTACCGAGTAGAACATTTTGGTCATGTTCAAAATTTGGTAATCGAAAGCTCCTCGCATGGTAACACTAAAATCGAAATTCTTATAGAACAATGTATTGTTCCAGTTCAGGTAGTATTTTGGTAGTCCGTTGCCAAGTACCTGCTTATCTTCTGGTTGCTGATCGGCAATAGGCTTGGCATTTCCATCTGCTCCTTCAATAATCCAGTGTCCTTCGTCATCGATATCGATTGACTTGAAACCATAGAAATCGCCAATGGCTTGTCCTTCTTTTACAATGTGAGTCGACGCTTTAATTGGTTCACCCGTAGAACCTGCGTAGAAATAACCCGATTTCAATTGGAAACGATCGTTAGACAAATCGACCAATTTATTAGAATTGGTCGAGAAACCAACTGAAGTATTCCACTTTAATTCACCATCGCGAAGTGGTTCGGCTTTTACCAATACTTCAAGTCCTTTGTTTTCCATTGTTCCGGCGTTGGCCAATACCGAACCGTATAGGTATGGAGGTTTTGGTACCGAGTAGTTCCAAAGTAAATCTTTAGTGGTACGCTTGTATAGATCAATTTCTCCGGAAATTCTGTTGTTGAATAATCCGAATTCCAAACCAATGTTCAGCTCTTCTTTTTTCTCCCAACGTAAGTCTGGGTTAGCATTTGACGATGGTTCGATAACTGGTACCCATTCGCCATTCATTAAGAACTTGCTACCGTACTTTAAGCGACTCAACGATTTGTATGAAGAAGATGGGGCAGTACCAGTAACACCAAATCCGGCACGCAACTTCAATGCGCTAAACATTGGTAATTGCTTCATAAATGGTTCGTTAATTACGTTCCAACCAGCAGATACTGCTGGGAAAGCACCCCACTTATGATCCTTACCAAACTTGGTAGATCCTTCGTAGCGAACACTAGCCATCAACATGTATTTGTTGTTGAAATTGTAGTTTAATCGAGTGAAGTAACTCACCAATTTCGATGCTCCTTTGCTGGAGTCCATTCTGGCTTTACCTTCTCCTTTGGCTAGTCCATCCGATAAATTGTTGTAGGAGAACAGGTCGCTAGGGAAGTCGTAGTTACTTGCCCAGAAGCTTTCCCACTCATCGTGTTGGTAACTGTAACCACCCAGTACATTGAAGTTATGATCTTTGTAGGTTTTAGTGTAGTTGAATGTCAATTCCAACAAGTCGTTAATCGATCTGCTAGATCCGCGCGAAGCAAAACCTTTTCGTTTCGATTTAATACTGTTCAGGTGATTGAACGTTTCGGAATAACCTTTAATGGTATTCTTGATATTGCGAGACGCCAATGCTTTAACACTTAATCCATCGATAGGAAATAGTGTAATTGTTCCGAATGGGCGGTAGTTGGTTATTTTCACCACTCCGTCTACTTCGTTCAATAGTGCCATTGGGTTGGCGTAGTTATTCATGTCGGGATGCTCTGTCCACATGCCATTTTCATCTTTCACCGGATCGGTTGGGTTGTAGATTAATGCATTACGGTAAGCATCGCCACGCCAGCCGCCGCCATCTCTACCACCAAAATACTCTTGCTCGTATCCCATGATGTTTCCGGTAATCTTTAGTTTCCCATCGTACATGGTGTGGTTGGCCTGGATACGACCGTTTAGTACGTTATTATTGGAGCGCTCCATCAATCCTTCCAACGATTTGTAGTTGATATTCATGATGTAGTTGGTTTTCATATCACCACCTTTCATGCTTACATTGTAAGTTTGCGAAAGTGGTGTTCTGAAGATTTCATCGGTCCACTTGGTGTTGCCACCGTAGTCGAATGCTCCTGGTTTTCCCTGAGCAACTAATTCGCGGTACTGATCGGCACTCATGAATTCCAATTCACGAGCAATTACCTGAGTAGATATGTAGCTATTTACTTCGATGGTAGCAGCTGTCTTTTTACGAACACCTTTGGTGGTGATAAGAATAACACCATTTGTTCCGCGTGTTCCGTAAATGGCAGCTCCCGATCCATCTTTCAGGATGTTAATACTTTCGATATCTTCTGCAGCAACATCATTCAACGACCCTGGTACGCCATCGATAACAATTAATGGCTGGGTTCCCGAAGCTAATGTAGTAACACCACGAAGCACAATCTGAGAATTGCTTGTGGGATTACCATCAGGATTGGTGATGTTTAGTCCGGCTACTTTTCCTTTAATTAATTGTGCCGCATCTTTTACCGATCCTTTTACAAAGTCGTCGGCAGTTACATTGGCTACTGCATTGGTCAATTCTACTTTTCGCTTGGTTCCATAACCTACAGCTACCACCTCTTCCAAACCAATGGCATCTTCTTCCAATGTAATATTAAAGAGAGTTTGGTTGGCAACAGGCACCTCTTGTGTTTTCATTCCAACAAATGAGAATACCAATGTGGCATTGGCAGGAACGTTATTCATAATGAAGTTACCATCGAAATCGGTTGTGATACCAGTGGTTGTTCCTTTTACAACAATTGATACACCAGGTAATGGTTCGCCGTTGCTATCTTTTACTGTTCCCGAAACGCTTTTCTTCTGTTGTGAAGTCGCTGATTTCGGTGTAAGAATAATTTGTTTGTCGAATACCTTATAGGTAACCTCTTCCGAATTGAAAATACTATTTAAAATTCCGGAAATACTTTTGTCTTTTGTGCTAATGGTAACCTTCTTATCTACATTTACCTTTGTGGCATCGTACACAAAAAGAAAATCCGATTGCTCTTCAATTTTATTCAACACCTGACGAATAGAGGTGTTCTTTAGGCTTAGTGTTAGTCTGTTCGACTGAGAAAATGCATTCCCGGCCAAAACCTGCGTTATTCCAAAAAGAACGACAAGCAGTGTTAGTCTCATGGTTCTACAAATTTGCGATCTCCATAGCGAAACCACTATGGCCATCCATGAATAATAGTTTTTTTTCATAAATTTGTTTTGATTAGGATTAATAATCTGAATCGTTTGTGCCAGAGCCTGAGAAACGAAGGCACGAAACAATTGGGAGGAGATGTTGTCGCATCTCCTTTCTTATATGTCACTTTTCCTGATTATACAGAATCATATGCATCTATTTTAATGTCACGGTTTTTATTTGATTGTTTTCATAACCTATAGAGGCTTTTGCTTTACAGGCAAACTCGATGTATTTGATGATCTCTTCCAGTGACTCTTCATTGAATTTAGCATTGAACTTGATCATTCGCAAAGCCGGGTTTTGTACTTTTATATCGATATTGAATTTGCGTTGAAGTGCTGCGACAACTTCTTCCAAGTGGGCATCAAGGAAGAAAAGATGACCTCGCTTCCAATTGGTAACATCTTGAATGTTGGCTATCTTGACCTTTATATGTTTGTGTTTGGTGTCGAATGTTGCAACTTCACCCGGTTGCATTCTATAATGAATCTTTTCATGTACAGGATCAAGTAGTTCTACACAACCTTCTTCCAGACTGACATTTATTTGATTGTTCTCGGCATAAGCCGAAACATCGAACTTGGTACCCACTACCTTTACTTTTAACGATCGGCAGTCGACAATTAATGGAATGTTGGTGTCCTTGGTGACATTTAAGTAGGCTTGTCCATTTAGCTGTAGAGTTCTGTTATCGTTGGCAAATCGATTGTTATAAGTTAGGGTACTTCCAGCATTTAACCACACGATAGAACTGTCGGGCAATATTACTTTCGATATTTGTCCGTTATCTGCTACCACCTTGGTGTATTGAAGCGGTTGCTGGTTCTTGCCGTAATAGAAAACCAGAGCATTAATGGCTAGCAATAGTAGAGCTACGGCAGCATATTTTGCCTTTCCCGCCATAAACAGAATGGTGTCTCTACGTTTTATGCGCTTATTCAATTGCTGAAAACTGGCATTGATTTGTACATTAGACATTGGTTGCTGAGTTGCTACTAGAGCTCTCAACTGTTTTAGTTTACAGTAAGTGCTTCGTAGTGCCTCATCCTTCTTGACGTCTGCTAACCATTTCGATTGGCTTTTATCTTTAGCCAATTGATTGAGTTGCTCGTTTATGTTGTTCCAATCACTCATGTTTGTATGCCTTATATTAGGATAAAGCATAAACATGGCTTTACCCCCCCCTCGCTAACTAATATTTTTTAGGGACAACTATTTTTTATTGGAAGATTACCTTATGGCACAAGTAAATAGGCCACAAATGGGATGTAATCTTTTAAGGCAGTTCGGAATGTTTTTAATGCGCGAGTCATGTGCTTTTCAACCACTTTTATAGAGATGTCTAGTTCTTCTGCGATTTCACGGTTTTTCATCTCTTTAAAGCGACTCATTTCAAATACTCTGCGACATTGAGGGGGTAATTGAGCTAGTGTTTCCTGGATAATTTGTTCAATCTCTTCCACGACGAAAGCAGAAGAATCGATCTCCAATAATGCACTTCGGTTTAGCTCCAATTCAGATTCATCCATGATTTCGTTGACAAATAACTTCTGACAGTATTTTTGATCACGTAATCGGGTTAAGCAGTTATTCTTGGCAACAGTAAACAGATAGGCTCCCAGGTTGGTGTTTTCAAGTAATGCTTCTCGTTTTTGCCAAAGGGTCATAAATGTTTCTTGAATGATGTTTTCCACCAGGTCGCTTTGTGGAATAAATTCAAGAACAAAGTAATAGAGGCGCGGATAGAATAGTTGATGCACCTTCTTAAAAGAAGATTCATCGCCTTTTCGTATACCATCTACTAACCCTTTTTCTTGAAACATATCTTGTTTGTGTGTGCAGTGCAAAGCTAAAAAACGTTTACAGATGTGCCAATATTGATCGATAATATTTCAAATGTGGAATGAGTCTGTGGAGGATAACAAAACTTAGATGATTCCTGAATAATATGTTGCACCCTAGGTAAAATAGGTTAGCAAAATAATTTGCTAACCTATTCATTTTCAGGTCGGGATGAGAAGATTCGAACTTCCGACCCCACGCCCCCCAGACGTGTACTCTAACCTGGCTGAGCTACATCCCGATTGACTTCTCCGAACCGGAGAATGCAGGGCAAAAGTAGAGGAATCGGCCATATTCTGCAAGAAAAAATAATAAAAAATACGAATGAAACGATTGGGGTAAATTTCGTTGGCTTTTAGTGAGGAACTTAGCATATGGAAAACAATCCTTATAAATTTTGTAAATGACCTCTTAAAACTAATTTATTCCTCATTTTTCTTATTGAAGAGATTACTTAGATTTGTATTGGAAAAACAAAAAACATTGTTCAGCTATGGAATTTTTCGATAAATTAGATTTAAATAACGATACACAAGCAGAAAATAAGATGAGCGAAAATACAGAACACGTAAAATGCCTTATTATTGGTTCGGGTCCTGCTGGATATACAGCAGCAATTTATGCGTCAAGAGCTAATATGACTCCGGTTATGTATGAAGGATTACAGCCAGGAGGACAATTGACAACTACTACTGAAGTAGAAAATTTCCCAGGCTACCCGGAAGGTGTTACCGGACCGGTTATGATGGAAGATCTTAAAAAGCAGGCACAACGTTTTGGTGCAGATATCCGTTGGGGATTAGCCACTGCTGTTGATTTTTCGACTATGCCTCGAAAAGTAACTATCGATGGAAATAAAACCATTGAAGCAGACACTGTAATTATCGCTACTGGCGCCACAGCAAAATATTTGGGATTGGAAGACGAGCAGAAATATGCAGGATCGGGAGTTTCAGCATGTGCTACTTGTGATGGATTCTTCTACCGTGGAAAAGATGTTGCTGTAGTAGGAGGTGGAGATACTGCTGCTGAAGAAGCATTGTACTTAGCCGGACTTTGTAACAAAGTATATTTGATTGTTCGACGAAATGAAATGCGTGCTTCAAAAGTAATGCAAGAGCGTGTGTTTAAAACTGAAAACATTGAAGTGCTTTGGGAACACCAAACTAAAGGTTTAACAGGTGAAGGAGTAGTTGAAGGAGCAGTTCTTTACAAGAAAAAAGGTACTCCGGAAGAGGAAGAAGTGACTATTAAAATTGATGGATTCTTCTTAGCAATCGGACATAAACCGAATTCTGATATCTTCGCTGAATATATTGATGTGGATGAAGTAGGTTATATCAATACTGTTGCAGGTACAGCACAAACTAATGTTGAGGGAGTATTTGCATGTGGTGATGTACAAGATTCTCACTATCGTCAGGCTGTTACTGCTGCCGGATCGGGTTGTATGGCTGCAATTGATGCAGAACGCTACTGGTCTGAAAAGTTTGCTTAAACAAAGAACTTAGCATAGTAAAATATAAAAGAGGTGACTTTCAATTTAGTCACCTCTTTCTTTTTGTAATCTTTTTGGGAGCGAAGAAAGGGAGAAAGCATTATCTTTTAAGGTTGATCACCATTAAAACAGGATTGTCATTATCTAGGAGTTGACTGCCAAGCTGCTTTAATCGATCTTTTTCTTTGAGTTTTGTGGAGGTATTTACATCGAATGCTTTATCCTGAATTAACGCTTTCAGTTCAAAGGCATTTACCCACATCAATGCTTTTGATTGGTTCTTTTCATTCCAGATATATTTTGGATAAAACTCAGGTCCATTGTCTAATTTATTCATATGTAAAGAAGTATCGCTAAATCTCTTCTCGCTAACCAGTTGCATTTTATTTAGTGTTCTGTCGAATATAGTATAAACTTTTTTCTTTTTATTTAGTAGAATATATTGGAAAAAGAAAAAGCGATTACTAGCTGTGAAATCGATAATTTGCCAGCTGTTTTTAGCTCTGTAGTTATTTTCACTGGACAGATCATTACTGCTTACCCGAAATTGATCTTTGCTCCACAAATAGGCTGGTTTAATAATATTATCCGAAATAGAATAAATTGTATCATTCAGTAAATTCCAATAATACAACGATTTATTACTGGCAATGAGTTGTGGATGTCCATATTGTACGTTAAATGTTGCCTCTTTCTCATGTCCATTAATTTGTTGCTGAACACTTTTGCCATTATTGTTGGTAGACGCATATAGGTTCTTCAGTGGTTTAAATCCATATTCATATGGGTAATACAGATGGTTATTAAACCATTTGAATGAATTGAATCCTGTCTGATCAGGAGTAGAGAACTGACGAATATATTTGCCCGAATAATCATAAACTTTAACCTTGTTATGAACAAGTATATACACTTCGTTTTTTATTTCATCAATTTCATAATCCCAAATACCGATATACTCATCAGCACCTTTCCCTTTTCGTCCAATGCTATTCAGGTATTTCCCTTTTTTGTTATATCTGAAAAGACCTTGTGCAGTTTTTATCCAATATCCATCTCCGTTGGCTTTTATATTTTCAATGTTAGAGAGTTGTTTACCTGAATCTAAAGGAATATACTCTATTGATTCTGTAATTTTATCTATACTGTAACCTTGCTCTATCAGGTTTGCTGGAGAGATAATGGGAAGATCATTAGCACTTTTTTGACATCCATATAAAAATAGAATAAGAATAGCTGTTGAAGACAGGGAGTTAATAAATCGAATTAAATTCATCTTATAAGTTTTAATGGGTATATGCAGGTATAATATTACTGAATTAAGTTACATAATAAAACAAAATCGATCAAAAAGTAATCGTGAAAATTAGTATGCTTGAGATTGTGCTGGATAGGAACTGTTACAAATGGGATAATAAATCGTTTATGACAATGGATACAATGAGCGAATGCCAATTTATTTACCAGAAAAGAATTATACCGATGAAGCGATTTCTTACTGTGTGCATGTTGTCAATGTGCTATTTATTTTCCTTTTCGCAAGGCGAAATTATTCAATGGAAAACATTTCACAAACGAGCAGTTAAACTATCAGAGATTGGCACCAATCCATTTCAGGTGAAGTTACAAACCAATGGTAAAACAGAATTATTCAGGATTCATCAGGTCATTTTAACAGATCAATCGATAATGGTTACCGAAGGTCCGGAAAAAAATAAGGGCTTTCCTTATCGGGTGTTGAAGTTTAGTAAAAAGGGGGAATACATTAAAGAGTTATTTAATCCTGGAAAAATAGTGAAGGTGGCTTACGATAAAGCTAGAAACCATATTTTTATTCAGCATGGTAATAGTATTAGTCTTATCAATGAAAAGGGAGAACTAATTGAGGAGTTTAAGACCGAAAATGGATTCTCCCAATTGGCAATTTATAATGGTTATTTGTGGGGAATAAAATTAGACCTAAAGCAAGATGTAAGTTATTATTCGCTAATCAGATTAGATAGAAATGGGCGAAATAGGAAGGTCATAAAGCGACTAAAAGAGACTGAAGATATATTGCCCCGGATGGGAAGACATGGTAGTTTATCCATACATGGCAATCAATTAGTGGTTTCCATGGGATGTAATCATTTCAATCACCTGTTTCAGGTGGAAGGTGATAAACTAAAGCCATTTATTACAATGGAAAATAAGTCAGTTCGTTTTTCTGCACGAGATAAACTATTTGCAACCAATGGTTTTGTTAGTGGAAATTATTTATTCTGGGATTACAGTAGGAACTTTAGAACTTATACCTTGCTGTTAGATATTTCGGAACGAGAAGTTATTGGAATTACAGCCAATAAAAAGCCTGAATCTGCGAAATACGGCTTGATAGATGATCTGTTTAATACGGGAACTGTTAAAGTTCGAAACACAGCGCAGTGCAATCACCTGTTTTTTTACCATGCTCCTAAAATGCCTGTAAATTCATTAAGTCTGTACTTCTTTAAAACGAAATAAACATGCGTATTTTATACTTTTTTTGCCTTTTATTACTCTGTTCATGCAGTAGCTCATCGAAAGATAAACGAGAAAGGATTCATATTCCAACTGGTTCAAATGATACGATATACTTGTCGAAGATTATGCAACGAATAGATACTATACGGTTAGTTACTTCAGTCGATAATATTATCCCAGCTATACGACAATTGGCTTGTAGTCGGGAATATTTCTTTATCAGTTCCGGAAATAAGCTGTTTCAAATGGATAAAAACGGAAAATTTGTCCGGCATATCGGACATCAGGGGAAAGGGCCGCAAGAGTTTGAGCAAATAAACGGTATTTGTTGCAGCGAGAAATACCTATATATAAGTAGCCTGAGAAAAATCCTTTGTTTCAACTTCGATGGAGAATATCAGTTTACTATTAATACTGATTATTGGGCCGATGCCATGCAGTATATAGATGATGAGCTATGGGTAATTGCTAAAGGTTTTGGGAGTAAAAGTGAAATAATCAATCGCACTTTTGTTAAACGATTTCAAGCTAATGGGGCTGAAAAGGATAGTATTTGCTTAAAACAGATAAAAGTAAAGAGACAAGTGGGAGCAATGTTGCCGGGGATTCAATATATTTCTGACTTAGGAAATGAGAAGATGGTATACTGCCCGGTACTGGTGAAACTTTCGAATTCTATTGATACTTTATTTTCAATGAAAGGGAATAAGTTGATACCAACAAAGATTATTGAGGTGGATAACCCGACACCCGATAAATCGAAGTTGTTGATTAAAAATATCTTTCAGACGAATCGTTATTTGTGGGCTGAATACCGTCATGATGGTGAGAACAAACTATTTTGCTACGATCTAAAATCTAGGAAAGGGATTAATTCATTTACTTTTATGGTAGATGACAAATTCAACACAGGAGAAATACGGTTGTTGCCTGTCGATTTGAAAAATAATAAGCTGTATTTTCAGAAACAAGGATATGAGCTGGAAGAGATAATGCCCAATTATACTGAAGACAGTAATCCGATGTTGTTTGTTGTTTATGTGAATGATTAGTTTTAGTGGAAACAAATAAGCTGGAAGTTTCTTTATCTTTGGGTAAGAATAAAACTGATCAGATGGCAGAAAAAAGTACAGAAACCTTTCATCCTTCCTCGAAAGCAGAGTGGCGCGACTGGCTAACGAAGAATCATGATAAAGCGCATTCGGTTTGGTTGATCTTCAATAAGGTTGCTACCGGAAATGTAAATCTAACCTGGAGTGAGGCTGTCGATGAAGCATTGTGTTTTGGTTGGATTGATAGTGTGAAACGATCAATCGATTCGGAAAAGTACATGCAATATTTTGGAAGAAGAAAGCCAAGTTCAACCTGGTCGAAAGTGAATAAGGATAAGATTGAGAAACTGACTGCAGAAGGTTTGATGTGTGAGGCTGGAATTCGAAGTGTAGAAATAGCCCAACAGAATGGCAACTGGTCGATATTAGATGATGTAGAGAACTTGATTTTACCCGATGATTTAGAGGAGCAGATGGCAAAGTATCCCGATTCGAAAATATTCTTCAGCTCATTGAATAAAGCAATGAAGAAAGGTTTGTTGAGTTGGATTGTTTTAGCGAAGCGGGAAGAGACGCGTAAGAAAAGAATAAAGGAAATTATTGAGAGCACAAAAAAGGGAGAACTTCCCAAGCGATTTCAGTAATTATTGAAAATAAAAAAGGCAAGAACCAACTTTATGTTAGAGTGTTCTTGCCTTTTTCTATATCGACTAAGCTATTATAAATTCTCTTCGATTGTTTTTAATAGCTTTTTGAATTCAGTTTCATTAAATCCTTTCGATTGGAAAATAATCTTTCCCGACTTGTCTGTTAAGTAGATTCTAGGGATGAAACGATGAGCAAACTTCGAATAAATTTCGCGTTTCGGATCAGGGTAAAGAGGTAAATTCAGAGTGTGTTCTTTCTTGAATTTTTTCAACTCCTTGGCATTGTGTTCACGACCAAACACCAATAACTTGAACTGATCGTTGTTTTGATATTTTTTCCAAATCTTTTCATCAATTACAGGAAGCTCTTTGCGACAAGGGCCACACCACGTAGCAAAGAAAGTATACATAACCACTTTCCCTTGCAGTTTAGTGGATGACTGCTTCTGTCCTTTATCATCAACATAGTTGAACGTAGGAACTTGTTGTCCTACTGTAACCACATCCGATTCGGTAATTGTTTTTACTTTATTTTGTGCTATTGTTGCTGTTGCAAAAAACAATAACCCAATAAATATAAATACCTGTTTCATTTGACTATAGTTTGAGGTAATATTTCTTAGCATTTTAATACAGGGCAAATATATGAATTAGTCGGATAATAAAATACCTCAAATGAAACTCATTTGAGGTATTGATAAAATCATAATATTGACTGAATTACTTCAAATTACTTTCAATAAATTCAGTAACATTTTTTTCAATTCTATTGGTAAGGTTATCCAAATCTGCTTTTAAGAATGAATCACCTGTAATATTCTCGAAAAGTTCAATATAGCGCTCCGAAACTTCGTTGCAATATGCAGGAGTCATTTCAGGAACTTGTTGCCCGTCTTTTCCTTGGAATCCGTTGGCAATTAGCCATTGACGAACAAATTCTTTCGAAAGTTGCTTTTGACCTTCTCCTTTGTCAATGCGCTCCTGGTAACCTTCAGCATAGAAATAACGAGATGAATCTGGAGTGTGAATTTCATCAATCAGGTAAATTTTACCTTCTTTCTTACCAAATTCGTATTTCGTATCTACTAAGATTAGCCCCATTTTCTCAGCAATTTCAGTTCCTCTTTGGAACAACGCGCGAGTATATGCTTCTAATTGTTCGTACTCTTCTTTGGTAACAAGACCTTGAGAAATGATTTCTTCACGAGAGATATCCTCATCGTGTCCATGATCTGCTTTGGTTGTAGGAGTGATAAGTGGCTGATCGAATTTCTGGTTTTCTACCATGCCTTCAGGAAGAGGTACTCCACAAAGTGTACGTTTTCCGTCACGGTACTCTCTCCATGCGTGACCAGTAAGGTATCCACGGATAACCATCTCAACTTTATAAGGCTCGCAACGATGACCAACAGTTACCATTGGGTCCGGAGTCGCAATTTTCCAGTTAGGAACAATGTCAGATGTGGCATCCAGAAACTTCTCAGCAATCTGATTTAGTACTTGTCCTTTAAATGGAATTCCTTCAGGAAGTACTACGTCGAAAGCAGAAATACGGTCCGAAACAACCATAACTAAATACTCATCGTTGATGTTGTAAACATCACGTACTTTTCCTTTGTAAACGTCTTTCTGTAATGGAAAGTTGAAATCTGTTTTTACTAAAGCTTTACTCATTGTGATTATGTTTTATGTAGGTATATGTTTGATGTTATTCGGCTTCTTCTGTAAATTTATTATAGGCTTCAACAATTCGTTTTACTAATTTGTGTCTCACAATATCGCTCTTGTCGAATTGGATAAATCCAATTCCCTTAACTCCTTTTAAAATCTTTAAAGCTTGAACCATTCCCGATTTCTGTTTTTTTGGCAAATCAATCTGGGTTATATCACCAGTAATAATAAACTTGGTGTTTTGTCCCATTCGGGTTAAGAACATCTTTAATTGATTCTCGGTTGTGTTTTGAGCTTCATCTAAAATAACAAATGCATTGCTTAGTGTTCTTCCACGCATAAATGCCAGCGGTGCAATTTGTATGACTTGATCATTCAGGAATTCTTCCAGCTTTTTAGGAGGAATCATGTCCTTCAGTGCATCATATAAAGGTTGAAGGTACGGATCAATCTTTTCTTTTAAGTCGCCAGGAAGAAAACCCAGATTCTCGCCAGCTTCCACTGCTGGTCTACTTAAAATGATTTTACGTACTTCTCTATTTTTTAATGCTTTTACTGCTAATGCAATTGCGGTATATGTTTTTCCTGTTCCGGCAGGTCCAAGAGCAAAAAGCAAATCGTTTTTAGCAGTGGCATCCACTAACTTTTGCTGATTGGGAGTTCGAGCCATAATAGGCTTTCCTGTATTACCAAAAAGCAGAACGTTGTTGTTCTTCAGGTTCTCGTGAGCATTGGCATCGAAATCACCTAACATGACCTCTTTTATTAATGCATCAGGAAGAAGATTGAAATTGTTATAATAGGTGAATAGGTAATCTACTTTGTTCGAAAAATCTTTTATATCCTCTTCTGCTCCGCACACCTTTATAATGCTACCTCTTGCTACCAGTTTTAGTTTCGGAAAATAGGTAGACATCAGGTCGAGCTTACTGTTGTTTACTCCAAAAAAATCGATAGGCTCAATGCCTTTTAACGGGATATCTTTTTCAAACATATATTGATTTGATCCAATGTAAAAATATTGTGATTCTCCTAACAATAGGATAAAGGCAAAAATAGTCACTTTTACCAAATTCCAATCCTTTTTTACAATAAAGCCGGGAATTGAATTTCATTATTTCAATGGAGAGTAAATAAAATAAATTTTAGTGTTGAAAATGAGAAGTGTAAGCATTAGTTAAATGTTATTTAAGATCGAATTTTATTGCTTCAGTTTTGGTCTATTCAATTTTGAAATAGCACTATTCGTTTTCGAATAGATGGTTGTAAGTGTTTGGTATATAGGTATAAAAACTGGTTAGTGGAAGTGTGTGTGTGCTGTGCAGTAAAGGTTACTCTTCAAAAATGAAATAAAAACGAATAGCTATTTTTTTTAGTGGTTTTCGTAATCGACAGATATAAAGTAGGTTGTGGTTTTTGGCACGCCGATTGGTTAATGGAAAGCGTAAACTTGAAAAGACTTATTGATGATTAAAACTTTTGCATTAGCAGTACTCTTAGCTATAGCAAGTTTAGGTGAAGTTACAGGACAGGTAAAGTCTTCGTACAAAAGAAACCTTTTTTGCAATAGTGTATATCTGTTGATGGATGCTTCAACTGTAACATTTGAGTTTAACTCAATAGAAGATTACGAAAAAGGATTGGGGCGAAATCGAGAGTATAGAACATTGGGAGCTGTAGATGCACGAGTAGACTGGGAACTTTACTTCTGGGCCAATACAGAGATGGTTCATGAAGATGGTTACACTCGAATGCCTCTGAATAACATCGGAGTGACAATGGAGTACCTGGGGCGCAATCGGGTTAGAGTAAATGGACGCAGGAGACCAATTACCTTAAAACGAAGAGAACAATGGTTGATAAGACCACAAGGATGTTGGTCGAACCGTGGTTGTTACTTAAACAACATGTTCTTTATCTATTGGGAAATGGGAACTTGCCGAGGAAGAATGAATAAAAAGAATTTGTACAAGCAAAACTTGAAAAAAGGGACTTATCGAACTGAAGTAGAGTTTGCTGTAGTACAAGATTGGTGGTAAAAAAATAGAAAATCAATATTTAATTAAACTTTAAAAATTCAAAACAAGATGAAAAAGCTGTACACAATTTTGGCAACTGCATTAGTAGTATTATTAGGATTCAACGCAAACGCACAGGTAGAAAAAACAGGAACAGTTACTATTACTGCGAAATTAAACACTGTTATGAGCTTGGACCTTACTGCTGGAACAGAAATTGAATTCAACTTCAATACAATTGAGCAGTTTCGTAATGGTATTGGTGCTGACGGTTCTTTAACTACTGCAGGTAAAGTAGGTTCTACTGCAAACTGGACTCTTAGCTGTGCTGCTGTAAACTTAGTACACACTGAAGACGAAAGTGCAACTATTGCTGCAAACAATGTAGGTGTAATTGCTGAGTATGGTGGTAATAATACTGCTGTTTCTGTTCTTGCTAGCGAAACAAAAGCTTTGGCTGCTAAAGTTGAATTGTTAGGATACAATACTGCTGCTAACAAAACAAACGCAGGTACTGCTGATGAGAATCCATTTACTTTGAAGTGGGAAATGGGAACAAAAAGAGGTAACATGTACCAAACAAGTATCTACGACCAAAACTTGAAAAAAGGTACTTACAACACTACAGTAACTTTAACTGCACAAGAAGTACTTTAATATAAGATTTCATGAGAGCTCCATCGAGGGCTCTCATTTAACTCGATAGTGTCAAACAGATAAAAATTGAATCTCATGAAACAACTTACTGTTATAGAAACTGACACTGTTAAGAAAATTGTAGTTGTACTGGTCTCATTATTAATTGCCTTTATGATATCTAAACCAGCTGCTAGCTCTGTGGAAGAAAATAGAACTGCTGAATACCACTCTGCTATTGTTGGAAACTAGGTACACTGAAATAAACCAGAACCAAACAATTACCATTTAGGCATGGCTTACACTAATAGTCCTCAAAATAGAACTGTGTTACTGAAATCGATTTCATCGATTCAGAAAATGAAGAAAAAAATTATACTTGTTAGTCTGTTGTTAGCTGGAAGTTTTTGCGCTAATGCTCAGGTGGAAAAGAGCAAAACAGTTACAATAACAGCAGACCTGCAAACATCGATGCAATTTAACATGCCAGGAGGAGGTAGTCCTAATATCGATTTTGAATTTAGAACCATAAACAACTTCAAAAAAGGACTTGGGGGATACTTAAATTCAAATTATGCGTTTTACGGACAGATTGAAAGTACTGCCAACTGGAAGTTAATTATGCAGGCAAAAACTAATTTTACCCATAGCGACGGAGCTACCACAATGAAACTGGATAATTTAGGGGTAACAGTAGAGTGGAGAGGGAAAAATAAAGTTTACAATAAGGCAAAGAAAAGACCATTGGCTGTCTCAAAATCATCAGTACTGTTGCTAGATCAGTATAGAGGCAGAACCAATGCGGGAACAAAAAAAGATAACGAGTTCAATGTCTTCTTCGAAATGGGGACTCGAAGAGGAAACATGAACCAGAAGAGCTTGTATCAACAAAACCTGAAAAAGGGAAAATATCAGGTGGAAGTAGATTTTATTACAGTGGAAAATATAAGATAAATTCTTTATATTTTATTTCAAGTTTACGAGTAGGGGTGCTAACGAGTACCCCTTTTTTTATACTATAAAATCGAATTGAGCGTTAGAAGATTATGACTTTATCTAAGTTGACATATTTTGTTAACTTTGTGATAATTGACTAATATTTTGTTTTAACCCCTTCTTAATTCGATTGTATGAAACATCTTCGCTTACTTACCATTCTACTATCATTCATGGTAGTTGTATTCTCGTGTAAAGAAAAGTCAACAACTCAGAAGAAAATCGATCCAGGATTTGGCCAGTACATCTCGGCATTTACTACAGGCGTTATTTCTTCACAAGCTCCAATTCAAATTCAGCTGAGCAGCGAATTCAAAGATTCGGTGAAAGTAGGGCAGTTGTTGGATAAGGATATTCTTTCATTTTCTCCTAATATTGAAGGAAAAGCCTTTTGGAAATCACCTCGTGTTATTGAGTTTCGTGCTGCAGAGCAATTTACTTCAGGAAAGGAATATCAGCTGAAGTTACAGTTGAATAAATTGATGCAGGTGGATAAGAAACACGAACTGTTTCGTTGTTCATTTCAAATTGTAAAGCAAAACTTCAATTATCGTGGAGAAGGCCTGCAAACATACGACAAGCAAGATATGGCTACTCAGAAATACAAAGGCTATATAACGACAGCCGATGTGATTGACGAAAAAGAGATTGAAAAGGTACTAAAGGCCAATTACGAAGGGGAAGAAAAGACAATTGTTTGGACACACACTGCCAGTGGACGTTTGCACCATTTTGTAATTGATAGTTTAAATCGAAAAGCGAAGCCAGCTCAATTGCACATTAGTTGGGATGGTAGCTCTATCGGAATAAAGCAAAAAGGAGAGCAAGAAATTGAAGTACCTGCATTGGATGCGTTTAAGATCCTATCGGCTGAGGTAATTCAGCAACCAGAACAATATGTATCCATTCGTTTTTCCGATCCGTTGAAAAAGAACCAGCAATTAAAAGGGCTGATTACAATTGAAGGAGCGGATCAATTCCGGTTTGTGATTGATGGAAACGAAGTGAGAGCATATCCCCAGTATCGTTTGTCCGGAACTAAAAAGATAAATTTCGAAGAAGGAATTCGAAATGTGAGAGACCTTTCATTGTCCGAACGAATTACCCAGGAATTATCGTTTCAGGATATTAAACCAGCAGTACGATTGATTGGAAAAGGAACCATATCTCCTTCGTCGCAAGGCTTGATTGTTCCTTTCGAAGCAGTGAGTTTAAAAGCTGTCGACTTAAGAGTAATTGAAATTTTCGAGAATAATATCATTGCATTTTTTCAGGAAAACCGATGGAAAGGAGACAATAGTCTTCGAAAGTTTGGTCGACTAATATTGCAGAAGAAGTTAGATTTGGCAGTTGGAAAAGCTGCAGATTTAAGAAAATGGAACGCACACACTATTGATTTGGCTAAATTCATCGATGTGAATCCGGGAGCCATTTATCGTGTGGAGTTAAGATTCAGAAAAGCTTATTCGCTATATGCTTGTGGCGAAAAAGAGCAAATCAATGATTTAACTCCTGTCGAGCAGCAAGAGATAGCAGAAGATTTAGAGCGGGAACAAGAGCGTTGGGATCGTCCGGGCTGGTATTCCGATTACTATACGCCTGATGGGTATACCTGGCGGGAGAGAGACAACCCATGTCATGTTTCTTATTACAACTATCGACGATTCCCGAAACGCAACATTTTTGCCTCCGATTTGGGCTTGATAGCTAAGGCGGGAAGCAATAAATCCATCACATTCGCAGTATCGAACATATTGACTGCTCAACCAGAATCTGGAGTAGAACTGGATATCTACAATTACCAAAGTCAGTTGATGGGAAATACAAAGACTGATGCAGAAGGATTCGCCAAAATTGATTTAAAAAGAAAACCATTCTTGTTGGTGGCGAAGAAAGGCAATCAGCGTGGTTACTTGCGTTTGGACGATGGCTCGGCTTTGTCGTTAAGTAATTTTGATATTAGGGGAAAAGTAGTTCAGCGAGGATTGAAAGGTTACATTTATGGAGAGCGTGGAGTATGGCGACCAGGTGATAAACTCTTCCTGACTTTTATTTTAGAAGACGAACAGAAGAGCTTACCCGAAAATCATCCGGTGGTTTTTGAACTATTGAATCCTGACGGACAGACAATCGTACATCGAGTGTTGACTGCTGGAGAAAATGGTTTTTATGCAGTGGAAACTTCTACCAATGATGATGCGCCAACCGGAAATTGGACTGCAAGAGTTAGAGTTGGAGGAGCTACTTTTACTAAGCGTATTAAGATAGAAACAGTTAAGCCCAACAGATTGAAGATAAATCTTGATTTTGGTGCTAAGCTGCTTAAGTCGGATAAAAATGAAGAGCAAGCCAAGCTGGAAGTGAAGTGGCTGCATGGTGCAGTTGCGCGAAAGATGAAAGCCAATATCAGCTTGCGCTTAACTCCACGAAAAACAAAATTCGACGATTATCACCAGTTTGTATTCGATGATCCTGCAAAATATTTCAATAGCGATGAGCAGGTGATCTTCGATGGCAAGATTGATCAAAATGGTCAGGCTAATGTGAAGCTAAATTTGAAATCCAATAAAACAGCTCCGGGAATGCTGAATGCTAGTTTCATTACACGGGTAATGGAAGCAGGAGGGAATTTCAGTATCGATATGCAGCGTATACCTTTTGCACCTTACAACAGCTTTGTTGGAATTAAAATGCCTGAAGCAAAAGATGGATGGTATTTGACCGATAAAAATCACAAGTTGGAAATTGTCACTGTAGATGCTGATGGTAAGTCAGTGAGCAGAAAAGATCTAGAGCTGAAAGTCTACAAGATTGATTGGCGTTGGTGGTGGGATTCCAATTATGAGAATCTTGCTTCGTACATTGGCCGGTCTTCAACTCGAATTATAGAGAAGAAAACACTTTCTACGACCAATGGAAAAGGAACTGTCGATTTAAAGATAAACTACCACAACTGGCGCGATTACGGAAGATATTTGATTCGAATAACTGATCCGAAGAGTGGCCATTCGGCAGGAGTTACAGCCTATTTTTCGAAATGGTATGGAAGAATGCCGGAGGGAATGCCCGGAAATGCCACTGTGCTAAACTTTTCTTCAGATAAGAAGAAATATAACGTAGGAGAAAAGGCACAAATTACTATTCCTTCGTCTAAAAAGGGCAAGGCATTGGTAAGCATCGAAACTGGAGCTAAAGTATTGAAGACTTTCTGGGTGGATACTCAATCGAAGGAGACCAAATTCGATGTAGAGATAACTCCCGAAATGGCACCAAATGCTTATGTGAGTGTGAGTTTAATTCAGCCACATGCTCAGGTCGAAAACGATTTGCCTATTCGCTTGTATGGCGTTATTCCTATTGCCGTAGAAGATCCGGCAACGCGTTTGGCGCCTCAAATTCAAATGCCTTCGGTTTTAGAACCAGAGAAGGAATACGAAGTGGAGGTAACAGAGAAAGATGGCAAAGCAATGACTTATACATTGGCAGTTGTCGATGATGGTTTGCTGGATTTAACCCGATTTAAAACGCCTAACGCATGGAATGCATTTTACGCCAGAGAAGCATTAGGAGTGAAAACATGGGATTTATACGATAATATTTTAGGTGCTTTTGGTGCACGACTAGAGAATGCTTTCGCAGTTGGTGGTGACGAAAGCCTGAATGGAAAGAAAAAGGCAAAAGCCAATCGCTTTAAGCCGGTGGTTCAATTTGTAGGGCCATTTACTCTGAAGGCAGGAACGTCGCGTAAGCACCGACTAATGATGCCTAATTATGTGGGATCGGTAAGAACTATGGTCGTTGCAGGTAACCAGGGAGCATACGGATCTGCTGAGAAAACCACAGTGGTACGTAAGCCGCTTATGGTGTTGGCAACTTTACCTCGCATAGTTGGACCTGGCGAGAAAGTTACATTGCCAGTAACTGTTTTTGCCATGGACGAAAAGGTAAAGGATGTTCAACTCACTGTAAAAACAAATAGCTTGTTGCAGCCACTGGAGGAGATGAGCAAGACCGTACAGTTTTCCGAGACGGGAGAAAAAGTGATCGACTTCAGACTAAAAGTGGCTTCTAAATTGGGTATTGCTAAAGTAGAAGTGATTGCTCAGAGTGGATCGAAGAAAAGCACATACGAGATAGAACTGGATGTTCGCAATCCAAATCCAAAGGTAATAAACGTAGTGGATACGCTATTGGAAGCCGGACAAAGTTGGCAACATGGCATAAAGTTACCAGGAATGGAAGGCACCAATAAAGCTACTTTGGAATTATCTAGTATTCCTCCAGTAAACCTGGAGCGCCGATTGGATTACTTAATGGATTACCCACATGGATGTGTTGAGCAAACTACGTCGGCAGTATTCCCTCAGCTATTTCTAGCTGGAATTATGGATTTATCTGCCGAACAGAAACTGAGAATTGAAGAGAATGTACAAGAAGCATTAAACCGATTGTTGAGTTTCCAAATGCCTAGTGGTGGTTATAGTTATTGGCCGGGGGGTAACTACGTAAGCGATTGGGGAACCAGTTATGCTGGTCACTTTATGCTATTGGCCGAAGAGAAAGGCTATACTATTCCTATCGGGTTAAAGAACGAATGGATTAAACATCAGAAGTCGGCAGCACAAAGTTGGGAAGTTGGTAAATTCAGAGGCGGAAGATATTATGCTGGCAGCGACCTACTTCAGGCCTATCGATTGTATACGTTGGCATTGGCCGATCGTGCCGATATTGGTGCCATGAACCGATTGCGTGAAATCAGTAAGTTGTCGCAGAAAGCTTCGTGGCGTTTGGCTGCAGCTTACCTGTTAATTGGTCAGCAAAGCGTTGCCGAAAAATTGGTGGCTAACTTAAGTATCAATGTGAAAACTTATCACGAGCATTATGGAAGCTTTGGCTCTGCTACTCGCGATAAAGCAATGATTTTGGAAACATTGACCTTGATGGGCAAAAAGAAAGAAGCCTTTAACTTAGTGAAAGAGTTATCGGAAGAATTGTCTGCCGATAGTTGGATGAGTACTCAAACCACCGCTTATTGCTTAATTGGTATAGCACAGTTTGCAGAGAAAAACCTGATTGGCGAGATGAAAGTGAAGTATCAGTTAAACAACCAGCAAGAGGTGAATTTTAGCAGTAAACTTCCGGTTGCTCAATTCGAAATAAATACAAAAGAGAAAACACCAAAAGTTAAGGTCGAAAATCAATCAAAGGGAATGCTTTATGCCCGAGTAGTTACTAGCGGAATTCCAGAGGCGGGCGATGCAACGTCGAAACAAAGCAATCTGAAAATGAGAATTGTCTATACCGATGTGCAGGGAAAACCAATTGATATTACTAAGCTGAAACAGGGAACTGATTTTAAAGCGGCAGTATCAGTTGCGCATCCGGGAGTTTGGGATAGTTATAAGCAAATGGCTTTAACTCATATTTTCCCTTCTGGTTGGGAAATTGTAAATACACGTTTTGGCGATGTGGATGAAGTAAAATCGAAAGATCAGCCTACTTATCAAGATATTCGCGACGACAGAGTGTATAGCTATTTCGACCTGAGTAAAGGGCAGGCAAAGACATTTACTATTCAGTTAAGTGCTGCTTATATCGGAAAGTTCTTCTTGCCAACAGTTACTTGCGAGGCCATGTACGATAATCGAATTCATGCGCGCAAAGCTGGACGTTGGGTAGAGGTAATCAAGTAATTCTATATGCTAAAACTGAAAATAAAATATTGTAAATCGAAGAAATGCCGCATTTTATTGCTGGCATTTTTTCTTTTGGCAGTAGCTTACTGGTTGTGTTTACCCGGAAAGCTGTTCGATGATCCTACTTCGGTTATTTTGTATAGTCGTGAAGGTCGATTAATGGGCGCTCGCATTGCAGATGATGGCCAATGGCGTTTCCCGGAAATGGAGAAAGTGCCAGAGAAATTTAAGCAGTCGTTGTTGACATTCGAGGACAACTACTTTTACAAACATCCGGGAATAAACCCCGTTGCTTTTGGTCGGGCATGTGTGCAGAATGTAAAAGCGGGTAAGATAGTCAGTGGAGGAAGTACCATAACCATGCAGTTAATGCGCATTGCCCGCAAAGGTCAATCACGAACCATTTTTCAAAAGCTGATTGAGATGGTTTGGGCCACAAGAGCAGAATTACGGTTTACAAAAGAGGAGATTTTGGCCATGTATGCTTCTCATGCTCCGTTTGGTGGCAATGTGGTTGGAGTGGAAGTGGCGGCATGGCGTTTCTTTGGTCGTAATGCCAACCAGTTATCGTGGGCCGAAGCGGCAACTTTAGCTGTGTTGCCCAATGCGCCATCGTTAATTTATCCGGGGAAAAATAGTCAACTACTTCTACAAAAAAGAAACCGACTACTGGATCGATTACAACAAAAAGGAATAATCGATGCAACTACATGTCGGTTATCTAAGTTAGAGCGTGTGCCTGAAAAGATTCATCGACTTCCGCAGGTGGCCAACCATTTGTTAGATCGTGTTTACAAAGAGCAAAAAGGGAAACGAGTTGTTTCATCTATCGATTATACATTGCAGCAGCAGGTGGCAGGTGTCGTGCAAAAGCATCAGGCTTACATCGAAGCCAACCAGATTCATAATATGGCAGTACTGGTGTTGGACGTGGAGACAGGAAAAAGCTTGGCTTATGTGGGGAACACTAAGTCGAAGGGAAAGGAGAATCATGGCAATCAGGTGGATATAATTCGTGCTGAAAGAAGTACCGGAAGTGTGCTAAAACCATTTTTATATGCAGCCATGCTGAATGAAGGAAGTTTACTGCCTAATACATTGGTCCCGGATATTCCCACTCAGGTGGCAGGCTATTCGCCCAAAAATTTCAACCTGAATTATGATGGAGCAGTACCGGCTTCAATAGCTTTGGCCCGATCGTTGAATGTGCCAGCAGTGAGGATGCTTCGCGATTATGGGGTAGAGCGATTTCATTTTCTACTGAAAAAGATGGGAATGAAAAGCTTAAATCGTCCGGCAGGACATTATGGATTGTCACTGATTCTGGGTGGAGCAGAAGGTCGATTGTGGGAGTTGTGCGGCATGTATGCCAGCATGGGCAGAGTATTGAATCATTACAATAATTCCAATGGAGAATATTTTAGTAGTGATATACATGCTCCATCGTATCTGTTAAATGATTCGGTAAAGAGAAGTAAGCCGCAGGAACAGGGAATCCTGGGAGCAGCATCCATTTGCCAAACATTCGATGCACTACTGGAAGTAACGCGCCCGGATGGAGAAGATGGTTGGCGTTCGTTTTCTTCATCTGGTAAAATAGCATGGAAAACAGGAACCAGTTTCGGTTTTAGAGATGGCTGGGCCATTGGTTGTACTCCAACTCATGTTATTGGTGTTTGGGTAGGCAATGCCGACGGAGAAGGTCGTCCCGGTTTAACAGGGGTAAGTGTGGCTGCTCCGGTAATGTTCGATGTATTTCGCTTATTACCCACCACCCATTGGTTTGAAGAACCTGCCGATGACATGGTACAAGTTTTAGTGTGCAAAGAGAGTGGATATTTGGCCGGAAGGTGGTGCAATCATAAAGATACGGTTTGGGTAGCAGAGGCCGGACAAGAGTCGGAGGTGTGTCCTTATCATCAGTTGGTACATCTGGATAAAACACGAAGATACAGGGTGAATGCTCAATGCGAGAAAATAAGTAATATGGTGCACGAAAGTTGGTTTGTTTTGCCTCCAGCAATGGAGTGGTATTACAAAAAGCAAAATCCACTATATCGATCGCTTCCTCCTTTTCGCGATGATTGTGTTGCGGTTCAGCAGCATCAGCCTATGGAATTGATTTACCCGAAGAATAACGATAGAATTTTTCTACCTGTCGATTTAGATGGAATTCGAAATAAATTGGTGGTGGAATTGGCACATGAAAATGCCGAAGCTGAAATATTTTGGCATATGGATGGGCGCTTTATTGGTTCTACCATTCAGCTGCATCAAATGGAATTAGCTCCCGATGAAGGCGAGCATCTGCTGACATTTATGGACAAACAGGGGAATATGCTCTACAAGAAAATCACCATTGTTGAAAAACAGGAAAGAATAGTGAAATAGTTATGCCTTAGAACTGTTTTTGGGAAGCTGGATAATAAAGGTGGAACCGTTGTGAATTTCGCTCTTCAAAGAAATACTTCCTCCATGTAGTTCCGCAATCCACTTACAGATAGCTAATCCTAGTCCGCTTCCTCCCAGTTGTCGGGATCTGGATTTATCTACGCGGTAAAAGCGATCAAATATTTTAGATTGATCACTTGGAGCTATACCAATGCCATTGTCTGATATTTCAATTGAGACGTAGTTACTTTGAGTATAGACAGTAATTGCTATCGTCCCATTTGTGTGGTTGTATTTTACAGCATTGTCACAAATATTCCACAATAAGCGGGTAAGTAATTCTTTATTTCCATTTATGGTGATTTGCTCATCAATATCTAAGCTAATTGCGATATCCTTTTCAGATGACAAAATCTGAGCATCTTGATAAATTTCATTAATTAATTGAGTAAAATCAATGGACTCAAAATGATATTTCATATTGTTGGTGTCCTGGTTGTGAATAAGTAACAGTCGTTGAGAAATAGAGATCAAATATTGAATCTCTTCCAGAACGTTTTCTAAAGTTTTTGTGGTTGTGGTATTGGTTTGTTCATGCTCAATGAGCTCTTCAATTTCTCCCCGTATAATGGTCAATGGAGTTCTTATTTCATGAGCTGCATCCTGAGAAAATTGATTGGCTTGAGTAAAAGACTTTTCCAGTCGATCAATCATAGAGTTTAAAGTGACAATTAATTGAGATATTTCATCATTGCTTGAACTGCTAGGTATTCGCTGATTTAAGTTTTGAGTTGTAATATCGCGGGCTGTATCATCAATCTGCTTTATGATATTCATTGTTTGTTGGGTAACCAAAAAGGCGCACAAAACAGATAAAAGCAGACTTATGGGAAATAGAATAAGAAATATATGGAATAGCTTTCGTTGAAGCTGTTCTATGGCCGAAAGATGATAGCCAATGAATATAGTGTAACCGGATTCGTATATTTTGTTAACCAGAAAAGAAGAGCTTTCTGAGCGTATTGTATGTGTTGTGTCAGATGATTTAAACGCTCGGTTTAAATGGTGAGCATGAGCTCGAAATCTAGGAGTGATATGAACCAGTTTTTTATTCAGAAATGCAAGAACAGCAAAGCTTGTATCGGGTTCTTCTACAAATTTTTTGAGTTGCCGAAAATCATCATTGTCTATCTTTTGTTTATGAATGATTTCTTGTTCTATAAGGGCAATTTTATCGTGAAGCTTTTCTTTTACTTCAGTCGTGAGTTGAAAGCTCATAATTCTGAATGCAGCAAATAGCGTTACTGCAAGTATTATTGTCGATAATCCGGCATACCATAAACTAATTCGTATTTTAAGATTGGAAATCATTGTGCTATGTTTTTAAAATATAACCATATCCTCTCACTGTATGAATCAGTTTGTTCTCTCCCGTATCCTTAATTTTTTTTCGTAATCGATTGATATAGACATCTACAAAGTTAGTTCCTGGATCGAAATCGTAGCGCCACACATGCTCTGCAATTGTTATTCTATTAATTGCTCTATTGGCATTATTGATAAAGAACTCCAATAGAGCATATTCTTTAGCTGTGAGCTCAATTTGTTCATTTCCTTTAAACACTTCGTGGGTCATAAGGTTAATTTTCAAATCCTTTATGGTTGTAGTGTTATTACTTTGTGTGCTACTTCGCCGTAATAGTGCTCTTACTCTTGCCAACAGTTCTCCAAATGAAAAAGGTTTAGACAAGTAATCATCGGCTCCCAGGTTTAATCCATGAATTCGATCCTCTATGGCATCTTTTGCCGATAGAATTAACAAAGGAGTATGTATTTCAGCTTCGCGAAGTTGGCGCAACAGGGTAAAACCGTCGATACCGGGAAGCATCAGGTCCAGAATTATTAAATCGAAAGATGGATAATGAGCCATCTCTAATCCTTTTATTCCATCTTGAGCTACTTCTACAATGTATCTTTCATTTTCCAGTCCACGCTTAATAAATGCCGATACCTTTATTTCATCTTCTATTAGTAAGATCTTCATGAATAGTAAATTATAGGCTGACAATGTAGTAAAGATTCCTGAGCTATTAAATTACAAAATTGTAATGTGAAATTCATTGGCTGTTAAGGAAAGTGTAATCAATCGTTCATGTTGGTGCCGTAGTTTTGAGTTGTGAAAAATAAAGGAAGTTATTCAGTAAAAATTTATTCAGAATGAAAATGTTAAAGCTAAAAGTATTGGGTACAGCTCTATTAATTCAAATGATTTTATTGGGAGCATGTTTCGGTCAGGAACATAAGGGTGAAAAACATGGTGAAGAGGATGGCACACAGTTTACTCAACAACAAACTTATAATGTGATTAAAAAAGGTGTTCGTCTAATTCTTAAATACAATAAATCGCAGGAAACCTTTATTGGAATCATGGAAAATGTGTCGAAGAAAAAGGTGAAGAGGGCGAGAGTTGAGGTGCATTTGTCAAATGGAGTAGAACTGGGTCCTTCAAAACCAAAAGACTTAAAAGTAGGAGAAAAGATAAAGGTAACATTAAAAGCTAAAGGGCAGGTTTTTAAAACATGGTCTACTCATGCCGAAGTGGGATCTAATGAACATGGACATGGTGAAGGAGGAGAAAAAGGAGAACATAAAAATAGAGAAGGGCGGGGAGAACATCGCTAAAGGAGAATTTACTAATCGACATAAAGATCAAATATAAAGAAGGTGCTTATGAAGAAAATTTACATCGTTTTATAAATTAAAATTTGAAATTATGAGACAGATTAAATTATTATCGATGTTTGTTTTAATCGCGTTAACAACTTTAGTTGCTTGCCAGAAAGATGATTTAGAGGCAGGAGAAGGCCAAGGAGGAGAGCTAGGTGAGTCGGGGAAACAATGGGCCAGAAGTGCCACTGCAAGTGAGATAGTAAATGGAGTGAAATTGATCTTGACCTTCGATGAAAATAGTCAGACTTTTACAGGTACACTCGAAAACCTAAATACAAAAGTGGCTCCTCAGGTGCGTGTCGAAGTGCATGTATACGATGCGGCAGGAAATAGCATTGAATATGGACCAACTACTCCGGGTGATATGCAGCCTAGCGAAAAACGCAATGTAAGCTTGCCTGCACCCAATGCAGGGAGTTTTATAAAGTTTGCAATGCATCCGGAAATCGCTGGAGGAGAAGGTTCTGGAGGAGGTGAAAGCGGAGAGGGTAATCACGGTGAAAATGGAAATGGATAAGAAGGATTCGTTAGTTTGAGATGGCTGAGATAAGCTCTTGAAATTTTCCTGAAAAGAGTTGATCTGAATTACTTTTGAGATAAGTTAGCTATATAGTGTTCGTCCTCAGTCGACTCAGACTAAAATATAATAGTTGAAGAGTGCAATTGAATAGATCAGTTGCGCTCTTTTTGATTTAGGTCAAAAAAAGATATCTGAGTCTTTAATATACTTGTAGTGGTTTTAAATCATAAAAATGGAACCTATGAACAGAGTAGTCATGTTTGTTTTATTAGGAATAATGGTTTACACTGGTTGTAAAACTGTTAAAGAGGTTGAATCTGTAAAGGTTACAGATCACATTTCCAATGGAATTACTTATAACTCCCATATAAAAGATATTTTATTTGATAATTGCCTGGCATGCCATTCGGGGAAACATCCCAGTGCCGGGATGTCCTTAGAGGGTTACGATAATGTTGTAAGAGCTGTAAAGAACAGAGGTTTATTGAAACGTATCAATAATGCTAATGACCCAATGCCAGTTGATGGCTTAATGCCTGAAAAAGACAGGAAAACAATTGAGCTATGGGTGAAAAATAACCTTGAAAAAGGAAAAGCTCAAACGGCTCTAAAGAAGCCTGAAGTTGCGCCAATAATCACAGGTGATCCCGTTATTCCGGTAAACATCGAGAAGAAGGGGTTCGAGTTCATGGAAAAAATGCCGGGACATTGGGTGGGTAGCATCGACTTGCTGGGGCAGCATATGGAATGGTTTGCCTTCGACTTTAGAGCAATTAATACTTCTCAGGTACACGGATTATTTGAAGGAGGTAGCATGGGTAACCTGTTTAACACTTTTTTTGTGGCAGAGTTTCGTGGAGTGAAGACCATAATGTTGCGCAATGGTGGCGTTTTAAATGGTATATACCGAACCAGTTACTTTGTATTGACGGAAGCCAACAATAACGAATATCTTTTTGTGGATGCACAAGGTGGAAAAAAGATCATGTGGGTAAAGGTCGCTTTTCAGACCAATAGAATGAAGATGACTGTTTACACCAGCAAGTTGGGAAAACGAGAAGCTACTAAACATATGGAGTTTGATGGGAAAAGAATGCATACCGATTTGGCAAAGCAAGCTGCTGAGTGGTTTAAATATCCAACTAAAACAGTGGTGAAATCATTTCCTAAAGGAATGCCTAATCCTACACCCAATAAGCCATTTATAACAGCCAGTTATATAATGCAGTGGAACGGTACCGACGATTATGAAACATTAGGTAGATGGGCAAAAGATCCAATTCAGATGAAAGATTTGGATAATATTGCACAATTAAAGTTGATGTTTAAACGAAACGATTTAAGTAAAGGCAAGAAGATTAGTATTTACCTATCCAAAGAGCCATTGACCGATAATAACGGTAAAATGATTATGGAGCATGATTACATTAGAATGTATGAGATGAATCAAGTAGTGCTTTTCCCTGAAATTGAAGCTACAGAGTTTTCGTTTAATCTCACTTATTTGCATCCTGGTTGGTATTATATAACCTGTGTGGTCGATAACGATGGTAACTTAACTCCAAGCAAAGGAGATGCATATACTCCAAGTGTTGCCGTCGAAGTGAAAGAAGGTTCAAAAGGAGAGTTCCGGGTTGAATCAATCAATAAAACAATATAATATTGGAAAATGTTGGTGGTAGGTGATTGAACTGCTACCAACTATCGCCCTCTTCAATCATAGAGCTATAAAACAGGAAAATGTGTAAGTGTTTGTGTTTATTCCTGCTTTTATGGCTCTTTTTTATGCGCCGATTGACCCGATAGCCTCACTGACTATGTTTTTCTGAGTTGTTATAAAGGAGAGAGGCTTTGTGTTTTTGTTTTTATCTGTTAAGACCAGAATGTTATTTTGACTCTCTCCAGGCGAGGTGCTTGATTAATCGCGTAAACAGCTCCCATTTTCTTAACGGCTTTTGTCTAAACGTGGAATTCGGATGCTATTGGCACTTGAATCATCATAAAAAGATTTCTGGCTAGTGCAAATTGCCACTTTGTACTTTTCTTTCCGATACCTATAATCGGTTAATCGTAAATTGCTTTAAAGTAACTCCCTCAACTAGAACTGTAGGTAATAGCGAAAATGGTCTTCCTTTTTTAACGCACGAAATGAATCCAGTCATTCACACCGCTCCCTGAGGCTCTCGAAGGGAGTAATGTCATGCAGGAACAGGCTTCGACCAATGAATTACTGGCGTAACCCAAGCTCAGCCGGCCATAAAATCGCGTAGCGATGATGGTATGGTAGAAAGATGGTATACATCGAATTCTAGCGCTCCAATCATTATCGTCTATCGAAGTCAATTAGTTGTATGGAGTGCAATAATAGAAAAGCTAGTTGTTGGTTATATTGATGCGATTAAACTCTGTTTTGTTTCTTTCATTCTTTTGTCATTGCTACAAAAGAATCAAAAAATCTAGTCAAAAAGAACGCTTCATCGCTCACCGAATCCCTTTACCCACAACCAGCCCTAAACCGGTCCCAGGAATTCTCTCGCCATCCCAATCCCCGTACTTTTTGACAAGTCCAACGCGTTTTCTGGTAAAACAAAAGCCTATAGTTAAATACATATGGATTTGTTTAAAAGTGAAAAAGTAAGAATGTAATTAAAGGTCATCCACGGATGTAATTGAGAGTTGTGTGGGTGTAATCTTTTTGAAATCAATTGATTGGCTGTGATGGTGCTTAGTGCTAGCGACTCTGTTTGGGGTGCTGAAAAAATAACAACGGTTCAAATAGCTCATTTGAATCAAACATTAAATAATAAAAAAGTTAAACACGATTCCCTTAAGGGAGAGTTAGCTGTAGCTTGTTTTCCTTCCTTTTTGTTTTAAAACATTATGTTTTCTTCTGATTATTTCTATTTTTAGATACCTAATAACGATCGAATTGAAAACAGCGACCTAAATCAGAGTTATGCCCATTTCTGATTTTGGTTATAACCTAACTAACTACTTTGAAGGAGAGCGATAAAACATTAATCAGATCCATAAAGCAAGGGGATCATAAAATGTTTCAACAGGTGTTTAATGCATATTACGGGGGACTTTATGCCCATGCATTAAAATTTGTAGACGATCATGATACTTGTAAGGATCTTTTGCAGGACAGCTTTTTAAATGTATGGCGAAATATCCACTCGCTGGATGAGGCTCAATCCATATCTTCTTACCTTTTTCGAACTGTTCAGAATACATGTTTAAACTACTTGAAACACCAGGCTGTTACACAGCGCTACGTTGCTGAGTTTAAGATAAAGTACAGCAGTCGCTTCCCTAATGAAAACGAGATAGAAAAAGCATTGAACCTGAAAGAACTGATGCAGCAAATTAATGAATGGATAGATCAATTGCCCGATCAATGTGCTTTGGTATTCAGAATGAGTCGCTTCGAAGGATTAAAACACAAAGAAATTGCAAAAAAACTTTCCCTCTCACCTAAGACTGTTGAGTCGCACATTTACAATGCGTTACGCTTTTTGAAACGCAAGGTGAAAGAAGAAGGAAGTGAAGTGAAAAGCAATTTTTTACTATTTCTTTTCAGTGATTTCTCTTTGTAAGTTGTATTGATATATAGACAGACCAAAAATGCAAAAACGGATTATTAAATATTTGGAAGGTACCATCAATACCGATGAGTTAAAAGAGTTGGAAAATTGGTTGGAAAGTAGCGATAATAATCGTCAGCTGTTTAACGATTTTCAGGATATCTGGACTGCTATGCAAGCTCATAGTGTGGTAAATGAAAGTTTATTACAAAATGAGTGGGAGCGACTAGAGCAATCATTTAACAAAGGTATTGAGGAAAAAACAGTAGAATTAACACCACCCCAATCAGATAATATTGATTGGAAAAAGTGGTTAAATATTGCTGCTATTTTTATTGCCGGAGTATTGATATCGTCTGTTTTCTATTTTGGAGAAATTGGGTTGGGGAAAAATGAGTTGACCAGCACGACCATTGAAATGCCCAAAGGTGCCCAATCGAAGATGACCCTTCCCGATGGTTCTGTCGTTTGGATCAATGCAGGTACCAAATTGTCGTACGACAAAGCATTTGGTATTAAAAACAGAAGATTGCACTTAGATGGCGAAGCCTTTTTTGAGGTGGCCAAAGATGCATCGAAAGCCTTTCTGGTTGCCACAAAAGAGGTGACAGTAAAGGCGTACGGAACCGCTTTCAATGTAAAAGACTATTCGTCGGACAATTTTGTGGAAACGACTTTGGTCGAAGGTAAAATTAGTGTGGCTAAAAATAGCTCGCCATGGAATAGTTCAAAGAATGAGGTATTTCTGAATGACAACGAACAAATACGTTTCGATAAGGAGAGCCGAAGAAATAGCAATGTGTTGAAAGGAGTGGATACTGGTAAAGTAATTGGTTGGACAACAGGAAAACTGATTATAAAGAGAGAAATTCTGAAGGATCTTATTCCGGTGCTTGAACGTCGGTTTAATGTGAATGTACATGTGATGGACGAAGCACTTTATCAGATTAAATTTACTGGTACCATTGAAAACGAAACCATTGAACAGCTGTTGGAAGCAGTAGCTGTTTCAGCGAATATGAAATTCGAAATTAAGCAAAGAGATATCTACTTGTATAATAACTAAACTGAGTTCTATTGAAAAGAGCAAACAGAGAATAGCACAAAAAGTAAACCCCTTCATTGGCTCTTAAAGCTGGTAACAGAGCAAGTGAATACTAGGTGTTATTTATATCTTTTACAAAGGACAAAGGTTACTTGGTAATGTGTTTAAAACTAACTAATTCAAATCGTAAACCTATTATGATTGAAAATAGAATTACTATGCCCATAAATCGGAGTGTGCACTGGCAAAAGTGGCGATCTTTGATTTTAATATTCGTACTAATGTCTGGCCTTGGATTTGGACAAGTTCGGGCACAGGAAAATACCTATTCTATAGAGGTGAAAGAACAATCGTTGGAAGAGGTATTTGCCAAAGTACAGAAACTTACTGGTTATCGTTTTTTTTATAGCGATGACTTTGTGGCTGCAAAGAAAAAAATCTCTTTTACAGCCAAAGACCTGACCATTCAACAAATTGTAGCGCAGATAAAGAAGTTAACAAAGCTGAACTTCAAATTTCAGAAAGATAAATTGATTGTTGTTTCTTCTAAAAAGAAAACACCCAGGCAACTGAAAGGTGTAATTCGGGATAAGAAAGGAGAAGCTATAATTGGTGTTACTATTGTTGAAAAAGGAACAACTAATGGAGTGCTTAGTCGGCTAGATGGTTCTTATGAAATTACTGTCAGCGGCGATGATGCCATTTTAAGCTTTTCTTTTATGGGATTTCAGAAACAAGAAATTCCGGTTGATGGGAAAGCTAGTATCAATGTCACCTTAAAAGAAGATGTAAGGGCATTGGAAGAAGTGGTGGTTTCGGCACTAAACATAAAACGAAACAAAAATTCTCTTGGATATTCTATTTCACAGGTAAAGAGTGACGAGGTAAACAGTGCCAAAGAGAACAACCCGATCAACTCGTTGTCGGGAAAAGTATCTGGTTTGCAAATTGTGCAATCGGCCACAGGGGTCGATGGATCAACTCGTGTGGTATTACGTGGAGTGTCGTCACTTACGGGAAACAACCGACCTCTTTTTGTGGTAGATGGTATCCCAATGAATGCTTCTTCGGCCGGTGATATAGGCCACTTTGGTGGACGCGATATGGGAGATGGACTTTCTAGCCTGAATCCGGAAGATATTGAGTCGATGAGTGTATTGAAAGGTGCCGGTGCTGCAGCTGCTTATGGCTCTCGTGGAGCCAATGGTGTGATTTTAATTACCACTAAAAAAGGACGCAAGCGCAAAAGTACTGGAATCGCATTTTCGAGCAGTTACACCATTCAGAAACCACACTATTATCCTGATTTGATTGAAGGCTACGGACAAGGAGCACATGGTGTTTATACGATGGATCCTTCGGGAATGCCGGGGAAATCGTATCCATGGATTTGGAGTTGGGGACCCAAAATTGAAAACCAGAAGATTAAAAACTGGTTGGGGCAAGAGGCGACAATGACTCAGCAAGGACATCCTTTCAAAGAGTTCTATCAAAATGGATTTGCTATAAGCAATACGGTGTCGATGGAAGGTGGAGGAGAAAGTTCTACTTACCGTGTTTCTATTACCGATCAGCGAAATGAAGGTGTTTTGCCGGGCAATGAGCTAAACAGACAAACGGTGAATATGCGAGGCTTTACCAAGTTGGGTAAAGTAGGTGAGGTAGATGGAAAAATAACTTATGTACATCATAAAGCCAAGAATAGACCATATTTGGCAGAGCATCCGGCCAACACAGCACTGACACTTTTATTGATGCCTAGAAATATTGCATTGAGCGAATTGCAAAACAATGTGATGGATGCCAATGGAAATGAACAGCGTTGGCATACCGATAACTCAATCATGATTAATCCTTATTGGGTATTGGAAAATTTCAAGAACCAGGATGAAAAGCAACATTTGCAAACATTGCTGTCTACGAAATTCTTTTTGGCCGAGAACTTGAATATTATGGCTCGAAGTGGTTTCGATTATACCCATTTATCGGTGAAAGAACATGCTCGTTCGGGGGCCATGGCCATTGCCAATGGTAAAGGAATGTACAACAATGGAATGAGTAGTGCCATGGAATGGAATACCGATGTGTTGATGTCTTATTCGATGAAAACCAATGACTTCAATTTCGGTATAGATTTAGGTGGAAATATTCAGTATAACAATTACAAATCGATCAATCAATGGGGATCGAGTAGTAAGGTGCCGGGATTCTACCACATCAGTAACTACAAAGAATTTAAAACTTCGGAACATTATTCTTCAAAGAAGATCTATTCGGTTTATTCGTTGATGCGATTCGGATTTAAGGATTACCTTTATTTCGACGCCACTATGCGTAATGACTGGTCGTCGACATTGCCGCTGAATAACAATAGCTATTTCTATCATTCCGAGAATTTAAGCTTCTTGTTCTCTAAGGCATTCGGATTGCCAACCAATATTTTAAGTCAGGGAAAACTGAGAGGATCTTTTGCTCGTGTTGGTAACGATACCGGGCCTTATCAGATTCAAAAGTTCTACTCTATATTGCAGTCAAAACTCAACTATCCAATGGCTGGAATTAGTGGTCAATTGCCTTTCTATGATTTAAAGCCAGAGATAACCGACTCGTGGGAAGTGGGAACCAATTTGGCGTTTTTCGATAACCGATTGAACTTAGATGTAACTTATTACAATAATGTTACTAAGAACCAAATTATGGCAGTACCATTGCCGGCTTCAACTGCATACGATACGAAAAAGATTAATGCAGGAGAGATCTCTAATAAAGGGTTCGAACTACAATTAAATGCGACACCAATTGATATAAAAGATGGATTGCAGTGGCAGGTTACTTTTAACTATTCCAGAAATAAATCGCGAGTTGAAGAGCTTTCGAAAGAGTTAAATAGCGAACGAATTATTCTGAATAAAAGTACCAACATGAATATTGAAGCACGTGTGGGAGAGGAGTATGGTTTGATATATGGTTACGATTATAAACGTGATAATTTCGGTAATATTTTAGTAGGGAAAGATGGCTATGCACAACGTGGCGATTATGTGAAAATGGGCTCAATTACTCCCGACTGGATTGGTGGAGTATCCAATCAGTTTAAGTACAAAAACTTCACATTAAGCTTTCTAATCGACATGTCGTTTGGTGCTGAATTGTATTCGTGGGGAAAAGGCTATCGTACACTTTTCGGAATTCATCCAATTACGTTGGAAGGACGTGAAGAGTGGTACTCAACACACGATCCTCAGCAGGCACATCAGGTGCCGCTTCAGGGGGTAGAAGAAAAGGGATACATTGTAAATGGTGTTAATGAGCAGACCGGAGAAGTGAATACAAAGCCGGTAAATCCAATGATTCATTGGTTTGGGCTGTTTAACAACAAAATCATAAAAGATTGGGTACTCGACGCATCGAATGTGCGTTTGCGCGAAGTTGTAGTTGGCTATAATTTACCAAAGCGATGGTTGAAGAAAACGCCTATTACCAATGCACATATATCGTTGGTGGGACGTAACCTGTTCTTCTTGTACAATGCGGCCGAAGGAATTGATCCTGAGTCGGGATATGGTAGTGGAAATACCGGTAATGGAATCGAGCATTCTGCATTGCCATCAGCTTCCAGCTACGGATTTAGTATTAAAGTGAATTTCTAACCACCAGTAAATCAGGAAAAATGAAGATTTTAAAAGATATAATTAAAGGCGGATTATTTTTGAGCCTTCTGGCAATGGGAATTTTTACATTCTCTGGTTGCGACGATGAACTTCAAAGCATCAATTCCAATCCGAATGTGGTAGAAGATTTAGCCGATAAATACCTATTTACCAATGCTGCAAGGCAAGTGTTCCGATCGCCCGTGCATTTCTTTCATTTCACGTACGGATCGCAATATGCACATGTGTATGTTTCATCTAACCTGGCACGTCAGGTAGATGCTTACCTGGATGCATTTACTGGCGATAACTACAGCGATGCGTTTAACTTTTGCAAAGGGCCTATTCGTTATGCCAACGAGGTGTTGGACCTAACCCAGCCGGGAGGAAAGTTGGAAAATCCGGTACGTTATGCCATGGCAAAAGTATTGGCAGTATATAGCTTCTCTGTTATCACCGATGCATGGGGAGATATTCCTTATTCCGAAGGAGGTAAAGGGCAGCAGGGAGTTCTGCGACCAGTTTACGATACACAGAAAAGTATTTACACCAGTATGCTTGAAGATTTAAAAAATAGTGAGGCAGCTATTCGTAATGGAAAACTAGAGCAAGGCTATTCGGGAGCCGATCCAATTTTTAATAACGATCTGGATAAATGGGGGCGTTTTGCCAACTCATTGCGTTTGCGACTGGCTATGCGTATTCGCTTTGCCGATGAGGCGATGGCTAAACCAATTATTGCTGATTGTTTGTCGAAACCTTTAATTGAGACCAACGAACAAAATGTAATGCAAACCAATCAAGATAGCGACGATGGCGAGTTGTATAATCCGTGGTATGGAACCTTCGCTTTCTGGAATTTCCGATTGTCGAAGAAGTACATTGATATGTTGCAAACAACGGCCGATCCTCGTTTACCGATTATGGCACAGAAGACACCTGCGGGAACATATGTTGGTGTAGAAAACGGACTGGCAGAGTCGGAGCAGGGAAAAATTAGTTTCGATAATATCTCAAAACCGGGTAGTGTTTTTATTGGTAAAGCTGCACCGCTTTTTATAATTACTGCAGCAGAGGTAAGTTTTTTGCGCGCCGAAGCAGCGTTATTCGCCTTAGGTGAGCAGTCTGATGCCAATGAGTTATACCGAAAGGGAATTCGTTTGCACATGGAGAGCTTGCAAGTGGCCGATGCTAAGATAAATGAATATCTGGCGACTCCGATTGTACAATTAAGTGGCAATTTAGAGGCAAAGTTCGAGCAAGTATCCAATCAGTTTTGGATTGCTTGTGGGGCGAACTTCTTCGAAGCATGGACAAATATCCGTAGAACAGGTTATCCCCGAATAGAGCAACGAACAGCTGCTCACTTGAGTAAAGGGGCAACCAACGGATTTTTACCTAAACGCTTTTTATATCCACAAACCGAATATAGCAGCAATAAAGCCAATGTTGAGAAGGCCATTGCTGCGCAGGGAGCCGATAAAATCGATACGCCTGTTTGGTGGGATAAGCGTGATATGAATTAGAATTTCATGATTAAAAAAGCAAAACAATGAAACGAAATATACAGCTATTATTGGCGTTGTTGGTTCTTTCGGTATTAGGAGCCTGCGATAAAGAAGAAGCTCCCATTGTCGATTTCTATTTTCAGGTGAACGGTTACGAAGTATCCTTTAAATCGAAATCGGTACATACCGATGCATTGCTATGGAGTTTTGGCGATGATGAAACCAGTACAGAAGCCAATGTGGTACATACCTACAAGCAATCGGGCGAATACGTGGTAACACTTAAAGGTACAGGAAAAGACGGGGAGTTTACCGAGCAAAAAAGTGTAACTATCTTGGCATCGCCAGAAGAGATTCTTACGGGAGGCCCTAAGGCAGTAAATGGTAAGAAATGGATATTGTCTAAGGTGGCAACCAATGGTAAAGATGGAGCGGGACCCATTAAGCCAGGCTTCCCAATTGCTCAGTCAGCCATTGATAATGTGTTGGCTCTGGTTGGATTGGGAGCCGAATACGACAATGAATTTGTATTCTTTGCCGATGGTAGGTACAAAGTAAATGACCAGAATGGAATGGTGTTATCGGGATTGGTACATAGTGTGGCTTCGCAGTCTATTCGTATTCCATCAGCCGATCCGGCAATTGTACCACTTTCGGCAGCAGCTCACGCACCAGACGACAATGCCAAGTGGAAAATGACACGAGGTAATTTCTCGATTGATGTGGGACATCTCGATTTGGCATCAGGAAAAGTACTGTTAGAGGAGACAGTTACCTTCGAAGATGTAACAACATTAACCATTGAGGGAGCGGAATTCTTTGGAATACGCGATTTTACCCAAACCTATGTTATAAAAGAGCTGCTTCCGAACCGTATGCAGGTGGCATTCTTTTTACATGCATCGCAAGATCCGGCGACAATAATGAAACCATCGTTGATGTTGCACCTAACCTATGAAGCGAAATAATATATGTAGAGGCTGTCCAAAAAGTAAATTCATTTAAAATCGAACTTTCAGTTTATAACCAGCTTTCGTTTTTACCCCTCCAAACCTCCCCTAAAGAGGAGGCTTAAGTCCCCTTTTGGGGATTTAGGGGTGATAAACCAAGTGGTGACTTATAATCTGTTAGTTCAATAAATTATAAAAAGCTTTTTGGACAGCCTCTACATAATATAAACTTGGGCGTTTCTAGCCAATTCCTTGCATAATCAAATGAAAATGTCCTTTAATAATTTGTTGGACATCGATATTGAATTGGTTGAGGTATTTCTCTTTGTGTTTTATGGTGTTGAGTATGCCAACCATTTGTGACCAAAGTACAATAACCAACTCCTTCTCGGTATGGTCTTTCCGAATGGTTCCATCAGATTGACCTAATGTTAAGGCATGCTGAAGTAAATTCAGAGCTGGTTCCATTATCATGTCCGATTCGATAGTTGGCTCAAGTATTTCGAACCGTAAAATTAAATCGAAATGTTTGGGATGGTCGGTTACAAACTGGACAAAGGCGTCGCCATATTCAGAGAGTTGTTCGCGTCCGTTCAGTGTAGTCGAGGTTGATTGCTTTAGGTAATCGCACAATTTATTCACTCCCTTTTGTGCAATGGCATAGAGGAGCTCATCTTTATTTTTAAAGTATAGATAAAGAGTACCCTTACTTAGCTCCACCCGTTTGGCTACATCGTCCATGGTTTTTTTATTTCCTCGTGATGAGAAAAAGATGCGTTCGGCGGCATTTATAATGGTAGTACGTCTGCGTTGCTTTTCTCGCTCTTTGCGTTCGGCTGTGCCCATAGTTCTATTGTTTGCATTCAAAATTAGTAATTAATAACTGAGTTTCAAAAAATGACTTAGAGTCATAAAATAATGATTGGTCATTGTTTTTTGTGTTTGAAGTACATATATTTACAGTGATTGAAAAAGAGAATAAATATGGTTATTGAAATAGATATAGATATGATTGATGAGTTGTTCCAGAAGCAAAAGGCTTTTTTTCAGAATGGGGCAACGCTTCAGGTGTCGGAAAGAATTGGAGCTCTTCAGTCGCTTAGGAGTGTGATTATAGCACACGAACAAGCGATTTATTCGGCATTGAAAGCTGACTTGGGAAAACCCCAAACGGAAGCTTTTTTAAGTGAATTTGTGGGAATGGTTCATGAGTTAGACACGGCCATTGCAAAAGTAAAACGTTGGTCGACCAAAAAAAGAAAAGCAGCACCATTTATTACTTTTCCTTCAAAAGCATTTGTTGTTCCCGAGCCTTTGGGCCAAGTGCTGATTATCTCACCATGGAATTATCCATTCGATTTGGCCATTTCGCCATTGGTAGGAGCCATTACTGCTGGAAATACAGTTGTGCTTAAGCCTTCAGAGCTAACACCCAATTGTTCTGCTTTATTGCAAAAAATGCTTCAGGAAGCTTTACCCGAAGAGTTAGCAGTATGTGTTACCGGAGAGGCAGATATGGCACAACGATTACTCGATCAGCCATTCGATCATATCTTCTTTACGGGAAGTGAAAGAGTGGGAAAGATTGTTATGAGTAAAGCTGCTCAGCATCTAACACCAGTAACATTGGAGCTGGGAGGTAAGTGTCCGGTGGTTATCGACAAAAACTATCCGGTGGAAAAAGCAGCAAAATCTATTGCATGGGGCAAATGGTTTAATGCCGGACAAACTTGTGTAGCTCCGGATTACGTATTTGTACATTCATCGCAGAAAAAGGCTTTTGTTCAGGCTTTTAATGAGTTTGTAAAGCAATTCGGGCAAAATGCAGCAGAAGATCTCACTCATATAATCAATCAGGCTAACTTCAATCGACTTAAAAGCTATGTGGAAGATGGAAATATATTAAGCCCAATAACCATTAATGAAGATAACCGAACCATTGAGCCATTGTTGTTGCAACCCGATAATATGGATGTAGGAGTGATGCAAGAAGAGATTTTTGGTCCCATTCTACCATTGCTCGTTTATGACGATAAGGAAGAAATTACCCTGTTCATTCAGAAGAAGAGTAAGCCTTTGGTTTTCTATCTGTTTTCATCCAGTAGTAAAGAACAGAAATATTGGTTGAGCAACAGCTCGTCGGGTAATGTGTGTTTCAATGATACTCTTTTGAGTTATGTGAACAAGAACTTACCGTTTGGAGGTGTTGGGGCCAGTGGAATGGGCGCTTATCATGGAAAAGCGTCATTCGATGTTTTTTCGCATTACAAAAGTGTTCACCACAAATTGAACCCTGATTTGCCACTAAGGTATCCTCCATACAAGTGGCAATACAAACTATTGCGGAAATGGCAATGGCTATTGAATAAAGGATTTTAACCCAATTAATTACTGACTAAAACAAAAACAAATACTATGAAACGAACATGAACTTTCAGCATTCTAAATTTCACAAACGAGAATGATTAAAGTTTATGTGAGTTCCTGAATGTATTCAATTTTTTTGAACATTCAGAAATCAAAAAAATTTAAACAGATGAAACCGAATTTTGCAATTACCAATTACCACAATGTAAATGAGATATATGATAAACTCGACACGCTGGTAAATCAACCTATTTGTCCGGTTAAACGCGACGAGATGGAGAAATACCTGGGCTATTTCGAAGAGAAGTGTGGACAATCGAAAGAGATTATCGAAGAAGCGAAAGAGTATATCCCGGGAGGAGTTCAGCACAATTTGGCTTTTAATTATCCATTTCCATTGGTGTTTACTAAGGCCGAAGGAGCTTATTTGTACGATAAAGATGGAAATAAATACATCGATTTTTTGCAGGCTGGTGGCCCAACGGTATTGGGAAGTAACAACCAAGTAGTAAAAGATAAAGTGACTGAGCTAATTAACGAGTGTGGACCTTCTACCGGTTTGTTTCATGAGTATGAGCTAAGGATTGCTGAATTCGTATGTAAACACATGCCGGCAGTTGATATGTTCCGTATGTTGGGAAGTGGAACCGAAGCGGTGATGGCCTCTATACGTGTTGCTCGTTTGGCCACAGGAAAAAAGAAGGTGATTAAAATTGGTGGAGCTTACCATGGCTGGAGCGATCAGATGGTGTATGGTATGCGTATTCCGGGTACCGGAAGGTTCGAAGCGCATGGAATTCCTCGTAGCTGCTCCAAACATACTCAGGAGGTAAAACCCAATAATATTAAGGCATTGGAAAGTCAGCTACGATGGAATAAGTTACGTGGAGGAACAGCAGCAGTAATTTTAGAACCTGTTGGGCCTGAAAGTGGAACTCGTCCGGTGGCTTTTGATTATAATGCCCAAGTGAGAGAACTGTGTACTAAATACGGAGCACTCCTTATTTTCGATGAAGTGGTAACAGCTTTTCGCATAGGATTATCAGGGGCGCAAGGATATTACAATGTAATGCCCGATTTGACTGTGTTTGGAAAAGTGGTAGCAGGCGGATATCCATCGGCAGGCGGACTGGGTGGAAAGAAAAAGTATATGGCCTATTTGGCTGCAGGATTGCAGGGAGCTAAAAAGCGAGCCATGGTAGGTGGAACAATGGCAGCCAATCCGCTAAGTTCTGCTGCAGGATACTACACTTTACTAGAGATGGAAAAAACAGATGCTTGCTATAAAGCGGGGTTAGCTGGCGATAGACTAACCAAAGGTTTGCAAGAGCTGATTAAAAAATACAACCTGCCATTTGTGGCTTACAATCAGGGGTCGATTTGTCATTTGGAGACATCGGCTACCATGTTTGTTGAGGTAAACTTGAAGAAACCATGGACATTGCCTCGATCGCTAAAAGAGATAAAAAGTCGCAAACATATGATGGAAGAGATGGGCGCAGCATATATGGCCGAAGGAATTGTAACCTTAGCGGGCAGTAGAATGTATACTAGTTATTCCGATACCGATGAGGTGATAGATGAGGCGTTGGCTGGTTTCGAGAGAGTATTTCAGAAAATTGCAAACTAATGGCAAAATATGTTATCGCACATGATGTGGGTACCAGCAGTGTGAAAACGGCGCTGGTGAATGAAGCCATGCAGGTGTTAACACATCATACAACGGGCTATTCGTTTCTTTACCCTCAGCCTGGTTGGGTAGAGCAAAATCCAGAGGATTATTGGAATGCTGCAGTTACTAATACACGAAAGGTAATTGCTCAAAGTGGCATAAGCCGAAACGATATTCTGGGTATCGTCTTTTCTACTCAGGCAATGGGCATTATTCCGATTGATAAAAACGGGAGTGTGTTACATACCAATATTACATGGGTGGATGGGCGTGCCGAAGATCAAGCGCAATGGCTGATGAATAAGATTGGAGGCCGGCGCATATTTAAAGCCTTAGTGGGGATTGAGATCACCGGGAAAGATGTAGTGGCAAAGCTGAGGTGGCTTAAAGAGAAGCGATCAGAAGTTTATGATAACGCTCGCTATATGCTGGATGTGAATGGCTATTTGAAATACAAAGCTACAGGAAAAGCTACATTCGAGTGGTCGGGTGCATGTTCTTATGGTTTTAACTTAAAACGAAAAGATTGGGAGCACATGCTTTTTAAAGCCGCAGGAATTGATGTGAATAAGTTTGCTCCGTTGGTGCGTTCAACCGATAGGGTGGGAACATTAACACCAGAGGCAGCCAAAGAGATGGATTTACCCCAGCATATTGCAGTTTATGGCGGTTGCGATGATACGCAAAGTGCAGCAATGGGATCGGGTGCTAGTGAAGAAGGAGAGGCGCATATTTATCTGGGAACATCTGCGTGGGCAGCGGTGTCAACTGCGAGAAATTTGAAGCATAAGAACGGGGCGGTTTGTTTGCAGTCGGCCAATCCAACTTCCAACCTGGTGGTAGGAATTACCGAGTCGGCAGGTGCCAATTTCGAGTGGATGATAGAGCATTTCTATAAAGAGGAGAAAAAAGGAGCAACAGAAGGAGAGATTTATGAGTTAATCAATCGCGAAACCGATTCTATTCCTTATGGCTCCGATCATCTTATTTTTACACCATGGTTGCTGGGTGAGCGCTGTCCGGTAAGTTCAACCACGACACGGGGAACCATTTTCAATATTGGATTGGAACATAGCAGAGCACATATGATAAATGCGCTGCTCGAAGGAATTGGCTTTAATCTGAAGTGGATATTTCAGAATCTGGAGCGAGATTTTAAATTTAAAGTGGAAAAGATTCGAGCCATTGGTGGAGGATCGGTGAACCATAAGTGGATGCAGGGGATTGCCAATATTACCGGGAAGAAAGTAGAAACGATAGAGCAACCAAAAATGGCGGGGGCCATAGGTGTGTCGTCTTGTGTTTGGGTAGGCAGCGGGCACCTGAAAAGTTTTAGTGAGTTAAGCCAAATGATAAAAGTGGCTAAAGTATATCATCCGCAACCCGAGCACGAACAGCTTCTGAACGATTTGTTTGTCTCTTATCAGGAATTATATTCCGAATTAAAGCGAGTATACGATCGAATAAACCGAAAACGATTTCAGAAATCATGAATAACATTGACCAACTAAAACAACAGGTAATTGATGCCGGTCTAAAACTGGTAGAAGAAGGATTAGTGGCACGCACATGGGGAAATGTGAGTTTACGTGTGGATAACGAACATATGCTTATCACGCCAAGCGGAAGGAAGTACGAAGATTTACAGCCAGACGATATAGTATTGGTGAATATCAATACCCACAAATACGAGGGAACTATTAAGCCATCGTCGGAATATAAACTGCACACCGAAATTTATCGAACTCGAAAGAAAGTAAATGCGGTGATTCATACCCATCAGATGAATGCATCGACACTGGCTGCAGCGCATCGCGAGTTGCCACCTATCCTCGATGATATGGCTCAAATTATCGGACCAAGTGTTCGTGTGGCACCTTATGCGCTGCCATCGACAAAAAAGATAGTTCGTGAAACGGTAAAAGCACTAAAAGGAAGAATGGCAGCTATGATGGCCAATCACGGTGCAGTATGCGTGGGGCGCGATATGGAAGAGGCGTTTGTGGTTTGTCAGGTGCTGGAAAAAGCATGCAAGGCATTTATTGAGGCTGAATTTTTAGGTGGTGCCAAAGGCATAAATAAATTCGAAGCGTGGGCTATGCATCAGGTTTACTTGCGTAAATACTCTGCCCAAACCACAAAAAATAAATAACTGCACCAACCATTAATTGGGTTGAACTTAAAATAATAACGTAGGAGGCTGGCCAAAAAGCTTATTTATAATTTATTGAACTAACAGATTATAAGTCACCACTTGGTTTATCACCCCTAAATCCCCTAAAGGGGACTTAGGGGTAAAAACGAAAGCAGGTTATAAACTGAAAGTTCGATTTTAAATGAATTTACTTTTTGGACAGCCTCTTTGTATTTTTTACAACTCAGGATAAAGCTGCTTACTGTTAATCTATATTGAGTGTCTGATTTTATGCCTTTACTTAATGAATTTAATTGAGTAAATTAATAAGAGCAAATACCTCTGCTAAAAATTAGACATGAACTCAATAAAAAGACACAGTATGGATACACATAAAACCGTAGAAATTTTAGAAGCACTTGCTTCAGGTTGTTCGCCTTCAACAGGCGAAATGATTGCTAACGAAAGTGTTTTGAATGAACGCAGTGTAATTCGAGCTTTGCAAATTGCAATTGACAATATTAGGGCAAATCAATTACGAGAAGTCTCGGGTGTTGAGATCGATGAAGCGGTTATAAAACGAACCATAGAGCTATTTAAGCGAACAAAGCAATCGCTAACTCCTAATAAGTTGGTTGACTTTTTCCTTGGGATTAAAACAATTAAGAATGGAATGCTTATTTCAAATCAACTTTATGGAATGTATCGTAGTGTCTATCAAAAGGGGCAGCTATTAGATTTTTTTACTCAGTATCTTTTGGATAATAATCTAACTAAAAGCAAAAATAATGCTTACAGAAGAATCGATTTCTTTGAAAAGGAGACATTTAATAAACTTTCAGGCGAGGCTATCAATCAGCTTAAGCAGAATATAGAAAAACTAGGAGTATTAAAAACGGATGACTTGTCTGAGTATGTACGAAATGCTAGAATTAATCATCCCAGAGCATATGAAGCATGGAGTCAATCAGAGAAAAGTATTTTGAGCAAGGTTTTAAAGTACACGAATGACTTAGAATTGTTGTCAGAATGTTTTCAAAGAGGAAAAGGATCAATTAGATCTTATGGGCAAAAACTAATTTATGAAGCTCAAAAGTTCACTTAGGTATTATCTTATGCAACCGAGCATGAGGGGGTGAAGTGACATCCTTTTTTGCATTCGCGAAAAAGATATAGCGAAACACCCGACCCGAAGGGACATGCCAAAAACAAATAAAAACAAATTGATCTTATGATTGGTTCAATTTTAAATAGTTTAAAGTGAGTTTAAATAAGGCTGTGCGGTAGTGATTACAAGGGATTTAGAAAGTTTTATAATTATGAAATATATTACGTTGAATGAAAATATTTTATCGAATGAGTTTAATTAGTAAATTGAACATCGATTTAAGTTTGTGAGCCTTCCCACTGTGACTCACCAGGCGAAGCCGTATTAATTCCCCAATAATATGCCACGAAAAGTAAAAATAGAATTGAAGAAGCAACTGATAAATAATCGGTTGCATGTTCTGTTTATCTTTCCTTTTGATCCGGCCGTTCGTGATCGGATGCTGAAAATCAATACCATTTCTTATAACGATGAGCTGAAATGTTGGATTCAATCTGCCAAACATTTTAAGTTAGATTGGATAATTGAGTATTTTTATGATATTGCCTATTTCGATTATCCAAAACTGAAGGAGAAGTCTGAATTGAGCTCAGAAACAGCGCATTTGCTTGTGCATGTGCCTAATGATTATGTGAGGAAATTGAAGCAAGTGCGTTATAGTGAGAATACGATAAGAGCGTATTGCCATTATTTTAAGCTTTTTATGATGTCTTTTAAGGGGCGTGATTTAGAGGAGCTTGAAGCACATGAGATAAACGATTACATTTATGAGTTGATTGTTCGGAAAGGTATCTCGGTTAGTCAGCAAAATCAGCGAATTAATGCTATAAAGTTTTATTATGAAAAGGTGTTGGGGCGTGAAAGGGTACGTTATCATATCGATCGTCCGAAAACAGAAAAAAAGCTTCCGGATGTGCTTAGCAAAGAAGATGTGATTGCAATTTTGAAGGCAACCAGAAATTTTAAGCATCGTTGCATTTTATCGTTAATATATTCAGCCGGTTTGCGCCGAGGCGAATTGATTAATTTGAAAGTAAATGATATTGATTCGAAGAGAGGGCTGATTAAAATTACAGGAGCCAAGGGCAAAAAGGATAGATATTCTATTGTATCTGCTAAGTTAATTGAGCAGTTGAGGTTGTATTATAAAGAATATAAACCTCAACTATGGTTGTTCGAGGGACCTAAAGGTGCTCAGTATTCGCCAACCAGTTTGTATAAGATCTTAAAGCGATCGACTCAATTGGCAGGAATTAAAAAGAGGGTACACTTGCATATGCTTCGGCATTCGTTTGCTACCCACTTATTGGATCAGGGTACAAACTTAAGATTGATTCAAGATTTGTTGGGACATGAGAGTATAAAAACGACTGAGATTTACACGCATGTTAGCAACTCTGATTTTACTAAAATTCGCAATCCACTGGATGATTTCTTCGGACCGGAGGAGTAACTGTTATTTCGTATGAACAAAAAAATAATATTACAAATGAACTGTTATTTCCTCCCTGGGAGTTATAACATCCATAAAAGGATGGCACTTTACAAATATAACAGCAACCTATGAGTGGTTGTTACAGATACGTTAGGTACCACTTTCGTTAATTTTGTTTGTATTTTGGAGTTGGAACGGTAGTCTTTGTCAAGATAATTTCGGGGTTGTCAAGCCCAAATCGAGCGAGATTTTGGGGTTCAAAATCGAGACGGAAGACCGTGAAAAGCTCACTTTTC
>SACZ01000097.1 GCA_023369685.1 Prolixibacteraceae bacterium JC049
GGCGAAACCCTGGCGGCGATTCCGCTGGTGCGCGCGCTACGCCACCGTTACCCCTATCTGCCAATCACCGTCACCACCATGACGCCAACTGGCTCTGAACGCGCCATGTCCGCTTTCGGCAAAGACGTGCATCACGTCTATCTGCCTTACGATCTGCCCGGCGCGATGAACCGCTTCTTCAACACCGTTCAGCCGAAGCTGGTTATCGTCATGGAAACCGAACTCTGGCCGAACATGGTCGCCACGCTGCACAAGCGTAAAATCCCGCTGGTGATCGCCAACGYTCGCCTCTCCGAACGGTCGGCGAAAGGCTATGCCAAACTGGGGAAATTTATGCGTCGGCTGCTAAGCCGCATTACCCTTATCGCCGCGCAGAACGAAGAAGACGCTAGCCGCTTTATCGCCCTTGGCCTGAAACGCAATCAGTTGGCGGTCACCGGCAGCCTGAAGTTTGATATTTCGGTCACGCCGGAGCTGGCGGCTCGCGCCATCACCCTACGCCGCCAGTGGGCGCCCCACCGCCAGGTGTGSATTGCCACCAGCACCCACGACGGCGAAGAACAAATTATTATTCAGGCGCATAAAAAGCTGCTCGAGCGTTTCCCCAACCTGCTGCTGATCCTTGTCCCTCGCCATCCGGAGC
>SACZ01000099.1 GCA_023369685.1 Prolixibacteraceae bacterium JC049
CCTTCTTTCAGCGTCACGTCGACCATCGAACAGCCGTTGCAGCCGCCGCCGAACTGCAGGATCGCCAGGCCATCTTCGGTGATTTCCATCAACGTGACGCGCCCGCCGTGACCGGCCAGCTGCGGGTTAATTTGCGACTGCAGCAGGTACTCGACGCGCTCCATCAGCGGGGCATCGTCGGACACTTTGCGCATCTTGGCGTTTGGCGCTTTCAGCGTCAGCTGGGAGCCCAGTTGGTCGGTAACAAAATCGATTTCAGCGTCTTCCAGATACGGCGCGCTAAGTTCATCGACATAAGCGGTGAGCTGTTCAAACTTCAGCGCGGTATCGGAATCTTCCACCGCATCCGGTGGGCAGTAGGACACGCCGCACTCGGCGTTAGGGGTGCCGGGATTGATCACAAATACGCGAATTTGTGTCCCTTCTTCCTGATTTGCCAGCAGTTTGGCAAAGTGCGCTTGTGCAGCATCGGAAATACGGATCATAGCGTTGGCCTAATAGTTGACTATTTTACTGGGTTATAATACGCCCATCAGCAGGGGTCTACAAGGTACGGCATATACACCATACCTGAACCGTCGCGGCGCCGTTTCGCAAAAGCAGGCGGGATATCTCGGCGACGGTGCTTCCG
>SACZ01000100.1 GCA_023369685.1 Prolixibacteraceae bacterium JC049
GACCAGAGAGGAGGGCAAYCAAAAAAGAAATATTACTCAATCAAAGATCCAACTGATCCCCACGTCTGTATTGCAAATACGCAGTCACRAATARTCCCGCTMAARTAATAGGAWTTAGGSCTAAGACGATTCCAARTAGAAAAACTTCAATCATTTCGATTTGTTCGAGGGGATAAAAAAAAGAGGTACGATTTATCCCTAAATAGTWGTCTAAATTATCCACGAATCTCAATGACCAAGAAAAAAAGAATTGGTAATTAGTGC
>SACZ01000101.1 GCA_023369685.1 Prolixibacteraceae bacterium JC049
GCTATTAGTACACCAGTAAAAGCATCAGCCATAGCAGCGAGATGGAATTCATGGCGAGAAAATACTTTGCCGAGCCTTTGGGGATCGGAGGCGTTGAGACATTAACCACCACGATAATCACGGTTGAAATCACAAGGTTAATGATAGAMAGGACAATGAAAACAAAGAAAATGAACAGCCCGGCTCCCAGGGCGCTTCCGGAAGCGCCGCCGCTGCCCATCATCATCAGCAGAACGAGTAACCAGGGATAAAGCGCAATAACGGTGACGATTAGCTTTATATTCTTCACAAACCAGTTTGGTGATTTCTGCATAATAAGTACACATCCTTTGTGTTTTGCAATGAAACACTTAGAGATTAAATATCGGGAAAATTACCCACAGTAAAGAGATAGAGTTTATTGCCCAGAAATAACCGGTATTTACTTTTTCTCTGGTCGTGATAAATATATTAATTAGCATAATGAAAATTATGAAAATAATAATATTAATGAATGACAGGGTGKCCAGCGCACAAGCAAATGCCGCGCCTGCGCTGAAAAATCCGCCTGCGAGTTTATTCCTGACATTAAGAGAGACCAACACCATCAGCAGCCAGGGATATAAAGAGAGTAGTGTGGCA
>SACZ01000014.1 GCA_023369685.1 Prolixibacteraceae bacterium JC049
TGCTCCGAAAATCGAATGCGGTGATTCTATCTTTGATTCAGGAAATACTGTATCTAAATATGTTTGTAGTTCGTCTCTCAATTTTATTTATTGTCTTTATGTTTCTTGCAGTCTCGTTTCTCGCCTGACCGCTAACGGTTTAGTGTAAGTTTTTGTAGCGGATTTTCGGAGTGATTTTCCGTCCGACAGGACTGGAAAATCGATGCGAGAATCCGACCAACGCACTGCCACAAACCCGCTATAAAATTTACACATTGTTACAGGCTGGCTTGTCTCATTTTTCTAAAATATCTATAAAACAATAGTGGTTTCTGTATTTATCAGAAGTTTCTTTAAATATCTTTCGGATATTTTCTTCGACCATTTCTAATGTATAATGCCTTTGCCCATTTGCAATATGCTCTTCATATTTAGTTTTTACTATTAATTGGAAATTTGTAGGATCTCTATCCGGATTAAAAGTCAGATCAAAGACTTCTTTTGATGTAAAACACCAAAACGTATTCTTTTTAGGAGATTTTCCATCAATTTCAAGATTTAATGCATTAATCCCTTTATTAATATCCAGCTGATCTGTATACTCTCTATAAAAAGCACCAAAACCTCTAGCTACCTCATCTTGTGTTATATTTCTATGCGATGCTATAAATGCTAAATATGGTGCTCTTTTTTCAGGTTTTATATAACTAAGAATTTCCCCTCCTTTACACATTGCCATAGTTAAAATCAGTAGATTGCACATTTTAATATTGATTGGTCTTATAATGTCAAAGAACAATTTCCAAGACACATATTCTCCTGATGATAAGTATATGCCATTTTCATTACCATGAGTTTCCAAATGAAGAGTAAATATCGTTCCTACAGTCATTGAATCTTCAATTAATTTAATTCTTTTTATAAATTCATCAACTGTTGATACATTGTATAATTCCACAAATGTATCTTTGTCTAAATATTTTTTGTATCGTAAAACATCATCATGAAGTTCATCTCCTGTTTTCTTGTCATCTTCATTTAATGATTGAATTACAATAATTCCTTTACTCGTTATTTCTGTATCTGGTGTGTTCATTTATATGCTTTGTTTATTTTTTCAACTCCACAATCGTATCCTGTATATAAGGCATTGGATTTTGCTTGCCTGTAACGGTCTTGGCTATGTGCCGGACGGGATTTTGGAAAACCGATCCTTTCAATTTGCCACTGAGCCAATTCGTTGTTTTATTGATTTTTCTTTTCGATAGCCAAATCGTCAACGACGAATTGGCGCTGATGCCACGAAACACAGAAGCTTGCCTTGCCACTGAAACCCGACTGGCATTTAGCTTTTGTTGGCAAACGTTTTTTATTTACTATATCCAATTTCTTTCCATTTAAATATGCCAAGAACTATAATTGTTGATATTAGATTTGTCAAATAATATCTTCTATTTAATCCTCCGTCAATTGTATATTGTAAGGTTTCATGAAAATTATAGTCTTTCATGCTAAAGTATAGGATAATCCAATAAACCATAGAATACCCTAATAACAAAAACAATCTTTGTCGTTTACTTGACATCCTTTTTCTCAAGATAACAAATCCAATTATTCCAACTATAAACTGAGCTAAAACTAAAATCATAACTAACAAAGGAGTCATGCCTACTGCTCCGCCTGGTAAATCACTTATTGAAAGTAAAATTATAAATGATGTAATTGTCAGAATTCCATGAATAAGAAATAATAGTATCATTGGTTAGATATATGCTATTTATTTTATTTCACATAGTACTCTCAATCAAAACATTGGATACATGTAAGAATTTAAAAACACTATAATCAATATTGGAATATCTATCACTATTGCTTTTAAAATCACAATTTTATCCTTTATCAATCGAATCCCGATAGCAATACCAATCAGTCCGATAATCATATTTAAAATCAAAATCCAGTCGGGATACATATAAAACCAAAGAATATTAGTAAAGTGATAACCATAAAATAACCAAATCCAATGTCCAGTCCAAATGACATTTACAATCAGGATAATGATTCCAATAATTTTATTTTTGGTTTCTTTAATCACTCGTTTCAATATTGCAGAATGCTTTTAAATGTTTGCCAACGGCTACGTATATGAAACGCTTGGCATTTCGAAGAGAAAACCTGGCAAACTGCTACAATTTAACTTAAATGCAACAGTCTTAAAACTAATACTATCCGCCAAATGTTTTATATACTTTGTTAGCTGCTGGTGTTCATTCATTATCAGTTAATTATCAATCTTTTACAATCATAAATCCGTTCAATCGAAGCACTGCTGTTCTCGAAAAAATTAGTTTTTGGGGTCGGCAAAAAACCGGTGGCAGGCAGACAAGCTCTTTTGTAAGTTTTGGTCGTGCGTTGGCTTGTGCGAATTGCAAATGTGCTTGGCTGTGTGAGCTGGCTAAATGTCATCGAATATTATTGGAATTTGGTTTTGAAATTCCTTCAAAATTGGAATAGCAATTTCTCTCATCTGAGGATGAGCGCCCTCTGAGGTTCTCAATTCAAAAAAGTGTCTCCATTCTCTTAAATTCATTGTCATTACAATTTCAGTTTTTAGCGAATTTGGTAAAACACTTCTAGCTTCTTGAGGAGTTGCCCCTTTTTCAATTAATTTTTTATACGATTCTTCAATGACTAAAATTGTTTCTTTCCAGATTCTATATTTCTCATCATCTTCCTTCCAAAAACATGGCTTGATAATGGTAAGTTCATTCCCAAACTTACCTTTTGAATAGTTGCAATATCTTGTTGATTCTTGAGTATAACTTGCTAATCGATGCCTAACAATTTCATGCGTAACCCCTCTGTCACATAGGACACGAACTGTAATACTATAATGTTCAATAACTGAATAGTGACCTCTATTGATAAGCATTTTTAAAAATTTCTCTGAAGAGCCACTTGTTATTCTATCTTCACTTTTATAAGCTGTCCTACCAGCTTGTTCAATAAGCTTTAGTATTTCAGTACCATTAATTTGACTCTCAATTGTAAAATGTGGACTAATTATTTTCATAGTTTTTATTTTATTTTATAAATCCAAAGAAGTTCACCAGACTTTGTATTATTCATTGAATATTTTTTCGGAACTTGATACATTATTGAAATACTGTCATTAATTATAGCTGCTAAACCAGCCCCTATTGAATGAGGCTTAGTGCCTAAAGGAACAATACAAATATTACTTTCTTCATAATCAATACATATTTGTAATACTTTTTCGCAAAGAGCAACAGGATCACCTGCATCGACTCTAATAATTTCATCCTCAGAAATGTTAGATTCTGCAAAAAACGATTTATTAATTTCAATAGCCTTCGATTTATAACCAACTTGATAACCTGGTTCTGCAATAACTGCTTCAATAAAATCAGGTTGATTTTGTTTTAAAATACTTAAACTTCTATTGCCTTCAAAACCAAGAAGAAAAATATACAACCAATTTTTAGAAAAATCAGGTTTCCCATAAAAACCAGGAATATATATATTTTCTCTTTCTCCCTCAGAGAATTGATAATTCGAATTCGTTCCTTTTTCATATTTTGCAGAAACATTTAAAAGGTATAATTCTGGACTAGGAAACTTTTGCTTTAATAATTTAAAAATCGTTGTTGAATATATTAATGGGACACCAGTGATGTCAATTAAACATTTTGAATCTATTCCAAATTGGAGAAGAGGAATTCTTTCAATAATATTTTCAATACTTTCCTCATACGAAAAAATATCTAACCCATTAACAATAATTGGATCTGATTTAGAAATAGAACTTAAAAGTTTGGTGTTTTTAATTAAATTATTGCTTTTAAAATCAGATTCCTCCCCCTTAAAGTCAACAAGCATACAATTTTCCACATGTTTACTCTTAAAAAGCTTAGCATATTCTAAAGTTCTTTCTTCAGTTGAATTAAAAACAATTAGGAAATCAAATGAATCTTCAAAAGGTAATATGTTATTTAACTCTGAAACATAAACATTGGTAGTAAAGAATTTATTTGTGAGGGAATTTATTTCTTTCCAGTTATTCATTTGAAAAAAGTTTTGGATTAGTATCAATATTAGTACGGTCAGCATAAATTTTACCTATTATTGAAGCTGCCTCATTATTACTAGTTGTAAGTAATTTTAAAAGTAGAGAAGGAGTAGGGAGAGTATAGTAATATGAAAAAGGAGACCTATAAGGTAACGAAAAAACAGGAGCAAGCATTGGGCTCAAAGCTAGAAGAAAGCGGTTTGACTGATCTAATTGCTTAATTTTTATTGCCTCAAACATCCTTAAACGATCAAGAATTTTAAGAAGTAACATTTTATCTTTTTCTATTAATTTGTCTAAATCAACTAAAAGCGATTGGCATTCAGGAGTAATTTTAATAGACTCAATTTTAAGAAATGATATAAATAAGTCGGCTAACCTTTTACACATTACCTTATAAGAAACTTCAATTTTACCATCTAATTCATCAAATTCAATATTATTATATACATCAGTTGAAGCTTCTCTGATCGCACGATTCTGCTTATCAAAGCTTATAGGTTTATCTGTTGTTTTTAGAAAATATTCTGGAAAAACTTCCCAAAGCTTATCGCATATTCTTAAGAAATGCCGTGGACTACCAGATGATAGCATTTTAATAATATCAAAGGAATAATAAGAAAAAGATTCTTGGAGATTATAATGGTGCAAGATTGAAAAGATAATACTGATTCTATACTTAGAGTAATATTTGTGGTCAATACTATCTAGATCCTGTTTTTCTTTTAATAGAGTTTGTTTGTTATATCTATCGTCTATTTGGTATTTATCAATAAAGAAATCGGAAAGCCTATTATAATAATCGTTTTTTTCAAAACCCTTTAGTATATCTTTAATTTCAGTATTGGCACTAGTTTTTAAAGTTTTAATAAAAATATCTTCAAAGTTGTATGATTGTTCAAAGATCGAATTTAAAGATTTAGTGTTCTTGATATCTCTACTCTCTAATCTGAAATTAAAAATTGCAGAGAAGAGTTCATCAATTGTTTTATTACTTTTCTTATTTGTTGGATCCTCCTCATCATTTAGCTTACTTATAAATAAATCTGTAGTGCTAATTGACCTGCCATTTGTGCTAATTTTAGTTGGGTAGTCACCAGTACAAGTGAGTTTTAGCGATATTGGAGCTTCAGAACTAGAAATGAATGTATTTATTATTTTTAATTGCCATGTATCTAATCTGTCCACATCATCAATTAATAAAAAGTACTTAAGGTTATTGTAGTTTTCAATGCTTGAATTAAAAAGGTTAGCAGCCTTTGATACTAGGCATGAAGCTGCTGTATGCAAGCAAAAAAAGCTGTCAATATTTTTAAATTCTTCCAATGAGTAAACTTGCTTTCTAATATTGTGCAAAGTTGTATTCAAGGTCTTTTTTAATGATGGTAATGAGAAATCATATAATGTTGGTTTTAAATCTTCGATTGGGTAACAAAGGTGAATAATTTCTTCGATTAAAGAAGCTGTATTCTTTAATACAAATTCATCATTTGAGATTTCAATTATGGCTTTAAGTATCTGTTCAACGAAATAGTAATTTAAGAAAGTAGCAAATAATATCTGTATTTCTGACTCATCGCTATCTTCAGCTATTAAAGTATATTTTTTGTACCATCTATTCCATAACGATTTTTCAATTTCTTCACATCTCAAATAAATGCCAATAAAATCAGGTTCATCAATGAATTTGACTGGCAATTCTGTTGAAGGTACTACTTTGGTTTTTTGTAACCATAGTGTTTCATAATTCAAAGTTTTCAAAATGGATGTTTTACCTGTTCCTCTTGTTCCTTCAATAACAAAATTATTTGTTGTAATCCAAGAAGTGTATTCACTGTAGTTTAAGTATAATGGTGTTGGAGGAGTCTCTTTTTCTCTTCTTCTTTCGCTAAATGGACTTAATGGAGTAATATTATTCATGATTAATTGTTTTTCTTTATTATACACCACTTATGATAATCATCTGTATTTTTCTTGTCAATATTTATCAAAAGATACTCTTGCTTTAATATCACTTTTAATAATGAAATTTCATCAACTCCTTTATTCTTTAAATTAAGTAAAAGGTCTGAAAATAACACAGATGACCTTACTTTAAACATTTCAATCATTATTGGGGCATCTAATTCTGTAAATCCTTTATCATAGATATTATGACTATGTTGTATTCCAAATGAAGCGGAACCGATTCTTTGGATCCTATATACCTTAGTAATTATGTGTTTATTGTCATTAGTGTAATAAAATTCGTATATGTTGGCTCTCCCATTTGCTGTATCATTAAGTGCACCACAACCAATAGCAGACACATAATTATCATCGCCATTCGGGAAATATGATAAAATATCATAATCAAAGTGAGTGTGACCATGTAATATAAAGGCCTTTTTCTTAGTATTAAGAACCTTTGTTATAAATTTTCCACTATCAACCATAGAACCATATGGTCGTACTTCTATCGAATTATTAGGAACTGGATTATGGTGCATCAGAATGATTGCACTATCCGAATTGTTTTTTGAGATATACTCTAGTGTATTTTCTAGTTGTTTATTACCAATTGCAGGTACATCCAAAAAGTCGCTTAAATAGTTTTGACCTAACTTTTCAAGTTCTTCGGTTATTTCGTTACGATGAACATCTGGTATATTTTCTAAAATTTTGTTGAATTTTACACTAAATCCTGATTTTGCAGTACCTCCTAAGCAGGAGTTCAATGAAATTAACGGTATATCTTTTATTGTAGTTGTAAAAGACGAATCATAACTACTATAATTATTGATAGAGTACTTATTTAAGATGTCTTCATAAACTTTGAATTCACTTCTAACTTTTTTTCTTTCTAAATCATGATTTCCTGGACATAAATATAGATCCGCTTTATCCAATTCTAATCTAGTGCAAAGTTTGTCCAGAAATAATGCCCCTAATTCAATGTTCTTTTGCTTACCTTGATCTCCAATATCTCCAGTACAAATAATTGAATCTATTTTGGTATTATGGGCTAATGACCACTCATTAACACAATTAAAAAATTCCTCTGTCCAGTCTGAGTTGAGGTTATTAGTCAGTTTTTTCGGAACATTACCATCTTTTAAATCTGCGGTATTTTTATAATCAGATTCTTTTCCGAAATGGAAATCAGTTACATGTAACAATCTAATACTTTTCATTCAAATAGTGTTTTAAAAACGTTTGCCCAGCAGAATCATATGACTGCACATTTGGTAATTCATATATCACATTTGCAGAGATTTCAGACATAACTGCCTCTCTTGTAGATGGAGTCATTCTATTATAATCTTTCTCCCACTGTTTAATTTTATCAGTGTTTAACTTTCGCTTTATGATGTATTTTTCAGGCATTATGATTATTCTTTCGAAAGTGGAAGAATCTTCCCCAAAGGCATTGACAAAATAATCATACTTAACAGGTACTATACCATGACATCCATTTAGAATGCATTGAACTCCTCGCAATTTTCGTTTTGTCCAATAACGCCCTATATACTTTCTGTTAACTTGATTATTGGGAATGTATTTCATTGGAAATGATGAGATACGGCTGTTATAATCTTTATTATACATTACTGAAATTAGTAATCGTTCATAAAAATCCTTAGGACTATCATTGTAATTATAAAGTACATAAACGGAAATATTACGTAATCCAGAATTTATAACCTTTTTAATTTTACTCTTAAATAAAGATGATAGGTTTATATCATCAAAGGCGAATCTAACTGGTTTTAGACAAATTGATGAGATTAATTGGAGTTTTTCATCCGTTAGTAGTCTCAGATCGATACCTTGATTAAAATCACATGCACGTATTTTTCTTGAGAGTTTTGCTCCTCGATAAAATCCAACATCTATTAACTCCTCTATTATTTTATGAAAATTGCTCGATATTAATGTGTTATCATCGAAGAAAAGAATATCTTTTTTTTCTTCATGCCTATTTTTTATATAATTAATAATTGGCTGGATTGGAAGCCTATCTATGTAGTCTTCACAAATCTTGTTTACATCACAGAAATTACAATTGCGAGTGCATCCTTTTGTGGATCTAATTAGATAGTTATTTCTTAATATATCATTGAAAGGTAATTCTTGCCCATCAAAAATTGAATAATCAGGAGGTAAAACATCTATTCCATATTTTCTAAAATCTGGTAGTATGGTGTTTAAAATCTCATCTTGTTCTATAATCGGAATTAAGCTATCTATTTCACCTTTATAGCTACCAACGACAGGCGTTAGGTTAAATGTCTTTTTATATATTTCAGGATTAATAGATGCATGAATCCCTCCAACTAGGATTTCTGAATTATAGTTTTTTTGATAGTATTTAATTAATTCTTCTGTTTTTTTCCAATGGAAACTGAATCTAGTTGTGATGTATATTTTTGAAAAATAATTTCGATCTTTATTTAAAAAATCACGCTTGTAAATTACGTTATCTCCTTTAAGCCTATGATATGTTGCTATCTTCATTAATCCTAAAGGAGGATATTTATCTTTATAGTTAGCTTCTGTCAGTAGTATATTGTTTCCCATATTATGCTTTAAGTGTGTTGGGTAAAGATTGCACTCTTTTGCAAATTTTGGTTTGTGTGTCAGCCTGTGCGATTTGCAAATGTGTGCAATGTGCGTGGGCTTCCCCAACTGTCCCGAAGGGCAGAAGCGGGTGGGCAAAAACTAATTTTTTCTTGCACCAACCTTTAATCAAAGAGCTAATATTTTCTATTCGTTTTTTCAAATTTTATAATTAAGTATCGATGTTGCAGTTTCGTTCTTTTCACTTACAGCTAACGGTTTGGCTATGTGGAGTGCGGGACTTTGAAATGCTTCATTGTCAGGTTGCCACTGAGCCAATTCGTTTATTCATATTTTAGTTTTTTATAGCCAAATCGTCAAAGACGAATTGGCGTTGTTGATGCGAAGAACTGCGGTTAAATTACCCACTGAACCCCGCATTACATATAGCTTTTGTTGTGCCTAGTTTTTTATGAGTAATCATCAATTGAATCTTCACCATCCCATTCAAGTCCTAAAGCCAAATTAAATTGTTTTTGACCACCGATTTGCGTGAAAAATGTACCTAAACTTTCGTGAACAAAGTTTTCATTCTCAATATACACTTTTGCAAGAGCAAAGGGTTTCATATTATCACTTGATGATAGTACAAATAATTCTTTTCCATCGTCCGATAGTTCAGAATTTTCAACATTTGATTCCCCATATTGATTTATTGAAAATGTACTTCCATTCATTAGTTTTTCCTTATATGTTTTAATTGAGTCAGCTGTTAATACTGCCGGGCAGTTTGGAAATTCACTTTGAGTTTTCCAATTTTTTTGAATTGCGATTGGTGTTAGTGATTCAGTCAAAGGACTTTCTTCAATTTGTAATTCTTTTTGGTGTCCAAAATTTGAAAATATCCATTCTCCTAATTGTCCTCCACTAGGGATTTTACCATCTTGAGCCCAATTGATTAAATTTTTACGAGTGTTATCGGATTCTTCTTTTGTGACGGTGCGCATCCATTCAAAATTCTGTTCCAGTTCTCCATCTATTGGTTTAGCTGGATTAGAAAGGAAATTGTCAATACTTCCATACTTGTAGATTACCCTTGATAGAGTGATTGGATTCAGTAGAATGTTTTCCAATCTAGTAATCCATCTTAAATTTTCTGGTCTATTGTTTTTCTTGTTAGTATCAATGTGGTCAACAATATGTTTGTCTGATGGTTGTTCACCGTGAAAAGCGGTTGCGACAATTCTATGAACTGTTTCGGATGAAAAGTTCAAATATCCCTTTTGACTGTCTGGTTTGCCAAAGGTCCATTTTCCATCTAAAGGTCTTTTCCTTTTCCCAGGTTTCCTGCATCTATAAATAGAGCCATTGTCTCGAACGTGATAAATTTCTCCGCGATAATTGCAGATTTTCTCAATGTCAAATATGTCTAAAATATCGTTCATATTTATAGGTTGTTCGAGATCTCAAAATTAGGCACAACGGTTTGGCTATGTGTAGTGCGGGACTTTGAAACACTTCACTGTCAGGCTGCCACTGAGCCAATTCGTTTATTTATATTTTTGTTTTTATAGCCAAATCGTCAAAGACGAATTGGCGTTGTTGCTACGAAGAACTGCGGTTGAATTAACCGCTTTACCCCGCATTACATATAGCTTTTGTTACCGGCATGTGCTTTATTTCTCGAATGTGTTTGTTCTAATGTCCTGTTCATTACTTATTCCATTTAACAATTCTGAAATCAGTTTCACCTGTTACCTCTTGAAATGAATCAATTATTTTTTCAGTTCTCTCAATGATTGGAATTTCTTTTCCTTCATTATCTTTTTTGAGCCATTGTTTTAAAGATTCACATTGTTTTTTTATTTCATTGTAGTTCTTTGCTTGGTAAGGAAGTTGATTATTTTCAATTTCTTCTTTAAGCTTGTCAAAAGTGTCTAGAATATATTTCATTGCAATTTGAGCTGTTTCATTTTCAAGGTACACTTTCGAGATTTGTCTACCTAATGCGCCCCAATAGTTTAAAGAGATATAATTATCTAACCTTTCTTTTCTTTGACTTTTGATGATGAAATCGCTAATATCTTCGAGTATTCTACCTACATAGAATTTCTCCTCCTTTATCAGGTTTGAGATGAAACTTGTATCAATGTGAAAACTCCACATTGATTCTTTATAGAGGTTTTCGTCATTTGCAATAAAACCGTTATACGTTTGATGGGCAATAATTCTTTGAACGATATACGCTTCTTGATAAACTTTTATATTTGGAAATTCATTCCATCCAATTTCTTTTACAATATACTCTAGTTCAAAGCGACAAGTATCAAATAGCTCTTTATCAACTATTTCAATAGATGTTGTCTGTATGTTATTTAGTAAGTATATAAATTCGTTTATTTTGTCCCACTGAATGCTGCTATCAATATGATGCGGCATTTTCTTTCCGTCATCAAACATGAAATATAAATCATTTATTTCTTCTTGTGGTGGACAATTAAATTTCAAGTTTTGTTTTAGAATTGTAGAAAAAACTTTTGCACCTGATGAAAGCGAATCACCAAGCTTATTTCTTGCTAGAAATTTCACATAATCTCTTAAAAAGAAGTCTAATTCCTCGAAGTGAAGGAGGTAAATCTTTTCTTTTGCAGCATATTCATATAGCTCCTCAATACATTCCCAAATTGTTTCGTAAAATTGATAGTTTCCAACACGTAAAGCTTCAAAATTCCCTGCATTCCATACAAGTGTAGCTCCACGAAATACAACTCCAGTTAATTCTCGGTTTTGCCCAGAGCCGATAATTTCGATTGCCTTATTATTCAATTCTACAAGCATTAGGGTGTATGCTTCATAATCACTCTCACTTACGTAGTTTAGCAATTCTTGTCTTACTCTAATTAAAGGGAGATTATTCTTTTTTGAAATAAATTTATCGTTTTTCAAAGTTGATACTTCAACAAATCTTTCAATTGTTAAATTTTGAATTTCTTCAATTGTGTTTTTTAATGTGTTTGCTGTCCCTAAGATTTCTTTTGCTGCAGGATAAATTGATATAATAAAGCCGATGAAAATCATGCCATGAAAATATGCAATACTCAAATTGTTGGACTGCTTAAAATCGTGAATAGTTAAGTATGAAAGAAGTGTTAGAATTATGATGGATACTGCAATTCCAACAAGGTTGGTTACAATAGCTTTAGTTAATATATTACCATCCTTTCTTCGGAAGGCATTGGTTTTAACAAATTGAAAGGTTAATAAAATTACTGCTATTAAAACTCCAAAAATTGAAGCAGTTGAACCAATAATGAGTGCAAAATAATTTGTTGGGTCAATAGAAGAAAGCTTAAGATAGTCAGGGAATATTTCTAGGTTTATAAATTTAAGTAACACATAAATTACAACTGCACATATTATAACTACATTCTTCTTAATTATTTCATTCATTTTAAAAAAACTCATTTTATGTTGGATTGTCTGTTTTTTCAGCATTGCCGGTAACGGTAAATTGTATGAGTAGTGGCAGATTGCGTGGTAATTACCTGTCAAACCGCTACGCAGTTTGAGCGGGTTATAAACTTTGATATTTTGCACTTTCCCTGCCATTACTTATACAAAGTGTTATCGGCTTTATTTTCATGTCATATATTCTTGAAATAATCTTTTAGCATAGATTTCACCGTATCTGTTTATTAAAAACTTACTCAATAATATAAAAGTCAGATAGAAAACCGTTAATACTATACTTGTAATCATTGCTGGTTTTGAGTCAATGAAATATGAAAATATTACAATATTAGAAATTGAAAAGATAAATGAAATTGGCGAACCACCTATTAGATTCCTTATAAATCCATATTCAATGTTGTGTTGCAAAAGCAAGTTCCCTGCTCCAACTTTATTCCTTACTAATCCAATAGATTCCGAAATGCGAAGTTTTGAATTTTCAACATTAGTATTTTCGTCCTCTTGTGTTGGTAATATTAAGTTAAACTCCTGTTCAATTTTGTTCCTTATTGATTCTTTATATTCGTTCGACAGCTGATTATTTGAATACAACAAATACATAGTTGTAGGCATTTCAATTTCTCCTTTGAAATATTTTTTCTGAAAATATTCTTTAGCTATGAAACGATTAATTTGAGCAAATAAATAAAATAGAATTACTGGAGTCGTTGCAAGTCCAGCAATTTTAAGATACTTCAAGTTTTTAAACAACTCAATATAGTCGTCACCGATAATAAAACCTGATAATATTATTAAGGGTAAAGATGTTATAATTGCAGGAAAGAATCTAGCTGTTATAGTGTATTTACTAAATTTCATTAGTTAAAGCTTTTGTAAGTTCTTGTTCCATTTTCTTCTACTCGCAACCAAATGTTTTTGTCATTTCTTGTTGTCAAAACTTTTCGCTTTGAAGTAGAATCACCGTTCAACACTATTCCATCACCTGAAATAATTTTCCCATACATACTTGCTGTATTTTCTTGGGTTCCGTGAATAATATGTTTATCTGACATTATCACACATTCAGGTTTGCAATGCTCAAATATCTCTGAAACATATCCATTATCTCTTCCATGATGTGAAGCAACATATACGTCTGTTTGCCCTAATAATTCTTTTACTTTAGCTTTTTTGAGCATTAGTTCCCAACCACTTTTTTCTAAATCACCAGGAATACAGATTGTTGTTCCGTTATATATAAAAAATACTAATTGGCTTAGATCATTAGTCCCGACATTCTCGGATTCAAAGTCATCTTTATTTAAGTAAAAGGTATTCTTTGTGTAAGGTGGGTTATGATTTTCTACAGAACTTGTATATGTTTTTCTAACATCAATAACAGCTTCTAATGCTGCTGTTTTATCAGGCTTGATTTCATCAATTTCTTCAGGAGTAAGGTTTTTAGGGAACTTTGTAGTTTCTATTTTAACTTTCTCTCGTAAATACGCTAGCCCTGAATAATGGTCGTGGTCATAATTTGTTAAAGTTAAATTATTAAGGACATGTTTTTGTCCATTTTTTGGAAGCAAGTTCTTTTCAATTAAGAAATCTACAGGTTTAAAATCAGGTGTATCTCCACAATCTATCATTATTGTGTAGTCTGTATTATTCCTTGGATATCCAAATATACATTGTCCTAATCCTACATTAAAAAATACTATATCAATCATATTTATAAAGTTTTATTCTGGTTATGTCCGTGGTTTATATTGCCGATAACGGCTCTGGCTAAAAACAGTAAAGTTTTAATAATCGGAACATCGAATTCCACGAAGCCAAAACTTGTGTTGTTTTACAATATTAATACTTATTACTATCTCGAAAAAGTTTTGGCGCCTCAATTATTTCTCATGCTCTCGAAAAATCGACAACGCTTTATGGTTTTTAGGTTTTGTTAGCAACTCAAAGATTCAATTCATGTGTGAGTCGAAAATTCCAAAACCGTTTTTGGCTCAGAAATTTGCCCTTGTTACTCCTACTCTTTCTGACTTACATTGAAAAACAATCTTTAAACTTCGGAACTCACTATAAACCAGAATATTTCAATATCAATTTATCCAAACAAAGCCTAAGACAGCTTAAATTTGCTATAGAAAAAGCTTGCACCCCTTTAATGATCAAACGAAATAACAAACAACACCGAAAATGAATTACCAGTTATCAATCAAACACTTTATAAACACTTTCAAAATGCCGATTCTGTTTGCTAAAACCGCACCTGGCAAATTGCTGTGCTTTGAAGCAATGCAAATTTTGTGACAAAAACAGGAAGTTCGAGCAGGAACCGCTGATGCGAGCCACTGTAAAAAAGTCGATTCTTTTTACTCAAAATTGCAAACTGCCATAAACCAAACAATGTCAAATCCAATTTGCTAAAAACGAACTTCTGGAGACAAACCAAAACGACAATTCGAACGTGAGAATTCACGTCAAATACGCTTGTGCAAAATAAATTAAAAGAGATAAACTACTGATTTTATTTATTTTGTCACTGTGGTTGCTAACGGTTTGGTGGATGTTCTGGGTGAACACTTTGAACGACCTTACTAAACGATGCTAGTCATTAAAATATCCTATAGTTACCAGATTACTCCAGTTCACCTTGAATTTCCAGTTTGTTAGGTACTGATTTCCTTGTTTTATCTTA
>SACZ01000102.1 GCA_023369685.1 Prolixibacteraceae bacterium JC049
GGTAACCGTGCACAAGCTCCTACGTGAGCGGAGTGTTTGCTTTTCAGATCTGCCGCACCTCCGGATAGATGCAATACTATCGCGGGGCCGTGCACAAGCTCCTACGTGAGCGGAGTGTTTGCTTTTCAGATCTGCCGCACCTCCGGATAGATGCAATACTATCGCGGGGCCCACAATGCATGACGAATGCCGAAAGCCCGGTTCTTGCATCGTTGCCATTCAGTAATGACGATCGTGATAAAATATTAATAAAATTGGGGTGCAACACTTCCAGTTGTCTCCCAGAAACAACAAATGGAATTTGCAAATACAAATCAAAATAAAATATTAATAAAATTGGGGTGCAACACGAGGACTTCCCAGGAGGTCACCCATCCTAGKACTACTCYCGCCCAWGCACACTTAACTTCGGAGTTCTGATGGGATCCGGTGCATTAGTGCTGGTATGATCGCACCCGTTTAATTCATGCTCGCTTAGATCTTTAKGTMCTATCTTGCTCCCYTCCATTAATTGTTTTAGATTTGAAAAAAMTGTGTATGCAGCCTYYYTCCCTTGGTAACCGTGCACAAGCTCCTACGTGAGCGGAGTGTTTGCTTTTCAGATCTGCCGCACCTCCGGAT
>SACZ01000103.1 GCA_023369685.1 Prolixibacteraceae bacterium JC049
TCAGGTCGCTACCGGTTGCACCCGGGACCGCACCTTTAACCAGCAGCAGGTTGCGCTCAGCGTCAACACGTACTACGTCCAGGCTCTGAACGGTTACACGTTCGTTACCCAGCTGACCTGCCATTTTCTTGCCTTTGAACACTTTGCCCGGAGTCTGGTTCTGACCGATAGAACCCGGAACGCGGTGAGACAAGGAGTTACCGTGRGTWGCGTCCTGGGTACGGAAGTTCCAGCGCTTAACGGTACCAGCAAAACCTTTACCTTTAGAGGTACCGGTTACGTCAACTTTTTTAACGTCAGCAAACAGCTCMACGCTAMTGTCCTGACCTACGGTGAACTCTTCGCCGTCAGCCAGACGGAATTCCCACAGACCACGGCCAGCTTCAACGCCAGCTTTAGCGAAGTGACCCGCTTCCGGTTTAGTTACACGGYTAGCTTTTTTAGCACCAGTGGTAACCTGAACGGCACGGTAGCCATCGTTAGCCAGATCTTTAACCTGAGTAACGCGGTTTGCTTCAACTTCGATTACGGTTACTGGGATAGATACGCCATCTTCAGTGAAGATGCGGGTCATGCCCACTTTTTTACCGACTAAACCAATCATTGTTTCAACCTCTCA
>SACZ01000104.1 GCA_023369685.1 Prolixibacteraceae bacterium JC049
AGCGGCGCGCGCGCGGGGGAGGCCGATGGGCAGCGGGGGAAGAGAGAGAGAGGGAGGGACTGGGCCGAGCCGGCCCAAGAAGGGAGGGGGGGGGCAAAGGACTTCTTTTAGGGTTTTTCTTTTTATAAAATCATTTTAACTTTGTTTTTTTCTTAATAATTATTATTTGTGCTCTGAAAATTCCACTAAAATTTGAGGGCTCCTTTTAGACCAAGGAGAATTTAACAAAAATTCTCCGGGCCACATTTGAATTTTTCTTGTACGTATTTTAGKGTTTGCCAATTTCTTTTYGAATTTTAATTAATTCTATTATTCCTTTTAGARRATGATTTTTAWTTYGGGATGAATTTATCAGGACGTGACAAATCCACCCCYCTTACARGAATCTCGTCCCCGAGATTCGAGGAGGCTAGCAAGARGATAGGTTGGGCGGKCTTCTCTTCTTGTCTGACTTCTTCCGTTGCGTCTTGACGAACTTCCAGCAAAACTTTACCACTCGGAACTGCTTGGCTYGAYCTCCTGTTGCRGATGGAATCTTCTCTTCACCYGACTTGGACCAGGGTGCACCTTTTGGCTGACTCAGACTAGGTTGCGGTAGTTCTGTGATGCTTCCGTTC
>SACZ01000105.1 GCA_023369685.1 Prolixibacteraceae bacterium JC049
GCCGGTACTGACCCTGGCGGTGGCGCCGACGACAGAAGTGATCCGTCTGATGCGCATCAGCACCAGCGAAGTGTACGACACCAACTATGTCAAAGCCGCCGCCACCCGCGGCGTATCGCGGCGGACAATTTTACACCGCCACGTCCTGCACAACGCCCTGCCGCCGGTGATCCCGCGCCTGGGGCTGCAGTTCTCCACCATGCTAACGCTGGCGATGATTACCGAAATGGTCTTTAGCTGGCCGGGGCTCGGCCGCTGGCTTAKAAACGCCATTCGCCAACAGGACTACGCCGCGATCTCGGCGGGCGTGATGGTCATCGGCGCGCTGGTGATTATTGTGAAYGTGATAKCCGATATTTTGGGTGCGATGGCAAACCCACTGAAACATAAGGAATGGTATGCCCTACGATAGCACTTATACGAATCAAATATAAACCATTTAAAATCATATTGTTACGTGTTAAAATATTCGTTTTTAATTGGTTTAAATACACAAATTTATACACATTGTTTTAGTTGTTCGCTCCGACAGTAGTTTGTTATATGACTGTCGGAGTTATCCCTCCCTTTGAGCCATACCTTCTATACTTTCAGTCTGAAGACTGGAGGTAACCATG
>SACZ01000106.1 GCA_023369685.1 Prolixibacteraceae bacterium JC049
TACATACAAGAAGTTCCTTGGTTATCGCCCTGGCGTGGCGGTTATTGACGACTTGATTGTTGGCATTGAGAATAGCGATGGTAACACCAACGTTCGTTTTCATCAGAAGGACACGCTGAAGAGATTCTTTGAGAGATTTGAGCAGAACGGACTTACAATCAATCGTTTCAGAGCTGATTGTGGATCATGTTCCGAGGAAATCGTGGAGGAAATAGAGAAACACAGCAAATCCTTCTATATCCGCGCAAACCGCTGCAGTTCGCTCTACAATGACATCTTTGCTCTTAGAGGCTGGAAGACTGAGGAAATCAATGGCATTGAGTTCGAATTGAACTCTATTCTTGTTGAGAAGTGGAAGGGTAAAGCATACCGACTTGTGATTCAAAGACAGAAACGGATGGACGGTGTGCTGGATCTATGGGAAGGAGAATACACATACCGTTGTATCCTGACTAACGACTATGAATCTTCCACAAGAGAAATTGWCGAGTTCTATAACCTTCGTGGAGGAAAGGAACGTATCTTCGATGATATGAACAATGGTTTCGGGTGGGACAGATTGCCCAAATCCTTCATGGCGGAGAACACTGTGTTCCTTCTTCTTACGGCACTTA
>SACZ01000107.1 GCA_023369685.1 Prolixibacteraceae bacterium JC049
CGGGTTAACCGCTGCTAATCCAGCGCGGGTATGTTATGCCTGAAGCGCAGCTCGTGCAGGCGATTGAGCCCGCCGAACTTCTTGCATAAAGACGGGTTAACCGCTGCTAATCCAGCGCGGGTATGTTATGCCTGAAGCGCAGCTCGTGCAGGCGATTGAGCCCGCCGAACTTCTTGCATAAAGAGTATTGAAAGCGGTAGACGCTGCGGGTATCGCACGCCATGATGCGAGCAATATCCTGGCTGGAATGCCCGTCCGCCCGCAGGCGTAGCGTCTTCATTTCATGCTCCGTCAGCGACGGTGTGCGCCGGCAGCGAAGATTTCGCCCCAGCATGATGCGTTTTATTTTCTTGATTAAGCTACTTAAGCTATCGTTGACTTCCACCACCGACCATAGTAATCCGGAGCGCAGCATCCAAAAATTAGCCATGGGCAGCATGCTTTTATCCGCGAGTAAAATAATCTTCAGCCCGGTCTCCTGCAGTTTTTCGGCCCATCCCTCATGCAGAAAATACAAAATATTGTCGAGGGAGAAGTCCACCACCACCATTCCTTCAGGCAAAAAACAGGTGAGTTCACGAAAAACTAAATCATTGACCGCTCGCTTAAAAAA
>SACZ01000109.1 GCA_023369685.1 Prolixibacteraceae bacterium JC049
TAATCCTCAGGGATTGCCGTGTTGTGGAATTGACGTCCGGGTATCGCTAAACCCGTTGCAACCTCCTTAGTCTTTCCAGCGCGGCCGATTGGTACGACGAGACTGCACGGAGTTGGTCCAGTTATACTATCCACAGGGAAGGTACTTGTCTGCACTGAGCCTACACTGCTGGGTACATTAGTTGTTTGCTGTGCGGATTGTGTGGGTTGCTGGCTATCAGGGAATAACCTTGGAAAAGCTGTCGGGTTTTCAGCTGCCAACGAGTAGAAGTGTTCCTTCACTTGCGCATAGATCTTGTCCGATAGTTGTTCTTTGTATTTGTCTCTCTTCTTATAACTTGGTGCGTCTTGTGGAAACCCGACCTTCCAACTTGTCTTTGAGGACAAACCCCTTACACGTCCAGAGTGTTCAGCCGTCCCCAACGCCGCAGTAAGCTGATCTCGCTCCCTCCGTGGGACGAACTGTCCTGATCTTTCTTTCTCGACTATCTGCTGCAAATTAGTAGTCACTTCTTCTATGTCTGGAGTCTCGAATAGTATGTCTCCCTCATCCGAGACTTGACCTGTGCTGCGCGCCCAAACCTAGTTCTTGCTACGTTCAACCATGGGGTC
>SACZ01000015.1 GCA_023369685.1 Prolixibacteraceae bacterium JC049
CTTTCTCTAAATCATTCAAACAATTTGCTTTGATATATAATAACTCAATATCTTCACTATCTCCTTTTAATAAATCTTCAACTAAGTCAAGAGCCTTTTCAGTATCCTCTTGTTCTACATAAACCTGAAGTAACAGTTTTTTTAAATCGATACTTTCAGGTTCGACAATCACGGCATGACTTAGCTTTTGGGCAGCACTGTCATAATCACCATTTTTTAGGTAATTCTCTGATTCTATTAATAATTCTCTCGTTCTCATAACCTTGTAGCTAACGGTAAATTGTATGAGTAGTGCCGCAATTTCGAAACTCCTTCCTGTCTAGTTGAAATGAACTTTGATACGAGAACCAAAGCTCAAACTACCCACTTCACTCGGCATTACTTATACAAAATGTTGTATGCAGTTTTTATATCATTCTTTTGACTTAGCTATGTTCACTTGTTTAGAATCTATGATTTTTTTAAAATCTAAGTCTATAATTATTTTTTTGAAGGTTGAATTAAATAGATTTGAAATATCATTATCACAGTCACATTCTTTGAAATTTATTTTTTCCCATCCAGTTATTTTATAGTTGAAGACTTCAAGAATGCCATTTGAATAAGTCAAATCCGCATATATTGTTCCTTTATAGGAATTGGATGCTACTGGAGACCATGGTCCACCACCACAACTGTAAGAACTTTTTGGCCTATTACAGATTACATCCATTTTTAATAGTGTACAATACTTGTCAATATCAACATTTGTAATTTCAATTCTTTCCTCTGCCCAGATATTGCAACCGCTATGTGACCATTCTCTGTATTTAAATCCTTCCACAGGAACCATAAAAACATTCTCTAACTCTCTTAAAGAACCATTTGTAATTGTAGGACGAATAAATTTCGTGCTATCGTACCCCGGTATTGTAAACTCAAAATCACCTTTTGCAGATGTATGTACTAAGAAAGATGCTTTTTGGGTGGGGTCTTTTAATTTAATAATAGTCTTTTTAGCAGCACCTTGAATCACTTTTCTTTTAAACCACCGCTTTTTCACTTTTAAAATTTCCTTATCATAATCGATGCCTTCAAGTTGCAAATTATAGCCAAGTAAAGGCTTAAGATAATATGATACAGTATATTTCCCTTTTTTAATGTCAAGAGGACTTACAATTAGGTCAAAAGATGCTGATTCTCTATTCATGCATTCTTTCCATGCATAAATGATATCTGGGTCTGCTGATAAAATATTTATACTTTTACTATACTTTGTTAGCTCTTCCTTTTTTATGATTTTTCTCAATTCATTTCTGCTTTGTTTGTATTTATCTGCTCCCATGGCAGATTTAATTGGAATGCCTTTATATACAATATCAAAATTGAAATCGTATTTTTTTGAGAATTCATCGTAATTCAAACTTGTTATATCCAATAAAAATGACATTTGAGAGTAATAATCCATTTCTATACTATATGTCTTTCGAAGTCCCTGCTTCAATATATCACTACATTTGTCGCTATTCTGAGCAAATGTGAAGTTGCATAAAAATACCAAGGAAATAATTAAAATTAAATTTTTCATAATAATTATTTTTTTTGATTTTTAATTCGATTTTCTATGATTATCTATTTTTTACACCAATGCTCAGTTTTTTAATTGCATACAACGGTCTTGGCTATGTGCCGGACGGGATTTTGGAAAGCCGATCCTTTCAATTTGCCACTGAGCCAATTCGTTGTTTTATTGATTTTTCTTTTCGATAGCCAAATCGTCAACGACGAATTGGCGCTGATGCCACGAAGAACAGAAGCTTGCTTTGCCTCTGAAACCCGACTGGCATTTAGCTTTTGTTAGCAGTTGTTTTTATTTTATTGGTTTAAATTCATTATAAAATTTCTCAATATCTGGTCTTTTGGAGAATAATTCTTCTTCTTGGTCTATGTGTTTTAAAGATTCAGGCAGTCTATTGTACTTATTTTTCATCCAACCGTATTTGATATTCAAATTTGGATTTTTAAAACGTAGTCCATTTGTAATGATTCTCCTTAAATTTTTATAAACTTTGAACAAATCATCTCCTTCATAGAACATCATTGTTCCAGTAAAGTAGTCTATGTAAAATTTATCATCAGTATCTGCCTTTAGAAATGAATCAATATCTGCATCAAATGTTATTTTTCGATAAGAATGTTTGTATTCAAGGCTATAATTATATTTCATAACCTCTAATACAGACCTATCTAAAATAACTCTTGGATAAAGTGCTGCTTGAGATTCCGTCTCATAAGCATCTACTAGGGCTGGTCCAAAAATCAGGCTCTCTTTGTGGTATAATGGTCCATATGAAATTGCTCCTCTACACAAAACTTCTCTTGCAATAAGTTTTGCAATCAATCTTTGAAGGTTGAAGAATAGTCTCGGTATTTCTTTTTGGTCATCAGCATTGAAAGAAATTACAATTGAGTCAGAAAATTGAGTTACAATTTTAGACGTTTCTTTAGGTGTCATTTGAGCAACCTCAGTCATTTCTTTAATTGTCTCTATTATGAAAGAAGTTTTTTCGATGATTTCTTCTTCTTCAGATTCTTTTGTCTTTTTAAGAGTGTCTCCAACAATCTTTTTGAAACCAAGTATATCTAAAAAAAGGACGATTCTATTTTCGTAGTTTTCCATATGATCACTGTTTCTTTAAAATAACTGCTAACGGTCTTGGCTATGTGCCGGACGGGATTTTGAAAAACCAATCCTTCCAGTTTACCACTGAGCCAATTCGTTGTTTTTATTGATTTTTCTTTTCGATAGCCAAATCGTCAACGACGAATTGGCGCTGTTGCCATGAAGCACAAAAGCCAGCTTTGCCACATAAACCCGACTGGCATTTAGCTTTTGTTACCAACAGTTTTTTATTTCATTATTTAATTTGTCAAACGTTATAGATAAATAGTCATCAGTCTTATTCCCAACATTATTGTCTTTGAATTTAAAGAGGTTTAATTTTCTGTTCTTGTATGGGATAAAAACTACATACTCTTTATCTAGTTTTTTATATGCAATTTCTGATTCGTTTAGCTTTAAATTAAGAATTTCCTTTTTCCAGATTTTCCGAAGTCTTATCTGTAAAGAATTTTTATTTAAATTGATTTTAATAGCAGACATTTGGTCCCTTTGGTAATTCAAAAGTCCAACTATAAAAAAAGTTACTGTCCCAATACCCCAACCTTTAAGTATATGTGCTCTGGCACCTGCTCCCCATTGGTATGTGCCAATATAAATTTCGGTTATGATTTTCATTGTAACAGTCAAAGCAATAAAACTCAGGATAAAGAATAAGATTCCAATTCTGAGTCCATTGTTGTCTTGTTTTATTTCAATTTTTTTCTTCCGTTCGGAAGTTGAAATAAGTAACCTGTATTCTTCCAACTTTTCAAATAGTTGGAAACAATTCAATTCGCTTAATGAAGATTTCTCATCTTTAATTTCATAATTGATTTTTCTATCATCAAGTATCTTTTGTGCCGTTTCCCTTGCCAATAATTGATACGAATCTGAGTTTAATATCTCAATCAACTCTTTATTAGATTTGCTTATGTAACTATCGTAAAACATTCAATTCTGGTTGTTTGTTCTTGGCTGTTAAAATTGTTGGTAACGGTCTTGGCTATGTGCCGGACGGGATTTTGAAATGCCGATCCTTTCAATTTGCCACTGAGCCAATTCGTTGTTTTGTTGATTTTTCTTTTCGATAGCCAAATCGTCAACGACGAATTGGCGCTGATGCCACAAAGCACAGAAGCTTGCTTTGCCACTGAAACCCGACTGGCATTTAGCTTTTGTTAGTAGCCGTTTTTATTTAATTCCATAATTCACTATCACCTTATTTTTCTTCGAGTCATAGTACGATTCGACACAAAATCCATCGTCATATTCTTGTTTTACAGATTCAAGAACCTTTTTATCCACTGTTTGGTCAGATATTTTCCAGTCTTTGGTAATTGTCATGAAAATTAAATTATCTCCATTTTTGCAGCGAGTGTCAATTTTTGCATTTATAATCTTGTATTTTCCTTTTGCTGCAAGTATCCCATTACTTGTAAAATATGACCATCCTCCAACTTTATAGTTGTAGAATACTCTCTCAAGTCCTGCTGCTCCGCAATCGACATACGAACTTATTTGATAATTTCCTTCGCACTTTACTACCCCATCTGAATAGTATTCAGTCCATTTACCAATTTTTAAATCGCTCACATTTCCATCATTATCAATTGCGTATTTCCCCCTCGATTTAATTTCTCCATTGTCAAAGACCTTAATTACCAATGAATCTTTTCCATTAAAAGTCTTGTTATTGTCCAATAAGAAAGCATTGTCATAAAAAATGGCTGTCGAATATTTATTTTGAGCACTAACTAATTGTACCCCTAAAACTAAAATTAATATGGTTGCTAATTTCTTCATTCAAAATGGCTACTAACGTGGCAGCTATGCGGAGGTGGGCTTTAAAACCCTACACTTCCAAACAGTTATGTCGTTTATTGATTTCATCTTTCTTTAATGTAAGCGAGAACTCCCGCTTACGTATAGCTTGTGTTGTGCGTTCGTTATTCTTTATTCTTAAACATCTCCTCATACTCCTTTACATGATGTGGAAATTCTTCTTCATAAAAAGGATATGATATTCCTTCTATTGAAACCTCAAATCCGTCTGAATTAGAACCGAAAATCTGGATGCCTACACCCTTAATCTCAAATGAATCATCTCTATAAACTTTAATACAATCCAGTTCTCCATGTGTCATTAAGAAATCAATATCTGGTTCATCAGTCAATAATGTTCCTTTTTCCTTAAAGGTCATTTTAAAGAACTGATATTCGTTGCAATCTTTAGTAAATTCAATTTGTCCAAAAGATACCCCCATTGGAGCATCCGCTTTCTCAAGCTTAGTGGTTCCGATTAAATCTCCATCTAATTCTATTTGATATATTTTACCAGTCATTCAAGTTATTCTCTTTAAGGTATTTTTTCTTATCCTTCTCAAAACATTCTTTGAAATCAGAAATCATTTGCTCATAATTATGAATATCAAAAGATAGCGGCTTTATTTTATCAAACCAATCCACTTTAGAACCAATTTTCTCAGCCTCGTACTCTGTTATCATGTCAATCCCAAGTCTTTCCCAAACTACTGCATTTTCAAGTCTTAAAATGTCAGCAACAATCAATGTGCATGAAAAGTCGGCATCGTCAGGACACATTAGAATCGGGCATATCGATCTATTATTTGTTTCAGGTAAAATTCTATCCCAAACAACTTTACTTTCTTGTGGTATTTCCATCCACCAATTTAGAGTCGGAACAAGTCCTTTGTATTCTTGTTCTGGATAAATCTCGTCCAATTTCTCATCCAAGAAATAATCATCAATCAAGAAGTTCAAATAGTCTCCATAAATCTCATAATCACTTTTATCAATTATCGCTTGAATGTTGTTCATATGCTGTTTTTAATGACGCACAACGGTTAAGTGTAAATTTTTCGTAGCGGATTTTCGGATTGATTTTCCGTCCGAAGGACTGGGAAATCGATGCGAGAATTCGACCGACGAACTGCCACGAACCCGCTATGAAATTTACACATTGTTAACTGCTGGCATTATTACTATCAGGATACATTTTTCGCTTCCTATCTAATTTTTCAATTGCTTCGCTCAATGTTTTTGTTCCTGTTTTAGATAAAATATAATTTTCGTATTCCTCACTGTATTCAGTGACAATCCCGTATTTTTTAGCAGATAATAAATATCTAATTCCATCCTTTTCTTCTCTACCAGCTTTTGACATTATAGATTCTATCGCAAAATCTGCTAAGTTCTCAGGTAGCATATCCTGATATTCATCCTGCTGTAAAAATTTTGTATATATCACTTTATCAATGTTGCAGAAGTTTTCAAGTTCTCCAATTAATACATGCCGTGATGTTGGATTTTTAGGTTCATTAAATTTTTGGGTTTTGTCTTTTTTATGGCATTCTCTTCTCCAAAGTATAGATTTTGCATCTTCTAAACTTGTTTCATTGTCAATTACTAATATTTGGGCATTAGTCTCTCTTCCTTTTGAACCATCACTAATAGGAATAAGAGTAGGTGCATTGTCACGAGAAGAACTAATTCTTGCAAATTCTACTTTAAACGGAGTTTTACATTCAATTCTTGAAATTTCTATTTCTTTAATTTCTTCTCCTGGATTATCAATTAATGAACCAAAAGCTAAAATTCCAATTTTGTATTTATTTTCTGTCATTGTTGTTTGGTTTGCTTGCAGTTAACGGTTTAGTGTAAATTTTTCGTAGCGGATTTTCGGAGTGATTTTCCGTCCGGAAAGACTGGGAAATCGATGCGAGAATCCGACCAATGCACTGCCACAAACCCGCTATGAAATTTACACATTGTTAGCTTCTGTTTTTATCATTCCTTTTTCATCGTTTTTTAATCCTTGCATTATTGACAAATAAAAATACAACCACAAAAAACCTGACAATAATTGCCAGAAATATCCATCAATAATTACCATAATTATCAAAAGTATTGTAATTAAAGAAATCACTAAATACCATTTCTTGGATTCCCGAATATTTATTGGGAATAAATTAGCTTTTGTTTGATATTTATTTTTTGTTCCTAAAAGATTAAGTATTACCCATACGATTGACATCATTAGTAAAGCAGGTGTTCCCATAAGAGGTATAGCAAGACTATCTGCCCAGGGAGGATAGCTGTCTCTTGTCATTTCTAAGAATAAATCGCCAACATAACCAAATATTGTCAAAATGGCTGCAAATACTCCAACGGTTAATAAAATCCACCATTTTCTAGGACTACGTAAATTCCTAATTTTTAAAAGTGATATAATGGAGAGAATAAACCCTAAAATTATTGTTGTAATTCCGTAATCTTCAAATTTGTGTTTAGGTGTAAGATATTTTTCTCTTAATTCATAAAATTTTTGGGAATCATCATCTTCTCCAGTTAATTGCATATACTTGTCTTCATATTCTGCTTTATTCTTGTAAATTTCTAGTTCTGATGATTTTTTCAGTAAGTATCCACCTGTAACAAGTAGAACTAAAGCTATAATTAAAATTATTTTGTTTATCATATCGCTTTTGGTGTGCAGTTTTAAAATTCTGACTAACGTTAAAGTTAATTCATGATTTTCAATTGTTTATATTTTATTCATATTCATCATTTCCCTTCTATTTTAGTAGTTAATTTTTACGTTAGGAAAAGAACTTAATAAGAACTGTATGAATAGATAGTTTAGTTAGAATCTATTCGGAAGGTTCTTATGTGGAGAATAGAAGCTAACGGTTTAGTGTAAATTTTTCGTAGCGGATTTTCGGAGTGATTTTCCGTCCGAAGGACTGGGAAATCGATGCGGGAATCCGACCGACGCACTGCCACGAACCCCGCTATGAAATTTACACATTGTTACAAGCTGTTTTTATATTTTTTCATATACCCTTTAATCTTTTTTAAATCATTAAAGTTGAGATCGAACCATTCTCCTCGTTTTCTCTTACTTTTAAACATATTGTGCAATTTCCTTTCCTCAATAATTGGCGCAATCCATGTTGTTATTAATTCCCAATCGGGGGAAATTCCTTGAAGAGTTTTTTCTCTTAAACTAGGAAAATAACTTTGTCCTATCTTTATCAAATTTGTGTTTGGGTCAAATAGCAGGTATATCTTTTTAACTTTATTAGAGTCAACAGAAATATGTTTCTCATTCTCGTCGAAAAGCCATCTATATATCTCTAATTTATCAAGTGTAGGAAATTTAAGCACACCTTTATGTCCACATATTAAGCCAGTTACATGACCATTGAAATTGTCAAATTCGTTGCCGATTGTAAAATAACCTAATTGTTCAAATACTGTTCTGCAATTGTCTTGAAAAGTATTGAAATGTTCTACGATATCTGTATGTGTGAATTCGTTATTAAGAATCTTGCAAAATTCAATTGTGTAGTTTGTCCTTTCAATCTGATCAAGTTTTAGTGAAAGTTCTATTCCAAATCCTTTAAGCCTTTTAACTCTATCAATGTAAAAAATCATGTATTCGTCATCATCAAATATTTGTAGTCCATAGCAAAACTCTTTCCGAAAATTTAAAACATTATTAATTGAACCATTATCCTGTTTGCTCAATTCTTTGATATAGTTTTCGTTAAACACGATAAATTTTGAATCAAAATATTCTTGTAATTCCATAAATCTAATTAACTATATGCCAGACTGTTTAAATAGCTTGTAACGGTTAAGTGTAAGTTTTTGTAGCGGATTTTCGGAGTGATTTTCCGTCTGGCAGGACTGGGAAATCGATGCGGGAATCCGACCAATGCACTGCCACGAACCCGCTATTAAATTTACACATTGTTGGCGTTTCGTTGATTACTCAATATGTCATTGCATCATCTATTATTTCAAATTTAATTAGCCAATTTTTCAACTTCTCTATTGTTTGAGTATCAAAACCTGTCAAACCTGCATTATACTGCTCAAATAACTTTTTGCCAATTACTTGACTAAATATTTCAGGTAATATAAACCAGTCTGTTTCTTCGCCTATAATATTAGTCACTCTAACCTTCTTATCGTACTTGTCAGAATAATTCTGTGGTTTAATGTATCTAAATCCAATTCTTTGAATCTCTACCGTTTCTGTGTCAGGAAACAAAGCTATTTCAATCACTGAGTCACTATATATTTGCAATTTTTCCATTCTATTTAAATCAAGGTGTTGTTATCATTCCAGAAAACAAATATTCATTATCGCTTTTCTTAAATATATAATGTAACCCATAAGCTCCTTCTTCCGCATATTTCCACTGAATTGAGTAGTTTACATATATCATAGTATCATTTTCAAAAATTGTGTAATCATAACTATTTAAGCTATCTAAGTGCATTAACTCTTTTAAATATTGCTTATAAATATCTCTTGAAAAATAAATTTCATTTTTAGTTTTCAAAGAATCAGGCAAACAGTCAATGCATTGAATTGAGTCAAACGAATTATTAATTAAATAGTCTAATTGTCTTTCTTGTAGTGCGTCTCTAAATTTAATCCAAACACTATCGGCAAATGCAAGCTTATTGATTTTGGGGGCAGAATGTGATTCTTTCTTTGTTCTAATCGAACAATTTGTCAGGATGATTCCCAAGGAAATCAAAATTATCATATGATAAATTCTATATTGCATGGTGTCTTTTTACAATGAACGCCAACGGTGAGTATAAGAAACGTAAGTGATTTCGAAGCTCTTACCTGTCAAGTTGCACTGAGCCAAATTTGCGTTTTGACACAAATTTAAAATATTAAACAAACCCGTCAAATCGCAGATTTGGCGGAGCTGATCAAATGCTGGAAAGCTTCGTAAACCACTGAGCCACTTATGTTTTTTATACATTGTTACCGCCAGTTAATTTTGTCCATATTATCTTTCAAAGACGTTGTTGAATCTTTTATTAGTCCAGAGAATTCAGAATATTGGTCTTTAAATTCCGTTGTCAAATTCAACAAGTCATTAAACAAATGAGATAAATCTTTTCCAAGGTTAGCGATTAATTTTCCTATCTCATGAGTTCTAAACAGATTTGACTTAACTAAATATTCTTGATTTGGGCGAAGTATTTCGTCATAGAACTTCTGCAACTCACGTTTACCCGAAATTTCATTATAAAACTTAATTATCGAATCATTAATTTTTTTGTAAGGTTCAGTATTTTCATAATCCTTAGTATTTTCTTTTTCAAAGTCAACAAAATCAGCCAATGCGTCCATATATTTATTTAAGTCCGTATTCAATTTATCCCGAAATTTATTGCTGCCTGCCAATGCATTAGCATGGTATTCTTGAACTTCTGGTATTAGATTACTTAAGAAATCAATTTGGCTAACAACATTTGATAACTCTTTCTTTTTCTTGATAGAGCTAAAAAGTTCCTTCGAATCTAAATGTAATATTCTTTGAAAATCATTTGATAATATTTTCGGTGGAGTTAAAGTTATCCCAGTGTCAATTGTTGTGTCATTGGCAATTTTGGAATAAGCCCCTTGTAAATTTGTTGAAAACGATTCAATAATTTTATCAAGGTGTTGCTTTACAAAAACTCTAATACTTTTCTTATTTCTTAGTCTTTCAATCCATTTAATCAGAATGTTTATAAATACACCAAGCGAGAATACTAATATTGTTGTAATGGTTGTGAATAGCGCATCATTGGAAACATTATCAAAGTAGTTGTCTTTTTGATGAGCAATCTGAATAGTATGGTTTAATTCCTTAAAATCCTCTTTGCTTTGTAAGCGTAATGAATCTAATTCGTTTACAATCATAGTAAAATCAGAATCCACTTTAATTGAATCTAGTTTAAGAGGATAAATCTGATTATTTACAATTATAGTGTCCATGCTGTCTCTTTTTTAATTGGCGGTAACGGTCTTGGCTATGTGCCGGACGGGATTTAAAAAAACCAATCCTTCCAGTTTATCACTGAGCCAATTCGTTGTTTTATTGATTTTTCTTTTCGATAGCCAAATCGTCAGCGACGAATTGGCGCTGATGCCACGAAGAACAGAAGCCCGCTTTGCCACTGAAACCCGACTGGCATTTAGCTTTTGTTAGCCATAGTTTTAATATTTTTCCTTTTCGTTCACCTTGATATCAGTCAAGTTTAATAGAAACTCGCAACATTTAGCATAGTCAGAACCTCGTGGTGTCCATCTATCAACTACGTGATATTGACCTTTTTCAACACCTTCAAGAATCCATTGTGAACCATCATTCCCGGGAATCTCGTCTATTATTGTTGGAATATGCCAGAAATCAATCTTAGATATCATTCTCTGAAATTCCTTCCATTCGTTTTCCGATAGTTTCTTTTGTTTATCAACTATTATTTTTCCAGGTTCATATCCACCTGCGCCATCACACTCTTTCCATGTCAAAGCAACCTGTCCATTTTTATTATTTATTCGAACAGCAATTGGATGGTGAAATGTTCTTAACCATGTAAATCTGTATGAGTTAACTACTGAATAATCTTTGTGAAGAATTGGTTCGCTCATGGCTCTTAATTGATTAGAATACCAATTATTTACGAATAAAGCTATGTCTAGTTCTTGCATTATATTTATCGAATAATTCACACTCCAATCATCAGTTAAACTACTTAAAGATTTTATCGGGAAATATAGGTCAGACTTAACTTTGTGAATTGTGTATTCATTTAATTTTTCAGCATTATCTAAATAATTTGCAAGCTGTATCAATGGATACCTTAAAAATTCTCTATTTGTGCTATCTAAGCTAAAAGCTTGCTCCAATCTGTTAAAAGACTTTGATGCCAATTCTTCTAAGTTCAAATAATTTGAGTCTTTTTTAAACTCTTCAGTAAATATGAAATAGAAAGTCTGTCCTAACAAAAAGTTTGCTTCATTATTGTCCTTGTCAAGTTGTAAAGCTTTTTCTAATGGAGCAATTTTATTAGAATCAGAAGGAAATGTTCTGCCAAATTTATACTTAGCCTCTAATATCAGAGGTGTTGGATTAGATTTATCACCTTCAACCAAGTTTTGAAAGAAGGTATTAATGGAATCTGTGTAATTTATTGTAGTATCAATATCTGACTTCTCACGACCACTAAAAAACAATAGCTCTGGTGAATCATCAGTCTGATACCTATACGATTCCATTAAATAACCTATAGCTGATTCATTGTATTTTTCCAGTTTAAAAATCTGATTACAAATTAGTCTTACTGAATCAAGTTCCAAGACTGGTGTATGTCTCAACTTTAATTCAAGTTGTTCAATTGTCTGAGTATATCCAGTTAAGTTTATTAATAATCCAAAAATTATCAGTTTGTATTTCATATTTTCTTGGTTTGCAATCGCTTCTTTAAATTATGGCTAACGGTCTTGGCTATGTGCCGGACGGGGTTTTGAAAAACCGATCCTTTCAGTTTACCACTGAGCCAATTCGTTGTTTTATTGTTTTTCCTTTTCGATAGCCAAATCGTCAACGACGAATTGGCGCTGATGCCACGAAGAACAGAAGCCTGATTTGCCAATGAAACCCGACTGGCATTTAGCTTTTGTTGTGTGCAGTTTTTATTTTGTTTCAATTATTAATTTACCGATTAGTGTCATCTCTCCGTCTTTATTTATGTTGACATAAATACCAACTGAATCTGTAGATATTTTGGGAAATATTAAATATCCAGTAGTATCATTATTAAGTCTAATTGTTGCTTGAGAAGTCTTGGTGTAAATTATAACATTTTCATCTGGAACGCCTTTAATACCCAATATCATTTCATTTTCGCATCCTTTTTCTAGATATTGACTTGGTAAAACAACATCTACCAAATAGTCGCTCAGAACTGTGTCGAGTGTGTAATTGTTTTCATATTGATTATCTGATTCTTTTTCAGTCGTTTTATTAAAACAAGACATAAATATCATTAATAAAACTAGGATTAACATTCTATTCATATACTATATTTTTAGTAGACTTTCATCAAACCACACATCCTCATTATTATTCTCATCAATCAAGAAGCGATATCCTGCAGGCAAATCCAGGTACTCAGTCAAATCCGTTTTTATGTATTTGTCAAGATGTTTAATACAAATCGGTGAAAAGAAATCTGCAGAGTCCGAATAATCACCTGACCAAATATACCATCCATTTGTATTTTCTTCAGCTGGGTGTCTCAATCCATGTAATACTCCATTTCCCAAAGAATCAATCGCTAATGCAATAATTGAATCGGGATTTGGTCTATCAGGTTTTGCACCTATCTATTCGCAAACTATTTCTTGTTTTCTAACTTTCATTTATCAATCAGTAAGTGTCTGAGTGTTTGGCTAAATTGCACACAACGGTAAATTGTATGAGTAGTGGCAGATTGCGTGGCACTTTCCTGTCAAACCGCTACGCAGTTTGAGCGGGCTACAATCTTTAATATTCAGCACTTTACCTGCCATTACTTATACAAAATGTTGGCTGCTGGTGTTTTTTTTTATCATATCACTTATCAATAAAATATTCTAATAATTTACCAATATGTATTTCTTCATTGTCATTTATATATCTGTTTGGTAGATTCCATAGTAAATAAGGAAAGGAACAATATGTTATTCCAAATTTATCTTTAAGATCATCTTTATATTGAATGGATTGAATCCATAACCCATGTTTTTGAGTCAATTCTTTTACATATAATGTTTCTTCTACACCATCTTTATAATGGATTGTGAAAGAAATTCTTGAATATATACCATAGCATTTACCCTTTTTCCAGGTATCGAATAAAACATCTATAAAATAGTTTGGTAGGTGATCACTAACAGCAAAAAGTAGCGAATATAAATTTTCATTGTTTTCGCTTAAGCATTCAAAAGTGAGAAGTGCATAATAATTAATCCATTTTAGCAACTTTTCAGCACAATCTGACGAAATATTTAGTCTACTTGCATTGGGTAATAATTTATTAGGTGAACGAATATCCAAGTTATATGAAATAGGCATAAATGTTAATAATTCTTTCTTTTCAGATCTACCAGTTTCAGGATTAAAATCCATGATGCCAGATGGAATTAAGATACCATATAGAGCTATACAATTATTAAGCTCAAAACCATGAATAACATCAAGTTTATCATCAACTGTTTCTTTCAGGAAAATGGAAAAATCTCTGTTTAGTAAAGATTGTAAAAGTTCTTCAGAATTAATTGAGTTCTTTGGTTTATAACCATGATAATATAAATGCCTGTTATTTATCATCTTAAGAATAATAGCTTTATCATATTCAGACAACTTTAAATATTCACGATAATTATTTTCTTCTATTATTTCTAATGAAACTAGTTCCTTTACCAGATTTTCATTTGATAGAGTTTTTATTTTTTTTTCGAATAACTTTTTATTTAGTGCATTTTTCTTTTGAAAATTGGGATTACAAAGTTCATCAACTTTAATTACCAAATTAATTACAGGGTCATCAATCCTAAATGGAAAATCTGAGTAATTATCAATTTTCAAAAAACCTCTTTGGGTAGTGGGATTACCATTCCCATCATTCAAAAACCAAAACCAAGTTCCCCCTCGAATTCCCTTAGTTTCCTCATATTCTTCAAAAGGTATTCGAACCGGTACAAGATACTCTCTCCAGAATTCTTGTATTCCTTTTGGTAATGGAGGTAATTCAGGTTCCCAACCCCATGCGTCTATCTTTGTTTCAATTGTTTCCTTCTTGGCTTTATTGACTTTAAGTATAGTAATTGGATAATCCACGTTACCAGCATAGGTTTTTAATACTAAAGCTGAAATTCCACCTAAAATATTTGGTCTATCATCATAAACATAGTGTGAAGCGGCATAATCGTCATACTCATTAATGATATTATTTAATCTTTCTACTGGATTCCATTTTTCCTTATCAATAAAAACCGTAATTCTTGTCCCGGAGTAATTGGGAGGGCCATCCAGTTCTAGCTTTGTTCCGTTATAAAACCTATTTGTCCTTTCTTTTTTCTTTTCTACTTTCTTAATGGTAAAGTATTTATTTGCACCATCAATCTCTATTTCTAAAGGTACATTCCCAAAACCATCTTTATATGTTTCAACTTGTATTTTATCCCCAACCAAAAAACATGAAAGAAAACCTATTCCAAAATTAGAGCAAGCATCCAGTTGGATATTATAGT
>SACZ01000111.1 GCA_023369685.1 Prolixibacteraceae bacterium JC049
GAGTTTACCGGCGCGTTTGTCGGTATGGCCTGCGTGGATAGCATGCTGCATCGTAAAGAGGCGCTGAGTTTACCGGCGCGTTTGTCGGTATGGCCTGCGTGGATAGCATGCTGCATCGTAAAGAGGCGCTGTTTGACTTCTTTAGCTACCGGGCGGTAGAAGACGCGATGATCGAGTAACGCCGCCTTTCTGGCATCCTGCCCGCGCGGGGTGCTAGAATCCCCGGCAGTTGTCGCTGAATGACCCAAACAGGCTGCATGAGCACTTTAACCTATCTCCAGGGCTATCCTGAATCCCTGCTGGCGCAGGTCACCACGTTAATCGAACAGAACCGTCTCGGCGAGGTGCTGAAAAAGCGCTATCCGCAGGGTCACGATATCAACAACGATAAAGCGCTGTACCAGTACACCCAGGATCTAAAGTCGCGCTATCTGCGCGGCGCGGCGCCCATTAACAAGGTGATGTACGACAACAAGATCCACGTCCTCAACAACGCGCTCGGCCTGCATACCGCGATCTCCCGCGTTCAGGGCGGCAAGCTGAAGGCCAAAGCCGAAATTCGCGTCGCCACCGTCTTTCGCGACGCACCGGAGGATTTTTTGCGGATGA
>SACZ01000112.1 GCA_023369685.1 Prolixibacteraceae bacterium JC049
TTCACCATGAACTTTCAAGGCACTTATCCACGCCCAGGTGAAGAAGCGGACTTGCACGCAGTACAGCGAGGGGATGATGAATCCCTTCGCTCGTACATTCAGCGTTTCTGCCAAGTCCGCAATACTATACCTTGCATCCCTGCACACGAGGTGATCTACGCGTTCAGGGGGGGTGTGCGGCACAACCGCATGCTCGAAAAGATCGCCTCCAAAGAGCCCCAGACTACCGCAGAGCTTTTTCAGCTCGCGGACCGAGTGGCTCGCAAGGAGGAGGCCTGGACCTAGAACCCCTCCGGTTCCGGAGCGGCAGCTTCGGCCGCCCCCGGATCCGCCGCTCAGACAGGGCGGCGTGACAGGAGGAGGAAGAAGAGGTCAGCCCATTCCGACGACGAGGGTCATGTCCTCGCCGTCGAGGGCGCTCCGCGGGCCACCCGAAAGGGGAGGCCTGCGGGTGACAAAAAGAAAGAGGCCGGCGCTCCCAGCAGGGAGCGCCCAACCGGCAAGTGGTGCACCGTCCACAACACTTCCCTTCACGACCTCGCGGACTGCCGTGCAGTCAAAAGTTTGGCTGAGCGGACGAGGAAGTGGGAGGAGGAGAGGAGGCAGGA
>SACZ01000113.1 GCA_023369685.1 Prolixibacteraceae bacterium JC049
CGATGGCTATAAGCCCGGCGCCGTCACCAATAAAGGCTTCCTCAGCGTCGATGAGGTTCGTCACGTCACTCGCGCATTCTCCGCCCTGGGGACGGAAAAGGTACGCCTGACCGGCGGTGAGCCTTCGCTGCGTCGCGATTTTACCGACATCATCGCCGCCGTGCGGGAAAATCCCTCCATTCGCCAGATTGCGGTCACCACCAACGGCTACCGGCTGGCGCGGGATGTTGAAAGCTGGCGCGATGCCGGGCTGACGGCGATTAACGTCAGCGTGGACAGCCTCGATGCGCGTCAGTTTCACGCCATCACCGGCCAGGACAAGTTTCGTCAGGTGATGGACGGCATTGATGCCGCCTTTGCCGCTGGCTTCGAAAAAGTGAAGGTTAATACCGTGCTGATGCGCGACGTTAACCATCACCAGCTCGACACCTTTCTGGCGTGGATCCAGCCGCGTCGCATTCAGCTGCGTTTTATTGAAKTGATGGAAACCGGCGAAAGCAGCGATCTGTTCCGCCGCCATCATATCTCGGGCATGGTGCTGCGCGATGAGCTGCTGCGCCGCGGCTGGATCCATCAGATCCGCCAGCGTAGCGACGGCCCGGC
>SACZ01000114.1 GCA_023369685.1 Prolixibacteraceae bacterium JC049
CAGGATGACGGCCCTATGGGTTGTAAACTGCTTTTATCTACCAAGAAACGCAGGTACGTGTACTTGTCTGACGGTAGTAGATGAATAAGCACCGGCTAACTCCGTGCCAGCAGCCGCGGTRATACGGAGGGTGCAAGCGTTAATCGGAATTACTRGGCGTAAAGCGCACGCAGGCGGTCTGTCAAGTCGGATGTGAAATCCCCGGGCTCAACCTGGGAACTGCATTCGAAACTGGCAGGCTGGAGTCTTGTAGAGGGGGGTAGAATTCCAGGTGTAGCGGTGAAATGCGTAGAGATCTGGAGGAATACCGGTGGCGAAGGCGGCCCCCTGGACAAAGACTGACGCTCAGGTGCGAAAGCGTGGGGAGCAAACAGGATTAGATACCCTGGTAGTCCACGCTGTAAACGATGTCGACTTGGAGGTTGTTCCCTTGAGGAGTGGCTTCCGGAGCTAACGCGTTAAGTCGACCGCCTGGGGAGTACGGCCGCAAGGTTAAAACTCMAATGAATTGACGGGGGCCCGCACAAGCGGTGGAGCATGTGGYTTAATTCGATGCAACGCGAAGAACCTTACCTACTCTTGACATCCAGAGAACTTAGCAGA
>SACZ01000115.1 GCA_023369685.1 Prolixibacteraceae bacterium JC049
CAACAACATCCCCTGCATTGATAGGACCCTCTACATCTTCGGTTTGCATTGAAACATTTATATCTTTCTCTTGTACCGACACAAATATAACGAGGGGCCATGACCGTTCAAAAGCCATTTCCACATACCGTCTCCAAGCAGCAGTGCTGTCCATCGGCATTAGTTCCCAAAAATAACCTTCTGTTGCACGACTCACTACAACTGATACTGACATGAGGGGCCATGACCGTTCAAAAGCCATTTCCACATACCGTCTCCAAGCAKCAGTGCTGTCCATCGGCATTAGTTCCCAAAAATAACCTTCTRTTGCACGACTCACTACAACWGATACTGACATTGTGTAGACTTCTTGGTCTATTCTAAATCCTCTCAACAACCAACTATAAATTGACTGAAATGTTCTCTCCGCAGGCCTATCGATGCCCTTAGATGTCATTACAAAATCTGACAGATCAACACCATCTGGACCAAATCTAATATTTCCTTCACCGTGAACTATCTGAAATGTGACCTTACTTGACATTGTGCCTGATGAAAACATTAACTGCGTTAACCTCGCATTTCTGTACTACGCCCTAAGTTACATTCTCTACAATATTGT
>SACZ01000116.1 GCA_023369685.1 Prolixibacteraceae bacterium JC049
GTTTCTGAACTCGGTTCCCTGCTAGATCACAGCGGCCCGCACAAAGAAGCGGAAGAGTACATCGCCCGCGTCTTCAACGCGGAACGCAGCTATATGGTGACCAACGGCACCTCCACCGCCAACAAAMTCGTCGGCATGTATTCCGCCCCGGCCGGTAGCACCGTGCTGATTGACCGTAACTGCCATAAATCGCTGACCCATCTGATGATGATGAGCGACATTACGCCAATCTACTTCCGTCCGACCCGTAATGCCTACGGCATCCTCGGCGGTATCCCGCAGAGCGAATTCCAGCACGCGACGATCGCCAAACGCGTAAAAGAGACGCCGAACGCGACCTGGCCGGTGCACGCGGTGATCACCAACTCCACCTATGATGGTCTGCTGTACAACACGGACTACATCAAGAAAACCCTGGATGTGAAATCCATCCACTTTGACTCCGCGTGGGTGCCTTACACCAACTTCTCGCCGATTTATGAAGGCAAATGCGGGATGAGCGGCGGCCGCGTCGAAGGGAAAGTGATTTACGAAACGCAGTCCACGCACAAACTGCTGGCGGCGTTTTCTCAGGCATCGATGATTCATGTGAAAGGC
>SACZ01000117.1 GCA_023369685.1 Prolixibacteraceae bacterium JC049
TTGAAGAAAGGCTTGCCCAGCCGTCGGCGCGACCCGACCCCTTAGGGGAGACGGACACGCATGACAGGCCCCCGATGCCCGTCGGAGTCCAGGCCTCGGGACCCGAGGGGAGCGCTCCCAGCTCCCTTAGATTGATTGCTTGGATCGCTGAGATCCAAGCATACCTCACAGATAAGACTCTACCCGAGGACCGCGAAGGGAGTGAACGCGTCCATTGCATCTCCAAACGCTACGTGCTGGTAGAAGGGACCCTCTATCGGCGCGCGGCTAATGGAATCCTCCTGAAGTGTAAGACTCTACCCGAGGACCGCGAAGGGAGTGAACGCGTMCAWYGCATYTCCAAACGCTAYGTGCTGGTAGAAGGGACCCTCTATCGGCGCGCGGCTAAYGGAATCCTCCTGAAGTGCATTCCTCRGGAACAAGGCGTTGWGCTTCTTGCTGACATCCATGARGGCGARTGCGGAGCCCAYTCCGCCTCGCGCACCYTGGTTGGYAARGCYTTTCGYCARGGWTTYTATTGGCCGACAGCTCTYAATGATGCRGTCGAYCTGGTCCGGCGATGYAGAGCGTGTCARTTCCACGCCAAGCAAATTCA
>SACZ01000118.1 GCA_023369685.1 Prolixibacteraceae bacterium JC049
AAGGTATAAACATGTCATGCTCATCTTCATCTTCCTGATTATGTGCACCACTTCTGTCTACTGCTGCTCCACTTCCTGATTCTTGCTCTCCATGCTTCACCCAACATGTATAGCCCTCCATGAATTCTCGTTGTATCAGATGACCGTGTACGTCCTCTCCGCTATCAAACATATTCTCATTCTTGCAATCTGCACATGGACAACATATGTAATCACTGTTCCTTCTTATCCGATCCTCCTCCGCGGCGTTCATAAAATTTATTACGCCTTTTCTGTACTCCGTAGAATGACGTTTCAAATTTTTCGCATACATCCAACTTCGATCRATTGCTACAAAATAAAAAAAACAAATTASAKGCACATMTTATAAGATYAGTATTGCAAAAGTAAKACGTGATGAAATTGCTCAATTAATGATTWATATTACTCACTTGATTGATCCATTTTRATCACTTTTGGGAATTTAATTTCTATTTTCCTTGGAAAAAGGACAAAAAATCGCCCCCTACAGCYTCCCACCAAAATAGTGAACAGTRGGATACAGTTACACTAGGTGGTGGGGGGTATTTATACTGTGCAACAAATATCTGTAACG
>SACZ01000120.1 GCA_023369685.1 Prolixibacteraceae bacterium JC049
CTACTCCGGCGCCCAGGCGTGTAAAGCGCTGCGCGAAGAGGGTTACCGCGTCATTCTGGTAAACTCTAACCCGGCTACCATCATGACCGACCCGGAAATGGCCGATGCCACCTACATCGAGCCGATTCACTGGGAAGTGGTGCGCAAGATTATTGAGAAAGAGCGTCCGGATGCGGTTCTGCCGACCATGGGCGGCCAGACGGCGCTGAACTGCGCGCTGGAGCTGGAGCGTCAGGGCGTGCTTGAAGAATTCGGCGTGACCATGATTGGCGCGACCGCCGATGCGATTGATAAMGCCGAAGACCGCCGCCGKTTCGACGTGGCGATGAAGAAAATCGGCCTCGACACCGCGCGTTCCGGTATCGCGCATACTATGGAAGAAGCGCTGGCGGTTGCCGCTGACGTTGGTTTCCCATGTATCATCCGTCCCTCCTTTACCATGGGCGGCACCGGCGGTGGTATCGCCTATAACCGCGAAGAATTCGAAGAGATTTGCGAGCGCGGGCTGGATCTCTCCCCAACCAATGAACTGCTGATTGATGAGTCGCTGATTGGCTGGAAAGAGTACGAGATGGAAGTGGTGCGTGATA
>SACZ01000016.1 GCA_023369685.1 Prolixibacteraceae bacterium JC049
CGGCATCCGTTACTGTTGCTATYACATTGTAARTTCCCTGATTCAATGCTGTTGGGATATTCAATGCCCAGCTACTTCCGCTYACACTCAATTCACTACTTGAGCCATACGTGTAAGTTACTCCGTTTACTTCAACCTTAAACACATCGCCAYTACTCAACGTTACCGTTCCTCGAACTGTTGGGGTAGTATCATTAGTCACCTGTGCAATTACTATCGGTGCTGCGCCTACTGTYTGATCAATTACGATCTCATTGGTTGTAGTATCAACGCTGCTATTACCCGCTTCATCTGTTACTCGAACTACTACATCRTAARTRCCTTCGGCTAGTGGYGTGCCAATAGTTAAGAACCAGTTAGTTCCTACAACAGTTAGTTCTGAACTACTGCCATAAGTATAAGTTCTACCTCCTACTGTTACACTAAAGCTTCCGTTAGTCTCCAAYACAACTCCCCCGGAAATTACAGGAGTAGTAATATTACTCAATAARCTATTTACTGTTGGTACAGATGGTGCTACTGCATCAATGGTTAATTCTCCACTTGTTCCATCTACAACACTATTTCCTACKCCATCGGTCAGCTGTGCTGTTACATCATAAATTCCATCACTTAAKRCTGTGCCGATATTCAGCGTCCAACTGTTCCCACTTACACTCAACTCACTATTTGTTCCCAAGCGATAAGTTACACCATCAACACTTACACTGAAGATATCTCCACTGTTAACTGTTACTGTTCCTAATATACTTGGAGTAGTATCGTTGGTTACCTGAGCTAYWACTGTTGGTACAGAACCAGCTGTTGTATCTATCGTTATCTCATTAGTAGTRCTATCTTCTGATTCATTGCCTGCTGCATCGCTTACACGAGCCWCTACATCATAAACGCCTTCATTCAATGCATTTGCTACAGTTAAACTCCACGTTGTTCCCGTTACWCTYAACTCACTGTCTGTWCCATGAACATACGTACGACCGCCGACTGTTACACTAAAGCTTCCTCCATTCTCTAACGCTACTGTTCCCTGAATAGTTGGAGTAGTATCACTGGTCGTYTGAGAAATCACTGTTGGATCTGTTGGAGCYGTCTGATCGATATTCAATTCTCCGCTTGTACCATCTGTTATCGTATTGCCRGCTAAATCTACAACCTTAGCTACAACATCATAAATGCCTTCATTCAGTGCTGTGCCTATAGCTAATCTCCACGTTGTTCCCGTTACACTCAACTCACTATCCGTGCCGGCAACATAAGTACGACCTCCAACTGAGACACTAAATACATCACCACTTTCTAGGGTTACGGTTCCCTCAATTCTTGGCGTAATATCGCTGGTCACCTGAGCCAACACACTTGGTGCTTGTGGAGCAGTCGTATCAATTCGTAATTCATTGCTTGTGGTATCTACTGATTCGTTACCTAATGCATCTCTTACACGTACCACCACATCGTATACCCCTTCGCTTAATGCCGCTGAAGAACCGACATTCAAACGCCAAGTATTACCTGTTATACTCAACTCACTGTCTGTTCCATAAACATACGTGCGACCATTCAATACAACCTCTAAGCCTCCGCCAGCCTCGGCAGTCAACGTTCCTTCTACTATTGGCGTTGTATTATTGGTTATAAGTGATACCACTGTTGGTACCACAGGAGCACTTGTATCTATTATTAATTCATTATTGGTTAAGTCACTTACACTATTATTAGCGGCATCCGTTACTGTTGCAACTACATCGTAGGCGCCTTCAGCTAGAGGTGTACTGATATTCAACACCCATGTATTACCGCTCACAATCAACTCATTGCTTAATCCATACGTGTAAGTTACTCCGTTTACTTCAACTTTAAATACATCACCACTACTCAAGGTTACCGTCCCTCTAACTGCTGGGGTAGTATCATTAGTCACCTGAGCTGTTACTGTTGGGGCTACTCCTACCGTCTGATCAATTACGATCTCATTGTTTGTAGTATCAACGCTGCTATTACCCGCTTCATCCGTTACTCGAACTACTACATCATAAGTGCCTTCGGCTAGTGGTGTACCGATAGTTAAGAACCAGCTAGTTCCTACAACAGTTAGTTCTGAACTACTTCCATAAGTATAAGTGGTACCTCCTACTGTTACCGTGAAGCTTCCGTTAGTCTCCAACACAACTCCTCCGGAGATTACTGGCGTAGTATCGTTACTCAATAAGCTATTTACTGTTGGTATCGATGGTGCTGTTGCATCAATGGTTAACTCTCCACTTGTTCCATCAACAACACTATTTCCTACTCCATCGGTCAGCTGTGCTGTTACATCATAAATACCATCTCTTAAGGCTGTACCGATATTCAGCGTCCAACTGTTCCCACTTACACTCAACTCACTATTTGTTCCCAAGCGATAAGTTACACCATCAACACTTACACTGAAAATATCTCCTGAAGCAATAACTACTGTTCCTTGAATACTTGGAGTGGTATCATTTGTCACCTGAGCTGTTACTGATGGGTTTTCACCAGCACTAGTATCTATAATCAATTCTCCTGTAGTTTCATCAGTAGATATTAAACCTACTTCATCACTTACCTGAGCAACAACATCATATGTTTGTTCGCTCAATTCTGTAGCGACATCTAAACTCCAGTTAGAACCTGTTACTTCTAGCTCTGAATCAGTATTTAACACATAGGTTCTTTCATCAACTTTAACACTAAACTCTCCTCCATTCTCCAAGGCAACTGTTCCCTGGATTGTCGGTCTTGTCACACTTGTTGTCAAAGCAACAACTGTCGGATTTGTTGGCGGTGTTAAATCGACATCTAATTCATTATTTGTTCCATCGACACTAATATTGCCTGCTAAATCAACCACTTTAGCCTCAACACTGTAAACTCCTTCACTTAGTACTGTAGCTACATTTAAGGTCCAACTAGTACCACTTACAGCTAGTTCACTATCTGTTCCTTCGACATAAGTACGCCCCCCAACTAACACACTAAATACGTCTCCACTTTCCAGAGTTACGGTTCCCTCAACGGTTGGTGTTGAGTCTTTTGTAGTTTGAGCTGTTACCGTTGGTTGAATTGGTGCCGTAGTATCAATTTGTAATTCATCACTTGTTGTATCTATGGTTTCATTTCCTGCAGCATCAACAACCTTTGCTTCTACATTATATACACCTTGACTTAACGCATTAGCTGATGGAATATCTAGTGTCCAATTATTGCCTGTGACTTTTAACTCTGAATTAGTTTCAGGGGTGTATATAACTCCATTTACTTCTACTGAAAATACACCTCCTGTCTCCAAAGTTACTGTTCCAGTTAGTTGAGGCGTTCCATTACTACTAGCTAAACTGTTAACTACAGGAGTAGCTGGAGCAACATTATCAATTGTTATTGTTACTTGTGCTGTTGCACATTTTGATGGATTCTGATCATCACAAACCTCATAAGTAAAAGTATCGGTTTCACCATTATAACTATTACCATCGGTAGTATAAGCGAAACCTCCGGTTGCTGTGATTACAACCGTTCCTTTAGATGGAGCAACTGTTGCTGTGGTGTTATACACCAAGTTACCTCCATCTTCATCAGAATCATTTTCATTTAGATCTCCATTTACTGCATTATTACTTGCAATATTTATAACAAAAGGTCCATCTGCCTGAGCAACTGGTGCTTGATTCTCATAATTGACATCAAACTTCCAAGCTAGTTTATTAGTACAATTGGTATTATCTGTAACAGTAATTAACAAGTAATATACTCCCTGATTTTTCCAATTAACCTGAACCCGATGTTCTTGTCCTGCTCCGAGAGAAGTAAGGGTTACTTCTGATGTTGGAGCCAATGTAGTGAGGGTGGCATCAGAATATACCTCCCATTGATAAGCTGTCAGGTTGGCCTTTCGGTCAACACTGTACTCATGTGTAGAATTTAGAGCTACAGTATAAAGATCCTGCCCGGCCACAGCGGTAGCCGACAGGATCATTAAGATCATGTAAATATATTTTGTATATATTCTTTTTAGCCTCATGTATATTCTATCACATGAAAAAGTTACATGCCCTATGTTCCGCTAAATCCGGAAATAGTAGGCATTGTTTTAATTGTATGTAACACTGCATTATCAGCAGCATTGGTGTCCACCGTATTGGTTACAGCATCTTTTGAATTTGCTACACTGAAATTTATATCTAAACTAGTTCCCTGTTGGTTGGCAACTTTTACGTAAACCAACACATAGTCTTGATTAGCATCAATTACATCTGTAGCTGTAGTTCCTGAAGCAGCAGTAAATGTTGCTAGCTGAGTAGAATTATCTTCTCCTAACACACGTACTTGCTCCACAGTAAATGCCACACTGTTTGTCTCTGTTAAAGCATAACTCAAATTCCATTTATTATTGGAATTATGTCGCTCCACTCTATAGATTAATTCAGTGCTACCAATATTGGTATGTCCCGTTCCATTCCAAATAGGGTTAGACGGATCTGCCGGACACGATTCCTGATTTGTACCAGAACCTCCCGATGTATCCGTTCCATAATTGGCTGGATCAGAAACATTAGTAACGTTATACGCCATGGCATTGAATCCATTAGCGACAGTATGAACTGGAAGTGCCATCTTATTGGTACAACCATCACTATCCATTTCAAAGAATACGTAATAGTCGGTATCCAATGGAACATTTGTCGCCCAAGTAATCTGAACCGAATAAACACCAGTTCCTTCTAATTGGTCATTAGACGAGCTATAACCCGATGTCACAAAAGTATACACCGTGTTGTAAGTTGCCTTTGTTCCGTCAGTAGCACTAGCCACATACCATCTTACTGGATTCTGCACACTATTATCAGGCAACGTAATACTGTAGGTATGCGTTGCTCCTGGCCAAGGTGCATTATATGTCGACTGCGCAAACGATTCGGACAACACTGCAAACATTAACAGTATTACACCGAAAAGAAATCGTTTCATAACGTTCAATTTTATGCTTAACACAAAATGTCAAGCTATTACATTCGAGTAAAAATATACTCTTACAGTATTCAAACTTTAGTTCTACCAGAAATACAAAGTAAAAGACACACTGAAGGATGGTACTCTCAAAAAGCACCATCCCTATATATCTTAGTTAATCTTTACAAACTTTATATCCCCTCGCATCTCTCTACGCTTTAAATTGTTAGCCAATGCTAAACTCCATTCATAGTTCCAATTTCCGGCAATACTTTTATAGTATGATCTACTCGGTCATTATTTGAATCTGAATCGTTCAGGTTAGTAGTATCCTCAATCATATTATTGAGTAACATACTCACCACCTGACTACCTCCTTCAAGGTTGTCGATTTTAACCGTTACAATTACTTCATCAATAGAACCAGCGACATTGCTTACTGCATAACTTCCATTACCATTATCGGTAAAACTGATTGCATTCCCTGAGCCTTCCACTGACACAATGGCTAGGTTATTTGCCCAATCAGGTACCGAAGTTAAACTTGCAGTAAACGACCAATTATAAGTATCACCAACTTCAGCAGTCAATGGGTTATCTGTTCCATTTACACGACGTACTTTAAACCTCAACAATGTTGTCCCAGTATCTTCTTGTCCTGCCACTGGGTTAAACCCATTGCTTGACGCAATATTTGGACAGCTCTCTGTAACATCAACCGGAATATTTTCGGCCAATACATCGAAGCTATTGCTTTGAGGAGTAATACGTACGTAACGCCTATTAGAACACCCATTCTGAACAGAAGTTACTTTGAACCATAAATAATAAATATTAGCTGCTGCACCTGTATTCCAATTTATTGATAAAAATACAGTTGCATCCTGACCTACATTACCTGTAGGACTTCCAACAAAATCGAATTCAGCAACGGCACTATCATCCAACACAGTACTACCCGACGCATCTGCCGTTAAATAGAACTCGTAGTTATCTCCCGGCACTAAATCTCCCCATCTGTATGTATGGGTTGCCCCTTCAGCAGGAGTTAGTGCAGTACTTTGTGCCTGAGCAATAGTAAACGAAGCTACCATTGCAACGCACAAACTGATGATATATAAATACCGTGTCAACATTTATTAGTTAAATGTAAATGAACCAACTGTTGCAACTTGATCAACTGTGAAAGTCGCAGCTCCATTTGAACTACTATCTGTCAATCCTGTATCAGCTTCTGTTTCACTTGAGATAGTAGAAACAATTGCTTGGTCTGTTGATTGAGAAACAGCAACCTTAACTCTTACATAATATACATCTACATCTGCAGCAACAGAAATATCATCTAAATCTCCATCTCCAGTTGCAACTGTAAATGATGACCCATTTGAACTTAGCTCGATATTACCATAAGCGACAGCAGAACCTTCATTTGTTGCATCAAAGTCAAATGTCCACCCTTTACCAGAAGTTCCACTTGTTCTTGTTACTTTGTAGTATGCATAAGTGTCACCATCATCTCCTGATCCTGTTCCATCTGCTCCTGTACTGTAATCAAAGTCAAATTTATCCGGACAGCTAGATAAACCCTCTTGATCTGTTATAGTAGCAATATCTGTTGGAGCTGTAGCATTACCCACACCAAGAGCTATTACATCAAATTCAATAGCATTGGCAACAGGACTAATCTCTACATAACGGTAATTAGAACAACCACCGTCACCACCATCTTCTACCTGAACCCAAAGTTTGTAAGAACCATCAGTTCCAACTTCAGCAGCAGCACCAACACCCCAGGTAATTTCAATATCTGCAGATGTTCCTGACACCGCAGCACCTGTTCCTAAAGTCACTCCTGAACCAACAGTATAGTTTGAACCTGCAGAAGTTGTGGGTACAGTTGTACTGTGAGTAATAAAGAAAGTAATCTGATCTCCACTGGTTAACCCTCCAATCGTGTAGGTAAATGTCGATCCTTCATATGGAGCCAAAGCTGTACTCTGCGCCATTACTGTAGACGAGAATCCAACCATCGCCACCAAACAAACTAAAGTAAAAATTAACTTTTTCATGATCTCTAAATTTTAGTGTTAATAATTCTTGTAGTTGATTAAAGCTATAGCTTTAATTATTGTCAGTGCTTAAAACTGTTGCTTTACTATCTCCTACGCTTTTTTATTTTATCTCTATTAATTATTCTTTTTTAGTTAATACTACCAATATCTGGCATTTTACTAATTATATGTGTTCTGGCATTATCATCAGTACTTCCTGTTTCATTACAACTTCCGGAAGAACCAGCTGATACTGTACCGACAACACTTAAACTACTACCAGGCTGATTAGTAATATTAACATATATCAGTACTCCAGTGTTTCCTGAAGGAACTGAAATTGTGCGAGCATTACCTGTTCCTGTTGCTGTTACAGTTCCAGAACCACCAACTCCTGTGTACGAAACAAATGAATTTACCGTAACATCTGTACCCGAAAGAGTAAAGGTGAATTGCCATGCTCCGCTATTGCCTGCCATATCAACCCTATATATTAATTGTGTAGCACCTGCATTATAACTAGCAGTGTTACCATTAAATCCATTCGCTAATTCAGGACATTGCGATTGCTCTGAAGTGTCAGTACTCGTGTTTACATTGTTTGCATTTGTCACATCATACAAAACTAAGTTCAGAGAATTCACTGTAACATTTGAAGTAACTGCTGATGAAGCAGTACATCCGTTACCATCGGTATAATTAACACTTACAGTTTGAGCACCTCCTGTATTCCAAGTAATCGTAACAGAATTGTCTGAAATACCTCCACCTGATGTAATTGTACCTCCAGCAGAAACCACCCATATGTAATTACTCATGCCTGACTGAGTTGTATAAACATTTCCGGTACTTCCTGCACAAGCCGATGTTACTTCAGCTGTAAATGTTGGAGTAGGCAGACTGTTAACAGTAATAGCCACCACATTACTTTCTGAAGAACAAGTATTACCCCCTACCGTACTCGAAGCAACTCGTTTGTACCAAGTACTCTGACTCAAAGCACCAGGAGAATATGTCGAACTAGTTGCTCCACTTACATTGCTAAAGCCTGCGCTAGCACTTGTAGTACTTGACTGCCATTGATAACTTATAGTTCCCGATGAATTTGTTGCGAAGAACTGAACATCATCTATTAAGTTTGCAGCACCTCCTGTTGTTACAGAAACAATCTCGAAACGAGTAGTAGTCTGACCTGATGGTACTGTATAAGAACCTGTATATTCAACCCAACTTGTTCCTGTTGAGAATGTTTGAATATCTGAAGTGCTACCAGGTGCACCTAATTTCAATTTTGCTTCGTCAGTACCTGAGCGTCCACGATGCATAATTTTCCATGTCATTACTGTTCCTGGAACTGTTGTCACATCCTGATATACTGTATTAGGTCCATTTGCATTTAACTCCATCAGCTGATTACCTTCAAATGAAGGGATTCCACTAACTGAACCAGAGTCCCATATTTCGATACTACCCGAGCTTGAGTTCCAACCATCAACACTAGAATCAGCATAAACATTATTACCTGAAACATCTGGCAATTCGAAGCTTCCATTGCTTATTAGATTGTCTCCTACAGCTAAAAGTCCATCTTCAATATTAGTCAAACTACTCGGAGAAGTACCTGAACAGATTGTCTGGTCACTTCCAATGGTTCCTCCTTCTACATCCATAACTGTAACCGTCACATTTGAAATACTTGAACAACTATTTCCATTTGTTACAGTAACAGTATATGTTCCTGTATTAGCCACTGTAGCATTTGATATAGATGGATTCTGACTAGTCGAAGTAAAACTATCAGGACCTGTCCATGACCATGAAGTCCCATCTCCTCCTGTTTCTGTTAAACTAATGGTTGAGCCAACACAAATCGGGCTAGAAGAAACTCCAGCTGTGGCTGTAGGCAGAGCATTAACAGTTATTGCAACCACATTGCTTTCTGCGGTACAAGCAACACTGTTAAGAGTTGATGTAGCAACACGTTTATACCATGTATTCTGAGTAAGAGATACAGGAGAATAGGCTGCACTAGTTGCTCCTGACACATTACTGAAACCAGCACTCGCACTAGTAGTACTCGACTGCCATTGATAAGTAATTGTACCATCTCCTGTTGCTGAAGAACTATTAGTCAATCCGCTTGGAGTTGAACCAGAACATACTGTCTGGTCACTACCAATAGAACCTCCATCAATATTATTAACAGTCACTCTAATAGAATTACTTTCTGCAGTACAGGCAACCCCATTTAAAGTACTTGTGGTTATTCGTTTATACCAACGATCAGAAGTTAAGACCGGAGGATCAAAAGTAGATGCGTTATTATTTTCTGTAATTACCAGCTGTGGAGCATTGCTACCTGAATTCTCATCACTTTCGAAGCGCACCATAAACTGATCATTATTCTTACTTTTCAGCACAAACGTTACATAATCGTTTCCAGACAACTGAGATGAAACAAAACTAGTAACATCCCACTCAAAATATTGTCCTACACCACTTGTAGATATGGTAACCTCATCCAAAGCTCCTCCCGAAGTAGCAGGTTTACTATTCCACGCAACAGCTCCTTCTGTCCAGCTATCGCTAGATGACCCAAATGCCTGTATTACCGCACTGGTTTGAGAAGGCACAGGTTCATTATTATAAGATTCGACATACAAACGTAGTCGTGCATTAGCAACTCCATTAGTTACATTTGCTATATTGAATTTCAATACACCTTCTCGCGTATAGTTATCATTGCTTCCAGAATTCTTTACAATCACTGTTGTTTCACTACCATGAGTAGTAGCAGAATTACTACCCGCCTGAACATAAGAATCATCTTCTAAACTTGCATTTATGTTAGAAATACTTGTAAAAGTACTTCCATCTGTACTTTCTTCCCACGCATAAGTAATTGTTCCACTACCAGAACCATCTGTACTACTTGTAAAAGCAGAAGGATCGCTTCCTGTACAAATCGTTTGAGCAGTAGCAATAGTTCCTCCAGCTACTGTATTGATAGTAACTGTCGAGGTATTTGTCAATTCGGCACTACAGTTACTTCCAGTTGTTGCATATATATTATAAGTAGTGTTGGCCGAAGGTGTTACTGAAAAGTCAATACTATTACCAGTACCCGAAACAGGAGATCCCACATTAGAATCATCACTATTATTTCTCAACTGGTAGCTCACTCCACTTTCACTACCCGACATTGTTATAGTTGCTGTTCCTCCACTACAGATAGTAGGAGAGGTTAACGTATAGTTTATTGTTGGCGAAGAGTTTACTGTTACTTTCACTGATGTTGTATAAGCAAAACAACTTCCAGTTGTTGAAGTTGCCTTTCTTCTATACCAAGTATCCTGTGTTATTCCTGATGATGGGGTATAAGTCGCACTGGTCTCTCCGCTTATGTCATTAAAGCTACTATTATCTGTACTTGACTGCCACTGGTAACTTACACCACCCGTTCCGGTTGCTACTGTTGTACTTGTGAAAGCCGCAGGGGTATCGCCTGAGCAAATTGTCTGCGCCGATGCAATAGCTCCTGCTGTTACTGAACCTA
>SACZ01000122.1 GCA_023369685.1 Prolixibacteraceae bacterium JC049
GACAACTACTGAATTTTTTATTTCCATCTTGCATAGGCTGATGCCGCACGGGATATCAGTGCCGATATCACCGCAGTCCAAGTGAGGTTGAACAGAGGTTTGCACTTGACTGACGTTGAGCAGAGGGTGACCTTCGACCGGATGCAGGAGAAGATGCGTGCGGTCATGCGCGTCTTCTCCTGTCGCAGCGCCGTGGACGTCGTACCTCCAGCTGGTCCGGTACAACCACGGCCTCGCGCGCCTACCGTCGGAGCAGGACCTCGACCTACGGCACCTGTTTCGCACGGTACTGCTCAGCCCAGAGGTTTCTTAAGTTTTGTTTCTGTTTTTCTACGAAAACATCACCCCGTCGTAACTTGATGTTCCATCCTCGCAGGACCTCGTTTGCCTTCAAGCGCCCCTAGCTTCGGAGCAGTGCGACCTACAGCACCGGTTTCGCACGGTACAGTTCAGCCCAGATATTAGTTCATTTTTGTTTCAGCTTTTGCACGAATATGTCACCATGTTTTAACTGCACGTTTCCTCATCGCAGGACCTCGTCTGCCTTCGAGCGCGTTCGCAGGCACGACCGGCGCTTCCGCGAG
>SACZ01000123.1 GCA_023369685.1 Prolixibacteraceae bacterium JC049
CCAAAGTCTTTCCATTTACAGAAAAAACAACATAAGCGGTATTAGGATTTGAAATAGCACTTGCCACTTGAGCATTTAAAACCTGCAGGTTATTCTTATATTTCTCAATACTCAAAGGACTAACTTTTTCTAAATCCTGCCAATCCGAACCTGTTACATAAGACAACGCCCTCGTTTTCTTATTCTCATTGAAATAGTATTCATTTGTAATCTCATTTACATCAACAAAACGAGATAAGACCTCCATATCAGATACAGAATCACTAACCACAGGTTCTATTACTTCATTATCATTACACGAACAAACACCCAAAACAGTCAGTAGACTGATGAACATAAACATTACTTTTTTCATAAATCCTCCTTTTTTAAAGTTAATAAATAAAGGGTTCGCCCAAAAATATAAAATTTCTCCTATTTTTGCATTGAATATTAAATATTTAACTATGAATAGRATAATACMTATCTCTTTACTTATTTCAACAGTATCACTTTTTCATATTTCAAACACCGGATGTGTTGAAAAACAAGGATACTACAACCATGGAGAAGAAAGCATAATCTCATTAATTTGTGATATT
>SACZ01000124.1 GCA_023369685.1 Prolixibacteraceae bacterium JC049
CGACGGCATACTCGATGGTGGCGGAAACCCCGCCCGGCTCAGGACCGAAAGAGGGCACGATATTCCCGGCGTTACGGATCACAAACAGCTGCCCCGGCTCCTGCTGGGTCACCAGCTCCGGCACCAGGCGGCTATCTGAACAAGAGATAAACAGCGCTTTAGGATTCTGGCTGGATGCCAGGCTGCGGAAGAGCTCTTTACGTTGCGGGAAGATCTCTTTCTGGAAGTTGAGGAAGCCCTCAATGATATGTTGCATAGCAGTGTCTCTTTTCTCTGTTTTAATGACGATATGACAAAGATCACATTTAGTCAGTTTATCACCGACGCGCGAAATGGGAATCGTTATTCGAACGGGCAACTAAACATCACCTCGCAAAGTTGGGTGACAGAGGGGTAAAGATTGTTTATTTTTTTGAGAGCGAAATCAATCATGAGCCGGAGCCAGATACGACTTTAGCGCTCAACGTCAACCAGGAGCGTTTATGTTCTTATCCAGCCTGATGGCCCTTGCCGCCGTCCTTATTATGGGCGTGATTAGCCCCGGCCCGAGCTTCATTTACGTTGCCCGCAACGCC
>SACZ01000017.1 GCA_023369685.1 Prolixibacteraceae bacterium JC049
TGCAAATATAGATCTTTATTTTCTAAACTTCCAAATAAAAATCAACTTTTATTTTGCTTCAATTTTTAACTCCATTTTCTCATTATTTCAAATCAAAAATTTTCATTAAAAACCCCGCTACAGTTGCGTTATAGAACGTTTGCTTGTCAAAAGCGATGCAAATATAGACCCTCGCTTTTTATCTCACAAACTTTTCACATACTTTTTTTACATCTTTTACCGAAAAGCCTAGGGATCAGACCTAAAAATTTCAACAAAAACATCTCTTCGCACACCTACCACAACCAATTATTGATTTATGATACTGGTTGCACTCCTATTCTGCAATAAAAATCTACTGGAAAAAGGTGCAATATTGATTAAAATAAAGTTTACAGCCTTGAAAAAATTTAGAAAATGCGATGAAAAAACATGGAAACCCAAATTTACAAATAGAAGTTTCTTGCTTTTGGAGCGAATTAAGAGGTGAATTATTTTCTTATTCGATTCAATTTTATTCCGTTTTCTGATATCTCCTTCTTGAAAAATGGAAATAAAAATCGCTATACCTACTTATAGTCTGACGAAAATAAACATTTTTCGGCCCTTAGATTCTCTTTTTTATTTGTGCTGGGCAAATATACCTTGGATAACGAAAAGGATTTTTGGAATAAAAACGAGAAAAAGTGACGGCGTGGCTTAGGGATTGCAGTGGTTACCCCACAGTGAGCATAGCGAATGAGGAGTAAAAACGGAAAGCCCGACCTGAACACAGTGAAGGAAAGCCCCTACTTAAAATAGTTAGTATATAACAATTAATACATGGGTATTTGGGGGCGCGAAAAATTGGTATTCCTTTTTAATGAATATACAATTATATATAAGGGAAAATAAAAGTGGCTCCCAAAATGAGAGCCGCTTTATTATATTCTCTATTGCAATTCGAATTTAAATCCACCCAAATCGTCGATTGACGAGTTGCGAATATATTCGGCATGTGCTTTAACTTCGGCTTTAGCCATTTTAACGTATGCTTTCAACGAACGAGTGTAAGACTGATCGCGGTTTGCATCGTAAATCAACAAGTAACTCATTACAATGTTTCCAGCCATTTCTACCATACGGCGTGCGTGGAAATCGATGTATTCGTTATCGCCAACAGCTGTAACTGCTTTAACTGCTTCTTCGAAGTCTTCTGTTAAACCGATAAGCGTACGACGGTATGTCTCTAACTCTGGGTTAATGCTCATTTTTTCGTATTCGCGAATTTGCTTCAAGTACCCACCAGTGGTTACCCCGCGAATTGCGGCTACTACCTGCAACTGAGTTGTTCCTTCGTAGATAGTAGTAATACGAGCATCGCGATAGATACGCTCTACCGGATAATCTTTCATGAAACCAGAACCTCCGTGAATCTGCACCGCGTCGTAAGCCAACTGGTTACTGTATTCTGAAGTCATTCCCTTTAGAAGAGGAGTAAAGAAATCGGCCAATTTCTGGTATTTCTTCATTTCCTGACGCTCTTCTTTTTCCAGCTTACGCTCTTCTGCAATGTGCATATAAGTTTTATACACATCTACATAACGAGCTGTTTCATATAATAGTGAACGCGAAGCATCAAGCTTAGCCTTCATATTAGTGAGCATTTCGTAAACAGCAGGGAAGTTGATGATTGATTTTCCAAACTGCTCGCGCTCTTTAGCATATGCTAAAGCCTCGCGGTAAGCCGCTTCAGAAACACCAACAGATTGCGCACCAATTCCAAGACGCGCACCATTCATCAATGCCATTACATATTTAATCAATCCCATCTTACGAGATCCACACAATTCTGCAGGAGCATTATTGAACACCAACTCACATGTTGGAGATCCGATGATACCCATTTTGTGCTCAATACGACGAACAGTTACACCGCCATCGTTTTTATCGTAGATGAACATTGAAAGACCACGACCATCTGAAGTACCTTCTTCGGAACGTGCTAGAACCAATGAAATGTGTCCATCACCATTAGTAATGAAACGCTTCACTCCGTTCAACAACCATTTTCCTGACTTTTCGTCGAAGGTAGCTTTCAACTGAACAGCTTGCAAATCGGAACCTGCATCTGGCTCAGTTAAGTCCATAGCCATTGTCTCTCCCTCGCATACACGAGTTAGGTATTTTTCTTTTTGAGATTCGTCTGCGAATTCATTGATTGTTTCAGCACAATCCTGAAGTCCCCAGATATTAACAAAACCTGCATCAGCACGCGACACAACATCGGCTGCCATGATGTAAGGTACAATTGGGAAATTCAATCCACCAAAACGACGAGGTAAAGACATTCCCATTAAACCTGCCTGACGCAATGCATCCAGGTTTTTCTGAGTTCCGTCGGCATATTTAACACGACCATCGATTACTTCTGGTCCCTGTGCATCAACACCCTCGGCATTTGGTCCTACAATATCGCCACAGATTTCACCAACTACTTCTAATACTTTATCGAAGCTATCGATAGCATCTTCATAGTCAACCGGTGCATAATCGAACTGGTCTTTTTCTGTAAAATTGCGCTCTTTAAGATTCACAATTTTTTCCATGAGCGGGTGGCTCAAGTGGAATTTTAAACTTTCGTTGTCGTTATAATAATTCGCCATTATTCTTCAATTTACCGGTTTTACTTGGTGTTCTGCTTGTAGAATTTGATCATCTTAGGCACTACAGTTGCCACATCGCCAGTAATTACATAGTCGGCAATTGCATTGATAGGTGCATCTGGATCAGTGTTGATAGAAATAATCTGAGCTGATTCTTCCATACCTGCACGGTGCTGAACCTGTCCAGAGATACCACATGCAATGTACAACTTAGGACGAACTGTTACACCTGTTTGTCCAATTTGACGCTCGTGGTCACACCATCCAGCATCAACTGCTGCACGAGAAGCACCAACTTCTCCGCCAAGTACTTCTGCTAGTTCGTGAAGAAGATCGAATGTTTCTTTTGAACCTACACCGTAACCACCACCGATTACTACAGGAGCACCTTTGATGTTTACTTTACTAGCTTCCAAATGACGCTCGATAATTTCAACAACGAAATCTTCGTCTGAAACATAGTTAGCAACATCTAGTTTAACCAACTCTCCTTCATAAGCAACATCACGGATCTCTTTCTTCATTACACCTTCACGCACTGTTGCCATCTGTGGACGACAATCAGGGTTAATAATTGTAGCAATGATGTTTCCTCCGAATGCTGGACGAATTTGGTATAATAGATCTTCGTATACTTTTTTAGCTTTTTTGTCTTCGTGTCCACCAATTACCAAAGAAGTACAATCGGCAGTAAGTCCACTATGAAGAGCTGAAGAAACACGAGGACCTAAGTCACGACCAATTGAAGTTGCTCCCATAAGAGCAATTTGTGGTTTCGTTTCTTCGAAAAGCTTTACCACTATTGAAGTGTGTGGCAAAGTAGTAAAAGGCTCAAGGCGTGGATCATCGGCAGTATGCAAAACATCTACTCCGTAAGGGAATACCTGCTGGCCAATATTATCTAATCCGCTACCAATTGCGACAGCCTCTAATTTGCAGTTAAGTTCATCGGCCAACGAGCGTCCTTTTGTTAAAAGCTCCTGGCTTACCTCGGCAATTTTACCTCCCTCAACTTCGCAATATACAAATACGTTATTCATTTTGTTTTGACTTTTTCAGGATTTAAAAATTAACCGATTACGTGACTCTCAACTAGTTCTTTCATCAATTCACTAATATCTTCGTCAGAAGTAGAAAGTTTCTTAGCGTCTTTAGCTTGAAGAACTACATTTTCAATTTTCTTCACCTTAGTTGGTGATCCAGAAAGTCCTAACTGCTCGTTATCTACTTCGATATCGTTAACAGTATATTCTTGAATTGTCAAGTATGGACGATCGTTGTAAAGGTGAGTGTAATCCTGAGTTTCGTTTTGCAATTCTGATACTGTACGAGCATGCTTGTACTTCATCAATAATTTTGCATTACGAGAACGGCATTCAGGTGCAGAACTTGTTACAGTAATAGCCAATGGCGATTTTGCAACAACAGTTTCAACTCCGTTTTCTAAACGACGAACGATTTTCACTTTCTCCCCTTCAATGGTTACTTCTTCGGCATAAGTAACTTGAGGAATATTTAATTTTTGAGCCACCTGTGGCCCTACTTGTGCAGTGTCACCATCGATAGCCTGACGGCCAGCAATGATAATATCGTATTCGCCAATTTTCTTAATTGTCTGTGCCAAAGCATAAGACGTTGCCAATGTATCTGATCCAGCAAAAGCTCTATCTGTAAGCAAGATACCATCATCTGCTCCACGATAAAGACCTTCACGAATAATTTCTGCGGCACGTCCTGGTCCCATTGTTAGAATGGTAACAGTTGTTCCTGGAACTTGGTCTTTTATTCTTAATGCTTGCTCTAGTGCATTCAAGTCTTCCGGATTGAAAATTGCAGGTAGAACAGCACGGTTTACCGTACCATCGGCTTTCATAGCATCTTTACCTACATTCCGGGTATCAGGCACTTGCTTAGCAAGAACAATAACTTTTAATCCCTTCATGTTTTATTGCTTTAGTTTGTCAAGTCAGCAAATATAGAAATTCATGTATTAGTAATCAAGCCATTAGCATTAATCCCCAAACACGTATTATATTATAATACATTTTTCACCTTGTTTTTTATAAAATAAGAAGCTTTTATCCTCTTAACAAACTAGATTTCAACAACTAGAATTTTTCAACATTAATTTCGAAAATTAATCAAATAGCTTAATTTGGAATCATTTTTCATAAGCTACATTTTTATTTACTTTTATACGTTTCTTTTACTTGTTTAAAATAAATATTCAACACATCAGTATTGATTAACTGATAGTTACACACTTAATACTTCTATTTAACCTTTACATTGTATTATCGACAAGTTCTTTCACATCAATTTACTCTATTCAGCCTGTTTTTACTATACTTCTCTATTTCAATAAATCTGTAACTATTTATAAGCCTTAATCGTTTTATATCTTATATTTGTATAATGAACTGCGACTTTATTATGTATTAATTGCTTTATTAACGCTGTATAAAATAATGTCCATGAAAAAACAATACTGTTTAGCCCCATTATTTCTGTTATCAAAACCCCCTATGTTATATTATATCTTATGATGTAATTCAAAAATCAATTCTACTAAAGATTAAGCATATCTTAAATTCATAATTAATTAATAATCAAGTCATGTACAAATTATTACTATCACTATTTTTTGTATGTGTATTGGTGCGTCTTGGTACTGCTCAAGAATCATTAAACATAGCAGGAAATGACGTTACTAAATACAACACACATGTAGTATGGAGTATTGGTGAACCTGTTATCTGGACAGGTATCAATGGAAAGCATGCTATCACACAAGGTTTTTGCCAGCCAGGCAATGTCCTTAACACTAACATTGAAAAAGAGAAGTTACAACTGGCTCTTTATCCTAAACCAGTTGTAAATGTATTGAATTTGAAAGTCATTACAAATGAGCTTAATGGCTTATCATTAAAAATCTACCCAATTAACGGTAGCAAAGCAGTTATTCAGCAAAAAATTCAAAAACAGCACACACAAATTTTAATGGGTGGATATCCTTCTGGAAATTACCTGTTTTGTTTATTTAAAGACAACTCCCTATTAAGAACTATTAAATTACTGAAAAAATAAGCTACGATGAAAAAATTATTTACTACTCTTTTATTATTCTTATTCACCGTAACCCTTTGGGCACAAATGGGAATAAATTATCAATCGGTTCTTAGAACCATTGATGGCACTGTTATTGCGAATAAAGAGATCGTTCTTCAGGTCTCACTAATAAAATCTAACACTGACTCAGAAGCCATCTACATTGAAAACCATAATGTAACGACGAATGATTATGGTTTAATCAATGTTACTATTGGTCAGGGAACTTCACAAAAGGGAGAATATAAAGATGTTGCATGGGACTCTGCTCCAATGTTCATTAATATCAAATATGATCTTGAAAAAAATGGATCATTTATTGATTTCGGAACTGAAAAGCTTCAAGCAGTACCATTCGCATTGTATTCATTGAATAACAACTCGACAGAACAAGCAATTTCTGAAATAAAAGCAGAAGATGGCATTCTATCAATTACAGAAGGAAATAGCACACACACAGTAGATATTCAAAGTGCGATTCAAAACAAAATGACACTTTGTCAAGTACTGGATAAAAGTGAAGATGCCGGAGCTCATAAGATTTCGAACATAGCTCAACCAGAAGAAGACGCAGATGCTGCCACAAAAAGATATGTAGACGAGAGAAATGCTTCTAATTTAGAAGTTATCAACACATTGAACAATAAATACGAATCTCTTTCTGGAGAACTAACTGTTGTAAAAGAATCTTCGACAAACAACAATACTGAGGTTACTGAGATTAAAACAAATCTAGAAGCCACGAACGTAGAATTAGCAAAAACACTAAAAAAAGATGGTTCTACAGACTTAACAGAAGATTGGACCATTGCTAAAAACAATATTACATTATTAGAAGGAACGCTTACTGCCAATAAAGTATCAGTACAACAAACCTTAACAATACAAGGAGACTTAACAGCAGAAGCAGATGTAAACGTAAAAGGTTATTTGGATGTTGACAAATCAGCAACAATTGATAATGAATTGATTGTTGTTAAAAATGCATTTTTAGGAACAGCAGCAAAAGATCACAAAATCACTGCTATAGCTTCTCTTTTCATTAATAATGGATACAAAGATGTATTTACAGTTGAAGGTTTAACTGGTAATACTAACATTTTTGGAACATTAACAGTAGCAGGTGCTCTTAATCTAGATGATGCCTTAACTATCAATAAGACATTGACTGTAAAGGAAGGTGCTAATTTTGAATCGACCTTAAATGTTGACGGTGCTTCTACTCTTAATGGAGTTACTAACACAGGCAACATTGTTAATACAGGCGATATTACTAATACTGGAACTCTTACAAACAACGGCGCGACTGATCTAAACGGGACTCTTGATGTACAAGATGCTGTTAACTTCCAAGCGGGATTAACTGTTGATGGTGCTACTACATTAAATAATTCGCTTCAAGTAAACGAAACTTTAAACGTAAGAAAGGGAGCTACTTTACAGTCTACTCTTAATGTTTTAGGTGCAACTACTACTAATGGTGTTACAAATACTGGTAATATTGTTAATAATGGTAATATTTCAAATACAGGTGTTTTAACTAATACAGGAGCAACTGATCTAAACGGAACTCTTGATGTACAAGATGCCGCTAACTTCCAAGCAGGAGTAACTATTGCTGGAGCGACAACAACCAATGGAGTTACTAACACCGGTAACATTACAAACACTGGAAACATAACCAATACTGGCGCTCTTACAAATAATGGCGCTACTGATTTGAATGGAACACTTGACGTTCAAGATGCTACAACACTTCAATCTACTCTTGATGTTGCTGGTGCTACTACTTTGAATGGTGTTACTAATACTGGTAATATTACAAACACTGGAAACATAACCAATACTGGTGCTCTTACAAATAATGGTGCTACTGATTTGAATGGAACACTTGACGTTCAAGATGCTACTACTCTTCAGTCTACTCTTAATGTTGCTGGTGCTACTACTTTGAATGGTGTTACTAATACTGGTAACATTACAAA
>SACZ01000125.1 GCA_023369685.1 Prolixibacteraceae bacterium JC049
CGGCATCCGTTACTGTTGCTATCACATTGTAAGTTCCCTGATTCAATGCTGTTGGGATATTCAATGCCCAGCTACTTCCGCTTACACTCAATTCACTACTTGAGCCATACGTGTAAGTTACTCCGTTTACTTCAACCTTAAACACATCACCACTACTCAACGTTACCGTTCCTTCAACTCTTGGCGTTGTATCATTAGTCACCTGAGCTGTTACTGTCGGTGCTGCGCCTACGGTCTGATCAATTACGATTTCATTGGTTGTAGTATCAACACTACTATTACCCGCTTCATCCGTTACTCGAACTACTACATCATAAATACCTTCGGCTAGTGGTGTGCCAATAGTTAAGAACCAGTTAGTACCTACAACAGTTAGTTCTGAACTACTTCCATAAGTATAAGTTCTACCTCCTACTGTTACMSTAAAGCTTCCGTTAGTCTCCAACACAACTCCCCCGGAAATTACAGGAGTAGTAATATTACTCAATAAACTATTTACTGTTGGTACAGATGGTGCTACTGCATCAATGGTTAATTCTCCACTTGTTCCATCTACAACACTATTTCCTACG
>SACZ01000126.1 GCA_023369685.1 Prolixibacteraceae bacterium JC049
CGTTAGGTACCACTTTCGTTAATTTTGTTTGTATTTTGGAGTTGGAACGGTAGTCTTTGTCAAGATAATTTCGGGGTTGTCAAGCCCAAATCGAGCGAGATTTTGGGGTTCAAAATCGAGACGGAAGACCGTGAAAAGCTCACTTTTCAATGGGCTAACGCCATTAAACGATTTTGAAGTTACAGGATAAAGCGTTAAGAATCAAGATGAACTAGGATGTTTGGTCGGTGCCAACAAGATTATTTTCTTGTCAAAGTCAACCTCGGAAGTTTTCCGCCACATATTTGTAATGATATGTCATAAAACGTCACGTCCAACTCCGAAAATGCTAGGGTTCAGAAAACAATGAATCCACGAAAGCGGTTCCTGTACGCTTAACAAGGGAGTTTATAATTAGAAATAGGAATGAATTATTTGAACGTAATAAGATAAAACAAGGAAATCAGTACCTAACAAACTGGAAATTCAAGGTGAACTGGAGTAATCTGGTAACTATAGGATATTTTAATGACTAGCATCGTTTAGTAAGGTCGTTCAAAGTGTTCACCCAGAACATCCACCAAACCGTTAGC
>SACZ01000127.1 GCA_023369685.1 Prolixibacteraceae bacterium JC049
GAGTGAAGCTGCCGTTTGGTCGCTCCCCCTTTGGGGGCGGGGGGGTTACATACCCATACCGAAACCTCTGCTTCTGGTGATTTGCTTGAGTAGGTCTTTCCCCTCTTCCATAGCTTTTGATATGTTTGGGAAATGATGCCTTAAAGCCTCCAGTTGTTCGGAATTGAACAAGTCTTTCATCTTACCAAGTTCTTTTTTCAATTCCTTGGTTTCGGTCTTTAGTTCTTGGTTCTCCGTTCTTAGTCGGTTACTGGTTGTCCTTGCATTGTCCATTTGCTGTCTATAATACTCCTTGTCGTTCTCGGCTTTGAATACCTTTGTGCCGTTTCGCTCTTTTTCAAGTATGGCCTTTCCCAGTCTATCGGATAGCTGTTCATTTTCCCCCTCTAAAGCCTTTATTTTGGCTTTTAAGGCATCTTTTTCCCTATCGTTAACCGTTTTCCCTATCAAGCCGTAAAACTTCTCTGAAGCCTTAGAAATGAGTTTTTGGACGTTTTTCTTTGTTTCAATGGAACGTAGTTCTTTCTGAAGCTGAAGAAGCTGGTTTTGCACGTCCTTGTGCTTGTCTA
>SACZ01000128.1 GCA_023369685.1 Prolixibacteraceae bacterium JC049
TTCTTGGCGGCTTCGGCCGGGGCACTAGGACGTCCATCTTCTTGCACTTCCGTTATGATGTGTCGACCCTCAAGCTTCTTCGCTGCACCTCGTTGCCCGCGTGCCCTCTTCTGTCCAACGGAGGGTTGACTACCACTAGCCTCCTCCTCCTGGTTCCCCTCCACATCCCTTTCCACGTGCCCCTGCTGGTTCCCCTCCGCATCCCTCTCCACGTTCCCTTCCTCGTTCAAGTACTGGTTTGGATCCTCGTTCCCCTCTTCTTCATTCCAGTACTGGCTGCTTCCCTCCGCGATTGTATCGTACAATATCTGTTCCTCATCGCGGTCAGCCATCTGTTGATACAAGAAACATCTGCTAAGTCACGAGACATTTATGTTTTAACAATCTAAGTCATGTATGCTAAGTGTAAATGTCGTACATTAGAACCCTACACAACCTTACGTGCTAAGTCTAATTACAAATCGTGATATAAGCTAAGTCTAGGTGACGTATATTATACAACCCTAGCTAGTAAATAATTATATACTAAGTCTAATTACAAATAAAATAATCTTATATTAAAACTCAA
>SACZ01000129.1 GCA_023369685.1 Prolixibacteraceae bacterium JC049
CCATGCATGGTGTTCTTCGCTTAATTGTTACTCTAGATGGTGAGGATGTTGTTGACTGTGAACCCATATTAGGTTATTTACACAGAGGAATGGAAAAAATTGCAGAAAACCGAGCAATTATACAATATTTACCGTATGTAACGCGATGGGATTATTTAGCTACTATGTTTACAGAAGCAATAACGGTAAATGCACCAGAATTCTTGGAGAATATTCAAATACCCCAAAGAGCCAGCTATATTAGGGTAATTATGTTAGAATTGAGCCGTATAGCTTCTCACTTGTTATGGCTTGGACCTTTTATGGCAGATCTCGGTGCGCAGACTCCTTTTTTTTATATTTTTAGAGAGAGAGAATTAATATATGATCTATTTGAAGCTGCTACAGGTATGCGAATGATGCATAATTACTTTCGCATCGGAGGAGTTGCTGCCGATCTGCCTTATGGATGGATCGATAAATGTTTAGATTTCTGTGATTATTTTTTACGAGGAGTTATTGAATATCAACAACTTATTACACAGAATCCCATTTTTTTGGAACGAGTTGAGGGAGTTGGTTTT
>SACZ01000130.1 GCA_023369685.1 Prolixibacteraceae bacterium JC049
ATGCGCGTCTGCGAGCCCTTCGGCCCCGAGCAGCGGCGCGGGCTGTGGCTTTATCACATTCTTGAGCCGGAGACCTGGGAGCGGATGTGCCGTCGGGTCTGCGGCGCGCACAGCGGCGCGATTTACGCCAACGCCAGCGGCGACTATTTTGCGCTGAAGACCAAAATCCGCAAACCGGCGCATTTTAGCTGGCGTGAGTATGCGCTCTTTCTGCTCGACAGCATGCCGGAAAAAACCGCCGAGCATTACCGCAATAAAATCGCTATTTATCTGCACTGGTACCAGACCCGCGGTTTCCCTGACGATATCCCCGATGAGCAGGAAAAAGATCTCGGCTATCGCGATATTCCCTCATGGCGTCGCATCTGCAAGACGCTGCTGAAAAACGATTTCTGGTGCCGGATGCTGTCGTTCAGCCCGACGCAGCCTAAGCACTATGAGCGTTACTGTCGGCTGGTGAGTAACAAACGTAAAGAGTGGAGGACGCTTTGATGTCACCGGATGTGGCTAAGACAGTGATTGAGTATCTCGAGTCGTTTGACGATATTGACCTGAAAA
>SACZ01000018.1 GCA_023369685.1 Prolixibacteraceae bacterium JC049
TCTTCAAATTGCAATAAATGGAGGGATTGGGAAAGAAGATATTGACGAGACTATTCGGTCAAAATATTCCCAAGACAAACAGTTCAAAAGAATGACAAGAAAATTAAAATAAAACCCAGTGGCTAACAAAAGCTAAATGCCAGTCGGGGTTCAGTGGCAAAGCAAGCTTCTGTGCTTTGTGGCAACAGCGCCAATTCGTCGTTGACGATTTGGCTATCGAAAAAAAAATCAATAAAACAACGAATTGGCTCGGTGGTAAACTGAAAGGATCGGTCTTTCAAAATCCCGTCCGGCACATAGCCAAGACCGTTAGTTGCCATTAAAAAAGACTTCATATGAATAAGTTTTATGTATATAGTTTGATTGACCCGAGAACAGATTCTATTTTTTATATTGGAAAAGGTAAGGGGAAAAGAATGTTTCAGCATCTTAATGAAAAGAAGGATGTTCATAGCAATACTGAGAAACTTAAAATTATAAAAGAAATAAGTGATGCAGGATATGATGTTTCATTCGATATTATAGCAGACAATCTAACTGAAGAATCTTCTTTATTTCTTGAAAGAATTCTCATTTATCGAATTGGAAGAAAAATATTTGACGAAGGAGATTTAACCAATATTGTTCCTGGAGGTTTATGGCATAAAGAAGCACCCCTTTTTCTAAAAAAATCTGACTTGCCTAGTGATAAAATAATAAAGGAAAAGTTTCCTGAATTAATTAATATACTAGAACGATATCCTAAAATATCCAAAGAATTTAAAGGGTTTACATGCCCCCAAAACCCACTTGATGAAAATTTATATGTATTTGATAATACAGGTAAGAGATTGCATAAATGGAGTATTAGTTATTTTGTGCAAATTTTTGGGTTAGGACATGCTCTTGATTTAATTAATGTAATTAAAAACTCTAATGACCCTATTTATGCATGGAATAGAGTTTGGACTAAAACAAATTATGAAACGATTGAGAGCACATCAAGAATACCATTTCAAGATTTTGACATATTGAACCTTGATTTTACGAAAAAGATAAATGAGGCTTTAGATAAAACAAAAATTGCCACATTGAATTGTTTTTATTCAAACAATGTAAAGCAAGCGGAAATTGAAATTTCACATAATCCACTTGAGATTACTTTAACTTACTACTATCGGAATGGAATTAAAAAGCATTCAACAAGTTACTTCGAAAACAAACTTAATGGCAAATGCTCAAAATGGTACTCCAATGGTCAACTTAGTGAAGAAATAGATTACGATAAAAACAAAAGGACTAGTAGAAGAGAATTTTTTGATTCGGGTAAGATTAAATTAATTGAAAATTATAATACTGAAGGGCATGCTATAGCTGTAAAAAACTGGTATGAAACAGGTCAGCTGCAGTTTGAAAATAATGAAGATGGCTCATCTTTTTCTTATGGTGAAACTGGACAACTATTAACTAAAGGCGTTAGGACAGGTGACATTAATAATGGCGGTTTTGTAATTATTTCCGAATACTTTGAAAATGGAGATATTAAGAAAGAAACAAAAAACTATTATGTTGATGGATTATTACATGGATATGAAAAATCATACTATGATACGGGTGAAATTAGAAGAGAAGTAGATTATACCAATGGACATAAGAACAAAATTATCAAGACATATAAAAAAAATGGTGAAGTAAAGATTAAACAATAAACGGCAACTAACAATGTATAAAAATAATAGCCGAAGCAGCAGTAAATTCAAGGGTTGTAGCCCGCTTCAACTTTCGTGTAACTTGACAGGAAATTACCACGCAATCGGCTACTATTCTTATACTCACCGTTGTGCCCCATTGTAGAAAAGACATTGCAAATACTAAACTAAAACATAAAACAATGATTTTTAGAACACCTAACATCAAAATTGATAAGATTGATAAAATAGAAGTCAATCCGCATTATCATCCATTCTTTGAAAAGGTTGCTCGTGACATTTTTTATGACCTTTTGAAAAAAGAACGTAATAAAGAAAGTGCAAACTCTGATTACCACGATTTCAAAAAGCCAAAGTCAAGACTCTTGAAAAATATTGATATAATCAGCAAAGTAGTGTCAATATTATCAGGACTTGGAGTTATTGTATTTGTAATTTTTCTTTTTGCAGGAAAAACATCTATTGGTGCTGTTCAAGTTTCAACTTTATTAACTGTAATCAGCTTTACTTTAATCGGTGGTATTGTTTCGATTGGTGGGGTTCAAATGTTTTCGTTCAACGCTTCATTGAGGAAAAATCAGGTTAATCTAGAGAAACTTCTCAAAGAAAAAACAAGCTGTCCATTTGAGAATCTAGTTTTTAATGACAACCCGAATTGGAAAGACTATGAGCCTGGGAATCCTCGATTTTGTTCAAAATGTCCACTTGGAATAGACATGACTAGTGAAGATAGAGGGGGATTAATTCATGTTTGTAAAGTCTATCACAAGCATCACCGAAATTGGATTTCAAAGAATAGATAAGTAGAAACAACGAGGGCACAACAATGTATATAAAACATAAGGACGACAGTGGTTTGCGAAGCTTTAGTGCATTTAATCAAGTCCGCCAAATCTGCGATTTGACGAGTATGTTAAATGTTTTAAATTTGTGTCAAAACGCAAATTTGGCTACGTGTAAACTTGATAGGAAAGTATTTCAAATTCCTTACGTTTCATATACGCGACCGTTAGCGGCAAGGTAAAAATAATACATACATGAAATCAATTACTATTTTTTGTTCTTCAAGTAATGGCTTAAATGCCAAATATATTGAACCAATAAGCAAACTGACAGAATTGCTAATAAGCGCAGATTATACAATAATCTGTGGTGGAAGTTCTGGTGGTTTAATGGGAGAATTAATAAGTCATGCAAATAAATTAGGTGGTCGGACAATTGGGATAAGACCTAAATTTTTGGACAATCTCGAATATCATAGCGAAATATTAACAGAATTTATTTCAACTGATGATATATGGGAACGAAAAAAGCAAATGAACCTGTTATCAGATGCTACTATTGCACTCCCTGGTGGCAGTGGGACAATAGATGAACTATTTGAAGCAATAACATTAAAGAGATTGGGGGAATATAGTAAGCCAATTATTATTGTTAATTTGCACGGGTTCTATGATAAACTGATTGACTTTTTTAATCATCAGATTAGAGAAAATTTCATGCATTCATCATCTTTAAATACTTTTACAGTGATTGAAAGTGTTGACAATATAATAAATGCCTTAAAAGATGATAATTGGAAAGACGAAAATACAACTAATGCAATTATAAGAGAATGAAGTGTTATATATGCCGTAAAAAAATTACAGAAAACACTGCCCATCCAAACCAAGCAAGGATGTGTCATAGCTGTGGTAAACATAATATTGAAAAAAGAGATGAGTTAGGAAGCCTAAAAGGCTATAATGCAGTTGTAACTGGAGGGAGAATAAAAATTGGTTATGAGACTGCATTAAAACTATTAAGGAGTGGTGCTTACGTTGTCGTTACAACAAGATTTCCCGTAGATGCAGTTGTTCGCTATTCAAATGAAACAGACTTTAAAAATTGGAAGAATCGGTTAAAAATCTATAAAATTGATTTCAGACTAACTCCTTATTTATATAAATTTATAGAGTACTTAAACCAAGAAATTAGTCATCTGGACATATTAGTAAATAATGCAGCTCAAACAATTAAAAGACCATATCAATACTACCGAGACCTTGTTGAAAAAGAGCTAGAATTATTTTCAACTTTACCTGTTGAAATCAAGCAATTAATTTGTAATAATGACGAACTAGACTTTAAAAAGGTACAACAAACTATAGATGCCAGCTTACCAATAGGGCAGTATACATTAAAACAGGATTTGACTGAAACTACTGCGACCTACTTTCCAACAGGGATGTTAGATGAAGAAGGGTTACAACTAGACAAGAGACCTAAGAATAGTTGGATTTCCAAAGCTGAAGATGTTTCTATGGTTGAAATGTTAGAAGTTCAATTAATCAACGTTACAGCACCCTTTTTATTAAGCTCGTCTTTAAAAGGATTATTAAAAAAGAGTCCACATAAATATAAATTCGTATTAAATGTTTCTGCAATGGAAGGAAAATTTAATAAGAAGAATAAAAACTGTTTTCACCCTCACACTAATATGGCTAAAGCTTCTCTAAATATGTTTACTAGGACATCAGCCCAAGATTATATAAAGTCTGGGATTGTGATGAATAGTATAGATACTGGTTGGGTTACTGATGAGAATCCTCACTATCTTAAACAAAAAAATGCTAAGAAAGGACTAACCCCACCATTAACCGCGAAAGATGGTGCAGCAAGAGTTTGTGACCCTATCTTTAGCATGGCAAGAACGGAAAATGTCGTTTTTGGTAAATTTTTAAAAGATTTTCAAATTGTAAGTTGGTAATATGGCAGACTCAAATAATGTACATCAAAACTTAACCCCAAATGGAGATGGAAATAATAATCCAATAAAATTGGGTGCAAGACTAAAGACCAAGGGCTTGCAGGGTGTTGTAAATGAGATATTTGATGGTTTTTTTAGTGGCAAAGAAAAGATAATAATTAATGACACAAAAGACTTAATTGACCTTATAATAAAAACGAGAGAATCAAAGGATTATATTGGAGTTGGAGTTGGTGGTTTATACGTAAATAACAAAGATGAAGTTTTAGTATACTATAGAACAGATAGTCCTGAAAAACATAAGTGGTCTATTATTGGGGGGAGCGGTACTTACCGAAAAGATATTGAAACAACATTGAGAGAAAAGTTTCAAACAAAAGCAAATATACCACTTCAAAATGTGGACGTCACTGCACTTGTTAGGGTTACTAACCATACAAATGAGAATAGTGGTTTAAATAACAATGAAGGTGAATTTCACTTCCTCTCTCCTGCTTATAATATTGATATAACTAATTGCAATGAAAGATTAAATGAGATTCCGAAATTAAACAAAAAGAAAGATATTCAAGCTCCAAAGATAATTGGGAATTCTGAGAAATTCATTTGTAGGTTCGTAAAGATCAGCAAAATACAGCAGTATCCGGAGTTTTTTACATATACAACAAGAGCTGCCGTTCAATCTTATCAAAGAGAAAAAAATAATATTCATCATATTATTGAGCGAATTGACAATATCTCGTCATATATCAAAGAAGTACCAAAGATAAAAAAAGTGGAATGGAGAAAAGAGTAAAAGGCAAAAATCCAAATTTTAATATTATTATATTATTATCAGTAGCAGTAGCAGTTTCATTACTATTTATAATAATTTATTTAATAAAATTTTCAGACACTCTAATTTCTAGCAATCTAAAGGATTGGGCTTCATTTGGTGATGCATTTAATTTATTAATCGCATTTAATAATCTTATAATTTTTGTAATTCTTACTATTAAAGCTTCATCATTTCAAAAAAAATCTTTTGAAATGAGTATGAGGGAAGCTAGTATTAAAGAAGCAACATCAATATTAGGTATAATTAATAAGGATACTTTAAGTATGGTAAGAGATAATGAATTTGAAAATCTTTGGTCAACTTTAAAAGCATGTAATATACAATTTGATACCTTCATAAGATGCAAAGCCCACCTTTTTGATGATTTTAAAGAAATTGAAAAGGAGCCAATATATGACATCCTTAGTAGTTTATTAGAAAAAACATCTATTGACGAAAGTTTCAAAAAACTATTAGAGATTTTTTCATTAAAATCTTCAGAGTTTTTAGGAAACCTTTCTAAATACACATATAAAAATATTTCATAATGTATAAAACAATTATTGATATTGGTACAAATAGCTTGAAAGTGTTTGTTTTTGATATTTCTCAGCAAACGCCAGTAGAGGTAAAAAAAGTAAAGATAAAAAACAGGTTAGGTGACAATATTTTAGAAAACTCAAATATTTCAAATATTGGTATAGAAAATACTATAAATATTATATCTGATTTAAAGGACTCTTTGTCTTGTTTTAAAAACAATACTTATGCGATATTTGGTACTGAAATATTTAGGCGAGCTACTAATATTTCAACATTCTCTCAGAAATTCTACGACAAGACTAATATCAATATTAATATATTATCACAAGAGGAAGAGGCTGAATACTTTTGGAAAGGAATAGTTGGAGATTTTGAATGGGATGGAATAATTGCTGCTATTGATATTGGAGGAGGTTCTGTTCAGTTCATGTATGGAACCAAAGAAAAACTACATAAAGTACACAAACTAAAAACGGGAGCGTTGTTTTTAAGGAATAAATTTATTTCTACAGACCCTCCTAACATTTCAAATTATCATGAAATTGAAAAACATATTCAGAGTCAAATAGCTAATATTGATATTACCTTTCCTCAAGATACTCCATTTATTCATGGGTCGACTTCTGTTATTAGTTTCTTCAAGGAATCTAAGATTAGAATGAGTGAATATAAAAATTCTAAACTGCATCCATACAAAATTGACTTGAATGATGTTGATTATTTATACAAAGAAATGAGAACACTACCATCTTCGGAAAGACAAAAATATTTTCCTTCACAACCTGAGTATACAGACGGTTGTTCAATAGGCTTTGCGAATGTTTTGCAAATAGCTAAAAAAACAGGTCTATCCTATGAGTTGCCAAGTAATAATAGTTTAATACATGGCTTCATTTAGAAAACCCAGCCGCTAACATTTTGTATAAGTAATGGCAGGCAATGTGGTAAATATCAAGGTTTGTAGCCCGCTCAAACTGCGTAGTGGTTTGACAGGGAAGTACCACGCAATATGCCACTACTCATACAATTTACCGTTAGGTACCACTTTCGTTAATTTTGTTTGTATTTTGGAGTTGGAACGGTAGTCTTTGTCAAGATAATTTCGGGGTTGTCAAGCCCAAATCGAGCGAGATTTTGGGGTTCAAAATCGAGACGGAAGACCGTGAAAAGCTCACTTT
>SACZ01000131.1 GCA_023369685.1 Prolixibacteraceae bacterium JC049
CAAAGAGTTTATTGACGGCGTGCACTATTTTTTGAGAGTGGCCGAAGCTAACAGGCAAAGGGGTTTTATTTGTTGTCCATGCAATAAGTGTAAGAATCAGAAGGAGTATTCTGCATCCAGGACTATTCATTTCCACTTGTTTGAGTCGGGGTTCATGCCAAGCTATAATTGTTGGACATCCCACGGAGAGCAAGGTGTTGAAATGGAAGAAGATGAAGTGGAAGACGACAATATTCCGGACTTTGCTCAGTATGTTGGATTTGAAGGAAATCAAACGGGCGAGGAGGAAATAGCTGCTGATGGTAACGACGTTGCGGATGATCTTGGTCAGATGTTGCAGGACGCTAGGGAGGACTGCGAAAGTGAAAAGGAGGCCCATAAATTGGACAAGATGTTGGAGGACCACAGAACTTCGTTGTACCCAGGTTGCGAGCAGGGGCACAAAAAGTTGGATACCACTCTGGAGTTGTTGCAATGGAAGGCAAAAAATGGGGTTAGTGACAAGGCATTTGGCGATTTATTGAAACTCGTCAAGAACATTCTTCCGGAGGG
>SACZ01000132.1 GCA_023369685.1 Prolixibacteraceae bacterium JC049
TCGCCGAGCACTTCATCAGCCAATACCTGCCACCGACTTCTCAATAATGGAGGACCCATGTCCCGAATGGCCGAACAGCAGCTTTACATCGACGGTGGTTATGTATCCGCCACCAGCGGTAAAACCTTCGAGACGATTAACCCCGCCAACGGGGAAGTGCTGGCGACCGTCCAGGCCGCCGGGCGCGAAGATGTCGACCGGGCGGTAAAAAGCGCCCAAAAAGGGCAAAAAATCTGGGCGGCGATGAGCGCCATGGAACGTTCGCGCATTTTGCGTAAAGCGGTAGATATTCTGCGCGCTCGCAACGACGAACTGGCGCGTCTGGAAACCCTCGATACCGGCAAACCTCTGAGCGAAACCGCCGCCGTCGATATCGTCACCGGCGCGGATGTGCTGGAGTACTACGCGGGCCTGATCCCGGCGCTGGAAGGCAGCCAAATCCCGCTGCGCGACAGCGCATTTGTCTATACCCGCCGGGAACCGCTGGGCGTGGTCGCCGGGATCGGCGCCTGGAACTACCCGATCCAGATCGCCTTGTGGAAATCGGCC
>SACZ01000133.1 GCA_023369685.1 Prolixibacteraceae bacterium JC049
GGCCCATGTGGGGTGCGCCCCAATCTGGTGGAGCACGACCCTTGGACCCTCTTGGTCGTCCTCCCACCCCTATATATAGCTAGTTACCCCTTCAGGGTTTCTCGGGTTTTGTTAGATTAAAGTTTAGCCATTGCTACTTGCTTGCAGCGCGCGTGTCGGCTAGACCGTCCGTCTGCTTGTTCTTCGGAACCCCAACTTATCATTTGTATTAAATTCCTATTTGCAATATCAGATTGCTTTTATCTTGTTCTTGCTTGTTTCTTCGATTTGCTTGCAGGAATAGGGTTGATCTGCACCGGCAAGATCAGCAACCCACGGAGAGGTGTATCGATCGCTAAGGCGCAACACAACGTCTCGTACGGTTGTAGTCGGATCGTCAACGTTTCTCCCAAATCGTAGTTATCACAACTCACCGAAAGATCGGGCCAACAACAGCCTTGAGTGTCGAGAGGAACTCAGGGTTCATCAAATTCTGCATGGGGAAGACAATATACACAACATGATAGCTTTACACAATCCATCAATACAAGAAACAATAGAATGAAG
>SACZ01000134.1 GCA_023369685.1 Prolixibacteraceae bacterium JC049
GCGGCGACTACCTGGCGATTGTGACCCTCGGCTTCGGCTTTATCATTAAAATCCTCGCTATCAACAACCCGCAGATCACCAACGGCGCGATTGGCCTCAACGACATCCCGCAACAGCCGCATCTGCTGTTCTGGTGCGGGCTGTTCGCCCTGCTGGCGACCGGGATGATTCTGCAGCTGGTGTGGTCGAAGTACGGGCGAATGATGAAAGCGGTGCGCGACGACGAAGACGCAGCCATCGCCATGGGGGTGAACACGTTTCGCATTAAAACCTGCGCCTTCGCCACCAGCGCCTTCTTCGAAGGGATCGGCGGCGGCCTGCTGGCCTCGCTGTTGACCACCATTTCGCCGGGCCTGTTCGACTTTATGCTCACCTTTCAGTTGCTGATTATTATCGTGCTCGGCGGCCTGGGCAGCACCACCGGCGCGTTGCTCGGTACCGTGCTGGTGGTCGGCAGCGGCGAGTGGCTGCGCTTTCTCGACCAGCCGCTCCAGTTCTTCGGTCACGATCTCGGCGCGTATCCGGGCCTGCGGATGGTGGTGTTC
>SACZ01000135.1 GCA_023369685.1 Prolixibacteraceae bacterium JC049
TGGGCGCGCTGAATATCGCCTTTTTGCCGTTCCTGTTTGTGTTCTTCGCTTCAGAGTTCTTTTCCACCATGGGCACCACGCTGGCGGTCGGCGGCGAAGCGGGCCTGCTGGATGAAGAAGGTAATATGCCGCATATCAATCGCCCGTTTATGGTTGACTCGATCGCCGCGGCCGTTGGCCCCTGGCTGGGCATTCCGGCGGCGACCGCGCTGATTGAATCCTCGGCGGCAGCGGAAGCCGGCGGTAAAACCGGGCTGACCGCACTGTCGGCGGCGGTGATGTTCCTCCTGATGCTGCTGTTTACTCCGGTGGCGCTGATGATTCCGAAAGAGGCGACCGCGCCGGCGCTGATCCTGATTGGGCTGAACATGTTCAGCGGCCTGCGCAAAGTGGATCTGGCAAACTTCACCGACGGCCTGCCGGTGCTGATGATGGTGATGATTACGCTGATTGCGAATAGCTTCGGCACCGGGATTGCCGGCGGGCTGCTGTTTTATGTGGTGATCAAAACCATCGCCGGGAAGTGGCGGGAAATCCCCATCGG
>SACZ01000136.1 GCA_023369685.1 Prolixibacteraceae bacterium JC049
GCGTTGGCAGGCCCAGCCGCAGCAGCTGCTGCAGATGCTGATGCGCCTGCGGGCTGCGCTGCCCGCTTTGCGACTCAAACAGATGGTGCCACTGTTGCAGCGCGTTACTGCTGTTCGGTAAGCCAGCCATAGCCCTGCTCCTCCAGTTGTTTGACCAGCGTAAAGTCGCCGGATTTGACGATCCGCCCCTGGTACAGCACGTGGACGTAATCCGGCTTGATATAGTCGAGAATGCGCTGATAGTGGGTAACGATGATAAACGCGCGCTTACCGTCGCGCAGGGCGTTAACGCCGTCAGAGACAATCTTCAGCGCGTCAATATCCAGCCCGGAGTCGGACTCGTCGAGGATACACAGCTCCGGTTCCAGTACCGCCATCTGCAGGATATCGTTGCGCTTTTTCTCACCGCCGGAGAAGCCGACGTTAACCGAGCGGGTCAGCAAATCCTCGGGCATTTTCAGCAGCTTAATTTTGTCTTCCATCAGGTCCTGAAAGTCAAAGCGGTCAAGCTGCTCCTGGCCGCGGTAGCGGCGCACGGCGTTC
>SACZ01000019.1 GCA_023369685.1 Prolixibacteraceae bacterium JC049
TCTTCAAATTGCAATAAATGGAGGGATTGGGAAAGAAGATATTGACGAGACTATTCGGTCAAAATATTCCCAAGACAAACAGTTCAAAAGAATGACAAGAAAATTAAAATAAAACCCAGTGGCTAACAAAAGCTAAATGCCAGTCGGGTTTCAGTGGCAAAGCAGGCTTCTGTGCTTCGTGGCATCAGCGCCAATTCGTCGTTGACGATTTGGCTATCGAAAAGAAAAATCAATAAAACAACGAATTGGCTCAGTGGTGACTGGAAGGATCAGTTTTTCAAAATCCCGTCCGGTACATAGCCAAGACCGTTATAGCCAATTTTAAATGGGTGCTATATGATACTAAATTCAGTTTTCAAAATATTAATAACGGTATTCAGGAAGATTAAATATACTTTCACTTGGGAGTTATACTTACCTCGCAAAGAAAGAGAAAGACAAAGAAAAGCATTTGAAGAAACCTTTATTATTCCAAGGGAAGAATGGACAGAAGAGCAGGAAATAATGAGATTTTCGCAACTTGATCCTACAAGAGCAGAATTTCGAAATTGGGATTTAGAAACCCCAATAGGTCACCGGCTCCAAATTATCATATTAGTTTCTGTCATTGTTCTAACCATAATATTCGGCTTCAAAATAATATTTTTCACATTTGCAATATTTTGCATAGTTATTGGAATCTTCATAATGTTCTTTTCATTATATGAACTAAGAACATGCCACAAAGATAGGTACTATAAGAGAAAAGATGTTTTTGGAATTATATATGCTATTATCTACATAACGACAGGTACTATCTTCTTCACTAACAAGCAACCTCTATGGCTATTAATGTTTTTTAGCCCTCTAATAATTCATTTTATTGATAAAAAAATACTTGGTAATGGGAAAAACTAAAATACCTAAAAGCTTTCTTCATTATGAGAAATTAATTGAAGAATCAAAATTTGATGAGAGCTACAAAATTCGATTAAGGATTATTTGGTTAGATTACATGATATTTCTTAATAAAAGAGCAAAACGCGATTTAATCTCAAAAAATTTCCTGCAAATTGCTATTCTTATTTCAGGGGTTTGTATTCCAGTAATTTCAAATCTTCCAACAAACAGTTGGTTTAATGAACCTTTTAGAATTGGAACTTTAACAATTTTAGGTTTAACTTCTGCATTTGCAGTTGCCATGCTAAGTAAATTCAGCTTAGAAGAAAGATGGGTACATTATAGGCAGAACACTGAGATAATGAGATTAGAAGGTGAATCTTTTTTTATTTCTATTTCGAATGATGAAAATATTGATTTGTCGAATAAAAAATTGAATGGGTTTCTAAATCAAATAACTGCTATAAAGAAAACTGAGTTTAAGCAGTATTTTATTAATGCAGTTAACCTCAAGACTAAAGACTCAGATAAGTGAAAAACTGTCTATAACAAAAGCTAAATGCCAGTCGGGCTTTAGTGGCCAAGCAGGCTTCTGTACTTCGTGGTATCAGCGCCAATTCGTCGTTGACGATTTGGCTATCGAAAAGAAAAATCAATAAAACAACGAATTGGCTCAGTGGTAAATTGAAAGGATCGGTTTTTCAAAATCCCGTCCGGCACATAGCCAAGACCGTTGTACGCAAGGCTAAAAACGATACTGCCAATTTGAAAATAGAATAATGAAGACAGAAACAATAATAAAGTTTTATAATGACAATGAGATAGATAATGTTAAGGATTATCATATTCGCCTAGTTGATAATATAAAAGAAGTTTCAAAGTTGGTTTTCAAGTATTTTATTTACCTAATTTTGATTGTATTTGTGTACTATCTTCTAGAAGAGAGTACTTTGACTTCTTTAAAAATTGGTATAGTTGAAATCTCCGACTTGAAAGTGTTAAAGATATTTATTCCTCCAATTTTTGCTATTGTTTATTTAGTTGTTTTTGTTGGTGAATACAGACGAGAACAATTAATGCATCAAGCAAAGGTTCTTTTTAACATGATTAATAAGACGAATTTAAAAGCGGATGATTTGGAAAGGCATCATTTCAATGATTTTAATATTTCATTTTTGCCTTTTTATCTACCTGCAGAATTGAATCATAAACTTAAAGTCAATAAATTTTGGGACATAATTAGTGTTTTTACATTGTTGATTTTCTATTTAGCGTTGGGAGGGGCTCTGTATGTGTTTGAGTATTTTATACTAAAGGAATTATTTGACATGTGGAGTGAAGGATTCTTGGTTCAATCAGTTTTTGTAATTACATGCATATTAGTTTTTATTTCCTTCTTTTTTTTCTTTAAAATAGTCTTAACAAAACGAATGGAAGAAAAGGAAGATAAGGTATTTTGGATACAAATCGTGAAGGACGCAAATAATGAATGATAAAGCCCAGCGTACAACAATGTGTAAATTTTATAGCGGGGTTCGTGGCAATTCGTTGGTCGGATTCTCACATCGATTTCCCAGTCCTACCGGACGGAAAATCACTCCGAAAATCCGCTACAAAAACTTACACTTAACCGTTACCGTACATTCTTAGATTAGAGTATTTGATTAACTCATCAAGCTGATTGCAAAATTCTTAAAGAGAATATGGAGTTAAAATACTTACCGTTAATAGGAATTGAAATAAGAACGTTAAAGGTAGTTTTTAGTGCTATTTATTAGTTGAAGAAAATGGATAATAGAATAATTGCAAAAGATGGAAATGTGATGCTCCGGGAATTGAAGGATTCAGATCTACATGAATTGTCTGAGTATGCAAATAATGAAAAAGTGAGTGTAAATCTTCGGGATGCATTTCCAACTCCTTATACATTTGAAAATGCCAAGAGTTTCAAGGAAATGGTTGACTCACAAAATCCAAAAACTTTTTTTGCAATAGAATATCAAGGAAAATATGTCGGAAATATTAGCCTTTCAATAGGTAATGATGTGTACAAGAAGAGTGCAGAAATAGGTTATTTCATAGGAGAACCATTTTGGAATAAAGGAATCGCAACCAAAGCAGTTAACTTGATGACATCATGGGGATTCAATAATCTAAATATAGTTAGAATTCATAGTGGAGTGTTTGACTTTAATAAGTCATCTCAGCGAGTTCTAGAAAAATGTGGTTATTCTAAAGAAGGTATTTTTCTGAAATCAATTTGCAAGAATGGCAAGATTTACGATGAAGTAAGATATGCCAAAACGATATAAAAGATAATAACGTACGGTAACATAAGCTAAATGCCAGTCGGGTTTCAGTGGCAAAGCAGGCTTCTGTGCTATGTGGCATCAGCGCCAATTCGTCGTTGACGATTTGGCTATCGAAAAGAAAAATCATCAAAACAACGAATTGGCCCAGTGGTAAACTGAAAGGATTTGTATTTCAAAATCCCGTCCGTCACATAGCCAAGACCGTTATGGGGCATTAAAACAAAAGCTGCTGCAAACAAAATAATTAACAGATATGAAAACACTTAGAGAATGTCAAAAAGAAGTAAAAGAATTTGATGTAGACCGCAATTGGGATTATTTCTATCCATTAGAGTTATTTGCTAATCTGAATGAAGAAATTGGAGAAATATGGCAAAGGATTGCTTGGGTAAGTGATGAAAAGAAAAAAGAACTTGCGAAGAAGCATCATCAAGAAATTGAAGATAATATAGGAGATCTGTTATTTTTAATTTTTAAACTGTCGAATCAATTGGATGTTGATTGCCAAAGAGGTTTTAAAAATGTTATGGAAGAGTATTATGGTAGGTTTCCACTAGAAAAATTTCAGAATGAGGACAAAGACTCCAATACGGCGAATAAAGACTTAGGTTATGACAAAAAAGAATAATCAAGTTTGTATCATGTCAATCAAACCAAAATTCTTTAACCTTATTTCGGAAGGCAATAAACTGGTTGAGTATCGAAAAGTTTCGCCCAAGAAGACATCAAAAATTTATTTATATGTTTCTCGTCCTGTAAAAAGAATTTGTGGCATTATCGAAGTTGAAAAAATAGAGACAGGTACAATACAAGAAATATGGAGTAAGACAAAAAAAATATCTGGAATAGAAAGCTCAGAATACTTTGATTATTGTGGTAACAAAGAAACAATAACAGCTTTATATATCGAAAAATTCACACCGATAAAAGCAACGTTACCTTCAACTTTGATTAGTAATTTCAGAGCACCTCAAAATTATTTTTACCATGAAGAGTTTAGCACTTTGGTTTGACCCCAAAGGGGAAAGACCAAAAGAATCCCCAAAGGTAGAGTCACATATCAACGTTTGGAAATTACCTTCAACCAAGAAAAAGGAGTTCGAACGATTTATTGACATTGGTCTTTTATTGAATAATACAACTTCAATAAAAAGGCTAAACATATATTACCCTACAAAAATAAATAAAGAGCAGGTTGAAGATTTGGGTGCAAAAATTGTTAACTCTGAAGATGACAAACTAATAAACACTCTTTTCAACGCTAATTTTAATAAAAGTCAAACGGCAAACTCTGATTATTATAAAATTTCAGACCAAACTGGTGCGAATCTTTTCTCAATCTATAAGTTAAAAGAGTCAAATATTGCTGTAGAAGAAATTAATCACGGCACAAAAATTAGCATTTGCTTTAAAGGACGTGTTCCTCAAAATACCTACATTAGAATTAGGATAAATCACGATTATACTTCACTATTTAGTCATATAGATAAACCTTCAAATGCAATTTTCCAAAGTGCTTTTTCAAAAACTGAAATTATTGATTTTAGAATTAATGAAGCTAGAGAATTGAGTAATGAATTATTGGAACATATTGAGTCCGATGGTAAAATGTATTACTTTAAAAAAGTACATTATTTCTTCATCTGTAGCTCTCGTAAAGAATACGTTTTCTCTCATGTCCCTTTTGTAAGTTCTCGTCAACTTGAAAAGGAAAGGTGGAAGGATTATATAGGAGATAAAAAGATTAAAGATGAAGCAATTTTAGCATACCATTGGAAAATTAAGAATGAAGAAGGATTAAATGACTTTAGTGCATTAGTTCAAACTAAGTACGAAAACAATTCGTCACGCACTATAGTTAAGTATATATTCATTCTAATGTTGCTAACAATCATTTTTAATTTATTAAGCAATTTTATATACGATGAGATTTGTTCGATAAAAGAAAAGAGAGAGACTAAGTCAGAGAATGTAAACAACGGACTGCAAAATCAAAAAGATGGAAACAAAAGTAATTAAAAATATAAAATTGAATATTATTGAATCGGATTCAATAATCAAAGAGGTTTATTCATTTTTGGAACTTTTAGAAGATGAATATCCCAATTTTAAAGAGTGGTATTTTAAAAAGGTTGTTCAAGAAATAGGATTCTCAAGACAGTTATTATTGAAATATCTAAAGAAAGAACTTGTTGGTGTTGCAATATTGAAGCAAAATCAATTTGAAAGCAAAATTTGCACTTTTAGGGTGAAAGATGAATTTCAAGGATTAGGAATTGGCTCAAAAATGATTCAAGAATCATTTGGTTTATTGAATACATATAACCCAAACATAACTGTTTCCGAAAGAAGAATAGGAGAATTTAACCGCATACTGACTACAAATGGATTCCAGCTTGATGCAATTTATCCTGACTATTATATTCAAGGACAAAAAGAATATTCCTTTAATGGCTTAATTGAAGGAATAACGCCCCATAACAAAGTATATAAAACATTTGGCGAATTGAGCTTATATTAATGATATTATACCATTTGAAAGTTGTAATCATTTGACAGGTTTACTCTCCGAAATGCCAAACGTTTCATATACGTAGCCGTTATGGGCAATTAGATAAAGGCAACCAGCATGAGTAGAATAAAAGATTTATTGTCTGACATGGAGGAACAAACTTCGGACAGACATCTTGCAAAGCTACTTGAGATTTCTTATGATGATTTAACTCTGCTTGAATGTAGAATTAACACAAATGGAAGTAAAGACGGTTTTCTTTATGCTTACATATTGGAATTTTTATTTTAGAGAAATTTTCAAACAATAAAACCAATTATATACACAATATTTCACAACCTTCCAGTAATTAATAAAATGTTTCAAGATTACATTTCCTTGCCATGGTAAAAATGAACAAACATGTAATTATCCGACACGATTTGGTACATCGAAATGGAAGATCTAGAGAAGGGGAAGAAATTTCTATTGATGATTTTAAGATCTATGAATCAATATGCGATACAAGAGAATTTGTTAATAAAATATGTGATGAATTACGAATATAATAAACGATAATTATGCTATCAGATTTTTTTAGAATTAACCTTCCTTATGGAATTGCCAGAAATGAAAGAAATGAATGGATGGCTTTTAATAGGGATTATCTACCTATTGGTTACAATGATGTTAGTATGAAAGGACTTCCTGGGCGGAGTTATCTTGATCTACCAGTATATACAAAGTATAAAAAAGTTCCTGAGAAATTATTACTAGAATTAGCCGATGATGAATCTTCTTTACAGCGGGATGAAAATGGCGAAATCTCAAAAGTATTTCTGTACGATGATGGAACAAATCCGGTAAATAGGTTGGATGAAGTAAAAGATTTATGGGTAAAATATTTTAAGAAATTGGAGAAGCTTTCAGAACTGAGAATAGACTAACAGCCCATAACAATGTGTAAATTTCATAGCGGGTTTTGTGGCAGTGCATTGGTCGGATTCTCGCATCGATTTCCCAGTCCTTCGGACGGAAAATCACTCCGAAAATCCGCTACGAAAAATTTACACTAAACCGTTAGCGGTCAGGCGAGAAACGAGACTGCAAGAAACATAAAGACAATAAATAAAATTGAGAGACGAACTACAAACATATTTAGATACAGTATTTCCTGAATCAAAGATAGAATCACCGCATTCGATTTTCGGAGCA
>SACZ01000137.1 GCA_023369685.1 Prolixibacteraceae bacterium JC049
TCCTCCAGCTGCCCGAGCAAGCTTCAAAATTTCTCCAAAAAAGAGGGGAGGTCATGCCAAAATTTCTATTGAATTTATTTTGGTGATTACATACAAATCGGAGGTGCCTAAAAGGTTTGCAACTTCATCCTCCAATGTTTTTTTTTTGTCATACTACATTTGCACCTATGTTTTGCACACTTTTTTTGTCTCCAAAATTTAGTTGTAAGTTGATGAGAGAGAAAATGTGTGTGGGGAAGAAAGAATATATAGAAATTTAGTTCATTTGCTAAACAAGGTTTTATAAAATAGTTGAGAAGGAAAACTCTAGTGAAAGTTAATCTTAAATAATAGAAAACAAACTAAAATGAAAATTAAAAGAAGTAAAACACATTAATATTAGTTTAAAACTTTAGAAATAGTAAATAAGAATTATTTGGTGTAATATTTTATGATTTTTGTATGAATAAAGCTATCTTATAATTATTGTATGACTGTCATTATTGTAAGAATAATTATTTGTGTGCGGTTTTTTTGACTCATGTAGATGGATCGGCAATGGA
>SACZ01000138.1 GCA_023369685.1 Prolixibacteraceae bacterium JC049
TAATCGAGCTGGTCACCCGCGATTCGATGATTGGCACCGGTGTGGTTAGCGCACCATAACGAAAGGAGAAAACCATGAACGGGATACATGATTTGGGGGGAATGCACGGCCTTGGCCCGATCCCTACTGAGGAAAACGAGCCCTATTTCCATCATGAGTGGGAACGCAGGGTATTTCCTCTGTTTGCCTCGTTGTTCGTCGGCGGACACTTTAACGTCGATGAATTCCGCCACGCTATCGAAGGTATGGCGCCGACAGAATATCTGCAGTCGAGCTACTACGAGCACTGGCTGCATGCATTCGAAACGCTGCTGCTGTCAAAGGGGGTGATCACCGTTGAAGAGTTGTGGGGAGGCGCGAAGCCTACCCCCTGTAGGCCTGGCACGCCTGTGCTGACGCAGGATATGGTATCAATGGTCGTCAGCACCGGCGGGTCTGCTCGCGTCAGTCATGATGTTACGCCCCGCTTCCGGGTGGGCGATCGGGTACGAACGAAAAATTTCAATCCGACCACACATACCCGTCTGCCACGCTACGCAC
>SACZ01000139.1 GCA_023369685.1 Prolixibacteraceae bacterium JC049
ACCGATTCCCGAGTGGAAATGGGAAGAGATCGGAATGGATTTCATCACCGGTTTGCCAAGAACCCCTGGCGGGTACGACTCCATTTGGGTAATCGTGGACCGACTCACGAAATCAGCTCATTTCGTGCCAGTGAAAACCACCTTTGATGGAAAGAAACTAGCAGAACTCTACATGACCCATGTCGTATGTAGATTTGGCTGTCCCAAGAAGATTGTGTCACGGCAGCACATGGACCAGAGGCAAAGTACCCAACCGTGTCGGCATAGAAAACCGACCCGCTATCGTCGACCAGAAATCCCGTATCGGCGATTGGGAAGCCGACACCATTGTCGGCAAAGGACAGAAAAGCGCATTATTGACCTTGCGTGTGCCCTGGATTTCGAAGGCACTTGGGATCGTTGTTTGCCGTATGCTAGCCGAAGACACTGCCCGGGCAGCTGTTAGGGCATTAAAGGCACATAAAGACAGGGTGCACACCATCACCATGGATAACGGCAAAGAGTTCTACCAACACACCAAAATAACCAAAGCATTGAAA
>SACZ01000140.1 GCA_023369685.1 Prolixibacteraceae bacterium JC049
TCACTCGCGGAACGGTAAAAGGTGTAATAGCCGATATGTGCGAGTGCCTTGTAGAAATGCTTCTGGAAGGCAAAAAAGTACAACTGGCAGAATTAGGTAATTTCTGGATTTCTATAGGCTCGGAAGGTGCGGAAGACCTGAAGAAATTTACAGAAAGTAACATCACCGCCGTCAACATTGTGTTCACGCCGGGAGAAGACTTCCAAAATATTCGTTCCCGC
>SACZ01000141.1 GCA_023369685.1 Prolixibacteraceae bacterium JC049
AGCGACAACCCTATAAGCTCGATTCGCAGCTGATTCAGCACATCGACACCCTTATCCGCCGCAAACTCAGTCCCGAACAAGTATGCGCCTACCTGTGCAAACACCACCAGATCACGCTCCACCACAGCACCATTTACCGCTACCTTCGCCAAGACAAAAGCAACGGCAGCACGTTGTGGCAACATCTCAGAATATGCAGCAAACCCTACCGCAAACGCTACGGCAGCACATGGACCAGAGGCAAAGTACCCAACCGTGTCGGCATAGAAAACCGACCCGCTATCGTCGACCAGAAATCCCGTATCGGCGATTGGGAAGCCGACACCATTGTCGGCAAAGGACAGAAAAGCGCATTATTGACCTTGGTCGAACGCGTTACCCGCTACACCATCATCTGCAAATTGGATAGCCTCAAAGCCGAAGACACTGCCCGGGCAGCTGTTAGGGCATTAAAGGCACATAAAGACAGGGTGCACACCATCACCATGGATAACGGCAAAGAGTTCTACCAACACACCAAAATAACCAAAGCATTGAAA
>SACZ01000142.1 GCA_023369685.1 Prolixibacteraceae bacterium JC049
GAACATCCCGGAAACACAAAACTTTTAAACTTTATTTTATCATGATTGATTACAGTGTATTTATGATGGGCAACCCGATGGATGTCGATGCCGCCCAAAAAGCGTATGCAAAAGCTCAAGTTTCTGAAATCATGCCATTCAGCCAGTTTGTCAAACACATTGCCGACCACAATGGCGTATTCACTCGCGGAACGGTAAAAGGTGTAATAGCCGATATGTGCGAGTGCCTTGTAGAAATGCTTCTGGAAGGCAAAAAAGTACAACTGGCAGAATTAGGTAATTTCTGGATTTCTATAGGCTCGGAAGGTGCGGAAGACCTGAAGAAATTTACAGAAAGTAACATCACCGCCGTCAACATTGTGTTCACGCCGGGAGAAGACTTCCAAAATATTCGTTCCCGCGCCGCTTTCAATCCCGTAGCAAGCCGCATAGCCCAAGCCGCCACCCTGAAGGCCGAAAAGGCCGGTAAAGGCACAGTCGACTTGGATGCCGCCAAAGGAAAGACCCCGGCTTCCACAAATGAAAACAATCCGTCATTA
>SACZ01000143.1 GCA_023369685.1 Prolixibacteraceae bacterium JC049
GATTTCTAACTATAGAAAGAACGTCGGTGCGGACATCGTCTGGTGCATATCACGCGAGGCGATTGAACTCATGGAGGTATTCCGTCACAGTCCTGTTGCCCTGATGGAGCGCCCGGAATTCCCTATCCATTTGTGCCACGACCCCATCTGGCACCTGYGCYTTCCTGAAGCTACGGCAGAACTCTGCCCAWGTGACTTCAGTACCYGGTGGGCGGGTGGCCATGTGRTTGTCCCACCAAGCKGACGCAGGACCYTGAAGCTGGTGTGTGGCRAAAGCAACCTTCTCCTGRTCATTGCACTGCAGGAGATTCAGYTTCTTCTCTATKGCATGGAGCCAGTCRTTYGCCTCCATRGGGTTGGTGGTGCTGGAGAAGGTGGGTGGCCTGACTCGCAGGAACTCAGGCAACTTGGAYTGMGGGGGAGGGGGACCAAACTGCTGACGCTGCTGTTCGGCGTGCTACAGCATCCGCTGGTGCATCTGCTGGTGCTGCTGCTGCATCTGTTGCATCATGACTGCCATCATCTGGGTCTGATG
>SACZ01000144.1 GCA_023369685.1 Prolixibacteraceae bacterium JC049
CCTGGCCCGTCGCAGCGGTAGACGAGCAGTTAGTAGGCTTGCGCGAGTGTTCTTCCTCGTTTGTCTTCTTGTTGGGACGTGTGGGGCATGGTTATGCCGGTGTGTGGCATAACTGTGTCGGAGCCTGTCTTTATTTTATTTGCCTAAGCAACTTGAACTTTAATGAACCAATTTAATAGCAGTAATAGATTCAAGAATTATGGTAGTCGTGGGTGGTTAGCTTTAATTGTTAGCTCTCTCTGTTTGCTGGTTCTGTGTGGGGTTTTCAGATGGTGACGACCAGGAGAAATGCTGCCACCGGTGATGGCAACCAACCTGAAGGCAGCAACCACAACAACCACCAGGGGAACCCACCTCCACCTCCTCCTCCGCCTCCACCACCACCACCAGACACCAACGCCATTCTCACCCAAATCCTCGCCCAGCAGGCCAACATGATGACTGCTTTCCTCCACCACCTCCAAAATCCGCCACAACAGAATGCTCCACCACCACCCCCACAACACTCTAAACTCGCCGAGTTCCTCCGCATCCG
>SACZ01000145.1 GCA_023369685.1 Prolixibacteraceae bacterium JC049
GTCGGTGCGGACATCCTCTGGTGCATATCGCGCGAGGCGATTGAACTTATGGAGGTATTCCGTCACAGTCCTGTTGCCCTGATGGAGCGCCCGGAATTCCCTCTTCTTTTGTGCCACGACCCCATCTGGCACCTGCGCCTTCCTGAAGCTACGGCAGAACTCTGCCCAAGTGACTTCAGTACCTGGTGGGCGGGTGGCCATGTGATTGTCCCACCAAGCTGACGCAGGACCTTGAAGCTGGTGTGTGGCGAAAGCAACCTTCTCCTGATCATTGCACTGCAGGAGATTCAGCTTCTTCTCTATTGCATGGAGCCAGTCGTTTGCCTCCATGGGGTTGGTGGTGCTGGAGAAGGTGGGTGGCCTGACTCGCAGGAACTCAGGCAACTTGGATTGCGGGGGAGGGGGACCAAACTGCTGGTGCTGCTGTTCGGCGTGCTGCATCATTCTCTGGTGCATCTGCTGGTGCTGCTGCTGCATCTGCTGCATCATGGCTGCCATCATCTGAGTCTGATGTGCCATAACTTGGGCCAGCGTC
>SACZ01000020.1 GCA_023369685.1 Prolixibacteraceae bacterium JC049
AAAGTGAGCTTTTCACGGTCTTCCGTCTCGATTTTGAACCCCAAAATCTCGCTCGATTTGGGCTTGACAACCCCGAAATTATCTTGACAAAGACTACCGTTCCAACTCCAAAATACAAACAAAATTAACGAAAGTGGTACCTAACGGTCTTGGCTATGTGCCGGACGGGATTTTGAAATACCGATCCTTTCAATTTGCCACTGAGCCAATTCGTTGTTTTATTGATCTTTCTTTTCGATAGCCAAATCGTCAACGACGAATTGGCGCTGATGCCACGAAGAACAGAAGCCTGCTTTGCCACTGAAGCCCGACTGGCATTTAGCTTATGTTGTGCTTTCGTGCTTTATTTAATCTTGTTAGTATTTTTATCCTTAAGCTTTTGACCAAGCCCTATTAATCTGTTGTGATGATTTTCGCAAATTAACCAATCCATTTTTTTATCAATCACATAATATTCAAATCCAAAACACTCACCAATAACTTGCCCGATGATAGAAGGTTCACAGTCGTAAATTGGGTAATATTCCTCTTGGTCATCTTCCACCATTAGCCATACTTTATTTTCTAAGTCTGGGATAATTTCATGTAACTTTTCAAAAGGTTTCTCATACTCAACAAAGTCGAATGATGCTAATTTGAAATCTTCCCACCACCAACGTCTATCTCCTGATGATACAAAAAAGTCAAGTAGCTCAAAATAGAGTTTTTTACCAGTACTAAAATCCAACAAACTTATCTGTTCGTCTGTTAAATTTAAAATCTTAATTGCATTTGATATTTCTTGATTAACTTCTCCCATTCATTAATGCGTTATATTCATCCCCCCAATAATCTTAAAGCTTGGTTTAACCCACAAATAACAATCAGGCATATTTTCAGAGTTAAATGTAATTTTCAGGCATTCTTGATTGTCCTTTTTCTCAATCTTTAAGGTCTCAATATCATAAAAACGCCAATTAAACTTCAAAACTTTATCCTGCTCCCAAAAAATTTCGACATCTCCATACGATGGTGAAATATTAACTTCAATTTTTTCTTGATCATTTGTAATGATGTAAGTTAGGAAGTTGTAATAAAATGGAACGTCAGAATCCTTATCCGCTTTGATGGGCTCAACTTCAAAGAAACTCATTAATTCATATTCTTCTGGTATTTCATTCATTTATATGGTCTTTCTTGCATGAAGCACAACGTCTAGGCTATGAAGCGTAGCTTGTGTTGCGCCTGCGGCAAGCTATGCTTTATTAGCCATTGTTGGCAATAGTATTTTCTATCATTAACTTTAAGCTTTGATGATTAAAATTATCTTTTCTTTCTTCCCAAATATTTGCGTTCCCAAGATAAATGAGTATTAAAAAAAGGTCATCCCCTGAAAATGGATGTGAGGAATAATATCTACTGTAATGGTCTGCATCATCTTCTACCTCATATTGAAACGCCTGATTTATTTTTTGAACATTATTTTTTTGATTCTTATAATATTTCAATATTTCGCCAAAATCTAATTTAAAATGTTGAAGGAAATCTACAATTTCAATCATTCTATTTTCAGATGTTTCCATTAAATCCGTATAGGGAAATAGATATTCAATAAATACGCGAAGATTATCTACATTTATATCATTATCAAATGTGGGACTTTCATCTTTTAACTTTTGGCTAAACTCTTTCTTATATTCATTCACATCTGTTCTAAGAGTATTTAAATGGTCATCAACATCTGTAAGTTTTGCCGCAATCATTGAGAGTGATTTGAGGAACTGTTTTGGAATATGTTCTTTTTTCTTATAAGACAGTTTGTGTGAGATTTCGGCCCAAGCATGCATTGATATTGTCCTAATTTGCAATTCGCATTTAAAGTTTTCTAAATTTCTATAGTCAGGTACTTTTGCCCAATCTTTATTAATCTTAATAATGTAATGATAAGACCTATAACCAAACTGATTATAGTCTAACAATTCTTCTTTATTCTCAATTGTTAAAATATTAAGTTCTTTACTTAATACCGATACAACTTTTTCAATGTCGCTTTCATAATAACATATAATTCTTAATCCACATATATCTTCAATTTCTTCAAATGGGTCTTTATATTTCTTTCTATCAATCTTCTGAAGAAATGAATTAATATCTTTCACTCGATAATTAACTGATAAAAAGTCAAGAGAATTTTCTTTAAGAATATTTTTTAGAACAGAGGTAAGATTTGCTCCAAGTAAATCATAATCTTTAGATATTTTTGTGTAGAGATTTCTAATTAATGATTTATCCATAGTTATGCTTTTTTATATTATTGCCAACGGTCTTGGCTATGTGCCGGACGGGATTTTGAAATACCGATCCTTCCTGTTTACCACTGAGCCAATTCGTTGTTTTTGTTGATTTTTCTTTTCGATAGCCAAATCGTCAACGACGAATTGGCGCTGATGCCACAAAGTACAGAAGCCTGCTTTGCCACTGAAACCCGACTGGCATTTAGCTGTTGTTACCTGTAGTTATTCTATCTTTTCAGTAAGATTGGAATTATCAATTCTGAGGAAACAGATTTGTTTGCTTCAAAACCAGAATGCCATGTTCCAGTTTTTTCTATTATTCTTGCAACCTGATTCTCAATACTTATTAAGTCTCTCGACTTATTTAATCCATATGTCCCGTTAAAATGAAATTTTCCATCACATTCAATTATTGCCCTAATATGTATTAAATGTGAATCTCCTTTACTCATGAAAACAGCAGGAATCTTAATTCTTTCATTTACTATTTTATTTAAAACATCATAAGGTAGTGTATTATACGGCAAGACATCACAACTTGACATATACTCTAGTCCTCCTTTAGTTTTCCTTATTTCCTTCTTTGGCCTTTGCAATAGATAATCAAATGGACGTAAAATAAACTTCTTAATGCTATCATAATCAAAAACACCTTCTTTTTGCTCGTACTCCCAACCAAATATCTTTCCTCTAACTGCTCGATCATTCACTGGAACATAGAATTCTCCACAAATTGAAATTTCGTACTCTTCATTACCTTTGACATTTAGCTTATTCAGTGCAAGAATCCAATTAGTTTTAGGCTTGAAATGACTTATATATGGTCTACAATCTGCTCCATAATCACCCCAAACAGTTATTGTATCTCTACTTTCTATACCTCTAAGCTTTTCTTTTATCAAAAACTTCATTGAATATGGATTTTCTGGAGCATCATAAGTTCCAATCGAGTCATATTCAATTACAGTCCCATAAACAACAACATCTGCCCTCTGCTGAGAATAAATGAATCCTCCAAAATACCCACAGCTACATCCTAAAACTTTTAAACTTCCTAGCAGAAATACAACGGTTAATATGCTAATTTGCTTCTTCATTATAATTACAGGTAACGGTTTAGTGTAAGTTTTTGTAGCGGATTTTCGGAGTGATTTTCCGTCTGAAGGACTGGGAAATCGATGCGGGAATCCGGCTGCTACAAACTGCCACCACCCGCTATGAAATTTACACATTGTTAGCTATAGTTTTTTCATATTTTTCTAATATCCTAATACATTCTGTTTGCCATTCTGCTGCAGAACCGTCAAGATATTCTCTGGATTCATACAAGTCATTCTTTGCATCTTCAATTCCATTTAAATAGCAAACCAAATAATATTGAGCAATACCTTCTTGAAAATTCATTTCGTCTTTAGGACAAACTCCTTCCAAATATTTTTTTGTCAATGCCTTTGTGCGTGAATAAAGGTTTTCAATTTCTTCTTTTGGGAAAATAGGATGTTTAAAATTTATTGTTTTCTCGATAGAATATGTACCATTTACGTGAAAATTGATGCTGGTTTCTTCTAAAGGATACAACTCATATTTTTTATCATATCCAAGGGGGACTAATTCGATAATCTTAAAATAGTTTTCTTCAATAATAACATCTGCAAATTGTGTAGCAGAGATGAAAATCTTTTTATTCTCATTAATAACCTGAATATCAATCTCTGAATAGTATTTCCTTTCACCATAGTTATCTCTCCAAGCAGACCAACAAAGCACAAACTGATCTAAAAACACAATATATTCAGGATAATATTTAGGGTTAGAGAATGACTGAAACTCTTGTACTCCATCAATGAGTCCTTTCAAATTATTTGTAGAATATCTTTTGATAGAATCAACTATTGTTTCATTCTCTTCGTTGATGTAGAAATTTTTATCTATATGAATTGAATTGCTGCCATAGCGATAAAAAGAGTCTCCTAGACTAATCTTCCAAATATTTTTAGAGAATGAAGTTTTCTCTTTTTTTCCGAATATTGTTAGAAGACCAACTGTTTGGTATTTTTCAATTTCAGGGAATTGTATATTCTCATAAGTTACAATTGGAGGATGTAACAGTGAAGATTTAACAAGGTTTTGGATAACACTGTCATCAATTGGAGGTACACCTAGTATCTTATTATCATCAGAAACACCAATTATTATATACGAATCATTATTCGGATTTGAATTACTTAAAGCACATATATGTTTAAGGAACTTAGCTTTCCCTGGAGTACTTGTCAAAGTAATACCTTGCTTTTTATCGAAAAATGTTCCTTCATCATTATGCGAAATGATATTCTTTATTAATAGTCTCTTGTTAATCATTTTAAAATTATAGCTAACGGTTTGGTGGATGTTCTGGGTGAACACTTTGAACGACCTTACTAAACGATGCTAGTCATTAAAATATCCTATAGTTACCAGATTACTCCAGTTCACCTTGAATTTCCAGTTTGTTAGGTACTGATTTCCTTGTTTTATCTTA
>SACZ01000147.1 GCA_023369685.1 Prolixibacteraceae bacterium JC049
TACTATTCGCTATCGGTTAATAAGAGAATTTAGTCTTACGAGATATGGTCCTCGCTGATTCACACAAAATTTCTCGTGTTCCGTGCTACTCGGGAAAGTCACGCGCTTGTTTCATTTTACTTGTACAGGACTATCACCTTCTACGGTTGAACTTTCCAGTTCTATTCCAATTATTTAAAACAATTCGCTGAATATCTTGCAGTTTCTTCTAGCGACTTCCCACAACCTCATATAAGCAACGACTGCATTCTTGACACTTATATGATTTAGACTTGATCCCCGTTCGCTCGCCGCTACTTGGGGAATCGTTTTTACTTTCTTTTCCTCAGACTACTTAGATGTTTCAGTTCATCTGGTTACCGTTTTCACACTAAGACTTCATCTTAGTAGATTTCTCCATTCGGAAATCCTGGGATCAATGTTCGATTGCAACTTCTCCAGGCTTATCGCAGCTTACCACGTCCTTCATCGGCTCTTATTACCTAGGCATCCACCGTGTGCCCTTAATTCTCTTAATCTTTAATTTAAGGTA
>SACZ01000148.1 GCA_023369685.1 Prolixibacteraceae bacterium JC049
GGTGCATGTGGTATCCCCTTAAGATATAAAAGGAGGACCTTGCCCACTGAGAGGGGGGACTGGACTTTTCCAGATGGGGAACCCAGAACAAGGGAGAGGCTGGCTCATACTTTGTAGCTCCTTCATACACAGATCTCCCAAAACACAGGAGTAGGGTATTACGCTTCTCAGCGGCCCGAACCTGTATACATCGCCCGTGTCTTGTGTGTTTCCTGTCTCGCGAACCTTCCACATACAGAGAGCTTAGAATCTCACCCTGAGTCCCCGGCCGAACCGGCAAAGGGGGGCCTGCGCGGTCTCCCGGTGAGGAGCCCCACGCTCCGTCATCTGGCGCGCCAGGTAGGGGGCTCTGCGTGTGTTTTTCTAAGCTCTCGCATTCTTTCGTGTGCGCCAAGCTTTTCCTGTTCAGCCCAATGGCCGAACAAGCAAAGGCGCACAACCTCTCTCCGAGTGTTAGCGGTGACGACGGGGAGCCGAACCCACGCCGTCGAGCTCGTACTCCACCGCCCCCTCCACGCCAAAGTCCTAGGC
>SACZ01000149.1 GCA_023369685.1 Prolixibacteraceae bacterium JC049
ATCACTTTGTGCTGCGGATAGTTCAGCACCACGTGCGCCCAGTCATTGATCTCCGCGCCTTCACGCAGAGTGGCGATGTTCCCCTGCACCGACTGCGGCAGGCCGAACAGCTGCAGCGCCTGGTCGATCAGATGCGGGCCTAAATCAAACCACAGGCCGCTGCCCGGTACGTTCTGCTCCCGCCAGCGGACGCGTACTTCCGGGCGGAAGCGGTCAAAATGGGATTCAAAATGTTTAACTTTTCCGATGAGCTCCTGTTCGATAACCTGCTTCACGGCCAGATAATCGCTGTCCCAGCGGCGGTTATGGAACACTGACAGCACCCGCTGTTTCTCTTCCGCGAGCGCAATCAGTTCGCGGGCTTCCTGCATATCAAGGGTAAACGGTTTGTCGACAACGACGTGCTTGCCGGCGTTTAAGGCCAGACGGGCAAGCGGAGCGTGGGTGGCGTTAGGAGAGGCGATAACCACCAGATCGACATCCGGATGCTGAATGGCCTCTTCAGGTGATGCGATGACGGTGACATTCG
>SACZ01000150.1 GCA_023369685.1 Prolixibacteraceae bacterium JC049
TTTTAGCGCCAGCATCGCCTTCAGACGACAGTCCCCGATGATCCGTTCCGGTCTTTTGTATTGGTCAGGCTTGTTACCGCAGCAATTCGGCAAATTTCGCCAGCCATTGCGGATGGGCGGGCCAGGCAGGGGCGGTCACCAAATTGTCGTCAATATGCGCCTGATCGATACCGATGTCGGCAAAATGTCCGCCGCTGAGCCGCACTTCCGGCGCGCAGGCCGGATAGGCGCTGCAGGTGCGGCCTTTTAATACCCCCGCAGCCGCCAACAGCTGAGGGCCGTGGCAAACGGCAGCAATAGGTTTACGCGCTGCGTCAAATGCCTGCACCAGTTTAAGCACTTCCGCATTCAGGCGCAGATATTCTGGCGCCCGTCCGCCGGGGATCAACAGCGCGTCATAATCCGCTTCTTTCGCGCTTGCAAAATCGGCGTTGAGAACAAAGCGGTGGCCGGGTTTCTCGCTGTAAGTCTGGGCGCCGTCAAAGTCATGGATGGCGGTCATAATGTAGTCGCCTTTGATTTTGTC
>SACZ01000151.1 GCA_023369685.1 Prolixibacteraceae bacterium JC049
TTGCCGGGAACCTTGTGCTGGCGCGCCAGACTTCACGCAAAACGGTGCGCTCGCTGATTATTCTCGGCGGCTGGCCGATTATGATCGGCCTGCTGATCGCCGCCGTGGCGACGGTGGCGTCGACGCACGCGTATCTGTGGATGACCGCCGGGCTGAGCGTTTACGCCTTCGGGATTGGTCTTGCCAACGCCGGGCTGGTGCGTCTGACGCTGTTTGCCAGCGAGATGAGTAAGGGGACGGTGTCGGCAGCGATGGGGATGCTGCAAATGCTGATCTTTACCGTGGGTATCGAAGACAGCAAGCACGCCTATGAGTCTGGCGGCAGCGGGCTCTTCAGCTTGCTCAACCTGCTGAGCGGGGTGCTCTGGCTGGCGATGACGGTCTACTTCCTGAAGGATAAACGCGTGGGCAACGCCCTCGAACCGCAGTAACCTTCAAATGCTCTGCTGCGACGTGACGCGCCGCAGCAGGCGCTGCCTCAGGCGAACGGCGCTTCGCGATTCAGTACTTTATCAATAATATG
>SACZ01000152.1 GCA_023369685.1 Prolixibacteraceae bacterium JC049
CACTTGGGCTCTTTTCCGTACAGATGGCACGCATTATGGGGGCCGTAAATATCGTAATGGTCGGGCTGGAAGAGGATGTCGCGGTACGTTTCCCTATAGCCAAAGCGCTCGGCGCGACGGCGGTAGTCAACGCTTCTACTGAGGATGTGGTCGCCCGCTGCCAGGCGATTTGCGGCAAAGATAATCTGGGGCTGGTTATCGAATGTTCCGGCGCCAATATCGCCCTTAAACAATCCATCGAAATGCTGCGTCCTAACGGTGAAGTGGTGCGCGTGGGCATGGGCTTCCAACCGCTGGACTTCTCCATCAACGATATCACCGCGTGGAACAAAAGCATCATCGGGCATATGGCCTATGACTCCACTTCCTGGCGTAACGCCATTCGCCTGCTCGCCAGCGGCGCGATCAAAGTCAAACCGATGATCACGCACCGTATTGGCCTGTCGCAATGGCGTGAAGGGTTTGACGCCATGGTCGATAAAACCGCGATCAAAGTCATCATGACTTACGACTTTGATGAAT
>SACZ01000153.1 GCA_023369685.1 Prolixibacteraceae bacterium JC049
CGACATTCGGAGATATACTGTCGTAAATATTTTGACAATGGGCGGCGCGATGCTGAATCTGCAGCGAATGAACATGTTTGTGGCGGTAGTCGATAGCGGGAGTTTTACCGCGGCGGCGGCGGCTCTGGGGCAGACCAAGGCGGTGGTGAGTTTCAACGTCCGCCAGCTGGAGAGCGAGCTGGGGGTCACGCTGCTGTTGCGATCGACCCGGCGGCTGACGCTTACCGAAGCCGGTTCGCTGTTCTATCATCGCGGGGTCGCGCTGCTGAAAGCGGCGGAAAACCTGCAGGACGACGTCCGGGGCAGCCACGTGGGGTTGAGCGGCGAGCTGCGGATCACGACGACGCCTGAATATGGCGCGCAGGTGATTATTCCGGCGCTGGCAGAGTTCAGCCTGCGGCATCCTGCGCTCCACGTACGCCATGTTTCCTCGTCTCATCACGCGGATTTAATCTCAGAACGGTTTGACGTGGCGATTCGCCTCGGCACGCTGGCGGATTCGCGCTACCGCGCGGCGCTGA
>SACZ01000003.1 GCA_023369685.1 Prolixibacteraceae bacterium JC049
AGGTGACTATTGCAATGAGGTTCCACCTCTTCCCATCCCGAACAGAGAAGTTAAGCTCATTAGCGCCGATGGTACTGCAGAAATGTGGGAGAGTAGGTCGTCGCCATTTTACTAAGCTTCGATTCATTCCAGAGTCGAAGCTTTTTTTGTTTTATATACTTCCTTTATTATTTTCGATTTAAACTCGTAGAATTATACTATTTAATAAATGCTCTGTATTTTTGCTTGAAAGAAAATAGAATAGCAAGTGAAATCGGTAGTATTAATTGGAGCAGGAAATTTAGCCACTCAACTGGGACTTCGATTTAAAGAAGTAGGAGTAGCCATTGAGCAAGTGTATAGTAGATCTGTAGATAGTGCTAAGAAATTGGCAGACTTATTATCGGCAGAGTTTACTACTGAAACCCGAAACATTTTTTCCGCAGATATATATATAATTGCTTTGGCAGATAAAGCATTTCATTCGGTATTAGAAAATATCGATTTTAAGAATGCCTTGATACTGCATACTGCAGGAAGTATTTCTCTAACTGAACTAAAGAGTTACTCATCGAACTATGGTGTCTTTTATCCACTACAAACTTTTTCTAAAGAGCGGAAAGTAGAGTTTGAAACTATCCCAATATGTGTAGAGGCCAATTCTGAGGAGAATTTGAATGAAATAAAAAAGCTAGCACAATTATGCAGTAAGGATGTTCGGGAGATAAATTCAGAACAACGGAAATCACTACACTTAGCTGCTATTTTTTGTTGTAATTTTGTTAATCATATGTATCACCTAAGTGCAGAAGTGACAGAGACGCATGCGGTGGATTTCAACATATTGCGTCCATTGATAAAAGAGACAGTTGCAAAGATAGATTTGATGCATCCTAAAGATGCACAAACGGGGCCTGCTGTTCGGTATGATGAGAATATAATGGATAAGCATCTAGCTCAGCTGGAAGATGAAAAGCTAATGAAAGAGCTATATGCTAAATTAAGCAAGAGTATAAACTATTATCAAAATAAATAGAGATGGCATTTTTTAAAGAAGAATTGGCTAAAGTAAAAGGATTGGTTTTTGATGTTGATGGTGTCTTGTCGAAAACTGTTTCACCTTTAGATGAGAATGGAAATCCTATGCGTACAGCAAATGTAAAAGATGGCTTCGCTATTGTAACTGCAGTTAAAGCAGGAATGCATATTGCAATAATTACAGGTGGAAATACTGCTTCTGTTGAGAATCGATATGCTAAACTGGGAGTTGAGCACATATATATGGGAGCTAAAGATAAGGTTGCTTGCTTAAATGATTTCTTGTCGAAGACAGGGATTACTGCAGATGAGGTAATGTATATGGGAGACGATATGCCTGATTATAGTATAATGAAAGAGGTGGCTCTTCCTGTTTGCCCTGCCGATGCAATACCTGATATAAAAAATATATCGAAGTATGTTTCTTATTTTGATGGAGGAAAAGGTTGTGCTCGCGATGTGATTGAGCAGGTATTAAGAGCTCAGAATAAATGGGTGATTGATGAGACAGCTAAAGGTGTTGCATTTTAATTAAAGATTATGGGCATTGAGATTGAAAGAAAGTTTTTAGTTAATGACAGTGATTTTCTGAATGAATATTCAGGAGAGATCTTAATGCAAGGATATTTGAGTACAGACCCAGAACGAACTGTTCGAGTTAGAATAAAAGGTACTGAGGCATGGCTCACAATAAAGGGAAAAGGTGCGGGAATAGCACGCCCTGAGTTCGAATATCAAATTCCTATAGAAGACGCACGGGAAATGCTAAATATGTGTGTGGGAAATCGAATAGAGAAAATTCGCTATAAAATAGAATTTGATAATAGAGTATGGGAAGTAGATCGATTTCTGGGGCAGAATGAAGGATTAATATTGGCTGAAATAGAGCTAAACAGTGAAGATGAAGAAATAAAGTTACCAGAATGGATAGCTCAGGAAGTTAGCAACGATAATAGATATTTTAACTCCTATTTATTTTTATCTCCTTTTGCCAGTTGGGAGGCTAAAAGGGAATAATTTTTGTACAATTACGTTCTTATATCTGAAACAATAAATAAACCGCAAACAGATTTTTATGAATCGAATCTTAATTGTAACCATACTGATTTTACTGGGTAGTTGGGGAACCCGGGCAGGATCGACCGAATTGTTGAGAAAAAAGGAAAAAGAGAAGAAAGAGCAAAAGGTTGACTCTTTGAAAATAGGTATTGATTTCTTAAAAAGATACCTGTCGGAGAAAGAGGGATGGTATGTGCCAGGGAAAAACCTAAAGCAATCGATGCAAGGAATTGTTTCGCATTTTGAATCGGGTCCGCTTGATAGCTTAATTAATAAAATTGATTATTACAGACAGTTTGATAACCTATTATGGGTAGATAGACGACCAGAGGATATTCCAATGCCTGATTCTATCTCAGGAGTTGTTTCTAACGTAGAGTTGGAAGAGACACTTATGAGAATCGACAGGAATGTAAAAACAAGCTTTTTTGATAGTATAATTGTTGTTCCTCCAGTGCTTTTTGCTGATATAGAGCAAAAAATAGATATCATCGAAGAAGGGGAAGAGGAACACATTTTTGCTGATGGCAAAAGAGCTATGCCAGATTCTATCTCTATCAATGTACATGATACAATTTGGAATAAGATGTCTGATTCGCTACGTCAGGAAACATTTGCTAATGCTCGAAAATCATATTTGGATTCCATCCGAAGAGAGTACAACGATTCGTTGATTTATGCATACCGCGATTCGGTAAGTGCAGATTATAGAACGAAGTATGTACAGCTATTTTCAGATTCTATTCAACGTTATTATTCAGATTCTATTCGATTAAATAATATTACACGCATTAAAGAGTGGAACGACAGTGTTGTACACATTACGAATCAAAGAATTGCAGGATTGTTAGGTTACTTAAGCAATAAGGCAATAAACGATTCGGTGGATGTTAATGTATTGGATATAGATGGAAATCCTTTAACATTACGATTGAAAAATAATGATCCATACTACATGCGCGTATGGATGAAAAATCAGCAACGGGATTCATTGAGTGTACGTATAGAAAATATTAATCGCAGAACCATGCGTATGTATATCGATGATGGGGTAAGTTTTAATCGATTTACAGTTGCAGAGAAAAAGGATTACATTTTCGACTATAAAAAACCAAGTAAGAAAATAAATAAGGTCAGTAAGAAAGTAGATGTGTATGGACCATGGACACTGAGTGGTGATGGTACTGTTGGCTTTACACAAACTCATGTGGGCGATTATTGGAAAAAAGGAGGAAACAGTTCGATGTCTATTCTTTTTGTACTGAAAGGAAAAGCATTATATAAGAAGAATAAGATAAACTGGGCAACCAATGGAGAATTGCGTAATGGCTGGGCCCGACTTGGTGGCGATAATGTGGAGAATAAACTTCGTAAGAGTAGTGATAAGCTTTATGTGGCTTCTCGTTTAGGTGTTTCGGCTTTTAAAAAGTGGTTTTATTCTGCTGAAGCCTCGTTTGAAACGCAGTTGTTTAATGGGTATAAATATTCATCACCTAAGAAACAGATTTCGGCATTTATGGCTCCGGGAACATTCAAATTTAAACTGGGTATGGATTATAAACCACATAAAAACATGTCGGTATTTGTTTCTCCAATAACCATGAAAACAGTTTGGGTACTGAGCGATGATGTAGATAAATCGAGTTATGGTATTAATAAGGAAAGCTCGAAGAAGAAATTTACAGTTCCTGGTTTAAACTTCGACCTTTCGTGGAAAAAAGAAGTTACTGATGATATTACTTATCGTACTAAAGTGCGTGCTTTCTTCGATTATACCAATCCGTTTAAAAAGAAAGACATTTGGTGGGAAAATAACATTGTAATGCAATTAACTCAGCGAATGAACATGCGTCTGGAGACTTATTTGAAGTATTATCAAAACGAAAAATTCGACGAAAAATATACAAATGCCGAAGGTGAAGAAGCTACACGAAAAGTGGCAAAATGGCAATTCAAAGAGTTATTTAACATTGGCTTCTCGTATAAAATAAATAAGCGTGTTTATAAGCGAAAAGTGAAAATACCGATGTAGAAACCGTTGCCAATTCTTATATTTGAGCATAATTTGAAGGTATGAGAGATTATAAGAAATATTTTAAGCTGAATGCTTCTCCTGAAGACGTTTATAATGTGTTGGTAAACCCAGTTATGTTGGAAATATGGACTGGAGAACCAGCTGTAATGTCTGAAGAGCCTAACTCTGAATTTTCATTGTGGGATGGCGCAATTGTAGGCAAAAATCTGGAGTTCGAAAAGAATCGTAAGATTGTTCAGGAATGGTACTTTGGTGAAGATACTCCTTCCATTGTAACTTTCATGCTACATCCCGATAAATCGAGAACCAGTTTGGAGATAAGGCATACCAATATTCCAGATGATGCGTACGATAATATTGTTGATGGCTGGGAAGAAGATTATATGGGATCGGTTCAATCGCTTTTCGAAATTTAATGGAGAAAAACGCTAAATATTGGACTGAAAAACTGGAGCTTCAACCTCATCCGGAGGGTGGTTATTACAAAGAAGTTTATCGTAGTTGCGATGAGATACCTGCGGGAGCAATAGCTGCTTTCAATGGAGCAAGAAGTTGTTCAACTTCTATCTATTACTTGCTCGAAGGAGATGATATGTCTCGGTTACATCGAATAAAATCCGATGAAGGATGGCATTTTTATGCAGGAAATTCAGCCATTGTAATTGATATGGTTTCTCCAGAGGGGAACCACTCCAAAGTAAAGGTGGGTAACAACTTGGAACAAGATGAGCATTTGCAATACTTTGTTCCGGCCAACTATTGGTTTGCGGCACACCTTGAGAATAACGAAGGATTTGCATTGGTTGGTTGCACGGTAGCTCCTGGATTCGATTTTAGTGATTTTGAGATGGCCAATATCGATGAGTTTAAAACGCAATACCCAACATTGACAAGTGTTTTAGACAGGTATTTGTAAGTCAAAAAAAAATATTCAAAATATAGAAAAGCTGGTAATGGATTAATTTCTGTTATCAGCTTTGTTTTTTAACTCCTTGTTGATTTCAAGTTGCATTTCTTCTTTTTGTTGGTTGGAAAGCTGATGGTGAGGATGATGACTGCATTGCTTAGCCATTTCAATAACCGATTCGGTAATGGTGTCGGATTGTTGGTGGAATAACCGACAAAGCTTGCATATTTTGAAATGAAGGTTCAGTTGGAATTTCTGAATGGAAGTGAGCTTATTCTCCTGATCAAGCATCATATAATAGGTCGCTTTTTTACAGCTCAAAGCAAATAGGTCAATCAAACGAGTAAGCATAGTTATTTCGAATTAGAGTGGTTAAACCAGTTTTTTTCGAGGCATGCACGCAGTTGTAATTTTGCTCTGTGCATCAACACCCAATAATTGGACGAACTAATGTTTAATTCCTTACAGATTTCTTCTGAAGAAAGATCTTCCATATTCTTTAGGTTGAATACAGCTGCACATTTATCCGATAGCTTTGCCAAACAATTATTCAGAGCAGCATAGAATTCGGAACGATTGACAGAATGGTCGGCACTTTCGTTCCAGGGCTTTGGTGCAGCCGATTCGTTCCAATGGTTTTGCCATTTCCCGCCAGCATTAAAAAAACTGGAAAGGTCATCCACCGAACTGCTTTTCTGTGTGCTTGCCTTGCGGTAGTGGTCAATTATTTTATTCCGAAGAATATTATATAGCCACGTTTTTTCACTGCTATCACCTCTGAATTGTTGCTCGTTTTTCAATGCCGAATAAAAAGTGTCTTGCACCAAATCGGCTGCAATATCATCATCGTTCACTCTGGAATATGCAAATGAATAGAGCATATCAGAGTAGTTATCGACCCATTTTGCAGGCGATAATTGATGTTTATTATTTGCAGGCTTTTTATCCATTCAATGTAAAAATAACCATTCTATTTGTTATTCTGTTCTTTGCGTTTACTTACAACCAAAATTGCTCCTGCCAGTACTAATAATCCGCCAAGAATAGCCAGTGTATTTAATTTTTCAGCATCAATCCATTGAATATCCAATGCCGAAAGAACAGCCATAGCTCCGAATGTAATAATTGGGTTTAGTGTGATGATGATGGAAATTTTATTGGCTTCAATGTATTTAAATGAAGCACCTAATGTGCCGTAAGCAACCAACGTGTTTAGTCCCAGAAATGCCATTAGTGCCCAACCTGAAACCGATAAACTGCCTAATGACTGAAAATCGACCCATGGTAAAAAGGCTAGTGATGGCAATCCGTATAAGAACATGTTCAGTGTCTGTGCTTTGTGAGTTCTAACCAATACTTTTTGCAATGCAGCATAAACCGACCAGGTAGTAGCACCAAAAATTACCCACCAAACTCCAATGTTATAGGTTTGCTCATCGCCAATTAGCATTTTTAATTGTTGGCGATAAAATACCAGGAAACCGATGGATGCTACGACAAATCCAAATATCTGCTTTTTCGATAATCGTTCTTTGAAAATTAAAAAACCATAGGCACCTAAAAGAATAGGTCCTGTTTGAATGATAATTTGCGTATTTCCGGGCGATGTGTAGTGAATACCATTCATATAGCCCATATAATTGCACGAAAGAGCAATGGCAGCCAACACCAACAGTAGAGGCGGCTTTCGTAAAATATTCAACTCTTTAGGTGCTTTAATAGCATGGTAAATGGCCAATAACGAGAAAGCCAATGTAAATCGGAACCACACAATAGTTAACGGATCAACATTGGTGTCGGCCACTTTTAATGCAATGGCCAAAAAACCCCAAAGCAACGCCGTTGTCGATGCCAGGAATATACCTTTTAGTCTATCACTCATCTTAACCTTTTTACTTTTTAACTTTCAACTGCTAGCGCCGTTTTGTAATCGGTGCTATTTAGACTCTTCCAACTGCTTCTACAACTCGTTTGCAATGAGTTGTTATATTTTACTAACTAAGATCCTTCGTTACAAACAAAGGATAGAGTAATTTGTAAAACTGTGTTAGCATTTAGTGAAAATAAAAAAAAGCCCTGAACGTAAAAACGACAGGGCTCATATATATTGGATTGTAACAATCTATCGAAGTTGAGCACCCAGCTCTTTTTCAAATGTCATGATCAATTTTTGCATGATCTTATCGATCTGTTTATCCTTAAGTGTCTTCTCATCGTCGCGAAGGATAAAGCTTACAGCGTAAGATTTCTTGCCTTCCGGAAGATTTTCACCTTCGTAAACATCAAACAAGTCGACTTGGCGAAGTAGTTTGCGTTCTACTTTTTCGGCCAATGCTTTAATTTGGTTGAATGTTACCGATTGGTTGATAAGCAATGCTAAATCACGTTTCACTTCAGGGTATTTAGGTAATTCGGTAAAGCTTACTTTATGCTTTTTAATAAGCTGAATTACGTTATCCCAGTTAATGTCGGCGTAGAATACTGTTTGCTTAATTTCGGCATTTTTCAAATGCTTGGCATTAACGTATCCCAGCAGAGCAATTACTTTTCCTGAACCTTTTTGTGCCAATTCTAGTCCATCACTCCAAAGGTCTGACTCGACACTCTTCGTTTCCAATGATTCGAATTTCACACCTACTTTGCGTAGAATATTCTCAACATGATTTTTCAATTGGAAGAATGTTGATGGAGCTTCAGGAGTACACCAGTTCGTGTTTTGCTTGTTTCCGGTAATCCAGATTCCAAGGTGAGCTTCCTGATAATACTTATCGGCCGGACTTTCTGAAGTTGATTTCTCGCGCTTGAAGTAACAGTTTCCAAACTCGTAGAATTTCAGATCGGCATTCTTACGGTTAATATTGTATGCTAAGTTCTCTAAGCCACCAAACATTAACGACTGACGCATTGCATTCAAATCGATGCTTAGTGGATTGAAAATTTCAACTGTAGCATTGGCATCAAAAGCAGATAGTTCCTCGTAATAACCCGACTTAGTTAGTGAGTTATTCATGATTTCGTTGAAGCCATTTGCTGAAAGCTGATCAGAAACTAAGTTCTGAAGCTGAGCACGATCAGGCTTTTGTGAATATTGGATGGTAGAATTCACTTTTAATTGTGGCTCTACGCTGTTATATCCGTAAATACGAAGAATGTCTTCAATAACATCCGCTTCGCGTTGAACGTCTACTCGGTAAGGAGGAACTTTTAGTTCTAGTGTTTCTGCTGTTTCAGAAACAATCTCCATTTCAAGAGCAGTCAAAATATTTTTAATCTTCTCAACAGGAATATCAATTCCGATGATGCGCTTCACTTGAGCAAATGTCAAAGTAACATCGAACCATTTTCCGAATTCAGTATCGTTGCAAACATCAACAACGTCTGAAGAGATAGTTCCTCCTGCAATTTCTTTAATCAATAGAGCAGCACGTTTTAGAGCCCAAACTGTTTGGTTTGGGTCAACTCCACGCTCAAAACGGAACGAAGCATCGGTGTTTAGTGCATGACGACGAGCTGTTTTACGAACGTATACCGGATTGAAATAAGCACTTTCAAGGAAGATATCAGTTGTAGAATCTTTTACTCCCGATTTTTCTCCACCGAAAACACCTGCGATACACATTCCTTCTGATTCGTTGCAAATCATAAGGTCATTTTCGTGTAGTTCGCGCTCTGCCTCGTCTAGAGTTGTAAATTTACTACCAGCTTCCATGGTTTTTACTACCACCTTGTTGCCTTTTACTTCTGCTAAGTCGAAAGCGTGAAGTGGCTGACCACATTCGTGAAGTACGTAGTTGGTAATATCAACCACATTGTTGATAGGTGCAAGACCAATTAAAGCCAAACGTTGCTTTAACCACTCTGGCGACTCATCGATTTTAACACCAGTAATAGTTACTCCACAGTAGCGAGGACAAGCTTCGCTGTTTTCTACTTCAACAGTAACAGGAGTGTCAGTATTGTCTGGCCTAAATGCATCAACCGATGGGCGAGTATATTCAATTTCTTCTGTTTGCTTAAGGTAAGCAGCCAAGTCACGAGCTACTCCAATGTGCGAACCTCCGTCGATACGGTTAGGTGTCAAATCGATTTCAATTTGATAATCGCTTTTTACGTTGAAATAGTCGGCAGCTGTAGTTCCTACTTTAGTATCTTCAGGTAGCACCATGATTCCATCGTGCGATTTTCCAACGCCAATTTCGTCTTCGGCACAAATCATTCCCATTGATACTTCTCCACGAATTTTCGATTTTTTAATCTTAAATTCTTTGTCTCCATCATACAAAATGGTTCCTACTGTAGCTACAATAACTTTCTGTCCGGCAGCTACGTTTGGTGCACCACAGATAATAGGTAGAGGCTCGCCTTCACCTACATCGACAGTAGTTTTGCTTAAGTGATCGCTATCTGGATGAGGCTCGCATGTTAGTACGTGGCCTACAACCAATCCTTTTAAACCACCTTTGATGGTTTCTACCTCTTCGATTCCTCCTACTTCCAATCCTGTTTGAGTAAGAATTTCGTCCAACTGCTGAGGATTTAGATCAACATTAATATAATCTTTTAACCAGCTGTATGATATATTCATTTTTGTATGATTTTTGCTCCGTTTTTTTGAAAGAACAAAAGTAACAATTTCAGTTCAAGGAGCAATGGGCAAATTGCAATGACTTATTATTGGGAATAAGGAATGTAAAGAATTCGTTAAAATTAAAAAGGGCTCTTCGCAATGAAGAACCCTTTTTTCCAAGTAGAGAACAGTTTATTCAGCTTTTGGCCGGAATGTAATTTCAACTATATCTGCGCCTTTGATAAAGTTTTTGGCCGCCTTCTGAATGTCTTTAACAGTAACATTGTCAACAATATTGTCGAAATTTTCTGCTGCTGCTATATTTTCATTATCGAAGTAATATGTTTTTAACGCGCCTAACCAGAAATTGTTTTTCTGCATGCTTTCAGCACGTTGTTTTTTCATGTTTTTAACCACTTTGTCCAAGTCAACCTGAGTAGGACCTTCTGCAAGAATCTTATCAAGTTCCCTATGAATAATAGGTCTTAGGTGATCTGCCTTTGCAGGATCGCAATCAAATTTAATAAATAAATTGAAATCAGACGTTGGATAGTGACTAACCCAAGCTCCTACACCTACTCCGTAAGTTCCACCTTCTTCTTCACGAACACTTTCTGTGTAACGTAAATCAAGGATTGCTTTAAGCATTGAAGCGTAAAGTTTGTTTTCAGGAGTATACTTAATGTCTTTACCCATGCGGATAACAACGGTTGCTTTTGGAATATTCAACGAAAGATGGATGTCTTTTATTGTTTTTCCTTTAGGCAATTCCATTTTATGATCAACCCACTTCTCAGTACGGTCTTTGTCAGTTAATGCACCCAAATATTTTTCAATAAGAGGTTTGGCATCTTCTGCTTTTACATTTCCTGTAAAACAGAAAGTAAAGTCGCTGGCATCTTGGAAACGATCGCGATATACTTTTTCAATCGTTTTCAAATCAACTTGCTCTAAGTATTTAGAATCCATGATTTGTGCGCGCTCGTGGTAATTGTTCATGATTCTTGTGATAGAATCCTGTACAATTTTCTGAGGATTATTTTGCATGTTAGCGAAGTAAGCTTTGTAACGCTGCATAATTGCGTTAAATGCCGACTCGTCGAAACGTGGCTTTTCGAAGTTCAGGTAAATCAACTGAAGCATTGTTTCGAAATCTTTAGGAACACAGTTACCATTTAAGGCTTCAGTAAGAGTTCCAACAGAAGCAGAAACGCCTGCTTTTTTACCAGTCATTACTTTTTTGAAAGCAATAGCATCGAAATCACCAACACCAAATGTTCCCATCAAAGTAGTACCGAATGATGCCGAAGGAAGTTCAGCAGCGCTGTATTGTGATGCACCACCTTTACTGAATGATGTAAACAATACTTGGTCTTTATTTAAATCTGAGAAGCGGTAAACCACTTTAACACCATTTGAAAGTGTCCACTCAACTGCATCTAGTTCTTTAAGCTCTTTAGTAGAAACTACTTTTCCACCTTTAATATCTTCTTCGATTAACGATGTTGCAGCAACTTCGTCAACGTAAGCTTCAATTTCCATTTTGTCTACTTTGTCGACAATACCGAATACCTGCTCTTTAGTAAGATGTTTTACGTCATCTTTCTCAGGACCAGTAACAATGTAAACACGGTTTTCTTTAGTCAACCATTTTGGAGCCAAAGTATTGATTTCTTCTACTGAAATTGTAGGTAAAACTTGCTGTGCAAATTGGTAACGGAACTCGATACCTGGTGCAGGCTCGTTTTGTAGGTAATGTGTTTTAAACATGCTACAGAAGTGATCGTGACTACGCTTGTCGCGCTTCTTGAATGCACTTTCAATATTAGTCAACATGTTTGTTTTAGCTCTGTCTAATTCACCAGCAGTGAAACCATGACGCTTAACTCTTTCCGTTTCTACTAAAATAGCAGTAAGTCCTTCTTCGAACTTGTTAGGAGCCAATGTAACGTCGATGTTATAGAAATCTTTTGTGCGGGCAATGTGTCCACCAAAACCAGAACGACCATTAATAAATGGAGGAGTACCTTTCTGTAGCAATTCGCTAATACGGTTACGCATCATTGCATTGTAAAGGCTAACTACCATGTCCTGACGATAATACATTACGTTTTTATCTTTGTTGGCTACAGTAGGGTGCTTGATAGAAATAGTTACATCAGAAGTTGTTGCTTCAGGGTCTGTAACTAAAGCAAAGATAGGCTCTTTGTTATCAGGTACTTCGAAGAATTCTCTTTTTCTAGGATTTTCGACAGCAGGAATCTTAGAGAACATCTCTTTTACCTTAGCTTCCATTTTGTCTGCATCGAAATCACCAACGATAGCAATTGCCTGTAGGTCGGTACGGTACCAGTCGTGGTAGAAGTCACGAATCGTTTTGTATTCGAAATTATTGATTACGTCAAGGTCACCAATGATGTCTCTTTCGGCATATTTCGACCCTTTGTACATTTCTTTAAAGCTATTGAAAGCAAGACGGAAACCAGCAGTACGACGAGTACGCCACTCCTCACGGATTACTCCACGTTCGTTATCAATTTCTTCTTCAGTAAGCAATAGGTAGTTCGACCAATCGTTCAAAATTAGCAAACATGAATCCAATAGAGTAGATTCTGTTGTTGGTACATTTGAAATATTATATACTGTTTCGTCGAAACTAGTATAAGCGTTTAGGTTACGACCAAAAGCTACACCATGCTTTTCTAGCATGTTGATGATGCCTTTGCCTTTGAAATGCTCAGTTCCATTGAATGCCATGTGCTCAAGGAAGTGAGCCAATCCATTCTGATTGTCGTGCTCTAACATGGCACCAACATTCTGGATAATGTAGAAAGAAGCTCTTTCTTTTGGCTCCTCATTATGACGAATGTAGTAAGTCATACCGTTAGGAAGCTTTCCTACTTTAGTTTGAGGTTCCATCGGAACCGGCGGGATCTGCTGTGGCTGTTGCGCAATAACCAAACCACTCATAAAGAGAAAAATCCCAAGAAGTGAGATGAAGTAATTTTTTCTCATTTTTTGTTGTTTAAAATTGAGTTTATTTGTTTTAACCGAATCATTCGACTCAATTAGAATACTAAATTACTGATTTGTTACACTTTTATCCATAAATATTTTTTTTAATATCCTAATTGCTTCATAAATATTATAGTTATGACGATTGCAGTACTATTTTTATAACGTATGGTTAACTTTTTTCCATCGTAATTGCGTTATCTTTGTTTATCCAGAATAGTCAATTGATTGTTCGTAAAGTAAAAAATATGGCTGACAAGAAATTCAATATATTAGTAACCAATGATGATGGTTACAGGGCTCCGGGGATTAGAGCATTAGTAGAAGTAGTGAAAGAATTTGGTAATGTAACGGTTGTTGCTCCAGACGATTCTCGCTCAGGGATGTCTAATGCTATTACTGTTTATTCACCATTACGAGTGAAGAAAATTAAAGAAGAAGAGAATCTAACAGTATATAAATGTAATGGTACTCCAGTTGATTGTGTGAAGATTGGAATTAGTGAGTTGATGGATGAAACTCCGGATTTATTAGTTTCAGGAATCAATCATGGAGCCAATTCTTCGGTAAGCGTGTTGTATAGTGGAACTATGGGAGCAGCCATAGAAGGAACCATTCATGGAATTGACTCTATTGGCTTTTCTTTATGCGATTACTCTAAAAGTGCCAACTTCGAACATACCAAATCGTATATCCGAGATATTGTAAGTAATGTATTGGAAGAAGGACTTTCACAGAATATTAGCTTGAATGTGAATTTCCCGGTTGGAGATATAAAAGGAGTAACTGTTTGTCGTCAGAGCCGTGGCAAATGGATGGAAGAGTTTGAGAAACGTCAAGATCCAGCAAAACGAAGCTACTATTGGTTAACTGGTTATTATCAGGATTTTGAGCCAGAAGCAAAGGATACTGATAGCTATGCATTGGAAAATGGGATGGTAGCCATTACACCTATTACTATCGATATGACAGCTTACAAGGAAATGGAGCGCATTAAAAACTGGAACATTAGTTTGAATGGAACCAACAAGTAGAAAGAAAATACCCGCTAAAAAGAAAACGTGGAATCGTTTGGGAATAGGTCTTTTTTTAGGCTTACTTCTTCCATGGGTGATATTGTTAATAACATATACTCAGGCTGCCAATAATCAGTCGTTTGTTTCGTTCTTAGAAGGAATGTGGCATATGCGCGCATTGATAAAGTTGCTTAGCTTGTGTACCATTATCAATGTGGGAGTATTTATGTTATTCATTAAAACCAATCGATTGACTTCGGCACGGGGAGTTTTAATGGCCACTTTCATTTATGCTTTTGTAGTGGTGTTCTATCGGATGATGATTTAATTTACTATTGGAAAAAAAGAACTTGTGAAGTACTATTTAATAGCAGGCGAAGCATCGGGCGATATGCATGCAGCCAATTTAATGAAACAGTTACAGCAGAAGGATAACAATGCAGTGTTTCGTTATTTCGGTGGTGAAAAGATGGAGGCTGTAGGTGGAACATTGGTGAAGCACTACAAGCATATGGCTTTTATGGGATTCTTAACTGTTTTGATGAATATCAGAACCATTAAGCGGAACTTTAAGCAATGCGAGGAAGATTTACTGAACTTTAAACCAGATGTGTTGATTTTAGTGGATTATCCTGGTTTCAATCTTCGAATGGCGAAATTTGCGAAAGCGCATGGAATAAAAGTTTACTATTACATTTCTCCTAAAATATGGGCGTGGAAAGAGAGTCGAATTAAAAAGATAAAGGCATATGTGGATGAGATGTTTACTATTTTGCCTTTCGAAACCGAGTTTTTCCAGAAGCATAATTTTAAAGTGAACTATGTGGGTAACCCAAGTGTAGATGCATTGGAGAAATATAAAACACCTGAAACCACGAAATCGGAATTCTGTAAAGAGAATCATCTTGATGAACGACCAATAATAGCCTTGCTGGCAGGAAGTAGAAAGCAGGAGATTGTACACAATTTACCCGAAATGGTTAAGATGGAGAAGCATTATCCAGATCATCAGTTTGTATTGGCAGGAGCTCCTTCATTGGAAAAAGAGATTTATACTGAATATTTAGGCAATAGTAATGTGAAAATTGTTTTCGGAAAAACGTATGAAATATTACAACATGCCGAAGCAGCTTTGGTAACTTCAGGAACAGCAACATTGGAAACTGCTATTTTAGATGTACCACAAATTGTTGTTTATAAATTTGCCGGAGGAAGAATCTTCTTCGAACTATTGAAGAAGATTGTGAAAGTGCGGTTGGTTTCACTTGTGAATTTGATTGTTGGTAGAATGATTGTAAAGGAACTTTTGCAGCACATGGCCAATGAAAAAGATATGAAAGCTGAATTGGACAGAATATTGTTTGACCAGGAATACCGAAATGAGATGTTAGCTAATTACGATGAAATGGATCGCCGATTAGGAGGTGTTGGTGCAGCAGAAAAAGCAGCATCGAAAATGGTAGAATTACTTTCGGTTTAAAAGAATTAAAATAAGAATAAAGACTATATGTACAGCCTGTTTCGAAAAGAGATAAACTCATTCTTTGGATCAATTACCGGTTATTTGGTGATTACTGTTTTCTTATTAGTTAATGGATTGTTTCTATGGGTGATTCCGGGGAATTTCAATATTGTAGAAAGCGGTTACGCGACATTAAATGGGCTTTTTGAATTGGCTCCGTGGATTTATTTATTGCTGGTGCCGGCAATAACCATGCGCTTGATTGCAGAAGAACGTAAGTCGGGAACAATGGAGCTTTTGCTAACGCGACCATTGAGCGAGTGGCAAATTGTATTGGGCAAATACCTGGCTGGCGTAATGTTGGTGGTTTTATCGTTATTGCCAACATTGGTAAGTTTCTGGGCTGTTTATCAACTTGGAAGCCCTGTGGGAAATATGGATGTTGGTGCCACATGGGGATCATACATCGGACTATTCTTTTTGGCAGCCATTTATACCGCCATTGGTATATTTAGCTCATCAATTACAACCAATCAGGTGGTCGCATTTATTTATGCCATTGTTCTTTCGTTTTTCTTCTATACCGGATTCGATTATCTGGCCGATTGGACAACCGGGACATTGCAGAATGTTGTAAGTGAGCTGAGTATTTCGGAACATTATAAATCCATAAGTCGCGGTGTGATCGATTCACGAGACATTATCTACTTCATTGCTACAATTGGTTTATTACTGAAAAGTAGCTCGTTGATTATCGAAGCTCGAAAACAGATGGTCAATAAACGTTTCAAAGCAGCAGGAATTGTGCTGGCTATTTTTGTCGGAGTGTTGTTCGTTGGAAATCAAACACATGTTCGTTTAGATCTAACTGCCGAAAAGAAATTTACACTTTCGGATGTCACAAAGGAATTGTTAGATAACCAGCAAAAACCAATAATGGTTGAGGTTTATATGGGCGGAGAAGTGCCCGGTGGATTCCGAAACTTAAGACAATCCATTATTGAAAAAATTGAGGATATTGATGCTTATGCTTCAGCTGCCATTCACTACCGAATAATTAATCCTTATGACGAAGTAGGGGCAAAAGGCCGAAGAAAATATTTCCAAAGTTTGGTTCGAAAAGGGTTGCAACCCACCGAGGTAAAACGAAAGTCGGACGATGGCATGCAAACCATGACCATTTTCCCGGGAGTAATTATCCGCCAGGGGAACGATGAGGTGGCATTGAATTTATTGAAAAACAATCCGATGTTGAATCATGAGGTGAATCTGAATCACTCTATTGAAACATTGGAATATGAAATAGCCAGAGGTCTTCAGATTCTGAATCAGAATGAAAAACAAAAAATAGCCTATTTGACCGGTCAAGGCGAAATGGATCGATGGGAAACCATGGATTTAACTGTGGGATTGGCTGAGAATTACAATATCGGTCGTATAACGATTGATAGTTTACGGAAAAATATCAGTGCCTATAAAGCATTGATTATTGCCAATCCGTCGAAAGCATTTTCGGAAGAAGAGAAATACGTTGTCGACCAGTATATAATGCAAGGAGGAAGAACTCTTTGGTTGTTTGATCCGGTTCAGGTGAGCCTGGATAGTTTGGAGCGAGGTGATATGACTTTGGCTTTTCCTCGCGATTTAAAACTGAATGACCAATTGTTTAGATATGGAGTTCGTGTTAATCCCGATTTAATTCAGGATGTGCAATGTTTGCAGATCCCAATTGTGGCAGAACTGGCCAACGGACAAAACAAGCAAATACCAGCACCTTGGTTTTATTCGCCTTTGTTAACACCATCGCAAAAGCATGTGATTGGACGAAACCTGAATTTGGTAAAATCGGAATTTGTAAGTTCTGTAGAAAAAGTAGGTGACAGCAATGAGTTGAGTCACGAAGTAATTTTAACGACTTCGAAATATGCCAGAAGACTTCCAACTCCACAACATGTAAGTTTGGCTAGTGTAAATGCTCCGCCTGCACAGGAATTATTTAACGAGAGTTCTATTCCGGTGGGAATGTTAATCGAAGGAACTTTTCAATCGCCATTTCAGAATAGAATATTGAACTTTAAACGTATCGATAACGAGCAATTTAAAAGTGCAGCCAATAAAATGATTGTTATTGCCGATGGTAGTATTGTTGGCAATAAAGTGCGCCGCAAGCCCGGACAGCAAACGGTTTACCAACGTTTGGGCTACGATCGTTACTCTAAAAGAACATTCGGGAATAAAGATTTTATGATCAACGCCATCAATTACCTGTGCGACGACAATGGTTTGATGCAATTGCGATCGCGAGTGGTGAAGATGCGCTTGTTGGATAAAGTTAAGATACGTGAAAATCGCTTAAAATGGCAGTTGATAAGTGTTTTATGCCCTGTTATACTATTCATTTTAGGTGGATTTGCCTATTCTTTTTATCGCAAAAGAAAATATTCAAGATAGATATCGATATTCATTTTCAATAGGATAGGAATAATAGGTAAAACTTTGTATTTTCGTAAATAAAGCTTGCAAATGTAAAATTGTTACATTTGCATTAATTGTTTATAGGTAGTAAGACCAACAAAAGAGATAAATAGAGAAGATTTTATTCGTTAAATCATAACTTATTTAGTGAATAAATCGTAGAAAAGTAAAATAACTGAAAAATATATTATCCATGAAATTTGTAGTATCCAGTACTGAATTGTTAAGTCATCTGAATGCAATTAGTAAGGTGATTAGCAACAAGAATACCTTACCGATTCTTGATAACTTTTTGTTCGATTTACGCGATAGCAAACTAACTGTTACTGCATCCGATTTAGAATCGACATTAATTACCTCTATTGAATTGGATAATACTGATGGAGAAGGAGTGATTGCTATTCCTGCGAAAATTCTTATCGATACATTGAAAGAGTTTCCAGAGCAGCCTCTTACATTCAATATCGAATTATCAAATTTTGCCATAGATATATATTCTGAGAATGGTAAGTTTAGTATCGTTGGACAAAACGGTGAAGACTTCCCAGCACTTCCAGAATTAGACGAAGCCAATGCATCGAAAATTGATGTGCCACACGACGTATTGTTGAGTGGAATTTTGAAAACATTATTTGCTACAGCCGACGATGAACTACGTCCGGTAATGAACGGTATTTTCGTTGAGCTTTCAACTGAAGATATGACATTTGTAGCTTCAGATGCTCACAAATTGGTTCGTTACAAGCGTGCAGATGCGAAAGCAGATGTTGCTGCTTCTTTCATTCTTCCAAAGAAACCAGCTGGTTTGTTGCGTAACCTACTTCCAAAAGAGGAGTTCGACGTGAAATTGGAGTTTGATGATAAGAATGCATTCTTTACGTTGACTAACTTTAAATTGATTTGTCGTTTGGTAGAAGGACGTTACCCTGCATATCAGTCGGTAATTCCTCAGAATAACCCAAATCAGTTGACAGTTGACCGCTTGGAGCTATACAACACATTGAAGCGTGTATCTGTATTCTCTAACCAGGCAAGTAACTTGATTAAATTGTCATTGCAGACTAACCAGATTGTAGTGTCAGCACAAGATATCGACTTCTCGATCTCGGCTGTTGAACGTTTAAACTGTACTTACGATGGCGATGAGCTGGAAATTGGTTTTAAATCGGTATTCCTTTTGGAAATCCTATCGAACCTTTCGGCTGCAGAAGTACGTCTAGAACTTTCAGATCCAACTCGTGCCGGAATTTTAGTTCCTGCTGAGAAAGAATTCGAAGACGAAGATGTATTGATGTTGTTGATGCCAATGATGATTAATTCATAAGAAATTGTTTTAATGATATACTTAAAGCCTGACGACTTTTTCAGTTGTCAGGTTTTTTTATAAAATACCATTCATATGGAATTGAAGTTGAATAACCCATTGGTATTTCTCGATTTAGAGACAACGGGGATAAATATAGCAAGCGATAGAATTGTTGAAATCGCATTGATTAAAGTAAATGTTGATGGATCGGAAGAGGAGAAGGTAATGCGAATTAATCCCGAAATGCCTATTCCGGAGCAATCTTCTCAAATTCATGGTATTTACGATGAAGACGTAAAAGATTGTCCAACATTTAAGGAGGTGGGAAAACAACTGGCTCAATTCATCGAAGGATGCGATTTGGCTGGTTTCAATTCTAACCGATTCGATATTCCATTATTGGCAGAAGAGTTTATGCGTGCCGATGTGGATATCGATATGAAGAAACGCAAGTTCGTTGATGTACAATCTATTTTCCACAAGATGGAGAAGCGCACACTAACAGCTGCACTTCGTTTTTACTGCGATCAGGAGCTAACCGACGCGCATAGTGCAATGGCTGATACAAGAGCGACTTTAGATGTTTTGAAAGCTCAATTGGATCGCTACGAGAACGTAGAAGTGGAGGAGAATGGAAAAAAAACTACTCCTATTGTAAACGATGTAAATGCATTGTCCGATTTCTCTACTTTCGATAGAAATGTTGATTTCTTAGGGCGCATTGTTTACGATGAGAACGGTGTTGAGGTATTCAACTTCGGTAAAAATAAAGGAGTACCTGTTGCTAAAGTATTAAAAGAACAACCTGGTTATTACGGTTGGATGATGCAAGGCGATTTCCCTCTTTATACTAAAAAAGTATTGACAGCGATTCGCTTGCGAATGATGAGCGAGCAGTAAATCATTTCAATGTTATAAGCTATGAAGATTATCTGTATAGGACGAAACTATGTCGATCATGCGAAGGAGCTGAACAACGAAGTGCCTAAGCAGCCTGTTTTTTTCATGAAGCCCGATTCGGCTATTCTGAAAGGGAATAAGCCATTCTTCTTGCCCGATTTTAGTAATCAGATTGAGTATGAAGTGGAGTTGGTGGTAAAAATCAACCGACTAGGAAAAAACATTGGAAAGAAGTTTGCCCATCGTTACTATAATGAAATAGGTCTGGGAATCGACTTTACTGCACGCGATTTACAGCACGAATGTAAATCCAAAGGATTACCATGGGAGTTGGCCAAAACATTCGACCAATCGGCTGTTTTAAGCCCATTCATTCCCAAAGAAGAGTTCGATGACCTGAATAATATCGAATTCTCGTTGCAGAAAAATGGAGAGCAGGTACAGCATGCAATAAGCAATGAGATGATTTTCGGAATTGATGAATTGATTGCTTACGTTTCTCAGTTTGTAACATTGAAAATAGGTGATATGATATTTACAGGAACACCTGCAGGTGTTGGCAGAGTAGATATTGGTGACCGTTTAACTGGTTTTATTGCCGAACGTAAAATGTTCGATTTCGAGGTGAGATAAACATCGATTTAGTCGATTATAGAATATTTAGAGTTCTGGATAGGCAGAATTCTACCATTAAGAATGATCTTTCAAAACCATTCCTTTTTCAAGGTGGTTGGAAAGATCATTTTTTTATGTCGAAATCAGAATAATCGAATTTGCGACAAAACGGAACACCTGTAGCGTAAATTAATCCGAATACTAAAAAAGGCGGGATTAATTTTTAATACCGAAAAATAATCACGTATATTTGAGGGTTTGCTTTGAAAAAAGCCTTGATTAAATGGAAAGATTTGATGTGATTATTGTAGGTGCCGGCCCAGCCGGCATTTTTTCTGCTTACGAATTAGTAAAGTCAGAAAAGCCCTTGAAAATATTGATGTTGGAGAAGGGACGTGATATTTATAAGCGTCGCTGTCCTAAACACACCAATGGTGGGAAATGCGTACACTGTAAACCTTGTGCTATCACAACGGGGTGGGCAGGTGCAGGAGCATTCTCCGATGGAAAACTCTCATTGTCGCATGAGGTAGGAGGTACTTTACCCGAGCTTCTAGGCGTTGAGGAAACCATGGATTTAATCAAGTATACCGACGATATTTATCTGAAGTTTGGAGCGGATTCTGCAGTGCATGGAGCCGAGTTTTCTTCAGAAATGAATGAAATTCGTCGTAAGTCCATTGATGCTAACCTTCGTTTAGTTCATTGTCCTGTTCGTCACTTAGGAACAGAGAAAGCACAAGAGCTTTATCGTAAACTTTTCGACCACGTAGTGGATAAAGGAGTGGAAGTAAAATTCAGAACTCCGGTAAGCGAATTGATTATCGAGAACAATGAGATAAAAGGAGTGAAAGCCAAAGGAGAAGAATTTTATGCCGATAACGTGATTGTTGCGGTTGGGCGTGAAGGTTCTGATTGGCTGTTGCACCAATGCGATAAAGAGAAAATTTCTACCGATGTAGGTATCGTTGATATAGGTGTGCGTGTAGAGTGTCGTAACGAAATTATGCGCGAGGTGAATGAAAACTTCTACGAAGCAAAGTTGATTCACTACACCAAAACATTCGATGATAAAGTGCGTACGTTCTGTTCAAATCCGGGTGGATTTGTATCATCGGAATATTATGAAGGCGATTTGGCTGTGGTAAACGGACATAGCTACAAAGAGAAGAAGAGTGATAACACTAACTTCGCTTTGTTGGTATCGCAGAAATTTACTGAGCCTTTCAATGCTCCAATTGAATATGGTAAGCACATTGCTCGTTTAGCAAACATGCTAACTAAAAACCATGTGTTGGTACAGCGTTTCGGAGACCTTAAGCGTGGACGTAGAACCACTAAAGAGCGTTTATATCGAAATAACATTATGCCAACGTTGAAAGATGCTGTACCAGGCGACCTAAGTTTAGTATTGCCTCACCGTATTTTGGTAGACATTATTGAAATGATTGAAGCGCTGGATGGAGTTACTCCGGGATTGGCTTCAGATGAAACATTGCTGTATGGAGTTGAGGTGAAATTCTACTCTAATATTACACGTGTTGGAAAAGACTTCCAGTCAGAATCGGTAAATAACCTTTACCTGGGAGGCGATGGAGCAGGAATTACTCGTGGTTTGATGCAGGCATCGGCCAATGGAGTGGTAATGGCTCGCGAGATTCTGAAAAAATATTGATGTTTATTGCCTGTACAATAACAGGCTCACCATAAACAAAAGACGCAGTTTTTTGATTTTTCCTTAATTTGATGTGATGAAGCTATTGGCCTTGTGCCGGTAGCTTCTCTTTTTTTTATATGTGGCTACGTGTGAATTAAATCTCGATTGTCATATTGGTGGAAACAAACTATTGTTCAGTAAAATATAAAACTGATTACGAAATAATTATTGAATTTAAGTTTTACGCCAAGGTAACAGTGAGGCCCAATCGGGAAGGAATGCGGAGTAGGAATTACCTTGGTTTTTTATGTTTTAAAAAGGATACACCATTTTATTTACACACAATATGAAGAAGTTAATTTTGACAGCAGCATTGGGGTGCTTTCTGTTTATGGGAACCACTTTTGCGAAAGATTTCGATGTAAATCGTTTACCAAAGTACTTGGTGATTAATGCAGAAAATACAAAGTTATTAGGGGGAATAGGCCTTCACATTAATGCGAAGAAATCGCCTTACAAAGAAGCTTTACGAGAATTCGAAGATTACCTGTACGATGTTAAAAAGGTGAGAAACATGACCGATTTGTTGAATGTTATGGACGAGTTAGGATTTGATTACAAAGATTCATATAACTCTTCTTCATCATCAATCGGAGTAGGTGATGATATCACCGGGTCAGCTAGTAAAGTAAGAACAAGTCTTATTTTTAAGAAAATGGCTAAAAAATAGCAATCAATCAATTCATCAATATATAAACCTCCCTCTTGGTCAACAGCCAGAGGGAGGTTTTCTTTTTATATTATAATTGTTTTTTAGGATACATTTCATCCCATTGTTCCGGCTGATTTTTCAACTTAAATGAAAACCAAGCCATAATAGTATCGTGCCATTGCTGACGCTTTTTATAATTGATGATCCAGTGATCTTCTCCAGCCACCAATACCATCTCAGCATCTTTATTTAATAGCTTCAGAGCCATATAGAACTGCTTACTTTCTCCCACAGGAACGTTCGTGTCTGAAGTACCGTGAAGTAATAAAATACTGTTCTGAAATTTATCGGCATTGAAAAGCGGACTGTTTTTCACGTACAACTCTCTATTGTTCCAAGGGTAGCTGTTTTTAGAAGCCGTAGCACTGTATGTGTAACCCCAGTAACCTTCTCCCCAGTAACTGGTGATATCACTAATACCGGCATGCGAGATGGCTGTTTTGAAGATATCGGTTCTGGTTTGAAGCATCATTGTGGTAAACCCTCCATACGAAGCACCAATACAACCTACATTCTCACCATCGGCAGCAGGATGAGCTTTTAAGAACTGCTTTGTTCCATCAATGATGTCATCGATGGCATCGCCTCCCCAACCGTTTACGTGACGAGCCGAGAATTTCTGTCCGAAGCCAGTGGCACCACTTGGCTGCAATACATATACAATATATCCGGCCGAAGCCCAGATGTTTTTAGGGTAACGTCCACCAAAGTTGCGCTCTACTGGTGAAGTTCCTCCATAGTAATATACAATTACAGGGTATTTCTTTTTCGAATCGAAATTAGGAGGGTAGTAAACTCTTCCGTAAATGGTTTCACGGTTACGGTTTTTGAAGTTCCACTCTTCTGTTTTACCCAATTTAATGGTTTCGAATTCGGTTTTAGTAGGATCAATTAATAGCGCACTTTGACGTGTTTTCAAGTCTAACGTCCAAAGCATATTCGGAGTAGTAATACTTGTTCCGGTATATATTGCTTTTTGTCCCGAAGCATCAATACTCATCGATGATAGCACATCGGTCTTAATATCGATTTTTGTGAATCGCTTGCGTTTAACATCAAACTGGTAGAAGTTAGAAAAATCGCGTTCTCCCACTTTCACAAAGATGTTATTGTTGGTTTTCCAAACTGCGTAATCAACCGATGGATCGAATTTTTTAGTGATAGGAGTTACCTTTTGGCTTTTCAAGTCGAAAATGTACAACTGCGAATCGTATGCATTTGTAAGCATGTCTTTAGGACAATTAACTCCGATGTTACCAAAACATTCAGGGCCTGCCTGAACCAAAAGTTGTGTTCCGTTAGGAGAGTACTGTGCGCTGCCCGAATAACTTTTCTCTTTCCAGATAGTATCTAACTCAAATGTATTCAAGTTCATTTGGTATAAACTCTGACGACGGAATGGTACTGTTGAGTAATCCATTCGCGATGTTGAGAAAAGAATTTTATTGTCAGTAGGATGAATATCGTGTAGACTAGTGCTTAAATTACCGGCAGTTAATGCAATATCAGTTCCACTGTTTACATCCAACATACGCAAATATGATCTGTTTCTGAAGTAGGGTAAACGATCGTCCGGACCATAAATACGCTTTAGATCTTTTGCTTTTTCGGCTTTCTTGTACTGGGTATAAATGATGAATTGCTCCGATTTTGCCCACGAATAACCACTGAATTCTTTCAAGCCTTCAGCAATTAGTTGCTCTTCTCCATTGATAGGATCATAAACATACAGATTCGTTTTCTTATCGGCACTTGTTGTGTACGACAGACGATCGGTTGTTGGCAACCATTTCAATGAATAGATTTTCGGATTGCGAATAATTTGAATATTCTTCTTAGTTGCTAAATCCATAATGGCATAATAACCAGTAGATTTTCCTCCTGGTAATGCTGTTGAACGATAGATTTTTGCATACTTCCCTGAAGGAGAAATAGAGATGCTACCCAAGCGTTTCCCATCAACTATATCGCTGATTTGTAGTGCGCGCTCTGGAGCAATGCTAAAAGCAACTGGTGCTTCTTCAAAGTCTTCGTCCGATTTCCATTTCGCATGAAACTTGATGGTATCGTTATTGGCCAAAAGACGAACACCAATAGTATGTTTACCTCTATCTAATGTCAATGAAACTTTCTTCTTACCCCATTCTTCAGAAGTTTTTGTTCCTTTCGATTTTCCATTAACGAAAATTTCAATCATTGCATTACTCTCAATGGTAAGAGCTCCTTTTTGCCAACGAGAAGTTTCCAGGTAAGATGTTAAGAAGAACAGTTGATCTTTTGATGTATCTGTTTTCAGTAAACTATCAGTTGGAACGGTGACATTGTTCCATTTGAATGTTTCGTTCTTAAGCAGAATGGTAGAGCCTTCAGAAATAGCCGTTTCCGAAGCTTTAATTTTAATAGATTGAAGTAAGTTTTTGCGTTCAAACTTCTTGAAATTGATATCTCCTTTAGCTGCAAAGGCCGGTATTTGTGTTTTTACAGGTCCGGTAAGCAACCAGTTGTCGATATCCTGTGCTTGAGCTGAAAATAGGCCCAAGCCCATGATGGCCAACGAGCCACAAGTGATTATTCTTTTAAAGTTCATTGGATATGGATTATGTAATTGATTTTCATAAACGACCGATAAAAATACCAATTGTTTTACGATTAAATCATGAAGTATTCCCATTGCTGTGTTAATGGAATGTGAATGGGCTATGTTAGGATAAAAAATAAGACCTATTTTTGTGAAAAATAAGATGAATGACCAGACAGCAGTTAACTCATGAGCAAACTAAAATTGACCGGAAAACATTTCCGGTAACCATTGTTTGCGACGATATAATCATTTCTGAAAATGTTGGTGCAATGTTTCGTGTGGCAGAAGCGTTAGGTGCAGAGCAATTGATTCTGATGGGACAAACTTCGGTTCCTCCCAATCGCAAAATCCGAAAAGCTTCGCGCTCGACCGATCGCTTTGTTCCTTTTGAGTATGCCGAAAATAAGGTGGAGGCCATCGAAAAGTTAAAGGATAAAGGTTATCGATTGGTAGGAGTAGAGATTACCAACGATAGTATTCCTTTAACCAATTACAAGATCCCTGCAAATCAACCAATCGCATTGGTTATGGGAGCCGAGAAGTACGGAATATCAGATGAAGTTCTGCCATTGTTGGATGAATGTGTTATCATTGAAATGTTTGGTCAGAATTCATCCATGAACGTAGTATCGGCTTTAAGTATTGCGCTTTACGAAGTAACCCGTCAACTGAAATAAACCATGCGAAGGAAAGAGAAAGAAATTACCCAGAAAGAAGAATTAATTGAGATTCTTGAAAAAGCCAATGTGTGTAGAATTGGTCTGATGGATGAAGAGTATCCCTACGTAGTGCCTGTGAACTATGGCTACAAGGATAACGCACTCTACTTTCATTCTGCTGTTGAGGGGCGAAAGATGGATCTTATTCGTAAAAACAATAAAGTAGGTTTCGAAATTGATGTAGATACCGAATTAATGAAGCATGATATCTCTTGTAAATGGAGTATTCGCTTTCGATCTATAATTGGAACTGGAACCATTGAAATTTTGGATGATTTGGAAGACAAGCGAATGGGGCTAGACGTTTTAATGAATCATCATGGAAAGATGGAAAACAAATTTCCGGATGGTGTATTGAAGAAGACTGCTGTGCTGAAGCTATGTATTAAAGAAATGAGCGGGAAAAAGTCAGGCTTATAGTGTTATGATTCTTACAGGTTATCGTTATTGGTAGTAAACGATAACTTATGATACGACTAATATTTACCTTAATACTTATTCTTACCTCTTTCTGGTTAAATGCTCAGAATTTTATAATAGGTCGAATTATTGATGCCGAAAATGGTAAGCCGCTACCTTACTCTACCGTCTACCAGAACGGTACTTCCAATGGTACTATCAGTAACGGAGAGGGAGAGTTTCGACTGGATAAATTGGAGTATCCATGCGATGTGGTTATTAGTCATGTTGGTTATGAAACTAAGCTAATTCAGCAACAAGATCCATCCGAAGAGCAATATGTGGTTAAGTTAAGAGCCAAGGCTGTTCAGCTTCAGGAGGTGAAAGTTCGGGATAAAAATTATCGAAAAAGAAATCTACAGTTATTCCGAAAGCTTTTCTTAGGTAGCGATAAGTTTGGTAAGGCTGCTTATATTAAAAACGAAGATTCCATCCAGTTTCGGTGGGAATATTCCGAAAGAAAAATAAGAATGAGTGGAAATCATTCATATGCTTTTCTGAAACGCTTGAAAATAACTCGTTGGAGCGAGGATAGAACCATTGCTTACTACGAAGTTCCCTCGGTTATGCATGTTTATTGCAATTCTCCGGTTCAAGTGCATTCTCCACTGTTAGGATATGATGTCCATGTGGATTTAGTGCAGTTTGCATATGGCAAAAGAAGTGGATATTGCCAGTTTTTAGGTTACTATTTTTTTCAGTCAAAGCCGAACAGTGGTAAAGAGATTCTGGAAAATAGAAAATTGGCTTACTTCAACTCTTCACAACACTTTTGTCGCTCCCTGTTTCAAAATAAGTTAGGAGAAAACGGATTTCAACTTTTCAAAAGAGAAGGAGATAAAGCGACAAAGATTAATATCGATAGCTATTTGCATCATTCAGACAAAGGAGTAGAAGTTGTTGGATGCAACAAGAAACACTTTACTATCGGTTACTTTTATAACTACAAAGGATATCCTACTGATCTAACTCAGAAAAAAGGACGTCGGTATGTTTCTTCCGACATCTATTTTCTGAGCGATACTTGTTTTATTCTTTCGAATGGAATTATTCCCAATAATTCAATCTCATTCACTGCAGTAATTGGCACGAAAGGATTAGGAGCAGCCTTGCCAGCCGACTATCAGCTTTGATAATTGTTAGTGATTAATTTATAATTCACAATTAACCATTCACCATTCACAACTAATCATTGTTCCTGGTATTTTGGATTAAGTTTTGTTGGAACCGGAGACTTGGTTTTTGCTCGCCACTTTCTTAGTTCTTTTAAAAGTTTCTTTGCTTTTTTCGGGTGACTTTGTGCCAGGTTATGTTGCTCGTTTAAGTCTTCTTTCAGGTTAAACAGTTGCAACGAGCCATCTTCGAAATTTTCAATTAATTTCCAATCGCCTTTTCTCATGGCACTGGAAGGAACGGCTCTAAACCCACGCGTCAAATCTTCTGGATATTTAATTCCTCTGTATCCTTCCAGGTAGGCTGGAAAATGCCAGAATATAGCATCTCGTTTTAATTGATTTTTCCCCGCAAGAAGAGGTGTGATACTTTCGCCATCAAGTTTGTATTTTTCAGGTTTGTCTCCTGCCAGCTCCACTAATGTAGGAAAGAAATCGAAGCCCATAACAGGCGTGTTATTTTGACTATTGGCAGCCACTTTCCCTGGTGCCCAAACAATCATTGGCTCTCTGAAACCTCCTTCATATAAAGTTCCTTTTGAGCCACGTAATGGAGTTTGATCGGTAATTCCTCCGTGACCACCATTATCCGAGAAAAATATCACGTAAGTATTTTTGTCTAAGTTTAACTCTCGAAGCTTGTTCAAAATACGCCCCAGACTGTCATCTGTCTTTTCTACCATTGCAGCATAGGTAGCGTTATCTTGTTTGTTGTAAGGTGTTTTGTTTTTGTATTTAGCAGTTAGTTCAGCTGGTGCTTGAATAGGAGTATGTACTGCATAATGGGCAAAATACATAAAGAATGGTTTGCCTGCCGATTGCTCAATTAAATGACAAGCTTCAGTGGTTAACCGGTCGGTTAAATATTCACCTTTTTCCCCATCTTTCAGTTGAGGATTTTTGTAAGGGCTAAAGTAGGTTTTAGGATGCCCATGATGATTTCCGCCAATGTTTACATCGAAACCTTGTCCTTCAGGTAGTGTTGCTTGTGTGTCTCCCAGATGCCATTTTCCTATATGATAGGTAGCATAGCCATTGGTTTTCATAGCTTCGGCAATAGTGGTGAAATTCGAAGCCAATGTGGTATTGTTTGGAGTTGGAATTAGCTTGCGTTGCGAAGCTTTTCCTCGGGCAGGATTTCCAACGGTGTAAACTCCGTGTCTGCTAGGATACAGTCCGGAGAGCAGGCAGGCGCGGGTAGGAGCACAATTGGCGGCATTGGCATAAGCATTGGTGAATACCATGCCTTCTTTAGCCATCTGGTCGATATGAGGTGTTTGGTAGTAAGTTGTTCCGTTGTAACCTACATCGGCCCATCCCATATCATCAACTAAAAATATTATGAAGTTAGGCTTTTCTTTGGCAGAAACAGGTAATATAGCCAGAGCTAAAAGAGCGGTTGAAAGAATGTTTTTCATGGTCTAGTATTTTGGATTCCAATATTAGGTAATCCAAAAAACTAAACAAATGGTTCTAAACAAACTTGTACGTTTCTACCCTAAAAAGCGTACATTTTTCGTATGACGAGGAGTTATGAATGAATGCCTTTTTCGAATTCTTTCTCCATGTGGAGTTGTAGTTCATGTAATTCAAAAATGTGTCCTGCTTCAAATAGCGAAGTAACAAATTGTTCGTGCGAACGTCCTGCTCTATAATCAGGTTCTTTGGATGGGTGTGAAAGGTATCGGCCAATTTTTCGAGGCGATTCAGCAATGTTTAAAACGGCATGATACAGAATTTTATTCCCTTTGCGATAGATGGATGAACCAAGTATTTTTTTTACTCCTATGGCCAGATCACTGATGCCTTTAGTGCTAACATCGTTTACTCCAACCTTTTTAAGGGCCTGAATAATTTTCTGGTTAAACACTTTGAACCACTGGTGAGGTTTATCCAATTTCTCTTGAACCACTATAGCTGATACAACCAATGTTTTGGGGGATAGCAATACCGTTTGGCCACCAGAAGGGCGCTTCATAACAGGGATTTTGTCGGTGTATACCTCTTCTAACTCGATAGCTGTTTCAATCTTATTACTTTGTCCCAATACTATTGCTTCAAACTGGGGCTGCCAGATCATAAAGCGATATTGCTCTGCATCGAGCAAAGCAATATCGGGTAAATTATATGGACTTAATTTTACTTGCATAGGCACTAACTCTCTAGAAGTAACAAATAAGGATCTTCCATATATTCAATTACTCGGTTCATGAAGCGAGTAACTTCTCCTCCGTCCACAATTCTATGATCGACAGAGATGGAAAGCGGCATAACTGTTCCTGCTACCACTTCATCGTTTTTAACTACGGGCTTTTTAAATATTTTTCCCGCGCCTAAAATGGCAGCTTGTGGGTAATTAATTACGGGAACAGCAAATCGACCTCCGATACTACCGAAGTTGGTGATAGTAAAAGTTCCTCCTTTCATATCGTCCATGCTCAATTGACTGTTGCGTGCTTTTTCTGCCAACTGATTGGTTTGTTGAGCAATATCTAAAAGACTGATTTTGTCGGCATGTTTTAGTACCGGAACTACCAATCCCTGTGGTGCATCAACAGCAATCCCAAGGTGGTAGTATTTTTTCAGGATCATCTTATTGTTTTCTAAATTCATTTCGGCATTCAGTTGAGGATGGTGCCTCAATGAAAGAGCAATGGCTTTTAGCAAGAAATGCAGGTAACTGATCTTAACTCCTTTTTCAGCATAACGATGTTTAATTTTATCGCGAAGCTTAACCAACTCAGAAACTTCAGCTTCATCGAACAATGTCATGTGCGCCGCATTTTGCTTCGAATAAACCATGTTCTTGGCAATGGTTTTTCGAATCTGAGTTAATGGCAGTTCTTCCACTGTCTCATCGAAAGCGTAATTGTTTGAAATCACCGGTTGTTGTTGTGCTGGTGTTGAGGCAACAGGCTGTTGCTGATTCTGATTTTTGAAAGCGATAATATCTTCTTTCATTACACGACCATTATTGCCACTTCCTGCCACTTGGTTGATGTCTACACCAAGATCGCGTGCCAAAGCACGAGCCACAGGAGTTGCCAATGCTTTTGATGGAAGCGGTTTGGTAGTTGTCGCTTCGGCTACCCCTTCGTTGGAGGCAGGCATAACATCATTGCCCGAAGCCACCTCTATGGTTCCTACTACGCCCGCACCTTCTTCTTCTACTTCGAAGTTTTCTTGTTGCTCTTCAGAACTCTCTTCTCCTTCCAGTTGAATTATCACGAGTGGATTACCCACTTCAACCACTTCTCCTTCTTCACCAAAGCGTTCAACAATGGTTCCGTTTCGTGGCGAAGGGATATCGGTGACTACCTTATCGGTCTCCATTTTTACTAACGGGTCGCCAGTCTCTACCTTGCTGCCTGGTTCTACATACCATTCGGCAATGGTTCCTTCTTCGAGACCTTCTCCTATATCTGGGAAATTGAATGTATATTTCATCTGTTTTAATTTTTTTGATTTCTGAATGTTCAAAAAAATTGAATACATTCAGGAACTTACATCAATTTTAATCATTCTTGGTATTGTAGTTTAGAATGCTGAAAATTGATGCTCGTTTCATTTGTTTTGTTTTAATAATTCATGGTGTCGATAATCTCGAAAAGAATCTTTTCTGGCGATTGCATATAAAAGTGCTCTCCTTGAGGATAGGGAACAAGAGTGTCGAAACCAGTAATTCGTTTTGGTGGTGCTTCCATCGATAGAAATGCTCCTTCGTTTACCAATGCTGTAATTTCTGCTCCTACTCCAAAAGTGGTTGGCCCTTCAGCAACAACGGCAACTCGTCCGGTTTTCTTTACCGATTCAACAATCGTCTCTCTGTCTAGCGGATAAATGGTTCTAAGGTCGATAAGTTCCACAGAAATACCTTCCTTTTCGGCTAGTGCAGCGGCTTTTTGTGCTTCTCGCACCATTGCACCATATGCCACAACTGTAATGTCGGTACCCGGAGAAACAACTTTTGCTTTTCCAATAGGAATAGAATATAGTTCTTCAGGTACTTCTTGCTTGATGGCACGGTAAATTCGCTTAGGCTCCATAAAAATTACCGGATCTTCCGACTCTATAGCTGAAACCAGTAGTCCTTTTGCATCGTATGGTGTCGATGGGATAACCACTTTTAAACCGGGAGTGTGCCCGTAGAAAGCTTCCATACTTTCAGAGTGCATCTCCAGTGCATTGATTCCTCCTCCGTAAGGCATGCGAACAACTGCAGGGGTGGTATATTTTCCTCTGGTACGATTTCGCATACGCGCCAGGTGAGATACCATTTGGTCGAATGCAGGGTAAGCAAAACCTGAGAATTGAATTTCCACCACAGGGCGCATACCGGCAACAGCCATACCTATGGCAGAACCAATAATGGTCGATTCGGCCAATGGAGAGTCGAAAACTCTGTCGGCACCATGTTTTTGCTGAAGTCCTTCGGTTACACGGAATACTCCGCCTTCAACACCTACGTCTTCACCATATACTACAATCGATTTATCTTCTTTTAATTTGAGGTCTAAAGCGTCGTTAATGGCTTTGACCATATTCATTATCTTCATTTTGTCTCTTTTTTAATTACTAATGGTCTATTTGCGCTTGGCCTTCCATTCTAAAAAGGCTTTATAACGTGCTTTCTGTTTTTCCAGATCGTCGGGGAGTTCAGAATAGAGATGGTCAAAGACCTCATCTAGCTCATAGCTTAGCTCTTGCTCTGTTTCAATAAACAGTTTATCCACCTCTTTTTTACATGCTTTTATATGACGGTCGTCCTCTTCTTCAGTCCACAGCTTGTTGGTAATTAAATAAGCTTTTAAACGCTTTACCGGATCTTTCTTTTCCCAAAGTTCCTCTTCTTCTTTGGTTCGGTATTTATAAGGATCATCGGATGTGGTATGTGCCCCACGGCGGTATGTTACAGCTTCGATAAGTACAGCTCCTTTTCCACTTCGTGCATGTTCAGAAGCCTGTTCAATGGCTTTATACATGGCGAAGAAATCGTTACCATCAACTCTTAGTCCCGGCATTCCATAGGCTACCGATTTTATGGCGATGGTATCTGTTCCTGTTTGTGTTTCAAAAGGCACAGAAATGGCAAACTGATTATTCTGAACGATGAAAACCACTGGAACTTTCCATACCGCAGCAAAATTCATTGCCTCGTGGAAATCTCCCGTTGAAGTTCCTCCATCTCCAACAAACGCATAAACCACATTGTCTTTTTTATTGTATTTCAACGAATATCCCAATCCAACTGCATGTGGTAATTGAGTTGCAATAGGAACTGAAATCGGTAGCATATTTTTGGCATTGGACCAACCAGCGCCTTTCTCATCGCCCATGTAGAATTTGAATACATCTTTCAGCGATGCCCCTTTGGCCAGATAAAGTGGTAACTCCCTAAATGCAGGAACCACCCAATCTTCTTTTTTCATTTGAACGGCTACTGCTTCAGAAACAGCTTCTTGTCCATACCCAGGAGGGTAGGTATATATTCGGCCCTGGCGTTGATAGGAAACAATCATCAAGTCGGCAGCACGAGCAAAAACAAGCTCCTTGTACGCTTTTAATAAAGTGGAGTCGTCAATCTTGGGAAACCACTCTTTATTGATAACTTTTCCTTCGTTATCCATTATTTGAAATAGCTCCTTTTTAGTAGGATGATATACGTCAAACATATATGTAAGTTTTTATTTAGACTAATTCTATAAGATTTCTCACTGTTACAACAGGATAAATGAGATAATGTTTACCCCTGTTTTTAGTGAAAATGCGTACTAAATTTTAGATTGATAACGAAATGGAATTATTCATGTCAATTTTGAAATTATATGATCTTTTTATTAACGAAAAATCAGATAGGTACAGGTGTAAGTTGTTGAATAATAGTTGTGACGATAAAGAGTATAGTCGTTGTTGTTTTATCTCAGAATTGAGTGTGTAGCGTCCCGAAATACATATTTCCCCCTTGGAATGTACGCTAATACTCCTGCTTCTTATTTAATCCATCCACATTTGTAATTGGAATGATCTAAACCACAGTGCTGAATTTGAATGGTCAATAATTACCGAATTGGAGGATTCAGCAATAAAAAAATTAAATGATGAAATACGCTCTCTGTATGCTTGTTGCCTTTATGGTAATGGGTACTACTTTTGCAAAGAAAACGAAGCAACCTAATGTGATTATCATCTATACCGATGATATGGGGTATGGCGATTTAGGTTGTTATGGTAACCCAACCATTCAAACACCACATTTAGACCGAATGGCCAATGAAGGAATTAAGTTCTCTCAATTCTATGTGGCATCACCAGTATGCACTCCTTCGCGTTCGGCATTAATGACAGGCTGTTATCCAAAGAGAATTGGTTTGCACCAACATGTTCTTTTTCCTTATTCGAAAAAAGGACTTAATTCGAAAGAAGAAACCATTGCTACCTTATTAAAGAATAGTGGTTATGCTACTGGTTGTTTTGGAAAATGGCATTTGGGGCATCAACCCGAATTTTTACCTCCCAATCATGGTTTTCAGGAATTCAAAGGTTATCCGTTTAGTAACGATATGAGTAGAGCAGAACAGTACAAGCTGGGACGCAAAACCGACTATGGTTACGAATTGCCTGTAGTTCATCAAACCGATACGGTTGAAATGGCTCCCGATCAACGCCTATCCACCCGAAGAGTTACCAACAATGCTGTGGCTTTTATTAAAAAGCACAAGAAACACCCATTTTTCATGTACGTAGCTCACCCAATGCCACATATTCCCATCTACTCTTCTGATGAATTTAAAGGAAGAAGTGCTCGTGGAAGATATGGCGATACCATTGAAGAGATTGATTGGAGTGTTGGACAAATAATGGAGACATTAGAGAAGTTAAACTTAGAAGAAAATACATTGGTATTTTTCGCATCAGATAATGGACCATGGAAAGTGTATGGAGTTGAAGGTGGTTCTTCAGGCCCACTTCGTGGAGCAAAAGGAACAACCTGGGAAGGTGGAATGCGCGTACCATTCATTGCATGGTGGCCAAAAACATTGAAGCCCGATCATAATACCAGCGTACTTACTAACATGGATATTCTGCCAACAGTGGTTGAATTAACCGGAGCACAAATGCCCAAATCCACCATTGATGGACACTCTTTTAAGCCTGTTTTAATGGATGAAACAGCTAGCTGGAAAGCTCAGCCTTTCTTGTATTATTCGAGCAGAGGAACGTTAGAGGGAATAAGAAAAGGGGCATGGAAACTATTACATCAAAAAGAAAAATGGTACTTGTTTAATATTCAGGAAGATATTTCTGAAGCATACAACTTATACAAAAAACGCCCGGAGAAGGTGAAAGAGCTGCAACAGTTGATGGAGCAGATGGACAAGCAAATTACTGAAGGTGCTCGCGAGGTTGGAGTGAGTCAATTTGCAGCTAAGAAAACCCATTATCCGAAAAGAGAAAATAGCAAAACCAAGGAATATAATGAAAAGCATTAATCTATTAACAGCAATTGGGATGGGGGCATTGGCCCTAACAGGGTGCGCTAAAAAAAGCGAACCGGTAAAACAGCCCAATATCATCTTCATCATGTCTGATGACCACTCTTATCAGACCATTAGTGCCTATAGCGATAAGTTGATTAAAACACCGAATATCGATCGAATTGCTTCAGGTGGAGTGATTTTTCAAAATTCGTTTGTTGGAAATTCTATTTGTGGACCAAGTAGAGCAACCTTGCTTACTGGAAAGCATACACATATCAATGGGCAAATAAACAATCGGGTAACTTTTGATGGAAGTCAGGAAACTTTCCCAAAGTTATTGCAACAGGCCGGTTACCAAACAGCTTTAGTTGGTAAGTGGCATTTACGAAGCAATCCAACAGGGTTCGACTATTGGAATATCTTACCAGGACAGGGCGAGTATTACAATCCGCATTTCATTGAAATGGGCCAAAAAAAGCGTTTCGAAGGATATGTAACCAATTTAACTACCGATTTTGCATTGGATTGGTTAAATGGTCGGGACAAAACCAAGCCTTTCTGTTTACTCTTGCACAATAAAGCGCCTCACAGAACATGGATGCCGGATACGGCAGACTTGAAGCTGTTTGCCGACAGGCAATTTGAATTGCCTGATAACTTCTTCGATGAATATGAAGGGCGCCAGGCTGCCAAAGAGCAGAAGTTGAGTATTCGTGAAAGCGATATGGACTTGGTGTACGACTTGAAAATGGCTGATAAAGAGAAGGAGATTGTTACTCCTCGCCCAGGGTTAGCCAATGGACAGCGCAATCGTTTAAAAGCAATGAATCCTGCTCAGCGTAAAGCTTGGGATGCACATTACGATCCGATTATCAAAGATTTTAAGGATAGAAAGCTAAAGGGAAAAGAGCTGGACGAATGGAAATACCAGCGTTACATGCACGATTATCTTGGCTGTATCAAGTCGGTTGATGATAATGTTGGTCGTGTTTTAGATTACCTAAAAGCCAATGGATTGGATGAGAATACCATTGTGGTTTATACTTCCGATCAGGGATTTTACATGGGCGAACACGGTTGGTTCGATAAGCGTTTCATGTACGAAGAATCGTTTAGAACTCCTTTAGTAATGAAGTTACCTAAAGGATACAACAAGCGTGGTGCGGTGAAACAATTGGTTCAGAATATCGACTATGCTCCAACATTTTTGGATTTAGCTGGAGTGAAAATTCCAGAAAGTGTTCAGGGCGTTTCGTTAAAACCTTTGCTAAAAGAGGGAAAGGTAGAAAAGTGGCGTGATGCACTTTACTATCACTATTACGAATTCCCTAACGAGCATATGGTGAAGAAGCACTATGGCGTGCGCACCGATCGTTATAAGTTGATTCATTTCTACCATGATATCGATACTTGGGAGTTGTTCGATTTGGAAAAAGATCCTCAAGAGATGCATAACCTGATTAACGATAAGGCTTATGCTGAGGTGAAAACCAACTTAATGAAGAAGTTGAAAGAACTTCAGGTGCAGTATAACGATACTGATCGCTCAAAATATTAATTTCAACTGTTAGCGTGGATATGCTAGTCAGAAAAATAGACACAGATTACAAATCTGCGCTAGCGAAATGTAACCACACGATGGGAATCGTGCGGTAGCGTTTTAAATTACCGTAAGTTTATAACTGGTGGTTGCAACGACCAAAAGAAAGAATGTATTGCTAGCGCGAATTTGTAATTCGTGCTTAACAGAATAAAAGGCACAGATTACAAATCTGCGTCAGCAAAATGTAACTACACGATGGGAATTGTGCGGTTACATTTTAAAACAAGATACTAAACACTGGAATCATGATAAACAGACGTCAATTTATTCAATCATCGGCAATGATGGGGGCGGGAGTCTCTATGATGGGTCCGTTGAGTGTTGCTGCCAAAGGTAAGGTGACCAATGGTAAGCAGCCCAATATTATTTTTATAATGACCGACCAGCAGCGTGGCGATGCGTTGGGATGTATGGGAAATGGAGCCATTAAAACTCCACATATCGATTCGATTGCGGCACAAGGAACCACCTTTGTGAATGGCTATTCGTGTACTCCTAGTTGTACGCCTGCACGTGCCGGATTGCTAACGGGAATGAAACCGTGGAAACATGGTATGCTGGGATACTCTCGCGTGGCTCGAAAATACAAATATGAAATGCCTCGCATGTTGAGAAATTTAGGATACTACACTTTCGGTATTGGTAAAATGCACTGGTTTCCTCAAAAAGCGTTGCATGGTTTCCATGGTACGTTGGTTGACGAAAGTGGTCGATCGGAACAGGATGGCTTTGTGAGCGATTACCGCGATTGGTTCAAACTGAATGCACCAGGATTAGATCCGAATATTACAGGAATTGGTTGGAATGAACACAATGCCGGAGTTTATCAGTTGCCAGAAAAGGTACATCCTACCCACTGGACTGGCCAAACAGCTGTTCAGCTAATAAATAATTACCAGCAAGATAAACCACTGTTTCTGAAGGTCTCTTTTGCACGTCCTCATAGTCCGTACGATCCGCCGAAACGTTATCTGGATATGTACAAAGATGTGGAAATTCCAGAGCCTTATGTGGGCGATTGGGCCAAGCCATTTGCCGATGACGGTAAAGTAGAGCAGAAGAGTGCTGCTTTTGGTGATTTCGGGAAAGAGCATGCCATAAAAGCACGTAGGCACTATTATGCCAATATCACATTCATCGATGATCAGGTGGGAGAGATTATTGCTGCTTTGAAAGAAAAGGGGCTATACGATAATTCAATCATCTGTTTTACTTCTGATCATGGCGATATGCTGGGCGATCATCACCATTGGCGCAAAACATATGCTTACCAAGGATCGGCCAATATTCCATTTGTAATGAAATGGCCATCGTGGATGGATACCGATGCTCAGAGAGGTGGTCGTATGAATCAGCCAGTTGAGTTGAGGGACTTCTTGCCTACTTTCCTTGATGCTGCAGGTGGTGAGATTCCGAAAGATATGGATGGAAAATCGTTACTAAGTATTATTCAGAATAAAAAGGCCGACTGGCGCCCTTATATCGATTTAGAGCATGCTACTTGCTATTCGAAAGATAACTATTGGTGTGCATTAACCGATGGAAAAATAAAATACATCTGGTTTATGCATAGCGGGAAAGAGCAGTTGTTTAATTTGGAGAAAGATCCGGGGGAATTAAATGATGTGACTGAGGATAGTAGATATAGAAAAACGTTGAAAAGATGGCGCCAACATATGGTGGAACATTTATCAGAACGTGGCGAAGGCTTTGTGAAAGATGGAAAACTGGTTACTCGGGAGAAAACTATGTTGCATAGTCCGAATTTCCCAAAGATGGAAGCAAAAATGGATGCAGGAAAGTGGCGAAACATCGAATCATCAGGTACGCCATTGTAGGCACTAGCTAATGATGAAAAGGGTAGAAATAAGATTAGTGACAGAGCTTAATTTGCATTGTAAATTATAAATCGAAGTCGTTCTTTTTCTACTCGTAACTAATATCGAAGTTGTTAGACCGATATATTTTATGAAGAGATGCGTTGTTGTTAGAAATTCAATGGCCATCTCTTTTTTTTATTCTTTTCGCCTGTTACCTTTGACAATAGTAATTAGAATGATAGAACGAATAAAACCCAAATACATAATATACCATGATTAAATATTTGCTTTCTGTAATTGTTGTACTGGCCTGCTTGAGTGGTTGGGCAAGTGTCGATGTGAAACAATACCTACTACCACAGCCTAAGAAAATAGAAGTACTCCAGGGGCAAGCGACTCACTTCAATGGCCGCATAATTTGTAAGAACTTGGTGGAGCCAGCTGTAATGCGATCGGTAAACCGAGTGAAGCAAATCATGTTGGGCTTAGGCTACAATTATCCATTGGCGTCGGTTGCTGCGTTGAATGAAAAGGCTGCTATTGAGTTGAAGATTGATGCGTCGATAGGGCAGAAGCAAGGCTATACACTACAAATCAGCAACGATGGAATTCTGCTTGCAGGAAACGATGCCGAAGGTTTATGGAATGGAGTGCTTACTTTGGAACAGCTAAGTGCAATAGCCCAAAAGGAAGGTGCTTTCCCAATGGTGAAAATTACCGATTGGCCCGACTTCGAGCGTCGTGGAGTGATGCTGGATATCAGTAGAGATAAAGTGCCAACCATGGCGTCGATTTATAAATTGGTCGACCAATTAGCAAAATGGAAGATTAACGAGTTTCAGTTATACACCGAACACACGTTTGCTTACCAGAATCATAAGAAAGTATGGGAAAATGCTAGTCCTATGACTGCCGAACAGGTGATTGAGTTAGATGCTTATTGCAAAGAGCGCTTCATCGATTTGGTGCCTAACCAGAATTCTTTTGGCCATATGCGCCGCTGGTTGAAGCATAAAGAATATGTGCATTTGGCCGAGTGTCCTAAACCGGCTAAGACCATCTGGGGAATGATGTCGAAAACCAGTTTAAGTCCGGTTGAGCCCGGTTCTCTAAAATTGGTAGAAGAACTATTCAACGAGCTATTGCCTAATTTCAGTAGTGAATATGTGAATATTGGTTGTGACGAAACGGTAGAACTAGGATGTGGAAAGTCAAAAGCAATTTGCAAAAAAGAGGGCAAAGGAAATGTTTATCTGAAGTTTTTGCTGGAGCTGAAAAAGTTGGTCGATGCCAATAATAAGAAAGTCCAATTCTGGGGCGACATTATTCTACATCATCCTGAGTTAATTCCTCACTTGCCCAAAGACATGACTGCGCTTATTTGGGGATATGGTGCCAAGCATCCATTTAAGAAGCAATGTGCGCAATTTCAGAAAGCGGGATTAGACTTTTATGTGTGTCCGGGAACTTCTACGTGGAAAACCATTATGGGACGCAACAAAAATGCTTTTGAGAATTTATTGAATGCGGCAGAGAATGGAAAGGCGTATGGAGCCAAAGGATTTCTGAATACCAACTGGGGAGACAATGGGCACTGGCAACCACAATCGGTTTGTTATCCTGCATATTTGTATGGAGCGGCTCTTGCCTGGAGTGTTGAGGAGAATAAGTCGGTTGATATTGCACACTTCTTGAACCAGCAGGTGTTTGAAGATAGAAATGAAGTAATTGGTCAGGTAATTGTAGACTTAGGAAATGCCTATTTAGAGACAGGTGTTGAGACCGACAATTCCAATATCTTCTTTCAGATGTTGAAAGAAGCCCATAAACCAATGGATAAAGGTCGAAATATTAAAAAGCTAAAAGCCGAAAAAGTAAAGCAGGCAATGGCTTTTATCAACGAAAAATTGAAAGCAATGGATAACGCAGCAATGATTTGTTACGATGGCCCATTGGTGAAAGAAGAGTTACAACAAGCTGCCAACTTGTGTTTGCATGCTTGCCAGCAAATACTCTACAAGCTAGAAGCGAAAGGCGGTAGCATTAAGAATATAACTGCCAAGCAACGCGAGGAATTGAAAGAAGAACTGAAAGCTTTAATTACTCGTCACCAACATTTATGGTTGAAGCGCAACCGTCCAGGTGGCCTTAGTGATAGTAGCACTAAACTACAAAGCGTGCTGGATAAGTACTAGAAGAAAGAGAAACAAAAAATACCAAAGGGAAGTCGTTATACAATGGCTTCCCTTTTTTTGTATTGAATCTTTTTGAAAAAAATATGTAAAGCTTGTCACCCTGTTTTAATTTTCAACTGTTTTATAAATAAAATAGAAAAATCTAAACACATGAAATATAAAATTGCAATTATTTTAATGCTAATGTTATTAGCTGGACAAAAGAGTTTTTGCCAGAACTCATCTATAAAAGGGAAATGTACTTGTCTGAATAGCAAGGTCAGATTGTCTGATGGAATAGTTAGCTTTTATTCCCATTCAGGAAAACAGTTTAGTACATGTGCTGAATTGGATGGTAGTTTTAATCTTGAAATTGGAGATGAGAAAGGAGAGATCGTTATCATACTTTTCAATTGTTACACTGTCCGAATTAAAAATATACCACCAGGTTTTAAGCAAATTGATCTACAGGAAATTAAGATGGTAGATAGCTGTTATAAATATTTGTTTAATATGGATGGCAGTTTGGCTTATTTGGATAAAGCAACCATAGATGAGCAGAATGCCATTAGAAAGGAAGTGTTGGAAAAACATAAAATCAGGGTGCTAAAAAAAGAACTGAGGCCTTATTTCTCTGGAGATAACATTGTATTTGATTTTAACAAAGGAAATTGATTGACAGTGAGGAAACCCAGTGTTGATGATCGTTCGGTTGAAATAGGAAATTATCAAATTGTGCATTTATCTAATCATATTGTGTAGGAGCAGTATTGTTCATTATGATTATATTTAAAGTGCTTGTTTTATTGTTGTTGTGATAGCATATTTTAAGTGTTTCGAGAATAAAACAAATGCAATTGGAAATAATAAATTTAATCAGATGAAGATGAAATTGTTCTTGTTGGTATTTTGTGTATGTTTTATTGGTATTGAAAATGGAAGAGCACAATCGAAAGGGCAGTGTGAGGCTCTTAATTCGTATTCATTTGAATTATACCACCGTTTGAATTCAAAAAAAGAAAATCTGTTTATATCTCCGGTTAGTACCTATTATGCCATGATGATGTTCTATGAAGGAGCAAAAGGAAAAACAAAACAGGAATTCGAAAAGGTATTGCATATCAATAGCTTGAAACAAGCTGAAAAAGATTACTTGCTTCATCTTGTCCGGAATAGGGATAATAGTGCTAATATGAATGTGTTTAATGCCATTTGGCTGCATCAACCGTTTTGGATTAATGCTGATTATAAAAAACGAGTTGGTACAAAATACGCTACAGCTATTTCCCAGGCAGATTTCAATAACTCCGACGATGTGGCATGTACCATTAACAATTGGGTGGCAGATAAAACAAATAATCGTATAACTAGAATAGTCAAAGGCGAAAATATTTCTCCCCAAATGCCTTTGTTGCTTGCCAATGCGGTGTATTTCAAGGCTGAATGGGCTAAGAAGTTTAAGAAGAAATATACTCAGCCCGGGATTTTTTTCGTGAATAGTTCGCTTCAGCAAGAAACCCCATTTATGAGCCAAACCGAGCATCTAGATTATTTTGAAAATGATCAGTTTCAGTTTGTTTCCAAATCGTATAAAAATTCAGAATTGATTTTCTGCGTTTTATTGCCCAAGAAATTATTTGAACTTGAGTCGATTGAAAAGCAGATGAATCCTCATTTCTTGAATGAAATTTTCGACAACTGTAAATCGGAAGAGATTAAATTATTCCTGCCCAAAATAAAAATGAAGGAATCATATAGACTAAATGGTGCATTGAGTAGTTTGGGCTTAAAATCGGCTTTTTCGTCCAATGCAAATTTTAAAGGGCTTAGCTCAGAATCTTCTCTTTGGTTGGGACAGGTAGTGCATAAAACTTGGTTGGAAATTGATGAGGAAAAAACCGAGGCAGCAGCAGCAACTTCTACATTTTATATCAGAGGTTTACCAAGGTATAAAATTGTTAAATCCGATCATCCTTTTGTCTTTTTTGTCGTTAATAAAAAGAGTCGGGCCATCTTGTTTATGGGACGTTATGCTCAACCTACCAGTGGTAAAATTATTACCGATAGCTCTACTTTGTCGGAAAATGTCAAGGAGCGAAAGAATTTGAAAATTTCACCCAATTTGGGGTACAAGAACCCTTTAATATTTATTGACGGGAAAAAGGCAAGTCCCGAAGAATTAAAAAATATGAACCCAGATGATATTGACGGTTTTGAGATCGTCAAGGATACTGAAAAGTTGAAGAAATACAACGCTTTAGAGCACGGTGGTGTTATTTTAGTTCGGCTGAAGAAGGAGAAGGAATAAAAGTGAAATTTATAATCTTTAATACTTAAAGAAAGAGAATGCATAGTTTAAATAACGTATTAGGATTAGTGTTTTTTATAGTTATTTTTTCATTTGGCTGTAAACAGAATAAAACGAGTAAGAAAGAAATCACTAAGATTCAATTTAGCGATTTGGGTAGCACCAAAGAGCTTCTGTTGAGTAGCTTGGTAGAAGGTGAAATAGAATATATTCAACTGGAGTCAAAAGCGGAGTGTTTACTAAAGAATCGACTGAGAATTTATGCCGATAATGATCTGCTTATCGTATTTGCCGATGAAGATCAGATTATGCTATTTGATAGAAAAACGGGAAACTATATTCGAAGAATAGGAAATAGAGATCGATCTCCTCTGGGATTTAAGCAGACAGTATTTTCATATCCCTATGATTATGAGAAGAAAGAAATATTTGTGAAAGGATGGAAAGACAATAGCTTTAGAGGATTTGATTTAGAGGGAAATCTGAAACGAAAGATCGAACTTGAAACCGATTCATTTGAGTGGATTACCTCACTTGTGCCGTTGGATAAGCGGTTGAAATTAGGTTATGTTTGGAACTTTAATGGACAGCAGAAAAATAAGTTCATCTTTTACAATGAGAAAGATGAGAAGCTGAATACCATCCCACAGAAAACGAGATTTAAATGGAGTTATGAAACGCATGGCTTGTCAATGTTTCGCTGGAACTGTTGGTTTTACAAGTTTGAGAATAAACTCAATTATATTGAATTTCTTAAGGATACGCTATTTAGTTTCAATGGAAGCAATGTCGTTCCTAGGTATAAATTTCAGGGAAAAGCAGGAATAGGTAAAGTTTTTGAATCGAAGAGATATCTTCTGTTTGATTACCATAAAAAGCAAGGAAAGGGTTTTGGAGTCTATAATAAACAATCATCGGCAGTTGAGGTGTGTGAAGCAGAAGCTGGAATTAATGATGATATCAACTCATTCTTATCATTCAAGCCTCAGTCAATAACTCCCAAAGACGAAGTTGTTGCTTTTGTTTCAGCTTTTGATGTAAAAAGATGGTTTCAAGAAAACCCAGATAAAGCAAAGCATTTGCCTGAACACTTGCAAAAACTGAATAAGATGAGTGAGACAGATAACCCTCTGGTGATGATTGTAAAACTGAAAGAGTAGAACTGTGATTTTGGCTTATAACTTACATTGTCAATTAAGCTTTGTTTGCGGTTTTTTTTAACCTTTCTACTTTTCCTGCCTTGTTAAAAAAGGTTAAAGCTAACCAAATAGTTAGTTCACTATGCAACTAATTGTATCTTTGCACCATGAAGAAATATAATATTTCACACGATTTACCTCTTAGTGTAGAGTTGGGAGGCACATTTAGGGAGCTGCATTTCTGTATGTATAATAAATTGAATCAGCAGCTTAAGGCAATTGATCTAACCATTGAGCAAATGCGCTTATTGAAGATTGTTTGTGATAACCCTGGATGTGATCAGAACTTCCTGGCAGCGAATACAGAGAAAGGAAAATCGGCAGTAACCAGAATTATAAATACCATGATCGATAATGATTTGTTGAAGAGGGAACAATCGGGGGTGGATGCTAGATCGAACCTTGTTTTTCCCACAGAGCATGGAGCAGGATTGGTAGTTCAGGGGCTGGAAATATTGAGGAATTTTAGTAACGAGCTATTTGGTTCCGATCAAGAGGAGTTGAAGCAATTATTGACTATGGCAAACGATTTAATTAGAAGGTTGAAAGCATAAAAATTTTGACCAGATAGTTCGCTATGCAACTAAAAGGCGATTTTCAAATAATGGAGGGTGAGTAGGAATATTTATCCAAATGGGAATAGTATAAAATTTTTTGTAGAAATAGTTCATTATGCAACTATTTGTAAATAGAACTTTTTTCAGAAGAAGAATAACCTTAAATGAGTTTTAAAGATGAAATTTAAAAGAATACATCTGTTGGTTTTAGTTATACTCTCTTTTGTTCAGTGTAAGAATAAAGAGAGCCAACCAGCAATGAAAGAGGCGAATGTGACGGAGTTCAATATTCAGGTTATAAAAAATGGACAGGTGTTTAGTAAGGTAAGTATTACTGGGCGAGTAGTTCCAGAAAAGAAGGTAAATATTGTTTCGGAAGTTCAAGGTGTAATTACCAATGAGAGTGGAAAATTGGAGGATGGTATTCGTTATCAGAAAGGAGATTTGATTCTAGCTATTGATGATGATGATGCAGGATACGCATTGAAAGCACAGAAAAGTGATTTCATAGCAACGCTCATTAAATCGATGTCGGACATAAAGCTCGACTATCCGAACGAGTTTAAAACATGGAATTTGTTTTTAGAATCGATAAGCGAGCAGCAGCCATTACCAGAGTTGCCTGAGTTAAAAAATAATCAATTGCGCTTTTTCCTTACTGGTAGAAATATCTTAAAGGTCTATTACTCCATAAAGAGTCAGGAAGAGAAGCTAAGCAAATATAAATTGTATGCGCCGTTTGATGGAGTGGTAACTAAATCGGCAGTTGATGTGGGCGATTTGGTGAGTCCGGGATTAAAGCTGGGAGAGTTTATTAGTACGAAAGAATATGAGATTGTTACTGCTGTTAATTCTGTTGATGTTCATGCTATAAAAATAGGACAGCCGATAGAGTTAAATGCCCCTAATTTTGGACAGAAAATAAGTACGACTGTGGATAGAATAAGTGAGAATTTGAATGAGAAAACCCAGTCGGTAAATGTATATCTAAAATCGAATGATCCGTTATTGCGTGCAGGCATGTATTTAGAAGGAGAGTTGATTATTAACTCCTGGGAAAATGCAGTCCGAATTCCTAAGCAACAACTTACCAGAGATAGTAAAGTATTTCTAATAAAAAGTAATGCTGTTCAAGCAAAAAGCGTGAATGTATTGACTTATGAAGAGAACACAGTAATTGTTCAAGGATTGAGCAGTGGCGATGTGTTGATTATGGAGCAAGTTAGACCTACTCAGATAGGAAATAAGGCAAAAGCAAAATAAGGACGGTATGAAGAAATTGATTAGATTTTTTACACTACAGCCTACTTTGGTAAACTTGGCAATGCTAATTCTAATGGGAGTTGGAATTATGCAGTTGCTTAATACGCAGAAAACCAATTTCCCAAAGGGAGGTGTACGCTTTATAGATGTTAGTGTTGCTTATCCGGGAGCAAGTCCCGAAGAGGTAGAAGAAGGAGTAACAGTAAAGATTGAAGATAATCTGGAGGGGATTTATGGTATAGACAGAGTTACCAGTCAATCGATGGATAACCGTGCAGCTATTCAGGTAGAGTTGATTGAGGGAGCCGATGCAAATGCCATGTTGGTTGAGGTGAAGAATGCAATTGATAAGATCAATAATTTTCCCGCAAAAGTAGAGCAGCCATCGGTTGAAAAGCGTGACCTTGAGAATTTAACCATGAGCTTTGCTATTGAGTCTGAAAATTCTTCTCTCTTCGAAATAAAGGATATTGCGAAGAAAATTGAAAATGATTTTGTTGCACACGAAGGTCTGTCGCGTGTTGTAATTGAAGGAATTCCTGATGAAGAGATTGAAATAAGTGTTCGAGAGAACGATCTAAGACGATTCAATATAAGTCTTGCTCAGATAAGTAAAGCCATTGCTGCTAGTAACATTGAAACTTTTGGAGGTACTATCGAGAATGAGCTGAGTACGATTAATATTAAGGCCGATAGCAGAGGCTATTACTCCAAAGAATTGCAGAATATTAAGGTGGCAGCTACTAAAGATGGACATAATGTGTACCTGAAAGATGTAGCTACAATAAAAGATCAGTTTAAAGACGATGCTACAGGGCGATATATGAACAGAAAGCCAGTAGTGACAATGACTGTAAATACTTTAAACGATGAGGATGTTCTAGAGAATGCAGAGTTTGTAAAGGAATACATTGCCAATTATAACAAAACACACGAAGGTGTTCATCTGAAAATTTTAGAAGATGGAACAGTAATTTTAAAAGAACGCATCGATACGATGACTTCTAATGGAATTGTCGGAATCTTTCTGGTGTTGATTGTTTTGGCTTTGTTCCTGGATAGGTATTTAGCTTTATGGGTAGCCGTAGGAATTCCCATATCTCTTTTGGGAATGTTTATTCTGGTACCCATCAAAGATATGACAATTAATGCAGTATCGCTGTTCGGTTTTATTTTGGTACTGGGAATTTTGGTCGATGATGCTGTTGTCGTAGGGGAGAACATCTATAAACATCGGAAAGAAAAAGGGAAGACACCTATCCGAGCAGCTGTAGATGGAACCATGGAAATGGTTACACCGGTTATTATCTCGTTGTTGACAACAGCCACTGCATTTGCATTATTCTTTTTCCTCCCAGAAAAAATTGGAGAGTTCTTTGGCGAAATGGCATTTGTAGTAATTGCAGTATTAGTAATTGCATTAATCGAAACATTTATAATTCTGCCTGGACACATTGCTCATGCTCGCGGAATGAAAGAAGATGTGAAATTATATCGAATTGAGCGATGGTCGGTGAAGTTTATGGAGTGGTTGAGGGATAAAACATTTATGCCGATGTTTAACCGTGCTGTTTTGAAAAATCGAACATCCAGAGTTGTTACAATCTCGATATTTGCTGCTGTTTTAGCAGGATGTTCTACACTAGTAGGATCAGGGCGATTGAGTTTTACCTTCTTTCCCAACATCGATGATGATGCTTTCTTTGTCGAGTTGGAAATGCCACCAGGTACACCTAAGGAGGAGACCAAAAGTAAACTATTCGACATTGAAGATGCGGTGTGGAAGGTGAATAAACAGTATTCCGATAAAAGAACCGATGGAAAGGAGATTGTAAGGTTTGTTGAGGTGATAACTGGTCCATTTGATAATCAGGGAAAATTGAAAATTACCTTTTTGCCGGGGAATGAAAGGGGAATTAACTCTTTCGAGTTATCGAGAAGCATTGCCAATGCAAGTCCCAAAATTCCAGAAGCACGTCGATTAATCTTTGGATTGGGAGCAACAAGTTCATTGTTTGGATTACCAGTAGCTTTTGCTTTAAAAAGTGAGAACTTGGAAGAGTTACGCCTAGCCAGAGATGAGTTGGTGGCAGGAATGCGCCAGAACAAAAGTGTGAGCGATGTTTCGGATACAGATAAGTCAGGAATTCTAGAATACCGAATAAGCTTACGACCTAATGCTGAAGCTGTAGGATTGACATTGGGAGATGTAATGCGTCAGGTACGTTCTGGATTCTTTGGAATCGAGGCTCAAAGTCTTCAGCGTGGCGATGAAGAAGTAGAGGTTTGGGTGCGATACCCCAAAATGGATCGACAGTCGAAAGCACAACTTTTAGATATGAGAATTTCAACTCCTTCGGGAGACCAAATACCACTTCGGGAATTAGCTAATATTGATGATGAGATTGGAACCCTTTCAATAGATCATATTGATGGGATACGAGAGGTCAGAGTTGAGGCTAATGTCGCGAATAAAAATGTATCGGCACCTAAGGCAATAATGGATATTGAAGAGAACATAATTCCGACAATTCTAGAAAAATATCCTAGTGTTAGTTATAGTATTGAGGGACAAGCAAGACAATCATCGAACCTTATGAATACCATTTTGGTAGTTGGACCACTAACCCTATTTTTCATATTTGCTTTGATAGTGTTCAACTGTAATTCATTTTCGCAGGCAATTACGATTTTCTCTTTATTCCCATTTACATTGATTGGAGTAATTATTGGCCACTATATTCATGGAATGGCATTGAACATTTTCAGTTTGATTGGAACAATTGCTTTAATTGGTGTATTTGTTAATAATGCGCTTGTTTTCACCAGTACTTTAAACGAACAACTTGCCGAGGGAGCCGATTTTAAAACAATACTGAAAGAGACGGCATTCTCCAGATTCCGTCCAATTATTTTAACATCCATTACTACTATTGCAGGTTTAGCGCCATTAATTTCAAGTGGAAGTTTAAGTGCTCTATTCCTAAAAGGCCCAGCCATTGCGGTTGCTTATGGATTATTGTTCGGAATTTTTAATGTATTGTTTTTAATGCCAACATTCTTAATTACACTGAATAAACTCAGGTATAAATGGCATAAATTTTTCAATAGAAAATCGAACAAGACAGCTATAGATCTTGAGCCAGCAGTACGTTTAGCCCACCATAAAAAAATGCAATAATGAGAAAGAAGATATTTTCAATAGCAATTGTATTTCTGTGTGGAAGTGCTTTTGCACAAGAGAAGTTGACTCTGCAAAAGGCAATTGATATAACATTGCAGAATAACTATGATATTCAAATAGCTCGCTTGGAAAATAAAGTGGCAAAAAACAATGCCGAAGCCGGAAATGCAGGATTATTGCCTACTGTTTATGCCGAAGGAGGATATGACTACAGCAGTAATAATACTGAAATAGAGCTGTTACCTTTTAACCAGGGGGAGAATGTTGGATCAACCAAAAGCGATGTGGATAATGCGGTAACAGAAACAACACGAGGCGCAATTAAGGTGGAGTATACCTTGTTTGATGGATTTGGTGGCTCTTATCGCTTGAAGCAATTAAATGCTATTAATGGTCTTACTATGTTGGAAACACAAAATTCAATTGAGAATACTGTGTTAAGTACTATTCGTGGCTATTTAAATGTGGCCATTCAACAGGCTGGCATTGAGATCTACGAAGATCAACTGAATATTAGTAAAGAGCGATTAAAACGAAGTGAAAACGACTTCAGTTATGGTGTTACCAATAGAACATCGGTGTTAAGAGCTTTGGTTCATGTGAAAAATGATAGTGTTGCTTTGCGTAAGACAAAGCTGAAATACCGAACAGCTAAGACAGCATTAAATGCGTTGTTAGGTCGCGATTTATCGACTGATTTTGAAGTAGAAGAACAAGTACAATTTCTGAATATGATGTCTAAGGCAAAGTTGGAGAAGGCGGTAGAGCAAAACAATACTTTGTTGAAAATGGCAGAACAGGGACTAAGTGTCTCTTTTAACAACCTACAGGTGATAAAATCGCAACGTTTACCCAAACTATTTGTGAATGGTGGTTACAATTACCTTGATCAGGAGAATGAGGCTGGGTTATTGAAAGAGCAAAACCAAAAAGGATGGAATCTGGGAGTTGGTGTTCGATTCAATATTTTCGATGGGAACAGAGTGAAGAGAGGCATGCAGAATGCTAAGATCGAAATTCAGCAGAACGAATTGAGAGTACAAGATTCGAAGCAACAGGTGCTGGCTCTTTTCAATAATACATACGATGAATATGTACAGGCTAAAAAAGATTTACGTATTGATAATACAAACCTTGAGACTTTTGAGCAAAGCTTCACAAGATGTCTGATAGACTACCAGAATGGTCAAATAAGTAGTACAGACTTAAGAGAAGCTCAGTTGGATTTGTCAACTGCAAAGTTGCGCATCGTTTATTCTTCGTTCACAGTTAAACAAAAAGAAGCAGAGCTGTTAAAGTTGAGCGGTTTGATGCTACATAAGTAGCCTTTTTATCTTCAAGGGAAATATTTATTCCTTGATCTTATCTTCCTGAAGGGGGAAGCAAAACTTTTTTGTTTCCATCCTTTGGGAAAAAGATATAAGCAGAAGAGTCATTTTTTACTATATTATATATTTCAACTATTACTTGTCATTGTTAAATGACTCTCTTGTGTCTGGCGCTATTCGGCCATTTGTTGTAAACGTTTTCGAGTTGCGCCATAACTTTATATCAGGATTATGAATAAGAAAACACGAAATACCGAAGCAGTGATATTAGAAGCTGCCAAACATGTGTTTCAACGCAAAGGGATGGATGGTGCCAGGATGCAGGAGATTGCAGATGAAGCAGGAATAAACAAGGCTATGTTGCATTATTACTACAAAAGTAAACAGCAACTATTTATGGCGGTGTTTAAAAGTACATTCGCTTTATTGGCACCGCAGCTTTTCGAAATATTAAATGACAATGGCTCTTTGGAAGAGAAAATCCGACAGTTAGTGGAAAGGCATATATCATTTATGATGGTGCAGCCTGATTTGCCTTGTTTCATTTTTCAAGAAGTGAATCGGACCCCTGAATTTGTTGCTCATGTGAAGAATGAGTTGAGTAAAGTCAATATGGAAAAGTTTAATTGTCAGGTACAAAAGGACGTAGAACAGAAAAAAATATTACCGATAAAAGGAGAGCAGTTATTCATTAATATTTTGGCACTGAATCTTTTCCCATTTTTAGTTACTCCAGTTTTAAACGAGATAATCAATAAATCGAATGAAGAGTTCAATGAAATGTTGGAAGATAGAAAAACAGAAGTGGCTGATTTCATTATTCGTGCCATCAAAGTATAGTTTCAGTTGTTAAGCAAAAAAATTATAACTTGCTAATATCTAATGAATACTTAAGTCATGAAGCAGGGGATAAAACAGTCAATAAGAACATTACTTAGTTCCATTGTATTCTGGACATTAGCTTTGGCCTTTTTTAGTGTGTTCCGATTTTTGGGAATTCAAGAGGAAGTTGGCCTTTTGCCCAAGGGGGGAGATGAGAGTAAGTCGATGTTAGAATACTTGAGCGTGTTATCTACTTTGGGACTGGGGCTAGGACTACTGTATGGCTTGTTGGATCTGTTTTTCGAAAAAATAGTATCCCAGCGACTAACGTTAGGTATTCGATTATTTCTGAAAACAACTTTTTATTTTCTGGTAACTGTTTTAGTGGTAAGCTTGGTTATTAACACTGCAGCTTTAATCTTCGATTTAAAATTTAGTATTGAACTGGGGTGGTGGAGAGACGATAAAAGATTTTGGGCTGTTTTGATTTTTATAATCATCATGTCGTTTGTATACTCCTTTATTCAAATTGCGGGGAATAAATTTGGTAGAGGTGTTTTTCTGAAAATGCTTCTGGGAAGATATAAAAAGCCCAAAGAAGAGAAACGAATTTTCATGTTTATCGATTTAAAATCTTCTACAACCATTGCCGAGGAATTAGGGCACTTCAATTACAGTCAATTGGTGCAAGACTGCTTTTACGATTTAAACGAAGTGGTGGCAAAATATGATGGAGAAATCTATCAGTATGTTGGCGATGAGGCAGTAATTAGTTGGAATTTCACAAAAGGATTAGCCAATAATAACTGCATCGATCTCTATTTTGCATTAACTACTTTATTGCAAGAGAAAGAGGCGTTTTATCGAAATAAATATGGATTGATTCCCGAGTTTAAGGCAGGCGTTCATGGAGGAACGCTTATGGTAGCAGAAGTTGGAACCATAAAGAAGGAGTTGGCCTATCATGGCGATGTAATTAATACGACTGCTCGTATCCAATCACTTTGCAATGAATACAAACAAGTATTAATTATATCAGAGAGTTTGTTTAAGCAATTAAACCGAATAGAAAAGTACGAGATATCCTTCCTTGAAACGCCCGTTTTAAAGGGAAAGAGAAACAAAGTGAACTTGTTGGGAGTAAAGCGCAACACCCATTGTTAAACTCATCCAACAGATTTTTAAACCTTCCTACTTTTTCACTTTTCAACTTTTTCATGTTCAAATACATTAAAAAAGGGAAGCAATCTAAGATCACTTCCCTTCGTTTATAGAAAATAGCTTTTATAGCTAAAAGGGCTTATTCAGCGTGAGATGGACAACCATCTTGGTATTCTGAAATGATTTTGCGCACCTGTTGAGGTGATACTCTACCATATACTTTCTCGCCAACCATAACTACCGGAGCTAAACCACATGCTCCTACACAGCGTAGACAGCTGATTGAGAATTTACCATCGTCGGTTGTTTTACCCACTTCCAGCTTAAGCTGGCGTTTGAACTCTTCCAATACTTGCTCTGCACCACGCACGTAACATGCAGTACCTGTACAAATTGAGATAGGGTGCTTACCCATTGGAGTCATAGTAAAGAACGAGTAGAAAGTAACTACACCGTATACTTTAGCTACACTCATGTCCAATTCTTTGGCAATAAGTTCCTGCACTTCGGCAGGCAAGTAACCCAACTTTGATTGAGTGCCGTGAAGGACATTGATTAATTCTCCTTCCTCGTTGTTATATTGTGCGCAGATGGCTTGTACCGTTTCAATAACGTGCTCTGCTAATTTAATCTTCGACATACTTTTCGTTTTTAAAAAGTTAAAACCTCGTTACGATTCAATTTTATTACTTCTGTCGAAGTAATTAGTATGCAACAAATGGTGAGCTTTGTCGCTCATTGGCTTGCCTAAGAACTCTTCGTACAATTTAACGATATGTGGGTTCTCGTGCGACTTACGAATTGCTTTACCAGCATCTTCTTTATAGATTGCTTCGAAACGCTTCTTAATAACGCTGTCGTCGCCATGGTGATATGGCTGACCACCACCACCAATACAACCACCAGGACAAGACATAATCTCGATAGCATGGAAGTTAGATTTTCCTGAACGGATGTCTTCCAATAACTTACGAGCATTTCCTAGTCCGTGAGCAATACCAATGCGAAGTTCTAATCCATCTACGTCAACTGTAGCTTCACGAACACCTTCTAATCCACGAAGTTGCTCGAAGTCTACTTTCTCTAACGACTTACCAGTTTGAATTTCGTAAGCAGTACGAACAGCTGCCTCGATTACACCACCAGTAGCACCGAAGATCACACCAGCACCAGTTGATTCACCAAGAGGCTGATCGAAATCTTCTTCAGGAAGAGAGTTGAATTTCAAGTTAGCCAGCTTAATTAATGAAGCCAACTCACGAGTTGTAATTGCAAAGTCAACGTCTGGGTTACCATCAGTGGCAAACTCTTCACGTGCACTTTCGTATTTCTTAGCCACACATGGCATAATTGAAACCACTACAAGATCTTCTCGCTTAACATTAATTTTGTCGGCGAAATATGTTTTAGCAATAGCACCAAACATCTGCTGTGGAGAACGAGCTGTCGATGGGATATCTTTCATATCAGGGAACTGATGTTCGAAGAATTTCACCCATGCCGGACAACAAGAAGTAAGGATAGGAAGTTGTACGTCTTTGTCACCTTTTAAATGGCGGTTTAAACGATCCAGGAACTCTGTTCCTTCTTCCATAATAGTAAGGTCGGCAGCAAAGTCAGTATCGAATACATAGTCGAAACCTAAACGACGCAATGCAGCTGTCATTTTACCTGTTACCAAAGTACCAGCTTCCAAATCGAATTCTTCACCTAATGCTGCGCGTACAGCAGGAGCAGTTTGAACGATAACTGTTTTCGAAGGATCAGACAATGCACGAATAACTGCACCAGTGTGATCTACCTCGGTCAGTGCACCAGTAGGACAAACAGCCACACACTGTCCACAGTATGTACAAGCCGAATGATCTAGGTTCATTTCGAAGGCAGGAGCTACTACTGCATCGAAACCACGATTTACAGCAGAAAGAACACCTACAGTTTGTACTTCGTTACACATCATCTCGCATCGACGACAAAGAATACATTTGTCCATCTCGCGGATGATAGCTGGAGAAGTATCTTCGCGGTAGTGCGACTGCTCTCCTTCATAATGAATCTCGCGGATACCCAATTCCTGAGCCAAGTCCTGAAGTTCACACTCGCCCGATTTGGCACAAGTTAAACATTCAGCTGGGTGGTCAGAAAGAATCAACTCGGTAACTGTTCTACGTGCATTGATAGCGCGCATTGAGTGAGTGTTGATATCCATTCCCTCTTCGGCTTTAGTAACACATGCAGGAGCAAGGTTTCTGCGACCTTCTACTTCAACCACACATACACGACAACCACCGGGCTTGTTTTCAATACCCATGTCGTGCAACTTCATGTGACAAAGTGTAGGAATTTTGATGCCGATGCTTGATGCGGCATCTAATATGGTAGTGCCAGGTTTTACAACAACTGGCTTTTTATCTATGGTTAATTTTATCATTTCCATTCTTCCGTAATTTTAGTGGTTTCCCATTTAGACAATCTCGATGGCATCGAACTTACACTTCTCGTAACATACGCCACACTTGATACACAACGACTGATCGATGAAGTGAGGTGACTTACGCTCTCCTGAGATCGCAGCAACTGGACATTGGCGGAAACACAATGTACAACCGGTACACTTATCGTCGATGATTTTGTACTGAAGAAGCGCTTTACACTGTCCTGCAGGGCAACGTCCGTCTTCAACGTGTGCTAAATACTCGTCGTAGAAATTATCTAGAGTAGAAAGAATTGGGTTTGGAGATGTTTGACCTAATCCACAAAGAGAAGTGTCTTTAATTACATTTCCTAACATACGTAAGCGGTCCAAATCTTCTTTGGTTCCTTTACCCTGAGTAATTTTGTCAAGGATTTCGTACAAACGCTTGTTACCAATTCTACATGGAGTACACTTACCACATGACTCGTCTAGCGTAAATTCAAGATAGAATTTAGCTACAGAAACCATACAGTCGTCTTCGTCCATAACAATCATACCTCCCGATCCCATCATTGAACCAACGGACAATAAGTTATCGAAGTCGATAGGAGTATCTAAGTGCTCTTCAGTCAAACATCCACCTGAAGGACCACCTGTCTGAACTGCCTTAAATTTCTTTCCATCTTTAATTCCACCACCTATATCGAAAATTACTTCACGAAGGGTAGTTCCCATAGGTACCTCGATCAAACCAACATTGTTGATTTTTCCGGCCAAAGCAAATACTTTAGTTCCTTTCGATTTATCAGTACCAATAGATGCGAACCATTCAGCTCCTTTATTAATGATTACAGGAACGTTGGCCAATGTTTCAACGTTGTTTACGTTGGTTGGCTTTTTTAAGTAACCTTCAACTGCTGGGAATGGTGGTTTAAAAGTAGGCTCACCGCGAAGTCCTTCCATTGAGTGGATCAATGCAGTCTCTTCACCACAAACGAATGCACCGGCACCGTAACGCAACTCAACATCGAAGTTGAATCCGGTTCCCATGATATCGTTGCCTAGAAGACCAATTTCACGAGCTTGCTTGATAGCTACTTTCAAACGGTCGATTGCCAAAGGATATTCGGCACGGATATAAATTAAACCAGTGTCGGCACCAATTGCATATCCACAGATAGCCATTGCTTCCAATACACTGTGAGGGTCACCCTCTAAGATAGAACGGTCCATGAATGCTCCCGGGTCACCCTCGTCGGCATTACAAACCACATATTTTTGTTCTGAAACAGAGTTGCGAGTGAATTGCCATTTCAATCCAGTAGGGAAGCCACCGCCTCCACGACCGCGCAAGCCTGATTCTTTCATCGTGTCAATCACCTGCTCAGGAGTCATGTCGCCCAAACATGTTGCCAAGGCTGCATATCCATCTCTTGAGATATATTCGTCGATATTTTCAGGATCGATGAATCCACAGTTACGAAGTGCAATACGAACCTGCTTTTTGTAGAAGCCCATATCTTTCGAGTCGGCAATAACCTCTTGCTTTGTAGGATCTTCATAAAGCAAATGTTTTACCTGACGTCCCTTAACGATGTGCTCAGCAACAATCTGATCGGCATCTTCAGGGCGCACCTGAACGTAGAATGTGTTATCTGGTAAAATTTTAACTACAGGTCCTTTTTCACAAAAACCGAAACATCCGGTTTCTACCACCTGTACACTATCTTCCAAGCCATTGGCTTGAATAGAAGCATCCAGATTCTGACGGATTTTTTTGCTCTCGGAAGCACGACATCCCGTACCACCGCATACTAGCATGTGCATTTTGTAATCGGCCATAATTTTTCAGTCTAGAAGTTTCGATTATTCATCAATAGTTTTATAATTCACAGGGATAACTCCGTCGATCAATTCACCCTTTTTCACATATGTTTCGATAACCTCTTGGGCTTTCTTCTTATCCACATGTCCGAAAACTACAGGCTCCTTACCCGGAAGTGTTACCTCAATGGTAGGCTCTGCGTAGCAATATCCCATGCATCCGGTTTGAGTTACTACTGCTTCGATAGATTGGTGATCGAATTCTTCGATCATATAATTCATGGTCTCTTTGGCACCCGAGGCAATACCACAAGTGGCCATAGCTACTTTCACCTGAACCATTTTCTCAGGTTGTTCGCTATTTTCCCTTAGCTTCATTTTTGACTGAACTTCGTCTTTGATCTTCTTAAGATCAGCCAGTGATTTAACTTTTGCCATTTTCCAAATAATTGTAAACGTTAATATTTTTGTTACGCCATTTTAGTTGTTAGATCCGATCTCTACCAAGTTCTCACGGATCATCTCTTCTAAATATCTTTTGACCTCGGGAGTGTTTATAGGCACTTCGCCGAGTTGTTCTTTCACTTCCCAGGTGTTGAATATATATTCGCCGTTGTTTGTGCTGTGACGGTAAATAAAGTCCAACTCCGGATTTGCATAAACCAACATCAGTACAACTCCTGCTATATCACCCAATACAGGTCGATCGAGGTGGTTGTGAATAAATGTGGCTGTTACTTTTGATCCTTCTCCCAGTTTCGATTTTACATCGAATGTGCCGTCGCACATTTCTGCATTTTGTTTAAACATCGAAAGTCCGAGTCCTACCTTTCGGGTTGTACGCGAAGTATAGAAAGGATCAATTGCTTTTTGAATGGTGTCTTCATCCATTCCTGTTCCATCATCGATGATTGAAATCTGATAACGATTATCGTTCAGGTTGTCTTCAATTTCAATTTCCACCAATGTGGCGTTGGCTCGAATAGAGTTTTGAGCTATATCTAATATGTGCAATGCCAATTCCTTCATTCAATACAATTTTCAATTGTTTGGTTTTGCAGCGCCTGCTGTATGCCTTGAAAACACAAGTGTTCCATGTGGAACTGTGTAAATCGTTTACCAATATCTTCGGGCAAATGAGCATCGGAACTAGTTATAAGTGTTGCATTTTTAGGTAGTCCGAGCATCTCCATTTGCTTTCTCGATTGTTTGCCAGTAAACTCAAAGGCGTCGGCTTTTAGCTGTGGTGGGATAAATCCCAGTTGACTAAACAGACTGTTGGATGGTTTATCGATGTGAGCAGGTATGAATAATCCGTTGTGCATTCTAATCTTCTCCGCTACCTGATCAATACCTACATCCAATGCTGATATTAGTAGGCGTTCTTCTTCAAACTGAATTTCTTCATTCCTGTTAACCGATACCTGATAGCCAAATAGGTTCGGTTTATTGGGAATGTTAGGCAAATGCGCATCTAAAAACTCTTGAAATAGAGCCAATTCTTCATCTTTTTCAAAGAACGCGAGGCAGTGAACTTCTTCTTTGGTAGTGACTTCGGCACCACATAGTACCAAAATTCCCTGCTCTTCTCCCAGCTTTTTAATCACTTGGCACTGTCGGGTGCTGTTGTGATCGGTAATGCCGATGATATCTATTTTTTTTGCTTTTGCTTGTTCAATAATGTTTACAGGGCTCATCTCTAAATCGCCACAAGGCGACAAAACAGAGTGAATATGTAAATCGGCCCGGTAAACTGTCATATTTCTATTTCAAAAGCTGATACAATTCTCCACTAACTTCGAATGTACTTTTTTCGGTTCCTAAAACAGGGATACCTTCTTCGTTGGCTTGTTCCAACATGTCGGCATCAGGTTCGTGATCAGTAACCAAAATAACAGCAGCCAACTCTTTCAATGAAGAGATTGCCATTACATTCTTATGCGTTTGTAATGTTACCCATACTTCTCCTTCGTCTGCATTTCCCATTACATCGCTCAATAAATCCGAAACATACCCTCCGGTAATTTCGTTTTGCAATCCGTCTTCTCCGCCAAATACGCGAAGGTTGAGCTTTTCAATTATTTCAGAGACTTTCATTTTTTGCTCCTTTTTTGTTACAGTCGGGCATAAAACGATTTTTACCCCACTTGTTTTCCATATTATCAAAGGCCTTTTGGGCCGATATTTTTCCTTGTCTTTGCCAGGTCTGTTGTAAGAAAATACAATCGGACATTTTTGCTTTTGCCTGAACCATATCTTCTGCCAGTGCCTGACAGGTTGGTGCTCCACATGCTCCACAGTCGATGCCTGGTAAGTGACACATGATGTTACGGGCACGAGCTAACTTTTCCAGTGCTCTTCCCATATCAGTGTCCAACATCATAATTGGTTTTGGAGGAATTGGATCGGTATAAAGTTTTTTTCTTAACTCGTCCAGATCAACCGTAACCTGAAGGTCTTCCACTTTTCCTGCAGCTGGGAATTTCTGAGCTCTTTTTCTTAGGCGGTCATCGGTTAAGAAGCGATTACCTGTTAATAGAATTCCTCCCGCACAACTTAAGTCGCAAGCACGAACTTCTAAGAAGTGTAACCAAGGTGCTTCATCATTCTCCAGTCGATCGAGAAATTTAATGACATTATGAATGCCATCAATTGCCATCGATTTTCCTTTAGCATGCTTCGATTCTCCTGTTGTCAGTCCCCACTTTACTCCATCGCGTGTTAAGCGCTTCATAAAATCGGTTGCAACAGCTTCTACCTCTCCGGTTTCTAAAACTTTCATCACCCGGTTATAGGCTTCCTTCATGTTGAGGACACCGTTGATGATGGATTGCTTTTCACCGATTGGGTTTTTTACTGCAGCCATTTTAGCTACACATGGCGAAATGTAGAAGATTCCAATTTCGTCTTCTTTTGCACCACGATTCATTAGCGAACGTTTAATGTAATTCGCAGAAAGGTCGTGTGGTGCTTTTATATTTATAATGTTTTCGGTTAGTGATGGAAATTTAAGCTGAATAAGACGTACTACGGCAGGACAGTAAGAAGAAATAAACGGTTTTGTCTTTTCTTCATCTGCACAATATTCTTTGGTGATTTCCTTCAATAAGGCAATAGGTTGTTCCACTTCATAAACATGGGTAAAACCTAACTTCAGAATAGCTCCGTAAATACTCTCTTGAGAATGGTTACGGGCAAACTGACCAATAAATACTGATGGAAATAGAGCTACACGGTACTTATATTGCTCTTTTAATGCCCAGTCGTCTTCATCAACGTAGAATGCGTTATAAGGACAAGCACGTACACATTCGCCACAATCGACACATCGTTCGGCCTGAACGTTCGCTTTCCCGTTGACGACACGAATAGCTTCGGTAGGACACACTTTAATACAGTGAGTACAACCAATGCATTTGTCGGCATCGAGTTTTAGTGCGTGGTTCATGTGTTGTGTATTCATTATGCGTTAAAAAACTTTATCAATGTTAATCTAGTTCCTTTATCTACTTGGCTTTCCAATTGCATGTCGTCAACATTGCGTTTGATATTAGGTAATCCCATTCCTGCTCCAAAGCCCATTTCACGAACCGCAGGCGAGGCGGTTGAGAAGCCTTCCTGCATAGCCAAATCGATGTTTGGTATACCAGGACCTTCATCTTCCAATACCAATGTAATTTTCTGAGGATCTAACTCCACTTCAATTACTCCGCGATAGGCATGAGCCACAATGTTTACTTCAGCTTCGTAAAGCGCAACAACAACATTCTTTATAACTTTGGGTGCTACGTTCAGTTGCTTCAATAGTTTTTTTACCTGACTAGAAGCATAACCAGCACTCGTAAAATCTCCTCCTTCTACCTGATACTTTACTTGCATAGTTTAAAATACAGGTGTTAAACCAGCTTGAAATAATATACCACTTGCTTTAAACATCGAATTGGATGTTTCCAGAACAACCAAGTTATTTTCCTTGGCTAACTCAACCATCTCGTCAGTTGCTTTTTTATCTCGAACAAAAAGAATGAACTCAATATCGGCCATTTCAGCTGTTCTTATGGTTTGCAAGTTTGCTAAACCTGTTATTAAAATTAACTGTTCAGCTTCAGTTCTTAATACATCACTCATTAAGTCTGAGCCGAATCCGTGTTTTATCTCTTCTTCTAACCGATGTTCTCCGCAAACGATACGGGCGTTCATCAACTTTGCAACTTCACTGATCTTCATGGCATTTGCCTGGTTTAAAGGTTGTTGGTACTTCTAACTGGTGCTAATTTTCATTTCTACTATTTGTTGCTAAAAACTGCTTCTGTTTTATATTATGTTGAAAACATGACTTTTAGCATCTTTTTTATCTTATTTAAAATCGATCTAAATAATTGTTATTCAGTGATTTAACTCTAACAAATATGGTAAAAAGATTTGAATATAGAAATAGATGATTGCATGTTAGCCAATGAGTGAAAAGGGGAGTTATAAACTGAAAGAGGAATGCTGGTGAAATGCCTTTTATTCTTGGAAAAAAGGGAGTTGTGGTATTAATCTATAGTAAATCAGGGTAGTATTACTGTTAAAAAGTAGCGATTCTGGATATAATTTAAAATGATTCTGAATGTTTTGAAGAATTTAGAATTGTTGATATTACTGGCATGCATATGTTTTAAAAGCATGATGTAACTAATTAATTAATCGAAGCTTATGAGAATAAGTGGACTTTTTGTAAATTACAGAAGACCAAAAAACGATTTATGACCGAAGAAAGATTACCTGAAGAAGTTTTAGATCCCACTAACGACTTGCATCAGAAGATTATCGATGCATTACCTATACCGATTTTTTACCGAGATGTAAATGGGGTTTATCGTAGTTGCAACAGGGCACACGAGCGCTTTTTAGGTTTACCTAAAGAGGAAATTATCGGAAAAACAGTTTATGATACTCAGCCACCTGATATTGCTGAGATTTATGCGAGGCGAGATCAGGAGTTGTTTGAGAGTCAGGGAATTCAAACTTATGACTCTCAGTTTCGTTATGCCGATGGATCGATTCACGATGTTGTTTTTAATAAAGCAGTGATTCGTAATGAAGAAGGTGAAATTACAGGAATAGTTGGTTCTATCATCGATGTGACTGAGAGACGAAAGGCAGAGGTAGAGTTAGTAAAAGCAGAAGAGTCCAAGGAGATTGCATCGGCCATGCTTCACAAAATGCGTGCAGCGGTGGTAATGGTAGATGAAGGTCTGAAAGTAATTGATGCCAATCCGAGTTTTGCTAAAATGTTTGGAGAGGATTTGGTGGAGTTGTATGAAGCCATTCCTGGGCTGCATAGTGCCGATTTAAGGAAGCTTATTCCTCAGAAGTTCATAAAGATGTTTACCACTACGCTTAGTACTGGTGAGCCAATGCAAGAGCGTGATGTGCGGCACCAGAACAGATTGTTGCATATGGTAGTGGTTACTATTTATAAGCACAAGGTTGTTGGTGCAATAATTCGCGACATGTCGGCGCCAATGTTACAGCATACCGAAATTATTAATCGTGCTCAGGAGGTGAATCGAAAACACCTGGATACCGTACAAAAGATTGCCTATTTATTGGGTGAGAATGCAGCAGAAACTGAGGATCTGCTGAAATCGATTATTGAAACTTATCACTACGGCGACGAAGAAAATGGGTAATTTCCACATAGAAATAGATATACAACAACGAAGTCATCACGGCGAAACGGTATGTGGTGATGTATTTTGCTCCAATAATGAGGTACAGGATAAGCGGAAGATTATTGTAATGTCGGATGGGATGGGGCATGGTGTTAAGGCCAATGTATTGGCAGCTATGACTTCCAGAATGGCCTTGCATTATTCGAAGTTAGGAGTAAGTCCTTTGGATATTGCTCACAATGTAATGAAGGTGCTGCCCAAAACATCGGATGATAAAGATAGTTATGCCACGTTTGTAATCATAGAAATAGATAGTGATGGAAAGGTGGTAATTGTAAATTACGAAAGTCCTCCAATTGTTGTTATGCGAGGGGACACTGAGTTTGAAACCAGAATCGTTCAGCAAGAAGTAGTGCCACTAAAACATGCAGGTGCTTCATTAACTGTTCAGGAGTTTCGGGCGCGTAAAGAAGATCGTATTGTATTTTATTCCGATGGAGTGCCGCAATCGGGATTAGGTTCTACTCGTTTACCAATGGGCTGGAGTGATGAAGGAAGCAAGAACTTTGTGTTACGTCAGATAAATCGTTCTCCGAGTATGTCGGCCAATAAGTTGGCCCGAAAAATATTAAACCAGGCTACGCTTAACGACGGTTATATGCCCAAAGATGATATTACCTGTGGAGTTGTCTATTTTAGACAGCCTCGTGAAATATTACTAGTAACAGGTCCTCCTTTTTATAAAGCGCGTGATAGGGAGTTTGCATTGCGTGTACAAAATTTCGATGGGCCAAAGATTATTTGTGGCGGTACTACGTCGGAAATTATGAGCAGAGAGCTTGATGTGGAAATAAAGGCGGAAACGCACTTGGCCGACCCAGCACTGCCTCCTCAGTGGAATATGGATGGTTTCGATTTAGTAACTGAAGGGATTTTAACTATTGGAACGGTTGAGGAAATTCTGGAGAATTACGAGACAGACACCCGCTTGCATGATAGCCCTGCAGAGGAAATTGTGAAGCAACTATTGTTACACGATGTAATTCATTTTGTAGTTGGAACGAGAATAAACTGGGCACATCAGGCACCCGATCAACCCATGGAACTGGAGATACGAAAATTTGTAATAAAGCGTGTAGTGCGATTGCTGCGTAGCAAATTCTTTAAAGAGGTAAAGGTCGACTTTGTATAAGAAGAAATATTGAGCCAATAAAAAAGGAGTTAATTCGTAATGAAATAACTCCTTCTTTATTTTGAATGCATTTCGTTTTATTGAATGCCTAATTTTTGTTTTACCAATGGCAACAAATCAATACTTTCATTCGATTTGTAGATGATAGGTGTGCCTGGCTGTACATCAAAAACATAGATAAGTCCTTTTTCTTTAGCTACAGCTTCGATAGTAGCACGCATTTTGTCAATGATTGGTTTCATTAACTCAGCTTGCTTTTTCTGCATGTTTTGCTGAGAAACCTGACCATTCGTTTGCATACGCTGCTGTAGGTTCTGAATATCAGCTTCAAGTGCTTTAAGCTTTATTTCTGAAAGACTATCTTTCTTTTGTGAGTACTCTACCCATTTTGCCTGTAGTTCTTTCTCCAATTGTCCTTGAACTTCCTGCAATTCTTTTGCGTAAGCTTCAAGAGAAGTCTGTGCCTTTTTCATAGAAGGCATAATTTGTACTAACTGTTGTGTATCAATATGCCCAAATTTCTGTGCATAAGTAGAAGTAACAGCCAATAGGAACAAAGTTACTAGGCTTAATTTCAGTAGGTTCTTCATTGTCTTCAGTTTAAAATTTCAACAAATATAGGAATTAATTTTTATACCCTAATTTCTCTAAAACTTTGTCGCTCAAATCATACTTGGGATTGGTGAACAGCATTGCTGCACCTCCTGCTTTATCAAATATTACAGCATAATTTCCTTCTGTTGCCAGTTCTTTAACTGCATTGAAAATTTGATCTTGAATTGGTTTTACCAAATTCTGACGCTGTTTGTAAAGGTCTCCCTCACGACCAAAGTATTTACGCTGGAGTGTTTTGTAGTTCTTCTCTTTCGAAATGATAACATCTTCGCGTTTACGCTTCATATCTTCCGAAAGCAATACACTCTCTGCTTGAAAGTCTTTGTACATCTGATTCAATTCAGCCTTGATAGTTTCCAACTCTTTCTGAAACTTCTTTGAAGAGTTATCTAATTCTTGCTGTGCCGCTTTGTAAGCAGGAATATTTTCAAGAATATACTGACTATCTACAAAAGCATATTTCTGTGCGAAAAGTGCAGTTGAAAAGATGGCTAAAACAAATGTGAATATCAATTTTTTCATAACATCAAATTTAAAATTTTAAACTTCTGATGTTGGTTTTACAAATACCGTTCCAATTTATTAGAACTTCTGACCAATCACGAAGTGGAATTGTCCTTTATTTTCTCCATTAGGTACATTGTCGAAACCATATCCCCAGTCGATTCCCATCAAACCAAACATTGGAAGGAAGATACGAAGACCGATACCAGCTGAACGTTTTAAATCGAATGGATTGTACTGGCCAAAGCCTTCCCATGCATTACCCGCTTCAAGGAATGCCATGGCATAAATGGTTGCCGATTGCTTAAGAGCAATTGGGTAACGCAATTCCATTGTCAATTTGTTGTACAAGCTAGCTGCACCACTGGCAGGAGTAACCGAGTTGTTACCGTAACCACGTAATCCAATAATCTCGTAGTTGTAGTAGCTATAACCACTCATTCCGTCACCACCCATGTTGAAACCTTCAAGTGGAGATTTCTTTTTCTTGTTGTAGTAACCTAAGAAACCACTTTCGAATTTCGTATGAAGAACGAATTTACGTTGCTTATCAAGTGGAGTATATACATCACCACTAAATTTCCATTTGTGGAATTCAATCCAGCGATATCTATCTTGTTGAGATAATTTAGGATCATCATAATCAACGCCATCCCAAAGTGAGAATGGAGGAGTTAATTCTGCAGATAGTGTAAACGATGAACCATGACGTGAGTACAATGGGTTGTCGATAGAGTTACGACTAATTGCAGTTTTAAAGCTTAACGTGTTGGTATTACCATCAGATAATAGACGCTGGTAATAAGTCCAGTTGTCTAGGTAGTTGTGCTGATATTGTACCTGGTGGTATACTGTGAAGAAGTCATCTGGCCACTTCAGACGGTATCCATATCCAAGGCTAACACCTGTGGTAATCATTGCACGGTCGATCTTGTAATCGTATGGGTTGCTATATCCATAGTTGTTATATCCATAGCTACCGCCATAACTGCCACCGTAGCTATACGGAGTATTATAGTTGTATTGTCTTTGTCCAGAAGTAATCTTCTGGTGGAATACCGAAACAGAAAGAGAGTTTGGTTTTTTACCACCTAGCCATGGCTCCATGAAGTTTAAGCTGTACGACTGGTAATATTTACCATTGGTCTGTGCTCTTAAACTTAAAGTCTGTCCGTCACCAGTAGGAAGAGGACGCCATGCTTCTTTATTGAAGATATTACGAACCGAGAAGTTGGAGAATTTCAAACCAACACTACCAATAATCATGTTACCTCCCCAACCTCCGGAAAGTTCGATTTGGTCATTGGCTTTTTCTGCTAGTTCATATTTAATATTTACTGTTCCGTCTTCAGCATTAGGAATTACATCTGGTTTAATTTTTTCAGGATCGAAGTGACCTAGCTGAGCTAGCTCTCGGTACGAACGCATCAACTTGTCTTTACTGAACAAATCGCCAGGAAGTGTGCGTAATTCACGACGAGCAACGTGTTCGTGCGTTTTTGTATTACCAGTAATAATTACTTTATCGATAGTTGCTTGTCTACCTTCGTAGATACGCATTTCTAAATCGATAGAGTCATTTTCAATTTTAGTTTCTACCGGATCAAGATTAAAGAACACATATCCGTTATCCTGATAAAGGGCACTTACCGCATCTCCTTCATCTTCGAAAAGACGTTTGTTCAATAATTTCTGGTCGTAAATATCTCCTTTCTTGATTCCAAGTACCTGTCCTAAAATTTGGCTATCGTATTGAGTATTTCCTACCCACTTAATGTCTCTGAAGAAATACTTGTTTCCTTCTTCCAACCAAATGTCAACGTTTACAGTATTGTCTGGATTCTTTGAAATAGAATCGGCAGTTACAATTGCATCACGAAAACCTTTTTCGTTGTATTTTTTAATCAAGTTGATTTTATCCTCGTCGTACTTGTCCTGCAAGAATTTTTTCGAGTGGAAAAAGTTGCGGAACTTTTTGGCTTTTGTCTTCTTCATTGCACGTTCAAGCATACGAGCAGTCAATTTCGAATTGCCATGGAAAGTAACTTCTTTAATTTTTACTTTCTCTTTTTTATCCACGTTAATATCCAGGATAATGCTATTTTCTTTTGCTTTGTCATCGCGCTGAACAATGCTTACTTCTGTGTTGAAATAACCTTTGCCGTGGAAAATATCTTTAATAATTTTCTCGGCATTGGAAAGCTGAGCAGGAGTAATCTTCATTCCGTCTAAAAGAACAACACGTGATTTAATGTCATCTTTTTCCGATTTCGAAACTCCATTGAAATTAACTTTCGAAAGACTTTTTACACTTTGCAGATGGATGGTTAGATAAATTTTATCGCCAACCAATTTCGATGCTTCAATTTTTACATCAGAGAAAAGTTGTTGCCCCCATAATTTCTTTATGGCATTGGTTACAACATCGCCAGGAATAATTACCTCTTGACCCACTTTTAATCCCGAAAGCGAGATTAAGGCATTGCGGTCTAAATAGGGAACTCCTTCTACTTCTATTCCTCCAATTGTATATTTCTGTGGACTGGAATAATAAATTGAAAAATCGGTCTTTTCCGTTTCTGTCTGGGCAAATGCTTGAAAGCCCAGTACAGCTAGTAGCATCAAAGTGATTAGTTTCTTATGCATTCTTTTCCTGAATTTGTTCGCTTGTTTTTCCAAATCTTCTCTCTCTCTGCTGATATTGATAAATGGCCTCGAAAAGATCTTCTTTTCTAAAATCGGGCCACAGTTTTGGTGTGAAATAGAGCTCAGCATAAGCCAATTGCCATAGTAAGAAGTTACTAATGCGTTGTTCGCCGCTGGTTCTAACCATTAATTCCGGATCTGGAAAATCAGCAGTGTTTAAATAGTTGCTAATCGTTTGCTCATTCACTTCGTCAGGAGCAATAACTCCCTCCTTGGCATCGTGAGCAATTTGTTTAACAGCTTGTGTTATTTCCCATTTCGAGCTATAACTTAAGGCGATAACCAGGTTTAATCCTGTATTATCCTTTAATCTATTTTTGATGAAATTAAGTCTGTTCTGAACCTCTTGGGGAAGAGAAGAGGTGTCGCCAATGGTATGAAACCGAACATTGTTCTTGTCCAATGTCTCTGTTTCTTCGTTGATGGCATGCACCAACAATGCCATCAATGCATTTACTTCGCCTTGAGGACGATTCCAGTTCTCGGTAGAAAATGCATATAGCGTCATGTATTTAACGCCTACTTCTGCTGCTCCTTCAACAACAGAGCGCACTGCATCTACTCCATGTTCATGTCCAAACGAACGATCGTTGCCACGTTGCTGTGCCCATCGTCCATTCCCATCCATAATGATGGCAACATGTTCTGGAACTTTATTGGATTCTATTTCGTTTTTATATGACATTGTTTGTTTTCTAATTATTCATATCCTGGGCATTCTTTCTTGCCCAAATAGAGCAAATAACTAATTTGAACCCCAAAACTACTAAACCAGTCGTTGTTGTGCAACATTGAAGTGGCATCAACTCCATATGGATCTTTTAAATTATCCAATTCGTCGGCAAAAATTTTGTGTAAGTTCCATTCTAGCCCTATGGCTAATTTGTCACTTACGTTGTAATTTACACCAACAGAAAATGGTATAGAAAGAGCGAGTTTGTTGCCTTTTACTTCTGGCTCTAGTGTAGGTATTAGTACACCTGTTGGTCCTGGTTTATATATTATTTCTTGGGATGTTATTGTTGCTGGAAGTGTTTTTCTGTCCAAAAACTTTAGATTGTATTTAAAGTAATTGGCACTTAATCCAATTGCAATATAGGGGCTTAGCTTAAATTGTTCGTGCCCTAATATGTACTTCAAAAAGTTTACCTGAAGTTGTGCCGACGCAGAATACATGTTCTTTTTGTTGTTGGCAACAAAATGAGGTTCATTGCTTAAGTCGATGCCGTTGAATTCTCCAGCTAACTTTATTTGATTAAATCCAGCATTTACTTTCAATGCAAGTCTGGGATTAAAGTTATAGCGGTAAAAAACTTTTACAGAAGGTGCTAGCGAGTTGGAAAGATTTACTTTTGTAAAATCGCCATAAGTGGCATTTACTCCAGCAAAAACTCCAATGTCTGCACTTTTACGTTGTGCCTTTAACTGAGCACAAAAAAACATTAGCAGAACAAGTGATAATAGTGTCCTTCTATTTACAATATTTTCCGACAAACTCTGTGTTTTATGAACCTTACGTAAAGGTTGCGCAATTCTAAAATTTCCCATTCAAGAGCTACAAATGTAATATAATTATTGGCATTCCACTTGGGGTGCCTTGTTATAAAACCTATAATGTTATTAAAAATTGTTAAGGCTTGATAGGAAATTAGTTTCGATTGTCTTGCCCCCACATTAATTTGTTACGAAGGGTAGAATAAAAGTCATGATCGCGAAGCTTTATGATGCGAATATTGAAGTCGGCTTTTTTTACTTCCATTTTAGCTGAAAAGGCGGTGACTTCAGACCGGGAGTCTAAAGATGTCAGGAAGTGTTCTCCTCTTCCTTCAATTTCAAACCGAAGTTTATAGTTGTCGGGAACTACTATTGGACGAACCGTTAAGTGATGGGGCGCAATAGGAGTGATAATGAAATTGTTGGAGTCGGGCGACATAATGGGGCCTCCTGCACTCATAGAATAAGCTGTGGAGCCAGTAGGAGAAGATATGATTAATCCATCGGCCCAGTAGCTATTCAATTTATGTCCATTAATAAATGTGTGGATAGTTATCATCGATGAAGTATCACTTTTGTGAAATGTTACTTCATTTAGTGCATAGTTAAAAGTTCCAAATTGATTTTCCGGAGAAATTAACTCCAGCAAAGAGCGCTCTTCAATTCGGTATTCATTGGCAAAAATCTGTTGTAAAGCATTTTCAATTTGATTCTTCGATATGTCGGCAAGAAAGCCTAAGCGACCAGAATTAAATCCTACAATCGGAATATTCGAGTCGCGAATAAATTTAATGGATTCCAAAAACGTACCGTCGCCACCAATGGAAAACAGAAGATCTAACTCCATGAATTCTTCTTTTTTCTCGATGTAGTGATCGATGTGGACTTGTTGTAGAAAATCTTTATTTAAAGTTTTGAAGAATGGCCAATACATTGAAATATGAGCCTGCTTTTTATTTAAAGTTGAAATAATCTTAAGCAGATGAGGATAGTAATTCTCATTTATATTTTTTCCGAAAATACCAATTCGCATAGTTAATTGTTTTAGGCAAAAGTGGGGCTACATATTTAAATAATTCATGAATTGATCAAATCGATCGTCATACATATTATTCAATAAACTGTCATCCATAAAAACATTCTTGATGTTGTAGTCGTAACGAACAAATGTTTGAATAATAGGTGATAAGTCTACCTTGTCTACTTTCAATGTTACAATTATCTCACGCGTGCCAGGAATTGTTTTGATGTATAAGTTCAAAATCTTAGCATCGTTGCTTTCCACAATTTGAGAAATTTGTGAAAGAGAGTAGTCAAACTCATTCATCTCTAGTTCAATAATGCCCCCTACAGTTTGTTCTGCAAGCATTTTTGAAATAGCCATAGTCAAATCCTGAATAGATATCGATCCAATGTATTTTTTGTGCAAGTCGAGTACAGGTATGGTGGTTAATTTAAACTGGTGTACCAACACACATGCATCAAAAACATGTTTATTCTCAAATACAAATGGTCTCTGGGTAGAAAGAGAGTGCTTTTCAAAAGAACAATCTACCAGGTTGTGGTCGTATATGTCACGGTCGGAAATTAGCGCAAGTAGTTCATTCTCTGAATCTACGATTGGAAGGTGACTAACTCTAAACATCTCCATCCAGTTGAGTGCCTGTTGTCCTGTATCTTCAATGTGAAGATTCGGAATTATTGTCGATATGAGTTCTTTAGCAACCACAATGCTGATTTTTATTATATATAGATGGCAATTTTGTTGTAACTTGCATCGTCTAAAAATGAGTTTCAAAATGACTAGACTTAGTGTAAATATAAATAAAATTGCCACATTAAGGAATTCCAGAGGCGGGAATATGCCTAATGTTTTGCAAAGTGCAATTGATTGTGAAAAGTTTGGTGGACAGGGTATTACTGTTCATCCTAGACCTGATGAACGCCATATTCGTTATCAGGATGTGCGGGATATTAGTCCGGTTGTTACTACAGAATTCAATATCGAAGGGTATCCGTGTGAGTCGTTTATGAAGTTAGTGATGGAGGTGAAGCCAACTCAGGTTACGTTGGTTCCAGATCCACCAGAGGCTTTGACTTCTAATGCTGGATGGGATACGGTAACCAATAAAGATTTCTTAATAGAGGTGGTTAGTACTTTGAAAGCTGCAGGAATTCGTACTTCGATATTTGTGGATACTAATTTGGAAAACATTAAAGGTGCTGCAGAGGTTGGTACAGATCGTATAGAATTGTACACCGAGCCTTATGCTGAAATGTATCCGGAAAATAGAGAGAAAGCCGTTGCTCCTTTTGTTGAAGCTGCCAATTTAGCACACCAGCTAGGACTAGGAATTAATGCAGGGCACGATTTGAGCTTAGAAAATCTGGCTTATTTGAAAGAGCAGATTCCGTTCATGGATGAAGTTTCAATTGGTCATGCACTAATTGCCGATGCACTTTATTTGGGATTGGAAGAAACCATTAAACGTTATTTACGTTGCTTACAAGTGTAACTTTATTTTCGAAATAAATAAATGGAACTAAATTATAGGAAAATAGGGGAGCAAGGTGCTCCTCTTTTTGTTTTACATGGTTTGTATGGTTGTTCCGATAACTGGATGAGCATTGGGCGTCATTTAGCCGAAAGGTATCAGGTTTACTTAATCGACTTGAGGAACCATGGTCGCTCTTTTCATGATGCAGAACACAGTTACGATGCGATGGTGGCCGATTTGGCTTGGCTAATTCAGGATTTAGAGTTGGATAAGGTTACAATTGTAGGTCATAGTATGGGCGGAAAGGTGGCAATGAAATTGGCTGCTGATTATCCCGAGAAAGTGGAGCAGTTGGTTGTTTTAGATATTGCACCTAAAAATTATATGGAAGATAGTGTGCAGACTGGTCAGTATGGTTTTCATCGCCACTTGATTCGGACCATGCTTAATACCGATATTGCAGAAGCTGCTAATTTGCGAGAGGTGGATGAGTTATTGCAAACAAAAATTCCAGAGCAGCGATTGCGACAATTTCTGATGAAAAATGTGGGGAGAAATACTGGACGTAAATATCAGTGGCGTTTTAATCTTAAGGCACTTGATGAATGGCTGGATGAGATTGTGGGAGGTGTGGATTTTCGGGAGTTGGAAGATCGGATGCCTATTTTGAATTATCCGGTATTGTTTGTGCGTGGAGGAAGTTCGGCTTATATCGAAAAGGACGATGAAGATAGGATTCGCATGATTTACCCCGAGGCAGAAATTCAAACTATAGAAGGTGCTGGGCACTGGTTGCATGCCGAACAACCTGCTGCATTAGTAGATCAATTGAAATTATTTTTGAAAAATTTATGATAGTCACGCAACCATTTGATCTGTAGGCGTATCTTTAGGTTAGTTAAAACCTATACTGCCATGAAATCAAAAATAATAAGTATTGGGTGGGTTGCCATTCTTTTGTTGACCACCACCTTTGCCTGTAAAGAAAATGAATCAGTCGATTTAAGTATGAATCCGGTATTGGAATCGGTTTCAAGTACCAGTTGTAAAGAAACAGTAAAAGCTGCTATTGTAGAGTCGTTTGTTGAGCTGAAAGCTATGAATAACGAACAATTGCTGGTAAAGTATATCAATGCCGAAATGAACTGCTGTCCGCAAACTATTTTAACTGAAGTAAAGCAAAACGAATCGGTGTTGGTTATTCGTTTTTTCGAGGAAGTTCCCAATGGGTGTAAGTGCAACTGCTACTACGATGTTACTACTGTTCTAAAGCAAATGCAAAAGAAAGCTTATAAAGCAGAGATTTATATCAGAGATGAGAAGAAGGCTGAGTTAAGCTTTGATTTTGCTCCTGGATTAGACGTGAAACATACTATAAAATAATACTGCTCAATTCTTATAACCCAAATTGTTGTTGCAAACAAAAAAAGCTCTTCAAAAAAATGAAGAGCTTTTATTTTGCGGTGACGACGAGACTCGAACTCGCGACCTCCGGCGTGACAGGCCGGCATTCTAACCAACTGAACTACGCCACCAAGAAATCTCAAAAGAATAAGTTTTAAATGCGGTGACGACGAGACTCGAACTCGCGACCTCCGGCGTGACAGGCCGGCATTCTAACCAACTGAACTACGCCACCAATTTATCTTTTGAGATTCAATAATTTTAAGAACTTTTGTTTTCTAAGCGGTGACGACGAGACTCGAACTCGCGACCTCCGGCGTGACAGGCCGGCATTCTAACCAACTGAACTACGCCACCGTTTTTGATGTCTTTAAAAAGTCTTATAAGAACGTTTGTTTTCTTAAGCGGTGACGACGAGACTCGAACTCGCGACCTCCGGCGTGACAGGCCGGCATTCTAACCAACTGAACTACGCCACCGTTTTAGAGTGCCCTTGTTTTTCAAAGGCGATGCAAATATAGCTGTTTTATTTATTGGTGCAATAGACAAAGAAAAAAAAAGCCGAAAAAAAATGCTGAAAAGCCCGTGAGAATTGGTTAGTCGTTGATTGTCAATGCGAATAGAAAAAGCTATTTTTTTTCAAAAAAAGTGAAATTTACTTTGCCATATTTTCTTACTTCAACAAAGTTAGGATGCTTGCTAAAATCAAACTCTTTTGGATGCTCTAAAATGAATATTCCATCTTCATTTAAAATATCGCTTTCCATCACAACAGTGGGAACATTTTTAAATGTTTTTAAGTCGAATGGAGGGTCGGCAAAAATTAAATCGTACTTCTGGTCTGTTTTTGTGGCAAACTTAAAGGCATCGAATTTTAAGATGCGCATAAAGTCCAACTCAAGCGCTTTCGATGTCTCTTTAATAAATTTATAGTGGTTGAAGTTCATTTCAACCGATGTGATGTTAGTACACCCTCGGGAAGCAAATTCGAAACTTATGCTACCAGTACCCGAAAATAAGTCTAATACTTTTAGCTCCGATAAATCGTATCGGTTCTGAAGTATGTTGAATAGTGCTTCTTTGGCAATATCAGTGGTTGGACGTGCTTTAAAGCTCTTTCCTGGCCTAAATATGCGTCCTTTTAATGATCCTCCTACAATTCGCATTCAGATAAAGAAATTAACGTTGAATAAAAGTGTTTGGGTATTTGGTTAAAGGTGTAACTATAGGTGTGGCTATTATCCATTTTCAAGAACTCAATCTTGCGGATATAGCGCTTTAACTGTTGGTAAAGCTCACTCTGCTTTTTTAAGTAACCAGCCAGAATAAGTTCGTCTGTTTCCGGTGTTAGGTTTAGTTGTTTGTAAACCGAAAGAATGTAATAGATAATGTCGCTTTCGTTCTTGTATCGAAAATGATTATAGAATTGAAGCTTGTTTTCTGTCACTGCAAAAACTTCCAAATGTTTTTCATGAGCAAATACAAAACACTTTTGCTTGTGCTTGAATTGTTTTAATCCATAAGTAACGAATGGAACCATGTGGTGGGTCACATGTGCTTCTTCAAACTGATGCGTGATGAAGTTGTCCATCAGTTCAGGAATGGAGTAAATAGCTGTAAGCTCTTGCTCTTGGAACTGGCTTTCGCGAAGTTTCTGCTTGGTTTTATAAGGAAAGTTCTGGTAAAATAGTACTTCCTGATCTTCGGTGTTGTAAAACGATTGTGGTATTAGTGCTACCTGTGGGGTGGAAATGGCAATATGAGTGCTTTTGAATTGCTTTTCCAGAATAGGATTGTCCGACACTATTTTGTTTAGCTCTTCTTGAAGTTGTCCTGACCATTTTAGGTAAAACGGACGATGTTGAAGCAGTACAAATTTATCTTGAATAGTGTCGAGTATAGAAAAAGAAAATCCATCCAGACTCATCTGGATGGATAATCGATATTGTAATGTCGAATAAATATCTAATGTCTCATCTGTGCATATAAATTCCTGCATACAGATTGTTTGTAATATTATTCCCAGTTACCTGCCAAGTTGTTTGTTTCAGTCATAGAACCGAACTTCAATCCTGGATACATAGTGTTTTTACGTGCTCTTTCGCTCATGTTAATGATCAATTGACGATCTAAACCTTTAAGGAAAGTATTGTTGTGAACCTTACATTCGGCATGAGGTACTTTCAACCCTGAACCAGTTGTAATAATTGTTGCGCCAAGATAAAACTCAGCTACAGTATCTTTTACAGGCACATATCTAAGTTGATCTGCTTGGAAGTTACGTCCAAATATCGTGTCAAGTACACTTACAAATACAGTATCTCTGATGATAGCTCCTTTTTTGATTGCTTTAGCTTCGTCCCATCCCAATGCTTGCATACTATCAGTAAGAGTACCAATCTGTCTAACTACTGGAAGTGAGTCGTGCTTAACAAAGTCAATTAAAGTATCAAAGCTTCCTGTGAATTTACCATAGGTTTCTTTATAGGCTTGCTCAGCTTTACGAATGTCTTTAAGGCGCTTTACTACAACAGAATATCTGGCTTTTCTTTCCTTTTCAAACTGAATAGGATGATTTACTGTATCGTAAATTTTATAAGTCAAGCCTATCGCTGCAATAACTAGGACAATCTGAATTACTGTTCTCATCTCTCTTGGTTTAAAAATTGTTTGCATGCAAATTTAAAAAAAAAATCGAATCCTGTTCTTTCAAAAATCTTTAATTTCGGGGAATATGATAAAAAATCACTTGCAAGAGTTAATTGTCGATAAATTAGGGTTTTCCCCTTCCGAAGATCAAAAAGAAGTGATTCGATTGCTGTCAGAATTTACCTTTTCTGATGATCCGGATTCCATTTTTTTGTTGCGCGGTTATGCTGGTACAGGTAAAACTTCGGTGTTGAGTTCGTTTGTAAAAACGATGGATGAATTGAAGCGAAGATGTGTTTTACTAGCACCAACAGGAAGGGCAGCAAAAGTATTAAGCAGGTATTCGGGGAAACAAGCATATACCATTCATAAGAAGATATACAGACAACAAAGTTCTACCGATGGAACTGGACGATTTACGTTGGATAAGAACCTGTACAAAAATACTTGGTTCATTGTGGATGAAGCATCGATGATTGCCAATGCGTCTATGGCTCAGTCTGTTTTTGGCTCAGGTCGTTTGTTAGACGATTTAATCGAATATGTTTATACCGGAGAGAATTGCCGATTAATTTTGACAGGTGATACAGCTCAGTTACCTCCGGTAGGTTTGCCAATTAGTCCGGCGTTGGATGCTCAGGAACTGGATTCTTATGGTAGAAATGTGTTAGAATATGAGATGACTCAGGTTATTCGTCAGGCGCAAGAATCGGGTATTTTGTACAATGCAACTCAATTGCGAGAGATGGTGAGCGAGGATGGTTTCTTTCCAGGTTATTTCCCTTTAGAAACACAGTTTTTTGACGATATCCAACGTTTGGCTGGAGGAGATCTGATTGAAGAAATTTCTACTTGTTACGATCGGTTTGGGATGGATGAAACAATGATTGTAACTCGCTCTAATAAACGTGCGAATAAGTTTAATGAAGGAATTCGAAATACGATTTTGTATAAAGATGGCGAAATTACTCCTGGAGATCACCTGATGGTGGTTAAGAATAATTACTTCTGGCTGGAAGGAAATGATCAGGTGGACTTTATTGCCAATGGAGATATTGCTGAAATTATTCGCATTGGGAAATACGAGGAGATGTATGGCCATCGATTTGCCAATGTAACAGTGCGATTGATGGATTATAAAGATCTGGAGATCGATTGTAAGATAATGCTTGATACATTAATGTTGGAAACGCCTGCTCTTTCTGCCGATGAGCAGATGAAGTTTTTTCACGAAGTGTCTGCTGATTATGCCGATATCAGAAATAAGAAACAACGCTGGGAGCGTATTCGAAGTAATGAATATTTTAATGCACTACAGGTTAAGTTTGCCTATGCGGTAACTTGTCATAAAGCACAAGGAGGGCAGTGGAAAGCAGTGTTTGTTGATCAGGGGTATTTGTTGGAGGAGATGATTGATATTGAATTTTTACGTTGGCTATACACTGCGTTTACTCGTCCTACACAGAAATTGTATCTGGTAAATTTCAATAAAGAGTTTTTTGAAGGAGAGGAGGATCCAGATTACTAGATGTTTAGATTGACAGATGTTCGGACTAATATTTGAAATACAAGGTTTCGAGTTGTGTTGTTCAGGTGATTCTGAGAATTTTAATAGTCCGATAATTAGGAGATAATGAAAAATAAAAAGTCCGGCGCAACACCGGACTTTGATAATTTATTTCTTGAATTTCTTCAAAATATCTTTTACTGCATCTTTATGAATGGTGAATCCCATCATTTTTAGTTTTACGTAATCTTCGTGGAAGAAATAGTAACCAAATTCAGGAGAGTTTGGATCGTTGTTTCTTGATCCAGAGCTGGAATCTTTAATCAGATACCAATCTTTACCATCTTTATCGAAGTTTTCTAAGTAACCAACAAGGTGCATTCCGTGGTCGTCGGTAGTTGTTTCGTTAGAGAAACGGAACTGTCGAGCATCTTCGTTGATGTATTCAGAAGGAATATCGAAGTCCGGAATCATTGCACATTGGGTGTCGCGCAAGAATCCTGCTTCTGAAACATCCCCACCAATTGACATACCGTAACCTTTACGAATGGCTTTTTTGATAATGTCCATGTAAACATCAAGAGGAACATTATAGTAATCGGCATTGTGCCACCAGTTGTCCGGAACTTTATACTCTACTTGTTGCCAGTAAGGTTCTTGTTTGTATGATAGGATTTCAACAAAATCATCCGGATTGATTTGTAGGTAATCTTTAACGTATGACTTCGGAGTGTACTCTTTCCCATCAATCATGAATGATGTTGGAGGAGTTCCAATGTAGTGGTTCATGATAGCCTTGATGGTCGAAGTTACCGCTTCTTCATTCCAAGCATTGTCTGCTTTAACCGATTTAAGGTAAGCAGTCATCTCTTTAAACATAGCGTCGTGTGTATGGAACTTACGACCGTGAAGCAAACCGCTGTAAGCACTTTTCGGAGCAGCGCCATACATTTTCATCATGCGGGTAAGGGCATTTCCTTCCGATCCTTGTCCGAACATTGAATTTCCTCTTTCGCGAACAAAACGACGAGCTTTTTCAACGTATTCCCAGTAGACCGAGAAGATTTCAGAAATCTCCACTTCCTTTTTATGCATGCGGTAAACTTCCGACTCAATGAACGACATGGTTGAGAAACACCAGCATGTTCCACCGTTTCCTTGCGATTCAACTTGGTTGGCCCAAATGGTTTTGTAAAGATCTACCTTGTTAGGTAGCTTCATTTTGCTTTGGTCCATAACAAAGCGCTTATATGGCTCTTTCTTGTCCAGTTCGTGATTTACAGCGTTCACGTCTTTAAGGATAGTTTCGTAGTAATATCCTTTTCCTTTTTCATGAACTTCAATTTTCCCTTTGTGGCTTTGAGCCATTCCGGAAGTAGCTAATGCTGCTACTGCAATTCCGGTGATTAATATTTGTTTCATACTCTGAGTTAGTATTTGATTATTTCTTTATTTCTATTGAAAAAGTGTTTCCTTCTAAAGCTAATTCGGTATTTCTGAATTTTTCTTTTGCTTCGTTCAATAGCACATTTAAATTCGTGTAACGAGCAGAAAAATGACCAATTAGCAATTTGCCAACTTTTGCTTTTGAAGCAATTTGTGCCGCTTCGCGTGCGGTAGCATGGTAGGTTTGTCTTGCCATTGCCTGCATGTCGTTTGCGAATGTTGCTTCATGATAAAGTAAATCACAATTTTCGATGGTAGGAATGATTTTTTCCATGTATCGGGTGTCGGTGCAAAATGCATACGATCGAGGTGGTGTCGCTGGCTTTATAAAATAACTGTTGGGGATTGTCTTTCCCTCTGGTGTTATAAAGTCAGCACCTTCTTCCTTAATTCGAATTCGATCTTTTATTGGCACATTATAGAACTCAATCTTCTCTTTTCGTAGGTGTGGAAAACGTTCTTTCTCTTTAATGAGAAAACCGCAGCACGACACACGGTGGTCTACCGGGAAAGAGTGAACTTCGATGGTTTTGTCTTCATAGATTTTCTGTGGAGACTTAAAGCTTAAAGGATGCCATACAATTCTAAATGTAAGTTCGTCTTTTAGTATTTCCAGTTGCGGTGCAATTAGCTTGGGTAATTCCGAGTGAGCATAAATATGCAGGTCGCCATTGCGTTTTAGCAGGTTCATTGTGCTAATTAGTCCAATTAAACCGAAATAATGATCGCCATGCAGGTGCGAAATCATTATGTGATTGATTCGGTTGAATGGTATTCGGTATTTGCGTAATTGCATTTGAGTGCCTTCGCCACAATCCAGTAAGAAGTAGCGTTGCATCAAATTTACAATTTGTGCTGTTGGAAATCGGTTTGATGTTGGAAGGGCAGAGTTGCTACCCAAAATTGTTACATCGAAATTCATCTATTGTGTTTTTGTGTAGCCACAAAATTAGATGTTTTTATGAAATTTAGATTTTAGGGCAAAAAAAATCCCGAACTCGAATGAGCTCGGGATTGAAATATGGATTTACTTATAATTAAGCGTCACCTTTTTCGTCTTTCTGCAATTGATTTTTCAATGCAGCCAATTCGCTGATGTCACCTAGAGTAGTTTTCTCTACGTTATCTTTAACTGCTTTAACTGCTTTCTTAGTAGATTTTGCAGTAGTTTTCTTTTTAGCAGCTTCTTCTTCGCGCTGTACATCTTCGAATACACGTGAGTGCGACAAGATGATACGTTTAGCAGCTTTGTTGAATTCGATAACTTTGAACTCTAGTTTCTCGTCAACTTTCACCTGAGTTCCGTCCTCTTTTACCATGTGGCGAGGAGTTGCGAATCCTTCAACACCGTAAGGCAATGCAATAACTGCACCTTTGTCGAATGCTTCAACAACTGTTCCTTCGTGTACAGAATCAACAGTGAAAATAGTTTCGAATACATCCCATGGATTTTCTTCCAATTGTTTGTGACCTAGGCTTAAGCGACGGTTTTCTTTGTCGATATCCAATACAGCCACTTCGATTTCAGCTCCGATTGAAGTGAATTCGCTTGGGTGCTTGATTTTCTTAGTCCATGAAAGGTCTGAGATGTGGATAAGTCCGTCAACTCCTTCTTCGATTTCAACGAATACACCGAAGTTAGTGAAGTTACGTACTTTTGCAGCGTGTTTAGAACCAACACCGAATTTAGTTTCGATCTCAGCCCATGGGTCAGCTTTAAGTTGCTTGATACCCAATGACATTTTACGCTCTTCGCGGTCCAATGTAAGGATTACAGCTTCTACTTCGTCTCCAACTTTCAAGAAGTCTTGAGCGCTACGTAGGTGCTGGCTCCAGCTCATTTCTGAAACGTGGATCAAACCTTCTACGCCAGTTGCAATCTCAACGAATGCACCGTAGTCAGCCATAACAACAACTTTTCCTTTAACTTTGTCACCAACGTTAAGGTTAGCGTCCAAGTTATCCCATGGATGTGGAGTAAGTTGCTTAAGACCAAGAGCAATACGTTTTTTCTCATCATCGAAGTCAAGGATAACAACGTTGATTTTCTGATCCAACTCAACGATCTCATTTGGATGAGAAACACGTCCCCAAGAAAGGTCAGTGATGTGGATCAATCCGTCTACGCCACCAAGGTCGATGAATACCCCGTATGAAGTAATATTTTTAACAGTACCTTCAAGTACCTGTCCTTTTTCAAGTTTAGCAATGATCTCTTTCTTCTGCTGCTCAAGTTCAGCTTCGATAAGAGCTTTGTGTGATACAACAACGTTGCGGAATTCGTGGTTGATTTTAACTACTTTGAATTCCATGTTTTTACCAACGTACATATCGTAGTCACGGATAGGCTTCACGTCGATTTGTGATCCTGGAAGGAAAGCCTCAATTCCGAATACGTCAACGATCATACCACCTTTAGTACGACACTTGATGTATCCCTTAATGATTTCGTCGTTTTCAAGTGCTTCGTTCACACGATCCCAAGAACGCATAGCGCGAGCTTTTTTGTGTGAAAGAATCAATTGACCTTTTTTATCTTCAAGGTTTTCAACGTAAACTTCTACTTTGTCGCCAACCTTAAGTTCAGGATTGTAACGGAATTCGTTCAATGAAACGATACCATCTGATTTGTAGCTAATGTCGATAACTACTTCTCTTTTGTTCAAAGAGATAACAGTTCCGTCAATAACTTCTTTTTCCTGAATAGTGTTCAATGTATTGTCATACATTGCAGCTAGATCTTCAGCTTTGTCAGCTTCGTATCCATCTTTTTTCGATAGGGCATCCCAATCGAAGTTTTCAATTGGCTCTGCAGAAGTTTCCTGCACGTTCACCTTTTTAGTTTCTTCAGTCATTAATTAAAATTTGTTTTGAATGCTAATAAGTTAGACATTATATTGTTTCAATATTTCGAGCGGCAAAAATAGGCTATTTTCACTAATAATCAAATGTTTTACGACTATTTTAATGCATAAAAAGTGGATTTTGTAATTTATTGTTAATGAGGGTGTTTGTGAAATGTGGAATGATGCTGTTTTTCTGGCGAAAATTTTATTCTTCCATGAGGTTGTTGTAAAAGTTTTGAAACCGAATATGAATATTGGTGTATAAAAAAATAGAACAAGCTACTGCCACGTATTATTCTTTTATATTTTTGATGAGAATTAGCCCGTTGGCTTGTCATAGAAATAGAAACTTTAAACCGATAATATAATAATAGGATGAAAATCACAGTTGTAGGAACCGGATATGTTGGATTGGTTACAGGTGCATGTATGGCCGATACAGGAGTAAATGTATCGTGTGTTGATATTGATGCGCATAAAATTGAAAGATTGAAAGAGGGCGAAATTCCGATTTACGAGCCGGGACTACAAGAAGTGGTTGTTAATAATACTCGAAAAGGGCGATTAAGTTTCACAACTAGCCTGGAAGAAGGAATTAAAGATTCTCAAGCAATCTTCATTGCAGTAGGAACTCCACCCGATGAGGATGGTAGTGCGGATTTACAATATGTGTTGGCTGTGGCAAGAGAAGCCGGACAGTTGATGAATGACTACATGGTTGTGGTAACCAAGAGTACTGTACCTGTGGGGACTTCATTAAAGGTAAAAAATGCAGTTCAGGAAGAGTTGGATAAAAGAGGAGCCAATATAGAATTTGATGTTGCTTCTAATCCTGAGTTCTTGAAAGAGGGAAGTGCAGTGAAGGACTTCTTGCATCCGGATAGAATTGTAATTGGTGTAGAATCGGAGAAAGCACAAAAACTGATGGAGCGTATGTATAAACCATTTGTTCTAAACGGTCACCCTATTATATTTATGAATATTCTCTCTTCGGAGATGACAAAATATGCGGCCAATGCTATGTTGGCAACCAAAATTAGCTTCATGAACGATATCGCATCGTTGTGCGAATTAGTGGGAGCTGATGTAAATAATGTTCGCCGAGGAATTGGTTCAGATCCACGAATTGGTAATAAATTCATTTATCCGGGAACTGGGTATGGCGGTTCGTGCTTCCCTAAGGATGTTAAAGCATTGGTGAAAACCGGTGCTGAATTCGGACATCGATTGGAAATTCTGGAAGCAGTAGAAAATGTAAATAATCGTCAAAAGTCGATTTTGGTGCGAAAAGCCAAATCATTCTTTGGTGATGATCTTTCAGGCAAGAAAATTGCATTGTGGGGATTGGCGTTTAAGCCACAAACCGATGATATGCGCGAAGCACCAGCACTGGTAATTATCGATGAATTGAAGGCTGCTGGAGCAGATGTGGTGGCTTATGATCCGGTAGCAATGGACGAAGCAAAGCGAATTTTAGGAGATAAAATTGTTTTTGCTGAAAATGAATATGCAGCAGCAGAAGGAGCCGATGCATTGTTCCTGGTAACCGAATGGGCCGACTTTAGAACTCCTGATTTTGAACGTCTGGGTAAGATGATGAATCAGAAAATTGTTTTCGATGGACGTAATATATATGATAGCGAAGATTTGAATGAGTTAGGCTTTGCTTATTTCTCTATTGGAAGAAAACCAGAATTGGTATAAAGCTTTAAGAAAAATTTAGATAAAAGGTTGATGAAAAGAATACTGGTAACTGGTGGGGCTGGTTTTATTGGGTCTCACTTATGCGAATATATTTTGGAACAGGGTAATGAAGTAATTGCTCTGGATAATTTTTTCACCGGATCGAAACGGAATGTGGTACACTTGTTAAGCAATCCATACTTCGAGTTGGTTCGGCAAGATATTATAATGCCAGTTTTTATGGAGGTAGATCAAATATATAATTTGGCTTGCCCAGCATCGCCTATTCATTATCAACAAAATGCCATAAAAACCATCAAAACCAGTGTAATGGGATCAATTAATCTTTTGGGATTAGCCAAGCGATTAAATGCTCCTATTTTACAAGCATCTACCAGCGAAGTGTATGGCGATCCGGAAGTGCACCCACAAACGGAAGAGTATTGGGGAAATGTAAATCCATTGGGACCTCGTTCGTGTTACGATGAGGGAAAACGTTGTGCCGAATCGTTGTTTGTAAACTACCACGAACAGAATAATGTGAAAATTAAGATTGCACGTATATTTAATACGTATGGTCCCAGAATGATGCCCAACGATGGTCGCGTGGTTTCCAATTTTATTATTCAAGCGCTGAAGAACGAAGATATTACCATTTACGGTGATGGAAAGCAGACCCGTAGTTTCCAATATGTTGATGATTTGGTTGTTGGATTGGTGAAAATGATGAATTCAGATGATTCGGTAACTGGCCCCATAAATATTGGAAATGGCAACGAATTCTCAATAATTGAGCTAGCTCAACGAGTTATAGCACTTACTGGTTCATCTTCAGCATTGAAATTTTTACCTTTGCCCACCGACGATCCTATTCAACGTCAACCTGATACCCGAAAAGCCCAAGAGATTTTGGGATGGGAGGCTGAAATTCAGTTGGAGCAGGGGCTGAGAAAAACCATTGCTTATTATCAGCAGATGCAGCAAGATGGTTTGCTATAAATATTGAATACAATTAATAAAACAGATACCGGTACTTTGTACCGATAAAAATATTTACAGATGAAGGGAATAATATTAGCAGGTGGTGCCGGTACTCGTTTGTACCCAATCACTAAAAGTATTTCGAAGCAGATTATACCAATTTACGATAAACCGATGATCTATTATCCAATGTCGGTTTTAATGTTGGCAGGTATTCAGGAAATATTGATTATATCAACTCCTAAAGATATTCATCTGTATAAAGATCTTTTCGAAGATGGTTCTCATTTAGGGTTGAAAATTAGTTATGCCGAACAACCATCGCCAGATGGACTGGCTCAAGCATTTATTATTGGCGAAGAATTTATCGGAGACGATGATGTATGCTTGGTGTTAGGAGATAATATTTTCTATGGATATGGTTTTTCGGGAGCACTGGAAAACGCAGTGACACGTAAAGATGGAGCAACTGTTTTTGGTTACTATGTGAACGATCCAGAGCGCTATGGAGTAGCAGAGTTCGATGAAAGTGGTCGTGTTTTGAGTATCGAGGAAAAGCCAGAAGAACCAAAGTCGAATTATGCAGTTACAGGTCTTTATTTCTACTCGAACGATGTAGTAGAAAAAGCTAAAGGTTTGAAACCATCGGCACGTGGTGAATTGGAAATTACCGATTTGAATAAAATTTATTTAGACGAAGGTCGCTTGAATATGGAATTGTTAGGTCGTGGAATGGCTTGGTTGGATACAGGTACACACGATAGTTTAATTCAGGCATCGAATTTTATTGCAACCATAGAGCAACGCCAAGGGTTGAAAGTGGCTTGTTTGGAGGAGATCGCATTTAATAAAGGTTACATTAACGAAGAACAACTTGTGGAGTTGGCTGAACCACTGAAGAAAAATCAGTATGGTCAGTATTTGTTAAACCTGGTGAAGAAGTAAGGATATAGTCGTTTTTTAACGAACAATAGGATAAAGGAACATAAGGTGAAGGTAATAGAAACTGAAATTCCAGGATTGTTAATCATCGAGCCCAAAGTGTTTGGTGACAACCGTGGATACTTTTTTGAAAATTATAACGAAAAGGCATTTATTGCCGCAGGGATACAAAACAAATTTGTACAAGATAACGAGTCAAGCTCAACTTATGGAGTAGTTCGTGGATTGCATTACCAGATGGCACCGTATGGTCAGGCTAAATTGGTAAGAGTTATCTCGGGAACTGTTTACGATGTTGCAGTTGATTTAAGAAAAGACTCTCCAACATTTGGAAAATGGTTCGGAGTAGAGCTTTCTGGAGAAAATAAAAAGCAGTTTTTTATACCTAGAGGATTTGCGCATGGTTTTTCGGTTTTAAGCGAGCATGCAGTATTTTCTTACAAGTGTGATAACTTTTATACTCCGGATGCCGAAAGAGGAATTGCATTTGACGATCCTTCTTTGAACATCGATTGGAAAGTAGAACCCGGAAAAGAAATCATTTCAGAGAAAGATAAATTGAATCCTCTGTTTAAGGATGCCGAAATGAATTTCAAATTTTAATGAACGCAAAAGCTGAATATCAGATATAGCATGAAGCAAATTTTAGTGACAGGAGCAAATGGTCAATTGGGAAATGAAATCCAGGTGTTGGCAGAAAGTTACAGCAATTGGAAGTTTCATTTTACCGATGTGGCAGACTTGGATATTACCAATGAAGCAGCAGTTCGACAATTTGTAGAAAAGCATTCAATCGATACAATCATTAATTGTGCAGCATATACTGCTGTCGATAGAGCTGAAGAAGAGAAAGAGCTGGCAATGAAAATTAATGCTGATGCTCCAGAACTTTGCGCTAAGATTTGTAACGAGAAGAATATTCCATTTCTTCATGTTTCAACCGATTATGTGTTTGATGGTCAAAATTGCCGTCCCTATTCTGAAACTGATCAGGTAAGTCCTGTATTGGAATATGGAAAAACAAAATTGGCTGGAGAAGAACGAGCTTGTAATGTCAATCCTAATACTATTGTTGTAAGAACTTCATGGTTGTATTCTTGTTTTGGAAACAACTTTGTTAAAACAATGATGCGACTAGGGGCAGAGCGCGACTCTTTAAATGTTGTGTTCGATCAGGTGGGGTCACCAACTAATGCTGCCGATTTAGCAAAGGCATTATTAACAATGGTAGAGCAAATTTTGAATAAGACAGTAGCATTATCGGATGTTGCCGGTGTTTATCATTTCTCGAACGAAGGCGTATGCAGTTGGTACGATTTCGCTGTTGAAATAATGGCTAAAAAGCAATTGGACTGTAAAGTATCTCCAATTACTTCCGATAAATATCCAACGCCTGCAGCTCGACCAGCTTTTAGTGTATTGAATAAAGATAAGATAAAGTCAAACTTTAGCGTGATTATACCGCATTGGCGCGAAAGTTTGAATATATGTATTGATAAGATAAAAATGTAGTAGATATGAGTAACCAAGATGTTTTGGTTCAGGTGGAGCAAAAAGCAAAAACCTGGCTCGAAGGAAACTATAGCGAAGAGATCAAGGCTGAAATTAGCCGCATGATGGAAAATGAAGATAAAACTGAGTTGATCGATTCGTTTTATAAAGATTTAGAGTTTGGTACTGGTGGTTTGCGAGGTATTATGGGAGCCGGAACCAACCGTATGAATATTTATACAGTAGGTGCTGCCACTCAGGGATTGAGCAATTATTTGAAAAAAGCTTTTGCTCATCTTGATGAAATTAAAGTAGCTATTGGTCACGACTGTAGAAATAATAGCCGTTTGTTTGCAGAGACTTCAGCAAAGATTTTTGCAGCCAACGGAATTAAAGTTTACTTGTTCGAGGATTTGCGTCCTACGCCAGAACTGTCATTTGCTATTCGTCACTTAGGATGTCAGAGTGGTATTATTCTTACTGCTTCTCACAACCCGAAAGAGTATAACGGATACAAAGCATATTGGGAAGATGGTTCTCAGGTTGTTGCTCCACACGATAAAAATATCATTACAGAGGTTGAAAACGTAACGGTTGATGATATCAAGTTCGATGGCGATGCTGCCAAAATTGAAATTATGGGAGCAGAGATCGATGAGCTATTCTTGAATGAATCGGTAAAAGTTTCATTGGCTCAGGATATCATTAAGAAATGGCACGATCTTAAAATTGTTTATACTCCAATTCACGGAACAGGAGTAGAAATGATTCCTGCCGCACTACGTAAGTTTGGTTTTACCAATATTATTAATGTACCAGAGCAAGATGTGGTAAGTGGCGATTTCCCAACAGTAATTTCTCCAAATCCGGAAGAAGCTACTGCAATGAAAATGGCCATTGAAAAAGGAAAAGAGGTAGATGCCGACTTAATTATGGCCTCTGACCCTGATGCTGACCGTTTGGGAATTGTTGTGAAAAACGATAAAGGAGAGTATGAAATTGTAAACGGTAACCAAACTTGTTTGCTTTTCACTTACTACCTTATTACTAAATGGAAAGAGAATGGCTTGCTAACAGGTAAAGAGTTTGTTGTTAAAACTATTGTAACAACAGAACTAATTGCTGAAATAGCTAATAGAAATAATGTAGAGTACTTCGATACTTACACCGGTTTTAAATATATTGCTGATGTTATTCGTGAATTCGAAGGCGAGAAGAAATATATTGGAGGTGGTGAAGAGAGCTTTGGTTTCTTACCATCCGACTTTGTTCGTGATAAAGATGCTGTAACTGCTTGTGCTTTGATTGCTGAGGTAGCTGCCTGGGCAAAAGATAAAGGCAAAAGCTTATACCAATTGTTGCAGGACATCTACCTAGAGTACGGTTTCTCGAAAGAGAAAATGAAGTACATTGTACGCAAAGGAAAAGAAGGTGCTGAAGAAATTCAGCAAATGATGTACGAATTGCGTAATAATCCTCCAGCAACACTTGGTGGGTCGAAAATGGCAATTGTAAAAGATTACAGTACTTTGGAAGTGAAGAATATGATTTCTGGTGAAACAACAAAGATTGACCAGAAAGAAACTTCAAACGTTCTTCAGTTCTTTACTGAGGATGGATCGAAAGTATCTGTTCGCCCTTCAGGAACAGAACCTAAAATTAAGTTCTATTTCGAAGTACAGGACGAATTAAAGTCGCGTGAAGAATTCGATGCCGTTGATGCTAAAGCCAACGAAAAAATCGATGGAATCATGAATGAACTTGTAAAAGAATAACGGAAAGTAATTCTATACATATCGAAAAATGAAAATCGTTTCAGGAATTTTATGTTCTTGAAACGATTTTTTTTATTCCTTTGCCAGCGAAAAGCGGAATAAAAAAGGGGCCGTTGAGTTGAGAAAGCTTTTTCTCTTCAAGTTTTTTTATCCCGTTTGAACGAAAAGTGCGTAAAAATATTGTCGATTTGATTCATAAACTTGCTTTTTTCTCTTTTTATAAACATCTTTAAATGCGCTATAACTAAGGCTTTCGGGACTTTTTTGTAGAAAAAATAAAAAAAAGTGGATTTTAGGGGTAACCTTTTGGTCGAAATCGGAATTAATAGGTGAAGAAGATGATAGATTACACTAAAGAAGAAATCCTAAACGGAATTCTTAAGAATGATAATTTAGTCCTACAGTACGTATATAAAAAGTACTTCTACAAGATCAATTTTTACATCCGAAAAAATAGTGGAAACGACGATGATGCCCATGATATTTTTCAAGAGGCAATTATCATAGTATATCGACGTTTAAAAGAAAATCGATTAGAAATAACCGGTGCAAGTTTTGAAACATACCTTTTTGCAGTATGCAAAATGTTGTGGCTGAAACAACTGGATATTCGAAAGAATGAAAAGGTCGACTACTATGAGGATCAAGGTTTCATAGAAGATGTAGATGCTGAAGATCTACAAGAAGTTGTAGAAAAGCATGAACGATACAGACTTTATCAGAAACATTTTAAGAATTTAGGTAAAGACTGTCAAAAGATATTGCAGCTCTATTTCGACAAGGTTCCGCTGAAGCAGGTAGCGCAGATTATGGGATACAAAAGTGAAATGTATGCCAAAAAACGCAAATACAAATGCAAGGAATATCTTGTTAAGAGCATAAAACAAGATTTAGATTATAAAAGCAGAATAGAAGATGGCACGTAATTATAATTTTTTCGAACTGGTAGATAAATACCTTAATGGCGAACTCGAAGGGGAGATGCTTGCTCAGTTTAATGAGGAGCTGAAAACCAATGAGGAGCTTGCAAAAGAAATAAGACTTCAAACAGAAGTTGCAGAATCGATTGTTGAACAGGATGTTATGGATTTACGCAACAGCTTGAAACAACTAAGAGAAGGCGATGCAGCATTTGAAGAAGAAGTTGCTTTCGAAGAAGAGTATTCATTTGGCCTGTCCGAAGAAGTTAGCTACATAGAAGAGACTAGTAGCAATTTTGCCGATTTCGAAATAGAAGGAGTAGACAACTCTCTTCACAAACTTCACCTGGATCAGCATAAAAAAGCTGAAAACGAAGTGGTACACGAAGTATACCGCAAAAATTACGGTGTGGAAAATGAAACAGAAACAGGAATGTTATCTGACGAAGATGAAGCCTTACTTGATGAAGTAAGCATGGCTATCAAAGAAAAAGATGTGATTGATTTACGTGCCTCTTTAGAACATATCGCATCAAATATGCCAACACACCAGTTTGAATCACAAGAAATTGAAGATTATATTGATGGTTTGATGGATGCAGATCAAATGGCTGCGTTCGAAAACGAACTACAAGAAAATATTGGCTTATCAGACGACGTAGAATTGCATACTGAAGTAAACGAAGCAATTGCCGAAGCTGATATCATGAACCTACGTGCCAGTCTACAGGATATTAGAGTTGCTGATAATGCCACTTCCCGAACTTCTGAAGAAATTGAAGCTTACATTGATAATGATTTAAGTTCTGAAGAGATGCACTCATTCGAAGAAGAACTATCATTCAACATGGAGTTAGTCGATGAACTAGAACTGCATAAGGAAATCAATGAAGCAATTGCTGAAACTGATGTACAAGAATTGAGAGCTCAATTGCAACAAATACGCACTGTCGAGGAGAAACAAAAAGAAACTCGCAGCGTAGGAGGAGTTACTCGATCAATCAAGAAAACATGGAGTGTTGCCGCAGCTTGTATGATACTAATGCTAGGAGTAGCAGGTGTTCTTAGAGTAACGCAACAACCCGCTCAAGACGAGTTATTTGCCTCATACCATAGTAAGTATGAAATATCAGGAACTCGATCTGGAAATGCAGCAACCGATATGGCTTTTAAGTTGGCATTGCACAACTACAACCAAGCCCAGTATAGCGAGGCTGCCAATCAATTCGAAGAATTATTAACCATCGATAGCGATGTCTCAGTAAACTTCTATGCAGGACTGAGTTACCAAGAGATGGAAGATTATAAAAATGCTATCCGCCACTTCCTGTCAGTAGTCGACGACGATGACAATCTGTTCATAGAGCAAGCACAGTGGTACTTAGGTTTGTGTTACCTTCAAACCGACGATAAACGAAAAGCAATTGAGCAATTCGAATGGGTAGCAACTCGAGGAAAGAGTCACTTAAGAAAGAAAGCGAAAAAGATTGTTAGAGTCTTACGTTAAGCATAAACATACCGGTATTTGTTAGCGATTTATCCCTTTCAACTCAAATCAATAGCAAATACCTACACAGTTAGCGAAACAAAATTTATCCTTTTTTATGTTGATGTAAGACTGAATCAATGGCGATTAAACAATTATTCCTTTCAAAAAACGAAATCGTTAGTAAATAATAATAAAGTTCAGTTTGACAATTAACTAGAGTAGTAGTAAGGGGAGTCTTTTATAAAGGTTCCCTTTACTGTTGTATATAGCCTTAACTATTCTTTAGTACTGGCTTTATTGCAGGACATTCTTCAATTTATTGAGTACTGGTTTTCTTTCCTTCTCCTTGAACTTTTTAGGCAGACTGATCAATGAAGTTTTCTCTTGTTTGCAATGCTGTTTTGCTGAAAGAATAGCTTGGTACTGATAGCTTCTAACTAAAGTAATCATGTGTTTAAAACAATTGTTATAAAGGTGTTTGCTGGGTTTTGAGAAATGTATAGGTGTCTTTGCTTTAGGGGATTATTACACGTAGGATTGTGTTGCCATCTCAGTCCGTAGAGTCACAAGATCTTGTGACTCAGCTAAAAATGTTGTCTCAACCTTCGAGGTGTTTAAGGTGAGTTCTCAGAGGTACCTATTTTTTGACTTGACATTTTTTCTTGCGAGAAATCCGATACTCATAACCTAACCAAACTAGTAGAGCAGCAATTAGGAAAATGAAGAAGTAGAGTTCATTGGCATGATACAAAGGAGTGGAGTCTCCAACAATCACATAACTTAGCCAGAAGTAAGGATGAGCCTTAAAAGAATCTGCATTTTTTAGATGTTCCAGCTTAGCCAAACGAAGTGCTTCGTTTTTAGATTTTCCATCTTTCAGGTAGGCATAGAAATTATTCATGATTTGAGCACCCGACTTATCATCTACCTCCCATAGTGTCATTACGATACTTGGGCACCCTGCATATAGAAATCCGCGTGCTAAGCTCATAACTCCCTCTCCACGGTGCAATTTACCCGTACCAGTGTTACATGCGCTTAAAACGGCCATACGGGCTTTTAAATGCATGTTATATATCTCCTCCGTATTCAATAGGTTATCGTTTAAACTATCTTTTGTATCGGTGAAGACTAATTTACTATACATTGGAACAGAATCGTTTACCAATGTGTGCATTGCTAAGTGTAGAATGTCGTACTGACTGGCTGACTTTTTGAATTGAGTTTCAGTAGCCAATGCATCGATGTATTCTTCTGTGTCAATTTGCTCAGAAATTGCTTGAACTTCTTCTTTTGCTCCTGATAATGGGAACAATGAACTCCATGTGTTGCTTTTAGAGTTCAGATTTTTAATATCCGGATTGTATTGAGGGGAGAATGCGATAAGATCCTTTTGAGCTTCTCTGTCCTTGTTAAAATAGTCGAAATGCAATGTAGAAGAATATGAGTAGCTAAATGAATAATCTTTAATGAGATAATCCAGCGATGCAAAATTCATACCCTCAGAAGGATCGTGTGCTTTACTTATCAATGCTTCAAATGGGATGTACGAAAGCTTCGAATCGGGTACAATAATCAATTCTTTCCCTTTTATCTGTTTGCTAATAGGTGAAAACAGAGTTTTATAAAGAGAATATGCTGCTGTACAATAGCGATTGAAATCTTTTTTCTTGGTTTTTCGAACAGAGCTGTTGATTAGGAAGTTTTTAGTGTCTTTAATGTGATTAACAAAAGAGCTATCTATATCCTGTTCTACTAGTTGATAGCTGTTTTTATTAATTAAGAAAGTATAGAGCTGTCCGTTATCTTCTTCATTATCCGGTTCGTGTAGAATGAATTCAACTAATGCTTGATGGCCTTTCAGCTGCTTCTGTATCTCTTTAATTTTTATTACTTTATCCAAATATTTAAAAGAGTAATATTTTGGATATTGCGATTCGAAAAAGCGGGTTAACTCAGAATATGCCTGGTCTAATTCTAAAATACGGCTATTCCAGTGGCGAATTTTTTCAGTATCCGGACTTTGTTGCTGATTTTCAGTGAATATCTGCTCTTTATAGAACGATAATTCTTGTTTTATATCATCTTCCTGATTAATTAAAGTATCAGGAATCCCTCCAAATGCTTTAGCTTCAATATCTCTGACTGCCGATAAGAAAGTGGCCGATTTACTTTTCTCAGAGTACTCAAATACCTTTTTCAGATAGCTATCATGCTCGGTGTATTTATACATGGTATAAGCCGATTGAATAGTACGCTGATAAGTTGTGCTCTCGTTTTCTGCAAGGAAAAGTTTACTTTCTCTATCCAGATAACCAATACGCAAGAAATGAATTAACTCTGCTGCTATTTCATAGTTCTCAAAAGCCAACTGATAATACCACATTCCTTCTTGTTCATCATTTTTTACAACAATATCAGCCAGTTCTGTAAATACTTCTGCTTTACGCTTTATGGCCGTTAAAAAGTGAATGTTGTCATAACTGTCTCCTATAGGAGGATGAATGGTTGGGTCTTCAGTATCAAATGTTTCAGAAGCTGCAATGGCTGCCTTTTGATAATATTTTAAAGCCGTTTTTAATGATTTTATCTTTGCCTGTTCAAATCCTTTTAGAGATTGTTTCTTAGGTTTTAATCTTTGGTAAAATGCCCCTTTGTTGATGTATAAAGAAGATGTAGAAGAATGCCTATAGCCTAGAATGTCCAAAAAAATGATTTCAGATAAATCTAAATATTTTAGTGCTTCTTTACCATGGTTATTCATTATAAGTAAAAGAGCGAAATTATTAAGGCTATTACCTAATTCTATTCTCGTATTTCGTTGTTTAGAAGTCTTTAGAGTATTGTAATTTGCATTGAAGAACTTTTGGGCGCTATCAACCTGTTTGATATTAGAATAGGCTCGTATTAAGGCATTATTCATTTGAAATTGAGCATATCTAGACGCTTGGGATAAGTATATTTTTCCTAAACGAATGGTCTGGTTATATTCATTTTTGTCATTAAACGCAAATAAAATATTGGTTTTAACATTAGTAATAAGATTTGCTCTATTAGCAGAATCAGGTCTTAATAAAGTAAGTGCATTCTCATAATAAGTTAGAGCTTTATCTGGATTGCCCATATTTTTATGAATTACTCCCATTTCATTTAGGATACGCCCTATGCTTGGATAATCTTTTCCATAGTTCTTTTCGGAAACCAATTGAGCCTCTGTATATAATTCCAATGCTTTTCTATTGTTTCCTAATAAAGAATAAGCTTGGGCCAGCTTTAGTAGCGGAAATAGTGTACGCTTATGATGTTGTCCTAAATATTTTGCTCTTAGATCGTACGATTGTTGATAAGCGGAAATCGCTTCGGCCCACTGTTGCTTTTTGTATAGTTTATTTCCCAGAGAGAAAAGCTGCGTCGATTCATTGTATTTTACTCTGGTGATAGAGTCTTTTTGTGCCTCGGAATTTAAGCCACAAAGTAATAGTACCCCACAAAAAAGAATTTTTGTGAAAAAAAAATGCATTTTTTTTAGTCTGATAATCAGTCTCATACAAAAAAGATGAAAAAAACTTCACTTGTAAGGGGTCACCTTTTGCCTAAAATGGGAATTAATAGACGAAAGGGATAAATTAATTGTTTTAAACGCTAACAAAATTTTTAAAGGTATGAAAACTTTATTTGCTAACAAAGAGACTAGAACTTCAAATTTCGAGATACTAACAGCTAACGAACTAAACGTAATCAAAGGTGGTGGTCCTTCAAGACAAGATTTGAATGATGGATTTATCGATAGTGATGCTCGTGAAGACTGGGGTGACGACGAAGACAACTTTTAGTTTTTAGAATCAAAAGAACTGATTTAGTTATCAAAATTTACATTGAGATAACTTCTATTTAAATATAAAAATAAAAAACAATGAGTGGATTGGATTATTTATAGTGTAATTCTTCTTCTTCAAACGTTCTGTAAATATTGATCTTAGATTGTTTTTTGTGATTGTTTTTAAATGAAAAGTGAATAGTCGTGGTTTAATTATGTTATTAACACGATGTGCTCAGTGAAAATAGAGATAGATAAATAGGTTTATGAGATTATAATAGTTCCTTATTATTGGAATTATGACCTAAACAGTTAGATGATTTTGGTATATAAAATGCATATTAGTATGTGGTTTTGTTACTAAATGTTTTTCTGAAAAAAATAGGAAAACAGACAACAGAAAAGAAAGAACGAGGCAGATATGTTGGGTATTTGTTGAGTTATTCAACTTTTTAAAGGTAAAGATTAATAAAAGTGAATTTGATTATTGTATTAAAATAATCAGATTATTGCAAAGCTTTCTGTTAGTACAGAAGTGATAGCATCAGCTTTAGTTAATTCAAGTAGTAGAAGTAGTCACAAAATGTGAAATACTTCCCATTTTTCTTCAAGAACTACGAAGAAAAATTAGATTCTTTTGAGCTTATTCTGGCTCATGGAATTTCAATAAAAATTTATGGGCAATTAGGTTACTTGGTATGACCGAGTAGAGTAGACTTGTATCGTTTTGATTCGATATGAGATTTTTGTGTTTATAGCATACACAACTGTTGGTACTTCGTGTAAATACAGTGACTCAAGATTTCAGGTAGCTGAAATTATTTTCTCGGAATATTATAGAAAAAAGGAAATAAAAAAAGGAGTAGAAAACTACCCCTTTTGAATTTATGCTTTGTTCTTTTTCGAACCTTCGTACATTTCGTATTCTCGATATTGGCACTCCAGCGCTCCATTGTATAAATACATACGTTGCGACGATTTAAGTCCAATTTTATCGAAACACTCTTTACTGTAACTAATAATCCATGCCGTATGGTTAGGGCAGTGGTGTTTTAGTCGCTCACCAATCATTTCGTAAGTATCAAGCAAATGATCTGGGTTTAAGCGTTCTCCGTAAGGAGGGTTCATAATGATAACCGCGCTTTCCGATTCTGGAGTGAAGTTTCCGAAATCTTTAATTACCGGGTTAAGATCTTTTCCTAAACATGCACTTTTGATGTTCTCTTTAGCAACGTTGATACTTTTAAGAGAAATATCGGACGTGAATATTTTGCATGATAGATTTTTCTCGTTGTAATCTTCAGACATATCTAAGAAAAGGTTGCGATCGAAATCTCTCCACTTTTCAAAAGCAAATGATTCTCTGAACATCCCAGGAGGAATTCCTTTTGCAATTAATGCAGCTTCGATGGATAATGTTCCTGATCCACACATTGGGTCGATAAAGTCGGAAGAACCATCCCAGCCAGAAAGCATAATTAAACCAGCAGCCAGTACTTCGTTTAATGGAGCTTCGGTTTGTGCAGTGCGGTATCCTCTTTTGTGTAACGATTCGCCACTACTATCCAGTGCAATTGAACATTTATCACCAGAAACATGAACGTTGATAATTACATCAGGATTGATTGTGTCGACAGATGGGCGTGCGCCTAAACGTTTTCTGAAAAAATCGGCAACAGCATCTTTCACTTTAAGCGAAACGAACATCGTGTTGTCGAATAGTTCGTTGTTGGCAGTGCTATTTACCATGAACGTTTTTCTGGTATTCAAAAATTGATTCCAGTCAATCTGATAAACTCCATTGTAAAGATCATCTACCTCTTTAATTGGGAAAGTATCGATTACTTTTAATATACGGAGTGCTGTACGACAATAGAAATTAGCTCTATATAAAACCTCTTGATCCCCCTCGAATTCTACCGCTCGTTTTGTGGGTTTTACATTTTGTCCCCCGATCGATCTAATTTCTTGAGCCAAAACTTCTTCCAGTCCCTGGAAAGTTTTAGCTACCATTCTCATTTGCTTATCCATCTATGTTAAAAATTTTATCGTCGACAAAGGTAGTATAATGAACTGGATAACCATTACTCTACCGTAATTTATACTGCTTTTAATCGGTTTAAATTCCTCCTCCGTCGCTATATTGTGTCTCCTTTGCTTTGCGTTGAATTATTCTGGAATTAGCAGGAACAGACTCGGTTAACCATACGTTACCTCCAATTACAGAATTGGCTCCAATGGTTATCCTTCCAAGGATTGTTGCTTGTGAGTAAACGATAACGTTGTCTTCAACAATAGGATGACGAGCAATTCCTTTTATTGGATTTCCATTTTCGTCAAGTGGGAAGCTTTTGGCTCCCAGAGTTACTCCTTGGTACAACTTTACATTGTTACCAATTATCGAAGTCGATCCAACTACCACTCCCGTTCCATGGTCTATGGTAAACGATTCTCCAATTTTTGCCGAAGGATGAATGTCTATTCCCGTTTCGGAGTGAGCCATTTCGGAAATCATTCTAGGAATGATAGGCACTTCTAATTGAAGTAAAGCATGTGCAATGCGATAACTTGATATGGCACGAATTGCAGGGTAACAATAGATGACTTCGCCATAGCTGATTGCTGCGGGGTCTCCTTCGTATGCTGCTTTTACATCGTTGACCAGTTGTTGTCGGATAGTTGGAAGTTGGGTGATGAACTCCGAAGCTATATTTTTTGCTTTTTCAGAATAGGCTGAGATATCTCTGCTTTCTGGTGTTTGACAAGCAAAGCACAGTCCTGCTAAAACTTGTTCCGAGAGTAAGTCGAATACTTCATTTACATAAACTCCCAGATAATAAGGCATTTTTGCTTGCTCCAGCTTTATGTTACCAAAATAACCAGGGAAAATTATTTCCCGAAGCTTTTCTACAATATGCCCAAGTTGTTCTGACGATGGCATGCTCTCTCCTTCGTGATGCTCATGGCAAATATTTTTAAATGTTTCAGGAGTTGCCAACTGATTAATTGTATCCTTGAAAATGTATTGTTTATGCATTGGAATAATTTTTCGATTTATAAATAGTGGAGTTGAGCTGTCTTCAAAGGAAAAAGAAAAGGGATGACTTTGTTCAAATCATCCCTTGAAAATGTATAATGATTACAATTATTTATCGACAGAAGATAAAATCTTATTATAAGACTTAGAGTCTTCGATAATTTCAAGTGCTTTTCTCAACTCTTCATCGTTGGTGTTTATCACCTCATAGAACTTCTCTTGATCGAAAATATCTCGGGCAATAAAGGCCTTGATTCTGATTTTTAACTCATCAAGAGTGCTGTCCAAGCTTTCTTGATCTTTTTCAACACCTTCTTCTTTAGCATTTTTATAAAGTTCCTCAAGCATTGCATCTGTAACAGTGAAGCTCTTAAGGTACTTTTTAAATGTTGGATATTGTGATTCCAGTTGAGCTCTGTTTTTTTCAACATACTTTAATATGTATGGGAAAAGTACATTTTTTCTCACAATCATATTTAAGTATTTGTAGTTCTTGGTAGAGTCAAGAGGAGTAAATACATCTGGCATAATTCCTCCGCCACCGTAAACTGTTCTTCCGTAAACTTTGGTTTTGTACTTCAACGAATCGGCAAAGTGAACGCTATCTTTGTTAAACATCTCACCTGTTTGGTAACGTAAGAAACGATCCATGTGGTAGGCGTTGGTGCCCTTGTTATACGAGCGCTGGATACAACGTCCGGCAGGAGTGTAGTAGTGAGCAGTGGTTAATCGTACCATTGAACCATCGGTTAGCAAGAATGGTTGCTGAACCAATCCTTTACCAAATGAACGGCGACCAACTAATATTCCGCGATCCCAATCCTGAACAGCGCCAGCAACAATCTCACTGGCAGAAGCAGATCCTTCGTTAATTAGAATAACCAATTGTCCTTTTTCGAAATCACCTTTAGCAGTTGCTTTGTATTCTCTACGCGGACTTTTAGTTCCTTCAGTATATACTAACATCTTATAACTTCCAATAAAATGATCGGCCAGTTCAAAGGCTGCTTTAAGCAATCCACCGCCATTACCCCGAAGATCCAGAACCAGATTTTCCATATTCTGTGCTTTGAGTTCGGTCATTGCCTTGTCAAACTCGGGAATAGTGGTACTAGAGAAGCGGTTGATTTTTATATAGCCTGTTTTTTTATCAAGCATGTACGACGCATCTAAGCTGTACATTGGAATTTTGTCACGAACAATTGTAAAATCGAGTAAGCTTGGTTTGTTTTTACGAAGCACTTTCAATTCTACCTTGGTACCTTTTTTCCCTCGAAGCATTTTAAAAACATCGTTGTTTTTAATACCGATACCAGCAATCATTTTTCCATCAACAAAAATAATTCTGTCGCTAGGCTGAATTCCTACCTTTTCGGAAGGGCCACCAGGAATAGTAGAGACAACAAAAAGAGTATCTTGAAGAATATTAAATGAAATACCAATCCCATCGAAACTTCCCTGAAGTGGAGCATTCATTTCCTCTACCTCTTCTTTGGAAATATAAACCGAGTGAGGGTCTAGTTTTCCGAGCATTCCACGAATGGCATCTTCGGTATTTTTGTTGATATCTGTTGTATCAACATAATATGAGTCGATTAAATGTAGTAATCGACCAAACTTCAGTGTCTGTGTATTTACTTTATTTTGAGCCGACGCCATGCCGGAAATCAATAGAAGTAAAAAGATGATGCTGCTAATTCTTAAAGTCATATTTTGTTGCGTCTAATATTATTTATAATGTCTTTCTTGACAGGTGAATAGTTGTTTTGCTTAAGATAACTCACAAAATTAGAACAATGGTCGACATTTCAGGTAATATGTTAGTAAAATAACAGCTCGTTAACACATAAAGTTTTAAACCATAGAGAAATAAAAAAAGCACTTCGGATTGAAGTGCTTTTAAGATATGTTAGAATCGTAATGATTATTCCCACTCGATTGTTGCTGGTGGCTTAGAGCTGATATCGTAAACTACGCGGTTAATGCCACGAACCTTGTTAATGATATCGTTGGAAACTTTAGCCAAGAAATCGTAAGGTAGGTGTACCCAGTCGGCAGTCATACCGTCGGTAGATGCTACTGCACGAAGAGCAACTACATTTTCATATGTTCTTTCGTCACCCATTACTCCAACCGATTGAACAGGTAGTAGCATTACACCTGCTTGCCATACATCGTTGTACAGTCCCCACTCGCGAAGACCATTGATGAAAATAGCATCAGCTTCCTGAAGAATGCGCACTTTTTCCGCAGTAATGTCGCTTAAAATACGAATTCCTAGTCCAGGACCTGGGAAAGGATGGCGACCAAGAAGCTCGGCACTAATTCCCATGGCTTTACCCACACGACGAACTTCATCTTTGAAAAGTAAGTTAAGCGGCTCAACTACTTTTAAGTTCATCTTTTCTGGTAGACCACCTACGTTGTGGTGCGATTTAATAGTAGCTGAAGGACCATTAACAGAAACCGATTCAATTACATCTGGGTAAATAGTTCCTTGTCCCAACCACTTTACATCTTTTATTTTGTGTGCTTCTTCATCAAATACTTCAATGAAGTCGCGACCAATAACTTTACGTTTTGCTTCTGGCTCTGTGATTCCTGCTAAGTCGTCTAAGAACTTTTTGCTGGCATCTACACCAATTACGTTAAGTCCCATGTGTTGGTATGAATCCAATACATTTTCGAATTCATCTTTACGCAATAGACCATTGTCTACGAAAATACAAGTTAGATTATCGCCAATGGCTTTGTGTAGAAGTACACCTGCAACTGTTGAATCAACACCACCCGAAAGACCAAGTACTACTTTGTCGTTTCCAAGTTTTTGTTTTAGTTGAGCAACCGTTGTTTCCACGAATGAAGCAGGAGTCCAGTCTTGTTGACAACCACAAATATCAACCACAAAATTCTTCAACAATTGAGTTCCTTCAGTTGAGTGATATACCTCAGGGTGGAACTGAATAGCATAAGAAGTTTCGCCATTGATTCTGTACGCAGCGTTTTCAACATCGTGAGTACTGGCAATTACCTCGTAGTTCTCAGGAAGAGAAACAATAGTATCGCCATGTGACATCCAAACCTGTGAGTTGTCACTTAGTCCTTCAAACAATTTGTCCTCTTTATTGATGTAAGCCAAGTTGGCTCTACCATATTCACGCGTATTAGAAGGAGCAACTTCGCCACCAAAAAAGTGAGCCAAATACTGTGCTCCATAACAAACGCCCAAAAGAGGAAGCTTCCCTTTAATTTCTGAAAGATCAGGGTGAGGAGCATTTTCGTCTCTAACAGAAGACGGACTTCCTGAAAGAATTACCCCTTTTACTGTTTCGTCAATAGCGGGATGGTTGTTGAAAGGATGAATTTCACAATAAACATTCAACTCGCGAACGCGACGTCCAATAAGTTGTGTGTATTGAGAACCGAAATCGAGAATAAGAATTTTTTCCTGCATCGTAGGATCTTTAAAAATTTGCGGCAAAGATAAGGATATTATTTCAGGGGAAGAGAGCTGCAGTAGATTAAAATATCGATTGGTAAGATTACAATAAGGTATATAAAAAAAGAAAGGATAGACGGGAATCTATCCTTTTCTCAAACTAACTAAACTAACTAACCTAACTAAACCTAAACTTATGAAAAAAATTACTCTACAAAGATAGGGGCTATAAGTGTTAGCGAGTTGAAAAGAATGTTAAAGGATGTTATAATCTTTAATTTTTACTCTTTTTAACGGAAGAATCCTTCATTCCAGTCAGGTTAGACTCTTCGGTTATATTTTTTGTGCAAAATATGTATTGCGAGCAATTGCTTTAATTCTTTTTGCATGATACAAAAAATGGAAATCCAATTTTGTAAATTTTAATGTCGGTAATATTTGTAATGAGAAATAGAAAAATGGAAGGTCTATAAAAATAGAAAGGATAGATGGTCATCTATCCTTTTCTCAAACTAACTAAACTAACTAACCTAACTAAACCTAAACTTATGAAAAAAATTACTCCACAAAGATAGGGGGTATAAGTGTTAGCGAGTTAAAAAGAATGTTAAAGGATGTTAAGCTTTACTGGGCAACAAATGTGTAGGTGATAGTTCCACGTTGTTTTTCAGGTGCTTCTGCCGATTTGTTGAAGCGGGAACGCATGGAAGCACTTTTAGCATACCGAGCCAGTTCAGGATGCTTCTCGGCATTACGAACAATGGCAGAAATTACTCTTCCGTTTCGGTTCACAACTATGTCGACTACAATTACGCCGCCTTTTTGTGCCAAATAAGTAGGAATAAAAAAGCGGGTGTGGTATCGATCTTTTAATTCATAGAAGTTACGACTCTCACCATAGTTGATCACATTGTTTTTGGGAGAATCAGGTTCATCGTTTTTAACTTCAGGCATTGGCATGTCGTCAATATCTACAATCTCTTTTTTCAATTGATTGCTGACATCTGCTGCCAATTTTTGAGCTGCTTCAATTTCTTTCATGAAATCGTCGTTCAGCACTTTGTCTTTTGTCTTGGGTGCCGCTTTGTTGATTGCCCTGTTGCTCATCGATTGCATATTGGGCTCTTCACCTTCTTCGGTGTTGTCAGATTGTTCTTGCTCTTTTTCTTCCTCGGGAATGGCAATATCCGGAATTTCTTCAAAGTCGATAACTATACCTTCCTCTTTAAAATACCCCGATTCATTTACTCCTGCTAAAATGAAAGTGGCTAGAAGTAAAATATGGAATATTAAGGTACCAATAATGGCATTGATATTCTTACGGTATGTTTCTTTGAATTTGCCCATGTAGCGCAAAATTAGAAAAAAGGATGTGTGTATAGCAACCTTTCGTCGGTATAAATTGACTCAGGTACCATAATATTTCTTAAAAAAGTAGAATGGATTGAGAAAAATGGATGAGGAGAGTGGTGAGTAGAAAAATTAGAGCATAAAAAAAGAGGCTAGTAAGCTGCCTTCATTTGGCTTTCTGCTTATGCCCCTTTTCTTAGTTGGATCATTTTTACTTCGATCTCTTCAAGCAATTGCTCTTTGTTTTTTTGCTGAAAGATTGGATCGTTTTCTGCTTTTAATTTGATCTGTGATCTTTGGAATTTCAGATCATCCAAATGATCAAGGAATTCTTTTCTTCCCATATTATTCATGTTTTAAATTTTACATGTGCAATATAGCATGCAAATGTTTGGTAGGCGTTAGCCAAATCTTAAATAATTGTAAAGCAAGAAGTATAAAAAAACACCAGAATATAGCTTCAGAAAAGTACAAACTGGTGTTTTGAAAATTATTAAATCTGAAAATTAGCCTATTAAGCTAAAGTAGTTTTCAATTGTGCAGCAGTTTCGTTTACCACTTTCTGCATTGTCTCGAACTGCTCTTCCATGCTTTGCAACAATTTGTATTGAGCACGAGTACGAACCAAGTTGTGTGTGTCCGATTTTACTTTGTAGTAATTGTCTCCATCAATGTAGTCCATCAAGAAACGAAGTACTTGCTCGTATGTGATGTATTTAGCCGAGAATGCAAGGTAATCCAATTCAGGCTGAGTGATGAAACCAATTGTCTCTTCCAGATAACCTTCGGTATATGCCTTAAAGATATCCAAGTCCATAGAAACATTGTCCAAATTCTCGTCGTCTTCTAAACCTGTGTTGGTGTACGAACGCATTGCATCACCGTAATCATTCAATACTGTACTATTTAATACTGTATCTAAATCGATAACACAAAGTACATCTCCTTTTTTATCGAAAAGGATATTGTTGATTTTAGTATCGTTGTGAGTTACTCTTGTGGCAATAGTTCCATCTTCAACCAGTTGCCAGAACTCTAACATTTCGGCTCTACGATCTTCAATCCATTTAACTTCTTCAGCAACTTCTGCTTTTCTTCCAACAGGATCTTTAGCCAACACTTCATCCCATTGCTTAAAGCGGAAACGAATATTGTGGAATCCAGGAAGAATATCAGTAAGTGGCTCTTTCAAGTCGGCAACCTGAGCTTGAAATTTACCAATTCCATGGCCACCAGCTTTTGCTAATTCTGGAGTTTCAGCTGTTTGGTATGCAATGGTCTCATCAATGAACATACACGCTGCCCAAAATTCGCCTTCTTCATCTAAAAAGTGCAACTTGTTGTCAATAGTTGGAGTAACTGTCATTGCTTCACGCATAACATCGCCACCAGCTGCTGCAACTTTCTTCTTAATATGAGTAGTTACTTTCTGAATGTTCTCCATCATGGCAGGAACATCAGTAAAGATATTTTTATTCTTACGCTGAAGGATATAATTTGGTGAGTCGCCTTCAGTTTTAATAATGAATGTATCGTTGATGAAACCTTCTCCTAAAGGTTTTACCTCAGCAATAGTGCCCTCAATCTGAAATTGAGCAGCTAATTGTTTTAGTTCCATAGTGTTAATTTTTTTGTTAGTTGGTTGTCCAACTCATGTATTTGAAAATAACTACTCTCTTTGGTTTAAGAAGAGAGTAGTTGAATGTTTTTATTTCCAAAGATTTTCAGGATATGCTCCTGAAGTAATCAAATTGTTCAGTTTTTCGATAACAAGTGGCTTATCGTCTGGGTAAGTTACCCCAAACCAAGTGGCATCACTATTTAATACCTTAACACTGATTTTTCCTTCTTGCAAAGTATCTGAAACAACAAATGGGAAGAAGTACTCAGATTTAAGCTCTTGTCCTTGTTCTTTCATGAAGTCGATAAACTTTGTTTCAAGGAAATCGAAGAATCCAGGTTGGAAAGCCCAACAGTTCATCGATACTGGAGTATCAGGATGCAATGGGAATTTATCTTCCCCTTCGTAATAGTAAATACCATCTTCTTCCCCTACAATCTTAGTACGTTCAGTAATGGTATCTAAGTTGCCATTGGCATCGGTTTCACATACTCCACGCGATACGCTACCAAAATCAGAAAGAGTTTTCTTTAGCTGGTAACCTACCATGCAGTATTCGGTAAGGTTTTCGGCTGTAGCCATATATGTGGCAAGAGTTTTAAATGCATCAGCACCATAGAAATCATCAGCATTGATAATTGCAAATGGTTCGTTGATTACCTCTTTAGCCATTAATACAGCGTGTCCTGTTCCCCATGGCTTTACACGCTCAGGATTAAAAGTAAATCCTTCAGGAATTTTATTGAGCTCCTGATATACATATTCTGTTTCAATTTTTCCAGCCAGTTTAGGCTCGAAAATTGCTTTAAAATCATCTGCAAAACTTTCGCGAATAACAAAAACTACTTTGCCGAATCCTGCACGGATTGCATCGTAGATAGAATATTCAATGATAGCTTCTCCTGATGGTCCAAATTGGTCGAGTTGTTTTAAACCTCCATAACGGCTGCCCATTCCAGCAGCTAGAATTAAAAGAGTTGGTTTCATTTTCAATAAAATTTAAAATAAATAACAGTGCTACATTAATATCCGGAATGTGCACGATTTATTGAAGCTCGAAAGATACAAAATTGATTGAGATATCGGTATAAGAATTGTCCGATAATCGTTTTGAATGAGAGAATTAAATTGAAATTTGAAGGAAATAAAAAAGCCATCGGGATGTTCCGATGGCTTGTGAGGGTTTATATGTTATTTTCGTTATGAACGAATTTTGTGACCTTTTAATCCGTAGTAAAGGATATAAAGGAAACAAGGAACACAAATCCAGTATGCATCCTGAGCTCCCCAAAGGTCTTTCATTCCTCCGTAAACAGTAGGAATTACAGCTCCACCAACAATAGCAATTACCATTAACGATGAACCTGCTTTTGTGAATTTTCCTAGATCTTTCATTGCAAGAGGCCAAAGTGCTGGCCACATTAGTGAGCAACCAAGTGCCATAAATGCGATGAAGTAAATAGAATATGCTTCAGGAACCATTACTACCATTAATGAACCAAAAATGGCCGAAATAGCACAAACACGTAGAGCAGTTGCCTGGCTTATGTATTTAGGAATAAGTATAGCACCACAGATATAACCGATAACCATACCGATAGGAGCTACCCAAGCGTAAATTTCAGCATTAGGTAATTTTAGGGTCTCAGCATAGTCAACCAAAGTTCCCAATGAAATCGTCTCAACTCCTACATAAAGGAAAAGAGCCAATACACCTAAAAGAAGGTGAGGGAATTGGAAAACTGAAGTTTTTGTCTCAGCATAAGGACAAGCTTCTTCGCTATCTTCATCTTCACCAGCCGCTTTTACTTCAGGAAGCTTAGCCATAAGTGCTAAAAGCCCCAATAGTAAGAATACACCGATAATGATGTAGAATGGGAAGCTAGTATCAGCTAATGTTACATCTTCTACTTCTTTTCCAATAACCAACGATAGGAAAAGAGGTGCGATAGGCCATGCTAGTTTGTTTGCAATTCCCATGAAACTCATACGAGTTGCAGCACTTTCGATAGGTCCTAAAATAGTAATGTAAGGGTTTACAGACGCTTGAAGGAATGTATTTCCCATACCACTAATAAACGACGCTAGTAGGAAAAGTGGTAAGCTTTCCATAGAAGCCGACGGGATGAATAGATAAAAACCAACAGCGAACATTAAAAACGATAATGCCATAGTACGCTTGTATCCAATTTTGCCAATAACCAACGATGCGGGATAACCAAATATCACAAATGCACCAAAAGTAGCAGCAAGAACCAAATACGATTCAAGTGATGACAAGTTCAATGTTGATTTTAATAGAGGGATGAGGTAACTGTTAATGCCCAGTGCAAAACCAATTGCAAAGAACATTACTCCAACGATCACAAGAGGAATTAAGTAACTTTTCCCTTGAGACGGTGATGAATTCTTAACCATAGTTTGAATTAGTTTATTGATTTTATTGTTTCTCGTCACGAATATAAGCAAATTAATTTTGGGGCTAAGAAGTGGTTTGGCCATTTTATACATATATGTCATGGATTGAGGAGTTTAATCTTGATTGAAAAAAAGAAGTTACAGCTCGTCATTGAAAAACAACAGTTGGGTAGCTTTTAATTGAGTAGGAGTGCAGTTGTTGTCACTTTTGCAGTAGAAATTTAAGAAACTCAAGGTCATGAAATACATTTTACTACTGTTTACAACGTTTTTATCCGTTCAATTATTTGCACAATCAACAGTTGCAGGAAAAGTTACCGATAAGAAAGGTGTTCCCATTATTGGTGCTAATATTTATATCGAAGGAACTTACGATGGTGCTTCGACCGATGCCGAAGGAAATTTTCGATTTAAGACTGATGCAAAAGGCATGCAAACACTCATTGCTTCATTTATTGGTTATAACGAATTGAAAATATCGATGAATGTTTTTCAAATGAAAGAAGTACACTTGGAATTAAAAGAATCTATTCATTCTGTAGATGCAGTAACAGTAACTGCTGGAACTTTTTCCACCAACAATAACGGGAAAATGAGTGCATTGAAGCCATTGGATGTGGTAACAACAGCGGGGTCATTTGGTGACTACCTGGGAGCATTTCAAAGTATGCCAGGAACATCTGCAGTACCTGAGGATGGACGCCTATTTATTCGAGGAGGTGATGGATACGAATCGCAGACATTTATTGATGGCATGCGTGTTTTCAAACCTTATACAGCAACAGCAGCTGGCGTTCCTTCGCGAGGTCGAAATTCACCGATGCTTTTTAAAGGAATGACTTTTAGTTCGGGAGGATACTCGGCAGAATATGGACAAGCATTGTCTGGAGTGTTGTTGCTAGATACGGAAGATGAACCATTGGAGACGGAAACCAACATTTCGTTGATGAGTATTGGTGGAAGCCTGGGACACACATGGAAAGGAGAAAATAAGGCATTTACAATTACTGGCTCGTATATGAATTTAGCTCCTTACTATGGCCTGGTTACTAGTCGATATGATTGGAAAAAAAGTCCTGAATCTTTTTCGGGAGAGAGCAGTTATCGTCATCAGCTAAAAAATGGAATGCTGAAAGCTTATGTGGCTTACGATTTTTCCAAATTTAGAGTGTTGCAGGATAATATTAAATACGCGCGAAAAGTAGACTATAAAACCAACGATGTCGATTTATATTCTAATATTTCTTACAAAGGAAGCTGGGGCGAGAAATGGATAACTTCAGCAGGAATAAGTTTTTCGGATAATAAGAATGAAAATAGAATTTGGGAAAAACAGTTCGATACAAGAGAAAAAGGAGCCCACTTTAAGTTAAAAGCCAAATACCTGAAGTCTGATAATATAAGATTCAGTTTTGGAGCAGAGCAATTTTTAGAAAAAGGTACGATTGACCTTTCTGGGGAACAACAAAATAGGAAGTACCATTTCGAAAAAGGATTGAGTGCTGCTTTTGCTGAGGCCAATATCTTTTTCTCAAAAAATAGCGCAATTACATTGGGTAGTCGTGGGGAATATTCATCATTAACTAAAGAGTTTACTTATTCTCCAAGAATCTCATTGGCTCAAAAGTTAGGCAAGAATGGACAGTTGTCGTTGGCTGCAGGGCGCTTTTACCAGATGGCACAAAATAAATACGATTATTACAGTCGCGATTTGCAGGATGAGTATTCCAACCAGCTAATTGCCAATTACAGTTGGAAAACAAAACACCGAATGTTGCGGGTAGAGTTGTATCATAAGAAATATAAGCAACTCATAAAAGAAGAATCAGATTTCTTTAACAACAATGGAAGTGGTTATGCAAAAGGTTTAGATTTGTTTTGGCGCGACAACAAAACGTTTAAATATTTGCAGTACTGGGTTTCATATTCTTTACTTGACACGAAGCGAAATCAAGGAAGATACCCTTATGCTGTGCGTCCCAATTATGTCAACAAGCATAACTTGTCGGTTGTGGGGAAATACTGGATTCCTGCTTTAAGATCTCAATTGGGAGTTACGTATAAATTGGCAAGTGGAAGACCATACAATGATCCCAATGAAATGGATTATATGAACCGAAAAACAGATGCGTATCATTGTGTAAATATGAATTGGTCGTGGTTAATTTCTCAACAAACCATATTGTATCTTGCTGCATCGAATGTGCTTGGTACTAGCAATGTCTATGGATACAGATATGCCAATGAAGTAAATAATCAAGGCGTTTATTCACGTGAGGCTATTCGAGGTCACAGCAAGCGATTTCTTTTTGTTGGTTTGTTTATCACAATTAGTGGAAATCGCAATAAAAACCAGCTAAACAATCTATAGAAAAAACTACCGGTTCGATTGGATGCCTTTGATATAAGCTCCAGGTGTCATTCCTTCGTATTCTTTAAATACTCTGAAAAAAGTTGATCTGGAGTTGAAGCCGGAATCGTTGACTACCGATTCAATAACGTATTCGTCGGGAAGTTCTAGTAAAAGCTCCTTGCTTTTCTGAATACGGTAGTAATTGACGAAATGATAGAAATTTTCATAACCAGCATTCTTGATCTCTTGGCTTAATTTATTCTTTGGAACATCAAGAAGGGTTGAAAATGATTGTAAAGAGAATGTTGGCTGAAGAAATAACTCTTTTTCAACAAATATTTGTAGCCAATTATTACTTGTAACAAAAGCTTTTTCATTGTCAGTTTGTAAAGGAATAAACTTCAAAGAATATTCAGAATAAACGACAACAAAAAGGAAGAAAAAGAAAGCATTGATTAGCAGGAAGCAGAACCATAAGATGAAACATCCTAAGTATTGGTATATTCCGAAAATGGCAGCGCCATCTAAGATTCCAATTATTGCAAACAAAAGAAAAATACCATAAAGCCATTTGAAGAAGGCTGTGTTTATTGTTGAATACTCCTGTTTGCAAAACTTTATAACACACTTTATTAGAGGATAGAACAAAAGGGAATATACAATGCCCTGAGCTAGACTAATGGATCTGGCTGTTGTTGCCAATAAAGTGAAATAGAAATTATTTTCCCATGTAAAACCAAATATATCTTCAGGATTAGGTGAATCTCGAACAATATCATGAATGTGATAATGAGCAATGATTGAGGTGAAAACTAAATTGAAAAAAAAGGGAATAAAGTGGAGCAGATCTTGTTTGGATAGCTTTTTATCTGCAAGAAATAATTTTTTAATAAACAGATAGGTTAAGGGAAGGAGAACAACTTTAATTGGGCCTGTGGTCCATACCGACCATTCAATGTTAATGGAGTAAATCATCAGTGCTGGACTTAAAAACAGGATTGCTCTCAGAATGTAGGTTGATGTAAGATAATGTATATGGTGTTGGCGTTTTATTATGGTAAAAACAAAAAGCAGTAATCCCAGAAATAGATGTAAGAAAAATAGAGAAAGACTGATGTAGGCAACTTCTTTCATGGTATAGTTTATTGAGGTATAAAATGTTAAAAGTGAAGGTAGTAATTATTTTTATTCTTATTATGATATTGAAAATGAAAAGTTGAGGTAGGAGTAATGGCTTGAATAGTAGTCTTTAAGGGACAAGTGGGACTGGTGTTTTTTTAGTGAGACTTGCTTCTTGTTTCAAATTAATTGGTTTGCTGGTAGATTTGTTATTGCTCTAATTTTTGACTGCTCTACTATGAAAGAAAAAATAATGCCATTAATTCTTTTTTTCCTTTGTATAACTATTGCTGTATTAGTTGGAAATGAAGAACCTATCAACAATAAAGTGTTGGTAAATCAAACTAATACAGTTGTTTTTCAAAAATCAGTAAGTATTCCTGGAATCTATTTGTCGGAATCGGTAATGAAACGAATAACAAATCATGTAGAGAATGATTTTATTCAAGTTCCATTTATCGATAATGAACATTTAAAAGAGAGTAATAAGGCGCTGGAAATTCCTGGAATTGTGATTCCAGACTATATGAAAAGGAAAATCAAGAACCAGCCTAATTTGCTGATAACTCAAAAGTAATTTGAATAAAATTTATTGTTGCAATTACAATAAATAAAGATTGATAGAGAAAAAAAGGGAGAAGCTAAATGCTCTCCCTTTGTTGTAAAACTATTTGATGTTTCGTAATTGTAGTTGAGGTGAATCAACAAGTGATTGGAATGTACTAGCATTGATCGATTTATCTTTTGCAAATTTCGAGGGTAAAACTGCAACTCTAAACGTTTGATTTAATCGATCACCATCTTTTAGTTCGTCAAATGGGAAATTGCTTTCCAGAAATACAGAAACATCTTTTAGTGTAAAATCAAAATTGTATTGTAAAAGTCCTTGTTTCAACATTCTTGTTTGAGGAAGTAAGCGCCATACGTCTGTTTGTTTTCCATCAATCTCAACTGTTTCCCATAGCAGGTAAACAAATACTACATCGCTATTTAATACTTCTAAATTCTCAGGATAATTAATAATAAGACGGTGGTTATTATCAGGAGTAAAATCACCAGTAACTTCAAAAACAGTACCGATATACGATTTCCCATCTTTTCCATCGGCGCCGTCAATACCATTACTGCCGTTTACACCAGGGCGGCCTTCAGGACCTCGAGGTCCAACCTCGCCTTCACAGCCAGCCATCAATAACATTATTGTTGAAATAAGTAGAAATGTAAAATGTCTCATACGGATTATTTTTTATTGATTCATCCGTTAAACTCCAAAAATGGTGCCAAGAAAGCCCTTTGGTATTAATTTTAAATACGTGTGCGTGTCATCCCTTTTGAGAAACAATCCCTTGGAAAATAAATTAATTGAGAAATAAACTGGAGAATTTAACTGGTAATTAAGTTGTTCTGAAAATATCATAATGTATTACATTGAAGTTTTATGGTTTGTTGATTTGATCCCTCTATTGATAGATTTTAAAAGAATTTTACATTTATTAGTTTGTCGAAGGTAATGTTATGTAATTTACTATTTTTGGTGCCCGGAAATAAAATGGAATTATAACAAACTAATTAATTACACTTTACTAGGGGAAAGGTAAAGTGCAAACTTTTCTAGTATGATAAATAATTTGGGAATTAGAACTTTGGGAGTTCTGATAATGTCGCTGTTTTGTCTTTTTTCTAAGGCACAAAATGTAAATATACCAGATGCGAACTTCAAAGCAGCTTTGGTAGCCAATAATCAAATAAATACCAATGGTGATGATGAAATATCTGTCGTAGAAGCATCTAGTTTTCGTGGGTATATGGATGTTGAACGGAAGAATATATCCGATATGACAGGTATTGAGAAGTTTGTGAACTTAGTAGGTTTGAATTGTAATAATAATACAATAAAAAGTTTGAATTTAGGAGAGTGTATTAATTTATTAAGTTTAAAATGTACTCAGAATTCGTTGGAAAATTTAGATTTATCTAAAAATACTAAGTTGCGACTTGTAGAAGTGTTTAGTAATTATAATTTGTCACATATCGAACTTGGAAACAATCCAAATTTGAGTCAATTAAATGTTATACGTAATAAGCTAAGTTCTCTTGATGTTACTTCGTTGCCAAATCTAAGATACCTTTTCTGTTCTAGTAACAAGATTGAAAATTTAGATATTACTCAAAATCAAAAGTTAATAAGCTTAAGTTGTGGGAATAATAGACTTGGATTCTTAGATGTTAGTCATAATCTTGATTTACAATACTTGATTTGTGATGGAATGAGATTAAAATCATTGAATGTTGAGAAAAATATTTTGTTAAAGAGTTTACATTGTTCATACAATAATTTTGGAAGCTTAGATATTAGCAAAAACATAAATTTAGAAACACTATGGTGTGTCAGGAGTAATTTGACAAAAATAGATATTAGCAAAAACTTAAAACTAAAATCATTATCTATAAATGAAAACAAACTTCCTTTTTCGCAATTAGCTCCAATTTATAATCGGTTTAATACATTTAGATACGAATCGTCTTTATTACTGTTTGAAAGAAAATATGAGAAGTGTGGCTATGTTTGGGATTTTAGCTCAGAAGCAGAATTAAATGGAGTAAACACAGTTTTTGAATGGATTAATGGATATGGTCAAAAGGTAGGAGTAGATGTTGTGAAACCAATGGCTACTAAAGGAGTTTTTAAGTTCTTGAAAGCTGGTAATTACTATTGTAAAATGACTAATCCTAACTTTAAGAATAGTTCTGAAGGGGATTTAAGTCTTAAAACACAGTTTATAACAATCAGTAAAAAAAATCAGACAGTAAATTGGGCCAACAATGGTGCTGCAGTAAAAGTAAACGATGTTATTACATTATCAGGAACAGCTACTTCTACTTTACCAGTAACCTTTCAAGTAGTATCTGGCAAAGCTACTATAACTGGTAATAAGATTACTTTTGATGAAGCAGGAACTGTTACTGTAAAAGCTATTCAAATTGGAAACGATGAATATAATAGAGCGGAATCTGCTACAATTCAGTATTCAGTTACCAAACGCGATCAAACAGTCACATTCAATAATGCACCGATAGCAACTAAGGTCAACGATACAGTTACGTTGTCAGCCACAGCTACTTCTAAATTACCAGTAACCTTTCAAGTTGTTTCGGGTAATGCAACTTTAACCAATAACCAACTTCATTTCAATGAAGAGGGAACAGTTGTGGTAAAAGCAATTCAGTCAGGTAATGTCGAATTTAATGCTGGTAGTATTACCACAAGCATAGCAGTAACCAAGCGTGACCAAACTGTGGCATTTAATAATGCCCCGACAGCAACTAAGGTAAATGATACAGTTACATTGTCAGCTACAGCAACATCTAAATTACCAGTAACTTTTCAGGTTGTATCAGGTAATGCAACTTTAGCCAATAACCAGCTTCATTTTAATGAAGAGGGTACAGTGGTGGTAAAAGCAATTCAGGCAGGTAATGTAGAGTTCAATGCTGGTAGTATTACTACAAGCATAACAGCTACCAAGCGTGACCAAACTGTGGCATTTAATAATGTCCCAACAGCAACAAAAGTAAACGATACAGTTACATTATCAGCTACAGCTTCATCTAAATTACCAGTAACTTTCCAGATTGTATCAGGTAATGCAACTTTGACCAATAACCAACTTCATTTCAATGAAGAGGGTACAGTGGTGGTAAAAGCAATTCAGTCAGGCAATGTAGAGTTCAATGCTGGAAGTATAACTACAAGCATAACAGTAACTAAGCGAGACCAAGCTATCAATGTTTTGAATAACCTAAATAACATTAAGGTTGAAGATCAATTGGTATTTGAAGCACGATCTACTTCAGGTTTGCCTGTTTCATATGAGTTAAAATCGAATAATGCAGAGCTTAACGGGAATAATATTCGATTTAAATCAGAAGGAGTAGTTACAGTAAAAGCAACAGTTAAAGGGAATGTTGAATATCATCCAGGAGAATTAACGATTCAAATTGCTGTATCGAAAAGAAATCAGACAGTAAGATTTCAAAACAACTTTATAAGTGCAGAGGTAACAGATGTTAGACGTTTAAGTGCAACTGCTTCCTCGAAATTGCCTGTGAAGTTTCAGTTAATTTCAGGAGATGCCGATTTGATTGGTAACGAGTTGACATTTCGTCAAGAAGGTACAGTAAAGGTTAAAGCCGTTCAGGAAGGGAATTATGAGTATGAGCAAGGTGGGGCAATAATTGATATTGCAGTTGCTCGTAAAGCTCAGACAATCTCTATCGATAACAGCCTGAAAAAAGTAAGAGTAAACGATCTTGTAACTTTCAAAGCAATTGCAACATCAGAAGAGATTGTTGAGTACCATTTGCTTGAAGGATATGCTTTAATAGATGGAAATGAAATAACATTCAAACAAGAAGGAAAAGTAAAAGTTAAAGCTATTCAGAAAGGAAACTACAAGTATTTGCCTGTTGAAGAATTAATTGATTTCGAAGTTGAGAAAAGAGAACAAACTCTTTCTTTTGAATCGTTTGATAAGAACATAGCAGTTAATGAGTGGAAAGAGCTTATTGAGTTTGCTGATAGTGGTTTGCCTGTAAAATATGAGTTAGTAAATGGTGAGGCAGAAATTGATGGATTTAGAATAAAGGTTAAGAATAGTGGGACAGTAATTCTGAAAGCAACTCAAAGTGGAAATTATGAATACTTGCCTTTGGAAGAAGAAGTTGAACTTAATGCAGATCAAAAAAATCAGAATATTGAATTCATGAACCCAATTGAAACAGCATTTGTGAATTCAACTTGGGATTGTAATGTGAAATCTTCATCAGAGTTACCTGTTGAACTAGAAGTTATTTCAGGAGAAGCAGAATTAGCAGATAATGAGTTGTTATTTACTCGCTCAGGAGAAGTGAAAATCAGAGCTTACCAGAAAGGTAATAATGAATATTTTGCGAGCGAAAAGATAATAACAATCCTGGTACAAAAGAGAAATCAAACAGTTGATGTTCAGAATGAGATCGCAAGTGCATATGTAAATGATGAACTAACACTGAAGATGACATGTAGTTCTAATTTACCAATGGAGTGTGAGATTTTAACCAATAATGCCGAAATAAAAGATGGTACAATCATTTTTAGTCAGGCAGGTACAGTTGAGATTTGTGTAACACAAGCAGGAAACAATGAGTTTGACGCTGTTGAGAAAACATTAACTGTTGAGGTGAGTAAGCGAAATCAGACTATTGCATTAGATAATTTGGTTGAACAAGTTAGCGTGAATGACGTGCAAAACTTCACAGCTAAAGCGTCGTCTGATTTACCAGTGGTATTTGAAGTTGTTGAAGGAGAAGCAAATATTGCTGATGATGCAATTACTTTTACTCAGGCAGGTACAGTGAAAATCAAAGCGACTCAGTCAGGAAATAATGAATTCGAATCAACAGAGATGGTATTTACTGTTGAGGTGAGTAAAAAGAATCAAACAATTACTTTGGCTAGTGAGGTGACTACTGCCAAGGTGAATGATTTAGTAGAGCTGAGCGCTTGGACAACTTCAGGTTTAGACTTAAAATATGAAATCGTTTCTGGTGACGCCGAATTGGATGGTTCAGAATTAAAGTGTACCGAAGAAGGAACGGTAATTGTTAAGATTATTCAGTCAGGAAATGAAGAGTACAATGCGACAGAACTGACTCATACAATTCAAGTGAGTAAGAAGCAACAGCAAATCACATTTGATGGAGCAACAGCCTTTAAAGTAAACGATACTGTTACACTGAATGCAATAACAAATTCAGGTTTGCAAGTAACTTATGAATTAGGAAGTGGCGAAGCAACTATAGATAATGAGACTCTTCAATTTACAGCTGCAGGTAAAGTAGTTATTCGTGCTACACAGCAAGGTAATAACGAGTTTGAGGCTACTAATCTGGACATTGAATTTACAGTAGAGAAAAAAGAGCAACACATTACTGTAGACGAAGTTGCTGATGCAGTAAAAACAGGAGATGTAATTACGTTGAATGCAACAACTGATTCAGGATTGGAAATTCACTATGAGGTAATTGAAGGTGATGCTACAATTGTGAATAATCATGTTGTATGTAGTAAAGCCGGAACAATTAAAGTAAGAGTTGTTCAGGAAGGAAATAATGAGTTCGATGCTTGCGAGAAGATCATTACTCTAAATGTTACAGGAATTACTAAAGAGGATGAAGCTTGTTCATTTAAGTTTTATCCTAACCCGATTGTTAATCAGTTCCACATTGATTTTAGAAACCAATGCCAAAGAACAATTTTTGTGTACGATCTAGTGGGGAACTTAGTACTCCAAAAAGATTTTGATGCAGCAAAAAGTGAGTTTGATTTCTCATTCCTAAGAAATGGAACTTATATCATGAAAGTGAAAACCCAAATGCAGACGTTAACTCACAAGATTGTGAAACAATAAACGTTTGAGTTAATTGATAACAAAAAAGCTCGATTCAATAGATGGATCGAGCTTTTTTTATGGTGGAAGCACGATTATTTATCCAGCCATTCTTTAAAAAGCTTAACACGCTCACGACTCACTATGATTTCATCGGCATTGAAGTGGTGTAGTTTAATTTTCAACCGACTATTGGAGTATACAACAATATCGGCAATAGCATCGATATTGATAATGAATTTACGGTTTATTCTGAAAAACTGCTTGGGATTCAATAGTGGATCAAGTTGCTCTAATGAATAGTCGATATTCAAACTTTTTCCTTCTGTTGTTGCTAAATAGGTGGCTTTTTCTTCACTGAAGAAACATTCGATATCGGAAGTTGTGACCGACCGGATATGTTGTCCCACTTTTATAGTAAAGCGCTCTTTATAGTCTTGACTATTGGCAGTCATTAATTGTTGAATGGCCATCATCTGTTCCGATGAGAATGGAGACGATTGAGCAGGGGCAAAGCTTTTGTATTTGTCAATAGCTGCAGTTAACTCTTCTTCATTAATTGGCTTTAACAGGTAGTCAATACTTTTCAGTTTGAAAGCTTTTAAGGCATATTCATCATAGGCTGTGGTGAAAATAATATTTCCAGTCACTTCAACCTGTTCAAATATTTCAAAGCTAAGCCCATCCGAAAGTTGGATGTCGAGAAAAAGGAGCTCTGGTTGCTTATTTTGCCTTAGCCATTCAACAGCTGTTTTTACAGAATGAAGTATAGCAACAGGTTGGATGCCTTGTTTCTCCAGCATTCTATTCAATCTGCGAGCTGCAGGTTTTTCATCTTCAACAATAATAGTACGATTCAGCATGTATTCAGTTTATAAAAGTGGCAGTTTTACAATAAAATATTGACCATAGTTTTCAACTATAACAGGATTGTCTGTCAATAGTGAGTAACGCTGTTTTATATTTTCCAATCCAATTTTGTTAGAATGGGGAAGTATTCTCTTTGGATTTATATTGTTTCGAATAATAACGTAATCTTGTTCAATGCCAATTTCTATAGAAATAGGAGTCTCGTCAGAGATGGCATTATGCTTAAATATATTCTCTAATAACAGTTGCATAGAAAGCACAACCACTTGTTTCTCTAACAACGATTGTTCTATATCGATTTTAAGTTGTACACCTTCTTCGAAACGTGCTTTTTGAAGAAATATATATTGATCGACAAACGCTATTTCTTCTTTTAGAGTGGTTATCTCTTTCGATTTTTGTTCTAAAACGTACCGATAGATCTTGGTCATTTGTTGAATAAACTGTTGCGACTGTTCCTGATCTTCTTCCACCAACGATGATAGAACATTCAGGTTGTTAAAAAAGAAATGCGGATCGATCTGGTTTTTCAGAGCTTCGTACTTCAGTTGCACTTTATCTTTTTCTAATTCAATTTGTTTTGCCATCGATTTTCGCAAGTGGGCAAGAAACGATTTGGCGTAATAAAACGTACTAATTCCCATTGAAATGGCAATGTAGAAGGAATGCATTTTTATGCCTTCAAATGACCAAAATTCTTCAATCGGGTTATTGAAAATCCGGTAGTAAACCAGGTAGTCAATAAGTAGCACTGTTACTATAATATAAGAAATGGTGATGGGAATACCGTATAATAATCGCTTGTTGAATTTAGAGGCCCAACTAAACCAATGATCCAACAGAGTGGTAAGTATTACAGTTCCGGTACCAAGTCCAAAACAAAATAGTGCTGATACATAGAAACAGGTAAGCACTGTTTGCAGTGAGAAATATTTCACCCAGAACAACGATGTAATAGCAGTGAAAATAAGTGTAAGTATAACACCAACTCTTAGTGCTCTAAGTATACGAAGGTTTTTATTTTGTTTCATTGTTCGAGTTTAGCATTTGTTCTACACGTTCTTTCCCCCAGTTGGGATAAAAAGCATAAGGTGCTTTAAAGTTATCAAACTTTTCTTTCGAGCTTTTAAGTAACTTGAAATATTCCGATGGATCGTTTCCAAACATTTTAGCCATGTTTATTTGGTATTCGGCTAACAGGTAGCTTGCTCTCGGGTTATTGTTATCTAAAGCCAATGCTTTTTTGTAGTCTTTTATAACCAAAGGAGACAATCTGCGACCATTATTCATCGGGTCGAGTGTGATTTCAGCTGTTTTAATCAGTCCGCTCAGGCAATACAGCTCTGAATTATCCTTCGAAATCTTCATTGCAGCTTCAGTGGCTTTGTTCGCTTTTTTTATCATCTCTGCAGGTTGCGAAGCTTTGTGTTTAAAAACGTCTGTGGCACAAATTAAGCCGATGTAGTAGTGAGGAAGCCACTGTTGCTTTTCAACAGATGCAATTCGCTCTAAAATAGAAATGGCCTCTGTGGATTTTCCTTGCCCCCAACTTTGCATGGCTTTTTGCATGTTCGATTGAAATTGGTTTTGTCCTTGTACATTTAAAATGAAGGCAACAATTAAAAGTGCTGTGTTAAAAATAATTCTCATGACATTTCGTTTTTGATTTCCAGTTCGAAGATGAGGAATGAGCGATAGTATTGGAAATGAAGTTGACCCAATTGTCGAAAAAGCAGGATGAACTGTAAAAAATGACTCATATTAATTTTCCTGATGTCCGAATCGATTCCTTCTATACAATTATTTTAAACGAACAGGATATCGTATTTTTGTTTTACAACTTTTTAAATCGAATGCCATGTATGCGGATAAAATCAAATGGGGAATAATTGGTTGTGGTAATGTAACCGAACAGAAAAGTGGACCTGCTTTTCAGAAAGTTACCAATTCAGAGTTAGTGGCGGTTATGCGTCGAAATGGTGAGTTGGCAAAGGATTATGCCCAGCGTCATGGTGTGAAAAAATGGTACGATGATGCAGAAAAGTTGATTAACGATCCAGAGGTGAATGCTATCTACATTGCAACGCCTCCCGATTCTCATTGTAATTATACACTGCAAGCTTTAAAAGCGGGGAAAGCTGTTTATGTAGAAAAGCCTATGGCTAACAGCTATACTGAATGCCAACAGATGGTTGAGGTAGCAGAAGAGAATAATGTTCCTCTATTTGTGGCCTACTATCGCAGAGCTTTGCCGCTGTTTAAGAAGGTGAAGGAGATAATGGAAAATGGAGAGATTGGAAAGCCTCTGTCGGTAAATATTCGTTTTTTCCGACCACCACTTGTAACCGATATGAATAAAGAAAATTTGCCTTGGCGAGTTATTCCAGAAATTGCCGGAGGGGGACATTTCGTTGATTTGGGAGCTCATCAATTCGATATTCTGAATTTCTATTTCGGAGCCATAACCAATGTACATGGTAAGGCAACCAATTTTGCCGACTTATATCCGGCTGAAGACAACGTAATTGCTCAATGGGAACACGAATCAGGAGTGTTGGGAGTTGGAAGTTGGTGTTTTGTTGCAGGTCAGACCTCCAATAAAGATCACATCGAAATTGTAGGGAGCAAAGGTCGAATAGAGTTTTCTACTTTTCAATTTAAGCCAGTAATTGTGCGCAATGACAGTGGCGAGAAAGAGTATTATTTCGAAAAACCAGAACATGTAGAGCAGTATTTTATTCAATCCATTGTTGAGGAGTTGACAGGAGGAAGGAAATCTTCAGCATCATTAAAAAGTGCAGTGAATACGACGCGTGTTATGGAAAATATCCTAAAAGGATATTACCAAAAGTAATGAGTGAATGAAAATAATTGTAGACAACAAGATACCATACATAAAAGGAGCCTTAGAGCCTTTTGCTGAAGTTATTTATTTGCCAGGGAGTGAAACAACTCCAGCGATTGTTAAAGAGGTCGATGCTTTAATTACACGCACACGAACCATTTGTAACTCATCATTATTAGAAAATTCTAATGTGAGAATGATTGCTACAGCAACCATTGGTTTCGATCATATTGATACGAACTATTGTGCTGAAAAGGGGATTGAATGGACCAATGCTCCGGGATGTAACTCCTCTTCTGTAGAGCAATATGTGATTGCCGCTTTGTGTCAATTGAGTGTGGAGCAAAACTTCAGTTTGAGAGATAAAACCATCGGGATTGTAGGTGTTGGTAATGTGGGGAAAAAAGTAGCACGAGTTGCAACTCTTTTTGGTATGAAAGTACTTTTGAATGATCCTCCAAGAGCAAGGGAAGAAGGCGACAGTGATTTTGTAGATCTGGCAACAATTCAGCAAGAAGCGGATATCATTACACTACATACTCCATTAAATCGAAGTGGTGAAGATTGCACTTTTCACTTAGCAGACGAATCGTTCTTTTCAGCTCTTAAGAAGCAGCCAATTCTTTTGAACACATGTCGTGGCGAAGTGGTGAAGACAGAAGCATTGAAAAAGGCAATTGTACAAAAACAGGTAAGTGGTGCGGTTATCGATTGTTGGGAGCAAGAACCCAATATCGATATGGAGCTACTGGAAATGGTTGATATTGCGACTCCACATATCGCGGGATATTCGCGAGATGGGAAAGCCAATGGGACAGCACAGAGTGTACAGACAATAAGTCGTTTTTTCGATTTAGGAATTGATAATTGGCGACCGGAAGCAATTGAGGAACCGGCCCATTCAGAGATTGCTCTAAGCAGTAATATCGAAAATCAGGAAGAAGAAATTAAGCGATTGATTTTACATACCTACCCAATTCTGGATGACGACAAACGTTTGCGAAAATCTATTTCAGATTTTGAAAAACAAAGAGGCGATTATCCTGTTAGAAGAGAGTATTTGGCGTATTCTGTTACAAATTGTAACGATGAGAACATGGCTGAAATACTACAACAATTAGGGTTTAAAATATAAACAGATGAAAGCAGATATAGCATTAATCGGATTAGCCGTAATGGGCGAGAATCTGGTTTTAAATATGGAAAGTAAAGGCTACAATGTAGCAGTTTACAATAGAAGTACAGAAAAAGTAGATCGATTTATAGAAGGACGAGGAAAAGGGAAGAACTTTGTAGGGACTCATTCTATTGAGGAATTGGTTGCAAGTTTAGAGCGTCCAAGAAAAGTAATGATGCTGGTAAAAGCAGGTGCTCCTGTTGATGCATTGATTGAACAGTTAATTCCTCACTTGGAGGAAGGAGATATCATTATCGATGGAGGAAATTCGAATTACGTTGACTCTGTTCGTCGAACAAAATATGTAGAGAGTAAAGGTTTACTATTTATTGGGACGGGAGTTTCTGGTGGTGAAGAAGGTGCTTTGTTGGGGCCTTCGATGATGCCAGGAGGTTCGAAAGAAGCGTGGCCACATGTGAAAGATATTTTTCAGTCGATTGCTGCTAAGGTGGAAGACAATGTTCCTTGTTGCGATTGGGTTGGAGCCGACGGTGCCGGTCATTTTGTAAAAATGGTACACAATGGTATCGAGTATGGAGATATGCAAATCATCAGCGAAGCTTATTTCTTAATGAAAAACTTATTGGGCATGTCGCACGATGAGATGGCCGATGTATTTGAAGAGTGGAACAAAAGTGATTTGGATTCATATTTGATTGAAATTACGCGCGATATTCTTCGCTATAAAGATGAAGATGGCTCTGCCTTAGTAGAGAAAATTTTAGATGCAGCAGGACAGAAGGGAACTGGAAAGTGGACAGGGATTTCGGCATTGGATCTGGGAGTGCCTTTAACTTTGATTGGCGAATCGGTATTTGCCCGGGTACTCTCTTCTCAGAAAGATTTGCGTGTTGAAGCTTCGAAGCAAATTGCTGGTCCAGCAATCGAGTTTAACGGAGATAAAAAACAATTTTTAAAATATTTAGGCGATGCATTGTATGCGGCCAAGTTGGTTTCATATGCACAAGGATATCAACTAATGCAAGAAGCGGCTAAAGCAAACAACTGGGAATTGAACTACGGCGATATCGCTTTGATGTGGCGTGGTGGTTGTATTATTCGCTCGGTTTTCTTAGGAAAAATTAAAGAGGCATTTGATAAGAATGCAACGTTAGAGAACCTATTGCTTGATCCTTATTTCAAAGAAAAAGTGGAAGCTGCTCAAGCCGGATGGAGAAATGTAGTGGCTGCAGCAATTACTAACGGATTGGCAATTCCTGCATTGGCATCGGCATTAACTTATTTCGATGGTGTGAGAACAGAGCAGTTGAGTGCTAACATGCTTCAGGCACAGCGCGACTACTTTGGAGCACACACTTACGAGCGCACAGATAAGCCTCGTGGAGAATTCTTCCATACCAATTGGACAGGAAGAGGAGGCGATACCGCTTCTACCACTTATAATGCATAATCGAATTTCGATATATAGAAAGCCCGAATCATTTTACCGATTCGGGCTTTTAAATTGGGTGATTATCTGATTAGGAATATTATTTAATGGCTTTTAGTTGAGGCCATTTATCCATGTTCAAATTCTGCTGTTTTTTCCCTTTAGTACTTCTTCCGTTGTAAACAATTTCGTTTAGTAATTCACGATACTCTTTTACAATCTCAGGGTGTTTAGCTTGAAGATTGTTCTCTTCTCCAATATCCTCTTTTAAGTTATAAAGCTGAACTTTTGGCAATTTGGCAAATGCCTCTTTGTTATGGCCAGGGCGAGGAGCACTCCATCCTCCAGAACCAGGGCAGAAAGCTACTTTCCAATCGCCTTTTCTAATGGCAAATGAACCATTGATAGAGTGGTGAACAATATTTTGGCGTTTATCGGCTTTCGATTTTAGTTTTAATGCCGAAAGAATACTGTAGCTATCCTCTGCTTCGTTGTCTTTCAGTTTTATCTTAAGAATATCGGCCATTGTAGCATAAAGATCGGTAGTACAAACCAGTTGGTTGCTTACACCTTTTTTTACTTTCTTAGGCCAGCGAACAATATATGGAACATGGTGTCCGCCTTCAAAGATGTCGGCTTTATGACCTCTGAACTTGTAACTAGGATCATGTCCTTTTGTTGCCAGTTGATTGTAGTCGGCCTGAGGAGAACATCCATTATCACTGGTGAAAACCAATAGAGTATTGTCGGCAATACCTTTTTCTTCCAGCTTCTTCATTATCTCACCAACAACCCAGTCTACCATAATTACGAAATCGCCATAAGGGTTATTCAAACCACTTTTTCCTTTGAATTCTGCTGTAGGAAGAATAGGTGTGTGTGGTGCTGGAAGAGGGAAATACAAGAAGAATGGTTTATCCTGATTAGCTCTTTTGTCGATGTAAGCTGTTGCTTTCTTAGTTAAGTCAGGTAAAACTTGCTCGTGATCAAAGTCGTCAGAAGTGTAGCCTTCACGCCACCATGCTTGCTTGCTCTTATTTACAGTTTTTTTAGTAGGAACCATTGTTGGCTTATCGTTTTCAACCCAAACATATGGAGCCATATCTAGTGATCCACAGAATCCGAAGAAGTAGTCGAAACCGTGCGTTGTTGGACCATGAGTCACCTTCTTTGAGAAATCGACGTTTTTGTGTCCGGCATCGATATTATTCCAATCCCATCCCAAGTGCCATTTTCCAATACATGCAGTATGGTATCCCTGGTCTTGAAGGAAATGTCCAACAGTGGCTCTTCCAGGCTGAATAAGTGCTTTGCTATATCCGCCTAACACTCCTTTTTTTAATCGAGAGCGCCAGTTGTAGCGACCGGTAACAATTCCGTAGCGAGTAGGAGTACATACTGCAGAGCTGGTATGCGCATCGGTGAATCGTACTCCTTGTGATGCCATCTGGTCTAAGTTCGGAGTGGTAATCTTCGATTGTTCATTGAAACAAGAGAGGTCGCCATAACCAAGATCGTCGGCAAGAATGAAGATTACATTAGGTTTCTTAACCTTCTTTGCAGAGGCTTCAGGAGTTGCGAAACTTAATGCAGCAACGGCTCCCAATCCTAATAATAGTGTTTTTTTCATCTGTTTGTATTACGTTTTATTTGATTTTATAGTGGATTATTTCTTTCTCAAAATCATGCAATGTCCACCTCCTGGAGCCATCCAGAATTGGTGTTTACTTTTGCGATTAACAGTGATTGTTTTGCTGGTATAAGCTTCTCTATTTTTCCATGCCGAAGTTTTTCGGGTATCTGAAAAGATGATTGCTTCGTATTTCCCTTTATCCAGAAAACTAAGGTCGATTTCTAAGTTGCGTGCTTCTTTATTGTTGGCGGCACCAACTAACCACGTATCACCTGTTTGGCGAGCTACAACAATCGATTCTCCAATATTGGCTTGAAGTACTTTTGATTGTTTCCAGGTTCCCTTGTTGAATTGAATGAATTCAAACAGATCGCTTTTGGCTTTGTATGCGTCCGGATGATCAGGGATACATGTCAATCCGCTAAATACAATTAATGTGCGGGCAGCTTCGGAAACCACTGTTGAAGGAACCTGTTGACCAATTGCACGTCGGCCCATTAAATTATCCAGTTCGAAGTAGCCGTTGTTCATATCTAAAGCTCCGGCCAATGTATTTACCATCGATGCTGTTACGAATGTTTTAGGGGTAAATGCCTTTCGGGCATCCGATTGTGCATGACAATATTCTTTGGTAATTAAGTTGGGCCAAGTGCGGGAATCGCCACTTGGAGGAACTGGGCCATCGTGAAAATCAACTAACATTTTATAGCGAGCAGCCAACTCGACAATTTCACGTGTCTTCAATACAAACTCTTGTCGATTACCATGGCATTCGCTGCGCAAGAAACCGTATTTAAAACCTTTGGCACCCCATTCAGACCAGGTTTTAAGTACATCTTCTAAGTTCCAATTGTTATTATCTCCTTTTCGTTTTCTATCAATATAAAGCAAAATGCCCACTCCTTTCTCTTTTGCATAGCGAATCAATTCAGGCATATCCATGTTGGTACGAGAATATTGTGGCCCTTTTTCGCTGTACCAATTGGCATCGAAAAGTACATAAGCCAATTCTTGCTCTGCAGCAAAATCGATGAATCGGCGGTAAGACTCTTCGTTGATATCGTATTTGAAATCCCCAACTTTTGCACCATTGGCACGCCAGTCCCACAAAGTAATTCCGGGCTTAATCCATGAAGTATCTTCTATTTTACAAGGAGGATTCAGATTATATAGCAAGTTCGATTCCAATAAACTTTCCAATTTGTCGGCCACCATAAATACTCGCCAAGAAGTTTCACAAGGGAGCTTTACTTCCGATTTTGCTATCTCGAAATGCAACTGATCAGCTTTTCGTTGTAGTAAAAAGTAGCTTTGAGTATAAATACCCGCTTCATGAATAGCCATCCATTTATTGGAACTATTGATCAAGAATGGAGTTTGGATATTTTTTCCCTCTGGAAGGTCGTTAATTTTCAAAGGACCAAGATTAGGTCGTTCGCCATTGGGGGCCCATATTGTATTTTCCTCAGGATAGTTGAAAGTGGTATTATCGCTAAATATAGCTGTTGTATTTAGTGTATTCTGCTTTGGAATTTCATATCGAAATGCAAATCCATTGTCGTAAATTTGGAAGAGAATATTTACCGAATAAGTATTGTTGACTTTAGTAGTGAGTTTTATTTGTCGGTATTCATTTTTTATTAGCTGCTGTTTACCCCAAGCAGGCGTCCAAGAGTTGGAGAACGATGATTGATCGGTATTCAGAATATCAAATGAATTTAATGATTTGCCATCGATGGAAATTCCGAAATGAATGTTCGGAATAAGCAATTGGTTGTTGGACCAAAATTGTGCGGTTAACTGCCCATTTTGATTTTCCCAGTTTACTTTCAGCTTCTTTTTCGGAGAGAATGAAGAGTTGGCGTTAGCTCCCAAAAAGAAGATGGATAATAATAATGTAAGACAATAGAATCTCATAGTTGCGGAAATAATTATTTGTTCTACACAAATATATCTTCGCACAAAATGGATGGGGTTGAATATTGTTTACAATGGGTTTGAAATTATATAAAACCTTGATTATACTAGAGTTTGTGCTTGCTTTTAAACTGCGAAGGAGTACATGCTTCTACTTTTTTGAAGGAACTACTGAAGTATTTCGGATCGTTGTATCCAACTTTATAAGCCACTTCTGTAATGGTATAACCATCCAGTAAAAGAGTTTTAGCCACTTCCATTCTTCTTTTTCGAATTAAATCGTTGGGCGTAATTTCAAATAGCTTTTTCAATTTGGTGTGAAGAAGCGAACGACTTACTGCAGTTTGATCACATAACATTTGAATGTCCAGATCAGGGTTCGCCAGTTCATTTTTAATGGTTGTTTCCAGTTGCTCAATGAAGCGTTGGTCGACAATAGAAAGTTTGTTTTTTATTTTTAAAGAAGGTGTTTCATGGTTCCATAATTCACGCATTTTTGCTCTTCCTTCCACCAATTTTTCAATACGCGTTTTTAGATAAGCCATGTTAAAGGGCTTCGTGATATATGCATCGGCTCCCGATTCAATGCCTTTTATCTTCTCATCCGATTCGCTCAATGCTGTGAGTAAAATAACAGGAATATGACTGGTTGTTATATCCGCTTTTATTTTTTGACACAATGTGGTGCCATCCATCAGAGGCATCATCACATCAGAAACAATTAAATCGAACTCCTGCTCGGTTAACTTTTCAAGCGCTTCCACTCCATTCATTGCTTCTGTAATCTGATAGAAAGGAGAAAGTCCTTGTTTGATATATGTAAGCACATCGGTATTGTCTTCTACCAATAGAATTTTCAATTGACTTTCATTAGCTGTTGTTGGTGCTGGTTGAGGCAGTTGCTCAATAGCCCTTAAAGGCAGTTGGATTGTGAATATACTACCTTTATTTTCTTTGCTTTGAACAGAAATATTTCCGCCTTGAAGTTCGGTTAGTTCACGTGTTAGTGCTAAGCCAATTCCTGTTCCCGGCTTTGCTTCAGTTCCTTGGTAATATCGCTGAAATACCTTTTGAATATCTTCTTTGGAGATTCCTTTCCCGGAATCGTGGATTGCAATAATCCAGTTATCGGACTCTCGTTTTAGTTCGAACTGGATATTTCCATTTGCTGGTGTGTATTTAAATGCATTGGAAAGCAAGTTGAAAATTATCTTTTCCAGTAAATCGGCATCAAATAAACACCAACCACTGGTTTCTGGCAACGACAGTTGAAAGTGAATTTGTTTTTCATTGGCCTGCCAGTCGAAAGCGTGAAACAGATCAGCGATGAATATTTTTATATCAGCAGGAGTGTAGTTGGGAGTAATTTGACTCATTTCTGCTTTCCGGAAATCGAGTAACTGATTCACCAATCGCTGTAAATGCTTGGCATTTCTTGATGCCATCTTTAGTTGCGCATTGTCGCTATGTTGCTTCTCATTAATCGCATCGTCCAGTGGGCCAACAATCAATGTTAGTGGAGTACGTAATTCGTGCGATATATTGGTGAAGAATCGCATTTTCATATCGTTTAACTCTTCTTCTTTTTTGCGTTCTAAACGTTCCAGTAACAGGCTGTTTCTCAGTTTCCTTCGGTTACTGATAATTCGGTGAACAGCAACAGTAATAATCAGCAGTAATAGCGTGTAAAGAGCAAAAGCCCACCATGTAAGCCAATAAGGCTGAGCTATTGAAAAATTCAGTGTCTTAATTTGTAATTGCCAGATACCATCGTTACTAGCAGCATTTATTTCCAACTGATAACTACCAGGCGAGAGTTGATTGTAGACCGCTTCAGGTTGTTGATTGCTGGTAATATGCCACTCTTTGTTGATTGGTTTTAGTCGATATCGGTATTTGACTTTATTGGGAGTATTAAAACTAGGTACTTCAAATCGAAAACGTAAATTGTTGAGGTTATGCTTCAAATTGATATTGGACGTAAAATCGATATGTTTCACTAAAATGTCTGAAGCCAATTGCTGTTGGCCAATTTTGATGTCGATGTTGTTAATATTCAGGTTTGTAAGTCGAATCTGATTGGTTAGAGTATCGGTTTTTAGTTCGTTGGTCTTAAAGTGCAACAAACCATTGTTCGTCCCGAAATATATTTTCCCAGACTGAGCATTAAAACTCACCCCTTTAGTGTATACATTTCTGGAGTAATCTCCTTTGAAATAGAAGTTGCGGGAGTTTTTATTCTGAATATTGAAGCGGGTTAATCCATTGTTGGTGGCCACCCATAAGTTTCCCGACGAATCAGCTTGAATACCATAAATGACATTGGATGTAATTCCATTCCATGTCGTTAGAATTTCTGCATTCCATGAATTCGGATTAAAAACAGCTATTCCATTTCCTGTTCCGGCATAAACAGTTCCCGACAGATCTTCCGTAAGAGTGAAGACAGTAGAGGAGTTAAGCTGATTTTTTCCTGCTGTATTGTTGGAGTAATAACGGTGCTCGTTAGTGTTTAGATCGATTCGGTGTAAGCCTTTGGCAATTCCTCCAAGCCATAGTTGGTTATTTTTAGAGACATGAATTACCCGAAATCCGTTTCTGTTTTTACCGGTATATTTTGCAAGCTGCTTGTTTTTATATGAATTGATAGCCCATTCGTTTACCATTTTTTTACCGATAAAAATTTCTCCGTTGTCAGCAACAAGCCATACTTTGCCTCGATAAGGATAAATCTGGTTGATTGCGAAGTCTGATAGCGGCTTAATAACCTCCCATCTATCTTTTGTTGGAGCTTTTATGCAAACACCTTTATCTGTAGCTGCCCATAAAGTGTGGTCAGAGCTGGCGGTAATCCATGAAACCTGATTGGTTGCTATAGGAAGCTGAATGTTTTGCCAATTGTCCGACTGTTTGTTCCAACAACTCATTCCTGAATTCGATCCTACCCAAATATTTTGTTGGTGATCTTCAAAAACGGTACGTAACCACTTATCAGGTAATTGATTTTTTCCGGTTTTATTATAGAACAGAAAAGGATCGTTCTCTTCTTTTAGCTGAACCAGTCCGACACTGCGAACATTTCCCCAGATATTGGCTGCATTATCTGCCATAAAAAACTGAACACGCTGATGGTAAGTATCTGCATTTAATCCTAACTGGGTAATAATTGGCGAAAATGTAGTATCCTTTTTCGATATAGAATAGAAAAGATTACTGGTGGTAGATAACCATATTTTCCCCGAAGGATGAAGAACCAAACCATTGATCTGTTCATCTTCAGTTTTAGGAATTTCAAAAGATGAGATTTGAGAAGAATTATTGGATTTGAGGTATAAATAATCATCTTTCGACCACCAAATATTTTGTTCCAAGTCAACGATGAACTGTCCTGGCCTGTGATTTAATTGCAATAAATGAATGGCCTTTTGCGTATCATCAATTTGCCAAATACCTTGCCGATTGGCAAAATAGAGAGAGGCGCCGAAAGATTCTAAATAAGCATGCGAACACCTATCCAAAATTGTTTTTGCGGGATGAGAAGTATTAGGAACGAGGTATTTTATTTCTGAGTTTTGAACGATATAGAGTTTATTGTTTTTGTAAGCTAGGTCGGTTATGTTTTGCCAATCGTCAGCCATTCGAAACAGCTGGTTTTCTTGTTTGGAGAAGTAGTGAAGTCCTTTAGCTGTGGCAATCCATATGTTGTGATTGTCATCATTGCAAATAGCACTAACATTATTGTCTAGCAATGAATTTTCATTTCCTAAGATATGGCGGAATACCTTAAAGCGATTGCCATTGAAACAATTTAGCCCTTCTTCTGTCCCAATCCACAAATATCCCCAGCTATCCTGAATGATATCATGGATATCAGTTCCTGCCATTCCACTGTTGCTATCCCAAATTTTGTGAGTAATAGAAGTTTGAGATTGTACATTGACAGTGAATAATAGCATTAGAAGAAGGAAATATATTTTGTGCAAGAGCATAATAATATTTAGTTAGTACTTCACAAATTTACAGAATTAACTATTGTGGAGACAAAATATTAGAATTTGGGCGATAATTTTTAATTTTGATCGATAAAATTAGAAACATGCATTTATTCTATACTCCGGATATTTCAGGAGATTCATATACGCTTTCAGAAACAGAATCGAAACACGCTGTAAAGGTTTTGCGTTTACAGCAAGGTGCTCAAATTCAGTTGATGGATGGAAAAGGTCATTTTTTTATTGCCGAAATTGAGGAAGCAATTCCTAAAAGATGTAAAGTTCGTATTGTTGAAAAACAAGCAGTAGAACGACGACCATTTAGTATCCATATAGCCATTGCTCCGACTAAAAACATTGATCGATTGGAATGGTTTCTGGAAAAGTGTACCGAAATAGGGATTGATAAAATCACTCCGCTTTTGTGTGAACATTCAGAACGAAAGGTGATTAAGTCAGAGCGATTGGAAAAGGTGATCGTATCGGCATGTAAGCAGTCGCTACAAGCATATATGCCGGAATTGGCTCCTTTAACTCCTGTAAAAGAGTTATTGGAAAACGCCACTGAGAAAAATAAGTGTATTGCTCATTGCGAGGAACAGGAAAAGTATTTATTGAAAAACATTGCAGAAGAGGGAGATGATTTGTTAATTTTGATTGGGCCAGAGGGTGATTTTTCATTGTCGGAAATCCAATTGGCTCAACAGAATGAATTTATGGCTGTTTCATTGGGTGAAAGTCGTTTGAGAACAGAAACCGCAGGAGTATGTGCTTGCCACACCATTCATGTGATGAAACAATAAATTGAAAAGAGATGAGAATTTTACCAATAATATTACTTCTTCTAAGTTTCAGTGGATGGGCACAGGAAACAACAGTAAAACTAGGACTTCTGAAATATAATGGAGGAGGTGACTGGTACGCTAATCCTACTTCGTTGCCCAACTTAATTAAGTTTTGTAACGATAAGTTGAATACCTCCATTGCTACACAAATTGAAAATGTAGAGCCAGGAAGTCCTGCCATTTTTAATTTCCCATTTTTACATATGACAGGGCATGGAAATGTAATATTTTCTGAGTCTGATGTGGATAATCTAAGAAGATATCTGGAGGCTGGTGGCTTTTTGCATATCGATGATAATTATGGAATGAATGATTATGTACGCAGGGAGTTGAAGAAAATATTTCCCAATCAGGAACTGGTAGAATTGCCTTACTCGCATCCCATATATCATCAACGATTTGATTTTCCCAAAGGGCTACCCAAAATTCATGAGCATGATAATAATCCACCACAAGCTTTCGGATTATTTATCGATGGTAGGTTAGTGGTGTTTTATACTTATGAAACTGACTTGGGAGATGGTTGGGAAGATCCAGAAGTGCACGATGATCCAAAAGATATTCGAGAGAAAGCACTAAAAATGGGAGCCAACATCATAGAGTACGCTTTTTCTAATTAAAAAAAAATGCCTTATGAACGCGTCACAAGGCAATTGAAAATAGCAAGTATTTCGGTTCTATCTAAAATCGAAAGTTAGTTTGATATTTAATTTGCCACCATGTATTTTATTGGAGCGGAAAATAGCTGGTTGTGCCATTGGTCCCGTTGCTTCTGCATCTTTGAATTTGGTTCCAATAGAACTAATGGTGTGCAAAAATGAAAGATCTCCTTTGGGAAATGGAGCAGAAGCACCTCTTGAGTCTTTAGAGAATTCAGGAGTTAGCATACGCATAAATACATCGTTCGACTCTACAAATACTTTGAAGTCAGCTTTCTGTTTGGTCATAACTTTTACCCAATAAGTTTCGGCATAGTAACCTTTAAATTCAGGATAATCGAATTCTTTATAACCTGTTTGTGCGTTATTGTAGCTCTTTTCCCACACTCCAAATTGTGGGCCTTTCATGCGGTTTTTCCAAACTCTGTATGGACCTTGTCCCATCCATCTCATTCCTTCAACTTCTTGTTCGGGAAGTGAGAAAGTTACTCCGGCATAATTCGCTTTATTGGCAGGTTCGTAGTTTACATTTAGCAATAAAAGTCCGTTGTCTTGAATTGTCCATGTAAATTCGTCTGGTCTATTTTTGTTGCCAAGAAGTGTGCGAATGGTGATGTTTGAGTCGTTGGTTTGATAGTCGACGCTGATAACTTTCTTATCTTTGCTCACAAACAGTGGTCCGTTGTTCAATGCAATTGCTTGATTGGCATTAAACACTTTTGTTAAAATTCCATTCTCTTTATTGAAAACGAACTTCATTTCTCCCGTAGAGATAGTCAGTTGATTATTTTCATCAATCACTTTAAGTGACTTTTTCAATCCTTCAGCAATAAATCGTGGAGCCAATGTCTCAGGAATAGCCACAGGCCAGCTCCATGTGTTTAATTTACGGTTGTATTGATCGACTGCAGAAATTTCAAGCGCATCGGCAGTTTGCCAATTATCAGTTAAGTCTACCTTTAGAATGCCATTTTGCATAGGAGCCAGGTCAATGTCTATTTGGCCTTTGGCTAATACCGAAGCAGTTGATGTAGCAGCTGATTTGTCGTATTTCAACCAGCGATATTGAAATTTGACTGCATTCAGGTTAGTGAAATGAAAGCGGTTTTGAATACGGAACTCACCATTGAACTCGGGAGTAATGTAGCGCTTCTCGAAATGAACAGGACTCCATACTTCTTTAATTGTATAGAAGCTACCTTCTTTCTCTAAATGTGGTCCAAGTATTCCGTCGGGTGCATGGTTCCCATCCGAATCTAACTCATTATTTCTATCGGTTCTTTCAATGGCTTCATCGGCAAAAACCCATAAAAAACCTCCTGCAGCAAGTGGATGATTCCACATACGTAGCCAGTAGTCTTCCAATCCAGCACCGTGCCCTCCATCGTAAAGCCCGTGAAGAAATTCGGTAGGAAAGAAAATTTTACGCTTGCTGTAACCGTCCATTGCTAAATAGCTGTAATCGATATAGTGAAGAGTATTTGTTTTTCTAAAATCTTGCCAAGGGTGAAGTACTTCTCGCTTTTGAATATCGAACTTAGCAAAGTCGTCGTTCAGATTATTGTTTTCTCCACCTTCATTTCCATTGTCCCAAACAATAATGGAAGGGTGGTTTACATCGTGGTCGATCATCTCTTTCAATAGTTTGCGACCAACAACATCATCGTACGATGGACGTTGCCATGCGCACAACTCGTCGAGCACATAAAGACCAAGTGAGTCACAAACGTCTAAGAAATGCTTGTCTGGAGGGTAATGCGACATTCTTACAGCATTCATGTTCATGTCTTTCATTAAGTTGACAGCTTGAATGCTCAGTTCTTTAGAAGAAGTACGTGCATGTTTGGCGTTAAATGTATGGCGGTTAACTCCTTTTAGCTTCACTCTTGTTCCGTTCACATAAATTCCGTCCATCTCTCTGAACTCAATGGTTCTAAAACCAAATGTTTCGTTATAAACATGAACAGTTTTATTATCTTTTTTCAGAATGAATTTTGCTGAATAGAGGTTAGGATATTCCGAATTCCAAAGTTTAGGATTAGATACGCTACCTTTTACTCTTACTTTTTCACCATTTACTTGAGTGGAAAACTGAGCTACCTTTTGCATTTTATCCTGAAGAATCTGAACTTCTACTTCATATCCTTTTTTCAAGCGAGGCAAATACACATCTGCATTAAAGCTTCCATCGGCTTTGGCATCTATGGCAACTCTTTGAATATGTTGTTTCGGTTTTACTTCAAGAAATACAGGCCTGAAAATTCCTCCGAAGATCCAGTAGTCTGATTTACGTTCTGCTAGGCTAACTGATTTATTATCGGAATGCTTCTTTACCAGTACTTCCAGTTGATTTTTCTTTCCAAATTTCAATAGTTTAGAAATGTTGTATCTGAATTGGTAGAAAGCACCCTGGTGAATTGGTCCGGCTTGTTTTCCATTTATCTTAACCAAGGCATCGGTCATTACACCATCAAATACGATTTCGATATTTTGGTTCTTCCAGCTTTTGGGAGCATCGAATTGATAGCGGTAGGTACCTTCTTCGTTTAGTCTTTTCTCAAATTTGTCATGCCCATAATTGTAATCACCAAAGCCTTGTTGTTCCCAACAAGATGGAACTTCAATCTTAGTCCAGTTTCCACTCTTTCTTCCTTTCGAACAGAAAAAGTCCCATGTTTTAGTTTCTGTTGCACCTGTTCCCGATAGGTAAATGGTTTGGGTTGATTGCGCCCAGGAGTTTACCATGAATAGTGCCAAAAATAGAGTCAATAGAATTCTCATGTTTCTAATGTTTGGTTATATTTTCGATTTTGAATTTTCTTGGAGATTGAATTCTAAATTAGGAGTTCGCAGAGACAAAAGAGTGGTTAAGGTCAGTAAATTACGTTCTTTTAACCGTTAAAAGTTAGATTTTACGAATTGTAAAAAGTTTTGAAATTCAGGTGATTAAATGAATTTTTAAGCTAAATTCGTATCTGAAGAACGAAAACGATACAAATGCTGGAAAAGCAAGATATACAAGCACACTTACAGGAAATAATTAAGAGTAAAGGCTTTAGTCGCTCCAATACAAATACTACCTTATTACGTTTTCTAGTAGAGGCAACTCTCAACGAAAAAGAGTTGAAAGAGGTAACCATTGGGCACGAATTATTCGGGCAAAAGTATGATCCAATAAAAAATGATAATAAGGTAAGAGTGTATGTGCATAACCTTCGGAAAAAACTGGATGAATATTATTCCAAAGAGGGAGCTAATTCTAAAATTCGATTTGAAATTGCTAAGGGGCAATATAAGGTGGCATTCAATAGTGCGACCGAAACAACTGATAAAAAGAAGAAGTATTATTTCCGTTGGTTGATGCTTTTTATCCCTTTGGCTTTTTGTTTTAGTCTTTGGCAACTGATGCAAGGAAAGAAGTCAGAGCATATATGGAATGCCCATTTTAATAGTAAAAAAGAGAGTAAGCTTTTAATTGGCGATCACTTTACTGTTGAGGGACCAATTGCCACAGGAGGACGTGGTGTATTTCGTGATTTCGATTTAAATTCTTCATCAGATTTTTCCAAGCACATTAAAGAACATCCAGAACTGGCAGATCAGATGATTCCCAATAATTACCCGTATATCACAAAAATGGGAGTGTATTGTTCTTTCGATTTGTCGAAGTGGTTTCATCTGCACGATACTCCTTTATCGGTTTCTATAATTTCAGATTGGGATAAGAATGAACTGAGCGAAAGCAATATTATTTATGTGGGACAAATGAAAACCATGGGATTGTTGAAGCAGGTTTTCTTAGAATCGTATCCTACCATTGAAAGTATTAGATATGGGATAGTTCGGAAAGATCCAGAAACCAATGAAACGGTTCGCTATCAGTCCAGTGCCGGAGATAATATAATCGATTATACTTTGGTAGCATCGATGAAAGGAAAGAACAATAATCAATTGACATTCTTTCTCTCTGAAAATGATATCGGTGTGATGAATTTGGTGGATCTCTTTTTAGAAGCCGATTCGTTGCAACAGTTTTATGAAAAGCATGATATTGAAAATCGCGATTTTGTTGCGCTTTTCAAAGTGAGCGGATGGGAAAGAACAGGCTTTGAAAGAGAGCTGATAGCGGTAGATGTGAAAAAATAAAGCCCCACCAAATGGCAGGGCTTGAAAACTATAGAAAGCTGAATTATTTTGCTTGCTCTAGTTGAAGTGTTTTAGTTGTTTGATCACAAACTGCTGAAGGACCGAAGTACTGGATAGGACCTGGGTAAACGTAGTCTGTAGTCAATGCCCACTCTTCACGGTTTTCAACCAAGAATTTGAATGGTGCTCCGTCTAATTCAACCAATGCTTTCTGGATAACTGGCTTCATGTGACCGTGACGACGTTCCATGTTCATCATCATTGTTACTGGTACACCACCTGCAATCCACTCTTCAGCAGCAGCAGTTGTGTTACGTACAGATGACATGTAACCTGTTTTTCCTTGTCCGATTAGAACAGAAGCAGTGTAACCAAGAGAGTAACAGTAATCTGCATCGAAGTTCGATGGAGCAGCACAACGTCCTTCGTATCCGAAGAAGTGGTTCTGAGCACCGAATTTACCAACAAATTTACCTTCTGCTTTCATGATTGAAAGACGCTTCTCAACCATCTCGATTAACAATTTCTCAGTCTCAATTTTCGAAACCTGTACGTTTCCGTGTGGGTCACGATCTAATGTCAACTGACGTGCAATACCTTCAGGAAGTGAAGTGAAAACTTTTGCAGATGCATCAGTTAATTTTTCAGCAACATATCCTAAACGCTCGCTTTTCTTCAATGCTTTGAATGCTTTTTCTGTTTCAGTTCCTTCAGCAAGAAGATCGTTCAATTCTGAAATCAAAACTTTCATTTCAGGAATAAACTCGATTAATCCTTCAGGAATCAAAATTGTACCGAAGTTGTTTCCAGCTTCTGCACGTTTAGCAATAACGTTAGCAATATCGTTAACAATTTCACCCAAAGTCATTTTTTTCTCTTCTACTTCCTCTGAAACCAAAGTAACATTTGGCTGAGTTTGAAGCGCACACTCCAAAGCAATATGAGAAGCTGAACGTCCCATCAATTTGATGAAGTGCCAGTATTTTTTTGCTGAGTTAGCATCACGCTGGATGTTACCAATTAACTCAGAGTATACTTTACATGCAGTATCAAAACCGAAAGAAGCTTCGATCATTTCGTTTTTCAAGTCACCATCGATAGTCTTAGGACAACCAATAACTTGAATTCCAGCTTTAGTCTCAGCGTAGTACTCAGCAAGAACACATGCGTTAGTGTTTGAGTCATCGCCACCAATAATAACCAATGCTTTAATACCCAATTTTTCACAAACTTTACGTCCTTCTTCAAATTGAGCTTCTTCTTCTAGTTTTGTACGACCAGAACCGATAATATCGAAACCACCAGTATTACGGTATTTGTCAATGATGTCAGCAGTCAATTCTTTGTACTCACCGTCAACCAAACCACCAGGCCCACCAAGGAAACCGATCAATTTGTTTTCAGGGTTCAAAGCTTTCAATCCGTCGAAAAGTCCAGACATTACATTGTGTCCACCTGGAGCTTGACCACCAGAAAGAATAACACCAACATTCATTGCTGGCAATTCTGCTTTTGCATCACCTTCTTCGAAAGTAATAAGAGGCATTCCGTAAGTATTTGGGAATAACTTCTTGATTTCTTCTTGATCTGCAACTGATTCAGTCGCTTTACCGTCTACCATTTTTACAGCTCCGCGTAGAGCTTTTGGTAGTTTAGGAGCGTATTGAGCTCTTTCCTTTTGCAACGCGCTAATTATCATCTTTGTAATATTTACAATTTGTTGATTGTCATTTCAAAACGCACAAAAATAAACCAAAAACATATTCGATACTACATCTAAATGACATTTTTGCATTTTTTAACCGTACTACCTGTTAGTTTGGTTGCTTTATAGTCTATTGGATAATAGATTGTTATAAGAGCAATTGTGCTATACAAATATAGCCAGTAATAAAAGCCGTGTTTATTTTCATGAAAATGGACTAATGGTTCTTAACCAATAGTTAACGTATGAGGGAAGTGTAAATTTTGGTTTTTACTCACGAATTATTTGGTGTATTTCATTTAGAAAAATGGATTGTTCACGAATATTTTTTTCAAATGACCTGATTAATGAGCTATTTTGAAGTGTTGACCTACTGATCTACCCTTAAAACGTATGTGAGAAGGTAAAAAAACAGAAATCTAAATCGATGACTATGGAAACGAAAACAGCTATTCTGTTAAGTGAAGCATTTGAAAATGAAATGCAAGTGGACGGGGAAATAGGAGAGGTTATTCTGGAAAGTAATTCTAGTACAGGTTATTATTGGCAATATGTAACCGATAATTCGGGAGTTTATCAGTTGATTGAAGAGATTGACTTACGCAGCGAACCAACTGTTGGTTTATCGGGAACGCCAATCAAGAAAATTTGGAAATTTAAGGGTATTCGTAAAGGAATAGGAAATATTCTTTTCGAATATTATGCTCCTGGACTGAAGCAGCCAATGAAAAGTCTTGTAATTAGACTCAAAGTGGTTGAATAGTCTTGAATTTTAAATAACGCAGTTCTTAGTCAGGTTTCATTTCGATTCCTGACTTTTTTTGTTTTGTTACCATGTTTAAAAACCTTGATTTGGGCTGTTTTATAATGATATTTTTCATGAATCATCACCTCAAAAAATCGTTACATTTGTTCTGTTGAGTTTAACAAAGAATATTAATGAATTCATTAGCCATTTTTAGTAATGGCAAAATAAAATATTGAACAGATGAAGAAGACTGCTTTCAATGAATTGCATAAAGCAGCTGGAGCTAAAATGGTTCCTTTTGCTGGATATGAAATGCCTATCGAGTATTTCGGTATTAAAGACGAACACATGACTGTTCGTAATAACGTAGGGGTTTTTGATGTTTCTCATATGGGAGAGATATGGGTGAAAGGTCCTAAGGCATTAGATTTTGTTCAGAAAGTAACTTCAAACGATGCAGCTAAATTAACTCCGGGTAAAGCGCAATATTCTTGTTTCCCAAATGGGAAAGGTGGAATTGTTGATGACTTAATTACTTACCATTATTCTGAAGATAAATACATGTTGGTAGTTAATGCTTCTAACATTGAAAAAGATTGGAATTGGTTGGTAGAGAATAAAATCGAAGGAGTTGAGTTGGAAAATGCTTCAGATTCGATTAGTCAATTGGCTATTCAAGGACCTAAAGCTACTGAAATACTACAACGACTAACAGATGTCAACCTTTCGGAAATTGAATTTTACACTTTTACTGTAGGTAAATTTGCAGGTATTGAAGATGTAATTATCTCAGCAACTGGTTATACTGGAGCAGGTGGCTTCGAGCTTTATTTCTATAATGAACATGCCGATGCAATTTGGAATGCAATTTTCGAGGCAGGTAAACCTGAGGAAATTAAACCGATTGGTTTAGGAGCTCGTGATACATTGCGTTTAGAAATGGGATATTGTTTATATGGAAATGATATCGATGATACTACATCGCCAATTGAAGCAGGCTTAGGGTGGATCACTAAATTTACCGATGAAAAAGAGTTTATCGATAAAAATGTATTCTTGAAGCAAAAAGAAGAAGGTGTTTCTCGTCGTTTGCGAGCTTTTAAAATGCAAGAAAGAGGAATTCCTCGTCAGGGATATGATATTGTAACAGCCGAAGGTGAAGTGATTGGGAAAGTTACTTCGGGAAGTCAATCTCCTGTTTTAAATCAAGGAATTGGAATGGGGTATATCAATAAAGGTTATACAAAATTCGGTACCGAAGTTTATATTCAGGTGCGTAAGAAAAGAATTAAAGCCGAAGTAGTTAAACTTCCGTTTATTTAGACACTTTTTACTAATAGATATTTGAAGCGATCGGCAAGTTTTGTCGATCGTTTTTTATTTATGGAAATGTATGGTATTTTCGTGTGCGATAACGTGTTGAATCGCAAAACACAAAACCACAAATCATGAGAAAGTTTAAGTTGTTTATTTGGTGTATGTTACTTGCCGTTGTTGCAGTAGCGAAAGAGATACCACTGAATAAAGAAAACCAGAAAAATTGGAGAAAAGTAGGGCGAGGTACTGTTGTCTGGCAAGATAATAGTGTTGTTCTGAAAGATTGTTGGCTAGTAAGTAGTAATAATACGCTGGCTGAAAATATGGAATATCGGTTCAGTGCCCGAGCGCTTGAGAATGAAGAGCAAGTGCAGATTTGGGCTGGATGGGCTTGGCAAAATCGGGACAATCGTTATGCCTTCGGATTGCGGGGAGGAAATAACAATGACCTGTACCTGACTCACTACGAAACGGTTGGTAAAGATAAAATGCAGGCTTGGGAATCATTGAAATTTGCTCCTAAAGTAGCAGAATGGTACAATGTACGCATCGTAGTTTTGGGAGCTGATGTGCGTGTTTATCTAAATGATGAAAAACAGCCAAGAATTGTTTCAACCGATACTTATCCTATGAATAAAGGAAACCTTTACATTGGTGGAGGTTGGCTCAGTACCGAATTCAAAGCTATTTCTTGTAGAAGTTTGAATACAGAAGAGGTGGAGGCTTTCAAGGCAGATAGTGTGAAGATGACACATAACTTGTCGCTAGCCGAAAAAGAAACTTTAAGAAAGAAACAACGAGGTAGCTATAAGGCAATTAAGGTTAAGCGTTTAAAAAGCTCAAGAACAGAAATAGATTTGGCTGGAAACTGGCTTTTTATGCCAGAACAGAATATTGCCAAGCAAAACGACGCAATTAATATTGATGCTAGCGATAAATCATGGCATGTGATGAGCGTTCCTCAGTTTTGGAATCCGGTACGTAACTGGTTGCATGGTCAGGATTCTGGTTTACCTCATTGGGGAAGTGGAATATCAGATAATTATCGCGAAAAGGAAGATGACAGATGTGACGGTTACACTTTCGATTCAAAAGCAACTACAGCAGCATGGTATCGCCATTGGATTGATCTTCCTAAAACTATTTCAGGGAAAAAATTGGCCTTAAAGTTCGATGCTGTTTCTAAGGTGGCAGAAGTTTATGTGAATGGAAATTACGCTGGTGGGCATGTTGGAATGTTCGGAAACTTCGATGTTGATATTACCAAGTGGGCCAAACCAGGAAAGAACTTGATTGCAGTAAATGTAAAAGTTCGAAAATACAAACGTTCTGATGATGCCGATGAGCATGTTGCTCGTGCTGTTTCGGTTGATATCAATAACGATATGCTGAATTCATTGCCATGTGGAATGTTCAAAGGAACCGAAGGCGGTATTTGGCAGCCTGTTAAATTGGTGGTTACTAATTCGGTTGAAGTAGATGATTTGTTCATTCAACCATCGCTTACAGGAGGAAAACTTCATGTTGCATTGAAGAACAATTCCGAAGAGAATGCCAATGTTGATTTACTTTTCGAGATTAGATCGAAAAAAGATAAGAAACTACTTTACAAATCTAAAAACAGCACTTCACTGAAGGTGGCTGCCAGATCTGTTGGGAATAAAACCATTGAGGTAGAGAACTTAGCACCAAAGCTTTGGACGCCAGAAGATCCTAATTTGTATACTTGCAAATTATGGGTGGTAAAAGATGGGAAACGCATTGATGAGGTTACTGAGAGTTTTGGTTTTAGAACCATTAAAACCGAAGGCAATAAAGTATTGCTAAATGGAATCCCATACTGGATGAGGGGTGCTAACCATCCTCCTTGTGGAATTGCTGCTAATGATAAAAAGTTGGCCAATAAGTTCATGAAGCTAATGCACGATGGTAATCAAATGGTTACTCGCTCGCATGGTTCTCCGTTTACAACGGCATGGATGGAAGCGGCAGATGAGCAAGGAGTTGGGGTAAGCTACGAAGGATCGTGGCCATGGATGATGATTGGAAAAATCCCATCGAAAGAACTTTTGGATGTTTGGAAAGAGGAGACACTAAGTTTGGTGAAGAAGTATCGCAATCATCCATCGTTAATGGTGTGGACCATGAACAACGAGATGTATTTCACCATGTTCTATCATAACGATTCGAGAGAAGTTCGTATTCAGAAATGGAAATACTTATCGGATGTAATAAAGGAAGTGCGTAAGCTTGTTCCTGATTTACCTATTTCTGCAGATTCAGGTTATGATCGATTGAAACTAGATTATGAGCAGGTGTTGAAGCCAAATGGAATTGATGATGGAGACTTAGATGATCGACATGTTTATTTCAACTGGTATAACCGCGACTTTTTTCAGGTGTACAACGGTGAGTGGGACGATCGTATTTATTGGACTCCCGGAGCTAATCCTGACCGACCATTTTTTGCACAGGAGGTTTCAACCGGATATCTGAATAACGATGAAGGTCACTTCTGTAGAAAATATATTTACAAGCATTATGTACCTCATGCATATGTTGGCGATTGGGCTTGGGAAGATCGTGATCCTAAATATGGTTTGCAGCGTCACGCATTTATGACCAAAGAATTGGCAGAGGTAATTCGTCGTACTGCCCCTGAAACTGCGGGAGTGTTGCTTTTTGCCAATGTTAGCTGGTACAAAAATGTATTCGATGCAGATAAAATTGCTGAGTGGCCAATTACTGCTACAGTAAAAAAAGCGTATCAGCCAGTGTTGGTTAGTGCCGAATTGTTTGGGCGTGAATTCTGGGCAGGAACAACATTCAATCCGAATGTATATGTGGTAAACAATGGTCTGGATGGAAAAGAACTTGCTGGCTTGAAGCTGAAATGGCAGATTATGCAGGATGGTGAAACTCTAAAAGAAGGCAGCACTGATTTTGCAAACGTTGGGCATTATAAATCGGTAAAACAGAAAGTGGAAATTCAGTTGCCAACGCAACTAAAATCGGATAAAAACAAATGTATATTACACCTACAATTAACCAATAATGGTAACGTAGTTAGCGAAAACGATTACGATATGCTAATTGCAAAACCCGAATGGTTGGAAGATGTTGCTACATTGAAAAATAAGAAGATTGGACTATTTGATTTGACTGGTAAGACCGAGAATGTATTTAAAGCAATGAATATTCCTTATTTCAAATTGAACGACTTGACAGAAATTCGATTTAAAAAGATGGATGTGTTGGTTGTGGCAAATATTGATGCCGATAAAGAGGTTCCTTATAGTTGGGAAGATGTTCGTCGTGTAGCAGGAAATGGACAGAAAGTGCTGTTGATTCATCCCGGTATTCATTTACGTTGGTTAATGTTCGATCGAGTAGATAGAACATGGGAGCGCCCGGGAAGAGTATTAAATATGAAGCGACCAGAGCATGATGTGTTTAATGATATTGATCCGATGGAACTATCATGGTGGCATCCTCGTGAAGGAGAGCGTCCGGCAGCATGTCGCAGAACTTATCGTTTTTACGATAAAGCAAAGAAAGACATAACTAATTTGGCTGTTTATCTTCGGCCTCATGTTTACATCGGAAATCCGGAAAAGCAATTGCCAGAAATGAGTGGAGTTGCATTGGCTGAGATAAAGGAGAAAAAAGGAAAGATAATTGCATCGGAGTTGGAATTGAATCAAGCTGAAAAAGATCCAGTAGCAGCAAAAATGCTAATCAACCTACTAAAATACTTGGCAGAATAGTAAGCCAAAGTTATTGAAATGAAAAGGCTCACATGAATTAAAAATGTGAGCCTTTTTTTATTGAATAACTACCTTCTCTTGATATAATGCTTTAGAGTCATTTGATACTACAACTATAAATACTCCTTTGTGATTGATTTGGATTTGACTTTCTGATTGATCATTGAATTGAGTGTGAACTAACTGTCCAATAGAATTATAGATATCAATCTTGTGTTTGATGTTGGGAAGCTTAGACAGCTTTAAAACCCCATTTTCGGCATATGCCTGGATTGTTGATATACGATGAATAACTGATGAGACATTGCGTTTTATCAATTTTAGTGTAAAATCAATTTTAGTATTCTCTTCTGTCGTTTCAAATGAATATTCGTTGTCTTCAATTTCTATTGTTGTATTATCACTCTTAATTAATAATAGTTGGGTATCATTTAAATTACTCTTCGATTTTAATTTAAGGTGATATTTGCCTTTTGCCGGAGCGATATATTCCATTGGAATTTGAATGCTATCAGCAAAAGTTGGCAAGCTATTTATCGATAGCTTTTCGTTTTGAGCCAGCGTGTAGATTTTGGGACTATTTCCACTGGAAAACAATTTAAATGCATCGAACTCAGCATCAAATTGTTCAGTTGTAGAATCATTGAAACGAACCACGAGTTCATCTGATCCCATATCATTCTTCGCTTTTAATTGTATTTGAGGAGACTCTACAATAGCACTTTTAAACCCTGTGGCAACATTGTATTTCGTGGTATTTGTAAATTTTACACTTCCATCTGTTGCATTGGCTCTAACAAAAAAGCCCTGCATGGATGCAATTGCTTTTGTTCCACCGTTAGTTCCCGTGCCATTTACATAACTGGCATAATTGCCTGAAGATTTGTCGAAGATGTAAGTAGCATTATTCACATTGGTTCTGGTAATTCCTTCGTCCCAATTTATAGGACAAGGATAAGGATTACCAATAAAATTCCATCCGTGTTCTGCATTAGTATAATCAGTATTAACTGTAATATCGCCGGTATTAACTGTACCTAAAAACTGAATAGTATTTGTCGCATCTAGCTCCCATACACCGTATCCCTTTCCAGTTGAGAGTTGATTTCCTGAGCTAAGGTAACTCCAGGAATCGTCAGATTCACTGTGTTGAATTACATAGGTGCCAGTAAATACTGTGGGTACATCAATGGTTTCAGATATTGGCTTTGAGAAATAATGCCATTGTTTAGAAGGAGAGTTGGCGGCAGCACCAGTAATGTACTGGTATAGGTCGGCAGAAACACCAGGTGTGTTGTTGATAAGAAAGGCTGTTCCTGAGCTCGTAGAGTTTAACTTTAGAGCAGAAGCTGTACCTTGATTGTCAAGAGCACCACTGACATTTAGATACTTGGTGGCACTAACGTCAACTGTAGCACCTGATTTGATGGTCAAACTCAATGCCAGCGCATCGTCTCCAACTGTAACGGTTCCTGATTGTATAATTACCGATGAATGATCTCCTGGGACTCCATTTTGCCACTTGCTGGCATCATGCCACTGACCTGTCCCTGTCCAGACAGAGGCTGCGATTAATGTTCCTAATGAAACAGAGCCTCTGGTATACGATTGATAATTTAGAATGTCAAGGTAAGCAACAGTGTTTGAGTTAAATGTGATTATTTGATTGTTTGTTGCTTTATTCCCTTCAAAGTAGTTAGATACATCTCCAACATGAATGTAGTCTCCAGCTGCATGTGCAGTTACAACACTTGTTGTATCGGTAGAACCATTAGAACTATAGAAAGCAATTATAAACTCACCATTCTCTAAATGCGATGAACTTAAGTCATAACAACTGGAGTTATCATTAATAATAGCAACATCTCCAAAGGAAAGAGCGCTATTGGTGTGATGAGCAACTCTTGCTTTGGCATAATTGCTATTTGCAGCATCAGCGTAAACTATTACATAAGTTGAATCGTTTAATGCGGTTGTAGAAACAGAACTTACTGCATCGGATCCAGAGGCTGTGTAGAAACTGGTAGTTGTTTCGTAAGTTATTGAAGTTCCCGAAATATTTCCTATTCTGGTGTAACCAGGTTCATTTGAATTAGCATCATTGTCTCCCCATGTGACAGCAAATTTACTGGAAGTTAAAAGAGATATCGCTTGGTATCGTACTTCAGAATTATCAAATACTGCTGCACTGCCATAACTGATTGAATTGCCAGAAACAGTTCCAACTTTAATTTCTCCTTGATTGTTGGATTCTGCATTGGAGTACGAGACTAAAAAAGAAGAAGAGCTTATTGGTTCTGCATAAATGTTTCCCCCATCATCAGTAGGAAGGATATCTCCAGAAGAAAATGAAACAGCACTTTCAATACTTGTAATTGAGTCGTTAGAAGTGGTAAAATTGACGACATGACTATAGCCAATGTCATTTGTATCATCCGATTCGTAAAACAGAACAGCCTTAGAGGAGCTTAAAGAAATAATTTCAGGATAACGACAGGGATCAGAGATCAGTGTCTTTTGGGGACCATACGTTATGGTGTCATTAGCAGCATCGATTTGGCCAATTCTACCCAATAAATCACTATCGGAAGATGAGTTTTCTTTCCAAACGACAATAAAATGATCTCCATCAATTAAAGAAATTTTGGCATCATGAGTGTATAGCGAACCAAACCCATTATCCCTTCCTGTTAATATTGTGCGCTGAGAATAAGAAATGTTTGGCAAACACAAAAGAAGTAAAAGACATGCTTGTATGAATTGCTTCAATGATACCATATATTTTATATAAAGGTTTGGTAAGATTATGTTCCTTTATAACAATGTATTATTGAAAAAGTTGCTGAAAAAAAGCCGCATGCATAGTTATGCAATACGACTAGTGTTCAAATAAGAATAGATTAATATTTGTACAATTTTATATTATTGTTGTTACTGGAGGATTACGCAGGAGTTACAATCCTGTTTTTGTTATTAAATAGTGTAACTTATATGATAATATTTACGTTATTAAGTAATGTAAAAATTGTCTTAATCCTATGTCTCAAAATACTAAGTTGTTTGATGTTGATTTTCATAGTGAAGATCTGTTAAACCAAATTGGAGTAACATTTATTCTTCTAGATGCTCAGGGGAATGTAGAATCGGTTAAAGGGAATTTATTTGAACAAAATAATATCGATTTTTCCGATAGAAACATAATAGACTTTGTTGCTTCCTTCGAGCAAAAACCTCTATTAAACCTTTTAAAAACAAGTCACGCAGATTTTGATACTGTCTTGACTTTCTCAGAGGAGAAAGAATTACTTTGCTCTGTGAGGTTCGTTGTAAAGGAATCTGGCGATCAAAAAAGATGGATTGCTATATGTAATCCTCTGGGAGGTTTCCGGGAAAAAGAAATTGCAGAAGATATAATTGCGAAAGATAATGATAGCGATTTTATAGTTTGGAATCTACTGAGTAATACCTTTTGTATTGGGGAAAAGTGTTGTATGTGGTTAGAGACCGGAACTGCAAACAAATGTTTTACACGAAATGAGTTATCGCTATACTTGCACCCAGATGAAAGAAAAGGAGCCATTGCAGACTTGGCAGTGTTTCTAGAGAATAGAGAGGAGTATTTTAAAAATACATATCGATTTATAAGTGTAAGTGGACAAAGTATATGGCTTGAAATTCGATTTGTTCGAATGTCTTCAGAAAGTCAGGTTTTAAGAGGCATTGCAAAGAACATTACTTCAACTCATCAGCTGGAAGATAAATTAAATGTATCTACTTCAAATTTGAGTCAAGTATTTAAATATTTGATGTCTGGATTATTTGTTGTAGACGTATTGTATTCCGAAAAGGGAGATATTGTCGATTTTAAATACATTGCTACAAATCGAATTACACTCGAAATTTTCAACAAAAAGGAAGGCTTCTTTTTGAATAGGAAGTTGTCTGAGCTTTATCCGGATAGGGTGTCGTTTTGGATAAATATTGCTAACAAAGTAATCGATGAAGGAGAGCGATATTTTCGAATACACTACTTCGAATCTATTAATAAGCATTTGGAACTGACTGTTTTCCCTTTTGATAAATCACAGTTGGTTTTGATATTTAAAGATGTAAGTGAAGAAATTAGAGCCAAAAAAGCTCTTGCTGAAAGGGAAAAAGAGTTTCGTGTACTGGTGGAGAACATGGAAGATATGGTAATTCGCTTCGATAGAGATGCGCGACATCTGTATTGTAATCCAGCTACTTTACAAGCCTTTAATATGAAACAAGAGGCTATTGTAGGTAAAACACATCTAGAGGCGGGGTTCGATGAGAAAATGTCTCATTTTTGGGATGAGATAATAAAAGATGTTGTAAAGGAGAAGAAACCACAGTTTGTCGAATTTGATTGGCAGCATGATAACGGGAAGAGTGTTGTCGATTGGCGATTATATCCGGAACTTGATGATCAAGGAGAAATTAATTCCGTGATAAGTGTTGCTCGAGATGTTACAGAACAGAAAAGGAAAGAAATCGATTTAATGGATGCATTAAATCAAATTCAATATAGTGAAGCAAAATATCGAACATTAATTGAATCTGCAGAAGATCGAATTGCATTGTTTAATTCTCAGGGGGAAATTATTTTAGCTAATAATGCTTATTATTCTATACTTGGATATACCAAAGAAGAGTATGCTTTGCGTAAAGATTTACATTGGTTCAATGCTGAGGTTATTGCAAAGCTAACAGAGAATAACGGTAGTAATGGGAAGGCATTTAAGTATGAATTTAGATCAAGGCATAAGGATGGTAAATGGCTGCATATGGTCGCTAAATTGGTATTAGTTCGAAATGTGAAAGATATACCTATTGGTTTCTTAAGTATTATTAGGGATGAAACAGAAAAGAAAGAATACGAGAAGAAACTGATAAGAGCAAGATTACGTGCCGAAAGGGCAGAGCAGTTGAAAGCAGCATTTCTAGCGAATTTCTCTCATGAAATTAGAACTCCTCTCAATATGATAAACGGTTTTACTAATATTATTTTGGAAGAGACTAAAGCAGGTGAGGATACACAAGGATATGCTTCGATAGTTAGTGAAAATACTGAAAAGCTAATATTGATGGTCAATAATATTATTGATATGGCAAAATTAACATCAGGCGAACTATCATTATCTCCAGAAGTTATTGATGTAATCTCAGTATTAAAGTCGTTTAGTAATATTCAAGAATTAAAATTGAAGAATGAGAAGAGGCTAACATTAAATTTAAGTGTTGAATGTGACGACTCTGTGAAAATATTGGCTGATGAAAGTAGGCTTTGTCAGGTATTTGAATGCTTGATAGATAATGCTGTGAAATTTACAGAAGAAGGACAAATAACAATGGGAGTGAAAGATTTGGTTTCTCACTTGATTTTCTATGTAAGAGATACAGGAATAGGGATTGAAAAAGAGAAACAAAAATTGATCTTTGAGCCTTTTGTGCAAGGAGAGAATAGTAAAACAAAGATATATGAGGGAGCTGGTGTGACTTTAAGCCTAGCCAAAAAACTGGTTCAGCTAATGGGAGGAGAACTGAAGGTAGAATCTGTATATGGAGAAGGATCTAAGTTTTATTTCAAACTTCCTAAATGGAAAGAAGAAAAATCAGAAGGCAGAAGTAATATTATCCAGGTTCCAGACAAATGGAACGAGAAGACTATTCTGATAGTAGACGACATGGTGGCTAATTATGAATTGATGGCAGCATTATTGAAGAAGACTAAAGTCAATATTGTATATGTAGAGTCTAGTGAGAAGGCAATATCAAAAATAAAGGAACTGGAAAAGGTCGATTTACTGCTTTTGGATTTAATCTTACCCCAAAAAGACGGATTTGAGCTTGCAAAAGAAATCCGAAACTTCAATACAAGTGTGCCTATAATCATCCATACGGCTTATGACAATCAAAAGCTGAAAAAAATCAAAAAAAGTGGTCTTATTGATGAAATAATTCCCAAACCATTTGATTCCAAAAAACTTATCAGTAGAATAGGGGAGCTTTTGTACATGAATCCCCGAAAAGGCCAGTAAAAACAGTGTATTCAGACCCTGAAAAAAAGTTTAATTTTTTTTCAGGGGGATATATTATTGATTTCTAAAAGCTTCAATGGTCTTTGGTGAAATAAATTCAAGTAATCTTTTTGCAAAAGTTTGGTGGCAGTACTTTTTTTTCTACTTTTGTCGCCGGGTAAGTCCTCTACGGCATGCTCCTGCAGAATCCCCCCAGGGTCGGAAGGCAGCAAGGGTAAGCGGTTGTAGCGGCGCGATAGAGGTAGCTTACCCACTTTGCCGAATTAGCTCAGTTGGCCAGAGCACGTGATTTGTAATCTCGGGGTCCCCAGTTCGAATCTGGGATTCGGCTCAAAAAAAGAAAGCGTTCTTTTATTAATGAATTTTCTAGGGAAGATACCGAAGCGGTCAAACGGGGCAGACTGTAAATCTGTTGGCATAGCCTTCGTAGGTTCGAATCCTGCTCTTCCCACCAGCAAAGAGATTTCGCGAAAAAAAAAGTTTGGTAGTTCGAAAAAATGAATTACCTTCGCACCGCGAAATTTTTAAAGCAAAAACGCGGGAGTAGCTCAGTTGATAGAGCATCAGCCTTCCAAGCTGAGGGTCGCGGGTTTGAATCCCGTCTCCCGCTCACAAGTTTGCCGAATTAGCTCAGTTGGCCAGAGCACGTGATTTGTAATCTCGGGGTCCCCAGTTCGAATCTGGGCAAAAAGAAAGTTCTTTAAAAAATATTGTTTGGGAAGATACCGAAGCGGTCAAACGGGGCAGACTGTAAATCTGTTGGCATAGCCTTCGTAGGTTCGAATCCTGCTCTTCCCACCCATTTTGCGGGAGTAGCTCAGTTGATAGAGCATCAGCCTTCCAAGCTGAGGGTCGCGGGTTTGAATCCCGTCTCCCGCTCACAAGTTTGCCGAATTAGCTCAGTTGGCCAGAGCACGTGATTTGTAATCTCGGGGTCCCCAGTTCGAATCTGGGCAAAAGCGTTTCTTCTAGTAAGGAACGCTTTTTTTGTTTATACAAACATTCTAATCACAAAGCCAATTTTGGTAAACATTTTATATCTTAACGCCTCGAAATAAATAGAACAATTCTATTAATAAAGTTGTGCTACAATGAATATGCAAAAGAATCAATTGGTTTCATCGGCTATGACTCACGGCTTAATGCTAGGTGGGGGCTTCGTAATAGTTAACATTGTGTTTTGGTTGACAGATAGACCATTTGCCGGAGGACAAGAATATGTCAATTACTTCCTTTATATTGGATTGATTTATCTTGGAACTGTTTCATTCCGTAAAACAGAGCCTGGAGGATATATTAAATATGGAAAAGCGTTGGCTTATGGTGCGTTAACTTCATTTTTTGGTGCTGTAATATTTGCATTTTGGTTATTTGTACTGTATAAGTTTATTGATTCAGATTTACTGCAACAGCGTATTGAATTTACTCAGGATGCGTTATTGAACCAAGGAATGAGCGACGATATGGTTGAGCAGCAAAGTAAAGTAATGGAAATGTTTATGGGACCTGGGATAATGGCTTTTGGCGAATTGTTTGGAAAAACGTTAATGGGCTTCATTTTATCATTAATCGTTGCCATTTTTACTAAGAAGAATAACCCAGATCCTTTTGCTGATGCAACAGGTCATATCGAAGACTAGTACAATATATTATGGATATCTCTGTTATAATTCCTTTGTTGAACGAAGAGGAGTCGCTACCAGAATTGGTGAGTTGGATTTCTAAAGTAATGAGTCAAAATAATTTTTCTCACGAAATTATTATGATTGATGACGGAAGTACAGATAGTTCTTGGGATGTTATTCAGGAACTGGCAAAGAATTATGATAGTATACGTGCTGTGCGCTTTTGTCGTAATTATGGAAAATCGGGTGCTTTATTTACAGGATTTGACATGGCTCAAGGTGATGTGGTAATTACCATGGATGCTGATTTACAGGATAGTCCGGATGAAATACCAGAGTTGTTTCAAATGGTGAAGGAGCAAGGTTTTGACATTGTTTCTGGCTGGAAGAAAAAGCGACATGACCCTGTTTTAACGAAGAATTTACCAAGTAAACTATATAACTGGACCGTTCGACGATTAACTGGAATTAAGTTACACGATATGAATTGTGGACTTAAGGCCTATCGCAGACAGGTAATCAAGAGTATTGAGGTGTATGGTGAAATGCACCGATATATTCCGGTGCTGGCAAAATGGGCTGGTTACGATAAAATTGGCGAGAAAGTAGTTCAACACCAAGAGCGAAAATATGGTGTAACTAAATTTGGATTAGAACGCTTCGTTCGTGGGCCACTTGACTTGATATCGGTGATGTTTATTTCACGTTTTGTGAAGCGTCCAATGCACTTCTTTGGTGTGATTGGTATCTTGTTATTTATCGTTGGCTTTGGAGCAGCCGGTTGGTTGGGAGCACAAAAGCTTTATGCTGTTGCTCACGGTATCTCAGCTCGATTGATAACAGATAGTCCTTATTTTTATATTGCGTTGACTTCAATGATTTTGGGTAGTCAGTTTTTCTTAGCGGGATTTCTTGGAGAACTAGTCTCACGAAGTTCTGCAGAGCGCAATCAATACAGAATACAAGAACGAATTGAAAAATAAATGGAAAGGAGCTTTTTTAGCTCTTTTTCCATTCTAACTTCTGATCAATACGATATTGAATCTTATCATTGTCAAGTAACCATCGACAAACTTTAATAGCTTCATCCGTATTGCCTTGTAAGGAAATAGTGAGCTGTTCAAGTGTTTGTGGTTCTTTGTTTAAGATCTTCTTAATTTGTTCCGAATATTTTTCGAAATGAATGCTATCCATATCCAATTCGTTTCGAGACCTGCATACATCGCAAACCCCACATCTTTTAGTTTCTAACTCGCCAAAATATTCTACCAGCATCTGACTTCGGCATTTTGTTTTGCTTTGAGCATAGTTTAAAACTGCTTCTATCTGTTTCTTGTAGATGGCTTTACGTTCGTCGTAATGTTCTTTCGATATTTTTAAGAAGCGCTCTTCCAGACGCTCTTTTGTGTATATAATAAATGGTGTCTTTTTCTGAGGGATATAGTGAATAGTTCCCAAAGCATCCAATCGGTTTAAATATCTGTAAATTACCTCTGTGGTTGATTTTGCTCTGTCTGCCAATAGTTGCTCGTTGATAGAAATGTAATTGGAAAACAGCCCAGTATGTGAGCGTAAAAGCAGTTTGATAAAAGCATCAAAAGCTTCGTTGGCTATTTGAAATTTGTAAAGTTCATCGCGATGAATTTTAAAATGAACTCTGGAAGGATTATCCAGCTCTTCAGTTAGTTCTAGGTAGTCACAGCGTTGAAGAATTTTCAAGCTGTTGTATATGGTCACAATAGCCATGTTATATGAGCGAGCAAAATCTCCAATACTAAAATCGAAAGTCATGTTTTTACCAAAGCCAACCGCAATTTTAAAGTAGTTCCCAAGAGCTTGATATACCCGCTTTATGGTTTCTATGGTCGGAAACTTTTCATTGAAAGCACGCTGAAGCTTTTTGTTGTCGGAGTTGTTGTATAGTAAAACAGCTGCAGCTTTCTTTTCATCTCGCCCGGCTCGTCCTGCCTCTTGGTAATAGGCTTCCAGCGAATCTGGAACGTCAATATGTATAACAAAACGAACATCGGGCTTATCAATTCCCATTCCAAATGCGTTGGTAGCTACCATAACTCTGGTTGTTCCTTTTTTCCATGCATCTTGCTTCTTTGTTCTGGAAATATTGGAGAGCCCAGCGTGATAATAATCGGAAGAAACATCATGCCTGCGAAGCATTTCTGTAATTTCTTTTGTACGCTTTCTGCTTCGAACATATACAATTCCCGACCCCTTAGTTTTTTGTAGTGTTCGGGCTAGATATCCGTATTTATCTTCCTCGTGGCGTACCAGGTATTTCAAATTCGATCGGGTAAAGCTTTTCTGAAGAACATTAGGTTGTGAGAACTTCAGCTTATCTTGAATATCTTTAACGACAAGAGGAGTTGCAGTAGCAGTTAGTGCTAAAACAGGAGTATCTGGAAGCATTTCTCGTATGGCAGCAATCTTTAAATACGAAGGTCGAAAATCGTATCCCCATTGCGAGATGCAGTGAGATTCATCGATGGTAAGCAGATTAATTTTCATCTGCTCTAATCGTTCCTGAAAGCGCTTTGTGGCAATTCGTTCTGGCGAAACGTAAAGAAATTTATAGTCTCCCCAAACAGCATTGTCTAGATTGATTTTAATCTCTTCTTTGGTCATTCCTGAATAGATGGCTAATGCTTTTATACCTCTTTGGTTCAGGTTTTCAACCTGATCTTTCATTAAGGCAATTAGCGGAGTAATAACTAAGCATAATCCTTCGTGTGCCAACGAATACACCTGAAACGTAATGGATTTACCTCCCCCAGTGGGCATTAAGCCAAGTGTGTCTTTGCCGGCAGCAACAGACTCGATAATCTCTTCCTGAAGATCTCGAAACTTTGGGTAACCCCAGTATTGTGTAAGTATCTGCCGGTATTTGCTCATAGAGAAATGGAAATTTGAATTACTTTAAAATACAAAAATAAATGGGTTCTTTCAATTACCAGATTATATTCATATAAATTTTGAATGCAGATGTTTCAACATGTTTTTGCATCTTTGTTGATCTTGATTTTTCAAGGTTAATAGAAAGTGAAAGAATTCGATATTCGATTTAGGAAAAATAATATGACAATGAAGAAGGTTGTGTTGGCTCTATTGTTGGTTCCACTGTTTGGAGTCTCAATGGCTCAGAAAAAAACAGAATTACTACGTATTGGAGAAGAAAAGGTTGGTGTAGAAGAATTTAAGCATCTTTTTAAAAAGAATAATTCAGAAGTGCTAGCTGATTCGTTGCGTCTTTCTGTAGAAGAATACATGGATTTATTTGTCGCTTTTAAGTTAAAGGTGATGGAGGCAAAGTCGTTGGGATACGACACTATTGCAGCTTTTAAAAATGAAATTCAAGGTTATAGAAAAGAGATGGCACAGCCTTATCTTACAGATGTTAGTTACAATGATAAGTTGGTAGAAGAGTTGTACCGAAGAGTCAGAAACGAAGTAAAAGCACGTCATATTCTATTGCGAGTAAAACCCAAAGCGTCACCTGCAGATACTTTAAAAGTATACAATCGAATTATTGAAATCCGAAACGAGTTGTTGAAAGGAGCTAGCTTTAGTGAGGTAGCCAAAAAGAATTCCGAAGATCCATCGGCTAAAATGAATGGTGGTAACTTAGGGTATTTCAAAGCTTTTATGATGGTTACGCCTTTTGAAGATGCGGCATATAGCTTACAGAAAGATGAAATATCAATGCCTGTTCGAACTCGTTTTGGTTACCACTTGATTCAACTGCAAGATATGCGACCAGCTTTAGGAGATGTAAAAGTTGCTCATGTAATGAAGTTGGTTCCACGCGGAGCCAATGATTCTGTTCGCAATGCAAAACGCAATGAGATGGAGGATATTATGGTGCGTATAAAAAATGGAGAGCCTTTTTCGAAATTAGCAGCAAAATATTCTGATGATAAGCGGTCGGTTGTAAATGGCGGAGAACTTCCTTGGTTTAACAGAGGAAGAATGGTGCCTGCCTTTGCTGATGCGGCTTATGCTTTAAAGGAAAATGATGCTATTTCTCCAATTATAACAACTCCATATGGATTTCATATTATTAAGCGACTGGGCTATCGTTCGCCTAAAAGTATTCAGGAAATGAAGCCAGAGTTGATTTCCAAAATCAAACGAGATCCAATGAGAAGCAAGCATAGCAAAAAGCAGTTTGTGCAAAAGTTAAAGAGTAAATATAATTTTCACGAGAATGTTGAAGTGTTGAAGAGCGTAACTGCAACTGAAAAAGACACTGCAATTGCTTCGAAAGAACTTCTTAGTTATGCTGATAATCATCTGTCTGTGGGAGAGTTTGCTCGTTACATTAAAAAGAAATACCAACGAATAATCGATGCCAGTGAGGTAGAAGAATTGTACGAAGAGTTTGTGCAAAAACAGCTGATTGACTATGAAGATAGCCAGTTGGAAAACTTGTATCCCGATTTTAGATTGTTGATGAAAGAGTATCACGATGGAATATTGCTGTTTAATATTTCTCAGGATAAAATATGGAGCAAAGCCTCTTCCGATTCGGTGCTATTGAAAGCGTTTTATACCGAATATAAACCTAAGGTAAAATGGAAGGAACACTTTAAAGGTGTGATTATTGAGTGCAAGAATAAAGAAGTTGCTAAAAGTTATAGAGAGCGTCTAAAAGAGGAATCGGCGAAAAAAGACTTTTTAACTAATTTACCATCTAAGAGTGAAGATTTGTTAAAAGTGGAACCCATCATAATTGAAAGAGGTTATAATGATTGGGTAGATTATTATATTTGGAAGGTTAATCCGTTGAAGGATATTGAAATCGAGCGTTATGTTGTTGTCGGAGATGTATTACCTTCGGCAGTGAAAACACTAGATGAAGCAAGAGGAACTTATATACTGAAATTACAAGAAGATCTGGAACAAAAGTGGATAAGCAAATTGAAGAAAAAATACAAAGTTTCAATTCGGAAAAAGGCTCTACGTCAATTGCAAAAACAGCTAGACAAGTAGTTGCTGTTTTTTTGTTGCTTGCAGTTTCTTCTTGTGGATTATTTGACAAAAAGCAAGAGGTAGTATTGGCTCGGGTTGGCGATAAACTATTAACAGAGGCTGATATACAGGTTCGGATGCCTGCAGGCCTTAATCATTCCGATAGTTTGCAATTTACCGAAGACTATATTAAGTCGTGGGTAAAGCAGGAGCTGATTTTGCAAAAAGCAGAAGAAAACCTGACGAATGAACAAAAAGATGTAACACGCGAGTTAAATGAGTATAAAAACTCGTTATTGATCTATCGATATAAAAATGCATTGGTAAGTCAAAAGTTGGATACTGTTGTTACCAATGAGCAAATTGATAATTACTATTCCGATTTTAAGCAGCGCTTTGTGTTGCAAAATCACATTGTAAAAGCAATTTATATTAAAGTGCCTAAGGAGATGGCAAACCAAACTAAGTTGTTGAAAATGTGTGAGCAATACCATGCAGATGAATCAGAGTTGCAAACATTTTCTTATCAGTATGCAAAGAAGTTTGACTATTTCAATCACCAGTGGACTAATTTTTACGAGGTGATACAAAATACGCCTTTCATTATCGATGATCAGAATAAATTTTTGAAGCAAAAAAAGTACATCGACAGGACCGACGATTCGTATTACTATTTGCTTTATATTGAAGATTTTCGCTTGAAAGGAGATATTTCTCCCATCGATTTTGTGCAGGATAGAATCAAAAGTTTAATTTTGAACAAACGAAAATTGAACTTTCTGCGTAATCTCGAAGATGAGGTGTATCGTGAAGGTCTAAAACATAGTAAATTCAAAATATTTAATCAATAAATTATGAGTAAGATGCCCAAACAGTTGGTAATCGTTTTCTTTCTATTCATCTGCTTTGGCTGGCAAGTTTCAGCTCAGGATAAGGTGGTTGACCAGGTGGTAGCAATCGTAGGGAATAATCCGATTTTGAAGTCAGACGTTGAGAATGTATACCTTCAACGACAAATGCAAGGTGATGTTTCAGATGGAGATATGAAATGTGAAATCTTAGAGGATTTGTTGATTGAAAAATTATTGGTTGCTGAAGCTGAGTTGGATACTAACATTACTGTTACCGAGGCTCAGATTAACAGAACAATGGATGGACAGATTCAAAGATATTTGCAATATGCAGGTTCTGTTGAAGAGTTGGAGCGCAACATGGGGAAAAAGCTTCCTCAGATTAAGGCTGACATGAAAGAGATGATCAGCAATCAGCTTCTTACTCAGCAAATGAGACAAAAAATTATTGGCGACTTAACTGTTACTCCATCAGAAGTACGTTACTTCTACCGCGGAATGAAAGAAGATGAGAAGCCAAACGTAAAGCCACAGTTGGAGTATGCTCAGATTGTTTTAATTCCTCGTGTTTCTCAAGAAGAAGATATGAGAGTTAAAGCACGTTTGCGTGATTTTAAAAAACGTGTTGAGACAGGAAAAACTTCATTTGCCACGTTGGCAATTATGTATTCAGAAGGTCCATCAGCAAAAAATGGTGGAGAAATGGATTACATGGGACGTGGTCAGCTAGATAAGTCATATGCCGATGCTGCTTTTAACCTAAAAGGAGATCGAATTTCAAATGTTGTACGTTCGGAATTTGGTTACCACATCATTCAGGTTGTAGACCGAAAAGGACAAAAATTGAAGACTCGCCATATTATCATGAAGCCTAAAGTGGATGCAGAAGAGTTGGAAAAAGCAACCAATGCTCTTGATTCTTTGGCAACAGGTATCAGAAAGAAAGAGATCTCTTTTGAACAGGCTGCTTATTTGTATTCTGGCGATAAAGATTCAAAAAATAGTGGTGGTTTAGTACTAAACCCTAATACAATGGCAACTCGATTCGATTTATCTCAGTTGAACCCAGCCGATAGTAAAGTGTTGAAAGAGATGAAGATTGGTGAAATTTCAGAACCATTCGAAGCAGTTGATGCCAAAGGACGTAAGGTGGTAAAAATTGTAATGCTGAAGAATCGTATCAAGGCGCATAGAGCAGACTTGAAAAATGATTACAAGCTTATTAGTGACAGATTCTTGAATAAGAAACAAGAACAAACATTGGATAAGTGGATTGGTAAACAGCAGTCTGATACGTACATTCATATCGATGAGTCGTATGCTAATTGTAATTTCCGATTCAGCAACTGGGTAAAATAATAACTCCTCTCAATAAAAGAATAAGCTCATGAAGTTTAAAAATGAAGTAGAAGCAGTTGATGCATTGAAAAAAAAGCATGATGAGCTGCTGAGCGAAATACAAAAAGTAATATACGGTCAAGACGAGATTGTTAGCCAAGTGCTGATTTCTATCTTTAGTCAGGGGCACTGCTTGCTTGTGGGAGTTCCAGGTTTGGCAAAAACTCTCTTGGTAAATACTATTTCAGAAGTACTAGGTTTAGATTACAAACGAATTCAGTTTACTCCCGACTTAATGCCTTCTGATATTGTAGGTATGGAGATTCTGGATAAAGAGCGTCAGTTTAAGTTTGTGAAAGGTCCTCTTTTTGCCAATATTATTTTGGCCGATGAGATTAACCGTACACCACCTAAAACTCAGGCTGCCTTATTGGAGGCAATGCAAGAGAAGTCGGTTACTTCAGCAGGAGTTCGATATAAGCTAGACGAACCATTTTTTGTATTAGCTACTCAAAATCCAATTGAGCAGGAAGGAACATATCCACTTCCGGAAGCTCAGTTAGACCGCTTCATGTTCTCGTTGTGGTTGGATTACCCGAAGTTTGAAGATGAGCTTTCAATTGTAAGAAATACAACTACTGATAAACAGATAGAATTAAAAACTATAATTTCAGCGAAAGAAATTGTCTACTATCAGCAGTTGATTAGAAAAATACCGGTAAATGATAATGTATTGAAATATGCAGTATCTTTGGCCGCGAAAACTCGACCAGGTGGTGAGTTAAGCAACGAAGTAACTGAAAAGTACCTGAAATGGGGAGCAGGTCCTCGTGCCTCTCAATACTTGGTTTTAGGTGCTAAAACTCATGCTGTTCTTTCTGGAAAATATACTCCGGATATCGAAGATGTTAAGGCTGTTGCAAAGACAGTATTGCGTCATCGTATTATTAAAAATTATAAAGCCGAAGCAGAAGGAATAAGTGTAGAGGAGATTATAGATAAGTTGCTGTAAGAAAAACGGTAATGAAACAAACACGGTTTTTGAAAAAATATTTTGGAGGAGCCAGATGGATAATTCTGGCTTCTTTTTGCTTTATTATGGTGGCAACTATGCCTCCACAGAAAAAGCAAAGAATAATAATTAAGCATGCCGATAAAGGAACGATTGTTCCAAGTACAGGTTATCGAAAGCTGATTAATAATGTGTGGCTTATTCACGACAGTGTAGACATGCATTGCGATAGTGCTTACTTCTCTCAGGAAAAAAATACGTTTGAAGGATTTGGTAAGGTACATGCCGAGCAAGGTGATACTGTTCATATGTACGGACAATACGTCAAGTATACAGGTGATAACAAAAAAGCCAAAATCCGAAGAAAAGTAAAGCTGATTAATCCGCAGCTAACTTTAACTACCGATTCGCTCGATTTTGACTATGCAACCAATGTGGGAGCTTATGACTATGGTGCCGAAATTGTTGATACAGCTAATGTGTTGACGAGTAGGGTAGGACGTTACTTTGTAAGTGAAAATCTCTTCCTTTTTTCAGATAGTGTAAAGTTGGTAAATGACGATTTTACGATGTATTCTGATACTTTAAAGTACAATACCGAAACAGGGGTTGTTTTTATTGTAGGTAAAACTCGAATTGTTTCTGAAGAAGGAACCTTGTTGGCCCGTGGAGGTTGGTACGACACTCGTACTGGCTTGGCTAAGCTAACTAAGGATGCAGAATTGCATAAAGGGGATCAGGTTTTAAAAGGCGATTCAATTCTTTACGATAAAGAAGGTGGAGTTGGTAAAGCTTTTGGTAATGTTTGTCTGAATGATGCAAAGAATCAGTCAACAATATATGGACGTAAAGCTGTTTATCACCGAAACTTAGAGAAGGCCATGGTTACCGATTCTGCGTTATATGTGCAGGTGGCCGAAAATGATACGCTTTTTCTTCATGCCGATACATTACGTGCATCTGCTGATACTATTCCTGATGAGCGAATAATTAGAGCATATAATAATGTTCGTTTTTTCCGAACCGATTTTCAGGGGAAATGCGACTCTTTGGTTTACGAAAGTAGAGACTCGGTAATGAGTATGTTCTATGAGCCAATTCTGTGGGCACAAGGCAACGAGTTGAAATCAGAATTTATGAAGGTGGTACCTCATAAAGGAGAGGCATATAGGGCGTATTTGAAGCGGAAATCATTTGTTATTGCACAGGAGGATTCGGCGATGTTTAATCAAATTAAAGGACGAGAGATGATAGCATATATCAATAATCGTAACCTTTATAAAGTAAATGTCAATGGGAATGCTCAGTCGGTTTATTATTTCCGTGATGGAGAAACAAAAGATGCTCCGGTATTAGGTTTAAATAAAGTAGAGTGCAGTAGTATATTGATGCACTTTAAAGATCGAAGAGTTGTTCGAATAACAAGTGTTAATACACCTGAATCAATAATGATTCCTTTGGAACAACTGAATGCTGGAGATAAAGAATTACGCGACTTTCATTGGAATCCCGAATTACGACCAATAAATCGTTACGATGTTTTCCGAAGAAAAGGAGGGAAAGTAATTCGAAAAAAAGAAGAGAAGAAGAAAGAAACAGGGTTGAAAGAAATGCCCTTAGAGGAAGATTTTAGATAATTCAACACTATAGAAATAAAAAATGCAGGTTCCTGGAACCTGCATTTTTTATTTAGTGAGATTTTTTTTAATACTCATCTTCATTGAAGAAGAAGTCTTCTTTACTTGGATAATCAGGCCAAATGTCTTCGATACTTTCGAAAACTTCACCTTCATCTTCCAATTCCTGAAGATTTTCAATCACCTCAAGTGGAGCACCTGAACGAATACCAAAGTCGATTAATTCGTCTTTAGTAGCTGGCCATGGCGCATCTTCTAATTTAGAGGCTAATTCTAGTGTCCAATACATACCCAGAAGTTTAAGGTTACAACTTATTTTTCAAGAGTTCAGCGAATATAGAAAAATAACTGAAAAAAAAGAATGGTAAAAAATTATTTTTTCAACATCCAGGGAACTTCTTCAATATTTTCGTCATGACTAAGGCGTCTTGATAGTACAAAAAGATAGTCCGAAAGTCGATTTAGGTACTTGATGACATTCGGATCTACATCGCACTCTTCGCTTAATTTAATAGAGCAGCGCTCTGCTCTACGACAAACTGTTCTGGCCAAATGACAGTACGAAACACTGTTGCTACCTCCGGGCAGTACAAAAAACTGCATGGAAGGTAATGTTTCATCCAACTTGTCCATCTCTTTTTCTAACGTGCGAATATCTTCTTTAGTGCAAGGAATCTGTTCGCGAACATTTGTTGCTTCTGTATCGGTAGCCAAACTAGCACCAATTACAAAAAGTTTATTTTGAATCTCAATTAAGAAATCGATATGACTTTGCTGTATTGGTTGAGAGCGCAAAAGTCCGATCCATGAGTTTAACTCATCAACCGTACCATACGCCTCAAGTCGGGTATGGTATTTTTTTACTCTTGTTCCTCCAATCAGACCAGTAGTACCATCGTCACCGGTTTTTGTATATACTTTCATTCGTTTAACTTTTTTTGAAAGAGGCCAAAATCAATTGGGGCTCTATGCAATTGTTTTCTGATGTAACAAACAAAATTGATTTTGGCTTATTGATTTTCGACAAAGTAATGAAGAAAAATAGGTAACAAATAAAAATCGAGCATTATAATTGAATACAATGCCCGATTTCAAATATCTTTAATAAGATAAGTTGAATATTCTAGTCCAGTAGCTCTGCAGCTTCTTCTGTTAAAATTGGATTTGGATTAACCTCATCCGATTCAACCATACCATCTTTAAGTCGAATAATACGGTGAGCGTATTGTGCAATATCCTCTTCGTGTGTAACCAAAATAATGGTATTACCACCTTTATGAATGTCGGCGAACAAGCGCATTACCTCTACCGAAATTTTAGAGTCAAGGTTACCAGTTGGCTCATCGGCAAGAAGAATAGATGGATTGTTGATTAGTGCTCTAGCAACAGCAACACGTTGGCGTTGTCCTCCCGATAGCTCATTGGGCTTATGATCCATACGCTCAGCTAATCCTACTTCTTCCAATTTTTGTCTGGCTCTTTTCTTGCGCTCTTCTTTTCCTACTCCTGCATAAATAAGAGGTAACATTACATTCTCTAGTGCATCGTAGCGTGGTAGTAGGTTAAATGTTTGAAATACAAATCCGATTTCTTTACTGCGAATTCGAGCTAACTGATCATCTTCTAAATGGCTAACATTCGTTCCATTTAAGAAGTAATCTCCGTCAGTAGGAGTATCTAAACAACCTATAATGTTCATCATTGTCGATTTTCCAGAACCAGATGCTCCCATTATGGCTACATATTCCCCTTTTGAAATGGATAGTGATACGGAACGAAGTGCTTTAACCACTTGAGTTCCTACTTCATAGTGTTTTACAATGTTTTTGAGTTGAATTATTTCGCTCATGTCCTTGGTTTTAGGGTTCTTACAAATATATAGATCTTTGGATGAAATCGGATTTAAAAAATGTTAAATAACAAGGTTTTTAGCGATCTCAACTTTCAGCCTGCTAGAAACGAAACGGTTAAAATATCTTTTTATTTGATCTGTTTGGCAAAGGTTTTAACTTCGAAATAAACTTAAAAACATTGGATGAAGAGGAAACATTTTGCAATGGAAAACAAAAATATTTTCTTTGCAATAGAAGCATTGCTTCCTGTTAAAAACGCCAGTAAAATAGATGAACCAAGCATTAGTACAAGATATCAAATTCTTACCGGGAGCAGGACCAAAGAAGGCAGCTACTTTAAATAAGGAACTTGAAATTTTTACATTCCAGGATCTGTTGTATTACTATCCATATAAATACATCGATCGGACGAAAATTTTCACTGTTCGTGAAGCTACCGGGAACATGGCCTATATTCAGTTGAAGGGAAAGATTCAGCGTATGGAGGAAATCGGAGAAGGAGCCAAGAAGCGAATGGTGGCCTACTTTACCGATGGAACGGGTGTGATGGAATTGGTTTGGTTCAAAGGAATTGCCTATGCAAAGAAAAGTTTAGATATCAACAAAGAGTATATTGTATTTGGAAAGCCGGCAGTTTTTGGCGGAAAAATAAATATTGCTCATCCTGATGTTGAAGAACCAGATGTGGCAAGGGTTTCGGTAACAGGAAAGCTGCAGGCGTTATATCATACTACAGAGAAGATGAAGCGTGGCTACCTGAATTCCAAAGCCATGCTAAAATTGCAGCAGAACCTTTGGCCAATGGTGAAGGGTAAAATTCATGAAACATTACCTCAATGGATTACCGAGAAGCTAAAGTTGATGCCTTTGGAGATGGCGCTGTTCAATATTCATTTTCCAACCAATGGCGACTTGCTGAAGAAAGCACAGTTTCGTTTGAAGTTTGAAGAGCTGTTTTATATCCAATTGAAGATATTGTCGATGAAAACAGATCGGAACCGAAGGTTTAAAGGTAACCGGTTTGAAAAGATTGGCTTCAACTTCAATACTTTTTATGAGCAAAATTTACCTTTTGAGTTAACTGGAGCTCAAAAACGGGTGCTTCGAGAAATTCGAAAAGACATGGGCTCTGGTCGTCAGATGAATCGTTTGCTCCAGGGCGATGTGGGTAGTGGAAAAACAATGGTGGCATTAATGGCTGGACTGATGGCATTGGATAATGGCTTTCAGGTTTGTATTATGGCACCTACCGAGATATTGGCCAATCAGCACTATGTATCAGTGGTAGAATTTCTAGATGGAATGCCTGTGCAGGTAGGACTACTTACGGGGTCTACTCGTAAAAAAGCACGAACCGAATTGCACGAAAAGTTGCAAAATGGACAAATGCAGATTCTTATTGGCACACATGCCTTAATCGAAGACTCGGTACAATATCAGAATCTGGGCTTGGTTGTTATTGATGAACAGCATCGTTTTGGAGTGGCTCAACGTGCTCGCCTGTGGAATAAGAATACGGTGCCACCTCATGTTTTAGTGATGACTGCTACACCTATTCCGCGTACTTTGGCAATGACCATTTATGGCGATTTGGAAGTTTCTGTAATCGATGAATTACCACCAGGGCGTAAGCCAATTCAAACGCTACATTATTTCCACAATAAGCATCGTGAGGTTTTCGGTTTCATGAAAAAGCAAATCGAACTGGGGCGACAGGTTTATGTGGTTTATCCATTGATTCAGGAGTCGGAGAAACTTTCTTATAAAGATCTGGAGCAAGGATATGAGCAAATCTGTAGCTATTTCCCAAAGCCCAAGTACAAAGTGAGTATGGTGCATGGAAAAATGAAAGCTGCAGATAAAGATGCCGAAATGCAATTGTTTGTGGAGGGCAAAACCAATATAATGGTAGCAACTACGGTAATTGAAGTTGGGGTGAATGTTCCTAATGCTTCGGTGATGGTGATTGAAAGTTCTGAAAAATTCGGATTGTCTCAGTTGCATCAGTTGCGAGGCAGAGTAGGGCGTGGAGCCAATCAATCGTACTGTATTTTAATGTCAGATTATAAACTTTCCAAAGAAGGACGAAAGCGTTTGGATACGATGGTGCGTACCAACGATGGGTTCGAAATAGCGGAGGCCGACTTAAAATTGCGTGGACCAGGAGATATGGAAGGAACGCAACAAAGTGGTATGGCTTTCGATCTAAAAATTGCTAACCTTTCTAAAGATGGACAGTTACTTCAGTATGCCCGCGATATTGCAGAGAAGATTTTAGACGATGATCCTGTCCTGGATAAAGAGGGAAATCGCTTATTAAAAGAACAGCTAAAAGTTTTGCAAAAAGCACAATTTAATTGGAGCTCTATTAGCTAAAAAAAGATATTGAAAATAGTAATATTTGGGAGGCACATGTCATTCGTTTCGATGATTTGTGCCTTTCTTTTTTTCTCGTTTTAAATACTTATGTGCTCGCTATAGAAGCTTAAGAGTAGCTTGCAGAAAGAGTGCGTTTAAGCATTCTGTGTACTCCTGAAAAGTAGTCCCCAATAGGTGTGTACTAATTGGTAGAAGTATTCAGGTGTGTGTTTGCAGTGTGCAGTATTGCAGTGTTTTAGAAAGGTGTTGACGTGTGTGCCGTTCGGTGTGTACTTCAAAATGATCCTTGGTTTGTCTAGTCTATTCGGTCAGGTCGTGAGCTTGTGTCAATCTTATCATATTTGTTTCAGAAATCAAAGCAAAATAGAATTAGGGTTTAGTCATGAAAAAGTTATTGATGATATCGTTCATCTGCTTTTTTGTATTGGGGAATCTTTTTGCACAAGATGCAAAAAATTGGAATCTGAAAAAGATTTTAGATTTCAGTAGAACCAATAGTCCTCTCATAAAAAAGGAAGCATTAAAGGTAGAGGAAGCAGGTGAGGCGGTAAAAGAACTGGAAAGTAATCGGAGGCCTCAGGTTGAGGGGGCCATAAGCGGTAGTACAATGTTTGTCGATTTAAATGTTGATCTGCCACAAGAAGTTGTTGATGACTTGTCCGATCAAGTAAAAGGAATTTTAACAGCATTACAAGATGTTGATCGAATTTACTCCATGTCGGGAGGAGTAACATTGAGTCAACTGATTTATAATCCTGTTTTAAAGAATGGAATTCGATCGGCAAAAACAGCTCAAGAGCTCTATGGATTAGGGAAAAATATTAAAGAAGAAGAGATGATTTATGAAATCTCTTCGAACTATTATCAGGTATTGCTGAATATGTCACAAATAAATGTGATTGACATCAACCTAAAAAGTTTAGAACAGTTGCAGGTTTCAACCAAGTTGTTGTATGAGAATGATTTAGGGTTGAAAACTGATAACAGTAGAATTAAGGTAAACATTACCAATTTACAGACACAGCGAACGCGCTTGTTGAATGGAATTAATGCACAGCTGAATTACATTAAGGTATTAGCCGGCTTACCATTGAAAGCCGATATAACACCAGATCAGCAAGAATTAGACGCTATTGTAAAATTGTCGGAAGTAAATCAGGTTGGTTTCGATGTAAATAATCGATTGGAATACCAAAGTCTGATGAAACAAAAAGAGCTGTTGGAGAATCAAATAGCAGGCGAAAAAGCGGCTTATCTACCAACGGTTGCAGCAATGGGACGAGCACAATGGCAAGCAATGAATTCAGAATTTAAATTTCCTGATTGGAATGGGAATCACATGGTTGGAGTGAATGTAACTGTGCCCATTTTCGATAGCGGAAAGAAGAAACATAAAGTACGTCAGGCGAAGCTTAAAAGTGAGCAAGCCGAACAAGATATTATTCATAATGGCAAAATGCTAACGGTTGATTACCTGAATTCAATTAATCAGTTGACAACCAGTTGGGATGCTTTGTTGGTGCAGGAAACCAATAAAGAGTTGGCAGAAGAGGTATACGATCAGTCAGAGCTTCAGTATAAAGAAGGAGTGGCCTCGTTAACTGACTTGCTAAATGCAGAGGTTTCTTTTAGAGAAGCGCAGAATGCATACAACCAGCACGTGCTGGATTATAAAGTTGCCTTGTTGAACCTTGTGCGTTCGAAAGGGGAGCTAAAAACATTTGCCGAATAATTAAAACTGAAATCAAATGAAGATCAAAAAATATATAATCAGAATATTCATTGTTGTTGGTTCCATTGGAATTATTGCAGCAACATTAGCCAATAATAAAGAGGAGTTAAAAGAGGATGCTAAAATCGCAGCTTTAGCTGCAGAGGCCATTCCTGTTTATACTACAGCATTAAAGAATGAAAATATCGATCGTCAGATTGTTGCTACAGGCTGCTTGAAAGCACATAAAGAGTTGATGCTATTGTCTGAGACACAAGGGCGAGTTAATAATATATATAAGCGAAAAGGTGATAAAGTTCGAAAAGGTGAAGTGATTACTTCTGTTGAAGACGAAGTGTTTTTGGCACAAAAGTTGGTAGCTGAAGCGAACTTTGAACAAGCCGAAAAGGATTTAAAACGAAGTGAAAAACTGAGAGCAGGTAATGCTATTTCGAAACAACGTTTGGAGCAAGCCAGAATTGCAGTGAAGCAGGCAAAAGCTCAAATGATTGCTGCCAAAAAGCAATACGATAACACTTCAATTGAAGCACCTTTCTCAGGAGAAATAATCAACGATTTCATCGAGACAGGAACATTGCTTGCCGGTGGAATGCAGATTTGCGAGATTGTTGATATCGCACAGTTGAAGATGATTGTAAAAGTAACTGAACGTGAGGTGCTGGAAATAGTGCAAGGCAATCAGGTTGAGATAAAAGTAAATGCATTGCCAGAACAAAGTTTCGTGGGTACAGTGAAATCGATTAGTAGTAAAGCTGATAACGCAATGAAATTCGATGTGGAAATAAGAATGCATAACAATGGTGAAAGTCAGTTGCGTGCAGGGATGTATGCCGATGTGAAATTCAACTCTTCTTCGAAAGAGAGAATGAATACCATTGATAGAAAAGCCATTGTTGGAGGACTGAAGTCGCCAAAAGTATTTGTAATCAAAGAAGGTAAAGCATATAACAAAGCAATCGTTATTGGACGAGCTTTTAATGACAAGATTGAAGTAATTAGTGGAATTGATGCCAGCGAGCAAATAGTGCTAAGTGGGCAGATAAATCTAAAAGAAGGAACTGAAGTGAAGGTACTTCAGTAGTAAAATACATGGTGATTAGCTAAGCTAGATGATCAGAGCCTCCGGCCGTAGTGTGTGTGAAAGTTTTTAGGCTGGAGCTCTGATCTAATTCCACGAATTGAAAATGATTTAGAATGAATATTACAAGAATATCAATAAAAAGACCGACACTGGTAGTTGTGGTGTTTGCCATCCTGACTTTTGCAGGTCTATTTAGCTTTACTCAACTAAACTACGAGCTGGTACCAAAGCTGAAGGTGCCTGTAGTATCTGTAGTTTCTATATATCCTGGGGCTTCGCCATCTGAGGTGGAGAACTCGGTGACCAAAAAGATAGAAGATGCAGTAGCATCGATGGAAAATATAAAGAAGATTACATCCCAGTCGTTGGAGAGTATATCTATTGTAACTGTAGAACTCGTGTACGGAACTGAAGCGGATTTATCGTTACAGGATGCGCAACGAAAGGTAGATGGAATTATCAAAGACTTGCCCGACGATTGCGAGAAACCATCGTTAAGTAAGTTCGATGTGAACGACTTCCCAATTATGAATATTGGGGTGACATCGAATTTGTCCGAGGCAGATCTGTACGACTTGGTGGACAATCGAATTAAACCTCGATTGAATCAGGTGAAAGGAATGGCAAGGGTAAAAATGCTTGGTGGAACCGAGCGTGCCATTCGAATCAATGTGGATGCGAAAAAATTAGAAGCATATCACTTATCAATAATGCAGGTAAATCAAGCTGTTCAGCGTGCCAACTTAGAATTTCCAACGGGAAAGGTTAAGAGTATCGAAGGGCAGACACTTATTCGCTTAGCAGGTAAATTTGTTAATGTAGCAGAAATTAAGGAGCTGGTTATTAAGAAAGAAAAAGACGGAGCTCCTATAAAGATAAAAGACGTTGCAGAGGTAATTGATGACTTAGAAGATACCGATGTGTTGGTAAGAGCCGATGGTAAGAGCTCGGTGGGTGTATTGTTGTTAAAGCAATCCGATGCCAATGCGGTAGACTTAAGTGCCGATGTACGCGAAATGTTAAATGAACTTGAAACTCAATATAAAACTTCAGATCTAAAGTTTAAGATCGCTAGTGATAGCTCCATTTTTACAATGGAAGCGGCCGACAGTGTGATTCATGATTTGATGATAGCAGTAATCCTTGTAGCCTTTGTGATGTTATTCTTCCTTCACAGTATCCGAAATTCTGTTATCGTTCTTTTTGCTATTCCAACATCCATTGTCGCTACGTTTATCGTTATGTATTTAGCTGGTTTTTCATTAAATATGATGACCCTGTTGGCTTTATCGCTAGTTGTAGGAATTTTGGTGGACGATGCCATTGTGGTAATCGAGAATATCCACCGACATCTGGAAATGGGAAAAAGTCCGGTGCAAGCATCATATGATGCCATTAAGGAAATTGGACTAACAGTAGCTTCTATTACATTAGTAATTGTAGTGGTATTTGTTCCTATTGCAATGACTACCGGATTGGTGTCCGATTTATTACGCCACTTCTCCGTTACGGTAGCAGTTGCTACTCTTATTAGTTTGTTTGTATCATTTACACTAGTTCCTCTGCTTTCTTCTCGTTACGGAAAGTTAGAGCATATTAATCCGAAAAGTTTTATTGGTCGATTTATCAATGGTTTCGAGCGAATTATCGATAGCATGGCCAATGGTATTTTAGGAATTTTAAGATGGTCATTCTCTCACAAAACAGTAACCCTTTTGGTAGTATTGGCCATGTTCATGGCATCTATTTGGATTGCAGGAGCAGGATTTATTGGTAGTGAGTTTATGTCGCCAGGTGATCGTGGAGAATTTGTTATTGAATTAGAATTGCCTAAAGATGCATCAGTAGAGCAGTCGAACTTTGCCATGCGTGAAGCAGAAAAGTATATCAAAACAATTCCAGAGTTAGAAGGAACTTTCGTTGTGATAGGATCGACATTTGCAGCCCAAGAGGGGCAAACAACTGCTTATAAGGCTGAGATCCAGGTGAAACTTTGTTCGGTTGATGAACGCGAGCGTGCAACCAACTTAATTGCTCAAAAGACTAAAATTGCTTTAGAGGAACGTTTGGTTGGAATAAAAGCTAAAGTAAAAACCACCAATATTGCAGGTGGTGTTGAGGATGCTCCCATTAAAGTGATTCTTCAAGGGCCAGAACTGAATGAGATTTTGAAATATGCCGAAGAGATTAAAGGTAAACTAGAAAATATAGACGGAGCTTCAGGGGTACACTTATCGGTAGAAAGTGGTAATCCAGAGATTCGTGTCGAGGTGAATCGCGAGAAAATGGCCAATCTTGGTCTTGATATCGCTACTGTTGGAGCAACTTTGCAAACAGCCTTCAATGGAAATGACGATAGTAAATTTCGTGATGGCTCAGAAGAGTACGATATCATCGTAAAACTGGATCAGTTCGATCGTAGAAATAGAGAGGATATTGGAAACATTACGATTCCGAATAATGACGGAGACCTAATTCGTTTAAAGCAGTTTGCTGATATTGTTTTGGCTTCTGGTCCAGCTCAGTTGGATCGATTTAACAGAATGCCTTCGGTAACTGTAAAATCACAAGCAGTAGGAGTACCAACAGGTACAATCGGGGAACATTTGAAAGCTGAAATAGCCCAAATGGATATGCCTTCAGAGATTTCGGTGAACTACGCTGGAGACCTGGAGATGCAAGGAGATGCATTTGCCACTTTATTGTTTGCATTTGCGGTCTCAATCTTCATTGTGTATCTGATTATGGTAGCTCTTTACGATTCATATGTATATCCTTTTGTGGTGATGTTCTCTATTCCATTGGCAATTATTGGTGCATTGTTGGCACTGGCGATGGCTAAGCAGACATTGAGTATTTTCACTATTCTGGGTATTATCATGTTAATTGGTTTGGTGGCAAAGAATGCGATTCTTGTTGTCGATTTTACTAACCAATTAAAACGTGAAGGTAAAAAAGTGAAGGAAGCATTGTTAGAAGCTTCAGAAACGCGTTTCCGCCCAATCTTGATGACAACTTTGGCGATGGTGATTGGTATGATGCCAATTGCATTAGCCGGAGGAGCAGGAGCCGAATGGAAGAATGGTTTGGCATGGGCTTTGATAGGTGGCTTGATCAGTTCAATGTTTTTAACATTGGTGGTAGTACCTGTTATCTATTACATGTTCGATAAAGTAATGGAACGATTTGGATTAATATCAAAAGTTGACCCTGAAATTGAAAACTTATAGTGTGTTGAAGAGTTCGTAGATACATAGAGTTCAACTACAGTTTAGTAGTTTGTGTGCGAGGAGATGAATTCATTTAGTAAAATGGGGAAAAGTATTTGATAGAGTGGTTTCTCTCCCGCACACTTTAAGTGACTCAAGGCACACGAATTGAAATGTAGTAGATATAGTTTTGACTTGAATTTATAGGAAAGAACGATAAAATATACAGAAAAGAACGAAACATATGGAAAAGCAAAACGTTGTTTTTAGAGAGAAGGTTGATAGGAATATATTATTTGAGTTAGGTCTGGAGAAGCTTAAAAACAGCTCAAAAGAGAATAAGAATATGCTACAATACCACATCTATCACTTAAAAGTGAGTGATGAGTATGTGATAAAGGGGAAACGAGAGGTAGAAGAGTTGGTCGAGTGCCTTGATAGCTATATTTAGTTTATTGAAAGCAACTATTAATACCCCATGCTGTCTTTGTTGGATAGCTATGCTTCTATATTGAAAGAAGCGCAGTGCTAATCAAAGGTATTCAAATGAAACAATGGATTCTGATTTTTATTTTTTTAGTGTGTGAAGTTACAGGATGGGCTGGAGTAGTTTCGGTTAGCGGAAGAGTGCTCGATGCCGAAACAAAAGAGCCTATCCCATATGCTAATGTGGTTTTCAAAAATACAACCATCGGTGTCATGTCCGATGCCAATGGGTTTTATAAGCTTTCTACCGAGAAAAAAGTAGAGACGCTAGTTGTTTCTGCTATTGGTTACATAAAAGCAGAGGTAGATGTAAATGGAGCTGCACCAAAAAGAGTAGATGTACTTCTGAGAAAGGATATTTACGAAATAAATGAAGTAGTTATTTTACCGACTGAAAATCCTGCGCATCCTATTTTGCGCAATGTCATTAAGAATAAAAAGAAGAATAGCCCCAAAGAGTTGGATGATTGGAAGTGTGAGATCTACAATAAGATCCAAGTTGATTTAAAAAACATTAAACGTCCCAAAAAGAATTCCAAATTATTTAAGCAATTCGATTTTGTGTTTGACCACATCGATACGTTGGCCGATAATGGAAAAACGTATTTGCCTGCATTTATCTCCGAAACACAATCCGACTTCTATCACTTTCGAAATAAAGAAGATCATGAAATAATAAAGGCTAACAAAGCATCAGGCTTTAGCACAGATATTATTTCTCAGTTCTCTGGTCAGTTTTATCAAGATTTTAATGTATACGATAACTTCATTTTCTTGTCAGATGTGGGGCTTATTTCTCCTGCTAATGATCAAGGATTACAGCATTATCGATATTACCTGACTGATAGTGTTAAAACAGATTCGGAGAAAAGGTATAAGTTGACTTTTAAGCCGAAACGAAAAGTCGATCCGGCTTTTACTGGTCATATGTGGGTAGCCGACTCTTCATTTGCAATTGTAAGTGCCGAAATGAAGATGGACAGAAAGGTGAATGTAAACTTTGTGCGAGACTTTGCCCTGGGAAACTGGTTTAAGCAGCAGAATGGGAAGTGGGTTCCTCAAAAACAATATGTTTTTATCGATTTAAATATAAATCAAGGCAAGAAGGATAAGTTGATTGGTATGTTGGGGCGTAAAACGACTATTTATGGGCAATTTGAATTTAATCCGGTTGCTCCAGATGTAGAGAAGATGAAAACGCCCACACGAATTGATCCCAGCGCCTTAAAGAAATCAGATCGTGATTGGGCCGATATACGACCAGAGCCGTTATCTATTCAGGAGTCGGCAATATATACAATGGTCGATTCTATACAAAATGTTCCCGTTTTTAGAACAATTGCTGATTATGCCCAGATGTTTGTGTTGGGCTATAAGGAGATGGGCAATGTAGAGTTGGGACCATATTATTACATGTATAGCCACAATGAAGTTGAAGGTAGCAGAATTCGCTTAGGTGCAAGAACATTAAAGAGTTTTCATGAAAATATCCGTTTAAGTGGTTTCATGGCTTATGGTTTCGATGATACAAGAATAAAATATGGCGGAGGTGTCGAGTATTTTTTCAATAAAAACCCTCTGGAAAAATTAGAGGTGAAGTATTCGCACGATTATGAAATTCTGGGACAAAGTAGAAATGCATTTTCATCAAGTAATATTTTGTCAACAATTTTAAGCCGAAATCCTAATTCGAGTTTGTTGATGCAGAATAAATTCGATATGGAATACCAGAAGGAATGGTTTGCAGGCTTATCTAATGGATTACGACTGCGTGTTCAAAAATTGTTTTCTGCTCCATATGTTCCTTTTACCAATGATGCAGGCTTGGAAGAGAGTGCTGTGAGAACAACTGAATTACGTTTTAGAACTCGTTTGGCACTGGGAGAAAGAGTACTTATCGGTGATTTCGATCGTTACAGTTATGGCAGTGAGAAGCCAATTGTTACTTTAGATGCTACATGGGGAATAAATAACTTATTCAACAGCGATTATGGATTCTTCAAATTAGACTTAGATGTGTTTGATCGCTGGTACTTAAATCCGGTTGGATATTGGGATGTTTACCTGATGGCTGGAAAAATATGGGGAGATGTCCCATTTCCATTATTAAAATTACACGAAGCCAATGAGACTTATGTGTTTGATGTATGGGCATCGAGTTTGATGAACTACTATGAATTTGTAAGCGACCAGTATGCCAGTTTATATGTTGAACACCATATGCAAGGGTATTTATTCAATCGAGTTCCTCTGCTAAGAAAGTTGAAGTGGAGAGAAGTGGTTGGTTTTAGAACGGTATGGGGTGACTTAGATAAATCGAAGCATAAACAACTAGTATTTCCGGATCAAATGTCGGGCTTAAGTAGAAAGCCTTATATGGAAGTATCTGTAGGAATTGAAAATATATTTAAAGTACTTCGAATAGACGCTGTTAAACGTTTGAATTATCATCATGATAACGCCGATAAATATGGTTTTAGGGCATCGGTGCAATTCAAATTCTAAATAGAATAATTCGAAAATATGATTAACAAGTTGATGGGGTATCAAGTAGATTATATACATTTGCTACCAGATATGGAAGCACTTTTATACATCGTTTTATCTCAATCAATATTTGCAGGCCTCATGATTTGGTCGCTAAAACGCAAGCATCTAGCGAATTGGATTCTTGTGGCTTGGCTGTTGACCATTGGCTTTGCAATGATTTTAGATTTAATAAAACTGAATGATCCGGCATTAAGAGATTCAGCTGTAGGAGTAGCCATATTCTTTACTTTTGGTCCTTTCTTGTTGCTCTATTCTGAAGCTGCCATGCAGAAAGAACCACGTTTCAGGCCTAAAATGCTTTTGCACTTTATTCCTTACACATTTTTCCTGGTTCTGTTTTCTTTTTATCGTTTAGAACCAGTATTTGCCAATAAAGATCTTTTTGCACCTGGTGATTACTTTTTTGTTCGAGTACTTTTTACTGTTGCAGCATTGATTTCCATTGTTGCTTATGTATTGGTAGTATTGATTCGGCTGAAAAAGCATAATCAGAATCTAAGAAATGAGTACTCTTATATTTCGGATTTTGTGACTTTGGGGTGGCTGAAGTTGTTGGCATTTTGGTTTAGTTTAAGTTATGGTATTATAATATTTTTCGGGGCAGTTCCATTCTTTCATGAAGATCTGACTTCCTATATCTTTATAATAATGAATATGGTGTTTGCTTATTTAGTAAGCTTTTTAGGTTTTAGGCAACCCATTATTTTCGACCCTAATAGAAGCGTAATTGTAAATAGATACTTAAAAGAACGCTTTAATTTTGAAGAGGAGGTTCGAGAGCAAGAAGAGAAGATAGAAGAAAAATCTGCTGCTTCTAAATATGAAAAATCGGGTTTGCGTGATGATATGGCTAGTGAATACCTCGATAAGATTCTGAACTTCATGCAAATAAAAAAACCATTTCTACAAGGAGACTTAACACTTCAGGAAATGGCAGATCAGTTAGAGATATCAAAGCATCACTTAACGCAAGTAATTAATGAACGGTTACATAAAAACTTCTATCAGTTTATTAACGAATACCGAATTGAAGAGGTAAAGCGCAGAATGATACTACCTGAAAACGACAATATAACTATTTTGGGAATTGCTTACGATTGCGGATTTAATTCTAAATCGGCCTTTAATAAGATCTTCAAACAAGTTGTTGGGACAACTCCTTCGCAATACAAAAAATCATTAACCGACAACGAATAATCGAAATTAAAAACTTGTGTTCAGAGATAGTGGTTTTTATACTAACAATTGGATTTTATTTTGCTTTATTTCGTTTAGGAAAACTTTCCTTTTTTGATCAACATGTAAAGTACAGTTGAATAATTCGAATATTTCAGCTTTTTAGTTCAAAATTCCCTTAAAATGGGAAGTTCTAGTTTGATGTTAAAACAATGACTTTTGTCATGTATTTCAGCTACTCTTTGTCTGTCAGTCAATAGCGGGGGCTATTTTTTTAACCTTATTTAAAATCGAAATAAATAATTGAAAGATGTTTTAAAAACAGTTTTATTGCTGATAAAGTAATAGAAACATGAATAGTTTTGCAGAAAATGTAAAGTTGTGTCAAAACAAAACAGTTCTTTAAAGAAGATTAAACATAGTGGTATCGTCTCCAGAATCGAAGGAGCAACCATTATTGTTTCTATTACCAACAAATCGGCATGTGCTTCGTGTCATGCTAATGGTACATGTACTTCGGCAGATAAGCAAGATAAGGAGATAGAAGTACACAACTACGAAGGATCAGTAAAAGTTGGCAACCATGTAGAGGTTATTTGTAACCAAGAGATGGGAATTAAAGCATTGTTTTTGGGGTATTTATTACCCTTTTTACTGGTTATGTTGGTTTTGATAACAGCAACAATTATTACCGATAGAGAAGAAATTGCAGGCATCAGTGCGTTAGCCGTATTGGTGCCTTACTATATAGTGCTTGCTCTATTGAAACAAAAGATTAAGAAAAGTTTTACTTTCTCGATTAATCGAGTGCTAGAATAAAATGTAGTTAAACTTAATATTTTATGAGTGTTACAATTTTATACACCATTGTTACGTTAAGCGCCATCGGCGTTCTGGCTGCCACAATTTTATATTTGACAGCACAGAAATTTAAGGTGTATGAGGATCCTCGGATCGATGATGTGGATGAAGCTTTACCAGGAGCCAACTGTGGAGGTTGTGGTTATGCTGGTTGTAGAGCTTTTGCCGAAGCATGTGTTTCTAAAAACGAATTGTCTGATCTTTTTTGCCCTGTAGGCGGAAACGATTGCATGACCGACATTGCAGGAATTCTTGGGCTGGAAGCCATTAAGAAAGACCCGCGTGTTGCTGTGGTTCGTTGTAATGGAACATGTGAAAATCGACCAAAGACTAACACTTACGACGGAGCGGTATCTTGTGCTATTGCATCTTCACTTTATGGTGGCGATACCAACTGTTCGTTTGGGTGTTTAGGATGTGGCGATTGTGTTGAAGTGTGCGATTTCGATGCAATCAAGATGGATCCTGAAACCGGATTGCCAGTGGTAATTGATGACAAATGTGTGGCTTGTGGTGCATGTGTTGATGCTTGTCCACGAGATTTGATCGAACTAAGGCGTAAAATGCCTAAAGATCGTAAAATCTTTGTGGGATGTAGAAACATGGACAAAGGAGCTGCTGCTAAAAAAGCATGTACAGTTGCGTGTATCGGTTGTACCAAATGTGCGAAAGAGTGTCCGTTCGACGCGATCACTATTGAGAACAATTTGGCTTTCATCGATTCCGACAAGTGTAAGTTATGTCGTAAGTGTGTTGTAGTATGTCCTACAAACGCTATTCAGGAGTTGAACTTTCCACCAAGAAAAGTAAAGGCTGAAAAGCCAGCTGCTAAAGTGGAAGCAAAACCTGTGGCTAAGAAAGAGAAGCCAGCTGCGACAAATAATGAAGAATCAACTGAACCTAAAAACTAGGAGGTAGATCGTGTTAAAAACATTCAAAATCGGAGGAGTACATCCGGCAGAAAATAAGTTTTCTGCTGGTAAGCAGATTGAAACTCTGCCGATCCCAGATATGGTTACTGTACCAATTGCACAGCATATTGGCGCACCATCGACACCTGTTGTGAAAAAAGGTGACGAAGTAAAGGTGGGACAATTGTTGGCACAGAGTGCAGGATTTGTTTCTGCAAATATCCACTCTCCAGTGAGTGGTAAGGTGTTTAAAATCGATGATGTTTTAGATAGTTCGGGATACAAAAAGAAGGCTATCATCATTAAGGTAGAAGGCGACGAGTGGGAGGAGACCATCGATCGTTCTACTGATTTGGTAAAACAAACCGATTTATCACCGAAGGAAATTGTTGATAGAGTTGCTCAGTCAGGTATTGTGGGACTAGGGGGAGCTACTTTCCCTACACATGTTAAGCTGGCCGTTCCACAGGGAATGACTGCAGAGATGCTATTAATTAATGCCGTTGAGTGTGAGCCTTATCTTACTGCCGACCATCAGTTGATGATGGAAAAAGGAGCTGAGATTATGGTGGGAATCGACTTGTTGATGAAAGCCATCGGTGTTAAAAAAGCAATTATCGGTATTGAAAATAATAAGCCAGATGCCATTAAGCACTTGAGCCAATTGGCAAAAGAATATGCAGGTGTCGAGGTTTGTGCTTTGAAAGTTCAATATCCACAAGGGGGTGAAAAGCAATTAATCAATGCTGCAACTGGCCGCGAGGTGCCATCAGGTGCGCTTCCTATTTCGGTTGGTTGTGTTGTAAACAATGTAGGTACTGCTTATGCTGTTTACGAAGCAGTGATGAAAAATAAACCACTATTTGAGCGTGTGGTGACGGTTACCGGTAAGTCGGTAAGCAAACCATCTAACTTTATGGCTCGTGTGGGAATGTCGGTTTCTCAGTTGGTTGAGGCTGCTGGAGGTTTACCTGAAGATACAGGTAAAGTGATTAGTGGTGGTCCAATGATGGGTAAAGCATTGGTGACAACCGATGTGCCGGTAACTAAAGGAACTTCAGGAGTACTTATCATGCGCGAAGAGGAAGCTACTCGTCGTACCATGAAGAATTGTATTCGCTGTGCTAAGTGTGTGTCGGCCTGTCCAATGGGATTAGAGCCATACCTACTTATGACTTATGCAGAGAAGAAGATGTGGGAAGAGTCGGAAGATTCATTTGTAATGGATTGTATCGAGTGTGGTTCTTGTAGCTATACTTGTCCTGCCGATAGACCACTGTTAGATTATATCCGATTGGGCAAAGGTACTGTCGGACAAATTATGCGTTCTAGAAAAAAGTAATTCATACTGATTCGAAAACGATTCAAATAAATTGCAATGAGTAAATTTCTTACCATATCGCCTTCTCCTCACGTAAAAGGAGAAGAATCTGTACAAAAGATTATGCTGTGGGTGATCTTAGCAATGGTTCCCGCCATGGTTTGGTCTTTTGTAGTATTTGGAATGGGGGCAATTATTACTACTTCGGTAGCAATCTTGTCTTGTGTTTTCTTCGAATACGCCATTTCACGTTTTATTTTAAAAACGGAGAATTCGGTTGGCGACCTTTCGGCATTTTTAACCGGAATGCTTTTGGCATTTAACGTGCCATCTAGTTTGCCAATCTGGATGATAATTATTGGTGCTTTAGTTGCCATTGGAATTGGAAAGCTTTCATTCGGAGGTTTAGGAAACAATCCATTCAACCCAGCGTTGGTTGGTCGTGTTTTTCTTCTAATCTCTTTCCCTGTTGATATGACTTCATGGCCAGTGAATAATAACTCTGGTGTTGATGGCGTAACAGGAGCTACTCCGCTAGGATTAGTGAAGGAAGCTATTTCAAGTGGAACTCCAATTAGTCAGCTTACCGATCAAGTGCCAAGTAATATGGATCTTTTCTTCGGAAATATCGGAGGTTCTTTAGGAGAGATTTCAGCTATTGCACTAATTCTTGGTGCGCTATTTATGCTTTACAAGAAAGTGATTACATGGCATATTCCTGTTTCAATTTTAGGAACTATGTTTGTTTTTGCTGGTTTGCTTTGGACAGTCGATTCAGAACAATTTATGAATCCAATGTTCCATCTATTAACAGGTGGTGCTATGTTGGGAGCCCTTTATATGGCAACCGATATGGTTACTTCGCCAATGACACCTAAAGGTCAGTTGATCTACGGTATCGGAATTGGTATTATTACCATCAGCATCCGTGTGTTTGGAGCTTATCCTGAAGGTATTTCATTTGCTATTTTGATTATGAATGCCGTAACTCCTCTGTTAAACAGATATTGCAAACCAAAAGATTTCGGAAGGAGGGCTAAATAATGGCAAAGAAAGAATCATCATTAAAAAATATGCTGATTGCTCTTTTCAGTGTTACGTTCATCGCTTCTGCATCGTTGGGGTTGGTGGAAAATGCAACACGCGGAGCAATTGCTGAAGCTGCTCGAATTAAGCAGGAAAAAGCGATTAAAGCGGTTTTACCTGAATTCGATAAATTGGGCGATGCTTTTATGGTAAAACCTAAAAGCGGACCTGATAGCTTAGAGGTATTTCCTGCTTACAAAGGAAGCGAAGTGGTTGGTATGGCTATTAAAACTTATACTAACAGTGGTTTTAGTGGACATATTTCTGTTATGGCTGGTTTTAAACCAGATGGAACTATTTCAGGTTATTCGGTTTTGGAACATAAAGAGACTCCGGGACTGGGAACTAAAATGGTTACATGGTTTAGAGATGCAACCAAAGCAAAACAAAATGTAATTGGAAAGAATCCTGGAAATATCAACTTGACTGTATCTAAAGATGGAGGAGATGTAGATGCAATTACTGCGGCTACTATTTCGTCTAGAGCATTTTTGGATGCATTGCAACGTGCTTACGATAGTGTGAAGGATATCGATGCTTCAACAATGAAAGGAGGTTCGAAATGAATCAAATGAACAACTTTACCAAAGGATTTATTAAAGAAAACCCGGTGTTTGTACTGTTGTTGGGAATGTGTCCAACATTAGGAGTAACATCATCGGCTATAAATGGATTGGGAATGGGATTGGCAACTACATTCGTATTGGTTATGGCCAATATCGTAGTTTCAATGGTTAAAAACTTTATTCCAGATAAAGTTCGTATTCCAAGTTTCATTGTAATTATTGCCACTTTCGTAACAATTGTAGAGTTGGTAATGAAAGGATACTTACCTGCATTATTCGATAGCTTAGGGCTATTTATTCCACTTATCGTAGTAAACTGTGTGGTACTTGGTCGTGCCGAAGCATTTGCTTCTAAAAACAATCTTCTTTCATCGTTAATTGATGGACTGGGAATGGGGTTAGGCTTTGCTTTTGCATTAACATTACTGGGAGGTGTACGCGAGTTTTTGGGAGCAGGAACAATCTTTAATATGACTGTATATCCAGAAAAATACGGAATGCTATTATTTATTTTGGCACCGGGAGCATTCATTGCTCTAGGGTACCTGATTGCAATTATTAACCACTTTAGAAAAGCTTAAATTTTTAGATCATGGAATATATTGTAATTATTATAGCAGCCATTTTATCGAACAATATTGTATTGGCACAGTTCTTAGGAATTTGCCCGTTTTTGGGGGTTTCTAAGAAGATATCTACAGCAGTAGGTATGACTGGTGCTGTTACATTTGTAATGACTCTTGCAACTATTGTAACCTATTTGGTGCAAAAGTTTGTTTTAGATCCATTCGGATTAGGCTTTCTTCAAACCATCAGTTTCATCTTAATTATTGCATCGTTGGTGCAGTTGGTTGAAATTGTATTGAAAAAAGTGAGTCCATCACTATACCAGGCATTGGGAGTATTCCTTCCTTTGATTACCACTAACTGTGCCATCTTAGGGGTAGCTATCCTTACCATTCAGAACGATTACAATCTGATGGAAGGTGTTGTTTATGCTATTGCAAGTGCGGTTGGTTTTGGTGTTGCATTGATTTTATTTGCTGGTTTACGCGAGCATTTAGATCTAATAAACGTACCCAAAGGGATGAAAGGAACACCTGTTGCGTTAATTGTTGCTGGTATTTTGGCCATGGCATTTATGGGCTTTGCAGGTTTAGTGTAACGAAAACGTACGTTCGTGTAAAAATATAGAGGGTACATTAAAAAGTGCTTTGAGAAGATGTTAAAATAATTCATCTTTACAGTGTTAGATACAAACGTATCTAGGGGCAATTTTTACAGTACAGCAGTTCGGGAAGCGGTCCAATGGGGCTGCTTTCTTTCGTTTATACCCTTTGGGTTTGTCTATTTTTCCTTTAGCTTCTTCTGTTTAACCACTGAACTGTTCAATGACGAGGCTCCTTTCGAAAATTACTTTCAACAAGAACAAATACAACAAGATATGTTTGATAGCAGAATTTGCTTTTTTATGATGTAAAGGTTTGTGTTACTTGAGTATAGGTAGTAACTTTTTAGATGAAAATCATATCGTTCTTACATTAATCTCAAAAACCTAAGTCATGAGTGAATCAAAAGCAAATCAATGTGCCAGTACTGCTACCATTTATGCCTGCCAAAAAGTAGCAAGAACATTCAACGAAAACATCTTCGAATTATCTCATGTGCGGAAGGAGTGGACCCGGGAATATGCTCTGGAATTAACATCGAAAATAGAGCATACTATTCAGAAACATTTTGAGCAAAAAAAGTTAAAAGGAAACTTGCCTGAAAATTGGGAAGAAGTACCAATGACTGTTGTTCGTGATCTGAGTTTACTAAGGGCCGAAATTAAGGTGGATTTTAAGGGTAACAAAGCTTTTCAAAAAAGAGTGTTTAATGAGTTGGGCTATTCAGAATTTTATTCAGAAGCCCGAAATGGAGACTACATGAGTCTGTTTTACTTGCTGTGTACTTTTCGTCAAAAACTAACCGAAGAGTTCCTGACCGAAATTACGGGCAATGGCATTGGTCGTGAGCTGCCATTAAGAATAGTAGAGGCTGCCAATAAGATTATTCAAAACGAAGATTGTATCGAATGGTTTAAACGTCGTGAACTGGTGAATAACCTGGCTGAAAAAGATGTTGCTGATATTCACGATGAGATTAAGAATATTTGTCGAATAGCTTCGTCGTATTATCTGCTAGAACCTGCTAAAAAAGAGAAGTTTTGCTTTTATAAAGTGTTGCGGAATATGAAGAACTGATAAATCAGAAAAATTTAAATAAAGTAGATGGCTTGCCGATTGGCAGGCCATTTTTTTGAGTTTTGAATGGGAATTGTATACTTCGTGATCTCGAATAGTTTATTTTTGAGTAGAATAAAATAGAAGACAAATATGAACACCCAAATAATTGAGTTGATTGCGCAGGCGTTATCTCTTTCCTTGAAACAAGTAAATAAAACCATCGAGTTATTGTCAGAAGGAGCAACGGTGCCTTTTATTGCCCGATATAGAAAAGAGGTAACCGGAAGTCTGGATGAAGTACAAATCCTTAAAATTAACGAGCTAAAAGATAAATACGAGACTTTAGAAAAGCGAAAGCAAACCATATTAAAGAGTATCGACGAGCAGCAATTGCTAAAACCAGAATTGAAGCAAAAAATTGAACAGTGCTGGGATGGCAATGAGTTGGAGGACATTTACCTGCCTTTTAAGCCAAAGCGAAGAACAAAGGCTGCTATTGCACGTGAAAAGGGATTGGAGCCAATGGCTAAAATTCTAATGAAGCAATACGAGCAATATCCGGAGAGCAGAGCCCGACAATTTGTAGGTAAGAACTGTAAAGATGAACAGGAAGTGCTGGAAGGCGCTCGTGATATTATTGCAGAATGGGTGAATGAGAATGAACGAACCAGAAGCATTGTTAGAAATAGTTTTGAAAGAAGAGCTACCATCAAATCGAAAGTAGTAAAAGGCAAAGAGACTGAAGGAATAAAATACCGTGACTATTTCGATTGGGAAGAACCATTAAAGCGATGTGCTTCGCACAGGCTATTGGCTATGCGTCGCGGAGAGAAAGAAGGAATACTGAAAATAAGTATTACTCCAGATGCCGAAATGGTTTTGGAGCGAATGAATCGTTTCTGGGTAAAGGGACGCACTGCTTCTTCGCAGGAAGTTGAAAAGGCGGTGAAAGATGCTTATAAGCGATTATTGCAGCCATCTATAGAAACAGAGTTTGCTAAGTTATCCAGAGAGAAAGGCGAGGAAGAAGCTATTGCAGTTTTTGCCGAAAACCTGAAGCAACTATTGTTGGCTGCTCCGTTAGGACAGAAAAGAGTTTTAGCTATCGATCCAGGCTATCGTACAGGGTGTAAAGTGGTGTGTTTGGATGAGCTGGGAAATATTATTGGCAATACAACTATCTTTCCACATCCTCCGCAACAGCAAAAGAGGGAGGCCGAAAGGAGTATTAGCGACTTAGTTGCTAAGTATAAGATTGAAGCTATTGCAATTGGTAATGGAACAGCCAGCAGAGAAACCGAGCAGTTGGTAAAAGGGATGAATATTGGCAGCCAAGTGTTTGTTGTTAGTGAAGATGGAGCTTCGGTGTACTCAGCATCGGAAGTGGCTCGAGAAGAATTTCCAGAATACGATGTTACTGTTCGTGGAGCTATATCCATTGGTCGGCGCTTGATGGATCCATTGGCAGAGTTGGTGAAGATCGATCCAAAATCCATTGGTGTTGGACAATATCAACACGATGTTGATCAGAAAAAATTGAAAGAGAGTTTGAATACTGTTGTAGAATTGGCAGTGAACAATGTGGGAGTAAACCTGAATACTGCCAGTAAACATGTACTTACTCATGTGTCAGGACTAGGACCGCAATTGGCAGGTAACATCATTCAATACCGAAATGAGAATGGAGCTTTTCAGTCCAGAGCAGAGCTGAAGAAAGTGGCTCGTATGGGAGCTAAAAGTTTTGAGCAATGTGCCGGATTCTTAAGAATAGCAGGAGGGAAAATGGTATTGGACAATTCTGCTGTTCACCCGGAAGTATATCCTCTGGTACAAAAAATGGCTAAAGATTTAGGTTGTAAACTAGACGAATTGATTGGTAATGAGCAGTTAGTTTCAAAGATCAATGCCCAGACATATATAACCGAGCAGTTTGGATTACCTACCATAAAAGATATTCTGAAAGAGTTAGCTAAGCCTGGTTTAGATCCTCGGGAAGAAATTGAAGCGTTCAGTTTTGCCGAGGGAATTTATTCCATTGAAGATTTATACGAAGGTATGACTTTGCCAGGCGTGGTAAATAATATTACAAAGTTTGGAGCATTTGTAGATATAGGAATAAAACAGGCAGGACTAGTTCACGTGTCAGAAATGACCAACCGATTCATTAATGATCCTGCGGAAGTTGTAAAACTACAGCAAAAGGTAAAAGTGAAAGTTATTGGAGTTGACTTAAGTAGAAATAGAATTCAGCTTTCAATAAAACAAGCCGGACAATAAATCTGCAATCAATAGAATATTTTCTAATGTTGTAAAGTACCAAGAGATTAATCAAAAATCTCTTGGTATGTATTTAGATAGAAGTTATTCTTCGTCTTCGTCGTAAAGCATTTCCTGATTTTCGAATTCTTTCTCCAGAAAATCTTCTGCTTCTTCTAAAAGTTGCTCAACTAATTCTTCATTTTCTGGAGCATCATCAATCCAGTGAATATTCTGATTAGTATAGAAATCATCAACATCACTTTCAATAATGCACTTAGGAGATTGAGTGTGAACTACAAAAATAGTATCAGGTAACTCCTGCGAATTGTCGGCCAATAGAAACTTTGGTAACATGATATTTAAGTATTAGTGTTTTGGCAAATTTACTGAATATTGAATGGGAAAGTTTCAAATTAAGGATGAAATTTTAGTTAAAGAGTCTAAAATGTATAGTTGGTGACAGAGAAATGTGTGAAAAGATTAATTTCTATTATTGACTGTTATTGTTATATTTAAAGAATTGAAATTAACCTAACTAAGACCAACATGCAGCGATTTAATGAAATTTTACAAACCATCGATGGATTTATCGGAGGGGCACAGTGGTTTGTATATCTTCTTCTGGGAACAGGATTGTTCTTTACTCTTTATCTAAAATTTCCACAGTTTCGTTATTTAAAATATGCCTTGAAAATTGTTCGGGGTAAATTCGATAGAGAAGGAGATGAAGGGGATACTTCCCATTTTCAGGCATTAACAACAGCTTTGTCGGGTACTGTCGGTACGGGAAATATTGCAGGTGTGGCACTGGCTATTCACCTGGGAGGACCTGCTGCGTTGTTTTGGATGTTGGTTACAGCTTTGTTGGGTATGACAACTAAGTTTGTCGAGGTTACACTTTCGCATAAATACCGCGAAAAGGCAGAGGATGGCTCAATTGCTGGTGGTCCGATGTATTACATGAAGAATAGGTTGAACATGAAATGGTTGGCGGTAATTTTTGCTGTAGCAACTATCTTTTCATCGTTTGGAACGGGTAACTTGCCTCAAATAAATAGTATTGCCAACTCTGCATTTGCCACTTTCGGGGTAAATAAGATAGCAACAGGAGCTGTTTTAGCAGTGTTGTTGGCTTTTGTAATTCTGGGTGGAATTAAGCGTATTGCTAAAGTGACTGAGAAGTTGGTGCCAACTATGGCCGTTATCTATTTTATTGGAGCTTTGGCAGTAATTATCTACAACTACGATAATATCATTCCTTCAATAACAGCAATATTTCATGATGTAATTACTGGAACTGCAGCTGTGGGTGGATTTTTAGGAGCATCGTTCTCGTTTGCATTTAACAGAGGAGTTAACCGGGGACTGTTTTCCAATGAGGCAGGACAAGGGTCGGCACCAATTGCGCATGCGGCAGCAAAAGCTCACGAGCCGGTATCAGAAGGATTGGTAGCATTATTGGAGCCTTTTATCGATACCATTATCATTTGTATGCTAACAGGTTTGGTATTGCTTTCTTCTGGAGTATGGAGTGAAAAATTGGAAAATAAATTCCAACAAACCGATCTTAGTTTTGTAGAGGGAACATATACACAGAATACACCGGGAGCAATTGAAAAAGTAGCTCAGTTTATCAATACAGGAAATGGGTTAAAAGTATTTTCAGGAGAAATGACTGTTGAAAATGGTTTAATTACAGATGCAATAACAGTGTTACATGCACGTTCTATTGCCGAAGATGTGATTGTAAAAGAAAACGGTCAGGTTTTCACCGGAAAAGTATTAGTAAAACAAGGCAGATTAAATAATGAAAAAGTGGCTGTTCATGGAAAGTCGCTTTTACACAGTGCTCCGTTAACAGCAGAAGCATTTACAAGAAGTTGGTTTGGAGTATACGGACGCTACATTGTAACCATTGGTTTGTTGTTGTTTGCTTTCTCTACAGCTATTAGTTGGTCGTATTACGGCGGAAGAGCTGTTACATTTTTGTTTGGAGTAAAAGCAGTAATATGGTACCGACTGGTTTATGTGGTCGGATTCTTTATGGCTGCCTTTATGGATACAACTATTATTTGGACTTTCTCAGGTATCACAATTGCATTAATGACTATCCCTAACTTGCTAGGAATTTTAGCATTGCGCAAAGAGATGAAAAGCGAAGTTGGCTTGTTTTGGAAAGAGTATCAAAAAAGATTTCCTGATGAAAAGACTCCTCGCTATTGAAAATAATTGAATATCTATTATTTTTGATATGATTTGGGCGGAACTTGAAATTTAAAAAGGATTTATGTCGAATTATTATTTATTCCTTGGACATCAGCATTTAATTCCAGTTACAGACTTAATAGGTGATAAAGCTGTAAATAGTGGAGTGGTGCATATTCAAGATTCAAGTGAGTTGTTGAATGAGATACTTCAACATCGAAAAGGGATTTTGGTGTATGATGGCATTGAATATGATCAATTAAAAGAAGCATTATGTTTCCTTGCAGATTCAAAATCAAACTTTGAATTCGGACTAATTTTAATTGGTAATAATATTTCAGAATCAGACTTTTTGCAGTTTGAGTCGAATTTTGAATTTATTCTTCATATCACAGAAGAGGTTTATAAAGAGGAGTTACCTATTGTCTTGCGTACAGTTTCTAAATGTAAAAGAATCTTTGGGAACGATGATAAAGAGAAAAATGTTGTAGGCGGATGGAGTCAGTTAGGGGTTATGCCTAAGTTGATTTTAAGTGAACTTCCTGTTGCCATTTCATGGAAAGATATCAATGGGAGATATTTAGGTTGTAATCAGAGTTTTGCACAAAAGTTTGGTTATGAAAATCCTGCAGAAATAATCGATAAATATGATTCAGATTTTAGAGATGACACTATTTGTGAGCTCATTTCTAAAATTGAAGGAGATGTTGTAAGAAGTAAAAAAGAAAGTAGAGGAGAGGAAGAAAGAATTATTGTTGACGGAGAAGAATGTTGGTTTTTGCGATCAGTTTTACCTCTGATGAATGAAAAAGGAGAGGTTAATCTGATTCTAACAATCTATGAAGATATAACAGAAACTAGAAAAACTCAGGTTGCTCTTCGAAACGAACAGCAGTTCCTGCAAATTCTGATGGATAATATTCCTGATTCCATTTACTTCAAAGACAAAGATTACAAATTCACCAAGGTAAACAGCGCTCAGGCCCGGTATCTGAAATTGAAGAATGTTGATGATGCTTTGGGTAAGCATGTAGAAGAATTTGTGGATGAAGAACAAGCAATCTTTACCCAGCAGATCGATGAACGTGTTATAGCTGATGGAAAATCAATTGTAAATCAGTTAGAAGAATATAAAATTGAAGGAGAACAACTTTACTATATTACAACAAAAGTTCCTATCAAAGATGAAAGAGGAGAGGTTGTTGGTTTGGTAGGGGTTTCGCGAAATATAACCGCTGAAAAAAAATTAGAGAAAGAACACGAATTAGAGCGTAACCTGTTGATTGCAATGACTGAGAATACGCCTGATTTGATCTACTTTAAAGATAAAGAAGGACGTTTCTTAAGAGTTAATAAAGCAGATGCAGATGCATTAGGGGTTCCAGATCCTAAAGATGTTATTGGAAAAACTAGCTATGATTTTCATACCAAAGAGATTGCCGATCAAATTCATAAAAGTGAAGAAAAACTATTTGAATCAGGTGAAACCATAATAAATAGTATTGAACATTATATTGATCCTGTAGGAAAGACACATTGGGTAAATACCACAAAGATGCCCATTTTAGATAAAAATGGGAAAGTGGCTGGTTTAATAGGTATTTCACGTGATATAACTCATCAAAAACAAGTTGAGGAAGAGTTAATCAGGGAAAAAGACTTGCTTCAAACTTTAATGAATAATATTCCAGAAGCTATTTATTTCAAGAATAGAAATCTGGTTTATACTAAATCGAATCAAGCTCAGGCAAAGTTGGCAGGTGTAGACCATGCGCATGTTTTAGTAGGAAAGACTGATAGCGATTTATATACACCTTTAACTGCTGATAAAATACTGGAAGAAGATCGTTTGGTGCTAAACACAGGTGAACCAATTATGAATAAGGTTGAGTTTGCTGGAGATAGTACCAATGAGAAGAAGTGGCTTTCTGTTTCTAAAGTTCCAATTAGAGATGAGAATTCAGATAAAGTAGTTGGTGTACTTGGAGTCTTAAGAGACGTTACTTCAGAGGAGAATATAAAAGAAGAGTTGCGTGCAGCTAAAAATAAAGCAGAAGATGCTAACCGTTCAAAGAGTATGTTCTTAGCCAATATGTCGCACGAAATTCGTACTCCGCTAAATGGAGTAATTGGAATGGCAGATATCTTGAAGCGTACCCCTCTGACAGATGAGCAACAGGAATTTGTGAATGTAATTGTAAAGTCGGGTAATAACCTGATGACAATTATTAACGACATACTTGATTTCTCAAAGATAGAATCGGGTAAGTTAGATATGGAGCAAGAACCGATCTCTGTACGAACGATTATTGAAGATGTTGCTGATGTGCTGTATTTCAAAGCTGCAGATAAGAATCTGGATTTAATTACTTATATCGATCCTAATATCCCTGATTACATAACAGGAGACTCTGTTCGCTTGAGGCAGGTGCTTACTAATTTGGTCAACAATGCGATTAAGTTTACAAGTACTGGAGATATTTTAATTAGTGCCGAATACAGAGGTAATAAAGATGGAATTGAAGATATCTATTTTAAAGTAAGAGATACAGGAATTGGTATTTCGGAAGAGAATAAAAATAAGCTATTCCGACTATTCAGCCAGGTCGATGCTTCTACCACAAGAAAATATGGAGGAACAGGATTAGGATTGGCCATCTCGAAAAAATTGGTTGAAATGATGCATGGCGAAATTGGAGTAGATAGTGAATTGGGAGTTGGTTCAACTTTTTGGTTCGATATTAAAGCTAAATCAAGTACCGGCCGACCATCTGCTCATGTTTTCAGAAAGATCGATTTATCTTCCAATAGAATTCTGATAGTTGACGATAATGATACCAACTTATTGATTTTATCAAAATATTTTGAAGCTTGGAATTGTGACTTTACTTTGGTGAAAAGTGGCGAGGATGCTTTAAATAAGTTATATGATAGCTACAGAAATGATTGCTTGTATGATTTTGTGATATTGGATTATCAAATGCCAATGATGGATGGCTTTATGTTGGCTGAAAAGATTCGAAAAATATCATCTTTTGAACCAGTGAAGCTATTGCTGTTATCATCTGTTTCCGATTCTTTATCAAAAGAAGAAATTCAGAAAAAAGGAATTGAGGGATATTTAAACAAGCCGGTCAAGCTGATTGAACTATATAACTTAATTTCTCACGTTATGCCTTCTGGTGACGATACTAAACCAGCTACCAGAAAGGAACTGGAATTAGAGGCATTGAACGTTTTAGTTGTAGAAGACAACGAGATTAATCGGAAAGTAGCTCAATTGACATTGCAGAATGTAGTGGCTAATTTGGAGATGGCAGAAGATGGACAACAAGCACTTCAACATTGGGAAACAGGTAATTTCGACTTATTGTTGATGGATATTCAAATGCCAGTGATGAATGGCTATGAGGCAACACAGATGATTCGAAAAATTGAGCGAGATCGAAAAGAAGAGAATCCGGTACTGATTGTTGCTATGTCGGCTAATGCCATGAAAGAAGATGTAGAATATTCTTACAGCATTGGAATGAATGCATATATGACCAAGCCATTTAAAGTAAATGATTTGAGAAATGTGCTAAGTGAGTTGGTGGAATAATAACTGATTCCTTGAATCCACCTGACTTTATAATTTCTGAATAAATTTTTGTTTTAAACTTATCGTGCGTGGATTAGGTTCTTAATTTCTGAAGACTTGATTTTAAAATCATTCTTTTAACTTTGCCCGCAAATAAAGAGAACTATGCCATATACATATCCATATAGCTTCGAAACAAAGATTGGGTTTGATAAGATAAAAGAGCAATTACAGGCCAATTGTATTAGTAATTTAGGCCGGGAATGTGTGTCTGAAATAACTTTCAAAACCAATCCTAAAGTTATACGTCGCTTAACAGGTGAAACGGCTGAATTTGTTGTTATACTCAATGAATTCGATGATTTTCCTGTGAGTTTTTATTTCGATGTGCGCGAAGCATTGGAAAAAGCTCGGGTAGATGGTACTTTTTTAGAAGTGCACGAAATGTTCGACTTGAAAAGATCGCTGGAGACAATTCGTGGCATAGTTAATTTCTTCAAAAATAAAGAGGAAGAGCAGTTCCCATATCTTCGAAAGCTATCATCTGGAATGATGGTATTTCCTTACTTAATTCAACGAATTGATGCTATTGTTACTAAGTTGGGATCGGTGAAAGATACAGCTTCGCCTGCGTTGACTCAAATTCGAAGAGAAATGCTAGCGCAGCAATCTGCTGTTTCGCGCAGAATGCAGTCTATTCTGAAGAATGCCATAAAATCGGGATTAGTAGAACAAGACACTTCAGTGGCTATTCGCGATGGTCGTCCTGTAATTCCAATTGTTGCTGGAAATAAGCGGAAGATAAAAGGTATCATCCACGATGAGTCGGCAACTGGGAAAACAGCATATATTGAGCCTACTGAGATTGTTGAGCTAAACAACCAGATTCGAGAGTTGGAACATGCCGAAAAACGAGAAATTGTCCGAATATTAATTGAGTTTACGGCCGGTCTTCGTCCTTATATCGATGATCTTATTCAATCTTATCGATTATTGGGGTATTTCGATTTTGTGCGATCTAAATCAATATTAGCACGCGATTTAGATGCCATCAATCCGGCCATTAGTAATGAACCAATGATGGAGTGGCAGGATGCACGTCATCCATTGTTGATGCAAACACTTCGGAAAGAGAAAAAGCAGGTTGTTCCATTAAGTTTACGACTGGAGAAAGAGAAACGCATCTTATTGATTTCTGGTCCCAATGCTGGTGGTAAATCGGTTTGTTTAAAAACGGTCGGATTGTTGCAATATATGTTCCAATGCGGATTGTTGGTGCCTGTTGGAGAAACATCGAAAATGGGCGTTTTCGAAGGTGTTTACATCGATATAGGTGATGAGCAGTCGTTGGAAAACGATTTGAGTACCTATAGTTCTCACCTGATGAACATGAAGTTCTTTGTGAAGAACTGTAACGATAAGACATTGGTGCTTATCGATGAGTTTGGAACAGGAACAGAACCGATGTTGGGTGGAGCCATTGCTGAGTCTATTTTAAATCGATTGAATGAGTTAAAAACGTTTGGTGTTATTACCACTCACTATACCAATCTAAAGCACTTTGCTTCTTCTTCAGAAGGAATTATTAACGGTGCAATGCTTTACGATTCTCATAAAATGGAGCCTTTGTTCCGTTTGCAAATTGGAAAACCAGGAAGTTCGTTTGCTTTTGAAATTGCCCGAAAAATTGGCTTGCCTGAAGATTTGCTACAGGAAGCTTCAGATAAGATAGGGCAAGATCATATCCATTTCGATAAGCATTTGAGAGATATTGTTCGCGATAAGCGCTATTGGGAATCCAAACGAAAGAAGATTCGTCAGAATGAGAAGCGTTTGGAAGAGATGATGGCCAACTATCAGAAAGAGTTGGACGAAACTGCTTCATTACGTAAAGATGTTTTGCGCAAGGCCAAAGAAGAGGCTGAACGCTTAATGGGCGATGCCAATAAGCAAATTGAGAATACAATTCGTCAGATTAAAGAGGCCAAAGCCGAAAAAGAGCGCACAAGAGCTGCTCGTCAAAAGTTGGAAGACTATAAGCGCGAACAGGAAAATCGCGATTTAGACGAAGAGCGTAAGATTGCCCGTAAGATTGAAAAGATAAAAGCGAGAGGGAAGAAGGGCGTTAAGAAGCAAGAACCGAAGCCGGAGGTTAAGAAAAAAGATATTGTAGCTCGCAAAAAGAAAGAAGAATTCTTAGTGGGCGATAAAGTGAAGTTGGTTGGCCAAGGTACCGTTGGAGAAGTGGTTGAGGTAAATGCTAAGTCAGCAGTGGTGGCATTCGGACAGCTGTTCTCAACTGTTGAGCATAAGCGACTGATCTTGGTTAGTAACAATGAAGCCAAGAAGCTGGAGCGCAAGCACAATAAGACAATGGGTAAGGTGAATGAAAGCTTGAATAATCGACGACTAAACTTCAAGGCTGAAATTGATATCCGAGGAAAACGTTTGGATGAAGCATTGCAGGTTGTGCAAGAGCACATGGACAATGCAATTATGTTGAATGTAAGTGAAGTTCGAATTCTTCATGGAACCGGAAATGGTATTTTACGTCAATCCATCAGAGAATACTTGCGTGTGGAGCCAATGGTTAAGAACATGCGCGATGAGCACGTTCAGTTTGGAGGAGCAGGTATCACCATTGTTACGCTAGAGTAATTTCTTTGGGAAGAATAAAATAATCGCATTTACTGCAAAAGCAGAAATTATAATCCAATTTCCCCAAAAGCTGTTTCCATATATCGAAATAAGTTTTCCTGTGAGTGCGACTAATCCTCCTGTTCCCATTGCCAGAATAGCATGACTTGAATTGATTTTCAGCCTTAGTAAACCTACCAGTGTGGGAATAATAAATGCACCAGAGAAAAAGGTTAATGCAATGAGTAATGCTTGAATAATTGAGGTGATTTTAAGCGCTATTATTAAGCTAATTGCTCCTATGATTACGACCATAATTCTGGATAGCTTCAGAGAATTAAAGCGTTTTATCTTTACAGAAAGAGGATCGGTAATAATGATTGCAGCTGTAAGTAAAGTGGTGTCTGCCGATGACATTACTGCCGAAAGAATAGCGGCTATCATTAAACCTGAAGCCCAGTTAGGAAGTAAGTCGTTTACCAATGGAACGAGTATAGAGCCATGTGAGTGGTTGAAGTTAGGGTAAAACGAATTGGCTGCAATTCCTGGTAAAACAATCAAAAATGCCAATGGAAGAAGAATGGCTACTGTTAATATAACACTTCGTGTGGCTGTCTTTTCATCTTTCGAGCAAAATAGACGGGAATAGATGTCCGGACCAACCATGTAGGTAGTGGCATAGGTCATTACAAGCACAAAAAGATTCAACGGGTTGAAACCAGAGTTAAAAGGAAAAGCAAGATGGTTCTCTGGGATTTGCCATTCGGTCTTTTGCATTACAAAGAAGCAGGTTGTTGCTAATCCTCCAATGATTAATAGAATTTGTAGAAAATCAGTCTTCAGAATTGAAATCTGACCACCTATTAATGTGTAGAAGATAAAAAGTACTGCTGATATAACTACTCCTTCGGTATAAGGTAAACTGAAAAAGGCATTGGCAATTTTTGCTGAAGCTATAATTTGCGCTGCAACAATTCCTGTCCAGGCAATGGGAATAATAATTGAAGCAAAGTTCTTAGCTCTGTTTCCATAGAACTTTCCCAGTAGCTCGGGAAGTGTGAAGTTGCCCAGTCGTTTTACATATTTTGCCAAGGGAATTAGCGCTATAAGTCCCAACGAAGCCGTTATCAATAGCCATGAAGCCGCCCATCCTTGATTCGTGGTGAGGTTGATAGTCCCTAAAATTGCCGATCCACCCAAAATCGTGGCCAACAAACTTCCTGTTACTTGGATTACCGATCCTTTTCTTCCTGCTACAAAGTAATCGGTAGTGTTTTTTACACGTAAAGAAGAGTAAATTCCTATTCCAATTAATAGAATTAGGTAGATTATAAGTATGGTGATTTGCATGAATTATCGTTCTTTTTTAAGCAAAATAGATTGCTCTATTAAATTGAATTACAAACATAACAACCAATTTAGAATTAATATTGATTTTATATATAGAATATAAAACGTTCGGGAAGCAATTGTTTTTAATAATTTCTTTTCTAAATTTGCCGTTATCGCACACGGAGAATTGAGAAGTTAAACTTAAATAGCAAGTAACCAAAATCTTATTTAAATGAGAACAACGATTTTAAATTTGGCCATTGTCGCTTTTATTATGCTGACAAGTTGTGCTAATAAAGCAACAAACGATGGCTGGGTAGATCTTTTTAATGGTAAAGACCTAACTGGTTGGAAGCAGTTAAACGGAACTGCAAAGTATGAAGTGATTGATGGAGCTATTGTTGGAACATCGAAGTTAGGTACTCCAAATAGTTTCCTTACAACAGAAAAATTGTATTCTGATTTCGTTTTAGAATTGGAAGTTTGGGTAGACGATGCAGTAAACTCAGGTATTCAATTCCGAAGCAATAGTCTTCCTGAATATAAAAAAGGACGTGTTCACGGATATCAGTGTGAGCTAGATCCTTCATATGACAGAGCATGGACAGCAGGTATTTATGACGAAGCTCGTCGTGGATGGTTGTACCCAGGTTCTATGAGTCCTAAAGCAAAACCAGCTTTTAACCACATGGACTGGAATAAAATCAAAATCGAGTGTATTGGTAATACATTGCGTACTTGGTTGAATGGAATTCCTGTTTCATATTTGATTGACGATAAGACAGACAAAGGTTTTATTGGTCTTCAGGTACACGGTATTGGACGCAAAGAGCAAGAAGGAAAACAGATTAAGTGGAGAAATATCCGCATTAAAACTGAAAATATTACTCCTAGCCCTGTTGAAGAAGGTGTTTTTGTTCGCAACTTGTTAACAAACAACTTATCTGAAACTGAGAAGCAGCAAGGATGGAAAATGTTGTTCGATGGTAGCGACTTGAGCCAGTGGAGAGGTGCTGGTAAAAAAGAATTACCTAAAAAAGGATGGAAAACAGAAAACGGAGAGTTGGTTGTTTTAGCATCTGATGGTGGTGAGTCTACTAACGGTGGTGATATCGTAACTCGTGACGAGTTCGGAGCATTCGAATTCCAGTGTGAATTCTTCTATACTCCAGGAGCTAACAGTGGTGTTAAATATTTCGTTACTGAAGCTTACAAAGTAAAGAATGCTTCATCAATTGGTTTGGAATTCCAGGTATTGGATAACGACAAACACCCAGATGCAAAGAAAGGTGCAGTTGGTAACCGCACAATTGGTTCATTGTACGACCTAATTCCTGCTCGTCAGCACGGAAGTGTTAAGGCTCGTCCAAACAAATGGAACCACTGTCGTGTAGTTGTTCGTCCAGATAATACAGTTCAGCACTGGTTGAACGGATATAAAGTGGTTGAGTACGTTCGTGGTTCAGCTATTTACGACGCATTGGTTGCTCGTAGTAAGTATGCAAATTGGGAAAACTTTGGTATGGCTAAAACTGGTCACATCTTATTGCAAGACCATGGTGATGAAGTACATTACCGTAGCATCAAAGTAAAGAAATTGAAGTAATTGCATCGCAAAGAACCGAATCATGACCACAACTAGAAGAAATTTTATTAAAAGTATGGCAGCAACTACTGCAGGTGTTGCTGTTGGAGGGGTAGCAAAAGGTATGTCGCCTAAAAGCTACAAGAAAGTAATTGGAGCAAATGATAAAATGCAACTAGCTATTGCTGGTTTAGGACGTCGTTATGGCGCATTTATCGATCCAATTAAGAGAAAAGAGAGCAATGTTGAGTTGCGTTACTTATGTGACGTAATGGATTCATCGTTGGAAAAAGCAGGTGAGCGTTGTAAGAAAAGCTTGGGATATAAGTCGAAGCTAGAGAAAGATGTTCGCAAAGTTTTAGAAGACAAAGATGTTGATGCAATCTTTATTGCTACTCCAGACCACTGGCATGCGCCAGGTACAGTTATGGCTTGTCAGGCAGGAAAACATGTTTATGTTGAAAAGCCATGTAGCCACAACATGTTCGAAAATGAGATTTTGGTTGCAGCACAGCAGAAATACAACAAGGTAATCCAAATGGGTAACCAGCAGCGTTCTTCTGCTCAGTCGCAAGATATCATCAAGCAAATTAGAAATGGTGTAATTGGAGATGCGTACAAGGGATTGGCTTTCTACTCAAATAGTCGTCCGGTATGTCCTAATCCAAAGAAGGCAGCAGTGCCTACTGGGTTAGACTGGGATCTTTTCCAGGGACCATCGCCACGCAAAGAATACATGCACGATACTTGGAATTACAACTGGCACTGGTACGGTTGGGATTTCGGTACTGCTGAGCTTGGTAACAATGCAACACACGAGTTAGACGTAGCACGTTGGGCATTGGGCTTAACTTACCCATCGAAAGTTTATGTTGAGGCTGCTAAGCGCAACTTCAAAGAAGATGGTTGGGAAATGTACGATACAATGGAAGCTACATTCGAATTCGATAATGGTAAAGCTATTGTATGGGACGGAAAGAGCCGTAATGCATTTAAAACGTATGGTGCAGGACGTGGTACTATTATTTTCGGAACTGAAGGTACTGTTTGGATGGATCGTGGTCGTTACGAATTGTACGATAGAACAGGTAAGAAGATTAAAGATAGCAAGTCAGCTTCACAGGAAGCAGGTACTGCCCTTGGTGGTGGTGGTGACTTAACTACTCGTCATGCTCAGAATTTCTTCAACGCTGTTCGCGGTAAAGAAGAGCTAACTTCGCCAATTTCAGAAGGTACTATTAGTCAGTCAATGGTACATTATGGTAACATTGCATACAGAATTGGTAAAGGTTTTGAGGTAGATTCAAAAACTGGTCGTATCTTTGACCGCGAAGCGATGGAGCTTTGGGGAAGAACTTACGAACCCGGTTGGGAACCAAAAATATAAGTCTGTAAGGACTGATTTAGTTGTTTTATTGATTGTTTGCCCCTTTGGTTATGGTTCCAGAGGGGCTTTTTTTTAGAATTTACCGCTATTTCTTTTTTCTTAAACTTCTATCTGAGCATCTCCTTTTGTATATTTATAGTGCTTACGTAGAGCACCATTGTCAAATATTCAGATGATTACTGGTTGTATTTTTTCAACATTTATTCCTGAATATCTATAGAAAACGACAATCGATTGAAATCATAAGAGATTAAAATAGAATACTAAATAGACTATGAATAAAATTAAAGTTGGAATTGCTTCGTATGGCATGTCGGGGAAAGTGTTTCATGGACCTTCGTTAAAAGTTCTGGATGAATACGAAGTGGTAGGTGTTTTCGAGCGCACCAAGAATATTTCAGAAGAACTATTTCCGGAAGCAAAGATCTGTCGAACGTTTGAAGAGTTGATCGAACTGGAAGGTATTGAGCTTATTGTCGTAAATACGCCAGATCACCTGCATTACGAAATGACATTGAAAGCATTGAATGCCGGAAAGCACGTGGTGGTTGAAAAGCCATTTACTCGAACAGAAGAAGAAGCGGTAGAGTTGATTCAGTTGGCGAAAGAGAAGAATCTGGTGCTTTCAGTTTATCAAAATCGCAGATACGATGGAAATTATCGTACCATAAAATCGATTTTAGATCAGCAGCTTTTGGGAAGAATGGTGGAATGTGAAATTCATTACGACAGATATCGCACATTCATCAATGAAGGAAGCTGGAAAGAAGAAGGAGATGAGCGTGTAGGGGTGCTTTTTAATTTGGGATCGCATTTAGTCGATCAGGTGCTGCAATTGTTTGGCAAACCTAAGAGTATTACTGCAAAATTGGCTAAGATACGCGATAATTCAAGAGTGAATGACTACATGAATTTGCGATTGGATTATGAGAATATGCAACTGATACTTAAGTCGTCTTATTTAGTGCGAATTCCTGGTCCGATGTATACGATGCATGGCGTAAAAGGAAGTTTCATAAAGTATGGAATAGACCCACAGGAACAGCAACTAATTGATGGAGCTTTACCTGTTGGTGATAACTGGGGAAAAGAACCAGAAGAGTATTGGGGCGAGCTGGTTACAGAAATAAACGGCCTGGATTATCATGGGAAATTAGAGACAAAATCGGGTGATTATACCGACTATTATCGAGAGTTGGCGCTTTGTCTACGCGGAGAAAGAGAAAATCCGGTTCCGGCAGAGCAAGCTCTGGAAACCATTAAAATACTGAATGCTGCAGTTGAAAGTTATCTGAAAAGAAAAACGGTTGATTTGTAGCAATAAGACATTGTAATTATCCGGCAATCAAGATTGTGTTGAAGCAAATTGTTTGCCGGATAGTTTTTGAATGTCTAGAGAATAAGCAAGTAGTCCTAAAAAAGAGTAGGCTCGTAGATTATAAGACCTTTTTCCATGCTTAGTAACCATTTTTTAGCCTGAAGTCCGCTACTGTAACCAGTAAGGTTACCATCTTTTCCAACCACCCGATGACAAGGAATAATAACTTCTAATGGATTCATTCCATTGGCACTGGCTATAGCGCGTATGGCCATCGGATTATTCATTTGATTGGCTTGCTCCTGATAACTAATAGTGGTTCCGTATGGGATGTTTTGAAGCATTTCCCAAACTGTTTGTTGAAAATGGGTCCCAACAATATCCTTGGCAATATCAAACTGCTGCCTCTTTCCTTCAAAATATTCGGCAAGTTGTTGTTTGATAGAGGTGATGTGCTCATTCTCTTCGTGAACTAATTCGCCGTGCTTTTGGATGAGGAGCTTATTGTAATGATGATCGAAATCCTTACGTTGCTTAAACTGTGCAAGGGATAAACCTTTTTCGGTGGCACATAGCAACATTTCTCCAATGGGAGTCTCAGTATGAGATTGATATATAGGTGTTTTCATTTATTTAGTGCAATTTCAAGTTTCGTACGTTCTATACAAATTTAATTGATTTTACAATTGTTTGCAGCTGTATGAATGAAAAAATGAGTAGGTGTGGTGATTAACTTGAAACTCGTATAGAAGCACATTTTTGTTTTTTTAACTTGGAAACCACTGCCGAAATAGCTTATTTGCTGCCTAAAAGAATACTATGTCACGATTTATAATTGTAGCAAGCTTATTGATTATGTTAATGGCTTGTTCGTCGCAGAAAAAAATTGCAAAGACATTTAACGGGCACATGGCACAGGAGCTATTGGAAAAATATGGTCAGCCCACCAATAAAATGTTTTTGAAAGATGGGGGCCAAATATGGATTTATTCGAAAACGCGTGAGGTGGGGAAAACCCGTATGGCTACCGATAGACATACCCCACAGGGAGTAGAAATACCAGGCTTTATGCGTAGTGAAACATATCGGTTTACCATATCAAAAGATGGCAAAATAATTGATACTAAATACGAAGAACAAACCATAAGAAAATAGATGCAAAAAAGATGCTGAATTTACTGGTGTAGCATCTATTTTTTCTTAGATTTGCAGCACACCGCGCCCAGGTGGTGGAATTGGTAGACACGCAAGGTTGAGGGCCTTGTGGCCGATTTAGGCCGTGCAAGTTCGAGTCTTGTTCTGGGCACAACGAAGTCGCATTTTATGCGGCTTTTTTTGTTTATATGAGTATAGTAATTTCCTTATTAGCCTTCTTGTAATATCTGACTTTACAGATTTTCATGCTTTTCAACAATAATAAAGGTCGAATATAAGTCGAGTCTTTCATTTTTGCCTTAGTACTTAGTCGTAGTTCAATCGATTCCCTTAAAACTTATTCTATACAACAATTATTTAACATTGATCGTTTTCTGGCTTTTTCTGAAAAAATAGATGACAGAGTATTCTTGTATCTGCTTGTATTATAGAGAGCTCGTTTCGTTGAGGGGAGGTGTTGGTTGATTATTTCTGTAGAATATATAATTATTCATTAAGAGAGGGTTTTAGTTGTAGTGTGTTTTAAGTGATTGATAATCAGTTGGTGTTGCTGAGTGTGAGTTTGTGTCGATATTGGTGTAATTTGTAGAGTGGAATAAAGGGTGTATATTTGTCGCATAGAAACTATTTCGATTCGTGTCTTGAAAATAATTCATAGATAAATGAGGCAAGGGGTTGGGAGAAAGATTTATTTATGAAGAAAATATTCAACGTTCTGGTCGTAGTGTTGCTATTGACTCAAAATTGTTTTAGTCAGGAAAAGAAGGGCTTAGAGTTGGGGGGGACCCTTCGTTTTAATTATCGCTACAAGGCGTGGGACGCAGACAGTAAAAGCATGGGAGGAGACATCGTATTCGATGTTTTTAGGTTAAATGCTAAAGCAAAGTATAATTCCTTATTTCTAGATTGTGAATATCGTTTCTATCCATCCAATTTTGGAGGGGGTATGTTGCACCATGGATTTATTGGTTACGAATTCGATGAAAAGAGCCAGTTGCAATTGGGTGTAAATCAAGTTCCGTTTGGAATATTGTCTTATGCTTCTCATTCATGGTTCTTCAGCATGTTGTATTATGTTGGTTTGGAAGATGACTATGATACTGGATTAAAATTTGTACACAACACAACTGATTGGAACTTTGCTGTTGGTGTTTATAAAAATGCCGAAGGAGGAAGAAGAGGAGTTACGTTTTCAGATAATTCAACAGGTACAGGAGTTGATATGGCTAGATATTCTTATGATTTAGCCGGAGATGCAGAAGAAAAGGGACAAATAAACGTTCGTGTTGCTCGCAAATTCAATAATCAGGAAGTTGGCTTATCTGGTCAGTGGGGACAATACCGTAATCATGTTCTAAAGAACAATTATGGATACAATGCTTATGGCGCCCATTACCATGGTCAGTTTTTAAAAGATAAAAGGTTAGACCTAAAATTTGAAGCTGCTTATTATAAGTATAATGGTGCAAAGAACAAGATGATTACTATGGCAGCTTATAATGCACCATACGATATTGCAAGCGAGGCTACTATTTTTTCAGGTGGAATTGCTTACACTGTTCCTGTAAAATGGGGACCAATCACTTCGTTGCAATTTTACGAGAATTATAGTTACATGAAGAAGTCATACTCTGAATTTAACGATTCGCAAATGAATGTGGTGGGCTGTTTAATTTCTGCAGGACCAATTTATACTTATGTCGATTATGGTTCGGGTAAAAATCAAGAGTGGTTAGGACCATGGGGCGGCTTTGGAGAATCAGGTAAAGAATATGGCTTGGCACGTGGTGCTTCTAATCCGGAATGGCATTCATGGTTCAATATAAATATTGGGTACTATTTCTAGTATTGCCATAAGAGTTTGAATAAACTAGTTAGAAATCATTTTCAAGATATATGAGTTTTACATTGAAGAAAGATATTTCAGAAAAGAATTATACTCGTTCCGACGAGAAATCGTTCTGGGGAATTAAAGCAAACGGAACTGTTTTTATTGGTGCATTTTTAATTGTATTTGCATTGGTAGCAACAACTTTAATTGTCGGCGAACCAATGGCTGATTGGTTTTCTAAAACACAAACCTATATTGCCAATAATTTTGGTTGGTTTTTCATTCTTTGTATGAATGGATTTTTAGGTTTTGTTTTGTTTGTTGGCTTTGGGAAGTACGGAAAAATCAGATTGGGAGGAGCTGACTGTAAACCTGAATTTAGCCGAGCTTCCTGGTTTGCCATGCTGTTTAGTGCAGGAATGGGAATTGGTTTGTTGTTCTGGGGAGTAGCAGAACCTATTTCACACTTTGCCAATAATCCATTAAAATTGGCTGGTGCAGATGCAGCTAAGTCTTCTTTTGGACTAACCTTCTTACACTGGGGATTCCATGGATGGGCAGTTTATGCTATTGTAGGACTTTCATTGGCCTATTTCACTTTTAATAAGAAACTTCCTTTAACCATTCGTTCCATTTTCTATCCATTGTTTGGAGATAAGATTTATGGACCAATTGGTGATATTATTGATATTCTTTCAGTTATTGCAACTCTTTTTGGCTTGGCTACATCGTTAGGTTTTGGTGTTCAGCAAGTAAATGCCGGATTGAACTACTTGTTCGGAGTTGAGTATGGTATCAGCTGGCAAATTGGTCTGATTGGTGTTATTACTCTATTTGCAACACTATCATTGATATTAGGACTGGATAAAGGAATTCGTCGCTTAAGTGTGGTGAATATGAGATTGGCGATGTTGCTGCTTCTTTTCGTTCTTTTGATAGGACCTACCGTTTTTCTATTGAAAACATTTGTTCAGAATGTGGGATTCTTATTAGGGAACTTCGTTGAGTTGAGTTTCTGGAATGAAGCTTTCGTTGGAGCAAAAGATACAACGCATTGGCAAAACTCATGGACTATATTCTACTGGGGGTGGTGGATTGCCTGGTCTCCTTTTGTTGGGTTATTTATTGCTCGTGTTTCAAAAGGTAGAACCATTAAAGAATTTGTGTTGGGAGTATTGCTGGTGCCAACATTATTGACTTTCTTCTGGATTTCAGTTTTTGGAGGAAGTGCAATTTATCAGGAGTTATTAGGTAATACACAGGTTTCGGAAGCTGTAAGTTCAAATATTGCAACAGCTATATATCACTTGTTAGAACAATATCCATTGCCATTTATATCTTCACTTTTAACTGTTGGTTTGGTGGTTTGCTTCTTCGTTACTTCTTCGGATAGTGGTTCTATGGTGGTAGACACTTTAACTTCCGGAGGAAAGTTAGATGCACCAGTGGGGCAGAAAATATTCTGGGCATCGATGGAAGGAATTATTGCTATTGTTCTTCTTATTGGAGGAGGATTAGCGGCATTGCAAACTGTTACAATTATAACCGGATTGCCTTTTGCAATCGTACTGTTGATTATGTGCTACAGTTTGCTGAAGACATTGAAAAAAGATACATCGAAATAGAATTTCTAAAAATGATATAAGAAAAGGGTTGGAAATTATTCCAACCCTTTTTTCGTTTACTCTCCACTTTTTAGAGATTATATTGTCATCAGTCTACTTTATTATGGTAATTGAGTTCTGGGAGTTTTTCAGACTGATTTTTTTTAGTTCTTTATTTACAGGTTGGTTGTTTAGATAAGCTTTTTTCCATTTAGCCGGCAGGATAAACGTTCCTGTCATATTTGTAGGAAGTTGAATCTCGTATAGTTCTTTAGTTCCTTCTTTTTTGAAGCTGGCAGTAATCTCTCCAACAATTGTTGGGACTTTTATGGATGATTGGGTGAGTGGAGAAAGTTGAGGTTTTATAAGAGCTGATTCAAAACCGGGTTTCTTTGGTGTGATTCCCCACATGTATCTTGTGACTACATTTAATGGAGCTGTTCCCCATGCATGGTTCCAATCCTGGTTCGGCTTGTATGTTTGATCCCATGCCTCAAAAGTAATGGTAGAGCCTTTTTGTAGCATGTTCCACCAAGTTCGGTCGTGAGTAGTATCTGTCATTAATTGAAATGCGTATTCTGCTTTTCCGGCTTTATATAATCCTTCAAGAAGATATTGGGCGCCATAAACACTACAAGCCATGCCGCGTTTTTTTATATGTTCGTAAACCGTCTTTATATTCTCTTTAGGCACTATGTCGAATGCAAGAGGAAACATGTTGGCGTGCAATGAAGCATGTTTTGATCCTTCACCATCGATGTAGATACTTCTGGTTTTATCAAATAGCTTTTGGTTGATTGTGTTTTTTACTTGTTGCGATTTCTGTCTAAATAAAATTGCTTCTTCGGTTTTTCCTAAGTAATCAGCAATTTTTGCAATCAGGCACAGGTTATGATAGAAAAAACAGTTGACCACCGTGTTTATTTCTTTCATTTCATATCCATCGCGTTCTCCTTTAGGAGCTCTTGAGCTCCATCCTTCTGGAGGCCAATCTACAATGTCATTGATTTTTGCATTGGGGTTTTTAAATCCCAATTTAGCCTTGAATACTTTATCGATTTTGTTCGACTTTGAACTTATAAGTCCATCTTTTCTGGATAAATCGACAAGTGTTTTAAGTTTTAGTTGTTCGTAATATTTACTGATCATTGTAGTGTCTCCTGTATACATAAAATCCTGATAGAATAGCATTGTTGTATGCAATAACCATTCGGTAGGCCAGGTGGGATGATCGATGAAGTATTCATTGGTTCTTCGTGCTAATGAATAGTTGTTATCAACACTGTAGTGACTTAATTGATTAATGTATGCATCTGCTTCGTATGGAATTCGCTCTCTATCGCCATCAATATAGTATCCTGTAAAACTGGTTGCCTTTATTGAGTGTTTACACAGTTCCCATATTTGATTTAATATAGAATCAGAAGATGAAAATGCACTTGCAGAATCGTTAAACTGATAATGAAAAGCCTTTTGTGTAATTTCGAGTTGATCAATTGGTATTGTGAGATTTTCTAATTCACAGTACCTAAATGGCATTATAACCCCGAATGTGTCGGGTAATAATATGGCAGGAGGATTACTATTTCTTTTATTCGGTTTTAATTGGATGGTTGTCTCTTTGTCCCGACTGAGATGGCTCAATTGGTTTCTTTGGTATCGAACGGACCCTGGTGGCTTACGATCAATACTGTTGATGTTTGATAGTTTCTCACCTAAATGAACAACTAATGTATCATGTAATGTTTGCTGAGATTTTAGGATTACTGTCCCAAAATAAGTTTTACCAAAGTCGATAAAGTAATGTCCTTTTTTGATTTCAATAATAGACTTGGGTTTGTTGTTGATAATTTGAAAGTGAGGAGTAAGGTCAATCTTTGGAGTTTGTCCGAAAGTGTTTAGTGTCAATAAGTATAATAATACTATTGAGCATAGGTAGTGCTTTGAATAGATCATTTTTGTTTAAAATAGTTTCGAATTCTGGTTAAATCAATTGGTTAAAAATGTTGATGCTTTCGGAGTAATGCAATATATAAATTGCTAAGAAGGATGTACATTTTGAATAAGCTTAGGTGTTGATATCTCTACTGTTTAAATAGTAAAAGAGCAAAAAAAACGGTGACCCCGAAGAGTCACCGTTTGTAGATTAATTTGCGCTTATTTCAATTTATATCGATAAAGCTTTGCTAGTGCAATATGGAAGTTTAGCTCCAATTGAATGGCTTCGTCGTTAGCCGAGTAGAGCCATTCCAGCTCTCTCAAATATTCAATAGTATTGATATGTCCCAATTGCAACGATTTATCCAGTATGGCTTTGTTATCGAGTGCTGCAAGAGTTTGTTGGTATTCTTGCATGGCATTGTGTGCCGATTGAGCTTCGTTTAACTGTTGTTCCATCTGGTTTTTCAATTCCATCTGATAACTTTCCAACATTGCTTCTTGGTAGCGTTCATTGGCTTTTGCCGCTTTTATGGTATTCTTTTTTGCCCATAAAGGAATGCGTAAGCCAACTCGTGGACCAGTAAATTGCTCATCGGGTGTTTTTTCACTTTCAACACCAATGGTAATTGAAGGCAAATATTCGTTGCGAGCCACACTGGTTTGCTTACGAGCAATTTTCTCTTCTAAAACCGAAGAGCGTAGTAACCAATCAGCTTCTTGAAGCTCGTTCCATATGGCATCGTGCTGTAGTAATTCTGCTTCAGGGAAGAAAAGATGATTACATTCTATGTCTTTTCCCCCGTTTAAGCGGGTTAGCTCCAGTTGAGTTTTTGTTAGTTGGCTGCTGTTTTGTTTCAATGTATTTTTCGATTTAATATATTGAAGTCGAGCTTTGTTAACTTCCAACTTAGAAATATCACCAGCTTTTAGTCGTTTCTCTAACGATTGAGTCAATCGCTCTATGGCACTAAATCGCTGTTGATATACTTGTTGCATTTTGTTTAAATACACCAATTGGAGAAAAGTGGTTTTGGTTTCCAGCATAATTTCTTGGCGAACCATTTGAAATTGCACCGAAGCTTGCTCGTTTTTCAATTTAGCCAGCTTGGTACGTGCAAAATAGAGTGTTGGAAAATCAATCTCCTGAGAAACGCTCCATGCTGTTTTCTTTCCGCCTCCATTTTTTGCAGGCATTCTGCCAAATGATACTTCCGGATCGGAAGGAGTTAACCCTGTTTTGTTGGATAGCATCTGAGCCTGAAGTTGCTGTTCTGCAGCAATTAGCTGTTTATTGTTTTTGGCTACCTGAGTTAAAATATCTTCCAGTGTCTGACTCTGAGCCGAAAAGAAAGCTATTGCTAGGGCAATGAATATATATAATCTCTTCATGATCTGTTACTTTTCTGTTTTTTTCTTGATTCGCTCGTAAACCAATGGAATTACAAAAGCATTCAGAAGGGTAGAACTCAATAGACCACCCAGAATTACAATTGCCATAGGACTCTGGATTTCATTTCCTGGTTTATCTCCAGCCATAGCTAGAGGAATAAGAGCCAATGCGGCAGTAAGAGCGGTCATTAGAATTGGATTCAATCTATCGGCTGAACCTTTAATAATTCGCTCGCGCAAAGGCATGCCTTCTTCTGCAAGGTGTTCGTAACGAGAAACCAGTAGAATTCCATTTCGGGTTGCAATACCAAATAGAGTAATGAAACCGATAATGGCAGGAATGCTGATTACCGATGATGACATCCAGATGGCAATCATACCTCCAATAAGGGCCAGTGGTAAGTTTAGCATGATAACACTGGTTAGTGTTACATTTTTAAACTCTTGATAAAGCAGCATGAAGATGATAAGTAGAGCAAGTAGCGACGCAATTAATAGCATGCGCGATGCCGCAGCCTCACTTTCAAACTGCCCTCCGTACTCTACATGGTATCCTTCTGGTAGTTTTACTTTCTCATTTACCTTAGCTTGAATATCGTTCACGACACTGCGCAAATCGCGTTCTGCAACATTGGCTGAGATTACAATTTTTCGGCGTACATTTTCACGGCTAACTGTATTAGGACCAGTGATTGATTCGATGTCTGCAACAAAATGCAGTGGGATCTTTTTCCCGTCGTGAGTGTCAATCATTGCCGAACGTACCGCTTCTATCGAGTTGCGGTATTGATCGTTGTAACGCAATACAACATCGTATTTACGTTGCCCTTCGAAAACATCTGATACTTTCTCGCCGGCAAAAGCAATGTCAACAAATTCCGAAAATTCGTTTAGTGGAATTCCATATTTGGCCAATAATGTGCGACGTGGCTTTATTCTAATTTGTGGAATTTCAACTTGTTGTTCCACATTTAAGTCGGCAACTCCCGGAATATCAGAAATATTGGTTTTAATTTCATTGGCAACTTGGTACATTTTTCCTAAATCCTGACCGAATAATTTGATGGCAATACTCGATCGGGTACCCGAAAGCATGTGATTCATTCGGTGACTGATAGGTTGTCCTACTTCGACACTAACACCTGCAATTGCTCCTAGCTTGTAACGAACTTCGCGAAGAAATTCTTCTCTTGGCCGATCTTTCAAGGTGAAAGGAGCATCCAACTCCGAACTGTTGGAGCCGAAAGAGTGCTCTGCAAGTTCAGCACGTCCGGTGCGGCGTTCAACCACGGTGATTTCAGGAATGGATAGCAAAGCTTTTTCAGCCTGAAGTCCTAATTTATCTGACTCTTCTAATGATATTCCAGGAACAGTGGAAACATTAATTGTTAATGTCCCTTCGTTGAATGGAGGTAAGAAGCTTCGTCCGAAACTCATGTATAATCCAATGGCCAAAACAACCAATGCACCTGTAACTCCAAGAACCAATCGTTTATGGTTAAAAATGCGAGTCAATGAGCTTTGGTAAGATGTGCGTAGTTTGCGCTCCAGCCAACTACCGTTTTCGTGTTTAAGTAATTGTTTTTCTCCGGTTAATAGCATGCTACACAGAACAGGTGTAAGTGTTACCGCAACCAAAAGAGAAGCAAAAAGCGAAACAATGTAAGCAATTCCCAGTGGCTTTAGCATTCTTCCTTCCATACCATCTAAGAAGAACAGAGGAGCAAAAGCAACAATAATTATCAATGTGGCATTTAGAATTGATGCTCTAATTTCAACAGAAGCATCGTAAACCACAGTTAATATCGATTTGCGTTGCTTTTCAGGAAGTTTAATGTTTTCCCTGAGTCGCTTATATACATTTTCCACATCGATAATGGCATCATCCACCAGAGAGCCAATAGCAATTGCCATGCCTCCCAATGTCATGGTGTTAATGGTGATTCCCATGTAGCGAAGAGTAATGATGGCTACCAGTAGTGATAATGGAATAGCTAGTAGCGATATTACCGTTGTTCGGTAGTTCATTAAGAACACAAACAGAATTACAATAACCAGGATAGCTCCTTCGATAAGTGCTTTCTGAACGTTGTTTACCGAAGTTTCAATGAATTGCGATTGATCGAAAATATCAGTGTGAATTTTAACATCTTCAGGTAAGGTAGCCTGAATTTCAGCAATAGCTTTCTTTAAATTACCTGTAAGCTCCAGTGTGTTCACATTAGGCTGCTTGGTAATAGTCATTACAACTGCATTATTGCCTTTGTAGGATGCCAGTCCGATTTTAGGAGCAGCACCTAGTTTTACCTGGGCAATATCGCTAACTTTTATGGGATAACCATTGGCCGTTTTAATAACCGATTCGGCTATTTCTTTAGGATCTTTGGTTCTGATTATTCCTCTTATAATGTAGCGATTGCCATGTTCGTTAAGGAAGCCTCCTGGAGCATTCTCATTGATTCCTTTACATACACTTATTACTTCGCTCATAGAGACATCGTAATAGCGCATTTTCATAGGGTCGATAAGTATTTGATACTCTTTGAAATCTCCTCCCTGAACGGTAATTTGTGCTACACCACTCTCTGAAAGCAGTCGGGTACGCACATTCCAGTCGGCCATGGTTCTTAGCTGCATAGGAGAGGTCGTCTCCGAAGTTAGTGCTAAGATCATAATCTCACCCATTAGCGATGATTGAGGTGCTAAAACAGGGCGGTCAACACCTTTGGGTAGATCGGTTAATGTCATCAGTTTTTCACTGATAATTTGTCGGGCATTATAGGTATCCATATCCCAACCAAACTCGGCCCATACAATAGAAAACCCTTCTGCCGAAGATGAACGAACACGGCGCAAACCGGTAGATCCGTTGATTGATGTTTCTATGGGAAAGGTTACCAGTTTTTCAACTTCTTCTGGTGCTAAGCCATGTGCTTCGGTTAGTATAACTACCGTTGGAGCATTTAAATCTGGAAACACATCAATATCCATTCTCGATGTAGTATAACTACCAGCTATCAGAAGCAGTAGTGCAGCCACAATCATCGTGAATCGGTTATGTAATGCGTAATGTATTATTTTATTAAGCATAATTTCGAATTTGAGTTAAACGATTGTTGATAGATTAATGGCTATGCCCATGAGGAATAGCACTTCCTGTTTGTGCCAGTTTAATACGATAAACCTCATTGGTAGCAATGCGTTCTCCGGCTCTTAAACCTTGCGTTATTTCAATGTTGCTTCCATCAGATTCTCCTAGCTTTACGTAGCGTTTATCAAATTCGGTTTTGCCTTTTACAAACACGTAATATTGGCCTTGTTCTTCTAATAGAGCTTTTTTCGGAATTACAATTGCCTCTTTCTCATTATGAATGCGTAAAAATACTTCTACATAAGATCCAGGAATTAGCTCTTGAACCTTATCAATCTCAATGAAAAGAGGGGTGTAGAACGAATTCTCTGCAGTTGTTTTTCCGTATGAAATAACCTGACCATTCAGATTGTGTGTATCGAAGGTATGGTCTAGGTAAGCAGGTTTGAATTTTGCACATTGTATTTCTGAAATACGTGAAATATACTCCTGACTTAATTCTGCTTTTAGTACAAGACGAGCATTTTTCGATATAACTAAAAGTGGTGCTCCAGCTTCAACAAACTGACCATCGTTTACGTATAGTTTCTTAATGAATCCTTTGGTCGGAGATAGTACTTTTTGAGCTCCTTTGTCGTAATTTTTCTTTAGAGAATTGAATTCCGATTGAGCAGTAGTGAAAGCTAATTTCGCAGCTAGAAATTCTTTCTCAGAAATAATTGTATCTGCTTTTAGTTCTTTTGCTCTCTTGAAATTTTTGCGTGCAGTTTCAAATGACGCTTTAGCTGAAAGATAATGAACCTGAAGATTATCTTCGGCCATCTCTTTTCCAGAAACCACTAATATCGATTGCCCTTTTTTTACCGGTTTGCCATCGAAGAGTTGATTGCCTCTTAAACGAACTATACCACTGTGTAGCGCACTGATGACTAATTCATCTCCTTGTGCGGGAAGAAGCTCGCCGGATGTTTTGAAAATGGTTGAAAATGATCTTTTTTGAAGCTTTATAATGTTATGATCGGCATCGTGAAGTTGTGCATGACTTTCTACAATATCATGACTGTGTCCGCTGTGATCATGTCCTTCGTGGTCGTGATCATGCTTTTCACCTTCGTGCGGATGATCATGTCCCTCGTGGTCGTGATCATGCTCTTCATCTTCGTGTGGATGATCATGTCCTTCATGGTCGTGGTCATGCTTTTCATCTTCGTGTGGATGATCATGTCCTTCATGGTCGTGGTCATGCTTTTCACCTTCGTGCGGATGATCATGTCCTTCATGGTCGTGATCATKCTTTTCACCTTCGTGTGGATGATCATGTCCTTCATGGTCGTGGTCATGCTTTTCATCTTCGTGTGGATGATCGTGTCCCTCATGGTCGTGATCATGCTTTTCACCTTCGTGTGAATGATCATGTTCCTCATGGTCGTGATCATGCTTTTCACCTTCGTGTGGATGATCATGTTCCTCATGGTCGTGATCATGCTTTTCACCTTCATGCGGATGATCGTGTCCCTCATGAGTGGATGCTTGTTCTGTTTTTGCCTTATTGGTGTCTTGAGTGTGTTTTTTCTTGGAACAGCCTACCATTAAAAGCAGGTATAATGCTGTTATTATATAAACTAATGACTTCATCTGATTATGTTTATTATTTCCAAATTGCATCAGATGAAACTCTCTGTGAATTTAACCATTATTGCGAGTGAGATTTAGAGTACAAAAATTGTTTTCATGATTCTCACGGTGACCAAATTCATGCTTGTTTCATCTTGTATGTGAAATTAGGTTTAAGTAAAATAATAAATAAGAAAACTCATTACAGGTGATTCCTTGTAATAAAAAGGATGTAATTCGATAGTGTATACGCTTTGAACATGGGTAAATTAAAACTCGGTGTAAAATAGCGGGTACAACATTTACTTTTACTATAATAACATACAGTAAGTAATATCGAACTTTTCTAATTTATGAAATAGGAGGAGCTCTAAGTTGCTTAAACCTGAGTTTGGGAGGCTTATATGCCTTTGTGTAGTATAGGGTATTTTGATCAGACTGAATATCTTGTTGTTGATGATCAAGGAGCAGTGTGCTGATTAATGCAAAAAGAAGAACAAGCTCTTGCTGTTTTGTTGGTTTCCAAAAATCGGTCACATGACAGGCATAATGTGTCGCTTCCGGTAAGTCTGCTAATTGATCATGGCTGTGGATATGATTGCAACAGTGGTGTGACTCCCACATATCATGTTCGTGATGATGGTGTGGAATAAAAGCATGAAGTAGCATCATTGCAAATGCAATAGAACATGCTACGAGTTTTATGTCGCTTTTTTTCATCATAACCGAGACAAAAATAATAAAAAGAGATTTATTAATACTGATTTATGTCTGGTTATTTAAAATGAATATTAATAGTTGCTTGGAAAGCAGAGACAAAATGCTTAAAAAAGCCACGTAGAAGATCCCACGTGGCTATATCGAATATTGTGTTCTCTAAACTTTTGTCAGCCTACTTCTTAAGCTTCATTAGTTGATTGGTTAATTGGAGGTAATTTTTGTTTTCGATTTGAGATTTTAGCTCGTTGGCTTTGTCTGGCTGATTGCTATGCGCGTAACTGTTTGAAAGAGCACAAAGAGCAATTGCTTTATTGTCGACCTGAACTTTGTCAATTGATTTCTTTTTCGTGAAATATTTTAGAACACGCTTGTGTTGGCCAATAATAGATGAGTTAACCATTCTCATTAGTTCAACTTTTTCCAAAGCTGTCTTATCTGATTTTTCACAAAGTTTTTTTGCTTTAGATAGAGTAATATTACTCTGTTTTATAAAGTCGTTGATTCCCATTTTATGACATTGAGTGGCAAGAGACTGATAAGCCATTGCTAGCTGCGTGGCATTGTTGAAATTTTCTTCCTTTTTGAAGTTTTCCATATTTAAGTAAACAGACTTTACATTTTCTGGATAACGTTTCAATATTGGTTTAACACGGGAAAGATCACGATAGCCCACAAATTGATAAAGTACATTATTCCACGGAGTAGCAATTGCAATATGTGGAATTCCCTTTACTCCATAAGAAGAAGCGTCTGACTTATTGTAATCGACATTGATCTTTACCAGTACATATTTCTTCATCAACTCTTTTGCCGAATCATTACTCCAAACATCCATATCGAGCTGTTTGCATGGACCACACCAATCAGCATAAAAATCAACAAGAAGGAGTTTGTTTTGCTGTTTGGCAATTTGTTGAGCTTGCTCCAAAGAATTAAACCAAAGTTGAGCATTGGCACTGGATGAGAACAAAATGGCTAGAAATAGTAGGGTTTGACGGAGTTTTTTCATAATAAATTGTTTTAAAGGTTATTTGTAAGCATAAATATAGTGTTTTAAAGAATAAATTGATTCATAGTTTGTTGGGTTTTATAGGTTCATTTGTGTATTTCGATGTTGCTTGTGTACCTTTGGAGCGAAGATAAAAATGAGTGAATGATTCGTCCTGATGTTTATATATTCAATCCGACTTGTGAGATGGCTATTGCCAATGGTACAGTAGCATGGCAGCCAAGTCGTTTTTTGCGACAATTTGAAATTGATTTGGAACTGTTACCCATGTTCACGGCGACCGAGAGTGATTGGGTTATTGTGGAGCAATTACCCTCTAGGGATTTTATTGAAAAGCTTAATGGTGAAGGCTTTTCGATTCCTAGTTTTATTTTAGATAGAGAGTTGAAAAAAGGAGATGTCCGAAAAATATCAAAAGGAGCATTGAAACCATGGGGCTGGAGTCCGGCATTGTATCATAAATTTAAAAGTTGGCAGAAAAGCTGGGGTGGTCAATTTAAGCAGTCGCCTATGTTAGAATGGCATGATTCTGTGAAAGAATTATATAGCAGAGAAACAGCTTTGCAGGTTTTGAGAGGAGTTGGAGAAGAGCTCGGCTGGAGCAAAGAAAAAAGATATCCCAAAGCTTGCCATAACATAGAGGAACTAGTACAGATTCATAAAGAAAACGGGCAATCGATGATTAAAGCTCCGTGGAGTTCGTCGGGAAGAGGAGTGCAGCCTGTTGTTGCAGAAGCGATTGATCGACAGATTTTGAAGTGGAGTAGTAGCGTGTTGAAACAGCAGGGGAAAATTATGATTGAACCCTTATTGGATAGAGTGTTGGACTTTGCTTTTCAGTTTAAGTATGAGAAAGGGAAAGCTTCTTATTTAGGAACCAGTTGGTTTTTTACCGATGAAAATGGAAAATATCAGGGGAATTGGTTAAAACGACCAGAACAACATCTTGATTCTGATGTGTTGAATCTAATCGACTTTCAAGAGACTAAAATTGTAAATGCACTGAAAAAGCATTTGGAGTTAAGGTTTTCAGATAATTATGAAGGTTATCTGGGAGTGGATGCTATGGTATATCGCACAGGTAGTGGAAAGTTGGAAATTCAACCTTGCATGGAGATTAATGTGCGAATGAATATGGGTATTTTAGCCATGGAACTAGAGAAGGTTGTTGGCGAAAATTACGATGCCATGCGAGTTGTTAATCGACAGCAAGAAGAAAAAGAGAGTGAAACCACGCGATTGGAATCGCGCGGTATTATTCGTAAACGGTTTCCTCTAACCGAAGTTCTGGAAAACACGCTGTTTTATGCCGAATTGGTGAAGTTTTAGGATAAATGCATTTATTGATGAATAACAATTTGGCTGTTTCCAGAACTGTCTTTTACTAGTTCAATTTGAGTGGTGATCCGTTCTTTTAGCGCTTCTACGTGAGAAATAATACCGATGGTACGATTACTTTCCGACTGAAGTCGTTCAAGGGTATTCAGAGCCATTTCAAGGGTTATCTGGTCGAGACTTCCAAAACCTTCGTCGATAAAAAGGCTTTCGAGCTGTGTGTTTTTTCCGGCTAAATCGGAAAGTCCGAGAGCCAGAGCCAATGAAATAAGGAAGCTTTCTCCTCCAGATAGAGTTCTTACCGATCGTTCTTCGTTGCCTTGTAAAGTATCCACCACAAACAGATCTTCGTTTTGCTGTGTATTATATTTTAGCAGGTAACGAGGATTGAGCTTCATTAAATGGCGATTGGCCAGGCTAAGCATTTGTTGAAGCGTTAATTCTTGAGCAAATTTGCTGTATTTGTTACCCGTTGCATCGCCAATTAGTTCGTTTAGGTTTTGCCAGCGCTTCAACTCTTTCCGTTGTATTTCCAACTCTTTTACTAAACTTCCAGCTTGTTGCTTGTTGGCTTTGTTTTGTTTTAGTTGTTGCTCCAGTGCTCCACTTTCTTTGTTTAAAAGCTGATATTGTTGTTGTGTGGTTTGCTGGTTTTGCTTTAACTCTTCCAGTGAAACTGGCGGCAGCTTCTCTTTATTTTCATTAATGAACTTCTCCAGCTCCTTTAATTTTTGCAGGATAGTTGTTTCTTCTTTTTTTAATTGCTCCTCTTTGGCTTTAATGCTTTGCTCTTCTTCTTTGGAAAGGAAAGCAGCCAAAGCCTCTTCAATATTCGCAAACGATAGCTCCTGAAGTGGTGTAGCTAAAGCTTGCTCTAAATCTTGTTGCTGCTTATTGGTTGATTGTACCTGAGTATTATCCTCTTTTATTTGCTTTTTAGTATGCTTTAGATGCTCGCTATTCTTGGTTGCCCGTTCTTTTAGCAGGTCTCTTGTTTGTCGTTTTTCTTTTACTGAATTATCGATGCGCTCTTGTTCCTGTGTAGTTGATTTATTTTGGAAAAGGTCGAAGCGCTCCTTTTTTTGTCCATTAAGCAATTGTTGGGCTGCATTAAACTGGTTGCCTAATTCCTGTTCTTTTTTCCCATTGACCTTTTGCTGCTCAGTGAGTGCCGCAATTCGTTCTGTCAGTTGATTGATCTCTTTTTCGAGCGTATTTTGTTTATCCTGTTTCTCTTTGTTGGATGTATAAAGTAGATTCAATCGATCTCTTTTGGACTTAAGCGATTTTTCATTGGTCAACCATTGGGCGAATGGCTCTAATATTTCCGAAGATTTTTGTTGGTGATTGGCAATTTTCTCAATCTTTTCTTGAATGGGTTTTAGAAGCAGCAGGTTGGCTTGTAATTTATCGCGTAAAACTGCAGCTTTTATGGCTTTAGTAAGCTGGTTTATTGTTTTTTGATGTTTATCCAATTGTTTTTCGATGGCGCTCTTGTCTTCAATTTTTAGATTCGCATTTAACGCTGCAAACTGTTTTTGAATCAGTTCTGTTTTCGATTTAAGCTGTTCTATCCTTTCATGCGTGGTTTTTACATTGGCTTGAACGGTAGCTTGCTGCTTTTGTGTCGACTGTTGTTGTTGCTTCAGTTTTTCAAGTTCTGTTTGGGTCGTTTGTAGTTCAGAAGCTAAATTGGGCAAGTCGTGCGAATAGTTTTGCACATACGGATGAGTTGTGGAACCACAAAGCGGGCAAGGCTGTTCTGGCTTTAACTCTTGTCGGTGTTTTTCCAGCGATTGTTCTATTCTCAAGCGATCTAGTCGTGCAGTTTGTTCCTTCTCTTTCAATTCGAAAATCTGTATTTGAGGTGCTAACTGCTTGAGAGACTCTTGATGCTTATTTAATTCAGTCTCTAACTCTTTCCATTGCTTTTGTGCCAATTCCAACTCTTTCGATTCAGAAACAAATTGTTGCTGAAGTTTTAGTAGCTCATTCAACTTATTGATTTCGAGATTGGCATTTTGTAATTGTTGGTTTAAGCTGGCCTGATCGTTGAATGCAAAATGGTTCAGATCTTTATCCAACTCTTTCTGTTGTTTGGAAATGGACACAAGCTGATTGGAAATATAGATATGGTTTTCTTTCCAGTTGATGTTGCCCAATATTGTAGAAGAGATCTCTTGGTTCTCTAATTGTTGAAGTTCCTGTTTCAGTTGTTGGTGAATGGATGCCATTTCCCCCATCAACTGATCGAGCAATGAAATAATGGCAGGGACTTCACTTAGTGAACTCTGTTGTTTAAGTTCCTCTTCTTGCTTTTGAAAACTGCCTTTTTTCTCTGAATTTAATTTCTGTTGTTGAGCCAATAAACCGACTTGCTCTTTTAACTCTTTTCGGAAATTGTTTAACTCTTTTTCCTGGCGATTTAGCTCTTCGGTTTTAAGTTTAATTTTCTCGTCGAGAATAGATGTCTTTTTTATGATAGGAGTTAATTGGTTTTGCTCCTTTTCTGCATTTTCAAACTCTTTTTGTGTTTTATCAAATTGCCCTGAAAGAGTCTGTTTTTCTTTTTCTAACTGCTCTTGTTGTTGCTTTTGTTGTGTTATTTTCTGTTGTAGAGAGGCAACTTGTTTTTTCAATTCGGTTAACTGTATAAGTTCTCCTTTTATGGAAACCAGTTGATTATGTTTGTTCAGTTTTAGCAATTCCGGAGCAAATGTCTCTTGTTCTTTTTGAAGAAGAACATGATGTTGCATTGTCGTTTTTTGCTCTTCTTCTGTTTTCTGAAAAAGTTGAGTCTCCTGAATCTGTTTCTGGATTTTTTCTAAAAGCTGCTGAGTGGTTTGAATTTCTTGTTTAAACGCAAGCTGTTTTTCATTGATTTCATTCAACTGCTCTTCGGTAAGAAGAGAAATGCCATGCATTTTCAACTCAATCTCATGCGCAATGGTTTCTTGCTCTTTTAGCTTTTCATATGCTGCCTTTCCAATTTGACGATAGATCTCAGTACCTGTAATCTTTTCCAGTAATTCGGAACGTTCTGTTGCATTGGCTTTCAGAAAACGAGCAAATTCACCTTGTGAAAGCATTATCGATTTCACAAATTGCTCGTAATTCAAGCCAGTAATTTCGGTGTTTTTGGAAGGGATATCTCCTTTTTTCAATCCACAAGAGATAAAACTACCATCTTCCAGTTGTTCTGAAAGATCCATATGGTAATCGCGCAGGTTACCAGTTCTGGCGCGACTAATTTCCCATTTAGAGCGATAATGTTTGTTGTTGACCGAATAGGTTAACTCTGCAAAACAGTCGTTGGTTCCTTTGGTTATCAAAGTTCCAAAGCTCTGAATACTGTTTTTTGATATTTTACCACTTCGTGGAATTTGGTTGTATAAAGCCAACGAGATAGCATCGAGTAAAGTACTTTTTCCTGCTCCGGTGGGGCCGGTAATAGCAAACAGACCAGTATCACCGAGAGGTGACTGATCAAAGTTTATAATGTGCTCTCCTTTTAAAGAGTTGAGGTTTTTTATATGTAGCTTAATAATTTTCATGCTGGAAAGATGAGGTTTCTATTGTTCCTTGTCGAATACCGATTGTACTAGCTCTTTATAACTACCCATAAGCTCTTCGGTTTGATCGAAATTAGAGCGTTCAAGTAGTTTCTCGAATACTTCGGTGTTGGTTAAATCGCTCAGTGCTGGCTGTTCTTCGTAAAGTGCCGATACTCCTTTTATTCTATCGGTAAACGAGATGGAAGGCTTTACAATTTCCACATCGAACGACTCTTCCAGTAACTCTTTGTATTCCGCAATAAGTATAGGGTCGTATTGTGGTTCTGTAACTCTAGTTTCGGCCCAATCAGTTAGTTGATTGGCGCTTTTGTGCACTTTTATTGCCTCTTTGACTTCTGCCAAAGTTCCCGAGAACGAGATGAGCTTTCTTTCAATCGGAACTTCAATAGACTGAATTGAAATTTGTTTTTCTGTATCGAATTCTACTAAAACTACCTGTTTGGTATCTTTTCGTTCACTGAAACTAAGCGGAATGGGCGAGCCAGAATAGCGAACATGTTCTTGTTGGGCCACTTTTTGTGGGCGGTGAATATGTCCTAATGCCACATAATCGAATGTTTGTGGGAAAGCGTCCCATTTAAAAGCAGCTTCATTTCCCATTTGTATTTCCCGTTCGCTTTCACTGGTGGATGCTCCTGCCATATAAAGGTGCCCGGTGGCAATTACAGGTAAATTGTTGATGTTCGAAGTTTGGGCGTAATCAGCAATTCTTTTATAATATTCAGCAATACCATTTCTGGTGGCTTTTATTCTATCGTCGTAATTCTCACCAGCAACCGATTGACGAATGTCTTTATCCCTTAAATAAGGAATAGCACATACATACCCCAATAGCTTATTGTCCTTTTCAATGGGAATAAGTTCTTTGGTATAATCAGCAGAAGCTCCACCTATTACAGTGATGTTTAATGACTCCAGTAATGGTTTTGGAGCATTCAGAGTACTTATATAATCGTGATTTCCGCCAGTAATGACAATTTGCGTAGAACATGTTGCGTTGCATCGACTTAGGAAATTGTAATATTGTTTCAGAGCTTGATTCGATGGATAACCTACATCGAAAATGTCGCCGGCAATTATAAGTAGATCAATGTGTTGTTCTGTGAGCGTTCTCAATAGCCATTGGAAAAAGTATTCATGTTCCTGATGGCGATCTTTACCATGAAGACGCTGGCCAATATGCCAATCGGATGTATGTAGAATTCGAAATTTATTCATTGAAGTTGCATTCTTTTCTTGCTTTAAAACAAAAGTACAGAAAAGTTATTTATGGTTGGAAATAGTCATCATAAATGACTCTAGTATGACTTGTAATAAAAACATTTTTAAAAACAAACAGATCTATCAGTGTAGATATGTATAAATAAATGACTATCTTTTGAGTACAAAAGGATAAGGGGGATTCTAAATAAGCATATTTTAATGAAATGGGGCATTAAAAATAAAGTAATAGTGCTTATTACTGCTGTGTTATTAATGTCTGTGGGTGTTTTGTCTATTGTTATAAGCAATAAAGTACAACTACAGACCAGGAGTTTACACTATCAAATCTTGGAAGAGACTGCTTACCGTTATGGAAAGTCGGTAGAGAACGTGCTGGCTAAAATAATGGAGGATGCCAAGCTGATGGAAATCGCTTTTGTGCAGATGATGAAATCTGGCACCCATCGATCGGTTTTGGATAGTATGTTAATTCGGACAGCAAAAAACGATGATCAACTTCTGGGAACATGGATGTTGTGGGAACCCAATGCATATGATCGGCAGGATAAAAGGTATGTAAATACAGAAGGTCATGGGTCTACTGGTCGTGTAAATTCATATTGGCACTGGGAAGGGGATAGTCTAATTAACGAACCCAATATTGATTGGGAAAGCAGTACTTGGTACAATGTTCCCAGAGAAAGGATGAAAGGAACTTTATTGGATCCGTATTGGTATACGGTTTCTGGGGAACCAACCCTTTTATTAAGTGCAATTCAGCCTATTATTTTCGAAGATGAATTTCTGGGAGTAGTAGGCGTTGATATAGAGTTGAACAACCTTCAAAATTTTGTGAATAAATTGAAAGTTGAGGATGTTGGTTATACTGCATTATTGGCTAATGATGGAACGTATGTTGCCTATCCGCAGCAAGAGAAAATTGGGAAGAAAATTTCTTCAGAAGAAAATGAAAAGGAGTTGTATGAACATTTGAAGAATGGGAAGTATTATTCCAAGGTCATCCAGAATGATAAAATATTAGGAGAAGAGGGACACTTGATCTCAATTCCGATTAAAGTATTAAATACAGAAACACCTTGGGCTTTTGTTGTAGTAATTCCAACCAGTAAAATAATTGCTGAGAGCAAAGTTATTCGTAATTGGATACTTCTACTCGGTGGTATTTTTGGATGTTTGACCGTATTACTTTTAGCTATTTTAGTAAGCCGACAAATTGCTCCAATTGTCTCACTTACCAATCGATTGACAGAAATTGTAACAGATGATCGAACAGAAATTCCATTGTTAGAGCTAAAAAAGCAGACTGGAGAAGTAGGTCAGTTGGTTAAAGCATATAATGAATTGGCAAGTCGTTTGCATATAAATAAAGTTAAACTACTTGGATTGAATGAGGAGCTAGAAGATCGTATAAATAAACGAACCCTTCAGCTTGAAAGTGCATTAAAAGATTTAGAGCGTTTTAGTTATTCCATATCGCACGATTTACGGGCACCTCTAAGACATATCAATGGCTTTTCAAAATTATTAAATGGAGTTATTGAATCGGATCAGGAGAAGGCTAAATACTATTCAGATAAAGTAATAGAAGCTTCAGATAAGATGAGGCATATGATTGATGACTTGTTAAAGTTTTCTCGACTGGGAAGAAGAGCCTTAGTATTGGAGGAGGTTGATTTAAATAAGTTAATAGATCAGGTTATAAAGAGCTTTGAAACAGAAATTGAAGGACGAATAATTATTTGGGAAGTAGAGACATTACCAACTATTCTTGCCGATTTTTCTCTAATGGAGATGGTGTTTCAAAACATATTATCTAATGCGATTAAGTATACTTCCAAGTGCGAAGAAGCTAAGATACATATAGGAGTAAAGGGAGAATCAGAGGATGTAATCTTCGTAAAAGATAATGGTGTTGGTTTTGATATGAGGTATATAGATAAACTGTTTGGGGTGTTTCAACGTTTACATAGAGAAGAAGATTTTAGTGGGGTTGGAATTGGTTTAGCTAATGTAAAACAGATTGTTACTAAACATGAAGGAGAGATATGGGCTGAAGCAGAAGTGAATGAAGGAGCTACATTTTATTTAAAATTAAATTGTAAAGAATGAGAAGTTTACAGCCCATACTATATGCCGAGGATGATGCCAATGATAGAGAATTGACATTGGCCGCATTAAAAGAGGCCAATATTTCCAATAGGATTGAAGTGGTTTGTGATGGTCAGGAAGCTTTAGACTTTTTAAATTATGAAGGCCATTTTGCAGATAGAAGAAAAGAGAATCCTGTGCTAATCTTGTTGGATATTAAAATGCCTCGGCTAGATGGTTTGCAGGTGCTTGAGGAGATAAAAAAGCATGAAGAGTTATCTAAAATACCAGTTGTTATGCTTACTTCATCTAGCATGGAAACCGATTTAATAAAAAGCTATGAGATGGGAGCCAATAGCTTTGTGGTTAAGCCAGTTGATTTCGAGGAATTTTACGATGCGGTAAAAAAATTAGGTATTTATTGGGCGCTACTAAACAAAACGGTATAACTAAATGGGAAAAGGAAAAGTTAAAATACTGTTTTTAAGTGATAATGACTCTAGGAAGGAGATTGTCATAAACGAGCTAGTTAAAAAGTTCGATGAAAAATTTCAAGTGCAATATGCTTTGTCTATGGTAGAGTTGGAGCAGAGTTTGCATGAATACTGTCCTGATGTTATTTTGTATGACTATAGTCTTCAAACAATCAAAGGTTGCGAAGCTTTGAAACTCATTTATGGGTTAGATTTAATTATTCCTTTTATTGTAGTTACCGACGTACTTCAAGAAGAATTATTATCTCAGTGTTTTGTTAAAGGAGTATGGGATTATGTTGTTATTGAACGTATTCAGCGCTTGTCTTTAGTGTTTGACAATATTGATGTTAAACGAAAAGAGAGAATAAAACTCCGAGAACAGCATTTAGAGTTACTTGAAACAAAAGACCGATACCAACATCTGGTAGAGGATATTGAAGATGTATTATTTGAGGTGGATGAAAATTTTAACTTCTTGTACATCAGTCCTGCTATTATAAGTTTTACCGGAGAAGCTCCTGAATTTTACATAGGAAAGAATTTTGGGATGCTAATTTATGAAGAAGACATTCCAATGATTCGTAAATGTATGGGGGGAGCTCAACCAATAGAACAGAAAAAAACATATCGAATTAATGGTAAGAATGATGATTATCTATGGGTGCAAAGCTATTCTAAACCCATTATAAAGAATGGTAAGTTGGTTGGAACCAGAGGTATAATTGTTGATATTTCAGAGCAAAAGAGAGCAGAAGAAGCACTAATTAAAGCCAAGGAAAGAGCGGAAGAAAGTGATCGATTAAAGTCTGCATTCTTAGCCAATGTAAGTCATGAAATAAGAACTCCGATGAATGGAATGTTGGGCTTTGCAGAACTGCTTCAAACACCTGATTTGCCAGAAGAAGATTACAACTCTTATATCGGAGTTATTCGAGAGTGTGGAGATCGAATTCTTACATTAATAAACAATATTGTTACCATTTCTAAAATCGAATCGGGTGCTATAGATAAGAAGATTGTAACTTTTAATTTATATCGAAAATTAAGATTTCTGCAGCAATTGTTTGAGCCTCAGGTTGAGGAAAAGAATATTGAATTGGCTATTATTTGTGAGGAGATCAAGAATAAGGAGATAACTTCCGATGAAGAAAAAATAATTGGCATTATTACTATTCTGGTTAAAAATGCCATTAAATTTACTACTGAAGGATCTGTCAAGTTATGTGCAAAAGTAATTGATAATAATCTTGAAATTAATGTGATTGATACAGGGGTAGGTATCGATCCGAAAATGCATAGTGTAATCTTTGATCGATTCCGTCAGGTAGAAGTAGGTTACAATCGCACCTTTGAAGGTGTTGGTTTGGGATTATCTATTGTAAAAGCCTATTGTGATATATTAGGAGGAACTATTTGTATTGATTCAGACTTAGGAAAAGGAACACATTTTATAGTATCTATTCCGTTAGAAAGTTAAGGCCATATTTCTTCTATATTGGCCTTTATCTCATCAATTCTGGCTAGCTTAATCTGAAAATCGGTATCTCTTTGTCCTTTCACCTCAAAAACTGCCTTAAAATTATCCCCTTCAAAATTTAAGGTTTTCTCTTCCATCATTTTTAAGTTTTCAGGCTTGCTTAAAAACTTCAAAACAGCCATATTTCCTACATCACTATTGCACATAAACGACATGTAGCATCGTCCTTCTGATGTCTTGAAATAACAGAAACTGGCATACTCAATGGTTAAGAATCCTTCAGTACGAGTATCATAACTAATGGTAGAGTCGTTGACTGTGTAATTTAGTATTGTTTGATTGATTAAGTACTCAATACCCAGTTTTTTGTGTACCTGTTGGAGTATGTTTTGTGTTTTATAGGAACCAATAAACACGACATTCTTATTGGCCACATGTTCCCACATAAAAGTGCTTGAATATTGAAGATCGATACTGGTTTGTCCTCCACCCAAAATGGTCATTATCTTATACAGTCCAAATGGAGCTTGCTTGTTGATATAAGTTTGTGTGGATTTTCTAATATCGTCTTTAATTTCAGGGTGCTCTTCTATCCAGTTCTCCAGGTCTTTATCCGAATTGATACTGGTTTGTCGAGTAATACCGAAACCTCCGACAGGATTCCTACTTCCAAAGAAATAATGATCGCCTAAAACAATCAAAGTAGGAAAGTTGGATTGGTGCAGTTCTTTCCAAATGAAATGTTTAGTGGCTTTAGGCCCTTTCTTTTGGAAAAACAAAATACCAGAAAAGATGAATAGAATGAAACCAGCAACAAAAAGATATGGAGCCATCAAACGAATTCGAGATTTAACCATAGCTTTTTTGTCAATGTGAAATACTACTTCGTAGTTTCCTTTGGGTATTTCAAACTGAATTTCATCGTTAGCTCCTTCATTGGCATAGTAGTCAGCTAACTTTTTTCTAAGGTTGTGGATATAAATTCTGATGTTCTTTTCCTTGTCAGAATCAGCACGTTTGCCAAATACATCAAAAGCAATTTGAAACTCTTTTGGGCTTTCTCCTTTTAGAGTTTCCTCCACAAGATATTTCAAAAGTTCCTTGTTAACGACTGATTTAGAAAAAGTCTGACTAGTAGAAACTTTTTTCAGATATTGATGTATGTGCTGTGTGTTTGGCATTTAATTTTCTGATAATTAGATTGGTTAAAAAGACCCTTTACTTTTGTTTTACTGAAAAAAGGTCTCTTTTGTTTCCAAAAATAAAAATAAGAATATACTTTCAAAAATAATATCGGGTGCGCACACGGTGATTTGTGTCGTTTTCGGTGTTAAAAAATTAACTCTCACCACATAATTTAAAAACCTATGAGAATTAGAAGTCTTAAGGCTATGTTAGTCATGATGTTCCTTTTTCATTTGAGTAGTATTGCTCATAATAAGGGGGAAAATCGTCCCAATGTATTATTTGTAATAAGTGATGACCAGTCGTTTGAGCATACCAGCTTTAATGGCTGTTCATTTATTGAAACACCAGCTTTTGACAAAATAGCCAGTGAAGGAATTTACTTTACCAACTGCATAGCTGGCTCTCCAGGGTGTGCTCCATCCAGAAGTACAATTGTAACCGGTCGTTTTCATTGGCAAAACGAGGAGGCCGGACAGCATGCTTCGCATTGGCCCAAAAAGTTTGTGTCGATGGTTGATGAATTTCAACGCAGTGGTTACCAATTGGGACGGGCAGGAAAAGGAGTTGGGCCTTTTAAGTATGGCGAACCTTTCCGGAATAAAGATGCTGCGGGAAATGCTGATGATACCAATCAGTATGGAAAGAACAACGAAGATGTTCGAATAGCTAAAGGGATAAGTCGGAAAAATTATGCGGCTAACTTTAAACGTTTCATGGAAAATAGAGACGAAAAGCAGCCTTTCTTCTTTTGGTTTGGAGCCCATGAACCTCACCGTGCATTTGAAAAAGGATCGTGGAAAAGATTGGGGAAACAGCTGAAGGATGTGAAAGTTCCCGGATTTTTACCTGATACAGATGTAATAAGAGGAGACTTGTTGGATTATGCTGTAGAGATTGAGTGGTTCGATAGTCATTTGCAAAAAATGTTGGACTTGTTAAAAGAAAAAGGAGAGTTGGATAATACCATCGTAGTTGTGACTTCAGATAATGGAATGGCCTTTCCGCGTGCTAAAGCCAATTGCTACGAATATGGAGTACATGTTCCTTTTGCCATTCGATATCCAAAAACTTTTACAGGAAAAAGAAAGGTCGATAATGTAATTAGCTTTGCTGACATTGCTCCAACTCTTTTCAGTGTTTGTGATATTACTCCGAAGAAAATGTTGCCCATGTCTGGCGATAATATTTTACCGCTTTTGAAGTCGAAGAAAGAGGGATTAATAAAATCGGGACGAAAGTATGTTTTCTCAGGCCGTGAGCGTCACTCTTGTTCTCGATATCGAAACTGGGGATATCCTCAGCGTGCCATCAGAGATAATAGTTTTCTACTAATTTGGAACTTGCATTCGGAACGCTGGCCGGCTGGAGCACCACAACGGTTGGTTAATAAAGAATCTAAAGAGTGCCATCCGATGTATGGAATGGATGATTCTGGAAGGCATATTAGTGAATGGGCCTTTACCGATGTAGATGCAGCTCCTTCGAAATCGGAAATAGTTGAAAAAAGAAAAATGTTTCCGGAATATTTTAATTGGTCGTATGGTAAAAGAGGAGAATTTGAATTATACGATATTGAAAATGACCCTTATTGTTTGAAGAATCTAGCTGTTGATGTGAAGTATAAGAAAGAGATGCAGCGATTGAAAAAAGCATTGTTGAAGAAGCTGAAAGCGACCAGAGATCCACGAATTGTTGGAAAAGATAAAGAGGTATTCGATTCTTATCCACGATATAGTCATATGCGCTATTTCCCAAAACCTTGATTCTTTAATTAAATAGTTAAACCACATGCGTTCAATATACCTTATGCTATGCATTTTTTGTATAGCTAACTCGTTGGCTTCAAACAGCCATAAGAAAAGCACTCAACCCAATATTGTTTTTATACTTGCCGACGATATGGGAACAGCTCAGTTGGGCTGTTATGGAAGTAAATATTATCATACACCGAATATCGATAAATTGGCGTCTCAGGGAGTTCGGTTTACCAATGCATATGCTGCTGCAGCCATCTGTTCGCCAACCAGGGCATCAATTATGACAGGAAAATATCCTGCACGCTTAAGGTTGACCGACTATATTCCAGGACAAAAAAGAGCAGAAGAGGTATTAGATACCCCCAGTTGGCAACAATTTCTTCCTTTGACAGAAACCACATTTGCCGAAGTTTTGGTGAAGAATGGTTACCAGACAGCTTTAATTGGAAAGTGGCATTTAAGTAAAACCAAGCGACCTCCTGGCAGTTTGGAACATAACCCCGACAAACAAGGATTTCAGGAAACCTTTGTTACTTATAAACCTGCGGGGAAGAATTTGTTCCCGTGGCAAGATGCCGAAAATGATGCTCATAATGTCGATACCATAACCAGTAGAAGTATTGAGTTTATGAAGCAAAACAGGAATAAGCCATTTTTCTTAATGCTTTCCCATAATGCCATTCACGATCCTTTAATGTCGAAAAATCGATTGGTAGAGAAGTATAAATCTCATCCATTGAACAGTAAGCCTGAGAATCATCCGGTGATTGGAGCGATGGTTGAATCACTGGACAATGGAGTGGGCAGAATTCTGAATGCCATTGATAATCTGGGATTAGCTGAAAACACCATCGTGATCTTTTTTGCCGATAATGGCGGAAAGCATAGCTATGCCAGTCAGCAACCATTTAGAAGTGGAAAAGGATGGCTTTATGAAGGAGGAATTCGGGAACCTATGATTGTGCGTTGGCCCGGGATAACAACTGCAAACAGCCAGTGTCATGAAATGATCTCGTCCATCGATTTCTTTCCAACATTCTTAGAAATGGTCAATGTAAAAGTGCCACCTATAAAGGGAATGGATGGGGTGAGTTTTGTGGAAGCACTAAATGGAAAGCATTTAAAGCGAGATCAATTGTGCTGGCATTATCCTCATTATCACTATGGCTCAGGAATGGTGCCGGCAAGTGCTATTCGTGTTGGGAATTATAAACTAATCGAGTGGCATACTCAAACACTTCAAAATAAAGAAGGGCAGATTGAATTGTATGATCTGAAGAATGATGTTGGAGAGCAAAATAATCTGGCAGAAGAGATGCCTAAGCTAGCCAAAAAGCTAAGAAGAAAGTTGCACTTGTGGTACAAGGAAGTGGGTGCACAAATACCAACTCTAAAGTAAGCTTAAGTTACATCCTTCAAAATCAAAAAAACGAAACAGATGAAAAATAATATAGTTGTAATACTAATTGGATTAGTATTGTTTTCATGTTCAAAACCGAGAGAGAAAGCAGATAAAGTTCAACTAATTCCTTTTCCAAATGAAATTGCTTTAGGAGAGTACAATATTGACCTAAGTGAGGGAGTAGCCATTTCGGGAGAAATCGGGAATAAAGCATTTTTGAAAGATTTATTGTCGGAAAAGAATATCTCTAGTGGGAAACGAGTGAAAATTGAATTTCAGACCGATAAATCCATTACAGACAAAGAGGCTTATGAGTTGATTGCAAAAGATAGACGAATTACTATTAAATCATCAGCGAAATCAGGGGAGTTTTATGCTTTAATGACTTTGAGACAGTTGATTAAGGGGGGAGCAATTCCTGAGGTGCATATCAAGGATAGACCTGCCTTTAAATGGCGAGCCTTTATGTTGGATGAATCCAGACATTTTCAGGGTAAAGAGGTGGTCATAAAATTATTGAATGAAATGGCTGCTTTAAAAATGAATGTCTTTCACTGGCACTTAACAGATGATCAGGGGTGGAGAATCGAGATAAAGAAATATCCTTTGTTGACACAAGTGGGATCAAGGCGAGATAGCACTCAGGTAAACGATGGTCGTGGTTCCAGAAGTAAAACATACGATGGAAAATCTCACGGTGGATTTTATACACAGACTGAAATAAAAGAGATTGTTGAATATGCTGCAAAATTGAATATTCAGGTGGTGCCGGAGATTGGAATGCCAGGCCATTTCTCGGCTGCAATTGCCAGTTATCCTTACCTGGGAACTCAAAAGAAGAAAATAAAAGTTCCGTGTAAGTTTGGAGTAGGTACAGATGTCTTAGACCCTTCAAGTGATAAAACCATTCAGTTTTTACATGATGTTTTGGATGAGGTGAATGCTCTTTTTCCATCGCAGGTTATTCACATAGGAGGAGATGAAGTGCGCTACGATCATTGGAAAAAGAGTAGTGCTGTTAAAGCGTACAAGAAAAAATATCAACTGCCCACTTTTAGCGATGTACAGGTGAAATTTACCAATGACATTTCGAAATACATTGAATCGAAATTTGGCAAACGAGCCATGGGATGGAACGAAATATTAGGCGAGCGTACACATAGCTGGGCGAAAGGTGATAAAAGTGCAAAAACAGAACTATCGAAGAATGCAATTATTCATTTTTGGCATGGCTCAGCCAGTGATTTTCAGAAAGCAATTAGTCGTGGGTATAATGTGGTAAATAGTACCAGTAAGTATACATACCTCGACTATTCTTATCGAAAAATCAACCTAGAGAAGGCATACCGATTCCAGGTTGTCCCCAAAGAATTATCAGCAGAAGAGGCACAGCAAATTTTAGGACTAGGTTGTCAAATGTGGACAGAGTGGACTCCTAAAACAGAAAATGTATACCACCGAGTCTTCCCTCGAATTGCTGCTTATGCCGAGAATGGATGGACTTCAGAAGGAAATAAAGATTATACCCGATTCAAAGAAGCCTTGCAAGTGAAGTTAAAAGAATGGCAAAAGCTGGGAATCAAGTATGGTCCATTAGATGCTGTTAAAAAAGTGAAATAAATTCTACGAAAAACATTTTTACTGGTTTGGTGCTAATGGCTTTAAAATGAGCTGTGTTAAAAGCTTTTTTTACCCCTGTTTTACTATTAAGTAGTGGAAGAATAGGTGGCTGTCGGATGATGGTAGATATATTTAAGAATGCTAGTATGGCATGTTTTGAATAAAAATTAAATAGCAAATCAAACGTATTGGAAAAATGTTGAATAGAAGGAAATTTTTAGCAACAGTTGGAGCAGTAGCTGCAGGAGCAGCAGTTGCAGGACCTGTTAAAGCTGCTATTAAAGCTAGTGGCCAAAAACTGAAAGTGGTTCTAGTGGGAACCGGAGTGAGAGGAAATGGTTTCTGGGGAAAACGTTTGGTCGACAAATACGGCGATATTATTGAGTTCGTTGGGTTGGTTGATCATAACCCTGGACGCTTGAAGTATGCTGCTAAATATATTGGAGTGAGCAAAAAATGTGGATTGTATGACACATTTGAAGGTATGTTGAAAGAGCAAACTCCTGATTTGGTAATGGTAACTACTACCGATGCAACGCATCATATGTATATCATCAAATCATTGAAAGCAGGAATTGATGTGTTGACAGAAAAGCCAATGACAACTGACGAAGATAAGTGTCAGGAAATTTTGGATGCAGAGCGTAAGTATAAGCGCAAAGTTATTGTTGCATTCAATTACCGTTGGAGTCCATACAATACTAAAATTAAAGAGCTATTGAGCAGTGGTGCTATTGGCGATGTTGTTTCTGTGGATTTCTCGTGGATGTTGAACACTAGTCACGGAGCATCATACTTCCGTCGTTGGCATGGACAGCGTGAGCATAGTGGTACGCTATTGGTACACAAGTCAACTCACCACTTCGATTTAATTAACTGGTGGTTAGATTCAGAGCCAGAAGAGGTATTTGCTTATGGTGATTTGGAATACTATGGAAGAAATCCTAAGAAATCAGGAGTAAGCTGTCGTACTTGTGACGAAAAGAAAACGTGTAAGTTCTATTGGGATATTACAAGAAGTCGTGGCGACTATGAACGCTACGTTATGAATGAGAAGCACGATGGTTACATCCGTGATAATTGCTTGTTCCGCCCTGAAATTAATATTTACGATAAGATGAATGTAAATATCAAGTATGCCAACAATGTATATGTGAACTACATGCTTACTACTTACTCTCCATGGGAGGGATGGCGTGTTGCATTCAACGGAACCGAAGGACGAATTGAAGCATTCCTTGATGTACCTTACCTAAACTCAGAAATGTTGAGTCAGGAAGAGTTACATGCTGCTGAAATGGATCAAAGCGGTAAGGCGAAAGCGAAAACCAAACCAATTATTTTACACAAACTGTGGAATAAACAAGAGACTGTTAGTGTTCCTTATAGCCGTGGTGGCCATGGTGGTGGTGATGTTCGTTTGCACGATCAGATCTTTAAACATCCGGAGAAAGAAGATATACACAAGCACATGGCAGGTACTCGCGATGGAGCAATGTCTATCTTAATTGGTGTTGCTGCGCGTAACTGTATCGAGACTGGAAAGCCAATTAAAATTGGAAGTTTGACAGATCTTCAGCCTAGAGCAAAACGATTATAATGTGAGATTAGTTTAGTTAATTGCAGAGCCCCGTGGGAGTAATCTTACGGGGCAATCTGCATCATCCTGATAAGCCTGGAATTGACCACCTCTGTAGATAGTATTAACGCAAATGGCCCAATAACCTGAATTCTGAGAAACGAATCGAATCGTTAAATCGCAATCTGAACCTGGAAATTTAAACCGAACTCAGGTTAGTAAAGCCTCTACTAAAGACCTATTAAAAAATGAAGATTTTTAAAGCTTTTAAACCAGTAATTTACCTCTGTTTATTGTTTTTAGCTATTACCAGTTGTCAGCAAAAAGCAATAAAACCTACCGATTTGGTTAATCCGTTTATCGACACTCACAAGTGCCGTTGGTTCTTCTTTTCTTCGGCAAGTCGCCCGTTTGGGATGGTGAACTTAAGTCCTGATACCCGTACCAAAGGAAGTTGGAAATCGGGTTATTTGTACGATTCACTTAATGTTCGTTGTTTTTCACATGTTCATGCATGGCAGATGTCTGGTATTCCGGTTATGCCTACCGTTGGAGAATTTAAAGGGCACCTGGGGATGGATGCTTATAAATCGTCATTTAAACACGAAACGGAAATAGCACGACCAGGGTATCATAAAGTGGTGCTGGACGATTACAATATTACTGCCGAACTAACTTCTACTACCAGAGTTGGATTTCATAAGTACCAATTCCCTAAAAACGAGAAAGGGTTTGTGATTTTTGATACAGGAGCTTATTTGGCTCACTCAAAAATGGACTCTTCTATGGTTTTTCGCGTTAACGATAACGAAATTGCAGGCTTCAGTTTAATGGGGCGTACAGGACGTCGTCCTAAGCCTACTTATGTTTATTTTGTAGCTCGTTTCAATCAACCAATTTCTGAGTTTGGTGGATGGAAAAACAAAAAGATTATAACAACTCCGAATAATAAAATTGCAGGAAAAAATTGTGGCGCTTTTGTTTCATTCGATCAGATGAAAGATGAAAACTTGTTGATGAAGGTGGCCATTTCGTATACCAATATCGAACAAGCCCGATTGAATCTTGAGACAGAACTAGCTCATTGGGATTTCGACAAAGTGGTGAAAGAGTCGGATGATGAATGGAACAAATGGTTAAGTAAGATTGAAATTAAGGGGGGAACCGAAAAACAACAAGTAAAATTTTATACCGACTTATGGCACTCGTTGTTGGGAAGAAGAATTGTAAGCGATGTGGATGGTAAGTTTTGCGATATGACAGGCGAGAAACCTGCGATTCGTCAAATGCCATTGAATGCAGAAGGAAAGCCGAAAAACAATTTTTACAATTTCGACGCATGGTGGGGAAGCCACTGGACGTTGAATGTGTTGTGGTCAATGGCTTATCCTGAAATGATGGATGAGTTTTGCAATAGCATGGTCGAAATGTACAATCATGGAGGACTGATTCCACGTGGGCCTTCAGGAGGAAATTACACTTACGTAATGATTGGTGATCCGGCTGTTTCGTTCTTTGCAACTGCTTATAACAAGGGAATCCGAAACTACGATATTCAGAAAGCATACGAAGGATTAAGAAAGAATGCTTTTGTTGGTGGCATACGCGATAGAGCAGGGTATGAGCATCGCGATAATCCTCAAGGAGGAGGAATGGGCTATTATGTAGAGCAAGGTTATGTGCCGGAATACATAAAAGGACCAGGAGGACATAAAGATGGTGCCTCAATGACATTGGAGTATGCTTATCAGGATTGGTGTTTGGCACAAATTGCTAAAGCAACAGGTAATAATTCAGACTATGAGTTGTTTAATAAGCGCTCTAAAAATTATAAGAAATTGTGGAATCCGGAAACGCGCTTTATTCATCCAAGAATGAAGGATGGCAGTTGGATTGAGAACTTTGAACCAATTGGAGATGGTTTTCATACACTTGGTTTTTGCGAAAGTAACTCTGCCATTTATACCAACTTTGTACCACACGATTTGCCTGGCTTAATGGAGCTTTTCGGAGGAAAAGAGAAGTATACCGAATACTTAAGTGAATGCTTCAGAAAAGCTGCTCCAATGAATTATATTACCGACCACGGTAAACACGCTCAGAACTGGGTCGATTATGAAAATCAACCATCTTGCCAAATGGCTCATTTGTTTAACTATACTGGAGCGCCTTGGCTATCACAGAAATGGGTGAGAGAGGTAAAAGAGACCACTTTCGGAGATACTACTCCTTATGGTGGTTATAACGGAGATGAAGATCAAGGTCAGATGGGGGCACTGGGTGTTCTAATGTCCATTGGAATGTTTCAAATGGATGGCGGTTGTTCTGTCGATTCGAAATACGATATTACAACTCCTCTATTCGATGAAGTGAAAATTCATCTGAATCCAAAATATTATACAGGAAAAACCTTCACAATAAAAACCAATAATAACTCGAAAGAGAATATGTACATCCAATCGGCAAAGTTGAATGGGAAAGAGTGGAATAGCTTCCAGTTTTCACATAGCGATTTTGCTAAAGGAGGAAAAATTGAACTAAACCTGGGAAGTCAACCAAATAAAAACTGGGGTATTAATCAATAGGTCGAATTCGATATTAAATTCTTGAGTTAGCGTGTTGGTAATTGGTGAGCTTTAGGTGTGTTGCTCATTTGTTGTCAACTGACTCATACGATTAAAACTGAATTTGACTGAACAAACTTTAAATGCTGGGAATGAAAAAGAAGAGTTTGATTCTAATGTTTTTATTTGCCTTTGTTGGCGGATATGCAAAAAAAGAGAACACAAAGTTACCGGGTAAGCCGGAGTGGCAACCAGTGTTGAAATACACATTGGATTTGCACAAAAAAAGTACACACCCGGCTCAATATCCTTTCGACAATGCGTGGGAAGAGATTGGACCGGGTTACCACCTTGCTCCTGCTTTTGGGCACTGGGATATTGTACATCAGGTATACGATGCATTGGTGTATAATCCGGAGCATGGATTAAATCAATTGTACAACAACATAAAGAACCAGGAGGCTCATGGTATGCTTCCTGGTAGTATTTGGTTTCCACGAAAAGGGGGAAAACACAAAGAGGTTAGATGGAGTAAGAAAGATGAAGGACATCCGCCTTTATGGATTTATGCCGTAGATGAGTATGTGAATCAGACAGGCAATTCATCTATTCTAATCGACTTTTATGCTGCTTTGGTTCGCCAGATTACCTGGTTCGAAAATGAGCGTAAAGCAAAAGGAAAAGGCTTCTTCTACAACGACATCATCAAAAGACGTTGGGAAAGTGGTGTCGATCAGGGAATCCGTTTCGACGAAGCAGATTTGGGACCACAAGCTTGTATCGATGCGACATCTCATGTGTATGCTTTATACTTCTTTGCCGATAAGTGGGGAAAGAAGTTGGGGGTGAAAACATCGTTTTATGCCGAAAAAGCGGCAAGCTTAAAAAGCTACGTCAACAATGAACTATTCGACTCGAAAAAGGGTAGCTACTTTGATAGTTGGTCGGTAAACGATCCGAAGAAGCAACATTTTGCTTTCGAGAATATTTGGCCAATTATTGTTGGAATTGCACCACAAAAGAGAGCAGAATTCTACATCGAAAATTATGTGATGAGTCCGAAGCATTTTCTTTCGAAGCATCCAACAACAACAGTTTCCATGAGCGATCCGAAGTTTGAACTGAGAATGTGGAGAGGTCCTGTTTGGAATAGTATGAGCTTTTGGGTGGCAAAAGCTTGTATTCGATATGGAAAATACGAAGCTGCAAAAGTGATTCTGGAACGATCGTTAAACGAAACAGCCAGCCAGTTTAAGCTGACAGGAAAAATTTGGGAGTTTTATCATCCACATGGCGGAAGTCCGGAAGATGTAAAACGCAAGAATGGAAGCAGAAATATGCCTTGTTCTGATTATTTGGGACATAATCCGTTGATTGCCATGGCGAAACTTTACGATGAAATAAAAAACAAGTAAGATGAGCAGATTCAACATGAATTGGGCAATTCTTGTGTTGCTTTTTATTTTCATTGGTTGTAAATCCAATCAAAGCAATTTACAAGAATTGAAACCATGGCATAGTGCCGGGAATAAGTCGGTTGATGAATACTATACAACCGATTTTATGACTTACCAGTTGCCAAGAGAGATGGTTAAACTGAATGAGAATTGGACTTTTAATTTCTTCCCGGAAGAGGCCGATGATAAATCATTTGCATCAATGAATTTTGATGATAGCAAATGGTCGGCCATTTCTATTCCGCACTCGTATCAGAATTACGAAACAACTCGTCAGGAACATCCATTTATAATGAATGCTTCGGAAGAGAAGAAATCGTTTTTTAGAGCAAAAGGCGGAAAAGGTGATGTGAAATACTGGTACTACGGTTGGGGATATTACCGCAAGAATTTTACCGTAGAAGAATTGGCCAAGAATGAACGCATCTTCGTTGAATTTGAGGGTGTGATGAAATATTGCAAAGTCTATTTAAACGGAAAATACCTGGGCGAACACAAAGGTGGATTCAATGCCTTTTACTTCGATATTACCGATTTTATAACTGTTGGAAAAGAGAATGTTTTGGCAGTGGCGGTGAATAATCGATTGAATGACAAGCACCGTATTCCTCCTATGCAATCGGGGAACCAGACGCATTCAGGTGGAATTTACCGCGATGTGAAATTGGTGAAGAAAAGCGATGTTTATATTCCGTTTCAGGGTAGTGCAGCGCACGAAGGTGGTACTTTTATTACCGTTCCTCGCCTGGATGAAAACAGTGCCGATGTTAATGTTCGTACGTGGATAAAAAACGATCAGAAAGATAAGACTGCTGTTGAATTGGTTACCAAAATCGAATCGCCTGAAAGAGTAATTATTGCAGAACAAAGAAGTTCGGTAGAAGTAGCATCTAAAGAGAATAAGGAGCTAACTCAGCTGTTTCAGAATATTGAAAATCCGATTCGTTGGTCAGTGGATTCACCCCAACAATACAAGGTGATTTCCGAAGTTTTTGTCGATGGCAAGAAAGTGGATTACTATGAGAGTCCGCTTGGTTTTCGCACATTCGCTTGGGATTATACCGATAACTGGGGAATTCTGAATGGAAAGAAGATTCATATTCACGGAACCAATCGTACACAGTGTTTTCCCTGGGTGAATAATGCCATTCCTGATTGGATGGATGTGATGGACATGCGCGATGTGAAGTTTGGTCAGGATCACAATTTCATTCGACCAAATATTCATGCCAATAAACCATTAATTCACGATTTGTTCGACCAGTGGGGCGTGATGGTGAATCTCAGCTCGCCAATGATTAAGAACATCGATTTCGATGAAGAGGTGCAAAAGCAGATGGTAACAGAAGCCATACGTCGTCATCGAAATCGTCCGAGTATTGTGATGTATTCTACCGGAAACGAAACCAACGATGGCGCAGATTCGAAGTGGATTCATGAAGAAGACTCAACCCGAATAATTACAGCACGTCACGTACATGGTGGTGAAGGCGATTATGTGGATCATACCGATGCCAATATGGATATGGAAAACCTGTTGCGCTGCACCGTGCGTGGCTGGACACACGACGATGTATTTGATATTAATCCATCCAACAATCAACATACCGGAAACGAAGAGTTTCAGCATAAACAAGCTCGTGTTATGGGCGGCAGCCAACGTGGACGAATTGATATGCACAACGGAAATATGTGGATGTATTGCGACGATGGAGCCATTCGTGTGTACAAACATGCGCCATTGAAATGGGTAAATCCAAAAGGTTGGGTCGATGTTTATCGTGTGCCTAAATACTTGTATTTCTTGTGGCAGGCACACTATCATGAAGAGCCAATGGTGTTTATTCACCAGCATTTCTGGCAAGAAAAATATGTGGGAGAGCAGAAGGACATTATCGTTGATTCTAACTGCGATGAGGTGGAACTATTTGTGAATGGCGAAAGTAAAGGGAAGCTACAGTTAAATGCTGAAAACTTTCATACCGGAACTTTCAAAGGTGTCGATATTGAAGAAGGCGAGCTGAAAGCTGTTGCTACACGTGGAAAAGAAAAGGTGGAAACCATTGTGAAAATGGCAAAGAAACCTGCCGCTTTAAAATTAACAGCATCTCATCAGCAAATCGATGCACTGCGTAGTTCGGTGGTAATGCTAACTGTTGATGCACGCGATGAAAATGGTATTCAGGTTCAGGCTTTCAATCAACCATTGAAATGGTCTGTTTCTGGTCCTGCAAAACTAATTGCGCCTGAAAAGTGGACCACTGATATCCATAAGCGAAGCGATAATTCAGGTGTTTGGTACATCGCAGCTCCCGTAGCTAATTTCATTCGTTCTACCGGAAAGCCCGGAACCATTAAAGTAAAAGTGGAGTCGGAAGGATTGTTGTCGGCGGAGGTTGAACTTGAAGCTATTGGAGTTATGGAAACGTCAAGCTTCGTGAGTCAACCTCGACTAAGTAATACCGGAAGAAAAGAGGTAGAATGGAAAGCTGCATTAAAGGAGGTAAAAGAAGAGAATGCAAGTCTTCGAATGAACTACATTTTTAAAGATATTCAGCTGACTCCCGGAAATGCACTAAAGAGCGATAAAGCTTATTTCCAAAATCTGATTCTAAAAGAGAATCCTCAGCTGAAAAAGCATCCGAAATTGGTGGGAGGTATTGCCAACAATTTTGCCCAGCACGTAAGTAAAAAGGCCGGTTTATTGGTGAATGACGATTACAACTTTATGGTCGATCAGGTGAATGAATACCTGAAGCTATTTCCTGTAGAAGGAAAGAAAAAAATGTCGCAAAAACAGTTGCAAATGCTGACCAAACTTAGTAATGAGTAATCTTTAAAAGAGAGTAAGATGAAGAATTTGAAATATATAGTTATACAGTTGTTGTGTTTGTTGCTTTTCCTGAGCACAACACTGCAATCGCACGCTATTCTGCCAGAGAAAATGCAATCTTCATGGGTAAGTTCATTGAATGGAGAGTGGAAATTTAAGTTGGAGAAGGGTAAAAGCGAGATTAATGCAAAAACTGTCTTCAATGGCGAAGAGTTGACTGCTGAGTGGGATAACCTGAGTGTTCCCTCCAACTGGGAAATGCATGGTTTTGGCAAATTGAAATATAAAATTCCAGCAACCGATGAAACGGGATGGTACTATCGCGAATTTGATGTGCCGGAAAGCTGGAAGACTACCAATCGAAAGATTCACTTGTATTTCGAAGGTGTTGCTTACGGTTTTGAAGTTTGGTTGAACGGAAAACGCATTGGTGATTTCGAAAGTGCGTTTAATCGGGCTGAGTTCGATATTCAGAAGTACATAAAGAAAAACGAGAAGAATAAAATTCTGGTAAGAGTTTATAGCAATCACGGGCATGTTGGCTTCGATTGTAGCGACTCGTGGAGTTTACATGGTATTTTCAGAGATGTTTACCTATATGCTGCACCTCAAATGCATTTCGATAAGGTGGTGATAACAACTCCTGTTGAGGGGGCGCAAGCAGAGGTGAATATTTTATCGGATATTCATAGTTTTCAGTTAAAAAACGGGCCACTTAAAAATGTCGAACTAGAGGCTACGTTAAAATATGATGGGAAAATCATAAAAACCAATAAGCAGCATTTGGTGTGGGAAGGTAAGCATTATATGCCACGTCCTTTAAATACTACATTTAAGTTGGAAAATCCCAAACTATGGAATGCAGAAACGCCCAATTTGTATGATTTGGAATTGATACTAAAACAAGGAGATAAGGTTTTTCAGCGTATCAGTAGAAGGGTAGGTGTTCGTGAAATTAGCATAAAGAATAGTCAGCTGATGGTGAATGATGCTCCCATAAAATTGCGAGGAGTAAATCGCCATGAAATGCACCCGGAAAGGGGGCGTGCTGTTTCGGAAGAAGACATGAGGCTGGATTTGGAACTAATGAAGCAGGCGAATATTAACACAATTCGTTGTTCTCATTATCCGCCACATGCGCGATTTTTTGAATTGTGCGATGAATATGGCTTTTACGTGATTAACGAGATTCCTCTGGGATTTGACGAATATTCACAGAAGATTCCGGGTAATTTGGGAGTGATGCTCGAAAGGGTAAATCATACCGTGAATCGAGATATCAACCATGCTTCTGTGCTCATTTGGAGTGTTGGAAACGAAAATCCGGTTTGTACCAATTGGGTAAAGATGTATGAGTATTGTAAGATGTTGGATTCAACACGACCTGCTCTTTATAGCGGAAACAACTTTCATGGATTTCTGTATGGAATGCCTGTAAATACAGATGTTTTTGCAGACCATTATCCTTCAACTGAAGAAATAATTGAGCACAGGGACGATAAAACGATAAAATCACCAATAATTTATACCGAATACAACCATGCGTTAGATCAAGCACTTTACGATTTGGAAGCGCGCTGGAATATCATGCAAAATAGCAAGAAACATGCCGGAGGATGTATCTGGGATTGGGTCGATCAGGAGTTGTTGAGACCAGTTCAGAAAGGAGCTAAAGTGTACGACACAAGAGCTAAAGATTTTACATATCCGGTAAATAGTAGTGCTTTAATTGCTAATCGTTGGAAGAATGATAGTACAATTCTGGATTGCCATGGAGCTTATGGAAACGATGGAATTGTGGATGGATATCGTAAACCTTCGGTATCTTATTTCGAAGTGAAAGCAGTTTATTGCCCGGTGAAATTTATGGACGATAAAGTAAGTGTTGGGATCAATGAATCGCCATCTATTCAAGTTCGAAATAATTACGATTTTATCGATTTGTCTCAGCATAAGTGCGTGTGGAAATGGTATAGTAATAACAAGTTGCAGAAAGAAGGAATTCTTACTCTTACAGCGTTGCCACATACAGTGCAGCAGTTGCAAATTCCTTTTTCGTTGAAGAAGGCATTGGCTGACAATGTGAATATTGTGGAGCTATCGGTTTACGATCACAATGAACGAAAGATTAGAACCAAAACAATTGAGATTATAGCCAATAAAGCTTTAGCTGAAAAAGATGGTGGCGATTCAGAGGAAGTTGGGGAACTAAAAAGCATTCCGGCACTATCGTCCGTTCAGCTTGCATCAAATCAAACATTGCGTTTTGGTGCCAATGGGAAGTTTCAGTTTTATGCTGGTGCCAACTTAATGGCAGAAGGACCAGTTTTAAAAACGGGACGTAAGGCCGATAATACAACTCATTGGTTATCATATTACAATAAGAAAAAGAAGAGACCGGAAATACCAACTATTTACCCTGATGTTTTTGCTGATAAATACCGCTTGGTAAGTCAGAAGTGGTTTCAGAATAAATCGAATACAACCATTGAATTGGTATACGCTTTCAAATTGAAAGGAGAGAATGAGGAGGTGCTGCTTAACCTGAATATTTCAGTAGCGAAATCTGGAAAGGTTGATTTCAACTATCAATTGAAAGAGGCAGGTTTAAATGCGAAATTTTTAGGCTTAGGTTTAGGGCTGAAAATTCCAGATGCAATGCAGAATATTGCTTGGTTGGGTGATGGGCCATATCCTCAATACCCAAAGAAAGCATCATCGGGGAATTTTAATTACCACAAGATGAAAACAGATGATGACCACTTTGAAGGGAACCATACCAATATCACTGCAATTTTAGCTAGCAATAATAAAAAGATGGGAATTGGTATCCTTTCTGAAAAGCAAAATTGGGGCATGAATAAGCAGGATGCTGCATACATTTTATCGAATAATTTATTCGTAGCAGACCGAGTAAAGAAAGGGGCTGTACCAAGCTTGATTAGTCTAGATAGCATACAGGAAGGTAGCTTTTCATTATTCCTATTTCGAAACGGAAAAGTGTCAAAACAGTTGCGAGGATTACTGTAGGTTGTAGTTGCAACTAAGCATCAACTGAGACTCAATGTTGCAATCATTTGAAACATTGTTGATAGGATTGTTTTCAGAACACAAAGCATGGGTGAAATATCCATATATATGGTGGAGGTGTCCATTTGTTAATGGGCACCTCCAACTAGATTTGACAATTGTTTAAGCAGTGATGGATAGTAACTTTTCAAAGTGAGGGTGGAAATGAGATATTTGTTTTTGATAGTAGCAATATTAGTCGGTGGGGCGCTTTTTGCGCAAGAGAAAAATGATTGGGAAAACCCTGCTGTTTTTGCCGTAAATAAGGAAGAACCTCATGCATTTTTTTTACCATTCGAGAATGAGGATGATGCATGGAATGGTCAGGATGCTCAATCGGAATACAGAAAAAGTTTAAATGGAATCTGGAAGTTTCAGATTGTAAAAAATACTGATGAACGTTTGGGTAATTTTTACCAAACGAATTTCAATACGAAAAAATGGCACAATATTCCTGTGCCTGGCAATTGGGAGTGTGAGGGATTTGATGTGCCAATTTACATTAACACCAACTATCCTTTTTCCAAAGTTGCCAAGGAGAAACCCAATCCTCCTTTTATACCGAAAGATTATAATCCCGTAGGTTATTATAAACGGAAATTTGAAGTTCCAACTACTTGGAAAGGAAGACAAATTTTCATTCGATTTGGAGCTGTAAAGTCGGCTTTTTATATCTGGGTGAATGGGAAGAAAGTTGGATATAGTCAAGGTTCGAAAACACCAGCTGAATTCGATATTACATCTTTTGTTGAAGTTGGAGAAAACGATTTGGCTTTGGAAGTTTTTCGTTGGTCGGATGGGAGCTATCTGGAGTGTCAGGACTTCTGGCGTTTGAGTGGTATTGAGCGAGATGTTACTTTATCGGCATTGCCTAAGGTGCGTGTTCGCGATTTTAAAGTAATTGCCGACTTGGATCAGGAATACCAAAATGGAAAGTTTTCACTTCAGGTTGAGTTGAAAAATCACACCCAAATTAATGGGGAAGACTTGGAGCTATCTGCTCTGCTAATGACACTGGATAAAAGTGAGACATTATTAAACCTGTCGAAAAAAGTAGCAGTGAGCGATGAAAAAACAGATATCGATTTCGGTATAAATTTTATTGAGAACCCTAAGAAATGGACAGCAGAAACTCCCAACTTATACAAACTACTTATTGGTTTGAGAAACAGTGAGGGAAAGCTTTTACAGGCATTTACTCAATTGGTGGGATTTCGAAAAGTAGAAATTAAAGAGGGGCGATTTCTGGTAAATGGGAAAGCCATTTACATAAAAGGGGTAAATCGACATGAGCATGATCCGGATAAAGGACATGTGATTGATGAGAGAAGCCGTTTGCTGGATATCAAGTTGATGAAAGAAAATAACATCAACACCGTGCGCACATGTCACTACCCAACCGATGAGCGATTTTATGAGTTGTGTAGCATTTATGGTTTATATGTGATTAATGAAGCCAACATCGAATCGCATGGAATGGGGCATGGCGTAAATTCTTTAGCTAAGAAACCAGAATGGAAAGCTGCTCATATCGATCGTACCAAGCGCATGTTCGAGCGGGACAAAAACCATCCATGTATTGTCACGTGGTCGTTGGGAAATGAGGCAGGAAATGGTGTGAACTTCGAAGCCACTTACAAGTGGATGAAGGCCAATGAAAAAACACGTCCGGTTCAGTATGAAGGAGCTAAAATGACTGCCAATACCGATATCTTCTGTCCTATGTACGATCGTATTGATGAGATTGTAGACTATGCGAAAAAATACGATGATCGTCCTTTGATTTTGTGTGAATATGCTCATGCTATGGGGAATAGTTGTGGTGGTTTAGCCGATTACTGGAAGGCCATTGAATACTACCCTGTTTTGCAGGGAGGATGCATTTGGGATTGGGTAGATCAGGGATTACGTACGAAAGATGAAAAAGGCAAAGAATTTTTTGCCTACGGTGGTGATCACGATCCAGCAATTCCCAATGATGATAGCTTCTGTTTAAATGGTTTGGTAAATTCAGATCGCGAACCAAAAGCGCAGTTGGATGAAGTAAAGAAGATATATCAGAATATTTCTGTTAAAGCGACTGATTTAGAAAACTACAAATTCGAAGTAAAGAATAAATACTTTTTTACTAACCTGAATCAATTTGATGTTTTTGTAAGTATTGAAAACGCAGAGGGAACAGTTCATGAAGCTAAAATACAGATTGATTTAGAGGCGCAGGCAAACAAAGAAATAGCATTGAATATTTCACAGTTACCCCAATTGAAAGGTGGACAGCAGTATGTGCTGAACTTTTCATTTAAGCAGAAAAAAAGATGTGGAATGGTGGCAAAGGGACATGAAATAGCCTGGGAACAGTTTGTTTTACCAATAGAACCGTCTGTCTATACTTCTCCTGTTAATGGTTCAGAACTTCATGTAGTTCAAAATCAGAAAGAGATAATTATTGCAAACGAAGAGTTAGAGCTATCAGTTTCGAAGAAGACTGGTGAGCTTATAACTTACAATTATAAAGGACGAAAATTATTGGTTGAAAGTCCGAAGCTTAACTTTTATCGCCCGGCTACAGAAAATGACAGGAAGGATGCCAACGGACAAAATGCCTGGTTGAATGCAGGATTGAACCAATTGCAACAAAGAGTAAATGGAGATATTACGCTAAAGCAAACAGATGGAGGTATTGTGATCACTTTACCAGTATTGTTGGAAAACAAGAAGTGTGATATTCGAATTTACACCGAGCAGGAGATAACTGTTTCGGAAAGCGGAAAATGTACCCTTGCTGCTAAAATTCAATTGCCTTATACCGTAAAGGCAATTGCCAAAGTGGGATATCAGTTAAAGCTGAATGCCAATTACGATCAAATTGCATGGTATGGTTTGGGTGAGCAATCAACTTACTCAGACCGTAAAGCGTTGGGACGAATTGGCTTTTACCAGAAAACGGCATCTGAGATGTACGACCATTCATTTGAAGTACCACAGGAAACAGCCAATAGGATGGGAGTAAAGTGGGCAATGACTACCAACTTGGAAGGCGTTGGATTACTTTTCAAAGGAGCTACTGATTTGAATTTTAGTGCCTATTCGTATGACGATAAGCTGATCGATAAGTCGAGGCATTCGAATCAACTGGAGCAGGCCAATTTCGTAACAGTAAACCTTGATCATGTTCAAACTGGTTTGGGTACGGCAACGTGCGGTGCAGGTGTTTTACCTCAGTATGTGCTGGATGATAAGTTCTATGAGTTCGAGGTATCGTTTCAACCTGTCGATCTTAGAATGAAGAGCTGCTTCGATTACGCTGCTATTAAAGCACAAAAGCAGACAAATAAGGTTATCTCACCTTCGGTAAAAATAGAAAGAGATAGTAGTGGAATGGTCGAACTATCAACAACAAACGAAGCAACCATCTACTATTCTTTAAATGGTTCACGCTTTAAGAAATACAAAAAGCCTGTCAATATGGTGGATGGAGGCATTGTAAAAGCCTTCTCGAAACAAACAGGTGTAAATAAGAGCCTGATAAGTGAGTTCACTTGCGAAATGCTGAAGCAAGGCTGGAAGGTTCACAGTTTAAGTTCAGAACAAAAGCAACGCTATCCGGCAGTAAATGCCTACGACAATAATCCAAATACTTTGTGGCATACCAACTGGGATGATCTAGATCCGAAGTTGCCTCATTTTATTGCTTTCGACATGGGAAAAGAGAGGAGCTACCAAGGTTTTGTCTATACGCCTCGTCAGAACGATTGGAAAGAGCGAATTGTAAAGTACGATTTTGAGGTGAGCGTTGATGGAAAGAATTGGAAGAAGGTGGTAGAAAATGGAAAGTTCGATCAATCGAGTATGGTGCGAAAAATCTATTTCCAGCAGTCTATAAATGCTCGATACATAAAACTAGTTATTAAACAAACAGCAAATCGCTCCAAAAATACGGCATTGGGAGAGATTTCTATGATTCTATAACTCATATGAAGAAACTAATTGCACTTATTTTGATAGCTGTTGGCGCTTTGGGGTGCCAGCACAAAGAAGAAAGTTGGGTAGATGCCGTAAATCTATACATTGGAACCAGTGGGCATCATGTTACTGAATATGGTGGAACAGTGCCAGGAGTAACTCGTCCATTTGGAATGACACAATGGGTGCCAATGACGCGAGAAAATAAGATCAGTAAAAGTGCTTACCATTACGATGCCCCAAAGATAATCGGTTTTATTGGTTCGCATCAACCTGCTGTTTGGATGGGCGATTACGGTTTTGTGTCGTTGATGCCACAAATTGGAGATGTAAAATTTGAAGCCAAAGAGCGTGGAATGGATTTTTTACATGCAGATGAGGTGGTGAAACCGCATTACTATTCGGTGAAAATGAGCAAAGGTTCAGATACAATTCAGACCGAAATGACCGCTTCAATACGATGTGGAATGTTACGTTTTTCTTTTCCTGAAGGAAAGAGAGCATCGGTAACTATCGAGGCCAGTCGAGAGTTGAATTACAGTGGTTTTGTGAAAATTATTCCAGAGAAAAGACGAATTATTGGTTACAATTCCGATCATCATAATGCACATCGCGGTCGAAAGATGGGACCCGATTTGAAAAATTTTAAAGGGTACTTCATCATTGAATTTGATACCGATTTTGATGGTAGTCTCATTTATAAGAAGAAAGGAACGGAATACGAACAATTCACATTAAATGAATTAAAAGCCGAACAGTTGGGGGTAACAGTAGCTTTTGCTTCTCAAAAGGTATCAGCTAAAGTGGCTACATCATTTGTGAGTTTCGAACAGGCAGAGCTGAATATGCAAAATGAAATGCCTGACTGGAACTTTCAGCAACTAGTTGCTCAGTCTAAGGAAAAGTGGAATGAGTCTTTATCCCGAATAAAGATAAAAGGAGCTACCAAAGATCAGAAAACAATTTTCTATTCGGCAATGTATCATTCGTTATTATACCCGCGCATATTTTCAGAATATGGCAAATATTACAGCGCTTTTGATGATCAGATTCATTCGGGAGTGGCTTATAACGACTACTCGCTTTGGGACACATTCCGAACACTACACCCGTTGTTTGTTTTTATAGCACCAGAACATGTGTCTCCTATGATGCAGTCGTTGGTAAACATGTATAAAGAAGGTGGCTGGTTACCCAAGTGGCCCAATCCAACTTATTCGAATATAATGATTGGCTCGCATGCCGATGCAATTATTGCCGATGCCTATGTGAAAGGATTTCGCGATTTCGATGTGGAGACAGCTTACCAGGCGATGCGTAAAAATGCGATGGTAGCACCCGATGGCGATACCGAAAAGAAATGGGGAGATCGTGCTGCATGGACATCGTATGAAGGACGTGCCGGATTAACCTATTACAAGCAATTGGGTTATGTGCCAGTAGATAAAACCTCAGAGTCGGTTTCTCGTACATTGGAATTTGCTTACGACGATTTTTGTGTGGCACAGATGGCAAAAGCATTGGGAAAAAACGATGACTACAAGCTGTTTTATGATCGAAGTAAGAACTATCAGAACCTGTACAATCCAGAGTCGGGTTTTATGCATGCTCGTTATTCCGACGGGAAATTTACCTCCAATGTATTCGATAGAAAAAATAGACCATTTACAGAAGGAAGTCCGTGGACTTACCTGTTTTGTGCCATGCAGGATATCGATGGCTTAGTGCAGAAGATGGGGGGAGAAGAGGTATTTACAAACATGCTTGATCGCAACTTTAAAGAAGGACACTATCGACACGATAATGAACCAGGGCATCATTATGCTTATCTGTACAATTATGTCGGTCAGAATCATAAAGCACAAAAGTTGATTGGCGAAATCTTGAATGAGAAGTATCAAAATTCTCCTGTAGGATTGTGCGGAAACGATGATTGCGGACAAATGTCGGCCTGGTATATAATGAGTGCCATGGGATTTTATACCGTAACTCCTGGTTCAGATACTTACGCATTGGGAAGACCTTTGTTTCCGGAGGTGGAGTTGACATTGGATTTACCGAATGCCGATGCTGGAAAGAAGTTCGTTATTCGGGCAAATAATCTATCTGAAAAAAACTGCTATGTAAAGTCCGTTTTACTGGACGGTAAAAAGCTGAAAGAGCCATTTATAAAGCATAATGATTTTGTGAATGGACGAATTTTAGTTTTTGAAATGGATAGCATACCACATAATCAATACCTAAATTAATTATTAAGATTTTCAGTATGAGAAGCTTTAGATCTATTAAAACCTTATTGTTATTAATTGCAATTTGCATTGGAAGCTCATTGGTAGGCATTGCTGCCAGTAAAGAACTTCCAAAAGCAAAGTCGGAAATTGTTTACCTTACGGGTACCGATGCCGAGCATACTAAAACGTGGCAATTTTTCTGCTCAGCAGGAATGAACTCTCAAAAATGGACGACCATAGAAGTGCCTTCGTGTTGGGAACAACAAAAGTTTGGTGCTTACAACTACGGAAAGAAGTCGTTTAAAGATCGCCTGAAAGAGACCGGAACTTATCGGTATAAATTCAATGTGCCGGCCAACTGGAAAAGAAAGCATGTAGACATTGTTTTTGAAGGTGTAATGACCGATGCAACGGTTAAAATCAATGGAAAACAGGTTGGAGCAACTCACCAGGGAGCATTTTACGAGTTCTCATACGATGTGTCGAAATTCCTGAAATATGGCAAAGAGAATAACATCGAAGTTTTTGTAAAGAAATTTTCGGATGACAAGAGTATAAACGAAGCAGAACGAAAGTCTGACTTCTGGGTGTTTGGAGGAATTTTTCGACCTGTTTACTTAAAGGCACAGGCCAAGCAGCATATTAAACGAGTGGCGATAGATGCAAAAGCAAATGGTTGGTTTAAAACACATGTTTTTACATCGAAACTGAAGAAAGCAGATCGCATTAACGTCTCCATTGCTACACTTGAAGGAAAGGAAATGGCTCAATTTTCAGCTTTGGCAACAGGTGAAATGACTGAGTTGTCTGAAAAAGTGGAAAATATTAAAACCTGGAATCCAGAAGATCCGAACCTTTATGTTGCCCATTTTTCACTTGTTGAGGGAGAAAAGGTGGTGCATGAGTATTCTGAGCGCTTTGGTTTTAGAACCGTTGAAGTGCGTGAGAGCGATGGAATTTACGTCAACGGTGTTAAGGTAAAATTCAAAGGAGTAAACCGCCACACTTTTCATCCTAAATATGCACGTAGCTCATCGAAGCGTATGAGTATTGAAGCGGTTGAGCTAATGCAAGAGATGAATATGAATGCGGTACGTATGTCTCACTATCCTCCAGAGAAGCACTTTCTTCATGTGTGCGACTCCTTGGGAATGATGGTGTTGGATGAACTGGCTGGTTGGCAGCGTCCTCCTTACGATACTGAAATAGGTAGAAAATTGACCAAAGAGATGGTTGTTCGAGATGTGAACCATCCATGTATTGTGCTTTGGGATAATGGAAACGAAAATGGTTGGAATTACGATTTGGATGGCGATTTTGCAAAGTATGATATCCAGAAGAGAGAGGTGGTTCATCCTCGTGAAGATTTCCAGAAGACCAATACGATGCACTATATCAAGTACAATTACCTGAGTGCTGATGGTTTTAGTAAGCGTAAGATTTTCTTCCCCACAGAATTTCTACACGGTTTGTACGATGGTGGAATTGGAGCAGGACTAGAAGATTTTTGGCACCGTATGTGGAATAATCCGCTTTGTGCCGGAGGTTTCTTGTGGGTATTTGCCGATGAAGGAGTTGCTCGTACCGACTGGGATGGAAAAATCGATTTGGACGGAAATCATGCGGCCGATGGTATTTTAGGACCTTATTTGGAAAAAGAGGCCAGTTTCTATACTGTGAAACATATCTGGAGTCCGGTATTCTTCGAAAATAGATATGTTACAGCCGACTTTAATGGTGTTTTTCAGATTGAAAACAGATACCACTATACCAACTTGTCGTCATGTACTTTTAATGTTTCGTGGATGAGTTTTAATGACGAAGTAGCAACGGTTTTGGCTAGTCAAAAGTTGAATGTTGATATGGCTCCTAACCGTAAGGGAACGTTGAAAATTGATTTGGCAGAAAAATGGCAGAGCGCAGATGTATTGAAGATTGTTCTAACAGATAAAGCCGGGAAAGAACTGAATACCTGGACATGGCCAGTGAAAACAGCTCTTCAGAAAACAAATGAATTAGTTGCTTCGAATAAGCAGCAAGAGGTGCAGTTGGAAGAAACCGAATCAAACTATAAAGTGGTTGTTGGTAATAAAAGTTACTCTTTCGGAAAGAACGATGGAATGTTGAAATCGGTGATTCACGATGGTAAAGTTATTCCATTGAAAGATGGACCTGTTTATGCAGGTATTAACCTGAAAGTAGCAAAAGTTACTGCAAAACGTAATGCTGCCAACGAGGTAGAAATTGAAGCTACTTTTGAGAAGGTAAAGGATTTCTGGGCAAAATTCAGAGATTACTACAAATGGACCATTAAGGCCGATGGTCGACTTTATTTTGAGACAGCATTTGCTCCCGAGAATTTTCAGGAAAAAGTAGGATTAGCTTTTGCTTTCCCGAAAGAAGAAATTGAAAGTTTTAAATGGATGGGGCAAGGTCCATTTAGAGTATGGAAAAACAGAGCAAAAGGAACTCAGTTTGGTGTTTGGGAGAAGAGTTATAATGAGACAATGACCGGGCATAAAGGTTTTGAGTATCCGGAATTCAAAGGATATCATAGTGAAATGTATTGGGCAAAAGTTAAAACCAAGAATGTTCCTGGTTTTAAAGTATACACGAAATCGAATGATATCTATTTCAAGATGCTAAATCCGGATAAAGCTCCTAAAAACTTTAAAACATCACCTAAATTCCAGAAAGAGAACATTGGTTTTTATCATGGTATTCCTGCGGTTGGAACGAAATTTCATGAAGCAAGCGACCTTGGACCTCAAGGTTCAGCTTATAAGTTTCAGTCTAAAAACTACGAGACAGGAAAATTGCATATGGAGCTGATTTTTGATTTTGAATAAAGAAGACGGAGTTCGATTTAAATCTAAGGTTGGAATGTGTTTGGATTTAGATCGAACTCTGATCAAGTAAGATATCTATTTAAATGAAACAAATATGAGACAATTATTAATCGTGTTGATGGCTTGGGCAGGTTTTTCGTGTGCTACTCCCGATACTCAACCAAAAGATTCGGTTGAGTATATCGATCCGTTTATCTGCACCGGAGGTGATCGCGGGCAAACCGATGTGGCAGCAGCTGTGCCTTTTGGAATGGCAAAACCATGCCCCGATAGCGATCCAATAAATCATTCGGGCTATAACTTCAATTCAGATAAAATTCTTGGATTTTCTAATACTCGCTTTAGCGGTGTGGGCTGTAAAGGAACAGGAGGAAACTTAAGATTATTGCCTTTTGTTGGAACCATTAATGCTGATGCTCCCGGAGCATTTAAGATAAATAAAGCGACTGAAAAAGCGTTGCCTGGCTTTTATGCTGTAGAAATGAATAATGGCATAAAGGTGGAGCTGACTGCTACACGTCAGGTAGCGTTTCATCGTTATCATTTTCCGGAAAATGTTGATGCGGGGATCTTATTCGATTTAGCAGCTTCTTTCGAAAAAGTGCTTCAGCTTAATTATACATTGAAGGGAAAGAATGTGATTTTGGGCGATGTGAAATGCGATAACGTCTGTAAGAAAGGGAAATATAAATTCTATTTCGCGATTAAAGTAGATACCGATGTGGCATTTTCAGAGCAGGGAAATAAAGTGGTTGGTTTACTTCCGAAGGATACAAAATTGGCCAATGTGTATGTAGGGATGTCTACTGTAAGTAGTGAAAATGCATTGAAAACCATTGAGCTGCGAGAGAAGTTGAGTTTCGAAGAGGTAAAGTCGACAGCTAAAGCGGCATGGAGTAATTTGGTGAATACAGTAGAGGTAGAAACGGAAAATGATACATTAAAGAAATTGTTTTACACCCACCTATACCATGTGTCGCAATCTCCTTTTCAAGTGAAAGATTTCGACGGCCGATACAGAGCAAGTGACAATAAAATCTACCAGTTAAACGAGAACGATAAACAATACTTTGGATGGTCTATCTGGGATACATTCCGATCGAAGCATCCTTTGTTCAGTTTGATTTATCCTGAACAGTATTCCGATATTCTTACGAGTATGTGCAAGCTGTATGAGCAGGGAAAACAACCATGGGCAACTGAAACAGAGCCTTTCCCGACTATTCGTACCGAGCATGCCGTTGCTCTTATTTTAGATGGATACCGAAAAGGGTTATTGAACTTCGATTTAAAGAGCATTTATCCGGCCATTAAAAACGAAATGGACACGCAACTGGAGTGGCATTCTCCGGGTCATGTATTGGAATCGTCGTATGATAGTTGGGCTTTTGCTCAAATTGCGAAAGAGTTGGGCTACAATGATGACCATAAGAAATACATGGACATTGCAATGAACTATAAAGAAACATGGCAGAAAGTATTCTTAAATCTGGAAGATGATGCTGATGTTATGCATGCCCGTGGCTTATATGAAGGTACATTGTGGCAGTATCGTTGGTTTGTTCCATTTGATATTGCTGGAATTCAGGAAATGGTTGGAGGAAAAAAAGTATTTGAAGAACAGTTGGATACTTTCTTCGGAAATGAGCTTTTCAATGTGGGAAACCAACCAGATATCCAAGTGCCGTTTTTGTATAACTACACCGATTCTCCGTGGAAATCGCAACAGTTGGTACAGCAACTATTAACAGAAGAGGTTGCCAATTGGTATGGTACTCATAAGAAGTGGAAGAAGCCTGAAGTAAGAAAGATTTTTCAGGCGAAACCTGAAGGGTATATTAGTCAGATGGACGATGACGCCGGAACAATGAGTGGATGGTACTTGATGGCTTCTATGGGATTGTATCAAACATGTCCGGGCGAACCATACTTCTGGGTGACTATACCATTGTTTTCAAAGATTAAAATTCATTTACCAGATGAAAAATCATTCACAATCTCTGTGGAAGGGCCAATCTCTTCTAAAAGTCAGATTGAAAAGCTGGTGTTGAATGGAAAAACAATTGATGGATTGAAATTGAATTATGCTGATATTTATTCTGGAGGTAACTTGGTGATTAAAACCAAGTAAACTGGAGTAAGTCAGTAAAAAATATTTGTGGTTTAAGATGAATTGCCTGGATTGGCTCTCTGGTAGAGTTGGTCTGGGCATTTTTTTGTGATAAATATCAGTATCTACATTAAGATTGATAAAATAGTTTCTTAATATTAGAACGAGTTCTTCTACAATTGAATAGAATTATTTACCATTGTGTAAAAATTAACAAGAAAACCATTATTCAGAATCATTGACCATTTTTCTGAATATGATTTAAGCATTATTGTAGTAATCAAATCAATCAAGAAAATGAAACTAAATCTATCACTCGTTCTGGTGGTGTGTATGGTATTAAATACCTATGCCCAGCTTGCTGATCCCGTGAAAAATCCTTGGAAGTATGTAAATAACAAAGAGGTTATTTCAGAAAACAAAGAAGCCGCCCACGCCTCTTTTGCCGGTTTTTCATCAGAAGAAAAAGCACTTACCACAAAAAGTACAGCATCCGATCTTCGTCAGTATCTGGATGGAACATGGAAATTTAAATGGGTACGTTCTCCCAAAGACCGCCCAACAAAATTCATGAATCCTAAGGCTAAAGTAGATAGCTGGGATGATATCAAAGTACCATCTAACTGGGAAGTGGAAGGATATGGTGTACCTATTTATGTGAATCATCAGTATGAATTTGCCGATTTCAAGGCACCTATTTCCGACGAAATGGAATTCATCGATGGGCGTTATCCAAAGTATCCGGGTAAAGTACCACAGAAATATAACCCAGTAGGTTCGTATCGTCGTGATTTCAACTTAGCAAAAAGTTGGTCGGGCAAAGAGGTTTTCCTTCATATTGGTGCAATGAAATCGGGAGGTTTCGTTTGGATTAATGGAAAATATGTAGGCTACTCGCAAGGAAGTAAATTACCAGCAGAGTTTAATGTTACTCCTTATGTGAAGAAAGGAAAGAATACCATTGCATTGCAAATTTTCCGTTGGACAGATGGCTCTTACCTGGAGTGTCAGGATTTCTGGAGAATTTCAGGAATTGAAAGAAGTGTTTATTTGTATGCTCAGCCAAAAATTAGAGTTCGAGACTTTAATGCCGAAGCGATTCTGGATGGAGCATATAAAAATGGTGTGTTAAATCTAAGCATTGACCTGAAAAACCACCTTACAAAAGCTCAAAATGTAAAAGTAACTTATAAAGTATTGGATGCAGCTAATAAAGTGGTTGTTTCAGACACAAAAAAGCTTGATGTAGAAGCAGCCAAAGAGAATACGATTAAATTCAATACAACTATTCCGAATGTAAAGCAGTGGAGTGCTGAACATCCAAACTTATATGCTCTGTTAATTAAAACTGAAGATGCCAAAGGTAATCAGTTGGAGATTATCTCTCGTAAGATTGGTTTTAGAACAGTAGAAATTAAGCAAGGAATTCTGTTGCTTAACGGACAGCATATCACATTGAAAGGGGTAAACACTCAGGAAGCTGATCCTGAAACTGGTCATGTGATGAGCGAAGAGTTGATATTGAAAGATATTCAGCTTTGGAAAGAGAATAATATCAATGCGGTGCGCTTGAGTCACTATCCTCGTGGTGCTCGTTTTTATGAGTTGTGTGATGAGCATGGTATTTATGTGGTGGATGAAGCCAATATCGAATCGCATGGTATGTACTATGGAAAGCACTCACTAGCGAAAGATGCCAGCTGGGAGCAGCAGCATGTAGACAGAATGGTACGTTTGGTGCAGCGCGACAAAAACCATCCATCGGTTATTATCTGGTCAATGGGTAATGAAGCCGGAAATGGTGTAAATTTCTATGCCGGATACAAAGCCATGAAGGCAAACGATAGCCAGAAGCGTCCTGTTCAGTACGAACGCCCATATAAAGATTACGATGGAAGTTTGTTCGATATGGACTGGAATACCGACATTATTGCTCCTCAGTATCCATCACCTGCTCGTTTCGAGTTAGTAGGAAAATCGAAAACAGACCGACCATATATTCCAAGTGAATATGCTCATGCAATGGGAAATAGTACTGGTAACTTCCAGGATTACTGGGATATTATTGAGCAATACGACAACCTACAAGGTGGTTTCATTTGGGATTGGGTAGATCAATCGATTTGGAAGACCAACGAAAAAGGAGAACGTTTCTACGCATATGGAGGCGATTATGGAAAGAATATGCCTACTGATAATTCATTCTTGAACAATGGTATTGTTTTTCCTGATCGTTCGGCACAACCTGGTTTGTATGAGGTGAAAAAAGCCCATGAGTTTATCAACTTCAAGCATCAGGGAATTAATCGCCACAACGAATTAAGAGTGTTGGTTGAAAACCTTTATGATTTTACCAACCTGAATCTATTCAACTTCACTGCGGAAGTTAAAGCAGATGGAAAAGTATTGAAGAAAGTTGAATTTAACGATTTGAACATTGGAACACACATTGGTAAATTAATTCGTGTTCCTTTAAAAGGTGTTGAGTTCAAAGAAAATACAGAGTACTTTGTTGAAATCTCTGCCACTTTGAAGAGCGATTGGGGATTATTGCCTAAAGGGTATGAAGTGGCACACGAGCAGTTGGCTTTAAAACGAAAGTATAAAGCAAAAGCAACAACAGTTAATAACGGGGCTGCTTTGGCAATAAAGCAAGGAAAAGCAGGTGTAACTATTAGTAATGCTGATGTGAAGGTTGTTTTCAGTAAGAAAGAAGGTCGTTTAACTTCGTATCGATTTAAAGGTACAGAGTTGTTGAAAGACGGAAAAGGCCCAAAACCAAACTTCTGGCGTGCTGTTACCGATAATGATTTTGGTAACCAGATGCACCGTAAAAACATTGAGTGGAAGAAAGCTTCGATTTTTGCTTCTGTAGAGAAAATGGAGACAAAACAGTTGGCTGATAATACCGTTGAGTTGAAGGTGACTTACCAATTGCCAGGTGTTGATACCCAATTCGAAAGTGTTTATGAAGTGGCTGGAACTGGTGTTGTGAAGATTTCAAATACTTTGGGAGCAACTGCATATAAGGCAGATGTGCCAAGAATTGGAATGAGAATGCAAATGCCTAAGCAGTATAAAAACATGACGTATTATGGTCGTGGACCATGGGAGAACTATGTGGATAGACAAGCTTCGACTTTTGTTGGCGTGTATGAGAATGCAGTAAGCGAAAACTACGTACCATACATCCGTCCACAGGAAAATGGCTACAGAACCGATGTACGTTGGGTAGCTTTAACTAACGATAAAGAAAAAGGTATTTTAGTGGTAGCTGATCAGCCAACACAAGGACTTGGTGTTAGTGCTTTACATATGCCTAATGAAGATTTTGACTCAACAGCCGGATTGTCGTATGCAAAAGATGGAAGTGTTGCTAAGGAATATCGAATTGATGGAATTCCAGAGGTAAACAACAGTAAACACATCAACGACATTAAAGAAAAGGATTTGGTGCAGTTGAATATCGATTTAGGACAACGTGGTCTTGGTGGTGACGATAGTTGGTGGGCACGTCCACAGGATAAATATCAGATGAAGGGAGCAAAAACACATGACTATAGCTTCTATCTAATTCCATTTGAAAATGGAAGTCGTCAACAGTTTATCGAAAAGGCAAAACAATATCGTAACCTGAAATAAGGAAGCGATTATAATATACATATCGGTTTAATATCGATATTATTTAGCAGGCATTATTGTGAAGGAAGCTTCATAGTAGTGCCTGTTTTTGTTTAGTACATAGTAGCTAGTACACGAGTACCTAGTATTCGTTGCTGCTGATTGCTGTGGATAGGAAGGGAAATTGGATTCGAATGCTGATGTAGAGGCGCAAGATATTGCGTCTCGTTTAGTCTCGAAAAGGAATCCGAAAACCGAAGAAAGGCAAGACAGGAATTGAATACTAAGGGGATGGAGTTGATGGATGATCGTCATCGCGATTGAAAAGAAGAGATCTGTTATTTATTAGTATCAGTGAGACCCTCGCATTAACAGATGATGATATAAAACATAAGGTTGTGTAAAACATATATCAGGCTCTTGCTGTTGCTTCAATGTAAAGAATAACTAAAAAGTTTAAGAGAGCTATGATTAACCTATCTACAGAATATCTAGGAATAAAATTGAAAAACCCCGTAGTTGTTGGTAGTTGTGGACTAACCGACACTCCAGATAAGGTACTTGCTGCAGCTAATGCAGGCGCAGGCGCTGTTGTTTTAAAGTCGCTTTTCGAAGAAGAGATTATTGCAGAAATGGATGAGCAGTTTGATGAGATGAATCGTCCTTCGGCAGTCTTTCCCGAGAATTATGCTTTCTGGGATGAGAGCGATAAGCAGGATTTGATTCGCGAATACCTCGATTTAATTCGAAAAAGCAAAGAGCGAGTAGATATTCCGGTAATAGCAAGTGTGAATTGTGTTTCGGCTCAAAAATGGACTTATTTGGCAGCAGAGATAGAAAAGGCAGGTGCCGATGCATTAGAGCTTAATATCTTCTTATTGCCATCAGACATTAATCGTTCAGCAGAGGAGTACCGAAATCAAATTATTGAAATCATTCAGAAAGTAAGAAGTGAAACTAAACTACCGCTATCAGTGAAGCTGAGCAATTACTCTTCCGAGTTATCGAAACTAATAGCTGATTTGTCGAAGATGGGAGTAGAGGGCTTTACATTGTTTAATCGTTCCTATTCACCTGATTTCGATATAGAAAAAATGACACTTACGGCTGGTAATGTATTAAGTCACCCTGGCGATGTTGCTTTACCTTTACGTTGGAGTGCACTATTGTCGTCAAAAATTGAAAGCGATATAGCTGCTTCAACAGGAGTTCACACTGGTGAAGATTTGGTTAAAGTATTATTGGCGGGCTCTACATGTGCTCATGTGGTTTCTGCTTTATACCGAAAAGGTGTTGAGGAAATTGCTCTGATCCTGAATTTCCTTAAAGATTGGATGGCCAGACATGGTTATCAGTCAATTATTGAGTTTAAAGGAGCAATGGCGCTTGATGAAACCAAAGAAGCTGCCGATTACGAAAGAGTTCAGTTCTACAGAACGTTTAGAACATTTGAGATATAAGAATTTGAAAAGGGATCAATTGGGAAAAGTAAAGCTGTTATTCTGTTTATAGGATAGCAGCTTTTTTATTTACATAGAGCATGAATTCCATTGTAGGTATGCAAGCGTAGCGTCTTTAAAGGAATAGAAATGGATACCGGAATCTGGAAAAATGGGAGACAATATTTGGTGCTAAGAGCGAAGGGCATGGTGTTGTTGAATGATCGTCATCGCGATTGAAAAGAAGCGATCTGTTTCTTTTTAATAGCTAGTATCAAGTATTGCTATGGCTAACTATTGTGGCTGGAGATGTTTTTTTACTGCTTTTTTCTGAGATAAATTATTTTCTTCGAAAATAGATACGAGAGAGACGCTCGTACAAACAGGAAATTGGATACCGAAAACCGGAGAAGGGTAAGACAGGAAGTCAGTATTTAAAAATTGTTATTCCATCTTATAATTGAATTTTTCTGGACCTGAAAGCTAGATTCTTTAATGCATAAAAAAAGAGGAAAAGTCCCCACTTTTCCTCTTTTACCCAAACTCTAATTCTATGAAAAAATCTCTATGAAATAAAACTAATAACTTTCTGTTTTTCTTACATGGCAAATATACGGCATGATCTCGTTAACTGTTGGTAACCAAAGTTAAAGAATGTTAATGGTTGCGGGCAAAAAAAAGAGAAGGTTGCCCTTCTCTCCATTACTAAAATTCTAACCTATGAAAAAAAACTTTTTGTCTGTGTAAATTGTGTTGTTTGTTGTAGTTGTTGAGTACAAATCTAAGGGTAAACTTCGTTAACTGCTGATAAGAATTGTTAAGGCGTGTTAAACATTAAAATCAGCGGCAAAAAGAGATGCTTATTCGAAATAAAAAACAATGCTGTAAAACATCAAAATAGAGAATTTCTTTGTGTGGGCTAATTGTTTTTGTCTGGAAGTGTTGGGTGTGTGCTTTTGTTGAAAGGAGTAGTTTGTGGTTAAAAAGTAAGATTCTCAATTGTTTCTTGTGCTTTGGAGGACGATGATAGCTAATTAAGAGAAACAGAGCGAGCTGAATTTTTGAGTATGTTTTAAAAGGATAGTTAAGGATGAATTGATGTTAAGTTAACAAATGGATGGGTCAATTGGGGACTCTTTTTCATAATAAGAAAAATTGAAGTACTTTAGCGCTACAATTTGAGCTACTTATAGAGCACACCAAGTATATACTTTTAATTACATATTACAAATAAATAAGACACTCATGGCTAAGTACGTTTATACTTTTGGTAACGGTGAAGCAGAAGGTAAAGCCGAAATGAAGGAATTATTAGGAGGTAAGGGAGCAAACCTTGCTGAAATGAACCTAATTGGAGTTCCTGTACCTGCTGGTTTCACTATTACAACTGAGGTTTGTACTGCATACAATAAACTAGGAAGAGATGCAGTAATCGAAATGTTAAAAGGCGAAGTTGAGAAAGCTATTGCTGCTACTGAAGTTTCAATGAATGCAAAATTCGGAACTAAAGGAGAGGCTTTCCCATTGATGCTTTCAGTTCGTTCTGGAGCTCGTGTTTCAATGCCAGGTATGATGAACACTGTTCTTAACCTAGGTATGAATGATGACGCAGTTAAAATCTTAGCTGAAAAATCAGGAAACGAACAATTCGCATACGATTCATATCGTCGTTTTATCCAAATGTACGGAGACGTGGTAATGGGCGTTGAAGCTGAAGAAGGCGAGCACGATCCATTCGAAGCAGTTTTGGATAGAGTAAAAGAAGAAAAAGGATATAAAACTGACGCTGATATTTCTCCTGAAGATTTGAAAGCAATTGTTGAAGAATACAAAGCAATTGTAAAAGATAAAGCAGGAAAAGATTTCCCAACAAACCCATGGGATCAGCTTTGGGGAGCAGTTTGTGCAGTATTCGATTCATGGAATACTCCACGTGCAATTCTTTACCGTCAGAAAGAACAAATTCCTGAGGAGTGGGGAACTGCAGTAAACGTACAAGCAATGGTATACGGTAACATGGGTGAGACATCAGGTACTGGTGTTTGTTTCTCTCGTGATGCTGCTACTGGTGAAAACCTTTTCAACGGTGAGTATTTGATCAATGCTCAAGGTGAAGACGTTGTTGCTGGTGTTCGTACTCCACAAGAAATTACTTTGATTGGTTCACGTCGTTGGGCTGAGCGTAATGGTACTGCTGAAGAAGTTCGTAAAGAAACTTTCCCATCGTTGGAAGAGGCAATGCCTGAGGTATACAAAGAATTAGATGTAATCCAGCAAAAACTGGAAGATCACTATAAAGATATGCAAGATATGGAGTTCACCATTCAAGATGGTAAACTTTGGATGTTGCAAACTCGTAACGGAAAACGTACTGGTGCTGCCATGGTAAAAATGGCTGTTGACATGCTAGAAGAAGGTATGATCGACGAGAAAACAGCATTGTTGCGTCAGGAGGCTAATAAACTAGATGAATTACTTCACCCTGTATTCGATACAAAAGCAATTGCTGAAGCAACTGTATTGAGTAAAGGTTTGCCTGCATCTCCAGGTGCTGCTACAGGTATGTGTGTATTCTCTGCTGAAAGAGCTGAGGAACTAGCTGCTGAAGGTAAAAAAGTAATTTTGGTACGTCGTGAGACATCTCCTGAAGATTTAGCTGGTATGTACGCTGCTGAAGGTATCCTTACTGAGCGCGGTGGTATGACTTCTCATGCTGCAGTAGTTGCTCGTGGTATGGGTAAATGTTGTGTTTCTTCAGCTGCTGGTATTACTGTAACTCTTACTACAATGAAAATTGATGGTAAAGAGTACAAAGAAGGTGATTTCATCTCATTGAACGGTACTACTGGTGATGTATATGATGGTGAGGTTGCAACAATTTCTCCTTCATTAGATGGCGACTTCGGTAAAGTAATGGAGTGGGCTGAGAACAATACTAGAATGTACGTACGTACAAATGCAGATACTCCTGCTGATGCACAAACTGCACGCGAATTTGGAGCAAAAGGTATTGGTCTATGTCGTACTGAGCACATGTTCTTCGAAGGCGATCGTATTTGGAAAATGCGTGAGATGATCCTTGCAGAAACTGTTGAAGGACGTAAAGAAGCATTGGCTAAATTATTACCTATCCAGCACGAAGATTTCTACGGAATCTTGAAAGCTATGGACGGATGTGGTGTTACTATCCGCTTGTTGGATCCACCATTACACGAGTTTACTCCAAACGATCTAGAGTCTCAAAAAGAGATGGCAGAGAAATTAGGAGTACCTGTTGAAGTAGTTACTGAGAAAGTAGAAGGTCTACACGAATTCAACCCAATGTTGGGTCACCGTGGATGTCGTTTGGGTAACACTTATCCTGAAATTACTGAGATGCAAGCTCGCGCTATTATCGAAGCTGCTTGTGATCTTAAGAAAGAAGGATTGGATCCAAAACCAGAGATCATGGTTCCACTTATCGGTACAGTAAAAGAGCTTAAGTTACAGGAAGAAATTATCCGTTCTACTGCTACTAAAGTAATGGAAGAAAAAGGTGTTGAGGTTGACTACATGGTAGGTACTATGATTGAGATTCCTCGTGCTGCTCTTACTGCTAATGAAATTGCTGAGGTTGCTGAATTCTTCTCATTTGGTACAAATGACTTGACTCAGATGACATTCGGTTATTCTCGTGATGATGCAGGTAAATTCTTACCAGTTTACATCGAGAAAGGTATCTTGAAACAAGATCCATTCCAGGCACTTGATCAAACAGGTGTTGGTCAGTTGGTAGAACTAGCTGCAGAAAGAGGAAAAGCTACTCGTAACGACATCAAATTAGGTATCTGTGGTGAGCATGGTGGTGAGCCTTCTTCAGTTGAATTCTGTCACAGAGCAGGATTAGACTACGTAAGTTGTTCTCCTTTCCGTGTACCTATTGCACGTGTTGCTGCTGCTCAAGCAAATGTTAAAGGATAAGCATAAGTAATTGCAATATATATGAAGAGGTGTAGCTTTTGTTACACCTCTTTTTTATACTATGATTTGTGAAGAATGAACGAGATTTTTGTGCCTTTTCCTTTTTCACTGGTAATATCGATTGAACTACCCATTCTCTCCAGAAACTCTGAAACCAATTGTAACCCAAGTCCTGTTCCTTTCTCGTTGTTGGTTCCGGTTTGGGAGTGGTGCGTGTTTTTATTCAGTACCTTCGAAAGAGTTATACTATCCATCCCAACTCCATAATCTTGAACGGTAATCTCAACTTTGTCTTCATCTATGTGGAGGTTGCTCACCTCAATTATTCCATGTTCATGTGAGAATTTTATGGCATTGGAAATAAGATTTCTGAAGACTACATCCAAAATGTCCACATCGGCGTATATGTGTAAATCTTTATCGAGTTTGTTTATTATTTGTATTTCTTTTCGGTTGGCTTGTCGTGTTAGAAGTGTACAGTTTCGGTCGATAAGATCAGAAATTAGAATAGGTTCCATGTTAATCTGGGTCTTTTTGAATTGGTTATTGGCCCACATTAAAAGGCGTTTGGTCATATCCAGTGTCTCTTCTGCTGTATCATCAATTTGCTTAATAAGCTTTTTCGAGGTGTTGCTATTCAGTTCATCATAATCGTTATGAAGCATATTGGTATATCCAACTAGCACATTAAACGGAGAGATCAAATCGTGCGATATAATAGAGAGTAAACGATCTTTCGTGGAATTATTCCTCAAGAGTGTGTTTTTCTGACGCTCTAATCTTTTCTTCTGTTTCAAGATGATCTCATGCTGTGATTCAAGCTTTTTTAGATTCTCACGAATTGCCTTATCTGTAGCTTTTTTACGTTCATAAATCAGATGAGTTATCCATAATACGATTAAAAGTATCAATGCAATACTATTAAAGTAGTGTCTGTATCTATTTAATGTTTTCCAGGTTTGTTGCTCAATATAATCGGCTGTAACCAGAGAAATAAATACCCATTTATGATCTTTAAAATTGATAATCTGATGGTCGTACTCTTCGCTATTGGATGTAATGTGCCATTTATCTAATGGATAAATAATACTGGATGTGTAGATATTACCGTCAAGGATAAACTGACTGTCTTTTTTGTTAATGATACGATCCCATATTAAAGGAGATTCCTGTTTTAAAGAAACATGTTTTTTTTCAGGATACATAAAACCCCATTCTTGCTCGGGGTTGGCTCCAACAAAATAGTAACCTTCTTTATTTAATAATAGAAGTTTTCCATTGGAGACATTTTTTAATTTGTTGATTTTATCCCGAATTACATCTCCTTTAAAATTGAGAACGACAATACCATCTAACAGATCGTTTTTAATGACAGGTGTTGCAAAACGAATCATTGGTTGAAGAGGCGTAACAATAGAATTGTATTCAACATTTAAATCGAAAGGAGATACATATATCATGTCAAAATCCAACTGAATGGCATCTTGAAAATAATATCGATTTTTTTTGTTTTGCAGCAGGCTATCAGAAATGACTAGTGGAGTTTCTTTATAAAAATCGACTCGAACTAACTCATCGCCATCATTGGATAGGTATCTGATTTGACTGTAGTTTTTCTTCTGTATGGCAAGGTTGAATGCAAAGTTTTCAATATCAGTTAACGATGTTGAATGTTCTAATGTATTCACTTGGTCTCTGAATAGTCTTATATCGCTGTCAACCTGATGAATCTCGGAATGTATAATGTCATCGAAATTGCTGATTAAATTGCTTTCCTGTATGCTGACACTGTCTATAATACTTGTTTTCTCTGTTTCGTAAAGCATAAAGAAGATAGCAGCTGTAGTCACAATGAATATAGCTAGTATGATTCCAAAAGAAGGATAGATATATCGTCTCTTATTTGAATTCATAGTGATTACTTATGAGCTTACTTTTATTATAACGAAATCAGAAAGTATTAAGTTTTAAATTGATCTGATTAATTATATGATTTGGTTTAAATGTTCTTGCTATCTTTGCAGTCGATTATAATTTAAAGCAATAGAATTGGGACGAATCATTGCCATCGATTACGGTAAAAAGCGCGTGGGACTTGCTGTTACAGATCCAATGCAAATAATAGCCAATGGGTTAACAACTGTGTTGAGTCACGAGTTATTTCCATTTTTGAAAAACTATTTTCAACAAGAAGAGGTGGATTTAATTGTTGTTGGTTTACCAAAGCAATTAAACAACCAACCTTCCGAATCGATGAAGTACATCGAACCAGTGTTGAGGGGATTGAAAAACAAATTTCCCGATAAGCCTGTTGAATTAGTGGATGAGCGATTTACATCAGTATTAGCACATCAGGCTATGCGAATGGGAGGATTGAAGAAAAAAGACCGACAAAATAAGGCTCTGGTCGATGAGATTAGTGCAACAATTATTTTGCAGTCATATTTAGAAAGTTTAAAGTTTCAAAGATAAAGGATGATATTACCTGTAACTATTTATGGAGATCCGGTTCTGCGTAAGGTGGCCAAACCTATTGATGCAGAATATAAAGGATTAGCAGAGTTTATTGAAAATATGTGGGCAACCATGTATCATTCTGATGGAGTTGGATTAGCTGCACCTCAGGTGGGGCGTTCGGTACGAATTTTTGTTGTGGATGCAACAGGATTGGCTGACGAAGAACCAGAATTGGCCGACTTTAAAAAGGTGTTCATCAATGCAGAAATTATTGAACGATTTGGCGACGACGAAGGAATGAACGAAGGGTGTTTGAGTTTACCTGGCTTGCGTGAGGATGTAACTCGTAAAACAGAAATTCTCATTCGTTACCAGGATGAAAACTTTGTGGAGCATGAAGAAGAGTATTCTGGATTTGCTGCACGTGTTATTCAGCACGAGTACGATCACCTGGAAGGAAAGTTGTTTGTCGATCATCTTTCACCATTGCGTAAGCGCCTGTTAAAAGGTAAGCTTACAAATATCTCTAAAGGAAAAGTGAATGTTGGTTATAAAATCCGTATTCCGGGTAAATAGCCAATAGAAAATATTTGAAATAGTAAACCACTTTGGAATTTTTCCGAAGTGGTTTTTTTATATCCTTTTTCGTAGTTTGAGTATGCTGATATTCAGAAGGAAGAAATTGTTTGAGTTATAATGAGAGAAAAGCAGTGCCTAATATCCAATAATCTGAGTATCTAAAAATCCAGCGAATAAAATGAGCTTATTATGGATTATCATCTACTATTTCATCGAATTCCTCTTCTGCGACTATTTATATTAATAGTTGTGGGGATTTTTACTGGAGTAGAGTTGGAACAATATAATATTACGAACTACTTACTTTTCGGAGGTAGCTGTGTGCTGCTTTTAGCCACCTTTTTCATTTTTATATATCGAAGAAATGAGCTTTGGACAGGGATATTGCTTGCTCTTACTGTTATTCTATTAACTGCTTGCTACACCAATTATTCGCTAGTTAAAAACAAACCTTTACATATTCCCGGTAGTGCTATTATTAGAGGATATGTGGCAGAACCTCTTCAGAAAAAAAGTAAATCGTTTAAAACCGAAATTGTAATTGAAAGTTACCGTTGCAGTAACAAAATCATCAGGCATAAAGAACGTATTCTTACCTATTTTGCAGTTGATAGTTGCTTACCAACTCTGAGTGTTGGCGATGTGCTGGTTTTCAAAAATGATCTAAAACGAATTGCACCGCCCGATAACTTTTGGGAATTTAATTATACTGAAGTAATGGCCCGAAAGGGGATATTTCATCAGCAATACATGCAGAAAGGCAATTGGTGTTCTATAAATACAAAATCGGAAGCTCTCAGCATTCAGTTGGCAGAGATTAGAAAGAATTTGGTTAATCGATTGGAAAAGCAAGGAGTGGAAGGACAGCGATTGGCATTTTTAAGTGCCCTATTGTTTGGGTACAAGTATGAGCTCTCTGCTGAAACAAAATCGGCATTTGCTACAGCCGGAGCAACACATGTGCTGGCAGTCTCTGGGCTACATGTAGGAATTGTCTTTATAATGATAAAATACGTGTTGGGAATATTGGCGTTTTTGAACCGCTATCGTTGGGGGCAATTGATTGCAACATTATCTCTTTTGTGGGGCTATGCTGCATTAACAGGTTTACCTCCTTCAATATTCCGGGCTTCAATCATGTTCTCTATATTAGCCATTGGTCTAGAATTAAGGCGAAAAGTTAATGTCTACAATTCGTTGTCCTTTGCAGCCATTGTTTTATTGATGATTGATCCGTTGACCATTTTTCAATTGGGATTTCAATTTTCCTTTCTAGCAGTGGCAGCCATTGTCTATTTTCAGCCCATTATAGCAGGTGTCATTCAGTTGCCATGGAAATGGTTGAAATCGGTAACCGATTTGTTTGCTGTAACTGTTGCTGCTCAGTTGGGAACTTTCCCTCTGGTACTTTACTATTTTCATCAATTTCCAGTCTATTTCTTTTTGTCGAATTTAATAATTGTTCCTTTGGTGGGACTGTTCATTTGGATGACAGTAATTTTGTTGATAAGCTCTGGCTGGTCTTGGTTGGGAACAATACTTGGTGGTTTTTACGATGATTTGTTGAAGCTATTTCTAAAGCTAATTGGTTTTATGGAGCACTTGCCACATGCAGTAATTCGAAATTTTAGCTTTTCGCACGAGCAAATGCTTGTGGCTTTCTTAATCATCGGCTGTATGGCTTACTTTTTCTACCGAAAAGAATATGTGTGGTTAAAATGGAGTATCGCTTTGGTGTTTTTATTGATTTTAGGGCAACAAGAGAACAGCCAAAGAAAGTACAAGGGGAACTATTTAGTTGTAGGACAAAACAGAACAAAAGTCGAACTGGGAATAATTACTAATGGAAAGCATTATCTATTTTCTGATAGTAATGAAAAAAAGTGGGTAAAGCGAAAATGGCAATCGGTAACCAACTATTTTCAAGTAGAGCCAGTTTTATTCGAATTGAAAGATAGCATTGAAAAGCAGGATCTAAAGTCGAAGAATGGAATGATTCACATTGGAGGTATGTCTGTACTTTATTTAGACGACTTAAGTAGAAATGGAGAGTTACAGGGAGAATTAAATGTGGATTGGTTGGTATTGCCCAAAAGGATAAAAGCAGAGCCAAAACTGTTTTTAGAACGATTCAAATGTAATCATCTGGTTGCAGGGAAAAGATGGAATAGAAATGACTTGAAAAAATGGCAGAAGGCTTGCCAACAGCGAAGTATAGCGTTTTATAATTTGAGTAAATTAAGTGGCTTGTGCTATTCTGAAACAACAGAAGCGTTAATTCGATTTTAAATGAGGGCGGTTTCGGTTGAAAAAAACAATTTTTTTTTGCACTTTTAGTTAGATATTAGTTTAATTTGCTGCCCAAAAATAGTAGCGAAACTCATGAAAATTGTAATAGTTGGTGCCGGTGATGTAGGAACGCACTTAGCGAAACTACTTAGTAACGATGATCACGACATTGTGCTTTTAGACGATAATGAAGAAAAACTAAAGCACATTGCCGCTCATATCGACTTGATGACCATAGCAGGTGTGGCACATTCTATATCCGATCAGCAAGAAGCAGGTGTGGCAAAAGCCGACTTGTTTATTGCAGTAACTCCCTCAGAAGAACGTAACCTGGTAGCTTGTATTTTAGCTAAAGACTTAGGTGCAGCAAAAACTATTGCTCGTGTCGATAGCTCAGAGTACTTGAAGATTAGCAATCAGGATAAATTTAGAGAACTGGGAGTTGATGAGTTAATTTACCCGGAAAATTTAGCGGCAAAAGAAATTTGTACTTCACTAAAACAGGTGGGAAGTCGTCAGATGCTTCAGTTTTCAGGAGGGAAATTGGTTGTGAACGCCATCAAGGTGCGCGACAATGCTTCAATTGTAAACAAAACACTAGAAGAAATATCAAAAGCACATCCTTGTTTCAGAGCAGTTTCTATAAACAGAAATAACGAAACAATTATTCCACGTGGGAAAGATGTGATTTTACCTCAGGATGTAGTTTATTTTATTAGTACTCAAGGTGATATGCCTTCACTTTTCAATGTTGCTGGTAAAAATATGTTCGAAGTTAAGAATGTAATGATTTTGGGTGGAAGTAGAATTGGCCTAAAAACAGCAAAACGACTTGAAGAGCGCGGAAACTACAACGTTAAGGTGATTGAGATGAACAAAGATCGCAGTATTTTTGCTGCCGACTTTCTTGAAAAATCACTAATCATTAATGCTGATGGTAGAGATGTAGAGTTGCTAAAAGAAGAAGGGCTGGAAACAATGGATGCATTTGTGGCTGTAACCGGAAATGCAGAAACCAATATTCTAAGCTGCCACTTGGCAAAACGTTTAGGAGTGCGTCGTACTGTTGCCGAGGTGGAGAACTTGGATTACATCCGTTTGGCCGATGAAATTGGCATTGGAACCTTAATTAACAAGAAATTGATTGCTGCAAGTTATATTTATCGTTTCACAATGGAGGCCGAAGTTTCTATTATGAAATGTTTAACTGCTTGTGATGCCGATGTATTGGAGTTCATAGCTAAACCCGATTCAAAAGTTTGTCGTAAAAAGGTTAGAGATATCAATTTCCCAGAGAATGCAACAATTGGTGGAATAATTCGTGGAAACAGCGGTTTTATTGCCAATGGAGATACCCAAATTGAGGTGGGCGATAAAGTAGTTGTGTTCGCGTTACCTAACGTATTGAAAAAGTTGGAAAAGTTTTTCCGTTAATTGCATTTGTTTTTCAAAGTTGTCATGCTTAATATCAAGATAATTCTTAGAACTCTCGGACTTCTGCTTTTAGTAGAAGGTGCTTCCATGTTAATTGCATTGTTGGTCGCTTTAATTTACAATGGCCCCGATATTGCAGCATTTTGTTGGTCGGCTTTAGCCACAGGTGGAGTAGGAGCCTTAAGCTTCTTACTTACCCGTAATGCTAAAAATAACATAGGAAAACGCGAAGGTTTTATCATTGTGAGTTTGGTTTGGGTGGTATTCTCATTTTTTGGCGCTTTGCCTTATATGTTGAGTAATTCCATTCCGTCGCTTACCGATGCTTTCTTCGAAACCATGTCGGGATTTACCACAACAGGATCTTCTATTTTAAATGATATTGAAGCATTGCCACATGGAATTCTATTCTGGCGAAGCTTAACCCAGTGGCTGGGAGGTATGGGAATTATTGTACTTTCATTGGCCATTTTGCCTTTCTTCGGAATTGGCGGGATGCAGCTTTTTATGGCCGAAGTGCCTGGTCCAACACCCGATAAGCTGAGTCCTAAATTGCGTCATACAGCGATGAGTCTTTGGGGTATTTATGTGTTGTTTACCTTGTTAGAAACCATATTGTTGAAGATTGGTGGGATGACATTTTTCGATGCCATTAACCACTCTTTTACCACAATGGCAACCGGAGGATATTCTACCAAGCAGGCTAGTGTAGCCCATTTTACTTCGCCATTTATTCAGTATGTGATTATTGTGTTTATGTTTTTGGCAGGAACCAATTTCACACTTTCTTACTTTGCTTTGCAAGGGAAACTGAGTAAAGTATATAAAAACGAAGAATTTAGAGCTTACTTCTTCTTTATAGCTATGTTTACAGCTATTATTGCGGTAGGCCTTTATTTAACTACTAATATGAAAGGAGAACTGGCATTTCGCGATGCTTTGTTCCAGGTAGTGTCAATAATCACTACCACCGGTTATGCCACAGCCGATTATCTGGTTTGGCATCCTTTCTTAACCATTCTCATTTTTGCACTGTTCTTCTTTGGCGGATCAGCCGGATCTACCGGTGGGGGAATCAAAATTGTGCGTATTGTTCTGTTGTTGAAAAACAGTTACTACGAATTACGTCGTCTTTTGCACCCTAATGCCATTGTTCCTGTGCGTTTCAACCACCGTTCGGTACCAGAGCAAATCGTGACCAATATTCTGGCATTTTTCATGTTCTACATGATGGTATTCTTCATGAGTGTTATTGTGTTTTCGGTAATCGAACCTGACTTTGCATCATCTATTGGTGCTGTAGCTACATGTTTAGGAAATATTGGACCAGGTTTGGGTAATGTTGGTCCAGTGGAAAACTTTCACCATGTACATCCGTTTGGGAAGTGGTTTTTGTCTTTCCTAATGCTGCTAGGTCGTCTGGAACTATTTACGGTATTGGTGCTGTTTTCACCTGCTTTCTGGAAGAAATAAAGACCTATTGGGTTAAGGATTGAGCAATTGTTTGAGCTCATTTTTTGCATTAGCTAAAAATAGCGAGTGCGTAAAGCCTGACCGAACAACGTGAGGGAACCCCCTAATTATTTTTATTATTATCAGGGCACGTCCTTCGTTTTACTCAGGTCGGGCTTTCCGTTTATACTCCTCGCCCTGCGGGCTGTGGGGTAACCACTGCAATCCCTCGTGCAATAGGCCTTTCGCAATTGGGTTGATAATCAACGCAACAGCGATAGTATTTTTAAATGTAGATTTGTATATTTATGGTTACCTAACAACCTGAAGAATAATTCAGGTTCAACTTTTAAAACTTTAAAACCATTAAATTATGCAAGGATTAACAGGTGCATTTCGATTCGAAATTGACGAAGTAGGAACTCCTATACCATGGGATGAGTTAGATGCAACAGTAAAGGAAAAATTGGCAGCTGACCAGGTTGACGAATCGACTTCAAAAGTGTACCGCTTTAAAGTGACTACTACCAAGAGTGAGATTAAGAAGCAGCGAAAAGATGTATGGGAAAACGTACGTCGCGTATTTGTAGAAGCAAAACCCGTAACCGAAAAAGTACAAATTGCAGGTGTATATCCTCAATCAGAGGTAGCAGCCGATGCTCATACCGATACATTAGTTCCTGCCGGAACAGTGATCAACCAGCGCTTATTTACGCAAATGAAGTTTAAACTGGACGCAGGTGAATACGCTAAGCGCTATTCGCGTCGTGACAGAAACTCTGTTATTGCAGCACAAACTAAAACATGTGCACAGTGGGTATTTTCAGATGGTTGGGATAAGAACGAATTCGAACTTTTTGTTTATGCTGTAGTTCCTGCCGACTTAGCCGAAGATAAGCGTTATTTGGAGGTAAATATTAAGCCCGCGACAACTGGTAGCGAAGTGTTGAATTCGTTGTGTGTATGGAAACATAAAGTACTTTGCAACTAAGCAAACACAGATACTAAAAACGAAGATTTAAAACCAAGTATAAAATGGCAGTTGAGAGCAAACCTTTATTGAGGTGCTCCAACTGCCATTGTTATTAAGTCGTTTTCGTTGAAATAGGTATTGGCTAACTCCATTATTCGTTCCGGGGTACAATTGTGTATTGCACTAATTTGTTGTTGAATAAATGAGTTATCCATTTCGAATTCCAATAAGTTCTTAATCATTGCCGATTGTGCAAACGGACCATCCATATCGCGCAGTAATTCTCCAAGCATATAGTTTTTTACCACAGCTAGCTCCTCTGCAGAAACGGGCTCTGTACGTAAGCGTTTCAATTCGTTGTGAATTTCATTTATGGTCGCATTGTAATACTGTTTATCTACCTCAGTGGTGATGTAGAAATAGGCACCTTCAGTAAGTGATAACATTAAGCTGTAAATACCGTAAGTATACCCTTTCTCTTCGCGGATATTGGCCATTAAGCGAGAACCAAAGTAACCACCAAGAATGGTGTTAACCACCTGTAATTCGGGATAATCGGGATGAGTCTGGTTAACAATATGGTTACCCATTCGAATGGCCGTTTGAATCGCATCATCATGGACAATATATTGTGATTTTTCGTTGGTCGGAGCAACTATTGGCGTGGCTGGAGAAGCTTGTAATGGCTTCGACCAGTCGTTGCCACCAAAATGTTGGTTAAGTAGTGCAAATACATTGTCTGAAGGATTACCAGCAACAACAATCTTACAGTTATCGGCATGATAATAGTTTTGGTAGAATTGATACAATGTATCGCGATTCACTTTCTCGAAATCTTCGAGTGTGGTGGTTAGTGCATATGGGTGTTGCTGCCCGAAAAGTGCCTGAGTGAATTGCTTCTGGCAAATAGTCTTCGCTTTCTGATTCTCAACAATGAAGCGGTTCTTTCTTTTTAATAGAATGGCATCCAACTGCTGTTGAGGAAAAACAGAGTGCTTAATTATCTCTTCAGTAATAGCTATTATCTCTTCGGCGTGTTTGTTTAGTGTTAAAACACTTACATATGCCCAGTTCTGGTCAACAGATAACTGAATGTATGCTCCTCTAAAATCGAACCACTCGGCTATTTGTGCTGCAGTAGTTTTATCTGTGCCTTCATTCAACATAGAGTTGGCAAGTGAAGCAACCAAATTGTTGGATTGAAACCACAGTCCGGCATCGAAAATAAAATCGATCTTTAATACTTCCTGATCACCACCCTTGACAGTGTAAACTGGTATTTTATTATCCAGAACTCCTTCTTTAACAGGTAATAGTTTAGCATTACCAATGGGAAAAGTATCTGGTGCAATTGTTCTATTTAGTGCTTGCATAATTAGCATTTTTTCAGGTAGTGGATAACTGAGCAATTTTTGTCTCTGAAGATGGTATTAGCCACTCGATGTAAATCTTTGGGAGTAACATTTTGGTAGCTCGAACTCTGTTGGTTGATCAGGTCAATGTTACCCAGAATACTGTAATTCGCCAAGTTCATGGCCTTGTTCAGAAAATTCATTTCGGTATAAATCAGAGTCGATTCTACCTTGTTTTTCACTTTCTGAAGCTCATATTCGTCTACCATTTCATTGCAAATAGCCTGTATCTCCAATTGAATAGCTTCTTGTGCCTTTTCAATGGAAACGCCTTCATTTAGCTTTCCTGCTACAGCAAATAGTCCCGCATCGTGATCGCCGGAGATGTATGCGTCCAATTCGTTAAAAAGCTGTTGCTCGATAACCAATTTACGGAACATACGCGATGATTGTCCGTTGGATAGAACATCTGAAATTAGATCGGTTGCATAATAATCAGGGTGAAGACGGTCGCACATATGCCATGCCATGTAAATAGCATCGAAAGGAACATCGCGCTCAACTACCAACTGGCGCTGTTCTGTTTGTTTCGGTTCAACAGGAATATTGTGAGGAGTTAGCGTTCTGTTGGGAATAGAACCAAACCATTTGTTTGACCATTCCAGAATCTGCTCTTCCTGAATATTTCCGGCAGCAACCAATACTGCATTGTTGGGAGCATAATGGGAATAGAAGAACTGCTTTACCTCTTCTAAGGTAGCTTCTTCAATGTGTTTTGGGTCTTTCCCAATAGTTGGCCATTGGTATGGATGTACCTTATATGCTGTCGAACGCATAAGTGACCACACATCGCCATAGGGGTGATTTAAGTAGCGTTGCTTAAATTCTTCAATCACCACATTTTTCTGAATGTCCAGACTCTTTTGTGAAAAATCTAGCTCCAACATTCTGTCCGATTCCAACCAAAAGCTAGTTTCCAGGTTGTTGGCTGGAATTGTAAGATAGTAATTGGTTAAATCGATGGTGGTGTATGCATTGTTATCGCCACCCACCAGCTGTAAAGGCTCGTCGAAATTGGGAATGTTCCTGGAGCCACCAAACATAAGGTGTTCGAATAAATGGGCAAAGCCGGTTCTATGAGGTTGTTCGTGTTTTGATCCTACATTGTAGGCAATATTAAGAGCTGCCAATGGAGTGGAGCGATCTTCGTGAATAATCACTTTTAAACCATTGGGCAGAATATGTTCTTTAAATTGAATCATGTTTAAAATTCGAATTTTGACGAATCACCAATTTGTTTTCGAAGCGTTTGGTATTCATCGATAAGTTGACGGGTAATTTCCGATACAGGTAAAACCTGATCAATGACTGAGGCTATCTGTCCAATTTCCAGTTCTCCATTATCCAGGTCGCCTTCAAACATCCCTTTTTTGGCTCTTCCTTTACCTAGGTGTTCTCGAAGAGTTTCAGGCGATGCTCCTTGGCATTCCATCTGGTTAATTTCGTCGAAAAATTGGTTTTTGATTAAACGAGTAGGAGCCAGTTTCTTCAACGAAAGCTTAGTGCTTCCTTCTTTCAACTGAGTAACCATATTCTTAAAATCATCATGTGCCGAAGATTCTTCAGAGATGGCATATCTTGTTCCAATCTGAACTCCATCTGCTCCCAGTGTCATTGCTGCTAACATTCCTGCTCCGGTTCCAACTCCTCCAGCAGCAATTAATGGCAATGTTGTATTGGCTCGAACCGATGGAATTAATGTTAGCGTTGTTGTCTCTTCTCTTCCGTTGTGTCCTCCGGCTTCAAAACCTTCGGCAACAATGGCATCGACACCTGCATCTTCGCATTTTTTTGCAAAGAACGAGCTGGAAACTACGTGTACTACAATTATGCCGTGTTCTTTTAAATGATTGGTCCATTTTTTAGGACTTCCTGCAGAGGTAAAAACAATTTTAACACCTTCGTCAATAATAATTTGCATGATCCGCTCAACTTCAGGATAAAGCAAAGGTACATTGACACCAAAAGGTTTATTGGTAGCTGCTTTGGTTTTGCGAATGTGTTCAACAAGTGTTTCAGGATGCATTGAGCCTGCTCCAAGCAAACCTAAACCTCCAGAGTTACTTACTGCAGAAGCTAGTCGCCAACCACTACACCAAACCATTCCTCCTTGAATAATGGGATATTTTATATTGAAAAGAGTACAAATTCGATTGCTCATTTTTTTCGTATTTATGATAGTACATTATTGATAACAGATAGATCAAGTGTGTACCACCATTAATTGTTTAGTTGTTCAGTCAGATTTTTAGATAACCAGATGTTGTTTGTCACCTGGCTTTGAAATCCAGAGGCTTGAGGACCAGCAAAAATAGACAAATATTTCTGTCGAACGGCTAAATGCTAGTCCAATAGTAACTCTTTCGCATTGTTGATGGCAGCCTCGGTAAGTTGCTCGCCACTTAACATCTTAGCCAGCTCAGCAATTCGTTCTTCTCTGTCTAATTGACGAATGTGAGATATGGTTTCCTGCGCATTATCTTTCTTGTAAACCAGATAGTGAAAATCTCCTTTACCGGCTACCTGAGGCAGGTGAGTAATATTAATTACCTGCATACCTTTTGCCATTTCGCGCAGGATATTTCCAATTTTACCAGCAATCTCTCCAGATACTCCAGTGTCTATCTCATCGAAAATAATGGTTGGCAATGCCGATGAATGACTAAGCAGTGTTTTTAATGCTAACATCACTCGAGACATCTCACCTCCGGATGCAACCTTTGAAACTTCTTGTAAATCGCCATTCTTATTGGCCGAAAACAGGAAGTTAATTTGATCTACACCATTTATATTAGGCGTATCTAGTGTATTAATTTCAACCTGAAAATTGGCATTTGGCATTCCTACCTCTGTCAATACACTTTCTACTTTCGATTGTACTTTTTTTGCCGCAACCCTACGCTTAGAACTAATGGCTTCTGCTTGTTTTAAAAGTTTTACTTCCAATTGAGCTATTTGCTCTTTTATTGCAATAAGTTGATCATCGGACGAAACGACTGACTGAATCTTTTCATCGAATGAATCTTTTAGTTCGAGTAGTTCTGCTATTGTGTCAACCCGGTGCTTTTGTTGTAACGAGTAGATTAAGTTCAACCTGTCGTTGATTTCTTCTGCTCTGCCTGGATTGTATTCTGTTTGTTCTGCCAACGATTCTGCTTCCGCAGCAATATCCTGGATCTCAATTAGGCTACTTTCAGTTCGTTGTGCTAACTCTTCGGCTTTATTGCTGAATGAAGTTAACTTACGTAACAGTTGTTCCGCTTCGCGAAGCATGCCAATTGTGTTGATATTGTTGTCGTTGTAAAGAATAGAGCTGACCTGACTTAAATTGCTTTTAATCTCTTCGGCATGAGAAAGCGTATTTAATTCTGTTTCCAGTTGTTCTTGCTCCTCGGCTTGAAGTTGTGCCTCGTCTAACTGGTTGAACTGAAACTGGAAATAGTCCAGATCGGCACGAGCTTTATCAGCTGCTTCTTGAATGGTAGCAAGCTCTTTTTTGAGTTTTGTCCATTTGTTAAAGTCAGCTTTATATGTTTTAAGCTTTGTGTCGTGTTGTGCTAATGTATCGATTACTTTAAACTGAAACCATTGGTTGCCTAATTGAAGCGTTTGATGCTGAGAATGGATATCAATTAAACGTTCGCCTAGCTCTTTCATTACTGGAAGAGTTACCGGAGTATCGTTAATAAATGCACGTGATTTTCCATTGGCTGCAATCTCTCTACGAAGAATGGTTTGTGCATCGTAATCCAGATCATGTTGCTGGAAAAAGGAATCTAAACCATATTTTTCGATTTGAAAAACACCTTCAATGGAACACTTCTTCGATTTATCATTTAAAGCCGAAGAATCAGCTCTTTTCCCTAAAATAAGAGAAAGTGCTCCCAGTAAAATGGATTTTCCGGCTCCTGTTTCACCAGTAATGATGCTGAATCCATTGTGCCATTGCATGTCCAACTCGCGGATCAATGCATAGTTTCGTATTTGTAAACGTGTTAACACAAGCTAACTTTTATAGTCCAGACGATTTCAAGATTTTGTCGTATTTACTTCCGTTAGAAGGATCTACCTCATTCAGAATTGCCATCACCCTGTTCTTCTCATCTGGAAATGATTTGGTAAACAAGTTAGCAATTTCATCCACTTTAGCATCGAAAAACAGACGGGTAATGTATAAATAAGAACGAACGCGATATACTTTCTGAACAGATCTTAATGCTTCCACAATTTCCGATCGCCCTTCATCTTGTTTTTCAGACATAATATCTAACCCTTTTCTGTGGTAACGGTAGATGGCATCGCGAAATGAGCTGTACGATTTGTTAAGAATGTTCTCAACCAACCAATAGCGGTTTTTCTCTTTTTCGAATGGTTTCCATCCACGTTCGCGAGCACTTTGCGAGTTGTTTACAATTTGCCTTGCTTTCTCGAAATATTCTGTTCCTCCCAAAGGAGAGAAAGTATCGTAATCGAAGCCTAAAATGACGTAAGCATAATAGGCCATTATATTGGTTAGATTGTCTTTATTGCTTTTCTCATCGAACTCCAACTGTTGAAACTCAACATAGCGAATATGGAAATCTTCGTCTTTAATATTCAAAACGGTTGTTTCGTACGAAGCATTGAAAACAGGACGTTTCAATTGTACATTGATTGTTCCTTTGAATTCATCGGACGAAACTTGTTCTGTCAAACGAATGTAGATATTGCATTTGATGCGTTCGTCGGTATCGTATAAATGGTTGGTCCATTTTTTATTGTTCATAAACTCATACAGGTCGCGCTGCATGGTTTGAAACATATTTTGATTGGCCCCTTTTATTTGTTGCCCCGATACACTGACACTACAACGTAATTCCTGTGCTTTAATAGTAAAGACAGAAGCTAGAAAACATACTATAAACAGCAAATATCTCATTCCATTCATTGGGTTAAATTCTTAACAGTTATTCAACGGAAAACCATTGATTAAAGTAAACTTTGCTTTTCCATATCTAAAATAATCCGATCGACAATATCAATAGCTACTTCGGTCTTTGATTTTAACTCAAAACATTGCTGATTATTGTCTTTATCGAGAATAGTTATTTTGTTGGTATCCACTTGGAAGCCGGCTCCTTTGTCGTTCAATGAATTTAAAACGATAAAGTCGAGTTGCTTTTTGGCCAGTTTGCGTTGGGCATTTTGCGATTCATCATGCGTTTCCAAAGCAAATCCAACCATAAACTGATCGGGCTTTTTGTTGGCTCCCAGACAAGCAGCAATATCGCGAGTAGGTTTCAGACGAATAACAAGATCGTCTTTCCCTCTTTTTACCTTTTTGTCTGCTACATTTTCGGGAGTGAAGTCGGCAACAGCAGCAGCTAGAATTGCTCCGTTGCAATTTGGAAAGTGGATATTGGCAGCATTATACATTTCTTCGGCAGAAGTTACGTTAATGCGTTCGATATTGGGATGTTCGGTTTTCAGGCTGGTAGGACCTGTAACCAACTTAACTTTTGCTCCTTGCTGAGCAAGTTGTTCACAAATGGCATAGCCCATCTTACCCGACGAATAATTTCCGATAAAGCGAACCGGGTCAATTTTTTCGTGGGTAGGACCAGCTGTTACCAAAAATGTTTTATCCTTTAGTTTTTTTTTTCAGCGAAGTAATCGTTTAGGAAAGCAACAATGTTTTCTGGCTCTTCCATTCGACCTTTTCCGTGTAATCCGCTGGCAAGAACTCCTGAACCTGGCTCGATAATGATATTACCGTAAGTTTTTAGTATTTCCAGATTCTTCTGAGTAGAAGGATGGGCAAACATGTCTAAGTCCATTGCCGGAGCAATGAATACCGGACACTTAGCTGACATGTATGTTGTTACTAACATATTGTCGGCAGTACCCGTTGCAAATTTACCTAAAGTTGCAGCAGTAATAGGAGCAACAAGCATTGCATCGGCCCAAAGACCAAGGTCAACATGACTGTTCCATGTTCCATCGTTAGCACCAAAGAACTCGCTTACCACCGGTTTTCCCGATAACGCAGAAAGTGTTACTGGTGTGATGAACTCTTTTCCTGCAGGTGTAATTACCACCTGAACTTCAGCACCCTCTTTTACCAATAGACGCAAAAGCATAGCCGCTTTATATGCAGCTATGCTTCCGGTTATTCCGAGTATAATTTTTTTCCCTTTTAACATCAGAGAATTATTTTACGGTTACCAATTATCTTTTTTCTTTCGAAGGGTTTCTGTGGTAGATTTTACCTTCTTCGAATTCCTGCATTGAAATCAATGTAGGCTTAGGTAATCTTTCGTAAAATTTCGAAATTTCGATCTGTTCTCTGTTTTCAAAGATTTCTTCCAGATTGTCAGAGTATGATGCAAACTCTTGAAGTTTTTGATTCAACTCTTCTTTCATTTCTGATGAGATCTGGTTGGCGCGCTTAGCCAAAACCATGATGGTTTCGTATACATTTCCTGTCTCATTGGTAAGAATACTCAAATCTCTAGGAATTGTGGAGCCTGGTGCCTTTGTTTTTTTATAATCCATCTTTAAATATTAATTGTTTTTCTCTTCAACTTCTTCTTTGTAATTCAATGTTTTGGCCAATGTTTTGTAATATTTATTAGCCGTTTTGATGTATTTGCTTTTTGGAAATTCATCGGCAAAAGCAAAATATTCATCCAGTGCCATGTTCAAACGCTCAACACGCTTTTCTTCAACACTATTGATCCCCAAGCGATATTTCGCTTCCAGTAACATGAAGCTTAACTCTTCACGGTATTTGGTTTGAGGGTATTCTTTCAAACTATTATTTAACGAAATAACAGCTGCTTTGTATTGTCCTAAGTCAAAATATAATTTTCCACTCAAGTATGATTTGTATACCAATTTATCTTTCAATTCATCGATAATTCTTCGAGCTTCTTCCACACGACTACTTGACGGGTAGATGTTGATAAAGAACTGTAACGCATCAATAGCTTGTTGCGAAGTAGTCTGATCAAGTCGAGGTTTTGGTGAATCTAAGTAGAAACAGTAACCAATCATATATTGTGATTCCTCTGCGTAATCGCTTCGAGGATATTCTTTAACCAAGTTCTTGAAGAAGTGACCTGCCATCAAATAATCGCGTTGACCCATATGGCTCTTTGCAAAATAGTAATAGATGTCATCGGCTTTGCTGGTACCACGGTAGATACGAACCAAATCGGTGAATAGACCAATTGCTTTAGCGTATTCCTTTGTTTTGTAGTAATCAACTGCCTTCTTGTACTTGTACTCAGTATCGGTACTTTGAAGTACTTTGTTATAGTCACCACAAGCTGCCACTAACAACAATAACAGCCCAGAAATTAAAATTTTATAATTCTTCATTTGAAACATTTTGCAAAGATATATTTTTTTTCGGCTTAATCGACGGTGAAAATTATAGTTTTCACTTATTGTTTACAATAGGTTTAATAAACTTTAACAGTTTGGCTATAGATCAAAAAAGATTACATTTGCATTGGTAAAATTCAAAACATTAAGCATCGTGGATATTTTCGAAAATATAAAAAACAAAGGAAACATTGGGCAATATATGAAGCAAGCCCACGGCTACTTTGCGTTTCCAAAGCTAGAAGGCGAGATTGCAGCTCGTATGACTTTTAGAGGAAAAGAGGTATTAACGTGGAGTTTGAATAACTATCTTGGACTAGCAAACCACCCTGAAATTCGCAAAGCTGATGCCGAAGCGACTAAAGACTGGGGATTGGCTTACCCAATGGGTGCACGTATGATGTCAGGTCAAACAAATAAGCATGAGGAGTTAGAGCATGCATTGGCTGATTTCGTAGGCAAACCGGATGCTTTCCTATTAAACTTTGGATACCAGGGAATGGTATCAATTATTGATGCAATCTGTAATCGTAACGACGTAATTGTATACGATTCTGAATCGCATGCATGTATCCTTGATGGAGTACGCTTACATATGGGTAAACGTTACGTTTATCCTCACAATGATATTGAGAATTTAAAGAAACAATTGCAGCGTGCTACTACTCTTGCTGAAAAACAAGGTGGTGGTATTTTAGTTATTACTGAAGGTGTATTCGGTATGTCGGGTGACCTTGGTAAACTAAAAGAAATCGTTGAGTTGAAGAAAGAATTCAATTTCCGTTTGTTGGTTGACGACGCTCACGGATTTGGAACAATGGGTGCAACTGGTGCTGGTAGTGCCGAGCATTTAGGAGTAACAGAAGGTGTTGATATTCTTTTCGGAACATTTGCTAAGTCGATGGCAGGAATTGGTGCTTTCGTTGCTTGTGAAGAAGAGGTTTGTAACTACTTCCGTTATAACATGCGTTCTCAAACTTTCGCTAAGTCGCTTCCAATGCCTATGGTTATTGGTGCAATGAAGCGTTTAGAGATGTTGCGCACTCAGCCTGAATTGAAAGAAAAGCTTTGGACAATTGTTAATGCATTGCAAAATGGATTGAAAGAGCAAGGTTTCAACTTAGGTGTAACTGAATCTCCTGTAACTCCTGTTTACCTTTCTGGTAGTGTTGCAGAAGGAACAAACGTTGTGATGGATCTTCGTGAGAATTACAATATCTTCTGTTCAATTGTTGTATATCCGGTAATTCCTAAAGGTGAATTGTTGTTGCGCTTAATCCCAACAGCTATGCACTCGATGGAAGATGTTGAATACACAATTAAAGCGTTTACAGAAGTACGTAATAAATTGGATGCAGGTGAGTATTCAAAAACTCAGTTTGCTAACGTATTTGAATAAGAAATATTCAATTCGATATATTGAAAATGCCATCAGAATTTCTGATGGCATTTTTTTATTTGTTCTTTTTCGAAAGCACTTTTATGATATTGATTTTCCGAGTATCATTGATCAGTGTTTTTGGTATTCCTTTCAGGTTGATCATACCGTAGGTTCTCTTGTTTTTTGCTTCAATAATATTGATGTCATTGGAATTGAAACATTCTTTTGAAAATAGTAGTTGATCTTTCCTGTCGTAAAATTCAATTAGAAAATCACAAAATTTATGAGTGTTTAAATGTTTCCAATACATTTGGGTAAGAGGAGTTTTGCTTTCAAATTCAAGATGCAGTGAAGTATAGCCGAAGCCATATCCATAGCCCCAGGCTGCTTTTTCGGTAGAGCCAGTACCTGTATCATACATTGAGACAGCTCTTTTTTTAATAAACTGAACTGGCACTTTTAGGGTAGAATCAGCAGAAACAAACTTATAAGTAGTAGTTTCAGCTTGTGCTTTTGCCTGAAACGAAGAGCAGCTCAGAAAGCCTAGTAAAATGAGTGTAATAACGAAAGAATAATATCGCATAATTGATCTGTTTTAGTGATTAGTACTAGAACAGATCAATCGCAATATTTATACCAATTTATGATTAGTTGTAAATAGTTTAGACAATTGCATGTAATTAAATACTATCAATCACATCTTTTAGAAGTGAATTGTAGTCAATTACATTATTCGGTTTGGGAGAGTAACCTAAGATTACCACAGCCAGATCAAGCGAAGGGATAATAAATATACGTTGCCCATCATGTCCGTTGCATGAATAGGCATCGGTTGGTACATCCTTCAAGTACTTGCTTTTATTAAGCCAGAAACAGCTACCGTATATTCCGTTACTATCTTTGGTTGGGGTAGTGATTTTTTTAATCCAGTCGGTTGGCAGTATTTGTTGGCCATTGAATTCCCCATTTTGAAGATGTAATAATGCGTAGCGTGCATAGTCGCGAGCACTAGCATAGATGTAAGATGAGCCCACTAGTGTTCCCGTAGGGTCGACTTCTAAAATGGCACGACTCATCCCTATCTTGTTGAAAAGTGCTTGATAGCTGTATTTATAATAGGCATCGTCGTTGTCAAATTGCTGTCGCATTACATAGTTGACAATATTGGTAGAGCCAGAAGAGTAAAGCCATTTATCACCTGGCTTTTGTTCTTTGGGTTTGCTGAATGCATATTGAGCGAAATCTCTTTCGGCATAAAGCATTGATGTAACATCTGTTCTCGATCCGTATCCTTCATTCCATTGAAGGCCGCTCTCCATGCGCATTAAGTCGTCGAGTGTAATGTTCTTACGTTCATCGTTTTCCCAGGCAGTTAATCCGGTTGGTTTTCGTTCATCGATGAGTCCTTTTTGAACCATTGTACCAGCTAAGGTATTGGTGAAACTTTTAGCCATCGACCATCCCAATAATCTGGTTTTAGAATTGAAGCCAGATTTATATCCTTCTACTACAGGTAGTCCTTTGTGTAAAATGACAAATGCAAAAATATTACCGCCGTATGCATCCTTTTCTATCACTTGCTCTTTTAGGTTTTTTAACTTTTCTGTAGGATGAATTGGAGGAACTATTTCGCCTAATGGCCACAGAGTTGTATCGGGATTATATATTGGGTGAATACTTTCAGGGAATTTTATTGCTCTTAACTTTTGCTCATCAGAAGACTGATTAAGTAGTGTTGCCCCAAATCCATCCCGATAAATTGCTTTCGATTTTCCCCAGAGAAAAGTACTGGTAACCGATCTCTCTTTATAGTTTACTTTGTTGGTTACATATTTTATAAATGAGAAATGTAAATCCAGATTTTCAACATCGGCTTGCTTTCGTTCTGAAGTGAATATTGCCGAACATAGATACTTGGCCGGATAACCAGTAATCACAGGCATTAGCTTATTGATGAACCAAACACCACCCAGTATCGCAAGTACTAGAAGGAATATTAGCGACTTAGCAATAAAGCGCCTTTTTGAACTTTTATTGTGACTTCTCATGAGTGTTCTTTTTTTGAATAAGCATCAAATATGGAGTGTTGAAAGTATTCAATTTTTTCGAAAGATAAGGAGTTGGTTCGAAAGAAATGGAAGAAGAGTTTGATTGTATTGTTAATTACAAGTATAAATAAATCAGCTTTAAAGTGTTAAAAATAGGTTTTGATGAATTGGATTCTCATAAAAATAATACATTTGCAATAAATAATAAATGAGTATTCATTCATTTAAAAGAAAATGGCAAGAGCTATAGATACAACCAAATTAGAACGAGTAAAAGAAACAGCAATGGAACTGATTGTGGATCGTGGATATGGGGGAGCATCCATATCGATGATTGCCAAGAAAGCCGCTGTTGCTGAAGGATATTTATATCGATTTTACGGAAGTAAACTCGACTTGGTAAATGATTTATTGTTTGAACAGATGAAATCCTTATTGGAGATAATTGAGGATTTGTTCCATCGCTATGATACCATTAACGAGATTCTTTCGGGAGTAATAAAAGAACTATTCAAACGGGGAGAGGCTAATCCAACTCATGTGAAATTTGTGTATGTGTTGGTGCACGATTATAGTTTTAGACTGAAAGAAGAACAGCGAAACTCCATTTTTGAAGTGAGTGAACGGATTAAGAACCTGGGAGTGGAGAATGGTGAAATTCGCAATTCGGTATCCGAGGAAGAGGTCTTTATAATGTTTTTGATGCACCCTGTTCAGTATATGAATTTTCGATTTAAAGGCTTATTTCATAAAACAGGTTGGGAAGAAAAGGACATCGAAAATGTAATTGAATTTGGACTGAATGCTTTAAAGTAAGATAATGTTAGGAGGAAGTAGAACTATTAAACTAGGAGTGTTAGGACTTTTCTTTTGCGGTACTTTATATGCCCAGGAGAAATCGTTGACATTCGAGCAGGCAGCAGCAATTGCATTCAAGCAAAACCCGCTGATGGAGCAGGGAAAGCTGCAGTTAAAGCAAAGAGAACAGGAAGAAAAAGCAGCATGGGGATTATATGTGCCTAGGCTAGGATTGGAGGCTTCGTATGTGCATCTTCAAAAGGATTTAAGCATCGACTTAAGTCCGATTAGAGATGCCATCACTCCGTTGTATCAGGCCTTGGGGAATTTTGGGCAGTTTTCAGGTGTACCCAACCCCGATCCGGCAACAAATAGTGTGATGCCTGTTTTGCCTGGTAATGTTTCAACCAAAGTAATGCGGGATAAATTACAGGCTGGACTAACTCAGGTGATGAATACCAATTGGAACCAAACGGTGCAGAAGCAAAACTTTGGTCGTGTGTCGGCACAAGTTGTTTGGCCATTATTTACCGGAGGGAAAATTAAGGCTGCGAACAATGTGGCAAAAATCAGAAAAGGAGAAGCCAGTGAGCAGATTCGTGTGAACGAGGCAAAGCTGATGAGCGAATTGGTAGAGCGTTATTATGGATTGTGTTTAGCTTATGAAGCTTTAGATGTGAGAAAGCAAGTGCTTGAAGCAATGAATAAACACATGTCGGATGCACAGAAACTTTTCGATGAAGGTATAATTGCCAAAGCAGAATTGTTGCATGCCAAGTTGTATCATGCACAAGCCGATCGAGAGGTGAAGAAGGCGCAACGCCAACTCGATATTGTGACAGAGGCATTAAATAATACGCTGGGAGAAGAGAAACTATTGGATATTAAACCAGCAAGCCGATTGTTTTATATGAAACAAATTGAAGATCTGGTTTATTTTCAGGAAAATGCCAATAGAAACAATGCTATGTTAAAGCAGGTGGATGCCAAGCATGCATTGACAAAGCAAAAAATAAAGGCTGCTCAGGCCGAATATTTTCCAACGGTTGCAGCAACAGCCAGCTACGATTTATACAATAAGAACTTGTCGTTATTAACTCCCGAAGCAATGGTTGGAGTAGGATTGAAATGGACATTGTTTGATGGGGTGGCCAGAACCCGAAAAGTAAAAGCTGCTCACTTAATCTCCGATAGAGTTGCTTCAATAAAAGAGAAAGCTTCAGCAGATATTTCAATGGGAATTTCGAAGTTCTATCAGGATATTCAAATGCAGATGGAGCAATTGGATGAGTTAAATACTGCAATGGAATTTGCTACCGAATATGTACATGTTCGAAATAAAGCCTTTTCGGAAGGAATGGCCACTTCAACCGAAGTGGTTGATGCCAACCTGGCCATAGCAAAAGTGAAAATTGAGCGCTTAAAAGCCATTTATAAGTACGATGTGGCATTGGCGCATTTGTTGGAATTAAGCGGACTGGATGATCAGTTTTTAACTTACATGAAGAGTGAGTCGGCTCAGTTTGAATCGTATCAGAAAAAGTAATTGGAAAAAATTAGACAGATGAATAAAACAAAAAATAGCATAGCTGGAATTGTAATAATTGGAATCGTTTTATTTCTAGGATATACCATTTGGCTTATTTCTAAGCCTGTTCCCACCGAGATCCAAGGAGAAGTAGAAGCCAGTGAGATGAAAGTGGCCTCGAAACTAATTGGCCGAATTGATAGTTTGCCGGTAAAAAAAGGAATGTCGATCAAAAAGGGCGACTTGCTTTTTAGAATTGTAAGTCCGGAAGTTACGGCAAAAATGAATCAGGCACAGGGAGCGCAGTTGGCTGCAGAGGCGCAGCAATTGAAAGCTTCAAACGGAGCACGACCACAAGATATTCAAGCAGCATTCAATGTGTATCAGAAGGCAAAGGCAGCAGCCGAGTTTGCACGAAAAACATTTGTTCGCATTAAAAATCTTCATGCCGAAGGAGTAATTCCGGAGCAAAAACGCGATGAAGTAGAAACTAAAATGATTGCCGCCTTAGAAACAGAAAAGGCAGCTAAAGCAATCTGGGAAAAAGCCAAGTCGGGAGCTCGTTTGGAAGATAAGAAAGCTGCTGCTGCTTTAGTGAAAAGAGCACAAGGTGCTGTGGAAGAGGTGCAGTCATACATGAACGAAACATTGATCTTTGCTCCTGAAAACGGAGAGATTGCCAATATCATTGCAGAAAACGGAGAGCTAGTTCCTGCAGGATTTCCTGTTGTGAGCTTAGTCGACTTAGAAGATGTGTGGGTAACTTTCAATCTAAGAGAAGATTATTTGGCTAAAATAAAAATGGGTTCTGTATTTGAAGCTCGCTTTCCTGCTTTGGGTATGAAAAAGGTGAAGCTAAAAGTGAGTTACATTCATGTACAAGCTGCTTATGCCAATTGGAATGCCACAAAAACAATGGGCGATTTCGATATGAAAACCTTTGAAGTACAAGCACGACCAGTGGAGAAAGTAGATGGTTTACGTCCGGGAATGAGTGCTTTGGTTAATTGGGATGAAGTAGGACAATAGTTGCATTTACAGTGTTTAGTAATTTGAAAAAGAATGAATAAAGCTGGAAATAATACTATGTGGAGTGTAATTACCCGTGAAATTGGGCGAATGCGCAGACATGGAGTCTATATTTTTATCACGCTCATTGGTCCGCTATTTGCCATGTGGCTGTTGATGGAAATATTTAGCCAGGGGGTGCCCAGAGATTTGCCCGTTGCAGTGGTCGATTTAGATCATACCTCAATGGCAGCTAAGGTGAGCCGAATGGTTGACGAGACTTCTATTGCGAAAGTGCAAGAGCAGCATCCTAGTGTGTGGTCGGCTAAGCAAAGTATGGAACTAGGGAATATTCAGGCCATAGTAGTTATTCCTAAAAATACCGAAAAGCAAATTCTGAAAGGCGAAGGAGCAAACTTGGCATTCTATGTAAATAATACCAACTCGTTGCAAGGAGGTTTGCTGAAAAGTGGTGTGTTGAAAACACTAAAGACACTTTCTACAGGAATAAAACTGACCACAGCGAAGAAGATGGGATTGCCTGAGGAAAAAGCAATGGGAAGAGTAATGCCGGTGCGACTAGTTGCTCATCGATTGTTTAACCCATTTACCAATTACTCTTATTTCTTAACAGCGGGGATTTTGCCTGTTTTTCTAGTTGTTTTTGTGTTGATGTCGGCAATTTATGCCATTGGAATTGAATTGAAAGAGGGGACCGGAAAACAATGGCTCGAAAGTGCAGGCAATAGTATAACTGTTGCTGTTACCGGAAAACTTCTTCCATACACACTAATACTGATGGTAGTAACAATGGTGATGAATTACATTCTGTTTTCTTACTTGGGAACACCTCTTCATGGTAGTTTCGGTATGATTTTAATTGCAGAATTATTAATGATTGTTACCTATCAGTTGATTGCCGTTGCTATTCTGGCTTTAACAGCCAATATGCGATTGGCGTTATCGTTCGGGGTTGCTTATAGTATGATGGCACTTACCTTTTCGGGATTGACATTTCCCCGAATTGGAATGCCATACATTGCCGATTTGTATGCAGCTATTTTTCCCTATTCATACTGGTTGAAAATATTTCTGGGACAATCGTTACGCGGAGAACCAATGGTAAATGGAGTGGGAAATTTATATGTGTTTTTCATATTCATAACCATCGGCTTTTTATTAATGCCGAAGTTGAAAACGGTGCTAGCCAATGAGAAATATTGGGGAAAAGAATAAGTAGAGGACAGTTATGCTAAAAAAGATAAAAGATAATATATCGGAGTTAGGCTTTCATTTTAATAATGAGCTTAAAACTGTGTTTTCTGATTCGGGAGCAGTGCTATTGCTGGTTGCAGCGGTACTAATGTATCCTATTTTTTATTCAATAGCTTATTCGGGAGAAGCTTTACGTGATCTGAATATAGCTATTGTCGATTTGGATAATACGGGAACCAGCCGAAAATTGACTCGAATTGCAGACGCAACAGAACAGTTGAAAGTGGCTACTCATTCGCCTAGCTTAAAAGAGGCAAAAGAGCTGTTTAATGCGGGAGATGTGAATGGAGTATTGCTTATTCCCGAAGGATTTGAGAAAAAGATATTTCGAGGAGAAACATCGCCATTGAGTGTTTATTGCGATGTGAGTTATTTCTTGATGTATAAGCAAGCATTAACTGGTGCTACTTATGCTTCTTCGGCATTAGGGGCAGGTGTGGAGATAAAGCGATTGATGGCGCAAGGTTATCCCGATGAAAAGGTAGCTGCCATGCGCGAGCCTTTGGCGGTGAAAACCTATACGCTTTACAACCCGTTAAGTGGTTATGGAACTTTTGTGATGCCTGGAATGATGTTGTTGATTATTCAGCAGACATTGCTGATTGGTATTGGCGTTGTTGGTGGAACACGAAGAGAGAGACACCAGTTTTATCCGGAACTGGGAAGTGGATCCATAGGCAAAACAGCGATGATGTTATGGGGGAAAGCTTCGGCATATTTACTTATTTACCTGATAAATGCCATTTTTAATTTTATCTGGATAAACCGATGGTTTCGATTTCCTGAAAAAGGAAGCTTAATGGATGTGCTGATATTAATGGTGCCATTCCTTTTGGCTACTGCATTTTTAGGTTTAGCTGTTTCGGTTTTATTCCGAAAAAGGGTGCATGCCATGTTGTTTTTAACCTTCTCGTCTCCAATTGTATTGTTTTTAAGTGGTATTTCATGGCCGGCTCAATCTATACCAACAGCTATTTATAAAATAGCTCAAGTATTGCCAAGCACATTAATGGTACCTGCCTATTTGAGAGTTCGTACCATGGGAGTAGAGTTATTTCAGGTAAATAAAGAACTTTCAATGATGATTTTACAAGTAGCTATTTATTGGTTATTGGCTACTGTTGCTTACCAAATTACCTTTAAATTCAAGCAGAAAAAGGAAAAAATGGCAAATAATTGAAAAAAAATAGAAATTTTCGAATAAAAAGATAACCTTTTCGAACTAACTGCGTAATAGAGTATAAATGCTTAGTTTAATTAGTTAGATTTAGAAAAGAGGAAGTACTGTAAAAGCACCACGCTCCAAAGAGATGGTGCTTTTCTTTTGTCTTTATTTTTGCGCTATAATGAAAGTACATATTCGGTCAGTTGATCCAACTCTTCATCTGTCAGATCTTTCCAAATACCATGTTTTTCCGTTGTAAATATTTCCTTCAAGGTGGCACTTCTACCATCGTGTAAATAAGGGCCTGTTCTCCAAATTTCAATTAAAGTAGGTGTATCCCATTTCTTAATTACATCGTATTGTCCCGGAGTTCCAATTTCGTGTTTGTTTCCATCGGTGAAATAGGGGCCGGAGTGGCATTGACCACATCGCATTGATTCAAATATTTTTTTCCCTTTTTCGGCTTTGGCACTAAGTTTTCCTTTTTGCAAGTAAGGACTAGGCACTGGTTTAAGCGATTTAAGGTAATGGTCTACCGCTTTTGCGTGTCCTTCATCTATCTGTACAAACTGAATGTATTTGAATCCGGCTCTGACAGCTACTTCTGCACTAGCTCTAATGCCGCTAATCATTGCCGGAGGAGTGGCGTGTGAGAGAAGCATGCTTTTGCAGTTCTTCGGATTACCCATTCCATCATTTAATAAATCCCAGTTTAGACCGTCGGTACGTGCATCGTTAGGGTGACAACCTGTACATGCCTGCCACTTCTGGAAACAATAGGTGGCATCGTGAAAGTAAATTTCTCCCAATCGAATAGAATCCAATTTCAACTCAGGATTTAAAGCAATGGCTTTTATTTTCGACTTAGCTGAATTTTCTAAATCGATTACATTGATAGTATCCGAAAAGTACGAGGCAACATACAATGTATTCTGATTAATTTCAATGGCACGTGGTCCATTTCCTAAAACCGAAACTCGTTCTCTAATTCCAGATAGAAAGCGTAAGTCGTATGATAACTCTTCTTTGTTAATTGTTTCTTGCAAGCGTTTTACAAATGCAGGGTAATCGATTTTACTTACATCGTGTGTGCCCGAGTGAGCCACCAACAAGTGCTTGTCGGTACATTTTACTCCCCATGATCCGGCAGCTCCGTTTTCTGGTTCATCCAGCAAAATTGTTGCCACGTATTGCTGTTGCTGCGCATCGATAACACTAATGGCACTGGTGTTCATCCAGCCTTGTTCCAACTGTGTGGTTGGAACCTGGAATCGGCCTAGGTTATGCGAGATAAACACATATTTACCATCGGGCGAAGCACAAATTCCGCGTAACGCATTACTACCATTGGCCAAATCGATATGCTTAATAACTTTCTTTTGCTGAATATCGATGATTGAAACAGCAGAAGTTACGGTATCTAAATCGGCCCTCTGGGCAGTTAGGAAATTGGCAACGTATAAATATTTTTCATCGGCCGACAATGTCAGGCACATTGGTTGGCGCAATACCTCTATCTCGTCAGTTGCTTTGCCTTTTTTAAGGTCTATAAATGAAACTGAGTTGCTGTATTGATTGGCAACAAAAGCACTGCTACCCGTTTGGTCGGCCACCACATCGCATGCTCCCTTGCCTACAGGGATTTGCTGCTGTAGTTTTAAATCGTTAGTTGAAGCAACTAATAATTCTCCTTCAGAGAAGGAACATGCCACCAATAAATTTTCTTTGCTTAAGGTTACCCCCTTAGGAGGTAGAGGTGTTGTTAGTTCAAAATTCTTGTTTCCATTTTTTATGGCCACAACTTTATTAGCTGTTTTTCCGGCCACAAAAAGCGTGTGTGTCGATTTATCTAACACCATGCTCGTTGGTGAAAAATAAAAAGGTCGCTTTTTCGGTGTAAAAGCAGTAAAGCACAAAAAGATCGCTCCTATAATTAGGAATGAAGCGATGTATTTGATGCGGTTTAGCGGTTTCAGATTCTCAAATAACATCTTCATAGCCCTTTTCTTCACAGTATTTAATTTTTGCGGTTGGGGAAGTTGTTCAAATATACATCAAAAAACAGAAAGCTATTTTCTGATGAGGGAGCCTATTTTCAACGCTTGGGTTTAACTTGATCTGGTTTTTTTGCGTAAAAAATAGAACGTTAAAGTCCTCCTCGAAATTGAGAAGGACTTATATAGATCAATCTACGGTTGTTGTTTGGTTGGTGCCAGAGCAATTTCTCTGATACAAACATTTTGGGGTTGACTCCATGCAAACCACACGGCATTGGCAACATCATTTGCAGCGATAGCTCCACCAATTTCATCGGCCCAACTTTGGTAGCCATCTTTAATATCCTGATCGGTAACGTGCGAAATAAGTTCCGATTGAGTTGCTCCAGGAGCAATGGTTATCATACGCACATTATCAAGTGCAACCTCTTCTCTGATTGTTTCAGTGATGGAGTGAACTGCAAATTTCGAGCCACAATATGCAGCATGGTTATTCAATGCTTTTCTTCCAGCAATCGATCCCATGTTGATAATTGTTCCTGTCTTACGAGCTTTCATGTCTCCCAAAACGGCATGAACTCCATTCATTAATCCAAGAACATTTACGTCGAACATTTTTTTCCACTCTTCAGGATTCTGTGTCGCTGGATTACCAAGTAACATGATTCCTGCGTTGTTTACTAAACAACCAGTTGGTCCGTATACATCTTCGGCCTTTTTAATGGCCTCTTTTAGTGCATCAAGGTTGGTTACATTTACTTTTTCGCAGATGGTGTTGGGAAGGTTCATTGCTTCTAATAGCTCAACTCTACGAGCTAGAAGTAACATAGGGTGTCCCATTTCGGCAAACTTTTCAGCAATTGCTTTACCAATTCCTGAGCTTGCACCTGTGATTACGATTAATTCTTTAGTCATTTTTTATATATCATTGCTATTAGTCTACTCAAAGCCGAGTAGGATAGATTTGCTTCTTGTGGCAATTACATTTGGTATCCAAAACTTCGGGAAACACGATTGGCACATGCCTTAATCTTTTCTCCAACAGAATCGAAGTTGCTCTTCGGAATTCTACCTGCTGGTCCGGTGGTCCAAATTGCTGCAATAACAGTTCCGTTTTGGTCGAATATTGGAGCACCAATACAGTGAACTCCTTCCACCTCTTCGGCACAGTCAATTCCATATCCTTTTTCCTTAACCACTTCAAGTTCTGCAAGCATTTCTTCTTTGGTTGTAATGGTATTATCGTTATAGCGGATATACTCTATTTCGTCAAGTATTCTTTCGCATTGCGATTTCTCCAAATAAGCCAGCATTACTTTCCCCGGAGCAGAGCAATGTAGTTTGAATCGCTTTCCAGGATTTAAGTAGAAGGTGAAAGGATGGTTTCCGATTACCTGTTCCAATAGAACTCCCTCGATGTCCATTAAGGAACCAAGTAGTACCGTTTCGTGAATTTCATCACGAAGATCCCTCATCGGAATCAACGCCTTTTCAATAAGACTTTGTTCGCCAATGGCAGCAAGTCCGATCCGAAGAAATTTTCGAGACAAACTGAATCGGTTCGATTCGTAATCTTTCAACAGAAAGTTTTCCATTAAAAGGGTATTTGTAATTCGAAAAAGAGTTGTTTTAGGAACCCCCAAAACTTGAACCATCTCGGGAAGTGTTAGTCCTTCGGGATATTCGGTAAGCTTTTCTACCAATTGTAGCGCATTTTGTAGGTTAGGAATTACATATTTCCCATTTCCATTCTCAACGTTTGCTTTTTCTTCTTTCATAATTGCTGTTTCTTTTTTGAAACGGTATTTCATTTTTGAAAACATTGCAAATTTAATGAGATCATTTAAATTCCCAAATTTTATAGAACATTGTTATTTCCAGCGGGATAACAGAAAGGTGGGAATTGCCACAACAAAGCGCTATATGTGGGGTAAGTTAAGAGTGAAATGGTTAAAGAACTCGTAATTGAATAAATTCCATGGCTTTTTATACCTTTGTTGCGTTAAAAAAAGCAGTGAGATGGGAGAAGAGAGCTACGAAAATGTGGTTTACTCCAGAAATGTTCTGGAATTTGTAACAGTGTGCAATGAGTACTGTACTTACATAGAGCAAGTTGAAACACATGCGAAGAAAGATTTAGTACCAACTTTACAGAAGGTACTTCCATTGTTGTATTTAAAAGCAACGATACTTCCAACTATAAATGAAACTTCAGAAGAGATTCCTGAGAAGTTCGTAACCGAAGTGGATTACCATTTTTTATTGGGCAAACTGGAAGTAAAGTTAGGCGAACACGATGCTTATCAAGAGGTGTTTGATCCGAATATTCAGTATAGTGAAGGTCCGGTAGCAGGAAGTATTGCAGAAAATGTAATGGACATCTATCAGGATGTGAAGGACTTTTTAATGGCCTATCGTATTGGAACGGAAGAAGTAATGGAAGGTGCATTGGAAGAGTGTCAGCAGAACTTCAAACATTACTGGGGGCAACGTTTGGTAAATTGTTTGCGAGCACTTCACTCATTGGTTTATGGTGATGTGGATCTGGAAGATGAAGGTACCACTCAAAAGCCAAAGAAGAAAAAAGATGAGCCAAGTGAAGACTCACCACTGCTAAGAAATCATTACGATCATTTTAATGATCAATCAGAGGGGGAATAGTAAATGTTTCAGGAGACAATTAGTAACGAAGAATTATACGAACTTCCGCTTAAGCATTTCGAACAGGAGATTGTTGTGGTCGACCATATTGACAAGGTCGATGAGGCAGTAGAATATCTTCAATGTCAGGAAATACTAGGGTTCGACACAGAAACTCGTCCATCGTTTAAAAAAGGAAGAATAAATAAGGTTGCATTGTTACAGCTAGGAACAGCCGAGAAAGTTTTCCTTTTCAGATTAAATAAAATTGGACTTCCTAAGCCGTTGTGCTATTTATTGGAAGCTCCGTCCATTAAGAAAGTGGGGGTAGCCATCCGCGACGATATTAAGGTGTTGCAGAAACTTCACAATTACAATCCAGAAGGATTTGTAGAACTTCAGGATCTGGTGCAGGATTATGGTATTCAGAATTTTAGCCTGAAGAAATTATCAGGGATTGTGTTGGGATTTCGCATTTCAAAATCACAGCGATTGTCTAACTGGGAAGCATTATCACTTTCGCAAGGACAACAAGTATATGCTGCTACTGATGCATGGGTAGCATTTCAGATTTACAAAGAATTATTAAGCGCATAAAAATGATAGAACAGTATACACGTATTATCCTGAAATCAGGGAAAGATCAGTCACTACGTCGATTTCACCCGTGGGTATTTTCAGGAGCAATAAAGAAGATTAAGGGACCAGTTAACGAGGGAGATGTTGTTGCTGTATATTCCAATCACGATGAATTTTTAGGAATTGGACACTATCAAGGAGGATCAATTGCCGTTCGGGTATTCTCATTCGAAGAGGTTGAGCCAACTTACGATTTCTGGAAGAATAAATTACAGAAAGCTTTCGAGTTGCGTCAGATGTTAGAGCTGACCGATTCTGAAGACAATAACGTATTCCGTTTGGTGCATGCCGAAGGAGATGGACTTCCAGGTTTAATTATCGATTTCTATAATGGAACTGCTGTAATGCAAATGCACTCAATAGGAATGTATCTGATTAAAGATCAGTTGGCCAAAGCACTGAAAGAGGTGCTTGGAGATCGTGTTATAGCTATCTACGATAAGAGTGAGAAGAAGCTGTTTTCGAAAGCAGGAATTGAAATTCAGGATGAATACTTATTGGGAAAACCAGCCAATGGCGAGGTGAAAGAATATGGTCTGAAATTCAAGGTAAACTGGGAAGAAGGTCAGAAGACTGGTTTCTTCATCGACCAGCGTGAAAACCGAAAGCTGTTAGAGCATTATTCGAAAGATCGTTCGGTATTGAATATGTTCTGCTATACCGGAGGTTTCTCTTTTTATGCTATGAATGGAGGTGCTAAACTGGTACACTCTGTTGATGCTTCAGGAAAAGCCATTGATTTAACTCGCGAGAATGTAGAGTTAAACTTCCCTGGAGATAAGCGACACGATGCCTTTGTTGCCGATGCTTTTGAATATTTGAAAGAGATTAAAGATAAGTACGATTTAATTGTACTTGACCCACCTGCATTTGCTAAGCATCGTCACTCGTTGCCACAAGCATTGCAAGGATATAAACGAATTAATGCACGTGCATTCGAACAGATTAAACCAGGTGGTATTTTGTTTACTTACAGTTGTTCTCAGGTGGTGAGTAAAGAGAAATTCCGCGAAGCTGTTTTCTCTGGAGCTGCTATTGCAGGACGTAACGTGCGTATTTTACATCAAATGACTCAGCCAGGCGACCATCCAATAAATATTTATCACCCGGAAGGTGAATATTTGAAAGGATTGGTTCTTTATGTAGAGTAAGACTTGGTGTCAGATAAAACAAAAGCTCATCTCAGTTTTAATGCTGAAATGAGCTTTTTTTATACGCGTGAGAATAGTTCTTTTAGAAAGGTGAGTACAGGTGTTGGCTGTGCTCCTCGCTTTTTATTTTCGCTACAAATTGCTGCCATTAAATTTAATTGGCTGGCAACATCCGAATAAGCTTTGGTTAACGATAATGCCGGATCGTAGATGTGAGTGGCCTCCGAATTGGCTCCATTAACTTCGAAAATTTTCAAGTTTTCTCCTGAGTATAAGTCGTCCAATTGTTTCACCTTTATATCGAACCGACCATAGAAGAAACCATTCATTGGAGCAGCAATCTGGTCGAAAAGTTTTACCATCTCGGAATTAATCAGATGATTGCCATTTAAGAATGTGGTGCCTTTGCAGTGATTACCAACAGGTTCCAATAGCAGTTCTGTGTTCTTTCCTAAGACAGTATTCCATTTATTACTCCACTTCTGCTGAAAATAGTTTCTTCTTGGAGCAGCGCGAAGATGATCTTCAACCAGCTCGCAAACGGTCTGATTTCCATTTCCTTCAATGGTTAGAAACTGTTTGGTAGTAACCGAAGAAATTCCCGATTTACCAGATGGAAAACGATAATAGAATACTCCTAATTCCTGCTGCCAGTCAACATATTCCTGCAATAGGAAAGGCTCGTCTAGGCTGGCAAAGCACTCCTCCCATTGCTGTTGGTTGTCAATAACCATAACGGCTCTGCCGCGCTCTCCACTTTCTGGTTTACAGACAAACGGAAACTGAAAATCGGGAGCGTAGAATTCCAAATTTTCCGGTCTCTGACTAAAAAAACGAGTTTTAGGCTTATATTTTTCGTTTACGGGTTCAAGAATTTCACTTTTTGAATAATTCATGAAACCTCCCAAATACATTTTAGGATTGGCAAGAGTAAACCAGGTGAAAGATCTTAATCTTACACTGTGCCAAAGCCAAAGAGGAACAAAGGGAGCATAAAAAATCCAGAAAGGCCAGAACTCATAACGAATAAGCCTTTGAATTCTGAATTTAAGCTTCATGTCCGATGTGTTTCAGTGTGGATTGTGCAATACCAAACGATTTAGGTAAAACAATATCCTGGTATTTGTGATGAATACCTACTCTGATTAATGCCATGTGATGAACCAGATGTTCGATTAAATAAACCAATTCACGATTTAAGTGAGTCTCCAGTAATGTGTTTTTTACTCCGGAATAGGGATATGAAACCTGAAGGGTTAGATGTTGATTCATACTCCAGTTATCAAGTGAATCGATATAATGACGAATTATATCACAGGTATATTTTACATCGGAATGTAAACGTGGATCACGTTTACGTTCATCGTAGCTTACGTTTTCGTTGTGAACAACTGCTTTTTCTAGACATTGAAAGAACTCAATGCAATGTCGAACATGACCACCAATAGAGGCATTCATTAAAATCTCTAGAGGTTCTCCATATCTTTCTTGCCCAACTTGTTGACACATATCATCTAGTTGGATTAATAATTCCTTGGCTACTCGGGTAAATGTCATGTGTTTCAATTTTAAAAGTTAATAGACCTTCGATTTTTTATTTAACGTTTCAATATTCTTTTCTGGGGTGGTTTTCAATATCAGCCAATCGCCCAGCTGAGCTAAACTTCCTTTAATTTGAACAGGTTTACCAACAAACTCAAGAACTTGTTGGTTGACTGGTTCATTGTTTTCATCAACAATCAGCATGTAGTCTTGTGTGCCATCGCTATTGGAAACCAATAATACAGGAGGAATACCCCCGGCAATACATCTGACACCACAACTGCGGTGAATTTTCCCATGTCCTGGTTTCATTACTCCAAAATAGCACTTTGGATCAATAATTTCACCTTCTAATGTGATAGATCCCATATCTTCACTTATTCTTTTATACCCCTTATGTTGAAGTACTTTTATGCTGTTGGCTATGTCGGGATCGATTTGAAAAAGTGTTTTCCCATCGTAGTAAATGAGTGTGCCTTTTATTTTTAGTTGTTTGCCATCAAGCGATTGTTCAGATAGTTGGCCGAGTGGTTTATTGGCTCCAAATTTGCCAAATCCCAATAGTAAAATGTCTTTGCCCACTTGTTCGTTGTGATTAATACGAAGCATAGGATAAGGAGCCATCATCAGTGTGCCTTGGAGTTCAATTACCGATCCTAACTCGAACTTGCTTTCGGGAGCTTTAGGTTGGGAAAATGCCCACAGAAAAGCAATGAAAATTACTATTACACCAAGCAGTAAGGTAACTCGTTTTATGAATTGATTTATTGATTTTGAGTTACTTTTTCGATATCCAATATAGAATTCATCCTTTTTCATAAATCAACCCCATTTTAATGGTTCAACATATTCTCCTTCTGCATTGGGATGTTCATGAACAAAAATCTTAACACCTTCCAATTTCAGGTTGTAAGTGGGTAACGTTTCTGTAAAAGGAGCAGGCGCTTTCCCTTCGGCAGGCAAGTATTGGTAACCATGCCAAGGGCATGTAACACAGCCATCCACTATTTTGCCTTCTCCAAGAGGACCATTTTGGTGTTTACATACATTTGATATGGTTGATAACTTTCCATCGTATTTGAAAATAGCTACTCTTTCATCTTTAATGCTGATTACAAAAGCTCGCTTCTCAGGGATTTGATCGACATTACAAGCATAATGCCATCCATCATTGCTCAGACTATTAATGTCTCGCTTCTTCTCTTTTATTGCTGCTGCAATGTGTAGCGCAGAGATAAAGATGAATCCTACCAGTAGTACTTCTTGAATAAACGGACTGGATTCCTGTTGAAAAGCACCCAGAAAAACATGCAGCATAACCAAAGCATAAGCTAGATATACCATCATGTGTAATGTTTTCCACATTTTAGGGGATAAGTTGTGAAGCCAGAAATCGTGACTGGTAACTGCCATAACAAGCAGAATCATTAGCGCAAAAAAGCCAAGTACCTGAAATGGAAAATCAATTAGTGAAAAATAGTCCAGGTTAGAGGTGAAAAGAGAATAAAAAACATTAGTGTTTCCCAGGCTGTGGAATTGAATCAGGGAAAATGCTCCATGAATGAATGCTGCCAAAAACATACTAACTCCCAGGTGACGCCTGTTGTATAGGAGTACCAGAAATTTTGAATTCAGGCGGCTAAGTGGGCCAATGGCTAAAATGATATGAAGCATTAAAATAGCAAGTGTTCCAAATGCTCTGATTATAAGTGTCTCTATAGTTGTGTTTGGGTTAATAACAAATGTAACCGAAGAGAAGAGCACGATGTAAAGCATCATCAATACAAAAAGTATGATGTCGTAAACTTTCTTTTGCTTGTTCCAAAGTATCATTTTATAACTCAAACTCATGGCTACTTCAATTTAAGTCGGTTTATTTCTGTTTGCTTTATTTTATCCTGTAATACAATCTCACTCAATGTTTGACCAGGTGTTAATGAATACCGATATACTCCACGCTGTCCAATTGTGCCCAATGTGATATTCTTGCCTGTAGAGAGTTTTCCATACACAATGGTAAAAGGCGCCTCAATAGGTGTTTTTACAATTACTTCAAGCTGCTGGTAGGTATTGTCTTCACCTCGAAGATTTACTTTTAGTTGTTGGTTTTCTACCTCTTTTAAAATATTACCTATGGCAGGTGTCGAAGTGGCTATTTCTTTTGTGTTTTTAGAAAAATCAGGTCGCTGTATGATAGAGAGTACCAATAATGGAACTACGATCAATGGCATAATAAACCAGATAATTTGGTGACGACTTCTTAATGGCTTAATCATGATGCTTCTTTTTAAGTTTTCGAATCAAAAAGGGCCACATAACTATAGCTCCGGGTAATAGCAGAAAGCGTACACTAGTGTTGCTGTTACCAATTAGTGGATCTATTTTTTTTGCACCTCTCCATAGAAAATACAAACCGAAGATGAATCCGCATGAAAAGTGCAATGCTAAAAGAACGAGCAATATTTTTATCAATACAATCATGGTGCTGCATTTATGTTTTCCCAATAAATATTACTTGAATGCACAGAATGATCCAGTAAATCGTGGTATTCAAAATCGATACTATTTTTGTCGATTTCGATATAAGTAAAACTAACACTACAGTGATTGGGGCTGTCAAGAATAATTGGATATTTCAGTTCACTATTTTGTTGGTCAAGGTGAAATGCTTTAACAGAATCTTTGTTGGTAGTTTTGTTATTCTGAAGAAATAGGTTGAACCATTGTTTGGCAGCAAGGGCTTGCTTTGGGTCGTACAAAGTTGCTGATGACCAAATATGATTAACGGTAGGGTCGAGTTCAAATAGATGCTTGTCTTCTCCATCCCAAACCAATTTTTTCAGATTTACATCGTTTCTATGATCGAATAAGATGAGTGTGAATGGTTCGATATTTATCAGATTAATATTGTTTAAATATTCATGTGGACAATGAGCATTTAGCAGTTCCAGCATAATCTGGCCGCGACTCATTCTATAAGGAGGATTAGCTGTATGATTGATAAAACCTCCGTTTAATAAAACAGCACTCCAGCCTTTTTTACTGGAAAACCACCAAGTGCCCCCTCCTTGAGGATCAGTAGGGTATAGAGCTTGGTGTTTCTCGTAGAGTCGGGGTGAAATAGCAGACACTCTGTCTCTGGTAACATCACGACTTGAGCCGAGAATGAATTTATTTTGATTTATAGGGTAGTAGGTTAATGTACACATAAAAAGTTGGTCTTATAATTGAATACGAAAAATTTGAAATATGGATACCCTTATGGGCGTTTAAATCGGAAAATGGACGTTGTTTTACGAATTACCTCTTGCTTCTGTCTGTTTAGAAACTGACCGACAGCTTTGCGTAAAAGAATATCGTTGCTTAGCCATGGACGAAGTAAAAAAGCAGCTCCAATATATGGCAAAACAGCTAAGAGGCTATCAGGTACAGATACTACGCCTTTTAGAGAGCTTCTGATGTACCAGAATTTGAGGAGTGCATTTATTAGAAAGAAAGCAACCGGAATTAATAGGGCATATAATTTAGCTCCCATTCCAAAGGAGGCATAAACAATTACTACCGGAATTATAACAGAATCAACCCAAAGTGCCACCAAACTCCAACCAGTTAAAACGGTGCATACGTATAAAATGCCAGATAGTTTTTTGTCTAAAATAACACGCTGTAAATAGTGTTGATCTTCAGAAGCAAATGTGGTTGAGTCGGATACAAATGAGCAAAAAGCATCTTTGCTACATGTGCATTTTTCTTCGTAAGTTAATTCCAATCCTTTCATAAACTAGTCAATTCGTTCTCTCTTGCAATGTTTCCATCGCTCTCTGCAATTCCATCCCCTGTCGGAAACAACTAGATGTTGAGATTTAAACATGAAGTGTGCTTAAATGTTCGATATTATTTTACAGTAAAATGATTTTAGTTTGCAATTGATTGGGCTTTAGTTTGAACACTTCGGCAACTATTTGTTATATCTTTATATGAAATTAGAAATTTGGCATTTATTATGCCGAATGATAAATTGATGTAAAACAGAAAATAGTAAGAATGTACGATATTATAGGGGATATTCATGGACATGCATCGGTTTTAAAACGATTGTTTACCCGATTGGGATATAGCGAGAATGTTAACGGTGTTTGGGAACACTCAGAACGAAAAGCTGTATTTGTGGGCGATTTTATTAATCGTGGACCTGAAATCCCTGAAACAATTTCGATCATTAAGAAGATGGTAGAAGCGGAAAAGGCATTGGCTATTATTGGTAACCATGAATTCAACGCAATTATGTATTATTTGCGCGATGAGGAAGGTAAGCTGATGCAAAAAAGATCGTCGAAAGCCCGCTTAACCATGCAGCATACTCTCAGTCAATATGCCAATGATCCCGATGCATGGAAAGCTGCTCGTAAATTCTTCAGACGACTTCCACTATTTATCGATCTAGGAAATATACGCTTTGTACATGGAGCCTGGGTGCCACAGCATATCGATTTACTGAAAAAGCATTTTCCGGATGGAAAGCTGCGAAAGAAACATTTACGAAAAGCCTTGAAGAACTCTACTGTTATGAATGCTTTAGACGAAACATTGAAAGGATTTGACTATCGACTTCCTTTCGATTTAATGGTGAGAGATAATCGGGGAATTAATCATCGTTCTTTCCGAATTCGATGGTGGGAACCGATGGAAGGTAAAACGTTCAGAACAGTTTCTTTTGGTAATAAATTTGAATTGCCTGCATATACTATCCCTGCCGAAATCTGCAATAAAATAGAATCATATCCCGAATTCGATTCACCTGTGTTCTTTGGGCATTTCTGCCTGTTGTCGGGAGCCGAAATTGTAGCTCGAAACTTGTGTTGTGTTGATAGCGGAATTGGAAGTACTGGTGTTTTAACAGCGTACCGTTGGAGTGGAGAGCAAGAATTGATTAAAGCCAACCTGGTTACTGCTCGTTAACATTGTATTATGATTTAGACCATGCTTTTTATGGATGGTTTTGTTTAAATTGCCGCTCTAAATTCAAGTTGAATCCTAAGTTAAATCACAATAGATTAGATATGAAGAGAATGCATGAATTGACATGCAAATGGAGTTTGGTTGCAATTGTTTTATTGTCAACATTATCTCCTTTGTTTGCTCAGAAAAAACAGTTGACTCTAAAAGATGCGATCCTTAATCGTTATTATCATTTAGCACCAGATTATTTGTGGCGTTTACAATGGCATCCTGATGGCAATTACATCTATTCCGAAAGGGATAAAGTGATGATTTCTACCATTAAGGGGGAAGAAAAGACGTTGCTGGAGCTAACAGCTGTAAATGAGTTGTTGAAAAATAACCAGTTGGATACATTAAAATATATTCCATCTATAAAGTGGTTGGGCGATAATAAAATTGTCTTTTCTTCAGGGAAAAACAGAGTAATGGCAAGTGCCGACGCTAAGAACTTATTGGCGAAGGTGACTCTGAAAAAGGGAGCTGCTAACATCGAATATTCAGAAGCAGGGAATGCGTATGCATATACCATCGACAATAACTTGTGGTTCTCAAATAGTAAAGGTTCGAAGGCTATTACCAATGAATCCAATAAAGATATCATCTTCGGAACATCAGTTCACCGTAACGAATTTGGTATTCACAATGGTATTTTCTGGTCACCAAAAGGAAGTGCAATTGCTTTCTATCGAAAAGATGAAAGCATGGTTGCCGATTATCCATTGGTAGACTACATGGTAAAACCAGCCAAGCATACTCCGATTAAGTATCCTATGGCTGGAGAAGCAAGTCACCACGTAACATTGGGGGTTTACAATATTGAAACAGGAAATACCACTTACTTGAAAACAGGTGGTACGAAAGATCATTTCCTAACTAATATTTCGTGGTCGCCAGACGAAAAATACATCTTGATTCAGGAATTGAATCGAGAGCAGAATCACATGCAATTGAATAAATACGATGCAGCTTCGGGTGAATTCGTTAGTACTTTGTTTGAAGAGAAGAGCGATAAATACGTAGAGCCTCAGCATGCGTTGACTTTCTCAAAGGTTGATCCGGAAGTATTTTACTATTGGGCAAGAACAGATGGCTATTACCATGTTTACAAATACCACATTTCAGGCAAACTGATTAAGCAGTTGACCAAAGGAGAGTGGGAAGTGACAAAAATGATTGGATTCGATGCTAAAGAGCGTTATATGTACGTTCAGGCAACCAAAGAGAGTCCTATTGAACGCCATATTTATAAAGTGAATACTAAGTCGGGTAAAATTGAAAAGTTGACCAATACGAAAGGTACTCACAGTGCCATGCTTAGTCCGAATGGAAAATACTTAATCGATTCATATCAGGCGTACGATGTACCTAAGAAAATTGATTTGATAACCAATTCTGGAAAAGAAGTTCGCAATATTCTTACATCGAAAGATAATGCTGCAGAATACGAGTTTGGCGAAAATAAGATTGTAGAGGTGCCTTCAACTGATGGTACTACCACTTTATACGGACGAGTAATTCTTCCTCCAAATTTCGATGCGACAAAAAAATACCCCGTAATTGTTTATGTATATGGTGGACCTCACTCTCAATTGGTGAGCAACACTTGGCATAACAGTGCACGTTGGTGGCAGTATTACATGGCTCAGAAGGGGTACATCGCCTTTACTTTAGATAACCGTGGAACAAACAATCGTGGAGCAAAATTCGAGACGGCTATTCACCGTCAGTTGGGAATTGTAGAGACAGAAGATCAAATGGCAGGGGTGAATTACCTGAAGAGTCTTCCATATGTCGATCAGGATAGAATTGGTGTACATGGATGGAGCTTCGGTGGATTTATGACTTTGAATATGATGCTTCGTCATCCAGATGTATTTAAGGTGGGAGTTGCTGGTGGCCCTGTCGTTGACTGGAGTATGTATGAAATTATGTATGGAGAGCGCTACATGGATATGCCTCAGGAGAATCCAGAAGGTTATAAGAATAGTGATATGAGTAATATGGTAGGTAATCTTCAAGGGCGTTTGATGTTGATTCATGGCGTGCAAGATGCTACAGTAGTGATGCAGCATAGCTTTAAGTTTTTACGCGAATGTGTGAAACAAGGTAAGCAGGTTGATTTCTTTCCATATGTGATTCATAAACACAATGTAAGAGGCAAAGAACGACTGCATTTAATGGAAAAAGTAAGTCGTTATTTCGAAGAGAATTTATAGAAATATTCCATATCAAAATGTGAAAGAAAATCCGATAACGTTGTTGTCGGATTTTTTTATAACCTTTTAATCCTGTATTTCGTTACTAATAAGTACTAAAACGATAACAAACCATGTTTAAAAGGATATGGTATGAGAAAATTGTCTCGAACACTTTGTGTTGTAATTCTATTATTTAGTCAATTGGCAGTAGGTCAAAATAAGTCGTTGTATGACAAGTTGCATAAATATGTACCTACCTGCCTTGATATATCCAGTAATGCTGCCAATGAAATAATGCGCTTGCATCAGGAAAGTAAGCTCGATTCTATTGAAATAGTTCTGAAATATTGGTATAAAGACTGTGGTGCCAGTGACTTTTGGGCCAGAACAACTGTGCTTTTAGAAATAGAGAAGAAACAGTATCAAACCATTAATAATAATCAAGAGCAAATTTCAAGTCTTTGCCGGTTTTGGAGTGCCAATAATCCTTCGGGAACCTGTGAAGGATATGAAGAAAATTTATCGAATTTTCCTGTTCTTAGACGTTACGATCAGTTTTTAGTAGGATGGGCTGAAGAGCTAGCAAAGGAACAGATATTAGGAAGCGAAGAGTTATTGATTTGTTTGGTGTATGCCAAGCAATATGGTGATATAAACACAATTTTATGTGATGAGAAATACTCCAGTCAACCGCTTCATCATAAGATGATTGAAAAGCAAAATAATTGGTTGATCGATTTGAAAGGATTATTCGCTATAACAGCAGGAATATGGATTCCTTCCAGTAAGTTGTCGGTTTTGGGAACTCATCCTACGTTGGGTATTAATATGGGTGTTAGCAATAGAAAGTTACAGGTATATTTTACTGCCGAATTGCGTACAGGAGATTCCAAAGAAGATTATCGAGTGGTTAACGAAGACTTGACAGTAAATACACGTGATTATCTAGGTGGATATGTTGGCTTTCAGGGCTCATATCCTTTGATTGAAAATAATCAGCATAAACTCAGAGCACTGCTCTCTTTAGGGTGGGAGAGTATTCATACCAGTTCTTCAGAGACAGAGATGGATGCATTTGCAAAGTCAATCAAATCTTTTGCTCCGGGCATTGGTCTGAGTTATCGCTTTGCCAGTTTCAAACAGCTACAATTGGCATCCAGCATTCGGTACGATTTTTTAAATTTTAAGAATTCGGGAGGAACAGCTTTGAATGGTAACGCACTGACTATTTCGTTACAACTGTTTATTCATAGCGGAAAGACCAAGAAGATGTCTTCGCAATTGATTCTATTTTAAAATAAAAGAGGCCGTCATAGTTGACAGCCTCTTGATATTTAAGTGTTAATTATGCTTTATTTCTTTATTTCAAAACCCAGAATGGTTTTCATAAATGCTATCTCCTGAACTTGTCCAGGTGTGGTAATATTAAACTCCCATGCTGTTCCTGTTAGTTCTTTGCGTTTGTCATTGGCTTCTTCCATTAAAGTCTGGTACGAAAGAGGTAATTCTTGATATGGTCCATGGTGGATTCCCTGAATCATTGTAAATGCAGGAATCTTTACAGGCTTTACATCACCATATTTTTTCCCCAGTTTTTCTACTACTAAGCCAGTCGTAACAGTTACATCTCCAGTTGATGGATTATAGTTGGTGTATTTTGAGAATGGCATTCCATTTATTTTCAACTTCTGCTTCATTACAACTTGGTGTAATTCGGTATACATGGCTTTCATTATTTTTTCCATGTCCTGAATGTTACCATCTTTAGTAATTGCCATTGCCTGCATTGCTGCCACATCTTTTATCTCAATGTCAGTTAATCGAGAGATTTTAGAAGGCTTACTTTCCAATAGTTTTTTGAAATTGGCTAAACCTTTATCAAACGATTGCTTCATCATTGATGAGATGAATAGCTTGAACATTATACGCTCGAAAGGATATCCTGCATCGGCAGTGAAACTCCATTTTACATGAGTGCTTTTATCTTCTTTTTTGAAAAACCATTCTACCAGATTCGGTTTTTCTACTTCACCAAAGAACAATGATGATGCGATATACTGTCCATATTTAATAGAGTCGACCTGCATTTTTCCAGATCCCAACGTTTCTCCTTGCCATTGATAGATCGATCCAATGTATCCTTCTTTAAATTCGAACTTCGACTTAGCTGTTGGTTCTGTTTCTAGCCATGGGTCCCATTTAACTCTATCGTTAAACGAGGCAGCACTGTGAAATACCATTTGATAAGGTTGGTCGATTGTCGTCTCAGCAGAGATGGTTACTTTGGCCGGAAGCATTAAAGCCCATACCAGAATCACCGCAATTAGTGTAAGCACTATTGCTAATATCCATTTTAATACTTTCATAGTTTTGGTTTTATAGGTTATTTATTTCGCTCTTCTATTCCAAATTTATTACGAAACTTATGCCCATTAAGATACATAAAACACTATGAAATAAGCTAAAAAAGGAAACTTTTTAAGCTAAAATGGTGTCAAAGTCAATGCTTTCCTGACTTTGCTCGATCTCTTTGATTGACCCATTTTCGAAAATGATAGTACGGTTGGGGAACTTGTTAAACATTAGGTAATCGTGGGTGGCAATTAGCAATGTTTTTCCCTGTTCATTTATTTGCTTAAACAGCTGCATCAGTTCTTCCGATGTCTCGGGATCGAGGTGACCTGTAGGTTCGTCGGCTAAAATTACTTCGGGATCATTTAGCAGTGCCCGGGCAATTGCAATTCGTTGCTGCTCGCCACCAGAAAGCTGATGAGGCATTTTTCGGGTGACATTAGCCATTCCAACCATTTCAAGCACTTCATTGATTCTGTCACTGATTTTTCTTTTTTCTTTCCATCCTGTTGCTTCAAGTACAAACTGTAAATTGGCTTCGATATTTCTATCGGTAAGTAATTTGAAGTCTTGGAAAATGACGCCCAATTTTCGTCGAAGAAAAGGAATTTCTTTTCGTTTTATATCGTGAAGTTGGTGATCGACAATAGTTGCATTGCCTTTTCTTAGTGGAAGTTCGGCATTAAGTGTTTTTATTAAACTGGTTTTACCACTTCCTACTTTACCAATCAGGTAAACCCATTCTCCCTTTTCAATATCAAGGTTTATATTGGTTAGCACCACGTGTTCGTATTGCCAAATGTCGGCTTTTTCTATCGATATAATTTTGGTTTGTTCTGACATGCTTTTCGATACTTATGAAAAGAAATTATATTTTGCCCTGTTTTGGCATAAAAATGGTATCTCTTAAACAATGATAGTAAATAATTATGGATTAATTTTGCAACTAAACCGTATTTGATGTTGTCAGTGTGTTTTACAGACCGTGAAAATTCGAATATCAAATTCTAACGAATAAATAATTTTAGTTTGAATTGAAAGAGTTGATGCGAGTCGCATTTCGGGAAATTATTGCAGGTAGAAGTAATAAATGTCGGAATTATGTAGTTAAAGAAGAGTAAACGCATGGTATAATCAAATTGAGAATTAATTCAATCGACACCATTCTGTACACTAAAATAGAAATCTATGATTTTAACCAACTTGAAACGTCTAACTATAATAATGGGAATTGTCCTTGCTGCCAATATTTGTGTAGCACAAAGAACCTCTTATCCATTATCACAGCAAGATAAATATCAAACGGCGACTCAATTGTATGAGAACAAAAAGTTCGGGTCGGCAATGAAGAAGTTTCAAGAGCTTCGGCAGAGTAATCAGGGATCGACATTGGCAACCGAAGCTGAGTTTTATGCAGCAATGTGTGCATTGCATTTGGGCCACAACAATGCTCAAAAGCTAATCGATCAGTTTATAAAAAAACATCCCAACAGTGTTTGGTCTCATAAAGCCAATTTCGAACAAGGTAACTTTGCTTTCAATGCTAAAAAATACGGAACAGTTCTGAAAGCATATAAAAAGGTGAATGTGGATGAATTGTCCAATTCGGAACAAACTAAATTTTACTACAATCGTGGTTTTAGTAATTTAAGTTTGAAGAAGACCGAAGATGCGTTGGATGATTTTACTCAGATAAAAAATACGCAGGGGAAATACCAGGCACCAGCTACATATTACTGGGCACATATCAACTACCTACAGAAAAATTACGAGGCTGCTTTAGTGCATTTTAATAAGATAAAACGCGATAAAGCTTTTCAGGACATTGTTCCTTTTTATATTGCTCATATCTATTATCTGCAAAAAGAGTATGGTAAAGCATTGGCTTATGCTAAACCTTTGGTGGCACGGGTAGATGAAAAGCAAAAAGTGCAGTTGCAAAAAATTATTGGAGATTGTTATTTCCACCAGGGCGATTATGCCAATGCGGTGAAGTTTCTGGAAATGGCTTTGGATAGAAACAAAAAGCAGACAGCAACCGATAGTTATAACCTGGCATATGCCTATTATCAAACGGGGAATTTTGATAAAGCTATTTTACCATTTCGAAAAGCTACGGCTAAAAAAGATAAAAGAGGGCAGAGTGCTTATTACCATTTGGCAGCTTGTTACCTAAGAACCGATGAAAAGCAAAAAGCACGCATGGCATTCGAGCAAGCTTCTGAAATGGATTTCGATGCAGAAGTGCAGGAGGATGCTCTGTTTAACTATGCTAAGTTGACCTATGAATTGAGCTATTCTCCATTTAATGAAACCATAAAGGCATTCGATAAATACATTGCTCAATATCCGAATAACAGCAGAAACACTGCTGCGTACGATTACTTGGTTCAGGTTTATATGACCACAAAGAATTACCAGGAAGCCATTCTGTCTATCGAGAAGATAAAGAATAAAAGTGCTTCGGTAAAAAAGGCTTACCAGCGAGTAACGTATTATCGGGGAGTAGAGTTGTTTAAGAATAATCAGTTCGAAAAGGCCATTGAAATGCTTCAGTTGTCGAAGCAAAATGGAAAGTACGATAGAAAGCTGAATGCATTGGCCCAGTTTTGGGTTGCAGAAGCCTATTATCAAATGAATGAATATGAGCAGGCGCAAGAGGCTTATTCTCAATTTTTGAATACTCCTGGAGCTTACTCTTTAAATCAATATCCCCAAGCGCAGTACAATATTGGTTATACTCACTTTAAACAAGAAAACTATAATCAGGCTCGCGAATGGTTCAAGAAGTTTGTTGTAAGAACAAATGGGCAGCGTTCTCCTATTGTTGCTGATGCAATGAATCGTTTGGGTGATTGTTTCTTCTTGGAGCGAAACTATCCTGAAGCCATTAAACAATACGATTTGGCTTTAAGAAACGGTATGTATGATGCCGATTATGCATTATTTCAAAAGGCATTTTGTACTGGATTGAATAAGGATCACAGAACGAAAATCCGTCTGTTAAACGACTTGTTGACCAACTTCCCTAAATCGGCTCAAACAGATCGGGCTCATTATGAGTTGGGGCGTGCCTATCAGAAAATAAACAACGAAAATAAAGCTATAAAGCATTACAATACTCTAATTACTCGTTATACTGAAAGCAGTTATTATGCAAAAGGCTTGCTGCAGTTGGGATTGATTTTCTACAATCAGGGAAAATACAATCAATCGCTTACTTTTTATAAAAAGGTGGCCAGCGAATTTCCTCAATCCAGAGAGGCATCTGCTGCTTTAATGGGCATAAAAAACAACTATGTGGAGTTGAATCAGGTGGAGGAGTATGTGGCCTATTCGCAACAATTGGGAGGAACAGCACAGGTGACTACTTCGGAGCAAGATTCGTTGATGTACAATGCTGCCGAGAAGTTGTTTATGGCAAAAGATAGTCGTGCTAAAAGCCAATTAGAGCGCTACATTACCAAATATCCACAGGGAAGCTTTGCGCTGAATGCCCATTTCTACCTGGGGGAGATGCAATATGCCGATTCAGAATTCAGTAAATCGAAAGAACATTACGAGTATGTAGCCAACCAGGCCGACAATGCATTCACAGAACCTTCGCTTTCGAAACTGAGCGAGTTGCAATTCAATGCTAAGCAATATGCCGAAGCGCTTGATGCTTTCAATCGTTTAGAGCGAATTGCCAATAGCCAGTGGAACATTCGTAAAGCCAGAATTGGAAAGCTACGTTGCCATTACATTCTGAAGAATAACCAAGAGCTGATTCAGGTTGGGAAAGCATTGCTGGGAACTCCCGAGATTTCGAATCAATTTAAAACGGAAGCTAACTTTAAAATGGCTAAGGTTTATCAGGCGATGAAAAACAAGGCCGAAGCGCTTCGTTATTTCCGCAAAGTGGCTGTTGATCCACAAACAGAAGAAGGTGCCGAGGCATTTTATCGAGTGGCAGAACTGTTGTATCAAACAGGCCAGTTGGAGCAGTCTGAGAAGCAAATTATGGCATTTATGGAGAAGAATTCGCCTTATCAGTTTTGGTTGGCAAAAAGCTTCATCTTGCTTTCCGATTTGTATAACCTGAAAGATGATCAATTCCAAGCGAAGCATACACTGCAAAGTATAATAGATAACTATCCAGTGAAAGACGATGGTGTGACAGATGAAGCACAAAAGCGTTTAAATGCCATTCTGGAAGTGGAAAAGGCCGACGAGCAGTCAGCACCAAACAATTAAGAATAGAAATAAAATCGATATAAAACGAATCAAATAAATGAGACGAATAGTATTAACCACAATTATTGGCCTTTCTGTTTTGGCTGCTTCAGCACAAAAAAAAGGAAAGAAGAAACTGCATAAAGAGGTGGAGGTGTCTAAAGCGTACCGCCCAACAGTTAACAATGCACAAAAGTTGAATTTTACTCCAACCGATAAAGATACCGCTCAATATAAGCCAACTTTTAACTATTCTATTAAAAGTAATCCGGTGGAATCGACACACGACATTACTCCACTGACAGCAACCAAAGTAAACACCAACCAAACGGAAACTCTGGGACTTGGCTATGCGAAGCTTGGAATGGGGAATTACACAACACCTTATGCCGAACTGTTTGTAAATAAGCGCCAGTCGAAAACCACATCGTTTGGGATGCATTTCAAACACCTTTCGTCGAATGGAAAGGTGGAGCTGGAGAATGGAACCAAAGTAAAAGCTCCTTATTCGCATAATTTCTTCAACGTGTTTACTCAGCACTATGGTCGTAAAACCGATTGGGGAATTGATTTGCTTTACGATAGAAATAGAATTACTTACTATGGATTTGCAGGAAAGAATGATATTCCAACCAAGGATAATGGAGAATTCCAGAACTGGTTACAAAACCAGAAGCAGGTGTTTGAGAAAATACAGGCAAAATTCGATTTGAGTTCTCGTGCAAAGAAGTCGAAGGTGGATTACGATATTGCTTTTAAAGCTTCTCATTTTAGTGCAACTACCGATCAGAAAGAACTGTTTTTAGGTGCTGACTACAATGTGAAGAAGGTTTTCAAGCCGGTTACTTTGTGGATCGATGGATCGCTTTTTATGGCCGATACGAAGAATATCATACAAGGAGCTAACACATCTTACATGACAGCTCCTGCTGAAGCGTTATTAAGCGATCATAACGAGGTGTTTTTTAAATTGAATCCTACGGCTTACTGGGCAGGCGATAATTGGAAATTTCGATTAGGCTTTAATACCGATTTTATTTTCGAAAAAGATAAAGATGCTGAGGTGAAGATTGCTCCTAAAATGTATGGAGAGTGGACTCCCATAGAGGATATCTTAACCATTTTTATTCAAACCGAAGGAGGAACAAGTCCTCAGTTATACTCTAACTCTTTTCAGGAAAATCCATACCGTGACAGTTATGAGTTGATGAAGAATAAGTTTATTACTTATGAATTCAAGGGTGGATTTAATGGGAACTTCAGTAAGAGTACTTCGTTCTCTGTTTATGCTCTGTATAGCCAGATTAACAATGAGCCATTCTACAACATGATGTGGGGAGGAGAAAAAGCATTAATCTTGCCAGCTTCCAATACATTTAAAGTAATGTACGACGATGCAGATCTTTTTCAGTTGCATGGTGAAGTGATGCATAATGCATCGAAAACGGTAAACTTTCTATTGAAAGGTAACTACTACAGTTGGAAGATGAAGAATATGGATGAGTCATTTGGTAAACCTAAATTCGATGCCACTTTTACTTCAACTATTTACTATGATAGTAAACTGACATTTAATGCCGACTTGTTTGTAGAAGGTGGACGAAAGTATTGGTATTACAATTCGGAAGAGGTTTCTGGTTCTTCAGGTTTTCAACAAGTTGCCAATCGTCAAACCATAACAACCGATCCAGTGATCGATTTGTCTGTGGGAGCACAGTATAAGTATACCGATCAGTGGCATTTCTGGGCAAGAGCTAATAACTTGCTTTTCCGTCGTCATGAGCGTTATGTAGGATATGCAGAGCAACGCTTCATGTTAATGTTGGGAGTTGGATATTCGTTCTAATATATTCTGATAGAGTAAATAATAGATACAAAAAACCACCTATTTCCAAGTGAGATAGGTGGTTTTTTATTGTTGAGAATTGAATATTATATTTTCTTCGCAGCCGCTTTGTCTAACCACCAAGTTAATTTTCCATGGGTAGGCTTTACGTATGATGCAGGATAATTCTTAGCAACTTCTTCGTTGTTGATAATCTCGCTCACTCTGTCGGTTTTCGATTTTCCTGTAACTAAGAATGCAATGTTTCTTGCATTGTTAATGGTCAACCCGGTAAGAGTTACACGCTGTTGGCCAGACTCTGGATGGTTTACCAAAGCACTTACTTCTTCGCTTTTAAATAGCTCTAAACGATCTGGGAATATAGAGGCAGTATGTCCATCAATTCCCATGCCCAGAATAACCAAATCAAATACAGGAGCTCCGTTTTCTACAGGCATTTTGGTAATCATTTCGGCAGCGAAACGAAGACACTCGGTATCGCTTGGCATTTCCCCTAAAATTCGATGTAAGTTTTTCATAGGGAAATTGGTATGGCGAATCAATAGTTCGAAAGCCCATTTAAAGTTACTGTCATCATCGTTGGGAGGAACCATGCGCTCGTCGCCCCACCAGAAATGGATTCTTTCCCAAGGGAATCGATCCAGGTGATCTTCCTTTATTAACTGGAAAAGTAACTTAGGAGTACTTCCCCCTGAAAGAGCCACATGAAAGTCGCCTTTCGTTTCTTCCAGTTCTTTAATCCAAAACTCAATAAATGCTTCAGCAATGGTAATTGCCGAGGGTTTTATAGTTGTTTCTACCTTCATTCTGCTTTATAATTATTCTAATCGGATAAGCTCCATCGGGAGCAATTTGCATTAAAATGTCAAACAAACAAATTTTATCTCAAATCTCATAAAGAAAATGGCATGTTTTACAGCTCACAATAGTCATCCGAGGCAGTAAGGTTCTTGCATGGATAACGCCATTCAATACCATCGCCTTCTATCATGTTCTGAGCAACCTCTGGTCCCCAGGTTCCAGCAGGATATCCATAAACAGGAATCGAGTCATCGTTTTTCCATGCATTTATGATGGGTTGAACAAATTCCCAGGCTGCTTCAACAGCATCGCCTCGTGAGTAAAGCGTTGCATCTCCTTGCATGCAGTCAAGCAGCAAACGCTCGTAGGCCGTAGGTAGTCGATCGTGTGTTAAATCGCTATAATGGAAATCCATTCCTACATTCTGAACACTAAACCCTGCTCCCGGAACTTTCATTCCAAACTTCATCATAATTCCTTCGTCTGGTTGAATACGAATTACCAAAAGATTTTCTGAAGAGGTTACATTTTCGTTGGTGTGGAATAGGTGATGGGGCGATTGTTTAAATCGAATAACCACTTCTGTAGCTCTTGTAGGTAAATGTTTTCCTGTTCTGATGTAAAAAGGAACGCCTCCCCAGCGCCAGTTGTCAATAAAGAACTTCATGGCAACAAACGTTTCGGTGCGAGAATCGGCAGGTACTCCTTCTTCTTCGCGGTAACCTTTTACCTGATTGCCTCTGATTTTCGATTCGGTATATTGTCCCCTGATGACATGATCGGTTACGTTTTCTTCAGTAATATGACTTAACGACTTAAATACTTTGAGAATCTCATCCCGGATGGCATCGGCACCAATGGTTACCGGTGGCTCCATCGCAATTAATCCGACTAACTGAAGCAGGTGATTTTGAACCATGTCGCGAAGAGCTCCCGATTTATCGTAATAGCCTCCTCGTTTTTCTACTCCTAGACTTTCAGCAGATGTAATTTCTACATGATGAATGTAGTTGCGATTCCAAAGTGGTTCTAAAAATGCATTTGCAAAGCGGGTAACCAATAGGTTTTGAACCGTTTCTTTGCCCAGATAGTGATCAATTCGGTAAAGCTGATCTTCATCGAAATAAAGCAATAACTTTTTATTTAAATCTAAAGCGCTTTCTAAGTCGGTACCAAATGGCTTTTCAACAATAAGTCGGCGGAAACCTGCATCCGATTTGTTTAAACCAACTTGAGCTAAGCTAGCTGGAATCACTTCATATAATAATGGTGGTGTCGACAAATAGAAAATATAGTTGTCATCGATATTTAATTCCTGGCGAAGCGTTTTCAAGCGTATTTTTAGTCGGGGGAAATCAGTTGCATTACCCGTATTTACTGCTTCGTAATAGAGCATGTTTATAAAGTCAGAAACATCTTCGTTTTTTGGAAGAAATTCACTCACTCTTTTTCTAAAATCAGTATCCGATAAATCCGTTCTACTAACTCCTAAAACGGCAAATTGCTCAGGTAAACGTTTTTGTTGAAAAAGATCATAAAGAGCAGGGATTAACTTACGTTTGGTTAAGTCGCCCGAAGCTCCGAAAATGACCAGTATATGTGATTTTGGTTGAATCATTTTTTCAATATTTTTCATGAATATAGCAAATATAACGTCGATCGGTTGTTTTAGTTTTTGAAAAGGGGAGAAGAATTTTTTGTGATTTTTATCATGAACAATAAGTTGCTCTCGTAGTTTTATCATAAAGTAAAACCTTAAACTAGAAATTATGGCCAACTTATCAACAACTTATATGGGGGTGCCTTTAAAGAACCCATTGATATTAGGAGCGTCATCCTTAGTTACAAAACCAGATATGATCAAGCAGTTAGAAGAGGCGGGAATTGCCGCTTTTGTGTATCGATCATTATTTGAAGAGCAGATCAATTTAGAGGCTATACAGTTGGAAGATGAGATGGCCGAATATACTAATCGAAATGCTGAATCTTCATCGTTATTCCCTAGTTTGAAGCATGCCGGACCTCAGGAACACTTGATGAACCTGCGCAAGTTTAAGGAATCGACTTCGCTACCTGTTTTTGCAAGTTTAAATGCACTGTTAGATGAAACATGGGTTGAATATGCAAAACTTCTGGAAGAGACCGGAATTGATGGATTGGAGCTAAACTTCTATGATGTCCCAACCAGTTTTGATACCGATGCAGCTTCGATAGAAAAACAACAGGTTGAATTGGTAAAAAAAATCAAAAAGACTGTTTCTATCCCAATTAGTGTCAAATTGAGTTCATTTTATACCAATCCTCTGCATTTTATTAAGCAGTTAGATAAGGCAAAAGTCGATGGAATTGTTATCTTTAATCGGTTTTTCCAGCCTGAGATTGATACCGGAGAGGAAACTTTCTACTATCCGTTTGAATTATCTAAGGAGAGAGATTACCAGCTAACACTACGTTTTGCGGGACTTCTCTATGGAAATATCAAAGCTTCTATTGCTGGTACGCGAGGCATATATGAGTCTCATCAGGCGTTAAAATTATTGTTGGCCGGAGCCGATGTGTTACAGGTAGTTAGCACGGTTTATAAAAATGGACCAAAACAAATTGAACAAATTTTGTTCGAAATTGAAACCTGGATGGACAAACATGCGTACAAAGAATTGGATGAATTAAAAGGTAAGCTTTCCCATATGAATTTGAAGAATCCATATGCTTACCAACGAGCCCAATATGTTGATATATTGATGAACTCTAATGAGATCATAAAGCTGAACCCCATGGTTTAGCAAAGTTTGCGCAATTTTTTTAATGAAGGCCATCTCGTACCGATGGCCTTTTTATTTTGCCAAAACCACTATATTTGTTTCTTATGAAGAAAGGAGCAATTGGTATTTTCGATTCTGGTTATGGTGGACTAACCATTTTAAAGGAAATTGTTAAAGCACTTCCCGACTACGATTATATTTATTTAGGAGATAATGCCCGAACTCCATACGGAACTCGTTCATTCGACGTGGTATATGAATATACCTTGCAAGCTGTGAAGCAGATGTTTGATATGGGATGTCACCTTGTTATTTTAGCTTGTAATACTGCTTCGGCAAAAGCTCTTCGCTCCATTCAGCAAAAAGATTTACCCAATATCGATCCCACTCGAAGAGTACTAGGTGTTATTCGTCCGAGTGTTGAGGAAATTCCGAACTTAACAGAAAGTCGCAGTGTTGGAATCATGGCTACCTTGGGAACTGTTTCGTCTTTATCGTATCCGTTGGAAATTGAGAAACTGAACAATGGAGCTCCAATAAAAGTGACTCAGGAAGCTTGTCCTATGTGGGTGCCAATTGTAGAAAATAAAGAAATTGATACGGAAGGAGCCGACTACTTTATTCAGAAAAATGTAAATCAGTTGCTTCAACAATCACCCGATATTGATACAATTGTTTTGGCTTGTACCCATTATCCTTTGCTGGCTCATCGTATTCGAAAATTTCTACCTGCCAATATTCAGTTAATTGAGCAAGGAAGTATTGTGGCAGATAAATTAATTGATTATTTGCAGCGACATCCGGAAATGGAAGAAAAGTGCAGTAAAGAAGGTTCTCTTCAGTTTTATACAACAGAAAAGCCAGCCACATTTAATGATAAGGCCAGCTTTTTTATGGGAACTGAAGTTGAAGCAAGTCAACTTCGACTGTAATTCTAAAGGTGTTTATTTGAGATCTGCTTCTGCTTTTGTGTGCTTCTTGAAAGGATGAGCCGATAAAATAATATGTACCTCATTTCTTCTGTTTACAAGTTTAAAAGGAGGATCGTAACCTTTGAAAATAACCTTGTCGGTATATTCAAAGTCGTGCTTTTTCAACCACTCAACCAACTTCAGCGTGTATCTCTTGTTCTTTTCATTGCTTCCCCAGCCATTAAATCGAATGGAGGCGGTGTAATATGCAGGGCGCTTTTTTATAGCAACTTCAGAATTGTTGGGATTGGGAAGTGATTTCATATCATATTTTGCTGGCATAACGAAACTCATTTTACTGGAATCGTTTTTTTGCTCCATTAGTACCGGAGCTGTCATGGCTATTTTCTGTTCATTTTCATTACCTCCGAAAATGTAACCAGCAAGTGATCTAAAAGCATCGCCTCTGCCTGAATTATAATCTCCAGCAACATTAACAGAAGCCATTATTGCTTCAGGGTAGTAGCGTATCTCAATATTGTCTTCTACATGTAATACTTTGTATTTCTGTTTTTCTGTTTCTGCCATAACTGCAATTGTTAATGAGAAAAAGAATAATGTAATAACCAACTTATTCATTGCTCTGTGTTTTTAATGAAACATAAGCTTAATTGGAATATAATCAGTTTGTTTAGGTTTTTTTATAACGAAGTATAGATGTGTTTTGTTTAGTGAATTTCGAAAATAGTTAAACAAAAAAACCGCCTCAGTAATTAAACTGCAGGCGGTCTCTACCTTAAACAGGTATTTCTCACTCTCTATTCAGTATCTTTAAGTATCGATTTTACACGCTCAATATTTCCATCGTTTTCAGCAGGCTTAACTCCTAATAAATGCATAACCAAATTGTAAACCTCTGTATTGCTAAAAGTAGGGTGAGAATAATTTCGTTTAAATTGATTCCCTGCAGCCAGAAATATGGCATGCATATCTTTATTGTCCGGATCGTATCCGTGGGTACCTCCTTTTGAATATTTTTTCTTATTCCAATAAATACTCCATGCGCTATCAGCAACACAAACGATGGGGTATATTCTATCGTTGCTACCGAAAACCAAACGCTTTGGAACTTCATTCTTTTTAAAAGTTCGAATATGCTTTTCAGCTTTCAAGTGCTTGTATACTTTTTCTGCAAATTCTGCTTTTGGTTTTATCATATAAAATGGGTTGCTACCCGATATATCTTCTAACCATTCTTCTTTCAAGACTTTTGAAAGATCAACCACTTTTTGAGGAGAAATAGCTCCCATGCCATGGTCGGACAAAACGATAAGCTGAACCGACTCAGCAATAGGAAGTTTGTTCATCTTTCTACAGAATACTCCAACCAAACTGTCCAGACGTTCTACCATTAGCCGAGTTTCTTTGCTACGTGGCCCATACAGGTGACCTGCTAAATCCGGCTCGTGCATGTACCACATTAGCAACCGAGGTCGTTTCTGTTGTGGTAAACTCAACCAATTGATTACCGAGTCAATTCGGCTTTCAAATGGCATTTTATGAACATATTTCTTCCACATCGAAGGATAAACTCCTTTGATTGGTGCTTCGGAACCTGGCCAAAAATAACAAGCCGATTTCACATCTTGCTTCTCTGCTGTAACCCACATCGGTTCTCCCTGATAAAAACGGGCATCGCGAACAGCTTTTCTATTTCCCAAACTATACTTTAAATTTAGTTTCGGATCTAAAAAAGAGTTGGAAACAATCCCATGATGATCAGGATGCATTCCTGTTGCTATAGAATAGTGGTTTGGAAAAGTTTTACTCGGAAAACACGGTTTGAGCGAGTGAGCTTTAACGCCCACCCGGCCTATGGAATCCAAATTAGGAGTATGGTATAAATCCAGATAATCCCATCTGAATCCATCAAGAGAAAGAATAACTACGTGAGGCTTTTGGGTTAAATAAATCTCTGAACACGTAGCCTTTCTTTCACTCATCAAGGATATCAAACCTGTGAGTAATATAAACTTCAACAATATTTTTTGTCCAATCATTCTAATGCAGTGGCATTAAATTCATTCTAAAGGTGGTAGAAATCATTCACACAAAAAAGAGCACTTTGATATTCGGCTTCAATCAACATTAAAAAGTACATTTTCAATTGGTAACTGTATTGTTTTGGTGTATCCTCACTTTGTTTGATTAGGCTTTTGGCATTCGTTTTTAAAAGAATCAGATATTTATTCTTTATGGTACGAATTACTATCAACAGGAGCCTCTTGTCTGTCTTCAATACCATAATCGCGCACAATTTGTCCTACTCGTATTCTGTAGTCAGAAAAAATATGCTTTAAACCAGTAGTTTGCCCTTCTCTGTGTAACGTTTCGTTTCGCCATTTCATAATTGCACTTTCGCTTTCCCAAAACGAAAGAGATAGAATTTTTCCAGGAGTTTGTAGGCTTTCAAATCGTTCAATGGAAATAAAACCATCAACATTGGCAAGCATTGGTTTTAGTTTGGCTGCTATGTCCAGGTATTCTTGTTTGTTTTCCTCTTTAGGAAAAACTTCAAATATTACTGCTATCATTTTTTAATGTTTTTAGGTGCATGATCTTTTAGTTCGGGGATAGCCCCAGCTGAAATAGCCCACAAATATAGGCTGGCAATGGAGGCATAAGGAGTATATCTACGCCAATATTTGTGAAATAACTTTGGTGTAATTGTCCGATGATGATATAGCATACGCATGCCTCGTAATATAGCCAAGTCGCCAAAACTTAAAATGTTTGGCCGTTGCATTGAAAATAGCATGATCATTTCGGCAGTCCACTTTCCTATTCCATCCAGTTTCGATAACTCAGTACAAACTTGTGTGTCATCTAATTGGCTTAGTAAGTCTAAATTAAGTTCTCCACTATTAACTTTTTCTGCAATGTTTTTAATGTAGCTAACCTTCCGAAAGCTCAATCCGTTTTTCTGAAGTTCATCTTCTGTTACTTCGGCAATAGTAGTCGGGGTAATTGCTACTAAATTGGTTTGCATACGTTGCCAAATGGTTTGTTGTGCTTTGGTAGATATTTGTTGACCGACAATAGCATGAATGAGTGCCTGAAACAAATCAGGAGTAACACTGCGCTCAATTAGGCCAATGCGATCGATAGCTGCTCCTAGCTTTGGGTCCTTGGATTTCAAGTAATCGATTTCCTTTTGTCCATATTTAAAGTACGCCTGACTCATGTGATTTAGAATTATCAGTTGTGGCAAATTCCCAACCTAGAATTGCTTTCTTTCGAACACTGCCCCAGTGGTAATTCCCAAATGTTCCATTGGCTTGTATTACTCTATGGCAAGGAATAAGATAAGCAATCGGGTTATTACCAATAGCTGTTCCCACTGCTCTTGAGGCTTTCGGATTTCCAATTTCTTTAGCAATATCTCCATAGCTGGCAAGTCGTCCTTTAGGGATTTTTAGCAATGCATTCCATACCTGTAGTTGGAATTTTGTTCCTTTCAGATGAAGCTTTATTGTTGACAGGTTATTCCAGTCGGCATTAAATACTGAAAGAACCGGTTGGTGATTGGCATTTTCTTGTCGATTAATTTGAGCAAATGGAAATCGTCTCTTAAGATCTGCTAATGCAAGCATTTCATCGTCGGCAAAACCAATATGACAAATCCCAACATCTGTTGATGCAATTAAAATTTTTCCAAAATACGAATCGGCAAATATATAGTTAATGGTTAATGTTTTTCCTCCTTTTTTGTACTCGCCAGGAGTCATTCCTTCAATATTTACAAACAAATCGTGTAAGCGACCTGTGCTTGATAGTCCCAATTCAAATGCTGTAGCAGATAACGTATTCTCTTTGAGAAGCCCTTTGGCATGATTAACACTTAAATATTGAAGGTACTTCTTTGGTGAAACACCAACCCATTCGGTGAAAATCTTCTGAAAATGAAATGGACTTGTGTGTACATTCTGTGCAATTTGCTCTAAGTTGGGTTGCAATGTGAAATTGTTTTCCAAATAGAGTAGTGCTTCTTCCACTTTTTTGTAATAATATGAATTGGAGTTTTCCATTAACTTTAATTCTCTTAAAACATGAATGTAGCATAAAAAGGTATAATAATGTTTAGTATCAGCCAATTTTATGTGGTTAATAATGGTGTCAAATGTAGATGGACATGAAATTCTAAAAAATCCGATTCTTGCGATTTTTCAATCTGACAATAAAATATTACTATAATCCGTATTATATATTAATGTAGTCTGCTAAAAAGATTATTTTTGCTGAACACACATTGTGAACACAACTTTTTTTGAATTCGTAAATAGTATGAGGTTTTTCATTTTACTAATTAGTTTGCTCATTACCATCCAGTTTACTGGATTAGCTCAGGATATTGTTTTAATAAATGGTAAGAAATACATTCTGCATATGGTGCAGGAGGGCGAAACCATTGAATCGATTAGTAAGAAATACCAAATTAGTAAAAGGGACTTAAAACGAAGTAACCGACAAATAGCCTATCGTTTTACAGAAGGCGATATGTTGAAAATACCAGTTGCCAAGCAAAAGAAAAAAGAAGCGATTGAAGTACCATCAGTGGAGAGTACTTCACCACAAGAAATAGTAACTCCAGAAGAAGTAAAGGATACCGAAAATTTCATTTATCATCGTTTAGTTCAGGGGGAAACCATTTATCATCTTTCGAAGAAGTACAATTGTTCGCTAAAAGCCATTTTGCAGGCCAATGGGTTAACAGATATGAATGTGGCTTTTGACACTGAATTGCGTATTCCAAAGTATGATACCACCACATTGGAGTTGAACAGTGATAGTACAATTTTCGAATACCTGGTTGAAACAGGTGATACGTATTTTTCATTAAAACAACGTTTCAATGTTACTGCTGAGGAATTGCAATCTCAGAATCCTGTATTAAAGGAAGGATTAAAAGCAGGAGTAACGTTGCAAATTCCTAATCGACTAAAATCCAATTATAAAGTTGAAGTAGATACCACTTCGCAATGGATAAAGCACATTGTGGAAAAAGGAGAGACATTGTATGGATTATCTTCGAGTTACGGTGTGCAGATTCCGGATCTAAAGCAATTGAATCCGGCTTTACGTTCACGTGGACCAATTATTGGCGAGGAACTTTTGATTAAGAGCCAGCCTGATACAACGGTTGTTTTAACCGATTCAATTGTTGCTCCTTCCATTGAAATTACTCCAATTGATACAGTGAAAACTTGTCCGGAATGGGAGGTTGCCAACGATACATCGGATGTGAAAATTGGTGTTCTGTTACCTCTTTTTCTAAATATGAATGACACCATTAACATGGAACGTGTTCCGCGGGAAGAGCTGGATAGTTTGCAAGCGCTTAATCCACTTGATACGCTGCAGTTAGATTCTATTCGATTTAAAGAACATAAGCAGGTGTACGGTGGAACTCGCAATTTTCTTCATTTCTACGAAGGTTTTTTGTTGGCCGTGGAACAGTCTAAAAATAAGAACTTAACCAGCGAATTATACGATACTGATAAAAGTGGGATTCGTGTAGATACGTTGTTGCGAAACGGAACGATAGATTCATTAGATTTGATTGTTGGCCCTGTGTATAGCTATTGTCAGAAACCGGTTTTAGCTTATGCCAGACAAAATAATATTCCAATGATTTCACCGCTTTCAGGATCCGATAAGTTGACCAAGCAATACAATCAGATGATTCAGATCAATCCTACACCTGAATATCAGACTCAAGAAACTGTTCGACTTTTGGCTGAGAAGTATTTCGATAAAAATATTGTGGTATTGCGTATGCCTCAGACCTCAGATAGCGAGAATAAGGCCATTGAGTTATTGCGAGAGAAGGTGTTTAGTACCGGACAGCAGGCGAATGATCCACTAATTAGCTTCCATGATTACGATTACACGGTAGATGGCTTTGACGGTTTGCGTTACATGTTCCGTAAAGATGTGGAGAATGTTGTATTTATCTCGTCGGGTAACAGGGCACAGGTGAGTATTGCTATCAATAGTTTAACTTCGTTGACAGAGGAATTTAGTATTACATTAGTTGGGCGTTCTAATTATCCTCGTTTTACGAATATTCAGGTTGAGTCGTTCCATAAACTTAAACTGAACTTCTTAACTCCTTATCATATCGATTATGAGTCGAAAGTAGTGAACGATTTCATTCGTAACTATCGTGAGAAATATGCTACAGAGCCTGATCAGTTTAGCTATCAGGGATACGATATCGGTGTTTACTTTATTCAGCTAATTGAGAAGTATGGAGCTAACTTTATGCAGCATATCGATCAAACAAGTGTCCGAAACCAGTTGACTCAATCCGATTATTTCTTCCGAAAAATTACTGAGAACAGCGGTTGGATGAACCAAACTTTATACGATATTCAGTATACTCCTGAATTCGATATTATTAGTAATGGACGTTTCCGTGGAGCGTTTTAAATTAATATGATATAAAATAGTTAGAGACGCAAAATCTTGCGTCTCTACAAAAGATAATTTTGTAATAAAAAAACTGCCACAAAATTTATTTGCAGCAGTTGGTGGTATTATTTATGCGTTATATTCTCCGAAGTAGGTCATAAACTGAACTCGTTCGTACCAGCCCGGGTTAGGAGCTTTGGTGAACGAAAGTTTACCTTTGAAATCGCTTAACGATTCATAGCCTTTTTCATTCATCCACTTTTCGGTTTCAGCAATAATTGCTGGTAAGCAATCGATACCTTGCTGGTAGAATACAGAAGCCATTTGTACTGCATCGGCTCCAGCCAATAGTAGCTTTATAGCTGTTTCGGCATTATGAATACCGGTGGTAGCAGCTAGCTGACATTGCAGGCGACCGGCCATTAATCCAACCCAACGTAAAGGCAGGTGGTATTCATTTTGTTCGCTTAATACTGAAGCAGCCTGAAGCGATTCATTGTTGATATTAATATCAGGTGTATAGAATCGATTAAACATAGAGATGCCGGCTACACCAATTTTATCCAGATCTTTTATTACACAACCCAAATCAGAGAAATAGCTACTTATTTTTACAGAAACAGGGATATTCACCTTGTCGATAACCGAACGAACGGTATTGATGTAAAAACGGTAGTTATCTTCTGCGGTGCGGTTGTTGTCAGAAGGAAGCAAGAATAGGTTGAGCTCAATGGCATCGGCACCAGCTTCTTCAATTCTACTGGCAAATTGTACCCAGTCGCCATTGGAAATACAGTTTATGCTTGCTACAATTGGAATTTCAACAGCCGTTTTTGCATCAGAAATTAGCTGTAAATATTCTTTTAAGTTCTTTTCTTTTATTTCGTAATCGAAATAGTCAAGATGCTCTTGGTAGTGGTGTGAATTACCCTCTTTTTTTATGATCTCTTCATATTCGGCATAAACCTCTTCTTCGAAAAGAGATTTCAAGACAATAGCCGAAGCACCATTTTCTGCAAAAGCTTTTATATTGGAAATCGATCGGGTTAAACCTGAGCTGGCAACAACAAACGGATTTTTTAATTCCAGACCGAAAAAGTGTGTTTTAAGTTTAGTCATAATCGTGCGTTTGATTGAGTTGGAAGACAATCTCTGGCAGGAAAATTCCCACCAGAGAGTATATCTTGTATTCTAATTAGAATGCTAGAAGAATAAGCGTCTTCATCGACTATTTGTTCAGCTCAAGAATAAGTATTTGCTGAAAAAATTAGTTCTTCTGAAGGTACTCGTGCATCGATGCTGCTGCTTTACGTCCATCGCCCATAGCCAGAATAACTGTAGCACCTCCGCGAACGATATCACCACCAGCAAATAGATCCGGAATTGAACTTTGCATGGCCTCTTCGTTTACTTCAATTGTGCCCCAGCGACTTACTTCCAAGTCGGGCATTGTAGATGGAATAAGTGGATTAGGAGACACTCCAACAGCCACAACCACTACATCAACATCTTCCTCAAAGAAATCGTCAACCGGAACCGGGCGTCTGCGTCCCGATGGATCTGGTTCCCCCAATTCCATACGCTGTAGGCGCATTTTATTTACTCTACCTTCTTCATTGGCAAAGTATTCTACCGGATTGGCCAAATTCAGAAATTCGATTCCTTCTTCTTGGGCATGGTGTACTTCTTCCACTCGTGCAGGCATTTCTTCGCGTGTACGGCGGTAAACAATCATGGCTCTTTCTGCGCCAAGACGTTTGGCAGTACGTACCGAATCCATTGCAGTGTTACCACCACCAATCACAGCTATGCTTTTGCCTTTTAAAACAGGTGTGTCGAAATTATCGTTGGCAGCGTTCATCAGGTTTACACGAGTTAAATACTCGTTTGATGACATTACGCCATTGAAATTTTCTCCGGGAATATTCATGAAACGTGGAAGTCCGGCACCACTAGCCACGAAAAATGCTTTAAAGCCTTGTTCGCGCAAATCGTCAATAGTTGCAGTGCGACCAACCACATAGTTGTTTTCGAATTTAACTCCCATTTGGCGCATATTGTCCAGTTCCACATCAACAATAGAATTAGGAAGGCGGAATTCAGGAATTCCATATTTCAAGACACCGCCAATTTCATGAAGTGCTTCAAACACTGTTACGTCGTAACCTAATTTTACCATGTCGCCCGCAAATGAAAGTGAGGCAGGGCCAGAACCAATTGCAGCTACTTTAATTCCATTGGCAGGAGCTACTTGAGGTACCGACATCTTTCCCGATTCACGTTCGTAGTCAGCAGCAAATCGTTCCAAATAACCAATGGCAACAGGCGTTTTTTGTAGTTTCTGAGTATAGAAACATTGGGCTTCGCACTGCTTTTCTTGTGGACATACGCGACCACAAACAGCAGGAAGTGCACTGGTTTCTTTTAGAGTTGAAGCGGCAGCTAATACATCGCCAGTTTCAATTTGCTTAACAAATTTTGGGATGTTTATACTCACCGGGCAGCCTTCGATACAAGTAGGATTAGCACAATCCATACAACGCGATGCCTCGCGCTGAGCTTGCTCTAAATCAAGACCGGCATTTACCTCTTTGTCTTGGTATTTGATGCGTTCCATAGGATCCATCTCAGGCATTTTTACCCTTTCAATGGTCATCCTATCTTTATTTTTTATGACTTTGCGAAGCTCCGCTCTCCACTCAGCATTTCTCTCTTGCTTCAATATTTCAGCAGCGATAGTCATCGGTATAAATTATTGACGATTATTATTCTCGTTAGCTTTAATCTCTTCTTTTTTGTAGGCATTTAAACGCATAAGCATTTCATCGAAATCAATTTCGTGTGCATTGAACTCTGGTCCATCTACACATGTAAATTTCGTTTTTCCACCTACTGTAACTCTACATGCACCACACATGCCTGTTCCATCTACCATGATAGAGTTTAAACTGGCTTGTGTTGGAACGTCGTATTGTTTGGTTAGTTGTGCGCAAAATTTCATCATAACAGCAGGACCAATGGCAATGCATTCATCTACTTTTTCGCGCTTCAAGATCTCTTCAGCTCCTTGTGTAACCAATCCTTGTTGTCCGTACGATCCATCATCGGTCATAATAATTACTTCGTCCGACCATTTACGCATTTCGTCTTCCAGAATTAGTAGTTCTTTATTACGTGCTGCAAGCACGGTAACAACTCTATTGCCCGCTTTTTTAAAACCTTCAACAATAGGTAGCAACGGTGCAATTCCAACCCCTCCTCCAAGTGCAAGAATAGTTCCTTTGTTTTCAATTTCAGTAGGTTGTCCCAGTGGGCCAACTACATCGGTAATCGATTCGCCTACTTCCAATTCACAAAGTTTGGCAGAACTAACTCCTACATTTTGTACAATTATAGTAATGGTTCCTGTTTCGATATTCGAATCGACTATGGTTAAAGGAATGCGTTCCCCTTTTTCACCTACACGCAGAATAATGAAGTTACCCGGTTTGCGAGAACGTGCAATTAGGGGAGCTTCAATCTCAAGCTTTATTACCTGAGCTGAAAGGTGCTCTTTTACTACAATTTTGTTCATCGATATATTTTTTCTTCAATTGTTACTATGGTTACCCGATACTGATGTGTTGAATGTCAACCAAAATCGAGTTTTTTCCTTATGTTGTTAATAAGAAAAAGTGTTCAAAGTTACAAACTGTAAGTTGATTTACCAGCTTTGCTAAAAATATTCGTTTTGATATATGAGATCAAATGATATAAATCATACATTCTGAATTGATTACATTATTTTAAATCTTTCTTACGATTTCTTTTTACTATTTGAAATATTCCTATATTTAAGGTTCGATTTTTGATAAAGAGGAGAGCGATTCTGTTTTTAGGAAACTTTTTGAATTTCAATCGATGACACCAAATGAGAAAATAAAAATTCGGGAAATGATTGAGTCGAAAATCAGTCGACTTGAGAAGAATATTGCCGAATTGAAAGAATTAACTCAACCTATTGCGCCCGATTCGGCCATTGGTAGAGTAAGTAGAATGGATGCCATTAATAATAGAAGTATTAACGAGGCAGCATTGAGAAAGAAAAAGGTGCAATTGGTGAAGTTACAGGAAGCACTAAAACAAATCGATGAACCAGAATTTGGAATATGCATTAAATGCAAAGCAAGCATTCAGCCTCAGCGAATAATTCTGATGCCTGAATCGAGAGTTTGTGTGAAATGTGCCAATTAACTTAAAGAATACAATGGGAAAAAATAAGAAAAATCGCTCAGGTGTAGTTTATTCTACATCCGATAATTACGATTATAGCTACGATGAGGAAATGGAAGAGGAAACATTACTTCCTGCTCAGCAAGACTTACGAGTAATGCTGGATAGAAAGCAACGCAAAGGAAAGACCGTAACTTTAGTAACTGGTTTTATAGGCTCCGATGACGACTTGAAAGACTTAGGAAAGAAATTAAAGTCGAAGTGTGGGGTTGGTGGAACAGCTAAAGATGGAGAAATCATGATTCAAGGTGATTTCAAAGAGAAAATATTCCAGCTATTGAAAGATGATGGTTACGGAGTGAAGAAAGCCGGTGGTTGATTAAAATGTTAAAAACAACCCGTTTATGCGATTTTTGGAATTCCTAGCCTGAATATCCAAGAATCTTATACCTAAAGATTAATAAATCGATTTTTGAAAGTGAAGCATCACTATTTCCAATGAGTCAACAACTAATTATTGCAGTTACCGAGCATCGTGCGCAGGGCTATATTTTAATGCCTTACTTGATTTCGCCTTCCGATCATGGTCCATTTTATACCATATCGAAATTGGTGCGAGCACACGATACTGAGAGTATCAACCATGAATTTTCCGACGCTGAAAAACAACTCATAGAATTAATCGAGAACTATTCTGATGAGCGTTTGGCAAAGCGTTTTTCAAAGAAATTGGGGCCACATGAATTTTTCAACTCTATCGATTCTGATTTCTTCGAAAGCAAAGTAACCCCTTATATCGAGGAGCAGATGGCTGCTTGTATCTCTATCATTCAGGAGCACAATATTCCGCTCTATTTCAAAAAAGCGAAATACAAGAACTTGTATGATGAGGATCGAATTGAAGTAACCCAAAACAAGTCGAGAGGAACATTTCATTTCAAACGGAATGAGAATGGAATTAGATATAGTTTAAGGCTTTTTCACGAAGCCGATGCTATTCCCTTTATTAGAAGAAATGTATTGATTTTAACTAACAATCCATGTACAATTATTGTAGGTGGGAAGTTGTATGGTTTCAAAAATCTGAAAGGAAAGAATCTATTTCCATTTATTCATAAGGAGTTTATTTTTATCCCGAAGACAGTTGAAGATAAATACCTGCGCACTTTTGTGCTGAACATTATTCGCGACCATAAAGTTACGGCTCGAGGTTTTACTGTGGAAGAGACAGCGCCTCCGCGACAAGCGATCATTTCATTCGATTTTGCTGATACCGATATTCCGGTCATGCAGTTAAAGTATCGATATGGAAATGTCGAATTTATGTCGAAAACTCCTTTGCAGACATCGGTTTCACTGAGTGAAGAAAATGGCGATTATACATTCTGTAAATTCAGAAGATATAAACGTTGGGAAGATGAATGTGAGGACTTGCTGGGAGAGCTGGGAGTGACATTTAAAGATGGTTACTGCATGCCTAAAGAAGTAGCCAATCTATCGGAAGAGGAACATTTTTATGCTTCTATCAATTGGTTGAGTGAGCATAAAGAGCAATTGTTGGATAGAGGTTTTAAGTTGATACAGAATCGACTGGAGAAAAACTATTTCACGGGAAAACAGGTGTTGGATGTCGAGCTAAAAGACGAAGACGATTGGTTCGATATTTATGCTGTGGTACGATTTGGCGATTACCAAATTCCATTTATTAAGCTGAAAAGGCACATCTTAAATGGTATTCGTGAGTATGAACTGCCCAATGGTCAAGTTGCAATTTTACCCAAAGAGTGGTTTGCGCAATATCAGGATTTGTTTCCGTTTGCCGAGGAAGATGGCGAACACATGAAGTTTAAAAAGCACCACTATAACCTCATTGGAAAGCAAATTAAAGGAATTGATAAGAACTACCTGAAACAATACGAAGAGATTGTCGATAGCAACACGGCAGAACCGGTAGAGATTCCTACTGGATTAAAAGCGGAACTGCGTTCTTATCAGGCCGAAGGTTTTTCGTGGATGCACCAGTTGCAGCAACATCAGTTTGGTGGTTGCCTGGCCGATGATATGGGATTGGGAAAGACATTGCAAACCATAACACTTTTACTGAAGTTAAAACAGTCGCAATCCGATAGTGAAAAAGTGCCTGCATCGTTGATTATTGTGCCTACTTCGTTGGTGCATAATTGGAATAACGAGATTAAGAAATTTACACCACAACTAACATGTCATCGCTACATTGGTGTAAATAGAAAACGAAAGAAGAATTTGTCCGATATTATTCTGGCTAACGATATAGTGCTAACTACATACGGGACAATCAGAAATGATGCTGAAGCGTTGAGTAGTTATCATTTCAATTACTTGATTCTGGACGAGAGTCAGTATATTAAAAATCCAACATCGAAGACTTACAAAGCAGCTTTGCAGCTAAAAGCGAAGCACAAGTTGGTGCTTACAGGAACACCAATTGAGAACTCATTGACCGATTTGTGGGCGCAGGTAAACTTCTTGAATAATGGTTTGTTGGGGAACTTGTCGTATTTCAAAAAACGATTTATCGCTCCAATTGAGAAACAGAATGATGAAGAGCAGCAGCTGAAACTGCAGCGATTGATTCAGCCATTTATTCTACGAAGAACCAAAGATCAGGTGGCAAAAGATCTGCCTCCGGTAACAGAGCAAACGCGCTTTTGCGAGATGACCGATAAGCAAAAGAGTTTGTATGAACAGGAGAAGTCGGTTATTCGAAATACTATTCTTGAGAATATCGAAAGTCAGGGTATCGAGAAGTCTACTTTTGTGGTTTTGCAGGGACTAACGCGCATGCGCCAGTTGGCCAACCATCCATCAATGGTAGAAGATGAACCTGGTTTGGATTCAGGAAAATTCAATGAGATTATCCGATGCATGGGTAACTTGATGGCCGAGAATCATAAAGTATTGATTTTCTCCTCGTTTGTAAAGCATTTAGAGTTATTGGGAACCGCTTTCAAAGAGAAAGGATGGAACTATTCTTTATTGACAGGGCAGACGCGTGACCGTGAAGAGGCTGTAAATCAGTTTCAGAATAACGATGATGTGCCCATCTTCCTTATTTCACTGAAAGCGGGAGGTGTGGGGTTAAACCTAACATCGGCCGACTATGTTTTTATTGTCGATCCGTGGTGGAATCCGGCAGCAGAAAAGCAGGCCATAAATCGAGCACACCGTATTGGTCAAGACAAAAAAGTATTTGTCTATCGATTTATTTCACAAGATACTATTGAGCAAAAAATACAATTGCTGAAAGAGAAGAAATCGGCATTGGCAGACAAATTCATCAATACCAACAATCCATTTCAATCGATGGATAAAGATGAGGTGTTGAGTTTGTTTGAATAAATAGAAACTTTGCTGGTTAGAGTTAAACTAAAAGCCAAGTTGTCGCTTTTAGTTTAATTCTTTTTCCAAGATTTCTTCTATTTGTTGTGGTGATGGATTTATAGCAAGAATAATTCCTTTAGAATTGACTAATATCTCTATGCCAGCAGTGTTTTCAATGCCATACTTTCTCCAGATGCCATGTTCGTTATTGAAATCAATTGTGTTTATCCAAGGATAGTTATCTTGTTTAAGAGCTAATTGGTAGTTACTTGTTGTTTTATACTCTCTGGCAGCACCGATGACAGTAAAGCCTTTATCTTTATATTTTTCATAAATAGGAATTAATTTTTTCCCTTTAGCTCTGCATGGTCCACAGAATGACGACCAAAGATTTATAATTGCGATCTTATTCTTTATAATTTCAGAAACTTTTATTTCTTTTCCCTCAAGAGTTGGAAGTGTAAAGTCAATATATTTTTCACCAACATAAATTCGGAATAAAGCATTAATTTTTTTGCTTATGGTTTTTGTTATAGGGTGTTGGGGATATCGTTTTTGAAAATGAACGATTCGCTCATGGGTGGCATAAGTTATTTGTTCTTTATTTTTAAATGCATCGATTTTATTATATAGCCAATAATAAGCTAAAATATTATCAGACTGTTGGATGTAATCTTCTATCCACTTAGTTTTAACTTTAGAAACAGAGTCGAGTTGTGCTCTTATATTTATTGCTTCTGGTGTATAAATGTTATTTCTTTTTCTGAACTCAAGTAGTTCTTTCTTTAACCTAGTTCTGATATCAATATCAGCTGTATTTCGATATTTATCTTTTAGCTTCTTATATTCGGGAATATAGTATTTATTGGAAGTGCGTAATGCCTCTAGTTTCTTATCATACTCACATCTGAATTGATTTGGAATAGTGAGTGTTTGATTTAAAACACCTCCTTTTATTGTCGTTTTTTGCCTGCTATTATCTGGATGAATTTCAACTTCTATAGCAGTGCTATCAGTGAAAAGTGTTCTAACTAAACCTACTTGATTTTCAATTTCATTTCTGAACAAAATATAATATGCTTGAATGAAGTCTGAGGCGATATCGTATTCAAAGTGATTATTAATGACTTTAATTTTTATAACATTCGAAGCAGGGGTGGCTAATGTGCTAAAATCGTCGGTTGCAGGCAGTAAATAGATTTCGTTGCAAGTTCTGTCGATGATAGTACCTTTTATTTTGCAGTTTATTTGTTGGCTATAGATGTTAGTCGAAAGTAAAGATATAAATACAAATAATGTCAGTCTAAAAATGGAATTCATGATTCTAATAATATTGAGGTTTTGTCAAGTTGAATGTAGTGAAAAATAATAATATTGTAAACTATTTACTGATGTTCATAAAGAGGAATATAGATTGGACGGGAATAAAAATAAGAGAGAGTTTCTACAGGAGCTGAGGGGAGAATCATTACAACCACGAGGCAGAAGCCTCGCGGTTGTAATCTTGTATATATTGCTAGAATTCGTTTAGTAGAGGCAGAATAGATTATTTGGCTAAGAGTTGCGCGGAGTATTTTCCTACTTTATATGCCAGCTAATGCCCAGTTGTGCACCTAATCTAGTGGTACTTTTTCCTGTATCCCACAATGAACCATGATCCAAGGCTCCGGCAAAACGAATGGCTAATGGAAGTTCTTTTAAGTTCCAGGTTAGTTCTCCCATTGTTGCTAACTGTTTACGAGACGAAAAACTGGCCGATTGTGTACCTCCATTATCAGTAAATGTAACTTTCCCTGTCCATTGCAGCTGCGGAGAGAAATATCCTTTTGCTCCAATATGGAATCCCTCAATGCGATTATTGCTAATACCTCTGGACTGTCCATCTACAAACTTTACAGGACCAAACAGTGGGCTGCCCATAACCATTTGTTCAAATGTAGCTCCTGATGCATATACTCCATTGTTGAGGTAATTATCGCCACCGCGGCCAGTTCCACGTTGTTTGTTTTCAGACCAAGCCAGGTGTACTTTACCACTCTGATTGCGAGTGTGAATGTATTCTATCACAAATGATTTAAATAGAGGATGATCCTTTTTGCGGCTAATGTAAAAACCAAGCAGGTTGTCTTTGTGATTGACAAACTCCATTCCTGAACGATCTTCGAATGGGTGACTCATGTATGCTTTGGCTTTCCAATTTTCCCATTCTTTAGTAAGAATAAGTTGATAGGTTCCAAACTGATTACCTAGAACATTTTCTTTGTCGGTATCAAGCGCATTTTTACCTCCTGAACTTCCGGTAATGTATCGGAAATAGTCAGAGAAGCCAGGAAGTTTTCCATGTTTTGCAGAGGTTCCACCCCACATAACAAAATGATTCATGCCCATTTCTACCTGAAAGGATGATGCTTCTCCTAAGCGCAAAAATAGTTGCTTGTAGTGAAGATGAGTATCTTTTACATAGCGATCATCGTCGAGAATTCCTTCTTCGAAATGACCTTTTATTGCCAGCCAGTTGGGAATAATAGATACATAACGATCGAATCCGGCTCGAACCCGAGTGTGAGGACGAGCATTGCGACTAGAAAAAAGATCTCCATTGGAAGAGGAGAGTCCATCGTAAAGCTCTTTTTCAGCAAACCGACCAGCAGTTAATGCCAAAAATTTCCAATTTACTTTTCCAGCTAACTCAATGACTTTGACTTTTGTTTCGTCGGTGTGAGTAGCATCGAATGTGGCGAGATAAGAAAATATCCACTTATTGTCGCTAGTCCATTGGTCGTTGATGGAGAAAGATAGTCGTTGGTTGCTATCGTGATTTGGATCAATACGTCCCATTTGGTTGGCCCAAAACCAAAATGGCATTTTCGATTTCGTTCCAACTGTCGATTGAAAACCGAGATCAATATTTTGTGAAAAACTTAATAGTGAGGAAAGTGTAAGAATAATTAAAAAAAAATGCTTCATGGGTTAATGTTTATTTGGGATAATAAATTTTTTCAAAAATAATAGAATTGCATGAAAGCGTTATTATAGCTGGTATAAATAACTAAATAGTGATTGATTTTATTGTTTAGAATAAAAAGTTGGGTTGAAAAGCTGATTTTATTGTTGTATTTTTTATATGAACTTCAAAATCAGTCTCATGAAAAAGATATTGTTACTTCTATGTTTATTTCCTATTGGTATTGTTACCGCACAAACTATGCTAAATCCGGGCGATATAATGGTGGTAGGATTTAATAGCACTCCGAGTATTGATCATGTTTATTTTGTTCCATTAGTGGACTTAGAAGAAGGAACTGAATTTTATATTACAGATAATGGATATGATGGAGAATCGGGCGATCTGTTTACTGGTAGTTCAGGCGAAGATTTTGTGTCAATAAAAACCAATCAGGCAGTTTCAAAAGGTACTGTGTTGTTTCTGGGTAAAATAGCTGATACTTCCGATCAGCTTGATGTGTCTGCAGTTGGGGGAGGAGATAAATATGTGAAATCAATAAGCAAAACGGGAGATCAGGTTTTAATTTTTCAAGGAACCATTGAAGAACCCCATTTGATTTTTGCAATAACAAATCGAAATGCAGATTGGGAAACTTCTGCTGTGGATGCCGGATCAATATTACCTTCTGGCTTAACAAATGGAACTACAGCTTTAAAGTTTACTCATGCTGATAATTATGCGTTAAGTAGTTCTGTTGACCTGAGTTCTACTAATAGAGCTGGGTGGATAGAACGAATTCGCAATTCTAGCAATTGGAGTTCAAGCAATGCGTCAGAATTAACTCCTCCTACAGGACCACTAGCAGTAAGTAGCACTTCATCACTAAGTAACTCACAAACGGGAAATTGGGAAGATGTAGGTACCTGGAATAGCAATATACCTGATACGGGAACAGATGTACAAATAGCAACAGGGACAGTTACTGTAAGTAGTCATGTTGTGGTTGATGACTTAACTATTTCAAGCGGTGCTTCGTTAGTGATAAATGCAGGATATTCGCTGAAGGTGGGAGGAACATTGACTAATAATGCAGGTGCTGGAGGATTGGTATTGAAATCGGATGCTAATGGGACAGCATTTTTACATCACGATACCGATAATGTTCAGGCAACAGTAGAACGCTTTTTAAAGACAGGTGATTGGCAATATTGTACTGTTCCGGTTACAGGGACTCATAACGTGGAGACTTGGTTTAACGATATGTATGTCATTCGATTTATAGAATCATCCGGAACCTGGGAATATTTAAATACAGGAGACGAAATTCAGCCTATGGAATCAGTTGGTGTCTGGCCAAAATCAAACCAGACTGTCTCCTTCACGGGAACGCTTTATAATAGTGACCTTCAATTACCTTTAAAATGGGAAGGAACGGGTAATATGAAAGGTTATACGATGGTAGGTAATCCTTTTGTGTGTCCAATTTCATGGGATGCGACAGCGGTTAATCGTAATAATTGTAATGCAGGTATACATGTCTGGGATGGTGTTGCCGGTAATTATAAAGGATATAATAAAGGGAATAATGTAAATAGTGGCTCGAAATATCTGGCTCCAGGTCAGGGTTTTTTTGTTAGAGCAAATGCAAATGCTGCAAACCTGGGGTTAGGAAAAGCTGCTAGAAAAAGAGCACATGTTAAGTTTAAAGCAGCAGAAACAGTAGAAAAAATGGCTTTTAAACTTAGAGTAAGTGGTGAACGCTTTCACGACGAAGTTCTTTTAAATGTGAGGGAGCAAAAAACTGAAATCGACCAAAATGAATGGGGCTTAACCAAGATTATTCCCGATAAATTTGATGCCCCTCAGTTTTATGTTAATGATGAACAACAGCCATATGCTATAAAAAGTTATGCTTCCAAAGATTCATTAGAAAGTATTAAAATGACCTTATTGGCTCCAACCAATGAGGTTTTAAAAATAAGTATGGTTGAGTTTTTGCATCCAGATAGTTTAACTCCTGTTCTATTAAAAGCTGAGGAATTGAATAAAGAGGTGGATTTACGAAGTGGTCATATGGAGATTGAGGCTGTGAAGGACCAGAGAATAAATCTGGAATTTATTTTGATGAAAAAATCTTCGAGCTATATTAAACATAAGTTGCAGATAGCTTGTTATGTGAAGAGCAGTAAAGCATACTTTTCGAATATTCCCAGTTCGGTAGATCGACTAAGTTTATATCGATTAACAGGAGAGAAAGTAAATACTTATTTAGTTTCAGATTCTGAGCTTCATTTGATGTTGCCAGGAGCAGGAAGTTATATTGTAATGTTTGAAAGTAGCGGTAAGCTTGTGCAGACTATTAAACTGATAAACCTTAAAACGAATTAACTATGAAATATTACCTAACTATGATTTGTATGCTGGTAGGTAGCTTGATGTTGCAGGCACAACCAGATCCTCCTGATAATCCCAGCGGACCTCCTGTTCCTATAGAAGATGACATTTGGATGTTAATTCTGCTAATTGTAATGTTTTTAGTGGGATTATACTTCTTGAGAAAGCATATTAATAAAAAAGGAGCGACTTTATAGTCACTCCTTTTTTTACGAGTTTCAGTTACAGTCTTTTCGATACTCCTTTTTTAGTAGATAAAAGGCTAATAGTAATCCTAAGCCAGAGAAAAGGAAAATCATTGAGAAATATCCAGCTCCGTCATCCATACCACCGTACTCTTCTAAATAGAATCCGAAGAATATTCCCAAGGCAATTCCAATCAAAAATAATGACCACTTTAATATAGACAAGTGTCTATTTTTTTCACTTTGTTGAAAGATTTTGGCATCCATTCCATGTTCAATAAGTGCCATACGCTCTCTATTGCGTGAGGTAAAGAATAGGTATATGAAGCCAAATAGTGTTCCGAAGGTTGCTACAATTGCGAAAATAGGTATTAACATTTCCATGACATTCGTTTTTAATTGATTTTGTCACTATGACGCATCTGATCGGTTTGGGTTACATGTTTTTTATAAAAAAAATTTTTCGCAATTTTAGTGTAACCTAAATCGAATGCTTGCGTCATAAAGGCAATGGAAAATAATAGTGATATTATATACATCAAGAAAGTGCAGGCTGGAAACCGCGATGCATTTGGATATTTGGTAGAGAAGTATCAGGATATGGTTTTTTCTATTGCATTGAAGATTGTAAAAAACGATTCGGATGCAGAGGAGATTGCTCAGGACGCTTTTATAAAAGCATTCCGGTATATCGGAGGATTTAAAGCAGAATCGAAATTTTCCACTTGGTTATATAGTATAGTGTATAATACAGCTATTTCCAGCTTACGAAAAAAGAAAATTACGACGTATGAGATTGATGAAGGAATAAATCAAACTACTGATGTCTCTGACACCAATCAGATGCACGCTATTACAGCAGAAGAGCAAAAGAAATATCTGAAAATTGCTTTGGAGAAGCTAAATGAGAATGACCAAATTTTGCTTACATTGTTTTATTTCGAAGAGCAGACCCTGGATGAAATATCAGCTATTACAGGAATGAAAGCATCCAATGTAAAGGTGAAGGTTCATCGTGCCAGAAAGAAATTGTATAAGGTGCTGAATGACCTTTTGAAAGACGAAGTTCGATCAATAATCTGAAAGAAAACAAGAGAATGATGGAAAAAGATAAAATATTAAAAGAAGGATTGGAAGAGGCTTTTGTAAAAAAGGCACCTAAGCATATGCATTTGCAAATTATGAATAGGATAATGCTAGAAAAACTTCCAAAAGTTATCTATCAGCCATTAATCTCGAAAAGAGCGGGATGGATAGTAATAGTTATAGTGGCAATGATAACTGCCTATTTTTCTTTTGCCTCGGCAGGAGCCGAAAAAGATATAGCAGCATTGAAAGTGCTTAGCGACACTTTTTCCATTATACCGTTGTGGGCATGGGGATGTGTAACTGCATTTCTATTCTTCATTTGCTTCGAAATTTTCCATATGAGAGCAAAAGAGCAGAAACAATAAGACTTTCAAAAACTTCAATAAAACACAAACGACCTAAACATTTGTTTAAGTCGTTTATATGCTCTAAGCGAAATAGAATGCTTAGAAAGGAAGATCGTTTACGCTATCCTCGGCTGGAGGAGGAACATCTTCAGGCGCAAACTCTGGTGGCATCATTCCTGCAGCAGCTTCATTCTGCACGCGATCAATTTTCCATGCATTGATATTGTGATACCATCTTCCGTTAAATTCTCTCGACTCAAGATTAAAGCCTACATCAACTTGATCTCCTTGGTTGTAACCTTGAAGAATGTTGATTTTGTCGTTGAAAAGTGTGAAACAAACACTTTTAGGAAATTGCTCTTCTGTTTCAATAACAAATTCTTGTTTTTGCCACTCTTTTCCAGCTTTGCTCACTCCCGATTGTACTGGAAGAATCTGAATAATTTGTCCGCTTATTTGTAAACTCATAACTTATTTTGGAATAAAAACCTCCGATGAAGATCGGAGGTTTCAACTAAGTTGATATGTGATCTTTCTTATTTTTTGCTTTTAGCTACTTCAAGTAATTCTACTTCGAAGATTAGCGTAGAGTTAGGAAGGATCTTTTCTCCTGCTTGACGCTCACCGTATGCAAGCTCAGCTGGAACAAAAAGTTTCCATTTAGAACCAACAGGCATTAATTGAAGTGCTTCTGTCCATCCTTTGATAACTCCGTTTACTGGGAATTCCATTGGCTCTTTTCTTTCTACAGAACTATCGAAAACTGTTCCGTCGATCAAAGTACCGTGGTAGTGACATTTCACTTTGTCTGTTAATCCTGGCTTCTCACCTTTTCCTTCTTTCAATACTTGGTACTGAAGTCCGCTTTCCAAAGTGATAACACCCTCTTTTTTCTTATTCTCTTCTAGGAATTTTTTACCTTTCTCAAGGTTTTCTACTCCTTTTTTCTTCATTTCAGCCTCTTTCTTAGTGCGTTCGCCTTCTAAGAAAGTACGAATAACCTGCATGGTTTCGTCTGCCTTAATTTTAGTATCTTCTCCTTTAATTGCTTTTGCAAATGCAGCAATCAAAAGATCTTTATCGATAGTAGTTTCCTCACTAACGTAAGCATCCAATGAACGATTGATGTTTGAACCAACATCAACACCAAATGCATAACTCACTGAGTCAACTTTAGTTTTCAACTCTTTATCTTTTCCTACTGTTTCAACGTTTCCACAAGAAGAAACGAAAAATGAAGCAGCTAATCCGGCTATTAATAATTTTCCTTTCACGAGTATCGAATTAAATTGTTACAATTTTTGATTTAATCTTCTCGAATTAATTAGACGATAGCTAATAATTCAACTTCGAAAATAAGTGCTGTGTTAGGTCCGATATTGGCACCAGCTCCTCTTTCACCATAAGCTAGGTTAGAAGGAACATACAATTTCCATTTCGATCCTACAGACATCAACTGCAATGCTTCAACCCAACCTGCAATAACACCATTTACTGGGAATACTGCTGGCTCGCCACGCTGTACAGAGCTATCGAATACAGTTCCATCAATCAAAGTTCCGTGGTAGTGACAACGTACCTGATCTTTTTCTGTTGGAATAGCTCCATCTCCTTCATTCATCACTTCGTACTGCAGACCACTAGGCAAAGTAATTACACCTTCTTTTTCTTTGTTCTCAGCTAAGAATGCTTCTCCAACTCCTTTGGCTTTGTCTGCCTCTTCTTGCTGAAGTTTAGTCATAAACTCTTGAAGAATTTGGTTGGCTTCTTCTGGAGAAAGTTTAGGCTGTTTTCCTGCGTAAGCATCTTTCAATGCTTCAGCCATTTTATCGATATCTACATCTTTAACTCCCGATCCAAGTAAGTTACTAGCTACGCTAAGTCCCAAAGAATAAGCAAATTTCTCTGCTTGTGTTTTAAATTCTGACATATCTATTCTAATTTCTTTTCGATAATAAGAATTGCGAAAATAACTGATTCTTTTTAGAATAAAGAACAATAGTTGGTTTTTATCCCAATTGGTTGCATTTATCTCATTTATTGCTTCCTGGCTCTAAGCATTTCTCTTTTTCCAGGAGGACCAGGAATGCGTTCAACAGTGAATCCGGCTGCTTGTAAATCACGTCTTACTTGTCCTTTTGCGCAGTAGGTTACCAGAATTCCATTGTTGTTCATTTGCTCGTAGATTCGCTTAAAGGCATCGGCTCCCCACATCTCAGGTTGTTTGCCTGGAGCAAATGCATCGAAGTAAACTAAGTCGAAGCTTCCAACTTGCGATAAATCGAAAGTAAGCCAATCTACCTCTGCTTTGTAAAAATGTAAATGAGCATCAGTGTCGATCCATTGGTTCCAAGGAGCCGAATGCATGGCTTGATAGAATTGCTGTGCCGATTCCCCCATGGTTGTTCCATGGTTTAACTTCTCCCATATATTTTTGCCCAGTGGATACTTCTCCAGTGTAAAATAGCGAACACATTTTTCGGTTTCTAATGCATGTTGTCTGGTTAGAAGAGCATTTAGCCCTGTGCCGAATCCCACTTCTAAAACGGAAAATTCGTTCTTCTCAATTTGCTTAAATCCAGCTTCAATAAACACATGGTTAGACTCCTGTATCGCTCCATGAGTAGAGTGATAACTTTCATCCATATTTTCTAAAAACAGAGAGTGCGATCCATCTTCTGTTGCTATTATCTTGGGTTTCATTTATTGCAATTATTTAGACCTTTGAATATTCATTGATCAGTTGATTGAGGCTACAAATTTAATTTTTTAAAAGCTTGTAACCATTCTCATTCAGTTAGAATAATTACCTTTAAGCTGTTTTGTCAAAATTTTATGATATGTTGGTTAAAATTTATCCCGAAAATCCGAATCCCAAAGAAATTCAACGTATAGTTGAAGTACTAAGAAATGGTGGTGTTATTATTTATCCTACCGATACTATTTACGGGGTAGGGTGTGATATTACCAACGCTCGTGCTGTTGAAAAGGTGGCACGAATTCGTGGAATTCAGCTTCAAAAATCGAATTTCTCATTCATCTGTTACGACTTGAGTCATATTTCTGATTATAGTAAGCCAATTCCGAATTCAATATTTAAGTTGATGAAGAAAAATCTTCCGGGACCGTTTACTTTTATTCTGGAAGCTAACAATAATGTCCCCAAAATATTTAAGCATAAAAAGAAGACTGTGGGAATTAGGGTGCCAGACAACAATATCATAAGAGATTTGGTAAAAGAATTGGGAAACCCTATCATGTCGACATCTGTTCACGATGAAGATGAAATTATGGAGTATTCTACCGATCCGGAATTGATCTCTGAAAAATATGAGAATACAGTTGATGCTGTAATTGATGGCGGCTATGGAGAATTAATTCCTTCAACCATTGTGGATTGCTCTGCAGGTGATGTGGAAATAATTCGAGAGGGAAAAGGGGAGTTGATTTATTAAAGTGAATTCGTTTGCAACAATTTGCCGGTTATAGCTGTTTGCATTGGAAAATAAGATAGAATGTTTGAAAGACTAAAGAAGAAGTGGGGATTGAAATCCAATTGGCAAGTAGGAATTATTTTAATGACATTTAGTATTGCCGGCCCGCTTACACTATATATACGAAGACCTGTATTCGAACTATTAAATATTACTGCAGAAACATCGTTGTGGATTAAAATACCGATGTGGGTGATTGTAATTACTCCTTCGCATCTGATTTTAGTAGGAATTATTGGAACTTTATTGGGGCAATATCAGTTTGTGAAATATTTTTTCGGGAAATTCTTTGGCCGTTTCACCCGGCGTAAATCAACTAATTCTTAACGCTTTTATTTATGAGCAAAACTGCTGTTTTATTAATAAATGTGGGGACTCCAGATAGTCCATCTGTAAAAGATGTTCGTCGTTATTTATCCGAATTTCTGAACGATAAGCGAGTTATTGATATTCCCTGGGCGGCTAGAAAACTGCTGGTAAATGGTATAATTGTTCCTTTTCGAGCACCAAAATCAGCTAAGATTTATGAGAAAGTTTGGACAGATAAAGGTTCTCCGCTTTTAATTCATGGTGAAAATTTAGCCCGAAAACTACAAGAGCTATTGGGGCGCGACTATATGGTTGAATTGGGCATGCGTTATCGCAAACCATCCATAAGTAGTGCGTTGCAGAAATTTAAAGCGGCTAAAGTGCGGCGCATAATTGTAATGCCGTTGTTTCCTCAGTATGCTGCATCTACTACAGGTACTGCTGTCGAAGAGGTATTTCGTTTAATAAATAAAGAGTGGGCAGTTCCAGAGGTGACTACCATTGGTAGCTTTTTCCAGAATGAGAGTTTTGTTCAGAATTTTGCTGATATCGGCTTGGAATATCATCCCGAGGATTACGATCATGTGCTTTTCTCGTATCACGGACTTCCGGTACGTCAGGTGAATAAAGTGCATCCTGAAATGAAATGTGAGAATTGTACTTGTCATGAGCAGTACGATGCTGAAGCACATTTTCAGTGTTACAAGGCTGAATGTTATGAGACAACTCGGCTAATTGCCAAGAAAATGTACCTTAAGCCTGAAGAGTTTAGTGTTGCTTTTCAATCGAGGCTGGACAAAAACTGGCTAACTCCGTTTTCTGACAAGCGAGTGGCTGAGTTGGCTCAAAATGGAGCCAAACGCATACTGGTTTTGTGCCCATCGTTTGTGGCCGATTGTCTGGAAACTACTTTTGAAATAGGAGAGGAGTATGCTGAAATATTCCACGAAAATGGCGGTGAGCATTTACAGCTGGTACGCAGCTTAAATGACGATGATCGCTGGGTAGAGACGGTTGCTCAACTGGTAAAAAGAGAAAATTAGTAAATAAAAAAGCTGCTTATCAGTGAATGATGAAGCAGCTTTCTGAATATTTTGATGTATTGACTATTTCTTGTTTGAGAAATACTTCATGAACTGAGCACGTTCATACATAGCTGGATTTTTGATGCGTCCGTAGCTCAATTTACCTCTGAAATCGGCAAGAGAAGTGTAATCCCACTTACCCATAAAGTTTTCTAGGTCGGTTAAGATCTCTTTTACCACAGGAGCTCCATTTTTGTACAATGTAGAACACAGCTGTACCACTTGTGCACCAGCCAAAAGCTGTTTCAATACGCCGTTCCCGTCATGAATTCCGGTAGATGCAGCAATGTCAATATTAGGAACTGCAGAGCTAATCATACCTGTCCAACGCAATGAACGACGAATATCTGTAGGAGAACTGAAAACTTCAGATGAAGTAATTTCAAGATTTTCCACATCGATATCTGGTTCGTAGAAACGGTTGAACATTACCACGCCGTTGGCTCCATTAGCATATAGCTTATCGGCCATGGCTACGATATTGGTAAAGTAGAATCCAATTTTGATAGCAACAGGAACATTCACATGCTTTTTTACTTCGTTTAGCACGTTAATGTATGTCATTTCCAACTCATCCGACTTCTCGTTTGCTTCGGTTGGTACCACAAAAACATTTAATTCCAAAGCATCGGCTCCAGCTTCCACTAGGTCTTTAGCAAATGTTACCCATTCGGTAGCAGAAACACAGTTGATGCTTGCAATAATTGGTACATCCACTGCTGCTTTGGCATCTTTCACCAATTGCAAGTAATGTTGTAGCGTATTATCGCGGGTATACACCTTGATATAATCTTCAGCTTCCGGGTAGCTAGTATAATGTTGGTTGTATAAAATGTTGCTTATTTCGTTGTTGATTTGCTCTTCGAAAATAGATTTTAGAACGATTGCTCCTACGCCATTATCGGCCAACTCTTTGATTTTATCAACCGAGTTGGTTAAGCCTGAACTAGCAGCAACGATAGGATTCTTCAATTTTAATCCTAAATATGTAGTTTCTAAATTTGCCATAAGTATCTTCTTTTGTTCCAATTCAAAAATATCGGTTTTTAGCCGAATTACAAATGTTTGTCACATCTTTAACGACATGTTGTAAAGCTTCAAAAATGTAGTGAACAACTTGTCTCTTATTTTATGGTCTGATAATCTGAATCTCCAGAAATCAGTCTCATCATTTACATCAATTTCTCTTTTAAATAACTTCCGGTATAGGAGTCTTTTATTTTCATAAGTTCTTCTGGTGTTGTTGCTCCAACCAAATGACCTCCTTTATCTCCTCCTTCGGCTCCTAAATCGATTATCCAGTCGGCTGTTTTAATAACGTCCAGGTTGTGTTCAATTACCAAAATAGAGTGACCGCGTTCAATGAGTGCATCAAACGATTTCAATAGCTTTCGGATATCGGCAAAATGGAGTCCTGTTGTTGGCTCATCGAATATAAACAGGGTAGGAGCGTCCTTTTCTTTCGCTAAAAATGATGCCAGTTTTACACGCTGACTTTCACCACCTGATAGCGTGCTGGAAGCTTGCCCTAATTTTACGTATCCCAGACCAACATCCTGTAGTGGTTTCAGTTTCTTTGCAATTTTCTTTTCAGTACTACTCTTTTTTCCTGAAAATAGATCGATAGCTTGATTCACTGTTAGTTCAAGTATGTCGAAAATGCTTTTTCCTTCGTATTGAATTTCAAGTGTATCTTTCTTGAAGCGTTTCCCGCCGCACGACTCACACACCAATTTCACATCGGCCATAAACTGCATTTCAACAGTAATCTCTCCTTCTCCCTGACATTCGTCACATCTTCCTCCATCGACATTGAATGAGAAGTGAGCTGGTTTTAAGCCCATGTATTTAGCGGCTTGTTGGTCGGCAAACAGTTTGCGAATTTCGTCGTAAGCTTTCAGGTAAGTTACCGGATTGGAACGACTAGACTTGCCAATCGGATTCTGATCGACAAACTCAACAGCTTGAATCAAATGCATATCGCCTTCAATACGATCGTGAATTCCTGTTTTCTCACCGTAACCACCAAAGCGTTTGGCTAAAGCAGGATACAGCACTTTGCTAATAAGTGACGACTTTCCTGAACCGCTGACACCAGTTACTACGGTCATCGTATTCAGAGGCAGTCTTACCGACACATTTTTCAGGTTATTTTCGCGAGCTCCCTTAATTTCAATGAAATTATTCCACGATCGACGCAGCGAAGGAACAGCAATTACTTCCTTGCCAGTAAGGAATTTACCCGTTAAGCTCTCTTCGTCGTTTTCCATTTCCTTGTGAGTGCCCTGAAAAACAACCTCTCCACCATGATAACCTGCACCAGGACCTATGTCAATAACTTCGTCGGCAGCACGGATAATATCTTCATCGTGTTCAACTACCACAACAGTATTGCCAAGTTGTTGTAGTTTACGTAGTACTTTTATCAGTCGTTCTGTATCGCGAGAGTGTAATCCAATACTCGGTTCATCGAGAATGTACATAGAGCCCACCAAACTACTTCCCAGTGATGTGGCTAAGTTAATGCGTTGCGACTCTCCCCCCGAAAGAGTATTGGATAATCGGTTTAATGTAAGATACCCTAATCCAACATCGCTTAAGAACTCAATACGGTTATTAATCTCTTTTAGTAGTCGTTCTGCAATTTCCTGTTCGTGCTGATTCAAATCCAACGATAGAAAGAATTGTTGAAGATCAAGAATAGGCATTAATACCAGTTCCTGAATAGATTTCCCACCTATTTTAACATAGCCGGCTTCTTTCTTTAATCTTGAACCATTGCACTCGGGACATATTGTTTTACCGCGATAACGAGATAACATTACGCGGTATTGAATTTTATAAGTTTGCTCTTCCAGATGTTTGAAAAAAGCATTTAACCCTTCAAAATGGCTATTGCCTTTCCAAAGTAGTTGGCGTTGCACCTCAGTTAAATCGTAATAAGGAGTATGAATAGGGAAATCGAATTGCTCAGCCGAAAAGATGAGTTCGTTTTTCCACTTAGACATCTTTTCTCCTTTCCAACAAGCAATGGCATCCTGATAAATGGAAAGCGATTTGTTGGGAATCACCAAATCTTCATCAATCCCGATAACTCTTCCATAGCCTTCGCAGGCAGGGCAGGCTCCTACCGGATTGTTGAAACTAAATGTATGAAGAGTTGGTTCTTCAAATTCAATCCCATCAGCTTCAAATCGGTTAGAAAAATATTCGATTATTTCTTGTTCGGCTAAAACTTTTACAACAGCTTCGCCATGTCCTTCGTAGAACGCAGTTTGAACAGAGTCGGCCATTCTACTTTGTGTGTCTTCGTCATCTTTAACCACCACGCGGTCGATGATTAAGAAAAGATCTTTGGCCGAATTCATCTCTTCTTCCGAAACAGCATCGATGCGTTTCATGGAGCCGTCTATCTCAATGCGGCTAAAACCTTGCTGTGCCAATAATTGAAATTCATCAAATGTCGATCGGCCATTGCGAGGTTCAATTCTTGCCAAAATAAGTGCTTTGGTTCCATTCTCGAAATTGCATAAGAAATTAACCACATCGCTTACATGGTGTCTTCTTACTACAGTTCCCGATACAGGAGAAATGGTTTGTCCAATTCGGGCAAAAAGTAACTTTAAGTAATCGTAAATCTCAGTTGATGTTCCAACAGTAGAACGAGGATTTCGCGTATTTACCTTTTGTTCGATAGCAATTGCAGGTGGAATACCTTTGATAAAGTCAACTTCAGGCTTATTTATTCGGCCTAAGAACTGACGAGCATAGGAAGAAAGACTCTCTACATACCTACGCTGTCCTTCGGCATAAAGAGTATCGAAAGCCAATGAAGATTTACCAGAACCCGATAAGCCAGTTATTACAACTAGTTTATTTCTAGGGATTTTTAACTCGATGTTTTTAAGGTTATGGACACGTGCCCCCTTTATATGAATATATTTATCTTTAGTCGTATTTACGCTCATCGAACAATTTTTTTCTTTCATTTCCGTTAAAATAGACAGATAATCACAGGAAATTGTTATTTTAGCAGAGCAAAAATAAGAATATTATTTACTCACATTAAAAAACACGGAGGAGATTGCCTATAGAACACCTTTACTTTTGTTGAATTAAACATAGAGTAATGGATAACAGAAAGATGCTGTGCGACAATGAGCTCGTACAACAATTTGTGTGTGGTGATCATTCAGCGATTGAAACCCTAATCAATCGTCATAAGAATCGAGTATATACATATATTGTGTTGATTGTAAAGAATCAACATCTAGCCGAAGATATTTTTCAGGATACATTTATGAAAGTGATCAACTCGTTGAAACGAGGTAGATATGTTGAAAATGGAAAGTTTGTTTCATGGGTCATTCGTATTGCTCACAACCTGATAATTGATCATTTTAGAAAAGAAAAGCATTTAAATACTATATCGAATGATGATACAGAGTATGATCTTTTCAATTCATCGAAATTCTCGGATATTAATGCCGAAGATGCATTGGTACATACTCAGATTACTAAAGATGTAAAAGAATTGGTAAACCGACTTCCATTGGAACAACGCGAGGTTGTTGTGATGCGTCATTATATGGAATTAAGCTTTAAAGAGATTGCTGATCAGACCGGAGTTAGCATCAATACTGCTTTAGGGCGTATGCGATATGCATTGATAAATATGCGCAGAATGATTGAAGAGAAAAATATGAATTTAAATCTGGTGTAAATTTTTTAATCGATATACAATATTCTTTTTCATAGGTCGTTATTCATTCAGAAACAGCAAAACAAAAAGATGCCTATGAAAAAAAACTTTACACTGTTTATACATCAAAATGATTTAGAGGCCGGGGAAAATTGTGAGGTGATGTTTAATACGAACGAAAGAGAGATTGAGCAGACGTTAGCTCAATTGAAAAACACCGAAATTGAAGCGCCCCAAACAGCTATTAATCAAATTTTGGGATATGCAAGCGCATTGCAAGTTTTCAATTCGGCGCAAATAGGGAAATTGGAAGTATTATCGAATTAAGATTCTTTGAGGACTTTTCAGTATAATTCCGAAGTCTTCTCTTATATTTTCAAGTGCAAGAAAAAACGACGAACCCATAGGGTAAGTCGTTTTTTTATATCCTAAAATTCAGAATTGAATTATCTTATTATTTCTTTCCAACAATAATTACTTCCGGGTACAACTCAATATTGAATTTCTTTTTTACCGATAGTTGAATTTCACAGGCTAAGCGTGCAATTTCTTCTCCTGTAGCATTGCCATGGTTAACTAAAACCAAAGCTTGTTTATCATGAACTCCTGCATCTCCTTTTCGGTAGCCCTTCCATCCACATTGGTCGATTAACCAACCAGCTGCCACTTTAAACTCATTTTCTGATAATTTAAACGATGGCATTTTCGGATGATTGCTAATTAATTCAGAGTATTGAATCGCATCAACTACGGGATTCATAAAGAAACTTCCACCGCTACCAATTTTTGTTGGAGCAGGCAGTTTTTCATCGCGTATCTCAATAATGGCTTTGCGAATATTTTTCAAAGAAATTTCTCCGAGCTTCTCTACAGCATCTTTTACCGCACCATATTCTAAGTTGAAAATGGGTTCTTTAGCCAATTTAAAAACAACTGAAGTAACAACTCCTTGGTCTCTCAATTCATTTTTGAAGATACTTTGGCGATAGCCAAATTGACATTCGGGATTGGTTAGCTGACGTCGCTCACCGCTGAACATTACCAGGTTAACTTCATGGATAACATCGGCTGCTTCGGCACCATATGCCCCAATGTTTTGAACAGGAGTAGCTCCTATATTTCCGGGAATAGCAGATAGGTTTTCCATGCCTCCCCAACCTTCATTCACAGCATATTCAACTAAATCATCCCATATTACTCCAGCGCCCGCTTCGATATAAACCCATTGGTGATCTTCGCCTAAAACCCGAATGCCGGGAATAGCAGGGTGAAGAACAATGCCATCAAAATCGGAAATAAACAGGTAATTGCTACCACCTCCCAGAATTAGTTTGTTTAATTCGGTAAATGATTCATTGGCTTTTATGAATTCCACCAACTCTTCCGATTCGGTAAATTCAAAGTAATATTTGGTTTTTGCTTCAACACCAAAAGTGTTAAAACGTTTAAGAGAATAATCTTCTTGAAATCGTATCATGTACTTTTTTCTGTTTTCAACAAAGATAGAGCTAATAACCAGAATTCAGGTTAATAATTTCTTCGCTTTTATATGGTGTTAAAATAACTCTCAAAATCGATATATTTGTAAATATGAAGGGAGAAGTAAAGAAAATTCATTTGGCTGTTACCAACGATCTGGTAAGCGATAACCGGGTACATAAAATTGCTGCATCGTTGTTGGCAATGGGCTTCGAGGTACATTTGACAGGACGAAAGCTGCGTAATAGTCCGGAGCTGCCCAAGCGCTTTTATAACATCAAAAGAATGAAACTTCTGTTCAATAAGGGACCTCTTTTTTATGCAGAATATAATCTTCGATTGTTTTTTCGATTAGTCTTTTCCGATTACGATGTAATGGTAGCCAACGATTTGGATACGCTTGGAGCATGTGCGGCAGTAAAGCAATTTCGGAAAATTCACTTGGTGTATGATAGTCACGAGCTTTTTACCGAAGTTCCCGAACTGATCAACCGCCCGAAAGTGCAGCGTTTTTGGAGTAGAATAGAGCGCTGGGCTATGCCTAAGGTGGATATGGCTTATACAGTATGTCAATCCATTGCGAAATTTTATCAGAAGAAATACGGGATTCATTTCAGAGTGGTTAGAAATTTGCCTGTGCCCCACCAGGTGGCTCATACTCCTGAAGCTTTCCATATTGATAATGGGGAGAAAAAAGTGATCCTTTATCAGGGAGCATTGAATGTTGGGAGAGGATTGGAAAAGGCTATTTCTGCAATGAAATGGATTGATAATGCTAAACTATATATTGCCGGAGCAGGAGATATTGAGGAGGAGTTGAAGCAGTTGACCCAGGAAAAGAACTTGTCAGAAAAGGTAGAATTCTTAAGAAGATTCCCGGTTGAGGAGTTGCGTTACATTACTCAACAGGCCGATTTAGGAATATCGTTAGAAGAAGATCGGGGGTTGAATTATAGATATGCATTGCCCAATAAAATATTCGACTACATTCAGTCTGAAGTACCTGTTTTGTGTTCTGATTTGCCGGAAATGCAACAAGTAATAACGAATTACAAAGTTGGCGGAATAATTAGTCATTCGTCTACCGAAGAAGAGTTGGCCAAGGCTATGAAGGAGATTTTGGTAAATGGAGGACATTATAGACCGGCATTGAAACAGGCAGCCAAAGAGCTTACTTGGCAGAATGAATCTAAAGAGTTAGAAAAGATATATTCTCTGTTCCTTTTGCATTGATTAGGCCTTTGCAATTTGTAACTTTGTGAAAAATACAAACCAACCATAAATTATAAGTATGAAACAACTGATTATTTCAGGATTAATTTGTGCATCACTTTTTAGCTGTGCTCCAAAAACGGAAGAGGGAACTCCTGCGCAGCAAAGCCTTACACAATATGTCGATCCGTTTATTGGAACAGCATATCATGGGCATACTTTTCCTGGTGCAGCTTTACCTTCGGGAATGATACAGCTAAGTCCGGATAATGGAACAAGTGGCTGGGACTGGTGTTCGGGGTATCACTATTCTGATAGCTTAATTGCAGGATTTAGTCATTTGCATTTGAGTGGAACCGGAATTGGCGATTTGGCCGATATCTCGGTGATGCCAACCAATAAAGAGATTGCTGAAAAGCATTTCGAAGAAGGAAAATCGTTCTCTAATTTCTACCGCAGTAAATTTAACCACGATAACGAAGAGGCAACTCCGGGTTATTACCAGGTATTATTGGATGATGACAATATCAATGTAGAATTATCGGTAACTGATCGAGTAGGCTTCCATCGTTATACATTCAACAATTCAAAGAACAAATCGATAATCTTCGACCTAGGATTCCATATAAACTGGGATAAACCATCGGAAACTTATATCAAAAAAGTAGCTGATGATATGGTGGTAGGTTACCGCTTTTCTAAGGGATGGGCTCCACTTCAGAAAGTATTCTTTGTGGCAAAGTTTTCACAACCATTTAGTCAGTTTCAAACTTTCTTTGCTAAAGAAGGAAAAGGACAATTCACTAAAGGTGTTTTAACGTTTGATGATAAAGCAAAGAACGAAATCCTAATGAAAGTGGCTATTTCATCGGCTAGTATTGAAGGGGCGATGAAGAACCTGAAAGCCGATAAAAATCAATGGAATTTCGAGCAGGTGGTAGAACTGGCCGATGCTACATGGGAAAAAGAGCTAAGTAGAATTACTGTTGAAACCGACAATGAGGATAACAAAACAGTATTCTATACTTCATTGTATCACTCGCTTTTGGCTCCTTATCTGTTCTCTGATGTTGATGGAGGTTACAAAGGGTACGATAACAATACGCACTTTACAAAAGGTTATAAGAAGTATACGGTACTTTCGTTGTGGGATACTTTTAGAGCATTGAAGCCTTTATTTACTATCATTAAACCTGAATTGACTAACAACATTGTAAAGAGTATGTTGGATCAATATCAGGAGACAGGTTTACTTCCAGTATGGGAGTTAGTGGGTAACGAAAACAACTGTATGATTGGTTACCATGCTGTGCCTGTTGTTGCCGATGCTATTTTGAAAGGAATTGGCGATTTCGATGTGAACTTAGCTTATAAAGCGATGATTGCAAGCTCGATGTCGGATGTGGATGGCCTTGATTTATATCGCAAATACAAATATATTCCTTCTGATAAAGTGAATGAGTCGGCATCGAAAACGTTGGCTTACAGTTACGACGACTGGTGTATTGCTCAAGTGGCTAAGAAACTAGGGAAAACTGCCGATTACGAGAAGTATATGGAGCGTTCGAAGTATTACAAGAACTTGTTCGATAAAGAAATTGGTTTTGTTAGAGGAAAGAAAGCCGATGGAAAATGGGCTACTCCTTTCGATCCTAAATTCTCGAAGCACCGTAAAGATTACTTCACAGAAGGTAACTCTTGGCAGTGGACATGGTTTGCGCCACACGATATTGATGGTTTAACTGAATTGATGGGTGGAAAAGAGCCATTCTTGAAGAAGCTAGATCAACTGTTCAACGAAAGTTCAGAAATTAAAGGCGATCATGCTTCCAGTGATATTACCGGACTTATTGGTCAGTATGCACATGGAAACGAGCCTAGTCACCATACCTCTTACATGTTTAACTTGGCCGGAGCACCTTGGCTGACACAGAAATATGTAAACGAGATTTTAACGACAATGTACACTCCTGAGCCAGACGGATTGTGTGGTAACGAAGATTGTGGACAGATGTCGGCTTGGTATGTATTCAGCTCTATGGGATTCTATCCGGCGAATGCAGCAAGTGGTGTTTATCAAATTGGTTCGCCGATGTTTGATAAAGCAACCATCAATTTGCCAAATGGAAAAACATTTACTGTTGAGGCTCCAAATGTATCTGACAAGAACATTTACGTTCAGTCTGCTACTCTTAATGGAAAGCCATTGAATGGAACAAGCATTACTCACAAGCAGCTAAGTGAAGGAGGAAAACTGGTTCTTACAATGGGAAGTCAACCAAAGAAATAAGAAAAGCTATTCAGGTATAATACCTGATCGTTATAAAATAAAAAGCTCGATAGGGATTTCCTGTCGAGCTTTTTTTATGGTGTAACTTAAGAGAAGTTATCTCCTTCAATTATTGATAATCATCCCTAAGTCAGTAAATCGTTATTCGTTATTTTTAGATTGTTTCCACTTATCGCGAGCCAGCTTTTGTAAATCGGCTACTTTATCCGATTCATCAACAATTTCTAGACCGAATAGTGTTTCAATAACATCTTCCATGGTTACAAGTCCCACAATAGTTCCAAATTCATCAGCAACCATTGCCATGTGCTGTTTCTTCTGAATAAATTGGTCCAAAAGTTCTGCAACAGAAATATTGGAATCGATAAATAGGACTTTGCGTTTTATTTCAACTGCTTTTCTGCTGTGCTTGTCGGCAGCAATATTTTCCAATATACCATCTTTCAGAATGAAGCCGGTAATTTGGTCTGTTGTCTCTTTGAAAACAGGGATTCTGGAAAATTGAAAAGGATTATTCTGTTCGTATATTTCTCCCAGAGTTTGATCTTCGTCCAAGCTAAGCACCACACTTCTGGGGGTCATAATATCTTGTACCTTTTGTGTCTCCAGCTTTAACAGGTTTTGAATAATTGATCGTTCTTCTTTATCAATAGCGCCACTTTTCAAGCCTGCATCGGCCATGGCAGCAACGTCGGCTCTACTGAATACGCTGGTTGCTCCATCTTTTTTTACCAATTGAGTAATCAGCTTACTGATCCATACAAATGGAGCTAGAAAAACCATTAGTACACGAAGTGAGCGTACCGTAAATGGCATTAGTTGTTTCCAGTAATAAGCACCTAGTGTCTTCGGAATAATTTCAGAAATAATAAGAATGGCCAATGTCATTATCCCTGCAATAAGCGATTCGTAGTTCAATTGAAAAAAGCCAAGGTCAATTTCATGATTTCCAAATACTTCTCCTGCATGGATACCTACTCCAATAGCACCTACAGTGTGAGCAATAGTATTAAGAGTAAGTATAGCTGAAAGTGGTTTGTCGATATCTTCTTTTATAGCATGTAATTGGTTGCCCAATGCTGGTTTGTCTGTTTGCATTCTGCTTACAAACGACGGAGTTGTACTAAGAATAACTGCCTCCCAAACAGAGCACAAAAATGAGATGGTAATAGATATAAAAAAGAAAAAAAGTAATGTTCCCATGTTTTAGTTTTGATCAACACAAGGATAAAAATAGGTAAAAACCCAATAATAGAGCGAGCTATAACTCTTTTTTTACAACATTATGCTGAAAAAATATTTTTGCCAGTGAATGAGCTATAAGTCTAGATTGTTATACATCTATAAGAGATGAGATGAAGGAGAAAAAGAAAACGATTCATATTTTTTTATTTACTTTGGCAAGCTGCTAAATCAATTTAAAGTGACAGATCAATACCTCATAACGGGACTTCAGAATAAAGAAGAATCTGTTTTCGATTTTATCTTTAAGTATTACTATGCATCGTTGTGTAGCTATGCATTAAACTACATTAAAGAGAAATCGGTAGTCGAGGATATTGTCCAGGGGGTTTTCATGAAATTATGGGTAAATAGTTCTACTCTGACTATTACTACTTCTTTAAAATCATATCTTTTTATTGCAGTAAAAAATGCTTGCTTGGATGCATTAAAACATGAAAAAGTTAAAAAAGAGTATTCTGAATGGGTAAAATCGCTGGATATTAGTGAAGAATTTCCAATGTATATTGAGGCAGAATTGAAAGAAATTTTGGATAAAGCTTTGGGGAAATTGCCTGAAAAATGTCGAAATGTTTTCGAATTAAGTCGTTTTAGAGGGTTAACGAATAATGAGATTGCTGAAGAACTGGGGATTTCTAAACGAACTGTCGATAAGCATATTACCAATGCTCTTTTGGTGTTGAAAAATGAACTGAAGGACTACTTGCCACTACTGCTGATCAATTATTTTTTAAATTAATTCAATTTCTTTTACGTAGGTAAGCCTATTAAGTCGTCATAGTATTGTGAAGCCAGAAAAAAGCTTCAAAATCAGACTATCATACTTAAAAGGGAAAAAATGGATTTAAATAATCCTGAAATATTATTGCAACAGATTATTCTTCTAAAACGAAATACAATTTCGGATTCAGAAAAAGAGGAATTAGATAGGTGGTGCAATGAATCTGAAAGCCATAAAAAACAATTTGCTGAGTGGGAACGGCTGATTGAAATGAATGATGCATTAATGAAAATGCAGCAATTTGATGCCGATTTTGCATTAAGCCAATTGAAGCAGAAAATGAAAAAGCAATCAACGAAAACAATCTGGTTGACTCGCTTCCAACGTATCGCTGCTATTTTGGTGGTGCCATTACTATTGGCAATTGCATGGCTGTCGTATAGTAAATTCGGAGGAGTTAATGATTCAATGGTAGTGTGGCAAACCGTGGAAAATACACAAGGTATGCGCACTTCAATGTTACTACCCGACAGTACAAGAGTTTGGCTTAATGCTGGCTCATCGATAAAATATCCAGTACAATTCTCGAAAAATATCAGAAAGGTAAAGGTACAGGGAGAAGCATTTTTCGATGTAAAGCATGCCGCAGATCATCCATTTGTTGTAGGATTGAAACATCTTAGGGTTCGTGTGCTGGGAACTCGATTCAATGTGCAAAATTATTCCGATGAAGATGAAATTGCAGTGACATTGGAACAAGGATCTGTTGAATTGTTAACCAATGGGAAATCGGCAAGGGCAATTACTCGAATGAAGCCTAATCATCATGCCATTTTTAATAAGAAAGAGCGAAAACTAAGCCTAACTTCTCAGAATATTGCCAAATACATTTCCTGGATCGATGGCATTTTATATTTCGAAGAGGATAATATGCCTTTGGTAGTTAAAAAGCTACAGCGTCGCTTCAATGTAAATATCAAGTGGAATCCTAAGGAGTGGGAAGATTTTTCGCTAAATGGAAGTTTTAAGGATGAAAGTCTGACACAGGTTCTGGATCTATTGAAATACACCGATGGTTTGGACTATAAAGTTCAGCTGGGTAAAAAGCGCAAAAATGGAACCAATGAAAAAACAGAAGTGAGAATATATAAAAGCATTATGCCTATGAGATAACTATAACCAAAAAAGGAGATGCGCCAACATCTCCTTTCGAATGGTACTGTTCTATGCGACTAGAACAATGTTGAATTCTTAATTTTCAAATTTATGAAAAAAAAATTGAAATGGGAGTGGTGTACCCTTTGGTATTGCCATAACCGTAATCTGTTTCGAGCTATGAAACTAACTGTATTCCTATCACTATTTTTAGTATTACAAGGAGTTGCTAATAGTAGCTTCTCTCAGAGTAATCGTTTAAGCGTAAAAATGTCCAATGTGGCATTAGTAAAAGTGTTGAATTACATCGAGTCGGAAACTGAGTTTAGTTTTCTGTACAATAGTAAGAATGTGGATGTAAAGCAGCATATTTCTGTTTCGTTGGAAAACGAAAAAATTGATAAGGTGCTGGATTATATTTTAGATGGCACTGGAGCAAAGTATCGTATTATCGATCGTCAGATTATTCTGATGGCGGCTGACGGGCGTGCAGCTCAAAGTCAGAAAAAGATAAAGATTTCCGGTAAGGTTACCGATGAAGCCGGAGAGCCTCTGCCTGGGGTTTCTGTAGTTATAAAAGGAACTACAGTAGGTATTACTTCCGACATTGATGGTAAGTATGTATTGACTGTTCCTGCCGATGCAAAAGTATTGCAATTCTCATTTGTGGGAATGAAAGTTCAAGAGGTTGAGCTAACAGGGCAAACCAATGTGGACGTTACAATGATTGAAGATGCCATTGGTTTGGAAGAAGTTGTTGCAGTAGGGTATGGTTTCCAGAAAAAGGCCGACCTGACAGGAGCCGTTTCGGCAGTAAAAGGTGATGCCATTGTGAAAGATTCTCCAGCTTCCTTAACGCATGCTATTGCAGGTAAAGTAGCTGGTGTTATTACTACTTTCGAATCGGGACAACCAGGTCGTGATAACGGAACTTTCTCAATTCGTGGTAAAAGTACTTTTGGAAATAACAATGCTTTGGTATTGGTTGATGGAGTACCTCGTGCCTGGCATAGAATTGATCCTAGTGAGATTGAAAGCTTTGTAATTCTGAAAGATGCAGCTTCAACTGCGATATATGGTGCTCGTGCTGCGAATGGTGTAGTTCTTATTACTACTAAACGCGGTAAAAAAGGAGAAGCGAAATTAACTTACCGTGCTGTTTTGTCTACGCAGAAAGCAACCATTGAGCCTGACTTGATGAATGCTTATGAATATGCGAAGTATTTCAACGAAGGAAAATTGAATGATGGACAAAATCAGGAATATACCGATGAAGAAGTTGAGAAGTACAGAACAGGAGCTCCTGGATACGAAGGAACCAACTGGTGGAAAGAGACAGTTAAAGATAGTGCTCCTAAAAAACAGCATACTTTAACAGTTACAGGTGGTACCGATAAAGCACGTTATTTTGTGTCAGGAAACTTTATGGATCAGAAAGGACTTCTACCAAGTACAAAGTTTAAACGTTATGGTTTCCGAAGTAATATTGATGTTAATCCAATTGAAAACCTAACCGTTTCTGCCGATATCACATATCGTCGTGAAGAGCGTGCAGAGGCAGGGAAAGGTGATCGTCTTTGGGGAATGATTTCAGAATCGAATCCTACTTACAAAGCTTACTTGAACAAAGAAGGTGTTGTTGAGAATGGGTTAGGCTTTAATGGTATGAACACCAACCCAATTGGTGAAGGATTGCATACTGGTTATCGTCGTTACCAGCGTGATTATTATCAGACTAACTTTGTGGGAGTTTATAATGTTCCTGGCATTGAGGGCTTAACATTGAAAGGACGTTTGTCTTACGATAAAGAATTTAGAAATGATGCCCATTTCGAGACTCCATTTATTCTTTGGACACACGATAAAGTGAACGATACGTATAGTTCAAAGCCGACAACAAACAAGATTACGTTGAATAGAAAAAAGGAAGAACTTCGCACATTAAACACAATGGCAAGTGTTACCTATAAGCGTACTTTTGGTGAGCACAATTTCAATCTTTTGGCTTTGGTAGAATCTTCAGAAACAAAAGGAAATTGGATTAAAGGATATCGCGAAGGATTTATTTCAGACAAGATAGATAAATTATTTGCCGGTTCTAGTGCCAACCAAAAGACAGATGGTTCGGCTTATGAAACAGCTCGTTTGGGGTATGCAGGTAGAATGAATTACGATTACCAGGGTAAATATTTGTTCCAGGCAAACTTCCGTTACGATGGTTCATATAACTTCTCGAAAGATAAGCGTTGGGGATTTTTCCCTGCTTTCTCTCTTGGTTGGAGAATGAGTAACGAGAACTTTATTAAAGATAACTTCGACTGGATCTCTAATCTGAAGTTAAGAGCATCGTATGGTAAAGTGGGTAATGACCGTGTTAGTGCTTATCAATATTTGAGTGGTTTCCAGTTTAGTTCTGGTTATTTAGTTGATGGAACATATGAAAAAGGTGTTACTCCAACAAAATTGGCTAATCCTGACATTACATGGGAAACAGCAACAGACTATAACCTAGGACTGGACTTCGGAATTAGCAATAAAATTAGTGGTACATTGGAGTATTTCTACAAAAGAACAGAAGACATTCTTCGTCCTAGAAATGCCTCTATTCCTGACACATTTGGAGCATCCTTACCTGATGAGAACTCAGGCGTTGTAGATAATAAAGGATTTGAAGCAAGCATAAATTACCACGATAAAAGTGGTGAGTTCAGTTGGGATTTGAATGGAACATTTACTTATGCTCGAAGCAAAGTAATTGAAATTGATGAGCCAGAAAATGTACCTGACAGATTAAGACAAACAGGGCGTCCATTTGGACAGCATTATGGTTATGTGGCATTGGGCTTATTCCAAACACAGGAAGAGATTGATAACTGGGTAGTTCAGGATGGAAATGGCAATAAGAGCCTTCGTCCAGGTGATATTAAATACAAAGATATCAGCGGAGCAGACGGAACTCCTGATGGAAAAATAGATGGATACGATCGTACACATATTGGTAAAAGCAAGGTACCGGAGATCATGTTTGGTTTCAATGCTTCTGTTAGCTACAAAAACTTTGCATTGACCTGTAACTTCCAGGGAGCAGCTAATTTTGATAAAAATATTCCATTGCACTCGTTCGTGAACCGTGGTAACACAATGCGTCGCTTAATTGACTCATGGCGTCCGGGTAACGAAGGAGCTAAATATCCTCGTTTAGGTAATGGTACTCCGGTAAATAACGACCGTACATCAAGCTACTGGCTGTTGAATTCGAGTTACCTTCGATTAAAGAACCTAACAGTAAGTTATACTTTCCAGAAGAAAGAATGGTTGAAGAAAGCACGTATCTCTAACCTAAGAGTATTTGCTACCGGAACCAATTTATTTACATGGTCAGAAATCGACTTCCAAGATCCGGAAGGACCAGAAACTGCAAGACCTTTCTATCCGCAAATGAAAGTTTATTCACTTGGAGTAAATGTGGAATTTTAAAAACGAAACAAAATGAGAAATACAATAATATTACTGGTTCTATTCATCGGATTTTACTCATGCGACGATTACCTGGATCGTGATCCGTTGGATAAGATTGCTGAAACTTCAATTTTCCAGGACGAAAGCCTATGTCAAGCCTATCTTTATAATGTCTATTCTAAGTTGAATCATCCTCTTGGTTATTACTACATGACCGATAACTGTACCGATAATGGGCGTACAAAGAGTGGTTGGATCAGTTCTCAAAAAGTAGTTGTTCCGGGGTTGATGTCTGCAACCAACATCCCAGGAGAAATGGGATCGTGGAAAAACTCATATAAAGCCATACGTTTAGCCAACGATTTCATTGAGAAATTGGAAGCAAGTAAACTGGATGCCGATTTCAAACAATTGAAGTTAGCAGAAGCTCGCTGGTTAAGAGCTGAATTCTATTTCGAATTGGTAAAACGCTTTGGTGATGTACCATTAATTAAAGTAGCTCAGAAGTCTGGCGACGACTTAGCTGTTAGTCGTACTCCTGCTGCTGACGTTTGGAAGTTTATCGATGAAGAATTAGATGCAATTGATGAGATTCTTCCTTTGAAAGCTGACTCTAAAAATGGTCTAGCTACTCGCGAAGCCTGCTGGGCATTGGGATCAAGAGCAATGTTATATGCTAAAAACTGGTCGAAATGTATCGATTACTCTAAGCGTATTATTAGTGGTGGTGCATTTCAGCTGAATGCTGATTATGGTGCACTTTTTGCTTCATACGGAGGAGATAAAGAGGTGATCTTCGAAATTCTTTTTGATGGTCCGGCTAATAAAGGACACCATTTCGATTTATATAACTTACCTTTCTCGTATCGTGCCGACTGGGGATCGCAAACCAATCCAACACAAGAGTTAGTTGATGCTTATTGCATGGCTAACGGAAAAGCGATTAATGAAGCAGGTAGTGGATACGATGCGAATAACCCATATGTAGGACGTGAGCCTCGTTTCTATGCTACAATTCTTTACCATGGAGCTAAATTCAAAGGTAAAGTAATGAATACCATTAGTCCTGATGGTGAAGATGCGATTAATAAAACCGGATTGCACTCTATCACTGGTTATTACATTAAGAAGTATTGCGACGAGAAATTGCCATTTGGTCCATTGAAAAATGATTCAAAAATTAGCTGGAAAATGTTCCGTTTGGCTGAGATCTATTTGAATTTAGCTGAAGCTGAAAATGAAGCCAATGGTCCAAACGAAACGGTTTTAAATAGCCTTAAAGCTATTCGCGACCGCGTGAACCTTCCTAATGTTTCTGCTAGCTTAAGTAAAGACGAAATGCGTACAGCTATTCGTAAAGAGCGTCGTGTAGAGTTGGCTTTTGAAGATCAGCGTTGGTGGGATCTAATTCGATGGGGAAAAAGTATCGAAGTGCTTAACGACAAGTATTTCCATGGTGTAATGGTTACTCGTAACGACGATGGAACATTGAACTACAACCTGAATCATGTAGTAAGCAATCGTCCAAAACAGGTATTCTTAGAAAAGCATTACCTAATGCCAATACCTCATGGTGAGAGAGAAAAGAATCCAAACTTGACTCAAAATTCGGGTTATTAGAGTTGTGACAATCATAAATTAATAATATCCGTATTGAATTAATCAGCCGGCTGCTTTTGTTGGAAAAAGTAGCCGGTTTTTTCATAAATAATTTAGCACTAATAATTGATAGTTATTAGTATTTTCTATCACTGTTGAAGAACTACAACTTCGCCTTAAACCAGGCAGCACCTTTTTTTACGGCTAATCCAACCTCTGCCTCCTGATCGTAAAAATTAAACTGCTGCATTGGAGAATCCAATTCTGTTTCAATCCAGTCCAATTGCTTGTTGTCGGTAGCAATTTTCTGGAAGAAGTTTTTGGTGTATTGTGGTAAAACGCAACCATCAGAATGAATCATTAAAGTTGGAGCATTTAGTTTTGTGGCGTATGGCATCGGGTCGAGCGTTAACCAATCTTCCCAGCTCATTACTGCAAATTTATTGTTGCTCCATTCTTTAATCCCTCCACGTTCCGGATTCAGGTAGTAATCGTAAGGACCGTACATGGCAGCAGCCGGATTCGATGTTGAAATAGTTTCGATATACTCAACTACTCCTTCTTTTGCATAGGTTTCTTTGGCTTTGCGAGCCGCCGCAATTTTTGTTTGGACGCCTTCTTCTCCGCCGTAAAATAATTTTACTGCCTCAGCATCCTGCAACCACGATGCTGCTGTAACTACTGCCTTAATTCTGCTATCTTCGGCAGCTGCCATTAGCGAATACATCGATCCGGCACAAACAGCAAATGCACCAATTTTGTTGTTGTCAACTTCAGGTAACGTTTCAAGAAAACTTACCGCGTTTTTAATGTCCTGAACTTTCATGTCTGGATTCTCCCAAAAGCGCGGTTCGCCTTCGCTTTGTCCGTAATTTCTGAAATCGAAAGCCAGGGTGATAAAACCTTCCCGGGCAAAGCGTTCGGCATATAATCCTGCCATTTGCTCCTTTACCGTAGTCCAACTTCCCGAAACAACGATTGCCGGGTAACTTTCTCCTTTTTTATAATCCGCCGGATAGTAGAGATTTCCTACAAGTTTCAGTCCCTCGCTTTTAAATGTTACTTGTTCCATTTGTTTATTTTTATGTTTTAATACTTTCGCTTTAATTGAGTATGCGTATGTCGACGCACTAATTAACACCGTTATAGCTAATATTAATGTTTTCATTTTTTCTGTTTTTTAATGTTTTAAGACGAAGATTATTTTATCTGATCGATTAAGCCGAAGCCTCTTGCTGCAACAATTGGGTTAAAGATTTCTACGTACTCTGTAATTTTCCCTTCTTCATTAAATTTGAAAGTGGAGTAGTAGTCATTCTCGTACCAACCTGCATCATTTTTCAGTTTGATTTTTCCTTTGTATTTCACAAAAGTGATGTTTGGATCTTCCATAGCATAGAGCTCCTCAATCGGGAATTCCATTCCATCGAAATTTGGGAAAACGGGCGTCCAGTAGGCTCTAATTTCTTCGTGTCCTTTGGCGCCATTAGGGAACAATCCCGAAGCATAAGGATTGATGTGAACTGCATCTTCTGCAAATAATTCAACCACTGTGTTTACATTTTCGCTTTCAAGTGCATTGAAAAAGGCCAGAGTATTTGCCTTATTTCTTTCGGCTATTTCGTTTTTCATTTCTATTTCTGATTTTAGCGTTTCTACTTCTTTTTTGCATGTATTGTTACAAGCCGAAAAGATTCCCAGCGCAAGTGTTAATGCAATAATTGATCGCTTCATCGTTTTACTGTTTTTTTACGTTATCCATGGCTGCCTGAGGCAACTGTGTATTTCCATCCTGGTACTTGTAGTTGAGTTTCATTTTTGTAACTCGCCAGGTGCCATCCATTTCTTTAAGCTCCAGATTGTACGAGCCCACAACTGTCCAAATATTTCCGGCTTCGTGTTCCAGATAGTGTGTGGCTGTTCCGTAGCAAAATACTTTGGCCGTGTTTCCTTCTATTTCGGTAATGAAATTTCCCAATTGGTGGTGTGTTGATGAGAAACCGGGAAGGAAGGTTTTCCAGGCATCAGTTATTTGTCTGGGTGATAAAACCGTTGCCGGATTTCCGTTCATGCTCGAGTAATCCAGTTCCACCTGATCGGCAAAAATCGATTCCAGCTTTTCCCATTCTCTATTGTCGCTTGCAACAAAAAGTTGCGATACGCATTGATTAATCTTTTCCATATTTTGTGCGTATAAATTCATTGATATAATGCTGAATAATACAAATGCCAATGTTTTCATGATGTCTCCTTTTTGTTAATACAGAGATCGTTACAGATTGTTTTGTGCAGTTTTTGATTTCAAAGTAAGAAGTATGAATTTCAAAGAAGTGAATCATTTATCTGATCCGACTTTAGAAAAGTTCCGACCAATCGATGTAAATGTAATACTCGCTGATAAGTCCTTCTCTCATTTTAAAAACGTCGCAAAAAGGAATGGTCAATTGCGAATTATTCAATCGGGTGTAAGTAACTGTTCCGCGATGTACCAACGAGTCGTCCGACTCAAAAATATCGGTAACATTGTGCGCCGTGGATTGTACTGCCGGGAAGAACTCCTGAAACATTTTCCTGATATCTTCTTTCCCTTTTACTGCTTCACCATTTCCGGCAATAAACAGACAATCGTCGGTTAAATAGCTCAATACTTTTTGAAGTTTCTTTGCGTCTAATGCTTCTGAGAGTGCATCCAGGTTTTGATATTTTCTTTCCATTTTATAATGTTTTTGTTTGTTGTATATACAACTGTAGAGTTGTTGAGTAGTATTTATTTGTTGAGAGTAAAATTAACGACTGTTAAAGTCGAGGGCTTCGTAATTTCATAACTTAATCTTTTATCTCACCGGCAGTTTCAGCATTTATATTATTGGCCAGCCCTACCAAATAACGTTCAATTACAGGCAAATCGTTATTGGCTTCCTCGCGCATAATCCAAAGTTGTTCTACACGCAAATCGGTGTAACGACCATCCTTAAAATCGGCGCGCCAGCGTACAAAAAACTGAGCCTGATATTTTCCATTTGCTAGGTACTGCACGTTAACGCTTTCAATTTCGTGATCGTCCGAATTCAAAAGAGAATGAATCCATTTGTGCCATTCTTTAAATTCGTTGCGCGAACGGACTTTATAATCCGGGAAATCCACATATACATCTTCGGCAACAATGTTGTGAAATGCTTCGGGACTTAAATATTCGTTTTCGCATGTTGCTCGTTCGTACATCGAGAATACTCTGTAAACGAAACTTTTAATGTCGTTTTTAGTGAATTTGTGTGTGCGAAATGCTTGCATCAACATCTCGTATTCTAAGGTTTTTGTGTAACTCATAACTAATTGTTATCCAAAGTGAATTCTTGTGTCTCGAAGGTTTTCATATCCACCCAGTCAAACCAGGGACGTGCTTCTTCCAAATGCTCCTGCATGTGTTTTGATGCCAGGTGAATCATCAAATCTTCCTTGCTTTCCCATTTCTCATAGAGAAATAAAAGGTTTTCATCGTCAGCCGAAATATTTTGTTGATAAAGGATACACCCTTTTTCTGCACGTACAATTGGAGCGAGTTCTTCCATGTGTTTCAGAAAAGTAGTTCGGTATTCAGGTTTTACTTTTCCGGCAACAGTTACTGTAATCATTGTATTTTCTTTATCCGAGTTATTGTTTTTGGTGCAGTTGCAGCTGCATAAAAAAGCAGCCGCCAGTACCGTTAAAATAAGTTGTTTTAATGCCATTGCACTTAGTCTTTATATTGAAGCGACATTTTGGTGATCTCATTATTTTCGTTCCACCAGAAATGGTAGTGTGCCTCCCAGCTCGACCATTTTACTTCTGTTTTTGCGTAGCCATTTTCCTGTTCCAGAATTCGAAGCAGTTTAAATGTGTCGCCAATGGGCATAACTTCGCGAATGGCCCACGGTCTAACTGCAGCTTTACCGTTGAATGTTCGGTTTACATCAATCATCACAATATTATCCGTGAAAATGGCCATGTATTGGTCGATATTTTCCGAATTTGTTGCCTTCTGATAATTGGCAATAGCTACCGGAATATTGGCGATTTCTGTTTGATTTTCATTGTCATTTTGTGGTTGAAGATCATCATCTTGACTTGAGCACGATAGTAAAATAATTGCTCCCATAATCCATAAAATTGTTTTCATCTGTTATCCTTTTTAGGAAAAGATTAGTCCGGCAACTTCCCACATTCAGCTCATCCTCCGGCCGGACAAATCAATTCTCGTTTGTTGGGAGCAAAAGTAGAGCGGCTCGGAGAGTTCTAGTTTATAATTCCAAAGCAAGAAGTATGAATTTCAAAGAATGGATAGAATGTGTGAACAAGATGAACGAGGAAGCCCTTATATTTGTGTTTTCGAAAGCAAACGAAATGAAGCATATAAAATTCAGTAAAACCTTGTGTGGTGTCGATTTCTTGTTGAATGTAATTGATCTCGACTCCAGCACTGTGTCTTCGTTGTCGGAAGAATTGCATACTGCCGATTTCTTTCAGGTTGTTTTTGTTAAGAACGGAAGTGGGGCGGTGGTTTTAGATGGCCAGAAGATTGATTTAAGAGCCAATCGAGTGCTGTTTATTTCGCAACATCAGAAATATCAGTGGCAAGTTGATACCAATAATTTTGAGGCTACTTTCCTGGTTTTTCAGGAAGATTTTCTGAACGATTTTTTTGCCGATCAGTATTTCACGTATCGTTTACTATACTTTTATCAAAACGAATTGCCTTTGTTTCTCGACTTGACTTCATATGCAATTATTCAGCATGCAGAACAGTTATCAGAAATTAAGCAAGAGCTCACAAAGCCTTTGAGCGATAGTGTGCACCTGATTCGTTCTATTCTCTATTATTTGCTGGCAAAACTCAATCGATCGTACTCAAAGCATCACGAGTTTGCTGATTCGGGCAGTACTGAAAGTACAGCATTTCAGTTTCGTAAATTGGCCGAGAAACATATTCGAACATGCCAGCGAGTGGAGGATTATACCGATTTGATGAAGGTGAGCCGCATTACGCTTAATAAATTAGTGAAGCGACAATTTAATCAAACTGTTAGCGATTTTCTGAAGTCGCGATTGCTGCACGAGATTAAAATGGAACTGATTTACACCAACAAAACAATCGATCAGTTGGCCATCGATTTTAACTTTTCAGAGCCCAATCATCTGTCCCGGTTTTTCAAAACGCAAACCCGGTCTACTCCAACTGAATTCCGACACGATTATCAAAATGGTAGTTTAAGCTAGAAGCTTGGTAGTAGCAATTTCTGCTGGTATTCTGATTTTTGCAGTGAACATTTTAGATGTGAAACATGAAGAAAGGAATACTATTTATAGTTGTACTATTTGCGATGCAGATTTGTATCGCACAAAAATCAGGAGATATGAGAAAGGTAGAAATTCAATTAATTAGAAATGCCACGCTTAAATTGAATTATGCGGGCAAAACCATTTTGGTAGATCCCATGCTTTCGGCTAAACACAGTTTTATGTCGTTTGTGGAGCAAGGAAAAGATTTGAACCCTACGCTTGATTTACCGGTAAGTGCCGAGGAAGTTGTTAAAGGTATTGATGCGGTGTTGTTAACGCATGTGCATCCTGATCATCTCGATCCGAAATCTGTTGAGGTACTACCCAAAGAAATCCCGTTTTTCGCGCAAGTAGCCGACAAGGAAGCTGTGGAAAAGATGCCATTTCAGCAGCTTACGTTGGTTGAAGATGAGGCGAAATACGATGAAATAACCATTACCCGTACCAATGGAAAACACGGACCTAAGGAATTGTTGGAAGTGTTGGGCACGGTTTCAGGTTATGTGCTTCAGGCAGAAAATAATCCTACCATTTACATTGTTGGAGATTGCTTGCTGGATGCGGATGTTGAACAGACCATTGAAAAATACAATCCTGATATAATTGTGACAAACTCGGGAGGTGCCATGTTTATGGGCGAAAACCGAATTTTAATGGATGTGCAGGAAACCATTGCTGTGGCAAAGAAAGCACCAAAAGCAAAAGTGGTTGCAGTGCACATGGAGGCTTTGGATCACTGCACAGTTACACGCGAATCGATGAAAGCTGAGGCCGAAAAAGCCGGCGTAGAAATTATTATTCCGAAGGATGGTGAGACGCTAATATTCTAGTTGATATAATAACATTCCCCAAAGAAGTTAAGATAGCTTTACCTCTTTGGGGAATGATAACTTTTTTGACTTTCGATGTATTATTTTAATTCTTCAATTGGAACTTGTTCTTCTGAGTTACTTATTAAAATAGCATAATCGATAAACTGAGTGGTATGCTTTCCTTTCAGAGCAGTGGTGTTGTAATCTTTAAAAAGCATTTTCAGTTCAATTAGATCAGTATCTGAATTATAAGGTGAATTTTCGGATGAAAGCTGGAAAAGTGTTAAGTCAGACAATTTATTCTTTTTCAACTTTCTAATGCCTTTGAAATACTCTTTCCAATAATCAGAAATACCATAACCTTTTTCAATAGTATAGGATTTATAGTTCCCACTCTGATCGTATAATTTATCCCAGAGAACCTTACTCTTGGTTAAATATCCCATTACTGTGATAACCTCCTGCTTGGTATAGTCTTGTTTCTCTATTAGACGAGTAAAAAAAGAAGGGTAATTGTGTTCTCTTGCTTTATGAAGGTGGAAATAACCGTATTTGAAAAATAGTTTTTCTGACTTTAGCTTATATCTTTTGGAAAGAATTGAGAAGTTCCGATAGATTATTTTCTCACGTTCTCGTTTCGTCTGGAAGTTATATTCAATATTAGTGATAATGTGATTTAGCGATTGGATATTGTTGCTGTTTTTTATCAGTTTTTCCTTGTTCAATTTGTAAGAGTTTGCAAACTCTTTGAGCTTGTTTTCTGTAATTGAATCTCCGGGAGAAAGACTAAGTGTTGTATTGGTTAGAAGTTTTTTCAGTTTATCTCTTTCTTCCCAGTTTTTCACTTCTTTAGTAAGCTCCAGAATGTGTTTAATAGGAAACTCGTATTCGTTGATTACGTCAAAACCTATTACTTTAATTTTTTTGTTGAAAGGTAGGTTGTCGTTCAGCCTTTTTAGTCTTTTCCAATGTTCGTAAGTATCAATAGTTCCTTCCTGCATAACGATACTTTGAAATGCAAGTACCAGTTTTCGCAATAGTTTTTCATCTCCGGTTTTTAGGTACTTATTAAAGAAATGAGCTTGACAAAAATTTGTCTCTGGAATATAGTAATTGAGTCTGTTTTGTTGAATTAAACGCTCTATTAGAATGAATTCTGCTTGGTAAGTTTTTGAGCTTCCATGCAATGCGCCAAAGCCAATAATTTTAAAGTTATTTGGGGAGAACTCAAAGTTAGTTTCACGAAGGTTTTCTCTGTGTTTTTTTAGGTATTGACTTTTTGATTGAGCAACAACGCTAAAAGAAAAAATCATACAAATAGAAATAAGTAATAGTTTCATGTCTGACGTTTGTGTTTTAATTAAGCTTTCCAAAAGGGAGATATAAATTGATTATTTTTTTTGACGCGATAGAGGATAATGACAGCTGCTATCAGGCAGAACAGAGTAGCTTGTATAGAGCCTTCGGGGCCAAAATCACCGCCTGTAATCCAAGTTGTGCCTTCAATATGCGATGTGATTAATGCATTTTTTGTTGAGCCGCCAGAAACAGCTGCTCCAAAGATTCCCGATTGCATAAAGTTCCAAGCAAAATGCAGTGCAATAGGCATCCATAAACTACGAGAATAAATATAAGTGGCTCCCAAAAGCACTCCTGCTTGAACAGCTAATCCCAAAGCAGCAATGATTGAACTATTGGGGTTACCCAAGTGTAATAAACCAAAAACAAGTGCCGAAATACCCAACGCAATGTAGCTACCTAGTTTCTCTTCTAAAATTCGGAATAAAATTCCTCGCAAAAGTATCTCTTCGGTTATGGCAGTGGTAAAGGCCATTATTAGTGCAGGAAAAATGAGAGTGAAATGATTTATTGAAATGATAGAATAACTGCTAGTAAAATAGATTACACCTATGGTTAATGATTGCAGTATACAGCCCAGAATAAAGCCCCAAAATAAGTTTTTGCCGGAATGTTTTAGAGCTAATTCATTTATTTTTCGTTTCTCGTACCATTTGAAGAAAAGGAGATAAGAAAACAAACAAAGTAAAGCTGGAACTCCAGAACCGATAATGTGTAGTATATTTCCTTTCAGCTCCAGGCTATTGGCAAAATTGTATAATAGAGCTTGCATGACTACAAATAAGCCGATTACTACAATGCTTCCAAGTAGAATACGTGTTACTGGAAAATTTAAAACTTTTCTACGAATTGAATTATTCTTCATAACTGTTTTTTTCGATATGTTGTATGTCGATTGATTTGATCATTTTAAGACAATGCTGGTGCCAAAAGATGACAGTCGATGAAAATCAACAGTTTAAAGAAGAGTGTGAAAATAGTAGTGTAAAAATATTAAACAGTATTCTGTCTGTAATTTTTACAATGGGTGAAAAATGTATGATTTTTATGGGATGTAGCTCTGTTTTTGAGGGTGTAATGAATATCAACTAATTGCTGACAAAAATATTTCCTGAATGCCTTTAATCTGTTCCTCGTAAATCGAGTTTTTCCGGTAAGCGAAATAGATTTTATTGGAGACCTTTTTAAAACCCTGCCACAACATTTGAATTTCGTTGTTTTCCAGTGCATCTTTACACAAAAAGTCGGGAACAATAGCAATGCCCGAGCCGTGCTTTAAACTACTAACTATCGACAAGAAATTGGGTACAATGAAGTTTTGTCGGAAATCGGGATTTTTATTGAAATTGCTTTGCCAGAAACGCACAAAATGTTCGTTGTCGCTTGCTGCTCCATACCATTTCTGTTCCATCATCCAAGCCAGAATCTCATCTGTATCTTTCTTTTTTAATAGCTTCGCAAATTGTGAAGCATCAATGTCGTTACTTCCGATTAAACTGATGTTTTCGGTTAAAATATGATGATAAACAATGCCTTTTATATCTGCTTTTTTTGGTGTGATAACAACATCGGTAACACCTTTTTCCAATTCTGCCAGTAATTGTTTGTAATCCGAAAAACGATTTACCAGGTTAAAATCCAGTTGGTGCATGTGTTTTTCGAGAATAATTTGAAAGGTCTCGAAACACATTCCCAAAGTAGGCGTTGGAATGTCAGATTTTAATGTGCGCTGAAATTGCCTTTCAACAGCAACCAAATCATTCACCGGAGTAATAATTGAGTTGTAAAGCACTTTTCCTTTTTCGGTGGGAATCATTTTTTTGGAAACCCGATCGAAAAGTTTTTCGCCAACATAAGCTTCCAGCGAGCTCAGATGCAGGCTTACACCTGGTTGCGAGATGTATAATTTGTTGGCAGTGGCCGTTAGTGTGCCTTCTTCGTAAATCGTTTTAAATGTTCTGAACCATTCAAAATTCATCATAACTATCAGATTTCTGATGCAAAGGTATGAATTAAGTTATTTTCATGATAAAGCTTGTCGCGGTATTTTTGTGGCAGATAATTAAGCAACAGAATATGCAATTACTGGAAAAAACGAAAATCAGGAATCTTGAGTTGAATAATCGCATTATTCGTTCGGCGCTGTGGATGAACATGGCCGATAAAGATGGTCGGATAACCCCGAAACTTTATACGGTTTACGAGGAACTTGCCAAAGGCGGTTTGGGGTTGATTATTACCGGTTATACAATGGTTGATGCCAATGACCGCCCTAATCCGGGGATGATGGGAATTTACGACGATTCGTTTATTGAAGAACACACAAAACTGGTTGATATGGTGCATGCGAAGGGTACGCCCATTGCTTTACAAGTGGCTTATGGCGGTTCGCAAACCAATCATCCCGATTATCAGGATGCAATACTTTTTGGGCCGTCGGCAGTAGAAAACCGGGTGACTAAAATTACCCCGAAAGAGATGACCAAAGCAGATATTGAACATGTGGTGAGGATATTTACCAATGCAGCAGTTCGAGCGCAAAAAGCGGGCTACGATGCCATTGAGTTACATGGTGCACACGGCTATTTGCTGAGCCAGTTTCTTACGCCATTTTGTAACCGACGAACTGATGAATATGGCGGAAGCATTGAAAACCGGGCACGTATTTATGTGGACGTAATTCGAAGTATTCGTCAGGCGGTGGGAGAGGATTTTGTGGTTATGGTAAAAATGAATCACGATGATTATATGGATGAAGGCGAAGGTTTAACTGTTCCGGAAGCCATTGAAGTGGCCAAAATTTTGGAGCAGGGCGGAGCTGATATGTTGGAAATTAGTGGCGTAAACGAAACCTCAGGGAAAGGCATTGGACCAGCGCGCACTAAAATTCATAAACCGGAGTTGCAATCTTATTACCTCGCGCCAACAAAGCGAATTGCTGAAGCGGTAAATATTCCGGTAATTCTAATGGGAGGAAACAGAAATTTCAAACGTCTCCAAAATATCCTGAACGAAACCGAAATTCAGTATTTTTCAATTGCACGGCCACTACTTTGCGAACCGGATTTGGTAAATAAATGGAAAGCAGATTCAGATTATAAGCCACTTTGTGTATCGTGTAACGGCTGCTACCGCCCGGGCGAAGTGGGGTGTGTTGTGCAGGAACGGCTCAGTGAATTGAGGTTAAAAGAAACAAGCGATTGTTAGAAGTAATTTAAATCGCTTGATTCTTAGGAGTTCTAGTAACGATAAACTTCGCCCGATTTTCCCTCTTCAATGGCTTGTTTATAAAGCTTTGCAAACTCAATAGCCGGAACACCGGTTGATGAGTCCATGCCCATTAATTCCATGGTTTCTTTGGCGAAGGAAGGACTTACCACATTGATGGTCATGTCGGTCATTTCCAGGGCAGCATTTCGGTTGAAAGCTTCTATTCCTGCATTAATCATTGCCAATGAAATACCACCAACTGTTGGCATTTGAGCTAAAATTCCGCTCGATAATGCGACGCTGGCACCCGGATTAGCATACTTTCGACCAATCATAACCAGATTTACCTGTCCCATTAATTTGCTGTTCAGCCCATCGTGAAAATCCTGAATGCTGTGCTCATCAATGCTTCCCCGCTTACCATATCCACTGGTGGCAATTAGTGCATCAAAACCACCAATTTCTTTAAACATATTTTCTAACGCACTGGCATCTGCCATGTCTAATTGGTAATCGCCACTTGTACGGTTTACGGTAATAACTTCGTATTCTGAACTTAAAAGTTCTTTTACTTTTACGCCAATGACTCCTGTTGAGCCAACCAATACTAATTTTTTCATCTGTTTAAATTTCTTTAAGTTCTTTTTTGATCTGACTTACTGTTTTGCCTCCAACCCCTAGATTATCATCACTGTATTCTTCAATTATCACTGTAATAAACGGATCGGGAGCATGTGTTACTTCCCTCGTGATTTCGATAAATTTCTGAATCAACGTTTCTTTTTGTTCTGAACTCAGTTGAGATCCTTTAAAATTAACTACTGGCATATTTGTTTTTCGTTGTGTAATCCTAAAGTTGTACATACAAGTGTTTGTGTCGAAAAAAAAGATTGAAACTATCTTCTAACAAACTCGTTCGATCAACTTTGATGTTGCAAAACTAGATAGAAATCCAAAGATGGAATTTCCAATTTCAATGAAAGAATTACCCATTTCAAAGAATTGCCGATTTTCGAAAAACCAGTGGTGTCATTCCCGTGTACTTTTTGAAGAAAGCACTAAACTTTGCGGGCGAACTAAAATGAAATTTATAAGCAATTTCTTTGGCGCTGGTGCCTGTTTGAGCCAAATCGGCTTTGGCCAATTGAAGTATATGGTTGTGAATATGTAGCAGGGCTGTTTTGCCGGTAATCGATTTTACCACCGCATTTAAATGGTTGGGATGAACATTTAAAATTTTGGCGTAATTCGATGGAGAGTGAGGATTAGTAAGGTCGTTCAGGTTGGAATGGCAGCAGAAGCCCAATTTTACCAATTCCTGAAAACGCGATAAGAGTTTCAAATCGGCTTTGTGTATTTGTTCGTTGAGGGTTTTCGAAGCTGTTTGCTGATGTATTAGACGTTTTATCTGGTTCAGCAATTCCAGAACATATATTTCAATGAAATTGAAGCGATCAGCATTATCGCTAAGGTATTCTCGTTTTATTCGATCGTAAATGTTTATTATTTCAGGTAGCTCGTTTTTTTCAATTTTGAAAGGAGCTGATTCTTCCATTTTCAGAAAAGGAAAGTTGTCTAAAATCCGATCGAAGTAGCGCGAAGAACTCAAAAAATCTTGTGAGAAAATAATGTAATACCCTGACCATTCGCGCGCAATATCCCACGATTGTATCTGAAAAGGAGTATTGAAGTAGACGGTAACTCCTTCCGGAAAATCGAGGTTATGCCCCGATCGTACTTTGCCTTCGCCTTCGGTTCGAATGGCAATGAAGTAAAATTCGTGACGGAAAGGTAACATCTGGGTTTTGATATTTTCTTTGTTTTCTTCAAACCTGCGAACGTCAAAATGTGGATGACCAGGAGGTGTAATTCCAATGGCCTTTGAATATTCTGTTATGGTTTTGAAGTGTTGCATATTTTCTCCTTAATTTTTGAAAACACTAAAATTAAAATCATCTAAAACATTTTACCACAAAAGGCACGAAATACACGAAAAATTCTTGAAAAGAGGATTTCCTTTGAAAAGTTTCAGTTACACAATTTGCTCTGAAGAAAGTGCAGCCGTTTTCGTGCTCTTATCGTTTTTGCGGTTAAATATCATTTGTCAAGTACGAAACGTTTTATCTGAGCTTTAGGATAAGCTCCAAAATTGATGAGAATTCCTAATTCCAGTCCAGTTGCTTTTAGATAATTAATTACTTGCGCCATGTGCTCTTTTGTGATTTCTTTTACCGCTTTTATTTCTACAATTATCTCGTTGTAACAAATAAAGTCAGGTTTATAAAATTGTCTTAGTATTTCTCCTTTGTACTTAATATCTATTTCTAGTTGAGATTGAAATGGAATTCTTCGCATTGTAAATTCCTTTTCTAGGCATTCTTGATAAACTGCTTCTAAAAATCCACAACCAATTTCACGATAAACCTCAAAGGCCGCTCCTTGAATTTCGTATGATTCTTCCGGGTAGAATATTTCCATAACTATTGTGTTTTAACCAATTTACGAAATTAATTTTACCTCAAAAGCACAAGCTACTCGAAAAAATATCTAACCACGAAAGGTACGAAGTACACGAAAAATTCTTTTAAAAGAGATTTCCTTTGAAAGGTTTCAGTTACACAATTTGCTCTGAAGAAAGTGCAACCGTTTCGTACTTTTAGTGTTTTTCGTGGTTGAAATATCAGTTGTCGAATACGACACGGTTTATCTGAGCTTTAGGATAAGCTCCAAAATTGATAAGAATTCCTAATTCCAGTCTGGTTGCTTTTAGATAATTAATTACTTGTACCATGTGTTCTTTTATTGAAACAAATTACCACGAAAGGCACGAATTGCACGAAAAATTCTTTTAGAAGAGATTTTCTTTGATAAGATTCAGTTACACAATTTGCTCTGAAAAAAATGCAACCGTTTTCGTGCTTTTAGTGTTTTTTGCGGTTAAGTTAAAACCATAAATCATTGATTTTTGTGTATGAGATTTTTCGAGGTTTTAATTGTCAGCAGATTTACGATAGGTGAGCGGTGTCACTCCGCAGTTCTTTTTAAAAAACGAGCTAAAGTTGTTGGGCGACTCGAAATGCAACGCGTAAGCAATTTCTTTAACACTGGCATTGGTTTGAGCCAGTTCAGCTTTTGCCAATTTCAGAATGTGATTGTGGATATGGTTGAGTGCCGTTAATCCGGTAATGGATTTTACCACTGCATTTAAATGGTTGGGATGAATGCTTAAAAGTTGAGCATAGTACGATGGCGAATGCAGGTTGGCAAAGGTTTCCAATTGAGCATCGGGGTAAAAGCTTGTTTTAATGAGTTTCTGAAAACGCGAAAGTAGCTTCAAATCGGCAGTGCGAAATTGTGCTTTTGCCTGTTGTAAATCAACTTGTTTGTTAAAAAGTCGTTTTACCTGATTGAGCAATACCAAAAGGTAAGCTTGAATAAAGCCAAATTTGTCCGGATTATCACTCAGGTATTCCTGTTGTATATGACCGTAAATGCTTAAGATATCTGGTAGCTCATTCTTTTCGATTTCAAAAGGAATGGATTCGTCGATTTTAAGAAAAGGGAAATCATCAAGTAGATGCTCAAACAAGTGCGATGAGGCGAGAAAATCCTGCGAAATCATAATGTAGTAGCCCGACCAATTGGGAAGAATATCCCACGAAAGAATCTGGAATGGCGAATTGAAGAAGATGGTTACGCCTTCGGGGAAATCGGTATGATGCCCGGTAATGGCTTTTCCTTCGCCATCGGCTTTTATGGCAATGGAATAAAACTCATGACGGAAAGGAGACATGTTATCAACCACTTTTCCCATGTTGTCTTTAAATCTGCGAATATCAAAATGCGGATGCCTGGGTGGCGAAATCCCAATTGCTTTGCAATATTCTGTTATGGTTTTAAAGTGTTGCATATTTTCTGTTTTATTCTTGAAAACACTAAAATATTTAACCACGAAAGGCATGAAAAACTAACTCAAAAAAGACCTGTTTTAAAAGCTTCAGTTCTAGAATTTGCACAGAAGAAAGTGCAAGTGTTTTAGTGCTTTTCGTGGTTAATGGTAAATCTTACTCGTCCCAAACGTTAGTAGCAGTGTAAGGGCCTCCCGGAACTTCCCAGAACTTGCCATCCACATAACGACGGTTCTTGTTAATTGCAGCCATTTGTTGCATCTCGTCTTCAGTTAAACGAATTTCGGCTGCATTTAGGTTTTGCTGCAAGCGCGACGGATTTACCGATTTTGGGATAACCGAAATTCCACGTTGAGCAACCCACGCCAAAATTACCTGAGCAATCGAAACCCCTTTCTGAGTGGCAATGGCTTCAATATTTTTGTCTTCCAAAAGAATGGGTTCATCTTCTTTTTTCAAGCCAGCTGGTCGGTCCGAAGAACCAAGTGGCGAATAAGCGGTAATATGAATTCCGTTGCTTTGGCAATATTCAACCAATTCGTTTTGTTGGAAATAAGGGTGAAGCTCCACCTGATTCATTTCTGGTTTAATAGAAGCCACTTCCATTAAGCTTTTCAATTTCAGAACCGAGAAATTACTCACCCCAATGTTCTTGCTAAGTCCTAGTTTTACGGCTTCTTCCATTCCCAGCCATGTGTCGGCAATTGGTTGCTCTTCTAACGAAAGGTAATCTTCGGCTTTTTTAGCTCCCGGAATTTCGTGTTTGAATGCCACCGGCCAGTGAATTAAATATAAGTCGAGGTACTCCAGTTGTAAGTCGGCCAAAGTTTGTTTTAAAGCTGGTACTACATTTGCTTTTCCGTGGTTATTGTTCCACAACTTCGAGGTAATCCAAAGCTCTTCTCGTTTTACCACTCCTTCTTGCTGCAGCTCACTTAAAGCCTGACCAATTTCCTTTTCGTTTCCGTAAATGGCTGCACAATCAATGTGGCGGTATCCCATTTTTACGGCTTCTTTTACGGCTGTATAAACTTCGCCTGGAGCCGATTTCCATGTTCCCAATCCAAGGATTGGCATTTGTGTATTGTTATTGAATTGTAGTTTATTCATTATTTCGATAGTTTTAGAACTTGATACTTTTTTCGTTGATTCTCTGGTAAATGAATTTGAGCTGTGGTGAAGTATATACTTCCATTTTTTCCCTTCGAAAAAGAATCAGCCCAACGTATAATTTTATCTTTGATAACTTTGTGAACAGAACCATCCTTTTTCAATAAATTAATGGAATTGTCTTCCAATCCTCCCAGCCATAAATTTCCTTTTTGGTCGAACATCATCCCATCGGTTGCCGGGATGGTAGCCACTTTTTCTACCTTGCGGGCAAGCATTTTATCTGACAGTGAGGCATCGATTAATGCGCTGGTTGGAATACGATATAAAGTATGGCCGGTAAGTGCTACATAATACAAGTACTTACCGTTTGGAGTAAGTGCAATTCCGTCAGAGTGTACTGTGTTCTCCCATTTTATATCGTTGCAAATTAAGTAGTCAACTTCACTTTCGGTGGATGAATGATGGTCTAAAACTCTTTTCGATTTTCCCGATTTCAGATCTAAAACGATAAGCGCGCCGTTGCCGGAATCAGTAAGGTAAGCTACCTCATTTTTTGTGTCGATTCTTACATCGTTAAAATACGAATTGGGCTGAAAAACACCCTTCGGAAAACCATAAGCTTTTTCTTTACTATTGTTTTCCAGATTGAATTGATAAAGAACTGGACCTTCATCCATTACACCCTGAAACTGTGGATTTCGGGTATCAACTACCCAAAGTCGATTTTTAGCATCGATAACAACTGCCTGAACTGCTACAAAAATCGATTGGTCGGCAGGAAATGCAACTGCTTTCCCATTAATAATTTCAGCAACACTAACTGGAACATTGTCCGACCATTTCGGGAAATTCACAAAAATGCGCTCGTTTTTACTCACGGCAATGCCGGTCCATTGTTTCTCGGTTGAGGCGATAACCTCTAGTTTTACTTTGCGCTTTTGGGCATAAGCAGTAAGGCTTAATGCATAAAAGGCTAATACGAAAACGAAAATATTGTATTTATAGAGTTTCATTGTATTGTTATTTGATTTATTCTTATTTCGAATTCAATATCTTTGTTCAGTATTTAAATAAACTTACATGGCAAATTGTTGTAGTAATTCACGAGTAATTAAATATCAAGACAAAGAATATGTCTGTTCATTGGCTTTTGCACTTCAATTAATTGGCGATAAGTATAAGTCGTTAATTCTATTCCATTTAAAAGATGGCGAGATGCGCTCTGGTGAATTACAGAAGCAAATCCACGGTATTTCCAACCGCATGTTCACCTTTTCTATTCGGGCTTTAGAACGCGATGGTTTAGTATCGCGCAAGGTTTACCCGGAGGTACCTCCCAAAGTGGTTTATGAATTAACCGAGGCAGGACATTCAATTATCCCAATTATTCTTCAGTTAGACGACTGGGGAAAACAATTTGCTGCCGACCAGAATCTATACGCTTCTGAAGAATAACTCAACGTTTACCACTTATTCCAATGTAAGTTTTCTGGCTTCCATTTGTCTTTCGGCTTTTCAATTCCTGTTGGATAACCAATTGGTATCACATTTAATGGAATAATATGATCGGGCAAATTCAGAATACTTTTAACTGTGGCCATGCGATCTTCAGCAGGGTAGGCTGCTGTCCAAACGGCACCCAATCCCATCGACTCGGCTGCCAACAGAATATTCTGGCTGGCGTTCGAGCAGTCCTGAATCCAGAACTCTTGTTCCCAACCTTCTAATGCTTTGCTTAAATCGCCACAAACAACAATGGCAGCAGTAGCTTTTTTCAACATCTTAGCATAAGGCAGGCCATTGCCTAGACTGTCAAGTGTTGTTCTATCGTCGATTGAAATAAATGCCCAGGGCTGTTTATTTACCGCCGTTGGTGCAGCCATTCCGGCTTTTATAAGTGTTTCTAGTTGTGTTTTGCTGACTTGTTGGTCAGTGTATGCACGAACACTTTTTCGCTGGTGGATAATTTCTAGAGTATTGTTGTTGTTACTCATCTTATTCTCGTTATTTGAACTGAATTTCAGAATTAGTAATAAAACGCATGTTGCCAATAGGATGTTGACAATCTGTGCGGTACCAAAGTTTTTTGTAGCCATATTTTGTTGTTAATTTTGATTCATCTTATTTCCCTCTTTCCAGGCATCGCCAACCCGGCGTCCAACTTTATAATAGCCACGGTTGGGCATTTCAAACAGAAGTGGTTTTACCTTGTTGAAATCGATTTTATTGTTTTCATCAAGCACTGTTTCGCTAACATAGGTGTTTTCTATTTTCACAATAAAATTGTCGTGGTGTTCAGTATCGTATGTATCAATAACACGGCATTCCATGGTTATTGGCGAAGATTTTATCATTGGAGCATTTTCAATCTCTCCATTAAAATATTCAAAAACAGTGGATTTATCAACATCTTTTCCCGATTTCATACCCACAAAATCAGCCGGAATCATCATCGATTCGCTAACCATATTAACCGACAATGTTTGGTTCTTTTTAATGCCCTGATTGGAGTGATGCGATTTGTGCATACTTATGGCCAGGCAATCGAAACCAATATTGCCGATGTGCGCAATGGCAAGCCAATTAATTTTTCCGTTCACCGTGGTTCCGATAACGGTAGTAGGGGTGGGGTAAAGCTGCGAGTGGTTGCCAATGTTTTTCTTCGGAATATTGGTGTAATCAATAGTTTCCGAAGGTTCTTCTGCTGTTTGCCGGGGAGTTGTGTTTACTTTTATAAGCAAAACAACCAGTGCCAGCGACAGAATAATATTTAGTATTTTTTGGATGTTCATTTCTGATGGATTTGGTTTTTACATTTTATTCGCCCAGTTAAGTACTTGTCCGGTGGGGCACACAAATCGACACCACGGACGCGGGGTAACAATTGCAGTCAATAAACCTATACCGGCTACGCATAATACAATTGGCGATGCATGTTTAAATAAGAATGCCGAAAATGGTTCGTAATTGGCAATATCGGTTGCGATGCCCATCCACAGACAAAAGAACAAACTGAGAGTAACAGCAGTTTGCGAGTGTTTCAGAATACGCATCAACTTTTTGCCCGGATGCCATTTTCTCTTACTGAGTTTGCCGGCCAGTTCCTGTGCCGAGCCAAAAGGGCAAACCCAAGTGCAGTAGTAAGCTTTTTTCTTGAAGAATAGAGGCATTACTAACGCAAGCAAAAGCATGATGAACACCACAATACTGGTTAATAAATTCATTCCATTGGAGGTCCAGCCCAATAGTGTTTGCAACGAAATGAACTTTCCGCACCAAAGTCCTAAAACCAGTGTATTTAGCGAAAGTTGAATCGTACGCAGTTTTTTACTTTTTTTAGCCCGGAATGAAATGAGTAAACCTGAAAGCAGGACCAAAATTGCAGCTACTGTTTTCAGGTCGGCAAAGGCGTACCATTGGTTGGTGCTTGCCGTGTTGCTAATGCCAGCAATACTAGCCTTTATACTTCGGTTTATGGCATTTGATGTTAATGTCGCCCCGGAAATTGCATCCGGTTTCAGCTCCATAATTTCAGCTGGACTTTTATTGAGCCACTGATCGATAACTCCCTCTTCTTTTATCGATTCCAGGAAATCGGGTGTTTCGTTGTTTTCATCCAGAATAATTTGCTGAATTTGCATGTTTTTATCCAGAAGAAGAAACATGGGAACGGGACCTGCGAATCCATAAATTCCTTTACTAAAAGCCAGCGTATTGATGATGCTTCCATTTTCGGCATTTTTACCAAAAGTCCAAACTCCGCGCGATTTTTCTTGCAATGCACTGTTCGATAATCCGAATTGACTTAATTGCGATTTCGCGGGTGACAGTATAACTTTGGTCTCAGCGTTCTTTTTGAAAAGATCTTCGGCTTTACGTCCCAGTAATTTCCCGTTATACGAAACGGCGGCCATGAAAAATAAAAGTAAAAGCACTGTGTTGGCAATGCTTTCAATGTATTTGTTTTGCATTTTTGTTTCTACTTTATTTTACTACGAAAGTATAGTATTAATACCTCGGTTACTTTTGGTTACAGATGTTTTATTTGGTTACACAAATGTGTAATTTGCAGAAAATCAAATGATTTTGTTGCTGTTAATAAGTTGTTAAACTCTACTTTAATGCTTCAAAATTTGAAACACTAATTGTTTTATGGTATTGCAATAAACACTAGGTCCTTTTTGTAAATTTTTATTGAGTATATACATCTTCACTTTTGTGAATGCAATAGCGAGTACAGCAAAGCCTGCAAGTCTAATTACTTGCTATATCATATTTCTATATTTAATTGAAAATAGTCGTTCTATAGCTTGTTGTAGTCAATGAAATAAACCATTTTCAAAGAAAAAGAGTGCGCCATATTTTCATTAAATAAGGCATCTGCATTTTCAATGAAATTGATGTTTGCGTCGGCAAAGTCACTGTTTGGATTTATAGAATTTCGATATAATGTGACAAGCTGACTACCAGGAGCAAATTGCCAGACATAGCTTAAATCAAAGTTCCAACGATTGAAATTGAGATTACTTGTTCCTTTATAGTCCATCGGGGTTAGATTGCCATTGTCTTTCAATGCAAAGTAGTTTTGGTCGTAAACAACTGTTGTCCAGTTGTGCCTGAAAGTCATGGATAGAGAAGACTTAATACTGAAACTATATTTTCCTGTGATTAAGTTGTTGTAAGTAGTTCTATTACGCTGTCCAAAAACTATTTTATCGTCCTGTTCTTCTACATATCCTCTATCGTTATCTGTTTGCCTGAATTTTAAACCATACTGTAATGAAAACTTATTATTGAATCGATAGCGTGGTTTAAAGTTGAACCCATATCTATTTTTACTACTGTTGGCATATCGGTTATTGTGAATACTATATTCGATAGCAAATTTTTTCTGAAAATTGGTTGAACCTCCTTGCCATAGACTGATTTCAGCTGGTTGTTTGTAGAAAATACCACTAAGATTCCCTTGTCGGGGTTCATAAAAGTCTTTAGCTGGAGTAGTATATTCTGTCCATAACCAGAGGTTTAGTCGATTTTTGAGTCTTGTTCTGATATTTAAACCTGTATTATTTTCGGTGAAAATACCAGAGTGATGCTGAAATCGAGCATTGTTCCAAACTCTGATTCTGTAACTATTAAATAGAGATGTAGGCTGTAAAATTCGATACCCAATATTTCCGGAGAAAGTTCTTGTGTCATTTCGATATAAAATGGACAAGTCATTAGGATTAAAATCCTTGTCTTTAAAACTGTAGCCTAACTTCCAGAACCAGTTGCCTGCTTTTTTTTGAATGTTGAAATCGAGCAAATAGCCAGTGTTGGGAAGTTCAACATCGGTAATGTTGGTCATTTGCAATGTCCCATTCAGGCTATATTGATTGTTTGTTGTCCCAATATCCCAAAGTAAACCAGCTGCATTGGCATCTCTAAAATTGCCTTTTCGATAAACATTGGTATTGATAAAAGTGACCGATGAATTTTTATTGTATTGATAGTCTAACACTGCAATGTTGTAATTCGAAAAAGGATTGATCACCTCTTTCCGCTTTTCATTACTTAAAGTATTTTCGATGATTGATTCAGTCTTTTCGGTTATAGCATTGAAAAAACCAATTCCTAAACCACCTTTTGTTCTACCTGAAATTTTTACAGCATTTAGCATGTTAACCTTCTCTGGACTCTCTAACAGCTTTTCATTGTCAGACAACTGAGCACTAGTGATGGGACTACCTCCAATTCTTCTGGAATAGAATAAATCTCCCTTTGTAAAGAGGTCGGTACCTTCAGTAAAAAACTGTCGTTGTTCTGTTAGTTTTTGCTCAAAAGGTCCAAGATTCAACGCAATATTGTCAAATCCTGTTTGAGAAAAATCAGGAATTAAGGTAGCATCTAAAGTGAAATTTTCCGATAATCCATACTTTATATCTAATCCAGCATTCCAATCAAATTCTGTTTTTCCATTATCAGTGTTTACAATTCCCGATACATATGGATACAGATTCAAACGAGTTGGAGGTTTTATATTTTCGAAATGAGTAACTAAACCATCATATTGTGTCCAGTTCCCATTTGAGTTATCGATGAAATTCCACGTACATTGTGTGTTTATGCGTTCAATTCTTCTGAAAAAATTAAAAGCCCACGACTGAATTGGTGTATTTGAAAAACGTAATGCACGATATGGAATTTTCATCTCGACATTCCACCCATAGTCTGTAATCTTAACCTGACTTTCCCAAACGGCACTCCAATTGAAATCTTCATCTTTGTTAGCGACTTTTGAGTCCAACTGATTACCTGATGCTTCTACGTAATAGCGATAAGGATTTTGTCCATCATCGTTCGGATTGATTGTTACGGAGAAGTAGTCCGATTGCCCTCTGTTGTCTCTTTGCGCAAATTCTTTAGGAATCTGACCAGGTGAAGGATCAAGTAGTTTTGCCGAGATATAAACAGCATTGTCGTTATAAAGCACTCTTACCTCCGTCGCATATTCAGAAGGAATTGGTGCTCCATTATTAGGTGTATATACACTGAAATTATTAGCAATTTCTGCTTCGTCCCACGAACTGTCATTTAAATATCCATCGATTTTTGGTGGATTTTCAGTGCGTGTAGCTCGAATGCTTTTTCTACCAGTTTGTTGAGAGAAAGCTTGTAGTGAGCAATATAACAATAAACAAAGTAGTATGAATCTCGTGTACATTATTGTGGTTTAATAATTATGAACTACTGTTAATATTCGATTTAGAATCTGATTTCGCTAACGCGATTGCTATCTGTATGCAAAACTATTTCTTTGAGAATATAATAGCTTTAGTAACGTTAATGTTTTATAGTTACATAAATGTGTTAAATGCATATATTCAGTTGTTTGTGATAGTGTTAATGTGTTGTTAAACTAACTCTGACTGAAAGGAGAATGATAACAATTATCGTGATATCGTTTGTTTTGTGATAAAGATTAAACTTTTGCCACACGATATTCGTGAATTTTAACGCGGTTATCGCGGGTAATTTCCACCTTCCAGTTTTCGTTTACATTCAATTGAATTGGATTCCCATCAACCGTTTCTGCTTTCATTTTTACCGTTAGATCCACATCGAAGTGGCCGTTGTTTGCCGCAATGGTAATGGACTCGATACGGTGCTCGTTGTTGGGTTTAATGTTCTTCTTGATTTCGGCATACCATTCAGAGAATCCTTCGTGTCCAATGAATTCGCCCTCTACAAACCGGAGTTTTGCGCCATTGGCAATGTGGTTGTTGAAATAGCCGTCGTCGGCCAATACATCAAAATGGGCAAACCAATCCTTAACAAAGGCTTTGATTTTCGCCTCAGGATTTTCATTTTTTAACTCGTCGATAATCTTCACTATGCGTTCAACTTGCTTATCTGCACGTTCTTCAACAGCTTCTTTGGTGTTGTAAACGCCTGGAATGAAAACCATGCCGTGTTCAAAAATCGGAGCCAAATAATTCATTTGCGCCAGATAAGCTGTTTGTTCCATTGGCCTTGTAAATTCTGCGACACTGAAATGGTTGTAACCAAGTGGAGTATAAGAATCGGCCGGACCGCCAATGGTAAAACTAAGCAGAAAGTTTTTGCCTTTTAGCTTGTCTCCTTCCGGCCCGAATGCAAAATTGAAAATGAATACTTCGTCGAACCAAACCTTAAGAATGGCCGGCATATTGTACCACCAGAACGGATACTGGAAAATTACTGTATCAGCCTCCAATAATGCTTGCTGTTCCGCTTCAACATCGATTTTATAATCGGGATAAAGCGAAAAAATATCACGGATTTCTACATCGTTATTTCGCTTTTTAAGTTCTTTGGCAATACGCTTGTTGGCCACCGATTCTTCCAAATTGGGGTGTGCCAGAATGACTAATGTTTTCATATTTCTTGTTTTTAGTTGTACATACAAATGATGATTTGTAAAAAAAGACAGCACTCGAAAAACGAAAGCTATCCTTGATTTTTTAATATTTGATTGGCGTTGTGAATATCAGCAGTAAGTTTCACTGCAAATTCTTTCCCCAGCACTTCGCAATATTTATCAAATAAATCGCCCAAAGCTTTGTCAATAATCGGCTTCAGTTTTTTTCCTTCTTCCGTAGGGTAAATAAAGGTGCTTCTGCCTTCGTGAACACGCTCAACATGTCGCATCACAATCAGCTTATCGATAAAGCGCGTCATGGTCGATGCTTTCAGGTTCATGCGTTTACTCAACTCATTCTGACTTAATCCAGGCTCATCAATTAATAATAGCATTAAATAAGCATACGATGGCGACATGCCCGTAATGCGAAAAGCATCTTCGGCCATTTTATTGATAAAACGCGAAAGTGAGTTGGCTGTAAAATACAGACAACACTCCTGATAGGTACTGCATGATTCACTCATAAGCTAAACTTTTGATGCTACAAAGATATAAAAATAGTTGTACATACAAGTGTGTTTGCATTTTCTATGTCAGAAAGTGCTAGTGAAATATCAAATAGTACATTGTGTTATGTCTTGCATCACAGTAGTTTAGCGTTTTGTAATTGGCTGATATGCGGCTGTAAATCAAATGGGAATACAATGATTGAGGAGGTTTGGCATCGGTTTTTAGAAGGGGATAAAAATGCATTTGGCTGGATTTATAATCACTATATCGATGATCTATTTCGATATGGAACAAAGTTGGCATCGTGTGATCAAATGGTAAAAGATGCTATTCAGGAAGTTTTTGTAGACCTGTTTGTGAGAAGTAATAAAGAGGGAATTAATCCCCAGTTGATTAAGTACTACTTAATTCTTGCTTTGCGCCGAAATATCATCCGGCGTCTGAAAAATAGTCGTCGTTTTTCAACAATTGATTCCAATGAAATATTTGAAGCTACATATGGTATAGAATCTCAGATAATTCGAAATGAGGAAGAAGTATCTAAATATAAAAGGATGCATAAAGTTCTATCACTATTAACGGCTCACCAGCGAGAAGTGATTTATCTTCGTTTTAATGAATCGATGGAGTACGATGAAATTGCAAAGATTACCAATATTCATATTGACTCCGTTCGTAAAATTGTATATCGAAGCCTAAAAAAAATGAAAAAGGCTATTGCTAAAGAATCTGTGCTAATGTTTCAATTGTTTTATCAATCACTAACCCGTTTCTCTTATTAGTTCGATTGTTATTTCTGTTTTTTTGTTGTTGAAAATCAGTGTGGTGTAGCTTTCTTTTGAAAAAATGTAAAAAAAGTTGTCCATAAATCCATTGACCGAGTCCTTTTAAGGTGAAAGGGATATAAATGGAATTCGACAATAAATATATTGAGCATAAATTGTTTCAACGGTGGATATTTAAATCCAATGCAAAGTTGGATGACTACTGGGAGCGATATGTGAGAGAGCATCCAATGGAACAGAAACAGATTGAAGAGGCAAAAGAGATACTAAGTGCCTTAAAAACCGAATCGAAAGAAATTTCATCAGGAGATAAAGTAGAGCTTTTCAATGATATTCTAAAAGAGGTTGATAAGCATAACCGACGAAGGTTATTACCTTGGTATGTTTTGGGTTATGTCGCTTCATTTATTTTATTGATTGGCGTAGCTTTTGGAGGATATGAGTATTATAAAAGTTCCCAAACAACATTTTTTGTAGAGCAAACAGAAATTGCAGATACAATTAAGGTTACTCAGTTACAAAGAAGTAGTGGGGAAACAATTGATATTGAAACTGCAAAATCAACAATTGAACATCGACCTGCCGGAAAGTTAGTAGTAAACAATCATACGATAAATAAAAAGCTAGCTGCCTTTCCAAAGAAAATGATCTATAATACAGTGGTTGTTCCATTTGGAAGTATATCTGAAATCTTTTTGTCGGATGGCACCAGAGTAGTTTTGAATGCAGGCAGTCAGTTAAAATATCCAGAATCATTTGATGGTAAAACTAGAGAGGTGCTCTTATTGGGAGAAGCACTTTTCGATGTATCAAAGAATGCCAATAAGCCCTTCGTTGTGCGTACATCTGATGTTAGAGTAAAGGTGCTAGGAACTGTTTTTAATGTTTCTGCTTATGCTAAGGATGAAACCATTCAGACGGTGTTGGCAGAAGGAAAAGTTGAGATTAGTAAGGCAGGAAATAATCTGTTTGAGAAGAGCTTGGTGATGAAACCTAACGAGAAGGTAACTTTCAGTAAAGAGAAAAAATATTTCAGACTAAAAGAGGTAGATGCCAACGATTATATTTTTTGGGTAGATGGACTAATACAATGTCGAAAAACTCAGCTTCAGGATGTAATTCGTCGTTTGGAACGATACTACAATGTTGAATTTACCTATTCTGTAGAACAGTTGAAGTACGTTCGGATTTCAGGAAAACTAGACATGAATAATTCGAAGGAAGAGGTATTGTATCGAGTGTCTAGTGCTGCTGGTGTCAAAATTGAAGAACTCAAAGACGGAAATTATACAATTGAATAAAAAAATGAGTCGATAGGAGTTGCAGCTCCCTCGACTCATCGTGTTAAATAACTTAATACTTAACAAACTAGAAAAACCAAATTTATGAAAAAAAGACGAGATCATTGTCCCTCGTATGGGGGTGGTCTGCAAAAATGGTTTAGAAAAATGAAGTTAACACTAGTTTTATGGTGCATGGTACTGGCTACTCAAGCCAGTGTCTTTTCTCAGACGAAGCTTTCGCTTCAGTATGAGAAAGCCACTATGACAGAGTTGATTGAATCCATTGAAGAACAGACAAACTGTGTGTTTATTTACCGGGATGGAGCATTTGATGAAACAAAAAGCTATGCGATTGATTTCAAAAATGCAGAACTTTCGGTAGTGTTGGACGATATCTGTAATTCAGCCAATCTTGATTATGAGTTGAGAAATAATCGTCAGGTTATCTTAACTAAAAAGAAGGCTGAAGTGAAGAAAGGTGAGGTAAAAAGCTCTGCTGCTCCTAAAGAGCACAAGGTTAAGGGTAAGATTACCGACAAAACAGGTGCACCTCTTCCTGGAGTAACTGTGGTGGTTGCGGGAAGTTCGCGTGGTGTGATTACCGATATTGACGGTAATTATACCATTGATGTGAAGCCAACCGATAAGCTGGTTTTCTCATTCATTGGTATGACTACTCAAGAGTTGACTGTTGATGGTAAAACAACTTTAAATGTTGTTTTGAAAGATAAAAACGAAGACATCGATGAAGTAGTAGTTGTGGCCTTTGGTAAGCAAAAGCGTACCGATATGATTGGTTCTATCACAACCATTAATACAAAAGACCTGGAGAAAGTTTCAACAAGTAACCTAACTACAGCTTTGGCTGGTCAGGTGGCTGGTGTAATTTCTTATCAGCGTTCAGGTGAACCGGGTGAAGATAATGCCGATTTCTTTGTGCGTGGTGTGACTACATTTGGTGAGCAAGCCAACCGTAGTCCTCTGATTCTGATTGATGGAATTGAACTTTCATCAACCGATTTAGCTCGTTTGCAGAAGGATGACATTGCCAACTTTTCGATTCTAAAAGATGCTACAGCAACAGCATTGTATGGTGCACGTGGAGCCAACGGTGTAGTCTTGGTAAATACCAAGCAAGGTCGTGAGGGGAAAGCTAAAATTTCTGCACGCTTCGAAAATTCTATTTCAGCACCAACAAGAGATGTTGAATTTGCTGATCCGGTAACATATATGCAAATGCATAACGAGGCTGTTATTACAAGGAATCCATTGGGACAAACGAAGTATTCTCAACGTAAAATTGATAATACAAAAGCAGGAGTTAATCCTTATGTATATCCACAAAATGACTGGCATGATTTGTTGTTTAAAGATCAAACAATGAATCAACGCTTCAATTTGAATATTAGTGGTGGTGGAAAAGTAGCTCGCTATTATGTGGCTGGTTCTTATAACCGAGACAATGGTATTTTGAAATCACATGATTTGAATAATTTCAATAGTAACATTAGCTTGAATAGCTATACGTTACGTACCAATGTGAATATCAATATTGCACCAACAACAGAGTTGGTTGTGAAATTAAATGGTGTTTTCGACGATTACACTGGCCCTTTGGATGGTGGTTCTGATATGTACGGAAAAGTGATAAAGTCGAACCCTGTACTTTTCCCTGCATATTATCCTGTAGATGAAGCTCACCAGCATGTAAACCACATTCTTTTTGGTAACTATGGTGATGGACAATCTCTGAACCCATTTGCCGATATGGTGAAAGGGTATAAAGATTATTCTCGCTCAAGAATGTTAGCCCAGTTCGAAATAAAGCAAGATTTAGGGTTTCTATTGAAAGGGTTACGTTTTAGTACTATGTTGAATACCAATCGCTATTCTTTCTTTGATGTACAGCGAAGTTACCAGCCATTCTTTTACGAAGCAGGAAACTACGACAGAGCAACAGATACTTATTCATTGACTATCTTGAATCCAGATGAAGGTAGTGAAACTTTGGGGAATCCTAAAGGAGGGAAAAAGACGGTAAGTTCTAATTTTTATTGGGAAAACCGATTGATCTATAACGACACTTTCAATGATAAGCATAATGTGAGTGGTTTGTTTGTATTTAGAATGCGTGAAAGTTTAGATGGTGATTTCGAAAGTGTTCAGTCGTCGTTACCTCATAGAAATATGGGACTTTCCGGAAGGATGACTTACACTTACGACAAACGTTATTTTGGTGAATTTAACTTCGGGTATAATGGTTCAGAACGTTTTTCAAAGAACGAGCGTTTTGGCTTCTTCCCATCAGCAGGTGTGGCTTGGACCATTTCTAATGAGAAATTCTTTGAGAATCCTAAGCGTATAGTTAATAATTTACGATTAAGAGCTTCTTACGGAGTTGTTGGTAATGATGCTATCGGTTCTTCCAAAGACCGTTTTTTCTATTTGTCAGAAGTGGCAATGAATCATAAAGATCGAAAAGCATCTTTCGGAAGAGATAATACATATACCAAGAATGGAGTTAAAGTTTCTCGATATGCCAACCCGGATATTACTTGGGAGAAAGCCTACAAAACAAACATTGCGTTGGAGGTAGGAATGTTTGAGAAATTTACAATGACAGCTGAATACTTCCATGAGTATAGAACCAACATTTTAATGAAGCGTGAAGCTATTCCTGGAACGATGGGATTACAGAGTGAAATTAAAGCTAATGTTGGTGAGGCTTCAGGTCGAGGTATTGATTTAACTGCCGATTACAAACAAACCTGGGATAATGGAGTATGGTTTTCGGCACGTGGTAACTTTACTTATGCGACTAATCGTTACGAAGTATTCGAGGAGCCGCAGTATGATGAATATTGGCGTTCTAAAATTGGTTACTCTATACAGCAAAAGTATGGATACATTGCCGAACGTTTATTTGTTGATGATGAGGAAGCTGCCAATTCTCCTTATCAAGCTTTTGGTAGTTATCGAGTTGGAGGAGGAGATATTAAGTATACCGATGTGAATGGTGATGGAATTATTACAGAGGCAGACCAAGTGCCAATTGGTAATCCAACACTTCCGGAGATTGTATACGGATTTGGATTCTCATTTGGATACAAAAACTTCGATTTCTCGGCTTTCTTCCAAGGATTAGCAAATGAATCTTTTTGGATTGATCCTAAAAAGACAGCTCCTTTTGTTCGTGGAGAAACGAAAAAGGGGAGTAAGATATATGGTGAAAACCAAGTTTTAAAGGCTTATGCTGATAGCTATTGGTCAGAGTCTAATCGCGATGTTTATGCATTGTGGCCTCGACTAAGTGTTACAGAAAATCCAAATAACACACAGACAAGTACCTGGTTTATGCGCGATGGTTCCTTCTTGCGTTTGAAGCAAGTAGAATTGGGATACAATTTACCAAAATCTTTCAGAGAACGATTGGGGTTAGCCAATTGTCGATTCTATGTGAATGCATCGAATTTGTTGACATTTAGCAAGTTCAAGTTGTGGGATGTTGAGATGGGAGGAAATGGTTTAGGTTATCCTGTTCAGCGTACTATTAACTTAGGAATCAATGTAAGTTTCAAATAACCAAAATTGATTAGAAAATGAAGACATTAAAATATATAGCTCATAAATGGCAAGCTTTATTGTTAATGCTTGTCTTTACAACAGGGTGTGAGACCAGTTATTTGGATGTAGTACCTGATAACTTGGCTACTGTTGAGGATGCTTTTAGTATGCGTACTAATGCTGAGAAATACTTATTTACCTGCTACTCATACATGCCTAGCCATGGAAGCATTGAATCGGATCCGGGAATGTTAGGAGGCGATGAGTTTTGGGGGTTTATAAGTGGTGTAGCTCCAGGTGCTTCAAGTGCCTTTTTTAAGCATGATATGTTTAATCTTTCTCTTGGTCATCAGAATAAGATAAATCCTTATGGTAATTCTTTCTGGGATGACATGTTCAAGGCCATTCGCGATTGTAATATTTTTCTAGATAACATTAATAAGGTTCCAGATATAGACGAATTGGAGAAAAGAGAATGGATAGGAGAAGTTAAGTTCTTAAAGGCTTACTATCACTTCTATTTGATTAAATTGTATGGACCAATTCCTTTAATTAAGGAGAGCTTGCCAATTGATGCTACTATTGACGAAGTGCGTGTTGCTCGTCAACCAATTGATGAATGCTTCAATTACGTTATTAGTCTTTTAGATGAAGCGGCAGAGTTTTTACCAGCAGAAATTACTGACCCTTTTAATGAGTTAGGAAGAATAACTAAGCCAATAGCCTTATCTGTTAAGGCAAAAGTAATGTTGTTTAGAGCAAGTCCGTTATTTAATGGTAACAACGATTTTGAAGCATTGCACAATAATGATGGTACGAAATTATTCAACACCAGTTACGACGAAAATAAATGGGCAGAAGCTGCTTCTGCATGTAAAGCAGCTATTGAGGCTAGTGAAAGTATTGGAGTTCAGTTGTATCGTTTCAATAGCTTGCAGCAATTATCTGATGCTACAGTTGTGCAGATGGGAATCAGAAATGCTGTTTGCGAGAAGTGGAATTCGGAGATTATTTGGGCTAACTCTCAAAGTTGGTCATCTAAAGTACAGCAGAATGTAAGTGCTCACGTAGATGAAACAAATACCGAAAACACAACGATTCGTACTGAACTTTGTACTCCATTGAGAATGTTGAACATCTTTTATACAAAGAATGGAGTTCCAATCGAGGAGGATAAATCATGGAATTATAACGACCGTTATGGTGTTAGAACAGCCGAAGAGGTTGATTTTCCAAACATCAAAAAGGGATATAAAACAACGAAAATTCACTTCGATAGAGAGAATCGCTATTATGCCAATATAGGTTTTGATGGTGGTTATTGGTATGGTCAAGGTAAATACAATGAAGATGATTTGTTCTACATCAGAACCAAGTTTAAACAACCTAATGGTAATCGCCCAACTGGTTCTTTTGTGAAGAAATTAGTTCATTGGGAAAATGTACAAACAGCACCTAAAGGATATTCTATTAACTCATATCCATGGCCAGTAATTCGTCTGTCGGACCTTTATTTAATGTATGCTGAAGCATTAAATGAATCAGCTGGACCTTCAGAAGAGGTGAAAAACTATATTGATAAAGTACGTGAACGAGCAGGTTTAAAGGGAGTAGATGAAGCTTGGGCTAACTATTCTAATAATCCAACTAAGCCAGACTCAAAAGAAGGTTTACGAGAGATTATCCAACAGGAACGTATGATTGAATTGGCTTATGAAGGGAAACGTTATTTCGATCTAAGAAGATGGAAAATAGCCCCTAATATTCTGAATAGTGATGTTTTAGGTTTTGATGTTCATCAGACTACATCAGAGATGTTTAGTGATCCGAAAGTTTTATTTACAAAACGATTTAGACAAAGAGATTATTTCTTTCCAATCAAGGATAGTTATATCATTCGCAATAGAAATCTGGTACAAAACCTTGGATGGTAATTGTTTGAGTTAATTTAAAAACATTGACTAATGAAAAGAATATTTAAATATATACCGATTGCTGCATTACTTTTTGCTTTTGGATGTGAAGAGGAAGGTAGAGTCGATTTTATAGATAAATCAGGAGATGCTCCAGCTCAGATTGAGAATGTAGTAATTACTCCTGTTGCAGGGGGAGGAGTTGTTGGTTATTCAATTCCCAAAGATGAGAACTTTGCCTATGTAAAGGCAGTTTATGAGGCTCCCGCAGGAGTCCGACGAGAAGCAAAATCGTCTAAATATGCTAATCAGTTAATATTAGAAGGATTTGGTGATACTTTAGTACATAATATCAGTTTCTATAGTGTTGGTAAGAATACCAAAGAATCAAAGCCTTTAAATATCGATTTCAAGCCACTTAAAGCCCCCATTTTTAATGCGTACGATTCACTAAAAGTGAATGCAATATTTGGAGGTGTTGAATTGAAATACAAAAATCCGACACAATCGAATTTAATTATCGAATTATATGTAGATAGTTTGGAAAGTGGAAATTGGGAGTTTGTTGAGCGATATTATACTAAGCAGAACGAAGGTCGTTTAGTAGCACGTGGTTTGCAGTCGAAAGAGATGAATTTTGGTGTTTTAATAAAAGATCCTTTTGGAAATAAAACGGAAACATTATCAAAAGCATTGAAACCTCTGTTCGAAATTGAAATTCCTAAAACGAAATTCAAAGATCTGAAACTGCCTAATGATTCTCCATGGTTACGTTCAAAGAATCCGATTACTCATTTATGGGATAATAAATCGGATGATAAGAATAACTTCTGGGCTTCTGACCAAGGAAAGACAGAATTTCCAAAATGGATCTCTATTGATTTTGGTGATAAATACATTTTGAGCCGAATGAAGCAGTGGATGCGTAAAGGTTATGAGTACAATAGCTGGTTTCCAGTACAGTGGGAAGTGTATGGTTCTAACGATCCAAATCCGGACGGATCGTGGGATAGTTGGACATTTATCCATGAGTTTGGTGCTCCTGAAAAACCATCAGGTTTACCTATGTTCCAGAAAACGGCTGGAGATGAAGAGTTCGCTCGTAAGGGGTTAGATTATGAATTTGAGAATATCCAAAGCGAAGGCTATAGGTATTATCGAATTCGTTGGAATGAATCTAATAATTCAAGTAATATGGTGCTGATTGCCGAGATGACATTCTTCGGTCAATATGCTGAGTAATATCCAAAAAGAAATAAACAAATGAAGAAACATATTTCATATATTTTAATTGGTATACTTTCGTTTGGGCTGTTTGCTTGTCAGGACCAGACTGAAGTTTATGAGGAGTTTGTTATTCCTGGAGGAAAAAGTTACCCGGGGCAAGTAATTGCACCCATGGTGTTTTCCGGAAAAAATAGAGTATTGATTGTGGCAAAAGCACCTGTCGATCCATTGGTGACAGAGATGCGTGTTTACAGGAACTACTATAAAGATTCGATTGTAGTATCATTAGAAGAGAAGAAAGAGCTAATTGAATTAGAAATTAATGGCTTAGAAGAGGAGAATCATACTTTCGCAATTAAAACGATCGATGCAAATGGTAATAAGTCTGTACCTCGATTTTTGTTCGGATCTGTTTATGGAGATAATTATAAGAAACGTATTTCCAATAGAACTTTTGTGAAAGCAGTTGTAAACGACGAAGGAGCTTTAAAAGTAGATTTTGGTGATGCTGATATTTCTAATGGTGCAATCGAAAGCTGGGTGAATTATGTAAATAATGAAGATCAGGAAGTAGTGACAAAAGTATCGGTTCAGGAAGAATCGGTAACCATTACTGACTTTAAAAGCAGTGCCAAATATTTAACTCGTTTCTTGCCAGCAGCCAACTGTATCGATACATTTAGTACTGACTTTGCAAATATTTCAGTATTGAAGAAGATTGAGAATGCAGAGTGGGAAGTAATTGATTACTCTACTCAACATAGCGATGGCGAAAATGCAGCAGCTAACTTTATCGATGGTGATAATGGAACCAGATGGCATTCGAAAGCTGGTGGTTCAGATTACCCTCACCATATAACTGTTGACTTGGGTAAAAGTTACAATGTTGCTCAGTTCGAATTATTCCGTATGAAAGGCGATGATCGAGGTCCAGATAAATTTGAGCTTTTTGTAAGTACAGATGCTGAAAATTGGACTAAGCTAGGAGCATTCGATTTTAATAGAAAAACCGATGACGGACAACTGTATTCAGTTACTCCTACCAATGCTCGCTACTTTAAGTACGTTGCAACAGAAGGTGGTGGATCTAAACCCGATCGCCACGTAATGGGAGACGTAAGTGTTTACGAAGCAATTTAATAACCCAATAGTTTGATTAGATAGATAAAACGGAAGGTTGCCAAGGCAGCCTTTCGTTGTATAAAATGGAACCTAAAAGTGATTTTTGCAGTACAATGATAAAGCAGAATATAACTTATTGTCATTGTCAAAAAGTGAATGGTTGTTGTCATAAAAACCATTTCTGAAATGCAATAAATACAATTAATTAGTTCCTTGAATATTGATGTGTGGAAAGGAAACATGAATAGAAAGATGAGATATTATAAGAATATACTGATCATTGGAGTGTTCTTAATGGTTGGATTGACTTCCTATGGGCAGGAAGAGGTGAGCAATGACGATAACTTTTGGCCTGAAATTACACAAGAATCTAAGCCCTGGACACGTTGGTGGTGGCTGGGAAGCAATGTGGATGAGAGTAACTTAAGAAGCTTGCTAAAAGAATATGCCTCAAAAGGTCTAGGTGGCGTTGAGATAACTCCAATTTATGGAGTAAAAGGAGAAGAGAGTACCAATATCGACTTCCTTACGCCGGAATGGATTAAAATGTTGAATGTAACAGTTGATGCTGCTCATAAAAATGGGATGGGTGTCGACATGAATACCGGTACAGGATGGCCATTCGGAGGACCTACCATTACCAATGAATATGCTGCTAAGAAATTGCAGTTTCACCAATTGAATGAGGCAACACAGAAGGATGTTGATGCCTTCATTAAAGAGATTAATTCGAAATCGGGAGAAGATTTGTTGGCTATTTCGGCTTACAATGCCAATGATGAACGAGTAAACCTACTGGAAAAAGGAAAATCAGTTGACGATATTAAAGCCAACTACAGAAAGGTGGTTGCTGTAACGCAGAAAAATACGGGGCAGAAAGTGAAGAGAGCTGCTCCAGGAGCAGAGGGACTGGTATTTAATCACTTTTCAGAAAAGTCGACCAATCACTACTTGAAAAAATTTGACGATGCATTCAGTGGTAATCCTGGAGTGCGTTGTTTCTTCAATGATAGCTATGAGTTGTCGAGTGCAAGTGGTGCTACAGAATTGTTCGATACATTCAAAAAATTGAAAGGATACGATTTGGCTTTATATGCCAAAGAGTTAAGTGGTAAGGGAGCTAGTGATAAAATAGCTCGGGTTAAAGCGGACTATCGCGACGTATTGGGAGAGATGCTTTTGGCTAACTTTACTCAAACATGGACTAACTGGGCAGCAAAGTATGGAGCTAAAACTAAAAACCAGGCACATGGTTCTCCGGGGAACTTAATCGATTTATATGCAGCTGTTGGTATTCCAGAGTTGGAGACATTTCACTCTACCAACTTCCCTTTCTTGCAAAACTACTTGGATGGAAGTGATGCCCGACACACAGAGAGTAATCCACTTTTCAAGAAGTTTGCTTCATCGGCTGCACATCAGAAAGGAGAAAACCTGGTTTCGTGCGAGACACATACCTGGTTAAACGAACATTTTAAAACACCTCTATATCAGTGTAAACCTGAGTTGGATGATCTATTCATAAAAGGGGTAACTCATCTGTTCTTTCATGGGACAGCCTATTCGCCAAAGCGTGCCGCATGGCCAGGATGGTTGTTTTATGCCTCTATTCATATCGAACCCAATAATCCACAATGGGATCATATTCAGGCGATGAACGAATACATTGCACGTTGTCAGTCGGTACTTCAGCAGGGAGTACATACCAACGATTTTTTGATGCTTTGGTCTCCCGATGATTACAATCACGATGCCGGAAGCCTGGATAAAAAACTGACACTACATAACTCCAATAAATGGGTGAACATACCAGAAGCAGATGAACTTCTGAAAAAAGGATTTCAATTCGATTTTACGACAGATAGAATGATCCAAAACCATATGGCAGTAGTAAATGGTGAAGTACAGACTTATGGTAAGTCAAATTACAAAACCGTTGTGGTTCCTCATTCAACTCGAATTAAACTGGAAACATTTAAGAAGCTACTCAATCTTGCAAACAATGGAGCCAATGTAATATTCAGCAATTGGCCTAAAAAAGTAGTAGGATTTAAGAACTATAAAGCACAAGAAGCTGAATTGGCTCAGCTAATAACAAGTGTTAATCTTTCAGAGTCGGATGAACTGAAGAGTACCAAGTGGGGAACTGGGAAAATATATCTTGGTAATGTAGAGAAAGCCTTAAAAGATGTTGGTGTAACCCGCGAAAAGTTGTTGGATTTCCATGTGAAAAACATCTCTAGAAAAATGGAAGATGGATACTACTACTTTATAGCCAATCACGAAAATAAAGTGCTTGATAGAGAATTGGAGTTTAAGTTTGGAGCTCAAAATGTACTTTTTATGGATCCATTAACCGGAGATGTGAAAAAGGGGAGATGCCAGTTTAATGGAAATGGAGCTTCTACTCGTATTTACCTGCCTGCAGGAAGTTCAATGATGGTCTATTTTACAGAAAAGAACAGCGATTCGGTAGCGGATTTTATCTATCCGAAGAACCTGAATACACAGGAAATAAAGGCGAAATGGAATTTTAAAGCATTAAAAGGTGGCCCTAAATTACCTGCCGAACAGAAAAATAGTGAATTGAAATTCTGGACCGATTTTTCAGGTGATGCATATTCGCAATTTGCTGGAATGGCACAATACACTACCTCTTTCAGCTTAAAAGAAAAAACAGCTAATATTTATAAACTGAAGTTTGAAAATGTAGAAACCACAGCTCGTGTATTTATCAATGGAAAAGAAGCAGGTACTATGTGGTGTTTTCCGTATGAGTTAGATGTAACTCAATTTCTTCAGGAGGGAAAGAATGATCTGCGAGTTGAAGTGTGCAACTTGGGTGCCAACAGAATTCGTTATATGGATCAGAAGGGAATAACCTGGAAGAAGTTTCACAATATCAACATTGTAAATCTGAGGTATAAAAAGTTAGACGCTTCTGGCTGGAAAGTATTGCCATCGGGATTAAGTGGCAAAGTAGAGTTAGTAGAACAAGCAGCTACCAATTCATTACCAACCGCAGTAAAAACTAAAAAAAAAGTCAATTAAAGGTTTATCCCGTTCCTGCAACGGATCAGATAAACTTTAACTTTTCAATATCCACTTCGTGTGGGGTTTCGGTTAAGCTATTTGATGCAACTGGATGCTGCCTTCTTTATAAGCAGCACCAGTTGTACAGTGGCAATTATAATTGGGAATTCGATTTAAAGAAATATAAAACCGGAGTAATGTATTATTCCTTTCAATCAGCTTCAGAAATCAAAAATGGCAAAATAATACTGTATTAGAATTAATCATAAAACAATTAAGTAATGAAGTTTTTAAGTGTAATTGCATTGTTGCTACCAATGTGGTGTTGGGCTCAGAACGATGCAATAAAACATTCCTATTTACCTGCAAAACGTATAGTGTGGCAACAAGGTGTTGATAATGCAAGGGTATTGTTGAAACCAGGAATTCATCAGGCCGAATTATATGGCAATAACTCTTGTGTGCTGAAAAGTAGAGATGGAAAAGCCGATGCAATCATTCTCGATTTTGGAAAAGAGATTCATGGAGGACTAGAGATTGTTACCACCGGCTTTAGTGGAAAAACACCTATTAAAGTACGTTTGCGTTTTGGGGAATCTGTTTCTGAAACTTTGTCTGATGTAGGAGTAGACGGAGCCACCAATGAACACAGTTTGCGCGATTTCGAGCAACTACTACCCTGGATGGGACGTGTAGAGGTTGGAAACACCGGTTTTCGTTTTGTACGAATTGACCTTCTAGATAAAAACCGAGAATTAAAATTGCAGGAAGTATCGGCTATCTCTAAAATGCGAGATATACCATACTTGGGAAGCTTTGAATGTGACGATGAACAGTTGAATGAGATATGGAAAACAGGAGCTCATACTGTTCATTTGAATATGCAAGATTACCTGTGGGATGGCATTAAACGCGACCGATTGGTTTGGGTGGGCGATATGCATCCAGAGGTAATGACTATCAATGCTGTGTTTGGTTATAACGAAGTAGTGCCTAAAAGTTTGGACTATATTCGTGAGGCAACGCCTGTTTCAAAATGGATGAACAATATCAGTTCTTATTCTATGTGGTGGCTGTTAATTCAGCGTGACTGGTTTATGGCACATGGTGATAAAGCATATTTGAAGAAACAGAAAGAATACACCAAAGCTCTGTTGAAGAAATTGATGTCAAAAGTCGATGAAAATGGGGTGGAGCGATTAGATGGAACCCGATTCCTGGATTGGCCTACCAGTAGAGATCAACAAACGATAAAACTGGGGTATCAGTCGTTATTGATCTTAACCCTTGAAGCGGGAGCTGAGATAATGGAAGTGCTTGGCGATAAATCGATGGCTAAGGAGTGCCTACAGAAGGTAGAGCTAATGAAAAACAGCCATTTAATGATTGATGCAAAAAGTAAACAAGCGGCAGCACTGTTGGAACTGGCTTCAATAATCGATGCGAATAAAGCGGAAGAAATTATTCTAAAAGATGGTCCTAAAAGGTTCTCCACTTTCTATGGATATTACATGCTAGAAGCCTTGGCTAAAACTGGTGCTTACAAAGAAGCATTGGATATTATTAAACAATATTGGGGAGGAATGCTAAAACTGGGAGCAACCTCTTTCTGGGAAGATTTCGATATAAATTGGATGAAAAATGCCGGTAAGATAGATGAAATGCCAGCCCAGAACTTGGTGGATGTTCATCGAAAATATGGTGCATATTGTTACAAGAACTTGCGTCATAGTTTGTGTCATGGATGGGCTTCAGGACCTACTGCTTGGTTAAGCGCTCATGTGTTAGGCGTTAAAGTGATAGAAGCCGGATGTCGTAAAGTGGAAATTGAACCGCACTTGGGAGATTTGAAATGGGCGAAAGGAACTTTCCCTACTCCATATGGAAACATTGAAATTGCTCACAAAAAGAATAGTAATGGGAAGATTGAAACTCAAGTGACAGCTCCTAAAGAGGTGAAAGTGACAGTTAAAAATGCTTTGCCAACAAGTATAAAGAAGAAAAAAAAAGCGAATTAAAAGTATATCCAGTTCCAGCAAGAGATAAGGTGAATTTTCATTTCTCAATATCTACTTATGGAAACGTTTCAGTAAAGCTATTTGATACATCTGGTCGTTGTTTGCTGGAGAAAAAGCAGTCGTTGACTAGTGGAATTTATAACTGGAATTTTGAATTGAAAGAATATAAAACAGGTCTGTTCTACTATTCATTTCAATCGATGGATGAAGCAGTAACAGGAAAGATAGTTATGCATTAAATAGGAATAATTTATATCAATTGAAAGGGCACTGGAAGTTGTTTCCAGTGTTTTTTTAAAACCGAGCGTGTTCGTACACGATGCGCTCGGTTGCTAAATCAACTAACTAAATAAACCAAAAATGAGAAAGCTAGCTTGTATTGTAATTATAGTGTTTTCGGCACTTATTGCAAATGCTCAAAACCTGGTACATCCCGGAATTCTACACAAACGATCCGATCTGGATAGAATGAAAGCAATGGTAAAGGCCAAGGTCGATCCTTGGTATAGTTCATTTAAACGTTTCGAAGCTGATAAGTATTCCAGCAAATACTACTCGGTACAAGGAAATTCTTCGTGGACATCGGTTTCACGAGAAAATCCAAGTGACCATAGAGGACCATTCGAAAATGATGCACGTGCCGCTTACCAGAATGCCATAATGTGGTATATCACAGGCAATGTTTACCATGCACAAAAGGCTGTTGAAATTCTAAATACCTGGAGTAATATTACCAATTTTCATGGTGGTGGAACTGAACCATTGTGTGCGGGAATGTATGGGTGGCCAATAATTAATGCAGCAGAAATTATCAAACATACGTCTGATAAATGGAAGTCCGAAGATATTAAACGTTTCGAAGATATGTTAGTCTATCCGGGGTATTCATCTACAGAAGTACCATCGGTAGATATCAAGGATGATCGGGTTTCATTTTACTGGCGAATTTATATGGGCGATGGAGGTCGTCATGGAAATCAGGATTTGGCTGCATGGATGAGTGTTATGGCCATGGGAATTTTTCTCGATAACGAATTGATGTATAAACGAGCACTTAACTATGTGAAAGGACTTGCTCATCCGGAAGGAGATTTACCATGTCATGCGGGCCCCAAAGAACCCACTTCATTAAGAAAAGACGGTACTTATTCGCAAGAGTATAAGGTGCGAAAGCTAAATACCATCCCAGATTATGGTTACAACGGAGTTTTAAAGTACTATATATGGGAAAACGGTCAGTGTCAGGAACATTCACGTGATTTATGGCATGCAAATCTGGGAATGGGCTTTCTTTCTCAGTTGGCAGAAATGGCGTGGAATCAGGGAGATGATTTATACGGCTGGGAGGACAATCGATTGCTTCTGGGCTACGAATTTCATATGCGATATGATGTGTCCAGCAAGCACAGTTATCCCGATCAAACATCTCCATGGAATCCAACAGTTGAATCTGGCGAGTTTATTCAACAATTTGATCGAACAGCCCGATGGAAATCACTGGGAATTAATCCCGATTCGCGAGGGAAAACGTTTAAAGCTCCAATTGCCGAATTACCATTGGCGCACTATATGACAAGAACAAGTTTGGATAGTACGCAATTCAAATGGTTAAAGCGAGCAAGAGATAAGGCCATTGAAGAGCGAGGTTATGAAGAGCGTCAGTCGTATCCATATGCATTGGATTATCCCGGATATGGAGCTTTGACTTTCCGACGTTTGGATGCAACGATGGGAGATCCTGTTGTTAATTTCGACGATGGAGTTCCTGAGTTCGGAGCTCATTCATTGCCTGGAACCATTCGTTTGGTCAATTTCGATTATTACCCCGAAGATGCAGGAGGCGCTGAAGGAAAAACGTTCATGGATAAAACGGAAGGTACATCTACTTCTGATTACCGCAAAGAGGATGATGTGCAAATTGGAACTTCAGCAGGGAAACGTTTTTTAACTGAGCTGGAGCCTGAAGAGTGGTATAGTTACACCGTAAGCAGTTTGCAGGAAGAAGAGTATGATATCGAGTTGGAATATGCAGCTTTTGCAAAATCAGCTAAAGTGAAACTAGAAGTAGATGGAGAGAAGCTAGTGGATGATGTAGAGATTCCTTTTAATGAAGCGAATGATTCGCAGAATACGGCAGAAGAAGCACATACCTGGCAAATGTTGACTTTGGCAAAAAATGTAACATTGAAAAAAGGATTGCAGAATGTGAAGCTATTTATTAATGGAGAGGAGAAAGGTGTACACTTGAATTCTATCTCGTTTAAGAAGGTGGTGAATACTTCAACAGATCTAAAAACACTAGTTGGTAAAGTGAAAATCTATCCCAACCCTGCCAATGGATTAGTGACCATTGACCTGCCTGAAGCTGAAAAAGTAAAGTATATCCAAATTTTATCCGTCGGAGGCCAAAAGGTATTGCAAATCAATGATTGCAGAAGCAATAACAGAATAGATATCTCTGAATTAAAAACGGGATTGTATCTGGTTAAAGTAAGCCTTTTGAATGGGCAGAATATTAAGCAAAAACTGATTGTCAAATAAATAGAAGATATCTGGAAAATCACCTCTCTTAATTTCAGGTAACCTAAATATTTTATAGAAAATGAAACAGATTTCAGTCTTAATTCTAATGCTTTGCTGCTATAATCTAATGGCAATTGAAGTAAAGAAATTACGAACCGAATACCTTAAAAATCCCATGGGGATAGAGGCCGAAGCACCTCGGTTAAGTTGGGAAGTTCGGGCCGAAAGAAATGGTGTCGCTCAATCGGCTTATGAAATTCGATGTGCCGAATCGGTTAAAAAACTAAAACATCGAAAAGCCTTACTTTGGTCAACAGGTAAAGTGCTATCCAATAAAACGACACTGTTAGAATATGGCGGAGAAGCTTTAGCCTCAGGACAGCGTGTATACTGGCAAGTACGCGTATGGGACGAAAAGGGAAAAGCAAGTAAATGGAGTGAACCTGCTTTTTTCGAAATGGGATTGTTGAAAAAAGAGGATTGGAAAGCTGGTTGGATTCATGCCAATAGTCCCAGCTTTAAGGCTGAAGCAATCAATGCTTCGCCCTATTTTCGCAAAGAGTTTTCAACCAATAAAAAGGTGGTGCGTGCAAGAGCCTATGTGAGTGCACAAGGATTGTACGAATTGTATTTGAATGGAGAGAAAGTAGGCAACGATCGATTAACTCCGGGGTGGACCAGTTATGAGAATCGTATTCAATATCAGGTGTACGATGTAACTTCCATGATTGGTCAAGGAGAGAATGTGGTTGCTTCGGTATTGGGAAATGGTTGGTATCGTGAGTTTCGAAATCAGAATATGAAGAAGCCATTGACTTTTATTCTTCAAATGGACGTGAACTATAGCGATGGTTCTTCGGAGTTAATTGTTACTGACGATACATGGAAATCGGCATTGGGAGCCATTGAGTACACTTCGATTTATAACGGAGAGCAGTATAACGCAACCAAAGAATTGAAGAATTGGAATCGGGTAGGTGCAGTATCTTCAGTATGGACGAATGCTTTAGTTGTGGATGTTGCTACTCAACTGGTAGCAACGGAAAATGAAACCATGCAGGTAATGAATCGTATTCAGCCTGTTGAGATAAAAGAGACTGAAAGCGGATCGTACATCATTGATTTTGGGCAAAACCTTGTGGGTGTTATGGAAATCCAGCTAAATGGGAAAGGACATAAAGGAGAGGTTGTAACATTGCATCATGCCGAGGTTTTAGAACCCAATGGGAAATTATATCGAAAAGCATTACGCAGGGCTCAGCAAACTGATAATTACACAATTGCTGGAGAAGAAACAGAGAAATATACTCCTCGATTTACCTTTCATGGATTTCGATATGCCGAAGTGATTGGTTATCCCGGGAAACTGCAAAAGGAAAATATTACTGCTTTGGCAATACATTCTAATTTAGAGGAAACGGGGCAGTTTGAGTGTTCTGAACCATTGATTAATCAGTTGGTACATAATGCTGTTTGGGGCCAGAAAGGAAACTTTGTGGATGTGCCTACCGATTGTCCGCAGCGCGATGAACGATTAGGATGGACTGCCGACACACAGGTGTTTACTCCGGCTGGGTGTTTTAATATGCAGTCGGCCGCGTTTTACATGAAGTGGATGAAAGACTTGGCGCTCGATCAGAATAGAGATGGTAGTGTTCCTCGTTACATTCCGGCTATTTCGCATGGTGGCGGGCAGGCAGGCTGGTCCGATGCTGCAGTTATTGTTCCTTGGTATTTGTACCATTTCTATGGCGATACAACTGTTTTACGAGAACAGTACGATAGTATGAAGCGTCATATCGAATTCATGAAAAACAGAGCGGGCAAAAATCTGCTAATTCAAAAAGGGAAACAATACGGCGATTGGTTGTCGTTTAAAAGCGAGAACAACGATCACTACATGGGGGCATTCACCGATAAGTACTTTATTGCAACAGCTTACTTTTCTTACTCTTCGGCATTGGTGGCTAAAATAGCTCATATTCTGGGCGAGCAAGCAGATGAAAAATATTATACCGAACTGGCTGCAAAAGTTCGAAAGGCTTTTCAGAATGAGTACATGACAGCCAACGGGCGTTTAATGTCCAACACCCAAACGGCTTATTGCATGGGAATTGAGTTTGATTTAGTTCCAGAGGCGCTAAAGCCTCAGGTGGCCAAATACCTGGCCAATGATGTAAATAAGATGAAGCATATCACTACCGGTTTCTTAGGAACTCCAATGATTAGTTTCATTTTGTCGGAATATGGATACTACGATGAAGCATACATGTTGCTTATGCGCAAGAAATATCCGGGGTGGCTTTATCCTGTAACTAAAGGAGCGACTACAATCTGGGAACGCTGGGATGGTATCAGACCTGATGGTAGTTTTCAGCGAGCAGGCATGAATTCTTTTAACCATTATGCATACGGAGCCATTGTCAATTGGTTGTATCAGGTGGTTGCAGGAATCCGAATTGATGAACGAAATGCTGGTTTTTCAGAGGTCGTTATTGAACCACATGTGGGAGGTGGTTTAACATGGGCAAAGGCCAGTTACAATTCCATTCGGGGAACAATAAAGTCTGCCTGGAAAATGGAGAATGACCACTTCGAATTAAATGTTGAAGTGCCTGTCAATACAAAAGGGGTGATCCGTATTGTGGCAGAAGAGACAGATACTATAACTAAAAATGGAGAATCGTTAAAAAGAGCGCAGATGAAATATATAAGCACAGCCTCGTTTAAAGGATACGAAATAAATGTGGCGAGTGGTAAATATTCGTTTGTACGAAAATAGATTAGGATACAGCTCTAAAGTTGGCATTGGCTGACTTTGGAGCTTTTTAAATTGAGAAGAAGATATGAAGCAGTTGAGGTTTTTAGTTATTGTTATGCTGTTTGCGAGCTGTGTGTTTTATACGAAAGCACACAGTTTTTCCAAGAAGCTAGATTGGGTTGAACATGTTGGGTATAGGGAGTTTGATTTTAAAACAGATACTTTTAATGTACTGAAATATGAGGCTTGCAATTCCGGGATTTTTTCAGCTACCAAGGCCATCCAAAATGCAATTGACAAGTGTGCTGAAAATGGAGGTGGAGTAGTCTACTTTCCTAAAGGCTATTACTTGACAGGAAGTATTTACGTGAAAAGCAATGTGCATTTGTACTTTCATAATGATGTGGTGTTGCTGGGGAGTACAGAACTGGTTGATTATCCCGAGATTGATACCCGAGTAGCTGGAATAGAAATTAAATGGCCTTCGGCATTAATTAACATCAACAATGCTAAGAATGTAAAAATCTCAGGTGAAGCGGAGATTCAAGGGCGTGGTCGAATATTTTGGGCTAAGTTCATATACATGAAACCTATTTATCAGAAGGAGAACCTGAAATGGATTCGCGACTACGACTGTAAACGCCCAAGAATGTTGGTATCCAACAACTCTACCAATGTGAAAATTCAGGATATTACATTGAAAGAATCTCCTTTTTGGACGGTGCAGATATTGTATTCGAAGCAGGTGACTGTCGATGGTATTTCCATTGATAACTTCTCGAAGCATTACGCTCCAAGTACCGATGGTATCGATATCGATTCATCGGAAAAAGTGTTGGTGCAAAATTGCAATGTAGCATGCATGGACGATAACTTCTGTCTGAAGGCAGGTCGCGATGCTGATGGATTACGAGTGAATAAACCTTGCCAGTACATTGTAATTCGAAATAATAAAACGGCCGAAGGTTCAGGTTTGGTAGTTTTCGGAAGTGAAACTTCTGGTGGAATTAAGTATGTTTATGTCTCCAATATGGAAGCCAATGGAACTGATACTGGTATTCGGTTTAAATCGGCCAGAACAAGGGGAGGTGTAATTGAGAATGTCTATATCGAGAATATTACAATGAAGAATATTCCAACTGTATTTGAGATGTCAATGAACTGGAATCCTAAATATAGTTACTGCAAGCTGCCAGAAAAATACAATGGATATCCCATTCCAAAGCGGTGGAAAATGTTATTGCAAAAGGTAACTCCAGCAGAGAAGGGCTTCTGTAAACTGCAGAATATCTATTTCAAAAATATTACTGCTGAAAAGTGCAAACGTGCGTTCAAAGTTCAAGGATATAAAGAATATCCGGTAGAAGGATTAAGTTTCGATAATGTGAATATTCAGGCACAAACAGGAGGCTCAATTGAGAATGCGCGCAATTGGAAGATGAGTGATTCGAAGTTCGAATTTGAAAAAGAGAATTCACTGAAACAGAAAAATACATCAGGAATAAGAGTTCGTTAAGGCATAGAATATAAGGAAGCTAAGTAGTTTATTATAGATTATCGGTAATGGAAGAGAGTTGCTGTCATTCAATTGACAGGACTCTTTTCTTGTTTTAACTAGTGGGTACTGGTAGGGGAATTGAAATAGTGCTATATTTGTGCAACGCATTATTAAAATTTATTCAGATGAGAGGAAAAAGAATCCATTTCTTCCTGCCATTGCTCATGTGTTTTATTTTCACAACATCTTGGGCAAAAATCAATGAGAAAGATCGTTTCTCAAAGGCAGGTTTTTGGGAAGTTCCCAACAGTGGACGTATCAACTACAATTTCAACATTGGATGGCGCTTCATAAAAGGAAATGCTGCCAATGCTTACCTATCAGATTTCGACGATTCGCAGTGGGATGTGGTAAATTGCCCACATGGCTTGGAATTAATTACCACAGAAGCTAGTGGAAGTAATAACTACCAGGGAGTGGCATGGTATCGCAAGCATTTTTCTGTACCACAAGGAGCTCAGGGCAAAGTGATGAAACTTCACTTTGAAGGAGTGATGGGAAAGTGTAAGGTATATTTAAACGGAGAAAAAATTGGTGAGAACTACGGTGGGTTTTTGCCTTTTAACGTTAACCTTACCGGAAAGCTAAATGCGAATGGTAAAAATGTTATAGCAGTATGGGTAGACAACAGTGATGATCCGGATTACCCTCCAGGACAGCGTCAGGATAATTTGGACTTCTCTTATTTCGGAGGGATTTATCGTGATGTCTATTTAGTGGCTACCAATTCGGTTTATATTACCAATGCCATAGAAGCCAAACAAGTGGCCAGTGGTGGAATTTTTACGCATATCAGTCAGTTGGATGATAAAAAAGCAACCGTAGATGCATTGATCAATATCCAGAACGATAACTCGAAGAATCAGTCGGTTACTGTTGAGGCTATTTTGAAAGATAAAGAGGGTAAGTCGGTGGCTAAGTCGAAAAAGAGATTGACTTTGAAAGCCAGAACCTCTGCCAATTACAAAACACAATTTGGGGTAAGCAATCCAGATTTATGGTCACCTTGGTCGCCCGATTTATATCGTTTGGAGGTAAGAGTATTAGGCCGAAAAGGAAACGTGCTTGACGGAGTGGCCTCACGTGTTGGAATTCGTAAAATAGAATTCAAAGGCAAGCAGGGATTCTTCCTGAATAATAAACCTTACCCTGGGAAATTGATTGGAGCCAATCGCCATCAGGATCATGCAATTGTTGGAAATGCCATGTCCAATGGAGCACAATGGCGCGATGCCAAGTTGTTGAAAGATGGAGGATGCGATGTGATTCGTGCGGCTCACTATCCGGTAGATGCGGCATTTATGGAAGCATGTGATGAGTTGGGATTGTTTTACATCGTGGCTACTCCGGGATGGCAGTTTTGGAACGATAAACCAATTTTCAAGCAGCGGGTCTACAGAGATATTCGTAATATGGTTCGAAGAGACAGAAACTATGCTTGTGTGTTGATGTGGGAACCTATTCTGAATGAAACCTGGTATCCCAACGATTTTGCCAAACGAGCGCATGAAATTGTGCACGAAGAGTATCCATTCCAGGGGGCATTCACAGTTTGTGATTCACATGCCCGTGGGCAAGAGCATTTCGATATAATCTATTCTCACCCATACAAAAGTGAATTCTACCGCAAGGTGCAAGATAAAACAGCTGAAAACTTCAAGCGTTTAGGCTTTAATTATGCCGATGAAGACCGATGTGTGTTTACCCGTGAGTGGGGCGACTGTGTGGACGATTGGAGTGCGCACAATTCTCCAAGTAGAATTCAACGAAACTGGGGGGAAAGAGCACAACTGATTCAAGCAAAACACTATGCTAACCCTGATTATATCTACACTTCGTGGGAAGGTTTGTACGATATGCCAGCACAACATGTAGGCGGTACCTTGTGGCACTCTTTCGATCATCAGCGAGGTGGCCATCCCGATACATTCTTTGGAGGTATTACAGATATTTATCGTCAGCCGAAATATTCTTATTATATGTTTGCTAGTCAGCGCGATGTGAGCAAAGACAATGCGCCAATGGTTTATGTAGCTCATCAAATGAAACCTATTTCGGAAGAAGATGTAACGGTGTTTACCAATTGCGACGAAGTGCGATTGATTGTTTATGAGCAAGATACTTTGGTGCAGAAGGTCGCCAATTACAATCAGAAAATGCCTCACCCGATGGTGGTATTCAAAGATGTTTTTGACTTCATTGATGTGAAGAACCTGCATCGTGCTAAAAAGCAATCGCAAGCCAGTTTGGTTGCCGAAGGTTTAATTGATGGCAAAGTGGTGGCTCGCTTTAAAAGAATGCCATCAAAAAAGCCAACACAGATAGTGTTATCTGTAGAAGATAAAGGAAAAGGATTGGTGGCTAATGGTTCCGACTTTGTGTGTGTGGTAGCTTCAATGGTAGATAAGGATGGTATTGTTCGTCGTTTAAACCGAGAGGTAATCCGATTTGAAATAGAAGGAGAAGGCGAAATTATTGGCGATGAGTCGGTGATGGCTAATCCAAAACGATTGGAGTGGGGAACGGCTCCCATTTTGGTTCGTTCCACTTTGAAAGCAGGGAAGATAAAGATTAAAGCGTCGGTTTACGATCCGGGAATGCATAAGCCTGCTGCCGGAGAGTTAGTATTGGAGAGTATGCCAAGCTCCGAAGCGTTTATCTATTCTGAGATTGGGAAAGAATCGATTGGTGCCAAAGAGTTGGTTAACAAGCAATCGTCGAATGAAGAGTTGCAGAAAGAAGTTAAGCGCTTAAAGAAAGAAATAAGTGTGCTTAAGCTAAAAGAGATAGAACGAGGCCAAGAGCAGTTCGAAGGTGGAAGAGAATAGCTTCTGCTGGATAATAATTAAGATAGATAGAGGTATTCGGTTAACTGTGAGTTGATTGAGTGCCTCTTTTTTTATGTGCTTTTGTTTTTAATTGTTATATTTATGAAAATCAATAATAATCAATATTGTAGTTAATTAAAGTTGTTTGCTATGATTTCTCACTTCCCACCTTTATTTTTACTGTATGTTTTTATAAACGTTATTCTTCTTCAAACTGCAGGATTTGCCCAAGAATTGAATGTCGATAAGACGGATAAAGATCCAGTTATTCCTTCCAAACTATTTATTCATACCGATAGATCGGAATATTTTAAGGGCGATACCGTTTGGTTTAAAGCCTATGGGTGGTGTGGTGCAATGGAAATTCCCGATACGTTGAATCGTATTGTGTATGTGAATATCATCGATTCGAAAGGAGACTGCATAGAGGAGAAATCGTGCTATATGATAGATGGGACAGCAGTAGGTGATTGGCACATCAACGATAATTTGCCAGCTGGTAATTATCTGTTGCAGGCACATACTTTAAATACGCTAAAAGAGAAAAGATTACCATTTTCCCGTACACTGAAGGTGAGTGATCCTAAAGAGAGTTTTTCGTTCTTTTGTTATCCGCAGATTGCTAATTCTGCGAAAAAAGATAGCATGAAATTGTCCATTGGTTTTCGGGAAATTGAACAGAATGGTGCAGTGAATATATTCAAGGATAACGAGGTGAACTACCTGTTGTCCATAGGAAAGAAACTATTGGGAAAGGGAACTGTACATTTGCGAAACTTTAGTGAATTTTCATTGAAAAGCCGACTTCCCAAGGGCAATGAGTGGAGAGAAGAAGATACCGTTGCCGTGCTTACACTCTCTATTCCCGAGCGCGAAATTGAGAAACAATTTATTGTTCCTGTAAAATACGATGTGGATGTACAGTGGTTGCCAGAGAGTGGAACCATGTTGGCTGGAATTGAGAATAAGGTAGCTTTTCGTTCTGAGAACAATAGAGGAGAAGGAGAGTCAATTCAAGGGGTAATTGTTTCCTTGAAAGGAGATACATTAACTGGTTTTAAATCGAACGAGCAAGGGATTGGCTGTGTCAAGTTTATGCCGAAAGAAGGAGAAAAGTATAGTGCATTAATTACCAATAAAACTTTGGTGTGGAAGAAAAAGTTGCCAGAAGCAGTGAGTGATGGGGTGTTGCTTAAAATGGTTGATCAGAGCAGTGATAGTATACGTTTTTCAGTTGAGACTAATAAGAATCATGTTGGCGAAACATTTCGCTTAATAGGGCATCGGCATAAAGAACTATTCAGCAACTATTCTTTTCAGCTAAAGGGTGCTTCTACTTCAGTTACAGTTGCCAAAAAAGAGTTGCCAGCCGGAGTTGTTGTATTTTCATTGATGGATAATGGCTATAATAACCGGGCAGAACGTTTGGTATTTGTTGACGCTAAAGAGCATATGCATGTTGAATGTGTGGCCGATTCTGTTCAATATGGAAAGCGCGATCGGGTGAAACTGAAGATTCGAACAACCGATGATCGTGGCAGGGGCATAAAAACCAATCTGTCGTTGGCTGTAGTGGATGAGAATCAGACCAACGTAAAGGAGGATAGTCGGAATATTTCGGCATACAAACTGTTGAGCTCAGAGCTGCATGGAAAGGTGGAGAATGCAGCAGGCTATTTTAAAAATGGAGCGACCGACTTAAAAGGTATTGATCTGGTAATGTTGACACATGGTTACAGGAAGGTACAGACGGAATTTGTACCGGACAATAGAGATAGCATTATAACGATTTTAGATGATAAGTTCTATGCTTTTAAAGGACAGATTCATGCTGAAAACAAGAAGCGATACGATCGGATTGGGTATAATCATATTAAGCTGTCGGTGATGAGTAAGGTAGATGGTGGTATGCGATTTATCGAATCTCAGGTAGATAGTACTGGACATTTTTCGTTTACTCATCCTTTGCATTACGATTTTGCCCGAATGGTTATTCAGGCACAGCGCCCTAACAGAAAGAAAACCGGACGTTGCTTTTATGGAACTGTAAATTTAGAATCGATTCCTGAATCGTGGAATTTTCATTTACGTCCGGCTGTCCCATCCTTTTATACTAAAGCCGAAAGGGCTGAGATAAACCGAATTCGATCATTTAAAAAGAATCAGGTTTCTAAAACGGGAGCCGGAGTAACATGGATGCTCGATTTGGAAGAGGTAACGGTAACGGCTAAAAACAAGAAATGGTACGAAGATTTTGAAGGGCAGGCCATAAATATTGCCGACATGGATACTCTCGATCCAACGGGGAAGAGGTATGAGAATTTGTTTGATTTATTGGTACGCGACTTTGGTGCGAAGTTAAGGTATGAAAGATCTCAGCCAGGAGTATTGTTGCCTTGTATTTCAATGGAAGCTACAGAATGTGTGCCAATCTTCTTAGTTAATGGAGGTGTTTTTATGAATTGTGGAGAAATGCCAGATCATATGATGCACCTTATGCAAGCTTTAAGCCTTATGCAGGTGCGGGAGTTAAAGAAGGTGATGGTAGTCCCTCCAACCAGTGAATTAATTCCATTTTATGGCGATTTTGAAATTTTAGGGGGAGGGTGTCGCCAATCGATGGTGGTGATTGAAACTTACGGAAAAGGTTACCGGGGCGATCCGGATGGTATTTTAACTCAAATTCATAAGGGGCTGAGCAAACCACGTACTTTTTATTCACCTAAATACAACAAGAATAATTCGCCTGAATTTGATAACCGAACTACTTTATACTGGAATCCAACAGTGATTACCAATGAATATGGGATAGCAGAAGTCGATTTTTGGACATCGGATAGTAACACGCAATTGGATGTAATGGTGAATGGCGTACAAGTGGGTACAGGAATTACCGGAAGTTGTAACCAAAAGATTGTTGTTCGCAGTAAAAAATAGTATCGACTTTCATCGAAGTCAGAATGGTTAAGTAATTAGTCATTTTGTCTATTATTCTGAATTCGCAATAGCACTACTTTCATGCGAAATATTAAACCAGAATAATAAGATTGATCTAATGAAAAAAGTAGTGTGTGGATTTCTTGTGTCGATTTTGATGGTAATGAGCGGGATTGCCAGAGCAAATGATACCAATGAAATTGCGAAGAAAAAGGAAAATGCCCAGTGGTTGATGCACCCTGAGTTTAAGCATAGCGAGAATCAGTGGTTTCTGTTTCGGACTAAAAAAGAGTTGACCCGAAAGCCTGAAAAGGCAATAGCCAGAATTGCTGCCGATAGTAAGTATTGGTTATGGATAAATGGCAAATTGGCTATACTGGAAGGGCAGATTAAGCGTGGCCCTAATCCCAATGATACCTATTTCGACGAGGTAGATTTAACCCCTTTTCTACAAAAAGGAACCAACACTTTTGCGGTACAACTTTGCTATTTCGGAAATAGTAGCTTCTCGCATAACGATAGTGGAAAAGCAGGCTTTTTCATGGAGTGTATTGCCGATGATGAGCAAATTGTTTCCGATGGTTCGTGGAAGGTGATGAAAGATCAATCGATGCAAACAGCACTGAATGATGCACCAAACTATCGATTGTCTGAAAGTCAGGTGCAGCATGTGGCAACCAAAGCTGTTGATGGATGGCAAAAGGAAAAATTCGATGATTCATCGTGGCTACAGGCTAAAGAAGCCGGAGAAGAAGGAGTTGTACCGTGGAATAAGTTGCACCGAAGAATCATTCCTCAGTGGAAAGATTTCGGTTTAAATAAAGTAAAATTTACACAGGATGGAAATCGGGTAAAAATGAAGTTGCCTTACAACATGCAATTTCATTTCTATATGAAACTAAAAGCTCCTGCAGGTAAAAAGGTAGTGGTTACTACCGATAACTATTACAACATAAACGGAGGAAAGATAATTCGAGGTGAATACATTACCAAAGCCGGGGTGCAAGAATATGAGCACTTACCATGGATGAGTGGCCACGAAGTGTATTTCGATGTGGAAGATGGAGTAAAAGTATTGGAGGTAGGCTATCGCGAAACGGGATATAATTCAGAATTCGATGGACAGATCTTCTTGGATGATCCGGATTTAATGACATTGGTGAAGAAAGCCAAGCGTACACTGTATGTGACTATGCGCGATAATTTTATGGATTGTCCCGATAGAGAACGTGCACAATGGTGGGGCGATTTAGTACTGGAAATGGAAGAAACCTTCTATGCCATGGATGAGAATGCTTTATTTCTAGCAGAAAAAGCAATTTATGAATTGGTGGATTGGCAATGGGAAAATGGCGTATTGCATTCTCCTATTCCAGGAAATTATCCCAAGGAGTTGCCGCAACAGATGTTGGCCAGTGTTGGGTGGTTTGGCTTTCGTCATTTTGTGCAATACACAGGAAAAGAGGAGTTGTATAAGAAGGTTTATCCGCAAGTGAAGAAATACCTGAGTATGTGGAAAGTGGGTGAAGATGGAAATGTGCCTTTTAAAAAGGGAGGTTGGAATTGGTCCGACTGGGGAAAGAGAATCGATAAGAATCTGTTGGAGCATGTGTGGTATTATCTGGCCTTAAAAGGGTATGCTGAAATGGCTGATTACATGAAAGAACCGCAGGAGGCACAGTTGGCTTTGGATAAGATGCAGCGCATTAAACATCGTTTGAACACTGTCTTCTGGACAACAGAAGGATATCGCTCTCCGGGGTATAAAGATGAAATTGATGATAGAGGAAATGGATTGGCAGTGGTTGCCGGAATTGCCAGTGAAAAACAATTTCCTGTGTTGACCAAGTTGCTGTACAATATTCGCCATGCGAGTCCTTACATGGAAAAATATGTGGAAGAAGCCTTATTTGTTATGGGGGAAACAGAACTGGCATTGAAACGCATGAAGGAACGCTATAAGGTGATGATTGATGATGAGACCACTACATTGTGGGAGATTTTCAAGAAGAAGAATTCTTTGAACCATGCTTGGAGTGGTGGCCCTCTTTCATTGCTGTATAAATATGTGGCAGGAATTCAGCCTACCCAAAAAGGTTTCGATGAGTTTCAGGTATTCCCTTCACCTGCTGGATTTCCCAAAATTGATTGCCGTTTTTCTACCGTTAAAGGAATAATTGATTTCAAGTACAGAAAGAAATCCAATAAGATAACTGAAACATTGACTGTGCCAATGACAACAAAGGCCATTGTACGCGTTCCGTTGAATGCAAAGTCATTAAAAATTAATGGTAAAGGAAATTCGAAGAAAGTTAGAAAAGACGATTCTTACGAATACTATTTGCTTGATGAAGGGAAATGGATAATAAAAATTGAAGAGTAGAGATGTTTTTTATGCGTTTAAGTATAGTTGTATTTGCCATGTTGGCAATTGGTGGTTGTAAACCTCAAAAGCGAGAGCAACAAGTTGACTTCAAATCCATTTTTAATGGAGAAAAACTGGATGGTTGGACAGGAGACTCAACTTATTGGCGAGTGGAGAATGGTTGTTTGGTGGGAGAAGTTACTCCTGAAACGATACTTAAACGCAATAGTTTTATTATTTGGCAAGGTGGAAATCCTTCTGACTTTGAGTTAAAGGCTGATTTTAGAGTCTCTTCGAAAGGCAATAGCGGAATTAATTACCGGAGTGAGTTGGTGGAAGGTGTGCCTTTTGCTTTGAAAGGCTATCAAGCCGATCTGGATGGAAGGAATAGATATAATGGGCAGAACTATGAAGAACGCAAGCGAACTACGTTGGCTTACCGGGGAGAGCAAGTGACTGTTAAGCCCATGAGTGAGAGCTCCGATTTTGGAACTTTAGTCAGCAACAATGCATGGAAGAATAGAACGGTGACTTCTTTGTTGAGTACTCCCGATTCGTTAAAAGCAGTGTTTAAAAAAGGAAAGTGGAACCATTACCATATTATAGCAAAAGGAAACCGTTTGAAGCACTTTTTGAATGGCGTATTAATGAGCGATGTAGTTGATGCGGATACGATTAATGCAAGTTGTTCAGGCTATATCGGGGTGCAAGTGCATGTGGGGCCTCCAATGAAAGTAGAGTTTAAAAATATTCTACTAAAAGAAACTCACTCTAAATAAGAATTAGATGGTTTTAAATAACGGTAGTTGTGTGTACTTGTTAATACAAATGTTTTATTTTTGCATTCTCTGTGCTGGCATGTGCTGTTCTTGGTGTGTTTAAAGTACATGTTGGCCAATAAATACAATAGGAATAATTAAGATGTTAGAAAAAAGAAGAATTTACTTACCTCCTTTAAGCCTTGTTGGTCCTGGAGTAGTAGCTGATTTAGTGGAAGAGATTAAGTCAGAGGGTTATGAGAAAGTACTTGTTGTTACAGACAAAGTATTGAACGAGCTAGGGATTGCTAAGAAGGTAACTGATAAAATGGTAGAGCAAAACATCGATTTTGTTATTTACGATGATGTTCAGCCTAACCCAACTTGTAAAAACGTGCACGATGGTTTAGCGGTGTTGCAAGAGAACAAATGTGATTTCATTTTGACTATTGGAGGTGGTTCTCCTCAGGATTGTGGAAAAGCAATTGGTATTTTGGCAACCAATGGTGGTCACATTCGCGATTATGAAGGAATTCATGTATCGAAAAAGAAAGCGACTCCAATTGCAGCTATCAACACAACTGCGGGTACTGCCAGTGAGGTAACCATTAACTATGTAATTACCGACGAAGAGCGTAAGGTAAAAATGGTAATGGTAGACAAAAACTGTTTGGTTTCGATGGCAGTAAACGATCCGGAATTAATGTTGGATAAGCCAGCAGCTTTGACTGCAGCAACAGGAATGGATGCATTGACTCACGCTGTAGAGGCATACGTAACTGTAGGTGCTTTCCACTGGTCGGATAACTTAGCTTTGTACGCTATTCGTTTAATTAGCGAAAGCTTACGCGATGCAGTAAAAGACGGAAAGAACCTAGAGGCACGTAGCAAAATGGCTTGGGCTCAGTTTATTGCAGGTCAGGCGTTTTCTAACTGTGGATTAGGATATGTACACTCTGCTGCTCACCAGTTGGGTGGTCAGTACGATTTACCTCACGGTGTTTGTAACGCTGTATTGTTACCACACGTAGAGCGTTTTAATATGTCTGCTTGTCCTGAGAAATTTGCTCAAATTGCAGTAGCAATGGGAGTAGATACAGCATCGATGACAACAGAAGAAGCAGCAGAAGCAGCATTGGAAGCCATTGCTAAACTATCAACTGATGTAGGTATTCCTGCTGGCTTGAAAGAGTTGGGTGTAAAAGAGGAAGATTTCGAAATGATGGCTAAAAATGCATTGGCTGATGTATGTACCGGAGGTAACCCTAAAGCGGTTTCAATGGAAGATGCAGTGCAGATTTACAAAAATGCCATGTAATAGGCTGAATTCGATTTAAATTTTGATTCAGCACGCTTATTAATAGCGCAAAATAAAAATGTCAGAACAAGTGAGATAGATCTCCAATGTTCTGACATTTTTTGCTGGTTATTTGAGAGATGACGTATAATAGTTTTTCTGAATATCTAAAAGTTTGCCAGTTCAGCTTATAATTTATACGCTCTTACGTAATCGATAACAAATTTCTGTGGAAATATGGAGTCGTCGATTGGTCCTCCCCAACTTCCTCCTACAGCAGTGTTTAGCAAAAGATAAACAGGTGACGTAAACGATCCTTCGAAAGCTGTTTTAGGTACATCGAATTCGAAATAGAATTCATCATCAATGAATACCTTGATGTGTGAACCTTTACGTTCTAAACCATATACATGGAAGTTGGTGTGTAAATCGGTGATTTTTATTTTACCCCCCTTGCTTTTGTGTTTGTAGTTCACTCTTGAGTCGGCCCAATGCATTGTTCCATATACAATATTAGGATCTTTGCCTACAAATTCCATGATATCTAATTCGCTGCACTTGGGCCATCCGTATTTCGAACGATTAGTGCCCATCATCCAAATGGCTGGCCATATTCCTTTTCCTTTGGGTAGTTTCGCACGCACTTCAATTCTAAAGTCGCCTTTAAAACTTACGCGACCAAAAGTGTTGATGCTACCCGAGGTATAGCCAAAGTTTTTGTAGTCTTCCTTTTTCGACTCGATGATTAGATGTCCATTTTCAATGCGCACATTGTCTAGTCGCTTTTCAGTATAATACTGTTTCTCTTTGTTGCGAATATAGCCCACTTCATAGGTCCACGATTTTGAGTCTGGAAGTCCGTCTTTGTTGAATTCGTCGGCCCAGATAAGTTTTTTTGATGTTTCCTGTGCCTGACAACTGGTAATTATAGCTACCAAGGCGATAGCTATTAATAGAAGGTGTCTCATGATCTGAATAATTACGGTTTAAGGCTCGAATTTATGGAAAGATTCTGGGCGATACAACAGAATGTTATGTCAATTTCTTATGTTTTAGAAAGTAGGGGGTAAGAATAGCAATTCCCAGTGTTAAAATAATAATGCCCAGGCTCCAGTAAGCTGTACTTAACGAGTAATTATCTATTAGCCATCCGGCAAATGGACCAATGGCTATAAAAAGTATGCGAATAATGAAGTTGCGCACCGATAGTACTGTAGCGCGAACGTTTGATGTGGTATAGTGGTTGATATTGTTTTTTAGCGAAGGGGTAGCAATTCCCCGAAGAAAATAGAAAAGGAACAGCAATGCCATACCGATGGTAGAGATGGTAAAACCGGCCAGTATATAAATTACAGGTATGCCCAACAGAATGAGCAGATAGATGCCCCGCTGTTTTAATCGGTTTTCAATTTTATATGCAAAAATAGAGCTTGTTCCAACGGTTAGGTTCAGTGCTGTCCACATAGTTCCGAATAGAGCAACAGGAAGGTCTATTTGTTGGAAATAGGGCTGAATGAGCCATGCAAATGTAAGCGTTGAGGTACCAATTAATGATGAAAAGAGAATGGCTGTACGTAAGTTGAGGTCAGTCATACTCTCTTTTACGACTTTTAATATGTAACCCATGGTAGGATGTGCTAACATTTCGCGTTTGGGCTCTATGAGTAGGTAAGCTGCAGGAATAGCTAAAGCTGAAACGAATACCTGACAATAAACGGGGGTTCTGAACGAGATGGTTGCCAGAAGACCGGCCAAAATACCTGCAAGTGCTTCAGCGTAATTGCCTACCGAGGCCATTCTTCCTTCCAGTTTGGTGTACTCTGATTTTCGTTTTTGAGCTTTTAGCGAATCATATAATAAGGCCGAATCGGCTCCGGATATGAAGCTTTGCCCGATACCCAGGATTAGTTCGGCAGCAACAAAACCCCAGAAAGAGTGGGAAAGACTATAACCGAGAAATCCGGCGGCACCAAAAACACTTCCAATTAAAAGGGTTTTTCTTCGCCCTAGAACATCGGCAAAATATCCTGAAGGAATTTCCAGTGCGACAATACCAGTTGAGTAGATGGCTTTCAGTATGAAAATATCTTTCATGGTAAGATCGTTGTCTTGAAAAAACAAGACGATGATGGGCATTACCAGATTGAACCATTTGGAAATCTTGATAATGTACAATGCGTAAATATTGTGGGCATACGATCGCAACATCTCTTATTATTTGATGAACAAATATATAGGATATTAAATAATGAACAATGGTATTGGTGTTGATGAATTGTAGAAATGACAAAATGTAATATAAAGTGACTTGTAGGTGTTAAAATGTATTGGAAATTTCATTGTTGATGTTTTTGAATATGGAAAATGGGCTTCTAATGTTAGTTTTTTGTAAACTCTGTTGAATGATGAAAAGAAATGGTAGAAGAGTTGTGGGGGGTGTTCGATTTTGTCTGTTGATTGGTAAGTGGTTGTTTTTGTGTTTGTTCTGTGTGTTTGAACATAGCGATGAGGTGTGTTTGTGTTTGTTTTAATGTTAATTGTGTGACAAAAAGATTGAAAAAAATCAAAAAAGATTTCATTTTGTCAAAACAATGTGTTTATATTTGTCACGAAGAATTTGAAAAAAGAAAGATAAATAATATAAAAACAGACAAAATGAAACTTTACATTCCAGAAGGTTATAAACCATTAATCGATGCGAGACAAACTGAAACAGCTATTAAAAGAGTAAAAGACTTCTTTCAGTTGAATTTGGCTGCCGAATTACGATTGAGTAGAGTAACTGCTCCATTATTTGTAATGACAGGTACAGGTATTAATGATGACCTGAACGGTACAGAGCGATCGGTAAAGTTTCCTATTAAGGAATTGGGAGATGCTAAGGCCGAAGTGGTACACTCATTGGCTAAGTGGAAACGTCTAACGTTAGGAAGACTGGGGATTCAGCCTGGATACGGACTTTACACTGATATGAACGCTATTCGTGCAGATGAAGAGTTAACCAACATTCACTCGTTGTATGTCGATCAGTGGGATTGGGAGCAAACAATGACTGCTGAAGATCGTACGCTTGATTTCTTGAAGAAAACTGTTCGAGGCATTTTCCAGGTGTTGCGCAGAACCGAGTTCTTTATTTGTGAGCAATACCCACAACTGTTGCCTCAGTTACCTGAAGAAATTACATTTATTCATGCCGAAGATCTGGCTCGTGAATTTCCTACTTTAAGTGCCAAAGAGCGCGAAAGTGAAGCGGCTAAGAAATATGGTGCTATTTTCGTAATTGGAATTGGTGGAGAGTTAGAGGCTATTGGAGAAAAACACGATGGACGTGCTCCGGATTACGATGATTGGTCGACACCAACAGAAGGAGAGTACAAAGGCTTAAACGGTGATATTATCCTTTGGAACCCGGTATTGGAAAGTGCTTTCGAGATCTCGTCAATGGGTATTCGTGTGGACAAGGCGGCATTGTTGCGTCAGTTGGCTGTTTGTGGCGATGAAGCGCGTCAGGAACTGTATTTCCACCAAAAATTATTGAAAGATCAAATCCCATTATCTATAGGTGGTGGTATTGGTCAATCGCGTTTATGCATGTACTTCCTACAGAAAACACATATCGCCGAAGTACAAGCCAGTATTTGGCCTGACGAACTATACGAAAAGTGCGAAGAAGCAGGTGTTCCGGTAATGTAAGCTACTTTAGCAATTCAAAAATATAACTCGAAATAGACTCATAGAAGAGTAAAAAAAGTCGAAAGTGAATTTTTTTTGAAAGACTTAACCTTTGCATAAGTCTGTCATTAAGAATTAGCTGCCGGCTTTTTTTGTGATGTGAGAGTAGTAAACACTGCTTTTTTTGAAATAAAAAGTTTGTAGCACTACAATTTTTGTCTATATTTGCAATCGCAAAACGGAAATGAAAAGGCTTGAAAGCCGCATGAATAAAGCTTTTCGTGATGCAGGACTGGTCGAGTAGCTCAGTTGGATAGAGCAACAGCCTTCTAAGCTGTGGGTCGTGGGTTCGAACCCCGCCTCGATCACAATATGTGAAAAATTAAGCGATGTACTACAGGTAGTTACATCGCTTTTTTGTTTTTATTTCATACCACTTTTCCTGCCATTGACATATAGATTGTACTCTGAACGAACTTGTGTTTTTTATTTGTGTATAAGGAAGTTGTTTCTGTTTTAGGTTGATCTGCTACATTAAATCATAAATTAAAATTTGAAATCTACTTCTCGAATCGTTACGGCAATGAAATAGAAATTTTACATTTGCAGCTCAAATCACATCAAAACTCTACAAAAAGAAAAATCATGGTTAAAAAGATCTTACTGCTAGGATCGGGAGAGCTGGGAAAGGAATTTGTTATTGCTTGTCAGCGTCTTGGGCAAACTGTAGTTGCTGTTGATAGTTATGCAAATGCGCCGGCAATGCAAGTGGCCGACCAATCGGAGGTTATAAACATGTTAGATGGCGATGCATTGGATGCCATTGTAGCCAAACATAATCCCGATATTATTGTCCCAGAAATTGAAGCAATTCGCACTGAGCGTTTCTACGATTACGAGAAGCAAGGTATTCAGGTTGTACCAAGCGCTAAGGCTGCCAACTTTACAATGGATCGTCGTGCTATTCGCGATTTAGCAGCCCAAGAGTTAGGTTTGCGTACAGCGCCTTATGTATATGCCAGTTCGTTGGAAGAGCTAAAGGCTGGGGTGAAAGAGATTGGTATTCCATGTGTGGTAAAGCCATTGATGTCTTCATCGGGAAAAGGGCAGTCGTATATTAAGTGCGAGGCAGATATCGAGCAGGCATGGAAAAATGCGGGCGATAAAGGTCGTGGCGATTCCAATACAATCATTGTTGAAGGTTTTGTAAACTTCAATAGCGAGATCACTCTTCTTACGGTAACACAGAAAAATGGCGAAACGCTTTTCTGTTCACCAATAGGGCATGTTCAGGAGCGTGGCGATTACCAACAAAGCTGGCAACCAGCATGTGTTAAGCCCGAAGATTTAAAGGTAGCTCAGGATATGGCTGCTCAGGTAACCAAATCGCTGACTGGTGCCGGAATTTGGGGCGTAGAATTTTTCCTTTGTGATGATGGGGTAGTATTCTCTGAATTGTCACCTCGTCCGCACGATACGGGAATGGTAACTTTGGCAGGAACGCAGAACTTCTCGGAGTTTGAATTACATTGCCGTGTCGTTTTAGGATTACCAATCAACGAAATCACTTTGGATAGAGCTGGTGTGAGTGCTGTAATTCTTGCTAAGAATGAGTTCGAAAATCCAACTTATAACGGATTATATGAAGCTGCTGCTACTCCAAAATCGGATATCCGCATTTTTGGAAAAACAACAGCGCGTGTAAATCGCCGTATGGGTGTAGCCTTGTGTCACGATCAGTTGGGATGCGACATGGATGCATTGGTCGAGAAAACCAAGGACATGGCCGCAAAAGTATCGGTTGAGAAATAGAATACTTTTATAATAATATAGAAGAAGGATGACTACCATTAGTCATCCTTTTTTGTATTCTTGTTTATTCTGAATTATTGAGCGAGTTGTGTAGTAACTATTTAATCTCTAGTTGGTACTGGTCGTTAAAAGCAAGTACACCATCCATTTGTTCTCCCGATGGAGTGATGAAACCTTTAATTTTTCTGGTTTTTCCTTTCTGAATCAATTGCTCCAATTGCCCATCGGTAATGCTCTTTTGCATAAATTCGAATGGTATACGCATGCGACAACCATTCTTGAAGTTTTTACATCCCCAGGCTGTTTTTCCTTTTACAATTTCGCCTTGTTTACATGCAGGGCAGGTTAATGGTTCTTTTTCCAGAACCTGAACCTCCAATTGGTTTTGTTCGTTCAGTATGATTTTTCCATCTACTTTATTGTCATCTAGCAATAAGCCTTTAATCAATGGAGTTTCTTTCTTTTTACTTAGCGATTTTACCTGGTTGTCGGTTAGCTTTTTACCTGCAAATTCAAATGGTAAGCGTAGTTTACAGCCATTTTTCCATTCAGAACAGCCGTATGCTTCTTTTCCTTTCAGTAACTTTCCATTGCCACAAGCAGGACAAGGTAAGTCGGCCATTGCAGCTTTTTTCTTTTCCTGTTTTTCTGCCTCTTGTTGTTTCTTTTCTTCTTCCTGGTCGTAAATTGTAATTCGATGGTACTGCGCTCGCTTCACATCAGTAATAATCTCGGTAACCATCTGCTTCAATTCTTGCATAAATGGACCAATCTGATATTCGCCAAGTTCGATCTGGCGCAATTTACGTTCCCATTGCCCTGTTAATTCTGCCGATTTAAGTAGCTCGTTTTGTATAGAGTCAATCAACTCAATTCCTGTAGGCGTTGCTACTAATCGTTTCTTCTCTTTACGAATATATCGGCGACGGAAAAGTGTTTCGATAATATTAGCACGCGTTGAAGGTCTTCCAATTCCGTTTTCCTTCATTAAATCACGTAACTCTTCATCATCGACATTTTTCCCGGCAGTCTCCATTGCTCTAAGCAAAGTCGCTTCGGTATAATATTTAGGTGGTTGAGTCTGCTTTTCCTGTAATTCTGGCTCATGTGGCCCTTTTTCCCCTTTTTCGTAATGAGGTAAAATATTCTCATCGGCTTGAGTGGATACTTTTTCTCCCTGATAAACCACGCGCCATCCCGGATCGATAATTTGTTTCCCGGTAGCTTTAAACTGGTGTTTATCTGCTTGCGCTTTAATGGTGGTGTTAGAAGCCAAACAGTCGGGATAAAAAACAGAAATGAAACGCTTGGTTACCGTTTCGTATACTCTTTTTTCTTCCTGTGATAAATCGATTCGTGTAATTCCTGTAGGAATAATGGCATGGTGATCGGTGATTTTCTTATCATCGAATACCTTTTTCGATTTACGAATAGCACCACCAGCTAAGATCGGCTGAATCAGTTGTTCGTACGATTTAAGTTTCTTTAATATTCCTGGTACTTTCTTGTAAATATCATTGGACAAGAAAGTGGTGTCAACACGTGGGTAGGTGGTTAGCTTCTTTTCGTAAAGCGACTGGATGGTGCGAAGTGTTTCGTCGGCACTCATCCCAAATTTACGGTTACATTCCACCTGTAATGCTGTAAGGTCGAACAAACGTAATGGGTGTTCTTTACTTTTCTTGGTTTCAACCGAAAGAATTTCAAGATCGTATTGTTTGATCTCTAGCATCGCTTGTTCTGCTTTCTCTTGTTCCGAGAAGCGACCATCGACATAAGAGAAGATACCACCACGGTAGTTGGTTTTTATTTCCCAGTATGGTTCTGGTTTAAAATTGTCAATCTCTTTTTGTCGGTTTACCAATAGCGCTAAAGTGGGAGTTTGCACACGACCAATGGAAAGTACTTGCTTATTCTGACCATATTTAAGGGTGTACATGCGTGTAGCATTCATTCCCAACAGCCAATCGCCAATGGCACGAGCACTTCCTGCTGCATAGAGTTTGTCGAAATTAGTTCCCTCTTGAAGCTTATCGAAACCTTCTTTTATAGCTTCTTCGGTAAGTGAAGAAATCCATAAACGCTTTATTGGAACTTTGCATCCGGCAAGCTGGAGTACCCAACGTTGAATCAATTCTCCTTCCTGGCCGGCATCACCGCAGTTTATTACCTCGGTGGCGCTCTCCATTAACTTTTCGATTATGCCGAACTGCTTTTGTACTCCTGAGTCGTCAATTACCTTAATTCCAAACTTAGGAGGAATCATGGGAAGTGTACTGATATTCCAGTATTTCCAACGCTCGGTATAGTCGTGTGGCTCTTTTAATGTGCACAGGTGTCCAAACGTCCAGGTAATTTGATATCCATTTCCTTCGAAATATCCATCGCGTCGTGAACGGGCACCTAAAATATCAGCTATCTCTTTTGCTACACTTGGTTTCTCAGCAATACAAACTTTCATGGCAATTTGTGTTGTTTACTACAAAGGTAATTTTCTAAAAGGCAATTGAAAAATGAAGTTATCCACAATTGAGGTAACTTTCTGTTTTTCTGAACAGTATTTTTTTCGACCTAAAAAAAGCAAAGAAAATGGAGTGTTCAAGGCGCTGTTGGCATATGATTTGTTAATTCGAGGCAAACATAAATTAGAAAAGGATGAGCAACATACTAAAAATGACCTTATTTATCTGTATATTAGCTTTAGCTTCTTGTAAAGTACACTATCCATCTATGCAAAGTTTAAGAGCCGTAAATTATCCCAATCATTCCATGAATGATACATTATCGGTGGCCTATGTGAAAAATATTTGGAAGGTAGCACAAATGCCGGAAAAGTATACCAAATGGGCCGATCGCAAGAAGTTTCGGTTTATAGGAGTGCGCTTAACCAATACCTCTTCTAAAACCATTCGGGGTTATCAATTGAAGTTTTACGATGAAGATGGGATCTTAAAATTGTTGGATAATAAATGGGTGGGTAAGAAAGTATTCCGACAACATTCTCCTATTCCGGTAATTGGGAGTGTGCTGGGGGCTATAACCGGAGGACTTATTCTGAACAGACTAGGAATGGATGATGAAAATCATGCTGCTGATTTTGCAATGAAAAAGCATGAATTACAGGAAGATGTACATTCTAATTTAGTTTACGAGCTAATGACTTTCGATATTAATGAGAAGATTCTTTTTCCGGGAGAACCTGTTTATGGAGTTATTGTAGCTAAAAAGAAAACAGTTATTAAAGAGCTAAAAGTAAAAGTGGTAGATACAGAGACGGAGAGTTATTGGTAGAAAAAACCTCCAGAATAAACTCCGGAGGTTATAAGTTCTATCTAAATTCTTCTGAATGAAAAAATCAGATAATTATAATTTGTAGAACTCTTCCCATCCTTTACGTGGAGGAGTTCCTTTTAGTAACTGATTAGCCACTTTGTTGTTGGTAATTTGCTTCGTTACACGATCAAACTTCAGTTTGGTATTTAAACGTTGAGCAATAGTACCAAGTACAAATACCTGACTCAATGGTGCTGCAACTTCGAAAGGAGAACGAGTTTCTTCTTCGCCACGACAAGCTTTAACAAAGTTTACAAAGTGGTTGGACGGACTCTTTGGTACTTCTGGTAGTTTGCCTGCCATATCTTTAGCTGCTTCTTCAGGAATAATAGAAAGTGTACTTCCGTGTGAACCGCCTTTAAATGTAAGATCTTTTCCGTAGATGATTTTTCCAGGATTCAGTTTACGTTTTTCAATTTTACCATTACTAGCTGCAGGAATATCACTAGCCAATTCTGACTTACCATATCCTTTAGGCAACTTTGGTTGGTTTTCCAATCCATCGTACCACGTTATCGTACACGCTGGCATTCCTTTTCTTTTTGGGAATTTGAAATCAAGTGTCGATGATTGTGGGAAGAATAGTGGATTGTGTCCTTCGATATAAACAGGGTCAACTTCGTAAGGAAGACCTAAATCAAGGAATTGGTGAGCTGTATCCATAATGTGAGCTCCCCAATCACCTAGTGCACCCATACCGAAGTCGTACCAACATCTCCACTGACCGTTGATTAGATCTTTGTGGTAATCGTGATGTTGAGCTGTTCCTAACCATGTGTCCCAATCTAATGTTTTAGGAATTGGTTGTCCTGAAGGGAATTTGGTCATTGATGTATCCCAACCATGCCAGCGACGACGACTGTTCATGTGGGCTGTAATTTTCTTTACATCTTTAATAATACCATTGTCTACCCAGTTTTTAAATTGGAAATAGTTGGCATCAGAGTGTCCTTGGTTACCCATCTGAGTGGCTACTTTGTATTTTCTAGCTGCATTCATAAGTAACTCCGACTCTTCGAATGTACGAGTAAGTGGCTTTTCCACATAAACATGAATTCCCATTGACATTGCTAGAATCGCAATAGGGAAGTGAGAAAAGTCTGGTGTACCGATACATACAGCATCGATTTGTTTCCCCATTTTGTGGAACATCTGTCTGAAATCCTTGAATTGAGGAGCATCAGGGTAGGCTTTCATCATCTTCAGAGTGTGTGGTGCTCCCATGTCGGTATCGCACACGGCCACACTGTTAACCATGCCTGTGTTCATGAATGCTCTATAAATTCCACCACCGCGGTTACCAATACCACAGAATGCCATGTTCACTTTATCGCTAGGAGCAAATCCTGGCTTAGCAAACATAACGTGACTAGGAATAATGCTAAGAGCACCAATTCCTAATGCCGATTTTTTTAAAAAGTCTCTACGACTGTTGTTCTGACTACTCATTTTAATCTTACGGTTTAATTATTTTAGGAATAATAGTTGCTTAATAAGCTGAATTCGATTTCAACTTAATGCATTTAGAATACATCGTTTAATGTCGATATCAGATTGCTAGCAAAGGGGAAAGTTACAAATAAATTGTGTTTTACCAATTTTGCATTACTTCTTCATGGAAAGAAATTCCCAAAGTTGCTTGTGAACTACAACTTTGGGAATGGGCAATTAAAATAGTGTTCGGTTGTCGGTAATAAGGTTCAATCTGTCGAATACGCCTTTGTCAAAATCAATTCGATTGGCTTTAACAGCAATAGGGAAGTATTTGTCTGTATTAGCTGTCATTTGAATCACTTTGTTGCTTTTTGAATCGATATGGATTTTGCCGTTGGCTGCAGCTTTTAGCTGTGTTACAACATCAGCTTTTATTTCTGAATCCGTTTCAATGGAAACATTTAATTTCTTGGCCATTAAAACACCAGATATGATAAGAATATTGTTTCTGTTGGCATTTTTTAGCAAGCGCTTGTTTTTGTACTTAAAGTCGCAAGTAGATAAGTAGTTTTCGATATCGCCGATTGGGACTTCAACTGTTTGAGAATCTTCATAGCTAATGGTTACTTTTTTACCTTTATTGATACCCATATTTAGGTTAAAGTTACCTAGGTTTAATGCTTCTAGTGTATCTTCTAAAAGAGATAACCCAAGGTTGAAGCTAAATTCATTTTTCATATCAGAATTGATATTCAATGCATCGTTTTTGATCTTCTTTAGCTTAACATCACTGACAAAAGCTTCATCAATTTCACTAAAGTAAAGTTCAACATCGTCAAACATTGTTTTTAACCACAGCTGTAATAATTTGTGATTGCGAATAGGTCCGTCAATTAGGTCATACCCATTCTTTCTTAGGTACTTAGTAAGGCTCATTGTGATTATTTTATAGTTCTGATTTAAAGGTAGTAAAAGTATTTGTGATTGGAATTATGGAAATAAAAAAAGGATTGCTCAATTACGAGCAATCCTTTTAGCTACTTTATTATGTGTTGTCTTTAGAAATTGTCACAAACATCAGATGGTAGATCGAAATCGAAATTGTATTCCGTTTTTCCATCATAAGTAATGTCTTCAGAGTGCCATCCTTTATAATAGACATAGACTCTAAGTTGATCGCCATCTTGTAGGCCATTGACAGTTGCTTTACCATTGTTGATACGAACCCACTTACTTGTTCTTGCTGTCTTATTGTATAGACGAGCCCAATAAGTTGGACGAATAATCACATCGTCATTGGAGCTGCAACGTCCTACAATATTTACAGTTACATTTTTAATGCCAGAAGCTGTTGCCAAAGGAATATTAGCATTGTCGCTACAAAGGTCATTAATGGTAAATTCAGCAGGAGTTTGATATGTTCTGGTATAATTACGTATCACTTTAAATTTAACCTCTCGTCCTGCTGGAACACGGATAAGGCGATTAGCGCGGTTAGGAATTCCAGACATATATTTTGTTCCTAAATATCGATTGCTACTAGCATCGTAATATCTAGTATAAAATGCATAACGTCCTGTAGAATTACTGGAAGTAAAATTTATGGATCCACCATAGCTACAACGTTGTCTATCTCTCCACCAATCAAAATTCCAGTATGATAAGTGATCAAGTTCAGCGACAAATTGGAGCTTACCATTTACTTTTTTTACGGTAGTGTTATATTCAAATTTCCACTCTCCCTCTTCTTCATTAAAACTCCAAACAGGAACTTCATCGCCTTCTTTTACCTTTTCGTTAGTATCAGGGTTTACTACTTCTTCGTCAACAGGGTAAGTAACAGTAATAGCTCCGTTCGTAAAGTTTTCAGCAACTTTTCCTGATTCATCGGTTAGCTTTAGTTCGAAGAACCCAGCTGATACAAATTCTATCTCCTGTGAATTCCCTTCTGGTGTAACAGCGTTGGTGAAGACACTTCCATCACCTCCCGGCATAAGGGTAAGAGCATCTTCGCTAGTTGGAGAGAATGCCATCTGTTTTACTGAAATCTTCCCGGTTAATGCATTACCATCGGCATCTTTTATTACTGTGCTTTCTGGAATTTCAATTTTAAAATCGTTTTGTTCATCTCCAATGATTATTTCTTCTTGAAGAACACCTCCGCTAACTACAGCAATATCTTCGTATGCTTTTAACTTTACACCTTCAGGAGGAGTTGATTCTTTTATCAGCTCAACACGGAATGATGATATGCCTTCTTCGGAAATCTTGAAGCTTCGATGAGCAGTTAAATAACCTTTGGCTTTTACCTCGATGGCGAAATCTACAGGAGAAGATTCACCAATTGTGTGATTAGGGTTGATAGCTAAACTTAATGCTCCTATTTCTATTTCATAACGAGAAAAATACTCACCAGTGGCATCTAGTACTTTATCTTTGTCTTTACCAGAAATATTAACTGTAATCAGTTCATTATTGTCAAGAATAATTTCTTCCTGAGTTGCGGCATCTACGAATGTTAAACCAATTGCAGATACAATAATATTGTAGTCGACATTTAGTTGGAGCCCTTCTGAGGGATCTGTGAAGTCGCATTTACTACATAGAAAAATAGCAAACACACTAGCAATGGTTAATGATAATATTTTTTTCATGGTGTTATTTCTTTAGGAATGTGTAAGATAATTGGAACGAAACAAATGGGTAAAAAGCATAATCTTTTAAATTTTCATTTAACTGATTAACCTGTGCCTCAGAGGCCGATGGAGCTAACATACCGGTTGCTTCTAAACTTGCTTTTGGGTTTCCATGGTAGAAAGCACCTAGTTCCAGATTAAATGCCAATCTTCTTTTCAGAGAAATACTTCGACCAAATCCTAGTCCAATATATGGTGATACATTGGTTCCTGGTTCAACATCTAAGGCAACTGTACCTACTTTCTCGGGAGAAATGGTAATCTGACCAAATTTATATGTCTTTTCTGGTGTTAGAATACCAGAAGCACTGAAGTTATTAAATAGAACTCCTGTGGTAAGATGCATCCATTTTACCGGATAAAAATCAACCATTAATGATGGGCCTCCAACTTCTAAATCGAAATCTAGAGTTGCAGTGATATCATCAATATCAAGTTTGTCGGAATAGGTTAATGCATTCCAGCCTGCTCTGACGGCAAATCGCGGAGAAAAAGCTTTAATGATTTCAACTCCAGGACCAATAGTCGATCCTCTAAGGCCAATGGCCCATCCTTTACTGTAATCGCTCTGAGAAGTTTTTTCAACTTCCTGAGCTTTAAGTCCTATGGTGATGCTACTAAGCATTAAGAGGACTGCTAAACAAAGTGAATTACGTTTTTTCATTGTAGATTGTAAAATGTTAATCCTTTTTATGTTTGTTAAATGTGTGATATTATGTGAATTGGGAATAGATTCAATGAATTCCGGCTGAGGCGCAGTGAATAAATAGCACTTCGTGCTGACATTTTTATATAACGAAAAAAGTGACGATATAATAAGAGCTGTACAAGATGCTAGTTGGAGCAATATACTTGCAATAATGAACTTGAATAAAGGGAATACGGAGAGCGTTCTAAGCTTTTTTAGCTTAAAGAAGGGGTTAGGGTATTTGCATTTTAGGTTGAACATTGGGCTTAATAAAGCTCTCTCTGTTTCTTGCTTTCCTCTGCAAAATCATCCCCACAATAGAACTAGAAAGAAAATAAGACTTCTATGTCTGAAATGTAAATATACGAAACGATATGGATAATGAAATATTTTTTTGACTAATTGGTTATCAGAGTTGTTGATGCGTAGTTGTCTGTAGATAAAGAGGCCGCTTTATGGGCGGCCTCTGCTTAATTCGAAATGATATACGGTATTAATTTTTTTAATAACCGCTATTTTGTGGAAGAAGGTTTTTGTTCAACTCGAATTCTTTTCGTGGTATTGGATAATGGTAATCGCGACCAGAATTGAATGTACGAGTAGCAACATAAAGAGGTTGGTTGTCTACATTCAAGCCATAGATTTTACCATTCATTACATTCTCTGCAATTCTCCAACGGCGAATATCCCAGAAACGTTGTCCTTCGAATGCTAATTCTACACGACGCTCAAGTCGGATAGTTTGACGAAGTTGATCTTGAGATTTACCTGTTTTTACATCTGGCATGTTTACACGCTGACGAATCTGATTTAATGCTGCATAAACTGAATTATCAATTTGATTTAATTCTGTTTTTGCTTCAGCATAAGTCAACAAAATTTCGGCAAATCGAATGACAGAAAAATCGCAATGTGACTTTTTGCTATCTTCTTTGTCGATTGTGTTGATGTGTTTTTTTAGGTTCAGACCAGTTCGTGTAGCATCGAATCCTTTACCTCTGTAGTCTGGGCTATCCGGATTATCCAAAGAACTAAAAGTCATCCCTCCAAACTCGGTTCCAGGAAGTAATAGTGTTGCAGCCAAACGAGGATCTCTGTTTTCGGCACTATTGCTTGCATTGTAAAGAGGCGAAGCAGAGATAGAAAGTCCATCAGTACAAAGGTATGCATCGTACAATTCGCGAAGTGGCGAAATTCGACTTCCTCCACCCAATGCGATTGGTGCATATCCAAAAGTTCCACATTCGTGCGCATCTCTTACATATTGATGTTGAAGGATGTGTTCAGCACTATTTTCTCCAGGATAAAGGAATAGTTGGCTGTAGTTGTTGTGTAACGAATAGTTGTTTGAATTCATTACTTTTTGTGCTTCTTCTGCAGCTTTAGACCAGTTTTCAGTATATAAGTAGAAACGAGCTTTTAGAGCCTGAACGGCACCTTTTGTAATTCTACCAACTTCTTCTGCTGGATAGCTGGCAGGAAGATCGTTTTCAATTGCATTTAGTTCGGTAAATACAAAATTGTACACTTCGGCTTGAGCTGTTTTAGAAACAACACGTCCTTCTTCAATGCTGATAGGCTGTGTTAGTAAAGGTACATCGGTGTATAAAAATGCTAAACGAAAGTGAAGATAAGCTCTGAAAAAGCGAGCCTGTGCAACTAACTTTTTCTTTACTTCAGCATCAATTTCTGTTGACTGAATTTTCTCAATTATAGCATTTGCTCTTGCAATACCTTCATAATTGCGTTTCCACTCATCTAGGAAAATTGAATTTTCATCTGTTCCTGAGCCGTTGGCTACTTCATAGTCGGCATACCAGTTTTGGTTACGTACCGCATTATCAGAAATTACTTCCAAAGCAATATTACCTGCTCCTTCCATGTATGGATATAGGGCATTTACAGCATAGGTAAAATCCTTTTCTGTTTTCCAGAAAGATAAATCAGATAGTTTGTCCTGAGGTGCTGTTTGAAAGAAATCATCACCACAGGCAGTTAAAGCCATTGCTGCTATTATTATATATAAAATTCTTTTCATGATTGGTGATTTAGAAGTTTACATTTAATCCAATTAGATAAAGTTTAGTTTGTGGGTGATAATTCACACGACCAGGCTTAAATTCTGGGTCGATTAATTTCTCTTGAGAGATAGTGAATAGGTTATCAGCACTTACATAAACACGAACTCTTTGAACGCCAAGTTTCTCAACCAGCTGTTTGCTGAAAGTATAACCTAACTGGATGTTCTTCAATCTTAGATAAGCAGCTTTACGTGTCCAGAAGTCGGAAGGCAACTGACTCTTCCATGAGTTTTTGCGTAGCACTGGCCATGTTGCAGTATTGGCTGTTGCTGGAGTCCAGCGATTAAGCATTGCTTTATGGGTGAAGTTACCATAGTTTGGTCCTTCTGTTAATGCTCCTTCCATGTAAGCCAATTGCTTAAGAACTCCTTGCCAATATAATCCAAGATCGAATTGCTTGTATTTTAGGTTGATATTCATAGCGATAGGGAAGTGTGGACTGGCATCGCCCAAATACATCTTGTCATCGCCATTAATCTTTTTGTCTCCGTTTCTATCAACGTATTTTACATCACCAGGAATAGTGTTTGTGTCGAATAGAGGAGATGATTTCACATCTGCTTCATCTTTGTAGAAACCATTGGTCTCATATCCCCAAAGCGCCCATAGAGGAAGTCCCACTTTAGCAACAGTCCAACCACTTACGTAAGGTCCTGTGCCCACAAGATTGATAACTTTACTTTTGTTGTCAGAAATGTTGAACGAGATGTCGTAACTGAAATCGTCAGAGATTCTGTTTCTGTGAGAAAGAGAAAGTTCCCAACCTTTGTTTTCAATTTCTCCAGCATTTACTGCAGGGTTAGGGAATCCAATGGTTCTAGGAATAGGTACTCGGTCGTTAAGTACATCTTCGGTGTTTTTCTTATAATAATCGAATGTAACACCCAGTTTGCCATCCCAAAGTTCTGCATCGAAACCAATATCAAGAATCTTAGTTGTTTCCCAAGAGATTGTCGAGTTAGAAAGGCGTGATTGCCATGCACCCTGAACTGCTTTGTCTGATTGCCCAAATGCATAAACATTACTGATTGCAATGTCTGAAATATATTGCCAGTACTTGATATTATCTTGTTTACCTGTAGCACCGTATGATCCACGAATCTTAAGGTTGTTTAACCAACCTAATGATTTCATGAAGTTCTCTTCTGATAAACGCCATCCGGCAGAGAATGAAGGGAAGAATCCCCAGCGTGTTTCACTTCCAGGAGCAAAACGAGAAGAACCATCGTAACGGAAGTTAGCTTCGAATAAGTATTTGCCTTTGTAGTCGTAATTTACACGACCCAGGTAAGAACCAATTCTTAAGTTCGTTTCATTTCCTCCATTTGAATCTGTTTCTGAGTCACCGGCATTGATTACATCCAGGATATCGTTATAAGCTTTTGAACGTTTAGCGTATACCCACTGGTAATTATCAGAAATGCGTTCTGCTCCCAATAATCCTTTTACACTGTGGTCGCCAAATGTTTTTTGGTACTGGATCAATCCGCGAAGCTGGATACTCTTCCATTGCTTATAGCGGTAAGAAGAAGAATTTTCACTTACAAGATCTTTAGCGTATGTGCCATTCCAGTTATAAAGTTTAACTGCTTTTTGGTGCTCACGCTCAGTAAGTGCTGTACTTTTATTCATGTATTCTCCAATAAGCGTAAGGCCAGGAAGAACTTCATAGTCAACACGTGCGTTGAACAGGTTATAAGTTTCAGCCAATGTTTTTTTCCCGCTTTCAAGGCGTGCCAACTGGTTGTTACCAGGAAGTGAAGTGCCATAGCGTCCGTCAGGAAGTTTAGGAAGTCCCCATGGTGGCATATCGTGGAATAAACGCCAGAAAACGGTTCCTTTATTGCGAGGCTCACTCCAGTCTTTTTTACGCATATGCACATCTACACGTGCTTTCAGTTTCTTAGAAATCTGATAGTCGGTGTTAAAGCGTACGCCATAACGCTCAAGATTATTTTTTTCAAGGTAGTTTAGTGCCATGTTAAATTTAAGTTTTTCAGTTCCTCCCATTGCCGAAAGCGAATGGTTATGCTGTGGTGCCGTTTGGAAAATTACATCGTGCCAATCGGTGTTTGGCCAGCGAATTGGGTCAACTCCATTAACCGTGTTTTCAATATCCTGATCGGTAAATGGTTTTGGCTGACCATCGTTTGCAAAGGCTTCGTTGTATAGAGTCATGTAATCTCTAATTCCTACTTTTTCTGGTAGTTTAGTTACTTCCTGAAGTGCTAAATAACCATTGTAAGCCAATCGTAGACCTGTAGATTTTGATCGTTTTGTTGTAATTAAGATAACACCGTTTGCTCCACGAGAACCGTAGATAGCAGTTGAGGCAGCATCTTTCAAAATAGAAATAGATTCGATATTGTTTGGATCAAGATCCGATAGGTTTTGTTCGATACCATCGACATAAACCAGTGGAGAGCTACTTCCAGAAAGAGAGGTGTTACCACGAATTTGCATGTTGATATCTTCGCTACCAGCCAAACCACCACGGTCGATGATTACAAGACCAGGAGCAACTCCCTGAAGGGCTTTACCCATAGATGAAACAGGACGGCTGGCAATTTTCTCAGGACTAACAGAGCTAACAGCACCTGTTAAACTAACCTTTTTCTGTACACCATATCCAACGGCTACTACTTCTTCCAGGCCAATAGCATCTTCTTCCAATACTACATTTATTTCTGTTTGGCCATTCATAGGAATATCTACCGATTTCATTCCAACAAATGAGAACGATAAAACTTTTCCAGAAGCAGGAACATTTAGTAAATAGTTTCCATCAAAGTCGGTGGTAATTCCAATTGTCGTACCTTTTACAATTACCGAAACACCTGGAATAGGTTCTCCGTTTTTGTCTTCAACTTTACCTTTTATTTTTATCTCACCTTTTTGTTTGGCCGGCTTAGTTCCTTTGCGAATAACCACATAGCGGTCAACCACCTCGTAGTTCATGCCAGTGTCGGCTAATACTTTGTCTAATACCGACTGAACAGAAGCTTGCTTAAGGTTGATGGAAACCTTTTGGTTGGTATTTAGTTCTTTCTCATTAAAGAAAAAATAGAAATCGCTTTTAGCTTCAATTTCTTTCAATACCGACTTCAAAGTCGCGTTTCGCATTTTAAGAGTAAGCTTGGCATTTTGTGAGTAACTGCTGGCATGTACGCTCAACAAACTACCCAAAAGCAGCGCAATTATCAATTTCATAGTTAGCAGTGTTTGCTTCCATGACCTACTGAAGTCATGAAAAGTCTTCAATTTTTTCATAGATTTGTAATGTTTTAATTAATACTCGCTTAATTGGTTAAGACACATCCTGCGGTAAGAGTGCGGCAACATTCTTATCGCTTTTGTGTTTTTTAGACTTTTTAGTTATTTCATTGGCTTTTATTTAAGTTCCAGAATAGATAACAACCTCACTTTTTTATGGGAATTGATTTTTAGGGAATATTTGAATCCGTATAGTTTTTCTAAAACAGTAAGCATTTGATCTAATGGCTTATTTTTAAGAATGGTTCCGGTAATCTGAATGTCGGCAACTTGTGGCGAAGCAAACTGAATATCAATATTGTACCAACGCTCCAGACGCTGGGCAATCTTAGAAAGAGGTTGATTTTCAATAACCAACCTACCTTCAATCCAGCCAGTATAGAAATTGGTATTTACTTTGCGTATAGCAAAAGTCTTTTGGTGCTTGTTTATGGCCAACTCTTGCGAAGGCTTTAATGCAATTTCCCTGTTTTTATGAATGTACAAAACACTTCCTTCTACCAAAGTGACATTTAAGTATTGTGCATCAGGATACGACTCTACATTGAAACTGGTACCTAGCACTTTTACTTTTCCATGGGAGTTTTCTACATAGAATGGCTTGTTTTTATCATGAGTCACTTTGAAGAAAGCTTCGCCCGATAAAAATACCGAACGTTTATTCTTGTTGAAATCATTGTTGTATTTCAATTCAGATCCGGCATTGAGCCAAACTTTGGTTCCATCAAGTAGAGTTATCTCACTCATTTGGCCAAGTGGAGCCTTTATCTCACAAACTTGTTCGGTCGTAAAAAATGAATTGATTTCTTTTTCTACCAGAATACCTATCCCCAGCGCTATTATAAATATAGCGGCATATCGAATGATTGGTGAAATAGTGCTAATCCTAAACAACTGATTGGCTAATGCATTTTTTACTTGCTGCCATGCACTAAATTTATTGCTATCCTTTAATACTGAAGTATAATAAGCTGATTGGCGAATGCTTTGAGCTTTTTTTAAATCGCTTGCAAAGGATTTGTCCTGCTTTAATATTTCCAATTGAACTTTTTCTTCATCGTTCAATTCGTTATGTATGGCTCCGGCAATTAATTCCCAGTGTTTGTCTTTTTCTGTTTTGTCCATTTTTATGCGGTTTCTGGTATATGGATACCAAAAGCAACAAATAGGGTGACAGAAAAAAAGATTTTTTTTAAGCTAGATTAATCTTTTTTTGCAACAGCAACATAATGAGTGAATTATTGGCGGGTAGATTTTCTTTTAAATAGCGGTAAGCTCTACCAATTTGTGTCTTTACAGTGTTGGTTGAAATTTTTAGGTGTGCTGCAATTTCTTTGTAGGTCATTTCTTCGAATACAGCTAGTTCCAGAATTTTTCTTCTTTGTTCTGGAAGTTGTTGAATGATATTGTGAAGCTGTATAATTTGTCGCTCTTTCTCCATGTTATATGTTGGAGTGTCCTCGATGCGATCTAGAATTTCTTGAGAAGTATCTATGGTTTTGGGGTTTCTTCTAAGGTGTTGAAAGATGTCGTTTCGAACCATGCTCATCAAGTAGCTTTGTATGGAGCTCTTAATTTCAATATTATTACGGTTGTTCCAAAGTCTTAGAAAGCAGTCGTTAACAATATCTTTGGATAATTCGCGATCATTGGAAATACGGAATGCATAAACAATTAGGCATTCGTAATGGGCATAAAATAGCTCTTTGAAGGCTACTTTACATCCTTTTTGTATTTCTCTCCACCGATCCTGCATAATAAGTTTTTAGGGGTAAAAACAACTATAAGCCACAGCGTTCTTTCCAGCGCATATAACGTCGCTCATTCATATTGAAATGAGTGTAGCCAAATACAATTCCTATTACAGCGAACACCAAAAGACGTAATGCCAGTGTAGGAAGTTCAATAAGTGCTATGTCGAATGACAGATCCCACAAATAGGTTAGAAAACCTACAGGAAGTCCCCAGTATAGCAGGCCAAATCGGAAAACGTAACTCCATCTGTTCTTTCTGTGTTTTTCCCACTTTTTCATCTGTCTGTCGTATCTATCCGAGCACTCCATAGTTGAATCGTTTTTTATAACTACCATGTAAATGTAGTACATTTTGAGCATCGGAATAAATTATTGAAGCATAAATATTGAAAAACGGATGGTGGCACCAACGTTAGATTTGTAATGGTAATATTTAAACCAAATGGGGCGGAGCATGTTGTATGAAAGAAAATATTTACAGCGATTAAATTGATAGTATTATGAAGAAGGTATTAGCATTTGCTGGAAGTAACAGTTCGAAGTCGATTAATAAACGATTAGTAGAATATGCTGCATCTCTTCTGTCCAGAACAGATGTGAAAATTATTGATTTGCGTGATTTTGAAGCTCCAATTTACTCAATGGATATGGAAGAAGAAACCGGAGCTCCTGTAGCAATGAAGGAGTTGAATAAGCTATTTAACGAGTGCGATGGTTTTATTATTTCTGCTCCAGAATATAATAGCGGAATAACTCCAGTGCTGAAAAATACTATTGATTGGATATCGCGGGTAGAACGACCTACATTCAAAAATAAGCCCGTTTTACTAATGGCTACATCGGCTGGAGGAAGAGGCGGAAAAACCAATATGGAACATATGGCCACTTTAATGCCCAGATGGGGAGGAGAGTTGGTGGCTAGTTTCAGTTTACCCAACTTTCAGCAAAATATGCATGCGCCAGTATATCAGCTGACACATAATGAATATCGTCAAGAGCTGTTGGATGCAATTGAGAAATTAGAACAAGCGCTGGAATAAATTTATTGTTTCACTGGAGGAAATAAAAGTTGATTTTCTTCGGTTTTAGAATGGTTTACTTTAAAAGAAACACATTTCGATTTTAAATCACATCCTCCACACCCAGAAGCACAACTGGGTGTCTTTGTTTCTACTCTTTTTGGAAAAAACAGGTTGTAAAGTCGGTATAAAACAGTTATGCCAACCAGTGTCAGAGTGCAATATGTAAGTATTTCCTGTATCATTTTATATTATCCAATTGGTTACATGGTAAACGATAAACGATATAACCCATGCTAACACAGTTGTATATATAACAGTAAATAGTGCCCAAAATGTTTTACCCGATTCTTTTCTAATGGTAGCTACTACACCAACACAAGGGAAATAGATCAATACAAAAATCAGAAATGCAAGAGCCGTAGCTGTTGTAAATACTGGTTTCCCTTTATGTTTCCCCGACTTATATGTTTCACTTCGGAGTTTTTCCTGAAGATTGGCAGTTTCTCCATCAGCATCATCAGCCTGGTAGAGTACACCAATAGTACTTACTACAATCTCTTTGGCAGCAGTACCCGTAAGCAAACTAACACTCATTTTCCAGTCGAAACCAAGTGGTGCCATAACCGGAGTTATCGTTTTCCCAATTCTACCTAAATAAGAATCTTCCAAACGTACTCTTTCTGCCTGGTGTTGCAATTCATTCAGTTGGTTCGAAAGTGCAGTATTATCAGGTGTCTTTTGTTGTTGAACTTCTAGTTGCTCAATTTGAGCTAAAACCTGATCATTCTTTTCGGTATGACGAGGGAAATAGCCCAAAGCCCAAATAATAACAACTGCTATAAGAATAACGCTTGCAATTTTTCTAAGGTATTGCGAAGCCTTATCCCACATATGAATCAGAATATTTCTAAAAGTAGGAACGCGGTATGGTGGTAGCTCCATTACAAATGGCGACGCTTTACTTTTAAATACAGTAAGGTTTAAAAGTTGCGCTAGCAATAGAGCGAGGATTATACCAGTGAAATATAGTCCAAATAGATATAAAGCTCTGTGTTCCGGGAAAAATGCCGAGATAAACAGTACATAAACAGGTAAACGAGCACTACACGACATGAATGGTGTGATAAGCATTGTTAGCAAACGGTCGTTTTTGTTGCGTAACGTTCTGGTTGCCATAATAGCAGGAACATTACAGCCAAATCCCATAATGAGTGGAATAAACGAACGGCCATGCAAACCAAATCGGTGCATGAATTTATCCATAATGAAAGCTGCTCTGGCCATATAGCCAGTATCTTCCATTAGTGATATAAAGAAAAATAGAATAACAATATTGGGAACAAAAACCAATACACTTCCCGTTCCGCTAATTATACCATCGACAATTAAATCTTTAAACATGCCCTCGGCCATTGTCGCGTTTACCCAGTCGGCAATAGCTGTAACTCCCATTTCAATCCAATCCATAGGGTATTGTCCCAATGTGAACGTTGAATAGAAGGTAGTAAACATGAATAGAAGGAAAAGTGGAATAGCCAGGTATTTATTGGTAAGAATAGAATCGATCTTACCCGATTTCATTCCTTTATAATTGTTTCCTGCTTTATAAGTCTCTTTTAGTGCACCAGTAATAAAACCATATTTGGCATCGGTAATAATGGTTTCACTATCATTCTGAGAATGCTTTTCAATGCGCTTAATTTCTCGCTTTGTTGTCGATCTAATTTGCGATGCGTTGCGATAGTCATCCATTAAACGAGCAACTTCTTCGTCTTTTTCTAAAAGCTTTAATGCCAGAAATCGAGAAGATGCTTTGTCGATAATTGGCTTGGCTTGTTTTATTACCTCGCGAATTCGTTTAATCGACTTTTCAACTTCAGTACCATAATTAATGTGAATATGACGAACAATAGGATCTCGGTCTTCATACACATCAATTACCTTATTGAATAACTCTTCGATACCTTTTCCTTTTGAACAAATAGTTGGAATGATTGGTACTCCAATCATCTTTGCCAACTCCTTATATCGAAAATCAGAACCACTGTTTTCCAGTTCGTCATACATGTTTAAGGCAATAACTACCTTAATATCCATATCGATAAGCTGGGTGGTTAGGTATAGGTTGCGCTCAATGTTCGATGCATCGATTACATTAATAACGATATCAGGAGTCTCCTCCATAATGAATTTCCGAACGAAAAGTTCCTCTGGAGTATACGCCGTAAGCGAATATGTGCCTGGTAAATCGGTAATATTAAATGAGTAATCGTTTTGCTTGAACTGTGCTTTCTTTGCATCAACAGTTACTCCACTGTAGTTTCCAACATGCTCTTTAGATCCAGATGCAAAATTGAATAAGCTGGTTTTTCCACAATTTGGATTTCCTACCAGAGCTACATTTATTTTTCTACCTTTTTCTTTGGCCGAAGTTTTCAGTATTTCATCGTCAATTACTCCTTCGAAATGACTGGGCTGAATTTGAAGAGCTTCTTCCTGAGTAATAACTTCTATCAGAGATGCTTCACTCCTTCGAAGTGAAACATTGTAATCCATAATGCGGTATTCTACTGGATCTTTAAACGGTGCATTTTTTACCACATACACCTCTTTACCTTTTACAAATCCCATTTCAGAGATACGCTTACGGAAAGAACCATGTCCAAGTACCTTTGTTATAATAACAGTTTGATCGGTATTAATTTCTGAAAGCCGCACAGATGAAAAATTAAGTTATTAATGTCATTTTATTCTCTCTAAATCGAACCATAAAAGAGCTAGATTTAAATTAAATAAAAATAGAGGCCAAATATAGTTCAATTAAAAAACAATTCATATCCCTAAAAGTTATAGTTTTTAAAGACGAAGTGGGATTTTTATGGTATATTGATTTAGATTGTTTAAAAAAATTACATCTGGGAATTTAAATTGGGGGACAATGCGCAATAGAGAGATGTTTAAACAAATAGCAGAGACATTTAGTCAACTACCGGCTAACTATGTGTTGCTTGAGGAACCAGTAAATATAGAGGTACAGAATCAATATGTCGATTTTGTACAAAAAGAGAGAGTTAAGGTTGACGAGCAGGAGGCATTGGCGAATATTCCTAAGCTGGAGAAATGGGATGGAACTCCAGAAGATCTAAAAATGTACCTTTCTCAATTGGCTATAATAGAAAAAGTAGAGGCTTATCGTGCTTTAGAGCGTTTTGTTAAAGATACAGGACACTCTCTTTTCGATTGGGCGATATTGGCTTTGCAGGAGAGTAGAATGCTATTGCGTAGTCAGTTTCTAGACGAACATCAGGTTTACGTCTCTTCAGCTTTAGGAGGGCGTGGTCAGAAGTTGAGGTATTTTCTGGTAATGTTACATGATCGGTTTGATCATTTTTCGGAATTTGAACAGAAAGTGTTTCGCAATGAAATGTTGAGTAGACTGGAGGATATTGATGCCGAAATTGAAGAGGTGAACTTCAACCATTGTTTTGTAACCATTTCGTTATTGTTGCCAATAATTGCGAATTTAGAGTATACTTTCAATAGTGGAATTGACGAGTGCAATGAATATGGAAATTTCTTATCAGAGGACTTAATTTTAACCAATATGAAGAAAATTCCCGATGAAGAAATAATTGAGATGGTAGATGAGTTAAAAGATCGATTAAAACAATTGCCTGAATAACAAAAGAGTACTCTGGATAGCCCGATTTTTCTATGAAAGTTTTACAAATTTAATTGCTCCAAGTGTTGCATGGATGCAAATTCTGCTTATCTTTGCATCCGCTTTAATAAAGCAAATGGACCTGTAGCTTAATTGGATAGAGCACCGCGTTACGGCCGCGGAGGTTAGGGGTTCGAGTCCCTTCAGGTTCACTCGATTTTTATTGCTTCGGCAATGCGTTCAAAAGATAATATTGGACCTGTAGCTTAATTGGATAGAGCACCGCGTTACGGCCGCGGAGGTTAGGGGTTCGAGTCCCTTCAGGTTCACTCGATTTTATTGCTTCGGCAATGCGTTCAAAAGATAATATTGGACCTGTAGCTTAATTGGATAGAGCACCGCGTTACGGCCGCGGAGGTTAGGGGTTCGAGTCCCTTCAGGTTCACTCGATTTTTATTGCTTCGGCAATAGGTTCAAAAGATAACAATGGACCTGTAGCTTAATTGGATAGAGCACCGCGTTACGGCCGCGGAGGTTAGGGGTTCGAGTCCCTTCAGGTTCACAAACCCGTTTCATTTTTAATGGAGCGGGTTTTGTTTTTTCTACAATTTAACTTTCCTTTTTTTTGATTTTTTGTAGCTTTGGTTTCCGAAAAAAATGACATGTTAACCTTAAAGCATTATTCTTATGCATTTTTCTAAATTTATTATTTCAATTTTAGCGATTGCTACAATATTGTCGTCGTGTAACAAAGTTCCTCGTACTGGAAAAATGGAATTTAAAAATAGCATTGATAGTGTTAGTTATGCACTTGGTTTTATTGAAGCAAAACAGTTTGTAAAAGGCTTTGAACGATTGCCTTTCGATTTAGATTCTATGGGGAAAGTAGACCTGGCAAAAGTCTATGCTAAAACTCAAATGCGTAGTACATACAAAAAGTTTAGAACCGAACAGTTCGATACCTTAAACGAAGAAGCTTTTTACAAAGGTTTCTTAAACGAATTGGTATACGGAAAAGGGTATTTTAATGATATGACTGCAGATATCTATTTGCGTAAAATATTCACTCAGAAACGAGAGCAGAAAGATTCGTTGCGTAAAGTTGAGGCAGAGGCCAACTTGAAAAAAGGACAAGAATTCTTGGCTAAAAATAAAGAACAGGAAGGAGTTCAAACTACTGAGTCAGGTTTGCAGTATAAAGTATTGAAAAAAGGAAATGGTCCAATTCCTGGTGATAAAGATAAAGTACGTTGTGTATATCACGGAACTTTAATTGATGGAACTGTTTTCGATAGTTCTCTTGAGCGCAAAGACACTACTTCTTTTAGAGTGAATGGAGTAATTAAAGGTTGGACAGAAGCGTTGAAAATGATGCCACAGGGATCGAAATACAAATTGTATATTCCTTCTGAATTGGCATATGGCAAGCGTGATCAAGGAGCCAAGATTAAGGCAAACTCAGTTCTTTTATTCGATTTAGAATTGATTGAAGTTGTGCCTGCAAAAAAGAAAAAATAAGTAAATACAATAATTTGAAAAAGTGGAGTTATTCTAAAAAGGGTAACTCCACTTGTGTTTTATGTTATATGTAACTATCTTTTCACTAATCAAAACAACTGGCATAAATGTTGTTTATAAACAGAGACACTAAAGCAAAAATCAGGATTGAAAGTTAGAAGCCACATATTATTATTGAATATCGTCTTGCTTTGGTGTGCATTCATGTGGGGACAAATTGGTTATGCTCAGAATGGTAATGGAGAGAAGATAAGGCCTTTATCTTCAAAAATAGATGTTAAGAATAATCATGATCTGGTAACTGGTAAAACGACAAAAGCTTTTTACGATAGCTTAAAACATAGAGCTTATAAAAAGAAGTTTACTAAGTTACTACACAAGCTTTTTATAAAAACTCCAGAGGTAGATAAACGACCTCAGAATTTTAATCGCCTCGATTATTTCCAGCAATTTGAAGGGAAAGTGATTGGAGCCATTTCATTTATTTCGCTGGATGCGTTCGAAGGAAATGTATTTAATCCCAATAGACCTCCTAAAACATGGTTAGAACGGAAGGGAAATGATGTGCATGCCAAAACGAAAACAAAGGTAATTCAAAAGGCATTGTTGTTTAAATGTGGAGAGCATCTTATTCCAATAACATTGCACGAAAATGAGCGCCTTATTCGTGATTTCCCTTTTATAAAAGATGCACGATTTATTGTAACACCACGATCGTCTAATGAGCGTATTGTTGATGTGACAGTAATTACGCAAGATGTTTTTGCATACAGTGTCTCTGTCGATTTAAATGGAATTCCTTCTGGAAAATACCGAATATCCAATAATAATGTTGGAGGTTTAGGGCATGAGGCCAGTGTAGCTATGGTTACCCATAATTCAAAAACTCCGAGATATGGATTCGAAAGCTTTTATTCAGTTCGAAATGTAAATGGTTCGTTTGTGGATTTAAGGGTAGGTGTTTTACAAAACTATAAATACAAAGGATATGGTTTCGCACTGGATAAGAACTTTTTGACACCACAAACAAAGATGGCCGGAAGCGTGCTTACTTATCGTATGGATCGAACTTTTCAGCGCACCTTCGACGACCCTGTTAAGTCGAAAGATCCGTTAGCATTTGATTATACCGAAGCATGGCTAGGGCGAAAATTCGATATCTTCGGAAAAGATAAGCCATCGCTAATTCTGGCTGCAAAAATGGAGTACCAGAAATTTTGGGAGCGCCCTCAGGAGATCGAACAGAAGAAATTATTCTCCAATACATTAAGTTTCTCCGGAAGTATTGCATTATCAAAATGGTACCACAAGCAAGCCAATTTAGTTTATGGCTTTGGAAGTACCGAGGATATTCCTGGCGGTTATTTGGCAGAGCTAATTGTAGGGTATGATAATAATGAGTTTCTGAAGCGTTGGTATACGCAAGGTTCTGTATCGTTTGGCCAATTTCTATCCGAGCGCAACAACTATTTGTATGGATCTTTCTCTTTTGGTGGATTTTTCAACAAAAGGCATTTTCAACAAGGAATAATTCAGAGTGAATGGCAATATATTTCGCGTCGTTTCTTTTTGTGGCGATATAAGGCGCGTCAGTTCTTTAAATTAAGTTACATGGCTGGTTTAAAACGTTTCCAGCCCGAGCAGCTTTTTCTGAATACGCGCGATGGCATCAGAGGGTTTACCGATAAAACTTCAGGAACCGAACGTTGTGTGCTGAGTTCTGAAACGGTATTTTTTCATAATCGCGATATCTATAACTTCAAGTTTGCTTCGTTTTACTACATGGATATTGGAAGCATAGGCGAAACATCAGTAGGCTGGAAGAATCAAAATATTTTCATGGGAATTGGTACTGGAATTCGAGTAAGAAATGAGTCGCTGGTATTTAATACCATTCAAATTCGCCTCGATTATTATCCCATTCGTCCAGAAGGAATGTCGGCATTCGGAATTAGCATTCGCGGACGTGTAAAACCATTATTTAAGACCTTTAGCGGTCGTAAACCACAGCCTGTTCAGTTTAAGTAGATTATTTGTTAGGAGTATACCTTATTTGTTTCATTCTGCAGAGGCAGAAAAGAAAGTTAATGGATTGAATAAGGACAAAATAATTGAGCCGCAAAATATTACGGCTCTACTGACTCCTGATTCCCTTTTCCGGAATCCGTTTTAATTACCCTTTTTTCAATAGGCGGATACCATCTTCATCGATTTGAATGATGCGTTGCTTGTATAGAGCGCCAATCGATTTTTTGAAATTCTTTTTACTGATACCAAAGATCAATTTAATCTGCTCGGGAGAACTCTTATCGTTTACGGCAAGGAATCCATTGTGCTCTTTCAGAATATCCAGCACTTCTTGCGACATGCTGTCGATTTTGATATAGCCAATAGGATCAAGTGAAAGGTCAATCTTTTCGTCTTCTCTGATTTTCTTAACGTAAGCAGTGTAAGTACGACCACTTCGAAGCATCTTATACAATTCGTTTTTGTACAACATACCACGGTGTTGACCATTGATAATGGCCTGGTAACCGATCTCATTCCAGTGGGTGATTAATGCTTCTACCTCTTGTCCTTCGGTATAATCAATAGGAGTGACATTTAAGAACTTGTGAATCTTACTTGATCCTACAATTCTTTTGGAAGCGTCATCGAGGTACACTTTTACAAAGTACGATTTACCTACTTCCATGTCTTGCTGTTGCTCGCGATAAGGAACCAGCAAGTCTTTCTGAAGTCCCCAGTCCATAAAGGCACCAACAGTACTAATGGAAACCACCTTTAGCAGTGCAAAACCATCTACTTCTACTTTAGGAGTTTCAGTAGTCGCCACTAAACGATCTTCAGAATCACGGTAGATAAATACCTCAATTTCATCTTTAACTTTAGTATTTTCAGGAACATAACGATTGGGAAGCAAAATATTGCCAAGTTCATCGCCATCTAAATAGACACCATAATTACTTAATTCTGCTACTCGTAGAGTTTGTACCTTTCCTATACTTGTCATCTTAAAAAAATTAAATTCACTGCAAAGGTACTCTTTTCTATTGATGGTAGAATATCAGAGATACTAATTAATCTGCTTTTTTATCTTTTCTAAATCTGCTTGACGTTTAACAAAAGTAGTAACCAATTTGTTGGTCTCTTTTACCAATGAGGCATTACCTGTTTTTCGAGCTAGTGCTTGAGCTTTTATGGCAATTTTAGCTGCTTTAGGAATGTCTCCATCCATTTCGGCTGCTAGTGCTAAGTTATACGTAGCAAAGAAGGCAATGCGTTTCTTCTCCGATTTTGATAGCTGCAACCAAATTTCAACTGCTTTGTGCCACTGTTCTTTATCAACTAGCTTTTTGGCTTTTTTGAAATCGTCATGATTGGGAATGTAGATAGAGCGCCATACACTTTTCCAATGAGGAGTAAATTGCTCAGCATATTTTTTCCCCATATACCACCCCGCATCTTTCAAAGCAATTGATCGTGCTGGAAGCTTGTAGCGTTTCTTTGTTATTGGATCGGTGCCATTCCAATAAAGCGTATCAACCATGGAGTGACTATTAATCACTTTTCTTTTTCGGGCATCATATATGGTCCATACCGATCCGGAAACTACTTCTGTGGTCTTATCATATTCTTCGTACGAACGAGGAATAAATAAGTGGTTTAGATAAGTAATGGTTTCCAATGCCACAAGTGCATCTGTGTTATTGTTGTCGCAAATATCTTCTACTTTATTCCAGTTTAAACGAGGAATTCTATCCACATATCTTTGGGTGAATGTTTCATAAGGAAGAGTGTAAACCGAGTCAAGGATAAACTGCTTAGTAATAGACTGTGCAAAGCCATTAAGAGTATTTGAAACTACTAAGCTGTCAATATTCTTTTTCGATTTAGATTTTTTTAAACGGTAGTTTTTTTTGTAATACTTTTGGATGGTATCGTTATCGTATTTATAGTTTCTTGCTACAAGGGTAACATTTTTTATATGTGAAGGTAAGCTTTTTTTAGCTGGTTGCATTACCTCAATACTATACTGATGTGTGGAGATGCAGGAAAATAATAGTACACTTAGAAAAAGTGAGACGATGAAGTGGGTAACATTTCTTTTCATTTCTTTTTGGTTTTAAAGGTTGAAAAATACCACTATAGGGAATGTGTTTTTATTGTTGGCTAGCTGCATCGAACTGTTCGATTAGCTTCTTTCGTTTCTTTAATAATTCGAGATATTGTATCGATTGATTCCGAAATTGGGCTTGATGTGACTTCTGAACCCAGATCATAGCACTATCTAACTGTCCTTCTAGTTCGTAGGCTAGTGCAAGGTTGTAAGCAGCTTTGCTTCGATCGCTTTTCGAAATAGTTTTTACCTCTTTGAGCAATACCTCTTGTGCTTCGATAAACTTATTCTCCAGAATTAGTTGAGCTGATTTCTGAATAGTGTCAGAGCCTTTATTAAATATGATTCGCTCTTGTACTTGCCATTCCGGACAGATTTGCTTCGAATATTCTTCTGCAATATTATAACTAGCATAGCAAATTATATCACGTACATCTGGTATTTCTCTTTGAAGTTGCTTCTTTATGGGGGTTGAGTAGGTCCATGAAACTGTGTCTTTGACCATGTATTGGGTCAAGATAGATTCTTTTTCGGGATCGTAAATCCGCCAGTGAGTCTGGTAAGCAACATCCATCGACGCAGAGTAGAGTTTTGCTTGGTCTAATTGTTCTGTAGCATATTGGGTGGTAATATCAGTATAATATACTTCCATAGCAACCAGCAAATCGGTTTCGTATAATTGGCACATCTTTTTTACATAGGGCCAATCGAGTTGGGTTAATATAAATTGGGCATTAATGCCTTTGTATAAATTGGGGCGATCAGGAATAGTGGCCTCCATATATTTTTTCTCATTAATAATGTGTGCTAAAGCACGAAGCGTTGAATCGGCACCAATACTATCCAGTAAAAGGTATTTTTTCTTCTTTTTTGTGTATAAGATTAATTTATTGAGAGAATCAGCTTGAAGCTTTGAAAAGTCGGTATTCATAGATCTGTTAATTAACAGAATCTTTTGTTTTTGGGGAGGTAGAATTACCGGTGCAGGTTTTAATACATCAATTTGATAGGGGATGTAACTTTTGCACGATACTATAAACAAAGTACAAAGTATTACGATTAAATGATGTTTAAAATTCATAAGTACACATTCGTTAGAAGATTCCCCAATATTTTCTCAAAAACCATTCCAAACTTAGCATAATTAGAAGTAGGAATGCCAATAATTTCAATTCAGGCAACCATATGTTCTGAGTTATTTTCTGTTTACGCTGTTCTTTGAACTTGTTCTTAAGTTCTTTGGGTAATTCATTTACATTGTCATAGGTAAACATCTTAGCACCACTTATATCTACGATTCGAAGCAATAGATTGTGGTTAGCAATGGTTGCATTTTGCTCTGGGTTTTGCTTTAAGATAACAAACTCTCCTTTACGCGAATAGTTGATGTCACCAAACGAAGCACCTGCCTTAAAAGTGTATTTCCCTTCAGGTAGATTACCGGTATTAATTAGATATTGATTTTGGTTATAGCTAGCCTGGAAATTATAGGTCGCTCCATTTTCATGAGTTAAATCTACATTGACCAATGCCTCGTTTACAGGTTGAAGGTTGGCATTTAACACTTGTGCTGTCATTTGATATGGAGCAGAAGTGTAGCCTGAATTTTCATATTTAAGAATGAATTTCTGTTTTCTATTGTCGGTCAATAAATAGTTGATCAATTGATTAAAAAGCTTTCCGGTAATATTATTGTTGCCATTCATTTGAATGTCGCGCATACTCCAACGCCAAATGCCTTCTCCGAAAATATAGGCTTGTTTCCTTCCTTTTACCATTCCGGTAGCAATTAATGGCTGATCGGTTGCAACATCTTTAATCTTCTGACTAAGTAGTACCGAAAGGTTAGAATTTACCTCCATAGGTGTCATTGGGCTAACCAATGGTGGAAGTTGTTCGGTAAAACTGTTCCAATAGTTGGATGGAGAAAATAGTTTAAAATCAGGATTTAATACAGGAGTAACTTCTTCCCATAAATCGGTTGAAGTCATTGTGATACCAGTATTGAGTTGATTGAATCGATTTAAATCGGAATTTCTTCCTATCCAATAGATAACTGGGCGTTTGCTTTTCTGGATCTGGTTAATCAGATGATTCGACATTCCCTGAGCTGGCAGTTGATAAACCAAATACAGGTTGGCTTCTTTGGGAAGAGTTGCATTGGGAGTATTCCATACCAGCTGTGTTTCGTAATTAGGGTTTTGTGCCAATAGTGCTCTGAACTTACCTAAATCGGGGTGTGGTCCGGGAGCTACAACTATTATTTTCTTCTGATCTTTAATAACTCGATAAACAATATTGCGTTGGTTGTTGGCAATATTATTTTCGTCCACTTGATTCTCGATTGAAATATTCAAACGCTGCAAGCCAGCAGAATCACTCTCTAAGAAAAATGTCTTGTGAAAATATTGATCGCTATTGATAATGTCAATATTTTCCTGGTGAAGAATCTGTTTCCCTTTTGTGATTTTCAGAATAGTTTGTTGGTTTTCATATTGTTGAAAATGGCAACTTACCTCCAATGGTAATCGACCTTTTAGAGCCACCTCTTTGGGATATTTTACAGAAACCAATTCTTGATCAGGATAGCGGGTCGTATCACCTAAAGCAACAGTATAAACCGGATATCCTACTCGTTCGGCCTGATAAATTGGATTGCTCCCTTGATTGTAAACTCCATCACCAGCTATTATTAATGCCGAAATATCACGTTGTTTCAACTGGGCATCAATAATGGCCATGGAATTGGTATAGTTAGAGTGATTGCCATCAAATTTTATCTCTGAATTTTCAGAAAGTAAAGTCGGTTCCTGATCAAATACAAACGATTCTATTTCGAACTGGTTTTGCAATTTTTGTTGCATCTGTTTCCATTGTGCCGAAAATTCATTCAACTTAGTTGTATCCGACAGGTATTTTACCGAAGAAGAATGGTCCAAAGCTAATGCCAACAATGGTTTTCGAGTTTTGGTGTTAATCCATTCCAGTACTGGTGAAAGTAACAGTATCGAGGCAGTTGAAATGACAATTGCACGCAAAATGAAAAGCAATAACCATTGCCAGTAGGTTAAATCAGGATGATTGCTTTTTCTTCGGTATAATAAATAGCTCATTGCAACGCCAAAGGCAATGCAGAATAGAGCCAGAATTAATGGTATATCGGTATGTAGTGTCAATTTTCTATCTTTTTTATGCTGAACGACAAATTTATCAAAAAAAAGATGGAGGTAAATCATCTTTTGTTGATTAATGTAGCCTCTTGGATATAAAAATGAAGTCATCTGATTGTTCAGTAGTCAGATTTATAGAAAGTATTGTCAGGATAATGCAGGATAGTGGTTATATTTGAACTTCAAACTAAATCATAATCTATAATGTGGAAGATCATCTTATTTACACTGATTGTAAGTAGTTCATGTGTATTTGGGCAAAGTCGACCAGATACACTCTTCTTTAAAGATCGTTTGGGGAAAGTCGGCCCCGATCAGATTTTTAAAACCAAAGGTTATTATAACTGGGGCGGATCGGTTATAAAAGGAACCAATGGTAAATATCACTTGTTTTATTCTCGTTGGAAGAAAGAGTATTCATTTTTGGGATGGCTTACTTTTTCGGAGGTGGCACATGCGGTTGCTAAATCACCAACAGGACCATGGAAGTTTAAAAATGTGGTACTTAAAGGAAATGGAGATGGCCATTGGGATGCCATTACAGCTCATAATCCGAAAATCAAGTATTTCGATGGGAAGTACTACCTCTACTACATTTCTACCAATGGAGGTGCTAAATCGTTTACTGACGAAGAATTGAAAAAAACGTCATTGGCTGGTTATAGCCATCCGAATTGGAAGATTCTAAGAACTAATCAGCGCACCGGAGTTGCTATAGCCAATTCTCTAAATGGGAAATGGGAACGAATGGAGAAGCCACTAATTGAGCCATCGGGGCCCATAACTACGCTTACTGTGAATCCGGCTATTGCTAAAGGAAAGGATAATCGTTACTACTTGATTGTAAAAGGCGATAAACCGAATACGAAACGCTTTATCCGAAATCAGGCCATTGCGGTTTCCGATTCTCCTGTGGGACCATTTGCCATGCAGCAAAAACCGGTAATCGATTTCTTAGATACCGAAGATATTTCGATGTGGTACGATAAGCTTCGCGATTATTATTATGCCGTATTTCACTCGCATGGTTTTATTGGAATGATGAGTTCGGCCGATGGATTGAATTGGAAGAAAGCGACGGAATTCAGCTTAACACCTAAGCGCGTGATCAAGTCGGACGGAACTGACTTGAAGTACCAAAGAATGGAACGCCCATTTATCTATTGCGACGAAGAAGGCCCAGTAAGTTTAATTCTGGCGGTGAAGAATGGCGAGGAGTCATATCTGGTTTTTGTTCCAGTAGAGAAGCATAAATATCCTCTACCTAACAAGCGACAGTTGGCTTGGCAGAAAGCAGAAATGGGAGCTGTTTTCCATTACGATTTGCACGTGTTCGATGGAAAGAAATATGGGCAAGGCGGTAATAGAATTACTCCCGTAACCAATTATCAGGTTTTTAATCCGAAGAAACTAGATACCGATCAGTGGATAAAAGCCGCGAAAGATGCCGGATTTACTTTTGCCATTTTAACAGCTACACATGAAACAGGCTTTGCCTTGTATCAGTCGAAAGTGAATCCATATTGTATGCGGGCATTGGATTTTCAGAATGGACAGGGCGACATTGTTCGCGACTTTGTTAATTCATGCCGAAAATATGAAATTAAACCAGGTATCTATCTGGGAATCCGATGGAACTCATTTATGGGAGTTCACGATTTTAAGGTGAATGGCGAAGGCAGTTTCAGAGAAAATCGTCAGAAGTGGTATAACCATATGGTAGAAGGTATGGTTAAAGAGATTTGTACCAACTATGGCGAACTATTTGAGATTTGGTTCGATGGTGGAGCTGATCATCCTGATCGTGGAGCACCAGATGTGTTACCAATTGTTCAGCGTTATCAGCCTAATTGTTTATTCTACCATAACAAGCAGTTGGCCGAAGCACGTTGGGGTGGTTCTGAGTCGGGAACTGTAAATTACCCATGTTGGTCCACTTTCACGTACTATTCAACCGGAGCCGGAGAATCGGCACATAAAGCCATTGGAAAAAACAATTTTCAGCTGTTGAAAGAGGGCGATAAAAATGGAAACTACTGGGTGCCTGCCATGGCTGATGCTCCTTTGCGTGGTTACAATGGGCGTCACGAATGGTTTTGGGAACCTGGAGACGATGAACACGTTTTCCCATTGAAAGACTTGATGAATATCTACTACAAATCGGTAGGACGAAACTCGATATTGATAATGGGTTTAACACCGAATCCTGATGGATTATTGCCAGAAGTAGATGTAAAACGCTTGAAAGAGTGGGGCGATGAAATTAATCGTCGATTTAATTCTCCATTGGCTACTGTTTCTGGAAAAGGAAAGACCATCAATCTGGTATTAGATAAAGCGGCAGAGATAAACCATATAATCATTCAAGAAGATATTAAGAATGGCGAACGCATTCGCAAATACCATGTAGAAGGATTGGTTAATGGACGTTGGACAAAACTTTGTTCTGGAGAATCGATCGGAAATAAGCGAATTCAGCAATTTGCTACTGCGAAATGTTCAAAAGTGAGGTTGAAAATTGATAATGCGATTGATGAACCATTAATTAAATCATTTTCTGTATTCAATGTAGAATGATGTATCTTTAACGAAAATAAGCTAAACAAAAGGAAATTCGATCTATGAACAATTGGAATCATTTTAAGATGATTGCCGGGGCATCGCTTATTAGTGTAAGCTCTATCCTCTCAGGGTGCTCTGCAAAGAAAGAAGCTGAAAAGACCAAACAGCCCAATATCATCATGTTTTTGGTGGATGATATGGGGTGGCAAGACACATCAGTTCCATTTTGGAAGAAGAAAACACCATTTAACGAACGTTATCATACACCTGGAATGGAGCGATTGGCTTCTGAAGGAATGATGTTTACTCAGGCTTACGCTTGTGCGGTATGTTCGCCAACAAGGGTTAGTTTGATGTCGGGAATGAATGCTGCACGTCACAGAGTAACCAACTGGACATTGTGGCGAAATGCATCGGTCGATGGAAAAAGTAAGGTGTTGGAATACCCAAAATGGAGTGTGAATGGTGTACAGCCATCAGATACGGTAGAGCGATCTACTCCGGCTACTTTACTTCCTCAGTTACTAAACGATAATGGCTACTTTACTATTCATGCGGGGAAAGCTCACTTTGGTGCTGTTTCTACTCCTGCCGAAAACCCATTAAACTGTGGTTTCGATGTAAATATTGCCGGACATGCAGCTGGTGGCTTAGGAAGCTATTTAGGAGAACAGAACTTTGGAAACAAAGAAAAAGGGGGACATACACTTCCATGGGGAGTTCCAGGATTAGAAAAGTACCATGGAGATTCTATCTTTATTACCGAAGCTTTGACCATTGAGGCTAAAAAAGCAATGGATAAAGCATTGGGGCAGAAGAAACCATTTTACTTATACATGGCTCATTATGCGGTGCATATTCCATTAAATGCCGATCGTCGTTTTTACCAGAAATATTTAGATATGGGCTTGCCTAAGGCCGAGGCTAAATATGCTTCAATGATTGAGGCTATGGACAAGAGTTTGGTAGATATCATGAACTATGTGGATGAAAAAGGGATTGCTGACAATACCATTATCATGTTTATGTCGGATAATGGAGGCTTCAGTTTAAGACCAAGAGCCGGACAGATGCACACGCACAATAAACCGTTGAATAGCGGAAAAGGATCGGCCTATGAAGGTGGTATTCGCGAGCCAATGATTGTTAAATGGCCTGGTGTAGTAAAACCGAAAACCAAGAACAACGATTACCTGATTATTGAAGATTTCTATCCTACTATTTTGGAAATGGCAGGTGTGAAAAATTATAAAACCAAGCAGGTAGTTGATGGAAAGAGCTTTGTTCCTATGTTGAATGGAAAAGGTTCTACTGCTAAAGGACGTGATCTGTATTGGCACTTCCCAAATAATTGGGGCCCATCAGGACCGGGAATTGGTGCAACAAGTACTGTTAGAAGTGGCGATTGGAAACTAATTTACTGGTATAAAGATCAGCATTTCGAATTATTCAATATTAAAGAGGATATTGGAGAACAGGTGAACTTAGCCGATACGAACAAAGAAAAAGTGAAAGAGTTGGCAGCTAAACTTGGTCAGTATTTGCGAAGTGTAGATGCTCAGCGTCCATCTTTGAAAGCGACAGGGAAAGTGGTAGCATGGCCCGACGAAGTAATTTAAAACTGTAGATATGAAACAAGTATTTCGTTACTCTAATCGAAAAGAGGTCTTGAAGACAGATAAAACCGAAGGCCATTTTTTAGCAACCACACAAGACAAAGATTTTGTGGAGTTACTAATTGAAGCAGAAGGAGAGGTTGCTGCACATCCATTACCCATAGAGGTAACTTTTTATGTGATTTCAGGAGAAGGCACTTTGGAAGTAGATGGAGCAAGTGTAACTATGAAGCAGGGCGATATGGCTACTGTAAGTGCAAATGCTCATAGAGGATGGCGAAATAATAATACAGAACCATTGAAGTTGCTTGTTATTAAGGCTGTGTCGTAATAATATTGGCAATTGATTTTATACTAAGGCCGAATAGTGTTTATCTATTCGGCCTTATTTTATTATCTTAGCAGCACAGGGCAGCATAGTTTGTCTGAAAACCGATCGAATAAAGAAAAAAAGATGATGAAATTGAAGTCAGCATTGTTCATACTTGCCGGAACAATGTGGTTAAACTGCTCGGCTCAGTTAAAGCCCAATAGCATCCGAATGTGGTATAAGCAACCTGCCGAAAAATGGGTGGAAGCTTTGCCCGTAGGAAACGGACATCTGGGTGCAATGGTTTTTGGAAAACCTACTCACGAACGTATTCAACTGAATGAAGATTCTATGTGGCCCGGAGGACCTGACTGGGGCGACAGTAAAGGAACACCGGAAGATTTAAAATACCTTAGAAAATTATTGGTCGAAGGAAAGCATCATGAAGCAGATAGTGAGATTGTGAAACGTTTTTCCAGAAATGGAGTAACTCGTTCGCATCAAACTTTAGGGAATTTGTGGTGCGATTGGGAACATGAATTAACAGGAGGATATGTAAGAGCTTTAAGTCTGGATTCGGCTTTTACTTCAGCGGCTTATAATGTGGCCGGAGGGCGTGTAACCCAGAAAGTTTTTGCCAGCTATCCCAATGATGTTTTGGTCGTGGAATACACTTCTACAGCACCTAATGGGCTGAATGGGACATTACGCATCAATCGACCTAAAGATGGTGAGCACGAAACGGCAACAACCACTAGCAACGGAAATGTGTTGGTAATGAAAGGGGAAGCCACTCAGTATGGCGCTCAATTCGAATCAAAACCAAAACCGTTGAACTATGGTGTGAAATTCGATTGCCGTTTATTGGCACTGAACGATGGAGGAGAGGTGAAATCCAATGGAGAAACATTGAAGGTAGAAGGCGTAAAGAAACTGACCCTTTATTTGGTTGCCAATACTTCATTTTACGGAAAAGATTACGAGACTAAAAGTAAGAAGCAAATCAATAAGCTGAAAAAGAGTAATACGAAAGATCTTTTCAATGCTCATTTAGCCGATTATCAGAAACTATACAACAGAGTGGTGCTTAATCTGGGAGGCGATAATAAGAATGCTTTACCAACTGATGAGCGAATTGCTGCTGTAAAAGCAGGTAGTATAGATCAAAATCTGGAAGCTATTCTATTTCAATATGGCCGTTACTTGTTGATTGGTTCTTCTCGCATGGGAACAAACCCTGCAAACCTGCAAGGCTTATGGAATGAACACATCAAAGCTCCATGGAATGCCGATTATCATTTGAACATTAACCTGCAGATGAATTATTGGCCAGCAGAAGTAACCAACTTAAGTGAGTTGCATCAGCCATTAATTAAATACATTGAACGATTGGCTGAACGTGGTAAGAATACGGCCAAAGAGCAATATGGTATGGATGGTTTTATCATTCATCATGCTTCCGATTTATGGGGACCAACATGGATGCGTGCCGGACAACCTTACTGGGGAAGCTGGATTGGTGGTAGCGGATGGTTACTACAGCATGTTTGGGAGCATTACCTTTTTACTGGCGATAAGAAATACTTGAAGAAAACCGCATATCCACTGTTGAAAGAAGGTGCTCGTTTCTATGCACAATGGCTAATGGCCGACCCAAGAGATGGAAAATTAATTTCTGCGCCATCTACTTCGCCTGAGAACTCATTTATTGCGCCTGATGGAAAGAAAGCTGCGACTTGTTTGGGAAGTGCTATGGACCAACAAATCATTAAGGAGGTATTCGATAATTACCTTGAAGCTGCAGAATTACTTGGCGATAATGATAATCTGGTAAATGAAGTAAAAGAAAAGAGAACTAAAATGCGCTCTGGACTTGTTATAGGAGACGATGGTCGTATTTTAGAATGGGACAGACCGTATGATGAACCAGAAAAAGGACATCGCCATATGTCGCATTTGTATGCGTTCCATCCGGGTGATGATATCACCAAAGAAGATACTCCTGAGTTGTTCAAGGCAGTTCGTAAAACATTGGATTATCGCTTAGCCCATGGTGGTGCAGGAACAGGATGGAGTAGAGCATGGTTAATTAATTTCTCTGCTCGTTTGCTAGATGGTGAAATGGCACATGAGCATATTCAAATGCTATTTAAAAAGTCAATCTTCATCAACCTTTTCGATGCTCACCCTCCATTCCAGATTGATGGAAACTTTGGTTACACAGCTGGTGTGGCAGAAATGTTGTTGCAATCGCACCGTGGAGCATTGCGTTTGTTGCCAGCTTTGCCAAAAGCATGGAAAGATGGTAAAATAACTGGCTTAAAAGCCCGTGGAGATATTGAAGTAGATCTGGAATGGAAGAACCACCAATTGGTGAGAGCAGTATTCAGAGCTAAAAATAGCGGAAAAACCAAAGTAGTATACAATGGTAAAATAGCAGAAATTGCATTGAAAGCTGGAGAGCCAGCACAGTTTATGCCGTAAGCTTTTCAGTTTACTGAATTCTTCATAAATGAATTTAAAACGAAGTGTTTCTCATGAGGCACTTCGTTTTTTGTTGCTACCCAATGTTAGAATGAATGACAATTTCGATGTAATATTTGATTATAGTATGGATGATTGAGTAATTCTATTTCGGAACCGTTTCCGTTAACGTTTGGATTGTTATTTTTGTAGCCTTAATTAATTGCACGTATTAACAAATCTAGGCTTAATGAAACGCATTCTCTTATTGGTGAGTTGGTGCTTACTCGCTTTACCTCTCTTAAAGGCACAAAACACGCAAGAGGTTGAAAAATGGATGAAACGTATGTCCATAAACAGCAACCAAATTATATTGAAATCAGATGGTTCAGGAAACGATAATTACACTTTCTGGGCGAAAGATAATAATCTACATGTTACAGCCGGAAGTACCAATGCGATGTGTTATGCCATTGGTAATTATCTGAAAAAACAAGGAGCTTTACACTATTCTTGGGAAGGAACAAGACAAGTTAAACATATAGATTGGGCCGATCAGGTAAAAGAAACCGGAGGCTCGCCATTTAAATTCAGAATGTACATGAATGTATGTGCATTTGGGTATACTACGCCATGGTGGGATTGGAAACGTTGGGAAAAAGAGATCGACTGGATGGCATTGCGCGGTATTAACATGCCAACAGCTATGTTAGGACAGGAGTACGTTTGGAAGGAAGTATGGAATGAGCTTGGAGTTTCGGATGATGAGCTGAAGAACTACTTCACTGGTCCTGCTTTCTTGCCTTGGCACAGAATGGGTAACCTAAATGGTCATGGTGGTGCTTTGCCTATCGAGTTTATGAAACGAGAGATGAAGCTTCAGAAAAAGGTGTTGACACGCATGCGTGACTTGGGAATGAAACCTGTTGTTCCGGCATTTTCGGGTTATGTTCCAAAAGCATTGATGAAGAAATACCCTAATGCAGTAATTCGTGAAATGGGACAGTGGACACCTGGGATTCAAACCAGAACTTATTTGCTCGATCCTAAAGATCCGTTATTTAAAGAAATTGGAGCTTTATTCATCAAAAAATACCAAGCACTTTATGGAACTTGTGAGTATTACTTAGCCGATTCGTTTAACGAAATGAATCCTCCGGTGAAGAAAGCAACCAAAGAACAAGAGCTTCGAGAATATGGTAAAGTTATTTACGAGACATTAGCCGAATCGTCGCCTAATGCCACATGGGTTATGCAAGGCTGGATGTTTGGTCACTCGAAAGGCTTCTGGACGCCTTCGGCGGTGCAAGCATTTTTACAGGATGTACCAAAAGATAAGCTACTGATTCAGGATTTTGGAAACGATAGATACGATGTGTGGAAATCGTTGAATGCATTCTACGGAAAGCAGTGGATTTTCGGTTTTGTACATAACTATGGCGGAACCAATCCTGTTTTTGGCGATTTTAGCTTCTATGATAATGTGGTAACAAAGTTGTTGAATGATCCGGAGCACGGAAACTTAATGGGCTTTGGAGTTATGCCAGAAGGAATTCATAACAACTCGGTGGTATACGAATATTTATACGATTTGGCTTGGAATCAGCAGCAAAGCGATTTCCATACATGGATCAACCAATACTTGAAAAACCGATACGGAATTGTTGAGGCTTCAATGGTGGCTAATTGGGAAATGATGGCACAATCGGTATTTAAAGTGAAATATTGGAAGCCACGTTGGTGGAATGGAGCAGGTAGCTACTTGCACAATAAGCGTCCATCGTTGAAAGTAGGCCAAACAGAAACTTTTCCTGGCGATCAGCAGGTGTTAAAAGCGGTCATTAAGCATTATATGAACTGGGTGGCAAAATATCCGGAGAACCAGTTGTTGGCATATGATTTAGCTGAATTATCTCGTCATTATTTTGCTATCGAAACGGATAACTTAATAAAAGAAGCCTGTAAAGCATACCAAGAAGGAAATAAATCGGAAGCTGACAAGTGGGTAGCAAAGATTGAAAAAATGATGGTTGACCTAGATCAGGTGGCCGGATTTCATCCTAACCAACGTTTGTACACTTGGTGTAAGCAGGCAACGGCCATTGCCGGACCAAAAGAGTTGTACCTGAACAATGCCAAGCAGCAGGTAACCGTTTGGGGCGGTGATGGATTGAAAGATTATGCTTCGAGAGAGTGGCAAGGTTTAGTGAAAGATTACTATTGGCCACGATGGAAACAATTCTTCAGTGCATTGAAAAGTAGTGCCGATTTAAAAGAGGCTAACTCGAAAATTGTAGCATGGGAGCACCAATGGTTTGCTGATAATAAAATGCCAGAAAAACCAGTCGATTATTCCGGTAAGGAATTAGTGAAACTAGTCAACCAGATGTTTGAGATAAAGTAAACTGAATTCAATATTCTAAATATAAAAAAGGAGCTATTTCGAATGAAGTAGCTCCTTTTTTGTTTTATGGCTTAATTATTGTTTGTATTAATAATTAAGATTACTTGCGTGTAGCGTATGGTAATGGATAAAGAATTCTTGAAACAGTAAAAAGTTTAGATAATGAAGACAGATAAGTTTACAAAAGCAGTATTGACAGTAATAGCAATTAACTTGACAATATTAACAGTTAAAAATATTGATTTAGTATCTAAAGCGCATGCCGATGAGCCAGTTAAACAAGAGAAGTTGACTAAACAAATTAATTACGGATTGGTGCCTTTAAATGAGGATGGAACAATTTCAGTTAGAGTAAAAGGATTGGATAAGATTGATGTTAATATTACAGGAATTCACACCAGTGATGAACTAGATGTTAATATTGATGAAATTGGTGGTGGTACAGTATGGCATGGAGGTCCAATTCCTGTTGAACTAGATGATTAAATGATTTTTGAAGAGAGTTTTTGATAAACGGATAATTAAAAAGGAGCTATTTCGAGTGAAGTAGCTCCTTTTGTATTTTATTAAGTGATTCTAGGAAAAGTTAGAATGAAGTTATAGATTGTTATTTTTTTGCTTTTGAATATATGTTTTATATCATTTCGTGTTGTACTTGGTAGTTGCGTATATTATTTTAATTTTATGTTGTGTTTGTACCAATAGGGGAACTATTTTATTTATTCTCGTATGGGATTGTTAGATAAATAGTAGTATAAGTTTTTCTGATATTTTTTAGTGTTAATTAGGTGTGTTGGTGGTTTGTATAAAGAGGCAGAATAAATTCTAATATCCAAAACAAATTAATTGAAAGGGAATTTACGATTTATAAAAGGGGGAATTTGAATTGTAGTATTTATGTGTAAATAAACATAGTTGAAGATGTAATTTATGATTACTTGTCAAGTTCTTAATAAATGGAAAAAAAGAAAATAGGATTAATTATTACTACTGTAGTAATGATTACGTTGCTTTCCTTTAATGGAAAAGCACAAGAAAAAAAATGGCACTATTCTGTCAATTTGTCCATTGCACATTATGAACGTAATGGAAGAATGGTTACAAATGTAAATGGAGAAAAATATCCTTGTCGTTATCCTTTCGATCCCGGAATTGAATTTATTGTTGGTTACGATATTGGTAAGAATATAAGTCTTAATACAGGGCTAAGTTATCAGTATGGGCGTATTGCTAACCATATTCAGACTTATCGTCGCTTCCGATTTGGAGAAATTAGCGTTCCTGTGTTCTTTAGTTGGAAATTAGGAACTATCTCTAAATATCAAATAGCTTTAAATACAGGTGCAACTTTTGGACAGTTTTTGCATATTAGTTATTATGATTTAGGTGAGCTTTATAGATGGCGAAAGTATGATCATCATGAATTGGATTATTATTCGACCAGTAGCTTTTTTATTGACTCTTATTTCGGATTAAAGGTAAAACGAAGTAGATGGAGTATGGAGCCTTTTATAAAACCGCGGATAAAAGAAAATTGGTTGAAACATGAAAGAACCAATACTTACTGGGGAGTAAAAATGGGATTTGAGATTTAAAATGCATATAATTGATTCTGATTTTTAATTTGCAGTTCCCCAAAGCATGAATAAACATAAGTTCGGGCGATGAATCTCCTTCGGAGCTAATCGCTCTCCCTAATATTATTTGTTTGATTTCGTTCGTTGAAAAAGGAATGCTGTTTTTACTACTGTTAACAGTCTGTTTGAGTTTGTTACAGAAACTGAATTTTACCTTTTTTACTGAATCTATTATTTCAGGAATATAAAAAAGGAGCTATTTCGAGTGAAGTAGCTCCTTTTTGTATTTATCAAGTGATATTTTAACTTCGTCTTTTGTGATTAATCTTATTCCTTCTCACTAAGCTCTAGCCAGCGGAACTCTTTTTCATCCAGTTCGTCTTTTACTTCGGCATAACGATTGGATTTTTCCAATAGCTCTTCGTGGTTTAATTCTGCCGAATTCATTAAGGCTTCCAACTCTGCTTTCTCTGTTTCTAATGCTTCAATATCGGCTGTAAGTTGCTCCAACTCTCGCTTCTCTTTGTACGAAAGTTTATTGGTATTTTTCTTTGGTGCAGGTGCTTTCGTTTTTTCAGCTTTCACCTCTTGCAGCGCTGCTTTTTCGGCACTAAGCTTTTCTTTTAAATAAGAACGATATTGAGAATAGTTGCCCGGATAATCCTTAATTTGTCCATTACCTTCAAATACAAACAGGTGATCGACGATTTTATCCATGAAGTAGCGGTCGTGTGATACAATAATAACACATCCTGGAAACTGACGCAGGTAATCTTCCAACACATTCAGTGTCATGATGTCTAGATCGTTGGTAGGCTCATCCAGAATCAAGAAGTTAGGATTCTGCATCAGAACCGTACACAGAAACAGTCGACGTTGTTCTCCACCACTTAGTTTTTCAATATAATTGTATTGCGTTTCAGGTGGGAAAAGGAAATAGTTCAGGAACTGAGAAACGGAAAGTGTACTGCCATCTCCCATGTAAACTACCTCAGATATTTCGCGAACGGCATCAATAACCCGATCTTTCGGATTAAAGTTGATTCCTTCCTGCTTGTAATACCCAAATTTAACCGTTGGACCAACTGTAATTGATCCCTTGTCTGGTTGCATATTTTGGGTAAGCATATTTAATAAAGTCGATTTTCCGGTTCCGTTGTTTCCAACAATTCCTACTTTTTCCAATCGAGCAAATTTGTAGTTGAAATCTTTAATCAGGTGCAAGTCATCAAACGACTTACTGATATGGTCTATTTCAATTACTTTTTGGCCAATACGCGAACTGGATACGTTCAGTTGAACCTGTTTGTTATCCATGCGTTGTGCAGCCACTTCTTTCAATTGGTGAACTGCTTCAACACGATATTTGGCTTTGTGTCCACGTGCTTTGGGCATTCTTCTTAGCCACTCCAATTCGGTACGAAGCAGGTTTTTTGCTTTGGCTACTTCAGACTGAAATTGCTGGATACGCTCTTCGCGCTTTTCCAGAAAATAGCTGTAGTTACCCTGGTATCTGAAAATGGTATTATTGTCCATCTCCAAAATATCGGTACAAACTCTATCTAGGAAATAACGGTCGTGCGTTACCATTAGAAGTGTGCTATTGGTCTTTTTCAAATAATCTTCCAGCCACTCAATCATTTCCAAATCCAAGTGGTTGGTCGGCTCATCCAGAATCAACATGTCCGGCTCGCTAATTAATATCTGAGCCAGAGCAATTCGCTTCTTCTGTCCTCCCGATAATGTATTGGTGGTTTGATCGAAATTGGTAATCTTCAGTTGGGTCAAAATTTGCTTGATGCGCACCTCATAATCCCAGGCATTCAGTCGATCCAGGTTCTGCATAGTTTCCGACATTAAATCGCTATCGCCACTTTGCAGAGCCGCTTCATATGCCTTAATGGCTCTAATTTCTTCGGTATCGTTATTTAAAATAGAATCGATAACAGAGATATCGGAAGCAAATTCTGGGTTTTGAGACAAATAACCAATTTTAATGTCATTAGTTATGGTTAGCTTGCCTTCATCTTGCGTATCGTTGCCACCCAAAATATTAAGTAACGACGATTTACCGGTTCCGTTTTTGGCAATCAATGCCACTTTTTGCTTTTCACCAATGGTGAATGAGATATTCTCGAATAGAACAAGGTCGCCAAATCGCTTTGATAAATTCTCAACTTGAAGATATGGTAGCATACTTTTAATTTTTGATGAGCAAAATTAGAATAAACATTGAACATTTGGGAGGGCTTTGGCATTTTCTTAGTTTTGAATACAACTTAACCTATAAAAATGCTGAAGAAAGAACGTTTTCAAAAAATAATAGATTGGTTTCAGGAAAATATGCCTGTGGCCGAAACCGAGTTGGACTATACCAATCCTTATGAATTATTGGTGGCTGTAATATTATCGGCACAGTGTACAGACAAGCGAGTAAATCAGATGACGCCCGATTTATTTAAGCGCTTTCCCGATCCGTGGAAATTAGCAGAAGCTGATGCTGCCGAGGTGTTCGACTACATTCGCTCGTGCTCTTATCCCAACAACAAATCGAAACACTTGGTGGGAATGGCCAGAATTCTAACGGAAGAGTTTCAGGGAGTGGTGCCCGATGATATTAAGTTGCTGCAGAAAATGCCAGGTGTTGGACGTAAAACGGCCAATGTAATTGCGTCGGTTATTTACAATAAACCAGCTATGGCTGTCGATACACATGTATTCCGAGTGTCGGCGCGCATGGGATTAACCACCAGGGCAAAAACACCACTTGAAACCGAAAAACAATTGGTGAAATATATTCCCGAAGAGCTGTTGCCTCTGGCACATCATTGGCTCATCTTACACGGACGATATGTGTGCTTGGCACGCAAACCCAAATGTGAGAAATGTGGATTGACCGAGTTGTGTAAATACTATCAAGCGAATAATAAGTAGGACAGTAGTCGCTTAGTAATTGAATGGGACATTCGTATTGATCAAATATTCAAATTTGTGAGTATATATCTATAGCCTCTGTTACTTCGATAATAGGGGCTATGTTATAATGTAAAAAAGAAGGCCCTCATCTTTCGACGAGAGCCTACACTAACCCAAATACAAGTTAAATTGGCTGAACAAATAAACAGCCTATATATAACTAACTTTTAAAAACCGAAGTATTGAGGTAACCACAAGCTAATTTGTGGCAAGAAAGTAATTAATGCTAATACCACAATCATTGCAATGAAGAATGGAATAAGTGGTTTAATTACATTCTGAATTTTTACACCAGCCACACTACATCCGATAAATAATACCGATCCTACAGGTGGAGTACAAAGTCCCACACAAAGGTTCATAATAAGTACAATACCGAAGTGAATTGGATCCATTCCCAACTGTGATGTTACCACTGGAAGGAAAATTGGCGTAAAGATTAAAACTGCTGGTGTCATATCCATGAATACACCTACAAAAAGAAGAATCATGTTGATGATTAACAGAATTACGAATGGGTTATCGCTTACTGTTAACAGTCCATCACTCACTGTTTGTGGAATATTTTCGAACGACATTACCCATGAAAGTCCCATTGAGGTAGCCACCAAAAGAAGCACAATGGCTGTTGTTCCTGTGGTTTTTAGAATAATGTCTGGAAGATCGGATATTTTAACCTCTTTGTAGATCATTGAAAGAATTAAACAGTAGAGTACTGCCACAGCCGATGCTTCGGTTGCAGTAAATACACCTGCAATAATACCACCAATTACAATTACTAGTAGTAATAAACTAGGAATGGCATCTAGGAATTTTAAAACACCTTCGCGCATGGTGATTTTTTCGCCTACAGGGTATTTTTTACGAACAGCATATGCTGCACCAACTCCCATAAGAGCTAATCCCATTAAAATTCCTGGAAGGTAACCGGCAATAAATAGTGCGGCAATTGATACGCCACCACTAGCCAATGAATATACAATAAGAATATTACTTGGAGGAATGATCAAACCGGTTGTTGCCGATGTGATATTCACTGCAGCACTAAAGTTTTCGTCGTAACCATCTTTGGTCATACGAGGGTGCATGATACTTCCGATTGCCGATGCCGAAGCAGCTGCTGAACCAGAAATAGCTCCAAATAACATGTTGGCCATAACGTTTACGAAGGCTAAGCCTCCTGGTAAACGACCAACCAATACTTTAGCAAACTCAATGAGTCGGATGGCAATTCCTCCCCGGTTCATGAGCTGACCGGCAAATACGAAGAAAGGAATGGCCAACAGCGCAAAACTGTCGAGTCCGGTGGCCATACGTTGTGCTAAAGTAGTAAATGCGGGTAACGAGTCGATGCTTACAAGCATAGTAAGCATACCCGAAAGACCAATACTAAATGCAATTGGTACACCTAATACCAATAGTATTATAAATGAAATAACTAATACGAGTATTCCTGCTAGTCCCATAATAAATGCTTAATTTTTTGATGGAAATTTATTGACTAATCTCTGTTTTGCCTCTGAAAATATCGTCGAGGCAATAGTAAATAATTAATGCACCACTAATTGGAACGATTAAATAAACATATCCAAGTGGTATTTCCAGAGCTGCCGAAACTTGTCCTAAAATAAAGCGAGATACAACCAACCAGGTTCCTCCAACTACCATCACTGCTAATGCAAACAGAATGATGCAGCAGTTGATAATTACTTCCAGAGTACGTTTCTTTTTTCCTGAAGACTTTTGTAACAATAGGTCGATAGCTAAGTGTTGCTTGGTACCTGTTGCATAAGCTGCACCAGCTAAACCTACCCAAATCAGAAGAAATCCAGCCAACTCATCGGTAAATGAGCTAGGTGTTTTAAACAAGTAGCGACTGGCTACCTGCCACAATACATCGATAACCAACACCGACATTAGGGTGATTACCAAATATTGCATTGCTTTATCAATTGATGCTCTTAATCGCATGGTTTGGTTCTATTTGGTTTGTTATTTTACTTTTTGAATTCGCTGAATCAATGAATAGATTTCAGGCTGTGACTGATAACCGTCCAACATTTTCTGTACTTTGTTGGCAAAAGGTTTTTTGTCAGGATAGATGATTTCTACACCTGCTTTTTTTACCTCTTCCAAAGCGTGTTTCTCCGATTCGGCCCAAAGCTTACGCTGGTGTGGTACCGACTCGTTAACTGCTTCCTGAAGCCATTTTTTCTGTTGGTCGTTTAAGCCTTTCCATACAACGGTACTAATCAACAATACGTCGGGTACTGCTGTGTGCTCGTTGATGGTATAATATTTACAAACCTCGTAGTGATGCGACAAGTAGAAACTTGGTGGGTTATTTTCGGCTCCATCAACTACACCTCCCTGAAGAGCAGTGTAAAGCTCACCCCATGAAATAGGAGTAGGAGAGCCACCCAACGATTTTACCATTTCTACAGCCGTGTTACTTTTCATCACACGAATTTTCAAGCCATCTAAATCAGCTGGACTATTAACCGGACGTTCTTTGGTGTAAAAACTACGGCATCCGGCATCGTAAAAACAAAGGCCGCGCAACCAATATTTTTCTCCTTCCAAAAGAAGTTCTTTACCAATTTCGCCATCCAATACATCGTAGCTGTGTTGCTTGCTTCTGAAAACATAAGGAAGACCAAGTACTTTGTACTTATTGGCGAATCCCTCCATGATAGCTGCCGATACCTTTGTGATACCCAAGCTACCAATTTGAAGTAACTCTAAACATTCACGTTCAGATCCTAACTGCCCACTTGGGTAGATCTGCACCTGAAGTTCTCCTTTCGATTTCTCTTTTACACGCTCAGCCATAAAAGCCATGGCTTTGTGCACTGGGTGGGTAGGATCTAGTCCGTGAGCCAGTTTTATCACTTTAGTCTGATTGGCATTTTGGCATGAGCTTACAATTACTGCAAGCGCAACTAAAACACTTAACCAGACACTCTTTTTCTTTCCGGTCATATTGATTTAGTATTGATCGGTTTAATATTTATTTGCGGATTTGCTTCAAAATTGCGAATGCCTGCTTTACCTTTTCAGTAAGAGCGTCGTAATTTCCTTCAGCAATAATGTCTTTAGTAATCAATTGCGATCCCATTCCTACGCAAGTAACACCAGCACCAAACCAATCGCCTAAGTTTTGCTCAGTTGGTTCAACACCACCTGTTGGCATAAGCTTAGTCCACGGGCATGGTCCTTTTACGTTTTTAACGAATGATGGTCCACCTACCGATGATCCTGGGAAAATTTTGCAGATCTCAGCACCCAATTCTTCGGCATAGTTGATCTCGCTAAGTGTTCCACAGCCTGGCGACCATAGCACTTTACGACGATTACAAATCTTTGCCATTTCCGGGTTTAGAATTGGAGATACAATGAAATTAGTTCCCAACTGCAAATAAAGAGCAGTAGTTGCCGGATCAATTACAGATCCAATTCCTAAGATCATTTCTGGTAACTCTGTAGCTACCCATTTATTTAATTCGCCAAATACTTCATGAGCAAAATCGCCACGGTTAGTAAATTCGAAAACACGAACACCACCGTCGTAACATGCTTTTAGTACTTGCTTACAAATTTCAATATCACGATGAAAGAAAACAGGGATCATCCCTGTCTTCTCCATTTCTAGCGCAACTTGTATTCTGGAAAATCGAGCCATACAAATTATCTTTTATCTTGTTTAATTGATGTCTATAATATTAGCGAGCAACACGACCAGATGCATCACCGTCCATTAATTTCTCTACTTCTTCTACAGTAACCTGATTGTAGTCGCCATAGATTGTGTGTTTCAAGCATGAAGCAGCAACAGCGAAGTTCAATGCTTTCTGATCGTCTTCTGGGTAAGTAAGCAATCCGTAGATCAATCCACCCATGAATGAGTCACCACCACCTACACGGTCAACGATGTGTGTAATCTGGTAAGTTCTCGATTCGAAAAGCTGCTTGCCATCCCAAAGAACACCTGCCCATGAGTTGTGGTTAGCATTAACCGAACCACGAAGTGTAGTAATTACTTTTTTACAACGAGGGAATTGCTCCATGATTTGCTTCGATACTGATTCGTATGCAGCACCTTCAACATGACCACCAGTAACATCAACACCTTCTGGTTTGATACCTAGTACTTTTTCAGCATCTTCTTCGTTACCCAAAACAACGTCGGTTCCGGCAACCAAGGCTGGCATTACTTCTCCGGCAGTTTTACCATATTTCCAAAGGTTTTTACGGTAGTTCAAGTCACATGAAACAGTAATTCCTTTTTCGTTGGCTTTCTGAATAGCTTCCAAGCAAACATCGGCAGCACCTTGCGAAATAGCAGGAGTAATACCAGTCCAGTGAAACCACTCAACACCTTCGAATACTTTATCCCAATCGATCATTCCTTTCTCGATTTCAGCAATTGCAGAGTGCGCACGGTCGTAAACTACTTTACTACCACGGCTAACAGCACCTGTTTCCAAGAAATAGATTCCCAAACGATCGCCACCATATACAATATCGCTAACGTCTACACCATATTTCTGTAGATCCATTCTGCATGAACGAGCAATGTCGTTTTCTGGCAAGCGAGTTACAAACTTCGATTCGATACCGTAATTGGCCAATGAAACTGCTACGTTAGCTTCACCACCACCGAATGTTGCTGTAAACGAATCGGTCTGATTAAAACGCTGGTATCCTGGTGTTGCTAAACGCAACATGATCTCTCCAAAAGTTACTACCTTCTTATTCATCTTTATTTTATTCTCTTTTTATGATCTAAAAAACTGAAAATCGTGCAATCGATTGCAAAGATAATATTCCAATTGGATATTTACTAATTTCAGAATATTATCAATTGACTGAATCATTAAAAGTTGAAATAGTTTTTCGCGTTGTAATAACAAATGTCTTGCACCATTTTTCCTACTAAATCGAAATCGGCAGGAATTAATCCATTCTCCATATCATTGCCCAACAAGTTACACAAAATTCTACGGAAATATTCATGACGCGAGTACGATAGGAAACTACGAGAGTCAGTTAACATTCCAACAAAACGGCTTAAAAGACCTAAGTTCGAAAGTGCATTCATCTGCTTTTCCATTCCATCTTTCTGGTCAAGGAACCACCATCCCGATCCGAATTGAATTTTTCCAGCAACAGATCCATCCTGGAAGTTACCCAACATTGTGGCATAAACTTCGTTGTGTGCAGGATTCAGATTGTAAAGAATTGTTTTAGTCAACTGATCGGTTGAAGCCAAACGATTCAAATATTTCGACATAGCCGAAGCTACAAGTTCATCTGCAATAGAATCGAAACCTGTGTCTGGTCCCAATTGATTAAACATGCGAGTATTGTTGTTACGCAATGCACCAACATGGAACTGTTGTGTCCATCCTTTTGCGTGATCCATTTGACCAAACAACAATAACATAGCCGATTTGAATTTCTCCAATTCAACAGCTGTTAATGCATTTCCTCTGCGAACTTTCAAGAAAATTGCTTCTACCTCTTCTTGTGTATATTCTTCGGCATGGAAGCGCTCAAGTCCATGATCTGATAGACGACATCCCATTTCATTGAAGAAATCGTGACGTTTTTCCAATGCCTTTACCAATGAAGCGTAATCAGAAATTTCTACTTCACTAATGGCCGCCAAACGATCAAGATATTCATTGTATGTTGCTGGATCGTCAGCCATCATTGCTTTGTCTGGGCGCCATGATGGAAGCACTTTTACTTCAAAACCATCGTCTTTAATCTTCTTGTGCCACTCTAGTGTGTCAGCAGGATCATCTGTCGTACAGATTACCTCTACATTGGCTTTGCGAATCAGGTTACGACATGAAAATTCTGGTGTCGCCAACATTTCATTACATCTTTCCCAAACCGACTTGGCAGTTTCTTTATTTAAGATATCAGTAATGCCGAATGGCTTTTTCAATTCTAGATGTGTCCAGTGGTAAAGCGGATTGCGTAATGTATAAGGAACAGTTTCAGCCCACTTCTCAAATTTTTCCCAGTCAGAAGCATCTCCTGTAACATACTTCTCGTTAATACCGTTGGTACGCATTCCACGCCACTTGTAGTGGTCGCCAGCCAGCCAAATGGCAGTCATGTTCGCAAATTGCTTATCATCTGCAATTTCCTGTGGAGGAATGTGGCAGTGGTAATCGATAATTGGCAAATCTGCTGCATATTCATGATACAAACGTTCAGCACTAGGTGTCTGTAATAAAAAGTTATCGTCTAAAAACTGTTTCATTATATTGTCTATTTTTTATTTATTTCTCTGGCAACATGGACGTTAAAACTGCTTAGTTTTTCATCCGTGTGCGTTCACGAAAATACAACATCCCACAAATCCGGCAAAATATTTTCATTTTTTTTAAAGGTGTGATTGGTTATTGTATTGAAAAACAGCCTTTAAGATGTCTTATTTGTATTGATTACAGCTATTTAATGAAAGATTTCTATCTTTGAGGTTTAAGATTCGATCTCGAAATAACAATTCGAAAAAATAGTTAGTATGCCCAATAAATCCAAAAAAGGGAATAATCCAACAATACGAATAAAAGACATTGCTGAAAAAGCAGGAGTATCTATTGGAACAGTTGACAGAGTATTGCATAATCGTGGCGAAGTGTCTGAGAAGACCAAGAAAAAAGTTTTAGCCATTGTTAAAGAGTTGAACTATCAGCCTAATTTATTGGCAAGTAGTTTGGCACTGAAAAAAGAGATACCGTTTGCTGTTTTAATCCCCAAAGCACACGATGACGATTCGTACTGGATGAAGCCTTTGGATGGAATTCAAAAGGCTGCCAACGAGATGGCACAATATGGTATCCGTATCAAGTATCACTTTTTCGATATGATGGATAAGAGTACCTTTACCAGTGCAATGGAAAAAGCGTTGGCTGATAATCCACGAGGAATTTTGTTCTCTCCATATTTTACAAACGAGTCGGTAAAGGCAGCAGAGTTATTGCAAGAAATGGAAATTCCATTTGTATTGATTGACTCTAACTTGAAGCAAATTGATAAGTTAAGTTACCTGGGGCACGATGCACAACAAAGTGGTTATCTGGCTGGTCGTTTATTGGATTTGTGTACTCCGAAGGATCAATCGGTAGCTATTTTGAATTTTGGAAAGGAGACCGAGAATTTGAGTCACCTAAAAAGAAGAAAAGAAGGATTCTTAACCTATTTCGAACAAAATAACCCAAACAGAGAACTGCATGTACTTAAATCGGAAGATGAGGATGTGGAGTATTTGGCGAGTTTGTTAACTCCAGTGTTAAGAAAAGATAAGATGCCTTTGGCGGGTATTTTTGTTCCTAACTCGAAAATATACCGGGTGGCTACTTTCATTAAGCAATATGAGCATGAGGGAATTCACCTGATAGGTTATGACTTAATCTCGAAAAATGTAGAAGCCATTAAAGGTGGATTGATCGACTTTCTGGTTTGTCAGCGGCCTGAAGAACAGGGGTATAAAGGGATTTATACATTATTCGAACATGTGGTGGCGCGTAAAGAGGCGATCAAAGAAAACTTTACTTCGATTGATATAATTACACGAGAAAATATCGATTACTACCGATTCCTATAATGGAGTATCGGGTACGGTTTTCGAATTAAAATATTGGGTAGCAGGTTAACTTATAAGTTAACCTGCTATTTTTTTACATTCTAATTTGCCCGTGTACGATAACGAATTATTGTTTTTTTACTACATTTGCCTCCAATTATTGCAATTGCTCTTTTGTAATAATTCGGAAATAAAGTGTTGAATAACCGAGTTTTACTGATAAATAATTGTCGGTTATCTACTTTGGTTAACTATGTGCGTTTAATTTTTATATAACTATTGTTTTATGTCGAACTACAGATTTAATGACTTAAAAGATAAAGTTTGTGTAATTACTGGTGGAGCCGGTGTGCTAGGAAAAGCTATGTGCGAAGCATTGGCTGTGAATGGAGTGAAATTGGCTATCCTAGATATCAATTTGGAAAGTGCTACTGCCGTTGCAAACGAAATTTCAAGTCAGTATAACACTGTGGCTGTTGGAATTGAGGCCAATGTGTTGGAGAAAGTATCATTAGAAGCAGCAGCTGCGCAAATTAAAGCAGAGCTGGGTGCAATCGATATTCTAATTAATGGTGCAGGAGGTAATTCTCCGGCAGCTACTTCGAAACTGGAAATGTTAGACGAAAATAACTTAGATCAGTTGGAAGACTCTTTCTATGGCTTATCGATGGATGGGTTCGACAAAGTTTTTGCATTGAACTTTAAAGGTACTTTGTTGCCTTCAATGGTTTTTACAAAAGATATGTTGGATAAAAAAGATGGTGTGGTAATTAACATTTCATCGATGAATGCTTACCGTCCATTGACTAAAATCCCTGCATATTCAGCAGCAAAAGCATCAATCAATAACTTTACAGAGTGGCTTTCAGTACACTTGGCACGCACAGGAATCCGTGTAAATGCCATTGCTCCTGGATTTTTCTTAACCAACCAGAATCGTTTCTTGTTGACAGACGAAAAAACAGGCGAATTGACAGATCGCGGTCACAAAATTATTGCCAACACTCCAATGGGAAAATTTGGTAAGCCAGAAGATTTACAAGGAACATTGTTGTTCTTGTTGTCTGAAGCTTCGGCATTCATCACAGGTATTACTATTCCTGTAGATGGAGGTTTCAACGCTTATAGCGGTGTGTAAATTAAAATTCTGTAAATCGATATAGATATGAATTTAGAACAAACTTGGAGATGGTATGGGCCAAACGACCCAATCACTCTAACTGCAATAAAACAAGCAGGAGCAACAGGTATTGTTACTGCTTTACACCATATTCCAAATGGGGAAGTATGGACATTGGAAGAGGTAGAGAAGCGCAAGAAAATTGTTGAGTGGGACGAAGAAAAAGATAAACCTTCTGGTTTGCGCTGGTCGGTAATTGAAAGTATTCCTGTACACGAAGACATTAAGCAAGGAAAAGCGACTCGCGATAAATACATCGAAAACTACAAAGAGAGTATTCGTAACGTGGGTAAAGCAGGAATTCCTACACTTTGTTACAATTTCATGCCAGTAGTAGACTGGACACGTACCGATTTGACAATGGAATTGGAAGATGGTTCTCAGGCACTTTCTTTCAATATGGCCGACTTTGTGGCTTTCGATCTTTTTATTTTGAAAAGACCAAATGCTGAAAAGGAGTATACGTTGGAGCAAATTAGTGCGGCACGTGAGGCTTTCGATGCATTTACTCCAGAATATGCCATTCGTTTGCAGAAGAATATTATCGCTGGTTTACCAGGTGCAGAGGAGTCGTATACGGTAGAGAACTTCCAGAAAGCGTTGGATCAGTACAACGAGATTAGCGAAGAGCAATACCGTGAAAACTTGGCTTACTTCCTACGCGAAATTGTTCCTGTAGCTGAAGAGGCAGGAGTGAAGTTGGCTATTCACCCAGATGATCCTCCACGTTCATTATTCGGATTGCCACGCGTGGTAAGTACAGAGGCTGATATGAACTTCTTATTCAATGTAGCTAACACTCCATACAACGGAGTAACCATGTGTACTGGTTCGTTTGGTGTACGCGGAGACAACGATCTTCCGGGTATGATTCGTCGTTTTGGCGATAAAATTAACTTTGCACATCTTCGTAGTACTGAGCGCGATGCGCAAGGAAATTTCCACGAAGCTAATCACCTAGAAGGTGATGTGGATATGTACGAGGTAATGTTAGCATTGTTGGAAGAGCAGAAACGCAGAGCAGAATCTGGCGAAGAGTATACTGTTATTCCAATGCGTCCTGATCATGGTCACACCATGTTAGATGACTTGAATCGCCCTAATAATCCTGGTTATTCACTAATTGGCCGACTAAAAGGTTTGGCTGAATTGCGTGGCTTGGAGTTAGGTATCCTAAGAGGAAAATTGGCCAACTAAACAGCGCCAAAACAAAATATTCAATGGCTCTCTTCTTTTATGTCGGGAGCCATTTTTTTGTATTTTACTTGTTCAAAATACTATTGCCCAAGTCATTTCGTATGGTGTTATTTGCTTAGTATACGAGTCTCTTTTACTGCTTTCCAACCTTTGTACTTTTTAACCTTTAAACCTTTCCTTCTTCCCAACTTTATCTTAGCTTTGTAACAACGTTAGGGGTGCTCGACGAGAAGAAGTCTGGCTGAGATTATACCCTTGAACCTGATTTGCTTAATTGCAGCGTAGGGAAACGACTTCAGATGATTTGATAAAATCAGATAACCCAAAGCCGTTTTGCAATACGCAGAGCGGCTTTTTTCGTTTTGTGTTGCTTCAAGATTTCGAACAGTCAATCGACTAACTTAAGTTTCTGTTGAGTCATTCAATATGAATTATTAAGAAATAAAAATATGAAGGCAAATTTTGATCAATACGCATCGGAATATGATGCGTGGTTTCTGGAAAACAGAAATGTTCTTTATTCAGAAGTAAAGTTGGTAGCGCATTTCTTAAAAGATGCAGGAGAAGTATTTTCGGTAGGCTGTGGAAGTGGCTTGTTCGAAGAAATCCTGAAAAACGAATTCGATATCACTATCCAGAACGGCTTAGAACCATCGGACGGAATGGCTGCTATTGCTCGCAAACGAGGAATGAACGTAGAGGTAACAACTGCCGAAAAGGTAGAGTTGGGAGAAGAAAAGTTTGATACTATTCTGTTTAATGGAACGCCAAGTTACATTACCGATTTGCGTTTGGCTTTCCAGAAAGCTCATAAAGCGCTTCGTCCGGGAGGTAAAATAATTGTAATCGATGTACCTAAAGAGAGTTCGTATGGTGTGCTATACAATTTGGCAAAAGCTGTTGGTACTTGGGAGCATCCATTATTAGAAGGTGTTCACCCAAGAAATCCTTATCCAATTGAATTTGTGAATGTAGCCAATTGGAGAACTACTCAAGAGAAGATTGATTTGTTGAATGAGTTGAATTTTAAAGATTTGAAATTTGCTCAAACATTAACTAAACATCCTTTATATTCTAACAATGTAGCCGAAGAGCCAGTTGAAGGATATGACTGTGGAGACTACGTTGCAATTTGTGCTAATAAATAAGATTCTAAGATTTTTGGATATTTAGATTACAGAAAAATATCATCTGTTTCGATATCTAAAAATTAGCAGTGATTGAAAAACAAATGATTTATGGATATTCAGATTAATAGCTTGAATATCCATAAATTAGAGTTGCAAAATTAAACTAGAAACCATGAATGCAGAAATAATTACCCAACAATTGGAGCAGGTGCGCCAAAAAGCACCATTGGTTCATAACATCACCAACTTTGTTGTAATGAATAATACGGCCAATGCTTTATTGGCTTTGGGAGCATCGCCAGTAATGGCACATGCTGTAAACGAAGTAACCGACATGGTGAATATTGCCGGTGCTTTAGTCATAAACATGGGAACACTCAGCGAGCATTGGGTGGAAGCTATGTTGGCAGCAGGAAAACAAGCTAAGGTCAATGGAACTCCAGTAGTTTTCGATCCGGTGGGAGTTGGAGCAACACCATATCGTACGGAAGTAGCACAAAAAATTATCGATGTGTGTCAGCCATCGGTTATCCGTGGAAATGGTTCAGAAATAATGGCATTGCTTAACTCCAATACTAAAACCAAAGGGGTTGATAGTACGGCTAGCTCTGAATCGGCAGTCGATTCAGCTAAAGAGTTGGCCGGGCAGACTGGTGCTGTAGTGGTAATTAGTGGATCGACCGATTATATTACCGATGGCAAAGAGGTGTTGGAAGTGAAGAATGGCGATACCATGATGACTAAAGTAACAGGAATGGGATGTACTGCAACAGCTGTGATTGGTGCATTTGTGGCTGCCGAAAAAGATTGCTTGAAAGCTACTTTTGCTGCAATGGCGGTAATGTCGATAGCTGGAGAGTTGGCTGTGAAAAAATCGGCAGGACCAGGATCATTACAAATGAACTTTTTAGATACTATTTATCAGCTTTCAGCGGCTGATATTGAAAATACATTTGCTGAATAATTAGAATAAATGAAGCCATTTGATTTAAGCTTGTACTTGGTTACCGATCCCGATTTAACAATGGGGAGACCGTTGCTTCCAATTATTGAGGAGGCAGTGGCCGGAGGCGTAACTATGGTGCAGCTACGGGAAAAAGAAGCCAGTTCGCGTGCTTTTTACGAATTGGCAAAAGCAACCAAAGAGTTACTAAAAGGAACGGGAGTACCATTAATTATCAACGACCGGTTGGATATTGCGTTGGCTGTTGATGCCGAAGGTTTGCATATTGGTCAAAGTGACTTGCCTCATGATATAGCACGTAAATTGTTAGGGCCGGATAAAATATTGGGTTGGTCGGTGGAAACCATTGAGCAGGCTCGCGAAGCCAATCAGTTCGATGTGGATTACATTGGTTTATCACCAGTGTTTTCTACTCAAACCAAAAGTGATATTAGCAAACCATTGGAATTGGAGGGCGTACGCGAAATTAGTAGCTTTACTAAACACGCCACAGTAGCTATTGGTGGTGTTGGCTTGCAAAATACCAGCGAGGTAATTCAAGCCGGAGCTGATGGAATTGCGGTGGTTTCGGCAATTATTTCTCACGAACAGCCGAAGCAAATATCTGAGCAGTTGAAAGCGTTGGTGGTAAACAGTAAAATTTGAAACAATTCAATTATGGATATCAAACAAATTGGAGAATTTGGTTTCATTGAGCAGATTGCTGATCGGTTTAAATCGTTGGTGCCAAAATCAATATACGGTATTGGTGACGATTGTGCCATAATTCCGGCAAACGAAAACGACGATTTTGTGGTCAGTACCGATTTGTTGATTGAAGGAGTGCATTTTCTTCGCGATAAGATTACACCATTCAATTTAGGTTACAAATCGCTGGCTGTCAATCTGAGTGATATTGCTGCTATGGGAGCAGAACCAGTGGGCGCTTTTTTATCCATTGGCATCCCCAAAGATTGCTCTTCGGAATTACTGGATGGTTTTACCGAAGGCTTTATGGCTTTGAGCAAGAAGTATGATACACCGCTTCTGGGAGGAGATACTACAAAGTCGCTGCGTGATTTGATGATCAACGTAACGGTAATTGGAAAATGCCCCAAAGGAAAAGCTTTACTTCGTTCTTCGGCAAAAGGAGGAGATGTAATTGCAGTAACAGGAAATCTGGGTGATTCGGCAGGAGGTTTAAATGCAATTTTGAATAACATAGAGCTGAATTCACATACCAAGCATCTGATTGAGAAGCACAATAAGCCCGAACCTCAAATTAATGAAGGTTTGTGGTTGGCAAAACAAAATGGAGTACATGCTATGATGGATATTTCAGATGGTATTGCTTCCGATTTAAACCATATTCTGAAAGCTTCAGAGAAAAGTGCTATTGTAGACTTGCAAAAAGTACCAGTTTCTGAAATTTTAAGTTCTATTGCTAAAAAGTACGATTGGAATGCGGCTGAATTGGCGGTATCCGGAGGTGAAGACTATGAATTGTTGTTGACTATTTCTGGAGAATGTGCCACTAGTATTGCGCAACGGTTTTATGCCGAATTTGGTAAACCTCTTCATATAATAGGGGAGGTGAAAGCACCTGTAGAAAAGCCTATTCAATGGATTTCGGGAGAAGAAAAACTACCCGACTTTAAAGGATTTAATCATTACTAAGAAATTAAAATGAAGTATAATAGAGTATTGACTATTGCTGGAAGTGATTCCGGTGGTGGAGCAGGTATTCAAGCCGATATAAAAGCCATTTCTGCCAATGGATGTTTTGCTGCTTCGGCCATTACAGCCATTACAGCACAAAATACAGTGGGAGTTACCGATATTCATCCTATCCCAAATGAAACACTGCGCAAGCAAATTCAAGCAGTGCTGGAAGATATCGGTGCCGATGCCATTAAAATTGGGATGTTGCACTCCACAGAAACTATCCGCACGGTTATTGAAACATTGAAACCTTTTGGGATTAAAAGTTTGGTGATTGATCCGGTGATGGTAGCCACTTCGGGCGACCGTTTATTACTGAACGATGCCATCGATACATTGAAAAACGAATTGATTCCTTTAGCTCGAATTATTACCCCAAATATTCCCGAAGCAGAGATTCTAATTGGCCGTAACTTAAGAGATCAGTCGGAATTGGCCGATGCTGCTAAAGAGTTGGGCGAAAAATCAGGCGTTTCGGTATTGTTGAAGGCGGGGCATCTAACGGAAGATGTGTTGACTGATATTTTGTACGATTTCGAAACCAAAGAGATAAGTGTGTTGGAGTCGAAGCGTGTACATTCTAAAAATACCCACGGAACAGGTTGTACGATGTCATCGGCATTGGCAGCTCATTTGGCCAAAGGAGCCAGCCTAAAAGAAGCTGTTGAGGCTGCGAAGGACTATATCAACAATGCTATTATTGAAGGAGCTGATTACGAAATTGGTCAGGGACATGGTCCGGTACACCATTTTTACAATTGTTGGAAATGAAACCACAAGGAGCCATAACCGAAAGAATGTGGGCAGAAGTAGGCACCATTTACGATGATATTATTCATTGTGAGTTTGTGGAGCGATTGATGGATGGAACATTGCCTGACAACTGTTTTGCTCACTACTTGAGTCAGGATGCTTTGTATCTGAAAAAAGATGCCGAGGCTCTAGCCATTGTGGCTACTCGTTGTGAGAAATCAGAGCATCGGGCATTTTATGAAGCGCTGGCCATTGATGGCATTCAGGTAGAGGAGATCTTTCAACGAAAGATGTTACCTCTGTTTAATGTGAAGTCGGCTAAAAGTTCTTCTCCTGCATTTGGTACTTATACTCAATTTTTACTTCGCAATGCAGTAGAAGCTCCTTTGGGAGTGGCAATGGCAGCTTTATTGCCTTGTTTTTGGCTTTACTCCGAAGTGGGGAAGGTAATTAGAAAAAATAGTATTGCAGAGAATCGTTTTCAAGCCTTTATTGAAACCTATTCGGGCGATGAATACAACGATTTTACTTTTCGATTTATAAAGATTGTTGAAGAACAGCTAACAGAAAACGAAATAGTGGAGGAAGCCATTGAAGCCTTTAAACAATCAGCTCAGTTTGAGTTAGAGTTATGGCTGGAAGCAATGAGAGTTGATGGTTAGTTGTGGATGGATTAATTATTAATGAAAGATAAGAGTGTTACACTAGTTGTAGTTCTCTTATCTTTCATAATAAATCTCAATAGAATAAAAATAAGTCAAAAGACTGATCTATTCTTATTTTTCGTCATCGGTATACCAACTGGCATACATGGCGTACGAGTTGGCAATACGATTAATTTCTCCTTCCAGTAATTCAGGACTAAGCTCTTTTATCTTTTTAGCAGGCGAACCAGCATAAACACTTCCCGATTCTACCACCGTGCCTTTGGTAACTACAGCTCCGGCAGCAACAATAGCGTTGCTCTCAACAACTGCATCATCCAGTACAACCGCATTCATCCCAATTAACACATTATCGTTAATGGTACAACCGTGTACAATGGCACCATGTGCAATGGATACATTATTACCAATGTTAGTAGGCGATTTTTTATAGGTTGCATGAATAACAGCGTTGTCTTGAATGTTTACGTTGTTTCCTATCTTAATATAGTGTACATCGCCACGAATTACTGCTCCGTACCATACGCTACAGTCGTTGCCCAGTACGGTATCCCCAATTATTGTTGCGTTTTCGGCAAGAAAACAATTTTCACCAATAACTGGTGTTTTATCTTTTAAAGGTACTATTAAAGCCATGTTAAATTAAATTTAAGATGGGGCAAAGTTAATAGTTCAAATTCATAAAAATTCAGCTAAAAGATGATATTTGTCAGTGTTTACTTCATCCCGGTTTGAATAATGACATTTGTACGTGAAAAAAGTCATTAAATTATCTGTCTAATAAACTAAATAAAATTGGTGGGTTAAATGTGCAATATTATAACTTTGCATTGTTGTTAACTTATAAAAAAGTAGAACCAACCAATTACTTTTTATTGAATTGAATTATGGCAAAAGAAGCAAAAGTTGTCGAAAGAGAAGAGGTTGTTGTAAGGTTTTCTGGTGACTCGGGAGACGGCATGCAGCTAACCGGTACACTCTTTTCTGATACGCTGGCCCTGGAAGGGAATGATATTTCAACCTTCCCGGATTATCCGTCGGAAATTAGAGCACCTCAAGGAACTATTGGAGGTGTTTCAGGATTCCAGGTAAACTTTGGAAATGGAAAAGTAAATACTCCAGGCGATCAGGCTGATGTGCTTGTGGCCATGAACCCTGCTGCGATTAAAGCACACTGTAAATTTGTGAAACCAGGAGGGACAATCATTTATGACCGCGATAGCTTAACTGAGAAGAATTTGAAAAAGGCTGGTTACCAAACGAATGATCCGATTACCGAGTGTAAGTTGAAGGATTATAACATTGTGCCAGTTCCTGTTACTGAGTTAACTAAATCTGCTTTGGCTGACTTAGATCTTGATAACAAGAGTATTCTTCGCAGTAAGAACATGTTTGCATTAGGTTTGATTTGTTGGGTTTTTAACCGTCCGGTGCAGCATATCGAAGAGTTCATTCAGCGTAAATTCGCTAAGAAACCATTAATTGTAGAGGCCAATAAAAAAGTACTAAAAGCCGGATTTAACTACGGTATGAATGTACAGGCTATGACTCCTCAATATATGGTGGACAAAGCTAAAATTGAAAAAGGTAAATACCGAAATATAAATGGTAATGTGGCAACAGCATGGGGACTTTTGGCTGCAGCAGAGAAATCTGGGCGTCCATTGTTCTTAGGTTCATATCCTATTACGCCAGCAACAGAGGTGTTGCAAGCATTATCGGAAAGAAAAGACTTGGGCGTTAAGTCGTTCCAAGCCGAAGATGAAATTGCAGGTATCTGTACTTCATTGGGAGCAAGTTTTGCTGGTCATTTGGCCGTTACTTCTACTTCTGGTCCTGGATTGGCACTAAAAGGTGAAGCAATTGGTTTGGCTGTTATGGCAGAGCTTCCTATTGTAATTGTAAATGTTCAGCGTGGAGGTCCATCAACAGGTCTTCCTACAAAAACTGAGCAGTCGGATTTGATGCAAGCATTGTACGGACGTAATGGTGAGAGTCCAGTTGTTGTTTTGGCAGCAAGTACTCCTTCAGATTGTTTCGAATATGCTTATAAAGCAGCAAAAATTGCATTGGAGCGCATGGTCCCGGTAATTCTACTTACTGATGGTTTCTTGGCCAACGGTAGTGAGCCATGGAAAATTCCAGCAATGGCGGATATGGATGTTATTACTCCAAGAATTGCAAAAGATCCAGAGACGTTTAAAGCATACGCTCGCGATCCAGAGCTATTGGCCAGAGAATGGGCATTCCCAGGAATGGAAGGTTTCCAGCACCGTATTGGTGGACTAGAGAAAGATATCAATGGTTCAGTGAGCCACGATTTTGATAATCACCAGAAGATGACTGATATCCGTGAAGGAAAAGTGGCTAAAGTGGTAGACATGGTTCCTGATGTGGAAATTTATGGTGATGAAGATGCCGACTTGTTGGTAGTTGGTTGGGGTGGAACTTATGGTCACTTAGTAACTTCTGTTCGTCAGTTGCGCGAAGAAGGTAAAAAAGTGGCATTGGCACACTTCAATTACATCAATCCACTTCCAAAGAATACTGAAGAGGTATTTGCGAAGTTCAAAGATATTGTTGTTTGTGAATTGAACATGGGACAGTTTACTGCTTATCTACGCGATAAATTGCCTCAGTTTAGCTACAAGCAATACAACAAGGTAAAAGGAATTCCATTTGATGTGGAGGAATTAAAGAATCATTTCGTTCAATTAATGGAGGACTAAGTCATGGCTGAAAACGTAACATATACTTTAAAAGATTTTAAAAGCTCGAACGAGGTAAGATGGTGTCCTGGTTGTGGTGACCACGCCGTGATGAATGCTATCCAGAAGGCAATGGCTACATTGGGAAAAAAGCATGAAGACTACGCAGTAGTATCCGGAATTGGATGTTCTTCACGTTTCCCATATTACATGAGTACTTTTGGTTTTCATACTATCCATGGTCGTGCAGCAGCTATCGCATCGGGAGTTAAAAGTGCTAATCCTAACTTAAGTGTTTGGCAGATTTCTGGTGATGGTGATGCGTTGGCAATTGGTGGTAACCACTTTATTCACACTGTTCGTCGTAACATCGATTTAAATATCATTCTTTTTAATAACCGAATTTACGGTTTGACAAAAGGACAATATTCACCTACTTCAGAGAGAGGAAAAGTAACTAAAACTTCTCCTTTCGGAACAATCGAAGAGCCATTCAACCCAGGTAACTTGGTGTTGGGAGCCAGAGGAACATTCTTTGCTCGCTCTATCGATTCGAATGTGAAGCATTCTCAGGAAGTTTGTACTGCTGCAGCTAAGCACAAAGGTACATCGGTTGTTGAAGTTCTTCAAAACTGTGTGATCTTCAACCATGGTGCATACAACGATATCAATGATCCAAAAACACGTGCCGATCGTCAGATTTTCTTGAAGCATGGCGAGAAGATGCTATTCGGAGCCAATAACGAAAAAGGATTGGTTTGGGAAAATGGCGACTTAAAAGCAGTTGTAGTTGGTGAAAACGGATACACCATTGATGATGTATTGGTACATGATGCAAAAACAGAATCGATGAATTTACATCACGCACTTATTGAGATGGCATTGCCATCACTACCAGTTGCATTTGGTGTAATTCGCGATGTAGAAGCTCCATTTTACGATGAGGAAATGGAAAAACAAATTGCACATGTTCAGGAAACACGCAAAATTACTTGTATGGACGATCTGCTAAACAGTGGCGACACTTGGGAAGTAGAGTAAGGCTCTTACAAAAACAAAATATGAAAGCCGATTATCTGATGATGATCGGCTTTTTTTATGGCTTTTCGAATTGATTGGATTTTAGTATTTATTCAAATGAAAAATATGGAAATATAAATTTGATATAGATCAAAAAAGGGGAAAAATGATAGTTGAATCTTTACAAACAGAAATTCCATTAACATAAAAGTTTGAAATTAAGATGACACCATTTAAGGGATGCTGTGCTTATATGGTGTTGCTCGAATTTGTTGTTGATGGAAGTGTACTGTAAAAATAACAATCCGATATGTACATCGGGTTAATAACTGTTTGTAGAATGAAAACTGTAAAAATTGCACAGTGCTTAGGTAACTGCCAATTACCTAAAGCACTAAGGGATGTTTATGCCCTTAAAAGAAAACTATTGTATGTAGTTTTAGCACTGTTCTTGGTACAGTGTACAAGTTTTGAAAAGGAAACGGGAACTGTTTCTAAGTCGTTTAAAAAAGGAAATCTAACATTCTCCAATGTAAGTGAAGCCAAGGTGCCATTCAGCGAGATGGTAACTATCCCGGCAGGAGAGTTTCGAATGGGATGTAGTCCTGAAACTGACCCAAACTGTGAAGAGACGTTCGATGAACAACTTCATGTGGTGTACCTCGATGAGTTCCAAATAGACAAGTATGAAGTAACCTATGAACGCTATCAACGATGTGTTGAAGCAGGTGTTTGTAAGAAACTTGCCGTGGGAGGTGCTTGTAATGCAGAGTGGGATGGTGTTGATCACTTTCCTGTGAACTGTGTTACGTGGTATCAGGCAAAGAAATTTTGCGAGTGGGAAGGCAAACGTTTACCTACCGAGGCGGAGTGGGAAAAAGCAGCCCGAGGTAACGACTTAAGAGCATATCCTTGGGGAAATGAATTTCCTACACCAGAATTGGCTGTTATTGATAAACCCAATGGTGGCTTTTTAGGTTGCGGTACCGGAAATACCTTAAATGTAGGATCTCGCCCCAAAGGAGCTTCTCCTTATGGAGCCATGGATATGGCTGGTAACTTATGGGAATGGACAGCCGACTGGTATGGTAAGGACTATTATCCTAATAGTCCTCGAAAAAATCCGAAAGGACCAAATCATGGAGATTATAAAGTGGCCAGAGGTGGAGATTTCTTTTCTCGTTGGGGCTACGAGGTGCGTACAACAGGTCGTTTCCCATACGACGCTATCGATTTTAGTATTGCTGTAGGTTTCAGATGTGCTAAATAATTGAATAGAAAAACAACAAAGAATTAAAAAAGTAAACAGATGAACTTAAATAAGTTAATGAAATATACTCTTGTCTTATTTGTTTTTCAATTGGTAGGACAAATGGGAATTGCTCAAGAGATTAAAGCTGATGAAATGGTATTGGTACCTGCAGGAGAGTTTATTATGGGATGTAACCCAGGTAAATATCCGGAATATTGTGCAGAGAGATCAAGACCAGAACACAAAGTATATGTAGATGCTTTTTGGATCGATAAGTATAAGGTGACCTTTAAACGTTACAACAAGTGTGTGGCGGATAAGAAGTGTACTAAATTATACGAAGGGGCTGCTTGTAACTCAGGAATGACATGGAATGCGAACCATCCGGTGAATTGTGTGAATTTCTTGCAAGCAAAAGCTTTTTGCGAATCAATTGGAAGACGATTGCCTACAGAAGCAGAGTGGGAAAAAGCAGCCAGAGGAACCGACGGCCGACTTTTCCCATGGGGAAATGAATTGGCGTCATGCGATTATGCTATCATGAACCAGAAGGTGGGTAATAATAAAATTGGTCCTGGTTGTGGTAGAGGAACTACAATGCCTGTTGGGTCACGTCCTAAAGGAGTTTCTCCTTATGGAGCCATGGATATGGCAGGAAATCTTTTTGAGTGGACATCGGATTGGTATGATGCCAAATATTTCGAAAAAAGTCCATATAAAAATCCTAAAGGTCCGGCAACAGGTACTAAGCGTGTTTTAAAAGGAAGCAGCTGGCTTATGCGCACAAGCGAAGGCGTAGTTTCCAATGGTCGTTCTGGATATTCAGAACTAGGGCAAGGATATGTTGTTGGGTTTCGCTGTGCTAAATCAGTGAAATAGAGCACAGCATCCTTATTATTTTTCTATAGGTGGGGTTGCAATTATTGCAGCCCTGCTTTCCATTGTTTGAAGTATTTTACTACCCCCTTTTTATTCCAAAATATGAACAGATATTTTTTTCTAACACTGTTTATTCTCATAGCATCTATTGGTGTACAAGGACAAAAGAGAATAGAGCTTGAATTAGCAGGAGAAGTCAGTCAGGAGTTTTATTTAAAGCAAATTACACGAGATAAACATATCTTGGTTGATAGTGCTAAATGTGTCAATAATCAAGTTGTTTTTAATGGGCATTATGAAAACGGAATGTATTACATTCAGCATAAATATAGTGCATTTACATTCCTTGTGAATGAAGAAAAGATGGTGTTTAAGGCCGATTGTAATGATCTTAGAAGCAGCCTAAAAGTGCTCGAGTCGGAAGAAAATTCAATATGGTTAACCTATATCAAACGAAGAGATATAGTGTATAAAAGATTGAAAATGATTACACCCATAACCAATTGGTATGATCCTAATACATTGTTTTATTCTCAAGCTGTTGAGGAGTTTAATAATGTTCAGAATTCTTTTAGAAGCTGGTGCCGAAATGCAAAAGCTAATTCTATGGCAAAAGCATTTTTAATGGCCGACCTGAAGCCTGCATTGGCTCATAATAAAACTTTCGAGGAGCAGAAAGAACATTTAAAGATGCATTGGTTCGATAATGTGAATTGGGAGAAAAGAGAACTGATCAATTCTGATATATTGAGCAATAAAATTAGGGATTTTCTGGGATTATACACCAGTAGAAACTTTAATGCAAAGCAGTTGGAGGAAGCTTTTTGTAAAGCAATTGATCAGTTTTTACCATTGGTAATTGATTATCCTGAGATGTATGGTTTTGTATTGGAATTTTTGACCAAAGAAATGGAACGATATGGAATGGATGCAGTAGTAGTTCATATGGCTACTAATTATCCTCTTCTGGATGAAAAATGCCATGCAGAAGGCGATTTGGCAGAACAGTTGAAGCAATATGCTAAAATGGGAATAGGAAAAATAGCTCCTGATATTACAACTCCAATCTGGAATGAGAAAAGTAGAAAAGGTAAAGTGCAATTTCAGAAGAAAACATTGCTTGTGTTTTGGTCTACTGCGTGTCCTCACTGTACTCATCTAATTCCATACTTAGATAAATGGTATAAAAAAGCCAAGACAAAAGGGTGGCAGTTGATAACTGTGAGTCTGGATGTTGATCAGAAGACTTTGAAAGAGTTTATTATAAAGAATAGTTTAGACTTCACAGTACTATGTGATTTCAATGGGTGGAAAGGCAAGGCTGTAGTCGATTATAATATTCATTCCACTCCTGCAATGATGGTATTGGATGCTGATAGAAAGATTATTGACAAGCCCAACCGGTTTCCAATTCTTGATTAGCGAGTGAAATAGATCGAAGTTATAAGGTCGAATATTTTCGTGTTGATCGGCTTTTATCATGAAAAAGCTCCCTATTTTTTTCTAATTTGTGCAACAATTCTTGAGCAAGTTGGTTGCTCCTATTAAAATGATTTTTCATGGAATTAAACGATATAACACTTTCGTCGGTTTATAAACGACGAAAAGGCGATAGGGATATTTTTCAGGAGTTGATGCCATCGAAGGTGAAGGAGATTTTGTTGGTTGCAACGCTTTACGATTCTTATTCGATTGTTCGTGAAGGACAATTCTCTGATAAGATATTTGGAGAGTATTTGCAGTTGAATCTCTATTCTGCGCCTCGTTTTACCAGTGTAAATAGCTTGGCCGAAGCATTGAGTATTTTAAATACGAAACACTTCGACATGGTTATTATCATGGCTGGGGTAGATAAACAGGTGCCATTGACAACAGCCAAAGAAATTCATAAGGCTAAGTCGCGTTTACCTATTTTACTTTTGGTAAATAACAATAGCGATTTGGGGTATTTCGAACAGGCTGCTAAGAAAATTCCCGCTATCGATCGATTATTCGTTTGGAATGGTAACTCTACCGTTTTTCTGGCCATGATAAAATACATCGAGGACAAGAAGAATGTACGAAGAGACACCGAGCTAGGTAGTGTGCGGGTTATTTTGCTGGTGGAGGATTCCATTAGGTATTATTCTAGGTATCTGCCGCTGCTGTTTACCAGTGTAATGACTCAAACGCAGAATCTGGTATCCGATGAATCGTCGGATGAATTGCACATGATTCTGAAGATGCGTGCTCGTCCGAAAGTGTTGTTAGCCAGTACTTACGAGGATGCGATTCGTATATTCCATAAATACAAAGATTACCTGCTTTGTGTTATTTCCGATGTGAAATTCGAAAAGGCAGGAAAAGAAGATGAAGACTCTGGTATTGAGCTGCTGAAACATGTTAAACAGGCTTTGCGTTTCCCAATTCCGTTGTTGTTGCAGAGTCATGATATAGAGAATGCCGAAAGAGCCAAAACAGTGGGAGCAGCATTCATTAACAAGAACTCCGAAACATTGTCAATGGATATCCACAATTTCATCTACAAGCAATTGGGCTTTGGTGATTTTGTATTTCGGGATAACGATGGAACAGAACTGGGTAGAGCACGAAGCTTAATAGAATTTGAAGATATAATTCGAAAGATTCCGGTTAGCTCATTAATATTTCATGGTAAAGCCAATAATTTCTCTACTTGGTTAATGGCTCGTGGCGAGATAAATATGGCTGAACAGCTTATCCCATATCAGATTAATGATTTCTGTGATCCGGAAGAGGTGCGTTCGCTGTGTTTAGAAGTGTTTGAAAGAGCTCGCGAGAAGAAAAACCGTGGGCGCATAGTTCGATTTGATCCTCTACTGATCGGAGGGAATCGCTATATCCTTCGAATGGGGAAAGGTTCATTAGGAGGAAAAGGACGTGGAATGGCCTTCTTGTGTAACTTCATCGAGAATATCGACTTTAGAAAGATCATTCCCAATATAAATATTCGGATTCCTTCTACTGCAATTATTGGAGCGTTAGAATTTGATAAGTTTGTAGAGGAAAATGAGCTATACGACGAATTATACATAAAGAGAAACTTCGATGGAATTAAAGAGGTGTTTCTACAATCGGAGTTAAGTCCTCACTTGCAGGAGCGATTGATGACTTTCTTGGAAAAGATGACCAAACCAATTGCTGTTCGCTCATCAGGATTGTTTGAAGATTCACTTTTGCAGCCATTTGCCGGAGTTTATGCAACCTATATATTACCCAATAATCATCCCAATATTTTAGTTCGGTATGCTCAGTTAGAAGAAGCTGTAAAATTGGTATATGCTTCGGTATTTACCCAGTATTCACAGGCCTATTTCGATGCAGTAAACTATAAGATTGAAGAGGAGAAGATGGCTGTGGTTATTCAGGAGTTGGTTGGTCAACCCAATGATGATTACTATTATCCATCGATTAGTGGGGTAGCCCAATCGTATAACTATTATCCTTTCTCTTATATCGAACCGGAAGATGGTTTTGCTGTCACTGCTCTGGGACTAGGGATGTATGTTGTTGGTGGTGAAAAGTCGTTCCGCTTTTGTCCCAAATACCCTGAACTGAATCATAACTCAATGGCCGATCAGGTGCGCGATAGTCAAAAGTATTTCTATGCTTTAGATATGTCTCGAAAAGAGTTGGATCTGCGTAGTGGCGGAGAACATGCGGCTATTACCAAAGTACGAGTTCGTCAGGCAGTCGACTATAAAGATGTTCAGCATAGTGTTTCTACCTACGACATGGAGAACGACCAGTTGATTCCTGGTTGTACCATAAAAGGGCCTCGTGTGGTGGATTTTGCCAATATATTGAAATATAACTCAATGCCAATGGCTGAGTCTATTTCTACAATCCTAAAACTATTTAAAGAGGCGATGGGATCTCCGGTAGAAATAGAGTTTGCTGTCGATTTAACTGCTGGAGACAGGGGATATCCAACCTTTTATGTGTTGCAAATTAAGCCTTTAATCCGAAGAGAAGACGAGGTGGAAGTTGATTTCGATGAGTTGGATGAGGAACAGATGTTAATGATGTCGACACACGGAATGGGACACGGAGAAGTGAATACCATTACCGATGTTGTTTATGTAGATATAGATGCATTTGACTCGACAAAAACTCGTGAAATGGCAGAACAAATAGGTGAAATCAATAAGATGATGGAAGCCGAAGATCGTGAGTATGTGTTGATTGGTCCAGGACGTTGGGGAACACGTGATCAATTCACCGGAGTACCAGTTATGTGGGCTCAAATATCGAAAGCAAAAGTAATTTTGGAAATGGGATTGCCTGATTTCCCACTGGATGCTTCATTGGGGTCGCATTTCTTCCATAATGTAACATCGATGAATGTGGGGTATTTTTCCATTCCATTCGAAACACCGGATCAGTTTATTCGCTTGGAAAAATTACAAAAGCAGCAAATTGTTAGCGAAACAGAATATGTGAAACATGTGAGATTCAACCAACCGTTGAAGATATATATGGACGGACGTTCGCGAAAAGCGGTTATTGTAGAATAGTACATTTAGAAATAGATATTTGAAAAGCCAGGGATTTTCTTTGGCTTTTTTTGTGTATTAATTTGTTTGAATAAGGTGCGTAGCACCGAAATAATTGTAGAAATAGAATATGATGGTAAGGCAATGAGGTGCAGAGCACCGTGACTATTCGAGTTCAAAATTGAATAAATAATCTTCATTGTAATCAATAGAGAATCGTTGTAATGTTTGGATATATTCTTTTTTGAATGATTTATTTTTATGATGCAAAGGTTGATTTTCAATGTATTTTATAACAGTGCTAATTTGTGATCTTGAATAGCTAAAACATCCATATCCTTTTTGCCAATAGAATTTAGATTTAGTAAGTCGAGTCAAATTAATCCATCTGTTGCTAGAGGTTTTGATATGTTGAACAAGATCTGTTAGTAATTCATTGATATTATACCCAATTAAGATGTGGATATGATCAGGCATTGTTCCTATTGCTAAGAGTTTGTGCTTTCGTTGTTGTATAATTCCAGATATATATTGTTCTAACTGATCTTTCCATGAAGAATGTATAAGAGCTTGTCTAAACCTGACAGCGAAAACAATATGTAAATAGCATTGAGTGTAAGTGTTACCCATTTTCTTTTTAATATACTAAATTGTTTAGGGAAAGGGAAGTTTCTTACGGTGCGCTGCACCTTAACTAAGGATATTAAATTCTTGTTGCTACAGGTGTATAGTTGCTCTGCACCAATGAGAGTCAGGCTAATTTTGTGCTTTTACTCGCAAGAAGATGTGTTTGCAAATATGTGTAGCTCCGAAAAAAAGCCGAAGGTATTGAGCAGTGCGCAATAATGTTATCTTTGCACCAAATTTATAAAGTGATTTTCCGGTGGGACGAAGTAGAAAAAAGAAGCCATTGCATGAGCAGGTAACCATTGTCGATGTGGGGGCCGAAGGAAAAGCCATTGCAAAAGTGGATGATGTAGTTGTTTTTACCAGCCATGTGGTACCTGGCGATGTGGTAGATATTCAGGTGACTAAAAAACGTAAGCGTTATCATGAAGGATTTGTGGCCAAGATCCATGAATACAGCAAAGATAGAGTAGATGCAATCTGCAATCATTACGGAGTTTGTGGTGGTTGTAAATGGCAAAACTTGCCTTACGAAAAGCAGTTGGAGTATAAACAAAAGCAGGTAACCGACCAGTTGAGCAGAATTGGTAAAATTGATTTGCCAGAGACGATGTCTATTATGGGATCTGCAGCAACCGATTTCTATCGTAACAAGCTGGAATTTACTTTTTCCAATAAACGCTGGTTAACCAACGAAGAAGTGCAGTCGGGAGCCGATGTGTCGAAGCGCGATGCAGTAGGTTTTCATATTCCTGGTATGTTCGACAAAGTGATTGATGTTCACAAATGCTGGCTGCAGTCCGATCCTTCGAATGCTATTCGTAACGAAATTCGTGACTATGCATTGAAGCATGAGTTGGAATTTTTCGATCTGAAAGAGCAAGTAGGATTTTTGCGCACAATGGTGGTGCGTACTACCTCTACCGGAGAGTTGATGTTGATTGTCGCATTTTTCCAAGAAGATAAAGAGAAGCGTGAAGCTCTATTGAACCACTTGGTAGAGAAGTTTCCTCAGTTAACTTCTTTGATTTATGTAATCAATAGCAAACGAAATGATAGTTTGGCTGATCAGGATATGATTTTGTTCCACGGACGTGATCATATCTATGAAGAGATGGAAGGATTGAAGTTTAAAATCGGACCAAAATCGTTCTACCAAACGAACTCTGATCAGGCTTATGAACTGTATAAAGTAACACGTGAGTTTGCCGGCTTAACAGGAAACGAAGTGGTATATGACTTGTACACCGGAACAGGAACTATTGCCAACTTTGTGGCTAAAAAAGCGAAACAGGTAGTGGGTATCGAATATGTGCCAGATGCTATTGATGACGCAAAAATCAATTCGCAAAACAACGGTATTGAAAATACGCTTTTCTATGCTGGCGATATGAAAGATATTCTTACCGATGAATTCGTTGCGAAGCATGGTAAGCCCGACGTTATTATTACTGACCCTCCACGTGCAGGAATGCACGACGATGTGGTAAAAGTAATGTTGAATGCAGCACCAGAGCGTATCGTTTATGTAAGCTGTAACCCGGCTACTCAAGCACGCGATTTAAATCTTCTCGACGAAAAATATCGTGTGGTAAAAGTACAGCCTGTCGACATGTTCCCACATACACATCATGTGGAAAATGTAGTTCTGTTAGAACGAAAATAGCTTTAGGCTATCTCAAATAATAAACCCTCGATAAGAATTAATGCTTTTATCGAGGGTTTTCTTTTTATAGAGATCTTGATCTGTTGAGATTTGTTTTCGGCTTATATTCTTCTTCTTTTCAGTCCTGTGGAAAAACTCGCCAACCTTTTTTGCCGAGCAATGCAATGACTTCTCGTTCTTGATAAGCATTAAATAGTGAGATATTTACATCTTTAATTAATAAAATCTTTTCTACTTTTACATGAAATTTAAGCTAAACGAATGCGAACACTTGTAAGTTTAATCGTTTGCATATTGTTTGTTCAAAATGTAAACGCACAATACCATATAAAGGTCAGCAATAAGTACCCTCCCTATAATTTTCAAGATCAGAATGAGTTACCTATTGGTTTCAATATTGAGATCTTAGATGCGGTAAAAAAATTATATCCTCAGCAGATTGAAGTTTCTAATGGAAACTGGCTTGATATAAATGATGCTTTGGAATCTGGAAAGATTCATGCAATTGCTGGTACACATTACCCTGGTAGTCCTGATACAGAATATATTTATACCCGTTCTGTAATTAATACCTGGCACTGTTTTCTATACAATAAGAAACATGTCAATCGATTTTCGTTAGAGTTTTTTCGTACTGCCTCTAACCCAACAGTCGTACTTTGGAAAAACGATGTATTAATACGTTATCTTCTTTCAATTAATCCCAATACGAAATTCTTGTATGTTAAAAATTATCCTGACCTCTTAGAGGCATTGGAAAGAGGGGATGTTACCTGCGCTATTTCTCAAAAAGTGGCTGGTATTTATTATGCCGATCAACAAGAAAAAGAGTATATATATGCTACTGATAATAAGCTATTAGAAAGGAATATGGGGTTCAAGGTGTCGAAAAATGCACCACAACTGGCCGAGATGTTAAATAATGGCATCGAGGTGATTATGTCGAATGGAGAGTATCAGCGCATTTATGAAAAGTGGATAAAACCATACAGTGAGAAAGATGCGAGTTATAATGTATATATGAAGTATCTGACAATCATTGGTGTTATTGTGGCTGGAATTATTCTCTTTTTATTGGGAATAAGTCAAATACTACGGTTGAGAGTTAGAGCTAAAACACGTGATCTGGAAGAGCAGCTAGCATTAAATATGCAGATAACCAGTGAACTGAAAGAGCAGAAAAAAAAGGCGGAGGAAAGCGATAGAATGAAATCGGCCTTTTTGGCGAATATGAGCCATGAAATACGAACCCCAATGAATGGAATTCTTGGATTTACAGAGTTGCTGAAGTCCTCATACTATTCTAAGGAAGAACAGCACAGTTTTATCGATATCATACAGCAGAGCGGTGAGAGAATGTTAAGCACTATCAATAATATAATCGATTTATCTAAGATAGAATCAGGTGCAGAAGAGGTTTATATTGAAAAGGTGGATGTTGAAGAAATATTGCAGGAATTGCATCTGTTCTTTCATCAAGAAGCAAAGGAAAAGGGATTAGATTTAATTCTGAACGAACCAGAAAAAATATCAGAGAATTTTGAAACGGATGGCTATAAACTCAATTCAATAGTGACCAACCTGATTAAAAATGCAATAAAGTTTACCGAGGAAGGTAATGTTACAATTGAATATGCTTTCGCTGAAGGCTTTCTTGAAATAAAGGTAACAGATACAGGAATAGGTATTTCAAAAGATAAGCACAATGCTGTATTTGGTCAGTTTATACAAGCAGATACTTCTCATACAAGAGGATCAGAGGGCTCAGGCTTGGGACTATCTATTTCGCGAGGCTATGCAAAACTATTAGGAGGAGATATGAGGATTGAGTCGGAAGAGGGGAAAGGATCTTGTTTTTATGTGAGAATACCAAATAGTCAAAATCATTCAGAGAAGTCATAGGTTTTTACAGCTATCTGAAAGTAAACTTTGCATATAAGAGTAGTGCCCATTCGATTTTAGTTGTCCCCGGGCATCAAAATTTATTTTTGAAAAAAATACTTTTCTTTTCACCCTCTCCAATAAAAAATGTGTCATAAAGATATTATGAGAGAGAAAAGGGATAATATACAAGAAGATGTAGCTGATAGCTTGCATAACGCTGAATTCGACATCTCAGATCAGAATTCTACTGATTATAAGGCAAGCAAGCGAATATATGATCGACGAAAGATGGTGGCTAAAATCGGTCAATTGCATTCGCCGGAAGAAGCATGGCAACGTCTTAATATCAGAAATAAAAATAATTGGTTAAAGGCTGCAATACGTTATGCAGCAATTGTTGTGTTGTGCCTGCTTACAGGAGCAATAGGCAATCAGTTAATGATGAAAGAAACCGAAGCCGAAACTCAATTTACTACTTTTACCTCTCCTAAAGGACAGATATCAAGTCTTACATTATTCGATGGAACTCATATTGTGTTGAACTCACAGTCGAGTGTAACCTATTCCAACAAATACAACAACAAAGAGCGTTTTATAGAATTATCAGGAGAAGCTTTTTTCGATGTGGCTAAGAACAAAGCACTTCCTTTTAAACTAGTGGCTGAAGGCTCTGAAGTAACAGTGTTAGGAACTCAATTTAATGTAAAAGCATACCCTAACGATACTTATACCGAAACAGTATTGGTTGAAGGTAAAGTTGCTTTTAAACATGGAGTTAAGAATGATTTTCTGAAGCCGAATCAAATGATTCAAGTGGATAGAAGAACAGGAACTCTGCTTAAGCGTGAAGTCAATGCGAAAGTGTATACATCGTGGATGAAAGGCAAGACCTACTTTAATGATCAGAAGCTGGAAGATGTATTAACATGTTTGGAGCGATGGTTTGAAGTGGAGATTATTTATGAGCAGGATAAAACCCGCGAGTATCGTTTTACCGGTTTTGTGGATAAGACCAAGTCGTTGCGATACAACCTGTTTTTAATAAAACAAACTAACAAGATTGATTATATACAGAACGAAAACCAGATTATTATAATGAAGAAATAAAACTAAAAAGCCGAAAAGTGGTGGCACACCTTCCGGCTTAAATAATGCCTGTAAAGGCAGATTATTAACGTAATAGTACAAATTTATGAAAAAAAATCTACTTGTCCCGCTGCCATGTAGCAGTACGGGCATGCGTAAATTGTTTTTATGTATGAAACTAACTACAGTATTTATTTTGCTGTCGGTTTTTATGGCGACAGCCAATGGCTTTTCGCAACAAGCTACATTTAATTTACATCATAAAAATGTAGCCATAAAAACGGTGATTGAGCAGATTAAGGCACAAAGCGATTACGATTTCTTTTACAACAATGATGACTTCAATGTCAACAAAAAGATTTCGTTGAAAGTAGACAATGGTAATATCGATGAGGTACTTCATCAAATATTGGAACCAGCTAACTTGAAGTACCAGATTATTGATAAGGTAATTATCATTTCTAAGAGTAAGTTGTCTAATCAACAGGATAAGAAAGTTACTTTAAAAGGTAAGGTAACCGATGAGAATGGTGAAAGTTTACCTGGTGTTTCTGTTGTGTTGAAAGGAACCACAGTTGGTATAACTACCGATATTGATGGTAATTACCAGCTTATGATTCCTGCTGATGGAAAAACGCTTCAATTCTCATTTGTGGGAATGAAAACAGAAGAAGTTGCTATTGCCGGACAATCAACTATTAATGTGGTTTTAAGAGCTGATGCAATTGGCGTGGACGAAGTAGTTGTGGTTGGCTATGGAGTACAGAAGAAAGTAAATGTAACAGGTGCTGTATCTCAAGTTGGTGCCGAAGCAATGGAAAGCCGTCCAATTACCAGAGTAGGTGAAGGACTGAAAGGGGTGGTTCCTGGGTTAAATATCAGAAAGTCGAGTGGTGCACCTAATGCTTCTACTTCATGGAACATTCGAGGATTTACTGGACTTGCTATTAACAGTCAAGGAAACTATGTAACTAGTAATAAAGGTCCACTTATTTTAGTGGATGGTATCGAGATGAATCCTGATTTCTTAAATCCGGAGGATATCGAAAATATATCTGTATTGAAAGATGCTGCAGCCAGTGCTATTTATGGTTCGCGTGCGCCATATGGAGTTGTGTTAATTACAACAAAATCAGGACAAGCCGGACGATTGAAAGTGAATTATAGCTCGAACTATAACTGGAGCTCTATGGTTGGTGTACCTGAGGGCGCAAATGGTTATGATTTCGCAAGAACATTTAACCAAGGCCTAATAAATGCTCGTTCTACAGCGACTTTTACTGATGAGACACTTTCAAAAATTCAGGCTTATATGACTGGCTCAGGTCCAAATAACTCTATCATGTCAGATGGATTATGGGGAACTTGGGGAAATGCTCATGGTAATACCGATTGGATGAAGGAATTATTTAAGGACAATTCTTTTAACCATAACCAGAATATAAGTGTAAGTGGTGCTGCTCCTGGTGGCAAACTAGACTACTATGTAAGTTTAGGATATGCTCAGAATAAAGGTTTGTTGAAAGAAGCTGAAAAAGATGAGTATAAACGTTATAACTTCAGCACAAAAGTAACTAGCAAGATCAATAGTTGGTTAGAAACAACTATTAACATTAAATACAGTGAGGAAAAAATAGAACGTCCTAATGTAAGTGACAATACTATTTTGAACTCTGTTGGTCGTGTTTGGTCTACTACTCCGGCAACAAACCCTGATGGAATTTGGCATGAGGTTAACCCAAACTGGAAAGTAAAACACCAAGGAACTTTCGAGGATAATCGCGATAATTTTGCAAGTAAATTTCAGGTGAAGTTAACTCCTGTAAAAGGTTTGAGCATTATTTCGAACTATGCTTACAAGAAGTACCTGAATAGTTACCACAAAAACAATTTGAACTATAAAATTCCAATGCCTAATGGAACTACTTCGTTGGGAGGTAGCGTACCTAATAGTGTTGAGGAAAGAATGTCGAATGATAGCTACACGCAGTGGGAAGCTTTGGCGAAATATGAATTTAAGCTAGGCGATCACTCAGCAAGTGTTATGGTTGGACACCAAAATGAAGAGAAAAACTATAGAACACTTTGGGCTTCGAAGTCTGAATTGATTACGCAAGATGTTCCTTCAATTAGTACTGCGACAGGAATTATTAATGCCGATGATAATATCGGACACTGGTCTACAGAAGGATATTTCTATCGTTTAAACTATAACTACAAAGAGAAATATCTATTAGAAGTGAATGGTCGTTACGATGCATCAAGCCGTTTCCCTGATGATACACGCTGGGCTTTCTTTCCTTCATTTAGTGCAGGATGGAATGTTGCCAAAGAAAACTTTTGGTTTACCGACAAAATTTCACTATTCAAACTAAGAGGATCATATGGTAAGCTTGGTAATGCTAATGTAAGCAACTACTTGTATTTGCCATCAATGGCCTACAATGCTAAAACTGGTATTATGCTAGGAGGAGAGAATATTCCAAGTATTAACATGCCAGGAATTATCAACCCAAATATTACTTGGGAGAAGCCAGAGGTTATCAATGTTGGATTGGATATCAGTGCATTCGATAACCGTTTAGACATTTCTTATGAGTGGTACCAGAGAACGATTAAAGATCAGTTAGCTCCTCCTGCAACTGTAGCTAAAACGTTAGGAACTAATCCTCCTCGTTTGAATAATGGTATTAGTGAAACACGCGGATGGGAATTTACAGTAAACTGGAAAGATCAATTGGCAGTAATCAATGGAAAACCATTGAAGTATTCTGTGAATTTCAACTTGTCTGATTATAGAGGTTATATTGTTGACTTCCCTAATGAAACAGGATCGATGAATGGAACCTGGACAAAAGGGGAAGAATTCGGAACTATCTGGGGATACGAAACAGTTGGTATAGCACAAGATGTAGACGAGTATAACAACGCTGGGTCTCATCACAGAATTTGGTCGCAATATTGGTATCCCGGCGATGTAATTTACAAGGATCAAGATGGTGATGGAAAAATTGATGGTGGAAATTCTTATTGGAATAACAAAGGTGACTTAGTAAAACTAGGAAACTCTACTCCTCGTTATCAATTCGGATTGAACCTATCAGCTAGCTGGAATAATTTCGATATCAATATGTTCTTCGAAGGTGTAGGAAAACAAGATCTTACAATGGGAGGAATGTATTTCTGGGGAACGACTAGTTCTATCTGGCACAGTTCTGTATTTAACCATACGCTTGACTACTGGACTCCTCAGAACACTGGTGCATTTTATCCTCGTCCTTACATGAATTCTGGTGAAGCTAATAAAAACACCAAAACGCAAAGTCGCTATGTAATGAACGGTGCTTATTGTAAGTTCCAGAGACTACAAATTGGTTATAAATTGCCAAAACATTGGCTGAAAGATACGTTTATTTCAAATTGTAGAATCTACACTTCAGTAGAGAACTTAGGAACAATCTACAATGCTGCTGATATCGATTTAGATCCAGTGATTTTACGTAGTGGCAATGGACAAATTTACCCAACACAGCGAGTAATTTCTGTTGGTGCTAACATTAATTTCTAAACTAGATCACAATGAAAAAAATAATAAAATTTTTACCAGTTGTACTTATCCTGCTGATCTCATGTCAGGAAAGTTTTTTGGAAAGACTACCTAAAGATCGAATTTCGGAAGAGAGTTTCTGGACTTCTGAAAAAGATCTAGAGACTTATGTAAATGGCCTGTATCGCTGCATTAATACTCGACGAGGAAGTTGGGCGAGTAAATATTCTGTAGAAAATGGTAGTGATAATATCCTAGGAATTGTTGAGATTGGTTTCCCTGATGGAAAAATTTATAGAACCAGCTCTGATGCAAGTAGTACTAATGGTACCTGGAATGGCACTTATGGATGGTTGCGTTCAATTAACTACATGCTTGGTAACCTAGGCAAATTAGATATGGCAACTTTGAGCGATAATGGTAAACACTATATCGGGGAGGCTTACTTCTTTAGAGCTTATATGAACTTCCAATTGCTTAGTACATTTGGCGGATGTCCTTATATCGACAAGGTTCTTTCGGTTGACCAAAAAGAAGAGCTTTACAAAGAGCGTATGCCAAGAGATCAGTTTGCTCTAAAAGTGATGGCCGATTTAGATCAGGCAATTGAGAACCTACAATGGGCAGGAACTGGTGCAGCAGTAAGTGGCAGAATCAGCAAGGAAGCTGCATTGGGCTATAAAGTTCGTTTTGGATTGTTCGAAGGATCATGGGAATATTATCATCAGAATACCGATTTCGGTGTAAGTGGTAAAAATGGTAAAGATTTCCTTGAAAAGACAGTTGCTGCAGCGGATAAGTTAATTGAGAAGCTAGGAAACAATGTATTCAAGGGCAGTGCTGGATTTGAATATGCCGGGCTATTTAATAAAATCGATTATAGTGCTATTCCTGAAGCTTTACACTACCAGGTGTATAGCAAGGATGATGGTATTACTGTAATTTGGGCTAACTACGCTCGTGGTGGTGGTCAGGTTGGACTAACACAAGAAGTAGTAGATGATTACCTAATGGCTAATGGTGAGCCTAAAGAGATTAATACTGCTGCCTTTAAAGGTGACGATACTTTTGTTAACATGACAACGGATCGTGATCCTCGCTTAGCACAGACAATTTATTTCTCAGAGAAATGGGGGAGTTTTGGTAAGTTGCTAGATTGGGAATCGTTGAATCATCAGACAATGACAGCGGTAACTAAAGCTGGTAACTATTATGCACCACCATCAGGATATATGTTTGCCAAAGGTGTTCGTAGCGATAAAAACGAATATTCGCAATATGGTTTTGGAGAGCAAGGATGGATTCATCTTCGATATGGAGAGATTTTGGTTGCTTATGCCGAAGCTAAAGCTATTCTTGAAGAAATGGGAGCTGGAACTCTTACGCAAGCCGACTTGGATAAATCGATTAATGTTTTGCGCGACCGTGTTGGTATGGGACATATGAACTTGGCTGCTGTAAAATCATGGAATGGAAATGCGAACTATGTGAAACGATATGGCAATGTATCTTCTGTAATTAACGAAATCAGACGCGAGCGTCGTGTTGAGTTGGTTGGTGAAGGACAGCGTTACGATGACTTACGCAGATGGCGTATGCTTGGTCACTTAATCAATGGTTATGTGCCTAGAGGAGCAAAAGCTCAGCAGTTCCTAGATTACTGGGGGCCTCTTGGAAAGCTAAGTGCTGGCGATATTAAGGTTGATGCGAATGGTTATTTATTACCTGGGGGACACCGTTCCGATTTCTTAGCAGGTGGTGAAGGCTATAAAGTTGATGAGGGAAGAGATTACCTATGGTCGATTCCTAAAAATGAAATTAATCTGTATAAATCAGAAGCAGATGTTGTATTAACACAAAATCCAGGATGGAATTAAAAACTAAAACTATGAAAAGATATTTGTTAATATTAACTGCATTGGTCTCATTAATTGCTTGTGAGCCTCGTATTGAGTTGGATGAAAGTCAATGGGAGAACAAGGCGGAGATTACAAACATGTTCATATACCGCATGCAGGTAGATGAAGTGGAGTTGTCAGATGGAACAAAAACCAAAGGAGTGAAAAAAGTTACTGTCTCTACTAAATACGAAGTAGACAGCGATGCTGCTACGGTAACCATTACTCTTCCTGCTGACGTTGACCGTTCTGCTTTGTCTTGTTATATCTATCACACAGGAGAATCGATTACTCCTCTAGAGAATGCTCCGGTACCAGGAGAACTAAGCGACTGGTCAAGTAATTCTTATAAATTCAGAGTTAATACTGTGGGTGCAGAATACAAAGATTGGACAATCAATATAATTGAGTAAATCCAGAAAGTCATATATATCATAAAGACTAGGGGGGCGTGTTTAGTCCCCCTTATTTTTTATATCGAAATCAATACATTTTAAGTGGTTGGCCAATTTTTAGAATGGCAGTTTTCTTGATTCTATTTAGTCGGCAAATCTCCTTAATCGAAGTTTTAAATTTGCGCGATATCTTCCATAACGAATCGCCTGAGCGTACTTTGTAGTATTCAGGAACAGCAGCATTGTGAGCGTAACCTTTGGGTTTTAGCTTGCGGTGAAGTGCCACCAACGTTTCTTCTGTTTGTGCTTCGGAACGAATTTGTTGCTTCTTGTAGTTAAATACCATTTCAGAATCGAAAGCACGTTTCTTCTCATGTATTTCGAAATGGAGGTGATAGCCGCGGGCACGTCCCGATCTTCCTGCTAATCCAATTGGTTCTCCTTTTCTGATAGTGTCCCCTTTTTTTACGAGAAACTTAGAAAGATGGGCATAGTAAGTCTGAATGTTTTTATCGTGTTGAACTACTACTAAACGACCAAAACCGGTACCCCAGTTGGCTCTGAAAATAACTCCGTTGTTGGATGCTACTACGGTGTCGCCATTGTTCATTTTAAGATCAGTGCCATAGTGCATACGGCCCGACCTGGGGCCAAAATGACTAATTATTCGTCCTTTATTTCCTGGAATAAGAAATGAAGATAAATAGCCTGCTGCTGGTGTAGCGATTGTGTCTTTTACCTGTGTTGGTTGGGATAAGGTAGAGTCTGTTTTTGCAATGCTTTTATTGCCAGTGATGGTATCTTGTTGTTGTGCTTTTACATTACATGTAACTGCTAATGCAGCTATCAGAAATAGATGTTTAAGGGGCATAGATCGAATTTTTTTGTGCAATGGTAAGCAAAAACAGAACAACAGCCTATTTTCAGGAGGCACTTTGCATTATATTAACATGAAAAATAATTTTGATTGCTAACGCATAAAAGTGTTGCAAGGAGTATCCTAAAATGGTTAGATCAAATAAGGAGAAACAAAAAAACCGACTCCCATAAGAAGTCGGTTCCATATATAAATAGAAGTATTGCTTGATTCTTAGAATACTACTGATTTGTTGGCAAACTCTAAACCTTCATTGAAGTGAGGAGAAGCATATTCAGTAATAATGGCTCCTTTAGGACCGGCAATGATAAAATGCCAAGCACCAGTTTTGTTTAGAGTAAGTACTCCACCTTCTTTCAATAATTTGCAATTTTTGCTGTTGGCTGCACCTTTGTCAATCTGACTTTGAGGAATTTTAACAGGTAGTGGAGTAGTGGCATCGCCTTCCCCAAAGAAGTAAGCCGATCCGTGACGCATGTGCCACGATTCCATTTTTGCCGCACCATTTTCAACAGCATGGTGTTTGTGTTCTACCAACATTTGTCCTGGTAACAGGTAAATGTCGTGTCCAAAATATCCGTGATCGATATTGTTTACCCAGAAAATTCCTCCCATTCCAATATTTGGGAAATCTTTCTGAGCAAAGTCACTTACCCAAAACTCAGCTGTTTTCAATACAGGAGCAACAGGTACACCATAGTAGCGCATTAGTTGATAGTAAGCCTCTTTAGCTGCTGCTTTATCAAAAGCTCCATCTTTATAGTAGTTGGTCTGCTGAATTTTTGCCATAACTGCATCGTTATGGTAGCAAGTCTCTTTTTGCTGAGTCGTTTCATTACTTTTTTTGCAATTGCAAGCACCAAAAGCAATTGCAACTACGGCTAGTAATAAAATGTGTCTTAATTTCTGCATAATTGTTGTCGTATTTAAAAGGCTGTACCAAGATGATATTTCGTCTAATATTAGAGTAATTGATTGATACAGTTTTGGATTTTCAGATTGGCAGAGGTAGGATGTTTTCTTAGAAAAAATTAAGAATCATCTTTTATTCCGACAATCTGAAAATCCACTATCCGATATCTTATTTAATCTTCAATGATTAAGCGGATTCCCACGTTGAATACTTTCTGGAATGGCAGGTAACCATCGCGAGTAGCAACAGTACTAAATGAAGGACGATCGCGCCATGAACCACCACGGGCTACTTTCATCGATTTTCCTTTCCCCCAGTGTTTGTATTCAGAACTAGTCCATTCGGCTACGTTTCCTAGCATATCGTGAAGTCCCCATGGATTGGCTTTATAACCACCTGTTGATTGAGGAACCAATACGCCATCGTTGAATGCTTCTTCCTTTGGAACAAAGTTGTAGTACTTGAACCTTCCGTTTTTAGGTCCCATTGGTTTTGGGTCAACGCCAATTACAGCCAAATCGCGTAATGTATAGTCGGCTAAATTTTCGTAAGCCGAGAAGTCGTTGCCACTATCGCCAAAGTACATGTCCGAATCGCTACCAGCACGTGCAGCCCACTCCCATTGCTCTTCGGTTGGAAGTGCAATTTTCAAACCTGTTTTTTCTTGTAACTTTTGACAGAAAGCATTGGCGCGCTCCCATGTTACTCTAATGGCTGGCATCTCATTTTTATTGGCTGGATATCCCGCAAAAATGTGGTCTTTCCACTGTTGATCGATGAAACGACTATCATGATCTTTAAAGATGGTACGCAACATGGCATTGGTAATCTCTGTTGTTGCCATCCAGAATGGTTTTTCAATATTTACCACACGCTCTTGCTGGTCTGGTTGTCCATCGGCATCTCCCATTACAAATTTACCAGCAGGAATACGTACAAATTCCAATTTCATGCCATTGGCAAGTTCAACTGTTTTCTTTAACTGTCCTTTTACTGCAAATTTCTTTTGAAGCTTCTGAGCTGCCTTAGCACTAAGTGGCCATCCCTTCACTGCAACTTCTTTTCGCTTAGGAGGGAAGTTCTTTGGCATTTCAGGTTCAATTGGTCCTTTAGCCTTTAAACGAGCAACAGCATCGTCAAATTCTTTTTCTCCAACAAGATGTACATTGCCAAACTCTTGAGCCAACTCGTTTCTACGATCCATCTGGTCGTGTCCACAATATTCAGGAGCTTGGTATTTTCCGTGGTAAGGAACGTTCATGTCGATCCATGTGATTAAACGATCCCACTCTTCTTTACTTAATTCTACTCCGTGGTGTCCTTTTTTCAACATCTGAACCAATTCACTGGTATTGTAATAATAATCCATTGGTTCAAGCGTGTGGAAATCAGACTCACATCCAGGACGGCGTACATATGGATGTAATGCCATGTATGATTTTGAGAATCCATGGTAACCACTCGACTCGTTACTAGAGAAGTCTGGCATTCCTTTTTCAACTCCATTGTGGCAGCTTACACATTTCTTGTCGATTACTGGTTTCAACTCGGTGTTGTAGGCAACCGGACGAGTTGGTCCGTGCCATGGAGTAATAATAGCAGGCTTTTTACGCGATGCTTGCGTGAAGCGAGCACGAGGAACCTGATTTTGTGATTCGTGACATCCTACACAACTAACTACTTCGCCTGGCATACCTGTTAACCAGCTACGCATTAACTGAAGTGCGGCTCCATCTTCATCCAAAGGTTGAAGAGAAATTGGAGTATTGGCAGGAATCTTGAAAATTGCAGATCCATCTTTCTCAACCGGAACAGTACCTAAGATACGTTTTACATCCCAGCCTCCTTCGAAACCAATTACATCGTGTCCTCCTACCTTGTTGTACCCATATTGGTACGCATAAATTCGTAGTTTTTTTACTGCTCCACGAGGAATTCCTTTTAATCCTTGTCCTTCGTAGATGTCGGCAATATATACTGTAGATGTTTTGTCTTCTAATCTTACTTTATCAGGAATTACTGGAGGTACAGGACGCTTCTCGTTTACAAATGGCTCAACAAATGCTTCTCCCGGAGCATTGTATACCAATGTCATGTTATCGAAACGATCTACCAAGTAGATTCCCCAAAGTGCATCTGGTCCTAACTTTGCAGAAACCAGGAAGAAGTTTTCATCCAGTGGGTATGGAGTAAGGAACTGAGGCCATACACCATCTACCAATCTATCTTTAATAATAGGTTCTACCTTTTTACCATAACCAGGAATTTCCTGAACAACTCCGCTAGCTTCTTTTCTACCTTTTTTAGGGTCGAAAATCATTAGACGACCAGAACGTGCTACTCCGTGGTGCCCCGAAACAATGGTTACAAATTCGCCGTTCTTTCCAGGAATAGGACGAGCATCGAACATCGAGTTAGGGAAGTAAGATCCACTACCATAGTATTCTTTTTTGGCTGTTCCATCCGGATTCATGTGCATTAGAATACGAGTGAAATAGTGCGAGTTATCGGTGTATTCCCAACGCAGGTAACATACTCTACCATTGTTCAAGATAACTGGGTTCCAGTCACAGTCTTGTCCAAAGTTAAGTTGGCGCAAGTGAGATGTTTTTGGATCCAACAAGAATAAGTCGGAAGTTGGAGAACTACCACTAATACAAGGAACTCCAACATAACCGGCAGTGCTGGATAGAATAATTCTGCCATCAGGAAGATAACATGCATCGAAGAAGTCAATATCTCCATATTTACTCGGAGTTAGCTGTTTAACTTCTTTCGTGGTGGTATTCATTTCGAATACATGCCAGCGTTTATCTTCACCTACCGAAGAAAACAACATACGATCTCCATTCCAGTGTAGATCTACATCTTTTACAGGTGCTCCTCTTTCTGTTTTTAATACCGAAGAAACTTTAGGGTCATCCTGAAGATTTGAGATTTTACAAATTTCGTTATTCCAGCCATTTCTGCGGATGTTGGCATTGGTTGTCCAGTTGTTATGGTTACGACCAATTTGTCTTGCCATTGCTCTATTGGCATTGGGTACAACTTGACGAATTGCAAAAATCTCTTTATCCTTAAGTACAGGGTTCTTTAATAATACCGAACGATGTAATTTTAAGAATGCCTTGATTTCTTTTATTGCTTTAGGATTATTCTGGTATAAATCGTTTTTTAATTCTTCTACTTTTTTCTGATAACCATCCAGTTTAGCCATGTAGTTTTTGGCATATTTGCTTTGTTTCGGATAGTTCTCAACGATGTGTTGCATCAAACGTTTTGTTCCTTCAAATGAAACTGCTTTCAACTCATACTGAATAGCAACAACTCTATTCATATCGTTTAGCAGTTTATCGGCACTTTTTCCTTCAAAGGAAGATAGTGTATTGATTTTTTGTTTGAAATAAGTACGCTCATTAAGCTCTCGTAGCTTATTATTAAGCGCCTTTTTCATCTTCTCGCTAGCCGGAATATCCGGCTTTTTCTTTGTTGCTTCAAACACACCTGCTTCTTTCGCCCCAACATAGTTAGGTGTGGCAATAGTTACAAAAAACAAAGCGGTTAACAACAATAATTTAAAGCTTCCCTTCATCATGTCAATGAATTTCAATTTCAATTATTATTCTTTTTAATTCAATCAGGTTTGATCCGATAATAGTAAAGAAATAAACATTAATAATTGCCCAAAATGGATTATTTCTTGAACTATTTTTATTAGTCAATTCAAATACGAACTGATATTTCGAATATGAATTTCTGTTAGCAAACCTATAAAATAAACTTCTCATATACAAATGGGTAACCGCATTATTTTTTGAGACTATATATGAACCTAAAATGAAAAAGTAGTTCAAAAAGCAATCTGTTTTCATTAGATTTTTTCGAAAGAAACGAGAATACAAGGCGACGAATTTTGATGTGTATGGTTATTTATTCTTTGTTTAATTTGAAAAATGACTATATTGAAAATTCAAATAACGATACAGAATTATTTGTTGCTCGAATTAGATGGGGATTAAATAAGAGCATAGTTTGGTTTTCTGTGGTTTACATGAAAGGGTTAGATAGAATATTTTGACAGTACTTGAATTGTCTTTGCCTTTAATGGAAAGATTGTGCCCAAAAATAACCTGAGATGATGATTGAGAAGACAGTGGAAACCAAATGCGATAAGGATGTATGGCAAGACTTTAAAAGAGAGAAAAGCTATGCATTGTCTTATATATACCATCAAAATATTGACTTCCTTTTTGCATATGGCAAAAAGTTTACCTCCGATGAAGAACTTGTCTTAGATGTTATCCAGGATCTGTTTTGCTATTTAATAGAAAAAAGAAAACAGTTAGGTAAAGCAGAGAATATACGAATGTATCTATTAAAAGCATTCCGGCGTCGACTTCAGAAAGAGATTGGAAAGAGACATCGGGAGCGGGAATTAAACAATGATTTAGCTATTCCAACACTTGAATTTACTATAGAAGAAGAAGTTATTTTGGAAGAAGAAGTGGAGGAAAAGCAGAATGAGATACGTCGAGGACTCAAAAAAATGAAATCGCAACAGCAAGAAGCATTGTATTATCGTTTTAGTTGTGGTATGGATTACGAGCAAGTTAGTGGTGTAATGGAGATTTCAGTCGTGTTAGCTAGGCAGTTGGTATCCAGAGGAGTTAATGTGCTACGAAAGCATATGAAAGAGTCGGGTTTCATCTTTTTTCTATTTAATTGGAAAAAGTTTTAATAAACTTTTTTATAAAAACTGTCACAAATGTATTTCTCATCCCTATTAGTATATAGATAGGGATAGTTATGACGAAAAATATATATACAAAAAAATCTGTAGAGCAGCTTCTCGAAGATGATGCATTTATTGCCTTGGTAAGAGGCGGAAAGATAGATTGGGAAGAATTTTTACTTCAAAATAAGGATAACAAGTCAAGCTTGTTGGAGGCAAAGAGAATTATTTCAGCACTGCAATTTTCAGAGGACAGGTTGGGGCATAAAAGAAAAATTGACCTTTGGCAGAAGTTGGAGATTGTTCAGTTAAAAAGTAGCAAACGATATTTAAGGATTAGAATATTGCAGTCAGTAGCTGCGTGTATGTTGTTTTTGTTATCTCTCGGAGGGGGCTTTTATTGGTATAATGAAAGTATGACTGCTGATTATGAGTTTGCAGCAAACGAGAGCCCCGTACAGAAGGGGAAGACACTTTTAGTATTATCTACAGGAGAAGCCATTCAACTTAAACATGAGCAGGCAACCATAAAAGTAGAAAACGAAGGAAAAGAAATTTGTATAGTTAATGACACTACATTAAAAAACCTTGAACCTGCTAAAATCATAAAAAAGGAAATTAAGCTTACCGAGGTAGTTGTACCGTTTGGTAAGAACCTGAGTTTAACCTTAAGTGATGGCACCAAAGTATGGTTGAATGCCGGTAGTCGTTTTGCTTTCCCACAGAAATTTGAAGGTAAATACCGAAAAGTACACCTAGATGGGGAAGGGTATTTTGAAGTGGCTAAGATGAAACATCATCCATTTATTCTGACTTCTAATCATGCCAATATTGAGGTGTTGGGAACTAAATTCAATGTGAGTACTTATGATGCTGATGACTATAGTGAAACAGTATTGTTAGAGGGAAGTGTGAAAGTAATGGGGCGTAATAAACTACTAAATGAAAAGGTAATTATTGAGCCAGGTCAATCAGCAACCTATAATACAACCGAAAAGAAAATGGCGGTTGTGGAAATTGAGGAGCCAGAGAAAAACATTGCATGGATAAATGGATGGTATGAATATAAGGATGTTTCTCTGGATAAAGTATTGAAGAAGCTTGAACGGTACTATAATGTGAAGTTTATATACGATGAAAATAAAATAAAAAAGGCATTGCCTATTTCAGGAAAACTAGACCTAAAAAGTTCCATTGAAAACGTAATGCCAATACTGTCAGGTGTGACAGGTGTAAATTATATTATAACTAGTAATTATATATTAATTAAACACTAAAATGTAGCATATGATGATTATGAACTAACTAACTATCTATCTGAAGGGAAGGAAGAAAACCGGGAAGTTGGCGCCTCGCCGGTTTTCAATGTTTATTAAAAATTGTACTAATAACAAACATTACAAATTTATGAAAAAAATGTTGAATGGTTGCGGCTATTGTTATGGTTTGCGGTCAGAATTATTTTTGAAGATGAAACTAATAGCATTTATACTATTTGCATCCATCTTTACGGTTTCAGCTAGTACTTATTCACAGCAAGTCTATTTTACCATGGATATGGAAAAAGCCACAGTAAAGGCTGTTTTGGATAAGATTGAAAAAGAGAGCGAATTTATTTTTCTATATAGCGAGAAATCAGTCGATTTGAATCGAGAAGTTGACGTTAAAGTGGATAGCCAAAACGTAGAGAAGATCTTAAATATATTATTTGATGATACCGATAATTGCTATGAAATTGTGGATCGTCAGATTGCTATATTGAAGAAGAAAAAAGATGCCAGAAAAGTGTTTTCTAAAGGTATTATTCAGCAAAAGAAGGATACACGAATTAAAGTAGCCGGAGTCGTTACAGATGCAAAATCGAGTCCTTTGCCTGGTGCTTCTGTTGTTGTAGAAGGAAGTACGCGAGGTGTTACTACCGATTTTGATGGAAAGTACGAAATAAAGGTTAAACCTACCGATAAGCTGTTGTTTTCATTTATAGGAATGGTTAGTCAGACTATTCCGGTAGAAGGAAAAACTAAAATTGATGTAAAACTTGTAGATAAATCAGAAGAGTTAGCTGATGTTACAATAGTTGCTTTTGGTAAACAAAAGAAAGAATCGGTAGTATCTTCAATTACAACAGTTGATGTGAAGAGCTTGCAGGCGATGCCTACCAGTAATATAACTACCGCACTGGCAGGACAAATGACAGGACTTATTTCTTATCAATCTACAGGTGCTCCTGGTGACGATAATGCACAGTTTTTTATTCGAAATGCTGCTTCTTTTGGTAATAACGTTCAAGAGCCTCTTATTTTAATTGATAATGTAGAGGTTGATTCCAGACAAATTTCTCGTTTGAGTCCAGATGATATTGCTTCATTTTCTATCTTAAAGGATGCTGCAGCAACAGCATTGTATGGAGCACGAGGAGGTAATGGAGTTGTACTTATTACAACCAAAGAAGGACGAGAGGGAAAAACTCAAGTTAATGTTCGCGTTGAATCTTCTTTGTCAATGCCTACTAATGAAGTTGAAATTGCAGATCCGATAACTTATATGCAATCATATAATGAGGCTGTTTTAACTCGAGACCCAACGGCTGCGCCACGCTATTCTTTTCAAAAAATTGAAAATACTCAGAATCCGAATAGAAACCCTTATGTCTATCCTGCAAACAATTGGTTAGACGACTTGACAAGGGATTACTCTATAAACAAAAGAGCTAATGTCTCTTTAAGTGGAGGGGGTAAAGTTGCTTCCTATTATGTTGCAGCTTCTTACTCGCAAGATCAGGGGATTCTGGAAGTTGATAATAATAACCCTTGGGACACAAATATTAATTACCAAAAATTTACTTTGCGTTCAAACACAAATATAAATGTAGGGCCTGAAACTAAATTAAATATTCGTCTCAGTGGTTCTTTTGATGATTACTCCGGACCTATTGGTGAAAAAGGTAGTGGCGGAAAAAATACTTACAACAGAGCAATGAATGCTGACCCTGTAGGTTTTGCTCCGGTTTATAGACCAGACTATTCTACTCAGCATGTACCTTATTTGTTATTTGGAAATTCTCCTGCTGGAAATAGAGTTAATCCTTATGCAGAGCTAATGAAGGGATATGAAGATAACAAAGCCAGTACCTTATCAGCTCAAGTTGAATTACATCAAAAATTAAACTTCATAACAGATGGCCTAAAGTTTAAATTTATTACCAATATATCTCGTTATGGACAATTTAGCTTGGAAAGATCATACATCCCTTACTATTTTTCCCTGAGTGAAGATGATTATTTTCCTCATTTAGATGCACAAACACCAGAACATGATGGATATTTTCTTAATGCTGTAAATCCAGATGAAGGTAGTCGTTTTATTGATTATGCAGGGAATAGTCAGAAAGTAACTTCTACTATTTATTCAGAAGCTTCTTTTACGTATAATAAAGAGTTTAATGATCATACTGTAGGTGGCTTATTAGTAGGTTCTGTACGTGATTTCCTATCAGGAGCACCTAAGATAGATAACTTATCACAAAGTCTTTTAAATCAATCTCTGCCAAAGCGAAATATCAGTATCGCAGGACGTGTAACCTATGGGTATAAGAGTAAGTATTTTGCAGAGGCTAACTTTGGTCTAAATGGATCGGAACGTTTTGCCAAAGGTGATCGTTTTGGTTTTTTTCCATCAATAGGTTTAGGTTGGGGAATGCACAAGGAGCCTTTCTTTGAAAACTTGGGATTGAATCGAATTTTCTCAAAACTTAAGTTACGTGGAACTTATGGTATGGCAGGTAATGATAACCTAGGGGGCCCTAATCGTTTCTATTATATGTCGAGAGTTGATCTTGATGGAAGAAGGGGTGGTTACTGGGGGAGTGATCCTACAGTTGGATTATATCAAGTGCCTACTGTTAATGTTATAAGTCCTGGTAACAGAGATATTACATGGGAAATTACCTATAAATCAAACCTAGCAATGGAAATTGGGATGTTTGATGGAAAACTGAATATTGTTCCTGAAGTTTATAGAGAACGTCGAACCAATATTTTGCAGGCACGAACAGATATCCCTTACGCTTTAGGTCTTCCTTATAATTTGTATAGTAATGTACAGGAAAATGTAGCTACTGGTTTTGAATGCTCAGCAGATTTTAAGCATAGTATAGGTGAGGATCTATGGTTTATTCTTCGAGGGAATTTTACTTATGGCACAGCAGAAGTAACCAAAATAGATCAGATTGGTGTTGACAGAGCACCGTGGACATCTCGTTTAGGACATTCCCCTGCTCAGGTTTTTGGTTTTGTTGCAGAACATTTATTTGTTGATCAAAATGAGGTAGATAATTCAGCTGATCAATCGGCCTTAGGTGCTGAGGTAATGGCAGGAGATATCAAATATGTTGATATTAATGGAGATGGAGTAATAAATAATTATGATCGCGTTCCTATTGGTCATCCTAAATCACCGGAAATTCAGTATGGTTTTGGTGCTTCGTTTGGATATAAAAATTGGGATTTTTCGTGTTTCTTTCAAGGACAGGGACGTTATTCTTTTTGGTTGAATCCGGGTAAGATTGCACCATTCTTAGAAACTCGAAATAACAATGAACCACGTGGAGGTAACAGGGCTTTACTGCAATGGGTTCAGGATAACAGATGGACAGAACATAATAGGGATTTACATGCTCAATGGCCACGTTTTTCTCTTACTTCGAATGTCGGTAATGCTAATAACTTTCAAACTAGTACCTATTTTATGAGAACCACTTCATATTTGCGACTTAAGCAGTTGGAAGTAGGCTATTCTTTCAAAAAACTTAGTTTTATGGATATTCGAGCTTATTTAAGTGGCTCTAACCTTCTGGTTTTCTCTGGTTTTGATATGTGGGATCCTGAAATGGCTGGTAATGGGCTGGCTTATCCTCTTCAGAAAGTATTCAATTTCGGTCTTCAGATTAACTTCAAGTAATTAAAAAAATGATGAAAAACAGAATAAAAACTTTAACCTTGCTCTTGGTTCTTGTTATGGCAGGGTTTACTTCTTGCGATTACTTGGACATTTATCCAGGTGACAGTCCTGAGGTTCAAGATGCATTTTTAGACAGACAAACATCAGAACGTTATTTGATGACATGCTATTCTGGTATACCTTATTATGGTGATGTTTTAGCCTTACCTATTACTGGATGTGATGAGATATTATATACTAGTAATGATATTCAGTTTACCTATTATGGAACATATCCTGCTCCCTATTTGGCAGGTTATGGAGGGCAAATGAATCCTTCCAGTCCTAAAATGAATTATTGGCAAGGAACAGGTGGTGCATCAGTAAGTCTGTGGACTTATATCAGACACTGTAATCTTTTTATTGATCGTATGCCTTTAGAAGCAGGAGGTCCGGTAGGAATTGAAGCTGCTGAACGTTTGCAGTGGATTGCTGAAGCAAAGGCATTAAAAGCATTTTATCATTATTATTTACTTAAATGTTATGGTCCTATTCCAATTATGGATGAACTAATAGGAACTAATGTTAGTATGAGTGAATTAGATATTTATAGAGAACCTGTTGATGAAGTTGTTGATTATATATGTGAAACCATAGATGAAGCACTACCTAATTTAGTTGACCATGGAGAGGTTAATCCTATAATTGATTATGGAAGAGTGACTAAGGTAGCAGCGTTAGCTATTAAAGCTAAAACTTTAGTGTGGGCAGCCAGCCCTCTTTTAAATGGAAATCCCGATTATGATTTAAAAGATAAAAGAGGAGAGCAGTTGTTTGCAAGAGAGTACGATGCTCAAAAATGGACGAAAGCAAAAGAAGCATTGAAAGATGTAATTGACTTAGCAACCGAAGACAACATTTCGCTTTATATGAGTGACGGGAGTTCAATAAAGGGTAGTGAGGTTTCTCAGGAAACGAAGTATAGGTTAGGTGTTAGAGAAGCAGTAACAGCACATTGGAACAATGAGGTAATATGGGCTCATTATGAAGACGGAGGAGCTAGAGGATTACAAAACTGGGCAATGCCAAGGTATGAAGGGGTTAAATCTAACTCTAGAGCTGTAGGGCAACGTCAGGCTGCTCCCATGCATATTGCAGAACAATTTTATACGGCTAATGGTGTACCTATTGATAAAGACATCGATTGGATAAATAATGGTTGGTATGCAGAACGTTATAATTATGTAACAGTATCAGAAGCATCTAAAAAAGATGCCAAAGCTGGTGAAAAAACAGCCAGGTTAAACTTGAACAGATCTCACCGTTTTTACTCTTCTTTGGGCTTTGATAGAGGATATTGGGAAGGATTAGGTCGTAAAGAAGTAGATTTTAAAATATTAAAGTCTATAGCAGGAGAAGTTTCAGGAGCAGTTGGAGTTCAGAGCATTAATGCAACAGGTTATTACACAAAGAAAGTGTGTGCAGTAAACAATGTTTTTACTAACGAAGCAGATGGCACTGGATTTAAACATGAACCTTATGCTTTTCCTGTAATTCGATTAGCAGATATTCTTTTAATGTATGCAGAAGCTCTGAACGAATGCAGGAATGAAGGAGAGAGTGCAGATGAAACTATTGCAATTCTAGATCAAGTGCGTGAGCGATCGGGCATATTAGGTGTTCGAGAAGCTTGGGGGAATCATACTAATATTTCTGATTATGATACTCAGAGTAACTTAAGAAATATTATCCGTCAAGAGCGTATGAATGAGCTAGCCTTTGAGGGTGCAAGATATTGGGATATCCGAAGATGGAAAACAGCCATTAATTTCATGAATAAGCCAGTACAGGGCTGGAATGTAATGGAAGATGAAAGAGATGAGTATTACAAAGTTATTACTAGGTTAAGACCGACATTCTCTTTTAGGAACTATTTAATGCCAATTCCGGAATCAACATTATTGAGAAATCCGAACTTGGTTCAGAACCCAGGATGGTAGTAATCTAAAAATATAATAGAGATGAAATATTTATATATAAAATTAGCAGTACTTTGTGTAATATTAGCTGCTGTACTTGTGGGGTTAAATGGATGTAAAGATTACTTGCAGCCTGAACCCTATGACTTAGGAGATGAAAATCCTCCTGCTCTAGTTACGGCTACTTATGAATCGTTTAGTGGTGGAGCGAGAATTAATTTCCAATTACCTGAAGGCAGAGATGATTTATTGTATGTTAAAGCTACTTATATTAGAAATGGCCGACCGGCAGAAGCTAAGGTATCTAGGTATGTTAACCATATCGATGTCGTGGGATTAACCAATACCGAAGAGGAAGTTACTGTGACCTTAGTGGTCGGTTCCAGTAGTTCTAAAGAATCAGAACCGTATCTTATTGATGTAAGACCTCTTGAGGCACCAATTAATGTAGCCCTAAATTCAGCCTTAATAGAAAAAACATTCGGTGGTATTCGTTTACGTTGGGAAAATCCCACACAAGCAACAACGGTTGTTAAAGTATTTTCTTTTTCTAATCTAAATTATAATCCAAATCTAGAGCCGGGAGAAGAACCTTTAGAGCCTGATTGGCAATGGGTTCAGGTGTTGTCTGATGATACTAGAAGGCTAGATCCTGACTATAAGGTACGAGGAGAAGATATTGGTGGGTATCCGGCAATACCAACTGATTTCAAAATTGTATTTCACGACACCTATGGAAATGTTTCGGATACAATAAGAACTAATAAAACTCCTATGCCAGAGCAAATAATTGAACCTCAGTTGCCAGGTTTTTGGGTATTTGCAGGAGAAGATGTTCATCATGCCGATTTAGCAGCCGAAGATCCAACCTTAACATGGGACGGGCCTCATTGGAGACACCGTGATAACACTTATCTATGGAATGGCAAGTGGAAAACCAACAATGATGCATATTGGGCTACCGGCAATGATTGTGGTGGACCTCAAAGGTTTTTAAATAGAAAATCGATGTTTGTAACTATGGATTTCAAAGAGCCTTTCTTTCTTAGTCGTTATCACTTGAGAAATATTGATAATAAACAATTTGTTTGGAATGAAACATCGGTTAAAGCATGGAGAGTATGGGCTTGTAGAGCAACAACAGAAGAAGAAGCTATGATATGGGGACCCAACTCGCAATGGGAAGTGATTGACCAAGGAGAAGTTGATGAACCTACAATGGGATTAACTTCTCATTCTGTAGCAGAAATTGATTATGAGTATTGGAAAGCAGGATGGGAAAAAGATATATCGAACAATCTTGATTATCCTGTACGTTATCTTCGACTCGAGGTTTACGAAAACTGGCAAGGTACAGTAGCTGGAGCTAATGTTGGTGAATTTAGAGTTTACGGTAATCCTGCAAGTGCTGAAAATTCAGGTGATGAGTAATTCAAACACAATTAAAATTGATGGAATGAAGAATTTTATTTATATAATTTTAGTTTTTCTTATTTGCTTCATTGCTTGTGAGGATGCTAATGAAAAGCATGAAAAATATTTGGAAATAGGTTCTCCTGTATTTGCAGGTAAAGTTGACTCTTTAGATACTTATCCTGGATTTTACAGAACCAAAATCTTGTTTTATCCTTCGGTAGATGTAAACAAAAAAGAAGCAAGAATCTATTGGGACAATTTTAAAGATTCTGTAGTTGTGCCTTATGTTGAAGAATATCAAAGTGATAAGCCTGGATGGTACGAGGTGACTGTTGGAGAAGCTCAAGGATTTGCATCCAATAATTTTGAAGGCTATAGAACTTTCTTTATAAAAAACTATGATGTTAAAGGTAATCATTCTAAAACAGGAGAGTTAATCGTCCAAATTTATGGAAATGACTTTGCAGAAGCTTTAAGTAATCAAGCATTTTCTGGATTTGATGGTCAAAACATTAATTTAGGAGCTAAAGAGTATGTTTCAGGAGCAGTAATCGAATATACTGCTAATGATAATACTACTATAACAAAATATTTCACAGAGCCGGTAACTTCATTGAAACTTATTGGGACTGACTTGGATTTGCCAAATTTTAAATCAGGCACCATATTGAGATATAAAAGTGTTTATAAATTTAATGACACAGACCTGGATGAAGTGACTGTTGGTCATTGGTCTACAAGTTCGATTATTATATTGCCTCCTCAGTTAGTGATTAAACAAACCAATATTGTTGATTGTGATGCATCTGCTTCAGAGCATTCTGTTACTGTTAAAGTATGGGAAGGTGAAGACTGGGAAGCATCTTGTAGTGCAGACTGGGTTTCTCTAGAGAAGAACGAAAGTACTGGCAGATTAAATGTAAGTTTATATGAGAATAATACTGGTGTTAGGCGTACGGCTGAAATTCAGGTTAATGTTGTAGGTAAAAGCGGGGAAGATTTTGTAAAAACGGTTTCTGTAGACCAGGGAACATCAGTTATTTATGGTAAAACCAATTGGGTTGAATTAGAATTAGCTGATAACAGTGGAAGTGATTATGGTTGGACTCCGGCGCATTTATGGAATAATTCAGCAGGAGGAACAGGATACCATTCTGCAAATTCAGATAGAGCCCCTTACTTGGTGTCAATCAACTTAGGAGCACCTGTTTCTATGGAGTATTTTAGAATTTATCCAAGATCTGCTCATGGTAGAGCTGCTGTTCGTTGGGAAGTTTGGGCTTCTAATACAGCCAATGAAGTTGGTGTAGCCAATAATGCAGAAAATTGGGAGGCTAAAGCGATAGAAACGGGATGGGTGAAAATTGCAAGTTGCTATGACGATAATCATGCTTCTTTTAATCCAGTATCTGCAAGAATCACTGATCAAACTCCTTATCAATATATACGATACAGAGTTTTAGAAAATTCAAAGCAAAACAGTGCTTATAACTTAATGGAAGTTGATGTAATGGTTTTGCCTTAACTGAGGCAACTGTGAAGTAATAAGATTAATCTAATAAGTATTAGAACGAAAGTTCTCCTGTATAGGAGAACTTTCAACTAATGTTTTGAATACTAGTCTTATACTGCTCTTTAGGATCTCAATAATGAAAAACTAATACTATTGTGTGGTTTGTTCTATTGCTTAATGGACTGAACCTGAAAGCACAAAACACATCTGTATATTCATCTCCTTGTCCTGATACTGGCAGCTGTTTTATAACCTCAATATCAGAAGTATTCTAATAGAGGAGATTGTGGTATTGGTAGTACCTGTTGAAGTTAATCTTTAGCAACAACTATCAATAGATTAGCATAATTACATAGTTTTTCTATAAAAAACTATGTAAATCAATTTGACATGAAAAAAGGAGCAATAATTCTGATTGTAACACTTTTAGCTTTAGTAGTAAGTGTAACCCTTATTCCTCATATGCTAATATCTAATTCAGTTAAAAGTTTAATAACTGGAATTGATTCTGATGATAATTCACTGGGAAAATTAAAAGTGGAGGTTGTAAAATCTGGTATAACTAAGGTAGACACAGGAAAAATAGTCTTGTCATTAGAATTTAAGTTTACTAACAATTACGAGAAAAAAATTCAAAAAATTTATATTTCTGCATACGACAATAACTACTTTGACGGATCAGGTATCATTGATGACATTTGCATTAATCGGTCAGAAGACAAAAATGAAAATTTAATTTTTCCCAATGACACTACAGTAAGTAAACTATTAACCCAAGAAGAGTTTGCTGAGTTAGTAAATAAAAAAGACAACCAAAAGAAATTCGCTAAACCTAAACCATCTGTAAAATTCTTTATCCGAAGAATTGATTTCGAAAATGAGACCTACATTGAAAAAAATAAAATAAAAATTAATAGAGGATTTGGAATAACAACAAAAGCAGAAATTGAAACAAAAACAAATTAAAACCATCTATAATGAAAAAACTTATAATTGTTCCAATATTATTATTTTTAACATCATGCGCAGTTGTTAAAACAGACTTACGTGTAAAGAAATCTCCTTTAATTGGTAAATGGAAAATTGCCAAAACATTAATAGATGAAAAAAAATACACTGATTACCCTAATAGAATTATTGAATTTAATTCAGACGGCACATTAAATATTTTTGCTGATAGTTTTTTAGATAGCGAACAAACTGTTAAAGCTAGATTTTCTTTAATGGATAGAGAAAATATGGTTTTTCTACATCAAAATATAAAAACAGGAGAATTCTATCCATTTCCTTACAGATATAAATATTCAATAAAAAACGACACATTGCACTTCAAAGGGTTTTTTATTAATAAAAATGCCAAAGGTTTAACTCCTTATTTAAACGAAGAGTGGTGGGTTAAGGTGAAATGACCAAACCGTAGATTGGTTAACATATGTTTTTCGAGAAAGTTAAAATCTATGCTAGCCAAAAGAATGGTTTGAAAAACAGACTTATTGATTCTTTACTATTGCAATTTACCTTTCAAAATCTTGGCAATGAAAAATATTGTATTGCTAGTATGGTTTGCCCTGCTAGTTACTAATGGGCTGAACCTGAAAGCACAAAATACAGCTGTATATGCATCTCCTCATCCCGATGACTGGCAGTTGTTTTATAATCCCAATATCAGTAGTAGTATCCTAAACGATAAGGATACTGTGATTATATTGCATACCACTGCAGGTGATGCGGGCGCGGCAATGGGGCGCAATAATTATGCTTTAGCGCGTGAGGAAGGAAGCTTGCGAGGCATGCGTTTTATTGTCAACTCATCAAGAACTTCGGAGTTTGAAAGTCCTTCGGTTGAGAATATAACAGTCAATAATCATTCAATCCGAATAGTTCGATATAAAAATGCAATAGCGGTGTTCCTTCGTTTGCCAGATGGTGGTGGCGGAGGTGGATATGAAAGTACAGGTCATCAGAGCTTACAGCGATTCTATCGTGGCGAAATTAGTACAATAACTGCAGTGGATAATAGTACTACTTATAGTTCACTGGATGATTTGAAAACAACAATTCAACAGTTGATCGTTCGTTATTCGCAAAAAGCGAAAAAAGTGGGTATAAATGTACCCGATACAGATACTTCAATTAACCCTGGTGATCATCGCGACCACAGGCATACTTCGCTGATTATGCAAGAATTGGCTTCAGGTATTGCTAATGCCGAGGTTCGACTTTACCAGATGTATGTTACAAGAAACCGTGCAGCCAATCTTAGTGGCAACGATTATTACATTAATGCAGGAACTTGGGCTGCAACAACCTCCGGACTAGGAGATATGTTTCATAGTACAACTTGGGACAATACACATAACTCGTGGGTCGATAAGCAATATTTTCGAATGAAAAGCAGTACAAATACCTCAAAAGCAGCAGCAGTAGAACCTGTGTTAAATCTTGAGAAGACAAAGCTATTGGCTAATGAAGTTTTAAATGTGGCAATTGAAGAGTTAACGGATAAGCTGGAGTTAACCATTTTTACTATTGATGGAGCTATCTTCTACTCAAAAGAGATAGATGCCCAGAAAGGTACTGTTGAAGTTGAGATTCCTTTAAATGATCTGAAGCCCGGCAACTATTCATTGATTGCTCGTTACAATAAGCACTATTTTACTTACCCTTTTACTATTACACAATGAGTTTGAATAGAATAATTTATAGTGGTTTTATAGGAGGTGTGTTACTGTTGGTAACAGCATTTGTGGTAAAAGGGCAAAATGTTAATGTGTTTGGTTGTGCCCATCCATACGACTGGCAGTTATTTATGAATCCCAATGCATTCGATGCTGTCAATAATCAAGGAGGAAAAGTATTATTTATTCATTTAACCTCAGGCGATGATGGAAATGGAGTGAATAATAAGCAGTATCTGGCTAAAGAAGAGGGGATAAAAAGAGGTATCCGACATATGTCGAATGCATTTGGAAGTGGTAGTGGAATTGGATCAGAGATGAATCATGAGCTTATTGTTGTGAATAATCATTCTGTAGATAGGTATCAGTATCGGAATGCAATTATTTATACATTAAGACTTCCTACAGCTAAAGAAAACGGTGAAGGGTATGAAATGCATCAGTTTAAGTCAATCCAAAAGTTGTTCAATGGCGAAAATCAGGAGCTTGCAACCATTGATAATAAGAGTACATATAACGGAGTTGATGATTTAAAAACAACTTTATCGGAAATTATAGCTAGGGAAACAACCGATAATGATCTGTTGATTTATCACTTAATTGATGATGATGAAAACGAAAATCCAACTATCCATTCCGATAGATTGTATACAACTAAACTATTTAAAGAGGTTGCAGAGGCCAGTAAGTTTTATCTATTGAACCTATACAAATCGGTTTCTAGTAAAACGGAAGAAGCGAATGTTCAAGGAACAAAATTGTTAAATAGTTTTGGTGCTTGGGGAGCAACTTGCTCCGGTGTTTCCGATTCGCTATTTGCAAGTGACTGGAACCCTGAAAACAACTCACTAATAGAACGACAATATTATCGAACAGCCAATCCTAAGGGGATCGATAATGAAAATATTGCACTTAATAAAACCACATTTTCATCCAGCTTCGAGACCAATAGTGAGAGCAAAAAGGCGGTCGATGGAGATATTAATTCGTGGTGGGGAGCCAACCCTCATGGCGAGTGGTGGATGGTTGATTTGGAAGACACTTATGAAGTATCGCGTATTAACTTAGTCAACTATTTTCAATCGCAACGCGTGTATCGCTATTATATCGAGGCATCGTTGGATAAAGAGAATTGGCAGAAAATAATCGATTATTCGAAGAATGAAAACACATCAACATCTGCAGGAGCAACATTTCATCTGGATAATGAAAAGTGTCGCTATTTAAAAGTAACTATGACTTATCATTCGCAGAATGTAGGTGTGCATATAAATGAATTCAGAGCTTTTGGTAAGAAAGTTAATGATACACAAGTTGCCATTTCAGAACAAAAAACTTCAATTCAACTATATCCTAATCCGGTTAAAAAAGGAGAAAACTTGTATGTCATTGCTGGTAATAACAAGAATTCTATAATTGAGATATATAGTCTTACAGGTAGTTGTGTATATCAGAGAGTTATTGAGGAGGAAACACCAGTTGTAAATATATCATTACAAACTATTAGAAAAGGAGTGTACATCTTTTTTATACGAGAAAATGGGAGACGGAAAAGAGAACTTTTAATTATTAAATAAAGGAAGGTTATTTAGTTTAACTTAAAAAACCTAAACGATGAAAACGAAATTAATTAAAAGAGTTATTATGGCATGTAATGAATTGCGTGGCTTGTTAAAGTTTGTATGGAAGATCACATGTGTTTTGTTATTTTCTGGAGTATCAGCCTTTGGGCAAACTGAAGCTGTCTTTAATCAACCAGGAGTAGGGCAGAATCACTATCTGGTAGAAAATCTGGATTATGTGGCATCTAAAGCAATGGCTTTTGATTCTAAAAACCGACCCTATATTTTTTCTGGTATTGGTGGAGGAGAAATCAGAACCTTACGTAATGGAGTGTGGCATAAATTTAGTGTTGCTGGCCTGTTTGCAGCCCAATTTGGGACAAATTTTGGACGAATAGAGCATTCTTTTAGAAATGACTATACAACTATAAACATAGATAAGAAAGATAATCTTTATTTGTGTGTGCGAGCAAGAGTTGGAGGAAGAGCACAAGGGTATTTAATATTTGCAAAAAATGTAGCTACAGGAGTTTTTGGTGATACATTTGTAATAAAGGACATAATTCGTTCTAGAGGTCTCTACTATTTAGAACAAAATAATGGTGCAAATAATCAGAATTATCCTCCATCAGTAGTGATTCAAGCATATCAACAGGGTTTTTCTTCGCCAAGAGGAGATGGCGCAAATCAGTTAAATAGAGTATCTTTGGCTGTTTTAGATTATACTAATGATGGAGATATTGAACTTGTTACAGTAAAGCAAATCGGAGACAGGTGTACAAATTTCTGTTTTCATTCTGGAGGACATAACATCTCAGTGAGTAGAGGGGAGAATATTTATGCAGTATTTAATAGAACAGACGATAACCCTAATGATCGGGATGGAAATAACGTGCATTATATTAGGAGGTATTCCAGAACGACAGGACTTTTATCAGATACAATAAGATTATGTGTAGCACATCCTAGTTATGCCGACTCCCATTCATCTCCGGTTATTGCTGTTGATGATTCAGATGACCTGCATATAATGAGCGGGGGGCATGGAAGTACACTGACATATTTCAAAATCCCTGATTTCTCTAACCGCTCATCATGGGTTGAAAATACAATTGGTGCAGGAAGAACTTATCCCGAACTATTAATAGATAGCCAGAATAATATGTTTTCAGCTTTTAGAGCTAGCGGAGGTGTTTATTTCCAAAAAACAACTGTAACAAATGGCTTCTCTGGAAGCAGTAACGGTTTTAAATTGGCTCGACAATTAGCTTGTAGTAATTATTCTGGTTACTATCATAATCTGTTGAAAGATAATAATGATCGTATTTTTGCAACATGGAGTGTACTGTGTCGTATAGAGGGAAATAACTATGCAAATGATGGAGCCAGAGTAATTGCTTATACCGACGATTTAGGAGATAATTGGAGTATACCTAATCGTTATGACTTTCTAGGAAGAATTGTAGATGGGAAACAGGTGCAAAGAATAAATCCTAACTTGAAAACAGATTATATAAGCAGTTCTTTATCTTCTGCAATAACATTGTCCCCAACTTCTAATGTCAATTTAACTGTAAATATTGAAGTGATTTCCGGCCCAGCCACTTTGAATGGTAATGTCTTAACTTTGACAGGAGAAGCAGGTGATGTAAGGCTTAAGTTTTTTAACTCGGGTAATGAACAGTACTATGGCGATGAAATATATGAAACCATTAAAATAGAAGAAAATTCTTTTAATGATTATGGTGGATTAGGCTATTCCGATATTGCTTCTGGAGATTTTGATAATGATGGTATTGATGAAGTTGCTGTTGTTAGAGCTGATGGAGGATCTCCTTTAGATTTACGCCAAAATCGAATCGTTATGTTTGAAGGGAAACGTTTACTTAAAAACTGGCATAAGGAAAATTTTCCAAACTTTCATGCAATTGCTGCGGGGAACTTAAATACCGATGCAAGTGACGAAATTGTCGTTTTGACTGAAAATAGCAATAGAGTAAAGAAGAGAATTCTTGTGCTTGATGCTAATGGGCGAATTCTTCATGACTGGGAATCAGGAGGAGTACATTTTCATGATATTACAGTGGGAGATTTTGATGCTGACGGCATCGATGAAATTGCTGTTACCCGTGAGCAGGGTGGAAGCCCATGGAGCAGAATTGTCAATAGAATAAATTTATACGAAGCAAATGGTACGTTTATTACTTCATGGACAGTAGGAAGCAATAATATATTTGAGATATGTGCTGGAAATTTTAATAGAGATAGTAGAGATGAGATTGCAGTATTGTCTAGGAACAATGTAAAAATTACGACGAAGCAAAACGGAACAATTTTGCAAAACTGGTCATATGGCGGAGTGTGGTTCTCTCACTTTACAACCGGAGATTTTGATGGAGATAATATCGATGAGATTGTTGGTGTAAAGAAAATTGGTGGTTCACCGTGGAGCAATACCTATGCTAGATTAATTACTTTCGAAGCTGATGGATCTAAAACCGATGAATGGGTTTTAGGAGATCAAAATATTCTTGGAATAACTGCAGGTAATCTTGACGGAGTTGCTACAGAAGAGTTGGCAATGTATCGTTGGGGAACTTATGCTAATAATAGAATATATTATTCTCAGGCTCATTGGGGAAGTGCTGCACAGGCTAGAAGTGCAAGAATACACGAGGAAACTTTAGATTTATTAATTTATCCAAATCCTGTTGGAAATAAATTATATTTCTCTGATTGCTTGCAAAAAAAATCAACTTTAGAAATTTACTCTGTATATGGAAAACTAGTCTCTAAAATGACTGTCTATAATGAGTATGAGAAGATGGTTGATATCTCCTTTTTAGAAACAGGAGTATATGTAGTAAAAGGAATAGCTGCTAATGGTACCTGGTTTTGTCAGCGGATTATAAAAAAGTAGATGTTGAATTATTTAGTAGTTATGATGATAGTTCGTTGCTGTCTTTCCAGGGCAGCTACCATTTAGTTAGTTCAGTTCGAGGCCACAACTTCAATGTTTGTGGTCTCTTTTTTTTGCAGTTTATTATGGTTATCTTCATAAAACCAATAGCTCTAAAGAATTTAGATGAATGAAGACCGTAAAAGGAGACTTGATACAATTGGCATTAGCTGGTGAATTCGATGTGATAATTCATGGTTGTAATTGTTTTTGTACTATGGGAGCAGGAATTGCTAAAGGAATAAAATTCAACTTCCCGGAAGCTTATGCCAAAGATCTAAATACAGAATCGGGAGATGAAAACAAACTGGGAACAATCTCATTTGCTGAAGTTAAAGTTTCAACTGGAAAACTTATTGTAGTAAACGCTTATACTCAGTATCATTATGCCGGAGCAGACCGATTAGTAAACTATGATGCTGTTCGTTCAGCTTTCCGTGAGGTGAAGCAAAAATTCAGTGACTTGCGAATTGGTTATCCAGCCATTGGTACCGGATTAGCTGGAGGCGACTGGAATATTATAGCTACAATTATCGATGAAGAGTTGGATGGAGAACAACACACATTTGTGGAATATCAGTTATAAGGTTTAAAAGTTGGAAATGTTAGCTCTTACTTCACTTCTTCCTTCTTAATAATCACCTTATTTTTCCACTTACCAGTCATATAATAGAACCATGAAGCGGAGGCCCCTAGCAGCCACGAAGCCGGAAGTGCCCAGAATATTCCGTTTACTCCAATTTTTTGTGAAAGGAAATAGGTCAATGGAATTCGCAGTACCCATAAACTCAAAACGGTTATAAGCATAGGCACTAAAGTGGCACCAGCACCACGTAGTATTCCGTAAAACGAAAACATTATAGAGAACAAAATATAGAATGAAGAAACGATTACCAAGTAGTCTATTCCAATATTGATAACATCCTGATCGCTGGTAAACATGCGCATAAGCGTTTCACCTGTAAGTACGATTAATGCAGTGGAAAGCACACAATAACCACCCGAAATAAGCAATGTAGCACGCAATCCGCGTTTGGCCCTTCGTTCTTGAAATGCACCCAGGTTTTGAGCTGCAAAGCTCGATAGTGCCGAAGAAAATGTCATAGCAGGCATCTTGGCAAATGCATCAATACGCATAGCAGCAGTATAAGCAGCAACAGCATTGGTTCCAAAACCATTTACAATTCCCATAATGGCCATCATACCAATGGCTACAAACGACTGCTGAAAACCAGTAGGAAGTCCGATTCTAACACAAGAATAGAATATTTTCCAATTGAATTGTATCTGTTTTATGCGGAACTGCACCAGTTTGTGTGTCTTGTTCAAATACCATGCAGCAGTGAAGAATGCTCCTGCGTGAGCAATTACAGTAGCATAAGCTACTCCGGCAATTCCCCATTTAAATACAATCACAAATAGCAAATCGAGAATGGTATTGGCACACACAGCTATAATCATAAACCATAGCGGTGTTTTACTATCACCCATTCCTCGTAAAACAGAAGTAATACCATTAAAGCCAAAGAATAAAGCCATTCCCAATAGGTAGGTTTGCAGATAAGTAGTGGCTTGTGGCATCAGCTCTTCAGGGAGAATCATTAGTCGGAAGATATCTTCTGCAAAATAAATCCCTATAATCGATATTAATACTCCAGCAGCTGCAAAAAACACGTAAATAGTGTCGATGGTACGTTTGACATTATCGTATTGTTTCGCACCAAAAAACTGAGAGACAACAGTTGAGGCTCCAGAACCTACACCAATAACCAACGAAATCAGAGTGAAAATGATGGGAAATGATGCTCCTACAGCTGCAAGTGCTTCTTTTCCAATGTAATTTCCAACAATGATGCTGTCGATGATGCTATATAGATTTTGAAATAAGCTACTTACCACCATGGGTAAAGCGAATCTCATTATCAGTTTCGATTCTTTTCCTTGTGTGAAGTCTTTCATTCGTTGTCACATTTCCGATGCAAAACTCGTCTTTTTATCTCGCCCCGCCAAAACTATATGAATAAAGTTTTAATTGGAGAGCCACTTATTCCTATTTAGAATTGCTGGTATGCTGTTGTGTATTACTTGTCACTCGGAGTGAAAAATAAGAAGATATGGACAAAAGCTTAGAAATATGGATGTTACAATACGTGTTGGGGTAATGAGTTGATTACTAGGTTTGTTAAGATAATGTTTAACTCCCGTTTTACAATAGTGTTTGTTTATTTATGGGGAAAAGACATGGATCGGTTTTAACTTATAAAAGCATTTGCCAGGAACGCAGATGTCATAGACAGAAACCAAAAATTGAATTAATGGAATCGAGAAGATCTTTTTTGAAGAAGACAGCAGCAGCCGGATCGGCAGTTGTAGTGGCTCCAACTATTATTTCGGCTAGCGCTTTTGGTGCAAACGACCGAATTAATGCAGCAGTTCTGGGACTTAATGGTCGTGGAAAAAGCCATGTGAAAGCATTAATGTCACAGAAAAATGTACAGGTGACTACATTGTGTGATCCAGATATGAATATTTTACGTGAGCGTCGTACTCAGTTTCAAGAGACGTACAACAAGGATGTTAAGCTAGAGCAAGACCTACGTCGTGTAATGGACGATAAGGATATCGATGTGGTAAGTATTGCTTCTCCAAACCATTGGCATGCACTGTCGGTAATCTGGGCTTGTCAGGCCGGTAAAGATGTGTATGTAGAAAAACCAGGTTCTCACAATATTTGGGAAGGACGTAAAATGGTTGAAGCAGCCAACAAATACAATCGAATTGTTCAGCATGGTGTACAGTTGCGTAGTTCTCCTGCAGTACAGGAAGCTGTTCAATTGATGCGTGAAGGATATATCGGACGTGTGTACATGTCGCGAGGATTGGTATTCCGCTGGAGAGGCGATATTGGCAACAAAGGAGTTTCGTCGGTACCTACAGGTTTAGATTATGACCTATGGACAGGGCCAGCGCAAAAACGTCCGTTTACAAAGAACTTAGTACACTATAACTGGCATTGGCATTGGGATTATGGTAATGGCGATGTGGGTAACCAGGGAATTCACGAAACAGACCTTTGTATGTGGGGATTGGATGTTGGTTTGCCATCTAAAATTACTTCAATGGGCGGAAAGTTCCTTTGGGACGACTGTAAAGAGGTGCCAGAAGTTCTAACTTCGGTTTACCATTATCCAGACGAAGGTAAAATCATTCAGTTCGAAGTTCGTCCTTGGTGTACAAATACCGAAGAGGGAGCAACTGTAGGTAATATCTTCTATGGTGAAAAAGGTATTTTGGTAGTAGATGGCTACAACAAATACAAAACTTACTTTGGAAAGAACCGCAAACCAGGGAAATCGGGTAGCGACAACGAAAAATCGGCTACTGGTATTAATCGTGGAGAAGGAGGAACAGGTGGTCACTTTGCAAACTTCATCGAAGCCGTTCGTAAGCAAGATAAATCAATCTTGAATGCTCCGGTTGAGACTGCACACTTGTCATCTGGCTTGGCTCACTTGGGTAATATCGCCTACAGAACCGAGCGCGTTATTACTTTCGACCCGAAGAAAGAGCAGATTGTAAACGATCCGGAAGCGAACAAAATGTTGACGCGCGACTACCGCAAAGGATTCGAAGTGCCAGAGAAAGTTTAATTGTAATAACCGGACTTAGATTTAAATTTGATGAAACTATTAGTTATGACTTTACTTAGTGGTAGTTTACTGCTTGGTTCAGCATTCGGCAAAGAGCCTATAAAATTAGAGGTGAAAAAGGCCGAAAAGAAAGTGAATGTGTTAGTGGATGGGAAACTCTTTACCTCATATATATATCCGAAGAATGTAAAGAAGCCTGTTTTGTGGCCAGTCATGTCGGCCGAAGGAAATATGTTGACGCGTAGCTACCCGATGGTGAATAAGTCGGGCGACCGTACCGATCATCCTCACCATGTTGGTATCTGGTTAAACTACGGAGATGTAAATGGACTGGATTTCTGGAATAACTCGGAAGCCATCGCTCCGAAAGACAGAGCTCATTACGGAACCATTTTCCATAAAGATATTAAGAAGGCTAAAAGTGGCAACGGAAAAGCACTATTGGTAACAACTTCGGAATGGAAAACACCTGAAAATAAAGTGTTGTTGGAAGAAGAAACTTCATTTGCATTTAAAGCCAATGACAAAGTTCGTATTATCGATAGAGAAACAACTTTGAAGGCCATTGCGCCAACGGTAAAGTTCACCGATAATAAAGAGGGAATGTTTGCCATTCGTGTTGCTCGTGAGTTGGAATTACCTTCCGATAAGCCAACTAAATTGATGGATTCGCATGGAGTTATCACTAAGGTGGCTAAAATGGATAATTCATTGGTGAAAGGTAACTACCGTGCTGCCGATGGCGTTGAAGGTGGAAAAGTTTGGGGTACAAGAAACCGTTGGATGAAGCTTTCGAGCGAAATCAATGGAGAGAAAGTAAACCTAATCATTATCGATCATCCAAAGAATGTGGGGTACCCTACCTATTGGCATGCTCGTGGATATGGACTTTTTGCAGCCAATACTCTTGGTCACAAAATTTTTAGTAAAGGAGTAAGCGAGTTGAATTTTCAGTTGTCGAAAGGCGAGAAAGCTACTTTCCGTTATCGTTTGGTTGTAGCATCTGCCGACTTAACGGATGCTGAAATCAATAAACTGGCCGACGAATACGCAAAGTAATTTTACAAGATTACCTAAAAATTCATAAGCCTACAGCTCGATAGAAACAGAATACAGTTTTTATCGAGCTGTTTTTGTTATTTCAGTGGTATTTACAAAATAGATGAAAGCCGTTGAATGTCTTTGATATTTGTTCTACATTTGTTTGGCGAAACAATCGTATGACAACTAGAAAACCATATTTCTTATTATCCAAAGAAGCCTTTTCTCACTTCTTTAAACTGAACTATCAACAGGCATGTGTGGTAGCACTTCGTTATGTCGATGAGGTAGAGAAAGCAGAGGATATTGTACAGGATGTATTTAAAGATTTATGGGAGAAGGGAAAATACTACCAAATTGAAGGTGATGGAAGGTCTTACCTGTTTTCTTCTGTGCGAAATCGTTGCATCAACTTCATTCAGCGCGAAAAACAAAATACGCTTCCCATTAATGATGAGGTAATGAATCAGTCGGAATCAGTAAAGTTGACAGATGATGAACAACTATCTATTCGTATAGCCCGAATAATTGAGAAGATGCCTCCTCGTTGTCAACAGATATTCCGATTGGCATATATTAGCGATTATTCTTATCAGGAAATAGCTGATGAGCTCCAGGTATCAAAGAATACCGTTAAAACCCAGATGGGAATTGCCTATCGGTTACTTCGTGAAGAGTTGAAACAGTATATGATGAATCTGTTGGGCGTTTTCTTAAATCTGTGCAGAAAATAGAAAAGCACTACCAAATGAATGATAGTGCTCTGACATTGCTCTAATAAAAAAAGCTAATTATTTACTTTACTCTTGTTCTTTTTGTGTTTTAAACGACCAAGTAGGACTATTGGCTACTACTTTACCATCGTTTTTAGCTACTACATACCAGTAATAAGTTGTGTCTAGTTTCAAACCATCGATATATGCTTGTAGCTGGTTCAGGTTTTCTCCAACAATTTTTCGAACAGTAGATCCTGATTCATAGTAGAAAACAGAATAGGTTAGTGGAACATCTTTTCCTGTTTTCTCCACCTTCCACTTGAATGTGATGGATTGCTTTTGATCATTTGCTCCATTTCCAGGCACCGGTTCATTTATCGTGATTGTACTCTTCACATTTTCATCTTTAACCAAATAAACTGTTACGCTGGTTGTTTGATCTTCATCTACATTTACATTGACTGTTTGACTTACGTAATCTTTTTTCTTCACAGCCAGTGCTATATCACCAATTTTTACTTTAGAAAATGTAAAATTCCCATTGTCATCAGATACCAACGCGGTACTTGCAGGGTTAGTCATTAAGGTAACTCCTTTAAGAGGAGATTCTGTTTCTGCATCTATTACTACTCCCTGTAGTTGTCCAAATTGATTATCTTTTTGAATTGTATCCTCTTCACACGAGATAAAGAAAAGAAGGATGGATAATAATGCAATATATTTCATGATTGTGATCTTTTAAAAGTTAAATGGTTTTTTGCGAGGTTTAAACAGATAGAAGTTGAAGCCGATGCCAAAGGTGAAGAATGAATCTTTATACTTCCCTTTTACAATGCCGTCCAGCCCATCTTTTAAAGCATAGTTGTAAGAGCCCGAAAAGGTAATTCCCAGCGATGGATTAGCCATGTATTCAACACCAACGATCCCCTTTGCAAAAGGAACAGTGGCCGCAGAAATACTAGAGCTCTTCGATATTGAATTGTTGAGAACACCTCCTCCGATACCAAGGTAAGGGGTTATTTTATTGCTATGGTACGGAAGGTATAGTAGCTCTACATCAGTTTTTAATAATGAAATTTCTTTTTTGGGATCGAGTTCTACGTTACTGTAACCAGCGGTAAGGTTAATATGTAGTTTTGGAGATAGAGTTCCTCCAACTTTCATATTGTACATTAGATTTTGACTCGAATTTCCAAAATCACTAATCATTCGAAGTGATTGAATTTCTCCTCCAATGTTGATCTTTTTTCTATTATTAGTTTTTTGGGTATTTCCCCAGTAATCTTTCGTCGCAAGGTTGTATTTTTCTTTTAGATATGAAGCATAGCTGTAAGATAGCGTATCTTTGGCAGTATTGAATTGCCATAGATTATCTTCTATTCCATCATATATTAAGCTGATTACTGCTTTTTCAATAGCTTCTTTTACAGCCATTTCAGTTGGTTCGTTATAAGTGAATCCGGTTTCGGCTTCCAAAAGACGCTTGAATTTTACATATCGAAATAGACCAGCTTTTATTTCCTGAGATAAAAGTGATTTTGTGGTGTAAACTGTCTTCAGAATTTTACCATTATTGGTTGAAACGGCTCTCAGGTAAACAGTAACTCTGTCTTCACGGTACTGACCAGAACCTCCGGCTCCAAAGTATTTTAAACCAGCACCACCTGTTACCACATTACTTTCATAAGAAATGATTCCTCCTTCTAGAATAACTCCAGCGAAAAGAAGAGGTGGAAGTAGCTGTTTTTGTTGAGAATTGTTGAACTGAGCTCTGCTCGAACGAATGATTTTTCGCTCGTTTAGCAGGTTGCCAATATTTTCACGTTCAATGGGGATAAACCATCCCGATTCTTCCAGTGCTTTAATTAACACAGTTGTCCCTCCCTGTGTGACAGCTGTTGACCAGGTGGCCCCCATTGACGGTTTGTATTGTCCAGTTTGATCTCTGAACTTATATACTGCGGCTACAATTTTTTGTTTAGGTTTAGGTAAACTTTGTAGTTCAGTATTTATATGTGTTAATGGTCCTAATTGTGCGGGAGTAGTTTTCATCGGTTGCATCATGGATGTAGCACAGCTGCATACGATAAAAGTTACAATTGAGCCAAATATTATTAATCTAGTATTACTCATCTGCTTTGGTTTTAATTATCTATTCTGAAATTAGAAATAGGGGACGGTTACAACAGTGTTGCCTCCCGTGCTGTGATCGACAATAGATACATCGATACCTTTTGATGATTCACTAACTTGAATAACATAGCTTCCCATTTCATATACACCTGGCTCAAGTGATTTTTCAGAGAATTGGTCATCTACAAGTTGTCTGCTTAGTCTGCTTAATATCTGTCTGTTCAGACTTTCTTGAAAGTCTTTTAAGGGATCTCGGTTGTAATTGTATTCACTTCTGTTTGGATCTTGCAGCTTATTTTGTCCAGTGGCACTGTTCATAAGCCAGCTATAATTGTAGGGGTTTCCTCCAAAGCTAGGGTTGATGGGAGTGTATACAAAGTCCTGTGCTGCCGCTGAAAGAGCAGTCATAAATAGAAGGATAATGAATATTTTTAGTGTTTTCATGATTCTAAAATTGGATTAGTAAATTCCATTTCCGGCTTGGTCTTCACCACTCATTAATTGTTGAATCTGGTCATAGTTAATAAGGTACCTTTTTACCTTCTTTACCGCATCCTTTGAATATGCTTCTACCAACTCATATCTTGGTTGTAGAATGGTGAAGTAGACCAGATTTTCATTTATAAATATTTTAATTTGAGTAGTTCTTAGTCGGAATGGTAGTTCTTTAATCGTTATTGAATAATTCTTTGCGTTTTCAGGTGCAGTCCAATTATTATAAAATAGTTCATAAAAATCCCTTCCACTTTTGGTTTTGGTTTCATCAACCAATAAACCATCAATTTCAACATCCAATTCGTGGTTGATCTGTTTGTGATCCATCTTTTTTATCTGTTCCAGTTTTTCAATGAAGCTTTTCAATGCTTTAGGAACATCACGTTTTTGAGTGGATGTCTTTATGGTATCGTTGGCAGTAGTGTTTACCACCATACTACAATAAAAAATGAAGTATAAAATTTTCATAACTACTACACATTAGTCTGCTAAAACTATTGGGTTAATAAAGGGGCATTGGTAATGTAAAATGAGCGATGTCCAGCTTTAAGTCGTTTCCGTATTGTGAAATTTCAATACCTTTTGGTATAGTGGAAGATATTTCTCCAAGTTGAACACTATTGGCATAACCATCCTGATTTATCTTAATGTCAAGTAGCATCATGGAAGTAACATCTTGTGTCAATGGAGCATCTTTGGCACCAACGCTATTTCCAATACCTTTTTGAGCTATGGTAGCCCAAAGTGAGTTTCCTGTTTGTTGCAGATAGATCGAATTTTCGCTACCATCCTGGTAAGCATTCAGATATATCTCACTACCTTTCTGCATAACATTAGTGGTGTTTCCATATCCTTGCTGAACAACCTGAATGTAGTTTTCATCTCCATTCTGCATACTTAGTATTGAGTTGTCCATTCCTTGTTGGATAGTATGGATATTGTTAAGATCTCCTTGCTGAACCGACTGAATCACCTGGTTCGTTTTCTGAGCGGAAAGAATATTATCATGTTGAATATGTATTTCCTGCTCGTATATTTCATCCAGAGTGAGTTGTTGTTGGGCAAGAACAACAGTGTTGGTTCCAAACCAAAGAATGATCAAAATAAATATTGGGCGAATTCTTTTCATGGTTACAGATCATTATTTTTAGGATAAAGGAACCCTGCCAAGCAGGGTTCCATCCCAATAGATAATTACACTTTAATTAGCAGACTGTGTAATACTTGCCACATTTGAATTTCCTGTTTGAGTCAATGAAATGGTTCCGTTACCATTAATCATTGCATCATTATCTTGACCTGTTTGAGTAATAGATAGGCTTGAACCAGTGAATAAACCGAATTCATTAGTTCCTAAACCTTTTACTTCGTTACCTGATCCGTCCTGAGTAATATTTACTTCGTCAGTAGCTAAATCACTGTTGAATACTAAACCGATACGGTTTTGAGCACCATTCTTCTGAGTGAATTTCAATTGACCGTTACCATTACCTTTAAGTTTTGCGAAGTTAAAGTCAGCTTGCTGATCGATAAAGATATTTGCACTACCTGAATTATCAACTTCTGCATAGTCGTTACCATCCTGAAGAACTGTAACTTCACTTCTTTTGGTATTCATCTTGATTTCATTCAAGTTACCTTGCTGATCGATAGTTAACTTCTGACCTTCGAATACCGCTTTACTAGTTTGATTGAATGCATATACTTTGTTCTCGTTTCCTGCTTGAGTTACAGTTGCTTCAGAATTATCTGATTTAATTTGTAGCTTAAGTACGTTTAATTCGCCGTTAACAAAGGTTTTCATTTCATTCTCATGACCATCTTGGTCAACCAAAACAGTGTTCTTTTCAAAAGGAGAACCTGTAAGTTCGAATTCGTTTTTATTACCTAGTTGCTTCAAAGTAACAACGTTATCGCTACCTAGTACATCAACTCCATTTACTACGATATTCTCGTCACCAGTTTGCTCTGCATATACTTGGTTTCTGTCACCATCAATTTTAGAAGAATAATCACCAGCAGTCATTCCTTTAATCTTATTCATGTCACCTTTTTGCTTGAAAGTAACATTGTTAGTGCTTCCATATAACCAAACCTGGTCTACACGGTTTGCACCACCAATTTGCTGAATAGTAAGGTTGTTGTCGCTACCACGTACATCAATAATACTACTGCTATTGCTAGTTGCTGCTTCGTTGTCTCTTCCGTCTTGGAAAATAGTTACATTGTTTCTGTTATGTCCATTGATATATACTCTGGCTGCATTGTTTCCATCACCTAACTGATCTACATCAACTTTGTTGTCAACACCTCTTACAATACCATACTGGTCTCCAAAGTAGTTGCTATTACCTTTTTGGTTAACATCGGTTGTATTGTTGGTACCAATAACTTCTAGCTTGTCTACTTTATTTGAAGAACCATCTTGCGAAATAGTTGCTTTATTGTCTGTTCCAGTTTGAAGGAAAGTTCCAAAATGATTTTGTCCTGCTCCTTTTTGCGTAATAGTAGAAGTGTTATTAGTACCAGATTGATGTAAAGTATTAATAGTATTTACATTTCCTTTTTGTGTTACTGTCGCTTTGTTACCAGTACTATATTGTCTTACACTACTTACAACGTTTTTGTCTCCATCTTGAGAAACAGTCATAACATTAGAACTACCACCTTGGTAGGCCATTCTTATTTCATTTTTGTTTCCAGCAGCTCCACTATAACTCTTTTGCTTTAGAGTCATTTGGTTGTTGTTACCACTCTGATCTGCACGATTAAAGTTGTAATCACCTGTTTGAGTAAAAGTAGCCGTGTTAGAAGTTCCATACTGATCCATGTAGATCATTTCATTATCAGCTCCTTTTTGTGTAGCTGTAAGCTTGTTGCTTAAACTATGCTGATTATTGTTATATGGATCTCCTGCTACTCTACCAAACTTGTTACGATCACCTTCTTGTGTGATAGTAGCTTCATTTTTATCACCTTTTTGGTTGAATGTAGTAACCAGGTTGGCATCACCTTTTTGAGTAACAACGAATTTGTTTTGAGTACCGTTTATTTGGTTCAAATTCATGATGTTGTTATCAGCACCATTCTGCATTAGGTTAACTGACTGCTCAGTACCATTTTGGTGAACTTTAGCTTTGTTGGTACCGTATTGCTTAGCCATTAACTCATTTGCAACACCTCCGGTATTGTTTTGAGTAGCAGTAATAGTAGCACCATTTTTTTGGGTTACATTGGCATTATTGCCATCGGTTTGTGATAGGGTGGCCGAGTTTGTTTGACCAAATGCTACCATCGTTCCCATGGCTAGCATAATTGTAAATAATTTTTTCATGACAAATTTAACTTGAGTGTTTGATTATTATTAAAATGAATCTTAAATATTAAGAGGTAACTCTTTAGGTGAGTTAGGGTCGATCTTGAAATTTTCATTTCTACAACTGCGAATTTATAGAGAGAAGCAGCGCTATCCTATACCTGAAAACACTACAATATCAGAGGTGTTAGAAAAGGTAGGGAAAGCCCGTATAGTAAATGTGAGGAAAAAAGAATGGGGGAAATACCTAGCGTATTTCCCCCATTCTTTAGTGAATTAAAGTGTTTTTAGTTATTAGAAATTAAGTTATTTCTAATAGAGTAGATGACAAGATTAACGACATTGTCGGATTTAGTTTTTCTAAGAAGACTTGCTCTGTGCTTTTCAACAGTTTTGATTGAAATATTTAGCTCATCAGCAATAATTTTAATAGGTTTCCCATGTAGTGTTAGCCTTAAAACATCTTTTTCTCTTTCTGAAAGCTTTATGTTGCATTCTTCTTCGCCATTTTTACTGATTCCTTGTTGGGTAATGACTTCTTTTATCTTTAGAAGAAATGATTCTGGCAATGACTCTTCGTGTTGTGAAATTATTGCAGCTACTTCGTTAATAAAGCAGTTTCTTTCACTATTATCGACAGTTGGGTTGAAAAGAGCAACCACACATGTGTTATTATAAAAGAGTTTAGATTGACATAGATGGATTTTTACTGGAATTTTATTTCCTTTTACATCTGTCATACTCAGTGAAAATGACGACTGAGGATGAATTCCTTTTTGACAAAAATTGAGTTTTTCCAAAAAGGGATTAAAAGAATCTTTCAAAATAATCTCCAAATCCAAATTGTTGGCTTCACTAGGCGTAATTTGTATCAATTGCCTAAATGCCTCATTGGAAAAGTGAATTTTCTTTTTTATAAAAACCGCAATAGGGTTGGGGGAGAAATGAATGAATTTCTCAAATTCCTGCTCTTCTTTCTCTTTGATTGATTCAAATCGTTCTAATCGTTTCTGAATCGAGTAGATTAAGTCACTATTTCTGTAGGGTTTTATTATATAGTCGTCAGCACCCATTTCCATGCCTAAACGCAAATCTTTAGTAGATGTTAATCCTGAGATAAAAATGAACGGAATGTTGGCTGTCATTTCGCTATTTTTTAAAATGGTAAGAACTTGATAACCATCAATGTCTGTCATTTTAATGTCACAAAGAATTAAATCAGGGCGGTGAGAGAATGCTTTTTGAACACCTTCTGCTCCAGTGTAAGCATCAAGGTAATTGTAGCCACTTCTTTCAAGGACTTTTTGCAAAGTTCTGTTTTGTGCTACGTCGTCTTCGATTACTAGGATTTTCTTTTTTTCCATTAGGGATATTGATTTTTACGGTTGTTCCTCCCTTGGTATTGCTGGAAATAGTTAGCTCTCCCTCTAAGAGCTTTATCGCACAATTGGCAATTGTTAATCCAAGTCCAGATCCTTTTCTTAAACCAATATTGGTTCCTCTGTAGAAGAGTTTCTTTATAATAGGGAGGTCTTTTGGTGGAATTCCGATTCCATTATCCTTTACCTCAATTTCAGTATGGCATGTATTAGTCTGAATGTTAAGGTAAACATGAGAACTGCTGTAAGACAGGGCATTAGTAAGTACTTGTTTCAGAATATTCATAACTAAATTAGAATCACTAAAACAAGTAGAGCAAGGACTAATGTCGATATTTAGTCTTTGAATGTTGTTCTTTATAAATAGATTGGTAGTAATAAGTTGGTGGATAATTTCGTTGTAATCAATCGATTGAGATGTTGGGGTTATTCTTCCTTTAATTAAGCTGTTAGCTAATTCATACTGAGCGATCATTTCCGAAAAGTCGGTTAATGCTAATTCACATAATTCAATTTCTTCCGACTGAGGATAGTCTTCTTTTAACATCTGGATATTAGATGTTAAAACAGCATTGGGAGTTCTTAGATCATGGGTTATTCTACTAAGAACATCATTGAGAATTATATTTTCCTTCTCTGTTGTTAACATGAGAATAGTGTTGGGTTAGTTTGTTTTTGAACTATCAAAGATATAAAAATATTTTTATGTGCATTTATCTGTATGTTTGGTAAAGATTAATAAGGTGTTGTTTGAGAGAAAAAAAAGGAAATAAAATTGTAAGTAACGTGTTAGTATTCAGATATTTTTTGACTTAAATCAAAAAATATCTGAATTATTATTCTAAGTCTTGATTTAAAACTTTGCCGTAATACGAATATTGAATCGTCTGCCCGTTAGATAACTAGGTACGGCCCATTGATAATTATTTACATCACTCACCCAAAAATAAGATACTGTATTGTTGATGTCTAAAATGTTGAATACATCGAGTGTTACACGAAGATCTTTGAAGTTACTCCAAATAGAGTTGCGTTTCGCTGGAAGTGCATTGCTAATAAATACTCTAGAAAAACCAAGGTCCAATCTTCTGTACAATGGCATACGCAAGGTATGCATGTATTTAGGAGACTTTGGAGGACCGAATGGTAACTTTCCTCCCAGGTTAAGAGATAGGTGAGCATTGAAATTCGGGTTGGAAGGCATGAAGTCCTGAATGAAAAGATTAAAGTTGAAACGCTGATCGGTCGGGCGTGGGATATAACCTTTACCGTCGCCAATAATGTTTTCTTGCGTTTTCATAAGGCTCAAACTAGCCCATGATTGAATACCACTAACAAATTCTCCATTTACCTTCATATCTAAACCTGCAGCATAGCCAGTGGCTAGCTGATCCGATAAATACCTGATTCTTACATTTTCAATTTCATATGGAATTAAATCGTAGAGGTATTTGTAGTAGGCTTCAGCAGTAAATTTGAATGGTCGATCCCATGCCGAAAACAGGTGATCGGCACCAGCAACAACCTGAAACGATTTTTGTGCTTTAGTATTGGGATTTATCTCTCCATCTAGATTTTTCAGTTCTTTAAAGAATGGCGGTTGGTGGTAAAAACCCGATGCCAATCTAAAAAGCCATTGGTCTTCCCATTGTGGCTCCCACGTTACAGAGGCACGCGGGCTTATCAGAAATTCCTTGTTGTAATCCCAGTAATTCACTCTAACTCCTGCCGATACATTTACTCTGTCGTGTAGCCAAGGTAGGGTATAGGCATCTTGTACATAAGCCGAAATACGGTTGGAGTTGATAGAATGCTTCTGGCGAATACTCTCATAAAGAAGTACTTTCTTATCGTTATATGGAGTTGAGTAGCCCGCAGAGTCGCGGCGTTCCCATTCTCGCATCTGGTCTTCTATGCGCTCGTGTTTAAATGTAGCTCCCCATTGTAGGAAGTGTTTGTCGGCACGTATTTTCCCTTTGTGAGAAAGAGAATGAATTCTTGCCTCCAATTGATTACGAGCAAACTCGTGATGTCCACCAACACCTAATAATGTCTTATCTTTTCCAAACTGATTGGAGCCTTGATTGGTTTCCAATTCAGAGAAAAGGTATTCACCTAAAATGTCGTAATTCTCTTTTTCATTAGCAAAATAGCTCGATGCAACCCATTTCAAATTGGTATTGATGTTGGGGTGATAGTTGAAAGTCAACGCACCAACCATTGTGTTGAACTCATCTTCCTCTTTTCCTTCGTAGAAAACACGGATGTTACGAACAATGTTATAGGTTCCAAATCGGGTTTCTCTCGATTTGGGATAATAGTTGTATTTGTTCTTCGCAATGTATCCTATAAATGAAAGGTCGGCCTTAGGAGAGATACGGTAATTCAAAAATGTTTGAAAATCGAAAAAGTTAGGTTCGTATTCTCCTTTTTCGTCTAAAGTACCCAAAAGATATTGGTTGGTTTTATATCGAAAACCCGAATTATGGGTAAATCGTTTTTTACGATCGGCTCCTTCGAAATGAACCGAGGCTCCTAGCATGCTGGCCGAAACTGTCGTGTTATACTCCGTTGGAATTTTGTATTTTATATCCAAAACAGACGACATCTTATCACCATAACTTGGATCAAATCCTCCTGCCGAAAAATTGATAGAAGAAACCATGTCGGGATTGATAAAACTTAATCCTTCTTGTTGTCCCGAACGAATAAGCATTGGACGATATATCTCAATATCGTTTACAAAAACCAGATTTTCGTCGAAATTACCACCACGAACTGAGTATTGAGAACTTAATTCGTTGTTGGATGCAACTCCGGGTAGGGTTTTTACCAACCCTTCAATTCCTCCACTGGCATTGGGCAGATTATGCACCGCTTTAGGATCTAATTTCACGAAGCTACCATTGTTATTCCTGCTTTCCGAGATAAGCACTTCGCCAATATCACTGGTCTTGTTTTTTAGTACAGGAAACAGATTTACACGACTACCTTTGGCATCTTTCAATGCATATTCAACGGTTTCGTAGCCTAGCATAGAGAAAACCACCACATGTTTGGATGAAAAAGGAATACGGAAAATGAATTTTCCATCTTTATCGGATGTCGTTCCTACCGATGGAGCCGTTTTTAGTGAAATGTTTACCAGTTCCAGAGGTTGTTTCAGATCATCGGTGATAACTCCTGAAATGGTGATATATTTTTTCTGAGCCGAACCATTCAAGCTGGTTAGAATCAGTACTAGTGTTACGAATAGATAGCCAATAAGTTGTTTCATTTGAGCAAAAATAACAGAAACTTTTTTACTAATAAACGATTGCAATAGAATCATTCAAAAAGAGAGTGTATTAACCGAAAAACAGTTAAAAAGAATAAAGCTTAACCCTTTTTGAACGATTTTACTCGTATTAAAACGGTTTTTTTCGCGATAATTGTGTCTGTGAAAATATAAAATGCACCATTTCGTTTTACAATAAGTAAAATGCAGTGCGACCTAGAAAAAAGACTATTATGGCACGACGATTTAAGCCCTTAAATTCGATATTGATAAAACCAACAGGACCAGATTGTAATTTGGACTGTTCTTACTGTTTCTATTTAGAGAAAGCCGAATTGTTTAAGAATAGCCCGGTTCACCGAATGAGCCCGCAAGTACAAGAAGAGGTTATCCGACAGGTTATGCAACAGTCGGGCGATGCCGTTTCTATTGCATGGCAAGGAGGAGAACCTACTTTGATGGGACTTGAGTTTTACGAGCGTGCTATTGAGTTAGAGATGAAATATGGTCATGGTCAGGCGGTTGGAAATGGTTTGCAAACCAATGGAGTATTGCTGAACCAGCAGTGGGCCAAATTTTTAAAGAAATACGATTGGTTGGTAGGGCTTTCCCTTGATGGACCTGCACATATTCATAATCACTATCGACTAAATAAGGCGGGAAAAGGCACCCACCAAATTGTGGAAGATAATGCCAAAATGTTGCTTGATGAAGGAGTTGCCGTAAATGCTATGTGCTGTGTAACCAGCTATTCGGTACAATACCCCGAAGAGTTGTACAACTACTTCAAACAGCTAGGTTTAAATTTTATGCAGTTTATTCCTATTGTGGAAACTGACGACGAAGATCCTACCAAAGCAGCAGACTTCTCTGTGTCGGCAAAAGATTATGGAACGTTCTTATGTAAGATGTTCGATTTATGGTTGGCCGACTTTGAAAATGGAGAACCAACTACTTCCATTCGTCATATCGAATCGGTTTTTCATACCTATGTTGGTATGGAAGCTCCTGAATGTACAATGATGAAGGAGTGTGGCGCTTATGTGGTAGTTGAGCATAATGGGAATGTATACAGCTGCGACTTTTTTGTCGACCCCAAATGGAAGTTGGGTAACATCAAGCACGATCGTGTAATCGATATGTTGAACTCTAAGCGTCAGGAATCGTTTGGGAGAGCCAAAGCGCAGATTCCTATGGATTGTCGCAAATGTTCTTGGTTGAAACATTGTTATGGCGGATGTACCAAAGATAGAATCAAAGATCCTCGTGACAATAGAAAACCACGATTCTGTATGTCATACAAAATGTTCTTTGCTCATGCAGATGAAATTCTGAGTGATATGGCCAAACAGTGGAAAGAAAATCAGGCCGAAATGGATCGTATGCAGCAAGCACAACAAATGTCAGGCGATACTTATAATGCCTTCGATGATTTTATGGGAAAACAGAAGTAATACTTTGGAGGTTCCCTTACTGGCGTTCGGGCGGACTTTCCGTGCATAGTCCTCGCACTTCGTGCTGTGGGGGGATCCCCTACAATGCCTAACCCAAAGTGTTCAAAAGTATAAAAGTTGAATGTTAAAAAATGTGGAGACGCCCAATTTGGACGTCTCTATATTTTTATTTGATTGCCGAAACCTTAATGGTCCATGCCGATTTGCATGGAGGATTCTTTCTTAGTTTTTCAGGAATAGTAACCGTAAAACCTTTGGCTGTTTTCTTCCATTTTAGGCGAGTTTTACTACCCAATAAAGTAACCTTTGCGCGTGATGCTGGTTGGTGCGATTCAATTTGAATCTGCTTAGGCATAGTATTCTCATTTTCTTTAGCCATATACATGAAATAAGTATTGCCATTGGCTTGTGTCATACAAATATTATTCTCTTTGTAAGGAGCAATTGGCTTACTGCTGTAAATAGCTTCGCTGTTAATTTTCATCCAGTTGGCATATGCTTGCAATAGATCATAAGCGCCTTGCTGCCATTTTCCATCAGGACCAGGAGCAACATTAAGCAGTAGGTTCCCACCTTTTGCCACAATGTCAATCAACATGTGAATACCTTCTGTTCCACTCATGTATTTAGCATCAGGAGTAAACGACCAGCCTCCTCCAGAAATAATACACGATTCCCATGGGTAAGGAAGTGTTTTCTCAGGAACCCTGTTTTCAGGAGTTAGGTAGTTTTGGTTTTTACCATGCACGGCACGGTCAACAACGATTAGCCCCGGTTGCTTTTTACGAGCTTTTGCCACCAATTCATCCATGCGAATATCTTGATTTACACAACGCTCTTTAATGAAACCTGAGTTGGTTTTCTTGGTTTTCGATGCATAAACCTGATCGATTACCGACTTCTCTTTTTTAGCTACCCAGCCACCATCTAACCAAAGAATATCCATTTTACCGTAGTCGGTCATCAATTCCATGATTTGGTTATGGGTGAACTCTGTGAATTTGTTCCACTTTTCAGGATATGCTTCTGGATCGTAATTCACGTTTCTGTCTAATGGAGGAAAATACGGATCCCAGTAGAACTCAGAATGCCAGTCCGGTTTTGAGAAATAGGCACCTGTCCACAATCCTTTTGCTCTAAATGCCGAGAAAACTTCTTTGGCAATATTCGCTTTCGGATTAGTGTGGAATGGACACTCTTTATCCGTTACCTTGTAATCGGTGTACTTCGAATCGAACATGGAAAAACCGTCGTGGTGCTTTGTTGTAAATACCACATAACGCATTCCGGCTGCTTTAGCAGCATCTGCCCATTTGATCGGATCAAATTGTGTCGGATTGAAACTCTTCTTTAGGTTTTCATATTCCGTTTTGTAGGCATAGTAGTTTTGAGGATTTTTACCTTTCTTCCTTTGACACCAGCCATAATCTTCCGGACATAGCGACCACGACTCAACAATGCCCCATTGGCTGTAAGCTCCCCAGTGCATTAGAAGTCCGAATTTTAGATCTTGCCACTCTTTTACCTTTTCAATTACAAGCGGATCGGTTTCTGGTACATAACGTTCATCTTCATACACTGCTTGTCCGAAAGAACAAATGTAGCTTAGCAATACAGCTAGCAGTGTTAAATAGGTTTTAGTCATTCTTAACTTGATTTATGGGTTAATGCTGCAATTTCGGAAGAATACTTTATAATATGAAGAAAAAAAGGACGAAAAAAAGCAGCATATGTCAGGATAGTTGGGGCAAAAAAAACCGAAGCAATTAAATCACTTCGGTTTTGAATATTTTATTGTGGCTAACTCCGATTATTAGTGAGTCACCATTTGACCATTTAATGGTTGAGCTTCTCCTGCTGGAACCTTGATAGTAGCAGCTACTTCGCCACCGCCACCACCTTGGTGGAAACGAATAGTAATTGGGTGATAACCCGGAAGAAGTGCAATCATTCCTGAGCGTTTACGTGGAGCATGGTTTCCTCCATTGTCCACTACCAATTTGTCGCCAATGAATAATAAGCTACCATCATCAGAAGTAGTGCTGAAATCGTAAATGCCTTTTTTGTCGGCTTTGAAATAACCAGTAAATTCAAAAGCAATATGCTCAGTATTGTTGTATTCTGCCATATCTACTTTGTCAACTACCTTGGTTTTTAAACCTTTTTTGAAGGAAACAGCCTCTACCGATTTGAATTTACCCTTTTGTACAATACGGTTAAATCCTTTTCCTTTTGGAGTATGAGCAACTGCTTTTCTGTAATCTTGTTTATCGATTTTTGCCGAATAAACTTCGCCAGCAATTTGATTTTTGTATGCCCTTGCCAACAATTTACCACTCTTTTTAGCTACAATTGGTTGAGTGTAACGAGTAGATTGACGTGTTGGTGCTGTTCCGTCTAACGTATAGTAGATTTCTGCATTATCCAGTTCTATATCCAACTTGATGACTGCACTATCAACGAATGCATAAGTTTGGTTCATTCCTTTAATTGGAGGAATGTAGTAGTTGATATCCAATACATCTAAACGCTTGTAATGCTTTTTAACACGGTTGTGGAAAGCATCAAAATCTTTATCTCCTTTTTTATTCCATGCCGTTTCGGCCAGAGCTAACATTCTTGGGAATGTTTGAATTTGCAAACGCTTGAAATTTGGAATCCACTCAGACCAAAGGTTAGCCTGAATACCAATAATGTGTTTTTCTTGTTCGGGAGTAAACTCTGCAGGTACTGGTTCGTAGTTATACACCTTTTTCAATGGAGTTGCCTCGTTCATGAAATCGAAATAGTATTCGAAGTCAGGAGAGATAACCATATCGTTGCCATTGTTGGCTGCTTTGTTACGCATTTTAGGAGCCCAGTTTCTCCACCACATCATCGATGCGTCAGAAGTAAGACCTCCTTCAACAATTTCGTCCCATCCCATTAATCGTTTTCCTTTCGAGTGAAGGAATTTCTCAATGTCGCGGTTGAAGAACGATTGTAGTTCGTGCTCGTTTTTCAGCTTATTCTTACGAATAACAGCCTGACATTTTTTACATGTTTTCCAGTCGGTAGTGTTTACCTCATCACCACCAATGTGAATATATTGGCCAGGAAATAGGTCGGCTACTTCAGAAAGAATTTCTTTAATGAAGTCATAAGTTGTATCTTTTCCTAAACATGCAGGAATTGAGAATGTGCGTCCCCAACCTGGTTTTCCATTACATGTAAGGTAAGGGTAGTTGTCGATAGCTGCTTTAAAGTGACCTGGAATGTCGATTTCAGGAACTACTGTGATGTAGCGATCACCAGCATATTTTACAATCTCACGAATCTGCTCTTGAGTGAAGAATCCACCATACATCTTTTTACCATCACGCTGGTGGTAGTTACTAGGATCGATGACGAATGTTTCATTGGTTTTTGCTTTATCCTTACACACTTTATCGTGTGAACTTTCAACACGCCAAGCGCCTTTTTCAGTAAGCAATGGGTATTTCTTAATTTCAATACGCCATCCTTGATCATCGGTAAGGTGCATGTGGTAAGTGTTCAGTTTGTACAATGCCATGTAATCCAAAAACTGCTTTACTTCATCGATGTTGAAGAAGTGACGGCTAAAGTCCATATGCATTCCACGCCATCCGAAACGAGGAGCGTCTTCAATGCTTACACAAGGAACCAACCATTCTGCTTTAGCAACAGACTTGGCTTCAATTGCCTCTGGCAATAATTGGCGAATTGATTGAACACCATAAAACCAACCTGCTCCGTTTGATGCAGCAATAGTAATTTGCTTTGGAGTTACATCAAGCGTGTACGATTCTGGTTTCAATTGTTTATTCTCAACAAAAGCAATCACGTTTGAAGAAGCATCTGCCGAAGTCTCCAATTGAAAACCGGCAGCTTTTTTTAGTAAACCATTTAGATAGTCGACAGCCTTTTGCTGCTCTTTGTTACTAATTTTTACTTTGGTAGAATTGCTAATTTTGAATGACTGTTCGTTTAAAGTCAACTTATTTGGTTTAGGAATAAGGTTGATCTCATCGGGTGAGAACGAACGTGTAGAGCAAGCCGTGAAAAATACCACGACAAGTGCGAGAGCGGTTACTCTAAAATTCATTGATAATGTATTTTGTGGTTTTGAAAATGTTTATTCATGCAAATATGCCAAAAATATGTGGTTAATGACTTATAAAAAGTCGTTTTAGCAGGAAATTTAGACGAGGGGGAGATGCATGAAACGGGATTTGAGATTTTCAGATTATTGGACACCATATGTTGTTCTTTTAACAGTCTGGATGTCCAATATCTGAATGTCTGATTCGGAATTTATGCCGAATGATTTAGTTGTTTATGTAGAAGTAGCGAATACGACATGTGTTGCCAGTACTCTGTGAATGTTTTTGATTGGTAACCCGAAGCTTTAATGTATGCTTCTTGTTTGATAATCCGGTAGCTAACGTATAATACCAAGGTAAGTGAAGGTGTTTGCTCCATTGAGTAAACAACTGTTGTTTTTGCCATTCCCCATTGTCGATGGCGTACTCTATAACACCTGCATCGGGGCCTGCAGCGATAGCTATTCCCACAGCACTTCCTTCGAAATTGAATTTTAAAATTCCACTCTGAGCGTTACCTACAAGCATGGGGACATTTACATAGTTCGCACGAGTACCTTTTTTATCGTTTGGTTTCCATTTCTCAACGATTTTCCATCCTTTACTCTTTTTCGCATTTTGGATAGAAATCAATGAACCGTTGTGATAGCTATCCGGATCGATAGGATTAGGAAGAGTATGTATTTGAATTTTATCATCTTCAGCTATAAAGCCAGCCCATGCTTTATCTAGGAACGCTAACATCGAGTGCGAATAAATACCTTGTCCAAAAGGAGATGGATGAAGGTTTTTAAAGTCGTTTTCCCAAGTAAACTCTCCGGCATCAATTCGATCGGTCACTTCTTTGGCTAGATTGATAGAAGGCAACTGGTAATGTTTAGCAACGATCTCGTGATTCAGAATAACTTGTGGCGTTTTTCCTGAACGATAGGTTGCCATCTTATCTGGATCGACAAAATGCATAAGTACAATGTCGCACTCTGGATTTACGTGTAATGTATGACGAATGATGCCTTCCATAGCTCCTACTTGTTCAGTATTGGTACGTCCGTTTGAGGCGTCGTTTACAGCGGCTTCTTCGAAAAGTAGATCGATTTTCCCTTTTGACAATACATCGCGTTGCAAGCGGAAAGCTGCAGGTGTTGTTCCCATTGATGGTATTCCGGCAGCAATGAATTCGAATTGAGTATCGGGAAAACGTTTTTGAAGGTAGTTGCAAATACTATCGCGCCAACCTCCGTTATAGGTGATAGAACCTCCCAAAAACGCTACACGTCCAAACTTCTGCCGTTGAAACTTCATATAACTATTGCGAATTCCCTTGCGTAGCTGATGATAGTTGGATGCAGCTATTTTCTGTTTTGGAATTGGTGTATTATAAATGATGAAATCAGCCACAAGCTGTGGTGTTTCAATCGGGAAATGATGACCTTTTAGTGTTTGTTTCCCTTTGGTGCAGGGAACAATAGTGGCTGGTCCTCCCAGATTAATGTAGCGTTTTACAAGCTGAAATGTATTTTCGGTAGGAGGAACAATTTGATCGTTAAGTCCAACCATATGTAGAATTGGAATTTTAGCTTTTGCTAGTTCGTCGAGGTGATGAATGGGCTGGTTATTCCATTCCAATGCTTCCTCGTTTGAACGAAAACCGTACTCTGCCTTTAGCTTTTTCCAATCGTTGTCCGACTTCTGACCATTGCCATATCCCGCTGGCCAGCTTTTGAAATCGCAAACTGGAGCTTCGGCATAAATAGCATTGATCTTTTCCGGATTTTGCTTGGCCCAGGTATAGATAAATAACCCACCACGACTTACTCCTTCGAGTGCAACTTTAGGTGATAACTGGAATTTTTGAGTAATGTATTGGTAGAATGCATCCCATATGACCATGGCTTTAGGGCTTCCGAAGCGATTGTTGGTATTGATGTAAGCAATGTGAAAACCTCGGGAAAGCAGAATACTATCAGCTTGAGTGTGCCACTCAGGGAATCGGGCACGCCACACCCACGGATTACCCGGTAGAGGTTTGTTGGGTAAAACAATATGTGCAGGAATGTTTTCATTGCTATTACTCTGTAGCGTGAAATCAAGGCGTTTAAAGCCATGCCAGACAGATGGTGCCTCGTTGACATGTGGCTTAAAGCTTACGCTTTGAGGCTGTGCATAACTTAATGCCGGAAAAAACAATATGAGAATCCATAGAGTGGCTATGAATTTCCGAATTATGGTTTGTGGTTTATTGATGTTCATTACGGTGGTGTATTAATTTTTTTTAATGCTAATAGTCCAAGAATCGGTTCTAAAAGCCGAAGCAGGAAGCCCTTCGTTGTTGAAAAGATTGGGAGTGGCAATGTTATCCCATGCAAAACGAACAGCTACAGGATGCTTTACTTTATTGCTCCATACAACAACAGTGTTTCCCTTTATTTTGGCTTTGGCAGAAACAAATTGCTTCGACTTATCGGCAATAACAAAATGAGTCAACTTTTTACCTTTTTTCATTAATCCCGACTGTGCATAGTCGAAATGTAGAACAACCTTATTGTTGTTTATCTCCATTGAACGATAAACAGGACCACTATAACTGATGTTGGCTTTATTGTACGTTTTAGCCAGTGCCCAGTTGGCCAAACGTTTGCCTACATGTTGTTTGTTTCCAGGGTGGATGTTGTTTATATTTCCGATGTCGCTAACAACCACCATTCCAACATTATCGTGATTCATGGCTTTTAGCTGTGCTTCGCGAATCATTACACCTGCGTTTTTCTCTCGATAATTGAATGGGGCAATCTGAACGTAATAGAAAGGAAATTTATATCCCCAACTTTCTCGCCAACTATCAATTAATTGAGTGAATAATTGAGTGTAGGTATGCGGAGCCAGGCGGTTACTTTCTCCCTGGTACCAAATTGTTCCTGCAATTTTAAATGGAATAAGTGGGGCAATCATGGCATTGTACATTTTCCCTGGTTCAAATGAGTGCCAATTGTTCTTTGGAAGTTTCTTTTGTGATTCAACCAGTTGCTGATTATTTTTCACCACTTCTTCTTTTACCCAAACTTCGGCAGGAGTTCCTCCCCAGCTGGAGTTAATAATTCCGATTGGAACATCAAGCTTTTGATGGAGGTAGCGTGCAAAGAAGTAGGCTGTAGCACTGAACGTCTTCATGGTCTGTGGGGTACATTTTTCCCAACTTCCAGGAGTATCTTGTTGTGGCGTGTCAGCTTGATGTTTTGGAATATGTAATAAGCGAATGTTGGGATAATTGGCATTAGCTACTTCTTCTTTGGCATTGTTAAAACCAAGTGTAGCATTCCATTCCATATTCGACTGTCCCGAGGCAAGCCAAACCTCACCAATTAATATTTGATTGTAAACAATCTCTTCGTGTCCTTTAATGGTAAGTTGGTAAGGACCTCCGGCTTTGGGAGTAGGAAGTCGTAGTGACCATTTCCCATGATGTGCTTTGGTTTTTACAGGCTGGTTATTCCAACTGCCTGTTACAATAATCTCTTCTGTGGTATGGGTTGTCCAGCCCCAGATGGTTACCTGGCTATTTTGTTGAAGCACCATATTGTTGGAAATTACTGATGGCGTCCATATTTTGGCGAAAATGAAAGATGGGATTAAGGCTAACCCCACAAAAAGCAACAGTCGTTTCATCGATTGAATATTATTGATTTAGCTTATTGATATTAAAACGATTGAGGTTGAAAAAGGTTACCTCAGGAGTTTTACTCCCGAGATAAGCCAGAGTATTCTAGTGTCGTGTCACGCCTGCTCTGCCACCCCAAGTTTTGTTCTTTTTCGAATTTCACTCATCATAAAAAGATTCACGTAGCTATGGCTATGCTTACTTTTTCTAATTTCGTAAGATTCAAAAAATAAAGGCAACTTAGGCGACATTTCAGACATGATACGACACTAGTTTACTTTTTCTTCTTTTCGAAGTTAGTACTGTAATTGATATCTATAGTTTTCCAATACTTTAATATTGGATTCAGATTTTCACGGAATGCTTTATAGTTTTTTCGGTCTTTGTTTGTCCAGCCTACTTCTGCATATGCTGCTAAGCGAGGGAATGTTTGTCGCTCAACGTCTTTGTTGGTAGGAGTCCATTCTGTCCACATTTGACAACCGCTTCCCAGAACTTTTGCATGGTATTGCTTTTGAAGTCCTTCTGGTATAGGATCAAATGCATAAGCCTTTTCTATTGGAGTGTATGAGTATGGATAGTCGAGATAAGTGTTTACATGATGAGAATTAACAATGTCGTAGCCTCCGGTTACAGCTTCTTTTACCAAGTCTAAACTTCCTTTCCATAAGTGAATAATTGCACTGTTGGCTAACTTTTCTTTTACTTGATAATCGGAATCCTTTTGCCATTCATGTACATTGCTTCCTAATATTTCGTTCCATCCCATCATTCTGTGTTGGTTCTTATCGATAAAGTTGGAAACCTTATTGGTGAAGAAAACCTGTAGATCGGCAGGTGATTTTAGTCCTTTCTTTTTCATGAATTGTTGAACTCTTTCAGACTCTTTCCATGCATCGAACATTACCTCATCGCCACCAATATGAATGGTTTTTCCAGGGAAAAGCTCCATTACTTCGGTCAACACATCTTCGATGAATTGATAAACACGAGGATCGGTTACATTATATGAATCAGGTAGCTTACCGAATTTGATAGGTACTTCGGTTAGTTTTCCTACAGTTCCTAACCACGAATAAGCAGCAATTGCAGCAGAAGCATGACCTGGCATCTCAATTTCGGGAACAATAGTAATGTTTCTTGCTGTTGCGTAGTCGATGATTTCTTTAATCTCTTTTTGAGTGTAGAAACCACCATGAGGCTCTCCTGCCAGTAATTCACTATTCCATTTTTTAGGTCCTACCTGAGAATCTTTTCTGAAGGCACCTACTTTGGTCAATTTGGGGTACTTTTTAATTTCAATTCTCCATCCTGCATCGTCGGTTAGGTGCCAGTGGAATACATTCATTTTAAGAAGTGCCATTTGGTCGAGCATCTTTTTTACAAATGCTTTACCTTGAAAATAGCGTGACTCATCGAGCATGTAGGCACGCCAAGAGAAACGAGGGCGGTCTTTTATCGAAACAGCTTGTACTGTTAGCTCACTGCTCGGAGAAAGTTCAAGTGGCAATAGTTGACACAATGTTTGAATCCCATAGAAAACACCTGCCTGAGTTGCTGCCTGGATAATAATTCCTTTGGAGTTAGAATTCAGCGTATAGCCTTCTTCTCCTAGTTCTTTCAACAACTGATTGTCTTGTTGTAAGATAATTCCCGATTGGCCTTTCGACTTGATTTTTAGTTGAAGGGCAGGAGACAGGATCTCTTGAAGAAATTTGGCATTACTTTTACTTGCCTTGTCTGTTACGATTCTGGTTTTTGCATCAAGCGTGAAAGAACCGTTACTTACCTCAACTTTTTGTGGTTGAGGAATGACACTTACTTGTTGTGCAAATAGCGATACTTGAAATACAAGCATCGCTATTAAGAGTGATTTGAATTTGTTCATTTCTATAGATGTTTAGCTTTAATTTTTTTTGATTTTCTTGCAATTAATTGATTGGAAGAAAATCGTTTTGTTCAGTTTGCCATTTTTTTAAAACCTCTTTTAAAGATTTAATTTGGTTAGCAAACTGTGGATTATTGATTTGGTTTTTTATTTCGAGAGGATCATTCTTCAGGTCGAAGAATAGATATTCGTTGGTACCGGTGTTTGAGTTGGGCGATTGGTAGTGACGAATGAGTTTATATTCTTTAGTGCTAACACCTCTTTTTAGGTCGGATAGTGCACTAAACAGGTATTTGTGTACCTCTTGATTGCTTCCTTCCAGTACTGTTTTGAAACTTTTCGATTCAACAGTCTCTGGAATTGCTATGCCTGTAAGCTCACATATGGTAGGAAACACATCATGAAGATACACTCTTGTGTTGGTCAGCTTGTTTTTAGGAATAGATGGTCCACTCATAATTAACGGTACTTTCAGACTGTGGTCATAAAAACTGAATTTGCCCATCAGTCCGTGATGACCAATTGCTAGTCCATTGTCAGAGGCGTAGATTACAATAGTGTTTTCTTTTAAGCCATTTTGCTTCAGAGCATCCATTATGCGACCAATCTGCTCGTCCATATGAGAGATCATACCATAATAGTTGGCAATTTCGCTTCGAACAGTATCGATATTACGTGGGTAGTCAATCAATACTTCATCGCGGAATTTTTCATATCCATCGTTGTAGTTGTAATGCGAAAGAAGGTTGGCAGGTAGTGGAATTTCGTTAGGGTGATACATGTTGGCGTATTTCCCCGGAGGAGTTCTTGGATCGTGAGGCGCAGTGAACGCAACAGTTGCAAAGAATGGCTTATCGTGCTTTTTATTTAGAAAGCGAATCATTGCATCGGCAAATAGTTTCGAACTAAAGCCTTTAACTTCCTTGCCATCTTCTTTAAAAGTCATATGGTGATCGCCCATTCCGTGTGGGAATATGCGCGATGCTTCTTCTACTCCCCACGCTGCAGGTTTTCCATGGGTATTGAATTTTCCGGTCCAGAATGTTTCATATCCGGCATCTTTCATTGTTTGAGGCCATCTTTTCAGTGTCTTATTAACGGTACCAGCGTATTTGGGGTAAAACGTTTTATGGGTCAATGAACCACATCCTGTTAGTAGGGCTGTTCTACTTGGCGAACATGTTGGTGTTTGAGTAAATGTTTCGGTAAAGGTGGTTCCGCTATTTACCAGTTTGTCGATATTGGGCGTTTGGATGTATGGATTGCCCAACGAATGAATAGCTGAAGCTTGATGATCGTCAGAGAAGAGAAGTAAGATGTTTGGTTGTTTTACTTCCTTTTTTTGTTGTGTGGTACAGCCGCTCAATATGGCGACCATTAGCATAATGAAGTGTGTTAAGCGCATTTTTTAGATCATTAGTTCGTTCATAATTGATGGAGCAAATCGCCAACGCCAATATTTTGGCGCTGACGATTCTAGAAAAAAGTATAAGGGTTAGTGTATATACTTTTAATCTCTGCCGAATTGATTATTGGGTAAGAATATCAAATTCAGCATAACCTGCTTTTGTATCTCCTTTAGTATTGCTTATTGCTCTTAATCTTACAAAACGGGCATTGGTAGCTTTGAATGTTTTCTCTTGCCATACAGGATGATTCTGAATGTTGGAGAATTCACCAGCTTGTTGTTTTTTCCAGCTTCTTCCATTTACAGAAGTGTAGAATTCATAGTTGAAGATGATTCCGTTTGTCCATCTGCTTTGCCCCGGAAGATACTTGAAACCTTTCACTGGATATGTTTTCCCTAAGTCGATTGTTAAATCGATAGGCATTTTCTTTGCCGATTGCGACCATTCTGAATGAGGGTTACCATCAATAACTGCTTTCGATCTTTTGTCGTTGGTTTTTAGGATTACCCAGTTGGTATGTAGAATATCGAATTTAGCACTCACAACAGAACTTTTATTCTTGCTGGAAGGATCAACTGCAATGGCTTTTACTTCTACTTTTCCATTGGTTTTAAATGGTTGAGTATATTTTGTAGCAGCCAATGTTGGTGCTGCACCATTTGTGGTATAGTAGATGTCTAGTTCTTTGTTGGCAGAATTAATAGTAACTACTCCGTTCTTGTTGCGAGTAATTATAGGACTTGTAATTAGCTGTGGAGCATTGTATAGTTCGATATTAGAAATAGTAGGACATGCTTTAGCATCTTTTACCGCAAAACGAATTACTTTAGTAGTAACAGTTGGTAAACGAAGAATACGCTTATAGCCAATAGTTGTCTCATCGGCAATCTCTTTCCATTTTCCTTCATCTGTTTTAATTTCCAATGAAAATGCTTTAACTCTTTGTCCAAGTGCAATGTATTCTTGTGCTAAGAAACGGTTGAAGGTAACAGGCTTTTTAAATTCGAAAATAAGGCTTGCATTAATGGTGTTATCATCGGTTGCCCAATAGCTGTTTTTATCACCATCGTTTACATTATCGGCTTCAAACTTACTTGAATTACCTCTTACATTACTTGCTTCGATATTGCCAACTGTTTTCAATAAGTTATTGGCAAGATCGGCTTCAATTGTTTTTTGCCACTGAATAACATTTGCCGCATCAATTTCGTGAATTAAACCTCGGTGGTCAACAGGGAAGTTCAATAACGCAGTACCGTTACGACCAACCGATTCGTAGAAGTAATCCATTAAACGAGGAAGGTCTTTTACTTTATGATCTTCCGACTTGTGGTAGAACCATCCTGGACGAACAGAGGTATTGATTTCGGCAGGAACCCAATAGTTACCATCTTCGTGTCCTGGATTTAGCTCCTTATAGCGAGGCCAACCTGGCCATACTTCGTCTCTTTTTAGCGTAGACCAGTTTGTTCTTCCTCCAATTCCACTTTCATTACCACACCAGCGAATGTCAGGACCACCATCACTAAAAATCATCGCATTAGGTTGTAGTTTGCGAACCAACTCAATGGTTGTTGGCCAGTCGTAATACGTTTTTCTATCAACCGAACGACGTTCGTTAGTTCCTCCGTAGTAACCTGTTCCTCCGTTAGCTCCATCGAACCAAACTTCAAATACTTCTCCGTAATTGGTAAGTAGGTCGGTTAGCTGTTCTCTGAAATAAGTAATGTACTCTGGAGTTCCGTAAAGTGCACTGTTTCTATCCCAAGGCGATAGATAAACACCGAACTTCAGACCATATTTTTTGCATGCATCGGATACCTCTTTTACCAAGTCTCCTTTTCCGTTGCGCCAAGGCGAATTCTTTACCGAGTATTCAGTGCCTTTAAATGGCCAAAGACAGAAACCATCGTGGTGTTTACAGGTTAGGACGACACCTTTCATACCTGCATCTTTAATTACTTTACACCACTGTTCGGCATCTAAACTGCTCGGATTAAATGTTGACGCAGGCGAGTCGCCATATCCCCATTCCATGTCATTAAAGGTATTTAAACCGAAGTGGATAAATGCATTGCGTTCCATTTCGTTCCAGGCAATCTGTGCTTTGTTTGGAACCGGTAATACAGGGCTTGGTGCCTCTGTTTTCTGGCAGCTATAGAAGAAAGCTATAGCAAGGATGAAAATTGTTGAGTGAAAAAACTTCATAGGTTTTATTGATTAAATCATTATCTGTATTCGACTGTAAAATCAATAGCAATGATATGTAGAACCCGGAATGAAGTATGTCACACAGGTGTTAGAAAATGTTCTGGATGTAGAAAATGAGGTTTGGGAAAATGTCCAATTAGTTCTTTTCGAGTGAATTGTGTTTTTCTCTTAGAGTTGCAATAAACGATGCTCCCAGTAGAATGATTTGAGAAATGTAATAGCCCCACATTAAAATGATAACGATAAAACTGGCAGAACCGTAGGTGGTGCCAACATGTGAATGTCCAATGTAGAGGGCAATGATTATTTTACCAATTAGAAATAGGAATGCAGTGAAATAACCTCCGGCTAATGCATGTTGCCATTTAATTTTAGTATCGTGTAGAAACTTAAAAAGAATAAAAAATGAAATGCCTAAAATGATGAACGAGATGAGTTGTTCGGCAACAAGAAGTAATTCTTTGTTGATATGAACAGAGTTGAATGAATGAATCAGATAGGTATTCATAGCAGTACTAGCAAACATTACAGCGAATAAGAAAACAAGTAGTGCAAATGACTTTGTTTTGGCAATGATAAACTGAATTATACCATTCTGTGGATTCGGTTTTTCTTGCCATGCCGCACTTAATGAATTGTGCAACTGACTCAAAAAGCCCGTAGCACTAATTGCTAAAGTGGCAAAGCCAATAAGTAGTGTTAAGGTGCTGTTGTGGTTCACATGCTGTGCTTTTATTATTTCTTGTACTTGTCCCGATGCATCATCTCCGATGATATGCTTTAGCTGAACAAATATTTGATTTTCTACCGCTTGTTCTCCGAAGAATATTCCAAGAATTGATACTGCAATAATAATCATTGGAAATAGCGAGAATACGGTATAATAGGCTAAAGAGCTTCCTTGCTGAGAACCATTGATATCTTTGAAATTCTGGAATGTATTTTTGAGTAATGCTAACATAGTCGTTGTACTAAAAATGAATGGTTAATTGCCCTTTTAAGAAATCGCTGGGCGTTCCTCCAAATTGCTTTTTAAATGTTCGAGAAAAATGCGAAGCTGTACTGAAACCAGTCATGTCTGCGATTTCGTTCATTGCGTACTTTTTCTCTTTCAGTAGCTTAACAGCTTGTTTTAGTCGTATTTGTATAATCAGTTCGCTCGGAGATAAGTCGCAAAGGGCTTTTAGTTTATGGTGTAAGTTACTACGACTCATTCCCACTGAATCACTCAACGCTTGAACAGAGAAGCTTGGGTCATTGATATGCTGTGTGGTTACTTTATGTACCTTCTCCATCAACTCCTTGTCTAATTCTGTGAACTGATTGGGATCGACTGTTTCTTCAACCTGTTGTTTGTATTTGGCTACTAACTGTTCTCGGTTCTTTATAATGTTATTTACCTGACTAATCAGGTGATCGATATTAAAGGGTTTGGCAATGTATGCATCGGCTCCAAGATCCAGTCCTTTAATGGCATGTTCGTTTTCACTTAGTGCTGTGAGCAGGATGATAGGAATATGCGAAGTGTTGATGTCTGTTTTTATCGCTTCACATAGTTGCCAGCCATCCATTTCAGGCATCATAACATCGCTTAAAATTAAACTAGGTTGATGTTCTTGGGCTAAGCTATATGCCTGTTCTCCATTAATAGCCTGAATAACGTTGAATTGTTCCGATAGTTTTTCGAACACAAATTGCCTTAATTCGTGGTTATCTTCAGCCAATAATAAAGTGTGTTTTTCCGATCTGCTTTCAATAGGGGTGTTGATAGAAACAGTAGTAATTGACTGTTCTTTTATCGCAACCGTAGGTAGTGGAAGTCGAACTGTAAATGTGCTACCAACATCCGGTTTGCTGTCAACAGTAAGTTGACCTTCGTGTAGTTCAATCAATTCTTTACTCAGAGCCAAACCAATGCCACTTCCTTCTGCCTCTTGCTGTGTTTCATCTACACGATAGAATAGTTGGAAGAGTTTTTCGATGTGTTGCTTCGATATTCCAATTCCTGAATCAGTAACTTCGATAATACATGAATTTCCCTCTTGTTTTATTTGAACGGTGATGAATCCTTCTGGAGTGTACTTTAATGCATTGCTCAGTAGATTGTAAATGACCTTCTCGATTAATCCCTGATCAATGTTTAGAACCAATTTCTTTATTTCGGTATTGAAAGAAAGCTGGATATTCTTTTGCTTTGCCCAGTAGTTGAACGATTCGCAACTACTTTTGATGAATGAAACCATCTCTACAGGTGTTTTGGTAATTTGAATGGCTCCCGATTCAATTTTACGAATTTCTAACACCTGATTGACCAATGTCTGTAGTTTCTGTGCATTCTTCTCTATGGTCTGTAAGCCTTTGGTATTGGTCGATTCTTTACTGTTTCGTTTCAGAAGATCCTGTACTGGTGCCAATATCAACGATAATGGAGTTCGAAACTCATGCGAAATATGAGTAAACAATCGGAGTTTCAGCTGATTAAGTTCCTCGATTCGCTTTCTCTCTCTGGCCTCAAAATCGACTCTGTTTTTTAAGAGTTTTCGTTCCAGCAAATAACGATAAACAATGTAAAGAAGAAGTGCTGTAATTAAAAAGTAGATGGCATATGCAAGAGGTGTTGCTGCAAAAGGAGGTTTTACCACAACTGTAAAATGCTGCACTTTACTCCATATGCCATCGCTATTGGCTGCTTTAACTCTGAATGTATAAGTGCCAGGGGGAACATGACCATAGGTAACATTTCGTCGCTCATGAGTTGTGATCCAGCTCTGGTCAATCCCTTCCAGCTGATATTGGTATTTTATCTTTTGGGTATTGGTAAAGTCAATTCCAGTAAATTCAAAACCGAAACTCGATTCGTTGTATTTTAACTCAAGAGTATCGTTAGTGGCACTCTGGTAATAACCATGTTTTTCGATATTACTCGATTTATCGGAATTAAAAATGATGGTGCTAATGATAACCTTTGGGGGAGTGGTATTTATCTTAATACTGTTGGGGTAGAAGTAGTCAATTCCTTTTTCGCCTCCACAATAAATTATTCCCGATTCCGAAAGGAAAAGCGCCTCGTCAATGAATTGATTATTGAGCAACCCGTCGGTATAATCGAAGGTGTAGGATTGATTGTTGAGTGGATTTAGCTTTATCAATTCATTGTTGGTGGTATACCAAATGTTCCCGTTGTTATCTTCGGTAATACCATGGATCACGCTACTACTAAGCTGTTGGTCGTTTCTGTAATAACTAATTTCATGATTGGTACGAGTAATTTTATTCAAACCACCTCCATTGGTTCCTATCCAGATATTGCCTTTTCTATCGGCATAAATACAGTTAATTAAATTATGCGATATCTGGTAAGCAGACGACTTTTGGGTACTATATCGTTCCAACTGGTTGCCTTCTTTGGAGTAAAGAAAAAGACCATTGGCAGTTCCTATCCAGAATCGATTATCCTTATCCTGAAATAAGCTGGTAACATGGATTATCTTATCTGGAAAAACAGTTGTAATTTCTCCCGTTGACTTGTTTAAACAATAGAGTTTGTTGGCTCCAATCCACACGTTTCCCGTATTATCGGTGAGTAGTGCATTTATACTTTGTCTTTTTAGGTTAAGCTGCTTGGGATTAATTACGTCAAGTGCCTGATTGCTGGGGTTATATTTTAGTAGCCCTTTGTTGTAAGTACCAAGAAAAATTTCTCCATTCCAATTGATTGTGATGGAATTGATTATCGCATCCCGGGCTATTCGTCTTTTTATCTTCATGGTTTTTCTATCCATCAAGCAAAGTCCTTCGAATGATGCAGCCCAGAGATTGTTGGCTTTGTCTTCCAGAAAATTGGAGATATTTCCATATGGCGTATTGGGAGTGTGACTGGAATAGTGTTGGTTATAAAAAAGCTTCTGGTTTTGAGAGATTAAGTGAACACCTTTGTGTACGGTTCCAATCCACATATTTCCATCTTTGTCAGAATATAAACACCTGATGGCGTTGGTGGCAATTGATTGTTCCGAAGAATTGGTCGTTATATTCTTTATCTCGGAATTCTGTTTCCCGTCCAGAATAAAGATTCCATTTCCGTCGGTCGAAATCCATAATTGATCGTTATGTTTAACCATATTGGTTATAAGAATTTCGTCGACTTTTGGGATGAGTTCTTTGGGGGATACGTTTTGTGCCAATGCAAATTCGTCAAACTTAGAGAATTTATTATTCTGGTAAACCCATAACTGTGAATAGCTATAAATCCATAGTTTGTTGTTAAAGTAAACCATGTCAATAATGCTATCATCGAAAGTGGGAGAAATGGTCTTTATGACTTGATTACTATTGGTATTGGCAAGATGAAGTTGCTGATCGAAATAGACCCACAGTAGCGAATCGTTTTGTTGGCAAATTCGATGTATGGCTTTATTGGGAAATAGGCGTTTGGCTACTTGCTTGGTCTTGGGGTGGAGTGCCAGCAATCCAAATTGGTTGGTACTAATCCATGTGAAACCGCTCATCAAAATCATCTGGTTAAACCAAGTGATGGATTTCCCTTCGAATTCGATATTCAGTGGAGCGAAAGAGTCTGTGTTGGGCTGGTACTCGTCTATCCCTGCATCGTGTTTTACCCAAAAGTTAGAGTGCTTATCGATATATAGGTTGAAAATTCTACTGGCACGAAGGCTTCCCTTTTGTTTCGTAGAAGAGAAATATTTCTTACACGAATAGCCATCGTATCGGTTTAACCCTTCGCGGGTACCAATCCAGATATAACCTAAAGTATCTTGGGCAATCGAAGAAGTGGTATTTTCGGACAAACCTTGGGTGTAAGTAATATTCTTGACCTTAATAAAGTCTTTAGCACGAATATTACCTCCGAATGAAAGTACAACTAATATGGTGATGATAACTTGCTTCATAGGAAAACATCACAAAAATAGCTGTTAGTTGTTTAAATACCATGGATGGAGTAATATCGGAACAATTATTCAAAATCATTCCGATATTATTTATGAATATATTTTTACAAGCGATCTTCTAAAATCATTCTTAGTTGTTGAATGTCTGTATCTCCTTGTTCTCCGAATGCTGTAATTCTTCTTTGCTCAAATCGATCACAAATTTTATCAATTGTCGAAGCCGGAACTTCATAGTCGGAAAGACGTGTTGGAGTTTCCAATGAATGGAAGAAAGCTTCGGTTTTAGCAATAATCAGCTCTAAGCGCTCTTCAAATGTTCCTTCTGTAATGTTCCAAATTCGCTCTCCATATTGCAATAACTTTTCACGCTTATTCTCTTGCTTAACTCGCATAACACCAGGTAAAACAATTGCCAATGTTCTTCCATGATCAATGCCGTGGAAAGCGGTTAATTCGTGACCAATCATATGAGTACTCCAATCTTGAGGAACGCCAACGCCAATTAAACCATTTAATGCCATTGTTGCAGCCCACATGAAGTTAGCAGCTGCATCGTAATTGGTCGGCTCTGCATATACTTTTGGACCTTCTTCCACAAGCGTTGCCAAAATACTTTCAGCAAATCTGTCCTGTATAGGAGAGTTTACAGGGTAAGTTAAGTATTGCTCCAGCACATGGATAAATGCATCGATTATACCATTGGAAATTTGCTTTTTTGGAAGCGAGTAAATTACCTCAGGATCGAGAATAGAGAACTTAGGCATCACAGCGGGTGTTCCAAATGCTAACTTCTCTTTTGTTTCGGCTTTAGTTACAACCGAGTTGCCGTTCATTTCACTACCTGTTGCAGGTAATGTTAATACGGCTCCAATTGGAAGCGGATCTTTAATTCCTGAAACATCTCTGTGTGCCAAGATTTGCCATGGATCTCCTTCGTAGTTTACTGCTGCAGAAATGAACTTGGTTCCATCAATAACAGACCCTCCACCAACAGCTAAAAGGAAATCAATTTTTTCGTTGCGAATAATTTCCACTGCTTTCATCAAGGTCTCGTACTTCGGATTAGGTTCGATACCAGAGAACTCAATCAGAGTATGGCCACTCAGTGCTTCTTTTACTTGGTCGTAAACTCCGTTTCGTTTAATACTACCGCCTCCGTAAGTCATAAGGATTTTGGCATTGGCAGGAACTAGCTTCGAAAGTTTACTGATTTGACCTTTGCCAAATTCAATATGAACCGGATTATAAAATTGAAAATTGTTCATGTCTGACATTTTATGTTCTTCTGAAAAAATCAGAAAGATTGGTTTGCTATGAATAGAAAATCAGATTTTCGACATGCTAATCGGAAAATCCAGAAACAAAAATAATGGGTTCAAACTAAAAAATCGGATTAAATCAATAGAATTGATCGCCCGAAATAAATTCTTGATGACACTAAAATGATACTATATTTGTTGGAGGTAAAAATAGATATTGAAAGTAATGAGTGATTTTAAAGATAGAATGAGTCAATTGACCGATGAGCAATTGATAACCGTTTTGAGATCGAAATCTGGATATAGAGAAGAGGCTTACGAAGCAGCTGTAGAAGTTGCATTAGAGCGTGAAATACTTAAGTCGAAAGAGGATTTGACATTAGATAAATTCAAAGAAGTTGTACAGAAAAGACAATTCTTATCTTTCGGAGGATCAGAAGAGCAGTTGAAGCAGGTTAAGGGTAGCTTAATTCGATCATTAATGATTGTAGGGTTAATCCCAATGATCTACTTTGTAATGGGATTTCTAAATAAAATCGAAATAACACATTGGTATGCTTTGGGAGTTGGCTTGCTTTGGTCGGGTGTGTTATTTTATACTAAGAAGCATAACAAAAGCACTTTGCTTGGGCTATTGCCTCTAGCAGTGGCAGGGAGTGTCTTGTATCGGTTTTTTGTAATGGGCTCTGCCTCTATGCTTGATATCGTTGTCTTATCTATCCTGTTTATCATTGTTGTTTTTGTGACTCTATTCCTAAGAAAAACAATCAATGCCTTAAAATAATTCACATGAAAGTGTAACGTTCATGGTGACAGAGAGTCTTATGGTGTGAAATAAAACAAGAAATACGCAATCAAATCTGTCACCATGAAATTTACTATCTGTTCTGCACTATTTTTCTTTTTTAGCTTTTGGCTAGGCCAATTATTCGCATCTAATATCGATTATCGCAACGAAGGAAAAGAATTCAAAGTTGCAAGTTTCTCAAAAGTAGAAATCGAAGGAGCTTATAAAATTTACTTATCACAAGGTAAGAAATGCAGCTTAAGCGTTGATGGCGATGAAGATCTTATCGATGATCTAAATGTTGACGTTGAAAGAGGAACATTATACATCGATATGGACGATGATAAAGTGAAAATTAATAGAAGGAATAGCCTTACACTTTATATTACTGTTCGCGATCTTAGTAAGCTGGTTATTGAAGGAGGCGTTAAGCTTTATACCAAAGGATATTTGGAGTTAGACGATTTTCAATTGAAGGTATCAGGAGGAGGACGTCTGAATATGGAGCTGGCTGCAAAACATATCGACATAAAAGGAGAAGGAGGAATCTGGATTACTTTAGAAGGAAGAGCCGAGTCGCTGGATTCTCATTTTGAAGGAGCGGGCAAACTATATGCAAAAGATTTCGAAACCAAGAATGTGAAAATTAAGATGGAAGGAGCTGGATGGGCTTCTGTTTATGCCGAAGAATCACTCACTGCTAAATTAGAAGGAATTGGTAGAATAAAGTATTATGGCGATCCAAAGCATGTAAACAAAAGTGTGGAAGGCTTAGGAGCTATATCGAAGCAATAGAAAATTATAGTTAAGTAAAAGTTGAATTTATAGGTCAAATTGTATCTTTGTGTTCGAGTTTAAATAGAACATAATGCAAAAAATAATTCTCCTTTTGACTGTATTGCTGTTAGCGTTAACAGGGTATGGTCAAAATGTTATCTGGTCTGAATATTTTAATGTTTACCCCAATGAGTCAGACTATCAGTCCAATACTTATAATAGTGATTACAATATTCCAGGAGAACATACTACACCTAAATGGACGGTGTCAGACGAGAATAGAGTTTATGTTGAAGGGCGGCTACTTAACTTCGAATTGCGTACATCTGGCACCTATTCGTTTACTACAGAAATAATTCAAACAGATAACTTCAGTAGCTTGTCTATTAGCATGCTTTACTCTACATCGGGAAGTGGAGATTTGAAGGGTGAATTTAAACTTTATTATAAATTAAATGATTCTGGTAATTGGATAGAAATTGAAAAGCTAAAAGATAAAGAGAATTCCTCCAGTATAACTGAAGCTTTGCCTAATGCCAATAAGCTTCAGTTTAAACTTCAGGTAAAATACAAAAAGAAGAACAAAAGAAGTGTTATTATTGATAACATTGAATTGAAAGGTGGTTTTACAGGTGTTGAAGGGAATGCTCAGATTAATGGAAAATTAAAAGCAGAATATTGGAATAATATAGCAGGGAATCCTATTTCAAACTTAACCAATGATCCCCGTTATCCGGATAATCCATCCTCGTCTGAACTGTTATCGCAATTTGATGCACCAAGAGACAGAGGTTCAAATTTTGGTGGGAAATTATCTGGATATATTGTGCCTCCTCAAACAGGGTATTATAATTTCTTAATAGCCAGTGATGATAATTCTGAATTCCGTATTAGTCCTGATAATTTGAAAGAGAATCTTCCGGGAGAAAAAGAGGCTTATGTTGAAGATTGGACTTCTTATCAGGATTTTTGGGATGTAGATGATGATGATAATGGTAGAAATGATAGCGATAGCAAAACAGATAATTACCATACCAAAAGTAAGCTACTTATAAAAGGTAAACCCTATTATTTCGAAGGACTTTACAAACAAGGTGGTGGTGGCAACCACTTCTCTGTAGCATGGATTAAACCAGGAAGTAATGACTGGGAGATTATACCTTCCTCGGCTTTAAGTTCAGTAGATGCAGCACCAGTTACTTTAAGCTTATCTGGTACTAACCTTAAATGTTTTAGTGGAGGAGATGGAAAGATTATTGCTACTGCGACAGGAGGCGTTACTCCTTTACAGTATGCATTAAATGGAGGTGTATTTCAAAATATAGGAGAATTTGTGAACCTGGCAGCAGGAGATTATGAAGTAACAGTTCGTGATGCTGTAGGAACAGAGAAAAAAGCAACAATAACATTAATACAACCCAGCAAAATTGAGCTAACTGTTACACAGAAAGTTCCTGATTGTGGAAGCTGTAAAGGAGAGGCAATGTTGAAAGTGGCAGGGGGATTGCCTCCGTACCAGTTGAACTGGTCTGGTAACAGTAGTGTGATAGAGGTTAAAAATAAACGAGTAATAAGTTTTCAGGGACATGAAGTTGCAACAGATTACCAGTTAGAGCTAAACGTCACTTACTTGGATAAAATGCAATCTGATTTTGATGATCTACGATTTGTTGATGAAGAAGGTAATTCTCTATCGTATTGGGTGGAGGAATATACTACTTCAGGTTCAGCAGTGGTTTGGGTGAAAATACCAAAAGTAAAAATCGGATTGAATAAGATTGAAATGCATTATGGCGATGCCAGTGCTGTTTCAGAAAGCAATATAGAAAGTGTATTAATTTCGGGAGGATTGAATGTTGAATATTACAATAATAATAGCCTTAGTGGAACGTCGGTAAAATGCATTGATACCAAGGTGTTGGACTATTCTTATTCTACAGGGCAAGATGTAGTGATAGGTAACTGTGGATCTAATAGAGATGATAATATAAGTTTTCGATGGACTGGTTGGATTAAGAATCCATCTAATAGTAGCTCGCTTTATTGGAATGCAAATACCGATGATGGATTCCGAATGTATTTAAATGGAAGCAATGTTTATGACCACTGGACGCCTCAGGCTCCTATTGTTTTTAGTTTTCCTTATACATTTCCTTCTGGGAAAAACATTGTTCGATTTAAGTATGAGTTCTTTGAAAATTCAGGAAATGCATATGCTCGTTTAGGATTTTCTAATAATGATTTAGGAGCAAATAATCAGAATAATATTGGGACCAAAGTACCCAATGATCATTATTATTACCGAAACATCATAAGCCATCCTCCTTCTGATATAGTATTTGGAGAGGAACAAGAGAACCAGTATGTTAAGACCGGTTTATGTGCAGGTGATTACACGGTAACAGTATCTGATGCCAACAACTGTAGTGTGACGACATCAGTTACGATACAGAAAGTGGGAGTGCAATTGAATTTAAATGGATTTGATGGTTGTGCTAGACCTTCAGGTAATGGTAGTGACGATGTAAAGGCAGTTGCTAATGTGACAGGAGGAAGTGGAAATTATCAATGTCAGTTTCTTTTTGATGGGAATATTGTTCAACCATTTGGAGCTTCTAATGAACATATCTTAAACCCAGAATTGGTTAAAGGAAATCATGTTGTAAGCGTACAGGTAAAGGACGTGACTTATGATAATTGCGAGTTGTCGGCAGAAAAAAGTATAACTGTTCATGACTTAATTCAGACTAATCCAATTGGTGTCGAATAAAGTTAGTCTAGGGGTAGTTGCTTATAAAAAAGAGGATTTTATTTAGCTGTTAAGTACTATATTTATAGAATGAGAAAAGTTGGAATAATTAGGTGTCAGTTGACTGAAGGTGCATGTGCAGGAACTGCTGACTTAAGAGCACTGGAGGAAGGCAGGTGCGCCTTTAGCAAATATGGCAAATCCATATTGATTGGGATTGTTTCATGTGGAGGATGTCCTGGAGAGCAAGCAGGAAGTCGGGCCAAAATGTTAATTGAGCAGGGAGCAGATTTAATTGCTCTGACTACTTGTATAACTCGAGACAATACAAAGAAGAAGGCGTGTGTCAATGCTTCTCGAATAGAACAACTAGTTAAGGAGAATATTTCTGAAGAGATCGATTTTATGGATTATACTCATTGATGAATTTCTTTTAGGAAGTAGCTAATTTTCATTGTTGTACCATACCTGAATGATCGACTCAGATGGAGTAGATTAGAATTTTGATAGTTCCTTGGATTATTTTGACCAACGGAAAAAACATATGTAAGAAATTAAATCAGTGGTTTGTATATTTGTGGCTGTTGAAAAAAAGCTAATCATAATGAGGCAAACCATTCTCTTGTTTGTTGTGTTTCTTATTTCTGTTTGTGCATCTGGGCAGAATGTAATTTGGTCGGAATACTTTGATGTATACCCTAACAATACTATGTTGGGGCCTGGTTTTAAGGAAAGTAATTACAAATGGAAAATTCAGAGTGGGCGAAGAGTTTCTAGTTCTGCATCGGTGCAGAATGGGAAAATGCGCTTTAAGAGATATTATAACTCAAACTATATTGAAACGGCCAAAATTGATATTTCACAATTTAGGAATGTATCCATTAGTATAAAGTATTCTGCTTCAGGAAATGGAAAGTTCAAGAATAATTCATTAATAGATTACTGGTTAGATGGGAATTGGTACAGGATAAAGCAAGTGAACGATGCCAATACTCAAACACTTACAGCGAGTAATCTGAATGGATCAGAATTGAATATTCGTTGTACCATAAACCTTCGCGATTCCAAATACGAAATATATATAGATGAAATTGTAATTTCAGGAGAATATAAAGGTTCTGAAAGTAACAATGATGGCGATGGGCAGCTAAAAGCAGAATATTACGAGGGAATAAGTGGATCCAATTTAAGTAACCTGAAAAACAATGGCAATTACCCTAATAATCCTTCATCCACACAGTTTTTAACGTCCTTTGATGCTCCTCAAAATAGAGGAAGTAATTTTGGTGGTCGACTTTCTGGTTATATCGTTGCTCCTAAAACAGGTTATTACAATTTTTTCATTGCAAGTGATGACCATTCTGAATTCAGAATTAGCCCGGATGACAATGCAGGAAATTTACCCAATGACAAAGATGCTTATGTAACAGCTTGGGCAGGATACCACAACTATTGGGATGGAGATTGTAAACATTCGGGGAATAAATTTTTGGTGAAAGGAAGAATGTATTATTTCGAGGGCATTTACAAAGAAGGTGGTGGTGGCGACCACATGACCATTGCATGGTTAAAACCTGGCTCAACGAATTTGGAAATAATACCGTCTAGCGTACTTTCTTCTACCAAAGTAAAACCGCTAGTGATAAGTGCTACCGGAACAAATCTCAAGTGCAATAATGATAATAGTGGAAAGATTGTTGTATCAGTTACTGGGGGGACAACACCTTACCAGTATTCAATTGATGGTACTAACTTTCAATCTTCTAATACATTTAATGGATTGAATGCGGGTTCGTATAATGTGAAAGTGAAAGATTCTGGTAATAGAGAAAAAAGTACTTCTGTTACGCTTGTTGAACCTTCACCATTAACACTGAATTTAACGGCACTGCAACCTGATTGTGGAGACTGTAATGGCAGGGCACAGGTACAGATTGCCGGAGGTACAGCTCCTTATCAGTTAAACTGGAGTGGAGCAGGTTTTTCTGGTGTGGGAACTAAAAAAGTAATAACTTTTCAAGGGCATGATGAAACAAACGATTATCAGTTGGAATTAACTGTTGCTTATGAAAGTAATATGCAGTCCGATTTTGATGACCTTCGTTTTTTCGATGAAGATGGTAATTCTATTCCATATTGGGTGGAAAAATATATTGCTTCGAGCTCTGTTACTGTTTGGGTAAAAGTACCTGAAGTAAAATCCGGGTTAAATAGTATTGAAATGCGCTATGGCGATGCAACAGCTGTTTCGCAAAGTAATATTGAGAACGTACTCATTTCTGGAGGATTGAATATTGAATATTACACCAATGCCAGTTTAAGTGGAACTCCTGAAAGGTGTATAGATACAAAAGTATTGGATTATGCATATGGAGAAGGTGCTAATGTGCCTATTGGAAATTGTAGCTCGGTTAGAGGTGATTATTTGAGTGTGAGATGGACAGGTTGGATTAAAAATCCGTCGAGTAGTAATTCGCTCTATTGGAATGCCAACACCGATGATGGTTTTCGAATTTATATGGATAATACAAAAATATATGACCATTGGGTGCCGCAATCGCCTAAAGTATTCAGTATAAATTATACTTTTCCTACAGAACGAAATATTGTACGCTTTAAGTACGAATTTTTCGAGAACTCGGGGAATGCATACGCTCGTTTAGGCTATTCTAATAATAATTTGGGTAGTAATAATGAGTATAATATTGGAACTAAAGTACCTAATAGTCATTATTATTATCGAAATATATTAGGAAATCCTCCTACAGATATTGCATTTGGCGAAGAATCGGGAACTAACTTTGTGAAGGAGGGCATGTGTAAAGGAACGCATACATTAACTATTACCGATGCTAATAATTGTACAGTATCACAAACTATAACCATTACGGAGGTAACCGTTACTTTACAGTTGCAAAATTTCGATGGATGTACTCGTCCGGGGAGCTTTGGTGATGATGTAAAAGCAATTGCTACTCCTGCTGGAGGTTCAGGTAATTATCAATATCAGTTTTTGTACGATGGAAATATTATTCAAGCTTTTGGGGCAAGTAACGAATGCTTAATGAATAATCATATTTCTAAAGGAAACCATGTGGTGGAAGTAATTGTAAAAGATTTATCGAATAGTGGCTGTGAAGCATCAAAGAGTAAGAGTATAACAGTCCACGATCAGATTCAGACGAACTCCATTGGGCTGGATAATAATTAGTATTTGAAGAGGTGTAAATCTCTGTAATCATTTTGGGCGACACACAAGAGAGGTGCTATAATAGTTCTTCTGAATTGTTGGAGACACCTATTTGTAAATAAGTGTGTTAAAATCATTATATTGTAAACAGCAAAAGTTGTTTGTCTATTGTTTTAAAAATGATGACTAGTATGAAGCGAGTTGCCCTTTTGTTTCTAACTTTTTTTGTTGTTTTTAATGTCCGAGCACAAGATATCATTTGGTCGGAATATTTTGATGTGTACCCTAATAATACAATGGTTGGGCCAGGGTTGACAGAGGATACTTATAAATGGAAGGTGCCAAGTGGTAGTCGTCAATCCAACTCTGCATCGGTTCAGGATGGAGAGATGCGTATTCAATTTAGTTATAGTGTTGGAAATGGAAATTCAATTAATACTGCAGAAATAGATATTTCCAATTATCAAAATGTAAGTGTTAGTGTTCAGTATTCAGGAACAGCATCTAGTCCTTATTCTCAGCCCAGCGCTTCTTTCTACTTTCATATCAATGGAACTATCGATGCCTCGAAAACACAAACTGTGAATGGTACCGCAAATCAGACAGTAACAGTTACTGGGATTAATGGAAATACTTTAAAAGTTACTTGTGCTGCTAATTTAGGGACTGGAGCTACTGCTAATAGAGTTTATTTCGATGATATTATAATCAGAGGTCAGTATCAGGGAACTGAAGAAACCTCGACAGGAGATGGAGGGTTGACAGCTCAATTTTGGGAAGGAATAGGTAGTGTGAATTTGAGTAGTTTGACAGGGAATAGTAATTATCCTGATAATCCAACATCAAGTCAACGCTTAACAGAATTTAATGCTCCACGTGATCGTGGAGATACGTTTGGAGGACGTTTGAAAGGATATATAATTCCTCCCAAAACAGGTTTCTACAACTTCTTTATAGCCAGTGATGATCATTCAGAGTTTAGAATTAGTTCTGATGAAACATCAACTAATTTGCCAAGTAATGCCGATGCTAATGTGGATAACTGGTCTACCTATCAAAATTATTGGGACGAAGATTGTTCTCATTCAGATAATAAGTTTTTAGTGAAAGGGAGGTATTATTATTTTGAAGGAATTTATAAAGAAAACTATGGAGGCGATCACCTAACAATCGCTTGGTTAAAGCCGGGATCTAGTGCATTGGAGATTGTTCCGTCGAGTGCGCTTTCTGAATTTCTACCTGTTGAGGTGATATTGGCAGGAACTAATTTGAATTGTTATAATGGTTCTGACGGGAGTATTACAGCTACAGTTACTGGCGGGCAGCCTCCTTATGAATATAAGGTAGATGGAGGGACTTATCAATCGGGCAACACATTAAGTGGACTTAGTGCAGGAAGCCATACAGTAACAGTTCGGGATGCCAGGCTGACAGAAGAGTCAGAAAGCATTACATTAACTCAACCGACAGCAATATCCATAACCTTAACGGCTCAAAAGCCTGATTGTGGAAATTGTAATGGAACTGCCAGAGTACAGGTTAGTGGTGGAACTCCTTCTTATCAGTTTGCGTGGAGTGGAGGAAATATAACAGGTGACAAAACCAAGAAGATGATTACTTTTCAGGGGAACGAGGCAGCTACAAACTATCAGTTAGAGCTGACAGTAGCTTATGAAAGTAATATGCAGGCAGACTTCGATGATCTTCGGTTTTATGATACCAGTAATAATTCACTCTCATATTGGATTGAATATTATACTGCCTCTAGTTCTGCTAATGTATGGGTGAAAATACCCAGTGTTAGTGTTGGGGAGAATAAGATTATTATGAGATATGGAGATTCCAATGCTTCTTCTGAGAGTAATATCAATAATGTGATGGTTTCCGGAGGATTAAATGTAGAGTATTATAATAATCGTTATCTCAGTGGTTCTTTTACCCGATGTGTTGATAATCAGGTGTTGAATTATTCTTATGGAGGAGGAAGTCGGGTTAATATTGGTAATTGTGGAACAGGGCAATATGATAATGTGAGTGTGCGTTGGACTGGGTGGCTAAATAAACCATTGTCTAATAATACAATGTATTTCAATATTCAGACTGATGATGGTGCACGGCTTTATATAGATAATATGAGTAGCCCTAAAATAAATCGTTGGTATGATCAAAGTCCAACTTATCATCATGTATCTTACACATTTAGTCGCTCGATTGTTCGTATAAAATATGAGTTTTATGAAAATGGGGGAAATGCTTATGCTCGTTTAGGCTATTCTAGCTCATATACTTCTGGTATAGGAGCAATTGTCCCTAGTGGAAATTATTATTACCGAAATATTATAAATAATCCTCCAACGAACATTGTTTTCGGAGAAGAAACGGGAGATGACTTTATAAAAGAAGGAATGTGTCAAGGTTCGCATACATTAACTGTTACAGATGGGAATGCATGTACTCAGTCGGCAAGTGTTACTATTGCTCAACAAGTCGTTAACTTAACTTTGGATGGTTTTGATGGATGTGCCAGAGTTGCAGGAAGTCCTGATGAGGTAAAAGCTGTCGCAACACAGACTGGTGGTACGGGTACTTATAGGTATCAATTTCTTTTCGATGGAAATATTATTCAGGCTTTTGGAACAAGTAATGAATGTGAAATAACCGATCTGCTGGGAGTTGGGAGTCATGTTGTAAGGGTGGTGATGCAGGATATAAGTGTAAATAATTGCGAGGTGGAAAATACGATGAATATTACTATTCATGGTAATATAACAACCAATGCAATCGTATTAGAATAGAGAAGCTTAAAATAGAAAAGGCAGCCAATTAAACTGCCTTTTGAATATCTGAATGTTTGATTATTTCTTTATATGATCCACAGCTTCCTGGGCTGCTTTTAAAATTGGATCATTGGAAAGAGGAGTTCCAACCGCTTTCATCATCCATAAGTTTGGAGTTAAAAGTCCAAGAGCAAAAATGCGTTCCACTTCTGGTGCCAATTTGTGTGTTTTAAAATGTTCTTCCAGTTGGAAGTGAATAAGGTGACCAAAGGCATAATTCGGCAGATACATTGGCGAATTAATCATGTGAGAATAAATTCCCAAAATGGTTTGATCTTTTACGCCGAAAACAGGAGCGAAATATTGGTTCCACACCTCTTTGGTAATAACAAGAACCTGATCTCTTAATTGAACAGCTGTTGCATTTGGATTAGCATACATCCATTTCCACATTTTCATGTCAACCATTGATACTCCCATAATCTCAAATAGCGACCAGAAAATATCGAGTGTTTTCAGGTATTCTTTGTTTGGATTGTTGTCTTTCATATCCAATAGGAAAAGGTCTCTTTCCTGGAATACGAATGCAAGAGCTTCAGTAAATGCAGTGTTCGGTACTCCGTTTAGCATGTAGTTGTCTACATCGTGAAGCGAAATGGTCTGTTCTACATTATGCCCGAACTCATGAATAGCGATATTGTAGCCTTTGTAGTTCATTCCCGACTTTGGAATACGAGTTCTTAAGTGTGCTTTTTCCGATTTCATTGAAGCACCCCAGGCATGACCTGAACCACGAGCAGGATCTACAGCAATTTTAGATGCAAGAAACTGTGCTTTTTCAGCAGTGAAGCCAAGTTTTAGTAAAAGATTTTCTAAATCGGTTTCCAGTGCTTTTGCATCTGGGTATTTTGTTTCGGTAATTCCATTTAAGTTCTCCTCTGAGATGGAACTACGTGCTTTAAATCCATCGTACCAAATGTCCCATGGCTGTAGCTTTCTGCCTAATCGTTTTTTGATAATTTTAGCCACATCACCTAAGACAGGAGAGCTTAAGAATTCATGAAATAGTTGCTCAACAGTTTCTTGAGGAATTTGCATTTCTTCATCGAACGCACGCTTAATAGCTGTGTTTAATACCGGATTGTATTCGTCAGCAGCACTAAGTGCTTTAAAGTTATTTAGAATTTGCTGATAGCGTCCGTCATTCTCCGCTTTAAGCTCAACCGACTGGCCGTTCTGAGTAGTCTTATTGGTGAATGGATTCCACTCGTAATCTTTTGAATTAATTACTTTTTTAGGAATAGATTGATCAACAATGCGCTGCATTACTTTGTAGATCATAGCCTGCTTGTCTAGGCCATTCTTTTTATTGGCGTAATTGGCTTTTATCTCGTCGCGCAAGTTCCAGTGACTCAATAGCACCATATCTTCAGGGAACAGTGTTTGTTTTTTGTCGTTCAAAAGGTGCCCCATGTAAATGTTGTATTCTGCAATATAAGCTCCAGATTGCGCAGAAATACGCGCGTTGTTTTGACCAACACTAGCGGGAACACGTGATGAAAATACATCTCCCATGCGTGCGTATCCCCATTGAAGGCTTGTCCAGTTCTTGCCTTTTGCAATTTTTTCTTCGGTAGAAAAATAGGGGAAATTCAAAGCAACAGTAAATGCTACTTTATTATTATACAAGTCACTCATCATATGAGCTCCGGCGCTGTAGCCTGCAAATACGTGATCGATAGGAAGAAGCTTTCCCGACTGCAAGTGAACATTCTCTTGCATGTCCAAACTTATTTTGTTGAAATGACCAAAAAGAGATTCGAAATAGTGTGTTAGCTTATTGAAAAGCATCTCTTTGTCTGTAGCACTGGCTACATAGTTATCTTTACAAAATTTAGTGAATTCTGTTTCAGAACCATCTGTCGAACGCCAAAGTGAGGCGGCATGGGCAATTCCTCGCTTTAGAAGTTGTTGGTTGGCATCTGGATATTGTGCTGTCAGAACCTGTGTTGTTTTATCCACAATGTTCTTGTCGATGGGGTTGGAGGCCAATGATATAAAGGGAAGCGATAAAAACACAAGTACAAAAGTACTTAGTGTTAACGATAATTTTCTGTTCATAAGATTATTGTTTAAAGACCTTGTATAGCTTTCAAATTAAGGTAAAAGCAGTCTGAAAATATATGATTTAAAACAGAAACTTCAATGTTTATTTAGAGGTGCTAATGCTGAGTCGCTTTAAAATTCAGAATCAAAAATCTTGAAACCTTATGGAAATCTTTATCTTTAAAAAACATTTACCATCTTTATATTATGAAGGAGATGGATGAGTTTTGCATTATTAAGGAAGTGTTTAAACCAAAAATAAATCAAATGAAACGTTATTTTCTGTTTATCCTGTTAGTGCTGATTTCGTTGGGGGGGTGGGCGCAAGGAGTAATATACGAGAGCTTAACTTTTTCAAGTACACTGCTGGGGGAAGATGTAAAATATTCGGTATACCTACCTGCCGATTATGATTTGTCGGAACGCAAGTATCCAGTGTTGTATTTATTGCACGGCTATACCGATGACGAAACGGGCTGGGTGCAATTTGGAGAAGTGAAAGCCATTGCCGATAAAGCGATAAAAAGCGGAGAGTCGACAGAAATGATTATTGTTATGCCCGATGCGAAAGTGTCGTATTATAGCAACGATCATGCGATGAAATATCCTTGGGAAGATATGTTTGTGAAGGAGTTTATTCCATTTGTGGAAGAAACATACAAAGTGCGCCAGAAGAAAGAATTTCGAGCATTGGCTGGCTTGTCGATGGGAGGATTTGGAGCGTTGAAGTTGGCGATGAGACACAATGAGTTATTCTCATCTAGTGTGGCCATGAGTGCAGCAGTACGTACCGATAAGCAGATTATCGAGATGGAAAGCGAGAAATACGAGAAAGTGTATGGATTGCTTTATGGTCCAAACTTAAAAGGACGAAAAAGAATTACTGAAAGTTGGAAGAACAACAGTGTTTTTCATTTAATGAATTCGATTGACTTAGAAGGATTGAATTCTGTAAGATATTATATTGATTGTGGCGATGATGATTTCTTAATTGAAGGAAATATGTCATTGCATTTAACAATGAATAAAAAAGGCATTAAGCATGAATTTCGGGTGAGAGATGGTGGACATAGCTGGCAGTATTGGCGCACTTGTTTACCAACAGCATTGGAATTTGTATCGAAATCATTTCATCGATAAAAAGAATATCGAATAGCAGATATAAAAAAGGCAGAAACTTAAATGGGTTTCTGCCTTTTTTGAAATATAGGGTTAAAAGCCGTTGAGTTCCATGAAAACGGTTGGAACTAACAGTAGAAATCCAAGAATGATTAGTATGATCATAAAAGGAGCTATCCACTTAAACCACTTTTCGAAAGGAATTTTTGCTACTCCTAGTACCCCGATTAGTACTCCAGAAGTTGGAGTAATCATATTAGTAAAGCCATCACCAAATTGAAATGCCATAACGGTTGTTTGACGAGAAACGCCAATTAAATCCGAAAACTGCGACATCATTGGCATGGTCAATGCCGCTTTTCCTGAGCCAGATGGAATGAACACATTAAGCATGGTTTGGAAAATATACATCATTCCAACCGATGCTGTTTTTCCAAAGTCATTCATCGATTCTGATACGTAATGCAAGATGGTATCAATGATTTTTCCTTCGTTTAGTATTACAATAATTCCTCCTGCTAGACCAACTACCATAGCGGCCGATAGAATATCTTTTGCTCCTTCAATAAATAGTTGAGTAATGCGATTGGCATCGTTGCCCATTGCTATTCCTGATAGGAGCCCCATTGCCAAGAAAATGGTTGCAATTTCCATCACGTACCACCCGTAACCCATTACTCCAATAATTAGGAAAACGATGGTGTACATTAATAAATTCAGAATGAAGAAGTGAACAGATTTACGAGCACTTATAAAACCAGTAATGGCAAACAATGCGGTAGAAACAGGAATTGCCGGGAACGAGAATTCGTTATTCCCAATTTTCAATAATGAATTGGGATATTGCCATGCAAAAACAAGCATTACAACCAGTGTAATTACATAAGTAATCCATCCTGAACGAGAACCAGAGAGCTCTAGCTCTTCGGTGTTACCTGCATTCTTTTTTCTCCAGTATTCATCGTCTTCATATACTAATGATGATTTGGGGTTTTTCTTTACCTTTTGAGCATATCTAAGAATCCAGAATATTCCTACAAAATTGAGAACTACCCAACAAACAATTCGATATTCAATTCCAGAGAATAGAGGAAGGTTGGAAAGTCCTTGTGCAATACCAATGGTAAACGGATTTAGAACAGCTCCTGCAAAACCTAATCCTGCGGCAACAAAGCACATGCATACACCTACAATTGAATCGTAGCCCATAGTAATGGCCAGAGGCACAAATATGATGATAAATGCAATGGTCTCTTCACTCATGCCAAATACAGCTCCGAAAACACTGAAAACAAGCATGATTAAAGTGAGTATTATATTGTCGACTCCCAATTTCTTTAAAAACTTGTTGCGTTCTAATCCTCTGGCAAACTTTAGGAAATGACCAATACCTACATCAATGGCTTTACTGTCGTTCATAATCCAGAAAGCGCCACCAATCATCAAAATAAATACAATTATATCGGCTGTATTTACAAAACCTTCGAAGAATGCAGAAACAACTTCCCAGGTTTGTGGGGTACTTTCAATAGTATGAAACGAATCGTTTTTAATTATCTCGCGTTCAACTCCGTTGACTATAACATTTGTTCGTTCAAACTCTCCTCCAGGAAGAACCCAGGTTAGAATGGCTGAAAAAACAATAATAGCAAAAATGATCACATAGGTATGTGGTACTTTCTTTAACATGATATCTGTTTTCTGTTTTTTATGAAAAGGCAAATATATAAAAAGCACTAGTTCTAATATTCCAGGATGTTCAGATTGTTAGAAAAAGATGGATTAAACATCTGATAATCTAAAGATCCAATATCTTATAATCGATGTCAGGAAAAGTTTTAAACACTTTTCGTCTGACAATTATGATTTTTGACAGACTTTATAGTGTTGAACAACTCTTAAAAACCTATTGTGAAACATGAATTGTGTGTGGGTAATTTTGTTATTTTCGGACATTAATGTATTAAAGATAGGAGCTCTGTTTTGCTCCGATTAAAAGTCATTTAATAATGAGTTTATTACTAACAAATATAAAAGAGTTGGTGCATGTCGAAGAAGTTGCTTCGAAATGGAAAGCCGGCCATGATATGAAAGATATTCAGATTCTGAATGAGGCCTATTTATTAATGAAAGATGGGCTGATTGAAGATTTTGGATTGATGAAAGATTTTTCAGAAACATTGATTACTGATACAGACGAACTATTAGAGATTGATTGTACCGGTAAATGTGTGTTCCCTAGTTTTTGCGATTCACATACTCACATTGTTTATCCGAAAAGCCGAGAAGAAGAGTTTGTGGATAAAATCAATGGCTTATCGTATGAAGAGATTGCTCGTCGTGGTGGTGGAATCTTAAACTCAGCCAGAGCTATTCAGGAAATGATTGAAGATGAGTTATTCGAATCGGCTGTTGAGCGGGTAAGCGAGATGATAGCTATGGGAACAGGGGCCATTGAAATAAAAAGTGGTTATGGCTTAAATACCGAATCGGAATTGAAAATGCTTCGTGTAATTAAGCGTTTAAAAGCCGAAATGCCTGTTGAAATCAAAGCTACATTCTTGGGAGCTCATTCTATCCCAATGGAATACCGGGGTAAACAATCGGAATATGTCGATTTGGTTATAAATGAGATGTTGCCTAAAGTAGCTGAAGAACAATTGGCCGACTATGTAGATGTATTCTGTGATCAAGGCTTCTTTACTGTTGAAGATACCGATAGAATTCTGGAAGCAGCAGCAAAATATGGTATGCGACCTAAAATTCATGCCAATGAGTTAGGACTGACAGGAGGTATTCAGGTGGGAGTAAAATACAACGCACTTTCTGTTGATCATTTAGAGTTTGTAGGCGAAGAAGAAATTGCTACTTTGAAAGATTCAGAAACAATGCCTACTGTTTTGCCAGGCGCTGCATTCTTTTTGGAAATGAAACTATCGCCTGTTCGCGAAATGATTGAAGCGGGATTGCCAGTCGCACTAGCTTCTGATTATAACCCTGGTTCTTCTCCTTCCGGAAATATGAAGTTTATTCAATCGTTGGGATGCATTAAATATAAGATGTTGCCAGAAGAGGTGATTGCTGCCACAACAACTAATACTGCTTATGCTATGGACTTAAGCGCTACACACGGTAGTATTGCTAAAGGGAAAGTGGCTAATGTGTTTATTACTCGTGAAATTTCAGGATATAAGTTTATGCCATATGCATACGGTTCCGATTTAATTGATACCGTAATCTTGAAGGGGCAAATAGTTGAATAGAAATCATACAATATAAGATACACCATGAGAAAATTAATAGAATGCGTTCCTAATTTCTCTGAAGGGAACGACGAAAATATTATTCGCCAGATAACTGATGCGATTGAATCTGTCAAAGGAGTAAAATTATTGGATGTTGATCCTGGGAAAGCAACTAATCGTACTGTTGTTACTTTAGTTGGGGAACCAGAGCCAGTTCTAGAGGCTGCATTTCGTGGAATAAAGAAAGCATCTGAGCTAATCGACATGACTAACCATAAAGGGGCGCATCCTCGTTTTGGAGCAACCGATGTTTGTCCGCTGGTTCCTGTGGCTAATATTACCATGGAAGAGACAGTTGAGTATGCTCATCAATTGGCCAAGCGAGTAGGTGAGGAATTAGAAATTCCGGTTTATTGCTACGAATTTGCTGCAAAGCAAGAGAAGCGTCAGAGCTTGGCTTTCTGCCGTAGTGGAGAATATGAGGCGTTGGCTGAGAAGTTAACTAAGCCAGAGTGGGCTCCTGATTTCGGACCTGCCGGGTGGAATGAGAAAACAGCAAAGAGTGGTGTTACTGCCATTGGTGCTCGTAATTTCTTAGTAGCATACAACGTAAACTTGAATACTACATCAACTCGACGTGCTAATGCCATTGCATTTGATGTGCGTGAAGCTGGTCGTGTGTTGCGTGAAGGTAATCCGGTAACTGGTAAAATTGTATTGGATGAAAATGGTGAACAAGTTCGTGTTCCCGGAACATTGAAGAAGGTGAGAGCTATTGGCTGGTTTATTGAGGAGTTTGGCGTAGCTCAGCTTTCAATGAACTTGACAGATATTTCTGTTACTCCTGTACATCGTGCATTTGAAGAGGTGATGGAAAAAGCATGGACTCGTGGAATTAGAGTGACAGGTTCTGAATTGGTAGGAGTTGTTCCTAAGCAGGCCATGATTGATGCCGGTAAATATTTCTTGAAGAAACAAGAACGTTCAACTGGAATCTCTGATGAGGAGATCATTAAAATTGCAGTGAAGTCTTTAGGATTAGATGAACTATATCCATTTGAACCTAAGAAGAAGATTATTGAATATATGTTGGAGGATGAGCAAGCTGATAAGAAACTGGTTGATATGACCGTTGAGGGCTTTGCTCACGAAACAGCTTCTGAGTCGCCAGCTCCTGGTGGAGGATCTATCTCTGCTTATTGTGGTGCTATGGGAGCTTCATTAGCCACTATGGTAGCTAACCTGTCTTCTCATAAGCGTGGTTGGGACGATCGTTGGGAAGAGTTCTCTGATTGGGCTGAGAAAGGAAAAGCTTACTACGAGAAACTTTTATTTCTGGTTGATGAGGATACGCGTGCCTTCAATAAAATAATGGATGCTTTTGGTTTGCCTAAAGGAACAAATGAAGAAAAGACTGCTCGTAAGCAAGCTATTCAGGATGCCACAAAGTTTGCCATTGAAATTCCATTTGAAGTAATGAAAACAGCTTACGAATCGATGGATGTTATTAAAGCAATGGCTGAAATTGGTAATCCAAATTCTGTTTCCGATGCAGGTGTTGGTGCGCTGTGTGCTCGCACTGCAGTTATGGGAGCATTTTTAAATGTGAAGATTAATGCGGCAGATTATACCGATAAAGAATTTGTTTCGCAAATAATGGAAGAGGCAAATCGAATTCAGAACTTAACTATTGAAAAAGAGCAGGAAATTATTAAACTAGTAGAGGATAAAATAGCAAAGTAGTTGAAACTCAATCCATAATTATACGAGGGAGGTGACGAAAAGTTACCTCCTTTTTTTTTAGTTCCCCCTGAACTTGTCAATTAAATGTTAATAAATCGTTTCTTGCTTTATTTTTTCTAACATCTTTTGTGGTTTGCTAACTTCTAATTTGATACTTTCGATGGAGTTTTTTCTTATAGTTTGATGTTTGTAAACGAAAAAAATAAATGTCTGTAAAATATTTGCAGGCTAACTGCCTTAAAATCATATTAGGCATGAGGGAATGCGGGGAAAAGCCTATGAAATGTGGATTTTATACTTTTTTAACAATTATAAATTGCTTAGATTCGTTGCTTCTCAATTAAAGTTTATAAGTATAACTTTTAAAATTAAATTATTTTTTATGAGAAAATTTGCGCTATTACTTACTATGATTCTCGTTGTGGGAGTGTCGGCGCTGTACGCTCAGACAAAAAAGGTTACAGGTACGGTAACCAGCTCTGACGACGGTGCAACATTACCGGGAGTATCTGTGGTAGTTAAAGGAACTACCATTGGAATTATTACTGATATTGATGGACAATATCAGTTGGATGTACCATCTGATGCTAAAACACTTGTTTTTAGTTTCGTTGGGATGAAAGCTAAAGAAGCTGAAATTACTGGTTCTACAGTTGATGCTGTTTTAGAACCAGATGTTATTGGTGTTGATGAAGTTATGGTTGTAGCTTATGGAGTTACTAAAAAAGAATCATTTACTGGTTCTGCTTCTTCTGTGAAAGCCGAAAAATTACAAAACATTCCTGTTACGTCTTTTGAGAAAGCACTAGGAGGTAATGTTCCAGGTTTACAGGTTTCAAGTTCATCAGGCCAGCCGGGGGCTGCTTCTGAGGTACGTATTCGAGGTATCGGTTCATTTTCTGCCGACCAGAATCCATTATATGTTATCGATGGAGTACCAGTGACAACAGAGTCGACAGGTGTTAAATATAGTGGAGAGGAAGGATCTGTTTCTACTCCTCTTTCTACTATTAACCCTGCAGATATTGAGTCTATTACTGTGCTGAAAGATGCTGCAGCATCGTCTTTGTATGGATCAAGAGCTGCTAACGGTGTTATTGTTATTAAAACAAAGCAAGGTAAAGCAGGAAAAACCAAATTTACATTTAATACTTCACATGGTATCAATGATATCGCTACTAACAACTACGAAACAGTTTCTGCTGACCAATTCGTAGAATTGATGCGTGAAGCTATGATGAATACTGCGAAGGATATTGATGGAAAATCAGATGCTGATGCCCAAGCTTGGACTGATGCAATGATGAACAAATATTATCCAGCACCAGTTTCAGGGCAATATGCTGATTGGCAGAAAGAGTTGTTGAGAAAAGGTGCTGTTCATAACTATGAGCTTTCAGCTAATGGTGGTAATGAAAAGACAACTTTCTTTGCTTCAATTAGTGCTAACCAAACGGATGGTATTGCAAAGAATTCAGATCTAGAGCGTGTTACTGGTCGTTTAAATTTGAAGCACAATGCAAGTGAAAAATTATCTTTCACTGCAAATATTAGCTTTGGTTCTGTTAAGCAGAATATTGCTCTTGGAGGGTCTTATTATGCTAACCCATTCTACTCAGCACAGCAATTGTTGTTACCTACTGATCCAATTAGAAATCCTGATGGATCGTATACTGAAGCTAGTAGATTTAACTATTATAACATGGCTCGTGAGTATTCGTTGAATGAGCGTTCATCTGATACATGGAGAACCAGTATCAACTCTTCTGCTGAATATAAAATCATTGAGCCATTAACATTTAAAACAACAATTGCTTACGATTGGATTGATACGGATAACTTGATTTATTCTTCACCAATTTCTCGTTCGGGAAGACAAAATAAAGGTGAAGTATATAGAAATAACCGTAAAAATAAGCGATTGACTTCTTCTTCTATTTTAACTTTTAACAAAACTTTTGCTGAAGATCATAACTTCAATGCGTTGGTTGGTTACGAAGTAGAAGATGAAAATACTACTAAATTAATCGCTGAAGGATATAATGTACCTCAAGGGTTACAAGTGTTAGATGCTTCTTCTAAACCTACATCTGTTGGTGGAAGTGATAGCAAAAACCGCATGATTTCTTATTTAGGAAAGGTTGACTACAATTACAAAGGAAGATACTATGTTTCTGCAAGTATCCGTCGTGATGGTAGTTCTCGACTAGGTGCAGATGAACGTTGGGCTAACTTCTGGTCAGTTTCTGGTTCTTGGAGATTAACAGAGGAGGATTTCATGCAGGGTGTTTCTTGGTTGGATGATTTCAAACTAAGAGCTTCTTATGGTACTAACGGAACATTGCCTGTTGATTGGTTTGGTCACAAAGCATTGTATTCTGTAGGTGCATATAACTCAGAACCTGCGATTAACTATACTCAGATTGCCAACCCAAATCTTTCATGGGAGGAGAGTCATAACTTAAACGCTGGTTTCGATTTCCGTTTTAAAGAGCGTTTTAGTGGTAGTTTCGAATATTTTGTAAAGAATACTACTGACATGTTAATGGAGGTGCCTCTTTCACGTGTAACTGGCTTTAGTAGCATGTGGCAGAATGTTGGAGAGATGAAGAATAAAGGTTGGGAGTTTACTTTCAATGCAGACATCCTTCGCAAATCAGAACTTACATGGAATGCTTCATTTAACCTTTCTCATTACGAGAACGAAATTGTTAAGTTGAGCAATGGTGAGTCTATTTTTACTTTCCCATATATTAGAAAAGAAGGTGAAGCGTATAACTCATTCTATTTAAGAGATTGGGCAGGAGTTGATCCTGAAACAGGGAAAGCACAATGGTATGTTATTGATACTGCTACTGGAAAAAGAGCTAAAGGAGATAATGGAGAAGAGATCAAAACTACTGACCCAACTAAAGCTGCAAAAGCAATTGTTGGAAAAGCTGATCCAGATCTAATGGGAGGTATTTCAAATAGCTTCGGTTACAAAGGGTTTACTCTTGATTTCTTATTCAACTTCTCAATTGGTGGTGACATCTACAACACTGCATCGTACAGTATGGAAAGTGATGGAAATGCACCAAAGTATAATATCATGACAACACAGTTGGATCGTTGGCAAAAACCAGGTGATAAAGTGTCTGCTCCTAAGCGTTATTGGAACTCAGATACTAAATCAAACTGGAACTCATCTCGTCGTGTTCATCGTAATGATTATTTGCGCTTGAAGAATGTGACATTAGGGTACAACTTACCAAAATCAGTTGTAAGCAAGATGAAGTTGAGCAATGTGAAAGTTTATTTCACAGGAACCAATTTGCTAACTTTTGCTTCTCAGGATATTGTTGATCCAGAACAGCCAGTTCATGGTTCTTCTACTTGGGAAATTCCTACAACAAAAACTTATACAGTAGGTGTTAGCATCGGATTCTAAAATTGTAAATTAGATTATCATGAAGAAACTTATATATATATTACCAATATTTGTTTTGCTGACTACGGCTTGTTCTGAGTCGTGGTTGGATACAAAGTCTAGTACTTCGCTAGATGTTGAGGGAAGTATTACTACTGTAACTCAAGCTCAATATGCTGTTGATGGTGTTTACGATCAGTTGACTTCATCGGACTATTATAACTCTGATTTTATTGCTCCTTTCGATGTACAAGCAGATGACATGAGAGCTGCAGGTGCTGGTCGTTTAGAGGGTGATTACAAATATACTTTTTACACAGAATCTTCTAAGTCTACACGTTGGGTTGTACCTTATCGTGCTTTAAAAAACTTGGCTGCTCTTATGAGCGTGATCGATGAAGTTAAGACTGACGGAGATACTGAAAAGAATAAATTGAACGACATCAAAGGACAGGCATTAGCATTACGTGGATTAGTTCATTTTGATCTTGTTCGTGTGTTTGGTAAACCTTACACTCATGGTGGTGCAGATCAGGCATTAGGGGTACCTATTGTTATTGAGCCTATGCAGAGTGGAGATAAACTTGCTCGTAACACTGTTGCAGAAGTTTATACTCAGGTTGTAAAAGATTTAACTGCTGGAATTGAATTGCTTTCTACTGATGCAAATGCTGGTCATATTAATAAATGGGCTGCAAAAGCGTTGTTGTCTCGTGTATATCTTTACATGGGTGACAATACAAATGCACTTGCTTTAGCTAAAGATGTTATCGATAACAGTAAAGTAAAATTGGTAGAGCGTTCAGCGTATGTAAAATCATGGGCTGATGATAAAATGTCTGAAGCTTTATTTGAATTGATTAATTCATCTGAAGATAATGGTGGTTTAGAGTCAGTTGGATATTTGTCAGATCCTGATGGATACGGACAATTTGTAGCAGCTGACGACTTTATTACTTTAATGAAGAGTGATGCTAATGATGTTCGTGCTAATTTGTTAGTTGCTGATAAATTGGGAACAGATGCAGAACCTCGTTTAGGACGTGTATTGAAGTACCCTGGAAAGGATAATTCTCCTTCATACACTACTAACATCCGAGTAATTCGTCTTTCTGAGGTATACTTAAATGCTGCCGAAGCTGCTGTTAAATTAGGACAAGATGCTTCAACGTATCTAAATGCTATTTACAAGCGTGCAACAGGAGTAGATGTAACAGGAACAATTGATCTTGATCGCGTATTGTTAGAGCGTCGTAAAGAACTAGTTGCGGAAGGTCACCGTTTCTTTGACTTGGTGAGAAATAACAAAACAATTGTTCGTGGTTCAGACTACTGGGGACCACAAGACTTTAAAACAATTGAGTCTGATAACTTTAAGGTTATTCAGCCAATTCCAAGAATTGAATTGGATGCGAATCCAAATATGAAGCAAAATCCAGGATACGAAAGCTAAACAGCTTCCTGTATAGATATTAGTAAAAGGTCGTCCATTGGGCGACCTTTTTTTATAGTAATATAATGGCATTAATCTTTTTAGAATATCCTCTTGAATGTAGCTATGAGATTATAAGTGAGTAATAAAATAGAATGAGCTAAGAATAATGGGTATTTATATACCTTGATTAAGGAAGCTATTTTATAGGCAGAATAATAGGAGTATCAATTGTTTATTGATGCTAAATGAAAGGGGATTGTCGGGTAGATAGAACAGATGTGCAATTATTAGAGCTGCTTTGGTAGTAAAAAGAAAGCTCGGAACAATCTGTCCGAGCTGTAAGGTTATAAAGTAATCACTAAATATGCTCTTCCATGAGTTTTTTCAAGTAATCGGTTTGTTTCACGCCAGTTCCGCGCCACACAATTTCTCCTTTTTTGAATAAAATAAGAGTAGGAATACTTTGTACTCCATATTGGGCTGCAGCCTCAGGATTAGAATCAACGTCAATCTTTATGATTTTCCCGGCATCACCAATTTCTTGTGATACCTGTTGTAGAATTGGAGTCATCATTTTGCAAGGAGCACACCAATTGGCATAAAAGTCAACTAAAACAGGTTGTTCGCTATTTATTAAGGTCTGAAATTTACTCATCGTCTTCTTTGGTTTTAGGGATGAATGAATTTCCAATAAGAACACCTACAATGCCTCCATATGCAGTACTATTAAGCCATTTCGAGGTAATAAGACACGTACCTGAAGCACAGCCAACGAAATGCCAATAGGTGTAACCTGCGATCATTCCTGCAAGAGCGAAAATGATAGGCCATTTATATTTTCGGATTAATTCTTTCATCTGTATTTGTAATCAATTTTGAACTCGATAGAGTTACTTGTTTGTTCAATACAAATAAAAGAAATGTGTGAAACAAGTTTGGTAACCGTTATCACAATAGCTCTGAATAGTCGATTTGGTTTCTTGAGATCTTTATACGTTGGTCTTTTTCCAGCTTTTTTAATAAACGAGAAATTACCTCTCTGGATGAATTCAATGCATTGGCAATCTCCTGGTGTGTACCTTTAAAAATTGTTTCGTTAGTCGTTTCATAACGATCGTTAAAGAACTTCACCAAACGTTCGTCCATTTTTAAGAAAGCAATTCCATCGATGGTTTCAAGGAGCTCGTTAAAGCGTTTTTGGTACGAATACATCACAAATTCTTTCCATGTAGAATGTTTGCTCATGAATGTGTCAATATATTCAATAGGTACCATCAAAACAGTGGTGAATTCTTCGGCAATAGCTTTTACACTCGATTGTTGTTTGCTCATACAACAAGTAAGCGAAAGAGCACAAACATCTCCCGGATTTAGATAATAGAGAAGAATTTCATTTCCATTTTCATCCATGCGGAATATCCGAATGATTCCTTCCAATACAAGTGGGAAACTTCTGATGTATTGCCCTTCGTCGATTAAAGGCATTCCTTCTTCCACCTCTTTTAGAATACCAACTTTAGTTAGGTCGTTCAGTAATTTTGGTTCGAAAAATGGGAAACGTTTCCCCAATATATCTGGATGTAGTTTTTGCATGATTATAATCGGTTTTAAACAAAAATAACAAAGAAGATGAAAATCTAAATGTTTTTAAAGATTTAACTATGTAATTGTATTGGAGTAACGGTTATTCATTCTATCGGATAGATAAAAATATCGCCTGAAGTTGAAAGAAACATGACTTTCATCTTTGTCAAAAAGCTTGTTAAATTGTAAATTTGGTGACATTTGTCGAAAAAAGATGAAGCGAATATGGATTTTAGCATATGAGAATGGTTAAATTCATCGATAGTTTCATCTGATGCAATTGAAAGTAATAAATTTAATCAGATACAATGAGTTTAAAGAATACATTAGATTCAATCGATCACAACATTCTTGATATCATCACCAAGAATGCACGTACTCCTTTTAAAGAGGTGGCAGAAGCTTGTGGAATTTCCAGGGCAGCAGTACATCAGAGGGTGAATCGCATGGTTGAGATGGGAGTAATAATCGGATCTGGTTATCACATCAATCCGAAAATGATTGATTTTAGAACTTGCACATACATGGGAATATTCTTGGATAAAGCTGGCTCGTATGAAGCAGTTGCCGAGAAGCTAAGAGCAATTCCAGAAGTGGTTGAGTGTCATTATACTACAGGTCAGTATTCTGCCTTTATAAAATTGTATGCGCGTGATAATGAGCACTTAAAAGAGATTTTGAATAATAAATTGCAAAAGATAAGAGGCATTGTTCGAACAGAAACAATTATCTCTTTGGAGCAAACATTTAAACGTGAAGTACCAATTCCATTATAAGCGAATTGATTTGCGATTTAAAAGAATGGGATGAGCTTAAATGGTTCATCCCATTTTTATTTCAGGTAAGTGGCTATTAAAACACGTTGGGTCTTTTCTGTAACCTTAAAGCGATTATCTAAGCGATGACCAACAATCCAGATAACCTGTTTGCCAAAGCCTAAAATCCAGGTATTCTCTTTTTGCAATAACGTGAACTTCTGATCGATAAAGAAATCGCTGATCTTTTTGAATCCGGTCATTCCTAAAGGCTGGAAATACTGACCTTGCTGCCATTTGCTTAGCATTAATGGATATTCAATTAAATCGGCATCGATACAAGCAACATGTTTATTGCGAATAAGCTGAAATTCGTCAATGGGCTTTATTTCGAATTGAAGATTGATGGGAGAATCAATTTGAGTTATGCCTTCTTCAATATAGAATTTATTGGTCTGCTCTTTTTCCAGTGGGACAATAATTAATTCTTCACGATCTTTAATTAATTGATGAGTTTCGGAATAGAATCTTTTTCCAGAAGAAGCATCTAGGCTCTTTATAATTTCATTGATGACGGTGAAATTAAATCCATATCGCTTTATCCACTCATAAAGGTAAGTATTGTTGTTGGGTAGCGATTTTAATCGATCAATTTTGATGGTGATCTGATTATTTTTCTTTGCTACTATTTTCTGCTTCTCATCTTCGATTTTAGATTGAAAAATAGCTTCTATTTCATGTAAATTCGAAATAGAGCGCAGCATGTTTTTTCTGAATGCAGGATTCAGTTCCTCCAGAAGTGGCAGTACCTGATGTCTTACCTTGTTGCGTTGATATATTAGCTCGTTATTAGATGAGTCGTTGCGATAACTCACCTGATGAAGTTGTGCGTACGCTTCAATCTCTTCTCGGTTAGAAAAAAGAAGTGGGCGAACTACATTTCCGTTTTTAGGTTGAATACCACTTAAACCTCTAATTCCGGTTGAACGGGATAGGTTAAGAAAGAAGGTCTCCAATACATCGTCGGTATGATGAGCAACAGCGATAACGTCGTAATTGTGCTCAACTGTTAAGTCGGCAAACCAGCTATATCGCAAGTCGCGGGCAGCCATCTCAATGGATATTCCTCGTTCGTTGGCTACTTTTTTTGTGTTAAACTTAATCTGATGGAGTTGAACTCCGTATTTATTGGCAGTTGATGTTACCAGCTGTTCGTCGGCATCTGATTCATCGCCACGAAGCTGGAAATTACAGTGAGCAATACCATAATGTAAACCGGCCTCTTCGAAAAGGTGCCACAACACCATGGAATCAACTCCTCCGCTAACAGCCAGAAGAATTTTCTGGCTGCCAGTGAAGAGTTGTTGCTCTGCAATATATTTTTGAAATCGAGCTAACATATTGGCTTATTTAAGCTTCGATGTAAGTTCTACAATCTTCAGAATTACATTGACCGATTTGTGCATCGAGCTAATTGGAATGTATTCGAACTTCCCGTGGAAGTTGTGTCCTCCACCAAAAATATTCGGACATGGTAAACCCATAAATGAAAGACGAGCACCATCGGTACCACCACGAATTGGAATAATTTTAGATGGAACATCGCACTCTTTCATTGCCTGCTCTGCCATTTCAACAATGTGGTAAACAGGTTCTACCTTTTCACGCATATTGAAATATTGATCGGTAAGTTCTAACTCAACCATTTCGGCTCCATGCTTTGCTTGGTATTTTTCAACCGTTTCAGTCATGAAAGCTTTTCGTGCTTCAAATTTTTCTTTATCGAAATCACGAATAATGTATTGAAGTGTTGTTTTTTCAATTGAACCATCCATGTGCAACAGGTGGAAGAACCCTTCGTAATCTTCTGTTGTTGCAGGAGTTTCATTAGCAGGGAACTCATTGGCAAACTGAGCTGCAGTTAGCATAGAGTTAACCATTTTATCTTTAGCATGTCCCGGGTGAACACTTACTCCGCGGAATGTTAACTTAGCTCCGGCAGCATTGAAGTTTTCAAACTGAAGTTCTCCAAACTCTCCTCCGTCAATAGTGTAGGCAAAGTCGGCTCCAAATTTCTCTACATCGAAGTGGTTAGCACCTCTACCCACTTCCTCGTCAGGCGTGAAGCCGATGCGTACTTTTCCATGCTCAATTTCCGGATGGTTGATTAAATACTCAACAGCAGTTACAATTTCCGAAAGCCCTGCCTTGTCGTCAGCCCCTAGAAGAGTAGTTCCGTCGGTAACAATTAGAGTATCTCCTTTGTATTGTGGAAGCTCTGGGAAATTCTTCGGAGAAAGCACAATGTTCTGTTCTTTGTTTAGAACAACATCGCCTCCGTCGTAATTCTCAATTAATTGTGGATTTACGTTTGCTCCTGAGAAGTCAGGGCTTGTATCCATGTGGGCAATAAAACCTACAACTGGTAATTCTTTTGAGCTGTTTGAAGGAAGTGTAGCCATTACATAGCCATTGTTGTCCATCTCCACATCACTCAATCCAATTCGGTTTAGTTCATCTACCAATAATTTAGCAAAATCTAATTGTTTGCTGGTAGTGGGTACTGTATTTGAATTTGGATCCGATTCGGTATCCATCTTTACATAGCGTAAAAAGCGGTCTACTACATTTTCCATATTACACGTCGTCTGAATTAAACTTAAAACCAACTCGTTTTCCCGTTTGAATTTTCGAGTGGCTGATTTTATCCTGCATCTGTTCAACCGATGCTATTTTAATTTGATCGTAGGGTGGTGCCAATAAATCAAACTGTATACAATATAATACACTGTTCAAAACAATCATTCTAAGATTTTCTTCCGTTAAAGGGTGATCTGAAAAACCAGTAAAATGCTCTTCTGGTTTTTGTCGTTTCCCTTCAATCATAAAATGACCTTCCTGATTGATAAAAAGACGTCCTACTAAATATCCTAAATCTTGTTGGCGATTGTACTTAAACGAATCGGCCAGGAAATTATAAACATTAATGACCCCAGAAAATGTGTTGTCATCATTCTGGGTAATATAATCGGTTTTCCAAACAGGATGTTCACGATCGAACTCAAAAATATTAGAGTGCATACTAAAAATAAGTAAATCGCCAGCCACTTTTAACTCCATTTCAAATGCTCCTCTGTCGTAATAACGAAGTTTTATTTGGTTAGGAAGTGTTTTGTCCAGTGAATTATTCAATTCACCTTCCAATTTTTTTAAGACCTCACGTAAATTATTAAACACATTCTGTGTCTGCTCAAATACGGTTTGCTTTAAGGTGGCTTTCTTGCTTAAAAGTTCAGCAATAATCAATTTCTTATCGTCTTCACTCATATTACAGGTGTTTGGATTAGTCGATTATAATTTGGGTAATTTCTACGGTAAAGGTCAAAAAAAAAGCAGCCATTTCAAACTGAAACGACTGCTTAGATTTATATCGAATGATTTTTAGTAGGCAACGGCCATAAGAACTCGTTGTTTCGAAGGTTTTCCTGTAACAATACATTTTCCTTCTTCTTCCTCGTTGTTTAAAGGAATACAACGGATTGTTGCTTTTGTTTCGGTTTTAATTTGCTTCTCTGTCTCCACTGTACCATCCCAGTGAGCCAATACAAATCCACCTTTTGTTTTCAATACCTCTTTGAATTCGTCGTAAGTATCTACTTTAGTAATATGTTCATTGCGGAATGTTTCAGCTTTCGAGAATAGACTTTTCTGAATCTCTTTAAGCAATTCTTCTACATAAACATCAACGTTTTCAATCTCACGCGTCTCTTTAGTTAAAGTATCACGACGAGCTACCTCAATTGTGCCATTTTCCAAATCGCGAGGTCCCATTCCTAAGCGAACAGGTACACCTTTCATTTCGTACTCGGCAAATTTCCAACCTGGTTTTTTCGTATTGTCATCGTCAAACTTAACAGAGATACCTTTTGCTCTTAGTTTCGCAACAATTTCTTCTGCTTTTTCGCTAATTGCAGCCAACTCTTCGTCTTTGCGATAAATTGGAACAATAGCTACCTGGATAGGAGCTAAGCTTGGAGGTAATACTAAACCATTATCATCAGAGTGAGTCATAATTAACGCTCCAATCAAACGAGTAGTTACACCCCATGAACTTGCCCAAACGTAATCTTGCTTTCCTTCTTTATTGGCAAATGTTACGTCGAATGCTTTGGCAAAGTTTTGTCCCAGGAAGTGAGAAGTACCTCCTTGAAGTGCTTTACCATCCTGCATTAACATCTCAATAGTATATGTATCAAGTGCTCCGGCAAAACGTTCATTTTCGGTTTTTACACCACGAATAACAGGTATTCCTAAGAAATTCTGTGCAAAATCGGTATAAACTCCTAAAATCGTTTTTGTCTCTTTTACAGCCTCCTCGCGTGTTGCGTGTGCTGTGTGACCTTCTTGCCACAAGAACTCAGCAGTACGAAGGAACATACGAGTACGCATTTCCCAACGAACAACGTTTGCCCACTGGTTTACCAATAATGGAAGATCGCGGTACGATTGAATCCAGTTTTTATATGTGTTCCAAATAATAGTCTCAGAAGTAGGACGAACAATTAACTCCTCTTCGAGTTTTGCACTCGGATCAACCACAACTCCATTCCCATTGGGATCGTTCATTAAACGATAATGGGTTACAACTGCACACTCCTTGGCAAATCCTTCAACATGGTCAGCTTCCTTGCTGAAGAAAGATTTCGGTATAAATAGCGGAAAATAAGCATTTTGGTGACCTGTTTCTTTGAACATACGATCCAATTCTGCTTGCATCTTCTCCCAGATGGCAAATCCGTAGGGCTTAATAACCATACACCCTCTTACTGCTGATGTTTCTGCCAACCCGGCTTTTGCCACTAATTCGTTATACCATTGCGAATAATTCTCGCTTCTTGAAGTTAATTTTTTCGCCATATTGTTTTTTGGTATGGTATTTGTTTCTTTACTTGTGAAAAATTCTCTACAAAGAAACAAAATTAATTGGAAACTTAAATGTTATTGAGGAGGACTTGAGAAATGAAAAAGGAATTAAAAATACTCATTGTCATTGCACTATTCTTAAGTGCATGTTCGTCGAGCAGTAATCTATCGACTGGTTATGTCGACGATATTTATTTCGATCCTGCTGATGCGCCTCTTCCTCCAGTGGTGGAACAAGTTGTTGTAACGGAGAAAGTTGCTCCTGGAACAGACCGACAAGCTGTGGTGATAAGTGAGTCAACAACTAATGAAGACGGATCAGTAACAACTGAAAATCACATTTTCCAAGGTGAAAAACCACAACCAGCAAACACTATTCGTGAATTTGAGGTGGAAGATGCTGAACTAGTAGAAAGCGATACTACATATATAGAGAATGATAAGGAAGTAAGATATGTGGTGAACAACTATTACGAAGATGACGATGAATATGTAAGTTATTCTTCTCGAATTAGACGATTCCACAGAGGCTCTTTCTTCTATGATCCTTGGGATTATGACTTGTTCTGGGATGATTATTACTTCGGAGGATTCTATTCTCCATATTATTCTCATTCCTTTGGTTTCTATTCTCCTTTCTTCTCATTTGGTTGGAGATACCGTAATCCGTGGTACAATCACTATTATGGCGGTTATTGTTATAACGACTACTATCACCACTACAATTATTATGGAGGCTATCATGTAGGTGGAAGTTATTACTACAGCCCTGTTTCCAATTATTATAGAGGAGTACACAGAGATAATATTCGTGTTGGACGAAGAAGTACAGCAGATTATAACTACAATAATCGCTCTACAAATTCAGGCACACAAGGAGTTGTTCGTTCTGTAGGTAACAATAGATCAGGAGTAGCTTCTGGTAGTCGTCGTACAACCAGTGGTACACGTTCTGGAGTTGTAAGCAGAAGCACTCGTAGTGGAGGAGAAGTTAACGCACGTTCTTCTTCTGGACGCAGATCATTATACAATAGTACAACACGTTCAAGCAGAAGTGGTGTTTCTTCATCAAGACGCTCTACAGGTGTAAGATCAGGAACAAGCACTGGACGTTCGGTAAGAAACTACAATAGTGGAAGCTCTACTCGTAGATCATATGCTACTCCAAGCAGACGCTCTTCGAATACATATACAAATAGACGATCAGGAACGTCTTCTTATTCACGAGGAACCCGATCAGGATCAAGTAATCGAAGTACGATGAGTTCAGGTAACTCACGAAGAACTTATACTCCAAGCTATAGTAAACCAAGAACGCATACCAAATCTTCATATAACAATAGCTACAGAAGGAGTTCTTCATCATACAGCAAGCCAAGAACAGTAACTCGTAGTTCTTCCAGCAGATCTTATTCAAAGCCAAAGAGTAGTTCAAGCTATAGAAGCAATTCTAGCTCAAATTACAACAGAGGTTCTAGTAGTTCATACCGTAGTAGCTCAAGTAGAAAGAGCTATTCTGGAAGCTCTTCAAGAAGTAGCTATAGCTCGGGAAGTTCAAGTAGAAGTAGTTACAGCTCAGGTAGCTCGTCGAGAAGCAGCTATAGTTCGGGGAGCTCAAGTAGTAGCTCAGGTAGCTCAAGAAGCTCATCTTCATCAAGTAGCTCAAGAAGACGATAATTAAGAATCAAAAAAACAAACGATCATGTTACGTAAAATATTTCTTTCAATGAGTGTGGTAGCCCTATTGGCTACCGCAACTCAAGCTCAGTATTACTCTAATGTTGCAAGAATAGCACAAACACCAATCGAAGGGACTGCTCGTGCTGCGGCAATGGGGAATGCATTTGGAGCGTTAGGTGGAGATTTTACTTCGCTATCAATTAATCCTGCTGGTGTTGCAGTATACAGATCTCATGAGTTTACTTTTACACCAACTTTTTCGATTAATGATTCGAAAGTTAAGTTAGGGAGTAGTTCTTTTTCCGATAATGAGTTTAAGGTTGGTTTAGGACAAATAGGATATGTTGGTTCAATTAAAACAGTGGATCCTTCTTCTAGTATTGTTCGTGTAAACTTTGGAGTAGGATATAATAAAGTTGCCGATTTTAATCAGGTGTTCTTGGCAAGTAACTACCAGTCTGGAAATTCGTTTTTGGATGGGATTGTTAATTACGCAAACTCCGAAAGACTTTCAAATCAACATTTGAGGAAGGATATTGGTAGTATTGGATTTGGTGATTGGCAAGCTAAATTAGCATGGGAAACTTATCTTATAGATCCGGTACAACAGAATGGTCAAAATGTAGATGGTCAATATAAAAGTATTCTATTCGAAAATGAGAAAGTAGATCAGAATAAGAGTTGGGAACGAAGTGGAGGAATTACTGAGTATGTATTTTCTGCTGGATTAAACTTTAATCACAAGTTATATTTGGGGGCTACTTTGGGAATCCAGGATATTCTTTACAAACAAAATGCTGTTTACTCTGAAAATTTTGGAAACAATTCATTCAGCTATACAGATAATTATAAGTTAAGTGGAACAGGATATGTATTTAAAGTAGGGGCAATTTATCGTCCGGTATCGACAGTACGTTTAGGGTTAGCTTTTCACACACCAACCTATTTTGACTTGAAAGAAGATAGTTATTTATCAATGCGATCAAAGTTGAAGACCAACTATTTTGCAGAAGGATTGAATCTGTTTGCTTTCGACTACTATACTCCAATGAAATCGATTTTAAGCGCAGCGTTCGTATTGAATAAGCGTGCTATTATTAGTGTAGATGGAGAATATGTTGATTACACTATGGGACGTTATCGTAAAGGTAGTGGTGGTGATAATATGAGTGATATCAATGCCAATATTGATAAACTATTCGATAAGACATTTAACTTTAGAATAGGTGGTGAATATAAGTTGACTAAAGAATTTAGTGTTCGTGCCGGATACGAATTTTATGGAAGTCCTTATAAGAAAAATGTTACCGTAAAAGATGAAATCTTTAATGATGATCTTACTGCAATTTCAGCTGGTTTAGGTTATTCGGCAAAGAGCTTCTTTATCGATGTTGCATACAAACAATATTCATCAAAAAGTATGTTGAATGATCAACAACCGAACTATTCAAACTTGCCTTTAGAGCAAACGAATAAGAAGGTGATGATTACTACAGGCTTCAGATTTTAGAACAAATATAGAGTGGAATTACAGATGCCATTGCTCTTTGTAGTAATGGCATTTTTTTTAGCTCCATACTTTTTTTCGAACTTTTATTTGACTACTTTTATCATTGAAACCCAATATAAAAACAATGGAAAAGTTCCTCAAAATAGACTATTCTGAAATGCTCGAACAATTTAAACTGGCTGAAGCTTCATCCAATAGATTGCTATTGGGGGAAACCGAAACAAAGGTGTGGCTTCAGACAGAGAATGTTTGTGAGAGTAAACTAATGAACATTTGCAAGCAATTCACAGATCCCCGAATTTTCATTATTGCAAATGGCGACTATAAAGGATTATATGTTTACTCTAAGCAGCAGCAAATCTGTATTAAATACGATAATGCTTACTCTTTTTTGGAGATCGACGATTAATTGATTTTCATTTGCCGGATTCTGTTACTTTTGTCGAAAAAAAGTATGACTACTAAATATACCAGTGCAGATCCATTCGGAAAAGCAATCTATGATTTTTACTGTGGCGAGCGGAAAGAGCAACTCATTGTTCAGTCCGATATTGCCGAAGACGAAGAGTTAAGCCCGGAGTACTTCTTTCGGAGTGTTAGCCAAATGCCCAAACTGGAGCAGATTGCTTTAAGTTTTTGCAAAGGACGTATCTTGGATGTTGGAGCAGCAGCAGGTGCCCATACATTAGAGCTTCAACAGAAGAAACAAGATGTAACGGCGTTGGAAATCTCTCCATTGGCTTGCTTAACCATGGAGAAAAGAGGAGTAGAAAAAGTAATTCAGTCGGATATTTTCGATTTAAAGAATGAAAAGTTTGACACTCTTTTGCTTTTAATGAATGGAAGTGGGATTGCTGGAACATTAAAAGGATTTTCGAAGTTCTTAAATCATCTGAAGGCTTTATTAAATAAAGGTGGTTCTATCATTATCGACTCGTCGGATTTACGTTATTTGTATGAAGATGAAAACGGAGATGTGTGGATTGATGTAAACTCAGATAAGTACTACGGACAGTTGCGTTATGAAGTGAGTTACAAAGGAAAAGACCAACTGGCATTCGACTGGCTATTTGTCGATGAAGATCACCTGAAAACTATTGCACAAGAGTGTGGGTTTAAGGCCAATAAATTGGCCGATGGATTGCATTACGATTACTTGTATCAGCTAACTCTGGCATAAAAGATATAGATGCTCTATTAATTTTTCGTGTAAGAAAAGTGGATTTTATTTCAGACCAGTAAACAAAGTCGATAAAGTCACTATTTTTGTGTGAAAATTAAACGCTGGAATTTTAAATCATCTAATTAACGAATTATGAGATTAATCATCCAACCTGATTATACGCTGATCTCGAAGTGGACAGCAAAGTATATTGCCGAAAAAATTAACGCCTTTCAACCAACAGCTGAAAAACCATTTGTATTAGGATTACCAACAGGATCGACTCCGATTGGAACATACAAAGGGCTGATTGAATTGTACAAAGAAGGTAAAGTAAGTTTCGAGAATGTGATTACATTCAACATGGACGAGTATGTAGGAATTCCTCAGGATCATCCTGAAAGCTACTATTCATTCATGTGGAATAACTTTTTCAACCATATCGATATTCAGAAAGAGAATGTGAATATTTTGAATGGTAATGCCGAAGATTTAGATGCAGAGTGTGCTGCATACGAAGCTAAAATCGAGTCATTAGGTGGTATCGAATTGTTTATGGGAGGAATTGGTCCTGATGGGCACATTGCTTTCAACGAGCCAGGATCGTCATTGCAATCTAAAACTCGTCAGAAAACATTGACTTACGATACAATTGTTGCCAATTCGCGTTTCTTCGACAACGATGTAAACCAAGTACCAAAAACAGCATTGACTGTAGGTGTAGGTACAGTATTGGCTTCGAAAGAGGTGTTGATTATTGTTAATGGTCACGGAAAAGCACGCGCTTTACGTCATGCAGTAGAAGAGGGAGTTAACCACATGTGGACTATCTCAGCACTTCAGTTGCACCCAAAAGGTATTATTGTTTGCGACGAAGAAGCAACTGTAGAGTTGAAAGTAGGAACTTACAACTACTTTAAAGACATTGAAAAGGAAAATCTAGCAGTAGATTAATTTCTTTTTAGAATAAAATTTTCTCTTTTATGGGAAGTTATAATCCCTGAATCATTAATTGGTTCAGGGATTTTTTTATTGTCTAGTACAATTGCTGCACTTCTTTGTGACGAGGACAGTCAACAATGTGGTCGTTTACCATTCCGGTTGCTTGCATGTGTGCATACATGATAGTAGTACCCACAAATTTGAATCCCCTTTTCTTTAAGTCTTTCGATATTTTATCCGATAGCTCCGTCGATGCTGGAATATCTGCCATTGTTTTGAAATGGTTTACTACGGGCTTACCACCCACAAAGGCCCAGATATATTTCGAAAATGATCCGAATTCTTTCTGTACTTTCAAAAATTGTTGAGCATTATTAATACTTGCTCTAACTTTTAGCTTATTACGAATAATTCCCGCATTTTGGAGTAGTTCCTGAACTTTTGTTTCATCGTACTTTGCCACTTTATTGGGATCGAAATTGTCGTAAGCTTTTTGGTAAGCTTCTCGCTTACGAAGCACAGTGATCCAGCTTAAACCAGCCTGTGCTCCTTCTAAAATTAGAAACTCAAACAGCTTTCGGTCATCGAAAACTGGAACTCCCCATTCTTTATCGTGGTATTCTACATAAAGCGGATCAATACCGCACCAGTCACAACGTTTCATAGGCACAATTTTTGTATGGTAACTATTCGTCTTATATTTTTTTAACAACAATACACATCTTTTTCAATGTTGTATGGAGTATTGCCAGTTGAAGCAAAAAAAATAATGCTATTTTCGTTTTCAAAATAGTAAAAAGAGACAAAAACCGGAAAAGATACTTCTGTTTAAGAAGTGAAATTTGGGTAAAATCACCATAAACCGAACAGAACCGCGAGATAAAATGAAATATATGAAGAGGCTAGTAGTCATTTTGTTTTTTATTCTTTTAAATGCAAGTGCCTGGGCACAATTAAATACCGATCGATATTATAATGTAGGCCGAAGTCGAATCTATTATGGCAACTACACGGGGGCAATCGAAAATTTCAATATTGTAATTAAGCTGAAACCTTATTTGCACGAACCTGTATTTTTGCGTGGTGTGGCCAAGCATTATCTGGAAGATTTTCGTGGTGCCATCAGAGACTACAATATTGCTTTAAACATTAAACCTTTTTATCCCGAAGCGTACATGTATCGTGCGATGGCACATTACGAGCTGAAAGATTTTAAGAAGGCCATGAAGGACTATTCCAGTGCATTGGAACTAGAGCCCGAAGATGCCAATATTTACAATAACCGAGGGATTACCTGGGCTGCAATGGATAGCTTAAAAAATGCCATTGGCGATTATACCAAAGCTATTTCATTGAATCCGAAAAATGCCAATACTTATCTAAACAGAAGCTCGGCGCGACAGATGTTGAAAGACATTGCGGGCGGAATAGCCGATTGTGATACAGCGATTATGATTCGTCCACATTTTGCCGGTGCGTACTTAAATCGTGGATTGGCTAAGTTTTCGCAAGACGATTATGCCGGTGCATTAATCGATTACGATGAGTGTATTCGCTTGGATCCACAAAATGGATTGGCATATAGTAACCGGGGGATTGTAAAGCATAAGCTGGGTGATTACGAAGGAGCCATTATCGATTACGATAAGGCGTTGAAGTTGAATCCGAGTTTTGCTGCTGCATATATGAACCGAGGCTTGGCTAAGCATGCCTTGAAAAAGGGCGACCCAACTCCCGATTATCGTATGGCAGCTACGCTGGATCCTAAATACGAACGTAATCCATATCTTACGCGTGTTGATCCGCGTGCTTATCATCAGTCGCAGCATCAGCGACAAAAGCAACAAAATTCAGCGTCCCGTCGTCATGGAAATTCTACGCTTATTGGCCAGAAGAATTCGCAACAAGGAAATAATCAGTTGGCAAGCAACGACTCTATTGCTCGAAAAAGAGCGCAAGATATCGAGCGTCGCCGTCGAAAAAATATAATTGTAAATACACAACGAACATCACAACAGCGTAAACGATCCAACGATAAGCGCGAGGAAGGAAAGGTGCAAAACTTACAGTTCGATATTAAGCTGGAACCTCAGTTTGTAATTGCGCCTATTCACGAAGATCCGGATATGAAGAACCCGTATTTCAACAAGCATATCGATGCGTTGAATCAGAAGAATATCTTTGATCCTTATCTCTCTATTGCGAACTTTGTTAAGCGCGACGCAAAACAAACCGAATCGTTCGAGAATTACATTCGCTTCTTCAATGCCAAAGTGAATAACAATCCAAAGATTGCATCCAACTACCTGAATCGTGGAATCTTCTACGGGTTAACGTTGCAATTCAACGAGGCATTAAAAGATTTAGATAAAGCACTTTCTGCCGATAATCAATTGGTTCTTGCTTATTTCGAACGAGCGAATATTCGCACCGAAATGGCCGACATTGTACTTAGTTTACCCGATTTCAAACAGGAGCGCAAACTGGGCAATTCTGCTCAAGACAAATCGACGAAGGTACGCGTAACCGATTACGATCAGGCATTGGCCGACTACGAGAAGGTGTTGTATATGAATCCGGAGTTCTATTTTGCTCGTTTTAATCAGGCTAATATCTATTGCAAAACAGGGCAATACGAGAAAGCATTGCAAGAGTACAACAAAGTGCTAGAGCAAGAATCTGATTTTGCTGAAGCCTACTATAATCGTGGATTGGTAAAGGTTTACCTAAACGATATTAACGGTGGAGCCATCGACTTAAGTAAAGCCGGTGAGCTGGGCATCGAAAGCGCATATAGCGTCATAAAACGATACTGTTATTAGAAAAATTATAACTCAACAAAAGAAGGTGTGAACGTAAGTTTGTACCTTCTTTTATTTTAGGACGAAATCCTCATTTTACTTGTGATAGGTTTTGCTGATTCCCTTTTATCCTTTCTCCATTTTCCAACTGAGAATAGCTATATTTGTACTTCGAAAAAGTGAAAACAACTATGGCACCATTGGCAGAGCGACTGCGTCCGAAGACGCTGGATGATTATATTGGACAGAAACATTTGGTTGGCGAAGATGCCATTTTACGCCGAATGATAGAGGGGAATACCATTTCGTCGCTTATTTTGTGGGGACCACCGGGAGTGGGAAAAACCACATTGGCCAAAATCATTGCCAATACCATGAGTCGACCATTTTTCACGTTGAGTGCTATTAACTCCGGGGTAAAAGATGTTCGCGAGGTAATTGCCAAGGCCGAGAAGACACTTTTTTTCAACCAACCCAATCCCATTCTGTTTATCGATGAGATTCACCGCTTTAGTAAATCGCAACAAGATTCGTTGTTGGGAGCAGTAGAGCAGGGGATTGTAACACTTATTGGTGCTACCACCGAAAATCCTTCGTTCGAGGTGATTTCGCCGTTGCTTTCCCGCAGTCAGGTGTATGTGCTAAAATCGTTGGAGAGGCAAGATTTGATGGATCTGACGCACCGTGCTCTTTCAGCTGATATCGATTTAAAGAAACGCGATATAAAAGTGGACGAATGGGAATCGCTGTTGCGCTATTCGGGTGGCGATGCGCGTAAACTGCTAAACATCCTTGAGTTGGTAATTGCAGCCAGCGATACCGATCCGGTGGTTATCGATAATGATAAGGTGACTCAGCGATTGCAACAGAATCCAGCGGTGTATGATAAGAATGGCGAGATGCACTACGATATCATTTCGGCATTTATTAAAAGTATTCGTGGAAGTGATCCGGATGGAGCTGTTTATTGGTTGGCAAGAATGCTGGAAGGAGGCGAAGATGTCAAATTCATTGCTCGCCGATTGTTGATTTCGGCTTCGGAAGATATTGGTTTGGGAAACCCCAATGCGCTGTTGATGGCACAAAACACTTTCGATGCGGTGCATAAGATAGGAATGCCCGAAGCACGTATTATTTTGTCGGAATGCACCATCTATTTGGCCACATCACCCAAAAGTAATTCGGCTTACGAAGCCATCAATTATGCCATCCAAGAGGTGAAAAGGAGTGGTAACCAGCCGGTGCCTTTGCATCTGCGTAATGCTCCCACTAAGCTTATGAAACAATTGGGGTATGGAAAGGAGTATAAATACTCTCATGCCTATGAAAATAATTTTTCGGAACAACAATACCTGCCCGATGCCGTTAAGGGAACACGCTTTTATCAGCCGCAGGATAATCCGCAAGAGCTGAAAATTTTAGAGCGACTGAAACGATGGTGGAAAAACAGGTATTAAAGAAAATATACGAATGAAGATTTTAGCCATAAATGGTAGTCCACGTAGAGGTGGAAATACCGAAATTTCACTAAGAGAAACAATGAAACCATTGGAGGCAGCAGGTTTTGAAACTGAAGTTTTCCAATTGGGAGGTAAGCCTGTTCATGGTTGTACGGCTTGTATGAAATGTTTAGAGCATCAAGACCGTAAATGCCATGTGAAAAACGATGCCATTAATGAGTGTATTCAGAAAATGATAGAGGCAGATGCTATCATCATTGGGTCGCCGGTATATTTTGCCAATATGACCACTGAAGTAAAAGCATTGATGGATGTGGCAGGATATGTTACTCGTACCAATGGCCATTTGTTAAAGCGAAAAGTAGCAGCAGCAGTTGCTGTGGCTCGCCGTGCAGGAGAGGTGACCACTTTTAATTCCATCAACAACTTTTTTCTAATTAACCAGATGATTGTTCCAGGATCGCACTATTGGAATGTGGTTTCTGGTCGAGATAAAGGTGAAGTATTGAATGATGAAGAAGGAATGGCCATCTTGAAAACATTGGGTGAAAATATGCAATGGCTTCTGGAAAAGATAAATAAATAGATATGCTAGATAGAATTCCATTATTAAAACATACCGATAGCGATAACTTTTTCCTATTGGCTGGGCCTTGTGCTATCGAGAGTGAAGCATTGGCAATGCAAATTGCAGAACGTGTGCTAACCATTACCGATAAGTTGAATATTCCTTATGTGTTTAAGGGATCGTACCGAAAAGCCAATCGTTCTCGTTTGGACTCGTTTACTGGAATTGGCGACGAAAAGGCGTTGAAAATTTTGCGTAAGGTGCGCGAAACTTTCCATATTCCGGTGGTAACAGATATTCACGAAACGCACGAAGCGGCTTTGGCAGCCGAGTATGTTGATGTATTGCAGATTCCTGCTTTCTTGTGTCGTCAGACTGACTTGTTGGTAGCTGCAGCTAATACAGGAAAAGTGGTTAATATTAAAAAGGGACAGTTCTTGTCGGCAGGTTCAATGCAATTTGCAGTGAATAAGGTGCGTGAGGCTGGAAACGATTTGGTAATGTTAACTGAAAGAGGAAACAGTTTTGGGTACCAGGATTTGATTGTGGATTATCGTGGTATTCCTGAGATGAAAGAGAACAACTGTCCGGTGGTGATGGATATAACTCACTCGTTGCAGCAACCGAATCAAACATCGGGGGTTACAGGTGGTCGTCCAGAGTTGATTGAAACAGTGGCAAAAGCAGCTATTTCGGTTGGTGCCGATGGTTTATTCATCGAAACCCACCCAGATCCGGCCAATGCCAAATCAGATGGTGCGAATATGCTTCATCTTGATAACTTGGAGAACCTGTTAACTCGCCTTACCGTATTGAAAAAGGCAGTTAATGAATTAGGCTAAGCAGCTTATTTGATAACAAAATATAGTAGAGGCGCAAGATATAGATTGCGCCTTTTTTATTAGCAGTTGTGTTATTAATGGAAGAAAAGGTATGCCAATAAAATAGAGGCAATAATTCCTGCGAAGTCGGCTATTAATCCACATACAACAGCGTAGCGAGTTTTAGAAATACCTACTGCGCCGAAGTAAACTGCTAGAATATAGAAGGTAGTATCGGTAGCTCCCTGAACGGTGCTGGCTACTTTCCCTGCAAATGAATCGGCTCCGAATGTTTGCATGGTTTCTACCATCATACCACGTGCTCCACTTCCGCTTAGTGGCTTCATAAGAGCTGTTGGAAGAGCATCAACAAAATCAGGATTCATACCCAGTGCGACTACCAGATGACGTACTCCATCGATAAGAATATCCATCGTGCCAGAAGCGCGAAAAACACCAATAGCCACCAAAATAGCAATTAGGTAGGGTATAATTTTTATGGCAACTGAGAACCCTTCTTTGGCCCCTTCTATAAACGATTCATATACATTTACTTTTCGAATAAGTGCCATGATAATAAACAAGGCTATAATTGAGAATAGCAGTACGTTGCTTACAACTTTCGATATAATGGTAACTTCCTCTTTAGGTAATCCCGAAAGATACCAGATTAGTGCGCCAATGAATAAGGCAAAACCACCCAGGTAAGCCAAAATGACCCGATCGAAAAGGTTAATTTTTTGATAGATAGCAACACTGATTAGTCCGGCAATGGTCGAAAAAAATGTAGCAAGTAAAATAGGCAGAAAAATATCCGACGGATCGGCTGCTCCCATTTGTGCCCGGTATACCATTACACTAATTGGAATAACCGTTAAGCCCGAAGTATTAAGTACCAGAAACATAATCTGTGCATTAGACGCAACATCTTTGCTTTTGTTGCTCTCTTGCATCTGTTTCATGGCTTTAAGCCCCATTGGGGTAGCTGCATTATCTAAGCCAAGCATATTGGCAGCAACGTTCATCATAATTGAACCCATTGCAGGATGATCTTTTCCCAATTCAGGGAACAATCGTTTTAAAAGTGGTCCAATAAGGCGAGTCATGGCGGCTACAATTCCTCCTTTCTCTCCCACGCGCATTAATCCTAACCATAGAGTAAGCACTCCGGTTAGCCCCAAAGATATTTCGAATCCGGTCTTGGCCATATCGAATGTGGACTGTACCAGGTTGGGGAAAACTTCCACGTCACCAAAAACGATGAGCTTAATTAATGCAACAACAAATGCTGCCAGAAAGAAAAATATGAAGATGTAATTCAAAGCCATACTGCAATTATTTGCATTAAAGATATAACAGAATGGTTGATTATGATGAATGGATGGAGGAGATTTTGAAGAAAGGATGTTTTTTGTGTTGTTATTGACTTGCGGAACAGGTATATATGTCGTGTGAGGATTAAAAGGGGATGTTAATTAAAACTAAAAAAAGTAAAACGCGTTTAAAGAGTAGTGTCATTGGGGTATATTTGTGAAAAGAGCTTAAAAAAGATAACATGAATCGACTACTTGCTATTGTATTAATTGCACTGTTCCCGGTGTTAACAAATGCCCAGAAATGGGATTTTTCCTATTCTATGGGAGTGACCAAGCCGTTGGGAAGTTTCTCGAATAACGATATAACAGCCAATGATGTAGGAATGGCTGAAAATGGTTTTTTTATTCAGTTTAGTGGAAATTATAGTAATATAGAGCGCTTGGGCTTAGCTACTGCTTTGATTTTGAGTTCGAATGCGATGGATGATAATGCCAATGGATTGCGTCTGGAGAAATCGGTTGAGAAGTTGTTTCTGAAGCGTAGTTTGACGGACGATGAAAGAAGAGATTTGAGCTATAATAGTAGCGACTGGAGATGGGGAGCCTTGCTGGCCGGACCGATGTTAAAGCTTCCTGCAGGAAATTCAGTTTTCATTTTGAAGGCAATGACTGGTTTCCAGATGAATTTTATTGCTAAGCCAGAGATGATATATGATGATGAAGACAACGGATTAGTCTTTAGAGGAAGGGTGGATGATGAAAATAAATTATCGATTCCATTCTTATTGGGAGCAGAGCTGAATTACCATTTACGATCGAATATTAGTGTTCGTTTTGGAGTTGATTATTACGTGTCGAAAATGAGCTACAAAAATAAATACGAAACCATTAGACGAAGTAATTCGGAAGTAACTGTACTGGAAACAGAGAAAAGAAGTGTTGTGCCTCAGAACTTGAATATCGGAGTTGGGTTGATTTATCACATAAATATTTAGGAAGACTATTAGAATTTAGGATTAAAAGAGAATTTGGAAAGAGGTAAGTGAGCATTTCACTTTTCAACTTTTCTATATAAGAAAAACAGCGCATTGAAATAGATTCATGCGCTGTTTTTTTATGAATTGGGTATACAATCTTAGTTCGATTGATCGAGCTAAAATTATTAATTAAGGTGCTAATGTAACTTTTAGCGGGTGACTTAAATTGTATTTCACCTGCTTAATATAGCTGTTCCATTGATTGAAATTGCTAAAATCGCCACTTTTATTCCAACCTGCTCCAGCCCAATAACTGATCGTTTGGTTGGCTTTTACTTTAACAACTCCTGCCAAATGAGCATCCACTAACGTTAGTCTTTGTGGTTGGTCGAAAATTACAGCATCGAAAATTTGTCCATCATTTCCATGTACTGGTTCGGCATAACTGATTACACCATTTGTTTCGTCTAATAGCGTTTCACCAAGTTCTTTACGTTTGGCAATTCCTACAGCAATATCAATCGGATTTCCTTTAAAATTCCAGGTTAAAGAATAGCGTGAAAGATTAGTTCCTGCGTCTAATGATATTTTACGTTCCATGCTAACAGCTTGGCCGTTTACATCCCATGCAGTGTAGCTAAGGATAAATTCCGTTCTGATAGGTCCATTATTAATTCGGTTGTGTTTTGCAAAGTTTCCGGGACGAACTAGTTTCCCATTTACAAGTGGAGCTGCTCCTCCAGATCCCAATGTTGGACCTACTTTGTAAAAATCAAGCCCTTCGCCATGATCTTTGTGGTAATCCATATGGTCGTACCAGCTTTCGATGATCATGTTGCGTGTGCGTTTTGCCCATACATCAATTCCTGAAACAGCAGTGCCTTCAGTTTTTTGACGAGGTCCGTATGTTCGGAATGCAATGCGTTCGTTCTCCCATGTGTAGTCATCAAGTCGTTCTGGAACAAATCTACTCTGGGCTTTAGTTTCGTATTTTTTAGGTTGACCACTTTTGATTTTATAGCTGGCTTTTTCGTTCGCAGCCAAAGAGACTTGAAAAATGAATGAAGTGGGCTGCTTCTGTTCATTGTAAATAACCTGTGATGGAATTTCGAACCCTTTGTAATCGGTTGCGATGATTTTGTTAGGAGAGAACTTACTTAATTGATTCCAGGCTATTTCAACTGTTTCAGTGCCTCGGTTGAAAGGAGTTGTATTTTCAATTTGAACAGTTACCTGCTGTGCCCAACCCAGTTGAGCCAATAGGAGGATAAATAATGATATAAATGAAATTCGTTGCATTGTGCTCACTTTTGGTATAGGTAAGAAATTGAATTGAAAATCAGTTTATCGGGAATATAAACAGCCCGATAAACTGATGAAGTATCTTATCGAAGCTCGTTAGGAGCAACAATATCCATATCGGCATAATCTAGGTTCTCGCCAGCCATACCCCAAATAAAGATATAGTTCGAAGTTCCGGCAGCTGAGTGAATAGACCATGTTGGAGAAAGAACAGCCTGCTCATTCTTCATCCAGATGTGACGAGTTTCTTTAGGTTCGCCCATGAAGTGACAGATGGCTTGATCTTCCGGTACCTGGAAATAGAAATAAGCTTCCATTCTACGACTGTGCGTGTGCGCAGGCATTGTATTCCAAACACTTCCTGGTTTCAACTCAGTCATTCCCATCTGCAATTGACAAGTTTCAACCACGTTGTTTACAATTAACTGGTTGATTTGTCTCTCATTTGAAGATTCTAGAGCACCTAAGTTTAATACATTAGCGTCGGCCAAAGTGATTTTCTTAGTAGGAAACTCTTTATGTGCAGGAGCAGAGTTGATGTAGAAATGAGCAGGGGCATTAGCATCGTTCGATGAGAATTTTACCTCTTTGGCACCACGTCCAACATACAATGCTTCTTTGAAGTTGATTTCGTATTTGGTTCCGTCCACTTCAATTGTTCCTGTATTTCCAACGTTAATGATACCCAATTCACGTCTGTCGCAAAAGTTTTCTGCTTTCAACGGGTCAATTGAATCTAAAACTAACGTTTCTGTTGTAGGAACTGCTCCTCCAACAATATAACGATCATAGTGAGAATAAGTCAATGAAATTTCGCCATCGACCATTACTTTTTCTACTAAAAATTCTTTTCGAAGTCGGTCTGTGTCGTATTGCTTAACATCTTGAGGGTGTGTGGCAAAACGTTCTTCGTATTTGATAGTCATATTTGAAATGATTTTTAATTGCGTTTTGTGTTTTGTCAATTTCTTAATTATTGACTTTAATTCAGGGTCAAAAATAGAGTTATTGAATTAGAAATGCAATCGATTGCCAGAAAAGATGCAAACTATAGTTATTTAGATAATATTTTACATCTTTGTATTGTATAACATTATATAGCGAATCGACTGTAAATGAAAACTGGTAACGAAATAACAATACACGACATTGCTCGTGAGCTTAAGATATCTGCATCGACTGTTTCGAGAGCACTAAATAATAATCCACGCATTAGTAAAGCAACGAAGGAAAAAATTCGTGAAGCTGCTTTGAAGATGGGGTATCGCCCCAATTCAATTGCTTCACAATTGAGAACGAAAAAGACCAATACAATTGGGGTGGTTATTCCTCGTATTAGTCGACACTTCTTTTCTTCAGCTATTAGTGGAATTGAAGATGTTGCTTATCGAAATGGCTATAGCGTTATCATTACTCAGTCGGAAGAGGACTACGAGCGTGAAAAGTTGAATGTACAGTCGCTGTTTTCGAATCGTGTAGATGGGATCATTGTTTCATTGGCCATGGGAAGTGAAAATTTCGACCACTTCAAATTATTTACAGATAAGAAAATTCCATTAGTATTTTTCGATCGCTATTGCCAGGAAATTTCTACGCCACAGGTATTGATTGATGACTTTGAAGGAGGATATCAAGCTACGAAACACCTGATAGAGCAAGGATGCAGAAATATTGTACACATTGGAGGGCCTCAGAAGTTGAATATTTATGCTAACCGATTGAAGGGATACCAGCAGGCATTGGAAGATGCTCGTATTCGATTTAAGGAAAGCAACTTTTATGTGAGTGACCTAACACGAAAGGCAGGGGAACGAATTGTAGAGGAAATTTTTGCTGCGGAAGAAAAACCAGATGCTATTTTCTGTGCCAACGATACTTCGGCATTAAGTATCATTCAGTATGCAAAAGCCAATGGGATTCGAATTCCGGAAGACTTATGCATCATCGGCTTTAGTAATGAGCCTTATTCAGAACTATTGACTCCTTCTTTGTCAACTGTTGCTCAGCCTGGATTTGAGATGGGACAAACGGCAGCAGAGATGGTAATTAAGCAGATCACTGAAAAAACAATCGAGGATACAAAAATAATAATGCCGACTCAACTAATAATTAGAGAGTCGACATTAAAAAAACAGCAATAATGCTGTAAGTGCTGGGTGAGTCTTAAATATTTTTGAGACTAAGCTTCAACAAGTGAAAGTTGGTCGTATTTTTTCTGTTCTTTTAATCCTAATTCGATATTGGGGTTCTGCTGGCTAATTGTTTCCCAGATAACCAGAGCAGCACCTAGGGCGCTGGCATTATCAATTTCAGATGTGTAAACCTGCTTGTCAGGGAAATGGGTGGCAATTAGTCGAACAAAAATTTCGTTACGCGCAAAACCTCCTGAGATGAAAATCTTTTTGGTTTTATCTTTTTCAGAAATAATAAGTTCAAGTGACTCAATGCACAGGAGCGTTAGATCAATCATCAGTTGAGTATAACTCTCCTCAAAAGAGTTGAACTGATTTAAATCCACTGAATTATCGATATAATTTTCGGGGATCCCACTTTTGAAGAATATTCTTTCTGAACCTTTTAAGCTATTTTGAATTTGTTCTTCTGTTGCTTTAACTGCCTTAAAATGGCTTTTGCTTACATTAAAATGGTTGGTCAGCAAAATGGTGTTTACATCGTGAATGTGTCCCATAAACAATCGAGAAGCCTTTACGGGTTGCTGTTTGATACTCATGAAGTTCAAACAATCTTTCTGTAGCTGTTCGCTGGTTAATGGGTCGTGATTAAATGGATTGAGATTAATGCACCATGTGCCAGTTGAAATAAGCATGAATGGTTCATTCTCGCTAATCAGGTATGGAACCAGAGAAGCCGAACTATCATGAATTCCGATTCCAATTTTATTTGGAACAGAAGGTAGTTTGGAGTCAAATGTTGATGTGGCACTAATTGGTGAAGGCAAAGTTATTTGCTCCTTTGCTAGCCAATTGTGATACCTATTTTCTTCGAAATTCCACATTGCTGTGTGGCAGCCAATTGAGGTGTGTTCCGATGTAATCAGACCTGTGAGAATGTATGAAAGATACTGTGGAAAATGCAAAATGTTCTCTACTTGATGGAACACTGTTGCATGGTGGTCTTTCAGCCATTTAATTTGCAGACCAGAGTTAAGCATGTCAAGAGCAGGACTTCCTGTTACTCTACTAAATTCCTTTTTCCCTCCATTTACTTCATATACATTTTCAGCAATAGAAGAATCGATTGGCTTTAGATAATTATAGATTGGAGTAAGGCGCTCTCCATTTCTATCTAAGTAAGCCAGTGTTGCTCCATAGGTGGAAAAATTTACTCCCTTAATAGAGTATGAAGCATCTTTTGAAAGCTTTTCCAGGGTATCGATAATCCAATTTTCTATAAGTTGAATATCGTCACACTCGAAATTGTCCTCATCTAATATGGTTGGAAATTTCTGTTCTTCTTGAAAAACAACATTTAGCTTATCATCGAAAAGCAGAATTTTCTTGTTGGTTTTTCCTATGTCGAATATTGCAATTACATCCATTGTTTTATTGTTTAGCCATTTTGCGACGATAGTTTTCCACTTCCCAATTATCAATGAAACTAATTTGTTCCGGAGTCATGAACTGAGGCCCTCCCCAGTTGTTGGATAGATAACTTACCTTCATCATATTTTCGAAGATATCCAATACGGTTTGAGCTGACTTCTCTGAATCCTCGATGGCAATAATTCCTTCGTTTTCGATAATTGCAACTTTGGGAAGATATCCCTTAGTTGATTCAAATTCATTGATGGCCGGAATCAAATCATCTGTTGAAATGCAATAGATGTAACTCGATTTGCAATAGACAATGTCATCAGGCGTAAAGGGTAAACTGACCTTGGCAAATTGTTCCGCATTGGAGCAAAAAAGTTGTGTTATAGTATTTTTGCGCGTGCAAGAAACTAACCCTTTTGATGCTAAAAAGTTATTGAATACATCCAATTGAGCTTCGAACTTAAACTCTTCAATTAGTGGCAAATCTTGAGAGAGTTTATTTATAAGTTGTTTATCAATATCCTTATAAATTTGATTAACTTCTTCTTGGGAATTCGTACCAACAAATACTCCATGATTCCGTAGAAAAATGATAGCGGCTTCAGTATTGTTAGCCTCTCTGAATTGTTTAATACGTTCCTCAATCTTCTTGAATAAAGTGTAGCCAGGATTGGTATATTCAATGTAAAGAGCTTTGGGAAACAGTTGCTCAGTTAATGACTGAGCATTTTTACTACACATTAAGCTATTTACCAGTATAGGATGAGTGTGAACAACAAATGGAAAATTCATTAGGTTGTGCAACGATGTCTCAACAGAAGGGCGTTTTCCTGTTTCATCGATTATTGCAGCATTTAAGTCTTCTTTCACTTGTTGTTCACATATACTCTCTACGTCGCTATATTGTTTTTTAGAGATGATATCTAGCTTTTCACGAGAAAGAGACACTAAATCAGATTCGGCTAATGTGCTCATGGAGGTACCACTGGCTTTTACCCAAAGCTTATCGCTTGTTTTGTACGAAATGTTTCCACCGCCAGCAATAACATAGGCTGAATTTTGCCCATATTCATGAGCCATTTGTAATAGGGATTTAATATGCTCTTTCATCGTTACCGTCTTTTATCGAGTTGCTAAAATTTCTTTTTCGTATGATTGAATCTCTTTGATGTATGATTCGCCAACAGGAACATTCTCTTTTTGGCAGTAGTAGTCCCAAACGGCACCAAATAACTTCGTTTTAAGTTCTTCCAGAAGTGCCAAACGTTCGAAGTTTTGTCCTGATTCTTCCATCTCGATAAGCTTTTCGGTTGGCTCAAGCATGGCAAACATAAATGCCTTTTGTGCAGCTCTTGTTCCAACCACATATGCGCCAATTCGGTTGATTGAAGCATCGAAGAAGTCTAGTCCAATATTTACACGTGACAGGTAATTGTTACGAACAATTTCAGAGGCAATAAGCTGTACATCTTCGTTCAGCGTAACAACGTGGTCTGAATCCCATCTGATTGGGCGCGTAATGTGTAATAGTACTTCGTCGATAAACTGAAGACATGCTGAGATTTTGTCACCCACTTGTTCTGTTGGGTGAAAGTGTCCGTTGTCTAGGCAAATCAGTTTGTTATTCTGAACTGCATACGAAAGGTAGAAGTCGTGAGATCCAACAGTCATCGATTCGGCTCCAATTCCAAACAGCTTACTTTCAACAGCATCTTTTAATTGTGTTGTTGGGTATTCTGTTGCAAAAGCCTCATCTAACGATTTCTTAAGTTGTTTGCGATAACCGTTTCTGTCAATTGGAGTATCTTTCGATCCATCAGGAATCCATACATTGTGTACACATGGTGAATTCAGCTGTTTTCCCATATCGGCAGCAATAGCTCTACAGCGCTTCAAGTGCTCTACCCAGAAACTTCTGATCGCTTCATCTTTTGATGAAAGAGTGAATCCATTGTCTGCATTTGGGTGAGAAAAGAACGAGCCATTGAAGTCCATTCCAATTTCTTGTTTTTTACACCAGTCAATCCAGCTTTGGAAGTGTTTGGTTTCAATCTGGTCTCTGTCTACGATTTCTTCGTTAAAATCGCCATATATAGCGTGAAGGTTTAGTCGTTGCTTGCCAGGAAGTAGAGCCAGAACCTTTTCAAGGTCTGTTCTTATTTGTTCCAGGTTATTTGCCTTCCCTGGATAGCTTCCGGTAGCTTGAATTCCTCCTCCTGATAATGATGAGTCGGGAGTTTCGCAACCTGAAACATCATCGGTTTGCCAACAGTGTAAACTGATGACAAGATCGTTCATTTTCTCAAGAACTTTATCTGTATCAATACCCAATTCGGCGTATTGCTCTTTGGCTATTTGATATGCTTTTTCAATAAAATTGGTGTTACTCATAGTCGATTAATTATGGTCGAAAATTGACATTTCAAAAGTAGATGGTACTGGTAGGTAGGGCAATTGACAAAATGCCAAATCGTTTGTACATTCTGAGTAATTCAAGGATGGAGAAAGGACTTTTTGTAGAATGAAGTGAGTACTAAAATGTAGATTAGTAGATTGTTGTGTTTCTTGGTGGTGTGGTCTTGGTTTGTGTTGGATGGAAGTAAGGTGTTTTGATTCGTGATATTTTCAGTACTTTAGTACTAGTTAATTAAGACTGATGGATTATTTGATTAGCTCGAATCCGAATTTTGCATAAACAAAGGTATTATGGAACAATTGTTTAAATATTTGACTCAAAGTGAAGATGACAAAAAGTGGGGATTGTATGTGAATGTTGCCGGATATGCAGAAATTGCTCCAAACGAGAAATATCCTCCGAAAGGACATCCCGAAGGATATCATTTTATATGGGAAGATGGTCGGGTTCTGGATGAATACCAAATGCTATATATTACAAAAGGAAAAGGAGTGTTTGAAACCCGAACTACCAAATTCGATGTAAAGGAGGGGGATATAATATTAATAGCACCGTATGTTTGGCATCGCTATGCACCAGATTCGGAAGATGGTTGGCGGGAGCATTATATTGGCTTCAATGGAGAAATAATGAAATCAATTATTGATTTCTTTGATGTTGAGTCTCCAGTTGTTTATGTAGGTTATAATGAGCAAATATTAAATGCATACGAAGAACTCTTCGATTTAACACAACAGGAGCGAATTGGTTATCAGCAGGCTGCTAGTGGATATGTATTGTTTATACTAGGGAAAGTGCGTCAGATAGTGTTAACTCAAGGATTTGCAAATAATAAAATCGAGAAGATAATTAATAAGTCGAGGTTGTATATGCGAGCTCATCTGACAGAGCAATTTAGTATGCAAGCTTTAGCAGAGGAGTTGAATATTAGCTACTCGTTGTTTCGAAGTGAATTTAAAAAGTATACAGGAATATCTCCGGGGCAATATTTGTTGCAATTGAAAATTCAAACTGCTAAGAATTTGTTGTCTAACACAGCTTTTACCGTAAAAGAAATTGCATTTAAATCAGGATTTGAATCTCCCTATTATTTTTCAAAAGCTTTTCGGAAATACACTACAATTAGTCCTTCAGAATTCAGAGATAAGTTGAAACGAAATTAATGGGAAGTATATAAAAAGAAAAAGCACATCTAAATGATGTGCTTCTTGGTGACTCAGCTGGGGTTCGAACCCAGGACCCCATCCTTAAAAGGGATGTGCTCTACCAGCTGAGCTACTGAGTCTCCTTGTTGCTTTAAAAGCGATGCAAATATAGTACTTTGTTTAAAAATACAAGCATAAAAAAGATAAAATTTTCATAAAAGACATATCTGGAGATTTAATTCCTAAGACTAGATAATAAAAAGCTTGAATATTAGTTTTGAATTGAAATATTTATGCTCGCTTAGCTAATATTATACAGGTTAAGAGCATTGCAATTAGTGTAAAATTTTATCTTTGTGTGAGATTTAAAATAGAACACTAAAAATCTTTGCTCAATTATTATTTTAATGATTTTTATAATCAAAAGAATTAATCCACAAATTATGCGAAATCTACGAAATTCCCTATTAGTCGTGGTTGGAATATTTATGCTACTATTTTCCACATCTTGTAGTACCAGTTTAAAAGATCTTACTTATCTTAATGAAATTGAAACAGGAAAATCTTACTTAGAGGCAGAGGTACCTGCAGCCTATAAGATTAGAACTAATGATAACCTATACATACAGGTTATTGGAGATGACCCTAATGTTACTGCATTCTTAAACCTTTCATCTATTGACAAAAACTATTCAACTGAAACAGCTATTGAGTTGGTAAGTTATGTTGTGTCAGAAGAAGGCGTGATTGATGTCCCATTTATTGGAAAAGTGAAAGTAGAAGGGTTAACATTGAGTGAAGTAAAAGAGCGTTTGCAAGAACGGGTTGATGAGCATTTAACTAAAACTTCTGTTATAGTGAAAATGGTAAACCGTTCTATTACAGTTTTAGGAGAGGTAAATAAACCTGGACAATTTAGAATGCTACGTAACAGAGTGAATATATTTGAAGCACTGGGGTATGCAGGTGATTTGACTGATCATGGTAATCGTAAAACAGTAAAATTAATCAGAGAAGTAGAAGGAAAAAGAACCGTTATAGCATTGGATCTTACTGATAAGAATTTGATAACTTCTCCATATTATCATTTATTACCGAACGACTTGATCTATATTGAACCTGACCGTAAAGTTTGGGGAGCTAAAACTTTACCATTTGCGACTTTATTTACAGTTATCTCAACATTATTCTCAGGAGTATTATTAGTACACAACCTCACTAAATAGATTATTAGCAATGCAAGAAAAAAATGTAACTGGACAGAGCCAGAATGTAATGGTTAACGATGATGAAACCATTGATTTAAAAAAATTACTATTTCGTTTCTTAGGAAATTGGTACTGGTTTGTCTTCTGTGTAATGATTGCTGGTGGTGGAGCCTATTTGGTTAATCGTTATGCAAGACCAATCTATAAAGTAGGAACTTCAGTCCTTATTGAAGATGATAAAGGAGGAAGTCCAATGAAGGGAATCTTTGGAAACAGTGATATGACTCAAGGGTTTGGTATGTTTCCAAGTTTGCAGAATTTTGACAATCAAACTATAATTATTCAATCGTATACTCAAGTTCGTAATACGATTAAAGAATTAGACTTTGGGGTAAGTTATTTCGCTCAAGGAAAAGTGGTTTCTCGAGAAATCTATCATGATTCTCCTTTTAAGGTTATTATTGATAAGAAACACCCTCAAATTATAGGAACACCATTCAATGTTCATATCAAAAAAGATGGAACTATAACACTTTCAGTTGAGGCCGAGGTCGCTCGCTTGTTCGATTATGAGGCAGATAAGACGGTTGGGGTCAAGTATGAATTTGCATTTTCAAAAGATTTGAAAGCAGGAGATAAGTTGGTTTCTCCTGATTTAGCTTTCACAATTATGTTGAATGAGAAGTTTAATCCCAATGAGGAGAATAACTATTATTTCATCTTAAATACTCCAGATCAGTTGACAAAAAGATATCGTGCAGCATTATCTATCGATCCTATGAAAAAAGGTGCTTCGCTGGTTCAGATATCAATGTTGTCAGATAACCCTTCAAAAGCGAAAGCATTTTTAAATAAACTAATGGAGGTATATCTAAATCGTAACCTTGGGAAAAAGAATCAATTTGCAAAGAAAACTATTGACTTTATTGATTCTCAACTAAAGTCGATTGCTAGTTCTTTAGGTGAGTCTGAAGATAAAATGCAGAGTTTCCAGTCGGATAAGAAGGTAATGGACTTAGATTTTCAAGGACAACAGCTTTTAGAGCAATTGACAAAATTGGATGAAGAGAAAGCCTTGTTTGAGACAAAGATGAAGTATTATCGTTATTTGAACACCTACATTAAAAGTGCTCAGAATATTGAATCAATTGTTGCACCTACAGCTATGGGAGTGGAGGATCCACTTTTAAATAAATTGATTGTTGGTATCAATGAACTTAGTATGAAAAAGAGTGAGTTGAGCTTAAATATTGTTCGGCCCAAGGAACATCCAATGGTGCAACGTATTGATGCTCAGATTCAGGAAGCACTAAGTACTTTGAAAGAAAATACTGGAAGTATTATTCGTCAAACAGAAATTGGTTTAAGCGATGTAAATAGACGAATCTCTGATTTTAATTTATTACTGAAGCAGTTACCTCAAACAACTCGTGATTACGTTAATATTAAAAGAGAGTATACGTTGAACAATGAAATTTATACATTTTTATTGCAGCGTCGTTCTGAAGCGCAGATTTCACAAGCTTCCAACTCTCCGGATAATGAGGTGATTGATTCTGCGAGAGTTTTAGGCGGTGGTCCTGTAAAACCAACTAAAAGAATCAATTATATTATTGGTGTTATGTTAGGTTTGGTGTTCCCGGCTATAATTATTTTATTGAAGGATTTTTTCAATAATAAGATTGTCACAAGGGAAGATATTCGCAATATCACAAAGCATCCAATTATTGGTCACGTATTTAAGTTGCCTAGTAAAATTGGAGCAACAGTGGTGTTAGATAATCCACAGTCTACGGAATCAGAACCATTTAGAGCCATTCGAACAAGATTGCAGTTCTTCACTAAAGAGAAGACAAATCCAGTTATTTTGGTAACTTCATCGTTCCCTGGTGAAGGAAAGACGTTTAATGCGATTAATATTGCATCAAGTTATGCATTGATTGGAAAGAAAACGATCCTTGTTGGTTGTGATTTACGTAAACCAAGAATTTTTGATGATTTTGGATTAAATAATAACCAAGGAGTTTCTAATTATTTGATTGGACAGAAGGCTATTAAAGAATTAGTTCAGAAAACAAAAAGTGAGAACTTAGATGTAATTACTGCTGGTCCAATTCCTCCTAATCCGTCGGAATTATTGGCAGACAAGAAAATGAAGGAGCTAATTGAAGAATTGAAGCAAACATATGATTATGTAATTGTCGATTCAGCTCCGGTAGGACTTGTGGCAGATACATATCATATTATGCGTCACACAGATACTAATATCTTTGTTGTTCGTCAGCATTATTCTGATAAGAGTGGATTAATGACTTGTTTAGCTGAAGCTCAAGAGAATGGAGTTAGCAATATTAGTATTTTAATTAACGACGTAGAGTTGAAAAAAGGAGGTTACGGTTACGGCTATGGCTATGGTTACGGTTATGGCTATGGCTATGGTTACGGAGATAATATTGAGAAGAAAACTGGAATAAGACGTATCTTTGGATAATTTATTTGATATGAAAAGGTAGAAGGTTAAACTTCTACCTCAATATTTAGTATTGATACTAAATAGAACTTACAAAAAGAGTGAGATTCTAAAACTTTTTTTACAAAAGAAGATAAAGATATTTACTTATATCTTCTTTTGTGAAAAAATGTATGTTTTTATCATAACTTCAATCAATTAACTTGCATAAATCGATTTTGATATGGATAAATATTTTGCACACGAAACAGCTGTTATCGACGAAGGATGTCAAATAGGGGAAGGAACTAAGATATGGCACTTTAGTCATGTAATGCCCAATTGTATTATCGGAGAACGATGTAATATTGGTCAGAATGTGGTTATTTCTCCCGATGTTCAGCTAGGTACCAATGTAAAGGTGCAGAATAACGTTTCGATTTATACGGGAGTCATTTGTGAGGACGATGTGTTTCTTGGGCCATCAATGGTTTTTACCAATGTTGTCAATCCGCGAAGTGCAGTCATTCGAAAAGATGAATATAAGAAAACCTGGGTAAGAAAAGGAGCATCGATTGGTGCTAACGCAACTATTGTTTGCGGTATTACTTTAGGTGAGTTCTGTCTTATTGGTGCCGGTGCTGTTGTTACGAAAGATGTGCCTGCGTTTGCGTTGGTTGTCGGAAATCCGGCGCGTCAAATGGGATGGGTAAGTGAATATGGACATCGATTGAATTTTGAAGACTCAAATGTGGCAGAATGCCCTGAGAGCAAGCAAAAGTATCAGTTGGAAGAGAACTCGGTAGAGCGAATCGCTTAAAAACAGAAAGAACATAGATGAATATTGAAAACAGAAAAATACGATTTGCAGTAATTGGTCAGGGACATATTGGGAGAAGACATGCCGAAATGGTACGTCGAAATTCTCAATGTGAATTAGTTGCTGTGTGTGATATAAAAACAAAAGAAGAATGTGGTATTGCAGATATTGAAGAACCATTCTTTGGTACCTTCGACGAATTTGTAGCATCAGATATTGAAGCCGATGTTATCAATATTTGTACTCCCAATGGTATTCATGCTGAATATTCTCTTAAAAGCATTAGAACGAGGTTCGCATGTGGTGTGTGAAAAGCCAATGGCCTTAAATCGTTTGGATGCCGAGCGCATGATTTTCAAGTCGTTGGAGGTTGGGAAGCATATCTTTGCCGTGATGCAAAATCGATATTCTCCACCTTCAGAGTGGTTGAAGCAGGTGGTTGACCAGAAAGTGTTGGGTGATATTTACATGGTACAGATTAACTGTTACTGGAATCGTGATGATCGCTATTACACCAAAGGAAACTGGCATGGAGATTTGGAGTTAGACGGTGGAACTTTGTTTACTCAGTTCTCTCACTTTGTCGATATTATGTATTGGTTATTTGGCGATATCACTAATATTCGAGGCAATTTCAAAGATAATAATCATGCTAAATTGACAGACTTCGAAGATTCTGGTTTCGTTTCATTCGATTTTGTTAATGGAGGAATGGGAAGCCTGAATTACTCTACTTCAGTTTACAATACCAATCTGGAAAGTTCAATGACTATTATCGGTGAAAAAGGAACGATTAAAGTGGCTGGCCAGTATATGAATGAGGTAGAGGTGTGTAATATCGAAAATTACACTATGCCAGAGCTTGCTCCTTCTGCTCCACCTAATGACTATGGTGCTTATAAAGGCTCAGCTCAGAATCACCACCACGTTATTCAAAATGTAGTGGATAAATTAACCAATAAGGCAACAATAACTACCAATGCATTGGAGGGAATGAAGATTGTCGATATTATTGAACGAATTTATGCTGTCAGAGATGGCGTTTGGAAGAAGTAAATATAACTTCATATAGAAACTGGCAGGCTGTTGTAGTCTGCCAGTTTTGTTTTACTTTTGGGGGGTAAGAATACTGTTAAACCGAAATCGTATGTTGAAAGCCTTTCTTGTTTGTTGTGGAGTAATGTTGAGCATTGGGGCTATTGCTCAAAAAAATGAACGTCCGAAGTTGGTCGTTGGAGTTGTTATTGAACAAATGCGACCAGAATATTTAACTCGATTTGAATCGAAATACCGTAATGGTGGATTCAAGCGATTGATGAATAAAGGGGCGCAATTTTCCAATGCACGAATCGATCAGCTGATTCAGAATCAAGCTTCAGGAATGGCAACTTTATTCACTGGTACCACACCATCGATTCATGGAATTGTGGATAATGAATGGTACGATCGACTAAAAGAGAAAACGGTAAATGCGGCTGATGACGATTACTACATTACGGTGGGAAGTGACTCGAAACAGGGAAACAGCTCTGCTGCTCAAGTGATGGTGGAAACCATTGGCGATCGACTTAAATTAGAATCAGGAGGAAAATCCAAAGTTTTTAGTGTGGCATTAAATGGTCACTCTGCAATTTTCTCTGCTGGTCACGCGGCGGACGGAGCATACTGGTTCGACATAGAAACCGGCAATATGATTTCCAGCTCTTATTATATATCTGAATTCCCTAACTGGGTGCGCGATTTCAATGCTAAGAATATGGCTGCCGATTATTTGAGCCGCGATTGGGACTTATTATTACCGAAAAGTAGCTACGAAGAGAGTTTGCCCGATGATTATTTATTAGAAGAGGGATTTTATGGAAAATGGAATACTTTTCCATACGATTTGAAGAAAATACAAAAGCGAGCCAATAACTTAAAGCCCTTAAAAGCAACTCCGTTTGGTAATACAATGATTAAAGACTTTTCGGTTCAACTTTTAGACGAAGAGCAATTAGGGCAAGATAATATAACCGATTTTCTAACGGTTACTTTCTCCTCAATGGATTATGAGAATAATTCTTTTGGACCTCTTTCTGTCGAAATGGAAGATATCTACTTAAGATTAGACAAAGAAATAGAACACCTTTTTCGTGTTTTAGACAGTAAGGTGGGAGAAGGAAATTATGTGTTGTTTCTAACATCAAATATGTCTTCTTCGTATTCTCCTGATTATTTAAAAGAAGAGCTGCGTTTGCCTGTGGGAAAGTTCTCTCCTAAAAGTGCCATTGCCCTTCTAAAATCGTACCTGAATATTACTTTCGGGCAGGGAGAATGGATTATTTCCAATTCGGAATATCAAATTTATTTCAACCACAAATTGATTGAGAAGAAAGAGGTAGATATTGCCAAAATGCAACGACTGGCAGCTACTTTTCTAAATCAGTTTAAAGGAGTGAAAATGGCAGTTCCTGCAACTACTTTACATCATGGAAATGGAAACAATAGCATTTTAAGTCCGTTTGCACATAGCTATAACTACAAGCGTTCAGGCGATCTGTTTTACTCTTTGGAACAAGGCTGGTGGCCGGTTTTTAAGTACAAACGCACAGAGTATACCGATAGCAAACATGTTCCTTTAATTCTTTATGGAGCCAATATCAAAAAAGGGAAATTTAATGAGCCAGTAAATCTTCGCTCGCTGGTTCCAACCATTTGCCAATGCATTGGATTGACAACTCCAGAGCATGCTACTGAGAAACCATTGAATGTTAATTGGTAGCATTTAAGAGCTGTATTTGCCCTCAAAGTGTTGCAATTGATAGATAAAACCCATATGTTTGTTGCCAATGTTAACAAGGGGTGCCTGTAAGGGCTGAGATTATACCCTCGAACCTGGGCAGGTAATGCTGCCAAGGAATGTAGTATCTATCTCTGTTTTCACTCCTGCAATTTTTTTGATATGAATATTGTATGTAACGGTAAGACTGTTGATCTTAACGAAGGAGCCAGCTTGTATAATTTATTGGAGGTGACCGAATACGCTACTCAAAAAGGGATTGCAGTCGCGGTGAATAATAGTGTGATAAGAAAACACGACTGGGAATCTCACCAACTTCAGGAAAACGACAAAGTATTAATTGTTTCAGCGACTCAAGGTGGCTGATTGAAATAACAATTAACTGTAACGTTACTTCTCTTGTTCTCTGCTTTTATTCTGAAATTAAAAACATAGAACACTTGAAAACAACAAACATTACTCAAGGCGGATTTCCTAACTCACAAAAGATTTATGTAGAAGGAAAAATCCACAACTTAAAGGTTGCTATGCGCGAAATTCAGTTGGCCGATACGGTCGATAAGAATGGAAATCGCATGAAAAATCTTCCCGTTACGGTTTATGATACATCGGGACCATATACCGATGAAAACTATACGGTAGATTTGAAGAAAGGCTTAGCTAAATTGCGTCATGGTTGGATTTTAGATCGTGATGACGTTGAGCAATTAGATAAGCTCTCTTCTGAATATGGTTGCAAACGATTAAACGATTCATCGTTGGATCATTTGCGTTTCGAGCATGTGAGCCGACAACCGCTAAAAGCGAAAGGAGGGAAATATGTTTCGCAGTATTATTATGCTCGAAAAGGGATTATTACTCCTGAAATGGAGTATGTGGCAATCCGCGAAAATCAGCGCATTGATGAACTGAAAGAGAAGTTTCATCAACACAAGGGATGTGCTTTAGGGGCGAATATCCCAGAGACTCATATTACTGCCGAATTTGTGCGCGATGAGATAGCACGTGGCAGAGCGATTCTTCCTTGTAATATTAATCATCCTGAGTCGGAACCAATGATTATTGGGCGTAACTTTTTGGTGAAGATCAATGCCAATATTGGAAACTCGCCAACCACTTCAAGTATCGAAGAGGAGGTGGAAAAGGCGGTTTGGGCATTCCGATGGGGAGCCGATACCATTATGGACTTATCGACCGGAGAGAATATTCATGAAACCAGAGAGTGGATCATTCGCAATAGTCCGGTGCCGGTGGGAACTGTGCCTCTTTATCAGGCATTGGAGAAGGTAAATGGTAAAGTAGAGGAGTTAAGCTGGGAGATTTATCGTGATACTTTGATCGAACAGTGCGAACAAGGAGTGGACTATTTCACTATTCATGCTGGCTTATTGTGGCGACATATTCCTACAACCGTTCATCGCACAACAGGAATTGTATCACGTGGTGGTGCTATAATGGCTAAGTGGATTTTGCATCACCACAAAGAAAATTTCCTGTATACTCATTTCGAAGATATCTGTAAGATATTGGCTCAATATGATGTGGCCGTATCACTAGGGGATGGACTTCGCCCTGGTTGTATTGCCGATGCCAACGATAAAGCGCAGTTTGGTGAATTGGAAGCACTGGGCTACTTAACCCGATTGGCACGCGAGAATTTTGTTCAGGTTATTGTGGAAGGACCGGGACATGTGCCAATGCACCTGATTCAGAAAAATATGGAAGAGCAACTAAGGCATTGTGATGAAGCTCCGTTTTATACGCTTGGACCACTGGTGACCGATATTGCTCCTGGGTACGATCATATTACCTCTGCCATTGGTGGTGCAATGATTGCCTGGCAGGGAACGGCGATGCTTTGCTATGTTACTCAGAAAGAACATTTGGGTTTACCGAATAAGGACGATGTGCGTGAAGGGGTAATTACTTTCAAGTTAGCAGCACATGCTGCTGATTTAGCAAAAGGCTTTCCCGGAGCTCAATATCGCGATAATGCAATGAGTAAAGCACGTTTCGAGTTCCGCTGGAAAGATCAATTTTCGTTGGCATTGGATAGTGAAAAAGCCATGCAGTTTCACGATGAAACATTGCCCGATGAAGGTTACAAATCGACTCACTTTTGCTCCATGTGTGGTGAGAATTTCTGTTCCATGAGAGCATCGATGGAAGTGCGAGAACTGGCAGAGAAATCGAAGCAAAAAGCAGAAGAGTTTCAGAAAGAAGGAAACGAATTGTATCTATAAGAACCTATTGTGAGAAGTAAGGTCATTTATCTTACTTCTCATCTAACTCAAGTTGTCATGAAACTTATTTTAATCACATATCCTGATTGCTTTGAATCTGAAGCATTGATTCTGAATGAACTATTCGATAAATATACATTCGGTTTGCATCTTCGAAAACCTGGGGCAAGTGAAAGAGAAATCTGCCAGCTATTGGATCAGATTAAACCCGCGCATTATTCGAAAATAGTTATTCATAATCATCCTGAAATTGCAAGAGTGTATGGAATTAGAATTCATACTTCAGGTGTATTTCGAGATAAAATTGAAGGAGCAGTAAGTACTTCATTTCATTCTATTGAAGAGGCAATGCAATACGACGGGGTATATGAGTATGTGTTTCTAAGTCCGATATTTTCGAGTATTTCGAAGTATGGATACGAAAAGAATTGGAATAGAGGTGAGTTGATGAATTTTCTGCAGAAAGATAGAAAGACAGAACTCATTGCGCTTGGGGGGATAGATGAGAATAGAATAACAGAAGTGGCAGAAATGGGTTTCGACGGTTGTGCTTTGCTTGGAGCCGTTTGGAGCAATACCAATGAGTTAGATGTAATTCGATCTAACTTTTCAAACATCTATTGTAATTACCAAAAACTGAATCATAAATGATAAAAGAAATACCCAGAATTCATTACATCACTCAAGACCATCCTACTTTATCACATGCCGAACAGGCGAAGTTGGTGCTCGAGGCAGGTTACTCGTGTGTCCAAATTCGAATGAAAGATCATTCTGATAATGCAATAAAAAAAGAGATTGTCAGAGCACAAGGTTATGCTGAAAAATACAATGGTACGCTGGTTTTAAATGACTATCCGCACTTAGCCAAAGAAATGGCAGTGCGAGCTATTCATTTGGGATTGAATGATATGCCCATAAAGAATGCCCGGGAATTACTGGGGGCTGATGTAATTATTGGAGGAACAGCCAATTGCTTCGAAGATATCGTTATGCATTATGAAAACGGAGCAGACTACATTGGCTTGGGACCATACCGATTTACAACCACCAAAAAGAACCTTAGTCCAATTATCGGGATAGAAGGTTATAACGCAATTTGTCAACAGTTGAAAGATACTGAGATTGATATCCCAGTATTGGCTGTGGGAGGAATTCGATTGGAAGAGCTGGAGTTAATACAGAACACTGGTATGTGGGGAATTGCTCTTTCCGGAGACTTATTAAACCAAATCGAAAAATCAAATTAAATCAAAGAACATGCAATCACTACAAATCGCAGATAAAACATTTCAATCGAGGCTTTTTACAGGAACAGGGAAATTCTCTTCCAATCAATTAATGAAAGAGGCTATAAAAGCTTCTGGTTCGGAATTGGTAACTATGGCGTTAAAACGAATAGATATCGACGACAAAGAAGATGATATGGTTCAGCATATTCAAGGACCAACAATTAATTTGCTGCCTAACACGTCGGGAGTTCGTAATGCGCAGGAAGCGGTATTTGCGGCACAGCTAGCACGAGAAGCTTTGGAAACCAACTGGTTGAAACTGGAGATTCATCCGGATCCAAAATACTTGCTGCCTGATGGAGAAGAGACGCTTAAAGCAGCCGAAGAGTTGGTGAAGTTAGGCTTTGTGGTTTTGCCTTATGTACAGGCCGATCCGGTTTTGTGCAAGAAGTTGGAAGAGGTAGGAACGGCTGCAGTTATGCCATTGGGGTCACCTATTGGTTCCAATAACGGACTACAAACCATCGATTTTCTTCGAATTATTATAGAGCAAGCCAATGTGCCCGTTGTGGTTGATGCCGGAATCGGAGCACCTTCGCATGCCGCAGCGGCAATGGAGTTGGGAGCTGATGCTGTTTTGGTAAATACAGCAATTGCAGTATCTCCTCAGCCGGTGGAAATGGCCAAAGCTTTTAAAATGGCTGTAGAGGCTGGACGTATGGCTTTCGAAGCCCGCTTGGCCGAGAAGTCGATGGGAGCCAATGCGAGTAGTCCGCTTACTTCATTCTTATATTAAAGCTGTTGCATATGAGTTTTTATAACGAAATAACCCGGTATAATTGGGAGGAAATAGGCGAGCAAATTTATTCTAAAACAGAAGAAGATGTAGTTAAAGCACTGAGCAAAACGGTTCTTGATCTAAGTGATTTTCAAAGTCTGATTTCTCCGACAGCGGAAAAGTACTTAGAACAAATGGCTCAGAAAAGCCGGGAAGTAACCCAACAGCGATTTGGGAAGTGTATGCAAATGTATATCCCATTGTATTTGTCTAACTCGTGTACGAACCATTGTGTTTATTGTGGTTTTAACCATTCCAATCAATTCGAACGAACCATTTTAACGGAAGAAGAAGTAAGGGTGGAAGCGCAGGCGATTAAAAAGCTGGGCTTCGAGCATATCTTATTGGTGAGTGGTGAAGATCAAAAGCAGTGCGGAAGCGAATACTTAGGTCGAATGATGGATGAGTTGAAGGATGATTTCGCATTGATCTCGTTGGAAGCACAACCGCTTGATATCGATGAGTATGAAATGCTCATTGAAAAAAAGCTAAATACTGTTTATGTTTATCAAGAGACCTATTGCGAAGCCAACTATAAAAACTACCATCCTCGAGGAAAGAAATCTAACTTTCGATACCGTTTAGAAACACCCGATCGATTGGGAAAGGCGGGAGTACATAAGATCGGGTTAGGGTGTTTGCTCGGACTGGAAGACTGGCGAATTGATACCTTTTTTACCGCTTTACACTTGCAATATTTAGAACGAACATACTGGAAAAGCAAATACTCTATCTCTTTTCCCCGACTTCGACCACATGTCGGGGCATTTCAACCTCGCTACGAAACTACCGAAAGAGATCTTCTGCAGCTGATTTGTGCCTATCGATTGTTGAATCCCCATGTGGAAATTTCGCTTTCAACGCGTGAGCGATCTTTCTTTAGGGATAATGCATTACAGTTGGGACCAACTTCTTATAGTGCCGGTTCAAAGACAAATCCGGGAGGTTATGCCAACAAAGAAGAGAGTCTGGAGCAGTTCTCTGTGAACGATGACCGATCGGTGAATGAAATTGCTGATATGATTCATAATCATGGTTACGAGGTGGTGTGGAAAGATTGGGATCAATTTATGCAAACGTAAAATGCAGACCAATGAATGAACAACAAAAAGAGCGATACAATCGACATATTATCTTGAATGAGATAGGAGAAGATGGTCAGCAAAAACTGCTGGATGCAAAAGTATTGGTTGTTGGTGCAGGTGGTCTGGGAGCACCTGTACTGCAATACCTTTGTGCTGCCGGAGTGGGAACCATTGGAATTGTTGATGCCGATGTGGTGAGTATATCTAATTTACAACGGCAAATTCTTTATTCCGAAGAGGAAATTGGGAAGTCGAAAGTTCAGCAATCGAAGGAACGACTAAATCAACTAAATAGTGATGTGCAAATCAACACCTATCCAATCTGGTTGACTGATGAGAATGCAGAAAGTATTATCGAGAAGTATGATATTGTGGTGGGAGCGACTGATAACTTTCTATCGCGAAAATATATTGACAAGGTAACGAAAAAGGAGCAAAAAGCTTTTGTTCATGCTTCCATCGGAGAGTTTCAAGGGCAGGTATCGGTTTTCAATTATAAAAATGGCCCATCCTATTTCGATCTTTTCCCTGATGTGCCCGACCAGAAGCAAATGCCGCTGGGAGTACTAGGCGTATTACCCGGAATTATTGGTAGTATGCAGGCCTGTGAGGTATTGAAAATTATTCTGGGAATAGGTGAAGTGTTAAGCGGTAAACTATTAGTTTACGATGCATTGAGCAATAGCATGAATATCCTTGAAATGGGGTAGAAGTGGAGACCGGATTCAGGAGAAAAGGGAAACCGTAGAGACGCAAGATCTTGCGTCTCTTTCAGTTTAGCAAAAGGAAACAGGAATGGAATGCCAGGAGTATTGAGAGTGTCATCGCGATTGTAAAGAAGCGATCTGTTCTATTCTTTTATAAAAAAAGGTGCAGGAACAATGGGCTGCTATTATTATGTTCCTATAAAAACGTAAAAGTGGGAGTTTTGCAGAATATGGCCGTTTTGCATACGATTTTCTCGTGATGTAGCCCTTGTGCAGTGCGGATTTTTGCATATCTTTATGTCGAAGCGTATGCTTCAGATTTCGATCACTGAGACTTTTTAGGTCTAGGCGGGTGATTTTCTAAAGATCGTCGAAGCGTATGCTTCAGATTTCGATCACTGAGACCATTATTAGAAATCCAAGCACAATCAATGCAAAGGTCGAAGCGTATGCTTCAGATTTCGATCACTGAGACTCTTACTAAGGTTTTGTTTAAGGTTTGTAACCTGTCGAAGCGTATGCTTCAGATTTCGATCACTGAGACACATTAACTAGATAACTCGTGTTAATTTTTATAAGTAGAAGCGCATGCTTCTTAGATTGTGTTGCTAATGGCAAAGTAGAAAAGTTTAAAAGTGGGAAAGTTAGAAGGAGTCTGGATTCTGGGAAAAAGGGAGACTGGAATCGAATGTCAATAGCAAAGGGCATGGAGCCACAGAATGCTAATGTAGAGGCGCAATATTTTGAGCCTTTTCTGTTTTGCAGAAGGAAACCGGATGTAAATGTGGAAACGCAATGTCTTGCGTCTGTTTTATGGCCCAGATTATAAACCTAAACAGTGAGATAGAAAAGCATATATAACAAATGTGTGCTAGCATGAGAGCACTGAGTTCCACAAAGAATAAAACAACACATATATCACGGGATAACCGATTCCTCGAATACACAGAGAGAAGGATTTATCGTTGAAGCGTTAATCAATGTCTTTTTAATGTAGCTCAGGTTTGGGGTAAAATATGTTATACAGCAGTTTTGTGTGCATATTGCTTATTGTATATAATCATTAATTTAGTAGATACCAAAATCGGGATCAATATGCAGACTATAACCCCAATATTCTGTTATAGCCTTTCATGATTAATGATTTTTTGATAAATAATAGATGTGAAAACCGGAAATGCTATGAACCCCAAAATTTTTCTGTTAGGCGGAAAGGATCTTGAGATGCTTGCCATAAAGGAACTACTATTGACCAACCATTACAGAGAGGGAGTCAATTTATTTGATAAATGTCTTAGTTGGGGCGCAAAGTTAAGTCTGTATGAAGATGTAATTGAGGCTAATCATAATGTGATTATTTATGGAATTGAACTCATTGAAGATATTGAACTTCCACATAACTATAGAGCAATTGATCATCATAATGAAAAATCCCATTTTGCAAGTTCATTAGAGCAAATTGCTGATTTATTAAACATCAAACTTAACACATTTCAGAAATTGATTGCAGCTAATGATTCTGGTTATATTCCTGCAATGAAGAAACTAGGAGCTACCGAAAAGCAAATTTTGGAAATAAGACAGAAAGACAGAGCAGCACAAGGTGTGTCTCCTGCCGATGAACAGTTAGCTGAAAAAGCAATAAAACATAAAACAGTTAAGAATGGGGTGGTCATAATAAAATCAGAAACCTCAAAATTCAGTACGATTACAGACCGCATGTTTGAGCAACAGGAAGAACTTTTGATTTTTTCGGACGACGAATTATGTTATTACGGAACAAAACGAACACCTAAGCTCATTGAACTTTATAGTTCACTACTAAAGGAAGGCAGTGCTTATTACGGAGGTAATAAAAGCTTCTTTGGGATCAATATCCATACGGAACAAAAAACTAAATCCATAATATATTATGTCAGAGAAATTACCAATTTATAGTAAACATATCTTTTTATTCCCGTTTAGGTGGGACGCAACTAATAGAAAAGGCGAAGCTCTAGATAATTTAAGAATTAATGAACGTTGCAATATAAAAGCATTTGATGATTTACTTGATAAACAAAAATGGATTAGAGAAACAGGTAATGATGGAAAACGGAAGGGGTACTATATCGATGAATTTAGAAATTACAATGAATATGTTTATTTCTACGATTTTGTACGAGATGCCCTTTACGATGAAGAATGTAATAACGAAGGTATTGTGCAACATTATACCTATAACGTAGGGAATAACGCAACTTATAAAATTGATGTTAAGCAAGAAGATTGGATAACAAAGGAGGAACATTTTGAATCTTACCTGTTAGATCTTACAGGAATATTTCTACATCTCTTTAATAATGGAGTTGGTGTTCTTTCTTATCATCTCAAAAACTCAAGATATAAAGAGGATTCTGAAATTCTAAGAATAAATGACTTTGGAAGACGTATTTATCCTCAATTTTTATCTAATGTGTCATCTAGAGCAACAGATAAAGTTAAGTATGCATTTTTAGCAAACCAGATAACGTTATCGTTTGATGACTGTTTTGATGATTTTACCTGGTATAATTTAAATGAGGATGACAAGAAGGGCATGAATCGACTTGCTAGACAACCAATAAAACTACCTGACTTCATTTTGAAACTATTGAACAAGAAAGGAAATGAAAAGATAAAATGTTCATCTAAAGATTTAGAGGCAGGAGATGTTTGCATTCGACCATTAATTGACGACAGAATGTTTACTATTTGTTGGTATGGAAACAATGAAACGATAAATAAGCTAAAAGCCTATCCTAAACAAAAATCGAAGATTGAGAAAGATTATGCTTTTCATTCTAGTGAATTCTGGTACAAGTATGTATTTGTAGATGGTGGTTGGGCAACTTGTCAAAATCGCAATATGCTTCGATGTGAAAATATAAAACATACCTATGAACGATTTACCGATGATGGTACTCTTTGGGGGGTGTCGAGATATTCTTTAATGGCATTAACAGATCTGGAATATTTTGGAAGAGAGTTAATATCAACACATGCAACAACAATATACTATCAGATGGTCGTACTTTGCTTAATGCAACGTGCTTCTGTATTGAAATATTCAAATGAAATAGCACGTATATCAAGAGATGTGAAGAATAAACATTTTGAGATTGAAGAAATTAATGAGTCATACCTTAAGTTTATGAATAAAATGTATTTCCGTGAGATTACAGCACAAGATCAAGGTATTGAATTGTATGATATGCTTCAGAAAAATATGCGAATTGAAAGGGAAGTAAAGGACCTTAATAGAGAAATTGACGAAATATATCAGTTTGCATCATTAGTAAATGCAAAAAATGAAAATGAAAAGATTACAAATCTAACGATACTTGGGGCAATATTTCTCGTTCCGTCTTTACTTGTTGGTTTCTTGGGAATTAATATAATGCCAGATTTTGAAAGCATTCCTGAGCCATATTGGGATGGTGATATATATTTTCCATTCTTATTCGTTTCATTAGCTGTATTATTCATATCAGGCTTATTTACCTTCTTATTTAACTATTACATGAAGCTTGGAATATGGAAGAAAGCTAAAAGATTATTTAGGAGAACAAATAGAATCAAAAGAAACAGATAGTAACTATGCATAAACTAACATTTACATTAAAACAGCACACGCCTCTAATTCATTTTCAGCACGACCAACATGGGGCTACGTTACGGGCTACAGAGTTGAAGCCTAAGTTGGATAGGTTTTTGATAAGTCTTGAAAATTTAACGGAATTAGCAAATGAGCAAGAGGTTCCAAAAGAAGAGTATAAATCGTATTTTATAAACAATGGGAAAACACATTTGGCGTTGGATTATAAAGTAAGGATTGTGGATACTATTGAAAAGGATGGCTATCCTTTTGATATTCCAGAAGGCTACCCATTGTTTTTTGGGAACATGGACCAACATGGAAGAGATCGTAAATTTTTAACCTTTTCAACTGATCTTACAATTGAAGTCTTCTCATTCAAAACAGAACTTTTGGATTGTGTTGATAATCATATTCATAAGTTCTTCTTATACCACAATTTCGGTTCACGACAATCAAAGGGGTTTGGGTCTTTTTCTCTTGATATGGTACCTCAGGTAAACGACTTTGATCTTTCGTTTTACCTAAACCTAGATGATAAAAACGATTATATCTTAACAAAATCTATTAAAAATAGTCGGGTAAATAATGAAATTAGAAACTTTACCCGTTTGTTTGCCCAAATTGATATCTTTTATAAAAGCCTTAGAAGTGGGATAAATCGAAAAGGCGGTGATGATAAATCTAAGTTTTATATAAAACCAGTTATTTTTCATTATGCAAAAGATAGACTACGAAAGCAATGGGATAAAAAGTCGATAAAAGAAAGATATCTTACAGAAGAAGAATACCCTGAACTAAGTATAAATGAACAAATAGAAAAACACGACTATTCAGATGTTCTAACATATAGTTCTAACGAGGAACCTCATCTTTTATTAAAAGATTTATTTGGTCTAAGTACCGTTGAAAATTGGAAAAAATACGATGCCATAGTAACAAAAACTAATGCAGAAGCTCTTCGTTTTGCTTCACCTCTTCTGATAAAACCAATCCAGATGTCAGAGAATCAGTACTTCGTTGGTTTGAAATTTAAAGATATCGACAATGGATTTTTTGATAAAACATTTGAGGTAGAGTTTGGGCAACAGACTGGCCTAGAATTAAAAACTCCCGAAAGTTTTAGTTGGAATGATTTTATAACATACATGAAGAATGACCTTCCTAGTTTAAGAAGTAGATGTAAGTCGAGTGAGAAACTTACTAGCCAACCCGAATATTGGATATTAAAGAATATTTACGAACAAATAAGCTGAATTAAATGAAATATACCGCATTAACCATAGGTCCCATTATATCGTCTTTGGGGTTGGCGCGCAAAACCCGGGAGATATGGGCTGCAAGCTACTTCTTTAGTTATTTTATGCAGCTGGTTTTAGAAAATTTAAAAGAAAATGGTATTGTCGACAATGTAATATTGCCATATCCGAACAAAGAAGAGCTAAGCGATAGTTTAGGCTTGGAACAAAGCGACAAAACAGGGCTCTTTCCCGACCGCATAATGCTTCAATCAGAAGAGGGCTTGTATACCAAGCTTGAAGGAGCGGTAACACAAGCCATTGCAACCTCAAGTGATGAGTTTAAGGTGCAACAAAATTATTTGAAGGATTATTTAAGCATTAGAATGCTGGAAATAAACAGTTCTGAATTGACAAGCAACAATGCTGTTTTCGAGCTAAACAGTTTATTGGCAGCAATGGAGCTTCAAGGGCAATACATTCCTACCGATAAATTAAAGTTTGTTGAGATGCTTGAGAAAATCCTCTTTACAAAACTTTATAAATCAAAGTTTGGGAGTGAAGGTTATCCGTCAATAATTGAAATAGCAACAGAGAGGATTACCTTTACTGATACAGAAAAGGAATTGTTTATTGAGTTAAAAAAGAATACCAACGACGATGAAGATGCAATTTGGGAAAAACTTTTGGAGATTGAAAGGCATGAAAAAGCAAGGGTAAAAGCACAAGACGATAGCTTTACAGTAAACGACTGCTCGGTTTATAAGAAACTCAAACTTTCGAATAAGTATATTGCTATTGTTCAGGCCGATGGCGACAATGTGGGAAAACTGATAAAGGCGATTTATGAAAGTGCTACCCCCGAAGCAATTGTAGAATTTTCGAAATCGCTTTCGAAATTTGCACTAAAAGCTGCCGATGTAATTGAAACCTGGGGAGGCAAAACAATATATGCAGGAGGAGATGACCTACTGTTTTTTGCACCTCTGGAAAACCACCAAAACAAATACATTACCGACCTAATTAATGAGATTGATGCTGTTTTTGCAGAACAAATCTTAAATAACGAAAAATTAAGCAGTTATTTGTCTAACCCAGAGCCCTCTATGTCGTACGGAGTTTCCATCTCGTATTATAAATATCCTATGCACGAGGCCGTAAATAATGCCCAGTATCTGTTATTTTCAATGGCTAAACAAACAGAAACCAAGAATGCAATAGCTTTTCGTTTACTGAAACACAGCGGACAAGATTATACAACCATACTTCATAAAAACGAAAAACTATATAAAGAGCACCTGCACGATTTATTATGCCTTTCAGATGGCTTAGACTTTAACTCTTTGTTATATAATTTGAACAGAGATAGTTTTATTCTTAAAAATCTATTAGCAGCTAATAACAGAGACATAACCCGGTTAAACAGCTATTTTACTAATTTCTATAAAAAAGAAATACATGTTGGTTCCGAAGCCTTTATTGAGAAACTGAAAACAATACTTTTCGATTCATTTTCCGATACAAACGATTTCGATATTACGCTGAATCAGGTTAAAGGGGTTTTGCAACTTGTGAAATTTTTAAATACCAAAAAACACAATTAGCTATGAGGTATTTAGTAAAACTAACACCGCTCGATTCCTTCTTTTTTGGTAGCGAATCGAAATACAAAAAGAAAAAAAATGAAAAAGGTGAACTCCTTGAAGATTATGAAGCCGATTATTTTCAAAAATCGCTCCGTTTTCCGCAGCAAACAACCCTGTTGGGAGTACTCAGGTATCATATTTTACAGCAAAATCGGTGGCTTTGTACAGCAGAAAAACCAAAACTAAGCAATGCTGCCCAAAATGCAATTGGCAGGTTTAGTTTTAGTATGAAGCACGATAATAGTTTTGGATATATAGAATCCATATCGCCTGTTAGAATAATTAATGATGAAGGCATTATGTACAGTCCCAATGCAAAATACCTAATTATTGCAGAGAAGGAAGAGGAGGGCAATAAAGTAAAGTTCGTTGATACCATTACATTAACAGACATCAACTCGAAAAACAACATTGGCAATGTACAACACTTAACCCTTAAAGGTTACGACGAAAAGGAAGGTTTATCGGATTTTTTAACCTGCAATGAAGAAACAAGCATTCTGAATTATAATAAAGTTTTTATAGCCAACGAACAAATAGGGATAACCAAAGCTAAGGATGGACAGGCCGACGATAAAGCTTTTTATAAACAAACTTCGTATAAACTCAAATCTGGCTATTCCTTTGCATTTTATGCAGAGTTGAACAACCAGTTTAAACCCCAAAATGGCTTAGTACGCATGGGGGCAGAAAAAAGTCCATTTAAAATAAGTTTCGACCCAATTATCGAAAACAAGACCTCAAATACCTCTGTCCCGCAATTATCGGATGGAGAAGAGTATTGCCTTACATTTATTGCCGACACCTACATTGAAAACAAAGAGAAGTTTGATACAGCAATACGCAATAGTTCGCTTAGCATTATTAACACCTTGCCATTCCGTTTCTTTAATAATGGGAAGGCTCATTACGACATATCTGAGCGTAGCGACAGGTATAATTTAGTACAACGGGGTTCTGTGGCATATTTTAGTGATAGACAAAGTCTAGAGCAGCTTATCAAACTAATCGAGGATCACAAAAAATTCGTAAAAATAGGTTACAACCAATTCAATATTTCAACTCAGAAAATTAATTAAAATGATAGCAAAATACTATACAATTACTGCACTTACCAATTTACATGTTGGGAGCGGAGATAATAATACAAGCGTTATTGATAAACAAATTCAACGCGATGCCACAACAGGTCTTCCCTGCATATATGGTTCAAGTTTAAAAGGGGCATTAAAAGAGTTTTTCGACAACGAAAGCCAAAAAGAAAACCCGGAAATTACAAAGGCTCAGGTAAAAAAAATCTTTGGGACTGAAGAACAAACCGCTGCATACCGTTTCCTTTCGGCCGATTTATTGGCCTTGCCCCTGCGTAGTAACGTAAAACCTTACTATTTGGCAACATCTGCTTCGGTGATAGAAGAGTTTAAAAACAAGCTTAAAGATTTTAAAATTGGGAATATTGACGAAAACATACCTACTACAGTTAATAATCCCATGATATACGAACCAACAGACCAACACAGGTTAGTTGAAGACTTTGAAACATTTAGATCTCTGAGTATTGATACTTATCCAACAAACCTGCTTCAGTTTATGCCAGATAAGAAAAAAACAATAATACTTTCAGACGAAGATCTTAAACGTTACTGTAACGACAGCCATTTACCAGTAATTGCACGAAATAAAATTGGAGAAAACAATAACCTGTGGTACGAACAATTGTTGCCAAGGCAAACTATTTTGGGTTTTGCAGTTTTGTTTAATGACGAGGATGAAACCTTTAATGCTTTTAATGAGCTGCTGACTAACGAAAGCATTATCCATATTGGAGCAAATGCAACCGTTGGCATGGGCTTTTGTAAAATACGTTCTTTAACCATTTAACACTTTCCCAAATGAAACAAAGAATAGAAAATTACTTCCCATTGGCATTAGAAGCACTTGAGGAATTTGAGATTGTTAACAACGGAAATATAAAAAAACCTTTTAATGGCTATGTTTCTTCTTTTGGGGCTTCCATTATCCAATCGAGCTTATTGCCTACCATTGCCTTTTATAAAGCGGTTGAAACAAGCGCTGAAGCCGAAAGAGAAAAAATTATAGATGCAATTTTTTGGATTGTTAACAATAGTGTTTCACCCAACAATCTTTTTGAGTATGTACAGAACCATGGCAACAAAGAGTTACTGGTTGAAAAATTATTGGATGCCGCTACGGCCTTAAAATTAGCCATTAGAACGTTTAACCTTATAGAACCATAGCTATGAGTAAGAATATTGGATTAATTTTTAATAAACATTATTATAATGGGATTGATTTTAGCGTTGTTGGAGTAAATACAGACCATTTAAACGACGACGAGAAAGATGCCCACAAAAGAAAATTGGAAAGAAACAAAGACACCTTTGAAGGCTGGAACGAAAAAATAACAGAGAGTTGTCTTGATACAGAAAATATTACGCCATGTCTTTTTAATAAACATGGATTCAGTTTAGAAACGATGTATCCTGGCTTGCTTTGTGGTTCTGGGTATGCCCACGAATCGAAAATGACAGGCGAATTTAAACTAGGTTATCATTTCGATTTTACAACCGGATTACCTGTTATTCCGGGCTCATCAATAAAAGGGGTACTGCGCAGTGCTTTTAAGTATCCTGCATATATTGTTGAAAAACTTCAGGAAATAGATAATTATTATATACAAAACGAACCCGATGTTGAGGAGCTTGAAAAAAACATATTTATAGGCGAACTAAACAATCATAGTATACCCACATACAAGTGCGATGTGTTTTTCGATGCTTTTCCTGTGAATACCCAAGAGCAGGATGGGAAATTTCTGGACAACGATTATATTACACCACATACAAAAGGCCCGCTAAAGAACCCAACTCCTCTGCAATTTTTAAAGGTACTACCACGGGTTAGTTATGTTTTTCAATTCCGTTTATCCGATATCGGCATAAAAGCAAGCCATAAAGAGGAGCTATTTAAGCAAATACTACGCGACTTAGGACTTGGAGCCAAAACCAACGTCGGCTATGGCCAGCTTGATATATCGGCAGAAGAAAAAAGAGAGGAAGAAAGACAGAAACTCGCATTACAAAAAGAAAAAGAGAAACTGATTAACGATGTATTCGCATCTATAATTAGTGAGCTAATGTCTGCAATTGATAATGAAGATCTAAAACTATCCACAGATTTAAATACCAAACTTCAAGAATATTTCAATAAAAACAAGGATGCTTTATTTACAGAAGTTTCAGATTATTATGCCATTGAAGAAAAATACAAACATTTTTTATTGGAGCAAAACCAAATCAGGTATGCGAGATTATGTAATGAACTGAACGGTTTTTTGCAAAAGGATAAAATAGATGAGGCAAGGAATATTTTTAATCAAATTGAAACTATTCAGAATAACAATCAAGTTGAAAAAAGCCCTGTTTATGGTTATGCTGAATTATTTATTTCAGCTAAAGACAATATTGAAAAGGAAGAATGGAGCAAAGCAAAAAAGGATTTAGACAACCTAAAACAAAAAGTACCTCAAGAAAATACTTTTTATATAAATATTGAAAGGCTTTTGGATATATGCAAGGATAATTTAGTAAGCATCTTGCCTGATGATAACACAATGAACATAGACACATTACTGAACGTGCAAAGGGCAAGTCAGATAAATGATAAATTGATACGACAATGGCTTAAAGAATTGGGCAAACGAGAAAAAGATTTGAAAGAGCCTTTTATTAGGAATACAAAAGTACAAGACAAACTGAAGGAACATATTATCAAATTAAAATCAGAAGTTTACTGTGACATTAATAAGCTGAATACGGCGAATCATAAGGAAAAGAATATATGGGAAAAAAGGCCTGTCAAATACAATGATATTTACAAACCATTAAAGCGACTTATTGGAGAAACAAAAGCAGGCAGTCTATTCAGCTAAGAATACAATATGAAAAAAATGACTAATATAACCACTTACCAACTAACGCCCCACCTTGCGCCGGGCGAAAGCGTGCAGGTGTTCGACTCGTTACATTTGCGCGAGCTCGTAAACCACCTGGTTCGCGAAAGTTGGGACGAATTAGAACAGCAGGAGATTAGCCCCAACCTATTTTTTAACCGCGATATCATAACCAACAATACCCTTATAGGCTATCCGTTGGTGATTTACCATTATGTGGATGGCCAATTTTACCTAACGGGTATTAATGAGGGAGCAAAGGCCGTTGATTTTATTGCAACAAGGTACAAGACTCCGTTCGAGCACAAGAAGATTCTGTTCTCGGGATTTAAATTGTTTAAAAGAGAAACGTTTAGCGATGAATATTCTCATAAGAAGTATACGTATGCTTTGCAAAACTGGATTCCGGTACATCATCGCGAGAATGAGAAGTTTAATCGATTGAATTTGCTGGAGAAGGCAATATTGATGCAGCAACAACTGGAGAAACACATAAAGCAAGAGTTGTGTAAATACCTTGAACTAAATATGGAGGAGGTAGATTCCGAAATTACTGAAATTACTTATAAACAACTGGAACCCGTTTTGTATAAGGGGTATAAGTTTTGGACTTATGATATTGAGTTTAAATGCAACTTACAGTTGCCCGGATTTATTTGTTTGGGTAACAACAAGGCTTTAGGCTACGGCAGAGTTGTGAAGCTGTAGCGAAAATATCGTTCTTTGAAATATTGGAAGCTAGAGATTGTGTTGCAGAGAGCTAAGGGGAAAGAGCCAAGGATATGGAGTCAGAATGCTAATGTAGAGGCGCAATATTTTGCGTCTTTTACAGTTTTGCAGAAGGAAACCGGATTCCGGAAAAAATGGAAACCGGGTCGAATGCCAAGCGTCATCGCGATTGTAAAAGAAGCGATCTGTTCTATTCTTTTATATAACAAGATACAGGAACAATGGGTTGTAATTATTATGTTCCTATAAAAACGTAAAAGTGGGAGTTTTGCAGAATATGGCCGTTTTACATACGATTTTCTCGTGATGTAGCCCTTGTGTAGTGCGGATTTTTACATATCTTTATGTCGAAGCGCATGCTTCAGATTTCGATCACTGAGACACTTATATAAACGCTTGATAGTATTCGAAAATGGGTCGAAGCGCATGCTTCAGATTTCGATCACTGAGACAAAAACAGATATAGGAGAATACCCCACAAATCTCTGTCGAAGCGCATGCTTCAGATTTCGATCACTGAGACCAAAACCACCCCTAAGAGATATATAGCATATCAGTCGAAGCGCATGCTTCAGATTTCGATCACTGAGACGTAACCATTAATTAAAGTGTTTTTCGATACAATTGTCGAAGCGCATGCTTCAGATTTCGATCACTGAGACAATAAGATACTGTAGAAGAAATCAACAAGTTGAGTCGAAGCGCATGCTTCAGATTTCGATCACTGAGACATTTTTTATTATTAATTGTTGTGCTGAATTCTTGTCGAAGCGCATGCTTCAGATTTCGATCACTGAGACTTCTTGGAGGGAACATATCCTGTAAAGAGAACTGTCGAAGCGTATGCTTCAGATTTCGATCACTGAGACTCTAATCGAATTGAATCTCTCTTTTCTAGGAGAGCGTCGAAGCGTATGCTTCAGATTTCGATCACTGAGACATGAAAACAGTATCTTGGCCGTTGACTATAGTATCGTCGAAGCGCATGCTTCAGATTTCGATCACACTCATAAACTCAAGGATTATGCTTCAAAAAGTGGTTAGTGTTAAGGATCTGGCCTGGTATTTAAATGTAAGTACAAGGCAGTTAAAAGAATTAAAGGTAAATGAGCATTACATCACATTCGAGGTGTCGAAGCCTGGCTCGACAGAGAAACGTTTAATAGAGGCACCAACTGGATGGTTAAAATTTGCGCTCGACCGTTTAAGCGATGGGTTGCAATGGTTGTATTCCGATCATCGTACATCGGCCGCACATGGATACATACGTTCGGTAAAAAACGATCCGGACAAACGAACTATCTTTACTAATGCTCAAAAGCACATTGGCAAGAATTATCTATTGAATATGGATTTCGACAACTTCTTTCATCAGATTACAGAAGAGAAAATAAGAATGTTGTTGGCACAAAGTCAATTATTCTCTTTTAATGCAGAAACGGAAGAGTTATTAACTCAACTTGTTTGTTATAACGGTCGTTTACCAATGGGCAGTCCAACATCGCCTCCGTTATCGAATTTTGTAGTAATGGATTTAGATAAGGAACTTACCCGGTGGACTCGTCATCAAAAAATTATTTATACCCGTTTTGTGGATGATCTATCGTTTTCGTCGGAGCATCCGATTAGTTCTGGTCAATTTGAAATGATTAATACCATTTGTAAAGAGCATCATTTTTTACCCGATCCAGAAAAAACGAAATGGTATGGTAAGAACGATCGCAAAGAGGTTACCGGATTAATGGTTACCAATAAAATATCTCTTCCTCCTGAATATTTAACAGCACTTGAAAATGAAATAAAACGTTATAAAGAACTTAAATCTTTGATTCTACAATTTCCCGATTATCAGGTTATTGATTGGGCTAAGAAATTAGAGCAAGTGATTAATGGGCGATTAAACTTTGTGAAATCAACTTATGGTAGTACATCAAAGGAGTATAATACTTTATTAGATGCTTTTCATGGTCTTAACTCTATCGATACAGAAGAACAGAGCCTAAGTTGGCGTTATGCTGGATATGAATTCTTTAGTTAAAACCATTACTATGCAAATTGTTCTAGATACTTATGGGATAAATCTGAGTGTGAGAAACAAATGTTTTCTTTTAAAAAAAGGCAGAATAAAACGAATGATCCATCCATCTAGGGTTAGCAGTTTTTTGGTGACAATGCCTTGCAATATAACTTCACCAGCTATTATTTTAGCTGCATCGAATGAAATTGCAATAACAGTTTGTTCAAACACTGGATCTCCAGATGCCAAGCTTTGGTCATCGCATTTTATTAATACTCCAGCGCTTCGACGCAAGCAATACTTATTCAATGATTGTAGTGCTGCTTGTGAGTGGAGTAAAAAGATGATTCGACTAAAATTAAAAGGGCAATCGGCCAATCTGGCACTTATCGCTAACCGAAAAGAGGCAATAAAAGAGAGGAGTTTGGAGGCAATATCGTTAATAGAACAACAAATCAGAAACACAGAGAAGGTTTCTTCTTCAACTACCAACTGGACTAAAACATTACGTTATCTCGAAGCATCATCTGCCAATCAATATTGGCAGACAATAGGAATAAAATTGCCTGCTCCCTATTATTTCGAGCATCGAATAAAGCAGAAGCCTCCTGATGCTTTCAATTCAAGTGTAAATTACTTATATGGGATCTTACGTAACCACATTGAAACAGCTATATTGAGCCTGGGTTTAGACCCTGCTTTAGGTGTAATGCATGTTGATGGTTATAACCGTCCGTCTCTTGTGTTTGATCTAATGGAACCTTTCAGACCCATAATGGATAAGCTTTTATTAGAAAACATTTTAGCAGGAAAACTAGCCAATTCAAGTGTTGTAGATTCTGATGGTGTTTGTTGGTTAAACCGAAAAGGACGAAAGAAGTTGATTGATCTGTTCAATAAAAAACTGCACCAACCAATGGTATACAATAAGCAAAAAACAAACTTAAATAATCATGTGTTGACAGAAACAAAATTATTAACTCATGCAATAAAAAGAAATGGCAACTGAACATACCTTATACTTGCTGATGTACGATATAACCAATAGAAAAATTTTGCAAAAAGTGGCTAAATTGGTTCAGCAACACGGTTATGAAAGGATAAACTATTCGGTTTGGATTGGTAATAATAATCCATTAAAGCATCAGCTATTAAAAGAATCGTTGAATAGCTTATTGACAGATGAGCATGCACAAGGTTCTAATTTCTTTGTAATACCGGTAAGCCGAAAAGATATAAGCCGAATGAAATCGTATACAGGAAAGAAACCACGCAATTTAGATTACTGGTTAGGAGAAAAGCACACTATGTTTTTATAAAAACGTAAAAGTAGGAGTTTTGCAGAATATGGCCGTTTTGCATACGATTTTCTTGTGATGTAGCCCTTGTGCAGTGCGGATTTTTGCATATCTTTATGTCGAAGCGTATGCTTCAGATTTCGATCACTGAGACCAAATGCCCGAAGTTTTTCAACAGCAGATGATAAGTCGAAGCGTATGCTTCAGATTTCGATCACTGAGACAAATGGCTGCTCATGCAACACAAGTACCTTATTCTGTCGAAGCGTATGCTTCAGATTTCGATCACTGAGACTATACTCATCTACCTTAAGTTTAAGGTTTACATCTGTCGAAGCGTATGCTTCAGATTTCGATCACTGAGACGCGTATAGTTTTGAAGATTCGTCTGGTAAGATAGTCGAAGCGTATGCTTCAGATTGTGTTGCGGAGAGCTAAGGGGAAAGAGCAAAGGACATGGTGTTCAGATGCTAATGTAGAGGCGCAAGATTTTGCGTCTTTTCTGTTTTGCAGAGGAAATTGGATTTCATAGTAGAGACGCAATGCCTTGCATCTGTTTTATGCATTCAGATTATAAACCTAAACTGTAGGAAAGAAAAAACACACATTACAAATGTGCGCTAGCGAAGAAAAAATGGAAACCGTAGAGACGCAAAATCTTGCGTCTCTACATCGGTATTTATGACTAGTATAAACGGATCGAAAAACTATAATTTACTATTGAGAGATTCTTTAACTATTTTTCTATAACTGCGGCCTATGTTTAACTGGGTTTCGTTTACGGTGACCTGGTCAGATGAAATGCTTGATATTTTATCCTTATTAATTATAAACGATCGGTGAATTCGTAAAAAAGTGTCCGGTAGTCTGGTTACGAGTTTGCTGATTCTTTCCTTGCTTGTAACTTCATTTTTAGTGGTAACTACTTTTATATAATCCGAGAGGCTTTCAATATAAACAATGTCTTCGTACGCTATTTTTGCAAGTTTTCGGTTGGACATGATTTCCAGAAATGACTTTTTCGATTTTTCTTTCTCTTCTATCAACTGTTGAATAATTTGTCGATTTTCTGTAATCTGGTGCATCATTAGAAGAAATGAACCAATAAATACAAGCAGGTATAATACTATTGCGAGAATAATAATTTTTGTTGAGTTGGGGCTGAGGTTGCTAAAGTTTAGGTTTTCTAAATAAACAAATGAGAATAGTAAAACTAACATTTCAAGGTATACCGAAACAATAGCGGTGCAGAAAGAATAAAATGCAAATCGGAGATATCTTTTAGTGAGGTAAAATTTAGGAACAAGTACATAGTTGAAAAAATAAGATGTTCCTAAAACAATAGGCAAAAGCATGCAAACGAAAAAAAATGCCACAGAAGTGTTTTTCCATGACGATCCAAATGTTGTAGTTAGTATAATAATTACGAATATCCAGTATGCAATATGGTAGTAGGGATTTTTTAGTTTTTTAATCATTTGTTTTCATTTTTTCAGACTAATTTCGTTAAATGTAGCAATATTACAAGTTAAAGTCGATAAATGACATTTTTAGAACGGGATTCGACCTTGATGAATTCCGAAAACTCGTATAATTTGGCAGAAGTATTAATTATAAAAAATAATTTTATGAAAGAACTATTTTTTATGGGAGGATCACTATTCATGAGTATCCTGACAATTCTTTTTATAGTAACTTCTGCATGGATTATTTATCACTTTATTGTTGCTTATAGATCAAAAGAACCGAATCATAAGAAGCATTTACGAAAAATTGGAATTGGAAAGTCTCTTGGATTATTCACCATGGTTGTTGGTATAATGGGGCAGATGGTTGGATTATATGAGATGTTTGATGCTGTTGAGCAAATTTTTAGAAGTGCAAATGAGATAAAACCAGCATTGGTATTTGCAGGAATAAAAGTAACCATGATATGTACCATATATGGTATAACCATCTACTTACTCTCATTGCTACTATGGTTTGCTGCTATTTTTGTTCTTGAGAAAAAGGCCAACAATTAACTGTCTTTTCCAAAATCTGAAATATTATTTTTTTGAAATAGGTTGATCTCAAGCAATCCCGTTACTGTTGAGCTTCAATTTGGTATTTGCTATAGGAATTTCTTGCCTGACCATATTCTGTAAACAAAGAAGAATTAAGATTGATAATTTAGGTGTCTGTCAAACTAACTATGGTCATATAGTTTTCTGAGTTCTAATGCTTGCTTGATAGTAATCGGGATGCTTTTTATCTCTATTCTAATACGAAATTTACCTTTGCTGATTCTCTTATTTTATTTATCAGTACCTCTGTGATTTGAGAGAAAGGTAAACTTGTATGCTCCTTGAGAGAATTGCCTGATTATTAATAAATGAAACGATAGGTCGAAATTGTTTCTTTTTCTCTTTAGTTTTTGAATGATTGGAACTTAAGTCGAAACGTTAATTTACTGCAAACAATGGTAGTGTTTAGCAATGCGTTTAGTGAGTTTATAAGGGAAAGCTCTATTTTCGCCGCTCGAAAAAACAACAATGGTGTCAGTTCGATAAGTATTGAGCTGGCATTTTTTATGAGCGATTTAGAAATTTAGAAGCTGAAGCATGAAGATGAAGTTTTCGTTTATCGACAAAAAACAAGGATCGATTAAAGATGATGTGTTCTCTGGTTTAACAGTGGCATTGGCGTTGGTTCCAGAAGCCGTGGCATTTGCATTTGTGGCCGGGATTTCACCAGTAATTGGTTTGTATGGTGCATTTATGATGGGATTGATTACGTCGTTGTTTGGCGGTCGTCCGGGAATGATTTCCGGAGCAACCGGAGCAATGGCTGTAGTGATGGTGCATTTAATTAGTGAAGGAAATGCCATGGGCGCACCTGGAGAACAAATGGGACTTCAATATCTTTTTGCAACACTATTGTTGACGGGTGTTTTACAGGGAGCAGCAGGATTTTTCCGTATGGGGAAATTCATTCGTATGATTCCTCACTCGGTAATGATGGGATTTGTAAACGGATTGGCGATTGTAATTTTCATCTCTCAGTTGGGAATGTTTAAAGTGGGCGATGCCTGGATGCAAGGAACTCAGCTTTATAGCATGTTAGGATTAACTCTGTTAACAATGGGTATCTTGTTCTTCTTTCCAAAACTGACTAAGAAAGTGCCTGCGGCATTAGTAGGTATTGTAGTTGTTTCGTTATTGGTGATTTTTGGTGGTATTGAAACAGAAACCGTTAAGTCGTTTATTCAAAACAATGGTGGAGAAGGGTTGAAAGCAGGTTTGCCATCGTTTGGTATACCAACAGTGCCTCTATCGTTTGCTACATTGAAATTTATTTTCCCGTATGCATTGATTTTAGCTTCTATTGGATTGATTGAGTCGTTGATGACATTGAACCTTATTGATGAGTTGACAGAGACGCGTGGTAGCGCTAACAGAGAGAGTGTGGCGCAAGGTTTAGCCAACGTTGTAAATGGCTTCTTTGGCGGAATGGGCGGATGTGCGATGATTGGTCAGAGTATCATTAACATTAAATCGGGTGGCCGTGGCCGCTTGTCGGGCTTGGTTGCTTCATTGGCGTTGTTGGTATTCTTCCTATTTGGTGCAACATATATCGAAATGATTCCTATTGCTGCTTTGACAGGTGTAATGTTTATGGTGGTGATTGGTACTTTTGCCTGGAACTCATTTAAAATGTGGAATCAGATTCCATTGTCAGACTTTTTGGTAATTGGATTGGTTACAGTTGTTACTGTATTCTTCGATTTGGCAATTGCAGTATTGGCCGGTGTTGTCGTTTCGGCATTGGTATTTGCATGGGAAAATGCATTGCGTATTCGTGCTCGTAAGCATATGGATGAGCATGGAATTAAGCATTACGAAATATACGGACCATTATTCTTTGGTTCAACTACGCTGTTTAATAGTAAATTCGAAGTGAATGAAGATCCAAGCGAGGTGGTAATTGACTTTGCCGAGTCGCGTATTATGGATCAATCGGCCATTGAGGGTATAAATAAGTTGGCTGAGCGTTACCAAAAATTGGGTAAGCAGATTCACCTTCGTCACCTTAGTAAAGACTGTGTGAAACTGATTGAAAAGGCAGACAAAATTTGTGATGTAAACGTTTTGGAAGATCCAGATTACTTTGTTGCTATTGATAACTACAATCGTTTGATGGCTAAAAAAGCAAAGTAGATATAACTACGATATTTAAAGAGAAAGGGAGAGGCTTTGAAAGCTTCTCCCTTATTCTTTTCTATACTTAGAATATTACTGAAGTTGAATCGTTAATTTTCGGGTTACCTTTTTACCAATGGCAGGAATTATCAGGTAACCATTGTTACTTCCCGGAATAAGCTCAATAGAATATTTACCATTCAGTTTAATCTGATTTTTGGGTATCGATTTTATTGCCGGAATGAAAATACGATTGGAAGCATTTACTGATGCCGATTCTTCCCATTGACAGGTAAATAGTGATTTGGTTTCATCGAAGTGGTATGATTTTAATTGTCCGCATATTGCCTCGGGATATGGACGAATAAGTGCTTTAAAGTAAGGATAATCCTCTGTTCCTTTGCCGTATGCCCAATAGGTATTGCTGAATTGGTATTTTTCAATGAAGCGAAGATTCTTGTAGGCCAATTGTATTCTTCCTGGTTCATGTCCTCCCAAGGCTCCCCATTCTCCAATTAAAACGGGCACATTCATGCGTTGACCGCTTTCATTAATGCGCTGGAAAATGTGTTGCAATCGGCCATCGCTCGAAGATGAAAGCTGATCGGTATCTACCAAGAGGTCGTAACCGTGTGCAGCATATGCAACTTGTGCATCCTTTTTACCATTGGGCAAAGTCATTGGTTTCAATGCGGTGGTTACTCCGCTATTACAGAAATAGCTGTGGTTGAAAAATAAAATCTTGTGGTTGTCGACAGAACGGATGGCGTTGGCCACTTTTTGGTAGAATGCTTGTAATGGTCCGGCTTCGAATTGACTGTTGATTTGGTATACCGCATCGATCACTTTTGCGAAACGTTTTTTGTCCGATACCTTTTGCAATGCTTCAAAGCGAGAGGCTGTGTTTTGCCACATGGCAGCTACTTCCTGAATGGTCATCTCTTTGCCTGTCTCTTTGGAAATAAGCTGTGCATAAGCACCAAAAAGAAGCGGCATGTATTGTTGTGCCTGTGAACCCACAAATGGTTCATTCATTATATCGAAACCAATAACTGTAGGATTGTTCTTGTAACGCTTTGCCACATGTTTCCATGCTTGGGCATAGTGGTCTTGGATTCCCAGTTTACCGTTAATTGGAGCATTCTTCCAGAAGTTGTCCCATGCAGTTTGTACTGCAGGACTAATCATATAGGCATCACTCCAAATGGCTCCGGTGTGATGCGGCTTTCCTTCATCTAACGTTGCCCAGCGCGGAGCACCATCGGCGTATTTTACACTAAATAAGTCCTGATGCATGTCCAGAAAAACAAATAAACCATTGGCCGCAGCCATTTCAATCTGTTTATCTATTTTTTGAAGATAAGCTTCATCGTATTTTCCTGGTTCAGGCTCTAGACCGTCCCAGATGATCCCAAGTCGGATTACGTTAAATCCCCATTTTTTGAAGTTTCGAAAGGTGGACTCGTCTTCAGGGCCAATGTAGTTCACTTTGGGGTTTTTATTTACCAGATTAATTCCGTTAAGAATAAGTTGTCGGCCCAGTTGATCTTTAAATTGAGTGTTCTCAATAGTCACTTTGTTTTTTTTAGAGGGCTTTTCAGTTGGAGAGAAACAGAATGCTTGTGTTGCAATTGTAATGCAAAGCAGTAGTGTGATAAAAATTGATTTACGCATTGTTTATCTTGTATTTGTGTTTGGTTTTTCCTTCTTGAAAAAAGAGCTGTAGAGAAAGGTTACTCAATGGTTGGAGTGGTGAAAATAGTCAGGAAGCCCAGTAAAAACAAGGAAAAGGGATAAACAGCAGCATGGTGGGATAAATAGCGCAGTGGGGAATAAAAAGAATAGGAATGGTTGTAAAAATGAAGAAAGAAGGCCACCTTTTGGGGTAGCCTTCTGAATGTTTTTATTGAATTATATATTGGTATAGAACGTACGAGTGAGCCTTTGGAAGGCTCATTTCAATAGAGCCATCTCGCTCAATAGTTCGTTCCGTTTTTTCGTCTCCTTCACCGAAGATCTTTTTAAGTTTTACTGAAGTACCTTCAGGTAGCCATGTTTTCAAATGGCCAGTTGGCTGGTTGTTATACTCACGAAGTACCAGGAAATATCCTTCTTTTTCGTTAATGATACTTTGGAAACCTGTCCAGCTTATTCCATCAGGAGTTGATCCAATAGGCAAAATAGTTCCTGAATGCAGGTGATTGCGCACTTTGTTGTATGTTTTAATAACCGGAGCAGCTTTAAATGCTTTTTGAGGCAATCCGCTGGCTTCGAACCATGCCAATGGCTGAGCTATTGCTGTAACAACAAAAGTATAATCGAATGGTACATTAATTGGAGCCAATGGATCATTGCCGTATTTCGCAGCATTTCGCCATTTGTTCAGAAATTCGATTTGCAATGCTTGAGTAGGAATATACCTACTTAGTTGCCAAAGGTTGCGTAATGTTCTGAATGGGAAATAATTGGGCGAATCGGTGTATCTATTTTCCAGGAAGATATTGTTATTGGCTTGCAATACATTGCAACCAAATCGACGTCCGGCAGTAACATCCAAATTGAAAATTACTTGTCCGTTAGTTCCTTCGATTACTTTATCGTAGAAAGCCATGAAATTCTCTTCCCCTTTTTTGCTATTGATCTGCATTCCATCGATCTTGAAGATCTTGATGCCATATTTCTTATACAATCCGATTAGAATGTTAGCATCGTTTTCCCACGACTCATAATCGTTGTGTGAGCTAGGATTAAACCATAACCCCAACTGAATATTTAATCGATTGGCTTTTCTTACCAATGGCTCTAATCCATTAGGAAAACGCTCTTGATGAGGCATCCAGTCGGCTACTTTCCATTTTGCCCAGGCTTTGTTTTTGCCTTTGAATGCCGAGTTGTGCGATAGTCCGGCTTGCCAGCCATCGTCTAATTGAAAATGGGTAACGCCTAGCTCTTTGCATTTATCCAATTCGTTCATGATAAACTTTTCACTCATGCGACCATCTTTCGATCTGTCACCCCAAGTGTTCATCAATACCATGTCGTTTACTTCAGGTGTATAGTTACGTTCAGCCATTTGAGTTTGACGTAAAGCGGTAAGTATATCCAACTCTTTATCAGAGTTGGCCATGCCAATAGCCACATCGTAACCTTTTGTCCATCTTTCAGAGCTTAGAAGCGAAGCGGTAACGCCCACGCCAAGAATGTTGACTTTACTTCCTCGAATGTTGAAATCAGCTCCCGGATAGTTGTGATAAGCCTCTTCCAATGGCGATTTTTTGTAAACGAATAGTCCGTGATTATCCTGTCTGTCTTTGATTGTCAGAATATTTCCTTTTAAATCGATGTTGCTGTAGCTAAATACTTCGCGTTCGTCTACTAAGTTGTTTCTCCAGTCGGTTTGACCATAGAATCGAACTGATTTTAATAGCAAATTTCTTTTACCTAGATCAATCATATCAGTGCGAGAAGCTTTACTCTTCTCTTCTGAAACTACTTTAGACTTGGCTTTGATAAAGTAGGATGTGAAAATGGCCGGACTGTTAGGGTAAACACGAAGAATTCGTTTTAGAAATGCATTATCCATTTCTGTTGTAATGGTAACCTGCAAGTGATCGTTGAAAAACAGATTATTAGTAATCTTTTCGCGCTGAATAATGCCATTCTTCTGTTTTCCTTTTAGTCCAGGAAGCGAGAATGTTGATCCTTTACTTGCTTTAAACTCTGCGATCTTACCTGTAGCAAGGTTTTTAATTGCTTTGTAAGCAATGTCTCCATTGTTCCAATTGAAAGTAGCTTCGATGCATTCATTGGAAATGGTTAATATGTTGTCGTGTAAAGATGCTTTACACCTTTTAAGGTCTTGTTTCGGGGTAGACCACGCCCCATAAATCCCCATTAAACTAATAATGAGCAATAAAAAAATCTTCTTCATACAATAAGCGGTTAAATTGAAATTAAGATTCACCTGAATTTGCTGTAAAAACATTTACAGGTAAAATCTTGTCGGACAAAAATAATGATCCTTTGATTTTACAAGTACTTTTTAGTTGGAATTTTTAGCTAATAGTTCCTTAATCAACTGGTCACGACGAGAGCTGCTGGTGTAATCGGTATTCTTTAATGCAAGAACCATGGGGGAGTGCAGCTTTATTCCTTTAATGCGCTTTAACAATGCAATTTGTGTGAAATAATCCATTTGATTGAAATGGTTAGCCAAATGTTTTTGATACTTGAACTTACGAAATGCCTTTTTCGACATTCGGTTTAGAAGGCGTTTGCCTAAAAAACTACCTTTAAGTTCCCAAATAGGATTGAAGCGAGGCAGAGTATTTAAAATCTCTTTCTCATTCAGCTCATCAATCAGAAATTGATAAGCCTCTTGGCTATCTTGTTTGAAAAACCAATCGGAGAGTGCTGGTGTAAGATGTTTAGCAGAATAACTCCAGCAGCGTTTTTTTACCTCACCATGAGTTACTTGCCAAAGGGTGTAACAGGTGAAAGCAGCTCCTTCTACTAGCTCATCTTTAAGTGCTTGCAGCGTGGCTCCACTTACAGCATCAACTATTGTGTCTTTCGTTGGCTCGAAAAGTTGTTTTTTAGTGTAGCCAAAGAAGGTTGGTTCATCATTATTAAGCAATCGGGTTAACTTTTCGTAATCAGCAGGCTTAAAAGGAATATGATCGGCTTTTGTTAACGGTTTTTTCGGTACCAGCTTGTATTCTTTAAAGTTACCAAGCGGATCCCAATAGAACCATATACTTACATCGTAACAAAGAGAATCGGAGCAAACAGGAATATTTACCAAGGAACGATAACTTTCCAACTTGCCGGACTGATTATTGATGGCATAAGCATCGAATGAATGTTCATCGTATGAGAAATTAAAAGCTTTTTTCTCCTGATCAACAGTCATATTTAAAAATAAAAGGCTCAACAATACTGTTGCCAGAATTGCGAACCCTTTACTTTTATATAAACTAATGCTTTTCAAAATTCGAGAGAGATTTTATTTGATGTATTATAACAACACCAAATGCTAATTTAATGTTTTTTCTTATACAGCAAAGTCCCTCCCATGTTGTATTTCTGCTGGTTTGGCAGGTTTGGATCACCAATTCCTTTTTCCATTAATGTTTCCAATTCAGCAAAATGTGTTTTATATACCCCGCGAGGTAACAAGTTGTGTTTTTTACAAATTGAAGCAGCCATTCCTAACACTTCTCCCATCATACCAGTTGTTCGCATCAATCGAACGGTTCCTAATGCAACGTGTGAAACACTGATATTTCGTCCTGCCATAAACAAGTTGTTTACATTGCGAGAATACATACAACGGTAAGGAATTGGGTAAGGGTAAATATTTTTGTGTTTGGCTATCGATTTAAATGGCTCTTTAGGGAACATCTTCTGGTTTTTTGGGTCTGGATAGTGTAAATCCATCGACCAGGTTGTTGGTGCAGTACCGTCGGAATATACTTTTGGAGTAACCAAATCGATTTCTGTAAGCACATAATCACCTGTCAGACGACGTGACTCACGCTTTCCTCCAATGTAGGCTACCCACTGCAGCTTTTCGTTGGCAAACTTCTTTTTTTTCGAAGAGTGATTTTTTAAGTACGACCAGTTAGAATAGACCGCTAACATTCCGTAATCGCGAATACGCTCAATATCCTGTTCCATATTTAATCCCATACCTGTTTCCCAGTTCCAGTCGCCACGTTTAATGGCATGGCATTTTTCTTCGTTCCAAGATAATCCCCATTTGATGTCAGGGAACGATTTCGGAGAATCGTGTTTTTTAGAGAACCACTGAACAGATGTTCCCATTGTTAAGCTATCTCCACGCACTGGAGCAGTAGGCTCATTGAATACACTTCGACTTTCACGACCTGACATAAAATCGGCTCCAGCCAATGCTCCGATAATTCCATCACCAGTACAATCGGCAAACATCTTTCCTTTGAATATTAGGCGTTCACCAGTTTCAATATTCTGAGCTTCTACCGATTGAATTTCGTTTTGGTTCATAGTAACCTTATCGGCATTGAAGTTTAGAAACAGAGAAATATTTTTTTCTGCCAATACAGCATTCATTTTTTTGTCATCTTCATACTGACTCTTTGGTTCGGCGTTTCCTCCTTTTACAGGACCAATTTCGTTTACCAGATTACCAAGAGCAGGATATGGCTCCATTCTGATGCGTGCACCAAGGTGTACGCGTACTTCAGAGCTATTGTTTCCTCCCAATATAGGACGGTTTTGAATCAGTGCCACTTTAACTCCCAAACGAGCAGCAGAGATGGCGGCACATGTTCCCGCTAAACCTCCACCTATGATAACGAAATCATACTTTCCGGCTACTTTAGGTTTCGAAGGAAGTTTTAGCATTTTCTTTCTATATGAAGTCAATGCTTCTACATTATTGGTTGGAACAAATGTTGGATCGGTAGTAAATACAATCGCATCGCATCTTCCATTAAATCCGGTTAAGTCGTGTAATGCAACTTTTGCTGTTTTGCTATTGATATCAATAACTCCACCTATTTCCCAGTTCCACTCTTGTGTTTTTGTTCCGAAGATATGTGGTAGTGTTTGTCCGTTCACTTTCAATTGGAATTTTCCCGGAGCATCTTTTTTCGACCAGCGAGCTACCCAGTTTCTTGTACGAACATAAACATGGTATTTCCCTTTTGTTGGAAACTTTACAGTTGTTTCTGCATCCTGAACGGGTATTCCCATCCCATGTGCCATTAAGTATGGTGAGCCCATGGCAAGCATTGCTTGTTGATCGACTACCCAACCTCCTTTTTGTTTAAAGCTTTCTGTTTCGATGAATACAGTCGCTTTTTTCTGAGCCATATTTAATAGTGGACATAATGCCAATATTAATAACAACAATGATGTTCTCATCTTTTTAATTGTTTAGTTAAACGGTCACTTATTTCTCTTCACAGCTGTTTTCTAATTCAAAAGTATTGAAAGCTCGAAAAATATTCAYATATTCGCTTTTGCAATAAGGAAACAGAAGTGTGAACAACTCAAGTTGTTGAATCGTAGATATTTCTGAAATGATAAATTTGGGCAAGAAAATAGATAAAGACGAGCTGTTACTTCAATTAGTAGCCAAGAAATTCGATCATGGCAATTATGACGCTTGGAGAAATAAGGATTTTGAGGATCTAAGTTTTGCAATTCATTTGGAAACTAAGATACTAATAAGTCCTGCTACTCTTAAACGAATATTTGGCAAAGTTAAAACAAGTACAAGTTATTCACCGCAAGAGGCAACTATAAGTGCATTAAAAGAATATTCCAATTTCGAAGATTATAATTCAGAAGCTCCCAAGCGTTCGAAAATACCTCAATGGATTGGTTTGGGAATTGTGGTTGTCAGCTTTATGGTATGGTTGTTGGCTTCCATGTTTTCAAAAGAAAAGGAGCAGGAAATGGGTAGCTTGACCATTGACAAGCTGGAGGGGAATGGACCAACAACGGCAATTTTTGAATTGGTGAAGCCCGAATCAAAAGATACTGTATTTATGGATTACGGAGATGGATCGGACTGGCGACCTGTTACCAGTAGAACCAAACGATTATCTCACTTTTATCCTTATCCTGGATATTTCGATGCATCGTTAAGAACCAGAAAACAGCGAGTAAGTCAGCAGGTAAAAGTGGTCGTGCCAACAAAAGGATGGCAGGCTTTGGCTTATTATTTCGATAAAGAACTGGTGGAGAGATATTATCCGGTTCCTTTGAAGGAAAATATTAAAGATGGTGTTTTTCATGCCAGTAGAAGCTACCTTTCATCATTGGGAATCGACTCTACTAAGATTGTGATCGTTCGATTGGATAACTTTAAACCAACGAAGAAGGATGGCGATAATTTCACTTTAAAAGCGAGAGTGAAAAATGGATCTTTCTGGCCTGGAATTAGATGTTTTTCAATGTTTTTGAAAATTACCGGAACCGATGGCGTGATCATGGTGAAACTGGTTGGAGAAGGCTGCAGTCACCATAGTGAAATTAGTATTGGAGATACAAGGAAATGGGGAAGTAGTAGCGACCTAACTGCATTTGCAGTGGATTTGCATCAATGGTCTGATGTTGAAATAAAGAATACCAACAAAGAGGTTGACGTAAAGCTTGCAGAGCAATCTATTTTTAAAGTGAGATACGAAAAATCCATCGGAGAAATTCTTGGAACGACAATTCTTTTCCACGGTAGTGGTTCTGTGGACTATTGTTATTTGTCGGATAAAGATGGTGCAGATATCTATGTAGAAGAATTCGATAGAGAAAGAGATGCTACAACTGAATTTGTAAAGGCTTGTGACTAGGAAGTTAAAGAGTGGAAAAGTTAAAAAGTCGATACTTTAATTTAGAAATATAAAAAAGCGCGATAGCCCTGAGGCTGTCGCGCTTTTGCTTTATGCTAGTATCTGTTCTAAAATTCGTTGTGTAATTAAGTAAGTTGGTTTTACTCCGTCGTTTCCTAAACTTCCAGAAGCAAGTGTTGCTCCGGTTTCCAGCGGATTATCCGAGGCATAATAAGCATAACGTACCTTCACTTGAGGATTAATGTTTCTTCGGATTAAAGCCGAAGCCTGAATCGCTTTTTGGTAATGAGCTCCTTCCATTTCCAGTCCGACAGCGTCCCACGAAGTATTCACAAAGTGGATTAATACGTCTCTGTTTTGTAGGGAAGTTCCCAATACGGTAATCATTGCACCTTTATAAACTCCAATGTTCTGATTCTCGAAATCCTTGCATTTGAATTCGTTCTGGAATGGGTAGTTATCGCCTGTTCCTTCGAAAACGTGAGCCGTTGGAATCATAATATCTCCTTTGCCGCCTTTTAGAATTCCAGCTTTTCCCATTACAGAAACCGATTCTACATTCAATGGAAATCTTTCATCCCCTTTTTTCAGAGGTTTGAACAGTTCATCCATGCATTCGTAAGCCTGTTCTCCAAAAGCATAATCCATTACCATTATCAATGGTTTTTCCGCTAGCGTTTCTTCATTGAAATCGAGCCATGGTGCTTTCCCAATTTTTTCCAGCTTATCCAGTTCGAAAAACTGAACTCCGATATTGGTTCCCGAAATATCTTTCACTTCGTGCATTCCGTGTGCCAATGCAAACTCTTTAATCTGATCACGCAACTCCTTGTTTTCAGGTTTGCTGGTCTGAAGTGCTAACTGTTCCAGGTTCGGCTCCTTAATTCCAGCTTGATAACCGTAAAGCGCATTCATGAAGCTATGTAGGTTGGCACTTACAATGTGTAGAGGACGATGGCCCCAATTTTTTACATCGATAAATTCTTTAATGCGGTGTGCCCACATTTCACCATAAACGTGGTGCCCAATTATTTCACGCAATTTTGCCGAGAAGGTTATCTCACGGTACTCCTGATCCTGGTACTCATTCATGGTGAGTTGTCCCATCCAGTATATAATTTCGAAAAGACTTGGCTCTCCTTTGCGCTGACTAAAGCGTTCAACGGCATCTTTGGTTTCTGCAAAAGTTCGACCTAAAATATTGCTTAGATAGGTAATCCCTACACGTAAATCGGCTTCATCTTCGGCATGAATTAATTTCTCTAATTTCTTCCAGTCGCTTCCAATATTGCCTTTTGGGTCGAGCCCGTTTTGCATTATCTTCTGTGCTTCGTTGAAAAGAAAGGTAAGGTGAGTTAGAATATCGTAAATGTCACTTCGACCACGTGTTACTTCGATGTACATCGATTCATTATCGATTCGATAACAGCTACGACGGCGTTTTAAAGGAACAACCACTTCGTAACCAGATTCCTCAAATCCTTCTCTGGCTATTAATCGAATATGGCGACAACGTTCAATACCTCTGGGTAGGCGATCGAGTACATAAAGTAAACCATCAATCTCAACTCGTCCCGGATCGGACATGGTTCCATATATTTCAGGATTTAGAGTAAGAAGGGTTTTCATTAATCCCTGTCCTGAAACACCAAAAGGCTTATAGTTTCCACGAATAAACAAATGGCGCATTGTGATATACAACTTCTCAATGGCTCCTCTGGATTCTCTTGCTCGTCGCTTCTGCTCGATTGAATTGGTCATTCTTTTCATATTTATGGGTTCAGCAGATGGTGTCGCTTTTTCAAAAACAACATTTTACTTAGATTGAAAATAGACATGAAGTCCGTCAATGCCACCAACTGAAACAGTTATTTATTAGAACATTGTACGGAATAAGAATGGAAAATGATCCATATTCAGTGTAGAATTCCGTATGCAAATGTAGAAATATTTGCGTGAACTAATAATGACAACTGTTATATGAGCCTTTTTTTCTTATAACTGCCTTATTTGTTATGATATATGTATAGTATTATTCTGTTAGAAGTTTAATGGTGGCTTCAATGGCTTTCTGGCATACTGGGCAAAAACCTTCTGGTTCATTTGATTTCATTCTACAATCCTGAACCGGGCTATAAATACCTTTAGCCGAGTAGCCTCCTCCTTCGAAAACGCCAACTTGGTCAACATATTTTCCGTTTCTGGGAGTTGGAATAGGAGTAGTAGCATCAATCATATTTTTCCATTTCGATTCAAAATTGACTAAAGTAGTAATATTGGGCTCCCATGGTTCTACCTTTAGATTGTAGAAATCGTTGTAAGAAGTAGATGAAGTATAGTATTCATCGGCAAGTCCCACGAAACCATGTCCAAATTCATGAACAAATACCTTTTCGGATAAAGCGTGATCGGCCGAAGTAAGGTTTAAGTAATTGTAGAAACCACCTCCACCATACGTAGCAGAATTAACCAAAACATACACCTGGTCGTAAGGTACTACTGCTGCAACGTCGGCAACTGCTTTCATGTCCGATGTGGTTAAATATCGGGGCGAATCGAAAGTGTAGAACGATGAGTTTAGAATAGTGTTTTTATAAATATGCTTGCCCGGAACATCTGTACCTGATTCCTCCGACTCACATAAAATAGCATATACATTAAATCGATTTTTAAATCGATCGAATGGAGGAATGGTAAACATATAATCGATCATTCGTTGGGCATCGGCCTTGAACTCGTCCATCTCTTCGGCAGTGTATCCTTCGGCAAGGATTGCTAAATCAATTTTGCTGTGATGTTCTCCATTTTTCAGCAACTCAACTACTTTGTATGGTTTGGGCTTTTCATTTATAATGAAATAGCTCTTCGGATCGATGTTTTGCTCTAAAACAGTTTGGAATTTTCCTTCCCAATTTCGCTCTTCAATTTTTACTGTTACCTTGGCTTTAGGGTAAGGCACCTGGATAGTATGATAATATATCTTACTCATCTCTTTAGCTTCGTTAGTCGTTTGCCACTCTTTAAACAGAGGATTGAATCCTTTAGAGAAGATCAGTTGTTTGCTTTTAGCATCGAATAATTGAACGCGATAAGTTCCATAGTCGGGGAAAATAGTGTGATGAACAGAACCTCCCCAATACTTTTCTTCCTTCAGTTGAGCAATTGATGCTTGTGTGGTATCATGAGTTCCTCTTAGATGGAAGTCGATACGCAATGTTTTATCTTTAAAAAAGGTATTGAAATCTTGTGCATTAACATTCTGCCCGAATTGGAGTAATGCACTAACTAAAAGTATGGAAAATATAGCTGTCCGTTTCATCTGGTCTATTATTTATAATATGGTATCCTAAAAATCGATAATCCTGAAATTACATTTACTGATATTGAGTTGTATGATCACTCTTACCACACATTCCCTCAAACTCATTTTTTTGTGTATTTCATTGTTTTCGAATTTTACAGTATTTCTACCGTACTAAAATAGTTATTATCCTACTAATTTCGATTTAATCGAATATGATTTGATATCTTGCAAAGTGAAATAGCAAATAGAATACAATTATGAGAAGTATTTACTTATATCTTTTGGAAGCAATCCGTGAAGTAGAAGGATTGCAGTTTTTTGCCAAACTTTTTGCTACTTTGGCAACCCTGATTATAATTGCAGTTGTAGCTGGTGGCGCATTTTATATTACCCGACGCGTTTTACTAACAGTTGCAGGAAAACTGGCTAAGAAAACAAAAACGGAGTGGGATGATCTGCTACTAAAGAATAGAGTATTCAGAGCGGTAGCACATCTTGTGCCTGCTTTTATCCTTTACCATACCTATCATTTTGCGTCTTATGAAGGATTTGGTGCAGAAACAACAGCCGCCGCCATTAAAATTCCCGAAGAGGTGTTGAAAGACTACTATTTGTGGTTGCCTCCTTTACTGCATAAAATAAGTAAACTCTATTTTATATTGATCTTTCTGACCATTTCCAATAGAGTATTAAATACAGCACACGATATTTATAATTCCTTGCCAGTATCTTTTCATCGTTCCATAAAAGGATATGTGCAGTTGGTTAAAATATTGTTCTATTTTCTTGGATCGATTTTAATTATCTCTATTATCATCAATCGAGATCCATCCTATCTGCTTGCCGGTTTAGGAACAATGGCTGCTGTATTACTTTTGGTATTTAAAGATACCATTTTAGGGTTTGTCGCTTCCATTCAGCTTTCGGCTAATAAAATGGTAAATATTGGCGATTGGATTTCAATGCCTAGCCATAATGCCGATGGAACAGTTACCGATATCACTTTAAATACAGTGAAAGTACAGAACTGGGATAAAACCATTACTACTATTCCAACCTATGCGCTGGTTTCCGAATCGTTTAGCAACTGGAAAGGAATGGAAGAGTCGGGAGGTAGACGTATTAAACGCTCATTGAATATCGATATGAAAAGTGTAAGGTTCTGCGATGATGCTATGCTTAAGCGTTTCGAAAAATATACTTTGATTAGAGACTATGTGATTGAAAAGGAGAAAGAGTTGGAAGATCGTAAGCAACAGTCGAGCTTGGATTCTGGCGATGTTTTGTCATCTACTCGTCAAACTAACTTGGGGATCTTCAGAAGATATTTGGAATTGTATCTGGAAGCCCATCCTATGATACATAATGATATGACTTTCTTAGTTCGTCATTTGCAACCAACAGAGCGAGGTTTACCCGTTGAAATTTACGTGTTTAGTAAAGATCAACAGTGGGCTAATTACGAAGCTATTCAAGCTGATATTTTCGATCACATATTGGCAGTGCTTCCAGAGTTCGAATTACGCGTTTTCCAGTACCCATCGGGCTACGACTTCACTAAAATACTGAATGGGAACTAGTCTTTTTTTATTGGTAACATATTGATAATGATATAAGAAAAGTGCCTGATTCAAAAATTAAAAAAATGATAATTTATTTCGTTAAATTGAATTATATTTGGCGCTACGAATAATAACCAATAAGCGGAAAATAGAGAATATAATTATACATTTTTCAACTCTTTTAGTTATTGTTTGTTATTTTTTTGTAGTTTTAGCTTACAATTTTTAAAAGCAATTTAAAAACCTCAAATATGAGTGAAGATTATCTAGTTGATAAGAATGTACAGTTGGATGAGTTGGATGAGAAGATTTTAAAACTCATTACCAAGAATGCTCGTATTCCTTTTTTGGAAGTAGCCAGAGCATGTGGCGTATCGGGGGCAGCTATTCATCAGCGCGTTCAACGCTTATTAAACATGGGTGTAATTGTTGGTTCAGAATTTATTGTTAATGCATCGAAATTAGGATATAATACCTGTGCATACATGGGAATTTATCTTGACAAGCAAAGTAATGACAAATCGGTAGTCGACGAAATTGAAAAAATCCCTGAGGTTGTTGAATGCCACCACACTACAGGTCAGTATGCTATCTTTGTAAAGTTGCAAGCTAAGACCAACAAACACTTGAAGAAGGTGATCGATACTGATATTCAGAATATCGATGGTATTGCTCGTACCGAAACCTTTATTTCATTGGAACAGGTGTTTAAACGCCAAGTACCTATAAAGTAATCGAATCAAACTTTCAATAAACAAAAGCTCTGTATTGCACAGGGCTTTTTTTGTGGCTAGACTTTTGTTGATATCGAGTTGCAAAATATACCCATTTCGCTTAAAATGGAAAGATAAGTCATGTTGCTACCCTTTTGAAAACTGGGTAATTAAGGTTAGATTTGAGTGTTAAACCGAATAACCACTCACCATTATGAACACTAAAATGTTTGGCTGGCTAGCCTTGATGTTATTAAGTGTATCTTGTTCTGTGAAGACAGATCAGAAAACACAAACAAATTCGAAAAAGCAACCCAATATTATTGTCATTTTTACCGATGATATGGGGTATGGCGATTTAAGCTGTTACGGACATCCTAATATTAAAACTCCCAACATTGACCAAATGGCTGAAGAAGGAATTCGATTCACTTCTTTTTATGCTGCTTCGTCAGTTTGTACTCCGTCAAGAGCTGCATTGTTAACAGGTCGTCATCCTATTCGTCATGCCTGGTATAATTTTGGACCAGAATCAAAAAATGGTTTACCATTGAAAGAGGTGACCATTGCCAATTTGTTGAAAGATAAAGGATATGAAACAATGGCCATTGGAAAGTGGCATTTGGGCCATCGTTCCGAATATCTGCCTACAGCTCGAGGATTCGATCATTTCTATGGTTTGCCATATAGTAACGATATGATTTTGCCTTGGTGTCCATGGCTTACTGAAAAAGATCGATTGTTTCTTTATGAGGATGATCAACCCACTAAAGAAATCGGGTTTAATCAGGAAAACCTAACCGTTGACTATACACGTAAAGCCACCGAGTTTATCCGCTTGCATAAAGATCAGCCCTTCTTTCTTTACTTAGCACATAGTATGCCTCATCTGCCCATTAGTACTTCAAAAGAATTTATTGGGAAATCGAAAGGTGGACTATATGGCGATGTGATTGAAACCATCGACTGGAGTGTTGGTGAAGTACAAAAAGCCATTAAAGAAGCAGGATTGGATGAGAATACCATTGTAATATTTACCAGTGATAACGGACCATGGCAGGATTTGCCAGAGAGAATGCTACAGCGTGGCGTTAAGCCATGGCATGCTGGTTCAGCAGGCATGTTACGCGGATCGAAGATGACCACTTACGAGGGGGGATTTAGAGTGCCGGCCATTGTACGCTGGCCTAAAACAGCAATAGCTGGTAAAGTGAACAATAGTATGATTACTACTATGGATATGTTTGCAACAATAGCAGAAGTTGCAGGTGTAACATTACCTGCCGATAGAAAGTATGATGGCGCAAGTGTTTTGCCTAATTTGAAAAGCGGAAACTTTAAAGGTGGTAAACCATTATTTTACTGTCAGGGAGATAAATTGCAGGCTATCCGTAAAGGAGAATGGAAGCTAAGATGTACTGAAAAAGATGGCATTCAGCTATTCAATATGAAAAGCGATCCTTCGGAAAAGTATAACATGGCTAAAGAAAAAGAAGAAATAGTAAAACAACTTTATACCGAAATGAAGCAATTTGCCAGTGAAACTGTGGCAAAGTTAGAAGACGTTGATGGGGTGTAAAGCTGTTACAGATCCTTCTTTATTGATAGTATTGGGGGGGCGTAGCAATTGTTTGAACTCTAGTAGAAGAAAGCGAGTGAATGAAGCTCAATCTATAGAAACGAGAGGCTGTCCCAAAAGTAAATTCATTTAAAATCGAACTTTCAGTTTATAACCTGCTTTCGTTTTTACCCCTCCAAACCTCCCCTAAAGAGGAGGCTTAAGTTCCCTTTAGGGGATTTAAGGGTGATAAACCAAGTGGTGACTTATAATCTGTTAGTTCAATAAATTATAAATAAGCTTTTTGGACAGCCTCTTAATTATTTTAGGATGTCACCACTACGGTGGTTGCAGCTATACTTGCTGTTAGAGCAACCATTGCTGCCTGCATGGCTTCTATCTCTTTTTGAAGCATATCACCCATGTTTATGTCGGAATGAAGTTGTTTTACTCTGCGAACAAACTCTTTACGCTTTAAAGTTGGAAAAATAGCTCGTTCCAAATGACACATCTGAATCAATTGCAATAACATCATCTGATTAGCCGTTGGTTTGTGGTACGAATGTACTATATCGTAAAGTTGTTTGCGAAACTCTCGCTCGGGTTGATGGTTAATCATTGGATAGCGCCTGACTGTAAAGAGCCATAGTACCTTTTTCTTTTTAATGGTTAATATTTTTAACGCAACCAGCTTGCTAATAACCTTCCCTTCGATTTTGTGTGCTTGACGTGAGATAACACTTACCCAATGTTGCAGTGTTTTAGGTTTTTGTGTTTGAAGAATCTGTATGAAATAAGGATCGATAATACTATCATCCATTAAGGTTCTATCGGTAACAACCACTTTTTTGCCCAGAACGGAGATTCTCTTGTTTAGGGTTAATTCTAATATTATTGCGGCAGCAAGACCATATTGTAAATGTCCTGAAGGAGTTAATTTCGATCCACTGTAGTCGTCGAGTGCTAGTAATTCTAGTTGGTCAAGTAAGTTTAGTTTCATAGTGATACGGTTTTGTGCTATTGGTCTGTTCTAAACATTTTACATTACATAATAAGCACAAAAAAACGACTGCAGAAAACTCTACAGTCGTTGATTTATATCAGAACGAATTGATTTATTTCTCGTTACTCATAGAATAAGGGAAGTCGGAAGGTTTTGTTCCGCGCTCTTTATTCGGAGTTTCCGACATTGTGTATTTTACAGTTCCACCATTCATTAACTCATCGTAGGTAAAGTAGTTTTTAGTAAATGGAGTACCGTTTAAGCTAGCATCTTTGATATAGATGTTTTTAGCTCCTTGGTTGGCCGCTTCGATAGTAAATGTTTTACCATTTTCAAGGTGAAGTTTCACCTCATCGAAGACCGGAGAACCGATAGCATACTCACCACTTCCCGGACATACCGGATACATTCCCATTGCCGAGAATACATACCATGCAGAAGTTTGTCCGTTATCTTCATCTCCACACAATCCATCAGGAGTAGGAGCGTATAGTTTATCCATTGTTGTGCGAGCCCATTTCTGTGCTTTCCATGGTTGTCCTGCCCAGTTGTATAGATAAATAGCATGCTGAATAGGCTGGTTGCCATGAGCATATTGTCCCATTCCACAAAGTTCCATCTCTAAAATTTCGTGGATTTTGTGTCCATAGTAATCCCAGGTTGCTTTTGCTGGAGTAGAGAAGATAGCATCCATTTTTTCTAAGAACTTATCTTGTCCGCCCATTAGGTCGATTAATCCTTGTGGGTCCTGGAAAACAGACCACGTGTAATGCCATGAGCTACCTTCGGTAAATACACCTCCCCAAGCAAATTCATCGAAGTTTTCCAGCCATTCTCCATTGGCTTTTTTACCACGCATGAACTTAACATCTTTGTCGAATAAGTTATGGTAGTTTTGCGCACGCTTCTTAAAGCGATCGATCTCTTCCTGAGGACGGTTAAGAGCAATTGCCAATTTCCAGATACAGTAATCGGCATAAGCATATTCTAATGTGCGGGCTGCACTTTCATTGATTTTAATGTCGCAAGGAACATAACCCAGCTTATTGTATTCTTTGGCTCCGGCACGACCTACCGATGCAAGAGGTCCAGGATTGTTACTATTTTTAATAATAGCTTCGTAAAGTGTGTTGATATCGTATCCTCTGATTCCTCGCAAATATGAGTCGGCAATTAGTGATGCCGAGTTAGAACCAATCATACATGAACGGTGACCAGGGCTAGCCCATTCTGGCAACCAACCACTTTCTTTGTATGTGTTGGCCAAGCCTTCCATGATTTGAGCATTCAAATCGCGGTACATAACAGTGAAGAATGGGAATACTGCACGGAAAGTATCCCAGAAACCATTGTCAGTATACATGTAACCAGGTAGTACTTCTCCATTGTAAGGACTGTAGTGAACAATTTTATTATTGGCATCCACTTCCCATAATGTTCTAGGGAATAACATGGTGCGGTACAACGAAGTGTAAAAGTTACGTTTCTCTTTGTCTGTTCCGCCTTTTACCTGAATTCTGTTCAACTCTTTATTCCATTTAGCTTGTGCGGCATCTTTAATCTGAGCAAAGTTTTTATCGCCAATCTCGCGTGATAAGTTAAGCTGAGCCTGCTCTAAACTAATGAATGATGATGCCACTTTTGCAACTACTAATTTTGTTCCAGCAGCAAACTCTACATAAGCACCGCAATGTTCATTTGTGGCTTCTGCATCGTTGGCTTTAATTCCATCTTTTGTCCATGTACCATAGCTTTTGAATGGTTGGTCGAACTTGAAAATGAAATAGTTCTTAAAGTTTTCAGGAACTCCACCATTGTTATTGCTTACATAACCTGTAATGGTATTGTTTTTAGTATCAATCTTAACATGATTGCCACGTGCATTTCCATCTAAAACCAAATAAGGCTTTTTACCTTCGGCATAGGTAATATTAAAAATGGCAGCACGTTCTGTTGGAGTTACCTCCATTGATGTTCCATTTTCCAAAGCTACTTTGTAGTAGTGAGCTTGAGAAATTTCTTTGTCATGCGAAAATTTTACCTGACGTTCTTCTTCCAACACTTTTAATTCATCAGTAACCGGAAGAATGGTAAAACTAGCGTAGTTTCCAATCCAGGGACTAGGCTGATGACACTGTTGAATTCCTCTGAAATGGTCTGCTTTATATTGATAAAGCCATCCGCTCCATCCACCAGTTTGTGGAGTCCAGAAATTCATTCCCCAAGGTACAGCTGTAGCCGGGTAAGTGTTTCCGGTTGATAGTTTGTAGTCAGAATCACTACCTACCAGCGGGTTAATAAACTGAACAAGGTCTTCTTGCTGAACAACGACCTCCTTCTTTTGACATGAAGTGGCAATAAAAAGTATTGCCAGAATAGCGAAAAATACGTTTTTCATACTATCTGTAATTTGGTTGTGGTATTATGATGCGAATATAAAGCATAACGAACGAATAGGCAATATCTGGCACAATAACAATTTCAATATTGAAACAGAAAGTATATAAAAAAGTTAAGGCCACCCAATGGGCAGCCTTTGTTTAAATTTAGTAAGGTTTATCACCTAAATTATATTAGTACGAACCATGAGTAATCTTACTGACAGTGGATGAAGCGCAATACTAATTCGCGTAACTCCTCCTCTTTTCCATACAAGCGTTCGCTTAGATCCTTATCGTCGTAAGCTTTTAGTGTTTTAATTGTATGGTCTATTACTGGTTTTGGAAATATTCCGTTGGCTTCAAATGCTGTTCGCATAGCTTCCAATGCATCGGCCGAATCGAAACATGATGCTGGTAATTGCTTCAGTCGCATTTGTTGCTCTTTATTTTCTTTTAGGAAGATATTCCCATCCACATAAAGCGCATTGGCTTTCTCCAAGGCTTTTTCATCTTTCAAACCATGAAGTGATGCCATTATTAGTCCGGCTAAAGTCAAGTGAATTTGAGCGCTACCATCCGGAGCTCTGAATTCAACAGTCTGCTTTTGCACTTCTTCCAATGGCTGTGGCAAGATAGTTGGATTGGCATCGGCTACCATATTCTTTTGTGTTGTCCATCCAAGTGGCACACGTACCAATGCCGAGCGGTTTCTATCTCCCCAACAAATATTAGTAGGAGCTTCCTGGTGAGGAACCAAACGTAAGTATGAAGTAGGAATAGTATTTCCAAATGCAGTTAATGCTGCAGAGAAGTCTAGGATTCCTGAAATCATTCTTTTTGAAACATCACTTAGTTGATTGTTCTCAAGCATGATGTTTTTGCCGTCTTTTTCCAATAACATGTGGAAATGTAATCCACTACCTGCTTTACCAACAGTGATTTTAGGAGCAAAACTGATCTCTACTTGTTGCTCTTCAGCTAGCATACGCAATACCCACTTAGCAATGATCAACTGATCGGCTGCATCTTGAGGATCGCATGGTAAGAATTCAATTTCATGTTGTTCGAAATCTTCTTCCCCTTTGCTAAAATTACCTACTTCACTATGGCCATATTTTACCTTACATCCGCACTGTGCTACCAGTTGTAGTGCCTCTTTTCGCATTCCTTCGAACTTAGCAAAAGGCTCCGATTCGTGGTAACCTTTTTGGTCGCTAGCCGGGAAAATACTTTTGGCTTTAGAATTTACATAGTACTCTAATTCACCTAAAGCTTTAAAAGTATAGCCTGTCTCTTGTTGGAAAAGAGTATTGGCTTTTTTCAATATGTTTTCCGGACTACTGGCTAAAGCTTCTCCTTGATGATTGTAAAATGCGCAAAGTATTTCTAATGAAGGTTCTTCGTTAAATGGATTGAGAAAGGCGGTGCGGTAACGAGGAATAACATATAGATCGCTGGAACCGGCTTCCATAAAAGAAAACAAACTTGATCCATCTACACGTTCTCCAAACGATAATATATCGTTTAAATGGGCACTGCTACTTATTACAAAGTTTAATGTCTTTAAGCGCCCGTCCTCAGCCACATATCTAAAATTGAGCGATTTAATCTCATGATGCTCGATAAATCGGATGATATCGTCCTTGGTAAAGTCGCAAGGCGATTTTTGAATGAATTGTACCAACGGATTGGGGTTCATTGCTATTTCAGATATCTTCATCGTAATTTGTTTAGTTTTAATAACGTGGGCAAGCTAGTAGTTATGGAAAGCAAAAATATTGATGAAGGTCAGTAGAAAATATGTTTTGTAATTGGTTTTGTGATGTTACCAGATAACAGATTGTAAGCTGTTGAATAATGGGAGAAGAGAGATTGATATGTAATGGGGTGTTAGTGAGTGATTGAAGGGCTGTTGTGTGAAGTCGCTTTTTAGATTCATTTCGAATGACATTTAGCTTTTTTAATAAAACACAGAGGACAGAGTAAGGCAACTGTTTTAGAACCATTTTTTCTAATTGACTGAACACCTGAGAGTCTGGAAAAACGAATATAACTATGTGTTCTGTAACATAGCAACCTTTTAATCTTAAGGTTGTTTATCAAACATATTCTTTACGAAACCACCTGTTTTAAAGGTATTCCAACAAGAATGAATGCTGAAAACAAATCAGAAATAAAATACATTACCAATTAAAACGAATTACTATGAAAATTCATGAGTATCAAGCCAAAGAACTGTTTGCCCAGTACGACATTCCCATTAACGAAGGCAAAGTATGTTATACGGTTGATGAGGTGATAGAAACATATAAGTCCTACAACATGTTGACTGTGGTAAAAGCACAGGTACACGTTGGTGGACGAGGAAAAGCAGGTGGCGTAAAGCTGGCTAACACCTTAGAAAAAGCCACAACAGCAGCTAATAATATTCTGGGAATGGATATTAAAGGGCATAAAGTAGAGAAGGTATTAGTAGCCAAAGCTGCTGATATTGAGAAAGAATATTACGTAGGTTATATTAATGACCGAAATACAAAATCGGCCATTTTAATGGTAAGTAAAGAAGGGGGAGTAGATATCGAGCAGGTTGCTGCTGAAACTCCTGAAAAGATTTTCCGTTACGCAATAGATCCGGCGATGGGAATGCCCGATTATTTAGCGCGCGAAATTGCATTCAAATTATTCGACGATATTAAACATGTTCGTCAAGCAGCAGTTATTTTCCAGAAACTGTATAAATTGTATGTAGAGAAAGATGCGACATTGGCTGAGATAAACCCAATGATTCTTACTCCCGATGAGAAAGTACTGGCTATTGATGCAAAGATGACTTTCGATGACAATGCACTTTACCGCCATCCTGAAATTGAGGAACTACGTGAAGCTGATGAAAACGAGAAAATCGAGCTATTTGCCAAGTCGAAAGGTTTCAGTTTCGTAAAACTAGATGGCGATATTGGCTGCATGGTAAATGGAGCTGGATTAGCTATGGCAACAATGGATATGATTAAGTTATATGGTGGTGAACCGGCTAACTTCTTAGACATTGGAGGTAGTTCAAATCCTCAAAAAGTAGTCGATGCAATGAATCTGCTGCTCGAAGATAAAAATGTGAAAGTGGTGATGATTAACATCTTTGGAGGTATCACCCGTTGCGACGATGTGGCTCGAGGATTGATCACTGCCATGGAGCAAATTAAAACCGATATTCCGGTGGTGGTACGCTTAACGGGTACTAACGATAAAGAGGGACAAGCCATATTGCGAGGAACCGACTTCCATGCAGTAGAAACCATGAGTGAAGCGGCACAGAAAGCCATTGAACTTACCCAATCGTAATCCTATGTCGAATTTTAAAAACATGAGCCATGAGCATTCTAATTAATAAAGAAACCAAATTAATAGTACAGGGAATTACTGGGCGTGATGGTAGTTTTCATGCCACAAGAATGAAAGCCGAAGGGACCAATGTGGTAGGAGGGGTTTCTCCTGGTAAGGGGGGACAAAACATCGAGGGAATTCCTGTTTTCAATACAGTAAAAGATGCTGTTGAAGCAACTGGTGCCGATACGTCTATCATTTTTGTTCCAGCCGGATTTGCCAAAGATGCAATGATGGAAGCAGCCGATGCTGGTTTGAAGTTGGTGATTACCATTACCGAGGGAGTTCCTACTGCCGATGTTATTGCCGCATTACCATCTTTACAAAAAAGTGGTACAAAAATGATTGGACCTAACTGTCCGGGACTTATCTCTCCGGGGCAATCAATGATTGGTATCATGCCACCTAATATTTTTTCAGAAGGAAATGTGGGACTAATTAGTAGAAGTGGTACACTTACCTACGAGGTGGTTAACCACTTGACAAAAAATGGCATGGGGCAAACTACATGTGTTGGTATTGGTGGTGACCCAGTAGCAGGATTGTATTTTATCGACTTGTTAGAGATGTATGAAAATGATCCGGATACTGAAGCTATAGTCGTAATAGGTGAAATTGGTGGCGATGCCGAGGAGCGTACTGCTGCTTATATCAAGGAGCATATTACTAAGCCAGTAGTTGCATTTATTGCGGGACAAACAGCGCCTCCGGGTAAGCAAATGGGACATGCCGGAGCCATTATTTCATCAGGTTCAGGAACCGCCGAAGAGAAAATTGCTGCTTTCCAGGCCGCAGGCGTTGATGTTGCTAAGGAGCCGGGTGAAATTCCAGCTTTACTTAAAAAGAGAATGAACTAAAGGGGGAATAGATAGTTAATCAATAGTTGGTATATCCTGCTGTCACTTTTGTGGCATGCAGGATTTTTTATTTGTGGGAGGAGTTTGTGAAAATTCAGGATAAACTTTTATTCTGAAAATAAATGAATGTATAAGCTGTTTTAATGTTTTTGATTTAGATCAAAGGATGAAAATAAGCGATAGCCGTATATTTGCAATGTCGATTTAGATATCGGTTAAATTCATAGAAGATTGATTGTGCGGAGTAATTTATTCCGCACATTTAAAAAGACAGAATATGAAAGTTTATTTAATTAAAGCTTCTTCGGGAAGCGAATATTCGAAATATAAAGCAGAAACAGGTGGACCTCCTCAGAATATATTTTCTGCGGCAGCGGCTACACCTGAATACATAGATATTGAGATGACTGATGAAACAATTGGAATGAAAACCAATTTTCGGTCGAAAGCGGATGTGGTAGCTATCTTTATGTCAACACCAGATGCTTTGAGAGCTTATGAAATAGCTGATAAGTTCAGAGCAAAAGGTAAAGCTGTTGTGCTGGGTGGTTTGCATACGCACTTTATGCAAGATGAAGCTAAAACACATGCGGATAGTTTACTGATAGGCGAGGTGGAAGAAATTTGGGAAGAGCTATTGAATGATTTCCAGAATGGTACATTAAAAGTCAAGTATCAGCGAAAAACACCTTTCGATTTGGCGAAATTAAAACCATATCCAACTCATTTGATACCAGTGAGCAAGTACAATTATACTTGGTCAGTTGTTGTATCTAGAGGTTGTCCGTTTAAATGTGATTTCTGTTTAGTACATCAGTTTTTTCCAAAATACCAGCTGCGTTCTATCGATACAATTGTAGATGAAGTAAAAGCATTGAAGCGATTAGGTGTTGAGTGGGTGGAGTTGCATTCAGATAACCTGACTCAGGATAGAACTTATGCCATAAAGTTATTTGAAGCGTTAGCTCCATTGAAAATGAATTTCTATGGCGAGACAACAATCTTAATTGCAAAGGACGAAGAGTTGTTGGCTGCAGCAAAAAAAGCAGGATTGAAAGCTTTACTGTTCGGTATTGAAACACCTTCGGAAGAGGCTTTGAAAGGGCAAGGAAAAGCTTTTGTGAAGCCTAAAGAAATAAAAGAATATGTAAAGACAGTTAAATCGTATGGAATTGAAGTTTGGGGCGATTTTTTGTTCGGGTTCGATGAGCATGATAGTGAGATCTTCCAGGAAACATTAGATTTCGTGAAACTGATTAATGTGGACCGTGTATTTCCTCATCTGATGATTCCATTTCCTGGTTCGGATACTTATAAACGCCTGGAGAGTGAAGGTCGTATCCTGACTAAAGATTGGTCGAAGTATGATGGAGGATATGCAGTATATCAGCCTGGAAAATTAACACCAGAGGACTTAGAGGCAGGACTATATTGGTTCTGGGAAAAACAGACAAGTATCTGGGAAGCATTAAAAAATACTTTTAAATGGAAATAACTTAATTGTTTTAAGTTGTTGAATCACAATTGTTAAAGTCTTGTTTTGTGTGGTGCGTTATAAATGAGTTCTTTACTAAGAATTCTGGTGTGTTCATACATTAAAAGAGGCACTTCACTAAAATAATTATTGCCTCTTCTCTTTTCTGTTGATATTTGATAGAGATCCATCATTCCCTGGATTGATCTTACTGTAAATGCCTAATATCATATCAATGGAAACTGTTACTGTAAAAAAAATGCATCGCTTGGGGCACTGGTTGCCTCAAGACAGAGGTGTGCTTTCTGTATTTGCGCAGCGAATAGCAGAGCATATTGCAGATGAAAGCCCTAAACTCAACCCAGAGGTTGCTAAGCTAGAGGCTTTAATCAATAGTGATCCTTTCTTGAGAATGAACCTGATCTTAGCTATTAATCAAGCTAAAAATGCAGGTCATTCTTTACCTTATTCAAATATTCCTGAATTAATATCACTAGTTAATGGAGTTTTGACTATGGCTCCATCTTTCAGTCATTCTGAATTAGTAGGCTGTCCACTTAATGCTATTCTGGATTGGATTATGTGTGTGCCAGCGGGATATGAATTTTTTCGTTCAAGGCAACTCAATCGTCAATTGAAGTTAGTGTTGAATGAATGGAAAAAGTTTCTGGATAGTGCTGACTCTGGCGTGTATTTAAACTCAGAATCCCCCAAGGGGTGGTTTTGTGAACAAGCACGTGAAACCATTCATCTAGATGAGTTTATATACGACGAATCGAAACCATTTTACGGTTTTACTTCATGGAATGATTTTTTTACCCGTCACTTTAAAGCGGGAATGCGTCCGATTTCTGAGCCGGATAATAATGGAGTAATTATTAGTGCTTGCGAAGCAACTCCATATCGAATAGAGCCTAATGCAAAACTGAAAGATCGGTTTTGGATGAAAGGACAACCTTATTCATTACAAGATATTTTTACTGCCGAAAAACTGGACTTAGCCCAAAATTTTGAAAATGGAAGTGTTTATCAGGCTTTTTTGAGTGCTTACAATTATCATCGTTGGCATGCTCCAATTTCTGGGACAATTGTTGACGTTTATTCTGTAGATGGAACTTATTATTCTGAAGCTGAATCGGCAGGAGCTGATCCTGCAGGTCCTAATGATTCTCAAGGATACTTAACTGCGGTAGCTGCTCGTATGATTATTATTATTGAAAGCGATGATGAAAAGATTGGCAAAGTAGCCTGTGTGTTTGTAGGAATGGCCGAAGTGTCGTCCTGCATAAGTTCCGTGAAAACTGGGGAACATGTTGTGAAAGGCCAGGAGCTGGGCTATTTTCAGTTTGGAGGCTCTACTCATTGTCTCATATTTCAGAAAGATGTAATTGACTTCTTTACAGTAAAAGCGTTTTCTGGAGAGATCGTGAAATTAAATTCTGCAATTGCCTTAACCCGATAATAAAGCTGTATGAAAAAGAAAGTAGACATGAGTAAGTTTGCTTGTACCACAATGATTGTAGGTAAAAAAGCAAGTGTTGATGGTTCAGTAATAGTTGCACATTCCGATGATGATGTAGCTGATGAACGAGTAATATATATTCCTGCCAGAACCTGGAATTTAACAGATGAAAAAGAAAACCTGCGTCCGGTGTTTTATGATGATGCTAGTTTGGGAGCTGATAGGAAATACAACTCCACAGATATTCGACGATACATAGGTGACACTCGTGGTCCTGGTTATCAAACTCAAGATGAAGGTTATGCTGAAAGTAAACCAATTGGTAATATTCCTCAGGTTGAAAATACCTTCGCTTATTTCGATTGCAATTATGGAATTATGAATGAGCATAACCTGATGTTTGGAGAATGTACTTGCGGTGCCAAACATCAACCGGGACCCGATTCAAAGAAGAGATTATTTTATAGTGCAGAACTTTCCAGAGTGGCATTGGAGCGTTGTAAAACGGCTAAAGAAGCTATCTTGTTAATGGCTACTTTAATTGAAAAGTATGGCTATTACGGTACTGGCGAGACTTTGTTGGTAGGAGATGCTGATGAAGCTTGGGTGATGGAAATGGCTGCTTATTGTGATGACTGTGAAGATGGAGTTTGGGTGGCTCAACGAGTAGACGATGAAGAGTATTTTGTTGCAGCCAATGAGTTTAGAATCCGTGATATTAAAAAAGGGAAGATCAAACATTACACTGATGAGGAAAAACTAACGGATGTTCATTATGGCATATCGAAAGATCATAAAAATGAGATTTGGTATTCGGCCAACTTATTTGATGTGGCAGATGAATACGATTGGGAAGTAAAAGATGAACAGCTGGATTGGTTGAGTAATATCAGTTGGGGAGAATATTCACATCCTTATTATTCTTTGAGACGAGTTTGGCGTGCATTTTCCAAGGTGGCACCAAGCATTGAATTGCCACCAGAAGTAGAAGGAGGATACACACGTAAGTATCCATTTTCGCTTAAACCAGATAAAAAGTTGTCGGTAATCGATATTGCCCATGTTTACAGAGATCATTACGAAGGAACACCTTTCGATCTAACTCGAGGCTTTGCTGCTGGACCGTGGAATAATCCGGTACGTTATGAAGGAAATCCAGATCAGAATGCTGATACATTTAATCTGAATAAATATCATCCTAAAGGAGCTTGGGAGCGCCCGCTTTCAATTTATCGTTGTGGTGTTATGTGGATTAATCAGGCTAAAAAACTGAAACATGACGTTATTGGCTTTAGCTGGATTGGTTTAGATCGACCTGTGGCCAACTGTATAATGCCATTTTCTACTAAGATGCCACAATTACCAATGGAGATTCAAACTATGAATTTATTGGATTTTGAATTCAATGGGCCAAGTGCTTGGTGGGCATTTAATTTTGTAGCTAATTACGCGAATCTGAATTATCGTTATATGATGGAAGACGTAAGAGCTTTACAGAGTGAAATGGAAAATATTGCGTTTACAAGAATAAATAGCTGTATGCAAAAGGATGATCCGGAATGTGCAATATTATTTTGCCTGGAACATGCCGAAACAGTAATAAAGAAATGGTGGCAGTTGGCTGGTCGTTTGGTTGTCAAATATAATGATGGATGCGTAACCACAACAGCCACAAGTATAATGCAGAAAAAGATTGATTACCCAGAAGAGTGGTTGGTTGAAGCAGGGTACTATGATGGACCAATCACCTATGAAGAAGAACCTATATTAGATCATCAATATATGGGGTAGGTTGTATTGGGAATACAATTTGAGCAAATAAAATCATGCCTTCAAAACTCTCGTCACCTTATTCCTTTCACTTGACGAGAGTTTTTTCTTTTTTCAGATTAGAAGATTTTGAAAAGGTCAAATATTTGATCTCTGGCTGTTTTGCTGGTTGGAATCTTTTTATCACCAATTAATAGCATATTGCCTTCGAAGCCTGTAATGTTATTGATGTTGACAATGTAAGAGCGATGTACTCTAATGAATTGTTCTGTTGGTAACTTATCTTCGAAATGTTTCAGAATATAAGAGTACATAAATCGGTCGTTAGCGACATTTATTGTGGTATAATTCCCTGATGCTTCAAGCCATAAAATGTCTTTGAAAAATACTTTCTGATAGTGAGAATCCTTACGAAGAAAAAGACAATCTGCAAGTTTTAAAACCGAAGGAGTTTCTTCTTCAGTATTGTTTGTTTTTTCTATTTCTTGTTCTTCTTTTTGTCCGTAATAGTTGTTTAGTGCCAGTTGTATAGAGATTTCAAGTTGTTTGTCGTTGAAAGGCTTTAATAGATAAGCGGCAGGTTTTTCTTCTTGAGCCATTTCTACCACTTCCTTGCTTGCTAGTGACGTTAGAAAAATGAATGGGAAATTGTATTTTTCGTTTATGATCTTGGCAAGATCTATTCCTGTCTTTTCTCCAATCAGATTTATGTCTATTAGAGCTAAATCCACTTTCTTTTTACTTAAAACTTGGGTCGCTTCGTCGACCGAAGATGCTGTATCTGCTATCTGATAGCCCATATCTGTTAGGCGCATTGCCAAATCTTCAGCTATCATAAATTCATCTTCAACAATAAGTATCTCTATTTTATTTTTCATGCCTTTCAGATTATGAGTTATTTGCAATGGTTATTACCCATTGGCAGCCATTAGATCCGTCAAAATTGAATTTACCTTGAAGTTGTTTGATTAATGATTTAACTAAAGTCATTCCGAGAGAGTTCTGCTTTGTAGGATCAGTATTCTCTTCAATGCCAGGACCATTGTCTTTTAAGCTGAGTATAATTTCTGAATCAACTTCACTTAATTGTACTTTAAGTGTAGGATTGTCTTGTGCTGTTGCGTATTTAAAGGTATTGGTTGCCAGTTCATTGATGATAATTCCCATTGGAATTGCTTTATCAATATGCAATTTTACCGGATCTAATTCGAAAGTAACATCTAACTTTTTACCAAAGCTGAAACAAAGATTCTCAATAAGTTCTTTTATGTAGTTCTCCATATCCACCATTGTATTCAGATGGTTTCGATATAATTTTTGGTGAATAAGAGCTAGCGCTTCTATTCGCATTCGGGCTTCTTTTAATTCTTTTGCTGCTGGGCCTTCCAGTTTTCTTGCCTGAATATTAAATAGGCTGGCTACCATTTGTAGGTTATTCTTAACTCGATGATTCAATTCGCGAAGAAGTAGCTCTTTTTCCTTTCCTCGTTTCAAAACGACGGCATTGGCATTCTTTAGTAATTTTCTCGATCGGAATAGAAAACCGGAAAGAATAAGTAAAACAGCAGCACTGATTGATATTACATAAATGAATCGAACTCTGGAATTATTTAGTTGATGCAAGAACTGAATATTAGCTTCCTTTTTTTCAAGTAGGTATTCGCTTTTTATGCGCTCCATTTTACGAATATTGTCTTTGTCAACAAGACTATCGTTATAGGCCAAATAAAGTTTATGGTGGTAAAGCGCTTTCTGATATTGGGTTCTTTTTTCGTAAAACTCAGCCAAATCCTTATTGATATCTCTGACTTGTTCTCTTAATTGATTCTCTTTTGCCAGAATCAAGTTTTTCTGGAGTAGCTTTTCTGCTTTTTCTTGTTCGCCTTTTTCAGCGTATAGTTTCCCTAAATAAGCCTCGTAGATTACTACAGAGTATATATCTTTCAATTTCTTTAGTATGGTTATAGCATCAAGAATATTTTTCTGAGCAACTTCATATTGTTTTTTCTCAAGTTGGGCTAATCCCATATTGCCAAGGCAGTATCCTTCAATAATCGATCGTTTTAATATTTTATTTAGTTCAAGACATTCCGAGAAGCATGTTATTGCACTATCTGGTTCATGCATCGATCGATATGCTTCCCCAATATTAATTAGTGTTAGGGCTAGGTTGGATGTGTCTTTACGACTTCTGAAATTATGAAGAGCTAGGTTTAAATAATGGGTGGCATTAATAAAATCTTTATCATTGGCATAATGAGTACCAATCTGAAGTTGTAGAACTGCTTTAGCTTTGTGCATTTCAAGCCTGTCGTAGATTTTTAATGCTGAAAATGAAGCCTGTACAGCCTCTGCATAATTACCTAACTTACGTTGACGCAAACTTAATACTTCATAAGCTAAGCCTTCTTTCTGGGGTATATTATGTTTTTGGGCTAACATTAAAGCTTCTTGCGCATACTGAATTCCCTCAATAGGTTGAGAAGCTTTGGCAATTTTTATCTGTAGATTAATTTGTTCAATTGGATTCGTTGTGTGATCCAAAATCATTTTTAAACTATCCACTCGACTATTATGCGCATTAAGCTTTAATGTCATTAATAATAATAGAGTTGCTATGTAAACCAGTCTATTATTCATAGGTTAATCATCAATACCTGTCGTATTTTCAATGTAAGGATCAATTACTGCAAATTTTTCAGGTTCTCCAAACTTGAATAAAATATTGTACTGTAAATTATTCTCAATGGTAATTTTTTCATTGGTTTGGATACTGAAAAAATTAAGAGTATTAGATTCTGTCTCTTTTACAACCAGTTTTCCTTCGCTATTTACATGAGCATTCATAGATTCTAAATCGAAAATCTTTTCCCAGTCGTTTTCTGTTATCTGTTGATCAGATATTTGTGTAAAAACAATTGCAGCATCATCTTCGTTTGGTGTTAAGATGTTGACAGATGGGCTATTGGCGCTGGAGATTAATTGGATGCGATACTCTGTTTTTGGCTCAAGAACTAAAATTTTAGCTCCTTTCCAAATTGCTTGAGGAGCGTCTGTTGTTATAAAGTGATCGGCTATGTAAGGTTGCTCTTGTGTCCCGTATCTGGAATCAGACTTAAAAAAATTGATCATTGCATTGGTATCTACAATGATAGAGATAAATTTTGGCATAGTTTTAATTTGTTAAATGTGACAAGTATTTAATAAATAAGAGAATAAGGGTGTTCTCGTAAAGATTATTTATTAAGTTGGAATAAAGTTACTATAATGCAATTAAATTGCAATATGAAGATTAGTTGGATAAACTATAATATCTACTATTTTAATGAGTGTGGTTGTGATAGACAGGAAATGAAACATTAAAGTGATTTTAAGTGCTTAAGTTTTTATCTTTACAAAAAATACGAAACCAATTCGATAAAATAACTAAAAAGGAATAAAGATGAGACATTGTGTAATTGGATCAATTCTACTATCTGTTATGTTATTGTTTTCTTGCAAAACACCTACTCCAAAAGATTTAGCTAAGGAAGTATTGATACCAAAACCTTCGAGTTTAGTAGCTACAGGAAGCTCTTTTGAAATTAACTCAAAGACAGTTATTAATATTGAAAATGCGGATACGAAGCAGATTGCAGTGTATCTTGCAGAGTTTTTAAAACCAGCTACTGGATTTCAATTAGCTATTAATAGTGTTGAAGATGTAACCAAGAAGAAAGGAATTGGATTTAAACTGACAAAAAATTCCAAAGATCTAGGAAAAGAAGGTTATAAGTTGGAAATAGATGCTAAAAGAATTATTCTTAGTGCCAATAAACCTGCCGGGCTGTTCCGTGGCGTACAAACCTTAAGACAACTTCTTCCTGCCAGAATTGAAAAAACATCCTTGCAGCAAGGTCCATGGGAAATTGCATCTGGAACAATTGAAGATCAGCCTAAATATGGATATCGTGGCGTAATGTTAGATGTAGCACGTCACTTCTTTGGTGTGGATGATGTGAAGCGTTACATTGACTTAGCTGCTGCTTATAAAATGAATGTTTTGCATTTGCATTTATCAGATGATCAGGGATGGCGAATTGAAATTAAAAAATGGCCAAAACTAACAACTATTGGTGCTAGCACTGAAGTTGGTGGAGGTAAAGGTGGTTTTTACACACAAGAGCAGTACCGTGAGATTGTAAAATATGCACAAGATCGTTTTATGATGGTTGTTCCTGAAATTGATATGCCAGGGCATACCAATGCAGCATTAAGTGCTTATGCCGAATTAAATGAAAATGGAAAAGCTACAAAGCCATACACTGGAATAGATGTAGGTTTTAGCTCTTTTGCTACCAATAAAGAGATCACTTATCAGTTTATTGACGATGTTTTAACGGAATTGGTTCCATTAACACCTGGTCCATATATCCATATTGGAGGAGATGAGTCTCACGCTACAAAGAAAGATGACTATATCCGTTTTATCAATCGTGTTCAAGACATGGTAAATAAACATGGAAAGAAAATGTTGGGATGGGCCGATGTAGCTGCAGCCAAGTTGAAGAAAAATTCTGTTGCTCAATTTTGGCAAAAAGAGCCAAAGAATGCATTAAAAGCTGTAGAGCAAAATGTGAAAGTTTTAATGTCTCCAGCAACACGTGCTTATATGGATATGCAGTATGATTCTGTTTGTCCTCTTGGGTTGCACTGGAGTGGATATATCGAAGTAGATAAAGCTTACAACTGGGATTTGGAAACAAATGTGAAAGGAATTGGAAAAGAGAATATCCTTGGAATTGAAGCTCCACTTTGGACCGAAACAATCGATTCAATGGATGATATTGAATTTATGGTGTTTCCACGCTTACCAGGATATGCTGAAATTGGTTGGTATACAGGTAATGACAAAAGTTGGGACGAGTACAAAGTACGTTTAGCGAAACACGGAAAAAGAATGGACGCGATGGATATCAACTTTTATCGTTCTAAGCTAGTGAATTGGGAAAAGTAACTTTTCTATTAAAATAAAGAGATATAAAAAAGAGCAGTTCTTCTTTGAAAGTGGGAACTGCTCTTTTTTGTTATTCAGAAACTGTATTTAACTTCTTTAGTCGTTCGTTTCTCTGGGTTAGATTTTTGTTTTGCTCAAGAAGTGACTGTTTGGCTTTTTTTAGCTTCTCGTTTTGTGCTTGTGTGTTTTTCTGAGAATTTTCCAAACGAGCTACCTTGTTTTCGAAACTGATATTCCTATCCAGAGCTTCTTTTAGGAGCTTGTTCAATTTACCAATCTGCTTCTTTAAATCTTTAATCTCCTGATGCGATTTTAAAACATGTAGCTGTTGTTTTGCTTTGCGCTCTTCCATGTGAGCCACATCGGCTTTTAGATTATCGAGTTGTTTTCCCTGTAGTTGTTTTTTCTTACTTAAGATGTAGTTCTCTGTTTTAAGATTCTGCTCATCCTGACGCTTGAAACCTAGAGGTGTTTTAATGAATTTATTTCCTCTGTTGTCAATATACTCAGTGTCAGATAATTTAAGTAATCCAATGTTTAGGGCATGCAGTTCTAAAAGATCTTCCGATTTCTCTTCGGAAGAAAATATTTGAGTAAAACGATTTTTCCTGGAATTCAGTTTGTTGAGTCGTTTTTCTTTCGGGTGCATAATGTTTGTTAATGTTAAGTAATCTGTAAAGCAAAGTTAATCAAATAATTGATGAATCATTATTCATTTAATTTTTTTAACAAATTGGAATAGTGTATTTGTTCATACATTCTTAACATTAGAAATCGATATTTGCTTGCTCTTGTATGTTTAAAAACATGAAATATATTTGTGTTGATTACCGCGTGTAGCCTTAGTTTCTTGAGGTATAGGCGGTAATTGTTTGGATGAATGTTGTATAGAAGGTTTATTGATGAATAATGTCATCTTTCATAATGAAAAAATAGTGGAAATTTGTTGAGTGCTATGAACAAAAAAATAGTAATTTTGCAATGTCAAGATTACAAAATAAGAGATTGATCGATGGATTTATTGGAACAAATTAAGGCAAACGCCAAAAAACACAACAAAACGATTGTTCTTCCAGAAGGAACAGAGCCAAGAACCCTTAAGGCTACAGAGATCATCCTCAATGAAGAGATTGCCCAAATTGTATTATTAGGAAATCCAGAGGAAGTAAAAAAAGCAGCTGTCGAAGCAGGTGTTGATGTAAGTAAAGCAACGGTTGTTGATAATAAGACAGACGAAAAGCGCGATGCTTATGCCGACATTATGGTAGAGATGCGTAAGAAAAAAGGATTAACTAAAGAAGCAGCTTTAGACTTGCTAAACGATCCACTATATTATGCGCCTTTAATGATTAAAGCGGGTGATGCAGATGGTGAAATTGCAGGTGCAATTAATTCTACTGGCGATGTTTTACGTCCAGCTTTCCAGTTTGTGAAAACAATGCCAGGTGTAAGCGTAGTTTCAGGAGCTTTTATGATGTTCCTTAAAGATAAATCATTCGGTCACGACGGAGTTCTAGTATTCTCTGATTGTGCAGTAATGCCAGATCCAAACGAACAGCAGTTGGCTGAAATTGCTGTTACTACAGCTAAAACAGCTAAAGCAATTGTTGGAATGGAGCCTCGTGTTGCGATGTTAAGTTTTTCTACAAAAGGAAGTGCTAAGCACGAATTAGTAGACAAAGTGCAGAATGCAACTCAGATTGCTAAAGAGATGGCACCAGATGTAATGGTAGACGGTGAAATGCAGTTGGATGCAGCATTGGTACCAGAGGTTGGTGCATTGAAAGCTCCAGAAAGTCCTGTAGCAGGAAAAGCTAACGTATTGGTTTTCCCAGGTCTTGAGGCGGGTAATATTGGTTACAAATTGGTACAGCGCTTAGCAGGAGCCGAAGCGGTAGGTCCGGTATTGCAAGGTATGGCAGCACCAATCAACGACCTTTCTAGAGGTTGTTCGGTTGAGGATATTGTAAATATGGTAGCTATTACAGCTAATCAAGCATCAGAATAATTTTTTTCAAATAATATATCAGGAGAAAATGTCAGAAACTGTTCGCGAACCGATTGAAGATTTCGGTTTAAGTAAAAAGCACAAAACCACAACTTTATTTTCTAAAATCGGAATTGTAGGTTGCGGAAAAATTGGTCAGAAAATTGCTCGTAATGCAAGTGCTGCAGGTATCGAAGTTGTTTTTGTTGAGGTTTCAGAAGAAAAGATCAACGAAGCAACAGAGAATATTACTAGCTTCTTAGACAACATGATTGCTCACTGGGGTATGACAGATGGTGAGAAGCGTGCAATCTTGTCAAGAATTAAAGGAACAACTGATTATGCAGATCTTGCAGGTTGTGAATTTGTTGTAGAGGCAATTAATGCTATCGATAGAGGTAAGCGTGTAGCTGATAGAAAAGAGATTTTCCGTAAAGTGGAAGCTGTAGTTGCTGATGATTGTATTATTGCAACTAACTCAACTACTATCATTATTACAGAATTGTCTTCTGAGTTGACAAGAAAAGATCGTAGTATTGGTCTACATTTCTTTATTGCATCTCCTGAGGCTAGAATCGTAGAGGTTGTTCGTGGATTATATACTTCGGATGAAACCTACCAGAAAGTAAGAAAATTTGTTAAGCTAATCAATCACGGAGTAATTCCAGTAGAGGAAAGTGCTGGATTGGTAAGTGTACGTATTTTCACTGTGCTATTGAATGAAGCTTGTGAGTTATTCCTAGAAGGTGTAGCTGAGAAGAAAGATATAGATAAAACAATGGGTATTGGATTCGGAATGCGTTTCGGACCATTTACTACAGCTGATATTATTGGATTGGATAAAGTTGTTCGTTGGATGGATAACATGTATTCAGAGTTTGGTGATGTTAAGTACAAGCCAAACCCAATGATTAAACGTTTGGTTAGAGCAAAGAACTATGGTGTTCCTACAGGTGAGGGATTCTATAAGTACGACGACCTAGGAAATCGTATTTGCGAATAACCTTAGTGAGTTATCATTCAAAGTTTAAACTTCAAAGAATTAAAGAAGATGAAGATTCTAGTATTGAACTGTGGTAGTTCATCAATTAAATATCAGCTTTTCGAAATGAACGATCAGCGTGTTCTTGCCAAAGGTGTAATCGAAAAAATTGGCTTGAAAGGATCGTTCCTTAAACATACAAAAGAAGATGGCGAGAAAGTTATCTTCGAAGGAGAAATCTTAGACCACAAAAGTGGTATCGAATATGTATTGGGTGTTTTAACTAGCGTTAAGCATGGTTGTATTAGTAACCTTGAAGAGCTAGATGCTGTTGGACACCGTGTGGTACATGGTGGCGAGAAATTTAACTCAAGTGTTTTCATTACCGACGAGGTAGTGAAAGAGATGGAAGAGTGTATCGATCTTGCACCACTTCATAACCCACCAAACTTAAAAGGTATTGCAGCAATGGAAGAGCTTGTTCCTGGTATTCCTCAGGCAGGTGTATTCGATACTGCATTCCACCAAACAATGGATGCGAAGGCTTATTTGTATGGTCTTCCTTATACATTGTATAAAAAATACGGAATTCGCCGTTATGGTTTCCACGGAACAAGTCACCGTTACGTGTCAAAACGTGCATGTGAAATTGCTGGTTTAGATTACGACAAAGCTAAAGTGATTGTTTGTCACTTAGGTAACGGAGCTTCAGTTTGTGCTATTAAAAACGGAAAATCAGTTGATACTTCAATGGGATTCACTCCAGTTGAAGGATTGATGATGGGAACACGTGTTGGAGACCTTGATGCAGGTGCTTTAACTTACATCATGGACAAAGAGCAGATTGGTACTAAAACAGCTTCTGCATTGTTGAATAAGCATAGTGGATGGTTAGGTATTACTGGTATCTCTTCTGATGCTCGTGACATTGAAGATGCTGCTGCTAAAGGAAACGAAAGAGCTCAGTTGTGTATGGATATGTATGACTACCGTATTAAGAAATACGTTGGTGCATATGCTGCTGCAATGGGTGGAGTTGATATCCTTGTATTTACAGGAGGTATTGGCGAGAATGGAGACATTAACCGTGCCGGTATTTGCAAAGACATGGAGTTCTTAGGAGTTACATGTGACGATTCAATCAATAAAGGCCTTCGTGGTAAAGAGAAAATATTTAGTAAAGAAGGGGCTTCAGTAAAAGTAATGGTTGTTCCTACTGATGAGGAATTAATGATTGCTGAAGATACATTGAAGATTATTAGCGATTTGAAAAAATAATTTAAAACGAAAGAGTTGGAGTTTTCTCCAGCTCTTTTTTTTGAATACAACAAACATGAATATTCTGGTTTTAAACTGTGGAAGTTCTTCCATAAAATTTCAGTTGTTAGAAATTACTGACGAGGCAAAAGTATTGGCAAAAGGAATGGCCGATCGTGTGGGGATGGACAATAGCGAATTGGAATACAAAGTTCCTAATCAAACGGAATTGGTTTTTCGAGATAAAATTGAAAACCACACCGAAGGAATTGATCGTATTTTATCGGTATTGGTAGATGGTAAGACAGCGGTTTTAAGTGAATTGTCAGAAATTGATGCTGTGGGACACCGAGTGGCTCATGGAGGAGAACAATTCTCAGAAAGTGTAATGGTTAATGAAGAGGTTGCCGATGGAATTAGAAATTGCATCGATTTGGCTCCTTTGCATAACCCTGCCAACCTAGCTGGAATTGAAGCAATGGAGCGTCTACTGCCAGGTGTACCTCAGGTTGCTGTTTTCGATACTGCATTTCATCAGTCGATGGATAAAGAAGCTTTCCTTTACAGTATTCCTTATGAGTATTATCAAAAATACGGTATTCGTCGTTACGGCTTCCATGGAACCAGTCATAAGTTTGTTGCTGAAAAAGCTTGTAATATTTTAGGAAAAGATTTCAAATCGATGAAAATAATTACCTGTCATTTAGGTAATGGAGCTTCAATTGCTGCCATAAAAAACGGTAAGTCAATTGATACATCGATGGGATTTACTCCAAACGAAGGGTTAATGATGGGAACCAGAAGTGGTTCTATCGATCCGGGTATCTTGCCTTTTATTGCGAAAAAGGAAGGTAAAGAATTAAGCGATCTAAACAACCTGATAAATAAAGAGAGTGGGGTAAAAGGCATATCTCAGCATTCTTCCGATATGCGCGATTTGGCTGAAGCTGCAGAATGCGGTAATAAGCAGGCGGAATTGGCATTGCGTATGTATGCTCAGCGTGTAAAAAAATACATTGGTGCCTACACTGCTTCTTTAAACGGATTGGATTTATTGATCTTTACAGGTGGAATTGGAGAGAATAATCACTTCGTTCGTAACTTGTGTTTGTCGGATTTAGAATATTTAGGTATCGATTTCGATAAAGAGAAGAATAAGACAATTCGTGGGAAAGACAGTATGTTATCCACTTCTGAATCTAAAGTTCGAGTTATGGCAATAACAACCAACGAGGAGTTGGTGATTGCCAGAGAAACTTACCATATTACTCAGAAGTTAAAGTATCAGGAAGAAGTATCTCATTAACGAGATACTTCTTCTTGCATTTCCCCCTTTTGTTGCATTTCCTGACTTTTGACAGATTAAGTAGAGAATGTAATTCTTTTTTTAAATCCGCTTTCAGAAAATTACTTCCCATTGATAAATCGCTTTCATTATTAAGCGAACTACCCAAAATGATGTTTCAATAACATGTTCAAATCTAGCTTTAAGTTTTATAATTTCGAAGTATAAACTTAAAGTCAATTCAGATGGAGATTAAAAAGCTTTCTGAGATTTTCGATTACTTAAAAGGAAATGAGAAAAAACGATTAGTTGTAGCTAATCCAATAGATAGTCATTCAATTGAAGCTGTGGCAAAAGCCGTTGGTATGGGAATTGTCGATGCAGTTTTAGTGGGCGATGAGCAAAAGATAAAAGCCATTTGTGAACAAGAAAAAATTGATGTTGGTCAATTTCGAATTGTACACACCGAGGCCAATGAAGACCCTGCTAGAAAGGCGGTTGCTTTAATTAATGCAGGCGAAGGCGAACTACTAATGAAAGGTTTGGTTAGCACCGACGTATATATGCGTGCTATTCTAAACAAAGAAAATGGTCTTTTACCTCCTAAAGCCGTATTAAGTCACGTTACTGTTATTGAAAATGCTAAATATCACAAGCTGATGGTAGTTAGTGATGTGGCAATTATTCCAGCTCCCGATTTGAAGCAAAAATCGGTAATGATTGGATATATTGTTAAAACGGCTAAGGCACTTGGAATTGAAACTCCAAAAGTGGCTTTAATTGCAGCAACAGAGCAAGTTTTGCCAGGAATGCAAGCATGTGTCGATGCAGCTATGTTGGCAAAAATGAGCGAACGAGGACAAATTAAAGGAGCTATCGTTGATGGTCCATTGGCATTAGATGTAGCAGTAGATGGCGAAGCTGCAGAAATTAAAGGCTTAACAAGTCCTGTGGCTGGAGATGCCGATTGTTTGTTGTTCCCAAATATCGAAGCAGGAAATGTGTTTTATAAGATGAATACGAAGCTTTGCGATTCAGAACAAGCAGCGTTTGTAGCTGGAGCCAAGGTGCCTTGTATTTTGTCTTCACGAGGAGATAGTACTCAAACAAAATTGAATTCTATAGCGTTATCAGCACTTCTAGGATAAATCATGGAGAAGAATGAAATCTTAATCCTGGCTATCAATCCAGGATCGACGTCAACCAAATTCGCTGTTTTTGCAAATGAACAGTGTGTGTTGCAAAAAACAATTCGTCACACAGTTGAGGAATTGGCGGTTTATGAGAAAATAACCGATCAGTTTGAATTCCGCAAAGCATTAATTTTCGATGAATTGAGAAGAGAAAATGTTGAGTTGGGGAAAATCAAATATGTGATTGGTCGTGGTGGTTTAACTTACCCTCTAGAGTCGGGTATTTACGAAGTAAACGACTTAATGTTAGAGCACTTGAGAAATAGTGTGATGGGTGAGCATGCCAGTAACCTTGGGCCAATTTTGGCACACGATATTGCTCAGCATTTGGGAAATGTGAAAGCATTTATTGCCGATCCGGTTGTTACCGACGAGATGGAAGATGTAGCACGTTATGCAGGACATCCTCTTTTCGAGCGTAAATCGATTTTCCATGCCTTAAATCAAAAGGCAATTGCCCGAGAGCACGCACGAACAGTAAATAAGAACTACGAAGAGATGAACTTGATATTGGTTCACCTTGGAGGAGGAATTTCTGTAGGAGCTCACCGTCAGGGAAAAATCATTGATGTAAATAATGCATTGAATGGTGAAGGTCCTTTCACTCCTGAGCGTAGTGGTACATTGCCAGCAGGTCAGTTGGTTGATTTGTGTTTCAGTGGAAAATATACTCAGACTGAAATTAAGCGAATGATTACTGGAGAGGGTGGTTTTGTTGCTTATTTGGGAACAAACGATGCCTATACAGTAGAGAAAAAAGTAGCTGCAGGAGATGAGGAGTTTGCCAAAGTACAAGAAGCAATGAGCTATCAGATTGCCAAAGGAATTGGCGAGATGGCAGTAGTGCTTGATGGAAAAGTAGACGGTATTCTTATTACTGGAGGTATGGCTTACGATAAGGCAATGATGGCACAGATTCGTACCAAAGTAGAATTCATTGCTCCTGTGTTTATCTATCCAGGAGAGGATGAGTTGAAAGCCTTGGCTATGAACGTTTATTGGTTAGATCGTGGAGTAATTCAATCAAGAGTTTACGATAAACAAGGATAGTTTAATTGCATTGCCGGTACTTGTGCTGGCAATGTGGTTTTTTAAATCAAAATGCACAAAAAAAGAAAAGCCATCTGTCTCACGACGATGGCTTTTTTATTGTTTGAATGTTTGAAAAACGTTTGAATCGTATAAGTTCGTGAATAAGTTAAATATTACTCAGAAACAACTTCGAATTCAAAATCAACTACAACCTTACGGTGAAGTTTGATCTTAGCGGTAAATTTACCCACTTCTTTGATTGTGTCTTCAGCAATGTTAATTTGCTTTCTTTCAATCTCGAATCCTTGAGCTTTAATCGCTTCAGCCAACTGGATAGAGTTAACTGATCCGAAAATTTTACCTGTCGAACTTGTTTTCGCGCCAATCGATACTTTAACTTCTTGAAGTTTTGCAGCTAATGCTTCAGCTTCTTCAACTAGTTTAGCCTCTTTGTGTGCTCTTTGTTTTTGATTTTCAGCTAAAATCTTTTTAGCCGACTCAGTGGCTAGAATAGCCATCTTCTGAGGAATAAGGAAGTTACGAGCATAACCGTCTTTAACAGTTACGATGTCATCCTTATGTCCTAATCTCTGAATATCTTGTAAAAGAATAATTTCCATTTTTCTCTACTTTTATTATTTCAACAAATCAGTTACATAAGGCAACAAAGCAATGTGACGTGCTCTTTTGATTGCCTGAGCTACTTTTCTTTGGTATTTCAAAGAAGTACCTGTAATTCTTCTAGGAAGAATTTTACCTTGCTCATTCAAGAACTTCTTAAGGAATTCTGGATCCTTGTAATCCACGTACTTGATGCCATTTTTCTTAAAACGACAGTACTTTTTCTTTTTAATCTCAACTGACGGTGGAGTCAGGTATCTGATTTCTGATGAATTTGCTGCCATGCTCTAGTTCTCCTTTTTTTCTGCTTTTTCTTTCAACTGATTTCTTCTTTTCAAGCTGTATTCTGCAGAGTATTTGTCCATCTTAACAGTTAAGAAACGGATAATACGCTCGTCACGCTTAAATTCAGTCTCGTACTTAGTAATAAAAGCTGCATCAGCTTTAAACTCAAACAGGTGATAGAAACCTGTGCTTTTCTTCTGGATTGGGTAAGCTAGCTTACGCATTCCCCAGTCCTCTTCGTGAATCATCTCACCACCGTTGCTAACGATGAGATCCTTGAACTTAGTTACCGCTTCCTTTACCTGAGCATCAGATAAAACGGGAGTAGCTATGAAAACGGTTTCATACTGGTTCATCATAAAACTCTACGTTTTAATTGTTTAACAAAAATTTGACTTAAAATGTCGCGCAAAAATAAGGAAAATAGTCGTACAATCCAATGCGAAGGCTTAAAAATGAGTGGTTTTGCATAAGAAAAACGGGTTACTTGTTGTAACCCGCTACTCATAGTTTAGTTTAGTTAGACCAGAAAATAGATATTGGTTCTTTTAAAGAGAAAAGGTAGATAGTAAAAAATCTTATTAATTAAGATTTCTTGCTTTTAGCACTGCTAATATAGTCACTTATTTGAAATAAATGTTAAAAAATATAAAAAAACTGATAGGGTCTGGTGGGTGAGTTTTGTTATTGAGTTGTAAAACAATGAATTGTGGTTTTTGTTTTTTTAACACTTATTTGTGGACTTTAAGAGATAAGGTTAAATTAATACACTTGTTTTTGCCATGTTAAAATTTTGACGTGAATAATCTGATCGAGAATAAAAACAATCAACCTTGTTAGGTCAATAATTGTTCTGTTAGGTCAATGATTGAAATAACTGGTAAATGACTGAAAGTGTTAAATCTTTAAGAATGCTAGCAGGTTAGCGTTTTATGAGCAGATTCTAAATCCTTGTTTGGTTTTTACTTGTAATTCTTAATTAGGTTTGTATTTTTGTATTCACAGGAAAATAATAGGGGTATAACCATTTTAGAAAGCTATGACTAAAATTTCAAAAGAACTAGTAGGTGCAACAGCTGTGCCTATGATCCTTTCAATTTTGGAGCAAGGCGAAAGCTATGGGTATCAAATTATCCAGAAAGTTAAAAAACTTTCGAATAACCAAATCGTATGGAAAGAGGGAAGCTTATATCCGGTTCTCCACAAAATGGAAAATGCTAAGCTAATTAAATCAGAATGGCAGATTGCAGAGAATGGTAGACCGCGTAAGTATTATGTGATTCTTGATGGTGGTAAAGAGATGTTGCTTCAAGAAAAAGAAAATTGGAAGATGGTGAATGATATTTTTGCCCACTTTTGGGGGTAGAGAATAAACATACTTTCATTAAAGACGAGTGAAAGAAAGGCTGCAATTTATTTGCAGCCTTTCTTGTTTTTATTGTGTTATCCATTTTATTACATCTTCGTCGTCTGGCATTGTGCTAGGAGGAACTGATTTTACAAAATTTCCTTTTTCATCGATTAAATACTTGTGGAAATTCCATCGAACAGGAGCATCTGCCTTACCATTTTTACTTTTTTTAGTTAGCCATTCGTAAAGCGGATGCATCTTTTTACCTTTTACCGAAATTTTCGACATTATTGGAAAGCTGATATCAAATTCAGATGTGCAAAAGTCAAGAATCTCTTTGTTGCTGCCAGGTTCTTGTTTCATGAAATCGTTAGACGGAAAAGCGACAATAACAAAGCCTTTGTCTTTATATTGTCTGTAGATTTTCTCAAGGATTTTGTATTGAGGTGTTAATCCACATTTCGATGCTGTATTAACGACCATTACCTTCTTTCCTTTTAATTGCTTTAAGCTGTAGTCATTACCATGGATGTCTTTCACGGTAAACTGATGTAAGTTACCAGAAGCAAATGTAGCTAGTGAGAAAGAGACAAATAGAGAAATAATAAATAAGAGTTTCATTGCATATTCTATTTTAGTGAGTTTTAAAAATTTTTAATGAGAACAACTGCCAGAGTGTAAAAGTTTTGCTTCGGTATAACTGTTTTTATCTTTTTCGATTTAATTAAAAATGATTTTGGGAGCTATAAAATTTATATCTTTGAGCTTCACTAACAGAAGTGCTTTAAAGAAAGTTTATGGATAATTTCATTGTATCAGCTCGTAAGTATCGTCCAGATACATTTCATAGTGTTGTTGGTCAGCAGTCAATAACAGATACATTAAAGAATGCAATTAAAAATGGTCAGTTGGCTCAGGCTTACTTATTTTGCGGACCACGCGGAGTAGGTAAAACGACATGTGCGCGTATTTTTGCCAAAACCATTAATTGTATGAATTTGGGAGCCGATACAGAGCCTTGTAATACATGCGAATCGTGTATGGCTTTTAATGAAAGTCGTTCCTATAATATTCATGAGCTGGATGCAGCTTCGAACAACTCTGTTGAAGATATTCGAACTCTGATTGAGCAAGTGCGTATTCCACCTCAGGTGGGAACATATAGTGTGTATATCATCGATGAGGTTCACATGTTGTCACAGGCGGCTTTTAATGCATTTTTGAAAACGTTAGAGGAGCCACCAAAGCACGCAGTATTTGTGTTGGCAACTACCGAGAAACATAAAATTATTCCAACAATTCTTTCGCGCTGTCAGATTTTCGACTTTAACCGCATTACCATCAACGATACAGTAAAGCATCTTTCTTTTGTGGCAGAAAGTGAGCAAGTGCAATTTGAAGTAGAAGGATTGAACGTTATTGCGCATAAAGCAGATGGTGCTATGCGTGATGCACTTTCTATTTTTGACCAGATTGTGAGTTTTGCCGGAAAGAACATCACTTACAAAGCGGTAATTGAAAACTTGAATGTATTAGACTATGAATACTATTTCAAGTTGGTTGAATTGATGCAGAAAGGAAATGTAAGTGAGGTGTTGTTGACATTCAATGAAATTATTAACTCTGGTTTCGATGCGCATCATTTTGTAACTGGTTTGAGTAATCACTTCAGAGATTTATTGGTTTGTAAAGATGCAGTAACACTACAGTTGTTAGAAGTTGGTGGAGATATAAAAGAACGCTACAAGAAACAGGCAGTAACTACTGATAACTGGTTCTTGATTGAAGCTTTGCAATTGGCTAACGAATGCGATAATCAATATAAAGCAAGCTTGAATAAGCGCTTATTGGTTGAGCTGGCATTAATTAAAATGGCTCAGCTCGATCTAAAAAAAAAAAGCCTGAACTAAGTCGTGACATAAATGAACTTTTACCTATTTTCAAGGAATTACTGGGCGGAGCAGTTAAGAATAATGCACCGGCTCAAAAGCCTGCACCTAAAGTTCCTCAGGGAGCTCCTTTAGAAATGAAGGCACCGGTTGCTAAGAAAGTTGTTCGTTCAACTAATAGAGCAAGAACGGTATCTATTAATGCTGTTCTGAATAACGATCCGGAAGAAAAGAAAGAGGTAAAAACTACCATAAATACGCAAAGTCAGGAATTGACTGAGCCGTTTACATTCGATGATTTATTGGAGCAGTGGAAGAAGTTAGAAAAAATGTTTTCTAATCAACCTCTTTATTTAACAATGGTAGCTCAAGAACCTCAGTTAAAGGAAAATTTCAAAGTAATTCTTCCTATTGAAAACTCCATTCAGGAACAACTGTTATGGGAAATTAAGCCCAAAATTGTTGGCCATCTACACCGATCGCTTCGAAATACTAAAATTGAGGTAGAGGGGGTAATCATGGAGATTGAACGTAAGCGTACCATATTGACCGATCAGGAAAAACTGCAGAAGATGATTGAAGAAAACCCTGCTTTGGCACTATTCAAACAGAAATTTCAATTGGATATTGGAGAATAATTAGATTATTTAGAATGGTTATAAGAACCATTTCAGGTATATTTGTTGTTATATATTGAACGTGAATTAAAAACAAAAAGCAATGATAAACGAAAGATTAGTAGAAGCTTTAAATGAGCAAATCAATGCCGAATTATATTCGTCGTACCTTTACCTTTCAATGTGTGCATATTTTAGTGCTGAAGGATTTAGCGGAATGGCAAATTGGATGAAAATTCAAGCTCAGGAAGAGGTGTCACATGCTAATAAATTTTTCGATTATGTGAATGAGCGCGGTGGAAGAGTAACGCTTAAGCCTATCGAAGGTGTTCCTACAGAGTGGGAAGATGCTCAGGATGTTTTTAGAGCTGTTCGTGAACATGAAAGCAAAGTAACAGGTTTGGTTAATAACCTGATGGATATTGCTATTGCTGAAAACGATCACGCAACCAAGAGCTTTTTGCAATGGTTCGTCGACGAGCAAGTAGAAGAAGAAGCTTCTGTTCAGGAAATTTGTGATAACTTGAAGCTGATTAATGGAAACGGACATGGCTTATTGATGCTAGACCGCGAAATGAAATCACGTGTTTTTGTAGATTCGACACAAGGGTAGATACGCTAATAAAAATAAAATATCTTAAAGCGGAATTGACACCCACGTCAGTTCCGCTTTTTTTTGCAACAATTTGAAGAAAACAGACTATGAACTTGATAAAAAATAATACTACACCACATACTGAAGATGTTCCAATTGTTTATAGCGAGCTAAGGAGTATTTGTGCTCCTTTGCTGGGAGATGAGGAGTTGGCTTTAGTTGATAAAGCTTTCGAATATGTTAAGCAGATTATTGGAGATAAGTGTTGGGAATGGGGAGAACCTATTTTGCATCATTCGGTAGAGGTGGCAAAAATTGTAGTAAAAGAGGTTGGCTTGGGTGTCGACTCAATTCTTACAGCTATTCTTCATAATGCATTCGAAGAACAAGAAGGAGCAGAACTAAAGTATGCTGAGATAGAGAAGTTGTTCGGGCGCCCTGTAAAAAATATGTTGGAAGGGATTAACAAGATTAATGGACTGGATACCGAGACTATTTCTGTGCATTCCGAAAACTATCGACGATTGATGTTAGCTCTTTCAGGCGATGTGCGTGTTATTTTGATCAAAATTGCTGACCGTTTACACGATATGCGTACGCTCGATTGGGTAAGTGATCAATTGAAGCATAAGTATGCCAGTGAGACCTCTTATTTGTATGCGCCTTTAGCCCATAGAATGGGGCTTTATGTAATAAAGTCGGAGCTGGAGGATTTGGCACTACGAACATTAAATGCTGAAGCTTATAAATACATCGAAAATAGATTGAAAGAGACCGAAGTTCAACGTCAGAACTTTGTGGCCGATTTTGTTCGTCCCATTAGCGAGCGATTGAAAAAGAAGAACTTTAAGTTTGAAATGAAATCGAGAACAAAGTCGATCTATTCTATCTGGAATAAGATGAATAAAAGTAAAGTTGACTTCGATGAGGTGTTCGATTTGTTTGCAATTCGTGTAATTCTCGATTCGAAATTGGAGGAGGAAAAATCGGAATGTTGGCAAGTTTATTCGATGGTGACAGAGACTTATCAGCCTAATACAGAGCGTATGCGCGACTGGGTTTCAATTCCGAAATCCAATGGTTATGAGTCGTTGCATACAACTGTGATGGGACCTGGCGGAAAATGGGTAGAAGTGCAAATTCGTACCCAGCGAATGGACGAAGTAGCAGAGAAAGGTTTGGCTGCTCACTGGAAATACAAAGGAGGAAAGGGCAATAAAGAACTGGATGAATGGCTTTCGAGTATTCGTGAAATATTGGAGTCAAAGGAGACTAGTATTGTCGATTTTATCGATGATTTCCAGAAGAATATATACGATGACGAAATCTTTGTGTTTACTCCGAAGGGCGATTTGAAGAAGATATCTGGCGGAGCTACATTGCTGGATTTTGCTTACGATATTCACTCGCATCTGGGTGATCAGTGTACCGGAGGAAAAGTAAATGGGCGTCACGTTACCATAAAGCATGTGCTTAAAAATGGCGATCAGGTAGAAATTGAAACCAGTAAGAATCAGAAACCAAAAGTTGATTGGTTAGAGTTTGTAACCACTTCGAAAGCTAAAAACCGAATCAAATCGAGTTTGAACGAAGCTAAGAAGTTAGAGGCAGCTCATGGGAAGGAAATCATACTTCGAAAGTTTAAAAACTGGAAGTTGGAGTTCAATGATGAGGCCATCCGATTAGCCATAAAGCATTTCAAATTGAAATATGCCATCGACTTGTATTATAATATCTCGGTTGAAAAGATTGATCCATTGGAGATTAAAAATCTGATAACGGGTAAAGAGGAGAAGTCGGAGCAAGAGAGAGTGGCACAAATGGTTCCCGAAGAAGAATTGAAGTCGCTTCATTTTAGTGAGGGAGAAGATTTTCTGGTTATTGATAACAACTTAGAGCATGTAACTTATAAGCTGGCTCCTTGTTGTAACCCAATTCCTGGCGATAATATTTTTGGTTTCGTTACCATTAAAGAAGGGATAAAAATCCACCGTCATTCGTGTCCAAATGCGAAGGATATGATGGAGCGCTACCCGTATCGTGTTATTAAGGCACGCTGGAAAAATGCGGATGTTCGTAATGCATTTCAGGCTACCATTCGTATCTCTGGAGATGATCAGATTGGGCTGATCGGAGAGATTACCAATAGTTTGGCAAAGGATTTCCAGATTCAGATTCGATCTATTTCTGTGGATTCGGATAATAAAGGGGAATTTTTTGGAACCATCCGATTGTTAGTGTTTGATACAGGTCACCTTGAGTTTGTGATGCAAAGGTTGAAGCAAATTAACGGAGTAAGACATGTGTCTCGTGGTGATTAACTGATTGAAGGATGAATGTTTTAATTGCACCCAATAGTATGAAAGGTAGTCTGAGTGCTGCTGAATTCGCTAAAGCCATCCAATATGGATTGGCTAACAGTGAATACGATTTCCAATATCGGTTAATGCCTGTTGCCGATGGAGGAGATGGTACAGCGGTAGTCTTGGCAAAAGCTTTGGGTGCTTCTAAGCAGTTGGTGCCGGCACATGATCCATTGATGCGTGAGATAGAAGTACCCATTTATATCACGCATGATAAGCAAGTGATTTTTGAAATGGCAGATGTTGCTGGCATGAAGCTGTTAAGTGCCAATGAGCTGAACCCAATGGTTACTACCACTTATGGTGTTGGTGAGGTAATTCGGTATTGTTTGGAGAAAGGTTACAAAAAGATTCTATTGGGAGTTGGAGGTAGTGCAACTGTTGATGGTGGATTGGGATTATTGGCAGCTTTAGGAGGAAAGGTGTTTGATAATTCAGGAAATGAACTGAAGCCAATTGCCAGTAATTTGCATAATATAGCAAAGCTGAAACTCGCCCAATTGGGCTCAATTAAGATTGAAGTTTTATGTGATGTGGATAATCCGCTGACTGGAATAAACGGAGCGGCAAATATTTTTGCCCCACAAAAAGGAGCTTCAGATGCCGATGTGGCAAAACTAGAGAAGGGATTAACAAACTGGGGCGACCTATTCAATGCTAATTTGAAGACTACTCCAATGATGGGAGCAGCAGGTGGTATTGCTGTGGCTTTAAAAAGTTGTTTCGATGCCGAGTTGGTACCGGGAGCAGAAACTGTTTTGAAACGAATTGGTTTTCATGAGGCATTGGAAAAAGCAGATGTGGTGATAACCGGTGAAGGTCAGATTGATGAGCAGACAGAATGCATGAAAGCCCCGTCAGTAGTGGCAGAAGCATGTCGTATAACAGGTAAAAAAATCTATGCTTTAGCTGGCAGTGTGAAAGATAATTGTAATTTCGATGCTGCTTTTGCAGTATGGGATGGAAAAATCCCATTGAGCGAAGCAATGGCCAACGCTGAGCAGCTTGTTCAGCAAAAGGCAAAGTCAATTGCAAAAGTAATATTCGAGGGAGTATGATTGATTTAAAGAAGGTGAAAGATTGCTTTGAACAGGGGGATATCCAGACCGCCTATGAAATGGTGGCAGCAATCGAAATTGAAATATCGGATGAAAATGAGCTTTTGTTGTGTGCCGAAGTTTGCAAGAAGGTACAGAAAATAGCAGAAGCAATAAATTGGTATAATCGTTTGTTAGAGCTAATTCCTGATCATCCATTTGCTAAGACACAGGTGCAAATGTTAAATAGTATATTGGAATTCAGGTACAAGGATTTATATAATCCTTAAAAAAGTGGAACAGTATTTGTCTAATTGATCTCATAGAGTGATAAACAATCTTGATCAATTTGGAATAAAAGGAATAAAAAATCGAAAAAAATAATCGCCATTTTTTTGAAAAGGTTTCAAATTATCTATTTTTGAGATCATTCTTCAGAAAATTGAAATTTTAAACTCACAACTAGATGAAAATGAAAAGACTTGTTTTTGCTATTACTTTAATGCTTGCAACTGTAATTACTTTTGCTCAGGACGCTAAAAATGTTGAATTGAAGAACAAAGCGAGTGAGCTTAAGAATGCAGGAAATGCAGAATACAAAAAAAAGAACTATGCCGGAGCTCTTGCATCTTGGGAGAAATACCAAGGAGCATGGAAAGCTTATATGGCAGTAGATAAAGAAGCGAAAGAAGATAACTCTACATATTATAACATGGCTACATGTGCACGTAAATTGAAAGATTACGATAAAGCAATGAGCTTGTTGAATACTTGTGTTGAGAAAAAATACAAAGCTGATGCGGCTACTTATTACATCGCATATTGTCACAAGAAAAAAGGTGACGATGCTAAAGCACGCGAGGTTTTTGAAAAAGGATTACAAGAATTTGGTGGAAGTAAGTTCGCTCGTAACTTCCGTAAGCAAGTTACTGTTTACATGAATAAAGACGCTGCTGCTATCTTTAATGCAGCTAACGATATTTCAGGTAAAGCTACTGGAAAACCAGCTGCTGAATATCTTGCTATCATGAAAAAAGCAGTTGCTAAATTCAACCAGGCAAAAGCTGAATTCAATAAAGTATTGAAAGTAGATCCTAAGAACAAAACTGCTGCTGCTGGATTACAAAATATCAATGCTGCAATTCAGGCATACAAAGATTACAAAGCACAGTTGGATGCACAGAAAAAATAATTGACAAAATACATCTTTTTGAAAGGTCGCTTTTAGCGGCCTTTTTTTGTGCTTTAAAATGAATATATCTAGCTTTGGAGTAAATGAATTCTAATTCGAAATAGCAACATAAATCAGAAGAAATGAAACGAATGATCGTACCTATTGCATTGGCCGGCATTGTATTGTTTGGTGCATGTACGGGGAATAAGAAAAAGGAAGAGGTGAAAGTTTCACCTTACCAACAAAAGGCGGATGAGTTTGCAGAATTCAAATTAACTACAGATTTGAGTCAGCTTTCAGAAAAAGAGAAGCAAATGTTACCTCTTTTATTTGAAGCAGCAAAAATTGCCGAATCGATTTTCTGGAAACAGGCATATGGCGATAAAAATGAAGTATTGGCAAAAGTAGCTGGCGATATAGCTGGTGAGAAGTTTGTGAATATCAACTATGGCCCATGGGAACGACTAAACGATAATAAACCATTTGTTGAAGGTTATAGTGCTAAACCTAAAGGATCTCAGTTTTATCCAACAAACATGACTGAAGCTGAGTTTAAAGCATTGAATGATGAGCAAAAAGCAAGCCTTTATACAATGGTTACTCGCAATGCAGAAGGTAAACTAGAGGCTGTGCCATATCATATCGCTTTCGAAAAAGAGGTAAAACAAATGGCTGCTTTAGTAAAGAAAGCTTCGGAGCTGGCTGAAGATGCTGGATTGAAGAAGTATTTGGAATTGCGTGCTAAAGCACTATTAACCGACGATTATTACGATAGTGATATTGCATGGTTGGATATGAAAACCAATGGAATTGATTTCATCATTGGTCCTATCGAGAACTACGAAGATCAACTTTATGGATACAAGGCTGCTTACGAATCGTTTATCTTAATCAAAGATAAAGAGTGGAGTAAGAAGTTAGTTCGCTTTGCCAAGTTGTTACCTGAGCTGCAGAAACAATTACCTTGTGAAGCAAAATACAAAGCAGACACTCCGGGGTCCGATTCAGACTTAAATGCATACGATGCTGTTTTCTATGCGGGTGATTGTAATGCAGGTAGTAAGACTATTGCCATTAACTTACCAAACGACGAGCGTGTAAGAGCTAATAAAGGTTCTAGAAAACTTCAGCTAAAGAACTCTATGCAGGCTAAGTTCGATAAGATTTTAACTCCAATTTCGAACTTGTTGATTGATGAATCGCAACGCAAACACGTGAAGTTCGATGCATTCTTCGAAAATACAATGTTCCATGAGGTAGCTCACGGATTGGGAATGGGAAAAACTTGCGATGGCAAGCAAACTGTTCGTGAAGCTCTAAAAGAAACATATACTTCTATTGAAGAAGGAAAAGCTGATATTGTAGGGTTGTGGTGTGTAACTAAGCTGTACGAAATGGGCGAATTGAAAGAGAAAGAGTTGATGGATAACTTTGTTACATTCATGGCAGGTATCTTCCGTTCAGTGCGATTTGGAGCAGCAAGTGCACACGGAAAAGCCAATATGATGCGTTTCAACTACTTCTCGGAGACTGGTGCATTTGTTAAAGATGCTACTACAGGAACTTACAAAGTAGATTTTGATAAAATGAAGCAGGCAATGCTTGATCTTTCTGCAACCATTCTTAAAATTCAAGGCGATGGCGATTATGCTACAGCTAAGAAGATGATTGAAGAAAAAGGCAATATTGGAGCAGTATTAAAAGCCGACTTAGATCGAATTGCAAAAGCTGGAATTCCTAGAGATATTGTATTCGTTCAAGGAAAAGAAGTTTTGGGATTGTAATTCCAACATTAAAATATTGAATGAAGGCTGTCAGTTTTGGCAGCCTTTTTTCGTATTATGGGCAAAATATTTTATCCCATTAAATTGAATATGGCTATCGCAAATAGATAAAATCGAAGAAAACGAAAAAGACCGAATAGAAGATAGCTTCTAAGACGATAGCCAATCATTCCGGCCGCAATACTTACCATAGAAAAGGGAACAGGAAGTAGTGCTCCCACAACAATTAAAAAACCACCCCATTTGCGGATATGAGTAAGATGTTGTTTTAACTTATTAGTGGTGCGTTGCTGTAGTTTCGGTATGCGCATTAATAAATAACCTATCAGGTAAGAGGTGCAACCGCCCAAATAAGAAAGTAAAGCCAGAATGGATAAGAATCGAATAGGAGCATCTAAGGTCTTTACCCAAGCAATGAATAACTCTGGTGGAACTAAGCCCAAAATCGACTCAGAAATGTAAAAGAAAAGCATTAATGATCCCACAGAGAAGAACTGTGAAGCTTGATAGAACAGTTCTTTGAAATCAAGGACGTAATATTCCAGGAAAATAAGGACTGCAGCAATACCTACTACAGGAAGAACTACCTTCTTTAAACTAGAAAGAATAAATGGATAGAAGCCAGTGTAGCTGTAGTATTGATGTAAAAGTTGTAAATAGGGTTTACGGTTGCGTTTTATTGTTGGTGTTTTCATCGTTGATCTTTATTTGTAGGGGGCAAAATGAATACTCCCGAGTGCTAATTATCTATTAAAAAGCAAATGTGAGTGAGTGAAATTCAAATTGCTATTTCTGTTAATAGTTTTTAAAATGATGTGTGTGCTGTTATAGTGTGAAGAAGAATTGTTTTGGAGGAGGATAATTAACCTCTATGAGGCTGTTCTCGTTGTATATACGATCAGCTATTTTTATAGAATGAGAGTTGAGTTGTATATATGATAATTCTGTGATTTGCTGAATGTTGAAGTGGTCAGAAACAATTTCGTTATTTTCAGACGTAAGCTCATCTGATTCTGAAGCACATTCTAAATAACTAGACATAGAATCTGTTGGCACTGAATATAAAATTGAAGTATTTATAAGCAGTGTTAAAACAACGATCAGATAATATGCAATACTCTTCTTCCCCATTCAACTCATTATAATTTGGAAAGCAAAAATAGAAAAATAGGGTTTACTCAAGTGAAAATAATTGTTAAGTGTAGTTAAAGAAAGAAGAAGTAGGGAAACTCCCCATTGGAATTAGGATGTGCCCTGTAAAACAGAGTTGGGCTGGCGTGTATTTTTGAGCGAAAATGACAGTGTAAGTAATAGACAAAATAATAGTTCCATTAGTTTGAATACAGAAAGCGCATTTGCATTTTAATAAGTATTTTGTTTGGGGTAAAGATTTGATTTTTTAGTTATAGCGTTGCGTGTTATTCCAAATGCAAGGTATTTTGCAAATGTGCTTCTTTTGTATCTTTTAGAGAGTTTCAATCTAATTGAATAAGATAAAATAGATCGATCTGCTACTTCTGTAAATCACTTATAATACTACTGGATAAACTAGTTCAAGCAAGAAGTGTTAATTTTATACTTTCTTCCACTTAATCAAAATCGATAAATGAAGCGAAATATTGCAATTAAGCAGAAAATTGTGTTGATATTATTGCTATTTAGCATCGCTGCTTTTGCTGGTATAATTTATACGCTGACAGTGAGTTCGAGGCAAGATAAGCAGCATCTGAAACTAGTTGAAAATTCAGAGAAGATTGAGATAAAAATATACAATGCCCGTGTCGAGCTTTCGAACTACCTGAAGAGCTTCAATGTAGAGTCGAAGGATAGTGTAGTTGGCTTACTGGATAAAGTTCGTAGAAATATTAACCTGATAAAAGAAACAGTTGCTGATGAAGATGAAATGCTATCTGCGGTTCAATTCAGGAAGGAGCTAAGTGAGTTAGATAAGCAAATTGTAGCACTTGATTCTGTGTTGGTTCAAGCCATCCGACTGAAGCAAGAAAAGGGAGTGAACGAAGAGATGGCTATCTATTCCAAAGCCTTTATTCGATATGAAAATGTACTCCATCGTTATTTGAAAGAGAAAGATTTTGAACTGAAGAAGCGTGTTTTTTTATTGATGGGCGGAATATTCATAATTCTGATTGGAACCTTAACTCTTGTACTCCGATTAATGAATACACTTATTCGGACACATGGGGAGCTTGTTCGTGTGGCCATGACTGTAGAGCATAAGGAGCGCAAAAGAATTGCCCGGGAATTGCACGATGGCTTGGGAGCAATGCTGTCGAGTATGAGAATGTATGCTATGGTGATGGAGAAAGATTTCCAAGCAGACAGTAAGGTGTTGAATAAAATTCGACATGTAAAAGAACTTTCCAAACAAGCATTAGATACTGTTGCCGAAGTAGTGGATGATTTAAATCCATCGGTTTTAAATCGATATGATTTGGAAGAATCGTTGGAGCGATTGGTGAATAAAATAAATAATTTTGGGCAGCTGGAGGTAGTCCTTAAGACCAATGGTTTGGGAATTCAGCCAAGAAAGAGTACACAGGTTGTTTTATATCGAATATGTAGTGAGTTGATTAATAATACACTGAAGCATGCTAATGCCACACAAGTGATGATTGAGTTGTCGGGTGATAGGATTTTAAAGCTAAAGTACCAGGACAATGGAGATGGATTCGATTTTGATGAGAAGAGAATTGAATCGAATAGTGGTATTGGGTTACAGAATATTATCGAAAGGGTGGAGTCGGTAGGTGGTAGCTGGTCTATTTCTACCGCACCACAAAAGGGCTTTTCCATAAAAATACAGTTTGTCATTAGTCAACTTCCGAAAAATGAAAAGTAGTATGAGTAAGAATAAATTGTCGGTTGTTTTAGTAGACGATCATAAAATCTTTCGGGATGGTTTTATGTTATTGCTTCAAAGTTTCGATTTTGTAGAAGTGATTGGACAAGCAGCAAATGGGAAAGAATTTCTGGAGTTGTTGAAGTTTGAAGTGCCCGATATTGTTTTTATGGATATAAATATGCCTGATATGAATGGAGTGGAAGCAACCCAGCAGGCGTTGACTCAATTCCCCAATTTGAAGATAATTGCACTGACTACTTTTATGGATGACGATTACCTGGATCAGATGCTAATGGCAGGAGTAGAAGGCTATATGCTTAAAAGTGCAGAGATAGACGAATTTGAAAGAGCAATATTAAAAGTAAATGAGGGAGGAAACTATTTTTCAAGTGAGATTGTTACTCTGTTGGCAGATAAGTTGAATCTCTTGCGTGATAAAAAGAAAAAAAGTGCTGTGCCTGAGTTTACCGAAAGGGAAAATGAAGTGCTGGCACTAATCTGTAAAGGTTTTGGAAATAAGGAAATAGCAGAAAAAACTTTTTTAAGTCCAAAGACTATTGAAAAACATAAAAGTAGTTTATTCCAAAAAACTAAAACCAACAACACAGTTAATCTAGTTATTTACGCATTTAAACATCAGTTAGTGAATTAAACGTTTTAGTAATGTTTAAGTAGGGATTTCCCCATTGATTGATTTTGCATTATCAAATAATTTTGCGTTTTTTGACCGAATCTCAGTTAACTTGTTTATATATGATTTCTAAATTAAAAGAGAAGAAAGTTTTTAGTAAAATAAAAGATCCATTAGTCGAGTTTGTTCGTCTGGAAGCCTTTGGGGGAATTGTGCTGATGGTTTTTACTGTATTAGCGTTAATCTTTGCTAACTCTCCGTTAAGTGATCAATTTTTAGCCTACTGGAAGCAATATGTTGGTTTTCAGTTTGGTGACTGGCAATTGAAAAAGACATTAATTCATTGGATTAATGACGGGTTAATGGCCATTTTCTTTTTTGTAGTTGGACTGGAAATTAAGCGCGAGATGCTAACCGGTGCACTATCTTCAATTAAACAAGCCAGCTTGCCAATTTTTGCCGCTATAGGTGGAATGTTGGTTCCTGCATTGATTTACATCTTTTTGAATGGAGAAGGCCCCGGATCTCAAGGTTGGGGAGTACCAATGGCAACAGACATTGCCTTTGCATTGGGAGTATTAATTCTATTGGGGAAACGAATTCCATTATCACTGAAGCTTTTGCTTACTTCAATTGCAATTGTCGATGATATTGGTGCAGTAATGGTTATTGCTATTTATTACACCAGCGAAATTAGTTGGAGTTATTTGCTATATGGAGGTGGAATTTACATCGTTCTATGGATGCTAAACCTACTTAATGTTCGCAAAGTTTCTGTGTACTTAATTCTTGGAATTATTCTATGGTACATGTTGTTGAAGTCGGGTGTACATGCTACGCTTGCAGGGGTTATGCTAGCATTTACTATACCTGCTAAGGCCAGTAGAAATGTTCCAGAGTTTATAAAAGACAACACAAGAATATTAACACGATTAAATAAGAAGGTTGAAGAAGGAGAAGGGGATGCCGATCAACATAGTATCCAATCTTGTATTGGTGCAGTTGAAGATAACTGTGTACAAGTAATATCTCCTTTGTTACGATTAGAACACTTCTTTCATTCATGGGTAGCCTATTTGATTATTCCTGTTTTTGCATTTGCGAATGCTGGTGTAGTAATCGATGCAGAGCTAATTACGAAAGTGAATGACCCTGTATTCTTAGGTATTTTATTTGGTTTGTTACTTGGTAAGCCAATTGGAATATTTTTATTCTCTTACCTGAGTGCAGTGGTAGGTTGGTCGCAAAAGCCTCTAGATGTTAGCTGGAAACAGATTGTTGGAATTGGATTCCTGGGAGGAATTGGATTTACAATGTCTTTCTTCGTTTCGCAATTGGCATTCTTAGACGAGAATGTATTAAGTTTAGCTAAGCTAGGAGTGCTTGTGGCATCGCTAATTGCAGGTTCTGTAGGATTTGCATTACTGCGATTTGGAAAGAAATAATAAAGCATAAAATATCCAGAGAAATGACTAGTCATAGATTAATGGCTAGTCATTTTTTGTTTGTCTAAGCATTAAATAAAAGACAGCTGGTTATTCGAAAGATATTCTATTAATTGAGCAATTTTGTCATTTTTCAAACTCTTTTGAGCATACGAAAGTCCTATTTCCCTAAAGTTTTGAGGTCCATTGTGCGGCTTTATTTGAAAGCCTTTCCAATCTTTTACAAAATATTCAGGAAGAAATGTAATTCCCAATCCCGCCATTAAAAGTGTTAACACTTCGTTTTTACTTTGACAGTTGGCTACTGTATTCCATTTTTCACCCGAGTTATTCAAAATAGCAAGACTTTGTTGATGCGCCTCACATGGAGGGCAATGAATAAATGGCTCACCACTTAAATCTTCGATGTTTACCACCTCTTTTTCAATCAGCGGATTATTGTTGGGAATACAAAGTACATAGTTCTCTTTCTGAAGAGGCAGAAACAGGTGCTCTTCAAACTTCCATTCTCTTATGAGTAGATTTATATCACAATCGCGACTAATTGGACGAACATCCCATTCGATTTCACCGAGAATTTCAGCTGCTTTCTGGAAAAACTTGTTTTTAAAACTCTGAGGAAGACTGTCTGCAATTCCAATAATTATTTTCGATTTAAAATCACCTTCCTTAAACATTTGTGGAATGGCATTTAGCTCGCCTAGAATACGTTTGGCTATCGGGTACAAATAATGTGCATCTTCTTTTATTTCCACACCTCGTTTATGACGTGTAAACAACTCTTTCCCGATCGATTCTTCCAACTGCTTTAAGCCATTAGAGATATTGGGCTGAGAAACAAAACACTTTTCAGCTGCTCTTGAGAGATTCTGCTCTTCGTATACAGCTACAAAAAATCGAAGTAATCTGGCATCCATAAGAAAAAATTATAATGACTATTGAAAAATAGTATTTTGATACAGCAAAGATACGGAATACATTTGCAATGTCTTTGTAACACAGGGTAAGATGATTATAAAAAAAACAAATATCTATTATCATGAAAACAAATAATAAGCTAGTAGTAATAACAGGAGCAAGTTCTGGCTTTGGATTAGAGTTGGCTAAGGAGTTTGCAAAAGATGGTTATCCAATGTTGCTTTTGGCTCGTCGAGTAGAAAAAATGGAAGAGCTTGAGTTGCCAAATACCATTTGCCGAAAAGTAGATGTAACCAATAAAGAAGAGTTTGAGTTGGCAGTGCGTGAGGCAGAAGCCATTTATGGTAAAACCGACCTAATTGTAAATAATGCAGGAGTAATGCTGCTAGGCGATTTAGCTACTCAAGATGCTAAAGAGTGGAAGACCATGATGGATGTAAACGTGATGGGAGTGATGAATGGTATGCAAATAGTAATGACAGACATGAAAGAGCGAAGAAATGGTACCATCATTAATGTTTCTTCTATTGCAGGGATACAACCATTTGGGAACCATGCGGCTTATTGTGCTAGCAAGTTCGGAGTAACCGGTTTAACTCGTGTTGCACGTGGCGAGATGAGTCCTTTCAATGTTCGAGTGTTGTCAATCATGCCAGGTGCGGTAAGTACAGAATTACTGGGACATACTACCGATAAGAATATCATCGATGGTTACAATGCCTGGAAAGAATCGGTTGGAGCTGTGAATATTACTGCCAACGATGTAGCAAAGACCATAAAGTACAGCTACGAACTTCCTCAAGCAGTTTCGTTACGCGAAATTGTAATTACTGATACCATGCAAGACGCATAGAAAAATAGATATGAGATTTCCTCATTGCATGTGAGTTAGGGAAGCTTGCCCAAACGTAATGAGGAAACCTTGTATTATTATATTTTCAAATAAACTTTGTTTTTATCTAAGAAACGAAAAATCAAAATGAGTAGACAAAGAGCTGCTGAGTGTAACAGTAAAGGATACCAGTTACCCGTAACAGATTCCAAACCGAAAAGTGCTTTATGACTTATAGCACTAAGATTGATAAATCGATTATAGGCAAACAGCATGTAAACCAATAAGGCATTTCGGCCTAAGAATACAAATGGTTTTGTCCATTTAGTGTAACCGGCCACATCAACAATGTCAAAAAACAGTGCAAGCAAAAGCGTACAGTAACCTCCGGAAATTAGTGTGAACGAGGTAAGCCATAGTTTCTTTATACAGGGCTCATGAAAGGTAAGCAAATGACCAGCTATTGTTAGTACTGTTCCCAGAATAAGTATTTTTTTTAGTTTCTCTTGTTTTGAAATCTGTTTGCTGGCCAATATTTGACCGGAGAAGGCTCCCAACATTACGGTCGCAATAAATCCTAAACTAGTTAGAAACCAAGAATATTCTGGATTACCCATATGTTTGGGCATTATCAATTGATCGATATAAATGGCTAAGTTGCCTTTTACCGATAAGTCAAATCCTGGTACAAAATTTATTAACTACATATTAGTTTACACAAATCAGTTAAAATAAAAAGTCCTTAATTGGACTTTTTTCATTTTTCTATCAAATTATGGCAAGTAATTTTTCTATAATATCACTATTCTTATAATACTTTAATTTATTTGTTTTTAATACGTGTGCTGAATATTATCAGACAATATAAAAAAGAGTTAATGTCTGACTGGTTTGAATTGTTAAGTTTTTTGGGGTAATTTTAACTGCTTTAATAATCTCAGGAGTTGATGGTTTTGATTTAGCATTATCAATAGTTTTTATAATTAACTTACCTTTTCTTTCAATCATCCCCAGAACTGCTGCATTGTTTCTTTTATCGTATCTCTGAAAATCTTTAACTTTTTTTAGATTGGTGTTTAATCTTTCCCACCTACGTAAGTTTTATCAACTTAAACTTTGTTTTCCAATTGTCCACTATTTTAATTATTGAGTTAAAATCTTTGTTGATCATTATTATTGTATTGTATATTTGAGAAATAGTGTTTATATTTATTAAAAAAATATTATGAAATCAATATGTGGTAATAAAATTTAATTAGAATTTGATTTTAAAGTTAATTATTACACATTAACAATTTAATTTATTAAAAATGAAAACAAAGTTATTGCCCCTTAAAGTATCAGTTTTACTACTTTTTAGTATTTTATATTTTTGGGCTTGTCAAGATGATTTAAATAACAATATTGAAAAAAATGTTGTTTATAGTAGTTCAAAAAAAGGATTTCATGTTTATAAAAACATTCCTTTAAAAATTCAAAATCAATTATCTAGTTCTAATCTTGAATTTGTTACCAGGTTAGCCCAAAAACGTGGAATTGTTTTTTTAGATAAAAATGAATGCGATACTTCTAAATTTAAAAAAATTGATAATTTTAATTCTAACCAGTTGAAAAAATTGGAAAACATTCAATTTGTAGAAAGTAAAACATTAGAAAATTCGAATAATAAACTATTAAAATTAAATAATGAAGTAGAAGTAAAAAAAGGAAAATCAGTAGAATCTATTTCTCTTCTAATTGCACAATATACAAATAGTTGGTGGGATTCTGAGTACGCTCCAGCAACCTTGTTAGTACACCTTAATTGGCAATATATATTTAACAACGATACTCATTTAGCTGAAAAAGTTACAAACAAACAAGTTGAAATGATTGAAGAACCTTTTAACTTATTAAGTGGTGGTTATCTTTTTGACGGTATGTGTACTGTTGACACAATTTATAACGGAATAGAATTTATATACGGTGTTAATGGAGTTATACGTTTAGGGGTTTGTATTGAAGGTAATTATATCGCATTCCACGTTGCAGATATTAACAAATCAGGTAACTATTTATGCCCCTGGGAATAAAATCAAAATTCATTAAGCTCCAATACAAGAAAAGTAAGGTTACTGTAACTGCGATCTGCCATTTTATTTTGGGTAGTAGCATAATTATAGATGTGCCTAAGTAACCAATAGCAATGGCTTGTAAAGTATTTGAAAAGAAATGAATTTTACTCCATTCCAAGCTCAGAAGGTTGCCTTGGTAAATCATGCCCAAGACCCATAAAATGGCAAAACGTTTAAGTACATGCATATACATTTTTCTTTTGCCTTGCTGTGCCAGGCGTTTTCGGAACGAGAAGACCATTGAGCAGCCTGTGATGAATAAAAACAAAGGCATAATGATATCCATAAATGTGAAGCCTTCCCATTGGGCATGATGCATTTGATTGGCTAATGCCTGTGTGATAGGTAAATTGATTGCATCGTTTAACTTGAAAATGACAGTGGCACCTCCGGCAATCCATAGCATATCGAAGCCACGTAAAGCATCGATAGAAATAAGATGCTCTGATTTCTTTACTTGCATAGTTAATTTTTTAGGTAATTATTTGTGGTTGACAGCAAATGTAGAAGAAAAAGATTAGTAGAACCAGTGTTCTAATGTTGAATTAGAAAGAGTTGTAAGAAATGGACCTATTTTTAAGAGTAATATTAAATATCTATATTTATGTTTTGATAGTTAAACCAAGAAACAGAACAAACTAATGAAATCGATCTACTTGCTATTGGTAGTATTGTTGCTACCAGGCTATTTATTGGCACAGATAAAATTTACTCCAGGCTATGTTATTACTAGTAAAAATGAAAGGAAGCAATGTTTGCTGTTGAACACAGGAATTGAGCATAGTGGAGGAAAATACATTTATAAGTTACATAAAGACAGTGCTAGTAATCCTGTTGAGGTGGAGCAAATTAAGGCTTTTGGAGTAGATGATGGAAGCCAATTTATAAGGCATAAAGTAAAGCTGGATATTTCGGGAAGTACCATTAAAAACTTGAAAGATACTTTAAATCATGCTCAATGGCAGGAAGGTCATGTTTTTTTGGAAGAGATGATTGCCTCGAAAGCTGCCTCGCTTTACTATTTCACTTATGAAGGGAACGATTTCTTTTTTTATAAGAAAGGTGTATCTAAAATTCAGCATCTGATTTTCAAGAAATATGAATTGGAAATTTCTTCAGGGCTTACTTCTCAGATATTTTACGATAATAGATTTAAAGAGCAGCTCAAATTAAATATGCCATGCGCGATGAAGACTTCTGGCTTGTCGTACACCAGAAAATCGTTGATGCGCTACTTTAAAACTTATATCCGAGAACAGAATATCGATATTAATACTGAAGTGAAAGAGCAAAAAGGAAAATTTAAAGTACAACTGGCTTTTTTATCCAATAGTTCTTCGTTTAAACTGGAAGAGAAACAGACTATGTTATCGTATGATTTTGGATCTGAAAACAGCATCAGTTTTGGCATTGGAGCCGAATACCTATTCCCATTTAACAGAAACAAATGGGGACTTTTTGTAGAAGGAAACTATGTTGATTGTTCTTTCTCTTTTTCTAGCTCGAATACTCCATTTGCCTCTGAGTTAAGCTACAAACATATTGATATCCCAGTTGGATTGATTCACTACTTTAACTTATCGGACGATTTACGTTTGTATGTAAAAGGGGGACTCTGTACGTCTGTAAAATTAGATAGTAAGTTCACCATTGGAAATTCAGACTACAATAGAGATACTTCAGAGTCGACTAGTTTGTTGGTTGGAGTAGGAGTAAACTACAAGCGTTTTAGTGCAGAATTTAAAGCCTATTCGGCAAAAGATATTGTTCAGAATCTAAGCATGTATAAATCGGAATATAAGCAGATGCAAATCCGATTGGCTTACGATTTATTTCGAAAATAGATTGTTTTACTGATCTGTCTATTGTATAAGTATACAAACGAAAAAGGGCTGTTTCATTCATGTGAGACAGCCTTTTTTTATTCTTTATTCCTTTTCGAAGGAGCTTTAATGGTTAGTCACAGTTTTATTCTTGCTTCATTGTGATAATTGTCTGGTAGTGAGATTGTTGTGTTTGGCTTTGTTAATCTTGGTCATAGTGTAGACTTATAAGTTACTCCTGTAATATTCGATAATTGTTGTCTTAACTTAGCATCTCGTACTCTCGATGCTACTGGTAACATTATGTTTGCATGTCGGATTAAAACAAACACTAGCAGCATGCAACAAGAACCAATAAACATAGCTAGACGAATTTTTATATGTGCACTTGTTTTCCCCTTTTCAGTATTTATTGGAATTTCGTGTAACAAGAAAGTTCCAAAAGAAATACCTGAAAAAATAAAAGGTATAAAAACAATAAGTCGCAAACACTTGCCTGATGAGTTAGAGGAATGTTCTGGAGTTGAATTGGGTAAAGACAATCTGCTTTGGATGTTGAATGATTCTTATAATACCAATGAATTGTTTTCTGTTGATCCCGCGGGGCGAATTATTAGTACTATACGATTAAAAGGAGTTGATAATAACGACTGGGAAGATTTAGCTAAGGATGATAAAGGGAACATCTATATTGGCGATTTTGGTAACAACGACAACGATAGAAGAGATTTAGCCATACTTGTAATTCCATTGGCAGATCATTTATCTAATGATTCCTGTAAGGCTGAAATGATATTATTTTCCTTAGAGGATCAGAAGGAATTTCCGCCTAAAGAGGATGAACTACATTTTGACATTGAAGCATTTTTTGTTTGGGATGAATCAATATATTTATTCACTAAAGACCGTACAGAACCTTTTGTGGGGTTAACAAAGATGTATCAGTTACCATCTAAACCTGGAAGGTATAAAGCAAAATACATCAATAGTTTTTATACAAAGCCTGATTTCTACCAGGGAGCTATTACTTCTGCCGATATAAGCCCAGACGGCACTATAGTAGCATTGTTAAGTAATGAAAATATCTGGTTATTCACCGACTTTAATGATTTCGATTTCTTATCAGGTAAATCAACATGCATTGCTCTGCAGGAAGAACATCAATATGAAGGATTGGTATTTAAAGATAATAACTCTTTGTACATAACCAATGAGCTAGATGATGATGGAGAAACACAATTAGAAGAAATTCTCATTCAGAAACAATAACCTTTAATAAACGAGATATGATTAAAACTCAGTTTTTAGTAATACTTCTAATAGCATTTATTGGCTTTTCATGCCAAAGTGATCAGAATATAGTTTCAATTAGAAACATAGATTATGATGTAGTAATTGTTGGCGGAGGATTTAGTGGATTAACTGCAGCATATCAGCTTAGAGGAAAAAATATCTTAGTTCTTGAAAAAGAAAAAGCAATTGGTGGAAGATGTATGTCAGGTAACTGGAATGGTTTTCATTACCCGAAAGGAACCGAATACATTGGTAAGCCAGAATCGTTGATGAAAAAAATCTTCAAAAGATTGGCTGTAAAAGCAGAGCAAATTCCTGCACCTACAGATGGTGTTGCGTATAACGGAAACTTCTATTTTAGTGAAGAGTTGCTTGATTACTTAAATGCTGAAGAGCAAAAACAATACAACGAGCTTAAGCAAAAGCTAGAACTTTTAGCCAATAACGATATTGAAGATGTAATATTTGAAGAACAAGAATACTTAAAAGAATATAAAAAATTAGATCAACAATCGGTGAGAAAATGGCTCGATAAAGAAGGGTATGCTTCTTTGATTCAGAAATTTATCGATATCGAAAATCGTGGATTGTTTGGAACCGATAATGCCAATTATTCCATGCTTTTTAATATTCCGGAAATGGCTTTCAACCTGCCTCTTGTTGATTCAATAGATGAGAGTGATGTATATTCCTTTAACCAGGGAATGTTTAGTGTTGTAGAAGCCTTTGCTCAACAGATTGGTAACAACATTATAACTAGTGCTTCTGTGAATGGAGTAAAAGTTAATCGAGATAAGTCGGTAGATATAACCTATTTAAAAGATGGTAATAGTCACACAGTAACAGCCAAAACTGTGGTAATGGCAACTCCTGCTCCCGTAACCGAATATATTGTTAAAAATCATTTGTCGAGTGAAGTTAAGAATACTCTAAAGAACTTGCAGTACTCAAAATATGTAACTATCAATTTCTTTACAAAGAAACGATTACTACATGAAACGTGGTCGGTATCATGTATCGATGAAGGACAAGTAGTAACTCTCTATGATGTTATCAGACCTCAAGTTTCAGATGATTACAGAGGAAAATCTATTTTGTCGGTTTATATGGCTCCTGAAAACACTTACGATAAAAACTTTGCTAAACAATCTGATCAGAAACTCCTAACTAATGCTTATCAAACACTTAATAAATATTATCCGGGTTTTGAAAATGAAGTTGTTGATTATGATATCACGCGGTTTGAATATGCTTTCCCTGTTTTTGCTCCAAACTATAGCAGTAATGTTGAAATTCTAACATCAGATAAATCGTTACGAGGACCGATATTTCTAGCAGGAGATTATATGGTTTATGCAACCGTTGATGGCGCTTTTATTAGTGGAGATAATGCAGCCAAGTTGGTGTTAGGTTATTTAAAACAGCAACAATGAACATCAATTTTTAGATCGAAATTTAGAAGTTTCTTTCTCTATAATGTTTAAAAACTGGAGCAATATATGATGGTGGACAGAATGCAACTTGTCTGATGTTTATTAGGCTTTGTATTTTAAAGCCATTAAAAGTAGATAATCAACGACCTCTCTTTCTTGGCTAGAAAAAGAATGTCGTTGATTATTTTATTTAGCCAGATTTTAATAAGAATTCTGACACTATTCTTTTACTCTTCTTCATCAACAGCAGATGCAAAAGCACCTTCGAAATTGATAAAATCGTCATCAGTAGGTCTCTTATATTTGAATGCAATGTCGAACTGCTTCATTCCTTCTGTTTCGATATAAACGTTTGGGTTATCCAATAACTCTCCGTTGTTTGTCATTTCCAGAGTTAGCTTTTCTGGATTTTTAGCAGTAATAGTCAGACTTTTATCCGAATTTACTTTAGCTATGAAAGTGTAGTCTTCTCCAGGGAAAAGAGGTAGAGTAATGAAACAAGAATTAGCATCTAATGCATTAATCTTAATCCCACTTTGTTGAATCGACTTACCATTAACAATAGAGTTAAGTGAATAGCTTCCAGAGTAATTATTGAAAAACCTGAACTCAATAAGCATGCTACTTGCATTGTTTGGTGCAACCTGGAATGCAGATGTCGATTCAATTTTGATAGGAAGGACATACCTTTTATGCATATCCAGTTTCTTCCAATCGATAGAAAACGGTAGTGTTCCGAATTCGTCCCCTTTTTTAACAGTGCCATTGTACGAGTTGAAGTTATACGCCGCTTGAGGTAAAAGCGTATAGTACTGCTCCTCATTGTCGTAAAACAACTGTTTGTTCAGGTCAACTAATGTATCGGCAAACTCAGTAATCGTAAAATTTACATCTTGTTTTAGTACCGATGTTCCACTTACAGAAATACTCACATTAGTTTCAATAGAATTGGCTTCGGTAAGCTCCAATTCGCGTTCTATTAAACCGTTTCGTGCAAACAGAACTTGCTTTTCAAATAATTCGTCAGGAAGTTCATCGCAGCTTATTGTTGCCAGCAGAAGCATCGCTAACAGGAATATATATTGTCTTTTCATTTGTCTTTGTTTTTTGGTTTGTACAATTATTCCCATCCAGGGTTTTGAACCAACATGCTGTTCATCTTCAAATCTGACTTAGGAATTGGCCATAAGTACATACGTTTTTCAAATTTCTTATTAATCCAAAGAGGAACACGGTTGTAGAAATCGGCTTGATCGGCATTGGTTACGTCAACATCGTATTTCATTAGCTTCATATTTTCCTGAACTTCTGCGTCTTTCCATCTTCTTAAATCGAAATAGCGAGCACCTTCCAAAAAGAATTCAATCTGACGTTCTCTTTTTAACTTGTTTAGGAATGTATTCTTATCGGCATATTCGCTGGCATCAAGATCAGGTAAACCTGCACGGAAACGAATACGGCTAAAAGCTTGTTGCATGGCATTTACATCGCGCGAAACAGTTATTGTATTCTGACTGTCGAAAGATTCAATTTGATGTGTTCCGGTTAACTGATTCAGTGCTTCGCAATACCATAGCAGCACATCGGCATAACGAATAGTTGGCTCTACTTTGTGTTTGGTTTGTCCGCCTTCGTTAAATGAATCCATATCACTTATGAATTTATTGAAAGCGATACCAGTAAGCACATAGTGCTCAATGTCAGCATTACTTTTTCCGTCAATATCTCCTTTGTAGTAGAATATCTGCTTGTTTTTTAAGTGCTGCAAACTGGTGCTTTTGTTAGGCCATATACTTCCAGGAAATGCAATTGAAGCATAGAAACGTGGTTCGCGCCAAGCGTACTGAAGAGACACATTGGATGCCAATAGTGGAACATCGTTGTTGGAGGTGGTAAAACCTTCTGCCTTATAAGGATGTTGGGCACTTGGATCGCCAATGTCTTTACCATCGTTTAGGTAATAAGCATCTACTTGCTTCAACGTTACTGCGTGACTGTTCCAACCATTTAGCGACTTTGGGGTAACGTGTTTTAGCAGGTCGACAATAGTACTATTGGGTCTAAGAAAAACCAACTCTCGGTTGTTGGAAGCCAATACTTCACCATTGAAAACCTGGCGATAAGATTCCAGAGGGTCGATACCACCAGCTCCTGCAGGGTAGCTTGCTGTTGGGACATTAGCAGCTAAGGCAGTTGTCTTTTCCGGATCATATTCGGCTGTGTGCAATTCATATAATCCTAAATCCATTACTTCTTTAGCCGCAACAGCTGCTTTTGCCCATTTTTCTTCGTTGTATTTCTGACTGATTAAAGCTTCACCTTCTTTACTAGTAAAGTTGAAATACTCTGAATTTCCATTGTAGAGTGGACTTGCAGCATAAAGCAATACCTTGGCTCTGGCTGCTAGTGCAGCTCCTTTAGTTGGCTGTCCAATCCAGTTTCCTTGACGTTGCATAGGAAGAACACGCGCTGCTTGTCGCAATTCAGTTGTGATATATTCTACGCATTCGTCGTATGTGTTTCTAGGAACTTCCAGTTCGGCATAACTCTTACTGATATTCAAACCTGCATCGGGAAGAATAGGTACAGGACCATACTGCTTGATAAGCATCCAATAGAAATAAGCTCTTAAGAAGCGTGCTTGTGCCCGGTAATCTTCACGTATATTCTTAGATAACTCGGGACATTTATCAACATTCGCCATGAATATAGAAGCCTGACGAATTCCTCTGTACAGGTGTCCCCAACGATCTTCTTTTAACTGACGCGATGCAGAGTATTCTCCAGCTTGGTAGTATTCAATTAGCTTTCCTCCTTCCCAGTCTGAAAATAATGCTTCATCGCTGGCAAAAGAGAATGCAGTGTTACCTTTTGTTCCCATTTCTTGATTACTTAAATAGGAGTAGGTATTCCAAAGCCATTGTTCGGTATAAGTTTTATCCTGAAATGCTTCTTCTTGAGTAAGCATATCCATAAAGTAGTGGTCTACTTCCAGATAGTCACAGCTATTCATCAGAAATAGAAAGCCAATGATGCTGATGAGCTTTAGTTTATATGTTTTTATTTTTCTCATGTTTAGTCAATTAGAATGATACATTAATACCCAGGTTCACTCTTTTTTGTAGAGGATAGCGTGCTCCATTTCCTGAAGCCAATTCTGGATCCCACCAATCGAATGGCGAGAATACAAACAGGTTAGTTGCAATTAGGAATACACGAGCAGAGCTCATATTGAATCGTTTCAATAGCTTTCTGTTAAAGCGATAACCCAACTCAACATTTTTTAGTCTCAAATACTTTGAGTTACGCAACCAGAAAGTAGATGTGCGATTATTGTTGTTATTTCCTCCATATGAAAGTCTAGGGTAAATAGCATTGGGATTTTCTGTTTCAGCACTCCCTGATATCTCACGAGAAATCCATCTATTTTTAGGGTTATTAACGTAACTCATTACATTACCTGTTTCTCCTCCTGCAAAAGGGTAAGCAGCATTTCCTCCAAGGAAGAAATCGCAATTACCAGTTCCTTGAAATAGCATACTGAAGTCGAACTGTTTGTATCGCATACTTAAACCAAAACCATATACCACTTCAGGAATGGTTGAGTGACCGATGGGAACAATATCATCATCATTGATTTTTCCATCTCCGTTAACATCTTTATACTTGATGTCACCAGGAAGTATCTTGCCATAAGTTTGTTTTGGACTATTATCAATTTCGGCCTGATCTTTAAATAATCCCAAAGCAATTAATCCTCTTGTCTGTCCCCACTTGTATCCTTCTGTCTGCTGGTAATAAAGAGAGTTGGATGCTTCGTCGTAATTAACAACTTCGTTATTACTATAGGTGAAGTTTCCGCGCAGAGTGTATGAGAAATCATCAATTTTTTTTGTGTAAGAAAATGTTCCATCAATACCTTTGCTCTCCATGATACCAACATTGGCCCAAGGCTTCTGATTGCCTAACAGTCCAACTACCTGGTTGATATAGTTGCGTTTCATGAAGATTTTCTCTCTTCGATCTCTAAAAATATCAGTTGTTATTTTAAACGAATCGAATAATTCTAAATCAACTCCAATGTTCTGTTTGGTAGATACCTCCCATGTTAGATCCTGTGCTCCAACAATATCTGGATGTAAACCTCCAGGATTATTGCCTCCGTTTTCTCCCATGCCATATCCTGCTCCATGTTTTATAGTGGTTATATATGGAAAGCGAGCATTTAGTCTATCGTTACCAACTTGTCCAATGGAATAGCGAAGCTTTAGGTTCGTGATTTTATCCTGATTGGCCATGAAGTTTTCCTTGGTTACTAACCACCCTAATGCCATTGCTGGGAAAAAACCATATCGTGATCCTTTTTCAAAGTTTTCGGAACCAGTGTAACCAAAGTTAAACTCGAACATGTATTTATCCATGTAAGCATAGGTTGCTCTACCTGAAAATGCTTGGTTGCGGGCAGGAATAGCTTTTAAGATATCGCCGCCACTATCATTTCTTCCATATTCTTGTTGATAGTAAAATAGTAATCCGCCTACACGATGTGTTTCATTAAAAAGTCGGTTGTAGTTCAGAGTTGCTTCTGTATAGAATCGTTTATCTCCCCATGCAGAAGTTTTCTGAGAAAGAGGTGATGAGTCAACCACTTTACGAAGAACTAATTGTCCATTCTTGTCTCGTTGCTTTTCTGCGCGAAATAATTCCGGGCGAACAAGACGCTTGATGTCATTGTAGTTGTAGGTGTCGTATGAAAAACGGCCTGTAAATGTCAGTCCTTTAGTTATAAACGATAGATCTTGCTTAAGAGCAATATTGGTTTCCAATTTGTTTTCCCACTTGGTGGTATATCCTGTTTGGGTTAAAATAGCAAAAGGACTCATTAGATCTGCAGAAGATCCGTAAGCAGGTAGTAAACCATTAGAATATCTAAAAGGAACAGTAACAGGAGTAAGGTTGGCAAAAGAGTTCCAAATGGCATCACTATTTCCATCTCCTGGTTTATTTTGGTCTACAATCCATGCGCCAATTCCTAGACTAAGGCTAGTGGTTTTGGTAACATTTACATCGACATTAGAACGGAAGTTATAGCGAGTATAGTTTACGTTAGTATTATAATCGTTCAGATTACCATACTTATACATTCCCGACTCATTGTAGTAACCTCCAGATATGTAATAGCGTACCATCGAACTACCTCCACTTAGGTTAAGTGATGCTTTGTAATTAGAAGTATTGTCTTTTAATAATTCCTCTCTCCAGTTGATATCTGGATATAAATCGGGGTCCAAACCATACTTGATGATTTCAACTTCCGAAGGGGTATAGAACGGCATTTTACCTCTGGAAACACTAGCTTCATTGGCCAATAAGGCATAGTCGGAAGCATTCAGGTAATCTGGCATTTTAGATGGAGTAGAGATACCCGATTCGGCTTTGAAGTTGATATTGATCTTTCCTTCTTTACCTCGCTTTGTTGTGATGATTACCACTCCATTAGCACCACGGCTACCATAGATAGCAGTTGCAGAGGCATCCTTCAATACCGAAAAATGTTCGATATCTTCTACATTGATTTCGTTAAAGTTTCTTTCTACTCCGTCGACAAGCACAAGCGCTTTTGAGTTGGCACCAAAAGTACTGATACCTCGAATCCAGAATTCAGAAGTATTTTCTCCAGGCTCACCACTACGTTGCACTGCAATAATACCAGCAACATTACCCGCAAGAGCATTACTCACTTGCCCGGTAGAAATTTGTAATGTTGCAGGATCAATAGATGAAATGGCACCTACCACCGACTCTTTACGTTGAGTACCATGACCAACAACTGCAATTTCTTCCAGTTGTTCGCTTGACTCTTTAAGGGTAACAGTGACCTGAGGTTTTCCGTTTATTCGAACTTCATTGGTTTGATAACCAATAAACGAAACAACAAGCACTTCGTTTTCACCTGTTTTAATCTTGAATTTACCATTGATGTCGGTGGTGACTCCTAGTCCTGGTTGATTTTTTACAATAACGGTAGCTCCAGGAAGAGTTTCTCCTTTCGTATCGACAACTGTTCCGTTGATTGTAATGGTTTTAACCTGGGCCCATAAGCAATTGCATAATATCAGAAAGACCAAGGTTAATATTGATTTATATATCGTTTTATTCATTTTTATTTGCTTTACTCCACAACAATTTTTCTAATTCTATGATTGAAATTATCAGCAACGTAGATGGCGCCATCTTTGGCAACACAAATTCCAGTAGGGTGGTAGAATTTCGATTCAAGAGGTAGCCCATCCTGATATCCTTTTTCTCCTCTGATTCCCGCAAATGTTTTTATCTCACGAGTTTTGGGGTTCCATATTTCAATGGTATGGTTGCCTGCGTCGCAGATGTATACATTTCCTTCATAGTCGCAAGCAACCTGGCGTGGTTGTTTCAAGTAACCAAGGGAAATAAGCATTTCAGGGTCATTAAGTGTTTTGGTGGCATAATCCCATTTGGCACGATAAAACTTACCTTTTTCTGCCTGATAGCCTTCTGGTATTGTCATGTACAGGTATTCGCCATCTTTCGAGAAAGCTAAGTAAACCACATAGTTTTCACCAAGTGTTAATAGCTCTTTTTCTTCTCCGGTTGCAGTGTTTAACCAGTTTACTTTCGATTTTAAGTAGTGAGAACTAACCACACTTCCATCAACAGGGTTTACTGCTACACAGTTTCCTGTTCGTGCATGCAAGCGTTCTGTCGGGTCGAACCATCCTTGTTGACGTGTCAAAGTGAAAAGGTCTACTCCGGCATTCCAGGTATCATTGGTACACCACAATGTATCTTGTGTAATGCTGTAGGCAATTGGACGAAGATTTCCTGTTGCTCCTCCACTTGTCAGCTTGGTACTAACAGACCTTTCTGATAAAGAAACATAACGAAGTGCATGACTGGTTGAGCCAGACTTGTACGCATTTCGTTCTAGCAAAAAGATATTGTCGTCATCGTCAATATCCATGTAGTAAGGGAAATTAAATTGAGCACTCTCTAGGTTTCCATCTACTCGATCACTATTTCCATCCGAATCGGTAATACCAGCAACGGTAAGAACGTTCTGTTGCAGTTTGTATTTAAACTGTTTTTCAGAACTTACCGTTTTTTGCTTCTGCATCTCAACTCGCACATTACCTGTTCCGGCTCGAACTGGTACTACAGCGTAAACACGAGTATCGTTTACTCCAATTACTTTTGCTTCGTTGTCGTTAACGAATACTTTGATGAGTGACGTGTCGCTACCAAAATTTTCTCCAATAACAACCAGCTGTGTTCCCACACCTCCACTATCGGGAACAAATGAATTTACCTTTACCGGTAAAGAAGGATCGTACTTGGGAAGTACAATTTCATCATCTCTGCACGACCAAAATATTGCAGAAATGAAAAGAGCAGAAAAAGCCCATTTGCAGCTTTTTCTAAACCACATTTTTTTCATCTTTTAAGTTTTGTTAGTTGTGTTAATTTAGTTATCACAACAAACCTAAGAGAGAATGAAAAAAACGACTTGGACATATTTCCAAATTTATTGGATTAAAGTCCAAGTGGTAGATATGTAGCATGTTATTGTTTGGTTTAAGGGAGGCCTTAATTCATTGTTGTTCCTTCCTGTTTAACAAATTCTGAAGGAGAACATTGAAACTGTTTCTTAAAACAACGGGAAAAATAGGCCGGATCGGCAAAGCCAACTTTAGTTGCAGTTTCGTTAATATTGAATTGGTTTGTTTGAAGTAGGCGAGCTGCTTCTTTCATTCGGATAGATTGGATAAATTGAGTCGCTGTCATTCCGGAAATCTCTTTCAATTTTGTATACAGTAGAGATTTACTAATGGCCATTTCTGCAATAAATTGTTTTACATCGAATGTGTCATTTTGCATGTTGTCGAAAACAATTTTAATGGCTTTTTGAATGAACTCTTCATCTTTGTCGGAATAGGTGACTTCTGTTAAATTAATCCCTAGATCTTTTTCAAATCGAGTTTTGATATTCTGTTTTGCTACCTCTAGGTTCCTGAGATAGGATAATAGAATTTCACTGTTAAAAGGTTTTTCCAGATATAGATCAGCTCCTTTTCGTAGTCCTAGTGTTTTGTCTTGCTCTTCAGTTTTTGCTGTAAGTAGAATTACAGGTATATGACTCGTAGATAAATCCGATTTTATTTTGTCACAAAGCTCGAATCCATCCATTTGGGGCATCATTACATCTGAGATTATAATATCTGGTTTATGGTTTTGGAGGTATTCCCATGCTTCAACTCCATTACTGGCTGTTTTCACGTTATATGTTTTCTGAAGTAGCTGTGTCAGATATTGCTGTAGGTCTAAGTTATCTTCCACAATTAATATTTTGGAGTTGGATTTAGACTTGGATGGAAGTGTTTTCAGTGGAGTTTCATTCAGAATAGTATCTTCTGAAGTAAACAGATAGCTGTTTTTACTCCATTCGTTGGCTTGGTAGGCCAATTTACTACATGGAATTTTTACAATGAAAGTACTTCCTTCTCCTTTTTTACTTTCAACATCAATGGAGCCATGGTGTAACTCTATGAGGTGTTTGGACAGTGGTAAACCAATACCTGTTCCAATCAAATCATTCTCTTCTGATTTGCTTTTATAAAATCGATCAAATATCTTATTCTGCTCCGTCTTGTCTATCCCAATTCCAGAATCCTTAATTTCGAATAGCATCATAGGTTTAGTATTTTCTAGTTTTTTTACTGAAAGAGAAATCTTTCCTTTAGGAGGAGTGAATTTAAATGCATTCGATAATAGGTTGGTTAGTACGGTGTCCATAATTTCTGGATCGAACCAACATTTTGATGATACTGGATCGATCTGTATGTGAAAATCAATTTCTCGTTTTTGAGCTAAGGATAAGAAGCGGAGGGAGATGGTGTCGATCCATTTTGAGATCTTCATTGGTTGCACAGCTAGTTCGAAGGCATTTGCTTCCGATTTATTAAAATCCAACAAGTGATTAATTAGAGTATTTAATCGTTCAATATTTCTTAATGCAATGGACGATACTTGATGGATTTCTGTTGGTGTAACTTCATTGCTGGATATTCGTTTTATAGGATCTATAATGAGACTCAGAGGAGTTTTAAATTCATGAGAAACATTGGTGTAGAATTCAGTCTTAAGCTGATTAAGTTCTTTTATCTTATTTTTTTCAATCCTTTCTAATTCAAGAAGAGCTTTTGCTTTGTGACGCTCTTTCAGGTAGTAGATGTAGATTGAAATGATAAGTATTACAATTAATGTATAAAGCATGTAGCCCCATTTGCTTTGCCAAAACGAAGGCAATACTGTAACCTTTATGGATTTCGGTTTACTGTTCCATAAGTCGGGGTTGGTTTTGGCCCTTATTTTAAATGTGTATTCTCCTGCGGGTAATCTAGAATAGGTTACTTTATTATGTCGTCCAAGTTCTAACCACTGTTTATCAAAATTCTCCATTTTGCAAGAGTATTCGATATTTTCGGGCGAAGTATAGTCAATGGCTGCGAATTCAAATGCAATATTGTTTTGATTATGTTCTAATGTAAGTTCGTTTGTTGAATAAATTGGTTGTTTCAATATCTCGTTCTCGTGTTTTGGGGTAACACGTTTGTTGTCCAGAAAGAAATCGGTAATCTGAATTTCCGGAAATATGATGTTGTGTCCTACTTCTAAAGGATTGAAGGCTATCAGACCATTAACCGTTCCCAGGTAGATTTTACCATTCGAGTGTAGGAGGTTGGATTGATAGTTGAATTGATTGATAGGTAAACCATCGTTATTGGTAAAGTGCAAGAAAGTATTTGTATTGGTGTTGAAGCAGATTAATCCTTTATTACTTGTAAGCCAAAGGCGGGCATTCTGATCTTCAACTATTGAATATATGGTTTCGTCTGGTAGTCCATCGGCTTTTGTAAAATGTTTTACAGTATTTTTCTCTAAGTCGAAATGATATAAGCCATTTTCAAAGGTGCCTATCCATAGAGAACAATCTGAGCTTTCAAACATGAAAGTAATATTCTGAGGAATACTTTCAAATTGAGTTAGAAATGGAAAACATTTCTGGCTAATTACATCATAAAGATAAACTCCTTGACTGTCGGTACTAACCAATATTCTATTATCATGGGTTCGAATGATATTTCGAATATGAAGCCACTGTTGAATTCCGGTAACAGATAGAGTAGTGTTTTTTTTACGATTGTATAAAATCAAGCCATATTGCGAACCAACCAAGAATTCTGAGCTATTTATCGGGAAAATAGTAGAAATAGAGTTCGGAAGTACTTGTTTTTTTAATTGCAAGTGGTTGATATTGTATGGTTGATATTGATATTCCTGTAGTCCATTGTACCAACTTCCCAATAGAACAGAGTTATCTTTTACATAAAAGGAGTGAATATTTCTAGGAGTAATATTGTTGGAAACAAGTATGTGTTTAAATGTATTATTGATTGGGTTGAAGTAAGATAAACCTCCATCTTCGGTTGCAATCCAAATATTATGATATTTATCCTCTTGCATTTGGCTAACTGCCTTGCCAGAAAGATTTTTGGGAGCATTACCTGCCTTATAGTATTGAAACACATTGCTGTTTTTAGCCCATAAGTTCACTCCTCCAAAATAAGTGCTAGCCCACATGTTTCCATGTCGATCGAAAAAGATATTGTATACAGAATTGTCACTTAGTGATCTGTTGTTATTGAAGTCTTGGATGAAATAATCGATATACCCAGTAAATGGATTCAAGCAATTGATACCTTTAGAGGTTCCTAAGTAGATATTACCTTGTGGATCGATATTCATACATCGAATGATATTGCTGCTTAGAGTTTTATGATCAAGCAGCTGAGATGCTTTTATCGACTTAATCTCGTACGTCAATTTATCGATTATATATAGTCCATGTTGCGGAATGGTAAGATATATTTTGCCATAATGTCCTTCCATTAGGTGATATCCTGTTGAGGTAATATTGTTGGATCTTGGAAGCCCTTTTATTGTTCTTAATGCTGAAGTTGAATTTAGTGATTCAATAACCAGTATCTCGGAATAGGTAATTATCCACCAATTTTTACTGTTATCCTGAAAGAGTTTTAATATTGATTTCCCTTCAGCAATGGGAATTTTTATTGAAATAAATTTTTGTTGCTTATTATCAAATCGATATGTCTTTTTGTTGCTGCGTAATATTAGATTGTGATTTTTATCTTTTACAATGTATTGGGGGTATCCTTCAATGTGAAAATGCCCAGGTCTTTTATAATCAAAGAAATCAATCTGATCATTTTGCCTATTGTATAAACCAACTTGGGAATCATTCCTAACCCATATATTATCATGTCTGTCAGTAAGAATTTGACTTCCCAACCATCTGCCTTGGATATTCTGTTGATCTTTAAAATAGATGGAGTGAAAGTTTTTTCCATTGAAGCGTGAAATGCCTACAGGTGTGCTGAACCACATAAAACCTTTAGAATCTTGGGTAATACCTAAGACAGAATTATGAATAAGTCCACCATTGGAGTTATAATGTTTAAAAACTTTAGAGTAAGAGTTATGCTTCGTAATTACAAATAGCAATAACGTTAGTAGAAGAACTATGCGGTAGTTCATATTATAGTTAGTTTAATAATGCGCGTAATTGTTGTAAAGATAATAGGAACAGATCGAAGGTTTTAATTTTTGACAAATAAATTTATGATAAGAGAAACACCTCTCATAATAACTATTCGTAATTTCCTCGTCACTTTTTTCTATTTTAGCTAAATCAAATAAGCACACTGAAATAAACGACGAACAAACAAATTGAATCGGATGAAAAAGAGCCCAAAGCCTTTGTGGTTAGATGAAGTTAGCCAATGGGGAGAACGCAATAAACGTTATATTTTCTATTTTGGAGTTGTGGCAACTCTTTTGTTTTCTTTCTTACTATTTAACTATACAGTAAGTACTGGTGGCGACGATTCTGGTTACATAATTGCAGCGAAGCATTTTAAAGAAGGTGCAAAATTTCCAACTTGGCATGGTGCATTTTATCCCATTTTTCTCAGTTGGTTCATGACGTTGATAGGGGGAATAAATGTGGTCGCCTTCAAGCTGATATCCTTGGTATTGATGCTGGGGCACTTTATCCTTTTTTTCCGAACTTTTAAAGATAAAACTCCTGTCTTGGGCTTTGTATGGAGTGTTGTAACTGTAGCTACTTCAGGCTACCTTTTGTATTATGCCAGTCAGACTTATAGCGAAGCTCTGTTTTTATTTCTACAAGCGTTGATCTTCTTTTTCTTTTATAAAAACGAAAAGCAATTGGTTGAAGAGCCCTTCAGTAAGCAGAGCTTATTGAAATGGAGTGTTTTGAGTTTGTTTATGTTTGCTTTAGCCATTACTCGTAATGTGGGGCTAGGAGTTGTAATTGCTCTTATTGGTTACTTAGCAATTCAACGAAAATATAAAGCTATCGTTCCAGTTTTTGGATTTTTTACTGTTTTCTATGTGCTCTTTTCATTATACAAGAAGTTTATTTGGCATGTTCAGGGAGCAGGATTTATGGCTCAACTTGAAAATATGACATGGAAACATTTCTATCGTCATAGTTTGGGAAAAGAAGATTTTGCGGGTTATTTCGTCAGAATATGGGATAATGCCAACCTCTATTTTTCGAAACATTTTGCCATGATGATTGGAGCCCGAACAGCAGGAAGTACTAGTATTTCAGCAATGTTGACTATACTTATTATTGTGCTATTTGTTATGGCGACCATTATTATCTGGAAGCATAAAAAATCGATGTTGTTGGTTGGTTGTTATTTGGTGGTACTAATTGGAGGAACATTTGTAACACAGCAAAAACATTGGGATCAGGAGCGATTGATCCTGGTTTACTTGCCACTAATGTTGATCTATTTTGGAACAGCCCTTTTTATACATCTGCAGCAATTAAAATCGAATTTTGTAAGCAAACTGGTTGTTGCTGCAATTGGTTTCCTATTAGTATCGAATACATATCAAACGGCTCGACGAGTTGACACAGAGCAAATTCAACAGACACTGAAAGGCAATAAGTATGTAGGATTGGCCAACGACTGGCAAAACTATTTGAAGATGTGTGAGTGGAGTGCTCGCCATTTACCAGCAACAAGCAATGTTTTATGTCGAAAGCCCAATATGGCGGCTATCTATGCGAAAAAAGATATTCGTTTTACAGGAATGTACAGAGTGCCTTACCTAAATGGCGATTCTGTTCGAAATAAGATAAGAAGGCAAGAGGTAACTCATGTGATTATGGCCAATCTTCGTCGTAACCCTAAAGTGGCCAATGGAAGAACTATTAATACTATTCAGCGGAGTTTGGCCTATTATACCTCAAAATATCCCAGTGAATTCAAGTTAATTAAGCGAATTGGAGAGAAGGAGCCTGCTTTTTTGTTTGAGATAGAGTGGGATAAACCAATTAATCTGAATGCTGTAAAAGAAAATATCGATGCGCCGGTTATTATTAATCCGGGGAATTTTAAAATGAGCAGGATAAAAGCCCAGATGCTGATGCAGGAAAATAAATTTAATGGAGCCATTGGTTACTTTACAGCTACAATTAAAAATGCGCAACCCGTTACAGTGGGCGATTATTACAATAGAGGATATTGTTACATGGCTTTGAAGAATTTCAAAGCAGCCATTGCAGATTTTGAAAAGGCATTGAAAAAAGAACCTAAGCAAGGAGCAACACACTATAATTTAGGAATGTGTCACTTTCATTTGAAAAATTGGAATTTGGCTCGAAAGTATTTCTTAAATGCTCAGGCAATAGGAATAAGAGAAATTCCTGCTGACATTAAAGAAAAATTGAAAATTTGAGATATTTTCGCATCAAATTTGGATGGAGCTCTGGAGAGTTGAATATCATTAAGTCGAAGATGCACATTCATAAATCATAAAACAAAACAGATGAAAGGAAAGATATATCTTATACCGACTACAATGGGGGATTCTAGTGTCTCTTCGGTGATTCCAACAGATGTAATGGCATTGATAAGTGAGTTGAAATTCTTCATTGTTGAAAATATCCGTACTGCACGTCGTTATCTGAAAAAGGTAGATCGATCGATTGATATCGACGAGCTGACTTTCTTTGAACTAAATAAACACACTTCTCCCAATGATATTGCTTCTTACTTAGAGCCTGCAAAAAAAGGTAATAATGTGGGAATTATATCTGAAGCAGGTTGCCCAGGGGTTGCTGATCCGGGGGCAGATGTGGTAAAAATTGCGCATGAGAAGCAAATACAGGTAGTTCCTTTGGTTGGTCCTTCTTCTATTTTGATGTCTTTAATGGCTTCCGGAATGAATGGGCAGAACTTTGCTTTCGTAGGTTATATTCCTATTAAAGGGGGAGAACGAATTCGTGCCATCAAAGATCTGGAAGCAAGATCACGTCGCGAACAGCAAACTCAAATATTTATAGAAGCGCCATATAGAAACACACAAATGCTTGGCGACTTATTGAAGAGTTGTGCTGCAACGACACGTATATGTGTTGCATGTGACATTAGCCTCGAGAACGAGTTTATTAAAACGAAAACTGTCGCACAATGGCAGAAACAGCTGCCAAATATTCAAAAACGACCAACGATTTTCTTATTGCAGGCTTAGATCTAAAAATATTTAGCTTCGATAAATAAAGACTGTGTTTCGATAAGTAGTTGGTTATCTAGACAGTTGTATAGTTACTCTTGTGAAGTGTTGTATAGCATACGAAATTGATCCTATACAACGTGTTAAAAAAAATTAAAAAGTTTTGTGCTTTTAAAAATGGACTAGTATATTTGTAACAGTAATTCAATAAACAACATAGGTTGAGTTATTGGATTAATTGAGCAAAAAAATATTTTTTATTGGGGTTGTTTTTAGGGATTTCCATTCGTGATCATTTGGGGAGATGAAGCGAAAACCACGGGAATCCCTTTTTTTGTGTCCTATTCTGAAGGAGTTCCTTAATGGTAGATTATTAACTCTGGGTGCAACTTTTCATCGATTCTAATTTCTTTTCACTATACTTTTCATCGTAGATCTAATTCTGGTTTTCAAACAAACAGGATGCATAACGGCGTAACAATGTATTGTGTTGCTTTGGTGAAATTCGTGCTTTTCTTATCGTATTTCTTGAGAATTAGTATTGCAAAGTGGTAGCTGTTGAGCTAATTATAGAATTAGTGAGGAGTGTGTTTCCTGACTGAAAAGTGTACTTTTTAGCTCGATTTGTAACCTATGTTCTATATGGGGTAAATGTAATTTTGATTTGAAAATTAATTAAAACCTTATGAGAACATTTTATCTTATTACATTATTGCTATTTGTATTTGGTAGTTCAAATGCGATTAAAACAAAACAGAGTAAATATGTCGGAATGCCAGTTGGTGGAATTTGTGCAGGACAAGTTTACTTAGGAGCAGATGGTCAATTGTGGTATTGGGACATTTTCAATATTGCTGCAATTAACCCGGGAAATGAAGGAGGACATCGTTTTTATGTCAATCCATTGGCCCAGAAAAAAACTTTCGAAAATGGTTTCGGATTAAAAGTTAAAGATGGTGACAAGACATTTTTTCGTCCATTGAATTACGATGGCTTTTCGAATGTAGAGTTTACAGGAAGTTATCCTGTGGGAAATGTAAAATATTCCGATGAAACTATGCCGGTTAATGCCTCATTGAAGGCTTTTTCACCATTTATTCCAACTGATGCTGATAATTCTGGCTTGCCAGTTACAGTATTAGAATACACTATTCAAAATACTTCAGACCGAACAGTGGGAGTAGAGTTGCATGGTTGGCTGCAAAATATGGTTGGTTTTCAGTCGGGAAAAGGGAAAGCAGGAATGCATGTGAACCGAATTGAAAAGTTAGGTGATAAAACACGCTTGATTTGTGAGGGATCTGGAGATTATCAGGAAAAGCTTCCTGATTGGGGAAGTATGTCGCTAACATTACTTGGCAAAGGAGAAGGTTCAGCCCGAGCAAGCCATCATAATGGGTTACCTCTTTATTTCTCCGAAAAAGAGAATAAGAAATCAGAGGCTGAACTTGGAAATAAACTGGTAGGAAGTATTTCTGGTAAAGAATCACTGAAGCCGGGAGAGCGTAAAACGTTTACATTTCTGTTGTCGTGGTATTTTCCTAATATCCATTTATGGAATGGAGCACATCATTGGAAAAACATTAAGAATCTGAGGTTTTATTATACTAAGATGTTTAAAAATGCTGCTCATGTTACCGATTATGTAGCCGATAATAAGTGGTTGATTGATGATACCAAACAGTGGGAGAAAACATGGAACGATTCTTCGTTGCCAAAATGGTTTCTGGATAGAACATTTTTGAATGTAAGTACACTAGCGACGAGTGCATGTGTGCGTTTCAATGATTTAACAGACGATCCAGATAATGAAGGTCGTTTCTACACAATGGAAGGTGTTTATTTAGGACATGGAACATGTACACACGTTTTTCACTATGAACAAGCACTAGGAAGAGTATTTCCTAATTTAGCACGCCAGCTAAGAGAACAAATCGATTTAGGTTTGTCTTTTAAAGAAAATGGTATTATTCAGTACCGAAGTGCAGAGTATACGAAATATGGCCAACAAGATGGTAGAGACTATGCCATAGATGGTCATGCGGGAACAGTAATGCGTATTTATCGTGAGCACCTGATGGCTCCAGACAGTCGGTTCTTGAAAGAAAACTGGAGCAAGATTAAAAAGAGTATCCAATACATGATTGATCATGACAGTGAGAAAACAGGTAAGCCTGATGGAATTCTGGAAGGAATTCAGTATAACACATTGGATAGAATGTGGTACGGAAAAATCAGTTGGATTAGTGGTTTGTATGCCGCATCGCTAAAGGCCGGAGAGAAGATGGCAAAAGAAGTTGGGGACAAAAGTTTTGCAAAGAAATGTGCAAAGATTGCAGCGCTTAGTTATGCGAACATCTCAAAAGAACTTTTCAATGGCGAATACTTTATTCAGAAATTAGATCCGGAACATCTGGATGCTCCAAATTCAAATATTGGTTGTCATACCGATCAGCTATTGGGACAATATTGGTCAACTCAGGTGGGGCTGGGAGATATTCTTCCGAACGATAAGGTGAAAACAGCACTTAAATCGATAATGAAATACAACTACGTAGACAACTATGGAAAATACCTGGGCAGTGCGAAAATTCCAATCAAAAGATGGTATGCCGATGATGACGAAGCAGGTGTAATCATGTGTACTTTCCCTAAAGGAGGAACCGATAAGGCTCCGGGGAAAATCCGTAACGAATGGGAGAAACTGGTTGTTGGATATTTCAGTGAAGTGTGGACAGGTCAGGAACATCAGTTGGCTGCAGCATTAATTGAAGAAGGAATGGTTGAAGATGGAATGAAAGTGGTTAAAGCTGTTCATGATCGTTACGATGCCAAACGCAGAAATCCATACAATGAAATTGAATATGGAAACCACTATACCAGAGCCATGAGTGGATATGCTCCATTTGTAGCAGCAAGTGGTTTTACTTACAACGGCCCTGCTGGAGTAATTGGCTTTAGTCCTAAAATTGATTCAAAAGAATTCAAATCAGCATTTATTAGTGCTTCAGGTTGGGGGAAATTTGATCAAAAGGTGGTTGCTAAGAAGCAAACAAGCTCCATTGCTATAACATTCGGAGAATTGAAGTTGAAGCAAATCAATTTAAAACCAGAATTAGAAGGTATAAATTCGGTAGATGTTTTCTTAAATGGTAAGAAGTTAAAATCGAAATTTAAACTGAAAGAGAAAGGTTTGCAAGTTTCTTTTAACGAACAGCAGCTAAAAGGAAAAGACCAGTTAGTAGTAACTATTCAATAATAAAGCAGATGAAGCTAAATATATTATTAATCGCAATTTTGTGTGTGGTTGCATGTAAGCCTAAGGCTGAAAAAAAAGTAGATGCAAAACCTCAAACTCCAGTTATTACTGGGGAGTGGCAACACATTTTTAATCCAAATGATACTCGATTCGAAGAAGATACTACTTGGTATACCAATGACCATTGTTTCTCGAAAGGACCAGATGGAAAATGGCATGCATATGGAATTATTGGACACAAGCCTATTAATCCATGGACAGGAGAGAATAAACTATTTCATATTTCAGCAGCCAAATTCAATCAAAATAAGTGGGACGATCACGATTATGCATTGAGAGCTAAAAAAGGAGCCGAGCGTGTTTTATGGGCACCACATGTGTTCAACGAAAATGGAATCTGGCATATGTTTTACAATATTGGAAACCGTCAGCCTAATGCGCCGAATTATGCCAGTTGGGGACAGTTATGTAGAGCCGATTCAAAAGACATGTTTAAATGGGAGAGACATGCTTTAAATCCACTGTTCAGTGATCCGGGGCATGCGCGCGATTCTTATATTCTGAAAGAAGGAAACTTGTACTACTTCTACTATACACGTACTTACGACGAGGTTGATTTGCGCTCGTGTGTAGCTGTTAGAACCAGCCCTGATTTGAAACATTGGAGTGGCCCTAAGATTGTGCATACACAAGAGTTGAAATGCAATTGGGGTGGTGATGCCGAAAGTCCTTTTGTAGTAAAGAAAGATGGATTATTCTATCTGTTTGTTTGTAGAGCAATGACTAAATACAATCAGACACATGTGTATTGGTCAAAAACACCAGATCATTTTCCAGTCGAAAATTTTGTATGCGAGTTACCTACTCATGCTTCTGAAGTAATTAAAGTTTCGGATAATGAATGGTATATCTCTAATACAGGCTGGGATAAAAAGGGATTATTTATTGCTCCAATGAAATGGAAGTAATTGCTTAATCGTATTGTAGACGAGGTTGTCCAAAAGGCTTATTTATAATTTTTTGAACTTACGGATTATAAGTCACCACTTAGTTTATCACTCCTAAATCCCCTAAAGGGGACTTAAGCCTCCTCTTTAGGGGAGGTTTGGTGGGGTAAAGACGAAAGTGGGTTATAACCTGAAAGTTCAATTTCAAATGAATTTACTTTTTGGATAGCCTCGTCTTTGCATGGAATAATTGCAAAAAGGGCAGTTGAGACAACTTTAAATTCCAAAGAAATGAGAACTCGTTTATTTATTATCACTCTAATGGTTTTGTTGCTAATGGTTAGCTGTAAAAAAGAGAGAATGAAAATACCTTTTCAGGAAAATAAATATACTCATATCTATTCTCCCAAAGTGGATATATTTCCAGGACCATCTACGAGTGAACTGAAAGCAGGTGTGTTTTATACTGATTGGGTCCCTAACGATCATACTTTTGTAAAAGCAAAAGATGGAAAATGGCATTTGTTTGGAATAACACACCCGCTTACTTCAACACAGAATGTGCATGAAGGGGAATTTATGGCTTTTCACGCTATTTCTAAAGCAGAGGATCCTCACAGTGACTTTATAGACTTGCCCAAAGTGTTGACTCCCGATCAACGTGAAGGTGAACGCTTGGAGTTATATGCTCCCTATATAATTCAAAAAGATGGTTTGTATTATATGATTTATAGTCCGGAGCCAATGCGCTTTGCTATTTCTAGAGATCTGAAAAATTGGAAACCTCAAGGTGTATTATTTCGAGAAGAAAAAGGCGCTCGTGATCCCAATTTGTTTTTCTACAATGGAAAATATTATATGATCTATTGTACCGAAAAGAGTATTGGTATGCGCACTTCTATAGATCTAATAAACTGGAGTTCTTCTCAAATCATTTTCACTGCTTACGATTTTGAACCGGAATCACCAACTATGGTGATGAAAGATGGAGCATTCTACCTATTTGTATGTGGATGGAATGGTGTTTGGGATAAGAAAGAGGTACAAGGAGCATATCAACATAGAACATACGTCTATTTTTCCCGGAGGGTAAATGAGTTTCAACGAGCAGTACCCATCACAATTCTCAATGCCCATGCTCCCGAGATTTTCCAAGTGGATGAACAATGGTATATCTCTAGTGCAGAATGGCCCAACAGAGGAGTAAGTATCGATAAGTTGAATTGGAAATAGTAGTTGTGTTTGTTGCTGTAAGATGTTGATTGTTGCAGAATTACGATAAATCGTTCATCGGTTTGAAATGAAACCAGAAGCATGATTCAGATACCATTTTGAATGAAATAAGCCCGATCTTTAGTCGGGCTTTCGCATATCTTGTGCTTGACTTTAAGTGAAACTATAAACAAGAAGAATGATTAAACGAACTAAATCCGTAAAAGTGCTAGCAGTGTTATTATCACTGTTTGCATTTAATCTTCACGCACAAGACAAAGTGCCGTATTTGCAGAAATATGAAGGAAGTAGCCTGGATCATGTGGCGATGCCAATTGGAGGAATTGGAACGGGAACGGTATCTATCGATGCCAGAGGAAAATTGGTCGACTGGGAAATTATGAATCAGGGAGCCATTGGCTTTCTTCCATTTTTCAACGAGCACTATTTGGCAACTCGTGTAGCTCCATTTTTCGCTATTCGAACAAAAACTGCCGATGGAACTATCGATGCACGTATGTTGGAAGGCGCTATTCCAAAAACAAAACTGGAAGGCGACTGGGGATGCGACGAGCTGAATAGTACATTCCCTCGTTTTAACAACAGCCGAATGCAGACTGCTTACCCAATTGCAAAAGTAGAACTGATTGATAAGACAATGCCAGTTAAAGTGGAGTTTAAGGCATTTAACCCTCTAATTCCTGGAAAGACAGACGATAGTAGTATTCCTGTTGCTATTATGGAATATACAGTTACCAACCCCGGAAATTCAGCTGTAGAGGTAACTATTAGTGGTACAGTTCCTAACTATATCGGTTTTGATGGATTTAAGAACCGCATAAAACAAAACCGAAACACCTATTTAAACAAAGGAAAAATTAAAGGGGTATACATGACCACTGCATCGGGCGACTCTTTGGATAGCCGTTGGGGATCAATGGCATTGACAACTATGGCTAGCGAAGGAGAAGTGAGCTATCGTACCAGTTGGCATCCCGATTTAGTTTGGAACGGCTCTGTTATTGAATTCTGGGACGACTTAAAAGATGATGGAAAACTGAAGCAGCATATCAATAAAAAGGTGAAAGAGTATACCGATTATAATATGCTTAACGAGTTTCAAGGAGAGCCTAAGGATAGATCAGTGCCTGCATCGTTGGCTGTAAAAGTGAAGCTTAATCCGGGTGAAACCAAACAAATACCATTTATGATGACTTGGTATTTCCCAAAACGAATTAGTTGGGAGGGACAACCAGGATGGCCACAAAAGCCAATGGATAATTACTATGCAAAGAATTACTCAAATGCATGGGATGTAGCAGAAAAAGTAACCAAGCGTTATGATTATCTGAAAGGTGAAACGGAGAAATTTGTTACCAACTTTGTGAAACAGGATGTGCCTCAGAAAATCAAGGAAGCTGCTTTGTCTAATTTGGTAAATATGCGTTCTCAAACTTTATTCCGAACAGCTGACGGATTGAGTTATGGTTGGGAAGGACAAGGAAGTGTATATGGCACAGCTCAGAACCCAAAAGGTATTCGTGGAGGTTGGGGACCAGGAACATGTACACATGTATGGAATTACGAGTCGACCATCCCATTTACTTTTGGCGATGTGGCCATGTCGATGCGTGAGGTGGAATTTGCAAAATCCACTAATTTGAAAAATGGTAAAATGGCACACCGTGTATTTTTGCCTATTACCGAAAATCAAACCATTGGAGCTGCAGCTGATGGTCAGCTGGGATGTATCATTAAAATGTATCGAGAGTGGCAACTGTCTGGCGATACTCAAAAACTGAAAGAGCTATATCCGTATGTAAAGAAAGCACTGGAATTTGTATGGGGAGCCAGTAAGTGGGATGCCGATAAAAATGGAGTGATTGAAGGAGTTCATCATAACACAATGGATGTGAACTACATTGGTCCTAATCCAGAAATGGGGACATGGTATTTGTGTGCATTGCGTGCTGGAGAAGAAATGGCAAAGGTGATGAAAGATAAATCGTTTGCCAAAGAGTGTCGTCAATTATTTGAGAGCGGAAGCGCATGGATGGACGAGCATATGTTTAATGGCGAGTACTATATTCAGCTTTTACCTGAAGCACGTAACTTTCAGGTTGGAGAAGCAGTATTGGTACACCAAATGGTTGGCCAGCAAATGGCACATATTTGTGGTTTAGGTTATTTGTTGAAACCAGAGAATGTAAAGAAGGCGTTGGAGTCGGTTATGAAATATAATTTCAGAACAAACTGGGATCAGCACTTAAGTACTTTCCGTTGCTATATTACACGCGACGAAGCAGGATTGATGAACGCTTACTACCCGGAAGGAAAACGTGAGGCAAGACCATTCCCATATTTTTCAGAGCCTTGGACTGGTTTAGAGTACCACACTGCAGCTGGAATGATTTTCGAGAATATGGAAGCAGAAGGAAAAAAGGTGGTTGCAGCAGTTCGCGATCGTTACAATGGTTCTAACCGAAATCCTTTCAACGAAGGAGAGTTTGGACATCGATATGCACGTGCTATGTCTTCGTGGAGTCCACTAATCGCTTATACTCGTTACCATTATCAAAACGATAAAGGAACTATGACTATTCGTGCAGAAGAAGGGACCTATTACTGGTCGAATGGTTATGCATACGGAACCGTTGAGGTGAAAAAACAGGGAGGAGAATTCGGTGCAAAACTTCAGGTTAATGCTGGAGAACTGAAACTGAAAAAACTAAGTTTCCTTGATGCAAATAATCAAACGGTTAATAGTGTGAAAGTGAAAAAAGATCAGCTGATTAAAGAAGGCGAACAAAGATCAATATTTTAACTTTTATGGGGCTGTCCAAAAAGTAAATTCATTTGAAATCGAACTTTCAGTTTATAACCTACTTTCCTTTTTACCCCACCAAACCTCCCCTAAAGAGGAGGCTTAAGTCCCCTTTAGGGGATTTAGGGGTGATAAACCAAGTGGTGACTTATAATTCGTAAGTTCAAAGAATTATAAATAAGCTTTTTGGACAACCCCATAACTTTATCTAGCTTATTATGAAACTAACTATACTTTGTCTGGCTATTGGTTTACTAACTTTTGTTTCTGGTGTTTCGGCTCAGAAAGGGAAAGAAAGTAAATCAAGTATCTCTTTTAAATACCAGAAATTGAAGAATATCGGACATGAGGCTGGTTGTTCACGCCGCGATCCCAGCGATGTGATTAAAGTGGGAGATACATATTATGTGTATTATACCAAGGTATTTGGTCGAGCTCCTGGATATTGGGGAACACTATGGTATGCCACTTCAACCGATGAAGGATTTACATGGAAAGAGCAAGGCGAAATTTTGTCGGTAGGGAAAACGGGAAAGTTTGATTCGCAAGCTACATTTACTCCCAATGTTATCTATGCCGAAGGAAAATATTACCTCTATTACACCGGAGTGAAACCTACTCCCGGAAATAAAGAGGGAGCATTCGAGAATAACTCAACAACAGATATTACTGCACTGGGCTTGGCTGTGTCAGATTCGCCCGCAGGTCCTTTTAAGCGTGTTAGTGAAGAACCGATTTTAGAAGTAAGTGCCCAACCTGAGAAATTCGATAGCTACAGAATTGATGATGCTGCATTATTGTTTCGAAATGGAATTTACTGGTTATATTATAAAGGCCGAAGTCGGATACATGGGAAAACGGGGCCGTCACATACTCGTATGGGAGTTGCTTTTTCGCGTAGCCCGGAAGGACCTTTTGTAAAACTCGATCGACCCATTTTAGCTGGTAGCCACGAGGTAATGATCTGGCCAGAGGGAACCGGAGTAGCAGCTTTGGCATCCATAACTAGTACGTTGGAATATGCTGCCGATGGAATAGATTTTACTTCCAATCCACTTCACTTAAAAGCCAATAATCGCCCACATGCTCCTGGAGCTTTTCGCCCCGATTTAACACAACCTGTTGTAGTAGGAAAAGGGCTGCAATGGGGAATTGGCATGATTCATAACGGCGACGAAGCCTATTTAATTCGTTATGAAGTGAAAAAATGAATTGGCTTAAATTGTTGGTAGATAGGGAGTAGTGAGGTTTGTGTTTTTGTGCTGTGGTATGCTGTTGAGCTAAAAATAGAATTATACTTACTTATTTATTATACTTGTACTCTGTAATTCAGGGTACAAGTATTTTTGTGAAAAATCAGACCAAAATATTATTTGACGACTTCAAGAGAAAACAGAATCAGGATAGTTTTACACTGTTTTTTGATAACTGTTTTACCCGTTTACATCAGTTCGCTACAACGTTTATTACATCAGAAGCTGTCGCAGAAGAGATTGTAATGGATCAGTTTGTAAAGCTATGGGAACAGCGCTCTAATCTGGATAAGATAAATAATATAGAGACTTACCTTTTTGTTTCTGTTCGAAACAGCTGCTTGAATGCTTTGAAGAAAAATAGTCGGTACAATTTCGATATGTTGGATGAGGTACATGTGGAGCTAATCGATTATAAACCGAGTGCCGAAAATAGCATGATTCAAGAGGAGATGGTCGTTGCATTGAATAAAGCAGTGGCTCAACTTCCTTCTAAATGTAAGATTATTTTTAAGCTCATAAGAGAAGAGGGCTTAAATAGAAATGAAGTAGCCGAGATTCTGGATATTTCAGTAAAAACAGTCGATAATCAAGTGGCTATTGCTGTGCGTAAAATTGCCGAACATTTGAATATTGATCTATCTCTTCCCAAAAAGAAAAATAATTTCACTCATTTCCTTCTTAGTTTATAAGTTTTTATAAAAAAATAATTTATCGTAAGTGTCATGTGTTTAGTGAGATAGCTTTGTGTTTTTTTATTTGAGTAAAAAAAGTCAACTTTTTTTTGGGGAAAAATAGAAAACAGGTTGTCCTTATTCAAACAGCATGAAACAGATGAAGGATATTTCAAAAATAATAGCTCGAAAACTATTGAATAGCAAACAGCATGATGATGATGCAATTTGTGATCAATGGGAGCAAACTACAAAAGATAATACTACATTTCTACACTTAATGTCGGATTTCTGGCGAGTTCAACCTAAAGTTGAAAAGTTAGATAGACAAGAGGAACTTCGCGAACGTTTAAAAGTAAGATTAACAGCATCAAGCCGATTAGAATATACCGGAAAAGTGATCCGATTAACTTGGAGTCGTATTGCTGTGGCTGCCATTTTTATTGGAGTAATTATTTTTTCGTCGGTTTACTTTACCAAACAAATGATGCCTGTAAAAGAAGATTCTTTTTTTCAGATTGCAACTGATGCGGGGCAACGCACTCAAATGACTTTACCAGATGGTAGCAAAGTGTGGTTAAATGCTCAAACAAATTTGTTGTACAAGGAAGATAAAAATACCCGTCAGGTTACTTTAGAAGGAGAGGCTTATTTCGAAGTGAAGCATGCGGCTGATTTTCCATTCGAAGTAGAAACCGGGAATGGAAAAGTAAAAGTGACAGGTACAAAATTTATGGTGTCGCATTATCAAGGCTCTGCTATTACTGAAGCTTCGCTGTTGTCTGGGAAAATTAAGTTTGCTTTTCCAGGAGGAGAGAAAGAAGTGGATGTTGCTCCTGGAGAAAGAATCGTTTTCAATGCTAACCTGAAGAGTTATACTCAAAAAACATACGATGTTAAAACTAAGATCCTTTGGAGAGAGGGTATTCTTGTATTCGATAAAGAAGCATTTTCAATGTTAATTGATAAGTTGGAGAGGTACTATGCTGTAACCATAGATTATCCCGAAGATAAGTTTAAGAATATCCACTACACCGGAACCATTAATAATTTGAGACTGGAAAGCCTGATGGAATTTATAAGTTTAACTATTCCAATGGATTACGAAATAAAGAACAGACGAGTGATAATTCGATAAATGTCTAATTAATAAGAAAGTAAAATGAAGATAAACAGATAAAAGAGAGAGGTGATATCCGCGCCAACGAAATATCACCCCTCAGGTAATTTATAGTTCACATAAATCAAGACTAAATTATGAAAAAAAATCCATTAACGGGCTATCCGACTTGTGTTGGGTGGCAAAAAATCTTACGGATTATGAAACTGACAACTTTCCTAATTCTATTGCTTGTGTGTCAGGTGAGTGCATCGGTGTATTCGCAGAATCACCGTATTTCTGTTGAAGCACAAGACCTAACATTAAGCCAAATTTTTAAGAAGATAGAGCAATCTTCAGACTTCCGGTTTATTTACCAAAATGAACAGGTGGTAGGAAGTGAGCGAAAATCCATTCACATCAAAAATCGTGGTGTAGAGGATATTTTAAATAATTTATTGACAAATACTGGTCTTTCATATCGAATTATCGACAAGCATATATTGGTCTATACTAAAGGCGCAGATGGAAATGTAAGCCAGGTCGATAAAATTAAAATCTCAGGAACAGTTACAGATCGTAATGGAGAACCTCTTCCAGGAGTCTCAATTGTAATTAAAGGAACAACGCTGGGAATTACTACTAATATTGATGGTGGCTTTGCAATGAATAATGTATCGCCAAATGCGACACTTATTTTCTCGTTTGTGGGAATGAAGAGGATGGAAATTCCAGTAGCAGGGCAATCGTCGTTTAAGATTGTAATGGAAGAAGATGCCATTGGACTAGAAGAAGTAGTAGCTGTAGGTTATGGAACCCAGAAAAAGGTGAATTTAACGGGGGCTGTAGCATCTGTTAGTTCTGAAGTGTTGGAATCTAGGCCTGTAGCAACTTTAGGGCAAGGGTTACAAGGAAGTATTCCAAACTTAATTGTAACCACTTCTAATGGATCGCCAGGAAAAGGAGCTTCTTATAATATCCGAGGAGGTACATCAATAAACGGAGGGTCTCCACTTGTTTTAGTTGATGGAGTACAGATGGATCCTAACTTATTGAACCCAGATGATATTAAAAGTGTATCTGTTTTAAAAGATGCTGCATCGGCTGCAATTTATGGCGCAAGAGCTGCTTTCGGTGTAGTATTGATAACAACTAAGAATGGAGGAAAGAAAAACCAGATGAAGATCAATTACTCGGGTAATTTGTCTTTTACCGCTCCTACAAAGTTGCCAGAATATGTAAATTCTTTGGATTACGTTACCATGATGAATACTGCCAGTATCAATGCAGGGTCGGGACAGTATTTCAATGATAATTACATTGAACATGTAAAAAAATACTTGGCCAATCCTACTCCTGAGAATGCTGTATTTTTAAACCCCAATAATCCGGATAAATACCTGTATTGTGGAAATACAGACTGGATTGATGTTATGTACGATGATTATGCTGTGATGCATAAACACACAGTAAGTATAAGCGGAGGAGGTGAAAAAACATCTTACTATGCATCAGGTGGTTATTTAGATCAAGATGGGTTCATCGCATTTGCCGATGAGGAAGGATTCAAAAGATATAATACTAACTTAAATGTTAGAAGTGATATCAATGATTGGTTAAGTGTTTCGGCAAAGACTATTTTTAATCATACCAGTAAGATTACTCCTTATGGAACACGATGGTTTAGTGGTGCTGAAGCTGGTTTTATTAGTAGTGATTTAAGACCATTGATGCCAGTTTATCATCCAGATGGGAATTTCTCAGGTCAAGGATCATTTACTAACATGGCTGCAGTAGCTCAGTTAAGTGGTGATTTAAACAGTAAAATAAATGACTTATGGCTTTCTGGAGCTCTTCAGTTAAAACCAATAAAAGGGTTATTGGTGAATTTCGACTATACTTTCAACTTTTATAGTAATGTTCAAAAAGGGCACCGTAAAGAAATTGTAGAGCATTATGCTAATCCAGATCTTACAACGCTTTATCCATGGACTAAGCCAAGTTATGCTGAAATGAAACAGTCGGATGACTATTATAATGCCCTGAATTTGTGGGCGGAGTACGAGAAGACTTTTCAAAAACATTATTTCAAGTTATTAGTTGGGTTTAACCAGGAGAAAAAGCATAATAGATGGAACCGAGCTCAGCGAATGAATTTGATCAATAATAATCTACCAGCACTAAATCAGGCTATTGGTGATCAGTTTGTTGGGTATTCAGAAAGCGAATGGGCTATTCGTGGTGCTTTCTATCGATTAAATTATCGATTGAATGACAAATATCTTTTAGAGTTGAATGGACGTTACGATGGAACATCTAAGTTCCCTTCTGACGATCGCTTCAAATTCTTCCCATCTGTTTCTGCTGGTTGGAGAATTTCAAAAGAGAACTTTTTTAATCCATTAACAACATGGGTCGATGATTTAAAACTTCGAGCTTCATATGGTTCACTGGGAAACCAAAAGGTTAGCGGAAACTATCCATATATTTCTACTTTAGGTACAAGTTCTCAATCTGGTTATATTCTAAATGGGCAGCAACCAATTTCTGTACATCCTTCTGGATTGGTTAGTAGTAATCTTACTTGGGAAACGGTAAATCAGTACAACTTCGGATTCGACTTAACTATGTTGGATCAACGTTTAAATGCTGGTTTCGACTGGTATACTCGTGAAACTAAAGATATGTTAACTGGTGGCCAGCCGTTGCCTGCTGTATTAGGAACAGGAGTGCCTCTGGAAAATGCTGCAGACCTAGAAACTGTTGGTTGGGAGCTTTCGTTGTCATGGAAAGATAAAATAAACGATGATCTAAGTTATCACCTTAATTTTGTACTTTCTGATTATCAGACTGAAATTACTAAGTATGATAATCCTAATGGGTTACTTAACCGATACTATGTTGGTCGTAAGTTCGGTGAAATTTGGGGGTTCAAGACTCACGGATTATTTCAATCAGACGAAGAAGTTGCGAACTCTCCTAGTCAATCTCAAATTTGGGGTGGCCAATGGAAAGCCGGAGATGTTAGATACGTTGATGTAAATAACGATGGTAAAATTACTCGAGGAAATCAAACACTAGAGAATCCTGGCGATTTGAGTATCATTGGTAACTCAACACCTAGATATCAATTTGGACTTAGAGCTGGTGCAACTTGGAAGAACTTAAGTGTTGATGTATTTTTCCAGGGAGTAGCAAAAAGAGACTATATGCCAGGAGGAAACTACTTTTGGGGTACTACTAGTGAGTGGTCGGTTCCACAACAGCACAGTTTAGATTATTGGACTGAATCAAATCCTGGTGCATATTGGCCTCGTCCAAGATTTGGACAATGGGGGAACTGGCAAACTCAAACTAGATATTTACAAGATGCTTCTTACATAAGGTTGAAACAACTAACAGTGGGGTATGACTTACCAAAGAAGTTATTGCGTAAATGGAATATTAAAGGGGTGAAAGTTTACTTCACAGGAGAGAATCTATTCGAGTTTACAGATTTGTTAGATGCGTATGATCCAGAAGTGTTAAATGCAACCACTTATCCTTTATATCGATCATATTCGGTTGGACTTAATATCACACTTTAATGTAATTCAAAAAAAAGAAAGAGATGAAAAATATAAAATCACTTTTACTAAGTATGTCATTGCTGTTGATATTTTTCGCGTGTAATGATGAATTTATGGATCGATACCCAAAGGATGCTCTAAGTGATAATTCGTTTTGGAATAATGAGAATGATCTGAAATCGTATGCCAACCGTTTTTATCCAAGCCTTCCAAGTGCTGGAGGAAAAGGCTGGGATGATATGAGTGATGTTAAAGTTCCACGATCAATCAATTCTTATCTTGATGGTCAGTATATAGTTCCTTCTTCTGGAGGAGGATGGTCGACAGGAAATTGGAGCAACATCAGAGCTTGTAACTACTTCTTACAAAGATATCACACCGCGAAAGGTAATAAAACACAAATAAGTGTTTATGTCGGAGAGGTACGTTTTTTTAGAGCTTGGTATTATTACAGTAAGATGCGACGATTTGGAGATGTACCTTGGTTAAGTACAGATCTTGGAACAAGCGATAAGGAATTATTGTATGGAGCAAGAACTCCAAGAGCTCAGGTTGTTGATTCAATTGTTGCCGACTTAGATTTTGCGATAAAAAATCTATTACCAAAGAGTAAAACCGAAAGTGGACGTATTCATTCTGACGTTGCAAAAGCATTTAAAGCTCGAGTTTGTTTGTATGAAGGAACGCATAGAAAGTATCATAATGATGGAGATGCCAATGCGTTATTGCAGCTGGCAAAGAAAGAATCGAGTGAGCTAATCCAGTCAGGAAGATATAGTCTATATGATACAGGAAAGCCTAACATCGATTACTATAATCTATTTATACAGGAGAATTTAGCAGGAAATAGTGAAGCAATATTATTCCGTTCTTACATAAAAGATGTACAGCAACACAATGCAACTCGTCAAGTAGAAGAAGCTTACAGTGGATTAAGTAAGTTTATGGTTGAGAGTTATTTGTGTACTGATGGTTTGCCAATTGGGAAAAGTCCGTTGTATCTAGGTGATGATTCATTAGAAGTTGAATTGAAGGATAGAGATCCTCGTTTAATGCAAACGATAGATAATAAAAAACTGCCATTTAAGATCAATGCAGCAGGAGAGAAAGTTTATAATCCTCTTCCAATAATTGACCCGAACTATTGTACAACTGGTTATTATGTGATGAAGTATCATTCTCCAGATGAGGAGCAGTGGAATGCTAATCAGTCTACTCTCGATTGGTTTATCTTCAGGTATGCTGAAACGTTATTGATCTATGCTGAAGCAAGTGCAGAACTTGGTTCAATTACTCAAAACGATTTAGATATCTCTATTAATAAGCTAAGAGCAAGAGTTGGTATGCCATCATTGAAAACAGATGTTGGTTTTGTGGATGCCAACTGGCCTGCATATGGATATGACTTATCTCCAGTTCTATATGAAATCAGGCGAGAGCGAAGTGTCGAGTTGGTTAACGAAGGCTTCCGCTGGGATGATATTGTGAGATGGAAGGCTGGAAAATTAATTGAGAATAAGAAATCATTATTGGGAATGAAGATCCATCCTAAAGTTGCAGAGCAGTATGGTAGTCAGGTTGATAATATTGCATTAACTCCCGAACGTCTAATAAAGGTGTATCCTGCAAAGGACATGCGTAAATGGGATGATAAACTGTATTTGTTCCCTCTTCCAACCGATCAGCTGACTCTTAATAAAAACCTTACTCAGAATCCAGGGTGGAATTAAGAAAAGCAGACTCAATCAATAAAACAATTTAATCGAAGGTGTTCTCATTGTGAGGACACCTTTTTTGTTCTGATATTAAGGGGATTGTGTAGCGTGATTCGACGCTTTAGTTTTATTTTTTGTGTTGAAATCCAGCTACATTTCATTTGTTCTATTTATCGCTATTTCTATCTTTGTTCACCACTAACCAATCACTAGCCGAAAATAATGATTCAGAATCAAGGGAAAAATAGAACCATTTCTGCCACAGATGAAAAGGCGTTCGATGGCCTTTTTCGTCAATATTTTCCACGGTTAGAAGCCTATGCCCGTAAATTCGTTTTAGATGCCAACGTTGCACAGGACATTGTGCAAGAGGCATTCATCTCTATTTGGGAAAAAGAGACAACCATACAGCTAAATACCTTTGAAAATTTTCTTTTTATAAGTGTTCGAAATGCTTGTATTAACTACTTGAAGAAACAAGTGGTTGAACAAAAGAAACTGGAACATATCAAGGAAAATTTGTGGGTGGAAGAGATTTATCGGATCGATTTTTTGAAAGATGCACCACTGAAATTGATTGCCGATGAGTTGCAGGATGAGATTGACAAAGTAATGAGCGATTTGCCACCTCGTTGTAAAGAAGTTTTCAAACTGAGTAGGGAAGAGGGATTAAAGAATCGGGAGATTGCAGAACGGTTAGGGATCAATATAAAAAATGTAGAACGACATATATCTACAGCACTACAAAAATTCAGAGCTAAGTTCGGTAATGAGCTTGGTGTACTTGTCTTTTTTGCACTGTTTCCCAGTCTTTTGTGAGAAAAATGAAAAAAGTGCTTTCCCCATGATGGGTAAGCGTAACCTTTTATTGTATTTCTGGTATATGGTAATAATATGGAAAAAGGAAATTCAATAAATATACTCATCCAAAAATATTCAAACGGAACTCTGAAGCCAGCAGAAGAGGAACAGCTGTACTTGTGGCTGAACGAATCTGCACTCAACCGCGATTTATTTAGAGAACGATTAAATGAAACGGTTCCAGAGGTTAAGGATCAAGTCCGTTTTAATTCTGCTTTAGCAAAAACAAAATCACGCCTATTTAAAGAACAAAAATCCAGTCGTAAAATTCAGTTTAAAGGGAAATTCCGCAGATGGATTGAATTGGCTGCGGTACTGGTACTAGGAATTTTAATAAAAGTTTCGGTTGATTACTTTGGTGCAGCTAATCTTGATAATGAGAATCAACTTTGTAAAATTGCAGCTCCAATAGGCCAGAAATCGCAGGTAATGTTACCTGATGGTTCGAAAGTGTGGTTGAATTCAGAATCAGTAATTGAGTTCAACAACAACTTCGCTAGTAATCGTGTTGTAAAGTTGGAAGGCGAAGCATACTTCGAAGTAGAGAAGGATAAAGATCATGCATTTCAGGTACAGACAAAGTCATATAATGTAGTTGTGCATGGAACCCGCTTCAATGTGATGGCTTATGATGATTTGGGATATACTCAAACCACATTGGTCGAAGGAAGCGTTGAAATTCAACGAGGAAAACAGCAGCTATTTTTGGAACCAGGAGAGCAGATTAATCTGCAAAATGGTCAGTTTATAGAGCGAAAAGTAAATACAGATATTGCCATTGCATGGAAGGACAATAAATTCCGTTTCGATTCGGTGAAATTCAGCGAGTTGATTCGTCGTCTGGAGCGTTGGTATGATGTAGATATAGAGATAAGTAATTCAGCTCTTCTTGAGCAGGAGTTTTCAGGTGTATTTAAAAATGACGAAACCATATTTCAAGTGCTGACAGCTTTGAAATATTATGTCGGCTTTGAATATAAACACGAAGGATTCAGAAAAATTACTATTAAATAACTGCCTATGTAATACGTAAAACTAAACGAAAAAGGGGAAGTCATCCGCCAAGATAATACTCCCCCATTCACTAAAATTATTAACTAATTTCAAATCAAATCTATGAAAGAAAAGAATGAAAAGCAACTACGGGAGGATTTTGTGTCCTGTCGTAAATTATTCTCTATTATGAAAATTACAGTTTTTCTGCTGTTGATCAGTATGTTGCATGTGTCGGCTAAATCGTTTTCGCAATCAGTGATGACTGTGGAATATCAGAAGGTTTCTATTGATAAGGTTTTTGCTGATCTGGAAAAGAATTCAGACTATTCATTTGTCTATCGCAAAAGCGATTTAGACATGAACAAGTTGGTGAGCTATAAAGCAAAAAAAGAAGATATTTTTCAAATTTTGACAGATGTTTTGGAAGACCAAAATTTGGCTTTCAGAGTAGATAATCGTATCGTTATTATTTTGCCTAAAAATAATAGTAAGAGGGCTTTTGTTGGTTCACAGCAAAAAACAATTGCTGGAAAAGTAACCGATATAAATGGCGATCCTTTACCAGGTGTTTCAATTGTAATTAAAGGAACAACCAAAGGAGTTACAACAGATATCGATGGAGCTTTTGCTTTTAAAAGTGTGCCAGCGAATGCAACTTTAATCTTCTCATACATTGGTATGAAAAAGCAAGAGGTACCCATTGATGGACAGTCGGTACTTAATATTGTAATGGAAGATGATGCAGTTGGACTAGAAGAGGTTGTTGCTATTGGTTATGGAACCAAAACGAAAGCTACGCTATCGGGTTCAGTAACAGAGGTAAAAGGAGAGGTGCTTGAAGCTAAGCCCATTACCAATGTGGCAAGTGGACTTCAAGGTGTTACTCCTGGGCTAGTGGTAACCAGAGGTGATGGTCAGCCAGGACAAGAAGGGTCTGGTTTGCAGTTGCGTGGACTTTCTACATGGCATAAAGGAGGTTCTTCTCCTCTTGTATTGATTGATGGTTTGGAAGGAAACTTGAATGACCTTCATCCGAATGATATTCAAAACTTGATTGTACTGAAAGATGCTGCTGCTTCTATCTATGGTGCCAGAGCTTCCAATGGAGTAATTCTTGTTACTACCAAAACAGGTAAAAAGGGAAATCTTAAAGTTCGAATTAATAGCTACGCTGCAGTAACAACTCCTACTACTTTGGTGGAACAAACAACAGTAGAGCAAATGATGGAAATGCGTAACGAAATGGATAGAAATGATGGTAAACCTGTCTTCTATACACAAGAGTATTTCGACGCAGTGGGGACAGACAAAGTAATGCCTCATGTATTTGGTGGTGACTTTGTGCAAACAATGAAAGGAACAGATTGGAATGATCTTGTTTTTGGAGATGGATTCCAACAATCGCATAACGTGACTATTTCTGGTGGTGCCGATAAATCAAACTTCTTATTGTCTCTGGGCTACTTCCAACAAGACGGTATTGTAAAAGCAGCACACGATTCTTACGAGAAGTACAACATGCGTTTGAATTACAACTATGTGATTAGCGACAAGTTGAAGCTGGAAACAAAAACATCTATCATTCGTTCGATTTCAGATGAGATGCATCATCTATATCGCTCACTAGGTAGTGTATTGTCTGGTTGGAGTGCTTTCCCTAACCGAACAGCAGATGGAAAGAAGTATGCTACTTTCTTCGATAACCCTGTTCAGATGTTGAATGAAAAAGGAAATATCAAGAAATACAACAATACTGTAAATACTAACTTCCAATTGACATGGAAGGTTCTTCCAGAACTGAACTGGGTAACTCGGGTTGGACTAGAGTATAAGACTGGCGATTCGAAAGAAATTGTAAAAAAAGTGGCACTTTGGAAATATCAGGATAGTAATGTGTCGACAGGTTATACTTGGGGAACAAATCCAAACTCATTGACTTTGGGATTCTCTAAATCAATGTACCGTAATGCTACCTCTTATTTCGATTTTAATAAAAAATTGGGCGACCACAATATCAGTGCAATGGCTGGTGTATCTCACGAAGATTTCGATGCAGATAACTTCTCCGCTTGGCGTAGAAACTTTGGTAGTGAAAAAGTGTGGGCACTAGGCTTAGGTGATACAGAACAACAGTTCAATAACCAAGGTGGATATCACTGGGCGATTGAGTCTCTATTTTCACGCTTAGGCTATATCTATAAAAACAGATATATCGTAGAGGCTAATATGCGTTACGATGGATCTTCACGTTTCCATGAAGATGAAAGATGGGGATTCTTTAAAGGTTTCTTAGGAACCTGGCGTGCCTCCGAAGAAGACTTTATTAAGAACCTGGGAATCTTCGATAACTTAAAAGTTAAGTTGTCTTGGGGAGAAACAGGTAACCAGTCGGGTATTGGCTTATACGACTACATTTCACAGATTAAAGTAGGTGGTTCTTATCCATTTGGAAGTGGAACTAAAGCAACAAGTGCTTGGCAAGATGGTATGGTATCTCAATCAAGAACTTGGGAGACAGTTCAAACACAGAATATTGGTGTTGAAGCAACAGTTTTAGATAGTCGCTTATCTTTCTCTTACGATTACTTCGTTAAGAAGAATAAAGACATGTTGATTCCAGTGACTTATCCTTCTGTGTTAGGAGCTACTCCTCCACAATCGAATAGTGGTACACTTAAAACATGGGGATGGGAAGCGCAAGTTGATTGGAAAGATAAAATTGGAGATTTCAAATACTATGTTTCTGCTTACTTGAGTGATAATGAGAATGAACTGGAAAATTTAGGTGGTGCTGATGCTTATTCAGAAGGACTTGTTCGCGCTCGTGAAGGATATCCTTTAAACTCTTACTTTGGTTATGTTTGGGATGGTATCATTCAAAACGAAGCTGAACTAGCTGAATACAAGAAAATTCAAAATGTTGCTCCTGATATTAAAGTGGGTGATGCCAGATACAAAGACGTTGATGGTAATGGCAAGATGGATGCTTTTGGTGATAAATCAAAAGGCGAAACAGGTGACCTTGTTTATATGGGAAATGCTAATCCTAGATATAGTTTTGGTTTAAGAGCTGGAGCTGAGTATAAAGGACTTGACTTTGCTATGACTTGGCAAGGTGTTGGAAAAAGAACTACTTTCCGCTCAGGAAGCGAAGTTATTATTCCATTCGGACAGCCATGGCGTCAACCATTAAGATGGCACTATGGTAAAACATGGACTCCTGAAAGACCAAATGCAAGGTATCCAAGAATTACCTCTGATAATGTACGTTACTGGAATTATCGTACATCTGCTAACACCAGAGTAAATGCAAGATATGTTCGATTGAAGAATATCACTCTTGGATATACTCTTCCAAAAGCTCTTACTGATAAAGTTAATATAGGTAAACTAAGAGTTTATGTGAGTGGTCAGGATATCTGGCAGACATATCCTCAAAAAGGAACAGGTTATGACCCTGAATCAGGATCAAGCTATAACTACTATCCTTTCAGCGCAACCTATTCATTCGGAATTGATTTAACTTTCTAATTTGTAAATAAAAGTCTATATGAAAAAATTAATATATATTCTTCTAGGAGCCTTACTATTCGTATCCTGTGAAGACGAATTAAATCTTAGCTCAAAAACAAATTTGAGTGATAGTACATTCTGGCTTACTGTTTCTGATTTTGAGAAAGCAGCCAACAACTTTTATGGTTCTATAGGCGGTGTAGGAAGTTATAGTGATGAAAATTCTGACCTTTCTTACGGAAATGGAACAAATACTGTAAGTGCAGGAACTTTTCTTGCGCCCGAAAGTGATAACACCTGGAATGGCAATTATAGTACTATTCGTGGAACCAATACTTTTTTGGAAAAAGCCGAAGCTGCAACAATTAAAGATGATATCAAAAGATATGTTGCAGAAGTAAAATGGTTCAGAGCTTTGGCATATTATCGTTTAGTAGAACGTTTTGGTGATGTACCTCTAATTACAAAAGCACTTGATCTAAACTCTGAAGAGTTGTACGGATCAAGATCTCCACGAACTCAGGTAATTGATTTTGTTTTAAGTGAATTGGAGACTGCAGCAGCAGATCTTCCAAAGCAAAGTCAGCTAAGTGCAAATGAAATTGGCCGAATTACACAAGGAGCAGCTTACGCATTGAAGGCAAGAGTTGCATTGTTCGAAGGAACTTGGTCGAAATACCATAATGGAGATAAAGCTGACGAAAGATTACAGAAGGCCATTGATGCGGCTAAAAAAGTAATGGATAGTAATGAGTATGGGATGTTTGTATATGCAGCAAATCCAGAACATAGCTACCGTTATCAGGCTATTGAAGAAGGGAACGATTCGAAAGAACAGATTGTTGCTCGTCGTTATCATAGCGAAGATGGTCCTGGCCATGCTATTCAGCATTGGATTGCACATGGTGGTTCATACGATCCTACTAAAAAGTTGGCCGATATGTATTTGTGCACAGATGGTTTGCCAATTAGCAAATCTGACCTATTTAAGGGGAGAGATAAAATGACTACTGAGTTCGAAAATCGTGATCCTCGTATGTGGAATACTATTGCTAAGCCGGGAGTACACATGAAAACCAGAGACGATCATGATGGAGCGAAAGCTAAATATCCGGATAAAGGTCAACATCAGGGCTTGTATTTCCCTTACAAATATTGTTCTGAGTTTGTTCCGGGTTACTCATGGGGGAAAAGTGAGTTTTTCTATCGTCTAATCAGATACCCAGAAGTATTATTGATTTATGCTGAAGCGATTTTTGAAAAGAACGGAAGCATTACTGATGAGCAACTGGAGGAGTCAGTCAACGTAATTCGTGGACGTGTGAACATGCCTGACTTGACTAATGCATTTGTTACAAGTAACAGTCTGGATATGAAAACAGAGATTCGCCGCGAACGTAGCATTGAGTTAGCATTGGAAGGATTCCGCTTGCACGACTTGAGAAGATGGAAAACCGCTGAAGTTGAATTAGCACAACCAATAAAAGGAGTTAAGTATACAGGAACTGAATTCGAAACAGTTACTGATGATGCAGGAGCACGTCGCTATGATACAGCGTATAAGCTAGATGCAGATGGTTTTATTATTGTAGATAGGGCAGACAATAGAAAATGGGCGGCAGGAAACGATAAACTTTATCTTTTCCCATTGCCAACCAAACAGTTATTGTTGAATGAAAATTTGAAACAGAACCCAGGGTGGTAGACACTGTAAATTAGATCTTTCAAGGTCCCACCTTTTGGGTGGGACCTAATTTTTTGAATAAAGAATACAAAATAAGAGAACTGTAATTAAAGTTTTCTTTATAAAGTATTTGTAATAAATTGGGTGAGGAAATTGCTTCGGGAAAATGGATTGCTTTGAGAAGCACTTAGTAGGAAAATTAGAGGAATTAAAAATAGATAGAATGAATCGAATAATTATTTGCTTAATCGTTTTAACTAGCGCTTGGTCAAGCTTTGCTATTGAAAAAAAAGGAGACCCTGTAAAAAAGGGAACTGTAAATTTCAAATCTCTGTTGAATGAAATGATTGATAGAGATGCTTTAACCCGATATCCTACGACTTATTTTAAATTAGAGCAGTTTAGTAGTTACGACCGTCATACTACTGCTATCAATGACTCTACCTGGTTTGCCAATATGGATTGCAACTACTTTATGCGAGAGGATGAAGTAAACGGACGCAAGGAAAGTGTATTAATGGACACCAAAGGAGCAGGTGCAATAGTACGCTTTTGGATTACAGGAAATAATCATGGAGCCGGAATATTAAGAATTTATCTGGATGGAAAAAAGAAACCTGTTATTGAAACAAAATTACTGGATTTCATAAGCAAGAATGAAGTCGGGTATCCATTAAGTTCGTCTGTTTCTCCCAAAACGGGCTATATGCGTCGTGGCCATAACCTGTATTTACCTATTCCTTTCTCAAAAGGATGTAAGGTAACTTATGAGATGAATACCAATGGAGAAGAGTGGCTCTATTTCTGCATTAATGCGCGTAAGTACAATAAAGGAACAAAAGTAGAGAGCTTTCAGTCTAAGATGATAAAAGACAACTCAGAGTTTATTACTCGGGTAAATAAGACATTACTGAATAAGGTACCTCAACTAAACGATGGAAAAATATTTGACTTGCCTCTTGATATTGCCAGTGAGAATTCCATTCTGTTAGAAGGGCAAGGACAAATAATAAATGGTTTAACCGTTAAAATTCATGGCGAAAATCTAAAAAGGGCTTTACGCGATATTATTGTAAAATGCACTTTCGATGGAAATGAAACGGTTTGGTGTCCAATTGGCGATTTCTTTGGAACAGGGTATGAGTTACATCCATCGGAAACTTATTATACAAAAGTGGAAAAAGATGGCACCATGCGCGTGCAATGGTTGATGCCTTACAAGAATAACTGTAAAATTACTTTTGAAAATATTGGAAACATTCCTTTTAGACTTACAGGAAGTGTAAGTACAAAACCATATAACTGGACAGAGAATTCGATGTATTTTCATTCAACATGGAAACAGTTTACAGCATTATCAACTGGTGATAATAAAGCTCGTTTAGGAGCAGGTGGTTGCTTCGATATGAATTTTGTTACACTAAAAGGAAAAGGAGTATACGTTGGCGATATCATTACACTGTTTAATACTTCACTGGGAGGTCACTGGAAAAGCTGGTGGGGCGAAGGCGATGAAAAGATCTATCTGGATGGCGAAGAGTGGCCTTCGTTAATTGGCACCGGAACGGAAGATTATTACGGTTATGCATGGTGTGAATACAACGAATTCAATCATCCCTATTTGTCTCAACCAATCGGAGGAGGAAACTTCAAGTTCGATATGACTGTGAATATGAGATATCGAGGCTTAGATGTTATGCCTTTTGCTAAGTCGTTGAGGTTTGATATGGAAATGTGGCACTGGACCAAAACAAAGCTAAACTTTGCTCCAACAACATTCTTCTACATGCTACCAGGAGGAACTGATAATGTTGAGCCTGATTATGAAGGTGCGAAAGCAAAATTAGCATTTGGGCGTTTCGATATTCTACAACCAGAACCTGAAAATGGAAAGTTGGAAGGAGAAAATCTGAAACCGATTGGTGTAGAAAGAAACACACAAGGCTTTTATAGCGATGATGTTTCTGGAGGTGTTGCTTTAACATGGCATAGTGCAGTGAAAGGTGAAAGTAGAAAGTTTGAATTCTATGCCGATTCAACCAGTAAATTGAAAAAATTAGTACTGGCTTCGAATAATAAGAATGGTGTATATGAATTTTTTTTAAATGGGAAGAGTATTTTGAATTGGGACAGTAGTAATGGTAAAGGCTTTATTCAACACATCGACTTATCCAATTCTTCGTTGAAACGAATCAATACGCTTGAGGTAAAATTGGTTTCTAAAAGCAAAACCGCTAAGAAAAAAGGCAACGATATTATCATTGATTATTTGATAATCGATTAAGTCAACTGAGGGATGCAATAAAGATGTGTCCCTCAATTACTTTTCACAGATGAAAACAACCATTTTGTGTTAAGAGCTAGTGAATCAGTTTGTTCAATATTAGTGTTTTGACCTGTGTGACATTTTATTTGACTTGTGTGACACCTTAATTTGCTAAAACGATTTAATATTGGGAGTGTCTAACATCTAAGTTGATGTGGGGACACAAAAGCTAAAACCAATAAAGTAAATAGTCATCATGAAGAAATTAAACACGATAATTGTGTTGCTAATTTCTGTGTTGTTGTATGCATGTGAACAAAAGACAATCACAGAAAAGGAGATAAACATAATTCCTAAACCAGCATCTGTGCAAACAGGAACTGGCTTTTTCAAACTGGATAAGAAAACGTCTATCTATTTGGGGGAATTTGCTGTTTTAGAAAAGCAGTTTTTGCAAGAGATAGATGGAGAAACTGGTTTACGGTTAAGTGTGTCGGAAAAAGCGACCAGCGGTATTCAACTACACAAAATAGATGGTCTAGCCCAAGAGGAGTACCAACTTAAGGTTCATAAGAATGCCGTTGAAATTAAAGCTACTTCATCAGCGGGTGCTTATTATGCGTTGCAGACCTTAAAGCAATTAATAGATAAAAAGAATAAGAACGGTGGTTCTTTCTTGATTCCATCGGTTGAAATTTCAGATAAACCAGCTTTTGCCTGGCGAGGGTACATGTTGGATGTATCGCGTCACTTTTTCGGTATTGATGATATCAAAAAGGTGCTGGATTTTATGGCAGAATTAAAACTTAATCGGTTTCATTGGCACTTGACCGATGATCAGGGATGGCGAATTGAAATTAAAAAATACCCTAAACTCACAGAGATCGGAGCGTGGCGTGTCGATTACAATGTAACCGACGAGAATATTAGCAACTGGTGGGGACGCCCAGTTCAGAAGCCCAATGAAAAAGCTACCTATGGGGGCTTTTACACACAAGAACAAATTAAAGAGATAGTGGCTTATGCCAAAGAGCGTCACATCGAAATTTTACCAGAAGTGGATGTGCCCGGACATTCGCAAGAGATTCTAGCTGCTTACCCCGAAGTTTCTTGTGAGCCACATCGGAAGTTTTATGTGGCTACCGGAGGTGTTTACAAAGATAATGCGCTTTGTCCATCTAATCCTGATACTTACAAGTTTTTAACGGATGTCTTGGGTGAAGTTATGGATCTGTTCCCTCTGAATTACATTCACATTGGTGGAGATGAATGCAACAAAAGTGGTTGGCACAACCATAAGCAATGTCAGCAATTCATCAGAAAGAAAGGGCTGAAAAACGAACATGAACTGCAAAGTTACTTCATTAAAGAGGTGGAGAAGATTGTGAATGCCAAGGGGAAAAACATGATTGGTTGGAACGAAATTCTGGAAGGCGGTTTAGCTCCTAATGCAACAGTAATGTCGTGGCAAGGAGAAAAAGGGGGAATCTTAGCTGCTAAAGCTGGGCACGATGTGATAATGACTCCAATGGAATATGTGTATCTGGATTTAAAACAGGGTCAATCCGGTTCAGAACCCAATCTGGGCTATTCCGAGGCATTACTATCTGCTTGTTACAATTACTCGGTTATTCCGAAAGATTTCACAGAAGAGCAGGCATCAAAAATCTTAGGATTGCAAGGAAATTTGTGGACAGAGTCAATCTCGGACTGGGACAAACTTACCTACATGACCTTCCCTCGATTATTTGCAGTAGCCGAAAATGGTTGGACTGCTGAAAGTGAGCAGGATTTCGATAATTTTATTGAGCGTCTTCGGGTACAGCTGAAAAAGTTAGATGCCAAAGGTGTTCGTTATGCCAAGAGTGTGTTTAACCCGTGGATTCACCATAAAGGGAATAGAAAATCCATTGAAATTACTTTGGCCTCAGAATTAACCGCTCCAGAAATCAGGTATACACTCAATGGAAACGAACCAACTAAGGACAGTCCGCTTTATACAAAACCATTTACAATAACAGAGACGAAAACCATAAGAGCTGCCATATTCAAAAATGGGATACGTTTGGGAGATGTAGTAGAGGCTTCCTATACCATTCATAAAGCGGCAGGAGCAAAAGTAGTTTATAACCATCGGTATACTCCAAAAGATGCAGCTCAAAAAGAGTTGGCGCTTACCGATTTAAATTATGGACAACTGTTAGCGCCTGACGATAAAAACTGGCAAGGCTTTTCGGACGATTTCGATGTTACTATCCAACTGGCACAGCCAACAGATATTCAGAAGGTTCAATTGACCTCACTCCGAAAAACTATTGGAGGAACTTATCCTGTAAAAAGAGTAGAAGTTTATGGTGCAGGAAAAGATGGGAAATTCTCCAAAATCGGAGATTCTGGATTTCAGGATGAATGTCTGATACAAGGTCGAAATAAAATTGTGACAACAGTAGAATGTCCGGCAAAAGCCATCTCAAAAATCAGAGTAAAGGCTGAATTGTTGAATCCCATTCCAAAGGGACATCATAAAGCAGGCAGTAAGTCGCATTTAATGGTTGATGAAATTGTAGTACTATAAAAATATTGGTGATGAGAAAGATACAGATATCTATTATTGGTTTATTGTTAATTGTTTTTGTTGCCAGAACCTGGGCGCAAAATTACAATGCAACACTTTGGTATAAATACCCCGCAAAAGATTGGAGAACACAGGCTCTACACATTGGAAATGGCTATATGGGAGCTTCTTTCTATGGTGGCGTAAAAGAAGAGCGTTTTGATATTACCGAAGAAACTATGTGGTTTGGAGGTCCCGGGCAAAATTCAGACTACAATTATGGTATTAAAAAGGGAGAAAAGCACCTTACAGAGATTCGTAAGGCCATTGTTGATGGCAATATCGAGCATGCAGATAAATTGGTGCAGAAGCATTTTACAGGAGATTATGCCGATTTTGGAGCGCTTACTTCTATAGAGCATCTTTATTTCGCTTTTGAAAATCATGAAGGAGAAGCAAAAAACTACAGACGTGCCCTTGATGTGTCGCAGTCAGTTGCCACAGTTAGCTATGAAATGAATGGGACAAACTACAAACGTGAGTACTTTGCCAGTTATCCTGCTCGTGTAATGGCTATTCGTTACGAAAGTTCTGTCTCTGGAAAATTGGGATTTAGTATTCGCCGTAATTTCACGCAAAAAGAGAATAAGGTAACCATTAAAGGAGACGAAATAAGGGTAGAAGGATTGATCGATGGAAACAATCGTAAGTATGAAGTAAAAATAAAGGTGTTGCATGATGGAGGTACCATTACCAATGAAAAAGGGAATTTAAAACTGTCAGGTGCAACTACAGCAACGGTACTCTATACTACAGCTACCGAATACCAGCCTATTGCGCCACTTTATAATGGAGCCAATCCGCATAAAATCACTTCGAAATTGATTAAAGTAGCGGCTAAAAAAGGCTACGAAAAATTGAAAAAAGAGCATATCGCTGATTACACTAGTTTGTATAACAGAACAGCTTTGCAGATGGATGGAGATCCTACTTTGGAGGCTTTGCCTACCAATGAACGCTACGAAATGCTAAAAACAGGAATGAACGATGATGCAGGACTAAAAGTATTATTGTTCAATCTGGGTAAATATCTGCTGATAAGCGCTTCACGTTCAGAAACCCTTCCTTCTGGTTTACAGGGAGTATGGGTGTCTGCTCGAACAGCCGCTTGGGCGGGGAACTATCAAAGTAATATTAACTTACAGGAAATGTACTGGACAGCAGGACCTCTCAACCTGCCGGATGTACATAAGTCGTATATCAATTGGATAAAAACGTTAGTAGAGCCAGGTCGTAAGGTGGCGAAGGCCTACTATGATACAGATGGATGGATCAGTCATACCACAGGAAATATTTGGGGATTCGCTTCTCCAGGATCAGATATGCTTTGGGGAATGTATCCTTCTGGTTCTGCATGGCATTGTCAACATTTGTGGAGCCAGTACGAGTACACAATGGACAAAGATTATCTGAAAAACGAAGCATATCCGATAATGAAGGAAGCAGCTAAATTTTGGTTGCAAAATATGGTTAGCTACGAAGGGAAATACATTATTGCTCCTACAATATCAGCAGAACATGGTGTCGATTTTAGAGATGGCAAACCTGTAGAATATGCTTTAACCAATGGAGAGGCGAGAGCAGGAAAATGGTTTAATCTTCCAGGGGCATACCAGGATATTCAAATGGTTTATGATTTGTATACGAATGTAATATTGGCATCAGAAGCGTTAGGCGAGGATGCGAATTTTCGAGAAAAAGTAAAAGCTACACGCGACCAGCTATTGCCGTTGCGTATTGGGAAATATGGACAAATTCAAGAATGGGCATGGGATATGGATAATCCGCGTGATCACCATCGCCATATTGCGCATATGTATGCTCTAATGCCGGGAAGACAGATTGATCCTATTAAAACACCAAAGTTGGCTAAAGCGGCAACCAAATCTCTAAATATGCGAGGACACACCCTTTACGGACCTAAGTGGCCACATATGGGAGGTAATTGGAACAGAACCTGGCGTATTTGGTGTTATACCCGATTGGGAGATGGCGAAAAAGCGGCACGCATTTTTAATGATATGGTTACTCAAGTTGGCTTCGAGAACCTAATGGCTCATGAAAGCAACAATATGCAAGTGGATGGTTCCATGTCGACACCTGGTTTCATGGCTGAGATGTTGCTGCAATCGCATCAAGGCGAAATTCATCTGTTGCCAGCTTTACCAACAGAGTGGCCCGCAGGAAAAGTGAAAGGACTTATCGCCAGAGGTGCTTTTAAAGTAGACATTGAGTGGCGTTATGGGCACCTGGTAAGTTGTACCATCGAGTCGTTAAAAGGCGAAGCGCTTCCTCCTGTTCGTTTGATGGGTGAAATAGTAAATCCTACTGCAGATAATCGAATAACTATTAAGAAATAAATTGAATATGCATCGGTATTATTACATAATAGGTTTGGTGTTGGCAACTATAGTGTTGTTGTATGTATATGAACAAGAGGTAGTTACAGAAAAGAAAATTAGTGTTAATTCTTTGTTGCAAGAGATGGTTTCAAGGGAAACTATTGCCAGATTACCAATGCCAGCTTATAAAAATTTACAAGCTTCTAGTTATGACAGAAGAACAGTAAATCGCAACAAAGGCTGGCATGCTAATGGAGATCGATCATATTTTGTAAATGTAGAGCAGAATAAAGATGGAAGATACGAACATGTAATGTTGGATGTCAAAGGACCAGGAGCAATTGTAAGATGGTGGTGTGTTACCAGTAAAACTGATTTGCTTGGAGGTACATTAAGAATATATATTGACAATGTTATAAAACCAACTTTCTCAGGTACACTAAAAGATTTGATAGGAGGTCATTTTTTTGCAAAATCACCATTGTCAATGGCTTTGGCTAATGAGAGTGAAGAATACAAGCAAGGACGTAATCTCTATCTGCCAATTCCTTTTGCCAAGTCAATAAAAGTAACATACGAAAGAAAAGATGGTAAAAAGTTAATTGAGGGAGAACAAGCTTGGCCTAATGATGCTGTGTTTTATAATATCAATTACCGACTATATGAAAATACTGTTGAAGTAGAATCGCTCAATCCTGAACGCTTTCAAGCTGTTAAAGCATTAATTCAATCAACTAATAAAAAATTGTTGAAGGGCACTAAATCCAGGAAACATCAATCAGCAATAGAATCGATTGAAGGGAAAATTGCACCTCGGGGAATGAAAGAAATTAAGTTGGAAAAGCCATCAACTAAAGGAGGTGCAATAAATCAAATAATGCTGAAAATTGATGCTGAAAATGTTCCTCAGGCATTGCGATCGACAGTTTTGGAAATAACATTCGATGGAGAACGAACTGTTTGGGCTCCTGTTGGCGACTTTTTTGGAACAGGTTATCAAATACGGGTATTAAATAATTGGTATACTACAGTAGACGAAAACGGTTTGCTAACTTGTCGTTGGATGATGCCATTTGCTGATTGTGCTAGTATTAAACTACACAATTTAGGTGATCAGGAAGTAGAGGTGGCTTTGGGCGAAATTTCGCTCATAGAGTGGACGTGGGATAGATATAGTATGCACTTTGGAGCAGCTTGGAAACAGTATACCAATGTTAGTTCGAAACCAGATCGTGATTTAAATTATGTGAGGCTAGAGGGGGAAGGAGTATATGTTGGTGATGTATTGACATTGTTTGATACTAGCTCCCAATGGTGGGGAGAAGGAGATGAGAAAATATTTGTTGATAATGAAAAGTTTCCATCTCATTTTGGAACAGGATCAGAAGATTATTACGGGTATGCATGGTGCTTAGGTAAAACTTTTTCAACTCCTTTTGTAATGCAACCAGATGGTTCCGGAAATGAAACTATAGGCTATACTGTTAATGGTCGATACAGACTTTTAGATGGTATTCCTTTTTGCGAAAAAATTCATTTCGATATGGAACTGCAACATTGGACACAATCAACATTAAATTATGCGCCAACAGTCTTCTGGTATGCGCGCCCAGGTATAAAATGTAATATAGATCCAGATCCTGAGACTGCTCTACTTCCTGTGGCTTTGACGGAAAATGATATAACAAATCAAGAATAAGAATGTGTGTTCTGGATTCAATAAAAATAATTGTTGAATTAGTGGTTAATCTATGAATAAAATGTGTTTCATTTTTTTGATATCGCAAAAATAAAACGATGAAAAAGATACTAAACCAATATCTGTTAATATGGGGATTGTTGTTACTTACTGTAGGATGTGGCATTCAACGTGAAAAGCGAGTATCTGTTGAATCTCTTCTTTCTGAGATGACTAATATGGATGCTTTGGCCAAAACGTTACCTGTCGATTTTAAAACTTTACAGGCAAGTAGCTACTCCAGAGCTTCTAAAGAGCCGGGAGAAGAAGGTTGGTTCGATAATGCCGATGCCAGTCAGTATGTACGAATTGATACAATAGCTGGAAGAATTGAGCATGTCCTAATGGATGTTGATGGACCGGGAGCAATTGTTCGTTTTTGGAGCACTTGGCATGCACAGAAGTTTTCAATGGGAAAGCTACGCTTCTATTTCGATTATTCGGAGATTCCTCAGATAGAGGGGCGTATTGATTCAATTATATCACGTAATTCTTATGTGGGAAAGGCTCTATCTCAGACCGCTTCAGCCTTTTTAGAAAATGGAGGATGGTTTTCGGGGCATAATCTCTATTTCCCTTTGCCTTATGCCAAACATTGTAAGGTAACTTACCAGAAAGCAAAAGAAGAAATCAACGATGTGCTTTATTATCAAATCAACTATAGGAAGTATTCTCCAGCAACTAAAGTAGCAACCTACCAAAAGGGCGATTGGGAAAATGGGAAATATTCTGCGATACTGGATTCAACCAATAAAGAACTATTAAATACACCTTCAATTCAAGGTAAGCTTGATGTTTCTACACTGAGGCATTTGATAAAATCAGGTGAGAGTTTCTCTACTTCAGTAAATGGAGCCAAAGCCATTAAGAAGCTTCTGATGAAGATAAATGCTGATAATCTGGAACAAGCATTACGATCGACAGTAATATCGATGGAGTTTGATGGAAAACAAACTGTTTGGGCTCCAGTTGGCGATTTCTTTGGGACAGGATATAAAATCTCGCCCTATCAATCTCGCTATAGTCAGGTGATGCAAAATGGAGAAATGAGCATGTGGTTTCCAATGCCATTTCAAAAAACGGCAAAAATTACGATTCACAATTATGGTCAACAAGATGTGGAGCTAGTTCGACTAGAAGCTTTGACTAACAGTTGGGAGTGGGATGATAACAGTCTTTATTTTCATGCCAATTGGCGACTTTATCACGATGTCGCTACCAAACAGAAGAGAGATGTGAATTACATAACCATCAAAGGAAAAGGGAAATATGTGGGTGATGTGCTAACTCTTTTTAATAATGGACATTATTGGTGGGGAGAGGGTGACGAAAAAATATACGTTGACAACGAGGAATTTCCATCTCATTTTGGAACGGGAACAGAGGATTATTATGGATATGCCTGGTGTAGTGTTGTCGACTTTTCAGCTCCATTTAATGCACAACCCATTGGTGATGGAAACCGAAGCCCGGGGCTTACTGTCAATAGTAGATATAGAGCTTTGGATATCGTTCCTTTCAACGAAGCATTTCGATTTGATATTGAAATATGGCATTGGCAGGATACTCGAATGGATTATGCTCCAACTACCTTCTGGTACGGCACACTTGATTCGGAAGTTGAACATCATTCAATAAAGACTGATGCGCAGAAACCGATCAAGTTATCGAATCGATTTGAGGCAGAAAGCTTTGATGTTGATCAGCTAGATGGTGGGGAAGTGATTGTGGAAGCCTTCTTGTCGCACAGTTGGAGTGCGCAAAATCACCTGCTATGGAAAGCTGGCAAAAAAGGAGATAAGCTGGTTGCAACTTTCTATTCTTCAAAAGAAAGGACGGGTAAACTACAAGCTGTCTTTACCCAAGGGCCAGGATATGCCAATGCTGATATCTATTTAAATGGTCAACTCCTTTTTGAAAAACTGAACCTCTATGGCAGTAAGCTAGGCTTAAAAGAGGTTAAGGTCGAAGAGGCTTCTGTGCAAAAAGGGAAAAATGAATTAACCATTGTAATCAATAATGTAAATCAAGGAAGTAAGATTGGCCTTGATTTTATCGAATTACAATAAGAAGATGGATAGAATAAATCAGAATGAGTGATTGATGTTTTTCAATCAAAGTACTACAAACCAAATACAAACAGATGAAACGAACATGAACTTTCAGCATTCTAAATTTCACAAACGAGAATGATTAAAGTTTATGTGAGTTCCTGAATGTATTAAAATTTTTAGAACATTCAGAATTCAAAAAATTTTAAACAGATGAAATCTATAATTTTAACTATTGGAGCTTTGGTGTTATTGGCAATGTCAGCAATAGCACAACCTCAAGAGCGAACACGGCAGGTTCATCTCGATTTTCATACAACAGAAAAGTTGAATGATATTGGAACTAGATGGGTGAAAAAAGAGTGGCAACAACGCCTAATAGAGGGACATGTAAATTCCATTAATATATTCGCTAAAGGGCATCACGGATGGTGTTATTACAACACAAAAGTAGGAGAGAGACATCCGAACTTGGAATTCGACTTATTGAAGGCTCAGGTTGATGCTTGCCATGAGATTGGAGTAACGGCACAAGCTTATGTAACTGTCGGTTGGAATGTGTTGGATGCTCGCAATCATCCCGACTGGGTATCTACCGGTAAAGATGGAGTAAACAAATTTGCCAAACAGGAGAAAGCGGCTAAGTCAGGAGAGCAATTTCCGTGGGGGTGGCCAACGCTTTCGCCAGAAGGAGGCTATTTAGAGCACTTGCTGCAACATACCGAAGAGTTGTGTAAGAATTATGATATCGATGGTTTTTGGTTTGATATTGTTCCTGTTGCCAATATCAATTACAACGAGTGGAGCAAAAAAGATATGGAAGCCAATGGAGTAGATTGGAACAATGAAGATGAAGCCTGGGCGCATCATTGCAAAAAGATGCATACCTTCTTTCAGAAAACCAATGCTTTGATAAAGAAGTACAAGCCCAATGCAACTATTTTCTACAATTGGACCACCCATTTGTACAATGAACGCGTATTTAAAGAGCGTTACTTCCAATACAACACCAAGCAAGATTTAGAAGACCTTCCTACTACTTGGGGCGGTTACGATATTCTGCCTATGCGTGCCAAATACTTTGCCAATACAGGAAAACCAATGGTAGCAATGAGCGGGAAATTCCATGCTGCATGGGGAGAGTTTGGTGGCTTTAAACACAAAGATGCCATCTGGTACGAGGCGGCAAATATGATGGCTTTTGGTGCCTTCTGTAACTTTGGCGATCAACTGCATCCTACCGGAAAACTAGAGAAAGCAACCTATGATAATATCGGTCATGCATTTTCTTATATCGAAAAGATTGAGGAGTATTGCATGGATGCCAAACAAGAAGCTAGAACTGCTGTTTGGTTAAACTTTACTGGAAAAGACAAAGATCTGGCAACAATGTTATTGGAGCATCAGGTGAACTTTGTCGTTGCCAATAATTTGGACGACTGGAGTGAGGTGGAAGTGATGATTATTCACAGCGGTGTACGATTGAAAGAGGACGAAGCGAAGCGTATTCAGGCTTTTGTGGATAAAGGAGGAAAGCTTTTTATTCTTGGAAAAGGCGGATTTGATAACGGGAAGTGGCATTTTGATATTGGGGCAAAATATGCTGGCGAGGCCGATTACAGAATTGACTACACACGCGTATCGGATAAATTGACCAATAATCTGGTACAATCGCCATTTTTGAATCGTATATCTGCCATGAGAGTAGAACCAGAAGCAGGAACAGAAATTCTGGCCGAAGTTTATGAACCTTACTTTAATAGAACGGTAGAGCACTGGACATCGCACGATAATACACCTTACCAGACCAAAGCTGCTAAACATCCTGCCATTATCCGCAAGGGAAATGTGGTTTGGTGTGCACACGATTTAGAGACCATTTATGCCCGAGAAGGTTCTCAAGTGCACTGCCAGCTATTTTATAATGCCTTGGATCAATTATTAACCAACCCATTGGTGAAAACAGATTTGCCAAGTTGTGGTAGAATGAACCTATTAACACAGTCCGAAAAGAATAGATATGTGGTGCATCTAACTTATGGAACACCGCATAAACGAGGAAGAGCACAAGTGATAGAGGATTTAGTTCCTATTCACAATACGCCGGTATCTGTCAATTTCGGGAATAAAATAAAAAGGGCTTATACCATTCCGGGTAAACAGAAACTGAAACTAGAGAAAGTGGATGGTCGCACTCAGGTGATTGTGCCCGAATTCAGGTGCCACACTGCTGTGGTTTTCGAATATTAATAACGACTTGAATTAATTGTAGATGATTGGACAAATAGGATAGTTTCCCTTACCAAGGGGACATCTTATTGCATGAATTAGATGTAATCTTACAGAAATAAAAAAATGAAAACACGAAACCTGTACTTATTATTGATTGCCTTTATGGCAGTCGCCTGCATTACTAAAAATGAGAATGCAGATAAGAAATTGAGCTTGTTGGAGAGAGCCGAGATTCCTTACCTAAAGGGAGAAAGTAGAAAAGCTTTTGATGCAAAACCATCACCCGACTTTGATAAAAACAAGTGGTTTACTAACGACCACTGTTTGATTGAAGATAAGGAAGGTACTTTGCACTGGTTCGGTATTAATAATCCATACCCTCCTAAAGGAAAAGGGTTGTACAGTTATCACCCATATCTGGGGCATTTGAAAACGACAGATCCGCAAAAAGAATGGGAACGTTTACCAATGGCTCTTAATGAGATAAATGGGACTGAATATGTAGGAGCTCCTTATGTGGTATGGCATGAAGAGTCGAAGCGTTACGCAATGGTAGTAGAAGTATGGCCTAAAGATCGTGAATTGGAAGTGTATTGGTCTGATGACTTGTATAACTGGGAGCCATCGGGCGTTTATTTAACCGGAGATGTCTGGAAGTCAACCCGCGATCCGCACATCATGAAAGGATCGGACGGTAAATACTGGATTCACTGTGTATCACATGGTGTTGAGGGTAAAAAGCGCTCTCAGGTTATTCGTTGGAAGACGAAAGATTTTATCCATTTCGAACCAGCGCAAGAGGTGTTAGGAATTGATGATAATAACTGGGCTACTCTGATGGAGTCACCATTCTTAGTAGAACGTAATGGCTTGTGGTATATGTTCTTCACTTATGCACACCGTCGTTATGCCGAAACAATTGTTGTTGTTTCCGATAATTCGGATCATTTCGACTATAAAAAAAATACGCTAACAACGATGTTTGGACATGCAATGGAGATATTCACTTACAAAGGAAAACAGTATGCTACTTCTTGTGGACCAGAAGATAAGCATTACCTAAACCATCAGTCGGTTTCCATTGCAGAATTAGGTTGGTTAAAACAGTAATTAGATATTTATAATGAGGAAGATAGTATTTTTAGCGGCATTGGTATTTTCGTTGGGAAGTATCAATGCGCAGAATACCGTGAAGATTGAGAAGACGGATTCTGAGGCAATGATTATCGAGAAGGCTGCCAATGTGTTGCCTACTAAGAATCAATACGATTATAAGAAACTGGAGTACACCTGTTTTGTGCATTTTGGAGTGAACACATTTACGCGCAAAGAGTGGGGAAATGGTTTCGAAGATCCCAAGGTGTTCAATCTGAAGAATCTGGATACCGACCAATGGTGTAAAGTGGCCAAAGCAGCCGGAATGAAACTGGTGATGTTTACTGCTAAACACCACGATGGATTTTGTCTGTGGCAAAGTCGTTATACTCAACATGGGATAATGTCTTCGCCATTTAAAGATGGTAAAGGCGATGTATTGAAAGAGCTTTCAGAATCGTGTAAGAAATATGGCTTAAAGTTAGGCGTATACCTTTCGCCTGCCGATTTATATCAGATTGAGAACAAAGAAGGATTGTATGGCAACTTGAGTAAATATACCGAACGTGTAATTCCTCGTCCGGTTGAAGGTCGTCCATTTTCCAATAAGAAAACCTTTAAGTTTAAAGTAGACGATTACAACGAATACTTTTTGAATCAGCTTTTTGAGCTGTTGACAGAATATGGTCCTATTCATGAAGTTTGGTTCGATGGAGCTCATCCCAAACGTAAAGGAGGACAGAAATACAACTACCTGGCTTGGAAAAAGCTGATTAAAACGTTAGCGCCCGAAGCAGTCATCTTTGGGAAAGAAGATGTACGTTGGGTAGGTAACGAATCGGGAGCAACGCGTGAATCAGAGTGGGATATTGTTACTTTCCCTGAAGATCCTCGCCAAATGAATATGTTCCCCGATATGCATGGTGACATTGGTAGTCGAGCAGTGCTTGTCAATGGTGTTTTTTTACACTTCTTAATGTCCGAAACCGATACATCGATCAGAGAAGGATGGTTCTACCGCAATGAAGATAAACAAGGAGTAAGAAGTGCCGACGATGTGTTTGATATCTACGAGCGATGTGTGGGTGGAAATACCAATCTATTGTTGAATATCCCTCCTAACCGTGAAGGTCGTTTTTCGGATGAAGATGTTCGTGTGTTGCTGGAAGTAGGAAAGCGTATTCGTGATACATATGGGAATAACCTGTTGAAGAAAGCCAAAGGAGACAAAGCGCTGTTGGATGGAGATGAAAATACCTATGTTTCAGCAACGAATGGTAAAGGAAGCTTTGTGGTCACTGTTCCTGAGAAGGTTACAATCAACCGTTTTGTATTGCAGGAAGCTATCCATTTGCAGAGTCAGCGTATTGAAAAACATGCCTTGGATGTATGGGTGAACGGAAAATGGAATGAAGTAGCCGAAGCAACAACAGTAGGACATAAACGCATTCTAAGATTCCCGGATGTAACTACCAATAAGCTTCGTTTGCGAATTATTGAAGGAAGAAGTAACCCTTCGGTATCGGCTGTTTCAGCGCATTATTATACACCACGTCCTCCACAATTACAGATTAATAGGAGTTTAGACGGTATGGTGTCAATTGCTCCAAAGAAAGATAACTTTTCGTGGAAGAAACATGGCATCGATTTTCAGAAGAACTTGAGTAGCGACATTGTAATTCGCTATACTACTGATGGATCGACTCCTAACTTAAAATCGAAAGTTTATGAAAAGCCATTCTTGCTTCAGTCGGGCGAAGTGAAAGCCATTGCATTCGATACAAAACAGAAAGGAAGCTTGGCAGAAACAGAGTTCGGAATTATAAAGAAATCGTGGACTGTTAAGGCTGATGCTGCCCAAAAGAAAAATGCGGCAGAGAAAGCAGTTGATAACAATGTGAAAACATTCTGGAATTCAGGAAAAGGAAAACCACAATTCACAATCGACCTGAAAAAGAAAGTGACGATGCGCGGATTTATCTATACTCCTCCAACCGATTTCAAAGAAGGACTGATTGAAAGAGGTGTTTTCAGAGTAAGTAACGATGGCAAAAACTGGACAGATGTGGCTACGTTCGATTTTGGAAACTTAATTAACGACCCAACACCCAGAACTAAGCTTTTTGACAAAAAAGTGAAAGGGCAGTTTGTTCAAATTAAACTGATTAATGGAGCCGGAGGAAGTAAGTCGGCTACCATTGCTGAAATTGATGTATTGAATTAATAAAATAGCCTGAATTTGGGAGATAATCCTGAATTCAGGTTAAATAAAAACCAATCTAAGATGAAGAACTTATTAATTGTAGCACTCCTGTTTTTCTGGGGTGTTGGAAATAGCCAAACCAAATACGAACCCACATGGGAATCGATTGATCGCAGACCTGTTGCTGACTGGTTTCAGGATGCCAAATTGGGGATTTTTATTCACTGGGGACCTTACTCTGTTCCTGCATGGAGTCCTAAAGGAACCTATTCGGAGTGGTATCAGTATTGGCTGCAAAACCGCACATTGTTCGGAAATGGTAAGTTTAGCGGAAAAGAAGTTTTAGAACACCATCAAAAGACATACGGGAACCATTTTAGTTACTACAATTTTGGTGAGATGCTTACTGCCAGAGATTTCGATGCTAATGAATGGGCAAAGCTTTTTGAAGATGCTGGAGCGAAATACATGATGATCACCTCGAAACATCATGATGGATATTGTTTGTGGCCAAGTAAAGAAGCCAGTAAAACATGGGGGTTTCCATGGAACGCCAAAGAGGTGGGAGCCAAGCGCGACTTGTTGAAAGAGCTGGAGTTGGCAGTGAAAAAGACAGATGTAAAATTCGGAACGTACTATTCGCTTTACGAATGGTTTAACCCATTGTATAAGAAAGATGCTGAAAAATTTGCCTTAGAGCACATGCATCCACAATTCAAAGACTTGGTGCAGAACTACAAACCAGAGTTGATTTGGTCGGATGGCGACTGGGATCAAACACCTGAAACATGGCACTCGAAAGAGTTATTGACCTGGTTGTTTAACGAATCGGCAGTAGCTAACTCGGTGGTAGTTAACGACCGTTGGGGAAAAGATTGTCGTTTCAAGCACGGTGGTTACTACTCTTCAGAATATGGTTCTACATTAGATGGTTCAAGACCATGGGAAGAGTGTCGTGGTATTGGTTTCTCATTCGGATACAATGTAAACGAAGATGTGAGCGACTATGCTTCACGCAGAACTTTGGTTTACCTATTGCTGAATGTAGTGAGTCACGGAGGAAACTTGTTGTTGGATATTGGTCCCGACCGTTTCGGAAATATTCCTCCAATTATGCAAGATCGTTTATTGGCATTAGGAAAATGGTTGAAAGTAAACGGAGAAGCCATCTATGGAACACGCAAGTGGGAGCGTGTTTGCCAATGGTCGGAAAAAGGAAAAAAAGATTGGAAGCCGGAAGGGGCACACTATTTGCCTGCCGACTTTATCATTAAACAGACAATTGAGCCGGAACCAGGTTATGCTGTAAGAGAAATCTTCTTCACAAAAAAAGGGAAAGATCTTTTCGCCATTGTACCAAAGTGGCCTAAAGGAGACTTGACCATTCGCAATCTGAAAGTGAAAAAAGGTGCCCAGATTATTTTGTTGGGAACCAAGCACAAGGTTAAGTTTACTCAAAAAGGGAAAGACTTAATTCTACATGTGCCTAACTTGACTGTGGATGAGTTGCCTTGTGAATATGCTTACTCTTTCAAAATTAGTAACCTGTAATTGAATAAACCATGAATAAAATAATCACACCTCTCATTGTGCTTTTATTCATCTTATCGGCATGCGACAAAAGCGAGACATTGCTTTTCGAGTATGTCGATCCTTTGCAAAAGGTTTTTCCGGAAAGTAGTTATTTCGATCATGCTGAAGCACATGCCGATGTAGCAAGAGGAGAGCATGCCTCTTTTCAGTTTGCCATAAGAGCCAATGCCGACATCAAACAGCTAAAAGTGGAGATAGCTCCACTGAAGAGTGGAAATAATGTGCTGGATCAGATAAAGTATGGATATGTAGGCTATGTGAAAGTGGGGCGTACATCGCCTGAACCTTCCAAAGATGCTTATCAATCCATCTCTGGCTATTTCCCGGATCCTATTGTGCCGGCAGAAACGAAAGATATTGCATTTGGCACCACTCAGCCATTATGGGTAACGGTTCAGATTTCAGAAGATGCTTCAGTGGGAATTTATGAAGGAACAGTAAAGATCTCGGGATTGATAAATGGAAAAGCGTTTCAACGTGAGAAGAAAACATCCATTGAGGTTTACCAGCCAACCATTCATAAAACATCGTTGTGGGTAACCAACTGGTTTTTCCTAGACCGATTGAAATACTTGAACAACAACGAGCCAGTAGAGAAGTACAGCGATCTGTATTGGGAGTTGTCGCGTGTAATGGCAAGGATGTTGGCCGATTATCGTCAAAATGTGGCTATGCTATCTCCGTTTGACTTAACGAAGTTCTCCTACGAAAACAATAAATGGGAGTTCGACTTCTCCAACTTCAATAAGATGGTAAAACTATTTATTGAAGAAGGGGTGATTGGGCGCATTGAAGGAGGTCACTTTGGAGGACGTATCAATGGCGATTGGTCTGGCCCATTCGGGTTAAATGTTCCTGTATTGGATAATGACTCCATTGATAAGAAGTTGTTGCCTTTAGCCAATGAAAAAACACAACAGTTTTATAAAGCTTTCTTACCAGCATTGCTCCAGAATATGAAAGTCAATGGATGGGATAAACAGTACGTTCAACATATTGCTGATGAACCAATCGATGCCAATGTGGAGTCGTATATTCAAATTTCGAAGTTTGTGAAATCGCTTATTCCAGAGGTGAAAATCATTGAAGCTTGCCACACGCATAAGTTGGCCAATATGGTGGATATCTGGGTGCCTCAGATGAACTTCCTGAAAGATGGTTTGAGTTTCTACAAAGAGCAACAAACCAAAGGAAACGAAGCGTGGTATTATACCTGTTTGTCTCCCAAAGGAGAATTTGCCAATCGATTTGTAGAGCTACCATTGATTAAAACGCGATTGTTGCATTGGGTGAACTTCAAATATGGTATTCCTGGTTACCTGCATTGGGGATTTAACTTCTGGGGATCGAAATCGGGAATTGTAACTGCCGATAACCCATACGACGATGTATCGGGAATGATTGTCTCGTCAGGAAATATATTGCCTGGTGGCGATTGCTGGATTACCTATCCGGGATACAAAACAATTCATTCATCCATTCGATTGGAAGCCATGCGCGATGGAATCGTGGATTATGAACTGCTGAAAATGTTAAAAAAGAAACATCCAGAAAAGATAAAAGAACTGGTAGGCCATACCGTTTACGGATTCGAACACTACGATATTAACATCGGTGAATTCAGACGTAAACGTAGAGAAATTCTGAAGCTGTTGAGTGAGTAAGAATGGAGACTGGTTTCTGCAAAAAGGGAAAACTGTAGAGACGCAAGATCTTGCGTCTCTACTAGCTACATACACTTTGATGCTAGCGCGAGCTTGTAGCTCGTGCTCTTTTATATTATCCATTTTATTGGTAACTTATATAGAACAATTTAAGCGGATAATATTGTGTGTCGAAAATATAAGTTTCATAATAAAGCAGGTGTGTATTTGGGTTTAGCACGAGCTGCAAGCTAGTGCTAGCGTTGGGTTATATAATACAATATTTAATGAACCATCATATGAAATTATTAAAAAATAAAGCGTCAAGGGATCTTCTACTAAGAAGTCTTATTCTGTGGTTTTTTTGGGGAATAATTTATGCAATAATTCGAAATAAAGACGTATTGAATTATTTCATTACACCAGAGGTAATAATCCAAATTTTATTCTTTACTATTATTGGAGGTTTCTTCTTCTTTTTAATAACAACCAAAACTAGGAATAAAAAAGGTAATGAAGACGTTTAGCTTTGGATAGAATGACGAATTATGCCCATACACTGGACATTCTGAGCATCCAAAACAAATTGCAACATTCTTCCTGAAATGTGATTCAAGTGTCACGTTTCATGTGCCTCGTTTCAAATAATTTAGCTTTTCAACAATAACTGTTGTATTGTGCTTGATTAACGAAGCTTTAAACAGAATGTCTGAATCGAAGGATTGGGGGAATAGCAAAGAATTTGACGAATTGTTTGAGAAGTACTATGTGACTTTATGCTTTTTTGCGAATAAATACATCAACGATATGGATCAGGCACGCTCGTTGGTACAGGGGTTATTTGTCGATATGTGGGTGAAGCGCGATGATTTGAAGGTGAATGATTCGTTGAAATCCTACCTGTATAAAGCAACTAAAAACAGAGCCATTGACTTCATTCGAAAGCAAAATGCTAAGCCTGAATCTTCTTCTTACGAACTTCCTGAATGCCACGTTCCTTTTCACGATTTAGTGGAAGAGGCAGAGTTGAATGAAAAAATAAACGATGCCATAAATAGCCTACCAGAAAAATGCAAAGAGGTATTTATTCTTAGTCGCTACGAAGAGATGAAGTATACTGAAATTGCACAAATGTTACAGATTTCAGTAAAGACAGTAGAGATGCAAATGGGAATTGCATTAAAAAAAATAAGAGTAAAACTTTCCGATTATCAGGTGATTACATTCTTTTTGAACTGGAGACGTAAAAAAAAGTAAAAGTCGTTACAGGGTAAGCCATTTATTTTTCGTCATAGGGAAAAGCAACGAATAAATGAGCTGAAAGACAATGAAGACGAATAACGACAAATCGGGACTAATTGCCAAATGGATTTCTGGAAATGCATCTTCTGAAGAGCATAAAGAGTTGACAGATTGGCAAAATAATTCTGAAGAGAATAAAAAGACCGTTGCCAGATATAAAAAGATATGGGAGCAGGGGTGTGAGCATATTTCTTCTGAACAAATAAAGACCGACCAACATAAGATTCAAAAAGCAATAAATCGTAATTTGGTATTAAGACTTGAAAAAGCCAAGCGTGTAATGTTGCAGTTTAAAGTTGCAGCATTACTGGCTTTTCCTGTTGCTTTGGCATTGGGGTGGCTCATATGGAGTAATTCCAATTCAACGAATCAGTCGGCTCAACTTTACGAAGTGAGAGCTCCTAAGGGGCATGTGGCCAAATGTTTTCTTCCCGATGGATCGGAAGTGTGGATCAATTCCGAATCGACACTAAAGTATGATGCCAGTCGATTCAATACTTCACAGCGTGAAGTGAGTGTCGAGGGAGAGGCCTTTTTCAATGTAACCAAAAACAAATCTTTACCATTTAGTGTGAAAAATAAGCTGGCCAGTATCGTTGTAACAGGTACCCAATTCAACGTGAAAGCTTATGCCAACAGTAAGCAATTTGAAACTGTATTAGAGGAGGGAAGCATTGAGTTGAAAATAGCCGGATATCGTGCTAAAACTTTGAAGGTGAAACCAGGCGAACGTGTTGTTTTCAATGCTCAGAAGCGCACCTTGAATGTTAAGCGGGTAGATGTAGAATTATACTCATCGTGGCGAAAAGGACAGATTTTATTTAAAGATGCTACACTGAATGAGCTAATTACCGAGTTGGAAAGAATCTATGACTTAAAGATCCATTTGGAAGATGATCATCTGAAGACATTTCGATTTAGAGGAATGTTTGGTTACAATAATAACATTATTGATGCCCTGGAAAAAATTAAGAAAACGGCTGGCCTTGACTATTACATCATGAATAAAGAAGTGTGGTTGAGAGCTGTGGAATAAAAATATTAATGGTGTGCAAAGTATATAATAAACAACGTGCCTATGATAAAAACTCAGTATTAAACTTTAACTAAAGGTTTGTTAGCTGAAAAAAGAAGAGGAAGCTGTAGCGAGCTTCCCCCTCAAATGCCTAATCGGTTAACGACCAGACAAATTTCAGTTATTATTTAAACATCCAAATTTATGAAAAAAAATTTACAGGTGACAAGTCGCATGAAGACTGTTGTCTCTAAAACTATGTTGATTATGAGGCTTACCTTATATCTGGTTTTGCTATCTGTGATTTCATCAGTAGCAAATACATATTCGCAAAATGCGCGATTGACAGTAAAGATGAAGAACTCAAGAATGTCCGAAGTGTTTGATAACATTGAAGAACAGTCGGATTTCTATTTCTTCTACAATAGAAATATGTTCGATGATAATCATCGAGTATCAGTAAATTATAGTGGAGATAATATCAACGAGGTATTGAAACAAATTTTTGTAGATCAAAATGTAAAATACGAAATCGTTGATAAGAATATCATCATTAAAGCTAAAGCCAGCAAATTAAAGAATGCAGGCAAACAGGATAAGAAAGTAATTACCGGAACGGTAAAAGATAAAGATGGTGATCCGCTACCAGGTGTATCTATCGTAGTGGCAGGAACAACCAATGGAGTAATTACCACTCCCGATGGAACTTTCTCTATTACTAATGTAGCAAGCGATGCTAAATTGGTATTCTCGTTTGTAGGAATGAAACCACAGCAGGTATCAGTTGATGGACAAAATCGTTTCGATATTGTTTTAGAAGAAGATGCCATTGGTTTGGAAGAGGTAATTGCTGTAGGTTATCAGACTAAGACAAAGAAAAACCTTACGGGGTCGGTAGCAACTGTCGATACCAAATTAATCGAGAACCGTCCAACAGCACGTGTTTCTGAACTTCTTTCGGGTACTGCTCCTGGTTTAACAATTACCAGAAACGATCCGGGACGTATTGGTCAGAGCGACTTTGGTATTCGTATTGGTGGTTTAGTAAGTAGAAGTGGTTCTTCGCCATTGGTTGTAATCGATGGAATACCTCAGGAGAGTGTTCAAGCTTTGAACCGACTAAATTCCAATGATATCGAATCGATGTCTATTTTGAAAGATGCCGAAGCAGCTGTTTATGGATCGAGAGCTGCAGGTGGTGTTATCGTTATTCAAACTAAAAGAGGTGGAGAAAAGCCTGAAGTACGTTTTGGATACAACCGTCGTGTTGCTGTTCCTCACATTTACCGAGACATTACCAATATGTTCCAGATGTTGGAGATGCAGAAAGAGGGTTGGGCTGCCAATAACGTATCTTTCTTCGGTTACCCTGGTCTTTTCAAATACATTGAAGACAACCAATTGACTTTCGATAAAGTTAAGAACAACGATTTTAAATATGTATATGGTGCCGACAAAGAAGGTACATGGGCACCTTTCCCTGATACTCCATTCTTGGCATTCGGTCACACCGACTGGATGGAAGAGATGTATGGAAATGCCACTTCTGATAGCTACGATGTAAGTGTTTCTGGTGCATCAAAGAAGTTGAACTACTATACTTCATTGGGAGTTGTAAACGAGAAGTCGATGTTGCGCTATGGCAAGAATAAGAGTCAGACGATTTTTACTCGTGCCAAATTAGAATATAAACATAGCGATCGATTGAAAGTAGGAACTAACCTTTCAATGCGTTACCAGAAATGGGACGAGCCTACGTTATATGGCGCAATGAGAAATCAGGTGGCTACCAAATTTACATGGGATCACGCTTACAATCCAGATGGAAATTATATGAACTGGGGAGGTATGCAGAGTCCTATTGGTATGGTTGAAAAAGGAGGAGATGTTACCCGTAAGTATTTTAATCTGCAAGCTCAGATATTTGTAGATTTCAAACTACTTGACAACTTAACTCTGAATGCCAATGTTGTTAAGGGAGCAAACTTTACGAATGTACGTTCTATCCATAAAGATTTCCAGCATTACTATTGGAATGGAAAACCATCGTTTACTCACCTGAGAGGAAATCCTACACAGGTGGAAGCACATAATGCATTGAGCCAGAATTTCACTGGTAACTTCACTGCGAAGTATGTGCAGCAATTTGCAGATGTTCATACTGTTCGTGCTTTAGCTGGTTATGCTCATGAAGAATTCTCATACGATTTGACGAAAGCATGGAGAAAGAATATGCTTTCAACTAGCTTGAGTACTTTGAATCTGGGTAATAGTGAAGATCAGTATAACAGTGATTCACAATGGGAAGAAGCAGTGAAGAGTATCTTTGCCAACTTGAGCTATAGCTACAAAGATCGTTACTTCATTGAAGGAAACTACCGTAATGATGGTAGCTCTCGTTTTGCCAAAGGATATAAGTGGAAAGATTTCTATAGTGTGAGTGGTGCCTGGAATATTACTGAGGAGTTGTTTGTTCAAAACTTAGGAATCGATAATATCTTAAACAATTTGAAATTCCGTGTAAGTTGGGCACAGTTAGGAAATAAAGCGGGTATCAAACGCTACGATTTCGTTCAGCAGGTAAATATTCGCGAAAGTAATATCCTGTTAGGTGTTCCTGGAAGTGTTTCTAAAGCACAGATTGCTACTATTAGTGGTTTCCCTGCATTGGATAGAACATGGGAAATTGCCGAGAAATTGAACTTTGGTATCGATGCCGATCTATTGGGTGCTCGCTTGAATGTGGTAGCCAATGTCTTCGAAACCAACAATAAAGATATCTTCTATACTGAAGAATTCCCAAGTATCTTAGGAGCAACGCCTCCTAGTATCAATGGTGCGCATGTTAAAACAACAGGATGGGACTTAGGTATTAAGTGGAACGATCGTTTGGATAATGGGTTAGCATACAACATTGGTTTTGGTATTTCTGATGCTAATACTAAAGTGATAAAGTTGGCTGACAGCCGAACTATTAAATATGGAGGAAACAGCTTTGTTGAAGGATATGCTGTTGGTACTGTATTCGGATTTGAGTATGATGGTATTATTAGCAATGAAGAAGAATTGGCAGAATATCGTAAGAATATCGATCGTTCTCCTTGGGCTTTAACCAAACAATTGACAGTAGGTGATGTTCGCTATAAAGATTTAGATGGCGACGGACGTATTGAAGCTTCTAAGTACGAAGTAGGAGAAGATGGAAAACCAACTGCATCATCGGGCGATATGGTTTCATTGGGAGACACTGAGCGCCATTACGAATACTTCATTAATGGTGGATTGTCGTTCAAAGGATTCGATTTTAGCTTTGTATTGAATGGTGTAGGTAAATGGACTGTTTTCGATCAGGGAGGAACATCGACAGGATACCCATGGGTACAGCCATTGAAGCACTTCTATAACAACACGTGGACTCCAGAACATCAGGATCGTTTCTATCCACGTATCTCTGTTATCTCAACTGACTTTAGTAACCATAGAAATAACAACAACTACGGTTTAAGTAATGCAAGACACGTACGTCGCAGTGTTCCTTATCTGGCTGTTAAGAATATTCAGATTGGTTACACTATTCCAAAGCAATTGACTGAGAAAATTGGTTTGTCGAAGGTATATGTATATGCCAACGGATCTGATTTGGGTTACCTAATCAACAATGTTCCTGATAGCTACAGTCCTGAGCAACCATTCAATGCGTCATTAACTCCTTACCCAAGAACATTTAGTTTGGGTGTGAATATTAACTTTTAAACAGGGAAGACAATGAAAAAAATTATTATAACAGCTTTAGCTGGATTGGCTCTTTTATTCACTGCCTGTGAAAAGGACATCGATCTTTTACCAAAAGATACTTTGGTGGTAGAGTCATTCTTCAAGTCAGCAAATGATTACAAAGTCTTTGTAAACACTTTTTATGATCAACTACCAGGTTTCGGTTTACCAAGTCGTGACAATGATGCCGATATTGCTTATGCCGGAAGTGCCGTAAGTAATAGTACTTACATTGAGTCTCAGCAATCGGGCACATGGAACGGATCGTATGCTGCAATTCGTAACCATTCATTGGTAATTAAAGGAGCAGAAGCATTGGAAGATGCTGCGTTGAAAGATCAGGTTCAGGTATATGTTGCCGAAGCACGCTTCTTCAGAGCCATGGCCTATTATACATTATTACGTGAATTTGGTGGTGTACCATTGGTTGACCATCCACTTGGACTGAATGAGAAAGAGATTCTTTATGGTCCACGTAGTACATTCGAAGAGACGGTTAACTTTATTGTTGCCGATTTGGATGCAGCCATTGCAACAAAACGTTTAGGTTCATTAGAAGGTGCTGCAAATGTTGGGCGTATCACAGCCGAAGCAGCTTATGCATTGAAAAGTCGCGTTTGCCTGTTTGCCGGAACATGGTTTAAGTATCACGGTTCGGGAGGAAATGCCAACGCATTGCTTACTCAAGCCAAAGAGGCTGCCAATAGCATTATCAGTGGAGGAAAATTCAGTTTGTTTAAAAGAGACGATGTATTGGGAAGCCTTAGCGAAAGCTACCGTTACTTATTTACATTGGAATCAGACGTGCAGTCGAATCCTGCTAACTTAGGAAAAGGCGATCAGAGTGAATTCATTTTGGTACGTAAACATAATAAAGAAGATCGTCATGGTGGATACATCTCTGTAAACAGTGGAAACTTGTCGCCAACTAAGAAGTTAATCGACATGTTCTTAGACAACACAGGTTTGCCTATTACTCACTCTAAATCGGTATTTCATGGGCACGGTTTCTCCATTGATGCAGATACCAAGAAGCCCAATAATTTCGAGTACAAAGATCGTGACCCACGTATGTCGGCTATCTTAATCGAGCCATTTACTCAGTTCTGGTACCATACTCCATACGACAGAGATTTCACGAAAACGGATCTAACCGGAACAGGTGGTTGGAACGATGGAATGTGGACTAGTAACACGGGGTATTTATTGCACAAATTCATTCCTGAAACAGCTGGAGGAGTAGCCATCGATTATCCGGTATTCAGATATGCTGAGATATTGTTGAACTACGCCGAAGCAGTTTATGAATTGGATGGAAGCATTTCTGATCAGGACTTGAACAAGTCAATCAACTTGTTGAGAGACCGAGTTGAAATGCCTCATTTGACCAATGCATTTGTAACATCTAATGGATTAGATATGAAGCAAGAGATTCGCAGAGAGCGTACCATCGAGCTTTGTTTCGAAGGGTTCCGTTACGATGACCTAAGACGTTGGAAAACGGCAGAAACAGAAATGAAAGAAGATGTAAAAGGCGTGCAGTGGGCGAATAGCTTGTTGCCAACATCTTTCGAAGTATATAAAGATCAAACCAAAGCAACTGTAACTGTTACTAACCATATCAATACTCAATTTGAAACAGATGCGGATGGATTCTTAATTAGAGAGAAGGCTGCTGATCGTCAATTTGAAAGCAAGCACTACCTGAAACCTCTTCCGTTGAGGCAAATCGCCATAAACCCTCAACTGAAACAAAATCCTGGTTGGGCATCCAACTAAATAAATAGATAGGTTTGAGAATGGGAGGGGGAAGTAATCTCCCTCCTTTTTTATAATAGGGGGTATCCCTCGGCCCGAAGCCTCGGGTCAGGCTTTACGCACTCGCTTTTTACAGCTGAAGCAGCAAAAGAGCTCAAACAATTGCTTCAATCCTTTACCCGACATAAAACCAAAAACGTTATGAATAAAAAATCGGACAAAACCACACTACCCAAAAACAGTCGTCGCGACTTTATTAAAACTACTGCGCTGGGGGCTGCTGCATTAACTTTTACCAAGGCAAGAATATTTGCCGGACCATTCAACTATTCCGAAGATGGCTTTTTAATTCCCGCCGATAAGAAGCTATCCCGACAATGGATTAAATCGTTGTACGAACGAGGAGAGGAAGAATGGTTGAAACTATCCAGTGGAGAACTACAATATGTGGGAATGCCTGTTGGTGGTTTGGCATGTGGTCAGCTTTACTTGGCAGGTGATGGTCGCTTGCGCCTGTGGCATATTTTTAAAGTAACCTATAGTAGGGAGAAAGATCATGGACAACGCTTCGATGCCATGACACTGGGCGGACATTATGCTGCGCCAATGAAACAGTTCGAACGGGAAACGCGACCTGTGGATCAGGGAGCTGCGATACGAGTAACTTCCGGAGGAAAGAGCTGGCTAAAACGCCTGGATGCACGCGACTTTTCCGATATTCAATTCCGTGGCGAATACCCCATTGGAAAAGTAAAATATCAGGATGAAGAGCTGCCTGTAAAAGTAGAGCTGGAAGCATTTTCGCCATTTATCCCCAACGATGCACAAGAATCGGCATTGCCGGTAACTGTGTTGGAATACAATGTAACCAACACCAGCGATAACACAGTGAATGTCGATCTGGTTAGCTGGTTGGAAAATGCCGTATTGCCTTACGTAGGTACCAACTTTAGTGCCACCAGAAGAAATACCCTCAATAGAAACGATAATCGCGTAACATTGCACTACACAGCCGAAGGAATGGCTGATACTGGTGAGGGACGCGAGGATATCGTATTTGAAGATTTTGAAAGTGGTTCGTATCAGAAGTGGACTGTTCAAGGCGAAGCCTTTGGTACTGCTCCATTTCCTAAGTCGGACCTAAAACAGTGGCAACCACTTTCTGGTTATAAAGGCAATCGCTTTATCAATACCCATAACACACGCGATGTAAGCGCCGAAGCACAAAATTCCAATGGCAGCTGGTCGACCGCAGCCGATGGCATGACAGGTACACTGTTGAGTAATGCTTTTACCATTGAGCGCAACTTCATCAACTTCTTTATTGCAGGAGGTAGCCATAACAACACTTGCCTGGAATTGGTTATCGACGGAAAAGTGGTTCGAAAAGCATCGGGGCATAACTCCAATAAAATGCGTTCCGACTCTTTCGATGTGAAAGCTTACCAGGGAAAAGAGGCGCAGCTTCGCTTAGTGGATACCCATACAGGTGGCTGGGGACATATTTCATTGGATCATATCGTATTCTCCGACAGTAGTTCTGCCAACACAAAAGTGGAAGACCAACATGGTTTTGGATCAATGGCTATTTCATTGATTGATAATGAAAGTAGTTCTCAATTGATGGCCTTTCAGTTTAATCCCGATTCGGTGGACGAAGCAATTGGTCAGGTGAAGCCAATAGGTAGTGTGCAGGAACAAAATGTAACACAGTCGGTAGCCGAGAAGCTAACAGGAGCATTGGGTAAATCGTTTGAGCTGGAAGCGGGCAAATCGAAGAAAGTACGCTTTATGGTTTCGTGGTTTTTCCCTTACCTAAACAATCAGGACATTGAAACGGGGCAGTTGCTTTCATTGGAAGGCATTCATAACCTTAAACGCCACTATTTTAAGCGATTTAACTCGGCATTGCAAGTAGCTGACTATGTACAGCTGAATGCTGCTTACCTAATTGATAATACCAAGTTGTGGAACAAAACATGGTACGATTCATCGTTGCCATATTGGTTGTTAGACCGAAGTTTTATTCCTATCGATTGCTTGGCTTCTAACACCGTGGTATGGTTCGATAATGACCGATTCTGGGCGTGGGAAGGGGTCGAGTGTTGTCCTGGAACGTGTCAGCATGTTTGGCACTATGCACAAGGAATGGCACGCGTCTTCCCTGAACTGGAACGTTGGTTGCGTGAAAACCGGGATTTAGGAGCAGGAATGAATGCTAATGGTAGTATGGCTCATCGTGATGAAACAGCAGGCGGTGGAGGTTTCCACCCAGCACACGATGGACATTGTGGTACCATTATTCGCATTTATCGCGAGCATCGCATGACCAGTGATAATGCCTTCCTGGAGCGAAATTATGCCAATGTTAAGCGTGCCATACGCTTTATAATTAACGAAGATAAAAACAAAGATGGCTTGCTGGAAGGTGGTCAGACCAACACGTTGGATGCTGCGTGGTATGGACCAATGGGATGGATTAGTTCGCTTTACCTGGGAGCTTTGGCCGTAGGAATTGAGATGGCTGAAGAGATGAACGATGGAGCATTTGCAAGTGAGTGCGAAGCACTATTGCGAAGGGGACAAAAGAACATTGTATCGGAGTTGTACAATGGCGAATACTTCATTCATAAACCCGATAAAAATCGTCCCAATGCCATTAATTCCAACGATGGTTGCTTAATCGATCAGGTGTTGGGACAGAGCTTAGCGATGCAGGCGGGATATAACGAGCGAATTATTCCGGAGACAGAATGTAAATCGGCATTGAACTCCATTTGGAAATACAACTTTGCTCCCGATGCTTTCTGGTATCAGAAGAACCATAAACCCATTAAAGGAGCACGTATCTATGCCACTGAAGGGGAAGCCGGAACTTTAATGTGCACGTGGCCCAAAGGAGGAGCCGAGAGAGCCGTTCCGGGAATGGCTAACTGGCCCGATGAATCGGCAACATGGTTAGGCCCTGGCGGTTACTTCGATGAGTGCATGAATGGTTTTGAATACCAGGCTGCTTCGCATTTGATATTTGAAGATGAGGTAGAAAAAGGGTTGGCCATTACCAAGGCCGTACACGAACGCTATGGTGCATTAAAACGCAACCCATACAATGAAATTGAGTGCGGCGACCACTATAGCCGATCAATGGCCAGCTATGGAGTATTTGTTGCTGCTTGTGGCTTCCGCTACCATGGTCCTAAAGGAGAATTAACATTCAGTCCGAAATGGAATGAGACCGACTTTAAAGCACCTTTCACGGTTGCTGAAGGGTGGGGGACATTCAGTCAGAAGATCGAAGGCGATAAACTATTGTCAGATATCGTCCTGAAATATGGAAAGCTAAAACTAACTGCTTTACAACTGAATGTGTCTGATAGAAAAGTAACGAAGGTCGAGATGAAAGTAGGAGATAATGCAATTACGACTCACTTTACTCAAAGTGGCAATATGCTTAATCTTACATTCGACTCAATGGAGATCGATGAAAACGATAATGTGGTAATTACATCGGTGCTTAAGCCATTGCAAATGGGCGATAACACTGATATTATCATTTATCCTAACCCTTTCCTCGATCGTATTCAGATAAAATCAGATGCCGAATGGACAGGAGTTTCCATCGTCGATATGGAAGGACATATTGTCTATAACGAAGATGATCGGTTCTTTGAAAAAGAAGCAAATCTGGACTTTCTTCCCAAAGGGACTTATGTAGTTCAGCTAAAAAGTAAAACCGGAATAAGTACCCGTAAGATTACCAAAGGATAGGCGCAGATAACCTGTAAAACCTATTCTAAAAAAGCAAATAGTAGAGCCGCAAGATTTTGTGGCTCTTTTTTATTAAGAGTGGATGGTATTAATGTTTCGCAGATTTGATTCTGTAGTTTTATCGTTTAAATCCTCACTGCTGTATCTAACCGACCTGAAACGCGGCATGTGCAATGCCTGCTGTTGTGTCAGTAGTTTTTTAACTTTCCCATGTCCCAAGTTCTTCAATTATCATCCATTTGTTATTTTCTTTTTTGAGGATGAAAATATATCCTTGTCCATCTAATGGTCCACAGTAATAATTTATTGCTAAAATCAATTTTGTCCTGGCTTTATTAAATACAGGAGTTCCAACCCTTATAAAACAGCTTGCCCCAAATCTTTTTTCTAAATAATCATATGCGTAATCGATATCTTTGTTAAATAGACTACCAAGATATTGCTTTGTCAATGTTGGTTTTGAAATCAAGCTTGAATCAATCTTGATAACTAAGGACGAATCAATAATCGAATACATATAATTAGCATCAATTGAATCAATCAGATTCCTCTCAATCATTGTACTAAAAAAGTCTTTTGAATAATTAATCAAATCAGGTGGCGGCGGTGGTGGATAGTCATGAGAATTCATATAACTTGAGTCAATCGGAATTAATTTGCAGATCGGCATAGTCTCAATTTGCACCACGGAGACTCTATTTAATTTGTATCGCACAATTTTGTCAACAATCTGATTGAACTCATTTTGATTATTGTCAATCTGTTTGTTTTTTGATTCTGTAAAACAGGAAATCAAAAGAGTTATCATCAAAAATTTACTTATCCATCTCATTTTGCAGTGACTTTCATTAGTGGTTACAGCGGACGCGGCTATGAAGCGTAAGTGAGATTCTATCCGTACTCTCTTTCAAACTTAGCAAAGCCCAAACGAGTCGGCTTACTTATGCTTTATTAGCCATTGTTGTGCCCAGTTATTCTTTAGTTAAATACCTTTTTTTGTTGATTTTTTTAGTTTTAAAAGCTTTTTTAATATCATGTAAATTGTACAGACCAGTTTTAACTGAGTTTTCTAAGCTAAACCTCAAATCTGAAATTTTCTGATAGTAATGTTTACCTATCTCTTCCATTTTCTCTACGTCTTTGTTATGGACGTGATTGTTTATGTTAAAAAAGAGGTTGTTCAGTTTTTCCAGTTCTTTAACCGTTGTTTCATCAATCCAAAGACTAAAAGAAATTGCTACCAATAAATTCTGTTGGTATTCAAGAAATTTTGTTTCACCTTCCGAAAACATCATGTGAAAAGGTCTTTTATCATCACCCATAACAACAGCTTTCAACACTCCAATTTGGTTTTCTATGTATTGGTATGCGTTTAACCGTTTTTTAAGTATTTCCTTATAATATTCTGTTTTAAAGTCATACTTCTTTAATCTTAATGTTGTAAAGTATGAAACTACAGCAGAAATAATTCCGGCAAAAACAGAACTCGTTATTACAGTTTTCAATAATTCAAATTGAGTCATAGAAATAGAAGATTTAAATTTTTGTGCATTATTGAGTTGCTATTTTTTAATTGGGCACAACTTATTTGTAACACCCATTCAAAGGTTGCTGTTGTATTTGAGATATAGTAGTTCTTGGATGTTGTTATTGTTCCAAATATAGGAATATTTGAATTTTATAGCTAATTGAATAACACCATCCCTCTGGGACTTTTTTTGTTCTTATCATTGATTGGCTACCGTAACATCGTGCCTCTGGCACTTCAGAGTTCTTGTAACAATTTTAGAACATCATTATTAGTCGCATCGCGACGGTGTTATGGTAGAAATAGAAGACGCAGCAGAAATAAGAAGTCGCGTAGCGATGGTGTTATATACAAAGATAGAAAATCGTAAGAAATTAGGTTAAACGGCACTTTCGAGACGAACATCTGGAGCAATTACAAAAAAATGAGATGTTGTCTATCGATCTAAGTTTTATAGCTAATTGAATAACACCATCCCTCTGGGACTCTTTTTGTTCTTATCATTGGTTGGCTACCGTAACATCGTGCCTCTGGCACTTCAGAGTTCTCGTAACAACTTACTGCATCATTATCAGTCGCATCGCGACGGTGTTATGGTAGAAATAGAAGACGCAACATAAACAAGAAGTCGCGTAGCGATGGTGTTATATACAAAGATAGAAAATCGTAAGAAATCAGGTTAAACGGCACTTTCGAGACGAACATCTGGAGCAATTGCCAAAAAATGAGATGCTGCCTATCGGTCTAAGTTTTATAGCTAATTGAATAACACCATTCCTCTAGGATTTTTTTTGTTCTTATGATTGGTTGGCTACCATAACATCGTGCCTCTGGCACTTCGGAGTTCACGTAACAATTTCTCAACATCATTATTAGTCGCATCGCAACGGTGTTATGATAGAAATAAAAGACGCAATATAAACAAGAAGTCGCGTAGCGATGGTGTTATATACTAAGATAGAAAATCGTAAGAAATCAGGTTAAACGGCACTTTTGAGACGAGCATCTGGAGCAATTGCAAAAAAAATGAGATGCTACCTATCGATCTAAGTTTTATAACTTATTGAATTACATCGTCCCTCTGGGAATCTTTTTATTCTTACCATTGATTGGCTACCGTAACATCGTGCCTCTGGCACTTCAGTGTTCACGTAACAATTTACAGCATCATTATCAGTCGCATCGCGACGGTGTTATGGTAGAAAGAGAAGAAGCAACATAAACAAGAAGTCGCGTAGCGATGGTGTTATGACAAGATAAAAAATCGTAAATTGTATAAAATACAACATCGAAAAATAAGTAGATTTTTAGAAACATAAATCAACTAATATCATGGCCAATACTTACACTCAAATGAACGTTCATGCCGTTTTTTCTGTAAAAGGAAGAGGAAATTTTATCTCTGATAAATGGAGTGAACAATTGCATCGTTATATCGCGGGAACTTTAAATGAAACTAATAACTACTCGTTAGCAGTAAATGGGTACCGTGATCATGTCCATATATTTTTTGAGCTTAGTACATCATGTTCTGTTTCTACAGTATTACAAAACGTGAAGTCTAAATCATCGAAATGGATAAACCAACAAAGATTAGCAGGTGGAAAGTTTGAATGGCAGACAGGATATAGCGCATTTACCTATTCTCGATCACAGAGAGAGAATGTGATTAACTACATAATAGACCAGAAAAGGCATCATGGTAAACGCAGCTTTAAAGATGAATATTTAGAGTTATTGAGAAAAAATGAGATTGAATATGATGATGCCTATCTGTTTGATTTTTATGACTAATTAAATAACACCGTCCCTCTGGGACTTTATTTATTGTTTTTAGAACTAATTGGCTACCATAACATCGTACCGCTGGCACTCTAAAGTTGCGTAGTGGTGATAGGTGGCTACCAATTTTAACAGCGTGTAGGCAAAATGAGCTGATTGAGAATTGCTTCCAGTTTTTGAAGAATTGCCTAAAAAGATAGAGAATAATGGTTCAGAGCATTTATTGTTAAAAAATAATACATTTGTAAAAAAACCATCCAGTTATAGTTTGAGCAAAAAGGTAAACATAGAATCGGGATTAGTATTAAAGTTAAAGGAGGATGATCACGGTGCGTTTAAAGCACTGTTCGATTTGTATAGTCAGCCTTTATACCGTTTTGCCAACAGTTATCTGAAGTCGATGGATGTGGCTGAGGATGTTGTACAGGAGGTGTTTACCAAGATCTGGAACAATCGTAAAGAGCTAAAGACGGATACTTCGTTTAAATCGTACCTATTTACCATTGCCCTTAATGCCATTCGAAAACATTTCAATGGGCTAACTCGCCAGAATGAGGTAAAACACGATTTATTATTGGATGCTTCCACCAATAAAATGGATTTTGATGATCGGGAAGATTATCAGTTCTTATTGGATAAGCTGGAGGAGTTTACTGGGATGATGCCCGAAAAGCGGCGCGAGGTTTTTGTGCGCAAAAAGTTCCAGGAAATGTCCATTAAAGAGATTGCCATGGAGCTGAATATCTCACCTAAAACAGTAGAGTACCATATAACAGAGTCGCTGAAATTTCTGAAGCAGGAATTCAAGAAACTCAACGCAAGTGGTATTGTCTTCTTCCAGTTGTTTGTGAATAGGTAAGGAAACCGGATTCCGGAGAAAAGGGAGACGGAGTTGTGCCTTGAGCAAAGAGCAGAGTGCATGGTGATTGTCATCACGATTGTAGAGAAGCGATCTGTTGCTATTCGAAATAAACCACAAAAGGCACGAAAAATGGATTGTTTGACTGTGTGAATAAATAACCCATGGACTCTGCATACAAATTAATAATTCACAATTTATCACTAATAACTTGTTGATTCGTAACTGTAGAGGCGCAAAATCTTGCGCCTCTACGGCATATTTTTCGGGTTAAATTAAAAAAAGTAAAATTTTCACTAGGGATATTTAGGGAATGAGGATATAACAGGTGAAAAGAGAATAAAAACTGCTTTCGAGAATGGATGAAAACAAAAATATAGAACCGCTAAAGCGGTATACCGAAGGGAAGTATTCTTACAACGACTACCAGAAGGTGAAGGACTGGATAGTTAGTGGGGAGAAGAATGCCGACTGGGATAAAGCCATGGGCGAGCAATGGAATGAGCTGTTGACGCAAAAGCGAACAGCCAACGCTTTGGAACGTGTTTATGAGAAGATGAATAGACAAATTAGAATTGAAAAACAGGTTGAAACTCGAAGAAGTTGGATGCAACTATTCCAGAAAGTCGCGGCCATACTTATTTTACCGATAGTAGCTTGCTTCGCTGTTTATGTGGGATGGAATGAAAACTATACCTATGAAGAGCAGGCAGAAGTGGTAATTACCTGTCCCATTGGAGTACGTACTCAATTTCAATTGCCTGATGGAACAAGTGGATACCTGCAAAGTGGATCGAGCTTAAAATACCCGGCTCAGTTTGCACACGACCGGGATGTTCACCTGAGTGGTGAGGCCTTTTTCGATGTAAAGAAAGATAGAGGGCGTACTTTTTCGGTATTGACAGAAAACCTAAAAGTAAATGTGTTAGGAACCCGATTCAATGTGTCGGCCTATAGCGATGCAGAGAAAGAGGAAGTGGTGTTGGAAGAAGGAAAAGTGGAAGTGAATACCCATCGAGGACAATTTCTAGAAATATTATCGCCTAATGAGAAGCTGACAATGAACCAAAAGACCAATAAATTTCAGGTAGAAGAGATTGAAATTGATCAATACATTGCCTGGATTGATGGGAAGTTGGTGTTTCGTAACGAGTCGTTCAGCAATGTAATAACTCGATTAGAACGATGGTATAATATCGATATTGAGTTGGAAAACGATCAGTTGCTACAATACACTTTTCGTGCAACATTTAAAGATGAATCGCTGGACGAGGTGCTGAACCTACTGATGATAACAGCTCCTTTCACTTATGAGATAGAAAAGAGAGAGAAGAATCAGAATAACGAATATAATAAGAAGAAAGTATGGATTAAAATCGACGATAGTAGACTGGTTGATTTTATAAACTAAAGTAGAAAGGTGCTGCCACACCTCTCTACCAATTAAGCAGTCTAAATATGCAATATGTTTAACTACTCAACAAATCAAATTTATGAAAAAAAAGTGGATACGTGATGCCATTCAAAATGGTATTATATCTAAAACATGGAAAGTTATGCGCTTATGTATCTTTTTTCTGATGTTGTTTTTGTCACAGGTATGGGCAACATCAGGCTATTCGCAGCATGTTAAGTTAAATCTGAACATGAGAAATGCTAAAATACTTGATGTACTTGACAAGATTGAAGAAAATAGTGAATACAGCTTTTTGTTCAATCAACGCATGGTAAATGTGGAGCGTCGGGTAGACATTAGAGTAACTGATAAGACCGTTGAGACAGTACTAAAACAACTGTTTAATGGTACCAATGTGAATTACCTGGTAAAGGGAAATCAGATTGTGTTAACCACACGATCTAAAATATTCAGAGGAAGTACTCAGCAGAAAGTTGTGACTGGTAAGGTTACTGATGCCGAAGGTCAACCATTACCTGGAGTGTCTATTGTGATAGAAGGAACCACAATTGGAGTTACTTCTGATATTGATGGAAACTATTCCATAGAAGTTAGTGCTAAAACGATTCTGCGCTTTTCATTTGTTGGCATGATTCCTCAAGATGTACCAATAGAAAACCGTAGTGTTATAAATGTTACAATGAAAGCTGATGCAGTTGGTCTTGAAGAAGTAATAGCAATTGGTTATGGAACTCAAAAGAAAGTTAATTTAACAGGTTCTATTGCATCCATGAAAACCGATAAAATAGCCGAAGTTCCGTATGCCAGTGTTAAACAAGCTATGTCAGGGCGCATTGCCGGAGTTTTTACCGACCAAACAGGTGTTGGTGGACCTGGAGACAGCGATCCTGAAATTCGTGTTCGTGGAGTTACTGGTCAGCTAGTAGTTGTTGATGGAATTATTGGCAGAAGTTATTCCGATATTGATCCTAATGACATAGAAAGTTTCACTGTATTAAAAGACGCTGCAGCATGCGCGGTATATGGAGCAAGAGCTGCAAACGGAGTTATTCTAATAACGACTAAACGTGGTGCTAAAGAAGGAAAAGTAAAAATAAACTACAACGGAAATACTTCTTTTAGTGAGCCTATTGTTTTTCCCGACAAATTAGGAGTTCGTGATCACGTTGCAATGAGAAATTTAGCCAACTTTAACGATGGTAATAATTATCGTTTTCATCCGGATGAATGGAATGAATCAAGATTTTTAGAATATGAGGATGATGACTTAAACCATTACCAACCATTAAATATGAACGACATATTTAGAAATTATGCCGTCATGCATAATCACAATTTGAATATGTCGGGAAAGTCTGGCAACACCAATTATTATACCTCAATTGGTTATCAAAATCAAGGCCCTATTTATCATAGCGACATATCGCGTTACAAAAAATACAATATTCGTGGTAATATCGATCATTATTTTGAGAATATTGGCTTAAAAATGGGAATGGATTTAAGTTTTAGAAAAACTATTGATAAAGAACCCATTGGTGGCGAGAATGGTATAATGTATCGAAATTATCATGCAATATCGGCTATCCAACCCAATCCTCCTGTATATACCGATGGGCGTTATTCTCCATGGTATCTTGTAAATCCTATTAGGGCATTAGATCCAGATATGGGATATCAAAACGAAGAGAGCCAAAAATTTAATTCTCGACTTTATTTAGAATACGAAGTACCATTTGTAAAAGGTTTAAAGCTAAAAGCAGTTGGAGCATACGATGATGTATCTACCTGGTATAAACAATGGTCAACTCCTATTGAAACTTATAACACCTACGAGTCTACAACTGCGAATAATCATGGTTCACCTTCGCTTTATGAAAAGTATGGGTATACACGAAGTTACAATGCCGAATTTCATGTTAATTACTCCAAACAAATTAATAAACACGATTTTAAATTAATGGCTGTTTATAGTCAAAGCGAAAAAGAATATGATTATTTCTCTGCACAGAAAAAAACATTTATTTCAAGTGAAATTGGTGAATTTGCTTTAGGTGAAAATGAAAACATGGCAATTGGAGGATATGGTCAAATGTTAGGACGTATGGGGCTTGTAGGACGAGTTCAATATAACTATGGAGGCAAATATCTTTTTGAAGGAAACTTTAGATATGATGGTAGCCAAAATTTTGCTAAAGGTCATAGATGGGGTTTTTTTCCTAGTGCCAGTGCAGCATGGCGAGTTAGTGAAGAGCCATTTTTTAAAAGTTGGGTTCCTGAAAGTATAATCAATAATTTTAAAATTAGAATGAGTTATGGGGAAACTGGAGACGACTCTAACGTTATGTCGTATGGTTGGTCTACTTATCCCTATTTAAGTAAATACAGTACAACCGGGACTTATTATTTCGATGGATCTAAGAATGTTGCGCTTGCAGAAGATAATATTGCTAGTACCGATATTACCTGGGAAACACAACAAAGCTACAATGCAGGTATAGATGTAACATTTGGGGGAAATAAATTTGAATTCATTTTCGATACTTATTTTGTAAAACGAAACGATTTACTATTAAGTGTTAGTGATAAAAGTAATACTTTATTAGGAATTGCTTTCCCAAAAGTAAATTCAGGAATCAAACGTAGAGGAGGCTTTGAATTTTCATTAAATTATCATGACACATTTTTTAATGAATTAAAAGTAAATCTAGGATTTAATTATAGTTATTATAATGAATTCTGGGAATTTAAAAACGAATCACCTGTTACTTTAAAAGATCCCAATGCACGTTTAACACACAGAAGCACATACGGACGCTATTGGTATGTGTCTGATGGTTTATACCAAACTCTAGAAGAAGTACAAAATAATCCATGGATGGATACCGTTGGCGAAATGCAACCAGGTGATATTGTTGTGCAAGATTTAAATGGTGATGGGCATGTTGATTCTAGAGATAAACGATATGTTGGAGAGCCGACGTTTCCAACCAATGTGTTTGGTGCTACAGTTAATTTACAATACAGAGGGTTTGAATTAGATGCTTTAATTCAGGGAGCACATAATTTAACCACAACAGTTGGTGAAGGTTGGTATAATATACGTTGGCGAATGATGGCACATGTACACCATGCATGGGTTAAAGGAAAACATTGGTCGGCTGATAATACAAATGCAACATTACCACGCTTAGGTTATGATCGTTATAATTATGGTGTTAATAGTGATTTCTGGTTAGTCGATAATGATTACATTCGATTAAAATCGTTGAAGATTGGATATGATTTAAAACACAAATTAATTAAAAGTAATAAAATATCATCTTGTAAAATTTATTTGTCAGGTACTAATTTGTTAACCTGGAAAAAAGTATGGGGCATGTTCGATCCTGAAGATAAAGTAAACGAACATGAAAATTATCCAATTATGAGAACCTATTCAATAGGTTTGAATATTACATTCTAAAAAAATAGTGAAATGAAAAAATATCTTCTTTTATATACTTTTATCTTTGCATTATTTACGGGGTGTGAAGATGATGTCTTAAACAAATTGCCTGAAAATAAATATTCGGATGCAACTGTTTGGAGTAACCCTGATTTAATACAGTTGTATGTAAATCAACTATATTCGGCATGGGAAATGAATACCTCCAATTACTACGATTATTTGTCAGATGATTTATGTCCCTCAACAAAAAGCAGCACATATTTAAATATTAATCAAGATCTAATAGATAATACTTTTAACGCTGGTTGGAATTTTACAAAAATTAGGGTAGCCAATAAAGTTATTGCCAATTTAACAGAAAATACCACTTTTGATCAAGATCAAAAAGATTTTCTTTTAGGGCAGGCATATTATTTTAGGGGTACTTATTATTTTGAATTGGTTAAAAAATTTGGAGGTGTAGTATTGTTAGATAAACCACTTGATGCAAGCGACGACTTAAATTTAAGCAGAGCATCAGATGAATCTTCGTGGGAATTTGTAATTAACGATTTCAAAAAAGCAGCCAGTTTATTAGAAAACAATGTTGGCCAAAAAACAAGAGTTACAAAAGGTGCTTGTTTGGCTATGCAAATGCGTAGTGAACTTTATGCCGGTAAATATGAAGATGTAAAAACAACATATAATATCATTAAAAATTTAGGGTATGGTTTGCATGATACATATGGTCCAATCTGGAAAGATCCAACCACATGGAAAACATCGGTAGAAGTATTAGCCGGTATGGAATATGTTTTAAAAGAAAAAAATAATGGTTGGACAAGTGCACATATGACACAAAGTTACGATAGCGACCTATCTGGCGGTGGCGGTGGTGGTGTGTCGTTTAATCATACCCAAATTTATTACGTAATTGATGAAGATGGTGTGGCAAGAAGTTGGGACGAAAGTAATCATAAACAAAACACTAACGTTGCCGATGGAGTATATCAATATCTTTATGGAAACAGAGAGGTACGTTTTAATGAAAATGTATTATCTGATGGTGAAACAGTAATGGGATATACATTTGAATTTAATGTAGGAGGTAAAAATTCTGGACAGTCCCAATTTGATCCGCCAATGTTTCATAGTCATGTCAGTCATGTAAACACTGGTAACATGATACAGAAATTCATGGGCGATGATCCGCAATATGTCCCACATACTCAAAAAAATTGCGACCTTCCATCAATTGTTATTCGTTATGCCGAAGTGTTGTTAAATTATGCCGAAGCTTGTATTATGCTTAATGATTTAGATGAAGCCCGTGCGGTTATCAATAGAATTAGAACACGTGCGCAAATTCCAATTTTGGAAACCAATGAAAACTTAAAAGAAGAGTATAAATTGGAACGACGAAAAGAAATGGCATTTGAAGGACATAGATATTGGGATTTATTGCGTTGGGCTAAACAAGAAGGAAATACCATGATTAATGAGTTAAATACTCGTTTAAAGTGGTTGTGTATCAACAGTGACAGAACGGCTTTTGTAGTAGTAGATTCTGATGGCCCTAAATGGAACAGAGTTTGGAATCCCAGACGTTTTTTATGGCCTATTCCCTTTAGTGAAATTGAATATAACCCCAATTTAATTCAAAATCCAGGGTGGTAATTATTAATGATTTAAAAAAAATAAGCATGAGAAAAATAATATTACTTCTAATGGTAATTGTTGGTGTCTCTTCTTGTAGGTTAGGATTAGATGAATTACCATTATACGAAGAAACAGAGATTATAAAAGCATGGGGGCTAAAGCGCGAAGTTGTTACAACAACTGTGCAAGAAAAAGAACGTACTACCGTAGTTCAGACTAAATTGGATTCCAAAATGGTAAGTAATGAAATAGATGCTGAAAATAAAATAGTATCAATTGTTTTTGAGGAAGATGTGGATCTAACTAATATCATTATTGCTGTCGATATAAGCAGAGGAGCAATAATAGAACCACTGGAAGATAGTAACAAATTAGGTATAGTTGCTAATTGGACTAATCCACAAAAATATTTGGTAACAGCAGCCAATAATGATTTCAAAAAAGAATGGACAATTACCATCTCTAAAAATTAATATTTTGCAATTATGAAAAAAAATTGTTTGTTAGTTATTCTGGTAATTGTTGTTAGTTCAATATCAGTTTATGCACAGTTACCAACTGAAGATCCACCAGAGGGTAAGTTACACCCAATGTTGAAAGATGTTATTGAAGCAGGCCCTTACACTGCTCAATGGGAATCTTTAGTAAAACATCCAATCCCGGAATGGTTTGTTGATAATAAAATAGGATTAAGTGCCCATTGGGGACCATATGCTGTTCCAGGATGGACACCACGAAAAGACACTCCTTATGGGGTTGCTTATGCCGAGTGGTATTGGTTTTGGATGAGAGATAAGAAACCTGTTCAGGAACATCATAAAAAGCATTATGGAGATGCCAAATATGATGATTTTATAAATGGAACACGAAATTTAGTAACTGGCAAGAAAGAAGGATTTTTTGCTGAAAATTTTGATGCAGATAAATGGATGCAAACTTTTAAAAATGCAGGAGCTAAATATTTTTTTATTACATCCAAGCATCATGATGGATTTTGTATTTGGGACACTAAATACACCAATCGTAATTCTAAGAAAATGGGGCCCAAACGAGATTTGTATGGTGAATTGGTAAAGGCTGCCAGAAAACATGGAATAAAAATTGGAATATATTATTCTTATTATGAGTGGAATAATCCAATTTATCTAAGAAAAGGTGAAATAAGTGATTATAAAGGCTGTAAAAAGCTAAAAGATGAGGATAATGATGGCTTATTAAATGAATATGTTGATGATTTCATGGTGCCACAAATTAAAGAATTAATTGATAAATACCATCCTGACTATATTTGTTTCGATGGAGAATGGGATCATGGATATGTATATTGGCGGTCGCGTCAAATTCTTGCTTATTATTACAATCAGGCTGTAGCTCGTGGACAGGAAGTGATTATTAATGACCGTTTTGGGTATAATAAAGAAAATCTTTCTAACACAAGAGGAGTGTATGGTGATTTTAGACATGTAGAATATCACGCTAAAATTGATCGATCTAAACCTTGGGCAATGTGGCGTGGTTTTGGCAATAGTTTTGGGTATAATAAAAATGAACATCCAAACAATATATTACAACCAAAGCAGGTAATTGAAATGATTATTGACTGTGTAAGTCAAAATGGAAACATAGAATTTAATATAGGTCCAAAAGCCGATGGAACAATATCTGAAATAGATATGGATCGTCTTTCTGCTATGGGAAAATGGCTAAAAGTAAATGGGGAGGCCATTTATAATACTAAGGCGATAAAACCACATAGAGATAAAAGTATTCGCTTTACACAAAAGGATGATGCTCTTTATGCTATTTATCTTGCGAATGACAATGAGACCGCTCCTCCTGCAAAAATCTATATTACGAATATTCAGCCTAAAAATGGAGCAGAGGTACACATGCTTGGGGTAATTGAGAAATTAACATGGCAGAAATCAGGAAATGGATTTATTGTCGAAATTCCTGAGTTCGTTCAAAAAAATCCACCATGTAAATATGCATGGACGGTAAAAATTTCTAAATAAGAATTCTGTCTGTAAAAAATTCTAAAGCATGAGGATTAAAAAAAGAAATTGTTACTAAAATTGTGTAGGATAAAAAACGTGTCACAGTCATTCATACAATACTTAATAATAAAATGATAAGTAATGAAATTGACCAGAAACGTTTCTGTTGTTTTTGAAAAGATCCTTGTTGGAAATTGTAATTGCTGTAGATTTTGCTCGACAAAAGGAAACGGTGATCATCACTTTGCCGCAAATAGTGATTGAGAAGAATCAACAGCTAACAATAAGCATTAGATAATGCAGGGGGGAGCCTTAGGCGGCAGGGAAGGATTTTTTCACTGATAGTGCTGAAATGTAAAGTAATTGATATAAGAAAAGCTGGATGCTACGTTTAGTATCCAGCTTTCTAGTGTGTAATATTAAGATGTCAATCTATAGGGTATTCTAATTATTCTACGGTTACCGACTTAGCCAAATTACGAGGCTGATCTACATTGCAACCACGTATTTTTGCTGCGTGGTACGAGAATAGCTGCAATGGAACTGTCGATAGAATTGGTATTAATTCATCCATGGTATTTGGAATAGAAATAACTTCGTCGGCTACCTGAGCTGTTTCATTATCTCCTTCCTGGATAAGTGCTATTACCTTTCCATTTCGAGCTTGAATCTCTTTAATGTTAGAGATCATCTTGCTTCTGTTTTCGTCATCGGTAACAATGGCAAATGTCGGAAAACTATAGTCGATCAATGCAATAGGACCATGCTTCATCTCTGCTCCCGGATAACCTTCGGCATGGATATATGAAATCTCCTTAAGCTTTAGAGCTCCCTCCAGTGCTACGGGGTAGTTTACACCACGTCCGATGAATAAGAAATGGTTGGCCAATGCATATTTCAATGCCAATTGCTTAATGGCTTCCGATTGCTTCAATACTGTTTCAATTTTTGCAGGTAATGCTTCCAGTGCTTGCATTGTATTTTTCGAAAGCTCTTCTTTACGCTCTTTGGCAATAAATAGTGCCAATTGAGTTAGAATAGAAACCTGCGATGTAAATGCTTTAGTGGATGCAACTCCAATTTCTGCTCCTGCATTCAAATATAATTGGTAATCGGTCTCACGTGTCAATGTCGAACGCTTAACATTACATATTCCTAGTGTCATTGCATTGTTTTCGCGAGCCAATCTGTTAGCTGCTAATGTGTCTGCTGTTTCTCCCGATTGTGAGATGGAAAGAACAAGGTCAGACGATTGAATTACCGGATGACGATAGCGGAATTCTGAAGCATATTCAACTTCTACAGGAATACGGGCTAACTTTTCAATCAGGTATTTTCCAATTAATCCGGCATGCCATGATGTTCCACATCCCAATACAATAATTCTATTGCACGCTTTTACTTTTTCCACCAGATGATCGATGTCGGAACTAGCCGATGGTTGAATGAATGACCTGCGTAACGAGTCGGGCTGTTCGAATATTTCTTTTAGCATGAAATCTTCAAAATCCTTTTTTTGTGCATGATCATTGGTTTGTACCAACTCTTCCGATTCAATCTTTTTGGGAACACCATTCTCATCCATAAATGAAATGCCTTTTGATGCATGAACAATAGCTAGATCTTTATCCTCAGGATAATAAATCTGGTTAGCGAATGCATTGATGGCCAGTGCATCGGATGCAATGAAATATTCGCCATCTTTTTCTCCTAAAATCAGGGGACTTCCATTTCTACATGCGTAAATAGTGTTGGGCTCATCGCTTTTAATAATTGCAATGGCGTAGCTTCCTTCTACTTGGGTAAGAGCATTTTTAATTGCCTTAATTAGATCATGCGTTAGCGAAAATTCCCAATCGATTAAATTCAAAAGCACTTCGCTATCAGTATCGCTCGAGAAAGTGATGCCTTTGGCCATCAAATCTTCTTTTATCATCTGATAATTCTCGATTATACCGTTGTGTACCATCACCAGTCTTTTGGAATAAGACATGTGTGGATGGGCATTTTCATTATTTGGTTTACCATGGGTTGCCCAACGAGTGTGTGCAATACCACAGTTCCCCGAAATTTTTTCCGGAAGATAGCCTTCTAAAGCGGCAATATTGCCTTTCTTCTTATACAGATGGATTGATCCATTTTGAATAGCAACACCTGCACTGTCATAACCTCTATATTCTAGTCGCTTTAAACCCTCAATCAAAAATTGTTGAGTAGCTTGTTGTCCTGTATGTCCAATAATTCCGCACATAATCCCTTTAATTTGAAAGTTGTCTTAATCGAATTGTATTCTCCATCTTCTGTATAAGGATATTTCCCAGCTCTTCTTTATCCTTCATGTGTTTGCGGATAGCAATCACAGTCTCATTGGTTTCAAAATCTCCACGAACAGATTCGAAGTCACGCTCTTTTGAGCCATTTTCTCCGTCAATTCCAAAACCAGTCATTTTTCCTAGCGAAAACTCTTTGCGAGCATCTTCATATAGCATTTGATCAATGCCTAGAACACTTTCTTTCCACTTATTAATTATGGAGATTATGTCGTTGGCAGTAAATTGGTTAATAGGCTTTTTGTAAAACGTTTCAATTTCATCGTAAACCCAAGTCCACTCGAATGTGTAATAGTTCTTATGAAGTGATCGAAGCGTTGTGTCGACAGCTTCAAGTGTTGTTGTTTGACCACTCTCAATGGATGATAATAGTTGATCCAAAGCCTCGGCAGGACATAGCATGCCTGATAAATCAATCCATTTTCCCTTTCCAATGGGAGTATCTTTTTGAAGCGCTTCTCTGATCTCACTATTATCATTATAGTGTTGATCGTGTAAACGTGTAATGATGGAGTTTCCAATGAATTTCCATATTACCATTTCATAAAGCTGAATTCCTTTCTCCAAAGCTGATTTGCGGATCTTCATTCCTTCGTACGAATAACTCGAAGAGTTTTTTCCGCTGGCTTTCTGAATGTCCTTCAGTATACTGTGCCCTTTCAATACCTTTTGAATGGTATAAGGACTTAAAAGATTATAGTTGATGTGATCCAATAGCTTGGAGTCGGTACGCTTGTCTCGCTTGGGCCATTTTTGGGTGTCGCGAATAGTTCCAATGCTTTTTAGGTTGATGGCCGGAACTAAAATACTTTCATCTTTACTCTCTATTAAATAAGAGAATGGGAAGTTGGAAGTATCGCTATGCTTGTAGTGACGCCCCATTACTAGAGAAAAGGCTCCAATGTGCGATGGCCACAAAACATATGAATCACTTGTGGTTTTCGATCCTCTTTCCACAATCCCCTGATGGATTGGTCCCAATTTATACATGTGGTTACTCTGGTTCGATCCACTACCAGCATTCATGAATGAGAACATGCCTGCAATTAATAGTGTCGATTTATGGTGAGTAACCGTGTAAGGCCCAGCAAATATAGAACATGCTTCTCCGTGGAATCCCTGGCAATTGGCAAAGAAAAGTGAATCGACAGCAGAATAGTGCTTGTCCAAGATACATCCTTGACCAATAAAACATTTCGAAACCAAAGTAGCATCAGTAACTTGTGATCCGGAGCAAACAATAAAATCTTCCATGATAACACTGGCTCCAATCTTAATAGGAGCTTCGTAAGTACTGTTAATACTACCGTTGGATAGTTTTCTGGCTCCATCAATATGTGTCGAAGGGCCTGTTTTTACATTAATAATATTGTCGCAATTCAGGATCTGAGAGTTGGGACCAATAGTTCCTGTATTCGACTTGATATAGCCAACGTAATCATCTACCATTTTAAACAATGCATCAATCACTTTGGGAAGGTGTCGATAAAGCGACATGATGTATGCTACATGCGTAGAAAGATGATCGTAGATAGGTACTTCTCGTCCTCCTCCTTCATTGATGGCTTCTACTTTTGTTCCATTACCGAAAGTTGTTGTACCATCAACAGCTAAAGTTGTAATGTTGTGAATAATGGTTCGGGCACCAATTTCATAATTGGCAATATAGCTGCGTACATTGTGAATAAGTACGTTGTCGCCAATAGTGCAATTGTGTAACCATGCATTATATATACCTGTGTGATATGAGATGCCTCCGAACAGCTTGGCTTTCTCATCAAATCGACCAATCTTAATGTGACCAGTGAATTTTGCGTTTTTAACTTTGATTGGGTCAAAGCCGTCGGTAACTTCAACTAAATTCCAGTCGTCCGACTCGCAATTTTGCATTATTAATTGACCTATCTCTTCGCTTGTGAGTTTACGATAGATCGTTTGGGGAATTTCTGCATTCATGATATTGAAATATTGTTTAACTGCAAATTAAACTACAATATCAGTGAATTGTTGTTGGATGTAACCTAATAAAAACCTATCTGTTGGTTTTTAAAACCTAATTTATTCTTGATAATGTCTTGTTTGTTATGGTTTTTATGTGTATTTAAAACCTAATTTTAAAAATATGGTTTTTTGTTAAAACCTAACTATTATACTTGAGCTATGAATGAGGTTAATCGGATTTCGCGAGAAAGTTTTAGTTTTTTTCGCAAACGAACTCTTGCGATCTCGGCACTTTCGGGTGTAATGTTTAGTAATCCTGCAATTTCTTTGCTAGATAGATTAAGACGAAGATAGGCACACAAATTTCGCTCTTTGGCTGTAAGTAAAGGATAACGAGCAACAAGACGTTCAAAGAATCCGGGATGCATCTTTTCAAAATGAACCTTAAAAGTATTCCAGTCAGTTGTTAACACAGTTGAACCGATAATTTTGCTAAGCATATTTTCAATCTTCTGCTGAATGGCAGGAGAAGTTGAGGTTTTAATGCCTTGTAGTTGTTTTTTTAGGTAATTGATAAGAGCATTTTTCTGCGAGAATAAAAGAAGTGAAGTGACTAACTCTCTTTCTTTCATCTCTAATTCATCTTTGTATCTTGTTTTTGCTTTGGTTTCAAGTGTTTTACTTTCAGAAAGCTGCTTGATGTGTCCCAGTGCATTTTTTAATCGAGTGATATTTCGAACAGAAGCTCTTAATCCTAAATATTTACCACGACTGTCGTATACTGGTCTACTTTTTATTTCGCACCAAATAATCTGTTTAGTTCGTGTAAGTATTCTGAATTCAAGTTCTTGATCTAATGAGAGAAACTCAATGGCGTCATTGATATGTTTTTCGAATTTGTCAAGATCAGGAGGGAATATAAGCTGTGTCCAATTAAATGATGGAGTACTAATTTCTTCTGCAGTGAAGCCTGTTAGGTCAAGACAGGAAGGAGAGTTGTAATTAAACTTCTTATCTGGAGTGAGCCAAAACTCCCAATCGTGTGCAAAATGAGCTATTGTTTCAAAATATTGCTTTTGTTCAGTAAGATCTTTAGTGGTAATTTCTGCATAAAAAAGGCGATCTTTCAATTCACTAACTTCTTTCTCCAGATCTTTAATCCGCTGCTGTAACTGTATATTCTGCTCGTTTGTGTTCATATTGCCTCCCTTTTGACGGTCTAAAGATAGATAAATCTGTGTTTTTTGAAAAAAATAAGTAATAGATCTGCTATACATTAAACAAAAAATGTTAGATGAGTATTTCAGGTAATGAGAGATGGCTCTAATATGATGTTGATTAATAGATAGATAATATTATTTGAATAAAAGTGGAGGAATAATGGAATAAAAAAGATTTCATCGAATTTCTTTATGTGCAATAGAAAACGATGAAATCTTTAGTGGAAGAAAATAAAATGTTATTACTTCTTATCGACTCAAATTAGAGACAGAAAAGAGGTAGTCATTCTTTTGAAGAATATATTTTGTTTTTACATCAATTAGGTTGTCTTGTGCCTTCTGATGTTCGGCTTGAGCTTCTAAAAGATCAGAGGTGTTTGCTATACCAGCCTTGAAATTGTTGGTAACTACCTTTAGATTTTCTTCTGCAGTTTCTAAACCAGAATTCGCGACATTAATCTGTTTATGCACCAATGTTAGGTTTTGAAAAGAGTTATTTATTTGAAGAACCATTAATTGTGCTTTCTCATCTAAATTGTTTTTTGCTATAGAAGTTTGGTATTTACTCTGCTTTAATTGATGAGAGCCTGCCCACCAATTGGATAATGGAACCGATAATGTTAGGTAAGTAGCAGTATACATTTTGTCGTTATTATCCATTTTTAAATGAAAGTTGTTTACTCCCAATGCAAGCGAAGGCATTAAACTTCCTTTTGTTAGTTTGTGTTGTAACTGAGCAACTTCTACTCCTTTTTGCAACAACTGATATTCTTTACGTCTATTGACTGCTTCTTCTGGTGTAGTGTAAAGCTGTTGAGGTGTTACTAATTCCTGTAACTTACCATTAAGCCTTATTTGTTTGTTGTAAGTTATTCCCGTAAACTGGCAAAGTGTCATCGTTAAAATTTCGATGGCATTATTCAATTGAAGTTTCTGTGCCGATAGTTTATTCTGCTCCAGTTGTACTTTTAAAACATCCGATTTATTAATCAAGCCTGCTTCGAAACTGTTGGAAACATCAGTATTTAATTGATGAAGCAGTTTTTCGTAGCTATCTAATGTTTTGCATTTTTCGTTGAATGAAACAATCTGCCAGTATAATTTTTCAGTTTGAAGAATAGTTTGATCCTCTGTGAGTTGAAGAGCAGTCGAGTTGATGTCAATCAACATCTTCGTTAACTTATTCCCGTTTCTTATTTGACCTCCCATATAGACCGGAAGCACAGCATTCAAGTAACCGAAATCAATTTCTTTGATGGCTTGAACCGGCAAGCCAGGAAGCACTGCAAATTGATTAGGGATTACAGTTCCTCCCTGAGAAACGGGAAGCTTCAACTCTGGAATCTGAATATCGATTAAGTCTTTGTTTAGCCTGACTGATGTAAATCCTGCATTGACTTTAGGAAAGAAGTTGGTATATGTCTCTTTCTGTTGCTCTTCGGCCGATTTCAGCTTAAAATGAGCTTCCTTGATCTTGTGATTGTGTTTTAATGCTGCAGTTTTGAACTCATCCAGTGAGATCACCTGCGCTTGCGCTGACAGGTAACCCATGAAGGAGAATAATATGATGTATTTTAGAATCTTCATTGTAATGTAATTTGAATTGTTCTGGATAATTAATGTTGTACTTTAACTTGATCTTGTGGTGAAGTTCGCCAATACAGAACAGGTAAAACAAGCAAGGTGAGAAGCATACCAAAGATTAGCCCAAAGCAAATTACGGTTCCCAGAGGTCCCCAAAGAGGAGAGTCGCTTAAAATCATTGGGACGACACCAATAGCAGCAGCCATTGAAGTTAAGAATATAGGACGCATTCTTCGTTTTCCTGCAGCCATGGTAGCTTCTTTAAAGCTCATGTTCTCTTTTTCGTGAAGATGTATAACATAGTCGACCAGAATTATACCGTTACGGACAGTAATTCCCATTAAACCAATTATTCCGATGAATGAGGTAAAGCCAAATGGGTAACCAACCATTTTTAGTCCCAGCGATGCACCAAGTAAGCTCAGTAACATGGTGGACATTACCAATAATGTTCTTTTCAATGTCTTAAATTGAAGAAGTAGAATAAAGAAAATTAGAATAACACTCATTCCCAGTGATTTTCCCATTGGGATGTAGTTGGTAATCATTTCAGCTGTTTCTCCTCCGTAAGTGATTGATACTTGGCTGGGTAGGACGATGTCTTCAATGGTTTTCTTAACATCGTTGAAAACATTGGAATAAACTACGCCTCTTTTGGTATCTGCTCTCACGGTAATGGTTCGTACTCCATTTCTGCGTGTGATATTTCCTTCTGTCCATTCTGGTTCTAAATCGCCAATTGTTCTAAGAGGCAATGATTCAGATGTTAATATGGATGAAACTTGTTGGTTATTCAGATCTTGAATATCATCCGTTAAATAGTCTTCTTTTGAAAGAATTACGTCTACCGGATAATCATCTTCCCAAATGGTTGTCAAAGGCAAACCATTTAGCGACATCATAAGTGATGCAGCAATTAATGGTTTTGAATAGCCCAATCTGTTTACTTTGTGGGAGTGTAAGTTGACTTGTATTCCTTGGCGTTTTTCCAGCCAATCGTCGCGCACCCATTTGGTGTCGGAATGACCACGAAGTATCTCTTTTACCTCCTCTGCCACTTGCTTCAGTTGATGAATACTATCTCCTGAAATTCGAATTTCGATAGGAGAAGTAAAGTTTTCCATGGCAATTTGTTTCCAGCGTATGTTTGCCATTGGAAAAGTGTTTGCATACTGTTTGCTATACCTATCCAGTAATTGGATGGTTGCTTCGTTGCTTGTGGTGTTAATTAAAAGCTGACCGTAATTCTTCTTTGGAAGTTTTGGGGCATACAGTGTATGGAAGCGAGGTGAGCTACAACCAATAAAGCTGGCAATATTAGTGATGTGTGGCTCTTTTCGGAATATCTTTTCCAAACTATCAACCACTGCTTCTGTATGATTTAAAGTGGTTCCTTCTGGAAGGTATACTTCCACAGCAAATTGCTTTCTGTCCATTGTAGGAAACAGTTGTTGATCGATGGTGGTGAACAAGCCAACTGCCAGAACAATGGATAGAATTGCCACAGAAATGGTGATTTTCGAATTGTTGTATGCTTTTTCCAGAGTTCGGTTATAGCCAATTTGAATAAGGTCGAGCAGATTCTTCTTTTTTGGCGTATTAGAGACTTTATGAAGTCCCTTTTTTATGAATAAGTAGCAAATGGCCGGCACTAGCAAGAGCGCCACAAACATAGAAATTATCAAAGCAATAGAAATTGTTATAGGGAATGCTCCCACAAAGTCTCCGGCCATGCCACTTAAGAATAACATTAATGGTAAAAAGGAAGCCATAATGGCTAGTGTTGCAGTAATGATAGGAATTACCAATTCGGTCGCTGCTTTCCAGGCTGCGTTCCATGGCGTTTCCTTCTGATCCAATAGTTCCACATGATTGTCGATAACAACAATGGCATTGTCAACTACCATACCCAATACCACAATTAAACCTGCAAGTGATACAATGTCGAGCTGCATACCCACCAATTGCATTACACCAATGGTAATTAGAATTGAAACAGGAATGGATATGGCTGCAACCGATGCAACTCGTAGTGGTAATAGAATCATTGTTACAATGATTACTGCAAGTATCGCTATTATAAATTCCTTCATGAAGTGAGAGATCGAGTCATCAACCACTTCAGGTTGGTTGGAAATAACATTTATCTCTACATCTTCGTCAATCTGCTTTTTGAATTCATTTAATCTTTCCTGAACATCCTCACCAAAATGAACAATGTTTTGTCCCTTTTGCATTTCCAGGGAAAGTAAGATGGCATTGTTCCCATTATTTCTGATGTAACTATCGTATTCATCGTATTTGCGTTCAATGCGTGCAATGTCTTTTAAGCGGATGGTGTTGCCGTTTAAATCGGAATAGATAATTTGATTGGCTAAATCTTCTTCCGCCTGAAATCTTGGAGGAAGATGAACGGGAAGTACTAGGTTATCATTTTCCAATTCACCGGCAAAATTGATCGATTCGTGTAGCTTAATGGCTCCCAGTATGGTAGTTGGGTTAATGTGAAATCGATTTAATTTTTCCTGCTGAATGTAGACAAACACTTTTTCTTTCTGCTCTCCGAAATGTTTGATTTTTGAAACCGAAGAGATTTTTCGAAGCTGATCTTCCAAATCTTTCATGGTTTCTTCCAGCTGTCTGTAGCTCTTTTTATTAGATGACATGGTAATCAGCATGGCTGAAGTGTCTCCAAAGTCGTTAGTTCCAATTAAAGCCAACACATCTCTGGGGAGCTGCATTTTAAGTTCATTTAAACCATGACGTAATTTCGACCAGAATTTATCTGCGTTTTTAACATTATCATTCAGCTCTACATAAACAACCATCTGGCCTTCGCTGGAATGAGAATATGTTTTCTCTTTATTGATCTCCTCAAATCCAAATAGGAAGTTTTCTACTTTTGTCGTTAGTCTGTTTTCAACTTCCACTGAGTTGTATCCAGGCATGATTCCCACCACAATCCCCTGGCGAATAGTGAATTCCGGGAATTCGTTTCGTGGCATATTCAATAAAGCAAAAATCCCTACCGACATCATTATAACAACGAAACTGATAGCTATTTGGCGATGCTTTAAAGCTGCTTCTATTAAGTTCATTTTGTTTTTCACTTCTTCTTCACTTTAAGGTTACTGAATTGTATTGGTTGGGTGAACTTTTGCTCCATCCGTTAATTTGTGGTGACCTTTAGCAATAATTATCTCGCCGGCACGAAGTCCATCGAGAACAATAATGTTATTTCCACTAAATCGATCTACTTTTAGGTAGCGTTTAGAGACTTTTTTTGAGTTGGAAGAGTAGGTGAATACATAGAAGCGTCCATCGCTTTCTCTGCTCACTACTGGCGAAGGAATAGTTATACGGGGAGTATCGTCAGAGTGATTAATATTTACATCGCAAACCATTCCTGGCTTAATTAGGTGTTGTGTATTTTCTACCCGAATGGACACTTTATAGGTTTTTGAAAGCAGGTCGGCAGCCACACCAATTTTATCAATGTACCCCGAAAAACTCTGTTGACTGATTGCAGGAACAGTAATCTCTGCACGTTGATTTTTGCTTAAAAGATTTATTTCATTTTCACTAACCGAAATCTGAATGTATACTTCTTCAATATCTAGTAAGTCGAATGCTGGGATAGCAGTTACTACAGAAGAACCTTGTTCAATACTCCTTTTGCCGATTACTCCCGACGATGGAGCTTTCATTTGATGTGCATTAAGCATGCTCTCTGCAATTTGCAACGCCGACTCGGCTTGTGCCAATTTCGTTTTAACATCTTCCCATTCTATTTCTGGAAGCGTTCCTTTTAAGTAAACCGACTTTAATCGCTTAAACGCATCGAGAGCTTGTTGATGAGTTGCTTGGGCAGCATTGTACGCTCCTTGTGATCTCTGTTTTTTTAACGAAGCAAGCAATTGCCCTTTTTGTACATATTGCCCTTCATTAACGAATATTTTATTCACAATACCCGGATATTCGAAACTGAGGTGAGTGGTGATAAGTGGAGTAATAACACCACTGTAGTTCAGTATTTGCTCTACTTTAGTGTGTTTTATTTGAGCTAGCTCTACATTAATCGGATTTTCCGTATTAAGAGTGCTGTTGTTGCTTTCATTAGTATGACACGAACTGATGAATAACCAACATAAAATGATAAATGTACTAATTTTTAAACTCATGATTAATATTAAAATGAGACCATAAAACTAAAAATGTATTTTGGTCGGTTTTTGATTCGAAAAAAAGGAAATGACTCCACTTCCTTTGTGTGTGATGAATTGGTTTTATTAAGTAATGAATCTAGGAATTAGTCGATTAGCTGTTTTTGTTAACTTTTCGTGATCAAGACCATTATCGCTTTCAATAGAATGCTGAACGACACCAAAAAAAGCAGCAATAAGCATTTCTGCGAACCAATCTATCTCGTCAGAATCTATTTCTTTTATCTCGTTTTTATCTATTCCCTCTTGAAGTAATTTGGAAATATAAGCTTGCTCAAACGAGAACATCCTTCTAAACTGTTTGTGTGTGAATGCTTCGTGAGCTAATTCGTTTTGTATGATACGATACAGATTTGCCATTTTTGTTACCTCGGCATGAAAGGTGATTATATAGATTGTCAGTTTCTCTGAAATTGTATCTACTTCGGCAACCTTGCTTTGAATAATGGCCTGAAGCGAAGTCATTTCCAAATCGATTACTGCATCGAATACTTCATGTTTGCTTTTAAAGTAGTGATATAGTGTGCTTTTGGCTTTGGAACATGCCGAAGCCAAATCGTCCATTGTCGTTTTTTTAAGACCAAATTGTTGGAATAACTTTTGGGCTTGAAGAAGGATTTCCTCCTTTGCTTTTTCCTCTTTTGATATAGCTTGCATATGAATATCGTTTTAGAAAATCAGGACAAATTTATTTTTTTATTTCAATTAGATCGAACTTTTAATGTTAAAAATCGACTAAAAAACGAAATTAGTCGGTAAGTGTCGATTTGCAATAATGATAAAATCGCATTATAAAATATTTATATTTGCGTGTGCCTTTACGATTTAATAAAAGAGATATTACCGTAGAAAGTGAAGCCAGTCTGGTGACGAAAATGATTGGCGGAGATACTGTTGCATTCGAACAATTGTTCAATGAATATGGTTTTCGACTGTTCCGATTTGCAAAAGGTTATTTGCATGAAGATAGCGATGCGGAAGAAATTGTTCAGAATGTGTTTCTGAAAGTATGGAGTAAAAGAACAAGTCTGAAATCGGTAAAGTCTTTTAAAAGCTTTGTTTTTACCATTGCTTTTAATGAAATTCGAAATACCTTCAATAAGAAAACACAAGAAAGAGCATTTAAAGAAGAAGTTGCAGAAGAGTTGCTTTGCAATTCAAAGACTGATTTGTTGGAGATGAATTACTTCTCAACAATGCAGTTAATAGATCAATTAATAGAAGAATTACCTCAAAAACGAAAAGAGATATTTATCCTTAGCAAAAAGGAAGGATTGGATATCCAGGAAATTGCCGATTACCTTAAAATTTCTGAAAAAACTGTACGTAATCAATTGTCCACAGCTTTAGATGATTTGAAAACAAGTGTGAGAAAACAGGGCCTAAAAGAACTTTTATTTTTCATGCTATTTGTTCATTAATAGTTGTTTGAGTCTTTTTTTGAAAAAAGATAAAGTTTTTTTGGGACAATTAACTTTTTTCGAATCTTACTAGTGTCGCAAAATAAAAACGACAGAGTTAGATGGACAGAAGGATATTGGAAAAGATAGAGAAGAAGACAGTTTCATTTGGTGAAATGAGAAGCTTTAGTGCTGCAATAAATAATGGAAAAGAGTTGCAGCACCAAATGGAAGAGAAATGGAATGAGGTGACAGAGCAAGTTGAGCCAGAAAAAATGCCTGCCATTTTTTATAAGATATACTACCAGATCAATAAAGAGAAAGAAGAGAAACGTGCAGCCAGAAAGAGTTTCATTCTTAAGTGGGGAAGTGTTGCTGCCATTTTTGTATTTGCCATTCTTTTAGCCGACTGGTTTATACCTGGCCAGACTACCAATTCAGATAAAGATCAAATAGTACAATTAGAATCTCCCATGGGAATTCGAACGAAGTTTTATTTGCCCGATGGTACCGTAGGTTGGCTGAATGGTAACTCTACAGCGAAGTATGAAGTGAAGAACGGAATTCGGTTTGTGCAATTGGAGGGGAAAGCATTCTTCGATGTCGCGCACGATAAAAAACATCCTTTCAGGGTCGCTGTAGATGGAATGACTGTTCAGGTTTTGGGAACTGAATTCGGAGTAACGGCTTATGCCGATGATGAAGAACAGGAAGTGACATTGAAAGAGGGAAGTGTGGCAGTTCAGTTTGGCGATTCGAAAGCTAAGCGAATGCTAAAGCCTGATGAACATCTAATATTTTCAAAAAAGACAAATAGGTATTTGGTAGAGAAGGTAGACGCCGAATTAGAACTTTCGTGGATTAACGGTCGTATAAATTTCCAGTACTACCCACTTCGAAAAGTGGTTAAAATTCTGGAGCGTAATTACCATGTAAAGATTAATGTGATAGATAGCGAACTGTTTGATTACTCTTTTTATGGTACCGTAGAAAACGAACCTATTGAATCGGTGCTTGACTTTATGCAATTGGCTATTCCAGAATTAAAGTGGACTTCATTAGAGCGAAAAGCAAATAAAGATGGGAAACTAACTAAAAAAGAGATCAATTTATATGTAAACAAGAATCAGAAATAGAGAATCTAAACTAAAAACAAGAAGACGGTTGCAGCGTCTTCTTGTCTAAAATTTAAGAGTTAATAGAGTTTATTAACCCTGTAAAGCAATTCAAATTTATGAAAAAAAATCAATTGTACAGGACATGGAACAACTATGTCTTGTCGAAAACATGGAAAGTTATGCGAATAGGAATGCTATTGCTGTACATTAGTTTGTTGCAACTGTACGCAAATCCTTCGTATTCACAGCAAGAAGTAATGAGTATGACTGTGAAGCACGAAAAGGTACTAGATGTGCTTAAAAAAATTGAACAGAACAGTGAACTTAAGTTCTTCTTCAGCCCGAAAACGATAAATCTGGATCGAAGAGTAACCTTAAAGGTGAACAATCAATCAGTAAATCAAATTCTGGAATCGTTGTTCGAGGGGACAAATGTTAGTTACAAGCAAGTAGATGACACGATCATCTTGCGTAATTTAACAGGTAAAGCAAAACAGAACAATGAACGTAAAATAACCGGTATTGTTACCGATGAAAATGGCGAGAGTTTGCCAGGAGTTACAATCGTTGTGAAAGGAACAGGGATTGGAGTCGTAACTAATCTAGATGGAAAATATAGTTTAAGTGTTCCTTCTGATGCGACAACTTTGCAATTCTCTTTTGTTGGAATGAAGTCGGAAGAGATTAAAATTGATAATCAAACATCAATTAACGTCGTGTTAAAAGTGGATGCTGTAGGCTTGGAAGAGGTTGTCGCTATTGGTTATGGTGTAGCTAAAAAATCAGACTTAACGGGAGCAGTTGGTTCTGTTAAGGGAGGAACAATTGCTGAGCGTCAAACGACACAATTATCAACAGCTTTGCAAGGAGCTATCTCTGGTGTAATGGTTACACGTGACAATAGTGCTCCGGGAGCTACTGCATCTATTCGTATTCGAGGTATAACCACAATTGGAGAAAGCAATCCATTGGTCATTGTAGATGGTGTTCCGGTAGGAAGTATCAACGATATTAACCCTAACGATATTGAAAATATTTCGGTATTGAAAGATGCTGCCTCTGCTGCTATTTACGGTTCTCGTGCTGCCGCAGGTGTAATTCTTATAACAACAAAGCGTGCAAAAGCTGGCGACTTAAAACTGGATTACAACTTTGAATATGGTTTCGAGACACCTACTCGTTTACCTGAGTTTGTGGATATAACACGCTATTTGCAAATGACCAATGAAACGCGTTGGAATGACAATAATAACAACGACAATGAATATCCAACTTATCCAAAAGATATGGTTGATAATTATTTGTCTTTAAATGCAGATGATCCTAATAATTATCCAATAACTGATTGGGTAGATTTAATTTTGAAAGATAATGCTCCTCGCCAATCGCATGCGGTAAGTATTACTGCGGGAAGTAAAGCCATTAAGACGAAAGCTTCAATTGTTTATGATAAGATTGGAGCATTGTATGAAGGGAAAGAGTATGAGCGAATTACTGCTCGCTTTAATAATGATGTTAAGATTAATAGCTTCTTATCGGCAACTCTTGACCTGTCTTATAAAAGAACATCGACAGAAGATCCTAGTATTAACCCAATGGGAGACTTGTTTGTTGCAGCTCCTATTTATGCCGCAACCTGGAGTGACGGTCGAATTGCAGAAGGAAAATCAGGTCACAACTTGTATGGACAAATAAAAGAGGGTGGATGGAAAAAAGGCTGGTATGATTTATTGGCTGGAAAAGCGTCTATTGATTTTAAGCCAGTAAAAGGACTGAAGCTATCGGCTGTGTTTTCTCCTAGTTTATCTTTTACTAAAAAGAAGCAACATTTATTGGAAGTACCATATTATTCAGCTGAAGATCCAACAGTGAAAGTGGGTAATTTGCAGTGGGCTAATAGTACAAAAGTGAAAGAGGAGCGAAATGATAATTACCGAATGACTACTCAGTTTTTGGCTAATTATGTGAAATCTTTTGGTAGTCATAACCTAAACCTAATGGCTGGTTACGAAAATTATTATTCCAAGTCGGAAAAGATGGGAGCTTCACGCGATCAGTATGTTTTAACATCATTTCCTTATTTAGATCTAGGACCACTGGAATATCGAGAGAATAATGGTAGTGCGTATGAGAATGCCTATCGTTCATATTTTGGGCGTATAATGTATAACTACAATAACCGTTACTTCTTACAAGCAAACTTCAGAATGGATGGATCTTCTCGATTCCATAAAGATTACCGTTGGGGATCATTCCCATCATTCTCGGCTGGATGGGTAATTTCAGAAGAGTCGTTTATGCAGGATGTAAGTCCAATTTCATTTTTGAAATTGAGAGCTTCATGGGGACGCTTGGGGAATGAGCGTATTGGAAACTATCCATATCAATCAACCATTGCATTTAGTAATGGAATCTATTTTAATGGACAGAATGTAGTGTCTGATTTGACAGCAGCTCAGCGCTATTATGCTATTCACGATATCTCATGGGAGACAACAGAAACCATCGACATTGGAGTTGATGCAGTATTTCTGGATAACCGTTTACGATTTACTGGTGACTACTTTGTCAAGGAAACTAAAGATATGTTACTTCAACTAGAAATTCCTGATTATATGGGATTTGATAATCCAGACCAGAATACCGGTAAAATGGATACTAAAGGTTGGGAAGCAGAAGTGGCATGGAACGATAAAGTAGGTGATTTCACTTATTCGATCTCTTTCAATATGTCCGACTTCAAATCTCGAATGGGAGACCTGGGAGGAATTGAGTTTTTAGGAAGTAAAGTAAAACTTGAAGGTAGTCAGTTTAACGAGTGGTATGGTTACTTATCTGATGGTATTTACCAAACTCAGGAAGAAATTGATAATTCGGCTACGTTGAATAATAAAGTTAAACCTGGAGATATTAAGTATGTCGACATTAGTGGCCCGGACGGAGTACCTGATGGAAAAATTTCCGGAGAATACGATAGAGTTCTATTGGGAGGTTCATTACCTCGTTACATGTTTGGATCGAATATTCGTTTGGGTTATAAAGGGTTCGATTTTAGTATGGTGCTGCAAGGAGTTGCTAAACAAAACAGCCGTATGTCTGGAAATATGGTGCAGCCACTACAAGGAAACTGGGGACACATTACAAAAGTAATCGATGGAAAATATTGGAGTCATTACAATACCGAAGCCCAGAATATGGCTGCAGAATATCCTCGTTTAACCACCAAAGCCTCAGGAAATAACTATACAATGTCTGACTTTTGGTTATTTAATGGCGGTTATTTACGCTTAAAGAATATAACACTAGGTTACCGTATTCCTGAGCATATTTGTCAAAAAATTCATCTTAAGGGAGCTAGAATTTATACTTCTGTTTCGGATGTTTTCTCTATTGATAATTATCCAAAAGGTTGGGATCCAGAGGTGGCAAATACCGGATATCCAATTACTTCGTCGTATGTTTTTGGAATTTCTGTTAACTTTTAAATTGAACAATCATGAATCGTAAAATTATATATCTGGTATTTAGTTTATTTGTCATTACTGCTTGTAGTGATTTAGACCTGAATCCACTTTCTGAAGGATCGAGTGAAAACTGGTACTCCAATGAAACAGAGATCCAAATGGCATTGAATGATATTTACAGAAGTGCATTTTGGCCATTAGATGGAGAGGACTGGACCGATAACTGGACCAAACGAAATGGTACTACTCCTATTACCGATGGAACTATAAATAGTGAATGGGGAACATCAAAAGACAGGTGGGGATTATCATATAAAGCAATTGCGCGCGCCAATACAATATTGGGAAGTTTAGAACGTGCGGCCAATGCAGTTCCAGAAGCAAAATTAAAGCAGTTTGAAGCTGCTGCGAAATTTGTGCGTGCAGCACATTATGGATATTTGGTAACTCACTTTGGCGATGTTGTATTCTTTACAAAGGTATTGGATTTGGAAGAGTCATTTACTTTAGGAAGAACCGACAAGAATACCATAATGGAAGCGGTATATGCCGATTTCGATTTTGCAATTGAGAATTTGCCAGAATCTTATAGCAATAGTGAGAATAAGTTGGCAACTAAAGGTGCTGCAATGGCTTACAAAGCAAGAATAGCTTTGTATATGGGCGATTACCAGTTAGCCCGCGATGCTGCCAAGGCATGTATGGACTTAGATGTTTATGAGTTGTATCCCGATTTTGATGAGCTTTTTCTTTCATCCACAAAGAACTCTTCGGAAGAAATATTGGGATTCCCTCGCTCAACAGAACTAGGTTCTAGTTTAGGTACAGCTAACTATATCTCAAGAACAGCCGGAGGATGGGGACAATCTGATCCTTCATGGGATTTGTTATGTGCATTTCTTTGTACAGATGGATTACCTATCGATGAATCTCCATTGTATGATCCTCACAATCCATTCAATAATCGTGATCCTCGATGTGCTGGAACGATTGTAGAGTTTGGAACTCCTCACTTAGGATTCATATATCAACCTCACCCGGATTCATTACAGGTGTTGAATTTGAAAACAGGAAACTATCAGTATAATCACGATACACGTACCAATAAATTTTATGCATCGTTCAATGGCTTACTGTGGAAAAAAGGTGTTGACGAAGATTGGTCGGATGATAAAAAAGCGGAAAATACAAAGATATTAATGCGATATGCAGATGTTTTGTTAATGTATGCCGAAGCTAAAATTGAGTTGAATGAGATTGATCAAACAGTACTGGATGCTATTAATAAAGTACGTGCTCGTGCATATAAGGTTGATGTAGGTGCAGTGAGTGATTATCCTGCTGTAACAACAATAAGTCAAGACGAGTTAAGAAAGCAATTACGTATTGAGCGTCGTATGGAGTTTGCTTGGGAGGGAACACGTTATATGGATATTATTCGTTGGCGTATTGCTGAAAATGTACTAACCAAAGATATTTATGGGCTAGTGGATGAGGCTAAGGATAAGTTGGTTGATGCCAACCTTTGGTTCTTTCCAGCTACTCCCGAGATTGATGAGGATGGAGCTCCGGATTTTACTCCGATGTACAATGACGGTCTGGTAAAACTGTTAGCCGTTCGTGATTTTGATGCTTCGCGTCAATACTTATGGCCAATTCCTGCTAAAGAGATATTGATTAATGAAAACCTAACACAAAATCCAGGCTATTAAAATTACTCACGATAAGTAATACCCAATTTAAAATCTGAATTTAATAGTCGATTTAGTTAGTATATGCCTGTCACTATTCTGGTGGCAGGCTTTTTTTATACGCTACAATCAAGATTTGATTCAAATAAAATTCAAACGAATAGGGGCAGCTACAGTTGATCATGGTCGTTGGTCTTTCTCTTTTTTAGAAGTGAAAGTGGCAGTTGTGTAGAGTGTTAGCTTGTTCTTGGCTTTGTTCGGATAATGAATAGGAATGAAGTTGAACCATTTAAGTGCTTTCGATAAATTCAAGCTAAGATTTGTATTTCGAATCAAACCGTAATTTGTAAAATACCCGAAATGAGATTTTCAATAATTGTATTATTAAGTTTTCTGGCCTGTTCTTGTGCTCAGAAGGCAAAGAAACCAGTGAATGTAATTTGGTTGTTGGTAGAAGACTTATCGCCAGACCTTGGTTACAATGGTAACCAACTGGTAAAAACACCTAATATTGATGCATTGGCCAATGCCGGTGTAAGTTATACCAACACATTTGCAACAGGAGCAGTGTGTACACCTAGTCGAACAGCTTTTGCTACTGGTATGTATCAAACTGCAATCGATGCTCACCAGATGCGCTATCCAGAGCATTTGAAAAATGAACTACCTGCAAAAGTTATCCCATTGAACGAACTGATGAGACGGCAGGGCTACCAAACAGCTAATATTAAAGCCAAAGGCTACGGAACAGGGAAGACTGACTGGTCGTTTAAAAGTGATAAGTCGCATTTCGATTTTTCGAAGTGGGAAGAAATTGATGCCAATAAGCCATTCTTTGCTGTGGTAAACTTTAAACAAACCCATCGTGGCTTTTCGCAGGATAAAGTTAACCCTGTAAATCCAGATGATGTGAAAGTGCCTGTTTATTATCCTGATGTAGCTCCCGTTCGACAAGATTGGTCTGATTATTATGAGACCATACAGTCGTTGGATAAATTGGTAGGAAAAGCGTTAGCTGACATTAAAAAGCGAGGGTTAGATAAGAATACGGTCATCTGTTTTTTCTCAGATCATGGTCGCCCAATGACGCGTGCAAAGATGTTTAATTACGATTCAGGGTTGAAAGTGCCAATGATAATTAAATGTCCAGAAAACCATGAATTAAATTCGGTATTTAAACCGAAAACAGAAGATGGACAGTTGATTAGTTTAATCGACTTAACGGCTACTACATTGCAGCTGGCTGGCGGAGATGTTCCTGAGTGGATGCAGGGACAATCGTTTATCGATCCAAAAGTAAAGCAGCGAGAAGCAGTTTTTAGTGCATCAGATATCATTGGTGGATCGATGCTTAAGACCAGAAGTGTGCGTACTTCGAAGTTTCGATACAATAGGAATTTCAACCACAATATTTCAGTTAACGGAGCTGCTACCGCTTATCGAAAAGCCAATCACCCAATTTACCATGCTTTGGAGTTGGTGAATGAAGCTGGTCGGTTAACTAAGGAGCAGAAACAACTATTGGAACCACTTCCAGAAGAGGAGTTGTATGATGTGGAGAATGATCCGTATGAAGTTCATAATCTCGCCAAAGATGAAAAGTATAAAGCAATTATGCATGATATGAGAAGTCGATTGGAAAGTTGGCAAAAAGAAACCACCGATTATGGAATGCAATCTGATTCTGAAGAGTTGCTAAAAGCTTTTGAGAATTATCGAAATAAGTCGGCTGCTCAATATCAAAAACGATCAAATGCTTTAAGAAAAAAGGTACAAAAGCAATTGCAGCAATAACTAGATTGATTAACCTAAGATAGAATTGAAATGATTACTTTTTTTATTGCGCTGGCCATATTGGTTGGTGGTTATTTTGTGTATGGACGCTTTGTGGAAAAGCAATTTGGGATAGATGAGAATAGAATAACTCCTGCCAATGAGATAAACGATGGTGTTGATTTTGTTCCATTATCTCCGGGGAAAATATTTCTAATACAATTTTTGAATATCGCAGGGTTAGGGCCAATATTTGGAGCCATAGCAGGAGCGCTATGGGGACCAGTGGCTTTTATCTGGATTGTGGTTGGTTGCATATTTATGGGAGCAGTACACGATTTCTTTTCGGGGATGCTTTCTGTGCGCCATGGAGGAAAAAGTATTCCCGAAGTAGTGGGAGAGTACTTGGGCGTTTCGGCAAGTTACTTTATGCGAGTGTTTGCTGTAGTGTTGCTTATTTTGGTTGGAGTTGTTTTCATCAAAGGGCCTGCTACTATCTTAAACGGAATTACCGGACTAGATGTAACCATCTGGGTGATTGCTATATTTCTGTATTATCTGTTGGCGACAATGATTCCTGTCGATAAGCTGATTGGAAAGATTTATCCAGTATTTGGAGTTTCTCTTCTGGTAATGGCTTTCGGAATCATGGGGGTATTGTTGTTTGGCGACTATTCGATTCCTGAATTAACGCCGGCTAATATGAAGAACTTTCATTACAATTCAGATCGCTTTCCAATTTTTCCAATGCTGTTTATTACTATTGCATGTGGAGCTATTTCTGGTTTTCATTCTACTCAGTCGCCTTTAATGGCCAGATGTTTGCCTAATGAGCGCTTGGGTAAAAAGATATTTTTCGGAGCTATGATTGCAGAAGGAATTGTGGCGTTAATTTGGGCAGCTGCAGCAATGGCTTTTTTCGGAGGATTGGAAGAGTTGAATGAAGTGTCTCAATCGGGAAAGAATGCAGCTTGGATTGTAAATGCCATTTGCAACACGATGTTGGGTAGAATTGGTGGAGCTTTAGCATTGGTTGGTGTTGTTGCTGCTCCAATTACTTCGGGCGATACAGCATTTAGAAGTGCGCGTTTAACCATAGCTGATTCGTTGCAATTCGATCAACGACCTATTGCTAAACGTTTATTGGTGACTATTCCGCTTTTCGGTGTTGGACTTTTGCTTACTCAAATCGATTTCGGAATTGTATGGCGATATTTTGGATGGGCTAACCAGGCATTAGCAACAGTTGTTCTTTGGACTTCCACTGTGTATTTGTTGAAAAATGGTAAGAACTACCTATTCTTATTATTGCCTTCAATTTTCATGACTACAGTAGTTGTAGCTTACATTTTAGTGGCACCAGAAGGGTTAGGTCAGTCGCTTTATGTAGGAGTAGTAACAGGAATTATTGTGGCTTTGGTATCTGCCATTGCATTTATTCGATTAAAAAAGAGAGTGGCGAAGTAGTTGAACTTTTTAGGCTAAAATCAATTATCATATATTGACTATATTTACGAAAAAGAGATTGTTATGATAATTGTTATATCACCAGCTAAGGCGCTAGATTTTAAAACGAAAGCGAATACGGCATTGTATTCGGATATTGCTTTTGGCGATGAAGCCGCTCAGCTAGTAGAGGAGATGCGGAAGTTATCGCCTGAGGAATTGGGCGAACTGATGAAGATTAGTCCCAATCTTTCGGAGTTGAACTTTACCCGTTTTCATGAGTGGCAATTGCCATTTAACCCAAAGAATGCGAAACAAGCTTTATTGGCTTTCAACGGAGAGGTATTTAATGGGATTCAGGCTAAAACATTAACCGACGAAGGATTAGAGTTTGCGCAAAACCATTTGAGGATACTTTCCGGCTTATATGGAGTGTTGCGTCCATTGGATTTAATTCAAGCGTATCGATTGGAAATGGGAACCAAAAAATCTTTCGGTTTAAATAAAAATTTGTACGAGTTTTGGAGCGACAAAGTGACTGCAAATCTGAATGAAGAGTTGGAAAAGCAAGGGCAGTCGGTATTGATTAATTTGGCCTCTAATGAATACTTTAAGGCAATTAATAAGAAGAAACTGAATGCCGAAGTAATTACACCTCAGTTTAAGCAAAGTAAAGATGGAAGTTATAAGATGATTGCCATTTTTGCTAAAAAGGCACGAGGATTAATGACACGTTTCATTATCGATAATGACATCACTGATCCCGAAGAGCTAAAAGCCTTCGATGTGGATGGATATTTTTTCAATAATGAATTATCGAAAGGAAATAATTGGGTATTTACCCGCCAATATCAATAAAGAAAGCGCCTTTTAATGGCGCTTTTTATCTTTTAAGTAGTTCTGTACGTAATCTTTTACTCCCTCTTCCAAAGTGGTAAATGGCTTATCGAACCCCAATGCTTTTAACTTTTGCATAGGTGCTTCGGTGAAGTATTGATAATTCTCTCGAATATCTTCAGGAGTATCTTTAAATGAAATGTCGGGAGTTAAATCCATTGCGCTAAAGGTAGCTGCTACTAAATCATAGAAAGAGCGAGCTTTTCCCGTTCCTACATTGTAAATTCCCGATTGCTTTCTGTTTTCCATTAAGAAATAGATCACTTCACAAATATCCTTTACATAAATAAAATCGCGAGATTGTTCTCCATCCTTGAAGTCGGGGCGATGCGAACGAAAAAGTTGCATTTTTCCGGTTGCCTTAATGGTGTTGAAAGCATGATAAACTACCGATGCCATTCTGTTTTTATGGTACTCATTAGGGCCATAAACATTAAAGAATTTTAGTCCGGCCCAAAAGAATGGTTGCTTTTCTTGTTCAAGCGCCCACTGATCGAAATTGTTTTTCGATCTTCCATATTCATTCAGTGGCTTTAGTTCTGAACTAAGTTCGTGTTTGTCGTGAAAACCTAACTCTCCGTTGCCATATGTTGCTGCTGATGACGCGTAAACTAACGGTATCTGATATTCGCTGCAATATTGCCATAAGCGTTTTGAAAAGTTAAGATTTAGCTCATCGAAAATGGAAGTATCTGTTTCAGTAGTATCGGTTCTAGCACCAAGATGAATAACAAATTGAGCATATTGTTCGTTGGCTTCCAGCCAAGTCCAAAAGTCTTTTCGGTCAATCTTTAGAGTATATTTTTTATCCGCAATATTTTGAAGCTTCTCTTCGTTTCCAAAATGGTCAACTAAAACCAAATCGTTATAGTTGTTGTCATTTAAAAAACGTACCAAATTACTCCCAATAAATCCTGCGGCTCCTGTTATTATTATCATCTTATGCTTTTTTCAATGCTCGCAAATTTACATAACAGGGGTATGAGCACCAAATAATTGTCCCTAAATCAAATCGGATTTTTTCTTTTGGGTTATAATGAGTTGATTTATTTGTTTTTATGTTTTAGGAACATCTATGGCATTATCGATGAAAGAAAAGACAATTTCTAGTTTTGACTTCAGGTTTTCCAATGCATATGGAATATCCCATGACTTATCATTATTGCGGTGGTTGGCAATTGCCTTAATTTCTAAAAAAGGAATCCCTTGTTGCAGACATACCCAGAATACTGCAGCTCCTTCGCTGGATTCAACGTCAGGATTATATTGTGCATACCATTTATCACAAAGGTATTCCGATTGCAATATGAGATCGTTGGTAACGCCTTTTACGCCAGGAAATAGTTCTTCGAAACTTGGGGACGGATTTTTTAACACACCATCTGAAAATGGAAAAACATTTCCATCTACATATCCCGAGTCCATTAAATTCTTAATATCGCCATTGCAATTGGCAATCATATTGGCAAATTGCTGTTCTCTGACATTTACAACACTTCCTACAGGAAGTTGAGTATTTATTCCCGTAACAATTCCGGCATTAATGACCATGTCATATGATTCGAAATTAAGCTTTTGGGTCAATTGGTAAGTAATATTAGCAATGCCCCATCCACATATTAAGTGACTGATTTGTATATCTTCAGTTATTTTATGATCGTTTTTATTCTGCGAAAAAGAATCAACCATCAACCCGTCCTCTAGAGGAGTCCACTCCAACTTTGAAGTTGTTACCAATAATATTTTCATTACTTCAACTTTTATTAAGTTCAGTTTGTTATTCTGATGTGTTATAAAAGCACTCTCAGTTATTCATACTGATTTTTTTAGGAAAAGGTTTGTTTTTCGACTTAATTTGTACAAAATTTTTTTTGTAGATGGAATTTACATTAAATACGAAAGAGATAAATGGTTACCGAAAAGTAGAGCACTACGATAATGAGGTGACCGATGAATTGGCCAAAAATTACAAGAATGTTCTTGAACTTTTGGGCGAAGATCCACAGCGTGAAGGCTTAGAAAAAACGCCAGTGCGTGTGGCTAAAGCAATGCAGTTTTTAACGCAAGGTTACAACATGGATCCTGCCGAGATACTGAAATCTGCGATGTTTAAAGAGGATTATCGCCAGATGGTGATTGTTAAAGATATTGAGCTGTATTCGATGTGTGAGCATCATATGTTACCTTTCTTTGGAAAGGCACATGTGGCATACATTCCAAATGGATACATTACTGGTTTAAGTAAAGTAGCTCGTGTTGTTGAAGCTTTTTCTCGTAGATTGCAAGTGCAGGAACGTCTGACTACTCAAATTAAAGAGTGTATTCAGGAGACGCTTAACCCATTGGGAGTAGCGGTTGTAATAGAAGCACAGCATATGTGTATGCAGATGCGTGGAGTGCAAAAACAGCATTCAATGACTACCACTTCTGATTTTACGGGAGCATTTGAAAAGATTGCTACCCGAGAGGAATTTATTCGGTTAATTGGTAGTAAGTTAGGATAACTTGACTTTATATAGTGTAAAAAGAGGCTCTCTAAGGGGAGCCTCTTTTGTATTTTATAGTGTGAACTTTATAGCCAAACTCACAATATCTGCTTTCAGGTCATCAGAGCGTTTGTAGTTGTTATACCTGAAATCAATACTTTTCATTTTCAGTTTTGATCCAAATTTCATAATGCTGTATACCGGTTCATATCGGAACCCGAAGCCAACTTGGTGACTGGAAATGTCTGATAGATCATAATCGGATGTGTAATATTTTTCGGTCGACAAATGTTCTCCTTTTGCTGCAAAGTAGTCAATTCCTGTTTGTGTATGATACCTGTAAGTTGGGTAGAACATGAAATTTCGATTGAGCTTAATTGGAATTTCAATAGAGGCCGTGTGGGCCGAAAGTCCCCAATCATCGGTGTAGAAACGATAAAACGTTCTTACAGTGAATATATCGTTAACATAGTAGCTCAGACGCATCCCTATAGGTAGTTTAAACCTAGTGTCAGGCAAACGTTCAATATCATGAGCTAACTCAAAATTTTGTTGCGTTGTAATTGGTTTGTCGGAAAAATAAACCCGCTGATAAGGAGTAGACAATAATCCTGTTTGATAAACCAGGTCGGTCATGAATACAACCTGCAGGTTGCGCGATAATATTTGTGCTAATGATAGTGATAGCGAATACGAATTTCGATTTGACTTATCCAGCTTTACAAATGAATCGTTACCCCTGAATTCTGATGGATATAAAATTTTCCAATTGTCGATGTATGCTCTTACTTTTGCTCCAAATTCGGTATTGTTATCGTTAAACGATTTATTCAGAGAAGCACCTAGGTTAAATGACGTGTAATCGTATTCATTGGATAGTCCGGCCATCAATCCCCATGTTTTCGTGCGACTGTCGTTGCTCTTTTCATAGGTGACATCTAAATGGGCACGTGCATCCTTTTCCGATGCGCCTGAATATTCAAATTTTCCATTGGAAGACTTCCCGTCAAATGGGTTAATCATACTAGACGATGCAGAAGTGTAATAATCAACTCCTCCTTCAACTGTTAATACTTCATCATCGCTTAATGGAGTTGAAACAATTATAATAGGAGCATGATTGGTGATCTCTTCTGTTCCTTTTCCTCCTGTAACAGCAGAGTGGTCTCCATCCTGTTTGTAATAACTGTACAGCAAATCAATTTCGGTCTGTTCCAGTACTTTCTTCTTATATTCTTTTTCATCTTGTGCCTGGCTGTTTAAAAATAAGCCCAAAAGCAAGAGAAAAGTTAACATTTTATACATAGTGCTATTCTGTTTAATTAGTTACAACCGCATCCGCCACCTGTTTTTCCTCCGTTGGCTCCTGCTGCCCCTTCTCTATACAATAAGAAGTTAACCTCTCCTCTCTCAATTTTTCTTGCGGCAAGCTTCATGTCCGGATCATTCAAATTTACCTTTTGGTACTCTTGAACAGTACTGCATGAAGAAAGCAAGGCCACAATTCCCAGCATTGCTATAATGCGTACACTTGTTTTCTTATTCATTATTCTTGGTTTTTAAGCCCGATGATTTCCATAGTTTACCTTTATCATCGACAATTAAACATTCAATACCTTTTAGTTGGTCAATTAAATACAGACCTGTCTCTTTTCCCATTACAAATACCGAAGTTGATAATGCATCCGCTAGCTCGGCTTTCGGAGCTACGATGGTTACACTGTGAATTCCGGTAACAGGATACCCACTTCTGGGATCGATAATGTGAGTGTATTTTTTACCATTGAATACAACAAATTTCTCGTAGTTACCAGATGTTACAACAGCTCTGTCATCCAGCTTGAACCAAGAGAATATTTTCTCTTTATTAAATGGGTTAACAATTCCTACTTTCCATGGAGAACCATTCTCTTTAGTTCCCCAACTGATTAAATCGCCCGAAGCATTTATAACTCCCGACTTGGCTCCTTTTGAAACCAATAATGTCTTAGCCATGTCTGCTGCATAACCTTTACCAATAGCACCGAAGCCAATTTTCATTCCTTTCTTTTTTAGAAATACGGTTCGGGTTGCTTCGTCTAAAACAATATTTTGAAAGCCGATTTTAGCTATTGACTTTTTGATTGCTTCACTGGATGGCATTTGTTGCATCGAACCATCGAATTTCCAGATTTTATCCATTGAAGCATAACTAATATCGAAAGCACCATCAGTGATTTTAGATATTTGAATGGAACGTTTTATTAGCTGGAATAGTTCGTTGGAAACTTTTACGGGCTGTATGCCTGCATTTATATTTATCTGGTGGGTTTCAGAGTTGCTATCCCACGACGATATTACACGTTCTATTCTTTTTATTTCTGAAATTGCCATTTGTACATACTGCGTGGCTTTAGCCTCTTCCTGATCAACCACAGTAATTACAAATTTACTCCCCATAAGTTGTAAAGTTTTTTTTGCAGTATGGGCCGAAATAAAATTTAGGCTAAGCAAAAACAGAAGTGTTGTTAATAGTAATTTTGTCACTATTTAAACGATTTTAGGTGGTTGATGTAGGCTAATGGTGCCATTTTTTTGTAACCGGTTTTGCCTAGCGTTTTTCCTTCTGGAGATAATAATACAACCATTGGAAAGTAGCCTTTTTTATTGTGCTTTGAGGCCAGGTTTTCATTGTGCTTTAGTTGGGGTTTGGGTAATTTATTTTTTCTGGTCCTGGGGAAATCGACCTTGACTAGAATCCAGTGTTTTTCTGCAAATTGTTTAAATTCATTGGATTGCCATATTTCTTTTTCCAATTTAATACATGGTGCGCACCAGTCGGAGCCAGAGAAAACCATGACAATGTTTTTACCTTGTTTTGTAGCTTGTTTTTGTGCTTCGGTATAATTAGTATACCATTTTTGTGAGTAGACAGATGTGGCTGCCAATAATAGAATAAATACAAAAATTGATCTCATGTAAATGTTTTTTTATGCAAATAAAACGTTTTAGCACGAATTATATTGCCAAAAGACAAAATATATACTTATAACTTGTTAAGCTGAGATCGGTTCAGTGTGAAAAAATAATGGTAATTCAAGTCTCAAATGAAACTCTTACCAGGTAAGTGTGAAGGTTGTTTTCTGATTCGGTGTAGAAGCAACTTTAATTTGACCTCCATGTAATCGCATGATTTGCTTCGAAAGACTTAAACCAATCCCAGATCCACTTTCTTTAGTGGTGAAGAATGGAACAAAAATCTCATCGATTAGTTCAGGAGAAATTCCAGGGCCATTATCTGAAATGGTAATTTCTGTGCGGTTATTGTTTAGCGATTTTACGATTATATCAACCTTTGGTTTTTCTGTGTTGCTAACAGATTGAATTGCATTTTTAGTAATATTTATAAGCACCTGAGAGATTAATTTCTCATCGGCATATGCAATCAAATCATTCGGATTTACTATTACATTAATCTGAGTCTGTGAGCTGGAATAGTTACTTACTAATAATTTAATCCTATCCATAAATGGGGCCATTTCAATGGCTGTTATTGTTGGCTTAGGAAGACGAGTGAGCTGACGATAAGAATCGACAAAGTTCATTAATCCTTCTCCTCGTTCCTTGATAACAGTTAGCCCTTTTAGTGTATTCTCTTTTACAATCTCAGCACTAATCTCTTCTGAAGGTTGTTGATGAAAGCGCATAAGAGTATCGGAAAGCGATGTAATAGGAGCAATGGAGTTCATTATTTCGTGGGTAAGGACACGAATTAAGCGAATCCATGTATCCACCTCTTTTTGATCCAGCTCGTTGCGAATGTCATGGATGGATACTACAAATAGCTCTTCTTCTTTTCGTTTGAAAGAACTGCATTTCAATGCCAACTGAATTCTGCCACTTTCATTTTCCAATTCAATAAGTGTATTATCGTTGGGCGATAGTGATTTCAGACTCTGGTATAATTTGGGGTCAACTCTTTTTAGCTGCGAAAGATGAGTCAAATAGTCGTAATTTAATAGGTGCTTGGCAGCAGAGTTGGCTTGAAGAATAAAGCCTTTGTCGTTATAAGTTATAATTCCGGTTGAAGTATGTTCAAGTAGTGTTTTGAAATACTGCTCTTGTTCAATGTTTTCAATCTTAGTTCGTTGAATCAACTTGTTTACCTTGTTCAGGCTGACATTTAGTTCCTGTAACGATTTGTGCTTAATTTTTTCAGGATAATGAAGGGTAGAGTCATTATTCTGAATGGCATCGAAGAAGAAAGCAATCTTTCGATTGATATCGTTCAATGTATAAATTAGCCAAAAGACTTGAATGACCACAAAAATGGCAATAATGAATCCCAGCATGTAGGCTTCATGGAAAATACAAAGCCAACATGTTGCAGCTATACTTGTTGCAAGAAGTAATACTCTGAATATGATTGTTAGGTATAGATTTTTGCTTACCATAGCTGCTGATTAATCCGGATTATAAATCGTATTTCTTAATTTTATTATACAATGTCTGGCGAGTAATGCCCAGTTGCTCTGCTGTGGCACTTAGGTTACCATCAGAATTGGCAAGAGCACTTGAAATGGCTGTTTTTTCCATATCTTCCAATGTGCCTTCAAATTTTCCGGATGCTTCGTTGTGCATCGCTTTAAACATGAAGTCGTTGGGTTTTAAAACAGAACCATCACTTAGAATTACAGCCTTTTCAATGGTGTGTTGTAGCTCGCGAACATTGCCTGGCCAACGATATTTCAGAAGCTTTTCCTGTGCTGCCTGATTAATTCTTAAGCCTGACTTGCCATACTTTTGGGCATATTTCTGCAAAAAGAAATCGGCCAAAATAACAATGTCGTCACCTCTGTCCCTTAATGGAGGTACTTCTATTTGAATGGTGTTTATACGATAAAGTAAATCTTCCCGGAAGATGCCTTCATTTACCATCTGTTCCAGATTGCAATTGGTAGCAGATATCAAGCGAATATTTACCGGTATTGGTTGGTTGGAACCAACACGTGTGATTTGTCTGTTTTGCAATGCGGCCAATAGTTTAGCTTGTAGTTGCAATGGCAGGTTTCCAATTTCATCCAGAAAAAGTGTTCCGTTTTCAGCAACTTCAAATTTTCCGGCTCTATCGCTATGAGCATCTGTATAGGCACCTTTTACATGACCAAATAACTCGCTTTCAAACAATGTTTCGGTTATGGCTCCCATATCAACATTTACCAAAGCTTCTTCTTTTCTAAGCGACAAGCGGTGTAGTTCTTGTGCTATAAGCTCTTTCCCTGTGCCGTTTTCTCCGGTAATTAATACATTGGCATCGGTAGCTGCTACCTTTCGAACCATATTCATTACGCGGATAAGTGCCGGAGAATTGCCTAACAGGTGTTGCCTTTTGGGAGATAGTGCATTTTTTAGCACCTTTTCTTTAGCCTCAAGTTTCTTAATTTTTTGCTTCGACTCTTTTAGTTGAAGAACAGTTTGAATAGTAGCTACCAGCTTATGGTTATCCCATGGCTTTAGAATGAAATCAGAAGCTCCTTGCTGTACTGCTTTTACTGCTAACTCAACATCACCATAGGCTGTAATCATAATAACAGCAATATCTGAATTGATCTCTTTAATGCGTTTAAGCCAATAAAGACCTTCGTTCCCATTATTCACTCCCGTTGTGAAATTCATGTCAAGCAGAATAATATCAGGTTGCTTTTCACGAATAAGAGTAGGTAAACAGTTGGGATTGGTAGTGGTGTTTATTTGCTTAAACTCGAAAAGCAATAGCATTTCAAGTGCACTAACTACACTCTTGTTATCGTCTACAATTAATATGTTGCCTTTCTTCATAGTTCCTTGAATTAATAGTTCGAAACAAAATAGTTCGTTGTTATTGGAGGTTGCAGGTTCAAAAATAGGAAGCAATTAAGTATTTGACAATGGGGTGTAAAAAAAATTTACACTCTATTGTTGCCTTTTTTTACAGCTTTCCTGAAAAATTTAAATTGAGTATTGTTATTGGGTTGGTATTTAGTTGTTTGTGGTTTTTGGCATTGGTGTTGTTAAGTGTTTTGACAAATAATCAGAAGAATGCGAGAATTAAGTATTTTATTTATCGGTTTTATGTTGATCTCCCACGGAGGATGGGCTCAAAAATGGGATTTGGGAAAGTGTATGAACTTTGCCATTCAGCATAACTTACAGGTAAAAAATCAACAATTACGAACGGCTATTAGTAAAGAAGACTATCAGCAGTCGTATAGAAATATGTTACCAGGTGTAAGTGCGAGTAGTAGTGCCAATCAGCGATTTGGTAAGTCAGTTGACCCTACAACTAATGAGTTTATTAACAAGAAATTCTTTTCGGCTAACTTTGGCTTATCATCAAGTGTGAATTTGTTTAGTGGCTTTCAGCAGTGGAATGCCATTTCTTATTATAAATTGGCTAAAGAACAAGCATTTGAGCAAGAGCGTAAAGTTAGAATAGAGCTGGCTTTCGATGTGATGAGTGCTTATTACGATGTGGTTTATTACCATGGAATGCAGCAAATTGCAGCAGAGCAGGTCGAGGCGTCAGAAGTGAATGTGAAACGAAATAAAAAATTAGTAGAGCTGGGATTGAAAGCTCAAACAGATTTGTTGGAGATGGAAGCTCGTTTGGCTAAAGAGCAGCTTCAAAGAGTTCAGATGGAAAATAAATTTCAGCAATCGGTATTGAAATTGAAGAAGTTGATGAATTATCCGGTAAAAGATGAGTTGGATGTTGTTTTGACAGTAAACGATCCGGCTTTGTTGGAGGATAATTATTCGGCTGATTTAGTGTTTGATAAAACTCAGCTGTTCTATCCTTTACTTAAAAGTGCAGATCTGAATGTAAAGAGTGCAAAGAAAAGTCTTGCCATAGAACGTGGTAAGTTATACCCTTCGTTGAGCTTTAGTGGAGGATATGGTTCTAATTTTTCAGATTCAAGGAAAAAGAAAATTAGTGATGATGTCTACAAGACTGTTTCGTTTGGTACTCAGTTAGACGATAACATGTCTAAAAGTTTAAGTTTAAGCCTGAGTATTCCAATTTTTAGTCGCTGGGGGAAACGATCAGCAATTAAAAAATCGAAACTGAGATTACAGATTGCAAAGAATGAGCAAGATGATACTCAGCGTCAAATATATTTACAGGTAACTCAGGATGTCCAGCAACTGGAGAGTTACAAAAAAGAGTTTCGTCAATCAGCCATAAACGTAGAAGCTCAGGAATTGGCATTTAAAGTGGCTGAAAAGAAATTGAGTCAAGGTTTGATAAATATAGTGGAGTATAACACTGTGAAAATAGATATGGCCAATGCAAAAGCAACTGCATTGCGTGTGAAAACACAATATGCCATTAAAAAGCAGACTATTGATTTGTATTGTGGAACATCGTTATTTGGTATCAACTATTAAAGCATTTTTGTCATGGGAATGGACAGAGTAATTGAAAAGAAAAAAGGAATAAAGCGCAAACATATATTTTGGGGTTTAGGTATTATAGGTCTGGGTTATTTAATAGCTAATATGATTCTTGCCCCAAATACTTCTTCTCTTCGTGTTGAAAGAGATAAAATTTCAATTGAAGCAGTAACGCAAGGTCGCTTCAACGACTATATCAGAGTGGTAGGTCAGGTAGAGCCAATCTCTACTATCTATTTGGATGCCGATGAAGGTGGACGAGTAAAAGAGCGTTTGATTGAAGAAGGAGCAACCGTTGAAAAAGGAGATGTAATTTTAAGGTTAGAAAATCGAACACTATATCAGGACATCATGAATAGTGAGTCGAATTTGGCTCAGAAAGAAAACATGTTGAGACAGACCCGAATCAATTTCGAAACAGAGCGAATTGAAACTAAGAGAAGTTTGTTGAAATCATCTTTCGATATTTTAAAAAGAAAGAGAAATTACGAGCAGCAAAAGGCGCTTTATAAAGATGAGCTAATTGCCAAAGAGGTATATATTACTGCTAAAGAAGATTATGAATTGGCAGCTAAGATGCAAGAGATTAACGAGATGAAATCAGCCAACGACTCATTGATTCGAATTACTGAGATTAAGCAGTTAGAGCGTGATTTGAATAAAATGAGAAAGACACTAGACTTGGTTTACGAACGTTTGGATAACCTAAATGTGAAAGCTCCTGTGGCAGGTCAGCTGGGAATGTTGGATGCCGAGATTGGACAAAGCATTGGACGAGGAACACGAATTGGACAGATTAATGTACTTACCAACTATAAAGTAGAGGCCCAAATAGACGAACATTATATTGATAGAGTAAGAAGAGAGTTGAATGGTGCATTAAATCGTCAAGGAAAAGATTTTTCGTTATATGTAAAAAAGGTATATCCGGAAGTTCGTGAAGGACAGTTTAAGATTGACATGGTTTTTAGTGATGATAAACCAGAGAAAATTCGTACTGGTCAGACTTATCATATTAACTTGCAACTTGGTCAACCGCAGGAAGCTGTTTTGATTCCTCGTGGTGGTTTCTTCCAAAGTACGGGAGGACAGTGGATTTATGTGTTGGATAAATCAGGAGAATTTGCCGAGAAGCGTAGTATCCGTATTGGAAAGCAGAATCCTCAGTATTACGAAGTGTTAGAAGGATTGAAAGCCGGCGAGCAGGTAATCACATCAGGATACGATACCTTTGGCGAAAATGATCGACTGATTTTGAAGTAAACAAAGGAAACCGTAAACCGGAGAAAAGGAAACTGTTGCTGAGAAATCGTATATTCTACATGATAATAATTGCAAAACAGTTCAATATGAAAGCAAAGGTTCTAAAATTTGAAGATTTGATCGTTTGGCAGAATGCAATGGATTTGAGTGTTGATATATATCGTGTTCTTAATGGATGTAAAGATTACGGGCTGAAAGATCAGATTTGTAGAGCATCAGTGTCAGTTCCGTCTAATATTGCAGAAGGATTTGAAAGGCAGTATAACAAAGAGTTTGTTCAATTTCTCTATTATGCAAAGGGTTCTATAGCAGAATTAAGAACTCAACTTGTAATTGCATATAAGTTGAAGTATATAGAGAAAATGATATTTGAAAAGTTAATCGAGAGAAGTAGAATGATCTCAGCACAACTTTTTCAGTTAATTAAAACAAGAAAAGAGAAGTTTAAATAATAAGAAGTTTATTGGTATAACACCTAAATAGGCAACTATTCTGAATCCCTGTTTTCGGATTCCGGATTTCGGTCTTCTTTTTCCGGGTTCCTGTTTCCGGATTGCAGACTCCTGTTACTGGTTTTCCAAAAACTTCGCATCAATAAAAAGCTATGATTAAAACTAAGAACTTATTAAAAATCTTTAGAACTGAAGAGATTGAAACTATGGCCTTGAATCGTGTGAATTTGCATGTAGAGAAAGGCGAGTTTGTAGCTATCATGGGCCCTTCGGGGTGTGGTAAATCTACTTTGCTAAATATTATTGGCTTGTTGGATAATCCATCGGAAGGTGAATTTTTGTTTGATGGAGAAGAGGTAGGCCAGCTAAAAGAGCGTCAGCGTACTCAGTTGAGAAAAGGAAATATTGGATTTGTATTCCAGAGCTTTAACCTGATCGATGAGTTGAATGTATATGAAAATGTAGAGCTTCCATTGATTTATTTGAAAATTAAAGCCAAAGAGCGTAAGCAAATGGTGATGGACGTGTTGGAGCGTATGCAAATTGGACATAGAGCAAAACACTTTCCTCAGCAGTTATCCGGAGGACAGCAGCAGCGTGTGGCTATTGCCCGTGCCGTAGTTGCTAATCCGAAGTTGATACTTGCCGATGAGCCTACGGGGAACCTTGACTCGAAAAATGGATTGGAAGTAATGAATCTACTTACCGAACTAAACCAGGAAGGTACTACCATTGTAATGGTAACTCACTCGCAACGCGATGCAGGCTTTGCTCATCGTGTAATTAACCTATTCGATGGTCAGATTATCACTGAAAATGTAAACCAGCCACTGGAAGCTGCAGTATTATAAGATTAAACCTATTGGGAACGTGTTAAAGTGTTAGCTAGGTGCTTAAAGAATCACCATAGTAAGTTATTGCTAATCAGCAAACCCTTTTTTGACAATCGTGAAATAGATCTCACTCCTTACGCACTATTTTGACTAGAGTTAGCTAATCACTTTAATACGAACCCAAATTCCTCAAACTATTTTCAACTTTTCTAACTGGTTGTAACCTTTATGGATACAATGCAGCTAATATTATTGGATATGAAGCAGATCCGTATTTTTGTTCGAAATTTTCTAAAAAACGTTGTAACTGGCTCATTGAGTATTCTGAGCCTTAGTATTGGTGTAGCTGTTGCTTTATTGTTGGGAACTTGGGCTTTTAATGAGTTTCAGTTCGATAAACAACATAAAAATCCTGAAGAGGTATACCGTATTTGCAGAAAAGGCTTTTTAAATAATGAATCAGTTCAGTTGGGTTCTGTTTTTGCTCCTTTGGGAAAAGAGGTGAAAAAGAGCTTCCCGGAAGTGGTTGACATGGCACGAGTTTATCGTTTAGATTCAAGAGTGTTGAAGGTCGGAAATGTGAAACAGAACTTCGAGAATATTCATTTAGTTGATAGTACTTTCTTTAATATTTTCAATTTTGATGTTGAGCAAAGTGCTATTGATCGATTTTTGTCTACCCCCAATTCCATATTACTTACCGATGAGCTTTCGAAAAAATTATATGGCCGCGAAAATCCTGTTGGAAAAATAATAGCATGTGAAGGAAACCGGGAAATTGTAGGTGTAATAAAAGGTCCCCATTTTAATACCCACCTTGATATCGCTGCTTTGATGCCTATGGCAAGTGTCGGTTGGGCTGATAACAGAGACTGGGGAAACAGCGATAGTTATATCACTTATGTGCGATTAGCGCGGAATACCAGTGTAGCTGAGTTGGAAAAGAAAATTACTAGTCTGGCTGTCAAAAATTTTCCTCCATATGAGCAAATTAAGCTGAATCACTTCCTTCAGCCACTGACGGATATTCACTTTAGTTCAGGCTTCCGTTTCGATTTTGTAAAGAAAAGCTCTGCTCAACTGGTTTATACATTCATAGCCATTGCATTGGTTATTTTGTTGTTGGCAACGGTTAATTTTGTAAACCTGTTTATCTCTACTTCATTTTCAAGAGCAAAAGCAATTGGAGTTAAAAAGACCAATGGGGCTAAAAAATGGCACTTGATATTCGATTTCTTTTCAGAAACATTTATGTATGTTTTTGTATCGCTTTTAGTTGGTGTTTTGTTGGCTCAAATCGCACTGCCTGTGTTCAATGGAATTATTGACTATAAGTTGTCGATTGATTATACCGGAGGAGTATTTTATCTGTTTTTAATAACGCTTCTATTGTTGGTTACCTTAATGGCTGGAAGTTTTCCTGCTTACCAGATGTCGAAATTTAATGCAATACAGATTCTTAAAGATCAGTTCAAAGGGAAAAAGCTTTCTGTGGTTCAGAAAACACTAATTGTTACCCAATTTGCGGCATCCATTGTTTTGTTGATTTCGGTGCTTATCATCAAAGAGCAGCTTGTGTATATGACAAGCATTGATCTGGGCTTCGACAAAGAGAATGTTCTTTATGTAAGAATGAATGGCGCTTTTGCCAATCAGCACAATCGAATAGAACAGGAGTTAGAACGTAATGCTCAGGTTCAGGACATAACAGTTAAAGCTTCTGGAACACCAATCGAATGGAGAAATGGTAGCCCGATTTCTTTAGCCGATAAAAAGACTGAAACTTACATAATGGAGATGTGCAACGTAGAGGATAATTATTTCGATTTCCTGAAAATGCCGATAGTCGAAGGAACTGGCTTTGTGGAAGGAGAAAGTGGTCGCAGTTGTATTCTTAATGAAGAAGCAGTAAAAACATTGAAACTGGATGATCCTATTGGTAAAGTTATATCTCGATTTGGTAACGAGTTAGTGGTTAAAGGAGTAGTAAAAAGTGCTTACACCAAGTCGTTGCATGATAAAATAGACCCTCAGGTTTATGCTCCAATAAGTGGAAATGAATATGGTTGGAGTGTGATGATGGTGAAAACTACAGGTAATTCAAAAAGTGTAGTAGACTACCTGCGTCAAGAGTGGGAAAAGCTAAATCCCGATCAACCGTTTGAATATAATTTCCTGGATAAAAGTTACGAAGAACTTTATAAAGCCGATGCAAAAGCGGGGAAAGTAGTTAGTTGGGCTGTAGCTATTGCCTTGCTAATTACCATTGCAGGTTTGTGGGGAATGGCCAACTATGCCATAACCCGTAGAACTAAAGAAGTGGGAGTGAGAAAGGTAAATGGTGCAACCATTGCCGAAATTCTAACTCTTTTAAATAAAGATTTTGTGATTTGGATTGTTGTCTCCTTTGCTATTGCATGTCCCATAGGTGCAATTGTAATGAACAGATGGTTAGAGGCTTTCTCGTTGAAGACAACTATGCACTGGTGGATTTTCTTGTTGGCAGGAATTATTCCATTGGGAATTGCACTGGCAGCGGTAAGTTGGAAAAGCTGGAAAACAGCTACCAGCAACCCGGTTAAAGCATTACGTTACGAGTAAAAGAAAGTAAGATGATACAGCTAAAATGGATATTGCGTTTATTGGTTAAAGACTATAAGACCACGATTATAAAAGTGGGATCCTTAGTAATTGGATTAACCATTGCATTGGTGATCTTTCTACAGGTGGCTCATGAATTGAATTACGATGATTTTCATCCTGATAAAGATCGAATGTATCGTATTGGTTTACTTTGGAAAAACAAGGGTAAACTAGACGATGGACATATTATTATTGCTCCTTTAGCTGCAGCATTGAAAGAGAATTTGCCAGAAGTAGAGGGGTATGCATTGCTTCGACGAAACTGGAACAATTTCTATAATAAGAACAAAGAAAAACTCTCTTGTAAATCGATATATGCCGATTCAACGTTCTTTCAATTCTTTCACTACCCGGTGTTAAAAAGAAAGACCAAAAGCGAATTGAAAAGTGCATATAAGGTTTTTGTTTCTCAGAAAGCGGCTAAACAATTCTTTGGCCGCGAAGATGTACTTGGAGAACTGATTTATGATGTAAATAAAAAGGCGTATGAGATTGAAGGGATATTTGCAGATGTCCCTTCTAATTCTCATTTGAAATTCGATATTGTAGTGTCGTTCGAAACCATACGCAAAGAGGGGAAAATGTTCACCGGCTGGGGAGGAGGTGATAGCTTTACTGGTTATTTGAAGCTAGCTCCCAATGTGAACAAAAAAGAGGTGGAAGCAAGAGTGGATGATGTGATTGCGAAGTATTACGATAACAGTAGCGATCTGAAATCAGGAATGACAGAAACCTATTATTTGCAGGATCTTCAGGATATTAATGTGGTGTATAATGACTATACCCGAACAATTTTAAAGGTATTGGGTGCAATTGGAGGTATTATTCTAATCGTATCGGTTCTGAATTATGTGTTATTGGCGCTCACCTCATTTTATAAGCAAATTTATTCGTTGGGAATTCAGCAATACACGGGTGCCTCACGTGGTGCCATTCGAAAAATTGTTATCAACGAGCATCTATTGGTAATTGGAGTATCCACGCTATTGGCTTTACTGTTGGTTTCTCCTACATTAAAACTGACAACTCAATATTGGGAGTGGAGCAACGATATCTTACTAAACAGGTATTCGATTTATTTCTTTAGTGTGATAGTTGGTATTGTACTACTATTATCCATTGGTCTGCCATTAATGAAACTTCGAAGTTTAAAATACCGATTGATACAGCAAACCAAAGGTCGTTCAAGATTCGAAAATACTTCGAAAAAAGTGTTGCTATCATTTCAGTTGGTAGGCGCAACAGTGCTAATTATCGTACTGTTTATGATTTCGAAGCAGTTGAATTATATCGATACAATGAAACTGGGGTTCGAAGCCAATAACCGGGTTTATATCGATATGGTGGGAAAGGAAAACAGAGCAAATACTGTTGTTTTAATGGAAGAACTGGAGAAACTGAGCTATGTTGATGGAGTATCTATGTCGACCGATCTCCTTACTTATGGCTTAAGTGGAAATAGCTTTTGGTTACCTGGCGATAAAGATAAATACTGGATTTCCCGCTACTTGTACGTGGAAGATCATTTTCACGAAGTGATGGGAATGAATCTACTGAAAGGGCAACATTTTACAGAATTCAACCCTGACGCTTCTGATGTAGTCATTGTTAATAAGAAGCTGGTAGATATGATGCAGTGGGAAAATCCCATTGGACAGATTATTGAAAGTAATCAGATGGGCAAGAGTTTTCGGGTTGTCGGTGTGGTCGACGATTATGTCCAAAATGCACATGTAAACAAACAGCCAGCTATTTTCTACAAGCTGGCAGCGAAATACCTCAATAGAGCGCAAGGATACATCTCGTTAATGCTGAATGAGCATACCACTGCTAAGCAGATCGATGAGTTGAGAGCTATGTTAGATGATCATAGTAAAGGAGCAAAATTGGCTTTAGGCTTTTATGACGATGCAATTGCTTCGATATACGAAACCGAAAGACAATTGAAGGGCTCATTGGTAATTTTCTCTGTTTTGGCCATGTTGCTTGCAGTTATTGGTTTGGGGGGCTTTGTTTTAAACGAAGTGCAGCGAAGAACCAAAGAAATTGGCGTGAGAAAAGTAAATGGAGCTAAAATATCAGAGATATTAACCATGCTCAATAAAGAGTTTACGCGTTGGGTGGTGCTTTCGTTTGTTATTGCATGTCCAATTGCATTCTTCGTGATTGAACAAGGGTTAAGCACTTACGCATATAAAACAGATATGAGCTGGTGGATATTTGCTCTAGCTGGTGTTATTGCGCTGATTGTGGCAGTGGTAACAGTTTCGGTACAAGCCTTTAAAACGGCCAATCAGAATCCGGTGGAAGCTTTGCGATATGAATAAATAAAAACTGAATTGTACAAAACCTATTAGATAATGAGTTGGTTAAAGAATTTTAATTTGATCTTTAGAAGTTTATGGCGGGGGAAAGCAGTAACTGCCCTTAATATTATTGGACTGACAGTGGGAATTGGCTTCGGACTGCTAATATTTATCTTCTATATTAATCAAAACAGTGTCGACCAGTATATTCCTAAAGTGGATAAAATATACGCTCTTAAGAATAATGATATCACACACTTCTCGTTTAAAGAAATCAATTTTATAAAGGATGAAGTACCTGAAATAGATAAGGTTACTTATTGCTCGGTTGACTGGTCGCCTCAGATATTTCTAAAGAAAGGAGAACAGGCATTTAAGGTTAAAAACATAATGACGGCAGACTCTTGTTTCTTTAGGGTATTTCCTTTTGAAGCAGTATATGGAAATCCGCAAAATGCATTGAATGAATCTAACAAGCTGGTAATTACCCGTTCTTTTTCTGAAAAAATATTCGGACAACAGAATCCGGTCGGAAAAACTTTAATTTACAATGCTACATACCTACAAGGAGAACCATTAGAGGTAACTGCAGTTATCGAAGATTTTCCTCAAAACTCATCGTGGAATTTTGAAGCTGTTTTGTCGTTTCAAACCAACTATAAAATAGGTTGGTATGTGCGAAATATGAATAGCTGGGGATCGAGAAACTACAAAGCATTTATGCGAATAAATGATAATGCTTCGGAGAAACAGGTGATGGCTAAACTTCAGAATTTGCCTGTGGATAAATTACCCGAGAACTTGCGAGATCGATTTGATGTCTCATTATTTCCCTTTAGCGATGTTTATTTCGATTTACATCAGCTTCGATTTCTGAAGCATGGAAACCGACTGACAATCTCCATTGTGGGAATAATTGGTATTCTGATACTATTGTTGGCATGCATTAACTATGTGAATATGGTTACAGCTCAACGAGAGAAAAGATACAAGAATCTGGGAGTTGTAAGAATAATGGGAGGAAGTCGTTATCGGATTGTTCAGATGATAACAGCAGAATCGTTAGTTCAGGTGATTGTCTCTGTTGTTTTGGGAATACTGTTAATTGTAGCCGTTTTACCTTTGTTTAACAGTCTGACTTCGCTTTCTTTCTCAATAGCAGAAGTGTTGTCCATTAAGCATTTGCTGTTGTTGGCAGGTGTCGTTCTGTTAATGTTATTGATAACAGGGCTTATTCCAGGAGTAATTCTTAGTAATAATATCTCTTCGTTTTTAATTAAACAACAAAACCGAAAATTGGGGAGTAACCGCACAAGAAATAGTCTTTTGGTATTTCAGTTTTCGGTAACCATTGCTCTGTTAGTTTCTATTTTAATAGTGAACAAGCAAACCCAACATGTGCAAAATCAGGATTTAGGATTTAAAAAGGAGGGTATTGTTTTTGCGAATACTAATGGCGCAGTTTATAAGCAGATAAAAGCGTTAAAAGGAGAGTTAAAGCGCATTCCCGGAGTTGTTGATTTTACATTTTCGGAGAATGTTCTGGTAAATAATGGTCAGAACTGGGGACGAAAGATGGTTAACAATGGTGAACGAAAAGATATTGGTTTCTCCAAATTATCAGTTTCTCCCAACTTTTTCAAATTTTTCGATATTGATATTGTTGAAGGTGACGGATTTAATGAGAATTCCAGAAAAAAGCAGGACTTTATTATAAACCAGTCGGCTAAAAAGCAATTTGATATATCGAATCTCGATAATGCCAGATTAGAGTGTAATAACCCGGGAAATGGTCGATTTGTTGGAGTAATAGAAGATTATAATTTCGAATCATTGCATGTGCCTATCAGAGCGGCAGGCTTTATGTGCTCTGGAGAGTGCGACGAGGTGCTTTATCTGAAAATAGCTAAAGGATCGATGACCAATTTCAATGAAACCATTAAAGAAGTGGAAGCCATTTGGAATAAAATATCGCCGGAATTTCCTTTTGAATACCAGTTCTTGAATAAAGAGTGGGAGGCATATTACAAAAGCGATCAGCAATTCCGGAAAATAATCTTGTATATGACATTGGTGTCGCTATTGCTTTCGTGTCTGGGCTTAGTAGGATTAACCTTCTTTGTGATGGAACAAAAAGTGAAAGAAATAGGAATCCGAAAAGTAAATGGAGCAAAGATCACAGAGATTCTAACCATGCTGAATAAGGACTTTGTTAAGTGGGTATTGATTGCTTTTGTTATTGCTTGTCCGTTAGCTTGGTTTGCGATGAATCGTTGGTTGCAGAACTTTGCCTATAAAACGACAATTAGTTGGTGGATTTTTGCAATAGCCGGAGTTGCTGCTATGGTCGTGGCACTATTGACAGTGAGCTGGCAAAGCTGGCGTGCTGCAACGCGTAATCCGGTGGAAGCATTGAGGTATGAATAATAGGTAAGAAAATTGAAAAAGTTGATTTGATGAAGTTGAAAGTAGCATTTAGAAGTATTGCACGATTTCGATTAAATAGTTTAATCATTGTGGGGAGTTTGGCGGTTGGAATGGCTTGCATGAGCCTAATAACCATGTTTATATTGAAGGAGTATAATGCCGATTCATTTCATAAAAAAGGGGAGAGTATTTATGCGCTTCAGGCCGATGATCCTTTTACCAAAGGCAATAGAATGTACGTAGTACGTGATGGGGCTACCGAATATATGAAAGAGAATTATTCTGAAGTCGTCGACTTTTGTAAAATTAAGAATGCGACTCCAACTAAAGTGACTGTAAACAGGCAGGATTACTTCTCTGAAAAGTCAACCCTTGCAGTTTCTCCCAACTTCTTTCAGTTCTTTTCATATGAATTAGTCAAAGGAAATCCTCAGGAGGTATTGGCAACAAAAGAGAGTGTGGTTATTTCTGAAAATCTGTCTCAAAAATATTTCGGAGATTCATATCCAATTGGGCAAATAATTAAAACAACCGATCGTGGAGGAGAAAAAGAGCTTTTGGTAAGTGGTGTTTTTAGCAAACCAATTGGTAGTTCACAGCTCAAATTCGATATGGTTACCCGGTTTAATAGTGGCTTCTTTAGTTGTTATTTAATGCTTGCAGAAGATGCGAGTGTTGCACAGCTTGAAAAGCAATTTTCGGAGAATAGAGCAAATATTCCAATTGTACACGATGGAACTATAGGGACCTACTATTTGCAAGATCTGCAAACGACTTATTTTGACGCTAAACGTACTCGGTCAATTCATAATTCTCGCGATAAATCGGAGTTGCATGTGGCAGCAGTAATTGCATTGCTAATATTGTTGATTGCCACTTTCAACTTTTGGGGATTGATGAATAGTTATTTAAGCGAGAAGAGCCAGGAGTATATGGTCCGAAAAATCAATGGTGGTACCACTTACAATGTATTGTCAAATTTAATTTATGAGTTAATCCTATTACTGCTTGCATCGTTTGTGTTAAGCTGTTTGCTAATTGGATTAGCACTTCCGTTCTTCAACCAGCTGACAGGTTCTTCCATCACATTGCGCTACTTTATTCAGGTATCAAATTTGATCTATTTAGCGGTAATACCATTAACTATATTTGCAATTTCATTGGGATTGTCTTGGCTAAAAGTAGATCGCATATTGGCTCGTGGAGGGATAAAGTCGGCGTTGAGTAGGACAAAGGCAAATGTTCAGTTTCCGGTATTCAATATTGCGCAATTGGGAATAACTGTAGTACTGATTATTGGTTCATTTATAATTATGAAACAAATCAATTACATTACCAATAAAGATATCGGTTTAAAGAAAGAGGTAATTGAGGTTAAAATACCAAGGCAGTTTAAAGGTAAGGCACCGGTATTTAAGCAACAGTTGGAAAAATACAATTCTATAAAGTTTATCTCAATAGCCAATGCATCGCCTCTGCTAGAGCATTATGTACTTATGTTGCATTACAAAGAAAATGGACTAGAGAAGAAATATGCACCCGCCCTTTTCGAAGGAGACAATAACTATTGTGATGCCTTGGGAATTGAATTAATAAGGGGTGAAGGCTTTAAAGGAAATGAATCTGATAAGAGCAAGTGCATTATTAATCAATCGTTGGCTAAACTATTTCCCAATAAGAACTTAATAGGAGAAAAATTACCCGGAGATAAGGAAAAAACGGTAATTGGTATCGCTCGTGATTTCCATTACGGGAGTTTGAAAAATATAGTTGAACCTGGTTATATTTCATGTGGTAGTGGTGGACACTATTTAATGGTGAACCCACAAAAGGGACAAGAAGCAGAGGCCAGAAAAGTTATTGCGAATATTTGGGATGAATTAATTCCTGACTTCCCATTAAATGTAGAGACTATTGGTGAACGACATGAGTGGATACACCGGGAAAATACCAACTATGCCAAGCTTATAGGAGCATGCTGTTTCATCAGTATTTTTCTATCTATGATTGGACTATTTGCTTTATCGTTTAACACCAGCCTGAAACGTACCAAAGAAATTGGTATTAGAAAGGTTAATGGCGCAAAGATTTTAGAAATTCTAACCATGCTCAATAAAGACTTCGTAAAATGGGTGGTAATTGCTTTTGTTTTAGCATGCCCATTGGCCTGGTTTGTCATGAATAAATGGTTGGAGAATTTTGCATACAAAACAACTTTAAGCTGGTGGATTTTTGCATTAGCGGGTTTTGCGTCATTGATAATTGCACTATTAACAGTTAGCTGGCAAAGCTGGCGTGCTGCCACACGTAATCCGGTAGAGTCATTGCGGTATGAGTAGGAGATGAAAGTCCTTAAGAAATCAGAAAAATCAAAGTTGAAGATAGTTATTGGGCCAAGTAATAGTTCAGTGAAAAACTAGACAATGGGTGTATAAAAATTTTACTTCGAAATAGAATGTGTTTAAAGTAAGTTGTAGATTGTTAGTGTTTTAGAGAGTGAGGCCTTGTTTTTGTTGTTATTAGCTGTAAGTGACTGAAAACTCATCAATTGCAGGGGAGAATTGGAGCAGATCGAGCATATGTTGAGTGGTTAGGCATTGTATCGTCAAACTAAACATAGAAGAAATGTCAATTCGGAATTTAAAATCATTCATTAAGTTTTTAGCGAATAATAAGCTTTACACATTTATCACCATCGCAGGCTTTTCTATTTCGCTAATGTTTGTTATCCTCTTAAGTATTTTTATTCAGAAAGAGTATTCTGTCGATCAGTTTCATGTGAATAAAGATCGTTTGTATCGAATGGTGCATGATGATTATTCTGGTTTTGCACCTCCTTCAGGGGCACTATTAAAAAATACTTTTCCTGAGGTAGAGAGTTATACTCGTATGTATGGGCAAGAAGGGGTTGCACAGGCACGAGGAGACAAAAAATATGGTATTAAGTTTTTAATGGCCGACTCAGCCTTCTTTAATATGTTTTCTTACCCTCTTATAAAAGGGGAACCTTCAAGTGTGTTGGTCAAGCGTAAGTCTATTGTGTTGACCAAATCGATGGCATTGAAAATGTTTGACGAACTTCCAGACTTAGGAACTATGATTAGTATCAATGGGGATCATCAGTATGAACTTACAGGAATAATGAAGGATTTGCCCCGAAATACTCATTTAACGAGAACTGATGCAATTGTAGATTTTAACTCATTAGCCAATTTGTGGAACCATCCAGGTGTGTTAACTAGTTATGGAAATAATTCATTTGGTTTATATGTAATGGCAAAGAAGGGAGTTAATTTACCTTCTAAATCACCTCAAATGCTAACCGAGTTTAAGAAGGTAAACTGGATGTTTAAGAATAATTTTGCCAAGAACTTATCCATGGAACCTATTACTGAGGTTTACTTCAGTAAGTCATATTCTTCGGGAGTAAGACAAAACAATAAGGTGATTATTCAGATCCTATTGGGAATTACTGTGTTGATTCTGATTTTGGCAGTAGTCAATTACGTTAACCTGACGATTGCACAGGCTTCATTTCGACATAAAGAGTTAGCCATAAAGAAATTGATGGGAAGCAAAAGATGGGCATTCTGGAAGCAATATATTCAGGAATCCACATTGCTTTGCCTGTTTTCATTTGTTATTGGTCTTATTTTGAGTTTGGCGGCGGAGAATATATTTAATTACCTACTGTCAACTGAACTGAACCTAACAAGTGCATTTTCTTCAAAAGAAGTACTTATTGCATTGTTAGGTATTTTATTGATTGGAGCTATTTCTGGATTAGTTCCAGCTATAAAAGTAGCAGGAGTCAATCCTATCGATATTGTAAAAGGAATATATCGAATGCAGGAGCGAACCGTATATTCTAAAATGCTGATTACCTTCCAGTATGTGTTAATTAGCGGACTATTGGTAAGTGCCTTATTTATCAATAAACAAAGTCGTTATATTCAGAATAGAGATTTAGGATTCGATAAGGAAAATATTATTGTAATGAGGAGTCGAATTCCTTCAAAGAAGTTAGAGAGTTTCAAACAATTGATAAAAAATATACCTGGAGTAAAACAGATAAGCTATTCCAGAGGAAATCCTATTAATGGAGGTAATAATAACTCTTTTGTCTATAAAGAAAAACAGATGAGTTTTCAGCATTTTATGGTTGATTCAACCTATTTTGATATGATGGGAATGGAGGTGAAATTGACAGGTGCTGCCTATTCTCCCAAGGTGGCTTGGGTGAACGAAACTGCATTGAAAGTACTGGGACTACCTGAAGATGCTAAAGAAGTTGAGATTTCAGGTCGTAAGAGTGTGATTTATGGAATAGTAAAAGATTTTCATTTTCGAGATTTGAAGACAGCTATTGGTCCAGCTTTCTTTACTAATTTACCATCTGGCGCTTATCCATGGGATATTCAAATCAAGGTGAATAGTAGTGGGTTAGGTGCTACTGTTGATAGAATAAAAGCAGCATATAATGAATTTAATAATGGTATTCCTGCAGAAATTAATTTCATGGATGATTCTATTGCTCAATGGTATGAACAGGATAGAAAACTGGGGAAAACAATTAACTATTTCACTGCGCTTACCATTATCATTTCTGTAATGGGATTGTTTGCCATGTCGTTATTTTATATCCAGCAAAAAATCAAAGAGATTGGTATCCGCAAGGTGAATGGAGCCAAAATATCAGAAGTCCTCTTGCTGCTAAATAAAGATTTTCTGAGATGGGCATTGTTTGGTTTTGTATTGGCTTGCCCTATTGCTTACTATGGAATAAATAAATGGCTGGAAACCTTTGCTTATAAAACAACTCTAAGCTGGTGGATATTTGCTATCTCAGGTGTGGCTGCATTTATGATTGCCCTACTTTCTGTAACTTATCAGAGTTGGAAAGCTGCATCGCGCAACCCGGTGGAAGCTTTGCGGTATGAGTAGAAGTGAAACATTATGTGGAGATATTTTATTAAAATAGCAATTCGGAACATCATCAGACAACGATTGGCATCACTGCTGATTCTTATTTCGTTGTGTGTTGGTTTGGTTACTTTCATAGTAATTACAGGTTATGTGACTTATGAGAAGTCGTTCGATACTATTTTTCCTGAATACGAGAATATCTACCGGGTAAAGACCGATGTTTTAGTTGATGGTGAGTTAAAACTATCAAGACCACAGTGTGAACGCTCTGTTGGTAGTAGACTATTGGAGACCTATTCAAATGTAGAAGCAGCAGGCTTTCTGGTGACCACAAATCCTGAATACAAAATCGGAAATAACATTATAAAAAATGAAAATACATTTCATGCATCACCGGGAATTTTAGATGTTTTTTCCATTGATTTAACTCAGGGAAATCCTAAAACGGTTTTAACTGAACCATATAAAGTATTGCTGTCAGAAAGTGCTGCAAAAAGATATTTTGGAAATGAAAATCCAGTCGGCAAAACTGTACGGAAATATCCGGTGTTCAACTATGTTGTTGAAGGAGTATTCAAAGATATTCCGAAGCAATCGCATTTTAATGCAGATATGCTGCTCTCTTTTCACGATGATATGCATCTGCCTCCCCCTTTGAAAAAGCCTTGGGGAGAAGCCAATTTCTATACATACATGAAGTTGGATAGCCGTGTTAATATCGAAGAGCTGGAAACTCACACAAATCAATTGGTAACTGAGAATAAAGGGAGTTATTTCGCAAAAACGAATTCTGTTCATCGATATAGTTTACAGCCATTGAAGGATATTCACCTTAATTCTTATTTGAAGAATGAGATTAGAACCAATAGTCGGGCCGACTATTTATACATACTGTTGGTTGTTGGACTACTTATTGTTTTGGCAGCAGGTTTAAATTACCTCTATTTCTCATTTGTAAAATCGGTTGAGAAAGCAGGAAATACTGGAATTCATAAAATAGTTGGTGCTAATAACGAGAATATCATTAGCATGCAATTAATTGAATCTTTGATAATACACTTGGTGGCAATTGTCATAGCAGTATTGGTGAGCTTTGCCTTCGTTCCTGTTTTATCCAATAAATTTGAGATAAACTTCGACATGAGCTTTGGCAACTACCTGCAGCTGGGAAGCTTATTGCTGATTCTGGTGTTTAGCATTCTTGTAAATGGTTTGGTGCCTGCAATTAGGCAAAATGCGGTAAAGTGCATTGAGCTTTTTAAATTAAGGTATAAGACAAGTTATAACAAGATCTCTTTTCGTCAAATGCTGGTATCAATTCAGTTTGTAATAGTAATTGCGATCATTATAAGCATTCTGGGAATCAATAAACAGGTAAATTATCTGGTGGATAAAGAGAAAGGATTATCAATAGAAAATAAACTGGTAATTAGCACTCCAAGTCATCTGCGACGGACATCGAAACGAATAAATAACCTGGATGCATTTGAACAAGAGTTAATTCGTCATGCCAATATTACCAATATCTCAAATACCAATACGGTGCCGGGCAGGAGTGTGGCAAATAATTTCACATTTTCAGAGAAAGGAACAGGAAAATCGGTAAAAGCAGGCCTAATTATTGCCGACCGGAATTTCATTAAGAACTTTGATGTTGCTCTTATAAATGGACAGAATTTTTATTCTGGATCAAAAGGCTGTATAATCAACAAAACCTGTTTGACTCAAATGGGCTATAACGATGGAGACAAAATTATTGGGAAAGAAATTAAAATGGTAGATGATAGCGGATGGCAGAGCTTTACAACAAAAGTTATTGGTGTTACCGAAGATTTCCATTTTCAATCGGTAAAGGAACAAACTGGGGCTATTGTATTACTTAATTGGACCGAGAAGATGCTATGGGGAAATTACACGCTATCATTAAATACTTCCGATTTTGCATCAGTGCTATCATTTGTGAAAGAGCATTTCGAAGCAACGTTCACCAATTATCCTTTTGAATACTTTGTGCTTGAAGATTCGTATTACGATGAGTTGAAAAGTGAGATAAAACTTCTTAGTATCTTGAAGGTGTTTGTGGTAATTGCATTGATAATAAGTGTGATTAACCTATTTTCAATGGCATGGCATAATGTAGAGTCGAGAATTAAGGAAATTGGTATTCGGAAAGTAAATGGAGCAAAAATATCGGAAATACTTATGATGCTTAATAGTGATTTTCTAAAGTGGGTGGTTATGGCATTTGTGATTGCTTCTGCTCTTGGGCATTTTGTAATGACTAAGTGGCTCGAGAACTTTGCTTACAAAACGAATCTGAGTTGGTGGATTTTTGCATTGTCTGGAGTTTTAGCTTTAGGAATAGCATTGCTGACAGTAAGCTGGCAAAGTTGGCGTGCTGCTACCTGTAATCCGGTAGAGGCACTGAGATATGAATAACAAATAAACGATATAAACTAGAAACTATGGTATTGACAGACTTAAAAGTAGCAGTACGAAATTTATTGAAGCATAAAACAATTTCAGCAATTAATATTGTTGGTTTGGGAATTGGTTTAGGAGCTATATTTCTTTTATCATTATTGGTAATTCATGAATACTCTTTCAATAAATCAGTTCCTGATAACGATGCACTTTATCGTGTTCTTCGAGATAAGAGCTGTCAGAACCCATATTTATTAGCGCAAGAAGCTAAAGCCGATATTCCGGAAATAGAATCTTTTTTCAGGTTCTACCAGATTGGAACTATTTTGCTGAAGGATAAAAAAAATCAGGTTTTAGAAGAGAACTGGTTTGCTGTGGCCGACAAAGAGATATTCTCTCTTTGGGGAGTTAACTTCATTGCAGGAGTACCGGCAAAGGGAGCCACTCAGGTTGCTATTTCAAAGGATATGGCAAAGAAGTATTTAGGAGACAACTATGCTTTGGGCTCAACAATAAATGTGAAGTTTCGAAATAAGTTTGTTGAACTGGAAGTGTGTGGGGTGTACGAAAATTTTGCATCTAACTCAACGCTTTATCCCAATTTTATAGGAGATATTGAAATGTCTGGTGCATTGATGGGGCAGACTACCAGAATGTTGGGATTATATGGAAGTGGACGAGATGAGTTCAAAAATTGGAAGCAGAATAACTACTATACCTATTTAAAACTGAATAAACATACTAATGCCAAAGAGTTAGCTCAAAAACTACAGGTGTATAATCAACAGTTGGAAGAAAATCATAGAGGTGAATTTAAGTTGCAGTCTGTAAAAGAGACTTACCTTAATTCGAATGATTTATCTGGAGCTATATTTTCCCGTTTCGGGAATGCCAAAGAGTTGGCTTATTACATGGGAATTGCTTTAGTGGTTTTATTTATTGCCATTGTCAACTATGTGTTTCTTACCAGAGCAAAAATAATGGGGCGCCTGACAGAGTTGGGAGCTAAAAAAGCAATTGGAGCAACTGATCTATCCATTCAGAAGCAGGTAATTTTAGAATCGACTTTAATTTCTGCATTAAGTGCAATTCCGGCAACGTTAATTGTCGTCTTTGGAATGAACTTCATTAATACTTCTCTGGGAAAATCGTTGGGACTGGAAGTATTCTCGAATTGGTATGCATGGCTATTGCTAGTAGCCATAGTAGCTTTCACAGGAATTATTTCAGGAATTTTCATTTCATTACGAATATCGAAAACATCTACTGTTAAGCTATTGGCTGGTTTATCATTCAAGAAGAAAGATAGAGGAATATGGGATAACTCGTTTTTAAGTTTTCACTATGCCATTTTCATTATTCTGTTAGTTGCGGTATTTGTATTTAAAAAGCAAATCAACTATTCTTTGAATAACTTCAAATCCATTAATCCTGAAAATATTCTGGTTTGTGGCTTGAATACTCCAGAGCTACAAAAACAGGTTAATGTTCTTAGAAATGAGCTGGAGAAAACACCCGGTGTAGAGAAAATGGCAGGATCGTCGTTTGTTCCACCTTTCAATAGTTTCTTACCAATTAGATTACGAAGCAAGGATAACACCATGAATATTCGGTTCGATGGATTAATCATGGGAAAAGGAATGACAGAATTGTTGGAAATGGAGTTTGTAGATGGAGAGCCATTTGGAGAACTTACCTCAGGTTCTACAAGTATAATTTTCAATGAGTCGGCTGCAACAAAATATGGCTTAAAAGTGGGCGAGCCTTTCAATGGTTTTCACGTTCGGGGAATAGTGAAAGATTTCACAGCCCATTCCACACGAAAATTGATTGAGCCAATGGCCATTTTGCAGCAACATCCCAGCAGAATGCGTTTTCTGGTTATTAAGACAGATGGAAAAAATGATGAAGTGATCATTGCTAAATTGAAAGGATTAATAAAGCAATTGGCTCCTTCGGCATTTATTGATATTAACTACTTAACCGATCAGATTAATCAATTTTATCGTAGGGAACAAAATCAAGCCCGGTTAATTACTGCTTTTTCAATTTTGGCTATAGTGTTGGCTGTAATGGGGTTGTTTGGCATTGTATTAAATACCATTTCGAAAAGAACAAAAGAAATTGGAATTCGAAAAGTAAACGGAGCAACCATTGGAGAAGTATTGGTAATGTTAAATCAAAGCTTTATAAAATGGATCATTTTCTCCATTATATTAGCCTATCCGTTGGCTTGGTACATTATGAATCAATGGCTCGGGAATTTTGCTTATAAAACCAGCTTGAGCTGGTGGATTTTTGCCTTAGCAGGAGCTTTGGCTTTGGGGATTGCACTGCTTACAGTTACTTGGCAGAGCTGGCGTGCTGCTAATCGTAATCCTATTGAGGCATTGCGATACGAATAAATTTATCAGACTGAAAAACAATTACAATGACAATACAGGAATTAAAACCGGTTATTAGAAGTTTTGGGAAACGAAACATAATGAAGTGGTTAAACATTTTAGGGTTAGCCATTGGTATTGCAAGTGCAGTTTTAATAATTAACTACATCTTTAATGAATTGGAAGTGGGCAGAACACAAGCCAATTACGAAGAGTTATTTCTGCTGAAGCGAACCAATGCAACAACTAATTCCAGTAAAGCCATTGAATCCATACAGGCCAATGTGCCTGAGATAAGAAATGCCGTTAGTTTTCACAACCAGTGGGGCGACGCATTTTATAAAATAGGAGATAAGGTTATTAAGGCTGAAAAGCTTCTGATTGGGGATGATACTTTCTTCAATATTTTTAGCTGTAAAGCAATATTTGGAGATTTAAGTACTGCGTTGCAGAGTCCTGATAATATAGTCATCACACGCAATACTGCTGATAAATTGTTTGGTAACGTGAATCCGGTTGGGGAAGATATTTTTCTGGAATCTGATCTTTTTGGAAAACTAAAGCTATCGGTTAGTGCTGTTATCGATAATCCTAATACTAATGCCTTTGTACAGTTCAATGGATACATTAATCAAAAAGCAATTACACATGATTGGTACAGAAGGGGAAGAAATCATTGGGGGAATCAAAACTACCTGACATTTACCCAAATTCCTAAAGGAGTAAATAAGGCAGAATTGGGCAAGAAAATAACCAATGTTATCAATGATAATGCTCCCGATTGGTTTATTAAGGATGGGAAAGAATATGAGCTGGTAAACATTTCAGAGTTGCACTTTAGTTCGATTGATTTTTGGGGAATATTTAGAACGAACGATAAGAGAAATCTATTTACATTGGGGCTCATTGGCGTATTTCTGCTTATTATTAGTTGGGTGAATTTTATCAACTTAAGTACAGCTCAGCAAGAACGACTTAGCTTTATAGCATCAATTAAGAAGAGCCTTGGGGCGTCCAAACTAAACTTGGTTCTTTCCAGTATATTGGAAATAGTTCCGATAGTGATTGTTGCATTTTTAATTGCGGTTGTATTAGTTGTTATTAGCTATAAGCCGTTTAATGATTTTACCAATGTTTATAGTGATTTGCAAAGCTTGTTAACTGTTAAAACGGTTTTATTTTCAGCCTTCTTTATGGTTGCTACAATATTGGTATGTAGTATGCTACCTCATTGGTTAATGGGGAGACATAGAAATACAAGCAGCAGTCTTCGAGCAGTTTTATCTACACTACAGTTTGTCATATCAATTGCCTTAATAATTGCTACTGTAGCCATTATTAAGCAAAACAGTTTTATTAAAAACAAAGACAGAGGATATGTGTCAGAGAATATATTGTGCTTGGAGTTGAAAGGAAGTGTAGGCGAAAAGGGAGATGTTCTGGGAGATAAAATCGAAAAATATGGCATGGTTCAGGAAATAACATATGCTTCCAGACTCATTAGTGATGTTCAACAAGATTGGGGAATGACCTTAGATAATAGAGGAGAACAGACCCGGATACAATATTCAGTTTTGGAAGTTACTGATAACTTTTTCTCGTTCTTCAATATTCCAATTCTGAAAGGAGATGGTTTTAATGAAGCTTCAGAAAAACAGAAACACCATATCTTTAATGAAGTGGCACAACGTAAGTTTAACCTCGTAGAGATAGATGATGCACGAATTGCTTCATATGGAAGTGCAACAGGCGATATTGTTGGAGTTGTAAAAGATTTTAATTTCAGATCTTTGCATTTGCCTATTGCTCCTTTGGGATTTATAAAAAGCCCCAAAAGTAGATTGAAATATCTCTATATTAAACTGAAAAATAACTCTGTAGCTTCCATCAGCAATTGTATTTCGTTAATTGAAAAAGATTGGCAAACAATGGAGGCAGACTGGCCGGCAGAAGTTCAGTTTTTAAGCTCTGCTTCGCAGAAGTTATACGAGTCGGATAAAAAGTTTAGTGAACTAATTTTAATTGTGGCGCTATTGTCCATCTTCATCTCATGTGTCGGGTTATTGGGAGTAAGTAAGTTCATTGCCGAACAACGCACTAAAGAGATTGGAATCCGTAAAGTGAACGGAGCAAGAATAGCAGAGGTATTGGTGATGTTGAATGCGAACTTTATAAAATGGGTAATATTAGCATTTATCATTGCTAGTCCGATTGCCTACTATGCCATGAGCAAGTGGCTTGAAAACTTTGCCTATAAAACGAGTTTAAGCTGGTGGATTTTTGCCTTAGCAGGAATCTTAGCCTTAGGAATTGCGTTGTTTACTGTTACATGGCAAAGTTGGCGTGCCGCCACACGTAATCCGGTGGAAGCGCTAAGGTATGAGTAGAATTTGTTGAGGGTAGTAGGTTTGATTGTTGTGGAGGAAGAGGCCCTAAACCGAAAAATGATTGTATCGGAAATATTTCGACAGCATAAATCAAAAAAATAAACGGATGAAAAAGCAATTAAGAGCTATCCTTAAAAATACCCAAAACCATTCCAAATCGTTTTGGGTTAGTTTAGTGGGCTTAACCGTTGCCATGTTGTCGGTATTCTATATCTACTCGTATGTATCGTTCGAAATGGGATACGACTCGTATCACGAAAATGCAGATCGCATATATCGTGTTAATGGTGATTTGATAGCTGTAGAAAACACAACTCGACATGCTAAGCTTGGTCCATTGTTGGGAGAGGGGTTGAAAAATGAATTTCCTGAAGTGGAACAGTTTGCCCGACTTAGTCTTTTTCATCAAAAAATTCTGTTCGAGTATGAAAACAAGATTTATGATGCTGAGGAAGCTTATCGAACAGACCAATCGGTTTTTGATGTTTTTTCTTTCCATTTTATTTTTGGACAGCCTGATGGTGCATTAAAAGGACCCAATAAAATTGTAATAAATAGAAGTCTGTCAGAACGAATATTTGGACATGAAAATCCGGTAGGTAAATCATTAGTTCACAACAATAATACTCTTACTGTAACAGGGGTAATTGCTGATGCTCCAGCGAACTCTCATCATAAGATGAATGTGCTCTTCTCTGTGCCTGATTTCGATTTGTCAAAGTTAGATGCCATGCGCTTGTCAGAAGGATATTGGATGCCTTCGGGATATGTATTTGTCATGCTAAAACCAAATGCAAAAATAGAATCGATAACCAATAAATTTGAGCCATTTTATACCAAATATATGGCCATGTTTGGTAAGCGAATAAATACAAAGTTTAGTCCGGTTTTTACTCCATTGAAAGATTTGCATTTTTCAGGCCATATGAGTTACGACATGCCTAAAGGTAACAAGTCGTATTCCTATGTTCTAATTGTTGTTGCCTGTATTATCTTTCTGGTTGCATTGCTTAACTATGGACACTTATTGGTGTTTAAATACATTTCTGATTCTAAAAATTTAGGAATTCGCAAGATTATAGGAGCTTCAGAAAAGAGTCTGTATTTCCGGTTTTTAATCGATTCGGTATTTTTTGTGGGAATGGCAACTTTTATGGCTTTGGCATTACTAAAAGCCACATTACCTTATTCAGAATATATTACAGCTATTGATCCACAGGCTTTATTCAATTGGAATGATATTCTGATTTTCTCGGTGTTAGTAATGGTTGTCATAGTCATACTGGCATCTGCTATTCCTTTTCTGTACCAGAATAGAAAGAAAGCGTTGGTTTTACTAAATGCGAAGAAGTCAAGTAATATCAAAGTAGAAGGATTAAGGTTTGGAAAGTCGGTAGCGGTAGTTCAGTTTATGCTTTCTATTGTACTGATAATTGTAAGCATTGGCATAACAAAGCAGCTTAGTTTCATGATCCAAAAAGATATGGGATTTGATAAAGAGAATGTTGTTTTGGTTGAGATTCCTTCGAATGAGGTTGAGGCTAAGAAAATAATTGCCTTTAAAAACGAACTGAGAAATAAAGCATCGATTGCCGGAACTTCTATCTCTACACATGCACCGGGCGAAATATTACTCAGCCGTCATTTTCAGTTTAAGCGAAATGGACAAGTGGTATCGAAAATTGTAAATGCCATTGGTATAGATTATGACTATTTATCGTTAATGGGGATGGAAATAAAGGTTGGGCGTAATTCCATTGAAGAATCTTCAGCTGATAATTCCAAGATATGGGTAAATGAGGCTTTCATGAATTTTTGCGGGTACAATGATAGTATTGTCGGAACTAAAATTGAAGGAGTTGAATTGGTGGGAGTTGTTAAAGATGCCTGTTTCAATTCATTACATAACCAGACGGAGCCACTACTATTCTACATAGAATCCAATGCTTACGGATATGTAAATGTAAAATTGAATACAACTGATGCGAAACAAGGATTAGAAGACGTGGAGGCGTTGTGGAGAAGTTTCTTTGGCGACATTCCGTTTAACTATCATTTTCTGGAAAACAGGGTCGCAATGTTGTACGAGAACGATCAAAAGAAAAATATGCTCATGCAATTGTTTGCTATTATCAGTATAATTCTTTCTGCAATGGGATTTCTTAATTTAGCTTCAATACTGAATAAACAACGCACTAAAGAGATTGGAATCCGTAAAGTGAACGGAGCAAGAATAACAGAAGTATTGGTGATGTTGAATGGTAACTTTATAAAATGGGTAATATTAGCATTTATCATTGCTAGTCCAATTGCCTACTTTGCCATGAGCAAGTGGCTCGAAAACTTTGCCTATAAAACGAGTTTAAGCTGGTGGATTTTTGCTTTAGCAGGAATCTTAGCCTTAGGAATTGCTTTGTTTACTGTAACTTGGCAGAGCTGGCGTGCCGCTACACGCAACCCGGTGGAGGCGCTGAGGTATGAGTAGGTAGAAACTTTTGAAGCATAGCAAAAGAGGTATTGAAATAGAGAAATGAATGGGGATATCGCAGAGCGATTATGTAGTGGAATAATTTAAAATGGAAAATTAAGCAAAGCAAATAGTAGAGACTTTGCATGTTGGGCAGGAAAGAGGTTGAGAACAATAGAAATTTTTGGAACGAATTAATATAAAAAATACTGTCATGACAAAATTTATTAAAACGGTTCTAATTCTTTTTGTTTTTAGTGTTATTATAGTTCCGGTTTATGCTCAGCAAAACCGATGTGTGGATATTCCACAGCTGAAGAATATTCAAATCGATAGCGATAGTAGAGATTGGCCAGATGATGCTTTTCAGGTACAACTATTGGCTAATCCCGATGGCCAGTTTAAGCACCCCGACGATTTTGATGTGAAAGTTAAATTGGGTTGGGATAAGAAAGGCTTACTGGTTCTTGTTACAGTGCAGGACGATAAAATTGTGGAGCATCCCGATGCGATGAAATATTGGAGTTACGATTCTTTCAATCTTATAATGACTCCCAGTAAGAGTTCTGCTGAAATCATTCAACTAAATGTTAGCCCTGGAGCCTCTGCCAATTATCCAGAATTGAGGTATTATGTATTCGACGATCGTGTTGAACTGAAAAAATCTCCCGTAAAGATTGAGGCTAACAGAAAGAAAACGCAGGCTGGGTATCTCCTGGAAATGCGTTTGCCATGGGAAAGTCTTTCTATTGTTCCTAAAATGGGCTCTAAGTTTGCACTACAAATGTATGCCACCGACTCCGATTCGAAACAGAATGGGTTTCACATTCCATGGTACCCAAAATTTGGAGCTCAGGAAAATCCAAGTTTGATGTATGAGGTTTGCCTTTCAAAGAAAGCCAGCCGTTTTGAAAACATAATAGCAACAGCTAAGATCAAAAAAATGAGGCAAAGGGAAATCAGTATTATTGCAGATGAGTCGTTTAATGGTAGCAGTATACGGATTTTCAATGCCAACGGAACGGTTGCCGAAAGTACTCTGGCATTAAACCAAGGGCGAGTAAGTTCTAAGATTTTGATCCCTTTTCCTAAATTAGGAGAAACAGATCAGCCTTTAAAAGCAGAGATTGCCGGAAAACATGTTGTCTCTATAAAAGGTCCGAATATAAATAAAATACGTGCCGAAGAATTTATAAAAGCAGAACTGAAGTTTGAAAACTGGATTTTCAACACACCTTCATTTCCTAAATGCGATTTTGAAAAATCGTATTATATGGAAGATTTAGTCGGGCCATATTCAATAGAAACGAAATTTTATAACCAGCATTTCGACGAGGTTACTAAAGCCGAAAAAGATGGACGGTATGGAGCCATCGTAAAAGTAATACCCAAATATGGGCAGCCACTTCTTCGCTTTTTCAATTTGTATAAATATCCTCAGAACTTCCAGTGGTGGAATGCTAAAATCGATTCACCCCAAAAATTGTTTGGCGGCTTAGGGCTCGATTCATCATTGGTTCGCTCACAGGCAGATATAATTGCAGAATTCTGTAGTTGGAGACTTATGCAGGATTTCAATAATGAGTCAATGGGAAGCCTTCTGTTGGCCAACCTTTCAAACACTTCTGCTGATTCAGAAAAGCAGAGTTTTAGAAAACTGATGACGAAAGATAAGGAATGGTGGCTTCAGTTGAAACGTAAATATTATGGGCATGATGCAAAATATTCGACTTCTTTTGCTTGTCCTAAAATTGATTCAGAACTTAATGCTACCGTTTTACGAGAAGGAACGCCTGTAGAGGCAGGTATAAAGCGTGGGAATGTATCGAAAGTAGACTCTATTTGTAAAGTATGGGCGGCTGATACCGATCAGGCTTTTTCGGTTTTGCTGGCTAAGGATGGTGTGATTTATTTTCACAACGCTTATGGCAGTCGCAATGGCAAGCCAATGACTATTGATACCCAAAGCTGGATGGCATCTATTACAAAATTGCTTTCAGGAACACTTATGATGATGATGGTAGATCAGGGCTACGTTAATCTGGATGATCCGGTTGAGAAATTTCTTCCTACGTTTGAGAATGCAGCGACTGAAAAAAAGCTAACTGTTCGAAATCTTTATAATCATACCAATGGATTGCTTTATGGCTATGGAGATAACAACAACGATTTGGAAGGAATAATAGGAGCCTTGTATCCACATCTCAATATTGGTGAAGAATACCAGTATAACGGTTGTGGTTTTGGACTGGGAGGAAAAATTATCGAGATAATTAGCGGAGAAACAATTCCTGATTTTTATAAAAAGCATCTTTTAGATCCTTTAAACTGTAAAAGCACAAAGGTGTGGGGAACAGCTGGTGATGCTAATAGTACAACCATGGATATGGCAAAAATTGCACAGATGTTGCTGAATAAAGGAGCATATGGAAATAAACGTTTCTTTAGTGAAGAAACTTTCCAACAGATGCTTCCCATCAATTTGTCGAAGCAGATTGGTAAAAATACTATTCGAAGTTACGGTGTTGGAACAAAATTGTTCGATCGCGAAGGTTTTGGTAAAGGAACTTTTGGTCACACAGCTGCGTCTTTTGCCACTTTACGTATCGATCCGGAAAATAAGTTGATCGTGATTATGAATAGAAATCGGGGAGGCTCAAATTTCGAGAAATATCATCCTCAATTCATCGATGCAGTTATTGAAGGGGTAAAATAGAGTTGCTGTATAGACAATTCTTCTTTATGAAAACCAATAAGCATTGAATAGTTATGAGAACATTAGCATTATTAATCATTTTTGTGTCGATTGCGTGTCTATCTAAAGGACAGAAATTCATTGATCTATATGGAGACTATTTAGGGCAAACTCCTCCTGGAGAGATCCCGGAAGTTTTTGCAAAAGGAATTATATCAACCGAAAGATTAGAGCACAGCGCGGCTATTTTTTCTAATGATGGAAACGAGGTTTACTGGAAGAGTGAAAAACTCTGGTTTATGAAACGCATAGATAACCGTTGGACGAAACCTGCAATATTTGCCCCTATGGGCGATAGTCTGCATTATGGCTCTCCATTCCTTACGTCAGAAGGGGATCAAATCTATTTCATTGCAGAAGGTAAGCAAACATCAAAGGTTGGCATACCAGAAAATAGCTGGATAAGATATACTAACCTGGATATTTGGTTGACGGAACGGAAAGGAAAAGAGTGGGGATATCCTAAGAGCATTAGTCCAGTTATTAATTCCAACTTTATGGAAGCACAAGTGTCTGTAACTAACGATGGAACGATCTATTTTTTAGGTTACCTGGATGGAGTTAAAGGAGAGTGTGGAATATTTCGATCGAAATTAAAAGATGGGAAATACTTGAAACCTGAACCATTGCCTGAGTCTATTAATTCTAAGTCACAAGATTGGACACCATTTATAGCTCCAGACGAGAGTTATCTGATTTGGTCATCTTACCGAAGTGGACAGTATGGAGCTGGCGATTTGTATATTAGCTTTCATAATTTGAAGGACGATACTTGGTCTGAAGCGATTAACATGGGAGCAACAATTAATACCTGGTCACAGGAGCGTCTTCCAGCGGTAAGTCCAGATGGAAAGTATCTGTTCTTTACTCGTTGGACACAGGAAAACAATCATGATGTTTATTGGGTGAGCTCCAAAATTATTGAAAAGCTGAGGAAAGAATATAATGCTAAAAAGTAACTGTTTTGTTAGCGTATTAGTTTGTGAAATATAATAGGCATAGCTTAGAGCGCTGTTTGAAAAATAAACATGAGATGTTAAAAAATCACACAGAAGTTGGTAGTGTGGGTCTTAATAAGTGGAAGAATATTAGGTAAATATGATAATAGGTATGGCAATTGCTGTAACAGAATAAAAGATCGCAAAAAAACAATATACAGAACCAGATGAATCGAACATTGATTTATTTTGAATGATCGTAACAGATCAGAATGGATGGATTGATGGGAGTAAATGAATGGGAATATTGTAACCATTCACGAATTAAAATTTTTACAAATGAACTTTAGATCGAATTATTTAACGTTTGCCCTGCGGAGCCTTAAATTTAAGGGTGGGCATACGATTATTAATCTATTGGGACTTATGATTGGAATTACCGCATTTGTTCTTATCGCCCTGTGGATTAATACCGAATTATCATTTGATGGTTTTCACAAATCATCGGAGCAACTCTACCGAGTTGACTACAAACTTTACGAAGAAGATGTGTTGGAGACGCACTCTGCAGCAGCCGTTCCTATTATTGGCCCTTTGTTAAAGAAAACGTACCCTGAAGTACAAGAGTATACCCGTTTTAATAAGGTTAACGGGGTTATTCGGTATAAGGACACGTTTTTTAAAGAGAAGGATATTCTGTTTGCGGATAATAACTTCTTGAGATTATTCGCTTTCCCATTGAAAGATGGAGTTAAGCCGGATAATTTGTTGGATATAAATAAGGTAATTGTGTCTGAAGATGCCGCCAAACGCTATTTTAGCCAGGAAGATCCGGTAGGGAAAACCATTACATTGAATGGAGGACAGAAATATTATGTGAGTGCTGTTGCAAAACAAGCTCCCGAGAATTCTCATATTCAGTTCGACTTTCTCTTTTCGTATGAAAACCTGATTAAACGAGGTCGATGGTTTGATAATGGATGGTTTGGCGCCAGCTTTTACACCTATGTAAAAGTAGCTCCGGGAACTAATATCAAACAATTGCAGGCCAAAGTGCCAGCAATAGTCGAAGAGCATTTAGGCGACTTTATGAAGAGAGCTCAATTCTTAACCGAATTTGAGTTTACCGCACTTAAAGATATTCACTTACGGTCCAACTTACAGAATGAGTTAGGTGTCAATGGAAGTATCTACTATGTTCGCTTTATGGCCATCATTGCTATTTTGGTATTGTTTATTGCATTCATCAATTACATCAATTTAGCTACTGCGCGAATATTTGAAAGAGCAGCAGAAGTAGGTGTTCGAAAAGTGTTGGGGGCATTGAGAGTGCATTTGTTATGGCAGTTTCTAACCGAATCGTTGTTGGTAAATATTGGTGCAGTTGCAGTAAGTATCGGACTAATTTTAATCGGATTGCCCATATTTAGAGAGTTGATAAATAGTCCGGTGTATGTATCAATCGGTCTGTTTTCTGCAATTATTTGCGGAGTGTTTATTGTAAGTGTAATTACAACCGGGTTATTTCCGTCGTGGTATGTGTCGCGATTAAATGCCAGTAAGGTGTTGCGATCGAAAGGAAGTGTTGGCTCTAAGCGAATGACACGTTTTAGAAGTGGAATGTTGGTGATGCAATTTGCCATTTCTATTATCCTGATCATAGGAACTATCGTCATAAATAGGCAAATGAACTTCATGAAGGTGCAAAACCTGGGAGTAAATATCGACCAAATGTTAGTGGTTCAAGGACCGCAAACTTCAGGAATAAAACCCAATCAAGTTGCTGCTTTTAGAGCAGAAATGGCACGTATTCCACAAGTTCAGGGTGTTGCTGTTTCAACCAATATTCCAGGAGAAGAGGTTCGAAACCAACCTGTTTATGGAAAAGTAATAAGTGGGGTTAATACCGAAAAGAAAATTCGGATGATAGGTATCGATAGCTATTTTATGGAAACTTATCAGTTGAAGCTATTGGCAGGGCGTAACTTTGATACCGATCACTCTACAAAAGTAGATGAGTTGATTTTGAATGAATCGGCTTTGGCATATATGGGATTTAAAGATGCCGAAGATGCTATAGGAAAAGAACTGTCAAGTGGGGAGAGAAAAGCGCGAATTATTGGGGTAGTAAACGATTACAACCAAAAGTCGTTGAAAGAGCTGCCTCCACCAATGTTGTTCAGTAATTTTGTATGGGGAAGGTACTATTCCATTAAGGTAAAAAGTGCAGATGTTCCTAAGGTAATACCACAATTGAAGAAAGAATGGGAAGCCAGTTTTGCAGGCAATCCATTGAACTATTTCTTTTTAGACGATCATTTCGATGCCCAGTATAAAAGCGATTATCAGTTTGGGAACATGTTTCTGTTTTTCTCAGTGTTAGCTGTTGTTATTGCTTGTATGGGATTGTTTGGCCTGTCGGCTTATGCAACATCTAAAAGAATAAAAGAAATAGGAGTAAGAAAAGTAAATGGAGCCAGAGTTGATGAAATTCTATTATTGCTGAATAAGGATTTCATGTTACATGTTTTGGTGGCATTTGTTATTGCTGTTCCGGTAGGAATGTATGTCATGCAAATCTGGCTTGAAGAATTTGCCTATCGCACCTCGTTAAGCTGGTGGATATTCGGAATTGCCGGATTTGTAGCAGCATTGATTTCTTTTGCTACTGTGAGTTGGCAGAGTTGGAAGGCTGCAACACGAAATCCGGTTGAAGCCATTCGGTATGAGTAACTAAGTTAGGAAAGGGGAATCCGGATGTGAATTTGGGTTCCCTTTTTCAATTCGCTTTTTACCTCGATATGGCCTTTGTGTCTGGCCACAAAATCACTAACCAGTACCATTCCCAGACCTGTTCCTGGCTCTCCTTTTGTTCCCTTACTAGAGGTCGATTTATCGAGTTTAAATAGTTCGTTGCGTGTCCTTTCATTCATTCCTACACCTGTGTCTTTAACTATTAAATGGAAAAAGTCTTGTTCAAATTTTCCGGTTATTGTTACATCACCTTCTTCTGGAGTAAATTTAATAGCATTAGAAACCAAATTTCGAACAATAGTTTTTAGCATGTTTAAGTCGCAATGCAGTTGTTGTGTATTGTCTATCTCATCTGTCAATGCAATCTTTTTATTTTCGGCCATAGGAATTAATAATGACACTACATCATCTACCTCTTTTTGAACATTAACTTGTGTTGGAGAGAATTGAATGCGTCCAGTTTGACTTCTTGACCATTCCAGAAGGTTTAGAAGTAGGTCATAACCTCTTTTAGTGGCAGTGTTGAGCATGGTAGACATTTCTTTCAACTCTTCATTTCCTTCCTCTTTAATGGCTAAACAGAGGAGTTCGCCAATGTTGATCATCGAGTTAAATGGGTTGATCAGATCATGAGCAATGATAGAGAAAAACTTATCTTTTGTGGCATTTAATTCTTTAAGCTGTTTTTCCACTTCAATTCGCTCTGTGATATCCAGCATCACTCCAATAAGACCTTGAACTTCACCATTTATATTTCTTACAGGGGCTTTATAAAAAGTATATTGCCTGTATGTTTCGGGCGTTTCACCATATTGAGCATCATATTGCTGATAATGGCCTTCGAACACTTCCTGATCTTTTGCAAAATAGATATCCGCTAATTCTTTATTATACATGTCGTATACACCTTTGCCTATTGTCTCTTCTTCTGTACGGTTAATTAGTTCTAAAAATGCTTTATTGGCCGACTGATATAAACCGTTTATATCTTTGTAGAAGACAGGTGATGGTATATTGTCGAGTATGCTATTCAGAAAATTCCGATTTTCAATAAGTTCATTTTCAATTTCTTTTAATCGGGTTACATCGTTTCCTATCCAGACAAGTAGGTCGTCAGATAATTGGAATGAAGCCCAGTACTGATAAGCCGTTTTACCACTTTTTAATTGCATCGGATAAAGTTGAAAATCAGAATTGCTTACGAACATGTTAGCCTTTGCTTCTTCCGATTGTTCCTTTTTAAAGATGCTATCTAATGGCGCCTTTTGGTTGATAACCTGATCTCTCTCAATTTCAAAGAATAGTTCACTTTGTTTATTCCAAATCTTAATTACTCCTTCGTTATCAATTCCCACAACACATAGTGGTGCGCTATCTACCAGAATTCGGAACTTTTCCTCGCTTTCAGTTAGCGCTTTTATGTTGGACAAATGTTTTTGGAGTAATTCATTTGCTCTTTTGTGCAACGAATTAAATTCACTCGTAAAGTATTGAGTGTGTGGAATGGGATGTTTATTGAATACTGCTTCTTCTAACTGATTAGAGAATAATTTAAAATTGTTATCTATGTTATTCCCAAAACGCTTAGTAATTCTTAAAATAATCAATAGAACAAATAAGCCAGATAGTGCTGCTGCAATGCTCCTGAATATTGATATCTGACTGAATTCCTTTTGAGTTTTCAGCTGAATGTCTTCTATCTTTTCTAAACTCATCGAGGCTCCAATCATCCAGTTCCAACCTGGAAATCCGGCAACATAGGCAACTTTCGGTGTGTATGAGTTGATGGAATCCGGCCAGTTGTAATATAAAAAATCGGCCTTGCCAGATTGCGCTATCGCTAGTTCTTTCTCAAAAATGTTTAGACCATTGTTATCTGCTATGAATCTTATGTTTACACCTGGTTTATACTTTACAGAGTTTATCACCAAAGCAGTGCCATCGAAATGGTTGATGAATAAGTTCCATTTACTGGAATCGTATGAATTACGGAGCCAGCTTAGTGCTTTCTGCTGCGTGTCGTACATATGATCACTTGCGTATTCTCCACAGCCAAAGAAGCAGTTTAATGGTTCAAAACGTTTTACATATGATAGTTTGTCGTGAAATACAGTATCGTTAAGCCAGGGTTTTGTCCATGGGTAATTAATAAAACCATCAGCTTGTTGTTTCATTAACTTAACCTGTTCTTTTATCATATAAAGCCCTGTTTTGTCATGGACATTCATCAAACTGGTGCCCTCTTTTTCTTTCTGATAAGGGTGTAAAATAAGAGTTCCATCCATGCTAATAATGTAGATATACCCTCTTCCTTCAAAGTAGCGCACTTCGCGTAATACCGACTTTATTAGTTCTGTAATCTCGGCTTTAGATTTACTATTTTTATTGGTATCGTATATCTGCTGTGCTTGTCGCAATGCATTATCTACCTCCTGTTTCAATTTCTTACGCATCTCTTTATCTGCAGATGCATTGTTGTAGTTCAGGTAGTTAATTATGTTGTCAACAGCAATACTCAGAAACATCTTCTTTTCATCTTCTACCAGTTGTTTTTCGTAAGATAATTGCTTCTGCTTTTGGAAATATTCGGTAAGTACAATAAAAACAATAACCACAAAGAGTATGGTGGCTCCTGTAACTAAAAGAAACCTTTTAAGAATCTGATTTATGGTGAAAAGATTGCTACTCATAGGTTTGTTCCTTTTAACCCTTTCTAAATAAATACTTAAAAAGGGTTATTGTTCATATTGTTGGAGGTGTTTTAGATCTGGTTACTGATATGTATTTTTACATATAGTGAATATTAGATCAAAAATTTAACAGTAGTGTAAAAAAAATATACACTTAGATAGAACGAGTCAGTTGTTAACTGATTGGTATTCAGTGTTGCTTTCCTTTAGGCATCATTTTTGGCACGGTTAACTAATAAGTATAATTGTAAAAACAATAAAACAAAAAGATATATGATAAGCTTAAAAGACATTGACAGGTACTATCAATCGCGTTTTCAAAGAACATTTGTATTGAAAGGGGTTGATATGGAAATTAAATCGGGAGAATTTGTAAGTATAATGGGGCCTAGTGGTGCCGGGAAATCAACACTTTTGAATATTATCGGAATGTTGGACGATCCTTCAGCAGGAGAATATTACTTTATGGATAATCCGGTACATAAGTTAAAAGACAAGCAAAAAACAGAATACCATCGCAATCATATTGGCTTTATTTTTCAAGCTTATCATTTGATTGAAAATTTGACAGTATATGAAAATATAGAGACGCCATTGGTTTATAAGGGCATTAAAAGCAAAGAGCGTAAAGCGATGGTTGCCGATATCTTAGACCGTTTTAATATGGTGGCCAAAAAAGACTTATTCCCTGATCAATTGTCTGGTGGACAGCAGCAGTTGGTGGGTATAGCCCGTGCAGTAATTGCTAATCCAACTTTGTTGTTGGCCGATGAGCCAACAGGAAACCTTCATTCAGAGCAGGGCGAAATGATTATGGAGCTATTGCAGGAGCTGAATAAAGAAGGTATGACTATTATTCAGGTAACCCATTCTGAAAAAAATGCCCAGTATGGAACCAGAATCGTTCGATTGGTAGATGGATTGGTACGAGAAGATATTCCTACAAATGCTAAGAGTTTAGTTGCAGAATAAAACCCTTTGTTATGAGTTTTTATCGTCATTTTTTACAATTTCTGAGAGTAATTCAACGGCGTAAAGTAACTACATTGATTGCTATAGGTGGTTTTGCGTTAAGTTTGTCAGTAGTAGTGCTGCTTACTGTTTTTATTGCTTCCGAAAAATCGATGAATATGACATACCCCAATGTGTCGAACATTTATCGAGTGAAGTCCAATAATAATGGAGTGAATTTACCTACTTTATTGGCTGACGGGTTTTCTAACGATGTACCTGGAATTAAAGCCAACACAATATTTCGACACAATTATGATAAAGTAAAGGTAAATGACGATTTTATTAACTCACTTTTTGCTATTGTCGATAATGAATATCTGAATATATTTTCTCATCGATTGATCTATAGTGATGCCGAGCATAATCTGGATGTAAAGAATAATATTATTCTTACTCAATCGTATGCGAAAAAATTGTATGGCGATGTTAATCCGGTTGGAAATTATATGGAAATGAGAGATCAACAACTGAAGGTGGTCGGTGTTATGACTGATCCTCCTGTGAATAGCTCATTTCAGTTTGATGGATTGATCGGTGAAGTAACAAGTACACAATATACTCAACGGACATACAACAAGACTACTTATTACTTAATGAATCATTTCTTGCAATTGAATGAAGGTGCAAATCCCAAAGAGGTGGAATTGAAATTGGCAGGAATGTTGAAAGACAAAGAGGGGTATGATAATACCATATTAGAGATTCAACCATTAAAAGAGATCTATTTCGATGTTAAAGCACATAGTTCATTACCAGTGGCTAACAGTAGTATGCTGAAATTATTGATATGGATCTCATTAGTGATTCTGTTAATGGGAGTGTTTAACTATGTGAGCTTAGCTGTCTCAGTTAATTCAGAGCGAAAGTCTGAAATTGCTATGCGCAAGATAAATGGAGCAGGAGCAAAGTTTATTTTTAAGCAGTTCTTGGGAGAATCTGTATTTGTGTGTGTCGTTATTCTTTTGTTGGCCACTATGATTGCAGTAGTAATTGCTCCTTCTTTCTCAAACATATTAGGAAAGAATATTGACTTATGGTTGTTGATGAGAAGTGGTGTCAGCTGGGGATTGTTGACAGTGCTATTTATTGCAATTGTACTATTAGCAGGTGTAGTGCCTGCATTAATTGCAGCCAGAGCTATTCCTGTAATTGCTTTGAAAGGAAAAGGTTCGAAGAAGAACAATCTGTTCCGACAGTCGGTATTGGTTTTTCAGCTAACTGCATCTATTGCACTTCTGTTTTGTGTAGCTACTATTTGGAAACAGATTGAGTTTGCTAAAACGCAAGATGTTGGTTTTGACCGAGACTTATTGGTACAAATCAATTTGAGTTATTTCGAGAAAGATCCATCTGCATTGAAAGATAAACTATTACAGATTTCCAATGTCAAGAATGCATCTTTTACAGCTGGATCGCCTTATTATATTTGTTCAAGTATGTCTGGAAAAGTTGAAGAAGTAGACTTGTCGGATGTGTCGAGCATTGAGGTAGATAACGATTTTGCATCCACTTTTGATGTTGAGATTATTGCAGGAAGAGATTTTAGACTAACGGACAAAAATAGTTGTTTGATAAATGATAAGCTTTACCGAAAAATGGGATGGGATAATCTGGATGGTAAAGAAATGTTTGGCGGACGAGTAGTTGGTGTTTTTAAAGATTTTCATTTTAAAGATATACATCATGATGTTGGTTACCTGAAACTGAATAAAATTGATGAACTGGAATGGGTAACAGCAATGAATGTTCGATTACTGGGGAATGATTTTAGCAATACACTTAGCCAGATGAAAAATCTGGTTCATGAGATTGATCCTGATCTGGACTTTAGGTATCAGTTTTACGATGATATTATTGCTAAGTTATATCGAAAAGAAGAAAAGCAGGCTTATGCGGTTGGACTGTTTGCTATTATTGCCATCCTTATTGCATGTTTGGGACTTATTGGTGTTGCTGAATATACCATTACACAAAGGGTAAAAGAGATTGGTATTCGTAAAGTAAATGGAGCAACAGTAGCTGAAATACTATCAATGATAAATGGCGGATTTGGAAAATGGGTGCTTCTCTCATTTGCAATTGCTGCACCTATCGGGTTCTATACCATGAGCAAATGGCTACAGAACTTTGCATTTAAAACAGCATTGAGCTGGTGGGTTTATGCCTTAGCCGGAATCGTAGTTTTAACAGTTGCATTAATAACCATTATGTTTCAATCGTATAAAGCCGCAACATGTAATCCGGTTGAAACATTGAGATATGAATAGGAAAAACTGCTACCACGCGAAAGTGCTAGCGCCGATTTGTAATCGGTGCTTATCTTTTAGGGAATTTAGGAGTAAGAAAGCTAAAGGCACAAATTGCAAATTTGCGCCAGCGATGAGGAAAGCCTGAAACCACGCGAAAGATTCGGGCGGTAGCGAGTTGAATAACACCATTATAAAATAAGATACACACCACCATCAAACTATTTAAAACACAATGAAACACTATTTTATCACCATCTGGGCATCGCTGAAAAAGTCAAAGCAAACTACCTTTTTTAACTTGGTAGGACTATCGGTGTCATTTGCAGCGTTTATTTTGCTGTCCATCTATTTATGGAACGAGTTTACATTCGATCGGTATAACAAGAATATCGATCGAATCTATTTATTGGAGATGAATGCGGTTCAGGAAGGAGAAAATAATGCGAGTTATTGGTTGCCTAATCCTATGGCCGATTATTTTGCCAATAATATTCCGGAAATGGCTACGGTTTGTTCTTTTGCTTGGGGGCCGCAGACTTATTCTTTGAAGAAGAATGATAGTCAGGGGGTAAATATCTCGACTAGAGCAGTAGATTCTACTTTTGTCGAGGTTTTCGATCTGAAAATGAAGTACGGAAAACGCAAAACGCTGGCATTAAAGAACACAGTAATTTTATCTGATAAAAGTGCCGAAAAATTATTTGGCGATGTGAACCCAGTGGGTAAAACGATATATGGTAATTTCTCACAACCATATACCGTTGAAGGTGTTTTCTTTGAATTACCTCAAAATAGTCGTATGCATCGTTTTGGTGCATTATGTTCTTATCCTACCACTTCGTGGATAAACGACTGGTCGGAGTATAGCTTTAATCACTATTATATGTTACCCGAAGGTAGCAATGTGGAAGATATTGTAGCAAAGATGAATGCATCGCAAGGGGTGAAAGATTGGAAAGAGGGAAGTTTGGAAGATTTCTCTTTTAATCTAATTCCTGCCAATAATTTGCACTTCCATAAGAAAATGGGACGGGGAAATTTACTTTTTGCACGATCGTTGATCTTGGTTGCAGCTCTATTGTTGTTTATGGCCATTGTCAATTATCTGAACTTTGCAGTAGCCAACGCTCCGAAATTACGAAAGTCGGTAAATGTTAGACAAGTGTTGGGAGAGTCAAAGGCCCGACTAATGGGATTAGCCATTACCGAATCCATTGTTTTAATTACTGCTGCTTTTACTGTTTCTCTATTCTTTGTGATTAGTATTCTACACTTATGGCCCAACATGTTCTCATATACATTTATTCTGGGGAACTATGTTTGGTTAATTGGATTATGCTGGTTGTTATTTGCTGTATTGGGAGCACTGGTTTCTATTTTCCCAACGCGTATCAACATTAGTGTGAAGCCGGCACAAGCATTAGCCGGATTTATTCCGTTGAGTCCGCAACGCAGTAAAATGGGAAAAGGGCTCACTGTTCTTCAGTTTGGAATCTCGATATTGCTAATTATTGGAGTCTTATTTATCGAAAAACAGGTAAATTTCTTTAAGAACTATGATCTTGGTTTTCAAAAGGAAAACATTGTCACTGTTAGAATGCCAGGTTCTATTCAGAAGCAAGAGCAAGCATTTATTAATGAGTTGACCAAAAATGGTAATGTAATCGATTATGCATTTTCGCAGTTTGTTCCAGGTGGAGTTGGCATGGGCTGGGGGCGCAATATCGACGGCAAGAAGGTGAACTTTAAATGTTGGCCTGTGGATGAACGTTACATGAAGTTCATGGGTTTTGATATCGTTGAAGGAAGAGACTTTGCGGAGAATATTGAAGCTGACGAAAATAAATTCATCATGAATCAGGCTGCCTTGAAAGAGTTTGGCTGGGATAAGGATTACCTAGGGAAACAGATTCCTGGTTTTGGTTTTAAAGGAGAGCTAGTGGGAATCGTTAAGGATATGAAGTATGCTTCGCTACATGAAGAAGTAAAGCCGTTGGCATTTTGGTTAACAAAGACTCGCCATCATCAACTGAGTATTAAAATTTCGGGGCAAAATGTAAAGGAAACAATGGCGCATATAACTCATGTGTACAGCCAGTTCGAAAAGAAGTTTCCTATTTCATATAGTTTTTTAGATGAAGAGTTAGATTATATGTATAGAGCCGAAGAGAAGCAAGCACAACTAATAAGCATCTTCTGTTTAATCTCGGTCATTATCTCCATTGTTGGTGTGCTGGGACTAGCCATTTTACTTTCGGAATATAGAATTAAAGAGATAGGTGTGCGCAAAGTAAATGGCGCACGAATCATTGAAATTGTAACCATGCTGAACAGTGGTTTCATGAAGTCAGTTGCATTGGCATTTGTTATTGCATGTCCATTAGGATACTGGGCAATGAATAGTTGGATGTCGAACTTTGCATATCGAACGAATATGAGTTGGTGGGTTTTTGCATTAGCAGGATTTATCGCTTTCATTATTGCTGTTATATCAATTTCATTTCAGTCGTATAAAGCGGCAGCACGAAACCCGGTAGAAGCATTACGTTACGAATAACCCTAAAAAGAAAAGCAATGCTTAAACATTTTATATTAATCGCCTGGAGAAATATTAAACGGAAGAAGATGCTTTCGTTTATTCAACTACTCTGCTTATCCGTCGGGTTGGCAGCTTTTATATTGGTCGCTCGCTATGTGCAGTATGAGAAGAATTGGGATAAATTCAATGAGAATTTTGAGAATATTTATCGCGTACATTCTTATCAAAAATCAGATAGAACCGATGAATGGAGTCAGACTCCTGTTCCTGTGGCTCAATATTTGAAAGAGAATATCCCTTCTGTAGATGAAGCCATTGTACTGGGAAATATCTGGAACGAATATTTAGGAACTTTAGATGGAGATCTTTATTTCGAACGAGAAGGATACTGGGCGTCTTCCAAAGTATTTAGTGTATTTTCATTTCAATTGTTAAAAGGAGATAAGCAAAATGTGTTGGAAGCTCCAAATGCAATTGTCCTGAGTGAATCATTGGCTCAGAAATATTTTCCAGGAGAAGATGCAATGGGCAAAATATTGTTGGACAATAGAAAGAAAGAGCTGGTAGTAACAGGCATTATGGCCGATGTGCCAGAGCAATCGTATATAAACGCATCTTATTTTAGATCGAATAAGAGTCTATTGGTAGCTCAGAAGGATAACTGGACCAGATGTAATCTGCATATTTATGCTTTGTTAAAACCCAATACTTCGGCAGATATTGTTTCCGATAAAATAAAAGATCTTATTAACCAGCATGATGTAAATGCCAATAAAGTGATGTATTTGCGTCCGCTTGCTAAATTGCACCTGAAACAAGATGCGCGCGATGAAAGAGGAGTAATCGTCTATTTTTATTCCTTCTTAGGTATTACTATCCTATTACTATCGTGTGTTAGTTTCATGAACTTATCCACCTCTTTTTCAACTCTTCGCTCCATAGAAATAGGAGTAAGAAAAGCGGCAGGAAGCGGTAAAAACTATATTCGAATACAATTCATTACAGAAGCAATTGTAATATCTCTATTGGCATTATTGCTTGGATTATTTATTGCAAGGCTCATATTGCCTGTGTTCAATTCTGTAGTAAACAGAGATATATCGTTAGATCTGTTTGGAAGTTGGCAGTTCCCTGTGTTTTTGCTTAGCGCAGTTCTGGTTACAGGTTTTTTAGCCGGAACTTATCCGGCATTTGTTGTCGCATCTTTTAATCCTGTGAAAGTATTAAAAGGGAAGGTGCAACATAAAAAAGGGCGTGTAACCTGTTTACAGGGAATGGTTTACCTGCAATTTGTATTGTCTGTCTTACTTATTACCACAAGTCTGTGGATGTACCGTCAGGTAAGCCACATGCAGAGCATGGATTTAGGTTTTGATAAAAATAGACTGGTGAGGTGTTCAGTACCAGGTAACTCGAATAAAATAACTTATAATTTCTTACGAGAGCAGATTCTTGCCAATCCGGGAGTTGAAGAGATGGCTGCTTCAATTAATTCTCCTCTTCATTCCAGTTGGGGATGTCATGTGGTGCCAGAAGGAGGTGACCCGGCTAATGCAGTGTTTGGTCGATGGAACAGAGCTTGTCCTGATTACTTGAAAACAATGGGATTGAAGCTGGCAATGGGAAGAAACTTTTCTGAAGAGTTTTCAGACGAGCAGTCGTGTTTAATTAACGAAACGGCAGTCAGAGCATATGGCTGGAAAAATCCCATCGGAAAGCGTGTGAAGATGGGTAAAGAGTACACTGTTGTTGGTGTGTTGAAAGACTTTAATGCCGATGATGTGCATAATCCAATATTACCCTATTTGTTATTAAAGGGAGATGTGAACTTTCAATATTCCAACGATCTAACATTTCGTATTCATCCGGAGACGCAAAAAAGTAGCATGACGCATATTAAAGCTATTTTAAATAATGCGTTTCACGATGTGTTATTCGAGGTTTATGATTACGATACCAACAACAATGATATATCAATTTCGCTATGGACAAATATTAAAGACACGTTTGCATTGTTTGCCATGATGTCTATATTAATTGCAGCATTCGGACTTTTCGGTTTGGTAGTATTTGCATCACAGCGAAGAATGAAAGAAATTGGAATAAGGAAAGTCCAAGGTGCTAAAATGACCGAGGTATTGCCTTTGATCGTTAGGCAGTTTCTGCTATTGGTACTAGGAGCCAACCTGTTGGTATATCCAATGGCAAAGATTATTGAGAATATCACTCCGGGACAGTTTAAGTATCAGTTTAATATCACAGATTTAGTAATTGTTTTAACCATTTCGGTGGTGGTAACACTAGTTTCGAGTAGTTACCAATCGATAAAGGCTTCTTTGATGAATCCTGTTCAGGCATTGAAGTACGAATAAAAAGAAGAAAAAATTAGCGCAAATGAATTATATAAAGATTGCAACCCGTAGATTATTCAAGAAAGGAGAGCATTCAGCTACTCGAATCATTTCCCTGGCAGCCGGACTAGCCTTTGGTATTTTACTATTAGCAGAAGTGCTGTATTACCACAGTTTCGACAGCTTTTATCCTGATGCAGACAGACTTTTTGTTGTGCATGAAAACTTCAAGATGGATAAATCGTCCGATAAGCTAAGCAGTTATGCTAGTACAAGTGGAGCTATTGGTCCTGGATTGAAAGCTGAAGTGCCAGGAGTTGAAATGGCAACGCGTATAACACATATGGGAACATCGGTTTTTTATACCGAAGATCAGAAGAAGTATAAAGCACAGTTTATTTTGGCCGATGAGTTTTTCTTCGATGTGATGCCTCGCTCAATGGTGGAAGGAAATGCCAAAGAGATTTTGAAATCTCCAATGAACTGTATGATTTCCACTAAAATTGCCAGCGAGATAGGAGGTGGAGTTGTTGGAAAGGTAATCGAACTAAAAGAATATCCCGGAAAAAAACTGACCATTGCCGGTGTATTTGAAGAATTGCCAGAGAATACCAATTACGAATACGATGTAGTGGTTCCGTTGATTTCAATTGGTAAATTCATGTGGGATGGAAGTGATAACTGGTTAGGTAACGATCGCTACTACACATGTGTTAAACTGGGAAAAGGAATTAAGCCCGAAAGTCTTGCCCCTGCAGTACGCAAAATGCAAGAGAAACATCAGGATATTGTTAAGTTGGAGGAGAAGCATGGTGGTATGGTTTTGAAATATACTTTTAAACCGATTCTAAAAATGCACTCCGATAATCTTCAGGATATTATTCTAATACTTAGTTCTATTGCCATTGCAGTATTAATTGTGTCTTTAATGAATTATATTCTGCTAACATTGAGTGTGTTAATTAGTAGGGCGAAGTCATCTGCGGTTCATAAAACATGTGGCGCTCAACCACGAAACATTCAACAAATGATATTCTCCGAAACGGCAGTACTGTTCGCATTGTCATTGGTGGGAGCTTTATTAATTGTTTTGGCAGTAAAACCATTGGCCGAAAATGAATTGGGACATAGTCTGGGGGCGGTATTAAATCCAATTGTGATTATTCCAATTGTTGGAATTGTGATATTCATAATGGCACTAATTAGCTACCTCCCTGCTCGATTCTTTTCGAAAATTCCAGTGGTTTCAGCTTTCCGTCAGTACAAGCAGAAGAAAAATAAGTGGAAATTGGCACTGCTATCGTTTCAGTTTGCTGGTGCGGCATTTATCTTAACTACATTGGTTATTGTTACGTTACAGTACGATAATCTGAAAAATAGTCCGCATGGTTACAATACCGAAGGAGTTTATTTCGGTTCAACCAGTGGAATGTCTGGAAGTAAAATTGGAACTGTTCTGCACCAACTTAGATCGATGCCTGAAGTGGAAAAAGTGGGATTGGGAGCATGTCTACCCATTTATGGTGCATCAGGCAACAATGTTTTGTCGCCAGATAAAGAGAAAGAGTTGTTCAATGTGGCCGATTTCTATAGTGCTGATGAAAATTATTTGTCCATTTTAGGTGTAAGCGTTCAGCGAGGAGAGATGTTCTCGGAGAAAGCTGCTGTTCGTGGCGACGTTATCATTAGTCAAAAAGGAGCAGAGATGCTTAAAATAAACAATGGATGGACCGAAGGAGTAGTCGGAAAAGACGTTACAATAACCGAACATGGTAACACAACAATCAGAGGCGTTTACTCCGATTTTATTGTTGGTTCAAAAGCAAATCCTGATTCTCGTCCTTCTGTCTTCTTTTATCGCCCTGAAGCTGCATTTATCAAGGCTGCACAGAAGAACTCTGCTTATTCATTTAAAATAATGGTTAAAGTGCATTCTACAGCTCAAACTGGTGTAATGAAGAAAATCGAGAAGGTATTCAATTCAGCTTTACCATACAACGACGCTGTGATAAAAAGCCTTTCTCTGGAGCAGGGTAAGAGATACACTAAACAGCGAGGTTTCCGAAATGCAATGGTGGCAGGTAATATCGTTATACTTCTGATTACAATAATTGGCTTGTTAGGATATGCTACCAACGAAGCAATCAGAAGAAAGAAAGAGCTGGCTATTCGTCAAATCAATGGAGCTAAATTCTCTGATATCTTAAGAATATTCTTAATGGACTTGGAATTAGTGGCTATTCCTGCAATTATTGTCGGATTAGTTGGAGCATGGTTTACTGTTGATAAGTGGATGGAGAACTTTGCATCGAAGATACCATTGCACTGGGGAATCTTCTTGGGATGTAGCTTGTTCATTTTGGTGTTAGTGGCAGTGGCTTCTACTATTAACTTCACCAGAAATGCCAATCAAAACCCAGTGGACGCACTGAGGACGGAGTAACTCTGAATTCCGGTAGAGACGCAAAATTTTGCGTCTCAAAAAGAAATCACGCGAAAGATTCGCGCGGTAGCTCTTTAGGGAATTTAGGAATAGGAAATCTAAAGGCACAAATTGCAAATTTGCGCCAGCGAAGTAGATTCGCACAGCAACCAGAAAGTGCTAGCGCCGATTTGTAATCGGTGCTTATGGTTTGATTAGAAAAATGTAGAGATTCAAAATTTTGTATCTCTGTGCTAGATAAAATGACGTTTAGATAATTGCGATGAATTTATCAGATTTTAAAATAGCCCTTCGGGGAATGTTGAAGAATAAGAAAGTTACATCTATTAATGTAATTGGATTGGCCATTGGAATAACCATTAGCCTATTTATTTTCTCGTATGTGCGCTTCGAAAAATCGACTGATCAGTTTATTCCGGGGTATGAAAATATTTACAATCTGAATAGTAATGGAACACCATATGTGTCTTATAAAATGGTGGACCATGTGAGAACCAATATGCCAGAAATTGAGGCCCTTACTTACGTAACAGATGATTGGTCGCCTCAGGTGTTTCTGAAAAAGGATAACAATGCTTTCAAAGTAGAACGTATGTTGGTGGCTGATTCTTGTTTCTTTAAGGTTTTCGAATTTGAAACTAAATGGGGAAACGCGCAAAGTGCTTTAGACCGAGCAGATCAGTTAGTGCTTACAGAGTCGCTGTCCAGTAAACTGTTTGGAAAAGAGAATCCGGTTGGAAAGAGTGTGGCCTATAATTCGACTTATTTGAATGGGATTGAGGTGGTTGTTGGAGCGGTAATTAAGGATGTTCCAAAGAATTCGTCGTGGGATTTTGAAGCAGTGCTTTCGCTTCCAACTAACTTTAAGATAGGTTGGTATAAGCGTAACATGGAAATGTGGGGCTCATGTAACTTTCGTTCTTTCTTTAAGCTAAACTCGAATATTAATCAAACAACTATTATTGAAAGGCTAAGCAATATAACATTGGCAGATGTGCCCGACTATGAAAAAGGTGGGTTGAAGTTTTCTGGAATGCCTTACTCAAAGATGTATTTCGATCATTTAGAGCTGGACATTGTTAAGCATGGCGATAAGCAGACCTTATTTTTGATACAGGCCATTGGAATACTCATTTTAGTTTTGGCGTGTATCAATTATATCAATCTGATAACGGCGCAGCGTGAAAAACGTTTCAGAAATGTGGGAATCATTAAAACATTAGGAAGTACCCGCAAAAAGGTTGTGAGTTTATTTGTTTCTGAATCAATGGCTAATCTTGGAATTGCATTACTGTTGACTGTTGTGCTTACTTTGATCTTTTTAGATGCATGCAACGATATCACTCAAACTCAATTCTCTTTTGCCGAACTGTTTAAAGGAGCCAATCTGTTTGTTTTACTGACAATAGTTGGTGTAATGGTTGTAGGAACAGGAGTTATTCCGGGAATAATGTTCAGCAAAAACCGAATTTTGGAGTTATTGCAAAAGCAAGCAGGAAGAAGTAATAACAACTGGCTAAGAAATAGCTTATTGGTGTTTCAGTTTGTGGTGTCTATTGGTCTAATCTCCGGAGTGTTGTTTATTCAGGTACAGAATCGTCATTTACAATCGGTTGATATTGGTTTCAATAAAGACAATATTGTAATGGCAACCATCAACGAGGATATTCAGAAACGAATTGAATACTTCCAAAGCGAGGTGGGGAAGATACCAGAAGTGAATGATCTGACGTTTTCTGAAGTGCCTATTACCAACATCGAACAGAACTGGGGACGATTGCTTAATGATAATGGCGAGGATAAAACCGTGAAATATAATATGCTTCACGTTGGACCTCATTTCTTCGATTTTTTCGGATTAAAGATGATAGAGGGAACTGGTTTTACAGAGAGTTCGCAGAAAATGAAACACCATATTTTCAATCAGAAAGCGATTAAAGATTTCGGAGTTAAAGAAATTGCCAAAGCAAGAGTAAAATACAAACAGAGTGAAAAGGGACAAGTAATTGGTGTGGTACAGGATTTCAATTACCGATCGTTGCATTTTCCGATTAAAGCAGCCGGATTTAGTTGTAGCTTAGGTAACTGCGATTATGCCTATTTGAAAATGAATAACCTGAATGCTGCTCAGTTTGATAAGACAATGGCAAAATTGAAACAGATATGGGGAGATATGTCACCGAACTTCCCAATGGAGTATCAATTTCTGGATAGTTCATGGGAAGCGCATTATGCAAAAGACAGACAGTTTCAGAAGGTGTTAAACTACACCACACTGATTTCTCTATTGATCTCGTGTTTGGGGTTAATCGGACTTTCGGTATTCATAATGGAACAACGAACCAAAGAGATAGGAATTAGAAAAGTAAATGGGGCTAAGGTAACAGAAGTGCTGGGAATGCTAAACATCGACTTGATAAAGTGGATTGCGTTGGCCTTTGTTATTGCATGTCCGTTGGCTTACGTACTGCTAAGTAGGTGGTTAAATAGTTTTGCTTACAAAGCCAATCTCAGTTGGTGGATATTTGCTTTGGGAGGAATAATTGCATTGTTAACAGCGTTAATTACCATCTCATTTCAATCGTACAAGGCAGCCACCCGAAATCCGGTGGAAGCGTTGAGGTATGAATAGTAAAATCGGAATTTGGTAGAGACGCAAAATTTTGCGTCTCAAAAAGAAACCACGCGAAAGATTCGCGTGGTAGCTAGAAAGTGCTAGCGCCGATTTGCAATCGGTGCTTATACTTTAGAAATAGGAAAGCAGAAGGCACAAATTACAAATTTGCGCCAGCGAAGTAGAAAAATGTAGAGCCGCAAGATTTTGCGGCTCAAATAAAAATAGAAAGAATTAAAAGGAAACGAAGGAGGGGAAGGCAAATAAACGATAAAATAGAGCTAAACATTTTATGAGTAACCAAAGACTTATCTTGTTGATTATGGCGGCAGTTTTTATAAACTGTCGTGGTCGTAATCAGTTGCAGGGAAACCAAGAGAAGTTGGCACAGCAGATAACTGTTGAAGACAGCTTGTTGGCGGCCAGTGCTAAAGCGATGCCTCAAAAGATCTCAAAAGGCATCCAGTTAAAAGAAAATCGATCGATAGATAAGTCGTACCCCATTCAATTGGTAGATATTGCTGGTCAAAAGGGGGATAGCATTGATGTGAAGCTTTCAGATATTGCCGATGTAACTTTTATTCCTTTGGAAAGCATCCCTGATTCTTCGAATATCGGTAAAGTCACTCAGTTTGTTAAGCTAACCGATAAATACATTCTGGTGTATGGCCTTTCTGGGATCTATCAATTTGGGAGGGATGGTCGATTTATAAAAACGATTGTAAAGAACAAGATCGACAATATCAATGTTCGCGTATTTCCCGGAAGAGGCAGTCAAATGAGTTGGTCAAGCAAAGAGGTAATCTACGATGGTGCAATTGGCGATATCTGGGTGAAAGATGGATTTTTGTATTACACTTCTTATAATTCGGAAACCAAGCAATATGGCTTTAAGAAATACCAATTGAATGATGATCGTCCTCTAGGTATGAACGGGAATGTAGAGGCTGCAAGAGATACGTTGCCAGGCAAATTGCTACAGTTGTTTAGTGCTAATGCTGCCGATGGCTTTCAGTATCGTTTAAATAGAAATGCAACCACCATTCCGTTAAGTGGCGATATGTTTTTGAATGTTCCTTCGGCGTGGAGTAATGCATCGAGAGGGAAAAATGTGATGGTGGGACACAGCGACAACGATTCGCTTTGTGGTTTTACCAACCTGAACCCGGTTGAAAACTATACCAAAAGGATAATAAAACGAGGTTCCACTCGCGTTCGCAGGCATTGGTATAAAAACATGTTGACAATCTATTCAACTTTCTCTGATACCGTTTTTCGTGTGATGCCGCCCAATCGATTTGTACCAGCTTATGTATTTAATTTCGATTCACTGAAGGTAACTCCTAACCGATATTTTACCCCTGGTAAACTACATGGTAATTTATGGGTTTCCGATATGTTGGTGGAAACAGATGAAAAGCTGTTGGTTGAATATGGGGATGTTGATGCAAAGATTGCATTCGGAATTTATGACAAGAACAAGAAACATTTTCAGAGTGTAAACTACGGGAAGAAAAACAGAGGAGTAGTTGATGATATATTAGGATACGGAGGGTACTGGCCAAGAGAGATAAATGGACAGCGAGAAGAGGCGAAAATGGTATCAGGAATTGGCTTGAAATATTGGGTGAAATCAGATCGATTTAAGCAAGCCGAAGCTCAAAGAAAAGAGGAATTCGAGCGTTGCATTCATCAAATGAAAGACGATAATCATTTGCTAATCATATATAAACTGAAATAATATGAGAGGACTGATCTATTTAATTATTGCAATGGTGCTGGCCTTAACTGGTTGTAAGTCGAGAAATAAATTGAATACCAACGAGAAGGAACTTTCAGCAGAGGTGGCTAAAAAGGAGGCAGAGATAGCAGCTCAAAAGGCAAAAGAGGAAGCGGCTATAAAAAGAATTCCCATTTCCAATCAGCTTAAGCAGAAAGAGAATCGCACAATGGAAACCAGTGAACCTCCTGTTGTTTTAGATATTATGGAGGCGCGTAAGCGAGTAAAACCATTCAGTTATTCAATGCTGGCTAACAAGATAGAGTATGTATTGTTAAGACATCCTTCCGATTCTGCTTATTTCAAAAGAGGTGTTGGTATAACTGTTACTCCCAATAATATTATTACTCAGGTGATGTATCGCGAAGTTGCACGTTTCAATCGAGATGGAAGTTTTGTGGAAACGATATGTGATAATCGAACCGAAGGGTTGACCAATAGCAATTCCATGCGTATTAGCAGAGAGAGCTTCAAGAAATATAAAGGTACGTTAGGTGATGTAGTTACTTTAGGCGATAAGTTATTCTTTTCATACGGTGGCTTTTACGATAAGCGACCAGAACTGATTTGTTACGATGCTTCTCCCGGAAATAAGACATTAGACCTAAACGAAAATGTGGAAAATAAAAAGAAACGGGTAAAAGGAGACGTTATTTGTCAAATTGATAAATCGCATCGAAGAAAACTTTTCATGCTTGATGAAAAGCATTTTCTGGCCGAAACCAGTAAAATGAAATCGAGCGAAACCGGACATTTTATGGTAATGTATTCTACCAATGGAGATACGGTATGTGCTCTAAAAGATCACGATCCCATTGTAAATTTCACTGGCTCGGTAATGCGTAATCCCGATGGTGGATCAAAATATCGCAGCAATGGGCGTGTCTATTTCCGCCAATCTTACAACGATACCATTTTCGAAGTAAAGTCCAGTAACCGTTTTGTTCCTCGCTATGTGGTGGATTATGGCGAAAAGGGGTTTAATGGAGCCAACGATGGAATCAATCCTTCAGTAGGATTAAAGGATAAATTTGTACCAAGAACATTTATTGAAACCAACCGTTTTATCTTTATCACTTACACGCAGGATTATTGTTGTCCGGCAACTGCTCGTAGCGGATCGTTAAAATACAACAAGTTTGTATACAATAAGGAAACCGGCGAGAGCTTTCATGTTTATATCGATGCAGAGCCGTATGTGGCTAAAAAAACGAAAGATATGCCAATGGCTCCTTGGCCTTCAGAACCACGGAATACTATCCAAAACGATTTAGATGCAGGCTTGGCTTTTTGGCCTCGTAAGTTGGCCGATGATGGAACCATCTATTTCGGCATAAGCATAAAACAACTTAAAGAGCACGTGAAGAGTAAGCAGTTTGATAAAGCAGGTGCTAATGCAGAACTATTAATGAAAATTGTCGAAAAAGGTACTGAAAGAGATTATGTAGTAATGCTGTTGAAATAAACTAAATTAGCCAGACCATGTGGAGACAAAATATACGTATTGCGCTTAGAAACAACCAAAAGAAACCGATCTATACGATCATTTCCATATTAGGATTTACTGTTGGGATTGCTGCTAGTTTGCTCATTTATTTATGGGTATTTGATGAGTTGCAGTTTGAGAAATTTCACCCCGATCACGATCGAACATACCGGGTGCTTACCTTGAAGCAAGAGGGAGGACAAATTGTGAAAACGGGCAACTCGTTTCGTCCCTTAGCTCATGTGATGAAACGTGATTTCCCTCAAATTGAGAATGCCACGTATTTAAGTCATGCTTCGGAAAGTAGTCCTTTACAGTTGGAGTGGAGCGATAAGAAGGTCGCTGCTCGTTATGCCTGGACCAATCTCGATTTTTTCAAAGTATTCGGAGGCTTTGAATTTGTAGAAGGAAATGCAAAGAGCGCCTTTACAAAAGCCGATGATATTGTGTTATCACAAGAGTTGGCTCATAAGCTGTTTGGTAATGAGTCGGCATTGGGTAAGTCGGTGGTTGTCGATAAGTACTACAAAAGGATCTATACGGTGGGGGCTGTTGTTAAATTGCCACGTCAGACGCATATTCATTTCGATTATTTGGTAAGTGAAAAGAACCGCGTGGTTCAACAGTATATGACCAGCTGGCACGATTCTTATTGGGTACGCACTTACATTAAACTGAAAAAAGATATAGTCGTTTCCGGTGAATTGGTTAACCAAATGGCAGGTGTATTAGGGAAATATCAAAAACGGTCGGATAAGCTCATGTTTCAACCGTTGGACGATATTCACCTGTATAGCGACTATGAAACAGGTATGGCCGATAAACGGATTGGAAACATTAAGTATGTGTGGATCTTTGGTGGATTGGCTCTACTCATCATCCTAATGGTTACATTCAATTTTGTTTCGCTTACAGTAGCCAGAGCATCAGAGCGCACCAAAGAGGTGGGAATACGCAAAGTGGCAGGATCGGGCAAACGACAGCTCTACCTTCAGTTTGTGCTGGAAGCTTTGGTGCAAACAGTAATTGCTACCCTGTTGGCATTGCTATTAATGCGCTTGATGTTGCCATGGTTCGAACAGTTGACTCAGAAGACAGAGTTGCTCAGTTTTTCTACTGAATTGGTTGGTTCACTACTACTTATCACTCTGTTTATAGGAGTGGGAGCAGGAATCTATCCTGCTTTTTACCTAACAGCACATAGTCCGGTAATGATATTCAAAGGAGGAAGTGCCACTGGATCGAAAGCTGGTTTTACCAAAGGACTGGTAGTTGTTCAGTTTTCTATTGCCATGGTGCTGATCATGTTTACCGGGATCATCTATAAACAGCTTAATCTGATACAGAATCACGATATCGGTTTGCAAAAGAAAGATATGGTAGTGGTGGAAACCGGTTTATGGTATTCCATCGGGGCATTTAAGCAGGAATTGAAGCAGCATCCTAATATTTTGAGTGTATCGGCCTCGACATCGGCTCCCATTAGAGGTAAAAACGAAATGGGGTTTAGCTGGAATGGTGCCAATGCTACTGATACACTTCGCAGTGATTTGTATTGGGGGGATGAGCATTTTGCCGATACCTATGGATTAAAAGTGAGCAAAGGTACTTTCCTGAAAAGCGACTACAGGGCTTATTGGCAGGAGCAAAAAAAGGCTAACGATGCCCATAAGAAAAAGGAAAAATATGCCATGTCCATTCCTGTGGTTGTGAATGAAGCATTTGCCCAGCACATGAATGTCGATAATCCGATTGGCATGCGATTGAATCATTCGTATGTGGTGGTTGGCGTAGTGGAAGATTTTAACCTGCATTCATTGCACAGTAAAGTAGGACCAGTAGTGATGACCAACGATCCACAATGTATGGGAGTTGTGAATATTCATATTCGGGAAGAAAACAGAGCCGAAACTTTAGCATTTATCAATGCAGTTTATAAAAAGCATCGTGGAGGAAGGGAGATGAAATACCACTTTTTCGACGATGAATTAAAGCAAAACTATTTCGCCGAATTTCAATTGGGAGGAGTATTGATTCGCTTCAGCTTACTGGCTGTGTGCATTGCTATTCTGGGAATTCTGGGATTAGCAGCCTTTGCATCAGAACGAAGAGTAAAAGAGATAGGAGTGAGAAAAGTAAACGGGGCAAAAGATATCGAGGTATTGGCCATGTTAAACATGGATTTCCTGAAGTGGGTAGTTGTTGCGTTTGTAATTGCTGCACCTTTAGCATGGTACATTGCCGATGGTTGGTTGCAGAATTTTTCCTATAAAACCGAAATAAGTTGGTGGATATTTGCCATAAGCGGATTAATCGCATTGGTAACAGCATTGTTAACCATCTCGTTTCAATCGTACAAAGCAGCCACCCGAAATCCAGTGGATGCATTGAGGTATGAATAGGAAAACCGGAATACTGTAGAGACGCAAGATATTGCGTCTCAAAAAGAAGCCACGCGAAAGATTCACACGGTAGCTAGAAAGTGCTAGCGCCGATTTGTAATCGGTGCTTATACTTTAGGAATAAGAAAGCTAAAGGCACAAATTACAAATTTGCGCCAGCGATGGTCTCAGAAAGAAACCACGCGAAAGATTTGCGTGGTAGTGAGAAAACGCTAGCGCCGATTTGCAATCGGTGCTCATGCCCCATAAACAACTCCCAAAAATGTTAAACCGCAAAATGAATATATATGAATCGATCTTTATTTCGAAATGCTATTCGAAATCTGATTAAGAACAAATCGTTTACATTGATAAATGTAACGGGCTTAAGCATTGGAGTCACAGTGTTCTTTATGCTATTTGTGTATGTGGTATACGAGAATAGCTACGATGAGTTTTTGAACAATTCAGAGAATACCTACAGGGTAGAGTTGGATGTGTTTAGAAACGGGAAGCTACTTTCCGAGAACGCCACTGCTACTTATAGTATTGGGCCATTGTTGGAAGAACATATTCCGCAGGTGAAGAAGTATGCACGAGCAGGATTCGAGAAGTGTTTGATTTATCGGGACAGGCAAAGCTTTAATGGGCAAGAGTTATTTTGGGTCGACTCTACCTTTTTATCCACCGTAGATGTGAAGATGCTTTGTGGCGATAAGAAGACAGCACTTATTGCTCCGTATACAGCAGTGCTGTCGGAGGATATGGCTAAAAAGTTCTTTGGCGATGAAGATCCCATGGATCAAACCATATTTGTAAATGAACACTTACGATTTACCGTGAAAGGAGTGTACGAGACACTACCTCAAAACAGTCATTTCAACTTTAGGTTACTGCTTTCTCTTAGTACGGGTAATGTACTTTGGCCAGGATGGGGAACCAACAATCGATCGTGGGGAGGGCAGACGTGGCTCTACACCTATGTGAATCTGGAAAAGAATGCTGATATAGCCGATGTAGAAAAGCGAATGAATGCGAAGGTAAAAGAACTATTACCGGAGCAGTTGGTGGCCGACAATTACCAATATAACTTCCACTTAAAGCCTATTCAGGATATTCATCTGACTTCTCATCGCGATAAAGAATTTAAGGTAAATGGATCAGAGCAGAGTGTCAATTTGCTATTCTTTATTGCCTTGCTGATTATTGTAACAGTTTGGATCAATTACATCAATATTGCTTCGTCCGAGGCATTTGAAAAGGCCAAAGAAGTGGGAATACGAAAAGTAAATGGTTCTTCAAAGATCGATATCATTAAACACTTCATGATAGAAGTATTTGTGTTGAATATTTTCAGTCTCTTTCTGACTTTTATGTTGATTGGAATAACAGCAAGCATATTTGAATCCATTTTCGATGTGCCGGTTATTGCCTTTTTGCAGAATCACTTCTATCTATACCTGTATCTCATTGCAATTGTTTTGGTGGGAACATTTATCTCAGGAATATATCCTGCAGTTGTTATGGCTTCATTCGAGCCCAATAAAGTACTAAAAGGAACCATCTTGTCGGGGCGCAATAAGTTTGCCATGCGGAAATCGTTGTTGGTATTTCAGTTGGTGGTTACCATTACCCTTATCGTAAGTGCCATTACTATTCATAAACAAATTAAATTCATGCATTCTGCCGACTTGGGCTTTACCAAGGATCTGGTTTTATCAATGCCGGCACCTTGTACCATGAATATGGACTCTACTAAACACCGACGTTTCCTTTATTTCAAAGACCGATTGTTAACTCTCCCTGCTGTAAAAGTGGTTACCAGTAGTCAGAACGAAATGGGAACCGAATGCCTTAGTACCGTGACTTATAATCAGCTGAATGGGAAAGAGATTACAGGAGTAAGGTGCTATGCTAACAATATCGATGACTGTTACCTGGAGACTTACGATATTAAGTTGTTGGCAGGACGGAACTTCAAATTTGCTCAAACTCGTGAAGCAATGAACGGAAGAGTGCTAATTAACCAATCGACAGTTAAACAACTGGGATTTACTTCAGCACAGCAAGCCATTGGAAATAGTATCTCGGTATCGGGTGAAGGACGTGTTGAAATAATTGGTGTGATAAATGATTTTAACCAGGAAAGTCTGAAAACAAGCATAAAACCAATGGTATTTTTCCATAACCATCCATCACAATTTGGTTCTTACTCGGTAAAAATGGGGCATGAGAAGATCTCTGCTACTATCGATTTTATCAAAGAGGAGTGGAGACAGAATTATCCCAATGCGCCTTTTGTTTATGAATTTGTCGACGATAAACTGGGACAGATTTATAAAGCAGAAGAACGTTTTGGAAATCTACTGGTGCTGTTTACCACATTGGCCATAGTGATTGCTTGTCTGGGTTTGTTGGGTTTAGTTATTATTCTAAATCGAAAAAGAATTAAAGAGATTGGTGTACGAAAAGTAAATGGAGCACGTATTTCGGAAATACTGGTTATGCTCAATAAAGATTTCGTGAGATGGGTCGTGGTTGCTTTTCTGATAGCTTGCCCAATTGCGTGGTATGGAATGAACGAGTGGTTGTCGAACTTTGCCTATAAAACAGTATTAAGCTGGTGGATATTCGCTGTCTCAGGCTTATTGGCATTGTTTATAGCATTATTAACCATCACCATTCAATCGTATAAAGCAGCCAACTACAATCCAGTGGAAGCGTTGAGGTACGAATAGGGAAACGATATTTTATTGTAGAGACGCAAGGCATTGCATTTCTACAATAAAATTGGCCAGTGGCATAGTTATTTCACAAGGTGTTTCAAAGAAGCACGAAGTGGCACGGAGAAATTATTATTTGGAAACCGGAATCTGGAAAAAAGGGAGACCGGATTCCAATGTAGAGGCGCAAGATGTTGCGTCTCTTTCTGTTTTATGGGGTGATGGTATAGTGGATACACATAGATAAATTACCACGAAAGACACAAAAAATACGAAATATAAAGGAAACCGAAATCTAGAGAAAAGGGAAGCTGACGAGGGGTGGGAACTATGCATTGAGATCGTCTTCGCGAACGCAGTGATGCGATCTGTACACAATCTTACAGAAGCGAACTCAACTTTTAAACTTTCCTACTTTTCCTCCTTTTAACATTAACCAGCCTGTAGGGCTGCTAGAATTGTAGCCGTCGGTGGTATTACACCACAAGCCTAAGCGCCCCAGTCATTATTGTTCATCGGAGTTATTGGGTGGTATGGGGCGGAATGATATAGCCAAATTAAAAAGATATCAAGCCATACAAGGAGTCATATAATTAATAACTCACCATTAATCTTTGCATGGTTTTCGTGTAAATTATTTTAGGATAAGATCGACTAATTTATTCCCAAAACCACTAATGAGGCCCAGAGTAGTGATAACTCTGAGGCCTCATTGCTTTTATAGAAAATACAAACCTGAATGTTTGATTTGAGTTGGGAGTGGTAAGGCATTGATGAGCTCAGCCAGCGGAAATTGTTGGCATCCTCGTTACAAACGAGGATGAGGGAGTAAGTCGCACAAATTGTAAATTTGCGTTAGCAGAGTTCGTTTGCAGCGTTTCTAGGTACTCAGTACTAATTACTTTGTACTAATTAAGGGTAAATGTAAAAGCCCAGAGTGCAGGAAGATAGTAGCTGGAAATCAAACTAATCCGTTTTATGATTAAGGATAGTTAAAACAGCGACTAACGAGTAGTCGCTGCGTATCTTCTGTCTCTGAGCTTTTTATTTCGGGTTAACTAAATTAATATCCAGGGTTCTGAACCAATTTAGGGTTCTGGTCAATGGCATTTTGAGGAATTGGATTCATGTACTGCTTCAAGTTGAACTTGGCTTTCCATTTTTTCTCCTCTTCCACGCTGTATACCCATACGCCAGAGTTGTCGGCTGGCTTGCTATTGCGAATTACCATGTTGTGACGCTGCTTGTTCATCACATCTTCGGCAATTTTCCAACGTTTGTTATCCCAGTAGCGCTTGTCTTCGAAACAAAGCTCTACACGACGCTCACGACGAATAGCTTTGCGCATCTCTTCTTTGGATAAACCTGCTTTCAAATCAGGAATTCCTGCTCTTTGGCGAACTTGGTTTACTGCACTGTAAACCGATGCATTAGGACCCACTGCTTCGTTTTGCGCTTCGGCATATCCCAATAGGATTTCGGCATAACGATAGAAAATGAAGTTCTGACCACTGGCATCGCTTGCAGGAGCAGCATCCGGATTCAGCTTTTTCTTCTGGTAGTATCCCGAATCACCTACGTCGGTTTTACCGGCAAGGTCAATTTGATTGGTTCTGTCCGGATTAGAATAAGTCTGATCGATACGCGTATAGATCACGTCTGCCTTAGGCATCCAGTCTAGCTTGTAAGTAGCACCATCGAATACAATGAAATCGTAGAAACGCTTCTCGCGACCCACATATGGCTTTTGTGGATCATATCCTGAAGTAGGATCGGTGATCTCTTTACCATTAGCCATGCAGAACTGGTCGACCAATTCTTGAGTCGGGTTGTAGTTACCCCAACACATGTACTGTCCCAGTACGTAAGTTGGTCCACCACGACGTTCGTAGTCGTTACCCAACCAAGGCGCACCTGCAATATGCTGACGATCCCAGATTACCTCGTTGTTATATTCGTTCGATTCGCGCCAAAGGTTGGCCAAATCGTTGAATAGTCCGTAAGGCTGTCCATTTCCGTAAGTATCGATGAACTTCTTGAAAGTAGCTGCAGCAGTAGCATAGCGTGCCGGACTGGCAGTGGCAAAGTGAACCATGTTTTGTGGATCGGCCAAATAAGAGCTACCACTATTGAATAGCGGACTGGCAGCGAAAAGCTGTAACCAACCTTTCAAAGCCATAGCGGCACCAATTGTTGCGCGTCCAGCATTAGAATTACCATTATTGTATTTTACCTGCAAGTTATTGTTGGTAATAATGGCATCCAATTCAGCAATAATAAAGTTGAATGTATCTTCGAAAGAAGAACGAGCCACACGCAACTCTTCTTGCGACATAGTACTTCTGTCCAATGGTTTTGTAATAAGTGGTAAACCACCATAGTGCATAAATGCTACACTGTAAATGTAAGCACGAATAAAGGACGCTTCGTCTTTGCGCTTCTTGTAGAACTCTTCGCTAAAGTTGCCTTTGTTCTCTTCCAGTTTGGCCAAGAAGGCATTACATTTTCTTAGCTTCTTGTATACATCGTGCCATGCATACCCCATTGTAGGACCATGCGTTCCGTGCCATGGACCACCCGTACTGGTAGCAGGTACGTTACATACCCCTACACGCCACTGCGATGCAGTGTAGTAGTGACTGATGTTGTAGTCGTCGGTATAGTAACCCAGCTGCTCTGTCTCTTTGTACGGAGAAACCAGGTTCGTATAGATATCGTTTAGGTAAATGTCGGCATTTGCTTCATTGGCCCAAATGGTTTGGTCGGTAAGGTTTGCCTTGTTTTCGTTTTCCAAAAAGTCCTCACAGCCAGTTAATCCAACCAACAAAATGAATGCAGATAACATTATTGGGTTTAAAATCTTCTTCATAATTTAATCTGTTAAGAGGTTAGAATGTTACATCGATACCGAATGATACTTGCTTCATTACCGGGTAAGCTGTTTCCAATCCGTTGTAACCAGCTTCCGGATCGATGTGCTTAATCTTACTATATGTAAGCAGGTTTTGACCAGAGAAGTAACAACGTACATTGTTTAAGCCCAGTTTCGAAGTAATCGTTTTAGGTAATGTGTATCCAACGATTAATGTCTTCAAACGAAGGAATCCGGTATCTCTCATCCAGAAATCACTGTTCTTCTTGTTGTTTCCGGTAGGAGATGGAGTAGTGCGAGGGTATTTCGCTTTCTTCTGATTGTCAGGTGTCCATCTGTTTTTGTAGAATTCGTTACCGAAGCTACTACCATTCACATCGAAAGGAACAGTCTGGAACTGACGAATATTGATGGTTGAAAGTGCCGATCCCTGGAAGAATGCCGAAATATCGAAGTTTTTCCAACGGATATCAGCTGTTAAACCATAGGTAAGCAATGGATACTGACTTGGGTAACCAATGCGGGTAAGGTCGTGTGAGTCGATTTTTCCATCAGGCTTTCCTTCTGGTCCACTGATATCGGCATAACGAATATCACCAGGATGCAATTCACCAAACTGTTCTACGTTGTATCCATCTTCAGCATTGATGATACCATCTTTATTCTTGTCATCATCGGTAGAGAATAATCCTAACGACTTATAACCAAACTGAGTTCTGAATGGTTTTCCAACACGATTACGGTTTGGATTATTTGCTTCCGCTTCGGTCTGGAATACCTCAATCATCTTGTTCTTTGCGTAAGAGACGTTTCCTGAAAGGTTTACCTCTAGGTCTTTGTTGAATTTCTTTGTTCCACCAATTACCAATTCGAAACCATTGTTCTTCATCTCTCCTTTGTTCTCCTGCGACAGACGCAAGCCATATTCCAATGGAAGGGTTACATCTGGCTGAAGCAACATACCTGTTCTGTCTTCGTGGAAGAAATCGAACTCTACATTCAATAAACCATTCCAAAGGTTCATATCGAAACCGATGTCGTATTTAGTAGAAATCTCCCATGTAATATTGGGATTCGCTTCTAGGTCGACCCATGCTCCCTGTACAATTTTACCACCGAAAGCATATGCATAGCTGTTCAGATTGTATCCTGAAAGGTACTGGAATGGGCTACCTGCAAGGTTACCCGACTTACCCCATGAAGCTCTTAGCTTGAAGTTGTCCAGGTAATCGAATGAGCTCATGAAATCTTCTTCAGACAAACGCCATGCAGCAGAAACCGATGGGAAATATCCCCAGCGTTTCCCTGGAGCAAAGTAGTAGTGTCCGTCGTAACGACCAGAAGTTTCAAACGAGTATTTTCCTTTATAGTTATAAGTTAAACGGTAAACGTAACCAATTTCGCTACCTGTTTCCGACTTACCCGAGTTATCGAAGTCATCTTTATCGGAGCTACCCATGTTTAGCTCATCGGTTTCCAATTGGAAATTTTTACGGTATGCACTAAAGCGATCGTACTTTTTCTCGCGTGCTTCGGCAACCAACAAACCAGTTACACTATGATCGCCAAATGAGCGACTATAGTTCAAGAAAGCCTGATAAGTATAGTTGAACCAACGTCTGTTTTTCTGATTCAAATAACGATACAACTTAGAGCTACCTTCCTGAGTGGTTAAGGCAGTGGTGTAAGTATAAGGCTTTTTGTCCAGATTGATGTTGTAGTAAGTGAATGGTATGTGCCACTCTTTCTCCCACTCGGTAGTCGGGTCGTAACTGAATACACCTTTAAAGCTCAATCCTTTTATGAAAGGAAGTTCTTGCTCTAAATAGAATGATCCCAGTAGTGTACTTTTTTCTCTACGGCGGTAACCGTCTGACTTAAGTGCGGCAACAGGTGAGCTGGATGATGATTCTCCCCATTTGTCTCCGCCTGGGTAAACCAACGATTGAGCCGGGCTAAACTTATAAAGAGAACGGAAGATATTACCAGCACCCGGGTCAAGGTCGTTGGTGTGCTCCAATGCACCGTGCAACTTCATTCCTACCTTAGTGGTTTTGGTTGCTTGCATCGCTAAACTGATGTTGTAGTTGTAGCGCTTGTAGTTCACCTTATCGAAAATACCTTTCTGGTCGTAGTAACCCAATCCGGCGTGGTAGCTCAGGTTATCGTTTCCACCGCTTAACTCTAAGTTGTGACTTTGTACCGGAATATTGCTGTTGAATACATCGGTGAAGTCTGAGTTAGGGTATTTCCATGGATCTTCGGCATGAAGCTTATCGTAATTTTTAATCAATTCTGGATTTACCGGAGGTGTTTTCCCATTTGGATTAATGTTGAAGTAGCCTTCGTTCTGCATTTCCAAATACTGACGGGCATTAACCATGTCAGGAATATTGGTTGGATTCTGGAATCCGTAAGATGTGCTTAGGCGAACAACCGGACGACCTTTTTTACCGTTTTTAGTGGTGATAAGGATTACACCGTTTGCTCCACCAATACCATAAGGTGCTACGGCAGCTGCATCTTTTAAGACAGTAATCGACTCGATTGTAGAAGGATCTACCTGACGAATATTGTTACGCTTTACTCCGTCGACAACCACAAGAGGACTACTGTTTCCTGTAGTTACAACTCCACGAATGTGGATCTCAGGATCATCTTCTCCCGGCTTTTCACCGTTTGGACGCATACTGATACCCGACAAACGACCAGCCATGGCTTGTGAGATGTTGTTTACCGGAACACGTGCCAGTTTTTCTCCTTTTACAGTACTGATAGAACCTGTTACAGTTGTCTTCTTCTGAACACCGTAACCTACAGCAACTACCTCTTCTAGGCCAATTGCATCTTCTTCCAATACAATGTTAATGGATGATTGACCAGCAATTTCAGCTTCAGCTGATTTCATTCCTACGAATGAGAAAAGCAAAGTTTTGGCTTTTGCAGGCAAAGTTAGTTTGTAGTTTCCATCAATATCGGTAGTGATACCAATGGTTGTTCCCTTAACGATAACCGAAACTCCCGGAAGGCTTTCTCCGTTCTTATCGGTTACTTTTCCGCTAACGGTTTTCTTTTCTTGTTGAACTGCATTGGCCAACTTACTTTTTGATAGCAATACCTGTTTGTCCATTACCATGTATCGTACATTGGTATCTTTAAACAAGTGAGCCAATACATCATCAAGGGATTTGCTGCTCATGGCAACATCCACTTTACGATTTACATCTACCACCTTAGTGTTGTAGAAGAAGTGTACATCGGTTTGTTTTTCTAATTCTTCAAAAACATTCTCGATAGTCGCATTTTTCATTTTAAGGCTAACAGTTGCCTTTTGCGAATAAGTGTTTGTGGCATAAAGCTGTATGATGCTTACCATAAACAAAACAATTCCAATTTTCATAATTCGCATTGTTTTTCTAAGTGCATAGCTATCAAATAGCCAGCATCCTAAATTTTTTTTCATAAATTTGAATGGATTTAGGTTAAACTTATTTTCGGAGTTTAATCTTTTAGTAAGCAGGAAGGCGCGGCATCGCTTTCCTGTTTTTTTGTTATTTCTAGTTGTTACTTTTTGCTAATCACCACCTTTCTTTTTAAGTAAATTCCATTAGTAGTATTTCTTCGATCTATAATTTTTGTTTTAATGGGTGCAGTAATCTCCAGAAAGTGAAGTACGTTTTCTAACGATTCGTTCTTAAGTGTTCCGAAGAATAGTACGTCGTTTAAGCCTTTGGCATGAATTTCTACATCGATATTGTAATAGGCTTCCAGTTTCTGAGCCATATCGGCCAATGGGTCGTGGTTGAAAGTGAGTACACCATTCATCCATGCGGTATAGTTTTCCACTTTTACCTCTTCGATATGGTATTTGTTGCTCGATTTTAAATAAGTGAAGCGCTGGCTAGGCTTCAGTTCACTCACCTCTTTGTTTGATTTGGTGAGTACCTGAACAGCTCCCTCTTCCAATACCACGAACTCTCTTTCGTTGTAAGGATAGTTGGAAGCATCGAATCGGGTTCCCAGTACTTTTATGTTGAAATGGCTTAAGTGCAAGATGAATGGACGTTCTTTGTTTTTAGCCACATCGAAGAATGCTTCGCCGGTAAGATTCACAAGGCGTTTGTTTGGATCGTTCTGATGAAATACAATTTTCGATTCGGCATTTAACCAACCAGAAGTGCCATCGGGTAGGTAGAACTTCGTTTTCACTCCTTTGGGTGAAGTAATCTCCACAGGAGCTGCGGCAGCAAATTGTTCCTGAGTTTGTTCTTTAGGCCATAATGTGTAAATCATTAATGGAAGTAGCAAAACGGCTGCAATTCTATAGTAGAAATGAAGCACTCTGTTTCGTGTAGTAGATTGCTGTGATGCATGAATACGTTGGTGCAACTTCAGCAAAATACGATTGTGGTTTGGCTGTTGCTCTCGTGAACTTCCATCCTCGTTCTTCCACAGTTGATGCAACTGTTGCTTTAGCTCATGGTCTTTGCTTTTCGAGCTAAAAAGTGCATCCACTTCGAGTTTGTCTTCCAACGAATGTTTGTTGGCCCAGTATCTATCCAATGAATTATTCTGTCTGTCCATTTTTTCTCTTAATTCATAGGTAATACTGCTGAAAAACGAAAAGTACCATTGGCGATGTTTATTTTCTTAATTTTTTTCATCTGCGATTGTTTTTTAGTGTAGTTAATTCCTTGTTACTGTGTAAGAAGAGGAAGAATAAAAGATCTTTGAATTCTTCTTCATTCAGGTGGTCACGGATGAATTTTAGACTGATGACCAGTTGATTCTTTACAGTCTGTTCTGTTATGGTAAGGTGATCGGCAATTTCCTTATTGGTTAATCCTTGTTGTTTGCTCATAAGAAATATATTTCGACGTTTCTCAGGCAGTTGAGTTATGATTCGGTTTAAACGGGTGATGATTTGCTGATAGGAGAGTTGATTCGATTTGGTGTTGTCGCTATAGAGTGCTTCAACAGCAATTTCCTGTAGGTACTTGTCAGCGTAGAGTTTTTTCTTGTAGTGATCTTTGATTAGATTGTATGAGATGGTGAAGATGAATGATTGGAACGATCGACTGGTGTCGATTTGATAACGCTTTTCCCAAACTTTGATGAATACCTCTTGTAGAATTTCTTCGGCCAATGAAGAGCTCTTCAATGCCTTTAGAGCGAATGAATAAAGCTTGCTACTGTACATAGAATACAACGCATCAAAAGCTTTTACATCCCCCTTTTTTAGTTGTCGAAGAATGGTTATTTCAGTATTCGAATGGTTCAATTTGCTATCCGTTTTTCCGTTTTCAAATATATTCAATTAATTTTCAATAAACCGAAGAGAAAAATCAATAAGAAAATATATTTTAAGACAGTGTGGGTTTAATTGTTTGTAAAAGAGTAGTTAAGGAGGTGTTTGAAAAATGTTTTTACACAATTTTGAACTCCCTGATCACGATTTTGAACTTGGGTTTGCCGGAAAGTTAATATACTTGCACCAGACGATAATCTCGGTATGAACCGATCGCATGCTTTCTAACTTAAGGAAGAAATTGGGAAGGCAAAAGCGATATCGTTATGGAAGATCTCCATATACCTTAATCATGTAAAATGGATTGGGTGTATGGAGATTTTTTTATGCCCGATCAGAAAAAGTGATCATATGAACAAACGTATCGATCGGCACGAAATTCGGGCAGCTTACGACAGGATTAAGGGAGATATTCGACAAACACCTCTGGAGTTCTCACCTGCATTAAGCCGACTTTCAGGTGCCAATGTTTACCTTAAGATGGAACATCAACAGTTGACCGGTTCATTTAAGTTACGAGGTGTTTGCAATAAGGTAAGGAGCATTGATGAATCGGACTTTCAACAACCGTTTTATGCTGCGTCGACTGGAAACCATGCCGCTGCATTTGCCCATTGTGCCAGGCAATTCGGTTTTAAAGGAACGCTATTTCTTCCAGAGACCATTAGTAGTGTGAAACGAAAAGCTTTAGAGCATTTCGATGTAGAATTGGTGATTCATGGCAAGAATAGCATGGAGGCAGAAGCCAAAGCTACTGAAACGGCTAAAGCTGAGAATGGTATTTTGATACATCCCTATAACGACAGAGCGATAATTGCAGGGCAAGGGACTATCGGAGTAGAAATTGAGAAACAATTGCCTGATGTGAATGCCGTGTTGGCTCCCATTGGCGGTGGCGGTTTAATCTCTGGATTGTGTTCCTACTTTCACAATGAGCGGGTACGAGTGGTTGGTGTTCAGCCTGAAAAAGCAAGTGAGATGATCGACTCTATCGAGAAAGGTTTTATTGTAGAACCGAGCACTATGACTACCATCTCAGATGCTACAGCCGGAGGAATAGAAGCTAACTCACTGACCTTCGAGATATGCCAAAATCAGTTGGATGGTTACCATAGAATTTCCGAGAAAGAGATAGAAGAGGCTATTCTATTTATGGTGAACGAACACCAGATGATTATTGAAGCGGCGGCGGCATTACCTGTAGCTGCATTGCTTAAGAGCGAGGAGTATAAAGATCAGAATGTGGTTTTAGTACTGACCGGCAGAAAGATAAATCCAAAATTAATAACCCAAATATTGATGCGCTATGGCAATTGTAATGAGTAAAGAAGCGATTCTTTCCATTGTGGAGAAGATGGATGTGGTGGCGGCAATGGAAAAAGGATTCATTGAGTACAGTAATGGAAACTGTGTGGTACCACCTGTGGGTGAGCTACTTTTCGATGAAGAGAATGGGGAGACACACATAAAATATGGATACATAAAAGGGGAGTCGCATTATGTAATTAAAGTGGCTTCGGGATTCTATAATAACCCGCAACAGGGAATTCCTTCCAGTCAGGGATTGATGTTGGTATTTAACCAGAAGACAGGAGAAACAGAAGGTGTTTTATTGGATGAAGGACATTTGACGAACATTAGAACGGCAGCGGCAGGCGCTTTGGCAACGAAATATTTTGCTCCTAAAGAGATAAAGGCCATCGGAATTATTGGAGCAGGAATTCAAGCGCGTTTGCAGTTGCAATACTTGTCGAAATACCGATCGTGTAAGAAGGTATATGTGTGGGATATCAATAGAGAGAATGCAGAACTATTTAAAACGGAGTTGGAAGGGGAGTTTGACATTACCATTGCAGCAAATACTTCCGAGTTGGCAAAAGCGTGTAATCTGATAGTTACCACTACGCCATCGCAGCAGCCTTTGCTGATGCACGAAGATATTCAGCAGGGCACTCACATAACTGCCGTTGGATCGGATACTCCTGAGAAGCAGGAATTGGATAGTGATATATTGGCTTACGCTGATTTGGTGGTGGCTGATAGTATACCTCAAAGTAAGAGCCGGGGAGAGATTTTTCAGGCTGTAAGTAATGGAAAAGTAAAACCAGTGAGTGTGTTGGAGCTGGGAACAGCCATTCTGCATCCTCAAATGCATCGACGTTCTGATGAAGAGACTACAGTAGTCGATTTAACTGGCGTAGCTGTGCAGGATATCATGATTGCATTGGCGGTGTTTAAAAACAATTAATTCAAAAGAAAAAGTTATGAGAGCATTAAAAATAATCGCATTGGCTATTGCAGTAGTTGGTTCTGTGCAATTGGCAAGTTGTCAAGGAAATAAGCAGAAATCGGAGTTGGAAATATTGGATCAGAACAGCGATGGCGTAATCAATCCTTACGAAGCATTGGATATGTTGTTGCAAATGCAGAAGCAAAATGAAGGAGAGCTTACATTGAAAGACCTTGGTAAGGCAGTGGCAAGATATCAGAAGGAGAAGAATCAGGAGATGGAAGATATTTTGAACGAGCTGGACGAGAATGAAAATGGGGTGATTGAATATAGTGAGGTAAAAGAGGAAGAACTGCGTCAGTTTATGGCGATGATGGATGTGGATGGCAGTCAGTCGGTAACCCGTGATGAGATGCTTAACTTCCGATACGAAGATGCAATGTTCATGAGCGATAAAGAGCTGAAAAAGGAGATCAAATACATCTTTAAAAGTGTGGGGAAAGCCGATGAAATCGACTTGACTAAGTTGAATGAGGAAGAGAAAGAAGAAGTGGCCGATTGGGATTTGAATAAAGATGGTAAAGTAACACCCAAAGAGGCTTTCGATTACATGAAACCCAATAACATGCAAGCACAGTTCGAAATAAAAAATGGTATTGCGTATATGCAGGGAGTAATCTGTTCGAGCACACCAGCTAAAGTGTTGCAGTTGGTGTTTGAACATCCGGAGGTAAAGACCATTGAGATGTTGCATGTGCCAGGCTCAATCGACGATGTATCGAATTTGCGCGCATCGCTTTACATCAAGCGTTTTGGATTGAATACCCAGCTGAATGCGCAAAGTGTGATTGCATCGGGCGGTACCGATTTCTTTTTGGCAGGAACCAAAAGGACAGTTGCTAAAGGAGCCAAAATAGGAGTTCACTCGTGGGGAGGAGGAGCAAAAAAAGCGACCGATCTACCCAAGAATCATAAAGAACACAGAAAGTACCTGAATTACTATAAGCAGGTTGATATACCCGCAGATTTCTACTGGTTTACGCTTAAAGCTGCTCCGGCAGAATCGATCCACAACATGACTGAAGAAGAGTTGGTGAAATACAAAATTAGAAAAGAGTAGTATCCACCTAAAAATGCAACAAAATGAACATCAGAATATTTGAATTGGAGCGTATCCAATCGCTATTTGAAAATACGGTGGATTATAACTTAACCGAAAGTGGCTTTCACCCTTACAGCATGGACGAATTGCTTACTTCAGAGCAGATTAAAGAGCTTACGTCTAAAGTAATTGGTTATGGTCAAACCAACGGTTCGGTGCCCATTCGGAAGAACATTAGTCGTTTGTATAACGGTGTTGATGAGAATAATGTACTGGTTACCAATGGATCATCGGAGGCCAATTTCATTGCTTGCCATACCATTCTGGAAAAGGGTGACGAAGTGGTGATGATGGTGCCCAACTACATGCAAATATGGGGAATAGCTGAAGAGATGGGATGTCAGATGAAAGCTTTTCATCTGAAAGAAGACAACCAATGGCGTCCCGATTTACAGGAGCTACGCTCGATGGTTACTTCGAAAACAAAGATGATTACATTGTGTAATCCCAATAACCCAACAGGTTACACCTTTAGCAGGGGTGAGATGGAAGAAATTGTGGCGATTGCTAAAGGTGTTGATGCCTGGGTGTATTGCGATGAGGTTTATCGTGGGGCAGAGTTGAATGAAGTGATGATTGACAGCTTCATTGGCATGTATGATAAGGTGATGGTGAATGGCGGTTTATCTAAGGCTTATGCTTTGCCCGGATTGCGTTTGGGCTGGTTGGTAGGACCATCGGAGTTGATCTCCAATTCGTGGGCTTACCATGATTACACTTCTATTGCTCCTGGAATGGTGAGTCAGTATATCGGAGAGCTAGCATTGACAGACGAAAAGCGCCCAGAAATTCTGCGAAGGAATCGTCGCATGCTTAAGGAAAACTTGAAAGAAGTGAAAAAATGGCTTGACCAGTATGGCAATTTATTTGAGTATACCGAGCCCCAAGCGGGAGGAATGTTATTCATCAAATACAAGCTGGATATTAATTCAACAGAGTTGGCTGAATGGTTACGAAACGAGAAAAGTGTATTCATTCTGGCTGGCGATGTATATGGGATGGATTATCATTTCAGGATAGGTATAGGAGAACGGAAAGAGTACATATTAAATGGTTTGGAACGAATAAAAGAGGCATTGAAAGAACGATTTGAGATTTCAGTGTAATGAATTGAAAAATAGATTGGTTAATCGGTTTGGAACACGATTTTGAACAATGAAAACACAATTCTGAATACCGAAAATCATAAATCTGAACATCGAAACAGAATTTAAAACAATAATAAGAGTATGAATCGAGAGCTTTGTCTCGATTTTAACAACGATCTCAAAAATTGAAGGAATTATGCAAAGAGTTATTACATCTTTTATGCTACTGTTGGTATTGACCATGAGTGGCTACGCACAAAAAAAGGTATATGTGGGGCTGGGAGTAAATAGATCCTCATTCCAGGATCAGAAATTTTCGGATTTGCATATCGTAGGGAATGGACTGAATTTTCAGTATGGAATAGAGAAACTGAAAGAGAAGAAGCTAGTTGGATTCGACTTGCAGGTATTTTATAGTAATGAAACACCATCTACTTATAAATATTCTACATCGGTATTCCGACCAGTTATTAACTACTATCACTTAAGAAAGATCAACGATCGACTTTTCATTGGAGGAAAATGGAATATTGCAGACATCTACCTGAGAACTACAGAAGGTCTTGGAAACAATGGAAGCTATATGGATTTCTCCAGTAATTTGATGGCAAGTGCTGTGTACTATTTCCCCTTGGGAAAAAAGAAACTAAAAGCTGCGATAGATCTGGGATTAATCGGATATACCAAGTCGTCAACTAGTTTTGCTTATAAAGCACCACACCCGGTATTGGTGGATGGTAAATTCAATATGCAAAATTCAAGCATCAATACCCTTATGGGAAAAGCAGGTGCTGAGTTTAAGCCGGTGTGGGACGACATTCGTCTGAATATGGAATTGACTTATGCATTTTCAAAACGATTGGAAGTTTGTTACCAGTGGAAGCTGAGAAGGTATTCTACCGTGAAAAACTATCCAACTACTTACGGAATGAATGCGGTAACCTTCCGCTATAATATCAAGAACCGATAGTTCCGTATGGAAAATGTGAATTGTAAAACCAGAAAAAATTAGACAGATGAAGCAAATAAGAATACTATTAATAACAGTTATTGCCGCGATCGCTTTTGTGGGATGTGAAGAGGCACTAATGAGCCCGAAACCAAAGGTGAACAACATTGCCGTTTTCGATGAATATGTAAAATTAGTAAAAGAAAAATATGCCATGCTGGAATTCAAGCAGGTGGATATCGATGCGCTAAGTCAGCGTTTGCGCAAGGATATTACCAATGACATGTCGAAAAAGGAGCTGTTCGAAAAAATGGGAGAGATTACACAGAGCCTGAAAGATGGTCACTCTTCATTATTGGAGGTGCCAGAAGCTCAGTTGGCAGAAACCAGCTTAGCCTCGCAGTACGACTTCTTGAAAGGATATCCAGCAGGATTCGATTTAGAGACTATGCTTAGAAATTACATTGGGAAAGATGTCAATAAGAATGTGAATATGATTCCTTCAGAAAATGGTGAAGGAGTTCGAATTGCATGGACGACTCTTCCTAAGCACGACAATATTGCTTATGTGTGGGTTCCTACATGGAACGAAGAGATAAGTATGTCTCAAATTGAAGAAATTTTTGCCTGGATGAAGGATAAGAAAGGGCTGATTTTGGATATGAGACAAAATACTGGTGGTGATCCGGAATTGGCTACTCGTTTTGCATCTTACTTCTTGAAAGGAGATACTAAAACAGGATTCGAGCGATTTAAAATTGGTCCGGCCAAAGGCGATTTCAAGGATAGCCCAACTACTCTGAAGCCAGCTAAAAGTGAGAATCTTTTCCATAAGAAAGTAATGGTTTTAGTTGACCGATATGTATACAGTGCGGCAACTACGTTCTGTTACTCTGTCGATCCATTGGAACATGTAACATTTGTAGGGCAACGTACCGGTGGTGGTAGCGGGGCTGTGGCCGATGGTTACCTAATGAATGGATGGTATTGGAGCTTGTCGGTAAGTGAGTACATCGATGCCAGAGGAAGACATCTGGATAATGGTTTCGAACCAGATATACCAGTGGTTTTAGATTTAAAAGATCAAACAAAAGACGAAGTGATTGAGAGAGCAATCGTAGAGTTGAATAAACAATAGGGGAATCAGATGTAGAGACTGAGAGTCGTGGAGCTCAATTCATAGCATTTGAAAGGCTCTCGGTTTCTACTCTATTTTGAAAAGGATTGGAATGATTATTCAAAAACCAAAATAATGCTATAGCTGAAGTCGCTGGAGGCATTGCATTTGAGTGTGTGTAGCGATGCTCTCCGGTGGCTTCTAAAAGCTACTTCGAATTACCTTAAAACAAATTGATATGAGTAGGAGTATATTTTTTTATGGTGTAATGCTGGCGTGTTTCTTAATGAACATGTGGGCATCGGCAACTGAACCACTAAAGGTGACGAAGTTTAAGCTGGAGAACGGTTTCACTGTTTTCCTGCACGAAGATCATAGTAAGCCAGAGGTATTTGGTGCAGTAATTACCAAGGCTGGTGGAAAGAATGACCCTGAAGATGCTACGGGCATGGCTCATTATCAAGAACACATGTTGTTTAAAGGCACTCAAACGTTGGGAACAACCAACTGGGAAAAAGAGAAACTGCACATCGATGCAATTTTCAAATTGTACGATGAGTTGGGAAAAACGTCAGATGAGGCCCAACGAAAAACGATCCAGAAAAAGATTAATGAAGAGTCGTTAAAAGCGGCGAAGTATGCCATCCCTAACGAGATGAGTAATCTGATCAATCAGATGGGGGGAACCAATTTAAATGCAGGGACAGGTCCGGATAATACGATCTTCTACAATGCATTTCCTCCCAACCAAATGGAGCGTTGGCTCGACCTGTATAGTCACCGCTTCATGAATCCGGTATTCCGCTCATTTCAGGCCGAACTGGAAACCGTTTATGAAGAGAAGAACATGTATCAGGATAGCTTTATCGATCAGTTGTTGGAGAACTTCAACGCTCGCTTCTTTAAAAAGCATCCATACGGTCAACAAACCATAATTGGGACAACCAATGATTTGAAAAATCCATCGCTGACTAAGATGTACGAGTTCTTTAGAACTTATTACGTGGCCAATAATATGGCATTGGTACTATCGGGCGATTTCAATTCAGAAGAGATAATGCCCATTGTTAAAGCCAAGTTTGGTCGATTAAAGTCAGGCGTTATACCTGAAGCTAAAGAGTATGTGGAAGCGCCTTTCAAAGGGAGAGAATTTCATTCGAAACGATTGACTCCAATAAAAATGGGATTGTTAGGCTTTAGAACACCGAAAAAGGGAAGTGAAGACTTCTTGACAATGGAGGTTTGTAACTTGTTACTTTCCAACGAGAACCAAACAGGAATTCTGGATGAACTGACACTGGAAAATAAGTTGATGGAAGTTCAATTACTGCCAATGCCTTATAACGATTATGGATGCACCATTATGCTGGCTATTCCTAAAATTATTGGTCAGAAAACCGAAACGGCAGAGAAACTGGTTATCGGGCAACTAAAGAAACTGAAAGAGGGGCAGTTTGATGAAGAGTTGCTGGGAGCCGTGAAGAATCAGCTTTATAAGCAGTATGCTATGACTTTGGAATCGAACGAAGATGTAGCTCTTTTAATTGCCGATGCATTTGGAGCGGAAATCTCAGTGGAAGAGTTAAAGCAATATCCCGAGAAGCTGAAGCAAATTACTAAGAAAGATATTGTTGCTGCAGCCAATAAATACTATGGCGATAACTATTTGGCTTTCCATTCGAAAATGGGCTTCCCATCGCCGGAGAAAATGGCTAAACCTGATTATAAACCACTAAAAGTAAATACCAATGCTGTTTCGGAGTATGCTAAGCATTTTAAGCAAATTAAGCATCAGGCGGCAGCGCATAAATTCATCGACCTGAAGGAGAAGGTGAAAGTGGCAGAAGCTAACAATGTGGAGTACTTTGTAACTAAAAATCCGAAAAACAACATTTTCTCATTGGTTATCCAATTTGGAGTGGGACAGTACCGTATGCCAATTTTAAAACATGTGGCTGCAGCTATGGATTACGCAGGAACGGAAGATTACGATGTGGCAGAATTAAAGAAGCAGTTCAGTTTGTTAGGATGCAGCTACATGGTAAGCTCCGATGATCACAACCTAACCATTGAGATGGATGGTTTGGAAGAGAATTTGGAAAAAGCACTTGAGTTGTTGGAAGGAATTCTTCATCGAGCCACTTTGGGCGAAGAGGTGATTGATATATTGGTAGATGACGAGAAGTCGGAGCGTAAATTACAGCAGTCGGAAGTAGCAGAAATAGCTGAGTCGTTGGTAACTTATATGACTTTGGGTGATAATTCGCCTTACAAGAAACGCCTGAAGATGAAGCAACTGAAAAAGTTGACTCCAGCCAAGTTGCTGAATGCGTTGAGAGAAGCGACTAATTATGAGGCGAAAGTGCATTATGTTGGAAATATGCCCAATGTAACAGATAAAATCAAATCGACATTGAAATTGGCTCCAGCTAAAGCGGCTCTATCGCCAGAACAGCCGCCTTTAGTTCAGTATAACGAGAATGTGATTTACCTGTTGAATAAGAAGAAGGCCATACAAAGTAACATTTACTTTGTAGCCAATGGTCAATCTTTCAATAAAGCCAATCAGGCCGAAATTGATGCTTTCAATATGTATTTTGGTGGAGGATTCTCTGGATTAGCACTTCAGGAGATTAGGGAATACCGATCGTTGGCTTATACTGCTTTTGCCAATTACATCACTCCATCTAAGGAAGGATTTTCAACTCTGTTTCTAGGGTATATTGGTACACAGGCCGATAAAACGACGGAAGCCATTACTGTTTTCAACGAGTTGGTAAGAGATATGCCTCAAAAACCAGAACGCATGGAAATGATAAACGACTTTTTGGTACAGTCTGCCATTAGTAGTCAGCCTTCGTATCGCGAACTGAGTGAAATGATGGTTGAGTGGCGTTTGAAAGGATTCAATGCCGATCCGAACGAAGAGTTACTTCCAGAATATAAGAAATTGAAGTTTGATGATATTGTCAAATTCTGGGAAAAGAACATAAAAGATAAGCCAATTGCAATTGGTATTGTGGCCGATAAAAAGAGTCTTGATCTGAAAAAGTTGAGAAAGTTTGGGAAGATTATAGAGGTGAAAGAGTCCAACATATTCAGTAAATAGATCTAAGTTTCAGGGAGGGGAGCCTTCAGAGGCTTACTCCTCTCGAAACTTTTAAGATTAAAAAAGTGTCCTATTTGTAGCCTGTAAGTGTAAAATCGATCTAGAAATTACCAGTCATGGATTTAAAAACAATATCTTTGTTGCTCAAATGGGATAACATGGAATTTCAGATCGGAGTACGAACCTTAGTTGACGTAATTATTCTATTTCAAGGTGTTGTTTTTGGAGCAATATTAGCTATCGAGCACCGGAAAAATAATAACCAGTGGTTGCTGGGACTATTCTTATTAACATATGCATTCGATAGTTTAGGAATAGTAGTGGAAGACTTAGGCTTTTATGAAACTTATCCTTGGCTCGATTATCTACCCATTAATTTTTACCTGTTATCGTTTCCATTGCTATTTCTTTATGCCAAAGCAACTGTAAAAGAGCTGGATTGGAAAAAAGATTACAAACATATGATTCCAGGCGTGATAGAAATCGTTGGCATGGGAGCTTTATGTTTGATAGCTTTGAAAAAAAGAGATTTCGAAGAGCATATTGTTTTCGATATCTTGATATTGCTATATGGGTTAGCATCTATTTTTTCTACCATTTATTATTCATTCCGTCTGTTCTTTTTTGTGCGAAAGTGCATGCGACGAGTGGGGGAGTATTATTCCAATTTAAGTGGAAAGAATATTCGTTGGATTTATCGCATTGCCATCTACAACATATTTTTGGGGATATCTTCTTTTGCACTATTTGGCGTTGCTCCGGAGGAGAATAATTTTTACGACATTCTTTTTGGTTTGCTAAACCTGGCGTTTGTAGTTGCCGTCTCTATTCTGGCTATTCGTCAGGGGCAATTTAAAGTGGAAGTGCTGGATGTTGAGGAATCTAAAGAAGAAGAGACCAATGAGCTTCAGTCTGAATTTGCAACTTTATCGGAACATTTAGAAGAGACCAAACTATATGTGGAGGCCGACTTGACACTACCTAAGCTTGCCCGTGCATGTGGCTTAAATCAGCGTATTCTTTCTCGTGCCATTCATGTGCATGCACAGATGAACTTTAACCAGTATATTAATCGACTACGCACCGAGGAAGCTCAGCTGTTATTAAAAGATTCGGCCAACGATCATTTGTGCATCGAAGCCATTGGAGAACAGGCCGGTTTTAACTCGAAAGCGACATTTTATACCACCTTTAAAAAAGTCACAGGCGTATCGCCAAGTGTCTTCCGAAATCAGAATGATAACCTGCAGTCGGCCTGAAATTAATCGATGTGTTTTATCGAATTAATCTTGTAGAATTTACTTTTTCATTGAATTAGAATATTTTGGGTATCATTTTCTAACTTTAACAAAGAAAGTGAAGTACTAAACCGTAAAATATCAAAATGAGAACTGTAATTGGATTAATGCTGCTGCTATTAACTGGTGTTACCGTAGCACAGAATAGCGAATTTAAAGTAGCTAAGGGAGTAAAAAGCAATATCGATTTATTTAATGCTGAAATGAGGCCGGGAGTCTCTTGTTATAGAATACCTGCTTTGGTAACTGCACCCAACGGCGATTTAATTGCTGCAATTGATGAAAGAGTGCCTTCATGTGGCGATTTGAAATGGAGTAAGAATATCAATATTGTAATTAGAAGAAGCAGTGTTAATGGTAAAAGTTGGCTTCCCATCGAGACGGTTGTCGATTTTCCATTGGGGCAATCTGCATCCGACCCATCATTGATTGTTGATCGTGAAACCAAAGAGATTTTCATGTTCTATAACTTCATGGATCTGGACAAAGAGAAGGATATCTACTATTTGCATGTGGTGAGTAGTAAAGACAATGGTAAGACCTGGAGCGAACCACGCGATATTACTCATCAAATTGCTCTGCCAGGTTGGAAAAAAGATTTTAAGTTTATCACATCCGGACGAGGAGTACAACTAGAGAATGGTACTATGCTACATTGTTTGGTAAACCTTAAAACAGGTGGGCATATTTTCGGAAGCGATGATCATGGGAAAAACTGGTATCTGATTAACAAAGCAATAAAGCCATTTAACGAGTCGAAGATTATAGAGCTGACTAATGGCGACTGGATGATTAATAGCAGAGTGCAAGGATTGGGGTATAGGTATGTGCACATCAGTAAAGACAATGGGGCTTCGTGGCATAGCTTTGGCGATACTACTTTAATCGACCCGGCTTGCAATGCAAGTATCATTCGTTACACTTCGAAAAAAGATGGTTATAAGAAAAATCGACTGCTTTTTGCCAATGCAAAGCGAGTGAAAGGCCGAATGAACATGACCGTTCGTATAAGCTACGACGAAGGAAAAACATGGAGTGACGGAAAGACTGTTTACGCGGGATCTTCTGCTTATTCTACACTAACAATTTTGAAGAATGGGGATATTGGATTACTATTTGAAAAAGATGATTATAAATCGAACCAATTTGTTAGTTTCTCACTGAAGTGGTTAACCGATGGGAAGGATAAGTTGCGAAAGAGATAGAAAGTAGAAATATTGAAAATTAATGCTTGTTAATTCTGAAATAGTCTTGCAAATTCAGAATCGATAAGCATTTTTCATTTTTGATGGTTACGGCAAAAGCTGTCGCATATAGTTTTGGCGCTTTAGAATCTAAAACTTTCACAAAATGAAGAACAAATTGATTTCAACTTTTAGCTTGGTAAGCCTTTGTCTAATCACCTCCAGCGCATATGCACAAGATCGCCCAAAAACACTCTTAGGATTTTTTCAGAATGAGGGGAAAGAGCAGCATGTTGGTTGGTTTATTCATCCTGAAATCAGAAAATTCTACAACAAAGCCAATTTTAGCGATGATACCAATGTGTTAGTAGGAGGAAAGATCGGGCTTATCATGAATCATTCATTTTATATTGGTCTTAGTGGACATGCAAAGACAAGTAAATTACGGTATGTAAATGACGATTCTACCATTGGAGTTGGCATGGGCTATGGCGGCTTGTTTATTGGAAAAGCTTTTTTGGGAGACAAAATTATCCATCCACGCTTAGCTATAAGTTGTGGCTATGGTGGAGCTTCAGAGTATCCTTTAAAGAATAATGTAAGAGGTGCTAATCGTTCTGTTGGATATTTATATGTGGAGCCAGAAGCAGGACTGGAGTTGAATTTGAGTGAAAATATAAGGTTCGCTTTTGGAGCAACATATCGATGGTTAGATGCATCTAATTTTGCGCATCTCTCAAAAGATGAGCTGAACGGTTTATCTCTGAACTTTGGAGTTGTGATAGGACGGTTGTAGGAAAATACTCAATAATGCAGAATAGTTAGTGTCGAGTAGGATCGGTACTAATTGGCTTACTTGTAATATGTTACTTGAAGCAATTTACTCTATTGTACCTCATACTGCCAATTGACTTCGATAAACGATAATGATTGGAGCGCTAGGATTCGTTTGCATACTATCTTTCTACCATACCACCGTCGCGCTGCGACTTTAAAAGTATCAGCGGTACGATGTTACGGTAGGGAAAACTTAAAAGTGATTTCTCTACAGTTTTTGTGCTGGTGAAAATTGCAATGAGGATTTTGTAAAAGATTGTGATTAAATATTACTTTTATGATTAGTTGAAAACAAAAAACGAAAGCCGGGGCTACTTCGCTGTGATTGCTTTAAAAGCGCTTGAATTGTATGACGGGAAACTATCACAGCTTGTCCCGAAGTATTTCGGGATACGGTTTTGTGAGAGGATTGGGGTGAGATTCCTCTTTTCTACTCGACCAATTTACCGTTGTGTCCCATAAAACCGAACGGAAACGAACAAACAATATGAATTGGATAATACTAAATTTGATTACAAATAAGAGAAATAACAAGCTGATTTATGGAGCCTTACTAGGTATAATAATACTGGATTTTTTAAACGACCAAATAGGATTCATAAATCAAAAATATCTGATTGTTGATTTCTCTTTATGTGCAATAGGGATTTTTATAATAATGGAAATATTAAATTATTGGTACAAGAATTTATATCGTAAGAATCAAAGAATTCTTGAAAACATTAAGGAAATTTCTAGAACAGGAAATTATACGAAAATAATTGAACAAGCCGAGTTGGTTAGGATTGTAAAACCTCAATTGACTGAAAAAACTTATTGGACTGGCTTTGCATATTTATATCTAGACAATCCGCAGAAAGCTTTACTGGAATTTGAGTTAGTTGAATCAGAATATCAAAAATGTGGCGGATTTTTCTATCATAAAGGTTTAGCACTAATTGATTTGGCGGATTTTGATAAGGCTATTGAATACTTAACACGGTCGATTGATTTAGAACAGAATTGGCAAAACCTTGACCAAAGAGGCGTTGCATACATGAACATTGATAAATTAAATGAGGCTGAAAATGACTTGAGAAAATCTATTGAATTAAAAGAGAATTCTTCAAATACGTGCAATTTAGGAGTGCTTCTAGATAAAAAAGAACAGTATCAGGAAGCAATAGAGTATTTCAATCAATCTATTGAAATAAAACCCGATAATCCCAATGCTTTTTATAATAGAGCATTAGCTAAATATTCATTAAAGAATTATAAAGATTCAATATTGGATTACACAAAGACAATAGAACTTGACTCAGAAAGAGATTGGGCGTATTATAATCGAGCTTTAGTAAATCAAAAGATTAACGAATTAGAAGCTGCAATTACCGATTTTGATTTAGCAAATAAAATCGGTAATGACAATAAATATCTATACTTAAATCGTGGATTTTGCAAATGCGAGTTGGGAGATATTTCAAATGGTTTGATTGATTTGAAAAAAGCTAATGAACTAGATTGCAAAGAAGCAAAAGAACTCATAGAAAAGTATGATAAACAATAAAATTATGGCACACAATAGATAGCATTATGAGCGGTTTGTAAAAACCGAACGATGAGTGGATATTGCTATTGATTTTTCGTGGTTTTAGTGCTTTTCGTGGTCAGATATATCGCGATTATGATTGCCATACTCTATGTACTTTCCTCTAAGCATCTGAATTCGGTTTCCCTTTTCTCCGGTTTCCAGATTCTATTCTCTGTCACTACCGAGATCAGTATTTGATTTTGTAGATTTGTGGCAGAAAAGAAAATACAGTGGCCGATCATTTGAAAAATATTCTGAAGTCTTATTCTCACAATATTGTGGTGGATAAAATTTGCCATGGGGATTACGATACCAATTCGCCACATAGTACCACACTACATCGCCACGATTGTTTTCAAATTGTCTGGCTAACAGAAGGGGAAGGAAGTCATTGGGTCGAAAAAAAGGAGCATACTTATTTCAGAGGGAGTATCTTTTTGTTGGCGCCCTACTTCATGCATCAAATAGAATATACCGATCAGGTGCAAGGGTATGTGGTTAGTTTTACGGATATTTTTCTAACAGCATCGCAGTTTCAGGAAACATTGATGTTTTACAATTTAGCCAATTGCCATATTGTAGTGCCCGAACACGAGATTGCTCTTTTTAATACTGAATTTGCCCATCTGCATTACTATTCCGGAAAAGTTACAGGTGATCAGTTAAATACGATTCTACAGAACTACTTACATATTATTCTGACTAAACTTAGTGGATTCAGAAGACTTCAGCAGGGAATTGGTTCTAATGTGCATGACGCAAAGCTTGCACTTTTAATGCAGTTTGTTGTTTTAGTACGAGCGCATTTTAAAGAAGAGAAAAACTTGTCATTCTATCTGGATAAACTGGCTGTTTCGCAGCGCAAGTTGAGTGATGTGATTAATGCTACTACAGGACTACCTCCTGCTAAATTTATTGAACAATATACGCTAAACGAAGCAGCCCGACTTATTCGATATACCGACGAAAGCATTAAAGAGATTGCTGCTTATTTGGGCTATTTCGATAATTCTTATTTTTCGAAGGCATTTAAAAAGCATTTCGGCACAACACCTCAGCAATACCGAATCAGTTAAAGAGTGTTTTGCTAAATAGTACCATTGTTTTGCCATTTCTGGCAGCTACTACTAGGCAGTTAATTCGATGTTTGCAATAAAAAGCAAACAAACATGAATTCAAAAGTAAAATCGGTAGCATATGTAATGCTATGTGTGTGTCTATGGGCGTTAATCCCACTGGTGGCAAAATTGGGGCAAGAAGGGTTAGATAATCATCAATTTCTGTTCTGGTCGAGTTTGATATCGTTCCTAACCTTTCTAATTCTGATTACAATTCGAAAGAAGAATCAATTGTTTTTTAAATTGTCGAAAAAGGAATGGGGAAATGCAGTTGGATTAGGTTTTTTAGGAACTTACTTGTACTATATTTTATTGTACTTTGGTTATGCTAATGCGAAAGGAATTGAAGTGTTGGTAATTCAGTATTGCTGGCCTGTGTTAGTTATTGTTTTATCCGTTTTTATATTGAAAGAGCGGTTGAATACAAGGAAGATTGCGTCTATTGTGTTAGGCTTTGTAGGTGTGGGTTTAGTGTTAACCAAGGGCAATAGGGGCAATATTCATTTGGATAACCTATGGGTAGATGGTATTGTGTTTTTAGCTGCAATTGTATTTGCATTATTTTCGGTATTGAGTAAAAAGATAAAGATCGATGCTTTGGTATTAGTCACTATCTACTTTCTTACAGCTACAGTATTTAGCTTCGTTTCTATGTGTGTATTATCCGATTTTAATTTGCCTACTGCTCCAACAATTCTACCTATTCTTATAAATGGAGTGTTGGTGAACGGAGTATCTTATATTTTCTGGATTGAGGCCTTGAAAATAGGTAAAGCCTCATTTGTGGCTCCTTTTGTATTTCTAACACCTGTAATTTCTACTGTTCTTTTGGTGTTGTTTTTTAATGAACCTTTTTATGTGGTGTATTTAATGGGAATGGCTGCAATTATTATTGGAGGGCTAATCAATAGAGAGTAATTTTTCTCTGTTTGCGATTCTGTTTGATATTTCCTAACTTTTGATAATCAAATATCAAGCAGTATACCTCATGAAGAATAGAGTTGATAGTTTGCAATATATTCGACTGATTTCCGGAATAATTATTGGATTCATTTTAGTGACATCAATTATTACTGCTGTGCTAATTTACCGCAATTCAGAGAGGCATTTTGAATATGATGCCAAGCTTGATATGCAAAATAAATCTCAGTTTATTAAAACTACCACCGAAGAGCTGCAGAGGCAAGCATTGGCAACAGCCATTTGTTTGTCGAAAATGGAACAGGTAAAGCAAGCATATCTTCAAAGAGATTCTCTTTTTGCGATTGCAAAATTAAATAGGTGTGTATCTCCGGTTATTGATGAGATAAAAAGGAACCTGGGGTTTAATAATTATAAAGTACACTTCCATAAACCAGAGGCGGTAAGTTTCTTAAGAGAATGGAATCAGACAGGTGGAGATAGTTTAAAACACTTTAGAAATACAGTCCTGCAGGTGCAACGAGAGCAAGAACCGTTGAAATGTATTGAATTGGGAAGAGGTGGCTTCGCAATTCGTGGGATTGCTCCAATATTCGATGAGAAGAAGAAGCTGTTGGGAAGTGTAGAGGTCTTTTTTGAAGTGTTGGATGTAATCGACCGATTATTAGAGCAGTATGAAAATACCAACTGTGTTGTTTTAGCTCAAAAAAGAGCAATGGAAAAGTTGTTATTTGAAGATGAAAAGAATAAATACTTCAAGAATAACCTGGGCAATTATATAATAATTGAAAATACTTTGGATAGTATAGAATCTGATAAATTATCGTTGATAAATGTTGAGCAGTTAGATTCTTGTACGAGTAAAGAAGCTTTGAAATCACATGAAGAGGTATATTATAGCTGTATGAATATTAGTGATTTTGCAGGAAATCAAATGGGGAAAATATTCTTGTTTCATGATACTTCTACTAAGATTCAGGAGACCCGTAAGGAGATTATGGTGGTTATTTCTATGCTGATATTAGCAGGTGTGTTTTTGACAATTGTGATGATATTAATGGTGAGGCGATTAAGTAGACGATTTCAGCACATAAATGATGAGCTACGCTCTAGTATGGCTGAAAAAAATAAGATATTTAGAATTATTGGGCATGATTTAAAATCGCCTTTTACTGGATTGATAGGCCTTTCAAATACCATTCTAACCAATGAAGATTTAACGGAAGAGAAAAAGAATTTATTCATCTCCATAATAAGAAATACAGTGGAAGAGAGCTTGGGGTTATTAGACAATTTACTGGAATGGTCAATAACTCAGTCGAAGGAGGATAATTTTCCTTTTGGTAAAGTGAATCTGAAAGATGTAGCAGACGATGTAATTGGACTACTAAAAGCAGTATCGGAGAATAAGGATATTTCGGTGGAAAATGAAATTGATGCGGAGTATAATGTAACGGCCAACATGAATAGTGTTCATACAATTTTTAGGAATTTAATTTCCAATGCAATCAAGTTTACCAATAGTGGAGGTCGTGTAATGTTAACCTCAAAAATACGTGGAGATTTAATGCTGGTAAGTGTTACAGATACAGGTATTGGAATAGATCGAAAACGATTGTCTAGCTTATTCCGTTCGGATGTTGAAACAGCCACAGAGGGAACTGCTAAAGAAAAAGGAACAGGCCTGGGATTACCGCTTGTTAAAACACTTATAGAGAAAAATAATGGACGTGTTGAAATTGTAAGTAAACTCAATGTTGGTACCAGATTTACTTTTGCATTACCATTAGCTGATTGATTGAAGCACTATAAAACAGAAAAGCACCTAAATCAAAAGATTTAAGTGCTTTTTTTGTGACTCAGCTGGGGTTCGAACCCAGGACCCCATCCTTAAAAGGGATGTGCTCTACCAGCTGAGCTACTGAGTCAACATAACGATCTTAAAAAGATCAAAAGTTGTTTGTTATTGTAACGAGTGACTCAGCTGGGGTTCGAACCCAGGACCCCATCCTTAAAAGGGATGTGCTCTACCAGCTGAGCTACTGAGTCAACGTCGCGATCTTAAAAAAAGATCAAAATACAGTTTGTTATTAGAACGAGTGACTCAGCTGGGGTTCGAACCCAGGACCCCATCCTTAAAAGGGATGTGCTCTACCAGCTGAGCTACTGAGTCAACATAACGATCTTAAAAAAAGATCAAAAGTTGTTTGTTATTGTAACGAGTGACTCAGCTGGGGTTCGAACCCAGGACCCCATCCTTAAAAGGGATGTGCTCTACCAGCTGAGCTACTGAGTCAACGTTGCGATCTTAAAAAAAGATCAAAAATACAGTTTGTTTTAGAACGAGTGACTCAGCTGGGGTTCGAACCCAGGACCCCATCCTTAAAAGGGATGTGCTCTACCAACTGAGCTACTGAGTCAACATAACGATCTTAAAAAAGATCAAAAGTTGTTTGTTATTGTAACGAGTGACTCAGCTGGGGTTCGAACCCAGGACCCCATCCTTAAAAGGGATGTGCTCTACCAGCTGAGCTACTGAGTCAACGTCGCGATCTTAAAAAAGATCAAAAATACAGTTTGTTTTAGAACGAGTGACTCAGCTGGGGCTCGAACCCAGGACCCCATCCTTAAAAGGGATGTGCTCTACCAGCTGAGCTACTGAGTCAACGTTGTATGCCTCGTTTTTTTCAAAGGCGTTGCAAAAGTAGTTTCTTTTTTCCTTTTTCCAAATCCCAAAGAGCTAAAAAATCGAAGAAATCACCCGTGTAGCGCGTCTTTTACTCCTTTTGAAATTCATAAATGTTTAGTACAGAATAGCTCTGTGAGAAATTAAACCAGAAGAGAAAAAAAGTAAAAAAATGAAAAAAAGTTAGTCGCGGTTTTATTGATATGTTGGGAATGGAGATTTAGATAGGAGCATGGAGTAATAATGCTATCTAAAATTAGCCAATTCTCTCTCTGGTTAGATCGCTTTTTGGGCAAAGAATACAAGTTTCGCGAGAGAATACTTCTACAGAAAGAATAGAAATAGTTGCAACGATTTTGCGTTTTGGACTTACATTTGTCTGGAAACACTATTAGAAAGGAAAAACGAAATAAAACAGATATGCTAAATTGGGAAAATATAATATACGGATCGGGAATGTTACTCTTAGTTGTGTTGTTTGCCTTCTTAATGCGATTAAGCAAACGAATTCCCAGATATATTCCCCTCTGTGTTTTTGTGGCAATTGGACTTCTGAGTGTGCTTAACTATTTACTTGTAAATAATGCACCCGATATATTCCCTCATTTACTGTATATAATGGAGCCATTCTCTATGATGTATGGCGCGATGATCTACTTATATGCTCGGAACTTACATAATCGAAAATTGAAATTATATCATTATGATTGGTTGCTAATAGTGCCTTTAGTCCTTTCTTTTGTGTCGTATATTCCTTATTACATGTTAAATGGGGCGGATAAATTAGCTGATTTTACGAATTATGGAGGATTGCATAGAGATATAATCAGTAATTTATGGGAATGGAATTTCGAAATAATATTTAATGTTAGCCTGCTTGGAGCTGCTTTGTTGGAGATAAAGAAGTATCAGCAAAATATAAAAGAACAGCTTTCCAATATTGCAAAAGTCGATCTTCATTTGTCAAGTTTGGTGATAAAGACTTGCTTAGTGGCATTTTCTTTAGAGCTAGTGTTTGTTTATATGACATTCTTTGGTTTTCCTTATTATCACTTTCTGTTCAACCTGTTTGAGTTAATGCAGTTGGTCATTTTATTGATTATTGGATACGATGCATTAAACTCATATCGTCACATAAATGCATTAAGAGAGGAGTGGGAGAAAGTGCCGGTTTCAGAGATAAAAGTAGATGGGCAAATTGTCAAGTATGCTAAATCAACGCTAAGTCAGCAGGTGTCGGAAGGCATAAGAGAAACCCTATTGAATTATATGAATGAACACCAACCCTATCTTGAACCACAACTTCGGATTAAAAACCTAGCCGAAGCAATGGATATCCCTTCTTATCATCTGTCGCAAGTGATTAATGAGCAATTTCAGCAAAATTTCTACGAATTCATCAATCAATATCGGGTTAACTATGCCATGGAATTGATGAAAAATCCATCATATCAAAATTTTACTTTGGTGGCCATTGGCTTTGAGGTTGGTTTCAATTCTAAATCGGCTTTTTATACCGCATTTCGGAAAATAACAGGCAAAACACCTGCTAAATTCCAAAATGAAGTAGTTCTAAAGAGTTAGGGCATCAGTCAATGATTATACAAACTCCACCCCCAGGAGGAACTTTAAATTGAAGTTCAGTCTGAGGCGTGACTGTCTGTTTTTTAGCTTTATATTTTTCTCTATTTCGAATGAAAGAAGTACGATTGCCATCGGTAAAGATGGTTGCATGGTGTTTGCCATCGGATAGAAAATGAAGTGGAATTGTGATGTGAGCTCCTGCCTCACTCACATGAGACGCGATGTACCATTTGTTGTCTTCTCTTCGAGCAAAAGTAGCTAGGCGCCCCATTTGGGCTTCTAGCACTATAGTTTCATCCCAGTTTCCTTTACAGGCTTTTATAAACTGAAATAGGTCGGCTTTTTTGTTGTACGCTGCATCGTGGTCACTTAGAACAGTTAAACCATAACTACCAATCAGTGTTCGGGCAGCTTCAGCTACCACAGTCGATTGCAATTGTTCGCGAACCTGAAAGCGATCTTTTACAGCATTGCTTTCAATATCGAAGAAACCATTCATATAATCGATTGGTCCAGCTACTCCATTTACAAAAATGGTACGTAAAAATCCCGAAGCAGTGAATGTTTTGGCGCCATCGAACTGGGCATGGCCAAACTCTCTGGTAATTATGTTCGGGTAGGTACGACGTTCGCCTGTTGGATGAACAGGACCATCGTGGAAGTTAACCAGCAGATGGTATTTGGCACAAAGTTGAATGATAGAACGAGTAATTTGTACTTTCTTTTGTGGATCTTTTTCCCGCATAAATCCATACTTTATCCCTTTTGCTCCCCATTTTTGATAGGTGGCAAATACCTTCTCCAGATAAGCCATCCCATGGTTTCTGCGCAATAAATCGTTGGTGTAAATGATAACTCCCACACTATGTGCTTTGCCGTAGTCAATTAAAGCCGGCATATCAATAATACCACGGAGTTTGTCGATCTCCTTGGCATCTCCATGATAGAAACTAGCTGCGGTTTTACTGTCATTCATCTGTCTTGGAGTAAGCGGATCGGATTCTTTGTCCCACTGGTTTCCATACCAACCTGAATCAACCATAATGTATTCCAGTCTATTGCTCTGAGCAAATTCAATTAAACGTTTGAAAGTTTCCTGATTTTTCCCATATCGAAAACCATTTTCCAGTTTAGCTCCCCACAGACGACATTCATTGGTTGCCATGCCCGATTTTACCCACGAAAAATTGCTTCTGTTACATGGAGGGTTTAGATTTAAGATGAGTGACGAAGTAACCAGTTGTCCTAAGTCTTTTGTTACTTGTATAGTGCGCCAAGGCGTTTTAAATGGAATAGAAACTGTGGATGGAGATATGCCTATTGCTAATCGATTGCTGGCTTTTTTATGCAAGTTCATATAGGAATAATTAACCAAATCAGCTTCGTGAATGGCAATGGCATAACCTAAATGATTATCCATTACAAAGGGTGTTTTTAATCGTTCAATGGAGCGAAGATTAGGACCAATGGGAATACTCTCTCCATTGGGAGAATAACCTGCAACAGGAGCAGTGAATGCATATTCAGTCGTTTCATTAGTAATTTTAACTGTCTTCCTGTTGGCATTTAGTAGTTCATATCTAAATCCAATCCCATCATTAAAAACTCTGACACGAAAGCACATCTGATTTTTTTTGTCACTTCGATCTGATAAATGGATGGAAAGTTGGTTGTAGTGATTGTTGATCTCATTAAATTGTTCCCAAACGGGCTGCCACGTCTTATTTTCCGATTGAGTGGAATGCTTTACATATTTGAACGTTTTAAAGTCTGCTTTAGTGGTGTTAATTCCCAAACCAGAATGGTCAATTAATAGTCGATTATCTTTTGTTAGCTTATACGATAAATGACCATTGGTTAATTCAAGTGTGAGTTGAATAGTTTTATCGGGCGATTTTATGGAAAATCTTTTGGCCTGTAACGTACACGGAAGAAGGATTAGGAGGATTAAAAATCGATTCATAATAGTTGGATGTTTGTGTGAAATAATTATTAATTAAGGTATTAGTAGTTGTTTTTCAGGTGTGATTTTAGTAAAATAGTTGAATTGTTTTTGTGAAAGAAAATATTTGTGGAGGATATTCAACCTTTCTTGGATAGAATTAGAGGTTTTCTGCATTTGTAATTTTGATCACAAAAAAGCAATCTTCTACTAAACATTTCATAGGGGTTAATGTTGTAGTAGTGAATTCTTGAAACACCTTGTCTTTACTGAATTTCTTAAGCTTTTACAGGTATTAAACTTAAAGTAATTGAGAGTCAGCCGACTTAACCGGATAGATATGGTTTTATCAAGAGAAGCTGATAAAAGTCATGTAATTGTCAAATATAGAAAAGCGTTTATCTATGTTATTTGATTTAGAATTAACGAAGAAGGTGTACAACGAGCTAGATGCAAAAATCACCGCAGTAAAAGGACACTTAAAACGTCCGTTAACTATTGCCGAGAAGGTGCTTTATGCTCATCTGTACAACCTCAACGAACTTACCAATTTCGAACGCGGCAAGGATTATGTGAATTTCGCTCCCGACAGGGTAGCAATGCAAGATGCAACAGCTCAAATGGCATTGTTGCAATTCATAAATTCAGGTAAACCACGTACTGCTGTTCCTTCAACGGTTCATTGCGATCACCTTATCCAAGCCAGTGTAAATGGCAAGGTTGATTTAAGTGAAGCGAAGGTAAGTAATCGTGAAGTATACGATTTCTTGGAGTCCGTATCCAATAAATACGGAATTGGTTTTTGGAAACCAGGCGCAGGAATTATTCATCAAGTGGTATTGGAAAACTACGCATTCCCTGGTGGGATGATGATTGGTACCGATTCGCATACCCCCAATGCAGGAGGTTTGGGAATGGTGGCAATTGGAGTTGGTGGTGCCGATGCTGTTGATGTGATGGCCGGAATGCCTTGGGAGTTGAAAATGCCTAAGCTAATTGGGGTGAAACTCACCGGAAAACTCAATGGATGGACATCGCCGAAAGATGTTATCCTGAAAGTGGCTGGCATTCTTACCGTGAAAGGTGGTACCGGAGCTATCATCGAATATTTTGGCGAAGGGGCAACAGCACTTTCAGCAACAGGTAAGGGTACTATCTGTAATATGGGAGCCGAGGTAGGAGCTACTACTTCCATTTTCAATTACGATGAGAGTATTGCACGTTACCTGAAAGCTACGGGGCGCGAAGCCATTGCTACGGCTGCCGATGAGGTAAAGCATAACTTGGTTTCCGATCCGGAAGTACATGCTCAGCCAGAAAAGTATTACGATGAGTTGATTGAAATTAACCTTAGCGAGCTAGAGCCTCATGTAAATGGTCCGTTTACTCCCGACAGAGCGACTCCTATTTCAGAAATGAGAAAGGTAGCCGAGGAGAATGGATGGCCTACAGAGGTGAAAGTAGGATTGATTGGATCGTGTACCAACTCTTCTTACGAGGATATTTCCAGGGCAGCATCCATTGCTAAGCAGGCACAAGAAAAGAACTTAAAAGTAAATGCCGAATTTACGGTAACACCGGGTTCGGAACAGGTGCGTTACACCATTGAACGTGATGGATTTATTGATCTATTCCGAAATATTGGTGGCGAAGTTTTTGCTAATGCCTGTGGTCCATGTATTGGCCAGTGGAAACGTGCAGGAGCAGAGCAAGGAGAAAAGAATACCATTGTTCACTCTTTCAATAGAAACTTTTCGAAACGTGCCGATGGAAATCCCAACACACATGCATTTGTAACCTCTCCGGAAATGGTAACAGCATTGGCCATTGCAGGAGATCTTGGCTTTAACCCAATTACCGATACACTGGTAAATGAAAAGGGCGAAAAGGTAAAACTAGATCCTCCAACTGGAGATGAATTGCCAACACGTGGATTCGATGTGGAAGATGCCGGTTATCAGGCTCCAGCAGCAGACGGAGCCAATGTGGAAGTAAAAGTGGATGAGAAATCAAGTCGACTGCAGTTATTGGCACCATTTGCTCCATGGGATGGTGAAAACCTAACAGGTGCAAAGTTGCTGATTAAAGCCAAAGGAAAATGTACGACTGATCATATCTCGATGGCTGGTCCTTGGTTACGCTATCGTGGGCACCTGGACAATATTTCAGATAACTTGTTGATTGGAGCAGTGAATGCTTTCAATGATCAAACCAATATGGTGAAAAGCCAGTTGGATGGTTCATCAGATAAAGTTCCTGTGGTGCAGCGGGCATATAAAGCAGCTGGAGTTCCTACTGTGGTAGTTGGTGATCATAACTACGGAGAAGGGTCGTCGCGTGAGCATGCGGCCATGGAGCCTCGTCATTTAGGTGTTCGTGCAGTGATTGTAAAATCATTTGCGCGTATTCATGAAACCAATTTGAAGAAGCAGGGAATGTTGGCACTAACGTTTGCCAATGAGACTGATTACGATAAAATTCAAGAAGACGATACTTTCAATTTTATCGATTTGAAAGACTTTGCTCCCGGAAAAGCATTGCAACTAGAGGTAGTTCACGCAGACGGTACTACTGATGCAATAGAGTTGAATCATACATACAATCAACTGCAGATTGATTGGTTCAAAGCGGGTTCGGCCTTAAACATAATAAAGGCTGAAAACCAGCAATAATGAAATCATACAGACTATAGACTAATGACAGAAAAAATAAAAGTAATAAATCCGGTAGTTGAGCTCGATGGCGATGAGATGACGAGAGTGATCTGGTCGTTCATCAAGGAGAAGCTGATCTTACCTTATGTCGATTTAGATATTAAATATTTCGACTTAGGAGTAGAGCACCGCGATGCAACCAATGATCAAGTGACCATTGATGCAGCTCATGCCATTAAGAAATATAGTGTGGGCATTAAGTGTGCCACTATCACTCCTGACGAGGCACGAGTAGAGGAGTTCGGACTAAAAAAGATGTGGAAGTCACCCAATGGAACCATTCGGAATATTCTGGGAGGAACCGTTTTTCGTGAGCCTATCCTCATCAGTAATATTCCTCGATTAGTACCAGGGTGGAATAAGTCCATTTGTATTGGGCGTCATGCTTTTGGCGATCAGTACAGGGCAACCGATTTTCATACCAAAGGAAAGGGAAAACTCACTATCACCTTTACTCCTGAAAACGGAGAACCAGAAACACGTGAAGTGTATAATTTCGATAGTGATGGCGTGGCTATGGCTATGTACAATACCGATGAATCCATTCGCGGTTTTGCCCGTTCGTGTATGAATCAGGCTTTGAGCAAAAAGTGGCCTTTGTATTTGAGTACTAAAAACACCATTCTGAAGCAGTATGATGGTCGCTTCAAGGAGTTGTTTCAGGAAGTATTTGAAACCGAATTCCAGGATAAGTTTCAAGAGGCAGGCATTACCTACGAACATCGTTTAATCGATGATATGGTAGCTGCCGCGTTGAAATGGGAAGGTGGCTTTGTATGGGCTTGTAAGAATTACGATGGCGATGTACAGTCGGATACTGTTGCTCAAGGTTTTGGTTCTTTGGGATTAATGACATCGACTCTGGTTACGCCCGATGGCAAAACCATGGAGGCCGAAGCCGCTCACGGTACTGTTACGCGTCATTTTCGTCAACACCAACAAGGAAAGGCTACGTCGACCAATCCCATTGCTTCCATCTTTGCATGGACACGAGGATTGGCATTTAGAGGTAAGCTGGACGAGAATCAACAGCTAATCGACTTTGCCCAAACATTGGAACAGGTATGTATTGCTACGGTGGAAGAAGGAAAAATGACCAAAGATTTGGCATTACTCATTCATGGAAGTAATATGGAAAGCTTGCATTACTTAACTACCGAAGAATTTCTGGCTGCTTTAGACCAAAAGCTAAAGCAAATGTGGAATGACAAAAAATGAATTACCAATGACTCAAAAAATTGAATATAGAGACGGGGAGATAAAAGTCCCTAACCAACCAGTAATTCCTTTTATCGAAGGAGATGGTATTGGAAAGGATATTACTACTCCGATGATTCGCATCCTTGATGAAGCGGTGGAACAAGCCTATGGTGGAGAAAAGAAAATAGAATGGAAAGAAGTGCTGGCTGGTCAAAAAGCTTTCGATGCTACAGGCGAATGGTTGCCCGATGAGACCATCAAGGCATTCGAAGAGTATCACGTTGGAATTAAAGGACCATTGCAAACTCCTGTTGGTGGCGGAATTCGCTCGTTAAATGTAGCATTGCGCCAGAAACTCGATTTGTACGTGTGCCTGCGTCCGGTACGATGGTTCAAAGGAGTACCATCACCGGTGCGTTATCCTGAAATGGTAAACATGCACATCTTCCGGGAAAATACCGAAGATATATATGCCGGAATTGAGTATATGACAGGAACACCTGAAGCCGAAAAAGTACGCAACTTCTTCTTAAATGAAATGGGAGTTGAATCGGTGCGTTTCCCTGAATCTTCATCCTTCGGTATTAAGCCGGTTTCAAAGGATGGATCGGAACGTTTGGTACGTGCAGCAATACGTTATGCTTTAGAACGAAAACTTCCATCGGTAACTCTGGTTCACAAAGGTAATATCATGAAATTTACCGAAGGTGCTTTCAAAAACTGGGGGTACGATTTAGCTGAATCGGAGTTCAAGAATGACACTTTTACATGGCGCCAATATGAAGCCATTAAAAAAGAGCATGGAGAAGCAGAAGCCCGAAAAGCTTTACTGGACGCACGTGAAATGGATAAGGTGATTGTAAAAGATGTGATTACCGATGCTTTCCTTCAAGAAACCTTACTACATCCATATGATCATTCTGTAATTGCCACCATGAACCTGAATGGAGATTACATTTCTGATCAGTTAGCAGCAATGGTAGGAGGAATTGGTATCTCACCTGGTGCTAATATAAATTATCGTAAAGGATATGCCATTTTCGAAGCGACTCACGGTACGGCACCAAACATTGTGGGAACCGAAAAGGCTAACCCAAGTTCAATTATTTTGTCGGGAGTTATGATGTTGGAGTTTCTGGGATGGAACAAAGCGGCCGATAAAGTGTTATATGCTTTAGAGAAAACATTCTCGAGTAGGAAGGTGACTTCCGATCTACACTCGATGATGGATGGAGCAAAGCTACTAACGACAACCCAATTTGCCGATGAGATCATAAAAAATATGTAATAGAACCATTAAAGCCAGAGACTATGGAATACATCAAGAATAGATTTTACGAGAAAGCCAGCAAGTGTATTGCTGAATATAATAAATTGAAAAAAGAGCATGGCGATAAGGTAGTTGGAGAAGTTACTATTGGTCAGGTAATGACTGGTATGAAAGGAGTTCCGAGTTTAATTACCGATACGTCGAAGCTTGACCCTAACGAAGGAATTCGATTCAGAGGATATACGATTCCTGAATTACGCGAGAAATTACCTCGATTGCAGGAAGATGGCGAGCCTTTACCTGAAGGTTTATTCTATCTGTTGTTAATTGGAGAATTACCTGAAAGAGAAGATGTATTGAATATTTCGAAAGACTGGGCAACCAGAGCATATGTGCCTCAGCATGTTTTCGATGTAATTGATGCATTGCCAAAGAACTCTAAACCAATGACTCAATTTAGTGCTGCTATTTTGTCAATGGCTACTGAATCGATTTTTCAAAAAGCTTACCGTGCCGGCGTAAATAAGAAATACTATTGGGATACTACTTACGAAGATGTAATGAACCTGATTGCGCGCTTACCTCGCATTGCAGCATACATCTACCGTCGTAATTTCCACAATGGCGAACACATTGAACCAGACCCACGTTTGGACTGGGCAGGAAACCTGGCTCATATGATGGGGCACGATTCTAATGAAGTGAAACGCTTATTACGCTTGTACATGGTTATTCACTCCGATCATGAAGGAGGAAACGTATCGGCGCATACTTCTCACTTGGTAGGGTCAGCATTAAGTAACCCTTATTATGCCTATTCTGCTGGTATGCTTGGTTTGGCCGGACCTTTGCATGGGTATGCCAACCAGGATGTAATTCACTGGATTTTCGAAATGTTGAACGAGCTGGATACTAAAACTCCAACCAATGAGCAAGTGGCTGAATATGTTCAGAAGACATTAGCGCAAGGACGTGTGGTGCCTGGATACGGGCATGCAGTACTTCGTGTAACTGATCCTCGTTTTACAGCTCAGAAAGCATTTGCCGAGAAGTATATTCACGATAATCATTTGGTGAATGTGGTTAACCAGCTTTACGAAGTGGTACCGCCAATCTTAGGAAGTGTGGGTAAAATTAAGAACCCATGGCCAAACGTTGATGCTTATTCTGGATCACTTTTGTACAGCTACGGCATTAAAGAATACACATTCTACACTGTGCTTTTTGGTGTTTCGCGTGCATTGGGTGTATTAGCATCATTGGTAATGGATCGCTTGTATGGATTGCCAATCGAGCGCCCATCATCTTTCGAATTGAGCTGGTACAAAGACAAAGCAGCAGAAAAATAAAAGTCAATTCTAACGTTATAAAATACTGTAGAGGCGCAACATTTTGCGCCTCTACTTTTATCAATATCATTTTACTTTTTCTGACTATCCTTCCATACCATATATTCGGCATTTTTGCGAATAGCTTTGTCCAATGAGATGCCCTCTTCTTTGGCTTTCTTTTTCACTAACTCCAACCATTCGGGAGTCGTTTTTATAGCATGAATATATGTCTGAACCTGCTTCTCCTTCAGTTGTTTTTCTTTTGCTTTTTCAGGGTGTATATAAGCATTGTACAACTGATCAATAAAACCGAAAGCAAATCGATAGAGGTTGGCATCGGTAGCAATCAATAGAATGACGCTATTCTTCTCGACTTCCGTTTTTATATCGATATCTTTCACTAGTTGAGGCTTTCCATCTTTTGCAGGATAAATCTGTTCGTTATAAAACCAGAACTGACCATTATTAAAGGCTTTTCGCGATAATCCCCAGTTAAACATTCCCCAGTAGTAGCTATCGGCAATGGTCAAAACTTTCGGACTATTCGATTTATTTTCATCTAAGTGGAAAAATGGATAGCCCATTTTAAGATCTTCAATATTCGATAGAATATTCATTCCTTGTTCGATGTCATCATCTGTATCGCGCATTTGGTTGGATGTTGCAATGCTGTCGATGGTCAGTTGCCCAATTAATTGCTCTCCTTTCAAATGGTTGATGTATTTAATTAAAGAATCGGCTACAAGCACTTCGCCATATTTGCTCCAATGAATTCCTGTCTTAGGAAAAAGTGGGTGAGGAGAAGTTGTTTTCATTTGTCTAAACCACTGATGAAAGTCGAGAAGATTAATATTGTTCTCTGCAAGTGCTTTGGCATAAGTAGAATAGTTGGTCGATGTTCGATTGGTTGGATCATAACTATCAGGGATAAATTCAGTATAGAAACTCCCTTTCCCTGGTGCCAAAAGAACGACCAGGTCAGTCCCTTTATGCTTCAGTGTATCACACACTCGTTTTAATTTTGAAACTTTCTCATTAATGGCTTTTTGTCCAATGAAGTCTCGCCCCAAGTGGGCTTTAATATAGTTCTCTTCGTATAGATAGTTCTCTTTTCCAATAACCACACTATTGGCTCTAGCCTGATTCAAACACGAGAAGTAGAGCTGATTGTAAAAGCGTACCAGATAAGTTCTAAAACCGATAGAATATTCCAGATAATCTTGCTGTTGAGTTTGGTAATCACCTGCGAACCAGTTGGCTGGTGTGAAATAGGGATTACTTTGTTTTTCAATTACTCCCTTTAAAGGACGTTCATTTACCAGTTTCAATTTCTTCTGTAATGTGGGAAGGAGCAGAAGTCCTACGAAACAGAGGAATAGGATCTTCTTTGTAGTGATATCTCTTTTTGAACTGTTCATGGACTAGAATCTAAAGTAAATGAATGGGTTGAAGCCAGACGAAGTGATGGATGCAATAGATAAAATCAACAAGGAAGCCGCAATTGCAGATAACACAATGTGATTTTTGATGGAATAGCTTTTGGTGTTGAAGAAAAACTCTCCCAATTGCTCTCCTTTTGAAAAGTAGGAGATAAACGAGAATAATACAGCAATTGCTGCAATAATTGGAAATGCAGAAATGGTATTTACATCCGATGCAAAGTCAAAACTCAACATTCCTTTAAAGAACAACTTTATTCTGTCTAACTCCTCAATTCTGAAAATTACCCAACCTAATACTACCATAACGAAAGTAAACAGGGTGGCTGGTAGTTTTCCAATTCGTTTTAACCAATCGAGTAAGAATAGTCGATCTAAAACCAAAAACAGTCCGTGGAATGCGCCCCATAGAACAAAATTCCACGAAGCACCGTGCCATAATCCTGATAATAGGAAAACAATCCAAAGGTTGAAGAACATGCGTGAACGTTTTACTCTGTTTCCACCTAGCGGGATATAGAGGTAGTCGCGCATGAATGCTCCCAAGGTGATGTGCCAACGACGCCAGAACTCGCTGATACTTTTGGAAACATATGGAGAGTTAAAGTTCTCCGGGAAACGAAAGCCCATCATCTTGCCTAAGCCAATAGCCATGTCGGAATAACCGGCAAAATCGAAATATATCTGGAAAGTATATGCTAGCGCCCCTAACCAAGCATTAATCATGGATAGGTTGGAAAGATCTCCATTGAAAATTAAATCGGCCTGCTCGGCCATTACATTGGCAATTAAAACCTTCTTGGCCAATCCAATTGAAAAGCGATAAAAGCCAGCCAGCTTATCATCAATGGTTTCTTTTCTGTTTATAATCTGATCGGCAATGGTGTTGAAACGTACAATAGGACCGGCAATCATCTGCGGAAACATCATAATGTAAAGCAAATAATCGGAAGCCTTTTTAAGTGGTTTATGTACTTTTCGGTACACATCAATAGAATAGGTAATTGACTGGAATGTGTAAAACGAAATACCAATGGGCAATGCTACCGATGTCCAACTTATATTGTTAAAACCTGCCAATTGTAAAACCTGATTCAGGTTCTCCACAAAGAAATTGGCGTATTTAAAGTAGGCCAATAACCCTAGCTTTATAAATACCGATAGTCCCAACAAAATCTTTTTGGAAGATTGCTGATTGCTTTTGTGCATTTGCTTTACCAGATAAAAATCGGCTAATGTGGCACCTACAATAACAAAGATAAACTTCGGTGCTCCCCAGCTATAGAAAAATAAGCTAGCCAATAATATCAGATAGTTTTTATACCTCCTGTCTACAAAATGATAGGCCAGAAGAAATAATGGCAAAAAGTATAAAATAAACAGACTACTGCTAAATACCATTCGATTGAAATTGTTTTAGTTATCGTATTATTTGTGTTGAGGGGCAGGAATATATATTATAGTAATATAGGCAAGTGCAAACTTACTCTTTGTTATGGTATTTTGCAATAATAAATTCAATCGCTTAAAAGCAAATGAGTTCGGCATAATGCAGGATATTGATACCGTTTGTCAGGATTCGTGCCCCGTTGAAATGGGAGTGTTGGTATAGTTTTGTGATTACAAGTTGGTGTTAGTTAAGTGGTGACATAAATGCTGACTTGTTAATTATCGCAAAGAAAATATTGATGAATCAGAGAGCTTATTTAAAGAAACTACTATTGGCATTAATAATTGCCATTAGTGTGGGAGCAGTGTTTGCTCAAAATCAATTTGGGCATATCATTCCAGAAGAAAAAGGATTGTCTAGGCAGTGGAAACAAGCGTTGTTTGAAAAAGGAGAGCGCAAAGTATATCGGGGCGAGGAGTTGAAAACCATTGGTATGCCAGTGGGAGGAATTGCTGCAGGTCAGCTTTATGTGCGTGGCGATGGATCGTTGGCTTGCTGGTGGATTGCCAATAATGCTTATAACACCGGTTATGGAATCGATCATTTGTTGAATTTTGAAACAGCACAAGGCCCATGGAAGGTTTGCTACCAAACATTCGAACCGTTTAGCTACTTCCGACAAGGTTTTAATGTGAAGGTTGAGCACGATGGAAAGACCTATAATAAAGCGCTTAATAAAACCGGATTTGATAATATCGGCTTTATTGGAGAATATCCAATAGCTACAGTATTGTATGAGGATAAAAAAGAGTCGTTACCAGTAAAGATCGAAATGGAAGCATACTCTCCATTTATTCCACTGAAAGCTCGCGAATCGGCTAATCCTGCTACCGTTTTAAAGTTCAGATTGAAGAATAAGAGTAGCAAGAAAGCGATAGTGAGTCTGACCGGTTATCTTCAAAATATGGTAATGGCCGACTTAAAAAAGAAGGCAAAAGGAAAGATCAGAAATCAGATTAAAAGAATTGCTGGGAAACAGACACTGTTCATGGACTTTGTCCCAGAAAATGAGAATTTAAAGAGTCATCCGTTTTTTGGAAATATGACATTGAGTCTGATAGACCGAGATGGGCACGTTCTGGTAGATGAAAGCAAAACTAAGGCTGCTTTAGCTGAGAAAGAATTGGGCGAGGAGCTAACAGGAAGTGTAACTACAGAGGTGGAATTAAATGGTAATGAAGAAAAAGAGGTAACATTCTTGTTGAGCTGGTTTTTCCCCAATCGACCATTGTATCATGGTGGTGGAATGAACTGGAGTAAAGTCATCTCGGAAAGCCGACCTGCAATAGGAAATATGTATGCCAACTGGTATAATTCATCGCTGGACGTGGTTGAATACATTGCCGGTAATTATAAATGGCTGTTTGAAGAAACCCATGACTTTCATGAAAGCTGGTATATGGCTTCGAACCTGCCTTATTGGTTAAAGCAACGCATTATGATGCCGGTTTCTACTTTGGCGACAGAAACCACCCAATGGTGGGCTAACGATAAATTCTGGGCATGGGAAGGAGTAGGCTCTTGCACTGGAACATGTACGCATGTGTACAACTATGCACAGGCCATGTCGGCACTTTTTCCACAGTTGGAACGAAATATCCGGGAGCGTACCGATTTTGATGCCTCATTCAATAATAATGGCGCCATTAATACCCGAAATGGTAGTGGAGGAGCAGCTGTCGATGGGCAAATGGGAACCATTCTAAAGGCCTATCGGGAGTATTTACGTTCGAAAGATATGTTGTTCTTATCTCGCAATTGGCCTAGAATTAAAAAGGCGACCGAATTTGCCATCTCTCTGGATGGTGATGCCAATGGATTAATTGAAGGGAAGCAGCATAATACGTATGATATTAGCTTTGCTGGCGCCAACACTTATGTAGGAAGTCTTTATCTGGCCGCCCTAAAAGCTGCTGAGAAGATGGCTATAGAGATGAATGATATGGGTTTTACCCGATATTGCAAAAAGATTTTCGAAAGCGGTAAGCAGCTAAGTGCTAAACGCCTGTGGAATGGTGCTTATTTCAAGCAAGATGTCAACTTAAATATACATCCTAAATACCAGTATGCCAATGGTTGCTTAAGCGATCAGCTATTTGGCCAGACATGGGCACACTTGCTAAATTTAGGTCATTTGTATCCCAAAGAGCAGGTTGAAACGGCTTTGGGTTCTATTTGGAAATACAACTGGACATTAGACGTGGGACCTCACACTAAGAAGTTTGTTCCAGAACGATATTATGCCAAAGCAGGAGAGCCTGGCTTGTTGAATTGTACGTGGCCTATTAGTGAGCATCTAAATGAAAATGCTGTTCGATACCGAAATGAGGTGTGGACCGGAATTGAATATCAGGTAGCAACCAATATGATTTACGATGGTATGTTGGAAGAAGGATTATCTATCGTGAAAGGAATTCACGAACGCTATCGTCCCGAGAAGCACAATCCATGGAATGAAATTGAATGTGGAGACCATTATGCGCGTGCATTGGCATCATGGGGAATATTAACTGCTTTAGAAGATTACTTCTACAATGGGCCCAAAGGAATAATGACTTTCGCTCCGAAATTAAACCAGAAAGATTTCAATGGTTTTTTTACAGCTGCTGAAGGCTGGGGGAACATTACTCAAAATCGAAAAGGAAGTCGTCAGGTAAATACCATTGAAGTGGTTAACGGAAAGCTATTTCTAAATAAGGTGAAGTTTTCTATTACCAAAGGAAAAAGTGCGAAAGTAACATTGAATGGAAAGAAAATAGATACTAAAGTGAGTATTCTGAATAATCATATAACTATCGACCAACTTGATGTGAATATGATTGCAGGTGATAAACTGACCGTTCTGATACAATAAATAATCTTCTGAAATCAAAGAACAGTGCTTTCGTTCCCATCTATAAAATAATAACGAAAGCACATGAGGCTATCTCAATCCTGGTCAATTCGCAATCAGGATTTGAGGTGGCCTCTTCTTGTATATATGCACGATTTAGATACTAATACGCACGATTTGTACCCTATTCGGATAAGAGCGATGAATAACTTCGCAGTATCCAGGATGCTAGCATCTTCTTGAGAAGCTATAGGCTGAAAACTGATTGTTGATTGCATAGGAGAATATGGATATTTCGGCATTGAAAAATAAAAACAGTTATCGACTCTTTTTTGAGCAGAACTATCAATTGGCCAATTTGATCGCCATGCGTTATGTTCACAATGTGCATATTGCCGAAGATATTGTGCAGGAAGTGTTTTTGGATCTATGGCAGCGTAGATCAGTACTACATCTAAAATCATCGCTAAAAAATTACTTGTTGGCAGCAGTTCGTAACTCAGCATTGAAATATGTTGAGCGCGACAGAAATCGATGGGTTAATATAGAGAATGAACGAGATTTAAATATTTCGGAAGAGAAGAAAGATTATAACAGAGAAGAGCTGGCTGTAAATGTTTACAATGCCATTGAGCAATTGCCTCCTAAGTGTAAAAAAACGTTCAAACTGGCCTATTTTGATCACCTCACATATAATGAAATAGCAGTTGAACTTGGAATTTCGGTGAATACAGTAAAAACTCAAATTAAACAGGCTTATCAAGGGTTGCGAAAGCAATTGGCTCACTATTCAGTGATGTTATTTTCAATGATAAATCATTTTTTCAAAAAAAAGTAGAATTGTAGTTCACCCTATTTCGGTTTTCTGGTACATAAGAATGTAAATATGAAAACAGAAAAGGAAAAATACGATAATTGGGAGCATGTAATTGAGTATTGGCATGGTGAAGAGGATGTTGATGTGAAAAAGCATTCCGATCCCCAATTTCAGTTTGCAGAACGTTTGGCAGATATAAAGCCAGATGTTGAAGTACTAAAACATGTCACTTCTACAAATATAGCATGGCAACAACTGAGCAGTAAAATGGGCAGTTATCAGTTGCTACAACTTTGGTTTAAGTATGCTGCAATTGTAATCGTTTCGCTTCTTGTTGGGGCGAGTATCGTTTGGTTAAGACCTAACGAAGAGAATCTAGTCTATAACTACCTGGAAGTTCCTTTCGGACAAACAGCCAAAATTACTTTAAGTGATAGCACTCAGGTATGGCTCAATTCTGGAACGACCTTGCGCTATCCGGGTGTTTTTTCCAAATCAGAACGAACTGTTCATGTTAAAGGAGAAGCCTACTTCGATGTAACAGAAAATAAGCAACAGCCATTTTATGTGAAAACCAAAAGAATGAATGTGCAGGTGATGGGAACATCTTTTAATGTAACCGATTTTGATAATGAACTAAATGCCGAATTGGTATTGGTTGAGGGGCAGGTAAATCTACTCACAGCTTCGGGCAAAAAAGTGAGCGAGTTAAGTCCCAATGAACGATTAGTAGTAAGCAAAAAGAAGATAGTGAAGAGCAATATCGATGCTTCGAAATATAATGCCTGGCGAGAAGGGAAACTACAATTTTCGGGTGAGACACTGGGCGAGATAGCGCCTAAGTTGGAACGATGGTATAATGTTGAAATTCGATTTAAGGATGAAGAGTTAAGAAAGGTAGTACTCTCAGGAACTTTTTTGCGCTATAAACCTTTTGGTCAGGTGCTGGAGGCACTGTCACTATTGGGGCATGTGAAATATAAAATTGAAGTAAATATTGATGAGAAGGATATAGTAACCATATACAAATAATAAACCAAGCTTGCCTATGATGATAAGGGTATAAGATGAAAAAAAGCGATAAAAATGCGGCCACATTTTCATCGCTTCAAGATTGAAAATCAAAACCGTGTAAAACGGAATTAATTAACTAGCAAAAATCAAATGTATGAAAAAAAAACGAGATTGTTGTCCGCATTTTAGTGGATGGCTTAAATGTATCATAACTATGAAACTGATTTTAATGTTTCTGCTAATCAGTGGAATTGGCTTTGCTTCAACAGGGTACTCGCAGTCAGCTAAAGTATCATTGAAGTTTAAGAATGAATCGCTTGAGAAAGTGTTCAAAGAGATTGAGCAACAAACGGATTACTTCTTTTTATTCAACGATAAAAGCTTGAATAAGAGTGAGAAAGTTTCTGTCGATTTAAAAGATGAATCGATTGATAAAGTATTGAATACTCTACTGCAAGACAAAGGGGTGCGTTACAACTTTGTGGATCGGTATGTGGTAATTCATAAAAATACGAAGCAATCGAATGAGTTTTCGCAACAGGCTAAGCGTAAAATTACGGGAACAGTTACCGACACCAAAGGGGAATTATTACCTGGTGTTTCTGTTGTAGTGAAAGGAACTACCATTGGGGTAACTACCGATATCGATGGAAAATTCAGCTTAGAGGTTGATGCAAAAACAGTATTGCAATTCTCATTTGTAGGAATGAAAAAGCAGGATGTTTTGGTGGAAGATCAAAATGTATTGACCGTTATGTTGGAAGAAGATGCAATTGGATTGGAAGAGGTTGTTGCGGTAGGTTATGGTACTAAGTCAAGATCAAGTATGACTGGTTCAGTGGCTACCTTAGGAGATGAAGTGATTGGTCGTAAAATCAATACAAATGCCTTTGATGCCATCCAATCTTCTATGCCGGGAGTAACAGTTACTCGTAACTCAGGAAAGGTAGGTGATGAAGGATTTAAATTAGATATCAGGGGATTGTCGTCTATTAATGGCGGTGATGCATTGGTGATTATCGATGGAGTAACAGCAGATATGGAGCAGTTGGGATTGATCAATCCATCGGACATTATGGACATTGCTGTACTGAAAGATGCATCAGCTGCAATTTATGGTTCGCGAGCTGCCAATGGCGTGCTATTGGTAACAACCAAAAAGGGAAACGGTAAGATGAATGTGTCGTATACCATGAACTACAGCCTAAAAACTCCTGCTCTTTATCCTAAAAGAGCTTCTACTCCCGACCATTTTAGAATGGCAGACCAAGGTTTTGTAAACGACGGTGCCGATGAAAACTATTTCACGAAATACCGCAATATGTTGGATAAACCATTGGATAATAGTTGGGTGCCTGGTCCTTTTGCTGACACTCCGCATGTGTTGTGGGGAAATACCGATTGGATGGACATTCTATACGACGATGCATCTACTATATCACATGATTTAAGTATTTCTGGAAGTTCGAATAAAACGCAATACTTGTTCTCATTGGGGTACCTTAAGGAAAATTCGATGTTGCAATGGGGAACCAATAATAATAAGCGCTACAATGTACGTATGAACTACAGCTACAATGTAACCAAACAACTGAAGCTAACATCGAATATTGCTGTTGCCTTTAAAGATTTGGTTGAACCAATGCAAATTAACAGTGCAACCGGAAATGAGATGTCAAGAGCATGGTCTTCGCATGCACTTTATGCCGAAAACGGTATGTTTTACAACTTTGGTGGTTTTTGGAATCCAGCGGCTGCATTAGAGCTAGGAGGACAAAAGAGTAATAAAAAGCGAAGTGTAAACATCAACTTAAAAGCCGAATATAATTTCGATAAAGCACTGGAAGGATTGAAAGCTACAGTTGTTTATGGTATAAACGATGTAAAGAATGTGTTTAGAGGTGCGTCAAAACAGGCTGTCCTTTCAAGTAATAAAGATGGATCTTTAACAACTGTCAGACCACGCGATGGAAAAACAACATCGGATCGTAAGCTGTTCGAAAATACATTTAAAAACTATACTTTCCACTTAAATTATAATCGCACATTTTTCGACGATCATACCATTAATGCAATGTTCGGTATGTCACAGGAAGAAAATCTTTATCAAGACTTCAGAGCATGGCGTGATTGGCGTTCAACCGATGAATTGACAACGCTTACATTTGGAGATCCTGAATTTCAGTTTAACTCAGAGAAAGCTAACGAATGGGCTTTGCGCTCTGCATTTGCCCGATTGGAATATAGTTACAAAAATAAGTTCTCAGTGGAAGGTCTTTTCCGTCGTGACGGATCTTCACGATTTATAGATGACTATCGTTATGTGAACTTTTATAGTGTGCTAGGATACTACAACTTGCACACATTACCATTCCTGAAAGATAACGGTGTTTTCAGTCAGCTTAAACTAAGAGCATCTTATGGAGAGTCTGGTAACCAGGGAGGAATTGGAATCTACGACTACTTACCTCGTATTGACATTGGTGGGGTTTATCCATTTGGATTAGATAATAGAAATATCCCTCGTGCAAAAACGGCCAATATGGTTAGCCTTTCACGTACATGGGAAAAGATTATTTCACAAAACATTGGTGTCGACTTTGTAATGTTTGATGAGCATCTGTCGGGTAGTTTCGACTACTTCGTTAAGAAGAATAATAACATGCTTGTAGGGGTTGTTTATCCTCAGGTGTTAGGAGGAAATCCTCCAGCTACAAACGATGGTAAATTGCGAACTAAAGGTTTTGAAGTATCGCTAACATGGAAAAATAAGATTGGTCAGTTCAATTATTTTGTTACCGCCAACCTACACGATTATACCAATAAGTTGGTCGACCTGGAAGGGGCAGATCCAATTGGTTCCGGTGTAATTAAATTCAAAGAAGGATATTCGTTGAATTCAATATTTGGTTACAAATGGGATGGAATTATTCAGAGTGAAAGTGAGTTGGCAGAGTACAAGAAGATGGAAGGAGTGAACGGAGCCTTAATTGTTGGAGATGCCAAATATGCTGATGTTGACGGAAATGGTAAACTATATGGATTACCTGATCCTGCAACAGGTGATAAAGGGGATTTGGTTCATTTAGGAGATACCAATCCAAGATACGTTTTCTCGCTTCAAATGGGTGGAGAATACAAGGGATTTGATTTCTCTGCTACTTTCTCGGGTGTTGGCGAAAGAAAAGTGCTTGTGAACAATGGTTATTTCATTCCGGGAAGAGCATTCTGGGTGCAGCCTTACGATTATTTCGTAGGGAAACAGTGGAGTCCCAATAATACCAATGCTAAATATGCTGCTCCGTCGTTTGCATACGGAAGTGCAAGAAATGGCTGGAACTGGAGAACCAGTGACAATATGATTGAAGATGCTGCATATATCCGCTTAAGTGATATTCAGGTGGCATATACTTTCAATCCTTCCAACTTGGCTTTGCTCGATAAGTTGAATATCGAGAAGCTACGTGTTTATTTCAACGGAAAAGATTTATGGGAAACGACCAAACTGCCTAAAGGATTTAATCCGGATACAGGAATGAGTGTGACTTATCATCCATTCTCGAGATATATCGGTATGGGACTACAAGTGGTTTTCTAAAATAATTGAAATATTAAAAATTGATAAGATGATTAGAATTAAGAATATATTCATTGGATTGGTTATTTTAGGATTTCTTGCAGGCTGTACAGAAAGTCTTGATCGCTTTCCTTTGAACGACATGACAGAAGCTGCTTTTTTTAAGAAACCAGCAGATTTCGAGAAGTTTGCCAACTATTTTTATACCAGAATGCCAAGCTGGAGTTATGCCGATAATGAATCGGATATAACTAGAAGTACTGGTTTTAATGCTGTGAGTAACGGAACCAATCAGGTTCCTGATAATGATAATTTCTGGAAAGACAGATATTCTACATTGCGTGATATCAACTACTTGTTGGATCAATGTGAAAAGTACGAGGACAAAGAATCGATTGCTAAGTATAAAGCAGAAGCATTGTTTTTCAGAGCGTTTGAACATTTTAGATTGGTTTCCAGATATGGAGGAGTACCTGTTTCTACTAAGGTGTTAGATGTAAACTCAGAAGAGTTGTTCGCTCCCAGAAATACCCGCGACGAAGTATTTGCATTAATCATTAAAGATCTGGAAAGTGCAATTGCTGTATTGCCTACACAAAGCAATATTTCCGATTCCGATTATGGAAGAATATCTAAAGGTGCAGCTCAGGCATTACTGGCAAGAGTATGTTTGTATGAAGGAACCTGGAAAAAATTCCGTGGAGAAGATGGAAATAGTTTGTTGCAAAAAGCACTAAAAGCTTCAGATGAGGTAATTAAAAGCAATAATTATACACTCTTTTCAAGAGAAGATCTTGGCGACGATTGGTTTTCTTATTTGTTCACTTTGGATGATAATGTACAAACCAACCCTAAAAGCTTGAATGAAGCTATAAATAAGGAGTTCATTCTTGTGAATAAATACGACTTCAATTTAAGAAAATCACCTGGTGCAATCTATGGAAACAGAGTTTCAAGTAGACTTTGTCCTACTAAAAAGTTGGCAGATATGTTTTTGTGTGCCGATGGGCTTCCTGTATCTAAGTCGAACTTATTTGAAGGATATGGACAGTTGGATTCAGAATTTAAAAACCGTGATATAAGAATGAGTCACTTGTTTCAGATTCCTAAGAAACAATACTGGGGAGCTGGAGAACAGTGGGGACGTGATTGGAGTAAGCCAGAGAGTGAACTGGGTGATCCAACAACTAGTGGCGGTTGGATTTACTTTGGCCAGGCCGATTTTGGATCGAGAACAAGTACCGGATACAATCACCATAAATTCTGCCCTTACAGCACAAAGAGTGGATTTGGTATTGATTTCCCTATTATCCGTTTGCCAGAGGTGTTACTAACATATGCCGAGGCTGCTTACGAACTTAATGGAACAATTACAGATGCTCAGTTGGATTATTCAATCAATAAATTGAGAGATCGTGTGAATCTTCCTCATTTAACGGTTGCATTTGCCAATGCAAATGGATTAAATATGCGAGAAGAAATCAGAAGAGAGAGAACTGTTGAGTTGTACATGGAAGATTTCAGAAGCAATGACCTGAAGAGATGGTATATGGCACACCTGGAGTTGAATAAGCCAATGCGCGGAATTAAGTACACTGGTACTGAGTGGGAAACATTTCAGCATACTAAAAACATTACTATCCCAACTGATAGTGAAGGTTTTTTAGTGTTGGAAGATGAAAGTACCAGAAAATTCAATAAAGATAAAAACTACCTGTTTCCTATACCTGCTAACCAACTGGTTGCTAATCCTAATTTAAAGCAAAATCCCGGTTGGAATTAATATTGGTTTGAACTATGCAATTGTTTGGGGTATGCTAGAAAGTTAGTGTACCCTAACTTTTGCACGATTTCTACACTTTTAAGCATGAAATGAGCCCGAAACCAGAGGGAGAATCGGACTAATTTAGTGATTGATAAACTATCCGATAATTGATCATTCATTGTAATAGCTGAAAATATGAAGAAAACGTTAGTTAGATTGATCTTGGTACAATTGCTTCTTACTGTTATGATAAGTAGTAGTTGTGCACAAGGCAAGTATACATTCGAGTCGATTGCCAACCGATATATTAACCTGAAACAATTGGCAACAATTCCTTTGCAAGGTGAAAAAAGTGGAATGTATTCCAGTTACGACAGAAGGAGTGAGTTCAATGAAGAGTCGGGTAAATATGAAAATTGGGCTGCCAATTTCGATGGAGATGGTTATGTTAGAAAAGATGGAGATGAGTATGTGTTAGCTACTATTGAAGGCCCCGGAGTAATAACCCGATTTTGGTCGGCTTTACCTCAAAAGGGAGAGTTGAGTATAGAAATTGACGGAAAAGAGGTATTAAGCATGCCGGCAGAACATTTTTTCGATGGCAAGCACATGCCGTTTAATTTTCCGGGTTTTGTATATACCACTGCCAAAGGAAAGAATAATTATACGCCAATAAGTTTTCAGAGATCGTGTAAGATTAAAGCCAAAGAAAAGTGGGGGAAATTTTTTCAGATCAACTATACCCAATTTCCTAAAGGAACAGAAGTGCCTTCATTTAAAGGATACTTCACTTTGGAGGAACAACGGATTTTAGAGTCGATACAGCACCAATTTTCAATTCAAAATATCAATTCTGGCAACAAGAGTAAAAATGAATGGGTGGAATTGTTGCCAGGCGAAGAGAAACAAATCTTTTCCAATTCGGGGAAAAATGCAATAACCCGCATGGAGATAGATGTGAAAGGAAATGACTTTTTAGATAATTTAATTAAGAATACTGAACTCGGGATTTATTGGGATAATGCAAGCCGCCCGGCGGTTAAATGTCCGCTGGGTGCATTTTTCGGAGCATCGGTTCACGATTGCAAAAAACTGAGTGAATTTAAAGCAGTACCCGTTGGAATTGAAAATACTAAGATGTATGCCAATTGGTATATGCCTTATACTTCCAATGCAAAGGTGATGCTTAAGAATAAAAGTAACCGGAAAATTAAACTATCTGTAAAATTTGTCATAGAACCAGTTAAGATTGAAAAGACAAACTTGACCTATTTTCATGTAAAATGGCACGATGGTCTGGAGCCTTTAGAAAAGGAGAGGTGGCCAGATCGGAAATTGCTAGATATTAAAGGAAAAGGACGTTTTTGTGGAATGATGTTAACGGTGTTGAATCCCATAAGTGGGATTGAGTACGGTTACGATTTACCAAAGTACAATGCACAATGGTGGTGGGGCGAAGGTGATGAGAAGTTTTATGTTGATGGAGAAAAATTTCCATCTACATTCGGAACCGGAACCGAAGATTATTTTGGTTATGCATGGGGATGGCCGGTAAGATTCAGTGCTCCATTTCATAGTCAGACATACACTACCTCCGAAGGGTTAGATGAAAACAATGCTGCTCATTTTGTAAAAAATGGAAATCGACTGGTATCTATGAATCGATTCCAGATAATGGATAATGTGCCATTTCAGCGTTCATTTTTTGCTACGCTTGAGCAATACTATCCCGACAAACGTCCTGTTCACTTTCAGACAGCATTGTATTACTACGTGAATAAACCATAGTGAGATCATAAGTTAGAATAAACATCAAAGAGAATAATCGATGAGCCAAAAGTTAAGACTAAAGAGTATACTACTATCAGTTATGCTGATGGTTTTTACAGGAGGAATATTTGCTCAGAATAAATTTGGGCATATTATTTCGGAAGAGAAAGGGTTGACCAAGCAATGGAAAAAATCGTTGCTTGATAAAGGAGAGCGAAAAATATACAGGGGTGAAGAGCTAAAAACCATTGGTATGCCTGTGGGAGGAATTGCTGCTGGTCAGCTATATGTACGTGGCGATGGATCGTTGGCTTGCTGGTGGATTGCCAATAATGCTTACAATACAGGATATGGTATCGATCATCTGTTGAACTTTGAAACAGCTCAGGGGCCTTGGAAAGTATGTTACCAGACGTTTGAGCCTTTTAGCTATTTTAAACAAGGCTTTAGTGTCGAAGTAAAAAGCAATGGGAAAACATATAAGAAAGAGTTAAATAAAACAGGTTTCGATAATATTGGGTTTATTGGAGAGTATCCCATTGCAACGGTTCTGTATGAAGATAAAGAAGAGTCGTTACCTGTTAAAATTCAGATGGAGGCTTTCTCTCCATTTATTCCATTAAAAGCCCGTGAATCAGCTAACCCGGCTACTATCTTAAAATTCAAAATAAAGAACACAAGTAGTAAAAATGCTAGTGTTAAACTTTCCGGTTACCTGCAAAATATGGTAATGGCCGACTTGAAAAAAGAGGCCAAAGGAAATATTCGTAATCAGGTTCGATATGTAGGAGGAAAGAAAGTACTGTTTATGGATTTTGTGCCTGAGAAAGAGAGCTATGTGAATCATCCGTATTTCGGAAATATGGCATTGAGCTTAATCGATAATAATAGCGAGGTGGCTGTTGATGTTGTTGACGGAGGAAAAACGGTGGCACAAAAGAATATGGGCGATGAGCTAATAGGTAGTGTTACCGGAGAATTGGAACTTAAAGGGAACGAAGAAAGAGAACTTACTTTCTTGTTGAGTTGGTTTTTCCCTAACCGTCCGTTGAAATATGGAGATGGTGGAAACTGGAATAAACCAATTTTAACCAAAGGTCCTGCTCGTGGAAATATGTACGCCAACTGGTATAATTCATCTGTTGATGTAACGAAATATATTACCGATAACTACTCTTGGCTGACTAGTGAAACATACCTGTTTCACGATAGTTGGTATAACACATCCAACTTGCCTTATTGGTTAAAACAGCGAATAATGATGCCAGTTTCAACGTTGGCGACAGAAACTTGCCAATGGTGGGCCGATGACAAATTCTGGGCATGGGAAGGCGTTGGATCTTGCGTAGGAACATGTACACATGTTTACAATTACGAGCAAGCAATAGCCCGATTGTTCCCGGAGTTGGAACGTAATATCCGAGAAAAAACCGATTTGGGAACTTCATACAATAAAAATGGATCAATTGAGGCCAGAAATGGTTGGGGTAGCGTATTGTTAGATGGTCATATCGGAGCTATTTTAAAGTCGTATCGCGAATATCTAATGTCGAAGAATCGATTCTTCTTATCTCGTAACTGGGAGAAAATAAAAAAAGCAATGCAGTATGTTCTCGATCAGGATGGCGACTTGAATGGCTTGATTGAGAGAAAGCAATCCAATACATATGACATTAGTTTTATGGGGCCCAACACATATGTAGGTGGATTATATCTGGCAGCTCTTAAAGCGTGTGCTCAAATGGCAATTGAAATGGGTGATAGTGGTTTTGCCAATCACTGTAATACAATTTTTCAACGAGGAAGTGAGCTTTCTGTTCAACGCCTATGGAATGGACACTATTTCAAACAGGAAGTCGACCTGGCAATCCATCCGAAATTTCAGTATGCCAATGGTTGTTTAAGTGATCAAATGTTTGGTCAAACCTGGGCACACCAGTTGAATTTAGGGTATATCTATCCCGAAGATAAAGTAGAAGCTACGTTGAACTCTATTTGGAAATACAACTGGACAATGGATGTAGGTCCACATACTAAGAAGTTTGTTCCGGAACGATATTATGCCAATGATGGAGAACCTGGACTTCTAAATTGCACCTGGCCAATAAGTGAGCACTTGAATGAAGATGCTGTTCGCTACCGAAACGAGGTGTGGACCGGAATTGAATATCAGGTGGCAACTAACATGATTTACGATGGGATGCTGGAAGAAGGACTATCTATTATAAAAGGAATTCACGAGCGTTATCGTCCGGAGAAGCACAATCCGTGGAACGAAATTGAGTGTGGTGACCACTATGCACGTGCTTTGGCTTCATGGGGAATTCTTATTGCTTTAGAAGATTACTTCTACAACGGGCCAAAAGGAATAATGACTTTTGCGCCTAAGGTAAATCAAAATAACTTCAATGGCTTCTTTACTGCAGCAGAAGGATGGGGGAATATTTCTCAAAAACGCAAAGGAAGTCGTCAGGTAAATACCATTGAAGTAGTAAATGGAGGATTGTTCCTGACTAAAGTAACGGTCGATGTACTTAAGGGTAATAAAGCCGAAGTAACATTGAACGGGAAAAAAGTAGAGGCAAAAACAAGCTTCAATAACGGAGAGGTAACTGTTGAATTACCTCAGCTGAATTTAATCCAAGGCGATAAACTTGTAGTAAGCATAAAGTAGAAAAATCGCAGAAATAATCTGAGTCTGAAATTGAAATCGAATTCAGGTTGGTAGAGAGTGATGTTTTCGAGGTTTATCCATAATCCGGAGACTAAGGAGGTCGTCCTCAGGTGATAAGAAGTGCTTTTGAATAGAGACAACACCTGGGGAGGCTTCCACTAATGCTCGATGTGGATACTTTTTTGCACGATTTGTGGGTATTGTGTAGCTGTCTGTAGTATTAATTTTGAAAAGTACAGATGGAGCAATAACTCTACTATAATCGGGATGGTTTTGAAAAATGAAATCTTATAAAATGAAGAAATTAGGGATACTATTTTTGATTCTTCTATTGGGTGGAGTAGCTCAAAGTATAGAAACAAAAAAACTAAAATATATTGGAATGCCTGTCAATGGAATTTGCACCGGACAGGTATATTTAGGAGGAGACGGACAACTATGGAATTGGGACATTTTTAATGTTTCAATGTTGAATCCGGGAAATGAAGCTGGTTGTCGATTCTATGTTAATCCTTTGGTACCGTTTAAAACTTTTGAGAATGGCTTTGGCCTGTTCATTAAGGATGGACACCGGAAGTTTTATCGCCCGTTAAATGAGAAAGGGTTCTCAGATATTCGATTTGAGGGAGAATATCCTGTGGGAAACGTATATTACAACGACGTGAGTTGTCCGGTGAGTGCTCAGCTAAAAGCTTACTCTCCGTTTATTCCTACCGATGCCGATAACTCGGGGCTTCCGGTAACAATACTTGAGTATACCGTTACCAATAATCAGGCAACAGCAGTTGATGTAGAGCTAAGTGGTTGGATGCAAAATATGGCTGGCTTTCAAACAGGGAAAGGAAAAGATGGTGAGCATATCAATAGAGTTGAAACAACCGATAAATATACTCGCTTAGTGTTGGAATGCTCTGATGAAAATAAAGAGAATATGGCCGATTGGGGAAGTATGTCGATAACGTTACTCGGAAAAGGAAAAGCTGCCTCTGCTGCAAGTATCAATAAGGGAATTGATATGTGGATGGGGAAAAACAAAAGCGATGAAACCACTGCTCAATTGGGAGACAAATTGGTGGGTAATGTTACTGGTTCGGTAACATTGGCAAAAGGAGAGAGCAAAACGTTTACCTTCCTGATAAGCTGGTTTTACCCTAATGTTCATTTATGGAATGCGGCTCACAACTGGAAGGATAAAAAGAATTTAAGGCACTATTATGCTGCAAAGTTCAATCACGCTTCTGATGTTGCCGATTATGTTATGGCGAATCAATGGTTGTTAAATGACACTAAAAAATGGAATAAGTCGTGGTATGATTCTTCGTTACCTAAGTGGTTTTTAGATCGAACATTTGTAAATGTAGCAACACTAGCGACCAATGGCTGTTTGCGCTTTCATGATGTAACTAATAACCCCGAAAATGAAGGCCGTTTTTATACTTTCGAGGGAGTTTATATGGGGCCCGGAACTTGTACACATGTATTTCATTACGAACAGGCATTGGGCCGTGTCTTTCCCAATCTGGCGCGTCAACTACGCGAGCAAACCGACCTGAGTTTATCTTTCAAGGAGGATGGAGTAATTGGTTACCGGGGAGAGTTTTCCAATATTGGAAAACACGATGGAAGAGGATATGCCGTAGATGGTCATGCTGGAACCATCCTTAGAATATACCGGGAACATACCATGGCTGCAGACAACTCTTTCTTAAAGAATAACTGGGCGAAGATCAAGAAAAGCATTCAATATATAATTGAACATGACAAGGAAAAGACAGGCAAAGCCGATGGTATTATTGAAGGTATTCAGTACAATACTTTAGATCGAATTTGGTATGGAAAAAATGCCTGGATAAGTGGTTTGTATGCTGCATTGTTGAAAGCAGGAGAACAAATGGCAATAGAAATGGGCGACAAACGATTTGCAAAGACATGTGCTAAAATTGCAGCTCTGGCGTATAATAACATTTCAACAGAACTTTACGAAGGAGAGTATTTCATTCACCTTCGGGATTCAAACCACATGGATACACCGAATACCAATATTGGTTGCCACACCGACCAATTGCTGGGACAGTATTGGTCTACCCAAGTGGGCTTGGGAAACATTGTTCCAGAGGAGAAAGTGAATTCGGCATTAAAGGCTATTGTAAAATACAATTTTGTAGAACGTTATGGCGATTATTTAGCAAAAGCTGAAATTCCAATTAAGCGTTGGTATGCCGATTACGATGAGCCAGGAATAATAATGTGTACTTTCCCTAAAGGGGGAGGAGATCAAGCTCCCGGTAAAATTAAGAATGAGTGGGAAAAGACAATTGTGGGTTATTTCAGTGAAATGTGGACAGGGCAAGAGCATCAATTGGCTGCTGCACTAATTAGTCAAGGATTGGTTGACGAAGCATTGAAAGTAGAAAAAGCGGTACACAAGCGATACTCCCCGGAACGACGCAATCCATATAACGAGATTGAATATGGTAACCATTATACTCGGGCAATGAGTGGTTATGCTCCATTTGTTTCAGCCAGTGGTTTCTTCTATCATGGATCGAAAGGAATTATTGGTTTTGACCCTAAAATCAACCCGAGCCAATTTAAATCGGCTTTTATCACAGCAAACGGATGGGGACAATATCAGCAAAGCGTTTCGGAAGAAGAACAAAAAGTTTGGATAAATCTTGAATACGGAAAGTTAGCATTGAAGCAAGTATGGATTACGCCACAATTCAGTGCTAAAATAAAACAGTTGCAATTAACCGTTAATGGCGAAAATAAGAAGGTGAGTTGGAAAAAGCAGGATGGGAAAATTGCAGTGAAATTAGATGAATTGAAGCTGAAAGCAGGCGATAAATTAGCTGTTCAGCTCTTGCAATAAGAAACTATACTATGAGAAAGCTAATTGAACATTAGTCCGCAGAGTTAAGTCTGAGCTCGTTAAATTACAGGCAAAATCAACCAAAGGTTCCCGGATGTCCCGTCTAATCCGGGAACTGATTGATTAGAAATAATTGAAGGATACATGTAACTTCTATATTTAAAAACTGAAAATGAGGATGAGTGTTGAGGCATAACATTCTCGTTTCATAAATGGATGTTGAAAAGAGGAAATTATTAACCAATCATCTAGATAATGAATAAATTACCGATTCAGAGGAGCTTGATGTTAGCATTGCTATTGCTCGTTGGTTTTAGTTGTAAAACAGAAACTCCTGATGAGCAGAAGCATTTGAAATTGTTTTACTACGAGCCGGCAACACGATGGCAGGAAGAAGCTTTGCCTTTGGGAAATGGCTATGTGGGAGCTATGTTCTTTGGTGACCCTGAAAAAGAACGAATACAAATTACAGAAGAGACGCTGTGGCGTGGAGGTCCGGGGACGGGCGAGAAGTATAAATACGGAATTAGAAAAGGAGCCTGGAAAGCATTGCCAAAAGTTAGAAAACTGCTTGATGAGAAAAAATTTGAAGAGGCACACGAATTGGCCAATAAAAAGCTAACGGGAATAATCAATGTGGATGAAGCCAATCCGAAAATGCTCTATGGAGATTATGGAGCCTTGCAAACGATGGGCGACTTGTTTATTGAGGTTGCCAATAAGGGTGACGTAAGCAAGTATGTGCGGGAATTGGATATATCCGACGCAACAGCTCGTGTTAAATACGAAGCAGGAGGCGTGAAGTATAGTCGAAAGTACTTTGCCAGCTATCCGGCCAAAGTATTGGTGTATGAACTATCCAGTAACGATGAGGCAGGAACCAATTACCAAATCACCTTTAAAACTCCACATATCAAGAAAAATGAGAAGTTGGTAAATGGTTATTATTCATTAAAGGGAGAAGTTTCAGGAAATAAAATGCCGTTTGAGTATCGATTGAAAATAGAAACCGATAAAGGAACAGTTGCATTGAATGACGGACATTTGACTGTTAAAGGAGCCAATAAACTGGTTATTTATCAGACTACTTCAACTGGATATAAGAATCAGTTTCCTAACTATTCAGGTAACGACTATGTTGGTCACAACAATGCGGTGTTTTCAGCAATAGAAAATAAGAGTGCCGAGGATATTTATGCAGAACATTTAGCCGATTATCATCAGTTGTTTAATCGTGTCTCTATTCAGTTAGGAAAAAACAGTGACAGAGACATGGTGGCTACCAAACAACGTTTACTCGACTATTTCAAAGGAGCAGAAGATGTTGGCTTCGAAGCTCTGTTTTTCCAATATAATCGTTATTTGATGATTGTTGGTTCGCGTCCGGGCACTATGCCTTTGAACTTGCAGGGGAAATGGAACAATTCAGTCAACCCGGTTTGGGCAGCCGACTACCACATGAATATTAATCAACAAATGTTGTATTGGCCAGCCGAAGTAACCAATCTTTCTGAGTGCCACATGCCACTTTTCGATTATACCGAAAGTTTGGTTGTTCCCGGAAAGATGGCAGCAAAGGAGTTCTTTAATGCCCGCGGGTGGACTGTTAGTACAATGAATAATCCATTTGGCTTTGCTGCCAATGGATGGAAATTTCCGTGGGGATATTTCCCGGGAGGAGCAGCTTGGTTATGTCAACATTTTTGGGAACATTACCTATTTACTAACGATAAACAGTTTCTAAAGGAACGTGCCTATCCAATTATGAAAGAGGCTGCTCTGTTTTGGATCGATTTGTTGGTGGAAAATGAAAACGGCAAACTGGTATCGTGTCCTTCCTATTCACCAGAGCATGGAGGGATATCGAAAGGAGCTTCGATGGATCACCAGATTGCATGGGATATACTGAATAACTGCATTGATGCATGTAATGTGCTGGAAGCTGACTTTGAGTTTAAAGCGTTGGCAACAGCAACACGCGACAAAATTAGTTCTCCAAAGATTGGTCGTTGGGGGCAATTGCAAGAGTGGGAAGAAGATGTGGACGATCCTAAGAATCAACATCGCCACGTGTCGCACCTGTTTGCGCTACATCCCGGGAAGCAAATTTCAGTACTGAAAACTCCAGAGTTGGCTGATGCAGCAAAAGTATCACTGAAAGCTCGCGGGAATGGAGGAACAGGTTGGTCGTTGGCATGGAAAATTAATTTCTGGGCAAGATTGAAAAATGGTAACCATGCACATAAAATGTTGAAAGAGCTGATTGATCCGATTAACTATAAAGATAGAAGTCGTTTTCACGATTGTGGCGGAAGTTATCAGAATTTATTGTGCTCACACCCACCATTCCAACTGGATGGAAACATGGGAGGTTTGGCTGGAATGACAGAGATGTTGGTACAATCGCACGAAGGAGTGATTGAAGTGTTGCCTGCTTTGCCTGCTGCATGGTCGCAAGGTGAGGTGAAAGGCTTGAAGACACGTGGCGGTTTCGAATTGAATATAAAATGGAATAACCATCAGTTAACTGCGTTGCAGGTTAAAGCAAGTAAAGTTGGGGTATGCCCACTAAAGATTAATGGAGAGGTGAGAAAACTGAATGTCCCATCAACAAAATGGATCGATGTGAAACTCTAAAAGAGGAGTGAAATACAATACTTTTCAGATGCTATCTTCATTGTAAGGTAGCATCTTTTTTTATGACGTTTTTACATTTCTCGATCTTCTAAAACTGGTGGTTCATAAACTCTTTGCCAAAAGATTAAGATAATTAGTTTATATTTGATGTTAACCAAAGATCGAATTAAATAACATACCACCAGACTTATGAGAACTTTTAAACCAGAAGTGATACTTGTATTATTGCTTCTACCAATGACACTTTGGGCTCAGAATCCTTATTTGAGCTCATCCAACTTACCAATTGTAGTGGTTGCTACCAATGAATCGATAAAGGACGATCCGAAAGTAAATGGAACCATTGGTATCATTGATAACGGGGAATCAAGAAATAATCTTTCCGACTCATTCACATTTCAAAGCAATATCGGAATTGAAATCAGAGGAGCTTCTTCTCAAAATTTTCCCAAGAAATCGTATGGATTTGAGCTACGGGATAAGGACAATAACGATACCGATGCTCCGCTTTTGGATATGCCAGAGGAAGAAGATTGGATTCTACATGGACCTTATTCCGATAAATCGTTAATGAGAAATGTGTTGACTTTTACTCTTGCCGGAATGTTGGATGGCTATGCTCCTCGCTGTCGTTATGTGGAATTGATAATCAACGACGACTACAGAGGTGTTTATGTGTTGATGGAGAAGATTAAAAGGGATAAGAATCGTGTAAAAATATCGAAACTAAAAGAAGATGATATTTCCGGCGAAGATCTGACTGGAGGTTATATCATTAAAATAGATAAAAAAGCCGGAAGCGGAGGAGATGGTTTTCATTCCAGATTTTCCAATTCCAATGGGTCACGTAGCTATTATCAGTACCACTATCCAAAGGATGATGATATTACATCGGAGCAGAAGAACTATATCCAGGATTGGGTATATCAATTTGAAAAGCGGGTAAAGAGTCGGGATTTTAATGCCGAAACAGGCTATCATGCTTATGTCGATAAAGAGTCGTTTGCCGATTATTTAATAATGAACGAATTAGCTAAGAACGTGGATGGTTATCGGTTGAGTACCTATTTTTATAAGGATAAAAACGAGAAGCTTAACCTGGGACCAATCTGGGATTTTAACCTTTCGTATGGTAATGCCGATTACCACAATGGGTGGAAAGAAGAAGGTTTTCAGTTTGAGGCCAACTTAGGGAACGATCATTGGCAAAATCCATTTTATTGGGGCATCATATGCGACGATCCGTTGTTTAAAAAGGCTGTAGGCCAACGCTGGAAAGAGCTTCGAAAGAATAAGTTTTCCAACCAGAAGGTATTTCACTTGGTAGATAGTCTGACCACTCGATTGGCAGAAGCGAAAGATCGTAACTTCCAACGTTGGAATGTATTGGGAAAACGAGTGTGGCCCAATTACTATGTAGCGTCAACACATGCAGCAGAAATAAACTGGATGAAAAATTGGATTACTGAACGACTGGCATGGTTGGACGAGAATATTCCTCAGAAGTTTAATTATGGAGTGGGTAACACTATTTTAGCCAATACTAATAGTATAAAGCTATATCCCAACCCATTTCAAAATCAGTTGAATATTCAATTTATAGGAAATCAGAACCAGAAGTATCGAATAGAATTATACAATTCTCAGGGAGTTCTGTCGGCAGTTAAAGAAGTTTTTGTACAAAATGGAAACGTGCAACTAAATCTAGAGCACCTAAAACAAGGCATTTATCTATACCGAATTTTCAATAATTATAGCTTGTTGAAAAGTGGTAAGCTTGTGAAAATGAAATAAAGTCACTAATGGTGAATTATTAGTGATTGATGGTAAATAGTGCGTATCAAAAGAGAATAATATACAATTTGATTTATCATAAGTGAGCCCAGAAAGGGCGTTATGTAAAAGTGTAGGGCAATGCCCTGCGTTGTATGTAAGGTAAAAATAATAGAGCTGAAAGCTCGATACGTGAAAAGTTGTGGATATTGTAATTCTAAAGTAAGTCTACCGAAATGTGTCGGACTTTCAGCCCTTATATTTGCATAAGTTGGGACACACAGGACTACTTCTTGTGCTCCTATGTATCGGGGATTAATCCCTCTTATCTTATATACTTTTATTTATGCTTCCAGTTTGAAAAAACAAGATGGTATTGATCAATATTAATTAATTCCTCTGTGGAGTTTTGCGTCTTCTTCGTGTACTTTGTGAAATAGCTATACCACAGATAAGATGAGAGCTAAAACCACAAGGCATTTGTAATTCCCTTTTATTGCTTTAATTTTGTTCGCGATAATTATCGGAATGACTGCAACCAATCTAAATATCGATCAGCTAGATGTACAAAAGTTGAAGGAAGGTGATATTGCCTCTTTCGATAAGCTGTTTCATAAGTATGCCGATCGACTGTATCAGTTCTCGATGAAATACTTAAAATCCGTTGAAGAGGCGGAAGAGATTGTACAATCGGTATTTCTCTATATCTGGGAAAATCGGGAAGGACTAAAGCCCGAGCAGTCATTTAATGCCTACCTTTTTACCATTGCCAACAATAAGGTGAAGAAATACTTCCTGAAAAAAGCGCGGGAGAATCAGTATAAAGACGAGGTGATCACTACCTTTTTAGAGCAACAAGATAATCTAGATAACAAGATCGATTATAAGATGTTGTTGAAAAAGGTGGAAACGATTGTCAACTCGATGCCTGCTAAGCGCAAGGAGGTTTTTATTATGCGAAAGTTTAACCACTTGCCCATAAAAGAGATTGCTGCAAAGTTGGATGTTTCACCTAAGACCATCGAAAACCACCTGACTGCGGCGCAAAAGCAAATTCTTACCGAACTGGAGAAAGATAATCTCACCGGACTGCTCTTCTTTGCATTGTTTTGCTAGAAAATAATAGCAGAGACTAATTGGTTGAATATGATGTGATTATTGGTTGAGGTAAAAGTTTTTTTACTTTTTTTGCAATTCCGACTAGGGGATTAATGCCCTTTAAGGACATAAAGAGTAGTAATGAAAGTAAAAAAGGAAATACTCGAACGCTTTACATCGGATCAATTTTCGATGAAAGACTACCATACAGTAAAAAATTATTTTACTGACAAGGAATATACCACTGAACTGGATGAACATTTACAGGAGGACTGGAATCAGAAGTCGACAAACCAAAAGGCCAACTTGAATCATTTGCTACTGAATATTCATCATAAAATAATGCCTGCGGTTCCCAAGCAGACAAATACTAAAACAGGTTGGGTGTATTGGTTTAATCGGATTGCTGCTGTATTATTTATTCCAGCACTGATAACTATTGCCCTGTTTAGCTATAATGCATTAACGACCGAAGAAACGACTGATTCGTGGGTGGAAGTGCACTCTCCGGCAGGTGCTCGCACGCAGTTTCAATTGCCCGATGGGTCGAAAGGGTGGTTAAACAGTAACTCTTCCATTAAGTACGAGGCATCGTTTAAGCAAAAAAGAGATGTGGAGACAAAAGGAGAGGTATGGCTGGATGTGGAGCACAATCCGGAAAAACCATTTGTGGTTAAAACCAATCATTTCAATGTGAAAGTGTTGGGAACAAAGTTCAATGTGGTGTCGTATAGTGAGGAACAGGATGCCCATGTGATTTTGCAAGAGGGAAGAGTGCAGGTGTTAGGTAGAAATAACCGTGTGTTGAAGGAGCTTCGTCCCAACGATCAGTTTCACCTGAATAAATCAACTCGGAAATATGCTGTTAACTCTATTGATGCACGAACATATACATCGTGGAAAGATGGCTTGTTGATATTTAAAAATGTTCCCTTGGGCCAAGTGTTTCAACGGGTAGGACGAAAATACAATGCCGAAATAGTTGTTCACAACGAAGCATTAAAGGAGACAATATTCAGAGCAACTTTCGAAGATGAAACACTGGAGGAAGTATTTCGTTTGCTTTCCGGTGTTATTAATATAAAATACCAAATTCACGAACGTACATTAGGCGTAGATGGAATGTATAATAAAATCAAAGTCGAAGTATGGGAGAAATAGATAAAACTAACTAACAAATATGCCAATGAGTTAAAACCAACTAACTAACAAAAAAGCAGGTGGTATTTGCGGTACCATCCTGCCAAAGTAGAAATAATTAAATCAGGTATTAAATCCACTATTTGACAAAATTATGAAAAAAAGTCGAAGTAATGGGCTATGGGAAAGGTATGGCCTATTAAAAATGATTAAAATGATGCGATTAGCAATTATTATTTTATTCGTTTCTATGTCACAGGTGTTTGCTGTAAGTGGTTATTCACAGCAGGCCAAGCTTTCGTTACACTTTAAAAATGTGAAGGTAGAGCAGGTGCTAGATGAGATTGAAAGTCAGACTAACTACAAGTTTTTATACAATAAAGAGACTGTAGATGTCGACCGAAAAGTGAATGTGAGCATTTCAGATCGATCTGTAAATGATATTCTGGATAACTTGTTTAGAGATTCGGGAATTTCATTTAAGATATTCGATCAACAGATTTTACTTTCCAGCAAAGTAGAAAAAGCTCGCAGTAAAATGCAGCAGGAAAACGTTGTAGTTACAGGACAGGTAACAGACTCAAAGGGGGAATCTTTACCAGGTGTTTCTGTAATTGTAAAAGGAACGACACTGGGTATCACTACTGATATTGATGGAAAATATGCATTGAAACTAACTAAAACTCCGGTTACGCTTCAGTTCTCATTTGTTGGAATGAAAACCGAGGAAGTGGAAGTAACTAACCAAACTTTGGTAAATGTGGTATTAAAAGAAGATGCCATTGGACTGGAAGAGGTTGTTGCAGTTGGTTATGGTGTGGTGAAAAAAAGCGACTTAACGGGAGCTGTTTCTTCGGTTAAAGCCGACGATTTGGCAAAAGTAGGTATGCCATCGGTAGCACAAGCTTTGGCTGGTAAAGCAGCCGGACTTAATGTTACACAGAACAGTGCACAGCCAGGTGGAGGACTAAGCTGGCAGATTCGTGGTTCTGCCACAGGTCGTAGCCCATTGATTATTGTAGATGGTTTCCCAATTACCGGGAAAAGTGAGGCAGGAACTAGTGGACGCTATAGCTCAGGTTCTAAAGGGACAACGTTAAATACGATTAACCCTAATGATATCGAGTCGATTGAGATCTTAAAAGATGCATCGGCAACAGCCATCTATGGTGCGCGTGCAGCAGGTGGTGTAGTAATTATTACTACAAAGCGAGGTAGCTTAGGAAAAGTAACGGTTGATTATCGTGGCTCTTATTCTACTCAGAAATTATACAACCTACCAACCATGCTAAACAACAGAGAGTTTATGGTGGAGCGCAATCGCGTAACCAAAGAGTTGTTTATGCAGAAAAAGGGAGTTGCTCCATTTGGCGATACTGCCTGGGACGATGTAAAAGATGACTACACTCCTAAATATACGCAAAGCGAAATTGATAACTTTAACGGAGGAACTGATTGGTTGGATAACATTGTTAGAACAGGGTTGATCAAACAACATAACCTGACAATTACTTCAGGAACAAAATCGGCGAAGTATTTGATTTCGTTGAGTGCCTACAATCAAGATGGTATTGTTAAATCGAACGATTTTAACCGTTATACAGGTCGTTTAAATATCGATCAGGATCTGTCTAAATGGTTGAAAGTGGGAGTTTCTTCTTCATTTGCAATTATTAAAGAGAACAATGTACCGTTAGGAAATGGAAAATACGAAGGATCGGGAGTTATCCGCTCTGCTTTGCAGTTTAACCCATTATTGGATATTAAAGACGAAACAGGTGCGTATGTACTTGACCCGGATCAGTCGTTTATTCCTAATCCTGTATCATTGTTAGAGATCGACGATGTTAGTAAAAACGAAGATCTTTTTGTGAACACATTTGTGGAAGCAAAACCGATTAAAGGTTTAAGATTGAGACTTTCTGCAGGTATGAACCGCAACTGGGCATGGAGAAATAACTATTTGCCAACAACCACATTGTACGGACAACGTGAAGGAGGTTTAGCATCTCGTTCTTACAAAGGAAAAAACGACTACTTGGTTAACTTCATTGCACAGTACAATAAAACCATTGCCGAAGATCACTCTTTCAGTGTAATGGCTGGTTATGAATACCAGAAGTTTGTTTGGGAAGGCTTCAATGCAGCCAATAATAAATTCCCTTACGACGGAGTGAAATGGTATAACCTACGCTTAGGAGAGAAAGAGAAGCCAATTGTAGGTTCATATGGTGGCTCTTCTGAAATGGCTTCATACATTTCGCGCTTCAGCTACACTTACAAAAATAAATATTTGTTGACAGCCAACTTGCGTGTGGACGGTTCTTCCAACTTTGCTGAAAACAATCAGTGGGGTGTATTCCCGGGAGTATCGGTAGCATGGCGTTTAACAGAAGAGAACTTCTTAAAGAATGCTTCATGGTTAAGCAATTTGAAGCTTCGTGCTGGTTATGGTCAAACAGGTAACGATAACCTTTCAGGTGTGTTGACTTATTACACTCCGGGTTGGAACTACGCATTCGGTAGTGTTAGTAAGAGTGGTATTGGCTTGGCTAATATTGGTAATCCAGACCTGAAATGGGAAACTCAAACCGACTTAAACATCGGTATCGATTTCGGATTCTTCAATAACAAAATATCGGGTACCATTGAATTGTACGACCGTGTAGTAAGCGACTTACTTGGAACTAAGCCATTGTTGTCGTACCAGGCAATTACTGGTATCAAATACAATCTGGATGCAGAAAAGCAATCGAGAGGTATCGACTTCCAGTTGAGCACTGTTAATATTGACAACGATGAGTTCTCTTGGACAAGTGACTTTACATTTACATTCTACAGAGACCGTTGGAGAAAGCGTGATGCTTCATGGAAGCCAGACATCAATGGCGAGCGTCAAGCTGTTTGGGGAGGACTTTGGGTATATAAAACCGATGGTTTAGTTGGACTAAACGAAGAGGTGGCTCATATGCCGGGAGCTAAGCCAGGAACAATCAAGATTAAAGATTTAAACGGATACTTGGTAGATGAGAATGGAGATAGAATCTTAGATGATAATGGAAAGCCGCAGTATAGTGGTGCTCCTGATGGAAAGATTGACAAAGCCGATATGGTACGAATTGGTTACAATGTCCCAATCCCAGTAGGTTTTAACAATACATTCAAGTACAAGAACTTCGACCTGAATATTTATATGCACGCTATGTTTAATCGTTGGGCATATAACGATAACCGTACCAACTACGGAGCGGAGTCTTTCCGTATTAAGGATGGTACTAACATGTTAGACGAGATTAAAGATCGTTGGTCGTACGATAATCAAACCGGAACATTCCCTTCTATTTTCCAAGCTAGCAATGGATACGGACATGGCGATTACTTCCTGGAAGATGCATGGTTCATTCGTTTAAAGAATGTTTCATTGGGATATTCGCTACCAAAACATATTCTTCCTCGAGGATTCCAGAAAGTTCGTCTGTTTGTTGATGCACAGAACCTGTTTGTGATTACTCCTTACTCAGGAATGGATCCGGAAACCGGTGGTGGTGTATCGTATCCTAATCAGCGCACATTTACAGCTGGTGTTGAAGTGAAGTTTTAATATTAAAAAGAGAAATCGATGAAAGCAATTTTTAAATACATATTCATTTCCTTGATAGCCATCAATCTATTTGGATGTCAGGAACTGGTAAGGGAAGACTTTAATCAGATTTATCCTGAAAACTTCTTCCAGAACGAAAATGATGTGAAAAATGCAACCACAGCTATGTACCGTCTTTTCCATATGAACTCGTATGGTGGAGGAGGAGTGTACTCCTTTGGTCGTGATGGATATAATATCTTCACGGAAGTAACTACAGATATTATGGATTGCCAATGGGGTGATGGTGGTAGCTGGGCTACTTTCAATACCCACCGTTGGACTGCCGAAAATACTAAAGGTACTGATAAAATCTACTGGAAATACAATTGGCTAAGTAAAGGCGAGCAGATTATCAAGAACATTAAGGAATCAACTGTTTCTGATGACGTGAAAACTCGTTATATTGCTCAGGTGGAAGGTTTGCAAGGTTGGTTGGCATTTGTGCTTTACGACTTGTACGGTGGTGTACCTATTGCTTCGGCAGAAGTGTTGGACAACTTTAATGAAGAGGTTTATCTGGAGCGTTATACCAAAGAGCAGATGATAAAGTATATCGAAGATAAACTGAACGCTGCTGCTGCCTCATTACCTGTTAAGGTTGCTGCTGCCGACTGGGGACGCTTAACAAAAGGAGCTGTTAAGACTATCTTGATGAAGCTTTATTTGCACGAGAAGAACTGGGTGAAAGTAGAAGAGCTATGTCGTGAAGTTATGAAACCAGAATATGGTTACGATCTAGAGAATAAATACAAAGATATTTTCTCTATCGATAACGAAATTAATGACGAAGTGATTTTACCTATCCCTTGTAATCCGGATGATTTCAAAAATGGATGGGCGGCACACGTGTTGCCATATAATTTCCCATACGAAAACAGTGCTGCACAGAAGTGGAGTGGATACCGTATGGAATGGGGCTTCTACCACACATACGAAGCGGGCGATGCGCGCTTGGAAACCATTGCTGCTGAATATAAGGGAACCGATGGTGTAACTTATAACGAGCAGAATCCTGCAGCTCACCTGGCAAAAGGTGCGCTTCCCATTAAGTATGGAGTAGACCCTAACCACGTAGGTCATGGTGCAGGAAACGATTTCCCAGTATATCGATTGGCTGACGTAATCTTGTGTTTAGCTGAGGCTATTAATAACCAGAATGGTCCAACCGATGAAGCTTATGCATTGGTAAACCGTGTTAGAAATAGAGCTGAACTAGGAAACTTACAGACAGGGCTTTCAAAAGAAGCATTTAACGATGCTATTTTGTTGGAACGTGGTCACGAGTTATACTGTGAAGGACATCGTCGTCAAGACCTTATTCGTCATGGAAAATATGTTGAACTAGCAAAATTGAAACCAGAGAATTTAGCTGCCGATTATAAAGTATTGTTCCCAATTCCAAACGGAGCAATTACCGAAAGTAAAGGAGCAGTAAAACAGAACCCTGGTTATTAGTAAATAGATCTTATTCCGAAGACTTTTCATAACTTAGTGGAGTCTTCGGAATTTCCCACTTTAACTATGAAACGAACATGAATTTTAGCATTCTAAACTACAGACACGAGAATGATTAAATTCATCGAGAGTTCCATCTGGATCGTACTTCGTTATGAAAAGTGGAGTTTTCGATCCAGCAGATAGATAGTGACTTGAAGATTTAAATAGATGAATATATGATTAGATTATTTGCCTCTAAGTTATTGGTATTATGTATGGCCGTGTTGTGCCTTGGTCCTAACATTTATGCACAGCATGCAAAAACAAAACCTCAGTTGGATAAGTCGTTAATTCCATCCCCTGTTTTCGAAGAGAATGAAGGGTATGTAGAGCTTTACTGGAAAGCATGGGAATTGGCGTGGGAGAAGGTGAAGTATCAGGAAGGGATTCCTCAGTCGCCTTATATGGATGAAGGACTTTGGGACGACACCATTTGGATCTGGGATACCGAGTTTATGGTTCTTTTCTGTCGTTATGCAGCGCAAGAATATCCTGGTATTGAGAGTTTGCAGAATTTCTATAAGGTACTATTGGATAAGGAGGCAACATCGTTGCGAATTCAACACCCGGACAATCCTCCGTTTTACGCTTGGGTAGAATATGAATACTATAAGTTTTCCAACGATAAAGATCACCTAAAGCAACTTATTGCAAAAGATAAATACTTGCAGCGCCACTACAACTGGTTCGAAAATATAAAACCTGGAACCAAGCTGCACTTTAAGCATGCCCACATTGCTTTAGAAAAGCGCGAAAAAGGATATAAATGGGGAGGTGTTCAGTCGGGAATGGACAACACTCCTCGCGATTACAATACTAAAGGTAAAATGTTATGGGTAGATGCCATTGCACAACAAGCACTTTCGGCTCTTTACATTTCGCGATTAGCCAAAGAGATTGACGAAAAAGCAATTGCCAAGGAGTATCAGGATCGATACCAACAATTGAAAGATATTGTAAACGAGAACTATTGGGACGAAGAAGATGGTTTTTACTATGACATTCTGGAAACAGATGGTTCGTTTGTAAAGGTTAAAACACCTGCATCGTTCTGGGTGTTGTTGGCTGAAATACCTTCCAAGAAGCAGGCTAAACGCATGGCAGAGTATGCTTTCGATCCAAAACATTTTGGGGGCGATTTCCCATGGCCAACATTATCGAAACAAGAGCCTTACTTCAATAAAGAACTGGGTGATTACTGGAAAGGAGCCATTTGGTTACCAACAGCCTACATGGCAACCAAATCGTTAGAGAAATATGGGTTGAATCAATTGGCCAATCAATTATCCGAAAGCTTGTTGAATCACATGTATAAAACCTACAAACAATATACACCACATACTATCTGGGAATGTTACAGCCCATCGAAACCTACTCCTTCGTTTAGAGTATTTGGCGAAGAAACCGAACGCGTACGCGAAGATTTCTGTGGCTGGTCGGCGTTAGGACCAATATCTATCTTTATTGAGAATGTGTTGGGATTCTATAACGTAGATGCACAGAAAAACGAAGTACACTGGAACCTGCACCACAAAAAACGACATGGTATTAAAGGTTTGCGTTTCGGAAAGGTAAAAGCTGATATTGTATATGCCAATGGAGAGATAAATGTACAATCAAATGAGGCATTCCATTTGCATGTAAACGGCAAGAAGTATAAAGTTCACAAAGGCGAGAATCGTTTCCGATTTTAATTGACCACGAAATAGAAAGGGAAACCGGATTCCAGAGAAAAGGGAGACGGGATTGAGTTACCAAGGATGAAGAACAAAGCGCATTAAGATCGTCATCGCGAACGCAGTGAAGCGATCTGTATGCACTTCCTGTAGCAACCAGCACAATTTAAAACTATCCAACTTCTCCACCTTTCTGCATTAATCAGCCTGTAGGGCTGAAAGAATTGTAGCCGCCGGCAAAGCCGGTGGTGAAATGATACCGTAAGGCCAAGCGCCCCAATCATTGTCGTTTATCGGAGTTATTGGGTTGTATGGGGCGCAATGAGAAATGACACGACATAGATGAAATATTTACCACGAAAGCCCCTAGATATTATGGAAACCGAATTCTGGAGAAAGGGGAGATGGATTGATGTCATTCCCTGATATATGTTGACCACAATTTGAAGAACAATGAAAGCCAATTTACGAGCTTTAAAAAAGCGAAGAGTTTACACGGACGAGTTTAAAAGGAACTTAGTCTCCCAGTTCGAGAAAGGAGTTTATTCTGTGCAGCAATT
>SACZ01000154.1 GCA_023369685.1 Prolixibacteraceae bacterium JC049
CGACCAGCTGTTTTATCAGGCCGAGCATTTTGCCTGGTGCGTCGGTCAGGGGCTGACGGACTCGCCGATCCGCCCGCTGGCCAGGGTACTGGAAAACCTGAGCGTGATGGATGAAGTGCGGCGGCAGATTGGCGTGGTATTTAACGAAGAGCGCTAAGTGAAGCGGCCCCGTATGCCGACCGCATACGGGGCTTTTTTACGCCAGCGGTTCGACGCTGACAAATTGTCCCTGCTGCAGCGAGAGCACAGCGGCTTCGGCGATGGCCTGCGCCCGCAGGCCGTCCAGCAGCCCCGGCAGGTCCGCCACCTCTTCTCCGCCTAGCGAGCGGACAAAAGCATCCAGATGCGCGTAGTACGACCCCTCGACGCGGCTGAACCAGTCCGGGTAGAGGCCGGGCTGAATGCGGCGCTCTCCCTGCCACAGCGTGACGCCGCGCGTTGTCTGACTGCCGGACTCCAGCACGCCATCCGGGCCAAGCAGGCTAATGCGCTCATCGTAGCCGTGGCCGGTGCGCCGGG
>SACZ01000155.1 GCA_023369685.1 Prolixibacteraceae bacterium JC049
ACATAATGGCTGTTCAGACACAAATCTTGCAAGGTCTAACCACAGCCATAGCCAGCTTTCAGCATAATGCGCATGGAAATGGCCACCCTCACATGGGCAACAATAGATCCAAACTGACAGACTTTCTGAGGTCTCGTCCGCCAGAGTTCTCTCAGACCGTCGAGCCCGTCGAGGCTGACGATTGGCTGAAAGATATTGATAGAAAACTCAACTTAGTACAGTGTACTCCTGTTGAGAAGACGCTCTACGCCTCTCACCAGCTAAGAGGACCTGCTGCAGATTGGTGGGAGAATTACTGCAATGCACACCCTGAACCCACTAACATTGCTTGGGATGAGTTTGCTACGGCTTTCCGTGCAGCTCATGTGCCTGAAAGCACCATTGACATGAAGAAAGAGGAATTCAACAGACTTAAGCAAGGCAACAGCAGTGTCAATGAGTACCTAAGCATGTTCAACAAGTTGGCTCGGTACGCCCCTGAGGAAGTGGACACAGACAAGAAGAAGATCAGGAAGTTC
>SACZ01000156.1 GCA_023369685.1 Prolixibacteraceae bacterium JC049
TCATCATGGGCAGCTGGTTCCTGACTACCGCTGGCGCCAACCTGATCGGCGGCTACGTCGCCAACATGATGGCGGTGCCGGATAACGTAACTGACCCGCTGATGTCGCTGGAAGTTTACGGTCGCGTATTCCTGCACATCGGTGTCGCCACCGGCATTATCGCCATCCTGATGCTGCTGGCGGCGCCGAAGCTGAACCGCATGACCCAGGACGATGATAAAACGGCAAAAGCCAGCGATACCGCTACGGCCTAAGCTCACCGGGAAAACCCAAAACTTTAAACCGCTAACGCGCTGTTAGCGGTTTTTTTTTGCCCCTGGGCGGACTAACATACAGAAAACCGCAGCCACGAGGAGTTACCGATGAAACTGTTCTACAAATCCGGCGCTTGTTCTCTTGCTTCGCATATCGCGCTACGCGAGAGCGGCCTGGACTTCACCCTGCAGGGCGTTGACGTAATGAAAAAACGTCTCGAAAACGGGGATGATTATCTGCTGGTAAACCCGAAAGGTCAGGT
>SACZ01000157.1 GCA_023369685.1 Prolixibacteraceae bacterium JC049
ATATGGCCCAGGTTGCGCTACGCGTTTACCAGAAAGGGCATATTCCCGTGGTCGGCGAATGGCTGGCGTTACCCGTTGCTAAAGCGGCGGGCTCCAAAGAAATTGGCGATGCGATTAGCGAAGAGTATCTCTACCCCGTCGCTCACCGTTTAATTAGCCGCTGCGATGCAATTTTGCGCATACCGGGCGAATCCCGGGGAGCGGACCTGGATATTGAGGAGGGTAAAAAAAGGGGATTGTCGATTTACTACGGCCTGGAGGAGATCCCGGAGCGGTAATCAACCGCTACCCGCTGCGCCGTTCAGGCCGCGCAGCGGGTTGATGATTACAGCGGCCACAGCCAGGCGGCGCCGCGTACGCCGCTGGAATCGCCGTGGGCCGCTTTGCGAATCGGCGTCTCGCATTCGCCGCCAAAGACCCACGGTTTTAGCAGATTCGGCACCGTCTGATACAGCCGGTCAACGTTGCTCATTCCGCCGCCAAGCACAATAACGTCCGGGTCGAGGATGTTGATC
>SACZ01000158.1 GCA_023369685.1 Prolixibacteraceae bacterium JC049
GGCAAACCGATTAACTACCACTTCGCGCCGCGCCGCGAAGGCGACCTCCCGGCCTACTGGGCGGACGCTGAAAAGGCCGATCGCGAGCTGAACTGGCGCGTGACGCGCAACCTTGACGAAATGGCGCAGGATACCTGGCACTGGCAGTCCCGTCATCCGCAGGGTTATCCAGACTAAGGAACCTTCATGAGCGTATTTAACCCCGTCGACCATCCACATCGTCGTTATAACCCGTTAACCGGGCAGTGGATTCTGGTTTCTCCACATCGCGCCAAGCGCCCCTGGCAAGGGGCGCAGGAAACGCCGGCAAAACAGAGTTTGCCCGCGCACGATCCGGACTGTTTCCTGTGCCCGGGTAATACCCGCGTCACTGGCGACAAAAACCCGAACTACACCGGTACGTTTGTTTTTACCAATGACTTTGCGGCTTTGATGACCGATACCCCAGACGCCCCGGAAAGCGACGACCCGCTGATGCGCTGTCAGAGCGCCCGCGGCACCAGCCGGGTCATCTG
>SACZ01000159.1 GCA_023369685.1 Prolixibacteraceae bacterium JC049
CGAGGGCAGCGTGCCCAACCCGCATGTCAAAGCCTCCGACTGGGGCTGGCAAATTGACCCGGTAGGCCTGCGCTATGCGCTGTGCGAACTGTATGAGCGCTATCAGAAACCGCTGTTTATCGTCGAAAACGGCTTCGGCGCGTACGATAAAGTCGAAGAAGACGGCAGCATCAACGACGACTACCGCATCGACTATCTGCGCGCTCACGTCGAAGAGATGATCAAAGCGGTGACTTACGACGGGGTTGAGCTAATGGGCTATACCCCGTGGGGCTGCATCGACTGCGTCTCCTTCACGACCGGTCAATACAGCAAGCGCTACGGCTTTATCTACGTCAACAAACATGACGATGGTACCGGCGATATGTCCCGCTCGCGCAAGAAGAGCTTTAACTGGTACAAAGACGTTATCGCCAGCAACGGCGAGAAACTGTAATCATCTTGCCCCTTTCCAGCCGGAAGGGGGCAAAACTTCCTACAAAACAGACACTTCTTTACAGCTTTAGCATTGCTA
>SACZ01000160.1 GCA_023369685.1 Prolixibacteraceae bacterium JC049
CCGGGTAATTGATGGAAACTGGAAGCCACCATCCAGAAATCATCGCCTGTGCGAATAACATCGGGATCGGCGTAATCGGCATGAATCACGGGGTTTTTATAGAACAGCGGCATAGCGGGAACCTTTTATTGTCGACTGTTCATCGTGTTGCAATAAGCGGACCACCGAATAAAAAGACTTAATTAACAATAAAATAAACATGCCTTCAGACACAAAAAAAGCGCCCCTTGGGCGCTCTTTCGACAGTAGCTTTACGCTTATTTATTCAGTTCCGCAGTCATGTGCACGCGGTTACCGGTAAACGCTTCGGTAATTTTGTAAGACGATGCGCCTGCGGCCTGGGCCTGAGCGGCGATTTTCGCTTCCGCACCGTCCATCGTTGCGGCGGTTGCGGTTACGGTTTCCGCAGCGAAGGAACCAAAAGAAGCGGCCAGAGCGATAACTGCGACAAAAGTTTTGATGCTTTTCATGATATAAACCCTTTACGTTAGTTGTTTGAATAAGGCGCCGTG
>SACZ01000161.1 GCA_023369685.1 Prolixibacteraceae bacterium JC049
TGAAGCCGCGCGACCGCAGCCTGGTGACGGTCAGCGCGCTGATTGCCGCCGGGCAAAGCGCGCAAATTGGCTACCACCTTAACCGGGCGATGGATAACGGCCTCACCGCGGAAGAGGCGGGAGAGGTCGTTGCGCATGCCGCTTTCTACGCCGTCTGGCCAAACGCCTTTTCAGCAGTAGCGGGGGTCAGTGAAGTCCTGCGCGCTCGCGGCCTGGTAGGGTGAGCGGATGCTGAAAACGCTCGGTGCGGTGCTATCCATTTTGATCATGATGACGGGCGCGGCATCCGCCGCCGGCAGGGAGAACGCGGTGAAGATTGAATTTGTATTTAAAGGCGTCACGGTCGTCGGCTTGCTGGATGAGAGCGCTGCGGCTAATGCGTTCCTGGCGCAGTTGCCGATGACGGTGAAGCTTGAGGATTATGGTTCAACGGAAAAGATCGCCTGGCTGCCGACGAAACTGCGCCGTGCGGATTCTGGCGCTTCAATGACCCCACGGCGCGGCGACATCG
>SACZ01000022.1 GCA_023369685.1 Prolixibacteraceae bacterium JC049
CACGTTTTTTCTTTTTCTTATCAATGAATAGATCTCTTTACTTGTATGACTTAGATGTCTCGTATTTCTCGAAAAAGTGATTCGATTGATGGGATTTGGTATGATACTTATGAGATCGATGATATCGATGAAATTTATTTTCAAATCTTTCTTCTTAGAACGTATTGATTTGWCCCCATAAGCGGGATCACCACCYCATAGCATKTTGCCGCCAGAACCCCGTATTTCTTCTAGACAATCTCCTAATTGTTCCAGAGCAACTAGAAAAAGATTCTTTAACCAGAWAGAATTCAGTTCAGATGTAGGATACCTATCCAGAAGTTTTCGCAACTCAATCATGTATGATGGAATCATCAAAGATTTGATCTTTTCGAACTCTGTCTGTAACTCACTATAGGCTCGGGAAACAAAGAGAAGATGTGTACGAACGATATATCCAGCAACAAGAAGAAGGAAAAGATGAAAAATGGATACATCCCGAGCATTTGGCGATCTCAGATGTGTCGATATCAATGATGACTCATTATTTCGATGAATCATTTCTTCGGACAGAAGAAGATTATGTAAAGACTTACTCGAAATCTCACTTATCAGATTCCTTTGTGGAAGACACAATTTTTTCTGAAGTTTTCGCCATGATATATCTAATCCATGCATAATATCATGAAAAATGGATACAAATTTTTGACTGCTACTTAGTATCCGCAATAGGTCTGAAAAAGTATCTAAAAATATMAAATTTMGATATWKGTASCCTGTCKAAGTAAAGAAMCATGGMATMTATGTTTGKAATAGATWCCATTTTGAGAGMGTTGAAAAAGCACTATCTCGTTGAAAGGTTCTATCCATCTGCSCTTTGTCAACGCATTTTTTTAGGCAAAGACTCCGTTTTTTCCTCTGTAAATATTTCTCAGAACATGGAGTGTGAATCAAACCCATGTTTGAATTGAAATTGAGATACTGATGCAAGYTCTTCYCTTCTGAATCRGRTAGATTCATATCTGAAAGAGGTGGACGATAATTTTTTGCAGATTTGACTATTTGTCCCTCTRKTAGAGGTGTTCCAGAAATGTCTGCAATCGAGTAAATAGCTCTACGAACTAATGGATCGGATCGAATTGGAAAATGGAAAGATTTGTACAAGTTATACCTTTCGTCACCACTTTGTGGAAAATCGTTAGATATGAATATGTTAGATACCTGTGACTCGATTGACGAAGGTGAAATAGTATCTCTCTCCAAAAAAGCATGTTTTTTTTTACCACCGCACGAAGAAAATGTTTTGTTGTGAATGAACAAGATAGTGAGGAATTGTCCATACGTAAACGTAAAATCAGAATTATTGAGACGGGCCTTTTCCACATAAAAAGGGAATCTTTTGTTACAATAGAAACAGAAGTGATGTGGATTATTCAAGAATCGAAGTCGATTTGCTTTAGAAAAAGAAGATATCAATGAACTTCTCTGAAATGGTTTCACGGGATTCAGCCAATTGTCTTGRTCGTGGGATACGATTGAGAAATAGGCTGAATCCGTGTTATCAAAAGATTTCCTGCGATTCTTTCTAGTATGGAATGAGTCAATCATCCACTTTGGTATTTTATTGAACAAAAATGGTGATATTGTTCCTCCATTGATCAAGAATTTCGATTTTTGAGAAGTATTATGATCATCCAATAAAAAGGGTTTCAACTTTTTCAAATGAACGATTTGAAGACCTATTGATTCTAACAACTGATTGCAAAGTTGATCGTTCGGMCCTTTCAATTCATAGATGTGGATCTCMGACCTATGAATAGGGATATTCTCGAAACTCACAAAGAAAAAAGGAAGTGAGTTAGACAAAAAGAGAAGTAACTTGGACAAAAAAAGAAGTAACTTGGACAAAAAGAAACGAAGTAACTTAGACAAAAAGAAACGAAGTGACTTAGACAAATCTTTTTTATCAATAACCTCAGACCAATCAATCGAATATTGATTAATACATAATTGATCGMMCACTACTTGAAAACGGCTCTTCCGCTCAGAAACGMMATGTTCCAAATGCTCCTGGAAATTCTTGCTCCCATTGGACCATTTGTATCTATATGCATTAGGATCCCGATTTATGGATCTCTCGGTTTGAGAAAGAAAAATAAGAGGATCGAACCATTTCTTCTGACTCTTTTTCAAATTCGATAAATGTTGGTTGATCGTATCTTTCATTATAGTTCTATGATTCAGAGTATCATTTCCTATTAGATCCCTTTGAATTCCATATTCGAAGTTGCGATCAGGTCTCTTTTCATTTTCTTCATAAAAAATAGGAGGTAGAATGTACCCATAGGGACTATATTGGAATTGGATTTGAATCATATTTCGGATCAATCTATATTGATTGACTGCCTCCATTATGTTGTTGCTAGCAAATACCACTCTTTTTTGATCTTCCAAATAATTCCCGCAGGAGATCCGGACCCAAATTTTTCTGAGCCTTCGATAAAAAGATTCATTTTCTTCATAAAAAATAGGAGGTAGAACCAATAAAGATTTCTTTTTTGATTCATCCCTGAAGTTGAAAACCTCCTTCAAGAATTGTCTTTGATCCAATCCGTAGGAATCAATAGAAAAGGCAAATCCCTTATGATACACCAGATCMGGCTCGGTTATTGATAGAGTGAATAGATCYGYCAKTTCTTGAAATCTCTCTTCTGACTCGTGGYRTAACRTGTATCCCYCCCTSTTCCGKTCATGGAATAGATGAAATARAYCAAAAARTRGATTYTTGWTCAAGAATGAAATCTTATTGGAACTGTCCATATCCAGTTCATCCTTCGGAACCATATCACATCCYRRATCTGATRAAATAGGATGAATTGAGACRGTATTWTGTAAATACRTAATTATCTTGAATATATTAACTATTTCTTTATTTTCCGATCGCCTGGAAGGGACAAAAGAAACATCTTGTTCTTTCTTCAACAATTTCTGATCCCTAGTGGACCTCTCAGTAGGATTCGAACCCAGATGAAGTTCTGACCATCTGTCAGAGAAAAAAGAACGAATGGCTCTTGTAGGATTCCCAAGAAATTCTTCGCTTTCTTCCGGAAGCAGATGATTATTCATTCGCTTCTCACGTTCCGTGAATAGCCGGGGCATTGAGGAATAGCCAGAAAGGTATTTAGGGAATCGGTCTGATTCTATCTCTCTTCCTTCCGTTTGAATAAAGGAAGGATCCAAAAGAATCGATCTTTCTTTTAGTTGTTGAATCTCTCTTTGATTGATCAATGTGTGATAGTGATATTCCGAATCCTCATTACTAATGGAATCGAAAGGATCTATGAATTGATCAGAAGATCCGTTCAATTGGCTAGAATCCGTTACTTGAACGAAACTAGATCTTGTAGAATCATATTGAATATTTGACGATACGTTTCRTACCTTGCTAAAAAATCTATCCTTGTTTACCAACCACACATTGTCTAACCAAATCCAATTCTCTCTCGATATTTTCCTAAAAAAATCCGATTCGTGCGGATTCTTCCCCCAACTAACGAAGAGATCTTGGTGGAATTGCCACATATGAAATTGAGCACAATTTTGCAAAGAAATASCCCACTTGTTTCTCGAGAAGAGATGGGAAACATGCTCAATATCATTTGATTGAATAGTTGACYCAGCTCCTTGTTGTTTGMAGRAATSCTCCACKTCAATTGGTATTTTTTCACGAMAAGMARACMTGAGATAACAAAWCCAGTSTTTCACTAAGATTTMGAATAGCTGTCCCGMATTCAAGTTGATTATGTTTCGCYTCTTMCTCGGAGAAAGACGATMAAACAATTCCCAATCATGGYYCTTGCGGATCGGATCATCCATATMATATACAAAAASAAWCTCCAGATATTTGATATCTTTCTCTTTAAATGAGATATCAATTCCAGCGACGGTTTCATTAGATATCTTACAACAAAAACCCCTCTTTTTTCCGATCCAGTTCCTCCACCACCGCGAACTCCAGTTAGATTCAGGCATGATACACTTTTGAGTTATTGGGAGAACCCAAGTACTCTCTTTCGGATCCCGGAAACAGCTCTCAGAGATCTTTTTTCCTTTTGTAAGATACAGGAGCGAAACAATCAACCTATTGATATTGCAAGACCCAAAAGATTCTTCCGATGTATCATTTCTGGGTCCAATGGA
>SACZ01000162.1 GCA_023369685.1 Prolixibacteraceae bacterium JC049
GGCAGAGATGGCGCCTGCCGTATCGCCGCCAGAAATGTTGCAGCACGATGCCGCTAAGCGTTACGCGCCCTTCCCGTTGACGCCGATTCAGCAAACAGGGGAAGGGGTCAGATTTATCCTGATGGTAGCAAAAGTAACAATACAGTTTATAATGCTACGGCAGGAGGGATAATAAGTAAAATTTTACGAAAAGAAAAGGGGGGATACGAAATAACCATAGTGGATGCATCGAATGGACGCGAAGTTATTGATATTATCCCTCGAGGCCTAGAACTTCTTGTTTCAGAGRGYGAATCSATYAARCTYGATCAACCATTAACRAGTAATCCTAATGTGGGWGGRTTTGGTCAGGGGGATGCRGAAATAGTRCTTCARGATCCATTACGYGTYCAAGGTCTTTTGTTCTTCTTAGGATCGGTTGTTTTGGCACAARTYTTTTTGGTTCTYAAAAAGAAACAGTTTGARAAGGTTCAATTRTMCGAAATGAATTTTTAGATCTGTCTATTTAGC
>SACZ01000164.1 GCA_023369685.1 Prolixibacteraceae bacterium JC049
GAAGTCTGTGACCGAAAGGAGCGGCCTAGGGTAAAACTAGTAACTAGGGTTAAGTCGTAACAAGGTAGCCGTACCGGAAGGTGTGGCTGGAACACCTCCTTTCTGGAGCTACTGAGAGTAGTAAGACAATCAAGAGAAAAGTTGTTTAATTTTCTTGGTGCTGATTTTAAATTTTATATGACCTAGTCCCGTAGCTCAGCTGGTTAGAGCGCTACACTGATAATGTAGAGGTCCCCAGTTCAAGTCTGGGCGGGACTACAAATAAATTCTGGGGGATTAGCTCAGTTGGCTAGAGCGCTAGATTTGCATTCTAGAGGTCAAGGGTTCGACTCCCTTATTCTCCACGAATCCCATAATGGGGTAAAAGTTCTTTGACATTTTGACTGTATGTAAAGTATTTAAGTAAAGATACTCGACCGTAAAGGCGAACAAGAAAGTTATTAAGAGCGTATGGCGGATGCCTAGGCTCTCAGAGGCGATGAAGGACGTGATAAGCTGCGAAAAGTTGT
>SACZ01000165.1 GCA_023369685.1 Prolixibacteraceae bacterium JC049
TAAAACCCAAGAAACCCTGAAGGGGTACCTACCTATTTATTGAGGTGGGAGGACGACCAAGAGGGTCCAAGGGTCGTGCTCCACCAGATTGGGGCGCACCCCACATGGGCCAGGGTCCCAAACAAAGTTACAAGCCCATTGGCCCAATACAGGAGACGCAGCACCTTGGTTTTGTGATTGCGGCCAAACGAGATAGATTTCCGAGATGAGGCTGGATCCGTTGGAAGGAGGACTTCGAGAGCTTTCCATCAAGTACTCACGGGCCCAAAACGGAGCACGTATGTAGATTTGGCGGCCGTTTGAAGTCAGCAATGTAACACGTGGCCGAATCAGATTGCAGCACATGGAGGACTTGATCTTGATGTCTTCTTGTTGATTCATGATGTGAGCAATGGTCGTATCCATAGTAGCCATAGTCACATCACACTGCTGCGTGCTTGGCGTCAAAAACAGAAACACAATACCACCCCCATCCTCCACAGCCGCTGCTCCGCCATTAGAGTGAAG
>SACZ01000166.1 GCA_023369685.1 Prolixibacteraceae bacterium JC049
TCGGGTGCGCCAGCGCCACTTCCTGCGCCAGCCAGAGGATCAGCAGCCACTCCGCGCCCAGCAGAACCGGCCAGTAGCCGCGCGGGCATTGCAGCATCAGGCCAAGCCGCAGGCCAAAGGGGAAAAGCAACACCGCAAGGTCGGGGCGCTCCACCAGGTGCAGGCTGATGCTCCACAGGCAAAACCACGCGGCGGAAAAGATAAAGCAACAGCCGACGACCGAGAGCAGCCGCGAGAAAAAGGCTTTCATTGCCAGCTATCGAACATGCGGCGCGCCAGCTCGACGTCGTTGCTGACGCCCAGCTTTTCGAGCAGGTTGGCGCGATGAACGTGGACGGTTTTCGGCGACAAGCCCAGCTCGGCGGCAATCTCTTTTACCGCCATCCCCTGCGCCAGCTTTTCCGCCACCTCGCGTTCGCGCCTGGTCAGCGGGTCCCGTCGTCCGGCCGCCAGCTTCATGGCGATATCCGGCGTCAGATAACAGCCGCCAGCCGCCACGGTGCGC
>SACZ01000167.1 GCA_023369685.1 Prolixibacteraceae bacterium JC049
CGGACGTGGACGATATCTATCTCGCCTTTCGCCAGATACAGGGCTATGAAGCGTGGCAGGCGCAGGGCGAAACCATTGAGCGCTACGGCCTGCAGCTAGGGCCGGACGTCCGCGAGCGCTTTTTTTGGGGCAAAGCGGTCACCCGCGCGCAGTTTGACGCCGCCTGTCAGCAGCGCGAGCGTTTCGCCGCCTGGTGGGACGCGCAGCTGGGCGATGCGGTACTGGTGATGCCGACCGTTCCTGACGGCGCGCCGCTGCTGACGGCGCAGGCCGAGGAGATAGAGGCGGTCCGCCGCCTGTCCCACGACCTGCTGTTAATTTCCGTGATGACCCAACGTCCGCAGGTGACGCTGCCGGTCGCCCAGACGGGCGGTCTGCCGCTGGGGATCTCATTTTTAGGGCCGCGCGGCAGCGATCGTCTACTGGTTGAGCTGGCCGCCGCGTTTATGCAAGGAGACCGAAATGAGCAGTGATGTCCTTTTTACCCCGATGACCGAAACCACC
>SACZ01000168.1 GCA_023369685.1 Prolixibacteraceae bacterium JC049
CGTTGACTTCGCTGTCAATGGCCGCTGGAACCACCACCTTCGCCCCCTGATCGTCAATGTACTTGGTATCGTAGGCGTAAAATTCGCTGTTGAGGACGATTTCGCCACAGGTGCTGGCCTGCGGATTATCATTGCCCAGCACCGCACACTCGATCTCGCGCCCTTTAATCCCCTGCTCAACCACCACTTTATGGTCAAATTCGAAGGCCAGTGCGACCGCCTGCTGATACTGCTCTTCGTTGTTGACCTTACTGACGCCTACCGAGGAACCCTGGTTCGCCGGTTTAACAAATAGCGGCAGGCCTAGCTTCGCCTGCACGTCGGCAAAACTCACCTGATGACGGTTGGCGCGGGTCAGGGTAATAAAAGGCGCAATCGACAGCCCGGCATCGCGCAGCAGACGTTTGGTGACGTCTTTGTCCATGCAGGCGGCTGAGCCGAGGACGTCGGAACCGACGAAGGGCAGGTTGGCCATCCGCAACATGCCCTGCAGAGAACCATCT
>SACZ01000169.1 GCA_023369685.1 Prolixibacteraceae bacterium JC049
CCTTAAGTGATGGAATTTATGATGTAACAGCACAGCTGACCGATGGAGTAGGAAATAGTGTTGTAGATGGAACAAGTGGAGAATTAACCATTGATGCAGTAGCACCATCTGTACCAACAGTAAATAGTTTATTGAGTAACATTACTACTCCTGTAATTTCCGGGGGAGTTGTGTTGGAGACTAACGGAAGCTTTACGGTAACAGTAGGAGGTAGAACTTATACTTATGGAAGTAGTTCAGAACTAACTGTTGTAGGAACTAACTGGTTCTTAACTATTGGCACACCACTAGCCGAAGGCACTTATGATGTAGTAGTTCGAGTAACAGATGAAGCGGGTAATAGCAGCGTTGATACTACAAACAATGAGATCGTAATTGATCAGACAGTAGGCGCAGCACCGATAGTAATTGCACAGGTGACTAATGATACTACCCCAACAGTTCGAGGAACGGTAACGTTGAGTAGTGGCGATGTGTTTAAGGTTGAAGTAAACGGAGTAACT
>SACZ01000170.1 GCA_023369685.1 Prolixibacteraceae bacterium JC049
ACACCGACATCGTCTAAGCTATCCACCCTAACGTCCTATGTGCCATCACTATACTAACCACCTCGTTGAAAAGCAGTTGTGGACCCTCAGATATTCGACGTTTCGTCGAAACAACCGCTGCTTCGTGGCCTATGGTAAGTAATTTCTAGAAAAATCTCTGGGGGTCCAACTCTCCAAATCCAGTCTCTCTAGGGTGAGGCCCGTGATTCTGCAGCCGTCAAAAAAAACCTAGCTCGATTCCATGACCGGAAGGCAAAGTTATCAAGGTTTTAATTTGCACAGAATTCTCCATCTGCATTCCACAGTGTCGCGCCCGCCAGCCTAACTTAACGGCGCGGTTAGTCGACGCGCTTGACACCGACATCGTCTAAGCTATCCACCCTAACGTCCTATGTGCCATCACTATACTAACCACCTCGTTGAAAAGCAGTTGTGGACCCTCAGATATTCGACGTTTCGTCGAAACAACCGCTGCTTCGTGGCCTATGGTAAGTAATTTCTA
>SACZ01000171.1 GCA_023369685.1 Prolixibacteraceae bacterium JC049
CAACATACGCCGCCAGGTTTTCGCCGCCGACCGGCACGGCGTAGCGCAGGCTCACCGCGTTATAGAGGTCGACGATAGGATCGATCGCGGCCATCTCGCCATCGCGCAGCACCCGTTTACGCAAGGCTTCCGCCGAGCAGGGGGTCCTTTTAGGTTTTGCGCCAAAGGCGCGGAATACTTCGCTCCAGGCCTGCAGGTGCGCCTCCGCCCACTGCGGCTCGTCGGCGAGAACCGCTTTGCAGGCGGAGCGGAGCGCATCTGACCCGACCTGGGGGGCGCGTACGGCGGCGGAAACGACATCAATGCTCAGGGCGCGAAAGCCGGGGGCCAGCGCGGAGACCTGCGGGCTGATTGACGGTAATACGCTATTCATTGGATAATCCTGTAACGACCATTTTAAAGCATAATATCGACCGATGACCAATAAAGTCAATATAACGACCGATGCGGGCGCCGATGCCGCCATGATCAATGAAGCCGTTGCCGCGCGCCTTAAACGCT
>SACZ01000172.1 GCA_023369685.1 Prolixibacteraceae bacterium JC049
CCAGGCATAGTTTATTTCACCGGAGGCAGGTTGATAGAGTCCGGCCAGCGCACGGGCGACTGTCGATTTTCCGCACCCCGACTCGCCCACGATGCTGAACGTCTCTCCCTGACGGATAGAGAGACTGATACCGCGTACCGCATGCAGCGTTTTTTTCGCCGCCGGACGAAACAGCGACGTTTTTTTCTCCCGCCCCAGATTGAAGCGAATATGCAGGTCGCGAATGGTCACAACTTCCGGGGCCAGGCCCGACGGTTCGTTCATAGCGGTTCTCCTTGCGGATGAAAACAGGCCAACTCAGCCTGGTGTCGCTGCTGCATCTTTGGCTGGTGGTCGCGGCATTGCGAGCTGGCATGCAGACAGCGTGAATGGAAAGCGCAGCCCTGCGGCATCGCATTCAGACGCGGCATCGCGCCATCAATTTGCGGCAGGTATTCGCGACGCTCGCTCATTGATGGAATGGACTGAATCAGTCCCCGGGTGTAGGGGTGTTGAGGAT
>SACZ01000173.1 GCA_023369685.1 Prolixibacteraceae bacterium JC049
GGTCCAGGCGTTGATCTGCGGGTTAACCCGCGCGATGTTCTCCAGGGTGTGGCGGGCGATCTCTTTGGCGCTGAGTTCGCCGCTGGCCAGCGCGCGCTGGATTTCGTGAATCGTCATTTCAGGCAGCTTCATGCTTTATAAACTCCGGCGATTTCGACGCGATCGTCGAGGGGAAAGGCCAGCAGCGGCCCGGCCATGGCGGCAATGCGGCTAAACTGCACCCTGAGCTCTGCGCGCCTCGCATCGTCCAGCTCCAGCGCCAACAGCTGTTCCATTTGCGTGAGGTAAGCGTCCCATTCGTTGTGCGGTGTGTTCATCATCAGCTCCTAATATCCGGCGGCGGAGCCGTTGCTGCGCGGATCGCTGGCCCCCTCGAACAGACCGTTGGGGTGGCGAACGATCGCCCCGGCGTGGCCCATGGCTTCGCTGAAATCGGCCAGCACTTCAACGTCGTGCCCCAGCTGACGCAGGCGGGCAACGCATTCGGCGCTGAAGCGGC
>SACZ01000174.1 GCA_023369685.1 Prolixibacteraceae bacterium JC049
AGCGATTCTTATCGATCTGATCCGCGCGCTGCCGGTGGTGCTGCTGATTCTGGCCATTGGTCTGATTCTGCTGACGATGCAGCTGAATATCAGCGATTTGCTGTGGGCCTACAGCAAGAAGCTGGCGCTGTTCTGGCTGGTGTTTGGCCTGTGCTGGAAGGTGCTGGAAAAAGACGGTGTGGCGGTGAGCCACTTTAATATGCCTTCGCAGTTGACCAGCCACTGGCGGCGGCAGATTGTCCGCGTAAGCCTTGCCCTGTTGCCGCTGAATTTCTGGTCCGTGATGTCGGAGCTGTCGCCGCTTCATCTGATGGATGACGTGCTCGGGCAGTTTGTGATTTTCCTCAACCTGCTGCTGATCGCGGTGCTTGTCCTGCCGATGTGCCGCGAGAGCTGGCGCGATAAAGAATCCCACAGCCTGCGCCTTATTACGGTCACCGTGCTATCGATTGTTCCTATCGCCCTGATGGTGCTGACGGCAACCGGCTACTTCTACAC
>SACZ01000175.1 GCA_023369685.1 Prolixibacteraceae bacterium JC049
GTCTTCAAACCATCAGGCGAGTACGTCTACGTATTCCTGTCCAACGCCTTTTTCCAAAAAGTCCTCAAAGCAGGCGCGGATTTAACCAACAAGGATGCGCTGTTTACCTTCTATTTTGATAACTCCGTTACCCCGCAATCGGGTTATTATCAGTTTACGCCATCAACATTAATTAACATTGTCCCACGGGAATACGGCATCAGCATTATCGCCAGCGACGGGAGCGCTCATCCAAAAGCATCCGGCAAGATCGGTAGCGAAGAGCCCATCACCTTTGAGTATAAAGTCACTACCTCCGCGTCGCGTCAGGCCGACAGTATCACCGCCCAGGTGATTGGCGACGCCATCAACATGTATGGTCTTCCGTACTGCCTGTTTACCTCAGCGGACGAGACGCTAAAAGTACCTGTCCCGGCCTACCTCGAATGGACGTCCGCCGCCGGTAAAGCGGTAAGAGTGCGCAACAGCTGCGGTGAGAATCCTGTCGATATGACCAA
>SACZ01000176.1 GCA_023369685.1 Prolixibacteraceae bacterium JC049
CATACAAAGAGAAGTATAAGACTATCGACCAAATCGGCCAAGAGCGTATCCGCCGTGCAGCAGCCAAGATAAAGTCGGAAAACCATGCCGATATAGATTATGGCTTCAAGCACTACACACTCCAGGAGCCGGACGAAAACACGCTTGACCGCATGGAAAAGTTTGTTCCGACTGATGCTTTTGGCAATGATTTAGTGAAAGCTTTCGGTAAAGAAACGGTTCTTGCCACATACGCCGTGCGCGACGGTTACGGACTGACACCGAAAATAGAACCGGTAAAGTTTGGCAACTATACAGCTTGGCTCTGCGGCAAACATCTCTATATGATAGACCAAGGGTTTGATATACTGGGAGATGATTTGACAGAGCTGGTTGATAAATACAACAAAGACCATTCGTTCACAGCCGATACCGTCGTTATCTTCGGTTATAGTTTTAACTTCGGCCAGACGGACGCCATAAAGAAAAATTTGGGTGCCATCACCGACCGCAGCC
>SACZ01000177.1 GCA_023369685.1 Prolixibacteraceae bacterium JC049
TCAAGGAGGTTGCCCTGGGCGACGGCCCGTCCAAGACCACACGGATCGGTGGTCTTCTGGACGGCAAATAGGAAGACGCGCTCGTCTCTTTCCTGCGGGCAAACGCTGACGTCTTCGCATGGAGACCAGCGGACATGCCCGGGGTCCCCAGGGAGGTGATTGAGCACCGTCTCGCCGTGCGGCCGGGCGCAAGGCTGGTCTGGCAGAAAGTGCGGCGCCAGGCCCCGGAACGTCAAGCCTTCATCCGCGAGGAGGTGGCGCGACTTCTGGAGGCCGGATTCATCCGCGAGGTCATCCATCCGGAGTGGCTGGCGAACCCGATTGTCGTTCCCAAGGCGAACGGCAAGCTTCGGATGTGCATCGACTACACCGACCTTAACAAGGCATGTCCTAAGGACCCTTACCCCTTGCCACGCATAGATCAGATTGTCGACTCCACCGCGGGGTGCGACCTTTTGTGTTTTCTAGATGCATACTCTGGTTACCATCAGATT
>SACZ01000178.1 GCA_023369685.1 Prolixibacteraceae bacterium JC049
CGCGCGGTTCGGAACGCAGGGTTTCCACCGCCTGTTCTGCCGCTTCCGCCTCGATCAGCATCGCCTTGCAGTGTTGATAAAAAGTAAGCCCAACTTCCGTTACCGCAAACTGGCGGGTTGTACGTTGAATCAAACGTACGCCAAGGCGTTCTTCTAACTGGGCGATTCGACGGCTCAATTTTGATTTGGGTTGATCGATCGCCCTTCCCGCCGCAGCAAATCCACCGTGATCGACCACCTGCACAAACCAGGCTAAATCATTAAGATCCTGCATCCTTCCTCCATCGTTCCATTTTTAGAACAGTATAGGTCGTTTTTGCTATCTAGCGGACTATTAGTGGCGAATATATGCTTATTCACATCAGAAACAGACATTCAGGAGACTGCCATGAAACAAATTACAGGTATCTACACTGCGCCTTCACAGCACTGGGTAGGCGACGGTTTCCCGGTTCGCTCAATGTTCTCTTATCAGACACACGGCGAACAGCTAA
>SACZ01000180.1 GCA_023369685.1 Prolixibacteraceae bacterium JC049
GAGTTCGGGTACTTCCATTGGTTGCTATTGTTGAATTCATCCTTCACGGCACGCAAGCGTACTTTAGGGATCGATACAAGAAAATTGGTCCGTCCATGGCCGATAACAACATAGTGTTTGGCAACGTAGTGACAAAGTACATGGAAGATAAAATGAAAAAGGCACGGAGACATAGAGTTGTTGCTCAAGGCACACAAGTGCATCGGTATGAAATAATGTGTGTTGATAGGAGCAGGCGTGGTATCTATCGCAAGCAAGCCGTGCAGGAATGTGTCTTGAAGGCGGATGGTGGATGTACCTGCAGTTGTATGAAGCCGAAGCTTCATCACCTTCCTTGCTCACACGTTCTTGCTGCTGCCGGTGATTGTGGCATATCTCCCAATGTGTACGTCTCAAATTATTTCAGGAAAGAAGCAATCTTTCATACATGGAGTGAGGAGATATATGGGTTCGGGATCTCAGGATCTTACACAACGCTGAGTGCCCAAGTT
>SACZ01000182.1 GCA_023369685.1 Prolixibacteraceae bacterium JC049
GGCTGCGCACGTTAAAGCCGATCTCGCGCAGCGCCCTCTCCAGCAGGCCGTTTTGCTCAAAGCAATAGCCGCCGCGGCGACCATGAATCAGCTTCTCCTCAAGGGTACGATCGTCGAGATGAATCTCTCTGGGCAGCAGCACATCGAGATTCTCAAAGGGGATGGCGCCATTATGATGGATATGCAGTTCACGCAGGGTGTTCAGAGAAACATCCGGGGTACCCGCCCAGCCCAGGCGAGAAAAATAGGCGCTTAAAAATGGACTCATCAATGCCTCCAGCAATCGGTGTCCGACATTTATAGCCTTTTTTTGTCGCCAGATGGCGTATTTTGTGCGATCGGCGTTATTCGCGCGCGCCCCGCTGCATCAACGCCAGCGCGCTGAGCATCAGCCCCAAACCGGTAAATAGCGTCAGCGAGGCCATCGCCATGCCTTGTCCTGGGGATCCTTGCTCAAACTGACGCCAGATAAACACCGCCACGGTTTGCG
>SACZ01000183.1 GCA_023369685.1 Prolixibacteraceae bacterium JC049
TGCTGCTCAGCATTCTGCAAATCGTGGTGATCCCGATTGCGCTGGGGCTGGTAGTGCACCATCTGCTGCCGAAAGTGGTGAAGGCGGTGGAGCCGTTTCTGCCGGCCTTTTCGATGGTCTGCATTCTGGCGATTATCTGCGCCGTGGTGGCCGGTTCCGCATCGCATATCGCTTCCGTAGGCTTTGTGGTGATTATCGCCGTCATCCTGCATAACACCATCGGCCTGCTCGGCGGCTACTGGGGCGGACGGCTGTTTGGCTTTGACGAATCCACCTGCCGCACGCTGGCGATCGAGGTGGGAATGCAGAACTCTGGCCTTGCCGCCGCGCTGGGGAAAATCTACTTTGGCCCGCTGGCCGCGCTGCCCGGCGCGCTGTTCTCGGTCTGGCACAACCTGTCCGGCTCGCTGCTGGCCGGTTACTGGTCAGGGAAGCCTATTGTTGATAAATCGCGTAAAACGGTAAAAGAGCGCGAATAACCCGTAATT
>SACZ01000184.1 GCA_023369685.1 Prolixibacteraceae bacterium JC049
GAAAACCGACAATCCGTTCGAAATCAGCGAAGGTTTTTTCACACTCTTCGGCGCTGCGCAGATCGTAGCCGGCGGCGAAGGCATGGCAGGTATCAATGCATACGCCGACGCGTGATTTATCTTCTACGCCGTCGATGATGGCCGCCAGATGCTCAAATTTAAAGCCCAGGTTACTGCCCTGGCCGGCGGTGTTTTCAATCACCGCCGTAACGCCATCGGTTTTTGCCAACGCGATATTGATCGATTCGGCGATTCGCGCCAGACATTCGTCTTCCGGGATTTGCTGCAGATGGCTACCCGGATGGAAATTCAGCAGCGTCAGGCCGAGCTGCTGGCAGCGGGAGAGTTCATCAATAAACGCATCGCGGGATTTTTCCAGCGCATCCTCAACCGGATGGCCGAGGTTTATCAGATAGCTGTCGTGCGGCAGAATTTGCCCCGGACCGAAATGGTGCTTTTCGCAGGCGGCTTTAAATTCAGCAATGGTT
>SACZ01000024.1 GCA_023369685.1 Prolixibacteraceae bacterium JC049
TATTGCTTAAATGTCTTGGATATTTGAGAAAGTATTGTCTCTGCTTTTTTCGCACAATTGGTGACAATCCCTTTTAAAACTTCTATGTCTTCATCAGAATATTCATCTTCTGGACGAACTTTCGAAAAGGCTGTGTATAATGGATGAGAATGTAAATAATTCATATTTTAATCATGGTTAATTTTGTTGGAATTACGATTGTTTTATTCTGTGCTAATCAACTTGTCAGGGATTCTTACACTTGCAGCCAACGGTTAGGTGTAAGTTTTCGTAGCGGATTTTCGGAGTGATTTTCTGTCCGATAGGACTGGAAAATCGATGCGAGAATCCGACCAATGCACTGCCACAAACCCCGCTATGAAATTTACACAGTGTTATGGGGCGCGTAATCAATATTTATAGGCAAACTTTGTCCAATAACCTTTATCAGTTTTTTAAAGTTTACAGTCTCTCTATTATTCTCTGAAACCAAAACACCAAAAAATATAAAACCATCATATTCAACGGCGCAAGCATATTCTGGTGCAAGATAATTTTCTATAATTGTTTTTCTTGTAGTTAATACTTTGTCACCTTCATTAAAGGTTTCAATTGTATTTTCAATAACAGTTGATGTTTCAGCAAGCAATTCTACTTGTTGTTCAAATAGTTCTTTGGATGTTAGAGGATCTTCTATTGTATTCCAAATATTGAAATATGAAAATTCCTTCTCTTTATAAGCTCTATTAAAGTCGAATCCTTTACGATAACTCCATGCTAGATTTCCAAACCATTGATTTGCGTCAATTATCCACCCAAATGCAGGTTGGATTAAACAACCAAACTCACCAGAATAAGGAATTGCCATATAACCTTGTAAATGATGTAAATCTTCTAAAGATAGAATATCTAAAATAATCTGTGATGGATCGTTCTCTGCACGATTATAAGCCAATTCAGAATAACCTTTTGGTGTGACCAAAATACCTTCAGATACATCAACATCATTACACATTGAAATAAAATCTTCAACAGCTTTTACATCAATTTTTTTGGAATAATATTTAGCATCAACCAAAATTTTAATCTTTTCACCTGCGATATTTTGCGTTACTAAAACATCACATTGTCTTTCTCCCCTGGAGTATTTTCCAAAAACTTTACTATTGAATTCGCAAACAGCATTAGGAAAACTATCTTTAATTTGCTCAAAAACGAATTTTTCGTATTCCTGCCATGTCATATTTTTTGTCTTAAAGTGCCCCATAACGGCTCGAATATGCGTAGTGCGGGATTTCAAAGCACCTCACTATCAAACCGCTACTTAGTTTATTAAATGTAAATATGTTCAAATTTAGCACATCGCCCCGCATTACGTATATTTATTGTTGTGGGTAGTTATTACTCTTTCAAGTCATTAATTATTTTATCAATCTTCTCTTTGTTTGTCTTTTCATTCTTCAATTTACTCTTATAAGTCGTAAAACTCGTTATGGATAAAATCACGCCAATCATTAAAGCTAATGGTCTGAAAACAATAGCAGGTGTACCTCCTGAATAATCCATAAACTCAAATATCCAATCTGCTAATATTATCAGAATAAAAATTGGACTAAAAATTGTCCCCAAAAAAGCGTGCTGCTTTGACATACCAAAAGAAAAAAATCCTGTGTCTTCTTTTTGCTCTTCGATTAGTTTTTTAAGTTCTTCTTTTTTATTCATCTTATCTGTTTGCTTTTTCATCCCAGTATAATCGACAAACCGAATCAAGTTGGTCAATCGTCATTTCTGTTTTGTTATGGTCAAATAGTTTAATTTCATTTGCTGAAATCATTAAATATCCACCACAAAAATCCAAATCGGTATCGTGTTGATTGCAAGTTACTACAACCAAATCATCTTCAATTTCAGCTGACAAAATCTCCAAATCCACTTTTAAATAATCCTCGTAACTATCAAAGTCAATTTTTTCCAAATCAATCGGATTCATCCAAGGGTCAAAATCAAGTTTGTTTATTTCAATCAAGTCAAGATAAAAGTTTTCAAAGTCAGGTTTTATCAATTCAGCCAAATAATTGCATTGAATTGTCAAGGTTAATTTATGGAAATCACCTTTGCAATCAACAATCCCTCCATCATGAAAAATTGAAAATATATCGCGTATGTTGTTTTGTACTGTGCTCATTTTTAATTACCCACAACGACTCGAATATGGGGTGTTTGGCATTTTAAAACACCAACCTATCAAGCCGCTATATATTTTATGACTTATGTTCATTTTCAATTTACTACTTACTGCCAAATACCCTATATTTATTGTTAGCGCACGTAATTATTTACCAAGCTGCTTTATATTGATATTAGTTTCTAGTCCGATTATTCTTAATAAACTTTCAAAAAAAATTGTTGCCTCATTTACTTTCAAATCAACAGGACATACTAATAAATATAGCTCTTTTAAGTCCTTTTTAGTCCTACAAGATAAACTAATTATGTTTCTATTTGTTTTAATCGTTCTTGTAATCATTAAAGCAAAATAGTCAATTTCACCGAAATCTAATTTTCGAGAATTTCTACTAATTACATTTCTATTTTTTAAATCAAACTTAAGAATACTTGAGGGTATAGAGTTTTTTATATTCTTGTCAAAAAACAAAGTGTCATTTGTCTTACGAATTTTGAAATCAGAATAAATTATTGGCAATCCAATCTCAATTTTATTATCAATACTTTCTGCTTTATCAAACTCTTGAATTAATATTTTTTGAGTTTTAGCAACTTTTATCAGATTTACAATGCTAAATGTTGTTAAAAAAATCGGGATAACAATTAGTCTATCATACAAAAGTATCCAGCCAATACTAATTAAAATTATAAAAGTCAGAATTGTTTTTTGCTTGCTATTCATCTATTTTGGTTACTTTATATTGTTCATCAGTTTGGCAAATATGTTTGTTTTATGTGCGCTAACGGTCTTGGCTATGTGCCGGACGGGATTTTGAAAAACCGATCCTCTCAATTTGCCACTGAGCCAATTCGTTGTTTTAGTAATTTTTCTTTTCGATAGCCAAATCGTCAACGACGAATTGGCGCTGATGCTACAAAAAACAGAAACCTGCTTTGCCACTGAAGCCCGACTGGCATTTAGCTTTTGTTAGCGGTTCGGGCTTTATTGCCAACTCTTTACATATCATTCATTTATAAAGCATTTGTCAATTTCTGATCTATGATAATCAACTATCCAATCGTTCTGTTTGTCATACAAATGTTTAATTTTTTCTGCTTTATTGCTCCAAACATAACAACCTCTGTCATCATACATGTAGAATCCTCTGTCAGTTGTCGGGTCTAAAAA
>SACZ01000185.1 GCA_023369685.1 Prolixibacteraceae bacterium JC049
GACTCGGACTCCGACAGCGACTCGGACTCTGACAGCGACTCGGACTCCGACAGCGACTCCGATTCGGACAGTGATTCAGATTCCGACAGCGACTCGGACTCTGACAGTGATTCCGATTCTGACAGCGATTCAGACTCCGACAGTGATTCGGACTCTGACAGTGATTCGGACTCTGACAGTGACTCCGATTCCGACAGCGACTCCGATTCTGACAGCGACTCTGACTCGGACAGCGATTCCGACTCCGACAGTGATTCGGATTCAGACAGTGACTCGGATTCGGACAGCGACAGCGACTCTGACTCCGACAGTGATTCTGACTCCGACAGTGATTCTGACTCCGACAGCGATTCCGACTCCGACAGTGACTCTGATTCCGACAGTGACTCCGATTCTGACAGCGACTCCGATTCTGACAGTGACTCGGATTCCGACAGCGATTCCGATTCCGACAGTGATTCTGACTCTGACAGCGATTCGGACTCT
>SACZ01000186.1 GCA_023369685.1 Prolixibacteraceae bacterium JC049
ATAACCAACTGGTCATTAGCGGTTTACCGGAACATTTCACCCTGACCATCGTCAACGAAATTAGCCCCGCGGCGAATACCGCGCTGGAAGGACTGTATCAGTCCGGCGAAGCGCTGTGTACCCAGTGCGAAGCGGAAGGCTTCCGCCATATTACCTGGTATCTGGACCGCCCGGACGTTCTGGCGCGCTTCACCACCAAAATCATCGCCGATAAAGCAAAATACCCGTTCCTGCTCTCCAACGGTAACCGCCTGGCCCAGGGCGAGCTGGAAAACGGCCGCCACTGGATCCAGTGGCAGGATCCGTTCCCGAAACCGTGCTACCTGTTTGCGCTGGTGGCCGGCGATTTCGACGTCCTGCGTGATACCTTTAAAACACGTTCGGGGCGTGAAGTCGCGCTGGAGCTGTACGTTGACCGCGGCAACCTTGACCGCGCGCCATGGGCGATGACCTCGCTACAAAATTCAATGAAGTGGGACGAAACCC
>SACZ01000187.1 GCA_023369685.1 Prolixibacteraceae bacterium JC049
GACGTGGCCATTTTCCGGCATATTGTCGCAGGACATCACGCTGAAGCCAGGTAGCCCTGCCGCTTTGCGTCTAGCGAGGGCTTCTACCACTACGCCCGGCGCAGATTTTGGTTGCTGGGGATTTTGTAAATCGGCCACAATCAGCGGGTGATCCAACTGCAACTCGCCGGTGGCCGGAGAGTGGCAGTAGCCTTTTTCAGTAATGGTCAATGACACAATCGCGACCTGCGGCWCGCACATTTTTGCCAGCACGCTCTCCAGACCATCGACCTGGGCGTGCATCGCCTGCTTGACCACGCCAACAACGCGGGCGGTCCAGGCATCCGCCGACATTTCAGCAACGGTATAGAGTAAATCCTGCTCCTGGAGATCGGCGATCTGCTGCTCGCCGCCGATCAGGTTCACTTCGGTATAACCCCAGTCGCTGCCGTGTTCTGTCGCCAGAATATCGGCATATACCGCCTGGTGAGCGCGATGAAATGCGC
>SACZ01000188.1 GCA_023369685.1 Prolixibacteraceae bacterium JC049
CTCCAGACTACAATTCGGACGGCGCGGCCGCCCGATTCTCAAGCTGGGCATCTCCCGGTTCGCTCGCCGTTACTAGGGGAATCCTCGTAAGTTTCTGAGAGCGGTTTTGGGCCGACTTTCGCCCCAAAGCCAAAAGAGACTTTTWAAAACCTTTTTCAATTTAAATTATTCATGAAATGCAATTCCATTTATTAAAAATACTTMCTTAGCTCAAATAAATCCCAGAAAAATCTAGRAATTATAGAATTAAGCAAAGTATTTAAYRAAATTTTATCTRRCCCMATTTTATRTTGRRATTTAKYAAWTWAAAATTAGATCTTCTCTTYTARGCTTTTAAAATCATTTCTAATAATTCCTTTTAAACAACARTTTATAATTTAAGGATTTTAARCAAGAAAAGCACTTAACAAWTATAATTAGATCATTATTGATCAAATAATTACTGAACTGTTCTTTGTATCATTTAGGAATTGAGCTCCGAAAAA
>SACZ01000189.1 GCA_023369685.1 Prolixibacteraceae bacterium JC049
CGCACGGTTACCCGGAACTGCGTAAATTCAAACATTTGATCGGTAACTACGGCAGCGGCTGGCAAAACCAGCAGGTCGAGTTCGCCCGCTTCCCTGGCCCGATTGTCATGACCTCAAACTGCATCATCGACCCAACCGTCGGCGCCTATGACGATCGTATCTGGACCCGCAGCATCGTCGGCTGGCCGGGCGTGAATCATCTGGAAGGCGAAGATTTCGCCCCGGTTATCGCCCAAGCGCAGCAAATGGCAGGATTCCCATACAGCGAGATCCCGCACCTGATCACCGTTGGCTTCGGTCGTCAGACCCTGCTGGGCGCGGCTGATACGCTGATCGACCTGGTGAGCCGTGAAAAACTGCGTCATATCTTCCTGGTGGGCGGTTGCGACGGGGCGCGCGGCGAACGTAACTACTTCACCGATTTCGCTACCAGCGTACCGGATGACTGCCTGATCCTGACCCTGGCCTGCGGCAAGTACCGTTTC
>SACZ01000190.1 GCA_023369685.1 Prolixibacteraceae bacterium JC049
AGATATCCGGGTTCTGAGCCGTTCCGCGGATGACAGGATGATCCGGATGCAGCGCGTTACGGCGGAAGCTGTCGAGCGACCTGCAAAACCGAGTTAATTGGATCAAATATTTATTTATCAAGTCTTAACATAAACATATGAAATATATACATAAATATAAACATCACAGTTACATCATCACAGTTGCATAATAAGTGTTCATCATTGCCTAAACATTCCTTTGGGGTTAATTATTTCGCRGAGGATGAAGCTGGCTATCTCCTCGCGAACCTCCTCAAAGCTGGTAGGCAGAGACTTGGTTATTGTGCCCTACATTGTCATAATTCCAGATTAGTTCATCGATCATATATAAGTACTAAAATGTAGTTAGTCTATCWCAATTGAGACCACCGACCTCAAACTCARCCAAASTCTTCACCTTWTCTCTRTAYAGAAGGCGCATGTTGTGGCACACATRGAATCCRCACTGGTCACCTATTTGTTG
>SACZ01000191.1 GCA_023369685.1 Prolixibacteraceae bacterium JC049
GCCAGCGCTTCAGCGCTGGGGTCAACGCGCGGCTGCTCATCGGTATCCACCAGCCGCGGAATACCGTTGAGTTCGCTGGTCACCGGAACGATTTCATCGCGAAAGCGGCCGGAGTCAATCGCCCGCCGCGCTTTGTGCTGCGAGCTAAGCGCCCACGCGTCCTGCAATTCACGGCTAATACCGTACTCGCGCGCCAGGTTCTCCGCCGTCACGCCCATATGGTAGTCATTAAACGCATCCCACAGGCCATCATGGACCAGGCTGTCGATAAGCTGGCTGTTACCCAGCTGCGCGCCGGTCCGGCTATCGGTCAGCACATGCGGGGCGCGGCTCATATTCTCCTGCCCTCCGGCGATCACCACGTCCGCTTCGCCGCACTGAATCGCCTGGGTTGCCAGGTGCAGTGCCTTCAGCCCGGAACCGCAGACGTCGTTGATGGTAATGGCAGAAACAGTATTAGGCAGCCCGCCACGTATCGCCGACT
>SACZ01000025.1 GCA_023369685.1 Prolixibacteraceae bacterium JC049
TAAAAGTTCTTTGACATTTTGACTGTATGTAAAGTATTTAAGTAAAGATACTCGACCGTAAAGGCGAACAAGAAAGTTATTAAGAGCGTATGGCGGATGCCTAGGCTCTCAGAGGCGATGAAGGACGTGATAAGCTGCGAAAAGTTGTGGGGAGCTGCAAATAAGTATTGATCCACAAATGTCCGAATGGGGCAACCCAACCRTAAGGTTATCCATTWATGGAGGCAAACCCGGAGAACTGAAACATCTAAGTACCCGGAGGAGAAGAAAACAATAGTGATTCCGTAAGTAGTGGCGAGCGAACGCGGAACAGCCCAAACCATTTTTGTTTAGGCAAAGATGGGGTTGTAGGACTACGAYATGAAGATATGCGTTAAGTGGAAGTAATTGGAAAGTTACACCRWAGAGAGTGAAAGTCTCGTACACGTAATCAAATTGATTCTAGTAGTATCCTGAGTAGGGCGGGACACGAGAAATCCTGTCTGAATCTGCCAGGACCATCTGGTAAGGCTAAATACTCCTGAGAGACCGATAGTGAACCAGTACCGTGAGGGAAAGGTGAAAAGTACCCCGAACAGGGGAGTGAAATAGTACCTGAAACCATACGCTTACAAGCGGTAGGAGCCCCTTTGGGGGTGACTGCGTGCCTTTTGCATAATGAGCCTACGAGTTACTCCTCACTAGCAAGATTAAGTAATTAAGTTACGTAGTCGAAGCGAAAGCAAGTCTGAATAGGGCGTTAAAGTTAGTGGGGGTAGACGCGAAACCGTGTGATCTACCCATGTGCAGGTTGAAGTTCCGGTAACACGGAATGGAGGACCGAACCAGGGAGCGTTGAAAAGCTCTTGGATGACGTGTGGGTAGGGGTGAAAGGCCAATCAAACTCGGAAATAGCTCGTACTCCCCGAAATGCATTTAGGTGCAGCCTTACGATAGTTTTATAGAGGTAGAGCTACTGATTGGATGCGAGGGCTTCGCCGCCTATCAAATCCAGACAAACTCCGAATGCTATAAAATGTTTCGTAGGAGTGAGGGCATGGGTGCTAAGGTCCATGTCCGAAAGGGAAAGAACCCGGACCAACAGCTAAGGTCCCCAAGTGTATACTAAGTTGAACAAACGAGGTCTGATTGCTTAGACAGCTAGGATGTTGGCTTGGAAGCAGCCATTCATTTAAAGAGTGCGTAACAGCTCACTAGTCGAGCGATTGGGCATGGATAATAATCGGGCATCAAGTATACCACCGAAGCTTTGGATTCTACTACGTAGAGTGGTAGGGGAGCATTCTAATCAGCGTTGAATGTGTAGCGTAAGCTATGCTGGAGCGGTTAGAAAAGCAAATGTAGGCATAAGTAACGATAAAGAGAGTGAGAAACTCTCTCGCCGCAAGACTAAGGTTTCCTGATCAACGCTAATCGGATCAGGGTTAGTCGGGACCTAACGCGTACCCGAAGGGGGAAGTGGATGGACAACTGGTTAATATTCCAGTACTGTTTATAACTGCGATGGGGTGACGGAGTGATGAAAGATCCGCGTACTGACGGAATAGTACGTTTAACACCGTARGTTTTGAGAGAGGTAGGCAAATCCGCCTCTTGAGCTGAAAGTGGAAAGTACCACAATGCTACGGCAGCGTGGAGTGATCCTAAGGACTTCCAAGAAAAACCTCTAAGCTTCAGGTTATAAATACCCGTACCGTAAACCGACACAGGTAGTCGAGGAGAGTATCCTAAGGCGCTCGAGTGATTCATGGCTAAGGAACTAGGCAAAATGGACCCGTAACTTCGGGAGAAGGGTCGCTCAACTCCGGTTGAGCCGCAGTGAAAAGGCGCATGCGACTGTTTATCAAAAACACAGGGCTATGCTAAATCGAAAGATGATGTATATGGCCTGACACCTGCCCGGTGCCGGAAGGTTAAGTGGGGGYGTTATCCTTTGGGAGAAGCRCTGAAATGAAGCCCCGGTAAACGGCGGCCGTAACTATAACGGTCCTAAGGTAGCGAAATTCCTTGTCGGGTAAGTTCCGACCTGCACGAATGGTGTAACGATGTGCGCACTGTCTCGGCCATGAGCTCGGTGAAATTGTAGTATCGGTGAAGATGCCGGTTACCCGCAACGGGACGGAAAGACCCCGTGAACCTTTACTGCAGCTTCACATTGAATTTGGATAAGTAATGTGTAGGATAGGACGGAGATTTTGATCAGGGCTCGCCAGGGTTTTGTGAATCATCCTTGAAATACGTCCCTTTGCTTATTTGGATTCTAACCCTTCGGGGGACATTGTGTGGTGGGTAGTTTGACTGGGGTGGTCGCCTCCAAAAGCGTAACGGAGGCTTCTAAAGGTACCCTCAGGGCGTTTGGTAATCGCCCGTAGAGTGTAATGGCATAAGGGTGCTTGACTGTGAGACCTACAAGTCGACCAGGTACGAAAGTAGAGCATAGTGATCCGGTGGTTCCGTATGGAAGGGCCATCGCTCAAAGGATAAAAGGTACTCCGGGGATAACAGGCTGATCGCTCCCAAGAGCTCATATCGACGGAGCGGTTTGGCACCTCGATGTCGGCTCGTCACATCCTGGGGCTGGAGAAGGTCCCAAGGGTTGGGCTGTTCGCCCATTAAAGTGGCACGCGAGCTGGGTTCAGAACGTCGTGAGACAGTTCGGTCCCTATCTGTTGTGGGCGTTGGAAACTTGAGAGGCCCTGCTGCTAGTACGAGAGGACCGCGGTGGACAGACCACTGGTGTATCGGTTGTGCCGCCAGGTGCATTGCCGAGTAGCTATGTCTGGCAGAGATAAGTGCTGAAAGCATCTAAGCACGAAGCTCCCCTCAAGATTAGGTTTCCTTAAAGGGTCGTTGGAGACTACGACGTTGATAGGCTGTAGGTGTAAAGGCGGTGACGTCATAGCCGAGCAGTACTAATTACCCRAAGATTTTCGGTTCGCTTTACGGATGGTGTTTTTACTTAAATACAGGTCAAGATGTTATAAAAATATTGGTGCGATGTGTGCTGTTGTTATGCAGAGAGTGTATAAGAGATTATATGCAGTGAGTGTAATTGATGGTATATATCATAAAGCACAAAACGATTTTAGGTGACTATTGCAATGAGGTTCCACCTCTTCCCATCCCGAACAGAGAAGTTAAGCTCATTAGCGCCGATGGTACTGCAGAAATGTGGGAGAGTAGGTCGTCGCCATTTTACTAAGCTTCGATTCA
>SACZ01000192.1 GCA_023369685.1 Prolixibacteraceae bacterium JC049
ACCTGCAAAACCGAGTTAATTGGATCAAATATTTATTTATCAAGTCTTAACATAAACATATGAAATATATACATAAATATAAACATCACAGTTACATCATCACAGTTGCATAATAAGTGTTCATCATTGCCTAAACATTCCTTTGGGGTTAATTATTTCGCGGAGGATGAAGCTGGCTATCTCCTCGCGAACCTCCTCAAAGCTGGTAGGCAGAGACTTGGTTATTGTGCCCTACATTGTCATAATTCCAGATTAGTTGATCGATCATATATAAGTACTAAAATGTAGTTAGTCTATCACAATTGAGACCACCGACCTCAAACTCAACCAAAGTCTTCACCTTTTCTCTATACAGAAGGCGCATGTTGTGGCACACATGGAATCCGCACTAGTCACCTATTTGTTGCTTCACCGGGAAGTCTTTTTTGTGGATGAGGGTGTCATGTCCTGTCTTCCTGAGGCCTCCTCTTTGCACGTATTGGGC
>SACZ01000193.1 GCA_023369685.1 Prolixibacteraceae bacterium JC049
CCGACACCTCTGCGCCGGGATGGTGCAGGGGTTACTTGCCGAGCATGCCTTTGTCTTCGATAAAGGCGATGATATTTTGCAGGCCGTCACCGCTTTTCAGGTTGGTGAAGCTCCACGGGCGTTCGCCGCGCATGCGCAGGGTATCGCGCTCCATCACTTCCAGAGACGCGCCCACGTACGGTGCAAGATCGGTTTTGTTGATCACCAGGAAGTCGGATTTGGTGATCCCTGGTCCGCCTTTGCGCGGGATCTTTTCCCCTTCCGCCACGTCGATCACGTAGATGGTGAGATCCGCCAGCTCCGGGCTGAAGGTGGCGCTCAGGTTATCGCCGCCGCTTTCCACAAAGATGAGATCGAGATTGCCGAATTTCTCGCTCAGCGCTTCCACCGCGGCAAGGTTCATCGACGCATCTTCCCGAATAGCGGTATGCGGGCAGCCGCCGGTTTCGACGCCGACAATTCGTTCAGGCTCCAGGGCACCGG
>SACZ01000194.1 GCA_023369685.1 Prolixibacteraceae bacterium JC049
ATCACCGAAAAAGGCCAGCTGTTCACTCGTCAATGCGCGGAGAACCCGGTCAGCAACCCGTGCCTGTTCGAATACGTTTACTTTGCGCGTCCGGACTCCTTCATCGACAAAATCTCCGTCTACAGCGCCCGCGTTAATATGGGGACTAAGCTGGGTGAGAAAATTGCCCGTGAGTGGGAAGATCTGGATATCGACGTGGTCATTCCTATCCCGGAAACCTCCTGCGATATCGCGCTGGAAATTGCCCGTATTCTCGACAAACCTTACCGCCAGGGCTTTGTTAAAAACCGCTACGTTGGCCGTACCTTTATCATGCCGGGGCAGCAGCTGCGCCGTAAGTCCGTGCGCCGTAAGCTTAACGCCAACCGCGCCGAATTCCGCGATAAGAACGTGCTGCTGGTGGATGACTCCATCGTGCGCGGCACCACCTCAGAGCAGATTATCGAGATGGCGCGCGAAGCAGGGGCTAAGAAGGTGTATCT
>SACZ01000195.1 GCA_023369685.1 Prolixibacteraceae bacterium JC049
GATACATAACTGGCGGATTTGTAGCACGTTTTCTCCTGAATATCCTTGTTTCCCCCCGAAGGAAACGAAAGCGCCGCTCCACGGCTTAACAAAACCCTAACAATCAAGGGTTGAAAAATAGACGTTATCCCAAATAATTCTTATGTTTAAATCTAGACGTATTAAGCGCGTTTATTGTGTTAAAAGACGCGCTTGGTTACAACCTTAACCACATTTTCTGTTTTGAGAGGCCCACCGTGAGTCTATTTGATAAAACGCATCTTGTCGCCCAAGCGGACGCGCTGCCGGGACGCAACACGCCGATGCCGGTGGCTACGCTCCACGCCGTCAATGGTCACTCGATGACCAACGTTCCCGCAGGAATGGAAATCGCCCTGTTCGCCATGGGCTGCTTCTGGGGCGTCGAACGCCTGTTCTGGCAGCTGCCCGGCGTCTACAGTACCGCCGCCGGCTACACCGGCGGCTATACGCCAAACCCGA
>SACZ01000196.1 GCA_023369685.1 Prolixibacteraceae bacterium JC049
GCCGGCGCGGCGATTACCATCACGGTTCTGACCCTGGCCGCCGTGCATACGCTTAATGTTCCGGTCGATCTGCCGACCGCGCTGCTGCTGAGCGTGGTCGCCTCGCTGTGCGCCTGCGGCGCTTCCGGCGTGGCGGGCGGGTCGCTGCTGCTGATCCCGCTGGCCTGTAATATGTTTGGTATCCCGAACGATATCGCCATGCAGGTGGTCGCCGTGGGCTTCATCATCGGCGTTCTGCAGGACTCCTGCGAAACCGCACTGAACTCCTCGACCGATGCGCTGTTCACCGCCGCCGCCTGTATCGCTGAAGACGATCAGCTGGCGAAAAACGCCCTGCGCAGTTAATCTCTCCCCTCCCCTCCCCTCCGCTAACGCGCGGAGGGGTTCTCTTCCTGCACCGCCTTTTCCGCTTTAAATGGATCGATACCGCGCTTTTGCATCCGCCGGAAACGGATGATGTTCATACCATTCATTAGCAG
>SACZ01000197.1 GCA_023369685.1 Prolixibacteraceae bacterium JC049
AGATTGCCGAGCGGCTGGAAAAAGCGCGGATCCCCGGGGCCTGGGAAGGGGCGCTGAAGCTGGCGGACGGCGGTGCAGTGACGCGCGGCCATTTTGCCCGTTTTCTGGTGGAGGCCGGCTATGCCAACAACATGGCTGACGTTTTTAAGAAGTATCTGGCGCGCGGGAAAACCGGTTACGTTCCGCCTCAGTGGTGTACAATAAAACAAGCGATTGATGTCATTCATCATTCTGGCGGTAAGGCGGTCATTGCCCATCCCGGGCGCTATGACCTTTCCGCCAAGTGGTTGAAACGTCTGTTGGCCCACTTTAGCGAACAGGGCGGGGATGCGATGGAGGTGGCGCAATGTCAACAGGCGCCGCACGAGCGCGCTCAGCTTGCCGCTTACGCCGTGCAGTATGGCCTGGATGCCTCGCAGGGGTCTGATTTTCATCAGCCCTGTCCGTGGATCGAACTGGGCCGTAAACTTTGGCTGCCC
>SACZ01000198.1 GCA_023369685.1 Prolixibacteraceae bacterium JC049
GATGGCGCCGATGGCGCTGGCCGGCGAGGAAGCCACCGGCTCGATGGGCAATGACAGCCCGCTGGCGGTGCTGTCGTCCAAGAACAAGACGCTGTACCACTACTTTCCCGGTTAGCGACTAATGCGCCTTAGCCGGGCGACAACACCCAACTTCACAAAAAACAACGCCACCTGAGGGTGGCGTTATCGTTATTAATACTGGTCTTTATCCAACCAGTTGCCGCTTTCTATCAGCGTGAAGCCCTCAACGGGGCGCTGATAGACATACATCCAGGCGCTACCGTAAGGCGTCTGGATCAGGTGACGAGCATACTCGCCGCCTTTGGTACGCAGCGCATCCAATTCAGCCAGCGTCGATGCGTCAATACGATAGACTTCACCATGTACCGTGCCATCGCCGGGCACCGCGCCTGGATAGTGGCCCAGGCTGTACAGTTGATAATCATTGACACTATGATCGCCCAGCCACTGAGCGTTG
>SACZ01000199.1 GCA_023369685.1 Prolixibacteraceae bacterium JC049
AAGCGGTAGCACCACGATGTGATCCACCCCCTGCTCCAGCAACTCATCAACCGCGCTCTCCAGCGACGGCGAACCGTAGCTCATTCCCAGCGCCACCGGCGTATCCGGAAGCCGCGCAGCCAGCGCCTGCCGCTGCTGCTGGCTATAGACCATCAGCGGCGAGCCGTCTTCCATCCAGATGGACTGATAGAGCTTAGCGACCCGGGGCGCGCGCAGGGGCAGTATCACGCCGCGCAGCAGCGGCCACCACAGTAGGCGGGAGGTATCCACCACGCGCCGATCGCTAAGAAACTGTCGTAGATAGCGCTTTACCGCGTCGGGCGTGGGCGCATCGGGAGTGCCTAAATTGGCTAATAAGATACCTGTTTTCGTCTGATGCATTACCGCCTCTTAACCATTTGAATCGCTGACAATTGTAGCTGAAATGGCGCTAAACGGAACCAATCATAGAAAAAGGTAAAATGAGAGGAGTTCTCAT
>SACZ01000200.1 GCA_023369685.1 Prolixibacteraceae bacterium JC049
TCCCGGTTAGCGACTAATGCGCCTTAGCCGGGCGACAACACCCAACTTCACAAAAAACAACGCCACCTGAGGGTGGCGTTATCGTTATTAATACTGGTCTTTATCCAACCAGTTGCCGCTTTCTATCAGCGTGAAGCCCTCAACGGGGCGCTGATAGACATACATCCAGGCGCTACCGTAAGGCGTCTGGATCAGGTGACGAGCATACTCGCCGCCTTTGGTACGCAGCGCATCCAATTCAGCCAGCGTCGATGCGTCAATACGATAGACTTCACCATGTACCGTGCCATCGCCGGGCACCGCGCCTGGATAGTGGCCCAGGCTGTACAGTTGATAATCATTGACACTATGATCGCCCAGCCACTGAGCGTTGGTCATCCAGTGGCTGTTGCCTTGTTTGCGTCGTAAACTGCCGTAAACAAATATTCGCATTGCTAAAACTCAAACTGATAGAGCAAATCGAGAGCCTGGTCTACAC
>SACZ01000201.1 GCA_023369685.1 Prolixibacteraceae bacterium JC049
GATACCTGCGCCGGCAAATAGCCGCAGGGTGCGCTGCTGCAGGCGCGCGCAGCGGATGGTCACTACCCACTCGCCGTTGCCTTCATCATCACACCAGCCGACAATGCCGCCGAATAGCTGGCGGTCGAACGGCTCCAGTTCGCCGATCAGGCGTTTCGCCGCCTGATGCGGGAAACCGCTCAGCGCCGGAGTCGGATGCAGCAGGCAGGCCAGCGACATGGCATTCTCGTTTGCCAGCGCGGTACCCTGAATCTGCGTCGCCAGATGCCACAGGGTCGGCGTGGTGATCAGTTGCGGAGAGTCCGGCAGAGAGAGTTCGCTGCTGCGCGGCGCTAATACGGCCTTCATCGCCCGAGTCACCAGCTCATGTTCATGGCGGTCTTTTTCCGACGCCAGCAGCCTGTGCCCTGCTTCACGATCCAGCACATCGTCCGGCTGGCGGCGGGCAGAACCGGCCAGCGGAAGAGAGCTGAAATG
>SACZ01000202.1 GCA_023369685.1 Prolixibacteraceae bacterium JC049
CGGTTCGCTGATTATTTTAGGCGGCAACGACGTTTCCGACGTTAAGCGCGGTATCGAAGTCGCCCTGAAAGAGCTCGACCGCACCTTCGGCGATGTTTACGGCAACGAAGCCGGACATATCGAGCTGCAGTACACCGCTCGCGCCAGCTACGCCCTGGAAAAAGCGTTCGGCGCGCCGATTGGCCGCGCCTGCGGCATCATCGTCGGCGCGCCGGCTTCGGTTGGCGTACTGATGGCCGATACCGCGCTGAAGTCAGCCAACGTTGAAGTCGTGGCCTATAGCTCCCCGGCGCACGGCACCAGCTTCAGTAACGAAGCCATTCTGGTGATTTCCGGCGACTCCGGCGCGGTCCGCCAGGCGGTCATCTCGGCGCGCGAAATCGGCAAAACCGTCCTTGCGACCCTCGGTTCTGAACCGAAAAACGATCGCCCGTCCTACATCTGATACCCACGAGGCTGATTCATGAGATCGAAAAG
>SACZ01000203.1 GCA_023369685.1 Prolixibacteraceae bacterium JC049
GATACCTGCGCCGGCAAATAGCCGCAGGGTGCGCTGCTGCAGGCGCGCGCAGCGGATGGTCACTACCCACTCGCCGTTGCCTTCATCATCACACCAGCCGACAATGCCGCCGAATAGCTGGCGGTCGAACGGCTCCAGTTCGCCGATCAGGCGTTTCGCCGCCTGATGCGGGAAACCGCTCAGCGCCGGAGTCGGATGCAGCAGGCAGGCCAGCGACATGGCATTCTCGTTTGCCAGCGCGGTACCCTGAATCTGCGTCGCCAGATGCCACAGGGTCGGCGTGGTGATCAGTTGCGGAGAGTCCGGCAGAGAGAGTTCGCTGCTGCGCGGCGCTAATACGGCCTTCATCGCCTGAGTCACCAGCTCATGTTCATGGCGGTCTTTTTCCGACGCCAGCAGCCTGTGCCCTGCTTCACGATCCAGCACATCGTCCGGCTGGCGGCGGGCAGAACCGGCCAGCGGAAGAGAGCTGAAATG
>SACZ01000204.1 GCA_023369685.1 Prolixibacteraceae bacterium JC049
CCATTAAAAATCGTTGGATCAGTCTTAGAAACATTCGCTGCTAGTGCGCCCGGATCGGCTAAAGTAACTGTTCCCAAATCCTGCTCACTGCCATTGGCATCTTTCACTTTTACTGCATAGCTACCTTGACTGCAATCGCTCTTTGAATTAACTACTGACCAGTTAACTCCATTGTCGTAACTGTATTCGTATGGTAATTTACCGCCTTGTGCTGTAACCGTTATTGTTCCGTCTGTACCTCCATTGATTGTTGGATTGGTACTAGCAACAGTTGCACTAAATGGATTGTATAGATCAATTGTACCTAAATCAATAACATCTGAATGATTGTTCGCATCACGCATCTGTACTGAATAGCTATTGGCTGATAAATCGGTTTTAGTTGAACCTAATTCCCAGTTTGAGCCGCCATCATAGCTGTACTCATACGTTCCTGAGCCACCATTCTGATTACTAACAGTAATCGTTCCATCTGT
>SACZ01000205.1 GCA_023369685.1 Prolixibacteraceae bacterium JC049
GATCGTCTGGCCATTGACCACGATCGACCCTTCACTCGGTTTTTCGAGGAAGTTAATGCAGCGCAGAAAGGTACTTTTCCCCGATCCCGACGATCCGATGATGCTTATTACATCTCCGGCATTCGCTTGCAGTGATACCCCTTTCAGCACTTCATGTTCGCCGTAGCGTTTGTGCAAATCGATAACGTTTAATTTATTCTCGGACATCGTATTCTCAGTGCGTTGAAGAAGGTTTCACATGCTGCAACCAGCGTTTTTCCGCTCTGCGAAAGAGGCTGATCAGGACATAAGAGATGATTAAATAGAGCACCGCGGCAATGCCGAAGGCGGTAAAAGGTTGATACGTGGCGGCGTTAATATCGCGGGCTATTTTCAGCAGATCCGGCACAGTGGCCGTAAACGCCAGCGCAGTAGAGTGCAGCATCAGGATCACTTCGTTGCTGTATGCCGGTAACGCAATACGCAGCGCAGAAGG
>SACZ01000206.1 GCA_023369685.1 Prolixibacteraceae bacterium JC049
GATCGCGGCTTCTTCCTGCGCGCGGGGAATAAAAGCAGCGTGACCGCCAAGGTTACCGTGCCCGGTTCGGATAACCGCTATTACAAAGTCACTTTCGATACCACCCAATATATGCCGCTGACCGAGAGCAAAAGCTGGGTGTGGATGGAGCACCTGCGCGCGGGCTATGCCGATGGGCTAAACGGCAAATCGGTACCGTTTTATGATAATTTTTATGTCGGCGGATCGTCGTCGGTTCGCGGTTTTTCGTCGAATACGATTGGCCCAAAAGCAGCTTATTATCGTTGTAATGGTTCTGAAAGCAGCTACAGCGCCTGTCCGCTGGACTCATCATCCGATGCGGTTGGCGGTAACGCGATGGCGGTGCTGAGCAGCGAGTTTATTGTGCCGACGCCGTTTGTGAATGACAAATACGCCGACAGCTTGCGGACGTCGCTGTTCCTCGATGCCGGTACGGTATGGAGCATCTCCTG
>SACZ01000207.1 GCA_023369685.1 Prolixibacteraceae bacterium JC049
ACAGCCCCAGTCCGCCTTCCATAACGACGTGTTCAAGACCAAGGGGCAGTTTGCGCACGAACTCCAGCGCGCCGCACAGGGTAAGCACCGAGAAGATTTCATCATCCGTCGCCGCCGGACGCCCGAGGATCAGGTTCTCGCGCAGGGTGCCGTGAAACAGCCGTGCTTCCTGGGTCAGCAAGGTGGCGTTGCGGCGAATATCCGCGAGATCGATCTGCGGCAGGCTTAAATCATCCAGCCGCAGCGCGCCGGAGACCAGCTCGATGTTGCCCATCATCGCCTGCAGTAAGGTCGATTTACCGGCACCGATTCGTCCAAGAATAGCGATTCTCTCCCCGGCTTTTATCGACAGTTGGTTAATCCGCAGCGGGATGGCGGCGTCGTTAAGGCCATAGCGGAATTCCGCCTGGCGGAACTCGTAGTTGCCGCGCAGCACGGCGCGATGAACCCGAGGTTCGTCCTGCCCCCCTTCG
>SACZ01000027.1 GCA_023369685.1 Prolixibacteraceae bacterium JC049
TCAACACGTGCAATTTCTTTTCCGTCGATACGTCCTGCAATTTGTACTTGAATTCCTTTTGTATTCGCCTGTTCAGTTAATTCAATAGCTTTTTTCATTGCTTTTCGAAAAGAAACGCGATCGCGATTYTTTAATTGTCCRGCKATAAATTCTGCAAGAATATTRGGRTYYCCATAMGGRTTKGMAATTCTKRTAATAGMAATGTTGAGTTTTCKRTTSACAYAATTYAGTTYTTTTTGMACATTCRTCTGTAATTCTTCGAYTCTTCGGGGTTTATCTTCAATTAATAATTTAGGAAATSCCATATAGATTATGAYYTGRATSAGATCGATTCTTTTTTGAATYTYWATMCGTSCAATTCCCTCSAYACCAGAGGATATTCTTATMKTTTTTTGKAYATAATTCTTGATACAATCTCGTATTATTTTATCTTCTTCTAAACCTTCAGTTTTTTTTTTTGGTTGTGCAAACCAAAGAGAATGATGACTTTGGGTTGTACCAAGTCTGAAACCAAGTGGATTTATTTTTTGTCCCATAGGCCTCCACTACTATATGTATCATAACATGTTAGATTTCTGTTTTCATTGCTGCATCCAGGTTTTTTTAAATACATTAATTATTCTTCATATTGTTGATAGAAGGATATATCTTCCAATTCGATAGTGATATGACAAGTGGATCGTTTTATTGGGTAACTTCGTCCTCGGGCACGAGGTTTTAATTTTTTCACAGTATTCCCTTGGTTCACCTCAGCTTTACTAATGACTAAATTGGTTTCTTTGAAACCCTTATTGTGACTAGCGTTCGCTGCAGCAGAATAAACCAATTTAAAAATGGGATAACATCCTCGATAAGGCATAAATATCATTATCATAAGTGCTTCTTCATAGGAACGTCCACGTATTTGATCAATTACTCTCCGTGCTTTATGGGCAGACATAGATATATATTGCCCTAAAGCATATACTTCCGTATATGATTTCTTTTTTCTCTTCTTTATCATAAGGTTTACCTCTCAAAAAATCTATATTCATTTTTTTTAATTTATTTAATTAACGACGAGATCGAGATCTATTATCATTTTTCACATGTCCTCGGAAGTTTAGAGTAGGTGAAAATTCTCCYAATTTATGKCCTACCATAMGATCTRTTATATAAACGGGTAAGTGTTCCCTTCCATTATGAATAGCGATCGTATGGCCAATCATTGTGGGTATAATGGTGGATGCCCGGGACCAAGTTATTATGATTTCTTTTTCCGCCTTTGTATTAAGCTTCTCTATTTTTCTTAATAAATGCTTTGCTACAAAAGGGTTTTTTTTTAGTGAACGTGTCACAGTTAATTAACTCCTATTTTTTTAAGACGAAGAAAGAAATTCGATTTTCTCTCCTATTTACTACGGCGACGAAGAATCAAASTMTCACTATATTTWTTCCTTTTTCTAGTTCTTCTTCCAAGYGCAGGATAACCCCAGGGGGTTACGGGTTTTTTTCTACCAATTGGAGCCCTCCCTTCACCACCTCCATGGGGATGGTCKACAGGGTTCATAACTACTCCTCTTACTACAGGACGTTTACCAAGCCAACAYTTMGATCCGGCTCTACCCAAACTTTTCTGRTTYACCCCRACATTWCCCACTTGTCCGACTGTTGCTGAGCAGTTTTTGGATATCAAACGGACCTCTCCAGAAGGTAATTTTAATGTGGCCGATTTCCCCTCTTTTGCAATCAGTTTCGCTACAGCACCCGCTGCTCTAGCTAATTGTCCACCCCTTCCAAGTGYGATTTCTATATTATGTATGGCCGTGCCTAAGGGCATATCGGTTGAAGTAGATTCTTCTTTTTGATCAATCAAAACCCCTTCCCAAACTGTACAAGCTTCTTCCAAAGCATACGGCTTTCTGGATGTAGATGATGATATYTATACGGATGGATCTTATATATATCGTAGAATTCTTCTATATATGGTAGAAGTACCACACGAGTGGATATATAGGAATCAAAATCTGCCGAATAACTTATGTTATGATCTTCTACATCCTAGGTCTTCCCGTTCCGTCATCTGGCTTATGTTCTTCATGTAGCATTCAGACCGAATGACTCTATGAAATTACGTCGATACTTCCACATATTATGGGTAACGTAGGAGACATCTCTATTTTTCCCCGGGGGAATCTTTAGAATTACCACTGCTTAGCTTTCAATTCGCCTCTGACCATCAAATKAAATGTGAATAACCCGTCCTCCTCTCTTTGAAACAAGGGGCGCTTMYGGTTCTGTSSGTGCTTSAAACAATTTTGTCTTCTCCATATTACYATATCTCTAGAGTCAAKAATTTTMTATGAGGAACTACTGAACTCAATCACTTGCTGCCGTTACTCAACAGTTTTCTGTTGAGGTCTATCCCGTAGAGGTAGTCAAATTGGATCAGTGATCGATTTCTAGGTTTCGTCGTAAACCTAATTGGTTACTTCCAATTACGTAAATCAATGGTTCAAACCGCACTCAAAGGTAGGGCATTTCCCATTGATATAGGAACTTCTGGACCAGAACCAGAAACAATAGTATCTCCAATTATAGCCCCTCTGGGATGTRAAATATATCCCTTCTCACCATCCCCATAGTGTATGAGACAAATGTACGCATTTCGATTAGGGTCGTATTCTATGGTTACGATTCTACCAGATATGTCTTTTTGATTCCGTCGAAAATCGATTTTACGGTATAGGCGCTTATGACCTCCCCCTCTATGCCTTGCGGTAATGATTCCTCTGGAATTACGACCTTTACCACAACGGTGCCGTCCATGGATCAAATTATTTCGTGGATTGGATTTCACTTGCCTATCTATGGTTCCCTTGCGTGTGCTCGGGATAGGTGYTTTGTATAAATGTTTCGYCGTATTATTAAGTATTCTCCTTTAGTTTTTTTCTCTATCTA
>SACZ01000208.1 GCA_023369685.1 Prolixibacteraceae bacterium JC049
TTCCGCCGCTACCGACCACGCACAGCAGAAGGAGTCCCATTAATGGGTATCGATTTATCGGTTATTTGGTTTGTCATTATCGTCTTCGCCACCCTGATGTATATCGTGATGGACGGCTTCGATCTGGGCATCGGCATTTTATTTGCTACCACGCGGGACGTTTCCGACCGCGACGTCATGGTGAACAGCGTCGCGCCGGTCTGGGATGGCAATGAGACCTGGCTGGTGCTCGGCGGCGCGGGCCTGTTCGGCGCGTTTCCGCTAGCCTATGCGGTGATTATCGACGCGCTGGCGATCCCGCTGACCCTGATGCTGATCGGGCTTATTTTCCGCGGCGTCGCTTTTGAATTCCGCTTTAACGCGACGCCATCGCACCGCCCGTTCTGGGATCGCGCCTTTATGGGCGGCTCCATTCTGGCCACCTTCACCCAGGGCATGGTGGTCGGCGCGGTGATCAACGGTTTCGCAGTCA
>SACZ01000209.1 GCA_023369685.1 Prolixibacteraceae bacterium JC049
GGCCGGTGACTTTATCGTAGTTACGCACCACCACTTTCTGATGACGGGCGCCGACGGTGAATAGCAGCGTATCGTCCAGCACGCTGAGGGTGTCGCTCAGCAGCCAGCCCTGGGAACGGGTACGGCCGCTGGTGAGCGGATCGTCATAGTCGCCGCCGAAGGAAGCGTTCGCCGGGGGCGCAACCGGACGGGTATCGTAGATATTCACCGGCGGATTATCCGCCGCCTTCGACATCCGCCACGCGGTTTTGTCGTTCTGGGTTTTCGCCGAATAGCCGACGTTGACCTTGTGCGACACAAAACCGGTAGCGAATTCGCCGCGTATCCCGGCCATGCCGCTGGCGGTATCCATATAGCGGTTGGTGTCCAGGCGCCCCGCCGTGGCGTTGCCCGCCCGGTCAATCAGCTTCGAGGCGCTATAGAGACCGATTTCATGGGCATGCTGCGCCCCCAGAGCGGCGTAGGCGGTCCA
>SACZ01000210.1 GCA_023369685.1 Prolixibacteraceae bacterium JC049
AGACCATACCACTTTCGTGGCCATTTGCTGTCTGGGGGCTCGATATCCTGGGACCGTTTAGGCGGGCCCCGGGCGGGTTTGAGTATCTGTATGTCGCGATCGACAAGTTCACTAAGTGGCCCGAGGCTTATCCGGTCGTCAAGATCGATAAGCACTCCGCACTTAAATTCATTAAGGGCATCACRGCCCGKTTTGGAGTGCCTAACCGTATTATTACGGATAAYGRCACCCAATTCACTAGTGAACTYTTCGGCGACTACTGCGAAGACATGGGCATCAAGCTCTGCTTCRCCTCACCTGCCCACCCCAGAAGCAATGGCCAAGTGGAGCGCGCCAATGCAGAAATCCTYAAAGGCCTYAAAACCAAGACCTTCAAYATTCTCAAGAAGCAYGGYGATTCRTGGATCGAGGAGTTGCCAGCGGTGCTCTGGGCRAACCGAACCACACCAAGCCGAGCRACCGGGGAAACGC
>SACZ01000211.1 GCA_023369685.1 Prolixibacteraceae bacterium JC049
AGGTGACTATTGCAATGAGGTTCCACCTCTTCCCATCCCGAACAGAGAAGTTAAGCTCATTAGCGCCGATGGTACTGCAGAAATGTGGGAGAGTAGGTCGTCGCCATTTTACTAAGCTTCGATTCATTCCAGAGTCGAAGCTTTTTTTTACTATAAGGGTGGAGGGATACTCCAAACGTTCCAGAAAAAACTTGAAATCTTAAGGTACAGTCAAAAGAGAGTATTGAGTAATTAAAATGTAACTACTAGGTACTCAATACACAGTACTAAAAAGATTAAAAAAGTTGAAAAAAAGCTTTGAGATAGCGAAATGATTTAGTAGTTTTGCAACGCTTTTTTCGACACTGAAAAAACAAAAGAAACAGTTCTTTGAAAATATTGAAATCAGCACAAAAAACAAGGAAAATAATCAACGTTAATTTTCTATTGAGAGTTTACTCTTAGAGCGAAGGATATTTATAAAAACTTTTA
>SACZ01000212.1 GCA_023369685.1 Prolixibacteraceae bacterium JC049
AGGTGACTATTGCAATGAGGTTCCACCTCTTCCCATCCCGAACAGAGAAGTTAAGCTCATTAGCGCCGATGGTACTGCAGAAATGTGGGAGAGTAGGTCGTCGCCATTTTACTAAGCTTCGATTCATTCCAGACTTTGATTCTCTATCAACCAATAATTAGGACCATTAATTAACATGGTTAAAGCTAAATCGTTTGAAGTAAGGTACAGTCAAAAGAGAGTATTGAGTAATTATAGTCTAAATGTAGACTAAATAAAAAAATGAATAAAATTTTCAAAAAGAATTGTTATACTTTTTTCGATATAAAACACTCATTTCGATAAAATTTTTTGAGTCTTTTTTTATAATGCAGAATTGATAACCTACGTATAAAATAATAAGAATTYTTTGGATTTCAAGAAAAAAAGAAACAACTTTGCTGACAATTATTAATTTTTCATTGGTCAGAAGAATCCTCCGAATATTTTTAT
>SACZ01000213.1 GCA_023369685.1 Prolixibacteraceae bacterium JC049
GCTCAGACAATTTGCTCAGGAGATACACCTGCTGCGTTTACAAGTACAACAGCAGCAACTGGAACGGGTGGTGTAAGTTACCAGTGGCAGTCAAGTGCAGATAATAGTAGCTTTAATGACATAAGCGGAGAGACCAGTGCGACATATACTCCATCATYAGGTATCACTCAAGATRCTTGGTATAGAAGAGAGGCAACTTCAACCACGGGAAGTTGTGTTGCGTATACTGCATCTGTAAAAGTTACAGTAGGTTCAGTAACAGCAGGAGCTATTGCATCGGCGCAGACAATTTGCTCAGGCGATACCCCTGCGGCTTTCACAAGTACAACAGYAGCAACCGGAACGGGTGGTGTAAGTTACCAGTGGCAGTCAAGTACAGATAATAGTAGCTTTAATGACATAAGCGGAGAGACCAGTGCGACTTATACCCCATCATCAGGAATAACACAGGATACTTGGTATAGAAGAGAG
>SACZ01000214.1 GCA_023369685.1 Prolixibacteraceae bacterium JC049
TCCTGGTGGTGGCGCCAAGGAAAGCAAACTTTCGCTATCAGTACGCCAACGGCACGCTGGTCAATACCGGTAATGCGACGTTGCGCATTCTTGCCTACGGCCCGTGTCTGAAGCCGGCTGACGGTAAAGAGTGCAAGGAAAATTACTTCCTGATGCCGGGTAAAGAGCGTCGCTTCACGCGCGTGAACGTTGCGGACAAAAAAGGACGGGTTGCGCTCTGGCAGGGCGAGCAGTTTGTTCCCGTGAAATAGACATTTCTTATGACGGATCAACATCATGGCTCAACCAGGGATCGCTCCAGGATTAAAAACACTCTTTGCCTCCGGCATGGTCATTTTGCTGGTTCCATTTAGCGTCACTGCCGCCTCCGACAAAGTACAGCAAATCGGCGGCGTGATTATCCCCCAGGCCTTCAGCCAGGCGCTGCAGCACGGAATGAGCATTCCTCTGTTTATTCACCTTGAAGGCAGC
>SACZ01000215.1 GCA_023369685.1 Prolixibacteraceae bacterium JC049
GCTCAGACAATTTGCTCAGGAGATACACCTGCTGCGTTTACAAGTACAACAGCAGCAACTGGAACGGGTGGTGTAAGTTACCAGTGGCAGTCAAGTGCAGATAATAGTAGCTTTAATGACATAAGCGGAGAGACCAGTGCGACATATACTCCATCATTAGGTATCACTCAAGATGCTTGGTATAGAAGAGAGGCAACTTCAACCACGGGAAGTTGTGTTGCGTATACTGCATCTGTAAAAGTTACAGTAGGTTCAGTAACAGCAGGAGCTATTGCATCGGCGCAGACAATTTGCTCAGGCGATACCCCTGCGGCTTTCACAAGTACAACAGCAGCAACCGGAACGGGTGGTGTAAGTTACCAGTGGCAGTCAAGTACAGATAATAGTAGCTTTAATGACATAAGCGGAGAGACCAGTGCGACTTATACCCCATCATCAGGAATAACACAGGATACTTGGTATAGAAGAGAG
>SACZ01000028.1 GCA_023369685.1 Prolixibacteraceae bacterium JC049
CTCCATTGATTGTTGGATTGGTACTGGCAACAGTTGCACTAAATGGATTGTATAGATTAATTGTACCTAAATCAATAACATCTGAATGATTATTCGCATCACGCATCTGTACTGAATAGCTATTGGCTGATAAATCGGTTTTAGTTGAACCTAATTCCCAGTTTGAGCCGCCATCATAGCTGTACTCATACGTTCCTGAGCCACCATTCTGATTACTAACAGTAATTGTTCCATCTGTACCATTAAAGGTCGTTGGATCAGTCTTAGAGACATTTGCTGCTAAAGGCAGCATTCCTTTTACAATAAAAACACTACTTGTTACGGCAATCAAATTACTCCCAACAACATTCGTTGTATTACCATCTTTATAATATTTCACCACTAACTCACAAGCTATATCTTCCTTTTCAAACGTGGTCACACTTAAGTCTGAAAAGACACCTTGTCCACTTGCAAGAATAGCATTTCTTGTAGTTGTTGAGATTATCAGTCCAGACGCTATTTGCTTCTGGATTTCTCCTTGCATTAAGCCTGTATTCTCTAGGTTTTGAGAATTCAGAAATTGATCTTTACCTTCCAATATAGGTTGAACACTTAAAGCGCCTCCTCCCCTACCCAAAGAAGCTTCTGGCTGATTCACAAAGGCTAAAGTATTCAATGCATCAGGAATTACGTCAACACCTCCACTTAAACAACTTATATCTACGGCATCAACATTCATCTCAAAACTAACATCGACTGCCAATGCCGACCTATTCAGTACCAAGTCCGGAGTAGCAACTCCATTTGAAAAGTTAACATTAAAAATTTGTGGTTGCATTGTTATGGGTATCCCATTAAAAGAACCATAAGAACCATCTGGAGCAGGTGCAATACCATTAATTTTCACCTCCTGATTACCAGACAAATTTGTTTTAACATCCCCAGATCCTTTTTTAATAGTCAGTGTTGCCCTGTTATTCTCTCCTGCTCCAATCGTATTATTAGCAAGTACTACCTCCAGCGAAGGTGGCCCTGAAAGATCAATTGGTTCTAAAACAATATTCAAAGGTTCTGTTTGGTACACTCCAGTTAACTTGAACCATTGTCCCATTATCATCGGTTCATACCAATCTATTACAGGAGTAGTGTTACTATCAACCACATCAATATCTACATGCATATATTTCTCATATTCTGTAGAAAAATATTTATGCATTGTTGAATTATATGGGATGTGTACCATCGAAGAGTTATATGCAACAGACCATACATTATTTTGTGTATCAATTCCTCTATTTCCAGAACCTGTAGGTAAACACATAAAAAAGAACTGATATGCAGGATCTTCTATTACTGATTGGGAACAAGTAATTTTATTATTCCCGACAATCTGAGAACCAAATGTTTCATTATTGTAGGCAATTCCCAATGATGTCAATCCCCATATTACATTCGGTTCAGAACACTTGTATTCAATATCAAAACCATATGATGATTTATCATCAGAGAATTTTGCATTTACTACCCTTAAAGTGATTGTTTGAGCAAAAGCTCCCAAGCCTATCAACATTGACAGGGCAAATAAAACGATACGCAACTTCATATCTCTCTTATTTTTCAAATGTTTCTTTTCCTAAGTTTGAGTAGCTGAATTCTGACAAGTCATCGTTCCTTACAGCACCATCCATATTCAAGTCACCAGAATGGTAACCCTCTTTAAGAAGATTTGAGAACATTACTCCTGTAATATCATCGTTTCTAACACTTCCAGAACTGTCCGCATCTCCTGCTGGCATTCCATAGACACCAACCTTTAGTTCTCTAACTCCCAAGCTTCCTCCACAAACATTATCCTCATTATTGGAGAAGTCGTAAGTGTAAGAACCACTACCATCTTTAATTACAGGTTTAGAAGATTGTATTGCTAAATGGTTTCGATGACGAACAACAACAAATAAATTACCTGTTATATCTACTTCAAAAAACAACTTACTTATTCCGTCTGGAGCAACAACAGAACCATCTTTCAACAGTAATGCTGCCTGCGTGGCTATAATACTCGTTCCATCAGCACTTTCTACATTTCCTGCTGTCTCTCTCAACTCTATCAACACCCAATCAACAACATCATTATTGGGAATAACTGTGCAGTTTTCTGTGCCTGAGTAATTCCAGGGAGCTTCACTATATGGTTGAACTGTAGGAAGCAAATGTTTGCTATTCAAGTCAGTTCTCATTTCTCCTGCGGTAGTATCATATGCTCCTTGTAAGAAAACAGTCAAATCAAGCTCAATACCATCACAACTACCTGTTATCTCGATACTAGTTTCATTAACGCATCCAGAATAATTATCTGTTACTCTTAATGTATAAATACCTGCTTCTGTTACATCAATACTCTCATTGTTGGCATTAACTACTCCCGAAGTAGCTGTCGTCGACCAGAAATAGGTGATATCATTACCTCCACTCTTATCTGCTGAAGTATTTCCATTAAGAACAAGAGACTCATTGGCACAAGAAATAATTGTTCCCTCTGGATACTCTATTCTCGCAATAGGTTCACCTTTTTCTACCGTAATTGTTACCACTGCTGAAATAGCACTGCAACCATTTTCCGTATCTGTTACTTCCAGAGTATATGCTCCTGCTTCGGTTACCTTATATGTTGCAGTTGTTGCTGAACCAATATTTACTCCATCTTTTAACCACTGATAGGTCAATGCATGAGAATCAAAGCCTGCTGAACTACTGCCATCCAACTCTATTTCTACATTATTACAACGCAACTCTTTATCGACTACATCTGCAATCGTCGCCGTTGGTAGATTCTTTTCTTCCGTAATTGTTACCGCTGCAGAAACAGCACTACAACCATTTTCGGTATCTGTTACTTCCAGAGTATATGCTCCGGCTTCAGTT
>SACZ01000216.1 GCA_023369685.1 Prolixibacteraceae bacterium JC049
CTCCCCACCCGCAAGGTTACGCATTTCTAGTGCAATCATTTACCGTCTCCTTTCTCTCAAGTGATGTTATGTTATTACTCAAGTCACTCGCTCGCACATGATTCATAATCTTGAGAACCAGATTACGCTTTCACGATATTTTCATTCGAAAATCGCGTACGGGATAACAATTTGGGAACATTCCCCGGAAATGACATTCAGGCTACCACTACACTATGACTAACAGGAAACGAGATATGGTTATGCGTAGGTTTGCACCGTGGTTAATGGCAATCGCTTTAACCGGCTGTAGCGCCCTACAAGGGACGCCAAAGGCGCCGCCGCCAGCAACCGACCATCCACAAGAGATCCAGCGTAACCAGACGGCGGGTCTGCAGAAGATGGGGACGGTGAGCGTATTAATGTACGGCTCGCCGATGGATGTAGAGGCTGCGCTGAAGCTCAAAGCAGAGGCGGCTAAAGCTTATTAC
>SACZ01000217.1 GCA_023369685.1 Prolixibacteraceae bacterium JC049
GGCTTTTTTAAACATTTCACAATCTACCATGACACCTTTGCTCTTACGACATTTGGAGCAAGAAAGCACTTCATTGTTTTTCACAACATCTTCCATGTACTCAACACGACCTAAAGCATCTTTTAGTTTCATCTTRTTCAAAYTAYATGTTGAGCAATCCAAAACATCATGAGGTTGTTTTAACTTTTTAGCAGAAATCATGTTAAACATCAAACTAGCATGWAAAGCAATTTGATATTTTTGCAACAACTTTTTAGTTAAAAACAACTCATCCAAWGTRCRTGTGTGCAAARCAAAACTAWAAGCAAGAGAAGATCTATTTTTCAAATCATGTGCAGCATTAACATCTCTAATTTTTGAAATCTYATTCATKAAAACCTCACAATTTTCRCAATCATCATCATTAGGAATAAGAGATTTTAATCTAGCAATTTCAGATTTAAAAGATTCAATGATAAATTCCTGTTTT
>SACZ01000218.1 GCA_023369685.1 Prolixibacteraceae bacterium JC049
CAAATTAGCACAATTTTCACAATCTACCATGACACCTTTGCTTTTACGACATTTGGGGCAAGAAAGCACTTCATTGTTTTTCACAACATCTTCCATGTACTCAACACGACCTAAAGCATCTTTTAGTTTCATCTTATTCAAATTACATGTTGAGCAATCCAAAACATCATGAGGTTGTTTTAACTTTTTAGCAGAAATCATGTTAAACATCAAACTAGCATGAAAAGCAATTTGATATTTTTGCAACAACTTTTTAGTTAAAAACAACTCATCCAAAGTGCGTGTGTGCAAAGCAAAACTAAAAGCAAGAGAAGATCTATTTTTCAAATCATGTGCAGCATTAACATCTCTAATTTTTGAAATCTTATTCATGAAAACCTCACAATTTTCGCAATCATCATCATTAGGAATAAGAGATTTTAATCTAGCAATTTCAGATTTAAAAGATTCAATGATAAATTCCTGTTTT
>SACZ01000219.1 GCA_023369685.1 Prolixibacteraceae bacterium JC049
CCTCTGTCCCGATGCTTTCCCCGCTTCGGCGCGGCTGGCGCATGCTGCCAGCTTCACGGATGTGGTGGACGCGATGGCGGTACGGCCGCAGGATTTCGTGCTGATTGCCACCAACAACCAGGATCGCGAGGCGCTGGACAGGCTGATAACCCAACCGGTGGCGTGGCTGGGGCTGCTGGCCAGCCGGCGAAAAGTGCAGGCCTTTGTACGTCAGATGCGGGAGAACGGCGTGCCGGAAGCGGATATCAGCCGCCTGCGGGCGCCGATTGGCTATGACATCGGCGCCGAGACGCCAAACGAGATCGCCATCAGCGTGCTGGCGGAGATCCTGCAGGTGAAAAACGGCGCGCCGGGGGGGCTGATGAACCAGGTTAAACAGGCGGGTCGGCAGGAATATGCCGTGGAGGCGGCGGAAATCTGAGGTTCTGCCAGGGGAAATGTTGCCGGGAGGTTCCCGGCAACCCGTGG
>SACZ01000220.1 GCA_023369685.1 Prolixibacteraceae bacterium JC049
GAGATCCTGGCGCAAACAGAAGGATACGACCATTACGCTGAGATGGTCAGCGCCTTTGCCAATTTTGAATCCGTGGTGCGCGGCGCTCAGCAGCAGGTGCAAGCGGATGTGCAGCATTTTGCCGAAGCCTGGAAAAGTGAAAATGTCATTTATATGATGGGCAGCGGTCCTTCGTTCGGCGCCGCGCATCAGGAATCCATCTGTATTCTGTTGGAGATGCAATGGATTAACTCCGCCAGCATCCATAGCGGCGAGTATTTCCACGGCCCCTTTGAGATTACCGAACCGGGAACGCCGTTCATTTTATTAAAAAGCAGCGGCCGCACCCGTCCGCTGGACGATCGCGCGATTCGCTTTATCGAACGCTATCAGGGAAAACTGCAGATTATTGACGTGGAAAAAGTGGGAATTGATACGCTTCACGCCAGCGTGCGCGAATATTTCTGCGGCCTGCTGCACAACTGCGT
>SACZ01000221.1 GCA_023369685.1 Prolixibacteraceae bacterium JC049
GACGCTCTTCCGATCTATTCACATTTATGGAAGATGATTTCCATCATCAGGCGGCGGCGTTCCTCTGTCACAGTTGCTTCAAGGATATACACTAAGATCTCTCTGACAACTGACAGTGGATCGTTGGGGAATTTTGCCCGATACTCAACTTCGAGATCGTTGATGTTGGCTTCTGAAAGTACCCATATTTCATTAAATAAATCTGATTTATTTTTGAAATGCCAATAGATAGCGCCCCTCGTCACACCGGCCTCTTTTGCAATTGCGGCCAGCGAGGTGGATGATACCCCTTGCTGCGAAAACAAACGCAGAGCAACATCCAGAATATGTTGCCGGGTCTCAAGCGCCTGTTGTTTGGTTTTTCGTGCCATAGGTCGATGAGTTTATAGAGGTTACGTTTACATACATTTATGAATGTATGTACCATAGCATGACCATAATAGAAACACAGCAGTGGGTTTGTGGTC
>SACZ01000222.1 GCA_023369685.1 Prolixibacteraceae bacterium JC049
TGGCAGTCGTCACGGGACACATTGTCTGCACCGTCCGCCATCAGGGGCTGGCGCACGACAAGCTGCTGATGGTGGAGATGATTGATGCCGCAGGGAAGCCTGACGGGCAGTGCGCCGTCGCCACCGATAGCATCGGCGCGGGAGCCGGGGAATGGGTTCTGCTGGTGAGTGGAAGCTCGGCGCGACAGGCGCACCGCAGCGAGGCGTCTCCTGTCGATTTGTGCGTCATCGGTATCGTCGATGAAGCGGTGGCCGGCGGTCAGGTGATTTTCCATAAATAGGACTGAACATCATGAATCAACAGGATATTGAACAGGTGGTGAAAGCGGTACTGCTGAAAATGACGGACAGCAGCAAGCCGGACAGTACCGTTCATGAGATGGGCGTGTTCGCCTCCCTTGATGACGCCGTCGCGGCAGCAAAAGTGGCTCAGCAGGGGTTGAAAAGCGTGGCCATGCGTCAGTTG
>SACZ01000223.1 GCA_023369685.1 Prolixibacteraceae bacterium JC049
GATATCACCCGTTTGCCGAAAGTGCGTCGACTGGTCAACGTGAAGTACGACTCCTTTAATTCCGCGCTGCGTAACGCGCCGTTTATGGTTGAAGCCAGGGCGCTCTCGGTCGAAACCGTCGACTCGAAAGTGCTTAATCTGGCGCGGGAAGATATCGTGTGGCATTCGGTCAGCGAGCTCATTACCGACGTGGCGGATAAAGAGATGCTGGGGCTGAATATCGTCGAATTCGCCGGTGACGACGTCGAGCTGATTGATAGCCAGGTGACGGGGCTATGCCAGCGTCTGGATGAGCTGATGTCGCGCAATGAAGCGGGCGTCATCGGCTGGCAGGTTTGTCACGATCTCGACGGCGTGGAGCGCATCTACGCGATGCGTAAAAAAGCGGTCGGCCTGCTGGGTAATGCCAAAGGAGCCGCCAAGCCGATACCGTTCGCCGAAGATACCTGCGTGCCGCCGGAGCAT
>SACZ01000224.1 GCA_023369685.1 Prolixibacteraceae bacterium JC049
GCCAGAGGCGCTGCTGGGTCCGTTGCATCTGCTCCTGCAGCGTTAGCGGCGTGGAGAAGTTAAAATCAACCAGCGTGACGGAGGTAAAATCCCCGATCAACTGATTGATTTGCGGGTGGATCGGCTGGCGATTAAAGAACGTCAGGTTCAGCGTAAATGCCGTGGTACGACTCCAGCGCTCAAGGGTGGCGGCAAACAGCGTGAGCAGCGCGGCGGAGGGAGTGAGGCCCTGCTGCTGCCAGCGTTGTTTCACCGCCTGCCACTCTTGCTTATCAAGCGTCGAAGTAAACGTGGTGAAGTGCGGGGTTTCCGGCGGTGTCTCCACCACCGGCAGTTCCGGCGCTGAAGGCAGTTGCGGTATTTTTTCCTGCCAGTAATCCCAGGCATCGTGCCATGCTGTTGTTTGTCGGCGCGCCTGTTCAGCCATCACGTAATCGCGGAAAGTGATATCGAGCGGTGGCAGC
>SACZ01000225.1 GCA_023369685.1 Prolixibacteraceae bacterium JC049
ATTCGCCGCAAAATACTATTTACTGACAAGAAATATCGTTGTTAGTTCGCCGCAATTTCCCGGCACAGCATATAAGCGGAAGAATTCAGTCATGGCTCAAGAAATCGAATTAAAGTTTATCGTCGCTCAGGATGGCGTTGACGCGCTGCGTCAGCACCTCAGTACGCTGGAGGCAAAGCATACGCCCGCGGGTCAATTGCTGAATATTTACTATGAAACGGCGGATAACTGGCTGCGCCGCCACGACATGGGGCTACGCATTCGCGGTGACCAGGGGCGCTATGAAATGACGCTGAAAATCGCCGGGCGCGTCGTCGGCGGCCTGCATCAGCGTCCGGAATACAACATTCCGCTGGACACGCCGGAGCTGGCGCTGGAGAAACTGCCGGCTGAGGTCTGGCCGCAGGGGGAACTGCCGGCGGAGCTCGCACAGAACGTACAGCCGCTTTTCAACACCGATTTTG
>SACZ01000226.1 GCA_023369685.1 Prolixibacteraceae bacterium JC049
ACGAAAAGTCTTCTTTATTGATGCCAAAAGTGAGGAGACCAATGAAGCGATTGAGTTCACTCTTGCCAGTCCAATGGATTTGCAAGGAATAATGATCCCAACGCGTCAGCTGCATTCTATCTGTACCTGGTGTATCAGAAATAAATACCGCAGCGGCGATGGTTGTGATTATACAGGCCAGCGATATTTTGATAACAATAATACACCTGTTACCGATCCGGCGCTGGATGTTTGTAACGGCACTTTGTCGGCCTGTAAATTACGCTTTGGCGAAGACAATGAGCTGCCTTTTGGTGGTTTTCCCGGCACGTCTTTAATTCGGAGTTAACATGCGCCAGAAAGTTATCAGGGCTATTCAGGTGCATGCTCAGGAGCAATATCCTCGAGAATGCTGCGGTGCGATTGCCCAAAGGGGGCGGATAGAGCGCTATTTCCCCTGTCGTAATATTGCCGATGACCCCCA
>SACZ01000004.1 GCA_023369685.1 Prolixibacteraceae bacterium JC049
TGATTTATCATTAAAGGTAGAGAATTTATAAATCCACTCATAAATACAAGAATTAGATACTCCGTAGACCTTTTCTAATTGCTGCACAGAATAAACTCCTTTCTCGAACTGGGAGACTAAGTTCCTTTTAAACTCGTCCGTGTAAACTTTTCGCTTTTTTAAAGCTCGTAAATTGGCTTTCATTGTTCTTCAAATTGTGGTCAACATATATCAGGGAATGACAATCTGTTCGTGTAATCGGTTAATCGTAAATCATATTGAAGTAACTATCTCAACCACACTTGTTAGCTTTAGCAAATCTTGATACTAGTTACTCTGTACTAGGTACTATAGCCCCACATTTCCATTGCGATGAAGATCACTATGCTCTTTCCCTTAGCAACCGAATCCGTCTCCCTTTTCTCCAGATTCCGGTTTCCTTTTCTCCCGCTGGCGCGAGCTTCTTTAGCTCGTGTCCTACTAACAACACAATCTAAGCTTAATCAGCGTCTAAGTACCTGTAAACTTGAATCAATGGAATAAGTAATATAGTGGATTATGAAAAATTAATTGAAAATAGTTGAACGACTTTTTGTTTTTATTCTACCTTTGCAACCGTTTTGGTGCTCAATAACTCATTTCGGGTTAAAGAGTGAAAAGGGAATCCGGTGTAAATCCGGAACAGTACCCGCTACTGTAATTTCCAAGTGCATTTGCACAGTTTGTGAAAAATCTGTTGCCACTGTTCGTTAAGAATGGGAAGGCTTCACAAATGGAATAAGTCAGGAGACCTGCCAAATATGCAAATAATACATTTTGCTTCCGGGAATAGGAGTAATGTACTGAATGAACGCGCGTATTCAGCATTAATTTATTTTCAGTTTTCTGATTAGAGAAGCCAGGTGTATTATATTTTTTAAAATGTAATACAAATTAAAGTGATGAAGAAGTTATTTCTTGTTTTATCTATCTTTTTGTTTGTTCAGTATTTGGGTGTAGCTCAGTCTGTTCAGTTTAAAGGGAAAGTAGTAAATGGTAAGAATGGAGCTGTGGTGGAAGGAGCCAATGTGCTTATTCGTAAGGTAAACTTAGGAACAACAACCAACCATGGAGGTATTTTTCAGTTCAATGATTTGAAGCAAGGGCGTTATCGTATGCAAATCTCTTTTGTAGGATTTGAAAACATAAGCCAGGTGGTTGAAGTAAAAGATGGTGTAAATGTTAAGGTATTTAAATTGAAACCATCGAAGAAACAGTTCGAAGATGTAGTGGTTCAGGCTAAAACAGTGCGTAAAACAGAGAATGCATTGATGTTTGAAGTGCCATTGAAACACATTCCAATCTCAACAGCATCGGTAAGCTCTGATTTATTGGAGCAAACACAAGCCAATAGTGTGGCCGAAGCGTTGGCTTACACTTCGGGAATTAAGCCTGTTGTAAACTATGGTGGATTTCAGACCTTTACAATGCGTGGTTTTGGTGCACCTGTAATTATGTTGGATGGCGCTCGCGATGAACGTATGAATTTCTCTAATAGTGCGCCATTAACTTCATTGGCGTCGGTTGAGCGTATTGAGTATGTAAAGGGCCCTGCATCGGTTTTATATGGACACACTGCTGTTGGTGGTATTGTAAATGTGGTGCGCAAATCGGCCGATAAAGATTTCAACCTACAAGCTAAAGCTACTTACGGTAGCAGGGAAAAGAAGAATTTTGAATTTGGAGTAGGAGACCGGTTGAATGATCGATTAAGTTACCGTTTCGATGCGGCTACTTATGGAGGAAAAGGATGGCGTAATACCAATGATAATGGTATCAATGGCTACTTGGCCTTGGATTATCAGTTGAATGAGAATAACAAGTTCGAACTGAAATTGGGAGCCAACAAAGACCATTATGGCACAGAAACAGGTTTACCATCAGTGAAGAATGATATTTACAATGCACAAGGTAAATTGGTCTATAAAAAAGGGGAGTTACCTGCAAATTTCGATATCGAACAGCGTTACAATGATCCTTCGGACTATTTGAAACACGAGAATGCCAATGTGGATTTGAACTACATTCATAAAATGCAGAATGGTGGGAAGCTTAAAGTACATGCTACCTACACCGATGATTTAATCGACTATTTCTCTACCGAAGAGTTGAGTTATTTGACATCGAAGTCGCCAATTTACGATCATTACTACATGAATGGTGACGAGAAAACGTATATCGGCTTAGATAGTTTGAAGCGCACATTCCCATTGCGATTTTCTCACGAAACGAATACATTCCAAGGTGATGTAAAATATGCTCAGGACTATAACTGGGGAGGAATGAAACATCAGCTAAATATGGGGTATACATTTACTGCTGTCGATAGGGTTTCTTATTCAGGGTATAGTTTAGGATCTGATGTTACCGGAGCTGGATTAAAAGCAACTATTGCAATTGTCGATCCGGTTTTAAATCAGGGAGCATTGAATACCAAATTCTCTAAAGCAAAAATCTACAACGAGAATGTACATGGCTTCTACTTCCACGATTTGATTCATATCTCGGATAAGGTAAAAGCACTAGCAGGCTTGCGTTTCGATCGTTTTGATATGGAATACCAAACAGCTAAAATTAGCACAGGACGAAATAAAACGGATAAAACGGTTGCCAAGTCGATTGTAAATAATGCATTGACTTATCGTTTGGGAGTAGTTTATGAGCCACTTCAGAATCTTTCATTCTATTCTTCTTATGCCACATTTTTTAAACCAAAACGAACCGTTTACAACGATACTTATATCTATTTGAATAGCGATGGTAACGAGTTTACTCCAGAAGATGGGAAAGAGGTTTTCGAGCCAGAAGATGGTCACCAGTTAGAGTTGGGAGGAAAATATGAATTGGCTGGAAAGTTGTTTGTTAATGGAAGTGTATACTACATTAAGAAGAACAATATTGTAGAGTATCTGGGCAAGAACGATGCAGGAAACAGAATCTACGGCCAAGTTGGTGTTGTTGACTCAAAAGGTTTCGATATCGATGTTACCTATTTACCTCTGGAGAACTGGAAAATCACAGCCGGATATGGTTTCAATGCTGCAGAATACAAGAAGTTCTCTGCTAACAAATATACCAGTTCGAAGAAAGGAAATGCCATGAGAAACAATCCTGAAAACCAATTCTTTTTCTGGTCGAACTATAATGTGGTTAAAGGATTATTGAAAAATGTAAGTGTTGGCATAGGTGCCCGTTATACCGATAAAATGTACACCAACTCATCGAACAGCTACGAATTGGATAGCTACACGCTAGTTGACGCCAATGTTTCGTATAAAATCAATAAAACACGTTTCGGCATAAAAGTGAACAACTTATTGGACAAAACACATTTTGTAAGTTCGGTATATTCTAGTCAGTATATTCCTGGGCCAAAACGAAATGTAATGTTTTCAGTAAGCGTTGATTTGAAATAGCGCAAAACAAGTCATAAACAGTTTAGTTTTTATTCTCAGTTTAGAGCATGCATCATTGATGTAAGAGGGTGAAACTAAAGCTACTAATCGGAAGTGAGGCCTCCATTCTTTATATGGGGGCTTTTCTTTTTATTAAGTATAATATTTGTGGTGTAAGTTGTTTGTTAATAGAATGATAGTTTGAGGTAAATATTTCTTTTCTTAAGAGAAAAAAACTGAAAAACTTTTACCTTTGTCGTCAAATTGGTTCGTAAGTATTTCGTTTCTGAATTATTTACGTGAAAAGGGAATCCGGTGTGAATCCGGAGCTGTTACCGCAGCTGTAATTTCCGGTGCATAGCACAATTTGTGAAACACTTTTGCCACTGTTCGTTAAGAATGGGAAGGCTTCACAAATGGAATAAGTCAGAAGACCTGCCAGTAAACATATTTCAAAGCATTCGGTATAAATGTTCACTGAAAGAACCACGAATTTTCTATTCACTGATTCTTAAGTTATACCCGTATGCTATTGTTTAAAAAACAATTAAATGAAGAGCTTAGGATTAATAAGTGGTTTGATTTTACTGTGGGGGAGTGTTAGTGCTCAAGACCAATTGAATGATACGGTTCGTATTGATGAAGTTCGTATTGTATCTTCTCGTTTGGAGTATCTGACCAATGATATGCGTAAGGAGAAAATTGAAAAGAAAGATCTGAAGCGTTTTCCCAATAACAGTGTTGCTGAAATTCTACAGACTTTAACTCCATTAAATATTAAGTCGCATGGTTCTGCCGGAGCATCGGCTACTTTGTCTATCAGAGGTGCAGGCTCTAATCATACCCAGGTGAATTGGAATGGGTTTCCCATAAATTCTGTAACGTTGGGTTCTTCCGATTTATCTTCTATTCCTGCTGGTCACTTCGATAATGTATCGTTGGTTTATGGTGCCTCGGGTACTCTTTTTGGTAGTGGAACCTTTGGTGGAGCATTAAACCTGGGAACTGACCCGCGCTTAACCACTAAAGGATTCAATGGTGCATTAAATTTGGAAGCAGGAAGCTTGAATTCATTTGGAGGTGGCTTGAACTTAAGCTATGCTAATGAAAAGATGGCCTACTCGGGTGTTTTGTGGGGGAAAATGTCAGATGGAAATTTCAAGTACTACGATTACATAGCTCGAAAAGACAAGAAGAGGAACAATGCCGATTGGTACAATCATGGAACTATACAGCAGCTAGGCTGGGCATTAAATCCTACTACTTATATCGATGGAGGAGTCTGGATGCAGGCAAAAAGGTTAAATCTGCCTTCAATAATAGGAAGTCAGGAACCTTATGAAGAAATGCAGAAAGATTCGACTTTAAAGACATTTGTACGTTTGAGAAAACGTTTTAAACGATCGGCTTTAGCTGTTAAGTCGGCTCTGTTTTTCGATGACACTCATTATACAAAGAGGTTGAGCAAGGGAGATGATTATTCAATCAATTCCAGAATTAAGAGTAAACGCTGGTATGCTGATGTGAATTACAGAAACTATATTACCGATTGGATGAGTTGGGATGTGGCAGGCACATTTACTTGGATAAATGCCGATGTAACAGCATATGGAACCGATAAAAACGAATACGACTGGGCATTAATCAATGCTTTGAAATTCTATAAAGATCGATGGTCGGGACAAGTTTCTATGCGTAAAGAGTGGAATACTGCATTTAATTCCGATTGGCTTTTAGGAGGAAATGTGGGGTATCAGTTTATTCCGCAAAGATTAAAGGCAGTAGCCGCCTTTTCTCAGAAATTCAGAAAACCAACTTTTAACGATAGATATTGGATTCCCGGAGGAAATAAAGACCTGAAACCAGAAGATGGAAATAGCTGGGAGTTGAATATCGAGGCCAACCTTATAGAAGAGAAAAACATTAAATGGAAAGCATTGCTTTCTGGATATAAATCGTCTATTGAGAATATGATTGTGTGGCGCCCTCAGGGAGCAGTTTGGTCGCCAGAGAATTATATGGAGGTTGATAATCAGGGAATTGATTTATCTACTCAGGCTCAGTTTAAATTTCGTAAGATTGACTGGTCTTCGCAATTTTCTATCCTGGTAAATGATTCAAAGGTGAAGAATACCGAAGAGAATCAGAAGATGTTTTATGCACCCAAGTTCAGCTGGAGCTGGAACAATAGCATTCAGTATAATGGATTTTTATTGGGTATTCAGAATAGCTATACGGCAAGTCGTTATTACGACAATAAAGAGAAGTTAGATGACTTTGCTTTGATGCACGTTTGGGTAGAAAAAGGATTAACGGTAGGTCAATTGAATGTTGTTGTAAAGGGGAAAGTAAGTAACATATTGAATAAAGAATATGAGCTAGTGCGTTCGTATCCTATGCCTGGCAGGCAGTGGGAAATGAATGTTGCTATTCGATTTTGAAAATTAAAGTATAAACAAACTAATAAAGTAAGATGAAAAATGTATTGAAAGGATTAGCAGGAGTTTTATTCCTGACTTTTGCGCTATTTAGCTGTGAAAGCGATTCTTCTAAACCAAAGGTTGAAGTAAAGACTTTGAAAGGAGCTTTCGTTGTAAATGAAGGTAATTTCGGAAAGAATAATGGCACTATTATTTGGCAATCATTAACTGGGGAACAAAAAGATGAAGATCTTTTTAAAACGGTTAATAAAGGACCATTAGGAGATGTCGTACAATCGTTTACTGTTGTTGATACTTTAGGTTTCATCGTGGTAAACAATTCGCAGAAGGTCGAGATTGTACATATGAAAGATTTTAAATCGGTAGGCAGAATTGAGAACTTGAGTTACCCTCGCTATGTTGCAAAAGCAGGAGATGGTAAAGTTTATATTTCTAATGGTAATGGAAAGGCTGATGGAAATGACAAATTGATCATTTATGATTATGCGAAAATGGCTAAAGCTGGTGAGATTGAAGTTGGAAAAGGGCCTGAAAGATTCGCTGAATTGAATAACTTGTTGTATGTTGTTAATTCAGGAGCTTGGAGTACCGATAAAACAATTTCTGTGATTAATACAACAAACGATGTTGTTGCACAAACTATTACTGTAAATGATAATCCTATTGATATTGCTGTTGATGCCAATATGGGAGTTTGGGTTTATTGTAAAGGAATTCCTGATTACTCAAAGTATCCGGATGTTACTTATAAAAATGCAGCTATTGTTCGCATTAATGGAGTAACTCGTAAGGTTGAAAAAGTTTATCCAATTGCTAGTATTAAAACAAATGGATCGAACTTGTTAGCAATGGATAAAAGTGGTGAAAATGTTTATTTCATTACTGATGGCTTATATAAGATGAGTATTGGTGCCAATGAATTGCCTATTACTAAATTCAATGATAAAGCCTTTTATGGAGTGCGTGTAAACAAAGAAACCGGAAATGTGTGGGCCTTTGACAATACAGCTAGCAAAGCAGTTGTATTATCAACTACAGGTGAGAAAGTGAAAGAGTATAATACTACAGCTTTCTCGAATGATGCATGCTTTATCTATAAAGATTTTGTAAAGTAAATATCTACTTGAGATAAACTACTAAAAGCCATGGCAATGATGCTGTGGCTTTTGTTTTATATGGCAATTGAATATTGATTACGGCGCTTCCCAAAGCTCTATTTCGTTGTTTTCCGGATCTTTAATCCAGGCAAAAATACCTTCTTCATGTTTCTCAGGACCTTTCACTGCAACATCTTTCGATTTTAAATGAGCAAGAACAGTATCCATGCTGCTTACCCGGTAGTTGACAGTGAAGCTCTTTTGCAGTGGAACCTCGCTTTTAGCCTGCATTATTGACCATGCCAAATATTGTTTATTTCCTTTCTCGTCTTGATAGTGAAAAGAGATGTAGTAGGCTCCATATTCTTCTGCATGTTCGAAGTCTAAGCCTAAATGTTCCTGATACCAATGCGCTAATGCTTTCGGATTTTTAGAGTGAATAAATACTCCTCCTAAGTGGGCAATTAAATTTTTCATGTGCTTAAATGGTTATGTCAATTGTAATTTAAAACCTTGTATTTGCTTTAAAGTTCATTATTTTAGTTTTATAAAAACGGACATAAATAAATAGTATGAAACAATACGATAAACATATGCATACCACTGAGCATATTTTGAATCAAACAATGGTTCAGATGTTTGGTTGCAACAGGTCTTTTTCGAATCATTTAGAACGTAAGAAATCGAAATGCGATTACCATTTCGATAGAGCTTTGAGCACCGAAGAAGAAGAGCAAATTACTGCAAAGGTGAATGAAATGTTACAAATGAATTTACCAGTAACTGCAGAAGAAATGCCACGAGAGGAAGCAGCTAAAGAATTCGATTTAGAGAAATTACCAGATGCAGCAGGAGAGGTTATCCGAATTGTTCGTGTAGGAGAGTATGATGCTTGCCCCTGCATTGGCGATCATGTGGAGAATACTTCAGAAGTAGAATCATTCCGAATGGTATCTTCCGACTTTAACGAAGGAGTACTTCGTATTCGATTTAAAATAAAAAGAGCCTAAATAAAAAGAGGTTGTCTCAAAAGCTTATTTATAATTTTTGAACTAACAGATTATAAGTCACCACTTGTTTTATCACCCCTAAATCCCTTAAAGGGGACTGAAGCCTCCTCTTTAGGGGAGGTTTGGAGGGGTAGTAGATTCTAAAATAAAAAAGGGATCTCCCATTGGAAATCCCTTTAAATATCTTGTTTCTGAAGATTAAACGTTGAAACGGAAGTGCATAATGTCTCCGTCACTTACAACGTAGTCTTTTCCTTCAATTGACATCTTTCCAGCTTCTTTACAAGCCTGTTCTGAGCCTAACTCAACGTAATCGGCATACTTGATTACCTCGGCACGGATAAACCCTTTTTCGAAGTCACTGTGAATTACTCCGGCACATTGTGGTGCTTTCGATCCTCGAGGGTAAGTCCAGGCACGAACCTCTTTTACACCAGCTGTAAAGTAAGTCTCCAACTCCAATAGGCGGTAGGCTGCTTTAATCAGCTTACTCACACCTGACTCGTCTAAACCAAGATCGTCAAGGAACATCTGTCGCTCTTCGAAATCGTCTAACTCTGCAATATCAGCTTCGGTAGCTGCTGCAATAATTAGCATCTGAGCATTTTCATCTTTAATGGCTTCACGAACAGCATCAACATGTGCGTTACCATTAACAGCTCCAGCTTCGTCTACATTACAAACGTAAAGAATAGGTTTGTTAGTAAGCAACTGTAGATCTTTCGCTACTTTCAAGTCTGCATCATCGATTTCAACCGTACGAGCCGATTTTCCATCCATCAATGCGTCTTTGTAAAGCGATAAGATCTTGAAAAGCTTTTTGGCTTCAGGATCATTTCCTGTGCGAGCCTGTTTTTCTACCTTGCTTAATCTTGTTTCAACCGTTTCAAGGTCTTTTAATTGAAGCTCAATGTCGATGGTTTCTTTATCACTTACCGGATCAATCTTTCCATCAACGTGAGTAATATTATCATTTTCGAAACATCTTAAAACATGAATGATAGCATCTGTTTCACGAATGTTTCCTAAGAATTTGTTTCCTAATCCTTCGCCTTTACTTGCTCCACGAACCAATCCTGCAATGTCAACAATCTCTACTGTTGTTGGTTGCACGCGTTGTGGTTTAACAAGTTCTTCCAATTTAATCAAACGATCATCTGGTACAGTAATTACACCTACATTAGGTTCAATTGTACAGAAAGGGAAGTTAGCCGATTGGGCTTTCGCATTTGATAAACAATTGAATAGCGTCGATTTTCCTACGTTGGGCAAACCAACGATTCCACATTTTAAAGCCATGTCTCTGTCTTATATTTTTCAGCCTGCAAATATAATTTTTTTTAGCAAAATTATCGTAGTAATAGGCCTTCTTACCACTGATTTGGCAATTGTTTTACAAAAAAAAAGGTTGCTCAATGCAGAACAACCTTTTTCATAATATCTTTTTAATGCTTTCAATTAGCATCCACAGCTACCTGATCCGCATCCTGCGTTATCTTCTGGAGAGTCGCATCCGCAACCACCGCTACCACATCCACCAGCAGCAGAGAAGATCTCAGCAATCTCTTCGTCAGTTGCTTCACGTACCTCTAATACTTCACCAGCGAAGAATAGATCAGCACCAGCAAGTGGGTGGTTGAAGTCAACTTTTACGATATCGTCACCTACTTTAAGAATCTGTCCAGTAAGACGACGACCATCAGAGCTCATCATAGGTACGCTGTTACCTTCTTTAATCATTTCATCATCGAATTTTCCGTCGATAAGGAATACATCTTTTGGTAACTCAACAATAGCGTTATCATCTACCTCACCGTAAGCATCTGCGCTAATCAATGACAATTCGAAGTTTTCACCTACTTTTTTTCCAACTAGACCTTCTTCGAATTTAGGTAGCATTAAACCTGCACCGTACATGAACTGTAAAGGATTCTCATCGTTTGTTTGTTCAATGATATCACCTTGTGCATTATCGTATCTAAGCGTATAGCTTAGTTTCACCATCATATTTTTAGCAATTTCCATAGCTACTTTTCTCTTTATAAAATTCTGAATGCAAATAAACAAAATGAATGTTGTATCCCCAAATTATTTGGAACAATTCTAAATGCATATTCCATCATTTTAACATTTGTTCATCTATCTAATTCTCATTCGTTTAAAATTAGAGGAATATAGTTAACCATATAAAACCATTTAAAGTTCTTAATGTTATAGTAGATAGAAAAGTAAAATAATTGAAATGAAAGGGATAATATTTACCAGTTTTATAGAAATGGTTGAAGAAAAATTCGGTCTGGAATTATCCGATTCAATCATTGAAGAGTCTAGTTTAGCTTCGAAAGGAGTATTTTCTTCAGTTGGAACATATCCATTTTCAGATATGGTTGCACTGGTGGTGAAGCTACATGAGAAAACAGCAATTCCAATCGCTGATCTGCTAAAGACTTTCGGACACTATCTGTTTAATGTATTAGCAGAGCGCTATCCGCAGATTGTTGAAAATTTGAATTGTTCATTTTCATTTCTTGCAGCAATCGATAATCATATCCATGTAGAGGTACACAAATTATATCCCAATGCTGAACTACCGTCATTTGTGGTAGAAAAAAATGAAGATAATCAATTGATTTTATTGTACCGATCTCCGCGAAAACTAGCAGATCTTGCAGAAGGTTTAATGGAAGCTAGTTTTAATCATTTTCAGGAAAAAATTGATATAGAAAAAGAGGTGGTTGAAGAAGATGGGAGCGAAGTTCGTTTTATCTTGAAGAAAGCCCAATGAGTAAAGAAATTGAAATATTAAAGAGAAAGCTCGATCGGGAAAAAAAGGCCAGACTAGAAGCTGAAAACCTTTTGGAACAAAAGGCCACAGAGTTATTTGAAACCAATCAGCAATTAGAGTCGTTGGTGCAACAGCGTACCGAGAGTTTGGAGCGAAACAATAATCGGTTAACCACATTAATTGACTCTCTTTCTGGAGGTGTATTGTTAGAAGATGAATTTCGAAATATAAAGTTGGTCAATCAACAGTTCTGCGATATGTTTTCTATTCCAGCACCTCCTGAAGCGTTGGTGGGGATGGATTGTTCTAATCAGGCAGAGCAGATAAAAGATATTTTTACAACTCCGGATGTATTTGTAGAAAGAATTATAGTAGTACTGAAGGAACAGAAGCAGGTGTTGAATGATATTCTGGAAATGAAAGATGGACGGACATTGGAACGAGATTATATTCCTATCTTCTCTAGAAACAGTTATGTAGGGCATTTATGGCATTATCGTGACATTACCAACAGAATAAGTTTCCAAAACGATTTAATTGAAGCCCAGGAAAAAGCAATAAAAGCAAAAGAGACCGAAAAATATTTCCTGGCCAAAATGAGTCACGAAATAAGAACTCCTTTGAATGCAGTAATTGGTATGTCTCATTTATTGAGGGATAGTGCTTTGTGCAAAGAGCAAAATGAATGGTTGAAAACGATTACTGCTTCAGCCACACTACTGCAGCATTTGGTAAATGATATACTTGATCTTTCGAAACTGGAATCAGGAATGATGGAATTGAAAGTGATGCCATTTAATCTGAAAGAGTTGGTGAAGACCATTGAGATGGGAATTGTTCCTCTGCTGCAAGAGAGAGTTGATTTAAAAACCACTTTGAATGATGGAGTAGTTGATTGGTATGAGGGAGATCCTCATGTGATACAGCAAATACTCAATAATTTGTTAAGTAATTCAGCCAAGTTTACTACTAAAGGAGAAGTGGGGTTGGATGTTTATAAAGTAGCAGGTAATCGCATTCAATTTAAAGTTTGGGATACAGGTATTGGTATTCCATCAGAGATGCATGCCAATATATTCGATAAATATAAACAAGCCGATTCTAAGCATGCTGCCATAGGAACGGGGTTAGGTTTGAATATTGTAAAAGAGTTGACAACACTGTTGGAAGGAGATATTGTTCTTGCGAGTGAAAAAGGGGAAGGAACCGCTTTTACCATTACAATTCCTTTGACAGAGACAGATGCACCAATTGATTACATTGAGCATCCCCAAGAGATGAAGCTTGACATGCAGAACATTCGGATTATGGTGCTAGAGGACAACCGATTTAGCATCAAATATATTTCGAAGTTACTGGAAGGGCTTGGTGTTAAATTTGATATTGCAGAAACAGTTAGTGATGCCTATTGGTTGTTGGACAATAATCATTATCAGATGGGTTTGGTTGATTTGAATCTCCCTGATGGAAAAGGAACGGAAGTGGTTTCGTTTATTCGAAATCAGAACAATGATATGCCACTTGTTGCTTTAACTGCTTCTACTTTACCCGATGATATAAGCGATGCAATGGAAAGTGGGGTGAATGATTATTTGAGTAAGCCATTTATTCCGAATGAATTGTATGCCATTTTAGGGAAGTATTTTGAAAAAATGAGTGCGACCAATAGTGATCATTCAGAAGAATTGGAATTGGTAAATGGGTTAGATGCTATTCAGCTAAAGAAATTATATGGAAATGATAAGAACTACATGCTTGATATGTTTGTTGGTTTTAAAGAAGATGCAATGAATACAATTATCGATTTTATTAATAATCCTCCGGAGAGTTTAGAATCGATAAGGTATTGGGTGCATAAACTGAAACCAAACTTTGGTTTTGTGGGATTATCAGAGATAGAGCAGGAGTTTGATTTCATTGAAACAGAGATAGATCAAAAGAAAATGAGTCTTGATGTGGCAATAGAGAAATTGAATAATTTAAAAGTAAAATTGAACAATGGAATGGCTTTAGTCGATAAGCAAATCCATGTTTTAAACAAGAACGATTAAACCGGAAGCTATGGATATAAAATGTTTAATTATTGATGACGATGCAATGGCTCGCAGAGCATTGAAACGTTTATGTGATCAGGTGGATGGATTAGAGGTGGTTGATTTGGCAGAGAATGGACAACAAGGAATTGAGTTGATTGAGAAACACAATCCCGATCTAATATTCTTAGATGTTGAAATGCCCGATTTTACAGGAATTGAAATGCTATCTAAATTACCTGTGATTCCGGCTGTAATTTTTACAACCTCGAAAAAGGAGTATGCATTTGATGCATTTCAGTACGAAGCTATTGCTTACTTGGTGAAGCCAATTATTCAAATTGATTTTAAGCGAGCTGTACAAAAGGCTTTTGAAGCCATTGCAAAAGATCCAACGGCTTCTGCCAACGACTTCTTTATTAGGACAAATAAAAAATACGTTAAGGTATCGCAAGAAAATATCTATTACTTCGAAAACGTGGGCGATTACATTAAAGTGGTTACAACCGGTAAGAGTCACATCCTATATGGAACAATGAAAGACTTGCTTGAGAAGTTAAACAAAGACCGATTCATAAAAATACATCGATCATATATTGTAAATATCAATCACATTCAGGATTTAGACGAAAATTCGGTATTGGTAAAGGAAAAAGTGTTACCTGTAAGTCGTTCCAATCGACCAGAATTAATGAGTAGACTACAAACACTATAGTTTTGATGAGATTCATTGTCCTTGTTTTAGCTATTAAAATAATCTTTTAATATTTATCGGGAGCGTTACCGGATAAACTAAATCGATTTACCCCAAACAATTTTACTATTGATTTGGGGAATTCTCTTATACTACATATTTGTTTTTTATTTTAGGTGATACATTCATCAGGGGGAAAAGCTTTAATGGGGTGAATTAAAGCTTAGTTTTACTTTTCAGCGAAAGAGACTGCGGAGAGAATATAGTAAAATACAGCAGATATTTTTTACGACATTGATCGAAAGGAGAAAAATACTCTTTTTATTGATTGCTTGCGTCTGTTCAAAAGGTTTCTGCATGTATAGTTCTTATTTATAAAGTTTTGAAAATTAATCAGCACACTAAATAACACTAATGGGATAGTCACTTGATTATTAATCAATTTTTAAACTTTAAACCAAATTTATTATGAAAAGAATTTTACTATTAATCTTTGCATTAACAGTTTCTCAACTCTCATTTTGTGAAGAGTACACATTTCATCCATCAACATTTACTGTTGCAAGTATTGGAGAGATTGAATTTAACTCTACGGTTAATTTTGCCAGTGGAGTATATACTATTACTCCAGAGATTCTGGATGCTTGGGAGCTAAAAAGACGAGACATTGTTTATCAGAAGTTGGATGAGGATGGAGAAGTTGTAATGGATGCCAGTGCACAAGAGCAATTTGTAGGTTTATCAATGCAATATGCTAACAGAGTAACTATCCGGGGCATAAAATTCATTAACATAGGTTTGTTCTTTAACCGATGTAACGATATCATGGTGGATAGCATAAGCATTGAAGGGTTGAACTCTCCAAGAGGAGAATGTGTATTCTCTTTTTCCAGATGTAACAGATCTACATTACAAAACTCCAGATTATCATTATTTACTGAAACCAATAGCTCAGGGATATCTGTCTGGAATGGAGATGACAATAAATTAATCAATAATACAATTCATGGTACTCTTAGGCGTGCTATTAAAGCATGGACAAGTCAAAATGGTGGGGACCACTCTTTGAATTTGACAATTAAAGGTGGAGCTATTGCACGTCAGACTAATAGCGGTTCCGAGGATCATGGTATTTATATACACGATGCTACAGATGTAGTGATTGATGGAGTATTTATTAAAGGATTTACAGAATCTGGTTCTGGTCATGCCATCAAATTGAAGAATGATAAACGAATAGAGGTGAAGAATTGCAGGATGAAAGATTCGGGAATAATACTTCGAATTGAAGCCACAACATGGACAAATATGGAACACATCTGGATTCACGACAATATATTTTATGACAGTTACTTAAACTCTTGGACTCCGGATGTTAATCCTAAGGCAATTGTTATAGAGAACAATCAGTTTCTGAATGGTACCATAACAATAAGCAGAGGTGAGGGGAGCATATTTAATGAATACAACGATTTGGCGGGCAAAGCAGGTGGAGTTTATCGCAATCAAGTTGCAAATTCTATGAGTTTACGATCAGGGACAAATGAGTGCGGCAACTTTATTTCAACATTAAGTACCAATGATCAGGTATATAGCAATTTAGCTTTAAATCAACCAACCAGCCAATCTTCGTTCTATTCCAGCTCTGGTTTATCTGATAATGCTGTCGATGGCAATAGATCTGGTAATTGGTCGGATGGTTCTGTTACGCATACAGGTTCTGGCGACTGGCAATACTGGCAAACCGATTTGGGAGGAATTGCAGAAATCAAAGAAATTAGAATTTACAATAGAACAGATAGTAATTCCGAGCGTTTGAAGAATTTCTATGTTTTTGCTGCCAATAAAGAGATGAATGCAGGCTATGTTTATACTTATACTGCCGACCCATGTGTTCATAAAACTTATCATGAAGGAACTGCAGGAGATTCTGTCGTTTTCCGTTTCGAAAGACCTCTCTTGGCTAAAAAGCTTAGAATTCAACTAACAGCGCGCAATACTCCTTTATCTTTAGCGGAGGTGGAAGTGTATGGAAAGATGTTGACAGGTTCAGCGCGAGAGAACGCTACGCCATATCCTATAGCCCCAGAGGAAGATCCTGTATTCCCGACCAATGATATTAGTTCTGCAGCTGCACAAAAATCGGCCCCAATAAATCTTCCAGTAGGTTTTGAAAAAGATAATAGCATTGTATTGTTCCCAAACCCTGTAAAAGATGTGGTTTATGTTAATGCAAAGCAAAAAGTGAAAGATTACACCATCTTCAATCTGGCTGGTAAGGTGATTTATCAATCAGAGAGTATCGGGCAAACAACTTTCAAACAAGAAACATCAGATTTAAATTCCGGCATTTATGTAATGCGAATAAATCTGGAAAACGGAGAAACAATTCATAAGAAAATGATCAAGTAATAGTTCTTAAATAACGAATGACTATGTGAGGGTGTCCAGAAAGTAAATTCATTTGAAATCGAACTTTCAGTTTATAACCTACTTGCCTTTTTACCCCACCAAACCTCCCCTAAAGAGGAAGCTTAAGTCCCCTTTAGGGGATTTAGGGGTGATAAACCAAGTGGTGACTTATAATTCGTAAGTTCAAAGAATTATAAATAAGCTTTTTGGACCCCCTCATGTTTTATTTGTAAAAATAATTTAGAGCTGAATATGGCAGCTGGTCGGCATTTTCATTAAAAGAATAAATCTTAGCATTATTAATAATTATCTGATTATTTCTATTGCATTTTCACTATTTTGCAGTGAATTGAAAAATAGAAATATGTTTACGACCCAAGAAAAACAGCAACTAGAGCAAAGAAACCTAACGCTCGAAGAAGTAAAATCACAAATAGAAATTTTTAAAGAAGGTTTACCATTTATGGCGGTTGAAAATGCGGCAACAGTCGGGAATGGTATTCTTCAACTATCGAAAGCACAGCTTAGTGGTTATGCTGATCGTTATGATAAGGAGATTGATAATGGACTAAAACCCATTAAGTTTATTCCTGCTTCAGGTGCTGCTACTCGAATGTTTAAGGCATTGTTTGAATTTGTTGAATCGGGTGAAGTAAACAAAGATGTAGAACAGCTATTGGCTAATATCGATCACTTTGCATTTGGGCAAGAGCTTAAAAAAGCAGTTAAAACCGAAGATGCAATTGAAGTTGTAAAGCAATTGATTGAAAAGGAGGGAATGAACTACGGGCAGCTTCCTAAAGGACTTTTAACCTTTCATAAATACAACGATAAGACCAGAACTCCATTCGAAGAGCATATGGTGGAGGGAATGAACTATTGCAAACAGAGTAATGGCGACGTTGATTTGCATTTCACTGTTTCGCCTGATCATCAGCCACTGTTTGAGCAATTGCTGGAGAAACTGAAAGCACAATATGGCGAAGATGATCTAAACTTCAATGTTAGTTTTTCAATTCAAGAATCATCGACCGATACCATTGCTGTAACTCCTGAAAATGAACCATTCAAAAAGGATGGTAAGTTGCTTTTTCGTCCGGGAGGACACGGTGCGCTTATTGAGAATTTGAATAAGATTCATGCCGATTTAATCTTTATCAAGAACATCGACAATGTGGTACCCGATTACCGCAAAGAAAAGTTTACCACTGAGTATAAAAAAGCATTGGCTGGTTTATTGTTGACCATTCAAAAGGATTTATATCGATTCCAGGAGATCATCAATCAACGCCATTATTCGGCAATTAAAAGTTCTGAATTGGCCGAAATGGTAAACTTCATTCAGGATAAATTAAAAGTGAAACTGCCCAACGATGTTTATTATTGGGAGAAGAACGAACTGGTTCCTTTCTTGAAGATGTACATCAATCGACCAATACGTGTGTGCGGAATGGTTCGAAATGAAGGTGAGCCTGGTGGTGGGCCATATTGGGTAAAACAGCCGGATGGTTCCATCGGTCTTCAAATTGTAGAGGCTTCTCAAATCAATTTGGGCGATGAGGCGCAAAAAGCATTGATGCAAGAGGCAACTCACTTTAATCCGGTCGATTTGGTTTGTGCCACAAGAAATTACCAGAATAAGAAATTTGATTTGAATCGTTTTATCGACCCTAAAACTGCTTTCATATCAGAGAAAACACAGAATGGTAAACCGTTGAAAGCTTTAGAAAGACCAGGGCTTTGGAATGGAGCTATGGCGTTCTGGAGTACTATCTTTGTGGAAGTGCCGCAAGAGACATTTGCTCCTGTAAAAACAGTGAACGACCTGTTGCGACCAGAGCATCAACCGGCTAAATAATAAGCTGATTTTGACAATAATTGTTAATTGAAAGGATAGTCAAAAAGTTTTTGTAATTTTGTAACCTCTACAAAAGAGGGAAAAGGATAGCGAATGAATCAAGGAGAGAAAGATTTCTACGAAGAAGATTTTAGTTATGTTGTCAATCAATATATGGATGCACTGAAAGAAGGGCGCACTCCTTATTTTGATGTGCACGAATTTGAGTACCTCATTGAGCATTTTATTGAAGTTGGAGAATCGCTTACTGCCATCGATGTGGCAGAAATAGCGCAATACCAACATCCTACCTCTATCAATATCAAGTTAAAGAAAGCATCAGCATTATTGAGTAATGGTGAAGTAAACGAAGGAATGTCTCTTTTGGGAGATGTACGTTTATTAGAACCTCAAAACTCCGATGTATACATGTTGGCTGGTTACGGTTACATTTTAAGAGATGAACTGGACAAGTCCGAATGGGCTTTTGAAGAAGCCATTGAGCTTTCTGCCGATGATTTAGAGGAGGTATTCTTCAAGATTGGTTCAACATTCAGTCATCTGAATATCTTCGATTATGCCGAAAAGTATTTGGAGCGTGGATATCAGGTGAACCCAAAGAATGATTCTATTCTTTTTGAACGAGCATTTTGTTTGGAAAAGCTGGATGAGTTTCAGAAAAGTGCTGATTTGTATGAAGAATTCTTAAACATCGATCCATTTTCTACAAGTGCATGGTATAACCTGGGTATTGTCTACAATCAATTGCAGGAATACGATAAGGCCATAGAGGCTTATGATTATGCCATAGCTTTAGATGAAGAATCGTACTCTTCCATTTTTAATAAAGCCAACACACTAACCAATATGGGAAGCTTTAAGGCGGCTATTAAAACATACAAAGAGTACTTGGAATACGACACGAATAGTGAAGATGCTTATTTGTATATGGCCGATTGTTACATTCAGTTGAATGATAACTATCAGGCACTGGTGAACTACCAAAAAGCATTGAAAATTAATACCGGAAATGCAGAAGCTTGGTTTGGCTGTGCTTTGGTAATGGAAGCGGAAGATAAATTAGACGAAGCTTTGGTTTTTGCCAAGAAAGCAACACGTTTAGATGCAGCGAAGCAGGAGTACTGGCAACAGTTGGCACATATCGGGAACTTGCTAAACTTAACCGACGAGCGAATTGCTGCCTTAGAGCGTTTAACCAGCTTGTATCCTGAAAGTGTACACTATTGGTTGGATTATGCCGATACACTTTTCAGCAATAACCAACAAAAAGAAGCGGTTGATCAGTTGATTGAAGCTAAAGCAGCAAACGGCAAGAGTGCATCTATTCTATATCACTTAGCAGCTTATCTTTTCGAAATGGGAGAGGAGCACAAAGCAGTAAAATACTTCGAAGAAGGTTTAATGCTTGACTTCAATAGTCATACCGACACATTTCAGGTTTCGGCTAAAGCACGCGAAAGTGAGCGCATTAAGCGACTGATTAAGAAATTCCAGCTATCGAGAATATAATTTTTCACTTTTGGCACTTGATATTTAGCTGAACCAATTCTGAAAATCTTATAATCTATTATCTTTACGCGTTCAAATCATAAAAATTAAATCTGAATGCAACGCAATTGGTTCAATTACCTAATAATTTCATTAAAAGGGTTGGCAATGGGAGCTGCCGACGTAGTTCCGGGTGTTTCGGGCGGTACTATCGCTTTTATTTCTGGTATCTACGAAGAGTTAATCGATAGTATTAAATCGGTAAATCTACCCAACTTAAAGCTTTTACTAAAAGGCGATTTTAAAGGCTTTTGGCAAGCAGTCAATGGCAACTTCTTATTGTCTTTGGTGGCAGGAATTGGTTTGAGTATTCTATCGTTGGCCAAGTTGCTTAAATATATTCTGGAAAACAATCCGGTACTTTTGTGGTCTTTCTTTTTCGGACTAGTGGTTGCTTCGGCAATTACTGTGGCTGGAAACATTCCTAAATGGGACTGGAAAAAGGTATTGGCTTTAATTTTCGGAACTGCAATTGCCTATTTGATTACTTCAATGACTCCGGCAGAGACTACCGATGCCAGTTGGTTCCTGTTTTTATGTGGAGCCATTGCCATTTGTGCAATGATTCTTCCTGGAGTTTCCGGAGCATTTATTCTTTTGATGTTCGGAAAATACCAGTTTTTTATCACTGCATTAACGAATATCGAAATTAAACCCATATTGCTTTTGATGAGTGGTGCTGGAATTGGTATTATGATGTTTTCGCGTTTGCTTTCTTGGTTATTGCATCGCTTCCACGATATTACAATTGCTATTTTGGCTGGCTTTATGATTGGCTCGCTGAATAAAATATGGCCTTGGAAACAAGTATTGGAAACTTATATAGATAGACATGGAGAGGTGAAACCATTGTTTGAGCCCAATGTATTGCCAACAACATACGAAAGCGTTACTGGAGAACCTGCACAGATTGTTTATGCTGCACTATTGGCTGTTGCCGGTTTTTTGTTGATATGGATCATGGAAAAAGCAACCAGCAAAAAGTAAGCTTTATGAACAGATACGGACTAATAGGATTTCCATTGACACACTCTTTTTCCAAGAAGTTTTTTACCGAAAAATTTCAAGTCGAAAAGATTGATGCGGAATACCTGAACTTCGAAATAGAAAACATTAACACTATTTCTGAAATACTTGAATCGACCGATAACCTGAAAGGATTAAATGTAACTATACCGCATAAAGAGGCGGTGATGCCTTTACTTACTAACTTGAATGACGCCGCTCAGGCTATTGGTGCAGTAAATACCATCAAGGTGAATCAGGTTACAGGCGAAACAACAGGCTACAATACCGATGTGTATGGTTTTATGGAATCCATTAAGCCGTTGATTAAGGCGCATCATAAAAGTGCGTTGGTATTGGGAACCGGAGGTGCATCCAAAGCCGTTGTATGGGCTTTAAACCATATGGGAATTACAACTCAATTGGTCTCACGTCGATCAACGGAAACCACATTAGCCTACGAAGAGTTGACAGAAGAATTAATGCAACAATATTCGGTAGTGGTAAACACCACACCACTGGGAACCTATCCGAAAGAGGAGACATTTCCAGCTATTCCATACCAATATCTAACCAAAGATCATTTGTTATACGATTTGGTATATAACCCATCGGTAACCACCTTTATGAAAAAAGGAATAGAGCAAGGTGCCACCGTAAAGAATGGCCACGATATGCTCGAACTACAGGCTTTAAAAGCCTGGGAAATTTGGAACGAATAGATTAAATATATTCCTAGAAAAGCTGCATGTTAATTGTTCATGCAGCTTTTTTTATGCTGTAGAGGCGCAAAACCTTGCGCCTCTACAACCCAAAGACTTAGAATCACTGTCGTAATCCAAGCTCTGCCAGCGATTTTATATATTGTTCTAATACTGACTGGCTACCGTAACACCGTGCCGCTGGCACTACAAAAATCGCATAGCGATGATAGTATGGTAGCAAGATGGTACACCACACCCCCAAGCGCCCCAATCATTATCTTTTATCGAAGTTAACTGGTAGTATGGGGTGCAATATGGACAACTCGTTACAAACGAGTAGCATTGAGTACAGTTTACTTAATTGTGTGTGGTAACTCTATATTAAAATTCTTAACTCTTCATTTAAATCAACTCCCTCACAAAGCCATATGGTTTGAAAACCAAGACGTTTTGCAGTAGCAATATTATCTCGATTATCATCTATAAATAACGATTCGCAAGCTTTTAACTTATACCGATCAAGAAGTAGCTCATAGATTTGATTATTGGGCTTGATGACTTTCTCTTCACCAGAAACCACAATGCCTTCTAACTCTTTAAAAAAGGGATATTGGTTATATACAAGGGGGAAGGTTTCTGCCGACCAGTTGGTAAGTCCAAACAATCGATAATTACTTTTCAGTTTCTTGATTAAAGAGGTGTTTTCTTTTATCTCTCCTCCAATCATAGTAATCCAACTGGAGTGATACATTCTGATTTCATTCTCATATTGTGGGAATTTCGCTGTTAGTTCCTTTATTGCTTCAGCAAAAGAGCGTCCAGCATCTTGTTTTAGATTCCACTGTGAGTTACATACATTGTTTAAGAAGAAATCCAACTCTTCATTATCCTGAAATATATCTCCATATAAGTATTGGGGATTCCAATCGATAAGTACTCCTCCAAAATCAAATATTATATTTTTTATTTCCATAGTTTACTCTGTAATCTCCACCCAGTTTCCTTCACAATCTTCTATAACACTCTCGTAATAACCATCTCCTGTGGTTCTTGGCTCTCCAACAATATTATAGCCATCGTTGCGAAGTTTTTCTGTTAATTCATCCACCTTGTGCTTACTTCCCAGAGAAATAGAAAAGTGAGTTAAACCGTACGATACAGCATGTTTCCCAGCTAACTCCTTTATTTCCGGTCTGTTCATAATCTCTATCCGGGTTGCTCCTTCCTCAAATGATAAAAAGTAGGAGGTAAAGTTCTTTTTAGTATTCGTGTATTTCTCATTGCACTTCATCCCGAAATACTTGATGTAAAACTCCTTTACCATTTCTAAGTCTTTTGCCCAAATGGCTAAATGTTCTATTTTCATCTTTATTTATTTAATGATTACGAGACAAAAGTAGGAGTAGAGAATTTAGGGAAATTGTATATTTTAAACAGTCTAGAATAATTTGAAGTTGTAGTTGATGATTTTACTTTCCTTATCGGCTTGTTGTATTATTCGCTTATAATTGGATGGCGTTTCATTGAGAAACATCTTAAACTCGCGGATAAAATGGGCCTGATCGAAATACCCCGAATTGATTCCAATGGACGTTAGCTTGTCGTTGCTGTCTATTAAACTACAAAGCGATTTGCGGAACTTTATCAATCGCTCAAACTTTTTGGGAGTTATTCCTATTACCTTGGTGAAGTTTCGATTAAGTGTGGTATAATTGGTGCCCGAATTACTGCAATATTCTTCTATTGAATGATTATCGTCTAACCACCTGAATTGGTTGTAAAAACTCATAATTGAAGTAATCTTATCGTAAGATTCTTGGCAATACAAAGTCTTCAATATTCCATATACTTTATCGATGATAGTTGTATTGGAATCACTAGCAGATAAATCAATTGTTGCTTTAGCTTGTTGACTGTTTGGAGAGTAATTCTGTGAGTTATTAATCAGGTCTTTTCCATTGGCCTGAATGAAAGGAAATAAACCAAAAGCATAAAATCGTAAGCCAAGTAATTGGGTGTTGGTAGGGTAAGTTAATACGGTATTCTCAATAGAAAGTCCTTCAATTTGAGGGGTATCTATCCAAGTATGATTCCGTTTGTACTTTGAGTTGCCTAAAGGAAAAATCAAGTTGACATATTGATTGGGAGGAATTACCAATTCAGTATCATCATCTAAATTCTCTGCAATCCAAATTCGTTCAATTAAATCGGAAAAAAATTCTGGTTGATATGTTTCGATATGGAGCATTCGATCGCAAGCTATATAAAATATTTAAAATGCAATGAAACCGTTATTGCGAAAACGCTTTGCGTTCGAAGCAATCTGTTACATCTGCGTATAGTAAAGGGGAGACCGGAATTGTCTTTGTGAAAATGTTTTGCATTTGAAGCAATCTGTTTACATACAATTATTATCGCATTAATTCTTCTGTTTGATAAATAAAATCGCAACCTGTGGTATAGCTATTTCACAAATTGCCACAAAGAAGCACGAAGTTACCCAAATATATATATTCAACCGATATACCACATTTTAACCGTTGAACATTTCCACTGTTCAACTTTAAGCACGAAGATCGATAAAATCGTGTAGCGATGATAGTATGGTAATACGATCGAATACCACGAACCCAATCATTATCGTATATCGCAGTTAATTGATTGTATAGAGTGGAACTGAATCCAGTCTCCCTTTTTTCCGGATTCTAGTCTCCTTATCCGCTGCCTGAGTTTATCGAAGGGAATACCAATTACTTCAGGCTTCGGCTTATGAATTACTGTCGTAATTCAAGCTCAGCCAGCGATATAGTCGCGTAGCCATGGTGTTATAATATCATCGTCCTTACAGGACTTTAGATATTGTTTTTAACTCTGATTGGTTATCATAACATCGTGCCGCTGGCACTATAAAAATCGCGTAGCGATGATAGTATGCTAGCAAGATGGTATACCTCAAACCCAAGCGTCCCAATCATTATCTTTTATCGAAGCTAATTGGTTTTATGGGGCGCAATATAAAAGAAGAAAAATGAAATAGGAATCACACGACAGGAGTCGTGCGATAGCATTGATTATGCTGGCTAATAGAGTGGAAAACATTCATCACTAATAATTATAAAAAAAGTTCCCCACCGTGAAGCAGAGAACTTATATTATAATTGGAAATAGTGTCTTGTTATTTACCTTTTCGCCAACCTTTATTTCTAAGTGGCGGGAAAACTCCTTTGCTTACATCGCGGATATCTTCGATGGAATAGAATGCTTGTGGGTTGTATTCCTTAATCCAGCCAACCACCTCTGGGAGATTGGTTCTGTTGACAACGGTGTATACAATGTGTACCTTTTTAGTGGCTCCTTGTGCATCGTGAAAGGTAACACCATAGCCTTCTTCTTTCAGTCGGGTAATGAGTTCGGTTGCTTCTTTTTTGCGGGTAATAATTCTTACCTGAGCAACTCCCATTGCCAACTTCTCTTCAATTAAAAGACCAATGTAGTTTCCGGTGGCAAATCCTCCGGCATAGGCTACATAGTTCACCCAGTTATCGATATTCTGCATGATCTTACCCATGGCCATAAGCCAGATTAGGATTTCGAAAAAGCCTAAAATAGGAGCAATGCTCTTCTTACCTTTAGAAACCATTACTATTCGCATGGTTCCTATTGTTACATCGGTAATCCTCGATATAAAGATTAGCAACGGAACTATTCCGTATGTAAACCAATCAGAATTCCAGAAATTTTCCATAACGTAGGAATTTTACAGATCTATTTATTCGAATTCCGATGTGAAATGGAACTGTACATCTTCGAACTCCTGCTGTGTCATGTTCAACAAGAATTGAGAGTCGGCCATAAATACATCGCGTCCGAATTTATCTTTACACATTTTCTGATGCTTACGTTTTTTGAACTCAGTAAGTTTCGCTTCATCCTCGCAACGTATCCAGCAAGCTTTGAACATTGGAATATTTTCGAAGCGACATTTTGCTCCATATTCGTGCTCTAAACGGTACTGAATTACTTCGAACTGAAGTGCTCCAACAGTTCCAATAATCTTGCGACCATTGAATTGGTTGGTGAACAGCTGGGCAACTCCTTCGTCCATCAACTGATCGATACCTTTTGAAAGCTGCTTTGTTTTCATCGGATCGGCATTCTCGATGTAGCGGAATAGCTCAGGCGAGAAGCTTGGTAGTCCTTTGAAATGCACTTTTTCTCCTTCGGTAATGGTATCGCCAATAATATAGTTTCCTGTATCAGGTACACCAATAATATCACCAGGATAAGCCTCATCTATCACCTCTTTCTTCGAAGCCATAAATGCTGTCGGACTAGAGATACGATAGGCTTTACCGGTACGAAGATTAGTATATGACTTATTACGCTCGAATTTTCCTGAACAGATTTTCACGAAAGCAATTCTACTTCGGTGGTTCGGATCAATATTGGCGTGAATTTTAAAAACAAAACCAGTGAATTTCTCTTCTTCCGGGTCGATTACTCGCTCTTTGGCCTCAACAGGACGTGGAGTAGGAGCAATCTGTACAAACGTATCAAGCAGCTCGTGTACACCAAAGTTGTACAATGCACTACCAAAGAACACAGGAGCTAGATCACCGGCCAAATAAGCTTCATGGTCGAACTCAGGGTAAACACCTTCTACCAACTCTACCTCTTCGCGAAGCGTTTCTGCATCGTGTGGAATATAATCATCCAGAAGAGAATCACTCAAATCGTTGATGGTGATGTTTGGACGAATCTCAGTAATACTTGGATCGAAAAGATTCAAACTCTGATCGAACAGGTTGTATACTCCTTTAAAGTCGGGACCATTGTTGATTGGCCAACTCAAAGGACGAACCTTAATTTTCAATTGTTCTTCGACTTCGTCCAGTAGAGTAAAAGTATCTTGTGAAGGACGGTCGAGCTTATTGATGAATACGATTACCGGCGTTTTACGCATACGACAAACGTTCATCAGCTTCTCTGTTTGAGGCTCAACTCCCTTGGCAGCATCGATTACAATAATAACACTATCGACAGCGGTAAGTGTTCTAAAAGTATCTTCCTGAAAATCCTGGTGACCAGGGGTATCCAGAATGTTTACCTTGTAATCTTTGTATTCGAATCCCATTACCGATGTGGCCACCGAGATTCCACGTTGGCGCTCAATTTCCATAAAATCGGAAGTAGCTCCCTTCTTGATTTTATTACTCTTAACAGCACCTGCTGTACGAATAGCACCACCAAAAAGAAGCAATTTCTCTGTCAATGTTGTTTTACCGGCATCCGGGTGACTGACAATACCAAAAGTACGTCGTCTATTTATTTCTGCTGTATTTGCACTCATCTTTAACAATATTTAGGCCGCAAAATTACTCTTTTTAGTAGAAATTTAAAATTTTATATAACATCAGATCCATAGAAAAACAAAAGGTTCCAGAGTAACTCCGGAACCTTTCTAAACATCCACACACACAATTCTGGAAATAGGGGCCAGAATATAATCGATGTTTGCTTTTTAAGTTTGCGCATTTAAATGACAAATGGCAACTGAAAAACACGTATTGTTATTCAACAATTATTTCATCTAAAAATATCCAGGCATCGCTACCAGCGCCATTGTGGTCTTTAGGACATTTACCCATATTGTGTGCAATTACTTTTAAGTAACGTATTTCTTTATTGATTTGATCCAATACAAAATCGTTGATAATAATTCCTTTGGCTAGCGGGGCAACATCGTGTTTTACGGTTCCCAACTTCTGATAAAGCATACCATCTGTAGAAGCCATAATGGTTACCTTAGTTGGTAAGAATACCCATGAACCAGCACTTTGAAGTGCACCAACAGTTACTTTGTTCACTTTTAGTTTGTGTTGCAAATCAACTATTGCTTCCATGTTTTTACCCGACCATGCTTGCCATTCACCATCTGCAAGGTTTTTGCTTCCTCTAATGCTGTTTACTAATGTCAGAGCTCCTTGGCCTTTGTATTTTGGACTAACGGCTATTTTTTGCTCTACTGGCTTAACAGTTGCTTTGTGGATATTGAAATTCTGTGTTAAAACTTTACCCATTTGTTTGCCATTGGCAAATGTAGCTGCTTTAATGGTGGTTGGCTTTTTCAGAATAATTGGTGCACTATATCGTGGCGACTGCTCGGTAGGTGTAGAACCATCAACTGTATAGTGAATTGGATCATCGCCTAGCTCGCTGGTAAGAGATACAGCCAATTGTTTCTTTTCGATATTTAATTTTGTTTTGGCAGTAACATTAAATGCACTTCTGGCATAGCTAATACCCATAATATCGTAGCGCTGTAGGAACTTACGGATGTTAGTAGAGAAACGATTCCAATCTTTGTTGGCTTTCTCTGTCCAAACGGCTTCGGCCAATGCAGCAATACGAGGGAAAGACATGTACATAGCATGTTTTGGTCCCGGAACTTTTTCTGTCCACAGGTTGGCTTGTCCTCCCAATACATGCTTGGCAGCTTCGGCACTCATGCTTTTGTGTACCGGATCGAATTGGTATACTTTGCTGATTGGGTTGAATCCGCCCCACGCTTCTGGTTCCTGATCCATTGCTCCCTGATAGTGGTCGAAATAACAAGGAGAACCAGGAGTCATAACTACGTCGTGTCCTTGCTCTGCTGCTTCAATTCCTCCTTTGTAGCCTCTCCAGCTCATTACTGTTGCTTGTGGGGCTAAACCTCCTTCTAAGATCTCGTCCCAACCAATAAGTGTTCTGCCTTTAGAGTTAATGAATTTCTCAATTCGCTTGATGAAATAACTTTGTAACTCTTCAACATTTTTCAACTTTTCGGTGCGAACACGCTTGCGGCATTTCGGACACTTTTCCCATTCCGTTTTAGTGGCTTCATCGCCTCCAATATGAATGTATTGCGATGGAAATAGAGCCATCACTTCAGTTAAGATATCTTCCAGAAATGTGAATGTAGCATCATTTCCTGCACAGTAAATATCAGTAATAGGCCATAGTCCACCAGTAGGAACAGTGAACGGACCACCAGAGCATGAATACTCGGGATATGCTGCTAAACTACATGTGGTGTGTGCTGGCATCTCAATTTCAGGAATTATAGTAATGTTGCGAGCTTGTGCATAGGCAATCATCTCTTTAAGGTCATCCTGTGTGTAGAAACCGCCATATGTGGCTTTTTCTCCTGGCTTTTGCTTTGGACGGCCATCCCATGCTTTATCTTCATGATCGACACGCCATGCACCAACTTCTGTTAGTTTTGGATATTTTTTGATCTCAATGCGCCATCCCTGATCGTCTACCAGGTGAAGGTGAAGCTTATTAATTTTGTGAAGCGACAAGTAATCGATTAAGCTTAGAATGTATTTCTTCGGCATGAAGTGGCGAGATACATCCTGCATGAATCCACGCCATTTGAAGCGAGGGTTATCACTGATTTGGATGGTTGGAATCCACCAATCAACATTCTTTGCATAGGTAGTACTCTCAATTTGCTCAGGAAGCAACTGACGAATAGTTTGAACTGCATTGAAGAAACCGGCATACTTTGCTGCTTCGACGATGATTTGTTCTTCGCTAACAGATAGTGTGTACGCTTCGTTTTGCAATTGTTTGTTTAATTGAAATACCACACTGTTTTTGGTTGTTTCTCCTGTATTTTTAATGGTAGGAGTGAAGTTACCTGCCACTTTAAATTTGGCAATCAATTGTTGGGCGATAGGAGCAAACTCTTTATCGCAAATGAATGTGGTTTTTTTCGAGAAAGTAAATGACGAAGTTCCCAATTCTACCTTTTGTGGTTGCGGAATTAGAATTACTTCATCCTCCTTGAATTGCTTATGCTTCTGGCAACTGGTTACCGAAAGCAAAACTGCAAGAAAAAGGATTAATCCAGCGGTTTTCTTTTGCATTGTGGTTTTATTTAAATAATGAATAAATCGAATTAATGTTAGGAGCAAAGATAGTTGGTTTGTTAACCATATGAAAAGGGCGAAATAGATTATTTTAATGCATAAAAAAATCGGAGCCCATCGGACTCCGATCATTATTGAAAATACTTTTAGATTTTCAGACGTAATCTGAAAATCCAAAATCTATTGGTTTACAATTAATAGTTCTCTGCTTTTACCTCGAAATGAGCTTGAGGGTGAAGACATGCAGGACATCCGTTTAATGCTTTTTTACCTGTGTGCTCGTAACCACAGTTGCGACATACCCAAGTTGTTTCTTCCTCTTTTTCGAAAACCTGACCATTTTCAATGTTGGCAGCTAGCTTGCGGTAACGCTCTTCGTGCTTTGCTTCAACTGTTGCAATGGTTTTAAATGCTACGGCTACTTGCTTAAATCCTTCTTCTTCTGCAATGCGTGCAAACTCAGGATATAGCTCAGTCCACTCTTCGTTTTCTCCGTCGGCAGCAGCTTTTAGGTTTTCTAAAGTAGTACCAACAACACCAGCAGGATAGGCAGCTGTAATTTCAACCATTCCTCCTTCTAAGAATTTAAAGAAACGCTTAGCGTGTGCTTGTTCTTGTTTAGCTGTTTCCATGAACATAGCAGCAATTTGCTTATAACCTTCTTTGTCGGCTACTTTGGCGAAAAATTCGTATCTGTTTTTTGCTTGCGATTCACCAGCAAATGCTTTAAGAAGGTTTTGTTCTGTTTTACTTCCTTTTATTGAACTCATAACTAATGGTATAATTAATTTGATAAACGTAAATTCAAATAATGAATTATAACAAAGTTATCTATTTCGGATTGTAGGAAACAGAGCAAAACGTAATTTAAAATGATTCTGACTAGAGGCAAAAAAAGAGGAGCTGCTTATGTAATTGATTAGCAACTCCTCTTTTATATGTTATAATAAAATAGACTATTTGTATTTATTAGCCTTTTCTTTTTGTTCTGTGCGCGTATAAGCAGTAAACAATGCTTTTTTAACTGCAGCAGATGATTTTACGGCATATGCTTTTAGCAAGATGTCAATGGCTTTGTTGTAAGCAGGGTATGATAGCTTAGTTTCTTTTTTGTATTTGGCATAATCCATACGTGTTGGTTTGGCCAATTTATTATATTTAGCCTTAGCTGTTTCGAATTTCACTGTAGCAAGATTATTCAGTAGCAGTCCGTATTGAGTAAGTGCTTTGTGGTTAGTAGGTTCTTTCTCAATAATAGATTTGAAAATCGTTTCTGCTTCAGTATATTTTTTCAAACCGATTAATGCAACTGCTTTAATGTATAACGCTTTTGTTTTACCTGGTTTTAATTTTAATAATTCATCGGCGGTTGTAACAGCTTTGTCATACTGCTTCTGTTTAAGGTATAAATACATCAATTTCGAAGTATAACTGGCGTTAAATTGTGGTAAGTTTTTACGCCCCAATTGCAATACTTCTTCATATAGCTTAGGGTGCTTCTTCGATGTAAGTGTAATTTGTCTTTGATATATATCTACATCGGTTGTTTTATTCTGAATGGCTTTTGAGAAAAGCTGCATGGCTTCATCGGTTTTACTCAATTCGTGTGCACAGATACCTGCAATGGCAGCGGTCCATGCCAAGTTCGATTGATCATCGGTTCCAACCTTTACGGCTTTGGTGAAGTAGGTGAGAGCAGTTTCATAGTCAGCCTTATTTAATGCTTCATTTCCCTTTTTATTCAATTCCTTAAACGACTCTTGTGCGAAAGAGTTTAATCCCCATAATAGCAGTAATAATGCTACAGATAGATGCTTCATTTTTATAAATTTAAGAATACAACAATTTAAGCCTTCTGTAATGAAAGCTATTTGGTGGTGGGATGGATGTTTAATTGAAACAAGTTCAATAAAAAGGCCGATTCAATTGAACCGGCCTTACAAATATGATTAATTCTTTTAGAATTTCAGTATAAAAATAGGGTTATTTACTTCGCATTTGCAATGAAGCTTTGAAACTGTTCTGGTTTTCTGGTACTTATTAAGTCGACACCATTTCTATTTAAAACTTCCCATACCGATTGATTTTCGGGGATGTTATATACGTGAAGTTTCTTGCCTTTGTCGTGTACCTTGGATGCAATTGTTTCGAATTTTACAAAATCATCGAATGGTATATTACCTACACCATTCCAATCGACAACTTCTCTGAAATCCATTCCAATTACAGGAACCATGTTATTGTCTTTGGCCAAATCTTCCTGATTAAATTCTCCCTGGAAAGCAACATAGCTGGAGTGCATCTTTTCAATTAGCAATTTAGGTGCATGGCCAGTTAAGATAATTTTAAGCTTCCCTTGCGTCCATTTAGGACCAACCCGGTAAGATAACATTCTTCGGTATGGTAGTAGCTGTTGCCACAATCTACGGAATGTTTTCTTCCCTTCGTAATTAAGGTCAACAAACAGGTAAACTTCTTTATCGAAGTTGGTGTATAGCTTGTTTCCTAATTTTTTGTATCGACTAAAAAGAGGATAAAGATAAGCTTGACGTAATGTAGGTAATTGGTGATTCAAACTGTCGGGCATGTATTTGCCTACATATAACTCACCATAAATGTACATTACATCAACTTTGAAGTTGACTATGTCCTTTGTGAACATGCTCCAAATTTGTTTATCGTCTTTAAAGTTGACTGATGAAACCACCTCGGATTTTTTTTGAGCAAAAACAGTGCAGCTAAATACTAATAGTAATGATATTAAAATCGATTTTTTTGCCATATCCATTGAATTATGGTGAACATCTTGTTTGTATGTTAATAGAAACAGTTGAACTGTGTAAAAAGTTAGGGAAAAATAGGTAAAAAATCACTCATATTAAAATGATTCCCAAATAACCACATCGTCAAGGCTTTTCCTTTTCTTATTTGGAGTGGTTTCATTGGCTGGATATCCAAGTGATAAAATGGCTACTGGTTCCATGTGCTCTGGCATATTAAGCTTTTCCCTACACTGGTCGGTATAGAAGTTGCAAACCCAGCAGGTTCCTAGTCCTAATTCTATCGCCATCAGAGTCATATGGTCAATGGCAATGGCAGCATCAATATCGGCATGATCTTTTTCATCGGCAGCTCTTTTCCAGCTTTGTGTGTGATCGGCACATATTATTATGTATACCGGTGCTTGATTAAACCAATCGCGATGATATACTGATTCAAATGCTTTTTTATTTTCAGAATCTTTAACTACAACAAACTTCCAGGGCTGAAAATTAACAGCAGAAGGAGCTAAACGTCCGGCATTTAATACTTTTAGTAGTTTTTCTTCTTCCACAGGTTTATCAAGATACGATCGTACTGAGTATCGTTTTTCTATTATTTCTTGAAGTGTCATTGGTTTAATATTTTTGATTTATTGAGTTGATTATTGTTTTTACATTCCTCCACAGAACCATCCGTCGGATAGGCTGTCTATCTGTTTTTCTATTTCCTTACGCTCTTCGACTGTTCCTTTACAGTTGTTGCAAACAGGCATTAAAACTTCCGAGTTAACGGTGGTTTCGTTTCGTTTAAATTCTTTCTGACATACAAAACAGGTAACAGTATCGTTATTGCTCATGGGTGTTAAATATTAAAAAGTTTGCACCAGGCATCAAATTGCATTACCTGCTCATTTCCATGTTTCGCCATCGATTTGCGAATTTTTTCAATGGACTTCTCTTTATCCAACTGATTGCTTTTAGAAAAGAATTTATCAGCGAAACAAATGAGCTGTTCTTCCATACTTACAGGTAACATATCCCGATGGGGAATAGGTAATTCTTGATCTTGAATAGTTTGCACAGATAGCCCACATCCAGTATGGCGCTCGCATACTTTGGCGTGTTCGGGATACCCTTCTTGTTCCAATAGTTGTCTGCCCAGGTAACCATGTGCAATATATGGATTTTCACCATGACAATGGATAGATGGAGCATGAGTTAGAAAAATACCGATATCGTGTAAAAGAGCTGCTTCGTTCAAAAATGTAAGATCAATTTCTAGATGAGAGTTGTTTTGGGCAATCTCTTTTGCTTTTCGAGCTACATTCTCAGAGTGAATAACTAAGGTTTGGTAAAGTTCACTTCCTTTCGTGTAGTATTTTTCAATTATATGATACGGGTTCATTATTTACGTAAATAGAAATAAAAAAAGCCGCCATTTAGTAAATGACGACTTCAAAATTAAGTTATTCCATCTATTTTTTATCCTTTTTCTTCTTTATTGTTTCAGCAGGAACAAATTCTAGTGAAACAGAGTTGACACAATGTCGTGTGTTTTTATCGGTAAAGCCTTCTCCAATAAAAACATGTCCTAAATGTCCTTTACATTTGGCACAAACAATCTCAGTCCTTCTTCCATCGGCATCGGGAACTCTTAACACTGCTCCTTCTATTTCATCATCGAAACTTGGCCACCCGCAGTGAGAGTCGAATTTATCGTTGGAATGGTAGAGTGGAGCAGAACATTTTTTACACACATAAGTTCCCTTTGCTTTGTGTTTATAGTATTTCCCGGTAAATGGTCGCTCTGTTCCTTTTTCCTCTATCACATATTTTTCAAATTCTGTCAATTTATTGAATTGCATTTTTTGCTCTGTTTTAGTTCCTTCTTTTTGCGCATTAGCAAAACTCGTAAAGGAAAAAATGAATATTATTATTAGGCTTAAATTTCTCATATCTTATATTTTTAAAGTGATTGAATAATTCTTTTGTTCATTAGATGTTCATCTTTTGCATCTGAATAAATGTTATTTCGATAGGATAGACGCAGACGAAGATGAGTCCTTACATTTTTTTATGAAAATTTTCATGTAACTTCACACGCTAAATACGGGCATAGCACCGTTAGTGATAAGAATGAGATAAGTGATATTTTTCAAATTTATTAAGGGGATTTATTATGTTGTATGGGCATGGTGATGATGGATTTCGTTATGGAGATATAAGATTAGATTTTAGTTCAAATCTGTTTTATAGTGGATTAAGCGATAAAGTTGTAACGAATTTATCAGGGCAAATTAGAAGCGTTGGGAATTACCCGGAGCCTTGTGCGGCCCCTGTTCGTAGCTTATTGGCGAAAGAGCACAATTTAATAGATAGAAACATTGTTGTTACCAATGGAGCAACAGAAGCTTTCTATTTAATTGCTCAGCTGCTGAAAAATAAGAAATCGCTAATTTTTACTCCAACTTTTGCCGAATACGAGGATGCGTGCAGAGTAAACGAACATGAACTACAATTCAAAGATTGGAGCACAATTAATGAACCTATTTCAGAAAAAGTGGATGTTGTGTGGATTTGTAATCCCAATAATCCTACAGGTGCTGTTATTACACACGATAATATAAAAGCAAAGCTAGAAGCTCATCCTGATATTGTTTTCGTTATCGATGAAGCATATATGGCTTTGTGCTCAGAACAAGAATCGGTTGTTTCGTTGGTGAATGAATATAAGAACCTGATAGTCGTTCATTCGCTTACTAAGTGTTGCTGTATTCCTGGTTTACGCTTGGGGTATTTGATTAGTAATACTGATGCTATTCAACAAATTGAAAATATAAAGATGCCTTGGTCGGTGAATAGCTTGGCCATTGCTGCTGGTTTATTTGTTATTCCGCAGCGTAAGAGTTTGCTATTAGGACTAAAACACCTTTTGCGCAATGCAACCAATTTTGCGGCGATGATTAATGAGGTGGAACAGTTGGAAGCTTTGCCAACTCATACTAACTTTGTGTTGGCCAAAACCAATGTAGGGAAGGCTGCCGATTTAAAAGAGTTTTTAGTTGAGAAATATGGATTTCTGATTCGTAACGCTGATAACTTTAGAGGACTTGATGAAGGTTACTTTAGAGTTTGTGTGAAAACTAAAAAAGAAAATATAGAATTAGTTGATGCAATTAAAGCATGGTTGAATACGCTTTCGTAATTACTTTACTTTTGGGATATGTACTGGATCTTCTATTAGGAGATCCTCGCTGGTTGCCACACCCAATTGTGTTGTTTGGTAACGCTATCTCGAAGGGAGAAAAAATATTAAATAAAGGCAATAGACGAATTGTAAAAGGGATGGTTTTAACCATCCTCTATTGTTTTATCACATTTACTGCTTTTTACTTTATCCAGTTGGCTTTGGGAAAAATCTCATTCTGGGCCGAACAAGCCTGGGTGGTAATATTCTTATTCTTCGGATTAGCCAATAGAAGTTTAATTGGAGAAGGAGCAGAAGTAAACCGACATTTAGATGAAATGGGTCTTGAGGCTGGACGAAAGCGACTGAGCTGGATTGTAGGCCGTGATACTTCGAAACTGGATGCCAATGCCATTCGCAGAGCAGTATTGGAAACCATGAGTGAAAATCTAAGTGATGGAGTAGTAGCTCCATTGTTTTATTACGCTATTGGTGGAATTCCTGCCATGATGACTTATAAGATGATTAACACTTTCGATTCAATGATTGGCTATAAATCGGAACGCTACCTTTACTTTGGTCGCTTTGCTGCCAAATTGGATGATGTGGTCAATTATATTCCTGCAAGACTAACGGGAATATTTATTGGCATTGTAACTTTCAGCATTAGAAGTTTTCAATTTATTCTGAAATATGGACGTCAACATGCAAGTCCCAATGCAGGATATCCGGAAAGTGCTTTGGCTGGTGCCTTAAATTGTGCTTTTGGTGGTCCCAACGTGTATCATGGTCAACTCTTTGAAAAGCCATGGATTGGCAATAATCACCGCGATATCGAGAGTGCCGATTTAAAAAGAACAATTGGGATAAACCACGCAGTTACTTTATTTACTGTTGTTCTTATTCTATTATTTCAGTGGCTCTAAGTAATTTATTCCTCTATTGGAGCTAAAAGAGAAAAATCAGTCATCAGTATAGTGCAGCATATACTTGTGCTTTCGGTATAGAAATTTAATTTTGTATATCGTTTATTGTATAACAGAAGCTGAACTACCTATATGATGTGTTTAAACCGATTGAGTAATATTAAATGGTTTTGTGCAATTGCAATTGTTCTTTTTCAATGTTCAGTTGCATGGAGCAACTCATTTAAATTTCATCATCAGACTACTGAAAACGGATTATCTCATAACGAGGTTCGTTTAATCAAACAAGATAAAGATGGGCTGTTGTGGTTGGGTACACAAAATGGCTTGTGTGCTTACGATGGATATCGGTATAAAACATTCAAATTCGATGAGAACAACGAACATTCGCTAATTAGTGATAAGATCTACTCATTGGCTCCTTCAGCAAGAGGAGGAATGTGGGTAGGAACTACAATTGGACTGAACTATGTCCATTCCATTAATGGTCCTGTAGATCGTTGGCAGGATACTCTTTCTATCTACACAGGTTTAAACAGTGCACATATCAATTATTTGTTGGAAGACAGCAGAGAACAATTGTGGGTAAACTGCTCGACAGGAAATTACTTGTATAATATTCCCAAAAACAAAGTAGAGAAAGTATTTGATGGAAAAGGGGTGAATTCGTTTTACGAAGAGCCTGATGGTACTTTCTGGATTGCTTTTACAGATCGACTAGTGCAATACGATCGGGATAATAGAAAAGAAATTCATAGTTATAATATTAAGGTAAGACGTTTAGAAGTAGATCAATTTGGTATATTATGGGCTTTGGGCGGACGATCGCTTTATCAGTTTATGCCCAATGAAAATCGTTTTGCCAAAGAAGCTATATCCAAACAGATAGCGCAAGGTGGGATTCTTAATGAGCTCACTTTCGATAAAAATGGAAACATTTGGTTGTCTGGTTATGGTGCTGGTGTTAGAGTTTACTTGCGTGATACACATGAACTAAAGGAGTATAGAAGTAATCCTATTTTGCAAACATCAATAAGTAGCGATGATGTTTATAGTGTTTATACCGATCATTCAGGAGTGGTTTGGGTTGGAACGCAAGAAGGTTTAGACTTTTACGATTGGAGTCGTGATCGTTTTAAGCAATGGCAACATATTCCAAGCGACTCAACCAGTTTGGCATGTAACTTTGTACAAGCCATTGCGCGCGATAAAAGTGGCCGTTTATTGGTTGGAACCAGAGATAACGGAGTGCAACAAGCTATTATCAATGGCGATAAAGCTGTTTTCAGAAGCAATATTTTTAAAGGAGAGAATACGCGTTATTTAAGAAGTGCATATGTAGCCGGAATTTTTACCGATTCTCGTAAACGCACTTGGATAAGTACAATGGAAAGTGGTTTGTTTATGCAACAAAACGATGAACCCATAAAGCGCTTTATATATCGTAGCAACAATTCTTCAAGCTTAGCTTCCAATAGAATTGCATCTGTTATTGAAGATAGAAGAGGACGCATATGGGTGGCAACTATGAGTGGTTTGTGTTTGCTGGATGAAAGCGATGGCAATTATAAGTTTCACCGATTTGAACACAATCCGTATGATCCGAAAACCATCAGTTTGAATGCTATTTTCAAGGTGTTTATGGATAGCAAAGGTCGTATTTGGTTAGCTATCAATAATGGAGGGGTAAACTTGTTGCATGAGGAAAAAGATGGTAAGATTTGGTTCGAACGGTTTATGCATTTGGCAGCCGATTCTACTTCCATAAGCAGTAACGAAGCTTTTGTGGTGTTTGAAGACAGCAAAAAGCAGTTATGGGCAGGAACTTCTGCAATGGGGATTAATCGAATTACTGAAGTGGAAGAGAATGGTAAAACGAAGTTTAAATTTAAAGCTTATACCGAAGCAGATGGATTAGCCGATAATGAGGTGAATTCGGTGTTGGAAGATGAGTTTGGTTACTTATGGATTGCTACAAACAGGGGATTGTCGCGTTTTAACCCGAAAACAGAGACATTCGTTAATTATAACACTTACGATGGTGTTGTAAAAGGGAAGTTTAGAAAAAACGCCGCCTGGAGAGATAACGATGGTACCATGTATTTTGGTGGTGCTGGAGGAATTAATAGTTTCAAACCAACCGAGTTTCCTGTTAATAATTTCGTTCCTACCATTAAGGTAACATCACTTTTCATCGACCAGGAAGAAGTTGAAGTAGGGAAGGCATTGGCCGATAACATTGTATTGAATGAGCGACTAAATCCGAATGCAACCATTCATTTGAAATATCCTCAAAATCGATTTCGACTTAAAATGGCTGCTTTGTCGTATGCCAGTGTAAGACGAAATCAGTATCAATGGAAAATGGATGATATAGATAACAGTTGGAATAGCTACAAAGGAAATGAGCCGGAAATAGTATATGCCGACTTACCCAAAGGGAAATATCAATTGCAAATAAAAGTGGCCAACAACGATGGTAAATGGCAACCAAAACCATATGTATTAAATATCGAAGTAAGCGGAGAGAATAATTGGTTGGTGTTGATTTTATCGTTGGTTGGTGCAGGTATCTTGGTTATTTTAATTTTGAAGTTTAGAAAAACAACGATTGAACCAATTGCTTTAGATAATATTTCTGAAAAGAAGAAAGAGCTAGAGGTACCTAAAGAAGCACAATTAGTAATTGACGAGTTGAATCGATTGATGAATGAAGAGAAATTGTACTTGAATTGCAATTTAGGTTTGAATGAGTTGGCTGATATTTTAAAGCAAACTCCTAACCAGTTATCAGCTATTTTGAATGATTACATTGGTAAAAACTTCTACGAATATATAAATGAATTTCGAGTAGAGGAGGTGAAAAGTCGCTTGGTTGATCCAGCTAATGATAGTAAGACCATTTTAGGTGTTGCATGGGATTGCGGATTTAATTCAAAGTCTGCTTTTAACCGAATATTTAAAACAACAACCGGGATGACTCCTTCTGAGTTTCAGAAAAAACACAAAAAAAGCTGATTTTCTATTTGATTGATTAATTGTGTTTTAAAAGTACTTTTCGTAATGTGTACCCTAAAAATACTCCCACTTATCCTGTAGGGCGATTAAGAGAAAGCAGGTAGCTACATTTGATTATCGGTTTTAATAAAAAATGATAAAATGAAGTTACTGCATTTAGTGGTTGCTTTTGGTTTACTAGCATCATGTGGATCAAAAACAACTAAAATTAAGAGCGAACGTTTTCATCCAACCTGGGAGAAGACGCATTCGGGAGTTTATACAACTAAAGTAAATGAGCCTGCAGATTTTAATCTTCTTTCGGTGAATTCTCATTCGACAAAAGGAGAGGCTATTAATAAAATAGCTGAGGCTCCAATTCCAATTGACCAGTCGGAAATTGATGTATTTACTAAAAATGGAAAAACCTATTTGCGTTTTCCTTTAGATAAGGAGGAACAGATCTACGGTCTTGGTTTGAACTTTAAAACAGTACAACAGCGTGGTCGAATTATGCGTTTGCATATGGATCATTATGGTGGTCGCGATAATGGCCGTACGCATGCTCCGGTTCCATTTTTCATCTCAAGTAAAGGATACGGTGTATTCATCAATGCTGCACGTTATATCGATGTTTACATTGGAACAGGAGTAACTAAGGATAGTAAAAATCCTGCAGTAACACGCGATAGAAATACGGACCGAGGATGGAGTTCAAGACCGTATTCAGACAATTTAGAAATTGTTGTTCCTGAGAACGGGGTAGAGATGGTAATGTTCACCGGAAAATCGATGATGGATGTTGTTCGTCGTTTCAACCTTTATTGTGGTGGTGGTATTATTCCTCCAAAATGGGGATTAGGATTTTGGCAACGTACTCCAACTCGTTATTCCGATAAAGATGTGAAAAACGAAATTGCTGGTTTCGAAAAGAATAACTTCCCAATTGATGTATTAGGTCTAGAGCCAGGATGGCATAGCAAAGCGTACCCATGTACGTTTGAGTGGGACAAAGGTCGTTTCCCAAATCCGGGACAATTGATGAAAGATGGTTTGAACGATGGTGTTCGTTTTAACTTATGGTTGAATCCATACATTTGGCCAGACTCGAATCTGGATAAGAAAATGGCAAACTACACAGGTTCGCATACCGTTTGGTGTGGAACAGTGCCTGACTATACAATGCCTGAGGCTCGACAAACAATGAAAGATCACTTTAAAAAACATCAGTTGAATATTGGAGTGAGTGGCTTTAAGGTAGATGAGGTAGATGGTTTTGATCATTGGATTTGGCCTGACTTTGCCACTTTCCCATCAGGAAAAGATGGAGAGCAGATGCGCCAGACTTATGGTAACCAGTTTATGCGCTTGACTGATGAGATGTATCGTGAAAAGAATGAGCGTACCTATGGACTGATTCGTGCAGCCAACGCAGGTTCTGTTGCTTATCCATATGTGATTTACAACGATTACTACAGTCACCGCGACTTTATTACTGCATTGATTAACTCTGGATTTAACGGTGTGCTTTGGACTCCTGAAGTGCGTGCTGGAAAATCGGAAGAAGAGTGGGTAAGAAGAATGCAAACAGTTTGTTTCTCGCCAATGGCAATGATTAATGCATGGGCGGATGGAACAAAACCATGGTCTTTCCCTAAGGTTTATAAAGCATGTCAAGATGTAGCTTTCTTGCGTATGCAGTTGCTGCCATACATCTATTCTACATTTGCACAATACCATTTCGAGGGAACACCTCCTTTTCGTGCTGTAAACCTGATAGAGGGTTTCAATTCAACACTTAAGGCAGAGAATAAAAAATTAGATTCTACGAAAAATCCTTACAACGAAGCGGTGAAACGTGAAATTAAGGATCAGTACATGATGGGAGACAACATGTTGGTTGCTCCGATTTTCACGGGTGAGAAAGAGCGTAGAGTTGTTCTGCCAAAAGGAAAATGGTTCGATTTCTATACTGGTAAATTGGTTGGTGAAGGCGAAGTTGTCACTGTTAAAGCAGAATTGGATAAGATTCCTGTTTTTGTAAAAGATGGTGGTATCATTCCTATGATGAAGTCTATTCGTCAAACCAAAGAGTGGACCAACAATATGCCTTTAGAAGTTAGAGTATATGGTAAAGCCGATGGCGAATTTACACTATACGATGATGATGGTAAATCGTTCGACTTTGAAAAAGGGAAGTACACAATGAAACAGTTTGTCGTGAAGAATGGTAAAGGAAGTGTGAAAGATATTCATACTAAAGGACCATGGAGTTACGGAGCTGTAAAATGGACATTTATGACAAAATAGTTCTCAAGTAAATAAGTTAATGAGTATTCCTCTGTAGTTATAAAAAACTGCAGGGGAATCTACGTATAAACCAGATTTCGATTTATAAATAAAAAAATTAACAATGACTAGATTTATTGCTTTGTGTTTGATTCTGATTTCGATGACAGGATGGGCACAAGACTTACCAAAACCAACCAAAGAACAAGTAGAGTGGGCCGATTGTGAGATTGGAGCCATTATCCATTTCGATATAAATGTGTATGATCCTTCGTATCAATGGCGAAAGCAATGGGATAATAATCCCGATCCAAAAATCTTTAATCCGAAGCAATTGGATACCGACCAATGGGTAAAGTCGGTAAAGGATATGGGTGGCGAATATGCAGTATTGGTAGTTAAACACTGCACTGGTTTCTGTTTGTGGCCAACCGAAGCACACGATTATGGAATTAAGAGTTCGCCGTGGAAAAATGGAAAAGGCGATATTCTGGCTGAATTTGTAAAGTCGTGTAAGAAATATGGTGTTCGTCCGGGCGTATATTATAGTGCTGCTGCCAATGGTTATCTGAAAGTAGATAATCCGGGTTTGGTAAATAGTCGCGACGCCAAAGAGCAAAAAAGATATAACGATATTGTAGAGCAACAGCTGACTGAAATCTACAGCAACTATGGTAAATTCTTCGAGATCTGGTTCGACGGGGGATGTCTTTCACCAGATAAGGGGGGGCCAGACATCGTGACTCTATTGCACAAACATCAGCCACAGGCAGTGGTATTCCAAGGCCCTGTAGGAACGAATTCGCTTATTCGCTGGGTTGGAAACGAAAGAGGAGTTGCTCCATATCCATGTTGGAGTACGACACATACTACTACATCAAGTGGTGGAGATAAAGAGATTGATCGTTTGCATGGAAATCCTGATGGACCACTATGGTGTCCGGGAGAAGCCGACTTTCCAATTCGCCATGGTGGATGGCAAGGTGGATGGTTTTACCACAAAGATAATACGAAGCATTTAATGTCGTTGGAAACTCTTTTAGACAAATATTACACTACAGCTGGTAGAAATACGAATATGCTAATTGGTGTGGTGGTTGATCCACGTGGTTTAGTACCAGAAGTAGATGTGAAACGAATGAAAGAGTTTGGAGATGAAATTAAGAAACGTTTCGATAATCCGATTAAATCTACAAAAGGGAAAGGAACAGAGTTGATTATTAATTTGAAAAAGGAGAAAGCTGTTAATCATGTTGTTCTGCAGGAGGATATTGCCAAAGGGGAACGAGTTCGCTCTTTCGAAATTTTAGGAAAGAAAGATGGAAACTGGATTTCGTTGTTTAAAGGAAGCTGTATTGGGCACAAGTACATTCATCAGTTTAAGACAATGAATTTATCTGCTGTAAAGGTGAAGATTGACAAAGCCGTAGAGAAGCCGATAATTCGGAATTTTGCCATTTACAATATCAACTAAGAGGTTATGAAGTATACTTTTATTTCTTTGCTTGTTATTACTTTTGCTATTGGTTTGCTAAATGTAAATCAAGCAAATGCTCAGAGCTTCCAGGAAGTTCAGGAACTAGAAATCTCGCTTGGACAGCAAAGCTATGCTGCGCCAGTTAAAAACAAATCAGTTACGGGTGAACCATTAATTGTTGCAGGGAAGAAGTTTGAAAAAGGAATTGGGGTGCATGCCAAGTCGGTTATTAAGCTAAAGCTAAACAACAGCCGACGTTTTATGGCAAAAGTAGGAGTAGCTGATTCGAAGATCAATTATTCTGCAAAAACAGTTAAATCGATTCCTTTAACCGATGGAAAACGAATCTTTTACAACGTTACCGATTCGCACAAGCAGTTTATCGGTATTGAAGGAGAAGAAGGAGCAGTTGATAAAGGAAGTGTTGTTTTTAAGCTGATCCACAAGGGAAAAGAGATTTTCAATAGTGGAGTAATGCGAAAAGGCGACGAGCCAAAGTCCATCGATGTAAAAGTGCGTGGTGGTGTTTTGGAAATGTTGGTAGAAGATGCAGGTGATGGTGCAAGCGGTGACCATGCTGTTTGGCTGGATCCTAAAATCGAATATTTCGAGATTGCTCCGGCAATTACCAAAGCCGATTTCGATACTGAAGCTGTGGAACAGAATGCTGCCATTAAAAAGAATCTACAGAAAAAGCTGGCTAAACTACCTAAAACGAGCTATCCGTTGGCACAGCCTAACTACGATTGGTTAATCGATAACAGTGCGGCTAAAGCAAAGGTGTATACTTTAGGAAATGGCAAAGACTTAGTGTTTTCCAATGGTTTGGTTGCTCGTATTTTCAGAGTTTCTCCTAACCTGGCAACCATCGATTATGTGAACCAGATGACTGGCGAAAGCTTATTGCGTGCAGTATCTAACGAAGGTGTTCTAACCATTGATGGAAAAGAGTATACCGTAGGTGGATTAAGCAAACAGCCGGAATATGGATATACACAGCAAAAGTGGGTAGAACAACTAACGGCAACCGGCAATTCATTTCAGGTAACCGATTTTCAGGTAAATGAGATTACCGATCGCTTGGAGTGGAAGCAAGTTCGTTGGGCATTAAACAAACAAATGCCGAAGGGAAAAGAGTTAGTATTCACTCTTGAGAATAATGGTATTGTTGCTAAGGTGCACTTCAATTTATACGATGGAATTCCAACCATTGGAAAATGGATTGAAATTGAGAATAAAAGTGATATTATGGTACAGTTGAACCGCTTTAAAGTGGAGCAACTGGCAATGGTTGAAGGCGAGAACCTGGTTGGAACGCCTAAACATTGGGAAAAACCAAATATTCATATCCAGAGTGATTATGCTTTTGGTGGTATGCAGCAGAAAAATTCCGATAAAACGACTTATTGGGAGACCGACTCTCGCTATACTACTCAAACCAATTACCCACTGCGACTTCCTTGTCTTTTGGAAGTAAAACCACCTCTTGGACCAGAAACAGCAATTAAACCCAACGAATCGTTGAAAACATTCATGGTCTGGGAAACTGTTATGGATAGCTATGATAAAGAGCGTAAAGGAATGTTTATCCGTAAGTTTTATCGTACCGTTTCGCCATGGTCTACCGAGAACCCTATTTTCCTTCATTTAACCTCTACCAAGCCCGAAGTGGTAAAAACAGCCATTGATCAATGTGCATCTGTTGGTTACGAGATGATTATTCTAAGCTTTGGTAGTGGCTTGAATATGGAGAATGAAGATGAGAAGAACTATAAAAAGTTTCGCGAGTTACGTGAGTATGCCAACTCTAAAGGAATTGAATTGGGTGGCTACTCATTGTTATCTAGTCGTTGGATTAGCGATGAAGTGGATGTGATTAATCCAAAAACAGGCAAACGCGGAGGAATGATTTTCGGTTCTTCACCATGTTTGTGTAGCGAGTGGGGATACAACTATTTCCGTAAGCTTAGGAAATTCTTCGATAAAACCGGAATGCAGGTTTTCGAGAACGATGGCTCTTACCCGGGTAACGTGTGTGCTTCAACGAAACATGCACATCACAATGGCTTAGGCGATTCGCAATGGAAACAATATGCTCAGATTCAAGGATTGTATAAATGGATGCGATCAAAGGGAATCTACATGAATGTGCCAGACTTCTACATCAATTCAGGAACCAACAAAACCGGAATTGGTTACCGTGAAGTAAACTGGTCGTTGCCGCGCGATCGCCATCTAATGCATGGACGCTTGAATAATTACGATGGTCTTTGGGATAGAATTCCAAGTATGTGTTGGACTTTTGTTCCTTTAACTCAGTATCATGGAGGAGGAGCAGCAGCTACGCTAGAGCCACTAAAAGATCACTTGAAAGATTACGAAAATCACATGATGCAGAACTACGGTTCGGGTGTTCAGGCTTGTTACCGTGGTCCACGTCTTTATGATGCACCTGAAACCAAAGAGCTGGTAGATAAAGTGATTAAGTGGTATAAGCAATATCGTAATATTCTGAATAGCGATATTATCCATTTAAAACGTCCTTCAGGAAAAGGTTGGGATGGTTTCATGCACGTGAATCCTAATTTGAAGGAAAAGGGATTGGCCATGTTCTTCAATCCTACAGAAAAGGAGATGAAGCGTACCATAAAATTACCTCTTTATTACACAGGACTAACTGATGGTGTAAGCATTAGAGAGAAAGAAGGGAAAAGTAAGAAGTATAAATTGGCTCGCGACTACTCCATTAAATTGGAAGTAGTAATTCCTGCTAATTCATACAACTGGTTTGTGATTGAATAATCAGAAATCAATTAATTATAAACAAATGAAGAGAAATATAACAACAATTATAACGATGCTGGTATTCTGTACCGGCATCTTTGCTCAACGCGAAACAATAGAGTTGAACGAAGGTTGGAAGTTTCACCTAGGGCATAGCTACGATATTGAAAAGGATTTCGGCCTAGGCACAGGAACACAGCTTCAGTTCGCCAAATTGGAACCAGCTCCACATGGTGGGCATGGAATTCCTGCTACATTACTAAAATTCGATGATTCAGGTTGGAAAACAGTTCAGGTTCCTCACGACTGGACTGTTGATTTACCTTACAACTTTGACCAAAATCCAGGAATGGGAAGTCGTCATGGTTTTAAACCTGTTGGTCGCGAATTTCCTGAAACATCAATTGGATGGTACCGCAGAAAATTCAATATCGAAAAAGCGGAAGAAGGAAAACGTTTTGTCATTGATTTCAATGGTGTTTTTCGTAATTGCATGGTATGGGTAAATGGCTTCTATATGGGGCGTCACTGGAGTGGCTATACTGGTTTCAATTTCGATATTTCCGATTATTTGGAGTATGGAAAAGAGAATATTATTTCGGTTCGTGTTGATGCTCAGTTTCATGAGGGGTGGTTTTACGAAGGATCAGGAATTAACAAAGATGTATATCTGGTAAAAACCAGTCCGGTTCATTTCGAAGATGTTGGTCCGTACATTGTAACTAATATCGAAAATAATGTGGCAACCATTAATGTCTCTTCTGTAATTCAAAACGAGAGCTTCGATAATGGTAATGTTTTTGTTCAGCATGAAATTATTGATTCCAAAGGAAAGGTAGTTGCATCGGTAAAAGCAAATTCAAAGAATATCAATTCAAGAAGTAAAGGTAGCTTTGAGCAGCAATTGGAAGTGAAGAATCCAGCTTTATGGTCAGTAGATACTCCCAATAGATATACACTGGTTTCATCTTTGATTTCAGGGAATAAGAAGTTGGATTCTTATAAGACCCAATTCGGTATTCGATCTATGAAATTTGATGCCAATAAAGGGTTCATCTTAAATGGAAAGCGTTATCAGATTAATGGAGTTTGTATTCACCAGAACTTTGCAGGTGTCGGCTCAGCATTACCAGAAGCCTTGCACTATTACAGAATCAAATTATTGAAAGAGATGGGAGTGAATGCTGTTCGTTCGCATTATCCTTTTTCAAAATCGATGTTGAATGCATGCGACAGCTTAGGAATGTTGGTAATGGATGAAACACGAACTTGTGGTAGTACAACTGAAGCTCTGGGACAGGTGAAATGGATGGTAAAAAACCATCGTAATCATCCTTCCATTTTTGTTTGGTCGATGGCCAACGAAGAAGGAGGAACGCAACGCGATATTATTGGTAAACGCTATATGAAAAAGATGGTTGCCGAAGCACATAAATACGATGCTTCTCGTTTGGTTACAGCTGGTGTAAATGCTTGGGGAAGTAAAGTGGATTTTGGTTTCTCGCAGGAAATTGATGTGATGGGCTTTAACTATAGTCTGAATTTCATTGACGAATACCATAAGAATCATCCCAATCAGCCACTTATTGGTACCGAAGTTAGTAACGCAACAGTAACGCGTGGTTTTTATGAATTTGCAGCCGATAATAATGCTGTAGCTGTTACTGATGGTGTAGGTGGCTATTACATGCCTAAGGCTAATGATGCCAAGAAAGCGCAAACAAAGGAGCATTTGGCTTCCAATATGGAGCGTAGAAACAGTGGTGCCTATAAGACCATGAAATTTTACTCAGAAAGAGAATGGTTGGCTGGTAGCTTCCTTTGGACTGGTTTCGACTACAATGGTGAAATCTATCCAAGTAGAAAGCCAAATAATAGTTCTCAGTTTGGAGCAATGGATTTATGCGGCTTACCAAAACCATTGTACTATTTCTATCAATCGTGGTGGACCAATGAACCTGTTTTAAATATCGCACAACACTGGAACTGGCCAGGTATGAATGGGAAAGAAGCAGAAGTGCTTATTCATTCCAATTGCGATGAAGTGAAACTAACACTTAACGGTAAAAACTTAGGTAAAAAAGCGATGCCTAAATACGGATACTTGAACTGGAAAGTGAAATACGCTCCTGGTAAGTTAGTAGCTATTGGTTATAAAAACGGAAAGAAAGTAATCCGCGAACAGATTGTTACCGCAGGTAAACCAGCACAACTGAAACTTTCTACCGAGAAAGTTCACCTGAAAGCTGATGGAAAAGATGTAACAGTAGTTCGAGTGAAAGTATTGGACAAGACAGGAAACTTTGTTCCATTGGCAGATAATCAGTTGCAATTCGAGGTGAAAGGAGATGGCAAGATCCTGGGAACAGGAAACGGAAATCCTACTTCGGCAGAGATTGATTCGAAACCAAACAGAAAAGCATTTAATGGTAGAGCAGTATTGCTTATTCAGGCTGGTAAAAAAGCTGGTAAGATTACACTAATTGCCAAATCAAATAAAATGAATAATACAGAACTGGAATTATTCTGTCAATAGAATAAAACTTGTTTATGTGATACTAATTGGGGCTGAGTTATTCAGCCCTAATTTTTTATGTAGTGGTTGAATTCGGAACTATCAAGGTAAATTTGCTTCCTCTATTAATTTCCGATTTTAGATCAATTTGAGCACTGATTAAATCGGCATAAAGCTTTGCAATTGCTAAACCTATTCCTAAGCCGTCATTTATTTGCGTATCATGTTGAATCTGGTAAAAAGGCATAAATATATCGGCTTGAAACTCTTCTGCAATACCTATGCCTTCATCAGATACAGAAAACAAGACGTTATCATTTTCTTGTCTAACTGTAAAGTCAATTTTTCCATCTGAAGAGTAGTCAAGCGCATTTTCAAAAATGTAAGAAATAATCTTCTCCATTTTACCTTGATCAGAAAGAAAAATCGAATTCTCGGGATTTATTGAACTAGCAGCCTGAAGTGATACTCCTTTGTTTGTAGAGGCAGTGTTAAACTTTTTCGATATTCTAGAGAAGAAAGTACTTAGATTAAACGACTCAATATTTGGAGTTTCTTCTTTTGTAATCAATTTCGACAACTCTAGAATCTTGGTAATATTGTTTAATAGTCGGGAACTACTATTTTTTATAATTCCTAAATATTCAGCTTGTTCCTCAGATAATTTAGTATGTTCGAGTATCTCACAAAAGCCGAGAATACCATTCATAGGAGTTCTAATTTCATGAGAAATATTCTGAAGAAACTCTGTTTTGAGCCTATTATTTTGTTCTGCAACTTCTTTGGCTTCTCTAAGGTCAATTTCCAATTGCTTTCTGTCGGTAATATTCCAAACAGTACCAATTGCTTTTATGGGATTATCATGCTCATCGCATTTTATTATTCCACTTTCATATACATATTTAATTGTACCATCTTTAAATAAAATTCGATGATCCATTTCATACTTTGACCTTTCTGTTACCGACTTCTGAAAGACTCGATCCAGTTCATCTCTATCTTCAGGGTGAACGTATGAAAGAAATAGGTGATAGTCGGCAGGTACTGATTGTGGTTCCAATCCGAAGATTCGATATACTTCATCCGACCAATATAGCTCATTGCTCTTAAGATCTAACTCCCAATGGCCCAGAGATACCATTTGCTCTACCTGATTCATCTCTTTTAAATAATCTTCTTGGTCAGAAATGTTTGTAGAAGATTCAAGTTTTGCTTCAAGAATTGCAATTTGCCTTTTCAATTCTTTGTTTTCTGCTATAATATCTTCTTTATTAGGTGTTTTGTTCATTGGGTAGAGATTGTTGATAAGCTTATTCTATTTATACTTTCCTCGTGTAAATAAAGTTACATCAAATATTTTACGAATAAATTCGAATAATTTATTTCGAAATGGAAATATAGCTTAAACAGTGAGAAAAAGCTAACAAAAATCAGTTCCAGAAAGGGCAATCTGCATATTATTTCTAATTTTGTTCGACTTGTTTTACCATTTATTACCAATAAAAAGGGTAAAATGGTTTCAAATTGACTAATAATCAAAGAATAAAATATTATTTCGTATGAAATTATTAGAAGGAAAAACAGCTATTATTACTGGTGCATCACGTGGTATCGGTAAAGCTATTGCAATTAAATTTGCAGAAGAAGGTTGTAACGTTGCATTTACCGACTTAGCATATGATGATATTGCTAAAGCAACTGAAGAAGAAATCGCAGCTTTAGGAGTAAAAGTTAAAGGATATGCTTCCAATGCAGCTAACTTCGACGAAGCTCAGGCTTTGGTAGAAGAAGTTGTTAAAGATTTCGGTCGTGTTGACGCATTGGTAAACAATGCTGGTATTACTAAAGATACGCTAATGATGCGTATGACTGAAGAACAGTGGGATGCAGTTATTGCTGTTAACTTGAAATCGGTATTTAACTATACAAAAGCAGTTCTAAGAACAATGATGAAGCAGCGTAGTGGTTCTATCATTAACCTTAGCTCGGTTGTTGGTGTTAGTGGTAACGCAGGACAAGCTAACTACTCAGCATCGAAAGCTGGTATCTTAGGATTCACTAAATCGGTTGCAAAAGAATTGGGTTCTAGAGGAGTTCGTTCTAACGCAATTGCTCCAGGTTTCATTATTACTGAAATGACTGGTCAAATTCCAGAAGATGCGCGTAAGCAGTGGGAAAACAGTATTCCTATGAAGCGTGGTGGTCAGCCAGACGAAGTAGCAAAAGTAGCTGTATTCTTAGCTTCTGATTTGTCTTCTTACGTTAGTGGTCAGACAATCAACGTTTGTGGTGCAATGAATACTTAATCATCCAGTATAAATAGATAACTTCTCGAAGTTGTCTGTTAATGAAAAGCCTCTGTTAGCAAATGCTACAGAGGCTTTTTTTATTGTGGTTGACACAAATTTGTGCTACTGATTATCTGATTCTTTTAGCTATTTATTTCTAGCAATACTTTGGAAAGTGCTTTGCCCATTTCTTTATGAGAAGCATAAAGTGCTCCTTGATGATTCATATAAGTAGAATCTTTTCTATTCAAATCGAGCTTTTGTAAATGCATATTGGTAGCCGAAGCTCCCAGTTCGCTCAGTATTGCAGCTGTAGCCGCAAAATCCCACAAACTTCCACCACCAGCTTCTGGCTTTGGTAGCTTGAAATAGCAGGCAGGTGCATGTTCAATGGTCCAAATACCATTCATCGCAGCACCTCCCAATTCAATGGTTTTAAATTCTGAATATCCCCAGTTATTAGCTAATTGCTGAATTGCATCTTTGATAATAGCATATTTGGGATGCTTTTCAAATCCTGGATCGCATACCCATGTAAATGGTTTGCTCGATAGGTTTTCCAATTCAGGTAAACGCATTGGCTTTTTATTGAAAAATGCCCCTTCATCCTTTATGGCATGGTAAAGGTTTTCTTCAATAGGATCATAAATCAAACCCATAATTGGAGTCCCATCTTTTGCTACTAGTCCGATAGATACTGAATATCCAGCTGTTTGCTTAATAAATGGGAGAGTGCCATCAATTGGATCGATACACCAGAAATACTCTTTCTGAAAGCGTGAATTATCATCAGTACTTTCTTCGGTTAACAAGCCCAGATTATATTTCTCACATGTTGGAAGAATATATTTCAAGATGACATCCTGGCTTAAGCGATCGACTTGTGTAACCACCTGAGATGCGATGCTAGAGCCATATTCTTTATGTTCGACTTTTATATCATTGGTCGAAGCGTGCTGCTGAATTAACTTTCCAGCTTCCAAAGCTGCTTCGGTGGCAATATTGCAAAGGTTTTGAAAGGCTATCATAGTTTATGAGTTTAATGCCGAAATAACCTGACGCGATACTCGTTCGCTATAGCTGTTGATTTTCCAGTGATCGGGGCTCCATCCTTTTAGGAAACGATGAAAGTCGGCCCATGCGACATGATATAACGTTCTCCATTCTTTTTCTAGTTCTGGGAATGAAATGGAGCTATTACGATTGGTTAGTGCCTCTTTCAATTCACTAAAATAGAAATCTATAATAGCACTTTCATGTTTCTCACAATCGTCTTCATACATGCAACTGCCTACAAAGTAAGCTACATCTTTCATTCCACAACCACCACCAACATATTGGAAATCGACAGCTGCAATGGCACTGCTATCATCAGAATAACAGAAGTTAGCCAACTTTGCATCACCATGTACAAAAGTTCGGAACTGGGCGTTGTTTAAATGTTCGTCAATTGCTTTAGCTGCATTTTTTAAGGCTCCAGCATTCATTTCATTCCACTCGTCAGGACGAGTATCCAAATGCCAGTATGTTCCAATTGGCCATAAATTTTCTGGTTCGGTATGCATAAATGTAGCATGAAAATTGGCCAACCAGCTTAGAGTAATGCAAACATCATCCCATGTTACCGACGATTTTCGACCAGAGAATCCACTGCTGTCCAAATCTTCCAAAACCATTACCACTTCTTCACCAATGGTTTCCAGTGCCAAACACTTTGGAATTCTGCAGGTAGAATCGCATTGTTTGCTCCACTGTTGGTAAAAGGCTGTTTCTACCTCATAGGAACGTATTTTTCGCAAATGCGATCGGTCGGTATTCCATCCTCTTGGATGATTCTTTTGTTGGGGTAATCGAACGTGTTTTACTACTACACTCGATAAGTCGGAGCCTTCCAGTCCCATTCTTACAATTTGACCATATCCGCTCCATAAATTCTGAATAACTTCTATCTGGAAAACGCTTGATGCGCCTGTTGCTTTCTCAATTATCGATTGAATTTGACGATTCATCTTTTTCGTTCATTTTTAAAAGCTCCAAAGATAATCATTAATCGATTTTGATAACGAAAAGATGCCATTTTGCAGTAATCCGTTCCATTGAATTAATGAATACGACATCAACACAAAATAAGGTAGATATACAAATTAAATTTTTTATTTGAAAAGTTGAAGTAAGCGCCCTAAGGAATCGGCTTTGATGGAGTTTTGGTCGAGCTCGTAGCAATATTTCAGCTCAGTAATTAACTTCTTAAGGTAGTATTGTTCGGTTACAGGTTCGAAATAATTGGATTGCGGTCGATATCCTTTTTCTGAAAGCAAAAATTCAATTTCCTGGCGTCCGGTAACCGATCCTTCGTGCGAAGGGTTGATAAAAAATAAAATAGGAGAGCGGTTCGGATCTATTTTCTCATATATCCCGGTTTTATCGTAAAATGCCAGCAGGTTATATTCTGGAACACCAATGCCAAAAATTTCAAGTTTAAGCTCTTTGGCAATGTATAAATATAGAATAGTAATAAGCAAACCACTTCCCACTTTCTTCTTCAATAAGAAGTTGAGCATGTAAGAATCGGTAGTACGACTAATCCAGCCCATTACTTTAAATTGGTGCTTCTGAAAAAGAATGTGATTTATAAGCGAGACCTTTTCTAAAGCAGTAAGGTTATCATTCATTTCCAACCAAATTTCACGAATTAGTCGATCCACTTCTTTTTTTAGCTCGTCGAATGAAAGTTTCGGATAATCCAGTTGACAAATGAGAAACAGAATTTCCATTAAGTCGTTGGGCTTGTTTAACCAATGTTCAATGCGTTGGAAAACGCTTCTGTTCTTTATGTTGCGAATGATATTTTGCAGCTGGTCGCTGCTGTCGGGAAATTGAAATAGGGCATCTTCTAATAATGGAAGAGCATCCGCATCCAGCTTTTCCAGTTCCTTTAATATAAAAGGGGTAACTTCTGGATCCGGATCGCTCAAAAGAAATAATAAATGATCTATTTTTTTCTTTTCCATTTATAATTAATGCTATGCCGTTAAACGGTCAAGCACCAGTTTAATCAGCTTTTTCATGTATTCATGGTAGCTCTCATTGGCTTCTTTCACTACACGATTGGCAATGATCAGACAAATACACAATGCATGGTGTCCTAACAGTTTAGAAAGACCATACAAAGCAGAGCTCTCCATCTCAAAGTTAGTTATTTTTAATTCATTGAACGAAAAAGCTTCAACTTTATTGTTCAATTGAGGATCTGCTAAATCCAAACGAAGCTTTCTTCCCTGAGGTCCATAGAATCCAGGAGCAGAAATTGTTACTCCCTCAAATGTGTCTTCTCCTGAAATACGATCGTACAATACGTTAGAACAATCCATCACATACGGAGCTGGTAATTGTGGTAACCATTCTGTGTGTTCAACAAATGCTTTTTCGAAATCCAAATCACCTACTTCGTCTCTTTTAGCATAGTAGTTTAAAAGACCGTCGAAACCAATTGATTTACGGCTTACTACATAACTATTTACTGGAAGGTAAGTTTGCAAACCTCCCGATGTCCCAATACGGATAAGATTTAGCTTACGCTTTTCTGCCTTTTCAGTTCTGGTTTCCAAATCGATATTAACCAATGCATCCAGCTCGTTTACAACGATATCGATGTTGTCGGTTCCAATACCAGTAGAAAGAACAGTAATGCGCTTACCATTATAAACTCCGGTGATAGTCATGAATTCGCGATTGGAGATTTTGCACTCGATTGAGTCAAAATTACTAGCTACCAACTCCACACGTCCCGGGTCGCCAACCAATAGAATATCGTCGGCAATATTTTCTGGTTTCAAATGAAGATGGAAAATCGAGCCATCTTTATTGATTATTAATTCTGAAGATTTAATCATAATTCTCTCATTTAATGCTATCAAATTTAGAAAACAAAATAGAGAAACAATTGCATTGCAACTCTTATCTAGTAAGTGTAGGCAGATATTTAGTAATTTTGTTTACATTAGCATTAATGTAATTTATCTGTGTGTTGTAATTCCATTGCAGAATCGATACAGATATAGGTGAATGACTACTTATTAAACATGCAATTAAAATAAAAACTAATATTATGAATTTTAACAAGAGCTATTTGGTGATTTTGGCCGTTGTTTTCTTTATTATTATGCTTTTTGGAAGCAGTATTTTAGTAAAGATCGAGCCAGGTGAAAAAGGTGTTATTTTCCGTCCCTGGACAACTGGTTTAGACAAAAAGACGATTTATCGTGAAGGTATGCAGGTTGTCGCACCTTGGAACGATATGATTGTATACAATGTAAAAGAGCAGCAAAGTGAAGAGACAATGGACGTTTTAGATAAAAATGGTCTTTCTGTTAATATCGATGTAACTGTTCGTTTTAACCCAATTCACAATCGTATTGGATTCTTACACGAATTATTTGGTGTAAATTATAAGTCGCGCTTGATTGTTCCTGAAGTTCGTTCATCGGTACGTCAGGTTTCTGGTCGTTATACAGCTGAAGAGATTTATTCAACTAAGCGTGCAGAAGTAGAGCAAGCAATTATCGATGAAACACGCGAAGTATTGAAAGAAAACAATATCGATATGCGTACATTGCTTATTCGTTCAATCAACCTTCCTGCAAAAATTAAGCAGGCAATTGAGCGTAAGCTTGAGGAAGAACAGAAATTTTTGACTTACCAGTATACTTTGGAAACAGCCAAGAAAGAAGCAGAGAAAAAGCGTATCGAAGCAGAAGGTATTGCTCGTTATAACAAAATTATCAATGCCAGTTTGACTGACCGTATCTTGAAGCAAAAAGGTATCGATGCTACACTGAAATTATCAGAATCGTCTAATAGTAAGGTGGTAGTTGTTGGTAGTGGTAAAGATGGAATGCCTTTAATCTTAGGTGGAAACTAAAATTCGTCACTTAAACAATATTAAAAAAGCCGGTTTTTCCGGCTTTTTCTGTTTCTAATAGCGAAATAAATATTCTATTTTAGCGGTCGGAAAGAGGTAGAGTAGTAAAAACTGTACGATTCTTTCTGTTAACAATTGATAAGTAGAAAAAATAAAACCATAAAAAATGATTCAAAGAATTCAGACATTTTTCCTTGCTGTATCATTTCTATTGATCAGCATCATGTTTACAATGCCATTGATTGAATTTGTAACCGAAGCTGGAGACTTATATCAATTTACCTTTAAAGGTTTATTTAAGTTGAATGCCGAAGGAATGGAACTAGTAGAGAATAACTGGGCAATTACAGGAATGTTGGGACTTATTGTTCTAATGCACGGTGTTATCATTGCTTCGTTCAAGCATAGAGTACGTCAGATGCGACTAACTGTGTTTACTATTTTCTTATTAGTTGGTTTTTTCGCAATTGGCTTCTACATGGCAAGTTCTTATGCCGATATGGTAAATGGTCAGCATTCGTTTACAATTGGAACTATTTTCCCAATTGTGGCAATTATTTTAGATGCTTTAGCTATCAGAGCAATTGGTCGCGACGAAGCTTTAGTACGTTCGGTAGATCGAATCAGATAAGAATTACTTATCATTCTATATGAAAGGCTTTCTCAACAATAGGGAAAGCCTTTTTTGTTTTATTATTTTCTGAAAAAGATACCCCCATACTACTTTTCTGAATTCAGTGTTTGCTTTCGTTTAATTATTCTTCCATAACTACAGTAATTCACTAAAGAGAATTATTTCTATAAAAATATATCAGAGAATTATATTGTAAATCCTATGTGAGTTGGTGTGAGAATATACTATGAATACTCAAATGGTTGTTTATATCAATATAACTATCTTAATGTTTTGTGAATTTTGACAATGTATAGAAGTAATAAACATTCAAAACTCGTAACCAATGAAAATAGAAAAATTCAAAGTAAGTATCATTGATAACGATATCTTATTTGGAAGTTTGCTTAAGAGCGATTTTGAGCATCAGGAGGAAGTAGAATTTGAAAATATTTTTCAGGATGAAAAAGAATTTTTGAATGAACTTCGCAGTGGGCAACTAAATGTTGATGTAGTTATTATGGAATTAAGGTTAAAATCGATTCCTATTAATGAATTCATGACAGTAATAAAATCAGAGTTCCCAAAACTCAAGGTAGTTATCCTCACATCTTTGTATAAAGAGTCATATATAGGTTCTTTGTTCAAGATGGGGGTAGATGCTTTTCTTCCAAAATCAATTTCATTATCTGAATTGAAAGCTGCAATATTAGAAGTTAGGTTTAATAATTTTTTTATTACCCCTGAGCAGTTTGAGATAATGAAAGAGCAGGTTTCTCAAAAAGCACCTAAGCCTATTTGTAATGAGACCGATAGACTTACAGAAAGAGAATTGGAAGTATTGGATCTTATTTGCCAACAAAATACTACAGGAAGCATTGCTGATAAATTATTTATAACTAAACGAACAGTAGAAGGACACAGAAGCAATTTGCTTTTGAAAACAGGTACTAAAAATACAGTGGGACTTGTTATATGGGCAATGCAAAATAAAATTGTAGATCTGGACAGCTATCTTGTTGGTATAAATAATTGAGTAATAACTATTGCTGCCGCCTAATGCAAAAACACCCTAATTAACAATTAAGATATAAACTCCCTGAATTTTACCTATTAAGAGCTTTAGTTTTGAGTTGAGAATAACATAATCGTACCCAATATCCCAATAAAGTTATTAAGGTGGAATCTGAAAAACCTAAAAAAGAGTAAGAACAATTAAAAAAAAGAAGTAATGACTGACATTAAATTAAATTTTATTAATGAGTCGAATGATCAAAACAATTCTGAAATTGTATTCTTCCAAAAAAATGTTGCTACCGATTTTGATGAATTGGCAGTAGCATGGAAAGTAATTAAAAATTGCGCAACGGGTTGGCATCATGAGTTTGTTTATCCTATGGGAATGGAAGTAAGTGCTGAAGATTCGTGGGGGAATGAAATTATTAAGCCAATGAAAGCCAGTAATGGTCAATTGTTCCACGTATATCAGGATTCTTCTGGTGATCAGTTGGCATATTATGGACCTGGAGCTAGCAGAAAAGAGGTACAATTGAGAAATGACCTTGTTCGTGGTGCAATTAATGCCAATATCTATAAAGGAGGAAAATTATTAGCTAGAAAGACTGGTATTTCTCCAGCTCAAAAAGCAGCATTCCAATTTAAACCAACTTTATGGGTAGGAGTAGTTTCTCAAGTGGAAGAAGGAGAAGTAATGAATTCTGCTATTATGTCAGACATCAATACCGAATTAGGGTTATTAGGAGTAGCATCGGCAGATATTGTAATGACTGGTGGAGGCACAGGTCCAAATGCTTCGAAATTCCAATTTACTCTTGAGAATGTGAAGTATGTTTAATTAGAGATAATCAGACTATTATAGACCAAGCTTTATTTATAATTTGAAACAATAGGTTAAAACTATCTATTTCCCAGTTCTGTTTATTTATGTCATCGAAATTTCTAACTGTAAAGAGTGCTTGCTTGTATAATTTGTCAGTATTTGCAAATTGTCAACTGTCTGTATTAGTTTGGTTTAGTTAGATGCAGGGGAGGCATTGCCTCCCCTTAAAAAAATAAATTATGCAAAAGAAGAAGCAAATAATTTTACCAAACGATAGTAGAAACGATTATATTTTCAAATTAATATTTTCTATAGATTATGAGAAGCGATTACCAAGTGTTCAATTGGTAATAGTTCAAAACCCAAAACTAAAATTATCAATAGAAACATCTCCGCCTACAGAAGAGAAGAATTTCATTCATAGCTTCTCCCGAGATGGTGTATGTGAAATAGACTATTCGTCTGAAGATAATTTTTATATAAAAGGCACTCTAAAAACAATAATACATAGAGCGATGTATGCAGGAGATTCTGATTTTGAAATCAATTTTTTATGTGGTTTAGAGTATGGCGAAAAAGGAGTAATAAAAAGGGTGATGAGTGGGATTTTTGAGCTTGATGATTTCGATTAATAAAAGAAAAATTCAAAAGACCTATTATGCAAACAAATGTCAGATATAAAACGTGGGAATCGGATGACAAAAGATTAATATTCGTTTTCAAAATCAATTTGATTACCGATACAAGTGCAGAAATATTGTTTTCACTTGATTATAGTGACCCTTTATCTTCTAATCGAAAAACGATTATAAAAGAGAGTTTATTGTTAATTAGGAAGAGAGTAATGATCAACGAAGCAGTGGATAATTATATGATAAAGGGAAATTTAATTGTGGATACAGACAATTATAAAGCTAAAAGCATTTTAGTCGTTATGGGCGATCTTGAATACGGGAAAAAAAATGAGCAGCATACCTTCAAAGGAACAATGGCTATTTCAGGAGGAACTGTATCTAATTCAGAAAAAGTAGCTTTAGACAAAAAAGAGCAACCAGATACCTATGAATATGAGGGGGAGAGTTCTAATATGAAGGATCGCTTTCAAAATGTTTTTCCTTTTATAAGTTTTATCAGCCCAGTTTCTAATACTGATGATTTTACAGAATTTCGTTTTGTTGAGTATTCATTGAGAATGCTTAGTCCACCTAAAAATATCTTTCTTACTGAATTAATTTGTTTAAATAGGAAAAATAGCACAAAAGAATTACAGAAGTTAGTTCGCAAATATATTTTAGACCAATATCCAGGTTGTAAATACTTTACAAATAGTACGCATTTAGATGTTTATACTTCTAAGTTCATTGAATTCTATGACTCAATGGATGATAGTAATGAATTGGAAGGAATAGTTAATTCATGTTGTAATTATTGTGACTTAACTATTGAAGAGTTGTATCTATATCTGAAAAGTGATTTTTATGTAAATCAAAAAGAGGAAATTTGGAACTCATATTTAGCATCTTTAATAGCCGGAGAGGGCAAACTAGAAGTAATATGTTTTCTTTCTAAAGCTATTTTAGCTTGTAATTTAGTGGAAAAGCTATTCTTAAATTTAGGAAAAGAAACAGAGAAGATTATAATAGACGTACAGAAGATAAAGTGTTTAATAAATGCCAAAATAATTCTTCCAGAAGAATTATTCCCGCTAAATAAAGAACTTAAGTCACCTCCTGTAGGTAATAGAGAAGAAGTAGTTTGTTTAATAGCAGATCTGCAAATGATTAAACAATCCTTCTCTGGATATGAAAGGTCAGATATTGCGGATATTGTCTCTGTAATGCCTCACGAACGTCGAGTTCTTTCCAGAAAAAACCGAAATAAAACCAAGGAGAGTCATTTTCAGAAATGGGAATCAGTACTTTCAATAGAAGAAGAGAGCAGATATGATGAAGCAGAAGTATTAAAAGAAGTAGTGGACAAATTGTTCCATTCAAGAAATACCTATAATTATAATGGATTGAATACCTCATATGGTCCTCCTACAAATGTTACTTACAATGGGGTATATTCAGTCGATAAAGAGCTTATCTCGCCATCAGGAAATAATGCAGCCGATTTTGCCAAGAAGTTGATTGAGAAAGTAATGCAGACTATAAATAATAAAGTGAAAAATAGTCGAAAACTCATTCGTGAAAATGAATACGAGGAACTATTAAAAAGCGCCATTGATAATGATGCATCTACTGACATTTTAAATGGAGTGTATTACTGGTTAAATAAGCGTTATAATGCACAATTAATTAATTATGGGAAAAGGTTAATACTAAAACTGAAGCTGCCTACTCCTGTCAGATATATTGAAGAGCTTGAGGAAATTACGAGTATTGATGATGCTAATATTATATATAGTCCATTTGAGCGGTTCAACATTGAAAGCTTCGAAGATATAACAACTGATAATTACTTAAAATTGTGCGCTTATTATGATGTGGTAGATTTTTGCTTACCTCCGATACCTAAAAAAATAGTATCAACTACATTGACAAGAATAGGTGATCAATTATTGAAAATACCAGAGGGGTATGAAGCTTCAATAGCACGTGTTGTAGCAACACAAAGTAACGTTGATCAGCAAATAATAATATCCGACAAGAGTATTTTGATTACTCAGTCTGCAGAAGCACAAGAAATAATTCTTAATTCTGAGACAGATTCCATTGCTGTTGCATTAACGTGCAGCAGTAATAGTAAACTTTCAGAGGAATTACTGAATGTAGTTAAAGTGAATCTTCAGGTAGAATGTATTTGTAATAAAAGAGCTATGGATACTTGGAAGCATGGAATTTTTAGAGAAATATCTAGAGCTTATCAGTCCAAGAGAAATGAATATTTAACTCAGAACCTTACTAATGAGGCGAGTTCGAGAATGGGAAATATTATTCGCAATGTTTTGATTAGCTATGCGGTTAAAATGCTATTAAGCTTATCATATGATAATCAGTCAGAGCAAGAAAAAACCTTTGTGGAGAGTTTTCTTGCAAGAGCTATTGAGTGGCATGAGGTTAGTTATCAGTGGAATAATATCTCAGAAGCAAAAAATGAAAATACACTTACATCGTTACTAAAAGCTAAATCAATGGATTTCTACCTACCTGTTCATCCTAAATTTAGTTTGTCTGTTTTGTATTTTACTCAATCGGGTAAAATGTGGAACTATGGCGATAAGTTGGTTCCATTATTTAAACCATATATCAATCTGTTTGATAGTCTGGATCAGATTAGTAAAGAGATAATCCTTGAAGAATGGAGTTATAGTGTTCCAACTAATTTGAAAATACTATCTAATAAGGAAGGTGATTTATTAACTCATAATAAAAAATAGGAAGTATGTTCGTTTGTAATGAAAATTTGCCGGTAGGATCGGTTATTGCATTTGCAGGAAAAATAAAAAATAAAGAAAATCAACAAGGTTTTGAGACAGATGTAGCTGAGTTTGGATGGCTGGTATGTGATGGAAGAAAAGTAAACATTTGTGACTATCCTCAACTCTTCTGTGCATTAGGCTTTTTATATGGAGGAAGTGAAGAACATGGACAATTTAATTTGCCTGACTATCGCGGCATGTTTTTAAGAGGAATAGGCAACGATGAGTCAAGTCTAGAGGATAGAGAAAAAGCATGTGCCGGAGAGGCAGATGGAGTAGGATCTACTCAGGAGTGTGCTTTACAGACCCATAAGCATAAGTATGAGAAGCCTGTTGGAGCAACACCTGGAAATAGTGGAAATGCATATGCTGCAACAGAAAGTGAACTAACTTCTGAGCCTGAAAAAGTTAATAATCAGGAGGTGAGACTTAGTAAGTTAGAAACAAGACCGGTGAATACATTTGTATATTATTTGATTAAATTCTGTATAGTATGAAATGTCTTACAAACTCCTATAAATTTTATAGTTTATTTAAGAAATGTATTAATACTGATCGAGAAGAAAGAGGAACACCAAAAGTTAGTTGTATTTTGCCCACCAAAAACCGATCAGAATTTCTTCTACAAGCATTGAAATATTTTCAGAAACAAGATTATCCCAATACTGAATTGATAATAATTTACGAATCGGAAAATGATTTACCTGAAGGATTAGAACAGAGTAAAAAAATTGCATTTTTGAAGGTAGAGCAAAACCTATCTATCGGAGCTAAGAGGAATTTGGCATGTAAAGCTGCTTCGGGAGAAATAATAGTGCAGTGGGACGATGATGATTGGTATTCAGAAAATAGAATCAGTGTTCAGGTAAAGCCAATTTTAGACGGAGAGTGTGATATTACCGCATTTAATAATACCATGTTTTTCGATTTAAAGAATAAGAATTTATGGAAATGTTCAGTCGAGCTTTTTGAGAAAATCTGTTTAAAAGGAGTGTTGGGGGGCACCTTGGCATTCCGAAAGAACATGATGGATACGGTTGAATATCCAGATACATCATTGCGGGAAGATGCAGACTTATTGGATAAAATGCTAAAAAACTCATTTCGCCTTAAAAAAATAGATGGACAGAACCATTTTATCTATATCAGACATGATTTTAATACATGGAGATTTAAGGTGGGAGAGTTCTTCGACTATCGTGAATGGCAGCAAGTTGAACTTCCTGATTTTTTGAGTGCTGATTATGATTTTTATGACCACATGTCCAGAAGTTTGCAAAAGGAGAATGATATGTGTTATGAACCCAAAGTAACATGTATTATGCCAACATGCAATCGAAGAGAATTTGTAAAAAGAGCAATTGTTTTTTTTCAAAATCAGACTTATCAAAATAAAGAGCTAATTATAATAGACGATGGAGAAAATAAAGTTGATGATTTGATTCCTGAAAATACAGCAACAATACGTTATATAGGGCTTATAAATAGAAAGATATTGGGCGCCAAAAGGAATATGGCTTGTGAAAAAGCAGATGGACAAATAATTCTACATTGGGATGATGATGATTACTATTCTAATGAATGGATTGCATTACAAGTTGCTCATTTATTAAGAAATAATGCTGATGTGACCGGATTATCTTCATTTTATTGTTTACAAGAGGAGTATAAAAAAGCGTGGCACTATATCTATCCTAAGCAGAACAAAAAATGGGTGTATGGTGCAACACTTTGCTATACCAAGAGTTTCTGGAAGCGAAATCCATTTCCAGAAATAAATGTCGGAGAAGATGTACATTTCTTATGGAATAATTGCCCTAAAAAAATTGTAGCACACAACCATATAAGCGATTATGTTGGGTCAATCCATGAAGGTAATACTTCGCCTAAAATGTTAACGGACAATAGGTGGAGTCCAATAGATTTGAGTATTGTTCAAAATAACACCAAAGTGCATTTCAATGAATAGTAGCAATTCGGATGTTTTAAAAGAAAAATCGCTTACAGGAACGGTAAAATAGTTCTTTGTAAGCAAAATCTGTTTTGAGATTATTTTATGGGCATACAGATATCTGATATTAGATCCTTTGGATCGGTGTGCAGCGGACTGTTTCGATAGAATTCCATGGGAGGAATTTTCTTATTCTTCTTGAACTCTTTAGCTCTTTCCATTGCCATAATAGAACTCCAGGCATTACCCGACAACTGATATGGTCCAACATGTCGGACAGTATAAATAGGAGTTGAAGGAATGGTACCTTTAATAAATCCATTAGGCATGTTTTCTGGATCACTTTTTACACCAATTCCGGTAGTGTAAACTATTCTGTTTTTATTGAAGTCGAATTTGTGATACATCGAAAAAATTGTATCGGTAACTAATTCACCATTACTCTCTGCAAATTCCGAGAGTTTAACAAAATCGTTATGCATTACCTCCCCAATATTGTCGATTGTACATTCGCTTTTTACTCCAACGAAATTACAACCAGGATAATTTGATTGCCCAATGAACTCCAGTTGGGCAGTAACACTTCCTGTTTCAATGTACTCTTTAAGCATAAACAATCCTCGGGCGTAATCCATTCCAATTAGTCGTTCCATCATGGCTTTCATCCAGAACATGAAAAAAGGAAGTGATCCATCCATTGTCCAAGTCAACTCACAGCTACTGTCATCCAATTTTTTCACTATGAAACTTGTTTTTGCCATCGATTTCCATGGTTTAAGAAATGTGAGGTTGTAGTCAACTTGTGATTCTCTTTCAGAAATAACCTCAATTATTCCTGCACCAATTCTTTTGCCGTCCCACTGCTGCTTTTTTCCATTTTCAGAAACTGTAACTTTTACTCCAGGTTCTAACTTTAGCCATGGAGACCATATTTCCCAGTGATTAAAATCACTTATTATATCCAATATCTTAGAAGAATCAGCAACAATGACGATTGATTTTTTTACATGTGTTTTAGGCATATTGTGTAATTAAGAGTTTATACAGAATAGGTTATGGAGTTATCTATACAACGAACTAAAGAAATAAAAGGTTTCTGGTGTCTGATTAAATTTCTTGCAATAATTAATTTGGTATAAATTACTTATCTTGAAATCTGAACTGTTAAAAAGCGATTGATGAAAGAATTCTGGAACGAACGATATGGCACTGATGAATATGTTTATGGAACTGCTCCGAATGTATTTTTCAAAGAGATGCTTGAGAAATATAATATTTTGGGTAAAGCTTTATTCCCGGCTGAAGGAGAAGGACGAAATGCAATTTATGCCGCAGAAAATGGATTGGAAGTCGTTGCATTCGATTATAGTAATGTTGCTCGGAATAAAGCCATGGAATTAGCCACTAATAGAGGTGTTGCTATAGATTATCGAGTGGGAGAGTTTCAAGAACTTGGTTTGGAAGATGAACGTTTTGATGCTGTTGTTTTAATCTTTGCTCACTTTGCTCCAAATGCAGTGAGAGAATTGCACCAAAACCTAATAAAAGTACTTAAGCCAAGAGGGGTGATTATTTTAGAAGGTTTCAGTGAAAACAATTTAGTACTGAAAAAGAAAAATCCCAAAGTTGGTGGACCTAATAATATCGAGATGCTGTTTTCTATTGCTAAATTACAGGATCAGTTTAAAAACATGGATATTTTGCAGCTGGAAGAGGTTGAAACAGAATTGCAAGAAGGGCCATTTCATCAGGGAGTAGGAAGAGTGATTCGATTTGTAGGAAGAAAGTAAAAACGATAAAGAATGAGCAAAAAAGTATATTTCGTAGCTAACATTAAAATCAATAACGCAGAGGAGTACGATAAGTACATTGCAGAAGCCGGCGAGGTTTTTAGCAAATATAAAGGCACTTATTTAGTAGTAGAGAACAGTCCTGTGTTGTTGGAAGGAAGTTGGAATTATACCCGTAATGTAATTATTCAGTTTGAAAGTAAAGACGATTTTGATGCCTGGTATTATTCCGATGAATACCAGAAGATATTGAAACACCGACTGAAAGGAGCCGAGTGTGATACCATTCTGGTTGACTCACTGGGTTGATAACCGTTTCTTAGTATTCCGAGAGTTCTAATTCACGGACAATACTTTCTTTATCCATTTCTGTGCGTGGTAGTTCAATGACAACATTGGTTCCTTTATTAACTTCAGAATAGAATTGAATAGAGCCATTTAACTCTTTAATGATTGAATAGGTAATAGATAAACCTAATCCTGTCCCTTCTCCTGGCGGTTTTGTGGTAAAAAATGGATCGGTTATTTTATTCAAATGTTCTGAAGCTATACCTATGCCATTATCTTTTATTTCGATAATAACATTATCTTTTTCTATTGAAGTACTAATGGATATTTTTCCCTTGTCAGGAATTGCTTGTATCGAATTATAAAGAATATTAATTACAGCCTGGTGCATTTTTCCCACATTTCCCAGACAAGTAAGTTCCTCGTTGTAATACTTCTTCTCGATTTGTATTTTATGCTTCATTCTATTGTTTAAAATAACCAAGCAGTTATCTATAATTGAGTGAATGTTACATGTTTCATCCAATTTTGTGTTGGAACGACTAAAGCTATTTAAACTATCTACGATGTCTGTCGTTCGATCGATGCCTATTTTGATGCTCTCCAGAAATACATCCGTCTCTTCAGGGGCATTAGAACCATGATCTTCGAAATAGTTGCTGAGTCCAATGTGGGCACCCATAATGAAGTTCAAAGGATTATTTATTTCATGGGCTACTCCAGCAGTTAAGATACCCAGGGAAGCCATTTTTTCAGACTGAATGAGTTGCGCTTCTGTCTCTTTTAGCTCTGTTAAAGCTTGATGCAACTTGGTGTTCTTAGAATAGATAATTTCATTTTTTGTATTCAACTCATCAATACTCTTTTGGAGTTTTGAGTTGGTTTGTTCTAGAGCTTCTGTCTTTTTTAAAACAATAGCTTCCAGATTCTTTTTATGCTGGGCTAGTTGGTGTTCGGTATTCCGTATACGATTTAAATGTTTTTTTAGAAACATAAAGAATAGGGTAGCAGTAACAAATACATAAAACCAACCTTTATATGTCTGATACTTGGTAAGTAACAATTGGTCGTTTATGATTAAGTTCAAAGCCTCATCAGAGAATACAATCCATAAACCACCTATCAACAGATAGATGACTGTAATCTGGTATTCAAATTTCAATTTCTTCATAGGTCAATCTGCTCGTGCCACAATGGATGTGTAAGACGTAATAGCCTTTTGTCCATTTTCCCCTCTTATTAATTTGTTTCAAAGTACTAAATTAGGAAAATAGCAGTAAAAAAGAAAACACCCCCGAAAGTGCGCGCTCTCGAGGGTATAATTCTCTCAATTAAAGTTTTTGGTTTATGATTGGATATTAACCTTCTTCAAAAAATGGATATTATCACCTAAATCTGTATGAATAGAGTTTTTCAAAACGATTCTCTTTTCATGGCGATATAAATGCGAATATCAATAAATCATAGAAAATTATTATTCAAACTCTTTGAATGTAGCTTTAATGATGTCCATGGCACAACGCAATTGCTCTTCAGTAATAACTAAAGGAGGAGCAAAACGAATAATATGACCATGTGTTGGTTTCGCTAAAAGACCGTTATTGGCCATAGCTACACATACATCCCAAGCTGTTTTTCCGTTTTTAGGCTTAATAACTACTGCATTCAATAAACCTTTACCACGTACTAATTCAATCATTTCAGAATCAATAGAGCGGAATTCTTCACGGAATATTTTTCCTAAGCGTTCAGCATTTTCTGCTAGTTTCTCATCTGTTACTACTTGTAAGGCAGCCATTGCAACTTCTCCGGCAATAGGGTTGCCTCCGAATGTAGAACCGTGTTCTCCTGGCTTAATGCAAAGCATAATATCATCATCAGCTAATACTGCAGATACTGGGAATACACCTCCTGAAAGTGCTTTACCTAAAATAAGGATATCAGGACGAACCTCTTCATGATCGCAAGCTAAAAGCTTTCCTGTACGAGCAATACCTGTCTGTACCTCATCGGCAATGAATAATACATTGTATTTCTTACACAATTCAGCTGCTTTCTTCAAATATCCATCTTCAGGTACATAAACACCAGCTTCGCCTTGAATTGGTTCAACCAAGAAACCAGCTACATTAGGATCTTGTAGCTGACATTCCAGCTCTTTAAGATCATTGTAAGGAATCTTTACAAAACCAGGAGTAAATGGTCCATAGTTATTGTAAGCATCCGGATCTGTCGACATGGAAACAATTGTAATTGTTCTGCCGTGAAAGTTTTCATTACAGCAAATAATTTTTGCCTGATTTTCAGGAATTCCTTTTTTCATGTAACCCCATTTACGGCATAGCTTAATGGCCGTCTCATCTGCCTCGGCACCAGTGTTCATTGGTAAAACCTTATCGAAACCAAAATATTTGGTAACAAATTCTTCGTATTCGCCTAAAACACTATTGTAAAATGCACGAGAAGTAAGGGTAAGCTTTTCTGCCTGACGAGTCATAGCTCCAACAATTTTTGGATGGCAATGCCCTTGGTTTACTGCTGAATATGCAGAAAGAAAATCGAAATATTTTTTGCCTTCAACGTCCCAAACATGAACACCTTCTCCACGTTCTAAAACTACTGGAAGTGGATGGTAGTTATGTGCTCCATACTTGTCTTCGCGTGCAATGTAATCTTGCGATGTTAATTTTGTTTTTGCAGTCATAGGTAAAATCATTAAAATTCAAAATAATGGTTTTAGGTAACTGAATTCGCATTCGAACTCAGGTTAGGATCTTTAATGATTATCGTTCTTCCATATAGTAGACAATAATCATTCACTATACACTTATTCTATTGTAGAAAAAATGCAGCTACAGAAATACTCAATTCGCCTGTGACTTCAAAATTTGAGAATGTGTTTAAGAATATGTTGAGATTAAAAATTGATGATACTTATCATAGTAGGAATCAGAACAAATAAGGTGGAATTATTCAAAAGCTCCTTTGTTTATCCAATTTTGTGCCCATGCCTGATCAATTATCTGCTGAATACGATACTCAAAATCAGAATAAATACCGTGTTCCATCATGAAATCGGTGGCTTCTTTAAACGATTTATGGAGACTTAAATAAAATGAATCCTGTTTAGGTGGTTTATCCATACTATAAGTTTGAGCAACTTCGATATTATAAAGCATAATATCTGCAATTAAATTGGGATCTACACCTAGTTGTTTATATTGGCGAATTATTTTCTGGGCAACAGAACGACGCAACTTGGCTTTTCTTCGAGTAGTAGGAAAGTATTCTTTGCCAATTTTAAATTTAGCCTCTTCCAGTAACTTATCTTCTTTAGGATTAAATGCAAAGTCATAATATGATTTTACATCTTTAAATTTGTCGTATAAGTCGATTATTTGTTCTGCAAGTTGCTCTTGGCTTAACTCTGATAAGTATTTCTTCAATTCTCTTTTGCTCATGTTGCAAAAATAGAATAAAAAATATGGGTAACCCGATTAAGGATTACCCAATACTGACATATAGCAAAAAAACATTGGTAACTAATTAACGAAAGAAGCCTTTGGTACTGGTATCAGCTACATTTCTTCTTTTTCGGGTTTTATCTATAACTGCTTGTTTCTCTTCATTGGAATAAAGTCCCCAGTTTCCCACTTCTTCAATTGTTCTTCTACAGCCATAGCAAACGCCATTGGTATCGTATCTACAAATTTTAATGCAAGGTGATTCTATCATTTTCATATATCTATTTTTTTCTGAATTACTAGGATCAACATTGAATTGGAAATATTGTTTGATGGAGAAGTTAATTCAGGATAATTTTTTCTTCTGTAAATTCAAATGTCCTGTTTTTTGCAACATTTTTAGCAAATAGTCTATTGCTATATCCTGAAGTGTCCTGTATATTTGAAATGCATTAATTGTTACCGTATTATTTACAAGAATCATTAACCCGATGAAGAAACTATTTTGGGTTTGTTTTATGCTTTTCGGTTTGAAAGGCTATGCGAAACAAGCCATGAAAAAAATTCCTCGGATACGAGGAGATTATAGCATTTCGGCAGATCAACATTTGCAGAAAAAGCTAAACAATGAAGAGGGCAACTGGAAAGGTTATTTGTATTGCGACCTGATAATCCAGAATAAATCGCCTGAAGAAATTGGAGTTAGAGCAGCAATAAACAACAAATTCTGGCACGATGGTGCTGTTTTTCTTGCACCAGAAGAAACCGATACTTTACGGTTGTTCCTGAAAGGCTATAAAGCTTCCAAAGAAATCACTCAACAAGTTCGAAAAATGAAAAGTAATCCCAATGGCTACATGTATCATTGGGAAGGGATGAAAACAGAATCCATTAAATCCATCGATTTTTATCTAATTGGAGAGTGTAATCATGCGAATTTTGAAGTATTAGAATGCATGTTGCATGGGACGTTAGGCAAAAATGCAGGAGGTGTGTCAGGGAAAGAACTATTCCCATTTATGGATGAATATGGACAATATATTCATACCAATTGGGCTCGAAAAATTCATAACGAAAAGGATTTCGAGCTAAGAGAGAAAGAAGAGGTGGCTTTTTTAAATAAATGCCATAGAAAACCTCTTGCTGATGAATTTTATGGTTATCCAACTACTCATACTGTTATTGGTAATGGGCATTGGCAAACGAAAAAGATCGATAATAAATGGTGGTTGATTACTCCTAAAGGAAACTTATTCTGGAGTATGGGGGTAACGTGTATTAAGTTAGGGCACGCTACAACATCGTTTACTGAAAGGACTAAATATTTCTCAAACTCACCAGAGTCATTGACTGAAATAGCCAAGACTCAGAAACATCTAGGAAAGATTTCATTCGGAATAGAAAATTTAAAGCACAAATATGGAGCCAATTGGCATCAAAAAAGTGCATTGAAATTGGGGAGACGTCTTGATACATGGGGAATAAACACTTTCGGAAATTGGAGTGATATTCAATTGGCTAGAGATATTAGAAAGCCGTATGTAGTACCTGTTCATTATGGTTGCAGTGACATGATAAGCAATAAATTACCGAATGTTTGTAATCCTGAATTTGAAAAGCAACTAAGCAAATCACTTACCAATTATAAAAAATGCAATAACGACTCCTTTTGCATTGGGGTATTTGTAAATAACGAAATTCATGGCTGGGAAAACATTAAACCGATTTTGGCAAAAGGCAAAAATCAGTTCTTACGGAACCACTTTATTGAATTATTAAAAGCGAAGTATAAATCAATTGCAGATTTAAACAAAAAGTGGAATTCCAATTATAAAAGTTGGGGTAGCATTTCGGAATTAAAGCAGAACAAGTTGAATGCTGTAGATTTTGATGCTTTTGAATCTTACTTTATCGATCGATACTATATCATCTGTAAGCGATTGGTGAAAGACATACTTCCCAATAAACTCTATTTAGGAAGTCGTTTAGATTTTCATGAGTATCCTAAAGTGAATAAGCTGCAGCAAAAAATTGTAAAAATCGCTGCGAAGCATTGCGACATTCTTAGTTTTAATCGCTATTCGTTTAATGTAGCCGATTTCAAGATGCCCAAACAACTGGATGTACCTGTTTTAATTGGAGAATTCCATTTCGGAGCTTTGGATAGAGGTTTATTAAATGTAGGTCTAAAAGGAGTTACCAATCAAGTGCAGCGGGCAGAAATGTATGAGAAATACATGTTACAAGCCATAAAGAATAGAAATATAGTTGGTGCGCATTGGTTCCAATACCAGGATCAACTGGTTACAGGAAGGGGAGATGGTGAAAATTACCAAATTGGCTTCATTGATGTTTGCGACACTCCATATTATGAGCTAATTGAAAAAGGCATTACTGTTTCTAAACAACTGTATCCAACACGACTAAATCAAAAGAATTAAACAGATGAAATGAACATGAACTTTCAGTATTCTATATTTCACAGACTAGAATGATTAAAGTTTATGTGAGTTCCTGAATGTATTCTCCCGATAACTTTCGGGATTGAACATTTAGAAATCAAAAAAATTTAAACAGATGAAACAACATATATTTAGCTTATTATTTATCTTCTCATTGCTTGTTACCGCGAGTCAGGCAAAAGCAGAAGGCAAGAATAGAGACTGGGAAAATCCAGCTGTAACAGGAATTAATAAACTATATCCAACGGCTACTTTTTCTACTTACAATAAAATTTCAAATGCAATGAAAATGGATAATTCAGAGAATGAATATTCATTGAATGGAATTTGGAAATTCAAGTGGAGCAAATCTCCTGAAGAAGCGCCTCAGACTTTCTACAAATCGGATTATAAAACAAACGATTGGAATGATATCATTGTGCCTGGAAACTGGCAAATGCAAGGTTTTGGAAAGCCCATTTATACCAATATCAATTACCCATTTAAGAAAGAACCACCTTTTGTTACTAAAGAGCCAGAAAAGAATTACACCAGCTATGAATGGCGTAACCCAACGGGATGCTATAAGCGCACATTTAATTTACCTAAAGGGTGGAATTCGAAAAAGCTACTGTTGAAGTTCGACGGAGTAAAATCAGCTTTCTACTTATGGATTAATGGTCGAAAAGTAGGATATAGTCAGGGTAGTATGACAGCTGCCACATTCGATGTTTCTGCATTTGTTAAAGAAGGGAAAAACAGTATTGCATTGAAAGTGCTTCGTTGGTGCGATGGTAGTTATCTGGAAGATCAGGATATGTGGCGTTTAAGTGGAATTTATCGCAATGTGACATTAATTGCCAAGCCTCAAGTATATATCAATGATTTCAAAACTCAGACAGCATTAAGCAATAACTATAGTGATGGAGAATTGAATCTGGCAGTACAGTTGAAAAAAAACTCAAATGGTAGCTTTGAAAATCATGAATTATCTGCTGTATTATACAATGCAGATGGAAAAAAGATCCAGACCGATAAAATCAAGTTAAATGGAGAAGCAAGTGCGAACTTGAGATTCTCGGTCAAAAATGTGCATTTGTGGAGTTCAGAAATACCTTATCGATATAAATTGGTAATTACATCGAAAAGTAGTTCTGGTCAGATATTAGAACATCTTCCTTGGTATGTTGGATTTAAAGAGCAAAAGATTGAAAATGGGAAGTTCTATATCAATGGGAAGTTGGTGAAATTGAAAGGAGTAAATCGCCATGAACACCACCCACGTACAGGAAGAAATATTGATGAAGCAACTATGCGACGCGATTTGGAGCTGCTGAAACAGTGCAATATCAACTTTGTGCGTACCAGTCACTATCCTAACGATCCGCTGTGGTACAAGTTGTGCGATGAGTATGGAATGTATATAATGGATGAAGCCAATCAGGAATCGCATGGTTTTAATATTGGAAACACAATAATTGGCGATAATCCCGACTGGACAAAAGCTCATGTCGATAGAGCTGTGGCAATTGTTGAGAGAGACAAGAATCACGTTTGTGTAATCATTTGGTCGCTTGGTAATGAAGGAGGACGAGGACGAAACTTTATTGCAATGGCTAAGGCAGTAAAAGAGATCTTACCTCAAGCGATTGTTTTTTCAGATAGTGATAAAAATGCTTCGACAATAAACGATCAATCTTATATCCATCCTAAGAAGTTGAAACATTTTGCAGAGCACAATAAGGAAAAGCCACTTATTATGCGTGAGTATGCGCATGCAATGGGGAATTCTCTGGGAGACCTGCAAGCTTATTGGGATCTTATATCTGAATACGATCATTTTATTGGTGGTGCAATCTGGGATTGGGTAGATCAGGGACTTGCCAAAAAGAAAGATGGATCGAAACTTGAGTTTTTGAAGAACCGCTACAAATTAGGCTTGAACGATGATGAATACTACGCTATAGGAGGTGATTTTGGTGATTATCCGAACGATTATGATTTCTGTATTAATGGTTTAATTTCTCCAGATCGAAAACCGAATCCACACTATTTTGAAGCGCAGAAAGTACACCAGGATATTCAGTTTAAATTCAACGCTGAAAATCACAAGTTGACTCTATTAAATCAATATCATTTCCAGAATCTATCCGACTTCGATTTAATTTGGACACTTACTTTGGATGGTAAAAAGATTAAATCGAATAGCATTAAATCCTTGGTCATTGAACCTAGGCAAGAAAAGGTATTTCAGCTTAATTTACCTGCTTATGACTTGAAAAAAGGAGAATACCTTTTGAATGTGGAAGTTGTACTAAATACTTCGAAAATATGGGCAGATAAAAGATTTGTTGTTGCCAAAGAGCAATTCGCTCTATCTGGCTACTCTTTTAAATCGATGAATTCAGCAAAGAGTAATGCTAAAATCGATGTAAAAGAGACCGCAGAAACTGTAAAAATATTGGCCAATAATGTGGAAATTGAAATTGGTAAAACCAATGGAATGTTGAATCACTATAATATAAATGGAGAGTCGCTAATAAAAGCTCCGCTACAACCTTATTTCTGGAAACCTACCAACGATAACCAAGAGAAAAACCAATATGTAAAAAGATTGAAGGTTTGGAAAAATGCTTGTGAGAATATTCAAGTCCTTCAATATAATATCAAGAAACAACCCAATGAAGTAGTTCTAACTTTCGATCTAAAATTGAATATTGAAAAGGTAAAGTATAGGTTGAGTTATTGCATTGGCAATAATGGAGCTGTAAAAGTTAAAGGTGATTATAAGCCTCTTGCTGCTGAATTACCTGTAATGCCTAAGTTTGGTTTCCGATTGGGGATTGCTAAAGAATTGAAAACTATTCGTTGGTATAGCAGAGGTCCGCATGAAAACTATCCTGACCGAAAAATGAGTGCGTTTATTGGATTGTATTCAAAAGAGCTGAATGATTTTATTACCAACTATATCTCACCTCAGGACAATGCCAATAGATGTGATGTAAGATGGTGTGAGTTTACCAATAAAAGTGAGGGGCTCCGAATTAGTGGCACCAAACCATTTGCCTTTAGAGCATGGCCTTATACCGAGAAAGAGCTGGAAAATGCAAAGCATCCTCATGAAATAAAGATTCAGGATTTCATCAATGTAAATATCGATTGGAAGATTCATGGAGTTGGGGGAGATGATTCCTGGGGAGCAAAAACCCATAAGCAATTTACAATAGATGCTAATAGGCATTACTCTTTTGAGTTTGAGCTGAAGGCAATAAAATAAATACATAGAGATAAATAAAAAAGGTACTGTGTGAGCAGTACCTTTTTTTATGTCGTTACCAATTAATGAACTATCTAACTTCAAAAGTACTAACCTTAGTGCCCATGCTTTCATCGTAAACTCCAATTCCTTCTGTGGTTACTTGATAACTTCCACTTTCGTCAGAAGTAAAGAAACTAACTTTTGCTTTACCTTTTTTATCAGTGATAATTTGTGGATTCCAGTATAGTGTATTGCGGTAATCTGCGCTTTCAAATTTCGTTTGATCTTCATCGTAATTGGGAGAATAGAATTCTCTTGTTCGATAGTAGCCTGGTTGTTTTTTTCTTACGATACCGATATCAATATGTTCCCATTTCTCTAAAGGAGAGTCAACTCCTTTAGTATAAACGGCAATAATTCCATCCATTCCTCTACTTCCATAAATAGCTGCTTTGGCTCCCTTTAAAATTTCAATCTTATCGACTTGAGATGGATGTATATTGCACATTTCATTAATCTCAACAAAGGCACCATCTAATAAACATACAGATGGATTGGCACTATTCTTTGTTGAAGCCATAATTTTAGCTCCACGAATTACAATCTCAACATCAGGACACGAACCAATAATTCTTACTCCGGGAACACGTCCTTGTATAATTTCAAAAATATTATTGTATGCTATATGTTCTTTACCGACTTCAATTACCACATCTGCCTTGCTGTAATATCTAAAATGATTGTCTTTCTCTTTTTTTTCCGCTTTGATTATTACTTCGTCTAACCATCTGTTATTTTTTAATTCAAGTGAATCTTTTAGAAGAAGCATTTCTTGCGTATGGGCTGTTATCGAATTCAGCGAATTATCTGGTTTAAAGTGATACTGGAGGTCGATAGGGGACGTAACAGCAGAAGCATAAAAACAGCTATCCATGTAAATGTTTGATTTTCGCTTATCTCTTTTGTTATAAGCTTGAAAAAGAACAAGTGTAGTGTCTTCTAAATGGATGTTTTTAAATTCAAATTTTCCGTTTTCATCTGTTTTTGTCTCTTTATAATAGAAAGCTCGTTCATTCATTACCAATGAAACCTTTCCTTTTTCTATTGGACGATTGAAGACTAATGTTTTAGCTGTTCCTGTGAATGTGAAACCGTTTTCAAATGCATAATCCATTTTTAATTGAGGTTCGGTTAGTTTCTCTTTCCAAATATATTTACGCCAACCATGTGTAAGCAAAGCTAAATCAAGTTTAGCATGTTTGGTTTTATTGAAATTGGTAAAATAATAGGCAGGATTCTCAATGTGTCCTTTCAGGTCTGCATTTAGCAGGATTGAAGCCTGAATGTTAGACGGTTGATTAAGCATCCTGTTTTGTGTGTCAATAATGTTATTAGCAACAATAGCCATTGATAAAGTTGCTGCGACAGGTTTTCCTGCTTTATTTTTTGTTTCAATTTCTAAGGTTACTTTTTCTCGATTTTTGTAGTTGGTTTTATTGGTCTTAACCGATATGTTAAGTTCAGGTCTTATTTGATTGTAGATTAAACGCTCGGCAACAGCTACTTCATTCTCATCGAAAATAGTAATGCATGAGATACCAGAAGGCATATCGTTTTTATTGATGCGCACTACTGTTTGAGGAGAATCTATAGAAATGGAATTACTAGAGAATAACTTTCCACGTGTTTGAATGATATATGAAACTTGTTGATGTTTTACATTATCAGGAGAAGTACAAATGTGGAAATCAAGCTCTGAACTGAATTGTCGCCCAACAAAAATAGAGTAGTTCATTTCCGATTTAGGAAGTTCAACTTTTTCGGATGTAAATTCGGGAGTAGAAAACAGTGCATAATACGTTTTGTATCTTTCAGGTTTAAAAACAAATTTTCCCATTCCATTATGTATGGTTTTTGTTTTTATAATTCTCTTATCGGTTTGATCAAATATTGTTACTGTAGCTTTTTCTCCTTTTCCGAATTGATTGGTTATATGAAAAGCAACCCTATTAATGACTCCATAAACTAGGTTTCCTCCTTCCGGAAAGAATTGAAGAGAAAGCTCTTTTTGTGCTTCAGCAGTTTGTTTTTCCTTTTCCTGATTGGAAGTGATAAGTATTTCTTCTTCAAAAAATATGGCATCATCAAAATTGCGCATATGGTTAGTATAAGCTCTAATCCGATAGATTCCATCTTTGATGCTGTTATTGTCGAGCTTAAAGTCACCATGTCCAGTTCCGTTGTATATTAAAGCCACTTGACTTAATACAATGGAGCCATCTGGAGCAATTAGTTCTACATGCAGGTTATTACTTGTTGATGTCAAATGGTGAAAAGTGCCATCGACTAAGTAAGCACTATACCATAAGTCTTCTCCTGGAGAAAATATTCTCCGATCTAAGTGCAAGTGAACCTTTTCAGTGTTAATAGTTGAAAGTACTTTTAGATTTTCAGTGCTATTACTTAAGGTTTGTGCTAACACTACTTGCGGAACAAAAGTTAAAATAAATAGAAAATGAATGAATTGGAGTGTGGTAGAGTTTTTCATGGTTAATAGATGATTAGTTTTGGTAATGATAACTTGTCAAATATTATGCCATTTTACAAAATGATGTAAAGTTTTAATTTCACTAAACAGGTATATGTTAATATTTTAATTTTATAATTGAGCAGGAAATAGATCCTGAATACAGTTTCTGTAGGTGAAACAAAAGAATTTGTGTAAAAAATCAATTAATTCACATGTAATGAATCATTCTGACATTTATACAGGTTTGTTTTCATTGAATATGGTATATTTGTGTCGATTTTCTTCGGGGCAGGGTGCAATTCCCTACCGGCGGTGATAGCCCGCGACTCCTCTTTTTTGAGGATTGATTTGGTGAAATTCCAGAGCCGACAGTTAAAGTCTGGATGAGAGAAGGAAAAATGGATGGCTAAAGGTATGCTTGTGCATATCGGGTTAGCTATTTCTGCACGAATTTCGTTTGCTCCGAAGCGATCGCTTAACCTTTAATATTAGGAGTGAAATGATCACAATTGCAAGATTTGGAGCCAATTACAAAGAACGAGTTGAGAATGCGATTCAAAAATTATCTGAACGAAAAGGAATTCTTTTAGTAGATGATGAAGATCGTGAAAATGAAGGGGATATCATATACCCAGCAGCTACTATGTCTGCTGCCGACATGGCTCTAATGATTAGAGAATGTAGTGGTATAGTATGTTTATGCATTACAGAAAAGAAACGTCAGGCACTGGAATTGCCTCCAATGGTAGAGAACAACAATAGTAAGAATCAAACTGCTTTTACTGTTTCTATCGAGGCCAAAGAGGGAGTTACTACCGGAGTTTCAGCTAAAGATCGTGTACAGACTATTCAAACAGCTATTGCTTCAGATGCTAAGCCAGAAGATTTAGCTCGACCAGGGCATGTGTTTCCTTTAACTGCCAAAGAAGGTGGAGTTTATAGTAGAAGAGGACACACCGAAGGAAGTATTGATTTGGTAAAATTAGCAGGTTTGGGTGATACAGCCGTTTTGTGCGAATTAACCAATGTAGATGGTACCATGTCTAGACTTCCTGAGATTATGGATTTTGCTATTAAACATGATATGACTGTAGTTACAATTGAAGATATTTACCAATACCGAAAAGAGATGGAATAACATTTTTCTACTATTGTTTTATTGCTTTATGTCGAAATAGTAGAAAGAGAAACGCTACCTGCTTAAGATTGGGCAGGTAGCGTTGTTATTTATTTACGGTTTAACGAAAGGTTCAAAATTGATTTTTCCTTTTTTAGTTGGCATAAAGCGAAGTATCCCAGAATGGTTACACCAGCTAATATTGCTGTCACCCAGCTAGGAGCAAGCGAGAAAGCATTCATTTGATCCATTAGTGGATAAATGGTAAAAGTTGTAACCAATGCTAGTGTTGGTGGGTCGATATGGGTGTCGCCATGGTAAACGAATGTACAAGCCATAAATTCTCCAATATAGGCAGCCATTACTCCGAATGTAACTCCCCAGGTAATATCGCCAGTTGCAGCAGTAATCATTGCTGCCGATAGAGCAATGTGATGAGTAACCGGTACTTTAAAACCAAATTGCATAAAAATAAGCAAGAAGGTTACAAATCCGAATGTAACACCTATGCTACCTTCAATGGCAAGAGTGAAATACGATGCTGGTATTCCCACTGCTAAAGCCAATAGAATAAGAGTTAGCGGGTGTGACTGGTAAGGTACCCATCCAGCAGAGTCAGATGGCACCCAGCGATTAGCTCCTTTTGCGACTTTTCCAAACAGTCCGGTTGAACCGAATGCATAACGAGCTACAACCATGTTTAAAACAACAGCCAATGCAATGGTGTTGGTCCATGCTATTTCACTGTAATTGGGAACCTGCATGATTCCCCAAAGCATTACATACCCTAAGGCTCCGAAGATACCACCGACCATTAATACTTTTGGACAATTCAGTCCAATTAGTGGAGTAAGGATATCACGTCCGTTTTCCAATTTCTTTTGTTTTGCAGCATAAGCAGCTGCCGCAGCACCACCTGCGAATGAGGTATGTGGTCCAAGAAAGGCTCCCCATGCCACTAAAGAAGTAAACATGGCTTGTCCGGTAGATAATTGAACTGTAGCACCAATTAAAACGGCTAGTCCACATAATATCCAGACCGGTAGTGCGCCAATTGCTGCTCCAAATATTCCTCCAGCAAATGCGACCAAAAGTTCTACAATATTGAATTCCATAGTTATTTGTTTTTAGTTAAGCTTTTCAATTAATTCATCGATTTTACCTTCAATAATTGATCGCTAATATCCGAGAGGTTATCGGCTAACTGTTTGTAGATAGGTAAAAGCTGTTCATAGGTATAGTTTTCTTCTTTTCCGGGTTTCTCTGTATGCTCTACTTTATGTATCTCGTCGATAGTATCGAAGTTATCCCATAATCCGGTTCCAACTGCTGCTAATGCTGCTGCTCCAAGTGCTGCTGCTTGCTGATCTACATTGGTTTTAATCACTTTTGTGTTATAGATGTCGGCATACATCTGTCGCCAGAAATCACTTTTGCTACCTCCACCAACAAGTAGCATTTCATCTTCTAGTTGAGTGAGCTTTCGCAGTTCATCCAAAGCCACACGAAGCCCCATGCAGATTCCCTCCATAGTAGAGCGTACCACATCTGCTTTGGTGTGACGCAGGTCAATACCAGCAAAGCCACCTCGCACATTCGCACTCTTATCAATTAGAGTACCTCCGGCAAGAGTTGGATTAAATAGCAATTTATTGGCACCAGCAGGAGAAGTAGATGCTAATGCAGTTAAATGATCCCAAGTATCACCTTCCAGTTGCTTCATCTCCTCACAAACATTATCGCGTAACCATCTGAAGCTGGTTCCTGCAGAGAAAATGGCTGTTGCAGATGCAAACATTTTGGGTACCACATGAGTAAATACATAAGGGCGACTGTTAGGCTGTAACAAAGGCTGAGAAGAACTAACAGCTATCCATGCCGAAGAACCAAGTGAATTATAGCTTCGTCCTTCTTTGAAGCATTTTGCACCTAAAGCCATGCATGAGTTATCGACACCGCCAGCTACAACCTGAACATGAGTTGGTAAGCCCAATTCTTTTGCAGCTTCATCGGTTAGTGTTCCCAATACTTCGGTTGATGCAGCCAATCGTGGAAATATGGATGCTGGAATTTCGCTGGCCTCAATTAACTCTTGCGAATAGTCCCACTTTTTCAAATCATATACACCACTTCCTGAGGCATATGAATAATCGGTAGCCAATACATTGGTCAACTTATAGTTGATGTAATCCTTGGTTCCAATTACCTGATCAATCTGCTCAAATAGGTCTGGTTCATTGTTTTTGAGCCACATCAATTTAAACACAGTATACAGTGGAGGAGGAAAACCATTTCCGGTAATCATGTACCATTTCTCTTCATCAATTTTGTCGAAAAATGGCTGAGTTTCTTTTTCTGTTGGTCGGGCATCAGACCAAATAGGTACACTTTGGCGTAATAACTTACCCTTTTTGCCAATTGGCACTAAGCCCAAACTGTGCCCTGAAATTCCAATACCAACAATTTGCTGAGTATCAACTTCTGATTGAGTAATTAATCGCTTAGTGGATTGAACTACTGCACTCCACCAATCTTCTGGTCGCTGTTCGTGCCAACCTTGTTGCGGGTAAATGGTATCACACGAAATAAACGAGTCGGCAAGGCAAATTCCTTGCTCATCGTATAAGGAGGCTTTACAGCCTCCCGTTCCCAAATCGTATGCAATGAGATATTTTTTCACAGGTTTAGATTTAATTCGATTCAAGAGTTTCAAAGATTTGTTTGGCAGTACGTACTCCAATTCCAAATCGGGTAGTACCTCGCTTATTCATTTCCAATAGCGTTTCCAAATCGCGTACACCACCTGCTGCTTTTACTTCACAAGCATCACCAACAGTTTGTTTCATTAAACTTACATTTTCGTAAGTAGCTCCGGTAGGAGCCCATCCAGTTCCTGTTTTAACAAAGCTTACTCCGGCTTCTACTCCTAATTCACAGGCTTTAACTATCTCTTCATTGGTTAAATGATGACATTCTAGTATCACTTTCACTGGAGTATCACCAGCAGCTTCAACAACTGCTTTCATATCAGCCAAAACTTTGTCGTAACATTGGGCTTTTAACCAAGTGATATTAATTACCATATCTAACTCATCAACTCCCATTTCCATAAGCTCTTTGGCTTCCGCAACTTTACCGTTAGTTGTTGCTCCTCCATCAGGAAAACCAACTACACCACCAACCAATACCGAGGGATGATCTTTCACTAAATCGATAAGCATTGGAGTATGTGCAGGCAAAGCAAACGTGCAAATACAGTTATATTTAATGGCAAGCTCAGCCACCTCTTTAATCTCTTCAATTGTATTGCTAGCCTGAACACAGCTCAAATCAATCATTCGAGCGATCTGATTTATATCTTTCATTGCCATTTTTATAATGCAGTTGTTAATACATCCATAATATCTTCCTTCGATACAGGAGGTTGACATGCCAATTGACCATTATCACCAAAACTTACTTTCACAACACCTTCAATAATGTCATTCAAATTATCTTCCTTGATATTTTCATCAGATAACTGTACTGGCGTGCCAATCTTTTTCAAGAATGCTTTAAATGCATCAATACCTTCTTCAATTACCTGCTGTTCTGTTTTATCAACTGGACTGATCTGCATAACATTGATGGCGAAACGGTAGTACTGTTTTGCTTTACGTTGACTGAATGTTTTCATCCATGCAGGCATTAAAATTGAAAGCGATGCGCCGTGTGCTACCTGATGAAGTGATGTAAGTACGTGACCAACTTGGTGAATTGGAGTCCATGCATCGCCAGGTGAAGCCCAACCATTAATAGCACATGTAGCAGCCCATTGCAAGTGAGAGCGAGCAGAAATATCGTTAGGATTTTCCAATACCTTTTCTACATTGTCAATTACAGTTCGCATTACTCCCTCTTGGAAATAGTGCTGAAGATCAGAATCTGACTCTCCATTGAAATAGATTTCCAATACGTGAGAGATAGTATCGGCAGCAGCACAAGCAGTGTGGTATGCAGGTAATGTTAGTGTTAGCTCTGGGTCGATGATTGATACCTTAGGATAAATACAAGGACTCCAGATATATGATTTCTCTTTCAATTCTCTGTTGCTGACTACGGCACATTGATTCATTTCACTTCCAGTAGCAGGAAGGGTAGGAATCATGATAGTTGGTAAAGCTTCAGAAGGAGGAACAGCATCAACATTGTCATGTCGGCTATATACCATGTTCCACATATCACCTTCGTAATAGAAACCAGCTGCAATGGCTTTTGCTGCATCCATGGCACTACCACCACCAACACCAATGATAAAATCAACATTTTCGGCACGGCAATATTCAGCCCCTTCTTTAACTTGAGTAATATCTGGGTTTTCTTCTATCTCGAAAAAAGAAACAACCTCAATATCATTTTCTCTTAAGTTATTGGCAATCTTAGGTAAAAGAGGGCTAAGGAATCCCAACTTTTTATATGAAACCAAGCAGGCTTTTTTTCCAATAGTCTTTGCTTCTGAAGCCAAACGATTGATCTCGCCTGCTCCAAATATTACGCGTACAGGATTATAATATTCAAAGTTATTCATGATAATAATTTGTTTAGAAATTTTTATTGTTTCAGTAATTGTATGTTTGTACAACTGTATGTTGCTTCTGCATTTTTATAAGTCCAGGTAATCTCCTTCTTTCTATTGATTCGGAATAGAGGAATACCTTTATGGTATGGCTTGTGTCCTAACCAATTGCATACAACAATTTCGTTATTGGGTAGCAGTTGGAACCCTGTTAAGTGATATACTCCCAATTCAGGATGATCTTTTGTGTTGAATTCCCAAATTAGCTTCCCTTTTTTTGAATAGATTGAAATGCAAAAACGATCGGAAACAATTGTTTCCCCATTGTCTAAGCGTTGGGCAGCATATACTGCATGTGGGCGAATAAATTCCGCGACTACTTTCCCTTTTGAGTTGTATTCTCTAACGGTTTTATCGCCATAGTGACTAACAAGGTAATGGCCATTCTTTAGCTTTCTGGCTCCACGGAAACAAGTGTGTCCACCTACTTTGTATGTCAAAGGGACTATCTTCTGTATTTTACCTTTTCTATCGATTTCGATAATTCGACCAGCACTGCACTCTCCAACCATAATATTGCCATTGGCTAGAGGTTGACAGGCGTAAACTTCATGTTCACTTTTATATTGAAACACTGTTTCATTTTTTGGCGAAACGATGTCAATTCCTGTGCGGTGAGTAAAGAGTACATTTCCCGATTTCAGTTTCCAACCATCATATGTATTATTGGCATTTATTTCTCTTGTGATTTGCTCCGAGCTATCCAGAAATAACACTTTATGTCGTTCCGAAGCGGTAATTAAGTAACTGTAGTTTTGAGCGCTTAATTGACCCGAAAGAGTGATTAATGTCAGGCCAACCAGAAAAAACAGCATTGATGATTTTTTTGCGATGTTGTTCATGAATGAATTTGTTTAGTCTAATTTTTTCTCAAAACTACGTGTCAGTGAGTTAGAGCCCATAGATAGATGTTGCATTTGGGATGAAATTTGGTGCATTAAGCCCAAAATATGGGCTTTGGGACAAAAGTTCAAGTGTTTTGGGAAGGTGTAAAAACTCTTTTTTTATAAGTTTGAATTGATTCGATTTAAAATTAGAAGGGGATGAATAAAAAATATTCGGGGTATCTGTTTTTGACACTGTTTCTGTCAATGATTTCATTGCAAATATTGCAAGCTAAAACACACCCAATATTTAAACAGTTGACCACTAGAGAAGGGCTATCGCATAATGGGGTGAATACAATTGTGCAGGATAAAATGGGATATATGTGGTTTGGATCACTCGATGGCTTAAATCGATTTGATGGCTATAATTTCAAAATATATAAATCACTGCCTAACGATAGCAATAGCATTAGTCATAATCTGGTGAAATCAATAAGTCTGGATAAAAAAGGCGGAATGTGGATTGGTACAGCCAGAGGATTGAACTATTTCAATATGGCGACCAATAAATTCACCCGGTATTATGCCGGAAATAAATCGGGATTAAGTCACGATAACATTGAAATGGTTTACTGCGATTCACGTGGTCGTGTTTGGGTGGCAACAATGGGAGGTGGTTTAAATCGATTTAACGAGAATACCAACCAGTTTATTCAATACAGAGCCAACGAAAATCAGAGTGGCAACTTAAGCAACGATAATGTACATTGGGTTTTTGAAGATAGTAAACAACGTATTTGGGTAGGAACAGAAGGAGGAGGTGTAAATCTGCTAAACGAATCGAATGGTGCCGCTCTTTTCGATTATTATCAATTTGAACCCAAAGATGGAAACTACCAGGCTTTACACTGTGTGCGTGCCATTGAAGAAGATGACAATGGAAAGATATGGGTCGGAACCTGGGGAGGTGGAGCTGCATGGCTAAATGAAGAAAGTGGAAAATTCAATTACTATCGAAAAAGGCATTCGGGAATAACAGATGGGCGAGTGCTAACCATTCTTTCCACAAGTAATGGTAACCTGTTATTGGGGACAGAAAATGGAGGATTGAACCAATTTATACAATCGAAACAGCAATTCGAACAGCTAGGCGATGCGGACCATCTTCCATTCAATTTGGGTAGTAAAAACATTAAATTCATATACGAAGATCAGCAACAACGCATTTGGATTGCCACTTCGGCTGCAGGAGTCTATTCTTTTCAACTGGGAGAACCAGCTATTTCAGCTTTAAGTTGCGATAAATTGAAGAGCAAAGATGTTTATGCCATTGAGAAAGATGATAAGCGCTTATGGATTGGAACCAATGGTGGAGGACTCTACTATTCCAATAAACCGGGTGGTGGATTTTCAGATAATAATTTTCAAGAACTGGTACTTGAAAGCGACATGGTTCATTCGCTTTGTGTCGATCAGAAACAACGTTTGTGGGCAGGAACTTTAGGTGCAGGCTTGTACTTAATCGACTGGAAAGATGATAAACCATATATTCAGAATTTCACTATTCAAGGGAAGGCCAGCCATTCCATTAGTTATAATGATATCCGAACTTTATTTTGCGACAGTAAAGGAACCATATGGGTTGGAACAGCAGGTGGTGGTTTAGATCGAATAGAAACTGACGTAAATGATAAACTAGTATTCTATCATTATCGATATAGCAAAGGAAATGAAAACGCATTAAGTAATAATGATGTTAGAGCCATTGCAGAAGGTAAAGATGGAACAATTTGGGTAGGAACATCTTTGGGATTAAATCGATTGAATATCAAGAATAATCGTTTCGATATAAAGAAGTATTTTTCTGGAAAAAATGGAATTTCGGGGAATTGGATCAACTCCTTGTTTGCCGACGAAAAAGGATTAATTTGGATTGGAACCGATGCCGGATTGAACTGTTTGAATCCAACTACTGATAGCATTAAAGTATATACAGAAAAAGATGGGTTGGCCAATAATGTAGTTCGAAGTATTAGGGCTGATTTAGAGGGGAATATATGGATTAGTACTGTTAATGGTTTATCGTTATTGAATCCGCAACTGGAGCAATTCTATAACTTCAACGAGCAAGATGGTTTATTAGGAAACGAGTTCAATACCAATGCAGTAAAGCAATTGAATAATGGCATTATTCTGCTAGGAAATACCAAGGGGGTCAATCAGCTAAATCCTGCTGATGCTCTGAAAATCAACAAAGTGAATGGATTACATATCTCCAATTTCAAACTATTCAATCAGTCGGTGCATGCAGGAGAAGTTGTCAATAAAAGAGTATTGCTGGAAAAAGATATTTCATATACCGAAAAGCTACATTTGAAGCCCAATGAGAATAGCTTTTCTTTTGAATTTGCAGCATTGGATTATTCGAATGCCGAAAAAGTCAACTATCAATACAAGATGGAAGGTTTCGATAAAGAGTGGCAACAGACCTCTTCGCAATACCGATTTGCTACTTATACCAATTTAAGTGGCGGCGACTATGTATTTCGGGTAAGATCGAACACAGGAATTCCTAATGATAGAATTTCAGAATTGAGTTTGAATATTGAGATTGAATATCCCATTTGGCAACGTTGGTGGGCATTTTTATTCTATTTCCTTGTTGTTTCATTGATAATATATGGCATATTGAAATATTATCGCAACAAGGTTCGTATTCAGGAAGAGTTGAAAATGAGTGAAAGGCAACGAGCTCAGGAACAGGAGTTAATTCTAATGAAGCAGCGCTTCTTTATGAATATCTCGCATGAACTGAAAACGCCATTGACATTAATTGCCGGACCTGTTGAGCATGTATTAAACGATATGCGTTTGAGCGCTGAAAGCAGATCACTTCTGCAATTGATGAAAAGAAATGTGAATAGTCTTTCGCGCTTAATTAGTCACTTAATGGATTTCAGTAAGCAGGAGAGAGGTGTATTGAAACTTAAGGTAGAATCTACTCCGGTAATTTCTTATACCGAGGCCATGGGAGATGCGTTTAAATTTCATGCCGAACAAAGGGGCATTGAATTCAACATTAATTGCCCTTCACAAGAGGTTTATGGCTGGATAGATCGTGATAAAATGGAGAAGATCCTGTTTAATCTTCTTTCAAATGCTTTTAAGTATACTCCTAAATATGGCAATGTCGATTTAAACATTGAATTAGAGTCCGAAAATCAACTCATTATAACTGTATGTGATTCGGGTAAAGGAATCTCAGAGGAAGATCAAAAGAACCTTTTTAACCGCTTTTTTCAGACTGAACAAAGCGATGCAGAGACCGGAACCGGAATAGGCCTTTCCTTAGTGAAAGAGTTGGTTACATTGCATCATGGAGTCATTAAAGTGGATAGTGAGCTAGGAAAAGGAAGCTGCTTTGAGGTGAAAATTCCAATACAGGAAACTGCTTTTACTGATTTAGAGAAAGCAAAATTCTCATCAACCATTGTCAAAGAAGAGGAAAGTAGTGAAATTTCAATTCCTTCAGAAAGGGATCATATAACTAAATTATTAGTTGTAGAGGACAATCTAGATCTTTGCCAATATTTGAAAGTACTTCTTAGCTGTAGATACGAAGTTATTATTGCAAACGATGGAGTAGAAGGTTTGGAAAAAGCGAAAGAGCTAATGCCAGATTTGATATTGTCGGATGTTATGATGCCTAAAATGGATGGTATAACTTTCTGTAAAACAATTAAAGAAGATGTTCTATTGAGTCATGTTCCAATTATTCTGCTGACAGCAAAGTCGGGAAAAGAAAATACACTAGCAGGTTTCAATCAAGGAGCAGACGACTATGTAACAAAACCTTTTGACAATGAAATTTTGCTGGCTCGAATAAATGCCCTTTTAGAGAGTAGAAAGCGAATCAAAGATAAGTTGCAGCAAAATCCGGTAATAGAAGTTGAAAACGGTCACATGAGTCAATTAGACCGTAATCTGTTGGAGAAAATCGAAAAAATTGTTTGTGAACAGATGGCATCGCCAACATTTTCAGTGGAAGAGTTAGGAAAACAGATTGGTATGAGTCGTTCTACACTGTATCGAAAAATTAAAGGAGTAACGGGACAAACAGCTATCTCGTATGTAAGAACAATTCGATTGAATGAGGCCAGAAAGCTAATTAGCAATGGAAACACCAATATCCCAATGGTGGCCGAACAGGTGGGCTTTACAGATATCGACTACTTTAGGAAATGTTATAAGAAACAATTCAAAAGAGCACCAGAAGAAGAATAACCATTTCAATGCTTAAAATGTGATATCTGTTAGGTATAGATTTCGATTTAATTCCTATCTTCGAGAGGATCAAAAATTCGATAAATATTGAATTCCTTTAAATCAATATTCGAATCGTAAAATAGTAACCTATAAAACGAAGATACTATGTTTGAAAAGCATATCTATACCAATCGACGTAAGCGTCTACACGAAAAAATGGGTAATGGTTTAGTAGTAATCATGGGTAATGTCGAAGCATCGATGAATTACCCTCATAACACTTACCGTTTCCGTCAGGATAGTTCATTTTTATACTTCTTTGGAATTGATCTTCCTGGTTTGGCAGGAGTTTTAGATTTAGATAGCGGAGAAGATACCATTTTCGGTAACGACGTAGATATTGAAGATATTATCTGGATGGGGCCACAAGAGCCTATGGCTGATAAGGCAGCTAAAGTTGGTGTTACCAACACTTCGCCATACGCTAAATTAAGCGACTGCATTAAAACGGCTATTTCTGAAGGTCGAAAAGTGCATTTCTTGCCTCCATATCGTGGAAAGAATCAAATTGAGCTAGCTAATTTATTGGGAGTTAATGTCAATGCAATTAGCAACTATGTTTCTTTGGAACTAATTAAAGCAGTAGTTGACATTCGTTCTATTAAAGAGCCTTGCGAAATTGTTGAGTTAGAGAAAGCATGTCGCACTGGTTACCAAATGCATGTAACAGCAATGAAGATGGCTAAGCCTGGTGCTTGGGAGCAAAATATTGCTGGAACTATCGAAGGTATTGCACTTGCTGGTGGTGGCGGTGTTTCTTTCCCGGTAATTCTTTCTCAGAATGGAGAGACACTACACAATCACGATCATTCGAACTACCTGCAGGAAGGCAAACTGATGCTTACTGATGCTGGTGCTGAAACAACAATGCGTTATGCTTCTGATTTTACCCGTACAGTTCCTGTTGGCGGTAAATTCACACAAAAGCAACGCGAAGTATACGAGATTGTATTAGCAGCCAATAATAGAGCAACAGAGCTAGTTCGTCCGGGAATTACTTATTTAGAAGTACACCTGGAAGCAGCTAAAGTTATTGCTCAAGGATTGAAAGACCTTGGTTTAATGAAAGGCGATGTGGAAGAAGCTGTACGTCAGGGAGCACATGCAATGTTCTTCCCTCATGGACTAGGACACATGATGGGATTAGATGTTCACGATATGGAAGATTTGGGGCAGATTTATGTAGGATATGACGATGAAATTCGTCCTGTTGACCAATTCGGAACAGCTTATTTGCGACTAGGAAGAAGATTACAGCCTAACTTTGTTATCACCAATGAACCAGGAATCTATTTCATTCCTGCATTGATTGATAAATGGCAAGCCGAAGGAATCAATAACGATTTCATCAACTTCGATAAGGTTAATGAATATCGCGACTTTGGAGGTATTCGCCTGGAAGACGACATTCTGGTAACAGAAACAGGAAGTCAGATCATCGCTGAAAGAGTACCAATTACTCCAGATGAAATTGAAGAGGTAATGGGAGAGTAAGAAAATACGATATATAAAGTATGAAGGGGTGATAATTAATTTTTATCATCCCTTTTTATTTAGAAAGATTTCTGTTTTAGAAGTATAGCTGTGAATTCTATTGGCTTTTAGCTAAATTAGGGCATAACCACTTTTAGGGAAAATGAAAACCTCATACAATCAATTTCTAAAAATTAGGTTTAATTAAGAGGAAGTAAAAATTGTAGCAACGAATAATGTTTCGTTCAAAACCGGAAAAATAGAACTAAATGGAAAATACTACAGACATAAATACCTATCATTTTGAATCGCATGCACATAAAATTTTACCCGGCGTTACCGATTACCATTGTGAAGCACATAGTGAAGAATTAAAGCAAAATTTAAACTTCTATACCGAAGTTGGGACAATTAAGGATGATGTCCATATCGAGGACATTTGTGTGGAAGAAAACAAAGCATTCGACTACCAAATAATCTCACCCAAGGGAGCTAAAAATACCAGTGAAGTAATATTTTTATTTCATGGTTTTAATGAAAAAGATTGGACCAAATATATTCCTTGGGCCAATTCCATTTGCGAAGGGACAGGTAAATCGGTTGTATTGTTTCCAATCGCCTTTCACATGCAGCGTGCACCCAAACATTGGAGTAGTAAGCGCGAAATGTACTGCTTAAGTGAGAAGAGAAAAAAACGGTATCCCAACATCGTTCACTCCACTTTATCCAATGTAGCAATAAGCATGCGTTTACATTCCATGCCACAACGTTTTATTTGGTCGGGGTTGCAAACTTATTACGATGTAATTCAATTTGTAGAAGAGTGTAAAGCAGGAAAGCATCCATTTATAAATAAAGATTTCAAATACGATCTGTTTGCTTATTCCATTGGAGGATTTTTAGCACAGATATTGAAGTTGACCAATCATAAAGAATACTTTTCTGATTCGAAAGTTTGTCTGTTCTGTAGTGGTGCAACTTTCAATCGTTTGTCGCCGGTTTCCAAGTTCATTTTAGACAGTGAAGCCAATGTGGCACTTTATTCATTTCTGGTAGAGCATTTTGATAAGATATTGCAAAAAGACGAAGTGATTGAGCACTACATTCAAGGGGGACACCTAGAAGGAAAGATCTTCTATTCGATGTTGGAGTACCATAAAATGCGAACGTTTCGAGAAGAATTGTTGAAAAAATACGAGAAGCAGATATATGCCATTACTTTGAAGAAAGACTTCGTTATTCCTTCTTTCGAAGTAATAAATACCTTGAAAGGGGCATATCGTGACATTGCAATAAATGTCGATGAAATGGATTTCGATAACGCATATACTCACGAGATTCCTTTCCCAGCAAACAAAAACAGTGAATCGTTAGTTAATGAGAATATGGAAAAAGTATTCACTAAAGTATGTGATTTCTATAACAATTAGAGGCGGATGGAGATTCAAATTAAGAATATGGTTTGTCCTCGTTGTATCAGGGTTGTACAAAGCATTCTGGATAAAATGGGGATAGGAGAAGTAGAGATAAGATTAGGATGGGTAAAAACAGAAAAAACTTTATCTAACGCACAGCTAGAAACTTTTAAAAATGAGTTGAAAGAGGAAGGGTTTGAATTGTTGGAAGATTCATCATTAAAAGTAGTTGAGAGAATTAAAAACTTAATTATTGAACGAATTCATTTTTCCGATAACGTGGGAGATAAGAAGTTAATTTCAGAGTTTCTTTCCGCAGAAATCGGTATAAACTATAAAACACTAAGTCAGACATTTCATCAACAAGAAGGTGAGACCATTGAACGATATGTGATAAAGCAGCGAATAGAAAAAGTGAAAGAATTGCTTTCATATGGAGAAATGTCGCTGAAAGAAATTGCATTCGATTTAGGATATAGTAGCACTTCGCATTTGTCTAATCAATTTAAAAAAGAAGAAGGGATTACTCCCAAAGAGTTTGTTGAAGGCAAAGGAGGTAATAGAAAACCACTTTCCGAAATATAAAAAAGAGGCCAATTCATTTGAAAAGGCCTCTTTTTGCAATATTCTATATCAGTATTAATGAATAAACTCTAATACTTTATCGTCATCAGTTATTTCCTGATCAGAAATATTCATAGCAGTTTCAATTAGTGCCAAGTGAGAATATGCCTGAGGGAAGTTTCCTAACATTCGTTTTGTTTCAAAATCTAAATCCTCACTAAACAATCCTAAGTGATTAGAGTAGGTGAGTAGCTCATCGAATTTCGCTTTGGCTTCTTTTTTCTTTCCAATTTTGTAAAGACTATTAATCAGCCAGAAAGTACAAATTGTAAATGAAGATTTAGGTAATCCAAAGTCATCATTATTTTTGTATCGATACATTAAGCCTTTGTGTTCTAATTCGTTTTGAATAGCCAGAACTGTGCTTCTATATCTTGAATCGTGTGCAGGTAGGAAACCATAGCTTTCCATTAACAATACCGAAGCATCAAGATGCTCAGTATCGTATGCTTGAGTAAACGCTTGTTTATCCTCACTCCAGGCATTCTCGATGATATCTTTTTTAATTGTATCGCATAGAATACTCCAAGAATATAAATACTGATCTTGTTTCAATAGCTTTGCAATACGAACTGCTCTATCGATAGCTACCCAACAAAGAATCTTACTGAAGGTAAAATGACGTGCTTCACCTCGAATTTCCCAAATTCCACGATCAGGCTCTGTCCAGTTTTTCTCCACCACAGTAACTACATTTCGAACAATGGTCCAAAGATCTTCACTAAATGCCAATCCGGTATTAAAAAGCTTGAAGTTCTGGTAAATTACATCCAGCAAAATACCATAAATGTCGTTTTGCTTTTGAATATAAGCGGCATTACCAATGCGAACTGGCTTCGAACCTTCATAACCAGCCAAATGATCCAAAGTCGACTCTGTAAGCTTCTTTTCGCCGTTAATACCATACATAATCTGCATCTTCTCATCTTTGTCTGGCATTACATCAATAATGAACTTCAAATATCGATGGGCCACATTATGATGACCAATGGCATTCATTATTTTAACCACCATAGATGCATCACGAATCCAGCAGAAACGGTAATCCCAGTTTCTCACTTCTCCAATTGTTTCTGGCAACGATGTAGTTAAAGCAGCCAATACAGCTCCGGATTTTTGGTTACTAAGTAGTTTCAACACCAATGCACTGCGTGTAACTTGCTCGTTGTAGTGCATAAAGCGTGTTGTCTTCTCACTCCAGTTTAACCAGTATACTTTAGTACGTTGTAGTTTTAAGTACGAACGTTCGATATTCTGATGTAGAAGTTTCTGGTTATAACTAACCAAACAATATTGATCGGAAGTCAGTGTTATAGTTCTTTCTTCAACAATATCATACAGGTTAAAACTACTGTACAAATATAACGAGTCGTAGTTTCCTTGAATGGTAAACGACTTAATGTACTCATCTTGTACTACACTTTCCGTTTCATATTGAGCATATTCCAATTGAGGATTATACTTAATAGTGAACTTAGGTGTTCCCGATAGAGGTCGGAAATATCGAATTAAATCAGGTGGACAGTAGTAATCATGTTCTTCCGTTTTGTAGCGTGGCATAAAATCCAATAACTCAAAACTTCCATCTTCTGTCTCGTACTGCGTACACAATATATTGGTTTTGGGCAAGTAATATTGCTTTGTGCTTTTCAGATTGTGTACATCTAACTCAAAGCTTCCCCCTTTTTCTCTATCTAGCAATTTGGCAAAAACCGAAGAGGCGTCAAACTGTGGTAAACAAAACCACTCTAATGCTCCTTTATCAGAGATTAGTGCTGCACTTTTACAGTTTCCAACAATTCCGTAATTCAAATTCTTCATCCCTTTTAAATTTTCTACACATTCTGCATTTTAAGCAAATGTTTCTCAAAAATGCAAAATTAAACCGTAAAAGAAAATCTCTTTTAAAACATCATTAAGTAAACATTAAACTCAACAATTGTTTAGCTTATCATTTTTAAAATGGCTATTTTGTGTGAGACAACCGATAAGATTTAGAACTATGAGTAAATTACATATCGTTTCGAACCGATTACCTATTAGTATACAAACTGAAAATGACAATATAACAGTAACTCCTAGTGTGGGAGGATTGGCTACAGGAATGCGTTCTATCTACAAAGAGTATGGTGGAAAATGGATTGGCTGGCCAGGATTAGATGCTTGTGAAATGTCTACCGATCAATTAAACCGTGTGGATAAAGCATTGGAGAGTGAAAGCTGTGAATCGGTTCATCTTACCAAAGATGAAATCAATTTATATTACGAAGGCTTCAGTAATAAAACCATTTGGCCTTTGTTTCACTATTTTACACAGCACATTACTTATAGTCACGAATTTTGGGAATCTTATAAACAAGTAAACCAGAAATTTGCCGATAAAGCATTGGAAGTAATCGAAGAAGGAGATACTATCTGGATTCACGATTACCAGCTGATGTTAGTACCAGAGATGATTAAATCGGTTAAACCGAATGTGACAATTGGTTTCTTCTTGCATATTCCATTTCCATCGTATGAGGTTTTCCGAATTTTGCCTTGGCGAACAGAATTGCTACAAGGAATTTTAGGTGCCGATTTAATTGGTTTCCATACATACGATTACGAACGTCACTTCTTTAGTTGTGTACGTCGCTTATTTGGATACGAAATTTCATTCAACCAAATTCATTTAGAAGATAGAATTGTAATGGCCGATGCATTCCCAATGGGAATTGATTACGAGAAATTTAGCAATGCTGCATTGGAGAATGTGCAAAAGCCAGTACAGGAAAAGTCGGACTTGCATAAGGAATTAGAAAAGTACTTCTTAATTTCTCCTGATCGTCGTTTAATTCTTTCTATCGATAGAATGGATTATACCAAAGGAATTCCAAACCGACTAAGAGCATTTGATCTGTTCCTACAGAAACATCCAGAATACATAGGAAAAGTAACGCTTATCATGCTAACAGTTCCTTCCAGAGATGAAGTAGATAGCTATAAGCAATTGAAAAGTGAGGTGGATGAATTGGTTGGTAAGATCAATGGGAAATATGGTACCATAAACTATACACCAATTTGGTACTTCTACCGTTCTTTACCGTTCAATAACCTGATTGAGCTATTTAGTTCTTCGGATGTTGCAATGATTACTCCAGTAAGAGACGGAATGAATCTGGTTGCCAAAGAATACGTTGCATCCAGAACCAATAAAACAGGTGTTATCATTTTAAGTGAAATGGCCGGTGTTGCTAAAGAGATGGGAGAGGCAATCATTATTAATCCGAATAACGAGGAAGAGATTGCCGATAGCATTAAAACAGCATTGGATATGCCATTGAAAGAGCAACGTGAAAGAATGACGCTACTGCAAGACAGAACCAAGCGTTACGATGTATTTAAATGGTCGAGAGAATTCATTAAAGGCTTAAGAAAGATTGAAAAAATCCAGCATAGTTTCTTAGCCAAGAAAATTACCAATGGTGTTAAGAAAGAATTGGTAAAACAATATAAAGAGGCTCAAAACCGTGCTGTATTCTTAGATTACGATGGAACATTATCTCCATTCAAGAAGAATCCTCAAGATGCATATCCAGATGAAGAATTGCATGGAATTATTGAGAAACTGGTTGCCGATAAGCGAAATACTGTAACCATTATTAGTGGTCGCGATAGAGATACCTTAGAAGAATGGTTTAAAGACCACAAGGTGAACCTAATTGTGGAGCACGGTGTATGGCTGAAAAACTATGGTCAGGAATGGGAAATGCTTGTGAGTGTAAATAACTCATGGAAGCCTGAAATTCGACCTATTTTGGAAAGCTTTGTGGATAGAACACCTGGTTCATTTATCGAAGAGAAAAACTATTCATTGGTTTGGCATTACAGAAAGGCAGAACCAGAACAAGGTGAATTAAGAGCCAATGAGTTGAAAGATGAGTTGCACACACTTATTGGTAATCTGAACCTGGAAGTGATGGAAGGTAATAAAGTTATTGAAGTGAAGAGCGGAGGAATCAACAAAGGAGCATCTGCCATGAAGTTCATCAACAATAAATCTTTCGATCATATTATGGCAATAGGCGATGACTGGACAGATGAATATATGTTCCGTGAGTTAGGCGATAAAGGAGTAACCATTAAAGTGGGGTTAACTCAAACTTCGGCCAACTATAAATTAGAATCAGTAGCTGCTGTTCGTCGCTACTTGAAAGATTTGGTAGAATAACAACGATAGTACAAATATTATAACAGGGAGATGTCGATTGATTTTGGCATCTCCTTTTTTTGTGATTATACATAAAAACAATACCTTAAGCCTAATTTTTAAATGGTTTGCTATGAAACGCTATTTCTACCTTTTATTTGTGATTGCATTATTGGCTTCCTGTCAAACAACAACGCACGACAATCACGAAAAATATTCAATTGAACAGTTTTACAAGAACATTAACATCTATGGCGGAGCTTTTTCTGCCGATGAAACAAAGCTTCTAATAACATCCAATCAAACGGGAATCTATAATTTGTGGGAGATTGATTTAAAAAGCGGGGAACGAAAAGCATTGACCGAATCTGAAGATCAGTCGCGCTATGCTATTACTTACTTTCCCAATGACAATAGAATACTATTCTCAAGTGATGGTGATGGAGACGAAATTTCGCACATTTGGGTAAGAGATTTAGATGGTAGCATTAAAGATATTACACCTTGGGAAGGAGTTAAATCATCATTTTATGGGTGGCGTCGCTATAGTCATTCTTTCTATTTCGAATGCAATAAGCGCGATAAGCGATTTATGGATCTATATGAAATGGATATCGATAATTTTATGCCGAAATTAATCTACCAAAATGAGAAAGGACTAGATATTTCGTTGTTATCGCCTAATCAGCAATTTGCCGTATTAACTAAAAGTCTTACTACCAGTAGTAATAAGATGTTTATAAAAGACTTGCAATCGGGAAAAAGCACCGAAATATCGGTTACTAAAGCCAATTATAAACCTCAGTTTTTCGATATTAAAAGCCAGAATTTCTACTATTTAACCAATGAAGGTAGCGAGTTTACCTATTTGGTAGAATACAATATCGAAAAGGATGAAAAGAAGGTGGTTTGGAAAGAAGATTGGGATATATGGTATGCCTACAATTCATACAACGAGAAATATCGTGTTATTGGGGTAAACGAAGATGCACGAACAGCTATTCGCGTAATTGATAATTCAACAGGAAAACCAATTGAGTTGCCAGACTTTGGTGATCAAAGCATTAAAGGAATCAAAATCTCTAAGTCAGAGCAATTGATGCGCTTATCGGTGGGTAGCTCAAAATCTCCTTCTAATACTTACCTGTATAACTTCAAGAACAAGAAGCTAAAACAGCTAACTACTACTCTAAATGAAGAGATTAATCCCGATCATCTGGTAGAAGGTAAAGTTATTCGATACAAATCTTTCGATGGATTGGAAATTCCCGCCATTTTATACCGTCCGAAACAAGCCAATGCAAAGAATAAAGTTCCTGTAATGGTTTGGGTGCATGGCGGACCTGGAGGACAATCCAGAGCATCTTATTTTGCATTGATTCAGTATATGGTGAATCAGGGATATGGAATTATAGCAGTAAATAATCGAGGTTCTTCAGGTTATGGGAAGACGTTTTATCAACTGGATGATCAGAAACATGGTGAGGATGATTTGCAGGACTGCATTAAAGCCAAAGATTATTTAGCAACATTGAATTGGGTAGATACCGACAAAATTGGAATTATTGGTGGTTCTTACGGAGGCTATATGGTAATGGCTGCACTGACATTTACTTCCGATACTTTTGCCGTTGGAGTAAATATTTTTGGAGTAACCAACTGGTTAAGAACACTGAAATCGATACCTCCATACTGGGAATCGTTCCGTAGTGCACTTTATGCCGAAATGGGAGATCCTACTACTGCTGATTCTGTCCGCCTGCATCGCATTTCTCCATTATTCCATGCTCATAACGTCACCAAACCATTAATGGTGCTACAGGGAGCAAACGATCCAAGAGTTTTACAGGTTGAATCGGATGAAATTGTAAAAGCTGTAAAAGCCAATAATGTACCGGTGGAGTATGTTCTTTTTCCAGACGAAGGGCATGGTTTCGTGAAAAAAGAGAACGAAATTTCAGGTTATAGTAAGATAGTTCAATTTTTAGATAAACACCTCAAGAAATAGTCTATTAAACACATATTCAGATAAATATTGAAAGGGAATCTTATGATAAGGTTCCCTTTTTTAGTAAAACATGTTGAAGAAGCATTGATTTTGTAATATTCACATAGCATTTTAGCTGAACTTTTGAAATCTATATATGTTAGAGTAGTTGAAACAAACATAAGTTTTCAGCATTCAAGAATTCACAAGCAGAATAATCAAAATTTGGTGAGTTCCTGAATGGGTTCAATTTTTTAGGATAATGATAAAAATCTGAAAAATTGAAACAGATGAAAAAAGAGAAATTATTTAAAACATATAATTGTTTGCTATGTCAGATTTCAACATACTAATGCCCAAAATGGGCGAAAGTGTTCAAGAAGCAACCATCACAAAGTGGTTCGTAAAAGAAGGAGATACCATCGAGGAAGATGATGTGCTTTTTGAAATTGCCACAGATAAAGTGGACTCTGAAATTCCATCGCCGGTTGATGGAGTTATTAAGAAGATTTATTTCGATGTAGACGCTTTGGTCCCGGTAGGCGAAATTGTAGCTGTTGTAGCTACTGAAGAAGAGGTAGAGTCAGAAACTTCTACCGATTCACCTGAAGCAAATTCAGAACAAGAAGTTATTGAAGAAGAAAAAACAGAGGCAAAAAGTACCGACAATATCAATAAATTGAGTAATCGATTCTATTCTCCATTGGTAAAAACCATTGCCAAAGAAGAGAATATTTCTTTGGAAGAACTGGAAACCATTAAAGGAAGCGGTGCCAATGGAAGAGTTCAGAAGAGTGATTTATTGCAGTACATTGAAAATAGAGGAAGTACTGAAACCACACCAAAAGTAGCAGCTCCTGTTACTAGTAAGCCTTTGCCTTCTGCGCCTAAAGTTCCTGTTTCGGTAGGAGCCGAGGATACCATCATAGAAATGGATCGTGTGCGTAAGATCATTGCAGAATATATGGTTGCATCGAAACAAACATCGCCACACGTTACTACAATGGTAGAGGCGGATGTAACCAATTTGGTATTATGGAGAAAGCGTATTAAGGATGATTTCCAACAAAAATATGGTGAGAAAATTACTTTCATGCCAATATTCATTGAAGCTGTAGCCAAAGCATTGAACGAATTCCCTTGGGTAAATGCATCGGTTGATGGTGATAAGATCATTCTGAAGAAACATAAAAATATTGGTATTGCTGTGGCAAAACCTGATGGTAACTTAGTGGTTCCTGTATTAAACGATGCCGATGAAAAGAATTTATTGGGATTGACCAGAGATATGAATCAATTGGCTAATGGAGCAAGGAATAATCAGCTAGCGCCTGATGCATATCAGAACGGGACATTTACAATTACCAATTTCGGCTCGTTCCGAAATGTAATGGGAACACCTATTATCAATCAGCCACAGGTAGCTATTCTGGCTACTGGTAGTATTGAAAAGAAACCTGCTGTAATGGAAACAGAAACTGGCGATGTAATTGTGGTACGCCACAAAATGTTCTTATCTCTTTCATACGATCACCGTATTATCGATGGAGCAATGGGAGGGGCATTCTTACGCAGAGTAGCTGATTTCTTAGAGGAATTCGATGTTAACAGAGCCATTTAATTTGATGAACAACAAAAAAGATTTACCATGAGCATACCTAAAACATATACCATTAAAACTACCGATAAAGAGTTGCTTTTAAAGTGGTACAAATTGATGACATTGGGACGTGCAATAGACAATAAAGCACCCAATTATTTGAAACAGGCCATTGGATGGTCATATCATGCCCCATATGCCGGGCACGATGGAATTCAGTTGGCCATTGGTCAGATATTTGAAAAAAACAAAGACCACATGTTTCCGTACTACCGGGACATGTTAACCAATATTTCGGCAGGATTAAGTGCTGAAGAAATTATTCTGAACGGTATTTCTAAAGCCACCGATTTGGCTAGTGGAGGACGACATATGTCGAACCATTTTGGTAAACCTGAATGGAACATTCATAATGTCTCTTCGGCAACTGGAAATCATACTTTACACGCTGCTGGAGTAGCCAGAGCAATTAAGTATTACAATTCAGGTGCTATAGCCATTAGCTCGCAAGGAGAGTCTTCGGTGTCCGAAGGTTATGTGTACGAAGCAATCAACGGGGCTTCGCGAGAGCAATTACCTGTTTTATTTGTATTTCAGGATAATGGATATGGAATTTCTGTTCCAAAGAAAGACCAAACAGCTAACCGTAAAGTGGCCGATAATTTCCGTGGCCTAAAGCATCTGCGCATTATTCATTGTAATGGAAAAGATGTATTCGATTCGATGAATGCAATGACAGAAGCGAAGAAGCATATTCAGGAAAAAGGAGAACCAGTAATTGTTCAGGCCAACTGTGTACGTATGCATTCTCATTCCAATTCAGACAGACATGAATTGTATCGAAGCGAAAATGAGATGAGCTACGTTCGTGAGTATGATCCGTTAGCAAAATACCGTCGATTAATTCTTCGATATAAAAGAGCTACCGAAGAGGAATTACAGGCAATAGAAGCCGAAGTAAAGAAAGATGTAAAAGCAGCACATAAGAAGGCAATGGCTGCACCAGATCCTGATCCTGCTTCCATTTTCGATTTTGTTATGCCTGAAGCACATCAGCCTGAAAAATATACCGATGGCTTACATGACAAGAAAGAAGGCGAACCTGTTAAGTTGGTTCAAGCCATCAATGAAACATTGAAAGCAGAATTCCGTCACAATCCGGATACTTTTATTTGGGGGCAGGATATGGCCAACAAAGACAAAGGAGGAATTTTCAATGTATCTAAAGGAATGCAACAGGAATTTGGTGAGAAACGAGTATTTAATGCTCCTATTGCCGAAGATTATATTCTAGGTACCGCCAATGGTTTTAGCCGATTCGATGAGAAAGTAAGAGTCGTAGTAGAAGGAGCAGAGTTTGCTGATTATTTCTGGCCGGCTATGGAGCAGTATGTAGATACCAGTCACGATTACTGGCGTTCTAACGGAGCCTTCAGTCCTAATGTAATTATTCGACTGGCTTCTGGTGGATATATCGGAGGAGGTTTGTACCATTCTCAGAATATTGAAGCTTCATTGGCAGCATTGCCTGGTGTGCGTATTGTTTATCCATCGTTTGCCGACGATGCTGCAGGATTATTGCGTACAGCCATGCGTTCTAAGGGACCAACTGTATTCATGGAACCCAAAGCACTTTACAACGATCCAATAGCTGCCACACCAGTTCCCGACGACTTTGAAGTTCCATTCGGAAAAGCAAGAGTTAGAAAAGAAGGAACCGATTTATCAATAATCACATATGGAAACACCACTCATATGGCACTAGAAGTTGCAGAACGATTGCAAAAAGATGGAGTTGCCAATGTAGAAGTGATTGATATTCGTTCTATTGTTCCTTTGGATAAAGAATCAATTCTAGAATCAGTTAAAAAGACATCGAAAGCATTGGTGGTACACGAAGACAAAACTTTTGCCGGATTTGGTGGTGAAATTTCGTCTATGATTATGGAAGAGGCATTTGAATACCTTGATGGACCAGTAAAAAGAGTAGGATCGACATTTACTCCAGTTGGTTTCAACCGTATATTAGAGAAAGCCATCCTACCAAATACCGATAAGATTTACAATGCAGCTGTTGAACTATTAAAATTTTAAGCCATGAATAAAACTGCTATATTTTACAGCTTCCAAACCAATAAGAGTGCTAAGATTGCTGAAAAGATAATTACCGAATTTGGAAATGATATTGAAGCAATTGACGCTGAAAGTCTGGATGGAGCAACTTTTTTGGGATATGACAATTTGATATTGGGTGTGCCTACCTGGTTTGATGGAGAACTGCCTCGTTACTGGGATGAGTTTATGCCTGAATTGGAAGAGTTGGATTTGAAGGGAAAACAATTTGGTATTTACGGATTAGGAGATCAGAAAGGATATCCTGAAAACTTTGGTGATGCCGTTGGTTTGATGGAAGAGGCTTTGGTAAAACAAGGTGCTAAAGTGGTTGGTTATACCACAACAGATGGTTATGAGTTTGAACGCTCGCAGGCTATTCGTGAAGATCAATTCTGTGGATTAATTCTTGATCAGGAGAATCAAGGTCGTTTAACCAATGATAGAGTTAAAGCATGGGTGGAGAAACTCAAGCAAGAATTCAAATAAGATAATCTGAAATATAAAGCATAAAAAAATCCTTGAGCCATAAACTCAAGGATTTTTCATATCAACTAATTTGTACTATTTATCACTTGCAGGAACTAGCCTTGCCGACAAATCAGGTGTTTTCATATCCTCATCCAGTGGGAACATCGGACGTTTAATTCGTTTGTAGCCCAATCTATTTAAATCCTGATCAACTCCCCCTGGAGTTAAAGCCATTATCCAGTCACCACGCATATTGTATAACTCTGGTACCAAATAACCAATTTTAACAACCACAATATCTGCTTCTCTTGGTTTCAAATTCAGCTCTGTAAAATCAGCTTCATGGTGATATGGTTTACGTCTTTCTGTTACGATAACATGAACGTTTCCGGTTTTTATTACTACTTCTGTTTTGGCATGTTTATCACCTTTTTTAATGGCTTCAACTTTACCTGATATTTTAAGTGGTGGAGCATAACGGTTATCAACCATTGCTCCTGCAAAACCTTCTACTTGAGCTCCTATACCTGCTTCAACAGCTTTCTTTACTAAATCTGGTCCCGGAATTGATGCATAAATAAGCTCTGCTCCATTCTTCTTACTGAATTCTGGATGAGCAAGAATTTGTTGTAGAGTCCAGGTAACATCGCCAGCTCCTCCTGCAGTTGGATTATCGCCCATATCGCTTATTATAAATGGCTTTTTCTTACTTGAAATAGCCATCTTAAGGCTTTCTTCCAATGGAGCTACAGGGGCAACAAATTCAAACTCGTTGCGTACTTGCCAGAAACTGTCGGCTAAATCTTCAGCACTTTTAGTTACTTGTTCTTTATTGTCTCCGGTTACCATAACCACAGCATGGTTGCGAGGCTCATCGGCCCAGGCATAACCGACCCAAATGGCAGCATCAATAACTCCTTCTTGTTTGGTAATTGGATCAACTTTGGCGTATAAACTCTTGGCTGGCTCAATTCGCGTGCTTGTTTTCTCTCCTGGAAGTAAGATAGGAACAGGAATCCATGCTTTATACGCTGGTTTCCCTTTGCCACTTTCCAATCTATCCAATAAATTTACTAAAGCTCTTTTCTTCGATTCCAATGCATCTTCGTGTGGTGCCATTCTGTAACAGGTAATCAAGTCGGAATTTTGAGCCAAACGCCACGATACATTTCCGTGTAAATCCATCGATGTAGAAATAACACAATCTTTTCCTACTACCTCTCGCACACGAACAATGAAATCACCTTCCGGATCATCAAGTCCAACAACACTCATTGCTCCATGAATATCGAAGAATAGACCATCGTATGGTACATTCGCTTTCAGTTTATCCAATGTCTCAGTTACCAGTTCCTCATAAGCTTCACGAGTAACAATTCCTCCAGGTAAAGCATGCCCACGAAGTGTTGGAAACCATTGTGCTCTGGTTCTTGTAACCGAATCTTTATCCATAAAAGGATAGTAATCGAAAATTTCTTCTCCTCGTCTGGCATGAAATGCCTCTTTGGTCGATTGGGCAGGAGAGAAGGTACTCGATTCAATTGCTAATCCTGCTATTGCTACACGTAGCTGTTTCTTTTTTGCCGATTGGCTGCAAGATAATAATGCGACAGCTGTCACTAACAGCGTCAGATTAAAAAATACTTTTCTCATGATAAAGTATGTTTCTGTTTATGATTTGGGTTTAAATGTATTACTCCATAAATCTGTTGATTGTTATAAAATACGACAGCATATTATAACAATCAACTATTAAAATAGAGCTTGAATATAGTGAAAGTAGGGTAGTTTTAAATGAAATTAGAATATCAATATGAATCTCGGAAAGCAATAATTCAACATAAGTCGATAGTTAATGGCATCCATTAAAAAGTTGCATATTACAATAGTTCGTGTATTTTTGTCACATGATTTTTAATAAACGATTGAAATTTTGTTCTTTAGAACGCCTGCTGATAATCGTTATAATACTAGTGTTTGTAGGCTGTTCTGAGAATCGATTCAAGGAAAAAGAGATCCGTTATCAATTTAAAACAGCCCAAAACGCTTCCGAAATTGAAAAAGCCTACGACTCTTTATTTGTACGACCTCTTATTTACAAGACTATTGTGCCATTGCAAGAACTTACTGTTGCAAAGCGCAAGCAGTTATTTGTGGATATGATGTTGCCCATAATTGTATCTGTTCGATACGATTTGCAACAGCAATTAGATAAAGTAACATTTCTGGATAATAGAATTAAAGATGGCAAAAAACTACATAACGAAGATTTGCTATATCTTGATCAACTTAAGAAGAAATACAAAGCGAAGAATATTGAGGATCTAAAAATGCGACTAAAACCGCATCCTATCAGTTTAGCATTAGCTCAGGCTGCATTAGAATCGGGGTGGGGAACTTCACGTTTTTGTGCCGAAGCCAATAACTTATTTGGTGTTTGGTCCTATTCGCCTTCAAAGGGAATGAAATCACTGTTCAATCGTGGCGATCAGGAGATTTATGTACGGCAATACAAACACATGCTTGAATCGGTTGAGCACTACTTTCTAACCATTGCAAGAGCCCGTGCTTACCGTAAATTTCGTAAAGCTCGTTGGACAAATACTAACTCTTTTCAGTTAACAAAACTACTGGGATCTTATTCTGAAGATGGCGAAAAATATGCTCGAGATCTGAAGTTGGTTATGAAAAAGAACAATTTTGCTCAATATGATCACTTGCAGTTAGATCAAACAGCTTTAGTAGAAAAACCACAGAAATAGTCTCAAAAAAATAAATAGATAAGATTAGCACAGCTTTATAGTCTGTGCTATTTTTTTATCACCACCTAGCTAAAACTTTATTTTTCTAATCACAGCGACATTGTTGTGATCTTAATCTTCTATTCTGAAATAGTTAATCGGAGAGTTTCAAATGATACTTTACGTATATAGTAGGGAATTTGAAAAAATAGACATAAAAAAGAGGGAATCCGTTGATTCCCCCCTAGATGGTTCGGTTTGCGGTCCAGATTCTTTTATGAGAGTCTTAAACTATTACTTGACTTAATCGGTTTAGTGATAAAGTCAAAAAAAATGTAGCTTTTCCCAAAAGCTTGTATCTCTATGTGGTTTGCATTGCAATATTAGTGAAAAAATGCATTAGTACAAAATAAACCGGTTTAGTATTTTGAAAAAATTTACATTATTTATTGCGCCTTTTGATAATCTGATAGTTATAACTAAGCTATCAAGGCTTGAGTTCTACGATTTACAATACATTTTATTCAATTCTTGTAAAAGCTGATCCACCACTTCAGCAATATTATAGGCTAGAACTAACTTCTGACGGTAAATTCCTTTATCTGTACGAATTAACTGTTTTCCTAAATCTTTTAGAAATAATTCCATCGATTGAGGATTGGTACACGTAGTTCCTTCGTTTATTGCAACGATAGTATCGGATAATACTTGCCCTACTTGTTGGTAGATACCATCTAATTCTTCCGAAATATATCCTTCAGAATCGCGATGTGAACCTAAAGCAGAAAAATAAGAGATGAGGGCATGATTTAAATAGGTGAGGGCAAAAGCCTGCTTTTGAAAATGTTGCCTGTTTTTAGGCTCTAGTTTCATTCCTTGCCATGCCATTGTCAGATCTCTATCGGCCTGATGAGCATTGTAACGATGCTTTTCATAAACTTCATCAGAAACATTATGATTTTTATGCTTCTGCAATATGGTTTCGAAATAGATATTATTCTTTTCAAGCGCTTCTGCAAGCAATTTAGGAAGTCGTTTGTATTGCCAGTCGGGCCACATTAAGCGAACCACTGCAATTGCTAAAATAGCTCCCAAAATGGTATCAACTATACGAGGTGCCATCACAGCCATTCCTTGGTTAGCCTGCAGGTTAAAAGCAGCCATTACAAACGTAGTAATGAACACAACTGCAACAGCATAGTTTTTTCTTAACCAGATAAAAAAGATGTAAGCAGAACTTAATAAGAGTACAATTTGACCTGCTTGCGTTGGTAAAAGCTGAACAGCTAAAATAGCTATTACAACACCTGACAAAGTCCCGAGTATTCTTTGAAATAGACGACGCCTTGTCTCGCTATAACTAGGCTGACAAACAAATAAACTCGTGAGCAAAATCCAATCGCCTTTGGCTACTTCCAACCAGTGGGTTAATGCATAACCAATGACTAAACAGGTACTTAAACGAAGTGCATAACGTAGTCGGGGGTGTTCCCACTTTAATTGTGCTTTTAATCGCTTGGCTAAGCTCTGTTTCCTTTTTCGCACCTTAGGAAGAATGCCCGATTGCATATTGTAATTCATATTTTGCAACGAATAATGCGATTGGGTCAAATTCTGAATTAAAAGCTGAAGGGTATGATGTTGCTCATTTTCTTGCTGATTCTCCAACTGAGTCTGCAAGGCAAGTACCGTCCACTTTAATGAAATAGGATGTTTGTATGTTTTATCTGTAATCAGGTTTTTCGATAACTTATGCGTTGCATGCGATAATTGCATCAGCAATTGTCCAATCCCTTCGATAAGGTCAATATTGTCTGGATTTTCGCTTAACAGATCGTAACGCTCATGGCTGGAAGCTGCTCTTTCGTGCAAACTTTGTAAAAGCATAAACTGATGCATAAATGGCCCCAGTTCATTGGGATCTTTCAATTCATGCGAATAACTGGTAATAACACTTTTACAGCGAGCAATGGAGTTAACCACTTTTATATTTTGTGTTGCCAACTGATTTCGAATCTTCTCCTGATGATGCGTTTCACTTGGAAATAGCTGAGCTTTTATCTCCATATAAACCGAAAGCTCTTCAAATCCGATAGAAAGCTCCTCTTTTAATAGTCGCCAGGGGCGAATGAATAGTAGTGAAAGAGAAATTATACCATAAAATAGTGCTCCTGCTGGCAATAGTAAAGGTTGCCAGTACCACTCTGGCGAAACAGAGGTTCCCAACATTGTGTAGATGGCAATTAAAAGTGCCCCAAATGTAATGCCTTTGTAGCGTTCACCTAATCCACCTAAAACAATGAATACAATAGTGGAACCAACTAAGCCGGCACCAAAAAGAATAGGGTAAGGGCGTAAAATTTCAACAGAAACACTGGATATGAAGAAACTTATAATGGTTAATGCCAATGCTTTTATTCGTCCTTTAGGGTGGTCATTACTTTCGGAAAGTGCACCTGCTAAAGCGCCAAGTCCAAGTGTTATTCCATACATGGGAGCCTGAAATATTACAAACGGAATTACTAAGAATCCCATGGCAATGGTCACTTTCAATGCTAATAACCGGGCAGGATGCTGCCAAAATAATTTAATCCACAAATGGTTAAGACTTTTGTATAATGTGTTCTGTTTTGTCAAAATGCTATTTTACTTTAATGTTGAGTACAAAAGTATAAAAACCTCTTTTTATCTGGATTGCATTGGCAGCTCGATTGGGGCGTTATTACCAAACTTAAACTTCAGCTGACATTGAGTTGATTTTGTGTTAATGTGAGTAGGATTGTTCGCTATTGGGAGTGCTAACATGTTTTTACTCCTTTATTGGAACGAATTTCCACTATTGTATAGTTGTTTTTACAGAAATTTGAAAAAACCGCAATTTGTATTTAAATGAAACAGCTAAAACAACTATTCTATCTATTAATTTTATGCTCTTTTATTTCGTGTGGGAAACAATTTACTGAAAATAAGCGAATTGAATTAGGTTCCGCAGAAATAATAGTAAAAGGTAACCAATTGATAGCCAATACTGGTATAGTAGTCCGAGAATGGAATCTAACTTCTCTCGGATTGAAAACCACCAGCTTCAAAACAGAGCAGTCTCATGAAATCATTGATAATAAAGAAGGAACATGTGATTGGAGTTTCAATTGGATGAATAATGAACAGAATGTTATTCTAAAAAATGTTGAACTCAAGAAGTCAAACGATCAAGGCTTTACCAGTGAGTATATTCAGGCTCAAATCGAATTTGAATATCCTACATCAGGCATTGGGCTTAAATATCAGGTATGGGTATACCCCAATGCAAAAGGAGTTAGAACCCAACTTTTCTTAAAGCGACTTGGAAATAAGGGAGATATAAGTCATCTAGCTCTGGGAGTTGTCGAAAAGTTGGAAGCAATTTCAAATTTTCAAAACTTGAATTTTATTGGTTATTATAACGATACACAACATCGAAATAAAGCCAAAACACCAATTCTTAAAAAAGAAAAAGGTAAGCTGGAAGATGGTGAAAACAATGATTGGGCCAATATTCTACATGCTTCTAATGACAAAAGCGGAGTCTTATTGATTAAAGAGTCTCATAAGTGTGTGAATCAGAAAGGAGTAAACACGGGAGGTTTTCGACTTAAAAATAATACGCTTGAGGTGTATGGAGCCGGTTTAGATGCCAATTTCCTCAATGAAAACTACCAATCTTGTTGGGCCAACTGGAGTATTGTTTACGATGGAGATAAAAAAAATGCAGAGGTAGCATTGAAGCAATTCGATCGACTTCGATACCCGATTGATCCAAACAGAGATATTTATATCATGTCTAATACCTGGGGAACTGGCGATTCAGGAGCAAATTCAAGATATGCTTCGCGTGAAGAGAATATTTTGAGAGAAATCGACTCAGCCAAAGATTTGGGAATTGATTTGCTGCAGATTGACGATGGTTGGCAAGGAGTTACTCATAACAATTGGCGGCCAGTAAAAGAGTTGACCTATAAAAATAAACAGAAAGGAACTCAGCAACATTTAATAAATGGTACTAAATACAAAGTATATCCTAATGGTTGGCAAACAGTAAAAAACTATGCTGCAAAGAATGATGTGAAATTAGGACTGTGGGCTGCAAGTTGGATTCCTCTCGAAGATTTGAAATGGAACTATCAGCAAGGAGGATTTTCATCGTATAAGCTAGATTTTGCTTATCTGGACACTTACAAAAAGCTAAATAACTTCGAAAATAAGGTGCGCAAGTTCGTGCTAAGTACTGGTAATAAAGTGAGAGTTAACTGGGATGTTACCGAGAATAATCCCCGAATAGGATATTTCTATGGACGGGAGTATGGAAACATCTATTTAGAAAACCGAAAGCCAGAATTACCTGTCAATGTAATATACCAACCATGGTTGGTATTGCGCGATGCATGGCAAGTGGCAAAATACATTAACCTGAATAAATTTCAGGTCACTTATCAGAATATTGATAGGGTAGATAAAGCTCAGAGTGATGCATACATGCATTCGCACAGCTATTGTTTGGCAATAACATTAATGGGATCACCAATTTTCTTTCAGGAAACTCAATTGTTGAACGACAATGCACGAAAGGAAATAAAACCACTAATAAAGGCATACAAAGCAGTGCGTAAGGAAATGTTCAAAGGATACGTGTATGCTATTGGCCAAAAGCCAAACAATTCAGGTTGGACAGGATTTCAGAACTGCGTTTCGAACAATTCAAATGGTTTTTTAACTATTTTCAGAGAGCGATTGAATCAACAAAATTCGAAGCAGCTTAAATTGAAGTTCCTGAAAAACTGTGGACTAAAGTTGACCAATTTACTAACAAAAGAGACAACAATGACCGATGTTGATGAACACGGTTTTATAACTATTAATATTGAGAAATCAGGTGATTACCGTTTTTACAAGTACCAAATCATAGAAAAATAACGATGAACTTAACCAAGGAATTAATATTTGCAGGAGCAGCCTTCATGGCATTGACCTTTTCTGCAGAAGCTACTGCTAAAAAGAAAAGTAAACAACCCAACATCATCTACATTCTAGCAGATGATTTAGGTTATGGCGATTTAAGTTGCTATGGACAAAAGCGTTTTCAGACTCCAAACATTGATCGTTTGGCCAACGAGGGAATAAAGTTTACCCAGCATTATGCTGGTTGTACGGTTTGTGCTCCATCAAGAGCTACAATAATGACAGGTTTACACACCGGACATGCTCCGGTTAGAGGAAACCGTGAATGGAAGCCAGAAGGGCAATATCCCATAAAAGACCAGGTTTACACTGTTGCTGAATTATTGAAAGAAGCGGGGTATGCTACAGGTGCATTCGGGAAATGGGGCTTAGGTTATCCTGGTTCAGAAGGAGATCCTAATAAACAGGGATTCGATGAGTTTTATGGTTTCAATTGCCAGCGCCTGGGGCATAACTATTATCCTTATCACTTGTGGCATAACCAAGAGAAGGTTATGCTAAAAGGCAATGAAGGTAGAAATACCAATGAATATGCCCCTGAACTAATTCACGACGCAGCAATGCAGTTTATGGAAGACAACAAGGATAAACCATTCTTCATGTATTATCCATCAATTATTCCTCATGCCGAATTGGTTGCTCCAGAACGTTACATGAAAAAATATCGGGGTAAACTATTGCCTGAAAAAAAATATAAAGGGACAGATAGTGGGCCTCATTACAAACTGGGAGGATATGCTTCTCAAGAAGAAGGGCACGCCGCATTTGCTGCAATGATTTCCATCTTAGATGAACAAGTAGGGGATATTATAGCAAAACTGAAGGAGCTGGGAATTGCCGAAAACACAGTCGTTATTTTTACGTCGGATAATGGTCCTCATCTTGAAGGAGGAGCCGATCCACGATATTTCGATAGTAATGGAAAATACCGTGGCTTTAAGCGCGATTTATACGAAGGAGGAGTAAGAGTTCCAATGTTGGCTTGGTGGCCAGGAAAGATAAAAGGCGGAACGACAAGTGAACACATATCTGCATTCTGGGATGTAATGCCAACATTCGCACAATTAGCAGGGGAAAAAGCACCTAAAAATATCGATGGTATTTCGTTCGTTCCTACATTAACCAATAAGGGGAAACAGAAAAAGCACGATCATTTATATTGGGAATTTCATTCACACAGGTACCAACGTCAGGCCATTCGTAAAGGAGACTGGAAAGCAGTTCGTGTAAAAATGAAAACAAACGATGAGCCAATTGAATTATACAATTTAGCAATCGATCCTGAGGAAAAGCACAATGTTGCCAATGAAAATCCTAAAGTAATTGCGCAAATGAAAAAGCTATTTGATGAATCACATACTCCTTCTGATTATTTCAAATTTACTTACGAGAAGAAATAGATAGAGCTTTGTAGTTGTCAAAATCCTCATAATATACTATTCTTGGTATTGTGAGGATTTTTTTATTGTAAGAATATGTTGCAAAATATCTTTAAACATGTAACCATTTCTTTTTCACGTCCGTAATTTTAAACGATAACCCCAAAATAGGTGATTATGAAAAAGATACATCCTCATCCTGGTATTCCTACCTCTGAATCTAAATCATTTATCAGTTACATCAAGGATATTAGAAAGATTAAACTACTTTCTGAAAGTGAAGAAGTTGAACTAACTTATCGATGTAAAAAAGGTAATCTTAAAGCGCTCAACGAATTAATTGTCTCTAATTTACGCTTTGTAATTACTGTTGCTAAACAGTATCAAAATCAAGGACTAAGTATTGAAGATCTCATAAATGAAGGTAATATTGGACTTATTACTGCAGCTAATCGATTTGATCCTACCAAAGGATTCAAATTTATCTCCTATGCTGTTTGGTGGATCAGACAAGCAATACTGAAAGCAATTACCAATAAAGGACGGCCTGTTCGATTACCCGCAAATCGAATTAATCAGAGAAATAAGATCTTAAGAGCAGAAGATAAACTTACACAAAAACTCAAACGAGACGCAGAGTTATCTGATCTTTCCAAAGAATTAGGTGTGAATGAAAAAATCATACAAAGAACGCTCGGAAATCACTACTACAGTATCTCGTTTGAGGAGCAACAACTTCAATTTTCCGATATCAATTCCTTCAATAAGAAAGTTGATGAGAAGTTCAATGTCGAATCGCTTCGTGTAGATATTGATGAACATTTGAGGTGTTTGGGGCACTTTGAACTAGACGTTGTGGAACGTTATTATGGTTTAAATTCCCATACACCGCAAAGTTTAGAAAGTATAGCTACCCATAAAAAAGTATCCAAAGAAAGAATCCGCCAAATAAAACGCGAAGCGCTAAGAAAAATTAGAGCTAACACCTCCCACATAAAATTGAGAGAATACTTGTAAAATAGAAAGAGGTTAGCTGACACTTAAGTTAACCTCTTTTTCTTTCCAAAATTTAATTTCTCCGAGGTCATTATTCTTCAAAATAAAATGTACAATTAGTTGCCATATATTCCTGTCGAAAACACTCTATTAATCCGCAGCGACCTGAATTATAGCCTAAAAGTATCTCTCTTGTCAAGTAATGTATACAAATGAGCAAGTAGTAATAAGGGGGTGAACTTAATTTTGTTGATGCTATTTCAGGAAAAAACAGATATGATTTTAAGCAAGACAAAAATTCTAGGAGGAGTTTTATTGGGAATGATGTCAGTAGGAAATCTCACTGCCCAATCAAAGCATCCCAACGTGGTTATTTTAATGGCCGATGATTTAGGCTATGGTGATTTGAGCTATACCGGATGCCCCGATATTAAAACACCCCATATTGATGAACTGGCAAAAAAAGGAGTTCAGTTCACCAACTATTACACTTCAGGAGCAGTATGCACCCCAACACGAACAGCACTTATAACAGGAAGGTATCAGGCGCGTTTTAAAGATATGGAGGGAGCATTTTATATGGAAACAACAAATGTTGGGCTTCCCCAAAATGAAGAAACCATAGCACGTGCTGCTCAACGAAAAGGGTATGCTACCGGAATTGTCGGAAAGTGGCATATAGGAGAATTACCTCACATGCAACCGCAAAATCAAGGATTTGATGACTTCTTCGGCTTTTTAGGTGGCAACATAGATTATTTTGTACACTGCAAAAAGAACAGGGAAGCAGACTTATGGCATAATGGTAAGCCTGTAACCGATGAAAAATACATGACAGATCTGATTACTGAAAAATCGAAAGAGTTCATCTTAAGTCAACATAAAGCAGATAAACCCTTTTTATTATATGTATCATATAACGCTCCTCATTGGCCATATCAAGGTCCGGATGATGAACCCTGCAAAACCGATGGTTCTAACTGGATGAAAGGCACACGAGCACATATGACAACTATGATTGAACGCATGGATGACAGTGTAGGAGAAATCATGATGCAGTTAAAAAAACTGGGAATTGCCGAAAATACACTTGTAATTTTCACCAGCGATAATGGAGGGGACCGATTGGCTCGTAATGCTCCTTTTTCAGGGAAGAAGGGAAAGCTAAGAGAAGGAGGGATACATGTTCCTTTAGCAATAGTATGGCCTAAAAAGATCAATGCAGGATCTGTTGATCGTACACCGGCAATAACAATGGATATCAGTAAAACAATAATTCATGTTATTCAAACCGAATTCAATGCAAAAATTGATGGATACAACCTTTTAACAAGCCAACAACTTAGGGCAACAAGAACTTTATGTTGGCGAAATGGACATCGACATGAGCAGGCCGCCAGAAAAGGAGATTGGAAATACTTACGCGAGAAAAAGAAGGGTAAATATGTCGAGCAGTTATTCAATGTAGAAATAGATCAAGCAGAAACTATTGACTTAAAAAATAAATACCCGGAAAGATTTTCTCAATTAAAAAATGACTTCAACGAATGGGCAAAAGAGATGCCTTATGAGCAAAAGTTATTTGGTTTCGAACTGCAGAATTATTACAAAAACAAGATTTCAAATGAAGAATAAGATATTGTTGCCAGCATTTATGATTGGTGCTGTAATGATGGGATGCAATGCATCTGATCAAAAGAAAACGAAGCAGCCCAATATTATCTACATCATGTCTGATGATCATGCATATCAAGCAATTAGTGCGTATGGTGGTAAGATAAACCATACACCTAACATTGATCGTCTGGCTGATGAAGGAGTAGTCTTTACAAATAGTTTTGTTACAAATTCAATTTGTGCTCCATCACGGGCAGTTATGCTAACAGGCAAGTTTAGTCACTTGAATGGACAGACTGATAATGTTCGTAAGTTTGATGGGACACAGCAGACTTATCCCAAATTGTTGCAAAAAGCAGGTTATCAAACAGCTCTTGTTGGAAAGTGGCATTTAAAAAGCGATCCTACCGGATTCGACTTTTGGAGTGTTCACTACGATCAGGGGGACTATTACAACCCTGATTTCAAAGAGATGGGAAAGAGAAAGCATTATACTGGCTATTCTACTAATATAGTATGCGATAATAGTATTAAATGGTTAGAAAAACGTGATCTCAATAAGCCTTTTGCTTTATTAGTCCATTTTAAAGCTCCGCATAGAAATTGGATGCCTGATACTGCCAAATTAACGATGTATGAGGATGTTGAGTTTGAATTGCCCAATAACTTCTTCGATAACTTTAAGCAAAGAGGAAGTGCCGCCAAAGAACAGGAAATGTCTATTTATGAAGACATGCAAATGGAATGGGATCTAAAAATGGATGGCATTGGGAAATCTGGAGTTGCAGGAAAATTATCCACAAAACTGGCACGTATGAATCCTGATGAGCGCGCAAAGTGGGATAAGTTTTATGCTGCAGTTCAGGCCGATCTGAAAGAAAAGAATCCCAAAGGTAAGGAGTTGGCAAATTGGAAATTTCAACGTTACATGAGAGATTACCTTAAAGTTGTATCGTCGGTCGATGATAATGTTGGACGCTTGCTGGATTATCTGGATAAAAATGGATTAGCCGAAAATACAATAGTGGTATACACATCTGATCAGGGATTTTATTTAGGAGAGCATGGTTGGTTTGACAAACGCTTTATGTATGAGGAGTCATTAAGAACCCCTTTGCTGATGAGATACCCAGAAAAGATTCAAGCTGGAGCTAAAAAAAGTGCTTTGGTTCAGAATATCGATTATGCCCCTACATTCCTTGATTGGGCTGGAGTGAAAATTCCAGATGATATGCAGGGTGAATCATTAACACCATTATTTAATGGAGTGAACGATGTTAGAGACCATATCTATTATCACTACTTCGAATATCCAGGTCCTCATGCTGTAAAAAGACACTATGGTGTACGATCAAAGCAATATAAGCTAATTCATTTTTATAATGATGTCAATGAATGGGAATTCTATGATTTAGAGAAAGATCCGAACGAAATGTATAACCAGATTGAAAATCCGGTATACTGGAACGAGATAAATGAGATGAAGGCTGAACTAAAGAGTCTGAGAAAAAAATATGGTGATAACGATGAAGTTGCACAGCAAATTCTAAAAGAGGATCAGAAGCGACTAAACAGAAGAAAAAAGCGTAATAGCTCACCGCAAAAGTGATAGATATTAATCAATAATAAATATCGGGCAGAATTAATCATTGCGTTATTAATTCTGCCTGTAAGAATTAAAAAGCATTTACTGATGAAGAAACTGCAACTTGTTGTTTTGTTATTTGCATTGGTTTTTCAATCCATAGCAAATAATGTAAAGTTTAAAATGAAAAGCCCGAATAAGAAAATTGAGGTTAGCTTATTCCAAATAAATGGAGTAGTTAGCTATGAAGTTTCCTTTGCTGGCGATAGGATTATATCTCCATCAAAACTTGGAATAAAATTCAACGATGGAATTGATTTTACTTCTGGATTAGAGTTAAGGCAAATTGGAAAAAAAAGAGTCAAACACAATTGGTCTCAACCTTGGGGAGAAGTAAAGAATGTAGTAGATAACCATAACGAATACCAATATAAGATATCGAAAGACGCTAAAGTTGTAAGATTGAATTTTAGAATATTTGATGATGGCATTGGCTTTAGATATGAAGTGGGTGAAAATTCAGGATTTTCAGAAGTTCAAATTCTTGATGAAGTAACAGAGTTTAACCTACAAAAAGACGATGAAGCTTGGTGGATTCCTGCATATCAGGCCAATAGTTACGAGCATTTATATAAAAAAGATCCACTTGTTCAAATAACAGATTCTATACACACTCCATTAACAGTAGAATTAAAAAATAAGAAGCTGATAAGTATCCATGAAGCAGCGTTGACCGATTATGCATCAATGGTACTTGTTTCCAATCAAAAGGGTGGGTTAGAATGTGATTTAGCTCCATGGCCTGATGGTGTTAAGGTGAAAACTAAAGCACCGTTTAAATCACCTTGGAGAACAATTCAGATAGGCTCAAATGCAGGTGAACTAATGACTTCGACCTTAATTCTTAATCTAAATGAGCCCAATAAAATCGATGATTGTAGTTGGATAAAACCTGGAAAATATATAGGGATTTGGTGGGAAATGCACTTGAAAAAATCAACTTGGAAGCAAGGTGTAAAGCATGGTGCTAATACCAAAAACGTAAAGCGTTACATCGACTTTGCCTCAAAATATGGATTTGACGGAGTGTTAGTTGAAGGGTGGAATTACGGCTGGAATGGCAAATGGTATAAAGATGGATCTGATTTCAAATTTACAAAGCCAGTACCTGATTTCGATATGAATGAACTATCTGCATACGGAAAGTCGAAGGGCGTAAGTATCATTGGACACCACGAAACCGGAGGAGATGTTGCTAATTACCTGAAACAGGTAGATGAAGCATTTATATATAGCCAAAAGCACAATATAAAAGCAATAAAAACGGGACATGTAGGACGATATTTAAATGGAATTCATACCCATTATGGACAGTTCGCTGTGGAATTTTATCGAGATATAGTAAAACGGGCTGCTGATGCAAAAATAATGCTTGATGTACATGAACCGGTTAAAGCAACTGGGATCAGACGTACATGGCCCAATATGATGACACGAGAAGGAGCCAGAGGAATGGAATTTGATGCATGGAGCAAAGACGGAGGGAATCCTCCTAACCATGTTACAATTCTGCCATTTACCCGTCTGCTAGGAGGACCAATGGATTATACTCCTGGTATTTTTGATATGACTCTCCCAAGTCGCCCTAAAAATAGCTCCAATATGACACTGGCAAAGCAGTTAGCAGTTTATGTTTTATTGTATAGTCCATTGCATATGGCAGCCGATTTGCCTGAGAACTATGAAGGAAACCCTGCTTTCCAGTTTATTCTGGATGTGCCAACCGATTGGGAAACAACACTTGTGCCAAATGCTGAAATTGGGCAATATGCTACTGTTGTAAGAAAAGACCGCAATAGCAATGATTGGTATTTGGGATGTGCAACTAATAGCCAAAGCAGAGAAATGAATTTTAATTGCTCTTTCTTAGACAAGAAAGCAAAGTATATGGCATATATCTACCGCGATGGTAATGATGCCCATTGGAAAAATAATCCTAAGTCGATTTGTATCGAAAAGAAAGCAGTTACCTCTAAAAGTGAGCTGATGTTTAATTTAGCTGAAGGAGGTGGAATTGCAATACGTTTTGAAAAAATTACTAATTAAATCTGTCCAATCAATGAATTTTAAATCATCAATAATAGCTTGTGCCGTTCCTTTAATGGCACAGCTAGCTCCAGTTGAAAGTGTTGCTAAAACTCCCGATAAAAAACCGAATGTTGTTTTTATCTTAACCGATGATCAGGGATATGGAGATTTTAGTTGCATGGGAAATCCATATTTGAAAACTCCTAACATGGATCAATTGAAATCCGACGGAGTAGTATTTAACAATTTCCATGTAAGTGCTGTATGTGCTCCTACCAGAGCTTCAATAATGACTGGTAGGTATAACTACAGAACAGGAGTGTCAGGAGTAAATAAGAGTAAAGTAAACATGTATGCCGATGAGCATACTATGGCAGAATATCTAAAAGAAGCTGGGTACAATACTGGCTTGTTTGGAAAATGGCACCTAGGATATAACTACCCAATGCGAGCAATTGATCAGGGCTTTGATGTGGCATACATGTGGGATGAAATGCAGTTTTTTCGTACCGATCCTGTGATGGAAGAGAATGGTACAAATAAAACATACAAAAACCGCTTTCTTACTGATGTAATATTTGAAAAAGCAATTGACTATGTTGAAGAGCAAGCCACTCAAAATAAACCCTTTTTTGCTTATGTAGCTACCTTTTTGCCCCATACTCATCACGATGGATCTCAGGTGCCTGAAGAATATATGCGCCGTTTCGATAAATATGACGAATTAAGTTGGCATACCAGACAAAGCTATGCAATGATTGAGAAGGTAGATGAACAGTTGGGACTGCTCATGAAAACAATAAAAGAATTGGGTATGGAAGATAATACCATATTCATCTTTGCAACAGACAACGGACCAGCATCATGTTATCCCGGACAGAATCGTGATTGTCAAATTCGGTACCGATGTGGATTGAGAGGAATGAAAGGTTCTCCCTATGAGGGAGGAATTAAAGTTCCATTGTTTGTTAAATGGAAAGGCCACTTTGATGGCAATCTGGAAGTAGATAAGTTTACTGCTCACGTCGATTTATTGCCTACAGTAATGGATATTCTGGATGTACCGTTGAAAAAGGACAAAGTAATGGACGGCAGAAGCTTATTACCATTTATTGAAAAGCAAGAAGTTGCCTGGGAGAATTCATATTTCTATCATTTGCACATGGAAGATATGAATATCAGAAAGAATATGTGGAAAAAAGGCACAATGGTTAGTGGCGATTATAAAATAGTAGAAGGAAAAGAACTGTTTAACATTACCAAAGATCCTTTTGAATTGAATAATCTGGCTAAAGAGATGCCTCAAAAGCTATTACAAATGAGAGACGAATACAAAGCTCGTCTGGAGGAATATCTGTCAGAGCGAAAAGGAGTTCGTCAACCCAACATCTTAGGTTCTCAAAAGCAACCGTTGGTCAACATGTTTTATTTTGAAATAGTACCCGAAAAGAAAGGTTGGCCAGTGGATGTTCAGAAAAGTGGCCCATACAAATTATCTATTTATGATATTCAGCATGATGACATAAAAGAAGGGGCAAAATTTGTACTGAAAGCTAAAGATCAAGAATGGAAAATTGATATTGATAAGAATAAAAAAGAACTGTTTTTAACTGACATTAATTTACCCAAAGGTGAATATTTCCTTCAGTTATATATCGAAGGAGATCGCTTCCCGAAAAAGTTTAAGACCTGGACTCCAAAACAAGGACGATACCATCGCCTGGAGTATGGACATAGAAGGGTAACAATGGAGTTGCAGTAATTAGTCATTTTTTTAAGGGCCAGTGACCTATTGCAGGTTGCTGGCTTATTTGTATATTTAAAAAAGCGATTTCAGATGATGAGGGGGATTTTATGTATTTTGTTATTAAGTTGTTTTATTCCAACAAGTAACGCTTTAGAGCAAAATTTTTCGTTAGACGAAGGACTAACCGATTATGCAGTAACAGATATTCTACAAGATTCGTTAGGTTACATTTGGGTAGCAACGCGAGATGGGCTAAACCGACTGGATGGATACGAGATAAAAAACTTCAAGCATAACCCTGAAAATATAAACTCACTCTATAAGAATAGAATTTCCTGCTTAGAACTGGACATGCAAGGGAATATATGGATAGGTACCCGCCGTGGAGTAAGCATTTATAATGTTCGAAAAGAAAGATTCTATAATTTGGCTATAGAATCCATAAGTGCTTTAGAACGTGGAGCAGGAGGAGATATGTATGTTGGTACATACAGTGGCTGTATTTATAAGATAGATAGCAACCAATTGGATTATTCCCAATCGGTTCTGATGCTAAATGCAGGATGCCGGTTTAAAATTGATGCCAATGTTTCTACCATGCTTTATGACAAAGAACATTTATGGGTAGGCTCCAAAACAGCAGGGTTATTCTTATTCTCTGATACCGATAATGAAGACGAGAATTACGGGCGACAATTAGCACAATTCAATTATGTTACATCACTTTATAAGGACAATGATGACAGAGTGTGGTGTACCACAAGAGGAGGAACCTACCTGTTTCCGGAAGCGCAAAACATTAGTAAACGAATAAAATTAAAGACAAACTTGCAAGGTGTTGTAGGGCAAGTTGTTCAGGCAGAAGATAAAAAGATATACTGTCTTGTAGCCAATAGTGCTATATGGGAAGTAAAGTTAGAAAATGACCGTTTAATCCCGGTAAAAGAAGTAATTTCTAAAGAAGATCATATCCATGATTTTATGATTGATCACTCAGGAATGGCTTGGGTTGGGACTGCTAATTCCGGGCTATACAAGTCATCGTTTGATAGTTTATTATTTCGAACAATTCCGGAAATCACAGATGATTGGATCTCTGCTTTTTATGAAGATCGGAGTGGAGTAAAGTGGATGGCTGTCCGAAGCGAGCAACCCAGAGTTGCAAAGCTAATAAGGTACGACGAAAAGCACCAACAAATTAATGTTTTCGATGCCAATAATTCTGGAATTAAAATCAATTTAATATCCTCTATTTATGAAGATTCAAATAGGAATTTATGGCTGACCGGAATGGGTAAATTTTACCAATTATCAGCTCAAAAACGTTTGAATAAAGACTACTACTTTAAGGAGTGGAAAACAAAAGAAAGAGGTGCTGATTATTCCATGTCGATAGCAGAAGATAAAGCTGGTTTTATGTGGTTAGGATGTTGGAATGGAGTATTTAGGATTAATCCCGCAAAAGAATTCTTATCAGATTACATCTATTTTTCGGAAAGGTCATTTGATCATAATGAAATTACCAGTAGCGAAACAACATTTTGCTATCCCGATCCTGTAGACTCGGTAATGTGGATAGGAACCAAAGGAGGAGGCTTAAACCGCCTGATCACACCTTCGAAAGGAGAAAACTTCAATGTGAAGTACTATCTGAAATCAAATGATATCTGGACAATGCATAAAGCAGGGAATAAGATATTTGCAGGTACTTCCAACGGGTTGTATCAATTGACATTAAATGAGGATAACAATGTTATCGATCAGCAAAATTATAAAGTGTTGGATGGTTTGCCCGGTAATAAAATTAACGCTATTGCTTACATCGATGAAGAAAATATATGGCTGGGGACTAATAAAGGATTGACAAAATACAATTCCAGAAACAGGCAAATTATTTCTTACAACAAGAAAGATGGACTAAAATCGAACTATATCACAGCACTGCTGTACGATAAACAAAAAAAACGCATTTATGTGAGTAGTGTAAAGGGAATAAACTGGTTTAACCCCAGAGATATATCCTTGAACGATATTGCTCCTAAAACATTAATCACAGGAATTAAAATCAATAACAATAAGCTATTGGTGCAAGGTGGTGGAAAATCGGAACCCATACTGGAAAAAGGAATTGCTTACACCCAAAATATTCATTTAAAGTACTATGAGAATAATGTAGAATTTGAATTTGTTGGCCTGCATTTTGCCGATCCTGGCAGAAACCGATATGCGTACCGATTAATTGGAGCCGATAACGGTTGGAATATTATCAATGCAGGAATGAGAAGTGCTAATTATCTAAAGCTACCTGCCGGAACATATACCTTTGTAGTAAAATCGGCTAACTCTGATGGAGTATGGGCAGCACAGCAAGCTACTCTTACTATAAATATTCAGCCTCCTTTTTGGCAAACTATTTGGGCTTACCTGCTATATGCTCTTCTTGCCATAATCCTGATCATTCTTTTCACCCGTTTTTCTGTAATAAAAGCAAGCGATAAATATAAGCTTCATATGCAAAATGTGTTGATTGAAAAAGAGCGGGAACTGAATGAAGCAAAGATTCGTTTTTTCACTAATATTTCGCACGAGATAAGAACTCCTCTAACACTTATATATGCCCCATTTACAGAATTGTTAAGTCATTTCAAAGATGATGTTAAAATAAAGAAACGATTAGCTCCAATACAGCAAAATATTGTTCGTCTGATGAATTTAATAGACCAACTACTGGAGTTTCGCAAGGTTGAAACAGGGAACTTGGATTTAAATGTATCAGAAGCAGAACTGATTGCCTTTGTGAGAAGTGTTAAAGTATCATTCGACGACATTGCTGTACATAAGAAAATTCGTTTTGTGTTCGAAACCAATGTCGATCAATATACTGGCTGGTTCGACTTCGAAAAACTGAATAAAATTCTATATAATATCATATCAAATGCCATAAAGTATACCAACGAAAATGGAGTAATTAAACTACGTTGTAACGTTTCAAATGAATTGTTGCAACTTGAAGTAGAGGATAGTGGAGTTGGTATAGCTGCCAAAAAGCAGGAACGAATTTTTGATCGTTATTATCAGGTTGAAGGAACATCCGGCGGGACAGGAATTGGCCTTGCTTTAACCAAAGCTTTGGTTGAAGTACACAAGGGCGAAATATTAGTGAAGAGCGAAGAGGAAAAAGGAACCACTTTTACTGTTAATATACCTAACGGAAAACATCATTATAAAAAATGGGTAGTTTCCAGAGCCGAACAAGACTTTATTAAAGAAGTTCAGCGAGAAGAACTGGACATTTTCGGAGATGACTACACTAATCAGGAGGATCAGAAAAAAGAACAATTACCTATCGTATTGGTGGTAGAAGACGAAAGAGAGATCAATCGTTATATCAAAGAATTACTATCTCAAAACTATCAAGTCTATTGTGCCAGTAACGGTGTTGAAGGACTTGAAAAAGCCATTAAACTGATTCCGGATGTTGTTATAACTGATATTTTAATGCCTCAAATGAATGGCATTGAGATGTGCCAGAAGCTTAAATCAAATATCCGTACCAGTCATATTCCGGTGATAATGTTAACGGCTAAATCAACCGAAGAAAATCAACTGGAAGGATTAAGAGTAGGAGCAAATGAGTACATCACAAAACCATTTAACCCAACTATTTTAGAGCAGTCGGTTACCAATGTAATTGAAACACTTAAGCGACAGAAAGATTATAATAAGAATCTGGCCATTACCGAGCCTGAGAAAATAGAACTGCCATCGAAAGAAGATGAATTTCTGAAAAAAGTAATGAGTGTAATTCAGTTGAATTTATCAGATAGCAGATTTGAAGTAACCAACCTTTGTGCTGAAATTGGTTTAAGCAGAATGCAAATGCACCGGAAATTGAAAGCCATAACCGGGCAATCATCTGTTGAGCTTATACGTTCTGTTCGATTTAAGAAAGCAGCCCAGTTATTGGAAACCAGTGGAATGAATGTTTCTGAAGTAATGTGGGAAGTTGGTATTGAAAGTACATCTCATTTTTCCAGAACTTTCAAATCAATATATGGTGTATCACCTTCGGTATACATGAAAGATAAACGTAATACTTAACCTGATTAACAACTCTTTGGTTTTTCTCTGCCTCTCATTTAAAAACCTGTTGCTACTTAAAACTGGCCCAATAACTATTGCAATGAATATATGTGTCAGTTTTAAGTTACACATCTGTTTATTGCTCATTAATAACAAATACAAAATTCCATAACCCACTGTTTTACTGTGTTTTGATCTTTTGCACTTGCTCGTTCGTAACACGTTACAAATGAGTTGTTTTATGCTACAAATTAGCAATGCAAAGCAATTTGTAGAGTGTAAGTTTGACTATGAGTTTACAAGATTGGCTTCGGCTAACAAGATAAAAATCGGAAAAACTAACATTCTTATGAAAAAAATCTTCGATTTGCGGACACTGATGACCATACTTATGGTTTCATGGCTTTCGCTAAATGTATTTAGTCAAAATCGTATAGATGTTAGTGGGCATATAATGGGAAATAATAACGAGCCCATTATTGGAGCAACTATTGTTGTGAAAGGCACCACTATTGGTACGGTAACAGACATTGATGGAAACTTTGCAATTCCACAAGTTCCTGATAATGCATTACTACTGGTAAAGTTTATTGGGTACAAAGAGAAGGAGTTGAAACCAGCAGCTAAACTTCAAATTACATTAGAAGAAGATGTGCTGGAAGTTGGAGAGGTGCAGATTGTTGCCTATGGTACACAGAAAAAAGCCACTATTACTGGTGCTATTTCTTCCATTAAATCAGATGAATTATTAAAAACTCCCAGTGCCAATGTAATGAACACATTGGCCGGAGCACTTCCTGGTGTTATGACAGTTCAGAATAGTGGTCAGCCTGGTAGTGAAGATCCACGTATCTTTATTCGAGGAGCAGGAACACTAGACGACAGTGGTTCAAGTCCATTGATCTTAGTTGATGGTGTTGAACGTAGCTTTTCTCAATTAGATCCTAACGAAATTGAAAATGTTACTGTCTTGAAAGATGCTTCTGCTACAGCTGTGTTTGGAGTAAGAGGAGCTAATGGAGTAATTCTGGTTACAACAAAAAGAGGAAAAGCTGGTAAGGCTTCAGTATCTGTATCATCCTCATTTGGTATTCAACAACCAACGCGTGTTATGGATATGGCTGGTAGTTACGACTATGCTACACTTTACAATCAATTAAAAGTTGATGATGGAGATGCGGCTCCTTTTTCTGACGAGACTGTAGAAGCATTTCGAACAGGATCAAATCCACTATTGTATCCGGATGTTAACTGGAGTGATTATGTTCTTCGTGATTTCTCAACGAAAACACAACATAACCTGAGTGTTTCAGGAGGAAGTAAGAAGATTAAATATTTTACCTCTTTGGGATTTTTATTTCAGGATGGTATCATTAAAGATTTCGACCAGGATTACAATAACAACTTCAACTTCACTCGATATAACTACCGTGTGAATTTAGATATTGATTTAACCAAAACCACTACATACAAAGTAAATATTGGAGGTTGGGTATCGAAACAAAATGAGCCACGAGATATTGGTGTAGACGGAGGTTTATGGAACCGTTTAATGGAATCAAAGCCATTTGGTAGCCCTGGTATTATCGATGGGAAGTATGTAAAAGGTAATAATGAAATAATTGGTAGTACCAATTTCTTACAAGATCCTCTGTCCAGCTTATATGGAGGTGGATACAAGCAAAAACATAAAACAAATCTGAATATCGACTTTGAATTAGTTCAGAGATTGTCCGATATTACCAAAGGATTGGAATTTAGCGCTAAAGGATCTTATAATACCAATAGTGGTTACAATGTCGACCGTTATAAATCAATTGAAAACTATACACCTTGGGAAAGGGGTATGGTTGACGGACTTTCTACTGATGACCCTAATTACGACCCTACTATAGTTTATTCTGTTGCCGGAAATTCAACCAATTTTGGATATGCTGAAAATGGTCAGAGTTATAGCCGTAACTGGTATTTGGAATCTAAACTTTCATACAACAGAACTTTTGGAGACCATAAAGTAAGTGGATTGGCACTTTACAACATGTCGAAAAGATATTATCCATCAGCTCCAAGATATGTCCCACGAAGTTATTTGGGACTAGTAGGAAGAGGAACCTATTCCTATAAGAACAAATACCTGTTGGATATTAATGTGGGCTACAACGGATCAGAGAATTTTGCTCCCGGCAGTACCCGATATGGATTATTCCCTGCCTTTTCTGCTGGATGGATTATTACAGAAGAGAAATTCATGAAAGAGATTCCACTTATTTCTTACCTCAAGTTTAGAGCATCTGCCGGTTTAGTTGGTAGCGATAAAGGAGTTACACGTTTCATGTATATCGATGGAGTTTGGAATCCCAACTATAGCTCATATGATTTCGGTGTAAATAATTCTCCAATAGATGGAGCTCAAGAGGGACAGTTAGGCAACCAAAAAGTTACATGGGAAACAGCATTGAAACAAAACTATGGTTTCGACATGAAATTATTTGGTCCTAAGCTGAGTCTAAATTTCGACTATTTTATTGAAAACAGAGAAGATATTCTTATTACCCGTCAGACAGTAGCCAATGAATTTGCTATTAATCTGCCTAATGTCAATATGGGACAGGTTGAGAATAAAGGATATGAGATTAACCTAAAATGGAGAGCCGGCAATGATAAATTCAACTATTATATCAATGCCAATATGACTTATGCAAAAAATAAGATCATAGAAAAAGATGAAATTACTCCCCAATATGATTACCTGCTCGAAACAGGAGGAGCAACAGGAAGAACTTTAGGTTACCGATTTATTCGCTTTTATGAAGAAGGTGACTTTACCGATGGCGAATTGAATGAAAATTTACCCCGACCAACTGCTGATGTTTTGCCAGGTGACCCGATGTATTCAGATTTAAATGACGATGGAATCATTGATGTATACGATCAGGAATGGTCGAAGTTTGGTCGACGTCCTGAATATGTATTCGGTTTAAATTTGGGCTTCAATTATAAAGGTTTCGAATTATCAGCACAGATTAATGGAGTAACCAATGTATCCAGAAACCTGCAACGAAACTTTAGGTATCCATTCGGATACTCAGCCTCTCGTTCATTGCCTCAGTATGTGGTAGATGAACGCTGGACTCCGGAAAGAGGGCAGAGTGCCTTATTACCACGACCTACCAGTGCCAGATCTAATTACAGTTATGCCAATTCCAGCTTATGGATGTGGGATGCTTCATATATTCGTTTAAAAAACCTTCAGGTGGCCTATACCTTTAAAGATGCACATTGGCTGAAAGCTGTTGGTATAAAACGATTAAAGGTTTATGTGAACGGACTTAACTTGTTAACGCTGGATAAGATGAAATATTTCGATCCAGAATCGGGCACAAGTAGTGTAAGTAATGAAGAGAGTGTGAAATATCCACTGCAGAGAATGTATAATGCAGGTGTTAAAATTCAATTCTAAGGAACTGAAAGTCTTTTTTAAAGATTAAAATTTGAAACCGATGAAAGATATTACGAAAATAATCATCATAGCAATAGCAGCCCTATTATTTGCATGTGAAGACATTAAGCTGAGTGGAGAGTTTTTAGATCAAACTCCCGACCAGATAGGTTTTGTGCAGGATTCTATTTTTGCCAATGAACAAACTGCTGACAGAGTATTGACACGTGCCTATTCATTTGCTCGTTTTCCATTCTTTTCAGAATTTAATCCTCCAAGAATGCAGGGGGCCGGAAAAGGAACATTAGAAGGCATAACCGATCTGGGAATAAACTATGCCAATACCAATGCTAAAAATCAATATTATACCGGACTATACAATGCTGGATTAGGTAGTGGAGCAGGAGTTTATCCTTATTTAGGAAATGGTGCATGGGACGCAATACGTTATGCATATATCTACTTAGAAAATGTAGATAAAGTTCCTGATATGACTGAAGAACAAAAACGTGCTCGTAAAGGTGAGGCTCATTGTTTAATTGCATGGAGATACATCGATTTATTGCGAAATTACGGAGGAGTTCCGTGGATTGATAAAGCTTATCGTGTAGATGAGATACCTGAAACACTTCAGCGAGAAACAGTAGAATCGTTGGTAAACAAGATTGTTGCATTATTAGATTTGGCAGCCAGCGAATTACCATGGAATAACACATCTCAGACAGATTATATGCGCTTCAATAAAGCAAGTGCAATGGCATTGAAATTACGTGTTTTGCTTTTTGCTGCCAGTCCTCTTTTTAATGCATCAGAGCCTTATCACTCTCAGGGAGATGAATATTCATGGTATGGGAATTACGATGCAGCCCGTTGGGATAGAGCAAAAACTGCAGGAGAAGATTTTATAAATCAGCTAAATGCGAATGGCTATTATGAATTAGTGCAAGCTTCAGGAACAAACCACCGGGATTACCGTCAGGCATTTATCGATGGTTATATGACCCGTGGGAAAAAAGAATCATTGGCCAATATGACAGCATTCAAATCAAGAGGCGAAGATGTTGAAAGAGTTTGGGCCGACATTATTTTTACCAGTTGGCCTTCCAGACAAATTGCCCAAACATTGGAATACATCAATATGTTTCCAATGCGTGACGGATCTGATTTTCCTGCCGATTTCGATTGGTCAAACCCTCCTTTCAATCCATTCTATAATGAAAGCGGAGAACCTACCCGCGACCCACGATTATACGAGACAGCATATATCAATGGCGATTATGTTGGAACTAGAACTGTTGAAATGTGGGGATCAGGGAATGGTTTTAAAAAAGGACGTGATCTGCTAAACGACACCCGTACTTCATTTAAAATCAGAAAGTTTATTCTTGAGAATAATAATGCAACCAATCGAAGGAAACCCATTCAGTTTTCGATAATGCGTTTGCCTGATGTATTCTTATGTTATGCCGAAGCGATCAATGAATCGAATGGAGGTCCTAATGCCACTGCATATGACATGGTGAACAGAGTAAGAGCGCGAGTAGGTTTGAATGACTTACCTGCGGGGTTAAATCAGCAGCAATTTCGCGAAGCTATTTTAAAGGAAAGAGCTTTAGAGTTTGGATATGAAGAGAGTCGTTGGTACGATCTGATTAGATGGAAGAGAAATGACATTCTTCAAAAAGCATTAACCGGGTTGAAGATTAAAAAGACCAGAACGCAAGGTGTATTTGAATATTCAACTTACAGTCTGCCTGGTAGATATTGGGAAGAAAATTGGGATTCAAAATGGTACCTGTCGGCTTTCCCTTCTTCAGAAGTAGATAAAAATTATGGATTAACTCAAAATCCGGGGTGGTAATCAAAAAACTTAAAACAGATGAATAAGATATTAACACTACTTAGTTTGTTTATGATGATGGTGACTTCTGGTATAGCTCAGCGAGTTGTACAGGGTACAGTGTCTGATAAACAAGGTAATCCTATTCCCGGAGTAACATTTTATGTATCGGGGAATGTAAATATAGTAGGTATTTCAGACGAAAAAGGCAATGTTGTTACAGAAGAATTGCCAGATGATATTTCATGGATTTATTATACCTCTAATCAGCCTTTTATGGCAAAAGGGACAGTACTTATTGAGGGAAACAATGCTTTTAAACTGATTATCTCAGAGAAAGAAAGAGATATATCTTTTGGACGAAATATTAGTACCAGTTTGGGAAAAATGACTCAGGCTTTTGGTACTGTAAATTCAAATGATCTAGATCTTATTGCAGAGCAAAATGTTGCTTCAGCGCTATACGGTAAAATAGCTGGTTTGTCTGTAATGCAAAACAGTGGAGCAAATATGGACAATGCACCTGCCTTAAGAGTTAGAGGGAATAATTCATTCAACAGTAATTTACCTCTAATACTGATAGACGGAGTTCCAAGAAATATTGGAGATGTATCCATTCCCGAAATCGATCAGATAACTGTATTGAAAGATGCCACTGCTGCTGCAATCTATGGAGTACGTGGTGCAAACGGAGTGATTCAAATAAAAACCAAACGAGGAAATCAGGGAAAAACAACTGTAAATGTTGGGTACCAGTATAATCATTTCACTCCCTTTAGAGCGCCTGAAATGGTAGACGCAGCTACTTATGCAAACTTGTATAACGAGGCTCTAATAAACGATGGATTGCCTGCACTGTATAGTCAGACTGATATAGATACTTACAGAGATGGTAGCCAAAGCTATACACATCCAAATGTCGATTGGTATGATGAGGCCTACGATTCATCTGCCTCAAGTCAGATTGTTGACATTACAGCTCAGGGAGGAACCGAGAAGTTTAAATACTTTACTTCGGCTTATTATGCCAATGAAGAAGGACTTTTAAAGTCGAACATGCTTAGCGATCGAGAAGATCATAAATTAGGAAATGTCGTGCTTAATATTCGTTCTAATATCGATGTTCAATTATATCGGAATACTCGTTTTAGTGTAAATGTGGCCGCTCGTTTAGGCGAGTTTCGTCAACCCAATAAAGGCTATCAGGCAATAGCTCGAAGTTTATATGCCATTCCGGCATTAGCTTTTCCTGTATATAGTCCTGAAGGCGTTTATGCTAGTACTAATTTCTATGGAAAAAACCCGATTGCAGATATCAATTCCAATGGATTTAGAAAAGATATTGCAAAAACAATTGTTACCGATTTCCGACTGTATCAGGATCTAAGTACTGTAATTAAAGGACTTTCTGCAGAAGCCGCAATATCATACGATGCCGGTTCCGTGATACGGGAAAGTGGAAACAGAAACTATCAGTACCATGTTATTGGTGATGGAAATATTACAGCTTTTGGTGAAGATACACCAATGAATTATAGTGATAAAAAAACAGTTGAAAATTCGAATAATAATATCGAGGCAAAACTGAATTATCAAAAACAATTAAAGAATACTTTACTAAATACCTCTTTGGTTTATCATCAATCTTCTAAATCGGCAATAGGACGTAACAATCGTGTTTCTCGTCAGTCGTTAATGGCGTATGCTGCATTGTCGCATCAAAACAAATATTTGCTGGATGCAGTAGTTAACTATTCTGGTAGTTCTGTTATGCCCGAAGGAGATCAGTTCAGACTGTTCCCAGCTATTAATCTGGGGTGGATAGCATCCAACGAAAAATTTATGAAAGGTGGAGCTATCGATTATCTGAAGATAAGAACATCTTTTGGTCTAAGTGGAAACGATTCATTCGACCATGACCTGTTCTTGCAACAATACGCAGGAGCAAGTGGGTACTTCTTCACCGACAACATATCTACCGGAGGTGGAGTGCGAGAAGGAAGTTTGCCAGTTATTGGTTTAAATTACGAGATAGCTCAGAAATTTAACTTGGGTTTCGATCTGGAATTATTTAAGAACAGATTAGCAATAACCGGAGACCTGTTCTATGAATATAGAGATAACATGCTGGTTAATGCCGGAAATGTAGTTTCTGGTGTAATTGGTGTGGGATTAAATAAACAGGTGAATGGTATTATAAGAAATAAAGGGCTTGAAGTTACCGCCTTGTGGGAGGATAAGATCGGCGATGTTAATTATGAGATAGGTGGTAACTTCGCCTTTGCCCGAAATGAGATAGTTGAAAACAACGAAGGTTTTGTTCCATACTCTTATTTATCGCGTAAGGGGAGTAGCATTGGAGCTAACTGGGGATTAGAGGCCATTGGATATTTCAGCGATGAAAATGATATCGCCAACTCTCCACAACAAGCCTTTGGCGAAGTCGCACCAGGTGATATTAAATACAAAGATCAGAATAACGATAATATTGTCGATCAGAACGACAGAATTACTTATGGTCATTCGGGGGCATATCCGGAAATCTATTTCGGCTTTCAATTTAAAGTTGAATATAAAAATGTTGGGATTAGTGGTAACCTGCAAGGAGTCGCTAACCGTACTATCTACACCAGTAGCGCAAATCTGTTTTTCCCATTGGTAAATGGAACAAATATATCATCGTACTATGTTAATGAGAATACACATTGGACAGAAGCCACTAAAGCCACAGCCAATATGCCAAGACTAACTACGATGGATAATCCCAACAATTTTCAGCCGAGCACACATTGGTTTAAAAACGGTAATTACCTGAAACTGCGTAACGTTGAGCTTTACTATAATTTGAATGAAAAGTGGTTAAACGGAGTTAAAGCAAAGCTATTTGTACGTGGAGCAAACCTTTTCTCTATTGATAACCTAAAGCATTTCGATCCGGAAAATATTGTTGGAGGCTATCCTTCAATGTCATCTGTTAGTATCGGAGCACAACTGAAATTCTAAACCGACTAAAACTCATTAAGATGAAGATAAAATCTATTTATATATTGATGTCTGCTCTGTTTATTGTTACAGCTTGCAATCATCTGGATTTCGATGAATCAACAGGAGAGTCGAAAGAATTCTTCTATAGCTATTTCGATAAAACCACAAGCTTGGTAAATCATCATTATAGCTATTTATACCAGGATTTTGGTGTATTGGATGGAGCAATGCTCGATTGTGCCACCGATGATGCAGAATACGTATATACCAATTCTAAGATACAAAACTTCAATAATGGAATTTGGTCTGCTCTGAAACCTCTAGATACACGATGGAATGAATCATATAGCGCCATTCGTTCTATTAACGATTTTTTGGCCAGTTATGCTAATGCCGACTTTTCACGGTTTGAAAACAATAAAGATTATGCCGAAAGACTGAAATTGATGGAATCGTTGCCATATGAAGCACGGTTGTTAAGAGCTATTTATTATTTCGATTTAGCCAAACGATATGGAGCTATTCCAATGCCATTAACTGTTTTGACTATTGATGAAGCGAATTCAATTTCTGCCACTCCATTTACAGAGGTCATCAATTTCATTGTAAGTGAATGCAATGCAACAGCTGCAAAACTTCCTGAGGTTTATACTCAGGATGTAGGAGAAACCGGTCGAGTAACCAAAGGTGTTGCTATGGCCTTAAAATCGAGAGCTTTGCTTTATGCAGCAAGTAAACTTCACAATGCCAATAGCGATGTGGAGAAGTGGAAGCAGGCTGCCAGTGCTGCTTTAGATTTGATGAATAGTGGTTTGTACCAGCTGGAAGGCAATATAAATACTGTAGTTACTAATAAAATAACATCAGCATCCAACGAACTGATAATGGTGCGTAGAAACCAGCAATCCAATGCATTTGAAAGAAAAAACTTTCCAATTGGATATGAAGGAGGTGGTACCGGAACTTGCCCAACACAAAACCTTGTCGATGCATTTCAAACCATTAATGGTTACGATGTGATGTTAACAGAAAACGGCTGGGAAAGCAACGATCCGGAGTTCGATGCCGCAACTCCTTTTGCCAACAGAGATCCTCGTTTAAGAAAATCTGTATTGGTTAATAACGATCAGTTTAAAGGACGTCAGCTTGAATGTTTTCAGGGAGGACAAGATGGAGCTCCAACACAAGGAGCCTCTATTACAGGTTACTATTTGCGCAAATACATTCAAGAAACGGTTGACCTTACTCCGGGAATTGAGAGTAAAGAGTATCATCACTGGATTGTGTTCAGATATGCCGAAATTTTACTCAATTATGCTGAAGCAATGAATGAAGCATTTGGCCCTGACTATATCGATGGAAGTTTCACCATATCGGCCCGCGAAGCTCTTAATATGGTTAGAACCAGAGCAACTATGCCGGCCATAAGCCCTGGATTATCGGCCGAAGAATTCACTGCTGTTTTAAGGCAGGAGCGAAGAGTTGAACTGGCCTTCGAAGGTCATCGCTTTTGGGATATTCGTCGTTGGATGATTGGAGAACAAACGCAAAAGCAGATTTATGGTGCCGATATTCAAAGAACAGATAATGCAGTGACTTATTCGCTGAAAACAATAGAAAACCGAGTGTGGAGTGAAAAAATGAACCTTTACCCTGTACCGCAACAAGAACTGTATATCAATCCGAATTTGGTTCAAAACCAAGGATGGTAGACACTGATTGAAATCAAGAACCCATGATCTTTTCATGGGTTCTATTTCAAATGTTGATATAGTATCGTTTTACGATGTAACCTACTACCTGATTAATAGTTGAAAATTGAATTTATATAGAACTGAAAAAAAAGAAGTGTGCCAAAAAAATCAGAATGAATTCAACCTTAAACCATTAATTAATCTAAAACCAAAACTTATGAAAAAGAACATCGTTAGTTTATTACTTGGCCTAATGTGCCTGGCTTCATGGGCACAACGACCCACCGCATTAAAGTCGACCAGTATTCCTGCTGGTAACATTACTCAAGTGAATGTTGTTCCTGGAACCAATGTATCCAATGCATTTAACCAGGCACTTACCGACAACTATGTGGAAGGAAACACCACAAACTACTTGCAACTGAACATTCCTAATGGAACATACGAATTAGATGAAATTGCCAGCACTGCCATTTTCAAAATAAACGGAAAGAATAACATTATTATCAATGGAAATGGTTCTACTATTATTGGTCAAAGATTACTTCGCTTTTTCGAATGCAATAATAGTCGCAATATCATTATCAAGAACTTTTATGTCGATCATAATCCTCTTCCTTTTTCTCAAGGAACAGTGAAATCAATAAATGTTACTGGTAAATATATCAATGTTGCTGTCGATGCCAATTACCCAAATCCCATAACAGATACCCGCTTCAAACTCCCCTCAAATGGAGGAATTAATAGTAAACTTTGGTTGTTTATAAAAGATCCAACTCATCGTGGAATGATGAAACGCGGATGTAATAATGTCTACTTGATTAATAAAAGTAAAAAGTGGAAAAGAAATCCTTCAAATAACTCTCAAATAAGAATATACCTGAGTAGCATGACAAATATTGCAGCAGGCGATAAATGGGTAATGCCAATTAGCTCAGCAAAAAATTTAGTGCGAATCAATAATAGCGAACAAATTACTGTCGAAGATGTGGTTCAATATTCCGGAGCCGGAGCTTTAATTTATAGTGGAAATTCCAGTACTACCAACTTCATTCGCTTAAAAAGTATGTTAAAACCCAATACCAATCGCATACAAGCCAACACACGCGACGGAGCTATCTTCTCAACCAATCCAATTGGACCTCTTTTCGATGGATGTGTGATAGAAGCCAATGGCGATGATGGAATTAACATGAATGTCTCGGGTAATGTACTGAATTCAGTGAATCATGCCCAAAAGCAAATTCGACTTACTTCCATCGAAAATCAATTTAATGTATATCCAACCATTGATATTCAGGCAGGAGATTCCATTGTATTTTATAAACCTTCGAAAGAGAAGGAAATTCATAGAGGAACAGTTAGCTCAATTGTAAAAACAACTGTTAATGGGGTTAAGAAGGCAACGTGCATCATGAATGAAAGTATTCCTTCGGCATTAGTCACAACAAACGGAACAATAAAAATTTGGAATTTAACCCGAGCCAATAACTATTTTGTTATCAAAAACAGTACTTTCCGTTACTTAAGACGCCAGGCTCTTTTCTTATATGGAAGAAATGGTATTATCGAGAATAACACATTCGAAAAAATTACAGTTCGAGCAATAGAAACACATACGCAGGGACGTTTGGGCTATTTACCTGAGAATGTTATTATTCGCAATAACCTGTTTAAAGATAACAACGTTTCTCAGACCGACTATAATCACAATAAAGGAGCATCAGTTCTTTTTGAATTAACAACCAATTCTAGTGATAATGGGAATAATCCCAATGCAGGAAAGCCCATCCAAAATATTAAAATCAGGAATAATACATTTGAAGAAGACTGTACAAATCCTGCCATAATTATGACCAACTGTGGAAATTCTTCAGTCCACTCTAACACATTCCAATCTTATTATTTCCCTCTTTCAGAAATTAGAAGTAATGCAGTGGTTATTGAAGATGCAGATGTGGCATATAGCATGCAAAACAATACTTTTTCCAGATTGTATTTTAATGATGCTCAAATTTTACGCTTCAATAGCACCATAAACAATTCCAATAGCGGAACACACAATAATGGTATAAACTACGGACATACATACGATAGAATAAGTGTGAATGGAAGTGGCAATATTCAAATTTCAAACTTCGGAGAAACAGGATATGAGACACCCGATGCCATTGCCAAACAGGTATTGGGAGATCGCCCAAGAACTATTCAGCTGCGCTTTAAATTTAAAAGAGACATTAGCTCGGCAAATAGTTCAGGAGGTAATATTTTTCAGGTAGGAACAACTTCGGCAGGAAAGTACTTACGAATGTTTATTAGCTCTACCAAACGGCTGGTAGTTGATTTAGGTGGAAATAAGTTTTACAAAACACGAGTGCTTTCTAAGAACTTCTCAAACAGCACCAAAATAGAACTTGGAATAAACAGAAGTGGAGGACTAAAATTGAAGATAGATGACAATGCCACTTCATGGGCTGTAACACCAGATAACGTTTCCATAGATACTGCTCCATCCGATTTTAAGCTATTTACTAATAATTCCAGCCTGGGAGGAGTAACGATCTATTCATTTAGAATATGGAATTACAATAAGATTGGAGCACGATCAGCAACGGTAACCAATATTAATAAAGACGATGCCAACACTTTATTTATATATCCGAATCCGGTTCAGCATAAACTAAATGTACAACACAATGGTGTAAGATTTCAGCAAGTAAAAATTTTCACTGTTACAGGACGAGAAGTAACAGCAAATAGAACAGAGTTTAATAACAATCATATTTTAATCGACTGTTCAAATTTGACAAATGGTGTATACATACTACAATTAGTAGGAGAAGATGACTCTGTAAGTTATCAGAAATTCCAGAAATTAAGATAAATGTTAAGTTAGTTATATTTTACAATCTCCTTCCTAATGCATGCCACACATTGCATTGGGACAGGAGATTTTTTTTAAAAGAAAAGATAGATGAATAAATTTTTGATTTTATTGCTATTTGCATGTCATATTTTCAATGCTAATGCAATTGAAAAAGATGTTGCAGAAACATCAAAAACCAGAGTTGCACCATTGAGAAGTAGCTCTGTTTCCAACTATGCTCAGAAAATAGTTGTTTCCTCTTTAAAAGAATTAAAATCTTTTGTAGAGCAGTACCAGTCAGAAAAAAACAGTAGTTGGACATTGGTACAATTAAAAAAAGGACATTATACCATTCAGGATACTGATAAGAAATACTTTAGCCTGAGAAAAGCATCTAATTTGGTAATCGATTTCAATAATTCTCAGATTGTATTTAAAAAACCGGCCGGATTGGCACAGCTTGTAAAATGCAATAATATCATCATTAAAAATGCTGTGATCGATTTCGATCCAATACCTTATACGCAGGGATATGTTGATGCTGTGGATCATAAAAAGAAACAGGTACGTGTGACAGTTAAAAAGGGCTGGCCAATACCTGATAATCGTTTTCGTAAAATGGGTAAAAACTGGATGCTGATAAAAGATGCTCAGATAGTTGGGAGACAAAAGCGGGGATGCCAGAATGTTTATACCATAAATAAAGATTGGCAGTCAGTGGGAGAAAATGCATATGTGGTTAACTTTATTACCCGCACAACAAATATCGAAGTAGGAGATAAGGTTGTACACCTTGGTCCAGGAGGCGGAAACTGTTTTAGTTTAAACGATACGCATCAGATTACATTAGAAAATATTACGCAGTATGCGGGCGGTGTTTTTGTGGGAGCTCAAAGAGCCAATGCAACCAACTTAATAAGTTGTAAGGTTACCATTAAGCCGGAAACCGATCGTTGGCACAGCTTAACCCGCGATATCATGATAGAACGTGATGCCAGAATAGGACCGTGGATTGAAAACTGCATATTTGAAGCCAATGGAGATGACGGAATTAATCTACACACCAAAGGATTCAAAATTATCAAACGGCTATCTGACTTTGAGTTGTTGGTAGGGCCGGAAATGAACCAGTTTAAGCGATTAAATGCTGTATACTTGAATCGAAACGACTCAATAGTTATATTCGATAATAAGCTGGGAAGAAAATATTTTGAAGCAGCTATATCTGAATTAACATCCAACGAAAAAGGATGTTATACTGTTCGGTTTAAGAAAAAATTACCCGAATTCCCCAATATTGAAGAAAAGTATCCCAATATCGACTCCAGATATGAAGCATGGAATACAGCAGTGATATGTCCGGGCTTTGTAATACAAAACAATACATTTAAACACCAACGACGCTTTGGCCTGCTCACATTGAGTAAAAATGGTATAATTGAAGGCAATAAGTTCATTGGAAGTAGTGCAAATGCTATTTATATGGGCTTTCTTGAAGAGTTATCGGATATTGGGCAGATGAGTGGCAATATTTACATTCGGAATAATATTTTCGATGATTGTTTTTTGCAGGATAAACGACCTTCAACAAAAATGCAGGCATCAGCAATAAATATTACTTTACCTAAAAGACCAGATAAAAGTCAATCTCCCTATTCCTTTTTTCAAAACATTGTTATTGCCAATAACAGCTTCAAAAACTTTAAACAACCATTTCCAATAGTTCGGGTACACAATACCAATGAATCGAAAGTAGAAAATAATCGTTTTAGCAATTGTTTTGAAAATGGTAATTACATTGAGACTAAAGCTGGCAATGTGAAAGTTCTAAACAATGTAAAAGAGTAGGGGAATATTGTCGCTTAATTGATGTACGATAGAACACCTGCAATTGAAATAGAAAAGAAAATAATCTCTGTATCCTGCGGTGTGCGTGGCTTTTATTGTAAGCGATAATTATTAGTTACAAATGAGCACTTTCATCAATGAATTGATGAATACTTTCGTTAGAGTAAAGAATTCTGATAATGAAATTGCTTATGTATAAACAAATAGTTCTTTTTATATTACTGTTTTTTATTGGTGGTCTGGCATGCGAAAAGTGTGCCGGACAAACCAATAGACCCAATGTTGTTATGTTGGTTGTCGATGATTGGAATGATATGATTGCTGCATTTGGAAATCGACATATTGAAACCCCAAACATTGATAAACTTTGTGCACGCGGAGTACGATTTGTAAATAACCATACCTCGGCAACTTACTGCACTCCTTCCCGAACTGCTTTAATGACTGGAGTAGCTCCTTGGAAATCTGGCTGCTATGCCGATCAGCCCCACCACTATAATATGCCTAACCGAAAAACCATTCCTATGCTGTTTCAAGAGAATGGATATAGTGTGTTAGGAGGTGGAAAAATTTATCACCATATGCCGGGCTACTTAGACTTGAAAGGTTTTGATGAATACTTTCATTGGGATGCGAAACAAAAAAAGAGAGGCTGGGGACTAAATGCATGGGAAGATAACCTTGCAGCTCCTAAAGAGATGCCTGCTTCTGAATTTGGCAAAAAAGTGTATGCCAATTTCGATATAAAAGCACTACCTAACCACTTAGAAGCAGAGATGGCCGATACAAAAGTATGTAACTGGGCAATCGATCAAATAAATAAAAAACATGAGAAACCTTTCTTTATTGCTGTGGGAATATATGCCCCGCATAAACCCAATTATGCACCTCTAAAATATTTCGATAAATATCCCCTGGATTCCATCAATATTCCTGCTGTAAAAGAGCACGATGAGAAGGATTTACCTCCATTAGTACAAAAAATTATACAACGAAAGTCAAAACATACTCACAATAAACTGATAGCTATTGATAATGGCTGGAAAAAAGCTGTTCAGGGTTATATGGCATGTATTTCATATGCCGATGCTCAACTTGGACGAGTACTGGAAGCTTTGGAAAACAGCCCACATGCCAATAATACAATAGTTCTATTCTGGAGCGATAATGGTTATCAGTTAGGAGAGAAAAAATGTTGGGCTAAACATACTTTGTGGGAAAGAACCACCAATGTTCCCCTTATATGGGCAGGTCCGGGAATTGCAAAAAACAAAGCTTATAACGAGGTAACAAGTTTATTGGATATTTATCCAACATTGATTGAGATGTGTAATTTGAAAAATGACCCTGCTCAAGACGGAGAAAGTATTGTTCGTGAATTAAAATATCCCGAAAAATTGAGAGAACGAATGGTGATTACAGCCGACAAAAAAGGGGATAGCTTTAGCGTATTTACTTCAAAATGGCATTACATCCAATATAAGAATGGAAAGGCCGAAGAGTTATACAATGTAATTGAAGATCCTCAGGAATGGGAAAATCTGGCTATGCACCATCAATATGCTCATGTAAAAAAAGAACTTGCTAAAGCAGTTCCTGTAAACCCGGCAGCTCCGGCCGTTACTAAGAAGCAATTAAGATTGAAGCTGGATGGAGAAAAATTTGAGTGGAAGAAGAGAGAAAAATAATATAAATTCGGAGTAGTTTTCTATTTATCGCTTACTACTCTGAAAAATAGAAGTCAAATGAGAAAAGAATTTTTATTAGGAATTTGTGCTCTGGTAGGAGTGGGAACTATACAAAAAGTACATGCACAGAATAAGCGACCCAACGTGTTGTTTATTCTTACCGATGATGAAAATATCAACACATTGGGGTGTTATGGGAATAATGTAACAACCCCTAATATAGACAAACTGGCTAAGAATGGTATTCGTTTTACCAATGCCAACGTGGTACATACCGTATGTAGCCCGTCTCGTTACTCTATTATCACAGGGCGCTATTACGATAATAATTACCACCCTAAATTTTTGAAGAACTTCCCATCAGACAAACCATCATGTGTTGGAAATACCATAATGCTTGAAAACGATGGCATGAATCTGGCAGGTGTGCTAAAGCAGAATGGTTATAACACAGGTTTTGTGGGTAAATTTCATCTCGGACGTCATGAAGTATTGGGAACAAACCGAAATTGGAAAGCCAATGGACTGAAAACCTATGGAAGAGATGAAGATCCACGGGTAAATAGTGAGATGAATCAAAAACTAAAAAGTAACCACAAGTGGTGGTGTAATGCCATTAAAGAGTTTGGTTTTGACTACGTCAATGGAGTGTATTCGGCTAATATGAGAGAATTCTTCAATAAAAATATGAATGCTCACAATGTAGAGTGGACAGCCGATGCTTCAATTAAATTTATTGAACAACAGAAAGATAAAGCAGATCCTTTCTTTCTTTTTGTTGGAACAACCTATCCACACGGTCCAGCACCTGAGAAGAAAGTAAATGGCAAGTATATTGCCTCATTAGATGCCGATCCTTCCATTACTGGCGAAGGAATAGTTTTAGATGGCAAGGAGGAAAAAATAGCGGCACGCCAAAAAATAAAAAATAGCATCAAAAAGGATCAGGATAAAAAATCGGCTACTGCTCAATGGTGGGACGCTTCGGTCGGAGCAATAATCGCTAAACTAAAGGAAACAGGACAGTATGAAAATACACTTATAATATATACCTCAGACCACGGTAAGCGCAATGGCAGCAAAACAACACTGTACGAAGGAGGAGTTCATGTACCACTTATCGTGCATTGGGCCAACAATATAAAATCAGAAAGGATATACAATAACATTGTGGGTAGTATAGATATTACCCCAACCATATTGGATGTATGTGATGCCAATATTCCTTCCAAAATGAAAATGGATGGCATTAGTTTTAAGTCTGTTATTGAAGGACAGGAAAAAGCAACTCGTGAGGCTCTTCTTTTACGAATGGGGTATGCTTGTGGTGTAAAAACGAATAATTGGAAATATATTGCATTAAGGTATCCTGTTGCCGATGAAAAAGCCATTCAGCAGGGAAAAACTTTTATTGGCCATCGAAAAGAAACTATTTCGCAGCCATATTATATGCTTCACAAGCAGTTGTCTCAGAAAGCAGCAAAAAACAATAAACATTATTTTGAGCGCAATCAATTATTCGAATACAAAAAAGATAAGAGAGAAAATAAGAACCTTTACCTCGAAAATAAAATGGTAGCAGCAAAAATGCACTCGATCATGGCAAAGGAACTACAAAAGGTTAACAGTAAGCGTTCGTATGGTGAATTTGTTGGAACAGATAAAGCAGCATTTAACCACCTAAAATTTGTAATTAATTACCCAGAATAAAATAAACCGATGAAAAGCAGTTGGATAGTTTGTTTATTGATTGGATTGAATTTTCCATCGATAAGTAATAGCACAAACTCAAAGAAGAATGTTCGTCCTAATATTGTAATACTCATAGCCGATGATATATCGAGAGATGATTTTGGTTGTTATGGACATCCCGTAATTAAAACTCCAAACATCGATCGCTTGTCTAAAGGAGGAATAAAGTTTACCAATGCTTTCCTAACTGCCAGTTCTTGCAGCCCCAGCCGCTCAAGCATAATTACAGGTCGATATCCCCATAATACAGGAGCATGTGAACTGCATGCTCCTTTGGCTAAAAATCAGGTGGCATTCCCACTATTGCTAAAGCAGGCAGGGTATTATACTGCTCAAGCCGGAAAATGGCATTTCGGAGAATCCAAAGTATCAGGAGTTGCTGTTTCGGCTTTCAATCGTACCGGAGGAAGCAGTGCCGATGGAGGAGGGCCAAGCGGAGCAGAAATGTGGGTGCCTTATTTAAAAGAACGCCCTAAAGAACGCCCTTTCTTTATGTGGTTTGCTGCCCATGACGCACATAGAGGATGGGATAAGAAGAATACGTTTAATTATTCTCCCGAAAATGTAATTGTACCCGATTATATGGTCGATAATCATCAAACCCGAAAAGATCTGGCAGCTTACTATAAAGAGGTTTCACGCTTCGATTATTATGTGGGTAAAGTAATTGATGAGTTGAAGCAACAAAAGGTACTAGACAATACATTGGTAATTGTTATGGCCGATAATGGCCGACCTTTTCCCCGGGATAAAACCCGATTGTACGATAGTGGTATCATCACTCCGTTTATTGTCCATTTTCCGAAAGAAATCGAAACAACGAACCAGGTTTGTGAAAGCCTGTTAAGCGTGATAGATATAGCTCCAACAATTACAGAGTTGGCAGGAGTGAAGCCTTCGGAAATGTTTCAGGGAAAGAGCTTCCGAACTCTGTTGCATCATCCCGATAAAGAATTTCGAGATTATGTTTTTGCAGAACACAATTGGCACGACTACAAGGCATATGAGCGAATGGTGCGAACCAAACAGTTTTTATATATCGAAAATGGATTACCCGAGCAAGCCAATATCGGAGCCGCCGATGTGCTAAATGGAGGAGCAGGAAAAGCACTATTAATGGGCATGCAAAAGCAATGTTTAAATGAAATTCAGAAAAAACCATTCTTAATTCCACAGCCTCAAGTAGAGTTGTATAACTGTATTGATGATCCAAATCAGTTTAAAAATATTGCAGGACAAGAAGACAGCAAATCGATACAAAAAAAGCTGAAACGTATATTGTCCCAATGGCAACGCAAAACAAAAGATACCCAACCCAAACAACTAACTCCCGACTGGTACGATAGAAAAACCATGAAGCCCCTAAAATGTAAAGGACAAAGAGGTATTATGCCTGGTAGTGAAAAGAAGGCTGAAGAGGTGAAAACGAAAGAATAAAATTAAGGGGAGACACTTCATCTACTCCTTAATTTTATAGCTTTTTTTAAAACCCAGTTTCTTGAATAAATTTTTTAAAATCAGGAATAAAATTCTTCTTCAGAATTACTACAGAATCCAACATTGCAGTGTTGGCATCATCAAAAACAAGAATATTGAGTTCTTTAGAATAAATGGCAATTAAAAAAGTATTTTTCGTAGCCATAAAACGATGTTTGTCTGCTTTTAAAATCATTTCACTTAGACCTTTATTTGATTCAGTTTCATTCTGTCTCAGTAGTTTAATATATTCATCAAACATTAAAGGTGAAAGATCAGTTTTGTATTCTCCAAACAGTTGTAGTTTTCCTCTTAACTTGACATTGGCACTTGCAAAGTCTGTGGTAAATTCATGAACTTTTTTATTGCCTTGAGCAAATAATCTTGGTCCCCAAAAAGACACTATTAATAGCAATAATATGATCCTTTTTTTCATTATATTTTTTTTATTTCCAGAAATAAGGAATTTCATTTAAATTATTATTCTCAACTAAACGACCTGTATCCAAATTAATACATGGAATATCATTATCATTTAATTTTGTTCCATTTTCAAAAACATAATCAAAAGCTTTTTGAGCTATTAATACGAATCGTTTATAATATTGAGGTATTACATCTGAGAAGAAATTTATTTGCTCACAGTTGAGAAAGTTACTGCTTCTATCACCTGGTTTATTTAGAAGTATTGCATTATTTCTATCGATATCTTCAATATTACGATAAGTAAAAGAATTGCTTTTAAGAATACGATAAAATCTAGGATGTTCACCTTCCGCTACTTCAAACATTCTATAAAGACCTTTTATCCATCCTGATATTTTTTCCGGCGAATAATACTCTTTATAGACAACTTCAATTAATTCACTAAACATTTCAAGGGTCTTACATATTCCATTTACTTGGAAAAAATCCTTTATTTGGTAGTGTAAGTTTGAATAGTTTAATTCCGTCTTTAATCCTGATTTTTTTGTTAATTCAGCAAAAAATAATACATCTAATTGCATTTCTAAGGAACGGTGCTCTGCCTGATTATCCTCATAGTTACCTACTTTATCCCTAACAAAAGGGTGAATTATTCCATCAGCCAAAACATGTGAAATATATCCTAGGAAGAATGCAAACATCTGATAATGTAATTCTTCATTCATATTTCCTTTTAAGCTTTTTAGTTTTTCTAAAGCCAATAAGGGAATTTGATTCGTCTTATGATAATGAAAACTGTCAGCTAAAGGACTTTCATTTGCAAAAAATGCATTGTCAGCAATACTTGCATAAGGTAGGTCTGGGGCGACTGAACCTACTTGAAAAGAATCAGCACAATAGGCTAATATACTTTTTAACTTACCATCAGGTAATTCGTCCTGTATCTTTCTGGTTAACAGGATATGTGATAATCCACTTGCCATATTAAACTTGTCTTTAAAAAGTTATAATAGATTACCTAGTTGGGGAATTTTCGAAGCAATTTTTACAGCTATATCTCCCAACTCTTTGATGCTTTCTACTAATTTTCCCTGTGCCCAATTTTCTTTTGAAGCCTGTTCTACAACTTTTATTAATACTGAATAAGTTTTAAGGTCAGTAGTACCAGGACATACTGCATCAATTTCTTCTTTTGATAATCCACTCAAAAGATTTAACTCATCTTTGTACTTGCCATTGAAAGCAGCTTCTGCTTCGGCAAATAGATCTGTAAATCTATTTTCACTCATTTGATTTATTTTTTATTAATTATTTTTTTTATTAATTATTTTTTTTATTTTCTCTGAAACTTCATTGACTTTCTGAAATGCATTATCGCTCTCTATATCAATTTTTTTACCTTGACTTACTGCTTTATTTACTCCTTCAGATAGCTTTATTATTGACTCCGTTAGTATCTCATCTGCTCCTTCCAATCCTATTTTGCTTAATACCTCTTTTTGAGCTCCTTTTACTTTTTTTATAGATTGAAGGTATGCAGTTAAAGTTGTATTTGCATCAATCGCATTAGAATAAGATTGATTTACAGCTTTTAAAATTTGATTCTCCTGAAGAATAATCGGTTCTAGTAATTCTTTTCTTTTCAGCTTTATTTGATGATGAGCAGCTCGTAAAAAATCAGACATCTCTTTTAATACTTCTCTGGATTCTTTCTTGTCAGCAATTGATCCAGCAACCTCAAGAGTTCCATAAATAGACGATTGTCCTTCTTTATGCTTCTTTAACTCCAAATTCAGCACATAGTGTATTATGAATGGAGTATAAACATCATCAATAAAAGAATTGATTTCATCTTTAACCTTAGAATAGTGAATCTCTATCATTTGAATATGAGCACTGCGTAATTCTGATAAATCATTACCTAAAGTTTGAGAAAGTATTACTGTTTCCTTAGGAATAGATACACATGATGATATCATACCACATAAAAGCATAATAACAACAAATTGGATTTTTTTATACTTATCAATTTCTTTTTTCATTACATTGGTTTTTGTTATGATCATTTTATTTTTATATAAAATAGTCATAATATTTCAAGCAAAGATATATTCCAGGTGAGCCATAAGGTGGCTCACTTAATAATTTCTAAAAATTGACCAGTAAAGCATACGAAAATGTCACAACAAGCAATTATAAAAAGATATTATTTACTTATTAATCTACTAGAGAGTAAACGATATCCATCAAGGCAAGCAATTATTGATAGGTTTGAGGAAGATGGCTTAATATGTTCAAGAAGAACATTTACAAGAACATTAGAGAGTCTTCGTGACGAATTTGGTATAGAAATAACTTACTCTCATTCACAAAGAGGATATTATATCGATCATGAGAAAAGTGTCAATTTTGTGTCTTTCTCTAATTTATTGAATTATTATAACTCTACAGAAAATCTATCGCAAGCTATTTCTTTAGGCAATAATTCATTACAGTTTATACAAATTGATTCTTCTCCAACTCAAGGATTAGAACATCTACGTCATATTATTTCAGCTATTAATAATCAGAAACAAGTTAAACTTACTTATTGTAAGTTTGACAATGAAGAAATTCAAGAGTTTGAATATAATCCAGAGATTCTAAAGGAATATCAAAATAGATGGTATGTGATTGGTTATGCTCATCATCGAAATGCAATTAGAACTTATGCTTTGGACAGAATCCAAACAGTCAAGATGACATCTAATTCTTTTACAAGGGACTTAGGTACCGCTAATGAATATTTTAAAGATGTAATTGGAGTTACTACTTCAGGAGATGAAGTAGTTGAAATTATTCTTTCATTTACCCACAAGCAAGGTAATTATATTAAAACTCTTCCATTGCACCATTCACAAAAGATTATTACTGATACCTTGGAAGAATTTCGAATTTCAATAAATGTAAAGCCTAACTATGAATTAAAACAACGAATTCAAATGTATGGGAATAATGTAAAGATCATCCACCCCAAAGGTTTATTTGAATAAATGAGTTTACTTTTAAATAGCTAAGTTCGTATTCGATGATAAACACAGTCAGTTCATTAATACTAAAAAGTTGACTATGTTATAGCTTCTTTTTAGATCTCGTTCTAGCTTACTTCCCGATACAGAAAGTAATCATGTATTGTAAATCAGTTAATTATGTAGGTCGGGCAACAAATGGGAGACAGAATGTAACAGGTTAAAAGTAAAAGCACAGTAAATATGGGCAATTTAGAGGTTTCTCATTTTTTGTTCTTTTGATGAAATGTTTGCCAATAAATTGAAAACTTCCCGACTAAAATAACAACTTTAGAGATATGACCAAAAAATAACCGCTACATGAATGCAGCGGTTCATATCAACGTTCAATCGAGTTGCTTTATGCAACGGTTACAGAGCCTACATATTTGCTATTTGCAACTGATGTTCCATCATCGGTGATGAACGAAACGAAACAAGCAACCTCATCGCCTGAATAATTATCAGGCACAGTTAAGGTTTGTGATCCTGCTGTTCTCAAAGCTCCTTCGGTAATGAAGATTGCTTCGTTCTTATCAGGATTAAAAACCAATAGCATTGCTTTATCAGTTGCATGTGCGTTGCCATCTTCTGAATTGTTGTCCCAAGTGAATTTAACAGAACCTGCAGCAGATGATGTAGCAGCACCATTTAAAACACTTGCTAAACCTCCACGGCTAACCAAAGCAGAGGAATAATCGATGGAAAAGTTGGGATAATCCCCAGTAATGGCATTTTTCAAGTTGTATGACATAGCACTGTTGAACTGTGTCATTTTGTTTGCATACCCTTTGAAACCGACTTTAATAAAGTCTTTCATTGGTTGTAAGAATCTCAATGTGGTTGAGAATTTAGAGCGTTGGTCTACTTGACCTTCAGTTTTTGGATTGGCTACATTGGAAGGTTTTACCCTCATGTAATCAATTCCTTTCCAGTTTCCTCCGACAACATTACCTACTTTGCCGCTGAAACCTCCTAAAATACCTTGACTAATTTTACCCATGATATCGAAATTTTAAAGTTTATATTTTTCTTTTACTTGGACTTGGTACGGACATGATACGGAGAAGTCCTTGCTTTTCTGAAATATACTTCAATAATCGGGCAATAAGATATGTTCTGATTTCTATGCTGTTGATTGCATCATTTTGCTATGACAGTCTGTCGCGATAGGTGACTTAAGTGTGGAGGAGGGCTTAGTTGATTGCGTAAACACCAAAAAAATCAGAAAGGGCTGAAACAGCCAAAAGGAAACGGAATAAATAGCGAAGCGGTTTATTCCGTTTCCTTTTGGTAGTTACAGACCGCTGTTTATATTTGTTTATGCGATCAATTAAGACGGTGTTGGTTTAAAAATTGAACCTTACTTTATCAGAGAGTTTTTTTTATAGCCGTCATTTCATGTTAACTGCTGGTGTTGATTATATGTACTGGTGTGTCGGGAAAAATCGTGCGCAGGAAAAACAGCCTTGAGCTAAACGGCTGGACGGAAGCTGCAATGAGCGATAGCGGTTTGCAGTCTGAATGGCCAAGCATCGCGAGCCGCCTGCGAGTGGAGCAAGGGTGGTGACAAGAATAGTTTGTGAAGAATGAACAAACCTAGACAGCTATGTGGGAAGTGGAACGCAGGTTTTTTGTAATTTTTTCTATACAAAAAACGCGGAGTGGAACTGAACTACACAAGGCTACCGCTTTAATAGCCAGAGCGCAGCGGAGGCAAATAAAACAATATAGCCGTAGCCCGCAGCGACCAGCAGGCGAGCAAAATTATGGGCAGCGGGTGAATTTTTAAATACTGACCGGAGGAACGAAGGGAGGTTTTTAAAAAGGCACAGGAGCTGCCGTGAGGATGACGACTGAGCAGCAAGAATTATGACAGCCTGAGCGATAGCGAACCTTTTAGGGCAATTGGCTCTTTTTTATACCTTATAAAATTGAAGATTATAAAAATGTGCCAATTGGGCTGGCGTAGTACTTGCCGAAGGAGGAAGACGAACACCATATTTCCTGTGTGGGATTTGTGCGGTGGGTTTATAAAATAGCTACAAAAACCAAGGATTCTTTTTACCAAAATCGTATAAAATTCCACCTTCGAAGTGAGGATAGATTTCGGCTACGAGGGCAGGATAGAGCACGGTTACTGGTAGTGCCTGAGGTGAGATGGATTTCCAGTACATACGTGAGAATTGGTATACCTGATCGATGATTTGTTTTACCTCATCGTGGTTTTGGATGATAGAGGGATCAGTGGATTGCAGGTGAATTTTGATTGGCAATGGATATGATTTTAACTGTTTTTCCAATTGCTGACGTTCTTGTTGACGTTCTTGCTCAGAGTGTTCGTCATTGAGTGTTGGCTTGTATCGGGTGTTGTTGCAAAGTATGTAGCTATCTCTACCGATGGAGATGTAAGAACCTGAATATGGCATTTTGTGATCGTATGCTTGATCAAAGAATACAATATCGTTAGATTTGGATTTGTTAACCGTAACAATTACGATTGGTACGTCTGTATCGATAGCCTTTAGTTGGCGGATGATTTGTGCTTCTTCCTTTTTATTCATTCGCTTGTAAAAGTGAATAATGATGCGCTCGGTATTTTGATGCTTTCGTTTGTATTCTTCTACAGCTTCGCGAATTGCTCCTGCCAATAGAATGTGATTATCTGCAGGAAGTACGTTGAATTCCTTGAATCTGCCTGTATTATCGAAACAGAATGTGCTACCGAGGTAGCGAAGATTGTATTGTTTGGTTTTGTATGCTCCGATTCCGATTATTAATTCGTTGTTGATTTCACGATCTAAACGCCATGGCACGCCATTCAGCTTTGCCAGAATTGCTACTGCAATATTGGATACATGATATTTGAAATTATCCTTGTTGATGTTTTTGTTGTAGATAACTTGTGAGCTGATGCTGTATTTTAACAGAAGCTGCTTAATTTTATAATAGTAGTTACGTTTTACATGATCGGGATCATCCTTACTGTAAGGACTGATATAGATTGCCAAATAATTGGTATTTGGAATCAGGTTAGCAGTTGAAAGTTTTCCTTCGATTTCAGGCATGGGATTTTCCAAATTGGAAAAATGAATATGCAAGTCATTATCGTAAGTGATTGGCAAAGATAAAAAATCGCTGAATTTGATAAAGCCTTTTTCCTTTTTCGAATACCTGTGAAAATTACGAGCTGTTTCCTTATCTGATTCGTGACAGATGAAAAAGAAACGATAGTGACCTCTGGGGGCTGGATAGCATGGTTTAAATTGTTTAAGGCCTTCGTAAGGATCGGTATGGGTACCATTACCAAAGCGAAGCACGTTTGTTCCTTTGCTAGTTAATGCTACAGATTCTAACTCAATCCACCGACTTGAATGTGGTATTACCTTTTTAAACTCTTCTGTATTTAGATATTTTGAAAGTAAACCATTGATATTGGTGAAATACTTTGCGTATTTGTCATTGTTTGGTTTGAATTGTGACGGTGATATTCTTAATTCGTCTGCTAAGATGTGATTTAGCACAGGATAAAACTCATCCAAATGGTTGTTGTCCTGATCGGATAAATTATTGTAGCTGATAAGTTCTCCATTACGAACTAGCCAGTTTAGCTTTTCAGTTGGGATGTCATCGGATACCAATTCTAATATGTTTTTACGAAGTACTTTTGATGTACCATCGAAACTGACGATTAATTCGGGTTGGTTGGTCATGATTGCCAAACGAACCGAAAGTGTGAATTTGTAGTAGAGTTTGTAATCTGCTGTTGATTCTTTGGGACTTTCGAACCAAATGGTAGCACTGTTTACAAAGTTTGGATGTACTACTTGTGCTACGGTTTTGAAATATTGAGCGATTTGGTGGTGGTAGTAATGCTTGGCAAAATAGATGCTGTAGCTTAGATCAACCTGGACAACAAAATCGCAATTTTCAGTTGTTGTAAAATCGCAGTATAAATAATCAACACCATCGAGTTGGGCTTGATGTTTTTCCCATAATTCTCTTGGAAATTCGCCTTTTCGAAGTGGGGTAAGACCGTTTTGCCTATTGAGCTTAAAGCCAAAAGTTTTTACTTTTTCGGGATGCGAGAAGGTGAGAATGTTGATATTGTGTATCGGCTCGGTCATAGTTAGTTTGTTTTAGGGGGTAGAACAATGAACAAAATTAACCTTTTTTAAGACGATTTAGCGTTTTATTTTGAATTATGTTTTTGATGAGCGATTTTGATTGATTAACAGATGTATAGTTTTGATTGAAGCAGGTTTGGATTAATGATTAGTATATAGGATTTGTAGGAAATAAGAGAGGTTAGAATTACAGGTCGTTACCAAAGGATAGTGTGAGTACGGATTAAGCTATTTTAATCCGTACTCACACCATAAGTTTATTGAAAAATATTATTCTTTAGTATTTCCAATCTGTATGACTGATTGGTAGTTTGTTTAACTCTTCACGATGGAAGCGCCATTTGGGCATAAATTGATCCATTAACTTAACAAATCGTTGATTGTGGCTACGTTCAATCAAATGCACTAATTCATGGGCAATTATATACTCAAGGCAGATTTTTGGTTTTTTTGCTAATTCAAGATTTAACCAAATGCGCTTAGCTTCGGTGTTACAAGTTCCCCATTTGGTTCGCATTTTCTTAATCCCAAAAGAATTGCTTTTGACTCCAATCACCTCTTCCCATTTGGTAATTAATTGAGGAACTATTTGTTTTAGTTGTTTGCGATACCATTCGTTAATTATATCTGCTCGTTTTTCGGGACTTGTATTTGGTTTTATGTGAAGATGGATGTATTTATGATCTAATTCGACTTTAGCAGGGGCATTTGCCTGGTGAATTTTCATTAAATATCTTTTTCCTAGAAAATAATGACTTTCACGTTCTAAGTATTCTCTGGGGGTTTCGCGTACCTGTTGTAATAGTTTTTCTTGCTGAGCTTTTATCCATTGTAATTTTGATATCGCAAATAATCGAATTGTGTCCAAATCCATTCTTAAGGGTGCGGCAATCCGCACCCTTCCATTTGGAGGATAGACACTTAAATGAATATTCTTAATATCCTTTTGTTCTACTTCGATATCAATATTTCCTAATTTAATATTTTGCATTAATATTCGGCTTGTTCTTTAATAATTTTAAAAATCTTCTCCACTTTATTAGGTAGACCGTACCCATTAGGTGGTTCAGTTATTAATTGTTCATGTGATGGATTTTCATCCTGTAAGTTTTTCACAAATACATCGTAAATATTTCTTTTTACCACATTCTCTTTTGCAGGATTGCCTCTCCAATCGGCGGGACTTTCTAATTTTAAAGCCTCATCAATTTTTACGACCAAACCCTCATCGTTATTCAAATTATTGTACAAAGCTCGCATACCACATGTTTTTATGACATCAGGTGTATGATCAGAGTTTCCGTTATTGGTTTGCCTAGCTAATTCAGCTATGCGTTTTAAATATTCCTCGTATGAAATTGCACTTTCCTTTCTGAGTTTAATCAGTTCATCTAAAAGTTTAGACATACGTTCGAAGAAAGCAGGATCAAGACGCTGGTCTTTAATAATTTTACGTCTAACATTGTTTTCAATGGTTTCTGCTATTGCTCCTTGGTTTGTTTTTATTCCTTTGGGTAATGCATTAATTGCTGCAGCTACACCTTCGTTTGAAATAATATCCAATAATGACATCCCTTCAAATGGAGTGATGTCTTCCGGTTCATCGGCTTGTATGTATGCATCTAAGAGGTGTCGCATATCAGCTTCGTAGGTTTTCATATCGAGTGTTTCGCCTGATGCTTTTTTAATCTGTTCGCGAAGCTTTAAATAAAAATCCAAGTCTTTTTCAATGGCTTTAATTTCTGCTTTTGAATAATCAGCTTCTTCCAATTCATCGGCGATGTTGGCATAAGCACGAATAAAAGCCACTGTAAGTTTATAAAGCTGTGTACGCCTTAAAGCAGTATCTTTTAAATCGCTTTCTTTTTCTGGATTACCACAGAAATAATGTTGATATTCTAAAGTTCCTTTAGGAGGTTCAACAGGTTCGCAAAGTAGGGCCAGTTCTTCCATTGTATTGTCCAAACGTTTTTTACCAACTTCCAAACGGTCCTGAAGCATAATATCAATATCTTCTTTTTCAAATTTATCGGTATCCAGTTCTGAAGTATAAACCGAAATCGCTTTCCCTACATTGTCGAATAAACCTCTATAATCAACAATATAACCGTAGTCTTTATCTTCACCATCTACACGATTTGTTCGACAAATGGCTTGGAACAAACCATGGTCTTGCATACTTTTATCTAAATAAATGTAGGCACAACTTGGTGCATCAAAACCAGTAAGCAATTTAGATACCACTACCAATATCTTCATGTTAGCAGGTTCTTTTTTGAATTTTGCTTTTGCCCAATCTTCGTATACTTCGGTTTTTGTTTTATTAGCCTGTGGTATTACTTCTTTTAAAAGTTCTTCGTAAAGATTATAAATTGCTTCTTTCTGTGTTTCGGTATTGGCACCAGTATCTTCTGTTGCAGCATCGCTTGCTTGTGGATTGTATGAAGTTACAACAGCACATTTTCCTTTAAACTCGGTATTTTGAAGGAGTTTGTAGTATTCGCAAGCTTCGAAGATAGAATTTGCTACCAAAATGGCATTGCTTCGGGATGACATTAACAGTCGTTTGGTAGAAAAATCGAAAACTATATCGGTTACGATTTTTTCCATACGGGAGCGACTACTAAGGACATTTTGCATGGTACCCCATTTCTTTTTCAGCTCCGCTTTTTGAAAATCATTTAAACCTTTTGTTTTGGCTTTGAACCATTCATCTACTTTTTTCTGAGATGTCAGTTTTTGGTCAATATCTCGCGCTTCGTACATTAAATCAAGAATAACACCATCCTCAACACCTTCGTTAAATTTGTATGTATGAATGTATTTACCAAATACCTCTAAACTGGTTTGTTTGTCCTTCTTTAGAAGCGGTGTCCCCGTAAAACCGATAAATACCGCATTAGGGAGCATTGTTTTCATAGTTTTGTGCAGCTTTCCACTTTGAGTACGGTGGCACTCATCCACAAACACAAATAACTCACCAGATACTTTTACCGGGTTCTTTTTAAGTTCTTCGATGAACTTATTGAAATTTTTAACGCCTTTTTTGCCAAATTTGTGAATTAATGAGCATATCATTCGGGGGCTTGTATCGGCTAATTTGCCCATTAGATCGTTACCGCTTGAAGTACGGAAAATCTTTTCCCCGGCATCAGTAAATACATCTTCAATTTGTTTGTCCAGTTCATCTCTATCGGTAAGAATAGCAATACGAGCTTTGGGATTATTTTCAAGAATCCACTTTGCTAAATATACCATTGTTAAACTCTTACCACTACCTTGTGTGTGCCAAATAATACCACCTTCGTAGCGATTGACAAATTTTTGCGATTCTTTAATACCAAAGTATTGATGAACACGAGGTAGCTTTTTAATGCCACCATCGAATAAAATAAAGTTGTAGATTAATTCGATGATGCGCTCTTTGCTACACATTTTTATCAAATACTTGTCGAGCATTAAGCGGGATGTATCTTCAACATCTTCTTTCCAGCTGAGGTAATATTTTTCGGGGCTGCTAATGGTTCCATAACGTAAGCCTTCGGAATCGTTACCAGCAAACAAGATTTGGTTTGTAGCAAAAAAAGGCATGATAAAACGCTCTTGTAAGTTGCTAATGTTTTGGCGTATGCCTTCGCCAATATCGACAATACCACGTTTTAATTCTAATACAGCAATAGCAATTCCGTTGATGTAAAGTACAATATCAGGGCGTTTGCTACTACTTCGTTCAGTAATCGTTTGACGTTCGATGGTCACTTCTTCGGCAATGTAGAAATCATTATCAGTTGGATCTTCCCAGTTTATAAGTTTAACGGTTTCGTAGTTGTCGCCAGCATTTACTTTTACCTGAACACCAAAGCGCAATTTGCTGTATACATTTTTATTGGTCGTATATAAGCTATCGCTAAAATTACCTGCTACTTGTTCCAGCTCAAATATTGCTTTCTTTATTTGTGCATCAGAATAGCCTTTGCGGGTAAGGTATTTGTTAAGGTACTCGTGCTCAATATTACTGTTTCCTTCACGCTCTTCCCAGTTGCCCAAGTAAGTGTATTTTAACTCTTCTTTAAAGAGTTTTACTATTCGGTTTTGGGCATTGCGTTCTATATCGGTTATGTTGGTCATTATTGTATTTTCTGGAGTTTAAGGCCTATTTTTGTAATAAATTCTATTACTTCCTCTTCGTTCTGATGGCTGATTAAATATGAGTTGTCCTCATACTTATCAGATTGGGTCATATGGTGATCTTCCAAGATTTGAACAATAGAGTCATAAATATCATCACTTTCTCGATTGAAAAACCTGATTTCAGATTGATCTTCATGATGCAAATAGCGAATATCCATTGCATAATTTGCTTCATCGAGCAACCAGTTATCTACATAGGCACATGGAATATTTTCATTGCCACTTGGTGAGTAATAATCAGAGTTGGTAAAGGGAGCAGGAATATTATTTTTAAGGTAATTGTTATAAAAGGCATAAGAATAGTATTCAGCATGCTCGCCACTTAAACGTTTTTTCCGCAACAAGTAGATTTCATTTTTACTTTCCCAACGAATAAATTTATTGAAGCCTAAGTACTGTATTACTTCAGGAGTCTTGATAAAGAACTCTCGCCAATTGCTAACCGTTGACTTATCAATAATTGTATTTAGTGATTCTTGGATATTAGCGATTGAAAAATCAGAATCATCGAATAATTGTTTTACAAAATCCCTTCTATCTTCATTGTTATCTCTTAACAAGCGTTTCCAACTAATATCCCTTTCGTCGTTTATTAGAAAACTCCAGTTTGAACCTTTATTTAAAAGGTAATCTCCTTTGGAAAGTAGTGCACGATGCCATAAATGTGATGGAAGTTGAATCAATCCATCATTGTTAAAGATGGCCTTCGCTTTTTCACTATAGACTTTAAATAATTCTAGGTATTCTGCATTACTTTCTTTATCCCAATTGCAATGACTATTATTATTGAAGTATTCCTCGATACCAGCAAAATTCAGACAAAAACCAATTTGCCCCGTAAAATATTCGTGATTTTCAAGATTTTGTATTGCATTAAACCAAGCAGCATCAAATCCGGTATCACCTTTGCAAATTAAATTTGCTTTTATTCTTTCTTCATGGATCTGGACATCGGGGAAGCCACTTAATTTATTGGCTGGATTAGATAAGTGTTCAAGAATTTTATTGCTTTTGGGAAGTATTTCTTCAATAGCCTGAATTGAACGAATGTACTCTTCGGGGCGATTATATATGAAATTTTCGGTTAGGTTGTAAACAACTCTCATCCATTGATGTAATCCTTCGGTTGCTCCGAACAAAATGAGGTGTCGATAGAATGCGTAAAACCTAATCTTATCGCGATAGCCTGTTTTATTTAAAAGAGCTAATTTAAAAACATCTGCTTCGTTAAAATGAGTGGATTCTCCAGAATAAACTTTAATTGTTTTTTCACCATTTTTTAGAAGATCGAAAATGGCTATTAAATCAGTAATTAGCTTTTCATCTAAACAGTTTAATTCTTTGTATTGTAAATAGGTGAGGTTGTTATCATCATTATCTCTACCAATCAGCATTTGGGTATTGTTCACTTTATTATGCCCTTGACCAACAATTGCATAATGATTGGTAATTACCAATCGGATGAAGTTCATGATTTCATCATCGAAAGTGTTATCATCGTCTTGTTTATTGGTAGATGATTGTTTTTTAAAAACCGCTTTGTAGTTCCAGAATAAATCAGCCCATTCTGTATCAATTTTGTGAGAGAAGTATTCGTGGGCAGTTACTTCTTTGGTTGTATTTCCAACTGATAGCTCATAAACTTTCTCTATTTGAGCATTTTTGATTTGCTGTTCGAACTTGGCCTTAAAATTTTCAAAATCGGTTAACTGTTTTCCTCTTGCATTCATTTTAATGTAGAGGTCATCTGTTAAGCTGAATTTTTTCAGGTTAAGAAACTGAAAGGTAATTACTGGCTTTTCAGAATGAGTTAATCGCTCATATAGATTGCTTGTAGCCTTAAATTTTTCATGTATTGCATCCAACATGTTCAGCATGGCTTTAATGGTAGGATCGTTGTCCCAAGAGCCAAAATACCATGCTTTATCCATAATGGTTATGGAAATGCTATCCTTTATTAAGTGCGACAAATTAATTTCGGCATTTACCAAAGCATTGCAAAATTCGCGCGCACTGGTTCTGGTTTCATAAGTAAAATTGGATTTGCTAGCTGTTGTGATGAAAGATTTAAAGTCCTCAAATTTTTCATCGTGTGTGGCTAAATACCAATGCAGTAAAAATAATGTCGTTAAACGTTGCTGACCGTCAAGTGGAATGAACAAGTTATTGGCTTCGCCATTTATGCTGCCGTAAACAAAATCCAAGTCTATGTTTTTATTGTCTTGTAAATGATTCAGCAAAGAATCGAGAAAGTTATTCCTTACACCAATAGCAGAATTTCTTCCTTGTGCATAGTCACGCTGAATTATGGGTATTTCAATTTTCCATTGTTTTTCGGCAAACAATTGGAAAAAACTAAGTTGTTCACCTTGGTTTATTTGTATGTCGATGTCACTATTGATCATTCTGCTGTTCTTTTGAGGTTTGGGTAAAAACAGATAAAGTATTCTTTAGAGCCTCCATGTAATTTTTTTCATCTTCGGCTTGCCAATACATTAAGTTACTATGTTTGGTGCTGTATGCTTTTAGGAATACATTTTTAGTTCCTAATGGAATAAAAGTACCTGTGGTGTCCTTTTCCAGTATGGTTTTTCGTTTAACCGGGAAAGGTGCATTTTTATACGATCTGTTTGTTTTAGCGTCCAGTAAGGTCAGGTTTGAGATACTATTTATTGTATCGGGAACACTATCTTCTTCAAAGTAAATTAAAACCTTATCGTACACCTTTGTAAATCCCTCATCAGAAATCTTTTTAGTTTGAAGTAGATTCCATATTGACTCAGCAATATCCTTTTCCTCAGCATCCAACTTTTCAATAGCTTTTTCCTGAGATTCAGTTAACTCAATATCGTCTATACCTGTGAAATATACCAATACAACTTCCAACCAATTTCGTTGTTTGCCTCCAACAGGTTTTTCGGACTGAACAGATCTGATGTGTTCAATATCCCAATTTTCGGTTTTGTATAAATCAAAAGGGAAATAGCTATTGGCAACAGGATTATTAAGCAAGGTTTGAATATTGAACAATAGTAGCATTGGCCTGATGTGTTTCATGCTTTTATTACCATATTCCAAATCATCAATATCGTAACTTAAGCCCTTAGCAATTTCTTCAATTAAGTACTCTCTAAATTGTGTTTTACTCTTGTTTGCAGAATTGTTAATGAGCTCGGTAATAGGTGTGCTTGTTGCAATTAAGTAGCCAATGTAATGATAAAATTCACGATTGTTGAACCAATCCTGAAAAGTTTGAAAATACTTCTTGATATCCAACCAAATATCATCTATTTCCTTCTCTCCAAAGTCTTCGTTAAAGGCATGAAAAGTAAAATAGGGTTCAGCATCTTTTGGCTTCTTTTTCATCAAATCAAAAATATACTCGATACGTGTGTCGTAGTTTTTTGAACCTTCGTGGATGAAATGCCAAAAGTTATTTTTCTGAAGTGTATATTCAATTAAATCCCATTCGTTGGCAATTTGCAGACGTTTAAGGTAAACCCTTTCCTCGTTGCCATTATTTGATTTTACTTTGCCCAGAAAAAGAGCCTTGATCAGTTCGGCATTGGTTAAAGGAATTTTACCTATGTTGATACGAGTAAAAACATCAATAGCATAATCTTCCTGACTATTTTCATCTGTTAGATCGTACCAGATTACTTTTACATTTTTACCTGACTCATCATCGTTAAGGAGGGTATTCAGAAAATTGATTTTTGCATTCCCATCCTTTGATTTAAACCAGTTATCTATGGTTTCATAAGCTGTGCAAATGTGGTAATAGTCGATATTTTCATCTTTACGACTAAGGTCAATATTTTGTAGAAACTCGTAGCTATCTGGTCTGGTCTCGTAATAAATGGTGTATTTTTCTTTACCCAATATTTCCAGAACTCCTTTTAGGTATTCTAAAATCAGGTTGATGGTGGTCAACCTTTGTTGACCATCGACAAGCTCCCAGCTGCCGTTGTTTTTTGAAACAACGACAGGTTGTAAGCAGTAAAAGGCTTCTTTGGGACCTTCCTGACTACTGTCACGAAAATCCCAAATATCATTCAATAGTTCTTCAACTTGTCTTTTTGTCCAACGATAACCTCTTTGATAGGCTGGAATAAAGAATTTATCGCCTAATAAATCGTTAATGGGTTTTAGGGTTAATTTGGATTTTATTTCACTCACAGTAAGCGTATTTTTCCGGTTAGTAATTGTTGCATCATACCTTGTTTGACTTCTTGGTATTTGGCTAGTTTTTGTTCAAGCTTCTCAAGTTCTTTGTCTGTATCAATAATTATTTGTGAAATTTCTTCTTGTTCTTTTATATCAATAGGAAAGGAAATTTCGATTTTATTCAGATGGAAAGGACCAAAATTTGGTTGTGCTCCACCAGTAATAAGCAGGTCAATCTGATTTTTAAATAAATTCGACTTTAAGAAAATAAGAAGCCAGTTATAGATTAATCCTTGCAGTGGTTTAAATCTTATAACGCTTGTATTCATTAATAAAGGTAAATCTTGCTTTCTAACAATTGAAACCTTCGAATAGGAATTACCTGAGCTTGCCATTACAATATCTCCTTCATCGATTTCAAAATGCTTGTACATTCTATCAAACTCATTCAAGGATATGTGTCTGTCAGTTCTGGATAAATCCAAATATCCATTAACTAAATTGGTTACATTAATTACCTTAATTCCTGTAGATGTGAATTGCCAATTTCTTAACCCAGGACCTTCCTGGAACCAACAAACTTTAGGTAGTGATTTTGTAGCCCATCCTTTCCTTGGTGTAAACATTTTTTGCATCACCCCTTTTTTGATGAGTTTTTTCTTGGCTATCTTTTTTTCGATGGCTTGTATAAGCGCATCGGTATCTGATAGTACTTGGGCAATGGCTTTTTGTTCAGACAAAGCAGGTGGACAAGCAAATTTAAAGCCTTCCATTTCCCATTTTTGGGTATGCACTAACGCCGAAGCACCATGAGCATTATCTTCAATATGCTTAGTAAGTTGTTTTAACGCGAAAAGGAAAAACTTTTTATTAATAACTTCTTCTTTGACATCAACTTTCCAAGTGTGATAATTGAGTACCCCTTTTATCCCATTCCAAACATGTGGCCCAAATGAAGTGCCTCTACTACCAGACCACGCAAATAATAATTGGCCCTTTTCTACTTCAATTTTTTTGTCGTAAGTTCCCTCATAAAAATTAAACTCGTCAGAACCATTTAAATTTTGAATTCTAATGATAGGTAAGCCTCTTTTTCTCCATTCGTGTGGTTTAAAGCCTCTGCCATTAATTAATGTACAAACGTGGTTTATTGTTTTTTCTTCCCAGTCGATTGGAATAACGCCCACATCTGTTTTTTTATCCCCTTCTTTTAGTTCCATACGAATCCCATTTTTTCAAGGTGAGCATTAACTGTAGATTCTAAATCATCTACCAATTGATTGGTATCGGGTAGTGGCGTTTCGTAACGTTCCGCCAACACTTTAATGCGCTTGGTTAAACGCTGGCTAATGTTGTCTATTTCGGAACTTATTGCAGTATTTAGCATCGTTAGCCATTTGTCATTTACCACCAATGTTTTTATTTCATCCTCGGTCAATTTTGGATATTTTTCGTAGAGCTTATCGTCTAGCTCTTGTTCCTTTGTTTTAAGTTGTTTTTTCAGTTCGGATTCTTTATCACGCAAAGCAATATACTGGTTGATGATACATAGTTCTAAAATGTACTCCTGAGTATTATCTTCATCTATCTTGCTTTGAATGTTTTTTTCAACTTTTAGTAATAACTCTTTTAGTTGTTTCTTGTTGGATGCAATTGTATCGTTTAAATCCATCCAAGAATTAAGTAATTTGGCATTTTCGGCATCCGCGTCCATTGCGTTATAGGCTTTTACAATGTTGGCTTTTGTAAGTTTGCCTTTGCCATTTTTCAAACTGTCAAACACAGCGTTCTTGCTTTCTTCTTCCAGTTTGTCAGTGTTGGCTTTTAAGCTGTTGTTCAATGTTTCGATTTCGATTTGTAAAGCGGGAAAGTATTTTGCTAAAGCATCGGCAGTAAACTCGGCAAGATTGGTTTGTGCATCTGCTTTTTTGCTTACACCAAACAAGGCTTCTTCTTCCGCTCCGTGCTCTTCTTCCAATTCTTTGTATTCTGACACGACGCTTTCTAAATTTGCATTTAGCTGTTCCAAGTCTGTTTTTTCAGGAACAAAAAAGCGGTTTGTCACCAATTCTTTTGGAATCAAGTCGCAAGTCCAGCCTTTATCTACCATTTTCTTTTGCTTGTTTTCTACTAAAATGCGGTAGGTTTCAGCTTTCCAACCATCGTAAGAAATGATGTAAGCATCGTCTTGCATTACTTCGTGCCAATAGCTCAACAAGTGCTGGTATACATTGTAATTGTTAACCAGAGGCTTGTTGTCGTAATCGTTTAATAGATTGTCGGAGATATGAGCAATTACCTGCTTTGGATGACAGTCTTTGTCCAAAGCTTTTAGATAGTCATCTGTTTTAGTTTCCCAGGCTGTGTAAAGGGTATTCATTTTGTCCATAAACGCCACAAACTCGTTGTGTTGATATATGGTTGTATTGATTTGTTCGTTCTCAATATTCAAGTTGGAATAGTTTGTACGAGCTTCGCTAAACAAATCCGCTTTTAATGTTGGATAAACCTTCCAGTATTTTTCTAAATCGTTGATGTCGGTATTTGGGATTCCACCATTTAAATGTGCATCAATATCCTGAATATCTTCTTTCTCCTGATTGTCGATATAGCGAGGAATGTTTAGGTTGTATTCGTGTTCTTCGATGTTTGCAATGGAAACCACTTTACTGTAACCATCAATAATGGTTTGGCTGTTGAATACATCGGTTATTTTACGAATATCCTGCTCGCGCAAACGGTTTTTGTTGCCATCTTTTATAAAGCCTTTGCTGGCATCAATCATAAAGATTGCCTTACGACTTAAGGCATCTTCTTTATCGATTACAATTATACATGCAGGAATACCCGTACCATAAAACAAGTTAGCAGGTAAACCTATAATGCCTTTGATATAGCCTTTTTTTATCAGGTTTTTACGAATTTCAGCTTCGGCATTACCTCTAAATAACACACCGTGGGGTAGAATACATGCTCCTTTACCATTTCGTTTTAAAGAGCGGATAATATGCAGTAAATAGGCAAAATCTCCATTTTTTGAAGGTGGTACACCGTAGCCATCGAAACGATTGTATTTGCCATCTTCGGGTAGTGATAATCCTGTACTCCAACGTTTATCACTAAATGGAGGATTGGCTACCACATAATCGAATTGTTTCAGGTTGCTGTTTTCTTCAAAAAGCGGTTTTGCTAATGTATTTCCCTGCTTGATTTCTGCTGTTGGGTAGTCGTGTAGAATCATATTCATACGAGCCAAGGCAGAAGTAGCTGAGTCTTTTTCCTGACCATATAAAGTTACTTTTGCACTGGCAGCGGTACCAATTCTTAACAACAAAGAACCTGAGCCACATGTAGGGTCGTACACTTCTGTTTTAGCTGTGGTTTTTGCATTGGAAATCCCCATTATCATTGCCATGATTCGGCTAACCTCAGCAGGGGTGTAGAATTGCCCTTTACTTTTCCCACTTTCTGTAGCAAAGTGTCGCATCAGATACTCGTAGGCATCGCCCAAAATATCGTCACCTTCGGCACGGTTTTTACTAAAATCCAATTCCGGTTTTTCGAATATGGCAATCAGGTTTGTTAAACGATCTACCTTTTCTTTGCCATCGCCTAATTTAACCGGATCGTCGAAATCAGGCATGTCCGATAAGTGGTTGGCATCCTTTAAAGGTGCAATAATCTTTTTATTGATTTGATCACCAATATCTGTTTTGCCCTTTAAGGCTACCATGTCTTTAAAACTAGCACCAGGCGGTATCGTAATTGGTGCATAAGGTTGATCAGCCCATTTGTCGCTGATGTATTTTATAAATAACATTACCAATACATAATCTTTGTATTGGCTCGCATCCATTCCTCCTCTTAATTCATCGCAGCTTGCCCACAGCGAGCTATATAATTCTGATTTTTTTATTGCCATTATGCTTTACTGTAATTTTTGTTCAACTAATTTAAGTGCACTAAACACATATTCTTCATCTTTAATTGTTTTGTAAATCTTATCCGCTAACCAAATTGTAAGCAACTCTTGTTTGTCAGCTTTTAAGATTCTGGAGATCTCAATAATCTCTTCTTTTTTAAAGAATCGCTCGCCTCGTTCCATTTTGCTAAGTTGAGCTGTGTCAATATCTAATTTTGCAGCCAGTTGTCTTAGTAAAAAGTCATTTTCTTCTCGCAATTCTCTTATTTTTTGTCCTATCATTTTGTGTCTTTTTAAAATTAGACTTGACAAATTTTGTCAAACTTATAGAAAGAGCTAAACAAAAGCAAAAAAGACTGAACGATTTATTTGAGGGAGTAAGGGGAAATGTAGGAAACGTAGGATGTTTCGACTTCGCTTAATAAGCTATTTCAGTAATTGTACTTGCCTTCCTCTGTTTCCTACGAATCCTATGTCCTTTTCTCTGTTTTTGTATAGTTGTTGTGTTCATGATCCAACAAACCAGATTCTTTAAACTGCCCAATGTATTTCTCGGCAGTTTTTTCTTTGATCTCAAATTCTTTTGCAACTGACAAATAGCCTTGACGATTGAAATTAGCTGGTAAAGCATTGTAGAATTTTAGTTTTACACCCTTTAAATTGTTGTTAGGGAGATTCTGGAAAACTGCGATAGCGTGTTTTTCCAGAGTAAAAGCTATTTGAATAGCCGTTTGAAAATCGACTTCATTGCAAAGCAATGGAGAAGATATAGCGCCTTCTTCGAGAATTCGAAGTGCGCTAAGTACCATTGCAATTCGAAAAGTAATTAATCCTAAACGTCGACTGTTTGCTTGAAAATCGTTTCCTAGAAGGGTACGATTTCTATTGCAAAGTATTCTGAATTCGTTTGTGAAAATCTCTGCTTGCTCAGGTGTGAATTCAAAACGAACTGGATTTAACTCAGATTTTAAAATTTGATGCAATTCTTTTATTTGATGTCCTTTTTGATCGAAAAATTCAGTATAGTTTACTTTTCGATGAGAAAGGAAAGGATTTTTGAAATCGCTGTAATCCTCGAAAGCATAGTACAAAAATCGACTGAATAAGCCGTTCTCGGTATCGGGCATCATGTTATGCACCTGTTTTGGTGTACCAGATAAAGCTATTGCCAAGTGCGGATCTTCCACCTCAATGTGTTCGTTGTCTTTCCGACGAAACATGTTAGTGCTTTCGTGATGGAATGCCTTTCGCAGAACATCGCTAAAGTTTCCCCAATCTTGCTTGAGTGTTCCTGCTAAAGTATCGGCTTCGGTTTCGAAGATGATACCTTTAAAACCATTATCGGCTAAAGCTTGGATAAAAGCAGAGGAACTACTGTTGGCAGGAATGAAAAACATTAGACGTTTGGGTTCTTTTGGTTTTTCAACACCTTGACGTTGGTTCTTATTTAGACTGTTGTATTCTTCCATTGCTTTTTCATAAGCTTCGTGTTCACGAATGGATTGTTCAACAATACTTTTGTGAATTCGTATACCGAAATATTTAGCCCATTTCAATTTTCCTTTACCAGAACCTGCAGGGGCAGTAATGAAGGAATAGAGATGAGCTGAAACAGGTTCATCGAAATAGATTCCTTCAATATTTGGTAAGCAGGCACTGATTACTGTAATAGCTCCGATGAGGAATACATCTTTTTCTATTGGGTCTTCGAATAGATCTATGCTTTCCTTGAGGATTTCAGGGAGTTGGTTGTAAATCTCTGATGGGATTTGTGGAGTGTTGAATATCACTTCGACGCTGCTCAGTGCAGGTATTTCATCGTTTGATTTTGAAACACTGTCAGGTCTGGAGGACGCTGACAGGTTTTGGTGTATTATGTTTTTACGTGGGAAAGAGATACTAATTCCAGCTTCTCTTGCCAGATGAAAAAAAGTATTGATTCTGATGCCGTGCCCTTTAGATCTTAGACATTTGTCGAATTGCTTATTGCATTCATTTTCGGAATAATCAGTATGAAAACAGCTTACTCGATGGTAGTAGTTACGACCTGATTCTCCGAATTCATCTACAAAGGCGAAACCAATAGTAAGCCAAGCAGGATAGGTTGATGTAATGTCAACACGTCTGGTTTCAATTTGTTGAATGACTGTTTCGACGTCGCTCAGCACAGGTGCTTCAACATCATTGCTGTTCTTTGATTCGAAACTTGAAACGCTGTCAGGCCTGGAAGGCACTGATAAGCTTGAGGAATCTGAGACGTTTCGTGAAACGTCTATACTTTTATTTAATTGTTGGTTTGGTTGCTCCAGCCATTCCAACGGATTGAACGTTTTCTTTTTCATTAGATGAGGTATTTAGGGTTAATAAAAACGGTTTCATCATGTGGGATGAAACAGGCCCTGGAAACATCCTTGCCAGATTGATCTACTTCTATTTGATAGGTAAAATTGATGTAATTGGCTACTGCTGTGAAATAATCCTGATGATTTACTTTCGTCAAATCAATAGAAATGATCCATTTCAAGCCATCGCCAGATGGCGAGATGAAAAGTAGTTCGGTATCGAAATATTCATCTTGTAGCAATTGATTTTTCAATTGTGAAAGATTAGGAATGTGGTCGAAATCAATTACCAGTAATCCAGAATGCTTGATCAAAGCTTTGTCGTTACGATTTGAGAATGTGCCTGAAAAGGTCACATAATCAAAGTTGAAAGCTTTGAATTTTCGTGCTTCCTTGACATCTTTGATTGACCGAAGTTTGTTTGTTCTTTCTTTGAAATCAATTCCTTTGATTCGTTTGTATAGATCCAGTAAATTGATTGAACGATTTGGTGTTGTATTTGAAATCGGTTTTGAAAAATAGCTGAACTCTGGCTGATTTATTTGTTCAGGGATTACTTCCTCCTCGAAATCAGAAATGGACTGTTTCTTGTTTTTGTAGAAACTCCAATCTTCGCCGATATGTAAATTCATTTCCTTGTTGATGGTTTGGAGTAGTTCTTCGCCATCTTTTTTGAAATGGATTTCAGCAAAATCGAATATATCACCATTAGGGATAGCATTATCCTTATCGGTGTGATAAGCAAGGTTTCCAACAATTGAAATCATTAACGAACACTTGTTTTCGTTGAATGGATTTTTTGTTGGTTTACAGTCTCTCCCGGAGAGGGAGAGTACTGTATCATCATTGTGATAATATTGCTTTAAGATGAAAGCATATATTATCAGCCCATAGTGGGTTTTGCTAAGAATAGCTTCTCTACTTACTGTCATAGCGATCCGATTTGAGTTTTGAATAATTGTGTTCCAAAAGGCTCTCGATATCGGAAAGCTTGTAGTAGAATTTGCCGTTTAAGCGACTGTAGGGAATTGTACCGTTATCCCGTAGAGTTTGTAATGTGCGTTTGCTGATATTCAGTGCATGCATTACTTCTTGGGCATCTATCCAGGATTCGTTGAATTTCTCCAAACGAGTTTTGTTAATCTGTTGAAGGTAAACCTTGATTTCCTTCAATTCACCTGAGAGTTTCAGGAGGGCTTGTATAACTTCTATCATATCTGAATCCTCCCTTTTTTAGTTAAATAATCGGCAGCTTGCTGTTCGATTTCATCTTTTGAATCGGTACGATTACGAAGCAGCCAGTTATCTAACTCTACTCGTTTGAAATAGATTTTCTTGCCATTTGGCTTATAGTGCGGAATGGCTCCTGTACTTGTTTGCTTGTACAGGTGAGAGTGTGAAAGCTCCAAGTAACTGGCAGCTTCGTTGAAGTTCAGGACTTCCTTTTTGAGCATGTTTTGCTCCAATAGCATCGTTTCGATACTCTCTAATTTTTTTAATAAAATCTCGCTCATCTTTAACGAATTTTAATGTTAGAAAATGAGCTCTGCGCAGAGCGTTAACTCTTGAATTCATTTCAAAGGTATTGCTGAATGCTGCGCTATATTTGAGTTTTATAAAGGTGTAGTGTGAAGTGTAGAGTGTAGAGCGGAGGGATGCAAACAAAATAAGCCGTTGTTTTGGAAAACAACAGCTAAGAAAAAGTAAAAGAAACTGATAGGCTTAAAGTGTAGAGTGGTTATCTCAGATTGTCAACCACCAATTCTAATGTCTTATATGATCGTTGAGGTTTCTTTAGAGTTCGAAGTTTAGTTCTGTCGAAAGGAGTACCATTTGCCGTTACAAAACATTTGCATGCTACTTCCCAATTTCTTTGTTTTAAATCTTCTACAAGACTATGAATTTTGTAAATCAATTTTATAAAGTATGTAAATTCTGATTGATTGCCAGTCCAAACTACTGTTTTGGATATTGGTTGTCCCGAAAATACTTTTCTAAATGTCTTCAGCTCGGTATCCTGAGCAATAAAGCCGTTTTTTTTAAGAGAATCCCACAGGTTGGTCAGGTTTTCAAATTTTGTATCGTAATCAATGTACCTGAATGATTCCATTAAGATTTTGATAGGTTCTGGTTTTGGTGTATCAATTTGTTTTGCAGCTTCTTCTTTTCTTTGAGTAATGTATTCGTTTAAATAAAAAGCCAATTGTGATGAATCCGATTTTTGCGAATTGAAATCAGGCGTTAGTTTGTAAAGAATTTCATTTTTGTTCAGAATATCGAAATTGATAAACTCACTGTATTTTGAAGCCAAGGTAGTGTAGGTGCTAAATACATGTATTGCCAATGAATCGAGAATCAGAATGGTTGTTTTATCATTCTGTTTTTCTTGGGAAAGGATATTAATTAATGCATCGAGTTTTTGAAAAATCTGGTATAGGATGTATGTTTTTTGTGTAGAATCGGATTGATTCAAAAGTGAGCTCAGCTTAGTATTAATGCATTGGTGTGTGACCAGGATAAGGTAGGAGTAGAATTCGGTTTTTTTATTGAAGAATTGAGGTGTTTTTAACTCCATTGATTCAACCTCCTGAACAGATGCTAAAGTTTTCAGTTCGTCCAAAATATCATTTTCGATTGAAATATTTAGGGATTTAAATGCTGCTATCAAAGCGTTACAGAATTTGGAAGGTTGATCCTTTACTATGCGTAATGACTTATTTAGCAGGTGACGAAATCGATCTTCGTTTTGGTTATCTTTTAACCAAGGTCGAAGGCTACCTGTAATAATGCTATTGGCAATTGAAAATAAATTATTCATCGTTCGATTGATATTTTACTTGTATCAGTTAAAGGTATTTTTTAAATTTAATAGATTCCAATAAATATAGGAAATGTAATTTATGTATTTTCAATTGTTCTAAAACACGTTAGCATGAAAAAATTTTTTATTGCAATTTTGCTTTTGATGACATTACAAGGCTATTCTCAGAAAAAGATAAAGGGATTTGTTCATGATGAAAACATTGAAGCAATTCCCGGTGTTTCAGTGTTTTTGAGGGGAACACTTATTTCATCTACGACCGATATTAATGGAAAATTCACCTTTATTATTCCTGATAGTTTACAATTGAATGATTCCATAAAGAAGCAACTTGAATTAAGTTTTATTGGAATGAAAACGCTATCTATTGATATCGATGAAGCTAAGGTTTTTAATATTAGTTTATCAGAAGATATGGAAAGGGAATTTCCATGGCCTCCTCCAAATTACACAACCAGCGCACCTATTGAACAGATATTACTTGGGGAAGTTACCAGATTAAGAGACGTGGATGAGGTATTAGTTAAAGCTTTAAATGATAATGGATATCATGACAAAAGCTATTTCCCTATTCCGAATGGATTTGCTTTAGCTACAAGAATAGAACAAATAGATAAAAATGGCATTTCACTGGAAAAACCAGATAGATGGAATTTAAAAACTGTGTCTAATCTAGATTTTAACATAGCTAGTTATTTAAAAGCATTGTTTTTTTCTGTTCCTGGATATTTCCGGATAATAGTTTTCGCTATCACAGATGTAGATATAAAACAATCTGGAATGAATATATCAAGAAATGAAGCAGAAAAATGGTTCAAAGGCGGATACACTTCTTTACCTGCTAAAATAGGAAGGATAAGATATGATTCAGACTATACTTGTACAGCATTAATTTATGAGTTTAGAAAGCCAGAGAATATGGATCCTGAGTTTATAGAAAACAGTATGCATACTGGGGTTGATCATCTAGAAAAAACCAAATTAATAAGTTCCCTCAAAAAATTATCAGAATGAAATTAGTATTAAAGTCAACAGCACAAAAAAAGATATCTATTATTTGGTTTATTAACGCTGGAATTATGGCGACTATATTTATTGTTTTCACAATTGGTAAGAAGTTTGATGGAAATGATACGGAAGGTTGGAGTTGGTTTACTCAAAATATAATTCCTATACTAACTTTAATGATTGCAACTTTTACTCACAATATTAATAACCCTAATTCTGATGGAAAATTAGTAGATCGATTTTACTTTCGGCTTGTTAAGAACTTATCTATTTTCTATTTTTTTGTGCTATATATAACTATTTTGTCTGCGCCGCTTGCTTTAAAATATTCGAATATTCCAATTTTAGAATTATTAGAAAAATCTAAAATATACTTATCTATATTTCAAGGTGTAGTTGCTTATTCATTGGGATTGTTTTTCTTAAAAGAATCTAAAGAAAATAATGAAGCGCCGAATCCTAATCCCTGATATTAATAGGCTAAAAATCAATATATAAAACTAAAGCTTTATTCGATTAGCAGCTTCTTTTTTCTTTTCATCAATAATCTTGGTGTATACTTCGGTTGTTTTTAGGTGTTTATGACCTAAAAGTTTGGAAACTGTGTAGATATCGGTTCCCAATGCTAATTGAAGTGTAGCATAAGTATGACGAGCACAATGGAATGTAATATGCTTATTTACATCTGCACGGATCATCCATTCACGGATTTTGGCATTGTTGTAGTCACTATAAGTGAGATCTTTAAAAACTTTATGATCGGATTCGCCTCTTTCTCCTAAAATTTCAATTGCTTGATCGGATACTGGTAAAGTTTCCTGACCTTTGGTTTTCTTTTGCTTGAAGCGGATATAGTATCCATTTTCTTTTGAGTGTTGAATTTCAGTCCAGGTTAATTTTTCGATATCAGAAAAACGTAAACCAGTAAGGCAACTGAACAGAAAAGCTGTTTTTAAAACTTCAATTTCGCAATAGGCTTCCTTTACTCTTTTGAGTTCTTCAAGTGTGAGGAATTCACGTCGGATTTCTGCTTCTTTAATGCCTTCAATTTGAGCTGCAGGATTCTGTTTGATGATTCCTTCTTTTAGTGCTTCTCTTAATGCAGCTCTAACTTTGTTGAAATAAGATACACATGAGTTTTTGGAAAGATTCTTTCCTTGTTTGGTTTTGGCTTCGTGTACAAAATATTCTTTCAAATCTTCTAGCCATTCATGGTTGATGTCAGAAAAACGAACATTTGCTTTGTCCCATTTTTTCAAATGTTTTAGGACACTCAACCAATTACCATAATTGCCGTCGCTTTCATGGCGTTTTTCAACCAGCAATTCAAAATAGATAAGAAAACTGGAATTTACTTTTTCGGAGTCTTCAAAACCATAGAATCCACTTTGAAATTCTAATTGTCGCTTTGCGGTAATGGATTCCGCCAGTTGAAGTGTCTTCTTGTTAAAAGTTCGCTCTTCTGGGCTTCGTGGTTTGTCGATTAGATAGAGTTTTAGGTACTCATATTTACGCTTCCCACTGTGGTAGATATCCAGATATAGACTGATTCTACCATTCTTGTTACGTTGTCTCAGTGTTACCTTCATCTGCAAAAAGTTTATCGATTTCTGAACGTTTGATTATGGTACGATTTCCAAGTTTAGTAGCCTTGATTTTTCCTGACTTCATTAGCCTGTAAAATGTACGCTCACTAATTCCTAATAGCGTAAAGGCTTCCTTGATCGACAAATAATCTTTTTGGTTGATTGCTTCCATGTTGAGCTCTGTAACTGAAAGTAATCTTTGTTGGTTGGTTTCGACAATAGCTCTTGAAATCTTATTTTCTCGCTTACGCTGCTTGTAAGATCGTTTAGCGCATCTGTCTCCGCAGAATCGAGTCACAGTAGTTCTGGCGGTAAATTCTTCACCGCAAAATTCACATACTTTGCTTACTCTGATATTACTGCTCATGCCATCAACTGCCTTTAGCTGTCAGTTACTGTCTATAACTGTCAGTAACTGCCATAATTTCGCCATGCTTGTTGCCGGGCAACAAATTTGTTGTTTTGGGCAACAATATAGCAACAAATTTAATCAAAAATAAGCAGTTGGGCAACAAAAAAGAGAAAAACCCTTTCTTTAAGGTGTTGAAAAAGAAAGGGTAGGGTAAATATGGGAATGTAGGTTATTTTCCGATACAGAAATTCTTAAATATATGTCCCAGCACTTCGTCGGTGCTGATATCTCCGGTTATTTCTCCTAAGAAGTGAAGGCATTCACGGATGTCTTGAGCCAGAAAATCGCCACTAATTTGCATGTCAATACCATTTACTACGCGCTGTAGTGCTTCGTTGGCTTTGGATAGTGCCTCGAAGTGGCGGGCGTTGGTTACAATTACCTCATCGTTATCTAACTGGCTAAGATTTACGGTTTCTATTAATAGCTCTTTCAGGTAGTCGATGTTTTCACCTTTCTTGGCCGAGATAAATGCCATATTCTCGTGATCGTCTAACGATACTTTTGCCATTAGCTGTCTGATGGCTGGCGATCCGCTTTCGTCGGCTTTGTTTCCAACAATAATCAACTGCTGGTCGTCAATGCGTTCTCTGATCTCTTCCAAGCGCTCGATGTTTTTATCCAACTTTTTGGTTAGATCCAGAAGCAACAGAACAATTTGTGCCTGATCAATCTTCTGGAATGTACGTTCAATTCCCAGGTTCTCAATTTGATCTTCTGTTGTGCGAATACCAGCGGTATCAATAAAACGGAAGGTGATGCCATCAATATTTAATGTATCTTCAATTACATCACGCGTTGTTCCTTCAATATCGGAAACAATGGCTCGTTCTTCATTCAATAGTGCATTCAGCAGGGTAGATTTTCCTACATTGGTTTCTCCTGCAATGGTTACTGGAATACCATTTTTAATGGCGTTACCCAGCTGGAATGAGTTGACCAAACGTGAGATAACTACATCGATTTGATTCAGCAGTTTCTTTAGCTCTGTTCGATCTGCAAACTCTACATCTTCTTCAGCAAAATCCAGCTCTAATTCTACCATTGCGGTAAAATGTAACAATTGCTCTCTCAATTGCGATAGCTCGTTGGAAAATCCTCCTCGCAACTGACTAATAGCCACTTTGTGAGCTGCTTTCGATCCCGATGCAATTACATCGGCAACCGCTTCGGCTTGTGAAAGATCCATTTTACCATTTAAGAATGCACGTTGTGTAAATTCTCCTGGCTTTGCTAAACGCGCACCATTCGATATAAGTAGTTGCAATAACTCTTGCTGAATATATGCCGATCCATGACAACTAATCTCCACAACATCTTCGCCAGTGTAGGAGTGAGGTGCTTTAAACAGAGAAACAACTACTTCGTCGAGTATCTCGTCACCATTTATAATTCTACCAAAATGGAGAGTGTTGGCTTTCTGGTCAACCAGCTTTTTACCCGATTTGGGCGATTTGAAAATTTGGTCGGTTATAGCAATGGCATTTTCACCTGCAACACGAATCATGGCAACTGCTCCATTAGCAGTACCAGTAGTTATAGCACATATTGTTGACTGATCTAACATAGAATAAAAATTTGGTGCAAAGATAGCTTTTTAAGGCGTTTTAACGATTCCGCAAGACACTATAGCTCAAAAAAAATATTAAAAAGCATTTGTTTTAATGAGAATATTCTCATTATCTTTGTTCCAAACTTTGATATTATGCCCAGAAGAAGAAGAATGAGAAAAGTGGTAGCACCACCTCTGTTTAAAGGATATAAACCATTTGGTAGCAGAGGCAAGCAAACAGATGCCATTGAATTAAACTACGAAGAATACGAGGCATTAAAATTGGCCGACTATGATTTAATGAATCATGCCGAAGCTTCTGAATTGATGGGAGTATCACGGGCTACATTTGCTCGTATTTACGAAACTGCCAGACGAAAAATTGCCAAAGCTTTTGTGGAATGTAAAAGCATAAAAACGGTATATGGCAACGCTACATTAGACGGAAGTTGGTTTGAATGCAAGTCATGCGATGCTCGTTTTACAATTCCGGAACAGCAAACTGACAATGTTTGCCCCATGTGCAGTAATCCAAAAATTGAATCATTAGAAACGAAATAAAATTAAAACAAATGAAAGTACTAATAACATCAACAGGCAATACAGCCAATGCTAATTTCGATTTACGGTTTGGAAGAGCAGGGTGGTATTGCATATATGATACAGAAGATGCATCAACCTCATTCATCGAGAATGAAAATAAAGACCGACAAGGTGGTGCAGGAACTAAAGCTGCTGAACAGGTAGCTGCTCTTGGAGTGAAAAAGGTGATTTCAGGAGATTTCGGTCCTAAAGCAAAGGATTTACTGAATCAATTTTCAATTCAAATGGTGATTTTGCAAAAGCAAGACACTACTGTGCAAGATGTAATTGATCAACTGAAAAAATAGAATTGTTATGCCAGGGTTAAACGGAAAAGGTCCGCAAGGCAAAGGAAGTGGTACCGGACGCGGCATGGGTCGTTGTGGTGCTAAAAATAGAGATCAAGCTCAATCAGATGCGGCTCAGGGAATGGGACGCAGAAGAAGATGTGGCCAAGGCCAGGGGCGTGGTCGAGGAATGAATAATTAAGATAAAATGAATGTCACGGCTTTTGTATTGAAGTCGTGACTTATATTATTACAGAAATAATGATGAAGAAAATTGCCATACCTGTTGATGAAAACGATGTGCTGGCACAGCACATGGGACACAGTAAGGTTTTCGATATATATGATGTGGAAGGAACAGAAGTAACTAGAATTGTTCAGTTGGCTGCGCCTCCTCATCAACCGGGAATTCTACCTAAATGGTTAATAGAACAGGGAGTAACCGATGTATTAACTGGCGGAGCAGGACAAAAAGCCATCGACTTATTAAATGAAGGAGGTGTTGATGTACATGTTGGTACACCTGTGGCAACCAGTGCCGAATTAGTTACTCAATTTATAAATGAAACATTGCAGTTTACAGGCAATGGATGCAGTCATTAATGTATGGAAGAGTGCAAAGTTTGTCAACGCAAAACAATTGATGGTTTAATTAAGCGTTTTCAGCCTGATGATGAATTAAAGAAGCAGTTTGTTCTAAAGGCTAATGCAATTATCGACGAAGGAGATGGCAACTCACCTTTGCTAGCCACACAACTGCAGCGGTTGGCCAAAAAGTCGTTTAATTGCGAAGACATCTATTCCAATGAGAAGCAACATGCTAATGAGTTGTTATTTAGTAATTACGACTATTGGAAATCCAATATCGGACTAGGGCGAGATAGTTTCCATAGGGCTGTAAAGATGGCTGTTTCGGGTAATATTATTGATTATGGTGCTCATTCGGTTCCAGATGATATTTTAGCACATGTTAAGGAGCTTCACCAAAGAGAATTTGCCATTGATCATTCCGAGCGACTTTACACTGACATCTCCAATGCAAAGTCCATTTTGTATTTGGGCGATAATGCCGGAGAGATTGTTTTCGATCGACTATTGATTGAAACAATGAACCAAAGTAATGTAACATTTGCTGTGCGTGGAGAGGCAGTGATTAACGATGTGACTATGCTAGATGCTTCGCAGGTAAAAATGGAGGAAGTTTGTACTGTTATAGACAATGGCTTCGATGCTCCGTCGACAATCCTAGAAGCTTGTAGTTCTGAGTTTCAAAAAATATTCAACGAAGCAGATCTGATAATATCTAAAGGGCAAGGAAATTTCGAAGGCTTGATGAATAATGACCAAAAGAATATCTGCTTTATGTTAATGGCCAAATGCGACCTAATTGCTCGTAAACTGGGCGTTAAGAAAGGAGATATGGTTGTTAAATACCTAAATGACTAATAGCAAGAAAATGAGTTTTAAGATAGCTATAGCAAGTGGTAAAGGAGGAACTGGAAAAACAACAGTATCGGTCAATTTATCCAATTTATTGAATCGAAACAGGTATAATACTCTATTAGCCGATTGTGATGTAGAGGAACCCAACTCTGCATTGTTTTTCAGTGAGAAACAAGAAATGGAACCAAAAGAATGTTTCCAGAAAATTCCTGAAATTGATTCTGAAAAATGTACGTTTTGTGGCAAATGTGCCGAGTATTGTGAATTCAATGCCATATCGATAATTAAGAATTTGAAATACCAGAAAGTACATAGCGACTTATGCCATTCATGTGGTGCATGTAGTGTGGTTTGTAAACATGGTGCTATTAAAGAAATAGACCATCCTATTGGTTCTATCCAACATTATCGGATAAAAGATGATTTAAATGTTGTTGAAGGGCGATTGAAAATCGGGTCAGCCATGCAAACAATGCTTATTAATCAGGTAAAAGAGTTTATTGATAATAAGGCCGAGATATTAGTCTTCGATGCGCCTCCCGGAACCAGTTGTCCTATGGTTGAAACGGTGGCTGATGCAGACTTTGTTGTTTTGGTTACAGAACCAACACCATTTGGTCTGTATGATCTGAAATTGGCTGTTGATGTAGTAAAGCAATTGGGTGTTCCTTTTGGAGTATTTGTGAACAAAGCAGGATTAGGCACCGACAAGATGTATGAATATTTAAAAGCTGAAGAGATAATGCTTTTGGGAGAGGTTCCTTTTGATCGAAATTATGCATCGAAATATGCCGAAGGGAAACTATTAGATACCAAAGAAAGTAGCATGGATAGTTATTATGAGTATTTGGTTGATGAAATTAAAAGAAGACTAAACTGATATGGTTGAAATTACTGTTTTAAGTGGAAAAGGCGGTACCGGAAAAACCAGTATCACTGCAGCATTGGCCGCAGTTGCAGAAAATGCTGTTCTCTGCGACAATGATGTAGATGCTGCCGACTTACACCTGATTCTGACACCTAAAATCATACATTCCGATCAATTTGCTGCAGGTTGGCAAGCTTCAATTAACTATGAAGAATGCATTCAATGCGGAAGATGCCAGGAATTGTGCCGTTTTGGTGCTGTTCACCAAACCAATAATGGCTATGAAATTAACCCTTTTCAGTGCGAAGGGTGTCGTTTGTGCGAACGAGAGTGTCCTGTTCAGGCTATTACTTCAAAACAAAGCACCAATAATAGTTGGTATATTTCAAATACTCGATTTGGAAAAATGGTACATGCCAAGATGGGGCCAGGAGAAGAAAATTCGGGAAAACTAGTATCTCTTGTCCGATCGGAGAGTAAGAAAATAGCACAAAAAGAAAAACTGAATTACATCATCAACGACGGACCTCCGGGAATTGGTTGTACAGCTATCTCTTCGTTAACAGGAACTGATAAAGTGCTTATAGTAATAGAACCTACCATTTCGGGGTGGCACGATGCTAAGCGCTTAATCCAACTCATTAGAAAATTCGGTGTAAGATGTTATGCTGTAATCAACAAGTCAGATTTGAATTTGGAGTTTACAGAACAGGTAACTAATAATTTGAAAGAAGAGCAAGTTCCCTTGCTAGGTGAAATCACATTTGATGAAAGATTTGTGGAAGCTGCAATTAGAAATGAGACAATTATAGAATATGCTCCTAATTCTGAAAATGCACAAAAGATAAAAGAGATATGGACGCAATTAAATAATTAATGCCATGAATAAATCAATTATCAATTTGCTAATAGACATTATATTACTGGTTTTACTGTGTTTGATTACCAGTATTGGTTTGCTTATTCATTATGTGCTACTTCCCGGCTATAAAGTAAATTTAGCTTATGAAAGACATGTTGATTTACAATTCTTAGGATTGGATCGCCATCAGTGGGGTGATATCCACCTGTATGTAAGTTTACTGTTTATTCTGCTGATAATTATTCATGTTGTTTTACACTGGAAACAAATTGTTTGCGGAATAAATCGAATGCTCAAAATCCAATCCGCAAAGACAATAGTTATTGCTTTTCTGCTAGCATTTATGCTAATCACCATTTTAGGTGTATTCTTCATACAACCGGAAAAAATCGAACGGAGCAGAAAAATGAAGCACCGATTTGAAAACACTAATACACAAAATAGATTCTAATAGCTCCTGATTTACATCTATAATAGGTGATATATATATTTAATTCAGAGCACGGTTATTTTCTAATAATCGTGCTTTTTTATTAGTCCTCTCGCTTCTCAGAATATTTAGCTGATCTAGTGTGAACAATGTAATGATTTCTAACTTATTATAATATGTAGATATTAGTAGTTAACAGAACAATAATTGCCATGAACAAAAATTTTCTAATATCAAACCTGCCTATTGGCATTCTATGCCTTGATCAGCATAAAAAGGTTAAAAGCGCTAATAAAATTGTTCTGGACTTATTCGGTTATACTGAACAGGAAATGTTATCTATGAGTTGGGAAGAATTACGTCCTAATATCTCTTACCTTGAGCCATCAAACAATAATGATTGTATTATTACCAATGCGCTAAACAATCAAAAGAAAATAGAAGATTTACCTATTTTAATCAATTCTCAATCAGGTAAAGAATATCACTGGGAATTAATTAACATCATTCCAGAAAAAGATCAATCAGGCAATACAGAAACTACTTACTTCTATTTTCAAAATGAATCCTCAAAAAAAGCGGAAAAGAGTCGATTAATCGACCTTATTAGTGATTATCGTATTGGTGTTTGGGAGTGGCACACTGATACTGGAAAAGTAACAACTAATAAGCAATGGTTACATACTTTAGGTTATTCTGATTTCAATGAAATACCAAGTGATTTTAATGAGTGGAGCAAATTGATTCATCCTGAAGATCTAAAACGAAGCATGGATAAGCTGAATCAACTAATTGCTCAAAACAAACAACAGTTTGAATTTGAATTGCGCATGAGGCATAATTCAGGCGAATGGATTTGGTTACTTATTCTGGGAAAAATCACTCTTCACAATGAAAAAAGCAATGGAGTAGTGATAGAAGGTATTCATCATGATATTACAAAGTATAAAAAGGCTGAATTTGAGATTAGTTATAAACTAGAAATTGAAAAACTTTTTTCTGATATTTCATCCAAGTTTATTCAGGCTGAAGATATTAATAAATCAATCAATGAGGCATTCAAGTGTTTGGCACTGGTTAATAATGCCTCCAGAGTATATCTTTTTCAAATTGATGAAAAGAAACAGTTAATGAGTAATACCCATGAATGGTGTCAAGAGGGAGTTAGTGCTGAAATCGATAATTTACAAGACATACCTTTAAGTGTTTTCCCGTGGTGGATGAAGCAACTTTATAAAAAAGAAGTGATCAATATTCAGGATGTTGCCAGTTTGCCATCTGAAGCAAATGTTGAGAAAGAAATGCTGGAAAGTCAGGATATTAAATCACTATTGGTATTGCCTCTTTTTATAAAAAATGAATTAAAAGGATTTGTAGGTTTCGATAATGTTGTTTCATCTTCAACCTGGTCATTGAATGATGAAAAATTACTGAAAATATTAGGTAATATCTTATCAAATGCCCTAGAACGAAGACTTGGTGAAGCAAGACTACAGTTACTCACAAAAGCAATAGAAAATAGTCCCGTAAATGTAATTGTAACCAATAAAAAAGGTGAAATACAATATGTAAACAAAGCGTTTGAAAGAGTTACAGGATATAGTTTTGAAGAAGCAGAAGGAAAAACCCCTGTAATTCTAAATTCAGGGAAACATGATAAAGAATTCTATGCTAATTTATGGAGTACAATTTTATCAGGAAAAACCTGGCAAGGAGAAATAATAAATAAAACAAAGTCTGGAAAGTATTTCTGGGCTATGGAGCTAATTACTCCGATATTTTACAACAATGAAATCACTCATTTTGTGTCAGTAACTCAAGATATATCAGATTACAAGAAATTATTCAATGATTTGATTACTGCCAAGGAGAAAGCCGAAGAGAGTGATCAAACAAAATCAGCTTTCTTAGCGACAATGAACCACGAATTAAGAACTCCTCTAAATCATATTATTGGTTTTAGTGAGTTAATTCCAGATATGACAGATGATGTATCTGTTAAGTCATTTGCACAATTGATTCATAAAAGTGGTGCTAAATTATTGCATTTAATCGAAGATATATTCGATATTTCTATGATTGAACAAGGTGAAATTGCTGTCAGATCAACCATGTTCGATATCAATGAAGTATATATCGAATTGCAGAAAGAACTTCACGATTTAATTTTAGTATCCAATAAAACAGAGGATATTGAGTTGAAGTTCGAGTTGATTAATCATACCAATAATGGACAAATAAAAGCGGATAAATCTAAAATATTGCAGATTGTATCCAACTTGCTTAAAAACGCAGTAAAATATACTCACTACGGAAAAATAAGTTTAACAATCTCATTAAATGAGGGCTACCTGTTAATCAAGGTAAATGATACAGGAATTGGAATTCCTAAAGAAAAGCAAGAAGTTATATTCAATCTGTTTAGACAAGCAGAAGAAACCAACACACGAGAATTTGATGGAATAGGTATAGGATTAGCAATTGCGCAAAAATTAGCTTTGGTAATGAATGGGCGCATTGAGGTTAGTTCAGAAGAAGGTATTGGTTCTGAATTTATTTTCGAAGTACCAGTTGAACTAAACTTAAGTACCGAGGATATAGCTCAATTGCAACATGAAGTACCTGATCTGCAAGACAAGCAAATATTGATAGTAGAAGATGATTTAATTAGTATCGATGTTTTAGCAAAAATGTTAAATACTACAAACTGTAATGTCATCCAATCTACCAATGGAAAAGATGCCATAGAAAAGGTGCAGAATAACTCAGACATCGATATAGTATTACTGGACTTGATGATGCCTGTTTTAGATGGATTTAATACTGCTCAGAAAATAAAGGCAATAAATCCTGATATCCCCATTATTGCTATAACTGCATATACATTTAAAACAGATATTAAAAAGGCGACAGAATCTGGTTGTTCTGATGTTATTTACAAGCCTATTTCTCGTGATATTCTGTATCATAAAATTAAAAAATACATATAACAACTATTTTCTCAACAAATTTTTAGTTTGTTTACTAGCTGCATAGCCTATATTTCGGCTAGTTTAACTATATTTAGCCATCAAAATTTCAATAAAAGAAAGTATATGTCATTTCGTTTTTTTCTGCTAAAACTGACCGGAAAAGTTCCTGCAACTGAAAAGTTGGAACAACAACAGAAAGAATTAATTAAAGATTTTCAACTTTACACTGAAGCTGAAAAATCAGATGATTTAATTCGTTATAAAGAGCTGAATGAAATTATTAATTCTGATAAATTCAAATCGGAAAAAAGACGAATTGAACGCCTGAAGTACAAAAATTCGGAGGAATTTAAGCAGGAGAAAGAGTACAAGCGATTATTGAAAAATAAAAAACTTCAAATCTATTTACAGGTTGAAGCTGGTAATGATTATAAGCGATTTCACCATGTAGAAACCAGTGATGAACTAGCTCGTTTCAATGCTCTTTCTCGTTTTATACAAAGCGATGAATATAAGAAAGCTAAGAAACTTAAATCAGAAGAGTTTAAGGAAACGGAAGCATTTAAAAATCACGAAGAGTGGAGTACATTATCAAAGAAATCAGATATTACTTTCTATCAGAATTTTGTAAAATCGAAGGAATTTAAAATCCACGAAGAGGTGTCGAAAACCTCTTTACCTGAGCAATGGGAAAAGATAAATATTCAAATTAATTCTGAAGAATTTAAAGCAGCTAAAAGCTTCTTATTGAATAAAAAACGATTTGAAGAGACCGAGTTGCACAAGCAACTAACTGAATTCAACGCATTAAAAAATAATGAGCTCATTCAAGTTTTTCTTAAATATGAGAAGGGTAACTTGTTTGATGAACTGAAATCTTATCAGGTTAAATTCGAAGATCAATTTAGTCAATTGGATAGTTCTAAATGGAATACAATTCATTTAAATACACAGTCAACATTTGCCGACTCTTATAGTCAGCCTAATGACTTACAGGCTTATACTGCGCAGAACACTAAGTTTTCTGATGGATTAGTATTGTCTGTTAAGAAAGAGACTGCAGAAGGTTTTCAATGGAATCCACAAATGGGATTTGTAAAGAATCAGTTTAACTACTCGTCGGGGCAAATAAATAGTGCTTCACATTTTGAGTTTACTGATGGAATTATTGAGGCCAAGGTTAATATTAATGCTGCATCTGGATTATCGCAGGCTATTTACCTTTCGTCATTGACAGGAACACCTCATATTGAATTAATTGGAGCAGATAAAGGATTACGTGCTTTAACTCATGATTCAAAAGAGATGAAACGAGTTGCATTTCCTCAATGGTTCAATGGACAATGGGCTATTTATCGTTTAGAAAAAAACGGAAATGAGCTAGTATGGAAAGTAAATGGGGTAGAAGTACATCGCGAAAATATTACCTTAAACGAACCTTTATTTATCAATATCGCTGCTTCGGTTCAGAAAGAGTTAAATGCATCTCAACATCAATTAAAAGTACAATGGCTTAGGGTGCTGGAAAAGTAGTCTTTTTTTGTAACCAACCTGATTAATAATCAGTAAAATAAAGTAGAACTTAAATATGAAGTTATGCTTTATAATGAAGAATTAGGTGGTGCATTTGAAGAGTATGACGATGCAATGAATCACTTAAGAAGTGATGAAAACCAAGAATTTTACAATGAAGAATTTCAAGAGTTTGAAGATCTGATTATAGATGAAAGTCGGCCATATACCCAAGAAGAGCTGGATAATATAGCCGACGTTTCTGATGATATCTAATTATTTTAGAGCTTCAAACAATACTTCAGCAGTGTGTAATGCTTTTCTGTCTGTCCCATCTTTAATTTGATGACGACACGATGTTCCTGCAGCAGAAATTAAAACCGATTCAGGAGTGTTTCTAACTTCTGGCAATAAAACTAACTCGCCAATTTTCTGAGATAACTCGTAATGTTCTTTTTCGTAACCAAAAGCTCCGGCCATACCACAACAACCCGATGGTATTTCTATTGCTTCGTAGTTTACAGGAAAAGATAAAACACGCTGTGTACAACTTGTTTCTGCCAATGCTTTTTGATAACAGTGCCCATGAAATTTTATCTCTTTTTTCTCTTCTGTAAATTGCTCCTTCACAATATTCCCAGCTTTCATCTCTCTGTCCAGAAATTCATCCAGAAGCAATGAGTTGGCAGCAAGTTGCTGTGCTCTCTTTTTTTGCTCTTCTCCCACCAAGTCAGGATATTCGTCTCGGAACGTTAATAAGGCAGATGGTTCTATTCCAATTAATGGCGACTCTTCGGTAATTATCTCAGCCAACAATGAGATATTCTTCTGAGCAATTTCTTGTGCCTTTTTCAGCAATCCCTTCGATAAAAATGTTCTTCCGCTTTCAATATGCTCTGGAATTACCACATCGTATCCCAGCTTATTCAATAGCAAAATGGTTTTAATACCAATTTCACTTTCATTGAAGTTGGTAAATTCATCGGCAAAAAGGTATACTCTTCGGTTCTTTCCATTAATAGTAGAATGCTTTCTGGCCCATTTCTTCAGCGTAATCTTACTTAATTTAGGTAACGATCTTTTAGAAGCAAAACCTAAAATAGCTCTGATTAAGTGAGAAATTCCGGGAGTTGTCATTTTCACATTATAGAAAAATTGAAATGGCATTAACCACTTATTGAAAAGGGGAGTGTATGCTATTATTTTAGAACGTAAAGGAATTCCATTGCTATTGTAATAAAACTGAAGAAATTCCGCTTTTAACTTAGTCATATCCACATTCGACGGGCATTCTGACTTACAAGCCTTACACGACAAACACAAATCCAATACGTCATATATTTCCTTGTGATTCAATGGATTTTCTTTCTCCGAACGATTCAAAAACTCACGAAGGATATTGGCACGGGCACGTGTGGTATTTCGTTCATCTCTACTGCCCATATAGCTAGGACACATGGTACCTCCAATTATTTCCGACTTTCTACAGTCGCCCGATCCATTGCATTTTTCAGCAGCACGTGTCATTCCCATCGTGCTCGACCAATCGAAAATGGTATCCAGTTCGCGAGTAGGTTTTCCAGCTTCGAAACGCAAACTGGAATTCATGGATGGCGTATTAACTATTTTGTCCGGATTCAGAATATTATTGGGGTCGAAAATCTGCTTAACCTGTTTGATCAGTTCATAATTCTTATCACCAATCATTAATGGAATAAATTCTCCTCGAAGTCGGCCATCTCCATGTTCTCCACTTAACGAACCTCTGTATTTTTTCACCAGAACAGCAGTGTCGTGAGCAATATTTCGAAATGCTTCAACATCTTCTTCTAGCTTTAAATTCAGTACTGGGCGAAGGTGCAATTCTCCGGTTCCAATATGTGCATAATAGACACAATCTTTCCCATACTTTTTAAGCATTGCATTGAAGTCATCCATGTAATCGGGCAAGTCAGTTGGGCGAACTGCAGTATCTTCAATCACAGGAGCAGGCTTCGCATCTCCAGGCATATTGGCAAGTACTCCAAGTCCTGCTTTTCTAAGTGCCCAAATACGATTTATATTCTGCCCAAATACAATAGGAAAAGCGTATCCCATTTTAGCATCGCGGAAGTCTTGCTCCATTTTATGGGCAATCTCTTTGATCTCTTTTTCGGTTTTTCTGGCAAATTCAATCAATAACAAAGCAGCAGGATCACCCTCCACAAAAAATCGATTCTTGCGCTGAGTAATATTATCCTTCGTCAGATCCATAATGGTTTTATCCATCATTTCAACTGCTCCAGGATTATATTTAAGTGCAATTAAATTCCCTCTGAATGCTTCTTCTAATGAATTAAAATGAGCGCATACAACAGCTTTTCGTTTTGGAGGAGTGGGAACTAAATTCAGTTTAATTTCGGTTATAAACATTAAAGTTCCTTCCGATCCGGCAATCAATTGGCAAAAATTAAACGGCTTGCCAGATGCTGTAAATGGTTCTGACTCTAGCAGCAGATCAATTGCATAACCTGTATTTCTTCTATTGATCTCTGAATGAGGAAATTCTTTTCTAATCTCTGCTCCATTGTCAGGATTAGTAAGCATCTCTTTTATTGAACGATAGATTTTACCTTCTTCATTTTCCAATTGGCATTTTTCGGCAAATTCACTATTGGTAAGCGGTTTAAAATGAACAAAATCACCATTACTCAAGTAACCCTTAATCTCTAAAGTGTGGTCTCTGGTACTTCCATAGATCAATGAGTGAGCTCCACATGAATTATTTCCAACCATTCCGCCCATCATACAGCGGTTTGATGTAGATGTCTCTGGTCCAAAAAACAGATCATAATTGGCTAAGTACTTATTCAACTCATCTAAAACAACTCCAGGCTGAACGCGTATCCAACTTTCGTCTGGGTTCACCTCTAAAATTGAAGTAAGGTGTTTGGAAACATCAACGACTAAACCATTTCCAACTACCTGGCCCGCTAAAGATGTACCTGCTGTACGTGGAATCAATGGAATTTTAAACTCATTAGCCAGAAATATCAATTGCTGAAGGTCATTAATATGTTTAGGACGAACAACACCCATTGGATGTTCCCGGTACGCCGATGCATCTGTCGCATATAGAATACGGTGTGTATTATCGGTATAGATTTCTCCCGTAAAATTCTTTCTTAGCTGATGCCAAAATTGTTTATTATCCTTCTCCATTGATCTATTTTTTGTAAAAAATATGCTTATCAGTAAAAATAACGAATAGTTATCAACAAAAGTAGTGATAGCCCGCCTAGGTTCATTATTTTTGAGGTTAAACGTGTGAATCAAAATCAAAAATCAACCATAAGTACTGATGAGAAGATTAACATTACTACTATTTGTACTATCATTAACCACTTTTGGCTATGCCAAAAAGTATCCCAAAAGAGAATTACGAGCAGGATGGATTGCAACTGTTGCTAACATCGATTGGCCTTCCAGGTCAGGGCTTCCAGTTGCGCAACAACAGCAGGAACTAATTCAGTTATTGGACAATATGCAGGAAGCAGGTTTGAACGCTGTTGTTATGCAAATTCGTCCGGCTACCGATGCATTTTACGAATCAAGTATCGAACCTTGGTCGCAATGGCTAAATGGCAAACAAGGTAAAGCACCAGAACCATATTACGATCCGCTACAATTTGCTATTGAAGAAGCACATAAGCGTTGCATGGAGTTTCATGCCTGGTTTAATCCTTACCGTGCCGTTTTTAGTTACAACAGAAATATGACTACTCCCAACCATATTACCAAACAACATCCTGAATGGTTTGTGAAATATGGTAAGCACATGTATTTCAATCCTGCGTTAAAAGAAACCCGCGATTATGTTTCACATGTTGTTGCAGATGTGGTTCGTCGTTACGAAGTAGATGCTGTACATTTCGACGACTATTTCTATCCATATCGAGTTCCGGGAGTGGAATTTCCTGATGAAGAGAATTATCGAAACGATTCACGCGGATTTAACGATAAAGAAGCATGGAGAAGAGATAATGTGGACTTGATCATTCAGCAACTGAGAGATTCTATTAAAAGTGTTAAAGCGTATGTTCAGTTTGGAATTAGTCCTTTTGGTGTTTGGAGAAACCAGGATAAAGATCCACGAGGCTCAGCAACAAAAGCAGGGCAAACCAACTACGATGACCTTTATGCTGATATCCTAAAGTGGGTTCAGGAAGGTTGGATTGACTATGTTGCGCCGCAAATTTATTGGCATATTGGTTTCAATATTGCCGATTACAAAACGCTTGCAGAATGGTGGGAGCGTAACTGTTATGGAAAGAACCTATACATTGGTCATGGCTTATACCGATTGGATAGCGAATCGAAAAATCCAGAATGGCATACTTCCGACCAGGTAATGGAACAGATCAATTTAAATCGAAAATTGAAGAATATTCATGGTTCTATTTTCTACAGTGCTAAGCACATCAAAAAGAATCAACTTGGAGTAAAAGATCTACTTAGAGATAAAGCCTATGCAATGCCAGCTTTACCTCCAGAAAATAAGTCGTTACCATTAACCGGAGTGGAAGCACCAGTTAACTTCCAGATTGTAAACAACAACGGAAGTATCAACTTTAAATGGAGCCACAATGGACGCTCTGAGGTATCTAAGCCTCGCTGCTTTGTGGTATATCGAGTTAGAGGAAGTGTTGAGCGATCAATTAAAAATCCGAAAAATATCATTGCCATTACTTCTGGGCATAATCTGACTTTCGAAGTAGTTGAAAAATGGTTTAAGAGTAAAAAGAAATATTGCGTTACAGCAGTTAATAAGCTAAATAAAGAAAGTGCTCCTTCAGCAATTGTAAAAGTGAAGTTCTAAAGTACTTTTATAAAACCTTGCTCAATCGGCATAAATTGGAATTATCCTCCTGTTTATGCCGATTTTTTTATTATTTCGCTTTTCGATATTCATAACAACAGTATGGCAAAAGTGCTTTTTATTGGTTTAACAACCATCGATATTCAATATTTTGTCGATTCTTTTCCTGAATCGAATGTAAAAGTAAAAACAGCTACTCCACATATCTACGTGGGAGGACCTGCTACCAACGCTGCTGTTGCCTGTTCTGTGTTAGGAAATAGTGTTGAATTATTGAGTTTTGCTGGTAAATCAGCAATGGCAGAAGTAATTCATTCCGATTTACATAATTATGGAGTAAAACACATCGACTTGTTTCCAAACAAACATGATGTTCCTGTTTTAGCATCGGTAATAACCAGTAAGAACAATGGCGATAGAAATATCTTTACATTTAATCCTAAAGATGCTCATTTCGAATTAAGTAGCCAATTGAATGAATTATTCGATGGAGTGGATATTGTATTTTCAGATGGATTTTATCCTCAATCGGCATTAGCCACTATGAAAGAAGCCCAAAGGCGTTCCATACCAACAGTTTTCGATGGTGGAAGTTGGAAACAATGGTTACCAGAACTATTACCTTTCATCGATTATGCTATATGTTCCAACGACTTCTTGCCTCCGGGGTGTGAATCGAATGAATCAGTATTAAACTTTCTGGATCAGTTTAATGTCAAATACAAAGCAATTAGCAGAGGAGGAGAAAGCATTGTCTATCAAGTTGGGAAGAATAAACCAAAATATTTACCTGTTCCGAATGTGGAAGTAAAAGATACTTTAGGAGCAGGAGATTTTTTACATGGCGCTTTTTGTCACTTTATAGCTGACTGCACATTTGAAGAAAGCCTGATGAATGCAGCAAAAGTAGCTTCTTTATCATGCCAATATGAAGGTACTCGTACTTGGTTGAAAAAGTTGAAGTAAAAAAGCACCGACTAATGCCGATGCTTCTTTATATCTATAACTAATTACTTAGTTTAGTTTTCTTTCTTTGGTAAAACTTTGATAATTAACTTCTCATTTTTCTTATCAAACCCAACCGATAGGGTATCTCCATCGTTGACTGAGGCCTTAATTATAGCTTCGGCCATTTCATCTTCAAGGTATTTTTGAATGGCACGCTTCAATGGACGAGCACCATACTGAACATCGTATCCTTTAGTTGCAATGAAATGCTTAGCAGGAGCAGAAATCTTCAGCTTGTAGTTCAACTGTTCTACACGCTCATACAATCCCTTCAACTCGATGTCGATAATGCTATGAATATGCTCTTCTGTCAATGTGTTGAACATGATAACATCATCAATACGGTTTAAGAATTCAGGAGCAAATGCCTTTTTCAATGCTTTCTGAACGACATATTTTGCATGATCGTTATCCTCTTCTTGCGATCGGGTAGAGAAGCCAACTCCACGGCCAAAATCTTTCAATTGACGCGATCCAATATTAGAGGTCATGATAACAATCGTGTTCTTGAAATCAATCTGACGGCCCAAACTATCTGTCAGGCGACCTTCATCCAATACTTGAAGCAATAAATGGAATACATCTGGATGTGCTTTTTCAATTTCATCAAGAAGTACTACAGCATAAGGCTTACGACGTACTTTCTCGGTTAACTGCCCACCTTCTTCGTATCCAACATATCCCGGAGGTGCTCCAACCAAACGACTCACAGCAAATTTCTCCATGTACTCGCTCATATCAATACGAATAAGAGAATCAACACTGTCGAATAGGTGTTTTGCTAGAATCTTGGCTAATTGCGTCTTACCAACACCTGTAGGTCCTAAGAAAACGAAAGAACCAATTGGTTTATTCGGATCTTTCAATCCTGCACGGTTACGCTGAATCGCTTTAACAATCTTTCCAATTGCTTCATCCTGACCAATAATGCTTTTGCTTAAGTCTTCTACCATATTCATTAGTTTCAGACCTTCTGCTTGAGCAATTCTGGTAACAGGCACACCAGACATCATGGAAACAACCTCAGCCACTTTCTCTTCGCTAACAGTCTCGCGATGTTGAAGCATCTCTTTTTCCCACTCTTCTTTCTCATGATCGAGTTGGGATAGAAGTGTCTTCTCTTTATCGCGATGACTTGCTGCTAATTCAAAGTTTTGGCTTTTAACAGCTCCAATTTTATCTTGGCGAGTATCTTCAATTTTTTCTTCCAACTTAATAATTCGATCTGGAACATTAATGTTAGAAATGTGTACTCTTGAACCTGCTTCATCCAATGCATCAATTGCTTTATCGGGCAAATGACGATCGGTAATGTAACGCTCAGTAAGCTTTACACACGATTCAATTGCTTCCGGAGTATAGAACACATTGTGATGATCTTCGTAACGCTCTTTGATATTGTTCAATATCTCAACAGATTCATCGATGGTAGTAGGCTCAACCATAACCTTTTGGAAACGACGCTCTAAAGCACCATCTTTTTCAATATTCTGGCGATATTCATCCAAGGTGGTAGCACCAATACATTGAATTTCACCTCTTGCCAATGATGGTTTAAGCATGTTAGCTGCATCAAGCGAGCCTGTTGCTCCTCCAGCACCCACAATAGTGTGAATCTCATCAATGAAAAGAATAACATTATCCACCTTTGATAATTCATTCAAAATAGCCTTCATTCTTTCTTCAAACTGTCCACGGTACTTAGTACCAGCAACAATAGAAGCCAAATCGAGACTTACCACACGCTTGTCAAACAATACACGTGAAACTTTCTTTTGAACAATACGAAGTGCAAGTCCTTCAGCAATGGCCGATTTACCAACACCTGGTTCTCCAATAAGAATTGGGTTATTCTTCTTTCGTCTACTTAATATCTGAGCAATGCGCTCAATCTCTTTATCTCTACCCACAATAGGGTCTAGGTTATTCTCTTCTGCAGCTTTGGTAATATCTATACCGAAGTTATCTAAAACAGGAGTTTCTGATTTGGCAGAACTCGTTGATTTAGATGAAGAACTACTGCCTCGCAAGAAAGGATCATCTGATTCGTCGCCTGATTCCGGAAAATCAGCACTAGCCTCAGGAGATTGAACCTCTTCCATTCTTGACTTTACGATATAATAATTTATATCATATCTGTTTAAGATGCGTGTAATCAAGCTCTCTTTTTCTTTCAAGATAGCCAACAGTAGGTGACCAGTATTGATGGTAGAACCATCCATGGCACGTGCCTCTAAATAAACCAGTTTTAGTGCTTTTTCAGTGTCTTTCAACAACTGAATCGATTCCACATTTTCAATGTGTTTATCAGTGGCAATTTCATCTTCAATTGTCCTTCGTATTTTATATAAATCAACCCCTAAGCCTGATAATAAATCAATTGCTAATCCTTCTCCATCACGAAGAATACCTAGAATAATGTGCTCGGTACCAATATACTCATTCCCCAATCGCACAGCTTCTTCTCGGCTATACGACAAAACATCTTTTATTCTCGGAGAAAATTTCGAATCCATATTCTATTCAGTTTTTTATTTACGTTGTTTTGAATTTCACTAATATAATGAAAAAAAACTATCTCGATCTCATTTTGTTCAAAAAAGGCCTGTAGAAAGAGGAGGCGATTTTTCTTGTAAAAAGATGTCGTATTTTAGCGATAAAACCTACGTTTTTCGGCATATTTTTGGTACTTTTGTTGGTCTTTTTTTTGAAACAAGAAATAAATATCACAATACATGACTGAAGGCGAAAAAATAATTAAGATTAACATCGAAGAGCAGATGAAATCTGCCTACATTGATTATTCGATGTCGGTAATTGTTGCTCGAGCTCTTCCGGATGTTCGCGACGGCTTAAAGCCAGTACACCGAAGAGTTCTCTTCGGAATGGGAGAGTTGGGTATTCTATCCAATCGTCCTTATAAGAAATCAGCCAGAATTGTCGGTGAGGTGTTAGGTAAGTATCACCCACACGGTGACTCTTCAGTATACTTCACTATGGTGCGTATGGCTCAGGAATGGTCACTACGTTACCCTTTAATTGATGGGCAAGGTAACTTTGGTTCTGTGGATGGCGATAGCCCTGCAGCAATGCGTTATACCGAGGCTCGTCTAGCTAAAATAGCAGAGGAAACACTTTCAGATTTAGATAAGAATACTGTTGATTTCCAGCCTAACTTTGATGAATCATTGTCGGAACCAACTGTGCTTCCTACAAGAATTCCAAACTTGTTAGTTAACGGAGCATCAGGTATTGCAGTGGGTATGGCTACTAACATGCCTCCTCACAACTTGACAGATACAATTGATGCAACAATAGCATATATCGATAACCGTGAAATTGAGATTGAAGAGCTTACTAATATCATTAAAGCTCCTGATTTCCCAACAGGCGGAATTATTTATGGATACCAAGGAGTTAAAGACGCTTATGAGACTGGCCGTGGTCGTATTGTAATGCGCGGAAAAGCTCATGTTGAAGTAGATAAGAACGGTCGTGAAAAGCTTATTGTTACTGAGATTCCTTACATGGTTAATAAAGCTGAATTGATTATGAAAACAGCTGAATTAATCAATGAAAAGAAAATCGACGGAATTTCAAACTTGAACGATGAGTCGGACCGTCAAGGTATGCGTATTGTTTACGATATTAAACGTGATGCTATTGCAAACGTAGTATTGAATAAATTATACAAATACACTTCATTGCAAACATCATTCAGTGTAAACAACATTGCATTGGTGAACGGTCGTCCAAAATTATTGAATCTGAAAGAATTGGTTCATTACTTTGTTGAACATCGTCATGAGGTAATTACACGCAGAACTCAATATGAATTAGACCAAGCAGAGAAGAGAGCTCACATCTTAGAAGGACTTCTTATTGCCAGTGATCATATTGATGAAGTAATTCGTTTGATACGTGCTTCTAAGAGCCCAGATGAAGCTCGTCAGCGTCTAATCGAACGATTTATGCTTTCTGATATTCAGGCTCGTGCAATTGTTGAGATGCGTCTACGTCAATTAACAGGACTAGAGCAAGATAAACTTCGTGCTGAATTCAATGAGATTAAGGAGTTAATCAAACGATTGAAAGAGATTTTGGCCAACGAAGAGTTGCGAATGAATATCATCAAAGACGAATTGATTGAAGTTCGCGATAAATTTGGTGATGAGAGACGTACGGAAATTATTCCTAATGCTGAAGAATTCAACCCAGAAGACTTCTATGCTGATGATGAGATGGTAATTACTATTTCTCACATGGGATACATTAAGCGTACTCCTCTGACTGAGTTTAAAACCCAAGGTAGAGGAGGTGTTGGTTCTAAAGGAAGTACTACTCGTGATGAGGATTTCCTTGAGCACATGTTCATTGCGACAATGCATAATACATTGTTATTATTCACCGAAAAAGGTCGTTGTTTCTGGTTAAAAGTTTACGATATTCCTGAAGGAACAAAAACTTCAAAAGGTCGTGCAATTCAGAATCTACTGAACATTGAGTCGGATGATAAAGTGAAAGCATACATCAATGTGAAAAACTTGAAAGATGCCGACTACATCAACAATAACTACATTATTCTAGCCACTAAAAAAGGAGTTATCAAGAAAACTTCTTTGGAAGCATATTCTCGTCCACGTGTAAACGGTGTTAATGCGGTTACTATTCGTGAAGGAGACCAATTATTAGAAGCTAGATTAACTGGAGGTAACCACGAAATTATGCTTGCAGTTGCTAGTGGTAAGGCAATTCGCTTCCACGAAAGCACTGTTAGAGCAGTTGGTAGAACAGCTTCCGGTGTTAAGGGTATTACCCTTGGCGGAGAAACCGACGAGGTAATTGGTATGGTTTGTGTAGAAAACCAAGCAGAAGACATCATGGTGGTTTCTGAAAATGGATTTGGAAAACGTTCACAAATCGAAGATTATCGTCAAACAAACCGTGGAGGAAAAGGAGTTAAGACAATTAGCATCACTCCTAAAACAGGTAACTTGGTAGCCATTAAGAGTGTAGTAGATCAGAATGACCTAATGATTATTACTCAGAATGGTATCACAATTCGCCTACCAATTGACCAGGTTCGTTTGATGGGTAGAGCGGCACAAGGAGTTAGACTAATCAACCTTCGTGAAGGTGATAGTATTGCTTCTATTGCACGTGTTCCTAATGCTGATGATGAGAAAGAAAAAGGAGATGAAAATGTAGAAAATCAAGCTCCAGCATCAGAAAACTCAGATAATCAAGACGCTTAACGAAAGTTAAGCCCTCTTAATTTGAAGAAATAGGCAATTATTTTATTTTTGTCTAATAAATATTGAAAAATCAGAATGGATTGCTGGAAACAGTAATCCATTTCGCCTTTGATAATTATAAATGTAGAAGTATGAAAAGAACAGTATTATTCCTAGCCTTAGGATTAGCAACTACTGGAGTATTTGCCCAAAAAGGGAAAGTAGCCAGTGCGCAAAGCTACAGCGAAAGCGGTAAGCTTGAAAAGGCTTTGACAACGATTAATTTGACGATTGATGAGTCAAATCCAAAGTCGTCTAAATCAATTGGATGGCCAAGAACTTGGGAGGTTAGAGGTAATGTTTATAGAGCTATTTATAGTTCAAAAGATGCTAAATTCAAAGCACTAGATCCAGATCCACTAACAAAAGCATTGGATTCTTACAAAAAAGCACTTGAGCTAGACGTTAAAAACCGTTTCTCTAAAAGCGTTAAAATCCAGCTTACACTATTGAATAACGACTTGATGGATCAAGCGATTAAAGCATATGAAGCTAAGGATTTCGATAAAGCAACTGTTTCTTTTGAGAAAGTACTAGAGTTGGAAAACCTTCCAATTATGCAAAAAGATAATCCATCTGTTGATACAGCTATTATCTTCAATGCAGGTCTTTCTGCATACAATGCAAAGAACTGGGAAAAAGCTATTAAGCACTATACCGAAGCAGCTAAATATGGTTACAATGGACCAAGAACATATAGCTTGATTGTAGAGACTTATACTCAAATGGGGGATACTGCAATGCAAGAGAAAACGCTTCAGGAAGGTTTCTTAAAATACCCAGAAGATAACAACTTGCTATTCGGTATGATTAACTTCTATTTGCTAACATCTCAAGATCCTTCTAAAGCAATGGAATATGTTGATATGGCCATTGAAAAGGATCCAAATAATGCAAGTATTCACTTTGCAAAAGGAACATTGTTAGACAAGCTTGAAATGCCAGCAGAAGCTATCAAAGCTTATGTAAAGGCTGTAGAAATTAAACCTGACTATTTCGATGCTTACTATAACTTGGGAGCTGTATATTACAACATCGGTGTTAAAATCTACGAAGAAACTAGTACGATTCCTGCTAGTGAAGTAGAAAAATTCGACGCTGTTGTAAATAGATCGAATGCTGAATTCAAAAAAGCAATTCCTTACTTGGAGAAAGCTTTAGAAGTTGATCCTAACAACAAGGAAACAATGGAAACGTTAAAGACTTTATTCTATCGTTTGAAAATGATGGATAAGTATAACGAGATGCAGAATAAGATTAAGAATGCAGAATAAATAAAATCAGGAGGTGGTGAAAATCATCTCCTTTTTTTAGAAACACATTGCTTAACTTAACGTATCTTCTGAAAACAACCTCTCAAAACAGTTCCAAAACTGAATATTGAAAAATCAGAATGCTTGTAGAAAGCAATAATTGATTTCGCCTTTGATAATTATAATTGTAAAAGTATGAAAAGAACAGTATTATTCTTAGCACTAGGCTTAGCAACGACTGGCGTATTTGCCCAAAAAGGGAAGGTAGCCAGTGCGCAAAGCTACAGTGAAAGTGGAAAGCTTGAAAAAGCTTTGACAACCATTAACTTGACAATTGATAAGTCAAATCCTAAATCAGCTAAATCAATTGGATGGCCAAGAACTTGGGAGGTTAGAGGTAATGTTTATAGAGCTATTTTCCATTCAAAAGATGCAAAATTCAAAGCACTTGAACCTGATCCACTAATAAAAGCATTAGACTCTTACAAAAAAGCACTTGAATTAGATGTTAAAAATCGTTTTTCTAAAAGTGTAAAAATTCAACTTACATTATTAAATAACGACTTATCGGACCAAGCCTATATAGCATACCAAGCTAAGGATTTCAACAAAGCGACTCTCTATTTCGAGAAAATGTTGGAGTTGGAGAGCCTTCCTATTTTAAAGGAAGAGAATTCAACAGTTGATACTGCCATCATTTTCAATGCAGGTCTTGCTGCTTACAATGCTAAAAACTGGAAGAAAGCGATTAAATATTATACAGAAGCTGCTAAATATGGATACAACGGAGCCAGAACTTACAGCTTGATTGTAGAGACTTATACTCAAATGGGGGATACTGCAATGCAAGAGAAAACGCTTCAGGAAGGATTTTTGAAATACCCGGAAGATAATAACTTGCTATTCGGCATGATAAATTTCTACTTGCTAACATCTCAAGATCCTTCTAAAGCAATGGAATATGTTGATATGGCCATTGAAAAGGATCCAAATAATGCAAGTATTCACTTTGCAAAAGGTACATTGTTGGATAAGCTTGAAATGCCTGACGAGGCTATTAAGGCCTACGTTAAGGCAGTAGAAATAAAGCCTGATTATTTCGATGCTTATTACAACTTGGGAGCCGTGTATTATAACAAAGGAGTTAAATTCTCAGAAGAAACAAGAGATATTCCTCCAAGTGATACAGAAAAGTATGACGCAGTAATGAATAAAGCAAATGCCGAATTCAAAAAAGCAATTCCTTACTTAGAAAAAGCTTTAGAAGTTGATCCTAATAACAAAGAAACAATGGAAACATTGAAAACATTGTTTTACCGCCTAAATCTTCTTGACAAGTATAACGAGATGCAGGACAAAATTAAGAATGCAGAATAAATAAAATCAGGAGGTGGTTAAAGTCATCTCCTTTTTTTAGAAATACCTTATTTAACTTAATAGCAGTTATCAGACATTGATAATTATTATCCAAATAATCAATTTTCATAGAAATAAGACGAATTATAACTAATTAATCTAGATGATGCAGATACTAAATACACAGGGAAAGCGAATAACTAACATGGGCAGAAAGAATTACATATCGTATGGCGAATTTAAAGCCTCTGAGATTTTGATAAGTAATTCTTTCTGCCCATTTATACAGATAAATAAAAGCTGAATCTCTTTAGAACTGCACTTTTAAGATAGCTTTCTTCTTTTTGTTGATTTGCTTCACATGCCACTTAAATAAATTGTTTCCAGCAAGATTTAGCTGAGTCAATTTTGGCAGCCCACAAATTTCCATTGGAATTAATCGAATTTCATTATTGGATAAATTTAGCTTTTTCAATGCTGTCAGCTTTTTAATGCTACGACTAATCTGATTAATTCTATTATCGCTAAAATCTAAAGTTTCTAATGCTGTTAAGGCTGAAATATTCTGATCTATACTTCCAATATTGTTTTGAGCCAGATTTAAGTTTTTCAAGCTTTTCCAGGAACTCATATTCATTGAAAGCTTATTTAGCTTATTTAATTCTAGATCCAAAAACTCAAGATTCGAAAGTTTATCGAAATTACCTTCTGTTTTCGCAATCCTATTAATACTTAAATCCAACAGTTTCAAACTGCTTATATTGATGTTTTCTCCAGTAATAACTTTTAGCTGGTTATTATTCACTCTCAATTCAATCAGCGAATTAGTTAAATGCAACGATTTAGGTAATTCTTGCAACTTATTTTTCTGAACATTCAATTTAGTAATGGACAATTTCGAAATCGATTCAGGGAGATTTACTAACTGATTATTCTCTAAATTAAGTGTAGAAATTTGCCAGTTGCCTATATTTTCAGGCAAACTAACCAGCACATTATTAGATAGTTTCACTTCTTTTAATTTCGAGTAATTACCCATTGATTCCGGTAATTTACTTAGCTGATTTTTCTCTAATCTTAGTGTTTCTAACTCTCTACAGCCTCCTACTTCTTCTGGCAAGCTTTCTAAGCTATTCCAATCTAGATCAAGGTATTTCAATTTTGATAATTGCCCAATTGACTTTGGTAGTGTCTTCAAGCGATTGGAAAAAAGATCTAATTCTACAATTTCCTTACAGTTCCCAATCTTTTCTGGCAAAGCTAACAACTGGTTCTCACCAGCCTTTATTACTTCTAATTTGGCGCACTTCTCAATTGAATTAGGCAAATAAGATAAACGGTTGTTATTAATGATTAACTTCTGCAAAAGAGGTAAATTACCCAGTTTTTCATTTAGCTTAATTAGCTTATTTCCCTGAATATGTAATTCTTGCAAATTAGGCAGCATACAAACGACATCTGGAAGACTAGTAAATTCGTTATACCCTAAATGCAGAATCTGAATTCGATTTAATTTGTAAAATTTTTCGGGAAGTTGTTTTAACTGCTGCCGCTCCAGTTTTAATACATATACAGAACGTTTATTCTGCATTGCTTCATTTAGCGAAGTGTAGACTTTTTCTGTTTTTAACTCATCGGCCGATTTTAATTTAATCTTTTTCTTCTTCTTTGCATTCCCCACAAAAGCCATCAGAACAATGGCAATAACTAAAACTGTTCTTCTTTGCATGTTATCCATTTATTAGAAAAGAACAAAAGAACTAAAATTTTAGTAATTATTACCGACTACAACGTTAAAATCAGTTATAAATGATTGGATTTGAAGTGACCAAACTCTTGTTGATATATTTCAATGGTCTGCTTGCAAATCGGACAAGCTTTATAAAACTTCTTTTGAAAAGGGATAACTGGAATAAAAAACAATGAAAACCAGTTGGTTTGCTTGTAATAATGCCATCGTATTGAATTATTACAGTGGGTACACCAACCATTCTCTCCTGCAAAAGTATCCGATATTTTAGAATCTAAACCGAAAAGTATAAACATAATACATCCACCTTTATATAATAAAATTAAAGAGATGCATTATGCCAGTTAAACCATTCTGGGGGCATAATACTCCTCTAATCCATCTTCCAGTAGCTCATCAATTCGATGTATAACTACCACTTTAGATCGTTTCTTAAACGAAGGGTGATTTTCTTTTCTCGTCAAGATTCTTTTTCGAAGACGAGAAATCGACTTAAGTCTTAATCTTAAAATGTCTTGTTTCATCTTTCAAAGTATTTCTTATTGGCTCTTTAAAGATAATACTGAAAAAAATGAAACAAGTTTCGTTCTTGTTAGCGAAATATTAAAAAAAAGTAAACTACTATAAATCTACGTTACGTGAAATATAGCCACTATAATCTTTTAATTGTCTGTCGTACTCCATATGGAATAATGGTGACGAAACAACAAAATCGGCTGTTGATCTGTTGGTTGCAGTTGGAATATTATACAATGCAGAGATACGTAAAAGCGCTTTAACATCTACATCGTGTGGCTGTGGCTGCATTGGATCCCACAAGAAAATCAGTAAGTCAATGTCCCCTTCGCAAATCATTGCTCCAAGCTGCTGATCACCTCCTAGTGGTCCAGACTTTAAGCGAATAATCTCTGGTGGAACAGCATCATTTTCCTGGCAGGCAGCACGTAATGCTTCATCTACAATTTTACCTGTTGTACCTGTACAAACCAATTTGTGCGGAGCCAATTCTTTCCAGTTATATTCCGCCCATTCTTTAATATCAACTTTACGATTATCGTGTGCAACTAGTGCTATCGTTTTTTTCTTCTTCATTTTTTTGATTGTTTTTCTAAAGAATACATGTTGTATTCCTTCATTCTTGAATAACTCAAATATAATCGAAATATCCCAATTTACAGGTGTTCCCATGCAAATTTGACGTTATTATATGTTTAAGCAAATGTATAATAATCGGGAAATCACCTCCCTCTTTCTAATGAATAGTTCAAAATTTAGGCATAAAAAAGCTGCACAATATTAACTGTACAGCTTTTCAATATTAGAATCATATGTTGATCCTATTCGATACCATATTTTTTTCCGTAATTATTAATTACGTAGTCAATGTCTTTGTCTCCACGACCTGAAAGATTGATTAGAATTGTTTGGTCTTTATCTAACTCTTTGGCTAGTTTCATGGCATATCCAACTGCGTGAGCACTTTCAATGGCAGGAATAATACCTTCCTGACGTGAAATTTCGAAGAAAGCCTCAATAGCCTCATCGTTATTGATAGTAGTGTAGTTTACACGCTCTATTTCCTTTAAATACGAGTGCTGTGGACCAACTCCTGGATAATCTAATCCGGAAGCAATAGTATTTACCGGAGCAGGATTTCCCTCTTCATCTTGCAATACATACGATTTGAAACCATGAAGCATTCCTGGTGTTCCTAAAGTTAATGTAGCTGCGTGATTACCATAATCTAAGCTACTTCCTGCAGGCTCTACTCCGTAAATATTTACCTTTTCGTCTTGTAAGAAAGCACTAAACAAGCCAATAGCATTGGAACCACCACCAACACATGCAACCAAATTATTAGGCAATTCTCCAGTCATAGCTTTGAACTGCTCTCTCGCTTCCTGCCCAATAATTGCCTGAAAATCACGTACCATCATTGGAAATGGGTGTGGTCCTACCACTGATCCAATCGCATAAAATTGAGTCACCGGATCGGCCAAATAAGCATCGAAAGCTGCATCTACAGCCTCTTTTAAAGTCTTTAAACCGAAATCTACTGAAACCACATTGGCTCCAAGAATCTTCATGCGAACAACGTTAGGATACTCTTTGGCAATATCCACCGATCCCATATAAATGTCACACTCTAATCCAACCAATGCTGCTGCTGTTGCCAAGGCTACACCATGCTGACCAGCTCCTGTTTCTGCAATGAGTTTCTTTTTCCCCATTTTCTTGGCCAAAAGAGCCTCCCCAAGGCAGTGATTTATCTTATGAGCTCCCGTATGATTCAAGTCCTCACGTTTAAGATAAATCTGTGCTCCACCCATTTTTCTGCTCAGATTTTTGCAATGATAGATTGGCGAAGGACGTCCGGTGAAATGTTTATTCAAGTAGGCCAACTCTTCAATGAAAGCTGGATCTTTTCTGATCTTTTCGTACTCTTCATTAATTTCTTTCATGATAGCTTCCAATTGAGGAGGAATGAAGCTACCACCGAATTCTCCGAAAAATCCATCTTTTGTTGGTAATGTTTCTGGGGCTAAAAGGTCATTAATTGGTTCCATGTTCGTTTTATATAATTCGTTTTTAAATCAAAAAAAAGGCCGAAGGAAATTCATCCTTCGGCCTAGCATATTTTATAGCAATACCTGTTCAGATCAAATTCCCTTAATCCAAATACTGTAGCGCCACCACCAAAAATTTTGCTGTTGCTTATCTACGCAGGTATGTTGTGTCATTTTGTTCATGTGGATGCAAATATATGGAAAAAAAGCTTTAAAAATAAAGCCATTTCCTAAAAAAAGTTAGTTCAATGCGATAAAGTTCTTAGGCTGAAGGTGTTCAAATAAGTTCTGATCGGGCCATTCTTTTACTCTACCCATAATTTTACTCATCAGCTTATTAATCTCTCTCGGAAATTTCGATCCTCTCCAACTACTAGTGTTGATTAAAATGGCCCAAATAGTACCATCTGGTAATCTTTTCACCATTGTTGAAGTTCCAGCCATGCTTCCTGTTCTCCACCATGTTCCGTTCGAAACAGCCGCTTTCCATCCCAATGGGAATAATCCATTGCGAACAGTGGTCATCTCTTTCACTCTTTCTGCAGTAATGATATCAGGGTTAGCTGGATCGCCATCGATCACAGAAATAAGTTTCACTAACTCGGCAGAAGAGCAAATCCATCCTCCAGCAGCTCCTAAAAGCTCTATGTGGTTTCCTCCATCCGATTTATCGACATAAATGCCTTCCCCTAATGCAGAAATTACTTTGCGCTCTCCACGTTGCTCGTAATACTTGCATTCGTTTTTACGCGCTTCAGCATGTTTCGAATGCCCAATGTACATATCGTAGATTCCGGCAGGGTACAAAACATGGAATCGAATATAGTCTTCGTAATTTTCGCCTGAAATATTCTCAATGACTTTTGCCAGCACCATATATCCCATGTTTGAATACAAACTTCTTGTTCCTGGATAATAATGCAGGCGTTGTTTCATGATATACTTCAAATACGTATCAATTGATGCTGGAAGATTATCGTCCACTCTACGTGCTACTCTGCTTGGATAGAAAGCAGGATCGCCATAACGTTGTGACCAACCAGCGGAATGGTTTAAAAGATTCTTTACAGTTACTTTCTTCAATCTACGATCGCGCATTTTGCCATAGATGGAATCGTTAATAATCCCTTCCTTACCGAAAACCTTATCATCGAGGTTTAATAAACCGTCATCAACCAGCTTCATAATTCCAACTGCTGTAATCAGCTTCGAAACAGAAGCCACCCTTAAAATATGTGCAGGAGACATAGGTTCTGCCTCTTCCACATTGGCCCAACCATAGCCTTTAGAGAAAACCAGCTTTCCTTTCTTTATAACAGACATAGAAATGCCTTTCAGCTCCCATCGGCGCAAAAAACGATTTAATTGCGCATCGATATAAGGCGATTTATCAAAATCGGAAAGTTCGTTTCTTAATAAATGGTTAATGGGCGAATGAACTTTTTGGTAAGAAATTGGGGGTTGATTCCCCTTTTCAGAAAAACTTATTTGAATTCCTGAAACAACTAAAAGAAAAGTAATAAATATTGTAAATAGCTTCCTCACAACTCCTTAAAACTACATTAAGCCTCTGCTTTTGAGAGGAATTAATTTTCAAACGACAACAAAATAGTAAAAAAAAGTGGATTACAATTGTAATCCACCAATAATATCATGAATATCAGAAATGTTATGTCTGTTCATATACTCCTCGATACCTTCCACCACTTTAACTGTAACCTCTGGATCGATAAAGTTAGCCGTACCTAACTGAACAGCAGTTGCTCCAGCCAAAAGGAATTCTATAGCATCGGTAGCATTCATTATTCCCCCCATTCCAACAATAGGCACCTTAACAGCATTTGCCACTTGCCATACCATTCGCAAAGCAACCGGCTTAACAGCAGGACCAGACAAGCCTCCAGTAACAGTTGAAAGGATTGGCTTACGTTTTTCGGCATCTACAGCCATTCCTAGCAAAGTATTGATCAGAGATATTGAATCGGCTCCAGCACCTTCTACTGCACGTGCAATTTCAGCTACATCGGTAACATTAGGCGATAATTTCACCATTAATGTCGAATCGTATACTTCACGAACTGCTTTTACCACAGCTTCGGCTCCAGGACATGTAACACCGAATGCCATTCCTCCCTCTTTAACGTTAGGGCATGAAATATTTAGCTCAATTCCGGCTAAACCTTTTACCTCATTCAACTTTTCGGCTCCAATAATATAGTCCTCGACAGTTGAACCAGAAAGGTTTACAAACACTTTTGAGTCTACATCTTTGATTTTAGGGTAAATATGCTCGATGAAGTAATCTACCCCTTTATTTTGTAATCCTACAGCATTTAACATTCCCGAAGGAGTTTCAGCCATACGTGGATAAGCATTTCCCTGACGAGGATGCAATGTAGTACCTTTTACCACAAAACCTCCTAAGCGATTTAAATCGATGAAATCGGAGAATTCGTAACCATAACCAAATGTTCCGGAAGCTGTTAAAACAGGGTTTTTCAGCTCTATATCGTTGATTTTAACCTTTAAGTTTACCATTTTACCTCCTTTGCATTAAATACAGGACCGTCGGTACATACGCACTGGTGACCTTTATCGTGTGTATCGGTTACACAGCATAAGCATACTCCAAAACCACATCCCATCATGTTTTCTAACGAAACTTCGCATGGAACATCGTTTTCGATAGCGATATCGCCAATGGCTTTCATCATTGGGTTAGGTCCGCAAGTATAAATACGATCGAAACTCTTAATGTCATTAAATAACGAGTGGTGAATAACAAACCCTTTTTCTCCCAAAGAGCCATCTTCGGTAGTTAAATGGAGTTTTCCTACCTTTTCGAACTTCTCCAGCTCAATATGGTCCTTAGCAGCTCGTGCGCCTAGTAAAATATGAATCTCACTGGTTAAATGAGCAATTGCTTTGGCCATAATCATCATAGGAGCAATTCCTGAACCTCCACCAATTAGTAACACTTTTTCGTCTCTATTGGGCAAGCTAAAGCTTTTTCCTAACGGATAAATGACACTTAACTTCTCTCCAGCGTTGAACTGACACAACTTACGTGTTCCATCGCCTACTTTTTTAATAATAAGTGAGAAACTTCCTGTTTTCTTATCGAAATCGTAAATTGAGAAAGGTCGACGAAGAAAGGTAGTAGTGGAATCTTTAACTAAAACATTGGCAAATTGCCCTGGTAATAGGTCTTCTTTTAAATCGGGAGCCTCGAAAATAAGCAAATTGGTGTCTTCATTCAATTGCACATTCTCTTTGATCGCCAATTCCTGAACTGTTTTATTCATCTGTAATTGCGAGTTTTTTGATTATTCTGGATGGATATTGATGTTTATCCATTACGCAGAATTTTGCACGCAAATATAGCTTAAAATCATTTACCAGGGAAGTACTCTTCAAAAGTTTTATCCTCATAAAATACAAGAATACGCTCAATTTTACGACTTCCACTTTCAATTACAGGAGGTTGCTTACGTTCTAGCTGTTCAGGCTCTTCTTTAGGGGAAAATTCAATGGCAGGAGGAGCCATTGGTTCCATTACAGACTCTGTATTCTCATTTTTATCCTCAAATAAAGAAGTCGTAGATACAGGCTCTGTACCTTCTTGGTACATATCTCCCTGACCTTGAATAAGCCATCTGGCGTTGATATTTGGGAAACTACTAAGAATCTTCTCAATAAATTGAAAGCTCGGCTTGTTCCGTCCACTTAGCACATGAGATACGCTAGGACGTTGAACTTTAATCTTATCGGCAAACTCGGCAGGAGAAAGCTGCTCTCTTTCTAATATATATCTAATTCTAGTTTCCATTTTTTAACTCCTTACTTTCTTTGTGTTTACAAATGTAAGTATTGAAATGGTTTTTACAAAATTTACAATTGACAATTTCACTCGTTTTTTGTAATTTACATTTACAATTTAGTGTTTACATTTTATTGTCATTAACTTTTGTCAAAAGGAATATGAAATAGTCATTCTTATAAATTTATAGGTTACTCCATAGAGTAGGCAGCCTTAATTGTTATGCTAAAACATGTTACAATCAGGTAAATATGGCCTTTTTATAGTGTTTACATCATCAAACAGGTTAATGAAAATACCGTAATAAGCTGACATACATGCTTATATACGGGGTAAAACATACGAAAACAATCGCTCTGCCAATATTTTTAGCACAAGCTAGCGAGCAATATTAATCCATTACTAGAGAAGACATGATCTTAATCTCTGAAATACTGCACTTTAACGCATTCTTTGTTGTAGTTTCATCTACAGTATACACTTGTAATTAACCAGGAATACACCTCTTATTATTGTTTACAATCGCATATACTCCCTATATTGACAATTGTCATTTGTTATCTGAATAGACATTTGACTCAGTTTAGTTTTGTTACTTTTAACTTAATATTAGTGTTCAATATTGTAAATTTTGTGATTCATAAATCCCCTCCCCTTGTTTTCATTTGGAAATATTACTATGAAGAAATAATTGGAATACATCTGTGATTCTTTTAAGCGCTAAGCTTTGATAATTGTAAAATGCTGAATAATATTCCAGATCTTTATTCTTGTTAGAATCTGAAGCCCTTAAATTGAGCTAATATTGACCTTAAACTCCCATATATCAAGCAAAAGGAGCATCTTAAATTCAGTCTATAAATTTTTTAATCTAGATAATTTGGTGCATTTTTAGCCTAAAATGTCCAAAAAACGAATTTATGAGAGGTATTCCCTTTGAAGTTGCTTTAATAGCAATTGCTTTTTTTGTTATTCTCGAATTTCTAATTGTAAGAGCAAGCCTTAAATATAAACCGAGTGGTAAACGCATAACTAAAACCTTAGTTGTGTATGCTTTTTTTAGCTTAATCACTTACACTCCATTTATACTATATCTAATACCTGACTTTATAAAATCGTTGAATTCATTTACTCCTATCATATACTTAAATACCATCCTTTTTTCGGTTATAATTACCAAATTGGTATTAGTCCTTATAATATTAGTTAGTTTCTTATTTTCGCTATTTAAAAGAGCTATACTAGCCTCCAGGCTCTGGTATGCCGGGCTCTTTTTAAGTAGTATAATCTTCATCTATTTCATCAGTGCAATAACTTTTGGGAAATATCATACCAATTATAATAATGTAACTATTTCATTTACAGATCTTCCTAAGGAATTCGACGGGTTAAAAATTGTTCATTTTACTGATTTTCATGCTGGATCGTTTTTAAATGATGTAAACTGGCTGCATAAAATTTCAAAAAATGTAAACAGTCAACATCCTGATTTAATACTATTTACAGGAGATTTTGTAAATAATTTTAGTAAAGAATTACCCCTTTATAAATCATTTTTCGATCGGCTTGACAGCCGATATGGAAAATTTTCCATCCTAGGAAACCACGATTATGGGGACTACTCTACATGGGTAACGAATGCAGCAAAGAAGGAAGATCACCAGACTCTGATTTCTTTACAAGATTCTATTGGCTTTAAACTCTTACTTAATGAAAGTAAACAACTTACTATTAATGGGAAACAACTGGGAATAATAGGTGTAGAAAACTGGGGCAATCCTCCATTTCCTCGTTATGGAGATTTAAATAAAGCCTTAGAAAACAGTATCAATAACCATTTCAATATTCTACTGACACACGATCCCAATCACTGGAAAGCAGAAGTGGTTAAGAATACTTCGATCCCTCTTGCACTTTCGGGACATACTCATGGGATGCAATGGGGAATAAATATTGGTGGATATACTTTTAGCTTATCGGCTTTGCTTTTTCCAGAATGGGGAGGATTGTATCAATCTGAAAATCAATATTTGTATGTAAATGTAGGACTTGGAGAGGTAGGTTTTCCTGGACGTTTAGATATGCGCCCAGAAATTACTCTCATCACTATAAAACAGAAAAGTTGATGTTGAATAAAACGCCCCACTTCATCTCTTCTTCATTTTTATCGTAAGCCATTCTGAATCCTAAATCGATTGGTGCAGCAAAGCCAAACCAATGACAATCAGCAGTAATCTCTGCACCGTAGGTCGTAAAATCTTTATCTAAAACATAAAGTCTGTCATTACTGGCAAAATCTCCTTTCAGGTCGATATAATCGTAGAACATATTTACCTTCACTCGCTTCACATACAATAGTTTTCCAATGTTAGCATCAGGATAAGCTAAAGGAAACTTATAGTTCAGTTGATAAGCCAATGCTCTATCATTCATAAGTTTACTCATTCCACGAGGAAATTGAATTAGCTCAGAGTAATTAGACAAAGTGGAGCTTTTCTCCTGGTAACCTACGTATACCTTAATTCCATGATTTCGAAATAAACTAGGAAAATACCCAACAGCCTGACCAGCCCAAATATTACCATAATCGAAAATTCCTTTAGGAGTATGCTTATAAGTGAATTTAAAAATCTGTCCCCAATTAGGATACATATCTTGGTAAGACTGTTTCTGCATATTCTGAATATACAGGCTATAACGCAACAGGTTATAATCTCCTAATACATTTCTTTTTAATTGCGGTGTAGATGAATTTTCCCATCTCTTATATTCCCAACCAACTGAAGGAATAATCAACTGACTGTAACTATGTCTAGAAAAACGAAGTGGTAAACTCATATTTACCTCTAACTCACGTTGGTTCCAATTAATATCTTCCAACTGGTTGTCAACCCAATATTTACCGCCATCTTTTCCAATCTTTCCAGTAACTTCAAATTTAGGAATCCATCCATTGTACTGAACAGTTCCAGCTAACTTACCAATATTTCGATCTACATCGTATTCAAAACCAAAATTGCTGGAAATTGTATTTAGCTTATTTTGAGTTAATAAAGAAATTCCTGGTTTTACAGTTTGATTAATGGCATCGATATATGCTGGTGCCCAACTATGAACTTTTAATGCATCGTCTAATCTTTTATAAGGTTCGGTTGGAAATGGCACGATGGTATCAGAAAAATCAAGCTGATTATTTTCTTGCTTAGTCAACAACTCTGCTAATCGATAAGGAGACTTCAATTCATTAATATTCACTTCACTCCATTTCGATGGATCAATTGCCAATTCCCGGATGTCATACCCTTTTGATGTGTAGTCACTGTAGAATAAAACACTATTTCCTCGTCCTACTGAAGGATCTGTTACTCCAAATCGACTCTGCGAAACCTTGAAAATTCGATTCGTAACGTTATGTAAAGCATAAATGTTATCTACTCCATGATAGTTGGCAACATAGAAAATCCAGTTTCCACTTCGAATTGGTTTTTTAATATCCCATCGAGAATTATCGATCAATGTTTTAATCTCTCCGGTAGAAGGAATAATCCGAACCAACCGTTTTCCTTTTCGATTTTGAGCTACTGCTAATATTGAGTGGTTCCCTTCCCAATGAGGAGACATGAATAATGCTCGATCTTTAGTTTGGAAAGATCTTAGCTCTTCTCCACTTGTGGCATTAACTATTTTTAGCTGGTGATTATTACGTTCGTCGGAAGTAACAACTGCCAAACGCTTTCTATCCGGGGCAATAGTTGGAGCAAACACTTTGTTTCCCAAATTCAACTCAATGGTTCTATCGTTTTTCAAGTTGTAAATAACAACAACCGAATTATCGGCATGTTCCCATCTGTAATGTGGACGGTATTCAACCCAGCAAATTAAATTGTCTCCCATTGAGACAGATTCGGAAATAATACTTCCAGGAACAAATACCTTTTTCTCATCACGACTAGCTCTATCTAAAACTAAAAACTTAGTTATATCGTTCAATGCTGAACGCATCACAAGCATACGTTCATTACCTAAATCGAAACCATAGCGATAATTTTTGTATGTCGATTTTCTGGGAGAAACAACATAAGAGTAATCTTTCTCCTGAGGCACATTTTTATATTCTTCTCTCAATTCTGAAAAAAGAGTATCATAAAGTTGCACCTTATTTCTTCCAGTTAATTTTTTTAGTTTATTATCAAAGTTCCATGGATTAAATGGATTGCGACCTACACTGCCCAAAACATCTCCCCAAATATTTTTTCCAAACTTTTCTCTGGTTTTACCTACCATCAAGTATCCCATCTTATAATGATTCGGAACATAATGCTTGTAAGAACCTAGAGCAGCTTTGTAATAAGAATATGGACCAATATCAGATAATTGAGCCTTAATATCCTGAAGGAAACTTGCTTGTCGTCCACGACCAGTTTGAGTTAAGGCTGTTTCTGCAACGACAGCATCACCTTCTAAAAGCCAAGTTGGAATATATGCACCTAAAACTAGGGCAGTAGCTTGCTCTCCCAAAATTAATTTCAATAATCCGGGGAGCTCTTCTTGAATTTTATCAATCTGAACAACATGTCTGTATTCATGAATAGCTAATTGTTCCAACCAATCCTGAGCATATCCATCTTGTGGAGGTGTAGTATAAAGTTCCATTCGTTTAGGAGCCCATGCCACTAAACCATTCGATTTAATTGTTTCATTATGAATTAGAATTGAAATTTGTTCCGGTTTATGCCCTAAACTATTTCCCCCTACTTTATACACTTCTCTGAGGATAGTTGCTAATCTTCTGGCTTCCTTTTCAAATGTATTGGGATATATGATTTGATAATGAAAAGTATTAATCTGCTTCCACTTTATGCCCGCTCGGTCTTGTCCTGTCGTAAAATACTGAGCATCAGATATTTTAAAACACAACATCAATGTGAAAAATAGTATTGCTACTTTACTTCGCATATAATTCGCTAATGGTTAGAAATTTAAAGATGAGAAAAAAATAAAGCTCTACAAAGTACTTTTATCTTATATCAGCGCTTTTAACATTTTTTAGAGCTTATTAATGAAAAGAGCCGCAGTTCGCGGCTCCCGGGCTAATCTAAGCAATAAAAATGATTCTGAATTAAGTTTAAATGCTACCAGAAAATATGATCATTCTTAATTGCCTAGTTTGCTGCAATTTACTTAAAATTTTATACAACTAAAAATAAAACGACTCTCTTTATCTTTTTTCGTGCCCGGAAGAAATAATTAACGCCTATTAGCTTGTGTATGATTGACCAGCTTTTCTATATAAACGCCCTTAGATGTGATCAATTGAATAATATAAATTCCTGAATTTGCTTTATCTAAACCCGATACATGGTATTCGTTTTTCGAAATTTTACTCAATTTAGCAGAAATCTGTCTCCCCTGCAGATCAAAATAAAGAGCATTTGAAATTTCTCTCTCTTTAACTAATATTTTAGTTATATGCAGATTTGCTAGTTGATACATCTTGATATCATCTACATTTCCAAGATTTGATTTCTTCTCGATATTACAACCATGAACAGTAATTGCCAGATTACCTTTTAATGCACCATTTGAAACATCAGAAATTGGAATAATTTCTCCCGATGTTTTCCGAATCATAAAATTATTTTCAGGAGAGTTTGAGGTATGCAAAAATGACAATTTACCATCTAAATTTTCAGCCCATTTTAGCCCAATATAAAAATCGTTACTGATAACCTGAGGTACTGTTAGGCCTACTGTGTTCACAGAGTTTGAACTTAATGTTTTTAGTGAAATGTTCTGCGAATAGATGCTCTTTCCGACAGATGTTCCCCCTTCATATATATTTAACTGCAAAAGTTCATTTTCTCTACTTGAATTTATCCCAACACCTAAATCTATTTCAACAATTCGGATAAGCTTTGTTTTATCGAAATGTTCGATAATTTCATTCCATCCTAGCGTGTTTTTTCCAGCATAATATCCCTCTCCTTCCGAAATCAATTTACTCTCTCCGATATTTGTATCAGTCCATCCGTGGATACTACCACAATTGTCATTTTCATACGGATCAATACCATCCAAAGTTTGCTTAGTTCCTTCGCTATTCAGAAATTGCTTTACAGTAACTCCATTGTTAGTATCTTGTTCCCAATTTTCCGATAACTTAGAAAAAAGATCATTTACTGGTTTTTCACATGTTGCTTCTCCAGCCGAAAGAGAACCGATTATTTTATTCTTCGAATTAAATAATGCAGATCCCGAAGAACCTATTTCTGTTGTCCCCTCCTCCCATCGGCTAATGAGCCAAAAATTATTCGGTAAGAAATCGTTATTCCAACTGGTTGTGGTGGGATTATTTCTGTCAATAGCAATTTTTTTGTTATCTCCTTTTGGATGATGCCAACAGTAGGTGGAATCGGTTGTAGATCCACTCACATCCCAACCTGCGAAAAATGGTCGAAAATGAGCCGGTACATTTTCTGATAATTGAACCAAAGCAAAATCAGCTTTTTTATAACCCGTTTTGTATGTTGAGCTAGAAATAGAATGAGTAGGATCGCCATCAAAACTTCCACAAAAAGGAGCCTCGTAATTGAAATAGAAAATTGCTTCGCTGGCCTCTTCAGCATCCTCGATACAATGATCTGCAGTTAAAATATATGGCGTTCCATCGTTTTTCGAGTTATTGATTAATGTTCCTGTACAAAGTTGTCCATTGCTTAAAAATCGAACAGAAGCGTTTTTCCGTTCCAGCTTTTCTGCTTCAATAACACAAGGTACTTCTAGATTACAATCTCCGGATTTTCCCAAAGGCCTTCTTCCGTATCCAACAATTCCTTTGTAGTCGTGAATAATAGCACCGAGCTTTAATTTTGTGGTTTTTAGCTCCGAATACGGCACCTCCAACTCGATCACACACTCTTCGCCTGCAATCGGAGAAATAATAAAGCGATTATTGGGTTTATTATTTCTTGCAGTAAAAGCACCTAGAATCTGTTTTTGTCTTTTATCATATGCAAATAATCGTGCCTTTCCAGTAAGATGATATTCGTCAAAAATGAGACTAATTGATTTCGCACCTCTTGATTTTACTCTGGCAATCCACACTTTTTTCTTTCCATCATCAATAATCAATTTAGACTCGGAACGAATGTCTGATTCTAATGCTAACCGTTCTCCGTATTTGTAACTTTTAAATTTTATTCCTGATTTGCTATAAGCTCTTTCGGCTAAAACAGCATTCACTTTTTCTTCGGGTTGCAATGGTGTTGCTTTTTCAAAAACTTCAGCATCTAAATTAAATGATGCCGGAATTCCATGTTCTGACAATTGACCTTTCGCCTCTAACATCCCACAAAGAATGGTCAGTATAATTAAAAAATTCTGCTTCATACCAGTAAAAATAACCAAATCATATTTCTATTTTTGATCTTTTATGAAAAAACTCTATTCATTTCTTAAATGATTAGTAGTTAATAACCGATAATTTCAAAAATGAACGAATGAAAGTATTAGCAATATATTGTGACGAATTTGGCTATAAACCTGCCGTTAAAAACCTGGAAAAAGCAGAAGAAGTTACAGAAGGAGCAACATTTAACGATTGTATTGTCGCTTTTATACAGATTGAAGAAGATGATGAAGCTAAAGATGTGAAAAGTAGAGAAAAGAAACTTGTAAATCACCTAAAATGGACTGCTAGGAAGAATAATACTAAACATATAATTCTTCATTCGTTCGCTCATTTATCTGAATCAAAATCCAGTGTCGATTTTAGCAAGGAAATATTTGATGCAGCTGAAGTTCGACTTAAGAATGCAGAATACCAAACAGCTCAGACCCCGTTTGGCTACTTTTTAGACCTAAATATTCAAGCTCCAGGCTTTTCTTTAGCAAGAATTTGGGCAACACTTTAGTTCTAATAAAACAAGCTCTTCCGATTAATACAGAAGAGCTTGTTTGGTATCATATTCAGACCGATCAGTTACTCCGTTAATTCTGAAGAAGCTACTTCGCCTTTCTCCTCTCCCCCATTCAGTCGTTTGTCTATTAATGCCCACGCCATAACAATACTCGTTATCAAAATAACAACGAAAAGCGTTCCACTTTCAAACTCTAAAATCTTGAAATCTTCCGGTATTGCAAAAAACAATAATACCGAAATTAAACCTCGTGGAGCAATTAAAGCTTCTGGGAAAACATTATCTTTTTTAATCCATTTAAACAACCCGTAGCGCGAAATATACACCATAGCCAGAAACAGAAAACTAACAATCCAAACTTTCCAGTTTAGCAACGAATCAAGTGCTAAGGACATTCCAAATACTACAAAGAATAGCGTTCGCAACAAAAATGAGGCTTCAGCTGTAATCATTTTAAAATCTTCCAATAAGACTTCAATTGAATCGGAATGAAAAAAACGACGAATTCGATTAAAAATAAGGATATGGTGGTTATTCAATATCAACCCGAAAACCAAAATTATCAATAGCGATGACAAGTGCATTAGTTTTCCAAACGAATACAGTAACACCAAGATAGCAATGAACAAAAATATCTTAGCTTCGGCTTTAATAAACTGAAAAGCAAATAGCAGCAAATAGCTCACTATAACAGAAACCACCACAGTGGTAAAAACATTACCAAATACCGAAGCACTTACCTCTGCAACTCCCGAAGCATCTACATTCTGAAGCAAAAGATAGAATACCATAATTCCTAAAATATCTGAAAAGGTACTCTCGTATATCATGAACTCTTTTTTGGCTTTCACTAAGTTCCGGACACTTGGAATTACAATAGCACTACTCATTATGGACAGCGGCAAAGCATAAATGAAGCTATTTGTCCATTCGATGTTCTGAATGAATAATTTCAATATTGCGGCAAATGCAAATGCACTAATAAATAGTCCTGCAGCTCCAATTACGAACGATTTCCAAATGGTTGGCCACTGCTTTCGCGATAATTTAAGATCTAATGCTGCCTCTAAAACAATCATTATAAGCCCAACAATTCCTAGTACTTCTAATACTGGCAGATAATTAAACTCTAGTCCTTTATATTCTGCTCCCTGTTGTAATCCAACTCCCAACAACATAAGCATAAGTACACTCGGGATTCTTGTTTTTTCGGCCATTTTGCTGAAAAAGAACGAGGTAATTACAACTAAACAGACTACAATAATAAATAAATATGAGCTCATAAATTTACAGTTATAATGATATATGCTAAACTAACAAATCGAACCAAATAATGGTTGTTTATAGAATAAAAAAAGGAACTCAGACTTAACAGTGAGTTCCTTTTTGGTGAAGTTTTTATACTTATCAAATATTATTTCACTGCGATAGTTTCAATTTCAATTAAAACTCCCAATGGCAATTCTTTTACTGCAAAAGCAGCTCTTGCTGGGAAGTCTGTTGTATAATGCTTGGCATATACTTCGTTCATGGCTTTGAAGTTGACCATATCACTTAGTAAACATGTCGATTTTACAACATCTTTAAACTCATAACCAGCTTCTTCTAAAATAGCTGCAATGTTTTTAAAAACCTGCTCAGACTGTGCTTCAATGCCTTCTGGGATATTTCCTGTTGCAGGATCAACTGGAAGTTGCCCAGAGATATACAATGTTCCATTTGCCTCGATGGCCTGGCTGTAAGGTCCAATAGCAGCTGGAGCCTTATCGGTAGAAATTACCTTTTTCATATCAGTATTTGTTTTAGTTATCTATCGATTAAAAAATGTCTGGTTTTTAGTCAACTTCAAATCCTTCAGAATAGATGATTTTACATTCAATGTAAACATGTAGAATCGTCTGTAACCAAACGGAACAAAGTTAAATGATGCCTGCCAACAGTGCAAGTCTCGGTTTATACTTACATTGGTATAAGTAAAATCACCTGCTTTAAAATCGAAACCAGAAGTAAACTGAACTTTCCATTTAGGTGTAAGACTCAAACTTCCACGAAAACCTAAAGTTTGTATTACTTGTTCTTTTGTTGCCAAACGATTCGTATAATTCAATGAATAATCCAGACTGAAATCCCACGGGATATCAAAGTCGGTGTAACCAGTGTAATAGGTTCCAGGCATAGCGTCATTATTCTCAGTATCATCTTTTCCTCCTTTTTTCGAACTAAAATTTAATCCGAAAGATAAGTTGGCATTGGTGAGTCGACCTATTCCCTGGCCATTGTTCCATGCATATTCATCAATCTTATACTTTTCCATTACTGGCTCGCCCTGCAAGTTGGTTTTAACATTTCCAAAGCTATCTACCTTCTGTCTCTCACGCACAGTATACGGATCGATAATACCTCCAAAATTGATGTTGATTCCTTTAATTTTAGTTCTACCTCTAATGTTGATAGTAGATAGCTTAAACGAGTCTGCGATCATATTATAACTACCACTGAAACTAAGGTTCTCCAATAGTTTCACCTTTCTATATTTCTCAGTAGAAGTCGTATCGGCATCGTTTTTCACCTTCATTTCAAGGTTGTTGTTCAATGTAAATGAAATTGAACCACTTTCTCCTCTTCCCGGTCCTCTAAACAAACTATTCTCGAATATTGAGTAATAGACATCTCGTTTCTTATTTTTATCGTAATAGGAACGATAAAAACCAAATTTCTCATCCCCAAAGTCAGGACGATAAGAAAGCGAGATAGATGGTTTCATTACGTGGCGAATAGCTTCAACCTTCGAATTCTTTCCAAGCTTATACATTCCATATACTGTTGTAGAAGCACTCACACCATATGAGTACTCATATGAACGTTTAAAACCAGTATGCGGATCTGATATACCTGTTCCGGCAATGGAATCGTAACTCTCAGTTATATAGTTGTATTTAATGGTATTATCTTGCCAATCTTTCGATATATAATTATTATTCCAACTCTCACGATACGAAACAGATGGACTAAAATTGATGTATTTTAATGCCTTAAATGTTGGTAACGAAATAGAAAAGTTATGCTGTGCTCCTGACTTCCAATATTCAGAAACAAAAATGTCACTTTCATGAACGTTATTCAACATATGGCGCATATTACCACTATAACTAAAACCGAATTTCTCGTACCATTTACTCTTACCAACTCGCCCTTTCTTCCTAAAAGGATAAACCTTAGCCATTGTAAAGGTCAATTCTGGTAGAGTTAAACTAATTGTTGTATCGCGTGAGTTTTGCGAGTGACGCAAACTCATTGACATATTAAATGGAGAATTTTCGAACTTCTTACTATAACTAATACTCGACTGCTTGGTGTTTGTCAAGTAATTTTGTGCACGATAAGCAGTATTTCTCTCGAAGGTACTGGTTGAAAAGTTTACACTTGCCGAGAAACGAGTGCTTGGATTCGCTTTTGAATCTTGAGAATGCGACCAGCGTACCGAAAAATCGATTTTATCACTGGTTCCCTTCTGGAACTCCTCTTTTGTATTTGGTTCAAATTTATTTCTAAAGTATTGTGCATCGAAACTACCACTGTAGCGGTATCTCTTTTTATAGTTCGAAGTTCCTTTTAGTCCCCAGGAGCCTTTAGAATAAAGCTCTGTACGTAAAGCAAAATCGAAATAATCATTGAAAGCCCAATAGTAACCCCCATCGCGCAAGAAAAATCCACGCTGATTCTCTTCACCATATGTTGGAATTAAAACTCCTGAAGAATATTTACTGGTATTGGGAAAATATCCGAAAGGCAATACCGGAAAGTAAATTGGAAAATCTTCCAGCACCATATATGCAGGACCAGACACAACAGCTTTATCCTTTAATACCTTTGCTTTGCTCAATTTTAAATAGAAGTGTGGATGTTCATGATCACAAGTTGTATATTTTCCATCCTGCATACAAAAAGTGGAGTCATTTACCATCTTGGTATTCTGAGCATGTACAAAACCTCCATTTTGCTCAGTAATAATTCGATATATCTTAGCTTTTTTAGTTTCGAAGTTATATTTCATCGAGTCGGCCTTAAACTCTTGCCCTCCGTCACGAAATACTGGATTTCCTTCCATTACACCTGTTGTATCGTTGGGAATTCCTTTTGCAAAAACCTCTTTTTTCTCAAGATCTAACTCAATGTAATTGGCTGTTAATTCAATCTCTTTAAAATTGATTTTTGCATCGCGATACATAAATGCTAGTCGCTTTTGCACAATCACTACATTAGAGTCTTTTGCACTATATGTAATCTCAGCGTCAAGAAATGATGCCTTTCGCTCAATACGTGTTGTGTCACTTGAGTCGGTTTGTTTCTCCTCTTTACTTTGAGAATAGCCCCCCCAACTCACCAACAATAAGGAAGTTATGAATCCTAACGCTTTTATATGTCTAAGTATCGTCACTAATCTGAATGTATATTGGTTGAATAATTCGTATGCAAAAATAAAAAATCACGGGTTACAAAAAATTACATTCGGTAAAAATATATTTCTACTTTTGTAAAGAAACCCTTGTAAACAATAGGTGTTCAAGTATGTTTACCGATAAAATCCATCTATGAATATTTATTTAAAATATACATTTTTAGTATTCGTTAACATCTTACTGGCCTTGACTTCTTCATTTGCTCAAAATAATTTAAGCAATACTTTAAACTCGGTAGTGATAGATGCAGGACATGGAGGACGCGATCCTGGTGCTAAAATTGGTAGAACCACTGAAAAACGAATTGTTTTAGATATTGCACTGAAACTGGGACAATTAATTGAACGTGAATTTCCAGAGGTTAATGTAATATATACTCGTAAAAATGACACTTTCGTTCCTTTATATAAACGTGTAACTATAGCCAATAGAGCAAATGCTCAGTTATTTTTATCTATCCATGCCAATTATTGTGGCACTCCTTCGGTATATGGAACCGAAACATTTGTTTTAGGAAATCACAAGTCGGCCGATAACCTTAGAGTGGCAAAAAAAGAAAATGCAGCCATTCTCTTAGAAAAAGATCACTCTGTTCGATATGAAGGATTCGATCCGAACGATCCTGTTTCGTATGTGATTTTTGAGTTGCTTCAATCTCGCTTTCAGGAACAAAGTATCAACTTGGCTGCTATTATGCAGAAACATCTAAAGTTAGATGCAAGAAGAAGGGACAGGGGGGTTAAGCAGGCAGGATTCCTTGTATTGAAAAACATTTCAATGCCTGGCGCTCTACTTGAAGTCGGATTCATGAGTAATCCTTCCGAATTAAGATACCTCGGCTCATCTTCCAATAGATCCAGAGTTGCCAAAGCTATTTTTAATGGTTTTAAGCAATACAAAAAAGCATTCGATGCCAGAAGTAATTACGGAAAGGAAGAGAAAAAAGTGGTTCAAAAATCAACTACTCCAATAAAAACAACTACTCACACCTACTCCATTCAACTGGCAGCTTCCAGAAAGAAAATTGCATTGAAATCGTATAATTTTAAAGGATTAAAGAAATTATATCGATACAAATCGAGAAAAGTATATAAATATTGCTTTGGGAAATATAATTCTATTACACTAGCTAATAGCGAACTAAGCCATGTGAAACGAAAATATAAGGATGCTTTTATTGTGGAGGTAAACAATGGAATTGTATCTTTACCTAAAAAATAAGGTGTTTAACCTTATGAACCACGAATGATTATATTCGTTAGAAGTGTTAACTCAATCCCATTAAATGGCTTTGGAGCCAACTAAAACTTAAAACAGATACCATGAATAGAAAACGTCTTGCCAGAACAGGATTCCTTTTTGTTGTAGCTATGTTTCTACTGTATTGGGGAATTAATTTTTTGAAAGGGAAAGATATCTTTCAAACTCAAGACATCTATTATGCCAAATACGATCGTATTGATGGATTAGTTGAATCTAGTCCGGTAATGTTGAATGGCTATAAAATCGGATCTGTAAGTAATATCTCATTCCAACAGGATGGTTCTGGAAAGTTATTGGTTGAATTTGTTGTTCCTCAAGGATTTCAAATTCCAAAAGAATCATTAGCCAAGATCATTAGTATCGACCTGATGGGAACCAAATCGGTTAGTCTGATAATTAATAAGAATACTGCTTTTCACACATCCGGAGATACTTTAAAGTCGGATATAGAAGGAGACTTGAAAGAGCAGGTAAGTATGCAGGTAGCTCCTCTGAAAAATAAAGCCGAACAGTTAATGGGGTCGCTCGACTCTGCCTTAACTGTTGTAACATACGTATTTAATGAGCGTACCCGCGACAACCTGAAAGAAAGTTTCGAGAATATGAATAATACAATTCTAAACCTTGAAGCCACTTCGGAAGATTTAAAAGAGGTGATGCACGTAAATAAAGCTGTTCTGACAAAGATATTGGCCAATATAGACAGTGTTACAACTGAAGTAAATAGCAATAAAAAAGTATTTAGCCAGATTACTCAAAATATGGCCAGCTTCTCCGATACACTTTCAAATTTGGAGATATCACCTATTATTTCGAAAGCGCATCACGCATTTAATCAGCTGGACAGTATTGTTATTGCTCTAAAATCGGGCAAAGGCACAATGGGTAAATTACTCAACGACGATAAGCTATACAATAATCTTCAGTATGCCAGCCATGATTTAGATCGACTATTAAAAGATATTCGTTTAAATCCACAACGATACATTCACTTTTCAGCCATCGATTTAGGCAAAGACATTTATATTACTGCATCCAACGAAAATAACAGAGGAATAGTTTTCAGAGTACAATTATTAAGTACCGAAATGGAAGTTCCACTAGCCTCTCCTATTTTTAATGGAATAGAAGTGGAGCAAAAAAGGATAGTTGATAGCTACCACTATTATGCCCAAGAACATACCAAATATCAAGATGCTCTTGAGCAACTTGAAGAAGTTCGAGCTAAATTTCCTGATGCCGAAATTATTGGCTTCAAAAATGGTAGACCAATCAAATTAAAAAAGGCATTAAGGTTGGCAAAGTAATCTTATTTTGACATCTTCGCATTGCAAAAATAAGGAACATAATTCATGAAACCGTTTTCTGTTTTCCAGTCTTTTTACGAAAGGCCTGAAAACACTAGCACTACAAGATAATCAACTGACTATCAGTTGATTAAAAAATGTTTAAAAAAGTTAAAATGCTAACAAGCTGACAATCATCATGTTTCCTTTTTGCAAATATTTCCCATGTTTTTTTTCAACTTTTTTTTCACAATCTTTGCCATTGGAATGATCAATAGTTGTCCCAATTATTTAGAATTGTCAAATCATTAATTTTTGTTGTCCGAATGTTAAAAGATCATGCTACTGTTTGGCAAAAATGCCTCTCGGTCATAAAAGATAATGTGCCGCCGGTTAGTTTCAAGACCTGGTTCGAACCTATTAATTCGGTACGTATTAAGGATAACATTTTAACGATACAGGTTCCAAGCGCATTTTTCTATGAATATCTGGAAGAACAATACATAGATATACTTAGAAAAACGTTACGCAAAGAAATTGGACCTGATGCCAAATTAGAGTATAATGTGGTGATGGGAAGTAATGGGAACGGAATGAACTCTAAGCCGGTTACCGTTAAATATCCTACGCGTAACAATGCGCCTATTAAAAACAGGCCATTGTCTGTACCAATTAATACTCAAGAACGCACAATAAAGAATCCGTTCATTATACCTGGTATTCAGAAACTGAATATAGACCCGCAGTTGAAGCCAGACAATACTTTCGATAACTTTATCGAAGGGAATTGTAATCGCTTGGCTCGAAGTGCAGGATATGCCGTAGCACAAAACCCTGGAGGTACTGCTTTTAACCCTCTATTCATCTATGGTCAATCAGGATTGGGGAAAACCCATCTGGCTCAAGCTATTGGAATTGAAGTTAAAAAGCGTTTTTCAGATAAAGTGGTACTATATGTGAGTGCCAATAAATTCATCAACCAATTTGCAGAAGCAACTCGCAATAATAGTCGTAATGACTTTATGCACTTCTATCAAATGATTGATGTACTAATTCTTGATGACGTACAAGAGTTAGCTGGGAAAGAAAAAACTCAGATGACATTCTTCCACGTTTTCAATCACTTACACCAAACCGGAAAACAGTTAATTCTTACTTCCGATAAATCGCCTGTTGATTTAAAAGGATTGGAAAACCGTTTGCTTTCTCGTTTTAAGTGGGGATTGATGGCCGACTTGCAAATTCCTGATTTCAATACCAGAATGGCTATTCTTCGCAAGAAGGTATATATTGATGGATTAGAATTACCTGAGGAAGTAATTGAATACATTGCTTCACATGTAAATAATAACGTGCGTGAATTGGAAGGTGCACTTATTTCTTTACTTGCTCAGTCTATGTTGAATAAAAAAGACATCAGCATTGACTTAGCTCAGGAGATGATAAATAAACTGGTTAAAAGTACAACCAAAGAAATTACCATCGACTTTATTCAAAAAGTGGTATGTGATTACTTTAAGATCTCAGTTGATGTACTTCAAGCCAAAACCAGAAAAAGAGAAATTGTTCAAGCGCGGCAAATTGCAATGTACTTTGCCAAGCAGTTGACTCAGGCTTCTCTATCATCTATCGGATCACAAATTGGTAAAAAAGACCACGCAACCGTACTTCACGCTTGCAAAACGGTCAAAAACCTGAAAGACACCGATAAAGATTTCCGAAAATACCTTGAAGAGATAGAACACAAAATTAAAATGTAATATCATCAAAGCAGAACCTTGTAGTTCTGCTTTTTTTATTCAATATTTGGCCTTCATTGAAATGAAAAACTATGCTGGCATTACTTCTTAGTATTTTGTGTTCAACTACTATTCTCATTCTTTTTAAAATAATGGGAAAACGTGAAATGAAACTCCTTCCTTCAATTGTAACCAATTATTGGATTGCAGTTATTTCATCACTCTTACTACTAGAAACCAACCGTCAGTTTATTCCTGACAATAACAACTGGATACCAGCAGCTATCTTTGTTGGTTTCATGTTTATAGTAATGTTTTTCTGCATTGGAAAATCAACGCATAAAGCTGGAATTGCTCCAACAATTATTGCAGCAAAAATGTCGATGATTATCCCCATTCTTTTTTCTATCATCTACTTTAGTGAATCAACCAGTTTTCTTAAAATAATTGGAATAATTACAGCCTGTATTGCCGTATTATTATCGGTATACAAAAAGAGTAGTTCTGCAAAAGTTGCCTTTTCTGTTTTGCCTATTATTATCTTTCTGGGTACTGGCATTAACGACTCGGTGATTAAACTAGCACAACAATTATATGTTCCGGAAAATTCCACAGCCTTGTTTTCTGCTTTGCTATTTACCGTTGCAGGAATAATTGGAACAATCGTATTGTTGACTCAATCCGAACTAAGAAAGCTTTTTCTGAAGAAAGAATATCTACTAATGGGAATTGGTCTGGGAATTGTCAACTTTGGGTCGCTGTATTTCTTTATGGAAGCCCTGAGAACAGCTCCATTCGACAGTTCTATTGTTTTCGGTTTGAATAGCATAGCAATTGTTGTTATATCTGTACTGATTGGAAAGTTTCTTTTTTCAGAAAAAATATCGATATTAAATTGGTTTGGAATTATTCTGGCATTGGCTGCCGTTTATATTCTACTTTAAAACAAGTCACATTAATGGAAGATACTTATAAAACCATAGCATCCCCTACCGAGGGACTATTTAAAGACAAGGGAAGTAAATTTATCGCATATGCTTATCCGGTTTATTCCGAAGATGAAATAAAAGAACATATTCAGCATTTAAAGAAAGAACACTACAGTGCGCGTCATCATTGTTATGCCTGGCGCTTAGGAGCCGATAAGAAACGTTTCAGAGCAAATGACGATGGAGAACCTTCCAGCACGGCAGGAAAACCCATTTTAGGACAAATTCAATCGTACGATTTAACCAATATACTTATTGTTGTGGTTCGTTACTTTGGAGGAACCCTACTTGGCGTAAGCGGTTTGATAAATGCTTATAAAAACGGTGCTATCGAAGCCATTGAAAATGCCGAAATAATTGAAAAAATAGTTGAAGATATTTATCAAATCGAATACGAATATCTAAACATGAATGATGTAATGCATATCATCAAAGAAGAGAAATTAGAACAGATAGAAACTGTATTCGATCTGCATTGCTCCATAAAAATTCCAATTCGCCAAACAGAAGTGGAAAGAATTACAAAAAAATTTAACGACATCATAGGTGTTAAAACACAATACGTTGCAACACGATAATAAAAAATCAGTTCAACAAATTTGCAGCCAGCTATTGCAATGTAAATTTGATTTATCTAGTTTTGTATTTTAATGAGACGAACGATTAAAACTCGCAGCAACTGGATTCAGGAGATAACATTATCTCTTGGGAGGTTGTCTTCTTTTTTATTTCCGTCTCCCGTTTTAGATCGTAAAAAATTACATTTATATTTCTCTGATATTGTTTCAAAGCAATATTCATTTTCAGAAAGAGCCAATAGATTTTATTTTCTATTGGCTCTTTTTTTATCTATTCAGTTTTATATAATTCTAACCTTAAATAAAGTGTTTCTCATATGACAAAGCACCTAATTTCTATCACCGATTATTCAAAGGAAGATTACATGCGTATCATGGAGTTGGCAGCCGATTTCGAGGCTAACCCAAATCAGAATCTTCTTGATGGCAAAGTAGTAGCATCAATGTTTTTCGAACCATCAACACGTACTCGTTTGAGTTTCGAAACAGCAATTAGCCGCTTAGGTGGAAGAATCATCGGTTTTACCGATTCTTCATCGTCAAGTGTAACTAAGGGCGAAACATTGCATGACACCATTAAAATGGTTAGTGGATATGCCGATATGATTGTAATGCGTCACCCACTTGAAGGTAGTGCCCGCTATGCATCTGAAGTTTCAGATGTACCTGTTATCAATGCTGGTGATGGTGCCAATCAGCACCCTACGCAGACCCTACTCGACCTTTATTCGATTTATAAAACTCAAGGAACGCTAGACAACCAGAATATATTCATGGTTGGTGACTTGAAGTATGGGCGTACAGTACACTCACTTCTTATGGCAATGTCTCAGTTCGAAAACCCTATTTTCAACTTCATCGCACCAAAAGAACTGGAAATGCCAAAAGAATACAAACAATATTTAGATTCGAAAGGCATTAAATATTACGAGCACAGTGAGTTTACAGACATTATTTCTGAGGCTGATATCGTATACATGACTCGCGTACAGCGTGAGCGTTTCTCTGACCCTATTGAGTATGAAAAAGTAAAGAATGTTTACATTCTTCGCAACAGCATGCTTGAAAACACCAAAGAAAACATGCGTATTCTTCATCCACTTCCACGTGTAAACGAGATTCATGTAGACGTAGATCCAAATCCAAAGGCTTATTACTTCGACCAGGCTTTAAACGGAATGTATACGCGTGAAGCAATTATTGCTCACACTCTTGGATTGAAATAATTTACCCTCAAAAATTTTAAGAAATGACAAAGAAGAAATTAAAAGTAAGCGCCATAAATGAGGGAACGGTAATTGACCAAATCCCTGCAAAAAGTCTTTTTAAAGTAATCGATATCTTAAAGCTGGATCAGTCGACTAGCCAGGTTACTTTCGGAACAAATCTGGAAAGTGAGAAGCTGGGACACAAAGCAATTATTAAAGTTGCCGATCTGTTTTTTGAAGACGAAGTAGTAAATAAGATTGCACTTATTGCTCCTCATGCAAAATTGAATATCATTAAAGACTACGAAGTAGTTGAAAAACGTACGGTAGAAATTCCTGAGCGTATCGAAGGAATTGTAAAATGTTTCAATCCGAAATGTATTACCCATACCGAACATATGCCTACTCAGTTCACTGTAATTTCAAATGAACCATTAGAAATTAAGTGCCACTACTGCGAAAAGCATATGAGCAAAGATCAAATTGAGATGCTATAGTATTCAAGTAACCAGCAATGCTTGATGATCACAAAAGCCGGCATTTATGTCGGCTTTTTTTACCACCTAACCGAGTGCTGAGGATTAGACCAGTTTCCCATGGTTCCATATCCTTTAGTAATACTAAATGAAGCCCCTATTCGAAACTTCTTTGAAAATTTATGTCCTACAAAGAAAGACATCCCTTGCATGCTTGGTGCTTTATCTAAAATATATGGTGTGCGAAGAGTGTGTTCATGCCAACCAATCACTCCTATGGTGCTTTTTTCAGATAGTTTAAATAATGCTGCTCCATCAATCTTCCAGGTTGAAATAGCCGAAAAAGGATCGGGAGAATAGAAGTTTCCTGTCAAGGCAAAAGGATGCAAATCGATTGATGTTCCTGCAAAATTAAAATCCAAACCCAAATGTTGATTCAACGATGGAGCTTTTAATAATTGCTCACATTCATATTTAAAACTCCCCATTTGGGCATCTGGCTCCATACTCGACATCATATCTAAATGCATCAAATTTCTAAAAGTACTTATGGAGTCTTCTTGCGATTTAGCAACAAAAAAGGCTGCAACCAACATTAATGTAAAAAGGAATCGTTTCATCTGTTTCATGCAATCTCAAATTCTAATTAGAGCAAATTTATTCATTTCGAATTGATTTTTTTCGAAAAATGCACTTTCAAATGTAAAAAACATTTTCACACTTCTTCCAATGTATTTTCACAATAAGTTTTATAAAATATTAAAAAACCATAACACATAATAAGCCATTGACACGGATCAATTACATTTTAATATTCTGCCTATTCTACGTCAAACAAAAAAAAATGCATTAGCTTCTAAAAAGCATTTCTCATCCCATTTTTTTTCCCTTTTTTTGGCTCCAAATTTTATATCGAAAACAAAAAATTATCACCCATATGGGAAGAGTTTTATTACTTGGAGCTGGTCGGCTAGGAGAAGCAACAGCGCAACGAATGATAAATTTTCCAACTATTTTTACCCACATACTTTTGGCCAGTAGAACCAAGGCTAAATGCGATGCTGTGGCTGAAAAATTGGGTGAAAACAAAATAGAAACAGCTCAGGTTGATGCCTACGATACACCTCAGTTGATTGACTTAATCGAACGATTTAAACCCGATTTGGTAATCAACATGGCTCCTCTTACACAATATCGTTCTATTATGGAAGCTTGCCTGGAAACAGATGTAAGCTATCTTGATACGGCCAATTATGCTTCGAAACGAAATTCAAATTTCGAATACAAATGGCAATGGGCTTATCAAAATCGATTTCGAGAAGCAGGATTAATGGCTATTTTGGGCTGTAGTTTCGACTCTGGCTTAACGGGTGTATTTACAGCTTTTGCCGCACAACGTTTCTTCGACGAAATTCTGCAACTGGATATTATTAATGGAAAACAGTCGTACCTGGAATCGGAAATAGAACAGCTTGATGCTACTTTCTGGCACGATGGCGAATGGAAAGAATGTCCTAAGCATCAACTTTGTGACAAACTAAACACTCCTGAATTGGGAGAACTGGAAGTCGACCTTATTTACAACACCAGCCTGAAGTCATTGGTAAAAAACTTCCCAACCATAAAAAAAGCTCGTTTCTGGATTACTCAGCACCCTGAAATCACTATTGGCTGCCGGGTAAGGGGACTTCATAAAGGATTAGAAAAAGAGCTTTTTATATACAACAACAACGAATTTAACGATAACACTACAGGTATCTCCGTAGTAATTGGAGCCATGTTATTTTTAAGTTCGAAATGGAAAAAACCAGGAGTATTCAACGTAGAACAGTTGAACCCTAAACCATTTATGAATGAGTTGGCTAAGCAAGACTTCAAATGGCATGAAATCTTAGCTCAAGAAGCGAGCTTGGTACTATAGAAAAAGGTACGCTTATAAACTTCAGTTTTTAAAAAGACTTTGAGTTCCTTTTTTACATCTATTTAATTGCTTCAATCATTTTTATTTCTACTTTTGCCAACAAGTTGGTGGAGTTCTTCTACACAGAAGAATTATCCTTAATATGGGAATCCGGTGTAAATCCGGAGCTGTACCCGCAGCTGTAAGCCTTCAAAAGCTTTCTTAATCTCACGCCACTGTTCCAATTGCGAATGGGAAGGCCAAAGAAAGTAAGGTGAGCCAGAATACCTGCCAATATTATTAAATACAATGCTTTCGGGGAAAAAGGCAAAATGTTTTCGTATTCGATTTCATTTTCTTTATTGCACGATATCATTTGATATCTATTTCGAATAGGCATTGCTGGGATTTGTCAATTTAAATGTAAATGATATGACTAAGCAATCAATTATTCTTTTAGGGCATGGAAGTCGCTCTGAAGAAGCAAGAAATGATTTTAACTTCATCATTGAAACGATGCGTGAAAAAGCACCTGAGAAAAACATTTATGGTGCTCATATGGAGTTGGCTTCACCATCACTTCAAGAGGTAGTTGCAGAACTTCACGCACAAAATATTACAGATATATTTATTCTACCCTACTTCTTATACAATGGGAATCACATAAAAATTGATATCCCTGAAATTATTGAAGAGCTAAAAGCAAAATACCCTGAAATGCAGTTTGAATTGGGGCAACCAATTGGTAAGAACCCAGCAATGGCTGATATTATTCTTCAGCAAGTTCAATAGTTGTAATCATGCTTAAACGGGTTTATTATTTGTTGCTGTTTTTGGCTCTTGCTAACAACAGCTTCGGAATGCACATAGCCGAGGGATTTCTGCCGGTAAAATGGGCCATTTTTTGGGCACTATTATTTTTACCAGTACTCATTTACGGTTACAAACACATTAAAGCCATTGTAAAGCAACAGCCTTCTGCAAAGCTTTTATTGGCTGTTGTGGGTGCCTTTGCATTTGTTTTATCGTCATTCAAGTTGCCGTCAGTAGCCGGAAGTAGCTCACACCTAACCGGTATTGCTTTGGGAGCAATTCTGTTTGGTGCATCTACCATGTCAGTACTCGGCTTGTTGGTACTCCTATTTCAAGCACTTTTACTTGCTCACGGTGGTTTTACCACTTTAGGAGCCAATGCCTTTTCGATGGCGGTTGTAGGAGCTTTTATAGCAGTGTGGTGCTATCAGTTGGGGCACAAAGCAGGACTAAAGCAATCGTACAGTATTTTCATTGCTGCAGTATTTTCCGACTTAGCCATTTACGTTTGTACATCGGCACAACTGGCTGTAGCATTTCAATCTGTAGATAATAGTTTCATGGCTAATTTCATCAAGTTTGCAGGTGTTTTTGCCGTTACTCAATTGCCTCTGGCATTGATTGAGGGCATTTGCACAGTAGCCATCTTCAAGATGATGATGAAATACAGTGGAGAAGATATTTTAGAACTTAATCCGAACCTCCAATTATCGAAATAATGACAAAATCGAAAAAGATTATTGGTCTAACATTAATGTCGGTTTTGTTATTAATCGGCTTACAGGTGTTTATCCCTGCTGTTACTAGTCAGTTTACAGGGACAGATGATCAATCTGTTGAATTAATACAGTCTATTCAACCTGATTATACTCCTTGGTTCGAACAATTGGAGCTTTTTAGCGGAGAACATTCTGAAACGATACTATTTGCATTGCAATGCTTCATAGGTCTTTCGATAATTGCATTCTACGTTATAAAAAAGCATCGCAAAACAGTCAAGAGTTACTAAATGTTTATCGAGCAAATATATAATCACAATCATCGATTGCATCAACAGCATTTATTAGCGCGTGGAGCCTATATTCTACCTGCTTTTATTTTAACGTTGTGTTCGCATTCAATTGCTTTTAACAGCTTGATTGTTACTATCTATATTTTGCTAATTAGATACATATCAAATATTTCGGGAAAGCATTTAGTCCGACTATTTAGTATTCCTTTGACATTTATCTCTTTGGGGTGTATTACCATTGCTATGCATGTTACATTCCCCTTAAAGGTGCAGTTTATTCCAGCTAATACTGAACTAGCAATACTGATTTTCACCAAAAGCTTTGCTTTAATAGCAGTGCTTTTTATGGCTTTAATGATCTATACAATATCGGAAATAGCTGCAGTATTCCGACTCATAAAGGTTCCATCACTATTTATCGAGTTGTTCGTACTAATGTATCGGTTTAATATGAAGCTACTTTCCAATACAAAACAGTTATATCTGGCTCAAAAGTGCAGATTGGGGTACACCAGCAACAAACAAGCCTATCGACATATTGGTTTACTGTTTGCATCTGTCTTTCAATCAGCTATAAAAGCAAATAAAACAACAGAAATTGCAATGACTGCCCGTTTAGGCAATCACCAATATCATTTTGTTTCACCTCATAGAACATTTTGTTGGAAAGCGTGTACATATCCTCTCTTTCTAGCTAGTTTATTATTGATGTTTTATCTCATTTTAAATTTTTAACCAAATGGCAGATAGAGCAAACAATATATTCGAACTAAGAGAAGTAAGCTACTGCTACCCAAATGATGAATGGGCTTTGAAGAATATCAATATCTCAATTACCAGAGGAGCAAAAGTGGCATTACTTGGAGAAAACGGAGCTGGTAAATCAACCCTAATGCTTTTATTGAATGGGATATTAAAACCGACCAACGGCTCTATTCAATTCGAAAACGAATTGATTTGTCATAGAAGAAAAGCATTAAGGAAACTACACCAGAAAGTAGGTTTCTTATTTCCTAACTCCGATGATCAGTTAATTGCACCCACAGTGTACGAAGAGATTTCATTCGGCTTAATGAACCTTTATAAGGATGAGAATTTAACCCGAAAAAAGACAGAGGAGATAATTTCACATTTCGATTTGAAACAGATTCAGCATAAATCGCCTCATCAACTTAGTTCTGGTCAAAAGAAGATGGTTTGTTTGGCGGCGATCCTGGCCATGGAGCCGGAAGTAATTATTTGCGATGAGCCTGCTTCACATCTTGATTATAAGTCGGAGCAATTGCTATTTGTACACCTCGATCGCTTGAATAAAATGGGTAAAACCATTATCATTTCAACACACAATATCGATCAAGCTTACGAATGGACCGATGAAACCATCTTATTGCACCAATCGCAATTAAAAGCACATGGAAAAACAACTGAAGTACTCAGTAATAGCAAGCTTTTAAAGGAAGTGAACATTCCATCCCCTACTATTATTTCGCTTTTAAATGAGTTAAATATTGATATTCCAACAAACAACCCTCCAAAAACAAAAAAAGACTTAGCACAACTTATATATCTAAATAGATGAATGGATTTATTATAAGCGGAACAAACAGCGGATGTGGCAAGACGACCATCAGCATTGGATTAATGGCTCTTTTTCAAGAGTTAGGCTACGATGTGGCACCATTCAAAACTGGTCCCGATTATATCGATCCACTATTTCATAGTCGTGTTTTAAATAAACCATCGTACAATTTAGATGGCTACATGTTATCTGCCGACAAAGTGCGCTATCTGTTTGCAAAACACCTGCAAAAAACCCAGTTAGCAATCATTGAAGGCGTAATGGGAATGTACGACGGACTAGGAAAAGACTCATTGGGTAGTGCCCATCATCTAAGTCAGATACTAGCTATTCCCAACATATTGATTGTTAGCTGCCAATCGTTATACCAATCAGTGGCTGCTATTGTTAAAGGATTTGCTACATTAAAAGATGATTCCAACGTTAAAGGAGTAATTCTGAACCATGTTCCATCCGATTCCTATTATCAGTTTTTAAAAGAGACCATCGAATCGCAAACAGGGATTGCATGTGTTGGATATGTACCTTCCAATAAGGAATTTGCGTTGGAAAGTCGCCATTTAGGATTAGTACAAGCTGAAGAAGTAGATAGCATTGATGATAAGATTGAGCTCTTGAAACAAACTCTAAAGCAGACGATTGATACCGATAAGTTGCTTGAAGTAACAAGGATTAAACAACAATGTGAGACTTTTATAAAGCCTCCTAAACTTGATTTAAGCGATTTACACATTGGCGTTGCTTACGATAAAGCATTCCGCTTCTATTATCAAAACAACTTAGAGCTACTTCAAGAATTGGGAGCCACATTGCATTATTTCAGTCCATTGAATGAAAAATCCATCCCCTCGAATTGCAATTGTCTATACATCGGAGGAGGATATCCAGAGGTATTTGCCAAAGAGTTATCGGCCAATGAACCAATGCTAAAATCAATAAAAGAAGCTGCTGCCAAAGAAATGCCAATTTATGCTGAATGTGGAGGTTTAATGTACCTTACTCAAGCCATAAATCAATTAGATGAAACAAGCAATCAGATGGTCGGTATTTTCAATGCAAGAACACAAATGACCAAACGCTTAAATCGCTTTGGTTATGCCGAGCTGACATATAATAACACGACAACACGCTGTCATGAGTTTCATCGATCAGAAATTGTAGATCCCCCTACTCCCAATTACCAACTGAATTATCAATTAGAGAAGAAGGAGAAAGGAAAACAGTGGCAATGTGGCCTGAAAAAAGACAACACATTGGCAGGATATGCTCACGTCCACTTTTATTCCAATTTCTCATTTTTCGAACAAATTATTGCACTATGGAGAAGAGCAACTATATAAATCTCAACCCAATGGGCATTGAGAACGATAGCATGCAAATTATCGAGCGAGAATTGGCTCATGTTGCATTGCCAGAAGAGTTGAAAGACATTATAAAGCGTGTAATTCATACTACTGCCGATTTTGAATATGCTCACCTTTTTGAAGCTCACCCGCAAGCGGTTGAATTAGCTCAGAAGGCGTTGCAAAATGGCTGCAGCATTTATGCCGATACATCGATGATTGTAGCTGGAGTAAGCAAACCTTCATTGAAAAAACTGAACTGTAATATCGAATGCTTTGTGCATCATCCTGATGTAGTAGAACAAGCTAAGAGCAAAGGCATCACTCGCTCTATAGAAGGAATTAATAAAGCTTCAGACAATGATCAGTTTAAGATTTTTGTAATCGGTAATGCGCCTACTGCATTGGTGCGTATTTGCGAGTTAGCAAAGGAAGGAAAAATTAAGCCCGATTTGGTTATTGGAGTTCCTGTTGGCTTCGTTGGCGCAGCAGAATCGAAGGAGATGTTAAGAGAGTCAGATATTCCACATATGATTATTCGTGGCAGAAAAGGCGGCAGCACTGTAGGTGTGGCCATCCTAAACGCCATTATGTATCAAATGGTAAAACGATCATAGTTCCGTTTTGAAGAAAGAGCAATTACATAAAGAGTTACGATCGGGCTACACCACCGGAACCTGTGCCACAGCTGTTGCAAAAGCCGCAACCTGGATGTTGCTGCAGCAAAATCAGCTAGACCATGTTCACGTTACGCTACCCGATAACCAGCAGGTGATATTAGATATTAATCTTCACCAACTGAATACGGATATCGTTAAATGCGGTACCGTTAAAGATGCTGGAGACGATCCGGATGTAACTCACGGACTAGAAATTATTGCTCAGGCCAGATACATCTCTGAATGTAAAACAAGCATAAATGGAGGCGATGGAATTGGTCAGGTTACCAAACCCGGCTTAGCAGTTCCCGTTGGACAGCCAGCTATAAATCCTGTACCTCTACAAATGATTACCCAGGCAGTTGAAGAACTTCGACCTGAAAACAAAGGAATTGAGGTAACTATTTCTGCTCCTGGCGGAGATCAAATTGCTCAGCGTACATTCAATCCTCAATTGGGAATTGTAGGTGGCATCTCCATTTTAGGCACAACAGGTATTGTTAAACCGATGTCGGAAGAGGGGCTAAAAAATTCGTTGGTGGTGAAACTCCAACAATTGGCAGCTTGGGGCTACAATAAAGCCATCTTTTGCCCTGGCAATTACGGCAAAACCTTCTCTGAGCAACAATTTCAGTATGATGAAGAAAAGATTGTTTTAACCAGTAATTATATTGGCTTTATGCTGGAACAAGCTGTTAAAAATAGCTTCAAGAAAATCATTCTAATTGGTCATTTGGGAAAACTGGTAAAACTGGCTGGTGGCATCTTCCAAACTCACAGCAGAACTGCCGATGCCAGGAATGAAATTTTAGCCGCTCATTATTTACAATACTCTAATAATGTGGAATCTTTTAAGCAGATAATGAGTTCCAATACAACTGAAGAAGCCACTGAATTTGTTGCCGATCCGTTCTTTTGGAATCACCTTTCGACTCTTATTAAAACCAGAGCAGAAAGATATATCTACAATGAATTAGAGGTGGAAATAATCCTCTTTTCTCAGCATAAAGGCATGTTGGGACATACTGACAATGCGCTTTCATTAATGGAAAACATCTATACCAAATGACACAGGTAAAACGACATATTACAATTTGTGGAATTGGCCCGGGAAATCCCGACTATATTCTTCCCATCGTCTGGAAGAAAGCGGGAAAAGCACAACTTTTAGTCGGAGGAAGTCGCCATCTGGAAATATTTAGAGAACTGAATAAAGAGACAATTTCTATTTCTGGAAAATTAGTCGAATTAAAGAATGAGATAGAACAATCGGCGCATAAAGAAATTGTAGCTGTAGTTTCTGGAGATACAGGTTTTTATTCTTTACGAAACTATTTATCCAAACAATTTCCTGATGCCCAAATAGATGTTGTTCCTGGCATTAGCTCATTTCAATACTTCTATGCCCAAATAAACTGTGGCTACGAAAAAGCTTTTATCTCATCGTTACACGGTATTGAAAACGATTTCATATCGAAATTAAACGATTATGAATCCATATTTCTACTTACCGACAAACACAATAACTGGAAAACCATTGCCCAACAGCTAATAGATAATGGTTATGGCCATTTGAAAATGTTTGTGGGTAATCGACTTTCATATGAAGATGAGCAAATCATCGAGAAAACAGCCAATGAATTAATTCTCGACAATTATCAATTCGACCTTTGTGCTGTAATCATTAAAACCGAATCGAATGAAGGATAGTCAATTCATACGCGGAAAAGTTCCCATGACGAAAGAGGAAGTCCGCACTATTATATTGAGTAAATTAGAGCTTAAATCGGATGATAATTTCATGGATATTGGTGCAGGAACAGGCTCGGTATCCATCGAAGCGGCATTGAAGGCTCCAAACGGGAAAGTCATTGCCATTGAGCACAAGCAGGAAGCAGTTGATTTAATTGCCCAAAACTGCAAAAAACATGAAGTGGGTAACCTGAATATAGTTCATGGGAAAGCTCCCATTGGAATGGACAATCTTGAGGCTATCGATAAATTCTTCATTGGTGGTTCTGGTGGTAATTTGACTGATATTCTTGAGCGAATAGACCAACATGCTACAGATAATACCATAATCGTTACTTCTGCCATTGTGGTAGATACATTTATTGATGCTTACCAATACTTCAAATCGAAAGATTATGAACTGGAAGTGATTCAGGTTTCAGTAAATAGAATCGATCCGGAAAAGAAGGTGGCTATGCTTATCGCCAACAATCCAATATTCATATTAACGGCAAAAAAACAGCAAAATGAGTCATAAAGGGAAATTATACGGAGTTGGAATTGGTCCAGGAGATGCTGAATTACTGACTCTAAAAGCCATTAAAGCACTAAAAAAAGCAGATGTTATCTGTTTACCTAAATCGAAAGATCAGGCCAGTACGGCTCTGGAAATTGTAGAAGAATTCCTACCGAAGGATATTGAGCAAGTTCAGATGGTTTTCAGTATGTCAAAAGATATTGAACAACGAAAAACATCCAGAAAAAATAATGCACTAGAAGTAATGGAGATGCTTGATCAGGGCAAGAATGTTGTTTTTCTTACACTTGGCGATCCCATGCTTTATAGTACATACAGCTACCTTTTAGAGTATTTAACCAAAGAGTACTCTGTGGAGAATATACCGGGAATTTACTCTTTCTCGGCCATTAGCAATACACTTTCAATTCCGCTGTGCAAAGGCAAAGAAAAGGTAAGTGTTATTGGAGCTTTCAATAAAGACTCGGAAGCTATTTTGGCATTATCCGACACAACCGTTTGCATGAAAATTTCATCGTATGGTAAACAGCTAGCTGAATTTCTCAAGAACAATTCAGGTTATTCATTTACCATGATTAGCGAAGCAGGAAAAGAAGAAGAATCTCAATATTTCGATGCAAAGATTTTAGAGGGAGATCTACCCTACTTCTCAACCGCTATAGTTCAAAAAATTAAACAGTAATCGATTAAAAGTTTAGATATAATGAATCCCATTCAATTTATAGGAGCAGGACCTGGTGATCCGGAATTAATCACCGTAAAAGGACAAAGAGCAGTTCGTGAAGCTGATGTGATTATATATGCAGGTTCTTTGGTTCCCAAAGCAGTTATTGAAGACAGAAATCCTGAAGCTAAAGTTTTCAATAGTGCAGGTATGGATTTACAAGAGATTATTGCAGAAATGGCCGATGCTACTAAAAAAGGATTAAAAGTGGCTCGCGTGCATACTGGCGATCCTTCGATATATGGCTCTATTCGCGAACAAATTGAAGAGTTGAACAAGCTGGAGATTCCTTATGAAGTTATTCCTGGTGTCAGCTCATTTGTGGCAACAGCTGCTGCTTTGAAGCGTGAATTTACCGTTCCGGGGATATCGCAAACGGTAATTTGTACTCGTTTGGAGGGACGCACTCCGGTGCCAGAATTGGAGCAAATTGAAAAACTGGCTTCACACAAAACATCCATGGCCATTTTCCTTTCGGTACAAATGATAGAAAAATTGGTGGATCGCTTAACGACTCATTACAAGCCAACTACTCCAATTGCGGTAGTTCAACGTGCCTCATGGCCCGATCAGAAGATTGTAACAGGAACATTGGAAACAATTGCCGAAAAGGTTAAGGCTGAAAACATCAACAAAACGGCTATGATTTTGGTCGGTGATTTCTTAGGAGACAATTTCGAAAATTCTCTGCTATACGCCAGCCATTTCACTCATGAATACCGAAAAGGGAAAGAATAATAAAGGATGCAAAAACACCAAAACATAGGAATTATTGCCATTACCCTACAAGGTAATGAGTTGGCACTGAAAATATCTGAGGAATTAGCAAATACTAGCTGCTATACTTTAGCTAAATGGAACGACGATCGTTTTATTGCTCTTCCTACAAGACTTTCGGAATATTGCCCTACCTTATTTGAAAAGCACGATGCTTTAATCTTTATTATGGCTACAGGAATTGTAGTCCGAAGCATTGCATTATGTATTCAGAATAAGGTTAACGATCCTGCTGTTTTGGTAATTGACGATCGCGGAAATCATGTTATTTCATTGTTGTCCGGGCACCTTGGTGGAGCCAACTCATTAACCATTGAAGTGGCTAAACTCATCAATGCAAATCCGGTTATTACCACAGCATCCGATGTGAATAATTTACCATCAGTGGATATGTTGGCGCAAGAGTTTGGGCTTAAAATTGCATCGATGTACGATGCTAAGGTCATTACTGCGATGTTGGTAAATGGACAAAATATTGCGCTAGATGATTCCGAAGATTGTATTCCAAAAGATCGAATCCCTCGTTCGCAACAAAAAGTCGAAGGAAAGATTGTGGTGAGCCATAAAAAACAACTAACAGAAACGGTACCTTTTGCCCAGCTAAGCTCACAAAATACTATTCTGGGAATTGGCTGTAAGCGCAACACTGAACCACAAAAACTCATCGACTTTATCGAACAAAAATGCGATGATTTAAACATTCATCCAAAGAGTATTGCAACGATAGCTTCCATCGATGTAAAAGCCGATGAAAAGGCAATTCTGGATGCTGCATCTCATCTAAATTGTTCGCTTCAGTTCTACCCTGCCGAACAGTTAGCAGAGGTTGATCATTTATTTGAAGGATCTGAATTTGTGAAGCAGCAAGTTGGTGTAGCATCAGTAAGCACTTCGGCTGCTTTCATATCCGCCAATAAGAAAGGTGATTTCATTTTAAAAAAATGCAAAAAGGATGGCATGACTCTTTCCATCCTGCTCAAAACAAATAAAGAAAATGACTAATACAGGAAAGATTTATATAGTTGGGACAGGACCTGGTAGCGAGGAATATATTTGTCCGAAAGCTTTGGCTGCAATGAACCAAAGTGATGTCATTGTAGGCTACAAAAAGTATATCGAACTCATCGAGCCATTTATCAAAGGCAAAGAGCTTGTTTCATCGCACATGAAAAAGGAGGTGGAACGATGTCAGGAAGTGCTTGATTTAGCGCTATCGGGAAAGCATGTTAGCCTTATTAGTAGCGGCGACCCGGGTATTTATGGCATGTCGGGTATTATGCTGGAAGTTGTAGCTGACAAAGCTCCTGAAATTGAGGTTGAAGTGGTTCCTGGGGTAAGTGCTTCTATAGCAGCCAATGCTTTGCTTGGCGCTCCGCTTATGAACGATTTTGCAGTAATTAGCTTAAGCGATTTACTTACTCCGTGGGAATTAATTGTTAAGCGCCTTCATGCTGCAGGCTCTGGCGATTTTGTAGTCAACCTATACAATCCTCGAAGCAAAAAGCGCATTATGCATTTAAATACTGCAGTAGAAATACTTCTTCAATATCAATCGCCTGAAACGCCTGTTGGAATTGTAAAAAATGCCATGCGTGAGAATCAGGAAGTTACTTATACCAACCTTGGAGAGGTATTGCAACACGATATCGATATGTTTACAACAGTGGTCATTGGTAACTCGTTTACCCAAATGATAAACGGCAAAATGATTACCATCAGAGGATACAAAAAATGATTTGGATAATTGGCGGAACCAGCGATGCTATGCAATTGGTAAAACTGGTAAAAGATAGAGGGGAAACTGCTCTGTTGGTGAGTACAACAACAAAATACGGAGCACAGCTGGCAAAGCAACAGGATGTGAAGGTTACACAGCAACAGTTATCGCAGCAAGAAATGGAAGAATTAATCACGAACCATCAAATAAGTATGGTTATTGATGCCAGTCACCCATTTGCTCAAGTTGTTTCTGAAAATGCCATTGCTGCTGCTAAAAATCAATCAATACGCTACATTCGCTTCGAGCGAACAGCAGTTCCATTGAAAAATGGAAAGTATTACAGCTCTTATCAGGAAATTGTGGATGAACTGAAAAACACTGAAGGTAATATTTTCCTGACTATCGGTTCGAAAAACCTAGATGCTTTTAATGAGCTTGATCGCAAGCGTATTTTTCCACGGGTATTACCAGTAATTGAGAGTATTGAACAGTGCGATAAAGCTGAGATTCCGCCACATCAGATCATTGCCAGTAAAGGACTTGTCTCTGCTGCTACCAATAAAGCTATTATGATTGAATACGACATAAAGCACATGGTCAGTAAAGACTCTGGAAAAGCAGGAGGACTATTCGAAAAGTTAGATGCTGCCAACGAATTGGGAATTCCAGTTTATATTCTTCAGCGCCCACAAATCAATTATCCCGAAATGTATAACGACATACAGCTTTTGCTGGATAACATGTAAAAGAATTTCAAAATGAGTTTTTTACCCATATCAATCAATATAGCCAATAAGCAAATTGTCATTATTGGCGGAGGAAAAGTTGCCCTTCAGAAGTTAAAAAGTTTATTGCTCTTCAAAGCAAAGGTGCGAATTATTGCTCCCCATATTTTAGAGGAAATTCAAGAATTAGAGGTAGAATGTATTTCGGACTCGTATCAGCAACATTACATTTCAGATGCTTTTATGGTGTATGCTTGTACCGACCAAACCTCTGTAAACAATCAGGTGGTAGAAGATTGTAATCAGCTAAATAAACTCTGTAACAATGCCGAAGACAGCACTCAATCTGATTTTATCTCCTCTGCCATTGTTCAGAGCGAATCGCTTACAGTTGCTATAAATTCTAAAGCCAAAGAGCCTCGCAAAACAAAAGCATTCAAACATCAGATTGAAGAACAGCTAAACGAAGCGGAGGCTATTGCACAACACAACACTCAGAAAGGGAAAGTATACTTGGTAGGATTTGGCCCTGGAAATCCTGATCTGCTTACCGTAAAGGCCAAGCGTCTGCTTTATGCTGCCGATGTCATTTTCTACGATGATCTGCTAGACGTAAATGCATTAGCTCCTTTTTCGGGTGAAAAGGTTTATGTTGGAAAACGCCGGGGCAATCACAGTAAAGAACAGAATCAAATCAACGAAGTATTATGCGAAGCTGCAAAGGCCAATAAAATGGTTGTCCGATTGAAAGGTGGAGATCCGCTTATTTTTGGACGAGGGACTGAAGAAAAATACTATTTAGAAAAGCATAATATCGAAGTAGAAATAGTTCCGGGCATTACCTCTGCTATTGCTGCTGCAGCCTATTCTGGAGTACCACTCACCCACCGTGGTATCTCATCGACAGTTGCTTTTGGAACTGCTCACGGTAAAAAATCATTCAAAATTCTGGAAGCCGATTCTTCGGTTTACTATATGTGTGTGAAAAATCTTCCTGAAATAGCTAAGCAATACATAGAAAAAGGATATGCCAAAGATTATCCGGTTGCCTTAGTACACAATGCAACCATGCCACAGCAACAGGTTATAAAAACCACTGTTTCGGAATTAGCTAAAGGCAATATTGACATTGCTTCACCTGTTATTTCTATCTTTGGAAAAACAGTTCATTTCGAACAAATTTTAGATCAGGAAAAAACACTTTAATACCAATTCCTATGAAGCAAGGATTGATTCATATATACACAGGCACAGGAAAAGGAAAAACAACCACATCGGTTGGATTAGCTGTACGTGCTTTAAGTCATAACTTCAAGGTTTGCTTTTGCAATTTCAATAAAAACCCTGAAAAATATGGAATTACCGAGTTAAATACATTGGAAAAGCTAGGAGCCACAGTTATGCCATTAACTCAAGAGCACCCTCGTTTTAATAAAGCAATTTCTATTGATGAACACAAAGCAATAACAGCTGCCGGGTTCGACAAGATAAAGAACTACATACAGGAAAATGAATGCGATCTTTTAGTGATGGACGAGATCAATATTTCTATCCGAGATAATTTCTTGCCTGAAGATGAGCTATTGCAATTCTTAAAAGATAAACCAGACTCGCTTGAAGTGGTACTAACCGGACGTGGAGCCACTGAGAAGATGATGGAAATTGCCGACTATGTAAGCATCATCGATGCACATAAGCACCCATTTGAACAAGGCATTTCCAGTCGTGAAGGAATAGAATATTAATCTGAAATGAGTATGACTTCGAATAAAAAGCTGCGCCCCATTATGTTTGTGGGAACCGGGTCAGATGTTGGAAAATCCATCGTGAATGCGGCCTTCTGCCGTATTTTTAAGAACGATGGCTATTCGCCTGCTCCTTTCAAAGCACAAAATATGTCGCTTAATAGCTACCCTACTCCCGATGGTTTAGAAATTGGCCGTGCACAAGCTGTACAGGCCGAAGCTTGTAAAATTCCATGCCAGGTTGAAATGAATCCGGTTTTATTGAAACCCACTTCCAATCAACAATCGCAAGTGGTGCTTAATGGAAAGCCTGTAGGAAATCAATCGGCCAAGGAATATTTCATGAAAGACAATAAGCAAGCTCTTTTTCAAGAAGCTGTTCAGTCTTATGAAACGTTAGCTGCCAAATACAATCCAATGGTCATTGAAGGAGCTGGAAGTATCTCTGAAATGAATCTATGGAAAAAAGATATTGTAAATATGAGAATGGCTATGGCCACGCAATCGGCTACATTTCTTATTGCAGATATTGACAGAGGCGGTGTTTTTGCCAGTGTATACGGAAGCATTGCGCTTTTACCAGAAGAACAGCGAAAGCTCATTAAAGGGATTGTAATTAATAAATTCAGAGGCGATATTTCGTTATTTGAGGATGGAAAAAAGATTCTGGAAGATTTAACAGGTGTTCCTGTTGTAGCTGTTATTCCTTACTATACTGATATTTATATCGAAGATGAAGATTCAGTTGTATTGGATAAAAAACATGGTACAATTACCGATAATCAGGTAAATATTGCAGTGGTTCAGCTTAAACATCTGTCCAATTTTACCGACTTCAATGTATTGGAACGCACACCCGACGTGAATCTGTTCTATACCAGAAATGGAGAAGATATCGAGAATGCTGATATTGTGATCATTCCTGGATCGAAAAATACCATTGCCGATTTGCACTACCTTAAGCAAAACGGACTGGCTCAATCCATTATTCGAGCCCATAAAAATGGAAAATCTGTTTATGGTATTTGTGGTGGTTATCAGATTATGGGTGAATCCATCGAAGATCCAGATCAGGTAGAAGGTGAAATCCCTTATATTGCTGGTTTAGGATTACTCCCAACCCAAACGGTACTTACACAAGAAAAAACCACAGAACAGCGTACCTTTTCATTCCGAAATAGCTCGGTAGAATGCAAAGGTTACGAAATTCACATGGGAACAACCACTACTGCTAATAATCAACCTGTTTGTACCACGTCCACAGGAGAAGCAGATGGCTATTTTCTTAACGATAAAACCTGGGGATCGTATATGCATGGTATTTTCGATAACCCAACCATTATCAATGAAATATTGGAAATTATTGGTGCTGAGAAGACTGCTATTGAAGATATGGATAGCTTCAAAGATCAACAATACGACAAATTAGCCGAACACGTAAGAAATTGTACCGATATGGATTATGTGTATCGGGTATTGCAAGAATAGCCCTCCGATTTATTAACTGTGTTATCTCTCAATTTCGTAGTTTATATTCGAAATTAGATAACACAGTTAAAATATCATTATGGCAGGAACTTATTCTCATTTATATGTACACATTGTATTTTCAGTGAAGCATCGTCAAAATTTACTCTCAAAACAGTGGAGAAAGCATGTTTTTAAGTATATATATCCAGAATCATTAATCAAAAAGGGCACAAAGCAGTAATCGTTAATGGAGTGGCCGATCATGTACATGTTTTTGTTGGACTAAATCCATCGAAAGCAATATCTGACTTAGTTCGAGATATTAAAAATAATTCTTCTAACTACATCAATAAAAACAAATGGGTGAAAGGACGATTCTGTTGGCAGGAAGGCTATGGAGCCTTTTCATATGCTCATTCGCAAATTGAAAATGTTTACAATTATATTCTGAATCAGGAAAAACATCATCAACGCAAATCTTTTAAGCAGGAATACATCAACTTTCTGAATAAATTCCAAATTGAATACAACGAGAAATATCTATTTGACTGGATTGATTAATAATATCACCCCTTCGGGGTTTCAATTTTCCTCATATTCCATTTGTATAAACATAACAGTCCTTCGGACTTAATACTTCCAATACTAATCCCAAAGGGATGAAATAATTATACAATATAAACCAACTAATGCTTCTAAATCCTGAAAGGGTGACATATTCTTTTGGGCGTCTCTACTTGTTTAGCCACTTTTTCATCTTTTCCCACTGATCCTTCATTATAATCTTGAACCACGCGGTGTAATTTTGTGGATTAACAGCGATATCAGCCACTAATTCGTCGCATTTCACCCATTTATATGCTTTCACCTCTTCGGGATTGATTTGAGGCTCATTATTGCTTATTCCTACAAAAACATGATCCAATTCATGCTCAATAAGTCCATTGTCAAATTCAGCACGATAAACAAACGTTCCAATCTCCAATAAGTCGGCTTGCATTCCCATCTCTTCCTGCAATCTGCGAGAAGCTGCATCGGCAGTTTGCTCCATATGTCTGGGATGACTACATGCTGTATTGGTCCAAAGTCCGGGACAATGGTATTTCTCCATCGCACGTTGATGAATCAACATCTCCCCCTTTTCATTAAAAATGAAAACGGATATTGCACGATGTAATTCTCCTTTAACATGCGCTTCCATTTTTTCCATGGTACCACGCGGACGATCTTTCTCATCCACTAATATTACTTCTTCTTGTATATTATTATTCATAATTCCGACTTGTTAGCCATAAATGCTTTGATCAGCATTTCATTTTTCTCCAAATTTAGAAGAAAGAAAATGAAAAATGGTTCATTTTGGGCATAAAAAAAGGCGATCTGCCTAAGCAAATCGCCTTCAATATATAGTGTTCTATTTCTTACATCAAGAAACTTAACAAGATACCAGCTGCCACTGCTGAACCAATCACACCTGACACGTTAGGTGCCATAGCATGCATCAACAAGTGGTTAGTAGGATCTTCCTGAATTCCCATGTGCTGAACCACACGAGCACTATCAGGTACTGCCGATACTCCGGAAGCACCAATCATTGGGTTCAACTTGTTTTCCTTCTTCATGAACAAGTTCATAAGCTTAGCACCCAATACACCACCAGCCGTAGCAATTACGAATGATAACGCACCCAATGCGAAGATCTTGATTGAAGCAGGAGTTAAGAATACGTCAGCCTGAGTAGAAGCACCTACAGTGATACCCAACAACATTGTAATTGTATCGATCAATGCATTACTTGCAGTGTTAGCCAAACGCTTAGTTACACCCGATTCTTTCAATAAGTTACCGAAGAACAACATTCCCAATAGAGGAAGTGCCGAAGGCGCAATGAAAGCAGTTAGTAACAGACCAACAATTGGGAATAAGATTTTCTCCAATTTAGATACTGCACGTGGAGGCTTCATTTTAATTAAGCGCTCTTTCTTGCTTGTTAAAAGTTTAATTACAGGAGGCTGGATTACTGGTACCAAAGCCATGTACGAATAAGCTGCGATAGCAATAGGTCCAATCAAATTTTTCACCACTTGTCCATCGGGCATTACATTAAGTCCGTTGGCCAATTTCGATGAAATAAAGATTGCTGTAGGACCATCGGCACCACCAATGATACCAATCGCACCTGCTTCTGGAGGAAGGAATCCAAGGAACAATGCACCAATAAAGGTAATAAAGATACCAATCTGTGCAGCTGCACCCAATAACATCAACTTAGGATTAGAAATCAACGACGAGAAGTCTGTCATTGCTCCAATTCCCAGGAAGATTAGAGGAGGATACCACCCCTGAACAACTCCTTGATAAAGGATATTCAATACTGATCCTGGCTCATAGATACCCAACTTCAAGTTGAAGTCAATAGCCTGAAACATAGGAATGTTACCAATAAGTACACCAAATCCGATAGGAATAAGCAACAAAGGCTCAAAATCGTAACGAATAGCTAAATAAATGAAAATCAAACCAATGATAATCATTACCAGGTGTCCCCATGTAAAGTTGGCAAATGCCGAGAACTCGTAGAAGTTCAACAATCCCGATTCTGCACCAGTAACGTTTTCATATGAAAATCCATCGCTACAAGTTAATACACCATTGTTGATTTTAGCTACACGAGAAGGAAGGTTTATCACCTCGTCTTCTGTCATATAGTTATTTGATGATGAATTAGGATCGGTATTTTTACTTAAGTGAGTTACAGTTTTTGGGTTGAAGTTAAGAATAACAGAACCATTCATCACTTTCCATGTACCAGTGTAGCGTTGCTTCACCGAGTCCATAATGAATGTGTGATTCTCTTCGAATCCAAAAGTTTTGTAACGTTCTACCGTACGGATCTCGTCTTTCGACTTACCTTTAACGGCATCCATAGTAGGACTAGGGATGTATCCGTCGGCTTTATTTACCCATTTTCCCTTCAGCAACTGCTTTTCGATGTTACCATCGTTATTGCCGGCAAAAAGTTGACCAACAATCAGTAGAAGAGAGAATATTGTTAATATGATTTTATTCATACCTATATCTACATTTAAGCGATCTCTACCAATAAATCGTCCTGAAGAACTGCATCACCTTCTTTAACGTTGATAGCTTTGATTACACCGTTAACTTCTGCCATAACGCTGTTCTCCATTTTCATAGCTTCCATTGTTAAAATGGTTTGTCCTTTAGTTACTGAATCGCCTTCGCGAACACTAACTTTAACAATTGTTCCTGGAAGAGGAGCTTTAATAACAGCACCTGATCCAGAACCAGCTGCAGCAGCAGGTTTTCTCTCAATTTGTCCTTCACCTGGCTGTTTAGCCACTGGCTTACGAACCAATTTAGGAGTTTTAGTGGTTTTAACCTCTTGGTCAATTTCTACTTGATAGGCCGTTCCGTTTACCTCTACTTCGGCAATATTATCTTCGAAATCTTTTACTTCAACTTCGTACTCGCGACCGCTGATTGTAAATTTAAATTTTTTCATCTTGCTAAAATTTGCTTCGTACAGGCACTATTTTGTAGGCCAGTTATTGGTTACTGTATAAATCTTAGAACTCCATGGCGAGTACGATTTTTGTACTTTCTTGATAGTAATGATATTACTTTCATCGTCATGTAATTCACTAAAATATAGGTGAAGTGCTGTAGCAATAGCAGCATTCACATTACCTTCCATCTCAGGTACCTCATCGTTTTCGTCAATTGATCGAGTGTCACCTTTTTTCTTCAATTTATTACGAAGGTTCATGTTCAATAGCTTAGGAACAAGCGAGAAAACAAGTAACAACGCTGTTAAAGAAAAGGCTACAATTGAGAAACCAACAATGGTAACTGTCCATCCGGTACTACCTACCGAAGCCAATATAATATTGAGAAAACAACTCATAATAATTTGTTTTACAATGGAATATTAGTGTGCTTCTTAGGAGGATTAACCACTTTCTTAGTAGATAGTGACTGAAGACCTCTGATAATACGGAAACGTGTATTACGTGGCTCAATTACATCATCGATGTAACCGTATGCTGCTGCCTGGTATGGATTAGCAAATTTATCACGATACTCACCTTCCAATTCTTGAACTTTCTTAGCGCGTTCGTCAGCATCTTCGATAGCAGCTAACTTACGACCTTGCAATACTTCTACTGCACCAGCCGCTCCCATTACTGCAATCTCTGCCGATGGCCAAGCGTAGTTCAAATCACCACGAAGTTGCTTACATGACATTACGTCGTGTGCACCACCGTATGACTTACGAAGAGTAATAGTAATCTTAGGAACAGTACACTCACCGTATGCAAATAATAGTTTCGCACCGTTAGTGATAATTCCACCACGCTCCTGCTGGCTACCAGGCATAAATCCAGGTACGTCAACCAATGTTACTACAGGAACATTGAAACAGTCACAGAAACGTACAAAACGAGCTGCTTTCTTAGAAGCTTCTACATCCAATACACCAGCAAGGTAGTTTGGCTGGTTAGCCACAATACCTACAGGACGTCCGTCGAAACGAGCGAAACCTACGATGATGTTCTTTGCGTAGTTACGGTGAATTTCTAGGAACTCGCCATAGTCAGCAATTGAGTGAATAACATCTTTTACGTCGTATGGTTGGTTTGGATTATCAGGAATGATTTCGTTCAACGCATCTTCCAAACGATCAATTGGGTCAGAATTATCGCCAATTGGTGGCTCTTCCAAGTTGTTTTGAGGCAAGTAGCTCAACAATTTACGTAACAACAAGATTCCTTCTTCTTCGTTTTCAACCAAGAAGTGAGAAACACCTGACTGAGAAGCGTGCATTTTTCCACCACCTAAGTCGTCAGTAGAAATATCTTCACCAGTTACAGTCTTAACTACTTTAGGACCTGTTACGAACATGTATGAGTTCTGCTCAGTCATCATGATAAAGTCAGTTAATGCAGGAGAATATACTGCACCACCAGCACATGGACCAAAGATGGCTGAAATTTGAGGAATAACTCCTGAAGCCATGATGTTACGCTGGAAAATCTCTGCGTAACCTGCTAATGAAGTAACCCCTTCCTGGATACGAGCACCACCCGAATCGTTAATACCGATAACAGGAGCACCAACGCTCATTGCCATATCCATAATTTTACAGATCTTCTGTGCAAATGTCTCAGACAATGATCCACCGAATACGGTAAAGTCTTGTGCAAAAACATAAACCACACGGCCATCAACTGTACCGTGACCTGTAACAACACCATCACCTAAGAACTTAGTCTTTTCTAAACCGAAGTTAGAACAACGGTGAGTCATAAACATATCGAATTCTTCGAAGCTACCTTCGTCTAAGAACATCTCGATACGCTCACGTGCTGTAAGTTTTCCTTTTTTGTGTTGCGAATCAATACGCTTTTGACCTCCTCCAAGCTTTGCTTCGTTACGAAGGTCAATTAACTGTTTGATTTTATCCTGATTGCTCATATATGAAATACAATTATAAGTCGCTTATTCTTCTCCACAAAGCTCTGTCAACACTCCGAAAGTTGATTTTGGGTGCAAGAAACCAATGTTCAAACCTTCTGCTCCTTTACGGTGCTTCTTGTCGATTAGCTTAACACCTTTTTCTTCTACAGTAGTTAATGCATTATCTACATTATCTACAGCAAATGCTAAGTGGTGCATACCTGGCCCTTTTTTCTCTACGAATTTTCCAATTGGTCCTTCTGGATCAGTTGATTCTAGTAATTCGATTTTTACATCTCCAACTTTGAAGAACGCAGTTTTCACTTTTTGCTCTTCAACCTCTTCGATTGCGTAACATTTTAGGCCCAATACTTCTTCGTAATATGGAATTGCCTCCTCAAGGCTCTTAACTGCAATCCCAATGTGCTCGATATGAGTAACTTTCATTATATCTGATATTAAATAAAAACAATAAATTATCTTCTCTCGTTAAACGTTGGGCAAAATTATCAATACTGCCCCATTTTTCTAACTTTTATCGCAATTATTCGAAGGCTCGAAAATATGTTATTCAGCACAACTTCCCCTGCGAAATCAAGCAATACAAAGTTCAGCGATTTTTTAATTCGAATTGAATGATAAATGTCAATAAAATGCAATTTGTAATACTTTTATTCAACACATAAACCTTAGCCAGTGTAGGAAATACACATCCGGTTATGTTTTTCAAACAATTCAAGTTCAAATTCGAAATATAATATCAAAAAAAGCTGCCATAAGGCAGCTTTCTGACTATGCTTTATTTTGGCTATTTTTCGTTCCAAACAAAGTGGAAGTGAGGTCCAAAGCGCTCGAATGCCGCTCTGTCTAACTCTTCCTGGTGATCTTTATTGGCAATGCTAATAATCAATTTAGCACGCTCTTGTAAAGTTTTACCATATAAATCAACCGCACCATTCTCTGTTACTAACCAGTGGATGTTTGAACGAGTAGTTACAACACCTGCACCTAAGTTAAGAGTTGGAGCAATTTTCGACATACCTTTACCTGTTACAGAAGGCATAGCGATAATTGGCTTACCACCAACAGAACCTGCAGCACCACGGATAAAGTCAATCTGTCCACCTACACCTGAATAGAATTTAGTACCAATTGAATCGGCACAAACCTGTCCTGTAAGGTCAACCTGAATTGCTGAGTTAATTGCAGTAACTTTAGGGTTCTTTGAAATATTTTCTGGCGTGTTAGTATAACGCACATCTTTCATCAATACACCTGGGTTATCATCAACGAAATCGTACAATTCTTTCGATCCCATCAAGAAAGTAGATACCATTTTACCTGGATCTAATTTCTTCTGACGACCATTCACTACTCCGCTTTCAACCAATGGAAGAACACCATCAGCGAACATCTCAGTGTGAATACCAATATCTTTGTGGTTTCCTAACATTGAAAGAACAGCATTAGGAATAGCTCCAATACCCATCTGAAGAGTAGCTCCATCCTCAATCAATTCAGCACAATATCCACCAATCAAGCGGTCTGTTTCTGAAATAGGACCTGGCTTAGCCTCAATAAGTGCGGTATCATCCTCTAGCAAAATATCGATGCTTTTTAATGGGATAATTGCATCACCAAATGCACGTGGTACATTAGGGTTAATTACACCAATAACTGTTTTGGCAGTTTCAACTGCAGCTAAAGTAGCATCTACCGATGTACCCATTGATACATAACCATGCTTATCTGGAGGAGAAACCTGAATAAATGCAACATCTACAGGCAATACTCCGTCGCGAATCAACTTTTGTGTCTCACTTAGGAATACTGGAATATAATCGGCGTACCCTGCTTGTGTCTCTTTACGTACATTGTGTCCTACGAAAAACGATTCTAACACAAAAATTCCTTCAAATTCCGGATCTGCATATGGAGCTGGTCCTTCTGTGTGAAGGTGCTGAATACGTACGTTATGAAACTCTTTATTTCTACCTCTGTCACACATTGCTTGAATCAACTGCTGTGGAGCACAAGCAACACTGTGAATATGGATTCTGTCGTTGGTCTTAATTACCTTAACAGCTTCCTCGGCCGTTACAAACTTCATTGATGTCATAGTTATATCGGTCTTATTGAAAACTCAGTTAAACAATACTCTCTTATCGAATGTGCGCAAATATAAAAATTAATCTTTTTAAAAATTTGTTCGAAAATTATTTAAATCAGTTTTAATATTCACTGTTTATTCGAATATAGAATTACCCCTGTTTAACGGGCAGGTCGAAACCCTCGGATTAATAGCAAAATAGGCACTTACAGCTATCATTATACCCCTCTCGAAAAACGACAAAAAAAAACAGTAATGTTACCTAAATATTAAGGACAAAAAAGTCTTCTATTAAAGAACAACCAATAAGAAAATCACAAAAATTTGCTTTGTTCCTTTAATCATTCCATTTTTGTAAAATATAATTTAATCAATCAAACACTATGAGCAACTCGTCATTTACATTTTCGATTAATTCAGAAAGCGATCAACCTAAGTTTAGACAGATAATCGATGCTGTAATTGATGCCATAGCTGAGAAACGTCTGAATCAAGGAGATAGATTACCTTCTGTTAACTACGTTTGCCAAACATACAAGCTTAGTAGAGATACAGTTTTTAAGGCCTATGCTATATTAAAAGAGCAAGGAATTATTCAATCTGTACCCAATAAAGGATACTTTGTATCTAACGAAACAAGAAAAGTTTTTGTGTTTCTGGATACTTTTAAAGCATATAAAGAGGTTCTTTACCACTCATTCATTGATAATTTAGATAAAAACATTATTGCTGATGTTCACTTTCATCATTACAACATTGAGCTTTTCTCTAAGTTATTGAACGAGAGTTTTGGAAAATATTCGAAATACATAATAATGCCATTTGATCATCCTGAGATGGCCAATCAATTGAAAAAGATTGCTAACGATAAATTATTGATTATTGATTGGGAACTATTTTCGAACAAAGACAATAATATATTGTATCAAGATTTTAATTTGGCTTTCCAGAATAGTTTGAAAGCAGCGTTACCTGAATTTTCGAAATATAAAAAAGTAGTTTTTGTGTATCCTGAATTCACCTACCACCCTCAGGAAAGTGTTGATGCATTCCAGAAATTCTGTCAAAAGAACGATTTGAACCACTCTGTAATGACACACTCTTCCGATTTCAAGCTTGAACCGAAAACGGCATACATTAGTGTTAGCGATCGAATTTTGGGACGTTTCTTAGAGATGTGCAATCAAAATAATTTAGAGCCAGGTAAAGATGTTGGATTCTTATCATACAACGAAACACCTATGAAAAAATTCATCTACAAAGGTATTTCGGTTATCTCTACTGACTTTGGTTTGATGGGAAAAAGAGCAGCCGATTTTGCATCTTCCGATCAACAAATTCGCGAAGAGGTTCCTACCAGCTACATCAAGAGAGCTTCGCTATAAACAATACAATTATACATTAATGAAAAAGGGAGTTTCATTAGAACTCCCTTTTTCATTAGGTAGGTTTACCTCTACTCTATTTTCAAATTGTCATAATTTGCATCATTCAACCAAACCTGCCAGTCCTCCTTAAATTGATCGATCCCTCCATTATATAAGAGGTTAATCATTTCGATATAATTTCTACGTTGTTGCTCGCTCTTTTTATATTCATCAACAATTTCCTTGAATAAGCTTTTATGTTTACTCATCATGAAAAATATAACCGAATTGGACTGAACATAGGTAACTTTCGCATTGGATTGCCATTGGTTAATTGTTAGGTTAAAAAGCTCGCTTAGATCATACAATTCGCCATTGGCTGCTAGATTTTTTATTTTTTGCTGATAGTTCGCTTGTACTGTCACAAAGTAACTGTCATTTTCCTTAAATAGTGTTTGAAAAATAGTCGCCAATCCTTCGTTTAAAACAATTGCACCTCCATTTATTTCAGCACTAAACAATGCATGTGTTCCTTCGTGCAAAAACACATTTTTTGCATTTGAACTGGAACCATTGGCATTAATCATATATAGTTTCTTGCTTGCAGGAGAATAGAAACCACTAGGATTGGGCTTACTCTTACCTAACTCTTCGGTCTGAAATGTTTTAAAAGCATCAGCATCGGTAAAATAGACCACCTGAATTGGATCAACTCTTTTTTCATAACTCAATGTATCTACAAAATAATTGTTAATGACTGCCAACGCCTCTTCCCACTCTACTTTCTCATTTTTACTAAGTTCTTGCTGTTTGAATTCCCAATTAAATACCAGAGCTGTTTCTGGTTCATCACCTACTAACACCTCTTTCTCACTATCCGATTCGCTACAACTTAATAAAGTAGCCAATAGAATAAAAATCCAATTCTTCATTTTCTTAAGTTTAATTAGTGACTTAATATTTCTTTCAATGAAGGCCTATTAAACACCTTTTATTTATTCATTCTTCATTTGATTAATAATGCGGCAAAAGGTTTAACTAGGTTAGAAAATTTATTATATCTAACTAATCACCTAATATTCTAGTAGATAGATTATGTATATATTATTTTTCTATTACTTTTTTACAATTTCTTATTATCTTATTTGTCCAATACAAAAATGTCCACTATGTTTGCATACCAGAACAGAACGGATTAAAACCATTGAAATGATCACATTAGGAATCGACCTTGGAAGCTCTTCTGTAAAAGCTTCTTTATTTAATACTAGCAATGGATCAACCATTGCCAGCACATTTTTTCCAAAAAAAGAGATGCCAATCAGTTCGGAAATACCGGGATGGGCAGAGCAGGCACCTACCCTTTGGTGGGACAACACATGCAAGGCAATTACTGAAGTTCTAGATATAGCAAAATGCAATAAAAACGATATTACTGCCATTGGAATAACCTACCAAATGCATGGTTTGGTAGCTCTAAATAACGAAGGAGTGCCTGTTCATGATGCCATTATTTGGTGCGACAGCAGAGCAGTTGAATTAGGACAAGCAGCATTTAATGAATTAGGAGAAGCATTCTGTTTAGAGAACTTTCTGAATTCTCCTGGAAACTTTACTGCATCTAAGTTAAAGTGGTTAAAAGACAACAAGCCAGAGCTATTCAAGCAGATATACAAAATTATGCTTCCGGGAGATTACCTGAACTTTAGATTAACTGGAGAGATAAATACAACTGTTACAGGACTTTCAGAAGGAATTCTTTGGAATTATAAGAACAATGATATTTCGAAAGAACTATTGAAACATTGGGATATTTCTGAAGAACTACTTCCAGAAATAGTACCTGGATTCGGAACACAATCATCACTTTCTGAATCAGTTGCTGAATCGCTAGGATTAAATGCTAATACTCCTATTACATACAGGGCTGGCGATCAGCCTAACAATGCATTCAGTTTAAATGTACTTAATCCGGGAGAAATTGCAGCAACAGCCGGAACTTCTGGAGTAATTTACGGAGTAAGCGATCAGCTAAGCTACGATCCTCAATCCAGAATCAACTCATTTGCACATGTAAATCATACTGCCGAAGAAAATAGAATTGGTATTCTTTTCTGTTTAAACGGAGCTGGTATTTTCAACTCATGGACACAAAAAAATATTACTCCTCACCTATCCTATCCTGAAATGAATGAACTAGCGCTAAAAGCACCTATTGGAGCAGAAGGTTTGCTGGCTTATCCGTTTGGAAATGGGGCTGAAAGAATGTTGGAAAACAAACAGGTTGGAGGACAATTTAAAAACCTCAATTTCAATATTCACAATTCTTCTCACATGGTTCGTAGTGTGCAGGAAAGCATTGCATTCAGCTTTTTCTATGGTTTATCAATAATGCGCAAAACCGGCATGCCAATTCAAACCATAAAAGCAGGAATGGCCAATATGTTCTTAAGTGAATTATTCACTCAGACACTGGCCGATTTATCGGGTGCTAAAATTGAGCTTTACAATACCGATGGAGCTGTTGGAGCCGCCAGAAGTGCTGCATTGGGAGCAGGCATCTATTCGTCTGCAAAAGAAGCATTCGACACATTGGAAGTTCAACAAGTTATTCAGCCTAAGTTAGCGCATAAAGAAGCTGTAGAGCAAGCTTATGCCAACTGGCTAAATAATATGGAACAATAGTTAGAAATAAAAAGACACTTAACAGGTGGATAATCATAAATCAATAAAACATTTACACATGAAACCATTAATTGGTAAAACGGAATATTTTCCAAATATTGGCAAAATTGAATATAAAGGACGTGATTCTAAAGATCCTCTAGCATTCAAATGGTACGATGCAGAAGCTGTTGTTGGTGGGAAAACCATGAAGGAACACCTTCGTTTTGCTATGGCTTACTGGCATACATTAACAGGTGAAGGTGGTGATCCATTCGGACCAGGAACAAAAACTTTTCCTTGGGAACAAGGCGAAACAGTTACTGAGCGTAACAAAAACAGAATGGATGCAGCTTTTGAATTCCTAACAAAAGTTGGTATTCCTTACTGGTGTTTCCACGATATTGATATTGCCGGCGACGGAACTGTTTTCGAAATTGAAAAGCAGTTGGCCGACATCGTTCCTTATGCAAAAGAAAAGCAAGATGCATCGGGTGTTAAGTTACTTTGGGGAACAGCTAACGTATTTAGCAATGCCCGCTATATGAACGGAGCATCAACTAACCCAGACTTCTCTGTTTTGGCACATGCTGCTACTCAGGTAAAAAATGCTTTGGATGCAACCATTGCTCTTGGTGGTGAGAACTATGTATTCTGGGGCGGACGCGAAGGTTATATGTCATTGCTAAACACTGATGTTAAGCGAGAAAAAGAGCATATGGCTCAATTCTTAACGTCGGCACGTGACTATGCTCGTTCTAAAGGATTCGAAGGAACATTCTTTATTGAGCCTAAACCAATGGAGCCAACTAAGCACCAGTACGATTTCGATTCAGAGACTGTTATCGGATTCTTACGCCAGTATGGTTTGGACAAAGATTTCAAACTAAATATTGAGGTGAACCATGCCACATTGGCCAGTCACACTTTCCAGCACGAATTACAGGTTGCTGCCGATGCAGGAATGTTAGGAAGTATCGATGCGAACCGCGGCGATTACCAGAATGGTTGGGATACCGATCAGTTCCCTGTAAATATCTACGAAACAGTTGAAGCAATGTTGGTGATCCTTGAAGCTGGTGGTTTTGCTGGCGGAGGTATCAACTTCGATGCTAAAACAAGAAGAAATAGTACTGACCTGGAAGATATCTTTATTGCACATATTGCTTCAATGGATCTATTTGCCAGAGCACTTATTATCTCGAATAATATCTTGGAAGATTCTGAGTATAAGAACTGGAGAAAAGCACGTTATGAGTCATTCGATTCTGGAAAAGGTGCTGAATTCGAAAAAGGAATGCTTTCGTTGGAAGACCTTAGAGAATTTGCTCAGGAAATTGGAGAACCAAAGCCTCAAAGTGGCAAACAAGAATTATACGAACAACTAATCAATCTTTACATTTAGTGCGGTTAAATACAAGAGTTTGTCTGCTTAGCAATCAAAAACCACTACATCTCTTCTCATAGTAGAAGTTCAACACAATCAATAAAACTATCGTTGCTTGGCAAGACATTCTCTTGTTCTTTTTCAATAAACCTGAATTCGGTATCATTCGAGTTCAGGTTGTTTTAAATCTGCTTTAAACCATTTCAAAAACCAAACAATGAATAACTCGAACAACAAATCCTCCATATTTCTTATCACACTTGTAGCTACGCTGGGAGGCTTACTGTTTGGCTACGATACTGCAGTTATATCTGGAACTGTATCATCATTGAAAATATTTTTTGTCGATCCGCTAGGGTTGGAAGAGTTTGCTGCCAACTCGCTAGTTGGATTTACCGTATCGAGTGCTTTAATTGGCTGTATTATTGGAGGAATGAGCGGTGGTATTCTCGCTCTTAAATTAGGTCGAAAAACAAGCTTAAAAATAGCTGCACTACTATTTACATTATCCGCCATTGGATCATCGCTTCCAGAAATTGGATTAGCCCCAATTGGCGAAGGCAGTCACCTGCACTTAACCCCATTTATTATTTATCGAATTATCGGAGGAATTGGCGTTGGACTTGCTTCTATGCTATCTCCAATGTACATTGCAGAGCTGGCTCCTGCCGAAAAAAGAGGTTATCTGGTATCATGGAACCAGTTTGCAATCATCTTCGGAATGTTAATAGTATATTTCGTTAACTACTACATCTCGCGTCAAGGAAACGACGAATGGCTTAACACCATTGGATGGCGTTACATGTTCGCATCAGAAACCATCCCTGCCCTACTATTTTTCGGTTTATTATTCACCGTTCCTGAAAGTCCGCGTTGGCTGGTAATTGCCAAACGAGAAGACGAGGCTGAAAGGGTACTTGAAAAAATTGTTGGTAAAGTAGCAGCTGCCACCGATGTTAAAGCTATTAAGAATTCACTATCCAACAACCAGCAAGGTAAACTACTTAGTTTTGGAGTAGCTATTATTGTTGTTGGTATTCTTCTATCGGTATTCCAGCAGTTTGTTGGTATTAATGTAGTATTGTATTACGCTCCTGAAATATTCAAAAACATGGGAGCATCAACCGATAGCGCTTTATTGCAAACCATTATTGTTGGAGCTATCAATCTTACATTTACTGTTATTGCCATTGTTTCGGTCGATCGATTTGGACGCAAGCCGTTGCAAATTATTGGAGCAATTGCCATGGGAATTAGCATGTTTGGCTTAGGATTAACCTTCTTCTTCGAAAAAGTGGGAATGGGCGCATTGGTTTTCATGTTAACTTATGTGGCAGCTTTTGCAGTTAGTTGGGGACCTGTTACCTGGGTGCTTTTATCTGAGATTTTCCCCAATTCAATCAGAGGAAAAGCAATGTCCATTGCTGTAGCAGCACAATGGATTGCCAACTATCTTGTGTCGTGGACTTTCCCTATGATGGATAAGTCGACATGGCTAACAGAGCATTTTCACCATGGGTTTGCCTATTGGGTATATGGTGCAATGGGAATTCTGGCAGCCGTATTTGTTTGGAAGTATATTCCAGAGCCAAAAGGAAAGTCATTGGAAGAGATGGAAGAATTTTGGCAAAAGTAATCTTCATCATATTATTGTGTGTTAAAAATAAAGGGGCATTCTCCAACGAGAATACCCCTTTTCATATATTCAAACTGAATATTCTTAGTCATATTTGTGATCCTTATTGCAATCTGGATCGCAATCATCACAAAGTCCTTTGTTGTACTGATCCATTGCGCGAAGGCTCATTCCCATGTTCGAGAAACCACCATCGTGGAATAGGTTCTGCATAGTAACTTTTTTAGTCAAATCAGAGAACATTACAATACAATAATCAGCACATTCTGCAGCCGTTGCGTTACCAAGTGGTGACATACGTTCTGAGAAATCTAGCAAACCATCAAATCCTTTAATTCCGCCTCCAGCTGTTGTTGGAGTTGGCGACTGAGAAATGGTGTTTACACGTACATTACGCTCACGTCCGTAAATGTAACCAAAGCTACGTGCAATCGACTCTAACAACGATTTTGCATCGGCCATATCGTTGTATCCCACTAAAGTACGCTGTGCAGCAATGTATGACAAACCAAGAACAGAAGCCCAACGGTTCAATGCGTCCTGCTTTCGACATACTTGAAGAATTTTATGGAACGAAATAGCAGAAACATCTAATGTTTTGTCCAGCAAGTTGTAATCCAACTCACTATAGTGTTTTCCTTTACGCACATTTGGCGACATTCCAATAGAGTGAAGAATAAAGTCGATTTTACCTCCAAGAATCTCCATTGAACGGCTAATCAACATTTCCAAATCTTCCACATTGGTAGCATCAACACCAATTACTTCAGCGTTACATTTCTCACCTAGTTTGTTAGTATCGCCCATACGCAGGGCTACGGGAGTATTTGTTAAGGTAAAAATTGCGCCTTCTTCGTGAGCTCTCTCAGCTACTTTCCAAGCGATAGACTGCTCGTTTAAGGCTCCAAAAATAATACCTCTTTTTCCTTTTAATAGATTATGTGACATAGTTGTAAAATTTTAGTCTTAATAACAACTCATTTTTGAAATGGTTGCAAATGTACCTTTATTTTTGCTATCTCCAACTAGCAGAATCGTTGGTTTTATTATTATTTAACGCTATAAAGGTTGAATTTTGTCATGTTTATCGAACATTAAATAGTTGATTTCGAAAGTTTGTTACATTTTTCCATTAAATAAAAATTTGATCAGCTATATTCAGTAAATGTCTGTATATTGCAACTGGATAAGAAGTGATAATAATATGTAGAAGCATATTATTTTGTTTTAAAGATTAACTTGGTCGTATTGCCCTGCGTCCGTTATAGAAACTGAATAAGATGAAACGATGTAACAGAGCTGTACTGTTGCGTTGGGTGTGCATTGGATTTATAGTTGGAGTAATTTACTTTGCTTTTACAACTGCTGAGGGGTTTTCTATAAACCATTTCTTTATAATAACTACTTTGTCTGTTATACTTGTTTTGTCATTTAAATGTGGCACAAAAGGATAAAAGACAAATGAATTAAACCACAATGTGCATAACGCAAAAAACCTTCGGATTAAATAATAATTCGAAGGTTTTTTGATTTCTTACAGTATGTATCTAATATCAGATTTTCACCACACAGCTATCAGGTAGCCATCCTTTGTTTCCATCTGGTAGTTTAATTTCTTTCCAGTTACTTACACTATCTGTCAATTGCACTTTAATACCTTCATGAATTACAAATAGCTTTGTTCCACTTTCAGCCGGTGTACTTTTCACAGTAACACTAGGAGAAAATACAATTGCACTTCGTTTTTGTGTTTGCATTTTCTTCTGCGATACGGCAAAATAGAATGCAAAACAGCTAAATATAAATGCAAAGGAACCTAACCAAAACGATACTCGTTTCCACAAGCCCGAGCGTGTCAATAAGAATACTCCCAATAACAATGCAAACAGTGCGAAGGCAGATAAACTACTCCATGCCCAGCTATCTGCCGAGTAATATCGCACTATTGAGTTCCACCAACGCGTAAAAAATACTTGAGGAAGCGATTCTATTTTATCTACAATATGCTGGTTAGCCAGCTTCAAATTGTAATTGATATCATCGTCGTGTGGATTAAGCAACTTTGCTTTCTCGTAAAACAAAATAGCCTTGGGAATTTGCCCCGTTTTATAGTAAGCATTACCCAGATTGAAGAAAAGTTGCGCCGATTCAAAGCCTCCGTTTACAATTTGCTCGTAGCTTTTAACCGCTTCGGCAAATTTCTGTTCGGAATATTGTTTATTGGCTTTCTCCATTAAAGCACTACTCGCCATCGCAAATTGCGATGATAATGCCAATAAAAGAATATATATCAATCGTTTCATGATTCTAGTTTTTTCGAATTTGTTTATCGATTTTATTCATCACCTGCCCTGCCTTGCTATAAATTTCATCCATGTTAGCATTGGCTGCCGATGGAGCAAAACGTGCAAATTCACATGTTTCTACAATATCGATGAATTCTTTTACTAACTCTTCATCTACCCGATGAGCTGTCAAATTGGTTACAGCAGTACTTTTATTCAAATTAGCCACTTCAATGTTTAACTTATCGGCCAGATACCCCCAGAATGCTTTTAATACAGCATCGTAGAACTCTTCCTGCTTGTTGGCTTTCTGGAACGAAGCAGCTTGTTTCAAGTGTTTACGAGCCAACTTACTTGCTCGCTTATTCTTAACTAGAGCTACATTCGCATTGTCTTTAATGCGCTTCTGATTAACAAAGTAAACAATTGCCAATGCAATAACAATTAGCAAATACCACAAATAGAAAGTCATTGTGCCAAAGAAAGTTTCTCCTTTTTGCTTCAGTTTGTAGTTGTCTAATTTTATATAACGAATATCTTTCCCAATAAAACGTACATCTTCTTTTGAGAACGACGATACAACAGTTGCATTTTCAGCATCATCACCTTTTTCAACCTCGATGGTATAAGGCTGTGTCGACTTGGTTACAAATTTCTTTGCTTTCGGATTGAAATAAGTAAAGCTAACAGCCGGAATAGTATAAGTTCCTGCCGAACGAGGCTGGAAGATATATTCAAAAGTTGTTGTTCCAACGGTACCTTTAGCAGTGCTTGTTGAGCTTGTATTCGATTTAGGATCGTAAATCTCGAAGTCGGCAGGGAAATCCACCTTCGGACTTTCAACCAATTGAATGTTTCCATTACCCGAAATTGTCACACGCAATGCCACTGCATCGTTGGTCTTCATTTTCGTTTTATCAATGGTCGATTTAATCTTAAAGTTACCTACTGCACCAGAAAAATCAGCTGGTTTCTGTGGCAATGGCTTTACATTTAAAGTAACAGGCTTACTAGTTGCTGTCACCTTTACTGCAGTTGGTGTTTCAAAGAAATCGTCGAATAAACTTCTTCCCCTTCGCTGCTGCATTACCTGACAAACCAATTCGAAAGGCTCAATTTTTATCTTTCCACTTTGCTGAGGATAAAGCAATGTTTTTTTAATTGTTGCCGAATGATATACCTCTCCTTTGTAAACTTCTCTTTTTAACTGAGCTTGTTCCTGGTTATCCAGATCTTGTGTCCAGAAACCAGTAAATGCAGGAAATTTCTGATCCAACAAATTGTTTACATTAACTCGTGTATACAATTTCATAGTTGCCAATACATGTTCTCCTTCATATACAGAAGACTTATCCAGTTCAACAGTAACAAACAAATCTTTCTTGCTTACTTTCCCTGTTTGAACACGCTGTTCGCGCTGATTCTGTTGCTGACGAGTCTGTCCTTTTACCACCTCTATCTCGAGCGCATTGGATTGGTATGTTTTACCTCTTGCATTAATAGATGCAGGTAATACTCTGAACTTACCAGTTTTCTTTGCGCGAAGAATGTAAGTATACGAATAGGTGACCGATTGAGTCATCTTTCCGTTTATATTACTAAACTGCTGCGAAGTAGACTGGCTAGGCCCCATTAATACGTCGAAATCGGTAAGATTAGGAAGTTTTAAATTCTCACCTCTTTCGTTTAGTGCAAATGAAAGCCTGAACTGTTCGTTCATAGTCACTACAGATGGAGCCGACATGGTAAATTTAATCCGATCGGCTTTACTCTGGAATGCCAGAAATAATACAGTGAATATGAGTGCAATTCTCTTATTCATATTGGGTACAATTAGATTTTTAATTCAACTTCAAAAATACAAAAACGTTATCAGCTATTGGTGCTACCAATCTTTCTCTGTTTTCTTCACTTTAGCTTTAGCGGCCTTCGCTTTCTTCATTTTATCCTGAGCTTTTTTCTCCTGATTCATAAGAGCTTTTAGCATCTGCTCAGCATTCTTCTTCGAAATTTTAGGCTGCTGCTGTTGTTGCTTTTGCTGATCTTTCTTCTTGTCTTTGTTTTTATTCTGATTCTGTTTATTCTTGTCTTTATCCTTCTTTTTATCTTTATTCTTGTCCTTGTCTTTATCTTTCTTATCCTTGTTCTGATCTTTATTTTTATCCTTATTCTGGTCTTTCTTCTTATCCTTGTTTTTGTCTTTCTTCTTGTCCTTGTTCTGCTGATCTTTATTCTTCTGCTTTTGCTTCTCTTGTTCTTTCTTCATCTTCTGAGCAAAAGCCAAATTGTATTTTGTTTCCAGATCGCGAGGATTATGACGCAAGGCATTTTTGTAAGCAGCAATACTTTCATCAATCTTCTTTTGTTGAAGTAAAGCATTTCCCAGGTTATGGTAAACCTGCGATTTGTGCATCGAATCGGTTACTTGCTCCAGAATATCCTGAAAACGCCCGGTTGCCTCCTCCAGTTTACCCTGCTTGTACAAAGCATCAGCTAAGTTAAAATTCCACTTCGGATCGTTAGGACGTAAATCCAACCCTTTTCGGTAAGCTGTTTCTGCCTGACTAAAGCGTGCAGTATCCAGCTTTACTGTATCTTTTAATGCCTCTTTAAATATTGAGTTTCCTTTACGAATAAACTTACGCTCATTCTGGGCTTGTGCCGAAACAATAATCAGAAGCAATGAAAATATAAATAGTATCTTCTTCATGTCTCTTAATTTTTGGTACCAAACAAGCGATACTTTTTCAACCATTTGTTCTTACGCTCCAATATAACAGCTTCTAAAAGCAGGAAGAAAATTCCCAATGCCAATAACACCTGAAACTGTTCATCGTATTCCGAATAAACCTTCGATTCCATTTCTACTTTCTCCAATTTATTCATTTCATCGAAAAGTCGGCTTAAACCAATTTTAGAGTTGTTAGCTCGAATGTAGATTCCTTTTCCTGCCGCTGCAATTTGCTGCAACATATCTTCATTTAATTTAGTTACAACCACTTTCCCATTCTTATCACGACGGTAATCTTTTTGTCCACGTTCATTCACTACCGGAATTGGAGCTCCTTGAGGCAATCCCATTCCAATGGTATGTACAATAATTCCTTTTTCCGCAGCGTCGGCAGCAATGGCTACTGCATCATCTTCGTGGTTTTCCCCATCGGTGATAATAATTAATGCTTTATTCTTCTCCGTATCGGGGCTGAACGAGCGCATTCCCAATTCAATGGCTTTACCAATTGCTGTTCCCTGCACAGGAACAATGCCTGTATTTACCGATTCCAAAAACAATTTAGCTGAAGCATAATCGTTGGTAATAGGCAACTGCACAAATGCATCGCCGGCAAAAACCAATAGACCAATGCGGTCGTCGTGCATACGCTCTACCATTTTAGAAATGGCACGTTTTGAGCGCTCCAGACGGTTAGGCTGGATATCTTCGGCCAACATACTATTGGAAACATCGAGTGCAATAACCACTTCAACGCCTTTACGTTTTACTTTTTTCAGTTTTGAACCAAACTGAGGTTGCGATAAGCCTAGAATGATGAACGCCATTCCCAACATTAGAAACAGGTATTTCAAAGTAGGGCGAGTACCTGAAACATTGGGCATTAATTCGGCTAATAATTCAGGATTACCAAATTCTTTCAATGCTTTTTTTCGGCGCATGCGAGAGTACCAATAAATCAGAAGAAAAACCGGTATAACCAAAAGGCCGTATAAATATTCTGGATGTCCGAATCTGAACATGATCTTTAATTTTTAATGATACCTATGGAATTGATCTCAGGAAAACAGCTTGAATAAGCAGTGCCAAACCGAAAATCAGCAAAGCAGGGATAGCAAAACGCTGAAACTCTTCATCGCGCTTACTGAACTCTTTCACTTCAATCTTCGTTTTCTCCAGTTTATCAATTTCGGTATATATTTCTTTTAGTTTCTCATTGTCGGTTGCACGGAAGTAACGTCCACCAGTTGTTTCAGCAATTTGCTCCAGTGTCTCTTCATCAATTTTTACTTCCACATCTCTGATTTGAGTTTGCACGCCTCCAAATGGCGACTGAACCTGAATTGGATATGGTGCAGTACCAATTGTTCCTACTCCAATAGTATAAACTCGAATACCGAAAGTCTTTGCCAGCTCAGCAGCCGTTTTAGGAGCAATCTCTCCTTTGTTGTTCTCTCCATCGGTAAGCAGAATTACCACTTTACTCTTGGCGTTACTATCTTTCAATCGAGCCACTGCTTGTGCCAATCCGTTTCCAATGGCAGTACCATCTTCTATGGGGCGACGCTGTGGATCTTTAAACATGTCGATATCTTTAAAAAGATTGATCAACACGGCATGGTCGGTTGTCAACGGACATTGCGTGAAACTTTCGCCACTAAATACTACCAAACCAATCTTATCGTTTCTTCGACCTGAAATAAACTCTACTGCTACATTTTGTGCGGCAGACAAACGATCAGGAACAAAGTCGCGTGCCAACATGGAGCTGGAAACGTCCAGTGCAATTACCACATCGATACCTTCTGTTGTTACATTTTGCCAGCTTTCCGACGACTGAGGACGAGCCAAAGCAACAATCAGAAGCCCTACTACTGCCATTTTTAGTACAAATACAAAATGACGCAGTACATGACGAAATGTTATAGGTATGTTTTCCAATCCTTTAATGGTAGAAATCTGCAAACTGGCACTTAATTTTCTATGGCGCCAGATATAGACTCCCAGCATTGGAACCAGAATAAACAGTAAATACAAATATTCAGGATTCGCAAAAATATACTTGCTCATAATCGTTCGCTTTACTTCAGTTCTACTTCTTCTCCTTCACGGTCATCAACCGGTTTCTCTGGTCGCTTCTTCTCTTCCATTTTTGTTTGATTAACAAAGAAGAAAGAGTTAGCCAGTGAAATCTGGTTGTCGTCAGGAAGAGGTTTATACTTGGCAAACTTCACCAGGTCGGCCAATTGTAACACCTGAGTCAGTTGTTCTTTAGCCTTTTCGGTTATTAAGCCTTTGTTAGCCGTTAAATCGCGTAATATCTCATCGGTAGTCGACTCCATGGCTGGCACCTCGAAACGGTATTCGATATAATTACGCAAAATATCAGTCATGTCACTGTAATATTGCTTCTCTTTATCGTCCTTCCAAAGCGCTTCCGATTTAACTCGCTCTAATTCGCGCAACGCAATAATGTGTGCCGGTTCTAACGGTTTAGGAGGAGGTCCAACCAACGATTGTCCTCTTTTTCTACGACGAATGGTATAGAAAATCAGGAAGATTATTCCACCTAAAATTATCACTCCTAAAATATAAGGCGAAACCTCTTTCAGTGTAAGTGGTGCTTCGTGTGGTGGCTTAATATCTGTAATTCCCTTTTGCAAATCCACATCGAATGAGCCAACATTTAGTGTTAGTGCATTACTTTTGAGTGAATCCTTTACATTTTTAAAGTCGAGTTTAAAATAGAAAGGAGGAATTTGATGTTGTCCACTATCAAAGCTGGTTACCACAAAATTCTGATAAATATGCAGTTGATTGTTATCCAACTTAACGGTATCGATTTTCGATCGACGAACAATCTCTACATTCGGAGTTAAGGTATCGCTTGGAGTAGGAAATGCAACGATAGCATCTGCCGGCTGTTTTACTTCCAACCGCAGGTTTATCTGGTCGCCCAACATGATATGAGTGCTATCCAATACAGCCTTAGTGGTAATCTCCTGGGCTTGTACCGATGTCATGCTCATTCCAATTAGAAAGCACCCTACACCTATTTTTGTTAAAACCTTCATTTGCGTTTATTCTGATCAATTAGTTTTGCGTTGACTAAGCTCCGCGTTTACGAAACAGAGCCATCAACGATTTCACGTAATCTTCTTGCGTATCGATATTCACATAGTCGATTCCCGACTTAGTTAGAATATCGTGAACATGCTGCGATTGCTTCTTCCACCATGCTTCGTACATCATGCGGGTTTTCTTGTTAGAAGTATCCACCCATGTGTAAGCGCCGGTTTCTGCATCTTTCATTTTAATCAGCCCAACAGGAGGCAGCTGCGTTTCGCGCTTATCGAAAATGCGTAATCCAACCATATCATGCTTATTATTGGCAATGGTCAATGCATTTTGCATTTCGCTGCTCTCATCCATAAAGTCAGAAATTACGAATGTGGTACATCGTTTTTTTATGGCATTGGTTAAATACCTCACTGCTTCAGGAATATTGGTGGTGCGATGTTCCGGAGTGAACTCAATCAACTCTCGAATGATACGCAATGTGTGTGTTTTCCCTTTTTTAGGCGGAATAAACTTCTCTACCTTATCGGAAAAGAAAACCACACCAATTTTATCGTTATTGGTAATTGCCGAAAAAGCCAAGACTGCTGCAATTTCAGTAATTACATTCTTTTTCAGTTTCTCGAAAGATCCGAATTCGCGAGATCCACTAACATCAATTAAAAGCATAACGGTTAGCTCTCTCTCCTCTTCAAAAATCTTAATGAACGGTTCGTTATAGCGTGCAGTAACATTCCAGTCGATGTTTCTTACATCATCGCCATATTGGTATTTACGCACCTCACTAAATGCCATTCCTCGACCTTTGAAAGCACTATGGTACTCTCCGGCAAAGATATTGCGCGACAAACCGCGGGTTTTTATCTCAATCTTTCGAACTTTCTTTAACAGATCACTGGTTTCCAAAATACTTCGTTTTTAATTCGTTAATAAGAAGAAAAATGAAACGAAGGCTGCCGAAACCACCGACAACCTAATCAGTGAATGACTATGGTACCTCTACCACATTCAAGATTTCATTGATGATATCTTCCGATGTGATATTGTTGGCTTCTGCTTCGTAGCTAACTCCAATACGGTGACGCAATACATCATGACATACAGCACGAACATCTTCTGGGATAACGTATCCACGGCGCTTAATAAATGCATAAGCTTTAGCTGCCGATGCCAAACTAATACTTGCACGAGGAGATCCTCCGAAAGCAATCATGTTGCTGTATTTCTCTAAACCATACTCTTCTGGAGTACGAGTAGCAAACACAATGTCGACAATGTATTTCTGGATTTTCTCATCCATGTACACCTCTTTCACTACGTCGCGAGCACGATTAATATCTTCTGGTTTAAGAATAGTAGAAGGTTGTGGATATTGTTTCAACATATTCTGCTGAATAATAATTCGCTCTTCTTCTTTCTTTGGATATTTAATTACCACTTTCAGCATGAAACGGTCAACTTGCGCTTCAGGAAGTGGGTAAGTTCCTTCTTGCTCGATAGGGTTTTGTGTAGCCATTACCAAGAATGGTTCTGGAAGCTTGAATGTATTCTCACCAATTGTTACCTGGCGTTCCTGCATAGCTTCTAACAATGCCGACTGAACTTTTGCCGGAGCACGGTTAATCTCATCGGCCAAGATAAAGTTGGCAAAAATAGGTCCCTTTTTCACTACAAACTCTTCCTTCTTCTGACTGTAGATCATTGTACCTAACACGTCGGCAGGAAGAAGATCAGGAGTAAACTGGATACGAGAGAAGTCGGCTTCTACAATTTTCGAAAGTGTGGTAATGGCTAATGTCTTTGCCAATCCAGGAACACCTTCTAAAAGAATGTGGCCATTGGATAGTAATCCAATTAATAAACTTTCAACCAAATGTTGCTGACCAACAATGGTCTTGTTCATTTCCATAGTGATTAAATCAACAAACGAACTTTCTTGTTGTATTTTCTCATTTAGGGCTCTTATATCAACTGCCTGATTCATTGTCATATCAATATTTTTGATTTTTGTTTTGCACGAAATTATTTGTTTAACAGACCCCTTTCAGTTTATATTCGTTAAAAAAAGTTAAGGTCAAGTTAAAATGGCCACTAAAGATATTTAAATTTGTCTGGTTTTTGGTACTTAATCCTTATTAAATTGCAACGAAAGCGCTGTTTTCATTGGGGAAACAGCTTTATTACATAATGAAACATGGAGTTAAAAAGATACTTTATACAGCTGGCTTATAACGGAAAAAACTATCACGGATGGCAAATTCAGCCCAATGCCATTTCGGTTCAGGAAGAGCTTAACAAAGCCTTAACAGTTTTGTTAAAAAATGATATCAATGTGGTGGGTGCAGGAAGAACCGATACAGGTGTTCATGCCAGCTTCTTTGTAGCCCATTTCGAAACAGATGCAACATTCGACCCTAAACAACTGACTTACAAACTAAATAGATTCATTCGAGGCCAGGTAAGTGTAGAGCAAATTTTTGAGGTAGATAGCGAAATGCATGCTCGTTTTAGTGCTCTTTCGCGTTCATACAAATATTTTATATCGAAGAAGAACAATCCTTTCTCTTCTGAGCTGGCTTATCACCATCGGGTTCCACTTGATGTGGAAAAGATGAATGAAGCCGGGAAAATTCTTTTCGACTATATCGACTTTACCAGCTTCAGTCGTTTACACACCGATGTGAAAACCAATAACTGTAGAATTGACAAAGTACAATGGACTGAAGATGGCGATTTCTTGGTCTTCGAAATTAAAGCAGACCGCTTTCTGCGTAACATGGTTCGTGCCATTGTAGGGACTCTTATTCAGGTTGGAGAAGGCAAATGTACCATAGAAGATTTTCGTAAAATTATTGAAGATAAAAACAGAGGCAGAGCAGGTGCTTCGGCTCCCGGAAATGCTCTTTTCTTAACCGACATTGAATATCCAGAAGAGGTTAATAATCAGCTGAACCGATCAGCTGGAAGCTTCTTCAAATACTTATAAAACAAACAATCACCCTTTATGAAACAAAGCATTGTTCACATTGCATTAGTTGTAAAAGATTACGACGATGCCATTGAATTTTATACGAAGAAACTCAACTTCGAATTGTTAGAAGATACCTATCAACCAGAACAAGATAAAAGATGGGTAGTAGTAGCTCCTCCTAACTCCAATGGAACAACTATTCTATTGGCCAAAGCTTCGAAACCAGAGCAAGAAGACTTTATAGGTAACCAAGCAGGAGGCAGAGTATTTCTATTCTTAAATACTGACGATTTCTGGAGAGATTACAATGATATGCTTGCGAAGGGCATTGAATTTGTTCGACCACCTAAAGAGGCCGACTATGGCACTGTGGCAGTATTCAAAGATCTTTATGGCAACCTATGGGATTTATTACAACTAAATCCTGATCATCCCATCTCCATTCGAACATCTTAGATCACTTTTAATCTAAATAAAAAAAGGCCTTAACACATTGTTGCATTAAGGCCTTTTTCGTTCCATGTTATTATTTTTAAGCCGAAGGAAGGTTAAACCAGAACTTACTTCCCTCTCCTTCTTTACTTTCCACTTTCAAAACACCATTGTGTTTATTAATAAACTCTTTACACACAATCAATCCTAGTCCGGAACCTGTTTCATCGTTGGTTCCTTCTCGTCTGAATTTAGAATCAATCATAAAAATCTTTTGCGCATCTTCTTCCGACATTCCAACTCCATTGTCCTTAACAAAGACCAGAATCTCATTTCCTCTTTTTTCAGACCAAAGTTCAACTGTTCCTTTTTCTTCAGTAAACTTCACAGCATTAGACATTAAGTTTCGAATAACTGCTGCCAACATATTATCATCGGCTTTAATCATTACATCAGGTTCGATATTCCATTTTAGATTAATGTCCTTCTTCTCTGCTATTGGCTCGATGGCATTTTTCACCTCGTCTACCACATCAAACAGGTCTAACTCCTGTGGATTGTATTCAATGCGACCAGTTTGCGAACTGGCCCAATTTAAAAGGTTTTCCAGCAAACGATAAACCTGATTAGTAGCTCTATATATATCTAATGAATAATTCTTTACTTCATCATTGGAAAGTTCCAGACCATTCTGTTGCAACAAAAATGAGAATCCCAAAATAGTATGAAATGGGTTCTTTAAATCGTGAGCAATAATTGAGAAGAATTTATCTTTTGAAGCATTAATTTCCTTCAGTTTTTCTTCTGAGATGGTCAACTCTTTATTCAACTTTCGATATTGAGTATTCATCTCACTAATCTTCTGGTTATGCTGCTCGATATGCTCATTTTTACGGGCCAGAATATCATTCATCTTTTTACGTTCTCTGTTTCGAGAGTAGATAAACAACAGGATAACTAATAAGCCAACAGCTAAAACAACTAACCCAACTACTCCTATGCGGTGTTGCTTCATTTTTAAATCCTGAAGCTCTTTTTCAGACTTTAAAAGAGCAATTTCCTTCTCTTTCTTTTCCGATTCATATTTCTCTTTCAGTTCTGTTGCAATTCTATTCTTATCGATGGTAAGCATACTATCCCTGTATTCGGTATAGCTATAGTAATTCTCATAAGCTGTTTTAAAATCGTTTCTCTCTTTCGAATTAACATGCTTCTGATTCAAAATAGTTAAAACCGCATTGGGTAAACCTTTTTTCTTTGCTAACTCTAATGCCTCATCAAGATATGCATTAGATTTCTTATAATGTTTTAACTTATTTTCTGCTCCTGAAAGATCGATAAAGGAATAAATTTGACCACGTACATCTTTCTGCTTTTTATAGTATTTCAATGCCTCACGAATCAACTTTATTGCCTTTTCATGCTTCCCCTGATGATCGGTATAAATAATGGATAGATTTATCTTTATTGAAACAATATGTGACTCATGTGCAGGGACATTAGAGTCATAGCATTCCAGCGCTTTTATATAATACTCTTCAGCCTCCTCAATTTTCTTTTGATTTAGTTTTATTGAAGCCATTGAGGTATATCCTACCCCTATTTTTGCAGTATCTTTTAACTCTTTTGCCAGATCAATATTTTTCTGAGCATACTCCAAAGCCAAATCATATTGCCAAAGTCGTTTATAGCAGTTATCTAAATAGGAGTAGATATCAGAGACATCACTATACATCTTACGCTCTTCGTAGATTTTCAGGGCACGCATTGAATAATCAACCGCCTTGTCGTATTGAGCCATGTAAAAATAATCGACTGCTAATCTTTTATAAGTCCATGCTAAATTAAGAGTATCGTTCAGTTTAGCGAATAACTCTTCCGCTTCCAAAAAATGTTTATGTCCTTCTTTTAATTCATTTTTCTTAAATAAGACATAACCTTTCTCAAAAGCAAAATGAGCCTTACTTCTCATTGAGGTATCTAGCTTCGTATATTGTTCCAATTTATCGACATAGTATGAAATACTATCGACATAAACTGGTTTAAAATGTTGAATTATTTTCAGATAATCATCCAACGCATCTGTCAACTCAACAACACTAACATACTGACGAATAATCGATAACGAATCTTTATTCAACTGTTTTCCATAGCCAGATGCCACAAAACCTAACGCCACACAAAATAATGCAATAACTCTTTTCATTAACAAATCCCCCAACTAGCTAAATTCCGAAATTTCACAATAGAAAAATTGACTTGAGTATTTTTCTTGATAAGCTAATATACCATACTCAACTCATAACTTTGCTCTTCTAGGGCAACTAAAATACAAAAAAAAGGGGCATTAGAAAACTAATTCTAAGCCCCTTTTGAAAAAATATTACGTTTATTATTTCTTTACTTCAACCCACTTACGAGCATTTACAAATGCTTCAATCCAAGGAGCTACCTCATCGGTTCTTCCTGCTGGATAGTTAGCCCATTGCCATGGAAAAACAGCACGCTCGATGTGTGGCATCATTGCTAAGTGACGACCATCATGTGAGCAAACAGCTGCAGTATCGAATTTCGATCCGTTTGGATTGCCAGGATAACCCGAGTGCGAATACTTAGCTACGATGTTGTAATCGTTCTCAGCCTTTGGCATGTGGAATTTACCTTCTCCGTGTGCCACCCAAACTCCTAGTTTAGATCCTTCCAATGAGTTGAACATTACCGAATTGTTGGCAGGCACGTCAACATTCAAGAAAATCGATTCGAATTTATGCGAGTTATTGTGGTGCATCTCAATTTTCTCTTGATGCTCAGGATAAACAAGTCCCAATTCAATCATCAACTGACATCCGTTGCAGATACCTAAACTCAAAGTATCTTCGCGCTTATAGAAGTTCTCAAGAGCAACACGCGCCTTTTCATTGTATTTGAATGCTCCGGCCCATCCTTTAGCAGAACCAAGTACATCGGAGTTAGAGAAACCACCAACAAATACAATCATGTTTACATCGCTCAAATCTTCACGACCGCTAATCAAGTCGGTCATGTGAACATCTTTCACATCGAACCCTGCCAAATACAAGCTATAAGCCATCTCGCGATCGCCATTTACTCCTTTTTCACGAATAATAGCCGCTTTTACTCCCGACTCTACTCGACGGTCTAAATCGAATCCTAAATCGGTTGCTTTACCTGTGAATTTACCAAACTCGAAAGAAAGGTTATTGGCCTTATAGTTTTTATAGCGCTCTAATGCTAAGTCGGCACCACTCTGCTGACGATCTAGCAAGTAAGAAGTCTTAAACCATAGATCACGCAATGTTTCAATATCGAATGACAATGCATTTTCGTTGGCTTTAACATTCACTTTACGCTCCTCAATTGGCTTTCCAATTACAGTATATGCAATCTCCGCTTCATTCAAGATAGCTTCTACAGCAGCTTTATCAGCAACCTGGATAACCAATCCTGGGTTTTCAGCAAAAAGTACTTTTGTAATATCTTCTTCACCGAAAGCAGTTAGGTCGATATCTAAACCACCTTTAGTGTTGGCAAAGTTCATCTCTAACAAAGCAGTAATTAAACCACCAGCTGAGATATCGTGTCCAGCTACAATCTGACCATTTTCAATCAATTCTTGTACCGTATTGAATACCTTCTTGAAATAAGCAGCATCAGTAACTGTTGGTGTGTCTTCTCCCAAACGATTTACCACCTGTCCGAAAGCAGAACCACCTAAGCTTAATGAAGCATATGACATATCGATGTGAAGTAACTCTTTGGTAGCGTCATTTACCAATACTGGCTCGACCACCTTCTTCACATCACTCACTTCTCCCGAAGCAGAAATGATAACAGTACCCGGAGAGTGTACTTTGTCATCTTTATATTTTTGGGTCATCGACAATGAGTCTTTACCCGTTGGAATGTTAATTCCTAATCCAATGGCAAAATCGCTGGCTGCCTGAACTGCTTCGTATAAACGGGCATCTTCGCCTTCGTTTTTACATGGCCACATCCAATTAGCACTTAACGAAACACTAGTCATTTTATCTGACAATGGCGCCCAAACCAAGTTGGTTAATGATTCTGCAATAGCCAATACCGAACCGTTAGCAGCATTTACCATAGCTGCTTGTGGAGCATGACCAATTGTAGTTGCCAAACCATACTTTCCGCGGTAGTCTAATGCAATAACACCAACGTTATTCAATGGCAATTGCAATTCTCCGGCGCACTGCTGCTTAGCAATACGACCAGTTACCGAACGGTCTACTTTGTTAGTTAACCAATCTTTACAAGCTACTGCTTCTAACTGCAACACCTGCTCTACATAATCGTAAATCTTAGCATTGTCGTAAGCAACGGCTTTATATTTATCTTGCTTGGTTACATCGTTCATGATGGTTTTTGGTGGCTTACCAAACATGTAGTCCAATTTCAAGTCGATGGCTCTTTCACCATTCTTCGAATTCTCGAAAGTAAACTGCATATCGTTGGTTGTTTCACCAATAACGTACATTGGAGAACGCTCTCTATCGGCAATTCGTTGCAAACGAGCAACATCCTTCTCGTGCATTACCAATCCCATTCGCTCCTGACTTTCGTTACCCACAATCTCTTTTTGCGACAATGTAGGATCACCAACAGGAAGCTTGGCAGTATCAATTTTACCACCTGTATCTTCTACCAACTCTGAAAGACAGTTAAGATGACCACCTGCACCATGATCGTGTACAGTGATTACCGGATTGTCTTCCGACTCGGCCAATGCTCGAATGGCATTGTATGCTCTTTTCTGCATCTCAGGGTTGGCACGCTGAACAGCATTCAATTCGATGGCATTTTCGTATTCACCAGTTGCTACTGATGATACAGCACCACCACCCATTCCAATGCGATAGTTATCTCCACCTAGAAGAACCACTTTCTCTCCTGGAACCGGACTTTGTTTCAATGCATCGCGGTGATTTCCCTGACCGATACCACCAGCCAACATAATCACTTTGTCGTATGCAAATTTCTTATCGTTTTCGAAATGTTCGAATGTCAATACCGAACCAGTAATTAGCGGCTGACCGAATTTGTTACCAAAATCGCTGGCTCCGTTTGACGCTTTAATCAAAATTTCTTCCGGAGTTTGGTATAACCATGGACGCTCTTCGGTAGCTTGCTCCCACTCACGACCTGCTTCCGATCGAGAATAAGAAGTCATATATACCGCTGTTCCTGCAATTGGCAAACTACCAGTTCCACCAGCAATACGGTCGCGAATTTCTCCTCCTGTTCCTGTTGCAGCACCATTAAATGGCTCAACAGTTGTTGGGAAGTTATGTGTTTCGGCCTTTAACGAAAGAACCGTTTTAATGTCTTTTACTTTGAAATAGTCTGCTTTGTCGTGCGAAGCCGGTGCAAACTGCTCCACCTCTGGACCTTCGGCAAACGAACAGTTATCTTTATAAGCAGAAACTATTTTATTTGGATGTGTCTTTGTAGTCTTTTTAATCAATTGGAACAACGAAAGCTCTTTCTCTTCGCCGTCGATTACGAATGTTCCGTTGAAAATTTTATGACGACAGTGTTCTGAATTGACTTGTGAAAATCCAAACACCTCGCTATCGGTAAGCTTACGACCAAGCTTTTCTGATACTTCATTCAAATATTGAATTTCATCAGCACTCAAAGCCAAACCTTCCTGCTCGTTATAAGCAGTGATGTCTTCGATATAAAGAATTGGTTCTGGCTGCTTTTCGATAGTAAACAACTCCTGATCCAGATTTTGGTACATTGCCTGTAGCATTGGATCGAACTGAGCACTGGCATCAGCCACTTCAACAAACTCTTCTATACGAAAAATGCCGGCGATTCCCATGTTCTGAGTAATTTCGACGGCATTCGTACTCCAAGGAGTAAGCATCTCTTTTCGTGGCCCCACAAACCATCCGGAAACAGTTTCCTGTTCTACCTGATTGGCTTCTCCGAATAACCATTTCAGCTTTTGAATATCTTCAGCAGCTAATTCCTGCCTTGAATCAACAGCAATATAATTGCCATTGTTTCCTTGAAAAAATAGGATCATGTTTGGTAATTAAGTGATTATATATACCTTGTTTTATGTGATTACGTGATTACCCCGCAAATATAATTAAATTCGGTATAAAGCACCATTTATAAATAGATACATGTTCCTATGTAAAGTAGGTATTAAATCCTCTTTTCCTTTTAATTTTCGACACACAAAAAGCTTTTTCTATATCTTTGGCTCGGTTAACTATAATAAATGGCGGACACGAATAACATACATTCCAATGAGAATCTGGCTATTGCTATACGCGCAGGCCAAACTTTTGCATTTGAATACATCTTCCGAAAGTATTATCCACGCCTAAAACTTTTCGCACTACGCCTGTTGAAAGACGAAATTATTGCCGAAGATATTATACAAGATATTTTTGCTAAGCTTTGGGAAAACAGAGTTGATTTGGATCCTAACAAACAATTGCAGTCGTTTCTATTTAAAAGTACACGAAATGCGTGCTTAAACCACTTAAAGCACCAGGATGTAGAACAGCAATACCTTCATGCCCTTTTGTATGAAAACACTTCACAGGAGCTTTTCTTAATCAACTTTCTGGAAGAGGAAGAATTGAAGCAACTTCAGGAAGAGATGATGAAAGAGATTAGGGATATATTAAATAGTCTCTCTCCACAATGTAGAAAAGCATTTGAGTTAAGTCGTTTTAATCAGCTTAAGAACAAAGAAGTGGCCGAAGTAATGCAACTGAATATTAAAACGGTGGAAAAACATATTGCCAAAGCAATGAAAACCATTAAGAAGGAACTTAAAACGAAACCGTTCTTATTTACACTGTTCCTACTCCACTTTTAACCTTTTTACACCCAAATTATTTTCCGCATACGTTTGCACTACAATCTATCAGAGTGCTATTATTGGTATTTTTGCCTGTAACAGTTATCTCGAATTATTAATCAGATTGAAATGAAACTTAATATTGCTTGTTAACGTTTCAATTCAATAAAAAACAAACATATGCGGATTAGAAAAATAAGCTCGTACCTTTTGGGAATGCTATTGTTTGCCAGCTGTTCGACCAAACAAACAGTTGAAGCGCCCAAAGAAGCTCCGTTTACATGGGACAATGCTAATGTGTATTTCCTACTTACCGACCGTTTTAATAATGGTAACACCGAAAACGATGTCAATTTTGACCGTACTAAAGAAACAGCGAAACTTCGTGGTTTCATGGGAGGTGATATCAAAGGAATTACCAATAAAATTGAATCGGGTTATTTCGATAAGCTTGGTGTGAATGCCATTTGGTTCTCTCCTGTTGTTGAGCAAATTCATGGTTCGGTTGATGAAGGAACTGGTAACACTTATGGATTCCACGGTTACTGGGCAAAAGACTGGACGAAGATTGAACCTAACTTCGGAACAGATGCAGAATTAGCAGAATTAGTAAAGAAGGCGCACCAACACGGTATTCGAATTATTTTAGATGTAGTAATTAACCACACAGGTCCTGTTACAGAGAAAGATCCGGTATGGCCAGACGAGTGGGTACGTACATCGCCACAGTGTAAATACGACAACTATAAAAATACAGTAACTTGTACTTTGGTTAAAAACCTTCCTGATGTTAAAACTGAAAGTACAGAAGAGGTTCAGCTTCCACAACAATTGATGGACAAGTGGAAAGCCGAAGGTCGTTTGAAACAAGAGATGGAAGAGTTGGAGTTGTTCTTTTCCCGCACTGGATTGAAACGTACACCACGCAACTACATTATTAAATGGCTTACCGATTATATTCGTGAATATGGTGTTGATGGTTTCCGTATTGACACTGCCAAACATACCGAAGAAGAAGTATGGGGCGATTTATGGAAGGAAGCCGTAGTTGCCTTTGCTGATTGGAAGCAGGCGCATCCACAAGAGGTGTTAGACAACCAGCCATTCTATATGGTAGGTGAAGTATATAATTATGGTATTTCTGGTGGTCGTTTATTCGATTTTGGCGATCGTAAAGTAGATTACTTTGCACAAGGAATGCACAGTATGATTAATTTCGAATTCAAATGGGATGCGAAGAACTCATACGAAGAGATATTTGCTAAGTATTCGAAACTATTGCATACCAAACTGAAAGGGCTTAGCGTATTGAACTACGCTGCATCGCACGATGATGGAGCTCCTTTCGACCAGATGCGCGAACACTCATTTATGATTGCCAATAAGTTGTTGCTTTGCCCTGGTGCTTCGCAAATTTACTATGGCGACGAGACTGCCCGACCACTAAAAGTAGAAGGAGCCGTTGGTGATGCTAATCTACGTTCGTTTATGAACTGGGATGAAATCAACAATAACACCGTTCGTAATGGCGACAAAGTGGACGATATTCTTACTCACTGGCAAAAACTAGGTACTTTCCGCAAATGGCACCCTTCAGTTGGAGCTGGTGTTCATAAAATGATTAGCGAAAAACCATATGTTTTCAGTAGAACCTACAAAACAGAAAACATGGCAGACCAAGTAGTGGTTGGTTTAGATATGGATAAAGGCAAAAAAGAACTACCTATGAATGGTGTTTTTGCCAATGGAGCTCAATTAAAAGACTACTATTCTGGAAAAACAGTTAAAGTTAAAAACGGAAAAGTAGCAATCGATACTCCTTTCAGCATAGTGCTGTTAGGAAAATAATAGTTGGATAATAGTTCATTATACAAAACGGAAAGCTGCTCTAAAGTTAGAGCATTGCTTTCCGTTTTTTTATTGCCTGCCCTCTTCTAATTTTGCCTCTCTTTCATATAATTACATCGTAGAACTGTCTAATTTAATGGCATAATGATTATCTAGTCAGGACTTCAACAGAATTCTCTTATAACAACCGCTAATTTGGGGTATCGATATTAAATCCATAACTTTAGTTCCAACTGAAGCACTGACAGACATGATATCCTATATTCGAATAATAGTTGTATTCGGACTATTGCTAGGTTTTGCAGGTTGCAAAGTTCAGAAGGGCAATATTTCGACTGAGGAGTTAACAGATGATACTAGACCATCGATTCTCTTCTTAAATCTGTCGTTAGCCTACGACTCTATTGCCAATGAATATGATATGAAGCTCATCAATCAGATTGTAGCTAAAGGCAGAGTAAAGGGCCTAGCAATTGAAGACACCAATCTGGACACAAACAACCTGGTATACAGCTTACTGAACAACAAAGGAAAAGTAATTACAAAGCATTCCATGCAGAACCCATTGAATAAACACATTGAGTATGTTGACAACAATGGAACCCTAAAGATGAGGTCAGTTCAATTGAACCAGATTGATTTCTCCATAAGAGTTGATTTACCCCCTGCAACAAGAAGTGTTGTTTTTGAAATGGCCAACAAAAGACTTTTATTAATCGATCTAAGAAAATAATCATGCGACACATATTTCTGGCATCAATCATCTGTTTTCTTTCGTTTTTGAGTTATTCTCAAGAGTTTGAAGTGGATACACTTCAGTTCAACGGAAACACAGATACATTAATCAACGTGGTTATTCTGGGAGATGGTTACACGGAAGCTCAGCTGGATCAATTCGCAAAAGATGCTCAAAAAGCGGCTTCATCGCTTTTTGAAGAATCTCCTTTTACCAATTACCAGAACTACTTCAATGTGTTTATGATTAAGGTTCCCTCTAATGTAAGTGGTGCTGCCGATGATCCGGATGAGTTAATTGATAACTATTATGGAAGTACATACAATGCTTATTACAATATACAGCGATTGTTAGTACCCATGCGAAGTGCAAAAATAACCAATGTGTTGGCCAATAATTTCCCCAACTACGACGAGGTAGTAATGATTGTAAATGACAAAAGATACGGTGGTTCCGGAGGCTGGGTAGCGACCTACTCTACACACAATTCAGCCATTGAGATATTCTTACACGAATTGGGCCATTCTTTTGCCAGACTTTCAGATGAGTATTGGGCGGGCGATCAATATGCTCAGGAAGCCATTAATATGACACAGCAAACCAATACAGATATACTAAAATGGAAAAACTGGCTGAATTATAAAGAGGTTGGATTATATCCGCATTCAGAATCGCCAACATGGTACCGACCGCATCAAAATTGTAAAATGAGGTATCTGGGTAAAGATTTCTGTTCGGTTTGCTCGGAAGGGATTATTGAGAAAATTCATTCGAAAGTATCGCCTCTTTTATCCTATTCGCCTAAAACTACTACTTTAACTCCTGAAGGGTTTCCTCTATCGTTCAGGGTAAGACTAATTGCCCCCAATCCCAATTCATTAAAGATAGAGTGGCGGTTAAATGAAACACTAATTGGCCAAAAGGGTGAAACGATTTCCATTGAATCTGCCGATTTGAATTCAGGCACCAACCTACTAAATGTGGCTATTACCGATACTACTCACTTATTGCGTATTGATAATCATCACACCATTCATGTATCGACTGTGCAATGGGATATTAAAAACACCAATACATCCATCGACAATCTTCTTGCTTCATCTAAAATAGATATAGCAATTTTCCCCAACCCGGTTCAGGATATACTTACAATAAACTACAAAGGCAACTCTCCCAGAAAACTGAAGGTAGAAATACTTGATAACATGGGGAGAAAGCAATTATCTAAAAACTTTAATAGACAGAAAGCGCAACTCAATATTAGCCATCTTGAAAAAGGTATTTATGTAGTTCGAATATTGTCGGATAACTCAATACTTACGGCACAGAAGATAGTGAAAACATGATTTAATTGTGAATGATGAATGGGAAATGGTTAGTTAGGTATGATTAATGATGAGCGGTTAATTGTAACACTTATTGAGTGTTTTCTTTTTAGCTATGCCCCAAAAAGTACAAAGGAGCACTGAGACCCACAAGAAATCTTTTTAATGACCTGAGATCACACTCTCTTAAAAAACAAATTATCTACATTTTAAAGTTTCACCATCATTTTAACTCAGTTCTATTTATCTCAAAACTAACATGCTTTTTTAAACATGCTAAAAAGAAACAGACATTTACTTTTAGCATAATTATTTTCAACACTTAACTGTTATTACTATATTTGTCCAAATAACAACACCAAAAGTCTACTTTATAAGAGATTTCATTGTGACTTCGGTGAAAAGTGTTATACAATATAACACAAATGTTAAAAAACAACCAGGTACGGTGAAAGAATTTCTAATTGAAAAATACGGAGAATTTATTACAACTCAGTTTCTAACTGGTAATAATGAAGTAATTCATGATAACCTTAATAGAGATGGAGCTAAAGAACAAAAGGAAGTTATTAAAGTATTAAAATCGGCAAAAAATATTGACCGTGAAAAGTTAATCCTCGAAAAATTCTGGAATGCAAATGTGGAATGGGGTTTTGATTTCTCAAGCTGGATTGGAGATTGTAAGAATAAAGATTATCTATTCATTGGGGCAGAACCTCATATTGGAAACAATTATCAATTAGTTTATGACTTTAGAAATTTATATGGTAAACCATTTAAAAAGTCTGCTTTAATACACTATAAGCGAGAATCTGATATTTGGCACTATATAACTAAAATTTTTGTTCAAGATCTGACAGATAAAAATATAATCGATTTTCTAAATAAATGCTACATCACAGACTTATGTCATATTGTACCCAAACATTGTGGACAAGTAAAAGATATTTGTAAAAAATTATCAATAAAGCCTCGCGAATGGAGAGAATTCAGGTCTTCTGTTGCAAAAAGATACTTATTAAAAGAAATTGAAGCAGTAAATCCCAAAAGACACCTCAATAATCCTCATAAACTGCACCATCAATTTGTTTTCTATGAATTGACTCAGAGATAAGTTATATGGTAGACATTTTCAAATTTCGTCCAACATTTAATTAAATTATTGTTAACACATTCCCTTCATCAAAGGGATATTTTACAATTGATGATCACAGATCATTAATAGGATATGAAAAGTTTATATATGAAGAAATTAATTATTGCTTTACTCTTGTGTTTTCCCATACATGTTTTCTCGCAAGGGTGGTCGTTTGAATATTCAATTGGATATGGAACATACCAATTAGATGATATAAAAGAGCTGCAACGCACTATGATTAATAAACGTGGACTTAAGGAAACAGATGCATTTCCGGGACACATCACTCATTCACTTTCGGTAGGTTATAATACAGGTTTCCATTCTATGGGAAGTACATTTTCGTACCTTACTACCGGTGGACGTCTTCATAGGGCTGATTTTTCTGGATCATATACAGTTGATATGATAACCAATGGCTATCGTATTGGTGTATTCTACAGACATTATATACCTACCGGTCATACTCCTTTGTCTGTCTATTTTCAGGTGACCCCTGGTGTTATAATATCAAATTTAGATATGAAGGAACAGATAAAAGTCTATTCCCAATTGGATAAAAAGAACACCAATTTAAAAGGTTTCGGTATCTATTTAGAGCCTACCATTGGATTAAAATATCAATTATCTGATCGACTATATTGTTCTCTGGGAGGAGGCTACGAAATTAATTTCCCCAGTAAAATGAAACAATCAGGATTAGAGACAGAGATTGAGGCCAATTGGAATGGACTTCGACTATACTGTGGTCTTATATTTGTTTTACCAACTTTTAAAAAATAGTTCCATGAATAGTTTGAAATCGATATTGCTATTAGCAACAACATTAATATTTGTGGCATGTGAATATGAACCAGAAGGCAGTAATTACATAGAACTAACTCCTCCTGAAAATTCCATACCTATTCAAATCTCATTGAATGATATTAACCCTTCAGATACCATATATCTATATAAAAGCGCTGACTTCTCTGTCAAAGTTAAATCCATAAAGGACTTGAAATTAGCCACAATATCAATAGATGGAGAGCTAATTAGAACTATGAGAAAAGACTCAGTAAGTTTCCAGGTTTATCTTGACCAATTAGGAGAAGGAGTACATAAAGTGACAGTAAATGCTACTTTTGCCACCAATACTGGTAGTTTAGCCGATCTGATGGGGCTAGAAGGCTACACTGGAGAGTTAACCTGGAACATTCGTGTTATAAATAATCCAGAAGAGCATTTCAATATTGGATACCGCAGTAAGGAAGATGGTTTTTTAGAAATTTTCTGGAATAGTCCTCTACCTCAAAGCTTAATCGAAAAATATTCGATCTACTCTGGATTGACACAAAATTCTGAGATTTCTATTTATGATCCTAACCAAAAATCATTTACCGATTACGGATATGTCTGCGGATATGTATATTATGATGTTAAAGTCTACTTAAAAGATGGAAATACTTTCCAGAAGGGTATCTCATTTTGCACCGCTGGTCCTAATATTTATTTTGAAGACCAAGGAACTGACAACTTACGAATATACTGGGATAAACCTTTTGCAAATGGTAGATTTGATCTACTGTGTAACGAAAAAATCATTGTCTCCGAAATTACAGACACTACTGTTACTATTCCTCAGCTTTTCGGACGAAATCGTAAATTTAGATTAGATGTCAGACCACAGAAAACCGGATATGACAATTTTCATAACCGATTCAGTGCTTATGGAAGATTTACTCAAGGAACTTTACTAGATCTACCTAACTGCCCACTATATGCCTACAACAAAACAGATGATATTATTTACACAAGTAGATATTCTGACTTGCTTGCACTAGATGCCAACTCTTTGCAAAAGAAAAATGAAATAACGATAAAAGGTAATCCCTGGGGAATTCTGTACGGAGGCAAAATAGCCACAGCCCCACATGATTCTAGAATTGCGGCAATGACAGGCGAAGAGACATGGATCTTTGCCGATAGTCGTTTTGTTGACCCCATTAAAATTTCTCCATTACGAGGTAATGTTAATACACGCTTAGCTGCATTAACTAGCAACGACAGATTTTTTGTCGTAGAGCAGGATTCCACCAAATGCAAAGTTTTTAACTCTTTAACAGGTGACAAGATATTTGAAATACCATTTACTTATAAAACAAAATATACTTTCCCAAATTTCACAACAGTATCTGAAGACGGTCAATATTTCTGTGCATCATCAACAAAAGGTATAGAAGTATTCGGAATAAACGGTACTACAAAAGAGCTGCTCTATACAGACACAAGGGAATATGAAGGAGCAATGTTTGTACCTGATCAACCAGATCAACTTCTTCTTAGCGTTAATTCAAATATTGAATTGAGAAAGATACCTGATTTCACTCTTATCCAGTCATTGGATATCTCTAGAAACAAAACAGTACTTTGTAATATTGATCCTGTAAGTAAGAACATACTTTACTATCAGAACGATTCGCTAAAAGTTTGTCCGATAGATAATTTATCGAAAACGATTTTTAAAATCAGATGCGATGAAAGATCTTGTAAACTTTATAAGAACAAAATATTTACTCATGAAGTGGGAGCTATTACTTTTGATATCACACCTCATATAAAAGATTGAAATTGAATTCGGTGTAGCTATAGTGGCCCAATAAGTGTTATAATCAGATTTAAAAGACGATACATGAAATACACTAAGCAATTATTCAAAATTGGGTTTTTTATTGGAGTTCTCTCTATGATTGGAATTATTGGAACAGACAGATTGGTTGAGAATAGTGTTTCTAACAAGATTTATAACTCGACAAAAGAAATTCCATATAATAAAGTAGGGTTATTACTAGGCACTAGTAAGATTTTATCAAACGGACTCATCAATTTATATTATCAATACAGAATTGAAGCTGCTATAGCCTTATTCCAATCGGGCAAGATCAATTATATTTTGGTTAGCGGAGATAATTCTACCAAGGATTATGACGAACCATCGACCATAAAAACCGATTTAATTAAAAGAGGTATACCTGCTAACAGAATTTACCTCGACTATGCTGGTTTTAGAACGCTAGACTCTGTTATTCGTTGTAAGAAGATATTTGGACAAAACAGTATTACATTCATTTCTCAACAGTTTCATAACGAGCGAGCAATTTATATTGCAAAACGGAAAGGAATTGATGCAGTTGGATTTAATGCCAAAGATGTTAATGTGCACTATGGATTTAAAACCCAGCTACGAGAAAAGCTGGCTCGCGTAAAAATGGTCCTCGATCTGATATTTCGTAAGCACCCCAGGTTTTTAGGCCAAAAGATTGAGATAAAATAAAGCTATAAACTCTATAAGTATACCTCATATGGTAAAAGCAGATAAAAAGACGCTGATTCGATAGAAGATTTATATCGATCGAGCAAAAATGTACGTTAGCTATATTCAATTTTTAATGATCGCTTTTGTTCTACTGAAACTTAAAAAAGAGTTGCAAGAGTTAAAACAAGAAGAGAAGCAGACTAAAATGAAATTGTCTTTTTAGAAAACTATCAAATTATAATAGGCTAACCAAGGTATAAATAATAGAACTGTCAATACAACAACAGCTTGCCAAACAATTGCCTGGGTTTTAATTGTTTTGGTTTTAATAGCCCGTCCTAATAAATAGAAAGAATATAGTTCAAGTGCAATAACAATAATAGGCAGGAATAAAGAATATTTTATAATGGGAGGTACTCCGTAAAAAAACTGCATAACATCTGTTGTTTTCATTCCGTAAGCAAATAACACTAAAAAAAGTAGAAGCGCTGAAGCCATTGTAATTGTCACTTTTTTTAGCAAGTAATTTTTCCTTTTGTAAGAAGCTATTTTCTGTACTCCACTAGTAATTAAATATATCAACAGCAGCAAAACAGTAATACCCACCCAAAGCATGTGGAACTTCAATGTTTCGAACCATTTCAATTTATCGTACCCATGATTCTGAGCATAGAAATAGGCTATTTCATTTTCTTGATTTCTCCCGAAAGCAAAGTAATGTCCGTATTTCTTATTAAGAAATGTAAGCGCCGAATCTGGAGTAATCTTCAGGTTCCATTCTTGAACATGAAGAAAAGAATCTCTCGCGCAGATATTAATTTCAGGAGCTAAACCAATCAATATGCCAACTTTATCAAATGTAGAATGTGCATAATAATTGTACCGATAGGTTCCTGCAAATGTTTCTATGGGTGCATCTACATTACCCCGGGAAAATGTTTTCTTTATTGAACCTACTCTTCCTTCCTGTGGAAATAATTGCTTGAAGATTTCTTTAACAAACATTTCATTAAAAATATAGCTTTTGCTGTTCAAATAATGGGAACAATTAAGAGAGATAAACACTCCCGTCTGTTTCTCTGGGAATATGAATAGCTGACTTGCAAATCCCTGAACGGCCCCGCCATGTCCATAAATTTTCTTTCCATTAAAACTATTTTCCTGAAAGCCCAACAACCAGCCAAACTCTGCATTATTATACTGCTTGAAGTTCTTTTGAGTCATTATTTCAATACTTGTCTGGGTAAGAATTTTATTCTGATTATAGAGGCCATTGTTTAAAAACATTGAGATGTAATGTGCCATATCAGAAGCTGTTGATGACATAGAACTTGCAGGATAACAAAGTTCCCACCCCTGCTTATAAGGAACTAACTGTGTCCCATCTTGAAAATAACTTGTAGCATAGTTATTCTGGAGTTCCACTTTTCGTTTGAAACCACTACTTTCCATCTTCAATGGTTCCAAGATATTCTTTTCAACATATTCATAAAATGGAATACCCGACACCTTTTCTACTATCAGCCCCAACAATGCATAACCTTGATTGCTATATGCAATAGCTTTTCCTGCAGGCCTTATCTGTTTGGGCATCTCCTTTTTTAAATATTGACTTAAAGGAATGTAATCTTCTTCGTTCCGCACACATGTGCCTATAACTTTAAGGTCGAAACCAGCAGAGTGCGTTAAAAGGTTTCTTATTGTTATTGAATCGTTGAAATGGTATCTTATCTGGAAGTTTGTAAGATAATTGTTGATATCCCTGTCTAGTTCCAACTTCCCTTTCTCAACCAACTGCATAGCTGCTGTTGCGACAAAGGTTTTTGAGATTGAACCTATGCCAAAAATAGAAGATTTAGCATCAACAGGTGTTTGTTTTTCAATATCGGCAACTCCGTAGCCCTTCATGTGCATAATTGAATCGCCTCGAACAACAACAATTGTTGCCCCTGCAATATTCAGCGAATCCATTCCTTTGGCAATTTCAGAATCAATCCATTTGCTAATATTTCTATTGGGAGGAATAGTGCATTCTGCATCTGTAACATTTATAAATAAGAAGCTAAGAATTAGTAATGGGATAAATAGGTTTTTCATTGTTTGAAAATTTTGTGACTGTGTTAAAAACTACTTGCAAAGTATTGTGAATCGTATTTTTTAACAAGGTTGAATCCTGTTCTTAAACGGTTGTTTACCGACTGTAGCTTGCATTACTCCTATATTTTAGCAGATATGAGAATATTTCTAAAGTATAAGTCATCTAATCTACTAGACAGTGGTAGTCTAAAAACTTATGGAAGCTCCTCTCCCACTGGTTTTCGATTTTGTTATTAAATTAGTTGGTTCAGAGGTAAACCAACTAATAGTGCTATTTTAAAATTTCATTAGGTACTTAAGCATACATTTGAGAAAAGCTACAATGAGGATATTCATTACACTTATAGGATTTTATTTATATATCAGTTTTTGCAACAGAGCAAACACCTGATATTTTATTATTAAAAAGCAATAAATGACTATCGTTCTGATGATGCACTAACTTTCAACTTATATTCCCATTTATTTTGAATAAATAGATACAACTCAACATAATCTTATCGGATGTTAGAAATAGGTTAAAAAAGAGATTATTTATAACACTTTTCCCTCTGATTTAAAGCATAATAATCTAATAACACATAGATTAAAGGCAATTACATCTATACTTTAAATACAAATTAGGAAAATGATTAGAGAGATTAATAAAAATGACTCAAAAGAAGTTGCAGATATTTACAATTATTATATTAAAAACACATCAATTACTTTCGAAGAAAATGTGGTAACCGAAAACGAAATGATAGAAAGGATCAAATCTCGAAACTCAAATTTACCATGGATTGTTTATGAAAAAGATAATGAAATATTAGGCTATGCTTATGCGACTGAATGGAAATCCAGATGCGCTTATAAGTTTTCCGTTGAAAGTTCGGTTTATTTAAAGCATGATAGACAGGGCAAAGGACTTGGAACAAAACTATATCAGGAATTATTAAATCGAATTAAGAATAGCAATATTCATGTTGTTATTGGAGGAATAGCCTTACCTAATGATTCAAGTATTGCTTTACATGAAAAACTAGGCTTTGAGAAAGTTGCACAATTCAAGGAAGTTGGTTTCAAATTCGAGAAATGGATTGATGTTGGATACTGGGAGTTAATTATAAACAAATGATGAAACATAATGAACTTGGATTTATAACTTCAAGATTAAGCCCATGAAAAAACAAATACTCCACCTTTCGTTCAATGGAAGAAAACCATTAGACATTTACCGCAAGAGAATTCGATATGGTTCGGGCATAATCTTTTTACTATATGGATTATGGGGCGCATACAGAATCGACTTTCATCCGAATCTTTCAAGTTATATCTTTGGTATTGGAGGGCTATTGCATATTCTTTATGCTATTTACGGCAAGAAGTTGATTAAAGAAAAGAATTTCATCAAGGTTACAGAGGATGAGATTTCATACAAGAACTCATTTAAACCGAAAAAGCTAATAACCATTGACAACTTAATGGATGTAAGAATTGAAACTACAAAGGTTGAATTTGTTTTCAATAACCAAAATATTGAATGGTACGACTTTTCGGTATTTCAAGAAGAAGAGCTTAAAGCTATCTATAAGACACTTAAGAATGTTAAAGCTAAACTGATTAAATAGCTGCTTTTCTCTTTATGCTCCAAACAACCAATTAGCATCAATGAATGATAATGATTGAGGTGTTTGAACTGGTGGTATTCCATCTTTCTACCAGCCTATAATCGCTACGCAACTTTACACCGATAAAGTTTGTATTTCATCAGCTATTCATTGGTTAAAGCCTAACATACTCCCTTCGAAATAAAGTTAAAGCACTAAAAAAAAATTTGATAACTGAGATTGTTTATTATCAACATTAATAGAAGCAATTAATTTTTCTGACGTAATATTATGTTCTCAGTTAGTACATAACAAACATATATTATTGTTATCTTTGATTCTACCACTTACTATTAAAATAACTTAACTATAACCTAAAAGATGCCAATAGAATTTGAGCATTGTTAAAACGCATTATTTATCATGAGAATTACTACACTTTTTTTCGTTTTCCTACTTCTTTGGGGATGTAATAATGGTACAGATAAAGCTGTAAGTGCATTTAAAGAGCTTCACCAAGTACTACAAAAAGAAAATGGAACCACATGGAATAAATCATTAGATGGACCGCTTGTTCTTGTAGACAGAGCAACTAGAACAATAATTGCTAATGAAGGCGACAACGCCGGGAAGTTGGAAAAGAAAGCGGATTATTATATTGGAAAGCTTCCCAAGGACATAAATATCGCCAATACAGCATTCAACTGGAATGGGAAACGATGGACAATGGTTGCACTTCCTCTTCCGAAGAATAAATTCGAGCGTTTGAATTTATTGATTCATGAATCATTTCACCGCATTCAACCCGATTTAGGCTTCACCGACTTACATGAAATTCAGAGTAAACATTTAGATTCGAAAGAGGGACGAATATACTTAAAGCTAGAGCTTGAGGCATTAAAGCAAGCACTCGTGTCGAATGCACCTATAAAACACCTAAAAAAAGCATTAATGTTCAGGCAATATCGCTACCAGCATTTCCCTGAGGCCAAAAAAGCCGAGAACTCGCTGGAAATAAATGAAGGTTTAGCAGAATACACCGGATCTATTTTAAGTGGAAGAGCTGACTCAGACCTCAAGAAGCATTATAGTTCAAAAATTGACTGGTTTTACACAATGCCCACCTTTGTTCGTTCATTTGCCTATTTCACAATTCCAGTTTATGGTTATTTTATGCAACAAACCGAAAAAGGATGGAATCTACGCATAAAGAAAAACACCAATCTTACTGATTTTATTCAGCAATTTTGGTCTGTGTCAACATCAACTTATACCGAAGAGGAAATAAAGCAAGCAGGTAAATTATATGGCATAACAACAATCACCGAGTTTGAAACCCAAAGAGCAGTGAAAAGAGAAAAGCTAATCAGTACATATAAACAACAATTTCTAACAGATAGCGTAGTGGAGTTAGATTTGCTAAAGATGAGAATTAGCTTCGATCCTACTAATATAATGCCGCTGGATTCGTTAGGCACTGTTTATCCTAACTTAAGAATCTCAGACAAGTGGGGAATTCTTAAAATAGACAGTTGTGGCGCATTAATGAGCCCCAAATGGAATAAAGTAACCATCTCTAATCCGAGATTGATAACAGATTCAGTTATCACAGGAAAAGGTTGGAAATTAAGCCTTAACAAATCGTGGCAATTGCATTTTACAGATAATAAATTTAAAGTGAGCTTACGCTAACTACATTTTCCACTACTTCTTTATTAACAGTGAGGAAGTAGTGATCTTTCTCCTGCCTCCTTTCTTCCCTCCACTCTCCTACGCCAAAAAGTATAAGTGGTATACGAAAATGTATAAAAGAGATTAGCCATTGTAGAGCAATCTTTGTATCAGTTAATAATTCTAAAAACAATTGATATGAAGATAATTGCAAGAACATTATTCAGTTTGTTACTTATAATAACAACACTCAATCTATCGGGACAGAATAATAATTTAAAAAATAATACAATGGAAAATTTAAAAGCTGGAAAAAACAAAGTAACCTTCAAATCTTTTGGAGTAGACTTAATAGGTAACTTATACCTTCCTGAAGGGTTTGATACCAATAAAAAATACAAAGCAATTGTTGGCGCCAGTCCGTTCCCACAGGTTAAAGAACAAGTTTTAGCAACTTATGGTCCCGAAATGGCTAATAGAGGATTCGTATTTTTAGCATTCGATTATTTAGGGATGGGAGATTCTCCGGCATTGCCTGGTGAATTTAAACAATCGAGGTATATGTTCAGGTTGATCGAAAATACATGGGATGCCGTTTCTTATTTAGGTACACTTCCTTTTGTCAATGAGATTCATGGTCTTGGAGTATGCCAGGGAGGTTCTATTATAGCATCGGCAGCAGTAACTGATCACAGAATGAAGAAAATTGCGATGGTTTCTGGAATGATGGCAGCAGATGCTTTCCAATGGACTGATAGAAATATGGCAAATCAAATGACTGCTGCTGCAAATAATTCGAAACAGAAGATCTACGAAACAGAGCAACCTGATTATATTGCACCATTTGGACTTAACGATAAGCAGTCGAGAAAAGAATTTGTCGAAGCTGCTGCATATCCGGCAATGGCAGGAGAAACATATGACTACTATGGAAGAGATGGAGTTAGAGGGCCAAAAGCTGTTGAGAATTTTACCAATATGCACATTGGTGATCAGGCAATGCAATCTCTTATTTCTATTGGAGAAGCTTATGCTGACAAAATTGTACAACCCACATTAGTAATTTATGGTACAACTGCTTCTACAGCTCCATGTTCTACTCAATTCATAGATAAGCTGACAAATAATCATGAGGTTATGGCTTTAGATGAATTTAGCCATGTCGATTTCTATTACAAGCCTGAAGCTGTAAAAGTATCGACTGATGCTGTAGCAGAATTCTTTAATAAATAGTTACATGGCAGAGATCAGTTTTTGGTCTCTGCTTAAAATCCCTAATATAAAGATGGATAAGCAACTAATTATATTCTATTCCCATTCGGGAATAACTCGGAAACTGGCTCATCAAATTCAAGAACTTACAGAGGGTGATATTTATGAAATAAAACCTCTAGAGCCATACCCAACAGATGTTTGGGAAACCATTGAAATATTTAAACAAGAGTTGAAGAACAAGTCAACAAAACCCATTGAAAAAACAAATATCAATTTCAGAGAATACAACACCATTTTTATAGGAACACCCAATTGGGGAAATACAGTGGCCACTCCGCTTTTAGATTTCTTCAATAGTGTTGATATTCATGACAAGACTATTGTTCCTTTTGTTACTCATGGTGGCGGAGGAGTTGGAAATTGTACAACAGATATCGTAAAGTTAGCGAAAGCAAAGAACAGCGCTCTTCCTTTGGTGGTTGGTCCCGAAGGTGTGTCACAGAATGAGATTAAAAATTGGTTCAAAAAGAAAAGATAACCAGTTAATTAATACCACTAAAATGGGCAAATACAAGCGGGTCTAAAATGTATAAGTTATCTACCAAAATGTATACGTGCAATGGTTTTGGTATGTATTATTTTTGTGATAGTTAATGTATTAAGGAATAATTAACATGAATAATCAGGAACTTATAAAACTCGTTAATTCGAAATGGGTACATCAGATTAGAGCTGGTGAGAAGCATCGGTTTGTCGATATTACCATTGTGGAAACCGAAGGCCGCTTTTTTGTGCGCCAGTATAAATTCGGGAAAAAAAGTTGGTACGATGCTTTTTTGAAAGATTCGAACGGAGCCATTAAAATTAACAATACTGTCGTTTCAGTTGATGGTATTGTTCCCGAAAATCTGAAAGAGACAAACCGGAAAGTAAATAAGGCATATTTCAGAAAAATGAATGTGTTTTATTGGCTGATGCGATTGACTTACGATCGAAAAAAACACGAAGCTTCAACGCTTGAACTCATCCCGAAACTTAAAAAATAAGACCATTTTAGATAAACTTAAAGATTACAATTATGAGCGATAATATTTGGGAAAAAAATGGATGGACTCCCGAAAGATTGGGAAGTTTAGAAGGAAAAACCTATGTAATTACTGGTGCTAACGCTGGTGCCGGATTCGAGGCAACCAAAGTTTTCTTAAGCAAAGGAGCAGAAGTTGTTATGCTGAATAGAAGTGAGGAAAAGTCGGAAGCAGCAATTCTGGAGTTGAAAAAACAGTTTGGTGAAAATGCAAAAGTTTCATTTATAAAAATGGATCTGGCAGAGCTCTCGTCTGTTCGCAAAGCGGCAGAAGTGGTAATAAAAAAGGTTCCTAAAATTGATACTTTGATTTGTAATGCTGCCATTGCACAAGTGGCTAAACAGCAACTTACATCAGCAGGTTTCGAAAGTCAGTTAGGAATTAACCACTATGGTCACTTTTTATTAATCAACCTTTTGTTCGAAAGAGTAGAAGAAACAGGTAAACGAATTGTGATTGTTGGAAGTAATGGATACAAATCCGGCTTAAAAGCAATTCAGTTTGATGATATGAATTTTGATAAGAACTACACGGCAATGAGCTCATATTGTCATAGCAAATTAGCCCAAATGGTTTTTGCCTATGAATTGCAACACAGAATAAAAGCGGCTAAGAAAGACGTAGATGTTTTTGTGTGTCATCCCGGAGCATCGAGAACTTCGCTTGCTAAAGAAGAAGCTAGTTTTACAACGAATTTAATCTTGACCATATTATCGTATACACCCATGGCACAATCTGCCGAGAAAGGCTCATGGCCCGAGGTAATGTGTGCTACCGAAGACAACCTTAAACAACAAGCTTATTACGGACCAACAAAAAGAATGGACATGGTTGGACCTATTGGCGAATGCCAATTAGAGCCGCACGTGTTGGACAGGGAAGTGGCAGATAAGCTCTGGAAATTATCAGAAAATGAAACAGATTGTAAATGGCACTTATAAAATGAAACAACTATATATATCTTTAATAATCACGGCTCTACTTTATTCTTGTTCTAATGTTCAAGGTAACCAAACAGATGCAACCAGTACAGCCACACCAAAAGCAACGTCAGGTTCATTGAAAGCAGAAGTGGGTGAAACAATAAAATTGAATAAACCCTTTGAAAACAAGGCAACTTTAATGAAAGCCTTACAAAACAGAAAATCAACACGAAGCTTTGCCAACAAACCAGTAAACAAACAAGATTTAAGTAACTTGCTTTGGGCAGCAGCAGGCGTAAACCGAGACAATGGAGGAAGAACAGTACCCTTACTTGGCGACATTGCTATTTATGCTGCCATGAAGTCAGGTGTTTATCTGTATGAAGCAAAAAATCATGAACTGAAAAAAGTGCTTAAAGATGACATTAGAGCACAAATATCGTCACAAGCACCAGTAAAAAAAGCTCCCGTGGTTTTTATCATGACCATCGATGACGCTTCCTTTCCTGGCTATATGAAAAAAGCAATGAAAGAGGCACATGGCATGGACTTTTATTATGGAAACCAAGTAGCTTACTCCACTCAGAATATTTATCTTTATGCATGTGCAAACAATATGAATGCTGTAGTTATTGGAGGTTTTAATCGCCCTAAAGTGGATGAAATATTGGATTTGAAATCGGAACATCATTCATACCTTATTCAATTAGTAGGATATAAAAAGGAATAATATGAAAACGATAGTCAACAACACAATAACAGAGATGCATGAACAGAATCATTTTCCTGCGCCCGAGAATCCATTGTTCAGCATAATTCACACTAAGTTGGATAAAGATAAAAAACGCAGTTGTGAAGATGATAAACATCCAGATGCTGTTAGTCTTACCAATCAGTTTTATTCCATCAGTTTAAAAAATATCATTGCCGGAGAAATTGTATACGGACGCACTAAATACGATTGTTCCAACGGAACTCTACTTTTTACTTCGCCCAATCAAACCATGATTTTTAAAGGAATGGTATTTAGCTCGGAAGCATTTCACATTGCACTTCACAAAGACTTCTTAATTGGGAATCAACTATTTGACAGAATCAAGAAATATAATTTCTTTAATTATCACGTAAACGAAGCATTACATCTATCTCCTAAGGAAGAAGAGCTGATTAAAAATTTATTCCGAAATATACAGATGGAATACCAAAACAATCAGGATGAGTTTAGCAAGGAAATTATTCTATCGCACTTAGAAACCCTATTGAAGTATGCCGATCGATTCTACAAACGTCAATTCCTAAATAGAAAAGAGATCAATCAAGCATTGTTTACTCGTTTCAAGCATATTCTGGATAAATACTTTGAAGCAAACCTATTGGAAGAACAGGGAATTCCAACTGTCGACTGGTTATCTAAACAATTAGGTGTTAGTCACCGGTATATGAGTGACACTATTAAAGCCGAAACAGGAAAAACAGCTGTTGATCAGATTAATCTTTACCTGATTGAAGAAGCCAAAAACTTGCTGCTCGCACCCAATGCATCTATTTCGGAAACGGCATATAAATTGGGGTTTGAATATCCGCAATACTTCTCGCGCTTGTTTAAGAAGAAGGTAGGGATGAGTCCGAAACAATATATTGAAAGTACAGGGGCAAATTAGTTAAAGGGAAGGAATTCCCATTGCATATTTCGAGTGAAAGTAACTACTTTTGCCTAATGGGATTTGTATTACTAAAAAAACGACGTCTTGAAAAGGCAGAACAAAGCTTGAATGCAGGAAAAAGAGTACTTGCATTAAAACTTGCCAAACCATTGCTTCATGCTAGAAATGCAGAAGTAGCCCACCGAGCAAATCGCTTAAGTGGCTTAGCACTCTACAAGCAAAAGAAATACCAAGATAGTCTACCATTTTTTAAAACAACGTGCCAGTTGGGCAATTACCGACACGACTGGTATAATTTTGCCATTGCATTAGTATATAGTGGCAACGCTGCAATAGCCGACGATGCCTTTCAAAATATCTATAGAACCAAAGTACAACCCGGCTATTTGTATTCAACTCCTACCCCAATCTTACTTTTTCAATATATGAGGGCCTTAATACAGCAGGGAAAAACCGAAAAAGCCAGACAACGAGCTAACGAATTGAAACAAATGTATGCAGGTGTTGGCATATCTGATATTAATATCCAAAAACAAAGAGGACTTCCTACTTACCCTACTTTTCGAAACGAAATTATCTCCCTTTTTCAACCCGAAGAGTTAGATGTCTGGGAAAAACAGATTCGAAAGTGATTAGTTGGTTTAATGCATTACTCACATAAATACGCCATAAATCAGAGAAGAAATCCTAATTTCAGCCTCTATTAATACTAGCACCGATAATTGAATGAGAAGAAAGTGGGATAAAAAGGAGGAAAGATACTTTGGAATTGGAATTTACCGACCAAAAACTCAAGAAAACTTGGGAACATTGTGGCGTACTGCATTGATTTACAAAGCCAGCTTTATCTTTGTTATTGAGGCCAAATACAATAAGAAAAGTTCTGATGTAATGAAAGCATGGTCGAAGATCCCACTATTTCAGTACGAAACCATGGAAGCTTTCCTATCAACAGTTCCCTATAGCTGCAAATTGGTTGGCATTGAGATGGACAAAAATGCAGTTCCAATTAAAGATTATACTCACCCCGATAGAGCAATCTATCTACTGGGCTCAGAAGATCATGGGCTCCCAAAAGAACTAAAAGAGAAATGTCATGATTTGGTTTATCTTCCGGGCGATAACTCTCTGAATGTTGCCGTAGCTGGTAGCATCTCGATTTTCGATAGAATAAATAAATTGGGATTGGATGATTAATGGTTAGTGGTTAATTCTAAATTATTAAGCTTGAACAAATTGAAACCCAATACTAGCTCGCGCTAACCGTTATGAATTCTTGGATGAATTATGATTACAAACAAAGACATAATTTCAAATTAAATTAGTCAAATTACTGATTTCTATCTAACTTAACGACCAATACCAACTATTATAATTACCAAAATGAAACGATTAACCTTAATTACTGCTATTGCTCTGTCTTTTTCTATTGTCAGCTGTGAGAAAAAAGCCGACACTTCCACCGAAATAATAAGAGTGGATGTTAATGCCAACTATCCTCAAAAAGAGATTATTCTGCAGGATTTTATGGATGTAGAATATATTCCTCTTGAAACATCGAAAGAGTTTATTACCTATGGCTTTGTGGAAGCTATTGGTAAAAATATGATTCTAGTAAGAAACAGAGCCAGAGATGGCAACCTGTTTATCTTTGACAGAACAGGTAAAGGAGTTAGAAAAATAAACCGCATGGGACGTGGCGATGAAGAGTACTCTGGCATCTTTGGTGTTATTCTAGATGAGGCTAGTCGTGAAATATTTGTAGAGGACTACCCTGCCAGAAAGATCCTGGTTTATGATCTAAAAGGTAACTTCAAGCGTAAGTTCGAATTTGCCGACACCTGCTATTACCGTTTCTTAGAGAACTACGACAACGATAATCTTATTGGCTATAAAAGCTATTCTCCTGCAGGGGAAACCAAAGCATCGTGTCATGTGCTTATTTCCAAGAAAGATGGTAGTATTACTCGTGAAATCAAACTGCCTGTAGGTGAACTGCAAACACATATCTGGATAAAAGACGATATAATTGTTGAACCAGAATATTGCAACATCATTCCTTCACAAAGTGCTTGGGTACTTAGTCGAACATCCTCGGATACTATCTACAGTTATCAGGCCAATGGAAGCAAATTTCCTTTTATAATTGCATCGCCTTCTATTCAAACCATGAATCCACAAATATTTCTCTACCCTAGTGTTGTAACCGATAGGTATTGTTTTATGAAAACAGTCAAGAAGCAATTCGATCTTCAGAAAAGAAAAGGTTTTCCAACGAATAGCCTGGCTTACGACAATCAGGAAAAGACCGTATTTCAATATAAAGTAATCAATGGGAATTACACGACGAAGAAATCGGTTAATATGAAATGGGGATATGCCAACAACGAGATAGCAACTTGCTCATCGTTAAGTGCACTTAGCCTAATTGAAGCGAATAAAGAAGGTCAACTGAAAGGTCGATTAAAAGAAATTGCATCGAGACTGAATGAAGAATCGAACTCTGTTTTAATGCTTGTTAAGCATAAACAAAACAGTCAAAATTAACTATCAATACAGAATTTCAGTTTAATAATATGTCTGAATAAGAGTAAAATTCGAGCATTTGAATACTTCTCTCATTTACTATTTCAAGTTATCTCTAAACAAAACCACAAATAAGACTTGCAAGTCTTTTAATAAAGACTATTTTTATCGGGTCTAAATAAACTAGACTTAAATAAATGTGGAGACAACAAAATGAGTAAAGATTTTTCTGAATACCTGAGAGAATTTGAACAAACTCTAAAGTCGGTATTTTACGAGCGTGATGATATTAATAAATTTAGCTTGAAACGAGGATTTCCTCCATTGGTGATGAGAGAAATAATGTCTAAGTCTCCATTGTCGGTAGCTATTCCTGAGAACTATGGCGGACGTGGGGTAAAAGTGAAGGAGTGCTTGGGGATATTATCCTCGGCAGCTTACGAATCTTTACCCTTAGCTTTAACTTTAGGAATAAATATTGCCTTATTTCTGGAGCCGGTATCAAAATACGCTAACAATAAAGTAAAAAGCGGTATTTTTAAAAGATTTCTGGAAAAGCAACAGATGGGAGGCTTAATGATTACCGAACCCAATTTTGGAAGCGATGCCTTAAATATGCAAACCAATTATATTCAGACAGATAATCGTTATCATATAAAAGGAACTAAGCATTGGCAGGGTTTAACTGGCCTGGCTGATTTTTGGTTGATAACTTCCCGACAAAAAAATTTAAAGGGAGATTTGGGGCGAGATATCGATTTCTTTATTTGTGATATAACTCAAAAGGATCAAAAAATTGTTGTTGAGGAATACTTCGATAATTTAGGTTTGTACATGATTCCGTATGGAACAAATAAAATTGATGTTCAAATCCCCAAAGAGTTTAAGTTAGAGCCTGAAAGTTCAGGAGTAAAAATGATGCTGGATATTTTACATCGAAGTAGAATGCAGTTTCCTGGTATGGGCTTAGGATTTATTAAACGTCTAATGGATGAAGCCATTGAACAATGTAAAACAAGAATTGTGGGAGGTAAAAGCCTGTTTTCTTTTGATCAGGTACAACATCAGATTTCTAAAATGCAAAGTGCCTATACCATCTGTTCTGCCTTATGCGTACGCAGTAGCCAAAAAAGTGGGTTAGAGAATAATCTGGCTGGAGATGGTATTGAGGCCAACAGCATAAAAACGGTAGTGACTGACTTAATGCAAGAATCGGCGCAAACTCTGGTTCAACTTTCTGGAGCTAAAGGTTATCGATTAAGTCATATTGGAGGGCGTGGAATTGTAGATAGCAGGCCATTCCAGATTTTTGAAGGAGCAAATGAAATGCTTTACACACAAATTTCTGATCTGATTTTAAAGAAAATGAAGCAAAAAAAGGAGTCTAACCTTTTTCATTTCTTAAAAGATTTTGACTTGACAGCAAAAGCTTCTGATTTTTTTAAGAAAGAATTAAACTTTTCAATAGATTTTAACTTGCCTCAACGAAAATTGGTTGATTTAGGAAGAGTATTGGGAAGATTGGTTTCGGCAGAGTTTGTATTAGATCTTGAAGAAAAGGGATTTAGAAAAGATTTAATAACCAACTGTATCGACTCGCTTCATCAAGATGTTAGTAATTTAATTAACTCATATCACATCAATAAATTGGTTCCCGGATTAGCTAATTACAAAGAAGGAAGTTCCTGGATTGACATGGCTTAAATGAGCTAAAAATCACACCTATCATTGTTTCATGAAAACAGTTAAGAAGCAATTCGAACTTCAGAAAAGAAGAATATATTCACTGCACCTCAACAAGTCGTTCTTTCAGATTTGACAATATTGAGGTGCAATGAATAGCATTATTTATAAGCTCCTGCCGAATAGTGTAATTCGTAAGAATGAGAGTAAATTTCAAACACTGTTCCAAACGGATCTTCCACATAACACATGCGGTATGGCTTATCTCCAGGATAATATTCTCTGATTGGCATTCGCTGCTTTCCTCCTGCCTCAACGATTTTCTTCACCAAACCTTCTACATCAGGATCTTGTACCGAGAAGTGAAATAAACCGGTTTTAAATGGTTCAAAAGTAGGTTTCAGGTTCTTGCTCTCAGGAAATTCAAACAATTCGAAACCAATTTTATCGCCTGTCGAAAGGTGAACAATCTTAAATGTTCCCCAGCCTTCTCCGAATACATCGATACACATTTGCCCAATGGCTGTCTCGTTTTCTTCTTTAACCACTGTTGGTTCCATTATCACATAAAACCCCATTACTTCGGTATAGAATTTCACTGCCTTTTCAATATTTGGAACTGTTATCCCAATGTGAGAAAATGTCTTAGGATATGTTTTTAATGCTTCGTTTGACTTATTCATACCTCTTTTTGTTTGTGTATAACCCAAAGTTGAAAGCAATAACATGCCAGCAACTATTAACCATCTTTTGCTCATCGCATTTATTAATTTTCAACACAAAATAAAAACCTATCTCAATACAAAACAAGACATTACACACAACTCACCTAGTTACAAGAATGTGTATTTTTGTGATTATCAATCGGCTATAATTGCCAAAAAGTGGAAAGAAAATTTATTTCTACCAAAAGCATAGCAAGACTGCCCCATTATTTCTTCTGAATAGTATAAAAACGTTTCTAATTCAGTAATTAGAAATCGGCCTACTAAACAAAAAACACCAATTAAATGTAATTCATCCAATCACAAATGAACAAATTGGTTATGAGACATGTGCAAAACATCGTCTACTATTTCTATAATCAAAAGTTCATAAGATGAAAAAGATATTACTACTCTCCTTGGGAATAATTCTGGGGATACAAGTACTCGGGCAAACCAATACTTCTCTGCAATCAATTCATCAGGATATTCAAGATGAAACCAACAGAATTTTTGAAGAGCTTGTAGAATTCAGAAGAGACATTCATATGCATCCAGAGTTATCGGAGCAAGAGAAAAGAACTTCTGGCAAGATTACCTCTTATCTAAAAAAGCTTGGATTAGATGTAAAAACCAATATCGGCGGCTATGGTGTAGTTGGCATATTGCATGGTGCCAAGGATGGAAAGCACATTGCATGGCGAGCAGATATCGATGCTTTTAAGTCTGACTTTCCGGATGTAGTTGAATTTGCGTCCAAAAACAAAGGTGTAAGGCATATTTGCGGGCACGACGTGCACACAACCATCGGATTAGGAATTGCCAATGTACTCTCGAAACAAAAAGAACAAGTACATGGCACTATTTATTTCATATTTCAGCCAGCCGAAGAGATTTTAAACAAAGGAGCTGAATCAATGATTTCTGATAGTTTATTTGATATTATTCACCCCACAGAAATTTATGCACTACATATGAATCCATTACCTGTTGGGATGATCACGTCTAAACCCAATGAATTGTATTCTTATTTCAGAAACATCAGCATAAAATACAACAACATTCAAGATAAAGAAGCAGTAACTAAATACACTCAGCAGCTTATACAGTCGTTTAATACCGTAGATCAACAGTTTTGGGATACCAGAAACATCTCAAACCCGCAAATTGGAGTTGGTAATCCCAATAGCATATATAAAGATTACCTGGCTGTCACGCCTAACTTTAATAATCACTCAGTAGGAAACACAGTTGAGTTAACTTTCAGGATATATGCTTCCAATAAGACCTATATCGACGCTTTACCTGAAAATCTAGAAGAAAAGATCACTCAATCGAAATATGCAAAGAATCTGATAGCTATAAACTACGAGAAACAGCATCCAACCGTTCTCAACAACCCTGATTTAACAGAACAAACGCTGAAGTCAATAGCATCCATTTATGGAAGTAAAACAGTTATTCCAACACATGGAATTATTCACCTTTTTAACGACGATTTTTCTTACTTCCAACAAAAGGTACCCGGAGTATATTTTCTCATGGGAGGATCTAACTTCCAAAAGGGAATAATAGCAATGCCACATACTCCAAACTTTAATGTAGACGAAGAATCCATTAGAATTGGTGTAAACTATTTTTCTTCCATGTTGGTTGAAAGGTTAAACAGATAGACACCTCATATGAATGATTCTATTATTCTCACTATGTTTGGGGACTATATCGAAAACCATAAATGATTTTAGAGAACACATATCGCCCAGGATATCCGCTCAACCAGTTTGTTGACTTTATATGGATAGGAAAAGCCTCGAAGCTGGAAATGAAAGCCAGTCACCATGCGGCTTTATTCACCGAGTTGATATTTAACTACGGCGACAACTTTAATGTCACAGGGCAAAACATCGAGTCGTTGGTAAACAGAAACGACCACCACATTATATCGGGATTAAAAACAGCTCCATTCCAAACAGAAATATCTGGAGTATACGGAAGTGTTGGTTTAATATTGAAACCATTTTGCTACGGAATGCTCATCGATAAGTTTGGGACACATGCCATGGAGAGCATCTCGGAAATCTTGTACGAATCGTTTTATACCAACGAACAACAAGACTTTAGCAAGGTAGAACAACAGCTTCTTCAGCTATTTGGTCAGCCGCATATTGATTCCGACTTAATTCAGTTCGAAAACTACCTATCCTCTACTCTACTTGAGAAAGGAGCATTACAGGATTTTAACTTGTCCATCTCCATTTCACAAAAGAGTTTCATTCAGAAATTTAAAAAGCACTACTTATTAACCCCGAACGAATATATTAAACTGAAGAAAGTCAATTCGGCCATAGAGTTACTACAAAACAATAATTCGAAAAAGTTGGTTGAAATAGGACTAGAGTCTGGCTTCTACGATCAATCGCACTTTATCCGATTGTTCAAGAAGTTCTGCGGCGTTACTCCAAAAGAATTCATTAAATATCCAGAAAGGTAAATTTTGTACAATTTTTTGCCGATCTTATTAATGAATTTTGCAGTCCAAATTTAAGATACACAATTATGGATAAGAAAAACAAGGTGTTTATTGCCACTAGTTTAGATGGATATATTGCCGACAAAAACGGAAGTATTGAATGGCTTAACAGCATTCCCAATCCCGATAACTTAGACATGGGATACAGCGATTTTGTAGCACAAATTGATGCCATTGTAATGGGCCGAACTACCTTTGAAACGGTATGTAGTTTTGGTATCGACTGGCCTTATACTAAGCCCGTTTTTATTTTAAGCAATACCTTAACAGAGCTTCCAAAACAGTATGAAGGCAAAGCTTTTTTAATAAATGGAACTCTAACCGATATTTTGGAGCAAATTCATAAAAAAGAATATGGTCAGCTTTATATCGATGGTGGTGTCACCATTCAAAACTTCCTAAAAGAGGACTTAATCGATAGCATAACCATAACAACCATACCTCTTTTATTGGGCGGAGGTTCTTCATTATTTGGAGAGCATCAAAACATATTGGAATTTGAATGTACCGAAACCAAGCAATTCTCCAATAACATTGTACAAAACACCTTCCTGAGAAAAAGGTAATCCCTTACTTCGAAGTAAATAGTTGATTTCTGAGTGGCTTCCGTTAATAACCATTCAGAAATCATTTTGCGCTTCTTAATTCCAAAATAATTATACTTTTGATTATTCATGCTATAACCACTCTTTTATAGAAACACAGAAAACCATTAAATTAAACCGAAACCATGGAATTAAGAATTCGTTTATTTATCATTTTATTGTTAATCAGCACAATTAGTTATTCTAGTCAGAATGATAAAAACAGAAGCACACCAACACAGACTACTGTTGATGCCAACTGGAAAAACTTTCCGTATCCCAAAATAAATTTCAAGAACGAGACACTTAATGGGAATGGTGCACTTTATAAAAAGTTGATTCCCAATCCGGAAGCATTTATCCAACAAACTTGTTTGGAAGTATGTCAGTTTCTCTACCCTAGCGTAGATAAGATAAAACGAATTGACGAAATCAACTATAAAGTACACGACTACAAAGGTGTTTCCGGGAAAGACGGTAGTGCTCCTGTTATCAATATCTCTTTTAGTTCAAGCTATTTGAAAGATATCAGCAAAAAAATGACCAAAGAAGAGATGCTAGCCGAGATAAAAGGGGTATTGGTACACGAAATTACACACGGCTATCAACCCGAACCAAAAGGAATTGGCACTTATTTCACCAACAAAGAGTTTTATAGTTTTATTGAAGGTGAAGCTGATGCTGTTAGAATAAAAGCAGGCTTAGTTCCGATGTCGGCTCGTAAGCCCGGCGGCAGCTGGATGGATGGCTACAAAACGACCGGTTTCTTCATCAATTGGTTAGAAACCAAGGAAGAAAACTTCATGCTAAAACTAAATGCTACTTGCAATGTCTTAGACAAGTGGGGATGGGAAAAAGTAGCGCAAATTTTCTTTAATAAAAGCATCGAAGAATTATGGCAAGAGTATCAGGATGTACTTTTAAAGGAAAATAAATAGTGGACAAACCTTTTTACAGAACTCTTAAAACACACCTATACATCTCTACACCAGACAATAACATCATTATAAGAACCTAGTAAAATTAGTAAATATGGGGCACCAAAGTATTGCAGTTATAAAAGAACAAATTCCTTTAGAATCTGCTGATATTAATAAAAAAGATTCTTATAGATTCAAATATCTAGTTCTTGAAGATAATTCTATTATCAAATTTTTTGATTACAAGAGCAATGTTTTAGGAGATAACTTCAACTATACTGATTTTAAAAATCGGATTATAAATTTCTTTAATTTACCACAAACAAATGATGAAAATGAGATAATTGATTTTGAGGTTCCTCCTCGTTTATTCAAAAGCAGTAAAAATGATCCATATGCAACATCATATGAATATATACTTTCTAGATTACAAGTAGACGCTATTGAAAAAAACATAACCTCTACAAAAAAATCAAATTATAAATGGTTAACAGAAGAAGAAATCAATGCAAATAAAGCAAATTGGGATCCCTCACAAGCTTTTATTTTTGAAAAAGAGAAACCTTTTCAAACACCCAAGTTTTCAAACAAATTAAGAGAAAGTCTAATACGAATAGTTCAAGCTAATAAAAATGGTAAGTTGGTTATTTTCACAGGTGCAGGTATTTCATATGATTCAGGAGTTCCTTGTTGGAGAGAGTTAATAAATGAGCTTAAGACAGGGTTAGATAACAAGGAAGGGAACTTTCTTGATATTGCTCAAGAATATTATGATACAAGAGGGAAAAAAGAATATAACCTGAGAGTACAAGAAATATTAAAACATGGAATAACTAGAAATAACCCAATTCATAATAAGATTGTTAAATTACATCCTCATCATATAATATCAACAAACTACGACACTCATTTTGAACAAGTTTTTGAGCAAAAAAATAGTCAGTATTCAATTGTAAAAAAAGATACTGATTTACCTTATTCTGTTGGAAGCTCTTTATTTGTAAAAATGCATGGGGATTTCGATGAAAGAAATATTGTACTAAAGAAAAAAGATTATGAAGAGTATTCCTCTAATTTCCCTCTAATTGAAGGTTTTGTTAAAGGAATATTTGCATCTAAGTTAGTATTATTTATCGGCTTTTCATTTACAGATAAAAATCTTACCCAAATCACTAATTCTGTGAATGATATACTAAAAGAAGACAATCAACCTCCATATATCTTTATAACTCCGGAAAAAGATAACAAGGATTATCAAAGAAATAAAAGGGAATTAGAAAAAAAAGGACTAATAGTTGTGGAATATGAAGAATCGTCAATTGATGATTACTTTGCAGGTATTGCTTCTGATGAAGAAAAAGAACAACTCTACAAACTAGGCGATATAGGGAAAAAGGTTTATAAATTTCTAAAAACGTTAGAGGATTTTGATACATTTTCTCTAATACTCCATAACTCCAACATCGAAAATCAATTAATTAACTCATTTCTTCGATTCAAAGAGCTAGGTGCAATTCCAATAAATGTAATTAAAAATATTCCGCCATTAAGACTTCCACAAAAATCAAAGTATGAAATAGATACTTCCGCAAATTATAATTTCCCAACAATTGAAACACTGAATGAAGATTTATTATCCTTCTTGAATAAAATAAAAGGCGATAATGATACCATAGATATAAGTCCAATTTCTGATATTCAAACAGATTTAACTAATGATGTTAATAGTGCATTAAACTTACTCTTCAATAGCGGAGTTTATCAAATTAGACGCAAAAATGATACAACTCCAGAATATATTACTGTCAAACAAAAAGAAACTAAAGAATGTACATGTCCAAGTTGTTTATATAAAAACTATAGAATCGATGAACTGTTAAATAACTTAAACACAACAAACGCTAAGGTAATATGTCAAAATGATAATATTATTAGCATCAAAGAAGCATGGGCTTATCTGAAAACGGGACAAATTATCAAAGCATTTTTTGCACTAGAAGATATTAAATCAAAATCATGGAAGCACCAAAAATATATAATCTACTTTATTTCCTGCTACAACCAAAAAATACTATTACCCTTTCTTGATTATTTCAATATAAGAGATGTCAAAACTAATACATTAGAAGAAGTTAAGGCTAAGATTAACAAAATAGATCTAAATAGAATAATATATGAATTACCTTTAGAAAAATGTATTAGAGAGGCCTTAATAGAAATCAAAGACAACAGGTTATATGACTCAACAAAATCTGTAATAAAACGAAATCTTGAAACAATTAAAGACAACTACCATAAATATCAAAAAGGAAATTATTATTCAGTTGGGCCAACCTATTGGTATGAGTCCGAGACTGCTTTTTATATTCTTTATAACTTCTATTCTAAGAACTGTCTTTTTAATGATAACTACTATTATTTCAAAAATTTAGCCAATCAATATTTAGAGTCAATGATTTGTAGTTATTCAACGGATGAAGAATATCAACAAAGATTAAATAGTTTTTCAGGATTCTTTATCCACACACTCATTGAATATGGTGATCCTAAAAAAATCACGTTATATATAAACAAATACAATCTCAATAATTTCAGATTTCAAGAGAACGATAAGATGATTGAAAATATTATGGATTCATTTACATCATTTATAATGTCTGGGTATAAAATCAATTCATATTTTTCAAGAAATGTAAGTAAAAATCAATTATATAATAGAGCTTTAGAAGATTCCTTATTCCTTAAGAACAATATACTTCAATCATTTAATAATTTCTTTATCTTATTCACAAAGATTGAACTAAACAAGTCCCAAATCAATAATATTCTTGAACACATTCTCGATTATTTAGAAGTAAACTCTATTTTTGATTATTCTACTCCTACATTATACTTATCTAACTTTATCATTAGCAACATAAAGATCATTGATGATAGAAATACAACTCGAATATTAAAACTCACAATATCATCTGAAGGAGGTTTAAATAAGTTAATAGAACCAGTTTGTAATGCTTTTATTAATACAAATGAAATAACACAAATATTGGATAATGACTTCTACGAACAATTAATCAAAATAAATGATAAAAGAAAAATATCTCCATTTTTTCTTTTACTGAAAAAAGAGCAACAAAAAAAATGCTATACTTTTTTAAAACCATTATTAAAAGAAAACGAATTTGCTAAGCATGCTCATAGTTGGGGAGTTTGGCACTATGAAGAAAACTCTTCAATTTTTGAAACTTATGTTGAAAATCTACTAAAAATAACTATCAAATATCCTGACTTTGAAATCAGTAATGATGGATTTCCTAAAAAGATTGGCAATTTTTCTCCGTGGAATCAACTTCATTTTTATGTTGATTTAATTTATAAGAATAAGGTATTCAATTCTTCTTCTATTGATCTGGTCTACAACAACATTAACTCTCAAATGTTTAAATGGATCCTTAAACCAGATATATTTGAATATTCACAATTTAAGTCTAATTGGATATTAGCTTTCAATAATAAACACATTCTATCTCAGTTAAAAAGCAACAATCAACTTTTAGAGTCGATAAAGAAACAACTTAGTCTTAACTATAATGAATATATTGCAAGAATATATTTCGAAGAGCTTTTATAGCATATAAATGCTATAAACAAGAAACTATCCATGATATTTAATATATAAGGGAATTACTACAAAATCATAATGGAATAGAAATACTATCTTTAAGCATCACTAACAAGTAAACCAATCGCATTAATCAGCACACAATTAATGCGATTGGTATTTAGCTTATTCTAATTGTTTTAAACCATGAAATTGAGTTTATTAATACCATTTTTTCTATTATTTGGAGCTATGAATACCTTTTCCCAAAGAGATTTTTCTAATTCTGACATTACCAAAGTAGTCATGCTAGGCTCTGGCAATCCCAATCCATCACCTTTTCAATCGGGCTGTTCTGTTGCTATTCTTGTAAATGACACTCCATATATTATTGATTTTGGTCCTGGTTTAATTCGTCAGGCTGCTGCTATGAGTCCAAGATATGGCGGTAAAATAAAAGGCTTAGATGTAAAGAACATTAAACATGCCTTTCTTACTCATTTGCATTCGGACCATACAACGGGTTACCCCGACTTAATTCTAACGCCTTGGGTAATGGGAAGAGATGAGCCATTGGAAGTTTACGGTCCTGAAGGCATTAACAAAATGACTAATCATATACTTGAAGCTTATAACGACGATATAAAATACCGCCTATATGGCGACGAGCCAGCCAACAATCAAGGATGGCGGGTAAATAGCCACGAAATAACCAAAGAAGGAGTAATTTACAAAGACAAGAACATAAAGGTTGAAGCCTTTCCTGTTCCTCACGGAAGTTGGCCCAATGCATGGGGTTTTCGCTTTACAACTCCTGATAAAGTGATTGTATTATCGGGCGATTCTGCTCCATCGGAAAAGGTAGTAGAATATGCTTCGGGAGCCGATATCTTAATTCATGAAGTTTATTACCAAAAAGCTTATGAAACAAAAAACGACTTCTGGAAAAAGTACCATGCTAAAAACCATACATCAACATTTGAACTGGCTGACATTGCACAAAAAGCTCAACCTAAATTAGTCGTTCTTTATCACATTCTGTTTTGGGGTGGAACAGATAAGGATATTCTAAACGAGATATCAACCAAATACAAAGGGAAAGTTATTGTCGGTAAAGATCTCGATGTATATTAAAATCAATAAATATGAAGTTTAGGGAAGCCACATTATCTGATTTAGCAACCATTGTATCTATTTACAATGAGATAATTGCAGAAGGAGGATTCACTGCCGACCTAGCTCCCTATTCTGTTGAGGATAAATTGGAATGGTTCAAAGCAACTAACAACAATGAGTTAGGTGTTTGGATAATCGAAGAGCATGAGAAAGTAATTGGTTACTTCTACTTTTCCCATTGGCGCAATGGAAGAAAAGCATTATTACACACTAAAGAAGTATCGGTTTTTATTGGAAAAGAATATCGAAATAAAGGCATTGGAAAAGAAGCCCTACGCTTTGCCATAAGCATAGCTCAACAAAGAAAGCTCAGAGTATTATTAGCTATATTAATGGACAATAATGAAAGAAGTAAGAAAGTACTAACTACCATGGGCTTTACAACAGTCGGGATACTTAAAAATGTAGCAGAGGTTAATGGTAAAATTATTGACCAATGCATCATGCAGTTTCAGCTCTCCACTTCTGAGTAGTTTTCAAATTCCACAATAAATTCAATTCACGCTGCAATAACCTATCTTTTAAAGAAGCAATAGTACTATATTTGTGGCCTAAAACCGCTCAAAAACCGCTATGCAAAACATTGTAGAAAGTATTCGTCGCTATTATCCAGTATCCGACCAATCCATTGAAGAATTGGCTGCTTGTTTCGTGAAAAAGACATCTCCTGCCAAAGAGTTAATCATTGAAGGAGGAAAAATGAATAACTATGTCTATTTCATTGAATCTGGTCTGTGCCGCTCCTATTGCATTGTCGATGACGAAGAAGTAACATCGTGGTTCAGTAGCGAAGGAGATATTACTTTTGCCTTACTGGCTCTTTACAGAGGAGAACCCGGTTTCGAATATGTAGAGACACTGGAGCCAACCACTTTTTACTGCATAAAAATTGATGACCTAAATAAACTCTACAAAACCAATATCGAAATTGCCAACTGGTCGAGAGTAGTTCATCAGGAATGCCTGTTAAGTGTTCAAACACGCCGTATTGAACGTTTACAAATGGCTGCGAAGGAACGTTACGAGATTCTTTTGAAAGAACAGCCGGCATTATTTGCCAGAGTCAAGTTAAGCTACCTGGCTTCGTTTCTGGGCATGACTCCTCAACATTTGAGTAAAATGCGTGCAGAACACAGCAATAAAGACATCCATCCCATTTTTTAATCTAGATTAATTTTTTGCTGCCATCAAATAGATAGGTTTGTTCCATCCTTTCAGAATTATTAAAAACTAAACAATGGAACAAAACTTATCGTTGCCAAAACAACCAGGCAACACGAATATCAAAGCCTTCAATTATTCAAAGGAACGAATCATCTACTTAGACGTATTGCGAGTGTTAGCTTGCTTTATGGTTTTACTAATGCATGCCGGCGATCCATATTTATGGGACGCAGTAACCAAAACATTTGGTCCCGAGTGCTCATTCTACTGTGCTCTGCTCCGACCATGTGTTCCATTGTTTATCATCATGTCGTCGATTTTACTTTTACCACTAAAAACCGACACTTCTACATTTCTTAAGCGCCGTTTCACCAGAGTGGTTATCCCATTTCTGCTATGGTCGGTTATTTATGTGTTTTTACCCACTCCGGGAAAAATTGTGTTTGGTGGTCCTGCGAATGCTTTTGCCGACTCAGTAATGAACGTATATGCCTATAATCTGATGCTGATTCCTATAAGCTTTACCGGAACAAATGTTCACTTCTGGTTTATATATACCATCATTGGACTTTATCTGTTTATGCCTATCATCTCGCCATGGATTCAACAGGCATCGAAAAAAGGGCTCCTTGCTTTCTTAACGGTTTGGGCGGTTACCCTTTTCTTCCCATACATTCGCTTATGGTTCCCACAACTACAGGGCGAATGCGATTGGAATGAGTTTGGTATGCTTTATTATTTCTCTGGATACTTCGGATATATTGTGTTGGGCTATTTCCTACACAAATACAATCCCCTATCATCTGTTAAATCTACCCTTCTAGGATTTGTACTTTTTGCAATAGGATTGGCATTGACTTACAAAGGATTCTTGTGGGACGAACAACGTTTCTTAAACGAACTAAGCACAAATGGAACTGAAAACTGGAAGCTGTTAGAACTTTGCATTGGTAATCTAACCATCAATGTTGTTCTAATGACCATGGGAATGTTCTTATTCTTCCAGAAATTGGCCATTCCGAAAATGCTTCAAAAGCCCATCATCGAATTATCGATTTTCAGTTATGCCATATTCCTGGTTCATTACATCCTGAATCTTTGGGCTTCGCACGAATTGGCCAGTTGGTTGAATTTAAATCCTGGAGTGGAACAATTCATTATTGCTCTAATCGTTTTTGTTAGCTCATATGCTATTGTAAAACTCATCTCATCTCTTCCTAAATCGAAGTATTTAATCGGATGATGCCAACCAATAAACGCATTGAAGTAGTAGATGCACTGCGTGGCTTTGCCATTCTTTGCATTCTGCTACTGCATTGTTCCAACCATTTCTTATACGGAACCATGCCAAAGGAGAGCTATAGTTGGCTCAACGATTTGAATAACTCAACTCAAGAGGTTCTATACTTTCTTTTCGAAGGAAAGGCTTTTGGCATATTTGCCCTCTTATTCGGTTTTACCTTTGGCATTCAATATTTCAAAGCACAGGAGAAAAGTCTCGATTTCAGACTTCGCTTTTTATGGCGAATGGTACTGCTTGCAGGATTTGGCATTATCAATGCCGCCTTTTTTGCCGGTGGCGATCCACTGGTATTCATGGCGATAGTAGCTGTTGTTCTTCCTTTAGTGGCTCGTCTAAATTCGAAACTACTATTACTTATTGCTTTCCTTCTATTTCTTCAGCCTGTTGAACTATACAAAGCCATCCTTTTGTGGATAAACCCCAGTTATGAATTAGTCAATTACACTGATCAGTTTTATAATTTATTGCCCCAACCATTAGAAGAAGGAGCTTTCTTTCCAATGGTATGGAACAACATTACATCTGGATTAAAAGCCTGTTTAGCATGGGCGTTCGAATACGGAAGAGTTTCGCAAACACCTGCCCTATACCTTATTGGTTTTTTACTCTACAAACATCACGTATTCTCTAACATTCACCATACAACCTGGGATAAGTTAACTATCGGCACACTAATTACAACACCTGTGCTATACATTGTAAAATTCATATCTAATACCAATGCAACTGAAAGCTTTAAGATAGCCACAACCATGTGGTACAACCTTTCAGCCATATTTCTAATCATTGCCTTGTTCGTGCTTCTTTTCAGAACATCATTTTTCCAGAAACTGACATCGATGTTTCGCATTTATGGAAAAATGAGTCTTACTAACTTTGTATTGCAATCCCTCATTGGAACCTTTCTATTTTACCCATACGGATTACATTTATCGCGTTACTGTGGAATATTCTCCAGTGTTTTAATCGGAATTGCAATAGCCATTCTCCAAATTATCTTTAGTTTTTGGTGGCTAAAAAAACACCAACAAGGACCACTGGAATATTTGTGGCATAAAGCAACATATGTGCGCTAATCGTTGGTATTACTGAAAGTCATTGTTACTTTAATTCCATCAACTTCTTGCAAAAAATTAAACAATATTTGTAATTTGCCGTCCTAAAAGAATAGTAAATCGCAGTGGAAAACAATAATCAAATAAAAGATACTATAGTTTCCTTTTTGCAAAATATATTGCAAAATTCGGAGTTCAGCTCTGAGCTGGTTGACATTCTAAGTGAACTGGCAAAACCAGTAGAATGTCCACAAGGTAGTGTCTTATTAAAAGCAGGAAGCTATTGTAAGTATCTTTTTATCATTCAAAAAGGATTTGCCCGAAGATACAGTCTTTCTGATGGAAAAGACATAACACTGGAATTTGCACAAGAGCATGAGCTAATATCTTCTCAATATTCCATTATTGCCAAACAACCTTCTATGGATTACATCGAAACATTAGAAGACAGCATTATCTTGAAAATCAATTTCGAAGATATTATTAAACTCTATAATATATCGAGAGAGGCATTGGTTATTGGTCGACTTATGCGAGATAATCATTACCTGAAATTAGAAAAACGCATCCTTTCGCTGCAAAGCACCACTGCACGCGAACGTTACAACAACCTATTGAAAAACCACCCTCACATCATTAAAAGAGCGTCGTTAGGGCAAATTGCTTCTTATCTAGGTATGACACAAGAAAACCTAAGTCGAGTAAGACGCAAAAAATAGCACAATCGCTTTTTGATAATTATCAAAAGAGAAGATATCGGCACTCCATAAATTTGTCTTATCACATTAAATGGTAAGACATGAAAACTGGTACACGAAATTATTGTATTCATTCTGTTTACATCACAAAATACATTCTAAATATTGAAAAAGAGGTTAAGTCTTCTTTCTTCTCTAACCCAAATACATTTCTGAAAACGAGCCATTTTATCAGCTCAACAATAAACTTCAAACAAGGGCTTTTTCGTTGGTCCCACTCCTCTATTCAAGGTGATTCTAGCTAAAACGATTAATCTCGATCCTACTTCGAGATAAAGTGATTATTGATAATTAATAGGCAGTGCCAAAAGCGGTAAGAACTCCTCCCCTGTGTGGATTAAGAGGTAACAAAGTAGGTAGTTACTTACAAATCGTATGTACAAGAAACAACAAATAAGCTTTAGGGACATCCTATTGTTTCCTGACCAACCCATAAATATAATGCAGAATAAGAAAAACGAAAGTAAGGCTATAGACAGACGGAGCTTTTTAAGAAAAAGTGCTATAGCGGGAGCAGCCTTTACTTCAATCGGAATTGAAGGTTCGAAAATAGTACAGGCCAAAACCCAAGGTAACAAATCAACCAAAATAACGTCGTATTTCCCATTTAGGGTAATAGAACACAGTTCCATTGATGATATTCTGACCATACAACCAGACTACAAAAGAATGCATCAGAAAAACACCATTTTCTCGCGTTCTGCATGGGATCCAGAAATGGGGTTTGGAGATGGAAAAGGAACTGTAGCTAGCTTTATGGCTGTACCACATATGATTCCTGATGCCATTGCTGTAGGAAAAGAAAAAGGTTGGGGACCAGTGGAACAAGCATTAAGCGATGCAGCAGTTTTTTCTCACAATGCAGGCACCGGATTCTCTGCCATGGGAATGCGCAATGCGGGCCCTTTCTGCGATTGGGATGTATTCGCTCATCCTCATACCAAAGAAAAATATCAATTTAAATCACCGGAAGAAGCTAATAAATACATTAAAAGAGCCGTCCAGTTTCTTGGTGCAAGCGATGTAGGTATAGCTCCTTACGATCAGAGATGGATCTATAGCCATTGGTTTAATATTGCTCCAATAATGGGAATTGACATTGAGAATGTAAAAAAACCAATTCAGGAAGTAGAAACAGAAGCAAAATTTCCATTTGAGGTAAAATCGGTGATTGTCACTGTGCATCGAATGGATCATGAGAGCCTCATGACACCTGGTTATATAATGAATTCATCTACCATGGATGGCTATTCTAAAATGGCAGAAGTAGGTGCAAAGGTGGCTATGTTTCTAAACTCTTTAGGCTACAAAGCTATTCCAGCAGGCAATGATACAGGCTTAAGTGTTCCAACAGCACTGCAAGCAGGCTTGGGGGAAAGCAGTCGTATGGGGCTATTGGTTCACCCTAAGTTTGGTCCTGCTGTTCGTATCGAAAAAATATATACCGATCTTGAAATAGCACCCGATAAACCCATCACATTTGGGGTAAAAGAATTCTGTAAGAAGTGTATGAAATGCGCCGACGAATGTCCATCCAATGCCATTAGTCGAGAGATAGAACCAACACCTGCTCCTAATAATCCATCTATTTCATCTCATCCCGGAGTTACCAAGTGGTATCAAGATAATGAGAAATGCATAGAACAATGGGAGAAGATGGGATATGGCTGTGGAATCTGTTTAGCTGTTTGTCCATACAACAAACCCGAAAATTGGGTACACGATGTTGCCAAATTAGCAGTGGGAATGCCTGTGGGACGCGACATTGCACGAATATTAGACGACAGTTTTGGATATGGGAAACTCGACCCAGACAAGGTAGATAAGTTTTGGAATGATGAAGATTAAAAGAGCAACATATGAAGTCAAAAGATAATAAACCGGAAACTGTTAACCGAAGGAACTTTTTGAAAAGAAGTGTCTTGGCTAGTGCAGGGTTAACAGCTTTCGGATTTGGAGGAGCATCGATAGCTAAAGCTGCCGATGGAAAAAGCGATGCAACTGAAATAACAGCGTTTTTTCCATTTAGAGTAATTGAGCACAACAGTATTGACGATATTCTGGACATTAGTCCCGATTACAAAAGAATGAACCAGAAAAACATCATTTTTAGTCGTGGCGGATGGGATCCTAAATATACTTTTGGGGATGGAGAAGCCCAAATGGCCGGACTATTGGCTTTCCGAGGCGGAATGGTACCAGAACCGTTAAAAGCAGGAGGAGAAGTTGGTTGGGGACCAATTGAAGCAGCTCTTGCCCATGCCAGTGGAGCTTCACTTGAAATAGGCACAGGAATGTCTTCTATTGGAATTCGTAATGGTGGGCCTTTTGCCGACTGGGAGGTATTTAGTCATCCTAAAACCAAAAACAAACATCAATTTGATTCACCGGAGGAAGCTGCTAAATATGTAAAACGTGCTGCTAAGTTTTTGGGCGCTGAAGACGTGGGAATCGCACCATTCGATGAACGATGGATATATAGCCATTGGTACGATCTTCCTCTGGCATTAGGCCTTAAGCTACCATACAAAGTAAAAAAACCAAACACCAAAGAGTTGGTTGAAGCAAAGTTTCCTTTTCAACCCAAATCGGTAATAATAACTATTCATCGGATGGATCAGGATGGACTTAAAACTCCGGGGCACATAATGGATGCAGCTACCCATCTAGGATACTCCAGAATGGCCGAAACAGGAGCTAAAGTGGCTTCGTTTTTAAATTCATTGGGGTATAAAGCCATTCCTGCAGGAAACGACACAGGACTAAATGTTCCCACAGCTATTCAGGCTGGCATGGGAGAAGGAAGTCGCATGGGATTATTGATTCATCCTAAATATGGTCCAGGAGTAAGAATTCAGAAGATATATACAGATCTGGAGATAACCCCCGATAAACCAATCACATTCGGAGTAAAGGAGTTTTGCCGAAAATGCATGAAATGCGCCGATGAGTGCCCTTCTAAGGCCATTAGTCGTGAGGTAGAGCCCACTCCTGTTCCCAACAATCCATCCATATCGTCCCACCCTGGAGTCACTAAATGGTATCAAGACAATGAAAAATGTTTTGCCCAATGGGAAAAATACAGTACCGGATGTGGTATTTGTGTGGCTGTATGTCCATACAACAAACCCGAGAACTGGGTACACGACATTGCAAAACTAGCAGTTGGCATGCCTGTGGGACGAGATGTTGCACGTATCCTCGACGATAGCTTTGGCTATGGTCAGATAGTACCTGAGAATGTGGAGAAATTTTGGAATAATGAAGATTAGATAAGATGGAACAATTATTAAACTCATTTATACTAACTGCAACAGTTATTGCTTTAATCTGGCTTTTTAAACTGAACAGAAAGCAAAAATTCAATACCAGAGCATGGGTATTCTCATTATTAGCAACAATACTTATTCCTTTTGGATTATCATGGGGAGTAACCAGCTTTTTCGAGGGAGAACCTCAGGCCGGATGGGTAGGTATCTTCTCCTTTTGTGGTTTGGGAGTAGTATCTACCATACTGGCCATACAAACCATCAACCCGAACCTTATAACCAAAGGTCTATTTTCTATTCCCGACGATAAAGTTGGATTTAGAATAACAGCCATAATATTACTTCTTCTAGGATTTTTGAGCTTTCCGGCTAGCTATCTAGCAACAAGGCTTATTAATCAATTCAGCGATAAATCAGCTATGAATGAATTGATTCTGGACAATGTAATTTCCGACGAATCACTTCCTTTATTTATAAAAAAGACAATGGCTTACCAGAAGCGTTACTACGAACATCCTGGGTCATTGAAAAAGCGCTTAATGCAAGGAATGATAGCTGGAGTAACACCTGAGGGCATGAATGATTTAACCAACATGTTTATGCCTGAAAATGAAAGAGCGATACTCCTTCATAAAGGCATTAACTCCATAGAACAATGGTTAATCACCGATCAGAATTATCCCAAATTCAGGTTAGCTCCTATGCTGTATGCTCAAAGAGCAGAAAAAAATACAGAGCAACTGGTCCGATGGGTATATGCCAATATTAGTATGCCACCAATGAAGGATTCCATTGCCAATGCATTCCGAAAAGGTCAATTTAGTAGTAACATGGAAGATTACATGGGTACTCCTCCCGAAGACATTAAAGAAAGCCTAATTCAACCATTGACTAATATTATTCGCAATCAGATAAAGTCGGCAGAAATCCCTAAAAAAATAGAGCTATCGGAAACTTTAAAGCAAAAAGTAACAACAAAAGAGATGCAAGCCAATAAAAAGAAGATGCGAACCATATTAATGGTGTTTTCCAACTTCTGGATAATATCATTGCTTCTTATTACCGCTGGATTTGCGTTGGTGTTTATTGCTCGATTCAATTGGATTAAATGTCTCTCATGGAGCACATTGCTATTCGGTTTAAGAATGATACCTGGAGTGATTCTTTTTAGTAATTCAAATCACTTCATTAGGGATCTTATTCCTGAAATGGTAGAAAAAGTACCTGCACCAGCATTGGCTTTCATCAACTTTATAATACCACAGATGCTCACTCCTATCGGCACTACTTTTAAATCCATAATGATTACCTGTTTACTTATTGGAGGTGTAGGCATAGCTTATACCTATCGAAAGTTTTTTCATCTAGAAAAACCTGCTTTGGTTAAGTAGGAAGGGTACAAATCGAAAGTTCTGGAACATTTTGCTCAAAATGTTTCGGAGCTTTCATTATTAGCACGTTTGAAAGAATAGTAATGAAACAACAAAATTCTAAAAAACAACGCATAGAACAAATTATCGCGTTTCTAACCCTTACGGCATTAATCATTGCCGGAATATTAGGCTTTAGAAGAAGCATGAGTGACATATCGAACCAAGTAACACAAATGGTGCCTCATGCCACCCATTACCAGAAGACAGGATTTGAACAATATGCCTTATTGACCGACTCATCACAACATGCAATAGCCTATGTTGATGTAAATAAATACAATGGATTTGGAGGGCCTTTAAAAGTAGCCACAGCAGTCGATTCGTTGGGAAATATTGTCAACATTTTAGTCGTCGATCATAAAGAGACCCAATCGTGGTTCAACCGGGTAATGGAAAGTCAGTTGATTCCTCAATTAAAAAATAAAAATTACTCCGATAAATTTAAACTGGGAAAAGATATTGACGCAATTACCGGAGCGACTTATACCTCCAGGGCAATAACCGAATGTGTAAAGCATACCAGTAGAAGTATTGCAGTAAAACAATACCACTTAAAAGCTCCGCCCATCACTAAAAAGAGAATAAAGTTCGGTTTACCTGAAATGATATTGGCCATTTTACTGCTTATCGGAACCTTTGGGATAAATAAAGCATCAGCCAAAAATAAAAAACGGATCCGTTGGCTAACCTTACTGACTGGTTTATCGGTTATTGGATTTGGGATCAACCATCCATTAACGCTGGTAGATATCAATAAGTTTCTAATGGGCTACTTTCCCGATATTCACAACCAAATATATTGGTATATTCTAGTTTTTGGAATACTGCTTATTTTCTTAACAACTAAGAAAAATGTGTATTGCACCTACATATGTCCATTTGGTTCTGCTCAAGAATGCCTATCATTAGTAGCAAAAGCCAGGCAACCAAAGAGAACACAATTAACCAATACGTTAAAATGGGGACGACGACTGTTTGTATTAAGTGCTATTCTATTGGGGTTAATATATCGAAATCCGGGCTTTAGTTCATACGAAGTTTATGGAACTCTCTTTACATTATCAGGAACCAATATGGCAGTATTCTTTCTGGTACTGGTATTAATTATTGCTCTATTTATTAAGCGGCCGTGGTGTAATTTCCTATGCCCTATTCCTGCCATCGAAGACTTTAGCCGTTATATCTTAAAACAATTTTCTCATATAATATCTAGGAACAAAAGTTAACTTGATTCTACTCATTGAAATACAATTCAAATAAGCCGAAAGAGAAGCTACATACTTCTTTTTTCGGCTTATTATGTATTCCAATACCTATTTTCTCTACACTACTTTATCTACCATCCCCACACACAAATCGACTCCACTCACACAATAATACTGGATACCAACACATTACCAAACCAACCACTTTGCAGATTAAAAATATATTGATTATTTTTATTAACAATAATCAACACTGCTAGGATGTCAGCAATTCACACACACCAAGTCCTTGATATGGTTGGTTCTATAGAAGATCTACAAATGTCTCTTCTAAACAATATAGAAGATGTCATTTATGTTGCTACTCCCGACAAATACGAACTAGTCTATGTAAACGAAGCCTTCAAAAATATTTGGGGACATAATGTTGTCGGAAAAAAATGCTACAAAGTTCTTCAAAATAGAGATGAACCATGTACATATTGTACCAATCATATCATTTTCGACTCTAACCATTGTGGTGTACATGTATGGGAACACCAAAACGAAATAACCCAACGTTGGTTTAAGTGTACAGATAAAGTTATTACTCTTAAAAATGGCGATAAAGTACGCTTTGAGCTGGCTTCTGAAATAACCCAGTTAAAAGCCACCGAACTTCAACTAAAGAAATCGAAGGAAGAATACCATATGCTTTTTCATGCCATGAGCGATGGTTTTTCTTACCATGAAGTGGTTTATGACAAAAAAAATGAACCAATCGATTATATTTTCAGAGCTGTTAATCCTAAGTTCGAAAAGTTTACAGGTTTAAAAAAAGAAGATATAATTAATAAGCGTGCAAGCGAATGTATTCCCAAATATGGAGACAGAGTGCCCACGTTTATCGAAAAATACGGATTAATTGGTCGCGATGGAGGAGAAACCAATTTCGAATTCTACTTCAAACCTTATAAAACATGGTTTAATGTTTCGGTATTCAGACCTCAACAAGATTTCTTTTGTTTACTTCTGGATGATATAACTGAAAAGAAAACGGCGGAGAAGAAAATTATACAAACACTTGCCGATTTAAAAGTCTCCAACCAGGAATTAGAGCAATTTGCTTATGTTGCCTCGCACGATTTACAAGAGCCATTGCGAATGGTCTCGAGTTTTACCAATCTACTACAGAAGAAATACAACGATGTAATTGACGATAAAGGAAAAATGTATATCAACTATGCAGTTGATGGAGCTCTTAGAATGCAAAGTTTAATAAACGATCTACTGGATTTTTCCAGAGTATCTACCAGAGGAAAAGAGTTTCAAGAATGCGACTGTAACCTAATATTAGGTAAAGCTATCGCTAACCTAAAACACTCGATTGAAGAAAATACAGCCATTATAACCAATGACGAACTTCCATTAATTAAAGGAGATGAAATCCAGTTGATGCGCGTCTTTCAAAATTTAATCAGCAATGGCATCAAGTTCAAAGGGAATATTCCTCCTGCCATTCATATTGGTTGTCAGCGCAAAGACAAATTCTATGAGTTCAGCATATCTGATAATGGTATTGGTATTAACCCAAAGTTCAAAGAAAAGATATTTATCATTTTCCAACGTTTAAATACACGTGAAGAATACCCAGGGACAGGTATTGGGTTAGCCATCTGCAAGAGAATAATTAACCGACATAAAGGAAAGATCTGGGTAGAATCGGAATTAGAACAAGGAAGTACATTTTATTTCACTCTTCCTGTTCTGAAAAAAGAAAACTAGAATACTAAAACCAAATTAATAACTTAAACATATGAGTTCAGCTGACTTTGTAAAACCCATAGAGATACTTTTAGTTGAAGATAACCCCGGAGATGTACAACTGACCAAAGAGGCACTTGAAGATTGTAAAATGATCAACAACCTTCATGTAGCTGAAAATGGAGAAGTAGCCCTTCAGTTTCTATTTAAAGAAAATGAATTTGCCAATGCTCCGAAGCCCGATTTAATATTACTGGATTTAAATCTACCTAAAGTTGATGGACGTGAGGTTTTGGAAGCGATAAAGAAAGATGACACGCTGAAAAAGATTCCTGTGGTAGTTCTCACTACCTCGAAAGCTGATGAAGATATACTGAAAGTATATAGCCTACATGCCAACTGTTACATTACCAAACCAATGAGCATCGACCGCTTTTTTGAAGTAGTTAAAGCCATTGAGTCCTTTTGGATGGGTATTGTCGTTTTACCTCATTAACTCTAATAAATTAAAGCCATGGATGCTCCCATAACCATACTATTAGTAGAAGACAATGAAGGAGATATTATTCTTTTCGAAGAATATATTGCAACTTATAGGCACCATAAACTAACCATTGCCAAAGATTTGGCAAAAGCAAAACAACAACTTCAAACCAATAGTTTTAACGTAATAATGCTCGATTTGAACTTGCCAGACAGCAACGGCATCCAAACAGTAAAAAGCATTATATCGATGGAAACCAATGCTGCAATAGTAATATTCACTGGCTTATATGACGAAGAGCTGGGACAAAAGGCAATAAAACTTGGAGCTCAGGATTTCTTAGTTAAAAACAACCTAAATCCCGAATTACTTCATAAAACCATCAACTATGCAATTTCCAGAAATAAAGATAGGTATAAGCTAAACCACCTGAATAAGGTGCTTCAGGCAACTCGCAAAATCAATCAGCTAATTACCCATACCGACGACGTTCAAGAACTCATCAATTCGGCGTGCGAAATGTATGTTTCTTCCAATGTGTACTACGCCACCTGGCTAATTCTTCTGGATGAGAACTCACAAATTAAACAATACGCATATAGCGGGATTACCGATGAAAGGTTTAATCGATATAGAATAGAGTTCAATAAAGGTATACATCCCAAATGCCTTCAATATACATCTGAAAACAATAATTTCGTTTCAGTTTTGAAAGATTTGGAGAATTGCGATAAATGTAAATTGTATGACAATTGTACCAACAATGTCGCATTTATCTACCGATTGAATTACAAGGGATGTCACCTGGGGTACTTTGGAGCAGTAAACGATGTTAAGTACAGACATAATAAAGACGAAATAGATCTCTTCATAGAAATTAGTGGAGATATCTCTTTTTCTATTTATACCATTAACCAAAGCATCGAGAAGCAGGAAATAAAAAGCAAATACCTTGAGGAACAAAGAAAGCTTAAAGAGAGTGAAGAGCGATTAAATATTACCATAAAAGGAGCAAATATTGGAATTTGGGATTGGGATATAGTAGAAAACAAATTCATTATAAACGAAGTATGTGCCCAACAATTGGGCTATAGATTAAGTGAAGTTTCTCCCCTGCTCAATTGGTTAATTTCATTGATTCACCCAGAAGATAAAAAAGGAGCAGAACGATTAATGGTAAGACATTTGAGTGATAAATCATCTCAATTCGAAATTGAACTCAGAATAAAACATAAATCGGGAGAGTGGATATGGATTGAAACCAAAGGGAAAGTTACCCAAAGAGACAAAAACGGGACTCCCACAAGGATGTGTGGCATTCAGATAGATATTAATGAAAAAAAGAAAAGCGAACTTTTACTAAAACAACAACAGAAAGAAATTCTTGCTCAGATACATGAATACGAGAGTTTAAATGAAGAGTACATTTCTTTAAATGAAAACTTAAACCAATCCAACTCATATCTTCAAAAGGTAAATAAAGAATTGTCGGAAGCAAAAGAATTAGCTGAACAAAACGAAAAACTTAAGTCGGCATTTTTGGCCAATATGAGTCACGAAATACGGACTCCAATGAATGCAATTATTGGTTTTTCCAGCTTATTGGAGAGTGATGAATTGGAAAATAACAAACGAAACATTTTCGTCGATCAAATCAACACAGCCAGCAACCGTCTATTGCAGATTGTCAACGATATAATCGACATATCTAAACTGGAAGCAAATCAATTAAGCGTACATACAAACGAATGTAATATTTGTACCATTTTTATGAATAGCTATGACCTATTTATTCAAAGTGCTTTGCTAAAAAGTAAGCCTGAGCTCTCTTTAATTCCAAATACTAAACCCGAATATCAGAATATAATGGCTCAAGTGGACAATATCCGGTTGGGACAAGTGTTAGACAATCTACTATCCAATGCCATTAAGTATTCTGAAAGAGGCTCTGTTGAATTTGGTTTTTCGGTAAAAACAGAAAATAATAAAGAATGGATTGAGGTCTTTGTGAAAGATACAGGAATAGGTATACGCAAAGAGAAACACGATCTGGTTTTTGAACGATTCAGACAAGTGGAAGAACTGGATTACCATGAGGGCGCAGGTTTGGGACTAAGTATATCTAAAGGTTTGGTGGAGCTTATGGGTGGTAAAATTTGGTTCGAAAGTGAATATGGGAAAGGTAGTACGTTTTATTTCACAATACCATATGTGCCATTAGCCGATTCTCCATGTGACTACCAATCAAAAAATAGTAAAGAGTATATCCTCAATTTAAGAGGAAAGAAGATATTAATTGCAGAAGATGATTCCAGCTCCTATGAATACCTAAAAGAAATATTGAATGAGAGTAAAGCTGAAATTTTCTATGTTGAGAACGGTGAGCAATTAATAAATAACGTTGAGAATATTTGCCCTGACATTGTGTTGTTAGATATAAATATGCCAATAAAATCGGGATTGCATTGTTTGAAAGAGATGAAAGAAATGCATCTATTAGATAATATGAAGATAATTGCTCAAACAGCATATGCCATGTCGTCCGAAAGGGAAAAATGCCTATCGGAAGGTTGTCATGAGTATTTAGCAAAACCATTTACCAAAGAAGAGCTATTCGAAAAAATGTCGAAGGTGCTGGTGTGAGTGAATATTAACGGGTAATATCAAATTAATTCCAACGAACGTTATGTGTGGGATTAGTCTAGGTATAATTCGACACCTATCGGGCTTTCAGTCCTTATTTCAATATGTATTTCCTCCATAGGGCTACGCCCTATTCTTTTACCTTTCGTCCCTTCGGGACTTAACACCACGAAACCATTTACCTGTGACCACACGTAGCACACATTTCCACTTATCTCTCTATTACAAACAGATAGACAATACTCAGGACTTTTAAAAGGGGCAAAGCCCCGACACTTAATAGCACAGGGTGAGAGCCAGTGTAAAATCCTCCACAAAATAAAACAAAGAACTGAAGTCCCAACATATTAAACACTAATATACACCCGGTTACAAACACAAACAACACCTAAAACTTTATAAAAGGGGCAAAGCCCCGACACTTAATAGCACAGGATGAAAGCCTGTGTAAAATGCCCAGCAAAGTAAAACAAAGGGCTGAAAGCCCGACATGTAACACATTACAAGAAATTAAAACAACCTAAATATAATATCCGTAATAGAATCATCAAAGACAGATATAACAACTAATAACATTCATAGAAAAGTATCCAATTTGAAATAATTTGTATACAAACCGCGAGAGTTTACTTATCTAATTTTGCTAAACAATTCAATATAATTAGATGATGGCAAAATCAGACAACAACAGAGGATACCTAAACAAAGATTTATCGGATAAAACAGTTGTATTTACCGGAGGTACCGACGGCATGGGAAAAGCTGCAGTTGAAAAGTTAGCAGCTAAAGGTGCAACCATTATGCTTTTAGGTCGAAGCAAAGAAAAAACGATAGCAGTGGTGAATGAGCTGAATAACATTGCCGGGAAAGAGAATGCCACCTATGTGCCTTGCAATCTGGCTTCACAGCAGAGTATTCGCAATGCAGCCACAATAATCCTAGCACAATGTCCTCAGATCGATATATTAATTAACTGTGCTGGAATAAATGCTGGCGCCCGAAAAATAACAGAAGATAAGATGGAAATGAGCTGGGCAGTAAATCATCTTGCTCCTTTTTTGCTCAACCACCTACTATTAGATCGTCTAAAAAAGTCTGCACCTGCCCGAATCATTAACTTATCATCGGCAACTGAGAAGTATGGTAACATAAGCCTAGACGATATTCAGCTCGTAAAAAATTGGAGTACATTCCGTTCATATACGCAGGCCAAGTTAGTTATGAATATGTGCACCCGAAAGATGGCAAAAGAACTGGTAGGTACAGGTGTAACCGTCAATGCCCTTAATCCTGGATTCATTAAAACCAACCTATTGCGCGACCTGAAAGGCTGGGAATCTATCATTGGGATTCCATATATGTTACTTTGCGCCTCAAAGCCAGAGGTAGGTGGTGATAGAATTCTTCGCATGGCACTGTCCGATGAATATGAGGACATAAGTGGGCAATACATCTATGAAGATACAATACGAGCTCCCAACCCTAAAGCTTTAGACGAGCAACTAGTTGATAAAGTATGGGAAATATCGAAAAATCATGTGGGCATCAGATAATTTCGTAAATTGAACGCAATGACAGATTTTCTAGAAATAAAGACATTGTCCAAGGTGTTTAGGATGTTGGATATGCCTCCTCCTATGCATCCGCTAGTTGCTTTTATGGATTTTTCCCGAACTCCGTTTACAAAATCCTTTCCTTCGGTAAAAGTGGTTTGCGATTTTTATCAAATCTCTTTGAAAAATGATAGCAACGGATTCTTAAAATATGGACGCGAACATTACGACTACCAGGAAGGTTCTCTGGTATTTATAGCCCCAGGACAGGTCGTCGAATATGAGTTTTCCAATCAACAAACAGTCAACACCGGGTGGTCGTTGTTCTTTCACCCCGATCTGGTTCGCACATCTCCTATCCATTCGAAAATGAAGGAGTATGGCTTTTTCCAGTATCAATCCAACGAGGCACTTCATATTTCAGATAAAGAAAAGCAGATTGTAGAGTCTATTCTACAGAAAATTGAATTGGAGTTGGATTCAAATCTGGATGATTTTAGTGAAGAACTAATTGTTAGCAACCTAGAGCTACTACTCAACTATTCCAAGCGTTTTTACAACCGCCAATTTATCACCAGAAAACGATTTAGTGGTGACACAATAACTTTATTTAGTACGCTACTCAATGCCTATTTCGAGAATGAGTTGCAAAAGGAGCATGGACTTCCAACGGTAAAATACTTTGCAGAACAGCTTAACTTCTCCCCCAACTATCTTAGCGATTTGATTAAAAAAGGAACCGATAAAAGCATCATTGAACATATCCATTACCATGTAATTGAATTGGCAAAGAACAAATTATTAAGCTCCAACCGAACAGTCTCTGAAATTGCCTTCGAATTGGGTTTCGAATACTCTCAATATTTCAGTCGCCTTTTTAAAAATAAAGTCGGAAAAACACCTTTAGCATATCGTCAAATGAATTAATGGTTCGCTCAACGGGATTGTTCTGTTCGTTTTTATTGCATAACTTTATGTCAACTGGTGCAATCAACTGTAAGATACTTTTCAGCTTGATTCAAGCTAAACCAAAAGTTCATAAACATCTTATTCTGCCAGTTGTTGTACTCACACAATAAAACCCAAGAACCATCTATTATGAGTGAATTAATTAATAATTCGAGATACCGAAAAGAGAAATTAAAAGAGCTAATTCTAAAATTACACGAAGGAGAATCAGCCGAAGAAGTCAGACAACAGCTAATTGACACCCTAAAAAACATCCCATACGGCGAAGTGGTAGAAGTGGAACAGGAATTAATTGAAGAAGGGTTACCTGAATCAGAAGTACTAAAACTGTGCGATATTCACGGCTCTGTATTAGAAGGCAATGTGGATTTAAGTGGAGCTAAAGCGGTTCCCGAAGGACACCCTGTAGATGTCTTTAAAAACGAAAACATTGCGGTTCGGGAAGTTGCTCAAAAAGCCAAAGACATGTTGACATTACTTAGTCAGCTGGGGCAGTTCGATCTAAAAAAATACATCTACCCTCTTCAGGGATTCTTCAATGAGTTGATGGACGTAGACAAGCACTACCAACGCAAGGAGTATCTGCTATTTCCTTATCTGGAAAAACAGCAGATTACAGGTCCTCCTAAGGTCATGTGGGGAAAACACGATGAAATACGCGACCAGCTGAAAGGGTGTATTGAAGTTCTGAAGTCTCCGGAATTACAGCCACAAGATTTAACAGACTCGCTCGATTTGATATTCTTCCCTGTACTTCAAGGGGTAATAGATATGATTCAAAAGGAAGAAGAGATTCTGTTTCCAATGGCAATGGACTTGTTAACTGTAGAAGATTGGTGGAATATCGATAAGCAAACACTGGAGTTTGGTTACACACTGTACGATCCTCAGGTAAAATGGCAGCCCGAAGGCTTTACTGAAGAGCAAGAAAACACCTCTATTTCTGGTGATGGAAACATTCAACTTCCATCAGGTAGTTTCACAGCCAAGGAGATTATGGCCATACTCAATACAATTCCTGCCGATATGACTTTTGTGGACAAAGACGATAAGGTTAAATATTTCACTCAAGGGAAAGAGCGAATTTTTGCTCGTAGTCGCTCCATCATCAATCGGGATGTACGTTTATGCCACCCTCCGGGAAGTACACATATCGTTGAAAAAATCGTCGAAGATTTTAAGTCGGGAAAAGCTTCTCATGCACCATTCTGGATTCAGATGAAAGGGAAATTCATTAAGATTGAATATTTTGCTCTACGCGACGAAAATGGAGAATATTTAGGTACGTTGGAATATTCGCAAGATTTAACAGAAAACAGAGCACTTGAAGGCGAACAGCGTATTTTATCTTATGGAGAATCAAACGATGAGTAATATGGAAGAGTTAATTATAACACCCAAAACCAAGATTTTCGCTCTGCTGGAAGCATATCCACAACTGGAAGATACACTCATAGCTGTTGCTCCACCTTTCAAGAAGTTGAAGAATCCGGTATTGCGTAAAACCATTACCAAAGTTACCAGCTTATCGCAAGCAGCAACCATTGCCGGAATCAAAGTTGAAGAGCTGATTAATACACTTCGTTCTGAAGTTGGTCAAACAGCACATCAGACCATTGATGCTGACAATACCGATTATAATTACACTCAGCCCAATTGGTTCAATAACGATTTAGTGACAGCAACCATTGACATTAGTGCTACGCTAAATGCTGGCGAACAACCAGTTCACGAAGTGCTTTCAGCCATTAAAACACTTGAGGGAAGCAAGATTCTTCTGGTTAAAGCTCCATTTATTCCGGCACCACTAATCGATAAAGCATTGAGTCTGGATTATAAGCACTGGATTGATAAAAAAAGCGACGAAGCATATTGGGTATATTTTAAACAATAGATTTGCCATGTCTGAATTTACAAATACCAAACAGAAAAGGTTAGCCAAGTTAAAAGAGCTCTGTCATCTTATTTTAACCACAGGTAATGCCAGCACTTTTATTACAGAAAACAAAGATTTTATACCAACAGTTATTCCTACCGATTTCATTGCTCTGTTCGATGAAATTATAAAAGAGGGTTACGAAATGGAAAAGGTAAAAACCTTAACTAATAAGGTGCTAAATATTTTTCATGAGCCCATTCGCGATTGTGAAATAATTCAGCCTGAACCAGACTCATTCCTGGCAGTATTGGAACAAAACAACAGCGAAATGGTGGAAATTCTGAATAAGATACGACCACTATTTAAAGCGTTGGTAAAAGATGCCCGAAACACTTCTCTTCAACAGGAAATGCTAGTGGGATTTCAACAACTCGAAGTTTTTGCCCAGCACTACACCATTAAAGAGAATGTGTTGTTCCCGGTTATTGAAGCAACATGGCCCGATTACCGCTGTCTGCAAATCATGTGGTCGTTTCACGACGACATAAGAAGAAATATAAAGACTGTTATCTCTCAATTGCAGGAAAATAATATCGAGCTAAAAACATTTAACAAGTGTGTTGGCGATATCTTTTTCAATATGATGGCGATAAAGTTCCGAGAAGAACGTATACTGTTTCCTTACATTCTTTCTACCATAAGTGAGCAGCAGCTGGCTACCATGAACAAAGAAGGATTTGAACTGGGGTATCCGTATATTCAGCCTAATTTGAAACCAGTTGAGGAAGTTCAGTCGGACTTTGATGGCAATGAAATAAATTTGGGAACAGGAAAAGTAAGCATCGATCAGATAAAGTTGATTTTTAACCACCTGCCCGTAGACATTACTTACGTCGACGAGAATAACAAGGTATGCTACTTCTCAACGCCTGCCAAACGGATTTTTCCTCGCACAGTAGCAATAATTGGTCGCGATGTAAGCAATTGCCACCCGCCTGAAAGTGTGCATGTGGTAGAACAGATTGTAGAATCATTCCGATCAGGAGAGAAAGACCAAGCCGATTTCTGGATTAAAATGAAGGGAGAGTTCATTCTCATTCAATATTTTGCCGTTCGCGATTCTCTAGGAACCTACAAAGGAGTCATAGAGGTATCGCAAGAAATATCGGACATACAGGCTTTGGAAGGCGAAAAACGATTACTTGATTGGTAAAAATAGACTTTTATCTATGAATGGATGAGTAGTATCTTTGATGTCTATTACTCATCCATCCATGCTAAGAACTCTTTCACTTTTACCCTACTAATTAATATGGATTCGTCGAATGCTGGTTTCAGCTTAATTTTTAACCTGGAGCCAAAGTATTTCGAAACCGAGTCGACTGCTTCTAATGAGCAAATTACATGTCTACTTATTCTGAAAAAATTCTCATCAACCAGTTCCTCAATAACTCCTAAGGAGTAATCGGTTATATACGATTTATTGTCCTTTGTTTTTATGTAGGTGGTTTTATCTTCCCGGTAGAAATAAGCAATATCTTCTACCTGTACGTACGAATATTTATCCCCTATTTTTATTAAAAATCGCTTCTTTCTTCTTTTCTCTTTTAATTCCTCTGCAATGGATTTAAAGCTATTCCAATCGTATTTCTTCTGAAGAGACTGATACTTAGTAATTGCTTTTTTCAGGTCTTCAGATTCTATTGGTTTCAACAAATAATCGATACTGTTGTACTTAAATGCTTTCAATGCAAATTCATCGTAGGCAGTCGTAAAAATAATCGGAATAGAAAGCTCCACTTTCGATAAAATATCGAAGCTAAAACCATCTGGAAGCGATATGTCTAAAAAAAGCAGGTCGGCTTTTACTTCTGGTAATCCATTTACAGCGCTACTTACCGAATCGAAATGAGCTACCACCTCACTTTCAGGATAAAGCTCCTGCAGCATTCGTTTTAATTCTTTAAAAGCATAATGCTCATCTTCAACTATAATAAACCTCATACCATTCTTTTTTAATCCATTACAACATTGGTAATTTAACCAAGAAGAAATCATCGTCGTCGATCACTTCTATTTTCTGCCCTAATCGATCGTACAACACATTAAGATAGACCAACCCTTTGCCACTACTCTCTTCTACTACACTCTTTTTTTGCTTGTTATTTCTAACGACAATGTATCCATCTTCCACATCAACAGCTATTTTAAGTGGTTGTTCGTGGCTAAAAAGGTTGTGTTTAATTGCATTCTCAATCAATACCTGCAGGCTTAAAGGAATTACATAATTTTCAAAAAATCGATCGTCAATACTCACTTTCAGCTGTATCGAACTATTGAAACGTAATTTCAAAATATAAAAATAAGACTCGATGAATTTCAGTTCTTCACCCAAGATCACCTCCTCCTTTTCACTATTATTCAGAATATACCGATATAACTTTGACAACTGCTTCGTATACTTATTCGCTTTTTGCTGATCTTCATATATCAGCGAAGCCAGAACATTTAATGAGTTGAAAAGAAAGTGCGGGTTTATCTGCTCTTTCAACACTTTATACCGAAGATCGAGCACCTTATTCTTCTCCTTTTCAATTCTTATCTCCTCTTTTTTCGACCTAAAATAGAAATTGTAATACTCTATGAATAAGATGATAGTTGTATTTACAAAGAAGATGATGAAGTAACGACTAAGCAATTTCTCGTGCCCCGGATTATTGAATACTAATATCCGGATATAATGCATCAAATAAAGAGATATTAAACTCAATATCAATGCTAGGCAACCATTTCGAATTATCCGCAAATAAAATGGTTGAAGCATAAATGCTTTCTTATTGAAATATGGAATTCCCCATAAGCTACCAAACCACGATGGAGCAATAATTATTATCAAAGAAAGATAGTGTAGCAATAACTCGCTTGTAGTAAATACTTCATCTTCGTTTTTAATTATTTTTCCAATAAAATACATTACCAATGTAAATATGATATAAGTTGCTATTTGCCGTAAAACTTTTTTAATCATTTCAGTAAAGTTTTTCGATTTAAATAAAATGGCACCTACTTCTGAAAGTTAATGATTTATAATGCAAATCAGATGCAGTATCATGGATAAAATACCACAATGAGCATTGCATCCATTTACTGCATCATTTAATTATAACAAAAACTTAGTTGGCATTAATCAAACTTCCTGTTCCGCGATCCACCTTGGTAATAACAGGATTACCTTTATAGTAGACATTTCCTGCCCCTTGAATTGTTGCCTTTAGTTTTGCCCTCACATTCACCTCACTTTTTCCTGATCCAGCAGATTTTACATCAGCATTGTCACAAACAATATCGAATCCGCAATAGCTGCCAGAACCACTATTTACAAGTGCCAAATTGTTCAATGTTTCAATGTCTTCTTTTGCCTGAAAAATACCACTACCAGTTATGGTAACATACATCTGTTCAATTCCTTCAAACTTATTCAGATGTAACTCTCCGCTCCCAACCATCTTAACAGACAAACTGTCCTGATTATCAAAATCATTGATGTGCATATCACCAGAACCACTCACACTCAAAAAGTTAATCGAAGGAATAGTAATATCTATGGATAGCTGACTGTTAGTATAAGAGCTGTTTTCCATTTCGATTTTTAGCACATTACTGATTACTGTTGCTTTTATTTGGGCTATAACATCTCCACTTCCAATGGCTTTTACCAGTTGTGTATTTCCCTGTGTAATACGCACGTTAGGAAAAGATGCCAAGTCAACTCCATAAAAAGTGCCCACAGACAATATACGTGTTTCAACTTCTCCTTTGCCTTTTTCATCAGCATTCACATTGGTTATTGAAAGTTCCTCTTTTTCATCTGAACAGCCAATAAAGAAACCACTTGAAAACAGTATAACTCCAATTACAAATACCACTGTAAGCAATAGTCTTATGATTCTTAATTTTGTCATCAATGTCATTTTTCAGCAGGTCTATTAACACAGTCAATTATTACAAGGTAAAGCCTATGCCAAATCCGAAAAAGAAACTATTTCCCATATCAAATTCGTAGGCAGCGTCTTTGTCTTTATCTCTTAATTCGAATTCCCGACTTAAGGTATAACCAGCCTTTGCTTTCACCGATATCTTATTGAAATTGTACACATATTCTATTCCTGAAAACAAATCTTTATACTTCACCTGTTCAGCCAATCTGTTATCGATGAATGTCGGATCTGAAATTTTCTCACTGATATTAGCATTAAAGCCCCTGAATTCGAAGAAACCAGTAAGCTTCGATTTTTCATTAATATCGTAGGATAAGCCTGTTACAGGGAAACCAACATTCATGCTCCACTTTTCAGAAAACCGTTTGTAGTAACTGATATATGGTAGTGGTGCCGGAGTTCCCAAAGTACTAGAATACATCACTCCAAAGCTTAATTTTGAATTCTTTGTTCGCGAGTAATTAAAAATTGCAAAAGCATTGATATAGATATCGTCACCTTTTATCCCATCGGTGAAATTCGAACTCATTTTTGGTGTCAATCGCCCCAGAAAAGACCATTTTGAGTTCATTACCATTACATAATCGAAATCAAATCCGACACCATAAAAGTTTTCCAAGTCTTTTGTGAACTCATTGTCCTTTTCAAACTCAATGTCCATACCAGAAAACTTTGTAGATACTTTGAAGCTGCTTTTATCACTCAATCTGGCATTCAACAGCTTTGTTTTTACATCGAAATACTTGTAAGCAGCATCGCTCCCCTCCAAAGGCACGTACCCCGATTCAATTTTAGTACCATGCTTTTTATATTGAGCTTTACTTATTCCTGAAATAGCCAACACACACGCCAATACTAGTACTATTCTAACTCTACACATAGCTCTCTCCTCCTATTTTAACATCTTACTTTTTAATAAATGAATCTCTTCGGCAGTAATTCCCAAATACGATTTTACGTATCTATCCATTCCTCCAAATTCTTTCTCAATAGTATCGAAGGCCGATTGTAAGTAGCTTTTATGCGCCTTCATTGCTGCTAACAAATCATCTTTAATTTTATTATTGGTTGCCTTTTTTAGCTTGGTAAACTTATGCACAAACTGCTCTTTGCGCTGAATATTGGTATAGAGGTAATCCTGAAAAATAATTTCACGTGGCACTTCTAAAATGGACAGAATTAAAGCCGAAACCAACCCTGTTCTATCTTTTCCTCCGGCACAATGAAAAACAGTAGCTCCCTCTTTATTATTCAGAATATCTCTGATAATTTGCGGAAAAACCGACTTCCCTTCAATTACCATTATTCGATATCCTTTAATGGCATCATCAGCAAATCCTTCGCCAGTCCAATATCCCGACAATAGCTTTTTAGTAAAATCAACCGGATCGACAGCTTCGTGACCAATTTGCCGATGGAAAAAGCGTGCTCCACGAGGCATTTTATCTGCTTTCAGGTTCACCTCAATTACCGATCGCAAATCGAGTACTTTTCTCACCCGTAACATCTCTAGTTTTGCCAAATCTTCTTCTGTCAGATCAGTTAATTTATCCGAACGAAAAACAATACCTGTCTTCACCAATCTTCCCGACTTATTTCTAACACCTCCCAGGTCTCTTAAATTATGGGCTCCATTCAGTTTCACAACTCTTAAATCGAATTGATCCTTCGATTTTTCAATGCTCTTACTGGTATCATTACCATTTGCATTCATTGCACAGCACACTAAAACAAATATTGCCAACACAGGCAAAAGCTCTAATAATCTATTCATATCTAAAATTTTAAGCTAAACAACGCTGCAAATCTATGTTCACACAGTTATTAGTGCCCCATCGTTTCTGCTCAACTTCGGATTTAGCTGTCTCAAGTGAAGAATTTCAATCTCCAATAGAACAAACAGTACACTTACATTGAACCACAATCATATTATTATTACTTTTGTTTTAAACGAATACCCCAGAAATGAAAAGTTTATTCACCATTATTTTACTGCTATTTATCTCGACAAATAGTTTTTGCCAATCAAAAGTTACAGGCAATAAGAGCATATGCGGACATTGGGTTTCTCAAAATTACATCAATGAGGTAGTAAAAACGAATGATCCATATTTAGCACACCAAAAGAGTCCTTATAGAATTCTCATAATAAATAAAGAAAACCAACTAAAGGACACCATAAAAGTAAGTACTGATAAAGCTTGTCAGTCTGAAGCTTCTTCATTTCTATATTATCAAAGACAACAAAATACCTTAAAGTATATTGGGGCTAATTTAGGACCTTCCAGTAACCTTAAATACCTCAAAGAAAAAGCACATTCAATTAATCTATCTTCTGATGGGAAGAAGCTGACTATAACTTCGCAGAATAAAGGCAAAGAATACTACGTACGTATTCCTAACCTAGGTAAAAAAACCTATAATGAAAATCTAGATCTTTACATTACCAGACTACTATTTCATGATAAATATCGATATGGGAAAAAATTAGTAGAGTTTATTCCTGATGGTCAAATCAATGGCTTTAAAAACTATAAATCATTCCGGGTAGGACTTTTTTATTGCTTCGATTTCTCCTTATACGAAAATAATTACATCGATTTCTATGAATCAGAAAAACCTAGTAGAAAAGAGTTGGCATCAAGAAATCTTAAAAATCAGTACTCTTTCTCTTTTGATGGGGATACACTAAAACTTTACGCCATAAAAGAAGATTATTCTGAAGACTATAAAATAATAAAAGGAGAACTTAAATATAAACTGGTTAGGTGTAGAGACTAAAAACATGGATGAACTAAAATTATTACTACCCATTCCTGTTTTTCTTTCCTAGAGCCTCATCTTCTTTTTATTAGCAAAATTAATGGCTCTCATTCAATATATCCATCCAATTTTATAATCATAATTATATCCTAAAATTAGTTGTTATTTGTATATTTGGAATTATAACAACTACCAAAGCCTACCTTATAGTAAAGGTAACAACAATCTTTGTGGATGTTATAAATAAGTTGTGCTTCATGCAAAAAGAGCAATCTGCAATTAATTAGATTATGATTATACAATTTTCACATAGTGGACAAGAACTAAATATGTCAAGACAAAGCTCTAAAAATGGGCTTGCTTATAGATTTGATAATACAATAGTTAATACAGGATTTAGATTTTGGAACAATGAGCCAAGTCATAAAAGAAAGTACATCAAGAATAAAGGATGGTATTTGGAAAACACAGGAAATTCATTTAATCCTATTCCCAAGAAGGGAGAATTGTATTTTTGGGGAGAATGGGAATCGCAGTCTAGATTTGAATTAACTGGAAATAGATTTTCGACGACTCCATCACTACCGCATGCAATACATTATCCAATGTTTTCTATTCGAGGAATGGGGTGTCATAATACAGACCCATTTGTGTTTGGAGAACATTTTTATTATACAAATTGTAAACAAAAATCACATTCTTTTTTACAAACATTGAATAATGATTCAATTATTATCTATGGGTCTGAGAGAGGCAGAACAGAATTTGTGATTGATACTGTATTTGTGGTTGGGACAAGTGAACTTGTACAAGATTATCATCTGCATCCAACAAATTATCCATTAACATTAAGACAAGCAACAATTGATTTAAACGGCGGTTTGCCAAATTATATGAGATTGTATCAAGGAAAAATGTATGACTTTAGTCGTAAATATTTGGAAGAAAAACCATATACTTTTTGTTTTGTGCCTTGTATGATTGATTGTGATGCTTCTGGATTTGAAAGACCAGTGATTGATTGGCAAAGATTCAACTTACAAAAGCCTGGAGCTGGAACTGTAACAAAAAGGATTGATTCTAATTCAGAGAATAGCTTTTGGCATGATTTGGTTGCTGAATTAATCAAGCAAGGTTTTTCATTGGGAATTAAATTAGAAATGCCGGCTAATAATGATTCTGAGGAATTTCCTGAATATGAAAAAAGTGACACAAAATGCGGAGGGAGATGTTAAAGCACGAAAGCACAACAAAAGCTAAATGCCAGTCGAGCTTCAGAGGCAAAGCAAGCTTCTGCCCTTCGTAGCATCAGCGCCAATTCGTCGTTGACGATTTGGCTATCGAAAAGAAAAATCAATAAAACAACGAATTGGCTCAGTGGTAAATTGAAAGGATTGGTTTTTCAAAATCCCGTCGGGCACATAGCCAAGACCGTTAGCCACTATTAAACATACATCAAATGTACTATTGGGTAAATCAAGGAAAAACATATAACGAAGAATACCAAGGAGGTTATTTATGGGCACCTTTCAAAAATAAAAAAGGAAATTCTGTTTTTCATTGGGACAGCATGAATGATTTAGTTCCCAATGATATTGTTTTCAACTACTTTAAAGGGGAAATAGTGGGGTATTGCATTGTTCAATCGAAAACATATAATTCGCAAAGACCTGAAGAATTTTCTGAAGAGGACGAATGGGAAGAAACAGGTAGAATTGTAGATGCTGAGTATAAGCCATTCTACACAAAAATTAAACTAAGTAATGTTTTCGAAGATATTAAGGAGCTATTACCGGAAAAGTATTCACCAATTTCTAAAAACTCAAATGTTAATCAAGGTTACTTATATTCGATTCCCGAGAAACTTGGAATAAAATTAATGAATATCGCTAATGTCAACTATGAAAATATACATAAATCTGAAGAGCCGATTAATAAATACAGCAATGATACTCCAAATATCACTTCTAGAAAGGGCTTGGTAACATCACGTGTTGGTCAAGGAGAATACCGTAGAAAAATACTCAAAAGGTGGAAGAATAAATGTGCAGTGACAGGTTGTGCTCTCATTGAAGTTCTTATTGCATCTCATATATTACCATGGAGGGATTCTACAAATCAAGAAAGGTTAGATGTTAATAATGGTATATTACTTTCTCCAACTTATGACGCATTATTTGATAGACATTCTATTTCGTTCGAGGATAATGGAAATATTATATTATCAAAAGAATTAAGTGAAGCTGAGTATTTGAAGATTGGTGTTACAGGAACAGAAAGAATAGATAAACTAACAGAAGGTAATCTTAAGTACTTAAGGATTCATAGAGACGAATTTCATAAAAAGAACAGTGGCTAACACTTGCTCATACGTAATATACCTTGCCGCAGGCGCAACATAAGGCATACTAAGCATACCACCGCTAGCAAATCCTAAATTGAACTAACAAACGATTACATATGAAAACAAAGAAAATATTAATAGATGCCTTGTTTATAATCGTTTCCACTCTAGTATTGATAATACTAAATCACTTTAGACTAATAGAAAGGAGTTTAGGTTTTTCATTGATCCCAGTTTTAATTGCTTACTATTTTGGGCAATTCATAAAAACAAAATTTAAATGAATAAAGAAGAAAACGAATACGACAAACATGTTGACTTCTACTGGTCAAACCTATTGAATTCACTAAAGCTTTTTTCATATTCGAGAATAGAACTTGAACAATTAGTTGCACCTACATTTGACCCAATTTTCCGTAATAATCTCATTGACAAAAGTCTGAGAAAAGAATTGCTGGATTTTAAAGTTCAAACAGACCAAATTCCCAGTGAGATATGGGATTGGGATTATATTGAGCAGGAAAGTCAGTGGATTGAAGTACGAAAAAAAGCAAATAACCTATTAAACAAATTAGGAATCACTGACAGAAAGTACAACATAAGCACATAACTTTTATAACAAAACAATAATTGAACGCTTCTTAAGTTTGGAAATAGAGATAATAACAAACAGCTAATACAAAAAATACCACTAATGAATAAGACCCATATTTATTTAATACATGGCTATACAGCCTCAAAAACTTCAAATTGGTTCCCGTCCTTTGAAGCAGAAATGCAAAATGAAAATGTAGAAGTTACTGTTCTTGATATGCCCAACTCAAACAATCCTGTTTTTCATGAATGGATAAACCACATTGAGAAATCAATTAAAGCCTATGATGCGAACTCAATCTTTATTGGTCATAGCCTGGGATGTACTACTATACTAAGTTATTTAAATCGGAACAGAATAAATACAAATATAAAAGGGATGTTTCTGATTTCAGGATTTGTAGAAGAAACACCAATACCTGAGCTAGCAGAATTCATAGAAGACGAATTGGATTATAATTATCTTATAAATCTCACTCAAAACCGGATAGCAATATCTGCCAAAGATGATGATATTGTTCCCTTTGATTATTCTATGAGAATGGCTGAAAAGCTAAAGTCCCAATTTATCTTATTAGATGAGGGTAAGCATTTCATTGACAGAGATAATTTTACTGATTTTCCTTTTTTAGTTAATGAAGTTAAAAAACTATTGGAGTAGTAAATTCTGTAAACAATAACACTTCCCCATCAAAAAAAGCCACTATTTCACAAATTTTACCCATGAAATAGTGGCTTTTATTTTCAGTTTTTGGTACTTAAAATACTATTTACAGATTCTGCTGTGTCCAGCACCATTTGGTCAAATGGAATTGGGTTCCAGTTGAATAGTTTTTGGGTATTGGCTATACTGCCTTCATACTTTTTACCAACGTATGGTAGCATTCCTTTCATTTCGCTATTGAAGTTCGCCAGAAGTTTAACCATAAAATTGGGCGCAACTTTCGTACTTACTTCTTCAAATCCGTTGGATTTTAGCAATTTAGTTATCTCCACAAAGGAATAGGCTTTTTCAGTGGCAACAATAACACGCTGCCCCTGAGCTTGCTCGTTTTCTAAAGCCAGTACGTGAATTTTAGCCACATCTCGCACATCCGACATATTTATGCTGGCATGAATCATTTGGGGCAACTCACCTGTAAGTATTCGCTTAAACAGAGTCATCGATTCGCCAGATAAATCGTCGGACAATGATGGTCCGTAAACAGGCCCAGGATGTATTGTAACCAACTCCATATTGTTGCTCTTCGCAAACTCCCAGGCACTCTTTTCAGCCAATGTTTTACTTTTCAGATATGCTGTGGCATTTTTTGCATCCACCTTAGTCCAACTTTCCTGATTGATATTTTCATCGCCTGTAACTTCTCCTAGCATCGCCACCATTGAAGATGTCAGTACCACGCGCTTTATTCCTGCTTTATGAGCCGCTTTTAATGCACGCTGGGTTCCCTCTACAGCTGGTTTAATCAGTTCATTTTTGTCCTTCGGTATTTTTGAAAAAAACGGAGATGCCACATGCATCACAAAATCGCAATCCGACACTGCTTCATCCCACCCCTCGTCTTTCAATAGATTCAATTCGCAAAATTCCAGTTTACCTTTTGGATTAATGAACTTTTCGATGATTTTAGTAACCTTTTCGGCTTTAGATAAACTTCTGATGGAGCCTTTTACCTTATAACCTTGCTTTAGCAATTCTACTGCACAGTGTAAACCAATATAGCCTGATATACCTGTTAATAATACTTTTCCCATAATTATTACTTTTATTTTGCAAGCAATAATAAATATATTACTTTTGTTTTGCAAGTAATAATGAAAGAAAAATGAAAAATACATTTCGCTGTAAGTGCCCAATTACATCAGCATTAGATATTATCGGAGATAAATGGTCTTTGGTATTGGTTAAGCAAATTCTCTTTGAAGGAAAAAGTACGTTCAAGGACTTTTCATCTAGCACAGAAGCAATTGCAACCAATATACTCTCTACCCGATTAAAGATGTTAGAAGATTTCGGGATAATTGATAAGCAAAAACTGCCAACCAATAGAAAAACTAACATATACACCTTAACACCAAAGGGATTGACACTAGTACCCATTTTAATGGAACTGGCATTTTGGAGTAAAAATGAGATTATAGAGTTCAACCCGGATTTAAATCTGGACGAGAAACTAGATTGGGCAGAAGCCAACAAAGAAGAAGCATTTAAACAAATTACAGAGAACTACAATAAACACAAACAAGCACTTTTAAATAAGAACGATGATGAGTAAAACAGAAGCACCCAAAATTGATATTACCAACCATTTGCAGAGTAACTGGTCAGAACAAGAGATCGAAAATGTGAAAGTTGTTGTTGACTTTTTTCAAAAACTGATGAATGAACACAACTTTGAGTATATACTTGAAACATATGGTGGTGGTTCATATACTCAACACAACAGAGCCATTCCAAATGAAATGACAGGACTAATTGGTTATGTAAAAACGCTTACCAAGCGATTCCCCGACTATTCCTTTGATGTAAAAAAGATATTTGCCGATGGCGATTTCGTAATACTATATAGCCATACCACAATGAAAGCTCAACATAGAGGCAATGAAAAAAAAGGTTTCATTATTACAGACACTTTTCGACTTGAAAATGGGAAATTAGCAGAACATTGGGATGCTATACAACCCATTGACCTATTCTCTAGATTATTGGTTTTAATGACAGGTGGTAATATTGGAAATAACAATCCTACATTTTAGCCCTACCCAAAATAAAACTTTGAAAAATATTATTACGAACAGAAACAATCAAGTATTCTACAGATAATCATCTAATCACAAGTACATAAGATTTACTCTTTTGTACTTTTTTTGTAAGAAAAAGCCTACCTTGTCATGCCAATCACCTATATCTCGTGGCATAACAAACCAACAATTAACTACCCAAATGGAACAAATAGAAACTAAACGAATCTCAGTACTTGATGCAATTCGGGGTTTTGCCTTGATTGCCATAATGATTTTACACAACTTAGAGCATTTCGACATGCTCCACACACCAACTGATCTTCCCCAGTGGATGTTGACACTGGATCAAATTATTTATAAAGGCATATTCTTTCTCTTTGCCGGAAAAGCCTATTCAATATTTGCACTAATGTTTGGTGTTACTTTTTATATCCAGTATCAAAATCAAGCTAAAAAAGGCAACGATTTTAGAGTTCGCTTTGCATGGCGTATGATTCTGCTATTGCTCTTTGGTATTATTAACTCAGCTATTTATCAGGGAGATATCCTGACCATTTATGCTCTGTTGGGATTTATGCTCATACCATTTGCCAGACTAAACAACAGAGTAATATTGGGATTTGCCGTCTTTTTACTACTTCAACCACTAGAAATCTACCATTTAATAGAAGGACTATTGCATCCACAGAAAGAACTTTCAAACCCGGTATCGTGGGCATACTATGCTAAAATGCAGGAGTATATTCCCCATGGTTCTATTATAGAGGTGATAAAGGGAAACTTAACTAATGGCAAAAAAGCGGTTTACCTTTGGAGTTATGGTAATGGGCGTTTTTTCTCTATTGTCGCCCTATTTTTATTGGGATACTTACTGGCCAAAAAGCAACTTTTCATCTGGAATGATCGTGTAAAAGCCTTCTGGAAGAAGGCATTAAAAATTGCTGCTATCGTATTTGTTCCGCTATGGATTTTAGAAATTTATATTCCTGACATCATCTCCAGCGAAGCCATTCTACGCCCACTAAAAGTTATTGAATCATCGTGGATAAACCTGGCATTTATGTTCATTCTCCTCTCTGGATTTATGCTTTTGTTTCATACCACAAAAGCTCAAAGCAAACTATCGGTATTTAGTCCGGTGGGAAGAATGAGTATGAGCAACTATATTCTGCAATCTTTCATGGGAGCATCTATTTATTACGGCTTTGGTTTAGGGCTTTATGATTCCACTGGAGCTACTCATTGTTTCTTGATTGGATTAGCGCTTTCTATGGTGCTTATTGGCTTAAGTTCCTGGTGGACCAAGCACCATAAAAGAGGTCCACTGGAACAGATATGGCATAACCTTACATGGATAAAAAAGAAGAGCTGACATGATAATGTGTTAGCTCTTTCGTAGCAAGCGAACCAACTCTTCTCAATAACCACAGCTCATCTAATTCATTTTCAGAAGGAACATTTATTGCTTTTCTATCGTAAATAGAAAAAAGTAGAAAATGGAACCCTATTTAAAAGATGAATTATTTGAATTTGTAAAGAAAGATCAGCAACTCTTTGATTTTATACATGAAAACACCAAAGATGGTCTTTTGTATTTAAATCCCCTTAACTATTCAGAATACTGGGCTAATGCTGATTTCTGGAAAAATCTGGGTTATACAGACAATTCTTTGCCTTCAGACCTACTTGATTGTTTTTCTGATAAAGAGCAATTTAATTCGATTGTCAGTAAGTTTCTGGATTCAGATGTTTCTAGTCAGGCAGTCGATTCACAAAAAATCAGTCTTAAGCATAAGAATGGCTCTAACATTTGTTTCCAATGCAAATATTACAATATCGAAGGAGATACAGCTCAGTATATTCGTTTAGTTATAGCATTTCAAAATGAACAAACGGATAATGCACTACAAGAAAGTAAGAAACGCTATAAATCATTATTTAAAAATGCACCTATTCCATTATGGGAAGAAGACTTTTCTGAAATAAAGAAGCAAATAGATACACTTAAATTAGAAAAGATTGAAGATTTTAGAACTTTCTTTTATTCCAATCCCGAATTTGTTGCAAAATGTGCTCAATTAATTCAAATAATTGATGTAAATGATGCAGCAATACAATTGCATGAAGCCAACTCGAAAGAAGAATTACTTCAAGGGCTGGACTTGATATTTACACCAAAATCGTATGACGCTTTTACCGAGGAATTAATTGCAATTGCTGAAGGAAAGCGAGAGTGTAGCTTTGAGAGTGTTGTAAAAACCCTGGAAGGAAAAGAAATAGACATTCAATTGAACTGGTCAATTGTTCCTGGTTACAAAAAGTCCCTAGAAAGGATTTACATATCCACAAGCGACATAACAAACCTCAAATTGGCTGAAACGAAGATACGTGAGAGTGAACAAAAACTACGTCTAACCATTGACAATTCGCCTTTAGGAGTAGCTACAGTAGATCTAAATGGGAAATTCATAACATCAAATAAAACATTCGAGGATATAACAGGTTATCCTACAAGTGAATTAAAAAAACTAACCCTATTCGATATTACTCACTCCTCCGATCATTCAAAAAATCAAAATGTATTTAAGAAACTGATTTCTGGACAAGAAGATAGTTTTACTATTGAAAAACGCTACATCAGAAAGGATGGAGAATTAATTCATGTTCGAATTCATGCAGGACTTGTTCACGATAGCAAAAACCACCCTCAATTTGCCCTTGCATTTATCGATGATATTACTTCGCAAAAACAATCTGAAACAAAACTAAAAAAGCTTTACTCTGATCTGAAAGAGAACAAAAAACGATTAAATATTGCCATAGAAGGTGCTAAAATTGGGACGTGGGAATTAAATTTGAAAAGTCAAGTTCTTATTACCAATGAATATTGGATAAACTCTCTAGGCTATACGATCGATGAAATAGAAGAAACGCTGGACTGGTGGCTAGCTATTATTCATCCGGAGGATCTCCCTATTTGCAAAAGAAAATTAATACAGTATGTTAATGGACGTTCGAATATTTATGACGTAGAAATGCGAGTAAAGAATAAATTCGGCAAATGGATATGGATACAAAACAAGGCTCAAATTACTCAAAGGAACAAAGACGGTTTCCCCTTAAAAGTTAGTGGTGTCCATATAAACATCTGCGAAAGAAAAGAGTATGAGAACAGCATTAAACAAAAAAATAAAGAATATCAAGAGGTAAATTTTCAACTAAGCAAAGCCAATAGACAGCTAGAAATAGCAAAAGAAAAAGCAGAGGAGAGTAATCGACTAAAGTCAGAGTTTCTTCATAATATGAGTCATGAGATTAGAACTCCCATGAATGGTATTATGGGGTTCTCTCGTCTAATCGGAGATCCGGAAACTGCCCCGGAAAAGATTAAATATTACACCTCTATCATTCAGAATAGTAGTAATCAGCTACTACGTATTATTGATGATATCTTAGAAATCTCAATTTTAGAAACCAAGCAACAACCATTAATCAACAAACCTTTTTGTCTGAATGATTTCATTATGGAGCTGTTTGCTATTTTCGATTTAAAAGCCAAAGAGAAGAAGATACCTCTTTATATTAATAAAAACTTGTCAGACATTGAAAGCACCATTATTTCAGACAAAAACAAATTAAATAAAGTCATCAGTAACCTTATTGAAAACGCTCTAAAATTCACCAATAATGGATATATAGAAATTGGCTATTATCTGAAAGAGAAAGATTTAATTTTATACGTTAAAGATACTGGCATAGGTATATCCAAAGAAAATAAAGAAAGAATATTCGATCGCTTCTCGCAAGAGCATAAAGGTATTGCTCAAAGCCATGGAGGTCTAGGCTTAGGACTATCGATAGCCAAAGAGAATGCACAGCTTTTGGGTGGAAGAATAAGTGTTGAATCGGAAAAAGGGAAAGGTGCAACTTTCTTTGTTACCATACCTTATAACCTGGCAGAAAATGCGGTCAATATTCTGGCTAATCAAGAGCTAATTGGTAATCATCTATACACCATATTAATAGCAGAAGACGAAGAGACTAATTACCTGTTCATTCAGACATTATTGGAAAATGACCTTTCCAGTAACTACCAGATTATCCATGCTAAAAACGGTAAGGATGCATTGGAAATATGCAAAGCCAATAAAGAGATTGACCTGGTACTAATGGATATTAAAATGCCTGAAATGAGTGGTTATGAGGCAACAAAACAAATAAAAATGCTATATCCTAGGCTTCCCATTATTGTTCAAACAGCCTATTCCAGTAAAGCAGATAGTGATGAAGCATATAAAATGGGGTGCGATGACTTTATCTCAAAGCCCATTGATCGGGATATTTTCTATGAAATTATAAATAAACACCTACCCATTAAAACACCATAAAAAAAGAGGTTAAAACTTTCGTCTTAACCTCTTCACAGTGCGGATGAAGGGACTCGAACCCCCACGCCCGAAGGCACTAGATCCTAAGTCTAGCGCGGCTACCAATTACGCCACATCCGCGTTTTTGTTGATTGCGATGCAAAGGTGGTATTTTTCTTCATTGCCTCCAAACATTTCAATGTTTTTTTTCTTCACAAATCTCTCAAAAGGCCAGTAAAAACAAGGCAAACAGATTGTAGATCAATTCATTTTAACCATTAAAAAAAAGTTCATTTTTTTTGATTACCCTTTGATAAATTTTAATTTTAATGTGCTAATATTGCACTGCATTATTGTTAATACTAAACACCCACAAAATGGATAGACTCATTGAACTTGTAAATCTGGCAATTAAAATTTCAGCAGAAGAAGAACAAATTATTCGTTCCTATTTCGAAAAAGTTGAGATAAAAAATAAAACAGAATTATTGCGTCAAGGACAAAAGTCGAATCAACTCTATTTTATTGAAAAAGGACTTATTCATACCTACTATTATCACGATGATAAAGAAGTTACTTCATGGTTTTATGCCGAAGAGAATTTTGTTACTTCCTGGTATAGTTTTCTAAGTCAGGCACCTAGTTTTGAATACCTACGCGCTCTTGAAGATACTACAGCTCATACAATTACATACAGCAAACTACAACAGTTATACAAAGAATGCCCTGCTTTTGAACGCTTTGGGCGCATATTGGCAGAACAAAATCTGGCTTTCCTCGAAAGTTATTCCAAAGGATATATGTTCCTGTCAGCCAAAGAGAAATACGATTTACTGAATGCTACTATTCCTGATATTACTTTACGTGTAAAACTGGGACAAATTGCATCGTTTCTCGGCATCAGTCAAGAGACATTAAGCCGACTTCGATCTAAAAAATAAATTTATTAATATTTTTCTTTTTTGATCTACGTCAAATAAAGGCTGTTAAGCTTATCATTTCTTTGTAGCACAAAACTAAAACGTGCTATGAAGAATAAAATCTGTTTATTAATCTTAACTGTTTGCTGTTCCTTATTAGCGGATGCACAAACCAATAATTCGTCGACTAATTCGAGTAAATTTTACTTTGGAGGGCATATTTTCGTAAGAACCGAGAAGTACAACTCAATCTATGAAGTATCTCCCTCTGTTGGCTACTACGTTACCGATCAATTTTTGGTTGCCAGTTCGTTCTATTTTTCAAAATATAAGCTCATTCAGTATATCGATGACAAGAAATCCACATCGAACTACAACTACTATGGGCCAAGTATTTTTCTGAGATATTATTTAGCCAAAGAAAAATTTTTCAGCAACTTATTCCTACACAGCGAATATATGATGCTGAAGTCTGACTATTCGTTCTTAAATAGTGCTCAGAAAACGGAAAAAGGAAACTATAATGCCAATATTTTTCAAACAGGAATAGGCTATAGACAAATAATAGCTAACCGATTCTTCTTAAACTTTTTAGTTTTAGTTGAACCTTCCCCTCATAAAAATACTCCTTATAAAAACCCCACACTGAGAATAGGTGTAGAATTTTAAAATATCTAAAAATCGAAACAATGTTTAAAAATTTAAAATGGAGAACAATTATTGGTCTAATCATTATGTACGTTGCCATCTGGCAAGATTGGACCTGGCTTTGGGGAGTCTTATTTTTAATCTGGGTAGTTCCCGATATTATTCGTGGTATCACCTACTTTATTGAGCCTATCGATAAAAGAGAAAACCCATTTCTATTTTGGTTAATTGTGGTTACCTGGTTTCTAATGGCCATTTACAACCTGGCCGATTTAAGCCCGAAAATGAAAGCCAAAATTAATCTGGCATTTTACAATGAAACAACTTTAACAGCCCCTTCTATTGATAAGAATGTCATCGACGAAAGTACTACTACTCAGGTAGTGCTTTCAATGTCGAATAAGCACAAAGAAAACTACAAACTTATACCATCTCAGTCCAACTCGAACGACACCCTATTCTGGTCGCCACAAAACTTAAAATCGATGAATTTGGTTGGTGTATCTAAAGAGATGAACCTTTTTCATTCCGACTTCAACCAAAAAGTAAAAGCACTTTGGAAAGATTTTTTAAGTTTGAAATCAGCTAAAACGAAAACAGCTTACTTAGTCTACCACCACTACGATATGAATGAAAGAGGACAAGTAATTATAACTATTTGTACTCCTAAAGCCACTAAAGGTAAGAACCAATTTACCGACCAGCTAACTATCCCGAAACAAGATTACACCTCATTTCGATTTAATAACGACACCATCTCACCGAAAAATGTACGGAAATATTGGGACTATATAATGAACTCCAATTTTAAACAAACATTGCATACTGATATTGAGCAATACAAGCTACTCAATAGAGGCAAGGAGGTCTTTCTGGAGAGAATTTTAATAAAAAAATAGCTACCATGAGAAACAAAGAAATAAGAATGCCCATACTTCCTGTTGAAGCCTATTATTCACAGGAATGGTTCGATTTAGAACAGGAACATATCTTCGGAAAAACATGGCACTTTGCTGGCTTCACAGAAGATATCAATGAACCAGGAGATTATATTACTGCCCAAGTGGGGAGTGATAATATTTTAGTTATTAAAGGCAATGATCATAAATTAAGAGCATTCCATAATGTTTGTCGTCACCGTGGGACACAATTACTTCGAGCCGAAGGCAATGAGCGAAAAGCTATCACTTGTCCGTATCACGACTGGACATACTCCATTGAAGGTGATTTGCTGAGTATTCCCAACCAAGAAACAGAGTTCCCTAACCTGAATTGCAAGAACATGGGGCTACACAAAGCCAGTGTCGATATTTGGCGCGGTATGATCTTTGTTCATCCAGAACCACAGGCTCCTTCCATATTGCAATGGTTCAATGGCGTTGAAGAATACCTGGGCCCCCACCGTCCGGAAGAATTGATAGAGTACGAAGAAGGAATGACCGAACATACCATCAACTCCAATTGGAAGATTGTAGCTGAAAATTATATCGACGGTTATCACCTTTCTCACTTGCATTCCAACACACTAAATATGTACGATCACTCGAAGCAAGAGTCTGGCTTTGTTGGTCCGCATTACGTATTCTACGAACCACTTGAAAAAGAATATTTAGATAACCTGGAAAATTACGCTCCTTATCCTTTAATCGATCATATTCCTCGTGAGCAGGTTGGCGCTTATGTTCCACTTCTTTTCCCTAACTTAGGGTTAGGAGAAGGCGAATGCGACTGGTCTATCTTCTTAATTATTCCAATCGCACCCGATAAAACTAAGGTAATTACAAGATCTAAGGTAATGAATGCCTCTTCGTTGAACTTTGCGAAACAAGGGTTGTTATCCAATGCATACTGGAATAAGAAAATTTCAGGAAAGTATTTTGGTAAGAACTCCGATGATCCAATGGCCTCAGGCGATTTTATGGCTGAAGATATTTTTGCCTGCGAACAACAACAAAAATCATTGAAATCTTCAAGATTTTTTGTTGGGGCAACAGCCATTAATCTGGAAGCTTCGGTACGCCAATTTCAACAAATTATTAGAGATTACATACCTAAATAAAACTAGACTTATGAGCCAAATGCAAAACGCACAAGTAGTGAAACTACAAAAACATGGTAAGTACGCTACAACAGTTACATTGAAAGTAGATGCTACCGAGCCAATTATTAATAAAAAGTCGGGACAGTTTATCAATATCGAATTGGATATTGATGGCAAAAGCTACTCCCGCTCCTACTCTTTGCATAATGCTCATAAGACTATTTATCCGCAATTCACTGTGAAACGTGTAAAAGATGGAGTTGTTTCCAATTACATTTTTGAACACCTAAAAGAGGGAGATAAGATTCGTATTTCAAATCCGAATGGGAAGTTTTTCATCAATTCGGATGCCAATAAATACAGAACCCACTATTTCTTTGCTGCAGGAAGTGGTATTACCCCTATATTCTGTATGATCAATGATCTGCTGGAAAACGAACCACACAGTGCTGTCTACTTGTTTTATGGCAACCAGGATACAAAACAGATATTGTTTAAAGACGAGCTAACTAATAATGTCGAGAAGTACCCCAATCGATTCTATATGGCACATGCTCTCTCTTCCTCATTCTGGGGAGCGTCTAAAGTAGGTGGTTTGCCTGCTTTCACAGGAATAATTGATAAGAAAAAAGTAAAGTGGTTGTTTGAGAATTGCCCTCCCGTTGCTCAAGAAGTGGTATATTACGTATGCGGCCCCGGCACAATGAATACCGATATCTCTAATATTCTGCAAGAGTTGGATGTACCCGAAAGTTTGATAAAGATGGAATCGTACAATCCAACCAGTAGTGTTCCTGTGTCAAGCAATGGTAATGGAGAAGCCAAATTACTTTACACCCTCGATGATGAACGTTGGGAAACTGTTGTTCCTTCTGGAAAAACATTGCTTCAAACATTAAAAGACGACGGAATAAATGTACCTCACTCGTGCCAGGCAGGTATTTGTGGCATGTGTGCTGCCCAACTGAAAAAAGGCACAGTGAAAATGGGTAACAATTTTGTTCTTACCGACGATGAAATAGCAGATGGCAAGATACTCTGCTGCCAATCGGTAGCTACCAGCCCAGAATTAGAAATTGAATTCGATGATTAAACAAATATTCAAAAAATATCAACTCAAGATAACCATCACTCTTCTGGTGGTTATCTTAGAATCTATTATACAAATCCTCTTCCCTCTTTTCATTGGTATAACCATTAATGATTTAATTAATTCCAGCTACACTGGTCTGTATCAACTTATAGGACTTAGCACTGCTGCACTAATCATCGGGACAATCAGACGATTTTACGACACCCGTGTTTATTCCCACATCTATGCTCAACTATCTACTAATATATCCAAAAAACAGTTAGACGAAGAGGTGGAAGTTTCCAAAGTTACTGCAAGAGTAAACCTGCTTACAGAGCTCGTAGAATTCTTCGAGAATGACATTCCTTCTATCATGGGAAATATCATTGGTCTAATAGGAACACTGATAATTATTCTGGGAATATCCATGAAACTATTTATAGCTTCACTTATTGCCATTCTCTTAATTGTTATTATTTATTGGCTTTCTGGTGCTAGTATCTTCAAATACAATGAGAAATTCAATAACGAACTAGAGCATCAGGTAGATATTCTCAAAACAAAATCCAGAATACAGATAAAGTCTCATTTCTCCCAACTCATGCGATGGAACATTAAACTTTCCGATTTGGAATCCATCAACTATTTCTTCGTTTGGATTATTCTTTCGGGATTACTGGTATTTACCATTGTCGATTCTGTACAAACTGAACCATTAAAGTATGGAACCATTTTGGCTACAGTAATGTATATCTTCGAATTCATGAGTCAGCTCACCATGCTTCCATACTATTACCAACAATTAATTCGATTGAAAGAGATATCTGGGCGACTTCAGGAATAACAATAATGGCACTTTTTGCTACTTTTGCAGCAAAGAGAACCCGATGGCAAAAGATATATTACTAATTACACCTCCGTTTACACAGTTAAATACTCCTTATCCGGCAACACCGTTTTTAAAGGGATTTTTAACCAGTCAGGATTTTGAAGTTGTACAAGCCGATTTAAGTATCGAAACGATTCTTTCCATTTTTTCAGCTGAAGGATTGAAAAACATATTCGAAACGGCAGAGAAGAGTGCTCCTCCAATGAATGCGACAAGTATTCGTATGTTGCAACTCAAAAATGAATACATTTCCACCATCGATTCGGTCATCTCTTTTCTACAGGGAAAAGATTTATCGCTGGCCACTTCCATTACTCAAAACTATCTTCCACGAGGCAAACGATTTGAGTCGTTACCGGACATGGATTGGCTTTTTGGAAATGGAGGAATAGCAGATAAAGCCAAGTATCTGGCCACTCTTTACCTGGAAGATATTGGCGATTTTATATCCACCAATATCGATTCTCACTTTGGTTTTTCGCGTTATGCCGAAAAGCTATGTTCCTACATCCCTTACTTCGATGATTTAGAAGCCGACATCCATCACTCCACTATTATTTCTGAAACAATGATCGGTTTGCTTCAGAAACATATCGAGACACATCAACCCAAAGTTATTGCCCTATCGGTTCCTTTTCCGGGAAACTTGCTGGCTGCATTACAAATGGCTAAGTTCATTAAGCAAAACTACAGCCATATTACAATAACCATGGGTGGAGGATTTGTAAATACCGAGCTTCGATCGTTAAACGAAAACCGACTATTCAACTATGTCGACTACGTTACGTTAGACGATGGCGAACGCCCGCTTCTTCAGCTTTTGAATCATTTAATCCGAAATGAAGAACCGAAATTGGTACGAACATTCGTTAGAGAAGAAAACGAAGTTCAATATATAAATGAACCTTTACCAGAAATACCTCATGCCGAAATTGGCACTCCCGATTACAGCGATCTTCCACTGAATAACTATTTCTCGATCTTAGAAGTGGTAAATCCCATGCACCGTTTATGGAGCGATGGACGTTGGAACAAGATGATGATTGCTCACGGTTGTTACTGGCACCAATGTTCATTCTGCGATGTTACGCTCGACTATATCAGAAGGTATAGTAAAACATCGGCATCGGATCTTTGCGACAGAGTAGAAAAGGTAATCGCTCAAACCAATCAACGAGGATTTCACTTTGTAGATGAAGCCGCACCACCTCAAGTTCTAAAAGAATTTGCACTGGAACTTATCCGAAGAAACCTGAAAATTACATGGTGGACTAATATTCGCTTCGAAAAAACCTATACCGAAGGACTTTGCAAGCTTTTGGCGGCTTCTGGTTGTATTGCAGTTTCTGGTGGTTTAGAAATTGCATCCGATCGTCTACTAGAGCTAATAAAAAAGGGAGTTACCATTGAACAAGTGGCACGAGTAACCAACTATTTTCAGCAAGCCGGAATTATGGTTCACGCTTATCTGATGTATGGCTTCCCTACCCAATCGACTCAGGAAACTATCGATTCATTGGAAGTGGTGAGACAACTGTTTATGCATGGATTGGTGCAAAGTGGATTCTGGCACCGATTTGCCATGACAGTGCATAGTCCAGTTGGTAAAAATCCAGAAGAATATAGCATTCAGGATTACGACGATATTAGTCACCATTTCTCACAAAACGAATGTCCTTTCGAAGACCATATTGGAACCGATCATGGACTATTTGGCGATGGACTGCGCAAATCGTTGTACAACTACATGCACGATATGTGTTTCGATTTTCCACTGGAAGAATGGTTCGACTTTAATGTTCCACACACAACTATTTCACCCAACAGAATTGCCGATGCCATACGTTTCAGACCAATGCTAAGCGAGAAACAGCAAATACTATGGTTAGGAAATATTCCATCGACTGCTTTGGGCAAAAAGAAGAAAGTTAGGCTCTTTCTCCCAACAAAAAGAGAAACCATTCGAATTGAAGTTCCTAAGAACGAGGCAGATTTCATTATCGACCTACTGGAAAAAAGTTCGGTATTAAATGATCAAAAGATTACCGTTGCAGCTATTGAAGAGCAATGCAGAGCGTTAACAGGTAAATCGTTTGAGAAGTTTATTAAGTCGAAATCGATGAAGGTCATTCTTCGAAATGGTTTAGCCATATTATAAACGAAATTCAGAAACAATCGCTCATAATTATTTGATACTAGCGATATTTTTTCTTCCTTGTGAACCAATATCGCATTATTAATAAGTATTAATCTTTATGAGAAGACTAACCCATTTTTACCTAATGGTATTGTGGTGCCTTGGAATAGGTATATCCTATTGTCAAGCTCAAAACAATACTACTCGTCAGGTATTAAACATGAATCCCGATTGGGAATTTGCTATCCAATCGAAAACAGATGAAAATCCTAACCAATTTGCAATCAGCGATGCACAAGAATTAAAATGGAAAGGCGTACACTTGCCGCACACTCCTATGGTAGAGCCTAAGGAGTTTGGTTTGCACTGGCAAGGTGTGTGTTGGTACAAAAAACAATTCTACGCGCCATCGGCATGGCAAGGAAAAAGAGTTACCATTAAGTTTGAAGCAGTGATGCAACAGGCAGATGTATGGATCAACGGCAAGAAGATCACTCAACACCTGGGAGGCTTTCTACCTTTCACCATCGACGTAACTTCATTTTTAAACTTTGGAGACAAAGCCACCAACACCCTACTGGTAAGGGCAGATAACAGAGATAATCCTGATATTCCTCCAGGGAAAGCATTAAAAGGATTGGATATGACCTATCAGGGAGGTATCTACCGAAGTGTAAACTTAACTGTTTCCGATCCACTCTTTATTTCCGACGCCGTTAACGCCAACAAGATGGCCAGTGGAGGAATATTTGTTTCCTATCCCGAAGTAACTAAACAGCATGCAAAAATTTCAGTTAAAACCCATGTTGTCAATTCCCACCAGACATCAAAAACAGCTACTATCACTCAACAGCTAATTGATGAATCGGGAGAGATTGTAGCCTTTAACCTTTCAGCAGAAAAAAAGATTGAAGCTGGAGAAGATTTTGAATTTACCTCTGAATTGAAAGTAAACCATCCAAAGTTATGGCACCCCAACTCACCCAATCGATATACACTTGTCACTCAAATCAGAGAAGCAGATACTGTTATCGATGAGATCAATACAAAAATTGGTATCCGCCATTACGAATGGAAAAACGACGGTTTCTACATTAATGGTGAAAAACTGCTTTTATATGGTGCCAATCGTCACCAGGATGGTGTATTCGTTGGAAATGCACTTTCTGAAAGTTTGCAACGACTGGATGCAAAGAAACTTCGTGAAGCAGGATTCAACAATGTTCGCGCCGGGCACTACCCGCTCGATCCGGCATTTATGGATGCATGCGACGAATACGGTCTAACGGTGATTGCCTGTATTCCTGGATGGCACTGGTACAAAGAAAGTAAAGCATTTAAAGAGAATAGTTATCAGAATTTGCGTGACTTGGTGCGCCGAGATCGCAACCATCCATCTGTTATTCTGTACGAAACTATTCTAAACGAAACACGCTATACTGCGGAATACGCTCTGAAAACACTTGCAATATGCAAAGAGGAAGATCCAACAGCATATGCAGCTTGCGATTACAACTATCCAGAGCACAAGCAATACGATGTAAACTACAAAGTGCCTGACGATAGCATGCCTTCGTTTACACGAGAATGGGGCGATGACAACCGCTATTGTGGAATTCATAAGGATAATAAAGGCTACACCTGGGGCGATTGGGCCGACAGAAAAGATGAACATTCAATGGTATACCAGTCGCTTGCACGCCAAAAAGATTTAAATGGCGATGGCTATTGGGATTGGTATGGTGTTAATGCCAATCCGAACATGGCTGGTTATGCATTGTGGGTAGGTTTCGATCACAACCGTGGAGCTACCAACAACATTGCACGTTGTGGTGTTTGGGATCTGGACAGGTATCCTAAATTCTGTCACTACTTCCTACAAAGTCAGCGCGACCCGAATATTCATCTTAAAGGATTAAATTCTGGTCCAATGGTATTCATTGGTAGCTATTGGCAAAAGACATCGTTACCCGATGTAAATGTGTACAGTAACTGCGAAAAAGTTCGTCTTTACCTTAACGGTAAGCTAGTTGCAGAGCAATATCCAGATACTACCTATAACGAAGGCAATGGCGAGCAACCAATGAAGCATGTTGATCATCCAATGTTTACTTTTAAAGGTATAAAGTGGGAAACAGGTATTTTGTCAGCACAAGGACTTATCAATGGTAAAGTGGTAGCTAGCCATAAGGTAAGTACACCCAACAAAGCCACCAAAATTATCATCGAGAAAGAGCATCCTCATCAGCATATGAAAGCCGACGGCAGCGATATGGCTATGATTTACCTTAAAGCGGTAGATGCCAATGGCAACCTAGATCCAAACTACAATGGAGAACTAACTGTGGAGGTAAAAGGAGAAGCCACTTTGATAGGTTCGAATCCGGTTAAAGTAGAAGGTGGAGTTGGTTCTATCTTTGTAAGAAGTACAACTACTCCAGACGTATTCTTTGTATCTGCTTACAGTCCCGATTTAACGGGAGGAGTATTTGAAGATTGCACCTTACAAAGCTTCCGAAAAACAGTAGCTGGTCCATTTAAAGCCACTCCAGCCCAAATCAGGAACGTTGAAAATGGACTAAGAAGTTCGAAGAAGAATACCGATAAACCGAAGGTTAAGAACTTCAAGGTTAAGGTGAGTAGTACAAAGTCGGGCTATTCGGCCAAAGCCCTTACCGATAACGACAACGAAACCTGGTGGTTTGCCAAAGAGAATACCAATCAAAGTATTGTGCTTCAATTGAAGAAAGCTACAACTCTATCGGGCAGTTTAATTGTTTGGGAAAAAGATAGTAACTGGTATCAGTTCCAAATAAAGGTATCGAAAGATGGTAAAAACTGGAAAAAGGTATACGAAGATGCCCAAACCGGTCACAATTTCGAGCTGGAAGATTGGAAAGCAGAAAAAGTAAAATTTGTCAAAATCGAACTCCTTTCTGTTAGTCCTGCCGATGGACTAATGGGAATTCGCGAGATCAATTTGTTTCAATAAAAGCATTATATAACGACCTTCTCTTTAGTCGGAAGGTCGTTATTTCTTACCTACTTTCATTTATCTAAACTTTTTCCTGAACTTCAAGAGCTGCTCATCGTTTATAAATAAAAAACACAATGCAAATAGAAGCGAACACACCCGAAGAGTATATCCAAAAGATTCCTCAGGAAAGACAAGCAGCCATGAAGCAGCTTCGTGAAACAATTCTTCAGAATCTTCCCGAGGGATTTCATGAAACCATTAGTTATGGAATGATTGGCTACGTGGTTCCGCATTCTATTTATCCGGGCGGCTACCATTGTACTCCTGAACTTCCACTTCCTTTTATGAATATTGCTTCACAAAAGCACTACATTGCCCTTTACCACTCAGGAATTTATGCCGATAATGAAATCAAAGAATGGTTTGTTTCTGAATATCCTAACCATTGTTCCGCCAAACTTGATATGGGTAAAAGCTGCATCCGTTTTAAAAAGATCGATGAAATTCCCTACGCCTTAATTGCAGAACTGGTTCGCAAAATGAGTGTTCAGCAATGGATAGATTTGTATGAAGCAGTAGTGAAAACAAAATGATTGATTGTTGGATTACATTGCAATTCCTTGATAAGTTTCCACTAATTCACTCAGCGCTTTTAGTTCATTCTTTATCCATTTACGAATGAAGTAAAACAGCGCAAGTGCAATTACCCAGAATTCGATAAAGAAGAATTTAAACCAAAAACCGGATAAGTGGATTTTAAATTGAGTAAATAGCAGTCCAACGCCTATCACATAAAGAATAACAGTAAACCATGTGGGTAAGCCATGCATCTTCATTCGCCACTGATAATATTTTGAAAGATCATTTGCGAAGAGAACTGTATCAGACAAAACATCCAGTCGTTGCTTTTTACGATAGCTTCCCCACTCCATACCAATACGTACAATAAGAGCAATTGCCATACTTGAAATAGCTAAAACAGATATCGTGTTATGCTGTTTAAAAAGTAAGAAGTAACCAACCAATATAAATACCAAGGTAAGGCTCAGAACCGCTATCGTTATTAAATGTGCGTTGTTTACCAGTTGATTAAATTTAGCAATCTTATTCTGAAGTTGTGCTGGAACGTCGGGCATTTCACTGGTGCCTTGCTGATTCCATATATCTTTTATTTCGTTATAATTATTCATCTGAAAAAGTTCTATTTAATTATTGTTGTGTTGTTTGGCTTTTAGTGTCATGCATTTAAAGATTTTGCCTTTTGTACGGTGCACTTTCACTCGCACATTTTCATTGCTTATCCCTGTTATTTCAGCAATCTCTTTTTGTGGGACTTCTTCTAAAACCAGTGTCATTAGTAATTTACCTATCTCGTCCAGCGACTTTATACAAGCACGCAACCAGGTCAACTTAGCCTCCTTCTCATCGCTTGCTTCTTCAGTAATGTCTTCTGAAATTTCCTGGCTAATGTTTACATTCTCTTTTTTCAATTTTCTTAAATGCATCAGGCAGGTGTTTACAGTAATGCGATAGATCCAGGTGCTGGCTTTGGCATCGCCCCGAAAACGGTCGAGGTTCTGCCACACCTTCACAAATACCTCTTGTGTTAACTCTTCAGCCATCGACTCATTTCCTGCCACATATGATAATGCCAAGCGATAAACATTCTGATGGTTTTCCTTATAAATCTGATTGAACTCAACGGTATTGGTTTCCATTACTGCTTTAAAAATTGTTTTACTTGCTGAATATATGTATTAAATTGATCGAACATAATAAAATGAGCCGAATTATCGATATAAATAATCTCTTTCTGCTTTAATGCTACGTATTGCTTCTGATAGTTTTGTTCTATCATCTGTTTGTTGGGATGAGTAGCCGCTAAAACTTTTACATTTACTGCAATGTTACCAACTGCCTCCCTCAAATCCACCTTTAGCAAATCGGTATAACCGTACACATATGTTTTTCTATCAGCTATGTTCATCCAGTCGACCAATTGCTTATGTTTCGATTTATCTAAACACATGAATTGAGCAAAATTGGTAGCCATAGCTTTAAATCCAGCTTCATTCATATTCAATAAATTCTGATTATAAGGGGTATTGTACTGAATCTGATCGCTTGAATAGTTAGGAAACATTACTGCTCCCATGCAAGGCAAAGCATCAACAACCATCACCTCTTCGATGTGTTTATTTCTTTCGGCAGCCAACCATAGTGCCAATGTTCCTCCCATGCTATGCCCAATCACTTTTACTTTTTTCAGTTTGTTATCATCTAAATACTTTATTACATCCTGCTTTACTGTTTCCAGCCAAAGAGTATCAATCGGAGCTACATCTCCAAAGCCAGGGTAACTTATCATATGACATTCATTTTTCTCAGCAATTTCATCAACTGTTTCTTTCCAAACTTCTCCCGGACAAGTAAAACCTGGAAGCAGCAATACCGGAGTACCTTCTCCTCGTACTTCAACTTTAATATTTAACTGCTGAGCAGTAACATTCGATACAATTAGAATAATTAGGGCCAGTGTGATTCTTAAATTTTTCATCTTTTAAAGTTTTTCTGATTTTTAAGTTTTGCCCTTTTGATGCAGCTTTTGAAAAATGTTACACCCCAATTTCACTTTTTTTCAAAAATTTTAATTCTTCCACAAATCCCCTGCTAATTGCCATTATTTCCAACCATTGAACAATTAGAAACAACGACATAACTAAATCATTGAATATTATTCTTTTTATTATTAAATTTCAGAAGCTCAAATTACAAATAACCTATATGCAAGTTCCTCAACAAGTAAAAATCAATGGTTCGTTTTTGTATCATGCTTTTTTAGCTGGCGGTAATAATATCATCAATAATCAGGTAGAGCTCAATAGAATTAATCTTTTCCCTGTTCCCGACAAAGACACAGGAAGCAACCTTGCATCAACCGTTCGGTCGATTATTGACAATACACTACCCCATCGATCGTATAAAATCACCTTACAACGAATTGCCCAAGCTGCGCTTGTTGGAGCCAGAGGAAACTCTGGAATTATCTTCGCACAGTTTCTTTATGGCTTAAGTCATCAGACTCCTAATTCGGCTCTCATTTCTTTAAACGAATTTGCACATAGCCTGAAACAAAGTATTCCATTTGTTTACCAGTCAATGAGTAATCCTGTGGAAGGAACGATGCTTACTGTAATTAAGGACTGGGCCAACTACATTTTCGAAAATAGAAACAATCCAACAGGTTTTCAGAAGATAATTTCAGACTCCTTAACCATTCTGGAACAATCGTTAAAGGAGACTAACCAAAAACTGAAATCATTAAGAACAACTAATCTGGTAGACGCAGGTGCAAAAGGTTTTGTGGTATTTATTCAGGGGGTACTTCAGTTTATACAGTCGGGGAAAAAGGAAGCTATTCGTCCTACATTTATTTCAACTGCAGATATCGATATTCACGATCATTATACCAGCCAATACCGCTATTGTACCGAAGCAATCCTTAAAGATGTTGACATTGAACTATCCATATTGAAAGAACAGATTGCCTCAATGGGTGATTCATTGGTTATTGCTGGAGATAAGGCTCTGTGTCGAATTCATATTCACACCAACCAGCCTGCCGATTTTTTTCAGGAATTGCAACAACACGGGCAACTCACCTCTACCAAGGCAGATGATATGATTCGCCAACAAGCCATTAGTGTAGATCGAAAATGGGACATTGCTTTGGTTACCGACTCTACTTGCGACTTGCCAAAGGAATTTATAGAGAAATATCAGATTCATGTCATCCCTCTTCATTTGTCCATTGGTGATAACCAACATCTTGATGGTGTAACCATTACTCCACAACAATTTTATCAGCAAATTGAGCGCACCAATCAGGTTGCTCAGACATCGCAAATAAACGAGCAGACTTTCACCAACCTCTACTCATACTTAACGCAACACTACAAAGCCATAGTGGCCATTCACCTTACAAGTCACTTTAGCGGAACTGGAAATAACAGTCTAAAAGCCGCTCAGAAAGTGGAGAAAGAGAGCGGTATTCCAATACGGGTAATCGATTCGAAAACGCTATCTGGTGCTTTGGGATTATTGGTTGCCAAGGCTGCCTGGGCAATAGAAGCACAAACTCCATTGGATGAATTGATTAAAGAAATAGAGGAATGCAAAACAAATGCACAGATCTTTGTAAGTGTAAAATCGCTGAAATACATGATTCGCAGTGGACGACTATCTAAAACCACTGGCTGGATTGTCAATAAATTGGGAATTCTGCCCATAGTATCTATGCAGCCCAATGGAGAATCGAGATTATTGGCAAAAACTTTCGGTCAAAAAAGAAATATACAGAAGGTTTTCTCTCATGTCGAATCCATTACAAAAAAGGAGAAAGTATGGAATTATATTGTTTTACATGCCGATAATGAAGCGTTAGCAACAACTTGTAAATTGAAAATGGTTGAACTAACGGGATTGCAACCATTGGGGGTTGTAAATATCTCTCCGGTTATTGGGAATCATGCTGGAAAAGATTGCGTAGCCATATCGCTACTTACTCATTAGCAATCCATTATTCGAATCCCCTCAACAAACAAAAGAGAGCAACTTATGTTTTATTCTTAAGCGTACTGTAAAACAAATTGCTATGACATTATATTTCGAATCGTTATTACTGGTAGTCATTGGCGGAGCACTACTTTGGTTATATAGCGTAATTATAAAAAACGCCAGTATTGTTGATCTTTTTTGGGGAATTGGCTTCGTATTAGTCAACTTATTTCTTTGGCTCTACTCTCCTGCCGACTCTCTTCGACAGCTAATTGTAACTGTGCTTGTCACAGTCTGGGGCGTTCGACTTTCCGCCTTCTTAACCTGGCGAAATTTTGGTAAACCCGAAGATTTCCGATATCAGAAGTTCAGAGCTGATTATGGAGCACATCGCTATTGGTGGTTCAGCTTCTTTCAGGTTTTCCTGTTACAAGGAGTGATTCTTTGGATTGTTGCTCTGCCATTGGCTGGAGTTCACCTTTTCTCCAGCAGCAATACACTATCCATCTTCGATTACATTGGAATGGCCTTCTGGTTGGTCGGTTTCATTTTTGAAGCGGGAGGAGATTTTCAAATGGCTCGCTTCAAAAAACGAAGAATTAGCGCCGATGAAGTATTAAATACCGGTTTGTGGCGTTACACTCGTCATCCCAACTATTTTGGGGATGCTATGATTTGGTGGGGATTTACATTCTTCGGTATTGCCAGTGGTTTCTATTGGGGAATTATTGGAGCTGTTCTAATGAATTTCTTATTGGTAAAAATCTCCGGAGTAGCCATGCTGGAACGCACATTGAAAACCGAAAAGCCCAAATATGCGGAGTATATTCGGAGAACCAATGCATTTATCCCTTGGTTTCCTAAAGCATAAATGGTATGTTCTCTTTTATTGAAGATCACATATGGCTAATTCTATTCTTCGTTTGGGGAATTCCATTGACCTACTTTAGGAGCAAATTTCGGAAGCTGGTATACCAAACTCAGTCCTGGAAAATTAATATTCAGCCTTATTTTATAATAGAAATCCGAGGCTTACTAGGGAACTTGTACCCAAATGATAAAGAGTATATAAAAACCAGAAATTTTTATCGGATCTATTTAATTGTTTATCTGGTATTATTCTGCAATTATCTCTATTTTAAACCAACAAAACCAACCACTATGAATAAAATAGAAATTGGAAGTACTATCCCATCATTCCAACTATACGATCAAAAAGGGCAACTTATCGATATTAGTGATTACATCGGGAAACAGAAGTTAATCATCTTCTTCTATCCTAAGAACGATACGCCGGGTTGTACCAAAGAGGCATGCCTTTTTCGCGATCATTATGAAGAATTTGTAGATGCTGGAGCAATGGTAATTGGCATTGGCAAGCACTCCATAGAAGAGCAAGCTCAATTTGCACAAAAACACCGGTTGAACTATACGCTATTAAGCGATGCAGACAATAAAATCCGTAAGTTGTTTGGTGTTCCTAAATCATTATTCGGATTGCTTCCGGGGCGTGTTACTTACGTGGTTGATCGAACAGGAAAGGTGGCATACATCTTCAATTCACAAACTCAGATAGAAAAGCATATCAAGCAAAGTCTCCATATTATTTCAGAACAACCATGACCATTTTCAACATTGCGCTAACACTACTATCATATATTTTAGGATCTATTCCATTTGGACTACTATTGACCTTTCATTTCACAGGTAAAGATGTACGCACATTGGGAAGTGGAAACATTGGTTCTACCAATGTAAAACGGGTTGCTGGCTTTAAGGTCTCATTGTACACACAACTGTGCGATATGGCAAAAGGGTTGATTCCTGTTCTCACTTGCTTAGTTCTATCGCGATACTACGCCGACTATTTCAGTCAATATTCCATATATGCAGTAGCTCTGGCAACCATTCTGGGGCACAACTTCAGCCTTTTTCTTCGACTTAAAGGAGGGAAAGGCGTAAATACTACATTGGGCGCTTCATTGCTAATTGCGCCGCTATCTGTTTTTATTGGGGTAGTCTGCTATTTCATTGTTAAGTATCTTTTTAAATACGTATCACTGGGCTCACTTTTTCTGGCCATTAGTCTTCCCGTTAGCTGGAGTATCCTACAATCGGCAAATATCACATTTTATTACCTGATGATTTGTACACTGCTAATTATCTTTACCCATAAATCGAACCTGAAGCGCTTAATGGACAGTAAGGAATTGAATGGTTAAAAAAAACACCCAGCTGTAGCTCATTTGCCACAATTGAGTGCTTTATTTGCGCTATAAACCAGAGTTCGATTAAACTTTATATCGAACTCTTTCTTATACTACTTCTCTATTCCTGGTAACTTATTATTCGCATTAAAAACAGAACGAATAACTCTTTCCAAAGAATACTTTTCATCTGGATGATCGTAATCTATTGTCCATAAGAACATACCACCCAAATTGTATTTTAAAATATCTTGTGTCTTTTTACGCATGGAGTTTTTCCCGGTGAAAATAAACATCTGGTTGGTCATTGAACCATCTTTTGCTTTTACAGGAATAGCCACACGGTCAATTCCATCGTTTTTCCCCACATTTAAGAAATAGTGATTTTTCATGGTTTTATCTACCAACTTCTTATATCCCCACAGTGGTCCGTCCCACACATAACCAAACAACCCCTGACCAATAATAATCTTACTATTATCGATATCCTTGAAAAAATCGCGACTTATACTGAAATCGTATTCATAAGCCTGAACCGTATATTCATCCACCATCTTATCCACGTCACTATCGATCAGCGGCTTTTCGTTACTTCTTAGTCCGATGGTTATCTCTTTCTTGCCTTCCAAAGCGGCATATACCTCACGTACCAACTGATTATAGTGTGGCCAATCTTTTTTTGTAGGCCATTCAAAATCGAAATCGATTCCCTGTAGGTAAGGGTGATATTTTACGATTTTCACTGCCTCGCGAACACAGGCTGCACGCAATGAATCGTTGGCAATCACCTTTTGCCATGGACCACCGGCAATAGATAATACCATTTTAGCATCGGGATGAATATGTTCTCTCACATAGCGTAACATACCTTCATATCCACCGGCATCGTAAGTGGCCTCTTCCATTGTTTCTCCATCAATCTTCCAATACGAAACCAAATTCCTCATATCTCTGAAAGAATAATCGAGCGATTTATTTTCATATTTCTTTATTGCCGACTGATTCAGGGCTTTATGCCACATTCTGGTTTCATCCATAAATGCATGCAACTTATTGCCAATAACCACATCGCTTCTGAAGTTAGGTACTACCTCTGGAAACATTCCTTTCTGTTTGTTCTCCACCACATTTCCATTCAGATACATATTCACCTTTCCCGATGAAAATGTTACTGCAACATGCTGCCATTGATGTAATGCTAATTCATAATCTTCAACAGTTGCTATCGCTTCATCTTTTTCTTTCATGTAGAAAGAAAACTTCCCCTTCTTCTTTCGGGAATTGTATTGATCCAGCTTTAGTGAGATGACATACTCATCATTGACTTTTTCAAACAATACCGCCCCTTTTTTCCATTTCTTTAAGTTAATCCACGTTTCAAACGTAAACTCCTTCAAAGGAACAATGGTAGGATTCTTTCCGTAACTCCAGGCTACCAACATCTGTTTTCCCACATTCATCTCGCCTTTACCAGCAAACTCCAGGAAAGGAGCTTTTCTTTCGCTTATATCTTTTTTATACAACGATACGTTCTTTACCTCTCCATGATTATTAGGCTTGGTACAGAAAACACCTGAACACTTTCTCTTCCCATTTTCGTAATAAACATCATCGGTTGAATAATGAGGTCCAATGAAATAGATCTTATTGAACATGCTGTAGTCTCTTTTACTACAAGCATTGGCAAATACACCATACTCCGAAACAAAAGTGGCATACTCTTTATACTTAAAAAGTTTATTATCGGTCACTTTATCCCGAACAACATTCCCTACAATATTTCCATGATAACTAAGAGCCTTGTCTCTTTTCTGATCAATGACCACTGTTTCCAGATTGTCGCATGGATAATAAGCTACCAACTGATTGTAATCTTCAATCACCGGATCGATGGTTGTTTTATAGCGGTGTTTTTCAAGCTCAGCCGACATCTCATTGTTCCAAATCCGTATCTCATCCATCTTTCCCATCAGATGCTCTCCGATTAAAAGAGAAGAATTAGTCAAATCAGGGCTTAACTTGGATAACTCTTGGGTAATGTAACACTGTTTCTCTTCGGCATTAATGAAACACTTTAACACCGGCTGCATTTTGCCATCAAAAGAGACAGCCACATGATACCACTCTTTTACATTTAGCCCAGCATCAATCGTTACACTCGACTTGCCCAACTGTAGTTCTAGCTTTCCCAACTCTTCCGACAGCCCCAACACCAATTGCTCATTGGCCGTCTCTCCTTTGGAAAATAATACTCCATCGCCATTCCATTTGGAAATATTTATCCAAGCTTCAATCATAAACGAATTACATCGATTCAGCTCTTTTACATCCTGTAAATCCACACACGACTTACCATCGAATTTTAGCGAATAATTAATACGTTGTGCCCATAAATTCATTTGACACACTACTAAGAATACTAAAAAGAATAAGGTGCTCTTTGCCTTCATTTAATTAGTTAGTTAAACGGGAGCTGATTTCACTGCCACCTCCCTACGGTTAATACTTATTGTTTCCTTCACTTCGGTACAATGAAAAGACATACGGATTAGCCGCTGATTTCCGTGAAAGGAAGTGAAATTAATTGTGAATGATTGGTGGGTAATGATTAATTGTTAATGGTGAATTATTAATGCATAATTCGTGTGCTGGATGAACTTGCCAAGGCTTTTTATTCCTTTGAAAAGCACAGAGAAGGAGAGTTAATCACAATAATTAATTTACTATATTTGAGTACAATGGAGAAAGGGCTGTCTAAAAAGTAAATTCATTTGAAATCGAACTTTCAGTTTATAACCAACTTCCGTCTTTACCCCTCCAAACCTCCCCTAAAGAGGAGGCTTAAGTCCCCTTTAGAGGATTTAGGAGTGATAAACCAAGTGGTGACTTATAATCCATAAGTTCATAAAATTATATATAAGCTTTTTGGACAGTCCCCATGCTTTTCTACCTCAACCTAACATTAAACCCATATGAAACTGAAAGAAAAACTAAAGAACCTGGGCCCCGGAATACTTGTAACAGCTGCTTTTATTGGACCAGGCACCATTACTACCTGTACTCTCACCGGAGCCAGTTTTGGCTACACACTACTTTGGGGATTGGTATTTAGTGTCATTGCCACCATTGTATTGCAAGAGATGACTGCTCGTCTGGGTATTATTGGGCAAAAAGGGTTGGGAGAAGCATTGCGTCAACAGTTCAATCATCCGTTTCTGAAAGCCATGGCCATTATTCTGGTACTTTCGGCCATATTAATTGGAAATGCCGCTTATGAGACTGGCAATATTCTAGGCGCTTCGTTAGGAATGATAGAGATCAGCCAATTCTCATCCATCCATATTGGGAATTTCGAATTACAGATATGGGGCCCCATAATTGGCTTGGTGGCTTTTGCCCTATTGATAAAGGGAAGTTATAAAAACCTGGAACGCATATTAATTGGCTTGGTGCTATTAATGAGTATTGCTTTTATAAGTACCACTATAATTATTGGTCCCAAGCTTTGGCCCATTCTAAAAGGCATGTTTGTGCCTTCAATTCCCAATGGCAGCATTTACATGCTTATTGGATTAATAGGAACCACTGTGGTACCATACAACCTATTTTTACATGCATCGATTGTTCAGGAGAAATGGAAAAGCAAAAGCGATTTGTCCACCGCTCGAACCGATCTGTTTTTCTCCATAGTTCTGGGGGGAATCATCTCCATGGCTGTAATTGTAACGGCTGCCGTTGCATTCTATGGTAAAAACACTTCCATAAAGGGTGCAGCCGATTTAGCCACTCAATTAAAACCACTACTGGGCAATTGGGCCGGCATAGTCATGTCCATTGGATTGTTTGCAGCCGGAATATCGTCAGCTATAACAGCACCACTAGCCGCAGCTTATGCCACCTCCGGAATATTGGGCTGGAAAGTCGATTTAAAATCGAAACGCTTTAAGGTTGTTTGGATGGTAATACTACTTATAGGCATCATCTTCTCGGCCATTGGTTTTAGCCCCATTAAAGCCATTATGTTTGCACAGGTGGCCAATGGAATTCTACTCCCCGTTATTGCAATCTACCTATTAATAATCATGAATAGCAAGAAGTCGTTACCCGGACATACCAATAACCTGATGCAAAACCTCATTGGATCTGTTGTTGTTTTAATAATGATTGGCCTGGGAGTTAAGAGTATACTTCATGTGTTGGGATGGCTTTAAAAATGAATACTATGTTTCAAGTTGATTTAAACTGCGATTTAGGCGAAAGCTTTGGCACATATAAAATAGGAAACGATGAGGCCATTATGCCCCACATTAGTTCTGCCAATATTGCCTGCGGATTTCATGCTGGAGATCCACTGACAATGGAAAAAACAATTTTAATGGCATTGCAACACGGAGTAGCCATAGGTGCTCATCCGGGATATCCCGATTTAGTGGGATTTGGTCGTCGCAATATGCAGATTGCCCCCGAAGAAGTAAAAGCCATTGTAAAATTCCAGGTAGCTGCACTGAAAGGCATGACAGAAGCGCATGGAGGCAAGTTGCAACATGTAAAACCGCATGGTGCTCTATACAATCAGGCAGCGAAAGATCCTCGGTTGGCCGAAGCCATTGCACAAGCTATCGCAGCTATCGATGATCGAATTATCTTCGTGGGACTGGCCAATTCTGAAATGCAACAAGTAGCCATAAAATATCAGCTGCAATTTGCTTCCGAAGTCTTTGCCGATAGGGCTTATACCAACGAAGGGCATCTTGTTCCCCGCTCTATGGACGGTGCAGTAATTCACGATGTACAGCAATGTAAATCGCGTGTATTGGATATGGTTGTTCAGTCGAAAGCGACATCCATTGACAATGAAACAATCTCTATTCAAGCTGATACCATTTGTATTCATGGCGATAATCCTGCCGCCATTGAATTGGCTAAAGAGCTCAGACAACATCTTGAAATGAACCAGATAGCCATTAAAGCACTCCAATAGTATGATCGAATATATTCCATCGGGCGACTCTGCTTTTCTGCTCAGATTTGGGCATATCATTTCTGAAGAAATCAACCAGCAGGTGCGCGCCTATTTCATTGCACTAAATAATTGTAAGATAGAAGGAATTATCGAATGCATTCCCTCTTATACCGATTTACTGGTTATATACAATCCCATTGTTATTCAGTATAAGCAACTTTTGCTACAGCTAAAACAGGTAGCACAGCAAATGCATAGTATACAGATACCTGCAGCCCAAACGGTAGAGATACCAGTATGTTATGGCAATGAGTTCGGTGAAGATATGCATACAGTTATGGATCACACCGGACTAAATGAGCAAGAAATTATAAAAGTACATTCTCAGATTTCCTATTTGGTTTATATGTTGGGGTTCACACCTGGTTTCTGTTACCTTGGAGGAATGAATCCCCAAATTGCAACTCCCCGTAAGTCGGTTCCCAGTCAGAAAATAGTTGCCGGATCGGTGGGTATTGCCGCTCAACAAACGGGTATATATCCCATTGACAGTCCCGGAGGCTGGCAAGTAATAGGAAGAACTCCTCTCCGACTATTCGATCCCAATAGGAAACCGGAGTTTCTAATCCAGGCAGGCGATTATTTACAATTCAAGCCCATTTCCATCGATGAGTATCATCAACTGAACGAGCATGAGTAACACAGGAAAAATTAAAATATTGAATCCAGGCCTTTTAAGCACCATTCAGGATACTGGTCGCTGGGGATACCAACAATATGGCATGCCTGTGGCTGGAGCTATGGATACCGACTCCATGCAGTTGGCCAATTGGTGTGTGGACAATAAGCCCGATACTGCAGTAATAGAAACCACGCTCATTGGCCCAACCATTGAATTCATGACCGATACCACCATTGCTTTGTGTGGCGCCCTAACCGATGCCCAAATAAATGGCGAACCAGTTGAAATGAATTGCAGTTTATCGGTTCAATCGGGCGATATCCTAGAAGTGGGAAATGCCTATCTGGGGTGCAGAACTTACCTAGCCATAGCAGGAGGTTTCTGCATAGAACGTTTTATGAATAGTCAATCTACTTATCTAAGGGGCAAGCTGGGAGGCTACCAAGGCAGAGCATTAAAACTGGGTGATCAAATTCCTGTTAATAGTTCTACACAAAATTTAAATCAAACAATTCCCGAAGAATTGCTTCCTGAATTTAATGAGATTACTCCAATCCGAATTATTGCTGGCACCGAAGTGAATTGTTTCAGCCATCAAGGTATTCAAGCATTCTTGTGTTCCACCTACACCATCTCGCCACAAAGTGACCGAATGGGATACCGCCTGGAAGGAACACCAATAGAACATATCGAAGGAGCCGATATCATCTCATCGGGATTAACCACAGGTACCATTCAAGTGCCTGGCCATGGAGAGCCCATCATTATGATGGCCGACCACCAAACCACCGGAGGATATACCAGAATTGCCCATGTAATAACAGCCGACCTTCCCCTGTTGGGACAAATGAAACCCGGCGATCAGTTGCAGTTCAAAGAAGTCAGTCTGGAAAAAGCACAAGATATTCTGATTGAGAAACACAAAAGATATCAAAAAATCATTAATGTTTAATGGTGTAGTTATTATTACAGACACAACTTATTCCCTACTACAACTCGTTTACAACAATTTGTCTAATAAAATTGCTACTGCACGACTCCTATCGTGTAGTTCTTCTTTAGTTATTCCACAAAAAACACAGAGAAGCACGGAGTTACACAAAGATTTTTTAAAGTTCCTCAGTTTCTACAACTCGGTCGTAACGGGTCATCTAAACAAGCTGCTACTGCACGACTCCCATCGTGTGGTTTCTATTAGCTATTTAAACACATCTTCCGCTTAACAAACGACAACGCACCTATTTATACTATAATTATTTTTAACAACTAACTGTTATTCCTATATTTGGTATAATAACAACACCCAAGAGCTGCATTATAGCAGATATAACAGGGAATTTAGTGGATATTATAAAATAAGTTAACGACAAGTTTGAAAAAAGAAATTATTCCTCAAAGAAAATACTTTTCTATTGTAGACTAAGAAACTAAAAAATATGGCTATAAATAATCTGAATTTCAAAATATGGAGCCAATGTGGATCTATGCTTGTATTCCTCTTTCTCTTGACAAGCTGTTATAGCCCAAAACTTAACGAAGAACAAATTCAAAACATAAGTTCTGACTTTTCTAAAAGTGAACTGGAATTCTTTCATGAACTTGCATTTAAAAACGAAATCACTGCTAAAACAGTAAAACTAAAAAAATGGGATAAAAACATTAAAATTGGTTTAACAGGAGAATATATAAAAGAGGATAGCCTTGAGGTTAATAAAATTACAAATGAACTTAATGAGATAATTAATACTGTGGAAATAAATACCACAACATTTGATGATAGTAACCTCAAGATACATTTTATTAGCTATCAAGAGTTTGACAAATATCATAAATATGCGACAATGGGAACTCATGGATTTTTCCTTATTAAGTATGATTTCTCAAATAAGATCACAAGTGGTATAATTCTTATTAATAAAAGTCTTACAGGAAATGAAAGGAACAGCACAATAAGAAATGAAATCTCTAATTCTTTAGGTTTAATAAATGATTCTTATAAATACCCACTAAGCGCTTTTCAACAATTTGAAAACAAAAATATTACCTATGCAGAAATAGACAAAAAGGTTATTAGTTTATTGTACAACTATAGTTTGTCACCAGGAATGGATGGGACACACTTTAAAGAATGTTTTCTTGAGAAGTGATTTTCGATTTTAAAGTATTAAAAAGTAATTGACAATGCATGAAAAAATAGCCGTTAACAATGTGCATATGCGGGTTTTAAAGGTTTCCCAGCCGCGACTCTCGCGTCAACATCCCGTCCTACCGAACAGGAATGATGCCTCGCAATCCACCCCGAAAACTTATAATTTACTATTGGCAACAATTTAAGTCCAACAGAATAAAACTAACAGAACGACTCAAAAAATACCTTAAATCGAAAAAACATCAATCTACATGACTAAAAAAGTTTTTTTTAGAATTTCAATTTTCTACTTGATAGGAATAACGCTCTCAAATGTATTCAGATTTGATTTACTTAGTTTAAATGAATCAGGAGAAAAACAATCTGTAATTGAATTATTAATAACATCTCCTTTAGGTGCAATTGGGTTACTAATTGGAGCCTTGATTTCAATGTATCTACTAAGAAAAGAGAGAAAATTAAAGTATAGTTTATTCGGCACATCAACTAAATGGAGTATAGTTATGATGACAATTCCAATTGTTCTTCTTGGGATTTTCGGAGTACAAAATACAAATGATGTTAATGAACATTTATTCGGTATAGTAGGAGGAATTGGTACTCTTATTTATTGCTTTTGTGAAGAAATAGGTTGGAGAGGGTATCTACAGGATGAATTAAAATCTACCAAAGAATGGCAAAGAGTGCTTGTAATTGGTTTTTTGTGGTATTTCTGGCATCTCTCATTTATTTCGAATCAGAATTTTATTGATAATATTCAGTTTCTTGGTTGGATGATTTTCGGTAGTTGGGGGCTTGGAAAAGTCATAGACTCGACAAAATCAATAATTGCAGCAACTTGTTTTCATGTGATTATCAATATAATGATGTTTAATGGGGAAATGACTAATGGAATAGATGGTTCTTCAAAACGATTGATACTTGGAATCTCTATCTTTCTATGGGTTTTAATACTTATTATCTGGGGAAAACAAGAAAAGACTATTGCTAATCGAATAGATAACTCCACTAGTAAACACTAGCGGAGAGTCTCTCACACCACCAGTCATTAGTACGCAAAGTGCCAGCGGCACGATGTTACGGTAGTTAATCATTCTTAGAGACAATAAACAAAGTCCCACGGGGATAGTGTTATTCAATCAGCTATAAAATTCATTTAAATCCAGGATACCACAACACCATCGCTACGCGACTTCTCGTTTCACACTCCCCTTTCTCGACCATAACATCGTCGCGCTGCGACTGGTAAAGATGCTTTAAGATTGCCACATAACTCTCTCGCTGACTTTGTCTTATGACAATCCCCTCGAGAACCTCAGGGAGCGTTCATTCCTGTTTTCGAAAAGTTAAATATTTCTCTGTGCAACTTCGTACTTCTTGGCGTACTTTGTGAAATAGCTATACCACCGGCCTGCGAATAGATTGCTTTAAACGCTTTTACAATGCCGTACTCTGAACTACAGTTTTTCAATAATGCATTTTCAAACTAGACTGCTATAATTTCGACCGCAACAGCTGTTTTTTTCATTCATGACTTGTAAACGGTCGAGGTTTCCGTATACCTATTTAACGCAGGGTGACGCTCCTGTTAGTCGCTTTACCCTGCGCTAATACCTGTTGACCTTTCAGGCCATTTACTACCAATTTATTATAGATTCATAGTTCTTGGGCAGGTATTGCCCTTCGTAAGTATATCGGAATCCATTATTTCTTCGTATACTTTGTGAAATAGCTATACCACCGACCTACCAACAGATTACTTCAAGCGTAAAACGCTTTCGCAAAGTCGATCAACGCATCCAGTCTCCCTTTTTTCCTGTTTTCGGATTCCCTTTGCTCCATGCACTATGCGCCTTGCTTGAGAACTAATTACCTTAAGAGGAATTCAATTAACGGAACAACACATTTAAAAACATATATTAATCTACATTAAAATTCATTAACATATTCTATTTCTATTTTTGGTCATCGATAACATTAAACCAATTCAAAAGCTATGTTTAGAAATTTTACTCTGATACTTATTTTCTTTATTATCTACACTTCTTGCACTCCCAAACAACATTCTAATTCGGTAACAATATCTGGTCGTATTTTAAACCACTCTACTGAAAAGGATGAAATTGAGCTCCACACTTATCCTGTATTACAGAACCGTAAAATACTTAAAACAACAATTGATTCATTAGGCAATTTTAAATTTCACTTTAACACTCCTACTCCAATTGAAACTGAATTGGTATATCAGACTACTATAACTGTATTGGCTGCTCCAAGCGACAGCTTATTTATTGAATTTAATGGAAAACAGAAAGGGAAAGAGCTACTTCGCAACATAAAAATAAAAGGAACTGCAGCAAAACTCAATAGTGATATAGTCAAGCTAAAACAAATGTTCTATACCGATTATGTCGATCAAAACAAGATGGATTATTCACACGCATTAATACAATTAAATCTTGCTGATTTCAACTCCTATCTGGACACAATGCAGAACGATTACAATACTTTAATTCAAAAGTTTTCTCATAAACATAAGCCATGTAAACAAGCCATTGATTGGGGACGATTCTATCTCAGTCAAAATGTATATGAAGCAGTGTCTAGCTATATTTATACTCATCGATTTGAGAACTCCAACAAGCCTGCTTATTGGAGTATTCCTGTTCAGTTTTACAATAGACTATTATTACCCGAAAAGATTTCACCATCAATTTATTACAACAGCAAAACACTCCCTCATTACATTAATAAATACAGACACCTATATGCTTTCTTCAATTTGCTTGCCGATGAAGCATACAAGCAGAAGAAAGCTCCCAAAGGCTTCATTCATTCTGTCAAAATGAACGATTCAATAGAGTTTGCGGGATTAATGAAATATACACCTGATCCTTTGTTAAAGCAATTGGTTCTATTGGATAAGTACAAAAAACAATTTGATGCTCTAAAATTGGATTCATATGAGAAAAACCAACAATTAATTTTGCCTGTCTTTACCTCTTCTTTCCTAAAGAAGGTGCTTGAAGATAGCTATCATATTACCAAGCAAAAACTAGAGAATCCGCAAATAAGCTCTACTGCAATCTTAAAGGCATTAGAAAATTCTTCAGCCAAGCAGATAATGGATGAGATTCTGGGAAATCACAAAGGAAAAGTAATTTACATTGACTGCTGGGGCGATCGTTGTGGCCCTTGTTTGGCCGAACTCCCCAATTCGAAACAATTAGAAGAAGAGATGAAGGGAGAAAAAGTAGAATTTGTATATGTATGTTTAAGTTCACGAAAGAAAGTATGGAAGGCTATCATCGCCAAGCATCAGTTAAAAGGACACCATTACTTCCTAAACAAACAACAAAGTGAAGAATGGATGAAAGCATTTAATATTACCGGTATTCCCTATTATTTTTTAATAGATCAGCATAATACAATTATTGAGAATGGCTCCTATTTGAGGCCTAAAACAGTAAAAACAAAGATTCTTAAGTTATTAGCAAAATAGTTGCTTGGGGAAGTTGAAAAGTGGGAATGTTAAAAAATGAGTTTTCCAACAGATCGTTTCAGCCATTGAAATGTTTTCGCGAAGACGTACCCTGAGTTGCTGTTTCCCAAAAACATATTTTCAAACTAGACTACTATAATTTCGACCGCAACAGCTGTTTTTTTCAATCATGACTTGTAGACAGTCGAGGTTTCCGTATACCTATATAACGCAGGGTGATGCTCCTGTTAGTCGCTTTACCCTGCGCTAATACCTATTGACCTTTCAGATCATTTGCTGCCAATTTATCATCAAGGTTCACAGCTTTGGGACAGGTTTTGACCTTCACAAGCAGAATTGGGATTCCCCTTCTAGGGAAGTCATTATTTCTCTGTGCAACTTCGCGCTTCTTGGTGTACTCTGTGAAATAGCTATACCTCCGATATGCGAATAGATTGCTTCAAGCGTAAAACGCTTTCGCAAAGACGATCAACTCCCCCAGCCTCCCTTTTTTCCTATTTTCGTATTCCCTCTGCTCCATGCACTATGCACTTTACTTTAGAAATAGATTACTTCAAACCAAAAACGCTTTCGCAAAGACGCACACAAAAGAACAAATAAGCACGAATTGCAAATTGGCGCTAGCCTTGATATTACAGTTATGGCATAAAAAAATAGAGGCACAAAATTTTGCGCCTCTATCTTTCATATATTTTGTAGTCAATCTCTACTTTTCTTCGTCCAGAATCATGATTTCAACCTTACGGAAATCGATAGGGTGACTTTCGCTTTGTAGTGAGATGTATCCTTTTTTAACGGCTACACCACCATAGAATTCTTTCAGCTTCTCGAAAGTTCCAAAAGAGTCATCCAATACTGGTTCGGTATAAGCCAATACCACATCGCCATTTACAATGTGCTTTAGAATTTTATCGCCACGTACTTCTACTTCGGCAGTTACCCATTTCTCATCGTGGAATGTAGGCGCATCGGCAGGAATACAGTGTTTCTTAACCAATTCTCCATTGAAATGGACATGCATTCCCGGAGTACACAAGTTCGAAGTTGGTCGGTCGTCTCTTCCATTACCTCCCAATAACTGTACCTCTAAAGAAGCAGGAAAATCCTGATTGTGGGTCATTGTTGCTGGTGGCTGACCGTGTAGCATGATACCACTGTTTTTGAAAGCCCATCCCGGACCACCTTTTACCTGTTCTCCAACAATTCGGTATTCAACTCTTAATTTGTAATGAGAAAATGATTCATCGTAAAAGATATGGCCAAATCGACGACCAAACTCTTTGTATTGATCGTAACGCACTTTTAGCAAACCATCTTCTACTCGGAAGGTGTTACCAAAATTCTCGTCGACAGCATAGCCTCTGATTTTTACTCTCCAGTTGGTCAGGTCTTTTCCATTAAAAAGTGGAATCCACTGGTTCTTTGGATGCTTTGTTTTGCATGCACCCAAACTCATCATTATCGCAATAATTAGCGATAAGGTAGTTAGTTTTTTCATGTTTCAATCTTATAGCACCATACGTGCTGTTAAACAATGCGGAATATTTGATGAAGATAAGTGCTACGATTGATTTTTAAAAGCAAATGGCCACTCAAATTGGCAAATTCGGTCTATTCAGTTCTTTTTTTTGTTTTACAATTAATCATTAAATATTAGTTTTGTTCATATGAGAAAGATTGTAAATGCCTATGCTAAAATGCACAAAGCAGAAGATGGATACCGCTGCTTTGGCTGCTCTCCATATAATGAAGATGGTCTTCATCTGGAATTTGTTGAAGATGGTGATATTGTTTATAGTGAATGGAATCCGCAGAAACGCTATGAAGGTTTCATGAATGTATTGCATGGAGGAATTCAAGCTACCCTTTTAGATGAAATTGCCAACTGGATAATCTGTGTAAAATGCAATACTTCGGGAGTAACTACCGACCTGAATGTAAAGTACAAAAGACCTGTATTGATTGATGGAGGAGCAATAAGAATTGTTGCTGAACTAAAAGAAACTACCCGTAAGTTGATTACAGTACAGACTCACATAGAGCAAAATGGACAAGTTTGCTGCGAAGCAGAAGTTCGCTACAGAGTATTCTCGGAAGAGATGGCCAAAGCCAAATACATGTATCCGGGTGCCGATGCATTTTTTACAGAATAAGAAATAACAACTAATTATGGAAAAATCAGCCACTCGTCTATTTCAAGGGATACATGTTGCTCCCAAACAAATCAGTGAACACTTGGATAATTTAATCATACTTGATGTTCGAGAAGAATGGGAGTTAAACTTTTGCAAGATCGATAGCGCAATTCATATTCCTATGCAAGAGGTACCACTAAACCTTGATAAGATTCCCAAAGATCAACACCTGGTTATTATGTGCCACGGTGGAGTTCGTAGTTTCTCTGTACTCAACTATCTTCTTCAGAATGGATACGAAATGGTCTATAACATGGATGGAGGAATAGATCGTTGGGCAGATGAAGTAGATCCCAATATGAAGAAATACTAATATTATTCAACGACTTTTCAGTACACAACTTCACTGAAAGGTCGTTGACTACAACCTAATAAAAAGCGACCACCTATTAAGATGGCCGCTCTAACTGAACTAACTAAAATAACCTTTTGAAGGTTATACTAACTTATCTTTATTCTACCGCACCTGTTAGATACATCTCCATAATATTCATAGGAGTTGTTCCTCCTGCAGGAACAGATAGTACGCGAATACGTAGGTAGCGATAATACTCAGAACCATTGATTGATGCAAATGTGTTAGGAGACAAGCTTGCTTCGTCTACTTTTACCCAACCTGCTTCTGCTGCTTTGGCTTCCCATTGATCATCGGTCGCCTCTACACCAACTTCATTGGCTGTATTCGACATCCATATTTCAATCTTCTTAGGCAGTCGATTGGCAAAACCACCACGAGGAGCCATCTTTATAGACTTAATAATAGTTGGTGCACCTAAGTCGACACTTAACAGTGCCGGATAGCTGGTATTATCAGGACTATGGTAACCACTTCCTGTAGATCCATCCCACAAACGAGATGTTACCCAACCGTATGCATCAGACATATTATCTGCTAACTCCAACAAGCTCCAGTTATCCTTAGGTACGGCAGTATATGGAAATATGCCTTGCACCTTAGGAGCATGAAAAGTATCAATTGCATTCTCTTCTGGTAAGAAAAGTGATTCATACTCGAATGCTCCACCAATTTTAAAGTCTGGAAGTACCAATTTATCTGCAGTAGGATCCAATTCTAATTTTACTAACTCGTTGTTTTTGTTGTTGTATTGAAAGCTTACCCCTACTAAATTTTCTACTGCATTCCAGTTAATAGTCACTTCTTCTGAGGTGGCATTCATCGATCCAATTTTACGTGGCTTCAACTCAGCCTGATAACTATCACCATATACTTTACCCGATTTGAAAACACTCAATGATTTGTTGTTTTGGTCATCGTTGGTAATAAATTCGAAAAGATATTGAGCTTCATCCAGGTCGATTAATTTCTCGTACCAGCCACCACCAATCTCACTGTTATCCAGCTGAATATCGATTGAGTCTTTTCTCTTATTCCAATAAACTTTACAGTTCTTAATTTTGGGGTCTGCATTTAGGAACCACTTTACTTTTGCCCGCTTATTTCCAGGCAATATTTCTACCGAGTCTACCTTTCCAATGTAAACGATCTCACCCTCTTTCAGGTATTTCTCGTGAAATTCGTTCATGTCGTCGCAAGAGATGGCGACAAACACAACCGTTAATATTAATAATATATGCTTTAACATGTCTACAGTTTTATTATTCAACAATTTGTCCCCAGAATGACATCTCTCCCATTTGAGCAATGTTACCTCCACTCCAGTTCTCATACATTACAAATCGAAGGTAGCGCACTTCTGGTGCATCCAATGGGAATTCAAACTCTTCCCCTCTGTCGGCATACTCTTTATCTTCATTGGTTACAGGTCCATCGCCCGATGGTTTGAAAGATTCATCGGCCACCAACTTAGTCCATGTACCATCATCTAACTCCCCTGTTGCTCCAGGTTCGTTACTTCCATAAATTTCCCAAACTTTCGGATTATTATGTGTATAGTAAAATGCTCCAGGACGTTGCCAGATCTTATAGCGACTCAATTTTACTTTCTGCCCCAAGTCAATAGTACACTTAATAGGAAGCTCTTCCTGGTTGGTATGCCAGAAACCTTTTCCTTCGCTAATAATATCATCCCAGACACGACTAAGCAAGTGACCAGTTTTCTCTGCATCATTGGGAAGAAATACTGCTTTAAATTTCTCTTTGTCCAATTCTTCTTCGAACCAAGGAGTAAACGCACCTTTTAAAGTATCGGAATAGTTATCCCAACGGTCGCGTACATAAACAGCAAACTCACGCTCTGTTGCATCAAACCCTCTTAATGTAAATGAACCATCTTTAATACTGGTATATACATTTTCGGCATCTACTAACGTTCCGGTAGAATCGGCAGCCATAAACGAGATAACCACATTTTTCTTGGCTTCATTCTTCCATGTTAATCGAACCCCACCAAACGAAGTCTCCATTTTCATGGTTTCATAAATCAGGTGTGTTGGTGGCGTCAATGGATTAATCTTTACCACTAACGGTTCCGATAGATTTTTACTTCTATCCACACTTCTTAGCTCTACTGAATACTCCTTGGTATCGCCAAATCCTTCTACCTCCAGGCTATTTTTATAAACCGAAGATTTTGTGATTTTTTTAACCCCATTAATCTCATAAGTTGCCTGAACATATAGCAAATCGCCATTGGTAGGTACCTTGTATTTGATAATTGCCCCACCATGTGTATTCTCCACGTTAGGTTCCGTTGGTGCTGCCGGAGCATCTTTATCCAAAGGGAATTGTCCTAAATTATCGTTAGAGTCGCACCCTATCAACACAGTAATCAGAAATAGAGTTGACAGGCCTACTTTTGCTAACCCATTCTGAGTTAAAAAAGTAATTATTCTATTTGTTTGTCTCTTTGTTCTCATATTACTTTCTTTTTACCATCCTGGCGATTGAACTAAATTTGGATTAACCATTGTTGTATTCACCTTCAAAGGCCACAAATAATCTTTAAATGTAAATTCGCGCTTGTAAACAGTAACCAGCTGATAATAATCGGCCGTTTCTTTCTCTTTTACACTCCATCCCTTAATAGGCTGGTTCATCCATTTGTCAGCCAATCTCCATCTTCTTAAATCGTAGAAGCGGTGTCCTTCCAATGCCAGCTCATTCAATCGTTCGGCCTGAATAATTTCACGTAAACCTTTCTTTTCGTTCGGCTTATTAGGATAAATAGAATACTTTGTCCAGCTCTCCTTAACACCTTTCAATCCGGCTCTTTCTCTTACCTTATCCAAGTAAGTATACACCTCTTCAGAAGGTCCTGCCGATTCGTTTAATGCTTCAGCATATAATAGATAAAGATCTGCCATACGAATAACCGGGAATGAATAACCTTCTTTGGTAAAACCATTTTTATTCAAATCATTTTCATATGAAACTAACTTCTTGGCATAATAACCAGTTATTGAAAAATCTTCCACATTTGAATAACCAGTATACTGGCTACGCTTGGCTTCCAGGTGATACGAGTCTTTATCGTTCAATTTTCCATTTCCATACCAAATAGCTCCGTCAAATCCTAATGTTGCATAGAAACGAGGCTCTCTATCGAAATGTAGATTTGCTGTTACATACCCCTCTTCAATATAATATCTGTCGTTAGCAGTAGCTTTTCGTGTTTTATATCTCTGTGCATAATTCCAAAGATTATCTTCATTGATAGGTACACCGTTATTGCTATAAAACTGTTCTGCTATTCTTAAAGTAGGAGCCCATAAACTACGTGCTGAATAGTGGTTGTTGGTACTACTCAATTCTGCTTGGGCCAACTCCTGAATCTTACCCGGATTTTCTGCGCTAGGCCAAACCATTTCTTCGTTCCACTTTTCACAAACACTCTGGCGAATATTCATCTTTACTTTAGTAGAGTCGGACATGCCTTGCAACATTGTTTGATAGTAATACAACTTATGACCTGCAGCTTCGGCAGCATCAATAGCCTCTTTCACTGCCTGAGCAGCAACTGTCCATTTGTTTTCATCGTATTGCTGAGCAAACAGATCTTTACCTCTTGAATCGGTAAAACCACTATAGTCAGGGTTACCATTAAATAGAGGACTAGCCACCAGTGTCAATAACTTTGCTTTTACAGCCAATGCAATGGGTTTAGTAATTCTTCCCGCTTCAGAAGAAGCTCTTTCAATCTTCTCTGGAAGTTTTAAAACGGCTTTATCAATTAAGTCGACAATATATGCTGCCACTTCATCCACTGGTTCACGATAAACACGAACTTGTGCTTCGTCTGCTGAAACAGGTAAATTTTCGTCCACAATTGGAATTGGTCCATACAATCGAAGTAGATAGTAATGAAAGTAAGCTTTTAGAAACATCACTTCACCTTCCCAGCGTTCTCTTTCATAGTCCTCTAAATCCTGAGGTTTATGGATATTGGCTAAAAAGATATTACAGTCGCGAATACCAATCCAAAGATTTTTTCCATTGTTCGCTCCATCCCAGTAATTCAAAAGTGGTGAGTTGCTATTCTGCAAACCACGACCTATATCCCAGGCGTTAGTACCTCCTAGTCGGCCACTGATAAACCCGGTTCCTTTAGGATAGAACCACACCTCATCGCCTGAACACAAACCTGCAGTTCCAGAAGGACTGGTTACACTTGGTAACGAATTATAACAGGTAAATAGGAATTTCTCAGCATTGGTTCTATCGGTAAATGCATTATCGATAGTTGCTACATCATCTGGAACAATATCCAAGTAATCGCTACACGATGTCCCCAGAAAAAGAGTAAGTAGCAATAAGTATATATAGTTTTTCAATTTCATTATTCTCAATTTTTAGCATTAAAACTGAATTTGAAGTCCAAGGTTAAATACCTTCTGAACAGGATAACCTAAACCACTTCCTCCCATTTCAGGATCCCATAGTTTGAACTTGCTAAATGTTAGCAAATTGGTCCCACTAACATAGACTCTTAACTTTTGAAGTTTAGCTCTTTGTACCAGGCTTCTAGGCAATGTATAACCTATCTCTGCCGATTTCAATCGTAAGAATGCTCCGTTGCGCATGAACCATGAACTACGTTGGTTATTGTTTCCTACCTTATAAGCAGAAAGTCGTGGCCATGTAGCATAAACATCCTGATTCTCTTCCGACCAGTGGCTATCTACGATAAATTGTGCCAATGCATTGTTACCAATCGATCCACTCTGCGTATCGGCAAATGGAGTAATTGCTCCTGAATCGATCCAGAATGAAGAACGAGCTGATCCTTGGAAGAAACAAGAGAAATCGAATCCTTTAAATCCTAGTGATGCTCCAAAACCATAAATAATTTCAGGACGAGTTGGATTTCCTAATGGCACTCTATCTCTCTCATCGATAATACCATCTTCGTTGATATCTTTGAATTTGATATCACCTCCCATATACTCACCAAACTGCTGCTTAGGAGAATTTCTCACCTCTTCGTCATCCACAAAAAGACGCTCGGCCACGTAACCCCATTGCTGAGATAATGAATGGCCAATTTTCGACAACCAAGGTGTAGAGCTATAATCTGGCTCCTCGTATTTTTCGAACTTACTGGCAGCATAAGTGAAGTTACCACGTACTGTCAACCATAAATCGTTGCTGAATACCTGCTGGTAGTCTACCGAGATATCTACTCCTCGGTTCGATGCTTCACCAATATTTGCAGAAGGCTTAGCTTGTAATCCCATAGTGGTAGGAATAGAAACCCTGTTCAATAGAATGTTCTCACGATCTTCGTAGAATGCATCCACCTGAATATCCACTTTTTCGAATAAACCTAGCTCTAGACCTAAATTGGTTTTGTAAGCTACTTCCCAACCAATGTTCGGATCGGCATAACGAGAGATTGAGACTCCGTTTTTACGATAGCCCCAGTTCGTACCAAAAGTATAGCCACGACCACCATTATCCATATTTACATTCGACAAATAGAAGAAACGATCTTTGTTACTACCAATGGCATCGTTACCTACTTTACCATAAGTGGCTTTCAATTTCAGTTTAGAGATGGTCTTCTTTATTCCTTCGTTCCAGAATCCTTCGTTGGATACAATCCAACCTACTCCAAGCGATGGGAAGAAACCAAAACGATTGTTTTTATCAAAACGCTCAGAGCCGTTATAACCAAAGTTGAACTCTCCAAAGTATTTATCTTTGTATCCATATGTAAAACGACCTGAAAGTCCGAGGTTACGATGTGGCAATGACGCTTGTAAGTCACCCGCATTTCCTGACAATGACTCACGAGCAGTATATACTAAAAGACCACTTAAGTTATGCTTCTCCTCGAAAGTTCTGCTATAGTTCAAAGCAGCTTCGATATACTGAGAGCGATTTACCTGCTTACCTCCTTCGTCGTACTTCAAATATTCGTGACCATCTTCCGGATTCAGTGCATATAATTTGTAAGTATCTTCGGCTTTGTTGTAATTTCCTACCGAATAGTAGTAAGGACCATAGAAACGTTTTAAGTCGAAAGAAGAATAACGATTGGTACTAGCTAACACTCTGAATGAAAGACCTTCTGTTAACATTGATAAATCCTGACTTAGTTCTACCTGAGCTAAAATCATCGATTTACTGTAATCTTTGTATCCTTTTACCATGTCGGCATATGGGTTCAAATACTCACCACCTTTTCCATAGTTACCAAAAAGGATATGTTTTTTGTAAGCGTTCTTTTCATCTGGCTCATACCAGGCAGGGAATAAAACCGGATTCGCTCTCAATGTTTTACGATACAGCTCGGCACCACCATCTACTGGTCCTGAATAATCGTCGAATGTTCCGTGAACACGAAGAGTTGCTTTGGTTGTTTTACTCAAATTGATGTTGATGTTAGAACGTACCAGGTATTTTTCCAGGTTGATATTACTATCGAACTTATTTCGTGGGTCTGATTTTAGAATACCATTATCCTTGTTGTACGAACCGGCAATGTAATATCTGGCTACTTTACCACCACCACTCACATTGAAGTTAAATCGGTGGTTCATTGTATGGTTACGCATCAACAGATCGTTCCAATCGGTAGTTGGATATACGTATTTATTTACTCCCGCAATGGTGTGAGCAATTTTCGAGTTCGAATAAGGAAGTACACCTTGTGGGTCTCTTGTTCTAACTGCCTCGTTATGCAACTGCATAAATGTAATCGGATCGGCAACATCCAATTCTTGAGTAGGCATAGAGAATGAACTCTCGTATCGAGCTGAAATCTTTGCTTTACCTTCTTTACCCTCTTTGGTTGTAACCAAAATTACTCCATTGGCACCACGTGCACCATACAAAGCTGTTGCTGTAGCATCCTTCAGAATAGAGAAACTTTGGATATCGTCCGGGTTAAGTCGAGACAAATCCGAAGAAGATAATTCTACGTTATCAATCAAAATAAGCGGGTCGGCTTTACCTGTACCGAAAGTGGTCACACCACGTACAAAGAATTCGGCATTGTCTTGCCCTGGCTCCCCACTTCGCTGATATGAGATAATACCCGCCATACGACCAGCAAAAGAAGTAGTTAGGTTACTGGATGGCACCTTCAATTCTTGTACATTAACAGTTTGAATAGACGAAAGCACACTCTCCTTCTTTTGTTTACCAAATGCCACAACAGTCACATCGGCTAGCTCTTCCGACTTCTCCTGAAGAATAACATTTATCTTTGTTTTTCCATTCAGTTCAATTACCTGAGGTGTCATACCAATAAACGAAAAATGCAGCTTATCGGTAGGCTGAACCACAAATTCATAGTTACCATCGGGATCGGTAATAACACCACGTGTACTACCTACCACCATCACTGTAACACCGGGCAATGGCTGTCCTGCGGTATCGGTAACGGTTCCCGTAACTTTAACACCCTTTTTCTGTTGGGATGCCTTTTCTGTGATCTCACTGGCCACTTTATTTCTAATAATTACCGTCCTGTCATCAATGTGGTAAACATATCCTTTCTCTTCTAAATATTGTTTCAGAATATCTTCAACCAGCAGTTCTTTTATATTAACAGTTACTTTCTTTTCACCCTGAAAAAGATCGGCACGATAGAGAAAAGAAAATTCGCTCTCCTCTTCAATTCGATTGAACATCTCCTCTATGCTAACATTTTTCATTTTCAGGGTCAGCTTGGTGCTTTGCGAGTAAACGCTTGCAACCGACTGGAATACCCCCAGTAATATGAAAAGTGTTGTAAACTTCATAAGCAATAAGTATCTGAGTAAGCCCCTTCGGGACTCACCAATCCATTTTTTTTTCATAAGTTTGTAATTCAATTAATTCTACATAGTTTTTTAACTGTGTCGACGGGAAGTGTTGGTAGCGCTTCCCGTTTTAGCATGCAGGATACTGTATCCCCAGACTTAGTTAGTTCACATGAATTATATTCTCATAGGCTGTAAAAGTTATCTCGTTAGTTTTCATTAGTTGGTTCAAAATTGTTTGTATGTTGTCATAACGTTTAAGGTTACCATTGAATCGCAACAGCTTATCTTTCTCATTTTTAAACACAAATTTCACATCGTACCAGCGTTCAAGCGTTCCCATAATCTCCTCTAAAGTCATATTTCGGAAATAGAAACGCCCATCTTTCCACGAGGTATAAGGCTTTGTATTTACTTTCTGCTTTTTTAAGCTGCCTGTCTTTTTAGAAAACACACTTTGATGTCCTGGTGTCAGGAAAGTTTCTCGCTGTTCCAGAAAATTGGCTTTCACCTTCACTTTTCCTTCCACCAAAGTGGTTTCAATCTGATCTTCGTTGGGATAAGATTTTACATTAAATGAAGTTCCATAAACCACCACCGAATGTTCGCCCGACATTACAATAAACGGACGTAAAGAATCGGTCTTCACTTCGAAGTAGGCCTCACCTATCACTTCCACTCGCCTTCTCTTTTTCTCAAAGACTACCGGGTAACGAATAATTGTTTCGGAATTCACCCACACGTTTGTCCCGTCAGATAAGGTCAGGTAATACTCTGCTCCACGCGGAACCATTAGTTTATTAAATTTGGTCTTTTTTACTTTTTTAGGAGTAGCATGGTAATTTAGCTGACTGTTATTGTTTTTAATTAATACATTCTTGCGCTTAATTACAGTATCCTTTTTAGCGGTTAGTTCTAATTTCTTTCCACTATTCAATACCAGTGTCGCTTTTTTCACCCCGGGATCGAATGAGATATTTTGTGCCAGAACAGGTTCAACTGGCTTAGGAAGCATTTGCCAAATAACAATTCCAAACAACACAACAGCAACACTTGCAATGGCCGTTAGTCTTCGGTATAATGTTTTATTATTTTTCTTCGTCAGATTTAGCTTTCCCCAGGTTGCTTTTTTCTGAGACGCAGAATAGGATTTCCAAGAAGTACCACTTTTAACCTTTTTCATATTATTGAAAAAAGCTAAATGCTTCTCATCTGACTGCAGCCATTCATTCAGTTCCTCTTGCTCGCTTTCAGATAAATTGTCGTTAAAACTTTTCCAAATCAATTCGTAATCGATTCTTCCCTTCATAAGTCGTTAATTAGTTTCACCCTGAAGGCACTTCAAAAACAGAAAAGGTTTAGATGGAGGTAAAAAATTTATAGAAAAAAATAAATCCCTGTAGATTTTTTTAATTGCTCTCGTACTTTATTGCGTCCGTTATGTAGCTGAACTTTAATGGTATTCTCGCTTAAAGAGAGCTCTTGAGCAATTTCTTTTATGGATTTATCGGCAAAATATTTTTTACAGAAAATTTCGTGCATCTGCTCCGGAAGTTCATCTAAAGCACGTTTTATATCTTGCATCACATCCGAATCGGAAAGAATTTCATCGTTGTTCAAGTCAAGCAACGCTTCCAAATAAAGCAATTCGTGCTTATCTCTAATTTTTAGAGAACGAATGTGATTCAAACAACCATTTTTGACTGCTTGAAATAGGTATGCTTTTATGGATTTTTCAATTTTGATGGAAGAAGAGTTTTCCCATACATAAATAAATACACTCTGAACAACATCTTCGGCAATGGCTGCATTGGCTACAAATTGTATGGCAAAGTTCACAAGAATTTCGTAATGTTTATTGAATATCTTTTCATAAACATCGCTATTCTTTCTGCGAATCTCATTTAATAATAGCTTCTCCTCTAAGAGCATTCAGCCAGCAGTTAGTTAGTATTCTATTTAGTTAGTCAGAAAACAAATCTAGTAGATTTTTATTTAAATAACAGGATAGATCAGGATAATATATTTAACTAATTCAATATACATATGCCTTCCTGCAACTGTTCCAATACTGAATCAAAAAAGGATCATCCATATCGGACAATCCTTCTCTTTTTTATCTATAATGAATGCCTTAATTTATTGCTTTCACCGTCATATTTAGCTCATTATCACTCACCCAAAGTGTTCCCGAGACATTAATGTTATCGCCTTTTTTAAAAGTTTTATAACCAGTGCTCAAGTTCGAAATGCTGAACAAAGTATAAAAAGTTTCTTTCTCATTCGTAACTACTTTGGCACTGTATCCTCCTTGATTATCCTTAATGGATTCTACTTCTCCCTCTAGTACAAACTGCTCATTATTGGTCGAAATAATCTTCTGTACATGCATAAAGCGATCTGAAATCATTCCCTTCAAAGTTACTTTCTTTCCTTTTTCAAAGCGATTTTTCTCATTGTTATCACCTACTGAAGCATCTATCACCTGATTGTTTGGCATTTTAAGCTTTATCAAAAATCCAACACTTTCATTGCTGCCATCCAGAATACTTTCCACTGTTCCTGCCACATAACCTAAATAAGGTGCATTGTTTTCTTTATCGTCGCCACACGATGTTGTTAACACTAGAGCACTTAATAGTATTAATATCAATTGTTTCATACGTTTATTTTCTTGATTTATGAATATTCCGTTTACCATTTTGTGTTTTTCCAAAACCACGAATAACTTATGCTAAAGCCATCGCCATCGTATCCGGGATTGGGTTGCAACAAATTGTTGTTCGACTGATGAAATTGCCCATATCCTAATCGGATTTTATCCTTATTCTTGAGTTTATACTCGACGCCCAACTGCGTAGACAGATTGAACGTAAAATTGGTGCCATTGTAAGGAAACTCTTTGAAACCATAAAACAGTCCGGCTCCATACTCCAGATATGGACTAATTCGCTTCTTACCAAACAGGTACCAACGATAGTAAGTCATAATTCCCGCTCCAATTCCAAATGCATCTTTACTTTTTATGTCGGGAGTTTTATCGCTCCATTGCTGCAAATTTCCTTCAACAGCAAAAGCAAACCAAGGTGCTACCTGTTTCTCTACTCCAAAATTCTGGTGAAACACTTTACGGTAGCCCCAGAAATATTCGTTATTCATTCCCGTTCGGGCTTGGTAGTAGTTCGTATTTTCGCCATTCTTAGACACTAGTTCGGCTAACGTATACGATAATACTGCTGCTCCAAACACGCCCACAAAGGTTTCCTGATTGGTTAATGTCAATGGACTTTCTGGTCCAAAACCAGGAACACGAAACCAGTTACTTTTACTCCCCTGGCTAAAAGCGGGTAAGTTTAAAAGCAGGATTAATATTAAAACAGTAAATGTTCTTCTATATTTTCGTTGCATAATAATTAGCATTGCTGAATATTAATAGTTGTAATGAGAAATAATTGGATAGTGATCGGAAATATACGGCACTCCATAACTCTCCGATACTGTTCTGAAGGATAATGCTTCGGCATTCTTGTAGAAAATAAAATCGATATTTCTACTTAAATACCACCTGCCATAGAAATTAAACGACTTGGTATTATCTGTTTTCGGCGCATATCGTCTGGCACTATAATATTCGTTAACCAATGGTTGCAGAATTTTATTTCGAATTAATGCATTGAAATCACCAGTTATAAAAATAGGTGCTGATTCATTGGCTATTTCCCGAATCTTCTTTTCCAATAGAATTCCAGCTTCTTTTCGGGCTTTTTTCCCTTCGTGATCGAAATGGGTGTTAAATACCAAAAGCGTTTTGTTCTTCTTTTTATCTTTTAGTTTTACCCATGTAACGATTCTTCTACATGCTCCATCCCAGCCTAACGACGGTTCATTGGGCGTCTCGCTTAGCCAGAATGTATTGCTTTCCAATAATTCAAATTGCTCGGTTGAGTAGAAAACGGCATTGTACTCTCCCGATGAATGCCCATCGTCCCGTGCTACTCCTGCATATTTATACTTTGGAAGTTTCTCTTTCAAATATTCAATCTGATGATGCAGTCCCTCCTGAATACCAAATACCGCAGGGTTAGTCTCTTTCAACATCTCAACACAAGCTTCTTTTCTATTACTCCACCTGTTTTCTCCATCTTCATCGGTATCGTAACGCAGATTAAACGACATCACACTTATGTCGTATTCCGATTGCCATTTAACAGGCTCCTCCTTACTACAGCCATAAATAGCCCAACAAACCAGTAAAATACTAGTCATCCATTTTAGTTTCATCTTCACTTTTTTAGTTGTTTTAAACCATCCCGATTTTGCTTTTCGAGATGTTATATCCTATCGTACAAAACTATTTCATTCTGTTCCGTTCTGTAGTTTGTATTTTTTAGATGACAATAACTCTAAATGGTTGCGTTGCACTATAACTTTTTGATGAACTCATATAATTCACTACTTTTAGCCTAAACCATAATAAATACTAGCTATACAAGCTCAACGTGTTTTAATAATTACTTGAATGCAGAAATTGGCTTCTTATTTAAAAAAGCATCTTCTTTTTATATTGTTTCTATTTGGTTTCAGCTGGATTATAGCTCTGGATAATAAATTTGGTATTGCCTATATCACTGGTTTCTTCCAATTTCATTTCGATGCGCCTTTTTGGATATTCATCAATGCCCTGATTATTTTTGTTGTATTCGACCTGATTCAACGAAAAGGAAACTCCAAAGCACCCGACCGGGCCTCGCGTTTCAAATACTATCTGATCTATTTTGGAATTGCCATGTTGGCCTACCTGATTTTCACCAATCTATTCGGACTAATTGTTGCATTGACTTTTGGAACCTTAAAACAAAATTTTGCTTCAACATTTCAGGTTATTGCCAACTTATTCAGCAATATTTTCGACTTCTTCATCTTTGGAGGTTTTTCGTTGGCCTACTTCTACTCCATTGAGAACAGATTGTACCGACAGCGAATTTCCAATTATGAAATTAGTCTGGCACAAGGCAAAGTACAGCAACTAAAATCTCAGTTAAATCCACACTTTCTTTTCAATAATTTGAATGTATTGGATCAATTAATTGATGAGGATAAATACCAGGCATCTGACTTCTTAGCTCAGTTTGCAGAACTGTATCGATATGCATTAAATAGTTCAGACAAAGAGTTGATCGATTTAGATGCAGAGCTTAATTTTGCAACGAACTATTTCCATTTAATGGAGGTGAAATATCAGGAGTGCTATAACTTGATAATTGACCAATCCATTCGTAAAACAGGTCGACTTGTACCTCCTTTTTGCTTGCAGGTTTTGGTTGAAAATGCCATTAAACACAATCTGGGGACCAAAGAAAAGCCTGTGAATATTCGCCTCTATCTGGATAATGCAATTCGCATTAGCAATAACAAGGTGGCTAAAACTAGAAATAGCAAAGGAAATGGAGTGGCATTGAATAACTTAAACAAACAGTTTAAACTTCTTACAAGAAACGAAATTTGTATCAACGATGATGATGAGCATTTTGCAGTTGCTCTTCCCCTATTAAAGAATAAGATAGATGATTAAAGTTGTAATTATTGAAGATGAAGCTCCGGCACGAAAAAAAATAAATAGTTTTCTCGACCGTATTCAAGATGCCACCACTGTTGTAAAAGAGCTAGAGACAGTAGATGATACCGTCGATTTTTTTCAATCTAAGCCCGAGGTAGATCTCATTATTTCGGATATTGAGCTGCGCGATGGAAATGTATTTGAAGCTTACCAGCAGTTGAGTATCACAACTCCAATTATTTTTGCCACTGCTTACGATCAGTTTTGGATGAATGCTTTTGAAAGCAACGGTATTGAATACCTTTTGAAACCCTACTCTTTTGTCCGTTTTCAAAAGGCATGGAATAAGTATGCAATGCTTGTAAAACAACCACCTTCTTCTTCAGAAAGTATTATTCAGCAATTAGAAGCATTTTACAAAAACAAAGAAGAAGAAAAACCGGAATACAAAGATTACATTCCTGTAAAGGCCAATACTTCCATCTATTTTCTCAAAGTAGATGAGGTCTTATTCATTCAAGCCGATTATGGGGTAATATTTGCCTACGATGTCAATAACAAACGACATACACTGAACCAGACATCGCTAAAAGAGGTGCAAGAGTTATTAAATCCCAGTGACTTTTTTAAGATCAACCGTAGTGAAGTGGTCAATAGAAAATACATCGAGCAAATCGATCGCTATACGAAAAATAGTGTAGCCATCAAGATCAAAAACCATTCGCTAAAAACCAGTCAAAGTAGTACTGGTGCTTTTAATCAATGGCTTGGCATATAACCACTTAAAACACTCCCCGAATTATAAAATTAATCCGGGGATATTTTTTCAAAAAATTTAGAGTTAACTATAAATAACTAAAATAGTAATCTCTGAACTATCTTTTTATCACTACTTTTTTCAATTGACCAAGATGAACAACATACACACCTGTTGGTAAATTAGAAAAATCGAGAACAGCAGAGGTCTTCTTCTCAATTTTCACTAATCGCCCTGATGTGTCATATAATTTTATATCATCACTTCCAGTATAACCTACAATATTCAATTTATTTTTTACCGGACAAGGATATAACAGTACATCTGAATTTGAATAAATACTATTTTTTGATGAATTTATTGGTGCTGATTTTAGGGAACTGTTTCCAAGAATAAGATAACACACTCCTTCTGTTCCATGTGCTCTTTCAACATCAGTCACTACATCTTCATCAATTACTAACTGAACAATAGAAGTGCTCACCGGAGTTGATGTTAATAAATTAGCCCATCCCCCATTGCTGCGTGTCATCCCATCAACACAAGCTATAGCTGTCAATGTGCCGGAAAGTTGATTCTGAGCCAATGTATACGAAACTCCATTACTATTCGTTCCAATACCGACCAGATTCTGTTCTTTTGAAGCGACATAGTTAATATCTCCAATAGAGCCGGTACCTTTTTCAATTACAACATATCCAATTGTCTCATCACTACGTGTTTGATTATTATCTTCTCCTACCTGTTTTCCTGCATAGAATGAAGTAGCAGTTGTTGGTTCAGCATTATTATTAGAACATAAAAATACAGACCATTTGGAGTCATTATTGGTCATAACCTGCCCAATTACAACTGGTTCTGTATAACTATTTACATACGAACGCTGTTCCAACTGGCTATTAGGAGCCCACTTATACCAGGTATTAGCAGAATTAACTTTGTATGCTTCCATTTTTACTCCATGAGCTAATTCGGTATAGCTTCCCTGCTCTACTGTTATATAATGAACAGTTCTATTGGAAGTTAATGTGTGTGAACCAGCTGCTTGCAATTTAATATCGAAAGAAGTTGTATTTGCATTTCTAACTCTAACCACAGCTGGTAACTCTGAGGAGCTATTTAATACAGGAGTTGTTACTACTACCATATCGGTATAAGTACTATCCAACGAAACAGTTTGCCATTCAGCACCAACGCTTACTGTTCCATATTCTAATGTCACAGGCTCCAATTGCGGAGCAGCTACAGTAATATAATCTTCCTTTGTTTCGGTATATGTAACTCCATCCTTAGTCATTGTTAACGACACATCATAAGTGCCAGCTGTAGAATAAGTCACAACGGGTGCTTCAACCGTAGATGTTGATGGAGTTCCTCCTTCGAAAGTCCAATCATATGTTGGATCTGTTGATGCTTTAATAAACCATGGAACTCCTTGTATATAATTAACATCAGTCAATACGGAACTTCCGTTATAAACAGTAGCATTATAGTTGCTATTAATGTTATTCGTATTACTATCAAAGGACCAATAGCCCGATAAACCAGCAGGAGCAGTAGTATATTGTTGATTAATAGTGGCTACTTCTGTTGCCGACAATGCTCTGTTCCACAACTGAAACTCATCAACTGTACCATCATAAGGTCCATTGGATATAAATATTTGCTGCCCTGGGTTATTTGTACAATTTACGGTGCGTACTTTTGAGAAAACGGATTTAGTATTCAGGTAAAACTTAAACGTTGTTCCGTCATATGTCATGGTATACAGATTCCATTCTCCCTGCTTTATTTGACCTTTGGGAATTACAATATCGGTACTACCTGCCGAATTAAATGTAATTTTGCCCGTTGGATGTACATATAAATCAAAATCAGATCTTCTGTTTGGTTTCTTCTTCTTCATAAACTGAGATAATCCATCCGGGAAGCGGTCAAATCGATACCACCAGCTATAACTCCAACTTGTTCCTGCCCCTATAATGGCCTGATCAATTCCAATTTTATTTGTGTTTACCAATTTAATCCCGTTTTTAAATGTTCTACTGGAATTATTGCCTGTAAACGAAAATGAAACCTGATCATTAGGTTCGATCTCTGCATCATCAGCAGCAAAATTAGCACTATTAACACTATTTATATGACCATCGATAACCTGAATGAATCCATAACGGGTTTTACTCTCAGTACTGGTTGAATTACCCACAGTTAGTGTCACCGAGTAGATACCACTATTATTAAATGTAAAAGAAGCAGTGCGTCCTGTAGCTGTTGTTGTCGTAGCTCCCTGCACACTCCATGTGTATGTTGTAGCATTCGGATCGGTAGCTGTTAGTGTAACCGATGAATTAGGTGCTATAATCCTGTTATCAACAGAGAAGTTGGCATAAATAGGAATTACAGATGTTGCGGTACTCATAGTCGTTCCGTCCTTTCCAACACCTACTACCTGAAACTGTAAATTAGAATTACCAGCAGACAAAGGAATACTACGACCTATAAAACCTCTGTGCACCGATTTTCCAATCAATTTTTTAGTATTAGTTGTTCCATTTACCTCATAAATATTAAAAAAATCTACATTTGCAGTTTCATTAAGTACCGGATCACTAGGCAATTCCCAATCTAATCGAACATTAAATTTATTGTCATCTACATCTATTTCTGTCACAACCAGATTTGTTGGAGCAGAAGGAGTAGTAATAGCTCCATTGGTAAGCTTCAACTCACCTATATTAACGGTATAATCTTCAGCATCACCAACCACGTTTAATCCAACTACCGCTAACGTTTTTCCAACATGACTTGCAAGCGATATCGTTTTAGCATTCCATCCTGCACTTGTAGCTGTTCCCAAGGGCAGATATGTAAAGGCAGATATTCCGGTACCATCCTTAAAAGCAACTGCTAATTTCAAGTTACTGGCTGCATTTGCACTATCCGAAACTTTATAAGTAACTACACATTCGCTATTGGCAGAAACAGTTAATTGGGTTTTATACAATCGCAACAGGTTATCGCCACTGGGAATATTTCCGGTAATTTTAACAGAAGAACCACCATGATAACTATCGCTATAATCTAACGAAGCAGTAAGTCCATCTCCTCCAGTACTCCACCACCACATCCAGGTAGGTAAAATGTCACCTATTCCCATGTCATTCCATTCATTTTCATGAACGACTGTACCTTCTGCAAAATATTTCGCTCCTATACCTGCGTTAAAAGCAGTATAGAAAGGCCATGATTGAATAACAGAACGAGCTGGATAAATATTAGCTAGTCCAAATTTTGATGGTGTTTGACAATAATAAGGAGTTAATGTTTTGGAAGGATCTTCATTGGGACCACTAAAAAACTGTTGAACTCTCCTTTGCTGATAACTTAGCTTTTCAATTGCGGTTTCTTTCGGCAATCCTTCAATTTCAGGCATTGGTTCTCCCCAGGCCCACATACTTACCTCACTGTTCTTGAAATCTAAATAGTTATTATATCTTCTTAAATAAAAATCAAGTCCCATATATGAGTCATAACTACTTATTCCTATCCGAGCACATTCTGTAACTGAATTAGATATCCAGGTTTGACTCCATGGATAATTATGCAGTGCCATGGTTGTAGTAGTTTTATTATTCCACTTCATCCATTCTGAATTATCACTGTGTATTCCCGGAATAGTCCAACTTCTGGTACCATTATTTCTCCACACATAATAGGAACCGATTTCAAAACCTGTCATACCCAACCGGGCTGCTTCATCCTTTACTGCCTGCAACCATTCTTTTACAATTGTAGAAGTTACTGTTGATGTCGAGCTCATACTTGTAACCTCAAAATTCACTGTCAGTCCGTCTAACCCATAATGTTTCAAAATTTCAACCAACTTAACAGCATGTTTGTACTTATTCTGATCATCTTTCAGAAAGACGTTATGCCACCTGGTTTCTGTTGGCCAAGTTGGATCTGCAAATGTAATATTGGCCATTGCTTTTATGCCATTACGGTGACAAGCATCAACAACTGAAGCTGAAGGTAACTCTAATGCTCCTCCTCCATCTACCCATAAGGCAACCATGTCGCGATATTGCCAAAACTGAATATTAAAATCGGAAGGTAATCCTCCTCGTGATTCAAAAGGGAGTTTCTGCCACAAAGCATATTTTCTATCTGTTGACAGCGAAGAGTTTACCTGTGACCCGCTAAACACGAATCGATCAGCTAAAGCTACACGACTAATGCGCCATTCATCATCTGGGTCACTGGAGGTTGTCCAATTCATAATGTAATTACCTGCTTCAGGATTAAAGCTGAAAGCTTTTTGGGTAGGCAAGTCAAAATAATCCTGAGCATACATAAAACTTGAAATGAGTAATAAAAAAACTAATCCAATTGTCTTTTTCATAACGATTTGGTTTTAGATTAATAATATCGCAGTAAATTGTCATTTCGTCCCTGCTTTGAAAACAATTCATACTGCTTATTTCTATTCCAATATTCACCGATATTACTCACTCTGTGTCACTATATACTTTAATTACAAGACATAGTGATATCTTGATTTAAATCTCTCTAATAACCTCCTTATTTTATCAGTATTCAGTCAAATCTATTTGTAGTTTTTCCAATAGAGCGAAAGTTCTTAAGAACATGATTTCTGAATATACTTCCAACAAGAGTAAGATATTACACTCCTCTTGTTGGAAGTTTTTATAGACTATAATTGTATTTTCTATCTATTTACCAATTCACTGTTTGCTCTAATGCTGGATTTAATTCAATCTCATTGAAACCAATTGGTAGTAGATAATTTTTCTCTTCCCAGCGATTTTCGGCATCAGGTTGAGTAATAATTCGTCCGGTTGTGGGATCACACACCAGATCCCATTCGCCACCTAATCTGTCCTGATATATTTGCTGAAAATTTGTTGATTTAAAAGGCACTCCCATCAAAGGTTTATCCAATACCTGTTCTGCAATTTTCCAACGACGAATATCATCATATCGGAATCCTTCAACTGCCAGTTCCACCATGCGTTCTCTGCGAATTTCATTCCGGATATTTAAATTGTGTGCTGTTGCAAAGCCATTGGTCAAAAATGCAGAAGAATGAAAACCGGCACGATCACGTATAGCATTTATCGTCAGGTTCAACTGTTCGTCTGTTACTGATCCATGTTTCTCCCATAATGCCTCAACATGATTCAACAGAATTTCGGCATAACGAATTTCATGCGCAAAGTTTACATTTTTACCTAAGTTAAGGGCTTCTTTCGTACCAACGTTCCATTTTGAGATCATATATCCGCCCTGTTCCTGAGTAATCCATGGCAAATATGGCTGTCCATCAATATTTCTAAATATCACATATGCAGAATCGGGAACAACTACCATTTGACGCATACGTGGATCTCGATTTTGCCACTCATCTAACCAGTCGCCTGTTTGCTGATACAATGGTGATTTATCAATAGGTAAACCATCACGGCACAATAGTGCTTCGATAAAACTACTATTAAACATTAAACCATATCCGTTTATAGCATCACCACCATAACTATGGGTTACTTCCAGCTCACGATTATATCTTCTGGCTACTATTTGCTCTTTAGAATCATTTCCTTCTTCCATAAAGAAATTATAATAACTCCTTTTCCTGTCTGAAGAGTAAAACAACTCATGTTCTCCACTGTTTATTAGCGCATTACTTGCAGAAAGAGCCTCGTCAAGATATCTTGATACGTTTGCTCCTGTTTGATGATATCTTCCCCATGTAGCCTCAAACAAGGCAACTCTGGATTTAAGAGCCAAAGCAGCATTCCATGTTACACGTCCCCATTCTTTTTCTGGCAAATCGCTCTGCTTTGGTAAAATTTCAATAATAGCATTCAACTCATTCAACATAAAGTCAACAACTTCTGTTCTGGGAGCTCTTGGAGCATATAACTCTTCACTGCCTGTATCCAGAGGCCTTAAAATCAGGGGGACATCGCCAAATTTTTTATACAATTCGAAATATTCATACACTCTGAACCAGCGAGCCTCTGCGACATATCGTTTGGCAATTTCCTGAACATCTGGATCATTGCCCCTTTCTATAAGTATATTACGTTGACGGATTCGCCCATAGGCAGCATTCCATGTTCCATTACTTGCCGGAATGGTATTTAATCCCTGACTGATAGTATTTCCATCAGCATGTTTTATAATATCAGAATTGTGATCAACAGCAATTGCTCCTATATCAGGTAAATTACGATAGAATGCATTTGCTCCAGTTTCAAAATGTTCAGCTGTTTTCCAGTATTCTGCACTTGAAAGTTTATCTTTTGGCGATAAATCCAGCTCTTTTTCACATGCTGTAAACATTACAGCAGCTGTCATCAACAAAAATATAGTGTTTCTCATTGTTTTCTCTTTAGAAAGTTACATTAATACCAAATGAATATCCTCTGGTTATTGGATAAAAGAAAGTAGCTCCTTTTTCTGGGTCAACATCTGGGCCTCTGTCAAATTTATGATACTCCCATAAATCCTGTCCACTCGCAAAACATCTAATACGTTCAAGTCCTAATTTATTAACCCATTTTTCAGGTATATTATAGCCTACTTCTACATTCTTTAATCTAATGTATGCTCCATTTTCTATGCGAAGGCTAGTAGATTGCCAGTTCCATCCCTGTGTGCGTCTGTCTAAACTAGGGTAAATACCTGTAGGGTTTTCTTCTGTCCATGTTTGTCCATAGAAGTAATCGGGCAAAGCCATCCAGGTACTTTTCAAAGGAACAGTCCATGCGTCGTTTCTATATATCGTGCGCTTACCAACACCTTGGAAAAATAATGATATATCGAAATTTTTCCATCCCAAACGAGCGTTTAGCCCAAAATTATAACGAGGCAAAGGAGATCCTACGTATTTTAAATCACCTGTTGAACCAATCTCTGGATCTCCATTAGGGGTATACTTTCCATCACCATCCAAATCGGCAATTCTAATATCTCCCGGACCCAAATTTTGTGGTACATTTTCAATCTCCATCATGGCATCTGCCTCTTCCTGAGTAGTCATTATTCCTTGATATTCATATGCAAAAATTGCATTCACAGGATATCCTTCAATTATATTTCCTGTTCCGGCTTTACGAACAGATTTACCTCCATATTCTAACAGTTCATTTTGCGAATCACTTAAAACAAGTTTTATATCATATGTAAAATCGCCCTTTTCCCCCTGATAACCAATACTGAAGTCCCATCCCCAGGTTTTAAGTTTCCCTAGGTTTGTTTTTGGAGCAGCAGCTCCTAATACACTTGGATATTCGGAACTCAATAATAAATCGTCATTGTATTTTTCATATACATCAAAACTTGTTTGTAAACCTTTAAACAGTACTAAATCAACACCTAAATTATAAGTTGAAAGTGTTTCCCACTCACGCTCTAAAGATATCATTCCTCCCTCACTGGCCGAAGGATAAATTGTAGCATCTGTGCCAAAAACAACTGGATTATTATTCAAATTCAAATCACTGATGTAATCATAGAGTCCAATGTTATTCTGGTTTCCACTTTCGCCATAGCTCAAACGTAATTTCGCATACTTTAACCAATCCTGTTTTGGGAACCATAATTCTTCAGTCATAATCCATCCCATTGAAACCGAACAAAAGTTTCCCCAACGATAATCTGGATGAAAACGACTGGTGCCATCACGACGGTATGAGAATTCGGCTAAATAGCGGTTTTTGTAGTTATAATTGACACGCCCAAAATATGAACGTATCGCCCATTGTTTTCCCCAATCTTGATTGAACTGCTCATCTGGATTCCCAGTATTAAGCGTAAAAGGTTCTTGAACAGATATGGTTTTGCGCCAGGCTCCAAACCCATCTTGATCCCATTCATCCTGATTGGCTCCTACCATTATTCCAAATTCATGATCTTTAACTTTTCTATTGTATCTCAACAAAGAATATACTGTACTTGACACATATTGATCAAAATTTCTGCGGCGAGAATTCGGATTATTAATAACACTCATTACCTGACTATTCCAGCCCAACATATTAAATGTATTGCGATTAATCTTGGTATTATAAAAATTGGCTGTTAAACTGGCTTTAGTTTCAAACTGAAGACCTTTTATGATAGTATATATTAATGAAACATTTCCAGTAGCTTTATACTGATCTGTTCGTTTCAGTCCATCTTCTTCCAATTGTTGAATAGGATTTAAAACTCTCCGAGGAGAATAATAGTCACCATTTTCATTCCAAACCGGGCTATTCACGTAAGTTGAATAGAAATTATTAACTGCACTTCCTAACGCAGGAGATTCCTCTTTTTTACTGTATACACCTCCAAGGCTTGTTTTAAGAAGCAATTTCTCACTTAATCTGGCATCCAAATTGAACCGGAAATTTATCTTTTTAAAATCATCTGGCCCATAGTTTAAAATCCCTTCTTCGTCTAGTAAACTTCCACTAACATAGTAGTTTAATTTATCGCTTCCTCCTCCGGCATTTATGCTATAAATATTTTGTTTCCCAGTATCCCAGAAGATATCTTCTAAAGGCCCGCGATAAGTTAAACCTGTTCGTTCAGCCCAAAAACTGGCTTTATTTCCCTGTACAAGAACATGTGCATTAGGATCGTCAAGATATTGAAAAGTATTCTCTTCAGTATAAAGCGGAGTTTGTCCTGTTTCTGTTTTAAATTCATTAAACAAAGTATAGTACTGAAAAGGACTTGCTTTACGTGGAATATATGTTGGTTTCTTATAACTCTGAGTAAAACTGGCATTAAACTTAGCTCTACCTTTTTTTCCTCTTTTAGTCTCAACCAATATCACCCCTCCAGCAGCACGTGAGCCATAAATTGAGGCTGCGCCGTCCTTTAATACATTAAAACTGGCAATATCCTGAGGTGTAACATCGTTTAAGCGCCCCTCTACTCCATCAATTAAGATAAGGGGACCAACATTTGTACTTCCGTTTGAATTAATAGAAGTAACACCTCTTACCTTTAATGTAACTCCCTCGTCACCCGGCTGACCAGTACTTCTCTGTACAATCATTCCTGGTACGGCTCCCTGTAATGCATCCGAAAGTTTATTTACTGTTCTGTTTTCGATAAATTTGGTATCAACCTGAGCAACAGAACCTGTAAGGCTTGCTTTCTTCTTCACTCCATAACCAATAGCAACTACCTCTTCCAATCCAATTGCATCTTCTATCATCTTAACATTTATTTCTTCAGTTTCATCAACAAGTATTTCTTGTTTCTGCATCCCAATGAACGAAAAAACTAATATTTTTGAGTTGGGAGGAATTATCATTTTGTATTTACCATCAGCATCTGTAGTCACTCCCATTGAAGTGCCTTTAACAACTATAGAGACTCCGGGTAAGGGTTGACCATTTTTGTCAGTCACGACCCCTGAAACGACCTTCTTACTTTCTTGTGCCGCTATTACTTTCGACAATACAATGTGCTGGTCGATTATACGATAATGTACATCTGTATCAATAAACAGTGCTGACAACACTTGTTTTATATCACTGTTTTTTAGATTGACACTCACATGTCGCTTCAAGTTTATACTCTCCTTGTTATACACAAAGAAATATTCACTCTTATGTTGTATTTCCTTCAAAGCTGTTTCCAGACTCACATCCCGAAGAATTAGATTCATGTTAGATTGCGAGTGTACATTGGAAGCAAACATTTGCCCTAAAAAAACAAACGTTATGAATAGTACTAACCTCATCTTCAATAATAGATTGTACGACAGAGCAGATTTACCCCGTCGAGAGATAAAAATTTTGTTTTTTTTCATAGTTTTGAACTGATTTGTTTTATAAACTTTTTAATAAATCAATCTTTAGCAGCATTGAATGTGGGGTTCTTTGCTGCTTTTTATTTCTCTAATGGTTACATAGGCATCTAGTTTAGTATTTTATGGTTCGTTTTCTGTCCTTTCTAATACTTATTTGTTCTTTAATAATTCCATCATCGGTTCTTATCTCTTCTTTGTGATACGTTATTGGCAAAGAATAAGCAAATATTTTCATCACCTGATCAATTGACTTTGATGAAATTGTACCATTGAACTTATATTGCCCAATTTCCGGATCTAGTAAGCGAATAGTTACATTATAGCTACGTTCAATATCTCTAATTATCTCTGCAAAAGCCTCATCGTCAAACGAAAATAAATTATTTCTCCAGCCAGCAACAAAAGCTTTCTGCTCTATCCTATTTATAAGCATATTACCCGTTTTCTTATTGAAGCGAGCTACTTCTCCCGGCTTAAGTTCATAATTCTGCTCTGATACAGCTACTGCTACCTTACCGGTTAACAACTGTGTTTCCACAATATCATTATTAGCATATGCCGAAAGATTGAATTTGGTTCCCAGAACCTTAATATCTAAATCGGCTGTATGGACTATCATCGGAATCTTCATCTTCATTACTTCGAAATAACCTTCTCCAATCAATTTCAATTCCCGCTGATTGTCATTAAACTTTTGAGGATATGTTAATTCACTACCTGCATTCAACCATACCCGGCTTCCATCAGGTAAATCAACCTTAGTTTTTCCACCTAATGGAGCATATACTGTATGGTTTATTGCTTCCACGTTGGTTACTTTTTCTTCATAATAAAGGGATTGTTGGAAATAATAAATTGTAGCAAAAATTAGCGGTAGGACTAAAACAACTGCAATACGTTGTGACCATAACCAAAAAATAGAGGGGCTGATAAGATTTTTCTTCCTGATTCTTTTATCCAATCTACTCCATTCATTCACAACTTCTTTATCAGAAACTGTATTTTTCTTAAACTTCAAATAACTCAATAACTTTAAGTCGTCTTTTAATTGACTACAATCACCTTCATATAATTTCAGTAGTTCCCTTTTTGCATCTGAATTATGCTTTTTAAGGTTAATTATTTTATTTTGGATTAGCTCATTGCTGAGCAAATGAAGTTTATCGTCTCTTTTCATCTCATTAATATTCTATATTAACATAGAGAGACAAAAAGGTAAAAGGTACTCATTAAAAATGAAAAATTATTCTTATCGATAATACATAAATAGAGAAAACAATATACTATCAACCTGAATGTCACCATCATGAAAAGAAACAGCTCTCCGCATTTTTTTGAGTATACGTTGCATATTATTCTTAACCGATTGCTCATTTATACTCAGAAGCTCTCCAATTTCCTTATATGTTAATTCTTGATAGAATCTAAGAAATACAATTTCACGCTGCTTAGAGGAAAGTTGATTAAGTGCTGCAATCAATTCCTTCTTTACAACTTTTGAGACTTCTTTATTTTCGACGAACTGACTTTCATCAAACGAAAATCGGTTATTCTTTGTGTCATCAAGATAATCATTCTCAATCTGGCTCTGATACTTCTTTTGTTGTAGTAATTGTCGTCGTAATGACAAAAGCAAATACGATTTAACATTATAAACATCGCCTAAATGCCCTTTACGATTCCAAATATTTAAAAACAATTCCTGAATAGCATCTTTTACTATATCACTGTCGAAAACCATCTGATTTCCATAAGTTGTCATTAACTTATAGTATTTCTTAAAAAGTAATGCCAGTGCATGTTTCTGTCCACTCTTCAACGCCTTCCAATGCAAATAATCTGCAGAAATAGTATTTGATTCTTTCTTATCCATGTTTCTGTTGCAAAACAAATGTAGAAAAAACTATGAATAACTTACTAGCCGGAGTTCAGTTTATGTTCTAAGGATCAAGTACAATAAAAAATAATTTTCAAGATCAATTCTTAACAAATGAGTTTATTGCGATGATTTTCTCTATTAGATTCTTATTGTCACACTCAGTTAATTTGTCATTTTTATTGTTGAATAAGCAACCTTTTATAGTAAACATACATCTACCTCATAAATAAACCTTTATTCTACTATGAAAAAGCTATTCAAAATCTTTGCAATTACCTTAGTCGCATTCATGGGTATTTTTATGTCATGTGATGATAATGATTCAGTCAATGATATTTCGTTTTATCAGGAAAACACTTTGGATAAACTTTCTTGGTTAAACGAAATGGTAACCGGTTTTTCGGAGTATGATCACATTAAAATAGGTACTTATAATAATGACGTTGTAATTATTCATGGCAACTGCAACCCATTACACAATAGCGTTGCTCCTGTATATAATACAAAAGGTAAGTTTATTGCTCATACCAGCAAAATTGGAGATAAGATTACTAACCAAAAAGTTGTCTGGCAACACCCAAATACAAAATGTCATTTTAACGATTAACACCTATAAACCATGAAAAGAACACTCATACTCACCTTCAGTCTACTGGCACTTTTTTTTACAGCATGCGATGATGATAACATTGATCAATCGGAGGGGAAAGTTGAAATCTATTTAATTACCCAATCGCAAAAAGACACTAATGGTGGCTATATCAACGAACATTCGGTAAAAACAGAAGAGAAAGCGTTTATTGCGTACAACGATTTGATTACATACAATAAAACTACGCATACTTTCCAGATTAGTGAAAAAGCAAAAACAGCCATAAAGGCACTACCTCAGGATGGGCATGCCACTGAATTTGCAATAAAAGTGAATAATCAAACAATCTATGCCGGACACTTATGGGCAAGCTACTCTTCTGCCATGTGCATTGGTTATTCTTCTGATCCTATTTCAGCCATATACAGCAAAAAGCTGAATATTCAGTTTCGCACTCCTATGAATGTAAATACGGTGGTAAAGGATAAACGCAACGACCAGCTAATATTGGATATTTTTGAGGCAGACAATAAATTAAGAGATTAACAATAACAATTGAGCAGATACAAAAAGAGGCCATCTCTACCGAGACAGCCTCTTTATTTTTATACGCGCTATTACTTTTTAGCAGGTCCTTTTATTTCGGGTTTTGAATTTGGATTCAATGGATCGAAAACGGCAATGTTTTCTGCTTGATAGAACTGAAGCAATTGAGGTAAACGTGCATTGAATTCATCCCAATTCTTATTCTGATCTTTTGTCCAGCCAGCTTCAGCCAATGCTGCAATTCGAGGGAAAGTCATAAATTCCATTCTGGCATTGGTATGAATTACTTCTGTCCAGATGTTAGCCTGAATTCCCTTGATTAATTTATTATCGGCATCAATATCGCCAGTCATTTCTTTATTTGGAAATGCATATACTTTATCGATTGAAGCAAAACCGCCCCAGCGACGCCCATCGGTATGGGAATCGTGTTGAACAAAATCGAAATAAAGTGGAATACGTGGACACATTATTGTAGTGTACCCTTTCTTCAGTGCATTAGCTAACAACTGTTTCTTATCGTGACGCCACCACATTACTGCAGTGTTATTTTTATTTAAGCCAGCTCCTATTACTTCGTCCCATCCCAAAACGGTCTTATTCATTACTTTCAAAGTATCGGCCATTCGGTTCAGGAAATAGTGCTCTACATCCACCAAACTTTTCCAATTGTTCTTTTTCATTAAGGCTTTCACCTCCGGGAAAGTTTTCCACTGGTGATTTCCAAAATGGACCTCATCGCCCCCAATATGGATTAATTTCGAAGGAAACAACGTAGCTACTTCCTTCAACACATTGGTCAAAAACTCAAAAGTCAACTCTTTTCCAGGGTGAAATGTAAAGTCAGGATGACTTTTTGAACCTCCACCATTTATCTCAGGATAAGCTCTTGCTGCTGCCGAAGCATGACCTGGCATATCGATTTCAGGAATTACTTCGATGTGACGCTTAGCGGCATATGCCACCACCTCTTTAATTTGCTTTTGAGTATAAAAGCGAGGTTTTGCATTCGGATCTGTCTGATTTCCGGTTGCACCAACAGTTGTCAACTTCGGATATTGCTTTATTTCCAAGCGCCATCCTTTAGAGTCAGTTAAGTGCCAGTGAAATTTATTCAGTTTATGGATGGCCATCATATCGATTAGCAACTTCACCTCTATTTCTCCAAAGAAATGACGCGACTCATCCAACATCAATCCACGCCAAGGATATCGAGGTGCATCTTCAATTTCACAACAAGTAAGTTGGTTATTCTCACTAGCTATTAAAAGTTGCAACAACGACTGTAGTCCGTTAAACATTCCAACCTTAGTTGAAGCACTAACCTTAATACCAGATTCATTGATGACAAGCTGGTAAGCCTCTTCGCCTAATCCGACTTTCTCCGTTAGAGAAATAACAGCGTTACTTTTCTTTGTGGGTTTTACTTTAAAAGAAGAGAATCTTTTTACCTGCTCTCGAAATAAATCGGCTTCTTCGGCAAAAGTTGCGCTTTGCAATTTCAATGAGATAGAAGACTTTAAGTTCAAATTTCCACTTCCCAACACCACGTTGTTAGGGTAAGGAGTAATTGGCAATCCACTTGCCAACAACACATTAACCGATGCACACCAGAGCAAGGTGAGCACCAATAGTTTTTTAATAAAATTCATAGGTAGTTTAATTTTTTTCGTTATCGCCAACGGGCACAAAAAAACAAAATTAATTGTACTTATACAATCGATTTCAATCATAAAACATGCTTAAATGTTAAAGCAGTCATTTCGGGTGGTAATCATTCAATTAGAAGCAGTAAATTCTGCACGGAAATCGCATTTAAAAGATGGCCTCTTAAAATCTCAAAAATGAGTATCTGGTACAGCTATTAACAATGGCTTCAACAATTCTATTTTTCAATTGCCAGTGGCAAATACGTTTCGTCCGTCTTCTCAAGCCGAAGAGGCTCATCATTTTTGGCTTGATCCAAAAACGATGCAAAAAAATCAAGGCTGTCCCTTTTCTTCCTCCTCACTCTGCCAGAAACATAAGTTCGGGCGATGGATCTCCTATGGAGCTAATCGCTCTCTCTAATGCTTCTGTTTGATCTCGTTCCTTGAAAAAGGAATGCCATTTTCGCTACTTGTAGTTGACGAAGTTACTATATCGAGCTAATCCATTATCCAAATCAAAGTCTAAGGATAGATCATTTAAATATTAAGATATCCTTGTAAAAATGAGCGGCAATAGCATCCGAATTCCACGTTTATAACAAAATGCGTAAAAAAGTAAAAGTGATTTCGCCAATTAATTCTGCAGTAGTTTTTTGTATTCAGTTGCCCGTTCCCTAGCGGTCTCCAGATCCACTGCTACATCAATCAAAAGGCCTTTGTCCCTATATCGTTCCAACAATACAATTTCGAATACTTCTTCGGTTTGATTTAGCTGCCGATTGGTCCAACTCATGGTACTATAATTAAGTGTTTTTCCATTTATCCGAACTACTTCGTACTTTTTCATATCTATCCATTTGCCAAAGCGAATTCCCCACAAGACAGAGTAACTTCTTACTTTCCTGTTTTCCCAATCGATAGATATGCCTGTTCGAGTTAATGCAAAGAAAGCTCCCAATAAGATTAAAACAATTCCCCACCCTTCCAGTAATGAAATAACGCCTGCAATCATTAACAACCAGCCAGCTAAACGTGCCGAATTGGAAAAAGGTCGGTGCAATTGATTATTGGTAATCATATCCTACAGCTGTTTCTATGGTTTCAGTTAAAAATTCGGGACCTGTTTGCCAAGGCATCATGGCATTAATTAAGCGAATGTATTTGTATCGGCTCAAATCTTCTACTTTGATGGCTCGCTCTTCAATCTCTCCCGTATCGATTAACGATTGGCGCATCACACCATCCAAAAGTGGATTTTCAGGTGTAAACCACCCATCAATATCATTTCCCAATACCACATTACAATAGCTTGTATCGGTAATAAGCCCATCTTTTACAATCAGGATATCGTCGCTAATGCCTCGGTTCTCATATAGTTCATTTATTGCCGTGCGATCGACCCACTTATGGCTATAATCGATATTATTTCCTTCAATTAGCTTTAACGATTGAATATTTCGGATGGTATAAGGAATAACCTCTACTTTCTCTATTTCGCGACCATAAACTATGCGGCACTTAAAAACGCCTTCGGCAGGAAAATCCATACGCATTAGCGTAACTTGCAAATTGGGAGCAATACCATTCCATAACTCCTGCGCAGCACAATTCATTCTCTCCTGATGGTAACCGATCAGTTGCGGTTCCCCATTTTCAATGCGAATAGTTTCAAGTAATTGGCACATAGACTTTGCGAATTAATTCGTTATACTCACTGGTACAATTGCTCTGAGCAGTAATACCTCCTCCACTTCTGTATGTCAACTGACCATTTTGCTTTTCAATATAACGAATCATTACCGCACTATCGACATTTTTACCATCAAAAACACCAAAAATACCAGTATAATAACCTCTTGAGCCTTTTTCTGCCTCGCGAATAACCTCCAATGTTTTCTCTTTTGGAGCACCACTTATAGAGCCAGCAGGTAACAATCGAGCTATTACATCTCCTATCTGCGACGTGTAATCGTCGGGCAACCTACCACTTATTTCAGAGCTCAACTGCAGAAGCCTTCCTGTATTGGTGCATATTTCATCCAAGTAGCGGTATCGCGTAACACGTACTTTTTTAGCCACCATGCTTAAATCGTTACGAATTAAATCGACAATAGTATTATGCTCGGCAGTCTCTTTTTTATCATTTAATAACTGTTCTGCAGCATTGGGCAAATCGGCATCAATGGTGCCTTTCATAGGATATGATGAAATTACACCATCTTTAATTCGCACAAATATCTCAGGCGAAAAACAAACCAACTCACCCTCAATCAACAGTCGGTAAGGCGCTTTGCTGCTTTCAAATACCTCTTTCAATGTCAAATTTAAATCGATTGGAGTAGGCATGGTTAAATTCAACAGGTAAGTATCGCCTCGATGCAAATGATACTGCACCCTTTCGTAGGCTTTGCCATACTCTGCTTCCGTTATGGGATGTTGTTGAAATTTTACTTCTTTTGTAAGCGAATTCGGAGCATTCTTTTCACCCTCCATCATCGGAAGACTAAATTGAATGTGAGAAGGAACTTTATCCAACGGATATAACAGTGGCTTCTCTCCTTCGAAATCGAAAACAAATAAAAATGGGATACCTGAAGCTCCCCAATTATTCATTTGTTGAATAATATGTGGTTTAATGGTAGTGACCATGCAAAACAATTTTATGCAGCAAATATATAAAGATAGATGAAGCTTTTAATTGTAGATAATCATGATTCGTTCACTTATAATCTGGTGCAATTAATTGAAGAGGCCGGATGCACTAATTACCAAATCGTTGCCAACGAAGCGGTAAATATTGCTGCTGCTGCTGAATTTACTCATATTTTGTTTTCGCCAGGTCCGGGATTACCCGATGAGTTTCCAGCAATGAAGCAGCTTCTGGAGCAATACGCCCCTTCAAAAAGCTTCTTGGGAATTTGTCTGGGGCATCAGGCCATTGCAGAATTCTATGGCGGACAGTTATATAACTTACCAGAAGTGGTACATGGTCAGGTGAAGCATATAACTCAGAAAAAAAATGATATGCTTTTTTCAACTATCGATAATCAATTTGATGTTGGATTATATCACTCGTGGATTGTAAGCAATAATCATTTCCCCGAAGAACTTGAAATAACAGCACTTTCGGAAGAAAACAGAATTATGGCATTAAGGCATCGTTCGTTAAATATTCGCGGAGTACAATTTCATCCTGAGTCGATTATGACACCAAATGGTTTAGAGATGATTAAAAACTGGCTGTCACGCTAAATTGCAACAAAACAAAAGCTACCTTTGCACCAGAAATAAAACAAGACAATTATGGCACAATTAATAGAACTTCCAACAATCAACCGACGTGTGATATACATTACTCCAAAGAAACCTTTTTTCGAATGGATCAATGAATTGGATTCGGAAGACCCAATTAATGAAGAAAATTTTCTGGAGAGAACAGCATATGCATACAGCGATGACACCTACTTTATGGATCGCAGCAGCATGGAAACGGTAATGCAAAAATATTATACCGAAATCTTCGAAAACGAATTGGCAGGAATGTGGATTGACACCAAAGCGTGGCCAAAAGATCGTTCGTGGGCTGAATTTAACAAATGGTTCGACTGGGAGATTGCTGGATTACTATTCGATTTAGAAACCGGAATACTAGAAAAAGAGGACGAAGAGTAGCCTTTTTTGCCTCTGAAAGAACCTTTTTTTTCTATTTAACAAACTTTATTCTTCTATTTCGTAAAATAATGCTTATTCCATTTGATTTTTTCAATAAAATGTCCTTATTTTGCGAACTGTTTGAAAAACGTGAGTTCGTAAAAAAATAATCAAGACAATGTCAAAAGTTTGTCAAGTAACAGGAAAAAAAGCGATGGTGGGAAACAACGTTTCACACTCTCATAGAAAAACTAAGAGAAGATTTGACATCAATCTTTTCAAGAAAAAGTTTTATCTACCTGAAGAAGATCGCTGGGTTACTTTGACACTTTCAGCACACGGCCTTAGAATCATCAACAAAAAAGGTTTAGGCGCCGTATTGAAAGAGTCAAAGGAAAAGGGTTTAATTAAGAAGTTTTTGTAAACCGTTTAAGCTAAAGAAAAAATGGCTAAGAAAGCAAAAGGTAATAGAATCCAGGTTATTCTTGAGTGCACTGAGCACAAAGAGAGTGGTATGCCAGGAACTTCTCGCTATATCACAACAAAGAATAGAAAGAATACACCAGACAGAATGGAGTTGAAAAAATACAACCCTATTCTTAAGAAAGTAACACTGCATAGAGAAATTAAATAATTTTAGATTATGGCTAAGAAAGCAGTTGCAAGTTTACAGAAAGGTGCTGGTAAAGGCCACGCCAAAGTAATCAAAATGGTGAAGTCTGAAAAGACTGGTGCTTACACATTCGCTGAGGAAATTGTTCCTAACGATGATGTAAAAGGATACTTCAAAAAATAATCAATACGATTATAAGATCAAGAAAGCTCTTGCCTTTAGGTAAGAGCTTTTTTTGTGACTTATACCGAAGAAGATAGACAATTTTCGTTGATACTTATTTTATCAATAATTGAGTTCTAATTTTGATAATCAAGATCGAAGTGGCATTGTATTTTTTTGTATCTTGCCACCCTTAAAAATGATATAAAATATGGGGCTGTTTGGTTTATTCACTAAGGAAAAAAAAGAGAACCTAGATAAAGGTTTGGCCAAAACAAAAGAAAGTGTCTTTAAAAAATTATCGCGTGCCGTTGTCGGAAAATCAAAGGTAGACGACGAAGTACTGGATAATTTAGAAGAAGTACTTATCACTTCTGATGTTGGTGTAGATACCACATTGAAGATTATCGAGCGTATTGAAGCTCGTGTGGCTCGCGACAAATATGTTGGTACTTCGGAGTTAAATGGCATCTTAAAGGAAGAGATTGCAGCCCTTCTAGATGAAAACAACTCTGGAAAGGAAGCCAGCTTCGACCTGCCTAAAACGGGAAGTCCGTATGTAATTATGGTGGTTGGAGTAAACGGAGTTGGAAAAACAACTACTATCGGTAAATTAGCTTACAACTTCAAGAAGAATGGAAAGAAAGTGGTACTTGGTGCAGCTGATACTTTCCGTGCAGCAGCAGTTGATCAATTGAAGATTTGGGCCGAGCGCGTTGACGTACCTATCGTATCGCAAGGAATGGGAGCCGATCCTGCTTCTGTAGCATTCGATACATTGGAGTCAGCAAAAGCATCAGGAGCCGATGTAGTAATTATCGATACTGCTGGTCGTTTGCACAATAAGGTTGGCTTAATGAATGAATTAAGCAAGATTAAGAAAGTAATGCAGAAGGTGATTCCTAATACTCCAGACGAAGTGCTGTTGGTTTTAGATGGGTCGACCGGTCAAAATGCATTCGAGCAAGCAAAACAATTTACAATCGCTACCGAAGTTTCGGCCATGGCATTAACCAAGCTGGATGGAACAGCTAAAGGTGGTGTAGTAATTGGTATTTCCGACCAATTTAAGATACCAGTAAAATACATTGGTATTGGAGAGCAAATGGAAGACTTGCAAATTTTCAGAAGAAACGAATTTGTCGATTCACTATTCAACTAATCGACATTATTATTGTTGATATCACCAAAAGGATGACATCGGGTTATTTTTAACTGATGTCATCCTTTGTTTGATTAATATAGAGAGCAAAAAAGATGAAGAGAAAGGTAAATGTGGTAACACTGGGGTGCTCAAAAAACTTAGTCGATTCAGAAGTTTTATTGAGTCAGTTGGGGAATTCAGGTTTCGAAGTAGTACACGATTCCAACGATCCTACCGAAGTGGTTATCATTAACACATGTGGTTTTATTGGTGATGCCAAGGAAGAGAGTATCGACACCATAATGAACTTTGTAAATGCCAAAGAACAAGGCATTATCGAGAAATTATATGTTATGGGATGTCTTTCGGCTCGTTACAAAGACGAATTGGTTGCCGAAATTCCAGAGGTAGACAAATACTTCGGAAAATTCGATATAAAGCAAATTACTGCTGAACTTAAGGTGGAATACAATCCTGAGTTTATCTACGAACGAAAGTTGACTACTCCTAAGCATTTTGCCTTTCTAAAAATTTCGGAAGGATGTAACCGTTCATGCTCTTTCTGTGCCATTCCAATTATGACAGGGAAGCACAAGTCGCGCACCATCGAAGAATTGGTTCGTGAAGCCAAATATCTGGCAAAAAGAGGAGTTAAAGAGGTTTTACTTATTGCTCAGGATTTATCTTTCTACGGTTTAGATTTATATGGTAAGAGTAAGTTGGCTTCATTAATGGAGCAGCTTTCGGAAATTGAAGGTATTGAGTGGATTCGCTTGCACTATGCTTATCCTTCGAAATTCCCATTCGATGTATTACCTGTAATGCGCGATAATCCGAAGGTTTGTAAATACCTAGACCTACCTCTTCAGCATGCCAGCAACAATATGTTGAAAAAGATGCTACGCCACGTAACCGAAGAAGAAACTTATGAATTAATCCGAAGAATCAGGGAAGAGGTTCCCGGAATTGCTCTTCGCACCACTCTACTGGTTGGTCACCCTGGCGAAACAGAAGAAGACATTGAGCGTTTGAAGAAAATGGTTGAGTTCGCTCGTTTCGATCGTTTAGGTGTGTTCCCATACTCACACGAGGAAGGAACTTATGCCGCTAAGCATTACGAAGATGATGTAGACGATGACGTTAAGCAAGCGCGTGCCGATGAAATCATGGAGCTTCAGCAAAATATATCAGCCGATATTATGGCCGAACGCATTGGTAAAAAGATGAAGGTACTGGTTGATCGCACCGAAGGTGATATGTTAGTTGGTCGTACCGAATTTGATTCACCTGAAGTAGATGGAGAAGTATTCATCACCAACTATCCTGACGATTTAGAGATTGGAGATTTCTGTATGGTAGAAATTACCGGATCGGAAGACTACGATTTAATCGGAGAAGTAAAGTAAAAATCAAAGCTTTCATATATCATCCCTGTCAAGCAATGCATTGACAGGGATTTTTTATTCGTGTGCAAGTATTGACAACTCTAAAGGTACAATTAATTTAAAAGTTGAACCAGCTCCCTTTTCCGATTCTAACTCTAATCTTCCCTCTAACAATTGTGCCAATCGGTACGAAATAGCTAATCCCAATCCGGCGCCGCCATGTTTGCGAGTAAGAAAATCGCCCACCTGATAGAATGGTTTAAACAGATCTTTTTGCTTCTCTAACGGAATTCCTATTCCAGTATCTTTGACATAAAAACACAGCATATTCTCAGAATACTTCTCCACTCCCATTCTTACCGATCCTTTATCGGTAAACTTCATGGCATTACTTAGGAAATTAATCAGTACCTGCTGAATTCTCAGTTCATCGGAAAACATAACGAAATCTTCTTCTGTTTCCAGTACTAAGTCAACACCATCTTTACTTTCCCAAATAAACTTATTGTGAAGCTCTGTCATTAAATTCCAAACACTAAACTGAGTTTTATAAATATTCAGCTGTCTGCTTTCTATTTTCGAAATATCAATAATATCATTTACCAAATGCATCAACTGCGTCGAATTGCTTTTAATAAGGTTTTTAAAAGACTGCCTCTCCTCTTCCGAAAACGAATCATCATTCAGCAAATCGGCAAAACCCATAATTCCATTTAACGGAGTTCGAATTTCGTGACTCATATTGGCAATAAAAGCCGATTTCAATTGATCACTCTCTTCTGCCTTCACCTTTGCTGCAACCAGCTCTTCGGTTCTGGTTCTTACCTTTTGCTTTAAAACAGTATTGAAAAACCACATCACCATAAATGCCACTGTCACACAGAAAGCAATGAATATCCAAAACTCCACCTGCATGTAAAATGGAATATACTTTTCGTACAGCCACTTATCCACAACGCCTTTGTACTCTTCCCTACTAATGGATTTTATCGCTTTATTCAGAATACCTTGCAGTAGCTCTTTATCCTTGCTAACTGCAAATCCCAATTCGTTGTCATAAGGCACTTCGCCTGCAATTCTAACATACGGAAATCCCAGTGATTGTATCATGTGTGTGGCAACGGCATGACGCGCCACATAGGCATATGCTTCTCCCGATGATAGTTTCTTCAAGCACTCTTGCTCGTTACGTTGTGGCAATAAATTCAGATTAGGGTAATACATCTTCAGGTATTCGTGAATGGCATAGCCATTTACCACAACAATAGGTCTATCTTTTAGCGAATTCAGACCGACATTTCCTTCCACCACTTTACTAACCAAAATAGAATGAGGATGCTTAATCAGTGGTTCGGTAAATAAAAAGTGTTTTCTTCGCTCTGCTGTCGACTGAATCTCACTTATAATATCTACAGTTCCTTTTTTTCCTGCTTCTACCACAGAAGCCCAATCGCTAAAATATGAGCGCTTAATATCATAACCAACCCGCTCTTCAATTAAAGAGATAAAATCGATAAAGATACCTACTACTCTATCATCTTCTATAAATGCATAAGGAGGGGAATTGGGAAAGACAGAAACACTTAATTGAGTTTCTTCCAAAAACAGTTGCTCTTCTTTTGTCAATTTGAGTGAGCGCTTACTGGCAGAACACCCCAATAAAAAAAGAGTAATAAGTATGGTTAAGTAGTTCGTTATTTTAAATCTCCCCGTCATCAGTTTTAAAAATAGCATTTATTGGCATGATAACAAACATATTACCAGTCAAATAAATGCTATTTATTCTTTATTCTATTTTAGAAAGACCACTCCAGCTGCATGCTAAGTCCAGTGTAAGCAGGTACATAGCGGCATACACCTCCTACGCATTGTAATCCTGCCCGGTTTCTTCCATAACCAGCCTGAAAACGGAAAGAGTTGGCCGAATAGCTTCCTCCCACCTGATAGTAATGCCTCTCTGTTTTTCCATAGTTGTACATATCCGACAGATAAACCGACCAGCGTGGTGCCCAATTCATTTCAGCTAAACCATACATCCAGTTTTTATCGGCCTGTTCAGACCAAAGATGCTGCACCTCCATTCTCAGAGCTTTTTTGCGCGTAAATTTATACAGCACATCTGCAATTAAGATATTGCTCTTGATTTTATAATCGCCAGCATGATCTTCTAATATTCCTTTGTTATAGGTTTGGTTCACGTAAGCGAAAGTTGTTTTCACCTTCTTGTTCCACTTACGAATATATTCCATATTGAAATCGGAAAAAAGCAGGTTTCTACCTGATTTTAAGAAGTAAGTATCTCCATTTTCATCGTATTTCAAGTTCTTGTAGTGCGAAAAGTTGATTGCCAATTTAGCTCCTCTTTTTCCTCCCAGGAAAGTTCCTTTCTTCAGTTGGTAATAGATGTCAAACTGCCCACCAATTTCTCCTTTAGCCTGAGCACCATAAGGGTATAGGTTGGCCAGTGCGTATTTGTGCTGCTTAGTTAATGCCGGAATATAATTGATCATTCCAAGCAAACCAGAAGCTCCTCGCTCCGACCGGAAATCGATATTTTCCAAACGACGAAAGTTCAACGAAACGCCCAAACCTTTTTTAGAATAACCAGGAGTAATCAACAATGCATTTCCTTTCTTATTATCGCCCTGATTCACCAATACCGGATCGCGATCTTTCCATACATATTCGGCATCCAGGCTCCAGTTTTTCCAGCTATTGGTCGAACGTACAGAAAATGCATCCACCTCTTCCGGCACATTCAAGTTACCAGTATAGTCTTCGCTCTTACGCACCATCGATGCAGCCATTTGCCAACTTAAATCATTCCATTTCAGGGCTTTTGCAATATCTAAATCGATATCGGTAGCTAAGAGTTTTCCTTCTGTCTCGTCCATAAACTTGCGCTGATTACCACCCATGGCTTTCACTCGCACGAAAGGCAATACATCGGCCCATATTCTGGCACCATCTATTGCAGTGTTTATACCCAAAGTGCGCTCTTCGTATGCGCGCAGCAGCAAACCACTTCCCAACTGTTCGTAGAAATGGCCAATTGTAGCTCCCCACTTCTGTGAATCGAATGAGAGGTAACGCGTTGCCAATGCTTTTTTATTACTGAACTCAAAAGGATATCCAATCAATGCTGGTGTAAATGCCTCAAACTGTACTCCAGCGCTCCATTTTCTGAATTGGTAATCGAGCTTAAGGTAGTTGTTGGAGCCAAATTTATCATCAGGGACAACCGCATTGGTCTTAGAGTCGTCCTGATAAATAATTCCTGAATGATAAAAGCTACCGGATAGTCGGCCATATTTATTTTGAGCAATAGCCGCAGAGCTATTTATTAAGCCAATCAATAAAAGGCAACAGCATACTGTTTGCCACTTTTTAAAGTCTATCATTACTTGTTCAGTTCTAGCAGTTCGTCAAAAATATTCTCTTCGCTACCGGGAGTATAACCTAAATGTTTGTGAGCTACATTTCCCTTTTTATCAAATATCATCATAAAAGGAACGGAGTTCAATCCCAGCATTTGTTTCAATTCGTGCTTATCGTCTAGCAACACCTCGAATGGCCAGGCTTTGCCATTGGCTAAACTTTTCACCTTTGAATAGGAACGAGAATCATCAATAGAAATGGCATAGAATTCAAAGTCAGCCTCGTCTTTCCAATCATCGTACACTTCCGAGATGGCTTCCAATTCACTGATACATGGTTTGCACCAGGTAGCCCAGAAGCTTAGTACCACCGGCTTTCCCTTGCCAATTACTTCCGAAAACTTCACCACTTTGCCATCGGTAGATTTTAACTGAATTTTGGATAAATTCACTTGAGCAGATACACTTCCTACTGCCAATAGTAAAAGTGCAATTAATAAATGCATTTTCTTCACAAGTTATCGTTTTAGAGGATTTTACAATCGTCTAAAAATAGAAAAATCCATGCATTATCTAAAATGTATTTCACTGAGAATCGACACTACTTCCTCATATTCATATCCAGTAGTATAAAATAATCTTATCGCGTAGTTCCCGTCGTGTGGTTTCTTTTCAGGTTATACCACCAAGGGACACAAAGAAGCTCTGAGTTACACAATGATTATTTTAAAGCCACCTTTCTGCAACTGACTCATAATAAGCCCACTTGCCACACTGACGCTATCGCACGACTCCTGTCGTGTGATTTCTATTCTGATTATACCACCAAGAAACACAGAGTAGCTCTGAGTTACACAATGATTATTTAAGTTTCCCCTTGTGCTCCAACAAAACACAAGATCTGAATAAAAAATACAAAAGTTGCCCACTATTTAAATCATAGACTATAACAATATTCGCTACTACTTAGAATAACAACTCATACATTTTAATCATATTACTTCTTTCAGTTAACTGTTATTTCTATCTTTGGCACAATAACAACACCCAAGGACTACACTATGACAGATATAACAGTTACCTGAGTGGGTGTTATCAATACGTTGTGGTACATTAAAAAAAACCACTAACATGAAACATTTAACCATAATAATAATTGGATTTTAAAAGAATGCCAGGAAAACATCATAAACAGGAAGCAAAAACCTTGTGGGTAGTATTGTTAACTGCCATAACAATGGTTGTAGAGATAATATTTGGGCTTACTACTAAGTCAATGGCATTACTTGCCGATGGTATTCACATGGGATCTCATGTACTAGCTATTGGTTTAAGTTGGTTAGCGTATGTTATAGTTCGTAAAGTGTCAAAAAGCGACAAGTTCAATGGCAATTCAGATAAGATTCTTTCGCTTTCGGGATATAGTAGTGGATTAATGCTGTTAATCTTTGCAATTGTAATTATGGTCGAAGCACTTGAGAGGTTCGTTAATCCTGTTGAGATTGAATATAAAGAGGCTATAATGGTTGCAAGTATTGGTTTGGTTGTGAATATTGCAAGTGCTTTTCTTTTGCATCACAATTCTGAGGATTCCGACCATAATATTCGTGCAGCTTATCTTCATGTTATTGCCGACGCTTTAACAAGTCTATCTGCAATTTTAGGATTGATTGCCGCTATGATATGGGATATTCCGTTTGTTGACACCATTGCTGCGGTTGTTAGCTCATTGGTAATTATAAAATGGTCGGTTGGTCTTCTAAAAGATTCAGGTTCTGTTCTACTTGATATTGAAACCGGACATAAAGGTCACAATCATGATCACGGGCATGAGTATCATCACCATTAACCATTGTTTTAACAGTTATTGGTTCAGCGAAAATATATTTCAAACTGACATAAATGGACAAAAAGCAATCTGAATGGCAAGATTACCTAAAAAACAAAGGACAAAAAACTCTATGGTTAAAATAGTAACATACCACAACAAAAGCTAAATGCCAGTCGGGTTCCAGTGGCAAAGCAGGCTTCTGCGCTTCGTGGCATCAGCGCCAATTCGTCGTTGACGATTTGGCTATCGAAAAGAAAAATCAATAAAACAACGAATTGGCTCGGTGGCAAATTGAGAGGATCGGTTTTTCAAAATCCCGTCCGGCACATAGCCAAGACCGTTGGCGGTAATTGAAACACTGCAAAATTCGAATAACAATATTTAAAAAAGATATGGACGTAGAACCAAAATTGAAACCTTTATATGCAAATTTAAAACGCTTAAGTATAGGGGAGTATTTATATACAAAAGAGTTCAAACTCTTCGCAATAGAAAATAACTTTGATGAAGATTGGCGAGCTTGTAAGAAAGAAGTCAGAAGACAAAAAAGTGTTGTTAATTTGGGGTATCATAATACGGAAGATGAAGAAAAAGCGTTTCTATATTTAATGACTTTATGGTACGAGCAAAGCTATGACTCGTTTGACCAATTTGTTATTGCGATTCTTCTAAATTTTGCTGAATGGCATTCCACAAAGCTAGATTTTACTGCTATTCATCATAACTTAAAAAAGCTAAACTTTGGTAAAAAGCAATTACTAGAATTTACAAAAGAAGCAAGAGCTGTAAGAGATTCTAAGCCAGAAAAAATTGAGAAAAAAATGATTAGTTCCCCAAAGACTCCATCTATAAAAGCAGATTCGAAGAAAGTATTCATTGTTCATGGTCATGATGATAAAGCAAGACTGGAGCTAAGTAAATTATTAAAAGATGATTTAGGAATGGAACCTGTCATCTTACAAGACGAGCCAAACCTTACAGTTGAGACAATTATATCAAAATTTGAAAGGCTTGCAAAAGAATGCTCGGCGGCTCTAGTTTTATTCACACCAGATGATAATGCAGAAGGTAAGTTTAGAGCAAGGCAGAATGTAATTTTAGAATTGGGGTATTTTTTAGGTAAATACCAAGGGGATGAAAATAGAAGAATTGGGATAATCAAAACAGGAGATGTTGAAATACCGTCTGATATTTCAGGTGTGCTCTATTTAGAGTATTTTAAAAGTATGAAAGAGATTTTTTATGACCTAAAAAAGCAATTTGAAACATGGGGATATAAAGAATAACTACCGCCAACAATGTGTAAATTTCATAGCGGGTTGGTGGCAGTGCGTTGGTCGGATTCCCGCATCGAATTTCTGTCCTATCGGACGGAAATTCACTCCGAAAATCCGCTACGAAAACTTACACTTAACCGTTAGGTGTTATTAACAAACAACAGAATTAGTTATAAGAATACTATTAAAAATAGAAACATAATATGTTACAAAAAATACATGTTGAGAATTACAAAGCATTTGAGAGTGCTGACATTCCAATTAAGCCAATAACAATTTTATTGGGTGCAAATAGTGTTGGGAAAAGCTCAATTATTCAGTTGTTACTATTACTTCAGCAAACAGGAAAAGAAGGTTTGAAATCTTAGAAATCAGCGTTGAAGCTTTATGGTGGATACGTAAATCTTGGTGATTCTATAAATTTAATTAGGAATAAAGATACTTCTAAGAGTATAAATATTTCTTTTGAAATTAGAAGTAAAGAGTTAAAAGGTAGATTTGGAAATGGTTTAATTAACGATTTTGTAGAAAATTTCACATCACCGACAAAGTATTTGCCTCTTAAAGCTTTTCAAAACATACGAAACAAAGGAATAGATTCCGTAGAAGATTTGACTGAGTATATTGATGTGTACATTAATCTATTTAAAAAAGAAGAAACGGTAAAGCAGTATATTGATGAGGTAAGATGGTTTCTAGAGAACCGATCTTTTATCAATTTTGGAGAAATTAATAAACAAACAAAATCAGAGATAATAGATTCCTTTAACTTCTTAAAGACATTGTCAAAATTAATTAAGACTGAAACTTTTAATATTTCTGTTAGTATTTCTCACAGTGACAATAGATTTTATATTAAAGAGATGTGCTTATCTCACAAGGATAAAAATATTTTAAAATTAGAAAACAGTAACTCTTTTAGTTTAACTTCAGATTTAATAAAATTCAATTCGAGAAACATTGAGGAAATTAAGAATAGTTTTAATCCGTATAATACTATCTTTTCTGCTTTTAGTTTTATTCATTTTGATAAATCAAAATCACCTCTTACTTCTGTTATTTCAAATATTTTAAACATTTCTTTATAGGAATTAAAATCTGAATTTACAGAAGATAAAATAAATTACGTAAGCCCTTTGAGAGCACATCCTAAAAGATATTATATGCTCGATAAAGACAAAATAAATTTGACATTAGACACGCTTGATGGAGATGCAATAGCAGATGTTCTTAAAGATAATTCTAGAATTAAAACAAGTGTAAACAATTGGTTAGAGAAATTTAATTTAGCTGTAGATGTTGAAGAATTTAAAGAAGTTATTCACCATTTAAAGGTAAAACAGAATAATTTGAATCTAGACATTACAGATGTTGGATTTGGTATATCGCAAATTTTACCCGTGATAATCCAAGGGTTCTTATCTCCTAGTAATTCTACAACAATCATAGAACAACCAGAAATTCATTTGCATCCTAAAATACAAGCAGAATTAGCCGATCTATTTATAGATATAGTAAAGAAAAGTAGTAAAGACAAGAAGATAATTATTGAAACGCATAGTGAATATCTATTAAAAAGATTAAGAAGAAGAATATCTGAAGGAGTTATTTCTCCTAAAGATGTGGCTATTTGTCTTTTCAATCCGTCAAACGGTGAAGAATCTGCTTATATCAATGAAATAGAAATTGAAGAAAAAGGCTTTTTTGATTGGCCCCTAGAGTTTTATGGAGGTGAATTATTAAAAGACACAACTGAATTTTTAAAAAACCAATAAATTAATGATATATACAATTTCATCTGATTTACTTGAGAACATTGGGAGTGACGAATTAATATATTTCTCAGATTTATTAATGGAATTTTCTAATAAAAGTAATTCGTATAAAGTAACTCGCGACCATAAAAACTTAGTGATTGATAAATATACATCAATATCCAATAATTCTGAATTCATAAAAGTTTGGCTTGATTTAATGACATTTACTCCATCTTCATTTGAAAAAATTAATGTTGATCTAGAGAATATTGATTGTGCAGAAACATTTTTTATGGAATTGTGCAAAGAAACAATAGGCAATAAAAATCTTGTAGTATACTCTCATCAAAACGTAAGAAAAGTTGAAGTATCTGATAATAAGTTGGTTTATAATGGAATAACATTAAATGTTCTAGATAGAGATATGGCCAAGAATAGGATTTCGAATAAAGCCTCTACTACTCATGTTGAAGGTGACTATATATCGCATTCTCAGGTAGTAAAGGATAATGGTAAAATGAATAAATCTGAAAATAAATAAAATGGGAGACACTATTATTAATTCTCAAGTTGCTAAAGGTAAAGGCAAAATCAAAAAGTCAAAAAATATATTCAACATAAAGAAACAATGCAAAGAAACTATATTAATTAGCTTTATTGTTGGAGTAATAGCTTCCTTGGTTGCTACATATATTTACAATACCTATTTCTAGCAGTAACAACACCTAATCGAGTAGACTTCCCCACTAGTAAACACTAGTGGGGAGAGCCTCTCACACCACCAGTCATCACTACGCAAAGTGCCATCGGCACGATATTATGGTAGCATTTATAGTCGTAACAAATTAGAAAGTCCCATCGGGATGGTGTTGTTTTTCAAGCATAAAATCTCAATAGTCCTAGGATTTCATAGCACCATCGCTACGCGACTTCTCTCGTTATATACTGCTTCTTTCTACCATAACATCGTCGCGCTGCGACTGATAAAGGAGTGATAAGGTTGCTACATAACTTTAAAGCTGGCTGAGCTTGAATTACGACAGTAATTCATTAGTCGAAGCCTGTCTTATATGATATTACTCCCTTCGAGAACCTCAGGGAGCGGGCATGCTGGTATTTATGAAATAACTATAAAACAAACAGAATAACATTTTACCAATAAATGAAATACTATTTATCATCTTATAAATTCGGCCATAATATTGATCAGTTCAAGACTATGCTTCCTCAAGGGGCAAAAATTGGTCATATAAATAATTCTACTGATTTCACCGATGCATGTCCCGACATTAGAAACAATAATCTAAAAGAAGAGATGGAGTTTATTGATAGTCTAGGTTTTATAAGCGAACACCTAGACTTGAAAACATACTTTGGTGAGGAGAATGGATTAAGAGATAAAATGGCTTCGCTGGATGGAGTTTGGGTTTGCGGAGGAAATACCTTCGTTTTAAGACAAGCAATGAAGTTAAGTGGCTTTGACAATATCTTCAAAGAATTACAAAACCGTAATGACTTCTTTTATGGAGGTTATAGTGCTGGCGTATGTATTCTTTCCGACTCATTGAAATATATCCAGCATGTAGATAACCCTAATGATTTTCCTTATGATGGCATTAGCGAAACAATTTGGGAAGGACTAAATCTATTCAATTATGGAATATTACCACATTATGACTCTGACCATCCAGAATCGGAGGAAATTGAAAGAGAAGTCAAACGGTGTATAGATAACAAATGGCTGTTTAAAACATTGAAAGATGGAGAAGTTTTAATAATAGAATAAAAGCTGTTTCTAATCAAAATCTACTACTTTTCTTTCAGATCCATGAACTAGAAAACTCTTACCAGCATCAAAAATAATTCTTCGTGGAACTTCGTGCTTCTTTGAGAAACTTTGCGTGACAACTATAAAACAAACAGATTGCTTCAAGCGTAAAATAGCAAAAGTACGAGCTACAAAGCTCGCGCCAGCATCAGAAATTAATTCTTCGTGTAACTTCGTGCTTCTGCGTGATAACTATAAAATAAAGAGAGGGACGTGCCATTTAAAATTAAACGACAGTCCCTCGTTACTCATGATTCTAGTTCTAAAAACTGAATTGTCGACTTCGGCTAGAACATTTTCATTCCGGAATATTCCATGGTCTCACCTTTACCAAATCCGAAACTTAGCCCAAGTACAATAATTCGCTTGCTATGCTGACTGGTGTTAAAACTATAGAAGCTGGGTAGATCGGTTTCATTTTCATGTTTTCGGGTATTGAATACATCTTTTACGCTTAGATGCAGAACCGCTTTTTTCTTCAGCAACTGCTTGCGAATACCAAAGTCGGCGTAGCTAACTGCACTACTGGTACTCTGCAGACCTTTATATTTGGAGCGGTAGCGATGGCGGTATTCAATATCGATATCGTATGGCAGCTTAAACTTGGTGGTAAATCGTGCCGACCAATAGCTGCTGCTAAAATCGAAGTTCTGATCTTTATATTGTCCGGTTCGCGTGTATCCCGTATAGTTTCCCTCCATCAGGAAAGACAGCCATTTTAGCGGCTCCCACTTACCGTTTATCTCCACTCCTTTGTCTTTACTTTTACCAACATTCATTGGCATTGTTGTACGAACATTGCCATTTAGTTCGGTTATACGTTCTATCTCGTTATTGTTTTCGGTATAGAAAAGCGATCCGTTTAACGATCCGTTTTTAAACACCTTAATGGCTGTAAATTCGATGGCATTACTCAATCCGGGCTCCAATTCGGAGTTTCCTTTAGAGATATTCAGCGGGTCGCGATATGAGAGGAAAGGATTCAGGTGCCACAAGTGAGGACGACGAATGCGACGAGAATATCCCAATTGCAACGAGAATTCATTATCGAATTTCAACGAGCTATGCAACGAAGGAAAAAGATGTGTGTTGTTGCTCTTTTTCTTCGGACTATTTTCCAGATAGCTGTTGGTATATTCGTGCTCCACCCGAAGCCCTATTTTTATTCCCCAGCGTTTATTCTCGTAGGCATAGGTAGAATAGGCTGCTGCAATATTTCTCTGGTAATTGAAGCGATTGCTTTGATTGGCATCAAGCTGCCAGTTATCATCCACCTGAGCAAATCGATCTAAATCCGTTTGGGCCACATTAATATTGTATTTCAATCCTCCTTCGAACGTTGTTTCTTCGGTAAAAGGATGCACATAATCGGCCTGAAAGTTGTATTCGGCATCGTAGAAATCGTTGTCCACCTTTTCGTTATTCAACACACTGTTTGCCAATGTGCCCGAGTTGGTAAATACCGAAGATTTGTCTTTTCCGAAGTAAGAACCGGTAGCACTGGCTGTCAAACTTCTCTTTTTATTGTCTTCAAACTCTTTTTTATAGTTCAGTTCATACTGCCATTTCGGATTGGTCGATTCGGTTTCCTCTTTGCGCAAAAAGCGATTAACAGTGCTACTTTCCAAAGTACTCTGCTCGTAATTGGTTGTCGAGTTCTCGTCTTCTGCTTCGTAGCCATAATGCCCCGAAAGACTAATGGTTTGCCACTTATTAATGTGGTAGTCGGCTCCCAAAATAAAGTTATAGAACTGCTCGTTTTTCTCTGCCTCGCCATTGGCAATGATTTGTGGCTGTTGCTCGGCTATTCGGTTTATATTTTTAGAATACGATTCTGAAAGAAATGTACGATAGCCCACTCCCATCTGTGTAAACAGGTTCCATTTTTCCGTTCTTCGGTTTAAGCTTAGTCCTACACTATGGTTATCGGGAGTTCCTACATTGGCAGTGATAGCCCCATTCAATCCCTTCTTTTCGTTCTTCTTCAGAATAATATTGATTATTCCGTTTCGTCCTTCGGCATCGAATTTAGCCGATGGATTGGTTACCACCTCTACCTTCTCAATCATATCGGCCGTTATGGTTCCCAACGTCTTGCTGCTGGCCATTACCGACGGTTTTCCGTTGATTAGAATCTGCACACTGCTGTTGCCTCGCAGACTGATTGTTCCTTCGATACTTACATCAACAGAAGGAACATTATTCAGAATATCCATTGCTGTTCCTCCGGCACTGGTTAGGTCTTTCCCTACATTAAACACCTTCTTGTCCAGCTTGAAAACCGTTTTCGATTTTTCAGCTCTCACCACCACATCCTGCAATTGCGATTGGGTATTCTTCAGAAATATTTCACCTAGGTTGAATTGCCCTTTATTGATCTTCACCTGTTTTATGGTAACGCTTTCGTATCCCATGAAACTCACTTTCACATCCACCTCAGGCTCTTTCAACTCCAACAGAAAAGTTCCGTCCACTCCACTTACGCCTCCGGTAATTAGTTTATCGTTTTTAAAAACAGCGATAGTTGCATATTCAATGGGATGGGCACTCCCCTTCTCCAACACTTTCCCCAACAGTTTCCTTTTAGCACCTCCCGGATTCGCCCATGAAGCAGTGCAGCTCCATATCAAAATCACCAGTACCCATGTAATTCTCTTGCTCATTTCTATTCTTTTTAGTTCGATCTTTTTCTCCAAAAATAGATGCACCACTTTATGCCAGCAAAAGCAATCGTTTAATCGCCAACTTAATGGGATAAATGACATTTTAGGTAAAGCTACATGTCGTTCATCCGCTTAAAACAGTCGTTAGGCGATTATCGTACTTAAATAAAAATGAAGTTGTAAATTCGCTTTGTAATTAGTTTCTTAATTCAGAAACAGTTAAGAATTGAAGTGCATGCAGTTAAAATCGATTTATAAAGAGGTTATTTTTCAGGCATTTATTGTTTTGCTTCTGGTAATTTTTGTGGCCGTTGATAAGGATCACACTCATATTCATTGGAATGAAATTGCTTTTCTAGCCAACTATGTGGTTACTGCCACAATTATCAATTACATACTGCTTCCCCGCTTTTTCTACCCCAAAAAAATCAAAACATTTCTGGTACTGCTGCTTTTATTACTTTGTGCCACTGTTGTTGTAGAAGAGTTTGTATTGGAACAGATATTTTATCCTCACACAAGAGGTCACTACTTTCATTTACTAACAACAATAGCAGAAGTTATGCCTGTTATTCTACTTCTTGTGGCAGGAAAATTTGCCTGGGATGCAACTGTTAATCAGCGAAAAGTGGAATCGATGAACCGTATGATGATTGAAAGTCAGCTGGAGCAATTGAAACAACAGATAAACCCTCATTTTCTGTTCAATAACCTGAACAACCTGTATGCATATGCCATTGAGAACTCTCCCAAAACACCCGAAATAATCCTGGAGCTGTCTGCTCTTCTTCGCTACATGCTTTACGATTGCAAAGAACAAAGTGTTGGTTTGCAAAAAGAGATCGACCACATCCGGTCGTTTATTAAAATCAGCGAACTTCAACTCGAAGGAAAAGGCGATGTAGTGTTTAACTCCAATGTACAAGAAGATCGTTCCATAGCTCCGCTCATCCTGATTGTTTTCATCGAAAATGCATTTAAGCACAGTCAGGCTAGTCAAAGTGAGAATATACGCATCTCAATACATATCGAATTGAAGGGAGATGCACTCACTATGCATTGTGAAAACACCTATGGAATGCAGAGCAATCAGCCCAATACCGAAGGAGGAATTGGATTGCAGAATGCCATTGCCCGACTAAACCTGCTTTATCCCGAAGCTCATAAACTGGATATTCAAGATGACAATGGGATTTATCGGGTAAAACTATCTATTAACTTGAAAGAGCTAAAGGTATGATTCGGTGTATAATTATAGAAGATCAGGCTCCGGCACAACGCATTTTGCAGAAGTACATAAAACAGTATGGAATGTTGCAGTTGCAGGAGACGTTTACCGATCCTATCCAGGCATTGGAATACCTGAAAAACCACACTATCGATTTAATTTTTTTGGATATTCACTTGCCCAAATTATCGGGAATGGATTTTCTGAAAGTATTGGACAATAGCCCAATGGTCATTCTTACTACCGCTTATCATCAGTATGCTGTGCAGTCGTACGAGTTTGATGTGTTAGACTATTTACTGAAACCCATTTCTTATCCTCGTTTTCTGAAAGCGATGGAAAAAATGAACCAACATACCACCCAACGCCATGAATTGACACAAACATTGGGTAGTATACTGGTAAAAATAGGATACGATTATGTGAGTATTTCAATCGATGACATTCTCTATATCCAAACCGATGGCGATTATACGCACCTATATTGCACCGAAAAGAAGTATCTGGTAGCACTACCTTTAAAATACTGGCTGGAGCAGTTGCCGCAGCATCTGTTTTGTCAGGTTCATCGTTCTTATCTGGTAGCCACCCGAAAAATAGAGAAACTATCTACTCTGTCGCTAACCATAAATAACCAAGCTATTCCCATTGGGCGTAAATACAAACAGATGGTAAAAGAACGAATGAAAAATACAGAACTCTAAAGTAGCTTCTTCTCAGTTTTCAGAAAACTATTCCATTCTCTCCAGCAATAATTTTGCTTTTTCGCGGAAGGTTATCTCTGCTGCCTGTAAAGTTGCTCCACCAATGTCTTCGCCAACACTCAACCACTTACCTCCTTCTTTGTGGAAGTACCATATTCCATAGAACCTTTCCGACATACGATTGATTACTCCGGCAAAATTGTCGTCATAAATAAGCACCTTATTTATCACAGTATTCATATGTTTTTTAGTGGTTTCCGGAGCTACTTCCTTGTCTTTTAATTTCCCATCTAAACGACTACGTAGCGAAGCACAGGCCAAATCGAGGCACTGAGTCATTTTTCCGCTGGCAACTACCTGTTTATACTTCACGAATGCGCCCTGAGGAGAATTCAAGTTGGCTTTGCACTCACTAACTTTTTTGTTCACCTCATTTTTTGTGTAGGCAGTTTTTGGTAATGCATCGTCGTTAACCAGAATCTTACCCGGAATCAATTTAGCATGAATTTCGCCGCTTTTCTCTTCTACAAAATAGGAGTTGTTAACGTCATCCAGATTCACCACTTCAACCACTTTGCCATTTTTAAATAGAATAGCAGACAAGTCATCACTTGCATAGCCCGATTGAACTGTTCCATCTTTCAGCATGTTGTGGTATAGTGCTTTTCGTTCTGTTTGTCCATAATGAGGACAATTGCTGTATGGTAAAAACCCCAAACCATTAACCAACGATAGCTTCACCGGACGCGAATCACTTATTGCTCCTTGAAACCAACAGATAGAACCAGCACTTCCTCCGGAAAGGATAATTCCTTTTTCCAGCGCTTTCTTCATGATTTTATCAATTCCCTGAGTTTTCCATATTCCCAACATGTTCAGCGTATTTCCTCCTCCCACAACAATAGCATCCATGCTCAATAACTGCTCTTCGAACGATTGATTCTTTTCATTGGACGATACCCATACTTTCAGCACATGTGATTCGATATTCAGTTTCTTACAGAAGAAATTCCACAGCTTAATATTTCTGCTATTATCGGCACTAGCTGTTGGCACATAACAAATTCGGGGATTACTTTTATTGGTTAGTTTCTTTACATAACCGGTGTATTTCAACGTTATATCGCCTCCATAAACGAAAATTGTTTGATCGGCTGTTTTTACTTTTTCTTTGGCAACAACTGATAGGCAACAAACTCCTAGCAGCAAGATAAATAGCAATTTTCTTGTCATAGTAGATTTAAGTTAATTTTAAACATATTATTGTATCACAAATTAGTTTTAGCTTTTAAGTAGGGTGTTTGCAATTAAAAACGAACATAAGTTAATAAATAGTATTAACAAACAGAATATTTCGTAAAATTAGGTTTTACCTCCTTTTTATCCATTAACTACCTTGTTCCTACAATATGAAATTGCTAGTTTTAGCCTCCTCAATACAGGAAAATAAGGAACTATTCAATTAATAATAAAAACACATCAGAATGAAGAAAGTATTTATCTACCTTTTCAATGGTTATTCGGATTGGGAAATTGCCTACTTAACTCCAGAAATCAATAAGAATGATCAGTTTGAGTTGGTCTATTTTTCTAATGAAGCTGAAAAAGTAACTTCAATGGGAGGCTTAGTTGTAGAACCCGACATTTCTATAAACGAGGTTAAAGTCGATGATATTGACTTACTGATTCTACCAGGAGGAACCAGCTGGGAAACAGAAGAGAACAGTGCCATCAAGAATTTAATTCAGAAAGTACATACTGAAGATAAAACCATTGCAGCAATCTGCGCAGCTACCTGTTGTTTAGCTCAACTGGGAATTTTAAATAACATAGCGCACACCAGCAATGCACTTGAATATCTGAAAGCAATTGCACCTGATTATTCCGGAGAGAAAACTTATAAAAACGAGCTAGTCGTTACCGATAGCAATGTAATTACTGCTTGTGGAATTGCTTCTATTGAGTTTGCCAAAGACGTTTTCAAAGCCATTAATCTATATCCGGATGAGCAAATAGAAGATTGGTTCCAGTTATTTAAACATGGTATCTGGAAAGGATAAAATAAACTCTAAAAAGCTGCCCAAAAAGCTTATTTATAATTTTCTGAACTAACGGATTATAAGTCACCACTTGGTTATAAACTGAAAGTTCAATTTCAAATGAATTTACTTTTTGGACAGCCTCATTCTTAACTACAACAACATAAAAACACAGGAAATCAAACAAAGTACGACACTTCCTTTCTTGAATAATTCTACCGGCAAATAGTGATTTACCCTTTTCCCAATAAAAGATCCCACATAAAGAATGGGCAGAAAACTCAATGCCATTTTCAGGTTGCTCATTTGCAACATGCCTACCCCATAGAAACCTACTAAAGCTACAGCAGAAGTGGCAATGCTAAACCAGGCAAACACTTCCCGAAAGGTTTGGTTACTCACTTTTGCCATATTCATAAAAAGAGCCAACGGAGGACCACTCACAGAAATACATCCAGTAATTAATCCACAAAGCGAACCCACAAACACATGAGCTTTAGTACTGAATTTCATCCCATTGCTCTTTTGTTTTAATAGCACCAATAACGATAAGACAATAAAGAAACCGGCCATTATATAAATCAGTATTTGTTCGTTTATGAACTTCAGAATCAGTACTCCAAAAATTGTTGTAATAGCTCCGGCACCGATTAGAAACTGAAATTTTGTATCGATCAACTTGTGCTCTTTCTTCTGTAAAACAATAATTACTGAAGCAACCATATTGCAAAGTATTAACACCGGCACCAGTTCTTTAGGACTGTACCATTGAACTAAAACCGGTAGTGCTACCAATGCAAATCCAAACCCGGTTATACCTTTTATTAGCGATGCCACTAAAACCGTAAGAAGTATCCAAAACATTTCCATAATCTTCGTTTTTTTAGAGATGAATAAAAACCAACAGAGAAATTACACACACCAATACCCACAGCGTACCTCCCAGCACAAAGCTTTTCATTCCTGATTGCTTCATGGCCGGAAAAGAGATAGAAGAACCAATAAAGAAAAGGGCAACCACCAATCCTCTTTTGCCCAGCCATGCCAAATGGTTATACCAGTTGCTATAATCAGGCAACAGATAGGTGAGTAGAATTGCTGCTACGAATAGAAATATGAACCAGGGAATTGCAATTTGTTTCTTCTCCCCTTTTGGCTGAAAAAGGACAATGCCTATGGAAACTGGAATAATCCACAATGCACGCGTAAGCTTCACAATGGTTGCCACTTCTAACGCTTTGGTTCCATAAGCAGCTCCCGCTCCCACCACCGAACTGGTATCGTGAATGGCAATGGCTGCCCAATAACCAAAAGTTATTTGATTAAGATGAAACAGATGACCAATAAAGGGAAATACCAACAGCGCAATGGCGTTGAGCACAAACACCACCACCAAAGCAAAGGTAATTTGCTCCTCTTTGGCTTTTATTACCGGAGCAATGGCAGCAATGGCACTTCCTCCGCAGATAGCCGTTCCTGCAGCAATAAGCCAGCTCACATTCGAATCTACTTTCAGCAAACGCCCTAATAAAACACCTGTAATCAGAATTAAGCCAACCGAAACAGCTGTGACCAGAAAGCTCGATTTAGAAGTGGCCACCACCTGAGTAAACGACATACCAAATCCCATCAATACAACTGATGCCTTTAATAATGTTCCACTCTGTTTCTCCCAACCTGCACCCGATATTTTCAGTAGTGAAAACATTATTCCCAGACACAAGGCCAGAGTTGGCGAAACAATCGGAAACAGGCATACTATTACAGCAATAATCACACACAACTTACACTTCATTTCAAACAGATATTTGTAGTTAAATCCACTACAAAACTATTGGAAGCAGTAATGTTTGTCAAATACTGATTTGTTATCCTCAATAACTAGAAGTTATAACAAGAAAGAAAATCGATAAATAGTTTAGGAAGTTCCAACTCGCGCCCATGCAGCTGAGCAATTCGAAATTGGCGGTTGATTACCAATTTTGTAACGGGTAACTTCTGGATGGTTTTAAAAAGCACTTCTTTAGTAACTGCTCTCTCGGACACCAAAGCAATACCATTGAAATTGTCCATGAAGTTTTTAATGGCTTCGGTAGATCCCAGATGAATTACCACATTCATTTCATCGATGCTTACACCGTGTTTGCTTAGTGCATTTTCAATCACCTCTAATGTTCCGGAACCTTGTTCTCGCAGCACAACCGGAGCTTTCTTCAAATCGGGCAAAGAGATTTGATCTTGTCGGGCAAAGCTACTATTGATACCAGTAACAGCAATAATCTCATCGGGAAGAAAATCGGTGTATTTTACATTAGACAACGATGAGGCATTCTCTACCAAAGCAATATCCACCTCATTATTCAATAGCTTTTGCTCCATCTGAAACGAGTTGCCACTAATCAGGTTAATATCTATTTGTGGATAACGGGTATGAAAAGCAGAAATAACTGCGGGAATCAAATACTGCGAAATGGTTGAACTGGCTCCAATTGTCAATCGTCCTTTGAAAGTAGCATTTAGTCGGCCCAATTCAAATGTCAATTCGTGATAATCCTGCTGAATCTCTTTTAGGTATTTGTAGGTAATCCGTCCCGCTTCTGTGAGGTAAATTTTATTCCCTTTTCGATCGAACAATGGTACTCCCAGCTTATTCTCCAACTCTCTGATATGCTTTGTCACAGCAGGTTGACTAATAAACAAGCTATTGGCCGCTTTCGAGAAACTTAGCTGCTCTGCCACAGCCAAAAATACTTCATCGCGATAATCCATTATTCATCTATTTTGAAGTCTGTTTTTGCTCCAACAACACCTCTCTCAGAAGTAAATTATTGGAGCAAAATATAATGTTTTAGTCTTCGGGTAAACCTTTAAATAGTGCTAGTCCACCCAGCGAAGTCTCTTTATAGAAACTAGGCAGATCCAATCCGGTTTTACGCATGGTTTCCACCACCTGATCGAAGCTAATTCGGTGTCTTCCATCCGAAAGCATTGCGTAAGTATTGTGGTTCAATGCTCTGGCAGCAGCAAAAACATTGCGCTCGATACAAGGAATCTGCACCAATCCTAACACGGGATCACAAGTCAATCCTAAATGGTGCTCCAATCCCATCTCTGCCGAATATTCGATTTGATGAATGGTTCCGCCCATTAGCTGAGTAGCAGCACCCGATGCCATTGCACAAGCAACTCCAACTTCTCCCTGACACCCTACTTCGGCACCGGAAATTGACGCATTCTTCTTAACAATGTTTCCAATCAATCCGGCAGTAGCCAGCGCTTTCAGAATCAACTGTTCTTCGAATTTATAGAATTTCTTATGGTAAAATAAAACGGCAGGCAATGTTCCACAAGCACCGCAAGTAGGTGCCGTTACAATCACTCCTCCACCTGCATTCTCTTCCGAAACAGCCAAGGCAAAAGCATATAACATTCCGCGTTTTTTCATCGGACCGCTATAACCCTGCGCTCTCAATTTATAGGAGTTGGCTTTACGAGGTAGTTTTAATCCTCCAGCTAAAGTTCCTTCGGTTTTTAAGCCACGCTTAATGGCTTCCTGCATGGTTTTCCAAATTTCTTTCAGGAAATCCCAAATTTCAGGCCCTTCGTTCTGCTCGACATACTCCCAGAACTGCAAACCATTTTTGTGGCAATACTTCAGTATTTCATCCATGTTGGAGTGCGGATACACATCTTCTGTTTCCAACTCCGACTGGTCATCGATAATGGCACCTCCACCTACACTGTAGGCTGTCCACTCTTCAATCAACTCCTCTTTATCATCGTAGGCTTCAAACTTCAACGCATTGGGGTGCTTCGGCAAAAAAGTCTTTGCATCCCAAATCAATTCCATCTGTTTGTCCTTGAAAGTATCCTCAATGGCTACTCCCGTAAGGTGACCTTTTCCGGTAGCCGCCAAGCTTCCATACAATGTTACCACATATCTGCTGGCATTTGGGAAACGGCTCAAAAACTGTTCTGCTGCTTTCTTTGGCCCCATAGTATGACTACTGGATGGTCCAATTCCTACCCGATAAATCTCTCTTATCGATTCCATAATATTTTTTTCAGTCTAAATCTGTTTTCACCAAGTAAATCAAGTGTAGTTCTACATGTCGGAACAGTCACTGCACTTATAATACAAAGAAATAAAAAAGTAGAAAGGGGGGAAAGTTAAAAGGAGAAAAGTTAAAAGCGGAAAAGTGAAACTCTAATCAGAGTAACTCTCCTAATGTCTTCTTCCATAAAAAAACGCAAGTCTATCGACTTGCGTTCTTTATAATATCTTAATTAGCTATCAATACTGTGATTGACAACTAAATACTTTACAACTGATAATTAATAACTCTAATTACCCTTGGTAGCTGTTTACTCCTTCAGTTGGCATACGGCGATCTACCTTTTTAACCAATCCTTGAAGAACTTTACCAGGACCAACTTCTGTGTAAGAAGAAACTCCGTCAGTAATCATGTTTTTAACAGTCTGTGTCCATTTTACCGGAGCAGTAAGCTGAGCAATCAAGTTTTCTTTAATTACCTCAGGATCTGTTACAGGCTGTGCGTTTACGTTTTGGTAAACAGGACATACTGGTGCTTTGAAAGTAGTAGAAGCAATTGCTTCAGCCAATTCGGCACGAGCAGGCTCCATTAATGGCGAGTGGAATGCACCACCTACAGGTAGTTTCAATGCACGCTTTGCCCCTTTTTCTGTCAATACCTCACACGCTTTATCGATACCAGCAATGCTACCAGAAATAACCAACTGACCTGGACAGTTGTAGTTAGCAGGAACTACTACCTCTTCGACAGCCACACAAGCTTCTTCAACTACTTCGTCTTCCAATCCTACAATTGCAGCCATTGTTGAAGGCTCAATTTCACAAGCTTTTTGCATAGCCATAGCACGCTGAGCAACCAATTTCAATCCATCTTCGAAATCCATTGCTCCTGCAGCAACCAATGCTGAGAATTCTCCCAACGAGTGACCTGCAACCATCTCTGGTTTAAAGTCTTCACCCAATGTTTTTGCTAACAATACCGAGTGTAAGAAAATAGCTGGCTGAGTTACTTTTGTCTGCTTCAAATCAGCGTCGGTACCTTCAAACATTAAATCTGTAATTCTAAATCCAAGAATTTCATTGGCTTTTTCAAACAACTCTTTAGCCTCAGCTGAATTCTCGTATAGGTCTTTTCCCATTCCTACGAACTGAGCTCCTTGTCCTGGAAATACGTATGCTTTCATAATAAAATTCAATTTTTAGTGAAACGATTACTCATTTCAAAAACAATAATTCTTAAAAGAATGGGGCAAAGATAATGTTTTGCACTATTGCCCTCCGCTTTTTTTAAATGGATATGAGTTTCTCATTCATTAATCATCCATTTTTCATGTCATTTATAGACTATTCAATTTAATAATTCGAAACTCCCAATAATTGATTCAACACCATTTTTGCACCTATTGAATACATTTTATTCACCTATCAGCACAGCATAACGACATTATCTAATCCTGATTACTTTGATGATTTAAAAATGAGGCTATACGGCTATACGGCTATACTCTTTCAATAGGCCTTAAATATCATTTGTAAAAGCCTCACAACCAAAAACTTTATTTCACTACTTTATTGAGCACTTCTTTATATTTATTCTAAATTTTCATTCTGATTATAATTTATTCCTCATAATTATAACCATCGTTTTTTAATACCGTATACCTTCATGGTTTTGCAACACAAAACAATGCTAACGGTAACTATCTGACTATATCTAAATAGGTATTCTTACTTAATCGCATACAAACAACTCGAAATGAAAAAAGTAAGTACTTATAGAATATTTAAAGAGTGGAAGCTTATAATCACCTACTATGCTGAAGAGATTTGCATTGAAGATATCAAAGTGTTAATGGGTCAACTCAGCAAAGAACCAGATTATTGCCCCAACTACCCGGTCATCAATGATTTCAGAAATTGCAATCTGCATATAACCCCTGATGAGCTTAAAGAGTATATCCAGTTTCTGGATAAAGATTTACAAATCATCAATAAGAGAAGAATTGGTTTTTTAACAGAAAGACCCAACGAAGTAGTTGTTACTCATCTGTTTTCTGATTACATTTTTAGCACCTCACTTCATGGAAGAGTTTTCTCTACTACTAACTCTCTATTAAAGTGGCTTTCTATTGATTATATGGATGAAAAAGAATTTGAAGATATTGTTCTGGAGATGAAAACAGAAGCCTATGAACTATATGCTCTATTTCTACCTACTCTTAACTAACCATTAATCTTATCGATAAACTATGGCAACTTCAAGAAAACCAAAAGTACAACGTTCAGTTGTAACTACATTCTGGGATAACTATGGGATACTAGCAGTGTATATGATTGCTCTTCTAGCACTTATTTACTCAACTGTTCACAACGCACATTGGTTTATGCTCATACCAATTGCCATATTTCTAATTCACGATATATGGTTCAGGTGGTGTAGGAAAAGCAGCTGGGTTAGCTCCGGAAGAGATCATAATGGAACAGTGGAGAGTATTCGGGCTGCCAGTCAGTACACTTCATTCTTTATTGCTTTCATTGCTATTTCGCTCAGTTTAACTGTGGAGAACACTATTTTTCTACTCGGTGATATAAAGGTTACAGGAGATGATAATTTAACCAATGAGATAAAAAATCTATTTGCTTCTCCTCTGGTTCAATATTATGGATTTACCATTTTGGCCTTTTCAGCTCTGGTTCTATTATTTATTCCCATTTCATATTTAGATACGAAAAAAAAGAATTGGAAGAAGAAAAAGAAAAACAGAGAACCATCTATTGCGCTTAAAAACTGCTTTTTCGCTGTTTTATTCATGGAGAAAACCATTATTCTTCTGTTGGTTTACCTTATCATCCAGATCTTCAAGCTATTTATTAAGTAGCAAAAATATTAGTAAGAACATATGTATAATAACCAGCGGGATAAAAGATGAATTGCAACTCAATAAAAATGCCATGCAGGAAGATCCTACATGGCAGAAAGCGTTGCTGATACAGTTTTAAATACTAAATAGAAAAAAGCCATGACAAAATAATTCAATACTGTATCATGCTGGTATCTAATTACCAGTTAATTGAGTTCTTATTTAGAACCTATAAACACAACAATAGAACTATTTAAAAAGTTTTCGCAAAATGCTATTTTGTATTTTTTGTAAAAAATAAAGGCCGCCCTGCCTAAGCAATGACGACCTTATTACCACAAACCAATTCTTCATCTAATCGGTTTGAGCGATTAGAAATATCTTATTTCATGAACTTGCGTCCCATTTCAGCAACGTTGTCTTTTTTACCAACCAACTGAATCTGGAATTCATATTCATATTTGTTATCAAGTAGCTTGTACTGTTTGTGTGTGTGAGCTCCCCAGCTGGTATCACCACCTACACCCATTTGTTTGTAGTCGATGTTTACAGCAGTTAGCTGACGCTCTTTCACATCGTTTGTGTGACGGTTTGGAGTACGCTTCTCCCCTTTTTTCTGTCTTCCGTCAGTTCTTCCTTCCGACTCGAAGTCTTCCATGATGTTGTGGTGAGCACTTACGCTAAGTAAGTTTCCTTTTCCTTTAGCTACTAAACCAATTCCTTCGTTATTGGTAAATGCAGCCCAACGAACATCGGTTTTGTTACCATTCTCCTGTGGACGAATGTATTCAAAATACTGATCGGCTACTTTACCTGCATAGAAATCAACGCGAGCACCTGTTTTTCTATCCCAGTATGTCTCTTGTGGTCCACGACCATACCATGCCATATTTTCGAACTCACGAGCAAGCTGAACGTTCATTCCCATACGAGGCATTTCTGGCAATTTCTTCGCAGTTAGCTTAATGCTGTTTTTCACATCGATAGCTCCACCAGGAATTACTGTATAAACTGTTTTGTAGTTAGCAATTGCTTTTCCATCCAATCCAGGAAGTTCGCTTTTCACTGTAACCACAACCGATTTTCCAACCTTCTTACTATTGAAAGCAACCACTTTTTGGTTAGCTCCTGTTTTGCGCCATACCTTACAACGCTTATCGAATTGGTTTCCGTAATCGTTATCGATTGGTGCACGCCAGAAGTTAGGCTCGAATCCTTTTTCAGCATTCAATAGCTCTTTACCCGACTTCTTAAGGCTAGTGATTTTACCCGACTTCTTATTGAAAGTAACAGCAAAATCTTTTCCAGTTACTTCTACTTTATTGTCATTAGCTTTCAGTTCTAATTTATCTGCAACAACCATCTCGGCTGCTCTCTTAGCGATAGGCAACTTAAACTGACCAAATGCCAATTCGTGGTTAGCAGGAATAATCTCATCACCTTTTGCTGTTTTAGCACTGATAGTCAAGAAATACTCTTTACCAGCTTCAGCCTTCACATGGTAATCGATTTTTACCTTAGTTGTTTTTCCTGCAGCCAGATTCAACTGATCCAACTGACCTTTTTTAACCACTTTTCCGTCTGCTTCAACAGTCCAGGTAAAGTTGAATCCAGCCAACGATTGGAAAGCATATTTGTTCTTGATTTCGAAGATACCCTTCTTCAAGTTCAATGCTTTAAAACCGATATATTGGTATACTTTTTTCACTTCCCATAGCGATGGATGTGGAGTACGATCTGGATTTACCACACCGTTCAAACAGAAGTTTCCATCCGAAGGAATTGTTTCGAAGTCGTACTCTCCACCGTAGTAGTCGCCACCATAAGTCCAGTACTTCTCTCCTTTTTCATTTTCGAATAATAAACCTTGGTCTACCCAGTCCCAGATACAACCACCTTGAAGTACATCGTACTTTTCAATTACATCCCAGTAATCCTGAAGGTTTCCAACACTGTTACCCATTGCGTGTGCATACTCACACTGGATCAATGGACGATCGTTATGCGTTTTAGCATACTTCTCCATGTTTCCAATGCTCATGTACATTGGACAAACGATATCGGTATGAGGACGTTTCTCTGCACGCTCGTAATGTACTGGACGAGATAAGTCGCGTGACTTAATCCATGCCGAAGTACTCTCGAAGTTGATTCCATCACCTGCTTCGTTACCCAACGACCAGATAATTACAGAAGGGTGGTTTTTGTCGCGCTCTACCATACGTTTTGTACGCATCATGTGAGCTTCTAACCATTTTTTATCTTTTGCCAACGACTCTTTACCATATCCCATTCCGTGAGATTCGATATTGGCTTCGTCGATCACGTAAAGTCCGTATTGGTTACACAACTCATACCATCTTTCTGGCTGAGGATAGTGTGAAGTACGTACAGTATTAACGTTAAAACGCTTCATTGTTCTAACATCTTTCATCATGGTCTCTTCGTCCATCACGTGACCATTCACTTCGTGATGCTCGTGAAGGTTAACTCCTTTAACGTAAATTGGAGTTCCGTTTACACACAACTGACCATTCTTAATTTCAACTTTACGGAAACCAACTTGAGTTCCTTCTGTTTCAATTAATTTGCCATTGGCATCTTTCAAGCTAAGAACCAATTGATAAAGGTTTGGAGTTTCGGCAGTCCATTTTTTAGGATCCTTCAACTCTTTTTCCAGATGGATAGTTTTATTTCCTTTGGTAACTTCTACTCCTTTTACCAATTTCAATACACTCTTTGTTCCATCTAGCAATTCAGCTTCAACAGTAACTTTATTGTTGGCTTCTCCCAGGTTACGAAGAGTAACATCCAGGTTGAATTTTCCATCTTTGTAATCGTTTACCAGGTCAGCTTTTGCCCAGAAATCGAAAACGTGCGTTTTATTTCTTCCCAACAAGTAAACGTCGCGAGTGATACCACTCAAACGCCAGAAATCCTGATCTTCCAGATAAGAACCATCGCTCCAGCGATATACTTCAACGGCCAATAAGTTCTTTCCGCTTTTCAGGTATTTTGTAATATTGAATTCTGCAGGTGTTTTACTTCCTTCGCTATATCCTACTTTTTGTTCGTTCACCCAAACATACATGGCCGAACTAACAGCTCCGAAATGTAGAATTACCTCACTCTTATCCCAGTTAGCTGGAATTTCGAAATAAGTACGGTATGAACCTACCGGGTTGTAATTCTTCTGAATTGTAGGAGGTGTTTTTGCGTGTGGATAGTCCACATTGGTATAAATTGGAATATCGAATCCTTTGCACTCCCAGTTGGCAGGAACATCAATCATTTTCCAATCCGAATCATCGTAATCGGCTTTGAAAAAGTAAAATGGACGATCAGCTGGCTTTTTTACCAGGTAAAACTTCCACTTTCCGTTCAAACTTTTGTAGTAATCAGACTGGTCAGCCTTGTTTGCAACTACTTTTTCCTGGGTGTCATAAGGAATGAAGTGGGCATGCGCCGGCTCCTTATTTATCTCAAAAACGGCCGGGTTCTCCCAGTCGCGAGGACTCTTCTCCTCAAAAGTTTCGTTTGTATACTTGCTTTTGCAGGCAAACATACTCGCCAAAACAAATACACCTAAAATAGCTCTCTTCATCAATCTAGTTATTTAAAATAATTGTTCAACTCACCCACCGGTAGGAACTGGTAGGTACGACAAAAATCGAAATAAAAACCGATTTTGACAACTATTTTCAAAAGAATAACATAGGAATCATCAAGTTCCTGGGTTTATTTAGCAAACAAAACCTTTTACTGGTTGTCTATTCTATCAGGAAGTAAAACCAAATTACACATGAAAATGAAACAGTTACTACTATTAACACTATTTATACTGGGAAGCTTTACTATGCAAGCACAAACTGCGAAATCGATTGACAAAGCGCAAGTAAAATCGGATAAACTGGCTGTACTATGGACCAGTGGAGATCCGGATGTGGCTCATAAAGTGTGCCTAATGTACACTCATGCCGCTAAAAAAATGAAATGGTTCAATGAAGTTGTTCTGATTGTTTGGGGGCCTTCATCCCGACTATTGGCAACCGACAAATCGCTACAGAAAAAAGTGAAGCAAATGAAGGAAGATGGCATAAAAGTGAGAGCATGTATTGTGTGCGCCAACATGTATGGCGTTACCGACGAATTGAAGCAATTGGGAGTGGAAGTATTGCCCATGGGAGTTCCATTAACCAACTATCTGAAAGAAGGATATCATACCCTTACTTTCTAAAAGAGCACCTCACTTTTTTACGTTTTCACTTTTAAACTTTTATAACATTATCCTATTGAGGTGGTTGATTTTCATCTTTTGGGTCAACCATCCAGTAGGCATCTTCTTCGTTATCATCTTCGTCCTCTTCTTCCATTTCCCATTGAAATTTCTTCCGAACCGGACCGCTATTTCTATAAAATAGTGCCAGGATTAAACCTGCAACACCGCCCCACAAGTGCCCTTCCCAAGAGATATCTGGCTTTAACGGAAAGATTCCCCAGAACATACTTCCATACAGAAATACCACAATAAAGGCGATGGTCAATAAACGAATTTGGTTGCGAAGAACACCACTGAAGAACAAAAATGCAGCTAAGCCGTACACTACCCCACTGGCTCCAATATGCCAGGCAGGTCGGGCACCTAGCCAAACCATTAAACCAGAAATAATGTAAGTGAGTCCGATTATTCGATACGATAAATTCCGGTAGAAATAGATTACAGAAAACGACAGAATAAACAGCGGAACACTATTGGCAATCAAATGATCGAAGTTGGAATGAATAAGCGGTGAAGTTAAAATTCCGCCAACTCCCTTCCAATGCAGTGGATAAACGCCCAAGAATGTCAGTTGGAAGTCGAAAGTAACTTCTGCCAGCTTTATCAGCCATAAAAGTCCCACCATGACACATGGTAATATCAAGCTGTATCGAAAGATTTTCTTATCTACCTCTTTCGATACAGTTGAATTGTCGGGATGATAATTGAGTAATCTCATCTATTTCTTTTCGTTCAATAACTTTTTAATGGTCGCAACAAATTGCTCGATATCTTCTGGCTGTGTATCGAATGAAGTCATCCATCGCACTTCCGAACGATTCTTATCCCAAATATAAAAGAAGAAAGCCTCTTGCAATGGAGCAATCAATTCTGGCAGCACAATGGCAAAAACACCGTTGGCTATCGGCTCCTGTGTGATGGAAATCTCAGGAATATCGCGTACTTTATCGGCAAGAAGTTGAGCCATTTCATTGGAATGTGCGGCCATTTTTTTCCATAAATCATCCTGAAAATAGCGCACAAACTGAGCACCTACGAATCGCATTTTAGAAAACAGTTGCGCCGATTGCTTGCGGTAATATTTAGCAGCTTTCGATAATTCCGGATTGAAAAACAATACCGCTTCGCCCGAAAGCATTCCATTTTTTGTTCCTCCAAACGAAACCACATCCACTCCAGCATCACGAGTAAATGCTCTGAATGGTAAATTCAATGCCGCTGCAGCATTGGCAATTCTGGCTCCATCCACATGCAAATACATATCGTATTCATGCGCCAAATCGGCCAATGCCTTAATTTCCTCGACCGAATATATCGTTCCCAGCTCAGTCACTTGGGTGATGGAAATCATTTTGGGCTGGCTATGATGCTCAAAATCGAAACCATGCAGGTAAGGCTTAACCAACTCAGGAGTTAACTTTCCATCTTCGGTTGGAATGGCAATTAATTTCGATCCGGTCATTTTATCCGGAGCGCCACATTCATCGACATAAATGTGAGCAGTAGTAGCACATAGTACCGCCTCGTACGATCGCAACATGGTTTGAATGCTTAGCACGTTGGCTCCCGTTCCATTAAAAACGAAATAGACATCTGTATCGTCACCAAATTCTTTTCTAAATGCTGCTTTTGCTTCGTCACACCACTTGTCGTCGCCATACCCAACGGCATGTCCCTGGTTCGCTTCCGCTATTGCTTGTAAAATTTCCGGATGCACTCCGGCATTATTATCGCTGGCAAATCCTCTCTTCATATTTTCTCTATCATCTAAAATTGTTCTGAGCTACCAATTGGTTGCTTGCTCAGGTTTCTATTTACAATTATACCAAATGGCAGCCATAATTACCAGCTATTCGCATTTTTTAATCACTCAATTGCCTTAAAAATTGGGATAAAAACAAAGCTTTTATAACTTTGTGAAACACTGTTTCAAATAAGAACCAATGAAGAAAATTAGTCTATTTTTTGGTGTCCTTTTAGCGGTTTTCAGTGCTTTAGGACAAAACGGACATCGTTTTATTGCGGCGGGAAGTGGCATGAAATCGATAGTTATTATCAACGAGAAGGGTGAAAAAGAGTGGTCGCACAAAGTAGAAGGCGAATGCAACGATGTTTCCATGTTATCCAACGGAAATATATTGTACAGTCACAAAACAGGTGCCAAGCTAATTAATAAAGACCATGAAATTCTGTGGAGCTATACCGGAGAAAAAGGGACAGAAGTACAATCAGCTTCTCCTCTTTCGGCCAAAAAGTTCCTTATCATGCAAAATGGAACACCTGCCAAATTAATGGAATTCCACATTTCGGGTAAAAAGCTAAAGGAAATTGAAATCCCTACTAAAACCGATCATCCACACGGGCAATTTAGAAATATTCGAAAACTGAAAAACGGACACTACCTGATTGGCTATTTCAAAGGCGACATCGCGGTTGAATATTCATCGAAAGGAAAAGAGTTGAAAAGATGGAATGCCAAAGGCAACAACTTCTCATCTGTTCGACTTAAGAATGGAAATACACTGGTTTCATGTGGCGATGCGCACCAGCTATTGGAGCTAAACGATGCCGGCGAAACAGTATGGAGCCTGAAAAATGGCGATTTAAAAGATCACCCATTGCGTTTTGTTGCCAATGTACAGGTATTGGACAATGGCAATTTCTTAATCTGCAACTGGGGAGGCCATGGCCACAAAAATGCCCAGGCACAGCTAATAGAAGTAACTCGCGACAAGAAAGTAGTTTGGTCGTTCTGCAACTGGGATATTGCCAAAACCATCAGTTCTGTTCAGGCTTTAGATCAAAAAGGAAAGATGGAAAAAGGACAAATCGTTCGATAATGATTGCAAATACAGCTTTTATATAAGCTAACCCAAATACAAAAGAGCTGCGTAATCCACAAAACCACGGATTATCCAGCTTTTTTTACTTTCGGCCTAAAAAAATTTAACACTTGAACTCTTCCCTTTTTCTGCTGGCTTTATGCCATTTACCACCGTTTTGTTTTACACATTTTAGATTTCCATTAAACAAACACTAAAAAATAGGTGCTACAGTTGTTTATAATCACAAAAAAAATCTATTTTTGCGGCGCATTTAACAAAGTACAGTAAGTAATTTAAAAAGTTCTATACCAATATGATTAGTCGTCGTATCATACGGACAAAAGCAATGCATACGCTTTATGCATTTTACTCTTCTTCAGAGAAATCAATCAGTAATACCGAAAAGGAATTATTCTTTAGTATCCAAAAAGCATACGACCTTTACCACCTCCTGCTAGCGCTGGGGATTGAGGTAAAAAAGTACGCCGCCGAACGAATCGAAAGTAATCGAAATAAATTACGTCCGACAGAAGACGACTTAAATCCTAACCTTCGATTTGTAAACAATGCCATTATTAAAAAGCTGGAAGAAAATGTTCATTTCAATGAATATTTAACCGACAATAAGCTGAGTTGGATTAACTCGGAAGATATGATTCAGCAACTTTACCGTTTCATGGTAGAGACTGATTTATATATCGAATACATGGCATCGGAGGAGGATTCATTCGAGCAGGACAAGAAGTTCATGGATAAATTCTTCACTCGTATCTTGCTTAACTTCGAGGATCTTTTCTCGGAATTGGAAGAAACAAGTGTTTACTGGAACGACGATGTCGATTTCATCGTTAGCATCATTAGTCGTACCGTGAAGAAATTCAAAGCAGAATCGAGCGAGCACATGCGCCTGCTTCCATTGTTTAAAGACGATGAAGACCGCGAATTTGCTCAGGAATTAATTCGCAAGGTACTTATCAACCACAAAGAGTATAATACTATCATTAAGGACAACCTTAAGAACTGGGATATCGATCGTATCGCATTCCTGGATATTATTATCATGGAGATGGCTGTTACCGAGTTCCTTGAGTTTACTGCCGTACCTACTAAGGTGACATTGAACGAGTACATCGAGCTTTCTAAGCGCTACAGTACTAGTCGCAGTAGCACATTCATCAACGGTATTCTGGACAAAATCTTGAAAGATTTGAAAAAGAACGACCGTGTGAAAAAAGCGGGACGAGGATTAATTGGAGAATAAATAATGCGTTTATTCCAACATATCGTATTCATTTGCGTTATTGTTCTGGCCAGCGGTTGTGGACCTAAAAAACAGAAGCAAACAACCACTGAATCCAAAGAACAAGTTACAAAGGGTAAAGCTAAATTTGCCTTTGATGAAGAAATCCATAACTTTGGAAGCCTTAAAAACAATGTAAAGGTTTCGTACACGTTTGCTTTTAAAAACGTGGGGGGACAAGATCTTTTAATTTCTCGGGTGGACGAAGGCTGCAGTTGTACAACTGTTACCTGGCCACAAAGAGCAATTAAAGCTGGCGAAACCGAATACATAGAGGTAGTTTTGGATACACATGGCGAAAATGGTAACCTTTACCGTACCGTTACGCTTTTTTCCAATGCAACTGAAAAACAGAAAGAGTTGATAATAACAGCATTTATACAATAAAACATTTGAAATGAACAATTTGCTAATTTTATTACAAGACCAGGCTCAGGGAAATCCATTAATGAGTATTGCTCCACTAGTTTTGGTATTTGCTATTTTTTGGTTTTTCATCATTCGTCCACAATCAAAAAAGCAAAAACAGCTACGCAAATTCCGCGAAGAGCTTAAAAAAGGCGACCAGGTAGTTACAACCGGAGGTATTTACGGTAAAATCACTGAAATTAAAGATTCAGCAGTAACACTACAGGTTGACAAAGGAGTAAACATTAAAGTAGACAAAACTTGTGTACTTAACGATATGTCTGCTGCTACACCACAGAAGTAATTCTACTCAAACATAAAAGAAAAGGTTATTTACCACCCGGTAAGTAACCTTTTTTATTGCCTTATAATTGACAATTCACCACTAACAATTAATCATTTTTGAAATGGAAACTGGATAAAAGGGAACCAGTGATCCGAGATCTACGTGCCAATCATCTTCTATAAAACTGAGTTCGTCTTTATATAAGTATCGACTTCCTCCCTATTTTTTAAACGACTTACTCTACGTGTTCTTTTACTCTTAAGCTTTATATCCAGATATTCATCACTAAATACTTTCCCTGTTTTTAACGACTTAATTTCATTGAGCGGTATTTTGCTTTTTGTTGATCTAAGAATCATCAGTAGCAGTATATAAAAACTTAGAGGAACTGTCACCAAGCTAGTCCACAATAGATATTCCTCTCCATCATCAAAGTACCTTAAAATATTTAAAGAGCCACATACTATCCATATAATGGATAAAAAAAGAAACACATTACGTTTCGTCTTTGCATCATCTGAAACTATAATCATATCAGCTTCAAATACTATTTTTCCTTTATCGGTTTTGAATACCTTTGACATTGTTGCTTTCAATTTATTTAAGGTTGTCCCAAAAGTAAATTCATTTGAAATCGAACTCTCAGTTTATAACCTACTTTTCTCGTTACCCCACCAAACCTCCCCTAAAGGGGAGGCTTAAGTCCCCTTCAGGGGATTTAGGGGTGATAAACCAAGTGGTGACTTATAAACCGTTAGTTCAAAAAATTATAAATAAGCTTTTTGGACAGCCTCGGGATTTATTTTTTATAATAGACAACTACACACACCATACCAGTCAATTGCGATTAAGTCTTTTTACTTCGAATCAGAATATAGATCTGGAGAGATCGCAATTTTTGTGATAAACACTCCATTCTTGTCTTTGTAGAGATAAGTCATCGTGACCTTGTTATCGCGATATATCTTCAAAGCAGGCTTGGTCTTCACATCATTCAAAATAATGGGTTTCATGCCATCTTCAAATGCTTTTATATTCACAGAATCTTTCACCAGGCTTACGATGGTATAGTTGTATTGAAAAACATCATCCGATAGTGCCTCTGCATTATCCAATCGGGTTTGCTCATCCACCATCATCGGACAACTCTTATTTAACTCATCAACCGCATGTTGCATTGCCTCGTAGAAAGATTCTGGTGCAAAAACAAACTGTTTCACCAGAAAAAAAGCAATCACTCCACAAACAACGCCAATAATCCTGCCTATCCGTTTTTTCTTATTCTTTTGTTCTTCCATTTTAATAATATAAATTCCGAAATAAGCCCTTTAGATCATTTAAATATCAATTCTGTAAATTATCTCTAAAAATTTCTCCTTTTCTCCTTCCCCACTTTCTTCCGAGTTCAACTCTTTCAATACTCCTCCAAATGTTATTCTCTTGCAGGGCAGTTTGTCATCAGCTTTGGCATGAGCAATCAGAAATGTTTCCGACGATTCCTCATCCCTCAGTTCATAAACATCATACTCATTTACCATTGGAATCATCATAAAAGAGGTAATATTCCCATTGGTTATCGGAAACATCAAATAGCCATTGAATTCCGATTTCGATTCAATCAACCTAGGAATTCCTGTAATAATTGCATTGGAAGCAATTATCCCCTGCTCCTTGGCTTCTGAAGGCAATAACTCCAGTGATTTGTACTTTTTATACGCTTTCTGCAAATTATCATCCAGCGATGCAATGATAACCCTCTTATCTGCCTCATTCAGTTTCCGCACCGACATCTCCAGGAAAAGAATCATTTGCTGCTTATCGTTAAAGATACCGCCCACTTTTCCCAGTTCTGCAGAACTTATTAATCCATCGTTTGCCTTGGTCAGAAAATTGTAAAAATGGCCACCATTATCCAGCTCATTCAAAGCCTGGGTTTTATCTGTAAAGGGTGCTATTGTTTTCATCTGTTGTTTGGTTTGTTATTTGATTAATTTTTTGCGAATACTTGTTTTTTAACTGAGTTCTATTTGCGAGCCTACACGCAGTAACATCCCGGTTCCTTTTAAGTAGTACTTGAAAGCCGTTCTGACTTAAAAGTAATGATTATGGCTTAATTATTACATCTTTCATATTATTTTTTACCGCTCTTCATTTATACACCCCTTCGTTATGTTATAGCGAAAAACCATCAACACGCCATCAAGTAATGCTACCGCACGACTCTCGTCACATGGTTTCTATCAGATTATTCCACAAAAGACACAAAGTAGCACGGAGTTACACAAAAAATTCTTTGCAATTATTCTCCATTACACCTCTTTGTAACGAGTTGACTAAGAAAACTGCTACCGCACGACACCCATCATGTGGTTCCTTTTTAATTATACCACAAAAGACACAAAGCAGCACGGAGTTACACAAAAAATTCTTTGCAATTATCCTCCATTCCCCCGTTGTAACGAGTTGACTGAGAAAACTGCTACCGCACGACTCCAGTCGTGTGGTTCCTTTTTAATTATTCCACAAAAATCACAAAGTAGCACGGAGTTACACAAAGGTTTTCTTTACAATTATTCTCCATTCCCCCTTTGTAACGCGTTGACTGAAAAAACTGCTACCGCACGACTCCCGTTGTGTGCTTCCTTTTTAATTATTCCACAAAAATCATAAAGTAGCACGGAGTTACACAAAGGTTTTCTTTACAATTATTCTCCATTCCCCCCTTTGTAACGAGCTGATTGAGAAAACTACTACCGCACGACTCCCGTTGTGTGGTTCCTTTTTAATTATTCCACAAAAATCACAAAGTAGCACGGAGTTACACAAAGGTCACTTTAAAGCTATTTAAAACCAACTTCTAGTTAACAAATAATAGCACACTTACTTTTACTATAATTATTCTCAACAAGCAATTATTATTCTTATATTTGGAGCAATAACAAAACCCAAGAATTACACTATAAAAAATATAACAGCAACCTGAGTGGATGTTATAAGTACGTTAGGCACAAATAGAAAAAACCGCACTGCAAATAATAATATGAGTTCAACGAAAAGAATAGAAAACTATAAAAGTTTTGATAAGCAATTAGAGATAATTAGACAAATCGATAATTGGGATAAAACTGATATAATTTTAAGTAAAAAAAATGAGTTCTCTACCAGCGGTAAAATTACAAAACAGGGGAAGAAAATAAACATTGAAATTAAAGACATAAGCCTTCCTCATTTCGGCGATTTTGAAAAAATTAATGGTATAGAAGCAAAAGTTGAAGGATTTGAATATTTAATTGATTCGTTTCATATAAATTCTACAAATACGAAAATAAATGAAACTATCGAACGGACAAGTATTTGTGAATTAAACATCATCAAAGACAAAAACTTTAAAACAGACAAATCAAAATATCAATGCTTTATTTCAACTGAAGTTTCCAAGCTGAATACTTTTCACTATCAATTTGAAACAGTTACATATCAGGATAAAGAAACAGAACATTTTTATGACTGTCTAAGAATTGACTTGAATGATGTTTTATTTGATATTGTTCAGCTTAAAAATGGAGACAAGGGATTTTATATAATTGACAGTTTACAAGAAATTGAATTAGAGAGTTTTCAAGATTACTGTTTTTCAATAAAACAAGCACTAGGATTAGTTACAACACATATGCCTGGTGGAGAAGAACTTATTTTCACAGAAGAACATGCTTTCTATTATTGCAATTATTTAAGACCAGAAATAGATTCAATGTATTCCCCTCTTAATTGGAATCCGTACAGTATACTTTATGACAAAAAGGAAATCGCTGAAAGTTATATGAATAAGTTAACAAGATTGAAACTTAAAGAGTTCTCAACCTTGGTTTCTATGATTCATAACAATCAAGAATTATCTGCTTCAATTATTCTGTTAATAGAAGCGTCAAGCGTACGTTCTTTTCTTATTATCCCAAGTGTATTCTCAGTAGTAGTGGAATCATTATCGAAAATTATTTCTCACAATGAAACAGGAAAAGAATATCCGATTAGTCACAAAGCCACTGCTGATTCATTAAAAAAAGATTTGACTAAAATAGTTGATTCATACAATGATAAAATCAGCAATGATGGTATTTTAAAGATTAAAAGAAGGATTAATGAAATTAACAGACCAATTGTAAAGGAACACCTTACAAATAATCAAAAATTGACTCTTCCTTTTGAACAAGTGAAAGTAGAATTAACCATTGACGACATTAAAGCTATAGAACATCGAAATGACTTGCTTCATGGTAATATATTAATGACAGGCAAAGAGCTAAAATCGGAATCAGATATAAATAACTACATGGGCTATATTTCTGGGAAACTATTCACGTTAATTAGTGCATTGATTTTTAAATATGTTGGATACGAAGGATATATTATAAACCATGCGAAATTTTATGAAGATTTGTGTGAAATTGATACGAATGAAGAATATTTTAGATTAATATAAAACTATCAGTGCCTAACAAAAAATATAGGTCATTTGGCGGATAGTGCTAAATTTGAGCATGGTAACATTTAATAAATATATCAGCGGTTGGAAAGGTTGGTGTTTCAAAATGCCAAACGACCCATATTCAAACCGTTGGCAATAAGATGTCAGTACAAAATGGAATAATAATATATTTTAATACTAGAGAAATAATAATTTTAAAGTTAATATCGATATGCCACATTGTAATAAACAAATGATCTCATTTTTCCTCACAACTAAATGCAACCTTCGTTGTGTATATTGTTACAATGGCGAAGAGAGGCTATTAGTTAAAGATAAAACATTACGAATACATATCGCAAAAGCAGCTATCGATGAGTACTTTTCTAATAATACTAGCCGACATATTCGTTTTTATGGGCCAGGGGAGGTTACTCAAGAATTTGATTTAATGTGTCAAATTGTTGAATATGCAAAGAAAGTTGGAGGCACTGGGGTTACAGTAGAAATACAAACAAATGGAGTTTTTAGTGACAATGTTTGCAAATGGATACTAGATAATATCAATATCATGTGGGTATCTTTTGATGGCACTCCAGATATCCACGACATACAAAGACCTACAGCTAAAGGAAAACCATCATCAAGTATTATTGAAAAGAATATTAAATGGCTAAATTCTACCCCAAAAAAAAAGACTCTTATGATAGGAGCTCGAGTTACAATGACAGAACTGAATATCAGACGTCAATCAGAACTAGTTAATTACTTTAATAATCTAGGAATAAAATATATTTGGACTGATCCATTATTTCCCGAAGTAAAGGAAACTGCCGTATGCAATGATAAAACAGGTAGAATTGTTGATTTTTTTGACATGGATACATATATCGACAACTACATTAATGCTTATAAATATGCATCTGATATTGGTTTATTTTATGGGAGTTTTTTGACATGTAATTTTGATGGTAAGACTAACATTCATTGCAGAGCCTGCACTCCAGTTCCTCATATTACACCTGATGGATATGTATCAGCGTGTGACATGGTTGTTATTGGAGAAAATGCACATCACATGGACTGTTTTATATATGGGAAATGGGATAATTACTCCAAAATGTTCATCTATTTTGATAATAAGATAAAAGCATTAAAAGAAAGAACTAGTGATAATATTAGTCATTGTAAGACATGTGAGGTGAAGAATTACTGTGGTGGATATTGTCTTGGAGAAGTTGTAAATGAAACAGGGAAACTAGATGGACAAAAGCATGAGGTGTGTAAAGCTATAAAAAGGCTGTTCAAAGAAATTGGACCAGCTAAACATCCATATGCGTATTTACATCCATAATTATTGTTTCAAGATTTAAATAATCAAAAAATCACTCTTATTATATCTAAATGGCAACTCAGAAAAGTAAAGAATCAAAAAATCGAAAATTAAAACTAAAAATTACATTTTCAGTGTTTGTATTTGTATTTGGTTTAATTTATAATTGGCTAGGAGCGAATATTGACCATAAGTCTTTTGAATTTTATCTGCAGCCTTTTTTTTGGAGTTTGATAGTCTTTATTATAGGTGTTTATTTTTCAATGTTTGAAACCTTAGCAGTAGAAGGAATGGAAAATATTCTTAACAAGAAACTTAATAATATTCTTAAATTGCCAGAGAACTCTCCACCAGAATTACAAAAATTATCAATGCTTTATCTTGATTTGGATGATGAGTATTTAAAACAGAATGCGAAACAAATAATGTCCAAAACTACTACGAGCATGAAATTACTTTCGGAAAAGAAAAGTGATAGACTTCTTTGTCATGAATACTATAAATTTCTATTTGAAAAACTTAAAGATTCAAGAACGAAAGAAGTTTGGGCCGTTTCTACAATGAATACTTCTAGTGAATGGTCAGATTTGGATTTTGAGAAAAAGTTTTTAAAACTTAATATGGAGCTCCCATTGAATAACAAAAAATTGAAAAGAATCTTTCTTTATGAAAAAGAAAAAACACTCAATAATAAAGTCGTAAACGATCACATAGATCTTAGTAAAAAATATAATAAACTATGCAAGATTTATTGTATTCATTCTTCTGCAATGAGATTTGATAATCAACATTCGACCAAAATATATGACTTGTTTAAAAATGGATTTATCGCGTTTAATGGAGAGTATGGGGAATACTTAGTTGTAGATTTATTTCCCGACAATATTTGTAAGGAAAATTGTGATAATAAAAATGGATGTAAAGGAGTATCATCACATAGATATGGTTATGTTATAGCAGATCGAGAAACAATACGTCAGGTTTCTGAAATATTTGAATCGACTATTGCAATTACAAACTAGATTTTTTCTCTAATTCTAATTAAATTTTAGTCGTTTAAATTACATGTGATTATTTTTGTGTTTCCTTATAGAATAACAATTTTATTATGCACCTATGATATTTAAAATTTGTTAGTATAATGATAGATGAATTTCAGGAAAACAAATGCTTTGCACAGCAAATCCCATTGCCAATCGAGTAGACTGTCCCACTAGCAAACACTAGAGGGGAGAGCCTCTCACACCACTCCCGATATACATCGGGATACGGGCTTCGTATACAACGGTTCGACGCCATACCTGCCAAATGTCAAACACATTTCCCCAACACACAAAATAACAACATGAGTTTAGGTTTTATAATATTTTTGTCAGTTATACTAACATGGTTAGTTACAGCAATTATCGAACTAATTAATTTAAATCGGTTTAACCTTAAATTCTTCAATTTCGGTAGGACTATTTATAAACACGAACTAAAAGTGAAATTTTCGAACTGGAAATATTTCGATGGTATTTATAAAGAAAAAGAAGGTAAATATGTCTTTATACCTGACTTAAAAACAGGCTATTTTATCACTCGATTCCGATTCTACAAACAACACAGTATTATCGCTTCAAGTTCAGGAATACCATTGACAATATTCGGAGATTTTGAAGAAAATGATGGAGTTCTAAAGATTAATTACAAAATATCATATAGACTCATATTCCTTATTTTAGCTTGGTTTTCAACTTTGGTTATTTTTCTGGTTTTATCAGTAATTAAAGGAAATCTTTTAGTCTTAGCTGTTGCATTAGTAGGAATTGCAATTACTCTTTTGGCCTTGTACTTTGTCTACATATTCCAAAATGGGAAAATGCTTTTAATCTCAGACGAGATAAGTAAATTATTAGAAATCAACAAATAACTATACCACAAACAGATTGCTTCAAGTAGAAACACTTTCCCAATGACGCACTTAAGAGAAAAACAAGCACCAATTGCAAATTGGCGCTAGCCATAGTATTTTCTGGCTTAATGGCAGAGATACAAGTTACAATGCTCGCTCCAGCGAAAAATTTCGTGCTTTTAGTGTTTTTCGTTGTAATAAGAGTACTCAAAAGGATAGATTTATTCTTTGTGAAACTTGGAGCTTCTTTGGGCACTTTGTGAAATAGCTATACCACAAGTCTTTGTTTATAGTCATCACACGAAAGGATTCGTGCGATAGCGATGGAATACAAACAGATTGCTTCAAGTTTAAACACTTTCGCAATGACGCACTTAAGAGAAAAACAAGCACCAATTGCAAATTGGCGCTAGCGACTGATAGCATAACTACAAAAACAGGGAATATTTTAAAATATCCCCTGCTCTACTTATATTGTGATTTGAAATTAAATCTTCAGCTTAAATACTTGAATGTATTTTGAAGCACGTTTTTCTGGAACGTTTATGGTCAATTCGTTTTTACCCTGATTCCAGTCTACTTTTTCATCTACTCCCAGCAGGATACAGCTTTTTACAGTTACTGTTTCAGCACCAAAGTCTTCTAAGTTGAGCTTTTTGTCCAACTCTTTATCTGGTACACATACATATACCGTGTTACCATTTCGGGTGTATCTGATTTTTCCATTTCCGAACTTCTTCCAAGGATTTGATTCGTAGATGGCTTCTCCGTTGATGGCCATCCAATCGCCCACTTCTTTCAAGGTCTCCACTGCCAACGGATCGTGTTTTCCTCGAGGCGACATAGGCACATTCATTAGAAATACTCCATTTTTAGAAACCACATCCACCAACATGCTTAGTGCCTGCATGGTGCGTGTTTTCTTAAATTGTCCATGGCTGTAGTGCCAGCCACCAAGGCCAAAACCACGCTCCCAGATGTTAGGAAGAATATGATCAGGCGTACCATGTTCATAATCGTGTACCAAACATCCGCGGAATTCTTCCGGTACACTCTTGATGGTAGTAACTGCTTCCAGCTTTCCACCATGCTTCTTCATATTCATGTTGTAGAAGTGCGCAATGGCTGTTATTCCCATGTTTTTAAATGGCGTTTGCCTTAACGAATTTTCAGCATTAGAAGGAATGGTATCGGCAAAACGAACAAACTGACGCCAAACGCCGGTGTAGTGGCAATCCCAATACAAATAATCGATATCGTATTTGTCTACCACCTCCTGAAAGCGCTTGTAGAATTTCATCATAAACGCTTTGGTAGGCGCATCGCCATTGGTTCCTGGTTTATGTGGAGGTCCGTATAATTCTTGAGGGTCGAGTCCTTCCCACCATTTTCCTTTTCCATCGGCCTTTGTGGCTGCGGCAATATCGTATGGCACTCCTTTTTTAACACCACTGGTATCGGCCGCACGACCAGAATCGAACCATCCCCAACTGTTGATGGCATGCAATGAAGTACCAAAACGCAAACCATACTTGTCGGCTGCCTTTTTCCATTCTCCCAGCACATCGCGCTTAGGACCTACATTCTTACTGTTCCATTCCTGGTATTTGCTATCCCACATATCGAAGTTACAGTGGTGGTTTCCCATTCCAACAAAAAACTTAGCACCAGCATGTTTGTATAACTTCATCATCTCATCGGGGTTCCACTCTTCCAGCTTCCATTCGTTGCACACATCTTTATAACCGAACTCACTGGGATGGCCAAATTTCTTCACATGGTGTTTATTTTGCCAATGCCCCTGGGTGTATAAATTGCGCGCATACCAATCGCCAATTTCCCCAGCATCTTGCGGACTGGCATGTACCCAAATTCCAAATCGACCTTTTTTGTACCAATCGGGTACCTGGTAATTATCGGCTAACGATTTCCAATTGGGCGCAAATGTCCCTTGCTCATAAGTCAGTTTATCTTCGGTTTTACATGCCCCGATGGCAAGTAAAAGAATACCGAAGTAAAGCAATTTTCTTCTCATAGGTTAATACTTAAATATATTTGTTTTAATACGGTCTTTTCATGCGAGGTTCTTTCAACCATTTGTTTAATGCCGAAGAGAGCTCTTTGGTTACTTCCGGATAATCTTTCACCAAATTCCATCTTTCAAACGGATCTTCGTCTAAATTGAATAGTTCAACAGGTTTGCCCTCGCGAGCTAAAAGCTTCCATTTCCCTTTTCGCGCCACTTCGGTTACTACAGGCTCGGGGCGCTTGTCGGTCACTTTTACATAGTTGTAGTTTCTCGGATAAAGCTTTATTTGCCAGAATACAATTCCGTGGTCTACCTCTTTATCTTCGACAATAGATGGCAATAGATTCACGCCATCCAACTTATACTTTTTCTTCACTGGAGCCTTTGCTACAGCTGCAAAAGTAGGGAAAATATCGTTGGTATGGAACAACTGTTTCTCCTCAACACGTGGTTTTACCGTTCCCGGCCACCACACAATTCCCGGTACCCGAATTCCCCCTTCATGGAAATCGAGCTTTCTTCCTTTAAAGCCTCCTGGCGATCCCTGGAAAGCCGGACCATTATCACTAGTGAAAACCACCAGCGTATTCTCAGCAATACCCAACTCTTTCAGTTTCGAAAGGACTCTGTCCACACTATAATCGAGGTGAGTGACCATTGAACGATACAGCAGGTCGTCGCCTTTGGCTCTCTTTTTATACGGATTGAGCGAAACATCGGGAGCTGGCTCATATGGCGCATGAGGCGTGTCGAACCACAAGTTCAAGAAGAAAGGTTGATTGCCTTTACTACTTGTTTCGATAAAGCGAATGGCTTCATCGGTTTTCACATCAGTCCAGTGCCTGTCAATCGGCTCAATTATCTTTTCGTCGCGCACCAAGTGCTTTGCTCCATCTTTATACAGTCGGCGTTCCAACATAGCTGGCTTTCGATACAACGGATCTTCCACCATTGCCAGGTAATGATCGAAACCATGTTCAATTGGTCCGGGCATCGAGTTGGCACGATCTTTAATATGTGCTTCATTTAATCCACCCAAATGCCATTTTCCCACATGTTTGGTAATATATCCCGCCTCTTTCAATGCTTTGGGTAATGTAGGCACATCGCGCTGCAAGTACATTTCCTGATCGTTGAAATGCTGCATTACATTAAATCGAAGCGGGTACCGACCAGTTATTACACTTACCCGTGTTGGCGTACAAACTGCCGATCCGGAATAGAAGCTGGTAAAACGAATCCCTTCGCTGGCCATTTTATCGATGTGTGGCGTTTTTATGCGCTGACTACCATAACAACTTAGATCGCCAAAGCCCAAATCGTCGGCTAGAATAAGAATGATATTGGGTTGTTTCTGTTTGTTTTCTGCATTTCCTGCCATGGTTCCAGCCAATAGGAAGAATGCAGCTATAAATGCCCGTTTAGTTTTCATTTTTCACCTCTTTATAAAATTTCTGAAGTGTATAGAATGCTTTCTTACGAATTCCCTGTTCCGAAATCAATCCTTTTCGATTGTAGTCGTTCTGAATTAATCGGTTGGGACGTATTGGTGAGCGGAAATCCATTAGTAACCAAGGAGTCATACCATCCAGGAATGGCATCTGCTTTTTAATCATTTCAATGTTGTCTTCGTATACCTTTACCTGAAACTCTTCGGTCCACTGCTCTGTCGATTTACCATGTAATCCTTGCAACGCACCAGCACCAAACTCACTAAATATTACCGGCTTTTCGTATCGAATATCCCAGCCCATATTGGGACAATCGCCATTCTGCCTGAAATACCATCCGCAATAGCAGTTCACTCCAATTACGTCGATGTATTTTCCCAGTTTATCGTCGATCACTCTTACTCCATCAACCTCTTTAAACGCTTCGATGGCAGCAGTTGTTAATCGTGTTTGATCCATTGACTTTACCTTCTTCAGCAGATCGGTAAGGAATTGTTGGCGCGCATCACTTTCGCGTGTTTCGTTGGCTACCGACCAAAGAATTACCGAAGCACTATTCTTATCGCGCGTAATCATTTCGGTTAGCATCTGCTCAGCATTTTTATAAGCCTCTTTGCTTTCAAAGTCGATATTCCAATAAACAGGAATTTCCGACCAAACCATTAATCCCATTTTCTCTGCTTCGCGAATCATCAACTCACTGTGCGGATAATGTGCCAACCGAACGAAGTTGCAGCCCAAGTCCTTTGCCCACTGCAATAGTGTTCTACATTCGGCAACGGTAGTAACACGCCCCGCTCCCATTGGCGCTTCCTCGTGAATATTAATTCCACATAGAAACAATTGCTTCCCATTCAATAGAATCTGTCCACCTTTTGCCTCAATCGTTCTCAGTCCAATATGGTCTTCCACCTTATCGTTGGCTGCTGTCACCATCACCTTATATCGATATGGATCGTTGGGCGACCAGTAGCGTATCTTTTTTGATTTCAGATTAAAAGTAGCCACACCATTGCCATTGGTCTTAAGTGTTTTTTTCACCTTAAGCTCCGGAATCTCAATCATTACCTCCTGATTGGCCTTTTCTCCTGTCAATTGAACTTGTCCTTCGATATTTTTTGGACTATTTTGCTGTAGATGAATGGTGAAATCGCTGATGAAAGTCGCTGGAGTTTCAACAATGCTTACCGAACGAGTTAGACCTCCATAATTCCACCAGTCGTAACGAACAGTTGGCATGGCCGCTTTTCTTCTATCGTTTGTCGCACGAACAACCAGTGTATTTTCGCCATCGTTCATCACATCGGTTATTTCGAAATTAAATGGAGTGAAGCCACCAGTGTGCATTCCCACCTCTTTGCCATTCAGGTAAACATTGGCCTGATAATTAACGGCACCAAAATGAATGAAGAAACGTTTTCCGGCCTCTTTCTTGCGGTTGAAGTTACGCTTGTAAAAAATAGCTCCTTCGAAATAATAGAGCTTCTCCGATTGAGTATTCCAATCGCCAGGAACTTTCAATCGATCCATAAAAACCGGATCGATATGATCTGCCGCAACAGTTTTCGACATATTGGCTTTTCCGGCATCACCGAATGGTGCGATATGCACATTCCAAATTCCATCCAGCGTTTGGGTATCTCGTAAAGTAGCAGTATTCAGATTCTGTGCATTGGTTTTTACACCCAGACAAAATACCAAAATCAACACCGCTCCCACTATATTAATCACTTGCTTCATATTGCTCTATTACTTTAATAGTTTCGTTAAATCGTTAGCCATTTTAGTTCCATCCAGGAAAGGTTCGTTTTGCACTTTGGCATACTTTCTTAGTTGACTGGCCAACTGTTTAACCACCTTTCTGTTTTCTTTTTTATGGATGTAATTCACTACCTCATCCGGATCTGTTTGCATATCGATTAGCCAAGGCTCATCTAAACGCGAAAGAATAAGTTTATATCGGGAAGAGACAGCAGCAATCCAGTTACCCTCTTTTCCCGGACGCGCAGCCCGAATAAATGTGATATCGTCCAACGCTTTTTGTTGTTTGGGATCACTCAAAAGTTTTGAGAAGTTGCGCCCCACCATTTTGTTAGGCACCTTTTGATCCATAAATTGGAGAATAGATGGAGCAAAATCGACAGTATTAAAAGCATTATCAATCACGCCTCCGCTAGGAATCTGCTGAGGATAGTACACTATAAAAGGAATTTTTGCCGAAGCCTCCAATGGCACTCCTTTGTTATGTCGTCCGTGCTCGGCACGCAAATCGCCATGATCCGAAGTAAAAACAATGATAGTATTATCCAACAATTGCTCTTTACGCAGGTAATCAATCAGCTTCCCTACATTATCATCAATGCATTTAACCATTCCGAAATATTGATAATGGGTCAGTTTCACCTTTTTTGAAGGAGTTGCCCATGTGGGAATATTTTCGGCACTTACAGGATATGTTCGGGGCTTTTTGAACTGCATGTGTTTGTACATACTGTTGTAAGGCTCACGCACAGCATCGGGCCCATGTGGATCGGGAAAACTTAGGTAAAGACTAAAAGCCAATTTCTTATTCTCTTTAATAAAATCGATAGCTCTGTCGGTAAGAAAATCGGTAGTGAACGACTTATCGTCTGCTCCATCCAGGCTATAGTTGGGTCTCCCCTTTTTATTTCTACCAGCAATTTGTGGTCCCTCTGGAGTATCGGCTAATTTCTTCCAATGTCCTCGGTTAAACATGTAACGGTTGTCCGCAAAACCAAACTTTCGCTTTGGAGCCCATTGTGGTTTGCCTTCTCCATCCAAGTGCCATTTTCCAATGAAGCCGGTTTTATAGCCTGCGTCCTCCAGCACTTTTGAATAGGTAATCACTTCATCTTTCAGCGGGTAATCGTTCTTTGGTACTCCATTTTGCTGCGGATACATTCCCGAGACAAATGTTCCTCTGGAAGGAGAACACACAGGTGAAGTCGCATAGAACTTATTAAACATCACTCCGTTATGGGCTAAATAGTCGATATGAGGAGTTTCCACATTATTACCATCGCCCCAAATGAAGGCTTGTTCGTGGCTAAGCTGTTCTCTGTAACAGCCTAAAGTTCTGAAATTGTGTTCATCGGTCTGAATCACAATCAGATTAGGTCGTTTACTCTTTTTTGCTGTTGCAAAAAAGCAAAGCGGCAAAAGCAGCAAAAAAGATAAAGATCGAATTATCATATTTAGATTGGTTTGTGGTTTAGTATTTTCGTTTAATCAATAAATTATTTGAAATTCAGTCCATCCAAAAAGCTTATTTGAACTTCCAATTTGCAAGCAACCACTTGGTTTATCACCCCTAAATCCCCTGAAGGGGACTTAAGCCTCCTCTTTAAAGGAGATTAGGAGAGATTAAAATGTAGGTGCATTATAAAGTAAAAGTCTGAATTCAAATGAATTTACTTTTTGAATTACCTCTTCATTCAACAACAATTATTGCTTCATAGTAACTTCAGTCTTATTCTCTTTTAAGTTAATGCTATTGGCAATCAAATTAAACTGACCAGCCTGCTTACCTGCTTGTACAATTACAATACTTCGTCCGTTGTAAACATTAATTTCTCTTCCCTGAAAATCGTGATGACTTGCCGGATCGCCATTATCCACTCCAACAATGGAAGCATTTCCTTCAATATTAAACTGAATGGTGTTATTGGCAGTTGGAACCACATTTCCTTTTTGGTCTACAATTTCGGCCTTGATATAGCAAAGGTCTACACCATCTGCATGAATTGTTTTTCTATCGGGAGTAAGTCGAACAGTATAAGCATCGCCAGTGGTAACTCTTCGGTTTTCCATTACCACTTTTCCATTTCGTTTTCCAATTACCTTTATCTCTCCTTTTGCGAATGGCACATCCCATTGCAATAATAAACGCTCTGGATCATCTTTCTGGCGTCGGATACCTGCCGACTTCCCATTCACGAACAACTCCACTTCGTCGCAATTGGTAAAACATTTTACCGGAATAGTTTGTCCTTCCTTCCCTTCCCAATTCCAATGTGGAAACAGGTGCAATACATCTTTGTTGGTCCACTCCGACTGATACATGTAGTAAGAATCTTTGGGGAAACCAGCTAAGTCGATTACTCCGAACATAGAGCTACGGTAAGGCCATGAATAAGGCGTTGCCTCTCCCAGATAATCCCAACCTGTCCATATAAAGATACCTGCAACTTGCTCGCAGTCTCTATTTAAAATCCAAGCACGCTCGCCTGTTTGAGAATCGTTCCGACTTTTACACAAACCTCGCTTACCATTTTTTGGCCAATTGCGCCAGTTGCCCGACTCATTGGGTAAATAATAGGTTTCGCGACCATAAAACCATGCCGAAGAGCGATCTTCGGTGGCTACCATTGGTCGATGGTATTTTTCGTAATCCGCTTTAAACATGTGCGGTTTATAGTTATAGCCCACCACATCTTGCAATGCCGACATTCCGTTTTTATGTGCACCACTTACTCCCAACACACCACATGTTACCGGACGTGTAGGATCTTCGTTATGACACACATCCACCAATGGTTTCATAATTTCAGCTCCGTTGGCATGATGCGCTTCCGGGATTTCATTACCAACACTCCATAAGATAATGGACGGATGATTACGGTCGCGTCGTACCATATCGGCCAGGTCTTTCTTCGACCATTTTTTAAAGTGCTTGGCATAGCCTTTCACCTGGTAAATGCTTTTATTTCCTTCGGTATCGAAAATTCGAGCCCGTTTGGGTGTAGCCCACTCATCGAATGACTCTTCCATGACCAACATCCCCACTTCGTCGCAATAATTTAAGAAAGCCGGAGAAGCAGGATTATGGCTCGTTCTGATGGCGTTACACCCCATCTCTTTCAGCATATCTACCTGACGCTGCTTGGCTCTGTCAATGGCCGCAGCTCCCAAAGCGCCGTTATCGTGATGCAGACATACCCCCTTTAGTTTCACTTGCTTTCCATTCAACAAGAACCCTTTATCGGCAGTAAACTCGATGGTACGAATACCGAATCGGGTAACACTTTCATCAATTAGCTTCCCATTGGCCAGTACTTTTACTTTTGCAGAATAAAGGTGTGGATTTTCCAATGACCATAGTATTGGTTTTTCAATGGTAAACCCCTCTATTAACTCTACTTCTTTGTTTTTTTCTACCCTTTTATTTACAGAAGAACTTCCTACCAGATGCCCCTTGGCATCATATATCTCGGTCTTCACTTCAATATCCTCTGCTCTATTCTTTTCATTGATCACTTCATTACGAATCTGAACAAAGGCCTCCTTTTCATCTACAATATTTGTTGTAATGGTAGTTCCCCAGTTTTTCACATATACCTTACCGGTAGTGGTTAACCATACATGTCGGTAAATACCGGCTCCATTGTACCAGCGCCCTCCTGGTTGGCGCGAAGTATCTGTTTTTACAGCTATTACATTCTTCTTTCCAAACTGAATATAGCTACTTAAGTCGTATTGAAAAGAGATATATCCAAACGGACGTTTTCCTAAATAGTGGCCATTGATCCATACTTCTGAATTCATGTAAACCCCTTCGAAATCGATAAAGACTTTTTGTCCTTTCCATTTCTTGTCCACTTGGAATTCTTTTCGATACCATGCAATTCCAGTTGGACGGTAAGCACCACGAGACAAAGCGGGTGCATCTTTCTGAAAAGGACCTTCAATACTCCAATCGTGAGGCAGATTTACATCGCGCCATTGAGTAGCATCATAGTCCACGGAACTGGCATTGGGATGATCTCCCTTTGCAAATTTCCACTCATTATCGAAATTGTTTTTTACTCGTGTGGAGCTGTTATCGCTTTTGCACGATAACAGTCCCACTAATAAAATCAGAATAATAGATCGAATAGCCATATTGTTTAGATCATAATTGCGATGCGTCAATCTGCTTCTCTTCTCCTATTTGAAGCTGCAAATTCATCACCTTATCATTATAAATCAGTTGGATATTTCCTCCAACCAATGCTTTAATTGTTGTGTTCTTTAATTGTCCTTGCTCCCAGTTCATGCTCACCTCGTAATTACCGCGTGCTTTTAATCCACTTACACTTCCCTTTTTCCATACCGAAGGCAATGCTGGCAATAACTTTATTTTCCCTGGTTCATTGGATTGAATCAACATCTCGGCAATACCTGCAGTAATACCAAGGTTTCCATCAATTTGGAAAATATGTGGTGGATGTAAATCGAAAAGATTGATATCGACCTGATTGGCCAATAACTGATTCACATTTTCCAAACATTTATCACCCTCGTTAAATCGAGCATAAAAGTTAACCACCCAAGCTCTACTCCAACCTGTTTGGCCACCCCCCGATGACAAACGGCGCTCTAAAGTTTTACGAGCTGCTTCGTACATTTTTGGCGTTGATGCATTGATTTGGCTACATGGATATAAGCCAAACAGATGAGAAATATGTCGATGTCCGGGATCTTGTTCCTTATAATCTTCTATCCATTCCTGAATAGTTCCATTGGCTCCAATTTTAATCGGAGGAAGTTTCGTTAGCACTTCTTTCAGTTTTGGAGTAAGATCTGACTTCCCAAGCACCTTCTCCGATTCTATACAAGCATTGAACAACTCTTTAATAATTTGAATGTCCATTGTTGCAGCAACAGTGGTTTTCAAATATTTTTTCGATTTAGGGTCCCAATAACCATTCTCAGGAGAATAAGACGGAGCTGTTACCAACTGCCCTTTATCATTCTCTCTTAAGAAATCGATTACAAACTGGGCGGCTCCTTTCATTATTGGGTAAGCCTTATTCTTCAGGTATTCCTTGTCTTGAGTAAACTCAAACTGACGCCATAAAGTCAAACACATCCATGGTCCGGAAAACGCATAACTATATCCGTTTGCCACCTGCGAAGGTTTCGTCGATCCATTGGGAACAGTACGACCAAAAATATTGGTTGCATGGTGCACTATCCAGCCATCAGAACCGATGTATTTCTGAGCAGTTTCTTGTCCTCTTTCAGCCATTAACTCCACAAAGTTGGTAAGTGGTTCTACCGTCTCTTCCAGGTTACAAACCTGAGCCGGCCAGTAGTTCATCTGTAGGTTAATATTCATATGATAATCAGATTCCCAAGCAGCCCACATGTCTTTATTCCATAATCCTTGCAGGTTGGCAGGCAATTGAGCTTTTCCTCCCGAACTTCCCATTAACAAGTAGCGACCATACTGAAATAGTGTTTCCACCAATAGTGGATCATTCTTTCCTTCTTTCACTCTCAAAATACGTTCATCCGTAGGGATGGAGTCCAGTTGATTATCGGTAAGCTTTAAGTTCACTCTGTTGTAAACAGCAGCATGCTTTGCAAATTGCTTTGCTCTAATCTCTTTATACGACAACTTTTCGGCTTTAGCCAGCTGTGCAGCTAACTGCGTCTTCAGATTAATGCTATTATCGTAATTTAACTTTGCCAACTGATAGGTAGTAGCTCCACCAACGAAAACAGTAAATGCCTTTGTGTTCTCCAGCTTTAATGCTGTTGGCGTATGGCTGCACTTTCCGTTATCCAGTTTAACTTTTACTAAACTACCAAACTTCATGTGTTTACCGGTTTTACCTGATCCTCCTCGATTATCGTCGCGTGCTTCCGGATCGTCAAATACCTGACCATCTACCCAGATGGTATTCTCTGAAGTATAAATCTTAATGTCTTTGACTCTACTGTATCGAACTTCACAATCTACTGGTTCATTGTCGATACTCTCGAAACGGTAAACAATAACATCGGGATCTTCCGACACGAAAGTTTCTCTTTTAAATCGTTTTCCCCCTACTGTATATTCTACGGTAGCGTTACCGTTTTCCAATAATAAACTTCTTTTGTAATGCTCTGCCTTACCATGGTTGAAGTTGAGCAGCAAATCGCCCAATGGCTCATACGAACGTATACTGGTAGGATTTACAGCCAAATGTTTCATGGCATAATCAAATGCTTGATCGTACTTGCCTTCCAGATTCAAGTTCTGAAATTTTTTATAATGCTTCTGCACATTCTCGGGGTAAGGATTTTCAGGACATCCTGCCCACAAACTCTCTTCATTCAATTGCAAATGCTCATTGGTAACTCCGCCAAACACCATTGCTCCCAAGCGACCATTCCCCACAGGAAGAGCCTGAAACCAATTGCTGGCTGGTTGTTTATACCACAACTGCTCTGAAGTAGTCTGCACTGCCTTTTTCTCACAGCTTAATAACAAAAAACATAGCCCAATAAATGCTGTAATTCTAAAATAAATCATTTCAATACCTGTTAAATTTAGTGTCAGGACTTCACTATCACGCCCTGTCCTGACGCTAAAATATGTAACCCTTTTGGAAACTCCTAAAATTCCGAGTATCAATGCATAGTTGATGCACCTATACTACAATAATGCAACATTGCTTACAGAATTAACTGCCATTCGGCTTCTAATTAATCCAAGGATCGTTCATTTTTTTCAATAAGTTTTCTAACTCATTTCGCATTTGAACATCCCTCTTTTTATCTTTTCCGTAGATATTCTTCAATTGATAAGGATCGTTCACATCATCGTACAGATAATAACTAATTGTTCCATTCTTCTCTTTCAATGCAGCGAATGTGTATTTATGATTTCTAAATCCGCGCTTACCGCTTGAAGGATCTTTAGGGTCGGAACCAAAGTAAAGTTGTTTATCTGGTCGATCGACATTTCCTCCTTTTAACACTTGCGAATAGTCCTTCCCTTCTACCGAGCGAGGTATCTGCTTCGACAAACCGGCTAATCCCAATAAAGTAGGCATGTAATCAGGGACACTAATCAATAGGTCGTCGACAGCTGGCTTCACTGTTTTCGGATAGTGGACAATAAATGGTATTTCGTAAGCCTCTTTGAACCAAATATTCTTATGCATTAACCCGTGGCTTCCCATCATCTCTCCATGGTCGGCAGAGAATACGATAATGGTATTTTCGAACATCCCTAAGCGTTTCAGCTCTTTTATTACACGCCCAATCTGATCGTCCACCCCATTTATACAAGCAAAGTAGTTGGTTGCCTCATGAATTTTTCGCTCTACACCTTTATCGCCTGCATGCAATTCATTGTTGGTGGTATATCGCACATTGGGTCTGTTCAGTGCTGCTTTCATGTCCATTCCGGCAAACTGGTCTTTGTATTTCTGCGGAACTTCGCCAAATGGAGTATGTGGAGGATTTATCCCCCAGAAAAGCGCAAATGGTTTATCGTTGTTTCGTTGTTTCTTATTATTTCGAAGAAAATCGATTATTACGCTAGCCTCGTGTGTAGGAGACCACTCGTTGGCAAACACCTTATCATTCTCGCCACCATTGGTTGTCCAGTAGTAGGGATTATTGTGCCTTCCATGTGTTCCATAAGCATACCAAAACGAAAAGCCATGGCGATGATCGGGTGGGCACCAGCAATCCCAGTTGGCTCTAACTCCCGGAGGAGTTGGCTCTGGCCCATCTAAGTGCCACTTTCCTACATATCCTGCATCGTATCCATTTTCGGCCAATACATCAGAGAAACACTTGGTATCTATCTTCAAATAATTTTTATACTTCGTTCTTCCGGAATGACAGTTTGAAATAACGCCGTTGGTTAATGGATATTGACCAGTCATAAGCATTCCTCGGTAAGGGCTGCACAAAGGATGATTAGCAACCGCATGACTAAAGAACACTCCATTTTCTGCCAAAGCATCGATATTGGGTGTTTTTACCGGATCTTCATTTAAAAAACCTAAAGAAGCCTTTCGATATTGATCGGCAAAGATGTAGAGGATATTGGGTTGCTTGGTCTCCTTTTTTACTGGTTCGGCATGACAACTTATAGTTGTAGCTACCAACCCAGTCATTATTATAGATTTCAGTTTCATTAATTAATAGTTTAGCTCTGGAACCAATCGATTGCACGAACACAGCCTAACTGTTCCCATTTTTTCTGTAAAGATAGAGCCTCATTCTAAGAATGAAGCTCTACAATAATTAAAATTAGGTGGAAAATAGTGCAATTTATTCCCAAACAGGATTCTGTGTTAGGTTTTCAGCTCTTTCCATCTCTGAAGTTGGTATTGGGAAGAAATAATGTTTGGGACTCTCGAATACCCGAGTTTGAATTGGAGATGCATTGAATGATACCCCACTATTATTTACTGTTAATCCTCTCACTTCAAAACCATCATTCATTTCCAACAATTGCCAGCGCTTATAATTGAAATACATCCACCCTTCGAATCCTAATTCTCGAACATATTCGTCCTGAATATTCTCCATGGTTATATTTCCTGCGGTGTACAATGGTAGTTTGTCAGAAGCACGCTGACGCACTTTATTAATTGTTGCATCAAGCACATCTTGACTTACCGCGCCTGCACCACCAGCCAACTGAGCTTCAACTTCTGCTTTCATCAATAAGATGTCGGCATAACGAAGCACAATCCAGTTTAAAGGAGAGTCGTTACTTAAAGTTCTATCGTAATCGCCATCGATAACGTACTTACGCATTTGCAATTTGGTTTGCGAATGGTTTAGGTTACGCATTTCGTATGGGTGTAGGATACTTATGTTTCTGTAATCTAGGAAATGAGCTCCCGGACGAAGGATGGTAGCATCCATTCTTGGGTCGCGTCCTTCGAAATAATCATAAATTTCGGCAGATATACGATCATCTTCGATGGTATACTCAGGATTTTCATCGATGTGCTCGAATTTCTCCACAAACCAAAGTCCTGGTTGTACCCACGACCATCCACTAGCCTCAGCCGAACGGTTACCAAATAGCTTTTCGAAGGTGTTTCCACTTTCGGCATCATTGGCGAAGATATACTGAATGTCGAAGATCACTTCTCCATTTCCTTCATTATCTACATCGAATATTTCAGCATAGTCAGTCTCTAATTCATATCCCAATGTCATAATCTGATTCAAGTTCGATTGAGCAGTTGACCAATCTTTCTCCATCATTGCTACTTTAGCTCTCATTCCCAATGCAGCACCCTTTGTTGCTCTTCCGGCAACGGAAGCAGTCTCCGGTAAAACAGCAATTGCTGCATCCAAATCGCTTTTCACCAAATTCAACACTTCGGCTTTAGTCGATTTTTCTGCAAATGCATCTTCTACTGTTGGAACTGTTGTAAAAAGAGGTACATCGCCAAACATATCTGCCAAATGGAAATAAAACATGGCGCGCAAGAATTTAGCTTCAGCTTTATACTGTTCAATCAACGCAGCATCCGTTTCCGATACTTCAATTTGATCGATATGTACCAACAAGTCGTTTGCTCTAACTACTCCTCGGTATGAATTTTCCCACAACGAGCGAGTTTGCCCACCATTGGGATCGTGGTTACCTGCAGCAATCGCATTGATACTTCCCGAACGACAGTGTCCCACAGGAGTTAACAGATCGAATAGTCCCATCATCCCCCATCCAAACTGTCCTCGCCCAACGTTTAAGGCATCGTAAATTGCTGTCAATCCAGCTTCGGCATCGGCAGTTGTGCTCCAGAATGTTCCAGGCGACAATGCGTTATGAGGCTGTTTATCGAGAAAATCCTCGCTACATGAACTGGCAAAGAACAGCGTTGCCAGCACAAACATTGTTACAATTCGTATATTTTTTTTCATTGTAGTTCGCTTTTAAGATTAGAAGTTAACGTTAATACCTAAAATCAAGGTTTTAGTGTTAGGAACAGCATCAGTTGAACGAGTTTCAGGATCGTAACCCAAGTCCCAATTGGTGATTGTAAATGGATTATCACTACTCATATAAACACGAACTTTACCCAATCCCCAATTATTTACCAATCGTTTAGGAAGCGTATAGCCTAGCTGAATATTCTTAATTCTTAGGTAAGAAATATCGCGAATCCAGAATGTAGACGTACTGCGGTTAGCTCCATCTGACTTTTGCCAAACACGTGGCCATTTTGCCTCTGGGTTTTCTTCGCTCCACGCATCTGTCCACATGTTGTGCAATAATCCACGGTCGCCCCATGCAAACAGACGGTTTCCATTTCCCATCCAGCTTCCATCCACATCGGCTACGCCTTGCCATAGCAATCCAAAATCGAAATTTTTGTATTCCAGATTCAAGTTTCCTCCAAATGTCCATGTAGGAATACTTTTTCCTATAATCACCTTATCGTTACTATCGATTTTACCATCGCCTGCATCAGGAATTCCATCACCATCAGTATCGACTGTTAACTGATCTTTATACTCCACATCACCTAGTCCTGTATAATTCCAGTGTGTAGCAGCATTATCCAGTTGTTCTTGTGTCTTAAATAAACCTACTGCTTCGTATCCCCAATATGAATTGTATACTTCACCAATTTGCTTTCCTCCGGTAGTAATATCTTCGTAATAATCGGTCAATTCGTTTTTCAACCAGGTTACATGACCACCTACATTGATCTTAACATCACCAATCTTACCATTATAGCTGGTAGAGAATTCAACACCCTGATTTACCATTTCGGCCAAATTAACAGTTGGATCGGACTTGGCTCCTAAGAATTTAGGAATTGGCAGACCAGCTAATATATCGTCTGTTCTCTTATGGAAGTACTCCAATGTTGTATTCCACTTTCCAAATAAAGTAGCCTCAACAGCTGCTGAAATAATTTCCGTTGTTTCCCAACTGATATCCTGATTTACTAAAGACGTAGAAGCATATCCAGGATAAACCTGTCCGGCAAAACTGTAGTTCTTATTAATGCTATATGTTTCCTGATAAGGATAATAGCTATTGATATTCTGGTTTCCTAACATCCCCCAAGAACCACGCAATTTCAAGTTATCGACAAACGATGCACTTTCCATGAATCCTTCTTCTGAAACTCTCCATGCGAATGATGTTGATGGGAAATATCCCCACTTATTACCGTCTCTGAATCGGGAAGAACCGTCGGCACGCACATTGGCCTCGAACAGGTATTTTCCTTTGTAATCGTAGTTGACACGTCCGAAGTACGACTCAATAGCCTCCTCTACAATGTTTCCTCCTGTACTAATGTCTGTCAAACCAGCATCCAATACCTGAATCTCATCGTTTGGATATTGCTTAGCACCACCTTTTAGGTTTTCCCAACGATACTTCTCGGCCTGATGACCTGCCATAATACTAAAGTTATGGTCATCGAACTTCTTCTGATAGGTTAATGTTTCGAAACTGGTTAAGCGATATGCTTGTTTGGTTTCCATTCCGCCACTATTGGTTGTTCCCTGGCGATCAATCACATCTTCCCGGAAGTTCCAAACAGTAAATGTTTTATTAAATGAACGATACATGTTATTGCTCCAGTCTAACGAAACACTACCATTGAATGTTAAACCATCAATGATTTCCCAGCGGGCGAAAATATCGGACAACAGGTGCTGATAACGATTATGCTTTTCATTAGACTCTAAACGTGCCAATGGATTAAAGGTAGTACCAACAGAAGAGTGTTGCGCTCCTCCCCAACGACCATCAGGAGATTTGATATTTGGGATTGCAGGCACCAAACCGATATCTATACCGTTACCCCCATCACTAATTGGGTTTGGATCTAGTTCTGTCCAACGGAAGAAAATATTACCACCTACCACAAAATTGCGAGTCATGTTAGTTTCCAAGTTAGCTCTGGCAGAATAACGCTGTTGCTCGTTTCCAAGAACCAAACCTTCTTGGTCCAGATAGTTTAGAGAGAAACGATAGCGAGTTACATCAGAACCTCCACTAAATGAAAAGCTATGGTTCTGTAAGAATGCCGTATTACCTACCTGCTCTTTGAACCAGTCGACATTTGGATGGGTTAAAGGATCGTTTGAATTTCTCCACTCATCGATATCTTCCTGGGTATACAAATTTGATTCACGATAGGTATTATTCATCTCCATGTAGGTTGCAAAATCGCTGATGTAATCAGGCAAACGAGTCGCTTTTTGCCATCCGGCATAACCATTGTAGGTCATTTTCATTTCTCCCTTACGACCACGCTTGGTAGTAATAAGAATTACACCATTCGCAGCACGAGAACCGTAAATAGCTGCCGACGCTGCATCTTTCAATACAGAAAGAGAAGCAATATCATTGGGATCGATATCGCTCATTGAAGATACTATTCCATCCACCACTACCATTGGATTATTATTATTCATAGTACCAATACCACGAATACGAATAGAAATACCTTCATCTCCTACTTTACCACCTCGTCCTTGAGATACCGTAACACCTGCAGCTAATCCAGAAAGACCACTACTTAGATTTGTTACAGAACGTGATCCCAAAGCTTCTTCGTTTACTGTAGAGATTGAACCTGTAAGATTTACTTTTTTCTGAGTACCATATCCAACAGCCACAACTTCATCTAGACCAATTGCATCTACTTTAAGCGTTACATTTAGCTCTTTCTGACCACTGTAAATCACCTCTTGTGTCTTCATTCCCACAAATGAGATAACCAATACATCTGTTTTCTCAGGTACATTTAATGTAAAGAATCCATCCGCGTCGGTAACGATACCGGTAGTGGTTCCTTTAACAACGACCGATGCCCCTGGAATACCAACTCCTTCCTCATCGGTTACTTTTCCTTTAACCAAACGGTTGCCTGCCTGGTTAGCCGTATTGTTGCGAGATATTACAATATTGTTCTCGATGACACGATAATTCAGATGCTGATTAGATAATACTTTATCCATTACAGCATCGATAGATGCATTATTCAGATTAAAAGAGTAACGCTTTTTTAGGTCTAACTGATCGTTTTTAAAGAAAAACCCATAATCGGAGTTGCGTTCAATGGCTTTGAACACCTCTACAATATTGGCATTCTTCATTTTCAGGTTTAGTTGCCTATTCTGACTAAAAGAACTGGCGGTTACCGAACAAACAATAACCAGCATTAATGCTAAGGTTAGTTTCATAATACACCAAATTTTTCTAAAACTGTGATGCAAACAACACAGTCGTGAGACTTTTTTCATAAATTTGTAATGTTTAGATGTTAATAAACATTGAAACAGACTCCACTCTGTTTCAGAATGAGTGTACCGCTCCACCGGTACACTTTTTTATTTTATAATTATTTCATCCTTCTTATCTACATGTTCAATTAGTTCATAGTCTATTTGGGCCGAAATCTTTAGCATTTCCATTACCGGCTCAATGGTGGTGGTTCGTTTTACAATACACGAGAATACTTCAAATCGAAGCTTCGGATTTTCAAACTGAATATCTACGTCGTACCACTTTTCCAACTCATGCGCTATACTTCCTAATGTTCTGTTCAGAAACACTAGCTTTCCGTCACGCCATGCCATGGCCGATTCCACATCGGTATTTATAATTCGCATTAACTTTTTCTTACGACCATACTGAGCCATTTCTCCCGGACTAAGCGCGACCAATTTTCGCCCACTTCTATTGTAAATTTCAATTTTCCCTTCAATCAACGTGGTTTGTATTCTTCGATGTTCAGAATAGGCATTCACATTGAACTTAGTTCCAATATCTCGAATTAAAATATTGCCCACATCAACCGTAAAATCTCTTTCAGCATTGGGAATAAGATCGAAAAAGGCTTCACCATCTAAGTGGGCAACTATCTTTCCATCGGAGCAAGTAACAATATTCAATTCGGTATCGGCATTTAGCCAAATTTTGGAGCCATCTTCCAATTCGGTATAAGCAATACTTCCTTTATCTGCTTTAATCATATAGCGATCAGCACTACCATTATTGAAAAACAATTGGGAAAGCCAGCCACCCACACATATTGCAAACACTACAATAGCAGCATATTTAACGAAAGTATTTTTCCAACTGGTTTTATGTAATTTTCGGGTAGCAAACAGTCTGTTTTCGATGGATTGATACAAGATATCTTTTTTCTCTTTCGGGTATTTAGCCGACGATAAGCTTAAGAAAAAATCAAGGTTTTTTCTCTGAATATACTCCTCCCTCTCTGCACCTTTCAGGTTAGAATAAAATTGTTTTTTCTCCTCTTCTCCTTTTGTTCTATCAAAAATATCCTTCATCGTTTTTTACTATTTACTCACTAAACACACTCCCATAGGATTACCCTATGAAAAAATGAAACTTTTTTCACAACAACTCTTAAAAACACTACTAATCAACTAGTTTAAACCTGCAGAAATTGCAATTACAATGTGTAGATAATCCTTTAAATCGTTGCGTAGTAAACTTAAAGCTTTGGACATTTTTGCCTCAACAGTCTTCACACTAACTCCCAACTTATCTGCTATCTCGCGGTATTTCATCTCTTCTAATCTGCTCATTAGAAATACCTCACGGATATCCTCCGGTAAACTGGCAATGGCATTATCTATTTGCTGCTTTAATTCGTCGAACTCCATATTGGCATTTCCCAATCGATTTAGAGCTTCGTAATTGAATTGCATTTCGAGATAATGAATATTCTGGCGATTTTTTAATGCTGTTTGTTGGTTGCGCAGAAAATTAAGACAACTATTTTTGGTGATTGTATAAAGAATATTCCGAATATGGGTATCGGCTGCTAATTTTTGACGTCCTTCCCAAAGCTTCATAAAAGAATCTTGCACAATCTCTTCTGACACTGCTTCATCGCCAATATATTTCAGGCATAAATGAAATAGCATATCGAAGTATTCATAGTAAATCGACTTAAAAACTTTCCGATCTTCTACTTCGTTTCCAACAAAAGTTATTTTGTGATCCAGCCTCATGCAACATTCTTCTCTTTTCAAATGTAATAATTTTTCCATACGCAAATTAGGTGCACCAAACCACTCTAGAAGAAATCAGAGTCGAAAGCTAAAACTTCAACTCATTATTTTCTTTAGTCGATGAACAAGTCAATTCCCTGATTAGCCATGATTAAAAAGCACACCTCAGGACAGATAAAATTAGGTATTTCAAATAACTGTAACTTTTTTCATCAACAAAAAACGCAACATTTGTTATATAATTTTTTCAAAAAGAAAACCTCTAATCACCCTTCAGTTCAGAAGAATGATTAGAGGTCGGACTAATTATCTCAATTATAAAAATTACATATTAACGAATCACGATTCGTTTTACGTTCTCGGCATTTTCGGTTTTAACGACCACAAAGTACACTCCCGGTTTTGCATGTCTAACATCGAACTGATATTGCGATAGATCGTAGTTATCTTTAAAATGGAACTTGCCCAACATTGGCCCTGCAACAGGATGAACAGTTACCACAGCTCCTTGAAATTCAGCCTCGCAATAAATTTTAAACACTCCATTGGATGGATTTGGAGTAACTTCAAAGTGCAATTTCTTTTTATCAACTCTCTTAACTACAGGCACACTAGTTAAAATGTCATTACTATAGCTTATCAAATGAGCATCCACATGATAGTGTGGGTTGTAACCAGCCTTACAGTCCGGACAAGTAACCTTACTTACACAATCGGGGTTTTGCGGATGACACAAATCTTTATAATCTTCCTGAAAGATGTAATCTAACGCAATGGTACCACGCGAAATAAAATCAGAGAAATCGTATTCATAGCGCTTGGCAATACTTCCAGGACACCACCCTGCTCTATCGTAATGCCAGGTGCCTTTTTGCCCGGTACAACCATCGGGATTAGGATTGCAGGTTACTTTCATATCCTGAAGAAATGTTTTCTTTCCATCTACAGCAATATGGTGTTTAGCGTAGTAGAATTCTGCAGCATTTCCTGTATTATTTTGCCCCCATCCATGCCCGGTGGTTACCAAATTCAACTTGGCTTTTCGCACATAGTTGCGAATATCTGTCTTAGATTGCTCTACCGTTTGCAGATTATTGGGATTACCAAAATCGTAGGTTCCATCCCATATTACATCGACATTGGAATAGATAAACTCAGGAGTTCCGGCAATGTATTCTAAATCGAGAGTCACCTCCCAACCGCCTGTTCCCCAAGTATCGATAAATAGTTTATACTCCAAGTTCCCCTGTAATACAGATGCATAATCGGTTAAATCGATAGTATGTTCGCATCCTACATCATAAGGAGTAATGTAACGAATCAATTCAATCCATTGTCCATTGGGGCCTTTCACCTCTAAGTAAGCCCATCGGTCCCAATCGTCGCAAGCTCCATCGATATTGGGACACGTTGTTTTAAAGTGCCCAATAATCTGTTTGTATCCTCCAATAAATTGAGGAACTATAAACGATCCTTTTCTTGTTCGGCCCGGATTAGGAAAGTTCACCAATACCTTATCCATTACATTCAGCGTACGGTTATTTCCAGGTTCTGTTACCGACAAAGCATAATTTTGGGTAGTAGTAACACCTGTTGAAGCAGTTGCAGTTACTGTCATATTAGCACTTCCATACTCCTTGGGCTCAAAGTGAACGACATATCCAAATTGGTCTTTAAAAACACTTAATGCCTCTTCCCCCACTTTAGCTTCTAGGCTCTCGATACTAATTCGATCGCTTTTTTCAATATCCACAAAGAAGTAAATGGGATATTTACGCAGCTGATCCATTTCAATGGCTACTTCTGAATCGAAATTGGTTGAAATTTCAGGCTTATAAACTGATAAGTCGATTACTGTAAAACGACGGATTTTTGAGCTAGCAAACCATGCATCATCACCATCTTGTGTAGCTTCCACTTCAACAATACCGGCACCGGTTAAAGTAATTGTATTATTTTCGATGGTGGCAGGTCCCGATTTTACTTTAAACGTAACAGGCAAACCAGATGAGGAAGTTGCCTCTAATTTCCAAGGAGCATCTGTAGTCAGCTTTTCTGTGATAGTATCAAAAGTGATAGACTGATTCTTCTTTCCGGTTTCTGCTTCGGGGTTTTGGTATATAACCAACTCTGCAGTATGAATGTTTTTCTTAGAAACATCGTAGTTTTTGTTCCAAACTACTTTTACAAATCGTCCTGATACAGCTCCAATATTCACTCTTTTCAGTTCTACATCTTCTTTCGAACTCCAGTCGAAGTCGCTGTATGCTTCCGGGTCACCCCACTCGTCTGCTTTATCCGAAACATAAAATTCAAATTCCTTTGTTTTGTTTTTTGTATCATCGGCATTGGGTAAATAGCTAAAACCGGTAACCGGATAGCTTTTTCCCAGATCAATTACCAGCACTCCGGGCAGCGAATAACCATCGGGATTATAGATCGACCAAAATGTGTCTGCTTTACCATCGATAGCATGCTTTGCCGGATGGTCGGAATTATCACTACTTACTGATTTAATGGAATAGTTACTTTGAGGAATGGCTACTTCTTGTGCTTTGGAGCTATTGAATGCCCACAGCATTGACACAAGAACGATCAACCATTTCGACATTGGTTTCATTCTTTTCATAGGTTAATAATTGTCAAGGTTTGAGAGTTCGAAAAGTAGCATTAAATCGGTTTAGTTACAATTATTGCAAAATGTTAAGTAACATAAATCGAAAATATTACAAAAAAAGGGAGCCATCTAAAAAGACAACTCCCTTCGAAATCAAATGATAACCGGATTTAGTTTATACCACCACCTAGTGATCGATATAAATTGATAAAATTCTTCCATTTACTACTGGTCAGATTTACCATATCAAGCTGCGTGCTCAGTGCTTTTTCCTGAGCAACCAATACTTGTAGGTAATTAATTAAGCCCTGATTTAACAACTCCTTCGAGATATCAAAAGCTTTATTCTCTGCTACCAGCTGTTGCTGCTTAATAACAACCTGCTCACTATTAATTTGAATATTATGAAGTGCATCCGACACCTCTTTTCCAGCATTCAACAATTTATTCTCGAATTGAATAACTGCATCCTGCTGATTAAGCTGAGCTATTTCATATGCTGTTCTCACATTTCTACCATTGATTAGTGGCTGCGCGATTGACGCTACAGTATTAAAAAAGAAAGCATCGGGAGTAATCCATTTTGAAAGTTTCAAACCATTGTAACCTCCATTGGCCGATAATTTCAACGATGGATAAAAGCCTGCACGAGCCACATTGGTCTGCTCGAATGCTTGCCTAACATTTAACTCTGCGGCCTTTAAGTCTGGTCTGTTGGCTAATAGTTTTGCCGGAACTTGTTCTCCATATCCGGTCGACAACTTAAACTGATCTAATTTACTTCGCATAATCTTTTGAGGAGCAATCCCCATTAAAATACACATGGCATTCTCTTGCAAGAAAAGCTGATTTTGCAAGTTTTTCTCAAGACTTTCCACCTGATGCAACTGAGCCAGCGACTGCTGTAATTCCATTTCATTGGCCATCCCCGCTTTCTTCAGTGCTTTCATTGTGTTGATTTGCTTTTCTCTTAGTTCCAAAGTTGCTTTAGTTATACTCAACTGTTCGTCTAACGATAGCAACTGCAAATACATGCTGCCTACCTGAGAAATAAGCATCGTTTTCACTGCCAACTGATTCTCTTTACTCATAAAGTAGGTAGCACTTGCCGCTTTCTGACCACTTTTTAGTTTTCCCCAGATATCTGCTTCCCATGAAATGTTAGCACCTAAATTAAACAGATCATTTCCATTTCCTTTAATCGATTCAGTCCATTGACCAGTAACATTGGCCGATGGAAAGCGAGATACCTTTGCCTGCTTCAAGCGAGCTTGCGCCTTCAGAATCTGTTGCGAAGCGATACGATAATCGACATTATTGGTCAAAGCCGTTTCTATATGCTCTATTAGTAACTCATCCTGAAAAAATTGCTTCCATGTTGTTGGAACCGCAGTAACCGTATCTGCCGCCACTGTTGTTCTCAGTTCCACTTGCTCCTTCTGACTCTGAGGAGGAGTATATTTTTTAGCCACAAAACAAGAGTGAGTCAAAAAGCTCAATGCTATACCTCCTGTCAACAAAAGTGACTTTCTTACTTTTTGTCTCATTGGTCTATTGTTTTTCAATCTCATATTTTTTGGTCGACACTTTTTCTTGTAAGTATTGGAAGAACACGAATAATGTTGGGATAATAAGAATTCCAATTACTGTTCCGATGAACATACCACCTGCTGCACCAGTACCAATTGAACGGTTCCCTTGAGCTCCTACTCCACCTGCGAATACTAGTGGCAAAAGTCCCACAATAAATGCAAACGAGGTCATCAAAATAGGACGCAAACGCATGCGAGCTCCTTCGATGGCTGCATCAATTAATTTCATTCCGCTTCGTCTTCGTTGCAACGAAAACTCCACAATTAGAATAGCATTCTTTGCCAACAGTCCGATAAGCATGATCAATGCAATCTGAAAGAAAATATTATTCTCTTGTCCACGAATCATATTGGTAAAATAGGCTCCAGCCACACCAACAACCATCGATATAATTACTGAAAGAGGTAAAATATAGCTTTCGTACTGAGCTGCTAGCAGGAAATAGACAAACACTAAACTCAAAACAAAAATGATCGTCGTTTTATTACCAGCAATAATCTCTTCACGTGTCATTCCTGAGAATTTAATCTTGTAATTGCCAGGCAATTCCTCTTCTGCCAATTTTTCAATCGTTTTAATTGCTCGTCCACTGGATGCACCAGGAACCAACATAGCATTTAAGGCAACAGTGTTATTCAGGTTAAATCGCTTGATAGATTGTGGCCCATTCACCTTCTTCAAAGTAACAAACTCAGTAATTGGTGCCATTTTTCCTGCGCTATTCTTCACCATCATTGAATTTAGATCCTGTTCGTTGGATCTATCTTTGGGCTTGCTCTGTACCATTACTTTGAACTGCTTACCAAATCGGCTAAAATCGGCGGCATAAATCCCTCCAATATATCCTTGAACAGTATTGAATATCTCATCGATATTTACACCTGCTTCTTTTGCTTTATCCACATTCAAATCGAGTTGATATTGAGGGAATTTAGTATTGAAAGAGTTTGAAACAAATGCAATATTTTCTTTTGCCATTACCTTGCCCACAAAACTGTTGGCAACGTCATTCAATTCGTTCAAACTTCCATCGGCTTGATCTACCAATTGTGCACTAACCCCATTGGACTCACCAAAGCCCGGAACAGATGGTGGAGTAAAAAAGATGATACTGGCATCGGCTATAGACATTGATGCTCCAAACAGTTGACCAAGAATTGCATCCATCTGCATATGTTCTTCCTTGCGCTCGTCCCAGCCAGATAATTTAATAAATCCCATGGCATAAGAACTTCCAGCACCACTAAAGAAACTGTTTCCAGAAATTAGCGTAACTCCATCTACCCCTTGAATTTTTTCAATTCTTCCACGTAGCTCTTCGGTAACAGCAAACGAACGATCAGCTGAAGCACCTTCCGGCAATTCAACATTGATAAATATAACTCCCTGATCTTCCGCCGGCACAAAACCAGTTGGTGTATTTTCTTGAGAATAGTATATAACACCCACCGACAATAAAATAATAAATCCTGAAATCCATTTGTGCTTAAACAGCAGTTTCAGTGAATGAATATACTTGTTGGTCAACGATTCGAAACCGGCATTAAATGCCATGTAAAAACGTTGAATGAAGCTCTTTTTCTCATGCTCTTCGTGTGGTTTTAGAAACAAAGCCGACAAGGCAGGACTCAATGTCAATGCATTCAATGCCGAAATTAAGATGGCAATAATCAGTGTTACTCCAAATTGCTTATAGAAAATCCCCGATGGTCCATCGATAAAGGTTACCGGAATAAACACAGCCGCCATCACCAATGTAATGGATACAATAGCGCCGCTAATCTCGTTCATTGCAGTAATGGTAGCTTCTCGGGCACTCTTATATCCTTCTTCCAGTTTAGCATGCACCGCTTCCACCACCACAATGGCATCGTCCACCACAATACCAATGGCCAGAATCAAAGCAAATAATGTAAGTAGGTTTAGCGAATAACCTGCCACTTTCAGGAAAAAGAATGTTCCAATAATGGCAACAGGTACTGCTATGGCTGGAATAATGGTCGATTTGACATTCTGCAAGAACAAGAACACCACAATAAATACCAAAAGGAAAGCCTCATATAAAGTCGATTTTACCTTTCCCAACGAAGCTTCCAAGAATCGATTGGTATCGTAATCGTAGCTAAAACTCAAACCTTCAGGAAGCTGTTTTTCAATTCGCTCCATTGTGGTATATAAGTCCTGAGCAATTTTCTGTGCATTAGATCCAGGAGTCTGATAAATACCAAATGCAGTACTCGGGTTACCATTTGTACGAGCTTGCCCCGAATATGAGAACGCATCCAACTCTACCTCTGCTACATCTTTTAAACGCAGTAATCGACCATCTTTGGTACTTTTAACTACAATATTTTCATATTCTGCTTCGTGCTTATAGCGCCCTTTGTATTTTATTACATATTCAAAAGGCTGCCCATTATTCTGACCTAATGCTCCGGTAGCTACCTCTTTACTTTGCTCTTGAATAGCTCCCAACACTTCATTCACAGACAAGCCATAATTGGCCATCTTCTCAGGAGAAAGCCATACACGCATAGAGTAGTCACGTGCACCAAAAATACTTACACGGCTCACGCCATTTACACGTTGAATTTGTGGCTTTACATTTATATTCAGGTAATTGGTTACAAATGTTTCGTCATAATCTGGATTTTCAGAACGAAACGAAACATACATAATTGCGGAGTTCTGCACCTTTTCAGTAATAACTCCATTGCGGGTTACCATGGCTGGCAACGAGCCACTGGCCATAGACACACGGTTCTGAACATTTACTGCAGCAATATCCGGATCTACTCCTTGTTCGAAAAAAACAGTAATAGATGCACTTCCATCGTTGGTTGCCGTAGAAGTAATATAGGTCATTCCATCTACTCCATTAATCTTCTCTTCGATAGGAATAATCACACTTTCGCGCATTGTTTCCGCATTGGCTCCCGGGTAACTGGCAGTTACCATCACCGAAGGAGGAGCAATGTCTGGATATTGAGTCACGGGCAAAGTTTGGAGCCCCAGAAACCCAATAAGTAATATAATGACAGATATTACCGTTGATAATACCGGTCTATCAATAAAGAATTTTGTATTCATTAACTTCTCTTTTTTTAATAACAGGAATCGTTTTCGATCTTAAAAACATTTTGGCTTATAAATCGCCACCTCAAATACAGTGATTATTTGAAAGTTGTTTTAAAGGAATTCAATAGCTCTTGTTCACTAATAGAGGTAGGTTGGATAGTCATCCCCGGATATACCTTATGCAACCCTTGAGCTAGAATCTGACTTCCTTTATCTAATCCTCCATTTACCACAATATACTGCCCCACTTGAGTCGTTGAATTCAGGCGTTTACTATTTACCTGATTATCTTTTCCAACAACATAAACATGGCGCTTTCCTTGCAGCTCGAATGTGCATACTGCCGGAACAGTAATTGCATTGTTATAGTAATGAGGAATTTCAACAGCACCACTATTTCCGTTACGAAGTAATTTCTCGGCATTCGAAAACTTAGCTCTTAATTTCACGGTTCCAGTTGTTTTATCCACCTGTCCCGCAATGGTTTCAATTGTTCCTAAGTGAGTATATTCAGAGCCATCGGCCAACTTTAAACGCACTTTTGGAAACTGAGCAATCTTCTCTTCCAAAGTAGTACCTTCTGTTTCATTTATCAATGCAATCAACTCCTTCTCATTCAAATAGAAAAAGGCATAAACATCATTCACATTAGATACAGTAGTTAAAGCTTGTGCTGTAGAGGGTGACACTAATGTTCCTTTTCTAAAATTGATCGACCCTACAATTCCATCAACAGGACTCTTAATTAATGTATATCCGATATTGGCAATAATACTTTGGTAGTTGCTTTTTGCAGCCTCTAAGTTAGCTTTAGCTGTAGCCAACTGGATTTTGCTAACAATCTTATTTTGAACCAAAGGAATTAATTTATCTACCTCTAACTGTGCTGTAACAATGGCTGCTTTAGCCGCTTTAGCATTCTGTGTCAGCGCATTGGTTTCCAGTTTAAACAACGGGGTTCCTTTTTTCACCCATTCTCCCTCATCGACATAAACCCTGCTGATATAACCATCCACTTTAGCTCTGATAGCAATATTCTGAGTCCCTTCAATAGAAGTTGGATAACTATTGAAGCTTTCCAGATTTCGCTGTTCCACTTTCAGTGTTGGCAATGCTAAAGTTTGTTGTTCTCCACCATGCCTCTGTTGTGAGTTACACGATACAATCAACAATCCTAGCAAGTAAATACCGATTTTCATCATTTGTTTCATATCTCATTTTTATATTATAGATTAGAATACAAAAGAATTGAAATCGACTTATTGAAAAAAGGTACAAAACAGGGTAAAAAAGGTAAAATTCAAGGTTGTTGACGGAATTGTTTTGGAGAAAGTCCTGTATGTTTTCTAAAGAACTTGGTGAAGTATGTAGCCTCTTCGAAACCAATACTCTGTGCCACTTCTGCAATAGTTCTATTGGATTGCAACAATAACGATTTTGCTTTCAAAATCTGGTAATCAATTATTATCTGCTTGGGTGCTTTCTTATTCACCTTTTTAACGCACTCAGAAAGATAAATGGCACTGATATTCAGACAAGACGCATATTCTGACAAACTTAACCGTTGATGATGTCTAGCCTGCACCAATTCTTCAAACCGATAGGCAATCTGTTCTGCTCGGGTAATTGGAAGCACTTTATGAGTATTGGCTGTAAACTGTTTTATTTTATAAAGAATTACGTTTACATATGCTTGAATAATCCTATAACAATCAGAACCATTTCTTATGAATTCCTCAAACAACAATTCATACAACTTATACAGTTCATTCAGCTGCTCTTCTTTCAACTTGTATACTGAAGATCCATGTAGCTTAAAAAAAGGAAATTCACTAACGATATCATAACTATGCCTTTCTGGCGAAAATAGATTAGGATGAAATAAAATAGACATCCCCTCCGATTTTTTATCTTCCCTTTCATCATATGATAGAAGGGATCCAGGAGCTACAATATGTAATGAATTATGCAAATCATTATACACTCTATTATTGTGTTTTATAATTCCATAATCTTGGCGAGTTATGGCGATTTCATAAAATTGAGTAAAATGCATCGCATCCACATTATCCTGAGGAGGTATACAGTCTTTAAACCTAAAAATAAAGAAATTGGAAAAGGTTGTTCTATATTCCAATGAAAGCACATCTGCCAAATAGTTCAGGTCTGAAAAAGTTGCTATTTCCATAATACAAACTCTTGAATAAAACAATGGACAATGAAATCTCAGTTCTGTGGTATAGACAAATCTGAAACCATCAAATCATTTTGTTGCTTCCATTTATTATTCATGTTTTCTGAAAATCTCTCATCAACCTGAGTACTCTCACAATCTAACCTTGTCTTGTTATATTTCAAGGCACTAACCAGAGGAAAAACTAAGCTTACTAAAAAGAGAAATAAAACCACGTACCAATATAAAATACCTTTCGAATCTTTTCCAAGTTGCCTCATGTCTTCTTTTGCATTACAGATTATGAATACAAAAGAATTGAAAACAAATAACTATAAAAAGGTGCTAAATTGGGTAATAATGGTAAAAATCAAGGTTGTTGGCGAAATACTTTAGGAGAAACTCCTGTGTGCTTTTTAAAGAACTTTGTAAAATTGGTAACCTCTTCGAAACCTATACCTTGTGCCACTTCAGTCACCGTTTTTTGCGATTGCAACAACAATGATTTTGCCTTTAACACCTGATAATCAATAATAATTTGTTTTGGAGCTTTGCCACTTACCTTCTTAACACATTCCGATAAATAAACAGTACTGATATTCATGTTAAATGCATATTCTGACAAGCTTAATCGCTGATGATGCTTAGCCTGAACTAACTCTTCAAACTGATTGGATATCTGTTCTGCTCTTGTCATAGGTACAGTTTCCTTATTGTTTTCAGTAAACTGCTTTATTTTGTATAGAATAACGGTTAAGTAAGATTGAATAATCTTATAACAATTAGAACCATTGGCAATAAACTCATCAAACACTAACTCATACATCTTATACAATTCATCTACCTGCTCTTCCTTCAGTTTATATATAGACGATGCGTGTAGTTTAAAAAAGGGAAACTCGCTTAAAATATCATAGCTATGCTTCTGAGGAGAAAATAAATCGGGATGAAATAATATAGACATCCCTTTGGGCTTTTTGTCTTCAGGCTCTTCGTACGATAAAAGAGAGCCTGGCGTAACAATATGCAAGGAATTATTCAGGTCTTTATAAGTTCTATTGTTATGCCTTACAATTCCGAAATCTTCTTTGGTAATGGCCAATTCATAAAACTTAGTGAAGTGCATTGCTTCCACTCCTTCCGGAGGAGTTTTACAGTCTTCAAACTTAAAGATAAAAAAACAAGAATGATTGGTTCTATAGCCCAACGAAAGCACCTCCGATAATAGATTTAAATCTGATAAGGTTGTTATTTCCATTTTAAAAGTTGTTTCTTTTAAACAAAGTAGTCTTCCAATAAAATTCTACTACTTCTTTTCCAATAAATAATAGTAAGTCACTAAGCGCTTTCGATACCTTCGTGCATCAGGAGAGGCTACATTTAAATCGTATCTATTTTTCAATGTAACATTGTACTTCTCCTTCACTAAAGCAATATCAAAGTTTTCCTTATCTGTTAGTAATATACCGAATTTATCATTAATTGGAAATTCAATATTCTGGCTATTATTATTCAACTTAGGAATACTTCCACCATATTCCCAAATCATTTCTGGCGATAATCTATCCCAGTAGAACATTGGGGTATTTTCAACCTGTACCTGCTTATTTAAGCCCTTAATGGATTTAAAGTTAGGGTTTTTATGTTGTAAACGATTAAACAGCGGCAACAGCAAACTCAATAAAAGTACAAACGAGAAAACAGACCAATAAAAAGAGTTATAAAAGTCTTTACGAATAATCCCCATTAGTGTTAATATGCCAAATCCCCAAATGGTTATGCACAACACCAGATTTTCGAATGTTACAGGCAAAGCATCAGAATCAACTAGAACAAATGCTGCAATAGGTGTCAAAATAAAAACACCAGCCAAAATTCCATAATGTACTATTATTGGCACCATCTCTTTTTTGCTAAAAGAAGCATGACTTTTGCCTAATAAATAGTGAATGTAGAATCCGGTGTTCATGGCCAATGGAATAAGTACTGGCATCAGGTATCTCGATTTTTTTTCGGGAACCAGCGATAGCAAAACAACCGCACCCAAAGTCCATATAAATGAAAACTGATAGGCTTTCCTATTCTCCACTCTTCTGACCATTAAAGGATAAATCAGACTCATCAAAGCAGGAATGGTCCACATTCCACTCTGAGTGAAAAAACTCCAGTAATAATAAATAGGCTTAACCTGATATGAAGTCCAATTACTGGTTTCTTGTGTTGCCACTTGCATAAATGTTTCGGCATCGGCTAAACGCACATAAATAAACCACCAACTACCGATGGCAACTCCACCAAGGATAAACACGGCTATCTTTTTAACCACATCCATATTTCGTTGATATACCCAACAATACGCAAAGATGAACGGTAACAGTAAAGCATAAACAGCAATTGGGCCTTTACTTAAAAACGAACATGCCAGAAAAAACACGGCATATATCATTCGCTTCCCCAAAGGTTCGCTTAATGCCTTATAAAAATGATAGATTCCAATTAGCATAAATGTATGTGCATATATATCCCACGGAGCCTCAAAGATTATTGCAAACACATAGAACGATGTAATGGCTATTAAACCATTTATCAATCCTAATCTTCGTCCTACAAATTCTTTTGAAAACAGATGCACATAAATACCCAATAACGCCACCATGATAACTGTAGGCAAACGTAAAGCCCACACTTGCTCAATTCCAAAAATTAATCCGGCCAAAGCAGTTAACCATGTTGGCAGTGGAGGTTTCTGATAACGAGCCACTTCGTTCATTGTGGTCATAATCCAATTATCATGCATCAGCATCTCGCGAGCAGAGATAAAGTTACGTGCCTCCATAATGGTCACCTTCAACTCTCCCAACGATGGAAGCAGCATCACTGCTGTCAAAATAATAATTGTTAATAAGGGATAATCTTCAATCCGCCTAATCAACCTCATACCTCATCTAATAAAATTACTATTCAGTTTAAGAAGTGTGTGTGTGTGAAGTGATAAAGCTATAGCGTCCGGCAACTGAATATTGCATCGGCAAGATACAACAATTTCAGAATCTGCAGTTCATAATCTATGAAAAATATCCACTTCATCACAATTACCAATATGCAACCATCTTTCCATACTCACCAGAAAAAATGAGATTCGGCCAATAAGCTGTGAGATTTGGTTGTTTCAAGGACAAGTAAAATTATTAATGATGAATCATTAATTGGATATACAGTAAGCTTTCTACCTAAGAATAACCTTTTCGTGATTTAAGTTTATACAGTTTAAATATAAATAACTCAAATCACATTGACTTTCTATTTTAATGTTAGTAGCTTTTATATGTATTGTTTTTATAGCTCATTATTCATGGTGGATGAGCTCCTAATTTATATTGTTGTTTGATATTTATTCATTATTTTGTTGTTAGGGACTTCGCTTTCATTTTAGATAGTTTAGAAAGCGAAGCTCCCTTTTATATTACTAATTATTATTACTTTTGATATAGTCAATAATCCACTATCCTCTAAACAAAATAAAAATGGCTAGACCAACAACTAAGGAAGCCCTAATTGAAACAGCAAATTCAAATTTTGACAAACTGTGGCAAATAATTGATTCAATGTCGGATCAAGCCTTGAATACTGAATTTGACTTCTCTAGTGATATCAAGAAAAAAGAAGCTCACTGGCAACGAGACAAAAACATTCGAGATATTTTAGTTCATTTATATGAATGGCATCAGCTGTTATTAAACTGGGTAAATTCTAACACCAATGGAAACAAAGCTCACTTTCTACCGGAACCATACACATGGAAAACATATGGAGAAATGAACATTAAACTTTGGGAAAAACATCAAAACACACTAATAGAAGATGCCGAAGAAATGCTAAAAAGCAGCCATAAATCAGTTCTTGAATGCATCCAATCGTTTTCTAACGATGAACTTTTCATGAAAAAAGTGTTCGACTGGACAGGCACAACAAGTCTCGGTAGTTATTGTGTATCTGCTACATCAAGTCATTATGATTGGGCCATAAAAAAATTGAAAGCACATATTAAGAGATCAAACAAGTAAACCAATAACAATGAAACAACTCAACCTATTAGGAAATGACTCTTTTTGAAAAAAATATCCAGTAATCATACGTCCACAACTATAACGCGTTTATTCTGATCACTGTTGTTCATTTTAAAAGATGATAGAAAGCAAAGTAACATATCGTGAATTTGAGCCTGATATAAGGCTACAAGATTACATTAAATCTTATTGGCATTTTAATATTCATACAGATACACTTAAAACTTTTGATGTTCTCCCTGATGGCTATTTCGATTTGCTGGTGGTCATTAAAGAAAATAAAATCGTATCAACAAGTTTAACAGGCATTTGGAGAAAATCTGTTTCGGTAAGTTATACTGAAAACACTGAGGTCTTCGGAATTCGGTTTAAGCCATTGGCAATTGGAGGGTTGTTTCGTTTTAACATCAAAAACACACTGGATAATTCATTGAATGTGTCTCTCGATGAATTTGATTTGAATGAGCAATTCTTCCTAGATAGTCTGAATTCTTTTCCTCACTTCTTGGTAAAGTACCTGGATAAACAATTCTTAAAGCTAGTTTCACTCAAAAAAACAGATCTTCGATTAAAGAGATGTTTCGAACTCGTTGACACTTCAATTGGCAATGTATCTGTTAATCATATTTCTGATACGATAGGATTAAGCGCCAGACAACTTCATAGACTAGTAAGCAACATGATTGGAATTGGTATAAAAGATTACTCAAAAATTATTCGGTTTAAGAAGAGCTTATGCGATGTCAAGAACAATAAGTCGAACTATTCTCATTACTATGATCAGTCGCATTATATACGAGAAATAAAACATTTTACAGGGTTGACACCAGAAAGATTAGATTTGAATAATAACGACCGATTTATACAATACTATAATTTCGAGCAGGAGTAACTTTGTACGGTAATCATTTTAAAATTAAATTTTATGGAATTAAACAATATTCGGCTTTTAGTAAATGATTTCGATAGATGCTTTAAGTTTTATGCCGAAACTTTAGGATTAAATGTCACATGGGGAAAAATTGGTGGCGATTATGCCAGCTTTGATGTTGGCATTCCATCTGGATTATCCATTTTCAAGTCTGATTTAATGGCAAGTGCAATTGGTAATTCTCATCAAGATCTTCCTCACAACAACAGAGAAAAAATCGCAATTATTCTAAAGGTCGACAATGTAGATAAATCATATCAGGAATTAACAACTAAAGGAGTTGAGTTTATAGATTCTCCTACAGATATGACAGGCTGGGGAATCAGAGCAGCACACTTCAGAGATACTGAAGACAATTTGATTGAAATATGGTCTGAACTCGCCAAAGATAAGTGGGACAAAGATCTACAAGAAGAATCGAAAGATTACGAACAAGAGTAAATAATATTAGAACTTCTACCAATCTATTTTAACAAAGGAACATAGCTGTTTATGTTCCTTTATTTTTTCCTGCCTATAAGCTGGTAATATCCACGCCTACTTACTTTAATATCTTCCAATTACAATATCAATATATTTCTTTCGTTCACTAATTGATATTGCTATATTTAGCATATCAACAACCAGCCTAGCGCCTCATACGACATAAACACCAAATAAAGCTAGAAAATGAAAGAAGATATAATACCATTTTATACTCCAAGCGATAAGGTAATTGTAAAATCAGAAGATTGCTATTTATATGACTCCGAAGGGAATAAATATATTGATTTCGAATCGGGTGTTTGGTGCTCCAATATTGGGCATGGAAATGGTAAGATAAACAGTGTTATTGAAAAACAGATCAATGAAACCATCCATCATGGTTATTATTTCAGAAATAAGCTTGCCGAGCAACTTTCATTAAAACTTCAGGAACTAATTGGATTCAAAGGCGGAGCAAGCGTTTTTCTTAGTTCTGGGTCTGAAGCCGTTAACCTTGCCATAACGCTAGCTAGGTATTTTACAAGTAAAAGGAAGATTCTGAAAATTCATAACTCCTATTTGAGTGCATTCGGATTTGGGTTACTCTCTAACGACAACGAATCGCTGGTAAATATTAAATACAATGATCTAGAAGCAATAGATCAAATCGATTTTTCTGATATTTCGGCGTTGGTAATTGAAACAGGCGGAGCATCAGTTGACATGGTAAAGTTTCCTGACAATGATTTTGTAAATAAGTTAATTGCCTGTAGTCAGAAAAATAAATGTTTAATTATTGCAGAAGAGGTTACAACTGGAATGGGAAGAATGGGGAAATGGTTTGGATTTCAACATTATGATTTCACACCTGATATGGTTGTTGCAGGTAAAGCATTGGGAAATGGCTACCCTATCAGTTCGGTAATTTTAAACTCAACTCTTGCCGATAAATTCAGGCAGAATTCATTCAGATATGCTCAATCTCATCAGAATGATCCTTTGGGCTGTGCCATTGCACTCGAAGTGATTAAAACAATCGAAACACATAACTTAATAGAGAGAGCAAGCTTAACCGGAGAATATTTCAAGACACAATTAGAAAATCTTCGAAGCAAGTACCCTGAAGGAGTTAAAGAAACCAGAACCAGAGGTCTAATGTTAGCAATTGAACTCTATGACTCCATTAATGGTGCTGCTATTAGTGAAGAACTTTTCGAAAATGGATTTGTTGCAGGATTCAAGTTAAATACATTTCGATTCTTACCTCCATTAACAATTAAGCATTCCGACATCGATCAGTTAATTGGGAAATTAGACGAAATATTGAGCAGAAAACGGAACAGTACAAACTGATCCTTACTATATAAACTTTCTACGTCTGTATCATTAACATCCTGATGCTCGTTTCCTTTTTCCAACTTCCAATGGCACATGCAAACTGTGCCATTGCTATAATATCTCAACCTTAGGTCGAATAACAGAAAATCTCATCCGCATAAAAACAATCTGATTTTTCTGGAGCCAATTAATATGTATTACACCGATTAATTTCCTCATAAAAAAATTCGATGTGCCCATAAACGTTTTCTAAAATGAGTTGTTATTCATTTTAATATCAACACTATAGATCACTTCAATTTTTATGTAATAAAAATGCTCTATAGCACCATAAATACTATCAATTGGAAATATGCTCTCGATGCTAATCAAACCACTACATTTGCTTTCGCAATCGAGATATGAAATCAAAAAACAAAAAATATTAAAACAAAAATTATGAGCACATTAGTTGGAAAAAAAGCCCCTGCATTCTCTGCAAAAGCAGTTGTTAATGGACACGAAATTGTAGAAAACTTCTCATTGGAGCAGTACATTGGTAAGAAAGATGTTGTTTTCTTCTTCTACCCTCTTGACTTTACATTTGTATGTCCTACAGAGCTATTGGCTTTCCAAGAAAAATTGGCTGAATTCGAAAAAAGAGATGTAGCAGTTGTTGCATGTTCTGTTGACTCGGAGTTCTCGCACTGGGCATGGTTGAACACTGAAAAGAAAAAAGGTGGTATCCAGGGTGTTAAATACCCAATCGTTGCCGACTTATCGAAAACTATCTCAGAATCGTTTGGAGTACTAGCTGGTGAGTACGATTTGGATGACGAAGGAAACAGCGTATTTAATGGTGCTCCGGTAGCATATCGTGGACTTTTCTTAATTGACAAAGAAGGAACTGTACGCCATAGTGTTATCAACGACCTACCTCTAGGACGTAACGTTGACGAGGCAATTAGAATGGTTGATGCGCTTCATCATTTCGAAAAATATGGCGAAGTTTGTCCTGCTAACTGGTCGGAAGGCAAAGAGGCAATGAACGCTACTGCAGATGGTGTTGCTGAATACCTTTCGAAGAACTAAGAACAACATTTAGCCAGAACTATTATTTATCAGAAAACAAGAACAACTATGAAGATTAATAAATACGAAGATATTTCGCAGATTGAGAGAGAAGCAAAACGTGATTACATCGATCGTCATTCGGCATTTGTACATTGCGAAGATGTAGCCAAACGTGGAGAGAAATTTACTGTAAAAGTACAAGTTGGTGACGAGTACTTGCACCCGGATGATTTCGATCACTACATCAGCTATATTCAGCTTTGGGATGGTGAAAAAATGTTAGCACAAACAAACTTCACTGCCGGAGCAATGGGTAGCAACCCAAGCCAGGTAGAAGTGGATTTTCACATTGTACCATCACGTAAAATGAAATTGACTGCCACTGCATTCTGTACAAAACACGGATTGTGGGAAAGCGATGCCAAAGTAATCGAAATGGCAGATTAATCTCTTTAGATTTGGTTTTATTCAGTTAGCTTAAATAGAAAGCTGCTCCATAATTGGGGCAGCTTTTATTATTTTTAGCAACAGCAAGCCAATAACTTCTGCTACTTCTATTTTATTTTACAGCTACTTTTACAACTACCTTTTCTATCGCTTCTGGTTTTACAACAGATATTCCAGGAGCATGCAAGTCGGTTGGAAAAAGAATAGCTGCATTTTGTGGCTTCATTAAGCTAATCGAATGGTAGCTGGCTTTCATGAAATGAATATCTTTATCCGAATCGTATTCCGTCTCATCCAGCTTGGTTGAAAGTGGTGCCACCCATATTTCTTCTTCGCCTTTATTAACCAATTGAATATCGATGTACTTTCTATGAGCTTCGAATAGTATATTTTCTCGCTCTTTGGATTGATATTTCTGAAAAATTGCAAACAATTTATCTCCATCTAATTCAATCTTCAGCGGTTCCTCTTCGGTTACTTTCTCAAACATATCTGTCATGTTCACCGATTTCAAATAAGCTAGTCCTTGCTGAATTCTCTCACTACTTACAATCGTTTCATCTATATCGTTTAGTAATCCTATAATTGCCATTTCTTTTGTTTTTTTTGAGATTTTGGGCAATCTTACCGCTTTTTTAAGTAGTGTGCAAACTCTTCCGGAGTATTGATATTATTAAACAGATTGGGAAATGCATGTAGCTCTTGGGTAAAATCTACTTTTACTGCATTTAATGTTTCAATTAGTCGATGTATTTTCAAATCACCGTTAGCCATTTGCTCTTCTACTTTACTTAACGCAGATTGGCGAAACAGTGCAATTAATGGCTCTGTTTTTCCATTATGCATTGGAAAAGCAGCATCGGCATTGGCAACATGTTCCATCAATTGCTCGTAAACCCATGGTTGTACAAAAGGGGTATCGCAAGCAATAAATGCCACCCATTTGGTTTGGGACCGACTCAAACCAGCATGCAATCCGGCAATGGGCCCTTTGCCCTTCACTTTATCGGCAACCAACTCTTTTCCCAGAAAACCATAAGCTGTATTATTAGTGCTTATTATCACTTCTGAACAGAATGACTGCAACACATCGGCAACATGTAAAACCATTGGCTTTCCATCCAGTTCCATCAACCCTTTATCTTGTCCCATTCTGGAGCTTTTGCCTCCGGCTAAAATAATTCCTGTTAAGTTTTCTTTATCTATTTTCATATTTAATTCAATCATTTCGAAAAAAGTGGCCTCTGAGAGAATAACAAGATACAATTTCTGCTACATTTGCGCGCCTTATTTTCTAAAGTAAACCGCTTTCCCAAGTAAGGATCATAAGGTGACGCGACTCTTTTAGCTCACCAACACACTAATTTACATTTTATTAAAAGAAATCGGATTGCAAAATTATATGCTTTTGCTCTCCTATTCCATTTGTCATACCATAAATTGAGTGGGATCGCCTGATTTCTGAAAAGAAAATAGACCGAAAAATGAATTTATTGTTTCAACCGAAACTCTTCAGTATCCTAAAAAGTGGATACACTAAACAACAACTAATTTCCGATACATTAGCAGGTATCGTAGTAGGAATTGTAGCGTTACCATTGGCCATTGCCTTTGCTGTTGCTAGTGGCGTTTCTCCTGAAAAAGGAATCATAACGGCCATAGTGGCTGGATTCCTTATTTCGCTCCTAGGAGGAAGTCGTGTACAAATTGGAGGGCCAACCGGAGCCTACATTGTAATTTTGTTTGCCATTATTCAGCAGTATGGATTGAACGGGCTGCTCATTTCAACCATAATGGCTGGATTTATGCTCATTGCATTTGGTTTACTTAGACTGGGATCGTTACTTAAATTCTTCCCACAACCATTGGTTACTGGATTTACCAGCGGAATTGCTCTAGTTATCTTCGCTACCCAAATAAAAGATGCTCTGGGGCTTTCCGTCGATAAAGTTCCGGCCGATTTTATTAGCAAATTCGGTAGCTATGCCTCTAATATTCATTCAACAAACATTACAACACTGGTCATCACTGTAGCAACCATTCTAATTACCATTTATTGGTCGAAAATTAGTAAACGCATTCCAGGATCGTTTGTGGCCATATTGATAATGACTGTTGCCGTACAACTATTCCATTTACCTGTCTCTTCCATTGAAACATTCTTTGGCGATATTCCCAGCACAATCAGCTTATCAATGCCGCAATTTCAATGGAGCGAACTACATAACTACATTCAGCCAGCTATTACCATTGCACTGCTTGGCAGTATCGAATCGCTCCTATCGGCTGTTGTAGCCGATGGTATGATTAGTGGTAACCACCGCTCGAACACCGAACTAATAGCACAAGGTGTTGCCAATATCGTTACTCCTTTCTTTGGAGGAATACCAGCTACCGGAGCCATTGCACGTACGGCTACCAATGTAAAAAACGGAGGTCGCACTCCTGTTGCTGGTATGATGCACGCCATTACCCTTCTGGTAATTATGCTTTTTGCCGGACAGTGGGCTAAGCTAATTCCAATGAGCTGTCTGGCCGGAATTCTTATTGTTGTAGCCTACAACATGAGCGAATGGCGTTCATTCGTGGCCATATTCCGCAGTTCATTCTTCGATATAATTGTACTGCTTACCACCTTCCTATTAACTGTTTTGGTAGATTTAACCATCGCCATTGAAGTAGGAGTTGTGCTTTCGGCCTTACTATTTATGAAGCGAATGGCCGACTTGAAACCAGAAGCTGCTCCCTGCGTAGACAGTGATGTGATTGAAGATTACTCGGCCATTCCAAAAGGCATAGGAATTTACGAAGTAAGTGGGCCTTTCTTTTTTGCATCGGCCAAACAATATTCCGAGGTATTAACTACCATTGGTTTGAAACACAAAGCCATGATCATTAGAATGCGTCATGTACCGTTTATTGATGCCACCGGAATGCAAAATCTTCAGTCGGTATTAAAAACACTTCAACACCGAAAAATTCAGGTGATCATCTCAGGTGTTAACCCTCAGGTTAAAGAGGATTTAATAAAGACAGGAATCGACCAAAAGTTTATATTTGATCGTTTTGAATCGGCATTAAATACTACTAAAAGCCAGTTGGGGTAAAGACGGAGAAAAGGAGACAGGAGAAAAGGAAGCCGGATTCAGGAAAAGAGAAACCGAAAGCCCTCGTCATTGCGAAAATATACCAATATTTGAAGCAATCTGTTACATCGTAATGCGTCAAGAGCACAAAGCTTGATGATTATTGTCCTGAAAGGGTAACATGTATTAGCCCAGGGTAAAGCGACTAAAAGGAGCGATGCCCTGGGTTAATACATTAAATACCAAATTCAATCGCACACTAAGTCGGAAATAAGTCTTTTGGGAAAGAACTTATTTGATATTATATTTATAGATAATTACCTATAACACAAATCTATAATCAATGAAAAACCGACCAAAAACCAAAAAACAAAAGTGTATAGATTGGATATTCTATACGCTCCTTGCTCTCCTTTCACTGTTTAGTCAATCCACTTTTGCCCAACAGACAGCGGGAAAGTTCACTGTAGAAATGGACTACCTACTCTATCTGCCCCAGGACTATAACAAAGACGCCAACCAGAATTGGCCACTAATACTCTTTTTACATGGAGCTGGAGAACAGGGCAATGATCTGGAAAAGATTAAGAAACATGGTCCGCCTATGCTAATTGAAAAAGGAAAGCAATTTCCATTTATCATTGTTTCGCCACAGGCTACCAGAGGCTGGAATGCCGATTTCTTAATGCAGATGCTGCAGGAAATAATACAGAAACACAAAGTAGATAAAGATCGCATCTACCTAACCGGCTTGAGTATGGGCGGATACGGTACATGGAAAATGGGCGCTAAGTTCCCCAACTTTTTCGCAGCTATTGTCCCCATTTGTGGAGGAGGAAATCCAACAGAAATATGGAAACTGCGGCACATGCCAGTGTGGTGTTTTCATGGCGATGCCGACCATATTGTTCCACTTAGTCAATCGGAGATGATGGTAACTCCGCTAAAAGAGATCAACCAGCAAGTAAAGTTTACTATCTTTCCCAACACCGGTCACGAAAGCTGGATAGAAGCCTATAACGATCCGAAGTTATACGAATGGCTCCTTTCACATAAAAGGTATAAGCACAAAGCTATAAGTGTAGATGAAGGTCAACTTAAAAAGCTGGAAGGCCATTATCTAATGGGAAGTGGAAGTAAAAAAGATACCATTACAGTAAAAATCAAAGATGGAGCATTGACCATTAGTGCCCATAACAGAACTACCCCTCTAAAACCATTAGCTCCTGACCAATTTTTCATCCATGAAAATAGTCCTGTGGAGTTTCATTTCAAAAATGATAAAAGCGGAAAGATTGAATCGATACTCGTTTACGAAAACAAATTGATGACTCTTCCTAGGATTAATCATTAAACTAGATTCTATAGACCATTTGTAGAGGCGCAAGATTTTGCGCCTCTACCTTTTAATATTCAAATAAAATTACATCGAAATTTTATCCATAAACTTTTATTTGCACGACCGCTTTTTCATCTGTATTATTGCACTATATTTTAGCCGTGAATTGTTCGATTTAAAGGCATTTTTATTGGCAATAAAAACATGAAACGAAGAGTGAGGCTGTCCAAAAGGCTTATTTATAATTTTTTGAACTTACGGATTATAAGTCACCACTTGGTTTATCACCCCTAAATCCCCTAAAGGGGACTTAAGCCTCCTCTTTAGGGGAGGTTTGGTGGGGTAAAAACGAAAGTAGGTTATAAACTGAAAGTTCGATTTCAAATGAATTTACTTTTTGGACATCCTCGTTCAGTGATGAGAGGATACAGAATGAAGAAAATGATTATTAACGGAGCGAACGGATATGTCGCTTCCAATTTTATAGTCGAACTTTTACAGCATAACTATCAAGTGGTTGCATTGGTACGAAGCAACAAAAAACTTAGTGCCCGTGAGCGAATGGAGCAGGTTTTGCTCGAAATGAACGATGGACAACAGCTACCATTTGAGAATCTAATGGTTTTTGATTATTCGCTTTTTGAAGAAAATTTTGCTTTACAGCCCGAACAACTGGAAGCTATTTTCAGCGAAGAAGCCGATTATTTCCATTTTGCAGCCAGTTTAAAATTTGACATCAAATCGAAAGAAGAAATATTCAGCACCAACCTACAGGGCGTAACCAACTCTGTAAATACTTTCAAAAAATATAGTCCTGCTGCATCCCGCTTTTTCTTTGTAAGTACCGCCTATTCATGCGGGCAGATGAATGACGTTTTTGAAGAACGCTTTTACGACGATGCTGAGATCGATTCGTTCCGGAACTATTATGAGCAATCGAAACGATACGCCGAAAACATGATCCGAAAATTTAGGGATGAAGAGCAACTGAATGCGCATATTTTACGACTATCTCAAATAGTTGGTAACAACCAAAATGGAGTTACTAAAACCGATTATGGGATCTTCGATTTCTCGAAACGCATACAGAATATCGCATTGAAATATCCGGACAGTACCGTACGTTTGCGCATCAATCCAGAATCGACACAAAACTTACTACCAATTGATATTTTGGTAAATTATTTAATGGATGCTGTTCGGGCCGAAGAACTACCGGTAATTCTGAACATGGTAGCAAAGCAGTCGGTGCGTAATGCCGATATCATGAATAGTTTGGGTAAGTTATTGCCCATTAAGCTTATTCCTGAGTTCAACATACAGCATTCCGAGATGACCTTACTAGAGCGCATCATTGATGCCGGAATGGCTTTCACCGGGGCATATATCGATATCAACCTGAAATTTGACACCACCAAGCTGGATGGAATTTTAAATGCACAACCTTCTAAAATTTGTGCCGAAAGCATTCATCAAATGCTCGACTATTTCTTAAACGAACAAGCTACAAAAAAATACAAAAAGGCAATGTCGTGATTAAACTCATGTAAAATCACCAAACAATACCACAAAATAATACTACCGCACGACTCCTGTCGTGTGGTTTCTTTTTAGTTATTCCACAAGAATCACAAAGTATCCTGAGACTATTCAAAAGCTTATTTATAATTTTTTGAATTTACGGATTATAAGTCACCACTTGGTTTATCACCCCTAAATCCCCAAAGAAGGGACTTAAGCCTCCTCTTTGGGGGGAGGTTTGGTGAGGTAAAGAGGAAAGTAAGTTATAAACTTAAAGTTCGATTTCAAATGAATTTACTTTTGGGACAGCCTCGTTGTATATTATTCTCCATATAATATCAATCAACTTCACTAAAGGATAGCTACACTACTTTTTATATTTAGCCATCTCAAATTCTTTATAATCTTAATATCCTATTATCTAATCTTTATTCATTACAAACGAAATCGCTTCTGTCTTTTTGATTCATAACAAGAATCACTACAGTTATAATCATATTATTTTCGATAATAATTTTTTATTCATATATTTGCCCCAACAACAACCCCAAAGGCTTACCATTTAAAAAATTATCTGTGACTTTGGTGGATGCTATTGATACGTTATACCTCAAGTATAGTGTAATGAATATATATTCTCTATTAACAAAACAGAGGGGAATAATATCATATCAAGAAAATACACTTACACAAAACACATAATTTATGGAAACACAAAAAGTAGACATGTTTATCATGACGAATGGCAAATTTTTTGAAAGCCACCAAGTTGCACAAATAAGAGAAAGACTTATCGAACTGGACGACTCTAAGTGGAGTTTAATTCAAACATTACAATTTAAAGATCCAACAACGAGTTTAATCGTTTCATTACTTGGTGGCGGTCTGGGTATTGACCGTTTTATGATTGGTGACACTGGAATTGGAGTTGGTAAATTATTGACTTGTGGTGGTTTGGGAATTTGGACTATCATCGATTGGTTTATGATAATGGGAGCTACCAGAGAAAAAAATATAGCAAAGCTTCAACAAGCTTTATAGGAATGTCAATTAACAGTCGTAAACTATATACTATACTGTTAATTTGCTCTATGGCAGGGTATTTTTGGCTTTATATTAGCATGAGTACAAACCTAACTGAAAACAAAACAGTTAAGGTTTGCTTAATAAAACATGTAACAAAAATACCTTGCCCATCTTGTGGTTCAACACGTTCTGTTATTTCTTTAATAAAAGGCGAATTTATTAACGCTTTATGGATAAATCCTTTGGGATATATTATAGCAATAATAATGATTCTGACACCTATTTGGATTGTAATAGATCTTCTGGCCCAAAAGAAAACTCTTTTTGGCGTTTACAAGAAAATGGAGACATGTTTAAAAAAACCTCAATTTGCAATACCTCTTATTTGTTTTATAATTATGAATTGGATTTGGAATATTACAAAAGGTCTATGATAAATGTAGCAAAATTCGCCTATGAACCAGGTGAGCACGAGGCAGAGAAAGCCTCAAGTAGTTATTTGATGTCATTAATTGCTCTAATAGCAGGTTTACCATTACCAATTATAAATCTGCTTGCAACTTTAATTTTTTATTTAGGCAATCGAAAAGGAACCTATTTTGTTCGTTGGCATTGTACTCAAGCTTTACTCTCTCAATTCTCAGTACTCTTTATTAATAGTTATGGTTTTTGGTGGACTATATCAATACTCTTTTCATCTCAATGCATAACTAACAGTTATATTTCATATATAATTGCAATAGCAATTTTCAACATTACAGAATTTATTGTAACAATATACACCGCAATTCAGACACGAAAAGGGATCCATATTGAATGGTGGTTTTATGGTAATTTAAGTAATCTAATCTGCAAACCTCAACAATGAAGAAAACGCTAATACAAGGAATAATAACAATAGCTCTATTTTTCTCTACATGGTTTATCTTAAATCAAGTTGATTGGATGACCTTTTTTAATGCTCATAAAGTTGCAGACAGAACAGAAAAAAAACTAGGAGAACTTTTCTGGGATATTTATAAAAAGTCAGAAAAAGAGAATCTTAATCCGTTTGTTGTTAATACTGTTGATAGTATTGTCTCTAAAATTTGCAAAAAAAATGGGATCAATAAACAACAAATTAAAGTTCATATATTCGATAATGACGAAACAAATGCTTTTGCTTTGTTAGACGGACACCTTCTAATTTATAGTGGTTTGGTTTTAGCCTCAGACAATCAAGAAGAATTAAGCGGAGTCATTTGCCACGAATTAGCGCATATTCAGCTTAATCACGTGATGAAGAAATTGATAAAAGAAGTTGGATTATCGGTATTAATATCTATGACAACAGGTCAAGACGGAACTCAAATCATAAAAGAAACTGCCAAATTACTATCATCATCAGCCTTTGATAGAGGTTTAGAAAAAGAAGCAGATATAAAAGCAATAGAATATCTTATCAATGCAAAAATAAATCCCGAACCATTTGCAAACTTCTTATATAAACTATCTCAAGATGAACATGAAGCAATGAAATATCTATCATGGGCTAGAACTCATCCCGACTCTAAAGAAAGGGCTGAATATATTATTACACACACTGCCAAGTATTACGAAAATAGATCAAGTAACTATGAACAAATACTTTCAATGAATACATGGAAAACATTGAAAGAGAATCTTAAGAAATAATACAAAAATCTTTGCAACATTGCCTTATAAACCGAAGTGCTCTCAATTCTAACTTTTCCTAAAACGATATGTACTACCTCGGCTCACAAAGCTCATATTATGCAGCAATATTTTTGTTTGCCATATTATTCGCCCAATAACATCGATAAAGGATAATGATTAAAGCGCTTGCGTTTGTGATATGCCATCTTGCTACCATACTATCATCGCGACACGATTTTTAAAGTTTTCTACCATTACATCGTCGCACTGCAACTGATAAAGATACTGTTGTACTACTACACAATTTTCTTGCCGACTGAGTCTAAATTACGAAAGCATTTCATTGATCGAAGCCTCACTACACTCCGATTGAAACAAGTTGTCTGATAAAACTACTACCGTACGGCTCCTGTTGTATAATTTCTTTATTGCTATTCCACAAAAATCACAAAGTAGCAAGAAGTTACACAAAGATCCCTTCAAAGCTATTTAAACACAACTTCTAGTTAACAAACAATAACACACTTACTTTTACCATAATTATTTTCAACAAACAACCGTTATTCCTATATTTGGAACAAAAACAACACCCAAGGACTACACTATAGTAGCTATAACAGTAACCTGAGTGGATTTTATAAGTACGTTGGCCGTAATAAAACGCACAATTAACAAATATAATTTATAAACATAAAAAGGAATTAGAAATGGCAAAAAAAAGAGTTTTTATCAGTTATGATTATGATAATGATAAGCATTATAAGAATCTCTTACTGGCTTGGGATGCCAATAAGAATTTTGATTTTTATATAAGTGATTATTCTGCTGACGTATCTATTAATAGTACGAATGCAGTAGCAATCAAATCAACATTATCTAGGTATATAAACCAAGGAACTGTATTTCTAGTAATAGTTGGAAAAAACACTCATAAATCTGATTGGGTAAAATGGGAAATAAATAAAGCGGTTGGATTAGGAAAGAAAATTGTCGCTGTAAAAACAGACAGAGGAAATACCTCGCCAAGCGAACTTATGGGTGTAGGTGCTAGTTGGGCAATGTCTTTTACATATGATGCAATATCCAAGGCAATAAAAGAAGCATAACTTATGGCAAAGAAGAAAACTTGTTTTGTAATTACGGGTTTTGGACCTAAACCTGACCCTAATAATTCAGGACGTATTGTAGATTTAGACAAAACTTTTGAAAACCTTATTAAACCAGTTTTTGACGATCTAGGCATAGATTGCTTTAGAGCAAAAGAGATAAGACATACAGGAATTATTGATGTTCCAATGTACGAGTGGATTTATAAAGCAGATATTGTAGTTGCAGATGTATCAACATTAAACCCTAATGCATTATATGAATTAGGTGTTAGACACGCATTGAGACCAAATACAACTATTGTTATTTCAGAAGACCAAACTAGCTATCCCTTTGATATAAATCACACTTTAATAACTCAATATGAACATTTAGGGAAAGATATTGGGGTGTCCGAAGCACGAAGATTTCATAAAGAACTTAAAAGTACTGTTCAAGAGGTTTTAAAAGAATCTAAAAATGACAGCCCTGTATATACGTATTTACCTAAACTCAAGCCACCTACTTTTACTATTGAAGAGATTAAAGAAATCAAAAACAAACCAGACAACCAGGTAAGTTTGTCTGAGTTAATTAAAAGTGCAGAGGAAGCTAAAAATAAAAATGATTTTTATCCTGCTAGGGAATTATACAAAATATGTCTAAAATTTTCTCCTAAGAATGTTTTTCTCACTCAAAGGTTGGCATTAGTAACTTATAAAGGAGGAAGACCAAATTCTAAATCAGCTTTATTAAGTGCTGAACGAATTTTAAAGGAGTTAAACCCAGACGAAACTTCAGACATTGAAACATTAGGACTTTCTGGAGCTATTAATAAGCGACTTTTTGAGTTAGAAGGAGATAAGGTATATCTTGAAAAATCATTAAAATTCTATTCAAAAGGCTTCTATATTGCACAAGACTATTATAATGGAATTAACTATGCATTTTTACTGACACTTCAAGCAAATTTGGAGAAAGATAAAATAGAACGAATATCAATATTTAGGCAAAGTCAAAGAATACGGGAAGATATTGTAAAGCTCTGCCTGAAGTTAATAAAAGATAAAAGGTTTAAGGATAGAGGTGATAAGGAGTGGGTTTATCAATCGTTAGCGCAAGCATACTTAGGTTTAGGAAAGGAAGAAGAGATGAACGAAATAATTTCAAAGATTAATGATTTATCAAAAGGGAAATTTGACTTAGATACTTTTAATGAACAAAACAAAAAGTTGATAGAATTAGTCAAGTTGCTGAAAGATGAAGAATAACCACCGTCAAAATTTTGTATAATGCATAGCCAGTTCAGTACAGATTTTGAGTATTATCACTCTCTCTAGCATTAGTGATTATTTGAAAGGAAATCTCACGTAATCCGCTGCGACACCATACAATTTATCATTATATTACATTTAAGCTCCACCAGCTTTTATACATATCACACAAAACCCATAATTCATGAAAACTATTACTGCCTTTTTATCTCATAATCATGAAGATAAGGAAATTATTGAACAAGTAGGTATTAAGTTGAGAAAGGAAGGAATTACTCCATGGTTAGACAAATGGAACTTAATACCTGGTGATCCTTGGCAGGAAGCTATTGAAGAAGCTTTGGATTCATGCAATACATGCATTGTTTTTTTTGGTAACAATGGGGTTGGCCCTTGGCAAAATGAAGAAATGAGAATTGCGATTCAACGAAGAGTTGAAGATAAACAAAGAAGTTTTCGAGTAATTCCTGTTATTTTACCTGGTGCTCAAAAAACATCAAATATTCCATTATTTCTTAAGAGAGCCACTTGGGTTGAATTTGATGATAATATAAACGATGAAAAAACATTTAGCCTTTTATTAAATGGTATAAAAGGTTCACAGCCTTACCCTATCAAATCAAAACCTTTAGATATAAAAAAATACAAAAAAGATGTGTCACATATTTACAAACTATTAGGTGGTAAAATCGTTGATACACAATATTGCAATGACACAAATTTCTCAGTTAGTTTTCAAAAGGGGCCTTTCAGGTTTCTTGTGCATGTTCTTCTATTTCTAACTCATGAAAACGAACAATTAAAGGAAAAGGACATGCAAAGCATTTTCATTAAATGGAGCGACTATAATTCAACCCTCAATGCAGATAAAACAATTGTTGTCTCAAACACTGATATAACTAGTAATGCTAAAAACTTTGCATCATCAAAAAAAATTGAAGCAATTAAATTTGAAGATCTGCTGAATCAACTTGTAGATTTTAATGATTATATAACCAATTCTATTGACGTATTTGAGTCTACAGAACTATTTAAATTCTATATTGATCAAACTGGAAGTGATGTTGAAGATTATGAAACAATTCAACTTTCAAGTTTTGATATATACTTGCATAAACCACTTGTAAATTATTTTAACGAGTTACTTTTCGAAGAAAAAAAGAAAAGAGTAGCATTATTAGGAAATTTTGGAGTAGGTAAAACTGTTTTTTGTAAATACTATCATTACTACTTATTAAATGAATATAAAAAAGACAAAAGCAACAGAATTCCGGTATATCTAAATTTAAAAGAGTTTCGTAGTGGCTTAGACATACATCAAGTTTTATTGAACCAGTTACAAAAACAGCCCGGTATTGAATTGTCATATGAATTATTCCTAGAGTTACAAAGACTCGGGCGTTTTATATTTATTTTGGACAGTCTAGATGAAATGGCTACCAAAGTCGATAGGATTGTAATTAACGAGAATCTTAGGGAGCTAGATCGTCTATTACAAGATGGTGATAACATTTACATCATATCGTGTAGAACACATTTTTTCCATGAAAAAATTACAGAAAATGTATTAGAAGATTATGAGGTTGTTTTCCTCACCGAATGGGGACGAGATGAACTCGAAAGTTATTTTAAACTGAAATTTCCTAAGATATGGAAAGCACAATTAAATAAGTTTGATAGTATTAAAGGTTTAGATGAACTGTCAAGAACACCTATGTTTCTGGAAATGATTATCAAAAGTATTCCAGACATACATGACGATGATGATATTAATTTGACAAACCTTTACCATACTTATACAAATGATTGGATAAATCAACAATCTAAGAGGCGAGGTTCTGTTATGTCAGCAAGTCAACGAAGAAACTTCACCAAAACACTGGCTGTAAATTTGTATTGTGAAGATGAATCAGAGTTGCATTTTTCTAAGCTACACGAGATAGCTCAGGAAATATCAGGCTATAAAGATGCTACAAGAGTTGATTATTTTGATACAGATGCGAGAACATCTACATTCTTAACAAAAACGAGTGATGGATTATATGGTTTTAGACACAGATCATTTCTAGAATTTTTCAGTAGTATAGCAATAGTCGAGGCTATAAACAGTGGAAATGATAAAATTTTATCCAAAAGAGCATTACCAAAAGAAAATTTACTTTTTCTTGAAAACATAGACATAAATAATAATGGAATAAATAATCTTCACAAATGGTCTCTTGAGTTTAAAACCAAATACCTATCAAGAAATTCTATTTCTCTTTTAAAATTGAAAAGTGAGGAACTGAATCCTGAAGTGATAAAATACTATAAAATTGAAAGTTCAGAATGGGAGTTATTTGATAATTCAAGAACCGATGATAGGGCGTTAGAACAAATTTATGAAAGATATTATGAAGAACTTCTTAGAATGGGCAAAAGTTATGCTAAAACATATAACGTAAATACATATGATATTGAAGATTCAGTCCAAGAGTTACTATTACGACTCTGGACAGATCGTGATAAAACACGGTTAGAAAAATTTAGTGTTAAAAGCTACCTACACGTATCGTTGAGAAACATTATCCTGCAACGATATAGACTAAAAAACAGACAAATCGATATATCACTTGATAGTGAATATACTTTTGACAACATCGTTGAAGAATCTTCTCTAAAAAATAATTTCGATCAAGAAAATGATCTTGTGACAAGAGTTATTGAATTAATTGATGGCTTAGATGATAATTCTAGGATAATACTAAGATATACCTACTTGGAAAATCTGTCAATTAAAGAAATTGCTAAAAAGATGAAAATGAAAGAACCTTTTATTCGACAAAAGAAATATAGAGCAATGAAGATGCTAAGAGAATTAAGTGTAAATGATCATGTAGTCAAAGACTTACTAAACATTTAAAAACGTAATATAATCGAGTAGACTGCCCCACTAGTAAACACTAGCGGGGAGAGCCTCTCATACGTGATATAATTAAATTCGTTAGTTCATAGTAAAATTAAAAGATCGGTTTTTCGAAATCCCGTCCGGCACATAGCCAAGACCGTTATGCCCAATTCATCGGATGCAATAGAAAACCAATACCATAAAAAAATGATATATTGGTTTTCTAATAACAGGATCTTAAATTTTGTTATTGGACAATTTTAGATCATAAATAACAATTTAATTTCGTTTCAATTTTAACTAAACCAACCTCGAACAGCTCCTTGCCCTATTCCATCTCCCAAACCTTCTTGAGTGAAAGTTTGTTGAATTCCATTATAATCTACTACATTGTGAACTACATTAATGTGTGCTGAAGGTACTCCTTGCCAAGCAGCATTATTAGCAGCACCAGTTTTTCTGAAATAATGTGCTCCTCCATTATGACGATAAGTTCCTACAATAATTGCTCTACCTATATTACCTGCATTACCAGGCCCAAGTTGAGCATTCGTTCTTGTATTATATACAACATTTTGCCACCCTGTTAGGGTTTCTATTATATTCACAGCTTGAGCTTGGCGAAGCTGTATATTCTGAGCATTTACTCCGGCAGTAGCTGTAAGCCAATATATAACATCAACTAACCCAGCCCAGTTTCCAAATTGAAAATGCTCGTTATTAGCACCATGAAGTGCATTAATGGCATTTTGGATATTCTGTGGTATGGCATTTGGTGCACCAAATCTATTTTCTGTGCAAGCATATCTTAAACAACTCATAATTCTATTTTTTAGTCCTTACTCTATTTAATACAGGCTTTTCGGATTCCGCCTTTGTAATCAAAAAAAGATAGTAGCTACTCAATCGAATATTTTTCTTTTGATTACATTTCAAAATTACTTTGGCAACTTGTTCTTACCCTCTGGGTATTCTCTAGTTTTTAATAATTAGTGGCTTTACCAAAGTTTCCAAAATTGTCGACTTAGCTTTTTGAGAATACAAAATTGAGGAATAAATAAAAGAGGATTTGAAAAAATGACATGAATGTAAATACCGATGTCATAAATGACCGAGTTAGATACTGACTCCCCCTGAATAATGGCTACACTATTGTAGTAAATATGTATAAATCGATCAAGTTTACAGACTAATTCTGATCGTTTTTGCGAGTTGATGTAAAGCATTTTAATAGGAATATATTTTCCGTGAAGCTCCCTACTTCCTTGTTCCCTATGCGTAATAACTATATTACAAACAGGTTGCTTCATACTTAAACACTTTCGCAATGACGCACACAAGTTGAGAACTAAGCTCCAATTGCAAATTGGCGCTAGCCATAGTATTTACTACCTAACGGCAGAGATACGAGCTACAAAGCTCACTCCTGCTAGAAATTAAGTGTTTTTCATAAAAAAAAATACTCCAAAAGGATAGATTTATTCTTTCTGAAACTTTGAGGTTCTTAGAGCACTCTGTAAAATAGCTATACCACAAACAGCTTGCTTCAAGTATAAACACTTTCGCTATGACGTATACAAGTTGAGAAATAAGCACCAATTACAAATTGGCGCTAGCCATAGTAATAGCTAATACCACAAAATCTCTACTCTAAAAACAAAAACGCTCTCTGATTTTGATGACCAGAGAGCGTTTTAAAAATAGTAGATCGATAAGCCGGGTTCTGTCAGCTGCAAAGCAGCGCCCTATCATTTATCTACGATTACAGTCGCCTGCAACCTCTAGCAACCTACCCCCCGACATTGAACGGGTGCGTTCTTTAACTGCCGGTATATTTGGTCTTGCAACCCATGAGGCGTACGGCTCCCGGTGTCACCACCGAGACCGGTGAGCTCTTACCTCACCTTTTCACCCTTACCACAAAGTGGCGGTTATTCTCTGTTACACTACTATCCGCTCGCGCAGATCTTCCCGTTAGGAAGCATGGCACCCTGTGTTGCCCGGACTTTCCTCTCCTTTCCGAAGAAAGCAGCGATAGAGTAACCTACTATTATCTTTTTAAAATTACCATAGTAGCACCATATCCATACTCTTTGAACGATGCATCCTGGTAAACGTATTTCTTATATTTTCTATCCAATTCGTGACGAACTTCCTGCTTTAAGCGACCGTTACCCACGCCGTGAATAAACACAATGCGCTTCACCTCTCCTGCCTTAAGGGCATCATCCATCTCGCGACGCATGCGCTCCATCTGCAGGTCAAGAATCTCTTTTTTGCTCAAGCCATTCTGAGCATCGGCCACCTCGTGTAAGTGCAAGTCAATTTCCAGAATTTCCGGATTCTCGTTGCGCTTTGGTTGCTCTTTCGGAGCAGATTCTTCTTCCCCTTTTAGCTTGTCGCTAACAATCTCTTTAAACTCCTTCTCGGTAATATCTTCCAAGTAATTGGTCTCATTCTCATCTTTCAGTTTGAAAAGAATGGCCGGAGTTTGAAAGTATCCTGTCTCTTTATAGCTTTTCTCTTTGTAAAAACGAATTGGATTAATCTCCAAATGTTTCTGCAAAGGATTATGCAAGCGAGGTGCTTCGTCGATATGGAAATAGATCATCTGAAAATAGAACTGAGGCATATTGGCCAAATCGTTCTGAGCGTACGACTCTAAATACAACTTGGTATTTGGTTCTAGCACGCCCGATTCAACGGTCTTGTACTTTCCATCTTTGTAATGCACATACTGAAACAGTACGCTTAAGTTACTATCGTTGATCAAATAAGCTTTCAACTCGCCATGCAATGGATTTCGGGCATCGTCGGGCACAAATGCAAATGCGAATTTAGGCTCATCGTTTCCTTGAATTACAATTGGTCCGGTATATTCTACCTCATCTTCTTCGTCTTCATCCTCCACTTCAGGTTCTGGCTCAGGCGAACGACGATAGCTAGAGGAACTCTCGGAAGAATAACTTTTAACATCGTTTACCACAACTACGTCGGTTAACAATACTGGAATTTCGAAGCCATCTTCGTTTTCCACGTTAACCATGCTTTTACCAATGAAACCGGTAACTTTACCGCCACCTACATCATTCAGAAATCGAACTTTGTCACCTATTTTAATCATACGACAATAATTTGCTGCAAAAATAGACGAAATGACCGATAAACAGTCACCCTTTCTACTTTATTTTAGAACTATAAATTTCTCTTGTTTACTTACCAAAACTAATCGTCATGATTTTCAGCGGCATAAAAGCCCCACTCCGATATCGCTTTAATAAGCGGAACTAAACTCTCTCCTAGCTTTGTCAAGCTATATTCTACTTTTAACGGAGGTTTTTGGGTATAAACCCTACGTTCAATTATCCCATCTTCCTCCAGTTTTTTCAACTGCAAGCTCAATGTTCTTTCAGTAACTGTTGGCATGTTTCTTCGCAATTCGTTGTATCTTAATGTACCATGCATCAAATAATACAGAATCACTGTTTTCCACTTGCCTCCAATTAATCCCATTGTTAAGCTTGCACAACAAGGGTACTCTTTCCCGTTGAACACATAACTTTTTGCCTTTACAGTTGTCATTTGTTTATACTATCATTTTTGACCGTTATTGCAAAGATAGTTTACTATACTTATTTTTGCAACTATACTTTTTATAGTTCGATTTTAAATACGATTTACATATGAACATTATTGACGTTTTAAACTGGAGATACTCCACTAAGGAGTTCGACAAAAACAAACAAATCTCGGAAGAAGATTTTCAGAAAGTAAAGGCCATTTTGCGCATGAGTCCTTCAAGTACTAACATTCAACCATGGCATTTTGTTATTGCCAATACCGAAGAGGGAAAGCAAAGAATAGCCAAAGGAACAGAAGGCTTTTTCGAATTCAACAAACCGAAAGTATTGAATGCTTCGCACGTGGTGGTTTTCTGTGCAAAAACCGAAGCCAACGATGAGTACATGAAGCATTTGTTGGGCAAAGAAGAAAACGATGGCCGATACCCGAACAAAGAGATTCAGCAAATGGTATACGGAGCACGAAACACATTTGCCGATATTCATAAATACGATTTGAAAGATTTCCAACATTGGGTAGAAAAGCAGCTTTACCTTAATATGGGAAACTTCCTTTTAGGAGTTGCCGCACTGGGAATTGATGCCCTTCCAATGGAGGGAATCGATTTTAAAGCCATCGACCAAGAGTTTCAACTTCGCGAGAAAGGCCTTACATCAGTAGCAGTTGTATCCATCGGATATCGTTCCGAATCGGACTTCAACTCTCCCGACAAAACGCCTAAGTCGCGGTTAGCCGAAGAAGAAGTTATCACTGTAGTCTCATAAACTGAAAAGTAGAAGTGATAAATAAAATGACCAGAGACAAAATCAAATTCTCTGGTCATTTTTTGGTATTCCCTATAAAATTCCACCAGAGATCACACACTCCATTTAGCACTTCAGCCTTTTTTATATCTTTGCCGCACAATTTCTGAAACGAACATTAAATATGAGCAACGAATTAATTGAGCAGGTAAAACAGATTGAAATTGCAGAATACAACTATTCTCTACCCGACGAGCGTATTGCCCAGTATCCGCTGGAACAACGCGATGCATCTAAATTATTGGTTTGGGAGAAAGGGAACATTCGCGATGAAAGATTTGTAGAATTGGGTAATCATATTCCTGCCGATTCACTATTGATATTCAATAATACCAAGGTTATTCAGGCTCGTTTGCACTTTCAGAAATCGACCGGAGCTAAAATTGAAATTTTCTGTCTCGATCCGGTACAACCTACCGACTATGCATTGAACTTTGCGCAACGAACAGAATGCACATGGAAATGCATTGTTGGAAATTCGAAAAAATGGAAAAGTGGCTTACTTTCGAAACCGCTAACCATTGACGGGAAACAGGTGACACTCAATGCCGAACGTTTAGAGGCCAATCCTGGTGAATCCATCATACGTTTTAGTTGGGATGGCGAGGTGAGCTTTAGCGAAGTAATTGAAGCTGCCGGAATTATTCCAATTCCACCCTATTTAAACAGAGATACCGAACAATCGGATTTAGAACGCTACCAGACAGTGTTTTCAAAGATAAAAGGGTCGGTGGCTGCTCCAACAGCCGGACTTCATTTCACAGAAAAAGTATTTGAAACTTTCGAGGCTAAAAATATTCGCAGAGCTGAAGTTACCCTACACGTAGGTGCCGGAACTTTCAAGCCAGTGAAAAGCGACACCATCGATGGGCACGATATGCACACCGAGCATATTCTGGTTAAACGTCAGTTGATTGAGACACTACTAAAGCAAGAGGCTCCAATCATTGCTGTAGGAACCACATCTATTCGCACCATTGAAAGTCTATTCTGGATGGGAGTAAAAACCATGCAAAACCCGGATATCGATCCTACAGAATTGCACATTACACAATGGACGCCTTACCTGCAACCATGTAAGGTAACCAAGAACGATGCATTATCGGCATTGCTTTCATATATGGATAAACACCAACTGGATATTATCGATTCTTCCACCCAAATTATCATTGCTCCGGGTTATACTTTTAGAGTAATGAGTGGAATGATCACCAATTTCCATCAACCACAAAGCACACTATTGTTGTTGATTTCGGCATTTTTAGGTGACGAATGGAAAACCATATATCAGCATGCTTTAGCCAACGAATACCGCTTTCTGAGCTATGGTGACAGCAATCTTTATCTGAAATAGTTTATCGGCAACTGCAACCTTTGCTTTTTTTGTTTGTCAGTAAAATAACACACTTGAAATATACTATTTAAGTAGAGTGTTATGTTTTAATATTGTATTTTTAACGAAGGAAACCCTAAAAGAAGAACGATGAACAAAAAATGTATCTTACTATTTATTGCAGTACTTTTCTCTACAGGAGTATTTGCACAATCGCCTATTAGCGTTGGTTTTAAATTTGGAATGAATAGCTCCAAATTTTCTACTAAAGTGGCTGATTATAATGAACAGACCATCAATAACTATTTAGCAGGAGCATTTGTACGACTAAGCTTATCGAAGCTTTATATTCAGCCCGAATTGTATTTCAACACTAAAGGAGGAAAGTTGAAGCAAAATGCTGTTGACGTAGTAAAAAGTATCGACCTGAAGACATTGGATGTACCTATTTTGGTTGGATATAAGTTAATCAACCTTCCTACTTTCAATGTTAGAGTTAACGCCGGACCAGTTGTCTCGTTCGTAACCGACAAAAAGATTTCTGATCAGGGTATTAACTTAGACGAGTTTAAAGACAAAATATGGGGTTGGCAATATGGTGCCGGTGTCGATTTCCTTTTCCTAAGTCTGGATTTCAGAGTTGAAAAGACAGGCGAGCTATTTAAAGGACTCGACTTTAAAGATAATTCGAACAAGAGTTACCTATTTACTCTTGGACTAAAAATATTATAACGAAACACCTATTCGTTGAGAAGCATTGCCTTACCGCAATGCTTTTTTTATGCCCTGAAAACTAACAATGTTTTTATCTTTGTTTCGTTCTTAAAAGAAAAACCATGCAGCGGAAACTTCTTATAATTCTATCGCTTTTGCTTCTGATTGCCATTTTTGCATTTCAGAATGCTCAACCCATTACTCTAACGCTCTTTTTCTGGAAATTTGATGCAATTCCACTGGCAATTATTGTTATTGCTTCTATTTTTGCAGGCAGTTTAATTATGTCGCTTTTTAGCCTTATCAGTTTAAGGTCGTACAAACAACAAGTAAAGGCGTTAAAAGCAGAATTATTAAATGCCGAAGAGGAGATTGTCGCATTGAAAAAACAGGAAGAAGAACCTGAAGAGGAAATTCATCCTGAAGGAGAAAAGATTATTCCCAGTGACAATATTCGATTCTTTGATGAATAATTTAATTGAAAAAGAATGAGTAAAGCAATTCTTACATCGGCTTATTTGCCATGTGTACAATATATAAGCAAGCTGGTTGCATACGAAAATATCGAGATAGAACAATTTGAACACTTTAATAAACAGAGCTATAGAAACCGATGCATGATTCTGGGAACCAATGGTGTTCAAACACTAAACGTTCCAGTTGTTAAGGCTCGCAACCGCAAAGTGTTGACCAAAGATGTAAAGATTGCTTACGATACTCCCTGGCAAAAACAACATTGGAAAAGCATTATTTCGGCCTACAACAGTTCTCCGTTTTTCGAGTACTATGCCGATGTTTTGGCTCCTTTCTTCGAAAACAAATACGACTATCTTTTAGAGTTTAATCAAGAGATATTGCAGACCATTATCGAAGAGATTGAATTGGAAGCTACTGTTGAATTAACTCCCGACTTTATACACGAATATCCTGCCGAGGTTACCGATTACCGACAAGTGATTCATCCTAAAACACAACGCCAACAACCAGATAATCGATTTGAAGCCAAATCTTACACACAAGTCTTTTCCCATAAAATGGAATTTCAGCCTAACTTAAGCATCATCGACTTGCTTTTTAATAAAGGCCCGGAAACCTATTCGTTCTTAGAAGAATGTGTTTTGGAAGGTTGAAAAGTGGAAAGGTATAAAAGTTGAAAAGTAGAGCCATAAGATTTTATGGCTCTGAATGTTTTTATTTATTATTTATCGGTACTTCAAACCAGAATTCGCTTCCTTTTCCAAGTGTGGATTCGATGTGTAAATTACCTCCATGTTTTCGTATTAAATCGATGCAAAGATTGACACCAATTCCTGTTCCTTTTTCTCCCGAAGCTCCAATTGTTGTGTACGAAACTGATTCATTCAATATTTTAGCGATATCTTCTTTGGAAATACCAACTCCATTATCAGTAACTTTGAAAATGATTTGTTGCTCTTCTATTTTAGCCGACAAAGCTACTTTACCTCTCTCCTTGGTAAATTTTATAGCATTGGAAAGTAAGTTTCGCAGAATAGTTTTCAGCATATTTTCATCTGCTCTAAACTTCACTGTTTCCCGAACTAAAAGGCTTACATTGATATTTTTTCGCCTTCCATTTAACTGTGCATCAGCAACTACCTCTTTACAAAAATCATTCAAATCAAGCAATTGTGGAGTGAATGTAATTTTCCCGGATTGCGCTTTATACCATACAATTATATCATTCAGTAAGCTATTGGTTCTTTCCGTTGTATTACCTATTAATTCGGCATATTTCTTCAACTCTTCAGTTGTCAAATCTTCGATATTATTCTTTAACAAATAAACGAAACCCAATAACGAATTAAATGGGCCTTTTATGTCATGAACCAATAGTGAAATGAATTTGTCTTTCTCTGTTAATAGTTTCGATAACTCATCGTTGGAAATATTCAACTTATGTAGTGTTGTTTGAAGTAGTTTTTTCTCACGAATTAACTCTCGCTGCAAATTTTGGTTTTCTGCATTTAATGCAAATACTTTCTCGTTTTGTTCAAACAGGTCATTGGCATTTATTCCTCCCAAAAGCAGTAACTGATTCTCTTTTCGATATATTTTCGCTTCTATAGACCGATTAAGAGAATCATTATCTCCAATAGTTAAATATCCATCAAATATATTTCCATCATTATTCTTCGAAAGCAGAGCTTCGACATTGGGGTTTAAAAAATTTTCACTCCCCTTGCCTTTCATCAACTCATTAAAAGCATTATTAATGAATTTGACTTTCCCATTTTCGTCTAACAGACAGACATAAATGCAATTTCCGGAACTTATTACATCCGAAAATTCATCTGCCCATTCAGTTATAAGTCCTGATAAGTTCCCGCTCTTCACGACTTACTTTCTTCTTTAACCTCTATATCTGTTAACTCCGTAAAATCGTTCACATGATCGAGCATCCATTGATAATAATCAATAATTTCTTTTTGATGTTGGGTGTCGATATGTGTTTTAACTGCAGCAATCCAACCATGTAACTGCTCTTGCCAGTAAGCGGGATTAAAGCCTCTGCTTCTATATACTTTAAAAACCCAAAGGATGGTATTTACCAGAATTTCCGCTTTAAAGTTATCCAAAATAGACACCATAAAAGAGGCATGATTTTCATGGTTGTTCTTCATCAAATCAATGTTCTCATTACCAATTAAACAATCAATGGCTTCATTTTCTAACAGAATTTGATTCACCTGTTCTGTCATTGCTCCGGTTTTTGCCCTGTAGTTATTGGCAGTCTCTTCCGATACTCGAGGAAGTAAATTGGCACTGTTTTGTAATTCTAATTTATTCATGGCTCAATTGGTTTATGTATTCTTGAATTGCAAAAGTATCTTCAATATAAGTCACGTTATCATTTTCAGGGATTAGGTCTAATCCTCCATGTCGAAAGCCTTGTCCTCCAACTAAGATTGGAGTTTCGGTAAATTCACTACGAATTATCTTCAGCATTTTTAATAATTCTGGAATGTGAGGATATATACTTACTGATAATGCAATAATATCTGGCTGAATGCTTCGGGCCAAGTCCATAAACTCTTTCATAGGAGTATTGGCTCCCAGGAAAAATGTGGGCCAACCATTCGCCTCGAATGTATCGCAAATCATCTTAATTCCAATTTGATGCAATTCATTCTCAACACAACCAGCCAGCACTTTCTTTTCGGAACTATAAAGTACATTCAGTTTTAAAAACAGCCCATTGAGAATGGTTTCGGTAATTGCTGAAGCCAAGTGTTCTGTAGCTACACTAATCTTATTCTCTTCCCAAAGCTCACCCACTTCATAGAGTGCTTTTTTCAGCAAATCTTCATAAATAGAACGAACCGGGGCTTTATTGTCCCACTGCTCGTCGATCAGCTTAATGCAAGCCTGACGATCTCCCCTCAGAAGAGCGTCGAAATAATTTTCATAAACGATTGCCTGAATTCCCATAAGAGTGAATTTTAATGAAACATGGTACGATATTGCCTCTTCTACCCATTATCTCCACTCTACTACAAAATCGCTTTAAATATTTAACAGGAACTTCTACCTATAGTTCATTCTTATTCCACTCCCAAATCCACCCAATTCGGATGGTTGAATATTTGATGTGATAGATTCCTTGCTGAAAGCCTACAAACAGTTTATTATTTCCCATTTTTTTAGACCAGTTGACACGAGCAACCATGGGGCGGTCCCGCTCATCTTTATAACCGACATAGCCAGCTACTTCCACAGACACACTACTATTCTCGCTTTTTCTTTTTAAACCAAATCCGTAGATACCTGCATCATTTTGTAAAATTTCATCCGAAGAGGTTTGCCAGCTTTTAAATCCTAACGTTCCAAACCATCGCCATTTATTCAATCCATTGGAATGAAAATATTTTCCAAAAGAAAGATCGAAGAAATACCCTGGGCTATCGGAATAACGTGCAGCATCGTATGCTCCTCCTGAAGCTGTTCTACCCACTAGGCGCAATGCCATATCTGGCCCTTTTTTATCTTTTCTAAGTTGAATATGAGTTGCAAAATACAAATCTCCAATGGCAAATCCTTTTCCATCGAAGTCGCGAGCAGCTCGTTCATCACGAACCTTAGTGCTCATGCTATAATGTTCGAATGCTACTCCATATAATTCCAATGCAACTTTTCCAGGAATAAAAGGATAATAAAATCGAAGCGATAAATCTTGTGTATTATCTCCATCGCTAAAATGAGAACTAAAATTGGTTTGAAATTGAATTTTATCTCCCACCAAACCTTGTATCTGATCAGGCACAGGCAAAGCATTAGGTCCCAGATATCCGGGACTCACCTTTATAAAATATTTCCAACTTGGCATTCCCGGCTTCCAGTTGTGAATTTTATTCCACCACATCCAGTCTTCTGCTTTAGTTGGATTTAAACCTGTTATCAATAACGAAGTAACAATTAGTATAAGATAGCGTGTTGCTCGATTCTTCATTGGTTTCATTCGTTTCATTCGTTTCAGTTCATTTTGTCTATCAACAGAAACCGATTCGCATTTATTTTAAGCTGTCAAATTTAAGAAAGAATAAATATTATATAATACAAATGTGTTATTCATTCTGTCTACTCACATAGAAATTTTATAGTTGACCTATGTTAACGCCATATTAATGCGCTCTTTTTCTTTTTCACAAATGAAGAATCTGGTTAAATTTGATCTACATCAAATGGCTGCAAGTTTCAAGCAACTATTTTTGCTGCCATAAATTCAACGAACTATGAGCACATTATTTATTGAATGTTTTTCCGGACTTAGTGGTGATATGTTTTTGGCAGCCATGATCGACATGGGCGTTCCTGCCGATTACTTGTCGAATGAATTGAGTAAGCTACATATCAACGAAGAGTTTCATTTAGATATAAAACAGGCCGATAAAATGGGAATTTTCGGCACACAGGTTCATGTGCATTTACATGAACACCAACACGGTCATACTCACGATCATCATGACCATGGGCATACACACGAACATGACCACGGACATCATCATAAACATGAGCACCATCATCACCACGAGCATCGAAACCTGCATTCAATTAGTCATATAATCAATGACAGTTCTCTTTCCGATGAAGTGAAGAAAACGAGTATGGAAATATTCACATTGATTGCCAAGGCAGAAGCAAAAATTCATGCCAAATCAATTGATGAAGTGCATTTTCATGAAGTAGGCGCTACCGATTCAATCGTAGATATTGTTGGAGCAGCTATCTGCCTTCATTATCTTCAACCTGAAAAGATTGTTGCTACACCAATTGAATTGGGAGGCGGCTTTGTAAAATGTGCACATGGCTTAATGCCAGTTCCTGCTCCGGCAACAGCTGAGATTTTGCATGGTTTGCCAACTACCAGGGGAAAAGTACAGTTTGAGACAACTACTCCCACAGGAGCTGCTATTCTTGCCACCATTGTCGATGAATATTCAACCTCATTTTCGGCTCCCACAGAGAAAACAGCTTACGGGATTGGGCACCGCGATATGGAAATTCCAAACCTGGTGCGCATGAGTTGGGCTAAGACCAATGCATCTGTCCAAGCTCACCGTTTGTTACAATGCAACATCGATGATATGTCGGCAGAAACCATTGCTCCTGTTATCGACTTACTATTGGAATCGGGAGCACAAGATGCGCATTTCACTCCTATTGTTATGAAAAAAGGCAGACCGGCATTAACGCTATCGGTGCTTTGTAATCAAACACAAGAAGAAGCGCTTAAAATGTTGCTATTTACACACACTACTACGTTAGGAATAAAGTCAATCGTAGTAGATAAAACGGAACTACAACGTACTTTCGAAACCATAGAAACCACATACGGCAAGGTAAATGTAAAGCATGCCTTTTTCAATGGACAATTGGTAAACAGCAAGCCTGAAATGGAAGATTGCAAACGTCTGGCTGAAGCCCATCAAATTCCATTGCACCAGATGATCGATTTAATTAAAGTAGCCATTCTTCAAAATAGCGAAGTATCATGACCACTTTAGTACAAAAAGAACAACAGATTGTTGATTTACTTCAGCAGTACCAGAAAGTAACCATTGCTTTTTCCGGAGGGACAGATAGCACTTTATTGAGCTATCTTGCACAAAAACATTTGGGTAATAATGCTATGGCTATCACCATTTCAACACCTTATGTTCCCCAATGGGAAATTCAAGAGGCACGTGATTTGGCCCAACAAATTGGAATCCAGCACAAAGTCATTCAGCTTGATATTCCTCATATCATACAAAACAATCCGGCTGATCGCTGCTATCTATGTAAAAAAGAACTTTTCAATCAGATTATCGCTGCGGCAAGGGGCAATCAGTGCAATACGGTGATGGATGGTTCCAATGCCGACGATACCAGCGATTACCGTCCTGGCATGAAAGCATTGAAGGAGCTAAAAGTGGTTAGTCCGCTATTGTTGGCCAACATCACCAAAGCAGAGGTGCGTGAACTGTCGAGAAAATACAATCTCCCAACCAGTGAGAAACCGGCTTATGCCTGCCTGCTCACTCGCCTTCCTTTCGATCAACCCATTTCAATTGAGCGACTGGAAAGTGTAGAGAAAGCGGAAGTTTATCTTCATCAGTTGGGTTATAAAGCTGTTAGGGTTCGTACGCACGACAATGTAGCCCGAATTGAATTACCTTTAGAGCAGGTAAAAAGCTTCGTGCAAAACGAAGATATCGGGAAAATATCTCATGCTATCAAAGAGATGGGCTTTCAGCATGTAACCATCGACTTAGAAGGCTATGCCACAGGAAGTATGAACCGTCAAATTCTTTCGAAATAAAAGCTAATATTTTCAACCATGGATGATAAATACCTAAAAACACTACTTCAACAAGTTGCTCAAGGCGAGATGAATACCGATGAAGCAATGACCCAATTGCAAAAGTTGCCATTTCAAGATCTAGGACATACAAAGGTGGATTTTCACCGAGCATTGCGCAATGGTTTTCCAGAGGTAATTTATGCCGAAGGAAAAAACACCGATCAGGTAGTTGATATTTTCAAAGCCATGTATGAAAAACACAATGTGCTAGCCACCCGAGTAACAACAGAGATGGCTGACGCAGTATGTAAACTTTATTCGGATGTGGAATACAACCCTCTGGCTAAAACACTTGCATACAAGTTGAATCATGAGTACCATTCCGATCACCATGTAACTATCGTTACTGCCGGAACATCCGATTTACCTGTTGCCGAAGAGGCACGAGTAACATGCGATATTTTGGGTAACAAAACCAAGCTTATTTCCGATGTTGGAGTAGCAGGTATTCACCGACTTTTCGATCAATTGGACGAAATACGCAAAGCATCGGTTATTATTGTTGTGGCAGGAATGGAAGGTGCTCTATCCAGCGTAATTGGCGGTTTGGTTCAGCAGCCTGTGATTGCAGTACCAACAAGCATTGGCTATGGCGCCAATTTGCAAGGTATATCTGCATTGCTTGGTATGCTCACCTCTTGTGCCAGCGGCATAACTGTTGTAAATATCGATAATGGATTCGGAGCGGCCTGCGCTGCCCACAAAATAATCAAGCAATTCACCTAAACCAATCGTCATGCATATTCCAGAAAATTACATTAGCCCTGAATCGTGTGCTGTTGCCACTGCAGTAATGGCACCTGTTTGGTATACCGCACTAAAGAAATTACGTAATAACGAGAACAATGAACGCATTCCTCTTTTGGGAATTGGTGCTGCATTCTCGTTTCTAATCATGATGTTCAACCTTCCTCTTCCCGGAGGTACCACCGGACATGCTGTAGGAAGCACACTCATTGCACTACTACTGGGCCCCTGGAATGCAGTAATAGCAGTTAGTGTGGCCTTACTGGTTCAGGCTCTGTTTTTTGGCGATGGTGGGATTCTGGCTTTTCCGGCCAATGCACTCAACCTGGCCTTCATTATGCCTTTCGTAGGTTACTATTGTTACCAGTTTTTAAATCGAATTAGCTTTTTCCAGAAATACAAGACCGTTGCTGCATTTTTTGCCAGTTATATATCACTCAATGTAGCTGCATTGGTTACCGCAACCGAACTGGGAATTCAGCCACTACTATTCACCAATGAGGCAGGTCAACCGTTATATTGCCCTTATTCATGGCAAATTGCCATTCCCGCCATGGTTATTCCTCACCTTTTGGTTGCCGGAGTAGCCGAAGGATTAATTACATCGGGAGTTCTGAAGTTTATTCATCGTTCTGCTCCTGAATTATCCATCACCGAAACTCCAAAGAAACTAAAGCCATTATACATCGGACTAATTGTAATTTTATTACTAGTTCCACTTGGTCTTTTGGCCGAAGGCACAGCCTGGGGAGAATGGGGAGCCGAAGACCTACAGCAGATGTTAGGTTACGTTCCGCAGCAAATTGAGAAAGGATTTTCGCTTCCAGTCATCTCTCCCGACTATACGTTGGAAGGAGTTCACGAGATAGTTGCCTACCTTATTGCGGCAACCGGAGGCGTTGCATTTATCACTATTCTTTTCAAGCTATTTAAACGCTAATGAGCGATTGGTTATTTCATACCGAAGATTATACTCCGTCGGGCAGTCAACACCGCTACCTGCATAAAAGTAGCTTCCGATTGCTCACTATCCTGGCACGATTAAAAGGCGGAGTAATTCAGCCTAAAGGCCTGATTTATCAATTGCATCCCACGGTTAAGTTATTAACTGCTTTGCCATTGATAATTGGTGTTGCTATTTCTCAATCGGGAATGGCAATAACAGCTGTCTTCACTTTGAAATTTTTAGAATTGAGTTTGCTTCATCACAAGCATGTAAAACGAATCATGACAATTGGCTTGGTTGCTCTACTATTCGCAACAATGGTTATGCTGCCAGCCATTTTATTCCAGCAAAATCATCAGACATTTCTGTTAATCGGAAAAATTATAACCAGTGTAATAATTGTAAATATCCTCTCCTATTCCACCAAATGGAGACAACTAACAGGTGCTTTATCCCGTTTAAGAGTTCCTAACGAGGTTATTTTACTCATAGACATTACACTTAAATACATTTTCATTTTAGGCCGAATTGCATTGAATATGTTTTACGCCCTTCAGAAAAAGAATATTGGGATTGATAAAAAACGATACAATTCTCTGGGCAGCCTTGTTGGCATTCTGTTTATTAAATCGAAACACCATACCGACCAAACATGGCAGGCCATGCAAAAACGAGGTTTCAATGGGATCTATTCTGTCAGAAACAGAAGAAGAATATCCATCTCCGATACACTTTATCTGCTAATTTGCATTCTATTAATCACAGCACTTTTCACCTTATGAGCACTTTAATACAACTTGAAGATATAAGTTACAGCTACGATAACCACCCTGCATTGTCCGATGTAAACCTTACAATTGAAGCAGGGAAAGCATATGCGCTCATTGGTGAGAATGGTTCGGGTAAGTCTACCCTATTGAAAATCATCAACGGATTGCTTTACCCATCATCGGGTACTTATCAATTTATGGGCAATAAAATTACATCAAAAACATTGCGACATAAACAAGGAAGCAGGCAATTCCACCAGCGTATTGGATTTGTTTTTCAGAACCCGGAAGTACAGCTCTTCTCTCCTACGGTATACGAGGAGTTGGCCTTTGCCCCACGCCAGATGCAGCTAGATGAAATAGAGGTAAAACAACGTGTTATGGATTGCCTGAAAATGCTCAATATCGAGCACCTTATTCATCGCGAGCCCATTTACTTAAGCGATGGAGAAAAGAAACGAGTAGCCATTGCATCGGTTCTTACAGCCAATCCGCAAGTATTAACTTTAGATGAACCATTAAACGGACTCGACCCCCGAAGCAAACGTTTTCTGCTTCAACTGATGCTAAAACTTAAAGCAGCCGGAAAAACCATTATTTGTAGTACCCACGACCTCAACTACTGGAAATCACTCTTCGATGTAGCTGTTGTGATGAACGATCAGAAAAAGATTGAAAAGGTTGCTCCATATAATCAGATTATCGAAGATGAAGCCTTTCTAACTCAAATGAATGTCATGTAAGGCAGGTACTACTCTGTTCTTTGCTTTAACAGACTATCTTTTCCCTAACAAATCAAACAACATTCCATTGTTAGCTGAGATCTTTCATAAGGTTTTATCTACTTAATCTCAATTATTACAACATCTATATTAACCAATCACACAGCAAAATAAACTACTATCATTTTAGATTTACAGCTAATATCTATATGCTAATTAGAAAAAAATAGGTAGTTTTAAGCAGCATAGACCAACCTAACTAACATGAGATCTATAAGCCTTGTCTTATTCCTTCTGTTTCTTTCGTTTAATTTGAGTTTTTCTCAAGAGCACGCATCAACCCATAAGTTAAGAGTTGGTATATACCATAATCCACCTAAAGTTTTTCAAATACCCAATGGCAAAGCTGATGGTGTTTTCATTGATGTACTGGAAGCAATTGCTCAGAAAGAGAACATTCAGTTGCAATACATACATGGAAAATGGTCTGATTTAATTACACAATTAGAGAAAGGTCAAATTGATGTTTTGCCCGATATGGTATTTTCTCCTGAACGAGATTTCATCTTCAATCTGAGCTTACCTGTACTAAGTACATGGCTACAAGTATTTACCACCAATAAAACAGCTATTCAAAACATCAACGACCTGCAAAACAAAAGCATAGGTGTTATAACCAACTCCCGACAACAAGAAATTCTGCAAAATACCTCACTAAAAAAGAATATTAACTGTAGAATCATGGCCTATGATGATTACCACTTGTTAGCTAATGCGCTCAAAGAAGGTGAAATCGATTTAATAGCAGCATATCGCTTTTTCTATTTCTCTGAGCTTTGTGAAGATATCATCATACCAACCAGTTTAATACTTGAAGTTAGCGAACTTCATTACGGTTTCTCCAGACATACTGATCAAAGCCTTAAATATTTAATTGATCAGAATATTTTAGAACTAAAAAATAATCCAAAATCGGCTCTATACGAATCGCTTATAAAATGGTATAACCATAAGCACAACGGACTCCCCGATTACCTTATCTGGATTATTGCTATCGGATTAATTGCATTTGTTACAGTTTCCATCTTTGTAATTCTGCTTCGCAGGCAGGTTGCGAAAAAAACCCAAATTCTGGAGCAAAACTACAAAGAGCTAATAAAGGCAAAAGAAAAGGCCGAAGAGAGTGATCAGTTGAAGATGCTTTTCCTGCAAAACCTGTCTCATGAAATTAGAACTCCGATGAATAGCATTATGGGATTCATTGAGTTGATTAAAGAGTCGGACATTGATGAGATCAACAAAAAATATTTCGATATTATCAGCAAGAGTGGAAGTCGTTTATTGGTTACCATAAACAACCTGCTGGAAATTTCTAAAGCAGAGTCCAATCAACTGGAAGCTGTTCCCACTTCCATCAACTTAAACAACCTTATCAAATCGCAGATCGATTTCTTTTTGCCTCAGATTATAAAAAAGGAACTAACAATAAAGAATACTGAAAAACTTCCATCCATACAATCTCAGATAATGGCAGATAAAAACCTGCTGAATGGTATCTTCAATAACCTAATATCCAATGCCATTAAATTTACTCCTGCAGGCAACATCGAAGTAGGCTGTTACCTGAAAGACAACGATGTAGTACTATTCGTGAGAGATACTGGCATAGGGATTCCGGCAGACAGGTTCAGTGCTATTTTCGAACGATTCGTTTATGCAGATATCACTTTATCCCGATCCAATGAAGGTTTAGGGCTGGGATTGTCAATTGTAAAAGCATATACCAAGTTACTTAACGGAAAAGTCTGGTTGGAGTCTGAAATTCATAAAGGCAGTACCTTTTTTGTGTCATTCCCCTATCAAGCAGCCAACTAAAAGTGCTTCCCCGAAACATATTTCCACTCTCCGTTTTCTTTTCGGAACAACGATTTTTCATGAACCTGCTCCAAAGCTCCTTGCTCCATAAACAATGCCCGGAACTCTACAAAAGCTGTTTCATCATCTGCATTCCCCGATTTACTTAGGATAGTTAGTCCCATCCACTGAACCGACTTTGCCCAGGATTCTAGATCTCTTTTATTTACTGTTTTTCGGGTTGAAGAATGGTGACTATAAATCAGATAACGCCCATTAGCTTGAGTAAATGCGGTATACCTTGAACGCATCAGCTCTTCTGCCACTACAGCACTGCTTTTTCCATCAATAATTGGTTGGCAACATTGGTTCAACTCTTTTCCCGAGCCACAAGCACATTTCATTTGCATAAGAATTCGTTTTTCGCCACAAAGATACAGCATAACTTCTCATGTTTTTCAATATTTTCCTACATTTAGGGCTTTGTTTTGGGCTTAGCTAAATTCAAAACAGATACAATGTAGTTTGATTTTACGGTTTGATACTTTTTCACCATTGCGCACACATATTCAATCAGCCGTATTTTTCAATTTACAAAACACGCAACACACACAAAAGATTTGAAAATGACATCCAAGACTATCCTGGAGAGGCATCCCATTGTTATATTGGCGTTGCTCACTATTATTATGCTTTTTCCTTACTTTAATTATTGGTCGGTATCAATCATGGAAGCTCGAAACTTCATTACCGCCCGTGAAATGTTTCTCGATGACAACTGGCTATTAACCACCATGAATGGAGCCCCTCGTTATGAAAAACCTCCATTTCCCACATGGATGTCAGCGGTATTCGGATCCATCTTCGGTATAAATAGTACTTTTGCAATGCGTATTCCTACTGCCATAATGCTTTTTCTAGTAGGAGTTTTCACTCATAATTTCACACTCCGTTTTATCAATAAAGAACACGCATTGATCAATGCACTAATTGCAATTACATCGTTTTATGTAATAGGAATAACAGTAGAAGCACCGTGGGATATCTACACCCATGGATTTATGCTGGCATCCATCTATTTTCTCTATTCGGCATTTAATCAATTCAAAACATCTTATATCATTTATGCCATTTTATTCTGGGCACTTTCTGTTCTAAGCAAAGGACCTGTTGGTTTATTTGCACTGTTTTTACCATTTAGTATGGCTTACTTCTTTACTTATCGTTTTTCCAAAAAGAAATTGGTACAGGCATTGCTGGTGCTAGTAGCAGGATCGACATTAGGAGCAATATGGTTCATTTACGTTAGAATGGCCGATCCGGATACTTTCCATGAAATAACCTCTCGCGAAACCCAAAACTGGTCAAGCTATAATGTAAAACCGTTTTATTACTACTGGAGCTTTTTCATTCAAAGTGGCATGTGGACAATTCCAGCATTTGTGGGATTACTTTATCCATATATGAAGTCAAGAGTAGAAAACCTAAAAGCTTACAAACTAACTCTTTTATGGACAATCTTCTCGGTCGTATTGTTATCGTGTATTCCAGAAAAGAAATCGCGCTATTTAATGCCCGTTTTAATTCCCTTGGCCTTAAACACAGGCTTTTACATTCAATACTTGATTAAGAATTTTAAACCGAAATCAACGCTTTTCGATAAAATAATTGTTAACCTTCATTTCGGCATATTTTGTCTTGCCGCTTTGTCATCAACAGTTGGGGGAATTATTCTATACCGAAAACAACCGGATTTAAGCTTAACATTGATTATTGTTGGAGTAATGGTATTTACCACAATCGGCGTTGCATTACTTGATTCCATCCGTAAAAGAAATGTAAAGTCGATGTTTGTATGCTCAATTCTATTCTATGTTTCTGTTATGTGCTTTTTACCTACCGTATTGGCAGGAAGTTCGAAACAAAAGGATTTTATTCAACATGTTAATGCCACCAAAGCCATTAAGGGTAAACCTGAAAAACATGTATTTTTTCTCGACTATATATCTCCGGAATTAATGTGGTACTGCGAACGCATTGTTCCTCAAGTTGAAATAAAAAACCACACCTATATTCTTCCTGATTTGGAGCAATTCGGTTTATTGGTTGATTTGGAAGAAAACATGAATATGAAAGAGTGGAGTAAGAAATACCATATCGAAAAGCAGGAAACTTACGATATTAATATCCCCTCTTCTCATCGTTCAAAACACCGATATTTAACTCATTACTACCTATTCACAAAGAAATAAATACCAAGGGGCTGAATCATTCAGTCCCTTTTTTATACTCATCCATCTAAACACCATCAATTCCAAAACATTTTCCATTGATTCAGGTTGTAGTCTATAGAAAAAGCCGAATTTATTATGGAAAATATAGCAAATACTGGTTTTAACTTACCAGACAATAATAAGAAGCGAATAGTTATAGTTGGTGCTGGTTTTGCAGGGTTAAAACTTGCCAGAAAACTAGCCAAATCGCCATTTCAGGTTGTTGTTATTGATAAATGGAACTTTCATCAGTTTCAACCTCTTTTTTACCAAGTGGCCACGTCAGGACTTGAACCCAGTAACATTTCCTTCCCCATTCGCAAAGTGTTTCATCAATATAAAAATTTGCATTTCAGAAACACTGCACTCACTGGAATTAATACTGAAAAACAAACCATAACCACCACCGTTGGAGAACTGGAATACGATAAGCTGGTAATTGCAACAGGCGTTGATACCAATTACTATGGAAATAAGAATATTGAACAAAACAGTATTCCAATGAAAACTACTGCCGAAGCAATTCATCTTCGTAATAAAATTCTAGAAAGCTTCGAGACAGCTATACTCATTAAAGATGAGAAACAACAAGCCAAGCAGCTATCCATTGCAATTGTTGGTGGCGGTCCAACAGGAGTTGAATTGGCTGGGGCAATAGCAGAGTTAAAGAACTATGTGCTTCCCAAAGATTATCCTGAGCTCGATTTTAGCCTGATGAAAATTCGTTTATACGAAGCGTCCTCCCGCCTACTGAGTTCAATGAGTGAACATGCCAGCACCAAGGCTCATCAATTCCTGACACAGCTGGGAGTTGAAATTCATTTAAACACCTTCATCTCTGATTATGATGGTGAAAACATGAAATTGGCAGATGGCGAAGTGCTGAAAGTACAAAACCTGGTGTGGGCTGCCGGAGTTGGAGGAAGCACTATTCCTGGTATTCCCGAAGATTGTATGAAGCCAGGTAATCGCATCGTTGTAAAAAGGGATAATCAGGTGGATGGAATTGCGAACGTGTATGCCATTGGAGATATCGCCTATATGCCTACCGAGCTATTTCCTGAAGCACATCCTCAGGTTGCACAAGTTGCCATTCAGCAAGCCGATTTATTAGCCAAACACTTTATAAAAGATGTTGCGACCATTTTTGAATATAGCGATAAAGGATCGATGGCCACTATTGGAAGAAACATGGCTGTGGTAGATCTACCTCGTTTTCAGTTTTCGGGATTTTTTGCATGGTTCCTGTGGCTTGTTGTACACCTTATGGCAATTGTTGGTGTTAAAAACCGACTCTTTATCTTTATCAATTGGGCACATTCCTACTTCTTAAGAGATCAATCCTTACGAGTTTTAATCAAACCTTTTCGAAAGAAAAGTACAAAAGCTAGCGCATAACATAATTTTTAAGAATACTTATCGTTATGATTAAAAATAATACCGCACATGCTAAAAGAAAAAATTAAAACCCTGATTGATAATCCTGAGGGATTAGAGCAGTTGTATCAACAAAACAAAAAAGAGTTCAAACAGGAGTTGCTTTCCAGCTATCAAGATGAAACAACTCATCCAGCTATTGCATTTTGGAAAGCTCGATTATTGTTTCAACCAAAAAGATTGATCAACGAAAGAGCTAATAAAGCCTATTTGATCAATTGTATCATTGTAGCTATAGGGACTATTTTTCTTATTAAGTTACCTCTAATCTTTGGTTTTGAGTCTCAAGAGCTAGAGTTTTTAATAAAAAATATGCCTCTGATTATGTTGCTGGGACTAACTGTTTTTTCCCTGTCAACAAAATCAAATATCGATATTAAAAAACTGCTATACACCATTGCTATTTATACTGTTTCGGCTGTAGTTATAAATCTTATTGCAGAAAAAGGAAGCACTTCTCCTTTGGTTTATATACACATTCCCATATTTATCTGGTTTGTTTATGGATGGAACTATTCCAGTTATTCCATAGGAAAGAAAGATCGGCTTGATTTTCTAAAGCACAATGGAGACATTGCTATCCTTAGTGCTGTTTTTGCAATCTCAGGTGGTATATTAACTATGATTACCATTGTCCTATTTTCCGGAATTGGAAAGAACATTACTAATTTCTACATCCACAATATCATCATTCCGGGTATAACCATCACTCCAATTGCATCTGCATTAATATTGAAGTATCGCCCACAAATAACCAATAAAATCAGCTCAATTGTTGCTATCCTTTTCAGTCCTTTAATGCTGATCACTCTACTAATTTTCCTAACTACAATAATTATAGAAGGCGAAAGTCCTTACACTAAAAGGGAATCGCTATTCACCTTCAATATTATGCTGGTACCAGTATTGGCTATTATTTTCTTTTCGGTTTCTGAACTCAGAAACAACAACATTCGAAAATACCTGCAAGTAATACTATTGGCATTATCAACCATTACTTTATTCATCGACCTGGTTGCCTTATCAGCCATTATTTACCGCTTTATTGAGTTTGGAATTTCGCCCAACCGATTAACTGTACTTGGTTTCAACATACTTACTTGCATTCATCTATTCAAGATTTCCATAAACCTTTACAAGTCGCAAATAGATAATGATGATGAGCCAATAGTAGCCAACTCTATTGCTCATTTTTTACCTTTCTATATGGCATGGACTTTTGTAGTTGCATTTTTATTTCCCATTATATTCAGCATCAATTAGAACTGTCATTAAAATACAAAGAGACGGCCTCACGACCGTCTCTTTTTCTGTTTTTCTAAATATAATCGTACGGTGAAGTACGATACGATGTCTGAATTTCTTTTTACAATGTTTCTGCCAGGCGAAGCAAATCGGAGTAAACTCCACGCGCTGTCACCTCTGCTCCGGCACCTGCTCCACGAATAACCAATGGATGTTCGCCATATGATTCGGTGAAGATTTCAAAAATGGAATCTGATCCTTGCAAGCCACCAAGAGTTGAGTTTTGCGGTACCACTTCTAGCTTTACCTCTAGTGTTTCTGCCTCAACATCCAAATCGCCAACGTAACGCAACACTTCATCGGCTTTTGCCAACGATTTACGTCCTTCGAAATATTGATTCAATTCTTCTTCTGCACTCAAAAATGCCTCAACACTTCCCTCTCGCAAATCTTCAGGAATAAGGTTATCTATCTTTACATCTTCGAAGTTATTCTTTAAATCTAACTCGCGAGCCAGGATTAAAAGCTTACGACCTACATCATTTCCTGAAAGATCTTCTCGTGGATCTGGTTCTGTAAGTCCACCGTCAATTGCTTGCTGAAGCACCTTGTAGAATGGCTTTTCACTATTCGAGAATGAGTTAAAAATGAAACTCAATGACCCAGAGAATATTCCTCTTATTCGTTTGATCTTATCACCTGATGTATGCAATAGCTTAATTGTATCAATTAGCGGCAAACCTGCCCCAACATTGGTTTCATACAAGAAATGTTTGTGATTAGCAGTAAGCAACTGACGCAAATTAGAATAATACGAATAAGGCTGTGTGTTAGCATGTTTATTCGACGCAACAATATCAAATCCATTCTCTACCAGTTGTGGATACTGTTGTACCAAACCTTCGCTGGCCGTATTGTCAACCACCACCACATTTTCCAAATGGTTTTCTTCCACAAAACGATACACATCACTCAATGTATAATTTTCAATTCCTTCGTTTTCCAGTTTCGATTTCCAATTCTGATCGATTCCTTTTGCATTCAACAACAAACGCTTGGTATCGGCAATAGCGAACACATTTAATCGTAAGTTTCTGCGTTCTAAAATACGCTCTTGTGTCTCCAACAACTGATTAATAAGCGTAGCTCCAACATTTCCTTTTCCAAATAAGAATACGTTAAGCTTTTGCGACACTCCAAAAATGTGACTATGAATAACATTGGTTGCTTTTCGTAAATCGCTTTGTTTCACCACTAGCGAAACATGCTCTCCGTTAATTGTATTGGTAAAAAGATATGGTCTAATTTGGTTTCGGTTTAAGGTTCCATACACCTGATCGATGAAGTTCAGGTTCTTCCCTATAACCGATATAACAGCCACATCTTTATTAATTTCTATTTCGCTAATATCAAGAACAGCCAGTTCTTCTTTAAACTCTTTGGATAATGTCTTCTTTGCTTTATCGGCATTCTCAAGATCAACAATAAAACCAATTCCTCGCTCCGAAGAAGCCTGTGAAATAATTCGCACACTGATATTCTTACGACTTAATGCACTAAAAATTCGGCCGTCGATTCCCACTTTTCCTAATAGTCCACGACCAGCTAAACTCACAAGAGCCACTTTTTCAATTACAGAAACTGCTTTAATACCTTTACCATCGCCATCTCCGTTTATTAAAGTTCCACAATCTTCTGGTTCGAAAGAGTTCAAAATGCGAATAGGTATCTTTTTCTCCACCAAAGGCAGGATGGTCTTTGCGTGCAGTACATCTGTACCGAAGTTAGCCAATTCGTTTGCTTCACGGAACGACAAGTTGCGAATGATTTTAGCATTGGGCACTAACTGAGGATTAGCCGAATAAACACCATTTACACTGGTCCAGTTTTGAACTTCCGAGGCATTCAGGAAGCTGGCCAATAAAGTAGCTGAATAGTTACTTCCATTTCGGCCTAAAGTGGTAGTCTGATTCTGAAGGTTAGATCCAATAAAACCAGTCACTACTTCAATTACATCGTCTGCCGCATCGTTAAAAAAGTCTTGTACATTTTTTTGCGACACGTCCATTAAAACGTGAGCACTACCATATCTTTCATCGGTTTTTATCAATTCACGCGTATCGATAAAACGTGCTTTTCCACCTTCCTGAGCAATCAGTGTTGTTATCGTTTTACAGCTTAGTATTTCGCCATAAGCTAATAAGCGATCCTTTATTTTTAACGAATATTCTCCCAATAAAGAAACTCCCCCCAAAATGCGATTGATATCCTGAAACTCTGACGAAAAGTTTAAGCTATCGGATGGAGCCACCTGATATTCGAAGAACTTATCCAGCTTTGCCTGGTAATTTTCTCCTTGAGCAGCTACTTCTAGTAGTTCTTCCAGTTCGTTTGTTGCATTTCCTCGTGCCGAAAGCACTAAGTATATTTTATCTTGCTTTGCTTCTTTTTTAATAATATCCAGTGCTCCTGACAATGGATTTCCGTTGGCTAATGATTTGCCTCCAAATTTTAAAACCTTCATCTATTTAATTTTTTAAATTTCGTAATACATGATCGACCGTGTCGATTTAAAAAACATCACTCAACAAATCGGTTAGCTGTTCAAATTCAATCAGAAAACCATCGTGACCGTGAATTGACTTGATCTCCCGATAACTGGCATCTTTACCTAACTCTTGAATTGCTTTAGCTGTTTCTGCATTCTCGTAAGGCACAAAAAACAGGTCGGTATCAATTCCTACCATAACCACTCTGGAGGTCAGTTCACCAATTACCTCTTCGAAAGAGCCTCTGTCGCGAGTGATATCCAATGTGCTTAATAAGTTATTCATTAGCTTATAAGCCTGTAGATAGAAACGTCCTACCAGCTTTTGTCCATGATGCAACAGCCAGCTTTCCACATTAAATATGTTCTGCCCTTCATTCCAGCTTCTATTGAATTTGTCACGGAACGACTGCGGTGTACGATAAAACATCATAGCCATCATTCGGGCATCGTGAAGTGGGTTGGATGAGTTTTCCAATATCTGGTTTTGTACTTTGTTATGAGCCAATACCCAATCGGATGCTTTCCAATCGGAAGCTACTGGAACAATGGTAGAAACAAAATTGGGAAACGAAACTGCCAGCTCCCAGCAAATTCCGCCTCCCAATGAACCACCTATGGCAAAGTCGAGGTAATCTATTCCCAGATCCTTTAAACTGCGACCAAAAAGCTGAGCTACATCGCGCACCGTAAATTCAGTACTATCGTCAATCAGCTTGTTGGGATCGCGTTCATAGCCATTTCCAGGAATATTAAATCCGATTACAGTATATTTATCTAAATCGATCAAACGACCGTGTCCAATTATTCCATTCCACCAACCTTTATCTCCTGTTATGGTGGAGTTTCCGGTTAATGCATGGCAAACCAACACCGTTGGAGCCCCCGAGTGAAGAGGTGCTCCAAATACTTCGTACGAAAGTTCGATGCAGGCATGAAACACGCCTCGTTCCGATACAAAATCGTTTTGCGTTACAAAATTTAATTTTTCAGACATCTTGCTAATATTTCAACGAATAAGGGGTGATTCTAATCTTTAGGCTTCAATGGTTGAAAAGGCTTTTTCTAAATCGGCCTTCAAGTCTTCTACATTTTCTATTCCTACCGAAACCCGAACTAAGTCGGCAGTTACGCCGGAAGCTACTCGCTCCTCTTCACTCAACTGCTGATGGGTAGTACTTGCCGGGTGAATAATCAATGACTTAGTGTCTCCAATGTTTGCCAACAATGAAAATAACACGGTATTATCAACCACTTTCTTTGCATTATCGAAACCACCTTTCACTCCAAAGGTCAACAATCCACTTTGACCTTTAGGCAGGTATTTCTCATTTAACTCATAGGTAGGATGATCTTTCAATCCAGGATAATTCACCCACTCAACCTGAGGATGATTATTTAGCCATTCTGCTAATTCCAGCGCATTACTGCTGTGCTTTTCAATTCTTACCGAAAGGGTTTCTAATCCTTGAATAATCTGAAATGCCGAATAGGGACTTAACGCTGCTCCTAAATCACGCAAACCTTCTAATCTGATTTTTCCAATAAAAGCAGCCTCTCCCAAAGCTTCTGAAAGCTGCAATCCATGGTAGCCAGGATTAGGCTCAGTAAATTCAGGAAATAGTCCATTGGTCCAGTCAAATTTTCCAGAATCAACCACTGCTCCTCCCAGTGAATTTCCTTGACCGCCAATGTATTTCGTCAATGAATAAACCACGATATCTGCTCCAAACTCTATTGGTTTTAACAAAGCAGGTGTAGCTACTGTATTATCTACAATAAGTGGAATTTTCGCACCATGTGCTGCATCTGCAATAGCTTGAATATCCAACACATTCAGCTTTGGATTTCCCAAAGACTCAACGAAAACGGCACGTGTGTTTTCTTGTACTGCATCACTAAAGTTCTTAGGATCTCCCGGTTCTACAAAAGTGGTAGTAATTCCCAAACGAGGCAATGTAACACTTAACAGATTGTAGCTTCCCCCATACAAATGTGAAGAAGCAACTACATGGTCTCCGGCCTTCAACAATGTTAGCAATGTTGTTGCAATAGCAGCTGTTCCACTGGCAAACACTGCTGCCCCAACTCCACCATCTAAGGCTGCCAATCGTTGTTCCAACACATCATTAGTCGGATTATTCAGACGGGTATAAATATACCCCGGTTCGGCCAGTGAAAATAGATTGGCCGCATGATCAGCATTATTAAACACATAAGAGGTCGATTGATAAATTGGGACTGCTCTTGTTCCTTGTGTTGCATTAACATCATGTCCTGCGTGTAGCGCTTGTGTTTCTAAATTTAAAGTAGTCATAATCTGTATTTTTTTGTTTTGAATAATCTGGTAAAAAAAAGCCTCTTCTGTATTGTGTGCAGAAGAGGCTTTATAACTAATCAAAGTATCAATTGTCTTTTAGCATTCTGCACAGTAGTATCGCATCCACATCATCATAAACATGGCCATCATCATCGACATACTATTTTCTACAGAATACTTAAAATACATTATCTTTCTTTTTAAAATGATTTATAAAAAAACCTCGCCATTATTCTGACGAGGTTTTCTATTTGAAATAATGACATACAAAAGCCTCGTCAGGATTGTCCCAACATCATCATAGCGATCATATGCATCATCATTGTTTTCATTCTTTCGATTTGTAACTTCAATTGCAAATAAAAGTAATTTTATAACACCAACCCACACTTTTCATGTTAATTTATTATTAACAGAATAATTTATTTCATTCTCACTTCAATTACAAACGATCCTATCTCTCTGTTCTTCAGTCTATGAAAAACACTATCAATCACCCAAAATCATGAATTATTCTTTTTTAGGCTCTTGTCAAAAAAAGTAGATTTCAATCCAAAAAAAGGGCTTTTACTGTCATCTGTCTAATACTCGGAACTATCGGAAGGTGCAGGCTGTATATGTTTATAAAAAGCGATAAATCAGAAACAAAAAATAAATCGTTATGAAGACAACAGCACAAAAACAAATGGCTCCGGTTCTTAGGATTGTTCCTAAAGATGAAAACACGTTAGTAACCAATTTAATTACGCAAAAAGAAAATATTGCAGTAGTTGGTTTAGGATATGTAGGTTTACCACTTGCATTAGAATTTGCTTCTATCCTAAAAGTGAAAGGTTTTGATATCTCGGAATCGAAAGTAAAAGCGATGAAAGAAAAAAACGATCCTTCCAATGAATTATCAGAAGCTCACTTTAATGAAAAAAAGATTGAATTCTCTTCTGATGAACGCATTTTAGAACAAGCTCGTTTTTATGTAGTAGCAGTACCAACACCAGTTACTTCTGATAATGTTCCAAATCTAAAACCACTCATTAGTGCGACAGAAACTGTTGCCAGACATCTGAAAAGAGATGATTACGTGGTTTTTGAATCGACTGTTTACCCTGGATGCACTGAGGAAGTATGTGTACCTATTCTGGAGAATATTTCAGGTTTGAAGTTAAATCAGGATTTCAAAGTAGGTTACTCACCTGAAAGAATTAATCCTGGTGACACTCAGAATACGGTAACAACAATTACCAAAGTTGTTTCAGGTAGTGATGAAGAAGCTGCAGAACAAATTGCCAACGTATACGATCTGATTATCGAAGCAGGTGTTCATGTTGCTCCAAATATCAAGACAGCCGAAGCTTGTAAGGTAGTTGAAAATACACAGCGTGACGTAAACATTGCATTGATGAACGAATTGTCGATGTTATTCGAAAAAATGGGCATTAATACCAATGATGTTCTTAGAGCAACCAAAACAAAATGGAATGCACTTCCTTTCTTCCCTGGTTTAGTTGGTGGTCACTGTATCGGAGTTGATCCTTATTACTTAGCATACAAAGCCAACGAATTGGGAGTTGAGTCAGATATTATTTTGACTTCGCGCAAAGTAAACGAAGAGCTTCCAAAAAGAATTGCAGATAATGTAAAGCAGGCATTATTAAAGAACAATAAGAACATTGCAAAGAGCAAGGTTTTAGTACGCGGAATCACTTTCAAAGAGAATGTAAGCGACATTCGTAATTCGAAGGTAGCCAACATGATTCACAACCTTAAAGCAATGGGAGCTCAAGTTAACATTGAAGATCCTTTTGCATCATCAGAAGAAGTTGAAAAAGAATATGGATTATCTCTGTATCAAGGTTCATCATCAGAAAAGTACGATGCAATAATAATTGCAGTTGCTCACAATCAATATCGTTTCCATAATGCTGATTACTACAAAAAAATGAGTAATGACAAAGCTATTGTATTCGATTTGAGAAATATTGTTACAGAAGTGGACACAGAAATGGATTATTATACCCTTTAAACAGCCCATGAGATTATTGTATAGCATATGGTTAATGGTGGTAACTCTCTCTGGTTTTACCCAAATAGTTAGCGAAGATCTAATAATTGCAAAGGTAGATTCGCTGGTTGCAGACTTTGATATTGCTAGAACCGTTGAAAATTCAATCGACAATTCCCAGCACTGGAATACATTATTCCAAAATAAAATGGTCGAACAGGATTCACTAACGGCAGCAGTATTGAAGTGGCAACAAAAGGAGTTGCAAGCAGATTGGGGATTTATTCTCAACACTGGTATTGCTAACTACGAACGATTTGGGAACGAGGATATCAACTCTACTCTTCGACTAAAAGTTGGATTAGAGTGGAATCTACTAAGTGGAGGATGGAAAGAAAACAATCGTAAAGTACAGCTACTTGAAATCGACGAACTTATTTCCAATATCCAGAACCAGAGAGTAAGTAAGCACCAAAATTACCCATTCAGATATTATCAGATTATTTATCAATTCAATAGTGAAAAAATGCGAATATTAACTCAATATCTTATGCTTTTGAATGAAGTGGATCGGTTATACCGCCACTCATCGGCATTGCATTATTTCAATCAATCTGAATGGTTAGAGCAAAAAAGCAAATTAACCAAATACAATCTTTTGCTTAGCAATATTCTCGATTACAATATGCAGCCAGTATTTAAACCAACGCAAACAGCTAGCATCAATGCACTTCCTGTTTACATGGTTGACATACACGCCATTTTAAACCTGAACCAACTTCCAGCTCAGCTCGACTCCATTACTATTTTGGAAAAGCAAAAGTTGGAGATGGATCATCCAAAACTAAAGAAATGGCAACTAAAAGCATATGGTAGCTACAATTTTCGATTTAAAAATGCTGAAAGCAACTACTCCAACATTGGATTATCGTTGCGTATTCCATTGGTCTTTAATCGAAAAAGACAAAACAATCGAATTGAGATTCAGCAACAACTGATGCAACAAGAAACACGATTGGAAAAAAAGAATATTCGCAAAGAGATATTGATTCAGTATTACGAATATGCTGACAAATTGAAGCAATATATCCAAATGCGCGATCAGAAATATCGTCTTGAGAAGCAGATATTATTGCACAAAGCAATTGCAAATACCGATAACAACCTGGTAAGTTCATTCGATGCTTTAACCTTAATTCAAGCACATTATGAAACCGATTTTGAACTGGTAAGCCTTAAAAGTCAGCTTTACTTAATCTTACTAAAAATCGATCATCATACACAAGGAATTGAACTGGCCAATCATTTATCGATACTAAAAGACAACAACCGATTCAGTAAGCAGAATATTATTCTAAAGTTGAAAGCCAACGATTTCATAGCTCACAGCCCCATGTGGATTATGGATTACTTGCAAAAACTTGGCATATACCGATTAGCGGTTAACTCTGCTATTGATGAAAAGATTTTAATACAGTTGCAGAAAAGAGGCTTTATGGTCTCTACTAAAACAGAAGAAAGCCAAACAAAAACAACCCCAACAATCTCCCCTTCTCAGTTCATTGACATGTATCATTTCGAAAGATATATAGCGCTTAAACAAGATCTAATGGTTGAAAATCTAAGCGATTTGATTGAACTGGAAATGCAATCGTTAAAATATACTCAGGCTACTAACTCAAAAAACTATAGTCATGAAAAGTTTTAGCTTAAGAGAACAACAATCGGTTATTAAGATACTGAAAGAGCCACCGAAAACAAAAAAGAAAAAGAAGTGGAGCTGGCAACGTATCACATTCATTATTGTACTGATAATAATAGCCTATTCTGTTGGAAAAAGAATATACGAAGGTACTTTGGAAGTAAATGGCGAAGGGCATGTTGTAATGAAGAAACAGATGGTTTCGTTTACTGAAGACATTCGATTAGCTAACATTTATATCGAAGAAGGACAATGGATAAACAAAGGTGATACACTTTTTCGCTACTACATTGAAGCCGATGAAAACAGCTATTCGAACCTGGCCATTGAAGCCAGCGCTCCTCTTGAGTGGGTGGAAAAAGAGAAACTAAGATTGCTTCAGTTATTAAAGAACAATCGACTTGAAAATCAGGTAAACACCAACAGCATTACATTTCTGAAAAGCGAAATTAAGAAATACCAGAAAATCATTCTTCTGGGTGCCACTCAATACAGAAACACAGTACGTATGTACGAGAAACAACTGAACGAAGCACAATTGGAAGAATACAAACTGAAAGAAAATGAGAAGATACTTCGACAGCAACTTTGGTCAATAAGCCAGCTAGGCAAGAAAGTAGTAAAAACCAAATGGGCAAAAGCCAACACATCGCGTCAGAGCAACTATTTCATTGCTCCTTCCGATGGACTCATCGGGCAGATCAACTTTCAAACCAACGAAGTATGTTATGAGAAGCAAGAGGTTCTAACCATTCACCAGAAAAATGCCATTCGCATAAAAGGATATTACGATCCGGCTCAGATAAAGTATTTGGCCAATGGCAAAGTAATCAAGATTCGTTTTCCAGATGGCTCAAAAGGGAAAGGGGTAATCAACAACTTATTTGTATCGACTTACGCCTTGCCTGCCGAGTTTCAGAAGAAATATGAACCTGTAAGACGAAACCTGGTAGCTAACATCATCCCGCTGGATGAAATTGAAGCTCGCAAATGGATGAACTTTTACAAAACAGATGTAGAAATAAGTAGTTTAAAATGGGAACTTAACTGGTAATGTTAACAGTATTAAGAAATAACGACAAGGGTAAAGTATTTGAATATGAAGAACTAACTTTCCTAAAGGTGAATTCAACGCAATTCAACCTACAGGATTTTAGTGCATATATCGATGCTATTTATATTGATACTGGCTCTCTGGATACGATTCAAACTGTTCTACAGAAAATCAGATCGAATCCGGACAACTTGTTATTTCTTCTTCCTGTTTTTGCACCCAAAAGTGTTACCAATAACAACCATGAACTGGGTTTAGATGGAAAAGTAGACAATTCGGATTTCTTCATGGCTGCACAGCGCACTCGCAGTATTCAGGAAAAAATTAGCCATATAAAAGCGGAGATTAATACCGAACAGTTTTTCGAAAACCAGGTTCAGATTAAAGCCATTCAGTTTGCCTACACCCGCAACATGCCACTTACTCCTCTTCGCAATAGAGAAAGTAAAACCGGTTACATCTATCCATTCATCGATAATATCTCATCGCGAAAGCAAGGCGGATTGATCAACCAATTGGATAGTGCAGTAAATAAAGGGTGGATGCAGCAAGAGCTACAGGACAAAATAAATGTTTGCCCTTCGTGTAACGATACTTATCTACACTTCCGCGACACTTGTTCCAGCTGTGGTTCAATCGATTTAAAATACGAAGAGATTATCCATCACTTTAAATGTGCACACGTGGCTCCTAAGTCGAGCTTCTTGATGAACGACAGACTTCAATGTCCAAAATGTGACAATCACCTTCGCCATATTGGAATCGATTACGATAAGCCTTCGGAAATTACCATATGCAACACATGCAGCCATCAATCGCAGGAGACACACATGAAAGCTCACTGTGTATCGTGTGGTACAGAAAGTGATGTTCATGAGATTGAAACCCGCTCGATTTATAAATATTCCATAACCAGTTTGGGAATTCAGGTGGCTATTCATGGAAATATGGGCACTGAGCAGGAAGAAGATAATAACTCTACCAACCTGGTTGGATGGCAGTTATTCCAATTGTACAAAAATCAGGAGACACAGCGCTCAATGATGCTGGATAATAACAATCGATTCATTCATGTACATATTCAGTCCGATATGATTTCGAAGCTGAACAGCAATGCCAAAGATAAATTTAGAGTGGAGATGGCACAGATAATAGCATCTTACCTTCGCCCGGAAGATATTATCTCTGCTGAAAATGTGTTCAACTATGAGCTGATTCTGATTCAACCAACCGATTACTTTGCTGATGATCTGATGCAGACACTTCAGTATAATATTGAGAAGATGTTGGGTGATAATTTACAGAACGATAAAACAAGCGTTAACATTTCGTGGGATTACCTTAAAAACCTGAATAAGCAGCAAACCGGATGATTGAATGGAGAGAAATATTGCCCGAATACCTTATCTACTGGCACGAAGTGGGTATTGGAAAGTTCATCCGAATTTTCTGGTACTTCATTATCTTCGAGCTAACCCGATATATACTTATCGATTATGTCGTTGCATGGGTACAGTTTTTCAATCGTAAGAAAAGAAAACTTCGATTCGATGCTGCTCGCAATTTGCTCCGAGCTGAAAATCCGTTGGTTTCAATTATTGTTCCTGGAAAAAACGAAGGGAAACACCTTTATAAGCTGGTAAAGTCGCTAAATGAGCAGACCTATAAGAATACCGAATTAATAATTGTGGATGATGGCTCGGATGATGACACACCTATTATTGGCAGAAGCCTGGAAAAAAATGGATTGATCGATATGTTTCTTCGCAACGAACAGCGAGGGGGGAAAGCATCTGCCGCCAATATGGCGCTCCACTTTGCCAAAGGAAGCATCATTGTGCACCTGGATGCAGACTGTTCATTCGACTGCGATGCCATTGAGAATGTAATTGTTCCTTTTTATATGGACCAACGGATTGGTGCCGTGGGAGGTAATGTGAAAGTGCGTAATTTCGAAGATGGATTAGCACCTCGCCTACAAGCCATTGAGTATTTAAAGACTGTTTCTGTGGGTCGTATTGCCACTTCCTCGTTGGGAATTTATAAGATTATATCCGGTGCATTCGGAGCTTTTCGTGCCAATGTAATTCAATCAATTGGAGGTTGGGATATTGGTCCCGGATTAGATGGCGACATCACTGTAAAAATTAGAAAATCAGGTTACAAAACCGTTTTCGAGCCTTCAGCAGTTTGTCTGACCAGTGCTCCTATTAATTTCCGAATCTTAACCAAGCAGCGACTTCGTTGGGACAAGTCTATTATTCGATTTAGAGTAAGAAAACATTTCGATATATTTCTCCCTCATGCCGGTTTCAATTGGTCGAATTTCTTTGCATCGTTCGAGAATATATTTTACAATGTAATTCTGGACATTACCTGGTGGATCTATATCTTCGATGTGATAGTAAACTACAACAGCACATTGCATTTTATCATCCCAATGAACTTTACCCTTTATACGGTTGTGGCTTATTTTCAAATGCTATCGATGTATATCTTTTCAGAACGAAGAAAAGAGGAATTACAATTCTGGAAGTATGCTCCATTAATGACAATTTATACTGGAACATATCTTCGAATTGTAAGAACAATTGCCTATTACCATGAATTGGTGCTTAAGAAATCATACGATGATCCTTGGAATCCGTATAAATCAAGCAGTCAGGCAAAAAAGCATGGTTTCTAGAACAGATTCTTTCTGCGGAACCACCAAAAGCCTAATACTGTAATTAAGATGGAAACGAAGATGATGGTAACAAACCCCAACTTACTTTCTTCTAAAAAGTTAACCGTATTCATCCCGTAAAAACTAGCAATCAGCGTAGGTATCATCAGAATGATTGTAATAGAAGTCAGCTGTTTCATCACGTTGTTCAGGTTATTTGAAATTACGTTACTGAAAGCCTGCATCATGTTATTCTGTACCTCGCTATAGATTTTGGCCATCTCTATGGCCTGTTGCATTTCAATGCGTACATCTTCCAACAATTCCTGATCGAGCAAGCTATGATCCACAAACTGAGTAGAACGTAACTTATGCAACAGCAGCTCATTAGACTTCATCGATGCCAGGAAATAAACCAGGCATTTCTCCATTCGCAACAACTTTCTAAGCTCTTCGTTCTTAGTAGAAAGCTGCAACTCATCCTCAATTCTGTTGGCCTGAATATTAATGCGCTTCAAGTAAGCCAGGTATTTCTGAGCCGTATGGTGCATCAAGTTCAATAAGAAATTGTGTGGCAATAACAGTTCCGGAGTAAATTGAGTCAACGAAAGAATACGCTTACTAATTCGCTCATTCTCGCGACATATTGTAATTACAGTGTGTGGCGATAATAAAACCCCCATGGTCACCGTAGCGTAAGGCACCTGATTTACCGGAGTATAAATAGGCACACGAACGATATTCATCGACCATTCACCAGAACGCTCAGTACGAGCTCTCTCGTCGGGATCAAGAATGTCCTCCATAAAATCACGGGGCAATCCAAATTTCTTTATTAAATGGTGAATTTCGTGCTGGCGTGGAGCATTTACAATTATCCAGCTATTTTTTTCCCATGCACTAATCTCTGGGAATCTCTTTTCTAATTTTACGTACCGAATCATGAGTTCACCTCCTTTCGACAGAAGGTGACAACTACCTTCTGTTAGTTTTCTTTAAAATATTCTCCTAATGTGCTATTCTGATGATAGTCGTCCATATTCGTTTATGAATTCAATTGCGTCGGCAAAGGTAGTTTTTATTTTCAGTTTATGCCTATAAATGGCCATTAAATAAAGGTATCCCGCCATTCCTTCACGCTAAACAGTTCATACCTAAGCCATCTGTAATCGATCTAATTTTAAGCTCTCCACTCCTCTATCTGGTTCGCGATTATTGACACTTAATCCAACAAATACTCAAAAGATCTGCTCATTTATCAAGTTAAACTTTTAAACCACCTTTATGTTTATTATCAAACACAAATCTGTTTATATATTTGCACCCCAATTTCATACTGAAAAAATAAGTAGATGCAAGAGAGAGAAGAAATAGAATTCATTGAAAGATACAATGGACGTAAGCTTTCTGAGGAAGAGAGAAATACTTATGAAAAATGGTCGTTGAACTTTTTTCATCAAACAAGTATTGTACAAGAGCCTTACCTACAAATGACACTACAGGTGGATATTTCGAAGGCACTTGAAATTTACAACACTCAATACAGATCCATAGAAGGCGCTTCGTTCACCGCTTATTTGATGTGGCATATTGTACAGGCAGGAAAGTTACATCCGTATTTTCGTTACCGAAAAATACAAGACGAATGGTATATTTTCGATGAGCTACCACTCTATTCTCCAGTAGCTATTGGTGGCGATGCACGTTTTGCAGATTTGAAGCTAGAACCATTTGTTAATACCAAACTGGAAGAGTTCTTCCCAATTTATCGTGCAACGCAGAACAAGCTTTTCGATGATGGAGTTTTCACTCCGCTATCGCCAGTGTATTGGCAAAATGCCTGGTTTGTAGGAAATCTTCCCAACCTACAGTTCACCGGATTCCAGTTGCATAGTTCTGCCATTAAAAACGGACGTCCATTCTTCTACTTCGGAAAACGTTTCCGCCAGGATGGAAAACAGATGATTCCACTACTTGTAGCATTCGACCATTCTAACATCGATCCATATGTGCTTTCGGCATTTATGGCCGACTTCCAACGATCGATGGAAGGAGAAGAAATTTAAAATATTTTCATTTTACAGCTGAGATAGTTTCACTTTTCTCATTGCTGTAATCCAATATAATACAAGAGAGGCCATCCTAAAAAGAATGGCCTCTTGTTTTCAAAATAGAGTTCCCTCTATTTCATTCATATGGAAATATTATTCATTTAGCCACCAGAACATGGTTTCCCAGTTGGCATCGTACCATTTCTTAAAGTTAGTCTGACCAGGATACTCATCCTTCGACTTCAATGGCTCGGTAAATGTTGGCATTTCTAAACTAGGACTTAAGCTGTTGTTTAGCAACCACATTCTTGCTTCGTTACGATTATTATCGCCAGTAATTGGAATATCGAACCCTGTGGCACGTGCCTTATTATAAGCCACTGTATTCTCCGCCTCTTCACTAGAAGGATAAGCTGTACGAGATGGGAACTGAGTTCCTGAACCTGACGATTCGTAGTTGGCAGAACGATGAGATGCACGCAACTGAGGCAACATTGTTCTACGGTGATCGAAATAACTTTCGAAACCTAAATAGAACGATGCAATCCACTTTTGCTCGGCAATAAGTAACAACTTATCTCTTCCAGCTTCCCACTTAACGTGAGGTTGTGCTAGATATGCTGTTAAATCAGCCAATCCTTCATTGGCATATGCACCATCGTACTTGGTATTTCCAGCAAATTCACAACCATATTGCTCTATAGAAGCCTGAATACCTTTTTGGTAATACTGGCGAGCAGCTCCTTCTCCTCCATCAATATAGCCCTTCATGGCTGCTTCTGCCAGATTAAAGTTCAGCTCGGCATACGTTCCTAACATCATAGGATGATCTGCACAATCAGATGTTGCCTTCATATTTTCATCGGTAGTGATAAATGCATCACCTATTCTTGAAGCATAATCCATTCCTCCATTCCAAGAGCTGGCATCGCCATTACCAGTTGTAATACCATATATATGGCCAATGTATTTTACTGGTCCTGGATTGGAAGGCAACACATGTGTTGCTGGATTATCATGAACTTTTTGCACCGGCTTAGCATATACATATAAACGAGGGTCACGCAAAGAAATCAATCGCTCTATAAATACATTACTCATAGTATTCTCACGCAACTGCCAATCCCCCATTCTAAACCATCGTGAAATACGCTCTACTCCATCAAAATTCACTGCAAAGTTATCGGCATTAGATGTAAATATTGGATAGGTATCTGCATTGCCCACAATCTCTTTCATAATTGCTTTTGCATCATCAGGCTTGGCATTATGCATATACAAAGCCATTCTAAAACGCAAAGTGTTGGCCAATTTTTTCCATTTCTGAATGTCTCCACCAAAAATGTAATCACTTTTCTGATCAATATTCTCATCGCCAGACTTAATCATCAACCCTGCACTCTTCAATTTCTCCAAAATCTTTGGATAAACATCTTCTTGTGCATCATAAGAAATCAGGTATTTCACCTCTTCCGAATCGTTAATTACATCGAAATAAGGAATTGGACCATCAAAAGTACATATTGTATACATCAAATAACATTCCCATATATCGGCTACTGCCTCGTAACGAGTATCTTCAATAGACTTAGCAGCACGACGTAGGTTCTTCACACTACGGATACTAGAATAAGATGGGCCCCAGATGTCACCATCTAAATCGTGCCATGAACGATGACGATTTCCCTGACTCAAACTTTTTTGTTTCCCTGTATAAGCAGAAACTGGAGCCATTACATTTATCATTGGAGAAATATATCGGTCTGAGCCGTCAATCATTGGTCCGACAAAATATTTCGGATGAATAGTGGTACCTGTTGTAACCTGAGGATTATTCTTATTGGTATTGAAGTCCTCGTCCCACGTTCTGCACGAAGTAATAGCTATTAGCATAAGCAAAGCTATCCACATGCTTTTATATTGTTTTATGTTTTGCATTTGTTTCATTTTTTTGTTTCGATAAACTACTCATTAAAAGCGCATTCTCAGGTTCAAAGTAAAGCTGCGTGCCGAAGGAACTCCTCCGCCTGTGATTCCAGGAACACTACCAGCGCTACCCGCACTTTTGAATGTCTCTGGGTCAACATGTTTCACCTTTGTCCACAAGAACAGGTTTCTTCCAGAAACAGATACTTTGAAATCTTTGAAAGGAGTTTTGTTCAACCACTTTTTAGGCAAGTTGTACCCCAAGTTCATCTCTTTCAATTTCACAAATGATCCATCTACAATCCAGATATCATTAATCTCTCCATCGGTCATGAAATCGCCCCAGTAACTTTCAGCATTCACCTCATCACCTGGCTTAAACGGACGAATGCCTTCTGGTGACTCCCAAACGCCATCTGGTAAAACACCACCAGTACGACCAGCCACTGTTCTTTTGTCCAAACCATTGCTTACAAAGCTTTTTTCAAAACCGTTGTAAACAGAGTTACCCACGTTAGCAAAGAACATAAACGACAAGCTAGCATTCTTGTATTTGAATTCATTACTCCATGAACCAATCCAGTCAGGATTATAATATCCAATAATTTTTTTATCACTACGTGGAAGGTCTTTACTTCCATCGAAGAACAATTTTCCATCGTATGCTTTTAACGAAGCATCGTGCTTGGCCGGATCGTACTCAAATTTTCGGGCTACACGCGAATAGATAGCACCACGACGCTGACCTACAAAGTCGTAAGTAAACAATCGGTAATCGATGTTGTGAGTAATGGCATATTCGGGATTCTCAGGATCCAGGTTCACCACTTTGGTGCGATCCATCGACCAGTTTACACTAGTATTCCACTGGAAGTTCTTCGTTTTAACTGGAGTAGCACTCACCGTTAATTCTAAACCGTTACTCTTCACCTCACCAATATTTCGAATAATCTTATCGTATCCCGAAATAGGACTCACATTCATACTCCAAATCTGATTCTTAGTCTTTACCGTGTAGTAAGTTAAATCGACATTCAATCTATTATTGAATAAGATGGCTTGTGCTCCAAATTCCAATGAGTTGGAGTACTCAGGCTTCAGATTCGGATTACTCTTTACTCGGTCCTCTGTGATACTTGCAACGCCACCACTACCGGCAGTAAAGCGATAGAAAGGATCTAACTGGAAAGGAGTAGTCGCATTACCAACACCTGCGTAGTTGGCTTTCACTTTCAACAAGTTCACCTTGTCGCTCATCTTAAACATCTTGTTAAGCAACACACTCAAACTTGCCGATGGATAGAAAAACGAGTCATTCTTCTTGTATAACAATGTCGAATTCCAGTCGTTACGAGCAGTTACATCAAGATACACCATTCCTTTGTAGCCCAAGTTCACAAATCCGTATAACGCATTGGTTTTATGGTGCAAGTCGTAAGCATTATTTACTGTTGGATAAGTACGATAGTTGCCTAGATTATAAACTCCCGCAATCAATAACTGCGATGATTCACCATTAATCCAGCTACCATCCGACGACATCATGTTTCCTCCAAACGATGCCACCATTGATAAATCGCTATTGATTTTCTTATTCCATGTTAAAAGGAAGTCAGTATTTACCTCATGCCCTTTCGACATTCCGGTCTTAAACATTCCATACTGATTGTTAGGCCCTTCAGTAGTTACTTGTTCTTTATAGCGGTGCTCACGAACATAACCGTTAACTCCGGTACGAAGCAATAGCTTCAGTTCTTTACTTAGGTTGAAGTTCAACGATAGATTACCAATTAGTTTTTCATTCACCCAGAAATTGGTGTTTTCATATAAGCTGAAGTAAGGATTATCTGAATTGTCTAACCACTGACGTTGCTTCTCGCCCTTTTTCACCCAATAGTTACGTAGCTGTCCTAAGTCAACATTAGTAGGCCACATACGTGGATCCATACCTTTATCGTTGTCACTTTTAGTTCGTGCATATTTGATATTGGCTTTGATATCCAACAGGCCATCCATGAAGTTCCATCCCGAAGTAACATCCACACGATTTTCGTTGTACTTTGTATTTGGAATCATACCATTCTGACGAACATCGGTAAATGAAACCCTGAAACGACCAGTTTTATTGTCACCTGCCAACGAAACGTTATTGGTTAGAATAGAACCAGTTTCGTAGAAGTCTTTAATATTATTCGGATTCGATTTCCAAACGTTAGATCCCCACTTCTGGTCAATCTTTTGTCCTTCGAATTTAGGTCCCCAACTTTTATATACGTTAGAGCTATACTCTCCTCCTGATCCCTGACCATAAGCGCTTTGCACCTCAGGAAGAACAGCAGGATTTTGCAAACTTAAACTTGAATTTACTTCAATATTTAAACGACCATTCTGTGGTCCCTCTTTTGTCGTTAAAAGAATAACTCCGGCTCCGGCTCTTGATCCGTAAAGTGCTGCAGCTGCTGGCCCTTTCAGTACCGAAATAGACTCAATATCCTCACTGGCAATATCGTTAATGCTACGAGCTGGAACACCATCTACTACATACATTGGTTCGTTTTTACCTGCCAAAGAAGTTTCTCCTCGAATAACAATACGAGAACCACCACCGGCAAGGCCACCGCCTCCTTGAGTAATATGTACACCCGAAACTTTTCCAGCCAACGAGTTAACCACATCCAACTCTTTCGACTCTACCACTTTGTTTCCATCCACTTTCTGAACAGCATACCCCAGTGCTTTTTTCTCGCGCGAAAGACCAAGTGCAGTTACCACCACTTCGTCTACATTAATATCTTCTTCTTCCAGAACAATATTAATGGACTTTTGACCAGTGAAAGGAACTTCCTGCTTTTTCATTCCTACAAATGAGAAAACAATAGCTTCACTTCCTTCTGGTACTTCTAGCTCGTAAACTCCATCGATATTAGTAACAATACCAATTGCTGTACCTTTCACAACCACCGAAACTCCAGGAATAGGCTCTCCCGATCGATCGGTAACTTTTCCTGTTAGTTGCTTTTTAGCTTGATTATTAGCGGCAACACGTTGGTTAATGTTGGCCTTAGTAATGGCCACATAATTATCTACCACTTTATAGTTAAACTTCTCGTCTTTAAGTAATTTATCCATAACTTGATAAATAGTGGCACCTTTGAATTCCACATTCTGCCACTTCACGTTCTTTACCTCTTCGGTTTTATAGAAGAAATAAAAGTCCGATTGTTCTTCAATATTTTCCAAAACATCAATCATACTCGCTTCCTTCATATTCAGGTTAAGCTGCGTATTCTGACTGTATGTTTTCGCAAAAACATTAAACGATAAAATCAGGCTTAGCAATATGGTTAATTTCATTATCACTAAATTTTTGGACATACTGCTCCCATGAACAGTACTGTTTAAATTTTTTTTCATAGTTTTGATTGGCTATTAATGTTTAGAATAATAGTTAAGGCTTGAGCAATACACTTTGTATTATCTTGCCCGGAGTCGGAAAATCTCGCACATTTTCCGACTTTTCTTTTTTAGGTTAGTATGCAAACTTTATTTCATTGGCTAATCGTTATTTAATAATCACAATTCGCTTATTGTCTTTTTCTTTTATTTCGTAGTGAATACCCGAAGTAATTTGCAACACCTCGAACACTTGTTCCAGCTGTTTATTCTTCAACAAAGTTCCACCATATAATTGTTTAGCTACTGCTTCGTTCTCTAGCACAACCTCTACATCGTACCAGCGCTCTATCATTTTAAAGAATTCGCCCAATGGTTTGTTCTTTAATACGACATAACCATCTTTCCAACTGGAATACATTTCGGTATCTACTTTTTTAAGCACCCACTTCTTTGCTCCTTTTTCGTAGCTAATCATCTGTCCGGGAACAATTTGTTTCGATCGCTTTAAGTAAGGTACTTCAGCCATAATTCGTCCTTCCACCAATGTAGCCGATGCTTCTTTCTCGTCGGGATAAGCTCTGAAGTTAAATTCGGTACCTGTCACCATTATATTCATCATCGGGTTATCGATCCAAAATGGTTGAGATTTATTGGTTTTTACTTTCAGAAATGCTTCTCCTGAAATACTTACCCGCCTATTGCTTTTATGGAATGCCGCCGGATAACTAATGGTAGAACCTGAGTTTAGCCACACCTGACTACTGTCGGGCAACATTACCTGAGCCATTTGTCCCATTGGCACTGTAACCGTGCTTATCAGCACATTATCATGTTCTTGTGAAAGGTGACTATTAATCCAAAATCCCATTACAAATGCTGCCACTAAAGCGGCTGCATATTTGGCACTCTTATGCCATAACTTAACCATTCTTCTGTTAGTTCTTTTAGCTATTTTTTGGTCAACAGCTTTTAAGTTTCGATTTATAGTATTTGGAGACAATCCTTTTTCCAAAGTATTCAGCTCCCAGCTGTTCTTCAATGCAGCATATTCTGCAACGGCAGCTTCATCGTCTAAATCAATGTCATTTAACACATCTACCTTCTCGGCAGAAGTCATTCGTCCACTTATAAATCGTATTACTTGTAATATCTCCATCTTCTATTTTGCCTTAACACACCCCATTTATTGGTTGCATTCATATATATATCCGGCAAGAAAGGAAATACCCTGATAGGAAAAGTGATTTTTTTATGAAAGGAATAAAAAAGTAAGCATACTCAGGTAGTCTTTTAGGTTTTCCCTGAACAACTTAAGCGCCTTACTCATCTGTGTTTCAACTGTTTTGACAGATATTCCTAATTCTTCTGCAATTTCCCTGTATTTTTTATCCTCGAACCGGCTCATTTCAAAAATTCTTCGACACTGAGGGGGTAATTGCTTTAAAGTATCCTGAATTAGTCGTTCCATCTCTAAAAAAGAGAATTCAGATGTGTCTAAACGGTTTAAAGCGATTTGATTTAAGGTTAATTCTTTTTTTTGTTGTTCGGTAAATGATTTGTACTTCTCTTTTACCTTCAAGTGGTCGATAAACTTAATGCATTTGTTCTTGCTCACGGTATAAAGCCATGCATTTAAGTTAACATCAGCATTGAATTTATGGCGCTGCACCCAAAACTCCACAAATACGTCCTGGATAATATCTTCAGCCACATTCTCGTTGGCAAGATATCCCTTTGCAAAGTGAAATAATCGTGGGAAATAGGCATTAAAGATCAACTCAAATACATGGCGATCATCCTCTTGTAATCTGAGTATTATCTCTTTATCGTTAAGCACCATTAAAAGCTGTTTAGTTGTTTGTCACTCGAAAATTACCTTTTTCCATTTAAAAACAAAAAAAACTAGCATGTTATTGAATCAAGTAACTGCATTGTTTCGTTATTGAAACAATGTCTTTTTGGAACATTGACCCCTTTCAGAGATCTAAGTCGACCGCTAATTATCCACGGACTACACCCGTGGTAATTCAAAGTTTAGCTCCCTTCGGGAATTATTTCAAAAAAATATCCCACGAAGTGGGTAAATATCAATTAGAGGCTGTCCAAAAAGCTTATTTATAATTTATTGAACTAATGGTTTATAAGTCACCACTTGGTTTATCACCCCTAAATCCCCTGAAGGGGACTTAAGCCTCCTCTTTAGGGGAGGTTTGGTGGGGTAACGAGAAAAGTAGGTTATAAACTGAAAGTTCGATTTCAAATGAATTTACTTTTTGGACAACCTCATAACCAAACAACTTTAAATGCAGCCACGAAGTGGTTGAACTTTCCAAAGTGATTTCCAATGGCTAATTGGCTTGTTAAATCGAATCGATTAACTTCGTAAAAAAATTAACTCACTCATAAAAACCATGGACTATGAACAAGTGGATCTACGCACTACTTTTATTCCTTTTTATAGGATGTAAACAAGAAACCGAACTCAAAGTCCTTCAGTTCAACATTTGGCAAGAAGGCACCGTTGTGCCGGGAGGCTTTGATGCTATTATTGAAGAAATAATACGGTCGGATGCTGATCTGATTGCATTAAGCGAAGTTCGTAACTACAACAATACCAGTTTAGACAAACGGCTGGTAGAAGCCTTAAAACAAAAAGGACAAACTTACTATGCTCAACGGAGCGAAGACTCAGGCTTACTCTCTCGTTATCCCATTCTTTCGCAAGAGGCACTTTATCCCGTAAAAAACGATCAAGGATCAATTACCAAGGCAATTATCGATGTAAAAGGCAAGAAAGTGGCATTTTACAGTGCTCACCTCGACTACAGACATTGTAGTTTGTATTTACCAAGGGGATATGATGGTTCTACATGGGCCAAGCTTCCTCAATCTATAACAGATATTGCAGCCATTGCACATGATAATTTTATGTCGAAACGCGATGAAGCCATTCAAGCTTTTATACAAGATGCAGAGAAAGAATCAGAACAGGTAGATGCCATTATTCTGGCAGGCGATTTCAACGAACCATCGCATTTAGATTGGACAGAAGCCACAAAAGATCTTTTCGATCACAATGGAGTTGTTATGCCATGGCAAAACACATTATCACTGGAGCAAGCAGGCTTTATTGATGCATACCGCCAGCAATACCCTAATCCTGTGACTCATCCGGGCTTTACTTTTCCGGCCGATAACCCATTGGTGGATATTAAGAAACTGGCTTGGAGTCCTACGGCCGATGATCGAGATCGAATTGATTTTATATTTTACCTCGATCGGGAAAATATTGCATTGAATAATATAAAGATTGTAGGGCCCAAAGGTAGTATTGTTCGTAATCAAAGGGTAGAAGAATCGTCGTACGATCCGTTTGAATTACCACTGAATGTTTGGCCTACCGACCATAAAGCGGTATGGGCTAGCTTTACCTTGAAGTAAGGACAAAAAAGGCTGCCTAACATTATACCAGGCAGCCTAACAGAGTTGTTGAAAGTATCAACTTCTCCATTTACATCGCATTATAATTCTATCTTGAAATTCTCTCCACTTTTTATATTGGTGGCTTTTACCTTTACAGGCTTTTGGGCACCTACGATTAAGTACTTTATTGGCAAGTTACCATATTCCGTATGAATGGTAACCTCATCTTTACCAACTACCACGTTTCCCCAGGCAGAACCATTGCTCCAGAAATAAGTTCCGGGATTCGATGTTATGGCAAATGTCTTCTCGTGTCCATTGTAATTAAACTTACTATAGGCCATTGGTGCCGACCAACTTGCCATTGCGCGAGCATAAAAGTGTCCACATTCCGGTTCGTCGAATGGATTGCGTTTATTGCCATCGTATCGATCGCGAATGGCCTTGATACACTTTAATCCATTTTCGTATTGTCCTTCGTACAACATTCCTATTGCTGCAGTATATTCAAAACCTGACATTGATTCGGCCCAATAAGGGAATGGAATCTTTAATCGCCCCTTAGGCCAACTGGACATAATTAATCCCGATTCTTTATCCATTACATAAGAGCGCATGTTGTTGAATACATTCTCGAACTTATCGACAAAGTTCTTCTGCATAACCGAATTCAGAGCCGTTTTTACATTCTGCTCACTGGCTAAATAACCTAGTCCACAAACATGTGCCATGTACTGACCAGCCAATTGATCGACCAGACAGCCTGTGCCCAACTGATACCAAGGTACCTGCACATCAGGCTTACTCATATCCAGAAATTCATCGAAATTCTTTGGATTCGTAATTTTATGCTCATAGTATTCGCCGTTAAACAGGTTATTGTCTACCCATTCACTACCATTTGCTAGTAGCTTCTCGCACTTCTTAGCGAATTGCTTATCGCCAACCACTTTCGCCATTTCGGCAGAAGCCTTAAGTGCTCCAAAATACCAGAATTGCATCTGTGGATTCGGACCATAATAGTCGACATCCATGGTATTGTGCTGTCTTCCTTCCTGCACTCCATCCTGGTTTCCGTCCCAACCTCCATTGATCCATGCATACGACATGGCCAGCTTCACTTTAGGCCAATGTTTCTTTAGAAAATCAATGTTACCACTAAGCATCCAGTCGCGATAGAAACGCATTATAGTTCCCATCTGTCCATCGGCAGCAGCTACATGGTTTCCTTTGTTACTCTCCAAAGGAAACTTCACACGATTCATCATGTGTCCCTTTTCGTTGGTAGCATAAGTGAACTCCACATCGCGCATGGTGCGGGCTAAATCACCAAATAAGAAGCTGGTTGCCGTCTCGTAGTTCCAAACATGGGTACAACTTCCATAACACGATCCCACTTCGTCCATAATTCCTTCCCAGCCCAGCACATGTCCCGAAGGAATTCGGAATACCGTTTGCGAACGCATTGAAGTCAGGTTAAACAACGCTGCTTCTTTCACTACATCGGGTATAGAAGTATTCAAAAATGTATTTACAAAGTTAATGGTTTGCTTCTCGTATTCAGGAATCTGCTTTACCTCGGTTTCAATCACATCTTTGGCATTTTTATACTTTTCGGTATAGTAGTTGCCAATGATCTTTCCATTTTTATTTAGTGCCCATCCATCGTTCCAATCCTTACGATTGGGAAAATGCCAGGTCATATAAAATGTAAATGTTTGAGTTGAATTAGCAGCAATGGTTTTCTTCACAGCCAATGAGGCCATTGGGTTATCGTCCACTAGTTTCTTTTTATCTACCAATAAGCCATCGTCGCTAAAGTCGTCCCAGAAATCGAGAATAGCGTTAGCCCAATGGTTAGGTGTAGAAGAACGACGATAGGTAACATTTTTGGCATTGGGTGTTGTTAATGCAAATGTTCCCCAGGCACCATCTTTAGCATCTACTCCATCCGAAGTCATGTAAATACCACTCACATCGTCTCCTTTAAAGAAAGTATTCACATTCTTTTTTGCTCCCACAGGAATTATATCTCCCTTCCAGTTCTTGGTGGTCTTACTTCCATCGATACCAATGAAGTTGCGCATTGTACCACAAACAGCCACATCCATCGCCACATTGGTATTGTTCGTTACTTCATATTTTAAAATGGCAATAGGAATACTACTGGCATCGGCATTTCCAGGAATAAACGGATTGAATCCTTTTATCTTTACAGAAACAGGAAGTAGATCATCTTCCAGATTCACTTGTCCAAAGGGATATACGCCATCGAACGAAGCACGCGAAAAGCGAGGCATACCATGGTGGTTTACCGGACGACCTTCGTAATGCATATATTCACTGGCATGCAACGGCCCTAATAATGCTTTTGCATTGGGTTTTTCCGATTTAGGTTTTACATATATCGAGAAGAATGGAGCTTCGTTTCCAACCTGACAGGTGTAGAAATTCATCCCCGGACGATTCATTACCTGCCAATCGCGTAATTCACCTCTACCGCCTAACGACACGGTACCTGTTCCTATTCCCCCTAATGGCAAAGCCACATTCAAGAGATGATTACTATCGTAATGTTTAAATTTGGGCCACTCTTGTGCTTCTAGGTTTACGATTCCCAATAAAGCAATGGCCATTAACAACTGTTTCATCTGTTAAAAATTTAAGTCAGAATGGATTCAGTCTATTTCATTGCTTCGCGCATCTTCGCCTCCTGCTTTCCGTTCCAATAACCACAATCTAAGCGAATAAACACAGAAGTATAAGGAAGTACCAAATCGGTTTTTAAAACCAGAATATTGAATGTTTTGGCTGCTTCATCGATCTTGGCAATAAGCTCTTCGTGCAGCTCTTTACTAACACTTTTACCCTTCAACATTTTAAACAGATCTTTTCGGTATTTTTCGATTCCCGGTTTCTGATTCTCTTTTACAAAATCAATCTCTTTATCTAAGAAAACTTCAGGATAAACATGTGGAGCTTTCTCAACAGCATCCAGCACTATCTTTACCACATCCAACTGCTTCTCGCCTGTGGCAATCGTTTTAATGGCTGCCTTACTCTGCGCCGGATAAGCAGCATCAACTACCATTATCCAGTTTCTATGGCCAAAAACCTCCAGTTGCTTTTTCAGCTCTTTTTGCCAATCGTTATTTTTTTGTGCAAATGCAGATGTTGCGATTAAAACAACTGCCATCACTAATCCTAGTTTAAGAATTGATCTCATAAGGTTACTGTTTTTTATTTTACAATATTGCGAGTCCTTTTGCAAGAATCGACACTTCAAGTTCCCACTTTACATTAAAACACACACAGGTATTTGTTTCAAATATTACCACAAATGCATCAACCTTCCTGATGAACCAAAGTGTACATCAAAACTACTATTGCACTTTCGAAAGCACTACCCCAAATCTGTCAAATAGGTATACATATCGGGAAATATGGAAATGTCAGTGAGAATTATAAGTGATTAATTATTAATGTATAATTTATTACTGGCAGAGTTTATTGAAGCCTGTATTATTCACCACGAAAGGCGCCAAAACCACGAAATAGAAGGGAAACCGGATTCCGAAGAAAAGGGAGACGGAATTCGAATGCTAAGGGGAAAGAGCGAAGAACATGGTTATCGTCATCGCATTAGAAATGTGAAAATGTTTAATGGGAGTATTCAAAGCAATTTCTGTTTGATTTCATTTGTTGAAAAAAAGAAGGCTATTTTCGCTATTACCTACAGTTATGATTGAGAAAGTTACTAATTGAGCTAATTCATTAGCCGAACCAAAGGCATGAAAAACATTCCTCTTTTCGGCAAAACAATTTAAACAGAAATATTACACCCCGTTTGTAACGAATTGTCCTTATTGCGCTCCATACAACCAATTGACTTCGAAGAATAATAATGATTGGAGCGCTAGGATTCGTTTGTATACCATCTTTCTACCATACCATAGTCACTACGCGACTTTAATAGTGCCAGCGGCACGATGTTACGGTAGCTAGTAAAGTCGTAAAAACAAGAAAGTCCCATAGGGACGGTGTTAAACTGTTAGTGATTAATTATTAATGCCTAATTTGTTGCTTGCTGAGTTTATTACTTAATCTCTTTCTGGCCACTGGAGAAGACGAATAAGGTGGTACCAATATCATCGTATCCTTCGAATACTTCTTCTTTTTGGTGTTTTATCATCTCTTGTCGCATACCGATTAGTACAAGTCCGGCATTCTTTGATTTTTCGTTTATTAGCTTCTTAGGACTTACAGTCGGTTCTTGTTTTATGATCTCGATATTTTTATCTGTTATTGGTATACGCCCTTTCTTCACGAGCTCTTTCATATTCTTTTGTACCTCTTCCGGCTCTTCTTCTATGCAGATATCAAATACCTTTATTTCACTTTTCCTCCAATCGGGATGACCTTGAATGATAAAGCTAAGCAAGATTAATAGGTTCGAATTTTCGATATCGGTATTTTTAATCCACACATGAATTCCCTGAGAGTAGTTAATTACCCGATGGCTGCTACCCAATATGCAAATATCGAAGTTACCTGAAGCCACCAGTGAAAAGTTTTCAATAATATCCTTTAGGTTAGTGGGATTCTCCTTGTTATACTCAAAAATCACCATATTATTTTCCATCCCGGAAATCCCGGGTAGTTGAATGGCCTGCGCAATGGCAGAAGTGTTGGAAGGCGAAATAATGGTATCGATAAAGATATGATTCTCATCGGTCTTTAACTTCTCTATGAGCTGCTCCAACTCATTCTGAGCTCTGGCCACCATTGTTTTGGAATAGAATCCTTCTATATGGTGCAAATAGGTTCCAAAACCATATCGGTGGGAAATCCACCTTAATAAATAAAAAGCCTTATCGCGTTGAAACGAGTGCTTTGAAATACAAATGGCACTTGGTCGCCAGTCGCGGGAACGAATCTGGTGTTCGCGATTTTGCAGAAACACCTGTAGGTTGCGGTTAAGCTGAAAAATAGCATTGGTAAAGATGGAAGCAAATCCGTTGCGCTCTTTATGCACATAGCTCAGGTAGATATAAATTAAGGCAATTAGCAAAAAGGCCAGTAATGCATAAGGCGTGCTTATCTTAAACATCACCCAAACCGATGTTAGAAACCCCACCAAGGACAGTACCCATTTCGATTTAAACGATGGTCGATACGAAGGAGAAGCTCCAAAATGGTTTAAAAAGGAGATCAGGCAAAGTGCCCCATAGGTAACCATAAAAAACATGGAAATGATGGAGGCCACCGCATTGATATCGCCCAGAGCCACAAATACAAATGCAATTATAATAGTGATAATTGAAGCATTTATGGGCTCGGCATCTTTCTTTCGAGTACTCCCCAGCCATCTGTTTATTCTTGGTGATGGGAACGCTTTATCGAGCGCCAGTGCCTGCAAAGTTCTTGGTGCAACCATGATTGAGCCAAGCGCACTTGAAATGGTAGAAGCAGCTAGTCCCAGTGGTATTACAACTACTCCTCCCCAAGCAATTTTCGACATAATTAACTGATGCTCGGTTAAATCGGTTGAATTGACAGAAATGGTCAACTTATAGATAACAAACAGATAGATTATCATTCCTGAAAAAGTGGCTAGTAAAGTTCCCAGAGGAATAGACTTGGATGGTTTCTTCAATTCTCCCGATAATCCAACACCTGCTGTCATTCCTGTAAATGCTGGGAATATTATGGCAAATACCACAAAGAAATCGGCTCCATTGGTTATTTTAAAGTTAAACAGATTGGTATTTTCAGTTGCAGAACCAGTGTCTCCAATAAAGAATAATGCCAACGAAACAAACAGAATAGCAACAACAACATACAAAGCTTTAACACCTAGATTCGCTCCTTTTTTCAGGATTAAAAAGGACAAGAGCACCATTGCCGGAATACTAATTACCTGTCGGGGCAATACAAAGTTGAACTCAGACAATGCATAGTTGAAAACAAACTCAAAAGCTTCGGTAAATGCAATTACATAGAAAGCCACACTTATGGCTTGCGACACAAAAAGGGTTATGCCAATGGTGGCACCTATGTTTAAACCAAACGATCGGGAAATAATGAAGTACTCTCCTCCTCCCTCTACTCTTTTGTTGGTGGCTAGTTCGGAAATAGCAAATGAGGTAGGTATGGTTACCAGGTGCCCCAATAAAATGATAAACACAACTCCCCAGAAACCAATATGTCCGACTGCATATCCGAATCTTAAAAATAGAATTGCACCCAGAATTGTGGAGATTGCGGTGAAAAACACCGGTGCTGTACCAAATTTATTGCCTTTCATTGTTCTTGTTTATTGGTTATAAGAAGACTTTGTAAAATCTAACTTACTTCCAATTTCTTCGTTAAAAATCACCTCAGAATGCTCATTTACGAAAGTAAACTGCGCTTCTTCACTAATTTCCGCCTTGAACTTGATTGTAATTATAGATTGTTCATAGCCTTCTATAAATTTTAATTGTGAAGCGACTGTTTTTGTTCAAGAAATAGTGTGGGAAAGTGAGAAAAGTTGGAAGGAGGAAAGGTTGAAAAGGCTCTAAAGAGGGTATGTGAACAAATTACTTTATTTCATTCGAAATGAAGTATTAATTGATTTCTTCATGGGACTTAGTGTTATAACTGTGCTATGAGATAAAAAAAGAGGCACAAAATCTTGTGCCTCTACAATATATCGGAATGATAATCTTTTACTTTTTCTCTTTTTCTACCGGATCGGCAATGCTCATTGGAGCAATTGTGAACCCTTTATTTTTCCAGCGCAATAATAGCGGCTCGATATTTTTTCGAAACTTTTCGTAGTTCTGAAGCTCTGGCTGTCTCCATGCCACTTCGGCATAAGCAGCTAGTCGAGGAAAAACCATAAAGTGCATATTTCCTGCAGTAGGAATCCATTCTCCCCACATCTGACATCCAATTCCTTCAATTTTATTGTGGTACTTTTTATCTAGCCCTGCAGGAATAGGATTAAAGCTATACGCCTTCTTCAGGTTAATCGAATTGTAGTTGTAATCGAGATAAGTATACCAACTTGTTGAGTTAATTACACTATACCCTTTTTGAGCCGCCTCTTCCAGCTTCTCAATTTTTCCATTCCAGAAATGAATAACAGCGTTACTTGCCAACTCTTTCTCCACTTCCTCTTTCTTCTCAAATAGTCGTTCATCGAATTGATGGCCCAAAATCTCGTTCCATCCCATTAAGCGACGACCTTTTGATTGAAGGTAATGAGCAATTCGGTTGGTGAACTGAATCTGTAGGTCAGGCAAAGTTTTAATGCCGTTCTCTTTCATGTATTTCTTAATAGTTGGCGACTTTCCCCATATTTTATAATCCACTTCATCGCCACCAATATGAATTACTTTTGAAGGAAACAGCTCCATCACTTCATCCAATACATCAATTAGAAACTGATATACCTCTGGCTTAGTAATATCGAAAATATCATCGCAACGAAACGAATCTGGCACATCGATATCTTTCCCCAAGGTTCCCAACCACGTGTATGAAGCCACTGCTGCAGAAGAGTGTCCCGGCATGTCGATTTCTGGCATCACAGTAATGTGGCGAGCCTTGGCATACTCAACAATTTCCTTTATCTCTTTCTGCGTATAAAAACCTTCGTGTGGTTCATCGGTGCGAATAGGACTTTTCCATTTCATTGGTCCGATCTGCGAGTTGCTTCTTTTTGACCCGACTTCTGTCAACAAAGGATATTTCTTAATCTCAATTCGCCATCCCTGATCGTCGACTAAATGCCAATGAAATACATTCATTTTCAAGTAAGCCATCTCGTCCAACAACTTCTTCACCTCTTCTTTTCCTTTGAAAAAACGAGCTTCATCCAACATAAAGGCACGCCACTTATAATTGGGCTGATCTTCGATTTTTACATTTGGAATAGCAATCGTTCCACTCTCTTTATGAGTGTTAATCAACTGAGTTAACGATTGCAAACCATAGAAAAGTCCGGTTTCTGTTTTGGCCTCAACAGAAATACCTTTTCCATTGCTTTCCAATTGGTATCCTTCATCACCCAATTGATTCAATCCATTGTTTAATCGGAATGAAATGACATTGCTGTTGGCTGTTTTCACTTTAAATTTCCAGCTAGTAGCTTCTTCTAAAGTTGAGCCAGCAATTTTCTGGAAACTTTTTGACAGCGACTTTACATCGAGCACATAGCTGGATGTAATTTTACACTTTCCACCCGTTTCGGTGTACTTCTGAGGTACAGGAATAATAGTATTCCTTGCCGACACTACCCCTACCAGGCACATCAGCACTAACATTAATCTTAACTTCATGCGGTAATAGTTAATTTATTTGTCACTTGTTTAATATATTGAGGGCAACAAGACGACCCGATAAAACTACTACAAATTCTAGATATTGAAAATTTATTTTGGATTCAGTTTCAAAGAATTCTTGAGATCCCCCCTCCAATTAATCTATTACCCATTAAGAAAGATATAGCTTAAACTCAACACAAACAGCCAAAGACTATATGTTCAGTTCATTTTTTTCTCAGATATATCGTTATTGTTGGTCATTAACAACTTTTATTTACCTGACCTATTTTTTCTTCTATGGATTGTACCTTCTTCTGCAAGCGTCCCATAGGGGCTTTTCTGATATCAAACTTCAATGAAGCATACACTCTTTCGCAATCTTTCTCCAACACTTCATACGCTTTCTTTACTAGCGCTAAAGCATCATCAATGGTTTCAGTTTCGATTATTGTTCCCATGGGAGTTAATTGATAACTGAATCCACTTTCGTCTATCATTTTAATAATTCGACTCACATATGGACTCACACTGTCTCCTTTATCTGTTGGAAACATAGCAAACTCAAGTAATATACTGTTCATCTGTTTATGTTTTATAATGCTAGTTCTTGGGCTCAAAGGTATAAAATCAAAGAAAAGGTTTCAAAGAGTACTTAAATATTAGTCAAAAACAGAGTTTCAACACATAAAACTCGAATAAAATGGAGCTTTTTACGCAATAGAATGAAACTACATTTTACAAATTACGTTTCTAAAATAGTGCTAAACAAAAGAATTGTATTTAAACACAATTTCATGTGATCTATGAAAAGGTATATTCTATTTCTGATTTCTATATGTGTTACCCTATTTGCTACAGCCCAAATGCAAATAACAGGAAAGGTAACTACCTCTAATGGTATCCCTATTGAAAATGTACAAGTACAGCTTGAGGATAGCAATCAGCATACACTTACCAATACCGATGGTGAATTTATTTTCTCCTCTCTGAAAAAAGGATCAAACCTGCTATTCAGCAAAAATGGCTTTCAAAATAAAACAGTTCAGATTGAAAAAAATAATATCAGTATCATCTTGAATCGAGTTAAGGAAAACTACTTCGGTTTATCTTTAGAAGCCCTGACACAAGTAAAAGTGGTTACAGGAACTAAGAAAATTGTCTCTGCAGCAACCGCACCTGCAACCATTATGGTTATTACTAAAGATCAGATTCGAACCAGAGGCTACCGTGAGTTAGATGATGCTCTTCGTGATGTTCCCGGGTTTGATATGACCAGAGTTCATGGTGTTTTTCCTACAATTAGAACCATGCGAGGCAGTTATGGCGACGAAAACAAGCGCATTCTGTTAATGATTGATGGGATTGTAGAAAATCAATTGATTGGTAGCTGGGAACTTGGTGGTCCCATTTACAGCCTCCACAATGTAGAGCGTATTGAAATCATATGGGGACCAGCATCTGCTCTTTATGGAGCCAATGCTTTCAGTGGAATTATTAATCTGATCTCGAAAAGTCCAGAACAGGAACAATCCCTCTCTTACCAGAAAGGGTTCGGTAGTTTCAACACCAAGTACGACAATTTCGCCCTGAATACCAGAAAAGATAATATTTCTCTATCGTTAAGTGGTACTCTATACAATACCGATGGGCCCAAATTCACCAACCGTCATCCCTATTTTGCAGATGCCTATGTTGATGATGCTTACTCATTTAATGGTCGAATTACATTCAATACTAAAAAACTGAAAAGCACCTTTGGAACAAATATATATCACCTGCCAAGTGGCGATGGGACCTTCGGTATGACTGCCACCAAACTCTTAAGTTTACCTTCTCCTGGTAATCAGAACGAAGGCAATTTGGGCTGGATCCCATCCAACTTTAATAACCAAAAGCCAAGTCTATGGCATTCATATACCGAAACATTTTTCGTTGAAGAAGATTGGAGTGTAAACAACAATCTCAACTTATTAATGAAAATGCATTACAGAGAAACAGGCTTAGATGAAGATACTTATTCATACAGACAATATTCTGCCAATTTACCTTATGTCAGAAAAAACAGGTTGGCACATGTTTCTTACCAATATGCAAGTGAAATACAAGCCGATTATCGATTCAACGATGCGCATAGTCTTGTCTCTGGCATTCAGTATACATGTACCGACTTGGAAAAAGGATACCGAAAAACAACTAACGACACGGTATTAGCAACAATAGACAATCTATTGGTCAATCAGTTGACATCGCAATTTTTACCACGCCAAAACACCATACAGCATAATATAGCTCTATATACCGAATATATGATGGTAACCAATTGGCTAAGAAATACCTCATTTACATTAGGGGTAAGGTACGATTACAACAGTGTCTATGGAAAAACATTTAATCCCAGATTAGGAATTGTATCTAAACCCAATGAGCAACTGGTTCTAAAAGCATTGTATGGTAGAGCATTTAGAGCACCTACTAATTTTGAAATATACAGTGGATTTCCCAGAGTTAGAATTAATAATGAATCGTTAAAGCCCGAAAGAATTAGAACTTATGAATTTAATGTTAGCTATAAATTCAAGAAATTATTTGTTCAAGCCAATACTTTCTATAATCGTTTAAGCAACTTAATTGTAGCTTCTGTTCCAATTGGAAACGGACTCACACAAAATCAAAACAGGGGAAGTGCGAATATATATGGAGCTGAATTATGGGCTAAATTAGATCTTTCGGAAAACATTGATGCCTTTGCGAACTTCTGTTACCAGCATGCTGAACAAACCGATTTAGATCATACTTACACCATTCCTAATATTGCTGATTTTAAAGCTAATGCTGGCATTCATTTTCATGTCACACAGGTGTTTTCAATAGATATTATTCAAAATTGGATTGGAAAACGAAAAGTCATCAGCTCAAATCCATTGGGAGAGCTTCCTGGATATTTCACCACTAACCTATCGCTTACCTCTAATCGTTTTTGTAACGATATGCTGAGCTTTAATTTTAGGGTGGATAATGTATTCAACAAAGAATATTTCGATCCGGGCATACGTTCCGCCGATGGAAAGGGATTATACTCTACAGTACACGAGCAACCGGGAAGAAGTGTTTATTTGAGTTTAATGATTAATCTAAGGAAATGAGAATACTTACAGTCATATTTTTCTTATTTCTGTTTTTCCCTGGTTGGGGTCAAGAAAACGAATATGCAATTAAAGCGGCATATATAGAGAAGTTTGCGCGTTTTACTCAATGGGATAACATTACTCAAATCGACACATTCAGAATTACTGTTTTAGGCAAAAATCCTTTTAAAGGAGAACTGGATAATCTGGCCGAAAACTATTCTATTCATAATAAAAAAGTAAGTGTTAGATACGCTAAGACAATAGATCAGCTAAAAAAAACCCATTTATTGTTTGTAGCAGCATCAGAAGATAAACACCTGACTACCATAATTGCACGAGCAAAACAAATGAATGTACTAATAGTAGGAGAAACAAAAAAGTGTGCAGAAGCAGGTGGTCACTTTGTCTTCTTCATCGCCAATAACAAAACCATCGGTTTTAATGTCAATCCTCAAAGAATTAAGAAATCGGGACTAGACACAGATATATACCTAATGAGCTATGGAGAGGTTGTAAAGTATTAAATAGAATGTAAAAACAGAAGAACAATATTGATTGCAATAAATTACTGAAAATGATAAAATCATTTTTTCAAAATATGACGATGCGAACTAAGATTATTGTAATTACACTAGTAATAAGTGTACTTACAACTTCTGTAGGTTTGTATGTTGGCTATCTATTCAACAAAGAGCTATATAAAAAGAATATAGTTGAGAATTTAATTGAAGATGTGAAGCTAATTTCAAACTATATGGTAATGCCCATGGAGTTTGAATCTCCTGAAAAAGGGAAAGAAGTTCTCGAAAAGTTACATTCTAAATCAAGCATTCTAAACTGTCAGGTTTTTCGACCAGACAATACGCTCTTTACTTCCATTGACTTTGGGAACAATGTAGCAAGTGAGGTTTCTACAGAATTGAAAACAAATGAGATACTTGACAGCGATGAATACATTGAAGTTTATAAGCCAATCATCTATCAGAATCAAACTTATGGAGCAATCTATATTCGAGCTACCAATAATTTTGAAAAATTTCAACAACGTTACTTCTTAATTGCAGCTCTACTCTCAATAGTAATGGCAATAGTTGCATTTATTTTAGCTCATTTCGGACAGAAACCAATTGTAAAGCCAATCAAATCGTTAAATCAAACAATGGCTGATATAACTATCAGTAAAGATTATAGTCTAAGGTTACCAGTAAATGGGAAAAACGAAATAGCAAAGTTAAACAAGGCTTTCAATGCAATGCTTGACGCTATCCAACTTAACGAGCAAGAGCGCGACGTGGCTCTTGATGCTTTAAAAGAAAATGAAAAAGAATTGATTAAGGCTAAAGAAAAAGCAGAGGAAAGCAACCATCTAAAAACAGTGTTTTTACAAAACATGTCGCATGAGATTCGTACACCAATGAACGCAATTATTGGCTTCTCTGACTTATTAAGTAACTCCACTCTTTCTGAGGAACAGAAGAAACAATACTTAAACATTATTCAGAATAACTCCCATCAACTACTTGCCATTGTTACCGATATTTTAACCATATCGGCAATCGAGACAAAACAAGCCACTGTAAATCTTGAAAAGACAGAAATAAATGCTGTTCTCGATGAACTATGGACTGTATTCAATAATAACAAGAAGTATGACAATGTAGAATTGGAAATCCATAAGACGCTGATTGACAAAGAAGCTCAGATATTTACCGATCAAACCAAACTTACCCAAATTCTCAGCAACCTATTGGGGAATGCATTGAAATTCACACCTAAAGGGAGTATACAGTTTGGCTATAAACGTAAAGTAATCGAAAACGAATCTGTTCTTGAGTTCTTTGTAAAAGACACAGGTATTGGTATTGACGAATCGGGTCAGCAGCTAATTTTCGAACGTTTCACTCAAGCCGATGATTCCATACGACGCAATTTTGGTGGTACAGGTTTGGGACTTAGTATATGCAAAGGATTTGTTGAAATGCTGGAAGGTAAAATCTGGTTAGAGTCCGAATTAGGAAAAGGAACTACTTTTTATTTCACTATACCGTATAAATCGGCCATTTCAGAACAAGAAGAAACAGAACAAAGCAAGCCAATTCCATCTCAAAAAACAGTTAAAACAAAACTTGAAGAGACAATTGTTTTAGTTGCCGAAGATGAAGAGTATAACTACCTTTTTATTGAAGAGGTGCTACATCAAAAAGGCTTCAATTTAATTCACGCAAGAGATGGTCAGGAAACCATTGATATGTTTAAAGCAAATCCGAATATCGGACTAATTCTGATGGACATAAAAATGCCGGTGATGAGTGGCTTCCAAGCAGCAAAAATTATTAAGCAAATGCAAGCAGATGTACCTATTGTAGCACAATCGGCTTATGCACTGGAAAGTGAAATAAAACGTTATAGTGAAGTATTCGACGATTACATCACCAAACCCATTAGCACAAAAACACTTACCCAGAAAGTAAACAAATATTTATCGGTAAGTTAAAAGGTGTTTTCATAATTTCGGCATACTTCTAACACTTCAGCTTTTCAGATTATGTTCATTTCGAAATAAACAATTCCCGTACCTATCAGTTGTATTATATCAAAAACATATTTATCCTAAAACTTAAAACAGAGATCATGAAAAAACTTTTATATCTACTAATAATTCCATTTTTATTGAGTTGTGGTGATGACAATGATGATCCAACTCCTCCGAATAGTACCGATGTAGTCTACACTGTTACATTCAACTACAATTGGAATGCAACCAATTTTCCGGTGGACTATCCTTCTGGAGCGCATTTCTCACCATTAATTGGCTGGAGTCACAAAGCCAGCTTCAATTATTTTGCAACAGGGAAAAAACCGACTGCAGGAATTGAGATAATGGCAGAGACAGGAGCAACTGCAACATTAAAATCGGAACTGGAAGCTGAAATTAGCTCCGGAAATGGTTATAAAGCTTATGTGGGACAAGGACACAGTAGTGGTGTAGGCTCTGTAAGTATCGATATTACCGTAAATAAAGACAACTCAGCCATATCTTTGGTTACCATGATTGCCCCTAGCCCTGATTGGTATGTGGGTGCTATAGCGGTAGATTTGATTGAAAATGGAGAGTTCATCAATAGTAAAATCATTGATGGCGTTATATATGATGCTGGAAGTGACGATGGCGTTACTTTTACCTCAGCTAATGCAGATACCAACCCAAAGAAAAATATATCTGTTTTTGTAGATGCTCCATTGGGAAATGGGACTACAATTACTCCCACATTCGCTACAATCAGTTTTAAAAAGAAAAGTAATTAATTCTCTACCATATAGAGAAATCAGGAAGATGCTCAGAGAGAAAAATCAAACCTCTCTGATGCACCTCCCACACCACTAGGCATACCGATAAGGGAAATCGCTAATACTTACAGTTGTGGTTAAGAAAGTTACTAATTGAGCTAATTCGGCTACAATAGTAGTGACGGATAAAGAAGTGTTAGGGTATTTTCGTTCATTTTGTTATGCAGCAACTATCACCTGGGCAACGAAATACAAACAAAGTAAGGAAAGACAATCGGGATGTAAAAGAGGGCGTTCCAGAAAGAATTGTCACCTACAGCGAATGTATCAATTACCCAACTTGTATCTGGCCAAAATATTGCAAATCGATCATACTACAATTATTAAGTATCGAACAGCTGCAGCTAAAGCAGGATATATTAAAATTGCTCACTATTTTAAAGCAGTTGGATTGCCAGCACAATTTCTTCCACGAATCAAGTACACCTATCCGGAAAACCGCAATTGCTTAGTGCTTGTCCGGAATCAAATTCATTGGCAACTGCCCTGCTTCATCTCAAGCTACATTCATCTGTCCACTAGCCGAAAACTACGCCAGTTATTTCGCACCAAACATCCTCCATAAGCTTCTCTCTATCAACTTGAACTGAACTTACTCCGCTAACACAGATTTATTCTAGAAGCTGTCCAAAAAGCTCTTTTGCTTTTGCTGGTGCTGTCCAAAAAGCTTATTTATAATTTTTTGAATTTCTGGATTATAAGTCACCACTTGGTTTATCACCCCTAAATCCCCTAAAGGGGACTTAAGCCTCCTCTTTAGGGGAGGTTGGGAGGGGTAAAGACGGAAGTTGGTTATAAACTGAAAGTTCGATTTCAAATGAATTTACTTTTTGGACAGCCTCTTCTCTGCTACTCTATCCTTCGTTTGTAACTAAAGATCTTTGGCTAATACCAATTGCCAATGAATACTATCTGTGCCAGCAAGAGCAAAAACTTCAACCGTAGTAAAAAGGGTAGATAAGAGTATTAATAAAAGTTACTCACAACCTGGTACTAGGCACTAAATTACAACTCCCTAAGCCGTATCATTGTTCTTTACTTTTTCTTTTTATCTCCAGTTTTCCATGTCTTACCTAATCTGTTTATATGCCACACAACACCATTCTTCTTATTCAAAGCAGTAACCTCATACTCTGTAGGTGTCACATATAACTTTGGTGCATATTTCAACCTTTTTAGGTTTAACCCAACTTGTTCCAATTCTTTCAATCCAGCAGCATAATGCTTGTTTTCCTTATGGTATTCTCGTTGAGCATAATAAATGTTTCTCAGTTCCCACTTTATCATCTCCTCACCATTAAATTGAAACACATCCTTACCTGTACCAACCTCTTTTTCCGAAAATTGTAAAAATCCCCACATTTCTGGCATATGCATAGCAATCTTTCCTTGTGGCGACCAAACCCAATTATCCTCACGGAAACGTTTTTGTGTTTCTGGGTTTATCTTTCTTTGATATTTCCCATCTACGAGCTCATGCTGCCATTCAACTCTTGAGAAATTGATACGCCATTGTACTCCATCGGCAGGTTTTTTACCAGAATTTATCTCGAAAGCATCTAAAGGAAAAGCTATTTCCACGGTCCATTTCTTATCTTCATCTTTAGAATTATTAATAGAACCATGAATGTTCACTGCAGTTTTTAGTCCATTAAAATTAAAATGATCTAAAACAGCAGTATGATCTCGATAAGGCCTTAGCAATAGTAAATCCCACACCGTATTTAAGGCATTCATCTCAAATTCGTAATAACCATGAGTATCTCCATCAGGATCAATGAATACTTCAAAATCATTATCATGATAAATAACACAATCGCGTTCGGTTAAAGTTCCCCAAATGTGAGGCTCTTCCAGCTCTGCTGCTATGTACAAAAAATTATCATCCCAAAGCATTTTAGCTCTTGTCTTAAAGCGCGGTACAGGTTTTTTATTTCCTTCTATATCTTGAAAATAATCAGTCCACTCCGCATTCTCCCATGAAGGTTCATTTAAATTACCATCAACCATCAGAGAACTTGTTGCTTTATAGCAAATGTAATGTTTGGGATTAAACTTAATCCCTGGATGTTTCATACCATAATCATTCACATACTCCTGTGCATACGAATTGAATGATATCAAAAAACAAATTGTTAATAAATTAATTACTCTTTTCATTGGTTTTATTTTAGATGTTTAAATAATTATATTTTACATATATATTATGCATCTCTCTGTATATGAAATGTTACACCGTAGTATTTTAAGACTATGCTTCTATAGCATTGATTCTACCACCAATAAATGCGATCGGTATAAGTAAATGGTCTAGCTTGATTACTTGCTTCTAATCCTTCCAGTTTAAACAGACCCGACTCTGGAAGTTTTTTAAAAATGATCTTAGAATCTGTTATCTTATTTTGTTCCATATATTTCCATCCTTTATCCCATACATACAGATATATCTTATCTCCCTCTTTTACTCTTTTCCTTAAATTACTCCCTACAGTCCTTGCTGTAAATTCAATTTGAAGCTGCTTCTTATAATTGGGCTTTAATACTATAATACTATCATTGTCATCTACATATAAGGGATACCCAGCCTGCTCATAATAACTATCTCTGTAATAAGAAGGTAAATAAACCACCTTCTTTACCATATCAGTAAAGCAATAGTTTTTCTCATTTAACTTACTCCAGTGAATAGCATGCCAATGTCCCATATTATATACAGAAGCAAAAACATATTGCTGCTCACTCCAAAGAGTATCTACAGCTAATGAGATATTAGCTACAGGCCCAAATTCTGCTGTAACATCACGATATCTGCTATTTCTCAATAAAGGAGGTAATTCTACCGTTGAAGCAACTTTTGCTGCAAGCGTCCATTCTTGCTTAGAGTAGGTACTTCTAAAAACTTTACCTGGTCTTCGTCTATAGGCAAACAAACTATGATCCATATTAACCCATTTACCATTATTACCTAGAACAGCACTTATACAATGACCTAAATTGGTATTTCCCCAATAAGGTACATGATTCATTGATGCAGCAATTCCGTACGAGCGAAAAGCCATTGTCAATAAAATGGCATAGTTGGTACAATCTGTACTCTCATACTTAAATAGCTCTGATATCGATTGATTATTAGACAATACATATGATTTATCCCGATACCAATGCCAAATACTGAAATGTCTTTTTATATATCTTGCTGCTTGTACTGGATCGTTATATTTTTTCAATGAATCCTTTATATGTGGATATTTCTCATGAAAGAAAGTTCGAAAATCTTCAGGCATCTCATTTTCTACACAATAGGGCAATACATATTCTCGAAAATCATTGTATAAAAGACTATCTTTCCATCCAGCATTATTCCATGATTCAAATGCAAGATCAACATTTTTAATCAAAAAATCAGATTGCAATACCCTTGGATGATAAAGAAGGCTATCACGCTTTCTTACAAGTCGTTTATCATTAACAAATGCTTCAACATTCTTTTTTCGTTTAAATTTACGTGGGTCTATCTCTTTCCTTTCCCCATTTGGTAAATACCAACTCTCCTTTATCGTATAATGTAAACCTAAATTATTAATTAGAAAGGTGGCTGCATCTTGTTTTAAAGAGAGTGAATCGGGATAATGGTTTAAGGTTTTTTTCAGTTCAACCTTATTCTCTCCAGCACTTGCCAATACTTGTTCTGTAGTTCCTGTGCCATAGAAATACCTTAGAATAGTTACTAAACTTACTAGAAGCAATAGAACTACAAGAATAAATTGTTTTTTCATCTGTTTAAAATTTTTTGATCTCCGAATGTTCTATCCCGATAATTATCGGGAAATGCATTCAGGAACTCTCATAAACTTTAATCATTCTCGTTTGTGAAGCTTAGAATGCTGAAAGTTCATGTTCGTTTCATAGGGAACATTATTTAATTAATCGAAGAATTCTATTATTGCTAGATAACTGGTTACTACTAGAATACAGAATACATGTAGCTTTTCCTATTATTTTTTTCTCAGGAACTAAACCCCAGCTTCGAGAATCGATTGATTCAATACGGTTATCACCCATCATAAAGTAATAATCATTACTAATCTTGTGCTTATAAATGGGGGTTTCATTTAAAAAGTAACACTTCAATGTGCCATTCCATTTGAGTCCTTCAAAAGTTTCCAAAATTTTTCGATGATAAACAACTGTTACAGAATCTGTCAAATCCAATATTTGTCCTTTAAATGGTACGATAACATCTCCATAGTTAGCATAATCCCATTTCAATTTCTTATTATTAAAGAAATAATTATCAACGATCCAACGTCTATCCGCCTCTAGGTTACAACTCTTAATTCCGTTCAAAGTAGAGATACACTTTGCTTGCTTAGTTAGCAGTTCTAATTGTATTGCATTTTCGCCTTTTTTAGGATCGAAAGGAATACTTTCCTGTTCACAGAATATTTTTAGTTGTTTTATATCAGAATAAGTAATTCGATATCGTTGTCTTATAGTTCCCTTTTCCTCATGCTTATTATCATTAACAAATACTGTACTATTACGTATACAAAGGGTATCGCCAGGAAGACCAATACAACGCTTTACAAAATATTTACGATCATCATATGGAAAATGGAACACTACCACATCATCCCGATCAACAGCATTAAAACCAGCTAATCGCCTAAAAGGCCACCATTTCTCATTCATTTTGGCTCTGGCCTCTTTGTTCATATAGCAAGCAATATTTACCCAAGGAATTTCAAATGGACTTTGTGGCAATATAGCTCCGTATTGATATTTATTTACCAATATTACATCATCTACTTTTAAGGTTTGTTCCATCGATTCACTGGGAATACGAAACACTTCAAAAAATAATAACCGTACACTAATTGTATACCCAATAATTATAAACACGGCCAATACTCTTAATACCCATAGATATTTTCTTAGTCCAATAGTCCACCTATGATTCGAATAAAATACTGCCCACAATAAATAAAGTCCAATAAGCCAAATTAGCAACCAAATAGTTCCATTTATAAGAGCTACTCCACATAAACAACTTCCAATTATAACAAACAGATACTTTAAAATTCTATTCATCTGCTATTCCTTTCATTTCCTCTGGGAATTCCACTTCCCCTTTCACAACTAATTCTGCTGGAGATGCAGGTCCATTATAATATACAGTTATTGTTTTTCTAAAACGCCCGGGATGTGATGTATCATACTTAATGGTTATCTTATCCTCTTTTCCTGGCTTAATAGGCTTCTTTTTCCAGTTAGGAATTGTACAACCACATGATGTTTTTATGTCTAGTATAACCAACGGTTGTTTTCCACTATTTTTTAACTGAAAAGAACATGAGGCTGGCACTTTATATTTCAAAATATGCATATCTACCTCTTTATTTTTAAATTCTACTTGTGCATTATTGGTTACCTGCCGTGAAGTACACCCAATAACACCAATAAATACTAAGCAAAAGATTAATAGTCTCATTTCTTTTTTAATTGAGTTGTTCCTTTTTTCGATTCAAATAATAATAACACAATGGAATAAAGTATAAGCTCACCAACGTTCCGATACTCATTCCTCCAATTATGCTAATAGCTAAGGGTTGTTGAAGCCTCGACCCCATATCATTACCAAATAAAAATGGCACCATAGCCAAAATAGTGGTTAAACTGGTCATTATAATAGGTTTCAACCTGCGGGTGCCTCCTTTATGAATAGCCTCCATAATTGACATCCCTTTTCTTACATATTGGTTGATAGTATCTATTTTCAGAATAGAATCGTTGATAATAATTCCGGTCATCACAATCATTCCTATCATGGCCATCATATTTATACTATTTCCCGTTAGCCATAATAGCAAAACAGCACCTGCAATATCAATGGGTATCTCTAACAAAACAATAATCGGTTGAAGCAACGATTCAAACTGAGCAGCCAAAATAAAATAAAGTAGTAGTAGCGAAACTCCAAGTATAATCAACAGCTGTTTAAACAGAACTCTATTTTCTACCAATGCTCCCTTCACCTCCATCTCAATCTCTGGATACTTCTTCAATACTGTTTTAAAATGATTAATTATCTCATTGGCTTCATCCTCGTCTACATCATAATTAGCAGAAACAAAAACACTCGATTTATCTCCTGTAAACTCTCTATAGTCGCTTTTCATATTTACATCTACCAATGCCGAAATTGGAATAGCTGCTTTACTTTTCGATGTCACCTTTAGTTTAGATAAAATAACAGCTAAAGAATGTTGCTGTCCCGATAGAAAAACCGGTACCTGATACTGCCCCTGCCGCAATGTAAAAATCTGATATCGATTTAAAGCTTGTTTTAATTGAGCAATTAATTCTCCAACAGGCACATTATACAGCTGTAACTTTTCATACCGGGGCTTTATCTCATAATATCGTTGGAAACGCATTCGTTCTTCCTGATGATAATCAATTCCTTTTTTTACTTCAACAAGTAATTCATTTAATAACTCAGGCCTAGGCAATTGTCCCTTTTTATTTTTTAACCGAATTTCCAATGGACGATTGTTATCTTTAAAAACACGTTCAAAAATATTTTCAGGAACTCCATACTTAACATTCGCTTGCGGATATTTTTGCTTAAGATGATTGTTAAGCAGTTCTGTTACTTTATCTATTTTAGATGCATTCGCCCCCTTTAAGTATAATTTCGATTGTGAAGAAGTTTGCCTGTTCGTATTATCCAACACAAACTTCTGAGCACCAATCATGCAAGAATACTGATCCAAAAGCGAATCACTTTCGTGCATCAATTCTGTTATACGCCGCTCATTCTCTTCAAGCGTAATGTTCCTGTTCCAATCAATATCAACAACAGCTTCATGTTCTTCAAATGCTGGAAACTTCTCCTTTTCAATAATCTGAAAAACGCTAAATCCGCCAACCAATAACAATAAGCATGTTCCTAAGAATATTTTTTTTTTCCGAAATACCCAGTCGAAACCTGTTCCGTAACTATTTTCAATGTTTTTATAAAACTGAACACGCCCCAATAACTTCTTCCATCTTCCACCACCTTCTTTACGATAGAACAATCTGAAATAAACAGGAATTACTGTAAATGAAACCAATAACGATACCCCCAAGCCAATAGAAATGGCCATTGCTTGATCGTAAAATAGGGCACCTGCCATTCCTTTTATAAAAACCAACGGAACAAATACAGCACATGTAGTTAAAACAGAACTAATTAACGGACGCATCACCTCATTGGTCCCCTTTATACACGATAGACCTACCGATAATCCTTTATCCCGATGCTGAGCAATGTTATCAATTACAATAATGGAGTTATCAATCATCATTCCCGTTCCCAAAATCAATCCCGAAAGCGAAATAATATTAATGGACACATCAAACAGATAGAATAACAGCAAGCTTATTACAATACTTACCGGTACCGATATTCCTATTAATAAAGGCGATTTAATATCTTTTAAAAATAAAAACAGGATAATGAAAGCCAGGAAACCTCCAATAACCAAACCAGTTTCTAAGTTACCTATTGAGTAGTCCAACAGCTTGGTCTGATTACGTTCTACATTAAAATTTAACCGTGGATAATCTTTCTTTAGTAGCTCTATCAGCTCAGCTGTTTTTGTCTTTAAATCGGCCATTCGAGCACTCGACTTTTTTATTACAGCCATTACAATGGCCCGCTTTCCGTTTGCCAAACAAACTCCTGCCCCATACTGAGGGCGAACATCTATTTTAGCCAACTCTTTTAACTTAAATATTCGTTGCCCAACAGTTATCGATATATTCTCTATATCATTCCTATTCTTCAATACCGAAGCATACCGCACGTTAAACTCATACAAACCACTTCGTACTTTTATATTGCCGATAGAATAATTATTATTTTTCAATGCATTCTCGAATGTGCTACGTGTAATGCCCAATTGATTCAGTTTCTCCAAATCAACTGTCAGTGCAATCTCTGGGAATTCCATTCCACTAATATCTGCCATGGCAACCTCAGGCAATTGCTCAATTCGTTTTTTTATCACCTGCTCACAGAATTCGCTAAGCTGCATAAACTGCTCCTCCTCCGAACTTTTCTTTAGCGATACACTTAAGTAAAAAACAGGAATATCTGTAGCCGATGTTTTTATTACACGGGGACGATTAAAATCGCGCGGCATGCTATACATCATAGCATCAATCTTTTCATTTACTTCAATAAATGCATAGTTCAAATCACTTCCAAAATCAAAAAGTAAACGAATATAACCTTGGCCATTGGTCGAATAGCTTTTTACATCTTTCAGATGAGTTACTTGCAATAACTGTCGGCGTATTTTATTCACATAGTAACTCTCTACTTCTTGGGCCGACTTCTCTGGGACATCCACTTTAACCACCACTTCTGGAATATCAATGGCTGGCATTAGCGAAACGGGAATAAGATTAGCCGCAGCTATACTCATTACAATAAATGCAATTAGCGTTACTGTTACGGCAATTGGTCGTTGTATTAAAAATTTTACCATTATTTTTCAGTTCTGATGGTTAGTCGATTTCCAGCTTATGAGTAATGCTTAGCTTTAAATCTTTCTGATCCCGAAAATCATATAAACATAGTTTTCGCATGGTGTAATATGCAGTCCAATATTTCAATAAAGCATTGATATAACCATTTTTCGCGGCATACAATGCCTTATAGGCTTCGTTTATATCAATTACATTCACCTTTCCCAATACGAAACGTTGCTGAGTAGCCTCATATGCAGACTGTGCAATAGTATCGGCAATTGCAGCTGTTTGTACTTCTTTCTGCCTTAGATTGAAGGCATCGGTATTTTTCGAAATCATTATTTCAACCTGCCGGTTACTTTTTTCATTCTCTTTTTCTACCAGTTCTTTTCTGATTTGTGCTCTTGTAATATTGCGCCGATTAGTTTTCCAGTCAAGCAATGGAATACTTAGTGATACATTGGCATTTTGTCTATTCAATAAATCGGAGAATGCATCATTTAACTTCGATTTATTCTGATTAAAACCAAACCCCAAATTCATATTCATCCTAAAGCGACTCTTCTTTGCTTGTACTAACTGTTGTTCTACTTCCAACAACTTACGCTCCAAGTCCTGTATTTGAGGATTATTTTGTTGTGCTTTCTTTTGTGCTAAATCTGGCGAAATGAAATCCAATAAAACACTATTGGGGATATCACAAGTAATATTCGGATTATATGGAATTTCTAAAAATTCACAAAAATCACGCTTGGTGTCTTTCAGCTTATTTCTATTCTGATCAAGAGCAATGGCTGCATTTACCTGCTTTAATTTCAAATTCAATAAATCATCCCTTGAAATAGATCCTAACAACTGCCTTTTTTCTCCAATGGCTAACAAAGAATCAGCATTTACCTGATTCAATTCAGCTATATGCAAATTCGTTTGTGCGGAAAGTACGTTAAAAAAAAGCTGTATGGTTTGCAAAGCAATCTTTTCCTGACTTTCTATAAATACCAATTGAGCCTGAGCAAACTTCAACGGTTCTATCTTGGATCTCCAGCGATAATTATTTACTCCAAATAATTGTTGCGAATAACCAATACTTAATGGGGTTGAAACATAGTTTAAGTAGCTATTATTGCCATATTGTTCATTACGTGATAAATTACTGCTTATACTCAAACTCCCATTCGTAAAACCTAATTTTTGATCGATTCCAACACTGTAATTCGAGTTCAACCGCTGTACTTCAACCGATTCATAACGTTTAGTGGTTGAATTATAAACCTCTACAATGCTTCTATTGTAACTTACAGGAGTAAGATTTAAACTTACGTTAGGCAATAAATAGGTCTGAAAATCTTTATAATCCAGTTGTTTAACTCGGAACATATATCTGGCTCGAAAAGCATCCAACGACTGCTCTTGGGCTAGTTCAATGGAGTGTTCTAAGGTTAATAAGTGGTGTTGAGCCCTGATGTCAAATACTAAGAACACGAATAGTATGGCAATAAAGTATTTTACAAGCATAATTATTAAGTATTGAAAGTGTGTTATAGACCTGAGTTCTACATTAAATTTTGATTTTGAATTTAGACCGCTTAAATAGTAAGTTTCAATATCAATGACGAAATAATAGCGAGCTATTGTAAGGCATTTATGTGTATAAGGTTGCTATTCCTAAGTGGTTTCATCTAAAGAGTCAATTTAATGTGTTAAATTCTATCGCAATAAATTATCATTTTCCAAAAAATACAGTGAAAGTCAGTTCTTTGTAAGAATATGAACTATAAAGTTTCAATCAAACTCAGGTTGTAAAATAATTACCTTTCATATTTACGTTTCATTGATATATTCTCAATATATTTTTTTGTTAAAAAAGGATGTCCTGCAAATGGAACAAAAAAGTGATGACAACTTAAATCATCTTTTAAAATAAAAAAAAATGGTTTGCCAAGTTTGTTTATCTTCAAATTGAGATTACTTTGGCAATTGAAAATACGGCTCTTGATGTTGTTTGCTTGACAAAAGAAGCGAAATCTTCGGTGTGTTTCAAAGTCTGTTAAAACAACAATATCTCTATTTAATTTATTTAATATCTCAAACTGCTCAATAATGCAAGCATTACAATGAATTTTAGACACTCTAAATATTAACACTTCTTTTTTTATGCAATCTTTAAGGGTGTACTTTTTTTTATCAATATCAAATAATACAAGATCTTCATTCAACGGAGTACCTTCAGATTTAATTTCAAATTCTGTAAGTTTCTTAGCATTAAAAATCAAATTAATCTTCTCTGCTTCCTCATTTTTTTCAAGATTTCTAATTTTTTTTGTGAAAAAACTCCATATTCCAACATTACTTAATAAACTCGTTAATAAAATTAGACCAACTAGTATCTTTTTCATATATAACAACATTTAAACCATCATCTTAAATTAAAAAAACATGCACCACTTTCAACAAATTATTAGTTTAAAACTTTCTATTTGTCATTTTTCCTATTGAATATCATAAACAAACACAACAGGGTTACTATCTGAGTTATAATTATGCATTATTTTGTCAACTCTTTGTTTTAAAGGAATATTCGTCATTTTATTATTTTTATTTATATTATAATTACGACAAAACAAATCAGCACTAACATATTGATATAACTTCTGATTAATAATTCTTTTAAAATGTATTTTTCTACCATTATATTTGAGTAATTCTGTTAAAGCTTTTGCGATCTCATACTCTCCGCTATTTTTATTATATATAAGAACATAATCTCCTTGATCTCTAGATAATGTTAAGAATAGTTCCTTATCTGTTTCATTAATACTAGATATCTTAAATTTCTTTTTATCGCCAGCTTGCTGTGATACAACCAATAATGGTGATGCAACTTTATTTTTAATGGTGAAAATTGTATCACAACCTGTAAAAATTAGCGACGCTTTATCACGAATAGTAGAGTACTTGTATCCGTCGGTTAAGATGGCATCAGGCTCTTCATCAAAAGAGAGAAATGTATCAATTTTTTTCTCTTCATTTATACAAAACAATCTATATCTTCCAGAATTTGACTTACTATAATCATTCAAATAAAATAGTTCATCATTTAAATAGAAAATATTCATTGCCCAAATTTCATTAAAGACTCGAAGTTCATTTTTCAACTTCCCCGTTGTATCATAATTGATTTTTTTCTGTGTTAATATATCTATTATTGTGACCTCATTTTTGTTAACCGTCATATCTGTTATTGATAGAAATTCTCCTGGGCCTTTTCCAATGTTATGTATTTTGTACAAAAAATTTCCATCTTGGGAAAAAATAAAAACAGTTTTTAGCTCTATATCTAATATATATATAAAGTTACCACAAACTTCAATTTTATCGATCTTGCTAATCAAACACTCTGGTTTGGTCTCTAAAACAATTACTTTATCCAGCGATTTTATTCTGGAACTAATTGCTTCATTGTTTATATTTTCAATATCAGGTATAATTGTTTTTACACTTGGTTTTGTAGTCCTTTTTTTAGTACATGCTAATAAAAGAAATAAGAACGAAAGCGAAATAAGCAACTTAAAATTATTCATGAGATAAAAAATTATTGGTTTATATATAAGGGCTATTGTGTAGTGTGATTAACTCATTTTTCAGGTAAAACAACTAGACCACACTACAAACAACCCTATTGATATTTAGTTGTCAGTTTGTCTACAACTATAAACAGTACATCCGCTGCCACTTTTGGGACATAATTCTTTCACTCCTTTAATTTTCCTAACAGTGTAACCTGCAGAAGCCTCAAAATTATCTTCAGAAGAAAATCCTGCTTGCCCTGAACCGTTAAACTCAACATAAAGAGTACATTCTTTAGGTTTACCTTTCAATTCTGAGTACACGTATTTTCCATTTCCTTCTGCATCAACCCCATTTTCTGCGCTAGCACTAGCTATATTAAAGAAATAGTTTAAAGATTTATTATTATTACAGATGTCTGCCGCTATAAAGCAATTAAAACCTATCAATGCAACAATTGCTGTTATTCCTAATTTTTTAGATAAATTTTTCATTTTCTTAAGTTGTAATTTTTCTAATTAACTTTTAATAATTTCATGCGGACTATCACCTCCGAGAACATCCAAATACTATACATTATTGATAATCCAACTATTTAGATGTCTAACACAGTTAGTAGCAGTAGCTATCTCTTTACTATTTTAATACTATCTTTGTCACATACCTCCTTTCTTTCTTATTTATTCTTTTTAGAGAGGGGGGTAGGCAGAAAGTTGTGTCTTTATCTCAATATACTTTCTGCCTTTTTACCCTAAATACATTCACCTTTGACAACACAGGTAATCACCACTAATTCAACTTTGTAACAGGCACAAGATGTGCCAAATTAAAGTTGCCATCTACCACCACCTCTTCGTTGGGTTTTATGCTACCATCAATAATGGTACAAAATTTCGAGTTTTCTTCGCCAATTTTAACATAACGCCAATGAGCCGTATCATTCTTACAAACAAACACCACTTTACGTTCTTGGCGTAGAGTTACTGCACTCTTTGGTACTACAACTCTATCTCCCACTTTTTCTCTGATTATAACCTTCACATTCATTCCGTCGACCAAACGTTCATTGCTATTTTTAACAACTCCTAAAGTTGCTACCATTCCTGTTTCATCCACATGTGGATTTATAGTAGTGAACATTCCACTTAAAGTATCTTGATCAAATGCATAAGGTATTACTGAAAGTGTAGTGCCTTTTTTCAACTGAAAAGCTTCACTCTCTAAAAGTGGAAATTCAACATCAAACATTCTATTATCAACAAGAGTACATAAGTTTTTATACTCATTTGAAAAGTTATTTATTTTAGCATCCAACCCCATTATCACTCCATTAAAAGGAGCTAATATTCGTGTTTTCCCTAGTTGAATCTTTGCCCTTTTTAAATCAGCAATCGCATCTTCATAGCCTGAACGTATTAAAGCTACTTTCATAATCTGTTTAGGAACATTTGATGAATCTTTAAATTGATACCCCATATTAATTAAAACATCTTCCAGGTTCAATTTACACTTGGCTAAAGATCGCTTCGCCCTTTCGTAGTTCAACTCTTCTTGAACCGACTCTAACTTTGCGATCTCATACCCTTCAATAATATGATCTCCATTAATTACAGATATCATTTCAATAAGCTTATTCGATTCAAAGGGTATAATTGCTTTCTTATGGGCTACAAGTTTTCCATTGCTTTCAAATTCACGATAAAACACCTCTTGCTTGGCATAACCTGTAGCAACAATATTTTTATCCTTAAACTGATTGATACGGGAATATTGCCTCGTTTTAGAGTTATCACTGCACGACTGAAAAATCAGTATAATAATTGATGTTACTAGTAAATGTTTAGTCATGTTTAATTTATTATTAATTCAGAAAGATTAATACAAACAAATTCATAATTTTAACTTCAAATTTTTCGAACCATAACTGGCAAAACAATCACTAAGCCAATAACTGAGAAAACTAATCCTCCCATGGTTCCTAAAGCAATACTGTACCAAAACAATTCTTCACGGCCTTCTACTATAAACGGCACTAGACTTAATACTGTAGATACAATAGTTAATACAATGGGTACAATTTTTTGACGAAAAGCATATATATATTCTTTTACAGCTAAAAGGTTCCGGTTCTTTTTCCGAATTCCATTTAAATCGTTAATAATATACAGTGCCGAATTAACGGTTAAACCACTCAGTAGTAATAGCGAAGCATATCCACCTTGTCCAAATGGTACACTGAACCAATAAAAGGTGAGAAATACGCCAATAAACGACAATGGAATCATACTTATAACCATAAACGGTTGTTTTAGCGATTCGAAAACTACCGCACAAATACCATAAATAATCAGTAAAATCAGTCCAATTATATACAGCTCCTTATTGCTCTCTTCTTTATCGGACCACATTCCACCAAAAAACGTTTGTTGCTTCAGGCGATATCCAATAGGTAATTCATCGGCCATTTTTTTTATGACACGCCCCACCAAATATTCCTTTTGACCATACGAGCCAATAAAATCAAACTCCACCACCATGGTATACTCCATATTTTCTTTATTAATCAAATTGGTTACTCGTTCTCGTTTTAGCTGCCCAATCTTATCAATTCGTCCAATACGTTCTTTGCTAATAGGTAGTACTCCGTTGTAAAACTCCCAGAAATCGGGAATTTTTCGATTATCACGCTTTATAATTACAGGTTCGCGTACATTGTTATTATACAAACTTATTACCGATGTTTCGTTATCGGACAATTTTCTAAGTTGATAAAGCAGTTGTCCCTGCGATAGCTTCCCTTGCTCTAAACGTTGAGTATTGAAATCGAGTTTATATTCTCGATTAATCTGATCGCTATAAGTTGCTCTTCCATTTACAAAAATACTTTTTTGATCTACTCGCTGAATCTCTTCTAGGTAGATTTTGAATTGCTCGGCATACTCTTTCAACTCTTCTAAATTGTAGCCATAAAAAGTTACTCTGGAATTACGCCGTCCTTCGTGCAACGAGTTATCGAAACCACGCCCTACCCCAGCTATTGTCCAATCACCAACCCCCATATCCACTACTCTCGATTCCAATTCAGATTTCAGAGTATACGGAAAAGAATCAAACTCATGTTCAGGGTGAAAATAAATTCGAATAACAGCATTACTACTACTATAAATTGAGGTTTGAAATTGTTCTATCTCATCATAACCACTTAGAAAATTCTCTAATCGTCGAATAATTTCATTGCTCTTTTCAAGAGTAATGCCTTCGTACATATTAGCCTTAACTGTTAGCAAAGTTCGCCTACCAGAATTGTCGGCTCCCCGATGTTCTGTCTCTTTTAAGAATAACCTCAATGAGCCTCCCAATGCTTTGTCTACAACAGGACGTATATTCTCGTTATATCCATTCGATCCAAAAACAGAATTATAAACATTATGATACCATAAACCACCGCTCCAATGATTAGGCATTAAAAAAGTAGGTAACCCAAAACCTAAAATACAAATCAACAATAGCAACACTCGGAACCGTCGGAACCACCCTATACTCCTTTGGTAAAAAGCATAATAACGTACCAATAACCGGCTTCGCTTAATCTTTTGCTGTCGATTAAAATCAGACAATGGGAAACGGCTCAATAATGCAGGAATAAAAAAGAAAGAAATAACCAACGATACCGATAAGTTTATTAGTATCACATATACAAAATCGAGCAACTGTAATTGTTGCCGTTCGTCTAAAAAGAACACAACAACCAATGCTCCACTAGTGGTTAATGTCGCAGCTAATATTCCTCGAAAGACAGAGATTCCTTTGCCAATTCGAATATGATCGGCCATTACAATGGTATTATCTATTACTATTCCCAGCGAAATAGTTAACCCTGCCAACGAGTAAATATGAATCTCAATCCCCAACCAATAATAGAATATAAATGCAATGCAGATATTGGCCAGTAAGCTCACCATAATTATCCACAAATAACGCCAGCTTCTACTAGCAAGCCACACAAACAACAATAGCAATAACAGAGCCAAGCTAATACGAATAACAATTTTACTCAACTCTTTCTTCAGAAACACTGTTCCATCATAGTTAGTAGTTAGTATAAAATCTTTTGGTAACTCAGTTTCAAATTGTTCTATTGTAGTTTTCACTTCTCGGCCAACTACCAATTGGTTAGCACCAGGAGTAGTCAACACCCGTATATTAATAGTGCTTAAACCATTAATTCTATAATAACTTCCTGGTAACGACTCCCGCTTCTCAATATGAACCAAGTCGGTCAATCGAAACAAACGTTTTTCAGTTTTTATTCGAATATTCTCCCAGTCTGTCTCATTCGTATTCAGTCCTTTTAATACTACAGGAAAAATGTAATTCCCCCCTCCTTTATACAGAGACTCTCGTGATGTTCCAATATTAGCACTTCTATATTGCTCCTTAATCTGATTGGCGATATCATTGGCTGTCAGACTCAGTTGCTTCAATTGACTCGCATTATAACTCAATTCCCATACCAAAGGGGTAAATCCCGATACCTCAACATCATGTACTCCTTCTATCAGCGAGAGTCGGGGTTTTATCAATGTTTCGGCAACATTACCAACCTGCCAGCGCTGACCAGGACCATTTAGCGTTAAGCCTATCAACTGCTCTACACGCTCTTCCTCATTGGGTCTTGAAACTCGTAATTGTGGATATCCAATTCCATCGGGCAACTCCGGATAAATTTGGCGTATCAATGTCGATACCTCAAAACGTACCACATCCATATCCGACTCCTTATCCATGCTTAAGGTAATATAGCCATAACCATTTCCTGTTCGTGAATTTAGCTTCACCAAACCCGAAACATTAGAAAACAAACCTTCCAATTTTGAGGTAATCTCACTATCTACCACCACTGCATTAGCTCCACTATAGCTAAAATAAACAGATACGGAAGGTAAGTTACGATCGGGTAGTAGTTTTGCCCTTAATTGAGGCAATAAAGCTACTCCTAAAATCATTAAGGCAATAGTTGCCATAATAACCGCAAACGAGGTCTTCATCCTCTTTTTATGATTATTATTCATTAGGTTTAAAGTCAGATTTTATAAAAAATTAAAGGTCTGCAAGCAAATACTATTAGCAGGAGAACTTACTTATCGGCAGAGCATGAATTGGACAACTCTTAGTTTTATTTACACCAATACACTAGTCATGTATTTTCAAAAACATCTCTGTCAAATCCTGCTCTCCTCTTATTGGGAAAAAAACTGCATTAAATCTATCTGATTTTTTATTTAACGTAAAAAAACAAGGAGCCTTAATATATTTTTCCCCCATCATCACAGAACTAATAGAATATTTTCTCACTGTCAACTTATATTTACTCAATAACAACTGATTAAACTTTATTCCAAAATCATGAATTATGATTAAATCTAATTTGTTTAACAGCTTATTTTAAGTTTCTAAAAATTGAAGAAGTTCATCTACACAGCTATGACAGTGTTTTTCTGATATATATAAATAAGTTTTTCATTTTATTCTGTTTTTTATTGGCTTTAGTTTGCCAATATTTTATTATTATTTTCATTAAGAATGGACTATCTGTACTGAGAATACCTAAATGCATACTGTTTGATAATCCAATCATTTAGATATTTGACACTAGTCAACAATCGTAATCGTCCCATTTTATTTAATTCATTATCTTTGTCACTAAACCTCCTTTCATTTTAGGTAAGGTTGTAGGCAGGGGATATATCCATTCGCTAAAGGGATTCCCTGCCTCCTTTTGATTAGTTTACTTGTAGTTATTAATAAGAACTTCCATTTCATTTTTCATTTCGAGTATGGCTCTCGACTCAACCTTTATAGGCTTTCTCATTATCTGTTGTGCCACCCTTACTGCTTTATTAACTTCTCCACTCTCCTTGTATAAGTTGGCCAATAAATAAAGAGGGTAAAAACGCGATGGAATCATTGCATAAGCTTTCTGATAAGCTTCTTCAGCCTTAAGGAACTCACTCTGCATTTTATAACTATCACCCAAAGCAGTATACAATACAGTATTGTTGGCAAATCGTTTTGCGTCATTTAGAAGAATAATAGCTTCATCAGGGCGTTTCGCCATTGCCAAAGCTTTCCCATAGTTAATTAGAAAATTTCCATTTTTCTTTAATAAAGGGTATGCCTCTTTGAAATTTTTAATACTAGCATCATATTCTCCAATAGCATAAATATCGCTAGCATCCTTCCAGCTTCTTAAACCATTGTAGTATCTTTTTAACCATACACCAGTCCAAATTATTAAACACATGCCACTTAAAACAACAAGAATTCTTATTGGCAATGGAATTAATAAATCTTTTTGTTTACTATAATTTGAAACAATTGCTAACAGCAATACACTGTTTACCATTATTGGTAAAATAGAGGAGGGATAAGAAAATAATCCAAAAATAAGAAATGCTAAAAGTCCGGCTCGTGCAGATAATAGATAACTATTACTATCAGTACCCTTTTTGAAAAAAATAAAATACAATAACCCAACAGCTAACAGCCCTCCTATTAATCCTTGTTCAATCAGCAACTTTAAAGGTTCATTAAATGCATATGTCGTATTATCGGCTACCATAACTTCGTCGCTCTTCATATTATCCTGAAAATAACTGGCTTGATAATCCATATACTTCGCCTTAAAGCTTCCTGTCCCATGCCCTATAATTGGAGATTCTAACACCATCGGAATGCTAGCTTTCCAAATTAAAAGTCGCCCATTGGCTGAATCTTTCTTAAAAAAATATATTCCACAAAGTAGTATCGACAATAAAACAGTAAAAACCACTAACGCCCACTTCGTTCCAATTATACGGTATAACTCTTTCAGCCTTTTAGGTAAAAATTTTCTTACTGAAAAATAGAACAATACATATAGTACTACCGCTCCGCTAGCTAACCACGCAGCACGCGATCGAGTAGCTGGCAATACCAGAGTAATCAACACTAGCGAAAGAATTAACAAATATTGTTTCCACTTAACACTAATAAGGGCATTTTTTTCTGCATCAATCTCTTTCATGTATTTCGTAAATGCAACGGCAAAAGACACGATCAGGAATCCCGCATATGGCCCAGGATTAAAAAAATGCCCCGTTAGCGAAAACGAACTATGATTTGAAGAAAAAACATTGTACAATTGTAAGTTACCATAAATGGCTTCAAACACTCCACCAATAATTATACCGATCAATAATAACCGATGAATATTTTGCCCTAAAGTTCTAACAATCACATATAATAAAAACAACAAAGTATTACCAATTGTATTGTATTCAGAATTTACACTAACAATTAGCAATAACGCTGTAGTTAAAACATCAATAATGCTTATTCTAATTTTTTTCTTTTGAATTATCTGAAATCCAGCTAATACAGAAACAGGCAAGAGTATGGCATATAGACCATATAAATGACTATTGTGCAAGGAATGAGAAATATTATTTAAACTCGTTGCAAGGAATATTATAAATAATATACCTATGAAAATCAATAATCCTGTAGAAGTAAATGCTTTGGGGCTCATTTTTTCATTAGTTTTGTTTATTGTTAGGTATTACAAACATAATAATTTCCCTCCATTATTTAACTGCACACTCCCACTTCAAATCAATCATAATTATCCACTCTGTACACATAAAAGGTTTTAGCACACTATTGAGCAGATATAACATTGGGATAACACTTCTCTCAAAAACAACACCACTAAATACTAACTATCAACCACATACACCCTTATGTTAATTATTTGTTAACTAAACTACATAACACCAACCAATGCACACAATTTGCCCTACACACATTAGATCCATGTATCTTGCTCCAACCACTATTTACCATCTACAACATCTAATAGTATTTAGTATCTAAATAGAACATTGTACAATCCCATTGCTCTTAAAGGCAATTGCTGATTCGAGTTTGCGACTCGGATCTCAACCATTGGATTGAAAAATAACCGCTGTTTAAAGTACGTCCTTCCGAAAGCGTATTAAGCATGAAGCGATCTGTTTGTATTTCTTGCAGCAACCAGTTTCAACTTTTGACCTTTTCGACCTTTTTACTTTCAATATTTATCAGTCTGTGGTATAGCTATTTCACAAAGTAAATCAAGAATCGCAAAGTTCCACTAAGAAACAAATCAACCAATATTCCACGGTGTGAACGATTAAACGGAATAAATATTTAACTATAGACTTTGGTTATACCGAAAAGCGCGTTGGACTTGTCAAAAAGTGCGGGAATTGGGATGGCGAGAAAATTCCTGAGACCGGTTTAGGGCTGGTTGTGGGTAAAGGGATTCGGTGAGCAATGAAGCGTTCTTTTGGGCTAAATTTTTTGCTTCTTTTGTAGCAATGACAAAAGAAGCAAACAAAGTTTAATCGTATCAATATAGTCAATAACTAGCTTTTCTATTATTGCACTCCATACAACTAATTGACTTCGATAAACGATAACGATTGGAGTGCTAGAATTCGATGCATACCATATTTCTACCATAGCATCATCGCTATGCGATTTTATGGCCGACTGAGCTTGGATTACGCCAGTAATTCATTGGTCGAAGCCGGATATTCGAACAGATCACTTTGCCCTTAGCAACCGAATTCCGTCTCCCTTTTCTCCAGTTTCCAGATTCCATTCCGCTCCCTGAGCTCGTCGAAGAGAATATCAATTACAATCAGGCTTCGATAAACTCAGCCAGCAATAAATTATGCATTAATAACTCACCACTAACAACCACACATTTCCAATGCAATGACGATCACCATTCCCCTACGCTCTCTGCCCAAGCAGCCACTCCAGTCTCCCTTTACCAGAAAAAATTACTGCAACAGACCATGAAGAAGAGGGGAAAATAAAACTCACATGGAAAAAACAAGACGAGAAAAATGGAGCCGATAAACTAATATTGGCAATGATTGTAGACAATACGATCAAAACAATATTCAACTTGGATATTACCAGAGCCGACGAATTAGCCGTTGTTGAATCTCCATTTGGAGCAGGAACCATGGTAAATATTTATCTGTTCTTCTCCAGTGAAGATGAAATCGACTATTCAGAAAGCTGGTATGCAAAAGTATCGGTAAGCTAAATTGACTAGTGGTAAATGTTCATCTACTTCTAATCTAGGGGTGAGAATTTAAAAAGGCTGTCCAAGAATAAAATTGGACAGCCTTTTCTTTCAAAATCAATTTTGAATATTATTTAGGCATTTGCATTCCTTTTTGTTTAGCCATCTCTTCCAAGCGCTGTTGGAATTTCGATTTTTTAACTGGCTTCTTTTTATTGGCTTGCAACTGTGCTCTAATCTTCTCTTCATCCACAAAGCGGCGCGACAAATAAGTCTGACCAATTGTGATTAAGTTAGCCAAGAAGTAGTAGAAACTCAATCCTGATGAATAGTTATTCAATACGAAGAAGAATACTACTGGCATCATATACATCATTGTTTTCATTCCAGCCATTTGCTGACCTCCAGCTTGGTTAGCCGAACTTACCTTAGTATAGAATACCGAAGTAATAGTCATAAGAACTGTAAATAAACTAATGTGGTTTCCTAAAATACTTGACAAGAATGGAATCTCTTGTTGCCATGAGATAATAGAGTCGTAAGTAGAAAGGTCATGTGCCCAAAGGAATCCTTGCTGACGCAACTCGATAGAAGTTGGGAAAAAGAAGAACATTGAGAACAAAATAGGCATCTGCAATACCATTGGTAAACATCCACCCATCGGATTCACTCCTGCTTTCTTATACAAGGCCATTGTAGCTTGCTGACGCTCCATTGCCTTCTCCTGTGGATACTTGGCATTGATCTCGTCAATCTCTGGCTTTAATGCTTTCATTTTAGCTTGTGCAATGTACGACTTGTAAGTCAATGGGTACAATGCAAACTTTATAATCAGTGTAAGAATAATAATAATCACACCGAAGTTGCTAATGAAACGACGCAACCAGTTGAAAATAGGAATTACTACATATTTTGAAACCGGACGTACAATAGCATATCCTAAGTTTACTACATTTTGTAGATCAATTCCGTACTGCTTCAACGTGTAATAGTGGTTAGGACCAAAGTAGAACTGCATGTTAGCCGACTCGCTTGGACGGTAGCTAAATGGAATTCCAATATTCGACTCATAACGAGCTAAATACTTCTCGCTACGAGGATCTTTCTCATCAAACCAAATTGTTTTCACATCGGCATTGGCAAATGCTTCATCGGCAATTAAAGTTGATGAGAAGAACAACTGCTTGAAGTCAACCCATTTCACCTTTGTCTTTAAGCTTTCGCTACCCGACTTAGATGTAGTTAACTTATCCACTTCGTCTTCATCGTACTTATAATAGATAGTAGAATAACGATCTTCTCCCCACTTAGAGCGTTGCTCCTGACGTGGCATCTGAACATTCCATTTGAAGTTAATGAAATCGGCATTTGAACTGATAACATCGTTCATTCCAACCATATTAACATCGAAATCAATCATGAATGAGTTATGCTTGATAGCGTAACGGTACTCAATGTATTTACCGTCGCCAGCATTCAACTTCATGCTGATGTTTTTGGTTTGTCCTGGATTTTCTTCGTTTACTTTCTCTTTTCCTTCATCTCCTTTACGTACTTCTGGACCTGTTGCTTTCACAACTGCCTCGCTGGTACTTGGCACAAAGAAAAGTTGTTCTGTTGCAATATTTCTGTTGGCAGCAAAGAACTCCATTCCGAAGTCACTTTTATCCCCTTCAAAAAGAACCAAAGGCTCGCCATTGAAACGTTTGTAACCTTTCAATTCAACAGAATAGATACGTCCCCCTTTATTGGAAAGGGTTACTTTCATCAAGTTATTTTCAAGTGTAGTAAATTGCTCTTCGCCTTTAGCAGCTGCAGCAAATGCTCCAAAACGATCTACTAACTCTTTTTCGGCCTCTTCAGCTGTAGCAGTAGAGTTGTTTTCAACTGCGCCCATTGGGCTTTTGGCAGCTTCGGCTTCGCGCTGCTGTTGCTCGATAGCCATCTGGCGCTGCACCTGTTCGATAGAATCTTTGCGATGCTTAGCCGCTTCTAATTGCTCTTTCGATGGTCGATTCAGGTAACTAAACCCAATCAACACAAGGAATATTAAAGCAATTCCGGTTAGTGTATTTCTATCCATAAAAATATTTTTTAGTTGTTCTTGTTACTCATTGCTGCACCAACAAATGCTACAAACAATGGATGAGGATTCAATACTGTACTACTGTACTCTGGGTGGAACTGAACTCCAACAAACCAAGGATGCTCAGCAATCTCAACTGCTTCAACCAAGCCTGTATCAGGGTTAATACCACTTGCTTTCATTCCTGCATTCTCGAATTGCTCCAAGAAATCGTTGTTGAATTCATAACGGTGACGGTGACGCTCCTTAACTTCTGCAGCTTTGTATGCACCAAACAAGTTAGTGTCTTTCTTAACCTGACAGTCGTAAGCTCCCAAACGCATTGTTCCACCTTTTTCGGTTACTCCTTTCTGAGCTTCCATCAGGTCGATTACAGGATACTGTGCCTTTTCGTTCATCTCAACAGAATTGGCATTGGTTAATCCTAGTACGTTACGAGCAAATTCAATTACAGAAATCTGCATTCCCAGACAAATACCTAAGAAAGGTACTTTATTTTCACGGGCATGTTTAACTGCCTCAATTTTTCCTTCAATTCCTCGGTGACCAAATCCTGGCGCTACCAGAATACCATCAACACCTCCTAGTTTTTCAGCTACATTATCAGCAGTAACCTCTTCAGAGTGTACCCAACGAACTTTCACTTTCGTTTCATTCATTGCTCCAGCATGGATCATAGCTTCAGTAATTGATTTATAGGCATCGTGAAGCTCCACATATTTACCTACCAATGCAATTTCAGTCTCCGACTTTGGATTCTTTAGTTTTGATAAGAAGTCGTTCCATGCTTTTAGCTCAGGCTCTTTCCCTTCTTCCAAATCTAATTTACGAAGCACTGTTTGGTCTAGTTTCTGCTCACGCATTTTCAATGGCACATCGTAAATAGTAGGAACATCTACCGACTGTACTACTGAATCGATATCGACGTTACAGAATAGAGCTACTTTTCTACGGATATTCAATCCTAAGTCATGCTCTGTTCTTAACACCAATACATCTGGTTGAACCCCATTCTCTAATAGCAACTTCACAGAGTGCTGAGTAGGCTTTGTTTTCAACTCGCCCGACGCTGCTAAGAATGGCACAAGAGTTAAGTGAACAACCAATGCGTCGTTACCTAGCTCCCACTTCAACTGACGAACAGTTTCCACGTATGGAAGTGACTCAATATCACCAACTGTTCCACCAATTTCAGTAATTACGATATCATATTTTCCTTTTGAACCAAGGATTTTAATTCTACGCTTAATTTCATCGGTAATATGAGGAATAATCTGTACTGTTTTCCCCAAATAATCTCCTCTACGTTCCTTATTAATTACCGATTGATAAATGCGACCAGTTGTCACATTATTTCCTTGTGAGGTTGGCGCATTCAAAAAGCGCTCGTAATGCCCCAAGTCAAGATCGGTTTCGGCACCATCTTCAGTTACATAGCACTCGCCATGCTCATATGGATTTAACGTTCCTGGATCGACATTGATATATGGATCCAATTTCTGAATTGTTACAGAATATCCTCTGGCTTGCAACAGTTTAGCCAACGAGGAAGCTAAAATACCTTTACCCAATGATGATGTTACACCTCCGGTAACGAAAATGTACTTAGTAGTTCCCAAAGCCTATATTTTTTAAATTGATTTCAAAAGATGCAAAATAACAAATAAATTTCCAGAAAGAGGTGAATAACCCTAACTTTTTAGCCTTTCTGCACCATCAGTTTAATAAAAAAGAAAGACCCGTTTAAAACCTAAACGAGCCTTTCACACACCATCTGTCAAACTATTTAAAACAAAGAAATATTATTCTTCATCATCTAGTTTATCTATTAAGCGAATCTTTTGCTTTAGCGTAGCAATTTGTTCCTTGGTACGCTCGATGCGACGATGCACATCTGCAATTAGCGATTCAGCATTTTTTGTATTGGCAAAGAAACCAATGTTATTGTCTAATAATACGAGATCATTTTCAAGTTGTTTCAACTTGTTCATGTACTTATCTCGTTCGTGATCAATTTTTCTATTTCCAGAATTCGATTCAGACAATCCTTCGATTTTACTCTTGAATCGCTCCATATCACGATTGCGCTCATCGATACGAAGATCCTGGAATTTAGAATTAATAGCATCGCGATACTTATTCTGGATTGCATCTTTCTGACGGAAAGGCACATGACCAATTGTACTCCAACGACGCTGGAATTCTTTCAATGCTTCCAAATCAGCTTTCTCATCTTCACCCAATTCGAATGCTACAATTTCTGCAATCAATTCTTCTTTTAGCTTCAGATTCTCATCGTACTTCTTGTCAACATCTTTATAGAACTCTTTCTTTCTATCAAAGAATGCATCGCAAGCTGCACGGAAACGCTTCCAAATTGTATCTGATTGACGACGAGGAACAGGACCAATCTCCTTCCAACGCTTCTGAATGCGAATTAACTCATCAGTCGTTTTCTTCCAATCTTCGCTATCTTTCAATGCTTCTGCCTGAACACATAGATCGAGTTTCAATTGAAGGTTGTTTACCAACTCCTCTTTTGTCTTAGAATAGAATTTACGTTTTCTATCGAAGAACTCGTCACATGCTTTGCGGAAGCGAGTATAAATTTCGGTATTGAATTTTTTAGGAGCAAAACCAATTGTACGCCATACCTGCTGTAGTTCTACCAACTCCTGAGCTTTCTGATCCCACTCTTTGTGCGATTTGGGCTCACATGTTGCAATCTCTTCGGCTTTAACACACAATTCTGTTTTAGCTTCTAAATTCTGATTTTGATCTTTCTTTCTATTCTCGAAGAAGTCTTGATGCTTTTTATTAATGGTAGAAGTAGCCGCTTTAAAGCGCTCCCACAAATCATCTTTATCTTCACGAGGTACAGGACCAATTTCACGCCATTGTTCGTGTAGTTTTTGCAATGTTTGGAATGCTTTCAATACATTACTTTCAACCAATAGCTCTTCTGCTCTTTCGCAAAGCTTAATCTTATGTTCCATGTTACGCTTAAGGTCTAGGTCACGCAACTCGCGATTAATCTTAATGAAATCGTAGAAATTCTCTACATGGTGGTGGTAAGTATCCCAAAGATCTTTCAATTTAGCTTGTGGCACAGGACCTATCTCACGCCACTTATCTTGCAGATCACGAAATTCCTGAAATGTTTTGTTGATCGATTCTTTACCATTCACTAAGTTTTTGATGGCCTCAATAACCTCGTACTTTTGCTTAAGGTTATCTTCTTTTTCTGCCTCTAATTGCTTTGTGAATTCAGCTTTACGAGTTCTAAACTTTTGCAAAGATTTACGAATATCCGATTCGTATGGATTCGTTTCTGGTTTAAACTCCTCCTCAGCTCCCCCTGCTTCAAGGAAAACTTTCTTTTGATCGTTAATTGTAGCCCAGTGCTTCTTGTAAAACTCATTCTTGATATCTTCTACATGCGAACGATAATTGAAAATATCAGCTTTGTCAAGAATTTCACGTAGTGCATTTACCAATTCAACTTCCGAATATTCCGAATAATCAACAGGCTCAACAGTAGTTTCTTCAACAGTCTCTTCCGAAGTTTCTACTTCAGGTTCAATCTTCTCCGCAGTAGAATCAGTCATTTCTTCCTGATTCTTTAACTCTTCATTCGAGTTATTTAGATCTTTAGGTTCCATCGCAAATAATTTTAATAATAGCGTACCATCTGATAAATAGACGGTATAATGAAATACGAAAATAAAATTTACCCACTAATACTCAAAGTTTTTCCTAATCTAATTCCAATTATTTTCAAAATTCATTAAAAAAGGCCACCCAAACAGGTGACCTTTCTGCAATAAACCTAAAATCAATAATCAAACTAACTAATCTAACTAAACTTCATTATTTTACATCAATCTCGACTGAAACAGGTGCTTCTTTCTCTTTTTTTACCAACGTAATTTTTAATATTCCATTTTCCAGCTTCGCATCAACTTTCTTCAAATCAATATTTTCACCTAAGCGGTAAGAACGTTTAAATGCTTTGCTTACAAAATCGGCATTAACACCTTCTTCATCTTTTCCTGAGATATTGAGGATGTTTTTCTCAACCTGAATGGAAATATCTGACTTTGTTAAACCAGGAACCGCCATTAAGATTTCAAATCCTTCTTCATTCTCAACCACTTTTGCAGCAGGAGCAGTTTGTGCAACACATTTGTCATCCCAAGCAAAATCATTCATCCACGAATTGAATACTCTGTCTACGTTGTTGTTAAATCTTACAATATTCATAATATATCCTCCTAGTTTTTTGTTGTTTTAATAAATCTAGTTCGTTATTCACGCTAACCTCTCTTTCAACTCACGTGCCATTCCAACTTTCAGACCTTTTTGTCCGATTAACAACAAAAAACATGTCACATCTTCCGAATCACACCATTTTAAACTGTCATTTTTTCCGAATCATTGTTTTTCACATCTATCTTATCGATTTTTTTCTGCTATTTCTTTTTGCTTTCTAACTTTGCCGAAAATTGAAGATTCATGCGAATAGATATATTGACAGTTGTACCTGAATTATTAGAGAGTCCGTTTAACCACTCTATTGTACAGAGAGGAAAAGATAAAGGCTTGGTAGATATCCACATCCACAACATCCGTGACTTCTCGGAAGACAAGCATAAAAAAGTGGATGATTACGCTTTTAGTGGAGGAGCAGGAATGGTTTTAACCATCCAACCTATCGAAAAAGCAATTAATTGGCTAAAGTCGCAACGCGAATACGACGAGATTATCTACACCACACCAGATGCGCCGGTTTATAACCAGAAAACAGCCAACACGTTGTCTCTATGCAAAAATATTATCATTCTTTGCGGACATTATAAAGGAGTAGATCAACGCGTGCGTGATCACTTCATTACCAAAGAGATTTGCATTGGCGACTATGTACTTACCGGAGGAGAAATGGCTGCCGCAATTATTGTGGACAGTATTGTTAGATTAATCCCAGGAGTTATCTCTGACGAAACATCGGCATTAACTGATTCTTTTCAGGATGACTTGCTAAGTCCACCAGTATATACGCGACCAGCCGATTACAATGGATGGGAAGTGCCTGATATTCTACTTTCAGGAAATGAAGCGAAGGTAGAGGAATGGAAAATGCAAAAAGCTTACGAACGTACTAAAGCAATTCGACCTGATTTACTGGAAAAGTAACTCTATTCGATATAAAACAATATTCCAAGAGGCTGTCCAAAAAGTAAATTCATTTAAAATCGAACTTTCAGTTTATAACCTGCTTTCGTTTTTACCCCTCCAAACCTCCCCTAAAGAGGAGGCTTAAGTCCCCTTTAGGGGATTTAGGGGTGATAAACCAAGTGGTGACTTATAATCTGTTGTTCAATAAATTATAAATAAGCTTTTGGGACAGCCTCTTTCTTTTTCTTGCTAAACGACCTACAGATTAGCTTAGTCTACGAATCTATCCAAAAGTTGATCCCGAACGATGGCAAATGGCATTGTATGGACAATAGCCGCATTTGTTTTTCTTTTCATCCACCTGTGCAAAGGCAATGCGAACATCAAATATTTCAGTCAACAACTTATTCAGTCCTTCACGAAAATCGCCTTCCACAGCATTGTAGCCCATTTGCTCCCAACCATCCACTTTTGTTTTAAATAGTGGGTTGAACTCATCGGAATAGACATCACGAATTTGGTAGATGCCAGGGTGAATGATATTGTGTTCGGTATATTTTTGCGCCACCAACTGTGCGTACAACAAAGTCTGAAATGCAGCTTTTCGGCGATCCATTTTATCGCGATTAAATAATGACTCTACATCGGAGAAGTCCAATTTATCGCTTCCCGATTTATAATCGATAACACGTAGTTTTCCATCGACATAATCGAGGCGATCGATAAATCCACCAATTTGAATTTGGTACTGTTTATCGTTGGCATGAACCGGGAATCGCCCCACCACATTCTCTTCCAGGCTTTTTATCTGAAATGGCGCAATCTTTTTATCCTGCCGTACAAATTCCTTAATGGTCTTCTTAATCACACGGAATATCAAACGATTTCGACCAACTAGCTCAGGTGTTTTGTCCACCTCTTTTTGCTGGTTAAAATATTCTTGATTAAAGGCCTTATTGATTACTGCATCAATCTGTCCATTATTTTTCAAAACCGAGTCCAAGGTATCAACAGTGATTTGCTTACCAACCATAGGTTTGTAAAGTTCCTCCAGCGATGTATGCAGAATACTTCCAAATACATCGGGACCAATTTCCTGAGTAACCTCACGTGGTTCTCTGAGTCCGGCCACATAACGAAAATAGAAACGCATTCCGCATTCCATATAGGTATTCAGCGCACTAGGCGAAAGCGGATATTTGGCAAATCGCTGTGCCAAACCATCAATCATTGCTTCGTTTTTCGCAATAAGAATCTCCTTTTGCTCGGCTCCTTCTATATCATATAATAGCGTATGTTCTTCTACTTCAATTCCAGATTCGAATTTAAGCTGATAAATGTAGCGACTCATCTCGCCACTGTTCAAGCCATTGGCAACCGGATTATAAAACAGAAACACATTTTTCGCTCGTTGAATAGTTCTATAGAAATAGTAGGCATACATGGCATCCATTTGCTCTACCGAAGGCATACCAAACGCTCTACGCAACTGGTAAGGAACAAATGAAGCAGCTCCCCCACCCGATGGCATAATTCCTTCGTTTACCGAAAGCATAAATACATTTTCGAAATCCAGGTTACGAGTTTCCAGAATACCCATCACCTGTAAACCACCAAGTGGTTCTCCTTCGAAAGGCACTGAAATGCCTCCCAAGTAGCGATCGACAATTCGGAAAACGGTCTCTCTTTTCACCTTCGACATATCTAAAACCGAATCTCCCCATTCGGTTACCACATCTTTAAAACGATTGATGGCGACATATGCCTGGTAGACGTACTCCTGAACAATGCTTTCCGTTTTTCCATCAGTAACCTGCGAAAATACCTTGCGCAATGCTGCCAACAGGTAGTCTCCAATATCCATAGATGAGTTGACCACTCTGAAAATAGATTGCCAGAAAGCATCTTTAGCGACCTCCTGTGGGGCAATGTATACTTTGTTATGTTTCAATATTTCATCACGCAATCTGATAGCCCCTTCATCGTCAATTTGGCGAACAAGAGGGTGGTTTAGCACCGCTAAAACCGAACGATACCCCAGCTTAGGTTGCTTTGTTTCTGCACCTACCACTGTTTTTTGCAGTTCCAATAAGGTATTCAATAAGCTACAAACCGGAGAAGCCGAAAATGGATATCCCATGGTGACATTTACATGCGAATAGTTATCGGGCAATGCACCAAGTGTTTGCAATAGTAAATTCTCCTCGCCCAGCACTACAGCTGTTTTATCGAACTGCTTCTCGGCAGTAATGCCTTTTTGCTGCATCCAGTAAGCCAATGCCTGTGTTTGCCCTACTTTTGATGGCACAACAACCAACTGAATCTTTTTATCTTTCTTAAATTCACTGGCAATACTGAAATTCTCGGGAGCAGGAAATCGCTTCAAATTCTCGCGCATAAACATTCCCGCCTCGTGTCGATTATCATTCACGTAATAATCATCGTAATCCCATAAGAATCGAGCAATACCAATCTTTTTCAAGTGGGCAAACAATGCCTTTTCACATGGATTTATGGCATTGAATCCAATAAAATAGATCGGATTATTGGAATCGGCAATTTGTTCTCCAGCATTCAATCGGTTTACCATCTCCCGGTAAATCATCCCTTCATAAGCCTCACCAGAATTATGCAGTAATGCCTTAAACTGAATATATACCTCGTTTAGAACTTCCCACAACTCAAGAAAATCGGTACTATTCTGTGACTTTTTAATCTTCCCGATATTCCCCCAGAAGTTTCTCAAAAACTCTTTTTGATCATCGCTCAAGTATTCGAATGCTTCATCAATCTCTTTTAAATCGGCAATATTTCGGAATAAGTCATCGGCTTTAACCAAATATTTATCCAAATCATCGAAATCACCAATAAGCATTTCAGCCCAATAGTAAAAGTCATCGAACGACTCGCTACTTCCAGTAACTTGCTGGTATATTCCATACAGCTTAACGATTAAAGTCAATGGATCGCTCTTTCTCAATTGAGAAAAATTCTGGACCAATTCATTGATGGTTGTAATTTGCGGACTAAGCACTGGCTGCTCAATCAGCCCTTGTAAGTAACCTTTAAAGAAAACACCAGCTCGTCGGTTAGGGAATACTAATGTTACCTGATGCAAATTCTCTTGATGCTCGGTAAAAATATATTTTGCTACTTCTTCTAGAAATCGATTCATGGGATAATTCAGAGTTATAAAGAGTAAAAATACAGATTATATTTTCAAATACACGCTATATTTTTCAGCCAAACGACAACCAATTATTCAACTACCTCTATTCTACGACTAAGCCTCATGTCACGTTCTTTTAGTCATCGAAAAAATATACAACATGCATCTTCTCTGTATCGATTTTTAAGCGTTGATTGATACTTTCTGAACTTTTGAGTAGGGCAACATTGTTGGCATTTTACTATTTTTACCACCAAATTTAAATTGAATATTATGTATACAGCAGAAATACACACCATTAAAGGTGTAATGAAGGTAGAGTTCTTCGAAGCTGACGCTCCGGGAACAGTAGCTAACTTTGTTAAATTGGCTAAAGAAGGATTTTACGATGGATTGAATTTTCACCGAGTAATTCCAGACTTTGTTATTCAGGGTGGATGTCCTGATGGAACAGGTGCCGGAGGTCCAGGTTACTCAATTAATTGTGAGTTGAATGGAGACAACCAGTTCCACGACAGAGGAGTACTTTCAATGGCTCACGCTGGAAGAAATACCGGAGGTTCTCAATTCTTCATTTGCCACTCTCGCACGAACACTGCTCACCTTGACCGTCAGCACACTTGCTTCGGAAAAGTAGTTGAAGGACTTGATGTTATTGATGACATCCGTATGGGTGACGAGATTGAAAAGATCGTAATTATTGAAGCATAAAAAAGAAGAGGAGCTCCTAGGGGATAGGAGTCTCCTCTATCGAAACAAACTAATTAAAAAGGATGAGGATAGCATAGATCCTCAAAATGGAAAATCTTCCTCTATATTTACTTCGGGTAGTTTTTCAACTTTTGGTTTTAGTGCCACCTGATGAGCATCATGTCCTTCGATATAAATTGCTTTCAATGGCAATACCGGACAAGCATATTCGCAAGCTCCACAGCCTACACAAATCGCTTCTTCCACAATTGGTACCCGCAAGCCATCTTCTACCACCATGTTTACCGCTTTCACCGGACAGTGCTCAGAACAAGCTCCGCACTCTGTCTTATCGGTAATCACCACACAGCGTTCGCGAACAAACTTGGCAATACCCAACTGCAACTCCTTCTTCTCTTCCACTTTCAATGGAAGCAATGCACCATTGGGACATACCTCAGAACACTTTACACACTCAAAATTGCAATAACCATCTTTGTTGGTCAGATGCGGCATAAAAATGCCGCTCCAACCATGTTCCAGCGTCGATGGCCTCAACACCTTCGAAGGACAAGCACTTACACAAGCATAACACGCAGTACACTTCTGCAAAAAATGTTCTTTACTTTGCCCTCCGGGAGGAATAATGGCCACCTGCCGGAACTCATCATACTTACCACACTTCTTATCTTTTCCTGTAGTACGGTTTATCAGTGCTAAAGAGAGAAAACCGCCAACAGCTAATGCTTTTCTTCTATCCATTTCTTTCTGTTTTATGGTTTAACTTTTTGCGACTAAACACCACACTATTGGTAGGACAAACCTTATCTTGCAAGCAATTAAAGCATGCCACACATCTTGTATTATCTACCGTTTTATTATCTATATCAATACACTGAGACTTACACACTTTTTCGCATTTTTTACACGAAATACAGTCTTCAGTAATTCTAATTTTCAGTAATGAAAAATGAGCTACTCCTCCCAGTAGTGTTCCAACCGGACAAATTGTATTGCAATACAAACGACCTCTTTTTATTGCTAAATAGAACACCATACAGAAGAACGCTAACGTATAAAACAGCACTCCCAGTTTTGGAGTTGCCACTGGAACGGGCTTTACAGTATACACATCGACATTTTCTAAGACAGATGCTACCCCGTTATTCACCTGACTAATTACAGGCTTAATCATCTCGCTATTTATGCGACCAAAATTGCTATAGGGATCAAGCAACCCAACTAAAGCAGTTGTTCCCAGCAAGAAAGAGCCAACAGCTATCACCAGAAAAGCAATTCGTAAAACCGTTTTTGGCTTCTCGTAAGAATAACGCAACCGTTTATTTTTAGTCAATACTCTTTTTATTCGATCCATTAAATCAAATAAGATACCTAACGGACAAAGAGTAGAACAATAAATACGCCCAAATAAAGCTGTTAACACCAATACAATTGCAAAACCAAGCACCACCCAATTCAGGGTTGTTATGAACTTTAGCAACGATGGTACAAACTGTAAATAGAGGGAAGCGTCGAAATAGGCCTCTGGGATTTCGTTTTTTAAATCGAGTAATACGACAGACAGAAAAACATAAACTAATCCGGCAAGTATTACCCGATACTTTTTAAGCTGAGACATATCAGATCTTTAATTTTCGAATGTTCAACTTTGAAAGATCCATATTTCCAACTCCCAATTCATGTGCTAATCGGATATAGGTTACCTCTTCAGGAGCCATTCCAAACATGCGTGCTGAAGCAGCGTCGGCAGCCACCGGATCGGTAGTAATTAACTGTGCTTTCTGGTTGACCACATCATCGACAGATACGCCCATTGGTCCATTGCGTCGCATTACGTTGTATGCATCTACAATAGTCAGGTCAGGCACTTTAAATGTTCCAAAATCGGCAATACACTGGTGCAAGTCATTCTTATGCCAATACTGACGATCCCATACAATTCCCATTAAGTTTTTAATTCCCAATGAAAGTCGGGTACTTACATGGTGCTTTAAAACCGGAACATTGATAAACACATCGGCTTCCATAACTAATTCGTGCACCTTAGTCTCTTTTAAGCGCTTGGCTTTTGGGATATCTACTTTGTGGTAATATTTTTCGTTGTTACCAGGTACCATTTTCCCCCCGACACTTTTCACAGCACTTTCAATGCCACTGTTTTTATAGCACTTGGTCCATACATCGGCAGTATGATCGAAAACCAAAACCTCTTTTGCTCCGGCTTCCAGACAATGTTTTACGATTTGCTTTACCAGCAAAGGATTGGTATTGGCTCCGCGCTCTGGAACAACATTCCAGCCAATATTGGGCTTCACAACCACACGTTGGCCTTTTTTCACTAAACGCCCCATGCCTCCCCAAGCTTCTATCGCTTTGTCGAACATAGTATCTGGGGCACCACCCCTTATGGCAACCATATCGGGGTTAACCATGCCCGCAGATGTTAAACCATTAGCTAACAAGTTATCACTCATAGCCAATCCCATGGCCGCAGTCGTACCTACTACAGCACTTTTACGCAAAAAGTCTCTTCTATTTATAAAGTCAGTCATTTTACTTCAGATTTAAGGTTAGAATCCAAACTCACCAGCTTTAGGTGCATCAATTTTCTTATTCGGGTTAGTTCTGCTGAAATCAGTCATCATCATTTCGAATGGACCATTCTCACGATGAATAGCTTCTTCTTTTACCAAAAAGAAAGTACCTGTTTCATCTTTCGACATCCATAGCTTTCCTTCAATTGCGCCGTTATCGAAATTGATCATTGTACAATCGAACTCTTCTCCAGCTACTGTTACTTTCTCACTCCCAAGAAACTCAATACGCACATCGCGCATTCGCATATCGTATATGTCAATTAGCTTTCGGTGATTTACCTTCTTGGTAAGATCAATTTTCGAAAGTGGAAGAAATATGATCAGAAAATCATATTTATCTTTATCAACCGACATCCATTCAGACATATTTCCACCAGCTAGCTTCCCATAAATCTTAAAATGCTTATTATACAATTCAGCTTTCATCTCGGTAATAGAATCGTTTTCTGTATATTTTCCTACATACTTCACAATCTCTCCCGCAATGCATTTATAATTCTCTTCCGTTTTGTTTACATGAGTACCACCTTCTCCGTCGGGATAATTCATTACTGTAACATTATCCTCTACAAACTCAATTCCTTTATCGGTATAATAACTCATTCGTTTCAGTTCCGAGTTGGCCATTATCTGACCTTGAGCAGTCATCACATAAGTGCGATTAAAGTAGAGTGTATCTTTCTTGCTCTCTGATGCAGCATCTCCTTTTGCAAAGAGCACTCCTGCATACAAACTAAGGATAGTGGTGATTATTCGTTTCATAATACTTACGCCGTTTTTAAATTACGATGTAAAAGTACCTCGACATAATCAGCTAAAATTTGATGTAGATCAAAAAGAGGTGATCACTACAGAATATCTGCGTAATCACCTCTTCTCACACTATTATATATGGATAGTATTCTTACTTAAACAAACCTTTCAGTTTTTTGGTCCAATCTTTAATGCTGGTTTTCTTCAACTGTTGTTTTATCTGCTTTCTGGCACGGGTAATATCCAGCTTCACCACAGGCTTAGCTACATTTCCTGTAATTTTAATATCGGCATTAATGGTTTTCATGTTTTCGCTCCCTGGAAGCAAAGCCAACAGATTATTATAATCACCTTTCAAAAGCTGACGATCTAAGTCCACTGCCACATTGAAATCCAATTGATCATCGAATGTCTTCTTCCCTGAAATCACCATTGGCTGTTTTGCCACTTTCGTCTTAAAAGGAGGAACAATCAAAGCGCCTTCAGTGATTGTAAACTGAGCATTGAAATCATCAATATCTACTCGATTCATTTTCGAGGTATTGATCACCTTTCCCAGTTCTGACATTGTTTTTGAATCGACAACACTTACTCCATGTGTTGCGAATACACCATTCCCATTCAACGAGCGTGTAACGGCCTGCCATTGGTTGTTCATTTGACCACTAATGCTCATTCTAGTCGAAAATGCGCCTGTACTCTTCGCTGCAATAGGCACAAATTTTCGGAACAATTTTAACGACTGCCATGCCTGTTTTATATTTAACTTACTGGCATTCCATTTTAAATCGAAATGAGGAGTTTGATTCTTTGCGCTAACAATCTTACCACTCATATTTACATTTCCACCTAACATATCAGTTGAAAATGAACGCAATGCCAAAGCTGAATTAGCTACGGTAACATTCCCTTTTACGCGCTCCATCAGGAGATCATCAAATATCACTTTCTGGGCACTCAAACTCGTTTTAAACTGAATTCTTGAAGGAATAGAATATTGGTCAGAAGTTTTTGTAGAATCAACTGCTACAGAATCTGCTGGAGAGCCTGTATTTACTGATAACGATAAAAACTCATTCAGGTTAATCAATGGAGCATTTACATTTAAATTTCCTTTCAGTACTTCGTTTTTAAACAGATAACCATAAAAATTCGACAACATCCCTTTAGCATTGAAATTGCTTTGTCCAAGCGAACCTGAAAAGCCTGATAATGCAATCTGATTGGAGTTGATCTTTACACTGGCTTTATCCACCACAAAAGCTTTACTGATATTCGGATTCTTAATCTTAAAGTCTTTTAGTTGTACCAGTCCATCGGTCTTAATTTTATCGTACTGCTCATTGTTGATATGCGTCAACTCCCCATTGGCATCCAGCTTTCCGGTTAAAGTTCCTTCCAGTACATTTCCATTTTCAGGAATTAACTGATGCAACTTTGCCATATCCATATAACCATCGAAATGAAAATTGAAAGCACCTTTATTCATCGGATCAACCATTTTAAACTGAAGATTCAATGGATTACCCGACATATTGGCTTTGAAACGACTCACATTTATAGTCAATTGATTCATATCGCCCCCAGGCAATATTAACGATACCGAACTATTGATACCATTCAAAAGCTGCACTTTTTTATTGCTTACAGTTCCCTCTTTTAAAAGCAACTGAAAATCAACCGAAGGATAACTTTCATCCATCATCACTCCCTCTACACTTCCTTTCAGCATTACTTCACCACCCATTGGATAGCTGGCTAAATGTTCAGCATAAACCGAAGGAACGGTTTGCAACAACTCTTTCAAGCTTGTTTTCTTACTGGAAATCTCCAAAGAGAAATCAGAAGTATCTGGATTATTTATTACACGCCCCTTTATAGCCAGAGGAAATCCATTCATTGATAGGTTTAGGTAATCGAACTCTACTCCAGTGAACTGATAAAGCAACTTCAGCTGAGTATCAACCGACACGGCAGTATTTTCATACCAGTGAGCACCATCCATAATCACATCAAGTGAAGCATCCGTCTTGAATTTCAAGTTTCCATCATCCCCCTTAATGTCGCCCGACATTGTGGTATTGATTCCTTTTAGTAATACTTTTTGCTTGGAACTTTCATCGATATAGATACAACTACCATTTACTATTTTAAGCTCTTTTACTTTTACCCCTAAAGTAGAAGGCTTCTTCTTGTCTGTAACTTCAATATCTTTCGATTTAGGTGCACTTTCTTCCACTCCACTGCCCCAATTACTCTTTCCATCATTCTTTTTGGACAAAATCACTTTGGGCTTATGCAAAGTCAGATGCTCAACAGTAAGTTTTCCCGAAAAAAGTTGTTTCAACCCAACATTGGTGGTTATCTGATTGCAGACAAACAATGAATCGGTTTTATTTCCATTTAAACCCGAAACAAATAAGTTATTCAATTGCAAATGGGCATTGGGGAAACGCTTAAATAAACTAATATCCAGACTTGAAAAACGAATTTCAGCATCTACCGCTTCACTCAATGTGGCTCGTGCCTTCTCTGTTATCTGTTTTTCAAACAAAATGGGAACTACGGCCAGTAGTCCAACAATAAGAATAAACAATGCCAATAAACCAATCAATAACTTCTTCATCTGTTCTATTTTAAATCGATTTGGAGCTTTTAAATTACATCAATCCAAGATGATTCTGCAATTATCTAACTATTTTCTAAGATTAATTGTCGCAACATATTTAACGCTGTTTGGGTACTTCTTGTTATGTTGCGCTCTCTATTTGTTCCGAAATTGTATTTTTTAGAGATCACTCTTTCGCCTTTTGCAACAGCAATCCATACTGTTCCCACAGGTTTATCTTCCGATCCTCCTGCTGGCCCGGCAATTCCAGATGTGGCCACCCCATAAGTTGTGTGAAGCACTTTTGCCACTCCTTTTGCCATTGCTTCAACCACTGGCTGACTAACAGCGCCATGTGCTTCTAAGTCGGCAGAACTCACCAATAATTGTTGCTCTTTCACTTCATTGGAGTAGGCCACAACTCCTCCTTTAAAATAGGCCGAAGAACCTGCATTCAATGTAACCTGGTGAGCAATATTACCTCCGGTACAACTTTCAGCAGTAGCCATGGTCTCCCCTCGCTCAACCAATGTTTTGCCAATTACACCTGCCAATGTATCGTTATCGTATCCAAAGATGTTTTTCTCAATCAGCTCTTTTAGCTTTTCAATCTCTTCGGCTACCATTCTCTTTAAATCATCTAAAGAATTACCATAAGCTGAAAGACGAAGTTTGATTGCCATCGGATTGGGCAAGTAGGCCAATTTTATGTTAGAAGGCAACTGATTTTCCCAACTCTCAATTTTTTGAGCTAACATCGATTCGGGCAAACCTTGAGTTAAAACAGTCTTATGAAAAATAGAGTTATTGCCATTCCTATTACTCAACCGAGGAATGATGCTCTTTTTCATCAGATCTTTCATCTCGAATGGTACTCCTGGCATAGAAACAACAATTTTACCATCCTCCTCGAACCACATTCCTGGAGCTGTTCCCATTTTATTCTCGATCACCTCGCAGCAATCGGGAACCAAAGCCTGCGCTCTATTGGAATCTGAAACAGTTATTCCTCGTGGCTCCAACAAGTTTTGAATATGTGCCAACACCTTCGCATCTTCCTTCAATTCGCCATGGAAGAATTCGGCTAAAACATGTTTGGTTATATCATCATTGGTTGGCCCTAAGCCTCCTGTCATCAAAACAACATCTGCTTTTGACATCGACCATTCCAACGCCTCAACAATGGAGTTCCGATCGTCACTTATGGTACTTTTAAAAGCCACCTCAACACCAATATTATTGAGCTGCTGTGCCATAAAAGCAGAATTGGTATCAATTATCTGTCCGATGAGCAATTCATCGCCAATTGTTATTATATGAGCTTTCATATGTTTAAAATTTTTCTGCGGCTTCGCAATTTTGCAGAAAAATTTCTGCACCCATGGAACCGCTTCGCTCTCACATGATATTTTTTAATCATACTCCTGTGTGATGTTATGATTAATAAATATCATGCTCGTTTCATATGTTTAACTATTTATTTTCTCAGCGCTTCCATTCTTTGCAATACCGTAGGATGCGAGTAATGGAAAAACACATAAGTTGGGTGTGGAGTTAAGTTACTTAAGTTGTTTACCGAAAGTTTCTTCAATCCTGAAATTAAAGCTTCCCCTAGCCCTAAGTTGGCAGCAAAAGCATCTGCTTCGTATTCGTTCTTTCTTGAAACAACATTTTGAATGAGTCCCAACACCAACGATAATGGCGTGTAAAGAATTCCAAAAGCAATTAATCCTAAGTGGAAAGTGGCTTTTTCAGCTCCCAATGCCTGACTCAACTCTGGTCGGTTTACAAACAATGAAAGAATAAACAACATAGCTCCCGTTTGCAACAACGAAGTAATTAATCCCTTCACAATATGTTTATGCTTGTAGTGGCCTATTTCGTGCGCTAAGACCGCCACAATCTCTTCTGTTTCCAAGTCATTGATCAATGTATCGAATAACACAATACGCTTTTTTGCACCCAAACCAGTGAAATAGGCATTGGCCTTGGTCGATCTTTTCGATCCATCAATCACAAATATGTTATTCAATTTAAAACCCGCTTTGGAGGCCAGTGCATTAATGGCATCTTTCAGCTCTCCATCTTCCAATGGCTTTTGCTTATTGAAAAGAGGCACAATTAAATTAGAATAGAACATGGCCATAAAAATGGAGAAGAATGAAACTACTCCCCACGCATACAACCAGAACATAGAACCTGCCAATTGAAAAAACCAGACGATTGCCGCCAAAATTCCACCACCTAGAATAGCCATAACCAACCATCCTTTTAGCTTATCCATCACAAAAAGCTTTGGAGTGGTTTTATTAAAACCAAAACGCTCTTCTATTGAAAAAGTGGCATACCATGAAAAAGGCAAATTCAGAATATCGGAAGCAAACATTAGTACTCCAAAGAAAATTAAAGCTTGAAAAATGATGTTAGAAGTGAAACCGTTGGCCCATCCGTTTAGCCATCCAAAACCATTCAGTAAAAACATCCCTAAAATCAGCACCAATCCATAGGCCGATGTTATTTGTGAAAAGCGATGATTCTCCTTCTCATAGTCCATCGATTTTTGGTATTTCTCCTCATCGTAAATTCCTTTTAATGCTTCAGGAAGTTTACTGTTCCAACAACTCTTATTCAACCAATCGAGCCAGCGCTCAAAAAGAAAATCGGCCACAATAATGCCGATTAATACATAAAAAATGGTTTCTGCCATTGCTTCGTTCTATTTTTTATGCTAAAGTAGAAAATTAAAAACAAAAGCTTAACCCATTGCCCTACGAAACCGCAACAGATTAAGCTTTTTTATGCTTTTTAAAGTACTTCAATTTTTGATTACAACTTCAATATCATTTCAAACTGCTTTCCTGCTGGCGAAACAGAAAAAGCATTCATAAAAGCAGTTACAGCATTACACTGCAAATCAGTATTAATTAGCTTTATATTTTCGTGTTTATTGACTTCCACCATTCTTTTTAGCAGAACCGTTGCAATTCCTTTTCTCCTGAACTCAGGTTTTACGGCAATCTGAGTGATATCACCAGAAATAGGTTCGAATACACAGTAACCAACTAGCACGCCTTCGGTATAAACGCCATATACTAAAAAATCTTCTGGTTTACGTAAAATGGCATCAAAGCTATTTTGCCATGTTGGATGAAAATTCCACCACTCTTTCATTTCTTCCCAGTTGGACTTTTCAATAATTTGCACCGAATAATTAGACGATAACTCTTTCTGGTTGAACTGAATTTTGTTGGCATTTACAACAAAGTAGTTCAACTCCCGAGTTGCTTCAAAGCCAATTTTTCGATATACCGAAACAGCTTTATCGTTGTGTTGCAATACTTCCAACAGGTATTGCTTTACTCCAGCTTGTTTTAAGGATGGTAATGAGTGGTTAAATATTTTCGTAGCCAATCCTTTGCCCCGATATGCTTTTATTGTTCCAGAACCAGTATCGTAAGCTGTATTTACACCTTCGAAAAAACCTATTCCGTTCAGTGTAAAACTTACGATCTTATCTCCATGAAAAGCAGCAAACGATAATTCAGGACGAAAGCCTCTACGCTCTAACATTCGTAAAAGCTCTTCTTTATTCAATTGCATTTCGTACTCTTTAAAAGCTTCTTGAAATGCATTAAAGATAGTTTCAAACGAAACTCCTTTCAGTGACTTAATCTCTTCCATGGTCAATTCGTTTTAAAGGAGTTTACAAGTTAGAGAAATCAATTCAAAAACGCCATTGTTGCATCTACCAACTTTTCAACAGATTCTTCTTTCACTACAATGTTGCCCTCCTTTATCAGTTCGAAGGGCTTGCCCTGATTATCTACCACATTAAGATAATCATCGTGCTTTTTATCTACTGGCACCACATTTACTCCTTTGCGCGCAAAAGCCCGCTGAAGTAAACGAAACTCAAAACCATTGGCCTGAACTGGTAAAGTAACAGCAAACGCATTATCCACTTTAAAAGAACAGGTTTCATTATCAAACTCAATTCCTTTTCGTTGAAATATGTGTTGAAACTCGTTCTGCAACAACAAATCTTCCGGACTTCCTTGAATCAATGGTTTCTCTTTTCCCATTAACCACAATCGATCGGCCAACTGAAGAGCCAAATCTAAATCGTGGGTAGACATTAATATTGATTTGCCAGATTCGCTAGCAATGGTTCTTAAAAGCTGAATGGTTTCTACTCGTGCAGGCAGGTCGAGAAATGCTGTTGGTTCATCCAGTATAATTAAAGGCGTATCTTGTGCCAACGCTTTTGCTATAAATACCTTCTGCTTTTCGCCATCACTCATATTAGTCAGGTATTCCTTTTTCTTATGATCAATTCGGCATTGAACTATTGCTGCCTCCACCTTTTTTTTGTCTTCACGACTTAATATCCCCATTGTTCCGGTGTGGGGACTTCGCCCTAGCGACACCATCTCTTCCACCGTTGCATTGGGTACAACAATACGATCGGTAAGTACCACAGAAGCCATCAGTGCCAACTCTTTTTCCGAAAGCTTCAACACATTTTTATTTTGCATATTGATCTCTCCCCCTAAAGCTGGCTGAAAACCACAAATGGTTCGGATAAGCGTACTTTTCCCCGCTCCATTTTCACCTAACAAGCATACCAATTCTTCTGAATTAATACAGCCATTCAACCTCTTATTTACAACAGACTGACGCTTACCTTTTCCATATCCAATGGAAAGATCTTGTATTCGTAATAACTCTTTTCTCATGATATCTACTCTAGCCGATTTTCTTTTTTACGTTTCCAAATAATCCAAATTACAACTGGAGCTCCAATAAAAGCAGTAACAGAGTTGATTGGCAACTCCTGCTCTACTCCTGGAAGTCGGGCTAGCAAATTACAGAGTAAACCTGTAACTGCTCCAAGCACTATAGCATTCAATATCAAGTAAAAGTGATTGGATGTTCGGGATATTAACTTAGCAATGTGCGGGACTGCAACACCAACAAAGATAATCGGCCCGCAGAACGACGTAACTATTGCGGTTAAAAATCCGGCACAAGAGATGATTAGAAAACGAGCTCTCCTTATGCGTAATCCCAGATTAGTAGCATACCTATCTCCCAAAGCCAGTAAGTTCAACGATTTGCTTAAAAGTGTTGCCAATAACGATGGAACTACAGTGATAATTAAAAACATTACTGCTCGGGCTGGAGCCAAACGACTGAAACTTCCCAATCCCCAAATTACATAGTTGTGTACATCTTCTTCGGGACTGTAAAACTTAAGCAGACTAACCAACGAACTGCTCAAATAACCAATCATTACACCAACAATCAAAACACTTAAAGTGCCTCCTATTTTGTGTGAGATAAACAGAATCAACATTAGAACAGCTGCTGCTCCTGCTAAAGAGGAAATAATGACTGCAAAGTCGCCCCAATTTCCTAAACTAGTAAATGTGAAGCCCAACAAATTGCCTGTAAAAAGCATCACAAAAGCTACTCCCAAGCTAGATCCCGATGAAATTCCCAATACTGATGGCCCTGCCAACGGATTACGAAATAACGTCTGCATTAACAATCCGGCAACACCAAGTGCCATGCCCGCTCCCATTGCCACCAGTGTTTGAGGCAAACGGGTCTTCAGAATAATATTTTTGAATATAGTATTCGCATCTTCATGGCCTAAAAAGATGGCTTTAATCTGATCCATAGGAATATTTATAGACCCCAGAGTCAGATTAAGCATGATAAGCACCAATAGCAATACTATCGATAAAGTTAATGCAACAGAAATTCGTTTCATTTTAGGCTATTTCAAACGTTCGTAAAAATAAGGTGTATGGTTAGGAAGCAAATCGGGATGAAAATAGTGAATATAATCAGCCAGAAGTACATCTGGTTTTATACCCGCCTGTTCATAATAAGCTTTCTCTCGGATATTACACAACAGCACATTCTTCTTTTGAAATGCATCAAAATCGGTATAACGAGGGTCTTGCTCACCCAATTCGGCTAAAGTCAATCCACTCTTCTCAGGATGAATAATTCGCCAGTAATCGCAATGAGATGCTTTACTGTAAATCGTTTCAAAATCGACAGGATAAGCCCCTTGCTTATTATCATTGATGATATAGTCTGCTCCAGCATCTCTGAAATAATGGGCATAGAAACTATTTCCTCCCGGCACATACCAACTTCCTGAACGCATCTTTCCAGAAAAAACTGTCGGGCGCTTTTCTACTTTACTGGTAAGTTCTTTCAGGTAATTGTAGCGTTTTTCTATTCCATGGAAAATAGAATCGGCTTGTTGCTCTTTTCCCACAAACAGCGCCATCATTTTAATCCATTCGGCACGACCTAGCGGTGTTTGTTCATTATAAGCCGCCATGGGCACCAAGGGAATTCCCAAATTTCTCAGCACATCGTAACCTCCGGCTTTGAATGGAGAAACAAAGATTACATCTGGATTTAAGGCTGCCACCATTTCCAAGTTGAACTGTCCCTCTTTTCCAATGCGTTTGGTTTGCCCGTTACTCAAGCGCTCTTTCATCTTTTTATGCTGAAGATATCGGCTACTATTAATGGCAATAATATCATCGACATCGTCGAGCGCAAAGAAATAACAAAGCTGAGTGGACGATAGGCAAACAATCTTTTTACAAGGAACCTTGATGGTCTTTCCTGTGCCATCGTTCTTAATGCCTCCCTTCACCAATTGAAAAGTATCAAAAGCGTTTTCTTCTCCTTTTCGGTGAATGCTTAACCGGGTAACATTGCCTTTCTTTTCGATTTTAAATTCTTGAGCATATTCCAGTTTTTTCTCTACAGGAATACTTTTATTGCTCTCTGAAACCGATTTGTTTTTTGTTGATTTTGCACATGCAAAAAACACAAAAAGGCACACCAGTGCTCCAATATATCTATTCAAAGTTTGTCTTCTCCCACTCATCTTTGTTCTGTTTTTCAAAATTCAGCAATAGTAACTCTAATGCTTTAGTCCATTGAATGCCTTTCTCAAATGATCGATCCAAATCTGATTTACCGACTCATATTCGGCTAAACCTTTTAGAATTACTTTTACCCTAAAGCCGTTAGCTTCCAATACCGATTTCCAACTATCACCTTCACTTCCAGCCATATCATTCTGAGCATGATCTCCGGCTACCGACATAAACGGATGTAGCGTTACATTCTTAATTCCTTTACTTTTCAACTCCTTTATTACTTCATTCAATTCTGGATATCCTTCAACAGTTCCCAATAAAAACTGAGGAGCTTGCTGTTGCAGGTAATACTGAAATCCGGCATAATAAATATTGGCCGCATGATGAGTCCCATGTCCCATGAAAGCCACAGCACTCTTATTATCTATATATTGACTGAATGTTTTACTTAAAAATGCAGCCATCACCTCATTATCAGCATGGTTATAAAGCAACGGTTTACCCAGACGCGCCACCTGAATACCTTTCGGCATATGATTGAATGCAGCAACAGTTTTCTTCAGGTTCTCATATTCTTCGCCAGGAATAACATGCAAAGATTGAACGGCAACATGTGTAACCCCATCCTCTCCCATTTTAGCTAAAGCTTCTGCAGGAGACATTATCTCCTCACCTCTTTTTCGAAGTATCTTACGAATCATTTTTGAAGTATATGACCATCGAATTTCTACTTCGGGAAATTCTTGCTTCACTTGCTCTTCGATATGAGTAAATGCAACGCGAGCATTCTCATACGAAGTTCCGAAGGTTACAAGTAGAATTCCCTCTTTCATCTTTTGTTTCGGATGTGCATTAGCTATACCACATAGCGCTATCATGCCTAAAAGCAACATCCATTTTATCTTGTTCATCATTTTATTTTTTCAATTATCGAACAATTTTCTTCACTGTTCGCTTTAGCCAGAATTTGGTTAACCAAACTCCTGTCACGCTAACAGCAATTCCGCCAACCGACAAAATCAATAGCAACAATATTCTAAACCATTCTGCTTCCGATTTCAGAAATTGAAAGTTGAATTTATGCAGTCCTTGATACAACCAGCGTCTTAGTCGTGTTGCTTTGGTATATCGCTTCACTTGCTCACCCGAAACAGGATTCACATACAGCCATGTTCCTTCCGAATCGCTTACTTCAAGCTTATAAACCTTTTCTGGCAAATAGTACATGGCCGAACCCGAATAATAGTTATCGTATCCTTCTTGTAGTTTCACAGATACTGGTGTCTTTCCATAATACGAACGGGCCAATGACTCAATCTTTGAAATAGACTGAGATTGTTGCTTAATAATGCTGCCTCCTCTTAAAGCATATACCTCTGGAATTTGATAATTATCGTAGTAAACAAAGTAGTAAGGCTCTTCATGTATGGTTTTCCATTTTATCTTGCGAATCCCCTCTTTCTTCTCCAATTCCGAAACAATAGATGCAGGTGTCGATTCTTTATGCATAGCCATATTCAATGGCTGATTCCAGCGCACATCAACCTTATTTTCTTTCGCCATTACCATCCAATTGGGAACATCGGCCAATGAGAAAAAGCCACTAAGCACGAAAGTGAAAACAAACACGCCAAACAGGTAGCCCGTAATATGATGCCATTTGTAATCCCAGCGCTTGTAAGCTGTTATTCCCTTCCCTTTTTTAAGTCGAAAAATTCCTACAAACAGTCCAGTAAAGCACATTATTGCTCCAATTCCTGAAAGCCATAACACCACATTTATCCAAAGTCCCTTCTGTAATCGAAGCTGCTTAAAGTAAATCCAGTGTGGAATAGCCCCCAAACGAGCCATCCATCGTTTCTTTCGATTGGTTTGCTGAACAATCTCCCCTGTCTTTTCGGAAATGTATAAAACAGTATGTGCCTCATCACTCATTCTGCATTTATAAATAGGCAACAAAGGCCTGTAGTACGACCAAGGCATCCATTGATCCAATTCCTTTATCTTTTCTACTTCCTTTACATTATTCCCATTAAAATTGGCTGCTAGTTTTCTGGCATGCTCTTCCGAAAAGGAGGTGATTGGAGCCAATGTTTTGGCATTGAATACCTGTTGTGCTTTTTTACTTGAGTAAACCCGATAGACAGGTTGATCCTGATCAAAACTAAATTCTACTCTTCCCTTCCAGCTATTCAATGGGGCTTTTACGTCCACAAGCTGCTTCAGAGAAAATGTAGACAGATGATTGAATCGCTCTTTTCGACTTGCATGAGGAAAACCTTGAAAAATAAGAACGATTCCAGAGATAAACCAAACCAAAAATAACAGGCTCAACAATGAACCTGTTATTTTATGTGTTTCAATGATTATTCTTTTCAGTTGCTTCACGGTGGATTATTTGGCAAAGTTAATTTTCAATCCAACGAAGAATGTTCTACCAGGATTTATTGTTCCATAATGCGAGCCATAAGGACTATCATCCACATAATCGAAGATGTTATCTACACCTGCTGATGCTTCCAAAATAAATGCCCCTAAATTGGTAAATCGATGATTCGTAGTCAGCTTCCAGGTGCTGTATCCTTTGGCATTGTTTTCGCCTTCATCGTAAAATTTATCATCTTGCAAACGCCCCAAAACATTCGCATTGAATTTATAGCATGTCCAACTATGATCGTAATTCAAACGAACATTACCATAATGCTTGGCTACACCTTCTAAACGCATATTACTGGTTACATCTTTTGCTTCAACAAAACTATAACCACCTCCAAGTGTAAAACCATACCCTAATTTGGCATCAAATAAGAAATCGATACCTTTCGAGCGAGCCTCTTCCACATTGTAATGCTGACGACGACGCTTAATTCCATTGGCTTTATCATCTGGTAATGCATCTACTGTCTTATAAGCAATCAGTCCATCTACCTCATTGATATAACCGGTTACACTTGCTGTGAAAAACTGATTGTGATATTCAACACCTGCAGAATAAAATTTCGATTTCTGTGGATCAAGATCAGTATTACCCAAATATAGATAACCTCTTTTTTCGTAGTTATAATATAATTCCTTTACAGTTGGTGCCTTAAATCCATGTCCGTAAGTTCCTCTTAAATTGAAATTATTCCATTTGTATAACAATGAAACTTTAGGAGTAACTACACTACCAAATTCATTATGTTTTACGTAACGTACTCCAGCTACAACATCCAGCTTTTTAAATAACTTTAATTCATCCTGAACATATAACGAAACAGTTTGCGCATCCGCTTCTCCATCAATAAGTCGTGATTCTGAAACCATCTTCTCATTCAGATAATCAGCTCCCATGGTCAACTTGTTATTCTTAGCAATTTCACGAACATACTTCAACTTAAAATTGCTCATACGCTGATCATTATTTTCTACTTTCTGACCATTTTTATAGCTCTTATAATCCTGATTGTACTTGTAGAAATAACGGTATTTATCGTAGTTGAAATCGAAAGTCACGTAATCTTTTTTATTGATTAAGTATTTTGCTCCTGCTTCGTAGGTTACATCATCGTAGTAATATCCATATTTCTTGACTGTTGTCGGAGTATAAACATCCTTTTTGTAGGATGAACTACCAGTATAGATTTCCATTTTGTCGGTAGCTCTGAAAGTTAAACGATGAGCTATTGAATAATCTTCGTACTTATTCTGAGCCATAGCATCTGTTTCTACTAACTCATCATCGTCCAATTCATACTTACTTAATTGCCAACCATCGCTTTTTTTGTGATTGAAGCTGGTATTCCAGGAAAAGCGTCCCAGATTCAAATCAACCGAATTGCTCAGCTGCATAGTCCCGTGCTCTTTAATACGAGTTGAAGAAGAAACATTCAGCTTCTGCTTCGATTTCTTAGTTACAATGTTCACTACACCAGCAATAGCATCTGAACCATAGAGCAATGAAGCCGCACCTTTTAATACTTCAATCTTCTCAATGTCATCTGGGTTGATTCGGTTTAAGTCGTTATGGCCACCTACATCGCCATAAACTCTTTTTCCATCAACCATTACCAAAATAAAATCATTTCCTAATCCATTGATAGTCATAAACGATCCCATTGTTCCTGGTGAGAAATCGAACGATGGACTAATAGAAGCCATCAATTCATTAAAATCGGAAGCTGCCGTACTTGCCACTGCCTTTTTGTTAATTAGCTCAGTTGGAACAGGAGCAGTATGTAAGTGGTGAGCAGTACCTGTACCTGTTACAACCACCTCGCCCAAATTACTTTTCGACTCCTCCATTTCAATACGCAATTCAGATTGTTGCCCTGTAATTGCGACCTTTTCCTTCACCCTTTTAAAACCAGAAAAAGAGATTACTAGATCGTAATTCCCAGTATTGATACGCTTAAGTACAAACTCGCCCTTGTTGTTTGTAGCTGTACCTTTTGTTGTACCCTGGAAATAAACATTGGCTCCTGGTAATGGCTGTTGAGTTTCCTTCTCTACCACTACCCCTCGTAAATCAGAACGCTGAGCAAATACACCACTCACCGTCAATAGTAACACAACGGTTACTAACAATAACTTTTGCATCGTAAATTATTAAATATTAACAACTTCACTTTGCAATCCCGTAAACTGATGAAAATAGTCTAGAACATACCAATTGTATGCTTAAACAATACCTCTATCCCGGAAGCAAAATGTTTAACATTAACAATGGCAGGTCTTCTGACTTGTCTGGGTTTTTACGCCTTCCCATCTATTAAAGACAGTGGCTGTAGTTTAAAAACCGCGATTCAGCAAATACTGACTTAGACTCACAGCAGCGGGAACTGTTGCAGATTTTCACTGCATTCCCTTTTAATCCATATCTGTACATCGAAATACAGACTTAGAACCATTATTTTGCGCAAATGTAAATATTTATTTTAAATGATATGCTTTTCTGGCATTCATGATTTCAGAAAATAATAATCAAGGAAAGTTTAATCGTTAAATGCCTCCATAACGGGCAAAGCTTTAAAATCGAAATCGAATAACGCTTGATTTTCCCAAGGGGAACCATCTTTGGCCTCTTTTCCCCTCCAGGCAACTAACTCTGCTCCCCAGTAGCAAAAACCAATTCCTCTATTAACGTCGGTTGTTATAATTTGCTTTATTCGCTCTATAAACTTCTTCTGACCTTCAGGAGTTGCGGTATAATCTGGAAGAATAAGGTCCTTCTCACTTCCAACAATATTATTGGTCCAATCGTTCCACCCCAGTGTAAATGGATAAGCCGTTTCTGCAATTATTATCTCCTTTTGATAACGTTCACTCAAGTCATTCAAATCGCCAGCTAAACCATCAATTGCTTTACCGTGCCAAATGGGATAATACGATAAGCCAATTATGTCGTAATCCACCTCTTTTATCTGTTCGAAAAACCAGTTCGCATTCTTAACACCCGCAAAATGGATCATGATCTTTGCGTTTTTGTTTATCTCCCTCACACTTCTGGATCCAATTTTCAATAATTCAATAAACTGCTGTTTATTATCTTGCATCTTCCCATGTGGATGCAAAAAGCCACTATTCACTTCGTTTCCAATCTGAATAAAATCGGGCTTTAGTTTTCGAACAACTCTTTGGGTATAACTGGCAACGCTATCCTTCAACTGCACATAAGACAAGCTTTTCCATCGTTTGGGTAATATTTGCTTTCCCGGGTCTGCCCATGTATCGGAATAATGAACAGTTAGCCAAAGCTTGAATCCTAAACTACGTAATCTGGTAGAAAACTCATTCACTTCAGCCATTCCAGAATTCCCATCAATTGGGTCGACCCAAAGCTTGAGGCGAATGGTATTTACACCATTTTCTTTTAAAATTGAGAGAAAGTTTTGAGCTACATTAGATGCATTGAAAAACTGAGTTCCCTCTTTTTCAATCTGAGGCAACCTGGAAATATCCACTCCCTTTACGACCAACTCATTTTCCTGTACCGGTTCCACTTTAGTGTCATTTCCACTACAAGCGCATAAAAACACTAATGCTAAAAATATCCATCCCCTCATTTGTTCTAACATTTAATTTTCGGTAAAGATAATGAATCCATTCTCAACCTCTTATTACCGGATAACCAGGCAGTACTCTAATCCAAGAGTTGTATATTCTATTTCAATTTTATTGTTTTCCCTTTACACTCTTCCTATCCTTCACCAAATCTAATCTATCGATAGATGAATCATCGATAAAAACCCGAAACACTCCGTCATCGACATAATCCATTTCAATACGCTTAGCACCTTTGGTAAAAATCAAGCGTTCGCTAGTCAGTTCATACATGAAAGTAGTTCCCTTAAAATACTTTTCGCCAAACGCTTTTGCTAAATAGACCGAATCATTAGACCTAAAATCAAATACAGGACCTCCGAAATTAAATCCACCACATCGATTTAATGAATCTAAATTCACTTTACCTCGCATATGAAATCCACCAACTACATATTTTCCAACTAAATCTCTTTTTTCGGTTTGATTGCATGAATAAATCGCCACTGAGATAGCAATTATAAGAATCACTTTTAACTTTCCTTTCATTGGGAGTTGAATTTTAATTTATTGTTCTTCTGCACAATATACATACTTTGAAAAACATAATCTTATATATAAGCCCAATATTTTACTTTGAAAGCCATTTTTAGCTCAGAAATCTTTAAACCAAATCCACTTCTTGCTGTTCACTTCACATAATATCGAAATAAAAACGAACAAAATATCATGAAGCAATTTTTACTATTACTTATCATTCCTGTATTGCTCTGCTTTAAAACTGTCAGTGCAGGCAACGGAGATGTTGTTGTTTTGGGGCACGTGGTTTCCGATGGAGAGCACATCCCATTTGTGAATATTGTTGTAGTTGGAACTACCATTGGAACTGCAACTGACGAAACAGGTCACTACATATTGACAAATCTTCCAGAAGGGAAACTGACCATTAGAGCACAAGCCATCGGATATAAATCGCAAGAGAAAAACATTGAGATAAAAGAGGGAGAAACCAAAGAGGTTAATTTCGAATTACAACCGGATATGATTATGACAGAAGGAGTCGTTGTTTCAGCTTCCAGAAGTGAGGTAAACAGACGAGACGCAGCTGTTGTGGTTAATGTGCTAAATCCGAAATTGATGGAAGCCACTCAATCGATGGTTCTTTCGGAAGGATTAAACTTCCAACCAGGATTACGATTGGAAAACAATTGCCAAAACTGTGGATATTCTCAATTACGCATGAACGGTTTAGAAGGAGCTTATACTCAGATTCTAATCAACAGTCGCCCCGTATTTAGTGCGCTTAACGGAGTATATGGTTTGGATCAAATTCCGGCCAATATGATTGAACGAGTTGAAGTTATCAGAGGTGGTGGTTCGGTGCTTTTTGGATCGAATGCCATTGCCGGAACAGTGAATATTATCACCAAAGACCCGGTAACCAATAGTTATGAAGTAAGTAGCAATTGGGGATTGATTGATGGTAGCAAATCCGATAGAGTGCTAAGCTTCAACTCATCGTTAGTGAACGACGATCGCAACGCAGGAATCTTCCTTTTCGGGATGCACCGTTCACGTGATCCGTGGGATGCCAATGGCGATGATTTCACAGAAGTTACCAAGCTTCGAAGTAGTGGTTTAGGTTTTAGCGCTTTTTATCGCCCTACATTCTACAGTCGACTGTCACTTGAATTCAACAATATGACTGAATTCAGACGTGGAGGAAACAAGTTCGATCAGTTGCCTCACCACACTGAAATCACGGAGCAAGTGGATCATAAAATTGTAGGCGGAGGAATTACATACGATCTATTCTCTCCCGATTACAGCAAAAAGTTTTCGGCATATATTACAGCACAGAGTGTTGATGGCGATCGTTATTATGGAGCAGAATATGACACTACAGCATATGGAAAGACTAAAGATTTAACAGCTGTTTTCGGAGTACAATATGTCCAACAGCTCGATCATTTTCTATTCACTAAGTCGGAATTAACGCTTGGAGCGGAAGATCAGTACAGTGAATTGGAAGACCTGAAACTAGGTTTTGTTAACGAAGTGGTAACCGATCAGAATTTCCATAACTTCGGAGTATTTGCTCAGAATGAATGGAAATGGGATCAATTTAGTTTCCTGTTGGGAGCGCGTATTGATAAGCACGAGTTTATTGATAATGCCATTCTTAATCCTAGAATGAATTTGCTATATAAAGCAACGCCTGCCATGAGTTTCAGAGCAAGTTACGCCAGCGGTTATCGTGCACCACAAGTGTTCGACGACGATTTGCATATTAACATTGCAGGAGCGCAATCCATTCGTACCCGTTTAGCCGATGATTTAAAAGAAGAAAAGTCGAACAGCTATACCTTTTCGATTGACTACACAAAAGACGAAGGTTCGTTGCAATACTATTGGTTAATTGAAGGTTTCTACACCAAGCTTAACAATCCATTTATTTCTACCCTTACAGAAAACAATGGAGCAGCTTACTATTTGAAGAGTAATGGATCCGGAGCTAAGGTTCAGGGAGTAAACCTAGAGTTGAAGATAGCGCCATCGAAAGATTTTCAGATTCAGGGAGGATTGACACTTCAAAAAGGAGAACACGAAGAGGCGGAGCAATGGTCTGACGATCCGAAAGCGGCACCAACCAAGAAGATGTTGCGTAGCCCAAACCGTTATGGTTACCTTGTGCTCAACTGGGATATCTCAAAGAAATTAGCCTTTTCAGCCACTTCCAACTATACAGGAAGCATGTATACTCCACACGTAGCAGGAGGAATCAATCCGCAAGGCCAAGAGATAACAACTGACGAATTGGTAAAAACACCCGATTTCTTAGAGGCAGGATTTAAGTTAAGCTACGATTTCAAGCTAAATCCAAAATTTAAAATGCAAGTAAGCGGAGGTGTTCAGAATTTATTCAACAGTTTTCAAGATGATTTTGACCGAGGAGTTGGTCGTGATGCCAAGTACATTTACGGACCAATCCGTCCTCGTACGATCTTCTTCGGCTTAAAGTTTGGTAATATTTTGTAAACTGAATTATTACAATTTCTAAATAAAAGGTTGTCTCGCAAGTAACATTTTATCTCGCTCATTATGCGATACAAACAAACTATTTGCAAGGCAACCTTTCTTATTGAACTATTTTATCCAAACCTTTTTAAAGTCGTTTTTCATACTTACAACTACGCCTCCAAAGCTGTCTATGCGCTCTTTCCAGTCGGGCTCTGGCTTGCCATGATAAGGAGGATAAACATACTCTCTCTTGTCATCATGATTCAGCATAAATCCAACACCTTTTCGAGGATGCGTAATGGCATATTGCAACATATCAAAGTCACCGGTAGTATTTCCAAATGCAAAAATGGGCTGCACTCCCAATTTGGAATAGATATTCTCTGATTTCCCTGCATTGTTATTCTTCGGAGTGAAAATTCCCTTCTTAATAATAAACTTCGTTCCTGAAGCAGTATATTTTGGAGTCAGAATTTGTCTGGTGCCCACCAACTGCTTGCGCTCCTTCAACGGTGTCTTTTGCGGCACAATGCTCCATATAACTCCTTGCACCGAACCCGAAACCACATATACTTTATAATGCTTCTCTAGCAAAAGATGCAGCAACTGCACCATGGGCTTGTAAAACATATCACCCAGCACCATTTTTTTATCTTTATTAACTGCAGTGGTCAAATAGTTGGTACAATATTTTACATACTCTTCGTGAGAAACACCTTCAAAAGCTTTCCATATTATAGAGTCGATATAATTGGCTTCTGGTGTACTCCAGTGTTCTCTTACACATTTACTCTTTGGATCTTTATACAGCCTTTCTGCACATTTATATTCCATTTCATCAATTAGCGAAGGATTACTTTTCAAGTTATCATTCATTTTGGCTACAGCACAATACATCTCGAACCAAAGAGGGGTTTCACAAGCAATGGTACCATCCATATCAAACACAGCAATCCGATCTTTTATGGGAATATCAACGGTATCTCTCTCCAGAAACTTTGTTATCTGTGTCTTTATTGCACCATCATTCCAGGCATCCAGTACGACTTTGTTTTCAGGCGTTGCGGGTTCATTTTTACACGATGCCAAGGCAATTACCATTAGCACCAAAACATACAGCATTTTGTTCATAATTAGAATCATTTTTTAGAATTAAAGAATCCGGAACAGTTAAATTGGCAAGTTTTACTGTCTGATACTTCCTTTACAAGCATCACTCTACATTGATGTAACCATCAATTAATCAATCTAAAGCTACTAAAGATTACTCTAACTACGAAACACAATACATATAGAACTATAATTTATTCGCGAACATCACAAAACAATAAGTAAACTACGTAACAAAACAAAAGAGCAGGTAATCCTGAATTAGAAAAATCTGCTCTTCGTTTATATCAATTTACTTTATTTCTTCATTAACTGATATTGTCCTTTCAGCTTTATGGTCACAGTAATATCTTCATTAGAGTTATTACGAAAATACCATCCATGCTTACCAGTAAATGGCACTAAGAAGGAACCTCCCATGTTATTAGAATAACATACCGCATAACTTTCCCAGAATTTACCTGCATTCTTTGGTTCTCCATGGAAGTCGAGAAATAGCTCCCCTTTATTGGTACTCCACTCATATTTCAGAAATCCCAACTGCTTGGCCCAAAACTTATACTCTATTCCTTTATTGGCAGGAACAACTACTGTCAACTCATCGGCACGTTCTGGTAGTTGATCTTTAGCAACAGGCAAACTGGCCGCTTTAGGACGAGCCACCTCTGCAGGCGATCCAACATCGGTAATCTTTATTTTCTTGTGCTTTACTGGCTCTGCAACAGGCTGAGTTTCCTCAACAGGCTGTTGCGGTTGCTCTTTCACGTAAAGCTGGCTAAAACCAAGTGCTTTACCGGCACCTAATGGATCGATATTGTATTCGGCAGGCAAAACAGCTACCAATAAAACAACTGCTCCTACCACTACCGAAATCAATAGATTTCGAATAATTACACTCTTTTTTACTACTGGTTGATCTATATTATTCATCTGTTTAATTTTTTTTGATTTCTGAATGTTCAAAAAAATTGAATACATTCAGGAACTCTCATAAACTTTAATCATTCTCGTTTATGAAAATTAGAATGCTGAAAGTTCATGTTCGTTTCATATCTCTTTTTCTTGTTTAGTAATTCTTCTTTCACTTTAGTTCAAAAAATAGCCGGTCAGCTGAAATCCCATCAGGACAATTCCTCCAATCATTAGCAAAGTATTGGTAAGGGTTGAAAATCGCATGAAACTGCTGTGCTGACGCCAACGTCCGATTATGAACAGGACAATAGCCAAAGCCAAAAACTGACCAATCTCAACTCCCACATTAAAACCAATAAGGTTCGTAATTAAGCCATCCTTTCCTAAGGATAACTCCTGAAGTTTACTGGCTAGCCCAAATCCATGGAATAAACCGAATATTAGAACTGCGGCCTTGGTGTTAGGCTGTTTCCCAAAGAACTGCTTAAAGCCACCCAAGTTATCGAACCCTTTGTAGATAATTGACATTGCAATAATCGCATCAATCAGGTAAGAATTGATGGAAAAATCGGCCAATACACCTAGCAACAAAGTGGTACTGTGCCCAATGGTAAAGAAACTCACATAAGTAATTACTTCGCGAGTTCTATACAGAAAGAAGATAACTCCTACCAGAAACAGCAGATGGTCGTAACCGGTAACCATGTGTTTGGCTCCGATGTAAAGAAAAGGAACAAAATTGCTTCCTTTATTAGCAACTAGAAACGATTGAGTGTTTTCATCCACGCCATGTGCATAAAGGCAAATGGGCAGTAGAGCCAACACCATCATTCCAATGAGAGAAATGAGTTTTTTTTGCTTCATTATTCTGTTTATTTTAATTAATCTAACATCTTTTAAACCGAAATCTATTCTCGGTTTTCGACAATTAAAGTCTGATTAATTCTACAGCAATGGTACTCAATTGCCTTTCTTCCTTCAAACAAAGACAATTCATTCCTGAACCATTTACATTAAATGGTTACCAATAATAAAAATATCGTACCAATCAGACTTCGTGTTAACAAACAGGAGGTCCGCGCAATGCATTTACTGCAAAATAATTTGAAGCGTAGTAAGTGATATACTCTTCATAATTGAAAGAAGAGCATGTGAAATTACATAATGTAGCATTTGACTGTTTTATCAGCAGTCCCCATTGAAATGGCTCAAACGTTGGCTCTTTTACAGAAGCCTTAGTCGCATGATGACTGTGTGCCTTGGCAGAGTGCGTGTGTTGCTCTCCCAAAGAAGTCAACCATTCTAATGCCAGATGTAAAGATGTTGTCTCATCGCCATGCTTGTGCGTGTGGGCATGATGATGTTGGGCATCTGAATTCTTCGCATTATCCGGGTGCTCGTGATGCGCATGTGGAATTGCTCCGGTCAACAACCAAATGACCGAAACCACAAGCATGAAACACGACAGTATGTTACATTTTAACTTCACCGTTGCAAATATACATTTTACAAGGAAGTTACAAATAGTAAAAAGAAGGGAAAATAGAATGAACCGAACCTACTTCTCGATTAAATGCCTGATTTTCTTATTGGCTTTTCCTTTGGCCTCGATCACTTGGTTGAGCTCCCGAATTCGAGCCGATTGCTTAATCTTCTGTTTCAATGCTTCAGAACGACTTTCATCATTGGCTATTTTCTCTAATTCTTTCAGATTTCTTTGCCATCTTGCCAATACTGCATCGCTTACAGTTTCATTTTTAGATGTCGTATATTCGGGAGTAACCTTCACATTCATATCGAATTGCGTCTTCAACAACTCTTTCAGAATATATTTATGATGCAAACCAATGGTAACCAATACTCTTTTCGATTTATTCTTTTTAATGGCTTTTACCATGTTCTGCACAATGGAATCATTTCGGGTCAACCAATAACCATCCTGCTCCTCGCCCAACATTTCAATTTTGGTATTATGCTGATTTTTAATGGCGCTATGAAAAGCACTATTGGATTGAATAAATCCGAAATAGTTCTTCCAGTTATTCTTCATTAGATATCCAATTGCCAGATTATCGGCCGCTTTTCTTGCATTTGCCAATTTCTTCTTCTGAGCATCCGATAAGCTTGCTCGTTGTACTGCTTTATTGAAATCGCTGCGCCAGTCGACCGGGCAAATGGGAATATTATTCTTCGCAGCATATTCAATTAACACTGCATTTTCCGGAGGGAAATAACCTTCTAAATCTCCATTCAATGCATCACGCGTCATCTCAATGCAAATTAAATCGGGCTTAATCTCTTTTGCTACATTTTCCAAATCAGAAAATGAATATTCTAAATCGGAAATAAGATGATTGGCATGAATGGTTCCAACCACATGAAGTTCTACATTACTTTTCGTTTGTTGACTCTGCCCCAGTTTGAAGACAAAAATTAAAAGGATAAAAATAGCTACTCGTTTGCTCATTAGTTCGTTCGTTTTGTATAATCAACTTGAACATAAGACGCAATAAATGGCACCCGGTTACACATCAGGTGTCATTTATATTCGCTTCAAAAAAAGCTTATTTCTTTCTCATTGAGATAGAGCACTTTCCTCCTTGAGGCCCTTGAACTTTTAAGCTTAGATCGTATTTTCCCATATCGAAAAAATGAGTTAACTCAATGGTAGCGACATTATCATTTATTGTTGCCTGACTAACCATTCGATTATCCTCCAGTAGTCCTGCGCTTTTTAACTTTACACCACGTCCCTCAACGGTAACTATCCATTTTCCATTGGAACGAATTTGCTGCCCCACATTCACCTTAATGGTATTCAGACCATCGGCTTTCAATCTAACATCTTCCTTGAACGCTCGATTGTTGTCTGGTAAGTTTTTAGGCATCCATCCCATTCGCCACTTTAAATAATCGTCTTGAATAGAAGAACCATCGGCTGCTTGAGTATGCTTCTTTGCAAATGCCAATAATCGATTAAAATTAGCATCGGTACTTTCTAACACATAAGTAGTTTGTAGTTTAACATTCTCCACATAGTATCCCAAACTACGAATTCTATTTCGAATCGCTTTTTCGTCGACAGCATCAGCCAGTTTATTCACCTCTTTCAATAGCACCTGACTACGCTTATTCAGTTTTTCACAACGTTCCAACACCATTTTTCGATCCTTACTGGTCATATCGAAATAACCGCCCTCTTGCATGTGATATAAAGTCTGATTGTACAGATGAAATACCTTTTGGGTATACTTCCCATAGTATTGCTTGCAATGAGCCATTAACATCGGTTCAACCTTCAGATTATTTTCCCAAAGTGCCTTTCCAAAGAAATAGTAGTTGAAAGATCCTCTCCACCAGGTTTGCAAACCAAGATAAAGCGAAGCAGCCCCTCTAAAATGATTCTCAGCCATGTAATTGGCTTTTTCAATTGCATCGTCTGGTCGTAACCATACCATTCCTCTGGCTCGCCAATGATCGGCCATATAATATTCGAACTTACACACCCCTTGTGCATTTTTTGCCGCTTTCACCCAATCTTTTTCCAGTTGCGAGCGTACTCCCAAGTCGGGGCAATAAAGAATATTCATATTGTCGCAAAGTGGCGCCTTAGGCACAACAAAAGTGGCATCCTTATACGAAAGATATTCGACTATTTTATTGGGGTAAACTTTCTTTATCTCCTTGGCCAGTGTGTTGATTGCATTTACCACTGTTTCCGGATTCTGACAGTTTTTACAAGTACAATAACCTCCTCCATCGAGTGGCCATGTGCCCACAATATCAACCCATGGTTTATCTTTCAGCCACTTTATCAATTGTTTCGAATAATAGATCATCGCATCGTGATTGCTATAGCAAATCTGACCACGAGTACGTTTACCGTTTATCTCGGCAAACCATTCCGGGTGAATCTTAAAAAGTTTGTCCTTATCAAGGTAGCAATGCGTGTTATGCTCTCCCATGTTAATAATGAAATCGCGCTTGATCAACTCGGGCAATAAAACACGTTCACTTTCACCAGTAAAAAATACCTCCTGAGCTAACCCTGCCGCTCCTGCAGGACGATCCTGAGATAAAAGCACGTAATTATAACGCTGCTTTGCCATCCAATCTATTACACGACCTGTTATCTCAATCTGATCGTCGCGCACACCATACAGAGCCATACCTCTCCACTCCAACCGTGGGTTTACCAGCTCATCTAAATAATTCATTTTTTCTATGCGTGGAATTATCTCTTGCGCCGGATCGGGATAAAAAAATCCACACCCCTGCCGTTGAAGGAAATCGTAGACACCATAAAGAATTCCTCGTGGCTCTTTGGCTTTAATGGTCACCCCGTTTTTATGAATTGTCAATCGATATCCATCCCAACGAATCTCTTTGTTCTGTTTATCCAACAACAGGTGAAAACCTCTTTCATTTCCGGAACCGTTAACGGAAAGAGTTATTCCGGTCATCTTTTTCCAATAGTTAGCCAGCTCGCGGGCAGCAAACTGCACTGTCCGGTCATCCGATTCTGAAACGATTACTCGAAGGTGTTTCGCATGTAACACCTTTCCTTTATTGCTTGCAAAGCCCATCAGGCTCAAAGCAATAAGCAATGAAGTACATAAAATCTTATACATAGCGGTAGTTAATTTTTTTGATATATCAGTTAATATCAGCGACTAATCTAATCATTTTAGAGTGATTACAACCCAAACAGTGGGGTAATTTTTCCTTCTGGTTTTTGAAATTTGAATGAAGAATAAGCCATCCAACGAGATAACACAAACACCTCCAATCTACCCCTGAAACCCTAAAACTTCAATAATAAGATTGTTCTTGGCTGCTTTTCTCACCGAAATAGCAAAGCATATTATTTCACTATTTAACTTCCAATAATTAATCGTTATTTCTATATTTGGTATTGTAACAGCCTCTATAGCTTACATTTATTGAAAATACATCGGAAACCTGAGTTGATGTTACATATACATTATGTGTCATAAACAATAGGCTGCAATCTCATAAATTTTAAAAAATGATTAAAAACAAACTTACTATATGTTTCTTGTTCTTTTGGGGAGTATTGATTTGTAGCTGTTCTCAAAATGGCAAAAATGAAATAAAGACTCAACTTGATTTTAAGATTGATAGTATGAGAGTTGCTTTTGATTTTCCTGCAATAGCTTATGGGGTAATAAGAAATGATTCAATAATTGCCTTAAATGTATTAGGCTTTCGAGATATTGAAACAAAAGATAAAGCTAAGAAAAGTGATTATTTTCATATTGGCTCTAATACAAAATCTTTTACAGCATTTCTTGCAGGGAGTTTAGTCGATAAAGGACTTATTAATTGGGATACAAAATTTTTCACTTTATTTCCTGAATTAAAGACACAAAGTAATTCTGCATACTTTGATATTACCTTAGAGCAGCTATTGTCGCATAGAGCAAGGTTAATTAATTTTAGGGATAAGGCTGAAGTTTTCGGGATTATTTCGAAATATGAGAGTACATTAAAAGGCAAAGTTAGTATCAGTGAAAAAAGATATCTCTTAATTAAAGAGATTCTACAAAAAGAACCTCTTCCGATATATTCTGAGTGCAGTGATTGCTATTCAAATGCGGGATTTATTGCTGCTGGATTGATGTTGGAAAAAGTTGCAAGTAAAACTTGGGAGGCTTTAATGATGGAATTGTCTGACAATTTGAATTTTGATTTGCAAATTGGCGTTCCTGTTGATTACGACTCAAGACAACCTAAGGGGCACATAAATCCTAAATATTGGAATCTTGATATTAATAAAGATCTAATTCCAATTTCGGACCAATTAAGAATGTATCATAATTTTAATCAGCTCGGGTTATTAACAACACCATCTGGCAATATTAGTATTCAGACTGAAAAATTTCTGAAATATTTAAACTTACACATTAAAGGATTGCAGGGAGAAGATAATTATTTGAAATCTGAAACATATCGCCATATTTTAACAACTTACCCTAAATATTCCAATGGATGGTGGGTTGACAAAATCGATGGAAATACTGAATATGCTCATAGAGGGAGTAATGGAACATTTTACAGTTTTGCTGGAATTTTTCCAGAAAGAAATATGGGTATTGTTGTGATGATAAATACGTATAGTGAGAATGGATTAACTGAAATAATTAGAGAAATAAACGAGACTTATAAATATTAACGCCACATAACCAAATAGATAAGCAAACTGAGTAGATAATATAAACAACTAAACCTCAATCATTATGAAAAAATTTCGAATTGGATTAATTATCGCAGCGATTGCAATTATCATAGCAAGTTTGATATTGATAGACTATGACACATTCTTTGCCCGAAAGAATGTAGGAAATCTATTTATACTACTAAGTTCGGTTTTACTAATAATCAGTCAGGTTTTATCCATTAGAAGCGATAGCAAAAAAGAATAAACGAAAATTACAATATATGATTGTAGCGGTGCAAAATCTTGCGCCGCTACGTTTCTCAATTAGAGAAGCTTGGAGTTGAAATTAAATAAGCACCGATTACAAATCGGCGCCAACCAGCGGTAAACACAGCTAACAATTAGCTGCAGAGCAGCCTGACATCTGTAACAACAATGTTTAGGTATCCTATTTTAAGGTGCGGTGCACCGTAACCCGTTTGTTCTATCCATCATTCCATTCATATTATTGCCCCCCATGTTTCCAATTGGCTCCGACAGATGACAATGATTTGGGCGCTTGCGCTGGTAATAATCACCCACCGTCGGTGTTGCCGACTACAATTCTTTCAGTCCTACAGGTTGGAAATGTTTAAAGGAGGGAAAGTCGAAAAGTTTAAAAGTTAAGCTGCTTGCTGCAGGAAATTCGTACAGATCGCGTCACTACGTTCGCGATGACAATCTCAATACACTTTACTCTCTGCCCTTGGTATTCGAATCCTGTTTTCTTTTTCTCCGGTTTCCGGATTCCCTTTATATCTCCCTTCGACGAACTCAGGGAGCAGTTTCCATCTATTTCGTGATTTTAGTGCCTTTCGTGGTAATTTATTCCTCCGTGAAACTCTGTGCTCCTTTGCGTAACTCTGTGAAATAACTACACCACTGACTCTCATAAAAACAGAGACGCAAAATCTTGCGCCTCTACATAGGCATTCAATCTCCGTTCTCTTCGCCCTTTCCCCTTTGCCTGTCATTCCCTGATATATGTTGACCACAATTTGAAGAACAATGAAAGCCAATTTACGAGCTTTAAAAAAGCGAAGAGTTTACACGGACGAGTTTAAAAGGAACTTAGTCTCCCAGTTCGAGAAAGGAGTTTATTCTGTGCAGCAATTA
>SACZ01000227.1 GCA_023369685.1 Prolixibacteraceae bacterium JC049
CCAGAAACAGACGGCGCAGATGCGGCATCACCGGCGCGGCAATCGTGGTCAGGACCGCGGCGACGGCGACAATAATCACGTATTCAGGGTGCTGCACCCAGCCCAGCGGGTAGTGGCCAAGCAAAATATCGCGCACTGAACCGCCTCCGAGAGCCGTCGCGGTGGCAATAATAATGACGCCAAACGTATCCATACGGCGGCGTCCGGCAGCCAGCGCGCCGGTCATGGCTTCSGCCGTAATCCCAATCAGATAAAGAATATGAAGCAGCATAAATCCCCCACGGTGATGGCGGAAGGTYAACGATTTGTGCTCAGGATCACGATTGAGATTTTCTAAAGTGAATGCGTTTAACCTGATTAAACTAATGCGCGATAGGTTTAAATTGGCTGAATTTAACGGTTTATTTGTCATTTATTCATTTTTATTGATTATAAAAAGTAATGTGAAAGCCGTCGATGCG
>SACZ01000228.1 GCA_023369685.1 Prolixibacteraceae bacterium JC049
GGTCGCCGCAATAATGCGCACGTTGACGCGCAGGGTTTCGTCGCCGCCGACGCGCTCCATCTCCCCCTCTTGCAGAATACGCAGCAGCTTAGCCTGAAACGAGGCGCTGCTTTCGCCGATCTCATCGAGGAATAAGGTGCCGCCGTCCGCCAGCTCAAAGCGGCCTTTGCGCTGGCGCACCGCGCCGGTAAATGCGCCTTTCTCATGACCAAACAGCTCGCTCTCCAGCAGGTTGTCCGGCAGCGCCGCGCAGTTAAATTTGACGAACGCCGCGGCGGCGCGCGGAGAATTATGGTGGATGGCGTTGGCGATGAGCTCTTTCCCCGTGCCGCTCTCGCCGCGTACCAGCACCGTGGTATCCCAGCGGGAAACCTGACGAATAATATCCATAATTTGCCGCATCGCCGGGCTTTTACCGACCATATTCTCCAGGCCGAAACCGCGCGAAGAGGTACACGCCC
>SACZ01000229.1 GCA_023369685.1 Prolixibacteraceae bacterium JC049
CCAGAAACAGACGGCGCAGATGCGGCATCACCGGCGCGGCAATCGTGGTCAGGACCGCGGCGACGGCGACAATAATCACGTATTCAGGGTGCTGCACCCAGCCCAGCGGGTAGTGGCCAAGCAAAATATCGCGCACTGAACCGCCTCCGAGAGCCGTCGCGGTGGCAATAATAATGACGCCAAACGTATCCATACGGCGGCGTCCGGCAGCCAGCGCGCCGGTCATGGCTTCCGCCGTAATCCCAATCAGATAAAGAATATGAAGCAGCATAAATCCCCCACGGTGATGGCGGAAGGTCAACGATTTGTGCTCAGGATCACGATTGAGATTTTCTAAAGTGAATGCGTTTAACCTGATTAAACTAATGCGCGATAGGTTTAAATTGGCTGAATTTAACGGTTTATTTGTCATTTATTCATTTTTATTGATTATAAAAAGTAATGTGAAAGCCGTCGATGCG
>SACZ01000230.1 GCA_023369685.1 Prolixibacteraceae bacterium JC049
TGAATATTGAGGTGCCGACTGCGCTGTTCCAGTCGGTTAACGCCGTGGCGGTGATGGCGGCGGGCGTCGTGCTGGCGTGGCTGATGCGGGCGGAAGGCGCGACCCGCTCGGCGCTGCGCGTGTGGCTGAAGTTCGCCTTTGGCCTGGTGCTGATGGGCTGCGGCTTTATGCTGCTGGCGCTTAACGCGCGCCATGGCGCGGCACAGGGGCAGGCATCGATGGGCATGATGGTGGCTGGCCTGGCGCTAATGGGTTTCGCCGAGCTGTTTATCGACCCGGTGGCGATGGCGCAGATTACCCGCCTCAATATGCCCGGCGTCACCGGGGTACTGACCGGGATTTATATGCTGGCCACCGGTGCGGTAGCCAACTGGCTGGCGGGCGTGGTGGCGCAGCAGACCACCGAGTCGCAAATCAGCGATACGGCGATTGCCGCGTATCAGCACTTCTTTGCCCAGAT
>SACZ01000231.1 GCA_023369685.1 Prolixibacteraceae bacterium JC049
CCAGGCGTCGCAAAAACAGATAGGCTTCGCGCAGGCTCCGCGCATCGCCTTCCGGCAGCAGGTGCAGCTCTTCGATGGCGGCCAGCGTCTTACCGGTGCGGCGGTCCACATCATCATGCTGCCGAAAATGGCGATAAACAGAATAATGCCGACGAAGCGGCCCATCAGCGCTTCCGAAATATGGAAATAAGCGCCGAGACCGGTGAAAATTTCCACCATACCGGCCGCATAGGTTAGATCTTCACGTGCCACAAAGACGTTGACCAGCAAAGATCCCAGCGCGTACATGCCGCCAATCAGGATCCCGGCGGTGATGATGACTTTAATAAACGATTTCTGCCCGCCTTTAGTGTCGTTCAGGTACGCGGCGACGGTTTCAGCCCCGCCAGCCGCCTGGAAAATCCAGCACATGATCCCCAGCGTCGCCCAGTTGATGGTAGGCGCCATGGCGTGCAGCG
>SACZ01000232.1 GCA_023369685.1 Prolixibacteraceae bacterium JC049
GAGGCTATCGATATCAAAGCTGAGATAAACCGGGCCATCTCCCATCTGCTGGCGAACCTCGGCCATCAGTGGGGCCAGGGATTTGTGCCAGCACTGCTCCGCCTGGACCAGACGAAAGCCGCGATCGACGCCCCACTGGAAGTCGCCGGCGGCGTAGCCCTGCGCGCGTTGGCCTATCTGGACGACGCGTTTGAGATCCAGCAGCCCCTCTTCGACGGCGCGGCGGAAGGTGGTGCCGTGGGCGATCTTTTCGCCGAACATCTCATCGTTGGTATCGGTGTGGGCATCGACGTGAATCAGCCCAACCGGACCGTGCTTTTTGGTCAGCGCGCGCAGTATGGGCAGGGTAATGGTGTGATCGCCCCCGAGAGTCAGGGGGATAAGCGGAAAACTATTTAAACCGGTGTAGTAATCTTCGATAATTTGCACCGATTTGAGCAGATTGTAGGTGTTAATCG
>SACZ01000233.1 GCA_023369685.1 Prolixibacteraceae bacterium JC049
TTACCGGTGCGGCGGTCCACATCATCATGCTGCCGAAAATGGCGATAAACAGAATAATGCCGACGAAGCGGCCCATCAGCGCTTCCGAAATATGGAAATAAGCGCCGAGACCGGTGAAAATTTCCACCATACCGGCCGCATAGGTTAGATCTTCACGTGCCACAAAGACGTTGACCAGCAAAGATCCCAGCGCGTACATGCCGCCAATCAGGATCCCGGCGGTGATGATGACTTTAATAAACGATTTCTGCCCGCCTTTAGTGTCGTTCAGGTACGCGGCGACGGTTTCAGCCCCGCCAGCCGCCTGGAAAATCCAGCACATGATCCCCAGCGTCGCCCAGTTGATGGTAGGCGCCATGGCGTGCAGCGTAATCGGCTGCGCGGGAACATGGCCTGCGCCCAGCGCGGTAAAAGCGCCGACCACGTAAATCGCAAATAGCGCGAAAACGCCATACGCT
>SACZ01000234.1 GCA_023369685.1 Prolixibacteraceae bacterium JC049
CCTTCTTCGGCGATACGCAGATTTTTATCTATCCGGGCTATCAGTACAAAGTCATTGATGCGCTGGTGACCAACTTCCATCTGCCTGAATCCACGCTGATTATGCTGGTTTCCGCGTTKGCCGGCTATCWGCACACCATGAACGCCTATAAGGCTGCGGTAGAACAAAAATATCGCTTTTTTAGCTACGGGGACGCGATGTTTATCACGTACAATCCGCAGGCTATTTTTGAACGTGTCGGGGAATAAGTCCGCGATGCGCGTGTTTAACGTCAGACTGTTTTTCTGACGCAGGAGTGATAATGAAATTTGAGTTAGATACTACCGATGGTCGCGCGCGTCGCGGCCGTCTTGTGTTTGAGCGCGGCGTCGTTGAAACGCCAGCGTTTATGCCGGTCGGCACCTACGGTACCGTAAAAGGAATGACGCCGGAGGAAGTTGAAGCGACCGGCGCGCAA
>SACZ01000235.1 GCA_023369685.1 Prolixibacteraceae bacterium JC049
CGAACGCTGGATGCGCTGCTGGAAGATAAGAAAATCATTGATGAGGTGGTGAGCGCGCAGGTCACCGAGCGCATGGCGGCATTTGGTATCGACGTCGCGTCGCTGGGCGTGAAGGATATTGTGCTGCCCGGCGACATGAAAGCCATTTTGTCGCAGCTGGTGGAGGCGGAGAAATCGGCGCAGGCGAACGTGATCCGCCGGCGTGAAGAGACCGCGGCGACGCGCTCGTTGCTCAACACCGCGAAGGTGATGGAAAACAATCCGGTGGCGTTGCGTTTAAAAGAGCTGGAAACGCTGGAAAGAGTGGCGGAGCGTATCGATAAAATCTCGGTCTTTGGCGGTCTGGACCAGGTGCTGCATGGCCTGGTGAATCTAAAAGGATAATGCAAATGACGTATCACGGTGTGAACGCCGCCATGCGCCATAAGGTGCAGCGGCAGTTAAACGACGTGGAGCG
>SACZ01000030.1 GCA_023369685.1 Prolixibacteraceae bacterium JC049
GTGACTGCGTACCTTTTGTATAATGGGTCAGCGACTTATATTCTGTAGCAAGGTTAACCGAATAGGGGAGCCGAAGGGAAACCGAGTCTTAACTGGGCGTTAAGTTGCAGGGTATAGACCCGAAACCCGGTGATCTAGCCATGGGCAGGTTGAAGGTTGGGTAACACTAACTGGAGGACCGAACCGACTAATGTTGAAAAATTAGCGGATGACTTGTGGCTGGGGGTGAAAGGCCAATCAAACCGGGAGATAGCTGGTTCTCCCCGAAAGCTATTTAGGTAGCGCCTCGTGAACTCATCTTCGGGGGTAGAGCACTGTTTCGGCTAGGGGGTCATCCCGACTTACCAACCCGATGCAAACTACGAATACCGAAGAATGTTATCACGGGAGACACACGGCGGGTGCTAACGTCCGTCGTGAAGAGGGAAACAACCCAGACCGCCAGCTAAGGTCCCAAAGTCATGGTTAAGTGGGAAACGATGTGGGAAGGCCCAGACAGCCAGGATGTTGGCTTAGAAGCAGCCATCATTTAAAGAAAGCGTAATAGCTCACTGGTCGAGTCGGCCTGCGCGGAAGATGTAACGGGGCTAAACCATGCACCGAAGCTGCGGCAGCGACGCTTATGCGTTGTTGGGTAGGGGAGCGTTCTGTAAGCCGTTGAAGGTGGCCTGTGAGGGTTGCTGGAGGTATCAGAAGTGCGAATGCTGACATAAGTAACGATAATGCGGGTGAAAAACCCGCACGCCGGAAGACCAAGGGTTCCTGTCCAACGTTAATCGGGGCAGGGTGAGTCGACCCCTAAGGCGAGGCCGAAAGGCGTAGTCGATGGGAAACAGGTTAATAYTCCTGTACTTGGTGTTACTGCGAAGGGGGGACGGAGAAGGCTATGTTSGCCGKGCGACGGTTGTCCCGGTTTAAGCGTGTAGGTGTGTGTTCCAGGTAAATCCGGTTCACTTTAACACTGAGGCGTGATGACGAGGCACTACGGTGCTGAAGYRACAAATGCCCTGCTTCCAGGAAAAGCCTCTAAGCATCAGGTAACATSAAATCGTACCCCAAACCGACACAGGTGGTCAGGTAGAGAATACCAAGGCGCTTGAGAGAACTCGGGTGAAGGAACTAGGCAAAATGGTGCCGTAACTTCGGGAGAAGGCACGCTGATATGTAGGTGAAGTGGTTTACCCATGGAGCTGAAATCAGTCGAAGATACCAGCTGGCTGCAACTGTTTATTAAAAACACAGCACTGTGCAAACACGAAAGTGGACGTATACGGTGTGACGCCTGCCCGGTGCCGGAAGGTTAATTGATGGGGTTAKCSGTAASGMGAAGCTCTTGATCGAAGCCCCGGTAAACGGCGGCCGTAACTATAACGGTCCTAAGGTAGCGAAATTCCTTGTCGGGTAAGTTCCGACCTGCACGAATGGCGTAATGATGGCCASRCTGTCTCCWCCYGAGACTCAGYGAARTTGAASTSGYTGTGAAGATGCARTSTACCCGCKGCWAGACGGAAAGACCCCGTGAACCTTTACTATAGCTTGACACTGAACAYTGRKCCTTGATGTGTAGGATAGGTGGGAGGCTTTGAAGTGTGGACGCCAGTCTGCATGGAGCCRKCCTTGAAATACCACCCTTTAATGKYTGRTGTTCTAACGTKGGCCCSTRATCSGGGKTGCGGACAGTGTCTGGTGGGTRGTTTGACTGGGGCGGTCTCCTCCTAAAGAGTAACGGAGGAGCACGAAGGTYRGCTAATCCTGGTCGGACATCAGGAGGTTAGTGCAATGGCATAAGCYRGCTTGACTGCGAGCGTGACGGCGCGAGCAGGTGCGAAAGCAGGTCATAGTGATCCGGTGGTTCTGAATGGAAGGGCCATCGCTCAACGGATAAAAGGTACTCCGGGGATAACAGGCTGATWCCGCCCAAGAGTTCATATCGACGGCGGWGTTTGGCACCTCGATGTCGGCTCATCACRTCCTGGGGCTGWAGTMGGTCCCAAGGGTATGGCTGTTCGCCATTTAAAGTGGTACGCGAGCTGGGTTTAGAACGTCGTGAGACAGTTCGGTCCCTATCTGCCGTGGGCGCTGGAGAATTGAGGGGGGCTGCTCCTAGTACGAGAGGACCGGAGTGGACGCATCACTGGTGTTCGGGTTGTCATGCCAATGGCATTT
>SACZ01000236.1 GCA_023369685.1 Prolixibacteraceae bacterium JC049
CCTTCTTCGGCGATACGCAGATTTTTATCTATCCGGGCTATCAGTACAAAGTCATTGATGCGCTGGTGACCAACTTCCATCTGCCTGAATCCACGCTGATTATGCTGGTTTCCGCGTTGGCCGGCTATCAGCACACCATGAACGCCTATAAGGCTGCGGTAGAACAAAAATATCGCTTTTTTAGCTACGGGGACGCGATGTTTATCACGTACAATCCGCAGGCTATTTTTGAACGTGTCGGGGAATAAGTCCGCGATGCGCGTGTTTAACGTCAGACTGTTTTTCTGACGCAGGAGTGATAATGAAATTTGAGTTAGATACTACCGATGGTCGCGCGCGTCGCGGCCGTCTTGTGTTTGAGCGCGGCGTCGTTGAAACGCCAGCGTTTATGCCGGTCGGCACCTACGGTACCGTAAAAGGAATGACGCCGGAGGAAGTTGAAGCGACCGGCGCGCAA
>SACZ01000237.1 GCA_023369685.1 Prolixibacteraceae bacterium JC049
CGAACGCTGGATGCGCTGCTGGAAGATAAGAAAATCATTGATGAGGTGGTGAGCGCGCAGGTCACCGAGCGCATGGCGGCATTTGGTATCGACGTCGCGTCGCTGGGCGTGAAGGATATTGTGCTGCCCGGCGACATGAAAGCCATTTTGTCGCAGCTGGTGGAGGCGGAGAAATCGGCGCAGGCGAACGTGATCCGCCGGCGTGAAGAGACCGCGGCGACGCGCTCGTTGCTCAACACCGCGAAGGTGATGGAAAACAATCCGGTGGCGTTGCGTTTAAAAGAGCTGGAAACGCTGGAAAGAGTGGCGGAGCGTATCGATAAAATCTCGGTCTTTGGCGGTCTGGACCAGGTGCTGCATGGCCTGGTGAATCTAAAAGGATAATGAAAATGACGTATCACGGTGTGAACGCCGCCATGCGCCATAAGGTGCAGCGGCAGTTAAACGACGTGGAGCG
>SACZ01000238.1 GCA_023369685.1 Prolixibacteraceae bacterium JC049
CAACGTCGGTCCAGATCTCGCAGCAGTCGGCGCGCAGGCAGGCGGCCAACACTGCTGCTGAGTAGTCAGAACCGTTACGCCCCAGCACCACCAGCTCACCTTTTTCGTTACCCGCGGTGAAGCCCGCCATCAGCACCATATGGTCAGCCGGGATCTGGCTGGCGGCAATACGCCGAGTCGACTCGGCGATATCAACGGTGGATTCGAGGTAATGGCCAACGGCAAGCAGTTTTTCAACCGGGTTGATCACCGTGACGTCATGACCGCGCGCTTCCAGCAAGCCTGCCATAATGGCGATAGAGAGCTTTTCTCCCCGGCAAATAAGGGACGCATTAACGCTATCCGGGCACTGCCCAAGCAGACTAATGCCGTGCAGGACGTGTTTGATTTGCGCGAATTCCTGCTCAACAAAAGCTTTCAGCGGCGCAAGCGGAAAGCCCGGTTGTGCATCGGCGA
>SACZ01000239.1 GCA_023369685.1 Prolixibacteraceae bacterium JC049
GCGCGATTGCTGGCGCGATTGTTTTTGAAGGCTGGGCCAGCAGCACGGAAGAAGCAATGCAAATGGCGGCGACGGGGCTGGTCGATCTCGAACCGTGCCATCATCACCACGCCACCGGGCCGAYGGCAGGGATTATCAGTSCTTCCATGCCGGTGTGGATTGTAGAAAACCGCACTCACGGCAATCGCGCGTTTTGTAACTTCAACGAGGGACTCGGTAAAGTTCTGCGTTTCGGGGCCAATAACGAGGATGTGCTGAGCCGCCTGACCTGGATGGGGAACGTGCTGGCTCCTGCATTGAAGCAGGCGCTGGCGCTCAGCGGCGAAATAGAGCTCAAACCGCTGATTGCCCAGGCGCTGCATATGGGTGATGAGTGCCATAACCGCAACGCGGCAGCGAGCGGGCTGTTCTTTAAACGCCTGGCGCCGCATCTGGCGCGTATTCAACACGGCCCGG
>SACZ01000240.1 GCA_023369685.1 Prolixibacteraceae bacterium JC049
GCGCGATTGCTGGCGCGATTGTTTTTGAAGGCTGGGCCAGCAGCACGGAAGAAGCAATGCAAATGGCGGCGACGGGGCTGGTCGATCTCGAACCGTGCCATCATCACCACGCCACCGGGCCGATGGCAGGGATTATCAGTCCTTCCATGCCGGTGTGGATTGTAGAAAACCGCACTCACGGCAATCGCGCGTTTTGTAACTTCAACGAGGGACTCGGTAAAGTTCTGCGTTTCGGGGCCAATAACGAGGATGTGCTGAGCCGCCTGACCTGGATGGGGAACGTGCTGGCTCCTGCATTGAAGCAGGCGCTGGCGCTCAGCGGCGAAATAGAGCTCAAACCGCTGATTGCCCAGGCGCTGCATATGGGGGATGAGTGCCATAACCGCAACGCGGCAGCGAGCGGGCTGTTCTTTAAACGCCTGGCGCCGCATCTGGCGCGTATTCAACACGGCCCGG
>SACZ01000241.1 GCA_023369685.1 Prolixibacteraceae bacterium JC049
TGTGTCTACAGCTGATTCGTACCGGTGAAGCTTCGGGTTCGCTGGATACTATGCTGGCCAATCTGGCTCGTCACCATAGCGAGCAGACGCATCAGCAGGCAGATAATCTGGCCACCTTACTGGAGCCGATGATGCTGGTTGTAACAGGAACGATTGTCGGCGTGCTGGTGGTGGCGATGTATTTACCCATTTTTCATCTGGGCGACGCCATTAGCGGAATGGGGGGATAACGCTGGCGCAAACGCGCCAGCGAGCGGCATTACAGACTGTTGAACACGCGGTTCTCTTGTTCCTGTACGCGAATAAAAGTCGTACGTTTAGTCAGTTCTTTCAGGCGTGAAGCACCAACGTAGGTGCATGCGGAGCGCAGGCCGCCAAGAATATCGCGCGCGGTGTTTTCAACCGGGCCGCGCAGCGGCAGCTTAACGGTTTTGCCTTCCGCCGCACGGTACTGG
>SACZ01000242.1 GCA_023369685.1 Prolixibacteraceae bacterium JC049
GCTATCAGCATCGAGGTGCGCAGCGCGTGCCAGGTGATGGTATAGAAATAGAAATTGGTGAAATCCAGTCCCGCTTCGCTACCGTAGGCAATACCTTCGCGCGCCAGATAGCCGTGCAGATTCATCTGCCCAAGGCCGATGGCGTGCGAAGCGGCATTGCCCGCCGCCACCGACGGTACCGAACGGATATCGCTCATTTCGGACACCGCGGTCAGACCGCGCACCGCGACCTCGACCGTGCGGGCGAAATCAGGAGAGTCCATKGTGTGGGCGATATTCAGCGAGCCGAGGTTGCAGGAGATATCCTGGCCGATGCTGGCGTAATCCAGGTTTTCGTCAAAGGTAGAAGGCGCGTTGACCTGCAGGATCTCCGAGCACAGGTTGCTCATATTGATGCGCCCGGCAATCGGGTTCGCACGATTCACCGTGTCTTCAAACATGATGTACGGATAGC
>SACZ01000243.1 GCA_023369685.1 Prolixibacteraceae bacterium JC049
GTTTAATGCTGTTATATGGAGATTTGCGGATTATTATAGTTAGGTTTTGCAACTATAAAACATGTGTAAGCGCTAGCCTGGAAAAGTGTCACGTCCCAAAACGACTCTAAAATACATCCTCTAAATTATGCCTAGAATAATTAAAATCCGTGTGAAAGCCTCCAACAATTAAAATGTGCAAAGTTAAAAGTCAAATAAGGCTTGGAGGATTTTTGTAAATTTCCTAAAAGCCTAAAATGCGTAAATAAATTTTAGTGGAATTTTCAGAGCACAAATAATAATTAAGAAGAAATAAACAAAGTTAAAATGGTTTTATAAAAAGAAAAACCCTAAAAGTCCCCCTTCCCTCCCTTGGGCCGGCCCGGCCCATCTCTCCTCCCCCCCTCTCTCTCTCTCCTCTCCCCGCGGCCCACTCGGCCTCTCCCCGCGCGCGCGCCGCTCACGGGCGGGCCCG
>SACZ01000244.1 GCA_023369685.1 Prolixibacteraceae bacterium JC049
GCTATCAGCATCGAGGTGCGCAGCGCGTGCCAGGTGATGGTATAGAAATAGAAATTGGTGAAATCCAGTCCCGCTTCGCTACCGTAGGCAATACCTTCGCGCGCCAGATAGCCGTGCAGATTCATCTGCCCAAGGCCGATGGCGTGCGAAGCGGCATTGCCCGCCGCCACCGACGGTACCGAACGGATATCGCTCATTTCGGACACCGCGGTCAGACCGCGCACCGCGACCTCGACCGTGCGGGCGAAATCAGGAGAGTCCATGGTGTGGGCGATATTCAGCGAGCCGAGGTTGCAGGAGATATCCTGGCCGATGCTGGCGTAATCCAGGTTTTCGTCAAAGGTAGAAGGCGCGTTGACCTGCAGGATCTCCGAGCACAGGTTGCTCATATTGATGCGCCCGGCAATCGGGTTCGCACGATTCACCGTGTCTTCAAACATGATGTACGGATAGC
>SACZ01000245.1 GCA_023369685.1 Prolixibacteraceae bacterium JC049
CTCCGCGTAGCGCAGCGCCCGTGCCGCCTGGCGTTCCGCTTCGGCAAGATTTCCCTGACGCAGATAGCTCTTGTCGGGTAAGTTCCGACCTGCACGAATGGTGTAATGATCTGGACRCTGTCTCAACCGTGAGCTCAGTGAAATTGTAGTATCGGTGAAGATGCCGATKACCCGCGATGGGACGAAAAGACCCCGTGAACCTTTACTATAGCTTAKCATTGAATYTGGGCACGYGATGTGTAGGATAGGYCGGAGRCTTYGAAGCAGGYACGCCAGTRTTTGTGGAGYCGCTGTTGAAATACGRCCCTTTRWTTRTTTGRRTTCTAACCCGTGGWACGGGGACAYTGWTTGGTGGGTAGTTTGACTGGGGTGGTCGCCTCCAAAAGCGTAACGGAGGCTTCTAAAGGTGCCCTCCGGCCGATTGGTAACCGGCCTTAGAGTGTAATGGCATAA
>SACZ01000247.1 GCA_023369685.1 Prolixibacteraceae bacterium JC049
TGGTAGACTCTAATTACATTGCAGGAAATTTCAAATTTCAATTGGAATACGATGAAATAATGAAACTGCTAATGGATAAAGCCCTTTATCCTGATCCTGCACTGTTTTTAAGAGAACTTTTACAGAATGCCTTAGATGCTTGTCGAATACAGGAAGCATTGGTAAAACAGCACAACAAGATTGATGATGATGTTTTTACCTATGCACCCCATATTGCAGTATTTGACCATAGCGAAGAAGCAGAAAACCCACGAATTATTTTTCAGGATAATGGTATTGGGATGTCAGAAGAAATTGTCCGCAATTATTTTTTGAGAGTAGGCAAAAGCTACTATCGTTCAAATGATTTTAAAACACAGCAATACAAACTTAAAACGGACTATAATATCCAACTGGATGCTTGCTCTAATTTTGGAATAGGTTTTCTTTCATGTTTTTTGGTTGGGGATAAAA
>SACZ01000248.1 GCA_023369685.1 Prolixibacteraceae bacterium JC049
ATAAGAGGGGCCAGCTCGCGTAATGGGCCAGCCAGAATGTTGGCGACCACCACATCGGCTGTCATCGCCTCTGGCTGATCCTTGGGCAGATAGAGTTCCAGGCGTTCAGAGACCCCGTTACGTTCGGCATTATCGCGGCTGGCCTGAATGGCCTGCGGATCGATATCAATACCGATAGCTTTCGCCGCGCCCAGCTTCAATGCCGCGATGGCCAGAATGCCGGAGCCGCAGCCAAAATCGATAATCGTTTTACCCGCGAGATCGAGTCCATCCAGCCACTGCAGGCACATCGCGGTAGTGGGGTGCGTTCCGGTACCAAACGCCAGGCCCGGGTCGAGCATCACGTTCACGGCGTTTTCATCCGGAACATCGCGCCAACTCGGGCAAATCCACAGCCGTTGACCAAAGCACATAGGGTGGAAGTTATCCATCCACTCGCGCTCCCAGTCTTT
>SACZ01000249.1 GCA_023369685.1 Prolixibacteraceae bacterium JC049
TCCGGGCGAAGATGGGTACCGGGAATAATGCGCGGCGCGCCGTTTTCCGCACTCAGGTCATCGATAGCCCAGATGGTATTCACCAGATGCACTTTCGGAAAATCGGGACGCGGCTTTTTCCAGTCCGCATGCAGCGGCTGATGGCCGCCGTTAAACAACGCTTCCCGCGCGTTCAGGCTGGAGACTTTAAAATCACCCTGAAAAACATGCCGACAGGCGGAGAGAATCAGCGGGTGGGACCAGACCTTTTCCCAAATCGCGCCTTTGTTAATCAGGTTGGCGATGCGGGTTGCCGTCGCTTCCTGGTGGTGCTCCATCGCCAGATTATCGCCCTCCCTCTCGACGATGGCGTCGATAAGCGTACGCATCGCCGCCAGCCACTCCGCGTCCGCCACGTTATGCACGACGGTGTAGCCCAGGGTATCCAGCTCCTGTTTCATTGTCGGGCTCAA
>SACZ01000250.1 GCA_023369685.1 Prolixibacteraceae bacterium JC049
ACATTTAGCCTGCGGCTAATTAAGGGATATCTCATGCGTACAGAATATTGCGGGCAGCTGCGTCAGTCCCACGTCGGACAGCAGGTCACCCTGTGTGGTTGGGTCAACCGTCGTCGTGATCTTGGTAGCCATTATCCGTGAACAAGTGAAACCTGACAGTATTGTTTATACGGATTGTTATCGTAGCTATGATGTATTAGATGTGAGCGAATTTAGCCATTTTAGCTTCGCTGAAACTTCGTTTTCGTATCAATCACAGCACACATTTTGCTGAACGACAAAACCATATTAATGGAATTGAGAACTTTTGGAAYCRRGCAAAACGTCATTTACGCAAGTTTAACGGCATTCCCAAAGCGCATTTTGAGCTGTATTTAAAGGAGTGCGAATGGCGTTTTAACAACAGTGAGATAAAAGTTCTTGTTCCATTTTAAAACAATTAGTAAAACCG
>SACZ01000251.1 GCA_023369685.1 Prolixibacteraceae bacterium JC049
ATTATCCGTGAACAAGTGAAACCTGACAGTATTGTTTATACGGATTGTTATCGTAGCTATGATGTATTAGATGTGAGCGAATTTAGCCATTTTAGCTTCGCTGAAACTTCGTTTTCGTATCAATCACAGCACACATTTTGCTGAACGACAAAACCATATTAATGGAATTGAGAACTTTTGGAACCAGGCAAAACGTCATTTACGCAAGTTTAACGGCATTCCCAAAGCGCATTTTGAGCTGTATTTAAAGGAGTGCGAATGGCGTTTTAACAACAGTGAGATAAAAGTTCTTGTTCCATTTTAAAACAATTAGTAAAACCGAGTTTATCCTAGTTATCTAGGACAGCCCCTTATTTTTTGTTCGGCGGCTTGCGTGGTCGGGTAAAATGAAAGTTTTGAACGGTTGGTCGGACAGGAAGATGTGGCGGGTTTTGAGTGCTTTGCCGATAGG
>SACZ01000252.1 GCA_023369685.1 Prolixibacteraceae bacterium JC049
GAAACCAGTTCAGGCGTGCTGTCAACCCGACAAGCTATCGACGCATTGGAACATTAAAGATCCTCACGGCACTCCAGGAGATGATGATGTTATCTAAAGGCACAGCACAGCCCGACGAGCTTTCGGCTCATCTGGTCAATCTTGATAGACCCTTTGCCTGTATTTACCGCCCCCAATGCGAACCTATCAACGCAGTATTATTTCTTGAAGGGGATATTGAGCTAAACCAATCCCTTTCAGAATTAGCGCTGGATCCTCCCCTGGACGGGAAGGGTAAAAGCTCATTTAACAAATTGATCTTATTGCCATTTAATCAGGTAAAAGAAAAAGGTTATGCCTGCATTGACGATGGTGAACAGACGATCGTCATGAACATTGAGCGGCAAAATTATTACCCCATAGATTCGTTTATCGCAGCCATTAATGACCATGATATCAAGCCACGAAACC
>SACZ01000253.1 GCA_023369685.1 Prolixibacteraceae bacterium JC049
TGAACCGGCCTCGGCTGCGGGGTATACGCCTCCAGCACGCGCACGAGTTTGCCGCACTCGAGCGCATCCGCCAGCAGCACTTCCGGCTGCAGCAGCAGTCCAGCTCCGGCGATCGCCGCCGTTCGCAGGGCATAGCCATCATTGCAGCGCAGGACGGCATCGCGCTTCCAGCGGACGCCCTCCTCGGCGCCCGGCAGCTTCCACTCATTGCGCGCGGTCCACACCGTATGCGACAAACAGAGGTGATCGGCCAGGTCCGCAGGCGTCATCGGGGTACCGTAGCGGGCTAAATACCCGGGCGCGGCGCAGATCGTCATCCGGTAGGGCGCGAGATACTTTGCTACCAGATCGTTATTGCGGATCTCGCCGATGCGGATCGCCAAATCGATACCTTCATCCACCAGATCGACCATCCGGTTAGTCAGATCCAGCTCCACGCGCACGTCGGGC
>SACZ01000254.1 GCA_023369685.1 Prolixibacteraceae bacterium JC049
ATCTATACATGTAAACTACACAGTATAACATGAACAGATCAAATATGCGCAACATATTGAACACGTACCGAGATGACGGAAAGACCGGCTGATTGGTTGAAACTTTTCGCAGGTGTCTACGAAGGCACGAAACACGCGAGCGAAGAGGAAGGCGAGCCGTCGCGAACGAACAGGGAGCAGTCGCGCGAAACCGCCAAGGGTGGGTACAGCATATCACATCCGATGTGTCTGAAGCTTACCGGCTGGCTGCCGATGCCATACACCGACGAATCCCCTGTTCCATAGCCTACCATGGCAATGTAGTCAATCTGTTGGAGTATGCATTGCATCACAACATCCACCCTAGATTGATTTTCGCATATCCTGCGTGAAGACGGCGGGTCGGTTTATATAGAGAAGGGTCGCTTGATCAGTTCGAAGAACGTCCCCGTACGCTCAAAGAAGACAGA
>SACZ01000255.1 GCA_023369685.1 Prolixibacteraceae bacterium JC049
ATACATCCACCACGAAAGAACAGCCGCCATTGATTCTGGACAACTTCTGGAGCATGGATTTATCCCGTTCCCATACCGCATAATCCATGTTTTTGCAAGACAAATGTTGCTTTGCCCACAATTCCTCACGGGTGACATTTGTTACACTCATATTCTTACTYTTTATCAAAGTGGTACTTCAAGAAGATAGATCTTATCAGCCTACTCACTTACTTTTTTCAAAGTAAAACAGTCTATATCTGGAGCCCAGCAAAATGAGCTTCCCATACGTATCTTATTATTCCCTGCTTTCAAATGCACCGGAACAGTAATCGAAGCTATCTTTTGAGTCTCATCCGCCGACAGCGAATCAAGAAGAATCCTTTTTTCGTTATTCACACAGACTTCCAGCTTACGRTCTGCTTTAGGCACATAGCGGATAGTCATTTCATATTCACCGCCCTGCTCGC
>SACZ01000256.1 GCA_023369685.1 Prolixibacteraceae bacterium JC049
GCACGTTCAACACCCTATTAAATGCCGGCCGCATGAAATTAGGAGTGCCGCAGGACGGCAACCTGAACGGCCATCTTTTCGTATCCTCCGGATTGGGCGGAATGAGCGGAGCCCAACCCAAAGCAGCCGAGATAGCCGGAGCAGTGGCCATTATAGCCGAGGTGGATTATTCACGCATAGAAACCCGCCACCGCCAAGGGTGGGTACAGCATATCACATCCGATGTGTCTGAAGCTTACCGGCTGGCTGCCGATGCCATACACCGACGAATCCCCTGTTCCATAGCCTACCATGGCAATGTAGTCAATCTGTTGGAGTATGCATTGCATCACAACATCCACATCGAACTTCTCAGTGACCAGACTTCCTGCCATGCCGTTTACGAAGGCGGCTATTGTCCTGCAGGCATTTCCTTCGAAGAACGTACCCGTATGCTGAAAGAAGACAGA
>SACZ01000257.1 GCA_023369685.1 Prolixibacteraceae bacterium JC049
ATACATCCACCACGAAAGAACAGCCGCCATTGATTCTGGACAACTTCTGGAGCATGGATTTATCCCGTTCCCATACCGCATAATCCATGTTTTTGCAAGACAAATGTTGCTTTGCCCACAATTCCTCACGGGTGACATTTGTTACACTCATATTCTTACTCTTTATCAAAGTGGTACTTCAAGAAGATAGATCTTATCAGCCTACTCACTTACTTTTTTCAAAGTAAAACAGTCTATATCTGGAGCCCAGCAAAATGAGCTTCCCATACGTATCTTATTATTCCCTGCTTTCAAATGCACCGGAACAGTAATCGAAGCTATCTTTTGAGTCTCATCCGCCGACAGCGAATCAAGAAGAATCCTTTTTTCGTTATTCACACAGACTTCCAGCTTACGGTCTGCTTTAGGCACATAGCGGATAGTCATTTCATATTCACCGCCCTGCTCGC
>SACZ01000258.1 GCA_023369685.1 Prolixibacteraceae bacterium JC049
TCCTTAATTCTAAAAATACAAGGCTCCCTGAATTACCATGGAGGAAGAAGATCAAAGTCGGCTACAACTAAGAATCCAAAAATATAATTCGAGAAAAAACGAGGTTCTTAGTTCAAACGAACGGGGAGTATATAGAGAGTAGCTTCCACTGGTTAATTTTAAAAATATAAGGTTCTAGGGAAAGACGAAAAGCACGAGAATGGAATGTAGTTGAGAGTGGAAGCCATGAATTCCTTAAATTCTGTAAGTATAAGTTTGTGGGGATAACAAATTGGGAAGAAGATCCAGACTGGCTACCATTGTCCAACTCAATTTGTAAATGTAGGCAGCGTACGGTTCTCTCCACCTCCGATCGAGATCGCGGCTCTCACGAACAACCAACTTCCTTAATTCTAAAAATACAAGGCTCCCTGAATTACCATGGAGGAAGAAGATCAAAGTCGGCTAC
>SACZ01000259.1 GCA_023369685.1 Prolixibacteraceae bacterium JC049
TCTTTCATTACGTACGGCTTTTTGGAATTCGTCGTAAGACAATCCGGATAAGTCTGAGGCGCTGTTGTCGGTTTCCACAGGAAGTCCGAAGCCGCGTCTGCGTACCATATTGATAGCCTTATATGCTTCGTCGGTCGGTCCTTGTTTCCATTCGTTCAAAGCTTCTGCATATAAAAGTAATACATCAGCATAACGTAATATATACCAGTTGATATTTGAAAGATTAGCATCGATAAGATAGTTGGCACTGTTTACATATTCTTCTGTATCCCATTTTCTCGGGCATACATTATCGATATAGGATTTCTTTAATGCATCTTTAGCATCGTCTTTGATGGCATCTTCAATATTACCGCTGGCATTGATTACAAGTTTGACTCCATCTTCACCGGTAGTCGTGTTTTTACCATATTTGTAATCAGCAAAGGAGTACTTCCATCTGTTATCG
>SACZ01000260.1 GCA_023369685.1 Prolixibacteraceae bacterium JC049
TAAACCAGATGTCCGCCGCGATACCGCGGCCCGCCGCCGAGCGGGACATCTGCTCCAGATAAGCAAATCCCTCTTCGGGCTTATTATCGCCAAACATCTGTTTCGCCAGCGCCGTTTGCAGCGAGACGTTGCCCGGCAAGCGGGCGTTAAGTTTTTTCAGCTGATTGATGCCTTCGTTATGACGGGCGGGAAGCCGCGCCACCAGCGTCCAGTACTCAATCGCCGCGTCATCATCATCAGGAACGCCGTTAAACAGCTTCTCGTAAGCGGCGATGGCTTCATCAACCTTCCCTGCCACGCCCAGCAGACGAGCCTGCTGCAGCTCCTGGCGACCATCGCCGGTGCTGCTTTTCATCTCATCGCGCGAGGCTTTCAGCTCAGGCGATTCCGGCGCCAGCTTCGCCAGACGTTCCAGCTGCTGCTTCGCGCCGGCGGTATCGCCCTGGC
>SACZ01000261.1 GCA_023369685.1 Prolixibacteraceae bacterium JC049
TCGCGGTTAATTGCGAAATGCGAACAGGGACCGTGGCGGCAGATGCTGGCGATTATCGGCGACGGGCACAGCAACGCCGGGTCGATCGCGATTCATAAAAAGTTCGGTTTTAGCGTGGCAGGTCAGCTGCGCAGCGTCGGCTATAAGATGGGCGACTGGCGGGATACCTTGATTATGCAGCGCCCGCTCGGCGATGGCGACTGGACGCTGCCGGAGTAACCCCTTAGCGTCGCGGGTAAACGGTAGCCCGGACAGGCGCGCCAGCGCCGCCGCCGGGAAAATTCCTCGGCTCGCGCTGCGCTTAGCCGGGCTACAGATATCCAGCAATCTGCGCGCCGCAAGCCGGGGAAATGGGGTTAATCGTTCTGCGCGGTCTGCGCGCCGCCTTTCAGCATCGCATCGGCCATTTGCGCCTCACGCTGTTTTTTATAGCTGAGCGCGGAAGCC
>SACZ01000262.1 GCA_023369685.1 Prolixibacteraceae bacterium JC049
ATGCACTTTGTTGCTCGATGAAGATTTAATCAGGAGTTACTTGTGCTCGATTATGCTGCTTTCCCCAAACAACGACAAGCGCTTATTTGCCTGATTCTGCAGGAGAACGGCAGAGTGGTTTGCGCCGAGCTTGCCTACCGCCTTAACGTCTCCGAGCATACTATTCGCCGTGATTTACATGAACTTAGCCGGGAAGGGTACTGTAAAAAGGTCTACGGCGGCGCGGTGATGACCCTGCCGGAGGCGGGGGACTATAGCGAGCGCAAAGAGAAAAATACGGCGACAAAAAGCAGGATCGCGCAGAAGTGCGCAAAGCTGGTGAAGCCCGGCGGCTGCATTTTTATCGATACCGGCACCACCAATCTGGCGATGGCGGAAGCGTTACCAGCGGAGCTGGCGTTAACCGTGGTCACCAATTCTCCCGAGATCGCCGCCGTCCTGCTCAA
>SACZ01000263.1 GCA_023369685.1 Prolixibacteraceae bacterium JC049
GCCGCGTAAAATGCGCTTCGGCATCTCTGAAGGTATGGTGATGGCCKCGGGTCCTGGTGGGAAAGATATCTTCCTGTTAAGCCCGGACAGCGGCGCTCAGCCGGGCSAGCAGGTCAAGTAATGACGCATAAAGCGCTGCTCCGGCAGCGCTTTTTTTATTTTATGAATTCTGAAAATTGKATTCTTGCTACCCCCACCCTCGGTGTTCCTGTCAATAGCTGTTAGCATCAACGCCAGGCTGGAAAAAAACACAGGGACGTTGATGAAAACCTTTATTTATCATGACGAAAAATCACATAAATTCTGGACGATTGMGCAACAGGGCCACGAGCTGCATCTAAGCTGGGGCAAGGTTGGCACAAACGGGCAGAGCCAGATCAAAACCTTTGCCGACGCGGCGGCGGCCAGCAAGACTGAAGTCAAATTGATTAACGAAAAAATCCGC
>SACZ01000264.1 GCA_023369685.1 Prolixibacteraceae bacterium JC049
CCAGTGCGCCGCTAACGACAGCCGCAATCATGAGTACGCGTTTTTTCATCTTATTTCCTTAATCCTTTTTATTCTTTGCCACAGCGACCGTGACGGTTGATTATGACGCGCGAAACCGGAGAAAATTCCGCAGAGAGCATCTCAATTTGTAAATAACATTGAACGGCTGAATAACGTGCCGTCACCACACCTGCTATCGCTGACCAGGAGCCCGCATTGCCAACCTCATCCGCCACCAAAACTATCCTCACCGCAGCCCACTGGGGGCCAATGCTGGTCGAAACCGATGGCGAGAACGTCATCTCATCGCGAGGGGCGCTTGATACCCCTTTCGCCAACTCGCTGCAAAGCGCCGTACGCGATCAGGTGCATAGCAAAACCCGCGTACGGTACCCAATGGTACGTAAGGGATTTCTCGCCTCGCCTGAAAGCCCGCAGGGCGTGC
>SACZ01000265.1 GCA_023369685.1 Prolixibacteraceae bacterium JC049
GCCGCGTAAAATGCGCTTCGGCATCTCTGAAGGTATGGTGATGGCCGCGGGTCCTGGTGGGAAAGATATCTTCCTGTTAAGCCCGGACAGCGGCGCTCAGCCGGGCGAGCAGGTCAAGTAATGACGCATAAAGCGCTGCTCCGGCAGCGCTTTTTTTATTTTATGAATTCTGAAAATTGTATTCTTGCTACCCCCACCCTCGGTGTTCCTGTCAATAGCTGTTAGCATCAACGCCAGGCTGGATAAAAACACAGGGACGTTGATGAAAACCTTTATTTATCATGACGAAAAATCACATAAATTCTGGACGATTGCGCAACAGGGCCACGAGCTGCATCTAAGCTGGGGCAAGGTTGGCACAAACGGGCAGAGCCAGATCAAAACCTTTGCCGACGCGGCGGCGGCCAGCAAGACTGAAGTCAAATTGATTAACGAAAAAATCCGC
>SACZ01000266.1 GCA_023369685.1 Prolixibacteraceae bacterium JC049
TTCGGCCGCACCAGTCGGCGAATACCAGCAGCACTCCGCCAATCAGGCCAGAGATCACCATATGCGGTATCGTACGCCGGAAGCCCATCATACGCGCAATATGCGGCGCCATTAGCCCCACGAAACTGAGCGGACCAATCGTCAGCGTCGCGGTCGCGGTCAAACATGCCGCCAGCAGCAGTAGCCCAATGCGTGACGGCGTCAGCGCCATACCGACCGCCCTCGCCGCCTCGCCGCCCAGCGGCAGAATCGTCAGCCAGCGGCGGCAAAGCGGGGCCAGCGCCAGCAGGATCAGCATCATCACGCCGCTGCGCACCACCAGCTCCGGCGTCGCACTGTAGGTGGAGCCGGAAATCCATGTCAGGATCTGCGCCATTCGCGGATCGCCGCTGGCCTGCAGCATCATCAGCAGCATGGTAAACGCGGTGCTCAGCGCCATCCC
>SACZ01000267.1 GCA_023369685.1 Prolixibacteraceae bacterium JC049
CAGAAAGGTCCTAATATGCGAAAATGGATCTCATAATGTGTTTTTAAGACTAAAGATAATTTTAAATTATTTTTAAAAGGAATCGGAATGCCATATAAAGTTATTTTAGACTGAGAACTATCTTACGGTGAAGAGAAAAATTTATGGAAAACTAAGAATGTGGTCTTGAAGATAGAATTTGGCCAGAAAGGTCCTAAAGATGCGAAAATCGATCTCATAAGAGGTTTTTAAGACTAGAAATAGGTTTAAATTATTTTTCAAAGTAACGAGACCGACATATGAAGTTATTTTGGACTGCGATCTATCTTATGGTGACAAGAAAAGTGTCTGGAAAATTAAAATATGGTCTAGAAGATAGAATTTGGCCAGAAAGGTCCTAATATGCGAAAATGGATCTCATAATGTGTTTTTAAGACTAAAGATAATTTTAAATTATTTTT
>SACZ01000268.1 GCA_023369685.1 Prolixibacteraceae bacterium JC049
TCGACCCGTTCAACCTGCCGCAGGTGATGTGGGCGCTGTCGTCGAAGGTCAACCCGGCCGGGGACCTGGTGCAGTTGCCTAATATGTCGGTACTGGAGCTCGATCCAGGCTCCAGCCCGGCGGTACCTAAGAAGATTGTATCTGATCGAGGAAGCCAATTCACTTCAAAATTTTGGCAGAAACTGCAAGAAGAATTGGGGACTCGTTTGAATTTCAGCACGGCTTATCATCCGCAAACTGATGGTCAGACCGAAAGGGTCAATCAGATCGAAAAAGATGATTTGTCCACGCTGCCACTCGATTTTGGTGGAGCATGGGATAAAAGTCTGCCTTATGCGGAATTCTCTTACAACAACAGTTATCAGGCTAGTTTGCAAATGGCACCGTTTGAAGCATTGTATGGCCGGAAGTGTCGTACGCCACTCTTCTGGGATCAAAC
>SACZ01000269.1 GCA_023369685.1 Prolixibacteraceae bacterium JC049
CGCTAAACGGCCAGGCGGCGATTTTTGGCCGCACCATCCAGCAGGGCTTTGAAGCGGCGAAGAACGGCGCGCCTGCCGTTGCAGGAAGCGCGGTTCCCGCCCAGGTCGCCCAGGCGGCGAATGTTGCCGAAAGCACGGTGATCAGCCCATCGCAGGCGGAGGTTACCGATCTGACGACGACCAATAACGCCCAGACCCCGGTACAGGCGCCAGCGGCCGACCAGGCGCAACCCGCGGCGCCGGTCACCGCGCCAGCTGCAGTACAAGCCCCGACGCCGGAGGCTACCAGCCAACCGACGGAAGCGCCGCAGGCTCAGGCCGTCGCCGCAACGCCAGCCAACCCTTCGGCAGAACTGAAAATCTACGATACGACCACTCAGCCAATGAGCCAGCTGCTGGCCCAGGTGCAGCAGGACGGCGCGACCATCGTTGTCGGTCC
>SACZ01000270.1 GCA_023369685.1 Prolixibacteraceae bacterium JC049
GGGGTACCTAAGAAGATTGTATCTGATCGAGGAAGCCAATTCACTTCAAAATTTTGGCAGAAACTGCAAGAAGAATTGGGGACTCGTTTGAATTTCAGCACGGCTTATCATCCGCAAACTGATGGTCAGACCGAAAGGGTCAATCAGATCTTGGAAGATATGCTGCGAGCGTGTGCACTCGATTTTGGTGGAGCATGGGATAAAAGTCTGCCTTATGCGGAATTCTCTTACAACAACAGTTATCAGGCTAGTTTGCAAATGGCACCGTTTGAAGCATTGTATGGCCGGAAGTGTCGTACGCCACTCTTCTGGGATCAAACTGGAGAACGCCAATTGTTTGAGACGGAAGTATTAACTGAAGCAGAGGGGAAAGTCAGAACCGTCAGAGAAAGGCTAAGAATTGCGCAATCTCGACAGAAGAGTTATGCTGACAACCGCC
>SACZ01000271.1 GCA_023369685.1 Prolixibacteraceae bacterium JC049
CGGGTAGATACCCAGAGAGGCGATCTGACGGCTCAGTACCACGGTTGCGTCAAGGTGCGCAAAGGTGGTGGCTGGAGACGGGTCAGTCAAGTCATCCGCAGGTACGTATACCGCCTGTACGGAAGTGATTGAACCGGTTTTGGTAGAGGTGATACGTTCCTGCAGAACGCCCATCTCTTCCGCCAGGGTCGGCTGGTAACCTACCGCTGAAGGCATACGGCCCAGCAGTGCGGATACTTCAGTACCGGCCAGGGTGTAACGGTAGATGTTATCGACGAACAGCAGAACGTCACGACCTTCGTCACGGAACTTCTCAGCCATGGTCAGGCCGGTCAGCGCAACGCGCAGACGGTTTCCCGGCGGCTCGTTCATCTGGCCATACACCAAGGATACTTTATCGATAACGTTGGAGTCGGTCATTTCGTGGTAGAAGTCGTT
>SACZ01000272.1 GCA_023369685.1 Prolixibacteraceae bacterium JC049
GAGATTGCCGATGCGAAGGGCGTTTCGGTGGCGCAAATCGCGCTGGCCTGGTTGCTTCATCAGCCAGCGGTAAGCAGCGTGATTATTGGCGCGAAGCGTGCAGAGCAGCTCGCCGAGAACCTTGCGGCAACCAGCATTACCCTGAATGATGATGAACTGGCACGGCTTGATGCGGTCAGCACGCTACCGCGAGAGTATCCGGGCTGGATGCTGGAGCGCCAGGGAGAATACCGTCGCGACCAGCTCGCACAGCAGTAATTTCCGTTCTTGCACGCCGGATCGTCTGTTTCGCGATCCGGCTTTTTTATCCGCTGCGCTCACAAAAAACGATCCCTGAGTTTGCCCGAAAATAGGATTTCGTTTATATGACTAGTCATGAATTTTATATGACTAGTCATAGGTGCGAGCGATGAACAGAACACTGGCGGCAGATTTTCT
>SACZ01000273.1 GCA_023369685.1 Prolixibacteraceae bacterium JC049
AGATGTTTCACTTTCCTCTCCAGGTTGGATGGTTATGATGATTATCTTTCCTTTCCGGCGCATGCAGTTCCAGCAGGGACTGCAGCTCCTGGACCATGCGGATGCCGTCACCGCCCTGGGCATCGACGCGGTTTACGTAAGGGGCAACATATTTTGCCCCGGCCAGCGCGGCCAGCAGGCCCTGAGAGGCGCTGTAGACCGCCGTGCCAAGTGTAGGGATGCCTTCTTTTTTCAACAATTTGATAGCGGCAAGGCCTTCGGCAGTGACCGGGATTTTTACCACGATACCGGGGACGGCGTTGCTCAGGCGTTTGGCTTCTTCCACCATGCCCTGCGCGTCGCGGCTCATGGTCTGGGCGAACAAAATACCTTCCGGGCCGACGGCTTTTTGCAGGCGCGGCAGAACATCCCAAACCGGCGTTTTACCGGCAGCGATA
>SACZ01000274.1 GCA_023369685.1 Prolixibacteraceae bacterium JC049
ACCTTCCGAGGTGCACCACAGTTGACAGAGCATCTTTTAGCTAATGGAGGTAGAGTGTCTGATAGTGAAGATTCAGATCAAGTCTCCTCAGATGATGAAGATGAGAAGTCTCCCCAAGGTTTCAACCAGAATAAAATGGAACGTAAGGCATGCTCTCGTTGTGGAGAAATCGGTCATGTTGCCAGCTCGTGTGCCACTACATGCGTCCATTGTGAGGAAGACCATCCACCCGACAGGTGTCCAACGAGCAGGATCACTTGTTTCTTTTGTGAAGGAACTGATCATGTACCAAAAGATTGTCAATTCAGTTTTCTGCTGACGAAGAAGATGGCTAACCAACCCGCCAGTTCCAACGGAGAGAAGCATCAAGGCAACACCAATCCTCGCCAAGATTACAGTTCCAGCCTAACTCCAGTGCCAGGACAGAGGAATCGAAA
>SACZ01000275.1 GCA_023369685.1 Prolixibacteraceae bacterium JC049
CTTTCCGGCGCATGCAGTTCCAGCAGGGACTGCAGCTCCTGGACCATGCGGATGCCGTCACCGCCCTGGGCATCGACGCGGTTTACGTAAGGGGCAACATATTTTGCCCCGGCCAGCGCGGCCAGCAGGCCCTGAGAGGCGCTGTAGACCGCCGTGCCAAGTGTAGGGATGCCTTCTTTTTTCAACAATTTGATAGCGGCAAGGCCTTCGGCAGTGACCGGGATTTTTACCACGATACCGGGGACGGCGTTGCTCAGGCGTTTGGCTTCTTCCACCATGCCCTGCGCGTCGCGGCTCATGGTCTGGGCGAACAAAATACCTTCCGGGCCGACGGCTTTTTGCAGGCGCGGCAGAACATCCCAAACCGGCGTTTTACCGGCAGCGATAATGCTCGGGTTGGTGGTCACGCCGACCAGCGGGTAGATACGCGCCAGGCG
>SACZ01000276.1 GCA_023369685.1 Prolixibacteraceae bacterium JC049
CCCAGTGGATAAATCAGGAATACGGAAACAAAAACGGGATGGATGAAGATCAGGATGAGGTGATGGAAACGGGCTGGTTTACCCTCGAAGAGATTGGCCAGCTGATCGCCCGCGGCGAGATGCCGGACGGGCTATCGCTGGTGCCGCTGCTGCATCTGATGGCGCAGCGGCGCACCGGTTTAGCGTAACGGTTTCAGCATCCGCCAGCGAAACCACAGCTGGGCGACGAGGATCAGCACACCGCCGATAATCTTCTGCAACGGCAGCTGTTCGCCGTACCACAGCGCGGCGGCAATCACCGTCAGCAGCGGTTCCAGCACCATAATAATCGCCGCGCTGGCGACCGCCGCGTACTTCTGCCCCTTCATTTGCAGGCCGAAGCGCAGGCTGGTGGCGATAACGATGCTGGCGAGCAGCCAGCCGAAGGTCGGCAGGG
>SACZ01000277.1 GCA_023369685.1 Prolixibacteraceae bacterium JC049
GCCGGGCTCCAGAAAACCGACGCCATGCGGCTGCAGGGCGACGGGCAGGAAGTTAAAATCCGAAGCGTAGCCTAACAGATACTGATGGATGCGGAGATCTTCCGGAACGGCGCCGTTGGCGCGGATCCAAACCTGACGCGTCGGTTCTGCAACGTGGCCTTTCAAGGGGTTATGAAATTCGACCGGGCGAATCTCCAGCGGTTTATCGCAGAGAAATTTCTCTTTAACCTGCGGCGGCAACAGATGGGCCAGTTTGCGGGCGATATCCGTTTCGGAGGGCAGGGCGTCCGGAGCGGGCGCCGCGGGCATGGTTTTTTGATGTTCATAGCCGGGTTCTGGCGCCTGGAAAGAGGCGGTCATATAGAAAATCGGCTTCCCGTTTTGAACCGCCGCCACCCTGCGGGCGCTGAAGCTATTGCCGTCGCGCAGGACTTCA
>SACZ01000278.1 GCA_023369685.1 Prolixibacteraceae bacterium JC049
TTATCACCTGGCTTGCCAGTGATTTAACCTGGATGGGGATGGATGAAGATCAGGATGAGGTGATGGAAACGGGCTGGTTTACCCTCGAAGAGATTGGCCAGCTGATCGCCCGCGGCGAGATGCCGGACGGGCTATCGCTGGTGCCGCTGCTGCATCTGATGGCGCAGCGGCGCACCGGTTTAGCGTAACGGTTTCAGCATCCGCCAGCGAAACCACAGCTGGGCGACGAGGATCAGCACACCGCCGATAATCTTCTGCAACGGCAGCTGTTCGCCGTACCACAGCGCGGCGGCAATCACCGTCAGCAGCGGTTCCAGCACCATAATAATCGCCGCGCTGGCGACCGCCGCGTACTTCTGCCCCTTCATTTGCAGGCCGAAGCGCAGGCTGGTGGCGATAACGATGCTGGCGAGCAGCCAGCCGAAGGTCGGCAGGG
>SACZ01000279.1 GCA_023369685.1 Prolixibacteraceae bacterium JC049
GGCGGCACCCAGTCGCTGCACACCAACGCCTTTGACGAGGCGCTCGGCCTGCCGACCGACTTTTCCGCCCGCATCGCGCGTAATACGCAGATCATCATTCAGGAGGAGTCGGAGATCTGCCGCACCGTGGATCCGCTGGCCGGATCGTATTACGTGGAGTCGCTGACCGATCGCATCGTCAAGGAGGCGCGGGCCATTATTCAACAGATCGCCGAGGCGGGTGGAATGGCTAAGGCGATCGAAGCCGGACTGCCGAAACGGATGATCGAAGAGGCCTCCGCCCGCGAACAATCGCTGATCGATCAGGGCAAGCGCGTCATCGTCGGCGTTAATAAGTACAAGCTGGAAAAAGAGGATAACACAGCGGTGCTGGAGATCGACAACGTCAAGGTGCGCAACGAGCAGATCGCCTCGCTGGAAAAAATTCGCGCTCAG
>SACZ01000280.1 GCA_023369685.1 Prolixibacteraceae bacterium JC049
GAGTAATAACGTCCTGCTGCTGTTCTTTAGTCAGGGAGTTAAAACGTACTGCGTAGCCGGATACGCGGATGGTCAGCTGCGGATATTTTTCCGGGTTTTCCATCGCGTCGAGCAGCATTTCGCGGTTCATAACGTTGACGTTCAGATGCTGACCGCCTTCGATGGACGCTTCGTGGTGGAAGTAACCATCCATCAGGCCGGCGAGGTTAGTTTTACGAACTTCGTCGTCTTTACCCAGCGCGTTCGGCACGATAGAGAAGGTGTAAGAAATACCATCTTTCGCGTAAGCAAACGGCAGTTTTGCAACGGAGGTCAGAGAGGCAACAGCGCCTTTCTGGTCACGGCCGTGCATCGGGTTAGCACCTGGTCCGAACGGAGCGCCAGCGCGACGACCGTCAGGGGTGTTACCGGTTTTCTTACCATACACAACGTTA
>SACZ01000281.1 GCA_023369685.1 Prolixibacteraceae bacterium JC049
AACTCGCGGAGATGCCGAACAGACCTTCAATAAACCACGCCAGCGCTTTGCCAAGCCAAATGCCAACCGGACCAATAATCACCAGCGCCGCCAGCGCGCCGATAAACAGCGCCAGCGTCGGCGTGAAAACGGTTTTCAGCACCTCGGGCATAATGCGATCGACCCAGGCATAGATATATTTCAGCGCCAGCACGGAGAAAATAACCGGGATTACGCTGGAGGCGTAGTTGAATACGGGGATCGGGACGGCGTTTAGAAGCCACAGCGCGGAAACCGCTCCATCATGATGGGCCGCCAGCGCCTTCGCGGCGTCAATCAGCGTCGGGTACATCAGGCAGGCGGCAACGGCGACGGCCAGATACTCGTTGGTCTTAAAAATCTTTGCCGCCGAGACGGCAAGGAAAAAGGGCAGGAAATAGAATACGCCGCTGGCG
>SACZ01000282.1 GCA_023369685.1 Prolixibacteraceae bacterium JC049
GTCCTGGGTTGACGGTTTTACCAAAGAGACGGGAATTAAAGTGACGCTGCGGAACGGCGGCGATAGTGAGCTGGMGAATCAGCTGGTGCAGGAGGGGACGGCATCTCCGGCGGATGTCTTTCTGACCGAAAACTCCCCGGCGATGGTGCTGGTGGATAACGCGAAGCTGTTTGCGCCGCTGGCGGCCGAGACCCTTCAGCAGGTCGCCCCGCAGTACCGCCCTGAGCACGGCCGCTGGATAGGCATTGCCGCTCGCAGCACCGTATTCGTCTACAATCCGGCGAAAATCAGCGAAGCGCAGCTGCCGAAGTCGCTGATGGACCTGGCGCAACCGCAGTGGAAAGGGCGCTGGGCCGCTTCGCCAKCCGGCGCGGATTTCCMGGCCATCGTCAGCGCGATGCTGGCGCTGAAAGGCGAGCAGGCCACCCTGGCG
>SACZ01000283.1 GCA_023369685.1 Prolixibacteraceae bacterium JC049
ACAGATGCGTGATGCGAATAATCATTCAGATGTTATTGATTTAGGTACAATTAATCTATACAATCCATTTAGTGCAACTGTTGCCAGTACCAATCCAACAATCAATGGAGGAACCGACGGAACAATAACAGTTACAGCACAAGGAGGTAAATTACCATACGAATACAGTTACGACAATGGAGCTAACTGGTCAGYAGTTAATTCAAAGAGCGATTGCAGTCAAGGTAGCTATGCAGTAAAAGTGAAAGATGCCAATGGCAGTGAGCAGGATTTGGGAACAGTTACTTTAGCCGATCCGGGCGCACTAGCAGCGAATGTTTCTAAGACTGATCCAACGAYYTTTAATGGYACAGATGGAACRATTACTGTTAGTAATCAGAATGGTGGCTCAGGAACGTATGAGTACAGCTATGATGGCGGCTCAAACTGGGAA
>SACZ01000284.1 GCA_023369685.1 Prolixibacteraceae bacterium JC049
GTCCTGGGTTGACGGTTTTACCAAAGAGACGGGAATTAAAGTGACGCTGCGGAACGGCGGCGATAGTGAGCTGGAGAATCAGCTGGTGCAGGAGGGGACGGCATCTCCGGCGGATGTCTTTCTGACCGAAAACTCCCCGGCGATGGTGCTGGTGGATAACGCGAAGCTGTTTGCGCCGCTGGCGGCCGAGACCCTTCAGCAGGTCGCCCCGCAGTACCGCCCTGAGCACGGCCGCTGGATAGGCATTGCCGCTCGCAGCACCGTATTCGTCTACAATCCGGCGAAAATCAGCGAAGCGCAGCTGCCGAAGTCGCTGATGGACCTGGCGCAACCGCAGTGGAAAGGGCGCTGGGCCGCTTCGCCAGCCGGCGCGGATTTCCCGGCCATCGTCAGCGCGATGCTGGCGCTGAAAGGCGAGCAGGCCACCCTGGCG
>SACZ01000285.1 GCA_023369685.1 Prolixibacteraceae bacterium JC049
ACAGATGCGTGATGCGAATAATCATTCAGATGTTATTGATTTAGGTACAATTAATCTATACAATCCATTTAGTGCAACTGTTGCCAGTACCAATCCAACAATCAATGGAGGAACCGACGGAACAATAACAGTTACAGCACAAGGAGGTAAATTACCATACGAATACAGTTACGACAATGGAGCTAACTGGTCAGCAGTTAATTCAAAGAGCGATTGCAGTCAAGGTAGCTATGCAGTAAAAGTGAAAGATGCCAATGGCAGTGAGCAGGATTTGGGAACAGTTACTTTAGCCGATCCGGGCGCACTAGCAGCGAATGTTTCTAAGACTGATCCAACGACCTTTAATGGTACAGATGGAACAATTACTGTTAGTAATCAGAATGGTGGCTCAGGAACGTATGAGTACAGCTATGATGGCGGCTCAAACTGGGAA
>SACZ01000287.1 GCA_023369685.1 Prolixibacteraceae bacterium JC049
GCAAATCGGCGTGGTGGCGATTGGCATTTCGCTAAGCAAAGTGGATACGCAGATCGCCGCCAGCCGCTGGGACGTGATCCTGACCGTGCTGTTCAGCGCGGTTGTATGTGCCGTCGGCACCTGGAGCCTGGTTCGCGGCCTGAAGCGTGTTCTTCTGGGCCTTGAGCCGCAGGAGATCTCGACGCAGTTCCAGCAGCGACAGGCGATGCTGCATTCTTTAAAAGAGGGCGTGGTGGCGGTGGACGCCGACGGCCAGGTGACGCTGATTAACCCCGCCGCGCGGGATATCCTGTTCAGCGGCCCCGATAGCGACATCGCGCAAACGCCGCTGCTGGCGGATTTGCAGGAGGTTCTGCAAACCGGCGAGCCGATTTACGATCGCGAGCTGGGGTGCAACGGTCTGCTGCTGATCAGCAACACGGTCCCCGTTCG
>SACZ01000288.1 GCA_023369685.1 Prolixibacteraceae bacterium JC049
TAATAACGTTACATACTTACAAAAGAAAAGAAAAACAACAGCGGAATTAACGGTCTAGCGATGGCTTCAGCTCCACTCCCACAGGCAGCTCAACTGGGGTATAAGCCAAACATCTTTTCCTTCTGGATCCTTTTTCTTCAACTGAGGTTGATTGATTATTGCAAGGTGAGCATATGACATACTCAGCAAGCCACACAGCAAATATGCAAGTGCACAAGGATACCAAAGGATGGCATAATATAGGCTCATTTGCAAAAGCAGCATTTAGCAAAACATTTAAGAGAAGTAAAACAGTGGAGTAATTAATCAGAAATTTTAACCAACACTGAATAGCACACCCATGCTGCACAGGCCCAACCATTCTGAACAACCATACCCGGCTGAACAGGTCTAACTCCAAACCAGGAGCTAAGCAAATTATTACCAGTTATA
>SACZ01000289.1 GCA_023369685.1 Prolixibacteraceae bacterium JC049
GGCATCTTTCACTTTTACTGCATAGCTACCTTGACTGCAATCGCTCTTTGAATGAACTGCTGACCAGTTAACTCCATTGTCGTAACTGTATTCGTATGGTAATTTACCGCCTTGTGCTGTAACTGTTATTGTTCCGTCTGTACCTCCATTGATTGTTGGATTGGTACTGGCAACAGTTGCACTAAATGGATTGTATAAATCAATTGTGCCTAAATCAATAACATCTGAATGATTGTTCGCATCACGCATCTGTACTGAATAGCTATTGGCTGATAAATCGGTCTTAGTTGAACCTGTTTCCCAGTTTGAGCCGCCATCATAGCTGTACTCATACGTTCCTGAGCCACCATTCTGATTACTAACAGTAATCGTTCCATCTGTACCATTAAAAATCGTTGGATCAGTCTTAGAAACATTCGCTGCTAGTGCGC
>SACZ01000290.1 GCA_023369685.1 Prolixibacteraceae bacterium JC049
CAATCGGCAATACCTGGCCACGGAGGGTAATCTCGCCGGTCATCGCCACGTCAGCGCGTACCGGATTACCCGTCAGGCAGGAAACCAGCGCGGTGCACATCGCGATACCGGCGCTTGGACCATCCTTCGGCGTAGCGCCTTCCGGCACGTGAACGTGAATATCACGTTTTTCGTAAAAGTCTGAGTTAATACCCAGCTTATCCGCACGTGAACGAACCACCGTCAACGCCGCCTGGATGGATTCCTGCATGACTTCACCCAGTGAACCAGTGTAGGTCAGCTTGCCTTTACCCGGAACGCAGGCGGTTTCAATGGTCAGCAGATCGCCGCCCACTTCCGTCCACGCCAGGCCGGTCACCTGACCTACGCGGTTTTCGCTATCCGCACGGCCATAGTCATAGCGCTGCACGCCAAGGAAATCGTGTAGGTTG
>SACZ01000291.1 GCA_023369685.1 Prolixibacteraceae bacterium JC049
CGTAATATGCTGGATAATAACCCCAGGGCAGTAAACAATTAGCGAATGACCACTAAAGCCAAAATAACAAAAAGTTTTTTGCTAAATAACCAGCATATAAGAAAACCCCACCAATATAGCTAACCGCATGATTCACCAGCAAATATATACCATTTATTTTTGAAAAAACTGACCTGATTGCCTTCCCATAATAATCCCGATACATTCACTCATTCCCTATACGGGAAACTCTAAATATAAAAATCACAACAATATAACCGGGATGAATGTCATGAAAATAACCAAAGACCGAGTGGTTTACGCCATGTCGCGCGAAAACACTCCTGTCGCTACCGTCAGCAGCGGCAGTGAAGTGCTGTTCGAAACCTGCGACTGCTTCTCCGACCAAATCACCTCCGCCGATGCCGTGTTCAACGAGCTGGACTGGCA
>SACZ01000292.1 GCA_023369685.1 Prolixibacteraceae bacterium JC049
GCACGTAGCGGGAGACCAGGCTTGCAACCTTATGCTGATAGCGCACCACCAGCAGGTTAAATGCTTTCTGATCTCCTTTCCACCCGCCATCCGGTATCGTTGCGCATTGGCGAAGTCGTCAACCAGTTCACCGCGCGCAATCTGACGGCAGATCTTCAGGGGGCCTGGCCCTGGAGTGAAGACGCGCCTTTACAGTTGAGTAACGTCAGCGTCGATATTCTCGGCGGCAAGCTGACCATGCAGCAACTGAGGATGCCGCAGCACGACCCGGCGCTGCTGCGTCTGCAAAATATCTCCAGCAGCGAATTAGTGAGTGCGATTAAAGTGAAGCAGTTCGCCGTCTCCGGCCCGTTTAACGGTGCGCTGCCTCTGTGGCTGGATAACGAAAAATGGATTATCAAAGACGGCTGGTTCAGCAATCCGGGGCC
>SACZ01000293.1 GCA_023369685.1 Prolixibacteraceae bacterium JC049
CGGCTTCCCTATCAGCGCGATGCTGACCACCCATGATATCGCCAGCGCTTTCCACGCGGGTTCCCATGGTTCGACCTACGGCGGAAACCCGCTAGCCTGCGCGGTCGGCGGGGCGGCCTTCGATCTGATTAACACGCCGGAAGTGCTGGACGGCGTCACTGCGAAGCGTGAGCTGTTTGTTCAGCACCTTCAGCAAATTGACGCGCGGTTCGATCTGTTCAGTGATATTCGCGGCATGGGTCTGCTGATCGGCGCCGAGCTGAAGCCGCAGTATCACGGGAAGGCGCGCGATTTCTTGTATGCAGCCGCAGAGGCGGGCGTCATGGTGCTCAATGCCGGACCGGACGTGATGCGCTTCGTACCGTCGCTGGTGATTGATGATAGCGATATTGCTGAAGGCATGGCGCGCTTTGCCCAGGCGGTTGAGC
>SACZ01000033.1 GCA_023369685.1 Prolixibacteraceae bacterium JC049
ACTATAATATCCAACTGGATGCTTGCTCTAATTTTGGAATAGGTTTTCTTTCATGTTTTTTGGTTGGGGATAAAATACAAGTTGAAACATATAAAGATGGTTTTGGGAATGTACCTTTAGAAATAGAGATTGATGGTGCAAATAAATATTTTACCATTAAAAAAGTTGAAAAGAAAAAAGAAATGACAAATAGGTTCTATAATGGAACAAAGTTAGAACTGGATGGCCCTCCCAATTACTCCGGGACAAGAATTACGGTTTTTATTGATAAGGAGAAATGGAATCCATTGGTAAACCTTAAAGAAAGATTAAAAAACAAAGAAGACTTTGATGATGCGGAAGATGATGAAATAATAGAAGAAAAAACAAATGACCTAGATTTAGCTAAAGGAATTGCTGCTTTTACCTTAAAAACCTATGCAGTAAATGTTGATTATCCAATTACTATACTTAAAGTCAATAAAGCCAAGGACGAAACAATTGAAACAAAGATAGAAGCATGGGGTTGGGAACCTGAATTACCACCATTACCAAAAGGAATACAAGAATTCTGGAGAGAGTATCTTGTGCCGGTTCGAATACCTTTTGAAGAATATGAAGAAACAAAAGATATAAAAGGCCGTGCTTGGTTTTGGTTTTTGAATGATGGGAATGGAAAACCTACTACAGAAATAGGAGTGCTAAAATTAATTAGGTCATATATAGGTTTTGAGATTAAAATATTGGAACCTAAATTGTCATTGTCAATGATTCTTCAATGGGCGATAAATGAAAACGAGGTAAAAGAAAAGAAAATTAAAAAGATTCTAAATGCACCAGACGAAATATGTCAACAAAACCTTGAAAGATTATTGAATTCACTAAAAATAACATTGCTTAATCTGGACATTCATGAAGCATTTCTTAAGTACAAAGGGATTCCAATCTTTAATGAAAAAGAACGTCAAACTATACTTAACCTTATTTTTGAACGAAGGCTATATTATCAGTCTAGCTCTGCTGAATATTTTACTCAAATCGAAATAGAAAATTTATTAAACAAAGATATAAACTATAATATCTTCAATAATGAGATTTGGGATGGTATTAAATTTCAGTCGCATTTTGAATGCGCTTCATTTGGAATATTATTTCCAAGCGGCTTATTAAAATATGATCCAGTCAAAGGAGAGTCTGAAATTCAAAACATATTTAAAAAAGATAATATTATAGCTTATTTAGATTTTTGGGTAAAAAAAAATATTACTCCTGCTGCTAACCGTTTGTATATCCCATATGAGAACGCAATATTATTCCTTAATAAGATTCATGCGATTAAAAAAAAACTATATTATAAAATTAAAAAAGACGAAAATTTTGATATTGAAACTCTCATAGAAATCGATAAGATTAATAATAATTTTATTTATAACAACTACTCTATCGAAGAAAAGAAAAACATTATAAATAAATGGAAATCAATAGACATACCGATAAAATTTAGATGCAGGTTTTACTATAAAGTTGATGGTAAAAATGAGAAAATTTATCCTTCAAAGTTAATTGAGATATATCAAAATCAATGGATACCTTGTGTAAATAGCGAAAAAAATAATGATGGTATTTATGATTATGATATTCATGAATTATATGATGTACTTCCATCTAAAATTGAGAATGACATCAAATTTGTAAATATAAGTCCATTGATATTAGAGGAAAAGCAATAGATATGAAAGAAAATAAATCTATAAAGACTCATCCATTATACACAGCCTTTTCGAAAGTTCGTCCAGAAGATGAATATTCTGATGAAGACATAGAAGTTTTAAAAGGGATTGTCACCAATTGTGCGAAAAAAGCAGAGACAATACTTTCTCAAATATCCAAGACATTTAAGCAATA
>SACZ01000294.1 GCA_023369685.1 Prolixibacteraceae bacterium JC049
CACCCGCCATCCGGTATCGTTGCGCATTGGCGAAGTCGTCAACCAGTTCACCGCGCGCAATCTGACGGCAGATCTTCAGGGGGCCTGGCCCTGGAGTGAAGACGCGCCTTTACAGTTGAGTAACGTCAGCGTCGATATTCTCGGCGGCAAGCTGACCATGCAGCAACTGAGGATGCCGCAGCACGACCCGGCGCTGCTGCGTCTGCAAAATATCTCCAGCAGCGAATTAGTGAGTGCGATTAAAGTGAAGCAGTTCGCCGTCTCCGGCCCGTTTAACGGTGCGCTGCCTCTGTGGCTGGATAACGAAAAATGGATTATCAAAGACGGCTGGTTCAGCAATCCGGGGCCGATGACGATGCGCCTCGATAAAGACACCGCGGACGCGTTGGTGGCCGACAACGTCTCCGCCGGGGCGGCCATTAACTGGC
>SACZ01000295.1 GCA_023369685.1 Prolixibacteraceae bacterium JC049
ACCAGCTCGTCCTCCAGCAAGCTATTGCCCGTCTGCAACATCGTGAGGCGACCGGCGCTCCATGGTACACCCGTTTTGGTCTTAATCAGGACAGCGATACGCTGGCCGCATTCTGGCCCCTGTATGCGAAAAACAACGCGCAGCTGATGAGGGATGCCACAGCAGATAGTCTCAGGCAGCAGCTGAATGCGTTTGTGCAACTTCCTCCAGCCAGCGATGCACGTACGCAGGGCACACAGCATACCTACGACGTGCTCAAAAGTTATCTGATGCTGGCCCGTCCGGATAAAGCGGACGCTAGCTGGCTGGCAAAAAACGTCCTGAAAGCCTTACCGAAACGCCAGAATGTGCCGGATGGCACATGGCAGGACATAGCCCCAAAACTACTGGGCTTTTATGCGCAAAACCTCCCGGCACATCCGGAATG
>SACZ01000296.1 GCA_023369685.1 Prolixibacteraceae bacterium JC049
TGAAGCTAAACCCCAACATGCTTGCCGTTAATGCCGAATTCGTTCGTGAGGATAAAACGGCCCCCTGCTACCGCTGTTGGAGCATCAACGACGATCATCCCGGAATGATTCGTTCACCGGATAACGGCGCAAAAATCGCGCTCGAAATCTGGGCGGTTCCTCCTGCCGGACTGGGGAATATTCTGCAAAAAGAACCTGCCGGACTCTGTATCGGCAAAGTGTTACTGGACGACGGTAGTGAAGTGTTGGGCGTTCTGGCGGAATCCTGGCTGGTTGAAGGCCAGCCGGAGATCACTGACCTCGGCGGTTGGCGGGCATACACCGGCCACCACATGACTGAATAACTTCAGGAGAAGGATTATGGGGCAAGGAAAACTCACATTTCGTCCACCGCTATGGGTGACGGGCGATCTCAACGCTTTTTTC
>SACZ01000297.1 GCA_023369685.1 Prolixibacteraceae bacterium JC049
GGAGCATACCGATCGCCGCACCACGCTATCGCTCGGTTATAAAATGTAATCTTTTCAGGCCGGATATTCCGGCCTGATTGTTTTAAATTTAGCAATAAGTGGCATTATTATTTTTGGTCTCTTGTTTTGTTTTTTATAAAAAGAAATGGTCTTCATAATTTCTTCATGATCGCTATTTTGCTGACAAATATGTAGTTAATTTGACACGAAAAGATAAATATTGGGTCGGACAAAAATGTGATCTGGATCTATACTGTTCACCACAGGCGGAGATAACGAATCCGTTCTATTATCTGAAACAAATAAGAGAATGACTATCATGAAAAATAGCAAAATCGCACTCGCGGCCGCGATGCTGTGCACGTTGTCTTTTGGCGCATTTGCCGCCGCTCCCGCACCGCAGCCGGGTAATCACGATCGTACGCA
>SACZ01000298.1 GCA_023369685.1 Prolixibacteraceae bacterium JC049
CATTGCGGCTTCCAGCTCCGGTTCCGGCTCAACCGCCGTCAGCACAATACAGCCATCCATCACCCGCACCTCCACCCGGGTGCCGGTCGAAAACCCTGCCGCCGCCAGCCACTCGCCCTTCATGATCAGCGCCGGAACAAGACGACGATCTGGCAAACGTCTCACATAACTCACCGTCAACTGACGCTTATTTTTCGGCGACACTTCTGGATCAAACGAATCTACAATACAATCAGCATTAGTCATGGTTGCTATTCCTGGTAAATAGTAATTGTGATCAGCGGTGCGGGTGTGTTGGCGCACATTCGCACCGCGCTAAATAACACCTGTAAACCTAACCAGTAATAAAAATAAAGTCCAGACTTTAATCGGACATAATAAACGCCTTTAACTGCGAATTAAGAATTAACAGAATGCGTGATGC
>SACZ01000299.1 GCA_023369685.1 Prolixibacteraceae bacterium JC049
GGCTCGCTGAACAGACCCTCACTCTGGGCATGGAGTGGAATCACGATGAGCTGAACGATCCGGCGTCGATGCAGGCCACCACCACCACGGATGCGCTCCCCGGGGTTTCCGGCGATCCTTCACAACGCAGCCCTAAAAACAGCGCCACCCTTACCGGTATCTATCTCGAAGACAATATTGAAGCGACGCCGGGCACCAATATTATCCCGGGTCTACGTTTCGACTATCATAACGACTTCGGCAGCAACTGGAGCCCGAGCCTGAACCTGTCGCAGGATCTGGGGGATATGTTTAAGGTCAAAGCAGGTATTGCCCGGGTATTTAAGGCGCCGAACCTGTATCAGTCCAGCGAGGGGTATCTGCTTTCTACGCGGGGCAACGGCTGCCCGATAAGTATTGCCGATGGCAACTGCTATCTTTTGGG
>SACZ01000300.1 GCA_023369685.1 Prolixibacteraceae bacterium JC049
CAGGCGACGGGGATTTCCGGCAGCTGGCGCGGCGGCAGGCCGGCCACCGCGCGGCTCATAGCGGCGATATGTTCCGGCGTGGTGCCGCAGCAGCCGCCGACAATATTCAGGAATCCGGCTTCAGCCCATTCGCGAATTTGCGCCGCCATCGTGTCGGCGTCGAGGTCGTATTCGCCAAAGGCGTTCGGCAAACCGGCATTCGGGTGGGCGGTAACGTAGCATTCGGCGATACGCGACAGCTCCTGCACGTACTGGCGCAGCTCATCCGGCCCGAGTGCGCAGTTGAGGCCGAACGTCAGCGCATCGGCGTGGCGCAGCGAGTTATAGAAAGCTTCGGTGGTCTGGCCGGACAGCGTGCGCCCGGAGGCGTCGGTGATGGTGCCGGAGATCATAATCGGCAGATCGACCCCCAGCGCTTCGAAC
>SACZ01000301.1 GCA_023369685.1 Prolixibacteraceae bacterium JC049
ATTGACGGTTAAAAACAGAGATTATGGCGCGATTGTGCCCGATAGCCAATATCAGGCGCAATGAGCCGCAAAAAATGGCATAATATGACTTTGTCATGTATTGAAATGAAAAGTAAAACAATTCTTATTTTGAATGGTCGTATCAGAAAACACGATACGATATAACATTGGTTACCACTTGTTTGCAATTCAGGCCGAATGAGCACTTTTAAACCTTTAAAAATACTTGCTTCGCGCCGCCAGGTGCTGAAAGCCGGGCTGGCAGCAATCACGCTTTCAGGGATCGCCTCACAGGCCAGCGCGAAAGAACAACAGCCATTGAAAACATCCAATGGGCACAGCAAACCCGCAGCGAAGAAAAAAGGCGCCAAACGCGTCGTGATGCTCGACCCGGGCCATGGCGGTATTGACACTGGCGCTAT
>SACZ01000034.1 GCA_023369685.1 Prolixibacteraceae bacterium JC049
CATGGAGACATCTCGGTATTTCGTGCGCAAGACGACTATACCGCCRCCCRAACGGCCTAGGAGAATCCATGTCAGCCCATGCATGACACGCCCATTCTCTTCGGCGACGAGGTGAAAAGATGCCCGTGGGGACATCTCGGTAATATCATGCGAACAAGTTATATACCGCCACCCCTAGGCCTCGAAGAATCCATGTCAGCCCACGCATGACACGCCCATTCTTCTCGGCCACTCAGCAATTTTYGTCCGAGAACTGCTGAAAAAACTCCGACACTTTTATACCGCCGCCACCCTAACGCCTCGAAGAACTAATGGCAGCCCACGCAAGGCAAGCCCATTCTCCTCGACGATTCAGCAGTTTTTGTCCGAGAACTGCTGAGAAAACTCGGAAAAAGGCAACAAAACCGATCGCCGGAAAAGTCGCCGGAAAAGTTTTCCGGCGAAAATCCCGGCGGCCGGACGGTCGGTCATTCCTCGTGYCGATATCCGATACCATCCCTCGATCGCTACCCAAGTCCGAACCGATAAAGGGGGTTCCCCACGGACTGCCCAGACTCCCTCAACACCCACCCCCCTATATAGCTTAATAGCCCTTTTCCCTCTTGGCACCAACAGACATTGAAATGTCTGAGGAGACACCGGTGCCAAAAAAAAAGAAATACTTGGAATTTGAAAATTCTTTTTGGCATGCATCATAAGGATACTAAATCCTATTTTCTGGTAAATTTTCATAATTTTTTGACACCTCTAGCTAGGTCATTTGACCTGATACAACATCGGATTTTCATGGTCTAGTTGGGGCTCCGTGGGCATATTTGATGCAAACTTGACATCCTAAACTCTTTATTGATGTATTTTAAGAGATTCGATCACACGGACATCCGGCCTATCCAATGATTTTCGAAAGTTATTCGGCAACATTTTTTTTTCTCGGACATCCGGCCGTCCTGGTCGACGAATCCTCGGRCCCGGTCGATGAAGTCTCGGMCCTGGTCGACSATTTCAACCSCTGGTCGACCATTCCTCGAACCCGATAGATTTTCATCGCCCATTCATCGTCCTGGTCGAGGGWTCCGCCGTCCTGGTCGACGAATTCTCGGTCCCGGAATTCTCGGACCCGGTCGACCATTTCAATCCTCGCCCACCCCTCGGCCTGGTCGACGAATTCTCGGACCCGGTCGACGATTTCAACTTCTGGTCGACCATTCCTCGAACCCGATAGATTTTC
>SACZ01000302.1 GCA_023369685.1 Prolixibacteraceae bacterium JC049
TACACGGCTGCACTATTGGTAATCGGGTACTGGTGGGGATGGGTTCGATTTTGTTGGATGGCGTGATTGTTGAAGACGACATAATGATTGGCGCAGGTAGTCTGGTTCCTCAGAACAAACGTCTCAAGAGTGGCTATCTTTACTTTGGCAACCCGGTAAAACAGATACGCCCCCTGACGGAGGCGGAAATCGCGGGGCTCATATATTCAGCGAATAACTATGTAAAGTGGAAAGGTGATTATCTCGATCAGGAAAGCCAGATCCAACCCTGAGCATCTTCCTGCTGGTCGAGAATGAGAACCTGGGCTTCATCTTCCAGATCCCAGCGATGTTCACGAAAAGCGGCCAGCCATTGCGCAGGGTCTTCACCGCCAAAACGCTTCTTGAGACCGGTTAGCGTTAAGGCGCAGGTTAGCTGCATG
>SACZ01000303.1 GCA_023369685.1 Prolixibacteraceae bacterium JC049
TGCATCGAATGTTGGCGTGGCCCTTTATGAGCAGGATAGCACGACGCTTATTCCAGTAGGCTCCACCTCGGCAAGCGTGACTTTGCTGGAAGATGTGAATAATACCCTGACCTACTTCGCTAAATATATGGCGACGGGCGCAGTTGGTGCAGGAACAGCAAATTCCTCTACGTCATTTACCGTAACTTATCAGTAACCGCAGGGCCCTTTGTGGCCCTGATTTAGTCTCTCAGGATCTCTTCATGTTTCGGAAAGTATTAAAAAAAATCGCTGTGAGTTTGTTACTTATCTCAACAAGCGCCATCAGTGGTGTGGAAATTGGTGGCACCCGATTAATTTATAATGGCACTGGTCATCAAGCGGCGATCAGCGTAAGTAACCCAGATAATACACCCTATTTAATTCAGTCATGGGTCAGTAA
>SACZ01000304.1 GCA_023369685.1 Prolixibacteraceae bacterium JC049
CAACCTGATGCCATAGTTCACCTCGCTATCTCGTCTCTCTTTAGTATAGAGAATATGGGGGTAAAAAATGAGCAGGCAAGGTTCAGATCTCTGACCATTCGCGCAGCAGGTTATGGTACAGATTAAGCAGAGATAGCACTTCGTCGCTTTCGCCGTGGCGGCTTTTTAATTTCTGAATATTGCCATCCAGTTCAAACAGCATACTGCGGCGTTTATCGTCACGGATCATTGACTGAATCCATAAGAACGAGGCGACGCGGATGCCTGAGGTCACCGGGGTGACGCAGTGCAGGCTGCTCGAAGGATAGAGCACCAGGTCCCCGGCCGGGAGCTTAACCGCGTGCTGCCCGTAGGTATCGTTGACGACCAGCTCACCGCCTGCGTAACTTTCCGGAGCGCTTAAAAAGAGGGTGGCGGAAAG
>SACZ01000305.1 GCA_023369685.1 Prolixibacteraceae bacterium JC049
ATAATGATAGAAAGAAATTATAAAAAGAGGTAAGAATGAAGATTTTGTCATATTTGTATTTTCTTATTACAAGTTTAAGAAATTTATTATACGATAAGGAAATTTTAAAAATAAAGAAAATAGAAGATTTATTTGTTATATGCATAGGAAATATAACAGTTGGGGGAACAGGAAAAACKCCAGCAGTACAGTATTTTGCAAAAAAGTTAACAAGTGAGGGTAAAAAAGTTGCAGTTGTATCTAGAGGATATAGAGGAAAAAGAAAAGAAGATCCTTTAGTTGTTTCAGATGGAGAAAAAATATTTGTTACAGCTAAAGAAAGTGGGGATGAGCCTTATATTCATGCTTTGAATTTGAAGKTTCCCATAGTTGTTGGGAAAAATAGATATGAGGCAGCAAAATTAGCTAAAGAAAAATTTA
>SACZ01000306.1 GCA_023369685.1 Prolixibacteraceae bacterium JC049
ATAATGATAGAAAGAAATTATAAAAAGAGGTAAGAATGAAGATTTTGTCATATTTGTATTTTCTTATTACAAGTTTAAGAAATTTATTATACGATAAGGAAATTTTAAAAATAAAGAAAATAGAAGATTTATTTGTTATATGCATAGGAAATATAACAGTTGGGGGAACAGGAAAAACGCCAGCAGTACAGTATTTTGCAAAAAAGTTAACAAGTGAGGGTAAAAAAGTTGCAGTTGTATCTAGAGGATATAGAGGAAAAAGAAAAGAAGATCCTTTAGTTGTTTCAGATGGAGAAAAAATATTTGTTACAGCTAAAGAAAGTGGGGATGAGCCTTATATTCATGCTTTGAATTTGAAGTTTCCCATAGTTGTTGGGAAAAATAGATATGAGGCAGCAAAATTAGCTAAAGAAAAATTTA
>SACZ01000307.1 GCA_023369685.1 Prolixibacteraceae bacterium JC049
TCGCCATCAGGCCAAAAATCGGTACCATCAGACCGCCAATCACCAGGCCAATTCCGTTAATGGAATCAGCGATTGCCATTGCGCGCATACCGCCGATCACCGCGTATAAAATCCCGGCCAGACCGAGCAAAATGACCAGTAACCAGATGGCGGCGCCCTGGGTCAGCCCCAGCGACTCACCGATATGAAACAGGCTATTTAGCGCCAGCGCGCCGGAGTAAAGCACGATGGGTAAAAAGCAGATACCGGTGGCGATAAGAAAGCAGAAGTCGATAATAATGCGGGTCGTTTTATCGTACCGCTCTTCCAGAAAGTCCGGGATGGTGGCGATACCGCGCTGCAAATAACGGGGAAGAAAGATCAGCGCCAGGAAGATTAGCGTCACCGCCGATGTCACTTCCCAGCCCATGACCGACATGC
>SACZ01000308.1 GCA_023369685.1 Prolixibacteraceae bacterium JC049
ATGAAGCGCTAGCGGGCTGTAGCCTCGTCGTGGGGACCAGCGCGCGCTCCCGCACGCTGCCGTGGCCGATGCTCGATCCGCGCGAATGCGGCCTGAAAAGCGTTGCCGAAGCGCAGCATGCGCCGATTGCGCTGGTATTTGGCCGTGAACGCGTCGGCCTGACTAACGAAGAGCTGCAGAAGTGTCACTATCACGTGGCGATTGCCGCTAACCCGGAATACAGCTCGCTGAACCTGGCGATGGCGGTGCAGGTCATCGCCTATGAAGTGCGTATGGCATGGCTGGCGGCGCAGGAGCAAAATGAGCCCGTCGTCGAGCATGAAGAAACCCCGTATCCGCTGGTGGATGATTTAGAGCGTTTCTACGGCCATCTGGAGCAGACGCTGCTGGCAACCGGCTTTATCCGCGCCAGTCATCCG
>SACZ01000309.1 GCA_023369685.1 Prolixibacteraceae bacterium JC049
TAATTTGATTCATATGCTATTAAATGATTCAAACCTGCACGTTGAGCATCACGATCTGCTGGCATCAGGAGAGTCGGTAGAAAGCTTGCTATCCTACCGTAAAGCCGACCTGATATTCAGCACTCTGCCACTAATATCGCGAGCTACCGTCTGTAAGCGCATCCAGGAGATGGACATTTCGCTGGTGTGTAATGAAAACCATCCCAGGCTGGCATCGCTGACCACGACAAAAGCCATACTGCAGGAACGCTTTACCTATTATCTGTCTAACGATCAGGGAACTAAATCCTTTCAAAACCAGGCTGCAGGCATTCTTGCTGATAGAAAAATCGCTTTCAGTAGCGATTCATACACCGCCATCCTTAATATTATTCAACAGACTGATTTAATCGGTTTTGTACCGACGTGCATTCTGGAAT
>SACZ01000310.1 GCA_023369685.1 Prolixibacteraceae bacterium JC049
CGCAAGCAGATCGCTGTCCACTGCCTGCAGGCCATAGAACGGCGCTTCTCCGCTCAGCGCGGCGCTGGCGGCTTCTACGGCATCGGCGCCGTACATGCGTACAAAAGCGTTCAGATACTGCAGCGGCTGACGCTCCTCTTCCTGGCTCAGCAGCAGCAGGGTTTGCAGGCAGCGGTAGTAATTGGCGCGCTCGGCGCTAAAGATGGAGGCGTTGAACTCCATCGTCCACTCGGTCCAGATCAACGCCTGCTCGAGATCGCCGCCCGCCAGCGCCAGCATTGCTTTCAGCTCGCCAATGCGCAGGGTATACCAGCCGTTGTCTTTACCGGTCGCCAGACCCAACAGTTCGCGCACGCGGGTGAAATCATCGAGGCCTTCATCGTCCATTTGTTCGATAAGCGCTAAATAATCCTCTTTT
>SACZ01000005.1 GCA_023369685.1 Prolixibacteraceae bacterium JC049
ATGGTGCTACTGATTTGAATGGAACACTTGACGTTCAAGATGCTACTACTCTTCAGTCTACTCTTAATGTTGCTGGTGCTACTACTTTGAATGGTGTTACTAATACTGGTAACATTACAAACACTGGAAACATAACTAATACTGGCGCTCTTACAAATAATGGTGCTACTGATTTGAATGGAACACTTGACGTTCAAGATGCTACTACTCTTCAGTCTACTCTTAATGTTGCTGGTGCTACTTCTTTGAATGGTGTTACTAATACTGGTAACATTACAAACACTGGAAACATAACCAATACTGGCGCTCTTACAAATAATGGTGCTACTGATTTGAATGGAACACTTGACGTTCAAGATGCTACTACTCTTCAGTCTACTCTTAATGTTGCTGGTGCTACTACTTTGAATGGTGTTACTAATACTGGTAACATTACAAACACTGGAAACATAACCAATACTGGCGCTCTTACAAATAATGGTGCTACTGATCTAAACGGAACACTGGATGTTCAGAATGCTACTACACTTCAGTCAACTCTGAATGTTGCTGGTGCAACTACGTTAAATAATACATTGCAAGTAAATGAAACATTAAACGTTAAAAAAGGAGCAACACTTCAATCAACTCTTAACGTTTCAGGTGCTACTACATTGAATGGTGTTACCAATACTGGAACTTTAACAAACAACGGTGCTACTGATCTAAACGGGACATTGGATGTTCAGAATGCTACTACACTTCAGTCAACTCTTAATGTTGCTGGTGCTACTACGTTGAATGGCGTTACTAATACTGGAACTTTAACAAACAATGGAAATGCTCAAATCAATGGTGGTTTAACAGCAACTGGTGCTACTGAGATTCAGAATACACTAGATGTAACTGGAGCAACAACACTAGATGGTGCAACTACAGTTAATAATACTCTAAATGTAACAGGAAACACTACTCTTGGAGGAACACTTGCAGTAACTGGTAATACTACATTAGGAGGAACATTAAACGTTACTGGAAATGTTACGTTCAATACTCCAATTGATGCAACCGGTCAAACTATTTCGGCTCAAGTTGTTAACACTGCAGGAGATATTACATCTGGAACTAAAGTTGAAGCACCTATTGTTAATGCAACAACAAAGATTACAACGCCACTTGTTGAAGCAACTACAATTAATACTACCGGAGACATTACTGCTAATGGAAAAGTTAAAGGACAAGAAATTCACATCTCTTCTACATGGAAAATCATTGTTACAAATAGTGGATTAGAATTCCATCACTTTGATGGAACTAACTGGAACTTCAAAATGAGAATTAACGAATAATTATTCGACAATTTCTTATTCCCCCCCTATAGATCTCTTCTTTATTGAAGAGATCTATTAAACTATTTAAAATAAATCGTTTAATCAACTTACATACTACAAAAAGCGTAAGTTTAAATTATCTAAAAATGAAATTCAAGAACTTTATAGCGATTTTATTTATTCTCTTTAGTTTCACTCTTTACGGACAAGAAAAAGTTGAGATTCCAATTACTCATAAAAATAACGTTGAATGGAAAAAATTCTTCGAAAATGAGAAGCTCACTTTAAGCGTCAAATATGCAGATTGTAGTGATCAAGAAAATGGAATTTATCAAGATTTTTATCTAATTAGAATTGAAAATAAAACCAATCAAAAACTTCTAGTAAATTGGCACTATGATTTATATTACGACGGTAAATGTACAAGTTGTAATGATAAAGATAATGAATTTCTATTTCGTCATGAACTTAAAGCAAAAGAGATAATTGAGCCTAGCTGCTCTAATTATACTCTAAATGCTCATTATAAACTTGGAATTCTCAGGTCAGTAATAAATTACCCAAAACTACCTGTGCTTTCCAAGGCTGAATTAAGTGAGTTAAAAATCTATTCTTACTAGCCATGAATTTTTTACAAATATCTATATGTATCTTATTACTTTTCTTGGTAAAGACTATAAGAGCACAAGAAGCTAAGATTGAAACACCAATCGCTAGCAATACATGCAGTAACTTAAAGGTGCAATTTCGAGGATTAGGAACCGCGACAGGTACATCTTTTACATTTAATGGTGGAACTCTTCCCGCTGGTTGGAGTTCTACCCCATATCAGGTTGGCCAACCATGTAACCCAAGTACTGGAAATAGTCCTGATAATACAAATTATTTCTGGGCTACCACTCTTGATAACGATTTAAGGTATGTAATTACCAATCAACTTGATTGTTCTCTGGGTGGTGTTTTAGAATTCTATTTGCGATTCGGAAATGATGATCCTCAACCAGGTTGTGAAGAAGCTGACCCAGGAGAAGGAGTACACGTTCAATATAAAACAGCATCCGGAACATGGACAGATATTGCTTATATTGACCCAAGTAGTTATCATTCTTGGACTCATTTCTCATATCAGATTCCAGATCCAGCCAAAACTACGAGTACTAGTTTTAGATGGTACCAAACAGGTGCAAGTGGTGACGAATATGACAACTGGGGAATTGAAGACTTAATTGTTACTGTAAACAAACCAATTGATTCATATACATGGAATTTTGGTGACGGAAGCACATCAACACATCAGAATCCTGTACACACCTTTCTTTCATCTGGAACTAAAACAGTATCATTAACTATTTCTTCTGCTGGGAAAACCGATACAGAAACCATTCACTATACTATCACTGAAAATGGAACTCCTTCTTTTTCGACTAGTTCTTCTGAAACAATCATTGCAAATGGAGGAGAGCAATCCATACCTTTAAGTGGAATTAGTGATGGAGATGATTGCATCATTCAAAATTTAACAATAACGGCAATAAGTAGTAATCCATCTCTAGTCGGTAATCCCAAAGTTGATTACACATCTCTTAACACAACTGGAAATTTATTATTTACACCTGAGATAGATCAAGTTGGACATTCTGTAATTACAATAAAAGTTGAAGATGATGGTAATAATACTGGTGGTCTTGCTAAGAAGAAATCATCACAAAGAACATTAAATTTGTATGTTAATGATCAACCAACTGATCCTGGAGCATTTACATTTCCTGCAAATACAAAATTCAACATCGACTCCAACTACAATATTTCATGGGGGCAATCAACAGATAGAACAAGCTCTGTGACTTACCGATTGGAGTATCGAATGAATAATACTGGTATTTGGAATGTTATTAATTCAAATCTTTCATCGAATACGTATAATAGTTGGGGAGGACATAAAAACTCATCGTATGTTGGAAATACTCTTCAATTTAGGGTAAGAGCTTCTGATGGCACATACAGTTCTCCTAATTACACGTATTCTTCAAGTTATGAGATAATAAATAATTCCCCACCTATAGCTACAAATGACGGACCATTCTATGTATATCCTGGTGCTACAATTACAAAAAATGTAACAACTAATGATAGTGACCCTGACGGGAATACTATTTCTGTAGCAAGTTGGACTGCTTTGTTTCCTAATATTGGCACCATTAGCAGTAGCCAAAACAATGGAATATTCAGCTATATAGCTCCAACTTCAAGTAACAAGAACTATTCAACGAATGTTACATTTCACTATGATTTAACTGATTCTCAAGCTACTGCTACAGCTAGAGTTTCAATATCAATAGTAACGCCAACATGGAACGGTACAGCTAACTATTCTACTGGAGGAAACTGGAATGGAGCTGTTGTGCCTTTAAATGCTAAAAGGAATGACATTATTATAAAAACAGGGCAAGTCACTATTTCTGACACTAGAGAGATAAGACACCTTACTATTGAAAAAGATGCAATATTGAAAGTTGCATCTCAAGGAATAATACATGTTTATGGGGATCTCGATAATAAGAATTTGACAAATGGAAAAATTATTATTGAAAAAGGAGGGAAAATTATTCTTCATGGCAATTATTTCCATAATGGAGTACGAAAACTAGAAAACTCAACAATAATTGACTTAGGAGCTTCTATCGATTTTTAGGTTAGTTTTCTAACAAATTTACTAGTAAGAACTGTCAGTACTTTTAAAAAAATTAAAAGTCTGACAGTTTTTTATGGTTTAACATTTAAATAGCAAAGAAAATGACGGGAAGGATATTATTAAGCTTATTATGCTATTTCATTTTAACAAACAATACAACAGCCAACAGTTTTTTAGTCCATGAAAGAGGGACAACAGAATTGGTAAATACTCCAGCAAGAGGCACAAGCAGCTCAACGCCAATGAGAGTAATGGGTTATGGTTCATCTCAGTTTTCAAATCATGCAACTTATTCTACCACTCCTTTTTTAGATTTTACAACAGTTGGCTACGGCAACGACTCTAAAACGAAACGTTTTTATATAATAAATATTAGTGGAGGAGTATTATCTCTAACAGGAGCACAGTTAGTAGAAGTAAGTGGAGACGTTGAGTTTTCCATTTCTAGACAACCTTCAAAGGACAAAATTGAAGGAAACGTATCAGGTTTTGACGTAAAGTTTACCCCAGGTTTTACAAAAGGAGTAAAAACAGCAAAAATAAAGATTCAATACTCATCTACCTCAGGAAGCGGTGTTTTCGACTTTACAGTAAGAGGAGAAGTTACACGTGTTAAAACCATCGAATTGAAGAGTAATCAGTCGCATCCCGTTATTTCAAACGGAAGCTCTTCTCCAGCAATTGTTGCCAATAGCTTTACTATATCAAATGCTGGTCAAAATAAAATCTCAGGAATGAAAGTTTATTTTACTGATGGACACAAAAATGATCAAGATAAATTAAACTTCGTCAACCAGAATGGAATTGTTGGAAACTGGAATCAAGCATCCGGAGTACTTACTTTAACAGGCGAAGCATCTGCATCAGATTATGTTGGTGCTATTCGAACCGTTACTTATACAAATATTAGTAATGGGAGTGCTAGCTCTGGAACAAGAAAAATTGAATATTCTTTAGGTAGTGCAGCTGCTTTCAGTGGGAATGGGCACTTCTATGAATACATTGTTGGAGCAGAAAAATGGGATGATGCAAAAACAAAAGCAGAAAACAAAAGTTACTTTGGGATGCAAGGTTATCTTGCAACAATTACATCTGCTACTGAAAACAATTTCATTAAACAGAAATTAGCCGGAAACGGTTGGATTGGCTGTTCGGACCTAAATAATGAAGGTACTTGGAAATGGGTTACAGGACCTGAAGCTGGAACAACTTTTTGGGCAAATAAAAAAACTGTTTCGGGGCAATATAGTAATTGGGAACAAGGGGAACCTAATGAATATAATGGCGAAGAAGATCATGGTCATATTTATTCCTCTACAGGAAAATGGAACGATTATAAATATAACAATGGCAGTATCCATGGCTATATTGTTGAATATGGAGGAACACCTGGCGATCCTAACCTTTCCAGCGTTACTACCTCTAGTATAGTAAATGTTATTGCTAACCGCCCTCCCATTGCCCAAAACGATGGCCCATTTTATGTTTACCCTGGTGCTACAATTACTAAAAATGTAATCAACAATGATAGTGACCCTGACAATAACTCATTAACAATTTCGAGATGGAATTCTCTTAATTCTAATACAGGAACACTAAAAAATAAACTAAGCAATGGTGGTTTTACCTATACTGCTCCTATTGCTAATAGTAAAAACTATACCAAAAATGTTGATTTCAGTTATGAATTAAGTGATTCAAGAACTACAGCCAATGCAACTGTTTCTATTCGTATTGTAACACCAATATGGAACGGAACGGCAAATTTTTCATCTTCTAGTCGATGGAACGGAGCTACTGTTCCGACTAGTATATTAAAAAATGACATCATTGTTAATTCAGGTCAGATAACTATATCGGACAAAAGAGAAATCAAACATCTAACTCTTAATAAGAATGCAATTGTTAAAATTGTTGCTGGCGGAACATTGCATATACATGGAGATTTCGATGATAAAAATCTAACTAATGGTAAGGTAATTATTCAAAAAGGAGGTAAGATATTTCTTCATGGAAATTATTACCATAATGGGATTCAAAAGATCCGAAACTCAGGAGTTATCGATTTAGGAACTGTACTAGAATTCTAAACTTGAGGTAAATTTTTCTACATTTTAAAATATCTATTTATAAATCAGTCAGCTAGCAAGAATTCGTGCAAATATTTACTATATTTAAGTCAATTCTCGTTAGCTGATTTTACTTCCATCTAAGTTAAATCAACTAATCACAGATAACATCGATTGCCAATAAGAATCATTAATTGAAGGATAGATAATCATTGAAGCAAATATTACTCTACTTGCTTTTTTTGATCAACATAGGGAGGAAAACATATCTTATTGTTAATCCAGACATTCAGATGTAATTCTGAGCATTTCAATATCGATAATAATTTAAAGGATATGGAATAAACTAATTAATCTCCCCGTGTTATACCTCACCACCTACTCTATGAAGGTATAATGAAATCAATCTCAACACCTCAAGCAATCGTCATACTATCTTTACCACACAACTATATTTCTAATAATTGTGTTGCTCTCTGAACTTTTGAATATTTTTCATTAGCTATATCACCAAAGAATTCTTTACTGTTATTCTATATAAAATGAAAAACCAACCGAATTTTTATTTACTAATACTATTATTTTCATTCATTACTAGTTATGTCAGTGCAGATCCTCTTACATTTTCTGATAAAAAACTCACTAGCCCAAATGTAAACTCATCAGACTCAAGAATCTCAAAGGAATCGTCTTATTCTATTAGTGTAAATGCTGCAGTCTCCTATCCAACACTGCAAAGCAACAATAGTAGCATTCCTACCTATACTCAAGGAGGAACAGCGGTACAGATTGCCCCTGCATTTACTATTTCCAACGCTGGTAACATCCCGCTTAGTAGTATGAAAGTTTATTTTACTGATGGACATTTTAGTAATCAGGATGAATTAAACTTTACTAACCAAAATGGAATTACCGGTAATTGGAATCAGTCATCTGGAGTTCTAACATTGTCAGGAACTGCATCTGCTACAACTTATCAAAATGCAATTCGTTCTATTACATACTCTAATTTGGCAACAGGTTCTGCCAATTCTGGAACAAGAAAAATAGAGTATACAATGGGAAATGCTACAGCGTTTAGTGGTAACAATCACTATTATGAATATGTTGCCGGCACCTTATCATGGCAAGATGCCAAAATAAATGCTGAATCTAAAAGTTACTTTGGTCTACAAGGTTACCTTGCTACAATTACTTCTGCTCAGGAAAACGAGTTTATCAGAGTAAAACTAGCCGGAGATGGGTGGATTGGTTGTTCTGATGCTGATACAGAAAACACATGGAAATGGGTTACAGGACCTGAGGCTGGAACTATCTTTTGGAGAGATGGATACAAAATCAGTGGTCAATACAGTAACTGGAATGACAAGGAACCCAATGAATACCCTCCGGTAGGAGAAGATTATGGACATATTTTTTCATCAACAGGAAGATGGAATGATTATTATCATACCAATTCTTCTATTCAAGGATATGTAGTAGAGTATGGTGGATCAATTGGAGATCCTCCTGTTTCTAATTTATCTACCTCAAGCAATGTAAATGTTGTGAATAATCGCCCTCCAGTTGCAGTAAATGATGGTCCATACTATGTTTATCCTGGGGCAGCAATTACTAAAAATGTAAAAAGTAATGATAGTGACCCTGATGGAAATGCAACTTCTATTTCGACATGGAACGCATTAAGTCCAAACATTGGAACGATTGCCAATAAACAAAATACAGGCTCTTTCAACTTTACAGCACCTGCTGCTACAAGTAAGAACTATGCACAAGATGTCTCATTCACTTATATCTTAAGTGACTCAAAAGCAACTGCAACTGGAAATGTTTCTATAAAAGTAGTTACTCCTACCTGGAATGGAATTGCAAACTACTCTACTTCTGGCAACTGGAATGGTTCAGTTGTACCATTGAATAATTTAAGAAATGATGTTATTGTAAATTCAGGTCAGGTAATAATTTCTGATAGCAGAGAGATTAGACACCTAACAGTGAATAATAATGCAATAATTACAGTTTCACCAACAGGTGTACTCCACATTTATGGCGATTTAGACAATAAGAATGCTGGAAATGGTAAGATAATTATTCAAAAAGGAGGAAAGATATATTTACATGGCAATTACATTCATAATGGCCAGCAAAAACTTGCAAATGGAACTACAATCGAGCTAAACACAATATTAGAATTCTAAAATAAATAGAGCTTTCTAAATAAGAGAACCACTATCAGAATTGCATGATAGTGGTTTTTCTTTTTAACAGTTATAGCTAAATTTATTTTCTCAAAATTCGACAAAAAATGATTACACTTCTAATTTCCATTGCAGCACTTATTGCGGGTTATTTTTTATACAGTCGTTTTTTAGATCGACTTATCAATATAGACGACTCTAATGTTACTCCTGCAATTAAATTAAGAGATAATGTAGATTATCAACCAATTCCAACATGGAAGATTTTTACCATTCAATTTCTAAATATTGCGGGATTAGGGCCAATATTTGGAGCTATATTGGGAGCAATGTATGGACCTGTTGCTTATGTGTGGATAGTTTTAGGGTGTATCTTCATGGGAGCTGCACACGATTATTTCTCAGGCGTAATATCTCTTCGCAATAATGGTTCAAGCGTTCCGGAAATGACTGGTAAGTATTTAGGTAAATTCTTCCAGCAATTTCTTCGAGTGTTTACTCTACTTCTACTTGTCTTTGTTGGTGTAGCTTTTGTAAATGGGCCTGCTGGCTTGTTGCATTCTTCTGTGGGTTTTAACCTACCTTTTTGGTTATCACTAATTTTTGTCTACTACTTAACTGCCACTCTCCTTCCTGTCAATAAATTAATTGCTAAAATATATCCATTCTTTGGTATTGTTCTTCTGGTTATGGCATTAATGGTTGGTGGTTATTTGATATTCAGCCCTATTCATATTGAAGAGATCTCATTCTCTCATTTTCAAAACCTGCACCATGCTCCAACTAAGAATATCCTATACCCGATGTTATTTATAGTAATCTCATGTGGAGCTATTTCAGGATTTCACTCTACTCAATCGCCTCTAATGGCTCGATGTTTAAAGAAAGAAAGTCATGCCCGCCCTGCATTTTATGGAGCTATGATTGCTGAAGGAATTGTCACTTTGATTTGGGCTACAGCTGCAATCAATTATTTTGGAGGAACTGAAGGACTAAACGAGACTTTTCTAGCAGGACATAATCCAGCTTGGGTTGTTAATGAGATATGCCAAACCTGGTTTGGTAAGTTTGGAGCAATAATTGCTATTATTGGGATTGTTGCCTGCCCTATTACCACTGGAGATACTGCCTTCAGAAGTGCTCGACTAACCTTAGCAGACATGCTTAAAATTCCTCAAGCTTCAATTAAAAGCAGACTTGTCGTTAGTATTCCATTATTTCTCGTTGGTTTCTTTTTGTCTCAACTCGACTTTTCCACCATCTGGAAATACTTAGGTATCTCAAATCAAATTCTTGCATCAATATTTCTTTGGACCTCGGCCATGTATCTTGTATCCATAAAGAAGTCGCATTGGTACATGAGTATTCCTGCTTTTATAATGACGACAATATGTGCTACTTACCTATTGATAGCTCCATATAAAAATGGAGGATTTGCTCTTCCCTCTACCTTAAGTTATTGTGCTGGTATAGTCTTCGGTTTAATATCTTTATTAATGTTTTTAAAAAAAGTAAATCAATAACCCATAAACTATTCTGTAATTTCCATTGTTTACAATTCTGCGCCCCTTTTGTATTAATGTTCTAATAGAATAAGGCTATGGAGTATATAACAAAAATTGAAATTCAACTTCCTCTGGAAAGAATAATTGAACTATTCGATAATCCCAACAATTTGAAGCTTTGGCAGCCTGAACTTATCTCTTTTGAACATTTGTCAGGTGAACCTGGTATGCCTGGTTCGCAGAGTAAATTACGATACCAAATGGGAAAGAGAAAAGTTGAAATGATTGAGACAATCACCCAAAGAGATCTCCCTCACACCTTTTGTGCTACCTACGAAGCCAAAGGGGTATATAACCTTCAAAAGAACTACTTCAAAGCAATTGACTCTCATTCTACCCAATGGACATGTCATAGTCAATTCCATTTTTCTGGTTTTATGAAAGCAATGGCATTCTTCATGCCCAAAGCATTTCAAAAGCAGACATTGCTATTCATGAATCGATTCAAAGATTTTGCTGAACAACAATAAATAATATCACTTAAAATATCCTTATGAATAAGACAGAAACTCAAATTGTACCTTATCTGAATTTCGATGGCAACTGCCTTGAGGCAATGCAATTCTATACTGAAGTGTTCAATGGAAAGCTTGAAGTAATGCCTTTCTCGGAAGGTCCAATGGAAATTCCAGAATCAGAAAAAGATCGAGTAATGCATAGTCATCTGGTCTTTGGGAAAAATCAATTGATGGCATCTGATACCATGCCTGGCCAACCTTTTAGTCAGGGAAACACCTACTCTATTTCCATTTCTGAACCCGATTTGGAAAAAGCAAAATTCTTTTTTGAGAAATTATCAGAAGGAGGACATGTTATAATGCCATTTGAAAAGGCATTCTGGGGAGCCCACTTCGGAATGTTTTCCGACAAATACGGAGTCAACTGGATGGTTAACACAGAGTCTTAAATAAAAAATGGTCACACCTTTTACTGAGTGTGACCATTTTTTTTATTCTGCTCCTTCAACCATTTTTAGACTTAAACGATTAAAGCGCCTATAGAATAATACCGAAGCTGTCCCCAGACCAGCTAGAAAACCAAACCATATTCCTTTGGGGCCAAAGCCCAATGGAAAAGTACACAGATAACTTACCGGTAATGCTACTACAATAAACGAAAGTAATGAGAAGTACATCGGTTTTTTCACGTCAGCTAATCCTCTCAACGAAGCCAATGTTACCAGCTGTAATCCATCAAACAATTGGAAAACCGCTCCTACAATTAACAGATTAGATGTCAGTGCTATTACATCAACATCTTTCGTATAAAGTGCCGGAATATGGTTTCTAAAAATAACAAACGATAAAGCCGTCATCGACATAAATGCCAATACCATATGTAATGACGCAAATACTGCCTTACGCATTTCAACATAATTTCCTGCACCTAACTGATGTGAAACCCGGATAGTGGTTCCTTGTGCAACACCCGATGCTAGCATGAAGGTTAAACTAGCTACTCCTAATGCAATCTGGTGGGCAGCAATTGGTACAGCTCCCAACCATCCCATCATAATGGAACCTAAACTAAATGCCATAACCTCAATTACCATCTGGGCACCAATTGGAATACCAACACTAAATAGGTTACGAATTCTGCTCCATTTAATTCCTGAAAACGATATATATTGCAAATATCTATTAAACTCTGTTTTCTTTAGGAATACTACAAAAAACAGAATCGGCATTAATAATCGAGCTGTAAATGTGGCATAACCGGCTCCCATCAACCCATATGCTTCTACTCCAAACTTACCAAATATCAATATGTAGTTGAGCAGTATGTTTACCGCATTGGCAGTTAAAGTTACCACCATGGCTACTTTGGTATTTCCAATTCCTTCGGCAAACTGTTTAAACGAAAAAAACAATAAAAATGGAATCATCGAAAATACCTGAACTAAATAGTAAGGAATAGCTAAATCGACGACCTCTTTGGGTTGTCCCATATCGTACATGAAAAATTTTACTCCAAACATTATTGCTGTAAGTAAAAGTCCCATTATCAGATTCACCATAATCGAATTCTGAAATAATTCTCCTGCACGTTTAAAATTCTTCTCTCCGAAGAATCGTCCTACCAAAGGTGTTAATCCAAACGAAAAGCCCATCCCAAAGATCAATCCATTTATAAAAACAGATCCTGCAAAAGATGCAGCAGCCAATTCATTCGTCCCAACATGTCCCACCATCATATTATCTACCTGCTGAACCATTACCTGTCCTGCCTGTGATAATACCACTGGAATAGCTACTTGTAAGTTCCTCTTATAAAAAGGGATATAATCTTTAAAGCTCATTCAAATTTTGTTATAAAATCGAGCGCAAAGATAATCGAAGCATTTGAATAAACTACACCTCTTCAATTATCCTTTACTAATCATCAATCAAATCAATGGAAATACTAATGGTGGGATTTTAATAACAAAAAAAGGATCGGAAGCAGATCCGATCCTACGCATACCAACTCATTGAAACCTAAAAAACTTAAGTAAGTTAAGTTGTTACTTTAAAAGTGTATCAACCAATTACTACTTAATTAAACTGACTTTTGTCATATTAGTTACAGGTATTATTGCTGTTTTGCATAGAAATCTCACCAATTTTAACATTCCTTAACATTTTCTTTCAAAATATTAATCGCGAATGTTCGAAAATAAAAAATGGGAACCCTTTATGAGTTCCCATTTTATTATATCTAGTATCTATCGAGTTATGCTTCTCCGGCAGGACCAAAATTCATTGGTGGCATCATTGGAGGCATAGCACCTTCATCGCCAACATTTTTAATTGGACCATTAGCAGCCTCGAATTTTGCAATATTGTCTTGTAATGCAAGCATTAAACGCTTAGCATGTTCTGGTGTCAATATTACTCTCGACTTTACATTGGCCTTAGGAATACCAGGCATAATGCGAACAAAGTCAAGCACAAATTCCGAGGATGAATGAGTGATGATAGCTAAGTTGGAATAAGTTCCTTCTGCTACTTCTTCACTCAACTCAATATTCAATTGTTGTTGCTTATCGTCAGCCATAATAATTGCGACTATTGATTATCAACTAAACGTTCGTACTCTTCTTTCGAACCAACAACTAGGTTTTTGAATTCACGCAAACCAGTACCAGCAGGAATCAAGTGACCACAGATTACATTTTCTTTCAATCCGTTCAACTGGTCAACTTTACCTTGGATAGCTGCTTCGTTCAATACTTTTGTTGTTTCCTGGAACGATGCTGCCGACATCCAACTTGTTGTTTGAAGTGCAGCACGAGTAATTCCTTGAAGTACCTGACGTGATGTTGCTGGAATAGCTTCACGAGATTCAATAGTATTCAAGTCACGACGCTTCAACTGAGAATTTTCATCACGTAAACGACGAGCAGTTACAATCTGTCCGGCTTTCAATGTTTCAGAATCACCTGGATCAACTACTACACGTTTGTCGTAAATCCAATCGTTTTCTTGCATGAAATCGATCTTATCAACAATCTGCTTCTCTAGGAAACGAGTATCACCAGCATCTTCAATATCTACCTTACGCATCATCTGACGAACGATAACCTCGAAGTGTTTGTCGTTAATCTTCACACCCTGCATACGGTATACATCCTGTACTTCGTTTACAATGTAATCTTGTACTGCCGATGGCCCTTTAATTGATAAGATATCTCCAGGAGTAATAGCTCCATCAGAAAGTGGAGTACCCGCACGGATATAATCGTTTTCTTGAACAAGAATCTGACGTGATAGAGGTACAAGATACTTCTTCACATCGCCAGTTTTCGATGTAACGATAATCTCGCGGTTACCACGCTTAATTTTACCCAATGAGATCTCTCCATCGATTTCAGAAACAACTGCTGGGTTAGATGGATTACGTGCCTCGAATAACTCGGTAACACGTGGAAGACCCCCGGTAATATCGCCTGCTTTACCAGCAGAACGTGGAATCTTAACAAGAACCTGACCCGACTTAACCACATCGCCTTCATCAACTGACATGTGACCTCCCACAGGTAAGTTGTATGAACGAATGATGTTTCCATCTTCGTCAAGGATACGTAATGCTGGGTTTTTCGTCTTATCACGAGTTTCAGTAATTACTTTCTCTTTAAATCCGGTTTGCTCATCCGATTCTTCACGATAGTTAACACCGTCAACCATGTTTTCGAATACAGCCTTACCGTTAAATTCAGAAATAATTACACCGTTATATGGGTCCCATTCACAGACTGTAGTTCCCTTAGTAATTTCGATACCATTCTTAATGAATAATTTCGAACCGTAAGGAATCTGGTGATTAGATAGTGCAATTCCAGTATTCTTATCGATTACTTTCAATTCAGCCAAACGACTGATTACAATATCTACAGTTGTTCCATCTTCTTCTGTGAAAGGAACTGTTTTCAATTCTTCAATCTCTGCGATACCGTCGTACTTCGTTACAACAGTTGACTGAGTAGAAACGTTACCCGCGATACCCCCTACGTGGAACGTACGAAGTGTAAGCTGAGTACCCGGTTCACCAATCGACTGTGCAGCGATAACACCTACAGCCTCACCGTGCTGAACAGCAGCTCCAGTAGCCATGCTTCGACCGTAACATTTGGCACAAACACCAACTTTAGTCTCACAAGTAAGTACCGAACGAATTTCTATAGATTCAATTGGAGATGCTTCAATTTCTTTCGCAATCTCTTCTGTAATAATGTCACCCGACTTGACAATTAACTTTCCGCTAATTGGATCGTATACATCGTGTACAGTTGTACGACCAACGATACGTTCTTCCAAAGAAGCAACAATTTCCTCGTTGTTCTTAACAGCAGTAGCAGTCATACCACGCAATGTACCACAATCGTCTTCTGTAATAATTACATCTTGTGCAACATCTACCAAACGACGAGTAAGGTATCCTGCATCGGCAGTTTTAAGTGCGGTATCGGCCAAACCTTTACGAGCACCGTGAGTAGAGATAAAGTACTCTAGTACCGATAGACCTTCTTTAAAGTTCGCCAAAATCGGGTTCTCAATAATCTGAGCTGTTGTTGCACCAGACTTCTGTGGTTTGGCCATCAGACCACGCATACCACACAACTGACGAATCTGCTCTTTCGAACCACGGGCTCCAGAATCCAACATCATATAAACTGAGTTAAATCCTTGGCGGTCGGTACTCAAAGTTTTCATTACCGATTGAGTCAATCGAGCATTGGCATGTGTCCAAGTATCAATTACCTGGTTGTAACGCTCGTTGTTGGTAATGAATCCCATGTTATAGTTAGCATTAATCTCTTCGATCTCTTGGTATCCTTCTTCAACCATCTCTTTCTTATCCTCAGGAATAACAACGTCACCCAAGTTGAAAGATAGACCACCACGGTATGCCATTTTGTATCCTACACTCTTGATATCATCCAAGAATTTAGAAGTAACAGCATTGTTGGTTTTCTTTAAGATTAATGCGATAATATCGCGTAATGCTTTTTTAGTAAGAAGTGCGTTAATGTAACCAGCTTCGCGAGGTACCATTTCGTTGAATAGAATTCGACCAATAGTAGTCTCAATAATCTTAGTTACATATGTTCCGTCTGCTTCACGATCTTCTAAGCGACACTTCACTACAGAGTGTAGTTCCGCTTTCTTTTCGTTATAAGCAATAATTGCCTCTTCGGCAGAATAGAATGTTAAGCCTTCACCTTTTGCTCCTTTACGATGCTTAGTCATGTAGTAAAGACCCAATACCATATCCTGAGAAGGAACTGTTACTGGTGCACCGTTTGCAGGGTTCAACAAGTTATGAGAAGCTAACATCAACATCTGTGCTTCCAAAATTGCTGCATTTCCAAGAGGAAGGTGAACTGCCATCTGGTCACCGTCGAAGTCGGCGTTAAATCCAGTACATACCAGCGGGTGCAACTGAATTGCTTTACCTTCTACCAATACTGGCTGGAATGCCTGAATTGATAAACGGTGAAGAGTAGGAGCACGGTTTAGCATAACAGGGTGTCCTTTCAATACGTTTTCCAAGATATCCCAAACAACAGGATCACGACGGTCAACGATTTTCTTAGCCGACTTTACGGTCTTAACGATTCCGCGCTCAATCAGCTTACGAATAATGAAAGGTTTGTATAGCTCTGCAGCCATTCCTTTAGGAAGACCACATTCGTGAATTTTAAGTGTTGGTCCAACAACAATTACCGAACGTGCTGAATAGTCAACACGCTTACCTAACAAGTTCTGACGGAAACGACCTTGCTTACCTTTCAATGAATCAGAAAGTGATTTCAATGCACGGTTATTTTCTGTCTTAACAGCGTTAGATTTTCTTGAGTTGTCGAATAATGAATCCACCGATTCTTGAAGCATACGCTTCTCGTTACGCAAGATTACCTCAGGAGCTTTGATCTCAATCAAACGCTTCAAACGGTTGTTACGGATAATTACACGACGGTAAAGGTCGTTCAAATCCGAAGTTGCGAAACGTCCACCATCTAGAGGTACCAATGGACGCAAATCTGGTGGAATTACCGGAACCACCTTAACGATCATCCACTCTGGGCGGTTGATGTTTTTGCTGGCACGGAATGCTTCAACCACCTGCAAACGCTTCAATGCTTCGTTTTTACGTTGCTGTGAAGTTTCTGTATTTGCTTTATGGCGAAGTGTATATGATAGGCTGTCCAAATCGATACGCTCTAACAACATGTAAAGCGCTTCACCACCCATTTTAGCGATGAATTTATTTGGATCATCATCATCCAAGAATTGGTTGTCTTTTGGAAGTGCATCCAAAATATCTAAATACTCCTCTTCTGTTAAGAAGTCGAAGTTTTTAATTCCATCTTGAGCTTTGATACCTGCATTAATTACTACGTAACGTTCGTAATAAATAATCGTTTCCAACTTCTTTGTTGGTAAACCTAGCAAGTAACCAATTTTATTAGGTAGTGATTTGAAATACCAAATGTGTGCTACAGGAACCACCAATGAGATGTGTCCCATTCTTTCGCGACGTACTTTCTTTTCAGTCACTTCAACACCACATCGGTCACAAACAATACCTCTATATCGAATACGCTTGTATTTTCCACAGTGACATTCGTAATCCTTTACAGGACCGAAAATGCGCTCGCAGAAAAGACCATCGCGCTCAGGCTTGTATGTACGGTAATTGATCGTTTCAGGCTTAAGTACTTCCCCGTGCGATCTTTCTAGAATTTCTTCTGGAGAAGAAAGACTGATAGATAGTTTCGAAAAGTTACTTTTTACCTTATTATCTCTTCTGAATGCCATATTCTTTCGAGTATATTCTGATTAAATTCAAATGAAAATCCCGGGACAAGTTACCCTGCCCCGGTATATATCGTTTAGTCAAGATTTACACTTAAACCTAAACCTCTAAGTTCGTGTAGCAATACATTTAACGATTCTGGAATACCAGGCTGTGGCATTGGATCGCCTTTAACAATTGCTTCGTAAGCTTTAGCACGACCGATAACATCATCGGACTTAACAGTTAAGATTTCCTGAAGGATATGCGATGCACCGAATGCTTCCAGTGCCCAAACTTCCATCTCTCCAAAACGCTGGCCACCAAACTGTGCTTTACCTCCAAGAGGCTGCTGAGTAATCAACGAGTAAGGTCCGATAGAACGTGCGTGCATCTTATCTTCAACCATGTGTCCTAGTTTCAACATGTAGATAATACCTACAGTTGCTGGCTGGTCAAATGGCTCTCCGGTTTCACCGTCGATAAGATTTGCGCGACCGAATGCAGGAACACCTGCTTTATCAGTCAATTCAGTAATCTCTTCCAAAGAAGCACCGTCGAAAATTGGAGTAGCAAACTTCTCACCCAATTCTTTACCAGCCCATCCTAGTACAGTTTCGTAAATCTGTCCAAGGTTCATACGAGAAGGTACACCTAGTGGGTTAAGAACAATGTCTACTGGAGTTCCGTCAGGCAAGAATGGCATATCTTCGGCACGAACAACACGTGATACAATACCTTTGTTACCGTGACGTCCTGCCATCTTATCACCAATCTGTAGTTTACGTTTCTTAGCGATGTAAACTTTTGCTAACTGAATGATACCTGCAGGAAGCTCATCACCAATTGTTACATTGTAGCGCTTACGCTTAGCAACAGCTTCAGCTTCTTTTGTTTTAATAATGTAGTTACCAATAACCTTAGCGATTAGCTCGTTTTTATGGCTATCAGTAGTCCACTTATTAGGATTCACATTCAAGTAGTCAATTTCTTGCAATTGCTTCAATGTGAATTTAGTTCCTTTCGAAATTAAATCAACACCGAAGTAATCTTTTACTCCTTGAGATGTTTTTCCGTTCACCAATTCGAAAACTTTGTCCACTAACTTGGCTTTCAATCCTGACATTTCTCTATCGAATTCGTCATCGATTTGCTCCAATAGTGGTTTAGAAGCCGATTTAGTTGCTTTTTTATCCTTCATGATACGAGAGAACAACTTCTTGTCGATAACAGTTCCCTGTAGTGAAGGAGATGCTTTAAGTGATGCATCTTTCACATCACCAGCTTTATCACCGAAGATTGCACGAAGTAGTTTCTCTTCTGGAGAAGGATCTGATTCTCCTTTAGGAGTAATCTTACCAATTAGAATATCTCCAGGTTTAACCTCTGCACCAATACGGATCAATCCGTTTTCGTCAAGGTTACGAGTCGCTTCTTCACTAACGTTAGGAATATCAGAAGTAAATTCTTCCAATCCTCGTTTAGTGTCACGTACCTCCAATGAGTATTCGTCTACGTGAATTGATGTATAAACATCTTCGCGAACAATACGCTCAGAAATTACAATCGCATCCTCGTAGTTATATCCCTGCCATGGCATAAATGCCACTTTAAGGTTACGTCCCAGTGCCAACTCTCCCATTTCGGTTGCATAACCATCGGTTAAGATTTGACCTTCAATCACACGCTGTCCTTTAACAACGATAGGCTTAAGGTCGATGGTTGTACTTTGGTTGGTTTTCTGGTATTTTTTCAGTCTATAAGATTTAACTGCACTATCGAAGTTAACAAATGCCTCTTCTTCAGTTTGGTCGTAACGGATTGTAATTTCAGTTGCATCAGCAGCTTCAACCACACCGGCACCTTCAGCCTGAATCATTACACGAGAGTCATAAGCAACACGTCCTTCCAATCCTGTTCCTACGATAGGAGCTTCAGGGCGTAATAATGGAACTGCCTGGCGCATCATGTTCGATCCCATCAGTGCACGGTTGGCATCATCGTGCTCAAGGAAAGTAATAAGTGATGCAGCCATAGAAGCAATCTGGTTAGGACCTACGTCCATCAAATCAACTTCTCCTTTTTCTGGAAGAGGGTAGTCACCATCTAAACGAGCTTTTACTTTATCGTTAATGAAGTGTCCTTCAATATCGATAGGAGCATTGGCCTGAGCAATAACTAATCCTTCTTCTTCTTCTGCAGTTAAATAATCAACTCCTTCAGTAGTCATATTAACCTGACCTTCTTTCACCTTACGGTAAGGAGTCGAGATAAAACCAAGATCAGTAATCTTAGCAAATACACACAATGACGAAATCAGACCAATGTTCGGACCTTCAGGAGTCTCAATTGGACACAAACGACCGTAGTGTGTAAAGTGAACGTCTCGCACCTCGAAACCGGCACGTTCACGAGATAGACCACCAGGTCCAAGAGCCGACATACGACGTTTGTGCGTCATCTCAGCCAATGGGTTGGTCTGATCCATGAATTGCGATAGAGCATTTGTTCCGAAGAAAGAGTTGATAACTGATGACAATGTCTTCGAATTAATCAAATCGATAGGAGTAAATACCTCGTTATCGCGAACATTCATTCGTTCACGAATAGTTCTGGCCATACGAGCCAAACCTACTCCGAACTGGTTATATATTTGTTCTCCAACGGTACGAACACGACGGTTACTTAAGTGGTCGATATCATCCACGTCGGTTTTCGAGTTGATCAATTTAATGAGATACTTAATGATCTCAATAATGTCTTCTTTCGTAAGTACTTTAACATCTTCGATGTTTAGACCTAGCTTCTTATTGATACGGTAACGACCTACGTCTCCAAGATCGTAACGCTTATCTGAGAAGAACAAGTTATGAATCACCTCGCGAGCTGTAGGCTCATCTGGCGGCTCTGAGTTACGAAGCTGACGGTAGATGTGTAATACAGCTTCCTTTTCAGAGTTACTTGGGTCTTTCTGTAAAGTATTGTAGATAATTGCAAAGTCTTGAAGATTTTGATCTTCTTTGTGCAACAAGATAGTTTTAGCTCCTGATTCTAAAATCTCTTCGATATGCTCGTTTTCGATAATAGTTTCACGATCGATAATTACCTCGTTACGCTCGATAGAAACAACCTCACCAGTATCTTCATCTACGAAGTCTTCTACCCATGATTTAAGTACACGAGCAGCTAACTTACGTCCTACAACTTTCTTTAGGCCACTTTTTGAAACTTTAATTTCATCGGCCAGGTCAAAGATCTCAAGAATATCTTTGTCGCTTTCGTACCCAATGGCACGAAGCAATGTGGTTACGGGAAGTTTTTTCTTTCGGTCGATATAGGCGAACATCACGTTATTGATGTCGGTAGCAAACTCGATCCATGAACCCTTAAATGGAATAATACGGGCTGAATAAAGTTTTGTACCATTGGCGTGCATGCTCTGTCCGAAGAATACACCTGGAGATCGGTGTAACTGCGATACGACCACCCTTTCGGCACCATTAATTACGAAACTTCCGCTATCAGTCATATAAGGAACAGTACCTAGGTACACATCCTGTACAACTGTATCGAAATCCTCGTGCTCAGGGTCGGTACAATATAGCTTAAGTTTGGCCTTTAAAGGTACACTATAAGTAAGGCCACGTTCTATGCACTCCTCAATAGAATAACGGGGAGCGTCCACCTGATAATCGATAAACTCTAGAACAAAGTTATTCCTAGTATCAGTGATTGGAAAGTTCTCGCTAAACACTTGGTGTAAGTGCTCATTCATTCTTTCTTCAGGAGTTGTATGCAACTTGAAGAAATCTCTAAAAGCCTTTATCTGAATTTCCAGGAAATCTGGATAGTCAAAAGTCTTTTTGGTTTTGGAGAAATTGATCCTCTGCTTTACAGTATTTGAAGACATTTATCTACCGAATTAATTGAACTTTAAATTACAAACACAAAAAGGCTTAGAACCCCGGAGACCAGGATTCTAAACCATATAACCTATATAGTAGGTCGAAAGACGTTATTTAAGTTCAACTTCAGCGCCAGCTTCTTCTAATTGAGATTTTAGAGCTTCAGCTTCGTCTTTAGCTACACCTTCTTTAAGAGCTTTAGGAGCTGAATCTACCAACTCTTTAGCTTCTTTAAGACCTACGCCAGCCAATTCTTTTACCAACTTAACTACAGCAAGTTTAGATGATCCAGCTGACTTAAGAATTACGTCAAATTCTGTTTTTTCTTCAGCAGCACCAGCGTCACCACCAGCTGCAGGTCCAGCAACAGCTACTGCAGCAGCAGCAGGCTCGATTCCGTATTCTTCTTTAAGAATTTCTGCAAGTTCGTTAACCTCTTTTACAGTCAAGTTTACTAACTGCTCTGCAAATGCTTTAAGATCTGCCATTTTCGTAGAAATTTAAGATATTATGAAATAAATGTTTTAATAAAAATTGTTTTGCTTAAGCTTCTCTTTCTTCAAGAGTTTTAAGCACACCAGTTAGAATATTGCCACTCGATTGAAGAGCAGAAATAACATTCTTCGCTGGAGACTGAAGCAATGCAACCACGTCTGCGATAAGTTCGTTCTTAGACTTAACAGCTATCAGTGCTTCTAATTGATCAGCGCCTACATATGCAGCTTCTTCTACAAAGGCACCTTTCAATAAAGGTTTTTCCGATTTGTTTTTCTTCGTAAAATCCTTGATCAACTTAGCAGGAACGTTACCTGTTTCTGTAAACATTACAGCTGTGTTCCCTTTAAGTACGTCATAAAGCTCTGTACAATCTTTTTCAGACTGTTCCATTGCTCTACGCATCATTGTGTTTTTTACAACAATCAATTTCACCTCTTGACCGAAGCAAGTACGACGAAGCGTGCTTGTTGTTTCGGCATCCATAGCTGAAATGTCAGTTAAGTAAAAGTGACTTGATGCGTTTATCTGTTCGGTCAAACCGTTAATTACTGATTCTTTCTCTGTTTTCTTCATAATTGTAAATTTTCAATTAGTCTACCAGAAAAGACTTCGGTTCAACTTGAATTCCAGGACTCATCGTACTTGACAAGTAAATACTCTTAATGTAGGTTCCTTTAGCAGCTGTTGGCTTAAGTTTGTTGATCATTGCCATGAACTCACGAGCATTGTCTGCAATCTTCTCAGCATCGAATGATACTTTGGCAATTCCAGTGTGTACAATACCGTATTTGTCCACTTTAAAGTCAATTTTACCTTGCTTAACTTCTGCTACTGCTTTTGCAACGTCCATTGTTACAGTTCCACTCTTTGGGTTAGGCATCAAACCACGAGGTCCTAAAACACGTCCTAATGGTCCAATTTTACCCATTACAGGTGGCATTGTAATAATTACGTCTACATCAGTCCAACCTCCTTTGATCTTTTCAATGTACTCGTCAAGCCCTACGTAATCCGCGCCAGCATCTTTAGCTTCCTGCTCTTTGTCAGGAGTAACCAAAGCCAATACACGAATCTCTTTACCGGTACCGTGAGGTAATGATACTACCCCCCTTACCATCTGGTTAGCTTTACGAGGATCTACTCCAAGGCGTACGTCAAGATCAACAGATGCATCGAATTTAGTAGTAGAAATTTCTTTTACTAACTGTGATGCTTCGGCGATTGTGTAAACCTTACCTTCTTCAATCTTCGATAAAGCAAGCTTTCTATTTTTAGAAATTCTAGCCATGTTCTCGGTAATTTTCGGGTTAATTAAATGGTGAATCACCTTCTACTGTGATACCCATACTTCTGGCAGTACCAGCTACCATTCTCATTGCTGACTCTGTAGTAAAGCAGTTTAAGTCTGGCATCTTAGCGTTCGCAATGTCACGCACCTGATCCCATGTTACTGATCCTACTTTTTTCACGTGTGGCTCCGACGATCCACTTTTCAACTTCGCTGCTTCCAATAGCTGAACTGCTACAGGAGGCTGCTTGATGATAAAGTCAAATGATTTGTCGGCATAAACTGTAATGATCACAGGAAGGGTTTTCCCTGCCTGGTCCTGCGTTCTACCATTAAATTGCTTGCAGAACTGCATGATGTTTACGCCTTTGGCACCTAACGCTGGTCCTACAGGTGGAGATGGATTAGCAGCTCCTCCTTTGATCTGTAATTTGATAATTCCAGCAATCTCTTTCGCCATAATTTTACATTAATTGATTTTACTCTTTCTCAACTTGCATAAAGTTGAGTTCCAATGGTGTTTTACGACCGAAGATCTTAACCATAACTTTCAACTTCTTCTTCTCCTCATTGATATCTTCAATGATTCCGTTAAATCCATTGAATGGACCATCAGTCACTTTCACAGTTTCACCAACCACATAAGGGATATCATATTCTTCTGGTGCATCTGATGCTTCGTCAACTGTACCAAGAATACGGTTAATCTCTGACTGACGCATTGGAACCGGATCTCCTCCTTTCACATCTCCTAGAAACCCAATTACATTAGGCACATTTCTAAGAATGTGAGGAATTTCTCCAATTAGCGCTGCTTCAATCAAAACATAACCAGGAAGGAAGTTACGTTCTTTTGCAATCTTCTTTCCGTTTCGAACCTGAAATACCTTTTCAGTGGGCACTAAAACCTGTGAAACATACTCCAGGAGACCAGCATTTGCGATCTCTGCCTCGATATACTCCTTCACTTTTTTTTCTTTGCCACCAATGGCGCGAAGAACATACCATCTTTTTACATGTTCGCTCATTTACGACCCCCTAGATAATTTAAGAAAATAAACTATAAACTAGCTCCATTATGTGCTCAAACGAGTAATCCATAACGAATATCACTAGTGCGATTATTAAGGAAGCAACCATTACTACAATAGCACTGTTTTGTAATTCCTTAGCTGTTGGCCATGTAACTTTGTTTACCAACTCGTTATAGGCCTCTTCGATGTATAATTTTATTTTCATCGTCAAAGTTTTTGATAGTACGGAAGACAAGAGTCGAACTTGTTTTTTTACTCCCTCATTGAGTTACATCCGTTAAACAGATATAGTCCCGGGAGTACCCGGGACTAATCTTATATCTAATTGAATATTGATTATTCAACGATTTCAGTTACCTGACCAGCACCTACTGTACGTCCACCTTCGCGGATAGCGAAACGAAGACCAGTATTCAATGCTACTGGGTAAATCAACTCAACGTTGATAGTTACGTTATCACCAGGCATTACCATTTCACGACCTTCCTCTAGAGAGATCTCACCTGTTACGTCAAGCGTACGTAGGTAGAACTGAGGACGATATTTGTTGTGGAATGGAGTGTGACGCCCACCTTCTTCTTTTTTCAATACGTAAACCTCTGCTTTGAATTTTGTGTGAGGAGTGATTGAATCTGGAGCAGCCAAAATCTGACCACGCTTGATTTCTTTCTTGTCAACACCACGAAGCAATAGACCTACGTTATCACCAGCTTGTCCTTCGTCAAGAATCTTACGGAACATCTCAACTCCAGTACATACAGTCTTACGACCTTCTGCACCCAAACCGATTAACTGCATTTCGTCACCAGTGTGGATAATACCAGTTTCGATACGACCAGTTGCAACAGTACCACGACCTGTGATCGAGAATACGTCCTCAACAGGCATCAAGAATGGTTTTTCAACATCACGTGGAGGAAGTGGAATGTATGAATCACAAGCAGCCATTAATTCCATTACTTTCTCTTCCCACTCAGCTTCTCCGTTCAATGCACCAAGTGCAGAACCTTGAATAACTGGAGTATTGTCTCCGTCGAATTCGTAGAAGTCAAGAAGCTCACGAAGCTCCATTTCTACTAGTTCAAGAAGCTCTTCATCGTCAACCATATCCACTTTGTTCATGAATACAACCAACTTAGGTACATTTACCTGACGAGCCAACAGGATGTGCTCACGAGTCTGAGGCATAGGTCCGTCTGTAGCAGCACAAACCAAAATAGCACCGTCCATCTGAGCAGCACCAGTTACCATATTCTTAACGTAGTCGGCGTGTCCAGGACAGTCAACGTGCGCGTAGTGACGGTTTTCTGTTTGATACTCTACGTGTGCAGTATTAATTGTAATACCTCTTTCTTTTTCTTCTGGAGCGTTATCGATAGAATCGAAAGCTTTTACTTCAGAAAGACCTTTTTTTGCTAGTACAGTTGTAATAGCAGCAGTCAATGTTGTTTTACCGTGGTCAACGTGACCAATGGTTCCAATATTTACGTGATCCTTATCACGTACAAACGTTTCTTTAGCCATAACTCAAAATAAATTGAACGTGTTACTAAATTTTTATCATCGAGCCAGGAATGAGATTTGAACTCACGACCTCATCCTTACCAAGGATGCGCTCTACCCCTGAGCTATCCCGGCCTAATTGCACAAAAAGACTGAACAAGCAAATCCACTTTCCCGTTAAAGAAAAAATGATTTCCCATTCCATCTAAATGTTAGCCGTTAGGCTCTGAGCGGGAAACGGGACTCAAACCCGCGACCCTCAGCTTGGAAGGCTGATGCTCTATCAACTGAGCTATTCCCGCATCAACAATAAGTGGGAAGAGCAGGATTCGAACCTACGAAGGCTATGCCAACAGATTTACAGTCTGCCCCGTTTGACCGCTTCGGTATCTTCCCTCAAAACATAATCAGACCATATCGACCTGATTATTTATATCCTTTAGTATCAGAAACACTGCAAGAGTGGCTTCTTTTTTAAAGGGTGTGCAAATGTATATTTATTTTTCCTATTTCACAATAATACTTCACCAGATTTTTTCATTGAAATTATAACATTTTGCAAATTTCATCATTTTAACTCAAACAAACAACTCATCACACCATGCTATTCTAATATATTTCAACCACTTAACTCATTATTATCACAAAAAGGAAATGATATTATTTCGCTTTTAATTTTTCTTTCATTTTCTTCAATTGCTTAACACCTGCTTCCAACACTAAGTCTGTAGCTTCCTCAAACGTGTCGGCTTGCTTCTCTGCAAACAGGTTATCATGAGATGGCACTGACAATCTCAATTCTGCCACCTTGTTTTTAGGGCTTTCGGGTTTATCTATTTTTAGGGTTACTTCAACACTAATCAAACCGTCGAAATACTGTTCCAACTTCTGCGCTTTCTTATTTACAAATTCAGTCAACTTTTGATCTGCTTTGAAATGTACTGGATTCACTTTAACATTCATGTTAATTCCTCCTCTAATTAGAGCCCCTTGGATGGGCTTGATTATAAACTTTAATTAAACTCTCGAAGGTTGTGTGAGTATACATTTGCGTTGCTTGCAAATTAGCATGTCCCAACAACTCTTTGACTGCATTTAAATCAGCACCTTTATTTAACAGATGCGTTGCATAACTATGTCGAATAATATGCGGACTCTTCTTGGCAACGGTCGTCACCATCGATAAATACTTCTTCACTACTCGATAAATGAGTTTTTCATACACTTGCACACCTTTTTTTGTTAGCAAGAAGTATTCATTGGTCGATCCAAACAATTTATTTCGATCATTAATATAGTCAAAAAGTACGGGATTTAAGCTCCTTGGATAAGGAATTATTCGCTCTTTATTGCGTTTTCCAAGCACTCGAATCACACACCCCTCAGTATCAATGTATTCATTTTTTAAGTTCATTAACTCAAATAAACGAACACCTGTTCCATACAGGAGAGATACAATTACCTTATCACGCCTCCCTTCGAAATCTTTCGGGAAAAAGTCGTTATCAAGCAATGTATTTAGCGCGTCTTCTTCAACAAAAACAGGGAGACGCTTTTCAACCTTTGGCTTCACTACTCGATCCAAAGGGTTGAAATCAACGACTCCCTGTCTTAATAAGTATTTATATAAACTGCGTAATGCAGATAACTTTCGATTAATGCTTCGAGGCGAAATTTTCTCATCCATTAAAACTACCACCCACTTTCGAACCAATTGATAGTCGACGGTTAAAAAATCAAATTCCCCGACCATCTTGCTTGCGAACACAACAAATTGATCGAGGTCTTTTTTATAAGCCTTAACAGTATGAGAAGAACTACGTTTCTCGAACTGAAGATAATCTAGAAATTCTTTTTGATAGGTCATTTAAGCGCGTTAAATTAGAAATCCAATTATGCGCCCCGAACAAAAACCTTTCTAATCTGGATTAATCCTCTTCTCTCTGTAAGCCTTGAACGTAGATAGCTTTTTTAATCTCTTCTCTTCTTTTTACAGAAGGCTTAGTAAAAGCTTGTCTAGATCTTAGTTCTCTAATAGCACCAGTCTTTTCGAATTTTCTCTTAAATCTCTTCAGCGCTCTTTCAATATTTTCGCCTTCTTTTAAAGGTATTACGATCATAGTTTTTCTCCTTTTGTTGTCAATTAACATTTAAAGCGCCGCAAATTTAGAAATTAATTAGTTGCTAACAAACGAATCTCTAAAAAATTACAGCTTTGTGATTCATTTAGCTTGTTCGGGGCATTAATCACAACATCACAAAGTTACATAGTGTATAAATTGTGCTGCTCTTTTCAAGAATAACGAAGAATCAGCATTAAAAGTTTTCACCGAGCCAAATTTTCCGTTCTTACTTCGATACAGCACTATGTTGCGTGCTTCTTCTTTACTTATATATGGGTGCTTTTTTAGCTCCCACTCTGATACAAAGTTGATATTTATTTTCCGAATTGCAGTGGTATCGACCCAAATTTGATGCTCATTTTTTACAATAACCTCTTTCGTTACTCCATAAACCTCCTGCAATTGGTCTACCGAATAAAAGCCACCCAATATTTTTCGGTATTTCATTATTCGTTTGGCATAAACCGGACCAATACCTTTCAACAGAACCAACTCACTAGAATCAGCGCTATTTATTTCAATTCGAATTTTCTTTTGGTGTATTTTAACCTTTGACTTAGCTTTAAATTTCGGCAGCTCTTTCGATATTTTTGGTTTATTTATCTCTCTTTTGGTTTTTGTTTCCACAAACGCATATTGTTTCACAATAGTCAAAAGAGAATCATTCATCCCATAAATTCTTTTCAAATCCGAAATATCAGAGAAATATCCACCCTTACTTTTATAGTTTAGCCAATTTTTAATCACATACGCTGGGAGTTTTAATAGTTTAAGCGTATCACGTCCCACATTATTTATTTCAAAACGAAAATTATCTGGCAGCTCCTGCTCTTTTATCATTTCCATGAAGAGATGATAATCCTTCTCAAATTTTTCATTATCGACAATAACAGGTGACTTATTCGACATTAATGAATGAATGACCAGAACAACGGCAAAAAAACAAAGCAGTATCCACGTTCCAATTTTATCAGAACGAATATAGTACAACCATGTTTTCATCCACTTTTTAAACATTCCAGATATTTTTTGTCACTATAAATTACGACAAAAAACCAACAACGTCAACCGAGCAGCTTCTGCAAGAACTATAGAAGTCCTTTTACAAAAACAAAACCGATAGCCAATGGAGCAACAATCTTCACCAAAATCATGAAGATAGAAAGCAGACGATCACTTATGCTGCCTCCCTGATTGATTTCTGCTGCTACTCTATTTCGCTTCAGATACCAACCCACAAACAGAGCAATAAACATTCCTCCCAGTGGCAACAATATATTCGATGCAATATGGTCGAGCAAATCAAAGAAGTTATAACCGAAAATTTTCACATCGCTATAGATTCCCATCGATAGTGAACACATTACGCCGAATACCGAGGTTAATGCCACAGCCAGAATGGTAGCAACCCGGCGCTTTATTTTAAGTTCTTCGCTAAAATAGGCAACCACCACTTCCAATATGGAAATAGACGATGTTAAAGCTGCAATAACCAAAAGCAAGAAGAACAGAATGGCAAAAATATAACCACCTGGAATCTGGTGGAACACATTCGGTAATGTAATAAATACTAATCCTGGTCCACTACTTGGCTCAATTCCCATGGCAAACACGACCGGAAAAATAGCTACTCCCGCCAAAAGAGCAATAATAGTATCGGCTGCTGTTACCTGAGCAGCTGTACGAATCAAATTATTATCTTTTTTAATGTACGAGCCATACGTTATTAGCGTTCCCATACCCAAACTCAACGAAAAGAAAGCATGACCTAAAGCACTCAACACTCCTTCTCCTGTCAATTTCGAAAAATCGGGCTTAAACAAAAACTCTAAACCAGCTTTTGCTCCCTCCAATGAAACTGCTTTTATATCGAGATAGATAATAATCAATAGTAAAACAGGCATCAATACTTTCGAGAACTGTTCAATTCCTTTCTGCACACCTATGATCACAATGGCACCCACCAAAACCATAAATGCCAACTGGAAATATAGCGGAGAAACAGGATCTTCAATAAAAGAGCTAAATAGCGTTTGAATATCGCTGGCCGATCGGTTAGCAAAACTATCCTCCACTGCCAACTCCACATAACGCATACTCCAGCCAGCTACCACTCCGTAAAACGACTGAATCATAAACGCAGCACCTACTCCTAAAAATCCAACCAATTTCCAATTGGTTCCCGGTGCCAGATGTTTGAACGAGCCAAATGCATTTCTTCGAGCTCCTCTTCCTACAATAAATTCGGAAAGCATTATGGGCAATCCAATGGCCAGAATAAAACCTAAGTAAACAAACAAAAATGCAGCACCTCCAAACTCTCCTGTTATATAGGGAAACTTCCAAATATTCCCTAAACCAACAGCCGAGCCTGCTGCTGCTGCTACAACTCCAAACTTACTCCCAAATGAATCGCGCGATTGTTTACCTAGACCTGAACTCATCTTACAATTTTTGCATAAAACAAAAAGAAGAAGCGAACATTCTTAAGCACTTCTTCCAATTCAATTTCAAATTATCACTATTTGAAGCAAAAATGCAAAAAACAATTTAAATAACCTGAAACAGTAGCAATCACATTTCGATTTAAATTATACAATTCAGATTGTAATAATAGAGTAAGCAAAAAGAAAAGTTTCGGACACAAAAAAACCCCGAAGCAATGCTCCGAGGTTTCGTATATATAAATCGTTTAATGAGATTATCCGCGGTTGATAGCGTTAAGATCTTCAAACGCTTTCTCCAAACGAGCAACCATTGATTCCTCAGCTTTACGTAACCATACGCGAGGATCGTAGAATTTCTTATTTGGCTTGTCGTCTCCATCTGGGTTACCAATCTGTCCTTGTAGGTAATCGTGATTAGCAGCCTCGAACTGGCGAATACCATCCCAAGTAGCCCACTGAGTATCAGTATCGATATTCATTTTGATTACACCGTAACCAATTGCCTCACGAATTTCTTCCAATGAAGAACCCGATCCACCGTGGAATACGAAGTTAACTGGCTTTTCAGCAGTGTTGTGCTTTTCTTGAATATACTTTTGTGAAGCATCCAAAATAGCTGGCTTAAGAACAACGTTACCTGGCTTGTATACACCATGTACGTTACCAAATGAAGCAGCTACAGTGAAGTTAGGAGATACAGAGCTCAACTGCTCGTATGCATAACATACTTCTTCTGGCTGAGTGTAAAGCAAGTCGTTGTCAACGTCAGAGTTGTCAACACCATCTTCCTCACCACCAGTGATACCTAACTCAATTTCCAAAGTCATACCCATTTTGCTCATGCGCTCTAGGTACTTTTTAGAAATTTCCATGTTCTCTTCCAAAGTTTCTTCTGAAAGGTCTAACATGTGTGAGCTAAATAATGGCTTACCAGTTTCAGCAAAATTCTTTTCACTAGCATCTAACAATCCGTCGATCCAAGGAAGTAATTTTTTTGCTGCGTGGTCAGTGTGAAGAATTACGTGAATTCCGTAAGCTTCAGCCAAAGTGTGAATATGTTTCGCACCAGCTACTGCTCCTAAAATACCAGCTTCTTGTCCTTCTAATTTCAATGCTTTACCAGCATTAAATACAGCACCACCATTAGAGAACTGAATGATTACAGGAGAATTTACTTTCTTAGCAGCTTCCATTACTCCGTTGATAGAGTTAGTACCAACAACGTTTACTGCAGGTAAAGCAAAGTTATTTTCTTTTGCGATTTTGAAAATTTTCGATACATCTTCACCAGTAACTACACCTGGCTTAATGTCAGCAAATAATTTTTCGCTCATAATCTTTATTTAATAAGGAATAATTCAATAATAATCTAATAGTTAGCCTTTTCACAGGCAGTGCAAATGTAAAAATAAAAACCGAAAAAAGATGTTTTTTAACACAATTTACACTTTCCCTTAAGATTCAGTTAAGTAACCATCAGGGGCTTGCGTTTCCATTGGCTTTACTCTTAATTTTTAGAAAGGATATCCAATGGCAAAAGAGAAGTTGTAATCATCCTTGGTAAACTTTCTGTTGGCCGGAATCCAACGTTCACCACGAGGCAATGCCGGATCTCTTAGTTTAAGTCCCCAGTCCAATCGGAAAACGAAATACGATAAATTCACACGAACGCCCATTCCGGAGCCTACGGCAATCTGATTCATGAATTTATCCAGCTTAAATGCTGTCTGTACACTCTCATTTCCTGCAACACCATTGTACTCATCATCGATGGTCCATATATTTCCAGCATCTAAGAATAAAGCTCCTTCCAACTTCCAGAACATCTTGAATCGATATTCCACATTGGTCTCTAATTTTATATCACCCGTCTGGTTAGGATAATCGTCTGCTCCTGCTTTATAATTTCCAGGACCTAAACTACGAATACTCCAGGCACGAATACCATTGGCACCACCAGTAAAATATCGCTTTTCGAATGGTAATACCGACGAGTTACCATAAGGCACTCCAATTCCGGCAAAAGCTCTTACCACAATAGTATTGGTTTTATCTAACACATACCCATGACGAAATTCGATATCGGCTTTTAAATATTGAGAGAAAGGAGTTTTAAATAGATGATAAGCATTCTCATCGCTTACACCACTCACCTTCTTCTTACTACTTCCCAGAATATTACTGGCAGCCGACAAAATATTACCAGCCGACTCTACTCCAAATCGGAAATAAGAATAACTTCTCATCTGTGGAGAAATCTGAGTATTGTAGGTGTAACTATAATTGGTAGCCGAAATAAGGTGATCGATATAACTGTTTCGAATATTTAGATCTCTAATTTGATTCAAGAAGTTCTCGTTCACTTTAGGAAGGTTCACTACGTTAAAATCCAACAAATTAATCCTATGCTGAATAAAACGCGACGAACGCCACTTGTATCCAAATCGTGCAGCAGCAATAGTTCTTGTATAATCCGGACGTTTCTGGAAATTATACGATAAACTCATTGTTGTATTTGGTGTAGTATACTTAAACGATTTTAATTTTACATAGGGAGCAAAAAACTTCGGAATGGTTAAACTTGCATCTACTCCAATTTCGTTGGTATTGAAAGCGGTGGTTTCATCATTCACCGTTGTGCTTTTCTTTTCGACTCCACCTTTCAGGTTCACATTGAAAATTTCAGCTCCTCCAAACAAGTTCTTATGTCCATATTGCAAGGTTCCTCCCACTCCCATGTCGCCCGATGAGTTTGTCCACTCCAAATTCACCGAATAATTCTGTCTGGTTAACGGCGACAATTGAATCTTACAATTCAACAGTTCGTTTCCTAAGCTATCCAATTCATTGGCATTTTCGAAAAGGATATTCACAAACCGATACTGACGAATAGCAGCTAGCGAATTATAGGTTCTCTCTACATTCTTCTGAGAGAACAACTCATCGTTCTTCAGAAAAATAGCATTGGTTAGAACATCTGGCTTTACCCTTAGTTTCTTCTTATAAAATAGCTTTACGCCATCGTATAAAATACTATCTAAACTTCCATTATTTACTTGTTCTCCCCGTTTAAAATCGGTGAACAATGTAACATTCTTAATTCTCGCTTTTCGGTATGGAATTGCTTTACCATTATTATCCAGCAACTCTTTCACCCGCCATTTAAAATCTACCACATTCCCTGCAAAAGCACTATCAGCCGACACTGAGATCATATCTGGCCCGAAGTTATAAAAGCCACTATCGCGAATATCGCGCGACAAATTTTCGCACTCATCTTTCAGCGACTCAATATCGAATCTTTTCCCCTGTTTATTTTCATCGGACAATTTGTGCTTGCGCATTATGGAGTCAATACGCGCATCTGCAATGTCATAATCGATATTTCGAATTAAATAAGGTTTGCCTGCTTTAATGTTATAGATTACATCCAGCTTTTTTCCTTTTCTGTGCTTAATTACCGTATCAGTAATCTGCACCTGATAAAAACCTTTGTTCTGGAAATATGATTTTAGATTTTTTACTGTTCTTTCGGTATAATAATCTTCATAAATAACCGGCTCTTCTCCCATTCGCTTCAACCAATCATTCTCCTTCTTTTTCGAAGACAAATTATATAGCCCCAACTTTACGCGTGCTATACCCAATATTTTAGCATTCGGCTTTTGTCGAATAAATCGATTTAAATCAATTTGCTTTATCTCTTTCGTGTCTAACTTTATTTCAACATCGTCTACTAAATATTTTCCCTCAGGAACAAAGCGAGTAGAACGGCAACTGCTGAACATTAAAACAATAGCCATAACAGCTATTGCTAACGAAAGTCTTCTATATCTATTTAGTTTCTGCAACTTACTTTCTTTTTTCAAATTGTCGTAAAGATACAATGGAGAATAATCTTTATCAATAGTAAAATAAATACCTTTGCAACGCAATCAAATCAAAAATCATGCTAAGCAAGAACAAACTTAAATATCTTCGCTCTTTAGCTCGAAAAAAAAATAGAGATAATGAATCGGTTTTCATTGCTGAAAACGACAAATTAGTGGCCGATTTATTGGATGCAGGCTTAAAGCCCAACTACATTTGCGCTACAGAAGAGTTTGTTCATGTAAAGTTCGATGGAGACAGAGTTGCGCAGGAAGAGCTAAATAAGGTTAGTCAATTAAAGACACCACAAAATGTTTTGGCTGTATTTCCTCAGTTAAAACATACATTTAGTCCAGAACAGTTAAATGGGAAATTAACTCTTGCTCTCGACTCTATTCAAGATCCGGGAAACATGGGCACAATCATTCGATTGGCCGACTGGTTTGGTATTGAGTACATCATTTGCTCTAAAACGACAGTCGATATTTACAATCCCAAAGTTATTCAGGCTACCATGGGAGCTATTGCCAGAGTAAAAGTTGTATATACCGATTTAGAAGAATTATTATCCAACCCTGAACTTGCCGAAATACCGAAGTACGCTACTACTCTCGATGGTCAGAATATTTACGACCAAACACTAAATAACGAAGCAATTCTGATTATGGGCAACGAAGGCAAAGGAGTTTCTCCAGAAGTAGCCCAATTGGTTTCTCACAAACTATACATTCCTAGTTATCCGGCCAATGTTCCAACTTCAGAATCGTTGAATGTAGCTATTGCAACAGCTGTAGCATGTGCAGAGTTTAGAAGAGTAGCCGGGAGTTAATCTTTTTTTCTCGCTTTTTCAAGAATCAAAAGCCAACACTCTTCTTTGGCTCTAAGGTTATGGTCTACCCCACGAGCCACCACAAAAATTTCATTTTCTGTCAATGGAATTATTTCGTCGCGCAGTTGTACTTCCATTTCCCCTTTTACAACCATAAACATTTCGTCTTCCCGTTTATGATTATGCCATAAAAATTCGCCTTGAATTTTAGATATTTTAATCAAGTGGTCATTTACCTCCCCCACAACTTTGGGCGACCAGTGATCAAAAATTTGATCGAAAAGTTCAGGTAGATTTTTTTTTCGGTTCATCACTAGCTTTTGGTTTCATATAGAAACAAAAATAGCTATTTTCCATACAAATGCACTACCTGTTCGGCACAACGTTCACCATCCATTGCCGATGATACTATTCCCCCTGCATAACCAGCACCTTCGCCACATGGAAATAGTCCTTTGGCAGCCACATGCTCAAGCGTTTCTATATCGCGAGGTATTCGCACCGGAGAAGATGTTCGGGATTCTACCCCCATCACCATCGCCTCGTTGGTTAAGAATCCTTTGGCTCTGCGCCCCATTTGCTCGAATCCTTTTCTCAGACGTTTAGATATCATATCTGGTAACCATTCATGCATCGGAGAACTCACATTTCCTGGTCGGAATGATGATTTTGGCAAAGTGGTAGAAAGATCACCTTCTACAAAATCAACCAATCGCTGCCCCGGCGCAAGCTGTGTGTTCCCAGCCATTTTATACGATAAACGCTCTAACTTTTGCTGAAACTGCAAACCGGCAAATTCTCTGAAGTGTCCAAACTGTTTCAGATCTTCAGGACGAACTTCAACAACAATACCTGAATTGGCAAAAGCAGTATTACGTCCCGATGGCGACATTCCATTCACCACATGTTCATCGGGCGAAGTAGCTGCTGGAACAATTACACCTCCCGGACACATACAGAATGAATAAACTCCGCGCCCGTTCACTTGCTCAACGAAAGAATAAGCTGCCGCAGGCAGGTATTTTCCTCTGGATGCTCTGTGGTATTGAATAGAATCAATTAACTCTTGCGGATGCTCTACTCGCACTCCTACAGCAAAAGACTTTGCTTCCAGAGAGATGCCTTTCTTATTCAGTAGTTCGTATATATCACGAGCCGAATGACCTGTAGCCAAAATCACGGCCTCTCCTTCCAATCGATCGCCCGATGCCAACTCTACTCCTGTCAATCGATCGCCTTTCGATATTAAATCAACCACACGACTATTGAATAATACTTCTCCGCCTGCATCTAAAATCGATTCTCTGATATGAGTAATTACTCGTGGTAACACGTTGGTACCAATATGCGGATGAGCATCAATCAAGATATCATCCTGAGCGCCATGAAAATGTAATACCTCTAATATCCGGCGTATATCACCCCTCTTCTTCGATCGGGTATATAGTTTGCCATCGGAAAAAGTTCCTGCTCCACCTTCTCCAAAACCATAATTCGAATCCGGATCTACTTTATGATCGCGATGAATAGCTGCGATATCGCGTTTTCTATCACTAACCGATTTGCCTCGCTCCACCACAATTGGCTTCATTCCTAGCTCAATCAAACGAAGTGCAGCAAAAAGTCCTGCCGGACCCGCCCCTACCACAATCACCGGTTTCTTTTTTGAAACATCGGGATAAGTAAAACTGGCACCTTGTTTCTTAGGTTCTTCTCCGCCCCAATAAACTTCTAAGCCAAGGTTAATCTTAATATTCCGACTACGTGCATCAATAGATCGACGTTTAATTACGATTGCATCAATATCTTCCATGGCAATGCCCAACTTACGAGCAACCAATGGACGTAGAAAAAATGTATCTGAAGCCTGCTTAGGATTAACACTTAAGCTTAATTCTTTAATCATTTGGTGGAAATTTAAATACTTCGTCACAAACACTTACGCATTTTCACGAAGCCGGATTTCTAAGTTAACTGATATTCAATCTACAAATTTTGGAACATGCTTTACCCAACATTTGTTTTCAGCTAATGTTTTTATTTTGAATTACCTACCCTACTAATAAATGGGAAGAAGAAAAAGGGATTACTCGAAAAAGAAGCTAAGAGTAACCATACTTGCATTTAACGACTTAAAAGCATCGTGATAGTCAGGTACCTGTTTTGTTGGGTCTGGAGTATCTCCTAATAGGTTATTTATACCCAACGAGAACTTCAACTCTGTTCCATATCGAAAGAATTGGAAATAGTAATCTAACCCAATACCTGCTTCTAGGAACAAATTATGTCTGCTTAACTGTACCATGTCATCGTCGCGTTTCTTGGCAATATCAAATCGATAAGCGACACCTGCCATAAAGTAAGGACGATAGTTATTTATCCTTCGGGTTTTCACCTTTAGGTTTAATGGAAGCTCCACATAGGTCGACTTTCGGGTAAATTGCTCTTTCGATCCTGCTCCGATTGGATCGGGACCTTGCCCGTTAAACTTTATAACACGCTCTCCTAGTGCCAAGCCCGGAAGCGCTCTTAAGTTCATGTAACGATTAATTCGTAAACTGGCAATCAGCCCTGCAGCAAATCCCCAGTTCATTCCGGTAATATCACCTCTAATCTGACTTGTAGGATTGAATTCAGCATCAATGTCCATCCCAACAATTCCTAAGCGATATCCAAAGTGAAGTGGCTTTTGATCGAAAGTAGTCAGGTTTTGTACTACTCGTGATTGTGCCCAACTGTTGGATGCCAATGCTACCAAAATAATTACCCAGGCGTATTTTTTTAATCGAAACATGAATCTCTTTTTCTTTGAAAACGCGATATTACAAAATTATTGCCTCAATGAGTTACTTTTCACCCAAATAAAGACTTGCAATACCGAATGTTAATTTCACTTGCTTAGTATTCTTAAAACCAACTTTATTCAGTTTTTTCAGAAAAGCCTCTCCATCGGGAAACTCATACACGGATTCTGGCAAATAGGTGTAAGCTGAATCATCTTTGGACACCATTCGGCCTAAAGTGGGTAAAATAAACTTGAAGTAGAAACCATAAATCTGCTTTATAGGAAACGCGGTTGGTTTAGAAAATTCCAAAATACATACTTTACCTGTTGGCTTTAAAACACGATGCATTTCAGATAACCCCTTCTCCAGGTTCTCAAAATTTCGCACACCAAAGCCAGCAGTGATAGCAGCAAATGTATTGGTATCGAATTTTAGATCTTCTGAGTCTCCTTTCTGAAGTTCTATACGGGAAGCAAAACCATTGGCTTGCAATTTCTCTCGTCCCTTCTCCAACATTCCTTCCGAGATATCAATTCCCACCACAGTACATGCTGGAATCTTCATCGCTTCAATTGCAAAGTCTCCTGTGCCTGTTGCAATATCTAAGATATTAGCCGGTTTATCTTTCTTTAACAAATTGACCGCCTTTTTCCTCCAAAGACGGTCAATTCCTAAAGATAAAACATGGTTAAGAAGATCGTAACGTCGGGCAATGTTATCAAACATTTTAGCAACTTGCTCTTTTTTCCCCGACTCTTCTTTATATGGTTTTACCACTTTTGTTTCTATTAAAATTTAAATACTACCCTTCAAAATTCATTTCCATCTTATCCACATAACCAAACGACTCATCGTCGATTCTGATTTCACCTTTAGTTACGTGTCCCAATGTGAAAAATGGCAATTTCGAACTTCTCATATAATCCAGGAAGTCATCTTCTTTTTCTGGATTTACTCCTACAATTATACGCCCCATTGCCTCACCAAATAAGAATGCATCTTTTCTGGTTTCAGCATCTGTTGTTATATCGAAACCTAAATCTCCTGGTAATCCTGCACGTAGTAGCGAAAAGAACAATCCGCCTTTTCCTACTGGGCTTGCACTCTGAATTAAACCTTCTTGATGCAATCCTCTCACCACTCCGTGAATCTGCTGCTCTCTGCTTAAAGCAAAAGCAGGTAAACTCGATTCATGAACTTCATGGTAAAATTCCAGGTATTCAGAAGCTGCAATATCATCTACATTTTTACCAATTACGAATATGTTATTTCCTTTATTCTTGAAATCAGGAGTTAGAATTGGCTTTTCCGCATCGAATTTCCCCAACATGCTAATGATAATTGTTGGAGGCACAGTTACTCTATCATTAATATTATCGAAACGTACTTTTCTATCTGAAACTTTTAATCCAAATGCTTTGGCTGCATTTTCAACCCCCACTTTGGCTCCCTCAGAAATAAATTGTCCATTAGGATCGGCAACATTAATGTGGTACAAAAATGCACTAACACTTATTGGGCGGGCTCCAAAACACAACATTTTACGCACAGCTTTCGAAATAAGAATCTCTGTTGCTTTTTGAGGATCTGTTTCCAGATGCTTATGCATAGCATGCGTTGTCATTGCAAATGGTCCATTCAAACCATCAACTTCAAAGATTCCTGCTCCATCAGTATCTTTAGAAACTACATTTTCCGGATCAATGGCATCATCGCTAAACTCGTTAAAATAGTTTACTGGCGCCAAATTCGGATTAACCATTAATGAATAAATTACCTCATTAATATCGTGTGGCTCTGGAATTTGATTGATGGAAAAAACATTTCCTTTTTGGTTCTCTTGCATAAGATGTTAGATTTTGGCCATTAATTATACTATCAAACAAAAATAGTTATCCCCTTCATTTCTCCCTAATAAATCAACTGATTATTTTATTTCGGTAGTAAATACTAAAAAACTCAATACCAAGAATTGTATCTTTGCGTTTATTGTTCAAAACATTATCAAATCACATCCAATGAGCAAAATCGTACTTATTACCGGAGCTACTGCAGGAATTGGAGAGGCTACCGCAAAAATATTTGCCAAGAATAATTTCAACCTTATTCTTACAGGAAGAAGAGCCAACAAACTATCTGACCTTAAGAATGACATCACTTCTGAATTTCCAAAAGTTCTAATTCAAACTCTTCAGTTCGATATTAGAGATAAAGAAGCAACTGCCAATGCTTACAACTCCTTGTCAGAAGAGTGGAAGAATATCGATGTCCTTATTAACAACGCTGGACTTGCGGCCGGACTTGATCCAATTCATACCGGAAGTTTAGAAGATTGGGATCAGATGATTGATACTAACGTGAAAGGTTTATTATACATTACTCGATTGGTTACTCCTGGAATGACAGAACGTCGATCGGGGCATATCATTAACGTTTCATCCATCGCTGGAAAAGAATCGTACCCCAACGGAAGTGTTTATTGTGGATCGAAACATGCCGTTTCATCTATCACAAAAGCCATGCGTATTGACTTAGCACCATTCAATGTAAAAGTTGGTGCAATTTGTCCGGGAATGGTCGAAACCGAGTTCTCATTGGTTCGTTTTAAAGGTGATCAGGGAAAAGCCGATTCGGTATACCAGGGAGTAACACCGCTTTATGCTGAGGATATTGCCGAAACCATCTATTTCATGGCTTCGCGTCCTGCTCACGTAAATATTGACGATGTTTTAATCATGCCTACAGCTCAAGCATCCAGCAGAGATGTGGTTCGTAATTCGTAGTTAATGGAATCCATAGAAAGATATTCTCATAACGAGCTCGAGAACTTTACAAAAAAAGTATTTGAAGCTATTGGATGTAACAAAGAAGAAGCATCTACTGCTGCTCATGTGTTAATTCAGGCTGATTTAAGAGGGGTTGATTCGCATGGGGTTGCTCGTTTGTCAGGTTATATTCGACTTTGGAAGAAAAATAGAATAAATCCGAAGCCCAATATTCAAATCGTACACGAAACTCCATCCACCGCAGTCATTGATGGAGACGAAGGACTAGGACTTGTGGTAGCACAATATGCCATTAAGCTAGCACAAGAAAAAGCAAAAATGGCAGGTACGGGCTGGGTAGCTGTTCGTAATTCGAATCATTACGGTATTGCTGCTGCACACTCTATGCTTACCTTAGAGAACGACATGATTGGCTTCTCCATGACCAATGCTAGTCCTCTTGTTTCTCCTACTTTTGCCAAAGCACGACTATTGGGAACAAATCCAATTTCGGTTGCAATTCCTGCAGGAAAGGAAAAGCCTGTAGTAATTGACATGGCTACTACCACTGTTGCCAATGGGAAATTAGAGGTGCTTCAGCGTAAAAATGCAGAAATGCCAGAAGGCTGGGCACAAACACAAGAAGGAGAAACAACTACCGACCCTTCGGTTTTGAAAAAAGGAGGTGCTATGTTACCACTTGGTGGAGATAGAGTACATGGTAGTCATAAAGGTTATTGTCTGGGAGCGTTAGTAGATATTCTTTCTGCTGTGTTGCCTGGTGCCAATTATGGTCCGTGGGTACCTCCATTTGTTGCCTTTTTGAATCCGCCTGAAGATCCTGTAGGAAAAGGTATTGGTCATTTTTTAGGAGCCATGCGAATTGATGCATTTCAGCCGGCAGAAGATTTTAAATGCCATATGGATAACTGGATAAAGACCTTTAAAAGTGCCGAAGCCATTGATCCGAAACAGAAAATTTTGGTTCCAGGCGAACCAGAACGAGAAATTGAAAAGGAAAGACAAAAAAAAGGAATACCTTTGTTACCTGCTGTTGTGACTGATTTATTGCAAATGGCAGAAGAATTCGATATCAAATTTATTCAGCCAATTAGTAAAGTAACCACAGCAACCGTAGAAAAGTAAATAAATTTAAATGAAGAACATATCCATAATAACACCTGTAAAAGATTCCTTGCATACCACCAAGGATACCATTAAAGCTGTTGCCGAATCGACAGTTTCATTTCCTTATAAAATTTACAACGATTTTAGTTCTGAGGAGACGAAAAAGTATCTGACCAAACATGCAAAAAGCCTAAATTACACCTTAGTGAATCTGGAGGATATTACGGATACTCCATCACCCAATTATAAGTTGGTACTTCAAATTGCACAAAAAGAGGCGATTGAAAATGAATCTGGACTTCTAATCATCGAATCGGATGTTATGGTAAGACCAGATACCATAGAGCAACTTTTCAAGCACAGTCAGGAACTTGACTCATGTGGAATGGTAGCCTCAGTTACTGTTGACCATGATGGGAACTACAATTTCCCATATAACCACGTAAAAGCTTCCGATCCTGAGGTTATGGATACCGATAGAAGTTTAAGTTTTTGTTGTACGCTTATTACACTGGATTTCTTAAAATCATTCGATTTTCAAGAGCTTTCGGATAGTAAAGATTGGTTTGATGTATATATCTCAAGAAAATCGAAGAAGTTAGGGTTCAAAAATTATCTGCTTCGAACTCATCCGGTATTGCACCAACCTCATAGTAGTAGACCATGGAAGCAGTTGAAATATGACAATCCACTGAAATACTATTTCTTGAAATTTTTCAAAAGAAGAGACCGAATTTAATTTATATAAAAAAAGTGCCTGTAGGGGCACTTTTTTGTTTTATACTATTTCTTCTTGAAAATCTGTTTAAATCGATGGCGCCGAGCTCTGAAATCTTGATACTTTTTATCCATATTCACCAAATCATCACCACATTTTTCTGGATCAATTCCCATTAATTCACCATACCTTCGACCTATGATTTTATAATTATCTTCCGAAGTATGCAATTGCCTTAAATTCTCCATTCCCTTCTCTATGTCAATTGGAAGGAATTTCATTCTATTTAAGTCGATAACACTGTAGGAATAGCCCTTCTCTTCATTTCGAATTAAGATATTTCCGGGAGAATAATCCAAATGAAAGATGCCATTTTTCTGCAACTTATTTACAGTGTAATCGACAAATCCATTTAAGATTTCAACCTTATTCTCAACTTTATCCAATAACACATCACGTAACGTAAAGTCGTGCATATGCTGAATACTTACAAAGTAACTCTCTTTTAACACTCCTCCGTCATGGCATTCGACCCACGCAACAGGAGCAGGTGTTTCTACGCCTTTACTCAATAAGAAAGCGGCATATTCGTAAGCACGTTTCGCTTTCGATCCACGAAAATAGCGATAGGCAATTTTATTGAATAAGTTCGGAACCTTGTAGCTCTTCACATTCAGGCTATACCCATTCACTTCGAAAACTTTCACTTCGTTTCGAACTTTGTATATTGATGTGCCTTCTTTCTCAAACCGAACAGGAAGTTCTTCCACAAACGATTTCAAGGCTATATAGTTGTTATTTATTTGATACGGCATAATATTCTCAAAAACTCCGCAAAGTTAGTAACAATTTGCATGGATTACCTACAAATAACCTAGTGTGTTAATAATCGAACTATTTAAATCCATCTATTTTTAGAAATGCCCAGTATAAAAAAATATCAAAACAATAAGATATTAGGCCACATCACCTTTTGGCTAACCAGTATTTTTCTATCGTTAATGCTATTTTATATTTATGGAGACTTTAGGTTGAAAATAACCTGGGATATTCTAGCAAAGGTTTTTACTTACAATATTGGTTTTGCAACAGCTGTTTACACCAATTTATATTTTCTTTTTCCTCGTTTTCTTAAAAAGAGAAAGTATATCCAATATTTTATTTCACTACTGGTCACTCTATTTGTAAGTGCTCTTTTTATCGACTTAATATTTGTCTATCCACTGAACTTTTTATTCGATCCTTATGGTGATTTCAGTTCTATAAAATTCAGTATACTTTTTCAATTCTTTTTATCGTCAACCGGTTATGTTGTTTTTACATCGATATTAAAAGTGGTAGATGAATGGATAGAGTTACAAAATGTAAGAATAAAACTAAAGGAGACTGAGAAGCAAAGGTTAAATGCAGAATTAGATACACTAAAAGCACAGATTAATCCGCACTTCTTTTTTAACTCTTTGAATAATATCTACTCATTGGCACTTGAATGCTCAGAAAAAACGCCTGATTTAATCCTGAAGCTATCAGAATTAATGAGACACGTTTTATACGATTCGCAACATGACTATATTGACATCAATAGAGAATTAGAATTCATTCAGAATTATATCGACCTCCAGAAAATAAGGTATACAAACGATGAAGTGATTGAGTTTACACACCAAGTTGACTCGTATAAAAAAGTAGCTCCTTTAATTTTTCAACCATTTATTGAAAATGCATTCAAGCATGGAGCCAAAAATGCTAATGAAAATGCATTTATAAGGATCGATTTTCAAACTCAGTCCGACGATTTACTTATTTTCTCAATAATAAACCAAAAGGGCAGCAAAGACGACCTCAATACTAGTCATAAAGGCATTGGTGTGGAAAACGTAAAAAAGCGGCTTAAATTGCTTTATTTGAACGAACACGAACTATCAATCACACAATCAGACACCATATATTCCGTTAAACTCATATTAAAACTGAAATAACAAATAAATGACCACTAAAGCTATAATAATAGACGACGAACCATTGGCTCAGAAAATTATTGAGAATTATGCACAGCAAATTCCATCTCTGGAAATTGTTTGCAAATGTGACAATGCACTTCAGGCAGTCGATGCGCTTCACAAACACGATGTGGACCTTCTATTTCTGGATATAAACATGCCTCAATTCAATGGACTTAGTTTACTTAAAACCTTAAAAGATCCTCCGCTGGTAATTATTACAACTGCTTACACCGAATATGCTCTGGAATGTTTTGAACTAGATGTGTTAGATTACTTAAAGAAACCATTTTCATTCGAACGATTTTTAAAGGCTGTATTGAAAGTTGAAAATACCCTAAAACAATTAAACAAGCAGCCAACAGCAACAGCTACACAAATCCACAGCGATGAGTTCTTTTTTGTTAAGTCGAACAAGAAGACTGTTAAAATAAACTTCTGCGATATCTGCTATGTGGAAGCGCTCGGTGATTATATCAAAATTGTCACATGCAATTCAAACATCGTCACTAACCTGTCCATGAAAAAGATAAATGAGTTGCTTCCAAAAGATTCATTTTACCGAATTCATAAATCTTTTATTGTAGCGTTAAATCAGATTGATGCAATAGAAGGTAATATGGTAGAAATACAAAAGAAGAAAATTCCAATTGGGGCTAGCTTTAGATCAGATTTCTTTAAGATCATTCAAGCATACACAACCTCGTGATATTAAAAAAGCTTTGAAAAATCAATTTCAAAGCTTTTTTACAATAGAGACAATCTCTTATTGCTCCATGTATCCTTGTTCTTTTAGCACTTCTAACAGCATCCTAGAAAAATGCTCATTGTCTGCTTTTTTATAGCGGACATCAGTAAATACCTGTGCCAATGATTCTTTATTATTCTCTTCTACAAACTTTTGGGAATCCTCACGGGCCTCTTTTTCAGCATAAATAGTATTGATATCTTCATCGGTATAATCCTTATATACTTCATTGTGTACTACTGCTTCTAATGGTAATCTATCCACTTGCGGTGGTTGTTCATCCGGCCAGCCTAAAGTTACAGTAGTAATAGGAATAACTCCTTTAGGTAACTCTAAAGCATCAATTATGCCTTTTGCCATATAAGTTGTTGTTCCTAAATAGCAAATACCCAGACCTTCTGTTTCTGCTGCAACACACACATTTTGTGCCACAAGAAGAGCATCAATACTTGCCGTTATGAATGATAACAGATTATCATAACCTGGCTCTGCATTACGCAATCGACACCATTTATTGAACCGATTAAAGTCGGCACAAAAAGTTAAAGTAACTGGTGCATTCTTAATCATCGGTTGGTTGAAATGCAAAGGACTTAACTTTTCTTTGCGTTCATCATCGCGAGTTACCACAATACTATAAACCTGCATATTTCCTGTAGTAGATGCTCTGCATCCAGCCTCCAAAATACGATTCAATAAAGCATCATCCACTTGCTTATCTGTATATTTTCTTATGGTTCTATGATCCAATAAAGTCTGTAACATCTCTTTCTAGTTTTATTTTCTCAAATGTACTAAGAATTCACTAGTTGTACTCATCATTCACATGAAGAGTAAATTCCAATAAACAAAAAAGGGGAACCTATCGGTTCCCCCCCTTTTAATCAATCAATTCGGTATTACCTTTTAACAATCCTTTCAGTTTTAACAACTCCAGCGTTGCTGTATAGAGTAATGAAGTATACTCCAGTACGCAAGTTAGAAGTTTCAATGCGAGATGTTGGATTAACAACTTGCTTAACAACTTGTCCAGCGATGTTAGAGATAACAACTCTTTCTAAGTTATCAGTATTTGAAATGTTAATTTCTGACTTAAATGGATTAGGATAGATAGCCACTTTAACATTCTCTCCTGGCTCAACACCAGTTTTGAAAGCACCAGTAGTAAATGTCCATGCAGTGTTATCAGTTACACCAGCAAAGTTATTGTTAGCAGCATCTTTAACAAATCCTTCTGGTACTAATACATAGTATTCAGTGTTTTTGTCAAGACCACTAGCTAGATCATAAGTAACAGTAACTTGTGTTCCTGTAACCTCAGCAACAACCTCTGCAGCAGCAGGATCTAATTCTAATGTAGCATCAGTTTCACCTACTTTAACAATCTTGATAGCACCAGTTCCCAATACAACATCCTCGCTGAATGTCATAGTAAATACAGGGTGGTTATCGGTTAAAGTTGTTCCTGATACAGGAGTATTAGCTGTCATTGTTGGAGCAGTGTTATCACCTACAGTATAAGTGTAAACAGTTTCTTCAACAGCATTTCCAGCCATATCTGTTACAGTTGCAGGAACAGTAATTGTTACAGTTGCAGCATCAGCAGCACCTGTTACAGCTACAGTATAAGTAGTTCCAGAACCAGTTACAGTTGCAGTAGCACCTTCTACAGTAATTCCATCAGTACCTTTAACTTCCTCAGAGAAAGTAAGAGTTACATTGAAATCAGCAGCCATATCAGTTCCTGATGCAGGATCAGCTGATACAGTAGGAGCAGTGTAATCACCAACTTTGTAAGTAGCAACAACAGCTTCTGCAATTGCGTTACCTGCAGTATCTTCTACAGTAGTAGGAACAGTTACAACAACAGTTGCATTTCCTTCTGTAGTTACAGGAATAGTATATACATTTCCTTCATTAGTCATTGCACCAGCAGTACCACCTTCAACAGTAATAGCACCATCAGGAATAACAACCTCTTCAGAGAATGTTACAGTTACATCAAATGCGTTTTCTGCAATATCTCCTGAAGCAGGAGCGATTGTTGCAGTAGGAGCAGTGAAGTCACCAGTAGTGTAAGTCAATGTCTTACCAGCAAATGCATTAGGAGTAACAGCTTTATCTGTAATAGTATTAGCAATAGTTAATACAACTTCAGTTTTTTCTGCAGCTTCAACTTGAACTGTGTACTGAGCATCAGTAACTTTAGTTACAGTTACAGTACCTGTGTTAGCAGTAACACCTGCTTCAACACCAGTTACGTCTTCGCTAAATTCTAAACCAACTTCGAATGTCGCAGCAACAGGAGTTGCAGGATCAGTAACAGTTAGAGTAGGAGCAGTTTCATCAGTCAATGTTGAGAATTGCCATACATAAGGTACAGTAATACCAGCATAGTATTCTGGAGTAACAGAAGTATTTCTAATTGCAGTTCCAGGAATAATTACATAGAATGTTTTGTTTTCTGCCAATTTTGGAAGATCAACAGTAACAACATTACCATTAAATGTTACATCATCACCTGTTACATCAAAGTTCAACAAGATAGAACCATCTTGAGAGTGAAGTTGGATGTTTCCAGAACCAGCTTGAACGTCCATATCGAATGTAATTTCAAGATCTGAGTTCAATGGAGCAGTTGTAGCATCTTTAGCTGGGCTAAATCCGTCAGCAACAACTTTAGGAGTAGTGTTAGACTCAGTTGTAAATGTCCAGTCAGCTACTGCAATAGCAGCCTGCTTCTTAGTATTATCAACTTGAGATACGAATGTTCCTTCAGCAACTTGTACTTGGTAAACAGTAGATACTTCTAAGTTAGAGATATCAACAGTAGCTGTTCTGTTACCGTTAGACATTGCGAAGTTAACATCAGCAGTTCTTAACAACTCGATAGCTTCACCATTTTCTTTGTAGATAGCAACGAATCCGTCACCTTCTGCAACTGGACGGTCGAAGTTCAATACAAGATCAGTAGTTACAGGAATGTTTGTAGTAGTAGGAGTGTAAGTAACCTGAGGAATTGCGTCATCTTTCAACAAGAATCTCCAGTTCTGAGCGTCACCAACAATACCTGCAATACCAGCAAACTGATTTCCAGCAAGGTCAACAATTGCACCAGCAGGAACAACTACATAGTACTCTACATTTGTAGGAATACCAGTTAGGTCACCAATAGTTACAATCTTCTTAGTAGCATCGAATGTAAGGTCAGTAATTTCTTTTACAAGAACACCGTCCCAACGACGAATTTCAATTGCGCCAGTTCCAGCTTTAACTTTTTCATCGAAAGTTAATTTCAATGCATCAGTTTTAGCAATAACAGAAGCAGGCAATGACAAGTTAGTCACTTTTGCAGGATAGTAACCATTCTCCCAAAGACCAGCATCAGCAGCAGCATCTAGGATTGGTTTTCTTACGTCCTCTACAGTATACATGTTAGCTACAGCAGCAGAGATAATGTTTGTATTACCTTCACCAACTTGTAGTTTGTTTGCGATTAGTTCAACACGAACAGTTGCATCACTTGCAAATGCCTCTTTTGGAGTAACAGTTGCAGTTCTGTTATCATCAGAAATAGTGAATGTCAATTTGTTTGCAGCAAGAACAGCTCCGTTTACAGTAACTTGTACTGCAGTACCTAAGTATGCAGGAGTTACAGGAAGGTTGTTCAATGAAGCAGTAGTGTTGTAAGTATAAACAGCACCAGTAAATTGAATAGTAAATACTTGATCAATTGTAGCAGGAGTGTTTACATTGTTATCGTTGTTGTTTGGTAAAATAGATACCAAGTTAGTAGAAGAAGGAGTTACAGGAGTAGCAAATGTAGCTTCTGCAGCAGCAACTTCATTACCAGCAGCATCTTCGAATTTATTAGCAACAACACCTAAAGTATAATTAGCATCTTTTACTAATGCAGTAGCAGGAGTAATAGTGATAACTGTTTTAGCACCGTTCAATGTAGCAGTAAATGCAGCAGCAGTACCATTCTTCTTGAATTGAACAGCTGATTGCAAGTTTTGGTAATCAATTTCTGTACCGTCCATCCACTTCAAAGCTTCAGAGAAAGTAATAGTCATTGGAGTACCTAAAGCAACATTAGTAGCAGCATTTGCAGGAGCAAATGTTACAGTTGGAGCAACAACATCACTTGTTTTAACGAAACCTTCGCGTGCAGTAGCATATTTGTTTCCAGCCATATCAGCAAAAACATTTGCTTTGATTGCAAAACGATATTGAGTTTCAGTTTTTAGTGTGCGTGCAGGGTTAATTACTACTTCTTTATCAGTGATAGTAATATTTGCAGGATCAACAACTTCAAATGGAACATAAGCAGTACCATTCCACTCTTCGATAGTAATTGCACTAGCAGGAGTAGGAGTAACTAACTTCATGTTTTCATTGAAAGCTAATGTAACATTACTGTTTACATCAAAGTTCATTGCTGGATTAGCATGATTAACTCCTAAATTAGGAGAAACAGTTAATAGCATAGGTGCTGTTACATCAGTAGCAGTAACCATCCAGCTATTTCCATAATGTCCATCGAATAAGTTAACAGCGTCTCCAGCAACAACTGGTACGTCCATTACGTGTCCTTTTTCAACTTCAATATAGTATGAAGTAACGTCTGAAGCTAAACCAGTGAAAGCAGAAGTAATTAACTGCTTAGGCTTATTAGCAACAGCATGAAGAGTTAAAGTAGCTTCTGTTACTAAAGTAGCAGCGTTTACAACACGTACTTGAGCAGTAGCATCAGCAGTAACATCTTCGTTGAATGTTAGAGTCAACTTCTTGTTTGCATCAAAGTTTGCAGGAAGAGAAGCAGTAACCAATTCTGGTTTAGTTACATCGTCAGTAGTAAATACTTTCTTAGCAACAGTTGAAAGGTTTCCAGCTTTATCTTCTACAACAGAGAAAATCACATATGATGTTTCTGAAGTTAAACTAGTAAATTTGTTAGTTTCAACATCTGAACCACCAGTTACAGCTTTACCATTAGCTTTAATTACATCAACAGCAGGAGCTGCAGTGTTATTATCACCAGCAGTAATAGTGTAGTATACTTTCTTCAACATAGAGTTATCAGTAACAGTAAAACGAGCAGTTGCTTCGTCTTTCTTGATATCTGATACGTTGTTTGCGAAATCAACAACTACAACAGGCTTAGTGTAATCAGAAGTAGTAAAGTTATCAGAACCACTTAAGATACCACCATGAGTAGATTTGATTGCATTAGTGTTCAATGCAATTGTGTAGTTAGAAAGCTCAGTGAACTCACCTAAAGTAACCAAAGAACTATTTAGAACAGTAACAACAGTTTTAGTAGCATTAATTGTTCCAACGAATGCTTTAACACCTGTATTTGTTCCTGAAGTTTTAGTTAAAGTAAATAGGTTAGCAACATCTGCACTGTTAATTGCATCACCATTAGCTTTCATAATAGGCTTAGAGAAAGTAATAACGATATCACTTGTCATAGCCACTTTATCATCACCACGCTTAGTGTAAGCATACTGAATAGATGGAGCTTTAACGTCTTTAGTTGTAAAGTTCCAAGCACCGTAAGTTAAGATACCAGCATAAGTACCAGGAATCTCGTTACCTACAGCTGTATTACCTGTTGATTTGTCTTTGAATGCATCAGGACCAATCAAGATATAGTAATCAGTGTTTGCTTCTAAATTAACTCCGAAGTTCAAAGTTACTGTTTTACCAGAAACAGATACGTTTGAATTATCAACATACATTGAAGCAACTTTCACGTCATCACCTAGGTTTAGGCTATAGTTTGTTCCAGCATTCAATGAAGCACGAGCGGCACCTGTTGTTTTCTTCATTAGGTGAACCTCTCTGATAGTCTGCTGGCTATTAGTTACATTTTTCTCTACTTCTTCTGAGAAAGTCAAAGTAATAGGAGAATCTAAAGCAACCAAGTCAGCTTCGTCAGCAGGCAAATATGTTGCAACTGTTGGCTGAGGGTTCAATAATGTAGTGAATGTATAAGTATAATCAGCTGCCATAGCGTTGTTAGAACCATCATCATGGAAACCTGCCTTAGGAATAACAACAGTATAAGTAGTGTTGTACTTCACAAAATCAGCATGAGTAATAGTCGCTGTAGTACCAGCCGAGTTCAACTTAACATTAGTTGAGTTGATAGCAATTGTTTGCTCTACTGTATTTCCAATCTTAACTTGGATATTTCCAGAACCTAATTCAACTTTTTCGCTGAAGTTCAAAGTCATTGCACCATTCAATGCAACTCCTGTTCCTGTTGGAGCGTGAGCTGAAACAGTTGGTTTAACAATGTCTTTAGATTTAAACTTGAAAGTTTTACCAGCAAACTGAGCATAGTCAGTTCCGTTGTAAACTGCCTGACCTTGTACAATTCCTGCAGGAAGAGTAACAGTATATTCAGTTTCAGAATCTAAATCACCAACAATTGGGAATTCGAATCTTACAGTATTACCAGAAACAATGTTTGGAGAAACATTATTAATAGTAACAGACTGAGCTCCGTTTCCACCAGCTAAAGTTACTGGGTTAGAAGCAGCAGCATTAGTAATTTGAAGTAAGTCGTTAAACTTAACTACCAATGTAAGTTTATTGCTAACAGGAACAACATGCTCTACTTTTGCAGTAATTGCAGTTTCTGCACTAGCATTAATAGTGTAGTTCTGTGCAGTAATAACTGGAGCAACAGCAGGAGCAGTCATTGTAAATGTGCTCAATTTAGCTGTAACAATATTACCTGAAGCATCTTTTACAGAAGCACCAATACCGTAGTAATAAGTTTTACCAGTTGCTAAAGCAACAGTTGGAGTGATTGTAATTACATCACCTGCTACAGCAACAGTAAATGCCAAGTTTTCACCTGAAGCATTATCAGCCTTGAATACAACGTGATTAGACACGTTTGCTGCAAGGTTAGCACCGTTAAGGTCTGTGTAATTAGCTAGGTCAGTAATAGTAATTTTAGGATTAGCATTTGCAGGTTTGTTCTCTACGTTTCCTGTGTGGCTTAAAGCAATAGCAGGAGCTGTAAAGTCAGCAATACTGTAGTTCGTAGTTACAACGCCAGCACCTAAATCAACACCGTTAACATCCTCAATTTTTGCAGTGTTCAATGACATTGCATAATCAGTTGCATTAGTAACTAATGCATCTGTAGGAATAACAGTTACTGTAAATGATGCAGCATCGTAAGTTACTGTAAATGCCTTGTTAGCACCACCTTTAGTAAAGGTAATAAATGGCTTAATATTTTCAGCTGTAACAGCTGGAGTACCAGTAGTTGTTAAGCGAACAGCTTTATTGAATTTAATTTTCAATGTAGAGTTAGCTTTCAATCCAGTAGTAGTAGTTACACCTTCTGAACTACCATATGAAGCAGCAATAGCATCAAGGTCTCCAGTAGTTAAAGTTCCTACTTTCTCTGTGGCAACAACGTTACCGTTAGCATCTTTAATTGCATTAGCTGCTAATTTCACAGTATATGCAGTGTTACTTGTCAACGCATTAGTTGGGTTAATAACAATACGCTTGTTAGTATTATCATATGTAACATGAGATGCTGTTAATACCTGAACTTTTTTACCTGCTTGCTCTAAAGTAACATACTTGTAGATATTATTAATAATATCGTTGTTTGCACTTACAGTTCCTGCAGTATTTGTAGAAGAAGCAACAGTTACTACTTCGTCCAATTGAATCCAAAGATCTGAATTTAGATCAGAAACTTTATTTGAAGCCCAGCTTGCAGCTTTAAACGTTACAACAGGTAATTCAAAATCAGAACTTACAAAGTTCCAGTCTCCTCTATTGATATAAGCACCAGTAACGTTATTACCAGCCATATCTTCAATAAATGTCTCTGGGAATACAATATAATATGCAACTTCACTTGGAAGAGTCATTTCGAAGTCGATAGCAACTTTCCATTTACCAGCATTAGGCTGACCTGTAGGAATTTGAAATGAAGTAACTGTAGAAGCATCAATGCGCTTAACATATGATTCATCGCTATCTAAACGTAAAGCTAGTTCTCCAGAACCACCTCTTACTTGCTCATCAAACAACAAGTAAGCTCCTGTTGTTCTTTTAGCATCATTATTCATAATACCGCGAGCAAAAATTGCAGGACGAGTATTATCATCAGAGCTGAAAGTTACTTTCTTAACAGTAGTAGTTAAGTTAGCAGGAGTCTCAGCATTTTCTGCAACAACGAATACTTCATAATCGTTAGATCCAGCAACAGTCATTGCTGTAGTAACAACTGCATTAGGAGCATTAACAGTTACTGCAACACCACCTGTTTTCACAGCGTTAGCATCAGCAGGATCTGCAACAGAAGCTAGTTGAAGCAAGTAGTAGTATTTACCTTTTTCATTAATAGTAACACCTAATGTAGCACTAGTTGTAGTAACATTTGTTACTGTTACAGCTGAAACAACTGGAGCAGAGTAATCTCTAGTTGTGAAAGTAAATGTTGTTTTGTCTTTTAGACCAGCAAATTTATTATCGTTACCACTTACATCTTTAAATGCATTAGCATCGATTTGCACATAATACTTAGTCAACTCGTTAAAAATTGCACTATTGGCAATTTGTACAGTTGCTTCGTTGTTTGCTATAGTAACATCTGCAGATGCAACATCTACAATGTCAACTACAGTACCATCCTCAGCATATACTGTTACATTACCAGTTCCTTTAGCAATATTCTCGTTAAAAGGAATTACTAAATGGAAAGCATTATCTCTTGCATCAATACTTTTTGCTCCTTTTGCAGGAGTAAAATCATTTGCTGCAGTTTTTAATACCGGTGCAACATAGTCACCTACTTTAAAGCGCCAGCTTGTAGCACTTATTTCTCCGAAGTTCTTCACAGCAGAACCAAGCAAAGCGATATAATAATCAACTCCTGCCTCAATAGTCTGTCCGTGTGTTACTTCCAATGTTTTACCAACAACGCTTACATTACTTGCTGTTGCTGAAACTGGAATTGTTGCAACCCAGTTAGTTGATGTTCCTTTGTATAATACCAAGGTTCCACCGACTTCACTCAACTGTGGTGCTTCGTTAAAGGCCACCACAAATTTAGTTGCCACGTCCGCAGGCTTCACGTTTAGATTTCCAGCAACAGGTTTAGACTTCGTACCGTCCCAGGTAAGAGCCCCAAATGCAGCTTGGAAACCCAGCCCACTAATTAGTATAAAAATACTAAAGAGCCGTGTAAACAATTTTCTCATAGCATCTAGTGTTTAAATTGAACTTAATTGATTGATTAACTTTTATTTATATTAATCTCTTGGATTTCAATCAACGTATTACGCCTTATTAATTGCATAATATTACAAACGTATAAAATTTATTAGCAACCAACAAACTATTCAGAAACAAATTCCAAATATTTAATGCTTTAAATCCCCCTATAAACGTGCGATTTAGACATATCTTATATCTCACTATCGTTTTTTCAATGTTTTTTTTCACACAACAAAGCTCCCTCTTCTTTTTATCACTTTTTAAACATTCTTCACTCAACTCTGAGGTGTTCTTCTCGTTTAAATCCAGAATAAGAAATTTCATTTCCCTGCAACACCTATGCATATTTCTTCTACTCATTACACCCAACATGCAACACTGACAAACACAACCATGAAAAATCCCAGAAATCTAATTATCAGACATAAAACAACCTATATCTATATTTAAACAACCTACAAACTCATTATTTTGGCAAATTCAAACTATAGCATAGCTTAGCAACAAAATAAAAACATAAACACACACACTACATATATCTTCTTTTCATTTTCTCCCAAATGTATCCCGCAAACAATACAAACAATCAACACTATCACAGCTGACTATCTGCCCCATACAACATTCATAAACCTTTTTTACACTATCCTGATCTAATATTCAAAATTATCCTTTACTTACTTCCATACAAAGCAATCACAACAGGCTAGAATATGCATTGATAAACGATGGTACTTTCAAGTCATTTTTATCTTCCTTTACCAAGAGAATTTATTACGTCAATTTTGAAGATAAGCCCCCAATTGAAACATGTCAACATTTTTAGCAGAAATAAATGCTCTTCCCCATTTTGGAATAAAGTATTCAATATACATTCTTCATTGCAATTCACTCATTTTTCACACACAACCTAACCCCTGTTCTCTGGATTTAAGATATTGGAGACAAAATATTATCTCATTAAATTTTTGCAATTGAGTTAACTAAAAATTAAAGACATAGTTAAAAATTCAAAATTGAAGAATTATTCTTGATGGTTTTCGATTTAAGTATTTACTTTGCGTGGGTTTAGAAAATAACCTTTGATTTATACAATTTATATATAACTATCAAAAAGTATCAATTATGTCTAAAATTAAAATTGGTATTAACGGATTCGGTCGTATCGGTCGTTTCGTTTTCCGTCAAGCTATTGCTAAAGGAACTGTACAAGTTGTAGCTATCAACGACCTTATCGGTGTTGACTACATGGCTTACATGCTAAAATATGACTCTACTCACGGACAATTCGATGGAACTGTTGAAGTAAAAGACGGTAAATTGATTGTTAATGGTGACGAGATTCGCGTTTCTGCTGAGCGCAACCCTGCTGACATCAACTGGGGAGCTGTTGAAGCTGAGTACGTTGTTGAGTCAACTGGTCTTTTCTTGACTAAAGAGTCAGCTCAAGGTCACATCGACGCTGGTGCGAAGAAAGTAGTTATGTCTGCTCCTTCTAAAGACGATACTCCAATGTTCGTTATGGGTGTAAACAACAAAGAGTACACTAGCGATATGAACTTCGTATCTAACGCTTCATGTACTACTAACTGTTTGGCTCCTGTAGCTAAAGTACTTCACGACAACTTCGGTATCGTTGAAGGTTTGATGACTACAGTTCACGCTACTACTGCAACTCAGAAAACAGTTGACGGTCCTTCTATGAAAGACTGGAGAGGTGGACGTGGTGCTGGTCAAAACATCATCCCTTCTTCAACAGGTGCTGCTAAAGCTGTAGGTAAAGTTATTCCTTCATTGAACGGAAAACTTACAGGTATGGCTTTCCGTGTTCCTACTCCAGACGTATCTGTAGTTGACTTAACTGTACGTTTAGAGAAAGAAACTTCATACGAAGCTATCTGTGCTGCTATGAAAACAGCTTCTGAAGGTGAATTGGCTGGTGTTCTTGGTTACACTGAGGATGCAGTTGTTTCTAACGACTTCATTGGTGACGTTCGTACTTCTATCTTCGACGCTACTGCAGGTATCCAGTTGTCTCCAAACTTCGTAAAAGTTGTTTCATGGTACGATAACGAAATGGGTTACTCAGCAAAAGTTTGTGAATTGATCGAGTACATGGAATCAGTAAAGTAATTTAACTTACTATCCAATATATCAAAGAGGTTTTCTTAGCAGAAAGCCTCTTTTTTTATACCTCATTTGGTGAAATTTGTAGTAGAGGCGCAAAATTTTGCGTCTCTACTACAAATAATATCTGATTTTCGTTACAGTTTCAGTTTATTCTTCAGTTCGTTGAAGTTATCGCTCAACTTGCCCGATTTATTTTCCTCTTCTGGCTTTATTCCATAAATCTGATTGATCAGGTGATCGTATTTTGCATGAACAAACTGCCGTTTCAATTTCAAAGTTGGAGACAGTTCTCCTGAGTTGGGAGTCCAGGCTTCACAAACCAACTTAAAACGATTGATCTGTTCCACTTGGCCAAGCGACTTGTTCACCTCCTTCACTTCTTTTTGAAATTCAGCTTGAACTTCCGGCAGTTCTATCAACGCCTTATTATCTTTAAAGTGTAGGTTTTGTTTCGCACACCAATCGTGCAAGTAATCGAAATTAGGAGAAATAATTGCACTGGCAAACTTCTGACTTTCACCTACCACCATCGCCTGTTCAATAAAGAACGATTCTTTCAGTTTATTCTCAATCATCTGAGGAGCAATATATTTCCCTCCCGACAATTTGAAAATTTCTTTCTTTCGGTCTGTAATTTTCAGATAGATATCCTCAACAAAGCAACCAACGTCTCCAGTATGAAACCAACCATCTTCATCGATAACTTCTGCTGTTAGCTCCGGTTCTTTATAGTATCCTTTCATTACACAAGGTCCTTTACAAAGAATTTCTCCATCCTCGGCAATTTTCACCTCAACACCAGTCAGTGGAGGACCAACTGTCCCAACACGTATTTGGCCTTTCAATGGATTACTAACTGCAATAACCGGTGAAGTTTCTGTCAAACCGTAACCTTCTAATGTTTTGATCTTTGCAATTCCGAAAACGCTTAAAATACGTCCTTGCAAAGCAGCCCCTCCCGAAACAATTACCTCAATATTACCTCCCATAGCTGCACGCCATTTGGAGTAAACCAACTTATCGGCAATTATGCGTTGAAGATGAAACAATGGTCCAAATTTCTTCCCATAATCAAAACGGTGTCCCAATCGAACAGCCCAAAAGAAAATCGATTTCTTAAATCCATCCAATTGCTTCCCTTTATTGATTATTCCATCGTAAATACGTTCCAACAAACGTGGCACAGTATTGAAAATATGTGGTTTAATTTCTGTAATAGCAGGTAGAATTCCTGCTAAATTCTCCACATAATAAATGCCAATTCCTTTGTATATAAAGTGATAATTCAAGCTACGCTCGTAAATATGACACAACGGCAAAAAGCTAATAGCACGGTGCCCCATCCCCAGATCATGGTAAGCAGTCTGAGCCACAAAATTGCTAATCAAGTTCTTGTGTGTCAGCATTACTCCTTTGGGCGTTCCTGTAGTTCCTGACGTATAGATCATAGTAACCACATCATCCTCATTCACTGTTGCTTTACGCTTTTCTAACGCTGACACTAATTCTGGCGTTTCATCACCTTCAGGTAATGCTATTTCTTGCCAGTTTTTTGCCCCCTCAACTTCCGAAATGGTATAAACATCCAAGTTATTTAAGTTGTCAGCAACCGGCTTTACCTTTTTATACAGCTTAACATCTGAAGTAATTACAAACTTCACTTCGGCGTGAGCCAAAATATAAGCATAATCCTCTTCGCTAATAGTTGGATAAATAGGTAAATGAATAGCTCCAGTTAATGCAATTCCCATATCAATGAAATTCCACTCTGGTCGATTGGTAGATATTGTAGCAATAATATCGCCCTTCTTAATTCCCATCTTTAGCAAGCCCAACGCAAAACGTCGAGATTCTTTCACATAGGAATCGGTATTGTATTTGACCCACTCGCCATCTTTTTTCCCACCAAAAATATCATCTCTTGGCACCTTATTCTGACAGTGATCGAGCAGTTCGAATGTACGTTTAATTGTCATATCCTTTTTTTTATCAGACTATTGAAACATCTCTTCTATTTCTGTGGCATACTTACCGAACACCACATCTCGTTTCAATTTTAAAGAAGCTGAAAGTTCTCCCGTATTCGGAGTCCACTCATGTGCCACAACCACAAATGTTTTCATTTGCTCATGCGCACTCAGTCCTTTATTTATCTGAATAATTTCTTTCTGAATTCTCTTTTTTACTTCGGGGTGTTTTACCAATTCTTCGTTATCTCTGTAAACCACATTGTGTTTGGTTGCCCAAAAATGTAAATAATCGAAATTAGGAGAAATCACTAAACCAGTATACTTCTCATTCTCTCCCACTACCATTGCTTGCTCAATAAAGTTCGACTCTTTGGCTTTATTCTCAACAACCTGCGGAGCAACATATTTTCCTGACGACAATTTAAATATCGATTTCTTTCTATCGGTAATTTTAAGGAATTTATTATCAACCAACATTCCAATATCGCCTGTATGAAACCATCCATCATTATCAATAACTTGTGAAGTATATTCCGGATCTTTATAATACCCTTTCATTACATTGGGCCCCTTCACCAAAATCTCTCCATCTTCAGCTATTTTCACAGTTACTCCATTTAGAACAGGACCAACTGTTCCTAACATATATTCTTCTTTGGAATATCCATTAACAGCATTTACGGGAGATGTTTCTGTCAATCCATATCCTTCCTGAACCAATAAACCGGCAGCTCCAAATATTCTTCCTAAGCGCTCTTGCATTGCAGCACCTCCAGAAACAATCATCTTTACATTTCCTCCTAAGGCTGCTTGCCACTTACTGAATATTAATTTTCTTGCTATTTTCAGTTGCAAGTTATACCACCAACTTTTTCGTTCAAAGGGAACATATTGTTCTGCTAATTTAATAGACCAGAAGAACATGCTCTTCTTAAATCCAGTCAGATCTTTTCCTTTAGCTACAATCTGATCATAGACTTTCTCCAGAAATCGAGGAACACATGTAAAACCATCAGCTTTTATTTCGTTCAGGTCTTTTACAATTGTTCCCATATTCTGAGCATAGTAAATAGGAATACCACAATACAGATATAAGTAATTCAACATCCGCTCATACACGTGGCACAATGGAAGAAAACTAATTACTTTATGGTTAGAGTTTAGCGGAATGCAGGCAGAAGAATCAATAGCATTACTCAATATATTCTTATGTGATAACATAACTCCTTTTGGAGCTCCTGTTGTTCCTGAAGTATAAATAATAGTTACTAAATCATCGGGTAAAATGGATGCACTTAACGCATTCAGTTTTTGTAAATCTTCTTCTGAAGCCTTTTCTCCTGACTCAACAATCTCCGAAAAATTCGCTTCATTTTCAATTTCGTCTACGGTATAAACCTTAACATCTGCGAAGCGTTCTAAAGCCGGTTTTATTCTATTATAGATAACCTTATTTCCAATAATTGCCAATTTAGCCTCTGAGTGCTCAATTAAATAAGCATACTCATCTTCGGTTAAATTAGGGTATAATGGTACATGCACCATTCCTGCTTGTGCAATTCCCATATCGATAACATTCCACTCTGGTCGGCTATTACAAACAGTGATAATTTTATCTTCTTTCTCTAGTCCTAGTTTTAATAATCCGATGGAAAAATGTTGACACTTTTGTACATATTCCTTGGTACTGTATGACTTCCAAGTTCCGGTAGATTTTCCAGCAAGAATAACTTCCTTCTGAAAGTTTTGCTCTAAATAGGGTAAAAGATCAAAAAGGCGATCTAGCTTATTATTCATATCAAAATTTTTTCAGCCTACTATCGACGTTAAGTCACAAATATAATAATCTATTATTTTAATAGAACTAAGATTTCAGGATATTAGATATTCAGATCATTAGAAGAAAAGAGATTTCTAACTTCATTCTATCAACAATCATTAAGTTTTCACAATCCAAAAATCCATTCATCAATAAATCTTTTAAATAGTCCTATATTTTTTATATCGTTTTACTTCAACAGCTTCTTTCACCTCTAAGTTTAATTAGAACAAAAAATTCTACTATTTTTATAGGGTAATCTCAAATCACTACCATGGAACGAATAGATAATAACGACCATCAGGATATGCCCAATCAAGAGGTACAGCCTCTTCCCAATGCTACATTAATTTTAACATTAGGTGTAATTTCTCTCATCACACTGTTTTGTTATCAACCAGCATCTTTGTTATTGGCCATTATAGCATTGATTTTGGCCTATATCGAAGACAATAACTACAAAGCCTCACCAATGTCGTATACTCGTCATTCGTACACCAATTTGAAAACAGGAAGAGTATGTGCCATTATTGCAGCTGCACTATCTGGAATCTTACTTTTCTTCGCCCTTTTAGGAATAAGTCACTTCTTAAATGAATTGCCTTTTTTCGAAAATTTACACTTTGAATCTAACTTCTAAAAGCGGATAAGAAAACGTTAAGAAATGTTAACAAATCTTTTTTTTTGAAACATTATTATCTGTGCTACGAATAACTTAAACACTAACACTGAGCTAATTCGTTTTTGAGGGAGATGCTTTTGGCTTATGAAAATTTAAGTAGCATGGTATATTCATTCTGTATTTTATCGGGGGAAATTGATGAATTCTATCTACGCATATCAATTGACTCATCATCAACATTTGAAGAGTTCAATCAATTTCTTCAAGAAAGTTTAGGCTACGATCAAGCCCTAATTACGACTTTTGATATTGTAGATAAAAACTGGAATAAGCTACTTGAAATCACACCAATTGATACTGGATTTAATCTTCCGTCTCAGTTAACTATGCACACCACCACCCTTGAATCTGTCATCAAAGAAATTCATTCAAGACTAATCTATCGTTTCGACATATTAAACGATCGTGCATTTTTTATTGAACTAATCGACATTACTATGGAAAAAAATCTAAAAGATCCTGTAGTTATTGCTAAGCAAGGAAACACCCCCGAACAAGTAGTATCTGAAAGTTTCATTTCAGGAGTTTGGGTACCAGATGAATTGGATCAAAAGCAGGCATCCAACGACTTTGGAGATTTCATGGACTACAGTGAGATCTATGGGGAAATGTTAGATCTTCAGTAATTATTATTTAATGATTAACAACAGAAGCTGCTTTTTCAAGCAGCTTTTTTTATGAACTTCACTACCTTTGCGCTTCGATCTGAAATCATTTATAGTCTGAAAATGGAGAACTATTTAATTGTAATTTTAGGACCGACTGGTGTTGGCAAAACAGACCTTAGTATCGATATCGCAAAAAAATACAATACCGATATTGTCTCATCCGACTCTCGTCAGGTGTATAAAGAATTAAACATTGGAACAGCTGTACCAGAACCTCATTACCTGGAACAGGTGAAGCACCATTTTATTCAGCATTTATCGGTTTTAGATTATTACAGTGCAAGTCGATTCGAAGAAAGCGCGATGGAGCTTTTAACAGAGTTATTTAAATCGAAACAAGCAGTTGTTGTTTCTGGTGGCTCTATGCTTTATATCGACTCGCTATGCAACGGAATTGACGAACTACCAACTGTTGACCCAGAACTTCGAAAAGAGCTAATAGAACGCTTTGAAAACGAAGGATTAGAACCTTTGAGAAGAGAATTAAAACACCTCGATCCTGCTTATTACGATAAAGTAGACTTAAAGAATCCAAAGCGAATTCTTCATGCTTTGGAAATTTGCTATATGACAGGAAAGCCCTTCACTGAGCTGAGAACAAACATCAAGAAAGAGCGTCCATTTAAGATCATCAAGTTAGGTTTAAACAGAGACCGTGAAGAGCTTTATGAGCGAATCAATTTGCGTGTCGACTTGATGCTCGAACAAGGTTTGGAAGAAGAAGCCAGAAGTGTTTACCAACACAAAGCAAACAACTCGCTAAACACTGTAGGTTACAAAGAACTTTTCGATTATTTCGATGGTACAATCGACAAAGAAGAGGCCATTCGATTGATTAAAAGAAACAGTAGACGTTATGCGCGTAAGCAATTGTCTTGGTTTAGACGAGACGACTCAGTTAATTGGTTTCATCCTGAAGAGTCGGAAAAGATTTTCGACTTCTTAGATAAAGAAATTAAAAATACTTAACAGTAAGTTTTCGATTGTTGCTCCTAGAATCGTTAACTTTCGTTGATTTTTAGCATAAACAGAATGGCCTTGAATAAGAAAAAAATAATCATTATTGGACCTGCGCACCCTTATCGAGGGGGAATTGCAGCATTGAACGAACGCTTGGCTTCTCAATTAATTCAGGAAGGCAACGATGTTACTATTTATAATTTCACCGTTCAGTACCCGAGTATTCTTTTCCCTGGGAAAACACAATACACCGATAGTGATCCTATTTCTGGTCTTGACATTCAACGAAAAATCAACTCCGTCAATCCTCTTAACTGGCTGGCTGTAGGTAATGAGCTGAAAAAGCAGAAGCCTGATCTTATTATTGTTCGCTACTGGCTTCCTTTTATGGCTCCTGCGCTGGGAACAATATGCCGTAAGGCTCGAAAAAACAACCACACCAAAGTGGTTGCATTAGTCGATAATATTATCCCCCATGAAAAAAGACTTGGAGATGTTTCATTAACTAAATATTTCACCCATAGTGTCGATGGTTTTATTGCAATGTCAGATGTAGTATTCGACGATATATCTAAATTCATTGATGAGCCTAAAAAGCGTTTTTCTCCCCACCCTATTTACGACCATTACGGAGAAATATTAGACCGGGAAGAGGCATTAAAAGCACTTCAACTCGATCCATCGTACAACTATCTACTATTTTTTGGTTTTATAAGAGATTACAAAGGTTTAGATCTTTTACTGCAAGCAATGGCCAACCCACGCCTTCGAAAGCGCAACATCAAGCTTATTGTTGCTGGAGAATTTTATTCCGATCCAAAATACTACCATGATATCATTGAAAAATTCGGTTTAAAAGATGATGTTATTCTTCATACCGAATACATTCCCAATGAAGCAATCAACCAATATTTTGGTGCGGCCGACTTAGTCGTTCAACCTTATAAAACAGCCACTCAAAGTGGAGTAACTCAAATTGGCTACCACTTCAATAAAGCGATGTTGGTAACCGATGTAGGTGGTTTAGCCGAAATTATTGCTCATCAAAAATCGGGTTATGTAGTACAACCAGACGAATTGGCCATTTCAAATGCCATTGTCGATTTCTTCAATAATGAAAGAAAAGCCGACTTTGAAGAAGAGGTAATAGAGCAGAAAAAGAAATTTTCATGGGAGAGAATGACCTCAACTATTGATGAGTTGTTCAATAGTTTGTAATTTACACCCATGATTGGAACTCGAATAAAAGAAGCAATAGAGCTAAAAAATACCATCCTTAATAATCAACTCATCTTAAAACAAATAGATGAAGTTATTGCTATTATGCTTAAAGCATTGGAAAATGGGCATGGAATATTTTTCTGCGGCAATGGAGGAAGTGCTGCCGACGCACAGCATCTTTCAGCGGAATTGGCTGGTCGGTTTTACATCGACAGACCACCACTAAAAGCAGAAGCTATCCATATTAACAGCTCTTTTTTAACTGCAGTATCCAACGATTATAGTTTTGAACAGGCTTATGCCAGAGCAGTAGAAGCACAAGCACAAAAAGGCGACGTGCTATATTTTCTATCAACAAGTGGCAACTCTGCAAATATTGTTTCGGCATGCCAACAAGCTAATGAAATGGGCATAACCACTATTGCTTTCACAGGAGAAAAAGATTCTAACCTGAAGCAATATGCCAATGTTACCATACAAATACCAAGTTCAAATACACCTCGAATTCAGGAAGCACATATGCTATTGGGACATATCATTTGTGAATTCGTAGAAGAAGAAATTTTCGGGAAAAAGTAATTTTACAAGCAATAAGATCGAACCAAACAGCTAAGAAAAGCTATATTTAATAACGAGTATCTTATTCAGAGCAACTGGAATATAAAAAAGGAGACGACGGGGAATGACAGATTTACAAAGCGCAGCAGATAAACGAATAATTCAAGATAAATTTGATGATTTAATGCGGGTGTGTAAGAAAAACATCCGTAAAAGTGGACTGGAACAAATTGAGAAAGCATTTGAATTTGCCAATCAGGCTCATGCCGGCGTTCGACGTAAGTCTGGCGAACCTTATATCATTCACCCTATTGCTGTTGCTTATATCACCGTTACCGAAATCGGTTTGGGAACAAAGTCGGTTTTAGCAGCTCTTCTTCACGATATAGTTGAAGACACCGACTATACCCTAGAAGATATCTCCAGAATGTTTGGTCCTAAAGTAGCAACTATTGTCGATGGACTAACTAAACTTTCTGGTAGCTTTGACTCAAGTCAGGCCGAAAATTTTAAGAAGATGCTACTCACACTTTCCGATGATGTGCGAGTCATCTTAATTAAGCTGGCCGACCGTTTGCACAATATGCAAACCCTCGATTCGATGCCTCGTCGCAAGCAACTAAAAATTGCGGGTGAAACCTTGTACATGTACGCTCCTCTTGCTCATCGTTTAGGTCTATATTCCATAAAAACAGAACTGGAAGATCTGGCTTTGAAGTACGAGCATCCCGAAGCCTATGAAAAAATCAGGCTTCAACTGCACGACAAAGAAGCTCATCGAAGTTATTTAGTGGAAGAATTTGTTGCTCCTATTCAGGAACGCCTGAAAAAAGAGAAAATACAATGTTCCATTACTAGCCGACCTAAATCCATCTATTCCATTTGGAACAAGATGCAGAAGAAAGGCGTATCGTTCGATGAGATATACGATATTTTGGCGGTTCGAATTGTATTTGAACCCAACGAAGAGATTTCTGAAAAACGACAAAGTTTCGATATTCTCTCTCTAATCACCGATTACTACAAGCCCAAGCCAGATCGTATCCGCGACTGGATTACTATGCCCAAAGCCAACGGCTACGAGTCGCTTCACGTAACAGTGATGGGACCACGAGGAAAATGGGTGGAAGTTCAGATTAGAACCCGAAGGATGGACGAAATTGCAGAGAAAGGATTTGCTGCTCATTACAAATACAAAGGAGCCGAAAAGCAGTCGACTGATTCAGAGTTGGATCGATGGCTGGAACGAATTCGTGAGACGCTTCAAAATCCAGAATCCAATGCATTGGAATTTCTCGATCAGTTTAAACTGAATCTATTTGCGTCCGAAATTGTGGTCTTCTCTCCTAAAGGACATATGATTACTTTACCCAAAGGAGCAACAGTACTTGATTTTGCATTCGAAATTCATACTGAATTGGGGAACAAATGTATCGGAGGTAAGATCAATCATAAATTGGTAAGTCCCGGACATGAAATAAAAACCGGTGATCAGATCGAAATTATTACATCCGATAAACAACGACCACTTCAAAACTGGCTGAATCTGGTTGTTACTGCAAAAGCCAAAAACAAAATTAAAAATGCTTTTAAGCTACAAGAGCGCCAGCATATCGATATAGGAAAACAAAGGCTAGAAGCAGAGTACAAGAAGATGAAGATTATTCCTCATGGGAATACATTGAAGAAAATACTACTTCATTTTAACCTATCGAACAAAGAGCAGCTTTACTCTCAAATTGGAATGGGACTAATTGTTATCGACGACCTTCCGTCCATTCTGAAAACAAAGACCGAAAACCGTTTTGTAAAGTATTGGCGATTAACATTCAATAAGAAAAAACAAGACGAACCGCAGAAAGAACTTGACAAGAAGAAAACATATATTCTCGAAGAAGAAGATACTCAGTATCATCTTGCTCCGTGCTGTCACCCAATTCCAGGTGATGAAGTAGTGGGATATATTACTCCTGAAAACAGTTTGGAAATTCACAAAACCAAATGCCCTAATGCATTGAAATTGATGTCCAGTCACGGCGACCAGATTGTTGTTGCCGAATGGACCACTTTCAAGGTAATGTCGCACCTTACTCGAATTAAAATGCAAGGTTTCGACCGATTGGGAGTTGTTAATGAACTTACTACAATCATCAGTAAGCAGCACAATATCAACATGCGAAGCATAACTTTCGATACACACGACGGTATTTTCGAAGGAACAATGGAACTATATATCCATAATGCCAGCGACCTTAACAACCTCATCGCCAAATTAATGAAGCTAAAAGGAATGGAATCGGTAGAAAGATTTGATTCTGTGGATGAATAAAGTTAATCTTAGGAGAATACTTTTTCTAAAAAATTACTATTTTTACCTCGTTATTTAAACTTAGTTTAAGTATGAATAGTGACAACAGCAAACAGAATGTCAGAGGTATTTTCACTGAATATCTTGAACAAAAAGGACACCGCAAAACCCCTGAGCGTTTTGCCATTTTAGATGAAGTTTATTGTAGAGACGGGCACTTCGATATTGAATCGCTTTACATCTCTATGAAAAACAAGAATTATCGAGTTAGTAGAGCTACACTTTACAACACAATCGATCTTTTGCTCGATTGCAAATTGGTGGTTAAACATCAGTTTGGTAAAAACATTGCTCAATTCGAAAAAGCCATTGCCAATAACCACCACGATCACCTGATCGATACACAAAATGGTAAGGTTTTGGAATTTTATGATCCTCGAATTCGTGAAATTATCGAAGAAGCTTGCGAACGTCACAACTTCAAATTCTCTCATCACACCCTATACATTTACGGGCAAACCAAGGACAATTAGAAGCTAAACATATACGCTTACAAGTCCTCTTATAACAAAAGAGGACTTTTTTTACCCCTTTTTCATTAAATTATTTGTACCTTTGGCCGTCAAACGGTGAATGGTACGTTTCATTACTTTCCCATCGATTGACCACGCAAAACGATTGTTTTTTCTAAGTTTTATCAGTATTTAAAAGCATTATTACATCGGAACCAATCTTCGGTTTTGATCTTTTTTTGTGCCGATAACTTTTAAAACACTCTTTCGTTAAACAATGTAGCACAAATACTACTTATTAAACAAGAATAAGCAGGATAAACGGTTTTCAAGTCCAAACCTGAAAACACTCTCTGCATTAAAACATAAATATAAAAACAGATGAAAGTAGATGTATTACTAGGTCTTCAATGGGGAGACGAAGGTAAAGGTAAAATTGTTGACGTATTAACTCCTAACTACGATGTTATTTCACGTTTCCAAGGAGGTCCAAATGCTGGTCACACATTGGAATTCAACAACATCAAACACGTTCTACACACTATTCCATCAGGTATTTTCCGCGAAAATAAACTTAACGTTATTGGTAACGGAGTGGTACTTGATCCTGGAACTTTTAAAAAGGAAATCGACTCAATTGCCAAACTGGGTATCGATCTAACCCAAAACTTATACATCTCGAAAAAAGCGCACCTTATTCTTCCTACGCACCGTCTGCTTGATGCTGCTTCGGAAGCTGCCAAAGGGAAAGCAAAAATTGGTTCTACTCTGAAAGGTATCGGACCTACTTACCGCGATAAAACAGGTCGCGACGGACTACGTGCTGGTGATATTTTCAGCAACTTCGAGCAAAAATATGCCGACCGTACAGCCAAACACAAAGATATTCTTGAAAAGCAATATGGTTTCGAATATGCTGAAGCATTAGCAGAATACGAAAAAGAGTGGTTCGAAGGAATCGAACTAATGAAAAAATTCAAGATCGTTGATACTGAATACCTAATCAACGATTCAATGGCAGAAGGAAAATCTGTAATTGCTGAAGGTGCTCAGGGAACTATGTTAGACATCGACTTTGGTTCTTACCCATTCGTTACTTCATCTAACACAATTTGTGCTGGTGCATGTACTGGTTTAGGAGTTGCACCTAACCGCATTGGAAAAGTATTCGGAATTTTCAAAGCATACTGTACACGCGTTGGTATGGGACCATTCCCAACTGAGTTGGAAGACGAAGTAGGGCAACAGCTTCGCGATGCAGGTCACGAATATGGTTCTACAACTGGTCGTCCACGTCGTTGTGGATGGTTAGACCTTGTTGCATTGAAATATTCAAACATGATCAACGGTGTTACCGAACTTATCATGATGAAAACCGATGTGTTGGACGACTTCGACACAATTAAAGTTTGTGTAGCATACAAAATCAACGGCGAAGTAACTACTCAATTCCCTGACAACCTAGATCAGGAAATCGAGCCTGTTTATGTTGAACTTCCAGGATGGAAAACTGATTTGACTAAAATCACCCATCAGAACGAATTCCCAGAAGAATTAAACAGCTACATCAACTTCCTTGAGGAGGAAACAAAACTTCCTATCTCAATTGTATCTGTTGGGCCAAACCGTGCTCAAACTATCATTGTCGAAAACGACTAATCATATTTCGATATAATATTTTCAGAACTCTCCTTCGTATTTACGAGGGAGAGTTTTTTATTTATAAATCTCCATTCACAGCCAACCATTAAAAAGAAGGTTCTTTTCAAAATCGATACAAGCTTTGTAACTTCGCACTGAATATAGAATACGTAGTAGCATGAATTTATTACAACAACATGCCGGTTTATACACCGACTACTATGAGCTAACAATGGCTCAAGGATACTTTTTATCTGGTAAACACCTGCAAAAAGCTTCATTCGATTATTACTATCGAACCAACCCGTATAAAGGGGGCTATCTGGTTTTTGCCGGATTAAACGACTTTCTTCAAACATTAAAGAATTTTAAATACAGCAGCGAGGATTTGAATTACCTTGCATCAACCGGATTACATCCCGAGTTTATTGAATATTTACGTAAGTTCGAATTTACAGGCACCATTCACAGTGTGCGTGAAGGAGAGATTGTTTTTCCCAACACTCCAATTATGCGAGTGGAAGGTAACCTAGTAGAGTCTCAGATTATTGAAACACTACTTCTCAACTTTATCAACTTTCAGTCATTAATTGCCACTAAAGCTTTTCGAATTAAGCTAATTGCTGGCGACAGACCATTTTCCGATTTCGGATTGCGTCGTGCGCAGGGATTAGGTTCAATTCAGGCAACACGAGCAACTATCATTGGAGGCGCCACATCTACTTCCAATGTGTATGCAGCCAAACAATACAACGTACCAGCAGTAGGAACTATCGCACATGCATGGATTCAAAGCTTTGGAGACGAGCTAGAAGCTTTCAGAACATATGCCAGTCACAATCCGGATAATACCGTATTATTAGTTGATACTTATGACACACTGAAAAGTGGTATTCCAAATGCAATAGTAGTTGCCAAAGAACTAGAGGCAAAAGGTTATCAGTTAAAAGGTATTCGTTTAGATAGTGGCGATTTGGCTTACTTAAGCAAAAGAGCCCGTAAAATGTTAGAAGCCGAAGGATTGGGTTATGTGAAAATCATGGCCTCGAATCAGTTAAACGAGCACGTTCTTAAAAGCTTAAACGAACAAGGAGCTCAGCTCGATGCTTTTGGTATTGGAACTGAATTAGTAACAGCCAAGCCTGACGCTGCTCTCGATGGAGTTTACAAACTAGCAGAATGCGATGGAGAACCACGTATGAAGCTTTCAGAAAATATTGAGAAACTAACACTCCCCGGAACTAAGAAATTGGTAAGATATTACGATCGTGCCGGTGAGTTTTTCCGCGATGGCGTGCTTTTAAAAGACGAAGCAACTGAAGAAGTAGCAACTCTCTATCACCCGCACTATCCACATAAATGGACCGATGTTTCTGGTTTAAAAACCGAAGAGCTAACACAGATCGTTTATGAAAATGGTGAAATTATTAATCCAATAACTTCATTAACTGAAATACACGACTACTTAATGAAGCGTAGCGAGCAGCTTTCTTTCGAAAGTAAGCGTTTCATCAACCCACACATTTACAAAGTCGGGATTTCAAAAGGGCTGCAAACTCTCAAAAACGACCTTTTGCATCAGATAAAGCCATCGCCATGCAAATAACTCAGCCAACATTATGCATTCATATAAATCAGGCAAAAAACAATTTGCTTGAGATGAAACAAAAAGCGGATGAAGCCAATATAAAGCTTCGTCCGCATTTTAAAACTCACCAGTCGGCAGAAATTGGTCACTTAGCCCAAACAATTGGCATCACAAGTTGCACCGTTTCATCCATCGAAATGGCTTTATATTTTGCCCAAAATGGTTGGGACAACATAACGGTTGCCTTTCCGGTAAATATCCTCGAAATAGAGCGCATTAATCAATTAGCGCAAACCATTCAGTTAAACTTACTCGTAGAAAACAACGAGTCTATTCAGTTTCTACAAGAAAACCTAAAAAGTAACATTGCTGTATGGATAAAGGTGGATTGTGGTTATGGACGCACCGGAGTGGCTATCGACAATTATTCTACACTTCAACAGCTTGTACAAGAGATAGAAAATAGCTCGAAACTAAATTTCAAAGGTTTTCTCACCCACAATGGAGGCACTTATAAATGTAGATCGAAGGAAGAAATTCTAGAGCTACACAGGCTAGTTATTTATAAAATAGCAAACCTCAAGGCGCAGTTCCCTAACGCTAAAGTTTCATATGGAGATACTCCTTCATGCAGTGTTGCCAGTTCATTCGATCATATTGATGAAATCCGACCAGGCAATTTTGTCTATTACGATTTAATGCAACACCATATTGGCAGCTGTTCTCTGAATCAGATTGCAGCTACAATGAAAGTTCCAGTGGTTGCTACTCATCCCGAACGTAATGCGGTTGTTGTATACGGAGGAGGTGTTCATTTTTCAAAAGAAACTTTCACCTTTAGTGATCAAACTATTGTTTTCGGCTTGGTAAAAAATATAAACAACATCCCTGTTAGAGAAGATATTTATCTCACCCAACTAAGTCAGGAACATGGAATATTAACCATGCCCGATTCGTTGTTGGATGAAGTAAAGCTGGGAGACATTGTTGAAATAATTCCCGTTCACTCTTGCCTTACTGCCAATTTAATGAAGCACAATACCGTCTACCTGTAGCAAGATATTCGTCATTATTATTTAAATCGATTTTAGATTGAAGACCTACACCAAACAATTGCAATCCGAAGTCTGTTTATGCTCTCAGAAAACTGAAACAATAAAACAAAATTCAGATGGAAAATACACAAAAGGTAATTGATGCCATGAAGAAGGCGGGAGAACCATTGAAAGCAGGTCAGATTGCTGAATTGACTGGTTTAGACAAGAAAGAGGTAGACAAAGCAATGAAAACCTTAAAAACAGAAGAGTTGATCGTTTCTCCTAAGCGATGCTTCTGGGAACCAAAATAATTTCGATTCACATTGTATTTCGAAAAGAAAAAGCGACCATCGGATCAATTCCAATGGTCGCTTTTTTGTTATCTCTTAAGTCCAATAACAGACTATATCAAATCATTTAAAAGAGCATCATCTACCAAGTTAGGCAATGTAACTTTTAAACTCTTATTGCGTTCCATTGCACGCTTAATGGCAAACATTGCTGGCTCGTTACGTGCCCAGCTTCTTCGTGAAATACCATTATTCACATCCCAGAAAAGCATCATCTCTAAACGACGATCGGCATCGGCAGAACCATCCAACAGCATTCCAAATCCGCCATTGATAACTTCTCCCCAGCCTACTCCACCTCCATTGTGGATAGAAACCCAGGTTGCTCCTCTAAAGCTATCGCCAATCACATTATGAATAGCCATATCAGCTGTAAAACTGGAACCATCGTAAATGTTAGAAGTTTCACGGAAAGGAGAATCGGTTCCTGACACATCATGATGGTCACGTCCCAATACTACCGGTCCAATCTTTCCTTCTCTGATTGCCTTGTTAAATGCCTCTGCAATTCGAATTCTTCCTTCTGCATCGGCATAAAGAATTCGAGCCTGAGAACCAACAACCATCTTATTTTCTTGTGCTCCTTTTATCCACTGAATATTATCGGCCATCTGTTGCTGAATTTCAGCTGGCGACTCCTTCATGATTTGTTCTAGTACTTCACAAGCCAATCGATCTGTCTCAGCCAAATCTTCTGCTTTACCCGAAGTACAAACCCAACGGAATGGTCCAAAACCATAATCGAAACACATTGGTCCCATAATATCCTGCACATACGACGGGTAACGGAAGTCAATGCCATTATCAGCCATAATATCGGCTCCTGCACGTGAGCTCTCCAATAAAAAGGCATTTCCATAATCGAAGAAGTACATGCCATTTTCAACCAAAGCATTCACTGCTGTTACATGGCGGCGCAACGACTCCTGAACCAATTCTTTAAAACGCTCAGGTTCTTCAGCCATCAATCTATTCGACTCTTCGTAACTAACTCCTGCAGGATAATAACCTCCTGCCCAAGGATTATGCAAAGAAGTTTGGTCTGATCCCAAATCAACTTTTATTTTACGCTCAGCTAAGCGCTCCCACAGGTCAACCACATTACCTAAGTAAGCAATTGAATGCGCCTCTTTGCGTTCCATATATTTCAATGCAGCATCAATTGTTGCATCAGCATCTTCAATAACTTCATCTACCCAGCCTTGCTCATGGCGCTTCCAAGCTGCTTTTCCATTTACTTCGGCAGTGATACTTACTACACCTGCAATATTACCTGCTTTAGGCTGAGCACCGCTCATACCTCCTAATCCGGCTGTTACAAAAAGTTTTCCTTCTGTTCCTTTACCATCAATCTTACGACAAGCATTCAACACGGTAATTGTTGTTCCGTGTACAATTCCCTGAGGTCCGATGTACATATACGAGCCCGCTGTCATTTGTCCATACTGAGTAACGCCCAGTGCATTGAATTTTTCCCAATCATCCGGCTGTGAATAATTCGGAATCATCATTCCATTGGTCACCACTACTCTTGGTGCATCTTTATGCGATGGGAAAAGCCCCATTGGATGTCCACTGTACATTACCAATGTCTGCTCGTCAGTCATCTCGGACAAATATTTCATTGCTAAAAGATATTGTGCCCAGTTCTGAAATACAGCTCCGTTTCCTCCATAAGTAATTAACTCGTCGGGATGCTGTGCTACTGCCGGATCCAGGTTATTCTGAATCATCAGCATAATTGCCTTAGCTTGCTGCGATTTTCCTGGATACCAATCAATAGGATAAGCCTTCATTTCGTAGTCAGGCTTTAGGCGATACATGTAAATTCGTCCGTATTTTTCCAACTCGGCAGCAAATTCGGGTGCCAACATGGCATGCTGCTCAACAGGAAAATAACGTAAAGCATTACGAATTGCTAGTTTTTTTTCATCGGCTGTTAAAATCTCTTTTCGCTTAGGAGCGTGATTTACAGCCGAATCCATTGGCTTCAGTTCAGGCAATCTTGAAGGAATCCCTTCTTGTATTGCTTGTTGAAATATTGCTGGTGTCATATTGTAATACTATTTTGGTTCACTATTTGATCTTCGCTAATCAGCTGTCGAATTTCGGAATTCCCCGATTTTTTTGAAAATAATTGTAATGCTTTTACAACATTTGAAGACCTAATAATTGTCACATCATTCAGCCTATTGTAGTTAAAAAGTTACAAACTGCAAGCAATAAGCTGAATTTTCTTGTTACAACAAGGTAAAATGCAAAAGCATTACGTTTTTTCAGGATTTCGACATCCAGGTATAAACAATGTAAAATCTTAAAAATACACAGATGAAAAAGACATTATTAATTGTTTTAGGTGTTTTTCTAGTTCTAGGAATAATCGTTTATTCTTCAGTAAAAAATAATTACAACTCAATGGTTGGTCTTGAAGAAGGCGTTTCTGCTCAATGGTCGCAGGTAGAAAATGTTTACCAGCGTAGAGCCGATCTAATTCCCAACCTAGTGGCAACAGTAAAAGGATATGCTGCTCACGAAAAAGAGACACTGGAAGGTGTAATCAATGCCAGAGCAAAAGCTACTTCTACCAATATAAATGCCGATAAACTGAATCCGGCCATGTTACAGCAATTTCAACAAGCACAAGGTCAATTATCTTCTGCGTTGAGTCGCTTAATGGTAGTGGTAGAAAAATATCCCGACTTGAAAGCCAATCAAAACTTCAGGGATTTACAAGCTCAACTGGAAGGAACTGAAAACAGAATTACAACAGAGCGTCGTCGTTTCAACGAAATGGCTAAGAACTACAATACTGTAATCCGTAAGTTCCCTAAAAATATCTTTGCAGGCATGTTCGGATTTGAAAAGAAAGCCTATTTCAAAGCGCAAGCTGGAGCAGAAAAAGCACCTGAAGTTAAATTTTAAACGAGCTAAAGATGAAACCATCAGAATTTTTATCTGACGCACAAAAAAAGGAGGTTGAATCGGCCATTAAACAAGCCGAGCTCAACACTTCAGGAGAGATCCGGGTACACATTGAAAGTAATTGCAAAGGAGCTCCTCTTGACCGGGCAGCTTACCTTTTCCAAAAGTTGGAAATGCACAAAACAGAATTACGCAATGGTGTATTGTTCTACCTTTCATTTGCCGACCATAAATTTGGAATTCTGGGCGATGCAGGCATCAACACTAAGGTGGCCGATGACTTCTGGAACAATATAAAGGAGGAGATGCTTTTCTTGTTTAAGCAAGAAAAATACAGCGAAGGATTGGCCAAAGGTATTCTTATGGCTGGCGAACAGCTAAAAGCTCACTTCCCATATCAGAGTGATGATGTGAATGAATTGGCCGATGAAATTTCATTTGGAAAATAACCCTTAAAACCAGCATCATGAAATTTAAACATCTAATGAGTACTCTACTGGCATTGATGATTAGCATTACTCTTTTTGCTAATAAAGATATTCCGGATGTACCCAAAAAACAGCGACTGGTAAACGATTTTGCCAATGTATTATCGAATCAGCAACAAAATGCATTAGAAGCGAAACTAACCGATTATGCATTAAAAACAACGACTCAGATAACCGTAGTTACAGTAAACTCTCTGAATGGTTATGACAGAGCCGATTTTGCTACACGCTTAGCTCACAAATGGAAGATTGGTCAAAAAGGAAAAGACAATGGTGTATTGCTATTGGTAAAGCCCAAGACCAGCAATTCGCGTGGCCAGGTATACGTAGCCGTAGGATATGGTTTAGAAGGAGTGATTCCGGATGCCATTGCCAACAGAGATATTGTAAACAAGGAATTGATTCCTTATTTCAAGCGCAACGATTACTACACTGGAATAGATCGAGCAACAACCGTGATGATGGGATTAGCTGCCGGAGAATTTACTCCACAAGCTTATCACAAAAGCGTATCGGGCAAGAAGAAAAAACGTGCATCTGGTTTTGGAGCACTGATTTTCATCTTTATCATTCTGGTAGCACTAGTTGGTTCGCGTCGTAGAGGACGCTCATACGGAATGGGAGGAAGTTCTTTGCCATTCTGGGCAGCCCTAACCATGCTTAACTCAAATCGCCATTCGCACAATGGTTTCTTCGACGACTTCTCATCAGGAAGCGGTGGATTTGGCGGAGGCAGCAGCTTCGGTGGAGGCGGAGGTTTTGGCGGCTTCGGCGGTGGCGGATTTGGCGGCGGCGGTGCCGGTGGTTCATGGTAATATTACTAGTACTGAGTATAAAGTAGCTAGTACATAGATAAAATGAAAAAAGAGGTATCTAAATGTTAGGTATCTCTTTTTTTACGTGGCGTGCCTTAGGAATTGCAGTGGTTACCCCGCAAGAGCGAAGCGATGAGGAGTATGAACGGAAAGCCCGCCCGAAGGGAAGGCCATAAAATAGAATATTAGTATAAAGTAGTTAGAGTTCTGCATTATGTACAGGGCACAGTTTACAAAACTGCGCCAGCCAAACGATGTTGTATGCACACTAGGCACAGCTTGCAAAACTGCGCCAGCCAGAGTATTAGTTACATATACGAAAAAAGCACAACCCGATTGGATTGTGCTTTTCTTATTTGGTGATTTCGTTTTCTTAAACTTCGTCTGCCATTTGGTTATCTACCAAAATACGTCCACAGTGCTCACAAACAATAATTTTTTTGCGAGAAGCAATGTCTAACTGACGCTGAGGAGGAATACGGTTGAAACATCCACCACAAGCATCACGCTGAATAGTAACAACAGCCAAACCGTTACGTGCATTTTTACGAATACGTTTAAATGCCGTCAATAAGCGCTCCTCGATCATTTCGCCAATCTTATCAGCTTTGCTCATCAATCTTTCTTCTTCAACAGCTGTTTCTCCAGTAATCTCTTGCAACTCTTTTTTCTTGTTCTCAAGATCTTCCTGACGCTCTGACAAGTGCTGACGTGCATCCTCGATAGCTTGCTTCTTAGTGTTCAACTCTTGAGTGAACTCACGAATTCTCTTTTCTGAAAGTTCAATTTCCAAAGTTTGGAACTCAATCTCTTTTGAAAGAGAGTCGAACTCACGGTTGTTGCGCACATTATTTTGTTGCTCAGTATATTTTGCAATTAATGCTTGCGACTCTTTAATCTGGGTTTTACGGTTAGAAACTGAAGTCTCCAGATTTTTCACATCATCTTCATAGTTAGACAAACGGGTTGAAAGCCCTGCAATTTCATCTTCCAGGTCTTGCACCTCCAAAGGCAACTCACCACAAAGCGTCTTAATCTTGTCCATTTCCGACATAACGCGCTGTAGATCAAACAAAGCCTTTAATTTTTCTTCAACAGGAACATCATTAGTTTCTGGTTTCTGATATTTTGTAGTCATATTACTATGTTGTTTATTTTTTTTGCAACAAAATTCACTAAATCAGGTAATTTACCGGGTTGGTAATTACCTCCGACAAATGGAGGGCAAATTTAGGGAATTTTTTTCTAAGTATTTCATAAAAAACTTCTTTAGTGAATTGCTCACTTTCATAATGGCCTATATCAGCAATTACAACCCTCCCTTCGGCACTAAAATAATCGTGGTATTTAAAATCACCAGAGATAAAAACATCGGCTTTATTCCCTATTGCAGCTTTTAGTAAGAAGCTCCCGGCTCCCCCACAAACAGCCACCTTTTTCACTGGTTTATTTTTAAGCGCCGTATATTTTATAGAAGGACATCCGAACGTTTCTTTCACCGTTCTTAAAAAGTCCAATTCCTCCATTTCTGTTTCCAGCTCTCCAATCATCCCAATACCAACAGAGTTTAACTGATTGTTAAGCGGATAGATATCGTAAGCTACCTCCTCATAAGGATGAGCAGTCATTAATGCAGCAAGTACTTTCCCTGTCAGGTGTTTTGGAACAATAGTTTCCACTTTAACTTCCTCTTCGGTATGTACCTCTCCTACATTTCCAACAAATGGATTAGCTCCTTCTTGTCCGCGAAATGTTCCTTGTCCATTGGTATTGAAACTACATGAATCGTAGTTTCCAATGTGTCCGGCTCCGGCTTCAAAAACCGATTTTCGAACTTCCTCGGCTTGTGCTGAAGGCACAAAAAATACCAACTTCTGTAATTGATTATTGGCAGGACTCAGAATCTTACAATTTTTAAGCTGAAGTTTCTCACAAATCTTATCGTTCACCCCTCCATAAACACTATCCATATTGGTATGACTAGCATAAATAGCAATATTATTCTGAATTGCTTTTATCACACAGCGTTCCACCAAGTTGGCTCCAGTGATCTTCTTCAATCCTCCAAAAATCAATGGATGATGGCAAACAATCAGGTTGCAACCTCGCTGAATTGCTTCATCAATTACCTCTTCGGTAATATCTAATGTCAACAAAGCAGCATTTGCTTCTTGCGAAACATCGCCAACCAATAATCCGGCATTATCATACGATTCCTGATAAGCCAAAGGTGCTACTGCTTCTAATGATGATATAATTTCTTGTATAGTAGGCATAATTCTATTCCAATTCGTCTCTAACTTCAATGAGCATAGCTCTGATCTGTTTCAATCGATGTACCACCTGATAGGTAGGATCTTCGGCACCCCGTGAGTCTTTAATCTTTTGTCGGGCACCTTTCAGTGTCATTCCTCGTTCTTTCACCAAATGATAAACGAGCTGTACCTGTTCAACATCTTTATCTGTAAAAAAGCGTACACCACTAGCATTCTTCTTGGGTTTGATATTATCGAATTCTTTTTCCCAAAAACGAATTTGTGAAGGAGCTACCCCAACCTTTTGGGCAACTTCACCAATGGAGAAATATAGCTTATCGACACTTTTTTTAAGTTTTGGCACGCCTAAAGAAGATTAAGGGTTAAATTAATCGAAGGTCTGTCCCATGTTCGACGAGATAGTTATCATTTCATCGTACTGCTGAGGGGAAAGATCTTTGAAATAATAATATTGAGGGTTTACTGCTTTTCCGTTTTTATGTACTTCGTAATGCAAGTGTGGACCGGTTGATTTTCCGGTGTTTCCAACGTAACCAATCACATCTCCACGGCTCACCTTCTGCCCTTTGCGTACATTGAAAGCACTCATGTGTCCATAAAGTGTTTCATACCCAAATCCGTGATCAATTACCACATACTTCCCATAACCAGAACGCAAAGTTTTAACTTGCTTCACTACACCGGTACCTGTAGAGTAAATTTCGGTGCCCACTGGAGCTGTAAAGTCCATTCCGTAGTGAAACTTTCGGATTTTATATACCGGATCAATTCGCCATCCCCAACCAGAAGCTGTTCTTCTTAAGTCTTTATTGGAAACAGGCATAACCGCAGGAATAGAAAGTAACATTTTTTCCTTATTCAAAGCTAAATCCAATACTTCATCGAATGATTTCGATTGAATATAACATTGCTTGGAAAGAACATCCAGTTTACGAGCGGTAGAAATTACCAACTCTGAATTCTCCAGACTTTCTAACTTCTTGTATCTGTTAGCACCACCAAATCCAGCTTTACGCACTGCACTTGGAATTGGTTCGGCTTCAAAAATTACTCGATAGATATTATCATCGCGGGTTTGGATATCATCCAACACCTTTTGCATTTGATTCACCTCTTTATCCAGCAATTGGTACTGTGCCAGCAATCGCTTATTCTCCCTATTCAAGGCTTGCTCTTTAGGAGACATCGTGAAAGTGGTCAGTAAAAAGAATATAACCCAGCCGAATACAAAGCTCGAAAATAAAAAGCCCAAAGTTTTTTTCACCTTGTGCTTTACCTTGTGATCGACTTGCTCGTAGCTGAGTGTTTTGGAATTAAATTTATATTTCACCTTTGCCATAAGGTTAAAATATTTAAGATTTTAGGCTATATAGCAACAAATTTAAGTAAATAATCTAACTTTGCAAGAATCCATTTTTGCCCCTTGTAAGTTGCTTGCAAATAAAGGCAAAAAGCCTGTTTAAATAGGTAGTTTGGATATACAACAAAGCAGAAAATAACATAAAAATAAACGAAGAATAGAATTATGAATTCGAGAGAAATCAGGAAAGCATTTTTGGACTTTTTCGAATCCAAAGGCCATAAAATTGTGCCTTCGGCTCCAATGGTGGTAAAAAACGATCCTACATTGATGTTTACCAATGCGGGAATGAATCAGTTTAAGGACATCTTCTTAGGCAACCACGCAGCTAAAGACACAAGAGTAGCCGACACACAAAAATGTCTAAGGGTTTCTGGAAAGCATAATGACTTGGAAGAAGTGGGGCATGATACTTACCATCACACAATGTTCGAGATGCTTGGAAACTGGTCTTTTGGCGATTATTTCAAAGAAGAAGCCATTAGCTGGGCATGGGAACTTTTGGTGGACAAGTTAGGCTTATCTGCCGACCGATTTTATGCTACCATTTTCGAGGGGGATGAAAAAGATGGTGTACCTCGTGACATTGAAGCCTATAACTACTGGAAAAAATTCTTACCTGAAGATCGTATCTTAAACGGTAACAAAAAAGATAACTTCTGGGAAATGGGTGAAACAGGTCCATGTGGTCCATGTTCTGAATTACACATCGATTTACGTAGTGATGAAGATCGTGCCAAAGTTCCAGGATTGGAATTGGTAAACGAAGATCATCCACAAGTGATTGAAGTATGGAACCTGGTATTCATTCAATTCAATCGTAAAGCCAATGGACAATTAGAAGAACTTCCTGCGAAACACGTTGACACAGGAATGGGCTTCGAGCGTTTATGTATGGCTCTACAAGGTAAGCAGTCGAACTACGATACTGATATTTTCCAAGATATTATTGCTGAAATTGGCTCGATCTGTGGTAAAAAATATGGCGAAGATGAAAAAGTAGATATCGCAATGCGGGTTATCTCTGACCACCTTCGTGCTGTAGCATTTGCCATTGCCGATGGTCAATTGCCTTCGAACAACAAAGCGGGTTATGTAATTCGTCGAATTCTTCGTCGTGCTGTTCGTTATGGCTACACCTTCCTTGACTTGCGTGAATCATTTATCTACAAATTGATTCCTGCATTGATTGATGTAATGGGAGAAGCATTCAACGAGCTTACTGCACAAAGAGACCTTATTCAGAACGTAATTCGCGAAGAAGAAGAGTCATTCTTAAGAACTCTTGCTACAGGTATTCAGTTGTTAGACAAATTAATTGCTACAGCTAAAAATGCCGGACAAGATAAAATTAACGGTAAAGACGCATTCGTACTGTACGATACTTACGGATTCCCACTTGATTTAACTCAGCTTATCTGCCGTGAAGGTGGACTGGATGTAAATCAGGAAGAGTTTGATGCAGAGATGCAACAACAGAAGGAACGTTCGAGAAGTGCTGCTGCCAGCGAAACTGACGATTGGGTAGTTCTTCGCGAAGATGATAAAGAAGAGTTTATTGGTTACGATCACTTGGAAACGAAACTTTACATCACTCGTTACCGCAAAGTAACTCAGAAGAAAAAATCATTCTACCATATTGTGTTCAACTACACTCCATTCTATGCTGAATCGGGTGGTCAGGTTGGCGACACTGGATACATCGAAGCTGATGGCGAAAAGGTATCAATTACTGATACTCAGAAAGAGAATAATTTGATTATTCACTTTGCCAAAGAACTTCCGAAGAATGTAAACGCAGAGTTTAAAGCTGTAGTTAATGCGGGTAAACGCAAAGCTATTGCCAACAACCACACTGCAACTCACCTTCTTGACAATGCACTACGCGAAGTATTGGGTACGCATGTTGAGCAAAAAGGTTCATTGGTTCATTCTGACTACTTACGTTTCGACTTCTCTCACTTCCAGAAAGTGACTGCAGAAGAAATTAAAGCCATTGAGACTAAGGTAAATCAGATGATTCGCCAGAATGTTGCTCAGGAAGAGAAAAGAAATGTTCCATTTAACGAAGCACAAGAAATGGGAGCCATTGCTCTTTTCGGAGAGAAATATGGCGACTTAGTTCGAGTGGTTAAATTTGGTGACTCTGTAGAACTTTGTGGAGGTACTCACGTTCCTGCTACTGGTCAGATTGGTCAATTCATTATCACATCAGAAAGCGCTATTTCTGCTGGTGTAAGACGAATTGAAGCAATTACTGCTGATAAAGCTGATCAGTATATCAATAAAAACATGGAGCAATTGACTGCTTCACGTGCCTTATTGAATAACACTAAAGATCTTCCTAAATCGATTCAAGATTTATTGGAAAACAATAAGAAGTTGCAGAAACAAATTGAGCAATTTGAGAAAGCAGCTGCTGCCGATGTTAAGAAAGAGCTTCACAACCAGGTTCAGGCAATCAATGGCGCCAATGCTATTTTTGCAGAAGTGAAATTGGATTCAGCTCAGGCTATTAAAGATTTAGCTTTCCAACTGAAAGGAGAAATCGATGATTTATTCTTGGTACTTGGAGCTAATTTGAATGGAAAAGCCAGCTTAACAGTGATGATTGCAGAATCATTAGTAAAAGAAAAAGGATGGAATGCGGGTCAAATTATCCGTGAAATTGCCAAAGCCGTTCAAGGTGGTGGTGGTGGTCAACCATTCTATGCTACTGCAGGGGGTAAAAATCCGGAAGGAATTGCCAATGCACTAGAACTTGCCAAAGAGATTATCTCTAAATAAATTCAATATCAAGCCTCGCTAATCAAACTTTAGCGAGGTTTGTATTTCTCTAGCTATTTTTAGAGGTAACTGAAAATAAAAGGTGGTTCCTTTATTCAATTCCGATTCCAACCAAATCTTGCCACCTAGCAAATCACAAAATCCTTTAGAGACAGCCAATCCAATTCCTGCTCCACCAATTTTTCTACGAGTTGCTCCTTCTCCCTGAACAAAATAGTCAAATATCTTCTTCTTATTTTCTTCCTTAATACCGATACCACTATCTTCAATTGAGAACAGAAGCTTATCAGATTTCATTCGTGCCTTTAACTTTACATATCCTTTTTCGGTATATTTAAAAGCATTGTTCACAAGGTTAATTAAAATCTGAGTTACTTTTTCCTTGTCGCTAACCAGCACAACATTTTCATTTACTTTAAGCTCAAATATCTTCTCTAAGTCATTATCTCGGTATGCTCCTGTCACGATATCTACCACCTCATCCCACATTTCTTTCAGCAAGAAAGATTTACTATTTACTTTCTGTTGTTCGGAATGCAATAAAGCCAAATCAAAAATATCTGAAATCAAGGTATTCAATCCAATACCTGCTTTATAAATAAAGGATGCATAATTTCTTACATCTTCCTCTTTGGAATCAACTCTGATCAAATCAGAAAAACCAATCATTGCATTCAATGGTGTTTTTAATTCATGCGACATAATCGCCAAAAACTCCGATTTCAACCTATTGGCTCTTTCTGCATTTCGTTTTGCCTGAGCTAGTTGGTTGTATGCACTTACAGCATCTGTTATATCTCGAACGATTGAGTAAAGCATCACTTTTCCCTCGAATAAAATTGGCCCACTATAAACCTCCACCTCTTTCACTTCTCCGCTAGCCAAACGGTGTTTAAAACGAAATACTCCTCCTTGCTCATACACAACATTCTTCAACTTCTTCTCTAAAGTTTCTTTTGGAGTCATATTGATTAGACTAATATGTTGCCCTTCAATTTCAGTATCCCTATATCCATAATAATCAAGTGCCGCATTGTTGGCTTTCTCAATAATTCCTGAAATAGGATCAACAAGCAGCATAATGGAATAATTATACTCAAACAGGCTTTGAAATTGCGCTTTGCGCTCAACGAGATGCTCTTTCGCTTCCACTTCTGCTGTAACATCATGAGCTACTTTTAAGAAGTGAGTAATGTTCTCTTCATCATCAACGATTGGATAAATTTCAAACTTCTCCCAAAAAACTTCTTCTGATTTCTTTTTATTCCGAAAATGTCCTGAAAATGGTTCTCCTTTAGAAAGCGAATCCCACATCTTCTGGTAAAAACTTGCTGAGTGGTAGCCTGTATTAAACATCTTGGTACTTTCTCCGATAAGCTCTGTCTTTTTATAACCAGTCACCAGAGAAAAAGCATCATTTACATATTCAATTTCGCCATTCTTATTGGTAATGGCAATCAAGATTCCAATGCTGTCTAAAACACTACTTAATAACTCTCTGTTTACCTTGCCTTTAAAAAAGTCTTCAACATGATCAATAAGAACTAAAAAATGGTCATTGGACCCACAAATCTGATAAGCCTTTATATTCACTCTGATTTCCCTACCGGTCAATGTCTGATGATACGTTTTGAATGAAATCTTTCCTTTTTTTAATATTCTCTGAGATAACTTTTCTATAATTTCAGCATCATATCTTTCATCGAAACCAAACAAAGAACGACCAATAAAATCTTCTTTATTACCTCCATATTGCTTGGCAGCCTCAGCTGTAAGATCGCAGATTATAGAATCTTCATCCACAATAAAAGCAGTCTTCCCCTCATCCTCAAAAACACTCAAGTACCATTTAAATTGTAGTTCATTTTCCAGGACATCAGTATTCATAGCAACTTATCATTTATTTTGCTCAAGTTAACAAAGTCTTTTTCAAGTACAAAGCAGTAGTTTAAATTTCTTTTTGTTCACCACAACAATTTCAGACCTCGAGTTCTTTTTTATTTCCACATTTTATTATTTTCATCCAAATATTTTTATATTTTGCATGTACAGAATGAATCATTCATTCTAAGTGTTAAACCGATCGAATTAAAATGTGCCACAAAAGCACTAAGTAAAATTTATCATTTATGAAACAGCTAAATCGTATTCTCTTTTCGATATCCACAATGGGAGTGCTTCTTATTGTATTATCTATTGCAATGGGGGTTGCTACATTTATCGAGAGTGATCACGGAACGACTGCAGCACGTGCACTAGTCTATCGTTCATGGTGGTTCGAAGTACTACTTGTTTGGACAGCGTTAAGCTTACTCGCCAACCTTATCAGACATAACTTCTTTGGCAAAGGCAAATGGAGCATTGCACTATTTCATGCTTCATTTATTATTATGATTGCCGGAGCTGGAATTACAAGATACATAGGCTACGAAGGAATTATGCACATTCGGGAAGGGGCAACTGTTAATCACATTGAGTCGAGAGAAAACTATTTTGGCTTGCACGTTAATGGGAAAACAGTAGAAAAGGAAGTACTTTTTTCACCACTAAGTAAAAGCGAAGTAAATCTTTCATTGGACAACATCACAGTTAAAAGTGTAGATTACTACTCCAATGCCAACGAAGTAATTGCTGCCGATCCTGCAGGTACACCAATGCTTGAAATGGTAGTAGCCGGACATCAAGGCATGCAGCAGCACCGCTTAACTCCCGATTCAACTAAAAATGGAATCAACTTTTTCAACTTTAGGCTACCTGGATTGCGTAATTTATTCCAGATTAAAGCTGAAGGAGAAAAACTATCGTTAGTTTCTACTTTCGAAGTTACTTCCATGAGCATGGGTGGCGGCGAAGGAGTCACTCACGAAGCAAACACTCCTTTCGAAGCAAAATCGAAACGACTATATTCTATTAGCGGTATGCCTTTCATGATTAGAAACTACATGCCTAAAGGTAAAATCGACTACGTTCCTGGAGATGGGAAGTCGGTAGGTTTCCAAGTAGCTGTTGTTGTTGTTTCTGATGGAACAAATACCAAGAGAATTAATATCCCAATGGGCTCTCACCCTGTAAAATTGGGTGATAAGCAATTCGAGCTTTTCTATGGTAAGAAAAGAATTGATCTGCCTTTCGCCATTAAACTTGACGATTTTAAACTAGACAGATATCCGGGCTCACATAGTCCATCATCATTTGAAAGTTTTGTCACTTTAATTGACAAGGAACAAAACGTCAACGAGAAACGCCACATCTTCATGAACAACGTACTTAAACACAGAGGATTTCGTTTTTACCAATCGTCTTACGATCAGGATGAGTTAGGAACTGTTTTATCGGTAAACCACGACAGTTGGGGAACCATTGTAACTTATTTTAGTTATGCCATTCTTTTCCTATGCATGCTTGTGGCATTAGTGGCTCCCAAGAGTCGTTTCCAGACGCTTTATCGTGGCGTGAAGTCTTTCACAATGAAAGCCGTGGTTCTAGCCTTACTATTGGGAGGAAGCTCTACTTTAGTTTCGGCACAAAATGCTCCTAAAGTACCAAAAGCAGAAGCCAACCGATTTGGAAAACTATGGATTCAGGGTACCGATGGTAGATACGAACCCATACAAACTTTAAGTAACGAATTACTCCGCAAGCTTTACCGCAAGCATACTTTCAAAGGACAGAATTCGGCACAAGTATTATTGGGAATGATGATTTACCCTGAAAAATGGCAAGGTGAACCAATCATCAAAATGAAGAAGGAGCTGGCTAAAAAGTATGGATTTAGCAACAACTATGTTAGTTACAATGAATTTTTCACAGAAAAAGGAGAATATAAACTATCCAAAGAAGTTCAGGCTGCATATGCTAAAACACCTGCACAACGAGGCCATTTCGATCGTGATATTATCGATTTGGATGAAAAGATAAATATCTCGTATGCTGCCTATACCGGAAGCTACATGCGTATAATTCCAACCAGCGACAACAACCACAAATGGTTGGTACCTGGAGAAAAGCAGGAAACAGATCAGGACAAAGAAAACAAGATCATGTTTCAGGCCTTGTTGCTATCGCTACAAAAAGGCGATTTAACAGCTGCCAACAAAGTGCTGGACAAAATCGACGAACTTCAGAATAGCTGGGAATTCATTCCTTCACAACAAAAGAAGGACATGGAATTATTCTACAACAATTCGAATATATTCAAACGTTTGTTCCCATTTTATCTGACACTATCCTTAATTCTATTAACTGTTGTTTTTGTTAATGTATTGCGCAACAGTATTACATCGAAGAAGGTATTAAACAGCTTCAATGCACTATTGGCTATCGGATTCCTGATTCACTCTTTCGGTCTTGGATTACGCTGGTATATTTCGGGACATGCTCCCTGGAGTAATGGCTACGAATCGATGATTTACATTGCCTGGGCAACGATGCTTGCAGGAATGCTGTTTGCGCGTAAAAACCCTATCGTTCTAGGAACAGCTACCCTACTTTCAGGACTTACGTTGCTTGTTGCGCACCTGAACTGGTTAAACCCGGAAATAACCAACTTGGTACCCGTACTGAAATCGTATTGGTTAATGATTCACGTTGCAATTATTACTGCCAGTTACGGTTTCTTAGGACTAAGCTTTATTCTGAGTTTATTCAACTTCATACTATGGAATTTTAAATCGAAAGCGAAACCTAATGTCGATCGCCTTATTGGACAACTTTCAGCCGTATCTGAGATCTCAATTACCATCGGATTGTACTTCCTGACCATTGGAACATTCTTAGGTGGAATTTGGGCCAATGAGAGCTGGGGTAGATATTGGGGATGGGACCCCAAAGAGACGTGGGCACTGATTACGGTGTTAATTTATGCTTTCGTGGCACACATGCGATTAATCCCAGGGTTAAAAGGTTTATTTGCATTCAACGTGGCTGCATTAATAGCTTTCACATCTGTTTTAATGACCTATTTCGGGGTTAACTACTTCTTATCAGGACTACACTCATATGCCAGCGGAGAAAGCTTCGCAATTCCAAATGGAGTATACATTGGTGTTGTGGTTGTGATCAGCCTTATTATTTCGGCATACATAAAAGAAAAAGAAGCTTAAAGAATTATATTTAACGAAGCTCGGTTTGCAAGAATCGGGTTTCGTTTTTTTTATACCTACCCTACAAAAGGGCATAAAAAAAGGAGATAATCTAACGACTATCTCCTTTTTTGTGGGAATTACTGGATTCGAACCAGTGACCCCCTGCTTGTAAGGCAGGTGCTCTGAACCAGCTGAGCTAAACTCCCAATAAAATATTTTTCGAACGTTCATTGTGGGAATTACTGGATTCGAACCAGTGACCCCCTGCTTGTAAGGCAGGTGCTCTGAACCAGCTGAGCTAAACTCCCAATGAATTATTTCTAGAACGTTCGTTGTGGGAATTACTGGATTCGAACCAGTGACCCCCTGCTTGTAAGGCAGGTGCTCTGAACCAGCTGAGCTAAACTCCCAAATGAATAAAAAATTATTAAGAACCTTTTGTGGGAATTACTGGATTCGAACCAGTGACCCCCTGCTTGTAAGGCAGGTGCTCTGAACCAGCTGAGCTAAACTCCCAATAAGTGCCTTCGTTCCTGTGAAAAGCGATGCAAATATAGGGCAATTTCAATTAACTCCAAATTAATTTTCTCAAAAAATATCAGCTAAACGGACACCACACAGCCCATCTTTCTTGGCTTAAGCCAATTACCAAGCAAAAAAAATCCTTGAAAAGTTTTTCACCTTTCAAGGATTCCTAAAATTTCTTTATCTCCAAGCTCCCTAATGGGCTAAAATTTCTCTTGCTTTATCTAAAATTGTTGTGTCATCAAGAAGGACAACTCCTCCGTTTGGACCTGGTTCCATATGAACTCCCATACTTTTACCTCTTGTATAATTCGCTCCTCCAAAATAATTCCTGACGGTTTCCACCTCTAAACCCATATCATCAGCGATTTTTCTAATTGAACCGTCAGGTAAACTGTCTTTGATCTTTCTCAATTCATTGAAGGTAATTTTACTGCTCATAACGGTATAATTTTTAAAAGGTTCTTAAATAATTTTTGCTTATCACAGGTTCTTTAAAGATAGAATTAAAATTTAAATAACGTAAATTTTACACCATGTTTCGTAAAACCTTTTTACCGTGAACAATCTTAAATTTCCCTTTTACTTATTTTTTGTGTAGCTATTCAAACAGTCGTAAATTGCCTGATGTAATTGAGGACGCAAATTCAGATCATAAAGCTTAGAGTTATTACGTGTAGGGTAAACTCTGTTGGACATGAAAATGAAAAGTAACTCTTCATCCGGATCGGCCCAGGCAAAAGTTCCGGTAAAGCCACTATGTCCAAAACTATTCTTACTGGTCGATACTGCCGGATAAGCATCTATCAATTCATTTTCATTATTATCAATATATGGTTTATCGAACCCTAAACCTCGTCTATTTTCATTCTCGGGATATTGAATCTGCGTGAATTTTTTCATTGTTTTCTTCTTCAAATACTCTTTCCCGCCATAATGCCCCATTTGCATGTACATCTGCATCATTTTAGCCAAATCGTTTGTGGAACCAAATAAACCCGCATTACCAGAAATTCCTCCCATAATAGCCGCTCCTTCGTCGTGTACCCAACCATGTATTTGCTGCTTTCTAAAAACAGAATCGTATTCGGTAGGAACAATCTGCTCTTTCTTATACCCATGCTTCAATGGGTTAAACACTACAGAATAGGCTCCTAAGGATGCAGTAAAATATTTCTGCAAAGCCTTTTCGTAATCTTCTTTCATGATTTGTGAAATCAATTCTGGAAAAACAAAAAAGCTCAATCCTGAATATTTATACTTCTTTGACTTTAGCAATGGAGCCTCGGCAATATCTTTATAAATCTGCTTGTGGAAACGATGATTCACCCACAATGAATCGGAAAACTGCTCAGCAGCTTTGCGCCACTGCTTATCCCGCACATAACGGCATTTAAACTTTCCGCTTTTCTTTCGGGTTTCTGTCCAATATGGCAACCACGAAGGTAATCCCGCTTGATGCGCCAAAATCTCACGCAATGTAAGTTTACGTTTATTCGATTTTTTAAACAATTTCCAATATTTTGAAAATGGCTGATCCAGATCGATTTTCCTCTCCTCTTCCAACTTCATCAATAATGGCAGCGGTCCCGTTATTTTCGTCACCGAGGCCCAATCGTATAACATCTCCTTTTTTACCGGAGTGGTCTTATCGTAGGTTGTAAAGCCATATGTTTTATGAAAAATGACATCTCCCTCTTTGGCTACTAAAATCTGACAACCAGGAAAAGCAGCAGAATCCAGTCCTAGATTTACCAATGAATCCAATCGATGCGACAACATTTGATGATCAATTCCATGCGCTTCAGGCAACGTGTATCCTAATCGATCTAAAGTTTTGATTTTAGCATTCCCATTGGTCACTTTACGAGCCCCAAAAATCATCTGAGGAATTAACTGCAGCTCTTTTTCGCCTAACTCTTCTGCCGCAAAAACAGCATCAACCGATTCTGGAATATCATCAACCAAATCGAATGAGGTTAACACAATCCATTTTTGTGTTTTATTCAGGTTCTTCAATTCATCCAATTCCGATTTATTTTCCACCTTGATCACACTAAGGTTAGAACTAGTGTTATTACTGTTTAACTTTTCAGTTTTAGTATATAATCGAAGTGTTTCGAGTAATAAATCGGATTCACTTGAGGTAAAATAGCCCAATTTTAAAGTATCTAACGTTACCAGTGGAAGCAAATTATCTCTATTCCTTACCAACTCAATTTTGTCAGCACTCTTTTTCAGTTGCTCTAAAGGTGATAATTTATCCTCGCAACCCGAACGACTATAAAAAGAAGAAATAGTAACGATCCCCAAAATCATTACTATGATTAGACTTAAATTTTTGAACATGTTTTTTGCGGCTTGGTTTGTATTTTTTGTACAAGAAAAAACTCAGCGCCATCTCTCATACGATTGTTAAAATTACAAAATCGTTGGAAACGTATGTCATCTTCTATAAAATAAATACATTTGAGTAAATCAAAATCGAAAACCATGAAACGAACAAGAACTTTAATCATTCTAAACTTCACAAACTAGAATGATTAAAGTTTATGTGAGTTCCTGAATGTATTCAATTTTTTTGAACATTCAGAAATCAAAAAAATTTAAACAGATGAAAAGAGTCCTTCTCATATTATCCGTGCTACTTTTCCCAACAATTCTCTTGGCTCAAACCATTAAAGTAGGAGCCGAAAAATGGGAAAACTACCAGCCTCTTATTCAAGGAAAAAAAATTGGTTTAATTGTAAACCAGACATCTACAATTGGAAAACAACACATCGTTGATTTTCTATTATCGAAGCAGGTAGAAATCACAAAGATATTTGCTCCGGAACACGGATTTCGAGGGGATCATGGTGCAGGAGAAAAAGTGAGTAGCTCGAAAGATCCATCCACTGGAATCCCAATTGTTTCTATTTATGGAAAAAATAAAAAGCCACAGAAAAGTCAACTTCAAGATATAGAGGTTATGATTTTCGATATCCAGGATGTTGGATGTCGTTTCTATACTTACATCAGTACGATGCATTTGGCCATGGAGGCTTGTGCCGAAAACAATATTCCATTTATTGTTCTTGACCGACCAAATCCTAATGGTGATTACATTGCCGGTCCTGTATTGAAAATGCAAAACAAATCGTTTGTTGGTATGCACCCAATTCCGGTAGTTCATGGTTGTACAGTTGGCGAATTGGCTCAAATGATCAATGGAGAGAAATGGCTAAAGGATGGAGTTCAATGCGACTTAACGATTATTGAAGTTGATAACTACACTCACGCAATGCCATATTCACTACCAATTGCTCCATCGCCGAACTTACCCAACGACAAATCCATTCGACTATATCCATCGTTGTGCTTTTTCGAAGCTACATCGGTAAGTGTTGGTAGAGGAACCGATTTCCCATTCCAGATAGCCGGCTTCCCATCCGACACTATGGGAACGTTTAGTTTTACTCCTAGAAGCATCCCTAACGCTGCACCAAACCCGCTACACAAAGGCAAGAAGTGTTACGGTATCGACTATCGGACTTTAGATAGCATTCCCCACTTTAGCATGCAATTTTTCGTCGACTTCTACAATAAATTTGCAGAAAAGAGCCAATTCTTAACTCGCCCTAAATGGCTGATTAAACTTTATGGCACACAAGAAATATTGCCATTAGTCTACGGTCAGGCTAATGCTGAAGCCATTGAAAAAACATGGCAAAACGACCTGCAGACTTACGCCAATATGAGAAAGAAATACCTGTTATATCCTGACTTCGAATAAACCAAACCAATGAGTACAACGACTATTTTTCTAGTGATTACCGGCTACTTTGCACTTTTAATGCTGGTAGCAAAATTGACATCAGGCAAAGGCGATTCCAATACTTTTTTTCAAGCCAACAAGCAATCGCCATGGTTTTTAGTCGCATTCGGAATGATTGGAGCGACACTTTCAGGAGTTACATTTATTTCGGTTCCCGGAGAAGTTGGCAATTCAGGTTTTCGATATTTACAATTTGTATTAGGAAATTTAGTCGGTTACTGGGTAATTGCATTCGGGCTTTTACCCCTTTACTATAAGCTAAAACTGGTTTCTATTTATTCGTTTTTGGGAGATCGATTTGGTCCCAAAGCACACGTTACAGGATCTTATTTCTTCATTCTCTCAAAAATTGTAGGAGCAGCATTTCGTCTATATCTGGTAGCAGGTGTTTTACAAATCGCATTCTTCGACCGTTTGAATATTCCATTTTTCGTCACAGTATTTATCTCCATCGTTTTAATATGGCTATACACCAATAATGGAGGTATAAAAACAATTGTCTGGACCGATGCACTACAGACCTTTTTCATCTTACTTACTGTGGGAATTACCATTTATATTATTTCGCAGAAGTTACAATGGACTCCGTCAACCATTTTCGACAAGATAAATGCAGATACTAAAAGTATTATTTTCGACTGGAACTGGAATTCGAAACATTTTTTCTGGAAACAATTTGTTGCAGGAATTTTCATGACCATTGCCATGAACGGATTCGATCAGGATATTATGCAGAAAAATTTAACCTGCAAATCACCATCGGAAGCCAGAAAAAATATGCTTTGGTTTAGTCTTGTTTTTGTTATTGCTGTGGTATTTTTCCTTTCTCTGGGAGTAATGCTTTACCAATATGCCAATAACATTCAACTAACAATTCCCACAAAAACCGATGACTTGTATCCATTGTTAGCTATCAATCACCTGGGAGTATTTGCCGGTATAATTTTCTTAATAGGAATTACTGCGGCAGCTTATTCCAGTGCCGATTCAGCCTTAACATCGCTTACCACATCGTATTGTGTGGATGTAGCTCACATCGAAAACATTCAACCTGAAAAACAAAAGCAGTTTAGAAAAAGAGTTCACATTATCTTCTCTCTTATTCTGTTTTTTACCATCATTATATTTCGAAGTTTGAATAACGATAGCATTGTTATTGCTCTGTTTAAATTCGCAGGATACACCTATGGTCCACTGCTTGGTATTTTTGCCATTGGGCTACTGACTAAAGCCAAGGTAAAAGATCAATGCATTCCATGGATCTGTGTTGCATCACCACTCCTAACTTACCTGTTGGTTTTCTTGGTTGAAAAGTTTGGCAGTGGTTACCAATTCGGATTTGAGTTGCTTCTGATAAACGGTGCAATCACCTCAATTGGACTATTACTCTGCTCGAAACGATAATTCTGTGATGGTTTCGTATATTTGCCCCGTGCGAAATTATCATCGCATATACTAACAGGTATTTATTGTCGTTCTTTGGAAGAAGCTCGACAAAACAATTTACAGATGAGACTTAATACTTTTTTCAATATACTTTTTATAATTGGCGGCTTAATTGCCCTAACCACTTCGTGCGATATTTCTGATAATGGAACAACCGACAGAGGCCAACTGGCTTTTTCGACTGACACGCTTAGCTTCGATACGATTTTAACCACAATTGGATCTACCACAAAGCAATTGAAAGTATATAACAATGGAAAGAAGAACCTAATTGTCTCAAATATCCGACTTGGGAAAAAGGATTCGCCATACCGTTTGAATATCGATGGTGTGGCCGCCAATCAATTGGCAATGGTTGAAATTCCGGCCAAAGATAGCTTGTACATTTTTGTGGAAATCACTCCTGACGAATCGAAGCAGAATCTTCCTTTGGAAATAAAGGATTCCATTATTTTCGAGACCAATCAGAATGAGCAAAATGTAAAACTATTAAGCTGGGGACAGGATTTTAATGCGGTTAATTCAGGCAATATTTCAGAAACACACTGGGACTCGAAAAAACCTTATCTGATAAAAAAGCCCGTTACTGTTCCTGCCAACCAAACATTAACAATCGATGCCGGAGCTAAGATCTATTTTCACAAAGATGCTGCTTTTCTGGTTAGAGGAAATGTTATTGCTAACGGTACGCTTGACGAGCCAATCATCTTCAGAAGCGATCGCTTAGAAAGCACATACAAAAATCTTCCTGATCAGTGGACTGGTATTATTTTCATCTCTGGAAGTCAGAATAATAAAATGAACCATGTGCGAGTAACCAATGCTAATATTGGTGTTCAGGTGGGAACCATTGAACACGATGGTTATTCTACCCTAGACATTCGCAATTCCATTATTGCACACCATGGCTATATTGGTTTAATTTCTATTAAATCGAATATTACTTCGTATAATAACCTAATTGCTGACTGTGGTTATTATGCCGCATCATTATTAGCAGGAGGAAGTCACGATTTTAAACATACTACAATAGCCAATTACTGGTCATGGTCGGGACATGTTCGCACATCTTCATCACCAGCACTTCAGCTTTCCAACGTTTTGGTTTATAAAAAAGATGGTAAAGATGTAGCATTGATCAATGCTTTAAATAATGCTCAATTTGGCAACTGTATTATTAGTGGGAACTTACTTAATGAGGTGGAGCTAGGAAACAATAATGCAGCTGCATTCAATTATGAATTTAAGAACTGCTTTTTGCAAGTCAACAATGAGTTTGACACCAGTGATAACAATCACTACAAAAACATTATACGAGAAGGCAGACCTAAATACAAAAACATAAGCAAATTCAACTTCCAACTCGACACACTTTCTACCATGAAAGACGCTGGAGATATTGAAATTGGGAAAATGCTTCCTATCGATATTTTGGGTAACTCCAGAACGAGCGATAAAGGACCAGATTTAGGAGCTTACGAGCGTATTGAGCCAAAAGAGTAACAACAACATACCAATACCACTTTTATCTTTTTTTTCGTAGTTTATTACTATGAGAAAGCTAAAAGCTTACATATTGGTTATCCTGCTATTCTACTGTTGTTCTGCAGGAACTGCCCAGAATAATACTACAACAGTTGTTTTTTATAATGTCGAAAACTTCTTCGACACTGAAGATGATCCCCACACATTGGACAATGAATTCCTTTCTGACGGCATTCGTAAATGGAATAATTACCGGTTTAAAACAAAGCGAAATCATATTTTCAAGACACTATTAGCCATTGGTAATGGTACCCCTCCTGACATCATCGGGCTTTGTGAAATTGAAAACAGATATTGCCTGGAGCAGTTGATCCGATACACTCCTCTTCGAAATTTCAACTATCGTATTATTCATAAAGAATCGCCAGACAAACGCGGTATCGATGTGGCATTACTATACCGAAAGGATAAATTCACACCTCTTGACTATGCCCATTTTCCTGTTATCACATCCGACAAGCCCAAACGTTATTCACGAGACATTCTTTACACCAAAGGAATTATTAACAATACCGACACGATTCACTTTTTTGTGAATCATTGGCCATCGCGCTATCGAGGACTGATGGAATCGAAACCTCTCAGAGTTAAAGCTGCGAATATTTTAAAACTTGCTATCGATTCTGTTTCCAGCAAACGAAAACATGTAATAGTTATGGGTGATTTTAATGATACACCAACCGAAGAAAGCATGCAACTATTAAGTCAATCTGGATTAATTAACTTAAGCAACAACTGGCAAGGAACACTGAAACATAAAGCCTATTGGAACACATTCGATCAATTTCTGATTTCTCCTTCAATACAATCGGTATTTCAAATCCAAGCTAATGTTATTCGGATTCCATTTCTTTTAACTGAAGACAAAAAATTTCTGGGACAAAAGCCATTCAGAACATATATCGGATTTAAATACCAAGGAGGTTTTAGCGATCATCTACCCATTAAATTGGTACTAATAAAAAATGGCATTCAGTAATTCAATCATAGATTTATTGATTACTGGATATTCAGATGATCAGATAAAAGATACTCCTCACTTTTCTTCCAAACGAGTTGCAAAATCCAGTTATCTGAAAATCCAAAAATCTGTAGCTTGATAAAAATGGTTGAATTCTTTATCAAGCTACTATTTTATTTGACAGGCTTTAAACCCAATTCTTCTGCTTTCTTTAGCATGAATTCATAAGCCTCTTCATAATCGTTTCTGATTATTCCATCCAGGATGGCATCTTTAATGGCCATTTTAATATCTCCCACAACACGACTAGGAGATAGATCAAACGTTTCCATTATCTCTTCTCCAGACACTGGAGGCTGGAAGTTGCGAATACGATCACGCTCTTCAAGGTCTTTTAACTTTTGACGAACCACCTTAAAGTTTTTCATGTAACGCTCCACTTTTTCAGCATTCTTCGATGTAATATCTGCCTCGCAAAGAGTCATCAAATCATCAATGTCATCTCCTGCATCAAACAACAAACGACGAACAGCCGAATCAGAAACAATATCTTCTGAAAGCACAATTGGACGCATGTGCAAATCAACCATTTTCTGAACAAACTTCATCTTTTCATTCAGTGGTAGTTTCATGCGTTTAAAAATGGAAGGTACCATCTTCGCTCCCAAGAAATTGTGCGAATGGAAAGTCCACCCCTGCCCTTTTACAAAACGTTTAGTGGCTGGTTTGGCAATATCATGCAACAAAGCAGACCAACGCAGCCACAAGTCATCAGTGTTAGGACAAATTCGGTCTAATACTTCTAACGTATGAAAGAAGTTGTCTTTATGACCAATATTATTTACCACTTCGCGCCCTTTCAATTTAGATAGTTCAGGGAAGATAAGCGGTAACAAACCTGTTTTATCCAACAATTTAAATCCGATAGAAGGCTTGCTCGATTGCATAATCTTATTCAGCTCATCGGCAATACGCTCTTTCGATATAATCTTTATTCTATCCTTATTGTCTTTAATTGCCTGAAGCGTTTCATCCATTATTTTGAACTTCAGCTGCGTTGCAAATCGAATGGCACGCATCATACGCAAAGGATCGTCAGAAAATGTCACATCCGGATCCAATGGGGTACGAATTTGCTTCTCCTGCATGTCATACAATCCATTGAACGGATCAACCAATTCTCCGAATGTCTCTTTGTTCAAACTAATAGCCAAAGCATTTATGGTAAAATCGCGTCTGTTTTGGTCATCTTCTAATGTACCATCTTCCACAATCGGATTTCTGGAATTTCGTTGATATGACTCTTTTCGGGCTCCAACAAACTCCACTTCCATATCATCGTATTTCAACATAGCTGTTCCATACGACTTAAATACACTCACCTTAGTTCTTGGTCCGATTTTTTCTGCCACTTTTTGGGCCAATTCAATTCCACTACCTACTGTCACTACGTCAATATCTTTCGATGGACGACGCAATAATAAGTCGCGTACATATCCACCAATAACGTAAGTTTCCAGTCCTTCCGAATCTGCCAATCGGGCTATTATCTTAAATATAGGATGTTTTAAATGCTCTCTCACTTCTATTCTATTCGTATGCCATCTTTAAACATTTACCGACAGCTTTTGTTGTTCTTCTACTTTTAAAGAGTGACAAAATTACAATTATTTAGTTGGATAGGACACAAAAAAGATAAAACTACTACTTGGCACAATGATTGTAACTATCCAGATATGTTTATTTATTAATTTCAAGATACCAATATCATGTTAGAACATCTTACGAAAGAAACATTCAAAGAAAAAATATTTGACTTCGAAAACGATAAAGAGTGGAACTACAGAGGTACAGCTCCTTGTTTAATTGATTTTTATGCTGATTGGTGTGGCCCATGTAAAATGGTTGCTCCTATTCTGGATGAACTACAGCAAGAGTACGGTGACAAGCTTACTATTTATAAAGTAAACACAGAACAGGAGCAAGAACTTTCAGGGATTTTTGGAGTTCAAAGTATTCCATCATTGCTTTTTATTCCAATGGACGAGAAGCCACAGATGGCACAAGGAGCACTTCCTAAAGAAACTTTTGAGAAAGCATTTGCAGAAGTGTTAAAAGTAGAAAAACCGTAATAAATGAAATAGATCTTTAGATATTCAGAATATCTGACAATCAGAGAATTTAGAAATCGAATAAAAAGTCGCTTAATACTTTAAGCGATTTTTTTATTGTATCATGTCAACTAACTGTTCCAGCTTAATTCCACGGGAACCTTTAATTAATACCAGATCATTACTCGTAAAAGGTTCTTTGTCAATCAAGGCTTTTACCTCTGCAGCACTCTCCACACATATTATTTCTTTAGGAGAAGAAGTAGCAACAAAGTGTTTCCCCACCAGAATTACTCGATGTAACTTATTTCCCAACAACCAATCTACCACTTTCTGGTGCTCTTCTACAGCATACTCGCCCAACTCTAGCATATCACCTAGAATCACACACTTATTTCGTCCATTTATTGAAATAAAATGATTTAAAGCAGCCAACATACTGGTAGGGTTAGCATTGTAGGTATCGATAATTAAGTGTGCAGCTGATTTCTTCACATACTGCGAGCGCATATTTTCGGGCTTATAGTTGGCCAGCGCTTTCTGAATCTGCAAGGCATCAACCTCGAAGAAGTGTCCAATACAACTTGCCGCTAAACCATTCTCAAAGTTATATGCACCCACCAAATTGGTATTCATATACAACCATCCTTTAGGAAACAACACTTTGAAATTGCAATTCCAGCTTCCGCTAATTAATTCACCTTGAAGAAAATTACCACTCTTAGATCCATAAGTAATCAGTTCGCCATTGGCTAATTCTGACAATATGGCATTGTCGGCATTTAGAAATATTTTGCCTCCATTACTTTCTAGGTAACGATACAATTCGCTTTTGGTTTTCTTCACTCCTTCAAAAGAGCCAAAGCCTTCTAAGTGGGCTTTTCCCACATTAGTAATCATACCATAATTCGGAGCAGCAATTTCGCACAACTCAGCAATCTCCCCCGGATGATTGGCCCCCATTTCAATTACTGCTATTTCATGTTCACCATTTAAGCGAAGCAATGTTAACGGGACTCCAATATGATTATTGAAATTACCTAAGGTATAAAGAACATTGAATTTCTTTTCCAGCACTGTCGACACCAACTCTTTGGTAGTAGTTTTCCCATTGGTTCCGGTAATAGCAATTACTGGAATATTCAGCTGGTGACGATGATGATTAGCCAATTGCTGAAGCGCCTCCAGCACATCGTCAACTAAAAAGAATTTATCAGATACTACAACCTCTTTATCATCTACAATAGCCAATTCAGCGCCTTGCTCAATAGCTTTCGCTGCAAATTGGTTTCCATCGAATTTCTCCCCCTTTAATGCAAAAAACAATTTGCCATTCGCTGCTTGTCGGCTATCTGTTGTTACTTGTGGAAATTGCTTAAAATACTGATATAATTCTTCTATACGAGTCATCGTTTATTGGGTTTAATTCAACATTCAATGTAACAGCTAAAAATAAAAAAACCTCATTACAAGAATGAGGTTTTCGATATAATTTATTTGAATTTTCTTTAGAATCCTTTAGGGCTTCCTACACGTGTCATAGCACAACGGAAACCGATATCGCTAGCCGATTTTCTTTGATCTAAATAACGACGTGTTCCTGGAATCAACCAGTAAGGACGATCTTTCCATGATCCACCTTTGTATACACGTACTTTATCAGTAATCAACGATGAGAAATCGCTACCCTGAACATACATATTGTTTGTTCCTACGCGACCTTTTTCATTGTTCCAACGAGCTCCCTCAATAATTTGAGAATCGTAAGAACCATCTTTATAGTTACGGTAGTCGGCAATTGTATCTTTCACCAATTTTCCATATTTGTCTCTCAACAATTGTCCGTTTTCATCGCGACGGTATTTAGTAAATACATTACCACGGAAAGGTTGGAATTCGTCAGTATCTAAATGCGATTGTGGACGATAAACATCAGCAACCCATTCGTTAACATTACCAGCCATACAATATAAACCGTAATCGTTAGGATCGTAAGAGTTAACTGGAGCAGTAATATCTGCATTATCATTAAGCGCTCCGGCCATACCCATCATATCACCTTTACCACGAGTGAAGTTAGCCTTCATTCTGCCACGATTCTTCTTGTCTGCTTCACGTAAATAAGTTCCATTCCATGGATACATCTTACGCTCAGTTAACAATTCACCTTCAGCATTTCCAACTAAACCAAGAGCACTATACTCCCATTCTGCTTCTGTTGGAAGACGGTAATTTGGAAGAAGCACTCCATCTTCCCAACGCACTTTGCGAGGTACGCTGTCTCTACGACTGCGCTGCTCACCAGCTTTTCCTGTATATAATCCGGCTAAGTATGTTTCGGTAGTAAATACATTCTCTCCTTTTTGATCTGGGTCACGCTGTAAAATTCCTCTTTCAATTAAGATTCCTTCATTTACGCGGTCCGTTCTCCACTTACAATATTGATTGGCTTGTTCCCAACTAACACCAACTACTGGATAGTTACTATAAGCAGGGTGACGCAAATAGTTATTAATATATGGTTCATTGTAAGCCAACTCTTCACGCCATACTAAAGTATCTGGTAATACTTCTTCATATTTTGCACGATCTCCGGCATATACCTTTGCTGTCCAATCTAAGAACTCACGGTAATCGATATTTTTTACCTCTGTTTCATCCATATAAAAAGAAGCAACTGTTACTCGACGAGGATAGTTATCCCAACGGAACATTACGTCCTCTTGTACTCGTCCCATAGTAAAAGTTCCCCCTTCGATATATACCAATCCAGGTCCGGTTGCCTGCTCATAATCATCGGCAACAGCTCCCGAAGAATGGGTATCGTTATAGTCCCAACCTGTACTTGATGAAACATCTGATGAACCTTTCTTATTACAGCTACTTAAAACTGCAACAGCAAAAGCTAATGTTAAAAAAGATCTGATATTCATTTTTCTTCTCAATTTATTCTCCTGTTACTCAGACCAATTTAGTCTAAAACAACATGATTTTGAATCTCAGTTGACCAGCATAAAACATAGACTGACAACCGATTTTTTTGATGTTCTACTTAAACTCTCACAAATATAACTAAAATGTTCTGTTCTTATTGTTTAACAACAGTTAGTTTTTTTACGAGATTAAAACAGAGGTTAAAAATAGTTATTTCTCGCAAAACAGGTTCTTAAATTTTATTTTTTCACTTTTTGTTATGATCAGGTACAATAATACATTCAAAAAATAAAACTTAATGAATTCCGTTATCTTTGCATCTATTCATTTTTTAGAAGAGCAGTAAGGTTTTTAAAATCTGTTCGTCTACAACAATATGAATGACTAAAATAAACGACACTTAAATATGAAACATATCTACACTATATTCCTGCTGATAAGTCTCTTTTCAGTATCACTTACAACACATGCCAATTATAAAGCCAATTCGGTTTTAAATACTGGAACCTGGATAAAGGCTAAAACAGATAAAGCAGGAATACACAAGATTACCAGTCAAGATTTAAACAAACTGACCGGCACTTCTGATTTAGCAAGTGTTCGAATTTTTGGTAATGGAGGAAACGTTCTACCTAAAATGAACAATGTTTCATATCCCGACGATTTGCAACAAGTACCCACGTGGATTGGAGCCGATCAAAGTGGAAATCAGGCGATCTATTTTTATGCCCCAGGAATGGTAAAATGGGAATACAACAGTTCAAAATCGAAGTTTGAGCACACCATAAATGATTACAGCCAGGAAGCATACTATTTTATATCTATCGATGCTGCTACTCCCAAGCAAGTAACCAACCAAGGTACCATCTCTGAAGCTCCAACAAATACAGTAAGCTCATTTGTTGACTACCAAGTTGTAGATAATGAAAGAAACAATCTAATACATACAGGAAGAACGTGGTATGACAACCCAATTGGAGGAGGAATGTCTACCACTTACTCGTTTACATTTCCGAATATAGTTACATCTGAAAAGGTAACAGTAACAGCTGAAGCTGTTTCTCGCTCAGGAGCATGGACTAACCTAGAGGTATCTGTTAACAATGGTGCCGCAGAATCATTTCAAATGCGTAGTGTTCCACTAAGTTCTTCTGATGGCGCTTATGCCAGAGGCAACAAAGCATACTGGGAAATGCAAGCCAACACTGAAAGTGTTAACGTAAAACTGAAATATGTAGCAACGACAGGCTCAAAATGTTGGCCTAACTTTGTGGAAGTTGAAGCACTACGCCAATTAACTTTCCAACAAGATCAATTGATATTCCGAAATCCATCGGTGGTTGCCAGTGGCGCAATCACTCAATTCAACTTATCAGGATTGAAAGACGGTCTACAACTTTGGAGCATCCAGGCCAATGATAATGTTTCTAACATTTCAATCTCAAAAAGTGGTTCAACAGGTTCGTTTAAAGCAAGCACTTCCACTTTACACGATTTCGTTTTATTCGACCCAAAAGGTAGTTTCCCTAGCCTTCAAAAAGTGGAAGAAGTTCCTAATCAGAATTTACATGCAGGAAGTGTTGCCGATCTTCTAATTGTTACGCATCCTGATTTTATTACTGAAGCAGAAAAACTGGCAAACTACCACCGTCAAGCAGATGGAATGACAGTAACTGTTGCTACTACCAAGCAAGTGTTCAATGAATTTGGCTCAGGTATGGCAGATGCTACTGCTATTCGAAACTTTGCTCGTATGTGTTATAAGAAAGCTAGTGGAAAATTAAAATACTTACTATTATTCGGCGATGGAACATACGATAATCGCTTAATAAAGGATGGCAGCGAAAGTTTTGTTCCGACTTATCAGTCTGAAGCATCTACCGATCATGGTTATTCATTTGTTAGTGATGACTATTTTGCACTATTGGATGATAACGAAGGTGAATTTACCGGAGATTTAGACATTGGTGTTGGTCGTCTACCTGTTTCCAGCACCACACAGGCTCAAACAGTAGTGAATAAAATTATGAACTACCGCAAAACAGCTACAATTGGTGAATGGAGAAATAAGATCTCGATTATTGCAGATGATGGAGATTTGAGCCTACATATGAAGCAAGCTGAAGATCTTTCCAATATTATCAAACAAGAAAGTCCGGCTTACTTACAGCAGAAAATCTATTTCGATGCCTATAAGCAAGAAAACACTCCTGCAGGGCAAAGATATCCTGCAGTTAACCAGTCCATCAATAAATCGGTAAAAGATGGAGTACTTATTCTGAACTACATTGGCCATGCCAACGATAAATTCTTAGCCAACGAACAGGTGCTTGGAAAGAGTGATATTGAATCATGGTCGAACTATAACAACCTTCCCATTTTTGTAACGGCAACGTGTGAGTTTAGTCGTTTCGATTCAGATGAAGAATCGGCAGGAGAAGCTATTTTAATGAATGCATCCGGAGGAGGAATTGGTCTGTTTTCAACAACGCGTGTTGTAAATGCGTTTGAGAATGCTACTCTTAACCAGAACTTATTCCGCTATATTTTCGATCACGATAACGATGGGAATAACCTTAGAATGGGCGATGCCATGCGTTTAGCAAAAAATGCGACAGGCTCAATCAGCAATAGAAATAAGCGTAACTTTACACTTCTTGCTGATCCGGCATTAAGCTTGGCTTTTCCTCACCTGAAAATAAAAACTACAAAAATTAATGGCATAGATGTTACTTCTGAAACAGCTACCTTAAAAGCTCTTTCAAAAGTAACCGTTGAAGGAGAAGTTACCGATGCTTTTGGCAACATTCAGTCTGACTTTAATGGGGGGCTTATTCCATCAGTATTCGACAAAGCATTTATGCAGCCAACATTAGGAAACGACACAGGAGAAAAACCATACAACTTCAAATTACAGAATAATGGACTTTTCAAAGGGAATGTATCTGTTACCAATGGTAAGTTTCAGTTTTCGTTTGTTGTTCCTAAAGACATTTCTTACCAAGTTGGAGAAGGGTTAATCTCTTACTATGTTTTCGACAAGGAAAGTAACAAAGATGGAAATGGGGCATTTACCAACTTCAAAATAGGAGGCTCTTCTGGTGGTGCTATTACCGATAACCAAGGACCGGGAATCAACCTGTTTTTCAATACTGAAGATTTTAAGTCTGGTGATAAAACCAATAAAAATCCATTATTGATTGTTAAGCTGAATGATGAAAGTGGAATTAATACACTTGGAACAGGAATTGGTCACGATATTGTTGCCACTATTGATGGAAACACTGCTCAGGCAATTGTATTGAATCAATTCTACCAGGCAGATAAAGACAGCTACCAAGCCGGAACAATCAATTATCAACTTTCTACATTAAGCTACGGAAAGCACACATTGAAATTGAAAGTTTGGGATGTTGTGGGTAACTCTTCAGAGAAAGAAATTGATTTTTTCGTGACCAATGGATTCGATATTACTAACCTGAGAAATTATCCTAACCCGATGAATACGCAAACAACAATTGCTTATTCGCACAACCGTCCTAGTGATCGACTAAAAGTACACTTTCAACTAGTAACACTTGATGGGAGAATTATTTCAGAGAAAAAAGAAGAATATACACCAAGTAGCAATTCAGGAAAAACCATACAATTGAATTCGAGTAATATCCCTTCCTTGAAAAATGGGATTTATCTATACCGAATTATTTTAACAGATTCTGAAGGACTTACAACTACTTCAAGTGCAAGATTAATTGTCCATAGAAAATAACTTTAACATTTTACACACAGACATATAATAATTGCATTCATTATGCGTTAACACAATTGTATCAGTAAGTATAAGTACTATATTTGCAGTTCATTTTTTAACAAAAGAAAGATTTGGTTGCTTGTTCATATATCTAGCCACCATTTCAATTTTAAATATTATTAATAAACATCGATGATTAAATTTTATCAAATCCTTACCGTAGTATTGATTTTTGCCTCATGGTCATTAAAAACACATGCTCAGTCATCTGTAACTGGAGCTAATGTTGTTACTACCGCTGTACCATTTTTGAATATTACTCCTGACTCTAGAGCCGGAGGTATGGGGGATGCTGGTGTGGCTACTCTTCCTGATGTAAACTCACAGCACTGGAACCCAGCCAAATTTGCATTTATGGATAGCGAGACAAGTGCTTCTCTTTCATACACTCCTTGGTTGCGTAAATTGGTCAGCGACATGAGTGTTAGCTACCTAACCGGATATAAAAAATTAGACGATGTTCAAACAATAAGTGGATCGTTAAGATATTTTGCATTGGGTGATATCAACTTCATTCAAAATGCAGACGACCAACCACTGGTAGTTTCTCCTAGCGAATTTGCATTGGACTTTGCTTATACTCGTTTATTATCAGACAACTTATCAGGATCGGTAGCTATTCGTTACATTCGTTCTGATATCTTTGGAGGACAAGAGGTTGATGGTAATCCCACAAAAGCAGGAAACTCTTTTGCTGCCGACGTAGCATTTTACTACCACAAAACTTTCAAAGTAAACAGACGCCACAATATTTTCACTGCTGGTCTAAATATCTCGAATATTGGTTCTAAGATCGCTTACGATGATGAAAATAAACATTTCATCCCAACAAACCTGCGTTTAGGTATTGGTTACAGTATCGAAATGGATCGTTACAACAGAGTTAGCTTTACAACAGAAGCCAACAAGCTAATGGTGCCAATTGGAGTTAAAAAAGTTCCTGGAGATAATGGAAGTGTTGTTATTGCAGATCCAGAAGTAAACAACAAGTCGGTTATTTCAGGTATGATCAGTTCTTTCTCTGACGCTCCAGGCGGTTTCAGTGAGGAGTTGAAGGAAATTAATCTTTCTTTCGGTGCTGAATATACTTACAACGAGCAATTCTCTGTTCGTGCAGGTTATTTCTACGAAAATCCAGACAAAGGAAACCGTAAATTCATTACAGCTGGTGCTGGTTTAAAAATGAATCTATTCGCGTTAGACTTCTCATACCTTGTACCAACAACGTCAAATCATCCATTGGAAAACACACTACGTTTTACATTATCATTTGATTTTGACCAGATGAATCCTAAGAAAAAGCGTAGCAGTAAGAAAAGACGTAGAAGACGCTAGAAATGAAGATAAGAGTTGGATTTGGATATGATGTACACAAGCTGGCCAAAGGGGAAACACTTTGGCTTGGAGGAATTCTAATTCCACATACCAAAGGCTTAGTGGCTCACTCCGATGGTGATGTACTAATACATGCTATATGCGATGCCTTATTGGGTGCTGCAAAAATGAGAGACATTGGTTATCATTTTCCTGATACGTCAAATGACTTTAAAGGAGTTGATAGCAAAGAACTCTTAGCAAGAACCAACGAGCTGATTCAGTCTAAAGGTTATCAGATAGGCAATATTGACTCAACAATTTGTGCACAGCAACCAAAGCTAAAGCCACATATACCAGAAATGGAAAAGGTATTAGCTGAAGTACTAAAAATTGATGAGGAAGATATTTCCATTAAAGCCACAACTACTGAGAAGCTAGGTTTCGTAGGGACAGAGCAAGGCATTTCATCATATGCAACCGTTCTTATTCAAAAAATATAAACTGAAAAGGCTGCTTAATGCAGCCTTTTTTTATTCCCATAACTATGCAAATTGAACTTCTTTATTTCTCAACTCCCAAATGCTCGGTTTGCCATGTTTTATACCCTCAACTGGAGCAATTAATTTCCACCAATTACTCCCAATTTAAATTGAAACACATTGATGCCACTCAACAACCTCAACTGGCAGCTCAGAATCAAGTGTTCACAGCTCCTGTCCTTATCATCTTTATCGACAATAAAGAACAGCAGCGCTTTGCTCGTCATTTCAGCATTCAACAAGTGGATGCTTACCTCCACAGACTCTCTTCCTTCCTTTAAACTCTTCCCTTTTTGTTTCGAATAAAATATCTCAATGTCTCTTTTTATCCGTTTTCTAAAATGGTATAATTATATTTGTTTAGATTAACGACAAGAGATAAAGCTTCATGGTTATTGAAAGAGATCACATCGGATTTTTTGGAAAGATGAATTCAGGCAAAAGCAGCCTGATGAATTTATTAACCCAACAAACAACTTCAATTGTTGACTCCACTCCAGGTACAACTGCTGATACTAAAATTACACTTCAAGAGATTCACGGTATTGGTCCTGTAAAACTTTTCGATACAGCAGGTATTGATGAGCAAAATGAATTGGGAGCCAAAAAAAGAACCAAAGCTTTCTCTAACCTTAAAGAGTGTGATCTGGTTCTCCTAGTGATAAATCCACTCACCAACGATTTCGACACCGAGAAAGCGATAATTGAGCAAGCACGTGAACACGACAAGCAAATGTTAGTGCTTTTAAATCTTTTTACAGAAGAAGCACGCAATGAAATACCTAAAGTAGAAGAACAATTGCCACTTCTTCAGTTTTATCCCAAACTAGCACTGAATGCGCAAAATGAAAAAGAGCGTTCTTCTCTGATCGATTTCATTATTCGCAATTTCGAATCGAAAAACATCACCCAACCACTTCTTCCATTTCTAGAACCAGATGAATTTTATATTCTGAATATTCCTATGGATGAAGAGACTCCCGGAGGCAGATACCTTAGACCTCAGGCTATGTGTGAAGAATATATCACACGTAACTGGGCTTACCCTGTATCTTACAGAATGAATTTAGGCAAAGCCCGAGCAAATGATATCGAGGAAAAAGAACGATTTGATCAATTCCTAAACTCTTTCAATAAGCGTCCGAAAATGATCATTACCGACTCGCAGGCAATGGACATTATGGACAAATGGACTCCTTCAGATATTCAGTTGACTACATTCTCTATAATGATGATCAACTATGTAAGTAAAGGTCGTTTAAATGAATTTGTAAATGGCATCCGAACGCTATCCTCGCTGCAGAAAGGAGATAAGATTCTAATTGTAGAAGCTTGCAATCATTCCCGCATTAAAGAAGATATTGGTACAGTTCAAATCCCCAATTACATTGCCAACAACTTGGATGGAATAATCGTTGAACACAATTTTGGAAGAGAATTCCAGGAAAATGAACAGCTTCAAGATTATAAGTTAGTGATCCATTGTGGTGGTTGCATGATTAGTGCTCAAAAGTTAATGGCAAGACTTCGTGAATTACGATCACTACATATTCCATACACTAACTATGGAGTATTCTTATCATATGTTCAAGGGAAAAATTCATTGAAACGAGTAATTGCTCCTTGGGTATAAATCTCAGCATATTCTATAACTAACAGACATTTCTCTATGAAAGTATCAATTATCATGTAGGGATGTCTGTTTTTCTGCATAAATAGTAACCTTTTCCTTAAAATAAAGTATCTTTCATAAGTAACCTAACTACTTAACCTATTGTCCTATGTTCAGAATATCTAATTTAAAAATTGGTTTGCGACTTACTGCAGGCTATTCTTTAATTTCTATTCTTATCCTGTTAATGGGAGCCATTGCTCTTTTCTCCACACAAAATCTAGTAAAAGATGTAAAGGATATATACACTCACCCGTTACAAGTTGCCAAAGCGGTTAGAGACCTGGATATCAATGTTGGAAACATCCATCTCTCATTAAAAGAGATTGCTTTATCTCAAGAACAAGCAGAAATTGACATTGCTCTTATAAAAATTGCACAATACGAGGTTATTGTCGATGAAAACTTCGACATTATATCTACTTATTTCCTGGGAGATAAAAGGTTAATCACTGAGGCAAAATTTCTTTACAACGCATGGACAATGCGTTACCGAGAGATCATTCAGAAAAAGAAAGACAATTTTGATTACTCTCTTCAAAAATGGTCAAAAACAGAAGGGAACAAACTTATCTCTGAATTAGAACTAAAACTTTCTGAAGTCAAAGATTTTGCCAATGGCAAAGCTGACTCTTTCTATAACAGCGCGATAAAACAAAACAATACCGCACGAAGAATAATATTAATTGTTTTAATAGCCATCTTAGCATTATCAGTAATCAGTGCAACTATTATTACTCGAAGCATTACAATTCCTTTAAGCAATATCCTCAACAGCTTACGCAACATTGCCAAAGGCGAACTTGGTGAAGCTCTACATTCTGAGACAAAAGACGAGATTGGACAATTAGCTAACTCCGTGAATAAATTACAACAAAATTTACTTGAAATAGCAGAACAGAGTAATACCATCGCTAGTGGTAATTTCGATGTTTTTATCCAACCCAGGAGTAAGCAAGATGTTTTGGGTATGGCTATTCAGAATATGAATACCCAATTAAAACAAAATAAATATCAAACGGAACGCAGAGATTGGTTAAAAGATGGGATAAGTGGTTTTAGTCAGGAACTAACAGGTAACCATACCGTAAAAGACGTTTGTAATAAATCACTTAACTATTTAAGCAAGTATGTTAAAGCAGGTTCTTCTGCCTTTTTCACTTTTGATGAAGGTGAAAAACTATTAACATTGATGTCTTCATATGCATTTTCAGAGCGAGATGATTTATTAGAGCGATTTGAGTTAGGTCAAGGAGTAGTTGGACAAGTTGCATTAGAGAACTCTCCTATTTTACTTCAAAACATAAGAAGGGAAGATAAGGTTATAAAAACAGGAACTACCAGTCGTCCTCCACTTAATACATATACATTTCCTATTTCATTTGAAGGCAATCTACTGGGAGTAATTGAATTATCATCTCACACCCAATTTACCAATAGGATTTTCGATCTAATTACTGAAATTACACCTCAAATTGCCATTGCATTAATGACAGCATCTCAGAATGAAAGAATACGTTCTTTATTGCAGGATACAGAACTTTCGAATGAAAAACTTCAACTTCAGAGTGAAGAGATGCAAACTCAGAGCGAAGAACTTCAGCAAAAAAATGCAGAATTAGAAGAACAACAACAGCAACTGGAGGAAGCCAATACTCAACTGGAAGAACAACAAGATTTGTTACGAAAAAGAACTGTACAGTTAGATGCCCAAAACCAATCTCTGGAAAATTCACGCTTAGAATTAGATCGAAAAGCATCAGAGCTTGAAGTTACCAATAAATACAAATCGGAATTCTTAGCCAATATGTCGCACGAGTTAAGAACTCCTTTGAATTCAGTAATTCTTTTATCGAAATTATTGGCTAAAAACAACGATGAGAATCTAACCATTGAAGATATTAAAAAGCTAAATATTATCAATCAGTCGGGTAACGAGTTGTTGACATTAATCAACGATATTCTGGACTTATCGAAAGTTGAAGCAGGAAAGATGACCGTATCTCCAGAAGCAATTGATCCTGAAGTGTTGTCTCAACAGCTTTATGAGAAATTCAAATATTCAACAACGGAGAAAGGAATAGAATTCATTGTAAATAACAATTACAAGAAAAAATTCACAAGCGATATTGATAAACTAACTCAGATTACCAACAACCTTCTTTCTAACGCTATTAAGTTTACAGAGGAAGGATCAATTACGGTAAACATATTTGAATCGGATAACAACGATTTGCCTTTCGCCATTCAAGTAAAAGATACCGGAATCGGTATTCCTGAAGAGAAACAAAAAATTGTTTTTGAAGCATTCGCACAGGTCGATGGCTCTGTTTCCAGACAGTTTGGAGGTACAGGTTTGGGCTTATCAATCACAAGAGAGTTGACAAAATTACTAGGTGGTAAAATCTCATTAGAGAGCAAAGCAGGAGAAGGTAGTTGCTTTACTATTTTATTACCATCCATATCAACTCCAACACAAGCTCCAAAGACTGTAAAAGCTCCAAAAACAGTTAAAGCGAATAAAAAGATAGATATTACTGCTCCAACAGATGATAGAGAGAATATATTACCCAGCGATAAGGTTATTTTAATTATTGATGATGATCTTGTTTTCTGCGAGATATTGAAAGAACAAATTAACTCGATTGATTTAAAAGTACTTCTGGCATTCGATGGTAAATCGGGAGCGCAAATGGCAGAGCAATATAAACCACAAGGTATTTTGCTTGATCTGGGTCTTCCCGATATTAATGGTATTGATCTACTTCGTCAGTTAAAAGCCAATAAGATTACAAAAGATATACCTATTCACATTGTCTCGGCTGCCGATAAGGATATACGCCTGCAAAAGCTTGGGGCAATTGGTTTCCTACAAAAACCCGTTGAAAAAGATGCTTTGAACAATGTTGTCGAAAAACTAATGAAGTATTCTTCCAACAAGAAACGCCAGATTCTTTTAGTAGAAGATAACATTAACGAACAGACAGCTATTACTTCCTTGCTTAACGACAAAGTAGATGAAGTAACAACTGCAGTATCAGCCAAAGAAGCCATTAAGCAACTTAAACAAAATCAATTCGATTCGGTAATTGTCGATCTGGGACTATCCAGTGGAAGTGGATACGATGTTTGTAATTTTATCAAATCGGAAAAGCTCGAAACTCCGATTATTATTTATACAGGTAAAGATCTCTCAGAAGAAGAAGTGGATCAACTAAAGCAATACACCGATAGTATCGTTATTAAAACAGCCAATTCGGACGAACGTTTATTGGAGGAAATTGACTTGTTTCTACATGGAATTCTTTCCGCGTCAACAACGACATCTATTCCTGAGCCATTAAATGACAATATTGATATTAAAGGTTTGAACATATTAGTTGTAGACGATGATTCGAAAAACATTTTTGTAATTTCTTCGGCCTTGGAAGCCAACGGAGCTAATACAATCACAGCCAGAAATGGGAAACAAGCTCTGGATAAGTTAGCCTCCGATTCATCAATCGATTTGGTTTTAATGGATATAATGATGCCAGTTATGGATGGTTATGAAACCATAACTAAAATCCGGGCTCAAAAACAATGGAGTAAGCTGCCAATTATTGCAGTTACGGCCAAAGCGATGAAAGACGATAGAGAGAAATGCATTAAAGTTGGAGCAAACGATTATATCTCTAAGCCTATCGATCTCGATCTGTTAATCAATTCCATTAAAGCCTGGAGTCGAAAATAAAGTCATTTAAAAGCAACGAATAAGTTACTATGAAGATAGCTGTTCATACAGAAGATAACATTACAAAATTACTGGTTCCATTTACTAAAATCGGACCAGTTGAGTATTCTTTGTTGCACAAACAGCTTAATAACTTATTGAAGCATAAAATAGAAATTACCTTCACCGAAGCACAGCATCTTTCTCAGGAGGTTATACTTCTACTTAGTGATATTCACGAAAAGAATGATCTTCGAATCTATGTTTTTAAGAAAAAGCTAGCTCATTATCTGGCACGATTATATTTCAACTATCAGCTAGTAGCTACCTCCAGTAATAAACAACATGGCAATGTCAGAGCAATTGCGCTTTGTGGCTCTGCAGGAAGTTTATCTCCAATTATTGAGATTGTTAAGAATTTACCTGTTACCAACACATCGGTATTTATAATTCAACACATACTTGAAAACGAAGAAAGTCAACTCACAGATATACTTAGCAGGCACACTAATTATCGAGTAGTTGAAGCAAGATCGAATACAATTATCGAACCACAAACAATTTATTGTGCTCGTCCGGGACATCATATGATTGTTGCTGAAGGATATATTTTCCTGACCAAAGAACCCAAACAAAATTATGCCCGACCATCGATTGAGAAATTTATCCATTCGGCCGCATATGAATACCAGGAAGAACTTATAGCCGTAATATTATCGGGCTACGGAACCGATGGTTCGGAAGCAATAAAAGTTTTAAAAAATAATCGATGCGAAATAATTGCACAAGATCCCAATGATGCTGAGATAAAACATCTACCTCTTAGTGCAATAAAAACCGGAGAAGTAACTCACAATTTCACTGTCGACCAAATTATCAATCATATCTCCAATAGAATCAGTGATAAAAATGAAGCTCCAAAGTCATCCAGGGTAAAACAGTTTCTTGAAGACATTTACCAAAAATGGGGATACGACTATCGCAATTATTCTCAAGAAAGCATTACTCGCCGTATTCAGTTGGCCATGTCCAGAATGAATAGCTCTTCATTTGAGCAATTTCAATCTGAAATTCTAAGTTGTCCCAATTCATTTGAAGATCTTTTTTACGATTTCTCTATAAATGTTACGTCATTCTTTCGTGAACCCAAAACATTAAGTTTTATCAAAGAAGAAGTCTTTGATTATTTATCGTCATTCCCCCACATCAAAATATGGTGTGCCGGATGCTCTACAGGGGAAGAAGCATATTCTCTGGCTATTATGCTTGAAGAGCATGGACTGTTAGCAAAATCACAGATCTATGCTACCGATATTAATCCTGTAGTTCTACAAGAAGCTGAAAATGGTATTTATTCGAACAAACAGCTTTCTCAAGCTCGAAAAAACTACTATCTGTCTAACAGTTCCGGCAATTTCGATGATTATTTTCATTTTTACGACAATTTTTTCGTAGTCAATAAGTTTATTCGAAATAAAGTCCTATTCTTCAGACATAATTTAGTTACAGATTCTTCAATTAATGAATTTCAACTAATTTTATTACGAAATGTATTAATCTATTTCAACCCTGAATTAAAAACACATACATTTCAGCTTCTCCATAAATCGATTCATCGCAATGGATTTTTGGTTATTGGAGAAAACGAAAATATAGCAGCAGGAAAAGATTTTTTTCGCACATTAAGTAAAAATCAAAAAGTTTTTAAGCCAATAGTTAATCGCAGATAGCAGAGTTTTATGAGCAAAGAATATCAAATACTAGTTGTTGATGACAAGCCTGAAAACAGACTTGTGGCTATTGAACTACTAAAAAGTAAATTTGATAATATAACTTTTATTGAATCAGCTTCTGGAGGAGAGACACTAGATAAAGTTATCGACTACTCTATTGATTTAATTCTACTTGATGTAAAACTGCCTGACTTTAGTGGATTTGAGGTTGCCAAGTTATTGAAATCAAGAAAGGCAACTCACTCTATTCCTATTATTTTCTTAACTGCAGAATATACTACTGATCTTTTCAAGCAAGTTGGTTTTAAATCAGGTGCAATCGACTATTTAACGAAACCAATTGATGAAGAAAAACTATATCAGGCAGTAGGGCAATTCATAAAACAGAAAAACAGCGTTTCGGAAAAAAGCAATAATAAGTCAATTCCGACAACTAGTCAGCCTACCATTCTTGCTGTCGACGATAGAGAGGAAAACTTACTCGTTTTACGAACACTTATCAATGCCGAACTACCAAAAGTAAAACTGCTTGAATCAACATCGGGAAGAGAAGCATTGGAGATTGTAACCCAAACACCAGTAAACCTCATTATTCTGGATATTCATATGCCAGATATGGATGGTTACGAAGTTGCCCGAGAATTGAAATCACACAAGTTAACTCGAAATATTCCTATCGTTTTTCTTACTGCTGTTTATAAAGGTGAAGAATTTAAAAATAAAGGATTACAATTGGAAGCTGTCGATTACTTAACCAAGCCAATTAACGACTTCCAACTATTAAACAAAATAAAGCTTTACCTTAAACTATTTCACAGGCAACAACATCTCGGTAAAATCAATCAACTTCTGGAACAACGAGTAAAAGAAGAGGTAGAAAAAGCACAACAGCTCGAAAAAATAAAAACCGAAGAACTAAAAAAAGCCAACTCAAAACTAGAAGAAGAAATAAAAGAGCGCAAAAAGATTGAAACTCTCCTCCGAAAACGAAATAGAGAGTTAGCCAGAGCCATAAAAAAAGCAGAAGAAGCAGATCAGTTAAAATCTTCTTTTCTGGCCAATATGAGCCATGAAATAAGAACTCCCATGAACAGCATTCTTGGTTTTACTGATCTCATTAGTGACTCCACTATTCAAGCAAAAGAAAAAGAAGTATACGTTCAACTTATCAACAAAGCAGGTAACCAGCTACTCAACCTCATAAACGACATTGTTGATTTATCTAAAATTGAAGCCAACCAGATTGTTATAAAAGAACATTCTTTTAACTTGAACGAACTACTAAATGAAACGGTTGCTTTACTTCAAATACAACAAAAAGAGCTAGCTCCTAATGTTGAGTTAAAAGTGGCTTACGGCTTTCCAAACAATAAATCTGACCTTCTGGGAGATGCTGATAGAGTAAAGCAAATCATTACCAACCTTGTTTCCAACAGCATAAAATTCACTAGTGAAGGAGTAATTAGCATCACCTATACCGTCATTGACAACTACGTTCAATTCAAAATAAGCGATACAGGTATTGGAATCTCTCCTGAAAATCAGAAGAAGATATTCGATCGCTTTATTAGAGATGAAAAAGGCTTCAAGCAAAAAAAATACGGAGGCACTGGTTTAGGCTTAGCTATTTGTAAAAACTTAGTGGAATTAATGGGAGGAAGCATTAATGTTACTTCTGAATTGGAAAAAGGTTCTACATTCTATTTCTCATTTCCGTATAGAACATAGGTAAACTAAGAGTTAAAGTCCGACTACAAACAAAACAGAATAAAGTTCATTCAATCAATCTATTACTACTAAGATCAAATCTAAATATAAATTACCCGAATTTCGGATATTAAGGTGTTTATATTTCCTTTCACCCTTTTAAATTCACTATTTTTAATGCAACCACCTATACCATAACTAGATAAATATACCAATACGTTCTTTCCAGATCTTACTGTTCAATTGTGTAAAATAAACCAGGCTTGCAATGAGAAGCCTATTACAATATATCCCCATTGAATACCCCATTTATTTTGGCGAAATAACAAAACCAAAAATAAATTCACATGGCAAAAAGTAAGAACAAACTACAAGATGCTACCCGCCGGAAGTTCCTTCAGAAGGTTGGAGTAGCAGGTGTTGCTGCAATTGGAAGCCCAACCATTGCTTTTAGTCAGGAAAAATCAAAGCGCATAAAGGTGCTTAACCAAAACAACGAGTTGGTTGAAGTAGATGTCAGTAGTGTGTATCCTATCAAAGGAACCAAACAGGAACAGACATCGTATCTTCAAAAAAGAGGCCGAAAAGGTTTGCCCAACCGTAAATTTGTAATGGTTGTCGATTTGGCTAAATGTAAAAATGCTCGTAAGTGTATGACTTCCTGTCAAAGTGCTCATCAGCTACGTCCGGAACAACATCACATAAATGTGTTGGAAATGAAAGACGACACCAATGGGCAAACTTACTATATGCCTAAACCTTGTCAACATTGCGACAACCCTCCTTGTGTTACTGTTTGCCCTGTAGATGCCACATTTAAACGATCAGACGGTCTTGTTCTTATCGACAACGAACGTTGTATTGGCTGTCGTTTCTGTATTGCTGCTTGTCCTTATTCTGCCAGAAGCTTTAACTGGTTAGAACCAAAAGATGCCGACAAGTACAAAGATCAGCCATACGACATAGAAAAGAATGTTCCTCAGAAGAAGGGAACAGTTACCAAATGTGTATTTAGTGCCGATCAGCTTCGCGAGAATGAACTTCCTTATTGTGTTTCGGCTTGCCCTAATGGTGTTTACTATTTTGGAGATGCCAACGAAGACTTGGTAACCAACGGTACTACCCGCCAAACGGTTCGCTTAAGTAAGCTGCTAAAAGAAAATGCAGCCTATACGCTAATGAAAGAACTTGGAACAAAACCAAGTGTGTATTACCTACCACCTAGAAATAGCTAATCCGAAAATTATGAAGACAGATACAACATATAAAGATCTATCCCCGGAAAAGATAGAAAATGATCTTCTACAAACAGTCAACTGGAGTCGTAGCCATAAACTATGGATGACAGCATTGACTATCGGTCTTGTAGTCTGCCTTTACTTCTACTACACTCAGCTAAGAGATGGTTTAGGAGTTACCGGTATGAACGACTATGTATCGTGGGGAATTTACATCTCCAACTTTGTGTTCTTTGTAGCAACATCGCTTATCGGAATGCTTATCTCTTCGGTATTGGGATTACTGAAAGTCAAGTGGATTACCCCAATTGCCCGTATTGCCGAGATGATTGCTGTGGCTTTTGCATTTGTGGCAGGCCTGGTAATTATTATAGATATGGGACGCCCCGATCGTTTACACCACGTTTTTGTTTATGGCCGCATACAGTCTCCTATACTATGGGACGTAGTGGTAGTAACCACTTATGTAATGCTTAGCTTATTGCTTTTGTATATTCCACTAATTCCCGATTTAGCCATTTGTGCTAAAAAAGAAGGATTACTACCAAAGCTACAACGCAGAATATACAAAGCACTTAGTCTGGGCTGGGCAAATACTCCGGCTCAGTTCAAAATAATAAAGAATGGTATACGCATGCTTGCGGTTCTTATTATTCCGGTTGCACTTGGAATTCACACTGTAACATCCTGGTTATTTGCCATGACATTACGCTCTGGATGGGATTCACCAATATTCGGCCCCTATTTCGTTTCCGGAGCATTTGTAACAGGATGTGCATCTGTTATTATTCTAATGTATGTTTTCCGTAAACAGTATAAACTAGACCACTACCTCACCGACCGCCATTTCAATTTAATGGGCAAATTATTGGTATTGGTATCATTGGTTTATGTCTATTTTAATATTAACGAGATAATTGTTCCGGCTTATAAGCTTCGGGAAGCAGAAGCGGGACATATCTTAGATTTACTTGTGGGAAGAGAATCGGTAATGTTCTGGATAGTTCAGGTAGGCGGTTTAATTATTCCGTTCTTACTATTACTATTAAAACCAATGCGTAAACCCGGGCCTGCTGCATTAATTTCACTGATAGTTGTTATTGGTGCATGGTTTAAACGCTACTTGATTGTAATTCCAGTTCAATTACAACCTTATCTTCCTATTCAAAATGTTCCCGATTCATATTCGCACTACATGCCTACATGGCCCGAAATATGGATCACTGTTGCTTCTTTCATTATGGTAATCATGATTATCACACTATTGGCAAAACTATTCCCAATCATCTCAATCTGGGAACTACAAGAAGAAACCGAAAAAAATCAACAGTCATGAAATATCTCGTTATAATAATACTGCTTATTACATCTGGAACACTTTGGGCTCAAAGTAGCTGGAAAGCACCCGATAAAGCACAAAAGCAGCTTAGCCCATTAGTATTCGATGAAGATATGGCACAGCAAGGGCGTCAGCTTTATTCCCGCTCATGTGCTTCGTGTCATGGAACTGTTTCCAAGAACAATTATGCCATCATGATTCCTGCTCCGGGTGATCCTGCGTCTGAAGGATTTCAGAACCAAACTGATGGATCGTTATTCTACAAAATACAGAAAGGGAAAGGTGCTATGCCCGCCTTTGAAGATGTATATGGCACCGATGAGATATGGGCAATGGTAGCCTATTTCCGAAGTTTCAATAAAAACTACGAACAGCAATTAATGCAATTGGATGGAGTAGAAAAATTCAATTTCAAAACAGCAGTTGCATACGATTTCAATATCGATAAGTTAGTAGTTAAAGTTACCTCTGACGATAAGTTCGTTGAGAATGTTGAAGTAGCTGCATTTGTAAAAGGAATGTTTGGTAACCTGGCTTTGGGAAAAGCTAAAACAAACACCAAAGGTATTGCCTATTTCGATGTAGATGCTGACATGCCTGGCGACACTAAAGGAAACTTAAATTTCTACGTCAAGGTAAATAAAAACTACTCTTACGCCAAGTCAACAGTTGCATTGAAAGTTACGGAACCTAATATTCCTGTTGCTGTCACTGAAGGACGTCATCTATGGAGTCCCAACAAGGATGCACCAATTTGGTTAATCATCACGTTCTGGGGAGTTGTCTTCGGAATCTGGGGAGCTATTTTCTATATCATTTTCACTCTTTTCAGATTGAAAAAATACAAAGCCGATTAAGGCACTGCATTTTAACCCGTTAAATTTTATTCTATGGATATTTCAAGAAGAAACTTTATAAAATGCTCTGCCGTTGCAGCGGCTGCAACTACGGCAGGAATCTTAATTCCAAAAGACATTAAGGCTAAGGCCGAACAGACTGAAAAAGATTGGAAGTGGGACAAATCGACATGTCGATTTTGTGGAACAGGTTGCGGTATAATGATTGCGACCCGAAACGATAAGATAATTGCCGTTAAAGGAGATCCAATTGCACCAGTAAACCGTGGACTTAACTGTATCAAAGGATACTTCAATGCCAAAATCATGTATGGTAAAGATCGCTTAAAGCAGCCTTTACTTCGAATGGATGAAAATGGCAACTACGACAAAAATGGCAAATTTCGCCCCGTAAGTTGGAAAAGAGCTTATGACGAAATTGAAAAGCACATGAAAAAGGCCATGAAAGAATTGGGACCTACCGGTATTGGGATATTTGCTTCGGGGCAACATACCGTTATGGAAGGTTATGTGCTGGCTAAGCTGATGAAAGCAGGATTCCGTTCTAACAATATCGACCCTAATGCGCGTCATTGCATGGCTTCGGCTGTAGCTGCTTTTATTCAAACATTCGGTATTGACGAGCCTGCTGGAAATTACGACGACATTGAAATTACCGATACCATTATCACATGGGGAGCCAACATGGCCGAGATGCACCCTATTCTTTGGTCACGTGCTTCCGATAGAAAACTTTCGGCACCAGAAAGAGTTAAAGTGGTAAACCTTTCAACCTACCACAACCGGACTTCTAACATTGCCGATACCGAGATCATTTTCAAACCTCAAACCGATCTGGCAATTCTAAACTACATTGCTCGCGAAATAGTATACAACCATCCTGAAGCTATCGATCAGGAATTTCTGAAGAAATACATCACGTTTGCCACCGGACCTGTCGACACAGGCTATGGTATGCGTACTTCTAACCATCCAAAATTCACAGAAAAAGAGAAGGAAACAGTTGTTCGTGAAGAGTTCAAATACATTTCGAAAGAAGAAGCTGTAACATTGGGCTACCTTGGATATAAAGAAGGCGACAAGATGGTTATGAAAAACCGTGCGTCGGCAGGGAAACATTGGACCATTAGTTACAACGAATTTAAAAAGGCACTGGCTCCTTACACGCTCGACTTTGTAGCAGAAGTATCAAAAGGCGATCCTGATGAAACAATGGAAAGCTACAAGAAAAAGCTAAAAGAGCTGGCTCAGCTATATATCGAAAAAGGCAGAACGGTGGTATCATTCTGGACAATGGGCTTCAATCAGCATACTCGTGGAACATGGGTAAATGAGCAGGCTTATATGGTTCACTTGCTATTGGGTAAACAAAGTAAGCCAGGTGACGGCGCATTTAGTTTAACCGGGCAGCCTTCAGCTTGTGGGACAGCTCGAGAAGTAGGTATTTTCGCTCACCGACTTCCTGCCGACATGGTAGTTGCTAATCCTAAGCACCGAAAAATGTCCGAGAAAGTTTGGAAACTTCCTGCCGGAACACTTAATCCGAAAGTGGGAAGTCACTACACCAAAATCCATCGAGACATTGAGGACAAAAAAATAAAGTTTGCATGGATTAGTGTTAATAATCCATACATGAATACTGCAAATGCTAATCACTGGATCAGAGCTGCACGCCAGGAAGAAGTTTTCATGGTTTGTAGTGAAGCTTATCCGGGTATTTCGGCCAAAGTTTCCGACCTGATACTTCCTTCAGCAATGATCTTTGAGAAGTGGGGAGCTTACGGAAATGCCGAACGCCGCACTCAGCATTGGAAGCAGCAGGTTACTCCTGTTGGTGAATCCATGTCAGATACATGGCAATTCATGGAGCTGGCCAAACGCTTCAAAATAAAAGAGGTTTGGGGAGCACAAAAAATACCGGGATTAGAAGGAGGTCTGCCAGATGTATTAGGCGCAGCCAAAGCAATGGGGATAGATCCTGAAATGACACTTTTCGATTACCTTTTTGCAGCAGATGATGCTAAGAAATACCAATGGCCCGATAAAGTTGGAGAAGGAACCCTCAACACTGAAGTAGTTGGTGATAAGCGCGAATTCACGGGAACAGATGGTAAACCTTGGAAAGGTTACGGTTACTTTATTCAAAAATTCCTTTGGGAAGAATACCGAATATTTGGAGTAGGACACGCACACGATCTGGCTTATTTCGACGACTACTATGCCAAAGGTGTTCGTGGCTTGAAGTGGCCAGTAGTAGACGGCAAAGAAACTCTTTGGCGTTTCAATGCTAAATATGACCCTTATGCGGCCAAAGAAGGGCAGGACTTTGCATTCTATGGTGGAGCATTGAAGAGCATTCCTCACGGAACATTGAAAGGGCCAGATGCCTCTAAACCTAAGAAAAACCTAAAGAATAGAGCTAAAGTATTCTTCCGTCCTTATATGGAGCCTGCAGAGATGCCCGATCGCGAGTATCCTTTATGGTTATGTACTGGGCGTGTGCTGGAACATTGGCACAGTGGCACCATGACCATGCGTGTACCTGAATTATACCGTGCCGTACCACAAGCACTTTGCTATATGCATCCCGAAGATGCAGCAAAGCATAACATGGTAGATGGCGACTTAATATGGGTAGAATCCCGAAGAGGAAGAGTTAAGGTACACTTAGAAACAAGGGGTAGAAATAAACCTCCAAGAGGATTAATTTACGTTCCATGGTTCGATGAAAAAGTGTTCATCAACAAGGTTTGTTTAGATGCCACTTGTCCGATTTCGAAAGAAACCGACTTTAAAAAGTGTTCAGTAAAGGTGTATAAAGCATAAAGCCATGAAGATGTCGAGACGAAAAACCATACGAAGCTTACTCGAAGGTTCGCTTTTTGTCGGATTTGGAGGACTGGCATGGAGTTCGGCTACAAAAGCTTTGAATAAAAATGATTTGGTGCTTCGCCCTCCCGGTGCAGCGTCAAACAAACAGTTTGTTCAATCGTGCTTAAAGTGCGGACAATGTGTTGAAGCTTGTCCTTACGACACATTGAAGCTTGCTGCTCCTAATGATGGAATTTCTCCGGGAACACCCTATTTCGAACCCAGAGATATTCCGTGCTATATGTGCACCGATTATCCTTGCATAACGGCATGTCCATCGGAAAGCCTTGAGGTTTCGCGAATTCAGAAGTCAACTGAAGAAGAGGCCAGCATCAACAATGCTCAAATGGGGCTTGCCGTTATCCATAAGGAAACTTGTATTGCTTACTGGGGCATTCAGTGTGATGCTTGTTATCGCGCTTGCCCTCTTATCGATAAGGCCATTACTCTGGATATCGATAAAAATCAGGTTACAAAAAAGCATGCCAATTTAAAACCAATTGTGCATAGCGATTACTGTACCGGATGTGGTAAATGCGAGCAAGTATGCGTTACCGAGAAAGCAGCGATTTTCATTCTTCCTCGTCACATTGCAACTGGCAAAGTAGGCGATCACTATCTAAAAAGCTGGGAAAAGCAGGATAAAATTCCTACCCCACAAAAAGATCAGAAACAGAAGAATGATGATGTGCAGTCGGCTATGGATTATTTAAATAACGATGACATTTTAAACGAATAGCCATGACTGTAAAATCGCATAGATATTTAATATTTCGAAGAGTCATTCAACTTGGCTTATTGACACTATTCATTGGTGGCAATTACATGGGCTGGAATATTCTAAAAGGAAACTTCTCCTTTTCCAGAATAGCAGACACTGTTCCCCTGGCCGACCCATTTGCTGTTTTGCAAATGTTAGCTGCCGGATTTACCATCACCTCCGAGATATTAATCGGAAGTATAATAATTCTGGCACTTTACTGGCTATTGGGAGGAAGAATATTCTGCAGCTGGATTTGTCCGTTAAATCTGGTTACCGACACCGCCCTATGGCTCAGGAGAAAACTGGGAATAACCACCGACAGAATCTATATGCCACGCAATAGCAGATATTACATTCTGGCTATGGCTATTATTCTTTCAGCCATCATAGGTTATGCTGCATTCGAATCCATTAGTCCAATTAGCATTTGGTTCAGAATGCTAATCTTCGGTACCGGAGGTGGATGGGCCATTGTCTTAGCCATTTTCCTGTTAGATATCTCAGTAAAACGAAATGGCTGGTGTGGACACATTTGCCCACTGGGAGCTTTCTACGGAGTTATTGGTCGTTGGAGTTTAATGAAAGTGAAATACAAACATGATAACTGTACTCAGTGCATGGATTGTTTTAAAGTATGTCCAGAGCCACAAGTACTTCATATTGTAACTAAACACAATGGCATTATCCAATCGGGAGAATGCACCAACTGTGGCCGTTGCATTGAAGTGTGCAATGACAAAGCGCTTCGATTTTCTGTAAATAATTTTAAAACGCAAAATCATGAAAAATAAGCAATACTATATTATTCTACTTCTGCTGGCCATTATCTTCGGTTGTGAAACCAAACAAAAATCGATTACTGAAATTGATGAAGATCAAATGGGATTTATTGTTGCCGATGTTGAATCTGAAGATACCAACCTTCCAGGAAAGGCAGAATTCATTGTTACCAATCCGGGACAAAGTGAATTAATAGAACGATCATTCGAAAATGCACCTCCAATGATTCCTCACACTACGGAAGGATTCTTTCCTATAAAGAAAGCAAACAACATATGCTTGTCTTGCCATTTACCTGCTGTGGCCGATTCCGTTGGAGCTGTTCCTGTATCGGATACTCATTTTGCCTCTCTTCGACCTAAAATGGTATTGAAAGATGGGAAATATCAGTTCGAAGAACCAACTGAAAAAGTATTCAAGAAAGACCTAAAACATTTGAACAACTCTTATTTCAATTGTGGACAATGTCATGCTCCGGTAGCAAAAGTGAAAGTAGATATTACAAATCTGTTTACACCTGAGTTCAGATCGAAATTAGATAAACAGAAATCGACATTGAACAAACGAGTTGACGAAGGAGCTGATAACTAAAAAAGGAAAGATCATGAATATATCAGGCGTAGTTGTTCGGGTTAAAACCGAATATGCAGAACAAATAAAACAGCAATTAATCGAAGCTGACTTTTGTGAATTTCATTTACATCAGGATTCGGTACTTATTGTTACTATCGAAGCTGCTGATATAAAGGAAGAGATAAAAAAGCTGGATCAGATTAAGAACATTGAACACGTTGCCTCTGCTGAAATTGCTTATAGTTTTTGCGAAGAAGAATTGGAAAGAGAAAAAGAGGTAATGCTTCAGAACGAGCAGCTTCCTAACTACATGAATGATGACAATTTCGATATAAAAACAATAAAATACGGTGGAGATATTCGCAATCTCTAATAAAGATATTGCTATCAATTAAAGCTATGTTCGTGCATAACAAAAACACCCGGTTCTTACAGGAAGAATCGGGTGTTGATATGTATTTATGATGCTATTTTTAGAAACTATACGATAGACCAAAACCTGGTAAGAAACCAGTATTCTGATACTCTCCGGCAAATTTTCCGTCAGGAGAACTTGCTTTTCTTTTTTCCCCTTGAATGTACAACAACGAAGCATCTGCACTCAAACGATCTGTTAATTTAAAGCTTGCTCCTGCTGAAAGACCAATTTTATTGGCTCCTGGTGTTTCTGGAGTATACTTATCGGCTCTTGTAGGAGTTTCGTCATAATAGAATCCAGCTCTCAAATCCAAACGATCGTTGGCTTTATACTCTGCTCCAATTCTGTAAGTCAATGAGTTTTTCCAATCTTTAGGAGTAGTAAGAGGCACTGCTGGCTGATTCGCATTTTGACTATTGGTAAATGTGAAAGTCAGATTTTTGTATGCATCCCAGAATACGTAGTTTACATCTGCTGCAACAGTCCAACGATCTCCAAAGCGATATGCCAAACCTAAATTCAATGTTCCTGCCAATGGTAATTCAGTCTCTAACTCATCTGAATTAAGTACCAAATAAGTTCCCATAGCTTGGGGATTTACTTGTCCGGCTTGCTGTAAAAATCCAACAAACTGTGGATCAACCTGAGCTTTTGAGTCTCCCTCAACATTTACTTTCACCTCACTTCTGTAGCTAATACCTGCCGAGAAACGATCTTTCTGGTAGTACATACCTACATTAAAACCAAACTCTACTGCCGAACCTGATAATTCAATCGATCCATCAGGTAATACAACCGGAGAAGTTGGGTTAGCAGGGTTTACAATCTGTTGCGGTACAGCTCTGTTCAATTCGAATGATCCTAAAGCAATGATTGGACCACCACCAATACTGAAGTTGTCAGTAATTCGGTACGAAACCGTTGGTTGAATATAGATGGCACTTAATGAAATATCCTGAACCAAATATTTACCAGGCCAATCTTTTCCCCAATCCAAAGAGTTTCCATATGGAGAATAAGCTCCAATACCTAACGCCAATTTATCCGATACTTTTCCCGCAGCATAGAAATAAAATGGTGTTTTTGGAGTCAACTCACTATCAATATCTTTTCCGTAACCTTTAAAGTTGTTGGTGATCAATGTAATTGAAGTTCCGGCAGTAACACTAAAATTCATTGGCATAGTGGCCAAAGCTCCCGGGTTGAACTGCAAACTACTTGCATCCCAGTTTAATGCTACACCTGTGTGTCCCATACCTACTTGTTTGTTTCCCTGTACGTTTACAGCAAAACCTTCGGCAAAAACATTGCTTGCTCCAAAAGCCAGAGCAATAACTAAAAATAACCTCCTAAGCATAATAGTTCTAATTTGATTTTGGAAGGCAATATATGGTTAAGCACCTAAATCATGTGTCTTATCTATAGTCAAGGAATTGCTGGAAAGTCGCCAATACAAACAACAAAAGGCATTTAGCGTAACGTAATTATTTTTTTCGAATTAAATGCTAAGATGTTCTATTTCAGAACTATTAAATTTTTAATACTTTTGAAACAATTAAAGGTTCATTATTCAATCTTAACCCAATTGCCTTGAATAGTAATTCTTCCACATATTTCGAAACCCAATCTTATTTGGAGTCTTATAAGAGCTTTGTGCCTGTTTTTATCAATTCCAACTTCGAATGGAAAGATAAACACATCAACATGTTGCTTGAACAAGCATCCATTAAAGTGGGCGAATTAAATATTCATGCAACTCTGGCAGAAGATCGATCAATACTTATTCACCATTTATTATTACGCGAAGCCATAGCCAGTAACTTAATGGAAGGTATTCAGTCGAACTTCTCATCTTATTTTTCTCAACCACCTAATGCAAACGACGAAGCTTATTCCAGCTGGTTAGAGAATTATAATTATATGAATTCAGTTTTCTGGGGAGTGAATGAACTCAAGCGTTATCCGCTTTCATTACGAATGATTAAGAAAACGCACCAAATTCAATTTGCCAATCAGCCATTTCATCCTGAATGGGGAGGCAAATTACGCATGGAAATGCCAGTCGATCCTCATGATGACAGTTTCACTCCTCCTGGCAGAAACGAGCTTCGCCGACTAATTAATGACGCGAAACGATTTTGGAACAACGATGATCTGGAATTACCACAATTGGTAAAAATGGCAATCTCGCTATTTCAGTTCGAAAACATTCTTCCTTTTGTCTCAGGTAATGGTCGCACTGCACGTACCTTAATGATTCTTCAGTTAATCAGTTTGAAATATCTGAAATATCCTGTGCTTTCGTTATCGGTAGTGATGAACAGAAACCGAATGGAATATTACCACCGTCTGAACCAGGTAAGATCAAAAAATGACATTGAACAATGGATACGCTTCTTTTTAAATTGTATTATCGAATCCACAGAGGAAAATATACAATTAATTAAGAGCTATCAATCTTTAAAAGGAAGTATTCAGAACATCATTACTTCTGAAATTGGTTTAAAACGACATAAAGCCGCTTCTCAATTATTAAATACTTTATGTCGAAAACCAATTATTACTGTTGCTGAAATTGCAGAAGAACTGGAAATAAGTTTTCAGGCTGCCAACTTGCTGGTTCGTGAGTTTGAAAAACTGAATATTATTCAGGTAAACGATTCGGCAAAAAGAAATCGAATTTTCTATTTCACTCAACTCATTGCCATTTTTCAGTTCTAAACTGTCATTTTTGACTTTTTGGCAGAAACTCTGCCACGAAAAATGGTCTTCCCCTCCAATTCTGTGTCAATATTTCCACCGATGACATACTTTTTCTTGTGGCACGGTCATTGATTAGAGTGAAACCGTATTCGCAAGAGTACATAACAACCATCAGCGTTGTTTAAATAAATTTGTAAACATTAATTAAGATACATAGAAGAAATGGGAAAGATTATTGGAATTGACTTAGGAACCACCAACTCGTGTGTTTCTGTTATGGAGGGTAACGAGCCCGTTGTTATTCCTAATAGCGAAGGACACCGTACTACTCCATCAATTATTGGATTTGTTGAAAACGGAGAGCGTAAAATTGGTGAACCAGCAAAACGTCAGGCAATCACCAACCCAGCAAAAACAATATACTCTATCAAACGCTTCATGGGAGAACGTTTTGATGCTCTATCAAAAGAGGTTAAGCGTGTTCCTTATCAAGTAGTTTCTGGAGACAACAACACTCCACGTGTAAAAATTGACGACCGTCTATATTCTCCACAGGAAATTTCGGCAATGACTCTTCAGAAAATGAAGAAAACAGCTGAAGATTACCTTGGACAAGAAGTTACTGAAGCAGTTATTACTGTTCCTGCTTACTTTAACGATGCACAACGCCAAGCTACAAAAGAAGCAGGTGAGATTGCAGGTCTTCAAGTTCGTCGTATTATCAACGAGCCTACAGCTGCATCATTGGCTTACGGTTTAGATAAGATGGACAGAGATATGAAAATCGCAGTATTCGACCTTGGTGGTGGTACTTTCGATATTTCAATTCTTGAATTAGGTGACGGTGTATTCGAAGTAAAATCAACTGACGGTGATACACACCTTGGTGGTGACGACTTCGATGATGTAATCATCAACTGGTTGGCTGACGAATTCTTAAAAGAAGAAGGAATTGACTTACGTCAAGACCCAATGGCACTTCAGCGTTTGAAAGAAGCTGCTGAAAAAGCAAAAATTGAGCTTTCAAGTGGTACTTCTACTGAAATCAACTTGCCATATATCATGCCAGTTAACGGAATTCCAAAGCACTTGGTTAAGTCACTTTCACGTGCACAATTCGAGCAATTAGCTGATACTTTAATTCAAAATACCATCGAACCATGTCGTCGTGCATTGCAAAACGCTGGTTTGTCTACTTCTGATATTGATGAGGTAATTCTTGTAGGTGGATCTACTCGTATTCCTTCTATTCAGCAGAAAGTAAAAGAGTTCTTCGGTAAAGAAGCTTCAAAAGGGGTTAACCCAGATGAGGTAGTTGCTGTAGGAGCTGCAATTCAAGGTGGTGTACTAACAGGTGAAGTAAAAGACGTACTTCTACTTGACGTTACTCCTCTTTCATTAGGTATTGAAACAATGGGTGGTGTAATGACTAAACTTATCGAGTCGAACACTACTATTCCTTCGAAGAAAACTGAGACATTCTCTACTGCTGCTGACAACCAGCCTTCAGTTGAGATTCACATTCTTCAGGGAGAGCGCCCAATGGCTGCTGGAAACAAAACAATCGGACGTTTCCACTTAGACGGAATTCCACCAGCACCACGCGGAGTACCTCAAATTGAAGTAACTTTCGATATCGATGCCAATGGTATCCTAAGTGTTTCGGCAAAAGATAAAGCAACTGGAAAATCACAATCAATCCGTATTGAAGCTTCTTCTGGATTGTCTGACGATGAAATCCAGAAAATGAAAGCTGAAGCTGAAGCTAATGCTGAAGCTGATAAGCAAACAAAAGAGCGTGTTGATAAGTTGAACCAGGCTGACAGCATGATTTTCCAAACTGAAAAGCAATTGAAAGAGTTTGGCGACAAACTTCCTGCTGATAAAAAGCAACCAATTGAAGCTGCTTTAGCAGAATTGAAAGAGGCTCACTCGAAACAAGATATTGAGGCTATCGATACTTCAATGGCTAAATTGAATGAGATCTTCCAGGCTGCTTCTCAGGAAATGTACAATGCACAACAGCAAGCTGGTGGTCAAGCAGGACCTCAAGGCGGACCACAGGCAGGACCACAAGGTGCTCCTAACAACGGTCAAGCTGGTGCCGACGAAGTAACAGATGTTGACTTTGAAGAAGTAAAATAAACCGATTATATTTCGACATCAAGCCTCAATCATTGCGATTGGGGCTTTTTTATTGCTAGTAACTCCGATTAAATATCGGTATCAATAATCAATCCTTCCGGCTTTTTTTTCATTCTGCCAGGAATATTATTTAGTAGTATTGTTGTTAATGCCTCCACTTGCCTTTCTTTTGCCTGGCTTCTTGTTAATACCAAGCTCACTTCTCGCAAAGGAGGAATTCCGGCAATATCTTTCACCCAATCTTCTAATTCTACGGGAATATCAATAGTTGCCAATTCAGGTATAAATGTGATACCTCTTTTGCTTTCTACAATTCTACGCAACGACTCAATGGAGTTCGATTTATACACCAAATGCTCTGTTCCATCTGTTTGTCCCGATAATTGACAAATGGAGTTTACCTGGTTTTGAAAACAATTTCCCTCCTGCAAGTACCATAATTGAGAAAAATCGACATCATTTAAGTCTATTTCATCCTTTTGGAACAATTCATGACCTTCCGATACATACAAATAAAAGCGTTCGTAAAACAGAGCTCTTTTAATAACTGATCCAGCCTGAATTGGCGTAGTCAGAATACCACAATCGATATTTCCTCGCTTCAGTTCTTCTACAATCTCCTCTGTTTTCAATTCCTGAATTTCTAAATGCAACTGAGGATACTTTTTCTGCAAATCATCTATAAATAAAGGAACAAGATAAGGAGCAACTGTTGGAATTATTCCAACCCGAAGATGTCCGGCTATCTCCTCACTCATTTCTATGGACAGATCCTTTAGTTCATCTACCCGCTGAACAATATCCAAAGCTCTTTCCAGAAAAGCTTCTCCTTCTCGGGTAACCTGAAAAGGTTTCCTACTCCTATCTAATAATCGATAGCCCAACTCTTCTTCCAGTTTCTGAATTTGTAAAGTAAGTGCCGGCTGTGATATTCCTACTGCCTCGGCAGCCTTCGAAAAGCTTCCATACTTTTCTAAAGCAATGAAGTAAGTGAATTGATTTAACTGCATAATCCATCTTTATAAGCAATACTAATATCGATATAAATTTCATAAATATCAACTATACTATTTTTGAATCAGAAACAAAACAGAAAACAATTTAAAAGTAAACAGATATGAAAACTCAAGAATTAAACATCGAAACTAAAAACACTCAAGTTGCTAACCAACTAAATGCACTATTGGCTAATTACCAGATTTTCTACCAAAATCTCCGTGGATTGCATTGGAATGTAAAAGGTCAATTCTTTTTCGGCTTACATGCAAAATACGAAGAGCTATATAACGAAGCTGCTGAAGTTATTGACGAACTAGCCGAAAGAATTCTAATGGTTGGAGGCACACCTCTTCATACTTTCAACGACTACACCCAGCATGCATCTTTGGTAGCAGTAGAAAATATTTCTGAAGGCAAAGCAGGACTCGAAGCAGTACTTCAAAACAGCAGATATTTATTGGGACAATTTCGTGAAATATTGGACGTAGCTTCTGAAAACGACGATGAAGGGACTGTTGCACTAATGAGCGACTTGATTGGCTCTACTGAAAAACGCATCTGGATGCTAAACGCCACTTTAAGCTAAAATACAATCATCTATTATAAATTATCAAAACTCATTACCATGGAAACAAGCGTACAAGAAAACAACATCAGCATGCCAAGAATTGGCGATGCAGCTCCTGAATTTGAAGCAGTGACAACACAAGGGAATATTAATTTCCCCAGCGATTATAAAGGCAATTGGGTTATTCTTTTCAGTCACCCGGCCGATTTCACGCCAGTATGTACCTCTGAATTTATAACTTTCGCTTCGATGGAAGAAAAGTTTGCCAAGGTGAATACAAAACTGGTTGGACTTTCAATCGATGGGCTATACAGCCATATCGCATGGCTAAGAACCATCAAAGAAAAAATCGAATACAAAGGGATGAAAGATGTCGAAGTAAAATTCCCTTTGATAGAAGATATAAAGATGGATGTTGCCCAAAAGTATGGCATGATTCAACCCAATGAAGACTCGACCAAAGCTGTTAGAGCTGTTTTCTTTATCGATCCAAAAGGTGTTATTCGCTCAATGATTTACTACCCACTAAGCCTTGGTCGTAATTTCGAAGAATTATACCGTGTGGTAGTTGCCTTGCAAACGTCCGATGAATTTGGCGTAGCAACTCCTGCCGATTGGCAACCAGGCGATGATGTTATTGTTAGTCCTGCTGGTTCATGCGGCACTGCGCAAGAGCGAATGGAAAGCGATGAAATGAATTGCCAGGATTGGTTCTTCTGCACCAAGAAACTAGATAAACAAACCGTATTGGACAAAATAATTAATTAGCATTTTATTCAATAAATAGTAAAAAGCAGTTGGAACATTTCAGCTGCTTTTCTGTTTTCTGTACTAACTAAATTGTACCAATAATTTGAAAAGCAATTGCTGGTAACATTGTCCCCGAATATTATCTTTGTATAAAAGCTGAAAAGAAAATTTATGCGATCATACCATTTTATATCTATCCTATTACTGTTTTGCGCAACACACACATCGTTTGCACAAAAGGCAGAGCCAATCAACCAACTTAACGAGAACAAACAGAAGCAAGGAAAGTGGATAGTTAAATATAAGAATGGAAGAACCAAATACCAAGGAACCTTCAATGCTGGCAAACCTTATGGAGTAATGAAAAGATATTATCCTAAAGGACAGCTTAAGGCAGTGATGCATTTCGATACGATTACACGCATTACACGCACCAAGCTTTATAATCCCAATGGTCAGCTTTTTGCTGAAGGCAATTTCAAAGATAACAAAAGAGATAGTGTTTGGAGTTATTACTTTGAAGATAGAAAAACAGAAAAGATCAGCTATAAAAAAGGAATGAAATCAGGTGGCTACATCGTTTTTCATGAAAATGGAGAGTTAAAGATCAAAGCTCATTTTGTAAACGACAGTCTCTCTGGCAACTATTACCGCTACTATCCTTCCGGTGCCCGTAAATGTGGTTTTAAATACATCAACGGTAAGCGAAACGGACTTTGTATGACCTGGTATGAAAATGGTGAAGTTGAGCTTTCTGGTGGTTATATCAATAGTCGCCGACATGGCGACTGGACCTATTTCAAAAGAAATGGAACTCCTAAATACGTTGTAAAATACTTCAAAGGAAAAATTACTAATCCGGAAGTGATTAATAAATCGAACCAAAAAGAGTTTGAGGAGTTAGAGAAAAACAAGCTAAAGCTTAAAGATCCGGAAAAGTTTAAAAACAATCCGACTGGAGCTTTCAAGCGCCCATAGCGAATGCTGTACATCGCGATTCATTGAGATGAATTGAGTATAAGCTTCTGCAAAATCGAATTAAAACCATTAATTATGAAGATATTATTTACTCTTTTCATACTTGCTGTGTCGTTTTCGGCATTTGCTCAAAACGAGGCAAGCTATTTGCTTTTCCTGAAAGATAAAACAGGTACCTCCTATTCCACCGATTCGCCAGAAGAATTTCTTTCAGCCAAAGCCATTGAGCGGAGAAATAAGAGTAATATCGAAATAACCAACCAAGATCTTCCTCTAAGTAAAATTTATACCGATAGTATTCTTAATCTGGGGCCAGAAATCATCGCAAAATCGAAATGGTTAAACACTGTTACCATTCGAACTGCTGACAAGCAACTAATTGATACTATCACTAAAATTGCGTTTATCGATTCAGTTCTACTAACCAAACCTGGAGCCACATCTAAATCAGCTCGATCGAAATTCAATATTAATGCTCCACAAAAAGTAGCTGCTTACGACTCTGCTTTTTATGGTAGTAGTTGGCAACAAATAAAGCTTCATCGTGGTCAGTTATTAAATCACCATGGATTTAAAGGCAAAGGAATTGAGATTGCAGTATTGGATGCTGGTTTTTACCGGGTGAATGAACTTGCTGCTTTCGATAGCATTAGAATGAACAACCAGATACTGGGAACCAGAGATTTTGTTTACCCCAAACAAGATGTCTATACTCAACATCAGCATGGCATGCAGGTTTTATCTACCATTGCGGCTAACCTTCCCAATAAACTGGTAGCTCCTGCCACAAAGGCTAAATTCTGGCTTTTACGAAGCGAAGACGACAATTCGGAATACCAAATTGAAGAAGATTTTTGGATTGCAGCAGCAGAATTTGCCGATAGCGTTGGCGTTGACATCATCACTTCTTCGTTAGGTTATACCGAATTTGATGATTCAACAATGAACTATACCCCAGCACAAATGAATGGAAAAACAGCAAGAATTACTAATGGTGCTAATATCGCAGCACAAAAAGGGATATTAGTGGTTAACAGTGCTGGAAATGAAGGAGGGAAAGCATGGAAAGTAATTGGTGCTCCCGCCGATGGAGAACATGTAATGGCAGTTGGAGGTGTTTACCCTAGTGGAGTAAGAGTCTATTTTAGTTCTGTGAACTCCAACCATGGATTTGTAAAACCCAACGTAATGTCTGTTGGTGCACAAACACAAGGCATTAGTCCTTCAGGTGAAGTAACCGATATGTATGGTACATCGTTTTCTTGTCCATTACTGACAGCCCTTGCAGCCTGCTTATGGCAAGCATTACCCGAGAAAAATAATTTCGAGATAAAAGCACTTATAGAACAGATATCTGATCGTTACGAAACTCCGGATAAAGAGTATGGCTATGGAATACCCGATTTTTTTAAACCATTATCGACCAAATATTCCTCTACCGCGAAGAATGCCACATCGCAACTTTCGGTCAGCAATAATCCATTCCATAATACGCTTACTATTTCAGGAACTCAAAGCATAAAAACCATTGCTTTCTTCAACCTAAATGGACAAAGATTGTTTCAACTGTCTCCCAATGGAAATGATAAAGTACAAATCAACACTTCTCTGTTTAAAAATTACAAAGGGGTAGTTGTTGTACAAGCAAAAACAGCAAATTCAATTGAGACATTAAAATTGATACGGAAATAATAAATGAACAACCATATAACATTATCTCAACTAAATGGTGATATAAAAGAAGCTCTTTCTGACGCATTTGAGCAATCAATTTGGGTGGTAGCCGAAATTGCAGAGCTTAAAGTAAATCGGAATGGTCACTGTTACATCGAATTGGTTGAAAAGGATGAAGTCACCGACCAGATACTTGCCCGAGCAAGAGCTACAATCTGGGCTTTTACCTATCGGATGATAAAACCTTATTTCGAGTCGACGACAGGACAAACATTAACTTCTGGTCTCAAGGTTTTAATTGCTGTTTCGGTAGAGTTTCACGAGGTATATGGCTTCAGTCTGAATATTAAAGATCTTGATCCCACATACACTTTAGGCGATATGGCGCAAAAGCGTCAAGCTGTTATCAACCAGCTAAAGGAAGATGGTGTATTCGATATGAATAAAGAACTAGAGCTAACTGAGCTTCCTCAAAGGCTAGCCATTATCTCTTCTCCCACTGCTGCCGGATACGAAGATTTTGTGAATCAACTAACCAGTAGTGGTAATCGTTTTCAATTCGAATACCAACTTTTCCCTGCCACAATGCAAGGAGATCAAGCGGTAGAATCGATCATTCTGGCACTGGAACATGTTTTTGCGCGAGAAGATGAATTCGACGCATTGATTATCATTCGGGGAGGAGGAGCTCAACTCGATTTATATTGTTTCGACAATTATGATCTGGCCTACCATGTCGCTCAGATTCCAATTCCGGTACTAACAGGTATTGGCCACGAGAAAGACGATTCGGTGGTGGATATGGTAGCCCATACCAGATTGAAAACACCTACAGCTGTAGCAACGTTTCTAATTGATCGATACACTGAAGCCGAGGATAAGCTTTTATATCTGCAAGATTCATTTGTGCAGCTAGTAAATAACTTCCTTTCGACAGAGCAAGTGCGTTTACAACAAAATGCGCGTTTGTTTGCCCCTTCAGTAAAAAGGTTGTTAACACAAAGTAGTCATCAGTTACAAAATTGTGCACATCAATTAGAAAAACATACACGGACATTTGTCAATCAGCAACACCACCGCATTGATACTGCCAAAAATGATCTGGATTATTTATCACAGCGTGTTGTAAACAGAAACAGACAAAATTTAAAACACATAGCGCAAGAGTTGAAGTTGCAACTAAAAAACACATTGCGCCAACAAGAAAATAAATTGGAAATGTTAGATCGAACACGAAAGCTACTCGATCCGCAACAGATTCTGAAACGAGGTTATTCCATTACTTTTCATAATGGGAAATTGGTAAAAGACATTCACCTTCTAAAAAAAGGAGATGAAATTACCACACAAGTTGAGAACGGAGAAGTAACCAGTACAATCAAGTAGAAACCATTAAAACAAAATAGCCGTGGCACCACGAAAAATTTCATACAAAGCAGCAATTGAAGAGATCGAAGAAATTCTTGAGAAGATAGAAAACGAAGAGCTAGATGTTGATGAACTATCGGATAAAGTAAAACGAGTTTCGACCTTGCTAAAAGTCTGCAAAGACAAATTGTATAAAACCGAAAATGATGTTCGTGAAATTCTCGACCAATTGGAAGAGGATGAATAAACAATATTCGATCTAAACCCAACTTAAAAAAGATCGGAGAACTTCTGGTGTTTCTTTACAAAGTAATGCCAGACAATACTTCCATTTAAAACTCCGCTATGATTTTTCAGAAGGATTTTATTTGGAAGTTTTTTTCGCTCTTTCATCCAGTAACTACAATTGCTATAGAAAGCCATATGTGCCCTTAAGATAGCCATAAAGAAAGAACCTTTTCCTTCCAATAAGAACTTGAATGCAGCCACTCCGTCCAAAATCATTCGAATAAATAGCTTACTCAGAAACTCTTTTCTATGCAAGTTTTTCCCTAGCATAAAAAGGCTGTTTCGGAAGTTCAAATACACTTTACGAGGACTCTCATATCCCAATGTTGCTCCTCCCAAATGAAAAACAGTACTTGATGGAATAGTCCAGACTTCACCACCATTATTCTTCATGCGCCAACACCAATCTATCTCCTCCATGTGAGCAAAAAAGCGGTCGTCTAAACCACCTAACTCCAGAAACTGATTTGTTCTGACCATCATGCATGCACCTGTTGCCCAGAAAATAGGCATCAGAGAATCGTATTGCCCCTTATCCTCTTCGGTATTGTCCATAATTCGGCCTCTACAGAAAGGATATCCCAAAGTATCGATAAAGCCACCTGCTGCACCTGCATGCTCAAAATAAGGTCTATTTCTAAAAGCCCGAACCTTTGGCTGACAAGCTGCCATCTTTTCGTTTTTCTCCATTGCATTTACCAATGGTTCCAACCAATTTGGAGTCACCTCAACGTCGGAATTCAACAAGACAGTATATTCGTTTTTAATTTGCAGAATAGCTTTATTATAACCTCCTGCAAAACCATAGTTCTGATCCAACTGAATTAATTGTACCGAAGGGTACTCTTTCCGCAAGAACGATATCGATTCATCTGTAGAGCCATTGTCAGCAACCACAACATCGGCCAATTCGCTAGTAGTATGCTCAACTACCGAAGGTAAGAATTGCTTCAGATGAGCAACTCCATTCCAATTTAATATGACAACAGCTACTTTTTTCATGCTTCGCGCTTATGCTTCCAACGTTTATGCGACCACAACCACAATTCCGGACGACGACGAATAATCTCTTCCAAAAAGCGAACATGTTTCTCGGTAATTGCAAAAGGCTCTTCATCTTTCGGTTCCATAATCAACGGTATGGTATCTACTTCATAATAACCTCTTTTCTTTCGGTTCATATGAATAAAGAAAATTGGAGCATCTAGTTTTTTTGCAATTTTCTCAGCTCCCAACAGAACAGGAGTATCTTGATTCATGAAGTTAGTCCAATACTGAATTTCGTTGGCTTTAGGAGTTTGATCGCCCACAAAACCAGAAACGGTTACTTTATTCTGACGATGCATTCCCATTAACGAACGATAAACATCTTTCTTATCGGTTAATAATCCACCCCATCGGGAACGCGATTCCAACATAAAACGATCCCAAGCTTTCGACCTTAATGGTTTATAAAAGTGATAATATGGTGCATTAACATCTGCAGGTGCTGCACTCATCCACTCCCAGTTGCCGTAATGAGCCATTACCAGTACAACATTACGACCAGAATCGGTAAGCTGATTAACCTGATCTACTCCTCGAACTTCTAATCTTTTTAAAATCTCTTTTTTCGAAATGTGAGCAAAATAAAGGGTCTCGAAAACCATATCGCAAAAGTGCGCATAGAACTTTCGCATAATTTGCTTCACCTCTGCATCCGATTTCTCAGGAAAAGAATTACGAATATTAGTAACAATCACTTTCTTCCGATATTTCATCACATGACACATTAGAAAGAAAAGAATATCTGAAAAGAAATAATGCACCTGAATGGGAACAAAATGCATCAATTTAGTTGCCCCCTTAAGTATATAATAGAGAATTTTATCCATTCTATTTTTCTCCTAAATATTGATTTACCATTTGGTAAAAATCATTGAAATAGTTTTCGTTTGAAGCCACCATCTCTCTTCCGAAAATATAATTGCCTCCGCCGTTGAAATCGCTCACTTTTCCACCTGCCTGCTGCACCAGAAAAGCTCCTGCTGCAACATCCCAGGCATTCAAGCCATATTCCCAGAAAGCGTCATAACGACCAGCTGCCACATAAGCTAAATCGGTTGCAGCACTTCCCAATCGTCGAATTCCTTGTGTCGATTCCATCACCTCTCTCATCAATTCGATATAAGCATCCATTTGAGAGAAGTTAGTATATGGAAATCCAGTTGCCACTAAAGCTTCTGAATGTGTTTTGGCTTTCGAAACATTTATAACCTGTCCGTTTAAATATGCAGGTGCCCCTTTCCAGGAAAAGAAACATTCATCCAGCGTAATTTCATAAACAATACCAATAACTACCTCATCGCCTTCTGTTAAAGCAACACTTATGGCATAAGGCGGTACTCCATGAACAAAGTTGGTCGTTCCATCCAACGGATCAATAATCCAATTGAACTGCTCACCTTTTTTGGTTTCTGTTCCTTCTTCGGCAATAAAACCTGATTCAAGAATTAACTGCTCAAGTCCGTCGATTAATTTTCTTTCGGCTGTTTTATCAACATAAGAGACCAAATCGGCTTTCCCTTTATGTTCCACCGCACTCATGGAAAAGTTTTTGCGCTCATTGGCAATAAACGCTCCCGTCTTTTCAACAATCTCGATGGCTTGAAAACAAATTTCCTTATAATTCATAGACATTATGTGGTAGCAATGATTTCTATCAAATTTAATGATTATTCTGGGATCACAGTCACTTCTACATGATTCTGTTCGTTCACTTTTTCCAGGCGTACTTGGCAAACCTGATTAACCAGTTCTTTATTGTAAGGTAGTTCAACCCGAACATAGTTATCGGTAAAACCAAACATTTTGCCTTCGTTCTGCTGCTCTTCAAATAACGCTTTACATTCTCTTCCCAACTGCGATTGATAAAAATGACGAAGCTTACGCTCTGACAAATTTATTAGCTGCTGGCAACGCTCTTTGCGAACAGGAACGTCCACTTTCCCTTCAATTTTCAGTGCCTGAGTATTGGCCCTTTCGGAATAAGGGAATGCATGAATTTGTGAAACATCTAAGTCGCGAATGAAATTATACGAATCGATAAAGAACTCATTGGTTTCGCCATTGGTTCCGGCAATCATATCCACTCCGATAAATGCATGCGGCATTGTCAACTTAATTTTCTCAACACGATGCGCAAATACTTCGCGTTTGTAACGACGCTTCATCAATGACAACACATCGTCGCTACCCGACTGCAACGGAATATGAAAGTGGGGAGCAAAACGTTTCGACTGAGCTACAAACTCGATAATCTCATCGGTAATCAAGTTCGGTTCGATGGATGAAATACGGAAACGTTCAATTCCCTCTACCTCATCTAAAGCCTTCACTAAATCGAAAAATGACTCATTGGTAGATTGACCAAAATCACCAATATTCACTCCGGTAAGAATAACCTCTTTTATTCCTTTTGCAGCTATATTCTTTGCTTCGGCAACTGTATTTTCAATGGTATCGTTTCGGCTTATTCCACGTGCATATGGAATGGTACAATAAGTACAATAATAGTTACAACCATCTTGCACTTTCAGAAACGAACGAGTACGATCGCCAAAAGAATAAGCTTTATGGAAATTCTTAATCTCTTTAGGTTTCGATGTGAATATTTGTGGATATTCATTTTTAGATAAATCACCCAAACGCGAAGTTAAATTGTACTTCTCGTGGGTTCCCAAAATAAAATCTACTCCCTCAATCTGAGCAATAGCATCGGGTTTTAATTGGGCATAGCACCCTGCCACAATAACCATTGCTTTTGGATTTCGTCGGATTGCCTGACGAATAATGTTGCGACTTTTCTTATCGCTTTGCTCTGTAACCGAGCAAGAATGAATGATATATAAATCGGCCAATTCTTTAAAATCGACACGAGATAAGCCTTCTTTTTCCAACAATTGAGCCATCTCCGATGATTCCGAGAAATTCAGTTTACATCCTAATGTAAAAATGGCAAATTGCTTTCCTGTATAATCCATCTCAACCTCATTTTTTGCGGCACAAAGGTACAAAAAAGATCGAAGCTCAGATTTCAAGTAGTTCTTTAAAAATCAATCTCTTAATTTTCAAAGAACTACCTATTTACAAACTATAATAGATTACTCGCCAATTCAGCCAGGTAACTTCTCTCTCCTCGTACTAAGTTGATGTGTGCAAAAATATCCTGCTCCCTCATTTTATCCGTTAAAAATGCCAATCCATTAGATCGTGCGTCCAGATAAGGAGAATCGATTTGCTGGATATCACCAGTAAAGACAATCTTTGTTCCTTCACCTGCTCTTGTCACAATTGTTCTCACCTCGTGCGGAGTAAGGTTTTGCGCTTCATCCACAATAAAAAAAGTATTGGATAAGCTTCGCCCACGAATATAGGCCAATGGCTCAATAACTAGTCTATTATCGTCTTTCAGCGTTTCTATTTTTTTATACTCCACACTTCGAGCATTTAATGCATGTTTAATCACATTCAAATTATCGAACAGTGGTTGCATATAAGGTCTGATTTTCTCCTCAGCATCCCCCGGCAAAAATCCCATATCCTTATTGCTTAGTGCCACAATTGGACGAGCCAACAGAATTTGATCGTACTTATCATGCTGCTCAATGGCAGCTGCCAAAGCCAATAATGTTTTTCCAGTACCTGCTTTTCCGGTTAAAGTTATCAACTGGATTTTATCATCGGTTAAAGCATTTAAACTGAAAGTCTGTTCTGCATTACGTGGTTTTATTCCATAAGCCGAATGTTTTTCAACCCGCTCTAAACTATTGGTTTCAGCATTGTATTTTGCCAAAACGCTATTGTTTCCATTTTTTAGAATGAAAAACTCATTAGCTATTGGCTCATTACCAAAGCTCCACTCTTTTACTTCTGAAGATCCATCGGAATAAATAGCTTTGATAGAATCTGCATCGTAACCTTCGATGGTACGAACACCTTCATCCATCAGATCGATATTTATCACCTTATCATTCTGATAATCTTCGGCCATTATTCCTAACGACTTCGCTTTCATTCGAAGGTTCACATCCTTGGTAACAAACACAGTGCAGCGTTTAGGATCTTCTTGTTTTACGAAATCGGCAATAGCTAAAATCCGATGATCGGGTATATCATCTCTAAATGATCTTTTCAACTCTTCAGAAGGAGTCTTTCCGGTTACAATTCGAAGTTTTCCTTTTCCAACTCCCAACTTCAATCCTCCGTTGAATAGTTTGTCTCCAACGATAGAGTCCAACACACGAGTAAACTCTCTGGCCTGAAAGTTAATAGGATCGTTTCCTTTCTTAAACTTATCCAGTTCCTCTAAAACAGGAATTGGAATTACAATATCATTGTTGTCGAATTTGTATATACACTGATGATCATGAAGAATCACATTGGTATCTATTACAAAGGTTTTACATTTCTTTGGCATAGCGTGGGTTTTAAAGGTTCAACATCATCTATTCTAACTTCTTTATTAATATAACAATTTATACGCATGATATATTAAAGACAACTCCACTTTCTTTATTAAAAAAAGTTAACCTTCTCGTTATGGGAAACTTAGAAACAAGTCATTTCTATAGGCTAAGTCTACTATCAACAAAAAGCTGTTAATAAACAACTAATATTTATGCCTTTGAGGTTTTTATTTCTCACTAAAAAGTAGAATTTTGTGGATTGATTTTTCAAGAGACGAAGCCATGAATTATAAAGAGACACTTGATTACCTATACAGACAGCTACCAATGTACCAACGTCAGGGCGGTGCAGCTTATAAAAACAATCTGGATAACACCATACGATTGGATAACTTATATGGTAGTCCGCATAAAAATTTCAAGACAATTCATGTAGGAGGAACAAACGGCAAAGGTTCGGTTTCTCATATGTTAGCTGCTATTTTGCAAAAAGCAGGATACAAAACTGGCCTTTACACTTCACCTCATTTAAAAGATTTCAGAGAAAGAATCAGAGTAAATGGTGAAATGATTTCGGAACAACAAGTGGTAGATTTTGTTGCTGATTTCCAAGAGAAGCAAACCAAAACTCACGATTTGTCTCCTTCGTTTTTTGAATTTACCGTGGCAATGGCATTTCAATACTTCGATGAACAACAAGTAGATGTTGCTATTATTGAAGTAGGCATGGGAGGACGTTTGGATTCTACCAACATCATCTCTCCAGAACTATCGGTTATTACCAATATTAGCCATGACCACACTGCATTTTTAGGAGAAAGCACTAAAGAAATTGCAGGAGAAAAAGCCGGAATTATTAAGTCGAATACTCCTGTAATTGTTGGGGAATATCAGGCTGCAACAGAGAAAGTTTTTGCCAATAAAGCCAAAGAAATGGATGCGCCAATTGTTTGGGCCGACTCCATTTATCGTTCTTCTTATTCGATGCAAGGAATCAATGGGCGTCAGTTATTTAATTTCCAGCACAAAGGCCAAATGCGATATGCCAGCTTAGAATTAGATTTGCTAGGTAAATATCAAGGCAAAAATGTGGCAACTGCTCTTGTAGCTATCGAGCAACTAATTGAAGCGGGATGGAATATCACTAAAGATGATATCTACAAAGGATTGTTTGATGTTACTGAGACAACTGGTTTGATGGGGCGCTGGCAAGTGTTAGGCAATAATCCGCTAATTGTTTGCGACACCGGACACAATGAAGCTGGCCTGAATGAAGTGCTTACTCAAATTGATAATACTCCATATCAAAACCTACACATTGTTTTAGGATTGGTAAACGATAAGAATATTGATTCTATATTGGAGATGTTACCACAAAATGCCATTTATTATTTCACTAAAGCACAAATTCCTCGTGCTCTAAACGAACGAGAACTGGCTGAAAAAGCGATGGTATATGAACTGCAGGGAAAAACATTCCCAACTGTAGAAGCAGCCTTTGAAGCAGCTAAAAAATCAGCTCTACGAAACGATCTTGTATTCGTAGGAGGAAGTACCTTTGTTGTAGCAGAAGTACTTTAAATCACTGTTCGCTCGGATTGATAATCCGGGCGAAAGAAAGATCTAATACTACAACGACAATTCGTACTGGCAATATTCTATTCCATTGTCAGCAACACCTTCATCTGTTTTTACCATTCCACAGCTTTCAGAAAGCATGGCTGATGCTACATTGGATTTAAACATTCGAGCTACTAAGTGCTTTATATCTCCTGAAGATTTCGAATACTCGATTAATCCATTCACCAACTCTTTTCCATATCCTTTTCGCCACTGTTTTTGATCCAAAATATAACCTAACTCTAATTTGGAAGTATCATTGAAAGAATTGAATAATCCAACTTCTCCAATAAGCGTTCTGCCCTTCTTTAACTCTACTACCCATAAACCATATCTGGAACTTTCATCAGCATTTATTTTTTTGTATTTCTGCTGAAGTCGACTAAAATCCCATTCTCCTACAGAGTTAGGAATATATTTCATCACTTCATCGTCGTTATAACAACTAAGCAGGAATGTCCAATCGGAGGTTGTTACCTCCCGAATAATTAAGCGTTCGGTTTCAAATACTATTTTGCTTTTTTCCATAACACAAGTTAATTATTCTCTACGAACTCTTACAAACAAAACGAGGAACCTTTAAAAGGCTCCTCGTTAATAGGTTTGGTATTTGAGTTGAGATTTTTTCTCTTTTAAAACTCTTATTTAGCTACGCTTTCTAGCCATTTCACCATAAACAACATAGTCAACATTGAGATAATACATACCACAACGAATACTGACCATGTGATCCATAGAGGAACTCCTGCGTAAAGCATACCACCAAACACAAGCAACTGGTTACCAGCACCTGTTGCACCTAACCAAAGACCTTGCATAAGACCTTGATATTTTGGAGGAGCTACTTTCGATACAAATGAAATTCCAAGAGGGCTAATGAATAGCTCAGCAATAGTTAAGATTAAATAAGTGATAATTAGCAACCATGGAGTAACTTTCGCAGCATCTGCTAATCCACCCATTTCTTTTACTTCTTTAAGTAGAGGTAAATTTAATGAACCTACAGACATTACAACGAATGCCATAGCTGCAATGAACATACCAATTGCAATTTTCTTTGGAGTAGAAGGCTCTTTACCTCTGGCTCTTAACCATCCGAATATTCCAACAACAACAGGAGTTAAGAACACAACAAAGAATGGATTCATTGCCTGGAAGATCTCTGCAGAAAGCTCGAGACTACCCATCTTCAATAAGGTATAATCTCTAGCAAAGAATGTTAAAGACAATCCGTTTTGGTGGAATGAGAACCAGAAGAAGATAACAACACCGAATACTGCTAACAAAGCATAAATACGTTGTTTGATCTCTTTTGGATCCATTTCTGGAACGTTTGCTGTATTGAAACCACCCGATTTTGCAGCCAATGCTGGATCTGGGAAGTTTCTCTTATTCTTAAGGTAAATAACCAAAGAAATAATCATTGCAAAAATAGCAACACCAAATGCATAGTGGAATCCTTCGTTAAATACATTCAAGTAATCTTTACTGAAAGCAGTTAAATCGGTTACTGCATTTGTACTTACAGAAGAAGCCAGCTCTTTAAAACGAACAGCTGCATTTTCAGAAATTGTTCCATTCAAATGCTGATGACACAATTCTGGAAGGTTTGCATTGTAAGTGTATCCGAATTTTGCTAACCACCAGCTTCTTACAGCAGGAGCAATCATAGGAGCAAAAATGGCACCAACGTTAATAAATGCATAGAAAATAGAGAATCCAGAATCACGCATTTTTCCAAACTCTTTATTGTCATACATCTGACCAACTAACGCTTGTAAGTTACCTTTGAATAAACCATTACCAAAAGCAATTACAAACAAGGCAATACAAGTCATTGTTAACCCGAATGTCACGTTAGCAACAGGAGTTTTTGTAGGAATAGCCATTAGGAAGTATCCAACAGCCATCAATACAAGACCTATGAGTATTGTTCGTTTATAGTTTTTGGTTTTATCTGCAATAACACCACCAGCAATAGCCAAGAAGTAGATTGAAGAATAAAACGTTGCGTAGATGATACCTGAGTTTTCCTCATTCAAACCGAACTTAGCCTGAATAAACAAAACCAAAATGGCCATCATCGTGTAAAAGCCAAAACGCTCTCCCATGTTGGCTAGTGCCGCGGGAATAAGTCCTTTAGGATGTCCTTTAAACATGTTATATTGTTTTAAAATTTATTGCAATGCTGACAAATATAACCATCTTTTTTAACTGCCCAAGTTGAAATATCTCACTCTAAAACATGTTGTAAAATAGTTAGTTCCATCATCGTCATCTCTTTTTTTAATTCGAAATGGCTTAAACACACTATAAAAGCTAGTCACACACACCATTACAACCCTAAATATCAACCACATAAACAGTTCTGTTTTTTCATCAAATAAAAACACAACTCTCTTCCTTATTTTCATAACTTTAGGTGCCGAACAAAATATTTTAATGTGCCATGAAACTTTTCACCTGTCAACAGATTGCCGAAATTGATGCTTACACCATTGCCAATGAACCCATTCGCGACATCGATTTGATGGAACGCGCCTCGAAAACCATTGTAAGTTGGGTTAAATCAAATATTTCTAACCATCGGCCCATATTTGTATTTGCAGGTCCGGGTAATAATGGCGGAGATGCATTGGCCATAGCTCGTTTGTTAAACAATGAACACTACAATGTAAAAGTATTTCAGCTTGACATTACTGATCGGCTAAGCGAATCGTGTGAGGCAAACATGAAACGCCTTACTCAATGGGGTAACATAGAGGTAAGCTGGATTAAGCACATTAGTCAGCTTCCTGTAATTCCAGAAAATGCAATTGTACTAGATGGCATCTTTGGTTCGGGGTTAAATCGTCCTGCAGAAGGCTTTCCTGGAGAATTAATTCAGCACATTAACCATTCCGAGGCAACAGTCATCTCCGTTGACATTCCATCGGGATTTATGGGAGAAAACAATACAGGGTACGAAAATCGAAATATCATTCGTGCTGACGTTACCCTTACGTTTCAGTTTCCTAAACTATCCTTTCTCCTTCCTGAGTCGGGTGAATTTATTCACCACTGGCAGGTACTTCCTATTGGTTTGCATTCACAAATCATTGCTGAGATGGAAACTCCTTACCACACCATAAGCAATGAGAAGATTGCACAAAAACTCATTCATAGAAAACGATTTTCTCATAAAGGCAACTACGGCCATGCCCTGTTGATTGCTGGAAGCTATGGAAAAATGGGGGCTTCGGTATTAGCATCTCAAGCTTGCCTACGCTCCGGAGTTGGATTGCTAACCACTCACACTCCGCATAATGGCTATCAAATTTTGCAGACAACAGTTCCTGAAGCAATGATAAGCATCGACCGTTCGGATTTGATGTTTACTGAATTCCCCGACTTAATCAACTACACAGCAATTGGTATTGGCCCAGGTTTAGGAACCAAAGTAAATACATTACGAGCTTTAGAGAAGTTAATTCACACCAATCAGGCAATTCCAATGGTGATTGACGCCGATGGTATTAACTTATTAGCCATGAACGATCGTTTGTTGAGTCAATTACCTAAAGGAACAGTGCTTACACCTCACCCAAAAGAATTTGAACGACTGGTAGGACAATGTTCCAGCGGTTACAACCGTTTATTGAAACAGATGGAATTGGCCAGAGAGTACGAATTAGTGGTTGTATTGAAAGGTGCTTACACATCTGTAGCTCTTCCTAACGGCACAGTATGGTTCAATACTACAGGTAATCCGGGCATGGCAACTGCTGGTAGTGGCGATGTGTTAACCGGCATGATTCTTGCATTATTGGCTCAAGGATATTCATCGGAAGATGCAGCTATGATTGCCGTTTTCTTGCATGGGAAAGCAGGTGACATAGCCATTAAATCAATGAGTCAAGAAGCTTTAATTGCATCCGATTTGATTAATCACATTGGCATTGCATTCAATCAGGTTCGATTAAAGAAGTAATTTTTCAACTTAAATAATTGTTTCTCTTCCCTTTGAGAATCGATGATCTAAAGAAAAATTTTGTTTTTTTTCGACTCAAGCTTTAGTATATTTGATCCCCTAATAATAGCAACAACTCTACTCGATCAATGAAATAGTGATGCTATTGCATTCACTTTTCAACATTTAGAACTAAATAATACATTTCATATATGCAAAGATATTTTATCACCTTTTTGTTGTTAGCATGGGCTTGCTGTAGCTTTGCAGCATCGCCAGACAGAAAAAAAGATCAAGATGAAGTACCTACTCCAACCGAAGGAGTAGCATACGCACTTCCAAGAACAGGAATCCAGGCAGATATTCAGGTTAAATGTCAGAAATTCATTCCTGGCCCATATCACCAATTTGCAGAACGCTTTTTAGGGATCAGTAATGTTCCTGGAGCCGCAAAAACCGAATGGAGCATCATAGGTGTTCAATTCGACACTTTTAGCGAACCAGATCCTGCACGCGTTTATAAAGCTATGGGGCAGTTTGGTGCTATGTTGTCGTTAACTGAAAATGGAATTATTTCGGGATTAAACACCGAAGTAATGGAAGACGAGACCATTGTTACAACTTCTGAACTATTTCCAAATGCGGAAGGATTCAATGCACACTTTCCGGATATGACTTTAAACGACTACTTCAAAGAAGTGAATGATTCGGTAAATGGAACATTGATTGAAGATAAACCAATTGAAGAGCGAGCATACGAAATTGCTCACTTAATCACGAAGCTTCGCAAGCGTCGCTTTCATATCATGTCGGCCAAATACGAAACTCTTCCTCCTGATGGGAAATCGTATGAAGTATTGGTTGAAGAGTTGGCTCGAGTAGAAAAAAACTACGTTGAATTATTTACAGGGAAAACAATTACAACTGAACGTAGCTACTCTTTTAGCTTTGTACCTACTTCTACAGGCAAAGGACAAGTAGTTTTCCGTTTTTCGCCAGAAAAAGGAATTTTACCATCAACCGACTTATCGGGTTCTCCAGTTTTAATGGATGTACAATCTGTAAAAGCGTTGGCTTTGGCACAACAAAAGCAAGCTCAGTCGGCCAATCCTGCTGCAGGAACAAGTGGACTTTTCTACTGTATGCCAGGAGTTGCCAATATCCGCTTGATTAGTGGTGTTCAGGTTATTGCTCAGGCACGCGTAAGTTTAGCTCAAATTGGAACAGTTGCTCCTCTTCCTGAAAACATGGTTCAAGGAACATATAGCATCCAGTTCCACCCTAAAACCGGTGCCATTAAAAGCATCAACCGCTTTCGCCCATAACAACTGATATGACAGAAATCATTCCGGTGCATGTTTTATAGGTAGTGCATCGGAAAACTTAAATAAATGGTTTTGATTATTTTAGTCGAACCTAAACGAGAAAAAATATTATTTACAGACTAAATCCATAAAAATGAATGCGATTAAGCAAAGTTTAAGAGATTCGAGAACAGCCAGGTGGATTGTATTGTTGATTGTATCATTCGCAATGCTTACTGCCTACATGTTCATGGAGATTCTTTCTCCTCTAAAGACAATGATTCAGAATGCCTATGGCTGGGACAATACCGAGTGGGGGGCAGTTACTGGGGCTCAAGGTTATCTGAATGTATTTGCCGGAATGTTGATTCTGGGAGGTATTATTTTAGATAAAATGGGTATCCGATTTACTGCAGTTGCTTCAGCAGTAGTAATGCTTGTTGGTGCAGCCATTAAGTATTATGCCATTGCTTTTATTGATCCTTCTGCAACGATCAATATTATTTTTGCAGCTCCTAAAGCACAAGTATTCTGGGCAGCATCTGGTTTTGCCATCTTCTGTGTAGGTGCCGAAACCGCAGGTATTACCGTTTCTAAAATCCTTGTAAAATGGTTTAAAGGAAAGGAATTAGCTCTTTCTATGGGACTAGAGATGGCTTCTGCACGTTTAGGATCAGCATTGGCTCTTTTCGGTTCTCCACGCTTAGCTGAAGCAATGAATATTCCTACTCCTATTTTAATTTCTGCCATTGTAATCCTTATCGGATTAGTACTTTTCCTTATCTATTCGGTAATGGATGCCAAATTAGATAAAGAAGAAGGCGTTGAAAAAGGAGATTCAGAAGAAGAATTTAAGATTTCAGACCTTGGTCATATCATTAAAAACCCAGGATTCTGGTACATTTCTTTATTGTGTGTACTTTTTTATTCTGCAGTATTCCCATTCTATAAGTATGGACCAGACCTTATGGTAAACAAGTATGGTGTAGATCCATCTCAAGCTGGTGATATCCCTGGATGGTTACCTATTGGAACTATGCTATTGACTCCTGTATTTGGTATGTTGTACGATAGAAAAGGTAAAGGTGCCTCAATTATGATCTTAGGAGCAATTCTACTTATCGGAGTACACTTTATCTACTATATGCCATCGTTAACTTCTGTTTCTATGGCATACGTAGCAGTACTTATTCTAGGTGTTGCTTTCTCATTGGTTCCTTCTGCCATGTGGCCTTCGGTACCAAAAATTGTTGACGAAAGATACTTAGGTAGTGCTTACGCACTTATCTTCTTCATTCAGAATATTGGTCTAATGGGAATTCCTATTTTAGTAGGTAAAGTTCTTGACATCAATAACCCTGGAGTAGCAGATAAGCTTGATGCTGCACGTGACATGTTCCGTTCACAAGGTTTAAAAGCATCAGAAATCTCAGATAAGATTCAGGCAATGCGCCTTTCTGGCGAGCTTCCAAACTACGATTACACCAACACATGGTTAATCTTTATCGGACTTACTGTTTTGGCATTGGTTCTTGCCTTCGGTTTGAAATTCACTGATAAAAAACGTGGATACGGACTGGAACTTCCAAATATTCAGCAATAAATTTTGCAACATAAACTATTCAAGCCTCTTCATTTTTTGAAGGGGCTTTTTTAATGACTAGCTCTTTCTAAAATCTATTTTACCGAAACAAGCTTTCAATAAAGTCCCAATTTCAATGGTGTTATTACCGCTTAAATAATCGCCGTATAGACCCCGTGTAGAAAAAACCGATGCTGAATAGTATCACATACATGTGAAAGAATACTAGAGAATCTTTTTCTGGATAATTAAAAATCCACTTAACTAGCAATAAGATTAAAGTCACAACAGTAAAAATGAAATATTTTTGCTGCTGCAAGTTTTTATCTTTCTTTTTCTCATTAATAAAAAAGAATAAATAAAAACCAATTAAAATGATAACATCATAATTAGAACTCCAAAAATTACTAGAAGCAAGCAGTCCTCCAAATTTCATAATGTAAGCCACCAAGGAAATCATAGCTCCTAAGTATTTGCCTAGATATAGCATATCTTTCATATCCTTTTTTACTCAAAAATACAAAATATACAAAAGACTACCTAGCAATACATTAGGTAGTCTTAAACAACTTTAGTATGGCTGAGCTTTTATCATTGTCTCACCATTTTCACAGATGCTTTTCCATACAGAAGAAGCTGCATTTGTAACAGCATTATATGCACTTTCAAGTCCATTTACAACACGCCCACAAACATCTCCTAGTCTTCTAAACATACCACCTCCACCATTAATTTTCTTTAATTCTTTTTTTTCTAATTCAACCATAACTTATTATTTTTTATTCCTTCTAGCATGAAATGCTTTCCAGAAATCATTTGAACATTGATCTACACCATCCGCTATTAACTCTGCAACTAGGGCTAATGCTACTACTTCTCCCATTAACATAAAAAACCCAACAGGTCCCAAGCCACCCTCAACCTTCATCAACTCTTTTTTTCCTAATTCTTTCATAACACAAAAATTTTAAGGGTTAATAAATCTTTTTGTGCTCGACATGTTGTTGTCAAGCCTGCCCATGTCAATTCTAGGTTACGGAACAGGGTATTGTCATGGGGCTTTTGTAAGCTTACACAACAAAAGTAGGTTAGGCTAATCTCATTTTTTGAGACTCTTTTTAAAATCTCAATATTTTCTTTAAAATTATTGCACAACCTCCATTCATCTCCCTTAAATTACTAGTTGACAAATATTTTGAATTAAACCCACAATAAAACCTCACGTCATTATTGTATACAAAACTTCTTCGTGTCATACTAAATCGAATGGGAGCTCCCATTTCTTTCATGCAGAAGATTATTCGATAGAGCGATGCTTTTGATATCTGTAATCGATGAGCAAGCTCTGCTGGACTTCCTGTACACTGTAACCTTATCAACTGATCAATCCGTTCGATCATTTCGATTTGTTGAGTTAATTTTCTCATAATTCAGGGTGTTTTTATTATTTAGCTACTCAGCTCAAAGCTAACAGTAGGCAATTGTTTCTTCCACATTTGGAAATACTTCCCTTTTCTAGCATAAAGTTCATTGGGAATTCCCTCTTCCGCAACTTCTCCTTTCTCTAAAACAATCAATCGGTTTGCTCTTGCTACAGTACCTAACCGATGTGCTATAATTATTACGCTCTTTCCTTCTTCTACAAAATCCTGAACACACCTTTGAACATACTCTTCCGACTCTGAATCTAGAGCAGATGTCGCTTCATCCATAATTAATATTTCAGGGTCTCGATACAGCGCTCTTGCAATAGCCAATCGTTGTTTCTGACCACCAGATAGAGTTGCTCCATTTTCGCCTAGATAGGTTTCAAAGCCATTGGGTAATTTCTCTATAAAATTTAAAATCCCTAGTCGTCTACAGATGTTAATAACCCGCTCCATTGAAGGTCTCCAATCTCCTACTGCTATATTTTCAATCACATTTCCTGCAAACAGATCCAATTGCTGAGGAACTACACTTACCATCGATCTTAGACTATCCTTCGATATATACTTTAGATTAATATCGCCTATAAAAATATTTCCGTTCGTTAACGGATACAATCGCTGAATAAGAGCAACCAATGTTATCTTTCCTGAACCACTCTCACCTATAACTGCAGTTATTTCTCCTCGATTTATTTTCAGGCAAAAATTTTCAAATACATCAACACGTGTTCCATAGCTAAATGACACTTGCTCGAAGCGGACATCACCAATTAGTTCTTTTCTTAGCTCGATACTTTCATTCTCTTCATCGCGTTCTAAATCCATTATTTCAAATAATCGATCGGCAGCAATTGCTGCATTCTGTATCACTTTGTTCATACCAATCAATGAGGTAACAGGACCAGTGAAATAACCAATGATTGCATAGAAAGACATTAGTTCTCCAGGAGTAATCTGTTGTTTAATCACCAATCCACTTCCCATCCATAGAAGAGCAATTGTGAAGATTTGACTTATAATATGAGATGATTGTCCTGTAAATAGTGCATTTAACCCAGATTTGTATGCTGTTTTTAATAACTGAATAAATCTCACCTCCGTTTTAACATCGGCATATTCTTCCAGATTAAATTGTTTTATTGTTCTTACAGCCGAAAGCGACTCAACCAATTGTGCCTCCAACTCTGCCGCATCCTCCATTACCCGTCGTTCTACTTTTTTATTCAAACGATTAGTTATGAAATATACCAACGCATAGAATGGTATTACTACAGCCATTAACAATGCCAGTTTCCAACTGTATAAAAACATTAACACAAACGAGAACACCACAATGAAACAATTTACGATTAAAGAAATCATAGAATCATTTATAAATGAACGAATTTTAACCGCATCATTTATTCGCGAGATTATTTCTCCAGTACGCATTGTATCAAAAAAAGATTGAGGCAATCTGAGCAAATGCTTGTAGTACCCTAGTATTAAACGGGCATCAATCAACTGACCTGTCTTCAATATAAACAAAGTCTGAAACACGCCTAACACTACCTTTATCAATAGAATTAGAAGCATTCCAACACTCATTAAATTCAGCAAATTAACATTTCCATCAACCAACACATAATCGGTAATTTTCTGAATATAAATAGATGGAGCTAATCCGAGGATTGTGAAGAAAATTGCCCCCACAAGAGCCTGTAGCAACACTGACCGGTGGGGACGTAACAGATATACAAATCGACTCAAATTAGATATCCTGTCATCTTTTTCTTTAAAATTTTCTGATGGTGAGAGTAAGATTAATACTCCTGTCCACTCTTCACAAAAATGCTCTAATTTCTTTTCATGCATGCGCCCATCTCCCGGATCCATATAAGTTATTTTAGAAGAGCTGATCTTATATATTACCACATAGTGGTGCAAGCGCTTCTTGACAATCACATGAGCAATTGCAGGCAAAGGTATTTCCTGAAGAGCCTCTACCTCTGCCTTTACTCCTTTGGCATTGAAGCTCATTTTCTCAGCCGCCTTTATCACTCCCCAGGCATTCGTACCCTTTTGATCTGTTCCTGCCCATTGTCTAATCTTCGCAATGGGTACTCCTAAACTATAATGAGCTGCAACCGAAGCTAAACAGGCCGCTCCACAGTCTGTTATATCATGCTGTTTGATTTTAATATCCATGGGGTAGTCTAATTATTAGGGTTTAACCAATTATCAACTTTATCATACAGTAATTGCAGTAACGATCTTCTGGTAACCAGGAAACGAGCACTCAATGTCATTCCCGTCATTACCTTTCCTTTATACCCATTTTTCAATTCCAGGTAGTCTTTATTCAGTTTACATTTAACTCTGAAAAAAGTCTGTTTGTCAAGCTGAACAACTTCATTAGATATATCTATTATTTTACCTTCAATACTCCCCCATTGATTGTAATTAAATGCATCAATTTGAAAACGCACACTCGTATTTTTTCTCACCAACCCAATATCCATAGGTGACACATAGCACTCAGCAATAATGGTTCCTTCAGGAGATATACAAGCTAATTCTTCCCCAGCCACCACATTATTGTTTCGAATAACTCCTCTATAATTGTAAATTACTCCTGTAACTGGAGCTGTTATTATATGTTTCTCCAGTCTGCTATTTATTTCTTTTTGCTGCTTAGTATAGTCTTGTAGTTTTATTTTTTCTTGCAGCAGTTGTTGTTCCCATTGCTGAAAAGCATCTTTAATGAATGAATTTTTTTGTTGTTTTATTAACTCATGATCAAACTTTACCCGTTCAAACTCTTGCAATGCAATAGCTCCTTTTTCAATTAATTTCTTCGATCGCTGGAGTTCAATTTGCGTTCTGGATTCTTGTGTTTCAAACTCTGCTAATTTTGATTTATATTGAAAATACGAAGCCAGGAAATAAGGAGATAGAAATTTTTCTCCTCTCTTGTTAATTAAAATTTTCAGATCGGCTATGTGTCTAGCTGTTTGTTCAGCTTGTTTTTCTAACCAGACTTTTTTAGAACTAATTTCTTCAATGCTTAATACAAATAAAGTATCTCCTTTGGTTACCGATTGATTTTCTGTAACATTTGCCTCAACTATCTTTCCAGAAATAAGAGAACACAATCTATTTCTTTCGTTATCTGATCTGATTACCCCTTTTGATCGGGTTGTAATATCAACCATTATTAAAGGTGATACTGCCAATGCTACTAGCACGCCACTAAGAATTGTCAGGTAAATAATTCGAGAAGTTCGACTAAAGGTTTTAAAATGAGTTTGCACACTATTATGCATAATCTCTACTGGGAAAAGTTGTTTCATTATTATCTTTTTTAGTTGTAAAACTCTTCAATTTTAGAGTGCAACAAATTCATTGCTTATAAAAAATACGAACATTCAATTAATTTGTCCACTCGTGTAGGCTTAAGAAAAACTACCTTACAACTAGCATTCTAATTACTTCATTTCACCATTTCTAAACTTATTCATTAATAATTCTCAAATAGACTAACAAGAAATAGTGATAACACTAGCCTGATTGCTGTATTTTCACTTTTCAATAGTATCAGAATCATCATAAATTAGGATTGCTTTTAATCAACAAAACTCTTTATTTTGAATCTATCTAAATAGTATTTAAAACTACACTCGTAGAAAGCAAAATTATCGAATATGAAACAAGTAATTGAAAACTTCAGATCCGCAGATTTACAGATACTAATTCATCATATTTATGAATTCAAAAAGGGAATTCGTAGCTTGGTTTTACACACCATGAGCAGCAGAGAGCAAGCACAAGCAGAGCACTTATTAGTCCAAAAGAAAATAGATTACATTATTGAGAGAGTTAACGATCGAAAGATAAACATATTCTTTGGGCGTACCGATTGCATTAGTGTTGTGAAGTCATTTGGAGCAAAGTCGCTTTCTCTTTTCTCTCCAGAAGAAGATTTTATTTTAGGAATCATGCTAGGATATAATCGAGACCAACAATGCCAGCGATACATTACCAGAAAAAATGCTCAACATATTAATGCAGCTTCTTAGTTTTCATCTTTATTAAAGGTAACTCTGTAGGCAATTATTACACCTAAAATAAACCAGACAATATATCCTTTATAAGATATCTGGATATAGTCAATATTTTTCACCCCAGTTAATAAAAGCACCTTGTTTATAACAAATATCAAGCAATAAAAAAATAATAACAGAACAGCTGATGCAGCTATCGATTTTAGAATTTTAGTCATTGGAAATAGTATTTAGTTATTAGTTGTCATCATTAAAAATAATATCTCGTTGCTCTTCTAGTACTTCAACCAATATTAACTTTACCAGTCAATTTAATATCAAACATTCTTGTGTCAAGCTAAACAAAATCTATATCGTTGCCATTTTTTAAAATATAACCATCCAGGTAAAACCGATCCTTTCCAATAGTTTTTGATGAATATAGTTTGCGCTTTCAGTGCTATTCAGAACTGACTCTTTTCAAAAAAATTAGCTATAGTACAAATAAGCAACTGTACCAACAACTGCACCTATAACTACCCCTATAATTAGACCTTCGATGAAATATTTCTTAATAATCTTCTTCTTATTTTTTCTTTAAAGCTACAATCACAATTTATCATAACCTTATTTAATTGTAATTAATTTCTCTTGCGATCAGCTTTCTGTATTCATAATAAATGTCTGTATTCCTGAATTCGAAATCATACCCAAAAACCTCATTTTTCACATCAAAATAGCAATTTTACTCCATTTACCCCGTTTTTTACCCCTCGATTTACCCACGGTCTTACACTGACTACCATACATTTGCAACAGATTTCGACAATAAACCAAAACACTAAACCCATAAGAGGTATGAAAGACCTAAAGAGAAGAGATTTCATTAAAACTACAGCTATTGCCGGTGCTGGCATGACTGTTCTTCCTACTGCCGGATTCGGTAAAAAGAAGAGCAGTAAAAAAGTGGCTATCGGTTTTATTGGAGTTGGTGGCCGAGGAAGGAGCCACCTCCGCAATATTCTATTACGCGACGATGTAGTGGTTCCAGCCATCTGCGACATCGATCCGGAAGCCATTAAGCACTCATTGGCTTTAATTGAAAAGCACGGACACAAAAAACCAGAAGTATATTCTGAAGGAGAATTTGCTTGGGAAAAAATGCTAGAGCGCGACGACATCGAAGGTGTGATTATTTCAACTCCTTGGTTGTGGCACACACGCATGAGTGTAGGTGCAATGAAAGCTGGAAAATATGCCGGAGTTGAAGTATCGGCAGCCAACACCATGGAAGAGTGTTGGGACTTGGTAAACACTTATGAAGAGACAGGAACTCCTGTTATGATTTTGGAGAATGTATGTTACCGTCGCGATGTATTAGCGGTATTAAACATGGTTCGTCAGAATTTGTTTGGAGAACTTATCCACGCTCGTTGTGGTTACCAACACGATCTACGTCATGTAAAATTCACTGGAGCCGAGTTTGGCCCAGGATCACATGGAGAAGCTCGCTGGCGTACACAACACTCTCTTAAGCGCAATGGCGATGTATACCCAACACACGGATTGGGGCCAATTGCAACTATGATGGACATTAACCGCGGAAACCGCTTCACTTCGCTGACTTCGGTAGCGACTAAAGCACGCGGACTAAACGCTCACATTGTAAAACAAGGTGGTAAAGATCATCCAAATGCCAATATCAAGTGGCGTCAGGGCGATGTAATTACTACTACCATTGAAACTGCAATGGGCGAATCGATTATTGTAACACACGACTGTAACCTACCACGTCCTTACTCGCTTGGATTTAGAGTACAGGGAGTTCAGGGAATCACTGAATTCGATTACCATACTCGTCGTATTCATGTTGAAGGACAAACCAAAGGTCACGGTTGGGAAGATATGAAAGAGTACTTGAAAAAGTACGATCACCCACTATGGAAGCGCTGGGGCGAATATGCTTCTGGTTCTGGTCATGGTGGAATGGATTTCTTTGTAGACCACGCTTTTGTTGAATCAATTAAGCGTAAAGTTAATCCACCATTAGATGCTTACGATGCAGCTGCATGGAGTGCAGTAACACCACTTTCTGAAGCATCTATCGAAAATAACGGAGCACCTCAAGAGTTCCCTGATTTTACTCGCGGTCGCTGGGTGACCAACCAGCCAATTTTCGCAGTAAACGGAGACGAATATTAATATCCGGAATAAATTAACTGAAACCTTAAAAAGAGTGTCTCAATTGCTGAGATGCTCTTTTTTCTTTTGGTTATTCTTCTCTTGTAAGCTATAAAACACAAAAGCCTCACCTCCACAAAGAAGAGGCAAGGCTATGTGTTATTAAGTGTTTCTATATTATCTCTTAACGATACGTTGTTTCATTTGCTGGTTACCCAAGTTTATGACAACAATATACACTCCTTTATCTAATCTTTCAGGAGTCCACTCAAACGAGTGACTTCCTGCCTTTTGGTAGCCCAACTGTTTCTGCCCAACAATGCGCCCGGTTGTATCGTAACAACAGAACGAAACATTACCAGAATTAGCAAGACTGTAGTTAAATTGTGTTGTATTAGTAAATGGATTAGGTGAAATGGTAAATCCATTTTCATTCAACGAAACTTTAGCCGACTTAGCAGTTGGTGTGGTAGCGGTAATTACCAGCTCCAAATTCTGACCATTGGCATTGTGGTAAGCAATAGCATTCTGGTCGAACTGATAATTACTTTTCGTAATATTAATAGAAACGGTTTCCCCTTGTTTTACAGGAAAATCGAATGTTCCCGGAGTTTTTAAACTTACACTTTTTCCATCGGAAGAATAATGACAGGCGAAATGCACATCAGAAATTAAATTTCCATCCTGGTCGACTACTTTACCACGAATTGAATTGTAACAATTGTTAAGCTCATAAACCACGTCCATCACATCTCCAAACATGCTAAAATCATGAACAAAAGCAAATGGTCGTCGTGCACTTGTGCGCCAGCCTTTCATGATATATGGTTTGGCAAACTGATATTCGTTTACAATTTTCGATTCGCTGGTAGAACCAAAGCCCATTGGTGAAGTAGTGCAATACATTGCTGGCACATACAGCTTCTTACTTTTATTGTTGATTGTAGGATTTTGATTCTCTGGAGCATCTCCTCCCCACGCAACGCTATTTCCCATTTGCCCACTCATGTTAGAAGCCATATCTCCTGTATTAGTGCCAAACATAACCACTTGTTTACCCGCATTAATCACATCAATAGGTCGCATTTCGGCCCAATCGGCATGAGCAGTATACAGTTTATTGTATAGTCCTGATTTTTGCAAGAAATGTTTCAGGTCGCTATAGCTTACTCCTGAAGGCGAATCGATTTTCAGAATAATCATTTCTGAAGGGTTTTGATCGAGCCAATCTTTTATTTCGCGGAACACATCGGTTGGATTACGTTGTCCAAATGCACTGGAACCGTAATATTTACCATGAATAATTCCAACATTTCGCTCTAACCCAATATTAAATGGAAAAAACGAATAGTTTGGGTCTACTTCTATGAAGCGAATTCCTTGATCAAGCTGATGAGGAATATATTCTGAACTATTATTATTACCGCCAATGAATAAAGGAGGTGCAGTGTAGCTGTTATGCGTCGACGGCAAAGTAAAATCTTTAAATTTCTTATGCTGAAACCCACCGATTTTCTGATGGAAATTCACCAAATGAAGATCTTTCTGCCATGTCCAGTTACTCAATAGTTTCGACTGCTTAATGTAACCTCTATTCTCGTGATCCTGATAAAAAACACGAAGTGAATTACCATCTACAATAGCAGCAGGACTACAGCTTAAACGGATACCTTCGCATTTCTTATTCTGAAAACTACTTCCATCGAAATGAATAGACCACAAATCGTTTGAATCTCCACCAGCTCGGTGAAAGATTACAATTTTGTTCTGATACACTACAACATTAGGCGATCCTTTTAACCAAGCATTGGGAACCATCTTATCGCCTTCCCAACTAGTGCCGTTAAAAACATTGTACCATATTCGACCATCATTTCCCGAATCGTGATGAAATACATACAATTTTCCACCATAAACCACTGCACTCGGACTATTGGTCATTCCTGTGTTAGGAACTTTTACATCTGCGGCCCAATTCTGTCCATCGAATACCGAATACCACAAATCATGAGCATTTCCGCTACTCTGATGAAACAAGTACAGTTTATTTTGATATACCACTGCCGAAGGAGAATCGCTTAAACCAACATTATTCAACTTATGGTCGGCCGACCACCCATTACCGTTAAAAGTAGCATACCATAAGTCTCCCCCATTATTAGAGTCGTGATGAAAAGCAAATATTTTATTCTGAAACACAACTGCTCCCGGAGAGTGAGTCATTGACAAATTATTAATTTTTGAAGCCAGTGACCATGTTCCATCGTCTTTTTCGAACCGGAATTGCAACTGTTTATTTTGCTCTCGTCCATGACAGAATAACCAAAGCTGGTTATTGTATTTTACAACCGATGGACTTTCAGACATTCCATGAGCTCCATTACCAATATTGTGCGGAGGATCGTAGGCCCATACAGACAGAGCCGCTTGTAGAAAAACAAAAATAGAAAGGTAAATTAGTTTCATATACAGCAATTTAAAGATTAATAAATATGTTGTAATCCTCCCCTCTATAAAGCATATCTATGTGGGGCAAAACACAGATTTACTTTACTCTTGAAAATACGAACACTATTCCTCAATGCTTTTATAGATAGCCGATACGCACTTATGGATCTGTTAATACATTCTAATCGCCGCTTTACAACCTGCACAATATACATAATATTTTTGCATTGCATATATCTTTTCAATAACTACCTCTTCTATTCACAATAAAAACCTCATTTAAACAAAAACACCCCGTCAAGCGACGAGGTGCAAGTGTATGATATTTTTTTGTTATTGCGCTTTATAGTTAGCCATTTGTTGAAAACCACGAAGTAACGCATCTATTTTCATGCGCTTTTTACCAGCTAATTGAAGATCTTGCAGGTGCAACCAACCATCGGCACAAGCCACTTTGGCAAATGTCTTACCGTCAGTATTGATCGTTCCTGGAGTCACTCCGGTTTCGACAATCTCCTTCTCGGCTTCATATAATTTAAAGCTAAGTTCTTTCCCCTCTTCAATAGGTAATAACTTACTCCATGCTGCTGGATATGGACTCAAACCACGTACTTTATTATCGATTTTATCCACTGTTTCATTCCAGTCGATTAAACAATCGTTTTTGAATATTTTAGGAGCATGCTTCAGTTCATAACCCTTGGCTACCAACTCATCCTGACTGATAAATTTCACATCACCGGCAGCTAGTTCATCTACTGTATCAACAACAAGCTGTGCACCAATCACCATCAATTTATCGTGAATGGTCCCCACATTGTCTTTCTCGCTAATTTCAATCTTACGCTGAGCGATAATATTTCCGGTATCAATCTCGTGCTTCAGCAAAAAAGTGGTAACTCCCGTTTCTTTATCGCCATTCATTACTGCCCAGTTTAATGGAGCAGCTCCACGATAGCGAGGAAGTAACGAGCCATGAAGATTAAAAGTTCCCATTGGAGGCATATTCCAAACTAACTCCGGCAACATTCGGAAAGCAACCACAATCTGAAGATCGGCCTTTAAGCCCTCTAATTCTTGCAAGAATTCAGGGTTCTTCAATTTTTCAGGCTGCATAATATGCAAGTTTTGCTCCATTGCATATTTTTTCACTGCCGACATTGCCATTTTCTGCCCTCTTCCGGCAGGTTTGTCTGGCGATGTAATTACTCCAACAATATTGTATCCATTTTCAACCAATGCTTTTAAACTCTCCACCGCAAAATCGGGTGTTCCCATAAAAACAATGCGTATATCTTTTGCTGACTTCATCGATTTAATTTTTGCTTTGAAATTCAATTAACCTAATGGCTAGGGATTACGTAATGTGCGATTACCTTTTACCGCCTTGGGATGATAAGGACAGTGCTTACATCCGTTGGCGCAGCAGTAACCTCTGTTGCGTAAATATTTTTCGGTCATAATGCGGTAACCAGCTTTGCTCATGTAATAGTCTTCACCTTCTTTTAACTGATCGCCGTAACCGGTATCGAAATCATCGAAATAGCCCATAATAGCTCTATCTTTTATATTCAGAATAAAAGTACAAAAATCCCATGAGCTATGAACTGAAAATAAAAAAGCCCCATAAAATGAGGCTTTATTTATTCTATTTATTTGTCGTCGTATTTAAACTTATCCAGATGGTGTCCCATTCTGTCGCGCTTGGTCTTCATGTAAAACTCATTGAAACTATTCGGTTCCACTTCCAATGCTACATTCTCTACCACTTCTAAGTCGTAGCCTTCCAAACCAACACGCTTAATTGGATTGTTGCTCATCAAGCACATTTTACGCACTCCTACCTGACGTAAGATAGATGCACCAACACCATAATCACGCTCATCAGCATCGAAGCCCAAGTGCAAGTTGGCATCTACCGTATCTAATCCTTCGTCCTGCAATTGGTAGGCTTTTATTTTATTCATCAAGCCAATACCGCGACCTTCTTGTTGTAAGTAAACCACAACACCTTTGCCTTCTTGTTCGATCAATTCCATTGCTTTATGCAACTGCTCGCCACACTCACAACGTTTCGATCCGAAGATATCACCAGTCATACATGAAGAGTGTACACGAACCATTACTGCTTCGTCTTCCTCCCACTCACCTTTTACCAAGGCAACATGCTCCTGACCGTTTGATTTTTGCATGAAAGGAATAACATGAAAATCGCCCCACTGAGTAGGTAAACTTACTTTCACTCCCTTTTTCACCAAACTCTCCGATTTCAATCGATAAGCAATAAGGTCTTTAATGGTAACAATCTTAAGATCGAACTTCTCAGCCACCTCTACCAATTGAGGCAGACGAGCCATTGTTCCATCTTCGTTCATGATTTCCACCAACGCACCTGAAGGTTGCAAACCAGCCAAACGGGCTAAATCAACTGCTGCTTCAGTGTGACCACTTCTTCGCAATACTCCTCGCTCTTTCGCACGAAGAGGAAAAATATGTCCAGGTCGTGCCAACTCCTCAGGTTTTGTCTCAGGATTGGCCAATTTAGTTATTGTAACAAATCTGTCGTATGCAGAAATTCCTGTAGTACACCCTTCACCTACGGCATCAACCGAAATGGTAAAAGCTGTTTCATAAACGGCAGTATTACTTCCCACCATCATGTCTAACTCCAACTCTTCGCAACGCTTCTCTGTAATTGCTACACAAACAAGTCCACGACCATGAGTTGCCATGAAGTTGACTTTTTCAGGTGTTACTTTTTCTGAGGCAATGATAAAATCACCTTCGTTCTCGCGATCTTCGTCATCCACAACAATAACGAATTTTCCTTCACGAATATCTTCGATCGCCTCTTCAATTGTGTTTAATTTAAATTCTTCCACCACTACCAATTTTGTATTCCCTAACGTTTAGTAGGTTCCCATGCACTTGTTTTAACTCCTTTCAATGATTTAAAGAAACCTATGAATAAAGCTAAGTTCATAACATAGAAGTGCGTGAGAAAGCGCAAAAGTATAAAATGTTTATTGATTTTCATGAGTATCAAGTCGAATGATACTGCTGCGAAAGAAACTAAATAGAGGTATAAAAACCAACGATAAATGTCAGTTTTGGCCAACAAAACAAGACTTAACCCCATCAATATCAAAAAGAAAGGACCCAACCAGCGTAACACCTTATGCGATACAATTGAGAAGCCAACCCCATTTCGCTTTATTAACACATCCTTAAACATGCGGAGGTTTTGGAAGTTACCGGTAGCAATTCTAATCTTGCGGCGGAATTCTTCTTGAATATGAGGAGACACATTCTCGGTACAAATGGCTTTTAAATCCTGAAGCACCTTTCGATTTTCACTTAGTGCCTTCATGGTGATGTAATAATCATCCACCAGGTAACGTGGTGGCACAGGTCTGAAATCTTCTTTTCTGATTGCATAACATGCTCCGAACACGCCAGCTACTGCTCCCCAAATTTTTCCTTCCAGATATTTCACACGCATCTCGCGCGACATATACATTTTCTCCTGAGCAACACCTTCTTCCGATTTCTTTTGCCTACTGCAGATGTTTCCTCCAACAATAGCAACATCATCTGCTTTAAAGTGCTTTATCAGTTCGTAAATAGTGTAAGGTTTGAAATATACTTTCGCATCAGTCATTATCAATACATCGCCACTGGCAATACTTACCAAATGATTTATCACTGCTGGTTTCCCCTGGCGATTGGGAAAATCAACGAATTGTAGGCGAGGTTCATCCTCTGCCATTCGTTTAAGCAGGTTATTGGTCTCATCATTCGATCGGTCTGACCCAACAATTACCTCTAGTTTATCAGCTGGATAATCGGTATCGAAAGTCGATTTGATTTTCTCAACGATTACCGCTTCTTCGTTATAAACCGATAGTAGCACACTTACTTTAGGCAAGTTATCGGTTCTTGAATGTTTTTTTCGCTTTCTGGTTACCAGTCGCCCCCATATTTCCAATAAAATATGAAAACCAACGTAGGTATAAAAAAGAGCTGCCACACAACTCCAAAACAATATCTCAAATACTAACTCCATTGTCCTTCAAAGTTAAGACCCTTTTCATAGAATTGAATCACATTTTCTGCAATTTTTAGATTGTCCAGTTCGTTTTCAACCCATTCCTGTCCGGCTTCTCCCAACAGCTTTGCTTTCCCGTTATTATTCAGAAGTTCAATTGTTGTCGCAATAAATTCCTCTGGATGGTTGGCTATATTCAGGTGTACATCATTTTTCACGTCAATTCCCTCTGCACCAATAGATGTAGAAATAATTGGGCAAGCCAATGAAAGTCCTTCCACAATTTTTATTCGCATGCCACCACCAGACAAGAGAGGCACCAACATTATACCATGATTCGACATAAAGCTTGACGCATCATCCACTTCGCCATGCAGCTCTACATTTCTATACATAGATAGTTCGTCCAACAGTTTTTTATCGCCATTTCTACCTGCAATATGAAACACCACATCGGGACAAGCTTCTACTATCTGAGGCCAACACTCCTTAAAGAACCATCGCAATCCTTCAATATTCGGATGCCAATCCAATGCTCCCAAATGAAACAACGCTCGAACAGCTGTTGACTTCTTGGCATTTTTCATTGGACTGATACCTGTTGGCGTTACTTTATGTGGAGATTTATCCAGATACGTTCTCTGCCAATAAAGACTATCGCGTTCTGAAATTGGTAATATTCCATTAAATCGGTTGGCATAACTTTTTTCGAACTTCTTAAGTCGACCCAACATCAAAAAGATATAGAGTTTCTCCAATCCTTTTGCTTGCTTTAACCTGCGTCGCCAAATTTCCGATTCCACATTATGAGCCCGGTAAATAACCTTCGCATTGCTCTTATGCCTAACTAACTCTACATAATGACATACGTAAAGGCCTTCAAACTGAACTATATCGAAAGAATTCTCTTCCAAGATTTTCTGAAGTCGACAAGCAAAATTGTAATCCAGAAAACGAGCAGCATTATAAGGTAAAGAAGAAAAAAATAGGTTAATAAATGCTCCTTTTGCAGTAATAGGAGCAGGCACATCATGTATAAACCACTTGATATTCTTTTTCAACTCAGATGGAATATCTTCAACTTGGACGGGGTGCTTTTTAGTACTCATAGCAAGAACAGAAACATTGTGTCCCAATTCTTCATACGCTTTTAATAAGCTAAAAGTAGCAATAGCTCCCCCATCGTGAAGCGGATATGGTACTTTATTACTTACTATGAGTATGTTCATCTGTTAAACCGATTCCTTAGGTTCTTCTTTTTTCTTTTTCTTAAAGATGTTCAACTTCTTGAAGAAGTCCAAATAAGCTTCGCTTGACATTAAGGATGAATCGTTTGCAGCCTTGTAAGTAAGAAAAACACCAACAGGAGCAAATATAGATGTCGACATCCAAACGGCCTGCCATAGTATCCACGATCCTTCGCGTCCAAACTTCTCACCGGTAGTAGAAATGATATGATAGAAAATGAACAAAAATACCGAGACCACCACAGGCATTCCCAATCCTCCTTTTCGAATAATTGCCCCTAAAGGTGCTCCAATAAAGAAGAATATTAAACATGCCAATGACAATGTGATCTTCTTATGCCATTCTATATCGTGCTTGTAGATAATCTTTTGACTATTGTAAAAATCAATCATTTTACGACTGATTTCACCTTCGTTGTTACGCGCACTTTGCAAACTACTTTCCAAAATTTGCAACTTATTCTCATCGGAGTAAGCCAGATAAATACTATCCATGTTATGAACAGCAATAGAGTCACTGGTAATATCCCTCACTTCTAGCTGAACAGTATCTGGTCGTATGGCATTGAATAAATGCTTTGTCATTTGAGAGTTGAAATTCATTCTTGTCACAAAACGTTCTACTCTCTTATTTAGCACACTATCAAGCGAATCTTTCTTAACCTCCAAGTGTCTCAAGCTTAACATCTTATACAGGCTTCGAGCATGTTTTTCGTCCATTCGTTCTAAATCAAAACCATTTAATTCGTTTATGATAACCTGCTTGCTAAACTTATCTCGTTGAAATGGATGGTTATTAGGCCTTTTGTAATCCTTAGGCATATCGCTATAACGCTCGCCACTATACAAAGTCATTTGCATATTGCGCATATCCTTAGTCATCTCAATTCGACCTGAATCGGCAACAATAACCACATTGTTATAAGTACTACTTCGTCCTGAATGATCGTAAATCATGATATCGCGCAACATACCATTATCATTATCTACATCATTCACCTTAATTACAAAGTCATCAAAATCGTAAGTGAATATCCCTTCCTGAATAGCAACTTCCGGGTTTTTCCGCTGAATACTCCATAAGAGCGTATACATTTTGGTATTAACAACTGGTAAAACAAAGTTGGAAAAACAAAATGCAGCAACAGCTAACGATACAGAGAAGATAATTAGTGGACGCATAGCTCGTGTTAGAGAAATACCTGCTGCTTTTATGGCAGTAAGCTCATAATTCTCTCCCATATTTCCGAATGCCATCAACGATGCTAACAATACTGAAAGTGGCAAAGCCAACGGAATAATTGATAGTACCATGTAGCCAAACAGCTCAGCTATAACCATGGTATCCAACCCTTTTCCAACAATATCATCGAGTTTTTGCCATAGCAATTGCATCATCAATACGAAAATGCAAATAAAAAGAGTCATAAAAAATGGCCCCAGAAAACTTCTAATAATAAACCAATGTAGTCGTTTCACTCCGATCTTTTTTATTAAAGAAACGTCTGCAAAACTAATTTATTTTAGGGAATAATTCCATCGGACTAGTAAATGAATTAGAAATACACACACTTCCACACTTTATGCCTTTCAAATACGAATTACGATCCTAACACATGTTTTAAGTCAGACACCTGAGAATTCCAAAGCTCTTTGGTCTCGTCCACTTCATCTTCATCGGCATAATCGATAATGATTAGTGAAACATCACCTGTAAGTTCATCTTTATTTATTCTGAATTCGAAATATTTTCCGTCATCTTCATTTTCCCAATCAAAACGCACCATCGATCCTTCTTTTTGAAGTGATTTTTGGGCAATCTGTTCCGAACCTTCCCAAACAAAAGCAAATTTCTTTCCACTTACTCTAACATCATCGGCAAACCATTCTGAAAGACCCGCAGCAGTACTAAGACGATTAAACAACACTTTTGGGGAGCACTTCATGACATACTCAAGACTAATTTTCACTTTTTCTTCCATATTCAATCTTATTAGGCTTTCTGCAATGTAAATATTATCCTCCAAATAACCAATCGAATAGCTATCATCGCAATATTTTTTTACATTTTTTTTTGCAGAAAGTGTTTTGAGATTTAAAAAAAGCCTATATATTTGCAGCGCATTTGAGAACGACACAGGCGTTACAAAGCAAGGGAAATGGCGAGGTAGCTCAGCTGGTTAGAGCGCAGGATTCATAATCCTGAGGTCGCGAGTTCAAGTCTCGCTCTCGCTACAAAAAGGAAGCAATTTTTGCTTCCTTTTTTTGTTTCTAAACTTTTCTACAAAACCCACCTTTTTCAATCTACTTTTCGCCTCAATACTTATCCAGACAAATGTTTCACATTTTGCCTCAAGTATCAGCTTATTTTATTGACATATAGCCTCTACTAAGATTGAGACTAATTCCCACCACTCCAGACACAAACAACAACACCCTGACAACCAGCAAAATACATCAAATCACCATTCAATATCTCTTTTAGCTGTTTTTTGATCTAAGTTGATACTGTAAATTGCCTTTCGAACTAATTCAAATATTGATCAAATGTATCGGAAAAATCCTCTTCTTACACTTGCACTAATATCAATATGCTTATTGGGCACATTGGCAAGCTGCAAGAGCAAGACGGAAAAAGTAAAACATTCTGTCGTATCTGTTACTCAAATAGAGCAAACATTTAAGCGAAATGCTGAGCGTGGTATTCCTACTTACTTTAGTAGCCAGTTTACCCGATCAACTTCTCCAGAACAAATTAAAATCGATGTTTCGAAGGTTGATACTTTGTGGCTGGAAACCTGGGGAGGAAAAAACGGAATTCACTATGCTCACTCGGTGTGGGGTAATCCTCAACTGGTAGGTTTTGATGGCTCAATCCAACTTCTTAAAGACTTATCTTATATCGATGTAAAAACAGGTTGGGGAGATGTATTAAAAGGCAAAAACTTTGCTGGGAAACCCATTACTGTTGGTTCTGCTAAATATAAAAACGGACTTTTAATCCATGCTAATGGAAGAATAGGAATTGTCTTGAATAAGAAATATAAGACATTCGAATCATACATTGGAGTTGAAAAAAACGCGGGCAAAGTGGGTACTGTTCATTTCTCTGTTGGCAGTCAATCAATTTTTCAACTATACGATTCTTTTACCAAAACAATGCAGGAAGCAAAGATGCTTCCTCCTTCTTTATTTGCTCAAATCTTAACAGAGGCACCAAGAAGCGATCGACTAAAGCAAGTCACGAAGCAATTAACAAAGCAGAATCCTCTTTTGGAAAAATTAGTTTTGAAACCACAAGAAGATACTAGCTCTGCTTACTGGCAATATTTTTCTGACCTAATTAATGCACAGGAAGCAGTTAAAGAATTTGCCAAACTGGATTACACTTCATTGGAAAAAGCCATCAACGATCTCTCGAGTGATTTTGATAATTATCAAGGTGCCAATTTCAAGCAAGAGCTAAACCAACTAATTAGTGATAGAAAAGCATTGGAAGATGCAATGTCGCCATCCGACATTAAGAATATTTCAATATGGGTTAGTCGTTTCAAGCAACTCCAAAAAGAAGCATTACTTGCCAACCCATTACTGAAAGCTTATCCTATTTTATTCGTCACACACGATCAGTATGCTAAGGATCACCACAACACAGCTACTCTTTTCCAAAACGACGAAGTGAATACTGCTAGTTTTAGCCCCGGTAGCTCCATGAAGATTATCGACTTCAACAAAGGAGGAAAAGTAACTACTTATATGGAAAGCTCAGAAGGAGTAATTCGCGATCCAGAACTTAACTTTTCAGGAGACCAGATTGTATTCTCGATGCGTAAAAACATCGAAGACAACTATCACATCTATCAAGTTGATAAAAATGGAAAGAGATTAAAGCAGTTAACCTTTGAAAAAGAGGTTTCAGATATCGACCCACTTTACCTTCCAGACAATCAAATTGTATTTACATCTACTCGTGAACCTAAATATTGCATGTGTAATATTCATATCATGGGTAATTTATACCGAATGGACAACGATGGAGCTAACATCACTCAATTAGGGAAAAGCTCATTGTTTGAAGGTCACAGTACCCTTCTTCCTGATGGGCGTATTTTGTACGACCGATGGGAATATGTAGATCGTAACTTTGGAGATGCACAGGGGCTATGGACAGTTAATCCAGACGGAACAAACCATGCTGTCTATTTCGGAAACAATACTAAATCGCCGGGAGGAGTTATCGATGCCCGACACATTCCAGGCACAAACAAGGTAATGGCTATTCTGGGATCTTGCCACGACCGTGCATGGGGAGCTTTGGCTATCATCGACCGAGAAAAAGGTATTGATGGCAAACAAGCAGTAGAACGTACATGGCCTGCATCTGCCCGCGACCTGATTGGCGTAGGAAACTGGGATACATTTATGAGAGTTCCTATCTTATATGAAGATCCATACCCTTTAAGCGATAAATACTTCCTATGCAGTCGCACAATTGACAACAACAAAAAGCAAGGGCTTTACCTTGTCGACATCTTTGGCAACGAAACACTTCTTCATTCAGAAGAAAAAAACTGCTACGATCCAATGCCCCTTAGTCCACGATCAATGCCACATACTCTTTCTACCAAAAGAAATTACAAAACTGAAACTGGTAGATTCTATGTACAAAACGTGTATGAAGGCACACACATGAAAGGGGTAAAGCCGGGATCGGTAAAATACCTGCGTATTGTTGAGTCGATTGAGAAAAAAAGTTGGACTACACCTGCATGGAATGGCCAGGGAGTACACCGACCAGCTATGAACTGGCACAGTTTTGAGTGCAAGAAAATATGGGGAACTGTTCCTGTAGAAGAAGATGGTTCTGCTTATTTTGAAGTTCCTGCCGATCGCTTTGTTTATTTCCAGCTATTGGACAAAGACAAAATGATGATTCAATCGATGCGAAGTGGAACAATGGTTCAATCTGGCGAAACTTTGGGTTGTATCGGATGCCACGAAGATCGAAGAATGGCTCCTCCATCCACTCACGGTTACACCCCTTTGGCTTTAGCTAAAAAACCTCACACAATGAACGGATGGTACGGAAAGCCACGCAACTTTGGATTCACCAATGAGGTACAACCTGTATTGGATAAGAAATGTGTGAGTTGTCACGACTTTGGGAAAAAAGCAGGGAAACAGTTGGTTCTTGCAGGCGATAGAAACCCGTTCTTCAACGCTGCCTACATGGAGCTTTGGATGAAGAAGAAGATCAAAGCAATTGGAGCTGGTCCTGCCGAGGTACAGCCTGCTTATTCTTGGGGAGCTAAGCAAAGTAAAATGATTCAAGCACTTGAGAAAGGACACCATGGTGTTAAATTAACTAAAGAAGAGTTAGAACGCATTGCAACATGGATCGACTTAAATGCTGTTTACTATCCTGATTTCATCAGTACTTATCCTAACAACATGGTAGGTAGATCGCCATTGAACAACAAGCAAACTAAACGTTTAATTGAATTAACGAAAGTTGATTTAAACAGATTAGCTGGTCACAACAGAAACAAAGGACCACAAATTTGCTTCGAGCGTCCACACCTTAGTCCTTGCTTAAAAAACCTGAAGAAAGGGTCAAAAGAGTACAATGAAGCTGTAGCAATTATCAAAGCCGGACACGAGCAACTACTCAAACAACCACGCCAGGATATGAAAGGCTTTAAACCAAGTAAGAAAGATCAGTGGCGATTAGATAAGTACAATCGTCTACGCCAACAAGAGCTTGACAACCGTGCAGCAATTATGGCTGGTAAAAAAAGATATGAACACCCAACCAATGAATAATTCAAACGAAAGAAAAATGCAAAATATATTACAGAGGGGACTTATTCTTGTTTTTTGTGCAATTGCTTTCTCTTGCACATCGAAAAAGCCCCAGCTCGAAAAAATATTGGTAAAACCCAACCAAGTTGTTTCTACCCAGCAACTATCATTTTTATTGACTACCGATCAGGCAGGCAACTGCATCTGGGGTATCGATAAAAACAGTGGCAAATCGACTTTTAAGATCGATTTGCCAGCAATTCCACAAGGGCTTGTTATTGACCAAACAGGAACCAAAGCCTATGTTACTACAGGAGACTACAATGGAAAATTACTTGAGATTGATGTTCCAAATCGAAAGATTACAAGAGAAATAAAACTGGGGCACACTCCTGTTTCTCCTTGTTTAGATGGAAAAGGAAATCTTTATTTAGCCAATCGATTCAACAATGAATTGGTGAAAATTAATCTTAGCAACTGGAATATTGTAGCAAGTACATCAACAGGCAGAGAGCCAATTGCAGTTGAGTTCGATACTAAAAATCAGCAGATAATTGTAGGACAACTACTTCCTGATGGAGCATTAAATCAAAAGCACTATGCTTCTTCGGTTTCTATATTCGACAACGAATTAAAACTTAAAACAGATTTACTACTTCCTGATGGATCGAATGCCGTTAAAGACATCTGTACTTCTCCTGATGGAAAATACGCATATGCAACACATGTTTTAGCACGTTATTGGCTACCAACTAACCAAATCGATCGCGGATGGATCAATACCAATGCCATTTCTATTATTGATTTAAAAAAGCAAACGCTATTAAATACTGTGTTGCTTGACGAACTAGATAAAGGAACTGCTTTACCATGGGGAATTAATTGTACTCCCGATGGAAAACACCTTACAATTACAGCAAATGGAACACATGAGTTGATTCTAATCGATCGCACTCAGTTACACCAACGATTAACAGATGTTAGTAATGGTAAAGCAGGAACATACTATGCCAAGTCATCTAAAGAGGTTCCCAACGACTTATCTTTCCTTCAAGGTATTCGCAAACGTATTGCGCTTAATGGACTAAGTCCGAAAAGCTGCTGGACCGATGCCACTCATAGTTACACTGCGATGTACTTTTCGGGAAATATAATCAAAACATCAATCGACCAAGCGAAACAAACAAGGCTTAACTGGCATCAACAACCTGTATTGTCTGAAATAGACAAAGGGGAACTTTACTTTAGCGATGCAAGTATTTGTAAACAAAACTGGCAGGCATGTGCGAGCTGTCATCCAGGAGAAGCACGTGTTGATGGATTGAACTGGGACAACCTAAACGATGGAATTGGTAATCCGAAAAATACTAAAAGTTTACTTTTAGCTCACCAAACACCTCCATCAATGGCAACAGGGATTAGAGCCAATGCAGAAGCTGGAGTTAGAGCAGGAATCGACCACATTCTTTTCACTCAACTTCCCGATTCAATAGCCAATGCACTTGACAGCTACCTTATTTCTCTAAAACCAGCAAAGAGTCCATACTTAGAAAATGGAAAACTTTCGGCTAAGGCGCAAAAAGGGAAAGTTATTTTCGAGCAATTAAGATGTGCACACTGCCACTCTTCCGATTTATATACCGATTTAAAGCAACACAACATTGGCACAGGAGAAGGCAGAGAAAAGAATACAAAGTTTGATACACCAACATTAATTGAAACATGGCGAACTGCACCATATTTACATCATGGAAAAGCAGCCACAATTAAAGAGGTATTCACTAAATTCAACACCAAAGACCTGCACGGTAAAACCAAATCATTATCTGCTCAGCAGATCGACCAATTAACAGAATACATCTTATCTCTCTAGATAATAATTAAAAAAGCATGCAATTGAATTCGTTAATTCATATTGCATGCTTTTTACCAAAACTACTCTAGCAACCTTTTGTTCCAACTGATCAAAAGTAAATCATAAACTAATGCGAAATAACAATTCTTAAATCAAAAGGGAGGTGCCCCACATTTAAACTCTCGAACACCCCCCTATGAGTTTTAATTCGATCTGAGGCAAACATAGGTTCGCAAGACTACTCTACTACTAATTAACCATAAAAAGGAAATCAAACGGATATTAATTAAGCATTAACAAGGCCTCTACCCACCTCTTTTTCAATTAGAAAACTTTTTTCAATATTTTTTTCAGGTAATATAACTAACTGAAGAAATTAACGCCTTAATTATTTACATAATGTAAAAATGCAGATAAAAAAAGAACCGGCCTCCCCAGACCGGTTCACAACTAATAATAAAAACAACCCCAGTGCCTTTAAGGCACACTCAAATATGACACTTTTTTTTATCCTATAAAAATATTTGCTCTATTTTTTTCATAAAAAAAGGCATTTTAATAATTCATATAATCAATAGCCTATATCCTTTCTTTTAGAATTCAACTCAATTCTACGTTTCCTGATTATTATTTTAGCATATCAAAAGCTTCTAACTATACCCAGCTAATTTAATTCTTTACTATTTTCACTGATAAAATGAGTAAAATGGATAATAACCAAACTTTACAAGAAGTAACAAAGCTGTTGAAGAAGTTAATTCAAACTCCTTCTTTTAGTCGTGATGAAAAAAATGCGAGCACTGTTATTGAAACATTTCTTAACGATCGTTCAATTCCTTTTTCACGCAAGTTCAATAACATCTGGTGTCACAACAAGTTCTTCAACAATGAAAAGCCAACCATTTTACTCAATTCACATATCGATACGGTAAGAGCAACTGACAGCTGGACATTCGATCCTTTTGCAGCAAAAGAGGTAGATGAAAAAATCATAGGACTGGGAAGTAATGATGCCGGAGGACCACTGGTTAGCTTATTGGCTACATTTATCCATTTCTATTCGCAAGAGCATCTTCCCTTCAATCTAATTTTTGCAGCTTCTGCTGAAGAAGAAGTTTCCGGACAAAATGGTATTGCCAGCATTATCCCTGAATTGGGAGAAATTGACTTGGCAATAGTAGGAGAGCCCACCCAAATGCAAATGGCTATTGCGGAAAAAGGATTAATGGTAGTCGATTGTATTGCACATGGAAAGTCGGGGCATGCGGCCAGAAACGAAGGAGTAAACGCCATTTATATTGCAATAAAAGATATCGCACAAATTGAAAATGGCATTTTTCAAAAGAAGTCAGCTATTTTGGGTGAGGTAAAAACCAGCGTAACAGTAATTGAAGGTGGACACCAACACAATGTGGTTCCCGATCAATGTAAATTCACTATTGATGTACGTACTAACGAACATTATTCCAATCAAAAAGCTTTCGATATAATTAATGAAAAGCTGGAGAGTGAATGCAAAGCCCGATCATATCGTTTGAATTCATCTTCAATCTCTATGAATCACCCATTGGTAAAAAGAGGAATAGAACTTGGACTTAACCCATTTGGTTCTCCCACGTTATCTGATCAGGCATTAATGCCTTTTACTTCAATAAAAATCGGACCAGGTGACTCTGCTCGATCACATACTGCTGATGAATTTATTTATAGAAGCGAAATTAAAGACGGAATTGAAACTTATATTAATCTACTAACCAATCTTAAACTTTAAGGTTGAATATTGCAAAACATCCCAATTTCCATTTTTGAAGTCGGTACTGAATAGATGTTTTCAGAACACCTAAACCATAGATACTACTGTTCTTAATATTGATAGAAGAAGCTTCTTCGAAATACTTTGTAGGACAGGTAATTTCTGCAATTTCAAAGCCGGCAAAAAATATCTGACACAACATCTGGTTATCAAAAACGAAATTGTTAGAGTTTGCTTCGAAATCGATTTTTCGCAATACTTCAGCAGAAAAAGCACGATATCCCGTATGGTATTCTGACAGTTTCTGGTTAATTAAGATATTCTGTGTAAGTGTTAAAATTCGGTTGGCAATGTATTTATAGATAGGCATTCCCCCTTTCAGTGCCCCTTTACCTAAAATTCGAGAGCCCAGTACAACCGGATAAACCTGATTGGCAATTAAATAAACCATCGACTCGATTAACTTCGGAGTATATTGATAGTCGGGATGCAACATTACCACAATGTCAGCCTGAAGTTCCAAGGCTTTTTTGTAACAGCTTTTTTGGTTACCACCATAGCCCAAGTTCACTTCATGTTTTACAATATGCTTTAAACCTAATTTCTGCGCTGTTTCTAGTGTTTTGTCAGTACTATTGTCATCAACAAGCACCACTTCATCCACTAAATTCATTGGCACTTCATTTAATGTTTTCTCTAATGTTTTGGAAGCATTATAGGCAGGTAGAACTACTACTACTTTTTTATTACAGATCATAGGTTTATTCGATGTTAGCGGCTAAAAAGAAGAAAGTGCAATATGGGCTTTTACACTTTCTTCTGGTAAATATCTTCTCAAATTTAAAAATAGGTCGACCTATTTCAAAGGTTTTGCAAATGTATTTACGTCATCAGCTGTAATTTCTGTGCCACATAAAATGATCAGTCGCTCAATTACATTTCTGAACTCACGAATATTACCTGTCCAGTTGAATTGCTTTAGCTGTTCTAGTGCATCATCGCTTATTATTTTCAGTGGCATACCATACTCTTTACAGATCTGACCAATGAAGTGTCGAGCCAGTAGAGGAATATCTTCTTTGCGCTCGTTTAGCGAAGGCACATGAATTAAAATAACACTTAAACGATGGTATAAATCTTCTCTGAAATTGTTGTTTTCAATCTCCTTTGCCAAATCTTTATTGGTTGCTGCAACAACGCGAACATCGACTTTGATTTGTTTATCGCCACCTACCCGGCTAATTACATTCTCTTGCAAAGCTCGTAGTACTTTAGCTTGTGCCGAAAGGCTCATATCACCTATCTCATCTAGGAAAAGCGTACCACCATTGGCTTGTTCAAACTTTCCTTTTCGTTGCTTATTGGCAGAAGTAAATGCCCCCTTTTCATGTCCAAACAACTCACTCTCTATCAATTCCGATGGAATTGCAGCACAATTTACCTCTACAAATGGAGCTGAAGAACGATTGCTATTATCATGCAAACGACGAGCCACTAACTCCTTACCACTACCGTTACCTCCAGTGATAAGCACACGTGCATCGGTTGGAGCTACACGATCGGCCATCTCTTTAATGCGAACAACTGCATCCGACTCGCCAATTATCTCATATTTTTTATTGACTTTCTTCTTAAGCACCTTTGTTTCGGTAATCAATGTCGATTTGTCCATCGCATTACGAATGGTAATTAAGATTCGATTTAAGTCAAGTGGTTTTTCAATGAAATCGTATGCCCCTTTCTTAATGGAATCAACAGCCGTATCGATATTACCATGACCAGAGATCATTACCACAGGAAGGTCTGGCTTAAGAATTACGATACGCTCTAATAATTCGATGCCATCCATCTCAGGCATTTTTATATCGCAAAGAATCATATCGTAATCGTTCTCTTTTATCTGATCAAGTGCCATCAAACCATTTTCGGCTAGATCAACCTGATATTTTTCAAATTCTAGAATATCCTTCAACGTATTGCGGATACTTCTTTCGTCATCAACTACTAATATTTTCGACATACAATTGTTGTTTTTCGGAATAACAAAGGACTACACAAGACCAAATATTTCAGCCATAGCCCCTTCTTTTAATGAATAACCAGTCTGCACTATCTGCTCTATTCCAGCACAATTAATCACAAAATTAACGAATATACTGGCATAAACAATCATCTTCTGACGTACAGGATCAGTTCCTTTCTGAAGCATTTGCACCTGTTCATGATTTTCAATTAGCATTTTATGCAGATTGGTGTAATCTAACAAATTTAATGCCGTTCTACTCCGGAATGTAGTCTCTGGGGTACAATTATTCATCAAATCGGCAAAAGCATCGAAAGCTCCTGCACATCCAACCAATGTTTTCACTGGATACTCACTCAATATTTCCCAAAGCGGATCTAAAAATTGCTGAAAATAAGCCTCTATCTTCACAATCATCTCTTCATTTACTGGAATTTCAGGATGAAAAGTTTCATGAATTCGAGCAATACCTATCTCAAAACTTTGCTTCCAGATTATACCATTTCTATCGGTAAGAATAAATTCATTACTCCCACCACCAATGTCTAAAATTAGAACCGGTTCAGTAATTGGTTGTACTGCCTGAGTTACTCCTTGAAAGATTAATTTCGCTTCCCTGTTGCCATCAATAACAGATAGCTTTACGCCTGTATTTTCTTCTATAAAACGAATAAATTCAGCCTGATTAGTTGCATTACGAACAGCCGATGTAGCATATGCCACTTCCAGTTCTGCATTATGCTCCTCAATTATTTGCTTATAGTGATTAATGGCATTACATGCTCTCTTCATTGCAGCCGAAGTAATACGCTTATCGTTTATTCCTCCTTCTGCCAATCGTACCGGATAACGTTCGCTCCACTCTACCTTTAATTCACCATTGCATTTCGTGCCAATCCCTAAATTACAAGTATTAGTACCTAAATCGATTACAGCAATTTTTCTCTCTGTCATAACTAGTTATTCCGAACAGCTTTAAATGGTGATGAAAAGAAATATCGGAAAGACAGACGTGCCGTCTCATAATGGTAATCCTGAATTCCAGTCTGGTATTCGGCACCAATCTGGTATTTTTTCCAGTTGTATTTTATTCCTGATTTCAGTACAGCAGGCTTATTATGACCAGTTTGCTCATATGCATGATATCCTGACACTGACTGATAGATCTCCAGATTCTTAGGCTTCCAACGCAGCTCTGCTCCCCACATTAAACCTTCATCTTGGCTCACTTCTTCACGGTTGGTTTGCCACACATAGAAGCCTCCTGTTGCATTGAATTCAACTTCCCCCCACTTTTTACCTGTTGATAACTGAAAATACTGAGCAGGAGAATCGGTATAACGAGCATGATCTAAATTACCAGTTGTGGTTTTCACAGCTACTTTTCCAACCATATTAGGCAACCACTTATGGTTTCTCACCAATTGAATTGATGTCGCCAACCATAGGTCTCCTCCCTGAGTTATTACTCCTGTATCATCGTAATAAATTTGAAGTTCATCTCTTCGTTCATTACTCATTTCGAACGACTCGGTTGGATATCCCCAAACATCAATTGCAATTAAGTTTGCTACAATGGGGAAATAAAAACGTGCAAAACTATTCACTCCATTATCATTTTTCAGGAAGTGACTGTGAGCACCAAATTCAATAAAACCTTTATCGCCAATTGTACCATTTCCAATTTCTGGAACAGGCAATGCATTGGGGCCCATCATTCCTGGAGCCAACAATAAATATTTATGAACGTGACTTTCTACTCTGGATTTAAACGGTGGGTGTGTGCGATGTTGTGCAAAAAGATTTCCAACTGCTAAAAGAAATATAAATAGCAGTGTAATTTTTCTGATCATGAGATTAGCTGTTTGGGTTAAAAACATGCCAATATAAACAAAAAAAGAGCTTCAATAGTTTTCCACTGAGAACTAATGAAGCTTTTAATTTAAACTTATTTCGATTAATCTATTAGAACAGTCCTTCAACCGAAAGGTAACGCTCTCCGGTATCGTAGTTAAAAGTTAACACACGACTTCCTGCTGGTATTTCTTCTAACTTTTTCGCCACTGCCGCCAAGGAAGCTCCTGACGAAATCCCCCCAAACAGACCTTCTTCTTTCGCTGCTCGTTGAGCATATTCAAATGCCTCTTCCTTCTCTACTTTAATTGCTCCATCCAGAATATCAACATTCAGGTTTTCTGGAATAAATCCAGCTCCAATTCCTTGCAAAGGATGAGGCCCTGGTTCTCCTCCATTAATAACAGGACTAGCTTCTGGCTCTACTGCAAATACTTTCAAGTTAGCAAACTTCTCTTTCAGAATCTCTGCCACTCCTGTGATATGACCTCCAGTTCCTACACCCGTGATTAGATAATCGATTCCTTCTGGGAAATCAGCAATAATCTCTTGTGCAGTTGTTTTTCGGTGAATATCAGGGTTTGCACCATTTTCGAATTGAGAAGGTACAAAAGCCAATTCCATTTCATCGGCCAATTCCTGAGCACGAGCAATGGCTCCTTTCATTCCCTTTTCACGAGGCGTCAATTCCAATTTTGCTCCGTGTGCAGTAAGAATTCTTCTACGCTCCAATGACATTGATTCAGGCATAGTTAGAATTAAAGGATACCCTTTTACTGCTGCTACCAACGCTAAACCAATACCTGTATTTCCTGATGTAGGTTCAATAATAGTACTTCCTGGCTGAAGCAACCCTTTTTCTTCTGCATCTTCTATCATTGCCAAGGCAATTCTGTCTTTGATGCTTCCGCCCGGATTAAAGCGCTCCATTTTCACATACACTTCCACCTCTTTTCCGTACAGGTTATTCACTTTCACATGTGGTGTGTTACCAATCGACTCTAAAATGTTATTCAGTATCATATTCTTGTTTTTTAATATTTTCTACATAAAAAAAGCCCTTCTACAAATTGCAGAAGGGCTTATATCGAGTTAAATAAAATAGTAAAATTTAGCTATAGCACACCTTTCTGCAACAATTCATTGTCCAGCTCCAACAACAGTTATATGCAAAAATGTTCGTATTCATCACGTTAAAATTTATTTTGATGCTACAAGTATAACAATTAGATCGGACTATTTCATACTTCAAAGTCTTTTATTAACAAAAATTAATAAACGCCGATCAGTTCTTGCATTAATAGTTCTTATAACGTAACCACTTAAACAACTCTTTCCATGATACTTTTTTACCATACATAAGGATTCCTGTACGATAAATCTTAGATGCCATCCATATTGCACCAATAATTGAAGCAATCAATAAACTCATACTCAAGGCCATTTCCCAAGCAGGAACACCATAAGGAACACGAGCCATCATCACAATAGGTGAAGTAAACGGAATCATTGATCCCCAGAAGGCAAGAGCTCCATCGGGATTTTTCACTACAATCATCATCATCATAAACGAAATGATAATAGGTAACATGATAGGTAGCATAAATTGCTGAGCATCTTCTTGCGCATCAACTGCTGCTCCAATTGCTCCAAAGAACGAGCTATATAATAAATAGCCACCAATAAAGAAGAAAGCAAAGAATCCGATAATTGATACAAAGTCGATACCGTTGATAATCTCAAATATCTCTTGTGCTTTCTCTCCTCCCATTTGTTGAACTTGTGCCATATCAACGCCTGCGCTTTGAGCCATTAGGTCTTGTGCCTGTGCTGCATCAATCTGTCCGCCCAAGAAGTACGATTTGGCAACAAATAATAGAATTACCGATAGCACAACCCACATTACAATCTGAGTTAAACCAACCAATGCAACTCCAACAATCTTACCAACTAACAACTGAAAAGGTTTTACTGAAGAAACAATTACCTCTACAATTCTATTGGTTTTCTCTTCCATGATACTAGCCATTACCATTTGGCCAAACATGATTAGGAAAATATAAATCAAAAATCCTGTTACACCTCCAATAGCACTGGCTAAGCCAGCAGAACTCTTTTTAGCTTTGCCATCTTCAGAAATTTTAACCGAATTGATCTTGATTGAGGTATTGGTATTTCTTAAACGCTGCTCTAAATCAGGCACTTTTAACTCTTTGATTAGCTGAGCACGCTTATCTTTTTCCATTAAATTTTCCAACTGTCTGCGAATGGTACTTTCTGTTCCCATTGTTATTTGACGATCGGAATAAAGAATGGCTTTATTAGAAGCATAAATATTCTGAGGAATCATTAGTAAAGCATAGAAGTTTTTCTCTTTCATTTTTTGCTTTACCTCATCAAATTCAACAGGATCGATATATTTATATTTTAATGATTCTGTCTCCTTAAAGGCATTCATAAATAATTCACTCTTATCGACAACAGCAATTGTATTTACTTCTGGCGTATCGATTTTATCCAACAAGATTGGAATAAAAATAAACGATGAAAAGAGTATTGGCATCAAGAATGTAAGAATGATGAAACTCTTCTTTTTAACACGCGTAAGGTATTCGCGCTGTAAAACTATCCATGTTTTATTTTGCATGATCTACAATTTTAGAGGGTTACTTTTGACGAGTTTCTTCAACCGCACGAATGAAAATATCATTCATACTAGGAATTACTTCACTAAAACTTACAATCTCAACATTTGGAGTTAGTCGAGTCAACAGTTCATTGTTCGATGTTCCATTCAAATGTTTCACTCGAATTGAATCGAAACGTTTTCCTTCGGTATGATCTAAAATCTCGAAATCGCCAACCAGCGCATTGCTTACATCTCCAATGGCACCTTTAAAGCTAACCTCGAAAGTATTTGATTTAAACTGGTCGCGAACCTTATCAATCGATCCATCTAATATCTTTTTCGACTCATTGATCAAAGCAATATGGTCGCACACTTCTTCTACAGAAGCCATATTGTGAGTAGAAAAAATCAATGTAGCACCTCTCTCTTTCAATGCTAAGATTTCTTCTTTCAATATATTGGCATTAATAGGGTCGAAACCACTGAAAGGCTCATCGAAAATAAGTAGTTCTGGTTCGTGCAATACTGTACATATAAACTGCACTTTTTGCTGCATCCCTTTTGAAAGCTCCATCACTTTTTTGTCCCACCATGGTTGAATTTCGAATTTTTCGAACCATGTTTTTAAGCGACGTAATGCATCTCTTCGAGAAAGTCCTTTAAGCTGAGCCAGGTATAAAGCCTGCTCTCCTACTTTCATCTTTTTATAAAGTCCTCGTTCTTCTGGAAGGTAACCAATTAACTCCACATCCGAAAGTCGTAAAGGACGACCTTTAAAGTTCACAGTTCCTTTGTCGGGAGCAGTAATTTGATTGATGATACGAAGCAGAGTTGTTTTTCCTGCTCCATTTGGTCCTAGCAAACCAAAAACCGATCCTTCTTCGATGCTTATGCTAACATCTGTAAGTGCGCGGTGATTGGCATACATTTTTTCTACATGGTGTGCACTAAGTATCTCCATAAGTTATAATTTAGGCAGAATTGCTTTACTATATTTTCATTAAACAACTGGAAAGTTAATCATTCCCGCTCATTTAGTCACAAGAAAGAACTAAATGTTACAGAAAAACAGCAACTAATTTAATAAGTGTAAAATAGACTTTGTTTTAGGTACATAGAACTGTAGAAAAGACTGTCTATATAAAATAAAAAAGCCGATCCTTTTTCAAGAATCGGCTCTGTAATATTATTGATAATAAGAATTACTTCTTGATAATCATACCTGCACCAACAGTTTCGTTAGTGGCTTCGTCAATTAACACTACACTACCCGTGTTAGAGTTAACTTTATAATCGTCGAAGAATATTGGCTGAGTGGTTTTTACAGATATCTTGATAATATCATTCATTGCCACCGACTTGTCTTCGTTGTTTTCTTCTATTTTATTAATATCGATTTTGGTATCGATGCTGCGAACTACACAGCGCACTTCGGCACTAGTGTGACGCAATACGTATTTGTTACGAGGCACTAATGGACGCTCAGAGAACCAACAGACCATCATCTCTACCTCTTGCTCTACAGCGGGAAGATCGTCGGCACCAACAATCATGTCGCCACGACTGATATCCACATCGTCTTCCAGAGTTATAATTAATGATTCTCCCGGAGTAGCTGCTTCCAACTGCTTTTCGTATTGATCAACCGATTTTACTTTCGATTTAATCATAGAAGGCAATACAGTTACCTCTTCGCCTGGTTTGAAAACACCACCAGCAACGCGACCTGCATATCCACGGTAATCGTGCCAATCTTTCGATTGAGGACGAACTACGTACTGAACAGGAAAACGTTTATGCTCGAAATCGTGATCTTCAGAAACCTCAACATCTTCTAAAATATCCAGGAAAGTTGGCCCCTGGTACCAAGTCATGTTTTCTGAACCTTCTACCACGTTATCACCTAGTTTCGCAGAAATAGGCACATAAAATGCTTCGTGAATATTTAGTTTTGCAGCCAGGTCTTTCAAGTTTTGCTCGATAGAACGAAACTGCTCTTCATTGTATTCTACCAAATCCATTTTATTTACACAGAAAATGATATGGCGAATATTCAATAATGAAGCGATGTATGAGTGACGAAGTGTTTGCTCAAGAACACCATTACGTGCATCAACCAAAATAACCGCTAAATTGGCAGTAGACGCACCTGTAACCATGTTACGAGTATATTGAATGTGCCCCGGAGTATCGGCAATAATGAATTTACGCTTAGGAGTGGCAAAGTAACGGTATGCTACATCAATGGTGATACCTTGTTCACGCTCGGCACGTAACCCATCAGTTAAAAGAGCTAAGTCAACTTCCTCTTTTCCTCGACGCTTACTCGACTCTTCGATGTGCTCCATCTGGTCTTCGAAAATCGATTTACTATCGTAAAGTAGTCGGCCAATAAGAGTACTTTTCCCATCATCTACACTACCTGCTGTAGTAAAACGTAAAAGTCCCTTTTCGTTATTTTTTATTTTCATTTGTATCCGTTTTATAACCATCGACTTTTTCCAAAGCCAACTGGGTTAATCACCTAATCGTTCTTTGATTTTGGGGATCAAAAAAACGTCGCTTTACTAGAAATATCCCTCTTTCTTACGATCTTCCATTGCTGCTTCCGAACGCTTATCGTCGTAACGACCACCACGCTCAGTGATTCGCGATGCTGCAATCTCTGTAACGATATCGTTCAAATTGTTGGCTGTTGATAATGTTAAGCCAGTACAAGAGATATCACCAATTGTACGACAACGCACATCACGCTCAACCACCTCTTCGGTAGGTTTTAGCTGCATGAAAGGAGCATAAGCCAACCATGTACCATCACGATTGAAGCACTTACGCTTGTGAGTATAATAAAGGCTTGGCAACTCTATTTCCTCCTGAAGGATATACTGCCAAACATCTAGTTCTGTCCAGTTACTAATTGGGAATACACGGAAATGCTCTCCCATATTTTTTCTTCCATTGAAGATGTTCCAAAGCTCAGGACGTTGGTTCTTTGGATCCCATTGTCCGAATTCGTCACGATGCGAGAAGAAACGCTCTTTAGCACGTGCTTTCTCTTCGTCACGACGTCCACCACCAATTGCGGCATCAGCTTTTAAGTCTTCAACAGCATCTAATAATGTTACTGTTTGTAGTCGATTTCGCGAAGCATTTACTCCTTTTTCCTCAACCACTCTTCCCTGATCGATAGAGTCTTGAACTTTGGCCACAATTAACTCAACACCTAACTCTTTAGCCAAGTTATCACGGTATTCTAATGTCTCCTCAAAATTGTGTCCAGTATCGATATGAAGTAAAGGAAATGGAATTTTACCTGGCCAGAATGCCTTTTTTGCAAGATGAACCAAAAGAATGGAATCTTTTCCTCCTGAAAAAAGAAGCACAGGACGTTCGAATTGAGCTGCAATTTCGCGCATCACAAAGATGGCTTCATTCTCCAATTCCCTTAAATGTTCGCTGTTTATTTCTACTGTATTACTCATATATTCTGAAAATTCAGCGTTATTCTATCTTATTATATCCCAAGCAAACCTGCTTATCAAATTCAAAAATGTCACAAATTTATTGGAATCTTTGTCTTTAACCTAATAATATTCTGGAAGTTTAACGCTTTTTTATCAACCTTGTGTATGTAATCCACACTCTTTACCCGATTTATTCTCCCACCACCAACGGCCGGCTCGGAAATCGTCTCCTTCATTCACCGCTCTGGTACATGGAGAGCACCCGATACTTATAAATCCTTTATCGTGTAGAACGTTGTATGGAACGTAGTTTTCGGCAATATATTCTTTCACCTGTTCCATATTCCAATCGAAAATTGGATTGTATTTAATTAAGTTGAATGCTTTATCGTCTTCAACGGCATGCATATTCTGTCGGCCATCACTTTGGTCGGCACGAATACCGGTAACCCACACTTCCATTCCTTCCAACGAACGCTTCAATGGTTTTACTTTACGTACAAAACAACATTCCTTTCTGTTTTCGATTGAAGCATAGAAGCTATAAGGTCCTTTCTCGTTCATCATCTTTTCTACTTCAGATGATTCCGGGAAAAACACTTCCACTTTTTTGTTGTATTTTTCCTCGGTACGAGCTAAAACTTTGTATGATTCTTCAAATAATCTACCAGTGTCAAGTGTAACAACACGTATGGGTATATTATTAGAAAAGATCATGTCGGTGATGACTTGATCTTCGATACCCAAGCTAGAAGTAAATACTACTTTACCTGGAAATTTTTCTGCAAAATAGGCTAACGTTTCAACAATATTCTTTCCCGCTACCTCTTCACGTATTTTTGTAACCATGATTTATTAGTCGGTTTCGCTTTTGCTTGAAAGCATGATTTTCTTTATAATTTTTCGGCGAATGATTGAATTTCTTCTGATTATCACTCGCATCCTCCCCCAGCGCACTGTATTCCACAAACGCTCATGTAAGAAATAGAGAATAATTTTCAACACCGACTCTGCCAAAGCGATACCCGAAGCTTTTTCTACAGCCAATGGATCGTTCTGAAAGAACAACCAGGCTAATACCCAAGTGGTTGCCGATGCAATTACTCTCCACGTGATCGCCTTGAAGATACTCTTTACAGGTCGATCTCGAACGGTAGATATCTTTTTAGGAGGATCAGTTGTATTTGGCGATTGATTTTTCAAATCTGTGGAGTTCAACATATTATGATTTTAGTGCTAAGATCAGAGACAAAGTAACAAAATAAAATCTTAAATGAGCAATTTTGACCTTCTCTTTTTAGCCTATTATCCTCCCTCCAACAATTACATCAAAAAGAAATAACTACTTGCCTACAAACCGAATAATTAAAATTAGATTATCAACTTAGTGCCATGGCCGACATTACTTCCCAGTTCATCGCTATTGGTAATGTAAACCATTTCTACGCCATTTCGAATGGCACTAAAACCTGTATCAAGCTTTGGAATCATTCCATCAACAATTACTCCGCTCTTTTGATACGATTCATACGACGTGTAGTCCAGCTCTCGAATCACGGCATCTTCATCGTCCGGATTAAAAAGCACCCCTTTCTTTTCGAAACAGTAGATCAACTGCACGCGGTATTTTCGACTTAAAGCAATGGCTAACTCTGCAGCAATAGTATCGGCATTGGTGTTCAACATTTGACCTTTGCCATCGTGTGTTAATGGGGCAACCACAGGAACTACCCCTTGGTCTAGCACCAATTCTAACTCACGAGTAGAAACATCTCTAATATCCCCTACAAAACCATAGTCGATATCTTTCACTGGTCTTTTTACCGCACGAATTAAATCCATGTCTGCTCCGGTTAAACCTACAGCATTGCTATTTAAAGCCTGAAGTCCGGCAACAATTTTCTTGTTCACCAATCCTCCATACACCATGGTTACCACATCCAACATATTTTCATCCGTAATTCGACGGCCATTTACCATTTGAGTTTCAATACCCAACTGCTTGGCAATGGCAGTTGCCGAACGCCCACCTCCGTGAACCAATACTTTATTTCCTGAAATTCGACTAAAGTTGAAAAGCAATTTCTGAAGTAGTTCGGGGGTTTCCACCACTTTGCCGCCTACTTTCACAACAGTTACTCTTTCCATTTTATAGGGATTTGATTCTTTCTTCATGCAAAATATGAATTTTTAACCATGTTTTTAGATAAATGCATGAAAAAGGATAGCTATTTTCATGCATCTATCGGATTTCTGGATTCTCAGATTACAGATGGCTAATAACCAGCAATCTTAACTCCTTATATTTATTTTTCTCTGATAACACCATCACCTTCCACCAGCCATTTATAACTGGTTAATTCGGCCAGTGCCATTGGTCCGCGAGCATGTAGTTTTTGAGTACTAATACCAATTTCGGCTCCCAGTCCAAACTGTGCTCCATCGGTAAAAGCTGTCGATACATTGGCATAAACAGCTGCCGCATCTACCATTTTCTGAAATAGCTCAATAGCTTTTTTATCTTCGGCAACAATACATTCACTGTGTTTAGAACTATATGTCGAAATATGACTGAAAGCCTCATGAAAGGAACTCACCGTTTTGATAGCCATTTTTAGCGCTAAGAATTCTGTTCCAAAATGATTTTCTTCGGCTTTATGCAGTAGCTTTTCAGGGTAGCTATTTTCTAATGCCGAAAAAGCCTTCTCATCGGCAAATACCTCTACGTCAGCTTCTGCTAAAGAACTACAAAGTTCTGGCAAATCACTCAATCGACTTTCATCCACAAGCAATGCATCCAAAGAATTACATACACTTGGTCGGCGTGTTTTGGCATTGTGAATAATCTGAGCTCCTTTTGTCACATCGCCCGAAGAATGGAAATAGGTGTGACAAATTCCTGCCCCTGTTTCAATAACCGGAACAGTTGCGTTTTCTCTTACAAAATCAATTAATGCCTGACTGCCTCGGGGAATAATTAAATCGACATAGCTGGTGGCTGTTAAAAGCTCTGACGCAGCTTCCCTGTCGGCAGGTAACAACACGATGCTGTTTTCATCCAATAGATGTTTTGCCAGTACTTCTCGAATAATTTCTACCGCTACTTTATTGGTTTCATAAGCATCGCTTCCTCCCTTCAATAAACAAGCATTTCCCGATTTCAAGCAAAGTGCAAAAACATCGAACGTTACATTGGGACGTGCCTCGTAAATAATTCCTATTACCCCAAAAGGGACAGACACTTTTGTCAGCTTCATTCCGTTTGGTCGAACACTTTCATGCAATACTTTGCCTAAAGGAGACGGGAGACCAGCCACATTTTTCATATCAGCTGCGATAGCTTCAATTCGATCTTTATTCAACAGTAAACGATCGTATTTAGGATTACTCTTATCCATTCGGGCTAAATCTTCTTCATTAGCCTCTAATATTTTTTTATACTCCAGAACCATTTTTTCTGCTACATCCAACAATACTTCCCGAATTGTTTCATCGGAAATCATTGCCATTTGCTGCGATGCCAAACGACTTCTTTTAAATAGTTCGATATTATTCATAATGCTTGAATTTCGAATTTTGGGATATTCAGATTTTCAGAGATAAAGTTTTAAATCTTAACTCGCTGATCGAGATAGAGGTAATCATAGTGAACGAGAACTCTGCCCTTGGGCTCATCCAACTTACGTTTTGCTTTTTCTGAATCGTATCGCGATTTGCCAACTCCAATTTCTTCTCCTTCTTCATTGACAATTTTCACCACCTCATTTTTTTTGAAATAACCTTCAACTTCTACTACTCCCACCAACAACAAACTGGAAGCTTTTTCCGAGAAAAGCACTTCTTCAGCACCTTTGTTAATTTTCACACTACCGCGTGCAAAACTATCTGAGTGAGCCAACCATTTCTTTACCTCTGACGAGTTATTATTGGATGGAACAAAGTGAGTATGTGCTATATTTTCATCTTTAAAAACAATCCGTTGCAACACATTTTCGTGTTTCCCATTGGCAATATGTACATGAATTCCTTCCGCTGCAATTTTCTGTGCTATATGACATTTGGTAGCCATTCCTCCTCGTCCAAACTCCGACTTCGAACTAGAAATATATTGATCCAAATCATTCTGATCACTTCCAATTTCAGTAATTAGTTCAGTCCCGTTTTCATCTGGATGACCAGTGTAAATCCCATTTATATTGCTTAAAATAATCAACGCTTCGCACTTCATCATGGAAGCAATTAACCCCGAAAGTTCATCGTTATCGGTAAACATCAATTCGGTTACAGAAACAGTATCGTTCTCGTTTACAATTGGAATGACATTATTCTCCAACATGGTATCGATGCAGTTGCGCATGTTCAGATAATGACGCCTGTCTTTGAAGTTCTCCTTGGTTGCTAACACCTGAGCACAGAAAAAACCATAATCGCGAAACAAGTATGAATAACGATTAATCAGCTTCACTTGTCCCACTGCTGAAAACAGTTGACGAGCCGAAACAGCATCCAGCTTTTTATTGTTGCCCATCTCCATCCTTCCAGCAGCAACTGCCCCCGATGAAATAAGAATCACCTCAACACCATTTCGCCTTAATGCTGCAATTTGATCGACCAATTGTGCAATTCTTGCAATATCCAAAGTACCATCAGGCTGAGTAAGCACATTGCTACCTACTTTTACTGCAACACGACGATATTTTAAAGCTTTGCTCATTGGATTTAATCTTGATTTTCGCGTTCGATTTTATTGAATGAAGTGATTAAGCCCTGTATCAACGAAGAGCTAAATCCCTGATGTTCCATCTCATTTAATCCTGAAATAGTAATTCCACGAGGTGTAGTTACCTTATCAATTTCGCGCTCAGGATGGTGACCAGTATTTAAGATCAATTCTGTTGCTCCTTTTACGGTCTGAGCCGTAATTTTCTGAGCTAACTCGGCACCAAAACCAATCTCCACACCTCCTTGCATTGCTGCACGTATAAAACGTAGTGCAAAAGCAATTCCGCATGAACCCAACACTGTGGCCGATCCCATTAAATCTTCAGGAATTTCCGCAGTCTGCCCTAGTTGATCGAAAATTTGCTGAACCAACTCCTTGTGCTCTTCCCATTTTTTTTCGAAAGAGATACATGTCATGGATTCTTGCAATGCAATTGCTGTATTTGGCATTGCTCTAAAAAGAGGAATATCTTCGCCCAAGGCACTGGTTAAAGCATTTAATCCAATTCCTGCCACCACAGAAATAACAATCTTGTCTTTCGACAAATTCGGCATAATTGAATTGATTATATCGAAAACCTGATACGGCTTAACGGCAAGCACAATGATATCGCTACCAGCTGTCGCCTCCAGATTATCCGAAGAGACATTTACTCTCATCTCTTTTAGTTCGCTAAGTAGTCGAACCCGACGACGAGTAACAGTCAGCTGCTCTGCTTTTACCAATTCCGATTTTAATAAACCACGGGCAATGGCTCCACCCAAGTTTCCTCCGCCAATTATTGTGATACGTTTATTGAACATGATTCGTATTTTTAAAACATGACAAATGTCATGTTTTAAAAATCCATCACCAAGCTATTTCTCTATTTTTTGCTCAAAATTAACTTTAAGGCAACAACTAAACGGTGCGCTTCAGCCTCAGTAATACTTAATGGAGGCAGTAATCGAATGACATGTTTTCCAGACACTCCTGTGAATATAAAGTGTTCATTCAGTAAATCTTTCCGAATTGGTGCAATCTCCTGATCAAACTCAATTCCAATCATTAAACCTACACCACGCACCTCTTTTATCTCTGGAATTTTCTTCAGTTCATCAATCAGATATTCTCCTACTTTGGCTGCATTTTCCACCAAGGCTTCTTCTTTCATTATATTTAAAACCGAGGTGGCCGCTGCACATGCCAAATGGTTACCTCCAAAAGTAGTTCCCAGCAAACCGAACGATGCTTCAAATTCAGGGCTTATCAACACTCCTCCAACAGGAAAACCGTTTCCCATTCCTTTAGCTACCGTAATAACATCAGGCTGAATTTCGGCATACTGATGTGCAAAGAACTTTCCTGAACGTCCATAACCAGACTGAATTTCATCTAGAATGAGTACCGTGTTGTGTACTTTACAAAGCTGCTGCACCAATTTTAAAAATTCTGGATCTGGAATATGAATTCCTCCAATTCCCTGAATTCCTTCAATTATTACGGCACAAACATCGTCTTTTCGTAATTCTATTTCCAATGCATCTACATCGCCCAAAGGCAAAATAGTTACCTCATGGTTCCCATTTACCGGTGCTACAATATTAGGGTTATCGGTTACAGCAACTGCTGCCGATGTTCTTCCATGAAAGCCTCTCTCAAATGCAATTACTCGTTCTTTCTCGGTATGAAACGAAGCTAACTTAAGTGCATTTTCATTGGCCTCAGCGCCAGAATTACATAAAAACAAACTGTAATCCGGATATCCTGAAAGTCGTCCCAATTTTTTCGCTAACTCCTTCTGTAGTGGATTTTGTACTGAATTGGAATAGAAGCCAATCTTCTTTAATTGTTTCGAGATTTGTTTCACATAAACCGGATGCGAATGCCCAACCGAAATTACAGCATGCCCTCCATACAAATCGAGGTATTTATTACCATTCGAATCGAAAACATAAAACCCTTCTGCTTTTACTGGTTCAATGTCCAATAAAGGATATACATTAAATAAGTCCATAGTCTGTTTTCTTTAAAAAGCCACTGGCTTAAGTTTCAATCCGCATGTTTCTTCTAATCCGAACATTAAGTTCATATTTTGTACCGCTTGTCCCGATGCACCTTTCAGCAGGTTATCGGTCAACGAAATAATTACCAATTTCGATCCATGCTTTTCCAAATAAATAACCGCTTTATTGGTATTTACCACCTGCTTTAAGTCGGGATTTTTATCTACCACCCACACAAATGGATGATCGGCGTAGTATTTCTTGTAAAGTGCATTGGCCTCTTCCAACGACAAATCACAATCGACATAACTGCTCACAAAAATTCCTCGTGTATGATTTCCACGAACCGGAACAAAGTTTATATCGAAATTAAATGATGACTGCAATTGCTTAAAGCTTTGCCCTATTTCACCTAAGTGTTGGTGAGTAAATATTTTGTAGGCCGAAACATTTGAATTTCGCCAGCTAAAATGCGATGTTCGCGACGGCGCTTGCCCTGCTCCGGTTGAGCCAGTAATTGCCTGAATATGAATTTCGCTTTTTAGTAATTGCGCACTGGCCAATGGCAATATGGCAAACTGAATTCCGGTTGCGAAACACCCTGGATTGGCAATGTTCTTTGCTTGTTGAATGGTTTCACGATTTAACTCCGGCAAACCATAGATAAAATCATGGTCTCCATTTAATCTAAAGTCGTTACTTAGATCAATCACTTTAACATTCTCCGGCACATCATTTTGCTCCATGAAAGTTTTCGATTTCCCGTGCCCCATGCATAAAAAGATGGCATCGACCGATGAAAAATCCAATTGGTTGGTAAATACCATATCGGTCTCTCCTATTAAATCGAGGTGGACATCGCTGATGGTATTTCCAGCATTGCTTTCGGAATGAGCAAAAGCAATTTCAGTCTTCGGGTGGTTCAATAAAATACGTATCAACTCGCCTGCAGTGTAACCTGCAGCTCCAATGATTCCAATCTGTAGCATAGTCTGTTTTTTAATGTCTGTTGTCTGTCTTAGAATTCCTTATTCACCGAGTTGTATATCTTCATTTGAACGCCCATAATTTTTGTAAATCCTTTTACATCATCGGCTGTCCATGCTTTGTTCATTTCTCCATATTCACCAAAATCCGATTTCATCAAATCTTTTTCAGAATCAACACCAATCAACTGGAAGTTATATGGACGCAACTTAATGGTTACTGTTCCCGAAACGTTACGCTGGTTGCTTTCCAGGAACTTCTCTAAATCGCGCATTACCGGATCAAGGTATTGCGATTCGTGCAAGAACATTCCGTACCAGTTACCCAACTGCTCTTTCCAGTACTGCTGCCATTTGGTAAGGGTATGCTTCTCCAACATTTGATGCGCTTTAATCAACATCAATGGAGCTGCTGCCTCGAAGCCAACACGACCTTTAATTCCAATAATTGTATCGCCAATATGCATATCGCGACCAACAGCCCAGGCAGAACCTATCTCTTCCAGCTTTCTGATGGCATCTACCGGATTGGCAAATTCCTCTCCATCAACCGCTTTCAATTCTCCTTTTTCAAAAGTAACTGCTACTTCTCCCTCACCCTCTTTTGTCAATTGACTTGGATAAGCCTCTTCTGGCAATGTCTGATCAGAAGTAAGCGTCTCTTTTCCTCCAATACTTGTTCCCCAAAGGCCTTGGTTAATTGAGTATTCCATCTTTACCCAATCTTCCTCAACACCACGCTCTTTTAGGTAATTAATTTCATACTCACGAGTTAAAGTCAAGTCACGTGTTGGTGTCAAGATCTTGATATCCGGAGCTAACACATCGAATGTTAAATCGAAACGAACCTGATCGTTTCCTGCACCAGTACTACCATGAGCTACATATTCTGCTTCCACCTGTTTAGCATACTCAATTATGGCTATAGCTTGAAAAACCCTTTCTGAACTAACTGAAATTGGATAAGTATTTCCACGCAGTACATTTCCAAAAATCATATAACGAATACATTTTTCATAATAAGTATTGGTTACATCTAATGTTACATGTTTCACTGAACCTAACTTATAGGCTTTCTTCTCAATCTCTTCCAGCTCTTTTTCCGAGAAACCTCCGGTATTTGCAACTGCTGTATATACTTCTAGATTTTTCTCTTCGGCTAAATATTTGGCACAGAAAGAGGTGTCTAATCCACCACTAAAGGCAAGAACTACTCTCTTTTTCATATGTTTATCTTTTTTTCAGGTTGAAAATCAACTAGTAATTTGAAAATTAATCCCCTTTTAAAAGGATATACCATTGGCCGTATGTCTCAATATCTGAAACATAAATCGACACCAACAAAACCCTTGCTAGCGATTAAAAAAATTGATTATTAAAAAAGGAAAGCGGTGGCACAACAAGCAGGTTGATTGTTTACTAACCTTAAAAATTGCCTGTATTGCATATTCTACTTCATCCCCTAAAAATTTGCGAAAACAGGACTTTTGACCTGAAATGAGCCTGCTCATTATTTGGCCACCGCGTATATCTTATAATACTTTCTCTATATTCCGATGAGTATGGGCTGCTCCCAGCATGTTCTTACGCCCATGGCGCTTTCGTTGCCACCACTGCTTAAACACTGCAAACGGAGTCTTTTTCCCTTGTTCAGAATTGGTCTTTTCCCACGCCGGATCATAAATCATACCGGTACACAGACATTTTGAGAACCCTGTTCGTTGAAGAATATCATAGTTGACACAACTTTGACACCCTTTCCAAAACGACTGATCATCTGTCAATTCTGAAAAAGTAACTGGTTGATAGCCTAGTTCCGAATTAATCTTCATCACTGCCAAGCCAGTTGTTAATCCAAATATTTTTGCCTCAGGAAATTTCTCCCGAGATAGTTGAAAGGCTTTCTCCTTAATTAATTTGGCTACACCTTTCCCTCGGTATGCAGGGCGCACAATTAATCCTGAGTTGGCTACAAATCGGTCGTGTCCCCACGACTCGATATAGCAAAACCCAACAAAAGTTTCCCCTTCGAGCGCAATTACTGCTTTTCCCTCCAGAATTTTTCTGGCCAGGTACTCAAAAGTACGACGCGCAATACCGGTACCTCTTTCTTTCGAGGCCTCTTCTATGGCATCATTAATAGCATCTACATAACCAATATGAGTTGGTTCAGCGTAGTATACCTCTACTCCATTGCCATTTAGTTTCATACTCTGGTCTCCTATTCCAATTTCTCTTCTAGCTTTGGCATGATTAAGATAAGTGCACTAATTAAATCGTTACGCGACACTTCTTCACGCATTACTAAAAGAATGGTATCATCTCCAGCTATAGAACCAATTATCTCCATTGGCTTGGCACTATCAATTACCACTGCAATGCTGCTAGCATAACCGGGTAATGTTTTAATCACTGCCAAGTTTCCTGAAAAATTCAAACTCTCAAAGCCATCTGCCAAGTAGTTAACTTTTGGGTTACCTGCCGCCACTGTTTCGGCATTCACCCCCTCTGGAACTACATATATATAACCTTTGTCAGGGTCTGCGACTTTAGCTACTTTCAAAAATTTTAAATCTCTTGACAAAGTGGCTTGACCAAGTTCAAAACCTTCCGTTTTCAATAGAGTTAATAGCTCTTCCTGGCTACCAACCTTATTAGTTGTAATTACATTCTTTATTGCAATAAGACGTTTGGTTCGGTTTTTCATCTTTCAAAAATTTAATTCCTGTTTCTTTTTCAGCCTAAAGGCATCTTCACAAATAAATAAGGGATGAATATTTATTCATTTCTGATGCAAATTTATTCATTTTATTCATTCAGGCAATGCCAATTCTAATTTTTTTTGTATTTTTGTATCCCGAGGTGATTGTTCACACACTGTATAAATTATTAACTAACAGTTATTTCGGAGTGATTAGACTTTGTAACTACATAATATGTCAGGGAATGCGTTTGAACCACAATAGTGGGGCAAGCGCATTTTTTTTAATAATTAATTAAGAAACCAGCAATGCCAGAATTTAAACAAATCAAATTAGTACTTGAAGATGGAACCGAGTTTCAGGGGAAATCATTCGGGTACGAGAAGTCGGTAGCCGGAGAAGTAGTCTTCTATACGGCAATGACCGGATACCCGGAAAGTTTGACCGACCCTTCGTATACCGGTCAGATACTCGTTTCAACGTACCCAATGATTGGAAATTATGGAGTACCAAAAGATTTAGCAGAGGAAGGGATTTTCCAATTTTACGAATCAAGTAAGATTCACATTTCCGGTTTAATCATTTCTGACTACTCGACAGAGTATAGTCACTGGAATGCAATGAAAAGCCTGGGAGATTGGTTAAAGGAAAACAATGTTCCGGGAATTTTCGACATTGACACTCGTGCACTAACAAAGATCTTAAGAGAAAAAGGATCGATGTTGGGAAAAATCGTTATCGACGAAGACATCGAACTAAGTGATCCTAATACCGAAAACCTAGTAGCCAAAGTAAGTACATCGGAAGTTAAAACTTATGGCGATGGCGATCATCGTGTGGTGTTAGTTGACTGTGGTGTTAAGTACAACATCATTCGTTGTCTGCTAAAAAGAAACACAACGGTTGTTCGCGTACCATGGGATTACGACTTCTCACAAGAAGAGTACGATGGAATTTTCTTGTCAAACGGACCTGGCGACCCAGCCATGTGCGATGCTACAGTAACTAACATCAAAAAAGCTATTGAGCAAGATAAACCAATTATGGGTATCTGCTTAGGAAATCAACTTTTGGCCCGTGCTGCAGGCGCCGAAACCTACAAACTAAAATATGGACACCGTAGCCATAACCAACCTGTTTTATTAAAAGATACCAATCGCTGCTTCATCACATCACAAAACCATGGTTATGCTATCAATTCAGAAACATTACCTGCTGACTGGGAAACTCTTTTCGAAAATGTAAACGACAATACAAACGAAGGAATCCGTCACAAAACAAAACCATTCTTCTCGACACAGTTTCACCCTGAAGCATCTTCAGGACCTGTGGATACCGAGTACCTGTTCGATGAGTTCATTAAGAATATTGAGGAAAGCAAAAAGTAAGATCAAAAAAAACAAAAAGACTGCATAATGAATTTACACAACATAAAAAAGGCCATAGTTTTAGGTTCGGGTGCTTTGAAAATTGGAGAAGCGGGCGAATTCGACTACTCCGGTTCACAGGCACTAAAAGCGCTGAAAGAAGAAGGAGTTGAAACGGTTCTTATTAATCCCAACATTGCCACCATTCAAACATCAGAAGAAATTGCTGATAAAGTTTACTTCCTTCCTGTTACCCCTGACTTCGTGGAAGAAGTAATCAAAAAAGAAAAACCAGATGGTATTTTGCTGGCATTTGGTGGACAGACAGCACTTAACTGCGGTGTTGCTCTACACGAAAGCGGTGTTCTTGAAAAATATAACCTGAAGGTAGTTGGTACTCCTGTTCAGGCAATTATTAACACCGAAGATCGTGAGATTTTCGCAAACATGCTGGGAGAAATTGATGTTTACACACCAATTAGTATCCCTGCAGAGAGCATGGAAGCAGCCAAAGAAGCAGCTGAAAAAATTGGTTTCCCACTAATTATTCGTGCAGCCTACACGCTTGGAGGTTTAGGATCAGGTTTCTGTTACAACATGGAAGAACTGGAAAAACTGGCAGCCAGTGCTTTCTCCTATTCTCCACAAATTTTGGTAGAAGAATCGCTTAAAGGTTGGAAAGAGGTAGAATACGAAGTAGTACGCGACCAGTACGACAACTGTATTACCGTTTGTAACATGGAAAACTTCGACCCACTGGGAATTCACACTGGTGAAAGTATCGTTGTTGCTCCATCACAAACTCTTTCTAATGCCGAATACCATAAGCTTCGTGCGCTTTCCATTAAGATCATCCGCAAAGTAGGAGTAGTTGGTGAGTGTAACGTACAGTTTGCACTAGACCCACATTCTGAAGATTACCGTGTAATTGAGGTGAATGCTCGTTTGTCACGTTCATCTGCACTGGCATCGAAAGCAACCGGATACCCACTGGCATTTGTAGCTGCAAAATTAGGTTTGGGTTACGGACTACACGAACTGAAAAACTCGGTTACAAAAGTAACAACAGCATGTTTCGAACCTGCTCTTGACTATGTGGTTTGTAAGATTCCTCGTTGGGATTTAGGTAAATTCTCTGGCGTATCGAAAAACCTTGGTTCAAGTATGAAGTCGGTGGGTGAGATCATGTCCATTGGTCGTTCTTTCGAAGAAGCCATCCAGAAGGGCTTACGTATGATCGGACTAGGAATGCACGGTTATGTGGGTAACCACGACGTGGGCATTAAAGACATCGATGAAGAATTACTAAATCCGACTGATCGTCGAATTTTTGCCATTGCCGAAGCAATGGAAAAAGGATATTCGGTGGATAAGATTTACGATATGACTAAGATCGACCGCTGGTTCTTGCACAAGCTACAGCACATTTTCGATCTTAAAAACCAGCTTTGTCAATACAATACACTGGAAGATCTTCCAAACGACTTGCTTCTTCAAGCGAAGAAAAGTGGTTTCTCCGATTTCCAATTGGCACGCCACATTTTGCACAGTGCTAATAAAGAGATTGCAGCCGACCTATTAAAGGTTCGTGCCCACCGTAAGGCCAACGGAATTATTCCATCGGTAAAGCAAATTGATACTTTAGCTGGTGAATATCCTGCACAAACCAACTACTTGTACATGACGTACCATGGAGTTGAAAATGATATCGAATTTGAAAATGATAATAAGTCGGTAGTTGTTCTTGGATCAGGAGCGTACCGAATTGGTAGCTCGGTAGAGTTCGACTGGTGTGGTGTAAATGCTGTTAACACCATCAAGAAAGAAGGATACCGATCGGTAATGATCAACTACAATCCTGAAACGGTAAGTACCGACTACGATAACTGCGATCGCCTTTACTTCGATGAGCTTTCATTCGAACGTGTTCTTGACGTTATCGACCTGGAAACACCAAAAGGAGTTGTGGTTTCAACGGGAGGTCAGATTCCTAACAACCTAGCCATGCGCCTACATGGTGAACAAATTCCAGTGTTGGGAACTTCACCAATTAAAATCGACAATGCCGAAGACCGTCAGAAGTTCTCGTCATTGCTTGATGACCTTGGTATCGACCAACCACGCTGGAGCGAGTTGACAACTATCGAGGATATCCACCAATTTGTAGATGAAGTTGGCTTCCCTGTTCTTATTCGTCCTTCATACGTGCTTTCGGGAGCTGCCATGAATGTGGTTTCAAACCGCGGACAGTTGGAGAAATTCCTAACAATGGCAGCACAGGTTTCGAAAGAACACCCTGTGGTTGTTTCTGAATTTATTGAGCAGGCAAAGGAAATTGAGGTAGATGCAGTTGCCAAAGATGGTGAAATTGTAGCCTATGCCATTTCTGAGCACGTTGAGTTTGCCGGAGTTCACTCGGGTGATGCCACCATCGTGTTCCCTCCACAAAAACTGTATGTCGAGACCATTCGCCGTGTTAAGAAAATTGCACGTAAAATTGCTCAGGGACTTGAAATTACTGGTCCTTTCAACATGCAACTTTTGGCTAAGGACAACGACATCAAGGTGATTGAGTGTAACCTACGTGCTTCGCGTAGTTTCCCATTCGTTTCTAAGGTGATGAAGATTAACCTGATTGAATTGGCCACTAAAGCAATGCTTGGACTAGAGGTTGAAAAGCCAGACAAATCGTTGTTCGAATTGGATTACGTAGGAGTTAAAGCGCCTCAGTTCTCATTCCACCGTTTACTTAATGCCGACCCTGTATTAGGTGTAGACATGGCATCGACCGGAGAGGTTGGATGTATTGGTGAAAACTACTACGAAGCCATTCTTAAATCGATGCTTTCGGTAGGTTACCGCATTCCAAAGCAGAATATCTTGATTTCATCGGGACCTGCACGTTCTAAGCTCGAATTGCTAAACAGTGCAAAAATGCTGAAAGAGCGTGGATTCAATCTGTTTGCTACGGGAGGAACACACAGGTTCTTTGCCGAAAACGGAGTGGAAACAACCATGCTTCACTGGCCAGATGAAGCCGATAAAACGCCAAACGTTATGGATTACTTGCGCGATAAGAAAATCGACCTGGTAATTAATATTCCAAAGAACCATACCGAGCGTGAGCTAAGCAACGGATACTACATCCGTCGTAGCGCCATCGACTTCAACATTCCACTTATTACCAATGCCCGCGTGGCATCGGCATTTATCTATTCGTTCTGTAAAGTACCGAAAGAGAAAATGGCTATTAAAAGCTGGAATGAATATCGCTAGATAAAATCAACTCTATACACTTTCACTTGCCGGGGCATTCGCTTCGGCAAGTTTTGTTTTAAGGCATACTATTTTATTTCTAGCCAAGAATTACAAGCCTACGTAGAGACACAAAATTTTGTGTCTCTACAATTGGTAACAACAACAACTCGCACAAACCCTATTTCACATATTTTAATTATCTTAGAGATCTAACTAATATTAAAGATCATGTTTTTAACCTCATTTATCTCCACTTTCGAATTGGCTATAATCATTCCCGCAGTAATTCTAATTACTCTTTTCCCTATCTGGGCTTTAGTAGATTTAATAAGAAGTGACAACTCTGTTGATTCGAAGATACTATGGGTAATTATTATTTTCTTTTTCAATATTTTGGGCTCTATCTTATACTTTCTATTTGGACGTCCTAAAAGAGGATACAATAACTACCATGGTTCTTATTATAGAAAAAGAGACGAAAGGTATCGAACAAACTAAATTCAGCTATACATTTCGTCTACAAAAAATTGAGGGTTATATTTCAATATAAAACAATCAAGTTCTAATGAAGCACATTCTTCTTTTCTCCATTTTTCTAATTATTAGCATCACCTCATTCGCTCAAACTGGTTTTTCTATAAAAGGAAGGTTAATCGATAAAAGCACCAAAGAACCTCTCCCATATGCTAATATCATATATTTAAAGAAAGCTATTGGCACTACATCCAACCTCGATGGCATCTTTCAGTTACACTTGAATGATGCTAATGAAAAAGATTCCATTCGTATTCAATACATTGGTTATTCTCCACTTATTCTTACACTAAAGGAAGCTGCTAATCTGAATACTTTTCAACTTTACCCAAAGTTGAAAGAGCTTGCTGAAGTAAAAGTGAAACCTCAAAAATTCAAACTACGAAAGTTTATAAAAACGAGTATCGATCTTTACAATAAAAACAAACGAAACGAACCACACATTGCATATGGCCACTATAGGGAATATGCTAGTTACAATAATAAATACGTCATGTTTACTGAAGCATTGGGCTACTCTATTTATTCTAGTACAAGAGTTAATATTTCTCCACTTGCAAACTATAATTTCTTTTGCCAAAACACCAAATATGCATCATCATCAACTTGGGTTGACCTATTCTCTAAAACAGGTGGCTTTTCTACAAATTACAAAAAGCCTTCGCTCGGTTCTGGCTCCAATCTCAACGTATTTAGAAGAGTAGAATTAAAAGGAGTTTTATCTGCATCCCATTGGTCTAAATTCAGCTTTAAACTTGATTCTAACTATTATTTACACAATAGTTCTATTTTAAGAATTGCTTTTAAAAGAGGTAAACAAAAAGGGATGATTCATATCTCTACCAACAATAACCAAATATTGAAAATAGAGCAGACCACAAAAATGTACTGGAATAACTTATTCAGAACTAAAACTACTGCTCATTTAACTATCGACTTCAATTACTTTGACGAAACACCTTTTATTGCAGGCATAGAAGCATATTCCAATTACAACAATGTTGAGTACACGAACAAGCTTACTATCTTAAGTCAAAAACTTAATCATTTCTCTATAACAGGAAGAGAATTCTGGGCACTTAACAATTCAAACTTCTTTATAAAATATTTACCTAAAAAGTGGGAAGAGCAAAACATTCCAATTTGCAAAAAATACGATCAGATAGAACAAGATCTGAAACAAAACACAACTACACTTGACGAACAATTTAAACAATACTCAGACAAGTGGTTTCATCCTGATGCTTCTAACAAACCAGAGCGTGCTATTTTGTTAATTAAAAAATTGGAAGAGATATTTTAACCTTAATTTTCTTCGCACAAGTTACAAGCCTGCGCAAGCAATTGAACAATTAATCACCCTTAAAACATTAATTGATAAATGTGCTCATCGAACCATTGATCTTCGGAGCGGATCCAATTCTTCTTGGTGCCCGAAAGTTGATATCCGGCTTTTTCAAAGAGATGCATGCTAGCCGTATTATTGTCGGTGATGTTAGCGTATAACTGAATAAGGCCCAAATGTTTTTTACAGTAGCTAGCTAAAACATCTAATGCTGCAGCAGCAAAACCTTGTCGTTTATTTTTTTCGCCTTGAATGAGTATTCCCACTCCGGCACGTAGATGAAACGGATCGAAATCGAAAAGGTCAATGGTACCTACTGTCTCTCCATTGTGGTTTTCAATCATTAATCGCAACTGCTTAGTAGTGTAGATATCTTGTGCCGACGACTTGATATATTCAGCAATAATAAAGCGTGAAAAAGGAGTTAATGTATTGCTTACATGCCAAATATTGGAATCGTTTTCCCAACGATATAAAATTTCCAGGTCCTCCGGCTCTACCGGACGAAGCATTACCTTTTCGTTGCTTAATAGTGCATTCATCTATTTCTATTTTTGATATTCTATCGAGTAGGATTTCCTAAATTTCGGTATCCTTTAAGTAAAAGCTCTAAATCTTTTAGTGGCGAATAGTTTCGTGAATAGTTCAGGTTAACCTGTTCTTGCTGCTTTTCATCCAAAACAATATCAAACTGATCGGCGGGATTTAGCACTCCGCGTTTCAGATTATTGCCTTTATTTTTGGAGTTGATGCTCACCCACGAGCTTTTGCCCAGCAATACATTAACAATGTTGCCCATTAATCCCGATGGCTTCTTTTGCAAAAACAACAGAACCGGAATTAAAGGAACCAATATCAACGAAACGATCATATCGAACAAGCGTTTCTGGCGACGGTTGGCAGGCAAAGTCAATGCATTCATCTGAATCACATACATATCACCAGCTGTATCGATGGAATTACTACCAATTACCGAAACCGATTCAGGAGGGGCAATTTTAAATTCCAGATCGAAAGGCGCCAACTGCAACATGTAATCCATAATTGCAGAAGAAGTAATATCTGCCGAGCAAAAGATCAACTCATCGAGTTTATGAATAGTCACCAATTCCGACAAACGATCGATGGTACCAATGTAACTATCATGATCAACCTGCTTTTCGGTTTTAATATGAATAGTAAAAAAGTGTTTGGCAATTACTCCCGACTGATTCATCACACTTTTTACCCGCTCTACTTCGTTGGGCGTACCAACAATTGCCCGCTTTTTCTTATTCTCAGTAAAGAGTTGAAATTTCCCTCCCACGTATTTCGAAATAGCTGTTCGGAATAAAGGAATAGCCGTAACACTCCACACACCTCCCAACAGTAGCAATATACGAGAAAAACGAAGCGATTCGGGCAATACCGAATAGGTAAGCAATATCAGCAATGTACTAGCAATGCAGCTTTTCACTATTGAGCGTAAACGCGGAGTAGCATCGTATGCGCCATTTATCCACAATACAATTACAGTAAAAATACCGTAAATCGGAATTACCTTCCAGCGATAATCGTCGGAATAATAACCCGGTTCATAACGCACCATTTCCCATACATTGGTCGATAGTTCGTACCCTAGGATTAACAAAAGCCAATCGGAAACAGGTAGAAAAACTTGTTGCACCATTCGGCGTATAATAGCCAAAAGTGCTCTTAAGTAAATGGCAATTTTAATGATGAAGACATAGAGTCCGGCACCTTGTTTGGAGAAATGCTTTCGGGCAAAAATAATCATCGCATTGTAGAAAATGCGCACATAATTCACACTGCCTTTCTTGGTACTCTCTCCTTTGTAATGAATGATGGTTGTGTCGGCAAAATAGATGACTTTATAGCCTCCCTGCTGAATGCGGTACGAAAGGTCAATATCTTCACCATACATGAAATACTCTTCATCCAGCAAGCCTACTTTTTCTAAAGCATCGGCACGCATTAGCATAAATGCACCACACAACACATCAATTTCGTGGTTCTCATCTTTATCCAGAAAACTCAGGTGATATTGACCAAACTTCTTCGACTTTGGAAAGAGTTTCGACAACCCGAAGATTTTATAGAAAGCCACCCAAGGCTCTGGCAATCCCCGCTTCGATTCTGGAAGGAAGTTACCTTTTCCATCAATCATCTTCACGCCCAACGCACCAGCATCGGGATTAGCCTCCATGTAGCCTACCGTTTTCAAGAAAGTATCTTCTTTTACAACTGTATCAGGATTTAACAGCAATACATACTTCCCTTTAGATTGACGTATGGCTTGGTTGTTGGCATATGAAAAGCCGTAATTTTCGGTATTGGCAATTAACTTTACCCATGGAAATTTCTCCTGAACCATCAGGCAAGATCCATCGGCAGAGTTATTATCGACCACAAAAACCTCGGCATCGATATTGGCAATGGCTTTCTCGACAGAATAGAGGCACTGTTCAAGAAAATACTTCACATTGTAATTGACAATAACGATACTGAGTTGCATTGAGTCTGTTTTTAGAGAACAATTATTAATTACCGAACATCTTTTTCATGAACGATTTTTTCTTCTTAGGCTCTCCTTTATAAGTCGGTTTTCCTTCTGAAGGATGAATCATTTGGTAAATTTCGCCCCACGATTTAATTCCTCCAATATTGCAATCGTCAATAAACAAATCGGCATCAATTTTACGACTTACAGATCCATCAAATTGCTCTTCTGGATAACTTTGGTTGACAGCATAAAACTCTAAACCATTCTGACGGCAATATTCAACCGCTTCCTCTAACTCTTTTCCCTTACGATAAGTCCACAAAATCAACAAGTGCCCTTTGCGTTGCAACATTTTCAAAGTTTGAAATGCAAACGGACGTTCCTCGCCGATGTGTGGGTATTTCATCTCTACGATTGTTCCATCGAAATCTACTGCGATCTTCATTATTCGTTGTTTTTTATTTTTTCACTTCTTTTTCCAGAGTATAAACGAATTTATATCTGCTTTATTGAGTCTTCGAAGTTAGTTCTATTTATAATCGATCGACCTAAGGTCACCTCATCGGTATATTCCAGCTCTCCACCTATTGATACTCCTCGCGCTAAAGTGGTCACTTTAATATCGAAAGCCGCTAACTTCTTAAAGATATAAAAGTTAGTGGTATCTCCCTCCATTGTTGTGCTTAAAGCTAGAATTACCTCTTTAACTGTTCCTTCTTCTACCCGACTAACCAACGAAGCAATTTCTAAGTCGGCAGGACCAATACCATCCATCGGAGAAATTATTCCACCTAGCACGTGATACAAACCATTGTATTGTTGGGTTGATTCGATGCTCATCACATCTTTAATATTTTCCACCACACACACTTTCGATTTATCGCGCGAAGGAGCACTACAAATAGTACAAGTATCTGTATCGGAAATATTTCTGCACACCTTGCAATGCTTCACCTCATTTTTAAGTGTAATCAGTGTGTTTCCAAACTGATTCACCTCCTGAGTTTCTTGTTTAAGCAAATGAAGCACCAGACGCAATGCCGTTTTACGACCTATACCCGGCAGTTTTGCAAATTCCTCAACCGCATTTTCCAATAATTTCGAAGGAAAGCTCTCCATACTAAGTGATGATTGTTAATATCAGGCAAAAATAGCATTTTACAAACGCTTCTGATAATTGAAGATGGGAAAATATAATTTATGAATCGACGTTTCCAAGAAGGAAAAAGAGAGAAAGTCTCCGAAAATTTTAATTTTGTATCACTACAAACTTATTCGATCCAAATGCAGCTAAGCTTTAAAATCATAATCATTGGCTTTTTGCTAACTATTTCAGTCCATGTTTTCGGGTTCAACTGGAAGATTAATGAACCTGTTGACCGAAATATGATTTTAACGGTCGAACTTACGCCATCACTCAATTTCGAAAAGGCCTACAAAGCAGGAGCTCGTGCATTCATGATCAATTTAAATCACATTCAACTGAATGACGATGAATATTCTAACGAGAAAAATAGCCGATTATACCACGAAAGTTTTTCACTGAGCCTGAATCCTATTTTTCAGAAATTAGAAGAAAACAGATCGGAAGTAATAATACTTATTCTCAAAGGAAGAGGCATTAGCACCATTCACCTGGAAAAGTTTTTAAAAGACAATGGCTTACTGGAACGCATCTATCGCCATACTCCCGAAAGCGGCTGGCCACAGGTTTCGAATCTTATTAATTCGGGTAAACGATTAATTGTTTTCAATGAGGAAAAAGATTACCGCCCACAATGGTTAAATTATATTTGGCAATACACTTTCCAAACATCTGTTGATTCACCTCAACTGGTAACACAAGGAAAACCAACCAACGATTTTTATTGGTTAGAGACTCATCAGAACGGGAATAACATCCTGAAACAGATAAAAACAGCCTGGCAAGTTAATGGACGTATGCCTAACTTTATTGTTTCTAACGCTCCACTCCTAAATAAAACCAGAGAGGTAGTTGAGATAATGCAGGAATTGGACTATGCCAAAGGTCAATTAACCTGCAACAAGCGTCTTTTGGAAGATGTTGCCTGGCGCAATCATTCAATAACCACCAATGGTAAGTTCGAATTGCTATTTAATGATTCAGACACTCTGGTATTACACCCTCAGAAAAATGGATTCAAATTTACTCCCTCGCAACAAATAATAACCAGAAAAGAGGCACATAAAACATACAGTTTCGAAGGAATTGGCCTAAGCCTAGATGAGCAACAGGTGGGATATTTCCCTTTCGACAACACATTCAACAGCTCCATCGACCTGAGATTGGTTCCTTATGTATTTGGTCCCAGCTTGGTTGAAAATGACATTCGAGGAAAGGTAGCCCTCTTCTCGGGGAAAGATATTTTCCAAATCGATTTATCGAGCTACTACGATAAAACAGCTCATTTCACTTCTGCTTTTTGGTTCAAAATTGACAATTTCCACGATGATAATCTTCATTTATTAGAAGCTCGTGGCGATGCCAACATTTTGCTCCATATTCGAAACAGAAAAGTATTTTTGGCAATAGGCAACAATGAAATTGCTTTGACCAATGAGTTAAACTACGAGTGGAACCACGTGGCCATTACAGTTGATGATGTCAACAATGTTACACTATACATCAATGGCCATTTTGTGGATAAACTCGCTACCGGATTAAAGCAAATCAATCCAGACAAATTGTTTTTTGGCCAACGTCGTGGACGTTCGTTCTCGGGACAACTCGACAATTTGCGTATTTGGAATCGAACATTAAGTCAATCGGACATTCAGAATTTATTCCAGAAAGAACATAAAACACCCAATTTCAGAGACGAACTTATTGCCTATTATCCATTAAATGGATCGGCAGTTGATAAGGGAGAAAACAATTCGTTGGATGGTACTCCTTCCGATGTCAGTTTCCCCAATGATAGCATTCATGGACAGGTGGCTCAGTTCAATGGCGAAACCAGTTATATCGATTGTGGCAACTCTTCTGAATTTGATATCACCAATGTTATTACTGTTGCCGCATGGGTAAAGCCAACTCTGCTGCACGACCATATTGCATTTGTTGGAAAAGGTTTTGCTTACTCGGCAAAAATGTGGGAAGACTACATGCTGTTTACAACCACATTTATTTCTGACCACCGCACCCCCGGACCAGTGATGCAGCTGAACAAGTGGCAACATGTTGCTTATGTTTTCAATGCTGGAGGAACGGTTCAGTTCTATCACAATGGTGAAATGGTTTACGAGACATTGGCTTCTCCGCTAAGCTCATATACCAACTCATTTTTCATAGGTCGAAATTTATGGGGGCAGTTTTTCAAAGGCTTTATGGACGAACTGTATGTTTGGAACAGAGCATTGTCGCCAGAAGAAATCCGATCGGTTTTCTCCAAAACAAAAAATGGTCAATCGGTATTCTACAACCCAAACACTCAGGATAAGCCAATTAGTGCCTGGTGGTGGATAATTGCCGTAGTAATTGGTGCAATTTCTGCTGTTGTCATTCGATTCATCATTAGCAAATTTAAAACCGAAGAGGTTACTACACTTGAACAAGTGAAGCCAGAAGCTGTAAAAACAATTACCAATACCATTAATGTGTTTGGAGGCTTCACCATCTTCGATCGCGATGGAAACGATATAACCAGCAAGTTTACACCAAAGTTGCGCCAATTGTTTTTGGCGATTTTACTTTATCAATTTCAGAATAAAAAGGGAATAACATCGAAACAGCTTAACGAACTACTTTGGCCAGATTACACGCCACAAAGTGCCAAAAATATTCGAAGTACCAACATGCAGAACCTGCGTAACTTGTTGGCCAATTTAGATGATGTAGAATTGGTATACGAAAGCAGATACTGGAACGTAACTATCGGTCCTGGTACTTATTGCGATTTTACTGTTTTCAACCAGTTAACCGAAAATGCAGATGGACTGTATAATCTTCCGGTGAGCGAACAGATGGTCTACCTGAAAGAATTCATTAAAGTGGTTGAAAAAGGCCCAATCCTTCCTGGACTAGATTTGGCTTGGCTGGACGATTTCAAAGGAGATATCACCAGCAATGTGATTGAAGTACTTTCTGGTTTTGTGATGGAACATCAAGGGTTGATGGAGAAGAAGCTGCTAATACTTCTGCTCAACACCATTCTTCTTTTCGACACAGTAAATGAAGAAGCTATGATTCTGAAAGTTCGCAGTCTTTGTGAAACAGGAAAATCGTCGGTTGCCCGAACAGCTTACGATAAATTTGCAAAGGAATACCTGCATTTCTATGGCGAATCGTATGCCAAAACATTCCAGCAGGTGATGCATTAAATAAGGTTATTTACCAAGCGTTAAAAACTTTCGAACCGTCAGCATTTTTACCTTATTCTTCTCACAGAATTCAACAATCTGCTTAATCCGATTAAAAGAAGTTGTCCATGGTTCGCCACTTTCATCTAAACGGTGACAATAAAGGAATAGAATTTTCTTCTCAGTAGCAGCTTTTTCTAATGCTTCAGTTAATTCTTCGTCGCCTACTTTGTAAGCAAGATCAATTCCTGCTCCATACAATATTTTGGTCTCAACAGGCAAAGAATAAAACACATCAGCATCTTTCAGTTTTCGATCTTCAGAAGTCCACTTTAGCTTACGAATTGAATTAAACCTTTTCACCAATTCAATATCAACTTCATTGCTGTTTTCCCCATAAGGATAGGCAAAGTTTTCAATATTAAACCCATCTCTTTTCAACTCTTCCAAGCCGGGATCAATTTCCTGTTTCAGGTAATTCTCAACAGAATTTTCCTTCAGGAATTGACGCAAATGAATATGATTTCGAGTATGAAAACCGACCTCATGACCTCTTTTCTGAAACTCTTTCAACTTTAGTTTACTACTATCTTTTAACATGTGATAAGTAGTAATATACATGGTCAGCTTCACATTGTGCTTATCGAAGTAATCCAAATATTTATGCCAATGATCGATATAACCATCGTCTATGGTCAAAACAACTCCTGAAATTTGCTTTACCTCCGAACGTTCCAGTGCAAAACTGAACAGCACTCCCACTCCCATCAGCAAGCTCAATGTTATTATCAAAAATTGTTTTACCATATCTCTATTATTCTGCTATTCCCTGATTAAAATATTGCATTCCGGTAGCGTATTTCGAGTTCTTGTCCAAGCGATAAGGAAACTGCTCCGACACGTCACGAGCCAACTCATCGTTATTCTTGTTGTATTTCAGTTCCAATACCGATTTACACTTTTCTTCGTAAGGATGAAACAAGCTGTTCCAGGATGATTTAAGCTGGTAGTATTTCAGGTTTCTATCGATTGTTGCTCGTAGCTTACCATCGAACGAAACAAAGTATTTACGACTATAACTATTCAACAACACCGGACGTAAACTTTTCAAGTCACTCACTTGCTCATCGTCCAAATCAGAACGATCAATTAAGTCCAACAAAGTATTAAAATCGAAATTTTCATCCATGGTGAACGAAGCCAACATCCACGAACGCTTGGTTCCTACCAAACCTTTTTTCAACTTATACTCCAGAATAGGCTGCTTGATTTCACCCAACGTTTCGCCATACCAGCGAATACGAACTTTCCACCTGCTTCCATTTCCAAACAAGTTATCATGAAAGCAGTTTAATCCCGGAGTATCGAGGTAAATATTGTTGATTTGTCGTCCTGAAAATTTAGGTCGAAAAAGTGCCGTATTTCTTCTAAGTGCCCACTCCACCTGATCAGCTTCATGACCAACAGCTACATATTTACGTTCGTAGCGATAATCGTCTAAACGAGTATAGCCTTTCATTAAAACGATTTATTATCGATAAACGCCACTCTTATACCTTCGCCCATTTGTTGCACTTTAGCATTAAACTGCTCTAAATCGGACGACTGCTTAATTTCTACCCAGTAAGCCACTTCAATCTGCTCGCCCGACTCATCGAAACGATTCAAATTGTATGCTTTAAAATTCTCTTTTACCAGTGCCTCAATGGCCGATAAGGTAGGTTTATTGGCTCCAATAGCATTCACTGTCAGATATAAATTTTGGCGCTGCTTTTTCATTCCAACAAAGCTACGCCCCCAGATAATTCCCATTAGAATTACAAAGGCCAGCAATGTAATTATGCGCTGGTTCGCACCTAGTCCTAAACCAACTGAAATAGTAAAGAAAAGGTAAGCCAACTCTTCTGGCTCTTTAATAGCCGAACGGAAACGAACGATTGATAACGCACCAACCAATCCTAAAGAAAGGGCAAGCGACGATTTCACAATCGAAATAATCAGCATTGTTGTAAATGCAATCAGCAAAAAGTTAGATGCAAAAATTTTACGTCCCGATAAACTTTTAGCACAACGCGAGTAGGTAAATTCCAGAATGATTGACAGAATAAGAACAATGATTGAATTGGCTACAAAATCCCAAATCGAAATCTGTGCATTTTCTGTAATTAAAAAGCGTTGAAATAAACTCCACTTATCCATTTTTCTTTTTTAGCTTAGAATTAATAAAATCGTTCGGCCACTTTAGGCTCTTTTCCAAAAATCTCTTTTTCGTTCAAATATAACATCGATTTTTCTTCAACCAGATGCATGAACAGGTATTTTTTCACCTTAATATTTTGAGCTTTAATGGTTCCGGCACCATATTCTGGTTTCTTCTGGAAAGCCACTAAGCCATAAGTTACATTTTCTAATATCGATCGATCGATTTCAACAATAGATTGATCTTTTGAAGCCACACCAATTTTGGCTCCATTAACGGTACAGTTCTTCACCTTTAAATGCGATTTTTCGCCACCACTAATTCCTTTGTCCACCACATTGTTTATAGTACATTTTTCAATCAGAACCTGGCTCCCGGAAAAATCGATGGCATCGTTTCCTGGCTTTTCGAAAACGGTGTTGCGCACTACTCCGGTACAGAAATCAGAATCGAAAGCATCGGCAAATGTATTTTCAAAGCGACAGTTCTCCACATTAAAATCGGCTCGAACCACATTTAAAGCATCATCGCAATTGTAGTTATTTTTGAATGTCACTCCATTCATTGTCACATCCGACTCGTAGAAACACACGGCACATGGTGTAACCCAACCGCCATAGTTCAAGTTACTCAATCCATCGAAAGAGATGTGATTCAATTCAGATCGAACTTTAGCTTGCAAAATATTGAATCCTTTACAGCTATTATCAGTCGAAGTTATCGAAATTGGATTGCCTTTTTCTCCTTGTGCGAAAATGGGAGAATAAGAGATAAAAGTACTTCCTTGTACAAAGTCGATTTTTGCTCCAGCCGCAATTACCACTGTTTTGTTTTTTGTTATCAACACAGGGCTATTAACAACGTTATCACCAGCGATATAAACAGTATCATTCCTTTCTAGGAAAGGGTTTGAAGCAGTTTTTAACAACTGTTGATAACTTGAAATTTTCTGAGGTGCAGGCCAAGGATAAATAGAAACTACCTGACTTTGACCGCGCACTTTGAGAAACAAGTATTTAGCATTATCCAATTCTGTTTGCACCTTGCCAATGTACTTCTTTCTGGAATTGGCAGGTAGCACAGTTACTCCTCCAATCGTATTCTGAATAAAACTCTCTTTCTTGCCCACTCCAACAATTTCTATCGAGTCGGAAAAGAAGTTATGCACTTCCACTTCGTTGGTTCCATTCAAATAAGCATGAACCAAATGTGGAAAAAGTTCCATTTCGGCTTTCCCTTTATAGTTATTTCTAACGCCCATAATCCGATCATCAAACTGATCGAATATTTTTCTATCAGGAAATGAATCCAATGCTTCTCTGGCCTGCTGGGCTATTTTGTAAAATTGATTTATATCGAATTTATACTTCGGAAATTCTAATGCAATGGCTCCATTTAATTTCACTAACTCTTCCCGATTTTCATCGTACATCTTTTTCCAGAAAGCTTCGCTAGAGTATTCCTTCAGGTAATGGAAATATTCATTCTGAAATTCCTTATCGGCAAACAATTTAAGATGGCGGGTAATTAATTCTGTTTTCGCTTTTTCAGCTAATAAGTTGGCTCCATAATAATCGAAGATACCCACATCGGCAAAACAGTCGAATGAAATTGGCTCCAGCTTACAAAGCACCGGATTGTAATAATAACGCTGATTAAACCAATGCTCAGAATGGTATGAGTTGGTTGCATCCATCATGGCATAGTATTGCGCCATCTTTCTCACATCAAAAACATCAGAAGCTTTTGCGTAAGCATATTTATACTGAAAATAGAGGTTCTTTCCTTCGTTAAATTGTTTCATCTTCAACGTATCACCCACAACACGACCAGCGCCAAAAGGAACAATCACCGAAGCATCGTATGAAGGAATGGTATAATCCACTTCAAACTTCTTCTTCACTTTCTGATCTAACCAATAGGCATCATCAGTCAATTTCAGAATCGGTCCTTCTCTTCTGTTTTTATATTCCACCAATTGCTTCTCGAAATGTTCTTCCCAGGCATAAAGTCCCAAGCTTCGCCCATTCAACATTACAGGAGCAAAACCATAACGAGTAGTCAGCATGTCTTCCTGTTCCAATGCTTTGTGGAAAAACCACTCGTGCAAATAATTTCGTGCAGCAGGAGTTTGAATCGAGAAAGTTCTCATCCCTTTGAAAGTGCCATCTCCCTTCAGCTTAACCCGAAACGACCATTTACTTCCTTGCAAATGATCAAGATGGTCTCCTTTTAATCGAAGACGAGCATTCAAGAATTTATTTTTATAGAAAATGATTCCCTTTACCCAGTCATCATCGCCACTTTCCAACAATCCATTTTCAATGGCCATGGCACGTTTTAGTCGCAATTTTTGCATGCCCTGATCATCAATAAAAATCTTGATGGCATCTTTAGGATCGTAAGCCAACTCTTCTTGTTGCTGAATCTTTGGTTTTATATCAATTACCAAATCATCGAAATAAACCTCTTTTTCGCCAGCATTCCATAAATAAATTTTCAGCTCTTTATCGCCATAGTTTTCAGGAATAGAGAACTCCAGCTTCAACTGTTTCCAATCGCCAGCTTCAGCCACAACTTTATTGGTACTCTTATAAAAATCAGAATTCTCTTTTTTCGAAGCACACACATAGCCTTTTTCCTCTCCTTTTCGCCATACAGAAATAGCCACCTCATCGCCGGCTTTCACATCGGGAAGCATCAATGACATTCCAAATGGATTGGCATTAGTAAGCTTTAATGAATAGTCTCCTTGATAAGCTTCGGTATTCACACGTGCTGCTGCATTGGATAGATGAAACCGTGTTGAATCACTCAAAAAATGTTCTCCTTCTATCTGTTCCGCCCCGCAATGTACAACAATTCTTTCCCGCTTTTTAGATTGCTCTAAACCACACGAAATACCAATTAAAAAAATCAAAAAGGATAGCAAGTACTTCATCAAATATCTATGTTGTTTTCTTAAAATAGTTATGGATTGAATTGCGCTTCCTAACTATTGCCCAAATATTCTCTTTAACTTTGTTATTCGATTATACATCGAATTATGGCAAAAGTAAACAATATATTTCCGCCCATCATGAAAACGATAAAAATTGATGCATATTACCTTATAATTCTAACGTTCTTCACCATTTCGTGCCAACAACACATTCCTTTCGAAACCATTTCTGAAGGGCATATTGTCAAAGCCGAAGGTTTCTCTCAGGGAACAGCATGGGGAGATTTCGACAATGATGGTTTTGAAGATCTTTTTGTCACCAATAGCTGGACCAATGGAAACAACTTTCTGTACAAAAACAACGGCGATGGCACTTTCACTCATCAGGATAAAGCAGCACCTGCTAACGACGGCGGAAATTCCAACGGATGCTGTTGGGGGGATATCGACAATGATGGCGATCTGGATTTATTTGTAGCCAACGTAAACGATCAGAACAATTTTCTATATCGAAATAATGGTGATGGTACTTTTGAGAAAGTAACAACCGGAGATGCAGTAAACGATAAAGGCTGGTCGTACACCTGCTCCTTTGCCGATTACAATCGCGATGGATGGCTCGATTTGTTTGTTGGTAACTATAAAGACCAAGCCAACTTTCTGTACACCAACGATGGCCAGGGAAATTTCATTCGCACCCATATTTCGCCATTCGACACCGATAAAGGAAGCACACAGGGAAGTTCGTGGGTAGATAGTAATAATGATGGGTGGCCCGATTTGATCGTAGTAAATTACCATAAAAACTTCATGTACCGAAACAATGGCGATGGCACCTTTACACGTGTTAACAATGCAATTACCAAAGAAGATAATAACTCTTTTGGCTGTTCATCGGCCGATTTCAACAACGATGGTTTAACAGACCTATTTATTGCCAACTGGCAGGGTAAAAATCAACTTTTCCAAAATACAGGCAACTTCGAATACCTGAAAATCACTTCGGGAGAAATTGTCAACGAACGCCTCGATTCAGAAGGCAGTAGCTGGGGCGATGTGAACAACGATGGATACCTCGATCTGTTTGTAACCAACGATGGGAACAACTCATTTTTCCTAAACGACGGAGATGATTCATTTTCGAAAGATGAAACCATTTCTCCGGTTAACGATAATGCCAATTCCAATGGTGTTACACTAAACGATTTCGATAATGATGGCGATTTGGATTTATTCATTGCCAATGGAGGGAATCAGCCCAACCTTTTATATCGAAATCAACAAAATAGTGGAAATTGGTTGAAAGTGAAATGCACTGGCACAACAAGCAACAAAAGTGCAATTGGTGCTAAGATTATTTTGTATCACAATAAGAAAACTCAATACCGCGAAATATCGGCACAAACCGGAGGTGGCTATGGAGCACAAAATGGCTTAATTGCCCATTTCGGCATTCCGAAAAATCAAACAAAAGTCGATTCGCTAATGATTCTTTGGCCTTCAGGGAAAAAATCAATCAAAAAACAGATCGATATCAACACAATCATCCATATCTTTGAATCGAACTAAAATAGAAATAGCAATTTCGCGTTATTTCACTGTTTATCTCATTGAACAAATATGAAGCTGAGCATTATTATACCACTATACAACGAAGAAAAATCGATCACTCAACTTTTAGATAAAGTGCTATCGGTTCAATTCGAAAAGCATACCGACTCGTACGAGGTTGTTATTGTCGATGACTGTTCTGCAGACAAATCTTACTCTATTGTTTCAGGGTATATTGCTGACAAACCTCAATTTCAGCTTTTTCAGAATGAGAAAAATATGGGCAAAGGAGCAGCAGTAAAACATGGTGTTTCCAAATGCTCTGGCGATACTATCATTATTCAGGATGCCGACCTGGAACTTTCTCCATTGGATATTCCATCGATGATTAAAGCCATGAAAGATCTAAACGTAGAATTCATCAACGGTTCACGCTATCTTCCAGGTTTGATTCGCCCGGTTAGTTCATTTAGTCGTTACTGGGGAAACCGTCTGTTCACCAATCTTACAGCCATTCTTATTAATGTAAAAATTACCGATATGGCTTGTGGCTACAAATTAATTAAGAAGTCGCTTTGGGATCAGATTAGCCTGAAAGAAAATCGCTTTGGATTCGAAGCCGAATTAATCATAAAAGCACTTCGAATTAAGAAAAACAATGTAGCTGAAGTTCCGGTACAATATTTTCCAAGAAACGAAGGGGAAGGAAAGAAACTTCGTAATAGTGATGGATTCAAAATTCTATGGACCATTTTCAAATGGGGAGTTTTAATTCCATCTAAGCGTCAAAAATAAGCCATATCAGATGTCTTTCAACGTAAAATATTCGTTATCGAAAATTAGCATTTGGGTGATTGCAATAGCCATTGCTCTTACTGCCAATTCTCACAGAGGTTGGAAAAAGAAAAATAAAATCATTGCATGGGATGTTGTCTCATACTACGCCTATCTTCCTGCCACTTTCATTTACAACGATATTGCGTTAGAAAAACCAGAGACCTTAAAAGAAGGCACTTTCTGGCCCAGCGAAACACCCATTGGAAAGAATTGCATTAAAACATCCATGGGAATGTCGATATTGTATGCTCCATTCTTTTTTGTTGGACATGCTATTGCCAAAGTAACCGATTACCCGGCCAACGGTTTTTCGCAGCCTTACAAAGTGATGCTCATTCTCAGTGCTCTGTTTTATATGCTACTGGGACTTATCTTTCTTCGGAAAATATTACTACAATTCTTTTCCGACAAAGTAACTGCCATTGTCTTGTTTCTTTGTACAATTGGCACCAACTACCTGTATTACACTGCCTATGAAGCCACCATGCCTCATGGGTATAACTTTTCGCTTTTTACCATTTTCATCTGGCTTACAATAAAGTGGCACAAGCAACCCAAGTTCACTACAACACTATTTATTGGATTGCTTTCAGGGTTAATTGCTTTAATCCGACCAACCAATGCACTGGTAGGATTAATATTCATACTCTGGGATGTTAATTCGTGGGATACACTGAAAGGTAAAGTGACATTATTTATAAAGCATTTTCCATTGCTAATATTGTTGGTTTGTTCGGCATTGTTAGTATGGGTTCCTCAGTTTTTATACTGGAAACATGTTTCAGGAAGCTTCCTCTATTTTTCTTATTCCGATAACGAAGGTTTTTTCTTCAACACCCCACATTTCATTCGAGGATTATTCGGTTTTAGGAATGGATGGTTTCTATATACTCCAGTGATGCTTTTAGCCACATTAGGAATTCCTAGTCTCATCAAGAAAAAATCTCCATTAGCTGTTGCATTGCCTCTATTCTTTATTATCAATGTCTACATCATTCTTTCATGGTGGTGTTGGTGGTATGGCGGCGCTTATGGTCAGCGACCATTTATTGATAGCTATGCATTAATGGCTTTCCCTTTGGCTGCAATTATTTCTGATTTTAGCTCGAAAAAAAAGGCCATTCAATATTCTTTTTACGGACTTCTTGTGCTCCTTTTAGTATTAAGTCCGTTTCAAACTAAAAAGTATACTTACGGATCAATCCACTGGGATTCGATGACAAAAGAGGCATACCTAAAAGCTTTTTTCAAATTAAGGCAGCCTGCCAATTTCCATTTGCTTCTACGCACTCCCGATTACGAAAAAGCCAAAGAAGGAATCTACGTTTCGCATCCTTATGGAACCAAACGCTATGCTAAAAAGTTAAACACAATTGACTCTAACGCCACAGAAACGCACATTCTCTTCGATTTAAACAAGGTTACTGAAGACAATAAGAAGACTATTTCGACATGTGGTAAATTCAAAGCCAACACTGCAGATATAATCAGCAATGACGGTTTTTCTGGGAATAAGAGTTTGAAAATTGGAAAGAAACATCCATTTGCATTTCTTCATCAGATACATAATCTGCAAAAGAATACTGAAGTTGTGTTACGCGTAAGGCGCAAGGGCGATTATGGATACTTAATTGCCACTTACGAGAAGTCGGATGAGTTTTACCTTTCACAAAATGTTGCCTCCAAACAATTGGATAATGGCTGGCAAGTATTGGAACTTCAGTTCAAAGTTCCTGCTAAACTAGATGGACAAACTCTTCGCTTCTATTGTCACAATCCTTCAGAAAATTACTCCCTATTCGACGATTTCGAGATCTTCATCATGAAGCAAAAAGAGAAAACTACCGAAAACGAGCATTTCTACGATCTATTTTTCTTCGAATAATTTTTCTAGCCAATCAGATCGATTATTTTTAAGAAAAAATTTGATTGTTATGCCAGGATCTCTTGTAAACCCCAAAGCAAACTTTGGAACTATTCCGGTTTTTTTAACCGCTTTATCAACCATCTTAGGAGCAATCTTATTCCTGCGTTTTGGCTGGGCTGTTGGTCAGGTTGGATTTGTAGGTGTTATCGGTATTATTTTATTGGGCCATTTGGTTACAATACCCGCCGCTATGGCTGTTGCCGAGATTGCCACCAATCAGCGCGTTCAAGGAGGTGGAGCCTACTACATTATTTCCCGGTCATTCGGACTAAATATTGGTGCAGCAATTGGCATAGCACTATATCTTTCTCAGGCCATTAGTGTCGCCTTCTACGTCATCGCATTTGGGGAAGCATTCGATCCGGTCATTCAATACCTAAACGAAACTTATCAGTTTTACATTCCTGACAAACGCTTTATAACTGTTCCTGTAATGGCATTGCTGTCCATCTTAATCCTTACTAAAGGAGCCAATGTGGGAATGAAGGCACTTTATGTAGTGGTTGCTATTCTTCTTAGTTCCATTGCATTTTTCTTTATGGGAGATTCGCCCATAAAACCAACCGAAGTGTCATTCAATGGGCACGTAGATGAACCGCATAATTTCTTCTATGTATTTACCATTATATTTCCGGCATTTACGGGGCTAGCAGCAGGTTTAGGACTTTCTGGCGACTTACGTGACCCTAAAAGATCGATACCTCGAGGTACCCTTTGGGCTACCATGGTAGGAATGGTTATTTATATTTTGGCGGCATACAAATTCATGATTTCTGCCTCTCCCGACGCCTTAGTGGAAGATCAACTGATCATGCAGCGAATTGCTGCCTGGGGACCAATTGTTCCCATCGGACTAGCTGCGGCAACACTATCTTCGGCATTAGGATCGATTATGGTGGCACCACGTACATTGCAAGCCATTGGTGTGGATGATATCTTCCCCAACAAAGGTTTAAATCGCTGGTTCAGCAAGGGGCGCATAAAAGATAATGAACCGATTAATGCATCGGTAATATCTATCATTATTGCATTTGTATTTGTTTTTATGGGCGATGTAGACATGGTGGCACAGGTAATTTCCATGTTCTTTGTGGTAACTTATGGAGCCATTTGTCTTATCTCGTTACTAGAACATTTTGCTGCCGATCCGGCATACCGTCCAACATTCCGATCACACTGGGCAATTTCGCTGATAGGTACTTTTGCTTCGTTCTGGCTCATGTTTAAAATGAATGCACCATATGCTGCAGCTTCGCTATTTTTAATGGGAGTTTTCTACTATTTCATTACTAAGTACAGCCAGGACAAGCGTGGCTTGAACAAGCTTTTCAAGGGAGTAGTTTTCCAATTGAGCAGGCAGCTTCAAATATTTGCCCAACGGGCTGATAAAGAAGACAGGGAAGTTAGCTGGCGACCATTTGCCATCTGTATTTCTCACGACACCTTTAAGCGCCGATCAGCATTTGATGTGTTGCGATGGATTTCGTATAAATATGGTTTTGGTACTTATATTCATTTCATAAAAGGTTTACTTAACGAAGAGACCAATCAAGAATCGAAAGACACACTTAAGCGCTTGATTAACCTTGCCTCGGGAAGTAAAAATAGAGTTTATCTCGACACTATCATTTCGCCATCTTATACCTCGGCAATTGCTCAGGTTGTACAACTTTCAGGTATTTCAGGCAAAGGAAACAATATGATTCTTTTCGAGTTTTCGCGTAGTAAACCCGAATCGATAAAAGATGCTGTAACCAATTACGAACTGATTAATTCTGCCGGATTTGATGTTTGTATTCTAAATACTTCGTATAAAAGTTTCGGTTACAAACGGGAGATTCATATCTGGATTAGTGCCGAAGATTACAATAATGCCAATCTACTAATTTTATTGGGCTTCATCATTTCTGGTCATCCTGATTGGAAAAAAGGAACAATTAAGATTTTTGCCATCTATCCGGAGAATCAACAAGAAGAACAGCGTAAGGTGTTGATTGATCAGATCAAGGCTGGTAGAATTCCAATTAGTCCTGCCAACGTAGAAATGATACCATGGCAAGAAGGTACCAATCGCAAAGAGGTTATTGCACAGAAATCGGCCGATGCCGATCTTACACTTATTGGTTTCAGAAGCGAAACACTGAGCGAAGGCATTGAGCTATTCGATGGCTATGGCGATGTAGGTAATATTCTTTTCGTTAGTGCCAATCAAGAAAAGCAACTCGATTAGTATCTAAATCGATTAAAAAATCGTACAAGTTTGTACCTTGTGCGCCCAAAACAAGAAAAGGTAGTAAACATGGATAAAAGAATTGCAGTTTTCCCAGGATCATTCGATCCTTTCACCATAGGACACGAGTCGATTGTTAAAAGAGCACTTCCTCTTTTCGATGAAGTAATCATTATGATTGGATACAATTCCAATAAAAAATCGTTCTTCCCTATGGAGAAACGCATTGAATGGATTCAGCGTGTTTTTAAAAATGATCCGAAAGTTAGAGTGGAACAACACGAAGGACTTACAGTTGATTTCTGCCGTAAGGTAAATGCCAACTACCTGCTACGTGGCTTGCGTACAGCTTCCGATTTCGAATACGAAAGAGCCATTGCTCAAGTGAATAAGCAAATGTATCCCGATATTGAATCGGTTTTTATTCTAACAATGCCTGAGCATACTCCTGTGGCATCTACCATCGTACGCGATATTATTTTGCACAACGGAAATGCCGATCAGTTTTTACCTACTGGTATTACCACTGACGAGTTAAAAGAAAGTAGAGAGTAAAAGGGAGACAGGGAAAAGAAGAAGGGAATCAGGAGACAGGAAATAGAAAAAGGACGTAACTTAAAACTACATCAAAAATGAAATGGTTTGTTTTTATTGGAGTAATATTCATGAGTTTGAACTCAATCGCTCAACATGTTATTGTCAAAGGTGGTAGTAACGATTATTCTGGTAAAAAACTTTCATTTTATATCGATAATGATCCCATTACCCACTCTGCTGAGAAAGTGGGAGAATCAATGGTTACTGGAAAAAATAAGTTCAGAGCGAAAATTTCTATCAATCAGCCTCAACAAATATGGTTCGATTATGGTGTTTTTCGCTTTTTCTTTTTTGTCGAGCCTGATAAAAAATACCAAATCCAACTTCCTCCGTTTAAGGGCAAAGCGGAACATCAAAAACGATCACCTTTTTTTCGTCCTGAATGGGTTCAGCTAAAAGTGAACAACGAAGATAGCACACAGCTTAATAACCAAATATGGAACTTCGAACGCGAATTCAACCGCGAATTAGATAAGGTAATTCGTCCATTGGTTGAGCGCCGTTCGGTAGCGCATATGAAGCAATTACAACAATTTATCTCCAGTTACATTAAGCAAGGAGGTTCTACTTATTTTCACTTCTACCTCCATTACAAATTAGGTTATGTCGAATTACTGCGTGACACTCGTTCTGCCAAAAAAGTTTTAACCAAATATTTTCAATCCAACCAATTGCAGCTAAACATTCCAGTTGCCAATTCGCTATTTCAGACTATCTCTAAGAATTTCTTAATCGAAATTCCTAAAAACATTTCTCCTCAACTGAATAAATTACTTGGACAAAAAGATTTGAAGAGTGTTAAAACCATCGCAGGAAGCTATGTTGGGCTCTCAGATCCTTATACCGAATTGCTATTATTGAAGAATTTCTACAATAGCTATTATCGTAAAGATTACAGTCCGAAATTGATGGAAGAGCTAATTCAGTTGCAAACCAAATCATCGAACTCGAAGATTTCGAAACTGGCTCAAAAAGCATTGGAGAAAATAAGCTATTTGCGTCCGGGCACCGAAGCTCCTTCATTTTATCTGATGAATCAGAAAGGAGAACGAATCAATTCGCAATCGCTATATGGGAAGTTTGTCTACCTCAACTTCATGCGCTCCGACGATTTTGCCTCTCAACAGTATTTGAAAATATTAAACGAGTACAAGCAAAAGTTTGGCAAAGATCTTGAAATTGTATCCATTGCTGTTCAGGATACGTTCCAGAAAGCTGTTGATTATTTCAAGCAAAACAACTACGATTGGCAACTACTACGAGGTGCCACTACAACTAAGATTAAAGATCAATACAAAATTGTCACCTATCCTACATTTTATTTAATCGATCCGGATGGAGTACTTCGATTATCTCCAGCACCTTCTCCTGCCGAGAATTTCGACAAACAATTTATGCAGATTTTACGCCAACATCGAATTCAGCAGGTGAGAAAAAGAGGCAAATAATTAATCTTAATTTTACATGCTTTAAAACAGCTAATTCTTAATTTACAGTTAACAAACACTTTAAGTCTGTAAAAAAACTCAGCTATAAAAAAACAATTCGTTCAGTGTTAAAAAGATTCCTAACTTTGTGACCTGTTCGGATCGGGCTGCTATGCCTGCTTTTAACGTCTTAATCATTGTTAACAAGGTGTTCATTTTTCAACACAGAAGTGCACACATACAATAAAACATTACATCATGGAAGACATTCAATTAGCTGTTGCCAAGAAACTTCTTGACATTAACACCATCAAAATCCAACCGAACAGTCCTTTTACTTGGGCATCTGGCTGGAAAGCACCTATTTATTGCGATAACCGTAAAATTTTATCGTATCCTGAAACGCGTACTTTCATTTACAAGCAATTTGCAAAAGTAATTCGCGAGAAATATCCTCAGGCTGAAGTTATTGCAGGGGTTGCTACCGGAGCAATTGCTCATGGTGCTTTAGTAGCCGAAGAGCTTGGCCTTCCATTCATCTATGTTCGTTCAAAGCCAAAAGGTCACGGACTAGAAAACCTAATTGAAGGCGATTTGCAACCTAACCAAAAGGTAGTTATCGTTGAAGATCTGATTTCTACAGGAATGAGTAGTTTAAATGCATCTCATGCTGTTTCGAACTACGGAGCAGACGTATTAGGAATGGTTGCTATTTTCACGTACAACTTCCCTACAGCCAACCAAAACTTCAAAGAAGCAGGTGTTGAACTAACAACTCTTAGCTGTTACCAAGCACTTATTCAAGAAGCAACAACTCGTGGCGAAGTACAAGAATCGGATTATCAAAGCTTAATGGAGTGGAGAGAAGATCCTGCTAACTGGAAGAAATAATCGTAGCATTTTTATACATTTGCAGCCAGATTCATAGTGAGTCTGGCTTTTTTATTTTGTAAAAACTACTATTATGGCGACTTGTAAATATGTAAGCGACGTAAAAATTATTCATAATAACCAGGAGTTGATTTACAACTTCTTGTCTAATTTCGAAAATCTGGCTAAATTCTTTAATGAAGAGGCCATGGAGAAGATTGCTGAGCAGGCTCCTAAAAAATTCAAGCTGAAAGATTTTAAAGCCGATCAGGACACATGTACTTTCGTGGTAGAAGGATTTGGTGAAACAGGTTTGCGCATCATCGAGCGCGAAGAACCTAAAAGCATTAAAATTACTGGTAATGGAACCGTTCCATTCGAGTTTTATTTTTGGGTGCAGCTTTTACCAGTTGACACTTACCAAACAAAACTTCGCTTAACTCTTCATGCCGAGTTAAACATGATGATGAAGATGATGTTGGGGAAGAAATTGGAAGAAGGTATCAATCAGGTGGCCGAAGGCTTCACCAAAATACCATTTCACTTGTTAGCTCAACAGTAACAATATTTCAAAGCCGATTCCGAACCAAGAATCGGCTTTTTTATTTCACTCCTAACACTTCTCAATTCTATATCAGGTTCTTAATTAGGTCTTATCTTCTATTTTTCTCTCCCAATCAGGCTTTTCGTTCTCCTAATGTTACCGATCATTAAATAAGTTCAATTTTTCCCGAAACAAGAGATCACTTCATGGGTTTTCGCTTAATTTTGTGTAGGCTCGAAAAAAGTTTTACTTGTAAAGCTGTTAGAAATTTGGGCTTCTTTATCTGACAACCTGAAAGCCAAAATCAGGTTGATAATATTTTCAAAAAGTAAAAATGGCAGAAATACCAAACATCAAGAAGAGGGGCGAAATTAAACGCATTGGCGTTTTAACCTCAGGAGGCGATGCGCCAGGGATGAATCCGGCAATACGTGCAGTGACACGTTCTGGAATTCATAAAGGATTAGAAGTTTTTGGAGTGATGAACGGTTATCAAGGGATGATTGAGGGAAATATTGTTCCTTTAACATCTGATGACGTGAGTGGCATTCTTCAAAAGGGAGGTACAATTCTAAAAACAGCGCGTAGTAAAGATTTCAGAACTGAAGAAGGACGAGCAAAGGCCTATAAAAACCTGATGAAACTCGAAATTGATGCATTGGTAGTTATCGGTGGAGATGGATCATTCATGGGAGCTTCTATTTTCTCCAAAGAATACGATATTCCGGTGGTTGGTATTCCTGGAACCATCGATAACGACATGTATGGAACCGAATATACTTTGGGTTACGATACTGCTATGAACACTGTTATCGATGCTGTCGATAAAATTAAAGATACAGCCAGTTCTCACGGACGCATTTTCTTCGTTGAAGTAATGGGGCGTGAGGCCGGCCTGCTGGCCCTTAGTTCTGGAATTGCATGTGGTGCAGAAGCCATTATCATTCCAGAAGCCGACGAAGGCGATAAAGATCTTCAGAAATACCTGAAAAACTACAAAAAGAAAAAGAATAGCGGCATTGTAATGGTTGCCGAAGGAGACAAGGCAGGAGGTGCTTTAAAGCTGGCAGAACGTGTAACCAGCGATTACCCAGACCTGGATGTTCGTGTTTCCATTTTAGGGCACATGCAACGAGGAGGCAATCCGACAGGAACAGATCGTGTAATTGCCACCCAGATGGGAGTTGCTGCAGTTGAAGCATTACTCGATGATCAGAAAAGTATCATGATTGGTTATGTGAATAGCAAAATCACTCATGTTCCTTTCAACAAAACAGTTAAGGCCAACCGTCCAATCGACCATGATCTTTTGGACATCCAAAAGGCTCTTAACAAATGGTAAGCCAATAGAAAGAAAACAATCAGATAAGACACAAAAAAGCCCGGATATCCGGGCTTTTCTTATTTCAATGCTTTTTCAATAATTGCAATATTTTCGGTTGCCGCATCGGCCATTACCTCTTTAGGTAAGCCTCCCATCAGTTTCGACATTGTAGGTGAATTCATCATTGTTACATAAGTCGAGCCATCCGACTTCTCATACACTGCCAATCGGCATGGCATCATTGCTGCCACTTGCCGCTCATTGTCTTTACTCAGTAAACGATAAGCATGTTGTGGCTTACAAACCGAGAAAACATAAACAGGCCTTACTTCAAAGCCATGTTTTTCCATGGTCTTTTGCAGGTTATACTGATTGGGAATACTCCACTTGGCATTTTTTGTCTCCTGCTCGATACGTTGTAATGTTTGTTCGAAATTATGTGGCGACTTCCATGTTTTAAAAAACTTCTTCGGAGCATTAATAAATACAATTAGCACTAGTAAACCAGCACCAACAACTACTCCAACTAATAATCCTATCCAAAACTTTTCCATGATTGTACCTTTTAGTTTTAAATGAATCCTTCGATACTCAATACCAACATCATCAACAAATACAACACATTAAGTCGAAGAAATATACTTCTAGGCTGAAAATCTTTCTTTACAAAAAGCATCAGCGTGCTAAATATTATCAGATAGAAAACCACAAAGAACACCAGAAAACTGATGAACTGAGAAGATATAATTCCTTTGAAAGGAATCAATAAAGCAGAAGCCATTGCCACCAATATCCAGGTATAAGTCAAACGAATCAACTGATTCTTAGAGAACACTTTGCTTAATGTCGGCATGTTGGCCAGCGAATATTGATCGCCATAAAGCATCAGTAATAACCAGAAATGTGGAATTTGTCCAATGAAGAAGAAAAGCGCTACAATCCATATGGTTGGATTGGTTATAGCACCTCCTGCAGCCACCCAGCCAATTAAGGGCGGCAGAGCTCCCGTCACCGAGCCTGGAATAACTGCAAATGCAGTTACTTTCTTCAAAGGAGTGTAAATAACATTATACCACAGAAGAGCAATGAAAGCCAACAGCATAACCAACTGACTTTGTATTGGAATTAAAAGAGCAAATCCAACGAATCCAAACATTAAACTCATCAACCAGGCCTGTCCCGTTGTTAATAATCCTTGTGGTAATGGACGTGTTTGAGTACGCGGCATCATTCCATCTTCTCGCTTTTCCTGGATATGATTAATGGTTGAAGAACTGGCTGATATAAGGAATATTCCCAATGTCAACAAGATGGCATTGATATCGAATTCTCCTTTGAAAAAAAGATAACCAGCCAATGCCGAAAGGCCGACAGGTAACGAAATTTTAAACTTCCCCATTACCGGCATTAATCGAATGAATTTGTTTGCGCTACTCAATTGTAATTCCTTTCTGTAAAGTATCTTCGGATTTCTTTAATCTGATAATCCGAAAATCTGGATTTCTATTTTAGTGTTTTCAAGTATTCAATAATTAAATCGACATCCTTATCGGTTAGTTGCTCTTTATACGACAACATTAACCCTTTCTTATAGCCTTTTACTATTTCAGCATTTGGATCCATTATCGATTTTCGGATATATTCGTCATCAACCGTAATTTCAACCTCCTCTTTCCCTCTTTTCACAACATGCTTTGCACCATAGATTCCTTTAAACGTAGGTCCAATTAGCTTTGTACCATTAAATGAATGACATGCTACACACCCCGTTTTCTGCAGTAATGCTAATCCTTGTGCTCCTGGTTTTGCTGCTTTATCAGCCACAGGGGCAGCACTCTTATCTTTATACCACTTATCAAACTTCTCCTGAGGCATCACCACTGCAGCTGTGTACATATAAGAGTGATTCAATCCACAATATTCGGTACAAAACAGGTCGAATTTTCCTTCTTTTTGAGGAATAAACCAAGTAGAATGATCCTTCCTTCCAGGTACCATATCACTCTTAACCCGGAAAGCAGGAATCGATAAACCATGTATCACATCCAATGCTTTCAGGTTCAACTTAACGGGTCTGTCTTTAGGAATATATAACGTATCGGTCCTTTTTCCATTTTCATACTGAAACTGAAAGTTCCACATTCGGGCTACTGCCGTAATTTCCATTGCTCCATCAGGAGCAGGTCCGGTAACCGGCTTATACCCTTTCCAACCATAATAAAACATCAACATTACCAGAATCAGAGGTATTCCGGTCCATATAATTTCCAGTTTTACACTTCCATCAATCTGAACTGCTTTCGGGTGTCTCTTTTTGTTGTACTTATAAACAAAATAGAGCATAACAATGGTCAGTCCTATCAAAAACAAGAACGAAATAGATAGTATGATCCAAAATGCCTTATCGACACCAGCAACCAAATTCGAAGCATCAATCATTTCTCGGTTTATCATAGTCAGTCAAATTATCGGTACATGTAATCCATAAATGTTATTGCCACCACTGCTGCAAACACCAGCACTATCAGTGCTACAAAAATTCGTAATATCACATTGTCAAACTTCAAGTGCATGAAATATGACAAAACCAACCACGACTTTAACGAAGCCAATATCAAGGCTCCTGCAGTAGTAAATTCTCCCAATTCAATGTGTGTAACTCCAATGGAAATAAAAGTCAAAGCAATTAAACCAATCAGAATATAGACATATGTTTTAATGGGAACTATATGATGTTTTTCGTTTTCCATATCATTTAAGTTATCAAGTAAAACAATGGGAACAGGAATATCCAAACGATATCCACCAGGTGCCAGTAAAGTCCACTATTTTCCAACAATACATAGCGTTCGGCATTCACCTTTCGCTTTAATATTTTTGAATAAACCACGGCAATAAAAGCCACTCCTACAATTATATGCAGAGCATGTAGCCCGGTCATAAAGAAGTATAAGCCATAGAATAGTATTTCCCCTCTACTCATTTCCATAAGGTGGTCGGAACCAGGATATATTCCATGACTAATTTTTGCTCCCCATTCGAAATATTTATTGATCAAAAATGTTATTGCCAGCATCATAGTAATCTCCAGCATCACTTTTGTCAATCGAATATTGTTCTGTTGCAATGCAGTAATCGACATGGCAATTGTTGCACTACTGATAAGCAGTATCACAGTATTAATAGCCCCTACTCCAACATTTAACTCTTCGGCTGCCATATGAAATGCCTCTGGGTTCAGATACTTATAAACAGCATAAGTAATAAAGAGTCCGCCAAAGAGCAGCAATTCGGTAAATATGAATAACCACATTCCCAATTTCGATCCCTCATGATCGTAATGGTCGTGTTCGTGCGTAGTTGTAACTTTTTCCATCAATAATTGATTTAATATTCGTATGGTCCTTTTTCTACTACCGGAATTGTATCGAAATTCTCAAGTGTTGGAGGAGAATCAACCTGCCACTCCAATGTTTTTCCATGCCATGGGTCTTTCTCGGCTTTCTTTCCTTTTCGGGCCGAAGTAACCAGGTTAATAATGATAATTGCCAAACCTGCTACCAATACCAAAGCACCAAACGAAGAGATTATATTTCCGCCATGAAATTGTTCTAAGTAATCGTAATAACGACGAGGCATTCCGTACATTCCCAACCAGAACATTGGCATGTATAGCAACAAGAAACCAACAATAAATGTGTAGAAACCTACTTTGGCCCAACTTTCATCATACATCTTTCCATACATCTTTGGGAACCAATAGTGCATAGCTCCAAAGAATGCCGTACCTACTCCTCCAAACATTACAAAGTGGAAGTGAGCAACCACAAAAGCTGTATCGTGCACCTGTACATCTGTAGCTACAGCTCCAAGAACAAGTCCTGTTAAACCACCAACCATAAATAAGAACAAGAAGCCCAATGCCCAATAAAGTGGCACTTTCAGGTTAATCGATCCTTTATACATGGTTGCAATCCAGTTGAACACTTTCACAGCACTAGGAATAGCTACAAGGAATGTCATTAATGAAAATAGCCAAACCGCTGTATCACTCATTCCTGCAGTGTACATGTGATGTCCCCAAACAAAGTACCCCACAAATGCAATAAGCAATGTAGAAGCAACAACTGCTTTATATCCGAAAATTGTTTTTTGGGAGAATGTTGGAATAATCTCAGAGATGGTTCCCATGGCAGGTAAAATCATAATATAAACTGCTGGGTGAGAATAGATCCAGAAAAGGTGCTGATAGAGCACTGGATCGCCTCCCAAAGCCGGATCGAAGAATCCAATATTCATGGTTCTTTCGGCTACCACCATTAGTAATGTAATTCCAACAATCGGAGTTGAAAGCAACTGAATCCATCCTGTTGCATACAACGACCATGGGAAAAGAGGCATCTTCAGCCATGTCATTCCCGGAGCACGCATACGGTGAATGGTTACAATAAAGTTCAGTCCTGTAAGAATTGATGAAAATCCAAGAATGAATGCACCAATAATAGCAGGCAACATAGTTGTAGATGTCTTAAAACTATAGGGTGCATAGAATGTCCAACCAGTATCTGGTGGTCCATCACCCATAAATTGCGACATCAATGCCACTACTGCTCCCAACACATAAATCCACCAACTAAGCAAATTCAGTTTTGGGAAAGCAACATCCTTTGCTCCAATCATAATTGGCAATAAGAAATTACCAAAAACGGCTGGTAAGCCAGGAATGATAATCAGGAAAATCATTATTATACCATGGAAGGTAAATACCGCATTATAGGTTTGTGCTTCCATAATGGTCTTTCCCGGTGCAATCAATTCCAGCTTCATTGCTAATCCAAGGCAGACTCCGACTATAAAAAAGGCTAAGATAGAATACAAGTAAAGTAAACCAATTCGCTTGTGATCGGTTGAAAGAATCCAGTTTAGAATTCCCGTTTTGTATTTCTTTACCTCATAGAAACTAACTTCTTGATTCATAAAGATTCGGATATAATTGTTCGGTTACTAATCTTTTTTTCTTCGGGGTTTGAAGATTAAAAACAGGAATACTATCACTGCCAATGCCAAAATAAGCGTTGCCGATATCTTGGTTACATTTAGCACATAGGCCTGCCCCACAGGATCGTAGCTATAGCAAAACTGTAGAACACGATTAACGGTAGGCATCGAATTTCCTTTGTTAGCCTCAATTACCGACATCTTCAGCTCAATGGGTAAAAAATATGTCCCATTCAAGTAGCGACAGATCATTTTGTCTTTATTCACAAAAACAATGGAAGCAGCATGTAGAAAGTCATTTCCTGCTTTTTTATATTTAAAACCAATGGCATTGGTTATTCGGGCAATACTGGTACTATCTGAAACGTAAAATTTCCACCCTTTTTCGGCTGAAATCTTTTTATTCATCTGCGCCAGGTAGTTGGCTTTCTTATTTTTAGCCAAATCAATTCCTTCCGATGGATCGAAACTAATGGTTAACACCTGAAAATCTTTGCCCAAGTCCATATCCGACTTATCAATTACATCGGCAATTCCGTCCATCAACGGACTGCAAACTCCGGGGCAACGGAAGTAAACCATGTTAATGATTGTGGGCTTATCAATTTCATCGATCAGGTTCACCTTTTTACCTGCTTCGTTGGTCACCCATACTTCTTTAGGTAGAAATTCATTTAAGTGTTCAACAATGCCAATTTCCGGATCGTTGGACTGGTCGTCGGCTCTACTAATTGGGCTTAGAGCCAGAATCAACCCTAATGTAAGAATAAGAGATTTTAGTTTCAGCATCAGAGTTAGGTTTTATGTTTGGTTTCAAATCAGTTTTAAAACTGATTTATGGTAATTTATCAGTATTCATAAACAAAAAACAGTACACTATGTTTACTCAGTTCTTCAGTAATTTATTGTTCTTTCGAACTTTACTAATGGCAACATGATTTTTCAACCGATTCCACCTTTTCTTGTGCCTGAACAGATAGTTTCGATTTATCCGGACTGATATATGGAATTCCCAGCGACATGCCACGCATCAACACCAGCGATCCCATTACAATCAACAATATTGGAACCAGCTTTGAGAACACCACTCGTGCTCGTTGGCCGATTTGTGAGCCCACCATTGAAACAGCCATCATTACAGGAAGTGTTCCTAATCCGAATGCCATCATAAACAATCCTGCATGCAATGTATTGCCTAGTGCAATGGCTCCCGCCAAAGCAAAATAGACTAAGCCGCATGGTAACAGGCCATTTAACATCCCCAGCAAAAACAAATTCGACAAAGACGGTTGAGAAAGCAATCGACCTAAGTTGCGCTGAACAATTCCGGGAGCTGATGGATTTCCAATTCTTTCCAAAAACGGAATTTTCAGATAGTACTTCAATCCCCATAAAATCATAAATACACCTGCACCAATAGCTGCATATTGTTGAAATCCGCCCATGGCAATACCATGACCAACTGCTCCGAAAGCCAACCCCATTACAGCATAAGTAACAGAGCGTCCAATATTATAAAGTACGATAGCCAAAGTTCGTTGCCATATTTGCATACGACCTACAGGCAATGCCAGTGCAATGGGGCCACACATACCAATGCAGTGTAAACTTCCGGCAAGTCCTAATATTAATCCCGAATAAATCATACTTCCCTTTTATTCAATGTAAAGATCTTGTTCCCAATAGTAGCTTGTTCCCTGGTGTACACACGACAATTGAATCTGGTACTTTCCCGATTCCATCTTTTTGGTACTGGCACTAAAAACGCCTCTGTCATTCAGCTTAATTTTGTGTTTGATATCCAACTTTGAGCTGGAAGGACGATAAAATACCACCATCCCTTTTACTGAATCGGGAACAAATTCGTCAGGTAATGCAATCAATACCGAATCGTTTTTTAGGTCTAAAGGAAGAATTTTCTGTAATCGTTGAGCATTCTGTTTCTGCTCAATGGTTTTCTGGTAATTCAATTCTTTCGGATAATAGTCATCGCTTACCAGGTTCACATCTCTATTAATGCTGAAAATTAAAAAGATGATCATTCCTGTTAGGTAAAGACCAATTACCACTCCAAGTGCTTTTCCCCAGTGAAATTTATTCTTCATAGTTTAAGGTTTAGTTGGACCGACAAAGGTGATATCTACTGTCTCAATTCGTTTGCCATCAGAGAAGACACCAATGGTTATTTTGTCTGATGATTGTTTTATTTTGGTTCTTTTTCTATCGATAAAAAATACACCTTCAGTTCTTCCGTCAACGGGCACAGGCAATAATTTCCCAATTAACCGAATATGCCCATCGGGAGCCATTATTTTAAAACTCACATCCATTTCCGATGCCGTTTTATTGACTACTTTGTAGTTATACACATTGCTAATACTGTCTGTGCCTTGTTCCATGTACAGCGATCCCGGAGTTCTTAAGATGGTCGTTTCCAATGATGAACGTGTCACCGTTAATCCAATCAACGTGGTTAACAGAATAACAACAACTACTATGTAGGCCACTATTCGAAATGTAAGCTTAAATTGGCTACCTGAGGCAATCATGTTTTCTGAAGCATATCGAATCAACCCTTTTGGGTAGCCTGCTTGATCCATTATCTGATTGCATTCATCAATACAAGCTGTACAGTTGATGCATTCCAGTTGTGTGCCGTTTCGGATATCAATGCCTGTGGGGCAAACAGCAATGCATCGCTTGCAATCGAAACAATCGCCACTACTTCCTGCTCCCCGGGGTTCTCCTCGCTTATAATCGTAGCTCACCATTATGGTGTTAGAATCGCTCAACACCCCTTGTAGCCTGCCATAAGGGCACACAAACGTACATACCAACTCTCGCACCTGAGAGAAAACGACATACATGACCAAGGTAAATAGCAATGCAGCAATAAATCCCCATAAGTGCATCGACACCGGATCGGATATGATTTGCCACAACTCATCAACTCCAATAATATAGGCCAGAAACGTATTGGTTATTATAAAGCAGATAGAGAAAAACAGTGCGTGTTTCACACTTTTCCGAAGTAGTTTCTCTACTGAAAAACCTTTACTATTTAATATACGCTGCTTCTTATGATCTCCCTCAACAATGAATTCAATTTTTCGGAATACAAACTCCATCAGCAGTGTTTGCGGACAAAGCCACCCGCACCAAATACGACCAAAACTGACATTCACCAATATCACCAAAACAAAAATGGTGAGCATAGCCAAAAACATCAGATGAAAATCTTGTGGATACAAATGAATCCCGAAAATGATCAGCTGTCTGTCCAGAAAGTCGAATAAGAATATAGGAGCACCGCCAATTTTCACAAATGGTAATCCAAAAAACAAAATGAGCAAGGCATAACTCACCAGCTTCCGATAGTTGGTTAAGCGCCCTTTCGCCTCTTTGGCATACACCCAAACTCGATCGCCTTCTCGCGATACGGTAGCTACCTGATCGCGGAAGTAAGGATTCCCTTTCATGTTTTTTTGTTGGTTCATTGGCTTAGGTTCGGTTTGTTGGGCTTATCTCTTATAAAGTTCTCCTTGTGCTTTCTTCGCTTTTGGCGGATTAGTTCCAATTAGAGAAATAATATAGCTGGTTACCTGTTGCATCTTCTTAGGAGGCATTTGCGTTTTCCAAGCAATCATCCCTTTCAATGGGATACCCTCTTTTACCACTCTATAAATGTCTGCATCAGTTCCTCCGTGTAGCCAATAGTCGTCAGTTAAGTTTGGCCCAATGGTGTTACCTTCTCCATTTTTACCATGGCATGCCAAACAGTTGGCAACGTATAGCTTCTTTCCTGCCGCTAAGTCTTCGGCTCCCGACATTACTACAAAAACAGCTTCTGCTTTAGGAGCTTCCTTTTCCTCCACTTCGCCCTCTTCTGCCGGTGTGGCAAATTCAGCTTTATACTCATCTATTTGCCCTGGTCCGTCTAATACATGATAGCGACACCAATAAGCAATGGAGATCATTATAGTTACATAAAAGATAATCCGAAGAAATGGAGGCATCTCATTATCCAGCTCTTGAATTCCATCGTATTCGTGATCTTTCATGAGTTTATCGTTCTCTAATGTTTCTTTATCCAGATTATTATGATTTGTCATGATATTCGATTTTAAAATGGAACCTATACTTCATTCAACTTCGATTCACTTTCCTCATCCAAAGGATATTCGCTTATTTCAGTCAATAAACTTTTATCAACCGAAAAAACGTACCAGAGCACTGCACAGAAAAACAGAAAGAAGATCACTAACGAAATAATCGGGAAGATCTCTATCCCAGAGATCTTTTCCATGAAATTGGTAATTAACTTCATCCTAATCTGTTTTAAAGTTTAATTTCTACCTCTTTTTCCTCTTCCTTCTCAGGAGCAGGTTTAGTAATATCAGATCCCAAACGTTGTAAATAGGCAATAATTGCCACCATATCGGTCACCTTCTCGGCCTCAACACCAGATGCTTTCAGATCTTTTATAATCTCTTGCGCCTGCTTATTTAAATCGATATTAGCCTTCTCCGGATAATCTTTATCGTACGGAACACCCAACTTTATCATTGCCCTGATTTTTGCTGCGGTGGATGAAGTATCCAACTCTTTTTTCGCTAACCAAGGATATGGAGGCATAATAGATTGTGCATTGATTGCCTGCGGATCAACTAGGTGGTTATAATGCCAAGCATTGGATTTATACATCTTTCCACCTTTCACTCCCGAGCGAGCTAAGTCGGGACCTGTACGTTTCGACCCCCAAAGGTGAGGATGATCATATACAAACTCTCCCGCTTTGGAATATTCTCCATAACGCTCTGTTTCCGATCGGAATGGACGCACCATCTGAGTATGACAATTGTTACAACCTTCACGAATGTAGATGTCACGTCCCTGTAGTTCCAGTGGTGTATATGGCTTCACGCTCGAAATAGTAGGAATGTTAGATTTCACCAGGTAAGTAGGAACAATCTCGATAATTCCTCCAATTAAAATAACAATAAGCGAAACAACTAAAAACTGAACAGGCTTACGCTCTAACCAACGATGCCAATGCTCTTTCTTTGTTTCATCGACAGGAGCCAATGCCGGAGCAGAAGCCTCTTCGTTATCAGCAAATTTCCCTGAACGAACAGTTTTAGCAATATTTACAAACATCACTATAGTACCGGCAATGTAAAATACTCCTGCAAGAATACGCACTGTGTACATTGGAAGAATTTGGGTTACCGTTTCCAGGAAGTTTGGATAAGCCAAGAAACCATCGGCCGTAAATTCTTTCCACATTAAAGTTTGAACTACTGCTCCCCAATACAGAGGAAGCGCATAAAGCAGGATACCTAAAGTTCCTAGCCAGAAGTGGGTATTGGCCAGTTTTTCGGAATATAATTTGGTATTGAAAATACGTGGAATAAGCCAGTAGAGCATACCGAATGTTAAGAATCCATTCCAGCCCAGCGCTCCAATGTGAACGTGTGCCACCGTCCAGTCGGTGTAGTGCGTTAATGCATTGATACTCTTCAACGACATCATTGGACCTTCGAATGTTGATAAACCGTAAGCAGTAACTGCCACAACCATGAACTTCAGGATAGCACTCTTTCGAACTTTATCCCAGGCTCCACGAAGTGTTAACAGTCCATTGAACATTCCCCCCCACGATGGTGCAATAAGCATTACCGAGAAAACAGTACCCAGCGATTGGGCCCAATCAGGTAGCGAAGTGTACAATAGGTGATGCGGTCCGGCCCAAATGTAAAGGAATACCAAAGCCCAAAAGTGCACGATGGATAATCGATAAGAATAGATCGGACGATTGGCTGCTTTAGGCAAGAAGTAGTACATCAATCCTAAATAAGGAGTGGTTAAGAAAAAGGCCACAGCATTGTGCCCATACCACCACTGCACCAGCGCATCTTGCACTCCGGCATATACAGGATAACTCTTTAGAAAACTAACAGGAATTGCAATTGAATTTCCCACATGCAGCACAGCCACGGTAACAAATGTGGCAATGTAAAACCAAATGGCTACATACAGGTGCTGGGTTCTTCGCTTTAGTATGGTTCCAAACATGTTCCATCCAAATACTACCCAGATGATGGTAATCATTATATCGATAGGCCATTCCAGTTCGGCATACTCTTTACTGGTAGTATATCCCAGCACAAAAGTGACTGCTGCCGAAACAATTATTAACTGCCATCCCCAGAAGTGAATTTTACTCAGCAAATCGCTAAACATACGTGCTTTTAGCAATCGCTGAAGCGAGTAATACACTCCGGCAAAAATTCCATTTCCTACAAATGCAAAAATCACAGCATTGGTATGAAGTGGACGTAATCGTCCCATACTAGTGTACTCTAATCCTAAATTCATAGCAGGAAATACCAATTGAATGGCAACAATTAAACCAACAAGAAAGCCAACAATCCCCCAAAGCATTGTGGCATAAGCAAATTGCTTCACAATCTTATTGTCATAAGCAAAATGTTCCGTTTTCATAGAGTTTTGTTTAGTTATTGTTATTTATCTTTTTCTTCTTTCGTTTGCTTTACTTCATCGTCGAACAGAATGCGCACTGCAGGAGAATGCGAATCGTCGTATTGTCCCCGTTTTACTGCCCATATAAAAGCTCCCAGAAATATCAGAGCCAAGGCCATGCTGAATATTATTAAGACGATGAGTACCTTCATTTTTTATCTTTTTTGTTTAAATAAACGTTTTGCCTGATAAGTTGTTGACCCCGAAACGAAAGCAACTACACTTACCGAGCTTATGGGCATCAGGATAGCAGCAATTACTGGGGATAAAGCTCCTTGCACCGCAAAAAACAAACCGATTAAATTGTACAAAAACGAGATTACATAACTTCGTTTTACCGTTTTTATAATCAATTTCGAATACTTTAAAAATCGATCTAAAGCACTCATTTTATCCGCTTGTAAAATAGCATTACAGGCCGGCGAGAAATGGTAGATATTATCGGCTACCGAAATACCTACATCACTTTTCAGTAAAGCACCAGCATCGTTTAAGCCATCGCCTACCATTGCTACATTTCTATGCTGCTGTTGTAAATTTTCGACATAGCTCCGTTTCTCTTGTGGCTGCTGGTTGAAATGCAATTGTTCTTCCTTTTCCAGCAGACGTTTCCACTCTTCTCTCTCCCAATTATTATCTCCTGAAACCAGATGTATATCGAAACGTTTTTTTAGCTTTTGCAACAACTCTTCCACTCCATTTCGTTTCTGACTGGAGATATGGAAAGTGCCCTTTAGTTGATCGTTTATTTCTACAACAACTGTCGAACGACTTAAATCCTCGGGCAATGTAATTCCTATAAAATTGGGGGAACCTAACCGAATTCTATTGCCATTTACAACAGCTGTTACTCCTTTACCAGCAATGGTTTCAAATTTTTCAGGCTGAAGTTCCTCTTCTGTCTTCAGAAAACGATTTAACGCAATATCCAATCGGTGAGTAGACTGCTGCACCACTGCTTTTACCCAACTCTTCTCTTCAGAAGAAAGATCGGTACCATCAAAGGTAATTTGTTGTTCATTGGGAATTGTCAGGGTTCCTGTTTTATCAAATACCAATGTATTTATCGCTGCCAGATGTTCGATATCGGCAGTATTTTTCATGAAAAGTCCCTCTTCTCCCAAGTGTCGCATTCCGTTCCCCAAAGCAAATGGTAACGATAGAGCCAATGCACATGGACAAGCCACAATTAAAACCGAAGTGAATGAGAAAAGCGCTTTCGAAGGATCAACCATCCACCAGTACACAAATGATATTATGGCCACAGTAACAATTACCAAAGTAAAATATCGACTGATTCTATCAATAACCGTTTGAATGGATTTTCCTTCGTCGTTATTGCTCTTATTCCACAAACTGGTCAGCTGACTTTGAATAACCGGCTTTTCCACCATCAACTCAATAGCGGTTCCCTGCTGTTTCCCTCCGGCATAAAGCAATTCACCCACTTGCTTGGGAATTAAATTCGACTCTCCAGTAACAAAGCTGTAGTCTATTTGAGCATCACCATCCACCAAAACGGCATCAGTGGGGATCAATTCTCCATTTCGAATTCGGATTCTATCGCCCTGTTTTAAATCACTGATAGGTGTTATCTCTTCTTCGTTATTCTCCTTAATTTGAGTAACTCCAATTGGAAAGTACGATTTATAATCACGGTTAAATGAAAGCGCCTGATAGGTTCTGTTTTGATACCATTTCCCAATCAACAGGAAGAATATTAATCCAGAAAGCGAATCCATATAACCAGCTCCTGTTTTGGAAATAATTTCGAAGCTACTTTGTGCAAAAAGTGCTAAAATACCAATGGCAATAGGTAGATCGATATTAACCACTCCTTTTACAATGTTTTTGTAGGCCGAAATCATATAATCGCGACCACTGTATAACACCACAGGGATAGCCAATAAGAGATTCATCATACCGAAGAATTCTTTTAAAAACTCTTCCAGATGTTCTCCTCCGGGTAGATATTCAGGTAAACTAATGAGCATGGAGTTGCCAAATACAAAACCAGCAACACCAATTTGATATAAAAGTCGTTTACTGTATTTCTTATTTTTTTCCGTTTCGCTATCGGCCAACGAAATTTCCGGGATGTAATGAATGGAGGCCATTAGTTCTGCCACCTGTCGTATGGTAATCTTTTCTGAATCGAAGAAAATGGTTACTCGCTTTTGCACGAAATTCACCTGACTATGGTGAATCCCCTCATGCAATTGCTGAAGATTTTCCAGCAACCAAATACAAGAACTACAATGAATAGCAGGAACATATAACTCTACCTTGCGAGAAGTTCCTTCCTTAAATCGGTATAGTTTATCGGCAATTTCCGGATGATCGAGAAAGGCAAATTTGCCATCAGGAGTAGGCTCTTTAATTCTTACTCCGGGTTCATTCTCCAGCTCGTAGTAGTTATAGAGCTGATTATTCTGAAGTAACTCGTAAACTGTTTTACAACCATTGCAACAAAAGTCCAAACCATTGCTAACCACATGGGTTTCACCACATACGCTTCCACAATGGATACATTTTATTGCTTCTCTCATAGTTTAGTTCAATTGGCTGATGGTTAGTACGACACGTTAATAAACATTCCTATGCTAACTATGTTCGTAGAAAAGCCGTTTTTTATTGAACTAATTTTATTTAATTATTTACCCTGTAATTGCAATAACTTGCCTACGAAATTACAGTAGGTATTCTGCACTATAGAAAGCCATAAGAAATAGCATTCCCTGAACTAAGAGAAGGACAATTTATAATGTTATCAACATTCTCAACACATTCAAATATCACCCTTAGCTGCGAGGCGCTTTCTTGCGTAGATATATTTTCTGGCCTACTTGAGGCTTATCGCCGGGTTGCATGCGATTTTTGCGTAGTAACGATTTCAATTTCATACCAAAGCGTTGTGCTATAAAGTGCATGGTATCGCCTTGCTTGGCAGTGTATACACTGTTTGGTTTACGTGCTTTGGTGTATTTACCTTCGATATAAAGAATTTCGTTCACACGTGGTCTAACTCCTTTTTTGTAATCGTTATAGTGGTAAATTTCCCAATATTTCAATCCCATTTCACGGCAAATGCTTTCGAAGCTATCGCCCACTTTTACCGATACTGTTTTCAGTCCGTTAATAACTTTCACCTTACGTTTTGGTGGTTTAGATGAAAGCGTTGTTGTATCTTTTTTCCCCTCTTTTATTGCTGCTGAGCGTTTTCCCATATCAGCCAAAATATCTGGCTGATCCAGCAAATACAACTTATTATCTTCAATGATTTTTATTAGTCGGTGAGCATAGCGAGGATCAGTGGCATAACCAGCTCGTTTTAATCCATGTGCCCAGCCTTTATAGTCGGTAATATCCAAGTCGAATAGCGATGCATAACGCGGATTGTTGGTCAGAAATTTCGAATGGTCGGCATATGAATCTTCGGACGAACGATACTTACGGAAGCATTCATTTTTTCGGTCATCGTCGTAACGAATGGTCTTCCCTTTCCATGTTCTTTTGCATTTTATACCGAAGTGATTGTTGGCACGAACAGCCAATTCACTGTTTCCATTGGCCGACTCCAAACAGCCTTGGGCCATTGTTATACTTGCCGGAATTCCATATTCTCTCATTTTATTGATGGCCAGTTTCTGGTATCTTTCGATATACTGTTCGCGTGTCTGTTTTCGCTGAGCACTTGTGTTAGAAAAGCTAAAAACAGAGAAAACAACAAATAAATAGGCTATAAAACGAGTCATAATTTATATGGTTAAAGGCATTTTAGTATTACGATGACATTGACAAAAATACCAAAAAACGACAAAATCCCGACGAATACTGCTTTTCATTCAATTTGACTTTTATTCTTGCAGAAAAGCTTAAATTTGTTGGGTAACTATAAATGAGAGATTTGCGTTTATATTCTACACAAATCTGAAAACATAGAGATGATGAAACAGAAAGAGGTTCGAATTTTGATTTACGAGTACGACTCGATGGAAGAACTTGTAAGTGAGGAGAAAGAGTTATTGCTTAAAGCAAGAGAAGCATCTCTAAAGGCATACAATCCATACTCGGGATTTGGTGTTGGTGCAGCTTTACTGTTGGAGAATGGGGAGATAATTACTGGAAATAACCAGGAAAATTCTGCATACCCTTCTGGACTTTGTGCCGAAAGAGTTGCTATTTTTTATGCCAATGCTCAATATCCGGATGTACCGGTGAAGAAAATTGCTATTACTGCGCGAAATAAAAAAGGACTTGTTCCTTATCCGGTAAAGCCATGTGGTGCTTGCCGCCAGGTGTTACTTGAAACCGAAGAACGCTACTCTACTCCAATGAAAGTTATCTTGGATGGAGCCAATAGCATTGAAACCATTGACAACGCCAAGTGCCTGCTTCCATTGAGCTTTGGTAAAGACGATTTGCTTGATACTTAATAAATAGATATTGGGAATCTGAAACCACTTCAGGTTCCTTTTTTTTACCCCAAATGATTCACAAAGTGATCCCAAACAACATCTTTGGGAGGTGCTGCTATTATGGTTACCGGTTCCTTTCGAACAGGGTGTTCAAATTCTACTTTTCGGGCATGTAAATGAATTCCGGCATCCTTATTGGAACGAGCAAATCCGTATTTCAAATCACCTTTAATTCTACAGCCAATGGCTGCCAACTGAGCTCTGATCTGATGATGACGCCCAGTGTGCAAATCGATCTCTAACAAATGGAATCGATCGGAACTGGCCAGATGCGAATAGGTTAAACTGGCTTTTTTCGAATTAGCGACCTCTTTTTTGTGGGCGTAACTTTTGTTTTGCTTCGTATTTCGAACTAAGTAATGATTAATAGTAGCAGAAGCAGGATCAGGAGCATTATCCACTACCGCCCAATATGTTTTCTGAATATCGCCTTTATTCTGAAACATCTTATTCAATCGGGTAAGTGCCTTACTGGTTCGGGCAAATAGAACAATACCGCTAGTGGGACGATCAAGTCGATGAGGCAAACCCAGAAATACTTCGCCCGGCTTATTGTACTTCTTCTTTATATATTCCTTCACCATTTCACTTAATGGTGTATCGCCGGTTTTATCTCCTTGCACAATTTCCTTGCAAGCTTTATTCACCGCAATAATATGGTTGTCCTCGTAAATAACTTCCATGATCGTTTTAAAAATTAAACCTGCAACTTCACTCAATGCAAACTTGCAGGTTTTATATTATTCTGTATCGTTCGACAAAAATATTCACATCATTTTATCGAACTAAGATTTTTAGATATTGGATATTCAGATCTTCAGTAAGAGAATGTTCATACAAAAATATCTGGCATTCTATAATCCGAAAATCCACCAATCTTCTTTAAGCTTAATATTGCTCTTTCTCGTTTGGAAAATCTTTGCTTTTCACATCGCCAATATACGAACCAACAGCTCCTTTAATTTCGGCTGCAAGGTTATGGTAACGACGTAAGAAACGTGGAGAAAACTGCTGAGTAATTCCAAGCATATCGTGTAGAACTAACACCTGTCCATCGACACCGTTTCCGGCACCAATACCAATGATAGGAATACTAACCTCTTTAGCTACACGCTCACCAAGCTCTGCAGGAATCTTCTCCAAAACAATGGCGAAACATCCTGCTTCTTCCAACAACTTAGCGTCGGCAATTAGCTTTTCTGCTTCTTCATCTTCTTTGGCACGTACTACGTAGGTTCCATATTTATGAATCGACTGAGGCATCAATCCAAGGTGTCCCATTACCGGAATACCTGCAGACAAAATACGATGAACCGATTCTATTACTTCGCTTCCACCCTCTAATTTCACTGCATCAGCATGTGTTTCTTTCATGATACGAATTGCAGAACAAAGTGCCTCTTTCGAGTTTCCTTGATAAGTACCAAAAGGCATATCGACAACTACCAATGCGCGCTGCACTGCTTTTGTTACCGACTTACCGTGATATATCATCTGATCCAATGTAATTGGAAGAGTAGTTACATTACCAGCCATTACGTTCGATGCAGAATCGCCAACAAGAATTACGTCAATCCCTGCTTCGTCTACCAAACGTGCCATACTATAATCGTATGAAGTTAGCATAGCAATAGGCTCTTGTTTCAATTTCATTTCCGAAAGGCGATGAGTAGTCACCTTTCTTATTTCTGAATGTACTGACATCTATTTTTCTGATTTGTATGAGCTGCAAAGTTATGAATTGATTTCAAAAGTTGACAAAAAGCTTATCAAGATCATTATAATCGAACATTATTCTTGACAAATTAATGTACTTCGGTTTATTTCTGAATATTCATTTCCATATTTTCAGATATTCTGATTGTCAGAAAAAGAAAGTTCCAGTTCATTTCTTATTTTTGGTATTCGAAAAAATAAAAACCTATGGCAAAATTAATTGTAAAGAAACTGGCTATCGAAAACCCGAATGCCAATGTGGCTGAAGCTGCAGCTTTATTAGAAGCAAAAACTGAAAAAGTAAAAATTGAGACTGTAAACTGGAAAGATTATCCATACCAACCGGAAATCAGCTTTAAGATTGGTCATAACAATGATTCTATTCTTCTAAAATTCTACGTTACAGAGAAAAATCCAAAGGCTGTTGAAACAAAAGTAAACGGAGATGTATACAAAGACAGCTGTGTTGAATTTTTTCTGAGTCCGAAAGCAGATGGAAGTTATTACAACTTCGAATTTAACTGTATTGGAACTCCTCATGTTGGATATGGACCAGGACGCCATGACCGTCAGCCTGTTCCTGAAGAATTATTAGCAGGAGTTACTGCTATTTCTACTTTGGGAAGTTCACCTATCGACCTAAACGAAGGAGATAAAACCTGGGAAATGCTATTGATTATTCCTAAGGATACTATGTTGCACGACGAAGTAGCAACTCTTTCGGGATTGGAAGCAAAAGGAAATTTCTACAAGTGTGGCGACGAAACGGCAGAAATGCACTTTGTGACATGGAATGCTGTTGGAACCGAGAACCCGGATTATCACCAATATCCATTCTTCGGAGACATTGTTTTCGAATAGACAATCAACAACATAATAGTACAAAAAAAGCTTCTGCCAAAACAGAAGCTTTTTTGATTTTATCCTATTCCAACAAATTATTTTACTGGAATATTTTTTAATGTCTCTACTAAGAAATCCCAGAATTTCTGAACTGTAGGAATATTCACTTTCTCATCTGGTGAGTGAGGGAAGCGAATAGTTGGTCCGAATGAAATCATATCCCAATTAGGGTAAGTTCCACCCAAAATACCACACTCTAGTCCTGCGTGAATTGCTTTAATTTCCGGAGTTTTTCCATACTTCGCATTGTACACTTCTTGCATTGTTTTCAAGATTGGCGAATCCATATTTGGCTGCCATCCTGGGTAAGCACCGAAGAATTCAGTTTTACCACCAGCTAAAGTAAACAATGATTCAATTCTTGATCCCAAAGAATTTTTTGCAGTATCAACAGAGCTACGCATTAAAATAGCAATCTCTACTTCTTGTGTTTCAGCATTCGATTTTACGATAGCCATATTACATGAAGTTTCAACCAATCCTTTCATGTCGTCGCTCATGCGAATAACACCATTTGGACAAGCTCTAACCACATGAGTAATTTTTGATTGTGCTTCAGCACACATCAACTTCTCTGGCATATCTGTTTTCTCAACAGTTACGTCAAGGAATGGCTCTGTGGCAGCTAGTTCACTTGCAGCAACCTCTTTACATGCAGCAACCAAAGCTTCAAACTCAGCAGCTTTATCAGCAGGAACAGTAACCACACCAAATGCTTCACGAGGAATTGCATTACGCAAGCTACCACCGTTGATTGAAGCCAGGCGAGCACCTACTTTCTCAGCAGCTCTCTTCAAAATTCGGAAGAAAAGTTTATTGGCATTTCCACGTCCTAGAATGATATCCATTCCCGAGTGTCCACCTTTCAATCCTGTAATTGCTAATTCGTATGCTACATGGTCGGCAGGAACATCAGCCAACTGATAACCAAACTTACCAGTTACATCTTCACCACCTGCACATCCTACGTACAATTCACCTTCGTCTTCCGAATCGGTATTCAAAAGAATATCTCCTTGAAGAACTCCAGCTTTTAAGCCTTCTGCTCCGTCCATTCCAGTTTCCTCTGTTGCTGTGAACAACGCTTCAACTGGCCCGTGCTCGATATCTTTAGAAGCTAAAACAGCCATTGCTGCAGCTACACCAATACCATTGTCGGCACCTAATGTAGTTCCATTGGCAGTAACCCACTCACCATCGATCATTGTTTCAATAGGATCTTTTGTGAAATCGTGGTCTTTATCACTATTTTTCTGAGGAACCATATCCAAGTGTCCCTGGAAGATTACTCCTTTTCTATTTTCCATTCCCGGAGTTGCAGGCTTGCGAATAATAATATTACCTACTTCATCCTTAATGGTTTCTAAACCTAACTCTTTACCAAAATTGTAAGCAAATTCCTGAATTTGATCCTCATGGTTCGAAGGACGAGGAATTTGAGTCAATTTATAGAAGTTTTCCCACAATGCTTTGGGTTCTAATTTGGTAATTTCGTTACTCATAGTATCTAATTTTAAGTTTTATTCTAAAATTGCTTTTAAAGGTACAATTAAATCACTGTTTTGGTTCTGAAAATAATCAGAAAATATTCTGTTAGAAAGCACTCCAATTTATATTGTCTAACAATTGCTCTTCTGTGGAATAAAAGATCGCAAAATCCGATGTAAACAAATCATTCAACCATTTGTTAGCCTCTTATCGATTTTATAAAAGAGCTCATAAAATCTATCGAATGAAGACAATTATTCGTTACGATTTTTAATAGCTTTAGCACTCTTCAAGAAAAGCTATGACAAATAAAAAAAATTGGTTTCAAAAAGTTGTTTATTTCTATATCGATGGTTTCAAAAGCATGAAACTAGGTAGAACGCTATGGCTAATTATTTTGCTAAAGCTGTTTTTCATGTTTTTTGTTTTGAGAATGTTCTTTTTTCCTAACTATTTAAAGAGCAATTTTAAAACCGACAAAGAGAGAAGTGAATATATTTTAGAGTCTTTAACTAAATAGAACTATGATTGAAAGCGTTGACATGTCACTAGTGGATTGGTCCAGAGCACAATTTGCTCTAACCGCCATGTATCACTGGATTTTTGTTCCACTAACATTGGGACTCACCTTCATTATAGCCATAATGGAGACCATCTATGTGAAAACAGGAAATCCCGAGTGGGGAAAAATTACCCGTTTCTGGATGAAATTGTTTGGAATAAACTTTGCCATTGGTGTGGCAACAGGTATTATTCTGGAATTTGAGTTTGGTACCAACTGGTCGAAATACTCCTGGTTTGTGGGCGATATTTTTGGAGCTCCACTGGCCATTGAAGGTATTATGGCCTTCTTCCTGGAATCGACCTTTATTGCCGTAATGTTTTTTGGCTGGGGAAAGGTGAGTAAAAAGTTCCACCTTGTATCAACCTGGCTGGTAGCTGTGGGTTCTAACCTTTCGGCATTATGGATTTTGGTAGCCAATGCCTGGATGCAGAAACCTGTAGGAATGCAATTCAACCCTGAAACTGCCAGAAACGAAATGGTGAACTTTTGGGAAGTTGCCTTATCACCTACTGCAGTAAATAAATTCTTACATACCATCTCTTCGGCATATGTACTTTCAGCTGTTTTTGTAATTGGAGTTTCGGCTTGGTATTTACTGAAAAACAGAGAATTGGTATTTGCTCGTAAAAGTATTATTGTAGCTGCCATCTTCGGTTTCCTTACTTCGGTTTATACCATTGGTACTGGCGATGGTTCTGCCCGCCACGTTGCCAAAGATCAACCTATGAAGTTTGCTGCTATGGAGGGTCTTTACAATGGTCAAGAGGGAGCTGGCTTAGTTGCATTGGGAGTATTTTCATCTTCGGAAACCGATCCGAAAAATGAAAATCTGAAAGATTTCGCCATGAAAATTGAGATTCCTAACATCCTTTCATATATGGCATTTATGGATTGGAATGCTTTTGTTCCGGGAATTCACGATTTAATTGACGGAAATGAAAAGCAAGGCATCATGTCGGCCAATGAGAAGATTGAAAGAGGAAAAGTTGCTCTTGCCAAGCTTAAGGCATTTAAAGAAGCCAGAAAAAGTGGCGATAAAGAGTTGGCAGAAAAGCTTAAAACAGAGTTTCTAGCCAAAAACTTCCAGGATAACTACTTCAAATATTTTGGTTACGCATACATTACTGATACCAATCAGTTAATTCCAAATGTCCCTTTATTGTTCTACAGTTTCCACATTATGGTGGGTATTGGCATGTTCTTCATGTTCTTATTTATTTATGCGCTTTACCTAATTATTCGAAAAAAAGCGATAAAACATAAACTGTTCCTACGAGTTGCCATTTGGTCTATTCCTTTAGCATACCTTGCCTCACAAGCTGGGTGGATTGTAGCAGAGGTTGGTCGTCAGCCTTGGGTTATTCAAGATTTGATGCCTACAATGGCTGCTGTTTCTCATATTAGTACTGGTGCTGTTCAAACTACCTTCTGGTTGTTTACCATTATCTTTACTACTCTACTTATTGCCGAATTGCGGATTATGTTCCGCCAGATTAAAAATGGACCTAATTCATAAAGGAGGAACTAACTATGTTTGAAACATTATCGCATTTAGCATTACAACAATACTGGTGGGTAATTATCTCACTACTTGCTGCTCTTTTGGTATTTATGATGTTTGTCCAAGGTGGGCAATCGCTTATTTACAATTTGGCAAAAAACGATGAAGACAGAGATATTCTTTTAATGTCGATTGGTACCAAATGGGAAATTACATTTACCACATTGGTAACATTTGGTGGAGCATTTTTCGCTTCATTCCCTCTGTTCTACTCTACCAGTTTTGGTGGAGCATACTGGGTTTGGATGGCCATTCTGTTTTGCTTCGTTATTCAGGCAGTTTCTTATTCTTACAGGAAATCGCCAGCCAATTTCTTAGGGCAAAAAACATTCGATGCATTTTTATTTATCAACGGACTGGGTGGAACCATTTTAATTGGAACCGCAGTGGGTACCTTCTTTAACGGTGCCATGTTCTCGGTAAATGAAATGAATTTCTCGAAATGGGAAACACCATATGGCGGATTAGAGGCTGTTCTGAACTATCACAATGTAGCACTTGGTTTAGCTATATTCTTTTTGGCAAGAATTATTGCACTTATGTATTTCAGAATCAGCATCGATGATAAGGTAATCTTTGATCGAACTAAAAAGCACCTTGCTATTAATGTTATTCCATTTCTGGTATTCTTTTTACTGTTTGTAATTGCATTGATGTTTAAGCCGGGATATGCTTACGACGCACAAGGTTTTGTTAAAGTAGAACCATATAAGTACCTACACAACCTACTAGAATTACCAGTGGTTACTGTTGTTTTCCTTGGTGGAGTTGTAGCTGTTTTATGGGGAATATTCACGGCTTATTTCAAAGACAGTAAGAAATCGATATGGGTAGCAGGACCTGGTGTTGTTGCCACTGTTTTTGCACTATTTCTATTTACCGGATTAAATAATACATCGTTTTATCCATCTACTTTCGATGCACAATCGTCGCTGACTATTGTAAATGCATCGTCGAGTAAGTTTACGCTTACTGCCATGAGCTATGTTTCGCTATTTGTTCCATTTGTAATGGCATATATCTGGTACGTTTGGAAACAGCTAAGCAAAACAACAATCGATAGAGAATTGGCAAAAAATGATTACCATTAAAATCAAATGATATGATTACGCAAGTACTATGGTTATTATCGTGGCCAGCATTAATTTTGGTATGCTACGGCTTAACACGATATACCTTAAAAAAATACGAAGGTTATTTCGAAGAAGAATAGCCTGGAAAGCTCCTTTAACGGGAGCTTTTTTTATTTCTTATAAAAATGTAGAATACCAGAAAGAAGGATATAAAGAATGATGATTACCGGTATGGCTAAATAATTTAAACCGATAAGTAATGCCACCGAAATAGCAATAAAAGAAAAGCGCACTTTATTATCGCGCCAGCTAAGGTTCTTGAATTTGAACGAGAACATATTTATCTCGGAAACCAAAAGTGCTGAAAACAGAATATTAAATGCAACCAATTGCTTTGCATTCAGTATTATCTCCTTTACCTCAACACTTGCCGATTGAAAAACAATAACTCCCAACGATCCGAAAAATAGTGCATTGGCAGGTGTCGCCAGGCCAATAAAAGATTCGCTTTGACGAGTATCTACATTGAATTTTGCCAATCGTAAAGCCGAAAATAATGGAATTAAAGCCGAAGTAGACAGAAAGATCCAATCTACCGCATGAGCTTCCATCTGAAATGGATTTCTAATGCCATTGAACAATGCCAATTGCATTAACTGGAAAGAGATAAAGCCAGGCAATACACTAAATGTAACCATGTCGGCCAATGAGTCCAATTCCTTGCCTGCAGGCGAACTCGATTTTAATAATCGGGCAGCCAAGCCATCTCCAAAATCGAAGATTGCACCCAACAACATAAAAACACCAGCCAGAAACAGATGCCCATATAAGGCAGCCAATATTCCAACAAATCCACAAAGTACATTCAGAAGAGTTATTCCATTAGGAATAGTCCATATTTTAGGAGCTTGTGCCTGCATTTTTTCGTTTTAATGATTAACCAAGAGCTAATTTCAGGTAGACAAATACTGCTGGAGCAGCAAAGAAGATACTATCGAATCGATCTAACATTCCACCATGCCCTGGCAAAATTGAACCTGAATCCTTCACATCGATGCTTCTTTTATATAGCGATTCAACCAAATCGCCGAATGTTCCCATTACTACGGTAATAACACCAACTACTAACCAGTGAATCAACTCTACTTCAGGAATAACACGAGATAATAACCAAGCTGTTCCTAAAGCTGTTGCAGTTCCGCCAATGCTTCCTTCCCACGATTTCTTCGGAGAAATACGCTCAAATAATCGATGTTTTCCGAATGAAACACCGAACACATAAGCTCCGGTATCGCTAGCCCATTGAATTATAAACAGACCGAATAAGAAGTAAGGAAAATATTCACCTTTTGAATAATCAGGAAATACAAAGAAGTTGAATAGAGTAATTGGCAATCCTACAATCACCAATCCTAAGATGGTGAATGCTATATTCTGAAAAGGATTCTCTTTCTTTCGATAGAGTTCTGCAATGAAAATAAAAAATACCAATGGAATTAACCCCAGAGTTACCTTGGCGGGTAAAACACCCGATCGTTCCAAGAAAAAGGAGCTGAAAATATAGGTTGCTGCAATAATTCCCCATGTTTTATTAGGAGTAGCTCCAGTTTTCTCACTCAATCGATAAAATTCATGAAGAGCAAGAATGAGTATCCCCAAAAATAAGATAAAGAAACTGATGTAGCTTAAGTATATTCCTGTGGCCAATGCAGCAACGAATATGGCCCCGGTTAATGTTCTTACTGTGAAATTATTCAATTGTCTGGCTTTTTTATATTTCGATGCAAAGGTAATAGTTATACCAAACAAAACTCAAAATAAAATACAGAATTACTCTTCTGCTACCTTAAAGATGATTTTATTAACAACTGGTATCAACAAAAACATAAAGTGACTTAGGACCATGAGCTCCCATCACCAATGTTTTCTCAATATCTGCCGTTCTACTTGGCCCTGTAATATTGGTAATTAAAGAAGGTAATGCTCCGTCGTATTTGTTCATTAACGACTCCATTGCATTTTCGATGCGAGGCAACAATTGAGAAGCTTTAGCTATTATAATGTGCTCAGGAGGAAACACATTCATTCTTCTTCCTGAAACCTGCTTCGAGCTTACGACAACCGAGCCAGTATGTGCTACCAGAAATTCACAAGTTGTAATTCCAGCCTCCATATCTTCATTAAATTCTGAAGATACTTTGCTATTCTGAAGTTGTTCAATCAGCTCTTTATCGATACAAGCAACATTCTTCCATTGCTTCCCCTCAACAAGGCCCCTTAACTTTTGCTGAATATCTTCACTATTCGCACACAAAACAACCTCACCTTTTAACAATTCCAAAGTCGATTTGAAGTGCGCTAACAAATCAGATGGTAATTCAGGATAAACCGAACCGGAATGCTCGATATTGCTCATTCCGGTTCGATTTTTTTGAGCTACTGCTCGTTTTATTTTAGCTAATATTTCGTCTCTTGATGAGGTCATTATTCAGCTACTTCGTTATTATTTTCTTCCAAAGCTTTTTTCTCTTCTTTAGCTGCTAAAATCTGCTCTTCACGTGTCTGCCCTTTTTTAGGCCCGAAGATTTTTTCTAAGTCTTCGCTAAAAATCACCTCACGCTCTAGCAACAAATCGGCCAATTCTTTATGCTGTTTTGCATATTCCGACAATAAGTCTTTGGCTCTTTGATAAGCATTTTCAATCAATTGAACAGCTTCTTCGTCAATCAATTCAGCCGTTTTCTCACTGTAAGGCTTGCTAAAACCATAGTCGGCCTGACCAGTTGAATCGTAGTAACTAACGTTACCCACTTTATTGCTCATTCCGTATATGCTAACCATTGCATATGCCTGCTTAGTTACACGTTCCAAGTCATTCTGTGCTCCCGACGAAATTTTATCGAAGATTAACTCCTCTGCTGCACGACCACCAAGTGTCGCACACATCTCGTCTAACATTTGCTCCTTAGTGCTAATTGAACGCTCATCTGGCAAATACCATGCAGCTCCCAATGCTTTTCCGCGAGGAACAATAGTTACTTTCACCAATGGGTGAGCATGCTCCAACAACCAACCTACAGCAGCATGACCAGCTTCGTGGTAAGCAATTGTTTTCTTCTCGATAGGTGAAATAATCTTATTTTTCTTTTCCAATCCACCAATAATACGGTCGATTGCATCTAAGAAATCTTGTTTTGTTACTGCATCGTGGTTATTACGCGCAGCAATCAAAGCTGCTTCGTTACAAACATTGGCAATATCTGCACCAGAAAATCCAGGTGTTTGTTTCGATAAGAAATCAACATCCAACTCTTTATCCAGTTTCAATGGACGAAGGTGAACTCCAAAGATGGCTTGACGCTCATTCAAGTCTGGTAGTTCAACATGAATCTGACGATCGAAACGCCCTGCGCGCATCAATGCACGGTCTAGAATATCCGCACGGTTAGTTGCAGCCAGAATGATTACACCACTGTTAGTGTCAAATCCGTCCATTTCAGTTAGCAACTGGTTCAATGTATTTTCACGCTCATCGTTGGCTCCCATATTTGGGTTCTTTCCACGAGCACGTCCAATGGCATCAATCTCATCGATAAATACGATACAAGGTGACTTTTCCTTGGCTTGCTTAAACAAGTCACGAACACGTGAAGCACCAACTCCCACAAACATTTCAACAAAATCGGAACCCGACATTGAGAAAAATGGTACATCTGCCTCTCCTGCTACAGCTTTAGCCAAAAGCGTTTTACCTGTTCCCGGAGGGCCAACCAACAATGCACCTTTAGGAATCTTACCTCCCAGTTTAGTGTATTTTGCAGGGTTTTTCAAGAACTCTACTATCTCTTCAATCTCTTGCTTTGCTTCCGACAAACCAGCTACTTCTTTAAAAGTAGTAGAAACCTTAGAGTCTTTATCGAATACTTTGGCTTGCGATTTTCCAACATTGAATATTCCTCCGGCACCGCCACCGCCGCCACCGCGACTCATACGACGGAAAAACCATACCCAGATAACAATGATTAAAATAAGTGGCCCCCAACCAACAAGGAAGTTGCCCCATAGATTTTCTTCATCTCCTGAATCGATCTCTACCTTATTGGAAAGGTTCAATTCTTGTAAACGCTTATTTAGTTTTTCATCGAAATTATCTACAGAAGGAACTTTAAAAGAAAAGTGAGGCCCTACAGCAGTTGGTTTCGAAAAACTTCTTTTAAATTGATCACTATACTTATCAATACTCGACTCGCGAAGATAAATTTCTACTGTCTTTGTATTGGTTATCGTTTTTATCTTACGAATATCATTTGCATTCAGCATTTCTTCGAACTGAATGTTATTAATCTTTCCAGGATCACCTGAGAAAGGAATAAATTGTAAAGCTAAAATTACGACCAATAGTACTCCGTAAATCCAGTAGGGATTAAACTTGGGCTTTTTTCCTCCTGGATCCAGCTTTGGTCGGGGGAATTTCATGTTCTTATTATCTTGGTTTTTATCAGCCATGATATTTTATCTCTTAATTTTCAGTTTCAATATTGGTAAATTGTGCGTCGGCCCAAAGACCTTCGATATCATAAAAGTCACGATATTCCTTCTGAAAAACGTGAACCATGATGTTAGCGTAATCTAACAAAATCCATTGGGCATTTCTGTAACCATCAGTCTGCCATGCTTGTTCATTTAACAATTCTTTTACTGTCTCTTCAACAGACGATGCAAGTGCTCCAACTTGTGTATTTGAGGTACCGTGACAAATAATGAAATAGTCACATTCTGTATTTTCTACTTTGGTAAGATCAGCAATAATGATATCCAACCCTTTTTTTCGTTGGATTCCTTCAATTATTGCATCAATAAGTTTCTTCGATTCTTCTGAATTCACTTGTTTTGTCATATATTTCTTCAATAATTTACAAAGATAATGTTTTTAAAAGCATTAGTGGTGCTTTTGAATTCGTTTAAATGCCATTTTTTCCGGTAAAAAACATGCGGACATGAATATCATTGGAAATAACATCATTTTACTTGACCAGATAGATTCAACCAATAACTATGCCATGCAGCAAAGCACTGAGCAAGAGCTCATAGATGGCACTGTCTTTTTGGCAGACGACCAAACTGCAGGTCGAGGTCAAGGCACTAACTTTTGGGAAAGTGAGCCTAAAGCCAATTTAACTTTCTCTGTTGTTATCTACCCTCGCTTTTTAGAGATCATGGATCAATTCATGATTTCGAAAATTGTAACCCTGGGATTAGTACAATGGCTCGACTTATCATTACAAAATGTAACCATTAAATGGCCCAACGACATTTACGTAGGCCAAAAAAAGATTGCAGGTATCCTAATCGAAAATAGTCTTGCTGGTGCTACGCTCAATAAATCGGTTATTGGAATTGGTTTCAACGTGAATCAGACTTTGTTCAAGAGTAAAGCACCGAATCCTATATCACTAAAAATGTTAACTCAAAAATCATGGGACAGACATGAGGTTTTAAAAGCCATTTGCTTACACATGGATCAATGGTATTCGAAGCTTCGCGAAGGCCAAATAGAAGAAATCAATAAGGCTTTTGAAAATAGAATGATGGGCATCAATCAGTGGGCTACATTTTGTGCCGAAGAAGAAGTTTTCGAAGCAAAAGTTTCGGGAGTAAATGAAATTGGTCAATTGGTTTTAGAGTTGAACGACGGATCGGTTCTGGCATTTCACAATAAAGAAGTACAATACGTAATTGGAAGTTTAAAAGTATAGTTACTTGGGCTCTACATAACGAGCCACTTTTTCCATCAACCATTGAGGTGTTGAAGTGGCTCCACAAATTCCTACAGAATTTGCATTTTCGAACCAACTATCGTCAATTTCATCGATATTTGAGATGAAGTAGCTCTGTGTATTTACCTGCTGACACTCTTTATAAAGCAACTTCCCATTGGAACTTTTCTTTCCTCCAACAAACAGAATGCAATCGTATTTTGCAGCAAATTTTCGGATATGAGGAACACGGTTAGCAACCTGACGGCAAATGGTATCATTCACTTTCAGTTCTGCTGAAGCTTTCGATTCCAATTCCTTTTTTATCTCCTGAAGTCCAGAAATAGATTTGGTAGTTTGAGCAAAAACAGTGATCGGTTTCGAGTAGTCCACCTTTTTTAGGTCATTCAGGTCCTCAACAATTATTGCTTTATTCTTCACCTGCCCATTCAGCCCAATTACTTCGGCATGCCCTTTTCGTCCATAAATAATCAGTTGCTTCTCTTCGGAATAACTTTTGGCTATTCGCTGCTGAAGTTTTAATACAACAGGGCAAGTCGCATCGATAAGCTCGATGTTATTTTTCCGCGCATGTTCATATGTCGATGGCGGCTCTCCATGTGCTCGAATGAGTACTTTGCAGTTAGATAATTGTTGAAATTGATCGTGATTAATGGTTATTAGTCCAAGTGCAGCCAATCGTTCCACTTCCATGTTATTGTGAACGATATCGCCCAGACAATAAAGCTTATCATTGCTTTTTAAAGCCTCTTCCACTTTTTGAATGGCATTTACCACTCCAAAACAAAATCCCGATTTCTGATCAATTTCAACCTTCATCTTTTTGGCAACTTCTTATTGAATTTGCTCCAATATCTTGTTTACTTTCTCAATAACCCAAGTTAATTGTTCGTCTGGAGTTAAATTGCTGTTGTCTAAAACAACTGCATCATCAGCCTGACGTAACGGACTCTCTTTTCTTGTTGAGTCGATATGGTCACGCTCGCGAATATTCTGAATAACCTCTTCGAATGTAGCATCAGAACCTTTTCCCGATAGTTCATCGAAGCGACGTTGCGCACGCACTTGGTCAGAAGCAGTCATAAAAAGTTTTAATTCAGCATCAGGAAAAACAACGGTACCAATATCTCGGCCATCCATTACAATTCCTTTTTCGCGCCCCATCTCTTGTTGCAACTTAACCATTGCTTCGCGTACCTCACGGATGGTTGCCACAGGACTCACATTGTTAGAAACTGTCAATTCGCGAATTTCATCTTCCACACGCTCGCCATTCAGGAAAGTTTCGTTCTTCTTCTCTTCAGCATTATATTGAAAACGAATGATGATATTAGGTAATTGATTTACCAACTTTTGCTCATCAACTTTTCCATTTTCAATTAAACCATTGCGTAAACCGAACAAAGTTACTGCCCGATACATTGCTCCGGTGTCGATATAAGAGTAACTCAACTCTTTTGCTAGATCTTTTGCAACGGTGCTTTTTCCGCACGACGAATGTCCATCAATAGCGATGGTTATCTTCTTATTTTCTGACATGTTTCTGTGTTTTGTGTGGACAAAGATACAATAGAATGCAACTATCGACGACGATATCTGCGTTTTTTCCTTCCCATTAACTCATCAACCGATGTTGTAATTGTGAAGAAATTAGTGGTTCCTGCCAAATGATATCGGGCAGATCCATAATCAATTCTGAATCGAGATACTTTAAAGCCAAAGCCCCACGAAAGTCCCACTGTTGAAGTTTTCTCTTTTATCTTCAGCTCTTCTTTTCGAAGAAAATTATAACCTGTTCTTATACTGAAATTAGGAGATAAAACTAACTCTAACCCTAAATTCAGGTGACGTGTAAACTGCTCACCAAAACTCGATTTCTTAGTTTTTGTGTCGCCCAAATCCCATTTATGCAAATGGTGCAAGGTTACATAGTAGCGAAATGGAGCATGCTTCAATTTTTGTGAAATACCCAGTTGCACATCGAAAGGTAATTTCTCTGTTGGAGCATCATCGTAATAAGAAGTAATTTGACTTCCCACATTCTTAATGGTAAAACCTGCATTGAATAATTCCGAATTACTCACATAAGAAACACCTGCATCCATTGCCATTCCAAACGATTTATAGTTCTCCAAAGAAGAGAAAATCGGTTTTATGTTAGCACCCACATGAAGGTTTTCATTCAACTGCTTACTCCAGATGATGTTTAACGCATATTCTGCAGGATTGAAAGTGGCACCAGTTAATGTTCCATCGGGGTTGGCTTCCTGAAACTTTCCATAGTTGATGTAGTGCATTCCCACTGCAAAGTTTCCCCAATCTTCAATGGAAAAACCATATGTAGCATAACCGATAGAGATATCGGCTAAATAATCGACATAACTCAATGAGATACTTCCATTCTGCTTTTCTGTTAACAAAGCCGGATTGAAAAATGCCAGGTTCACATCATCCGATGGAGAAGCGACGACTTTTCCACCAAGTGCTGCCACTCGTGCCGAATTGGTTATGGTAAGGAAATCATAAATGTTGGTTCCTCCGGTTTGTGCAAATCCGGTAAAAGTTCCAATACATAGTAAAATTACTAACAGAAATCGAATCATCTGCTCTCTATTTGTTCATTGAAATTGCTCTGTCGATCTGATCAATAATATTAATCCACTGTTCTCGAAAGAAACATGTTATCGTAGCATTAACGCTAGATATCCTGATTTATTATTTTATCGACAGGCGAACAAAGATAGGAATAAATCCGACTAATTTTAGAAATGATGCTCGGTACTCTCTTCGATATAAGGATGATTTTTAGGATACAGGTTATACTTGCTAAGCGCAGTTAAAACTACCAATGTAAACAATCCCACAAATCCCAGAAACATTCCCACATTAATCAACGAAAAATGATTATGATGCACAGCTCCAGGCATGATTTGCAAATGCAAATCGACATACTGCCCAACAATTAATACAATGATCACTCCTATTATTGTTGAAAAACTTCGAGATGTAACTCGTGGCATCAACACGATAAATGGCACGAACCAATTTAAAATTAAATCGATGAAGAAAAGCGGTTGCCATTCTTCTTTCCAACGAGCAACATAGTAAACGGTTTCTTCGGGTAAGTTACCGTACCAGATTAGCATAAATTGTGCAAACCAGAAATATCCCCATACGATACAAAGCATGAATAGGTAACGAGAAAAATCGTGCAAATGACTCTTATTCAAGAATGGGAAATATCCTGTTTTACTCAATAGCAATACAATTAGAATGATGATAGAAGATCCGTGGAGAAATGCTGCCACAAAGTTCTTCAGCGCAAAAAGTGTACTGAACCAATGCGTATCGATAGACATGATCATGTCGACTACAAAAAATGGAAATGTCAATGCAATGGCAAATATAAATACACGCGCTACCCATCCCGATTTTTTAAAGAAAGCCAAGCCACCTTGCATATCTTCTTTAATGGATAGTTTACGCATCCAGCGACTAAGTAAAATCCATATTACAAAGAACACAACTACTCTGGCCATGAAAAATGGAATATTCAAATAAGGAGCTTTCCACGCAATAATTTTATCGGTTTCAGCAATTCCCTCATGAGTCCAATGATAAATGGAGTGCAATCCAAAATATAGCAGCAAGAAGAACAAAAAAGCAAAAGGTAAGTAAGTACCCATTGCTTGAGGCACACGCTTAAAAGCAGCCGACCACCCCGCGTTGGTTATATACTGGATGCAAAGAAAGAAAAGTGCTCCAACCGAAAGTGAAACAAAATAAAAGTTGTTCAACAAGTAATTTGCCCACGTTGTTTTTGCATCAGACATAAAACCAATAACAAAGCTAATGACACCAATGGCGATCAATGCCCAACTTGCCATTTTTAGTTTCGCCGGAAATATAAATTTTTGATCCAAATTCATTGTTTTTAAGTTTAGCCAGTTAATTCTACTTCTTCTGCAATTCTTCCTTTATATATTTTACAATTGCCCAACGGTTTTCTTTCTCAATCATATAACCATGCGGAGACATAATTCCATGCCCAACCATAATTACATGATAAAATTCGCCATCGGGAGCTTTCTTCATCTTTTCGGTTATTAGTGATGCCGGAGGATAAGCATACTTCCCGGAAGTATACAAATTACCTTTCCCATCGCCGAAGTCGCCATGACAGTTGGAACAGAATATAGCATATTGCTCCTTCCCTTTTTTCATAACACAAGCACCTGCTTGCAAAGGATTTAGCATTTCTTTTCCTGCCAGCAATCGATCCTCTTCGGTTTTAGTAAAAAGGTATGGTTCGAAGTCTCTAGGCACAGTTCCTTCTACTGAAGCTTGTTGTGTTTTTCCATCTTTAAAATTCTTGTTTGGCTTGTAAGTTTCGTAAGCATCAGAGTAATACATATCGGGAGCATAATCCCACCCTGTAGTGTTACGATCACGATCGCAGGCCCCTAACACCATAGTTGCCATAAATACCAATAGCAATATTTTATATCGATTAATCATACCTTACAATTTTTCAGATTCTTTTTCAATCACCTCAACCGCTCCGTTACGAGAAAAAATAGCTTCAACATCTGCTTTACTCGTTTCAATTTCGTCGTGACTTAACACAATCACAAATTTGTCGTCGGTAGCAGCATCATGAATTGGCGTCACCTTCTTTCCCGGATATATTTTCGATCTAAGTTGAAAAATAACGATCGTTCCCAGTGTTATTGTTAAAATGGTAGCAACAATAGTTACCACAATAAACGATGGAAAGGCAGCCGAAGGTTTCCCTCCGAATATCATTGGCCAACTTATTACTGAAATGTAATACATAGCTCCTATCAGGCCACAAATGGCAAAAACACCAATTGCGAAAGCAGCATGAGTCATGTAGGTTTTATTTCCCATTCCATGCAACACTTCATGAATCGGATAGGGAGAGTAAACCTCCTCAATTGGATATTTTTTCTCTTTCAACTCTTCAAAAGCATCAATCACCTGATCTTCGTCGTTGAAAACTCCTAGCAGATACTTATTCTTCATGATGATGACGTTTTTTGCGTTCAGCAGTTGGCTTATCAAATTTGGCAACACTTTTCACCTCGTGAATGGCAATCATTGGGATGTAACGGAAGAACATAAGTACTCCGGCTCCAAACAATCCAAGTGTTCCAATAAATAGAAGTATTTCGATATAGGAAGGCGAGTAACTTGCCCAGTTGGCAGGTAAATAATCTTTCGCCAAAGTGGTAATCACAATATTGAATCGTTCGAACCACATACCCACATTAATAAATAGCGATATAATGAAGACAGCTGTTATGTTTCTTCGAATCTTCTTGAACCAGAACAACTGCGGAATAAATGCATTACAAATAACCATTGCCCAGAACTGGAAAGCATATTCCCCAAGCATTCGGTTTTGAATTAGCATGTAAAATTCATATTTCGATGCAGAATACCAGGCAATAAACACCTCTGTTGCATATGCCGTTCCCATGATCAGGGAGATAAATATCAGCACCCTTGCCACTGCATCCACATGATTATCAGTAATGAAGTTATTCATTTTATAGAGCTTGCGCATCAGAGTTACCAGAGTAAGTACCATGGCAAATCCAGAGAAGATAGCTCCAACCACAAAGTATGGAGGGAAAATAGTAGTGTGCCAACCCGGAATTACAGAGACTGCAAAGTCGGTAGCTACAATTGAGTGAACAGAAACTACAAGTACAGCTGCAATTCCTCCTAATATAAACGACAGAGCTTCGTAACGCAACCACTCTTTACTGGAACCGGTCCAACCAAAAGAAAAGAAACCATAAACAGCCTTCTTTATTTTCGATTTAGTAGTATCACGAATTGTTGCAAAATCGGGTATCATTCCGAAGTACCAGAAACTAGCTGAAATAAGTAGATATGCCGAAATAGCAACGAAGTCCCAGAATAGTGGCGAATTAAAATTCACCCACAACGGGCCACGCGTATTAGGGTAAGGCAATACGAAGAAGAAGTTCCACACACGCCCCATGTGCAATAGAGGAAATAATCCGGCACACATTACCGCCACAACGGTCATTGCTTCGGCAGCACGGTTAATGGAAGTTCTCCATTTTTGTCTCAATATCAATAGGAAAATAGAAAAAGCGGTTCCTGCATGTCCGATACCAATCCACCAAACAAAATTGATGATGGCCCATCCCCATCCCACCGAGTTGTTCAATCCCCAGGAGCCGATTCCTTCGGTAACAGTAACATATTTGGCATACAATCCGGCCATAAGCATAATTAGACTAATGCCCATGGATATAAACCACCACTTCGGTGTTTTTTGGTCAATAGGGTGGATAATGTCTTTGGAGATTTGTCCCAACGACTTATCCCCTTCAATCAATTTTCCTCTTACTTCGGTATTATACATAGCCAGTTGTTTAGTTGCTTAAGCTTTCTTACTATTTCTGATTTTCGTTAAGTAACCTACCGATGGCAGGGTATGTAATTCTTCTAACAGATGATAGTTACGTGGATGTTCAAATAATTTCGAAATCTTACTGTTTTTATCATTCAAATCGCCAAACACAATAGCATCGGCCGGACACGATTGCATACAAGCAGTTTGAATTTCACCATCTTTTACTTTTCGGTTATCCAATTTGGCATCCAATTTCTTTTCCTGAATTCGCTGTACACAGAACGAACACTTTTCAACAACTCCTCTGGAGCGAATAGTTACATCCGGATTTAGAACCATCTTGCCTAAGTCGTTATTCATATTGAAATCGAACTTATCGTTGTTGGCATATTTAAACCAATTGAAACGACGCACTTTATACGGACAGTTGTTAACGCAATAACGGGTTCCAACACATCGGTTATATGCCATTTGGTTAATCCCCTCGTTACTATGAACAGTAGCCGAAACCGGGCACACATTTTCACAAGGTGCATTGTCGCAATGCTGACACATTACCGGTTGGTGATACGTTTTCGGATTCTCCGGATTTTCGCTGTAATAACGATCGATACGCAGCCAGTGCATGATTCGACGATTGCGAACCTGTTCCTTACCAATTACTGCCACATTATTTTCCGATTGGCAAGCAATGGTACAGTTTCCACATCCGGTACATTTATTCAAATCGATAGCCATTGCCCAGTGATGAGCAGGAAAATCGGGCTTATCGTATAATGTCACATGATGACTTTCGTGCTTAGCATGTGCTTCATTACCCGCATCGGCCTTCTTCTTATACTCTTCCAGAACAGCTTCACGCACAATTTCACGCCCTTCCATATTATGGTGAGTTTGTGTCATGGCCAACGGATATGTTCCGTCCACCTTCTTCACATTGGCGGTTAAATTGTAAATACGATGTCCATCTTTATTCTGAATCAGCTGATAGCAATTTTTCCCGGCACCATTGGCTACTTTCCCCGAATAATTTCGGCCAAAGCCCAGTGCCACTGAAATAGTATTTTCTTGTTGCCCTGGTTGAATAAACACTGGAAGCTTCATTCCATTGACATCAATAAGGTCTTCATTTTTTACGCCCAACTGAACAGCTAACTTTGGAGAGACAGCTGCAAAATTATCCCAACTAACTTTAGAAACAGGATCTGGCATTTCCATTATCCAAGGGTTATTGGCCGAAGCACCATTCCCTTTTCCTGTCATTTCATAAAGAACAACTTCAAACTTCTCGGTCTTTGCTTTCTTTATGCTCCGGGCATATTGATTTATGGAATCAATATTGAATGTAGGTTGTTTTGGAGACTTACTTTCTAAATCGAAAACTCCATTTCGAAGGCTTTCAATCCAAAATGATTCGAATTTCTTCTGTTTATTCTGAAGTGGGAAAATATTCTTCTCCCAATATTTTTTAACAACATCTCTGTACGACTCTTTAACTCCTTGCCAGTTGTTTAAGCAAACACCTAAGCTTCGTCCTTCGAACAATGAATTTATAGCTGGCTGTGCTAAGCTGAACTGACCTGTAATTGGTTCTGAATCGTTCCAGTCTTCAAGGTAATGAGGCAATGGAAGTACCAACTCACAAACAGCAGCTGTCTCATTCTTTGCCTGAGCCAATGCAATAGATAAGTCTAGTTTCGAAATGGCTTTTTTCAGTTTATCTCCTTCTGGGAAATCATAAACCGGGTTCACATCTACTGCAATTATCCCAGCTATTTTCTGAGCATTTATTTCTGCTACCAATTTTGCAACTTCCTGATCACTCCCCTGCTTGGTGTTCATGGTTTGGTTCATATCAACAGTATGACCATAATTCCCCAACAGGAAGTTAATTGCATTTACAATCACTTGATCAGCCGGATCATTCGATCCACACATTACCAAACTCTTTCCCTGATTGGCAAGCAAATCATTGGCTATATTTTGAACTGAAAAAGACGATTTAGTCACTTGAAAAGTTGGTGCATTATGCACTTTCGCAATTGCATTATATAAATTCAGTAATACTACTCCTTTTTCTGAAGGACGAATTACAAAGCGCTCATCGGCATTAGATCCTGTAAGGGTCATCATCGACTCAATCTGATAATGACGAGACATGCCATCTTTCAGGTCAGGATCACGGCGACTACTATATTGCTTGGTAAATGCAGTTGGATTCAGCCATGTTCCTAAGAAGTCGGCTTCAACTGATACAATAACTTTTGCTTTGTCCAGATGATAAGCCGGCAAAGCTCTTTTTCCAAAGTTAGCTTCATTGGCATCGAGCATTCCAGATGCCGAAACCGCATCATATTGTATCCACTTAATGTTGGAATATTTTGCTAAAAACTGATCGATTACCGAGCGAGTTGTTGGTGAAATAATGGTTGGAGTCAATAGTGCTAGTTCACCTCCCGATGCTTTAACAGCATCTAATTTCTCTGGCACCACTTTATCTACCTTCTCCCAGGTAGTCGCTTTTCCATTAAACAAAGGTGTCTTATATCGCGAAGTATCGTAAAGACTTAAAACCGATGCTTGTACTCTGGCACTGGTTCCCTGACGCGTAATTGAAGAAAGCTCATTTCCTTCAATTTTTATTGGGCGTCCGTCTCTCACTTTTACCAAGACACTACAATACTCATTCTCCTCAAAGTAGGTAGAAGCATAATAACTGGCTTTCCCCGGAGTTACCTCTTCTGGTCGAACCAGATAAGGAATAGCTTTCTCAACTGGTTTTTTACAACTGGCCACAACTGCTGCTCCTGCAATACTATAACCAAATACTTTCAAAAAATCTCTTCGTGTAGAGGCAAACTGATCCAGCGACTTACCGGTTATCATAGCCTTTTTATTGGCTCTTTCGTACGATAATTCTTCTTTCTTAACTTTTGTAGAATCAGTTAACTCCTCAATACTTCTCCAATATTTTTTCATGAGCTATTTATTAGTATCAAGTACAGAGTACCCAGTTAGACTTCGGTTTTGTTTAATTAATAATGGCATTTCATACAATCGTTCGATCCCAATTGATCGGCAGTGAAAGCTTTTTGCTTTCCTTGTTTTATCAGATCATGCTGCTTTTTGAACGATTCGTAATATTCGTTGTCCTCCATGTTCACATTGGTCTCACGGTGACAGTTCACACACCATCCCATCGACAAGTCTTCTTGTTGCTTCAGAACATGCATGTTTTCAACATCGCCATGGCACTTATTACAGTCCAACCCGGCAACGCCAACATGTTGTGCGTGACTAAAGAACACATGATCTGGCAGTTTATGAATTCGAATCCACTCTACCGATTCTTTATTCATAACTGCTGTATGAATTTTATTTATTTCGAATTGACCTGAATTGGCTCCCTCACGAACTAGTGAGTGGCAATTCAGACATAAGTTTACAGAAGGAATTCCAGCCGACTTGCTTTGCTCGACAGTATTGTGGCAATACTTACAATCGATATTATTCTCGCCAGCATGAATTTTATGAGAAAATTTAATGGGTTGATCAGGTGCATATCCTTCAGAACGACCTAAAGCAATTGCCTCTTCTGAAACCATTTTCAATTGATAAGCTAACGCTAATCCAATCACCAATAAAGTAACAAACGGATATTTTATTTTGCGGGTAAAAATTAAGTCGACTAGCCCCAGAGTGATAATAACTCCCAGAAACAAGAATAGAATCAGGTTATAATAAGTCTTCTTGGCTGGTGGCAGACCATTTTTATTCAAGTCTTTCAAATAAAGACGAATTCGTTTCAGGTCAGCCTCTTCGATCTCGAAGTTCTTATGCACTTCTGTCATTTTTTTTCCAACAGGCGCCATTAATGAGCTCTTAAACTCATCGAATGTTTTTGCATCTACCACCTTGGCGATCTCTAATGCAGAAGGGTTCCACGACAGAGTATCAATTGGTGTCAATGCATGACAGGAAACACATGATTCATGGTTTAATTCTTTGGGAAGAAGTCCCATAAAGAAACGTTTTCCACGCTTAATATCTTCACTGTTTTTCCCGCCTTTGGCAGCATGTAAAGCATTCGGAAGTAAAATGAAAGCCAATAACAATAAAGACAAAAGAGAAATTGCTCGCTTTGATCTTTGGTTAGTCAGGTTAATGTACATCCTCAAATGGTTTTTGCGTCAGTTAGAAATTGAGATTTCAATTTTCATAACCATTCAACAACACTAAAACCATTTTGTTCCCTTCGAAACTAAAAAACTTTGCCTTTTTTATGTGATATCCAGAAAAATGGGACGATTACTCCTGCAAACTCTTACTACAGCTAATCCATGTCCTTGGTCAAGCCACGTACAAATTTTAGATTATCGAAGAACTCTTTTGCCACCACACGAAGGATCGTGTAAGTAGGAATAGCCAATATCATTCCTGGTATTCCAGCTAAACTTCCAGCAACTAAAATCACGATAAAAATCTCCATCGGATGCGCCTTCACACTTGAAGAATAAATAAGTGGTTGGAACAAAATATTATCCAGCAATTGCACCGTTCCAAATACAATAGACATGTATCCTAACAGTGGTAATGTTTGCTCAACAAAGTTATTTTCGAGGTTTAATGCTACGCCAATAATCAAACCAAAGGCTGCTCCCATAAATGGTCCGATATAAGGTATTACATTGAAAAGGCCGGCAACTAAACCAATTACCACAGCATGATTAAAGCCAATTCCAACAATTGATAGCCCCAACATTACCAAAGTTCCCACCATTACCAGCTCGGCCAAAAGCCCAACAAAATAGCGACGTAACAATCCATGAATCGATTCGAATATTCTCGATACTCTCATTTCGGAACCACTTGGTACAAGAGCCAATAAAATACGTTTAAACATCTGCTCATCTTTCAAGAAAAAGAACGAGATAAACGATACTGCAAAGAAGCCGATGAATATCTCGCCAACAGCTCCGAATAATGTTCCTAAAAATGAAGACACTTGTGAAAAATCGAAAAACTGACCTAATTGCTCTTTGGCCAATTCCTGAATTGTCTTATTCTGCACTTCTATTGGTGAGTCGGAAGTAATAGCCAACAACTCGCGTACGGGCTGATCGATAGCATTGATTACCGATTGTATATCGATAGTTGACAGAACCTGAAACTCCTTAACCAATAGTGGAATTATAAATCGAAAAAATCCAATGAATACAATCCAAATGCTCATCAAAGCAATGAAGGCAGCCATAGTTTTCGATATACTAAACTTTTTATACTTGGCTTTACTAATAAAACGAACAATTGGCTTCCCAATTAATGAAACAACAAATGCAATTACCAAATAGGCTACAATCGTACTGAAATACCAAAGTACATATGCCAAAAACACCGATCCCAAAGCCAACAAAATATTTTTAGTACGCTGATTCATAGTCTCAATTATTCGTTTAACAATCGCTCAAATATACAAAGTAAATACCACATTGAGCAATTGATATTTTAAATCAATATGATTATATCTTCGATAAAAATATAGCAAATGTTACCTAAAATTCCCTTTTTTTTTCATTTTTGTAAAACGATCAAACCCACTAAACAAACTATTTACTCTGCCGATGAAAATTAAAGGACTAAAATATTTTTTAGCCAGCAACAACAATGAAGTTATCCACACCATTCAGGAATACTTCAAAAAGACTATGAATCTGGATATTGCTATTTCCTCTAATGCTGAATCCGCTCTTTTCAATCTATTTAGTCAATCTTACGATGTCGTATTTATCGATTTCAATCTGGACAAACACACTGGAATTGAATTAGCAACCATTCTACATACTCAAAAGTATACTGGAGATATTTTTCTAATCTCTTCCAACACCATGCATGCTGTCGATGCTATTAAAGCAGGAGCTTTAGGGTTTATTCCAACACCTATTGATGAGAAAAACCTAAGCGACGAATTGACTAAACTAAATCAGCATTTAGCCAACAACGAGTCGTTAAAAGAAAAAGAGCTGCAGGCAAATTCATTCTTACAGGCAGAGATCAACCAGAAAAATACAAAAGTCCCCACAAACACAATTGCCTATCTGGAGGCAGATAAAAGTTATACAAACATCTACTTAAACGATGGCACAACAGGCCTAGTTTGCGCCAAAATAAAACAAGTAGAAGAGCAACTAAACAACGATCAGTTCATCCGAATAAATCGATCTGTTATTATCAACACAGAGTTTCTTTATACTGTCAATAAAGTTGTGCCAGAGTGTCAACTTAAGTTTGCTGATAAAGCTGTTGTTTTAAAGGTTACACTACGTAACTTACCACGTTTAATGTCACACACTATTTAATTACTCTATGTCGAACAAGAAAATAAAGGTATATGTCGTTGAAGACGATCCTGCGCAGTCCAGGCTACTTCAGGGCTTTTTGAAACTTTTTCCACAAGTTGAAACACTTGGTGCTTCGCCAAGTGCAGAAGCAGCTCTTGATGCTATTCTTGTACAACAACCTGACCTATTATTTTTGGATGTCGATTTAAAGAAAGCAAGTGGCTTAGATTTGGCCAAACAACTGCGACAAAAAGGAGTTAATTGTAAAATTGTATTCACCACTGCGCATCCTCAGTATGCACAAGAAGCCATTAATGTAAAATCGATGGACTTCCTGGTTAAAAGTTTCGGAATAGATCAAATTCGATCTGTTATCACCTTATTTGAGAAAGAGCAAGCACAGGAGCAGATTGAAACTCAAAACACCAAAATTCAGTTAGCCACCCCTCAAGGAGCACTTTCTGTTCACTTCGATGATATAGCACTGATTAAATCTTCTACCAAAGTTCAGACTCTTGTACTATGTAGCGATGGAGTTACACATACCGTTTCGAAAAATATAGCATGGTGGGAAGAACAACTGGTGAATAAACGATTTCTAAAGATTTCGCGCGCCGAAATAATTAACCTGAAATACGCTACTTTCATCGATAAAAAGAACTTATCGTGCACGCTGGTTGTGAACAATGAGAAATACAATGTTGATATCTCAAGTAGCCAAATGAGTTTCTTTGAAGTTACCGACCTACTTGACTTCGAAATAATATAATAAGCCCAGTTCCTTTTTAAATAAAAAAAGCCGATTATCATTTCTGATAACCGGCTCTCATCAAGTAACTCTTCGTTAATTTATTTTGAGTGGATCATCCACTTTACGTTTCAATAGTGCTACATCAAGAACTTCCATAATATCTTTTACAAAATGGAATTTCAGTCCTTTAATGTATGCTGGCTTGATTTCTTCCAAATTCTTTCTGTTCTCATCTGAAAGAATGATTTCCTTAATACCAGCTCTCTTGGCAGCTAGGATCTTTTCTTTGATTCCTCCAACAGGAAGCACCTTACCGCGAAGAGTAATCTCTCCTGTCATGGCAATACCTTTTTTCACTTTGCGCTGAGTAAATACTGAAGCCAACGAAGTAGCCATTGTAATACCCGCCGAAGGTCCATCTTTAGGAATAGCTCCTTCCGGCACGTGGACGTGAATATCCCAATTGTTGAAAACTTCAGGTTTAACCCCAATTTTTTCAGCATTGGCTTTAAGGTATTTCAAAGCAATCATTGCCGATTCTTTCATCACATCTCCCAAATTTCCGGTAAGAGCAACAGCTCCTTTTCCTTTACTCAAGCTCGATTCAATGAAAAGAATCTCTCCACCAACTGCTGTCCAGGCTAGTCCTGTAACAACACCAGCGAAGTCGTTTCCTTGGTACTTATCGCGAGAGTATTCTTCAACACCCAAGTATTCGCGTACCATTTCACGAGTGATCTCTTTTTCAACAACCTCGTCGAATGCCACTTTTTTAGCAACACGACGTACCAATTTGGCAATTTTCTTGTTCAGCTCACGAACTCCCGATTCGCGAGTATAGCTCTCTACCAAATATTCCAACACTTTGTTTGGAACAGTAATAAAGCCATCCTCTAAACCGTGCTCTTTCAACTGACGAGGCAACAAGTGACGTTTAGCAATTTCGATTTTTTCTTCAACCAAGTAACCGCTAACATCAATCATTTCCATTCTGTCGCGCAATGCCGGGCTAATATTACTGATCGTATTAGCAGTTGCAATAAACATCACACGCGACAAATCGTATTCCACTTCCAAATAGTTGTCATGGAATTCGGTGTTTTGCTCTGGATCTAACACTTCCAACAAAGCAGAAGCTGGATCTCCATGAAAATCAGCAGAAACCTTATCAATCTCATCCAAAATAAATACCGGATTCGATGATTTAGCTTTTTTGATGTTCTGGATAATTCGACCAGGCATTGCACCAATATATGTTTTTCGGTGACCACGAATCTCTGATTCATCGTGTAATCCACCTAAACTCATTCTCACATAGTTTCGCCCCAATGACTTGGCAACCGATTTTCCCAAAGATGTTTTACCAACTCCAGGAGGGCCATACAAGCATAAAATAGGCGACTTCATGTCGTTTTTCAGTTTCAACACTGCCAAATGCTCCAAGATACGCTCTTTCACCTTTTCCAATCCGTAATGGTCGGCATCAAGCACCTTTTCTGCATTTTTCATATCGAATACATCCTCGGTATATTCATTCCAAGGCAATTCGATTAGTGTTTGAAGATAGCTGTACTGCACGGAATATTCTCCAGCTGCAGGATTAAGGCGACCAAGCTTCGAAAGCTCTTTCTCGAAATGCGCCTCCATCTCTTCGCCCCAATTTTTCTCGTCAGCCAGCTTTCGCAAATCTTCCATTTCTTGTTCAACCGGGCTTCCACCCAATTCATCCTGAATGGTTTTCATCTGTTGGTTCAACAAATATTCGCGCTGCTGCTGATCCAACTCATTCTTAACTTTCTTCTGAATATCTTGTTTCAGCTCAAGCATCTGCACTTCTTTCAACAAAAAGCTGATGGCTTGTACTCCACGTTCTTTCAGGTCAGCAATTTCCAACAACTGCTGTTTCTCTTCCACCTTAATATCGGTGTTCGAACAAATGAAGTTAATTAAGAATGAATTATTTTCGATATTCTTAACTGCAAAGCTTGCCTCTGGTGGCACATTGCCAGCAAATTGAACAATTTTAAGCGATAAGTCTTTTAGCGAGCCAACAATAGCATCAAATTCTGGCGAGTCCATTGGAATTACATCATCCAATGTTTTCACCTTAGCCTGAAAGTATGGTTCATCACTGATAAGCTCTGTTATTTCAAATCGGCCTTTACCTTGTAAAATTACCGATGTCGACCCATCGGGCATTTCCAAAACTTTCAAGATTTGAGCAACAGTTCCTACCTGATAGAAATCGTCAATAGTAGGATCTTCTACTTCTGCATTCTTCTGCGCTACTGTACCCAACAGCTTATTTCCTCGATTAACTTCACGAATAAGCTGTAGAGATTTTTCTCGTCCTACACTAATGGGTAATACAACACCAGGAAATAGTACCGTATTTCGCAATGGCAATATTGGCAAAATGTCAGGTACGTCTACTGACTTTAAATCAGCATCATCTCCATCGGCAATGATTGGAATAAAGTCAGAATCATCTCCCATCATGTTGGAAAATATGATATTAGATAAATTATCTTCTCGTTTCTTTACCATTATAATAACATCTGTTTTTATGACAAAGTGACTCTATTTTGTCACCCCCATACTATAGTCAATTGCCATGCCAAATAGGCATTAACCAAAAAAAAAGTAAAAATTGACACTTTATGCTAAAAAAAAAGCTCCGTGTTACGGAGCTCTTTCTTAAAACATATAGTAGATTCTTACTTCTTTCTGTTTTCCATGTGCTTTTTGTAACGGTTCATGAACTTGTCAACACGTCCTGCAGTATCCACAAGTTTCATCTTACCTGTATAGAACGGATGAGATTTGCTCGAAATCTCTAACTTAATAAGTGGATATTCAACTCCTTCAAACTCGATCGTTTCTTTCGAATTAGCAGTAGATCGTGTTACAAAAGTATGACCGTTAGACATATCCTTAAAAGCAACTAGTCTGTAATTTTCCGGGTGTATACCTTTTTTCATTTTTTCGTTCTCCTTTAAAACTTATTTTTTCAACGGGATGCAAATTTAGGGACAATTATGAATTTGCCAAAATTTTCACCCATTAATTCCGATGTTTTTCGTTTTAAATCAATAATTAGGCACAAATATAATCATTACTCGATAACTGTCGCTCTTTTAAATGGTTTTTCTCTATCGAAAAGATAACGCATCGTATAATGAGTTTTTGTGTGCACCCCTCCAACCGATTTGTACAATGAAATAATTTTCGGATTAAAATCGCCTGCCCATGACAATTCCAATTCGGTAACATGTTTTCTTTTGGCCATTTTTTTATCCATGTGCCAGAATATGGCCGACTCGATTCCTGATTTCTGAAATTCAGGAACAATACCCATAATTAAAATTCGGGCACGAGTAATTACTTTGCTCTTTCTGTACCAAAGCAATTTTAAAATATTCAGTGGAGTAAGTTTTCCATTCATCTTCTGAAATACCTGATTTACATCGGGTACCATTCCGAACAGTGCAATTGGTTCTCCTTTATGGTATGCGAACCAAATGTACTCTTCCTCCAAAATCATTTTAGCTCCGTTCATAAAATCACGTACCTCCTGAGGATCTAACTCATTGAAGTGACCATGACGCTTCCAAGCTTTGTCGTAAATCTTCACAAAATCTTGTACAAACTTCTCTTGATTTTTAAAAGAAAAGTGCTCGAATGAATAATCGGGCTTCTTGGCAATCCATTCGGCAATCTTCCAGAATCGTGCTGGAAATGGTTTGGTCAAATCAAGATGGTAGCTATATTGATCGAAGTAATTTTTGAAACCATAATTTTCGAAAAGAGACAGATAATACTCCGCATTGTAAGGCATTCCATATCCTTGCGGCATAAAACCTTTTACCAAAAGCCCCCAGTTCACATAGTTTTCACCTGGATTTACGGGTCCATCCATTGCTTCCATGCCTTTACTTTTCAACCACTCTCTGGCTGTATCGAAAAGCAAATTGGCTGCATCCTGATTATCGATGCATTCGAAATAACCACACCCTCCGGTTGGTTGATCGGCAGCATGTGCTTTCTCTTTATGAAAGAACGCTCCAATTCGTCCAATAGGTGTGCTTTTTTCATCGACCAACACCCAGCGTATAATTTCTCCTTTTTTAAGAAAAGAGTTCTTATTTGGATCGAAAGCTTCATCAACGGTTACTTCCAAAGGAGCAATCCAGTTGGAATCGTTTTTATATATCAGCTGTGGAACTTTATGAAATAGTTTTTTGGTCGACTTATCGACCACTTCAATGATCTTCATATGCTTTTGTTTAATTCTGAGTCGCAACGACTCATTCATAATCCATGCTCCGGGGAGCAGCGAATAACAAATATACAATTATTGTGAAAAACAACACTTGGCATACGTGCATAAGGGATTGCAGCGGATACCCCACAGAGAGCAAAGCGAACGAGGAGTATGAGCGAAAAGCCCGGTGCCACCAGAAATGGTGGCAGATGCCATAATTAATAGTTTTTTTTGATTTGGGATATTCAGTTTTTCTGAAAACTATCCTTTACATCCTACAATCTGCCCACTGCTAACCACAAAAAGGCTACTTGTAAATATGCTTAAGTGCGTCGCCAATGTAATATACAATTGGGCAGTATTCGCGACTTTTATTGGTAATGTTTAAAATCTGATAAAAACGTTTGCGATCGGTATGTGGATATTCGCGACAGGCACGCGGACGCTGTTCATATATCATGCAATAGTTATCGGGCATCAAGAACGGACATGGCGTTTCGTTGAATACATAATCGCCGTCTTTATCGAGATGCAGATACTGCTCTACCACCTCAGCCGGTTTCATTTTCAAATGCTTTGCCATGCGCTCGATATCCTTATCAATAACAATTGGACTGATGGATTTACAACAGTTGGCACATTCCAAACAATCGAACTGATCAAAAGCTTCGTGATGCAATTCATGCACTGTTTTATCGAGATCTTTAGGCTTCTTTTTTTTCAGTTTAGCGAAAACGGCATTCACTTCACCTTTATCGTTCTTTACCTTCTGCTTCAGCTCCTCCGGCTTGTGATATTGAATAGTTTCCATCCTTTTTTATGCGATTGCTGTTGAGTTAATAATAGTCCACCAATTACAATGGCAATACCAATAGTTTTCTGCAAAGTTATCACTTCGTCGATAATGAAGTAGGCAAAAATGGCTGTAAATACAGGGATGGTATTACAAAACACTGCTGCTTTGGTAATTCCGATATCTCGAATAGAATAGGTGTACAAAACAAATGCAATGGTAGATGCAAACACAGCCAATTTAAATATGGCAATCATTGCATCGGCCTGAAAACCCACCTGCATTACATGGTCGAAATCGGAAAAATACCAGATTGGTGCAAATAGAAAGATTCCGATCAGGTTCTGATAAAATATGATATTCAATGGCGACAACTTATCGGCCAAATCTTTTAATACGACAGAATAGCCAACAGCAGAAAATACAGCCAGCATTAGTAACATTAATCCTTTAGGCGATGCTGCCAGTGAGAAATTAGGATTTACAGCCACCAAGGTTACCCCTACAAACGATAAGACTAATCCGACCACATTTTTAGACGAGATCCGCTCTTTTAGTAAGAACCAGCCGGCAATTGGAGTAAAAAGAGGAATGGTGGAAATAATCACACTTCCCAGCGTAGATGAAACATACTGTAAGCCATTGGTTTCTCCCAGAAAATAGAGAAATGGCTCGAATATAGCTACCAGCAATAAACTTTTCATGGTCTTTTTGTCGGGCATTTTCAAGCGCTTAGTTACCGCTAAAAAGACGGTTAATAACGCAACAGAAATAATCAATCGAAAGAAGATAACCGTAAATGGCTTATAGCTTTCGAAGACTACTTTTACCCAAACAAACGACAAGCTCCAAAAAAGCATGGCAAAAACTGCCGTCAAAAAACCTCGTAACTCTTTGTTCTTCATCACACATTCCTATTTTGACTGCAAATCTAATGAAATCTATATCAGGAACAAGTGACAAATGACTACCCTTCTCCTTTTCGTTATGGGAAAACAAAAAAGGGACGACCCAGATGTAAAACAGCAAAACCAGATCGCCCCGTAACCGGATATATTTTAAGTATTAAGGAATCGTCTAACACCGACAATGCGGATGAATTCGGATCTACAGATTGTTAGATACTCAGATTCTAAGAGTACTTTTTCACTGAACCACCTAAATATCGTCCTATTATTTTAGTTAAAATTGAAACGCACCGTAAATGCGATATCTAACAAATGCGGATCGAAGTCATCTTTCCCAAACACATCGAAAAATGGCTTCAACTCCACTCCGAATGACACAGGAGCCTGCCACAAATGATATTCTAAACCAATTAATGCATCCAATCCTAAAACAGGCTTAGTTCTCTTATCAACACTCACTGAAAATCCATTTATTTTTGCCTCATCCCATCTCTGATATCCCACGTGAGCACCAACACCATAAGTCAAAGCCAAATCTTCAACAAAATCGAATAATTGATAACGATGAACTTCTTTCAAAGCCGTTAATTCCAGTCCTTTTTCGCGTGAACTAACCAGAAATCGAACAGAACTTTCGGGATGAAAATAATATCGATAAGAAACTCCAGAAGTGTATCCACCTCTGATTCCTACTGAATGAGTATAATCTTGTGCATTAACTCCTACAAAAGTTAACAACATTAGAGAGAGTAATAATAGTTGCTTCATCAGTTTATGCTTTTTATGAGAGCCTATGGCTGCTCTATTTTTTTATCAATTCGTTGTCTGTTGCCTTTTAGTTTTCCTTCCACCTGAGCCTGTCCCGGCACCTGGTGAATCAAACGGCCTGTTCCTGCAATGCTATAAGTCACGTCAGGATCGTTGATATAATAAACATCGCCACTTCCATTAATTACGACATCTAATCTTCTACTGGCACTTACAAAAACCTGCCCGCTTCCATTAATTGTTGCATCGCTATATCGTGCCTTCATATCGTACCCCAATATCTCGCCCGAGCCTTCTACCAACAGATCAGCATCAATTGCTGTTCCTTCCACCTCTACTTGCCCAGAACCCAGCACTCGTACATCCAGGTCGTCACAATCGAAAGCTGCAGAAATATTACCCGAGCCATACAAACGAACATCGGCCTCTTTTACATCGAAAAAGTTGGCTACATAAATATTTCCCGAACCATCTAATGTCACTGCATCTAAACGGGGAGTTATCACCAACAATTCTATTGGATGCTTAGCCTCTATTTCATCAATTCCTCTTACAGCTATTTCCAGCGTACGACCATATATCTCCGTAGAAACATACTCTTGTAAATTCGATTCGGCAGTTACTTTTACTTCAAAAACATTTCCAGCCTCGACACGCACTTTAAAAGCACCTTTCACATCAATCTTTTCGAAGTTGGGCATTGCTCTAAATTCCGATACTAAACGGCCATTTCCAACAATCACATGACTAACTTCAACACAGCCCGAAAGGAACACTAATAAAATAACCGCTACCCCTAGTAAATATTGTTTCGTTGTTTTCATTGTTCTAAGTTTTTATGGTGAATAATCAGCTACAAGCAATCATTGTGCCATTTATAATCCATCACCATATCACTTCTATTCTAAATCTAGACTCAGTTGTCCTCCCGTCGTACTAATCCTCACCTTAACATCTTCTCCTTCAGGAGTGCCCAATCGTCCTTTCGTATAGTATTCATTACTATGAAAATGATTTTCTTCTTTCTCCAATTTAAAAGCACTTCCAGTGTTCAATCTTAACTTAGAATGGTTTATTGAGAAATTAAAAGCACAATCGTTATTGAAGAACAACCCCACATCAGCCATTTTACTAGTCAACTTAATCTTATCAAAATCTTTCACGACACTATTCAACTGAAAATCGCCATATCGCAAGTTTGCATCAATCATTTTCACAACCTGATCAATTCTAAAATCGGTAAAACTACTTTCCGTTATCAACGTATCCATCTCTCCAATTCTAAACTTATCTCTACGCGAATCGACACTTAGATTTCGAACCTGATCAAATTCAATATCCGACGACTTACTGCTTACGTATAACTTCCCTGCCTTACGAATAAACACATTGGAATAATTACTCATTACCCTTCCATCGCCCATTTTACTCACTGTAGCACCTCCAAAAAACAGATTCAAACGCACTCGTCCACTCAAATTGTGAGCCTTCAGCTTCCCATTGGATAATTCTACATTTAAATTCGAATTAAAATCATCGATATAGACATCGCCAAATTTATTCTCGACAGTTAAATCGATATAAGCAGGCATAAAAATCCGATAATCCACTTTGGTAGAAGAAGAACCATTTCTGCTCATCGACTCTTTCAGTCGAAACAGTTCATTCTCCACAACTGAATTTCCTCGTCCAAACTGAGTTCGAGCCCATATCCTGCGAGTACTCTTCGACACATCGAAACGAATATTGTCCAAAGCTTTGTGCAATCGCGACAATTTGCGCTCTTTCACCTCCATCTTTATCTCAATTCGTACCGAATCTTTATCCCACACCTCAATCTCAACACGCCCATACTTATTGCTCACCTCCATACTCATCTCTTCCGAAACCTCAAAGGTTCGCTTCACCTCTTTGGTTTCTGAGTATTGAGCTCGAGCTATTGTTACTGTCCCCATCCAAAACAGCACAATCAGGTATATCGATAGTTTATACATAGTCATCAGCTTTAACAATCCATTTGAGCCAAAACCACCTCTACAATCTTCAAACGATATCTATGATTTTGAATCATTGCCTCAATCACCTCTTTATTGGCTATATTTTCTTTTAGATCTCTTTTCAACTCCCTGTAATAGGTGGTTAGCTCTTTCAAGTCATCCTCCACCTCACTGGTTAAATCCGGATTCATCTTCGAGCACTTCTTAATCTCCACCATACTCTGCGATACTTTTTGTGCATAAAAAGCTTCGGTTTCAATCAACTCATTCAATTGAGCATCGCTCACCTTCCCTTTTAATCCTCCGTAATCGTTTCTCAACAGACCAAGATACACACCCGATCCTACTCCTACCAACAACAAAACAACCGCTGCTCGCCACATCCAGCTTTTATGCCATAATTTGCGCACTGGCTTATCATTGGCAATTTGCTCCCACACCTTATCCGAAGGTTCAAAGCAATCCATCTCATCGCGATGTTTCAGAATAAACTGTTCTAATCTTTCTTCCGTTTTCATACCGAATACATTTGCTGTTGCTTCAAAATTTCAACCATTTTTCGTCGAGCACGCATATATTGCGATTTCGAAGTAGATTCTGTGATTCCCAGAATCTGTGCAATTTCCGAGTGATCGTACCCCTCCATCAAGTAAAGCGAAAAAACCAGACGACCACCATTGGGTAATTCCTCCATGGCTCGTCTTACAGCTTCCATTGTAAATTCAGGCTCTGCTGCTTCTTCATCGAAATATTCCGTTCGCACCTCCTCGCAATAAATCAAGTCAGCTTTGCGTTTGTTAATGGCATTTATACACGTATTTATCACAATTCGCTTTAACCACGCACCAAAACTCGACTCGAACCGAAAACTCTCCAGTTTAGCAAAAGCCAAAGTAAACGCTTCCTGCAACATATCCTCAGCCTCTTCTCTATTATGCATCATTCGGTAGCAAACATTAAACATTGCTTTCGAATAGAGCTGATAAAGCTGATACTTTGCTTTCGATTTACCTTTTTTACACGCTTCAATTATATCTTTATGTACTAACTCGTGCCTCAATTTTTATCCGATTACACATTTACAGACAGTCTCATTTCTGATGGGTTGCAATAATCTCTAAAAAATTACAATTTTCTTTTCAACACACTTACTCCAAAGCAGACTTTGACAGGCTTCTCCCTCTTCTACCCCACATAATCCATAAGCCACGTTTTTCTATTGTTCAACTCAATTTTCATTGTATATTTATCGCTGATACAAACACCATAAATCATTTATTTATTATGACCAATCGACGTAATTTTATTAAAACTACCGGCGCCGCATTGGCCGGTCTATCATTAGCTCCAACTATTGGGTGGAGCACTACCGCAACTGATTTTAAAAGCATGCGCCCCATTCCTTCAAAAAGACACTTTGTAAGCAAAGCTGTTGATGCTAAAATTGAAGAAATGAAAAAGATTATGGGCGACAAAGAGTTGGCCTGGATGTTTGAGAACTGTTTCCCGAACACTATCGACACTACTGTTACCCACAAAATGAAGAATGGTCGTCCTGACACATTCGTTATCACAGGCGATATTCATGCTATGTGGCTACGTGACTCTACCGCACAGGTTTGGCCTTATCTTCCATTAATCAACGAGGACAAAGAGCTAAAGCAAATGGTACACGGCTTAATCAACCGCCAAACAGAGTGCGTACTGATCGATCCGTATGCAAATGCATTTAACGATGGTCCAAAAGGTTCGCACTGGGAGAGTGACATCACCAAGATGAAACCAGAATTGCACGAACGCAAATGGGAAATCGATTCGCTTTGTTACACCATTCGTTTGGCTTATCACTATTGGAAAAAAACCAACGACAATACTCCATTCAATAAACAATGGATGGAAGCCATGCAGCTAATTGTAAAAACATTCAAAGAGCAGCAACGCAAAGAAAACGCAGGTCCATATTCATTCATGCGTCGTACCGAGCGCCAAACGGACACTGTACCTGGATTTGGTTGGGGAAATCCAATTAAACCTGTAGGACTAATCGCTTCAGTTTTCCGCCCATCTGACGATGCTACCACATTCTTATTCTTGGTACCATCCAACTATTTTGCGGTCGTTTCACTTCGCCAATTGGCAGAAATGAGTAAAGCCATCTTTGGCAATAAAACATTCGCAAAAGAGTGTACTCAATTGGCCAACGAAGTAGAAACAGCGCTTGAAAAATATGCAGTTCACGAACACCCTAAGTTTGGTAAAATCTTAGCATTCGAAGTAGATGGATTCGGCAACCGTTTGTTTATCGACGACTCCAACATTCCAAGTTTGTTGTCATTACCTTACCTTGGAGCAATGGACGTAAACGATCCGCTATACCAGCGTACTCGTGCTTTTGTTCTTAGCGAAGAAAATCCATATTTCTTTAAAGGGAAAGCCGCCGAAGGAATTGGTGGACCTCACGTTGGAATGGATTATATCTGGCCAATGTCAATTACTATGCGCGTAATGACAAGTACCAACAAAAAAGAAATTAAAGAAGGACTTCAGATGCTTAAGCGCACACATGGAGGAACAGGTTTTATGCACGAAGGAGTTCACAAGGACAATCCGGAGAAGTTTACCAGAAGCTGGTTTGCATGGGCCAACACTCTATTTGGCGAAATGGTATTAAAAGTTCAGAAAGAACATCCAGAAATATTAAAGAAAGAATTATAATTCCAATTCATATTAAAAAAGGGATGCTTTCGCATCCCTTTTTTTGTAACTATCTAAAAAGTACCATAAATTGAATGATTCTCTGAATTAAAATAAATGGTCGAATACAAGTTGAAGTTAGGTCGATTGGTTTTCAATCGACGTTCCATATACAATACAGGATGTCCCTCTTCTACTTTTAAGTGCTGCGCAATATTCTTATTAGCCGGAATTGCACTCAACTTCTGTTCTCCACCTATCACATCCACCTGATATTGGCTACGCAAAATTTCGAACAACGACTTATTCTCTAAATTTCTACTGGAAAAACGAGGCAAGTTAATGTTCGGAATATGACTGATATCGTAAAATACCGGCTCGTCGTTCACCATTCTTAAACGTTCAAAGAAAATACATCCCGACTCTCGCTCAATATCACTCAATTCGAAAACAAATGGCGAATCCCACTTCTTTATTACCGGCTTAGAAATAATCGAAGTCTTCAAGTGATCAGCTCCAACAGCAGATGTTGTACCATGTATAGACAAGATACCAATATCGCGTGGCAACTGATTAACAATAGATCCCTTCCCTTGATGTTTTAATATATACCCATCCTTCACCAACTGATCTAACGCATGACGTACTGTAGGACGAGTTAAATTATGAATTGCACACAACTCATTCTCTGAAGGAAGCAAACTACCTTCCGGATAAGCACCCGATGTAATGTGTTTTCTTAAAATCTCGTACAAACGTCTGTATTGAGGAATCTTCTTTCCGACCATATTTTTAAAATTATTTTTTATCGCCGACAGCGTAGAGTTAACAAGCCATCTAAGATTATTTTCCAGATCAAAATTACAAAAAAATATCAAATCGCGAAAAAATTACTTGTAAATACAAGTTGTATCTAATAAATTTGTTAGCACACTAAACATCCAGATTGATGGACATTTTAGAGTTTTAATTCTTTTTTTCTATTTACAAGTTCTAACAATGTTTTTAACAAATAAAGATTAAAAAATGGCAGTTCCAGTTATAATGCCCCGCCAAGGGCAATCGGTCGAAACCTGTATCATGGGCGAATGGCATAAACAAGTTGGCGATACAGTGTGCGAGGGAGACATTCTCTTCTCATACGAAACAGACAAAGCTTCGTTTGAGGAAGAGGCAAAGTGCGACGGAACCCTACTCGTTCAATTCTTCGAAGAAGGTGATGAAGTTCCGGTGCTCGTTAATGTTGCTGTTATAGGAGCAGAAAACGAAGCATTCGATTCATTCTCACCAAACGACACTCCACAAGAAGAGACCGCAGAACCTGCAATGGTAGAAGCAGAAGCAGCAGCTCCTGTATTAGTATCAACCAATGGTCATTCTCAAGAAACAAATATTCGAATTTCACCTTTGGCTCGCCGTATGGCCAGCGAAAACAATATCGATATTGAAACTTTAAAGGGATCAGGTCCTAACGGTAGAATAATTGCTCGCGACATTCAAACCACTCAAGCGGCACCTGCTCCTAAACAACCAGCAGTAAAAGTAGCTCCTCAACCTACTCCTGCACCAGCACCTTCTGCTCCTGCAGTAACATTTAGCGAAGGAGAAGATTTCAAAGTTGAGAAACTTTCAAACATTCGTAAGCTGATTGCAAAATCGATGCATGAGTCGCTACAAAATTCGGCACAGCTTACCCACCACATGGGAGCTGATGCCAGACAATTGCTTGCATTGCGCAAGAAATTCAAACAACAGCTTAACGAAGGTACTATCCAGCAAAACATTACTCTAAACGACATGATTTGTTTTGCTGTAATAAAAGCACTTAAGAAGTTCCCTCAAGTGAATGCTCACTTCATGGGAGACAGCAAAAAATATTTCCACAAAGTTAATTTAGGTTTAGCAGTAGACACCGAGCGCGGGTTAATGGTACCATCCATTCCTGCAGCCGACGATCTTTCAATCGAAGGTCTTTCTTCGCGCATGAAATCGACAGCCGACCAATGTCGCAAAGGAAGTTTCAACCCAGAACTTCTACGACCAGAGTCTGCTTCATTCACTGTTTCTAATTTAGGAAACTATGGCGTTGAAATGTTTACACCAGTAATCAATCTTCCTCAATCGGCTATTTTGGGTGTTTGTACCACCGTCAATCGTCCTGTTGATTTAGGTAATGGTGCTTTCGGATTTGTTCCTTATCTGGGACTTTCACTAACCTACGATCACCGCTCATTGGATGGTGGAGAAGCCACTCTTTTCTTAGCAGAGATCAAAAATCAAATTGAAAACCTAAACCTAAACCTATAAACCATTTAAAAACTTAAGAAAATGCCAAAAACACAATTTATAAATCCGGCACAAGTTAGAACGGCTGGACAAATAGAATTCACCCCCATCCCCGTAAACCAATACAACAAAACATTATTAGAAGAGCGCGACAATTTCAGCAATGACGATTTAAAGCGTATTCTTCACGACATGGTTGTTATCAGAGAGTTTGAGACGATGCTTAACCTGATAAAAACCACTGGCGAATACGAAGGGATTGCCTACAACCATCCTGGGCCAGCTCACCTTTCTATAGGACAAGAAGCTGCAGCTGTTGGTATGGCCTACACGTTAGATGTAGATGATTTCATCTTTGGTTCACACCGTAGCCACGGCGAAATTCTTGCCAAAGGGCTTTCTGCTATTCATCAACTAGATGACGAAGCACTACAACAAATAATGGATACTCATTTCGACGGAGCAACTGTAGCTCCTTTGAAAGAAAATCACACTGGAACTGTTAAAGAGTTAGCCATTAAATTTTTGCTTTACGGAACGCTAGCCGAAATTTTTGCCCGCGAAACAGGATTCAACAAAGGACTAGGAGGATCAATGCACGCATTCTTTACTCCTTTTGGTGTTTATCCGAACAACGCCATCGTAGGCGGATCGGGCGACATTGCTGTTGGTGCCGCATTGTACAAAAAGGTAAATAGAAAAAAAGGAATTGTAGTAGCTAACATTGGCGATGCTTCAATGGCTTGTGGACCTGTTTGGGAAGGCCTGTCATTTGCAGCAATGGATCAATTCAAAGAACTATGGGAAGGCGACATGAAAGGTGGTTTGCCAGTAGTTTTCAATATCATGAACAACCAATACGGAATGGGTGGCCAAACCTGTGGAGAAACAATGGGCTACAACATTGCTGCGCGTATTGGAGCCGGTGTAAACAAAGATCAGATGCACGCCGAGCGTGTGGATGGCTACAACCCACTGGCAGTAATTGATGCCTACAAAAGAAAAAGAGAACTTTTAGACGCTGGAAAAGGTCCGGTTTTACTAGACATATTAACTTATCGCTATAGTGGTCACTCTCCTTCCGATGCATCTTCGTACCGAACAAAAGAAGAGGTAGAAGCATGGGAAGCAGCCGACTCAATTACATGGTTCAGCGCTCAACTGGAAGATTATGGTATTGCTTCAGCAGAAGAAATTGAAGCACTGAAAAAATCCATCACCGAGCAAATGAAATCAACCATGCTTTTGGCTATCGACGAGAAAGTTTCTCCACACATGGATATGAAAAAGCATCCTGAGCTAATTGGAGAGATGATGTTTGCCGACGAGTCGGTTGACAAAATGGAAGATCGTACACCCGATGTTAACCATCCGATGAACGAAAACCCTCGCGTGAAGCAATTGAGCAAAAAAGAGCGCTTCATGTTCGACAAAAATGGAAAGCCATTTTCAAAAATTAAGACCTTCCAGTATCGCGATGCCATCTTCGAGTCAATAGTAGATAGATTCTATAAAGACCCAACACTAGTTGCATACGGAGAAGAAAACCGCGACTGGGGTGGCGCATTTGCTGTTTATCGCGGATTGACAGAAGCACTTCCATATCACCGACTATTTAATTCGCCTATTTCCGAAGCGTCCATCATTGGTACAGCTATTGGTTATGCCATGTGCGGAGGACGTGTGATTCCAGAAATCATGTATTGCGATTTCTTAGGTCGATGTGGCGACGAGGTATTCAACCAGTTACCAAAATGGCAAGCCATGAGTGGTAATGTAATTAAGATGCCTGTAGTTATCCGCGTTTCTGTTGGATCGAAATATGGAGCTCAGCACTCACAAGACTGGACATCGCTTTGTGCTCATATTCCTGGATTAAAAGTAGTATTCCCGGTCACTCCATACGATGCTAAAGGATTGATGAATTCAGCTCTTCAGGGAACCGATCCTGTGATCTTCTTCGAAAGTCAACGACTTTACGATATGGGCGAACAATTCCAAGAAGGCGGAGTTCCTGCAGAATATTATGAAATTCCACTTGGCGATGCCGATGTAAAAAAAGAAGGTAAAGACATTACCATTCTAACCATTGGAGCCACTCTTTACCGCGCACTTGATGCCGCAAAAAAATTGGAAGAAAAGTATGGTATGAATGCCGAAGTTATCGACGCTCGCTCATTGGTTCCATTCAACTACGAAACCGTTCTTGAATCAGTTAAAAAGACAGGTCGCTTAGTACTAGCCAGTGATGCATCTGCTCGTGGCTCATACCTGAATGACATTGCCCGCAATGTTACCGAGATGGCATTCGACTACTTGGATGCTCCTCCGGTAGTAGTTGGCTCACGCAACTGGATCACTCCTGCCTACGAACTGGAAGAGTATTTCTTCCCTCAGCCGGAATGGATTCTCGATGCAATTCACGAGCGCATTGTTCCACTTGATGGACATGTGTGCTCTAACGACTTTACCGACGAGACACAAATTAAGCGCAATCAATTAGGAATATAATTTAAGCCAAACACAAATCCAGGGAGAGTTAGTCTCTCTGGATTTTACCTTTAAACCAAAAGCAATGAACCTATATAAACAATTTCCACCAGCAAAAGACCTAACTGCGAGGAGAAAAGAAAATCCCGGTGCTCCGCCATTAGCAAACGGACACATCCACACTCCCTATTCATTCAGTGCTTTCAAAAGCATTGAACAAGCTTTCATGCTTGCCAAGGAACAAAACATTCAAATACTCGGCATTAACGATTTCTATGTAACCGATGGTTATCCTGAATTCTACGAGCAAGCTACAACCAATGCCATATTCCCACTTTTCAATGTGGAATTCATGGCCTTAGATAAGCAGTTGCAATCAGAGGGAATACAAGTAAATGATCCGGCCAATCCAGGTCGAATTTATTTCAGCGGAAAAGGACTTAACTATCCATTAACACGTAGTGCCGAAAGCGATAAAGTTATTGAATCACTACGCGAAGGGACCAATAACAGAACAGCTCAAATGATTGAGAAACTCAACGCTCATTTTCAAAGCGTAGGTGTTGATATCGAGTTAAACTTTGAGTGGATAAAAACCAATTTGGCCAAAGGATTAGTACGAGAACGCCATGTTGCCAAAGCTGTTTGGGTAGCACTTAGCAATAAGTACGAAAGAATTACTCGCCGACTGGAAACTTTCCACCTAATGTTTGGAGGCCGATTACTTTCCAATCCTGAAAACGAAGCTGAAATCACCAATGAAATAAGAAACCGATTCTTAAAGCAAGGCAATGTAGCTTATGTCGAAGAATCGGACGATGCTTTCATTAACCTAGAAACAGCCATTGAGGTGATTAAAGACTCAGGAGGAATTCCATGCTACCCTGTTCTTTTGGATGATAAAAATGGAGATTGTACTCCATTTGAAAGCAACTGGGAACAGATGGTTCAATTTCTGAAAGAGCGCAACATCTGCTGTGTGGAACTTATTCCTCAACGCAACAGTTGCGAAAAACTAAGTGAGTTTGTTCACTTCTTCAACAACAATGGTTTCATTGTTCTTTTTGGAACCGAGCACAATACTCCGGTAATGACACCACTCACTATTCATTGCTCCAACCAGACAGATCTTCCTGAAGAGATTGCTCAAATTGGTTATGAGGGAACTTGTGTCGTTGCAGCTCATCAGTATCAACAAGCCAATGGAGAAAAAGGCTACGAAGGAGCAAACAAACAAGACTGGATTAATCTGGGCGATGCCGTTATCAACTGGTATCTATCAGAATGTAGTAAGGAAATTAAAGCAGAAAGCACATGCAGTCATTAAGCCCAATATTACCAGCACTAAGAATGTTGGTTTCTCAAGAGCAGGTAAGCCTGCTAAAATTTAAAGCCGAAAATTCAGATAAAGCAGATATTTCGTTAGCTCCATCTGAAAACATCATTGATGATGCTCAGAACAAGATCAACGAATTTCAAAACAGAACCAACCAACTCCCACAATCTATTTCCATTGAAGGAGCTGGTTTTTGGGAAATTGCTCAGCCAGCACCCCAAGGTCGATTGGCAGGTAAAATTGCAATTGTAACCGGTGGAGCACAAGGTTTTGGTGGTGGCATTGTCGATTACCTAATGCAAGAAGGCGCCAACGTAGTTATTGCCGACTTAAACGAGGAAAAGGGTAAAGAAAAGGCAGCTGAAGTAAATGCACTTTACTCAGAAAACGAAGCCATTTTTATTGCAACCAACGTGAGCGATTCGACATCTGTAGAGCAATTGGTTGCGGAAACAGTAAAGCAATTGGGAGGTCTCGATCTATTCATTAGCAATGCCGGAATCTTACGTGCCGGTGGCCTGGATGAAATGACACCAGAGACATTCGAACTAATGACCAAAGTAAACTACTCTGGTTATTTCCTTTGTGCCAAGCACGCATCGGCAGTAATGAAAGTTCAGAACAGCTATCGTCCAAACCACTATACCGATATTATTCAGATTAATTCGAAGTCGGGCTTAAAAGGCAGCAACAAGAACTTTACTTATGCAGGAGGAAAATTTGGAGGAATTGGACTAACACAGTCGTTTGCATTGGAGCTAATGCCTCACCGTATTAAGGTGAACAGCATCTGCCCGGGCAATTTCTTCGATGGACCACTTTGGGCCGATCCTGAAAATGGTCTATTTGTTCAATACCTAAAAGCGGGTAAAGTACCCGGCGCAAAAACCATCGACGATGTAAAAGCCTACTACGAAGGACAGGTTCCTGCAGGCAGAGGCTGTACACCTTTGGATGTTATGCGCGCCATCTACTATGTAGTAGAGCAAGAATACGAAACCGGTCAGGCCATCCCGGTAACCGGCGGACAAGAGATGCTGAAGTAATTCAATTATCAATTTTCAGATAGCAAGTTCAGCAGATGTAAACAATTAAAACAGAAAAATATGATACAATCAACGCCATTGTGTAAGAAGATTACCAAAACAAAAGCGGTTCGATTATATGGAAAGAATGACCTCAGACTGGAGGAGTTCGAATTACCTGCCATTGCCGATGATGAGATTTTAGCCAAAGTGGTTTCCGATAGCATTTGCATGTCGTCGTACAAGGCTGCCACGCAGGGAACAGCTCACAAGCGAGTTCCCAACGATGCCAGCGAAAATCCACCAATTGTTGGTCACGAATTTGCAGGTGAGCTAGTTGAAGTAGGTGCCAAATGGACCAATCAATTCCAAGCTGGTCAGAAATTCTCTATTCAGCCTGCATTAAATTACGAAGAAGGTCCGGTAGGTATTTTAAGCGCACCCGGCTACTCCTATAAATTCATTGGAGGAAATGCCACATATGTAATTATTCCTCGCGAGGTAATGGAACAGAATTGCCTTTTGGCATACAACGGAGAGGGCTTCTATCCGGCCTCTTTGGCCGAACCTCTTTCGTGTGTTATTGGCGCCATGCACGCCAACTACCACACCAAGCAAGGTTCATATGTACACCAAATGGAGATTGTAGATGGTGGAAACATGGCCATTTTGGCTGGCGTTGGCCCAATGGGACTAGCTGCCATCAACTACACCATTCATCGTGAAGATCGAAAACCCAAACGATTGGTGGTAACCGATATCGATGATAGCAGATTGCAAAGAGCGGCCCAGCTATATTCACCAGAATTGGCTGCAAAAAATGGCATCGAATTACATTACATCAACACCATGGAATGCGAAGATGCTAAAGCCACACTCATGGGGCTAACCGACAACAAAGGCTACAACGATGTATTCGTATATGCTCCTGTTGCGCCAGTTATTGAACAAGCCGATTCTATTCTGGCTTTCGACGGTTGCCTGAACTTCTTTGCAGGACCTGCCGACCCTGAATTCAAAGCTTCGCTCAATTTCTACAATGTACACTATCAGTTTACCCACATTGTAGGAACCAGCGGCGGAAACACCGACGATATGTTGGAAGCACTGGACTATATGGCCAAAGGGCTCGATCCTGCAGGACTGGTTACCCATATTGGTGGATTAAACACAGTGATTGACACCACATTAAATTTACCTAAAATACCGGGGGGCAAGAAGCTAGTTTATACACATATTGACTTACCTTTGACATCGTTAAGTGAATTTGCCGAGAAAGGAAAAAGCGATCCACTATTCGCAACTCTTCACGAAATCACCAATCGCCACAACGGTTTGTGGTCTGTCGAAGCAGAAGATTTTCTTCTGGCAAATGCACCAAGCATCTAAGTCAATTGGCTTAGATAATTGTTCATTTAAAAGTTGATGTTATGATATATTTAGCTGACACCGCCAATTTAGAGGCATTGAAAAAGCTTTACGAGTTTTTCCCTCTTGAAGGAGTTACCACCAATCCAACCATCTTAAGTCAATCAAATTTGCCACTCTCTAAAGCGCTGATTGAATTAAGAGACATTGTGGAAGATGGCATGCTTCACGTTCAGGTGCTAAGCAACAAAGCCGAAGATATGGTTCGTGAGGCCAAGAAGTACAAACAATTCTTAGGAATCGACGAGGCGTACTTTGCAAAAATTCCTGTAACACCTGAGGGATTTAAAGCCATGAGCATGTTAAAATGCGAAGGAATTAATGTTACTGCAACAGCCATTTTCACCCAGCAGCAAGCATTGGTTGCATCACGTGCCGGTGCCGATTTTGTTGCCCCGTATGTTAGTCGTCTGGACAATATTTCGTCGCACGGAATTGAGGTAGTTGGCGACATTGTACAAAACATCGAAGATTTCGAACTAGATACTCATGTGCTAGCTGCCAGCTTCAAAACAGTCGACCAGATTCACCGTGTAAGTATGTGTGGAGCACAATCGGCAACAATTAGTCCTGAGCTTTTGCATCAGCTAATTAGTCACCCAATGACCGATATCAGTGTCGCTCAATTCGAAAAAGATGGCGAATCACTATACGATATCGAATTCTAGCGAAACAACTAATATTTATATACTTAAAACGCAGAGTGATTTTTACTCTGCGTTTTTATTTGGTTATAACTCTTTAATCCGAATTACAACTCCAGCGAGCAACAAGTCATGTTTTATTCATAGGTAAACTGAACCCGAAATTTTCCATTTGGACCAATAAACCCCACACAATAATACTCGTCATTTTCGTAAGAGTTTTGAAATGGTACAGAATGAAAGAGAGCTCCATTAAAATCTTCCCAGTAACCATATCTTCTCCCACATATAAATACCGACTCATTATCAACATCACAAAACAGTTGAAAGTCGATTTTATCGGGCACATTTTCGTTATGAACAGGAGGAATATAGAACGAGTTATCGAGATTATATCTTGCCCAGAAGCCACTCTTCTCTACTCCATCAACTTGTTTTGATTTATAAATCAGATTTCTACTTTTCACATTTAGGTGAAAGTTATTTTCCAACTCTACATTTTCTACTTTCAGATAGAGTTTTAAGTTCTCTGGAGCTTTTTTTATTGTTGTATGTTCCAGATTCATTCCACCATAAATATTTTCAACAATCAAGTGAGCAATTCTTAGGCGTTTCACCTCTATCCAATCTGTCTTGACTAGCTCTTTCCCATTAGAATAACCAGTGAGTTTCACTTGGTATTTTCCCGATTTTGTAAATACATGTTTCGGATTCAATTCTTTCGATATTTCATCATCGCCGAAATCCCAGTGGCAAGAATCTATAGCTACGTTCTTACTTTCAAAAACAACAGTGTCGTAAGCCAAAATAACAGTACGCTCTACTTCTTTTAATCGTTTTGCCGAAAAATCGACAGACGGATTTATTTTGATTTCATTGTCGTTACCGCACGAAGCAAACAACAAAATAATTGCTAATGCCAAATAATAAAACAGTCTCATGGTCTACAGTTTAATATTTTACAACGGATATTGCAATTATTAAACCAAGACCGATAAAACACAGTAAGACAACAAAATGACAATTGATTTCATACAACTAAAATGTCAATGAATAAGACACATTGTAAAAAGATTTCACATCAGAAGCTAGTGTCAAAATTTCTCTTCGTCTGCAACGAAAGAGCAATACTCATAATTAATTTGGAAGGAATTCAAGTAACTCGTTACAAACGAGTTGTAGATGTGGTATCTTTTCGTCCGGATTACAAATCCGAACGAGCCATATTGTAGTATTTAAGAAAACTTCTAAGCATAAAAAAAGCGAAGCTGTTAATGCTTCGCTTTTTGCTCTTTATTTTGGTCTTTTATTTTACCAATTTCGAAACTGCTTTAAATGCAGGTGCTTTTGCCGAGCGAGTAAGTTCGAACAAGATCGATTCGTACGAAGTAACCATGATTCCTTCGTGACGCAAACGTTCTAAACTAATTGCTTTGTTCTCTTCGGTACGTGAACTAACACAATCCCAAACAACGATTGGATTAAATCCGGCATCTTTCAAATCGACAGCTGTTTGCAACACACAAACGTGCGACTCGATTCCGCAAATAATTACATTTTTCTTTCCTGTTTCCTTTAGCCATGAAGCATATTCTGTTTCATCCATACAGCTAAAGTCTACTTTTTCAATCGCTTTAAAATCGGTGATACACTCCTGAATTTCAGGAATTGTAACTCCTAATCCTTTTGAATACTGATGAGTAACAGCCGTTTCTACCTCTAATGCCTCAAGTCCTTGAATTAAAACCTGACAGTTTTTAATCAATTCCTCTTTATTACTCATAACAGGAACCAAGCGCTCCTGCAAATCAATCACCAACCCCGTAGTGTTATCTGCTAAAATTCTCATCTATATCTATTTTTTCTCTGTACGTGCCTGACGACGCGACTTATCTCCTAAATAACCTCCATGGTGACGCTTCGAGTACTCCTCGTTGTTGAAGTTGATCTTTTTCATCATTGACACAACTAACGCATCGCCAATAACTGTCATAATTGTAGTTGAAGTACTTGGAGTAAGTCCTAACAAACAAACCTCTTTAGGCGCACCAGTCCAAAGGCAAACATCAGCCAAACGACCCAAATCGCTCTCTTTGTTTCCGGTGATTACAATTAGAGGTAAATTAGGCCATAGCTTATCGGCCAATTCTACCAATTCAACAATTTCACGAGTTTTACCCGAATTCGAAATAAGCAACAACACATCGTTAGGTTGAACAACACCTAGATCGCCATGCTGAGCCTCACTTGGGTGAAGAAAAACAGCTGGAGTACCTGTAGAACAAAAAGTAGTAGCAATATTCATTGCAATTTGTCCTGCTTTACCCATTCCACTTATTACCAATTTCCCTTTTTGCTCGTGTACACGCTCATAAATCGCAGCAATAGCTTTATCGTAACTATCGTCGATTGGAATATTTGCAACAGCATTTGCTTCATCGACAAATACCGATTTTATTAACTCCTTCATTGTCGTATTTATTTAGTAGAAGACTTTATTAAAACTCGATATTACCTCTGCACGAATGCAGAAATAAAGTCGCAAAGCTATTGGAAAATAGTGAGTCGCCCAAGTTTTTGGCTACGAACCTGAGTTCGATTTAAATTTTCAGATTCAGATTGTAATAAAAAGGTGATTTTACAAGGCAGATTTTTGAGGAATAGTAATCTACTGCGATAAAATTTAACGATGGAAATCAGTTTTTTAGGCAAAGCCACTTATTAAACAGCAATTTTCTGCATATAAATAGCTTAAAATAGCCCGCTATTATTGCTCTATTTATATTTGAAACTCACTATTTATAAGCGGTCTGAATCATAAATTTAATGTCGAAATCAGGTTCCTAATTTCCGGTCTGTTTTCTATGCTGCTTCATTTGCTTTTGGAGCCACTTTTTATCATCGTCAGTTATCACCTGATCGTTGAGTTCTAAAATAGCATTACTGGCACATATACCCTCCTTTGCCCTGTAAAGAATGTAGTCGGGAACCACATACTTATTTTCAATGGGAACATTCATTCCCAGTATCTTTTTCTGTGGTGACAATAGCACAAAATGAGGCATTCCTTTAATTTTAAATTCACGCATCAGCGCATTGGTTTTCCCTTTCGATTGCAAATGAATACCCGGAAGTTTCAGCCTTTCTATTTGGTGTTGCCAATTCAACGAGTCGCGCCCAAAAAACACAGTTACAAATTGAATATTGGGATCAACATTGCGGCGCATAAAATAAGAAAGACTTTTCCCTTTTTTATTGAGGTCGTTTAAACACACAAACGATAGCCATATTGTTTTCCCTTCAATAGCTTGCTTTGTCGAATCTGACATCAAACTATTAATGAGTGTAAAATTGCTTTGTTCATTCAACTTCACATCGAAATCACCACTTCGGATCTTATACAACTGACTATCTACGGCACGGTTCAAACGTTTTAATTCGATATTGGTTGGTGCATTCAAGCATTTAAAAAACAATATCGAAAATGGTACAACACACAAAATGGGCAGTAGTAAATTCTTGCGCAAATACCTATTGGAGAATGGCTCTAATCGAGCTGATCTATAATTTCTTTTTTTCTTCATTGGGCTAAAATCTGAAATAGATAAATGGTAATTGCTCTGATTGCGAAAACACAAACAACAACACGCCCACCACGTACAAAATTAATACCATTCCCCACCAAGGAGACCTAACCCAATAACCACGTAGTTTTTCTTTCAATGCTGTTGGCAACCAGTGCAACAAGAAACCCAACACCATCATTCCTATAATCTGATATTGCTGAACAGCCCACTCAGCGACACTTTCAGGCCAGAAGTAAGTTTTTATTTGATAGAATATCACTTGTAATTTTTGCCACGACTCTACTCTGAAAATCAGCCAAAGGAGTGTGACAAAATGAAAAGTAATTATCATTCCAACCCATTTTGACATTACAGTTATTTTCACCCGATTGGAGATTAATTTCGCCCACCATTTCTGAACAATCAATCCTAAGCCATGTGCCAATCCCCATATTATAAACCGAAGATGTGCCCCATGCCACAGTCCTCCCAGCAACATTGTTACCACCAGGTTTAAGTCGGTTCTTACTGCCGATTTTCGATTTCCACCCAATGGGATATACAAATAATCGCGCAACCACAATGACAATGAAATATGCCAACGATGCCAGAAATTGGTTAGGTTATGCGCTTTATAGGGCGAATTGAAGTTATAAGGCAAACGAAAACCCAACAATAAAGCCAAGCCAATTGCCATATTAGAATACCCCGAGAAGTCGCAGTAAATTTGCAAAGCATAACCATAAAGCGCCATTACACTCTCCACTCCTGAGTACAAATGAGGAGCGTCAAATACTCTATCGACAAAATTAACAGCTATGAAATCAGAAATAACAATCTTCTTGATCAACCCTTTACTCAGCATAAAAAATGCATGATTGCAATCGGTTTTAGTTATCCGATACGGGATTCTGATTTGCGGTAAAAATGTAGCTGCCCGAACAATTGGTCCAGCCACTAGCTGAGGAAAAAATGACAGATAAAATCCGAAGTAGAGTAAATTCTTCTCTGGCTGAATCTTCTTCCAATACAAATCGAGCAGATAGCTAACTGCCTGAAAAGTAAAAAATGAAATCCCCACTGGCAGAATTATATTATCTATATCGAAATGGGTTCCCAACCAGTTATTATGCCATTTAGCCAGCCAATTCACAACCTGAAAATGGGAATCGAACAGTTGATTGTAAGTATTGGTAAAGAAGTAAGCGTATTTGAAATAACCCAAGATCAACAAATTAACGATCACTCCGGTAATCATCCAGGGTTTAGCAACTTTACTTTCGGCTATTTTTCGCCCAACAGAGTAATTAAACAACACCGAAAAGATAAGAAGCAAAAGAAATAAACCACTGGTTTTATAGTAAAAGAGCCAACTACTTATCAACAAGAAAAGGGCACGCCACCGGAAGTTTTTATAGAAAAACGAATAGCCCAACAGAATAGCAGCAAAGAAAAACCAAAACACAATCTGTGTAAACAGAAAAGGCTTGGCTTCATTGTATACAAAAAACGATTCGATATGTCTCATCCAATCACTCATTTCCTGCCTGCTTAATCATTTGATATTTCAATGCCCGATTCAACATTTTAGCAACCGAGTCGGTTCCTGCCCTGCTAAAATGAATATAATCGCGATTGGCCAAACGCGGTTTATTCTTCACCCAACGTGCAATACTCTCTTTTCCTCCCATGGCTTTGCTCAAATCCCAAAAACCACTACCAGTAATCGCAGCCGCTTTTTTCTGCGCTATTTTTATGGCATCAATATTCGGATAAGAATACCATTTACCATCCTGCTTTCTGGCCATATCTGAAACGCCTACAATCAACACCGGAACATCTGGCAGCATCGATTTTAGCACACCAATTTCACGGACCAAAGCTTTGGTATAATTCCCATAACTATGCCTGATATCCGGAACCAGGTTTACTCCGAAATGAATTGCCACAAATCCAGGGTTGATCTCTTTCAACATCTGCTTTAACAGTTCTTTATTCATTTTCGAAAACTGAGGATAAACACAGCCACGCAACGCAATATTACTCACATAAACGCCTACCGAATCGCTCAATTCAATTCCATGAACTGTTATGGATTTTGACGTATTGAACTTCAATCTTAAATGGTGAATATCGTTATCGAAAGCCAGTCGAATGGAGTTAAATACTGAATCGTTCTTCAGGTTGAAATAGTATTTCTTTTGCCTGTTGGCTTGCAACTCCAGCTTAGCCAATGTATCAGTAGTTGAATAATATAATGTAAACTGATGTCCCTGAATTGGCCTCTTCGGATCGATCGTTTTTAGAATAATCTCGCCTTGCTTCTTTTTGTCGGAAGGTTGATAGACAAAGTTTCGCCCCAGCACACCAATCGATTTCACTTCTTTATCGTAAATCACCTGCTCTTTCCAGTCCTTCGTGTGGTACAGGTTTAAATTGGCATGAACCAGGTAGCTATTTTTAATGGGAAGAAAACCCAGTCCTTTTCCGCCATATTCAGTTTGAAGCATTCGCCTCAACTGAGCAGTTATTCGGTCTCCTTCCAATTGCGAATCGCCAAAGTAAAGCCAATGCAACGATTGTTTGTTCGCTTTACTCAATAACGAACTCCAATGCATCAGGTTAAATGTATCGGGAAAAATAGTGACATCTGGCTGTTGTACCGGCAACACCTCAACAGCAATAGAGTCAACTAAAGGTTTTTCTTCAGCAACCTCTGCTAAAGTATCTGCAACCAACTCGGGAGCACTTATTACAGTACCTCTGTTGAAAACTTTCGGCATAAACCGACTACTCAAAGCTAGTAATGCCAGAGTAATCATTAAAATTAGTAATGCTCGAAGAGGTTTCATCGGGTACGCATTTCAACCAGCAATACTCACCTAAAATGGTTAATCACTCATTGCCAGTTCGTTTTCCTCCAAAAATTATAAGTAAAAAAGGAGAAATCATAATGTTTGAGGAAACGATTTCTGTTTCCCGATGAAATCAATGGATTTATAACATTAAAGAGGTGTTTTTAACCTCTTCGTCTGATTTTCAGCTTCTGACCAACACGAATATTCGATTTTCGCATATTATTCAAACGCATAATATCTTTTGCAGAAATTCCAGGATATTTACGCGCAATAATCCACAAGTTTTCATTTCTTCGAACTGTATGGTATTCATAGTTCGAATCTATTTTTTGTGGTTTTGAATTTACTGTGGCCGGAGCACTTTTTCCTGTCAATTTTCGCTTCTGAGCAGAACTCATGGTATTAATACCACGATAGTAATCCACCTTTGAAGAAGGCACATAAACTACCAATCGCTGTCCCACACGAATCAGGTTTCGACGAATATTATTCCAGTAACGCAGACTAGAAACACCAACATCGTACCAATCGGCAATAAAACCTAAGTTATCACCCGACTTAACCTTGTAGTATACTTTCGACTTACCTTTTATATTAACAGCAGCAAAACGTGAATATTTATTCGATGGAGCTTTCAGGCGATTATCCGGGAAAAACTCTTTGCGCTTATAAGCCATAACCTCTTTTTCGCGATCGATGTACTCTCCCAAATGAGATTGAGGTAGTCTTAACACATACGATTTGTCTTTAGTAGCCGGAATAATATCGGCTTTATATTGTGGATTGTAATACCTCAATTCCTCAATAGGCACATCCAACACTGTTGAAATTTGCTTAAAATTCACATAGTCACGCACCATCACAGTATCAGAAACCACCTCAAATTCGGGCTCTTTCAACTTCAGGTTATGCTCTTTGTAATTATTCATTACATACATCGCTGCAATAAACGATGGTACATATCCACGGGTTTCACGCGGTAATCGGTAGTATATTTTCCAATAATCTTTAGCTCCTCCTGAACGACGAATGGCTTTTCGAACATTTCCAGGACCACAGTTATAAGCAGCAATTACCAAATGCCAATCGCCATAGATATCGTACAGATCTTTTAGAAATTTCGCAGCTGCCTCGGTAGACGCCAACGGGTCGTGGCGCTCATCGACAAACGAATTCATTTCCAATTTATACGACTTTCCGGTCCAATACATGAACTGCCATAAACCACGAGCTCCCACTCGGGATACTGCCCTTGGATTTAAAGCTGATTCGATTATTGCCATATATTTCAATTCCAATGGCAAATTATACTTATCTAATACCTCTTCGAACATCGGGAAATAATACTTAGAAAGTCCCAGCATTACACCCACTAATTCTCTGCGCCGCTTAGTATATAATTCAATGAAATTGCGAACGGTCTTATTATACGAAAGGTCGATGAATGAATTCATCGCTTCCAAACGTTTCACATAAACAGAATCGGGCAGTTTTGTGCCTAACGAGTCGAGCACTTCCACCATATCTACACTATCGATTACAAATGCACTTTGCACATACCATGACGATACAAGACTATCCAATTTTTCTTCGAAAATGTCATTCAAATTTTCATCGGGATACATAAATGCCTTTTCGTAGCCGGCAGTATCGATTCCAGTAATCTGAATGGTTTTGGTTTTCTTGATGATTTGCTTTCGGTAATCATCGCCCCAGGCATTTGTTGCCAGAAAAGATATTATTAAAATGGTGGCAATCGCCATCAATCGATTCATGTCTGAGTGTTTTAAAAGGTAATTTGACATTTAAGTCCATAATAAGGACGTCCAGTCAAGGGATTTTGTTGTTGAACAGGGTCAATATTTAACGATAGATCATCGCTAATATCAAAGTTTTTAAAGTGTGCATCAACTGTTGCATCCAGAATTTGCAATAGATAGAAACCCATAAAACCAAGGAAACTCAAGTCGCGATTACGACGATAGCCATCACGTCCCTTCTTTAAAGAAGACTCGGCCCAGGCATTGTAACCAGCCTCATTTCCCCATCCATTGGCAATAAACTCTTCTTTAGTGTAATGCAAAACATTGTCATAAAAGCGAGTATCCGGATTATCATCGAAAAACTCTTTCAAGCCTCTTTTGGTGTCCTGCATTTTGTTGTTATTCCAAATAACCAATGCTCCAAAACCAACAATACCACCATACACCAATGGAAGCTTCCAATATTTTCGGTTGTAAATCTGCCCCAAACCAGGAACAATAGCAGACATTAAAGCCGCTTTCTTAGGAGAAAATATGCGTTTATTTATGGGCTGTGCAATTATCGCACTGTCTTGTTTGCTCAGCCTGTTGTTATTAAGTACCTGAGCAAATGAACTATTCACTCCCAACAGCCCAATTAGAGCAACAATTATTATTCGATAGATCTTATTCTTCATCTGTTTATCTCACAAAAGTGGCACAAAGGTACAAAACTCTATAAATAACTATTAGAGAATTATTTTATTGCACCGGCATTACGAATTTAGACTATCCAAAATTCCAATAATACGCTCTAAATCGCCCGACGATTTAAAAGGAATTGAAATTTTACCACGTCCTTTGTCATTGATTTTGAAATCGACTTTCGTTTTAAAAAACTGATCAAGATGAGATTTTAGGTCGGTATATTCTTGTGGATATTTAGGTTGACTTGCTGCAGCTTTTGGCTTTTCACTATTCAAGTCGCGTACAATTTCTTCTACTTTACGTACCGAGAAATCGTATTTCACAATCTGACGGAAAAGCATGATTTGCGTCTCAGCATCATCGATATTCACCAATGCACGAGCATGTCCCATTGAAATTTCCTTATCGCGAATACCTTTCTGAATGATTGCAGGCAAACGTAATAATCGTAGATAATTGGCAATGGTTGAACGTTTTTTACCAACACGCTGCGTTAAAGCTTCTTGTGTTAGTTGGCACTCATCCATCAAACGCTGGTAACTTAGTGCAACTTCAATGGCATCCAGATCTTCGCGCTGAATATTTTCCACCAAAGCAAGCGCCAACATATCATTGTCATCGGTGTCGCGCACATAGGCAGGAATTGCTTTAAGCCCTGCTAATTTAGAAGCACGTAAACGACGTTCTCCGGCAATTAACTGATACTCGTCATCAGCAATTTTTCGCAATGTAATAGGCTGAATAATACCAATCTCACGAATCGAATTTGCTAAATCATTCAACGCCTCTTCATCGAAATTAGTACGTGGCTGAAATGGATTGGCCTGAATTTGCTCAATCGAAATTTCGTTTACTGAAGAACCTGTCTTCTTTACTGGTTCATTTCCACCACGACCGGCATCATCTATCAAGGCTCCAAGCCCTCTTCCTAATGCATTACGTTTTGCCATTTTGCTTTTTTATCTAATATGAATGAGCAAAGTTAATATTTTCTGTTTTTATCCGATGATCTTTTCCGAAGCATCGATCTGTGTCATATTATTTTTCTGAAGCACTTCTCGAGCTAAATTCAAATAACTAACCGCTCCTTTCGAGTTCGCATCATAAAGAATAGCTGGCTTTCCATAACTAGGTGCTTCGCTTAAACGAATATTTCGCTGAATCATGGTTTCGAAAACCATATCCTGGAAATGTTGCTTCACCTCGTCGAAAACCTGATTCGAAAGATTTAATCGCGAATCGTACATGGTCAACAAGAAACCTTCAATTTCCAATTCAGGGTTCAAGCGCGACTGAATAATTTTGATGGTATTAAGCAATTTTCCTAATCCTTCTAATGCAAAATATTCACACTGCACCGGAATAATCACTGAGTTAGCAGCGGTAAGCGCATTTACAGTAATCAATCCCAACGATGGAGAACAATCGATTAAAATGAAATCGTATTCCGACTCTACACTCTGTAAAACTTTTTTCAGAATTTTTTCTCGATTAGGCAGATTGAGCATTTCAATTTCGGCACCTACCAAGTCGATATGAGAAGGTATAATATGAAGATTCTCCACTTCTGTTTCGAAAATTGCTTTCTGAGGATCTACCTCATCGATGAAACATTCGTAGATACTATTTTGCACATTGCGAATATCAATTCCAAGTCCAGACGAAGCATTGGCCTGTGGATCTGCATCAATGATCAAAACTTTTTTCTCAAGAATTGCCAAACTAGCAGCCAGATTAATAGCTGTTGTCGTTTTCCCAACGCCTCCTTTTTGATTGGCCAGAGCAATAATTTTCCCCATAATAATTGAAATGCTTTATTGTGAATTTTGCCGATCTCAAATTTAATATTTTTACACCTAATCCATCATACTCCATCTTAATTTTTACCATTCATTTACAACTGGTATAAATTTTACACAGCATGACTGGTTTTACCAGAATTAATTCCGATAAAATCATGTAATATTTTTAAGAAGAGTTTATTCTAATTTTTGTAGTAATCCAGTAGCTCTTGTTTCAACAGCTCTTTATCGATAGGCACAACTCCTACCTGCTCGCAAACCAATCCACCAGCTAAGTTAGAGATCACAGCAATTTGTTCTGAGCTCATTCCCGCAGCTAATGCCAACGAAGCTACTGAAATAACAGTATCTCCGGCTCCCGACACATCGGCAATATATCGTATTTCGGCAGGAATATGTGAATGCTCTACATTACTGCTGTAGAAAACACCTAGTTCCGATAATGTAACGAATACATTTCGATGGCGATTTACTGAATGTAAAACTTTAGAAGAAGTTCTCAATCCTTCGATGTCTCCTTTAGGAACATGAATGCCCAAACCTTCGTTAAACTCTTTGAAGTTGGGTTTAAATAAATCAACTCCTTTGTAGGTAAGGAAATTTTTTCGTTTCGGATCAACAGCTGTCATAATGTGGTAATCATCGGCTAGTGCTTTCAGCTTTGTAATTACATTGGTAGAAAGTACTCCTTTATCGTAATCTACAAAGATGATGATATCGATTTTTTGTTCAGCAACTGTTTTTCTAATTCGATTGATCAACTCTGTCTCTACGTCTTCACTCACCTGTTGAACCGTCTCATTGTCGACTCTAACAATGTGTTGTCCTGCGCTGATAACACGAGTTTTAACAGTTGTTTTACGATATTGACTAGAAATAATCCCATCTGTAGTCATTCCGCGCTTCTCTAGAAGTCGATTAAAAAGCTCACCATAAGTGTCATTCCCAACCACCGAAAATAATATGGGAGTTGCTCCCAATGACAAGATATTTCGGGCTACATTCCCCGCACCACCGAGGCGATCCTCTTCTTCGGTAACAGAAACAATTGGAATTGGAGCTTCTGGAGAGATTCTATCTACCTTACCATACAGGTAAGAGTCTATCATCGCGTCTCCCACAATTAGCACGCGCTTTTGTGAGAATTGATTAAAGATGTTTTCTATCGTAATTTTATCCACATTCAGAATTTTGAACTGGCCAAAAGTAATAAAATAATACCAGAAATAAGGTTTATCGCTCGTTAGGTTCTATTGCGGATCTACATCCGCCATTACTATCAACGTACTATTGCCCGGATTATTTTTCAACCAGTCAATTTTTTCGGAAATATTTTTCTTTACTGCCGAAGGCGAATATTTTTTCTCCACCTTCAGCCAAATTATTTTCTGATACCACTGTTGTAAACGGCTAATTACCGGATACTCTGGTCCCAGAATTCTATTGCCAAATGTTTTCCTTAGTTCATGAGCCAACTGAGCTGCCGCTCTATCCAACTGTCTTGCATCGCGATGCTTAAGTGTAATGGTAATCATTCGATAGAAAGGAGGATATTTGAACATGTTACGCTCTTGCAACTGCGACTTAAACATGCGCTGGTAGTCATTTTCTCTCACATCGTTGATCACCTGATGCTCTGGCGACGAGGTTTGAATGATCACTTTCCCCTGTTTATTTTTTCGTCCGGCACGACCACTCACCTGCGATATTAGCTGAAAGCTTCGCTCGAATGAACGGAAGTCGGGATAGTTGAACATGTTATCGGCATTCAGAATTCCCACCGTACTTACATTAGCAAAGTCGAGTCCTTTGGTGATCATCTGCGTTCCCACCAAAATATCAATTTCCTGCTTCTCAAATTTCTCAATCAGCTTTTCGAAGGCATATTTTGTTCGAGTAGAATCCATATCCATTCGCGCCACTTTTGCCTCTGGGAACAATGTTTTTAGTTCCTCCTCGATCTTTTCTGTTCCGAAACCTTTGCTGTCAATCTGCTCGTGTCCACAACTTCCACATTTAGGAGGAAGATATTTTGTATGTCCACAGTAGTGGCATATCAACAAATTTCGATTTTTATGGTAGGTCAAACTCACATCGCAATCGGTACAGGTTGGAATCCATCCACACGATTTACATTGTACAAACGGAGAGAATCCTCTTCGGTTTTGAAATAGAATTACTTGCTCCCCTTTTTCCAACGCCAGCTCCATCTGCTCAAAAAGTTCAGGCGTAAAGTGCCCTTGCATACGCTTCTTGCGGTAGGCCTCTTTGCTATCAGCCACTACAATTTCCGGCAATTCAATTTCACCATGTCTTTTGGTTAACTCCACCAAACCGTACTTCCCCGAAACAGCATTAAAGTAGCTCTCGATGGAAGGAGTTGCTGTTCCTAGCAACGTTTTTGCTCCGTGCAGATGCGCCAATACCATTGCGGCATCCCGCGCATGATATCTTGGTGCCGGGTCGAACTGCTTATAGCTGTTCTCGTGTTCTTCATCAACGATAATTAAGCCGAGATCTTTGAATGGCAGAAACACAGCACTGCGTGCGCCCAAAATAATTTGATGCGAAGAATTGGCTTCTCCCGTATAGTTCAAAACATTGTTCCAAATCTCTACCCGCTCATGATCGTTGAACTTAGAGTGATAAATTCCCGCTTTATCGCCAAAAACATTTTTCAATCGCTGAATAATCTGAGTCGTCAATCCAATTTCAGGCAATAGGTAAAGCACCTGTTTCCCGGAAGCAATACACTCTTCAATTAATCGAATATAGACCTCGGTTTTCCCACTGGCAGTTACCCCATGCAATAGCACCGTTGGAAACTTCTCAAAGCCACGATTGATCTCTTCAAATGCTTTTTGCTGGTGGATATTCAGATCGAAACTATCACGAACTTGGCCATTGAAGCGATGCAAGCGATCGACTCGTACTTCCTTTGCACTAAGAATATTTTTATCGATTAATGCTTTCAATGCTGCTGCCGAAACCTGCTTCAACAACTGCTTTTTAGCAATCAGGTGTCCGAAATTCTCTTTTTCCAAAACCCATTGCAGAAACAAAGTCAATGCATCGTATTGCTTTTTCGCTCTGGTAAGCGTATTCAACATCTTATGCACAGCAGCTTCCGAACGCAGCTTGTCATTCAACGTTAAATAAATTTCGGTTTTGGGTTTATAGCTATTCTTCAACTGTTCCTCAATGGTAATAGCCCCCTTTTGCAGTAACGACTTAACAACACGAAGTCCGTTTTTTGAGGCCAACGCACTATTCACATCCTGAATGGTAGCCACTTTCTGATCATTCAACAACCGGAAAATCACTTCTTCCGAATCCGTCAATGTCTCTTTAGCCTGAAAATCGGGATTGAAAATCACTTTAGTCTGACTCTCCAATTTTAAACCAGAAGGCAATGCCGCTTTCATCACTTCGCCCAATGAGCACATGTAATATTTACTCATCCAATCCCAGAATTCCACCTGCCCTTTATGAATAACAGGTTCATCGTCTAAAATCGATTCGATATTCTTTATCTCATCGTATTCTGGTCGGTTATTATGCAAGGTTCGGATTAAGCCTGAGTAGAACTTTTTCTTTCCAAACTGCACAATTACCCGCTTTCCAACCTTTACTTCGTGCTGTAATTCTGCAGGCACAGCATAAGTAAAATCGGCAGCTAACGGAAGTGGTAAAATTATATCGGCAAAAAGTGAATTCATTTCAAACAAAACTAAACATTACCAATCAGAGTACAAAGATGCTTCAACTCCATTCAAAAAAATACCCGAAACCAATTGTGATTTCGGGTGAGAATATTTTTTCAAGATAGCAGATTTCTAGATACTCTAGATACCAACCTGCTACTTTAAGAAATTAGTCGCGACTAGACAAACGCGCCAAAAGTTTTAAGATCTCCAGATACAACCACACTAAAGTCACCATTAGACCAAATGCGCCATACCACTCCATGTATTTAGGAGCTCCACTTTCTGATGCACGTTCAATAAAATCGAAATCCAAAATCAGGTTTAATGCTGCAATTACCACTACAAATAAGCTAAAGCCAATAGCCATCAGACTATTTCCGTACATAAAGCCCATATTAGCTCCAAATAAACTGGCAATGAAACTAATGAAATACACCAAAGCAATACCTCCTGTGGCAGCCATTACTCCCATTCTAAATTTTCCAGTAGCTCGCAATGTTCTATTTCGGTATAAAACAAGCATTAAGGCAAAAACACCAAAGGTTAAACCTACTGCGCGCATTACTAGTCCTTGTCCAAACTGCATTTCCAACACAGCAGAGATTCCTCCTAAGAATAATCCCTCCAGCAATGCATAAATTGGAGCCAATACGGCAGAACGTGCCGGACTAAAAACAGTTATCAAGGCCACAATGAAACCTCCGATACCACCAATAAGCATGTAAGGAGTGATAGCTGCAATAGCTTCTCCCGGATATGCCGGATTGAAAGCACCAAAAAACTGATTCCACACATAAGCAGCCGAAAGAACAGCCAACAACAAAAGAATAGCTGTTTTATTCATTGCTCCTTCAATAGTCATTCGCTCTGTTTGGGCAAATGAAAAATCCATTTGCTTAAAAGCTTTTCCGCTAAAAATTGGATTTGAAGATTTATCCAGTTTCATATTTCAAATGTTTTAAATTTCAATTTACTGTTTACGCAATATCAAAAGTCGTGCAAATAAATAAGTTCCAACAGTTAAGATTTGTTTACTCCTTAAAACTCTCTTGCACCCACTCCGATGACAATTCTGTAATCAACTCTTCTGCAACCGCTTGCGCCTCTTTGTTTTCATCTACCCTTAATACCGAAAGAAACTCCAATGCCATGTCATTTAGTTGTTTCGATCGTCTGCCAACTTGTCCGAAACTACGCACCATTACATTCGAAAGTTGTGGATCACGCATCAAAGGAGCAATTACTTCTAAAAATGGCTCAAACATTTCGTCCAACCCTTTTTTATCGACCATTGCCAAGCGTCCCATCAAAAGAAGTCCGGTATACTTTACCAAAAACTTCTTTCCTCGACACCACTCTAGTGCTTTTATGTAAGCAAATTTGCTTTCAGGGAAAAGGTTGATCACCGCCTGCTCTGCAATTTCGGTTGTCTCAAAGCTTTTGGCCCAATAATCCATTTGTTGCTCGGTAAGCGTAGAAGGTTCTTCTAACATCGTGGCTAAAATCATGGTTTCACGCCATTGCTTATTCCACAATTTCAATGCTAAAAGATGGTTTCTGTCATACTGCTTGGCCAAGCCTCGCAATGTAACAATATTCGAACCTAAGTTCATTTTATATTTAAATCCTCTGGCTGTTAGCGAATCGGCCACAACACCATTTTTTGTCTGATTTAATTGCTTTAATATCGTTTTAAACTGATTCTCTATTTTAGAATCATCCATTATGAATTCCATCATCTGGTTACATTTACATCCATTCAATTACATAAACTACTGCACACAATATCAACGAACCAATTAACCAACTACCCAGCGGCACAATTTGTTGGAGTGCAATGCCTGTATCTTTTCTCAATCGGAACGAAAGATACAGCTTTTCGAACCAATAGGCGATTACTGTTGCCAAGGCAACCCCACTTACTCCCATGGTACGAACCAATAACAAGCTCAACGTTACGTTTAACATCAGTTCCCAAAACGATGCTCTCATTATCAGTTTTGTGTGACCTAAGCCAATTAATACCGCTTGAGGAAACACCAAGCGACTAACAACCAACAATAAATAGATATTGAAGATGGTAGCCGATTCAGCAAAATCGGGATTGAAGAATAACTTAAAAAGTTGATGAGACAATAATGCCAACACCAACGACATTGGGAACAGTGTGTATATTAATCTTTTCGATCCCTGATATATTTCTTGCAATACCTCTGATTGCGGTTTTTCTGTATTTACTTTTGCTACCATTGCATTACTGAAACTATTGGCCAGTAATAAAGCCAATGGTAACTCACGCGCTCCGTATCGGAAAATGGCAAATTCTTCAGCAGAAAAACGTGACGTGATTATAAAACCATCGATATACTGAGCCGAACCACTTAGCAAAGCTGCAGCAATTAACGGCCACGACCGATTCAGGCAATCTTTCAAAAACTCAGAATCGAACTGGAATTTTCCATGTTTTGCCAGCAACCACAGCAGATAACCATAACGCAACACTCCTGTTGCCACCAATATCAGCAATAACTTTTCAACATCTAACTGAGCAAAAGCAGCCATCCCAATTGCAATCAACTGAATTCCGTACGCCCAAATACCGTATCCTACCAGCTCTTTCGATTTATCTTTCAAATAAAGAATATACTCAACCAAAGAGGCAGGTGCAGTTAAAACAACATAAACGACCAATAAGGTCACGTTTGAAAAAGAATGATCGCTTAATAATATTGGAAAAAGAGTATCTTTTGTGGCAGCCAAAGCTCCGGCACCCAAAACAGCAAATAACTGGAGTGCAATAAATGCATTGAAAAGTTGAATTCCACTCTTGGCCGAATTATGCAACGACAAAAAACCTTTGATAAATCCATTTATCCAGAAAAAACTTACTGCTCCGGCCAAAAACAAGAACTGTTCGTAATAACCGATATCGGCTTTTGCCACTCCTGCTTTCACCAATACGATACCAATTAGGAATAATATTCCGTACCGAACCAGTTGAAACAGCTGTATAGCCGATACTGCATTAAATCGTGTCGATATATATTTGCTGATTTTTTCTCTCATTACTCTCCACAAAAGTAAGCAAGAATAGTCGATTATTTTTAAGTTGAAAAAAATATCATCTAAAACACTCTGAATATCAGAGCCCATCTAATTTTCTTTCGTTTTTTTTCATTTTTTGTTTGCACAAACCGAAAGAAATATCCTATATTTGCAACCGCAAAACGAAAGCAATACCACGCTTTCAAACATGGTGGTTGTAGCTCAGTTGGTTAGAGCGCTGGATTGTGGTTCCAGAGGTCGCCGGTTCGACCCCGGTCATCCACCCACTAAAAAGCCAATTAATCTCACGATTAATTGGCTTTTTTATTTTCATATCATTTCCGGTTTACATCCAAGCACCAGGAACTCTGCTAAAAGGCCAAGGAATTGCGGCCAACATAATTAGCAATCCTACCAGATAGAAATAAAGCACCTGCTTACGAGACGCATTTCCTGTTCTCTTTTTCGCACGACTATACCCTACTGTTATTAATGCCAATGAAAGCAACATCATTACTGGATGCTCCAAAGTAAAAAAGCGCATCAAGCTGCTTTCAAACATCACTGAGCTAAACATCACTTTAGGTGTACTGAAATACAATACAAATCCTACCAAAAACTGCAAGTGCATTAAGGCCATACCAATTAATGCCCAAACATTTTTTCCATTAAAGCTTTCGGGTTTCTTTTTTATTGAGGTGAAAATGGCCATCAAAACTCCAATTAACACCAAGTATCTAAGTCCGGAATGAGAATGCAATAAAGCTGAATACATAATTTTCAATGTTAACAGTTAAACATACCAAAGAAACAGCAAGCCATTCAAAAGGTTTAACCGAAAAAATCGATTACAAATCCTAAATTTCACACCCTCTATTTTAACAAATCCTAAATTTACCCCACCTTAAAAAAACATTTTATAGCACTATTTTGAAAAAAAATCTCATCTTTGCGACTGTTTATAATTGAGTTTAACTCCTTTGGCGGTTATTTGCATCATTTTACATTTTCAATTATGCCTGTTTTTGAGAATGTCTTTTTGCACTCACCGCTTTTATTATTAAAAGAATATGAAAGTATTGAAATTCGGAGGAACCTCGGTAGGTTCCGTTGACAACATGAAATCAGTAATGCAGATTATTACTGATGGAGAGCGCAAAGTAGTTGTGCTTTCAGCAATGAGTGGTACGACCAACACCTTGGTCGAAATATCAGAACTTCTATACAAGAAAAAACAGAAGGAAGCTACAAAGCTAATTGATAAACTTGAGGCAAAATACAACAAGGTTATCAGCCAACTTTATGCTTCTGCCGATTATAAACAAAAGGGAGCTAAACATGTCAAACAGGTATTTGAAACATTAAAATCGTACACCACAGGCGAGTTCGACGAAAATGGCGAAAAAGCTATTTTGGCCCAAGGTGAGATGATGTCAACAGGCATGTTTCATTTCCTACTATTAGAAAACGGATTTAAATCGGCTTTAATTCCAGCTCTTGACTTCATGAAAATTGATGAAGAGCTTCAGCCTGATTTGAAATACATAACAGAGCACATTGAGCCAATAATGGCAGATGTAGCAGATGCAGACTATGTTATTACACAAGGTTACATCTGTTTGAATGCTGACAACAATGTAGATAACCTACAACGTGGAGGTAGTGACTATACTGCCACACTGATTGGTGCTGCTATTAATTCTGAGATTGTTGAAATCTGGACAGACATTGATGGTTTCCACAACAACGATCCACGTTACGTTGAAAATACCGCTAAGATAAATCAACTATCGTTTGAGGAGGCAGCCGAGCTAGCTTTCTTTGGAGCAAAAATTCTTCACCCATCAACCATTCTTCCTTGTAAAAAAAGGAATGTACCTGTTCGATTGAAAAACACAATGAATCCTACAGATGATGGTACACTGATCACACATGATCCACAGGGGAAAGGGATTAAAGCAATTGCCGCCAAAGACAATATTGCTGCCATTAAAATTAAGTCAGACCGAATGTTGAATGCACACGGATTCTTGCGTAAGGTTTTCGAAATTTTCGAGAACTTCAAAACTCCTATCGATATGATTACGACATCGGAGGTTGCAGTTTCGTGTACCATCGACAAAATGGATTACCTGGAGGATATCTTAGTAGATCTTGAATCACTTGGAGAGGTAAGTATCGATACCGACCAGACTATTATCTGTATTGTTGGACACGACTTGATTGAAGAAAAAGGACACCAATATCGCATTTTCAAAGCATTGGAAAAACTTCCTATTCGTATGATTTCTTACGGTGGAAGTAATCACAATATTTCGATATTAACTTGTCGCGAAGATAAAAAAGAAGCGCTTAACGCCTTAAGTAAAGGCTTGTTTTAAGTACCTTCATAAAAGCAGACTATAAAAACCTCGAATGCCGGATACATTTATTGTATTCGGTATTTGTGTACTTATCCGTTTAACACAGACCAGATGATTAATCAAAGATATATCGAACAGTTTCAGCAACTAGAAACACCCTTTTATTTCTACGATCTCGATTTACTTCGAGCAACTCTTGACACCGTAAAAAGAGAAGCATCGAAATACAATTACGTGGTACACTACGCCATTAAAGCCAATGCCAACGAAGCCGTTTTAAAAACGCTTACTGAATATGGATTTGGTGCAGATTGCGTTAGTGGCAACGAAGTATCGAAAGCCATCGAATTGGGTATCCCGAACTCTAAAGTAGCTTATGCCGGTGTTGGAAAATCGGACAAAGAGATAAAAACAGCATTACAACACCAGATTTTCTCTTTCAATTGCGAAAGTATTCCTGAGATTGAAGTTATCAACGAGATTGCAGGTAAAATGGACGTAGTTGCTCCTATCGCTATTCGCATCAATCCAGATGTTGATCCTCAGACACACAAATATATTACCACCGGACTTAAAGACAACAAGTTTGGAATTAACCACTGGGATTTTGATGAAGTAGGACGAATTCTTCGCTCTCTACCAAACATCAAATTAACAGGAATTCATTTCCACGTGGGCTCGCAGATTACCGATATTTCGGTATTCGAACAATTAAGCCTGAAGGTGAATAAAATACATGAATGGTTTGAGCAAAATGGCTTCCACCTGGAGCATATCAATGTGGGTGGCGGACTAGGCATCAATTACGATGATCCACAAGCCCAGCCAATTTGCGATTTTGCCGCTTACTTCAAGGCCTTCAACGATCACTTGGAATTAAAAGAAGGACAGCAGTTGCATTTCGAACTGGGAAGATCGCTGGTAGCACAATGCGGTCATCTTATTTCGAAGGTATTATACGTGAAGCAAGGACTGGAAACACAATTCCTGATATTGGATGCAGGAATGACAGAATTGATTCGTCCAGCTCTGTATCAAGCTACACACAAGGTTAGCGCACTAACATCTAACCTACCAACAGAAAAGTACGACATTGTTGGTCCGATATGCGAATCTTCAGATGTTTTCGGAAGGAAAGTAGATTTACCAAAATCGAAACGTGGAGATTTGATTGCGATCCATTCAGCAGGAGCTTATGGCGAAACTATGGCGTCGACTTACAATATGCGTGATTTAGTGAAAGCTTACAACTCGGACGAGTTAAAATAAAAAAACAGCTACCATTTTAGCTGCCCGAAGCTTCTAAAATGGTAGTTATATCTTCAGCCTGAATATTCCCTCCGGTAACTCTCACTTTTGCCTGAGAGTAGAACACATTTCGCTCATTGAGCTTTTCCTCAACAAACAGAGTTAATTCTTCAGTATTCTTTTCTTTTATCAATGGGCGCTCAGCTTTCGCTCTACTTAATCGAGCCACTAAAGCCTTAACAGGAACATCTAACCACACTGTTATTCCCGACTGATTCATTTGGTTCATATTATCACCAAAACAGGGAGCTCCGCCACCTGTTCCAATAACAACATCCTGAAAACCGGCCAACTCTTCAATGGCTAAACGCTCTTTCTCTCGAAAAGATGCTTCGCCCTCTTCAGCAAAAATCTGTGCTACTGTTTTAAAGTATTTCTCTTCTATGAATTTATCCATATCGATAAAAGAGCAACCTGTTAAAGCAGCTAATCTTCGCCCTAGAGTAGACTTTCCACTCCCCATGAAACCAATCAAAAAAATCGTCATAGTTGGATTACTTAAAAAAGTGACATTTGGTTTTCATCATCCGCCTCATCTTCGGTGTTTGGTCCTTCCACCTCCATTGGCACATCGGCAAACTCATCTTTCACCTCTGCTTTATCAGCAAACATTGCATCATCCGTTGGTTTATCGTGTTCGTCTTTTACCACAGGCTCCAATTCTGTAATATTCTGGATAGAATAATTACTCAATCGTTTTCCTTTGGCTTTAAACGATTTCACTCCAATAAACGGATCAACCTCAACAATCTCGTTTTCGCGATAACTGTGATGAGCCCCAAACTCAATTTCGAAACGAGGATATTCCACCCAAGTCACACTAACCAGTTTGTTCTCCTCCTGCTCGCCAATAAAATTCAGTTTCTTACCGTATGTTGATAAATCGATTTGGAAGCGTTTCACATAGTAGAAGTGCTGATCGCCATCGTAATAGATTACCGACAATACTTTTTGAGGATCAAATTTACCAATAGACAAGATGTTCTCATCGAAATGGTTGGTTAGATCAAAGCTGTACAACTGGAAGCTACCATCTTTAGTCAACACCAAAATTCGATCTTCTCCCATGAACTCTCCTAAAAACTGTCCACGTCCATCTGCGTTTAGTCGGCGTACATCCTTATCGTACCAGATTTTTCGTCCGCCTAACGTAGAAACACCTTTCTCTTTCAGCGTAATCTTATGGATATCGGTTTTAGAAAGCACATTTCCTCGCGACTGACGCCCCTTGATAGCCAACTCACCAAAATCCTGCTCAAATACCAACTTTCTCAATCGAGGCTTTGGTTTAAGCATTATTCGAAGCACCTCTGCTTCTCCATTCGGATTGGCTGTGAAATATATTATTCGTGATCCAGGTTTTCCCGGAGTTAAATTATACTCTTTGTCACGCGTCACACCTGTTACAGCAAAACGCTTCATGTAATACACCCCACCTTTTCCATCGCGATAAATAACGTTATAAATGGTTCGTTTATCGTTCTTTTTAAAGATGGCAATGTGCATTATATTTTTCCCGACAAATGCCTTATCGGCCACCGGAGTAACCATATATGTTCCGTCTTTTCGGAATAAGATTACATCATCGATATCGGAACAATCGCAAATATAGTCGGCCTTCTTAAGCGAAGTCCCTATAAAGCCTTCGGCACGATCGATATATAATTTTTGATTAGCCACCACCACTTTGGCAGCTACAATATTTTCGAAACTTCTAATTTCTGTTTTACGCTCTTTTCCTTTGGCGTATTTCTTACGAATTCCTTCGTACCATTTAATGGCATATGGAGTCAAGTGAGCTAAATCGTAATCGATTTGAGCAATCTCGTCTTCGATTGACTGAATGTAATTATTGGCCTTCTCGGTATTGAATCGAAGAATTCTGGCCATCTTAATTTCCATTAATCGAAGAATATCGTCACGATTAACGTCACGCTTCAGGCTTGGCTTCCATGGCTCCAATCGCTTATCGATATGCGCAACTGCCTCGTCCATATTTTTACTATCCTCGAACTTCTTATCCTTATAGATTCGTTCTTCGATAAATATTTTTTCCAACGAAGCAAAGTGCCATGCATTTTCCAGCTCTCCTTTTCGAATCTCCAGCTCCAGCTTCAGTAAATCGCGGGTATTCTCTACCGATTTACGCAGAATTTCGCCAACAGAAATAAACTTCGGAGTATCGTCTTCAATGATACATGCATTGGGGGAAATGGAAATTTCACAATCGGTAAAAGCATAAAGTGCATCGATCGTTTTATCTGACGACACACCATTCCCCAGGTGAATCAGAATTTCAACCCCTTCAGCCGTGTTATCATCAACTCGTTTAATCTTGATTTTGCCTTTATCGTTGGCTTTCAAAATGGAATCGATAACCGAAGTCGTTGTCTTTCCAAATGGAATTTCTTTTACAATCAGTGTTTTGTTATCCAGCTTCTCGATCTTAGCACGTACCTTAACTGAACCTCCACGATGACCGTCGTTGTATTTACTTACATCGACATATCCTCCTGTTGGGAAATCGGGATAAAGTTCGAACTCTTTATTCTTCAAATGCTTGATAGAAGCATCAATTAGTTCGATGAAGTTATGGGGTAAAATTTTCGATGAAAGACCAACAGCAATACCTTCTACTCCTTGTGCCAACAACAATGGGAACTTAACCGGTAGTGTGATCGGTTCTTTGTTACGTCCATCGTACGAAAGCTTCCAGTTAGTCGTTTTCGGATTGAAAACCACATCAAGAGCGAATTTTGAAAGTCGTGCTTCAATGTAACGAGAAGCTGCCGCTCCGTCGCCTGTTAGGATGTTACCCCAGTTTCCCTGAGTATCTACCAATAGATCTTTTTGCCCCAACTGTACCAAAGCATCACCAATTGATGCATCACCGTGCGGGTGATACTGCATAGTGTTACCAATGATGTTCGCTACTTTATTGTAACGGCCATCATCCATTTGGCGCATGGCATGCATGATACGACGCTGTACTGGCTTAAGCCCATCGTTTACATAAGGAACTGCCCTTTCCAGAATCACATACGAAGCATAGTCTAAGAACCAATCTTCGTACATACCCGAAAGGTAAGTTACTTCACGTTTTTCATCTTTATTGGATTGAACCATATCTTCCTGATTTTCCTGATTCAGGTTATCCTCTGGAACAATATTCTCCTCCATCACACTACTTTTTTACTGATTACACAATCTAGGTTACACTTCGTCTTTCTCCACCACCAAGTTACCAATGATAAACTCCTGACGTTCGGGAGTATTTTTCCCCATATAAAACTTCAACAAATCACGGGTAGACTCGTGCCTTTTCAAACGCACCGGCTCCAAACGGATATCATTCCCAATAAAATGCTTAAACTCTCCAGGAGAAATCTCACCCAAACCTTTAAAGCGGGTGATTTCTGGTTTTGGACCTAAACTGCTTATCGCTTCTATTCGTTCTTCTTCGGAATAACAATATTTTGTTGTCTTTTTATTTCGAACTCTAAAGAGTGGGGTTTGCAGGATGTACAGATGACCTTTTCTCACCAAATCGGGGAAAAACTGCAAGAAGAATGTAATCATCAACAGGCGAATGTGCATACCGTCGACATCGGCATCGGTTGCTATAATCACTTTGTTATAACGAAGTCCATCCATACCGTCTTCGATATTCAAAGCTGCCTGTAACAGGTTAAACTCTTCGTTTTCATATACCACCTTTTTGGTCAACCCAAAAGTATTTAAAGGCTTTCCCTTCAAACTAAATACGGCCTGCGTATTCACATTACGTGCTTTCGTAATCGATCCACTAGCCGAGTCTCCCTCGGTAATAAAAATCGAAGATTCTTCTTTTCCTTCTTTTTTTGAATTCAAGTGAGCTCTACAGTCACGCAGCTTACGGTTATGCAAATTGGCCTTTTTCGCTCTTTCACGAGCCAACTTCTTAATTCCGGTAATTGCTTTACGTTCACGCTCAGAATCCTGAATACGCTTTAGCAGCACATCGGCCACCTCTTTATTTTTGTGCAAGAAGTTATCCAACTCCTTCTGAACAAAATTCATTACATAGTTACGAACACCAGGTCCGTCGGGGCCCATATCTCGCGATCCCAACTTTGTCTTGGTCTGCGATTCGAATACAGGTTCTTCCACTTTAACGCTAATGGCACCAACAATGGATGCACGAATATCGGAAGGATCGAAATCCTTTTTGTAGAATTCGCGTACTGCTTTTACAATTGCTTCTCGGAATGCCGCTTGGTGAGTTCCACCATGTGTAGTGTGCTGACCATTTACAAATGAGTAATAGTCTTCACCATATTGATGGCCGTGAGTTAGTGCCATCTCAATATCTTCACCAGACAAATGAATAATCGGATACAAAGGCTGTGCTTCCAGGTTTTCCTCCAGCAAATCTTTCAGTCCGTTTTTCGACTGATATTTTTCTCCATTACAAACAATGGTTAACCCGGAATTCAGGAAGGCATAGTTTTTCATCATATTCACCACATAGTCGGTGATGAAATGATATCCTTTAAAAATTTCCTTATCGGGAGTAAATTCAATGAAAGTACCGTTTTCTTCTGAAGTCGACGCCACTTCATGTTCTTGTAGTACCTCTCCTCGTGAAAATTCCACCTCTTTGCATTCTCCTTCACGGTAAGCTCTAACCACGAAATGAGTTGACAGCGCATTTACTGCTTTAATACCAACACCGTTCAATCCGACAGATTTCTTAAATACTTTTGAATCGTATTTTGCACCGGTATTCATCTTCGAAGCTACATCAACTACTTTCCCTAAAGGAATCCCTCGTCCATAATCACGGATAGAAAGAACCTCATCGCTGACATTAATCTCGATCTTCTTTCCAAATCCCATCATGAACTCATCGATGGAGTTATCGATTACCTCTTTCAATAAAACATATATTCCATCATCGGCCGATGTACCATCTCCTAACTTTCCGATGTACATTCCTGGACGGCGACGAATATGCTCTTTCCAATCAAGTGTACGAATTGCCTTTTCCGAATATTCTTGCGTCATTTTCTGAGAAATTTTCCCAAATATACAGAAAAGTCGGCATTTACAGAAGTATTTCCTAAACGCAAAAATTAACAATTACCAGTTAATAACTGCCTAGAACCTTCGATATAATCGTTGCCCTTTTATACATATTCGTAATTCTTTTTTCAATTTATTCTGAAAAATGCCCCTTCTTTCATCTTTCTGCTGTTATAAAAAAACAACTCTTTCGTTACTCCTAAAACAAAAGACTTATTTACTATTTAAACCGAACTTTCAGATGATAAAGAAGACTTACCTGATGCTTTTTATAATTGCTGTTTTAACATGCTGCAAAAGCAAAGAAACCACTCCTCCCAAATCAAATATCATCGATTTTAGTACAATTGTTGAAAAGCCTACTATTTTCAACGGAACTGATCTTTTTGAATCAATCCAATACATTCCTCTTGAAACGAAAGAAGGAAGCCTGATATCCGGTTCTCCTTCCCCATACATTACCAACAACGAAATCATTATCAAACAAAGGAAGCAAATGCTTCGATTTGAAAGAAAAACAGGAAAGCTAATTGGTGAAATTGGAAAACAAGGGAATGGTCCCAACGAGTTCGACAGAACACTTTGGGGAGTACCTTTCGATGAGAAAAACAAAACCATAATCGCCAAGAAAAAAGGAGGGAAAAGCCTCATTAAATATGATTTAGAAGGAAATGTACTGGACAAATTTGATGCCGCAACATCTTACGGAAATACCAGCTTCATCAACGATTCTATCTATGCTTGCTACATTCCTAACCTGATGGGAAAACAAGAAACTAAGATTAATATTTTCAACAACAAAGGAAAAACACTGACTAAGTTCCCAAATTTTCAATCGTTTTCAAATACAGACAATTCTATTACCATTTTGGCTTTCGAGGGCATACTTTATCGATGGAATAAGCAACTTTACTTTAAAGAGGCGTTTAACGATACCTTGTTTCATGTTACTAAAGATGCTTTAAAACCACACTATATTTTCAACTTTGGGAAATATGCTACCACCTATTCTAAGCGCAATGAGCTTTTAAAACAACATGTAAAGCAAGATGGAACCAAGTCGCAAGCTGTTGATAAGTTGTTTTTAGGTATCCACATGGTTGAATCTTCGAAATACCTTCTTCATCAATACCGATACCAGAAAGAGAGCTATTGGGCCTGTTTCGATAAAGAAAAACAGGCATCAGCTTCTTATAAGAACAATGGAAATATGACCTGGAAAGGGAGTAAAAACTATCCATTCAAGTTCAACAAAACGTATATTAACTCGAAAAACGAACTAGTAACATACATGCAAGCCATAGATATCATTCAATGGTTTGACGAACATCCGAAAGCCCAATTACCTGAAAGTCTAAAACACTTGAAGAAGTTAACAGAAAATGACAACCCTGTTATTATTATTGCCCAACTAAAACATTAAAACCGAAATGAATCCTACCTTTCAACCGAGAGGTGGGATTTTTTATGCCTCAGCCAACAGTTCTTCTTTCTTTGGAATAATCCCCATCTGCTCCATCAGATAGGTAGCATTCATGGTTTGCGTTACTCCAGGTTTCAGCTGATAACTATAATCCAGCTTTCCTTCCGCCAGAGTTACTTCAAAACAGTGGTTAAATATGTTGTCAGGAAACTCAGTTTCCATTTGCGCCAGCTTTAAATCGTGAGTAGCCACAATACCCGGTGTATTCGTTTCCAGCAATCGTCGCACAAATTCCCGAGAACCATTCAATTTATCCACGGAGTTCGTTCCTCTTAAAATTTCATCTAAGATTACAAAGACACGTTCTCCGGCAAGCATTTTATCCAACAACAATCTTAAACGCTTTAATTCGGCATAAAAATAGGATTCATCATTCACCAGCGAATCGGTAGTACGCATATGAGTAAATAAGCGAATAGGTACAAACTGCATTTTTTCAGCAAACACAGGAGCTCCAGCCATAGCCAAAATCAAATTCACTCCAACCGTGCGCAAAAAGGTACTTTTTCCGGCCATGTTAGCCCCAGTGATAATGTGTACATCTCCGGCCTTCTCAACGGCAAAATTATTTACAACACAGCGCTCCTCGCCTAAGAAAGGATGCCCCATTTCTTCTCCAACAATCCCTCGACCTTCCTCTTTGGGTTCGGGAAAAGTGAAGCCAGGATGGTTTTTAGCAAAATTTCCCAAAGCAGACAGCGCCTCTAGCTCTCCAATTACCTGAAACCACTCCGATAAATTCTGCTGACAGCGCTTATACCAACTGAGCAAGCGAATTGAATGGCGAAGATTCCACAGTAAAGTAGAGTTCAGCAACAAAATCCCCATTAAACTCATTCCTGTATCCAATGCACCGATGAGTTTTTCCAACTCTTGAATTTCTTTTGTTGCGCTACCATTGTTTTTCAGTTTCTGCTGAAGATCGTTTAGTAGTTCGCTTTCAAAGTTTTCAAGCTGAATATGCTTTAATAGTAGAATGTATTTTTTTAGGAATAACTTTTTCTTTCCAAAACTTAGATGGATTGCTGTAATTCGTTTTCGAAAAACACCTAAGATGGCCAGCTGAAATACTGCAAGCACATTAAATGGCAACCAAGAACCAACACCTGCAATTGCTACCACCAAAGCACCAACTGTCAACACGGGAATTCCCCATACTAGTCGGTTCCAATATTCCGAAAATTCGTCCGTATCACCATCGTTCTGCCATTGCTCCAACGACTCTTTGTCTTTCTCATTTTCACTATCCAGTCGTGCTATAGCCTGTAGTCGCTGACGCCACTCCATTTTCTGAGCCAATTCCTCAACAGCTTTCTGTCTTGAGATAATTGCCTCTCCCTCCATCAAAGGCTTCTTCAGCATTGCTCCCAGCTGAGCAGAACCAAAAACAGTAGCCGTTCTATTTATCATCTGAAAAAGACCACCTGCTCCAAACACATCTAAATCGAAGCTATAATCATGCTCCGAATCAATATGATTCTCGCCATTGGGGAATATGGAATAGTCGCCACAAACAGCAACCATCTCTTCCTGATTTATGGAAATTAAATTTCGGATTATATTGCGCTGCTGCTCTTTACTCACATACTTCCTAACAATAAAAAGGAAGCAAGCAAACAGCACGATAGCAGCTCCAACCGCCAAACCAACGTCGTAAGGCCAAACAAAATACAATACAGCAATTACCCCTAAAAACAGGGACAACCGCAACCAGGAAAGTCCGCGTAATTGCAAATTAACCTTATCCTGCTCTAACTTATATCTATCGTGATTATCTTGGTAAGTTCTTAATAATTCTTCCATATTCTTAGAGCATATTGTAGTGACTAAACTTCCAAATTACAAGCATAACCGTTGCAATTGTTGTCGTCCCCACAACCCACACTAAGAAAACACCTTTATTCTTCAGTCTTGTAGTCCGAACAATAGGCTTTCTTAATCGCATAAAATTCTCATCCAATACAACTGCGATTCGATACATTCCCCAACCAACGAAACTACCAAAAGCAATTCCAACAAGCACATCGGTAGGATAATGTACCCCTAAATAAATTCGAGTATAGCAAACTGTCAATGCCCAAATTGTCATGAATGCCACATGCCAGGCACGCTTAAACAGCATTCCTGTAAACACCAAAGCAGCAAATGCATTGGCACAATGCGCCGAGAAAAATCCGAAGTGTCCTCCTTTTTTCATCACATTGTGCACCATTGCTCCAATTTCCGGATCATGCACTGGCCTTAGTCGCTCTGTCAAATCTTTTACAATATTCGATCCCTGATCACAAAGCACTAAGCCTACAATTAATAAAGGCAATATGAAAATAGCTTTCTCTTTATACCGTCGAATAGTTAGATAGGCAATAATTAAATAGAGTGGTAACCATGTCTCTTTACGAGTAAATGCAGCCATTACAAAATCCCAAAACGTATTGTGATATGCATTTAAAGCCAATAACACCTCTTTATCCCACTGAACAATAGCCTCAATTATTGCCATACTTCCTTATTCATTTAAAATGTTCCAGATCTTATCTTTTAGTTCTACTATTCCTATTCGGGCTACCGAAGAGATAAACATGTGAGGAATATCTTCAATTTCCTGAGCCATTTCAGCCATCAATTCCTCATCCAACATATCGCATTTGGTAATAACAAGGAAGCGCTGCTTATCCAATAGTTCAGGGTTAAACTTTTCTAATTCGTTCAACAGAACGAAATATTCATCTCGAATATTGTCTGCATCGGCCGGAACCATAAACAACAACATCGAATTTCGCTCAATATGTCTTAAGAAACGTAATCCTAATCCTTTTCCTTCGTGAGCTCCTTCAATAATTCCAGGAATATCGGCCATACAAAATGATCGATCGTCACGATAAGAAACAATACCCAAATTAGGCACCAATGTAGTAAATGGGTAATCTGCAATCTCTGGCTTTGCTGCAGATACTACCGATAGTAGTGTTGACTTTCCTGCATTCGGGAAACCCACCAAACCAACATCGGCCAATACTTTCAGTTCCAGAATACACCAACCTTCTTTTTCATCTTCTCCCGGCTGAGAATAGCGAGGTGTTTGATTGGTAGCCGATTTAAAGTTCCAGTTACCTAAACCACCACGTCCACCTTGCTTTAAAATTTGCTCTTCGCCATCCTCAGTAATTTCGAAAAGTACCTCTCCTGTTTCTGCATCTTTTGCAACAGTTCCCAGTGGCACCTCCAGGTACTCATCCGCTCCATCCTTACCAGACGAGCGAGCTCCTGAGCCACAACCACCGTGCTCTGCAAAAATATGTTTACGGAATTTAAGGTGAAGCAATGTCCACATCTGAGCATTACCTTTCACGATTACGTGTCCTCCACGTCCTCCATCACCACCATCGGGGCCTCCCTTAGGAATATATTTCTCGCGGCGGAAATGTGCCGAACCTGCTCCCCCTCTACCTGAACGGCAGAAAATCTTTACGTAATCTACAAAATTGGATCCTGACATCTGAATAGTTACTATTTAAGCCACAAAAATAGTCTGAATATTTGACTTAAAGAAAATTTGATCAGACCAACCCAAATCATTTAAGAAAAAAATCAGTACTTTCAGAAACAAACTATTAAATACATTACCATGAATCGATTTAAAAATCTTTTACTTATTTGTTTATTGCTGATCTCATCGGCCACTTTTGCTCACTGGAAACCACTTTTCAACTCCGATTTAAGCAATGCCAATTTCGACAAAGGAGTTTGGTACATGAAAGATGGAGTATTGACAGCCAATGAAGACAAAGTGATATGGACAAAAGTTCCGTATGAAAACTTCATTCTAGATTTAGAATTCAAAACCGAATCGGGAGCCAATAGTGGTGTTTTAGTTTATTGCACCGATCCAAAAAACTGGATTCCCAACTCTGTAGAAGTTCAGATTACCGATGATTTTCATCCGAAATGGGCCAAGGCAAATAAAACATGGCGATGCGGAGCCATTTTTGGTCATTTGGCACCAACCGAAAGCAAAGTTAAGAAGCCAGGCCAATGGAACAGATACAAAATTACCTGCCAGGGACAGAAAATTAAAGTTGAGTTGAATGGCAAAGTGGTTACCGAAATGGACATGAGCAAATGGACCAGCGCTAAAACCAATCCTGATGGGACTAAAATTCCTTCATGGCTAAGCACTCCTTTTGCAGAACTTCCTACCAAAGGTTTTATTGGTCTACAGGGAAAACATGCTGGGGCAAAGGTGTTTTTCAGAAACATGAAATTGATATTACTGCACTAAAAGTGTAATTTATTTCGAATCCGAAGCACATATATTGCATATATAACACCATCAAAATCTTAAGTTATGAAGACACAAATATCAGCAGTTGCAATTATACATCTCGCTCTGGCATCGCTAGGATTACTTATGCTATTCTTGATATATCTATTCGCCGGAGTTGCCATGCAATTCATAGACGAACCTATAGTTGCCAATCTTGGGCCATTAGTACTAGGAGTGATATTTACCATCTTAGGATTAAAGCATGTTATTACCATTATTGGTGCAATTGGGCTTATGAAATATAAAAACTGGGGACGAATTTTAATCCTGATTGTATCCGCTCTTGACTTGTTAAGCTTCCCTATTGGAACAGCATTGGGAGTTTACAGTTTCTGGGCACTACTCAATAACGAGTCCCAACAACTATTCGATTAATCATCAATTCATATAAAAATAAAAAGCCCTTCTATCATCTGAAAGAAGGGCTTTTCTATATGTTGTTATAAGTATTTGTTATAACTTTTCAACTACAGCAACTAAACGAGCAGCAATCTCTTCAACTGATCCCATTCCTTCTACTTTATGTAGCTTCGACTGATTGTTGTAGTATTTTTTCAAAGGAGAAGTTTTCTCGTTGTAAATCTTAATTCGATTTTCAATGATTGATTGCTCCTGGTCATCTGCACGGCCAGAATCTTTTCCTCGGTTCAACAAACGCTTCACCAGTTCGTCTTTCTCAACTTCCAAGCTAAGCATTCCCTTTACTTCAGCATTGTAGTCGACCAATACAACATCAAATGCTTCAGCCTGAGCAACCGTACGAGGGAAACCATCGAAAATAATTCCTTTTGCATCTTGGTTTGCATCCAATTTCGATTTAATCATTTCGATTACAATATCATCAGATACCAACTCTCCTTTATCCATGAATTTCTTAGCCTGAACACCAAGCTCTGTTCCAGCTGCAATTTCACTTCTTAATAAGTCGCCAGTAGACAAGTGCAACAAACCAAACCTTTCTATCAAAAGCTCAGCCTGAGTACCTTTACCTGCCCCTGGAGGGCCAAATAAAACTAGATTCAACATGATTATTTATCTTTAAATAAGATTTAACTATTATTCTTCAACTACCGAGTAGATATCTTTTAGATTTCGGCCACGGCCGTTATAATCTAAACCATATCCAACAATGAAGTCGTTAGGAATCTCAAGTCCTACATAGTCTAGAGTGATATCTTTTTTCAAAGCGTTTGGTTTAAACAATAAAGTTGCAATTTTAATCTCCTTTGGATCAAGTGCATTCAATTGACGTAAAATTTGGTCCATTGAAATTCCTGTATCCACAATATCTTCCAAAATTACAACAGTACGACCTTTAATGCTTTCGTTCAAACCAATTAGGTGCTTTACTTTTCCTGTCGTTGAAGTTCCTTCATAAGAAGCCATCTTCACAAATGAGATTTCCGCTTCGAAGTTAAGGTGCTTAAATAGATCTCCGGCAAACATAAAAGCGCCGTTCAATACACTGATAAATAATGGTTCTTTATCATTTAGCTCATTATTCATTTTATGAGCCATCTCTTTAATTGAAGCTTCAATCTTCTCGAATGGAAGATACAATTCGAAGCTTTTATCCAAAACTTTAATTGTTGTCATCAGTTCTGTTATTTGGTCTTTTCAGTTTCTATTTAACATCGAAAAAGGAACCTAGATAAAAATACATCAATTTTTTGTAGGAAAGACATAAATTCATGCCAAGGTTTCCTAAAATTAATTTTCTTTGTGCAAATGACTGACAATCTTGTCAAACAGATTATTTGACAATGACTTATTTAGTCGTTTTTAAAAGAAAGGGTGCAAATTAACAAAACAAATTTCTCATAGAAAAATAAATCTCTGAAAACATGAAACCTATTGTAAGTATCATCATGGGAAGCACTTCTGATCTACAGATCATGGAAAAAGCTGCTGCTTTCCTAAACGAAATGGAAATTCCTTTTGAGATCAATGCTCTTTCAGCACACAGAACTCCTGATGCAGTGGAAAAATTTGCCAAGGAAGCATCTGACCGAGGAATTAAAGTAATTATTGCCGGCGCCGGCATGGCTGCTCACCTTCCAGGTGTTATTGCAGCAATGACTACACTTCCTGTAATTGGTGTACCTATTAAAGCAAGTTTAGACGGAATGGATGCCCTTTTGGCTATTGCCCAAATGCCTCCGGGAATTCCAGTTGCCACTGTTGCTATTAATGGCGCACAAAACGCAGGAATTCTTGCACTTCAAATGTTGGCTTTAGGAGACGAAAAGCTGGCTGCTAAAATGGTGCAATTTAAAGAAGACCTTAAACAGAAAATCGTAAAAGCCAACCAAGAGTTAGCTACTGTAAAGTACGATTTTAAGACTAACTAAGTCGCTGGACAAAGTTCTCGTAATTTCGTAAATTATATGGAACGATATGAGGCGGAGTAAATTCCGCCTCAATATAAAACCATATAATAATGCGACTCCTTTCTTTACTATTCCTCTTATGTGTGATGTGCGGTCATGGTTATTCTCAGCGACTGCAAAACAACGGAGCTTATTCCGAAGCCATCTGCAATGCATCTGTTACACTAAACAATGCTGAAGCCATCTTTCACAATCAGGCCGGCCTAGCTCAACTTTCCAAATCGGAAATCCTAATCGCTTATAAAAACAGATTTCAACTTAAAGAGCTGGCCATTCAATCGGCAGGAATTACAACTCCTATTTTTCAAGGAAATTTATTTGCTGCTTTCTCTAAAACTGGTAACTCCAACTGGAACGAATATGTAATTTCTACAGGATATGCCCGCTCTTTCGGTAAAAATTGGCAAGCGGCTTTTGCTTTCTATTATTTTACTCAACAACTGACCTACGAAAAAAGCAACACCCAGCTTTTCAGTTACTCCATTGGTCTTATCTATCAAATGAACAAGCTAAAATTCGGTTTTCATTTATTCAATCCTACCAACAGCAACTACTCTGTAAATATCAACCAGCCATCGCACCCTCTACAACTACGAATTGGAGCAAGCTATAAAGCCAACTCTTTTCTTTCTGTGAACATTGAAACAACTTATCAGAAAAACAACGATACACCTTTCAATATTGGCATTGAATATTACCTCAACAAGCAGGTTACACTACTAGGAGGAGCATCGACACTTTATGCCAAGCGCTCATTTGGCATACATTATCAACACAAAAAACTGGGAGGAACAATTGCATTCTCTAGCCATCAACATTTAGGTTTCTCGCCCACAATAACCCTTAAATACCAATTCCGATGAAATACACGACTTTACTTTTCGCTGCATTTCTCTTTTCGTTCAACGTTTCGTTTGCTCAAGAAGAGAAGAATATCGATCAAATAATTGAATCGCTATTGGAACACTTTGTCGATGACGAAAGCTTAAACAAAGAACAACTCATTATCGACCTATATCATTATGCCGAAAATCCTATTAATATCAATTATACCTCCGCTGAAGAATTGAGGAAGTTGCATCTTTTGAGCGAATTCCAAATCAGTCAACTACAAAGTTACATTCAACAATACGGGAACCTTTTATCCATTCATGAATTACAAGTTATAAAAGGCTTCACCGATGCAGACAAGCAACGACTTGCTCCTTTTCTCACCTTTCAACAGGAGTTTAACATTACTACGACCCCAACAAAAAACGAACTGATTTCACGAATTTCATCAACCCTTCAAACTCCCAATGGTTACAAAAAAGGAGTTTACCAAGGAAGTAAATTGAAGAAATATTTCCGGATTAAAGCATTTCCAAAATCCAACATTCAGGTTGGAGTAACCGCAGAAACAGATGCCGGAGAACCTTTTTTCAAGTCGAGAAACAAATATGGTTTCGACTTCTATTCCGGCTATTTTAGTTTTCGTCCTAAAAGAATAATAAACGAGGTTATTGTAGGAGATTATCGCATGCAACACGGTATGGGGCTAGCCATATGGTATGGCTATAAAAATTCAAAAGGAGCACAAACGACACAAATAACAACTCCTGCCACCGGTTTGAGTCCCTACTCTTCAACTGATGAGAATCGCTTTTTAAGAGGAGTTGCATCTTATGGAAAGATAAAAAGCTGGAGGTGGAACCTATTTTACTCCAACCATAAAATAGATGGCAACAAAGAAAACCAAACAGTTACATCTCATCCTAATTCCGGCCTACATCGAACTGAAAACGAGCTGGACAAAAAACACCAACAAACAGAACAGATCACAGGTGCTACGGTTTCTTATCAGAGAAACACCTTTCAAATTGGGATAGGTTACTTTTTGCAAAAGTATAAGCTACCGCTTATACCTCAACAACGGCCAGACAACCTCTTTCGATTTACAGGAAAAAGCAATTCCAACATTTCATTGAACTACACCTGGCACCTTAATTTCTTAAGCTTGATGGGAGAAATAGCACAAAGTAAATCAAAAGGACTTGCCATTGCTCAATCGGCCAATGTTTTGCTATCCGACCAATTGAAAATGACACTTCACTACAGAAATATTGCCAGAGATTTTCACTCTATTGCCGGAACAACCTTCTCACAAAGTAGTTCTCCAATCAATGAAAATGGGTTTTATTCTGGGATTGAATTCTTGCCATGGGAAAACTGGCAAGTAAACGCATACATGGACAGCTACCAATTCAATTGGTTAAAATACAATGAAATTTCTCCTACCGATGGATACGACTGGTTTCTTCAAATAAAACGACAATTGAATAGACTAAACTCCATTTATTTACGAATAAAACATTCCTCAAATCGCCGTTCACTTACTGACGCCCCCATAAAGCAATTGTCCAATATAAAATCCAGCTCTTACCGACTTCAATACAAGCACACTTTCAACGATCGGCTATCCTCAACCAGCAGAGCAGAAGTGAAACAGCTTATTTCTCCAGAAAAAGAAACAGGCTGGCTCTTGGCACAAACTTTTAAGTGGCAAGCCTCCCCGAAACTAAAGCTATACGGGCGAGTTGCTTATTTCAATACACCCAGCTATGCTTCGCGCATTTACATTTACGAAAACGATGCTCTTTACAACTTTTCAACTCCCGCATTCTGGGATAAGGGAGTTCGGCTTTATATATTGACACAGCTCAAGCTAAAAAAGTCACTATCCATTTGGTTAAAATTAAGCGATACTTATAAACTAAATCAAGAGCAGATGGGCTCTGGAAACAACCAAATCCAAGCTTCTCATTTAACCGAATTTAAACTCCAACTTCGATATCGATTTTAACAAGCAAAACGGAAAAAATTATAAAACACCTTTATTTATTATTGATCAATACCGATTATTTGTATTTTTGCGCCCTGCAATTAGAGCAGATCGAACCAACCTGTATAAAAAGGTTGATTTATATCATTAACAGCAATTTACACAGCATGAGTTTCAATGACATTAGGCCTTATTCGGATGAAGAATTAAATCAGGAGTTAAATACTTTAATTAACGACCCCGAATTTGAACCTATCCTTTCATACATTTTTAAGGACGAAAACATTGTAAAACAAGTTAAAGCACAACTTGGAACAATGAATAATGTCCGTGATTTTCAATTGAATTTCATGTATCCATTGGTGAAGCAAATTATTGCTGAAAGCACTGATGGTGTAACTTGTTCTGGTATTGAGAATCTGCAAAAAGATAAGGCTTACATTTTTATTTCGAATCACAGAGACATTATTCTCGATTCTGCATTTATGAATGGATTAATGTTTCAGGAAGATTTAAATACAACCGAAATTGCTATCGGAAGTAACCTTTTAATCTTCGATTGGATTACCCGTTTGGTTCGTATCAACAGAGCTTTCATTGTAAAAAGAAATATTCCGGTTAAGCAGCAATTGCTCGCTTCCAGAGAATTATCGCAATACATCCGCCACGTAATTACTGAGAAAGGGGAATCTATTTGGATTGCACAGCGCGAAGGAAGAAGTAAAGATGGTAACGACGCTACTCAGCCAGCTCTTCTGAAAATGCTGAATATGAGTAATTGCAAAAGCAAAGATTTCGTAGAAGGCTTTAAAGAACTATGCTTAGTACCTTTGGCTATTTCGTATGAAATTGAGCCTTGTGGCAATGAGAAAGTAGTAGAGCTACTGAATCGTTCTGAGAATACGGAGTTTAAAAAAACACCTAAGGATGATTTATTGGCTATGAGTGAAGGTTTGAAAAATGCCAAAGGAAGAGTTCATTTTGCCTTTGGAAAACCAATTACTACAGAACTAGAGCAAGTAGCTGAATCGGGTAAATTAAATGATCAATTGGCTGGATTGGCATCACTTGTCGACCAACAGATTCACACCAATTATAAATTGTGGCCTACCAACTACATTGCATACGATATTTTAAACAATACCGATAAGTACTCGCAAGAATATACTCCGGAACAAAAAGAAAAGTTCATTCAAGTTACCAATGAACGTTTAGAGATTCTGGGAGAAAGAAAAGAAGCAGGCAAAGGTCTTTGGATGAACATGTATGCTAATCCTGTTATCAACAAAGAAAACGCCAACTAATGCTTCAAGCTTTTGACAACATAATCTGGGATTGGAATGGTACGCTTTTAAACGACCAGGAAATTACAATGCAATGTATCAATCGGGTTTTAAAAAGCAGAGGTCTTGACCAACTCAACACCAACAGCTACCGAGAAGCATTCGACTTTCCAATTAAAGATTATTACGCCAGAATCGGATTCGACTTCGACAAAGATCCTTTCTCAATTCTGGCAGAAGAATTCATTAGCGACTACTATTCTGTAATTGATCAAGCTCAATTGCACGTCGGCGTTAATCAGTTATTAGACCAACTGAGAACCAACAGTAAAAATCTTTTTGTGCTTTCGGCAATGGAACACCAATCGTTGCTGAAAACACTGAAACAGCATGACATTCTACACTTCTTCAGTGATGTTAGTGGACTGAATGACCATCATGCAGCATCCAAATCAGAGAACGGAATCAAACTACTTAATCATCATCAGCTTGATCCGAAGAAAACGGTGTTAATAGGCGATACTACTCACGACGCTGATACCGCCAAGCTAATTGGCTGTCAGTGCATCTTATTCAGCCAAGGACATCAATCTTTCCAGAAGCTACAAGCTACACAATTCCCAATTATTGATGAGCTTCATAAGTTATTCATCAACTAAGAATCTTTTTTCAAATTAATTCAATTTTGCGGGTCACTTTTTCGCTCTTTTTAGAACTAACTATAAAGAGCTTTCGCACACAACTTGAACAATAATTCTGTTTATACCCGAAGCGACATTTTCATAAGATAACCAATACAGGAAGCTCGCAAAAGGAAGGCACCCCTTGCCTTCTTTTTTGTTTTCCACCATTATAATAGCGCAAAAAAATGCTCGAGTAATATTGCTCGAGCATTCTTTTATATATTGTTTTAACGATTATTCCTCGTCATGAACTACATCTATTTTTTTCGATGCGCCTGGTAAAATCAAGTTCAAGATAATACCAACAACCGAAGCCAAACCAATTCCTGCCAACGAGAAGTTACCCCAGCTAATTACTGCTCCACCAATACCAACAGTTAGTACAATAGAAACAATTACCTGGTTACGTGTTTTTGTCATATCAGTTTTCGAATCGATAAGCGTTTTAATACCTACCGAAGCAATCATTCCGAATAACAACAACATAATTCCACCCAATACTGCCTGAGGAATAGTTTTCAAGAAACCACTCACTTTTCCTACCAATGAGAAAACAATAGCTGTAATGGCCGAAATACGAAGAATCAAGGGATTAGTAACCTTTGTCAAAGAGATAGCTCCTGTTACTTCTGAATAAGTTGTATTTGGAGGTCCACCAAAGAATCCTGCAAAAGCAGTTGCCACACCATCACCTAGCAAAGTACGGTGCAAACCTGGTTTTTCAATGAAATTTTTATCGGCAACACCACCAATTGCGTACATATCACCTACGTGCTCAATAATAGGAGCAATTGCAACTGGCACCATATACAAGATAGCAGCCCAGTTGAACTCTGGCATTGTGAATTCTGGTAACCCAAACCACGCCGCATCTGCAATAGGCTTAAAGTCTACTGCTCCTGCAATAACAGCAGCAACATATCCCACAATGATACCTGCAAAGATTGGAATTAATTTCAATAATCCTTTTGCAAAAATAACCACTACTACCGCGGTCATTAGAGCCAAAATAGCAATCCACCATTCGGTTTTAGCCATATTAACACCTACTGAAGCCAATGAAAGTCCGATGATCATAATAACCGGCCCTACAACCACAGAAGGGAAAAGACGTTCGATAAAGCTTAACCCACGTGCTTTAACCAACGCAGAAACTAAAGTGTATACAATACCTACCGCTATTAACCCAGATAGCGTTCCTGGCAAGCCATACAATTTAGTCGATTCGATGATAGGAGCAATAAATGCAAAACTACTCCCTAAGAAAACAGGCACCTGCCCCTTGGTAATTAAGTGGAAAATTAATGTTCCCACACCTGCAGTAAATAATGCTACTGCCGGATCGATTCCCACTAGAAGAGGAACCAAAACCGTTGCTCCAAATGCCACGAACAAAAACTGAACTCCTAAGATCGAGTTCCGAAAGTTCAAGCCATTCCCATTCGCATTCAATTTCGACATAAAATTTGTTGTTGAAGTTTATAAATTAAGTATTTACAAGTTTATATTTTAGTTCACCATATTCCGTACGAAACCAATAATAACGATTAACCCCTTCGTTATTTTATTTCGAATACATTATCTCATTTTTCTAGATTAATTAATGTTTCTTAATATCTCGTACGTATAACTGGATGTTTGTCTTACCCCTAAATTCGTTTTCCATTACCGAATAACAAAGATCGAACGGCAGGCCTTGTTTCACCATTTCAAATCGATCGGATTGTGAAAAAGCGATACCGGCATAGATGGAACTGGACGATGTTGGCTCTGTCAGATCAAGCTTTATATGTTCACTATTTTTTCCAACCAACCTACTTGTTCCATAATCGAAAACATCTTCGGTAACAAAAACGGGACGCATATTGTGTGGACCAAAAGGCTCGAACTGATTTAATATTCGAACAAATTTTGGAGTCAACTCTGATAACATCAGCTTGGCATCCACATCGATGGTATGCACCATTTGTTTTTTGGTAATTGTACTGGCCACTACCTCTTCAAAGCGATTGATGAAGGCAGGAATATTATCAATTTTCATTGTCAATCCTGCAGCATACATATGTCCCCCATACGATTCTAGCAAATCGCTACAAGCACCAATTGCTTCATATAAATCGAAATCTTTTACCGATCGGGCTGAACCTGTGGCCAAACCATTCGACTCGGTTAAGATAACCGTTGGGCGGTAGTAACTTTCAGTAACACGCGATGCCACAATTCCAACAACACCTTTGTGCCAATCGCGATTATAAAGTACTGTTGATTTCTTTTTCAACAGCTCATCATTCTTTTCAATCATATTAAGCGCTTCCTGAGTAATATCCCGATCGAGAGTCTTTCGGATTTCGTTATACTCATTAATTTCATCGCCTAACATGCTCAGTTTTTCCTGATCTTCATTGATAAGGATCTTCACCGATTTCTTACCATGTTCAATTCTTCCCGAAGCATTTAATCGTGGACCAATTTTGAAAACGATATCACTTATCGTCATCTCTTCGCCCAACATACCAGAATAGTTGATAATGGTTTTCAGTCCCGGAGAAGGATCTGAGTTTAATTTTTTCAGTCCATAGTAAGCCAGCACCCTGTTCTCTCCGGTTATAGGCACAATATCTGAGGCGATACTCACCACAACCAGATCGAGCAAGTCGTAAGCATGCTCTTCAGGAATACTATTTCTTCGGCAATATGCCTGAATGAATTTAAAGCCGACCCCACATCCTGACAACTCTTTGTAAGGATATTCGCAATCGACACGCTTTGGATCCAACACTGCTGCTGCATCTGGAATAGTACTTCCCGGATTATGGTGATCGCAAATAATAAAATCGATGCCATACTCTTTGGCCAGTCCAATTTTATCGGCAGCTTTAATACCACAATCTAATGCAACAATTAAAGTGATGCCCGACTCCTTAGCAAATTCTATACTTTTCTGGGAAATTCCATATCCCTCGGTATAACGATCCGGGATATAGTATTCGATGTGTTTGAATCTATCGCGAAGAAACATGTACATCATAGCAACCGAAGTGGTTCCATCCACATCGTAATCGCCATAAATCAACACTTTCTCCTGATTGTCCATCGCAGTCTCTAATCGAGCCACTGCTTTGTCCATATCTTTCATCAGAAACGGATCGTGCAAATCGTTCAACCGAGGACGAAAAAAAGTGCGCGCTTCATCAAAAGTGCGAATACCTCGCTGTGCCAAAAGATTGGCAATAGCCATATTCACGTTCAATGCAGCCGACAGATGCTTTATCGTGTTAATATCGCCTTGTGGTTTTAAATTCCAGATTCTATCCATGTTTCTTTTGAAGATTCTACAGACATAAATTGTTCAAAGATACTATTTGCTCATAGTTCTAGAAAGCGTTTTGAAAAACAATTCTTCAAGATTTATTAACAACTCTACTAATACCAATATAATCAAACATTTGTTGTGTTAAAAAACTTTTAACACACAATATATAAAAGGGCTATTTCTCTCTTGAACTATGCTCCAATATTGCTATTCAACAAATCTTCCTCAACGAGTAGCTCGTTTTGCTCCATGGAAAAATTAAATAAGATTGCATTTCCAGCACACTAATTCACCATTTATTCTTCTAAAAATCATTAAAATCGGAATGGTTTTACCTCATCAAAAAGCAAATGGATTTTTATTTCTTATCTTTGCACAAATTTTTTGGCAAAATATAAGTATATAATAAACAGATAGGCGAAGATGAGTATTCAAGAATTAAGCGAACAAGAGATTATCCGCAGAAATTCTCTGCAAAAATTAAAAGATCTTGGAATTGAACCTTATCCTGCTGCAGAATATATCACAACTACCAATACGGTAGAGATTAAAGAAACTTTTGATCCTGAAACACAACAGGATATTTCCATTGCCGGTCGTATTATGAGCCGTCGTATTATGGGAAAAGCTTCTTTTGCAGAGATACAAGATGAGAAGGGAAGAATTCAGCTTTACATTAACCGCGATGAGATTTGTCCAGGAGAGGACAAAGCACTTTATAACGATGTTTTCAAAAAGCTTCTTGACATTGGTGATATCATTGGTGTTAAGGGACATGTATTTAAAACTCAAATGGGAGAAATTTCAGTACATGTTACAGAATTGAAGCTTTTAAGTAAATCGCTTCGCCCGCTGCCAATCGTTAAAGAAAAAGACGGTAAAACATACGACGCTTTCACTGATCCTGAATTGCGTTACCGTCAGCGCTATGTCGATCTAATCGTTAACCCACAGGTTAAAGATGTATTCATTAAGCGCACAAAGATTATTAATACCATGCGTGAAATGTTTAACGAGGCTGGATACCTGGAGGTAGAAACTCCAATTCTTCAGTCAATTCCAGGAGGAGCTGCTGCTCGTCCGTTCGTTACTCATCACAACGCTTTAAATATTCCACTTTACCTTCGTATTGCCAACGAGCTTTATTTGAAGCGTTTGATTGTTGGTGGATTTGAAGGTGTTTACGAATTTGCTAAGGACTTCCGTAACGAAGGAATGGACAGAACGCACAATCCTGAATTTACTGTAATGGAAATCTATGTGGCCTATAAAGACTACAACTGGATGATGGAATTTACAGAAAAAATGATTGAGCGCGTTGCCATTGCATTGCACGGAACAACTGAAGTTCAATTGGGCGATAACGTAATCGATTACAAAGCTCCATTTAAGCGCGTAACTATGTTCGATGCTATTAAAGAGCACACTGGTTTCGACATTAATGGAATGAATGAAGATCAACTTCGTGAAGTTTGCGACAAACTAGAAATCGAACACGATCCTTCAATGGGTAAAGGTAAATTGATTGATGAAATCTTCGGTGAAAAATGCGAAGGCAACTACATTCAACCAACATTCATTACCGACTATCCAAAAGAGATGTCGCCACTTACTAAGGAGCACAGAGACAATCCTGATTTAACAGAGCGTTTCGAGCTAATGGTAAATGGAAAAGAGCTTTGTAATGCATATTCTGAGTTGAACGATCCAATCGATCAGCTGGAGCGTTTCCAAGATCAAATGGCTCTTTCTGAAAAAGGAGATGACGAAGCGATGTTCATCGATCAGGACTTTGTTCGTTCGTTGGAATACGCAATGCCTCCTACATCGGGTATGGGAATTGGTATTGACCGTTTGACTATGTTCATGACTAACAATGCATCTATTCAAGATGTGTTATTCTTCCCTCAGATGAAACCTGAGAAGAAAGCACAAGTTGATGGACCAGAGAAATTCATTGAACTGGGAATTGCTGCCGAATGGGTAGAAGTAATTCAAAAAATGGGATTCAAAACTGTTGAAGCATTGAAAGAGGTTAAACCTGGTAAGTTCTTCAACGACATTTGTGGATACAACAAAAAGAATAAACTTGGCCTTACTAATCCATCAATGGATGAGGTAAAAGGCTGGCTTTCGTAATTCAAAAACCGTTAAATGCTCAGTAATTCAAAAATAGGAATTATAGGAGGAGGTAGTTGGGCTACTGCTCTAGCTAAAATGCTACTAGAAAATGAAGATGAAATCAACTGGTATCTGAGAAATCCGGATAACATTGATTTGTTTCTTCGATTTGGCCATAACCCCAACTATTTGCGCGGTGTGGAATTTGAAACCGAAAGGATAAATTTCTTTCACGATATTAATACTGTAGCGGAGGAATCGGATATTTTAATATTTGCGATTCCTTCTGCTTTTTTAAAAAGTGCACTTACCGATCTGACTGTCGACATTAGCGACAAGATGGTTATTTCTGCCATTAAAGGAATTGTTCCTGAATACAATCTGATTATTGGGCAGTTTTTCAACCAGCACTTCAATGTTCCATTTGAAAACATTGGAGTAATTGCCGGTCCATGTCACGCAGAAGAGGTTGCATTAGAGCGCTTATCATACCTGACCATTGCGTGTCCAGAGATGAAGAAAGCGCGTGCTTTTGCTTTTAAACTGGAAACTCCTTACGTCAGAACACACATTTCAGATGATATTTGGGGAACAGAGTATGCTGCTGTATTAAAGAATGTATTTTCAATTGCTGCCGGAATTTGCCATGGTTTGCGATATGGCGATAATTTTCAGGCAGTATTAATATCCAATGCAATTCAAGAGATAAAACGCTTTGTGGACACCGTTCACCCTATTACGCGCGACATTAAAAGTTCGGCTTATTTGGGCGATTTATTGGTTACTGCCTATTCTCAGTTTAGTAGAAACCGAACTTTCGGAACCATGATTGGTAAAGGTTATTCGGTACGCTCGGCACAACTGGAAATGCATATGGTTGCAGAAGGATATTATGCCGTGAAGTGCATTAAAGAGATCAATGAAAAATTCCATGTAAATATGCCTATTACCGAGGCTATTTACAACATACTATATGGAAATATTTCACCCGCAATCGAAATCAGATTACTATCTGAGAACCTCAGATAGACAAACACTTAGCTTTTATGGGAAATATCAGTTTAAACTTTGACAAAACGTTAGGTTTCGTTTCTAACGAGACTATTAGCTCTTTTAAAGATGAGCTTCAGAAGCACAACGAAGCGTTGCACAATAAAACAGGAAAAGGAAACGATTTCTTGGGATGGGTAAACCTTCCATCATCAATCGAGGATACTTTTCTTGCCGACGTTGAAGCTTCGGTAGAAAAAATTAAAAACAAAAACATCGATATTTTTGTGGTTGTAGGTATTGGTGGTTCATACCTAGGTGCAAAAGCCGTTATCGATGCGCTTTCAGACAATTTCTCGCAGTTCAAAAACAACGGAAATCCTCACGTAATTTTTGCTGGACAAAACATCAGTGAAGATTACTTGTACGAACTTCGTGAGCTATTGAAAAACCGTGAATATGCAATGACAGTTATCTCGAAATCGGGAACTACAACTGAGCCTGCATTGGCTTTCCGTGCATTGAAACAAGATATCGAAGAGAAATACGGAAAAGAAGAAGCAGCAGAGCGTATTATTGCAGTTACTGATGCAGAGCGCGGTGCTCTTCGCGAATTGGCAACAAAAGAAGGATACAAAACTTACGTAATTCCAGATGACGTAGGTGGACGTTTCTCTGTTCTTACTCCTGTAGGGTTGGTTGCTATTGGCATGGCCGGATTTAACATTCGTGAGTTTGTAAAAGGGGCACAAGACATGGAAGTAGCTACAGCTCCAAACGTACCATTCGAAGAGAACCTAGCAGCACAATATGCAGCGGTACGTAATGCACTATACAACGATGGAAAGAGCATTGAGATTTTGGTGAACTACAATCCAAAACTACACTACATCGCAGAATGGTGGAAGCAGCTTTACGGTGAGAGTGAAGGAAAAGAAGGAAAAGGAATTTTCCCTGCAGCTGTTGACTTCTCATCAGACTTACACTCAATGGGACAGTACATCCAGGAAGGTGAGCGCAAACTTTTCGAAACAGTTATCTCTGTAGACAAAGTAGATCGCGAAATCATCATTGAAGAAGATGCTGATAACTTGGATAAATTGAATTATTTGGCTGGAAAACGTGTTGACCACGTGAATAAGATGGCCGAACTAGGAACTACTATCGCTCACGTTGATGGTGGAGTACCTAACATGCAAATTCAATTGCCACAAATTAACGAGTATTACTTGGGACAATTGCTTTACTTCTTTGAAAAAGCATGTGGACTAAGCGGATACGTTCTAGACGTTAACCCATTCGATCAGCCAGGAGTAGAAGCATACAAGAAGAACATGTTTGCACTACTTGAAAAGCCAGGATTCGAAGAGGAAACTAAAGCAATTAAGGCTAGAATCTAAGAGCACAATTTTGTGACCAGATACAAAAAAGGCTGTCCATTTGGGCAGCCTTTCTTTGTATATCCTATATTGGAGGGATGAAGGAGCCATTTTTTATCAGCTCTTGAGCTGAATAACTTCCTGTTACTTTACATTCATAAATTCCTCCAGTAGAGTCAGCTTTTATTTTTAAAGTAACCTGATAACTATAATCACCATTACCACTTCCTGTTGGATTAAAAGTAACTGAACTATCATAGCTACTTAATATCTGCATTCCATCACCAGAAGATTCACTAACAATTAAATGAAAATTCCCTAGCAAATCTTTTAATACTACAAATTCAAATGATAAGTCTTCTCCATAGCAGCCTTGAAACGTTGATTCAACAACAGTTTCTGTAATATTATCAACAGTAACAATAGAAGAAGCAGGGCAATTAACTTGTGCACTTACAGTTAAAGACACAAAAGTAAATAGTAACAACAGTAAATGTTTCATAAATAATTGATTTAATTAATAAATAGAAATTTCGGATAAACAATCAGATTATAAATTTTCTATAAAATGACAATCACATTTATCCATCTACTCATTCCTACCCATAATCTAACACCAACTACTCAAGCACCATTGCCCTCTTATAGAATTTCCTAAAATATGAGAAGTAAAACTACACCTCCTAAGAGATGTAGTTTTTATGTTTTATTGTTTTGGCCCAGCGTGCATGCTTGGGTTATTCTCATCCCACCAGAATCTTTCACTAGCAAGAACACTAAGTTCTTTCGAACCTAACGTAAACCCTTGTCTTGTATACGATTCTTGCAATTGCTCTTTTAGGTACTCTGTCTCTGAAATCGGCCCATAGAACGGACGTCTTGCCCAAGTTTCCAAACCACCTTTAACAGGATTTACAAATTCCCATGGCAAATACTTCGAGTCTACTTTAGGAAGACCTGATCGTAAAATAAATGGCTGATGTCCTTCTACTCTTGAATATAAGTCAATATACTGCTGTAAATAAACTTTCTCAAGTTTGTCGGTAGATAAGTCGAACAACTCAGAATTCAAATAATCTTCAATCTCTTGAGTATATGCATCTTTAGTCAACTTAGTTGCTTCATCATCATTGTAAGCAGGGTCACCATGTAAGTACAATGTTTTTGTACGCTCAGCCATCGCAGCAACTCTATCAAATGAATGTCTTGCTCCAGCTTTCAAATACTCAGCAGTTGACTTTGGCAAGCTAGCTCCATAAGCTGAAAGTTCTGCCAAGTATAAATTCGCCTCTGCAGCAGAACATAGTAACAATTTGAAATCGTTTCCTGCAGGATCATCTTTAATCGCAGATTCACCTGGCAATGAAGGATATTCATATGATCTTAAAGACTGGAAAAGACGATTTTGCATTCCTGATGTTGACAGATAAGTTCTTGACTCATCACCAATAACCAACTTATTCTTATTGGTTTGGTCGAAATAGTCAGGATAATCGCCACTCTGCTGAGTTGCTTTATCATAGATAGTAGGCATTCCTTCGTAACGTACCCAAGGTTCTCCTGCTCCTTTCCACGACTCAAAGTTTCCTTCAGCATCTAAATTAATTCTCTCTTTAATATAATGAGGCAACTCCTTATTGTTATCAATAAAAGCTTGAATAACCTTAGGGTTAAAATCATTCTTATTGAAGAACCAGAACAATCTAGGATCTTTATTATCTCTTAAGAAGTCCACAAAGTTTTTAGCAGCATAACCAAAGTTCCAACCACTACCTTCGCCTTTATAATCTGACTCATAAGGGAAAAACCAATCATCGGCAATATTGTCGATATAACCATATTCTGAACTAGCCACTTCTTGAGCAACTTTCAATGCTTTATCTCTATCGCGATGAACTAGATATACAGCCAACTTAAGCTTTAAAGTATTAGCTAGCTTTGACCATTTCTCAACAGAACCATTATACATGATATCATTTGATCCCATTTGAGCTTGTCCTGCAGTATTCATATATACCAAAGCATCATCTAATTCTTTAAATAGAACTGGAATAATCTCTTCTTGTGAATCAAAACGAGGCTTTAACAAAGGAGGATTAGTATATTTTGCCAATCCAGCTTCTGTATATTGCTGCTCTCCTGTTGCTCCAAACTTCATTATTGCAATACTAGCACGAAGAACATTACAAACACCTTTATAAACTAATCTCGACTGCTGATCTGCTTCATCCATATTGTCAATTCTGTAAGCAATATCTCTAGAGTAGTTCATTACATTTGAAATACCAGGATTATACCCAGCAGTATAATAATGCATCTCTCTACTATTACCTCCTAAGCTAGGAACAGTATATCCTGCAAATGGCAAAGTCTGAGGATTCATCTGGTAATAGTATCTATAATACAATCCATACCCTACCGATCTCATTGCCGAAGGCAACAATTGATTTAAAGATGGATCATTAACATTAGATGGATTTGTATTGATTTCGTCAAAACCTTCAGTACACGAAAACAATAAAGCCGTTAAAAATATATATATCAGTTTTTTCATTTTCTTAGAATTTTGCAGTTATGCTGAAAGTATAATATCTGGTGTAAGGTACATTTGACTGAGTATAGAACGACGTTGCCGCATTACCTCTAATAGATTCTGGGTTAATATTATCAGGCAAGTTATTGTATAGATACAAAGGATTACGCACATTAAAACCAACAGAGATTTCATTCGATTTTACCATAGAACTCCATTTCTTTGGCAATGTATAATCCAAATGAATATTTCTAATTGCAATGTACTTCGCCTCTTTCACCCAAGTATCAGCAACCGTTCCATATTTCCAACCATTAACATCGTAATGGAAAGCTGAAGCATGTGAAGGTTGAATATATCCAGCATCAATAGCTTCTTGCATTGTCATACCAGATAAATCATTAACAGAACCATCAGGAGCTGTAGCTTTAATTCCTTCGTCAAAAATGTAGTTATCATCCAAGATTACACCATCACTATATTCTACACCAAAGTCACTTGCATATTTTGAAGTATAAGTTGCCCCTCCGTATTCAGGTGCACGATACTTCAATGAACTTTTTGTCAAACCTCTAGATGAACCGTAACGAGTTTCATGACTGGCTACAATACCACCATAACGTCCATCCAACAAAATACTCATACTTAAGTTTTTCCAACGAATTGTATTATCGATAGAAAATTCGAAATCAGGGCTCATGTTACCAACAACAGTATTTTCTCCTGATTCTTTATAAGCAACTGTTCTCCAGCCATCATCGTATTTCAACAATGTTTTACCATTCTTTGGATCATTTGGATCATCTGGGTTATTGTATTTTTTCTGGTTCCATGGAGAACGTAATTCACCATAAGCTCCTCCTTCTACGGCATAAGCTTGAATAAAGAAGTGACCACCAGTACCTGTACCACCAATACTTCTAATTCCATTATAGAATTCATGTAGTTCACTTACCTCATTCTTATTTTTCCAGTAGTTGAACTTAGTAGTCCACTCAAAATCTCTTGTTCTAACAGGAACAACTGTTAAGCTAACCTCAACCCCTTTATTAGTAAGAGTACCAACATTGGTTTTAATTTTTGAATATCCAGAAACCGATGGCAATGAAATTTCACCAATCTGATTTTCTACACTTTCGTCATATACCGCAACATCTAAACCTAAACGATTTTGGAAGAAACGGAAGTCTAAACCAAATTCCCACGATTTCTTCATCTCCGGTTTTACATCCGGGTCAATAAGTGTTGCATCAATAGAAGCAACTTGAATACCTCCCGTATTATATGATTTAGGGCTAATACCATAACCAGGATTCAACCAATAAGCTCCTGTGTCATTACCAACTTTTGCCCACGATCCTCTTAACTTTATCATTGACATCCACTCTGGCAATTCAAAAGTCTGATCAACTAACCATGAAGTTGATACAGATGGGTAGAAATATGAATTATTACCAGATCCATCTTTGTAAGTTAATGTAGACGACCAGTCATTACGACCTGTCATCTCAAGAAATACTTGCCCTTTATAATCAAAGTTCAATAGACCATAAACAGAATTAATCTTCTTATTGCCACCAATACTTCCACCTCCGTTTATTTTATTTTTAGAGTTATTAATGAAATATTGACCAGGAACAGTTAAACCACCATCTGTTTTTACATTCATGTTAAAATCTTCCTTCTCCCACGATTCAGCTCCAAGCAATCCTGTAAAATGTAGATCTTCATTGATTTTCTTATTTACATTGAAAACAATTTTCTTTGTTACATCTACCTTTCTTGAAGTCGACAATTCATATCGACCACCATTACCCTGTTGAGCATATCCTGCATCAGCCTTTTTATATTCTGAACGGATATTGTATACTGAACGGAAATATTCTCCTTTAATCTCCAACCAATCCAAAGGTTTATAGCTTATTGTTCCCTTTAGCTGATCAAGATGCTCTTTTCTCACATTATAAGTAGTGAAGTAGTCATACCAATAATCATGACCTGGAACATCTTTGTATTTATCACTAGAAGATGAACCTGTACGTCCACCATGTGGAGCTATTGCAATTTCAGGTTTACCCCATTCCTTAGCGTTATACATTGTACCATATCTTCCCCAGTGATAAGCATATCCAATACCATTGTTTGGATTCTTTGGAGTAGATTCAGTTGTTGTATAATCTACTTTAAATGTTAAATCTTTTGTCGCTTTATGCAAAGCAGACACTTTAAATGAATTTCTATAAAACTCATTACCAGGTGTAATACCTTTTCTGTCTACATAAGTATTTGACACATAAAAGCGTGTTTTTTCATTACCCCCGTTTACTGATACATGAGTTTCTCTAGAGTGCCCTGTTTCATAAGCTTTTAGATGGTGATCTTTTACAGGAACATAAGGTCTAAGTTTTCCATCATAATATTCAATCATTTTTGATGAATCATATTCTGGTCCCCATGCATAGTGACTACCAACACCATAAATAGTGTAGTCGCCATTGGCATTCTTCTTCATATCCCATGTCGACCATGGGTTTCCATCTTCCCCTTGGTTATAAGGAGCCAAATACCCTGGTCCATAACGATACTGAAAATCCATTGAGTCATACACATCGTCAACTCTAAATTTTTGCTGAACAGTTACTCCTAACCCTTTAGAGCCAGATTGAGCACCTTTTGTAGTAATAACAACAGCACCATTAATACCTCTAGATCCATAAAGAGCAGTAGCTGCAGCACCTTTAAGTACTGTTACCGACTCAACAATCGACATATCAAGGTTTTTCAAGATTGATCCAAAGTCATTGGCATTACCACCACCCCAAACGGCATAACCTTTAACTCCAACATCTTGAATAAAACCATCAATTACGAAAATAGGTTGATTATTGTCACTTCCCATTACGGAAGAACCACGAATCTGAATACGAGCAGATCCGAAAAGTCCACCATCTGATTCACCAATAGAAACACCAGCTACCTGTCCTTGAAGAGAAGTAACTGGGTTCACAACATCTTTTTTAGATAACTCTTTACCTTTTACTTCGGTTACCGCGTAACCAATTTTCTTGGTAAACTTTTTTACTCCCAAGGCAGTTACAGTTACCTCGTCTACTTCTGTGGCTGAAGATTCCATCACAATATTAACTACACTTTTTCCTTCTAGTGCAACCTCTTGTGTTTTCATACCAACAAAAGAAAAAATCAAAGTTGAATTACTGTTAGGTGCAGTAATCGTGTATTTACCGTCAACATCGGTAATATTACCATTAGTAGTTCCCTTGACTACTACAGTAACCCCTGGTAATGATTCTCCATCTGTATCAGATACAGTACCCGTTACCTTAAATTGAGCATTTGCAGAAAATGCAAAACCAAATACAATCGCATATAGAAATATACATTTCCACATACGCTGCAATCTGCTTCTCTTTTCATTCATAAGATTGACATTTAGGTTTGAGATTAATAAATATTACACAAACACGTAAAAGGCGACACCTTTTACATTTTACTTAACTCCAACAATTCTGTAATACAATACCCTTTTTCAGAATCATTGAATAATACCCTTTTATAATAAAATCGAATATAATACCCTTTTGACATGACTAAGGTAAGTAAAAAAATGTTTCTAATTGTTAATATTTGTTAACAATTTAAACCGTGACCGGACACGACAAAGTAACTTAACCAGTTTAGTACTATTCCTAACTATAATTTATAAAGAATATTTAAAGTCATTTTTTTTAGAATTCCTGCTATAAAACATTAAAAACTTAACCCCTTTAGCACTCAAAAAAAGTAATAAACTTTCTTTCACACTTATTATTACAAAAACTAAAACACTTTAGCCTGCAATAGACATAAAAAAAGAGGCTGCTAACTCTAGCAACCTCTTCTATATCATCTAGGAAAATCCTAGTTTACAAATTCTTAGTTTTTAGGACCAGTATGGAATGCAGGGTTTTCTGAATCCCACCATTGTCTCTCTCCTGCCATTATAGAAGGATCTTTAGTTCCCAAAGTAAAACCTCTTCTTTTATACGACTCCATAATATTATCATAGTTCGTATTGGTTTTTGAAGGCTCCTCAACATATGGTCTACGAGCAATTGGCATCAACGCATTAATATCTCCAGAAAGTGGCTCCCATGGCAAATAAGCAGAGTTCACCTTAGGAATTCCAGAGCGCTTAAATAAATTCCACTGACCATCATTACGGTAGAATCTATCAATATACTGCTGAATATATACCTTTTCCAAACCATCTACAGACAAATCTAATAGATCTGAATCCATATATTTAGCAATTAAAGCATCATCTCTATGAAGATTCGTAGCTTCATCATCATTATAATATGGATCTCCATCGAAATAAGGAATCTTATTTCTTTCTGCAATAGCATAAAGTCTATCGAACGAATAACCAACTCCTTTTTTCAAGTAAAACTCTGCAGACTCTGGCAATTCAGCTCCAATCAATTTCAACTCTGCCAAATACATGTAACTTTCAGAAGCAGACATATAAAGTTGTTGATCATATGCACTAGTTCGGTCATACTCATTCCCACCTTCTGAAGGTAAAGTTGGATAATAAAATCTATAATTAGGCTGCCACAAACGCATCTGAGGTTCACTTACTCCTGAATATGATTTTTCTTTATCACCATCTTTCAATACATTAACTGTAGCAATATCGAAATAACACTTGTTTTCAGGAAGAGCTTTCCAGGCAACATCTGTTGTTGTTGGCATTCCATGATAACGTACCCAAGGCTCACCTTCATTTGCCCATGATTTAAAGTTACCATCAGCATCTAAAACAATATCATCCAAGAGAAATTTTGGCAATGCAACATCTTGCTTGATAAACTCCTGGATTACACCTGGGTTAAATTCGTTCTTTGTGAACAATAAAAACAAGCGAGGATCTTTATTTCGTCTTAAGAATGATACGAAAGATCTAGAACCAGGACCTACATTCCATCCACTTCCGTCGCCACGATCTTCATCTTCTAAACGGAAAAAGAAATCTTCATTAGAATTACTAACAAAACCAGCTTTTGAAGCAATAACTTCTTCTGCAATTTTAATTGCTTTAGCTTTATCCTTATTCACAAGAAGTACAGCAATCTTTAATTTTAAAGAATTACAAAGCTTTGCCCATTTTGTATAATCACCACCATAGAAGATATCTTGACTTCCAAGTGAAGTTTGAGAATCAGCAGTTAACCCCTCCAATGCCAAATTTAATTCTTCCAGCCATTTATTAATAATTGTCTCTTCAGAATCGAAAGGCACCTTTAATAATGGAGGATTTGTATAAGGAGCCATACCTGCTTGAGTATATTTTTGCTCTCCCAAATCTTCGAAACGAACCATTGAAGGAATCACCTGAAGCACATAAGAAATTCCCTTTACCCCCTGATAATAAGCTTTTTCATCTTCAGGAAGCTGATCAATCCTATGCTGAATATCTCTAGTGTAAGCAAACACATTATCTGTACTCAATGTGTTTACTTTAAAGTTCCTATTCATATCATATGAATTACCACTATTCCCTTGAGTTGTATAACCTAAAGTTGGGAAAATTCGTGGTCCCATTTGATGATAATAACGATAGTACTCATCTTTTGAGATATTTCTCATCGTATTTGTCATCAGATAAACGATACTTGGATCCGAAATAACTGATGGATTAGTGTTAATATCAGCAAATCTGTCGGTACAAGCTGACGCACCAACAATAAATGCAAGTAAATATATTAGTTTCTTCATTTTTATTAGAATTTAGCAGTTATACTAAAAGTAAATGATCTAGTAAATGGTACAGCAGATTGGATAAAGTAACTAGCACTTGAAGTGTTACCACGAACTGACTCTGGGTTAATGTTGTTAGGCATGTTATTATACAAATAAAGAACATTGCGTACGTTCATACCTAATGTTAACTCGCTAGCACCAATTCTTTTTGCTATCTCTCTTCCCAAAGAATAGTTCAAATTAATATTACGTAGAGCGATATACTTCACGTCAGTAACCCAACCGTCGTGTAAAACACCACCACCCCAGTCATTCATATTCACATGATACATAGAAGCATGAACTGGATCCATAATTCCCTCATTCACACACTCCTGCATTGTTTTTCCACTAATATCTACAGTTTCACCTGATGGGGCTACAATTGTAGTTCCTTTGTCAAATACACAATCTTCAATAACAACTCCATCATGATATTCATATCCGAAGTCATCTTTATGAGTTGAAGTATAAGTCAACCCACCATGCTCTGTATCTCTACCCCAAAGTGAAGATTTCATTTCTCCCTTGTAAGTACCATAACGATTCTCATGAGACAATACCGTTCCTCCGTGACGTCCATCAATTAAGAACGAGAACGAAAGCTTCTTCCATCTGAATTCATTATTAAATGAGTATTCAAAGTCTGGCTGAATATTTCCTACCTTCTCTGAAGTTTTAGTTTGAACAGGTCTAATACATCTTTCTTCATCGTTATAAGTAAACAAGTGCATTCCGTTCTTTGGATCATTAGGATCACTCTCGTTATAGTAAGTTTTATGCTTCTGAGGAGAACGCAACTCTCCATAAACACCACCTTCAACCGCAACTGACTCTGTAAAGAAGTGACTGTAAGTATCTCCACCAATACGCTTAGAACCACCAAACTGTTCGTGAAGCTTTGTAATAGTAGTTTCGTTATTCCACCAGTTCAATGTAGTTTTCCACTCAAAATCTTTTGTCTTAACTGGAACCAAGAACACAGAAAGCTCTAAACCTTTATTACTTAATGCTCCAATATTAGTATAAAGACTCTTGTAACCTGTATAAGGGTCAAGATCAATACGTCCAATCTGATTGTCAATATCTTCTTTATACCAAGCAAAGTCTAATCCTACTCTATTTTTCAAGAAGCGGAAATCCAAACCAACCTCCCAAGATGTTTTCATCTCTGGCTTAATTGCTGGATCCATTAAAACTCTATCGTTATAATTGATAATTACATTACCATTATATAGTTTACTTTCCGTTTTATAGCCTTGATTCAAGAAATAGTTACTTGTATCATTACCAACCTTAGCCCATGAAGCTCTTAGTTTAGTCATATCAATCCACTCTGGTAATTCAAAAGTTTGATCACTTAACCAAGAAAATGAGACAGATGGATAGAAGTATGAATTATTTCCTGTTCCATCAGTATATGTTAACGCAGAAGACCAGTCGTTACGTCCTGTCAATTCTAAGAAATATTGTCCCATGTAATCCCAAGACATTGTTCCATAAACAGAATTGATACGCTTAGTCCCATCAACATAAGCACCGCCTTTAACCGTTTTTTTAGAGTTTGCAATGAAATATTGTCCAGGAACAACTAAACCACCGTTGGTTTCGGCAAAACTACGACTACTTTCTGTTTCCCATGATTCAACACCAACAATACCACTTACATTCAAGTCTTCTAACACGTCATAGTTATAGAAACCTGTCAATTTCCAAGTTTCTTCTAACTTATCAGTGTGCTCCACCTTATAATAACCACCATCTCCTTTTTGAGCAAATGATTGATCAGCATTCTTTTTCTCAAATGAAGTATTATATTTTACTCGATAATACTCTCCTTTAAGGGTCAACCACTTAAACGGCTCATACGTCATAGAGATTTGAGCTTTTACTAAATCCTCTTTTCTTACTTGAGTATTATTGTAGTAATTAAACCAAATCCCGTTTCCTGGCAAGTAAGCATATTCGTCACCATATTCAGCATTAGGTATACCACCATGAGGAGCAGTACTAATTTCTTTTTTCCCCCAAACGGTAGGATCGTACATATTTGAGAATTTACCATAAATAAATGCTCTACCTAGAGAGTTATTTGGATTCTCTGGTTTCGATGAAGTTAAAGTAATATCCGCCTTAGCTGTTAAGTTTTTATATAACTTATGTGATGCAGACAATTTCAATGAGTTCTTAGTAAATTTATTATTTGGATAGATACCTTCTCTTTTAGTGTAAGTATCAGACAAATAAAATCTAGTTTTTTCATTTCCACCACTAACATCAACGTGAGTAGAAGATAGTGTTCCTACTTCAAAAGCTTTTTTCAAGCCATCTTTAACCGGAGCATATGGTCTTAACTTTCCATCCCAGTACTCATATTGAACACTCGGATCGAATTTTTTACCCCACAACCAAGAAGGATTAATTCCTTTAATTGTTGGGTTATTATCTGAGTTCATCTTAAACTGCTGAGTATCCCACTGGTTTCCTGAGCCATAATCACTATAATATGAGAAATAACCAGGACCAAATTCATATTGAATTTCAGGCTGATCATAAACATGGTCAAAACCAAATGTTTGCTTTACCGTAATATCCATTCCTTTTCCTGCAGCATCAGCACCTTTAGTTCTAATAATAATGGCACCATTAATACCACGAGAACCATAAAGAGCAGTTGCTGCAGCTCCCTTCAATACTGAAACAGACTGGAAGTTATCCGAATCAAGGTTTTTCAAAATTGAACCGAAGTCATTTGAATTATCACCTCCCCAAGTACTTGGACCTTGAGTTCCTACTTCCATAATAACACCATCAACTACGAAAATTGGTTGGTTAGAACTTGAATTAAGAACAGAAACACCACGCAACTGGATTTTTGATGATCCAAACATAGTACCATCACCAGAAGTAATTGACAATCCTGCTGCTTTACCCTGCAATGATTGAACTGGATTAACCACTTGTTGTTGGGCTAACTCATCTCCTTTTACCTCTGTTACGGCAAAACCAATCTTTTTATTTTGTTTCTTAATTCCAAGAGCAGTTACAACAACTTCATCTACCTCTGTTGTTTCTGCCTTCAATGTTACATCTAGCGTAGTACGTCCACTAAGAATAATTTCTTGCGATTGCATACCAATAAATGAAAATACTAACACTGCATCTCCATCTTTAACTGAAATAGAATAGTTCCCATCAATATCAGTAACTAATCCATTTGTTGTAGATTTCTCAACAATAGTTACTCCAGGCATTCCTATTCCGTCTTCGCCTGTAACTTTACCTTTTACTGTAACTTTTTGGGCATACGAATACGTTCCTAGCCCAAAAACCAACGAAAAGATTATAAGAAGCCTATTAATGCTGCTTCTCAACAACAATTTACTTTTCATAAGATTTTTAATTTAGTTTCACTTCACACAACTAACACCGCAAATCTATGAAAAAACTCCAACCGCTGTTAATAAACGTTAATCTTTTTAATCAACTAAACCGCTTTAGAAAAGACTTACACAATACTTCAAGAAATATATCTAACTCATTATCTGATTCTTCAGCATCAGTTAACGCTTTTTAACACACAACAATTCTCATCCTACAACACATACTCATTTTCAACCACTTACACCATTTTATTTATTCAAACATGTTTTACAACACCTAAACACTTAGATATTCCTGTAATTGTTTCACTCCTATTACCTTTGCAGCCCATATGAACTATTTAGGTCACATATATCTATCAGTCGATATTTCTCCCATTATTGTTGGAAACTTCATCGGAGATCATGTAAAAGGTAGCAAGTTTCTCAGCTATCAACCGGAAGTGAGAAGAGGCATTCTTTTGCATAGAGCTATAGATAGTCAATTGGAATTTGAGAATTCATTTATCCAATTGAAACAACTATTCTATCCATTATATAGACGTTATTCTGGCATTATTGCCGACATGATTATAGACTATATACTAGCAAGAGATTGGAACAAATATCATCCAACACCTCTTAAAAAGTATTCAAAAGAAGTATACCAAACCATTTGGTCGTATCGAAAAGATCTACCAACTAAAACAATTGCCATATTACCTAAAATGCAATTTACCAATCGCTTATTGATGTATGGTACATTAGATGGAATAATTGACTCTATCAAAATAATGAGTCGTTACTCTTCACTTCCTGATCATACCAATGAATTAATTCCTCTATTAAAGAAAAACGACCAACTTATTACATACCTTTCCAGAGATATTATCTCTCAAATGAAAAGATTTTCAACAGAATGGCTGCAAGAACAGGCCATAAGCAACGGCTAAAAAATAAGACTTTGAAATCCTCTTTTTTTTTTATAATTTTGGGCTACTTTTTCAAAAAAGAGATCCTCAAACAACGGCAATTCAAAATCTTTTATTTCTCTGAATAAGATTTCATACTGAACATTTTACAAATGCCAAAAAGAGGGAAAACGAACAATAACATGATGACAAGTAGAAGGGACGAAAACATTAAGATTACACCAAAATCAAAAAAGATACTCAATCAAATTCTATTGGAAAATCCTAAACTAGGTAAAATCCTACAAGAATCAGTTGATGTGGAAACCGCAAGAGAAAACATCAAAAACTGGGTATCTGAAGAGTTACAAAAAGAACCACTTGCCTATCAATTTTACAAATCGGAAATTACTGGAAGAAAGAATTTTGAACAAATAAGCTGGCCATCTATTGCTGCAATTCGAATTCTGGATTACATCGATTATGCAGAGATGGAGTATACCGATTTAAACCTCAGAGGAAAAAAAGGACAGAATCATCCATTTAGAACACTTTGGTTAGCAGTGAAACATGGGACTGGAGCCGGTCGTAGTGCATTCTTTAAAGATATGCTTCACCTTTTCAGACAGTTCAATGGAACTCAAAGTAAAGAAATTCCAACCAAAGAGAAGCTAACAGAATGGATGGATCGTCATCCTGTTGGAACACAAAAAGATATTGTAACATTAAGAGAAACCAACAAGAAACGAATCATCGATGTATTGATTCGTAAAATTGAAGATGGAACGTTCTCTACAAAGAAATATTCACTAAATCAGTTTAGTTCATACGAAGAGAAGTTTGAACAAATGTTGAAATGGTGGGATACTCACCAATTCCATTTAAAATTTGCTATTCGTACTCCTGATTTATTGAACGAGATGTTAAACTTCTCGCTTTCGGATAAGAAAATGGATGTGCTTCACAAAGCAGAACAAGCAGGCATTCCATTCTTCATCAATCCTTACTATTTATCGCTTTTGAATGTAGAAGAGCCAGAAGGTTACATTGCATCTGACATGGCTGTATATAATTATATATTCTACAGTCAGGAGTTGATTGAGGAGTTTGGACACATCGTTGCTTGGGAAAAGGAAGACATTGTTGAGCCGGGTAAACCCAATGCTGCAGGTTTCATTCTTCCTACAGAACACAACCTACACCGCCGCTACCCAGAAGTAGCCATTATGATTCCCGACACAGTGGGAAGAGCATGTGGTGGACTATGTGTTTCATGTCAGCGCATGTACGATTTCCAGAGTGGTCACTTGAATTTCGATTTAGATCAGCTTAAGCCTAGCGAAAAATGGTCGACAAAGCTTCAGAAGCTGATGAATTACTTTGAGAATGACGCTCAGCTTAGAGATATTCTAATCACTGGAGGAGATGCATTGATGAGCTCGAACAAAAGTATGCGCATCATCTTAAATGCTGTCCTTGAAATGGCTAAACGCAAAAAAGAGGCCAATAAGCAAAGAGCAGAAGGTGAGAAATTTGCCGAAATGCAACGCATTCGATTGGGAACTCGTCTTCCGGTATATCTTCCGCAGCGAATTGACAAAGAGCTAATTGAAATCTTAACAGAATTCAAAAACGAGGCAAGCAAAATTGGCTTCAAGCAGTTTGTAGTTCAAACTCACTTCGAAACTGCAATGGAAATTACTCCTGAAGCAAAAACAGGAATTGAAATGCTATTGTCTGCTGGTTGGATGGTTACCAACCAATTGGTATTTACTGCTGCCGCATCGCGAAGAGGTCACACTGCCAAATTGCGTAAAGCATTGAACGATGTTGGAGTAGTTACTTACTATACATTCTCGGTTAAAGGTTACATGGAAAATAGTAACAACTTTGCCACAAATGCCAGAGCAGTACAAGAGCAGCTGGAAGAGAAAATATTAGGGGTTCTTCCTGAGAAATATTACAAAGAACTGGAAACTTTACCACAACACGCAACAGAAATGGTTGACAAACTAGCTGAGCTGCGCGAAAAGGAACAACTTCCATTCTTAGCAACAGACAGAAACGTACTTAACCTTCCGGGTGTTGGGAAAAGTTCAACTTTCCGTACTATTGGTATCACACCAGAAGGAAGACGTATTCTAGAGTTTGATCACGACCATAACCGTAGTCATAGCCCTATTATTCACGAAATGGGTAAAGTGATTATTGTTGAATCGAAGCCTATTGCCGACTACCTATGTCAGTTGGAAAGCATGGGAGAAGATCAAACAGAATATGAAGCAATTTGGGGCTACTCGATTGGAGAAACAGAACCAAGAATGAGTTTCTATGAATACCCTCAGCAAGAGCAGCAAATTACTGATAAGCTGACTAATTTTCAGATTTAATCTGATATCGATATAAGATATATGACTGCCTTGGAATTTTCTAGGGCAGTTTTTTTATGTCCTGATCTGTAGAAAGTACAACCAAGTTCACATACTACGAAGTTATCTTATAGTCTTTCTAAGCGACTGGCATCGAGACGCAGGAATATAAATAACAGAATAGTAAACGACCACAATGAAGAGCCTCCGTAACTAAAGAATGGCAAAGGAATACCAATAACCGGAGCCAGTTTTATGGTCATAGCAATATTTACTGCAAAGTGAAAGAAGAGAATACAGACGACGCCGTAACCATACACCCGACTAAACACAGAGCGTTGTCTTTCTGCCAAATAAAGTAACCGAAGAAAGAACGCTAAAAATCCGATAACAACAATAGTAGTTCCTAGAAACCCCCACTCTTCTCCAACCGTGCAGAATATAAAATCGGTACTTTGCTCCGGAACAAAATCGAATTTAGTTTGGGTGCCCTTTAAAAAGCCTTTTCCAGAAACACCTCCTGAGCCAATTGCAATCATCGACTGATGTACATTCCATTCTACTCCAAGCGGGTCGGATTTAATTCCCAAAAGAATCTCAATTCTACTTCGATGGTGAGGAGCTAAAATATTGGTAAAAGCATAATTCACCGAATTACTAAACACAATTGAGGCAATAAACACTCCGACTATTAAGGCTACCTTACCCGATTTGGCTTTGACAGCGTGAATCATCCCATATAGTGCTGTTAACAACGAGACAATCAATAGCTCATGGTATAACTCTAGCTTATTTCCCAAAAGCAAGTCAATTCCCAAAACAGCTGTCCAGGCAATTCCCATTAAAATGGTAATTCGAAGCACTTTTCGCCAACTGCTCTCCATTATCCAAAAGGCCAATACACCCACAATAAGTAGAAATATTAGCACATTAACCGGAGGTACAAGCAATGTCATGATAAAAATAACGGCCATGAGTAAACCGAAGAATAGCACCACACCAGATAGGCCTTCACGGAAAAACATCAATACAAAAACCACATATACCAAAGCCGAACCGGTATCATTCTGAAGCAAAATCAATCCCATAGGAATTAGCAGAATCACAGCAATACTGGCCAGCGATTTCAGGTTATGCATTTTAAAGTTAAACCGACTAATGTATTTTGCTAATGCTAAGCAAGTTGCAAATTTCGCAAATTCAGAAGGTTGAAGTCGCACGCTCCCAATATCGAACCACGAACGAGCCCCCTTCACCTCGACTCCAAATAATAAAACACCAACCAACAAGAGCATTGTAAACAAGTAGAGTGGAAAAGCAAATGCCACGTAAAATTTACTATCGACCAGAATCATTCCCAATCCGATAATAATAGCTGCTCCAATCCACATGAGCTGCTTTCCGTAGCGCTGCGAAATGTCAAATATACTTTGATGCTCCTCGTTATAAACCGCAGCATAAATATTCACCCAGCCTAAAAGCATCAATAGTATCCATATAAAAATGGTTACCCAATCAATATTTGCCCAAACGTTGTTTCTTTTAATCAATGTCCTGTGTTTTTATCTTTCACTGGATTTCGAATGATATCGGCCTCCAACATTCTTTTTTCTAAATATTTTCTCGATGGCATAATAGAGTCGTTGATATACTTCTCTATTACTAAGCTCGCAATTGGCGCTGCATAGGTCGATCCCCATTTCGAGTTTTCAACATATACAGTAACAGCAATTTTAGGCTTTTGCACTGGCGCAAAACACATATAAGCACCATGATCCTGACCAGCATTTTCCACTGTTCCTGTTTTTCCACACACTTCAATACCCGGGATCCTGGCAAAACGACCAGTACCTGTTACCGACACATTGTGCATTCCCTGTATAATTGGTTTGAAATAGGTAGAATCGATACTCCCTTGTTGTGGCTCTAAAAACTTTTTATCGATTGTTTCACCTTCAACTCCTTTTACAATGTGTGGAATATAATAGTAACCACGATTGGCCAGATAAGCAGCATAGTTAGTCATTTGCAACGGTGTTGCTCCCAACTCTCCTTGTCCAATGGCTAAAGAAATTATCCATAACGAACGCCAGCGACGCCCTTTGTATTTAGTCTTATCGTAATATGCTGTTGATGGCACTAAACCAGGAAGCTCATTGGGAAAGTCACTGCCCAACTTTTTACCAAAGCCCATTCCTAGCAAATGATTACGCCACGCGATGTATCCGTTTTTTACTGATCCAAATTTGGGAGCTTCTAGAATCCAGCGAAATACATTACAATAGTATGTATTACACGAATGCTCAATAGATTCCAACATGTCGGTTCCAAACGGATTAGAATGGTGACAACCTACACGCAAGTTACCTACAGTATAGGCTCCATAGCACTTAAATTCGGTTTTAGGAGTAATCAATCGCTCTTGCAAACCAATTAGAGCATTGGCCATTTTAAAAGTTGATCCGGGAGAATAATTCGCCATTAGTGCACGGTTGAAAATTGGCCGAAGCGTATCTTTATAAAGCTTCATGTAGTTTTTTCCTCGCTCGCGACCAACCAATAGATTGGGATCATAACCCGGGCTACTAACTAAACACAAAATCTCTCCGGAAGAAGGCTCAATAGCTACAATACTCCCTTTCTTGTTTTGCATCAATTTCTCGGCATAAGCCTGCAACTTAGAATCTAAACTAAGGGTAATATTTTTTCCTCGAACAGCCAGTGTGTCCAAAGCTCCATCTTTGTATCGCCCCTTTTTCTGGTTACGTACATTTACCAAGTGATAATTTACACCTTTGGTTCCTCGCAGCACCTCTTCGTACGAACGCTCCACACCGTTCAATCCGATATAATCACCAGGGCGGTAGTATCTATTTCTTTTTACAGTGCGACTATTTACTTCGCCCACAGAACCAAGTACGTGAGCAGCCATATTATGACGGTAGTCGCGCAAAGTACGACGCTGAGTAAAGAAACCAGGGAATTTATACAACTTTTCCTGAATAGCAACGTGCTGCTTGGCTGTTATCTGGCTGACTAAGATGGATGGTTTATAGCGAGAATAACGTCTTGCTTTCTTCATTCTCTTCACCAAATCATCCTGCTCAATATCAATAATATTACAGAAGTCGATTGTATCGAAAGCTTTCACCTGTCGGGGAATAATCATCAAATCATATGCTGCCTGATTGTAAACCAGCAACTCACCATTTCTGTCGTAAATTAGTCCACGCGAGGGATATTGCACTTCCTTCCGCAAAATGTTTTTTTCGGCATATTGCTTATACTCAGTATTCAGAACTTGAATACGAAATAACTTTATCATGAAAATTATTCCAATGAGTACAAATATCCCTCCAATTATATATTTCCTTTTCGAATAAGTATCCACCCTAAAAAATGCTCAAAATGATTATGGAAAGCTACTTCTTATTAAATAGTAGCTGCAACAAGATAATTAAAACAATACTAAAAACAGAGCTGGCTAATACACGTAAAAGCGTATCGCCCATTCCGCGCCACGTAAATGCTTCTAATAAAAACAACACAGTATGATGTGCTACCACAATAATGGCCGTATATCTTAAGAACCAGTTAAATCCGTAATTATAGATACGAGGTGGTTTTCCCACTTCATATTCATCTCTACTGGAAAGTAAGTCCAAAATTTTAGGTCGAATAAAGGCTGCAAAAACAGTAGCCGATGCATGTAATCCAGGTGTATTGGAAAACACATCGACACTTAGTCCAGTAAAGAAACCAATAATCATTAGCCACCAGGTGGGCATCTCTATTGGTAAAAGCAGGATAATTAAAATATATGCAAACGGATTGATTAATCCACTGAATTGCACGTTATTCAGGATGAGTACTTGAAGTAAGATTACTCCAAAAAACAGAAGTATATATTTAACAACTCCATCAATCATTATTCAACTGCTCCTCTAATTCGTTTAGTTCATCTCTGTTTCTGTTCATCACGATATTTACATACGAAAGTCGGTTAAAATCTAAGAACAGATCTACATTTATCAAATAAAAGTTGCTGCCCTTGTCCAACTCAACTTCGCTTACTACACCAATTGGGACTCCGTCGGGGAACACCGAAGAATATCCACTGGTTACAATGGTATCGCCCTTGGTAAGCTCTACATTATATGGTATACCTTCCAGTAATACTTTCTGATGATCTTTACCATTCCATACGATGGTTCCATTATCGTTGGTTCGCTTTAGTTTCGCACTAATACTCCAACGCCCATTTAATAAAGAAATGGCTGTAGAGTAGTGTTTCGAAACATGGTTGATTCTACCAACAACTCCATTGGCACCAACAATACCCATATCGGGTTTAACACCATCAAGACTTCCTTTATTAAGTGTTAAGTAGTTGTGCTGTTTATTCACCGAGTTATTAATTACTTTAGCCGTAACAAACTGGTTATCCGACAATATGGAATCGGCAAAAAAAGTGTATTTAATCTCTTCTTTATTGGAGTTTTGCAATTGCAACATGGTGCGTAATCGGGCATTCTCTTCGGCCAACAACTTATTGGTTTTTCTTAGGGAGAAATAGTCAGCCACACTACTATAGCTATCGAAGATACCAGCAGTAACCTGATTACTGGAATTGAGGAATTTTACTTTCTGGAAATTGTTATACCGAATAATCATTAACAGGCATACCAGTTCCAGTACTAAAAACAGGAAGAAATTAATGTACTTAAGTAGAAATCGAAATAAATTCCTCATAGTTTAATATAGAAGGGAAATCTTTCCCTATCCGCACTTAGCGAATAAGGAAAGAAAATTTATCTGCATTTTTCAATGCGATACCTGTTCCACGAGCTACAGCTCTTAACGGATCTTCCGCAATATGGAAAGGAATCTTAATTTTATCACTCAAACGCTTGTCTAGTCCGCGCAACAATGCACCACCACCTGCAAGGAATATTCCTCGGTCAACGATGTCGGCATAAAGTTCTGGTGGAGTTTGCTCCAACGCACTTAGAATAGCGGTTTCAATTTTAGATATTGACTTGTCCAAACAATGGGCAATTTCCTGGTATCCCACAGGTACTTCAATTGGTAAAGCAGTCATCTGGTTAGGACCACGCACAATGAAATCTGTTGGTGGTTCTTGCAACTCAGGTAAAGCTGCACCTACGTTGATTTTAATATCTTCAGCGGTACGCTCACCAATTTTAATGTTGTGCTGATGACGCATGTACTCCATGATATCCATGGTCAGGTCATCACCGGCGATACGGATTGATTTATTGGTAACAATACCACCTAGCGAAATCACAGCAATCTCGGTAGTACCACCACCTATATCCACTACCATGTTTCCTTCTGGTGCTTCTACATCTATACCAATACCGATAGCTGCAGCCATAGGCTCATAAATCATATACACGTCTCGTCCTCCTGCATGTTCCGACGAGTCACGAACAGCACGAAGCTCAACCTCTGTACTTCCCGAAGGAATACAAACCACCATTTTCAATGATGGCGAAAACCATTTATTTCCCGGATGAATCATCTTAATCATTCCGCGAATCATTTGCTCTGCTGCGTTAAAGTCGGCAATTACACCGTCGCGCAACGGGCGAATGGTTTTCAAGTTGGCGTGAGTTTTTCCCTGCATCTGGCGCGCTTTCTCGCCAACTGCAACCACCTTCTCCGATTTCATATCCAAGGCTACTATCGAAGGCTCATCCACAACAATTTTGTCATTATGAATGATAATGGTATTCGCAGTACCTAGGTCAATCGCAATTTCCTGGGTCAAAAAAGAAAATAATCCCATTATCCAAAATCTTTATCAAGTTACTGCCCCAGGGGCATCTCTGTTATTTCCGTTTAAACAAGTTGAATTCGTACTTCAAGACTTTCAGACTGTAGGATCTTCAGATTATCAGAAAAGATAATGCATCAACGTACAACCTGGTAATCATCCTCAAATACGAATTCAGTTCAAGTGAAATTTTAGTGTTTAAAATGACGCACTCCGGTAAATACCATTGCGATGCCAAATTCGTCACAAGCTTCAATCACTTCTTCGTCACGAATACTTCCTCCTGGTTCTACGATGTATTTCACGCCATACTCGTTGGCAGCTTCAATACTATCGCGGAATGGGAAGAATGCATCGGAAATCAATACCGAATATTCAATTTTAATACCCTCTTTCATATCGAAACGAGGCATAGTCAACTGGCGAAGGCTATCCAAACGGTTAGGTTGTCCCATTCCCGCTCCGGTTAGCCAGAAAGCGCCATCGCTATTTTCTGTTACTACAGCAATTGCATTACTCTTTAAATGCTTACATGCAGTAATACCGAATTTAGCCAAATTCACTTTGTTCTCGTCGAACTGAACTTTGGTTACATTCTTAAATTCAGTCTCAAGACCTTCGTCTTCATCCTGAACTAAAATTCCACCATTAATTGAACGATATAATTTCTCTCCTGTTGTCTCAGCCTTCACATTAGCAACCAATAAACGTAAGTTTTTCTTCTTACCGAATACTTCTAATGCTTCTGGAGTGAATTCAGGAGCGATAATAATCTCTACAAATTTCTTGGCAAACCACTCTGCCACTTCTGCGGTAACAGTAGATGTGAAACAAATGATACTTCCGAATGCACTGATAGGATCGCCAGCCCACGCTAGTTCCAAAGTACTCATAATATCATTCCCTACTGCCAATCCACATGGATTTAGGTGCTTAATTACCGAAACAGCTACTTTGCTATCCAAATGGGTTACCGAATGAAAGGCATCGCTAGCCGATTTCCAAGCAGCATCAGCATCCAACAAGTTGTTGTACGATAAAGCTTTTCCTTGCAATACCTGAGCTCCAGCAAGAGTTTCTTCGTTTTTCGTATTGTTGAAACGATAGAAACGAGCCGACTGATGAGGATTCTCACCATAACGAAGTACTTGTCCATCGTTCAAGCTAATACGCTCCAATGGCATTTCTTCCTGATTGAAATACGAGAAGATAGCACTGTCGTAATGAGAAGATACCGCAAAGGCTTTCGCAGCAAATGCTTTTCGGTCGCTTAGTTCCGATCCACCTTTTTCTTCCAACATGTTAAACAAGTCGGTGTATTGCTCACGTGAAGAAACAATCACCACATCCTTATAGTTCTTGGCAGCAGCACGAATTAATGAAATTCCACCGATATCAATTTTCTCAATGATATCAGCTTCTGAAGCTCCTGAAGCAACTGTTTCCTCGAAAGGGTAAAGGTCAACAATTACCAAGTCGATATCGGGTATCCCGTATTCGATTACTTGCGCAACATCACCTTCGTTTTCGCGGCGAGAGAGAATACCACCAAAAACTTTTGGGTGAAGTGTTTTTACGCGTCCTCCTAAAATAGAAGGGTAAGTTGTTAAATCTTCAACAGCAGTTACCGGAACATTTAATTCTTCAATAAAACTTTGTGTTCCACCTGTAGAATAGAGTGTTACGCCTAATTCTTCCAGCTTTTTAACAATCGGTTCCAAATTGTCTTTGTGATAAACCGATATTAAAGCCGATTTGATTTTCCTTAAATGATTCATTTATAGCAGTTTAATTTCAGAGCACAAAATTAATAAATTAGGCGCACTTTATGCTGTTTACCAGAGATGGATTTGTCAACAAGTTCACATAAAAATACCAACCATTTCTGAGCCGACCAATTGTTTCAGAATATAATTTATTGGATCGGCTAAAAAATTTACAGTCGAGGTAGTTTTAACGAACAATCTTCGTTTTTCAGCTTAAAACTGAAAGAATAAACTGGCAATAAGGAAATAAATAAGCAATCCGATAATATCGTTCATTGTGGTGATAAATGGCCCTGTTGCTAATGCAGGGTCAATCTTAAATCGATTTAAAATGAGCGGGATAAAAGTTCCAAATAGCGACGCAAATATCATCACTGCAAACAACGACAAACTTACGGCCCACGTGAGGTTTAAGCTTCCGCTGACAAAATAATTATATATGAATATGCATAAGGAAATTACAAATGCAGTAGAGAGTGCAATTAGCAGTTCTTTCAATAGTTTCTGCGAAATACTTTCAAAGTCGGGAATACCTGCAGCTAAACTTTGCACAACAATAGAAGACGATTGTACTCCCACATTTCCTGCCATCGCACCAATTAGCGGAATAAAGAAAGCTAACATAGGGATAATAGTTAATTCGTGCTCATGCGCTCCAATTACCTGCGCACCTAGAATACCTCCCAACAAACCAATAAACAGCCAAGGCAAGCGCACTCGTGTATGGTTCCAAACTTTATCGCTTGAATCTACATCACCGGCAATACCCGATACCATTTGGTAATCTTTCTCGGCCTCTTCACGCATTACATCAACTACATCATCGAAAGTAATTCGTCCTACCAGGCGTCCAATAGAGTCGACAACGGGAATAGCTACCAAGTCGTATTTTTCCATGACCAGAGCCACCTCTTCCTGATCGATATCTGTCTTTACCGATATCACATCATCATTGTAGATTTTGGCAATCTTAGTAGAAGTAGAATTTAAGATTAGCTTTTTCAACGAAAGGATACCTTTCAGTTTCTGATCATCATCAACCACATATACGTAGTAAATTTCATCTACATCCTCCGATTGAGCGCCAATCTCCTTCAAGCAAGTTTGAACCGTCCAGTTTTCGTTTACCACCACCAGCTCTTTGGCCATCAAACCTCCGGCAGTATCCTCTTCGTAGTTCAACAGGTCGACAATATCACCGGCCTGCTCAACATCTTCGATATTGGCTAAAACCTTTTCCTGAAGCTCTTCTGGTAATTCACCGATTACGTCGGCAGCATCATCGGAATCCATGTTCTCGATGAACTGACTGGCAATCATTTCGGGTGGAAGAACGGCTAAAAATCGAGTTCTATCATCATCAGGGATTTCTACTAAAACATCCGAAGCTTTATCGCCATCGAGCAAAAGGTAAATGTATTTGGCCTCTTCAATGGATAGATTATCCATTATCTCGGCAATATCGGCCGGGTGAAGCTCTTCAATTAATACTTGTACCTCGCTGTTCTTGTCGTTGGCAATTAACTCCTGAAGTGTCTGTAGATAATCTCTGGTTAACTCGAAATTCATAGCTACTCTTTTAATTGTAATTCTACTTGCTGTGTAAGCTTAACAAATTCGGCAACGCTAAGTTGCTCTGGACGCAATGCTAATAATTCAGCATCAACAGCTTCTTTATCGTGCAACAACTGTTTCAATGAGTTTCGCATTGTTTTGCGGCGCTGATTGAATGCCATTTTAACAACACGGAAGAACAATCGTTCGTTGCATCCCAAGTCTTCGACATCATTTCGTGTTAAACGAATTACTGCCGATTTCACTTTCGGAGGTGGAATAAATACATTCTCGTGAACAGTAAACAGATATTCCACTTTATAAAATGCTTGCAAAAACACACTTAAAATTCCATACACTTTGCTTCCCGGAGGACTTGCAATACGGTCAGCTACCTCTTTCTGAATCATTCCAACCACTTCGTCAATACGATCGCGGTGATCCAATACCTTAAAGAATATCTGACTTGATATATTATATGGGAAATTACCTATAACAGTAAAATTCTTTTCGTCGAATTTATGCAACGGGTATCGTAAAAAATCACCAAATACAATTCGATCTTTCAATTGAGGGTATTTCTCATGCAAATATTCAATCGATTCTTGATCTAAATCGATGGCCCATGTTTCATACTGGGCATTTTCCAACAAATATTTAGTAAGAACTCCCATACCAGGGCCCACCTCTAGCACTTTTCTATCTCCTTCGGTCTGCAAACTATCCACAATTTTAAACGCTATGTTTTCATCGTTTAAAAAGTGTTGTCCCAGGTGTTTCTTTGCCCTAACTTTACTCATATCTCAGTGCATTAGCCCTCATTAAAAGAGGTAATTTTCAATAAAAATCAGAATGATTTAAAACAAAAGTATATTTTTGTGATACCCTGCCGGTATTATGCGGCCGGCAAATATAAACAAAATGAATACATTACAAGCACTACCCTTTAAATTTAGTGCTTTTTCAGTAATAACAAAAAGAAAAGAAATTGAAGAAAAAGATTCTTAACCTTTTTAAATATTTGTTCTTTTTCCTGATTGGGATAACCATCTTCTGGTTCATATATAAAGATCAAAACATCGAAGAACTAAAATCAATTCTAAAAAACGATGTAGATTATAAGTGGATTTGGCTTTCACTTTTCCTTGGATTACTTAGTCACATTAGTAGAACAATACGATGGGGATATCTCATTGAAACTTTAGGACACAAACCCCGATTCGCCAATTCTTTTTGCGCTGTAATGGTTGCATATTTCATGAATTTGGCTCTTCCTCGCATGGGAGAAATATCGCGTTGTGGAGTAATGTCTCGCTACGAAAATATCTCGTTTTCGAAATTAGTAGGAACAGTGGTGGTAGAACGATTAATAGACATGGTTATGCTTCTGCTTTTTGTGCTTGTTATTATTGTAGCACAATTTGGGGAAGTATTGCGTTTGCTAAAAGAGAATCCATCATTCCAACAAGCATTAATAGATAAAGTGACATCACCTGTTGCAATCATCTCACTAGTGACAGTTGTTGCATTAGTATTTATCTTCAGAAAAGCTTTTAAGAATACTCCATTATACAAGAAAGCACATGGATTTTGGCTAAACCTTCTTGAAGGAATTCAAACCATTCGCAAAATGGAGAAAAAAGGTGCATTCATTTTTCACTCGGTATTTATCTGGGTAATGTACTACTTAATGCTTTATGTTGTGTTCTTCAGTTTCGATTTTACATCGCACCTGAGTGCAATAGCAGGATTAACAACATTTGTAATTGCTGCTTTTGGAATGGTAGCCCCGGTACAAGGTGGAATTGGTGCCTGGCATTTTATGGCCACTAAAGCATTAGCCATTTACGGAGTTGCAGAACACAATGGTGAGATTTTCGCATTGGTCAACTGGTCATCAATGAATTTAATGATTCTATTCCTTGGATTGGTTGCTACAATGGCGTTACCATTTTTAAACCGAAAAAAGATTTAAACCCTTTTGAATACAGAATTATTCATAGCCAGAAAGCTATTCTTCTCGCGCAAAGAGAAAGCTAACCTTTCTTCTCGCATTCTTAAAATAGGTGTTGGAGGAGTAGCTTTTGGAATGATTGTTATGATTATTTCTGTAGCTGTATTTGCTGGTTTCAAAACCGAAATTAGAAATAAAGTAACAGGGTTCAGCTCGCATATTCAGCTGGTGAATTTCGACTCGAACAATAGTTTCGAATCGATTCCCGTTGAAAGTACTCCACCATTTTTAGAACAGGTAAAAGCGCTTCCTAATGTAAAACACATTCAGCAGTTCGCAACTAAACCAGGAATTCTTCAGACTAAAGAAGATTTTCACGGAATAGTTCTCAATGGTGCTGGTGCTGATTACGATTGGAAGTTTTTCAACAAACACATGGTTGAAGGCAAAATTCCATCTTTTACCAAAGAGAAAATCTCTAACGAAGTACTTATCTCAAAAAAGGTAGCTTCTTTGCTTCAACTGAAGTTAGGAGATAATGTGTTTGCCCATTTTCTCGATCAACGTTCGTCTCGTTCAATTCCTCGTAAGTTTACCATTTCAGGTATTTACAATACTTCACTGGAGGAGTTCGACAAGACAATGGTTATTTGTGACATTCGCCAGGTACAACGTTTATACCGTTGGAAAGAAGATCAAATTTCAGGCTTTGAAATCTATGTAAACGATTTTGATAAGATTGAAACCACATCGTGGGAAATCAGAAATATCACATCGAAGTTTTTTAAAGAGAATAGCACCGCATATCGAACTCAAAGCATCTTCCAGAAAAATCCACAGATATTTGGATGGTTATCGATGATTGATGTAAACATTTGGATTCTTCTTTCGTTGATAACAGGAGTTGTTGGTATTAATATGATATCGGCATTACTGGTTTTAATTTTAGAAAAAACCAATTTCATTGGACTTTTAAAGTCGATTGGAGCACGAAATATTAGCATTAGAAAAGTATTCATCTATTTAGCTGCATTTCTAATTGGTCGTGGATTAATTTGGGGTAATATTCTGGGAATTGCTATTTGTCTGCTGCAACAGCAGTTCAACCTAATTCCACTCGATCCGGAATTTTATTACCTGGAGACAGTTCCTATTTTAATTCCCCCAATGGCTATTGTAGCATTAAATGCTGCATGCATGTTTATTATTGTATTGATGCTAATTATTCCATCGCTTTACATTTCGAAGTTATCGCCAGAGAAGACACTACGATTCGACTAAAAGCAGAGGGGAAAGCATGGAACAGATAATTGACAGAATAAAAGAGAGAATACTAAATAACAAACTTCCAGGATTAGCATCACATATTAAAATGGTGCCTCCCGATAGAGATTTAGATATTCTGCCAGAAGACTTCCATCGAGTTAGGCAAAGTGCTGTTTTATTTCTACTGCATCCGAATGAAAAAGGAGAACTTTCAACCTATTTTATTCAACGCCCAAGCACTATGCGAAGTCATGCCGGTCAAATTGGATTTCCGGGTGGCAAATTCGAGCTATCCGATCCTTCATTTGAATATACTGCCATCAGAGAATGTAAAGAAGAAATTGGGATTCAACCGGGGTTAGTTCAAGTAATCGGGCGACTAACATCACTATACATTCCAGTAAGTCATTTTCTCATTCATCCGGTTGTTGCCACACTAAAGGCTGAGCCCAGCATTGAGCTAAGTAAAGATGAAGTAGCAGATTTCTTTCAAATACCTATTGCTGAATTCCTAAAAACAGAAAACAGATCAACCAAGCAAATTGAAACAGTTACTGGCTCACTGGAAGTACCGTGTTTTAAAATTGACAACCGCATTATCTGGGGAGCAACAGCAATGATCATTTCAGAATTTATCGACCTAATTAATTAAATTCTGATAATGCTGATATCTATTCAGTATTTCAATCACATAATTATAAGGTTCCTCTCCACGACAATACCCCCATTTCACCACAGGATCTTTATAGTATTTAGAAGAAGATTTATTCAGTAAGAACTCATCTACATTCCCATCCCATAACTTTGGATTTTTGCCATATTTTCGGGCTAAACGTTGTGCATCTTTCACGTGACCTAGTCCGACATTATAAGCAGCAAGAACAAATTTCAAACGCACTTCTCTATCGGTAATTTCATTCGTAAACTGCTCATCTAACCAGTTCAGCATTTTCAATCCTACCAACAAGTTGGCTTTAGGAGTTTGAAAATCGGCAATATCAAAACGATCGGCAGTCTCTGGCATTACCTGCATTAAACCATATGCCCCAGCCCACGATTCTGCATCGGGCTTGAAACGCGATTCCTGGAATATCAATGCAGCAATCAATCGCCAGTCCCAACTGTATTTATGGCTCATCTTTTTCACCAATAAGTCATAGGCCGACAATTTGCCACCATTGAAAGAGTGGTAATCGCTATCCATTCTCGGCTGAGCACGCTGTGCCTTAAAATACTTATTATACACCACAGCAAACCATGTGGTATTATGGTTCTCATCAATCCATTTATTCAATACATTTTCCCAGTCGGGGGAATTCTTTCTCACTGCCCAGCTCAGCTTCTGCTCAAAACTCACAGGAGTATTCACATCCAAATTAGGAAAGTAGCTTTGATTAACCTGTGCCACATGCTCATCGCCAACCGTATAGTCAATCTCTCCCGAGGCCACCAAAGCCATCAATCGCTCTACACCATAAATGGTATCTTCTTTAATATCGATAGGTTCTCCAATTTCATCAGATAGGTGCAACAAACGAGTATAATAAGCAGTATTTTTCTGCACAACCACAGGCTTGTTAGCCAACTCTAATTGATTTCGGATTAGTTTTTTATTCAACTCTTCTGCTGACATTTTCTCATAACCTTCTGGCTTTCGCTGTACCAAGACCTGCCGAGTTAATGTCAGAGGCTGCGTGAAATTAACTATCTCGTTTCGCTTCTTGGTTACTGTAAGGTTTTTAGCAACCAAGTCATATTTCCCACTCAATAAACCATCGAAAGTTTCCTTCAGATTATTGCTTACAATTAATTGCAACTCTAAATCCAGGTCCTTTGCCAGCTTGTTCAGCAATTCATACTGAAACCCCATTGGCTTACCTCGGTATACAAAATAGTTAGTCGAATTGTAGTCAATCACTACCTTAAGCACTCCACTCTGCCTTATTTCAGCAAAGTCGCGCTTAACAGGTAACATCATTTCTTCAGTATCTTGCTTCACCTTTACTTTGCACGAAACCAGCAAAGTAGTAACAAGAAAAAGCAAACACAAAAAGACATAGTTTTCCCGTTTCATGTGTTCATGTTTTTTTGACTTCCCACTATGGTCATTCTTCGACCACAAAAGCAAAATCACGTCAATTCATTATATATAACAACGTTAATCGTAAAATGTCCAAGAAATACCTAAACGAAATGTTCTTTTGTTGATAGGATAGTGCAAAGCAGAGAACTGATTCTTTCCAATAATACCACTTGCAGCGTTTTGCAGAATAAAGAACGCACGTGTTCTTTTTAATTTCAAATTCGCAAATAGATCAAATACCGGATAGTTTCCAATTTTTCTTTCATTCTGAATATGGAACATCCCTGTAGCTGGATCGAAAGCATCGCCATAGAACTCGGTAAAATAACGCGTATCCACACCTAGTTGTGTTTTCATCACCTTTGCCATACGGAATTTGATAAAGGTGCTTAAATACCCCTGGAATTGGGGTAATCGCAGGTAACTGTCATCCGAAACTTCTTGCAATAAAAGCTTCGTTCTCATGTTAAAGAATCCCGAGAAAATATGTCCATTCAAATAGATTCCTGCCACCGAAAACTTTTTACTTGTTTGCTTTGGCAAAACTTTCTCATCATTATAAATATAGTTCGACAATAATGCATAGTTTCCTCCTAGCTCCAGTTTATCGCTAAACTTAAAATTGAAGTTAACATCCATTCTTTGCATAAAATCGAAATCGTTATCCCACTGGTAATGGTTCGAACGGTAGAAGTTTTGGAAATAATCTGGTTTAATATTTCTAATTCTTACCGATCCGGTAAAACTAGCTGTATCATTAAACAATTTCACAGGCTTCGACAATGTTGCTTTCAAATCTGAATCGCCCGATTTGTATCCAACAACCCCAAACTTAGCCTGAGCATCCCATCTTAAAAATTTACTCTTCGAACTATATATTCTACCTCCAATAAAAGTATTGTTGTAGTTCTTTTTAATAAAAGTTTCTACCTCTTTATCCGGAACATGAACTCCGATTAATTCATTCTCGATAAATGCTGATTTCCCAAACGTATATTTTCTATCTGGCGCTTCATATGCATTAATCTGAAAACGATTGGAGAATCGTCTGAAACGAACCGTATCTGCTGTTACATTCTGATTGCGGTAAACGTTAGGGTAAATTGATTTATCCTGAAATTTCCTTTTAGGAGTATCATCATTGTACTCCCTGCGATTTCCACTAATCAACAATACATGTTCAAAACTTACGCGTGGAATAAATACTTCTTCCCCTTCTTCGTTCTCGACATATTTACCCAAACGATAAAGATGGTCGTATTTCAATGTATTACTTACAATACGAGAATCTGCTCCAGAGTTTATTCTGAATGAAATATTCTCGGTTGCCGTATTGTCATTAATCAGATTATCGTTAGCAATACCACCATTCTCTTGAGTAGATAGTTTGTTTGAAACAAAAGCCCAATGAGCTATGTATTGTTCTCCCAAGTAATTTCCACCCAAATTAATCGATCTGTCTTTTGTCTCCTGATTGATATACTGTCCTTGTGACTTTAAAGTAAAGTAATCTAAAATCAGGTTCAGCTTATCCGTTACATTCTGAGTATGCAATACATTTAATCGAGTTTCACTCTTTGCATTCTTGTTTTCACTCTGACTGTAATCAAGTAAAGTAAATGGAACAGTTGTATTGAAATACCTGAACTTATTGGGAGAGTTCACATAATTCTCGTAGTTCTTATAGAAATAAAAGCCCGATTCTGGCTCTCTCTTAAAGAAATTGTTCGATTGATATGCTAATCCCTGATTCCCCTGATATGTTGCTGTAATATCGTTTCTATATGCTGGATTATAATTCTGAAACTGCTCTAGCAATGTATCGAATTTAAACGGCTCTATTTCTCCATTCTTCAAATGCCAAGTTCGAATTACAACATCTATGGAGTCATTCCTATCTTTCGATTCCGATTTATCCTCCGAAGTTGCATCCAGTTCACTTTGAGCATAGCTACTCAATTGCAGTGCTCCTAATAATATTGCTAATATGAAAAACCTGTGTATATACATGACAGGCAAAGATAGTTAAATGTAAGACTCAATAAAGTGAAAAAATAATAAAGGAAGTATATAAAACAAAAAAAGCTTCGACTCTGGATTGAATCGAAGCTTAGTAAAATGGCGACGACCTACTCTCCCACATTTCTGCAGTACCATCGGCGCTAATGAGCTTAACTTCTCTGTTCGGGATGGGAAGAGGTGGAACCTCATTGCAATAGTCACCTAAAATCGTTTTGTGCTTTATGA
>SACZ01000311.1 GCA_023369685.1 Prolixibacteraceae bacterium JC049
AGTGCCTCGATAACATGCCGGAAGGCCCGTTCAAGGCGGATCACCCGCTGACGACGCCGCCGCCGAAAGAGCGCGAAGTTCGTCATGGCCTTCAGCAAACTCGGCCTGGTACCTGACTGCGGCGGCAGCTGGTTTCTGCCGCGGGTGGCGGGACGCGCTCGCGCGATGGGGTTAGCGCTGCTGGGCGATAGCCTGAGCGCAGAGCAGGCGGCGCAGTGGGGGATGATCTGGCAGGTGGTGGACGACGCCGATCTGAAAGACACCGGCCTGGCGCTGGCGCGTCATCTGGCCGCTCAGCCGACCTATGGCCTCGGGCTGATTAAGAAAGCCCTGCGGCTGGCGGAAACGCAGACCCTGGACCAGCAGCTTGAGCTTGAGCGCGACTATCAGCGTCTGGCCGGGCGCAGCGCAGACTAT
>SACZ01000312.1 GCA_023369685.1 Prolixibacteraceae bacterium JC049
ATATATGGCTTGGTACAGGATATAATTTTTTTTGTATGGCAATTTTTTATGGTTATAGGTAGATAAAAATTCACCGAGCAACGAAAGCTCTGATACCACCTGATGAACCCTAAGTTCCTCTCGACACTCAAGGCAGTTGTTTGCCCAGATCTTTCGGTAAGTTAATGATGTAATTATATATAGAGAATATCAATGCCAAGGGTATTTCATGTGAAAGCAAGGGAGGCAAAACAAATAACAACACTTTCTTTATGGAATAATAAACCCGCAATCTATGCTGAAGATTGCGGGTTTTACTAAAATAAATAGCTGACGTTACCGATCAGAACAGACCCAGAGGCGCCGTACCGTAGCTCACCAGCAGGTTTTTCGTCTGCTGATAGGCGTTAAGCGCCATCTTATGGGTTTCGCGCCCCA
>SACZ01000313.1 GCA_023369685.1 Prolixibacteraceae bacterium JC049
GTAAACGGCGTCGCGGCGGGCGCGGGAGCCACGCTGGCGCTGGGCTGCGATATCGTTCTGGCGGCGCGTTCGGCGAAGTTCGTCATGGCCTTCAGCAAACTCGGCCTGGTACCCAATGACGATTTTGGCGATGTCTTTGGCTTCTTCTTTGCTATCTCTGGCGAGAGCTTTACCAATCCTGAACTGGTTCGCTACGCCGAGCAGCTGCGCCGCGAGCTGGTGCTGGTTCCCGGCGTCGGTAAAGTCGCTATCGGCGGGGCGATCCCTCAACAAATCAACATCGATATCTCGCTGGCGAAAATGGCCGCCCGCGGCATCACGCTCAACCAGTTGGCGGCTATCCTCAGCCGGTTGAACGTGGTCTCTAACGCCGGCGAGATTAAATCCGGCAGCGAGTCGATCCGCCTGCACCCGACG
>SACZ01000314.1 GCA_023369685.1 Prolixibacteraceae bacterium JC049
TGTGAGCGGACCGTGAATTTACACAATATTAGGATAAATCCTAGGTTGGTTTCTATCTTATTTTCGTAACCAAAAAAACAATAATCACCTGAGTAATTATATATAGAGAATATCAATGCCAAGGGTATTTCATGTGAAAGCAAGGGAGGCAAAACAAATAACAACACTTTCTTTATGGAATAATAAACCCGCAATCTATGCTGAAGATTGCGGGTTTTACTAAAATAAATAGCTGACGTTACCGATCAGAACAGACCCAGAGGCGCCGTACCGTAGCTCACCAGCAGGTTTTTCGTCTGCTGATAGGCGTTAAGCGCCATCTTATGGGTTTCGCGCCCCACGCCGGACTGTTTGTAACCGCCAAACGCGGCGTGCGCAGGGTAAATATGATAGCAGTTGGTCCACACCCGGCCGGCC
>SACZ01000315.1 GCA_023369685.1 Prolixibacteraceae bacterium JC049
AATATCGCCTCACACTACCACTCCAGCGAGCTGCCGCAAATCTGGGATGAACTGCGCCGCCGTGTGGGCGACGCCGCCCGTCAGTTTCCTCCCGGGGTCTCCTCCCCATTTGTCAATGACGATTTTGGCGATGTCTTTGGCTTCTTCTTTGCTATCTCTGGCGAGAGCTTTACCAATCCTGAACTGGTTCGCTACGCCGAGCAGCTGCGCCGCGAGCTGGTGCTGGTTCCCGGCGTCGGTAAAGTCGCTATCGGCGGGGCGATCCCTCAACAAATCAACATCGATATCTCGCTGGCGAAAATGGCCGCCCGCGGCATCACGCTCAACCAGTTGGCGGCTATCCTCAGCCGGTTGAACGTGGTCTCTAACGCCGGCGAGATTAAATCCGGCAGCGAGTCGATCCGCCTGCACCCGACG
>SACZ01000316.1 GCA_023369685.1 Prolixibacteraceae bacterium JC049
ACTGATTGAACGCTGGCACCAGCGCGGCCGCCTCGGTTACGCCATTACGCCGCGCTTCGCGCCGACCTCGACGCCGGAGCTACTGGCGGCGGTGCGGCAGCTACGGGAAGAGTTTCCTGATACCTGGCTGCACACCCATCTGAGCGAAAACCTCAACGAAGTGGCGTGGGTAAAAAGCCTGTGGCCAGAGCATGAGCACTATCTCGACGTCTACCATCACTATCGGTTGACCGGCGAGCGCAGCGTGTTTGCCCACGGCATTCACCTTGCGGACGCCGAGTGGCAGTGCCTGCACGAAACCGGTTCAGCGCTGGCCTTTTGCCCAACGTCGAACCTGTTCCTCGGCAGCGGGCTGTTTCGTTTACCGGTCTGCTGGCAGAACAAGGTGCGCATGGGCATCGGTAGCGATGTTGGC
>SACZ01000317.1 GCA_023369685.1 Prolixibacteraceae bacterium JC049
ATTATTCAGCAGTCGGGTTTTGCCGAGCTGGTTACCCATTTTGACCGTCTGCGCGAGGCCATCCGTCAGAGCGGCGCCTTCGGCTATACGCTCTATATTCTGCTGTTTATCGTCGCCACCCTGTTTTTAATACCGGGCTCTATTTTGGTGATTGCCGGCGGAGTCATTTTTGGTCCGCTCGCGGGGACCTTGCTGTCGCTGCTGGCGGCGACGTTCGCCTCTTCCCTGTCGTTTCTGTTCGCCCGCTGGCTGGGCCGCGAGCTGCTGCTTAAATACATCGGGCAGACGGCGATATTTCAGGCCATTGAAAAAGGCATCGCCCGTAGCGGCGCCGATTTTTTAATTCTGACCCGGCTCATCCCGCTGTTTCCCTATAATATCCAGAACTACGCCTATGGCCTGACGGCGATTCCG
>SACZ01000318.1 GCA_023369685.1 Prolixibacteraceae bacterium JC049
GCCTTATCGAACAGAACTGTATAGGCATCCTGCCGGCTGAATAAAGGATCGTGTTTCCATTGCTCCTTTTCAATGTGCTCTTTCTTTTCCATTGTATAATACGGCAAAGGGAACACGATGCGTGACAATTGTAATTTTTCATCACTGGCAAAATTGTAGAAAAAGTCGGCAAAACTTTCGTCGGCCGTAGCGGGAACCATTGGTTCTTCCTCTACCACAGCCATCGCTTCTGTTGTGTCCGGGGTTGCAGTCAGCGAATCAATCTCCTCAGTAAGCGTCTCGAAGGGGTCCATTTTCTTTTTCCCACCTCCACAGGAGCTTATCAGCATAAGCAGACAAACTCCGATTATAAGTTTTCTCATTTTCTATATTTAGAAAAAATCGATGCAAAAATATCGTTTTTTTTAGTTTTCA
>SACZ01000319.1 GCA_023369685.1 Prolixibacteraceae bacterium JC049
TCGGCCATTTCATGTTCGATAAACGGCTTCGGGAAGAAGACGCCGGCAGCGTTGACCAGCAGGCTGATATCCTGATGCTCTGCATTGATGTTCGCCATGACCTGCTGCATACCGGCCTCGCTSATCAGGTCGGCCACGAGAATATCCACCTTACCGTATGTCGCCAGCGCCTGACGCGCCTGTTCGGCCTTTTCCCGACGATTGCCCACCAACACCACGCTGCCGCCATTCTCCACCACCCGTTTGGCCGTCGCCAGCCCCATACCGCTGGTCCCGCCAATCACGAGCAGTTTTTTTCCCATAAACGTCGTATTCATCATTCACCTCTTCACGGTTGCTTGTATGGCCTCAGCATGCCTGCCCTGAACCGCGCTGACGAATGAGAAGAAATAGTCCTGCAGCAAAGAAAATCT
>SACZ01000320.1 GCA_023369685.1 Prolixibacteraceae bacterium JC049
TCGGCCATTTCATGTTCGATAAACGGCTTCGGGAAGAAGACGCCGGCAGCGTTGACCAGCAGGCTGATATCCTGATGCTCTGCATTGATGTTCGCCATGACCTGCTGCATACCGGCCTCGCTCATCAGGTCGGCCACGAGAATATCCACCTTACCGTATGTCGCCAGCGCCTGACGCGCCTGTTCGGCCTTTTCCCGACGATTGCCCACCAACACCACGCTGCCGCCATTCTCCACCACCCGTTTGGCCGTCGCCAGCCCCATACCGCTGGTCCCGCCAATCACGAGCAGTTTTTTTCCCATAAACGTCGTATTCATCATTCACCTCTTCACGGTTGCTTGTATGGCCTCAGCATGCCTGCCCTGAACCGCGCTGACGAATGAGAAGAAATAGTCCTGCAGCAAAGAAAATCT
>SACZ01000321.1 GCA_023369685.1 Prolixibacteraceae bacterium JC049
ATGCAGCAGACGGAACAGATGGCCCGCCGTCATGACGTCTGGCACTACGCGTTATGGAGCATGATCCAGCAAAGCGAAATTCTCTTCGCACAGGGCTTCCTGCAGGCCGCCTGGGAAATTCAGGAAAAAGCTTTCCAGCTCATTCGTGAACAGCATCTGGAACAGCTGCCGATGCATGAGTTCCTGCTGCGTATTCGTTCCCAGCTCCTGTGGGCCTGGGCACGGCTGGATGAAGCGGAAACCTCCGCGCGCAGCGGCATGAACGTGCTCTCGTCCTATCAACCGCAGCAGCAGCTGCAGTGCCTGACGCTGATGGTGCAGTGCTCGCTGGCGCGCGGCGATCTGGATAACGCCCGCAGCCATTTGAATCGCCTGGAAAACCTGCTGGGCAACGGTCATTACCATAGCGACTG
>SACZ01000322.1 GCA_023369685.1 Prolixibacteraceae bacterium JC049
AGGAGCTGCGTAAAGCCCGTGAAATCGCCTTTGAAGAACTGAGCGAGCAGGCGAAGGCGCTGGGCGCCAATGCGGTGGTCGGCATTGATATTGACTACGAAACCGTCGGTAAAGATAGCAGCATGCTGATGGTCAGCGTTAGCGGCACTGCGGTGAAGACCCGCCGATGAGAATTTGCCGGGCAGGCGTCCTGCTGGCGCTGCTGCTGGCGGGCTGCGCGACGGAAAAGGGCATTATCGATCGCGACGGCTATCAGTTGGATACGCGCCACCCGGCGCAGGCGGCTTATCCGCGCATCAAAGTATTGGTGATCCACTACACCGCCGATGATTTCGACGTTTCGCTGGCGACGCTGACGGATAACCAGGTGAGCTCTCACTACCTGATCCCGGAGATACCGCCGCTGCACGGA
>SACZ01000323.1 GCA_023369685.1 Prolixibacteraceae bacterium JC049
CGCGCCATAAACCCAGGTGGCGCCATCGGTTCCAAGCAGAGGGTTGGTGACGTCGCAGGAGGCCTGAATTTCGGCTTGCCGTAAACGTGGGTCCAGTTCGCTTAAATCGATGCGCTGGATATGCGCAAGATCCTGGCCTGCGGCGGGAACCGGCAGCAGCGTGCCGTCCTTACGCCAGAACCGTGCGCCAAGCGCTTGGGCAAAACCGATGCCGCCATCGTTGGTCGCGCTGCCGCCCAGCCCGATAATCAGACGCCGGCAACCGGCATCCAGCGCCGCTCTTACCTGTTCGCCCAGTCCAAAGCTGCTGGCCAGACGCACATCCCGCTGCGCTTTCGGCGTAAGCTCCAGCCCACAGCTTTGCGCCATCTCAATGATGGCCCGCTCGCCGGGCAGGATCAGAAACGCGGCC
>SACZ01000324.1 GCA_023369685.1 Prolixibacteraceae bacterium JC049
CGCCAACCGAGAGGACATCCGGGTTTTTACCATCGGCGACGCCGTGAAAGGCCACGCCAACGCGCTGGCTCACGGCGGTACTGCACCGTGGAGAAATCCAAGATAAAAAAAGTCCGTTAGGCACCCAATCCTTATGTCATAATAGATCCGAACACTTGCCYCRGATYGACTTCMAKATATAATTGCTCYAGTGAATAACTAAAAAAAAATAGAAGGACGGTACATAGTAAAGAAAAATGTTCCTCATAATATCTATCTTTCAAAGGTTCACTAAAAAGTTGGCGGGTCTCTTTGTATGTSTTGTCCGGAAAGAGGAGGACTYAATGATKATTCGTTCGCCGGAACSAGAAGTWAAAATTKTKGTGGATAGGGATCCYRTAAAAACWTCTTTYGAGGAATGGGCCAGACCCG
>SACZ01000325.1 GCA_023369685.1 Prolixibacteraceae bacterium JC049
AGCCTGAGCTCGCAGGGAAGCGTGGCCTGGACGGAAAAAAATGTCTATGTCGGCAAAGGCACACAAACCGCAGGCCTGGTAGTGAATACCAATTTCAGCGGTAAGGGCACAGCTTCATCCGGGGAAATTCCACGGTGAATTTACCGAAATCCTGCTCGATGATATTCAGGTCTTTCGTGAATATACCGGTCTGGCCCTGCGCCAGTCTTGCCTGGTGTGGCCTAACTCGTTCTGGTTCGGTATTCCGGCCACTCGCGGCGAGCAGGGATTTATTGGCTCACAGTGTCTCGGCAGCGCCGAAATCGCCACCCGGCCCGGCGGCACGGAGTTCGAACTCAGTACGCCGGACGATTACACCATTCTTGGGGTTGTTATTTCAGAGGACGTGATTACCCGCCACGCGGGCTTCCT
>SACZ01000037.1 GCA_023369685.1 Prolixibacteraceae bacterium JC049
TTTGCAACGCTTTTTTCGACACTGAAAAAACAAAAGAAACAGTTCTTTGAAAATATTGAAATCAGCACAAAAAACAAGGAAAATAATCAACGTTAATTTTCTATTGAGAGTTTACTCTTAGAGCGAAGGATATTTATAAAAACTTTTATACAACGAAGAGTTTGATCCTGGCTCAGGATGAACGCTAGCGGGAGGCTTAACACATGCAAGTCGAGGGGCAGCATTCACTTCGGTGAGATGGCGACCGGCGCACGGGTGCGTAACGCGTATGCAACCTACCTTATACAGAGGGATAGCCCAGAGAAATTTGGATTAATACCTCATGGTTTTCTGAATCTGCATGGATTTAGAAATAAAGTTTCGGCGGTATAAGATGGGCATGCGTATGATTAGCTAGTTGGTGAGGTAATAGCTCACCAAGGCGACGATCATTAGGGGTTCTGAGAGGATTATCCCCCACACTGGTACTGAGACACGGACCAGACTCCTACGGGAGGCAGCAGTGAGGAATATTGGTCAATGGGCGCAAGCCTGAACCAGCCATCCCGCGTGCAGGATGACGGCCCTATGGGTTGTAAACTGCTTTTATCTACCAAGAAACGCAGGTACGTGTACTTGTCTGACGGTAGTAGATGAATAAGCACCGGCTAACTCCGTGCCAGCAGCCGCGGTAATACGGAGGGTGCAAGCGTTATCCGGATTTATTGGGTTTAAAGGGTGCGTAGGCGGCAAAATAAGTCAGTGGTGAAATCCTGCAGCTTAACTGTAGAACTGCCATTGAAACTGTTTAGCTTGAGTATAGTTGAGGTAGGCGGAATGAGTAGTGTAGCGGTGAAATGCTTAGATATTACTCAGAACACCGATTGCGAAGGCAGCTTACTAAACTATAACTGACGCTGATGCACGAAAGCGTGGGTAGCGAACAGGATTAGATACCCTGGTAGTCCACGCCGTAAACGATGCTCACTCGCTGTTTGCGATACACAGTAAGCGGCTAAGCGAAAGTGATAAGTGAGCCACCTGGGGAGTACGCCGGCAACGGTGAAACTCAAAGGAATTGACGGGGGCCCGCACAAGCGGAGGAACATGTGGTTTAATTCGATGATACGCGAGGAACCTTACCTGGGCTTAAATGTAGAGTGCATGAGGTGGAAACACTTCTTTTCTTCGGAACTCTTTACAAGGTGCTGCATGGTTGTCGTCAGCTCGTGCCGTGAGGTGTCGGGTTAAGTCCCATAACGAGCGCAACCCTTATCGTTAGTTGCCATCAGGTGATGCTGGGGACTCTAGCGAGACTGCCACCGTAAGGTGAGAGGAAGGTGGGGATGACGTCAAATCAGCACGGCCCTTATGTCCAGGGCTACACACGTGTTACAATGGTCGGTACAAAGGGCAGCTACCTAGTGATAGGATGCTAATCTCTAAAGCCGGTCTCAGTTCGGATCGGAGTCTGCAACTCGACTCCGTGAAGCTGGATTCGCTAGTAATCGCGCATCAGCCATGGCGCGGTGAATACGTTCCCGGGCCTTGTACACACCGCCCGTCAAACCATGGAAGCTGGGGGTGCCTGAAGTCTGTGACCGAAAGGAGCGGCCTAGGGTAAAACTAGTAACTAGGGTTAAGTCGTAACAAGGTAGCCGTACCGGAAGGTGTGGCTGGAACACCTCCTTTCTGGAGCTACTGAGAGTAGTAAGACAATCAAGAGAAAAGTTGTTTA
>SACZ01000326.1 GCA_023369685.1 Prolixibacteraceae bacterium JC049
AGACGTTAAGCTAACGCCGATGGTCGAGGTGGACAATGTCCACCAGCGGCGAACCACCGATGTCTATGAACATGCCCTGACGATTACCGCCTGGCAGCAGATTTACGATCAGCTTCATCCGGGGAAATTCCACGGTGAATTTACCGAAATCCTGCTCGATGATATTCAGGTCTTTCGTGAATATACCGGTCTGGCCCTGCGCCAGTCTTGCCTGGTGTGGCCTAACTCGTTCTGGTTCGGTATTCCGGCCACTCGCGGCGAGCAGGGATTTATTGGCTCACAGTGTCTCGGCAGCGCCGAAATCGCCACCCGGCCCGGCGGCACGGAGTTCGAACTCAGTACGCCGGACGATTACACCATTCTTGGGGTTGTTATTTCAGAGGACGTGATTACCCGCCACGCGGGCTTCCT
>SACZ01000327.1 GCA_023369685.1 Prolixibacteraceae bacterium JC049
CGCAGGCGCAAGGAGACAAACGCGCTGAGCTGAGCGTTGATATTGATAAAAATGGCGCTCCGACGCTGGTGCTGGTGATCAAAAGCAGCGAAGTGGAAGAGTATGATGCACGGGCGATCGATATGTTTTGGCGCTGGAAATTCAAGCCGCAGCCTGACGGCAGGAGAATAACTATCCGAGTGAATTTTCAGCACTAAACGCTTCGTTACCTCCTGAAAGAGGTAAAATAGGGGCGCCTGCTGTTTAAACATGAGAAAAATATGCCTGAATTACCTGAAGTAGAAACCAGTCGCCGCGGCATTGAGCCGCACCTGGTGGGAGCCACCATCCTGCACGCCGTTGTGCGCAACGGGCGTCTGCGCTGGCCCGTTTCTGAAGAGATCTATCGTCTGAGCGACGTTCCGGTGCTCA
>SACZ01000328.1 GCA_023369685.1 Prolixibacteraceae bacterium JC049
CCAGCAGATTACCGATGATAGAGATAAGCTCGGACTCTATCAATGATGGCAGCGGGCGGTCGATGCGGCAGGCCGGGTCAAAGCTCAGCTCAACTCCTTTTCCCGTCTATCTTCTTTCGGACAAGGCGACGATATGGGCGTATTACCCATACAACCAGGCCGTCGCTGACGGTACCAAAGTCCCCGTTCCCATCAATGCGGGAACCTCTGTCGACTACATGTGGGGAAAGAGCACAAACCAGGTGTCGGTCCCGGAGAGGGATGCCGTCATTCCCATGAAACATGCATTGTCCCAGCTCGTCATCCGTCTGAAAGTTTCTCCGGAATATCATAATGACGGCACCCTGACATCCGCGAAACTGAAATCCAAGGCGGCCAAGTTCGGAACCTCGGGGACAATGAACCTAAAC
>SACZ01000329.1 GCA_023369685.1 Prolixibacteraceae bacterium JC049
AGAGCAGGCTAAAGTCGTAGCCCAGCGCCAGGTTAATAAACAGCGATTGTAAAAAATAGAATCCTGTCCATGGGTTCAGTACCAGTCCGCGGGCGACCAGCGTTTCTTTCAGCGTGACATTCATAGTAAACAATCAAAAAAGAGCCATGTGCGTCCCCTGGCATCAAGGGGTAAAACCTGCTGGACAGTGCGTGAAGAGGGTATCTGCGAGCCGCAGTAGTGGCAGGGCTGACAAAAGATAGGGCTTGCAAATGTTAAGGTCAACTATCCATAACGGATTGTTTTGGGAGAAAGCTTACAAAACTTGAAAAAAGTTGCTGAAGCGCTGAGTAATCAGCCAGTCTGGCAGGGAAATATGACAGAAAAATGAAGCGGCGTACCGCGACGCCGCACTAGTTGTTGGGTTTATC
>SACZ01000330.1 GCA_023369685.1 Prolixibacteraceae bacterium JC049
TGTTCATGTACAAGGCCACCGGATGGGGGGACGTCTATCCGCGTTATGACGCGCAGAACAACAAGTCCACAAAAACAGCGGCCGGATGGAGCCAGGCAAAACCCGTCTATCTTCTTTCGGACAAGGCGACGATATGGGCGTATTACCCATACAACCAGGCCGTCGCTGACGGTACCAAAGTCCCCGTTCCCATCAATGCGGGAACCTCTGTCGACTACATGTGGGGAAAGAGCACAAACCAGGTGTCGGTCATTGAAACGGATGCCGTCATTCCCATGAAACATGCATTGTCCCAGCTCGTCATCCGTCTGAAAGTTTCTCCGGAATATCATAATGACGGCAACCTGACATCCGCGAAACTGAAATCCAAGGCGGCCAAGTTCGGAACCTCGGGGACAATGAACCTAAAC
>SACZ01000331.1 GCA_023369685.1 Prolixibacteraceae bacterium JC049
GCGAATTTTTCATTTACTACGATGAAATACGCGATTCATTTCACGAAGATCCAGAAAAAAGCCCGCATCTTCTGAAGAGGATGCGGGCCTGGGCTGAATCAGCCGCGGGCTTCTCGCCAGTAGCCGATGAGCGTGAGGTAGTTGCGTTTCACTTCGTTAATCAGCGCCTCGTCGCTGCAACGGCGTAGTCCTACAACCCCACCCGGTTGGCCAAAAATGGTGCGCCCGACGGCAAAACCTTTGATCATCGGATGCTTCGAATCATTGTTTATTTTCTTTTCCTGCAGGTACTAAGATGTTTCAGTTCCCTGCGTTAGCCTCCAACAACGTTGGATAATACCTCTTCAAGATATTGGGTTGTCCCATTCGGAAATCTCTGGATCAAAGGTCATTTGCACCTCCCCAAAGC
>SACZ01000332.1 GCA_023369685.1 Prolixibacteraceae bacterium JC049
CTGGGCGGCGAATTTAATCATCGCGTATTCACCGCTCACCTGGTACGCGCCGAGCGGCAGGTCGGTGCGCTCGCGCAGATCGCGCAGGATATCGAGATACGGACCGGCCGGTTTGACCATCAGGCAATCGGCGCCCTGTGCTTCGTCCAGCAGCGATTCGCGAATCGCTTCGCGGCGGTTCATCGGGCTCATCTGATAGGTTTTACGATCGCCTTTCAGCGCGGTACCCGCGGCTTCGCGGAAAGGGCCGTAGAACGATGAAGCGAACTTGGTGGAGTAAGACATAATCGCCGTATCGGTAAATCCGGCGGCGTCCAGCGCCTGGCGAATGGCCTGCACCTGGCCGTCCATCGCCGCGGAAGGGGCGATAAAATCCGCGCCAGCGGCAGCGGCGACCACCGCCTGCTTA
>SACZ01000333.1 GCA_023369685.1 Prolixibacteraceae bacterium JC049
CAACGGCGTAGTCCTACAACCCCACCCATGCCGTAACATGGATGGTTTGGGCTGTTCCCCGTTCGCTCGCCACTACTGGGGGAATCATTGTTTATTTTCTTTTCCTGCAGGTACTAAGATGTTTCAGTTCCCTGCGTTAGCTTCCATCAAAGATGGATGACATTCCTTCAGAATGCCGGGTTGTCCCATTCGGAAATCTCTGGATCAAAGGTTATTTGCACCTACCCAGAGCTTATCGCAGCTTATCACGTCCTTCATCGCCTCCGAGAGCCAAGGCATCCGCCATGCGCCCTTCTTTACTTTCCTTATCCATTCGCCCACACTTGCGTGCCGGCGGGATGATATATACTTTCAGCTCTTTACTACTAAAATTACTGTTTGCTTGTACAATATGTCATAGATCGTTCAT
>SACZ01000334.1 GCA_023369685.1 Prolixibacteraceae bacterium JC049
CGGCTGAATCGTTAAGGTAGGCGGTAATATAAAAGAAATCGAGGCAAAAATGAGCAAAGTCAGACTCGCTATCATTGGTAATGGTATGGTCGGCCACCGCTTTATTGAGGACCTTCTTGATAAATCCGACGCCAGCCTGTTCGATATTACCGTCTTCTGTGAAGAACCCCGTATCGCCTACGACCGCGTGCACCTCTCCTCCTACTTCTCTCACCATACCGCCGAAGAACTCTCTTTGGTACGGGAAGGTTTCTACGAGAAGCACGGCGTTAAGGTGCTGGTCGGCGAACGCGCCATCACCATCAACCGTCAGGAGAAGGTTATCCACTCCAGCGCGGGCCGTACCGTTTTCTATGACAAGCTGATTATGGCGACCGGCTCCTATCCGTGGATCCCGCCGATTAAAGG
>SACZ01000335.1 GCA_023369685.1 Prolixibacteraceae bacterium JC049
GGTGAGTAGGAAACAAAAAATATCTATTCTAGTTCTATCATCAGCTATCAGACGGCCCAACGCCAGCATCGAATAGCTGGAAGATAAAGTGAAGATGGCATTGCCGATAACGCACAGCGCCACGAGAAACAGCATAACCGACTTTAACGAAAAGCGGCTGGAGAACAGCGCCATCACCGGCGCGCCGATCACCACGCCAAAGGCATAATATGAGATCATATTGCCCGCGGCGGGAATAGATATGCCGACATCATGAGCGATTTCAGGTAATACGCCCATAATGCCAAACTCCGCCATCCCGAGACCAAAGGTGCCAAGCGCTAACGAAAAAATAGTCTTTTTCATACAACTAATCACTTGTTATAAAATATACCGGCGGCATTATTGTGCATTATCAAACGGCAGAC
>SACZ01000038.1 GCA_023369685.1 Prolixibacteraceae bacterium JC049
AGACAACACCTGGCTTCGAACATAGGAGTTGCTAAGAAGACAACACCTGGCTTCGAACATAGGAGTTGCTAAGAGTCAAATTCGTGAAAAAAAGCCGATTGTCTGGGAAATCCTTCAAGAAGTCATGCAGGGGCATCCCGTATTACTGAATAGAGCACCTACCCTRCATAGATTAGGCATACAGKCWTTCCAACCTATTTTAGTGGAAGGACGCACTATTTGTTTACATCCATTAGTTTGTAAGGGGTTCAATGCAGACTTTGATGGGGATCAAATGGCTGTTCATGTGCCTTTATCTTTAGAGGCTCAAGCAGAGGCTCGTTTACTTATGTTTTCTCATATGAATCTCCTATCTCCCGCTATTGGGGATCCTATTTGCGTACCAACYCAAGAYATGCTTATYGGACTYTATGTATTAACGAKYGGMAMYCGTCGAGGTATTTGTGCAAAYAGATATAATCCATGTAATCGAAAAAACTATCAAAATGAAAGAATTTACGAAACAAACTATAAGTATACGAAAGAACCCTTTTTTTGCAATTCCTATGATGCAATTGGAGCTTATCGACAGAAAAAAATCAATTTAGATAGTCCTTTGTGGCTTCGGTGGCAATTAGATCAACGCGTTATTGCTTCAAGAGAAGTTCCTATCGAAGTTCACTATGAATCTTTTGGTAACTTGTAAAAAAAGAAAATTTTTGTATATATATTCGAACCACAGTTGGTCATAAATTTTTGTATATATATTCGAACCACAGTTGGTCATATTTCTTTTTATCGAGAAATCGAGGAAGCTATACAAGGTTTTTCTCAAGCCTGTTCATATGATACCTAATAATATGCTATTAAAAAAAAGGAATTCTAGGACACCCGTGTGAATTCGGACCTCTCCGATTCAAATCGGACCATAGTTCCTGACCTAAAATTCTACGCAAATCAAGATCGAGAAAAGGAAGTTTTGCAATCATTGACTCAAACTCATTGTCGAATCCCATTCAGCAGAATATGGAGGTACTTATGGCGGAACGGGCCAATCTGGTATTTCACAATAAAGTGATAGATGGAACTGCTATKAAACGACTTATTAGCMGATTAATAGAKCAYTTCGGRATGGSATATACATCMCAYATMCTRGATCAARTAAARACKCTGGGYTTCCAKCAAGCCACTRCTACATCSATTTCATTAGGAATTGATGATCTTTTAACGATACCTTCTAAGGGCTGGCTTGTCCAAGATGCKGAACAACARAGTTKKATTTTGGAAAAACACYATYATTATGGGRMTGTACAYGMGGTAGAAAAATTACGCCAATCYRTTGAGATMTGGTATKCTACAAGTGAATATTTGCGACAAGAAATGAATCCTAATTTTAGGATGACGGACCCCTTCAATCCAGTCCATATGATGTCTTTTTCGGGAGCTAGGGGAAATGCATCTCAAGTACATCAATTAGTAGGTATGAGAGGATTAATGKCGGATCCYCAAGGACAAATGATTGATTTACCTATTCAAAGCAATTTACGCGARGGACTKTCTTTRACAGAATATATWATTTCYTGCTAYGGAGCCCGYAAAGGRGTTGTAGATACTGCTGTACGCACATCAGATGCTGGATATCTTACRCGTMGACTTGTTGAAGTAGTTCAACATATTATTGTGCGTAGAAGAGATTGTGGTACTATCCAAGCTATTTCTGTGAGTCCTC
>SACZ01000336.1 GCA_023369685.1 Prolixibacteraceae bacterium JC049
TTTATCGTACGCCAGGTTGATGCCAACCAGGGCGGCAACCAGCGCATCACCGCCTATATCTACAAAGCGGATGCCAAGAAACGCGTTCTGCAAAGCCCGGATGCGATCCCGGCAGATTCAGAAGCCGGTCGCGCAGCGCTGGCCGAAGGCGGCGAAGCCGCTAAGAAAGTTGAAATCCCAGGCGTGGCGACGACCGCAGCGGTTGGTTCCGGCACCGGCGTAGGCCGTTTCTTTGAAACGCAATCGTCTAAAGGCGGGCGTTACACCGTCACGCTTCCGGACGGCACTAAGGTCGAGGAAGTGAATAAAATCACCGCCGCGCAGATGGTTCCTTACGACAGCATCAAGTTCACCGGTAACTACGGTAACATGACGGAAATCTCCTACCAGACGGCTAAGCGCGCCGC
>SACZ01000337.1 GCA_023369685.1 Prolixibacteraceae bacterium JC049
CAGACGGCCCAACGCCAGCATCGAATAGCTGGAAGATAAAGTGAAGATTGATTTACTGCGCGATGATTATGTTGAAAAAGATCGAAGCCGCGGTATCTTTTTCACTCAAGATTGGGTCTCACTACCTGGTGTTCTGCCTGTGGCTTCRGGGGGTATTCACGTTTGGCATATGCCYGCTYTGACCGAGATCTTTGGAGATGATTCYGTACTMCARTTCGGTGGAGGAACTTTAGGMCACCCTTGSGGAAATGCACCKGGTGCCGTAGCYAAYCGAGTAGCTCTSGAAGCATGTGTACAAGCTCGTAATGAGGGACGTGATCTTGCAGTCGAGGGTAATGAAATTATCCGTSAAGCTWGCAAATGGAGTCCTGAATTAGCTGCTGCTTGTGAAGTATGGAAGGAGATCA
>SACZ01000338.1 GCA_023369685.1 Prolixibacteraceae bacterium JC049
GATGTGTTTAAGGTTGAAGTAAACGGAGTAACTTACACGTATGGCTCAAGTAGTGAATTGAGTGTRAGCGGAAGTAGCTGGGCATTGAATATCCCAACAGCATTGAATCAGGGAAYTTACAATGTRATAGCAACAGTAACGGATGCCGCTAATAATAGTGTAAGTGACTTAACCAATAATGAATTAGTAATAGATACAAGTGCTCCTGTGGTACCAACAGTGGCATCGATGATAACCAATAATACAACGCCAATAGTAGAAGGAACGTTGACWGCCGAGGCTGGCGGAGGCTTAGAGGTTGTATTGAATGGTCGCACGTATGTTTATGGAACAGACAGTGAGTTGAGTATAACAGGTAATACCTGGCGTTTGAATGTCGGTTCTTCAGCGGCATTAAGCGATGGTGT
>SACZ01000339.1 GCA_023369685.1 Prolixibacteraceae bacterium JC049
GATGTGTTTAAGGTTGAAGTAAACGGAGTAACTTACACGTATGGCTCAAGTAGTGAATTGAGTGTAAGCGGAAGTAGCTGGGCATTGAATATCCCAACAGCATTGAATCAGGGAACTTACAATGTGATAGCAACAGTAACGGATGCCGCTAATAATAGTGTAAGTGACTTAACCAATAATGAATTAGTAATAGATACAAGTGCTCCTGTGGTACCAACAGTGGCATCGATGATAACCAATAATACAACGCCAATAGTAGAAGGAACGTTGACTGCCGAGGCTGGCGGAGGCTTAGAGGTTGTATTGAATGGTCGCACGTATGTTTATGGAACAGACAGTGAGTTGAGTATAACAGGTAATACCTGGCGTTTGAATGTCGGTTCTTCAGCGGCATTAAGCGATGGTGT
>SACZ01000340.1 GCA_023369685.1 Prolixibacteraceae bacterium JC049
TTCAGCGGTTTACCGCTGTAGCAGCCCACCATATTGGTCGCCTGGGTATCGGTCATAATAAACAGGAAATTGGGACGACTCATGATTTTTCCTTAACGTCGATAGCATAGGAAGCTGGAGCGGAGCGGCGTTCCCGCCAGCTGCTGTAAATCAGATAGATAACGACCGCTGCGGTAATGGCGTAGCTCACCGCCGCCAGCCAGCGAGTGCCGTAGCCGCCAAATTCGGCGAGGCCCGCGTAAACGCCGATCATCGCGAACAAGATCCCCACCGAAGCAATTTTCACGTGCCGGTACGGCTGCATATCAACGGCAAACGCATCATGGAATTTAAACGGCGTCGCCCGCGGCTTAATGACGCCGATAACCAGCATGACTACCACGTTGATGCAGAACGTGCAGGCAAGC
>SACZ01000341.1 GCA_023369685.1 Prolixibacteraceae bacterium JC049
CGAAGATGTTTTGGCGGATTTGAGAAGAGAACAATTTCAGCATTGATTCACGGTCGCCACCTGCTGACGCAGCGCCAGCAGGCCGCGCTTGCTGTAGTCCAGCGGATTTCCCTGCCACAGCACCGCCCCGCTCTGCGGGCGCAGCAGACCGCTCAGGTTCATAAACAGCGTCGATTTTCCGCAGCCGTTCGCCCCCACCAGTCCGGTCACCGCGTGATGGGAAAAATCCAGCGTCAGCCCCTTCAACACCGGCTCGTCCTGATAGCGAAACCAGAGATCGGTCGTGGCAAGCATACTTATCCTTAGAGGTGAAAGTCACCCTGATACAGTTTGATATCCAGCGTGGTGCTCATCTGCTGGTAGCGGATCATCACCCGGGTAAACAGCAGCCCTACCAGCATCGCCA
>SACZ01000342.1 GCA_023369685.1 Prolixibacteraceae bacterium JC049
GCTGGTTCCAGTCGAGCACGCTCCACTCCAGGCGACCGCACTCTCTTTTTACCGCCAACTGAGCGATGGTTTTCAGCAGCGCTTTTCCTGCACCGCGGCCGCGAAACTCGGGAGTGACGTAGAGATCTTCCATATAGATGCCGTTGCGGCCGAGCCAGGTGGAATAGCTGGTAAAGAACACCGCGTAGCCGGCGATCTTACTGTCAATCTCGCAGATTAGCGCTTCCGTTTTACTGTCGCTGGCGAAAAGCGATGCCTGGATTTCTTCAACCGTGGTGACCACCTGTTCCGGCGCCTTTTCATACACCGCCAGCTCGTAAATCATGTCATAAATTGCTTTTGCGTCCGCCGGGCTGGCCTGACGAATGGTCATATTCATTGGAGTACCTGTTGTGCCATCGTAAGT
>SACZ01000343.1 GCA_023369685.1 Prolixibacteraceae bacterium JC049
ATCGCTGTCGATATCGGTATAGAAAATCTGCTGGTCCGGGTCCTGGAAAACGGTCGCCACCTGCTGACGCAGCGCCAGCAGGCCGCGCTTGCTGTAGTCCAGCGGATTTCCCTGCCACAGCACCGCCCCGCTCTGCGGGCGCAGCAGACCGCTCAGGTTCATAAACAGCGTCGATTTTCCGCAGCCGTTCGCCCCCACCAGTCCGGTCACCGCGTGATGGGAAAAATCCAGCGTCAGCCCCTTCAACACCGGCTCGTCCTGATAGCGAAACCAGAGATCGGTCGTGGCAAGCATACTTATCCTTAGAGGTGAAAGTCACCCTGATACAGTTTGATATCCAGCGTGGTGCTCATCTGCTGGTAGCGGATCATCACCCGGGTAAACAGCAGCCCTACCAGCATCGCCA
>SACZ01000344.1 GCA_023369685.1 Prolixibacteraceae bacterium JC049
AACAACTAAATAAGGGATGGAAATAACAAATAACCAAATGAACTAACCTGTTTTAGTTATAGTTATTAACAACAAAATCGATTAAATAAGCACATGAAATATAAGAACTTAATTTGCATATGCTGGATGAATGCGTCTATTTTGTGTTCAGGGCCGTTTTAGTTAATGCGAAAAAATGTGCTTTCCGGTACCCTACGGCGGTTTTTTTGCCATATTGAGAATAAAAGATGTCCACCACGCTGTTTAAAGATTTCACCTTCGAAGCCGCTCACCACCTGCCGCACGTGCCGGAAGGCCATAAATGCGGTCGTCTGCACGGCCATTCATTTATGGTGCGCCTGGAGATTACCGGTGAAGTCGATCCCCATACCGGGTGGATCATGGATTTTGCCGAGCTGAAGGCCG
>SACZ01000345.1 GCA_023369685.1 Prolixibacteraceae bacterium JC049
TGTATTAATGCTAACCATCAGTATTTACACACTATATTTTAGTTCCTCATCCCCATTCACTGAACATCGAATGCGTCACGATACGGTCCCGGGTCGCGGCGTGAACGCCTTACCCGGGCTACGATAACGCACAAACCTTGTAGCCCCGGTAAGCACAGCGCCACCGGGGAATGTTCACACTTACGCTTCCGTCTCGTTCACCCAGATACGCATCTCGCCTTCGCCGCGGTTGGCCCAGCTAAACCACGGAATAAAGGTTAATACTTGCGGCTGACTGGAGGACTGCGCACGGTCATAGTTCCACAGAGCCTGGTTTTCGGCATCTTCCGCCGTTTGCTTATAGCCAGGCGCCTGGAGAAGTATCTTGCGGGCAAAAATCCCTTTGCCCTCTACAGTGCTAAACC
>SACZ01000346.1 GCA_023369685.1 Prolixibacteraceae bacterium JC049
GCCCATTCAGGCAGCCTGGCAATAGGTCAATCAGGATGCGGCTGCAGCAAGCGGCGTATAGCCGTTGCGCTGCGCGCTCTTGATCCAGCTGTACGAGCCCATCACCGCGATCGCCGTCAGCAGGACATATTCAAGCGACATGGCGTAAACGCCCTGTACCGCATAGATAACCACGCTAATCACGTCGATAACCACCCACAGCAGCCAGTTTTCGACGAACTTACGCGTCATCAGCACCATGGCCGCAATCGACAACACCAGCATGGTGGAATCCCAGAACGGGAAGGCGTCGGGCTGGAGGTCGGGCATCGCGACCTGCATACCGAACGTTTGCAGTAGGGCAATCATGATACGGGTGAGCGTCGCGAACACCGGGTCAATAAATAGCGTCATCAGCACAATCA
>SACZ01000347.1 GCA_023369685.1 Prolixibacteraceae bacterium JC049
GTCCCGGGTCGCGGCGTGAACGCCTTACCCGGGCTACGATAACGCACAAACCTTGTAGCCCCGGTAAGCACAGCGCCACCGGGGAATGTTCACACTTACGCTTCCGTCTCGTTCACCCAGATACGCATCTCGCCTTCGCCGCGGTTGGCCCAGCTAAACCACGGAATAAAGGTTAATACTTGCGGCTGACTGGAGGACTGCGCACGGTCATAGTTCCACAGAGCCTGGTTTTCGGCATCTTCCGCCGTTTGCTTATAGCCAGGCGCCTGGAGAAGTATCTTGCGGGCAAAAATCCCTTTGCCCTCTACAGTGCTAAACCGGGCGTCGCGCGGCAGCTGCAGGTTATGCAATTGCTCGCCGTTATCCGCCTGCTCCAGGCAGTAAACCAGCGGACCGCGCTGGAC
>SACZ01000349.1 GCA_023369685.1 Prolixibacteraceae bacterium JC049
ATGAACAGTAAGAAACCCCTTGCCTGCCCCAATATCTAAAACCGTATCCTGATTACTTATATTTGCTTGTCTTATTGCATCTTTTATTAGCACTTTATCAATAGTAAAGTGCTGACCCGTAAAACGAACGGGCAATTTCTTTTTTGTCATTAGTAAACCCGTTGGCGGAATTAATTTAAGTTGATAAATATGAGTAAAAAGTTGTACATGTCGCTGATTTTTAGTAACTTAGTGGTGATTAAAACATTAAGTTCAAACCATCGTATGTACAACCTTTATGCAAAATTCGTCAAAATACTTGAGATATGCAAGCAATTCTCTGAAAATCTCGTCAATGATTCGGGTAATGTTCCACGTCGTGGTCCTGTTCCCAAGTTTTCGGATTTGGAAGTGGTGGCGCTAT
>SACZ01000350.1 GCA_023369685.1 Prolixibacteraceae bacterium JC049
GGTTGGCCTGGGTTGGCTTGGGACGAGCTGGGACCCAGGGTCGGGTTGCCAGTTCGGTCTGAATCATCGTAGGCCTTGGGTTAAGGCAGGTTCGTGTGGGTTCACGGCGGATGGTATGGTTTTAAAGATTTATTGTCCTTAACTGGGACGGGAAGCGGCACCGATATTTATACAGGAGATTTCACTGCAGAGTTGGGTGCAATCACTGGTCAGACAGTTACCGCGGGGTCCGTAAATGCGCAGTTACAGGTTGTTGTCAGCTTTCAGTAAAACAATTATCAAGGTGAAATGGTTATGCTGCGTACTATTCGTGCTGGCGCAGCCTGGTTTCGCCGTTGTGAATGTAGAAGGTACCCGGGTAATATTTAATGCCGGAGAAATGGTTTCATCGGTGAATCTGATA
>SACZ01000351.1 GCA_023369685.1 Prolixibacteraceae bacterium JC049
TAAAAGAATAATGGCTATCGAAATCAAAGTACCGGACATCGGGGCTGATGAAGTTGAAATCACCGAGATTCTGGTCAAAGTGGGCGACAAAGTTGAAGCTGAACAGTCGCTGAWCACCGTAGAAGGSGACMAAGCCYCTATGGAAGTCCCGTCTCCGCAGGCTGGCGGCGTTAAAGAGATCAAAGTCTCTGTCGGCGACAAAACCGAGACCGGTAAACTGATCATGATTTTCGATTCCGCCGATGGTGCAGCAGCCGCTGCACCTGCGCAGGAAGAGAAGAAAGAAGCCGCTCCGGCCGCCGCAGCACCGGCAGCCGCCAGCGCGAAAGAAGTTCACGTACCGGATATCGGCGGTGATGAAGTTGAAGTCACGGAAATCATGGTGAAAGTGGGCGACACCATC
>SACZ01000352.1 GCA_023369685.1 Prolixibacteraceae bacterium JC049
GGATGGTATGGTTTTAAAGATTTATTGTCCTTAACTGGGACGGGAAGCGGCACCGATATTTATACAGGAGATTTCACTGCAGAGTTGGGTGCAATCACTGGTCAGACAGTTACCGCGGGGTCCGTAAATGCGCAGTTACAGGTTGTTGTCAGCTTTCAGTAAAACAATTATCAAGGTGAAATGGTTATGCTGCGTACTATTCGTGCTGGCGCAGCCTGGTTTCGCCGTTGTGAATGTAGAAGGTACCCGGGTAATATTTAATGCCGGAGAAATGGTTTCATCGGTGAATCTGATAAATTCAGGGGGGGAGCCCTCCCTTGTACAACTCTGGTTTGATGAGGGGGATCTATTTATGTCTCCAGAAAACGCCAGAACACCGATTATTGCCGTCCCTCCGGTGTTT
>SACZ01000353.1 GCA_023369685.1 Prolixibacteraceae bacterium JC049
TAAAAGAATAATGGCTATCGAAATCAAAGTACCGGACATCGGGGCTGATGAAGTTGAAATCACCGAGATTCTGGTCAAAGTGGGCGACAAAGTTGAAGCTGAACAGTCGCTGAACACCGTAGAAGGCGACCAAGCCCCTATGGAAGTCCCGTCTCCGCAGGCTGGCGTCGTTAAAGAGATCAAAGTCTCTGTCGGCGACAAAACCGAGACCGGTAAACTGATCATGATTTTCGATTCCGCCGATGGTGCAGCAGCCGCTGCACCTGCGCAGGAAGAGAAGAAAGAAGCCGCTCCGGCCGCCGCAGCACCGGCAGCCGCCAGCGCGAAAGAAGTTCACGTACCGGATATCGGCGGTGATGAAGTTGAAGTCACGGAAATCATGGTGAAAGTGGGCGACACCATC
>SACZ01000354.1 GCA_023369685.1 Prolixibacteraceae bacterium JC049
CGTCGTTTCAAGCCCGCGCGCCCGAGCGTTGTCGATATCATCACGACGAATTGCCGTCAGGGCAAAGAGCGTGAGCAACATGGTCGAGGCCATCAGGATGAAAATACCGCCAATACCCCAGCGCCAGGCGATCCCGCCGGCAATCAATGCGGTCGTAAAATTACCCGCATGGTTGAAAGCCTCATTTTTACCCATCTGGGTACTAAAGCCATCTTGCCCCGTCAGCCCCAGAGTGATCCCGGTAATAAGCGGGCCAATAAATGCCGCACATATGCCGCTGACGATTTGCGAGATGGCGACGACGCTGCTGCCCTGGCTGAACCAGAGCAGCAGCGTCGTCCCGGTAATAATGATGCACCGTATCGCGAGCATAAGACGCTTGTTCCGCGAAGCATCGGTG
>SACZ01000355.1 GCA_023369685.1 Prolixibacteraceae bacterium JC049
GTTTAAACGTAATGAGTCATCTGCTCGGGGAAATCAAAATTGACAAGAGGAGAAATACATATTTATAAATATTTTAAAATACTTGATTTTTTCTCGAGTATTATATTTATATCAGATACTACTCATCCTATATGTTTGTTCTGCAGGATCCAGATCCAGATATGCATAAAAGGGATTCATGGCTTTAAGCTTATCTCTTACGCTCCAGGAATGGATCAGTCAGAACATCACCACCGGCTTGCCGTCGCCGCCGTCGACTGGTGTCTCCGCCTGCACGGCTGGCCTATTATGCCACCGTTGTTGGGCGTCTACGTCTTCACCGACCGGCTTGCCTTCGCCGCCGCCGACTGGTGTCTCCGCCTGCACGGCTGGCCTATTATGCCACCGTTGTTGGGCGTCT
>SACZ01000356.1 GCA_023369685.1 Prolixibacteraceae bacterium JC049
GGGTGCGCTCTAACGCCAACTGCTGGATACTCCTGTCGCGGAGCGCAAACCCAAATCTCCCACACCGGCGGCGGAAGGCCTGTCAGGTCATAGCCAAAGCTTTGGCCGCGTGCTGACGATTATCGATAGCGACTGCGCGCTGCTGGAGCGCGACGGTAAGTTAGCGCTGCTGGCCCTGCCGGTCGCTGAGCGCTGGCTGCGCCAGGCACAGCTGACGCCGGGCGCAGAGGCGGTTTGCGCCCAACCGTTGCTTATCCCGCTGCGGATAAAAGTGTCCGAAGAGGAAAAAGACGCGCTCAAGCAGGCGCAGTCTGCGCTGGCAGAGGTCGGGATTGAACTCCAGTCCGATGCGCACCACGTGACGATCCGCGCAGTGCCTTTACCCTTAAGACAACAAAA
>SACZ01000357.1 GCA_023369685.1 Prolixibacteraceae bacterium JC049
ACGAGTACGCTTCGCGCCTGCAGGTTAAGGCCTTTAGCTGGCGGCAGGCGGTGGAAACCCTTTCCGGCGGCAATCAGCAAAAAGTGGTGATCGGCAAATGGCTGGCGACCCATCCCGAGGTGATTATCCTCGACGAACCGACCAAAGGCATCGATATCGGCTCCAAAGCGGCGGTGCACCAGTTTATGTCCGAGCTGGTCAGCCAGGGGCTGGCGGTGATTATGGTCTCTTCGGAGCTGCCGGAAGTGATGGGTATGGCCGACCGGATTATCGTGATGCATGAAGGGCTGATGGTCGCCGAGTACCGCGCCGGTGAAGCGACGGCGGAAACCATCGTTAGCGCCGCCAGCGGCATTGGTCAGGAGGCAGCGTAATGGGCCGACAACTGCTTAAACACCG
>SACZ01000358.1 GCA_023369685.1 Prolixibacteraceae bacterium JC049
GGACCTGCTGCAGATTGGTGGGAGAATTACTGCAATGCACACCCTGAACTCACTAACATTGCTTGGGATGAGTTTGCTATGGCTTTCCGTGCAGCTCATGTGCCCGAAAGCACCATTGATATGAAGAAAGAGGAATTTAACAGGCTTAAGCAAGGCAACAACAGTGTCAATGAGTACCTAAGTCAGTTCAACAAGTTGGCTCGGTACGCCCCTGAGGGAGTGGACACAGACAAGAAGAAGATCAGGAAGTTCTTGAAGGGAATCGCAGTTGGAATGAGACTCCAGTTGCTTGCTCATGACTTCCCCACTTTTCAACATATGATCAACAAGGCACTTCTACTTGAGGATGCCAGAAACGAGGCTACCGAAGAATACAAGAAACGCAAGTCTAACCATCA
>SACZ01000359.1 GCA_023369685.1 Prolixibacteraceae bacterium JC049
CCGAGGCCGATGAACGGGCGGTAGAAGAGGCGCTGCGGCTCACCGGTACCGCCGAGTTTGCCCATTTAGCTGTTGATAGCCTCTCCGGCGGCCAGCGTCAGCGCTGCTGGATCGCGATGGCGCTCGCCCAGCAAACGGCGACGATTCTGCTGGATGAGCCCACCACCTGGCTTGACCTGCGCTATCAGGTCGACATTCTCGAACTACTGCAAACCTTAACCCGCGATCATGGCCGCACGGTGGTCACCGTCCTGCATGACCTGAACTTCGCGGTGAACTACGCCGACCTGCTGGTGTTTCTTAAAAAAGGGCAGATCGCCGGGGTGATTAATGAACAGGAAATCTGTACGCCGGAGCTGATCAAAATGGTCTTTGACGTGGACGTGCAGATGTCGCTC
>SACZ01000360.1 GCA_023369685.1 Prolixibacteraceae bacterium JC049
AAACAAAATGTGAACTCTTCAGGTGCTGAAGATCGGGTAAGCTTGGCTAATCAGAACGTAAGAATAGCGGAGTGCTGCCGGTGGCAAAAAAAATCCTGTTGGTTGAAGATGATGAAGATATCGCCGCGCTGCTGCGCCTGAATCTGCTGGATGAGGGCTATCAGATAGTCCACGTGGCAGACGGGGCGCAGGCCCTGCGCCTGCTGGAAAAAGAGCTTTGGGATGCGGTGATCCTCGACCTGATGCTACCGGGCGTCGACGGTCTGGAAATTTGTCGCCGCATTCGTCAGCAAACCCGCTATCTGCCGGTGATTATTATCAGCGCTCGCGCCAGCGAAACCCAGCGGGTACAGGGGCTGGAGATGGGAGCGGATTATTACCTGGCCAAACCGTTTTCG
>SACZ01000361.1 GCA_023369685.1 Prolixibacteraceae bacterium JC049
CTTGACGCGGGCGGCGGCGAAGGGCAGACGGCGATCAAAGTGGCGGAAATGGGCCATCACGTCACGTTATGCGATCTTTCCGGTGAAATGGTGGCTCGCGCCAGGCAAGCGGCTGCCGATAAAGGTGTGATCGACAACATGCATTTTGTACAATGCGCGGCTCAGGATATTGAGCAGCATTTGGAAAGTCCGGTCGATCTGATACTGTTTCATGCGGTGCTGGAATGGGTAGCCGAACCTCAGGCGATGTTGCGTACGCTGTGGGCGATGCTACGTCCCGGCGGCGCGTTGTCGCTGATGTTCTACAATGCTAACGGTCTGTTGATGCACAATATGGTCGCCGGAAATCTCGACTATGTGCAAATCGGCATGCCGAAAAAGAAAAAACGCACGCTGT
>SACZ01000362.1 GCA_023369685.1 Prolixibacteraceae bacterium JC049
CAAATCCATAAGACTTAGGAAGAGTTGAGAAAAGTGGTGAGTATGGAGTGGAATCTTAAGAGTGGTTTAAAAATTCTAATAATAATAATAAGACTTTAACAAAGAAGATAAGTTTAAAAGACTTGGAAGTCCAACGGACCACTTGGTGAGCAAAACAAAAGATTTGTGAAAATTAACATTTTCTTCAAAGCGATCTATTTTCCTAAGTACACTCTTAAAAGACTGAAAGACTAAGGATATAATATTCTGTAAAAGACTTAAACTACCTTTCTTCAAAAATGGATTTTTGAGAAAACGTGTTTTTGTGACGAAAATAATTTAGACAGTGGGACCCGTTTTCTAAAACTATTTTCTTAAACTAAGTTTTTGGAAAATAAAAACCTTGATGAACTCTAGA
>SACZ01000363.1 GCA_023369685.1 Prolixibacteraceae bacterium JC049
CAGGGCTTTACCGTGGTGCCTCAAGCGGGCGGGATCCAGATGGTGGTCAGGGTGGCCGGTGACGATCGCCTACTGGCGCAGCTCGCCAGGCAGGCCGGTCTGGCCGTCCAGGCGCTAAGCGACTGGCGAATGGAGAGTCGAGGAGAAGGGGGGCTGATAATGAGCTTCACCAACCTGACGTCGGCAGAAGTGGCGAATCAGGCTGTGCGTATGCTGGATGCCGCGCTTTACGCGAAGAGATAACAAAAACCCCTGCAGTGCAGGGGTAGACGCGTATTTGTTATCTTCATGGGTCTGGCAGCTTTATTATCGACGTAGATTCAGTAATACGCCAATAAATACCCCAACGGCTGCTGCGGCACCGACGCTTTGCCACGGTTTGTCGCGCACGTAGCT
>SACZ01000364.1 GCA_023369685.1 Prolixibacteraceae bacterium JC049
TGGTGCTCTGCCTTGACACGCTGGCACACATCACAAAGGGCCACAAACTCTACAATTTCCCGCTTCATACTAACCCACCAGTATTTCTCTTTCAAGTCTAAGTACATCTTTGTACTGCCCGGGTGAATGGAATAAGGGCTCTCGTGAGCTTCCTGAAGTATCAGCTGTTTAAGTTCTCTGTTATCGGGAACGCATACCCGCTTTCCGTTCCATAAGGTTCCGTGTTCATCCTCTGTGAAACCTGCGGCTTTACCCTGTTTCATATTCTTGAGGAGTCCATGCATGTCCGGATCATTCTTCTGAGCCTCGCGGATTTGATCGAGCAAGGTAGGCTTGGCTTCTAGCGCAGCCAAGAATCCGCGACCAACTACGCTTAGGTTCAGGGCTTCCATCTGT
>SACZ01000040.1 GCA_023369685.1 Prolixibacteraceae bacterium JC049
CTAGTCTACCAACCGCAACGATTGCAGATGTATCCGATAAAGAGTTACGTTGTAACAATGTAGAAATAGAGTTGGATGGCAGTAGTTCAGCAGGCTTTGATTCTCATGCACTGACTTACCAATGGTTAAAAGATGGAGTAGCTATTGGTTCGGCAACAACAGCAACATATAAGGTAACTGAAGCCGGAGCATATACTCTGGAAGTAACAGATACCGAAAATGGTTGTAGTGCTGTTTCTGCAGCGGTAACAATTACGGAAGAAAAGAATCTACCAACGGCAACGATTGCAGATGTAGTCGATAAAGAATTACGTTGTAATAATGTAGAGATTGAGTTGGATGGCAGTAGTTCAGCAGGCTTTGATTCTCATGCACTAACTTATCAGTGGTTAAAAGATGGAGTAGCTATTGAATCAGGAACAACAGCAACATATAAGGTAACCGAAGCCGGAGCATATACTCTGGAAGTAACAGATACCGAAAATGGTTGTAGTGCTATTTCAGCAGCGGTAACAATTACGGAAGAAAAGAACCTACCAACGGCGACGATTGCAGATGTAGTCGATAAAGAGTTGCGTTGTAATAATGTAGAAATAGAGTTGGATGGCATTAGTTCAGCAGGCTTTGATTCTCATGCATTGACCTATCAGTGGTTAAAAGATGGAGTAGCTATTGGTTCAGCAACAACTGCAACATATAAGGTAACCGAGGCCGGAGCATATACTCTGGAAGTAACAGATACCGAGAATGGATGTAGTGCCATTTCAGCAGCAGTAACAATCACGGAAGAAAAGAACCTACCAACGGCAACGATTGCAGATGTAGTCGATAAAGAGTTGCGTTGTAATAATGTAGAAATTGAGTTGGATGGCATTAGTTCAGCAGGCTTTGATTCTCATGCATTGACCTATCAGTGGTTAAAAGATGGAGTAGCTATTGGTTCGGCAACAACTGCAACATATAAGGTAACCGAGGCCGGAGCATATACTCTGGAAGTAACAGATACCGAGAATGGATGTAGTGCTGTTTCTGCAGCAGTAACAATCACGGAAGAAAAGAATCTACCAACGGCGACAATTGCAGATGTAGTCGATAAAGAGTTGCGTTGTAATAATGTAGAAATTGAGTTGGATGGCATTAGTTCAGCAGGCTTTGATTCTCATGCACTGACTTACCAATGGTTAAAAGATGGAGTAGCTATTGGATCAGGAACAACAGCAACATATAAGGTAACCGAAGCCGGAGCATATACTCTGGAAGTAACAGATACCGAGAATGGATGTAGTGCCATTTCAGTAGCGGTAACAATCACGGAAGAAAAGAATCTACCAACCGCAACGATTGCAGATGTAT
>SACZ01000365.1 GCA_023369685.1 Prolixibacteraceae bacterium JC049
ACTTTGCCTACTATCTGGCGAAGCACGGTAAACGCTACTCCGACGGCAGCGCCAACAACCTGACGCATAAAACGTTCGAAGCGATTCAGTACTACCTGCTGAAAGCCTCTAACGAACTGGCTATCGAGCAGGGCGCGTGCCCGTGGTTCAACGAAACCACCTACGCCAAAGGCATACTGCCGATCGATACCTATAAAAAAGACCTGGATGCGATCGTCAATGAATCCCTGCATTACGACTGGGAAGCGTTGCGCGAATCGATCAAAACGCACGGCCTGCGTAACTCCACGCTCTCCGCGCTGATGCCGTCCGAGACCTCTTCGCAGATCTCCAATGCCACCAACGGCATTGAGCCGCCGCGCGGCCACGTCAGCATTAAAGCATCGAAAGACGGG
>SACZ01000366.1 GCA_023369685.1 Prolixibacteraceae bacterium JC049
TTCGGATAGCCCAGGAAGCCCAGCCTAGCCCAACAAGTTGTTAGGTGTGGACCCCCGATTTTCGAAATCGGAAATCTTCTGTGTTTATCCGTACCAATCCCTAGATCAGTAGTTGGTACACACATACATAGTTGAATCACAACATATCACGAATGAATTCAGGCTAAAAGAGTTAAATACTTACATTAGGGCCAGGTAGGCCAACAACTATCAGAGAACAACAGCGGAAGACAAAATAATATAAGGGCCCGGTTAACATGCCACAGGCAGTCGACTGGGGAACGAGACCTAGAACAAGACCGCACTCCGATCATCTTGTTGGATACGCAAGCGTACCGACAAGGGCTTCTCTTCAACACTCTCCTAAAAGATATATAATTATCAAGGGTGAGTA
>SACZ01000367.1 GCA_023369685.1 Prolixibacteraceae bacterium JC049
TGGACTGAATTTTAGCCGCACTTCCACCCTCTCCCGGAATGGCATCCTGCCCCGGCGTATAGGCTGCAATAAAGAGATCGTAATCAACGCTGTTAAAACTCAGCGTTATCGGCATCCCAACCACCGGCGCGATTTCAGTCAGTAGCTTGCTGGCAAATACGCTGTAACCTGATGAGGTGGAGATAAGGAAGTTGGTGGGGGCTTTAATCTCAACGATAGTTCCTGCGACCCAACTTGCAGGCAGAGAGTTATCATCGTCATCGTCACCATCATCCGTGTCCAGCCCTGTGAACGTTACGGATGCACCAGAAACAGTCATGCTGTCAGCAATAATATCGTCGGAATCAGGCGAGGTCTGGGCCATATCCAGCCCTGTTCCGCTTGATGTTCCGCC
>SACZ01000368.1 GCA_023369685.1 Prolixibacteraceae bacterium JC049
GCGACGATTTCCGGCGAGATCACCGCCTCGGTCAGCTTGCGGCCCAGGCCGCTTTGGATCAGGTAGAGCAGGCCGACGTGGAACAGCAGTACGGCGAGCGTAATCTTGAGGAAGCGTTGGTCGAACATGTGTCAACAACAAAAGTCTGCCAGCGGCGGCACCGCAGCGGCGCTGTGCGCCGTCACTTGCGATAAAACAGGATCAGCGAGATGCCGCAACCGACCAGCAGGCTAAGCAGCAATTCCATGATAAACGCTCCTTCAACTGGGTTGCCGTGGGAGCGCCACTCTGGGGCAGCGTGTCAGCTGGCCAGTATAAACGATAATGATTCTTATTTGTTGTGATTTGTGCGTCGCAACTGGAATTTTCTGCCCCGGCACGTTATACCGGCAAG
>SACZ01000369.1 GCA_023369685.1 Prolixibacteraceae bacterium JC049
GCCAGGCCGAAGCTTTACAGGCGCAGGAGAAAAGCCGCGCCTCCGAAGCCTAACGCGGGCGCTTAAGGGGCTCGACCAGGCTGGTCAGCCCTTCAGTTTTAATCAATAGCGTTAACGCCATCAGCTCGCCAAGATGCCCGGCGGGAAATTGATCCTTACGGGCAAACCACAGCAAATACTCTTCCGGCACATCGATTAAACGCCGCCCTTTGTATTTACCAAACGGCATTTCCGTATTGGCAATCTCAATAAGCTGATCTTTATCCACGCGACTCTCCGAGCAGACGCAGCATTTCGTTTTCATCGATCACCGCAATTCCCAACTCCTGCGCTTTGGCAAGCTTAGAGCCCGCCGCCTCCCCGGCGATGACCAGGTCGGTCTTCTTCGACACGC
>SACZ01000370.1 GCA_023369685.1 Prolixibacteraceae bacterium JC049
AACGCCGCAGACCAACAGCTACACGCGAAAGTTTCTGCTCAACTCGCCCTGGCAGCCTCAGCAGTGCGCGGTATTTGCCGGAGCGCTTCGTTATCCACGCTATCGTTGGTACGATCGGTTTATGATTCGCCTAATTATGAAGATGACTGGCGGCGAAACGGATGTCAGTAAAGAAGTGGTGTATACCGACTGGCAGCAGGTGGGCAGGTTTGCGCGGGRAATTGCGCAAATGACCAGCAAATAGCGCGTTAAATCACCCTGGTGATGGAAAGTTGAGCGAACGAAATTTTTTTTGAAATTTCCCCTTGTCACTTCGGAATAACTCCCTATAATGCGCTCCCACTGACACGGAACAACGGCACGCAAGCCGCCGGGTCAGCGGGATTCAGCGAT
>SACZ01000371.1 GCA_023369685.1 Prolixibacteraceae bacterium JC049
GTTTAGGTCTGGCGTTGTCCCCTCTCTCTGCGAGCGCGGCGGAAACAGCTTCTTCGGCTCAAAGAAGTCTTTGTCCGCCTGTACAAAGAAGATCTGATCTACCGCGGCAAGCGCCTGGTCAACTGGGACCCGAAACTGCGCACCGCCATCTCCGATCTGGAAGTGGAAAACCGCGAGTCTAAAGGCTCAATGTGGCATATCCGCTATCCGCTGGCCGACGGCGCGAAAACCGCTGACGGTAAAGATTACCTGGTCGTCGCCACCACCCGTCCGGAGACCGTGCTGGGCGATACCGGCGTGGCCGTTAACCCGGAAGATCCGCGCTATAAAGACCTTATCGGCAAATTCGTGATCCTGCCGCTGGTTGACCGCCGCATTCCGATTGTAGGCGAC
>SACZ01000372.1 GCA_023369685.1 Prolixibacteraceae bacterium JC049
CAGTAGCCGAAAGGGCTATAGTAAAGGTAAATATACCTGTTGCTGGAGAAATGAGACTTTTGTTATTTGACATGAATGGGGAGAAAATACTTGAGTTAAACAATGGTTTTTGTTCGGAAGGAGAGCATCACTAGCCGGCTCGCCTGGCGACGGTGCCAATGTCAAGCCGGCTATCAAGATTGTTGTCGATCCAGTCGAGTAAATCGTGAATGAATGCGCCGGTGTTCATCTTGTCTCCTCAACGCAGTGTATTAAAAAGCATTTTTATCTGTTGCATTTAAAGGTGGCCCGTTTTTGCGTTAATTGCAAGTTTTATTGTTGCATTTAAATCCCCGGTGAAAACGCGCCTTTTTCCTGTGCCAGGAATAGCACATAAAGTGCAACAATTATTCT
>SACZ01000373.1 GCA_023369685.1 Prolixibacteraceae bacterium JC049
AACGCCGCAGACCAACAGCTACACGCGAAAGTTTCTGCTCAACTCGCCCTGGCAGCCTCAGCAGTGCGCGGTATTTGCCGGAGCGCTTCGTTATCCACGCTATCGTTGGTACGATCGGTTTATGATTCGCCTAATTATGAAGATGACTGGCGGCGAAACGGATGTCAGTAAAGAAGTGGTGTATACCGACTGGCAGCAGGTGGGCAGGTTTGCGCGGGAAATTGCGCAAATGACCAGCAAATAGCGCGTTAAATCACCCTGGTGATGGAAAGTTGAGCGAACGAAATTTTTTTTGAAATTTCCCCTTGTCACTTCGGAATAACTCCCTATAATGCGCTCCCACTGACACGGAACAACGGCACGCAAGCCGCCGGGTCAGCGGGATTCAGCGAT
>SACZ01000041.1 GCA_023369685.1 Prolixibacteraceae bacterium JC049
AGTTTACACGGACGAGTTTAAAAGGAACTTAGTCTCCCAGTTCGAGAAAGGAGTTTATTCTGTGCAGCAATTAGAAAAGGTCTACGGAGTATCTAATTCTTGTATTTATGAGTGGATTTATAAATTCTCTACCTTTAATGATAAATCAGTCAGAATTGTTGAGATGAAAGATAGTGCTGCTCAAAAGATAAAGGATCTAGARAAAAAGGTAAAAGAGCTTGAACGGATTGTAGGTCAGAAGCAAATCAATATTGATTTTCKGGAGAAGGTGATTGATATTGCAAAAGATGAATTAGATATTGATATTAAAAAAAACTTCTCCACCCCACAATCAGATGGTTCAAAGAAAACTCCAAACAGTTAAACTATAGCCTTAATCAACTTTACAAGATGATTGGTATTAGCAAACAAGCTGTATCACAATACAGCAAAAGGGAAGCCCAATTCAACAAGCAACTGTCAGGTTTACTGATACAGGTTGATGAATTGCGAAGTGAACATCCTGGTTGTGGGGTGCAGAAAATGTATGAAACACTAGAGCCTGACTTCTTAGGTCGAGATAAGTTTGTCGAGATATTTATGTCTTTAGGATATCGTGTAAAGCACAAGAAAAACTATATACGAACAACAATTCCAACTCACTTAAAATATCCGAATTTGATCGAAGGCTTATGTGTATACAAACCAAATCAACTCTGGCAAAGCGATATTACGTATTTCCATTTAAATGGCAGGTTCTATTATTTGGTATTTATAATTGATGTTTATACACGAAAAATAGTTGGATATCAGGTAAGTGATCATTTACGAGCAGAAGCAAATATCTCTGCCCTTAAAGGGGCTATAAGATCCAAGAAATGCTCGCTCGAAGGAATGATTCATCATTCTGACAGAGGAAGTCAATATGTGGACAAGAAGTATCTTGCATTACTAAAAAAACACAACATTAAAGTAAGCATGGGCTTAAAAGCACAAGACAATGCGTATGCTGAAAGAATAAATGGAACCATAAAAAATGATTATTTGAAACATTGGGATATTAAATCATTCAAGAATTTGCAGCTTAAAGTGAGAAAAGCAGTAAATCATTACAATACTAAACGTAAACATGATTCTTTGCCTAATAGAACAACACCAGTTCAATTTGAAAAAACATTAGTAAATTTGGACAGGCATAAAAAACCGGTGGAAATAATCTTTGCTGAAGGAAAAAAGAAAAACGAAAAGAAAGTAGATCTTCCCGCTATCAAACTAGAGCAAAGTACTCCAGTATATATCTGTCCATTATGAGTTAGATAATAAATACAATAACCGGTCAACTGTATTTAGGGAAGTACA
>SACZ01000374.1 GCA_023369685.1 Prolixibacteraceae bacterium JC049
TCAAAGAAGTCTTTGTCCGCCTGTACAAAGAAGATCTGATCTACCGCGGCAAGCGCCTGGTCAACTGGGACCCGAAACTGCGCACCGCCATCTCCGATCTGGAAGTGGAAAACCGCGAGTCTAAAGGCTCAATGTGGCATATCCGCTATCCGCTGGCCGACGGCGCGAAAACCGCTGACGGTAAAGATTACCTGGTCGTCGCCACCACCCGTCCGGAGACCGTGCTGGGCGATACCGGCGTGGCCGTTAACCCGGAAGATCCGCGCTATAAAGACCTTATCGGCAAATTCGTGATCCTGCCGCTGGTTGACCGCCGCATTCCGATTGTAGGCGACGAACACGCCGATATGGAAAAAGGCACCGGCTGCGTGAAGATCACCCCGGCGCACGATT
>SACZ01000375.1 GCA_023369685.1 Prolixibacteraceae bacterium JC049
CTGGCGGGCGCGATGGCGAATGGTCATCTTAATCTGATGGTCGCCGGTCTGGTCGGGGCGTTTATGACCTCCCTGTACACCTTCCGTATGATTTTCATCGTGTTCCACGGTAAAGAACAAATTCACGCTCATGCAGGGAAGGGGATTACCCATCATCTGCCGCTGATTGTGCTGCTGGTGCTCTCGACCTTTGTTGGCGCGCTGATTGTGCCGCCGCTGGAAGGCGTGCTGCCGCAGACCACCGAGCTTGAACACGGACGCGTCATGACGCTGGAAATCGCCTCCGGGGTGATTGCCATCGCCGGCATTCTGATTGCCGCCTGGCTGTGGCTGGGTAAACGCACGCTGGTGACGTCGATTGCCAACAGCGCGCCGGGTCGTCTGCTCGGTACC
>SACZ01000376.1 GCA_023369685.1 Prolixibacteraceae bacterium JC049
GGTCGTTTGAAACCGCTGAAGCTGCGGCACTCTGTTCCCTCTCCTGTGGGAGAGGGTTAGGGGCGCCTAACGCGTCTAACGGTCTATCACTATATCCTGTCCAGATCGCCAACTTTGTCCCAATTAACCCGGAACCCAGAACACCGACGATAAAAGAAGTCATAAAATAGGCAGCGAGTCTAAAACGTGTGATATTAACCGCCGTCGCAACATAAAATACCGCGCCAGCAAACGCGCCAAATACAACGCCATAATCAATACCTGTCACCAGGCCAAACATACCAGCGCCCATTAATCCACCAGCAACAATTATCGACGTACCGGAAACAGGATCGGACATATACCCTCCCTTCTTTCACTATGAGTTATGATGGTAAATAACGAAGCGCAGG
>SACZ01000377.1 GCA_023369685.1 Prolixibacteraceae bacterium JC049
CTGGGATCTGATGTACGTCGGTATGTACCAGGATATCGACCGCGACAACAACAATGGTACCCAGTGGTGGACCGTCGGCGTTCGTCCAATGTACATGTATTTTTTCATGGTAATCGTTTTTTCTGTTATTTAATAATAGAAATCGCATTAATCTCTGCTACCGCTGTTGCCCATTTGCCACTATACACGGCAGTTATTGTCAGACGGAAATAACGTGCCTGCTTAAATCCCGGAAAATAGGAACGGAATTCCTCTTTTGCCCCCGCAGGAAGGTCGCTGTAAGTTCCTGCCGACTCCCACTTCGAGCCATCCAGACTGGTTTCCATCGTCATCTCCTGCGGCCATGCTTCACCATGATCTCTGGATACATACTGAAAGCCCAGCATTTTCAC
>SACZ01000378.1 GCA_023369685.1 Prolixibacteraceae bacterium JC049
AAGCAGCCGGAACGCGATTTCCCCCGCGCGCTGATGATCGGCTTATTACTGGCGGGTTCAGTCTATTGGGCCTGTACGGTACTGGTTCTGCATTTTCACGCCTTTAGCGAAGAGATGGCCGCCGCCGCGTCGCTGCCCAATATCGTGGTGCGCCTGTTTGGCGTGCAGGCGCTGTGGATTGCCTGCGTTATCGGCTATCTCGCCTGCTTCGCCAGCCTCAATATCTATATTCAGAGTTTTGCTCGCCTGGTCTGGTCGCAGGCGCAGTACAAGCCCGAGAGCTATCTGGCCCGGCTGTCGCCGCGACAGATTCCGCGCAACGCGCTGAATGCGGTGCTCGGCTGCTGCGTCATTAGCGCGTTAGGCATTTATGCACTCAATATCAATCTTGA
>SACZ01000379.1 GCA_023369685.1 Prolixibacteraceae bacterium JC049
CGGTTAGTTCTTGATTATTCAGGAACGTAAGTATCTTAATAATCAGCGCGGATATCAGTACGGCGCCTAACGCGTCTAACGGTCTATCACTATATCCTGTCCAGATCGCCAACTTTGTCCCAATTAACCCGGAACCCAGAACACCGACGATAAAAGAAGTCATAAAATAGGCAGCGAGTCTAAAACGTGTGATATTAACCGCCGTCGCAACATAAAATACCGCGCCAGCAAACGCGCCAAATACAACGCCATAATCAATACCTGTCACCAGGCCAAACATACCAGCGCCCATTAATCCACCAGCAACAATTATCGACGTACCGGAAACAGGATCGGACATATACCCTCCCTTCTTTCACTATGAGTTATGATGGTAAATAACGAAGCGCAGG
>SACZ01000380.1 GCA_023369685.1 Prolixibacteraceae bacterium JC049
CGACGAATATTCGGATCTGCTTCTGACTTTGTGCTTGTGCATGAAGATGGCCGGCCCCACCCGGGCAAACGTGCGCGCATGCGCCACCGAGCTTAAAAAACGCCTGACAACCTGGCATAGCCAGAAAGAGCTCAACGCCATTCTGTCCAGTTGGGATCCCGTTGGTTATGTTCTTGGCCTCCGCCGTGAAGCTAACGACAACGCGCGTGCAGCTGGCGATCCGGTTGATGTATTTGTGTGAGGTGGATATGCGACTGATAAACCGAAGCAAGCAATCACCGCTGGGCCGCCAGGCTTGTGATGCCGCACTGGCAAAACACGTTGAGCTTTATGGCGATTATGGTCGGCAGAAAACAAAGCGAACCTACACCGTGATCGTCCAGGGTTCAAAA
>SACZ01000381.1 GCA_023369685.1 Prolixibacteraceae bacterium JC049
ATTCTCGGTAGACGGAGTATATTTAGGAACGACCACACCTGCCGTCGGATCTTCCATACAGGAGATTAACAGACAGAACGTCAAAAGTATATAAATGTATTTTTTCATGGTAATCGTTTTTTCTGTTATTTAATAATAGAAATCGCATTAATCTCTGCTACCGCTGTTGCCCATTTGCCACTATACACGGCAGTTATTGTCAGACGGAAATAACGTGCCTGCTTAAATCCCGGAAAATAGGAACGGAATTCCTCTTTTGCCCCCGCAGGAAGGTCGCTGTAAGTTCCTGCCGACTCCCACTTCGAGCCATCCAGACTGGTTTCCATCGTCATCTCCTGCGGCCATGCTTCACCATGATCTCTGGATACATACTGAAAGCCCAGCATTTTCAC
>SACZ01000382.1 GCA_023369685.1 Prolixibacteraceae bacterium JC049
GGGAGAGCATCACTTAAACGAGTAACTGACCCCCGACAGACTGGTGTTGGGACGGAGGTGCAATGAGAGTAGTGTGTTTCATTTTTTTTCATACCAGCAACCACACAATAATGGCAGTTCTTCTTGTTAATCGATAACTGCTATTCAATTAGTCTGACCAGACGGATGATTATCCTGCCAGGGGTCATCACACTCACACGATGAAAATCTTTAAAATAAAACATTAGCCGGTTCACTCGCCTTCGAACAGGTGCAATGGCCTTGCACTGACGAAATTAGATTTAATCGTTCGTTGCCATCTTCCGTACAAACAAAATAGTCACAAAAAAATAAAGGTTAAAAAGTGAGCTATTTACTGTCCTGTGGTGTATGGTTAGCAATCACTCACGAG
>SACZ01000042.1 GCA_023369685.1 Prolixibacteraceae bacterium JC049
TAAGATAAAACAAGGAAATCAGTACCTAACAAACTGGAAATTCAAGGTGAACTGGAGTAATCTGGTAACTATAGGATATTTTAATGACTAGCATCGTTTAGTAAGGTCGTTCAAAGTGTTCACCCAGAACATCCACCAAACCGTTAGCCACAAGGTTATGAGAACGAGAGAATTATTAATAGAATCAGAGAATTACCTAAAAAATGGTGATTATGACAGTGCTGCCCAAAAGCTAAGTCATGCCGTGATTGTCGAACCTGAAAGTATCGATTTAAAAAAAYTGTTACTTCAGGTTTATGTAGAACAAGAGGATACTGAAAAGGCTCTTGACTTAGTTGAAGATTTATTAAAAGGAGATAGTGAAGATATTGAGTTATTATATATCAAAGCAAATTGTTTGAATGATTTAGAGRAAGWGGAAGAGGCAATAATCATATATGACAGAATTATCTCAAMAAATAAGAAGTTTTACCTGGCATATGGAGCTAGAGGAATTGCATATTTAAAGCTTGGTCAAGATGACAAAGCAATTAATGATTTGAACTATTCTCTAAAATATGAAAAGAAAAGTGCGATTCTTTTTTCTCAAAGAGCTCTTATACATATTGAGAAACAGGAATTCAAATTGGCATTGTCAGATTTGAATAAAGCTCTGAAACTTGACAAAAATCTTCAGGAAGCAAGATTAAATAGAGCATTTATTTATCGAGTTATTGGAGATGAAAATAAAGCTTTAAAAGAAATGCAAAAAATTGATGACGATTTAGAATTAGATTCTGAATCAAATCACCAAAAAGGAATAATCTATTATAAACACAATGATTTTGAAAATGCYATAGATAATTATGACCTAGCTATAAAWAAGAATCCCAAGAAYGTTGAGTCTATTTATTCAAGAGCTTTGGCATATTGCAAGTTGGAAAAATATGAAAAAGCAATCGAAGACCTTGATTTAGCTATGAAACAAGATTGCCATCACTTCGAAGATTACCTRTTGAATGGTTATGCTTATGTGTATTTCAAAATGAAAAAATTTGACAATGCGATTATCTACGCCCAAAAGTCTCTTAACCAAAACATTGATTTTTATTGGGCTAACCTAACATTGGCTGAGATTTATGGAGAGTTGGGTAAAACAGATATGTTTTATGAGAATCTTCAAATTGCAATAAATGGAGGGATTGGGAAAGAAGATATTGACGAGACTATTCGGTCAAAATATTCCCAAGACAAACAGTTCAAAAGAATGACAAGAAAATTAAAATAAAACCCAGTGGCTAACAAAAGCTAAATGCCAGTCGGG
>SACZ01000383.1 GCA_023369685.1 Prolixibacteraceae bacterium JC049
TATTATCTGCACTTGACTGCCACTGGTAACTTACACCACCCGTTCCAGTTGCTGCTGTTGTACTTGTAAACGCAGCAGGTGTATCTCCTGAGCAAATTGTCTGAGCTGAAGCAATAGCTCCTGCTGTTACTGAACCTACTGTAACTTTTATAGATGTAGTATAAGCAACACAACTTCCAGTTGTTGAAGTTGCCTTTCTTCTATACCAAGTATCCTGTGTTATTCCTGATGATGGGGTATAAGTCGCACTGGTCTCTCCGCTTATGTCATTAAAGCTACTATTATCTGCACTTGACTGCCACTGGTAACTTACACCACCCGTTCCAGTTGCTGCTGTTGTACTTGTAAACGCAGCAGGTGTATCTCCTGAGCAAATTGTCTGAGCTGAAG
>SACZ01000384.1 GCA_023369685.1 Prolixibacteraceae bacterium JC049
GCATCGACGCCATTACCTTTATTAAAAAGGATCAGGACTATGCCTCTCTGCCCGCAGACGGTATTGATGGTCTGGTATCTATTAAAAGTAAATCGCGCAATCGTCCGGGTATTGAACGGTTCCTTAATGAGCTAAAAGCACGCACCTTCAATCGCCGCCGCTGCGTAACCGTGGGCGAGGCGCCGGGCGTCCCCCTGGAAGAGTACGCCAGCTATATTGGGCCCGACGGCTACTTCAATATGATTTTCGATTTTCACGCTGCCGATATCGACGTCGAAAACGGTTCGGAATGGTTTAAACAGCGCAGCTGGAGCGTTCGAGAATTCAGAGAAGCGCTCTTTGCCAGCCAGCGCGCCTTTTGTCAGGCAGGCTGGGGAACAACGTTTATTG
>SACZ01000385.1 GCA_023369685.1 Prolixibacteraceae bacterium JC049
GGCTACTTTATAGCTACCTCGACGGCAGCGACTTTAAAGAGAGCGCCGCTTTCGCCATGGCCTGCACCGCCATCACCCGCGCCAGCGACAGCATCAACAACCCCTCTTTGTCCGTTGATAACGCGCTCAATTTACTTCCCAACGGATAGCAGCGCACCGCAGACGCGGCGCGCGCATCACATTATGCCAGCCCAATAAAGAACCCGGCGATGGTGGCGCTCATCAGGTTAGAGAGCGTGGCCGCCGCCAGGGCGCGCAGTCCAAGCTGGGCAATTTCCGGCGCGCGCTGCGGTGAAATAGCCGAAAACGCCCCGACAACCACGCCGATCGAGCCAAAGTTGGCGAAACCGCACAGCGCAAACGAAATAATCGCAACGGTTTTCACGTCCA
>SACZ01000386.1 GCA_023369685.1 Prolixibacteraceae bacterium JC049
CCAGCAGCGCAAGGACGCTCATCGACGCGAAGACGGTGCCGTTAAAAGGCACGTTGGCTACCCGCAGCAGCAGGGCGGCGAAAAGCGGCCCGCACAGCACCATCGTCAGAAAGAAGGCGGCGGTGGTGTAGGCATTATACCAGGTCGGCACGGTATCAATTTGATAGACCAGGCTCATCTCAAGGACGAACAGGCAACCGAGCAGCATAGTGAGCAGGAGCCAGGCTTTGGCCAGCATTCTCGGCATTTTGCCGAGAATTGTCAGCAGCCACCAGAAACCCCCAACGGCGAAAAACAGCGCGCCGCTGGCAATTTCATTGCTTAATGCCGATGCTCCTAGCCGGTTAAGCGAGTTAAACGCCCGCAGCGGTGAGCCAAGGTGGATGATT
>SACZ01000387.1 GCA_023369685.1 Prolixibacteraceae bacterium JC049
AAACGCTACGATATCGACGAGCTGGAAGCCCTGCACCAGGAACTGGAAGCCCGCATCGCGTCGCTTTCCGATAGCGTCTCCTCCGCCAGCGAACGGCGGATGACCCTACGCCAGGAGCTGGAACAGCTGCAGTCGCGGACGCAAACGCTGATGCGTCGCGCGCCCATCTGGCTGGCGGCGCAGAACAGCCTTAACCAGCTGTGCGAGCAGAGCGGCGAGCAGTTTGAGTCCAGCCAGGAAGTCACCGAATATCTCCAGCAGCTGCTGGAGCGTGAACGCGAAGCTATCGTAGAGCGCGATGAAGTCGGCGCCCGCAAGCGCGCTATCGATGATGAAATTGAGCGTCTTAGCCAGCCGGGCGGTGCGGAAGATCAGCGCCTGAACGCGCT
>SACZ01000388.1 GCA_023369685.1 Prolixibacteraceae bacterium JC049
AACCATTAGCAAAACGGTGCGACATCAACAGTCTGTCTTTATGATTATTGCCGGCTTTGTCATTGGTTTCATGACGATAATCAAACGTCACCGCGTGGGCAGCAATACTGATAAAAGGAATCGTGACTAATAATAATGAGCGAAACATAGGGTGCCTCTACTTTTTATATTTTCCAAAGGTACAAGAAATTACCTGCCGTAAAGCAGGCAGAACGATACACATTAAATTATTAGATGGTGGTGTGGTGCCGGGTGCCTCCCGGTGAATCAGGCGCTGACTTCCTGATTCGTCAATAAAAACGAAACGTAGATGAGGGTATTCCTCCATTCAGCATGACCCCGCCGCTTAGGGGGATTCACCACACATTATTCTTTATTCCCTGATGAT
>SACZ01000389.1 GCA_023369685.1 Prolixibacteraceae bacterium JC049
GGATACATCTGCAATCGTTGCGGTTGGTAGATTCTTTTCTTCCGTGATTGTTACCGCTACTGAAATGGCACTACATCCATTCTCGGTATCTGTTACTTCCAGAGTATATGCTCCGGCTTCGGTTACCTTATATGTTGCAGTTGTTGCTGATCCAATAGCTACTCCATCTTTTAACCATTGGTAAGTCAGTGCATGAGAATCAAAGCCTGCTGAACTAATGCCATCCAACTCAATTTCTATATTATTACAACGCAACTCTTTATCGACTACATCTGCAATCGTCGCCGTTGGTAGATTCTTTTCTTCCGTAATTGTTACCGCTGCAGAAACAGCACTACAACCATTTTCGGTATCTGTTACTTCCAGAGTATATGCTCCGGCTTCAGTT
>SACZ01000390.1 GCA_023369685.1 Prolixibacteraceae bacterium JC049
AAAACCACATCTACGCGCGTAAAGACATCAAACAGCTGGGCATCGCGCCGATGACCAGTATGTTTAGCTGCGGCAATAACGAACGAAGGATGTGCGACACTATCCATCCGCAGATCCACGACTCCGACCGCCTGTCGATGTGGCTGGGCAACGGCGAGTGGGTGTGCCGTCCGCTGAACAACCCTCAGAAGCTGCAGTTCAACGCTTTCCAGGATAAGAATCCGCGTGGTTTTGGCCTACTGCAGCTGGACCGCGATTTCTCCCACTATCAGGATATTATGGGCTGGTATAACAAACGCCCAAGCCTGTGGGTGGAGCCGCGCAACCAGTGGGGCAAAGGGGCCGTCAACCTGATGGAGATCCCGACGACCGGTGAAACGCTGGACA
>SACZ01000006.1 GCA_023369685.1 Prolixibacteraceae bacterium JC049
ATAATCTTTGCTGAAGGAAAAAAGAAAAACGAAAAGAAAGTAGATCTTCCCGCTATCAAACTAGAGCAAAGTACTCCAGTATATATCTGTCCATTATGAGTTAGATAATAAATACAATAACCGGTCAACTGTATTTAGGGAAGTACAGGCATTCGATTACTCTATCCTTTTTCTCCGGACTCCAGTTTCTCTTCCCAAACCTTACGTCACAAATGGGTATGATAAGGATCATCATTTTAAAAATTCGATTATTTGAGGAGAATTCAAATTCTTTACTAAGTTTGTATAGGGACAATACAGAACGATATTAGCCTGGGGACTGTGTGAATGGGAAAAGAACTTCTTAAGATAAGAAAAGACAAGGAAACTGCTTTCTCTGAGATATTTGACACCAACTATGTCAAGCTGTGTCATTATGCCCACACCTTTGTGGAAGATTTTGACCAATGCAAGGACATTGTTCAGGAGTTATTTGCCAAGCTTTGGCGATTGGATATCGAAAAAATGAGTAGTGACGAGCTTTCGAAATACCTATACCGAAGTGTAAAAAATGGATGTCTCGATAGTTTAAGAAAACAGAAAGTGAGAGGCAGTTATCGTCAACAAATTCTAGAAAAGCTAATACAAGAAGAAGAGGTTTCTATTTCGGAAGTAGAGATAAAAGAACTTGCCAAGGCCATTGAATTGGCCCTTAGCCAACTACCAGAACAGACTGCCCGGATATTTAAAATGAGTCGGTTTGAAGATAAAACTTATGCTCAAATTGCATCGGAAATGGATCTGACTGTAAAAGGAGTAGAATTCCATATGTCTAAAGCTTTGAATATTTTGAGAGAGAATTTAAAAGACTATTTACCACTTATTACCACCATCTCATTTTTCATCGATAAATAATTTTTCAAAAAAAATTCATTTTTCCACTAGGGTAAAGTTCCTAACGCTCGTTAAAGAAGTATAACAGAGCAAAAATGGAACAACTAAATTTTAATAAGGAAAAGCTGATTCAATTTCTTTTTAGGAAAAGTTCGACAAAAGATGAAAAGGAATTGCTGGATTGGTTAAATTCTGACAAAGAAAAACTGCAACAATTCGATCGGATTCTAAAAGCGAAGGCTGCCTATGAGCAATCTCAGGATACCTCTGCCATAGCTAACGATCTCGAACAAGTAAAAAGCAGAATTAGAAGAAAAAAACAACAAAGGTGGAGTTGGTCTATTGCTGCAAGTATTGTTGCCATAACCGTTGCAACATTTGTTTTACAACTGATGTCGCCCAAAGATGAATTAATTTGGATTTCGGCACACACTAAAAAGGGCGAACAGCAAGAGCTTGTGTTAAACGATGGTAGTAAAGTGATACTTGCTCCTTCTTCTACACTAACTTATCCCAGTGAATTTAACTCAACCACAAGGGAAATAAAATTAAATGGACAAGCCTATTTCGATGTGGAACACGATTCACAAAGACCATTTCGTGTAATTACACCATTTACCGATATAGAGGTGCTAGGCACTCAGTTCAACCTAAAGGCTTACAAAACGGAAAACACAACTACCACTTCATTAGTAGCAGGTAAAGTGAACCTGGTATTTAAGGATAGCAACCAGCGCTCTGTTGGTTCAAAAGTGTTATTGCCTTCATTTAAGTGTTCATTCAACCATAAAACTCTAAAACATAAAACCAGCTTAATGGATGTAACCCACGAAATGGCATRGAAAGAAAAACACCTGTCATTCAGAAATGAAACATTCAGGGAAATTGCCAATAAGTTGGAACGCCATTACAATGTTTCCATTGTATTTACAAATGCTCAACTAACACAAAAGAAGATAACCGGATCGTTTGATGATCCCCCCATTGAAGAAGTCCTTGAAACATTAAAAGAATGGACCGATTTCAATTTCGATATTGTTGACGAGCGGATTATAATAAGAGACTAAATAAAAAAGGAGAGTATAGCAGTACTCTCCCATGATTCTAACACTGCTCCTTAGCAGAGGAGTAGCATTTAAAAACCAATAATATTCGTTACAAAATTATGAAAAAAAAACTGAATTGTTACATCTGGTTCACCTCCAGATGTAAGGGAAAACTATTTAAGGTTATGAAAATCACCACCTTCTTACTTCTAGCTAACCTACTGACAGTTACGGCTGCTCATAGTTATTCTCAAAGATCTCGTGTGAGTATAAATGCCGATAACAATTCAATTACAGATGTATTGGATGAACTAGAGAGTCAGCTGAAACTATCTATTTTATACAGCATTGACGAATTGGATGAGGAAAAACGAATAACTGCAAAGTTTGAAGATACTCCTGTTGAAGATGTGCTATCCTATATTTTGAAAGATCAAAAAGTAGGTTATGCCGTCAAGGACGATAAAATCATAATATCCCAAAAACGTTTTGTTCCTCCATTGCCCACAAAACAACAAGAGAAGGAAACCATTTTGCTTCAGGGGAAAGTAGCCGATAAAGATGGCAACCCTATTCCGGGCGTAAACGTAATGGTAAAAGGAACCACTAACGGAACAACAACCAATCCAGACGGTAGCTACAAACTAAACGTACCTGTTGGTGCCGAAACCATTGTTTTCTCTTTCATTGGAATGAAAACTCAGGAGGTTCCATTCGATGATAAGGCCCGAATAAACGTTGTATTAAGAGACGATGCCAAAGGTCTGGACGAAATAATGGTAGTGGGTTACGGTACTCAGCGTAAAGCCAGTATTGTAGGTTCTATCTCTACCATTGATGTGGCCAAACTACCTGTTCGTGGTGCTTCCATTTCCAATACATTAGCCGGTCAGTTATCTGGTATTGTTGCCATGACCCGCTCAGGAGAACCAGGTAAGAATAGTGCTGCTGAGTTTTACATCAGGGGTATTTCTAGTTTTACAGGAAGTACTAAACCACTTGTTTTAGTAGATGGAATTGAAAGAGATCTTGACTTGGTAGATACAGAAGATATTCAATCGTTCTCTGTACTAAAAGATGCATCGGCCTCTGCCGTGTATGGTGTGCGTGGTGCCAATGGTGTAATCATTATTAAAACCCGAAGTGGTTCAAAAGGGAAACCACAGATTAAGGTGCGAAGCGAAGCAGGTATCACCTCTCCTACCCGCATGCCCAATCTGGCTAATTCATTCCAATTTGCCGAAATGTACAACGAAGCAAGTGGATCGAACTATTACACTGATGATGTATTGGAAAAATACCGCTTGGGAACCGATACAGATCTTTATCCAAATGTTGATTGGATAAAAGAGTTGTACAAATCGAATGCAACCAATAAGCGAATCAATATGAATGTTTCGGGTGGTGGCAAAATTGCCAACTACTATGTTTCTGGTTCATTCTATACCGAAAACTCTATTTTCAAAGATGCGGGTGATATTTACGACTATAACTCATCCATCAAGTACGACCGTTATAACTTCCGTGCCAATGTCGATTTCAACCTGACACAGTCGACAGTATTGAATGTGAACATGTCGAACATATACGAAAAATCGTTTGGACCAGGAAGTGATAAAAATAGTATTTGGTCTTATACATTCGCTACTTCTCCAAATGCATTCCCTCTGGAATATTCCGATGGTACTATATCCGCGCCTTCTACTTCATCGGGATATAACCCATGGAACCTTTTGGTTCACTCTGGATATAGAGAACAGTTTTGGAATTCAGCACAATCGTTAATCGGAATCAATCAGGATTTAAAAGGAATTACCAAAGGATTGAAAGCCAATATCAAATTCTCTTGGGATGCATTCAACACTACATTGCAAACTCGCTCAAAAGAACCAAAGCAATTCCATGCAACAGGAAGAGATGATGAAAACAATTTGATTTTTGGTAACCCTATCTACGAAGGAAGCGAAACCCTTTCTTATAAAAAAGAGAGTCAGGGAAGCATCACCACTTATCTTGAAGCATCGCTTACTTACAATCGCTTGTTCAATGAAGTTCACCGTGTTGGTGGTCTGTTCTTGTACAACCACAAAGTACGCAACAACACGCAAGCTGGTTCACAAGCCGCTTCGTTACCATACAAACACCAAGGGATTGCTGCCAGGGTAACCTATGCCTATAAAGACACTTATTTCATTGAGTACAATATGGGATACAACGGCTCGGAAAATTTTGCCCGTGGACACCGTTTCGGTTTCTTCCCTGCTGGTGCCATTGGCTGGATGGTTTCAAACGAAGAGTGGTTCAAGCCTTTCACTAAAACAGTGAATCTATTGAAGATTAAAGCATCGCATGGTAAAGTAGGTAACGACGCCATTGGTGGAGGTCGACGCTGGATTTATGAACCTACCATTGTGGAAGGATCAGAGTGGCACTACGGTCAAACTGGTAACTTGGGTGGAAAAGGTATCCGAATTGGTGATGTTGAAAACCTGAATGTAAGTTGGGAAGAGGTAGTTAAGACCAACATTGGTGTTGAAATTAGCTTCTTCGATGCACTAAAAATTCAGGCTGACTACTTCCAGGAAAAAAGAGATGGAGTATTCTTGAAGAGAGCTGGATTACCTGCGCTTGCCGGACTAAGTAATGTGCCCTATGTAAACATTGGTAAAGCCGAAAATAAAGGTTTCGATAGTTCATTGGAATACAGTCAGAAAGTAGGCGAAGTGCTTCTTACCGGACGTGGAACATTCACCTACGCCAGAAATACCCTTTTGAACAACGATGAGCCAGATTGGAAATACAAATACCAAAATAGAATTGGAAAGAGTATTGGACAACCATTTGGTCTTATAGCACTTGGGTTGTTCGAAAGTCAGGAGCAAATTGACAATAGTCCGAAACAGACTTTTGGTGAGTATCGTGTTGGTGATGTGCGCTATGCCGACATCAATGGCGATGGACTTATCAACTCATACGATAAAGTGGCTATTGGTCACCCAAAAACTCCTGAAATAGTTTATGGTTTAGGATTGAATGCGCAATGGAGAAACTTCGATGTAAACGTATTTTTCCAGGGAGTTGATCACACTTCATTCTTCATTGGTGGTACTGCCATTCGCCCATTCTCTAGTAATAATCTGGAGCGTAGTGCATTCCACGAAGCACTTTACCACGAGTCGTGGAAAACCACTAACACCGAAGCACAGAATGCACAAGCCACATTCCCTCGCTTAAGTATTGGCGGTGGAGCAGGAAGTTCGAATAACTCACAGAACTCAACAATGAATCAACGCGATGGAAGTTTCATTCGCCTGAAAAATGTTGAAATTGGCTACACATTCCCAAAACATATTCTGAATAAGACCTTCTTGAAGTCTGCACGTATTTATGTATCGGGAAATAACCTTCACACTTGGAGCTCATTCAAGCTATGGGATCCAGAAAAAGGTGGTGGCGATGGATCGGGTTATCCTCCTAATAAAATCATCTCTGTTGGTTTTACTACTCATTTTTAAACTTGCTAATTACTATATGACATGAAAAATTGTTTAAAAAATATATACATCATACTGATTGCGATTAGTGCCATTGCAATCACATCGGGATGCGACGACTTTCTGGATAAGCAGCAAGACGAAGCAATGACCTTTGATAAAATCTGGAAGACAAGAAAAACGGTACGTCAATATTGGCTAAACACAATGGGGTTCCTGCCCAATGATGTGGGTGATTTCACTCATTCTCCATGGCTAGGTGCTTCCGACGAAGGCACTGTTACTTACTACAGAGAAAGTCGCTGGATCAACTTCGGATCATGGAACCCTACTCAAGTTCCCAGAGAGAAGATGACGCACTACTATAAGGGAATTCGCGAGTGCAATGTCTTTCTTGCTAATGTCGATCGCACCAGCGACCCACTGGTTACTCCCGACGAGATTTCGACATGGAAAAACCAAACTCGTTTTGCAAGAGCTTACTACTATTTCATGATGATGCGCATCTATGGACCAGTATTCCTTTTGGGAGATGATTTGGTAGATTTCCAGGCAAGTACAGAAGCTTTAGAGCGCCAACGTAATCCTTGGGACGAATGCGTTAACTACGTAGTGAGTGAAATGACCGATTTAGCAGGCAAACTTCCTGTTACAATGGAATCGAGTAGCGATTATGGCTTAGCCACCAAAGGAACGGCAATGGCTGTTATCTCTCGTTTGAAACTATATAGTGCCCGATCACTTTTCAATGGTAATGCGCTTTATTCAGGCTTGAAAAATCCTGATGGAACAGCTTTGTTCCCTGCTTACGATAAAAATAAGTGGGTAGAAGCAGCCAATGCAGCCAAAGCAGTTATCGATCTAAATCTTTATCAATTATATCGAAAAGGAAACGACAATCCATACGAAGATTGGATGGGAATTACCCAAGAGCCTTTTAACAGTGAAATTATCTGGTCGACCGGATACAAAGGGCGTTACAATTTAGGCGTTCACACGGTACCAACAGGAGTTGCAGGAACAGCTTACGGCGGTGTGGGACCAACACAACAGCAAGTTGATGCATACGCCATGAAGTCGGGACGTTACCCAATTACCGGATACGCCAAAGATGGCTCGCCAGTTATCGATGAAGAGTCTGGGTACCCTTCAGATGAATTTGCCAAGAGCAGCTTCACCAATCCTTTCCATAAGGCGGGCTACAACACTGCTCCTAATGCCAGTGACAACAAGTGGCCGGTAATGTTTAAAGACAGAGAGCCTCGCTTTTACATGACCGTATTCTGGAGCGATAGCTACTGGCAACATGGTAAAAATCACACATTAATCTCATTTGCCAAAGGAGGAAATGGAAACAAGAGTCACGATTATCCTAAGTCGGGATATATTCTTCGTCGTTTCTACGATAAGGAACTTCCTTCCAATGCGGGAGAATGGGGTAACATCACCTTCCCAACTTTCCGTCTTGCTGAAATCTACCTAAACTTCATCGAAGCAGTTTTAGAGTGCCAAATCAGAGGTTGCAACATTCCTAATGATTATATATCTACAGCTAGCGACTTATGGAAAGACCTGAGAAACAGAGCAGGAATGGAAGCCATTACCGATGCTTATCCTGGAGCGAGCAATGAGGAATTATTGGAATTGATTCGCAAAGAGAGACGTGTTGAGTTGGCCTTTGAAAATCATCGCTATTTCGATACCAGAACATGGATGATTGCACCACAAACAGATGGTGGTCCAATGTATGGAATGGATGTTACTGTAAAAACCGAAGAGTCGAAAGAGACACCAGACGAATTCTGGAAAAGAAAGGTATTCGAAACACGGGTATTTGAAAACAATCACTACTTGTATCCTTTCAGTCAGAGAGAATTAGACCGAAACAAACAATTGGTTCAGAATTACGGTTGGTAACCGACTAATTTTTAAAATTTAAACAGATGAAACGAATAAATATAAAAGTATTACTAGCTGCATTACTGTTTTCGCCATTACTGGTTTTTGTTTCGTGCGAAGACAATAGAGATGAATTTCTTAGCGACTACAATACTATTGTTTACTTCCTAAGAAGTGGTGAACTTCCCATTAAGGTATACGACATGGGCGAAGACACTAACTACAAAGTAACAGTAGGGAAAGGTGGTTCCGACTTAAAAACATCATCCAGTTGTGATGTGGAAGTTATGAGCACCGAAGCGCTTGCCACTTACAACACGGAGAATGGGAAACAGTATGTTTTACTCCCACAAAACTGCTATCAATTCGAAAAGCAAACGGTTGATCTAACACAAAACTCGCCTTACAAAGAGCTTAACGTAGCTTTAAAAACCGATTTAATTGTTGGATTACCAGAGGTGGAAGGAAAATATGTATTGCCTATTGGTCTACAAAACGGTTCCGATTCGATTAACACATCGAAAAAGTATGCGTTTATTGTGCCTAATATTCTTACTCCTAAGGTTTTCTTCCCAAAGAAGATTCACGACGATGTAGTATTTACTGCCGAATCGGAAGCTCAAATAAAGTTCGAAGTACCAGTAGAAATACCTTCTGACTTAGTTATCTCTGCCGATTTCACAGCCACACTAGCTATTGACGAACAGTTGGTTAATGAGTATAACCAGCAATTCGGCACTTCATACAAGTTATTGCCAGCCTCTGCCTACGCTATGAACAAGGATATAGCCATTAAAACAGAGACAACATCTGGTGCTACCGAAGTGGTTATTACAAGAACCGACTTGAAATTTGGCAATTACATTTTACCATTGCGCATTGCCAACAGTTCTAAAGAGCAAATTAAGATCGATCAGGAGAAAGCCACATACATGGTTCCTATTTCATACACTCCTCCTGTTCCTCCTGTAATTACTCTAAATGCAGATATGATTTCGTCCAATGCACAAGAACAGTACGAAGGACCATTGGCCAATATTTTAGATGGTAATAGAGAGACATTCTTCCACTCGAGCTGGAGTAAGAATTTCTTTTCTCCATATGGGCACTACATCGATTTTGCTTTAGAGGCACCGATTGATCTATTGCAGTTCTCGTACACAACCAGACACAACAATGGTAATGGTGCACCTAAGGTGGTAGTACTTTATGGTAGTAACGACAACCAAACATGGAATAAAATTACCACTATCAACAGAGGATTACCTCAGAATGCAGCAGCCGACTATACTTCGAATGTATTCCAGGCCGATGCTCCATTCAAATACCTGCGCTTTGCCGTGAATGAATCGGCATCAGGAAAGATGAATGAATCTGAAAGTCAATTCTTCTCAATAGCTGAATTCACCTTACGAGGTCAATTGAGCAATTAGTAATTAAAAGTTAGTTTCTTAGGATAGAGGCTGCCTAAAAAGAAAAGCTATTTGAAATCGAACTTTCAGTTTATAACCTACTTCGTCTTTAACCCTCCAACCTCCTGTAAAGGGGAGGCTCAAGTCCCCTTCAGGGGATTTAGGGGCGACAAGCCAAGTGGTTACTTACAGATAATTCGAAGATACAAATCAGTTTTTAGGACAGCCTCATCCTTCTCACCTTCTCATTATACCATTTAAACCAGGTCAAAAACCAGCCCGAAAAACAATCAAACCATTCGGGACTATCCTGTCACTATCATGAAAATAAAACATCTACTATACCTATGGTTTGTTGTAATATCACTTACAACAAATGGACAGAACTCGGCCGTTTCATCTCACTTTGTATTTAGTGGAACCGGAGTTGCCGATATCATTTCGATGGAAATAAGAGTACCATCGGATGGTGTTACCAATTATACCTATTACGAAGCATTAGGCTGGGGAGGTAATGCCGGTGGCTATGCCGGAATCCAGCAATCGCCTCACGGACGAAACTACATCTTTTCCATCTGGGATAACGATAACCAGAGAGGTCCTATTAAAGCTGTTTATACCGGACATGGCACAACCACCGAAAATTTTGGTGGAGAAGGAACCGGTTTGAAGTCGTGGAACTTTCAGATACCATGGAAAACCGATACCTGGTACTCATTGAATGCACGTTGTTGGCCTGTTGGCAACCACACCTACTATGGTTACTGGATTCGCGATGGAGTTACAGGAGAATGGAAGCATCTGGTTACCATGGATGTCGATTTAGACAACCTATCTTTCCCTTCTAAGAATGATTCCTTCCTGGAAGATTGGCTAAATACCGGAGCCCATCGCCGTGAGTCTAATTTGCGTAACAACTGGCGAAGAACGAAGACAAAGAAATGGGTGCCATCACATTCAGGAAAGCACACTGTAAACTATTGGGATTTCGATGACGCTTCTAAACGATCGTATAACTACAAAACCAATTGGGATGCCGGCATAGGAGAAGATGCAACAGGTAAGTATTACAAAATGATTACCGGAGGCGAAGACACTTCCAATTCGGTAGAATCGGGTACCACCTTTTCTATTCCCATAAAAGAAGAACAGCCCACTTATCAAGCTGGTGCTATCGATCAACTAAATGCCAATTACAAAGGCTATGAATTAAAATTGGATTGGAGCATTATTAAAACTCAATTGCCTCAGTTTAGCTATCAGGTTATGATCTACGACAATGAAGCTTTAACAGGCGATCCGATATTCCAATATCAACAGGGAGCACCTCACCACCGTACTTATCACACCAATTTTAAACAAAAGCCGGGTAAGTATTATGGAAAATTCATCTTCATCGACCTATTTGATAACCAGCAAACATCGAAGTTCTCATTCGAGATAAAAAATACTGCTAATGACATTGGTTTAATTGAGTTGTCGCCCAATCAATCCATAGACTGTAACTCTCAACACATCGATTTGAATTTCCAACTGGCTAACTACGGTTCGCAGAAGCTTTCCCAGTTTACGGCTAAAGTTTATATTGAAGATGCACTTTACCAAACAAAGACATTGACCACGAACCTGAATCGTTTTGAAACTGGAGATTTCACGCTAAAGAACCTGGAAGTACCTGTTAACTTACACAATCAGATAAAGCTGGAGGTTGCATTAGACGAGATGGCAAAGGATGCCGATCAGAGTAATAACTCACTCTCAACTACTGTTGGTTTTAAAGCGCAGAAGCTAAGTATCAAAGACATCAAGGTATTGTCGTGCAGCTCGAACTCATCGGGTGATTCTCCCGAATATTTGTTTGATGGAAACAGCACTACCATGTGGCATAACAACTGGCCTGTTAATGCGCCTCTACCCCATCTATTCGAATTCGATTTGGGCAAAGAGTATATCATTTCTGGTTTGTCAATGTTGAACAGACAAAACAACACCAATGGGCAGCCCAAAGCCACTCAACTATTTAGCAGCACCGATGGAGAAACATGGACAGCAATTAAGTCGTTCGAGTTTAAAAGCACACTGGAATGGCAAGATGTTGTATTTGACAATATTATTGAAACGCGCTACCTAAAAATGGTAATCAACTCTACCATCAATGGAGACAACGTATGCTCAATGGCCGAATGGCAGTTGAATGGATGCACTCCTGTTCCAACTTACAGCATAAATATCCCCTATTCCCAGGAATCGGAAATTGAAGTTTGCCCAAACCCAAGCAAAGGAGCCATCAATGTAGCGGTAAATTCTGCAACCCCAATTCAGCAAATCGATTTATATGCTGAAAACGGACAAATGGTGCAATCATATAACGAAGGAATAGGTCAACTGGAAAGTTGTTTTACCAAAGATATTTCGGCATTGGTATCGGGAATTTATTACCTAACTGTTACCTCGCATAAAGAACAATTCTCAACCCGAATTGTAAAGCACTAAACCTTAACCATTCATTTTGTCATCAATATAAAAGCCAGTTTAAGTAACTTCAGTTATTTAGCTGGCTTTGCTTTTATTTTGACTTGTGCTAACCTCCACTGCAATGAAACATAGATCTGACATATAAGTATATCTATCAGTTGTAGAGACGCAAGATTTTGCGTCTCTACTTATCTTCCGCTAGCGCAAATTTGCAATTTGTGCTTTACCAAACGATCGTTTTTTAGCAATACAATTTCAAACTAGGTTTATCCATTTTCGACCGCAACAACTGTTCGTTTCAATCATGTTCTGTGGACGGTCGGGGGTTACATGTATCTATTTAACGCAGGGTAGCACTCCTTTTTATCGCTTTTCCCTGCGCTTATACATATTGACCTTTCAGGCCATTTCCTGATTATCCAAAAAATCTTGAATTGCCTTTCGTGGTGAATAATTCATCCATATCCTGTCATTTCCCATTGCGCCCCATACAACCCAACAACTCCGATCAACAACAATGATTGGGGCGCTTGGCCTCAACACATCATTTCACCACCGGCGTTGCCGGCGGCTACAATTCTTTCAGCCCTACAGGCTAATTAATCTTAAAGGGTGGAAAAGTTGTATCGTTTAAAGTTGTGCTGGCTGCTTCTGGGAATTCATACAGATCACTTTCCCCTTTTCTTCCGCTAGCGCAAATTTGCAATTTGTGCTTTTCCAAACGATCGTTTTTTAGCAATACAATTTCAAACTAGGTTTATCTATTCTCGACCGCAACAACTGTTCGTTTCAATCATGTTCTGTGGACGGTCGAGTTTTACATGTATCTATTTAACGCAGGGTATCGCTCCTTTTTGTCACTTTTCCCTGCGCTTATACATATTGACCTTTCAGGCCATTTCCTGATTATCCAAAAAATCTTAAATTGCCTTTCGTGGTAAATAATTCATCCATATCCTGTCATTTCCCATTGCGCCCCATACAACCCAACAACTCCGACCAACAACAATGATTGGGGCGCTTGGCTTCAACACATCATTTCACCACCGGCGTTGCCGGCGGCTACAATTCTTTCAGCCCTACAGGCTAATTAATGCAAAAAGATGAAAAAGTAGGAAAGTTTAAAAGTTGAGCTCGTTTCTGCTAGAAGTGCGTATAGATCAACCCACTACGTTCGCGACAACAATATCAACGCTATTTGCTCTTGGCATTCACCCCCTGTATCCCTTTTCTCCCGTTTCCAGTTTCCCAACTGAAACAGAGACGCAACATCTTGCGCCTCTACGTTCGCATTCGAACACTATGCCCTTTTCGCTTTGCTCTTTGCATCCGAAATCCTACCTCCCTTTTTTCCGGATTCCGGTTTTCTTTTTCTCCACAAAAAAGCCAGCATCGATGACTTGTCGTCACCTAGCTGGCTTTTACTATTTCTTATCTCTGATTTTTAGTGCAATGACACGTTTAGTTTTTCTTCCTTTTGGTTGCGAACAACTGTTAAGGCAACATGACCTTTCCATTTTTCGCCTTCGTAAGCTTCCATCAGCTGACGTACATTTCCGGTTTTATGTCCCGAAAGGGCAATAATTGCATCACTTGCTCTAAGTCCTTGCTTGTATGCCAACGACTTTTTAGGCAGCTCAACAATATAAATGGCATTCTCGTCTTTCAATCCTGCTGCAGATACTTCGCCAATTCCTTTCACCTTACGCACTTTAGCTCCCAAGAAATCGTAAGTTACATCCTTATTCTTCTGAAAACTGGTAATGAATAGTTTAGGAATAATTGGCGATGCAGCTTTCGATTTCAGATTCGAAGAAACCACACCAAACTGATCCATCGGGAAATTTTTGAAACCGATAGTCAACGCTTTCGACTTCTCTCCCACTCTGTAATCGGCCTTTTCTGGATCAATAAACATCGGATCGCCATACGCACTGTGTTCATCTAATCCCAATTTATGCGACTTTTTCAATGCTTCTAAATCTGGGAAAAAGTTGTAATCCACTGTGTCGCCCCATACCGGAACACGAATAGGTTTGTACCAAGAAGTCAACACATTGTGCTTAATCACATCGTGACTCTCTTTAAACCACACATGTGGATGAATAGAATTATTAATGGTAATATTGTTCTCCACTGTTCGGTAAAAACCTTCACGCAGTTTTATTCCACCACTTAAACATACGTTGTTATAAATGTGATAGTTGCTCGAACCATCATCTAGATCGATATCCCAACCATGGTCGCAACGGAAACGGTTGTTTCTGATGATTGTAGTTTCTTTAGCATCCAACAAAATTAGCGAAGGCTCTTTGGTAGTGATCTTATCCATCACCCCGCGATTAGGATGCCAGAAGCGGTCGCGCCCCCATGAATTGAAAGCACCGTGATCACTGGTTTCCAGCACTGTATTAAACACATCATTATACTCGATAATGTGTCCTCCCCAAGTTCCTTCACTCACATTGATTCCCGCGCGTGGCAAGTTGTAAATGGTGTTGTGGCTTACTGTAATAGCTGCAGCCATTGAGATTTGAACACCAGCAATCTGCTTTTCAATCTTACCGATATCATGAATTAGGTTATCGTACACTCTGCATTCAGCAGGATAGGTATTATTCTTAGGACCAACCGTACGATCCAACTTATCGAATGCAACCGATTCGTGGTATTCAAAACTTGGTGAACGTACAGCATCCGGACTTCCCACAAACGAAATGGCACTAGCCCCTAACTCCTCGAAATGGTTCGATTCGATATTGATACGTCGTGCATAGTTCGACACAAAGATCCCGTTTCCACCGAGCTCATCGAAATGACCACCGGAAATGGTAATATCTGTAGCGCCTTCAATTAAGATCGCTCCCCCACGATAAATGGTCCAGTCGCTTCGCAACAACGGCTCTTTGGTTTGCATATAGGTTGGAATAGTGCATCTAAAATCAATTCCACGAATGGTAATGTTCTTCACCGGTTCATTTTCGGTTCCAACAATATCAATCAGGTGGGTCATTATAGGTACTTCCACTTTTGCTTTTGTCAGATCAACACTCTGTTCAGGATAAAAGTAAAGCGTATTGGTCTCTTTATTCAAGAACCACTCTTTGGGTGCATCCAGTTCCTCGAAGATGTTCTCTACAAATCGGAACTGCTTATGCATTCCCATTTGTCTGTTGTTTTGCCAACCACCTTCGAAAGTAGGCACTCCTTTTTCATCTACTCCAGTAATTCGGTAATGATATCCGCCCCATCGCGCACTATGAATAGCATGAACTACTCCATTTTGTGGATGCTTCCATGTTTTTACACGCTCAGGTGCCAAAGCATCTTCGCCATAACCACCATAAATGCGAATAGCTGGATTGTAATTGGGATAGCGAGCACGTACCATGCGCTCTCCATTCAAATACATCCACTCAAAATCGATTCCTTGCGGCACTTTGGCTTTCATCAATTGTCCTTCGACCTTCTCCCACTTTAGGTTCAATGTATTGGCTCCCGTAAAAGCGACATCCTCGCCCTTGTAACTTTCAATTACAAAAGGATTTTTTTCTGTTCCAGAAAGTTCTGCATTCAACTGCAATGTTCTCTTTAACTGGTAAGTTCCTCCTCGAAGCACAATTCGAATCACCTGGTTGGGTGAATGCTCTTTGTTTTCTTTTGCCAGTTTTAATGCCTGCTCAACACTTTTTAGTGGCTGCTCGAAAGTTCCTGTATTGGTATCACTTCCTATCAGCGAGACATAAAATACCTGCTCTTTTTTGCCACAACTACTAACGCCAATTAGCACTAGCAGAGCCACAAATAAAGCTAGACCATTCTTCATTTTTCTCATAATAAAATTAACTTGTATTTTGTTTTTGGGTTTTCTCTTTTATTTCACATGCGAAACACTTACAACCAAACAGTTACAATCACCACAACATGCTAAATAAAGGTATAAAAAGCCAGCTAAAAACTGTTTTAATTTTATCTTTTATTTAGAGACAAACATTATCAAAATCATTTTCAGCACAAGCCAGTACAGACCTCAATTTATTGACGACAAATAGCTTTATACTCCAGTCGCACGAAAAACTTTACAAGTGAAAAAATTAAGATATTTCATTTATGGTCGGGCTCAACACTATTACTTCATCAGATTATTAGCAATAATTGCTTTTGCAAGATACATTGTAAACAATGCAAGTTTCAAACAAAAAAATAGCCCTTTCCTTCACGAAAAGAGCCACTCTTTGCCTATTTGATAATTATATTTTCGATCTAGAATGAAAGTCCAATGCTCAAACCTAAGCCTCCGATATTTTCACGACTAGTGTAATATCTACTTCCATAGCCTCTGTAGTAGTCTGCTATTTGTAATTCATAACTTAGTCCAACGCTCATTGTCAATTTTTCTGAAACAGGAAAACCAACTCCTACACTCGGACTAAACATAAAGCCAGCACCTTTACAATCGTTTGATGCATTTAAAGAATAACCCAAATCAACAGCAAAATAAGGGCTTAAATTATAGTATTTGTATTCTCCTCTAAAATCAATAAAAAGAGGAATAAATGTTGTGCTCTCTTCATGAAAATTGCGAAATCCAACACCAAATCCTACAGAATAAATATCACTAAGCTGAATTCCATTAATAACATTCATTTTAATCCTATTAATGCCATACTCTCCTACTCCAAACTGATACCCTATTTCTACAATCCCCTTGTATTTACAGTTTGAATCGGTCTGCTTAGTTGAATAGTTGACTCCTCTTTTCTTTTGAGGTGACTCCTTTCTTATTTTTACGACCTCTTCTGTTTTATAAACGAAAAGACTTCCATCTGCCGTTTCAATTTTCACACTCTTCTCGGGGATTACTTCCACTAACATTCCTCGCACAATGCTTCCATTTTTCAGGTATACAACATCTTGAAGTTTTCTCTGTCCAAATGTTAATGTGGCAATAAGAACCATTACCGCCAATAGTAAAGTTTGTTTCATTTTTTATTGTTTAATGTAAGTTTTAGGTATTTAAATTTACTTTAACCAATTCTTTCTCGACCACGATCCTCAACGGGCATAGTATATGAAGTAATAATATTCTATACAAAAGGGTGTTTTTAGATTAGCTAAAGCAGAGGTTATAAAACAAAAACCTCGCCAAAGATACAGAAACAAACATTTATTTCTATTAAAATATGATCAATAAAAATATTCTTAATGTATTAAATACTTAAAAACACACATAAGCAGCATTACTCATCTTTTCCAGCAAAATGCCAGCCTCGTTTGTCTTCAATTAGTTTGAAAGTTGCTTTGTGGCGTTTATTATCCAGCTTTAGGTAATAAATTAAATCGACCTTATTTTTCTTGCCATTTACATTGAATGAAACACTATCTACATGAAATTCATCCACATCGTCTAAATCTACCTTTTTCTTAAAATATTCACGGGGTAACTTGTCTTCAAATCGTTTGCCTAATCCGCTAAATGTAACTTTATTATCAACTATAAGAGTGCCATTCACTTTTTTGTAGCTCACATTATTTACAAACAGACATTCCTTTTCGTCGATAGTCTTTCGTTTCACCTTCATGTTGTTTTTTATAGTAATAGAGAGGCTACAGGCAGAACAGATTAAGATTCCTATTAATCCTACAGAGAGTAATTTTCGGTTCATAATAAAGGGTTTCTATTATTAGATTGATTTCGAAATCGAATATAACAATTTATAGTAAACATATAAACCCATATTTACTAATTAATCTATTTCCCCTTAAAAACAAACGATCAGAAATCTTAATCTAACTTCTGGCAAACCCAAACTTGACGGGCAAAGTTGGCCATTCTCCTTTTCTGAATGGTACAATGATCTACAATTTTCAATCCAGCCTTATTAATAATTTCTGAAATATCGATTGTCGATACAATTACTAACTTATCGGTAATTTCAGTGGTCGATTCAATAATGTGAGTAAGCGTATCTTCGTCGGCACAGCTAAACAAGTTATATGGCAAATCGATAATGGCTGCATCGTAGTTCGTAGTAATATCATTTATATCTGAACGGTATACATTGGCCGTGTAATTGAAATGAGCCAGGTTAGCACGCGATTGCCTGCACACCTTCCAGTTGATATCGCATCCTTCGATGTTGTAACCTGCAAAACATGCTTCCAACATAATGGTTCCTACCCCACAACACGCATCAATCAGTGTCGTGGCTTTATTTCCTTTGGTAGCAATATTCAGAAGTGATTTTGCAATATGAACTCCAATTGAGTTACTATACGAAAAAGGCTTCTGTTTGTGTTTATGCCAATCGAAACTATTTTTCACCAATACTCCGAATAACCAAGTACCATTGTAATTGGTTAAAGCATAAGTTATGGTAGGATTATAATAATCGGGGATACCTTCGATACTGTAGCCAATATCTTTCAACTTTTTCAATCGCTCTTTATATTCGGTTTTATCTCCATCCAACACCAAATACTCCACTTTAAATCCCTCCACTTTTATTTCAGCTGCTTTAATCTCCTGAATAAGTGTTGAGTAATCTTCCGAACACAATGTAATATGCAGTCTTTTCTTTATAAAAGCACTACTCGAAGGCTCTACTTCTATTTCAGAGAATAGCAGTTTGTCCTGCTCTTCTTTCTGAAATAGGTATTTTGCTTCCAGTTTACACAGTTCGCTTTCGTTGGTGTCGTAGTTGTAAGAATATAAATAGCTGTTTTTATACATAGTGGTTTCCCCTGTTTTTATAGAAGCTCCAAATATAGCAATATCGATAATGCACACTGTTTATTTATTCCCCTTTTTATGGGAATTGATAGTAAATGGCTACACAAACAGTAGATCAATGAATGTCGTTTACCAATAGCTAGTCGTTGAAAAATAAAAAAATAGAGGCGCAAAATCTTACGCCTCTACTCTCTATTTTAAATAATACGATTGTATTTAATTACTTTTCTTAAACTCAATCAAACGGTTACTATATATCTCTTTGGTATTTTTCGTTCTAAAATCGATATAGAAGAGTTGATTTTGAGCCTTTCTATTTCCTTTTTTATTCAGCAACTCAATAGACTTAGCTGTTAGGCTTTCGTCCATTAATGTTACATCCTTCAGTTCGGCAATCATCTTTTTTTTACCATAACCGTCGGCCAACATGGTAAAGTTCATAACACTGTTCAGTGCCAATTCATTGGGAATATTCTCCAGCTTTTTAACTGCCACCTGATCTCCATTGATGTAAAGTTTTACTGCCTCTTTTCCATCAACAGTGAAAGCAATATGTGTCCATTTGTTAAAATCCACTGCACCAGAATCACTCTTTACGACAATGGCCTGATCAATTCCTCCCTTCATGGTTTTATCCAATGATCGATTTTGATAGAAGGCCAGGTTCAAATGCAGCTCGCCATTGGGTGTTACCTCTAAATACCAACCTTTGGCATCGCGATAATAGGTTCTTCTATTGGCTGCAATCACTCCTTCTGTAATTGGTTTAATGGTAGTTGCAAATGAGAAATTTTGTTGTGCACCGAATAATTCAGCCACTCCTGCATCGATATAATTATCTTTCAGGAATAATGTTTCACCAACAACTTCCTTTGTTTTACTCGCTTCTCCTTTTTCATACACCAATTCACTTGTGGTTGCTACATCTTGCGAATAAATAGGAGATACTGTCAACTTAATGCGATCGCCTTTTTTTACCTTATTCAAGAATAAAGTAGATCGATTACCTTCAACCTCTACCCCATTCACAGACCATTGATAGTTGTAGTAAGCTGGTAATTGCCAACTATTCTCCATCGAGAATAGATATCGACCATTCACTCTGCCTTTATTCTCTATGGCAATGCCTTGTGTGAAAAAACGCTCAGTTTGTTGCTGTAAATCGGCCTGCCACGCTCCTCTTCCATAGCTTGAAGCCAATAGTTTCTGAGCAGGATAATCGATTCTGATCTCTGTAAAATCGGCCAGATTATAACCATCCATCCATAATTTCCAATCAGTGTCATTTGCTCCACGATAGAATACACCAAAACCTTTCACTAAAGCATACAAATCGCCTTGAGTTCCTTCGTGGTAAATCAATTCCAACACATGGCCTTTGGGTAAAGTTCCTGAAATATCTTTCCAGTTTTTACCACCATCGGTTGTTGCAATAACATGCCCTTTATTGGCACCTACCCACATGCGCATAGGATTCGTTGGATCGACACAGCCACTCACCATTCTGTTGCGATATCTTCCTTTGAAGTTTTCCGGATATTTCACCGAAGTCCAATTCTGCCCTTCATCGGTTGTCTGCATCACTTCGTGTTCGGTAAATGCAGTTAAAACGGGTTGTTCTGTTCGCGACACATTTACCGAATAAACAGGTTTATTATCCATGTTTGGAACACGCTCAAAGCTAACTCCACGATTATTGGTCACATACAAAAACTTAGGCAACTGTGGCTGTGGTTCTGTTGGTCGACGACCATATGCAATAAAAATCTGATCCAGATTCTGATAATTCACTGCTACTTTAGGATGGTTCCAGGAATGCATCTTCCAAAAGCCAGGTTCTAAGAAATTCAAACCTTCTCCGGGTTCAGTTTTAGCCACAGGATAGTAAGTGGTATTAGTCGATGGGTTCATAAAAATGGCATCGCCCTCATAGCCTCTATCGTTCTCCCACTTTCCATATCGATAAGTTTGAATATTCACATCCTGGGTATTACCCGCAATATATCTATCACCCAACTCATTGACCACAACAGAATACCACAAAAATGCAGGCATATTACCATTGATATTTACCCAATTGGTATCTTGTTTGCCCCACTTCATAATGCCCGCATCACAACCTTTTATTAGTACTCCTTTTTTCTTGGGATGGAATTTCGCTACATGGTTATCGGCATTGTGACTTGCGTGTGGCGATAAAGCTTTTGTGCCATCGTCCATCTGTGCCAAAGCACGTTTATGCCAAACCCAATAACTCCATGTTCTTCCTCCATCGAACGATTCACAGCTTCCCACATTCGATGCTATCAGGTGATTCGCATCAAACGGATCGACTGCAAAAAAGCTGGTCCAACCACTGCTACCCGAGTTTCCAAAAATTCCTTTCTCGTAGCCTACCTTTTCTTTCGAATCCTGTCGCAACTCCCAGCTTTCTCCTTTATTGGAAGAGAAATACACCTGAGTATCATTACCATTTGAAATAGCCACATAAATGCCATTGGCATTAGCTCCTTGTAGCGGGGCAATAAACATTGGTCTATCGCCTTTTTCAAAGTCCTTTAATAGTTTAAAGCTGGCTCCAGCATCGTTGGAAATATACAACTTCGAAGTTCCTGCCAGATAAATGATATTGGCTTCTGTTTGGTGAAAAGCCATCTCTTGCAATCGCTTGCCTTCTACAGCAATCTGGTCCCAGTTTTTTCCTTCATCCAACGAACGATACACTCCTTGATTCCAGCCGTGGTTTAAACCCGACTTTTTAGTCACTGTTCCAATAAGCACCAATCGGTTATCTCCATCGCGAAATGCTTCTACCCATTTAAACTGAGGTGCTTTACCTTGTTCGTGCTTTTTATTTTCTACCTTATTCCACGACTTACCTCCATCATTGGTTTTATGAAGCATTCCCATTCGAGATATGGAAAACACTTTCTCAAAGTTATTGGGATCGACAATTATATTTTCATAAGTGTCGCGATGCAATCGATCGGAGATATTATCCGTAATGGAGTTCCAGCTTTTTCCTCCATCTGTCGTTCTAAAAATTCCATCTCCATCGGGATTGGCATAAATTCGATCTGAATTATCCGGGTCGATCTCCAAATCGTAAATTCGTCCTGCGGTAGCATACATTGGAATATGTTTCCATACCCCTGCTTCTCTTTTAATCCAAACATTGGGTTTTACCTCTTCGGCCTCGACCATTGAAAATGCTTTTGAAGCATTCTGATACTGCTTTTGAAACAAGCCGAACTCTTTCTGATACAAGTCGACCAAATGGTGCAACTGATTCTTACTATTCAACCAATTGGGACTAGGTAGCGGCACTGGTACTCCTTTGCGAGATTTTGCTGAAGTAAAATTGGAATTCTCATCGATGCTGAACTGCATCACACCATCGATCTCTTTTCGATGCCATCCTTCTTTCTTGAGTTGTTGGTACAACCCATCCTTCTGTTTTACCTGCTGTGCTTCACTATTTAAAGCACCACAAATGAAACAAGAAAGCATTAGTAGCTTTACTCTGTACATTATAGATTGGTTTTAGTTAATTTTTTAAGACTCAGATACTATGCGATCAACTCTCTGAATCCTAAAAACAAATATAGACACAATCTTTATTCTATTTCATTTCAAAAGTCAGGTATCATAATTTTAGCTGTATACTTTTATTAAAAAGGAGCCACCAACGAATGATAATTCATTCACATCTCCATAACTTAAATTCCACTCAACAATGAATACTCCGTTTGAATTAAATCAATTCTATTTCATGTTCTCATTTAAAATTCCACCATATTTATTTATCAACTCTTTCGTATGCTTTTCGCCGTACTTTTTTTAGGTATGCAGCAAAAATGGTAATTGAATTAGTACTCCAACATAGTCTTTTGAATTTACGGTTATTTCACTGCAGATCATGCAAAAAGAAAGGCACTTCCAGACTTGGAAGCACCTTTCGACCCTTAACTTAAAAATAATAAATATCATTGAGCAAGATAAACCTATACTCAACGATTAAGTAATCATCAATCTATAATTTCGATTGTCCAGTCACGAACTGTTCCATCAGCCGATGTAAGCCTATAAGTAAACGACTTAGACGACAAATCAGAAACACGACCAGCAATAGGTGAATTATTCAATGGTTCTACCTTTGTACTCTCATGAAAGAAGATAAATCCTGCGGCACTTAAAGTCTCCTCTCCAATTAATGAGATAGTTACCTTGGAGTTCTCCAAATCCACTTTTGCCTGATTGGAAATTACAATTCGTCTCAATCCAAAAGCATCTAAACCCTTTTCTTTTTCATAGAGAGCTGGATCATCATCCACTTCATACTTAAATATCTGAACATTGGTTATAATAGCATGGTCTCCCCATTGACTCATATCCATATCAATTCTGGGCTCGCATGAGCAAAACATACCCATTAGAATTGCAACAAGAATTGTTAGTTTTATATTCATTTTAATCTCTTTTAATCGTTAATTATTTACTAAAACCATCCTGGGTTTTGTTCTAATGTAACTCCTCCTTTTGATTCATAGATAAAAATTTCTTGTTGAGGAACAGCATTCAGGTAATCTCTCTCTGGATTTACATAATATCCATTCCCATCTGCCTTGAAATCAGACAATCGAAAGAATGGATTGATAAAACCATCTTCAAATTCATCGCAGTTAACACCTTTGGTCAGTTTTACAGCTTCAGGAGTAGACCATATGAAACCTTCTCGAACAAGATTATCTGCATTATTCCAATAATCTAAGAATTGCCCCAATCCTGCACCTTTAGGTTTCATTCCATTGTAAACAGCATCAATTAGTGCCCAACGTTTAATATCATCGGTTCTGAAACCTTCCATTAATAATTCTACTCTACGTTCACGACGAATTTCATTTACAATATTCGACGCTGTAGGTTCGTAACCATACCTTGAACTGTAATCGATATTCCAACTATTTACCTCTGTCAGATTCATAGGCACCATTCCAGCTCTTTCCCTCAGCACATTAATACTTTTATCAATGTCGCTTTGTGTTATTGTTCCCAGAATAGCTTTAGCTTCGGCATAGTTTAATAAAGCCTCACCATATCGAATAATCAAATCGTCATATTCTCCCTGAGAACCAGCCACAGGTACAGCAAGTGTTCCTTTCCATATTCTATATCCGGTAATGGCAGGCCATCGCTGTTGGTTAGTAATTAAACCTGGCATCGATGTATTGTAAGCATGTCCATTGTACGGACCAGGAAACATGCTCCTCAATGTTCCATTAGCCGGATTCCAAACCGATTGCGCCAATCTTGGATCTTTATTCTCGGCCAGTGAGACCATACTATAACGATCAAACTCAACCGTTGTTATCTCCTCTGGTTTTCCATCTTTTGCCAAGTACTGATCAATGCATTGCTTTGTAATACTTGCATCCCATCCTCCAACACTATAAGTCGACCAATTATTCATAACAGAATGATCAACACTGTAGTTTTTATAAAGGAAAGCACCTGCAATATTTCTATAGTCAAGTTGGTCCCATAATCCATTATACTCCCAACCAGCTCTTCCTTTGTAAATCTTGTTTCCTTGATACGCAATCAACTGTTCACCAGCCTCAATGGCTTCTTGTAAGAAATTGTTTCCATCTTTTCCCTCAACAGCAAATAAGGTTCCTTTCGATCCATGGTATTTTTCCCATGTTCCTTCATACAATGCTACACGAGATTTAAAAGTCAGTGCTGTCTCCTTATTAATACGTCCCGATTCGGAAGCTTCGCCTTTTCCTTTCCAATGTAAAAACTCAATTGCTTGATCCAAGTCTTCCAGAATCTTCTGGGCAATAAAGTCACGTGAGTCGCGCGGACGATACAATTCTTCACTATTGGTTTCCAAAGGATCTGTAATATAAGGTACACCTCCGAATTCCTTTAGTAAATTGAAGTACGCCCAAGCACGAATAAATAATACTTCTCCGATATAATGATTCGATTTATCAGAAACCGGAACCTTTGAAGCATTGGCTAAAAAGTAATTCGTTTTACGAATATTTCGATATCCATTTTTCCATGAAGCACTCGATTCTGGGGCTTGCCCGGATACACTTCTTCGCATTAGACTACCACGAGGAGATGAGGTTACCAAATCATCGGTACCTTTGTCCAGCTGAGTCCACCTATTACCGCCAATACCTCTAATGACAATAGAATACAACCCATTGGAATAGTTTTTTAAATCGCTCGTTTTTGTAAAGAAAGTTTCATCGCTAGCTGCATCTAAAGGACTTCGATCTAGAAAATCCTCACTACACGACTGTCCTATCATTATTGTAAAAAGAAGGACAATAATATATTTCATATTTATTTTCATAACACTCAAATAATTGAATTATTAAATACCTAATTTTATACCAAAAGAATACACTCTTTGAAGTGGATAAGAACGAGCTCCCTCACGCAAATTGGCTGGATCGAATTTCAACCACGACTTATTATAAATGAATCCTGCATTCTCAACACTAAAAGTTAGTGAAGCCGATGCCAACTTGATTTTTCGAACTAAACGCTCTGGAATCCTATAGCTTAAATTGATATTTTTTATGCGAAGATGAGCAAGATTAAGTGCATACTGGTCATTTGCTCGCCCTGAGTTTTTCGCCCAACTATTCTGATATATTCTTGGGAAATAGGCATCCGGATTATCTGCAGTCCAATAACCTCCTAAGTCGAGGTGCTCTGTAAAGGCATAGGCTTCTCCACTTGCCCAAAAGCCCCCCATATAACCAAATATAGATGAATTATTGATATACTTTTTCTGATGTCCTACTCCCTCTAAAATAACACTCAAGCTAAATCCTTTCCAACTAGCATCCAAAATACAGCTATATCGATATCGAGGATAATTATATCCTAGCTTCTTTCTATCGCCCTGCGAATACCATACACTATTATCTCCAGATCCAATTCGCCCATCACCGTCCCTGTCTCTAAAGTATAGATCACCAGGATAGTACCATCCGTTATTCGCAGGTACATTATTGGTCATAAACTCTTTATTAGTGGCAATTCCCAGGGATTCATAACCATACTGTATTCCAAAACGTTCGCCTGGGGTCCAAGTATCATTTCGCATACCTGTTACATTCGGATCGCCATACTCAACAACATAACCGATATAATCAGATACCATTCCCTTGATGCCATACTTTAAAGGAGAACCCATAACATTAGAAATTTTATCTTTCCAGCTAATTGAGAATTCCCAACCACGAGTTTCAGATACTCCATTATTGGTTTTAGGTACGTCGGTTCCCAGTGTTTGTGGTAATAACTCTGGAGGGCTCACTTGGTCAAATACAGTTCTTTGATACCAACGGTATTCTCCCTGTAAGCGATTATCGAATGCGCCAATATCTAGACCAAAACCAATTGTTCGTGGCTTTGCCCAGGTTAGGTCATTACTTAACAATGGAGGCATTGTTACATAAGGCTGAAATGAATCGCCTAGTACCACATTATTAAGAGTTCCTGTCCCCAATGTAGGCAAATAAGTATAAAGTGCGCTATTGGTAGTTCCTGTATTTTGGTTTCCACTTTTACCCCATGAACCAGTAATCTTAAATCGATTAATTTTGCTCCAAGGCCAAAATTTCTCTTTGGCAATATTATACCCAACCGAAACCGATGGGAAATAGGCCCAACGCGAATCTCTTGAATAGCGAGATGATGCATCATATCTACTGTTGAAATCCAGTAAATATTTCTCATCGTAGTTATAGCTCAAACGAAAATAATAACCACGAGTACTCCAATCGTACAAACGATCATCGATATTCATAACATCGCCATAAACCGTACTAAATGAAGGAACAGAAGAAGTATAGAAATTCGTTCTATCAGCATATAAATCCTTATACTTATTTAGCTCTTGCTGCATTCCACCAAGTACAGTAAAACTATGCTTTTTAATCGTCTTCTTGTATTCTGCATTTATCTCAAACTGATAGTAGTTCTTATTAGAAAATGTTTTAGATAATCTTTCAGTGCTTGGAGCAAAATTCAGTTTCTGAAATGTAACACCATCTCCCAAATCGAATTTAGGAACAAACGAAGTGGTCACCTTATTATAATTAACATTGTTCCAGGCAAAACTACTTCTAACTTTCAGGCCTTTTAATGGTCGGAATTCCAAAGAAGGTATTACCCATAAATCATTGTTTTCTTTATTTATATCTCCAGTCAAACCATACAAGTGCCCCAATGGATTCAATCGGTTAATAGTACCATCAGGGTTATGCGTTGGGTGGTTAGGAAAATAACCTAAGTTTTTGAAAAATAACTCATCAGACTTGGCACTATTTGTTTGCCCTCTGTAGCTCGGACGCTGTGTATCGGTACGAGAATATCTGGCATTCATACCTACTGTAATCCAATTGGCCACATCTGTCTTCACTTTTAAGATGGAAGACATTCTATCATAATTGTCTATATCGGAATCGTAAATTCCTTCTTTGTCGACATAACCAATTCCCATATAAAATGATGACTTATCGGTTCCTCCGCTTAAGTCGAAGTTGTGCATCATATCGAATGAATGATCTCTAAATGCTTCATCATAAAAATCGGTACTACCCGTTGCATTTCTGTAAATTGCCCACTTTCCGTCTGGCATTCTGGTATTACTTGGACCTGTACCATCTAAGTATGCCTGTATATGCTTCATTTTTTCATCGGAGTACCATTGTGGCTGCCCCGAATTATACCCCATCATATTTCGAAGTTTTACATATTCCAGACCATTCACCGAGGCCGGCATATAAGTGGGCTCGTTTATATTTAACGAAGTAGAATAGTTCACTCGAACTTTACTTCCTTTTCGTCCCGATTTAGTTTGAATTAGAATTACTCCATTAGGAGCTCTGGAACCATAAATGGCAGAAGCTGCAGCATCTTTTAAAACAGAAATCTTTTCAATATCATTTCCATTTAAGTTATTGATGTTTTGTTCTACCCCATCTACCAAGATCAGTGGTGCTCCTGATGTTCCAAAACCGGTAAATCCACGAATATTAAATGACTGTCCTGCATCTGGTGCACCTGAGTTTTTGGTTATATTAAGGTTAGAAATGGTTCCAGCCAACATCTCTCCCACATTTTTAACCGGACGATTTTCTAATACCTTAGTATCGACCATCTCAACAGCAGCAGTTAAGTTAGATTTTTTCTGAGTTCCGTATCCAATAACAACAACTTCATCAACATCTACTGCATCAGCTCTCATTGTTACATTAATTTTTGATCGTCCCTCCACTTTTACTTCTTGCATTTCCATTCCCACAAAAGAAAACTGCAATATCGTTTGAGCCGATACCTCTATAGAAAAATTACCATCCACATCAGAAGTAACTCCTATTGTTGTTCCTTTTACAACAACCGACACACCAGGAAGTGGTTCTCCTGCATCATCGGTAACAGTACCTTTTATCAGTTTTTTCTGCTGATTACTATTTGTTTTACTCGGTTTAAGAGCAATTAAACGATTCACAATTTTGTAAGTAATTCCAGTATCAACAAAAACTTTATCCAAAATCTTATCGATCGATTTTTCAGAACAATTAATACTGGTTTTTTGCTTTACATCGACAACGGTTGCATCGAACAGAAAGAAGAAATCAGTCTGTTTTTCAATCTCATCCAATATTTGACTTATGGATTGGCTCTTCACATCCAGACTAATTTTATTTGTCTGGGAATAAACTCTTTCCGCAAAACTTTGAAATGCGGTAACAAGAATAAGGAATGCTATAATTCTCATTGTTTTAAACCATTTGGAAGTCCAGTATCTTGCAAAACCGGCAATCCATGAATAATCATTTTTTTTCATAAATTTGTAATGATTTGTTTTTAAATATTCAAATTATCTAGGCCTCATGACTTGAGAACTCTGAGGCTTAAAATCTTCGAAAAGGGTGATGTTCCAGCATCTCCCTTTTTTGCATTTAATAGGTTAGGTCATACGTATCTGTTTATTAGTTCATATTCTTACTTTTAAGGGTTATATGAGGTATTTTCCCGGTAGAATTATTCGGTTCTATTTCACAATCAATTGGACATGAATATTCGATGAGTTGGAAAATTTCGTCATAACTTTCATTGGTAACTGTTCCGGTAAATATCGAATTATACACCTCGTGATCGAGCACTGTCACCTCCACATTGAACCATCGTTCTAAGTCGGCAATTACTTTCTTCATTGGTTCGTTCTTGAAAATCAGCAGGTTATTCTTCCACGAAATATGTTTTTGAATATCGGTTCTGTTTACTTTCAAGGAGTTCGAGACTTTATCAAGCACAGCCATTTCTCCCGGATGTAGTACTTTCACTTTAGAAGTACGCTGTTTATAGTTTAGTCTTACTTTTCCAGATTGAAGCACGACACTCGTTTCTTTATCATCATCATATGTTTCTACATCGAAACAAGTTCCCAAAACCACAACATCCATTTTATTGGCATGCACAGTAAATGGACGCTCATTGTCTTTTCGTACCTGAAAAAAAGCCTGTCCATTCAGGATAACATCTCTTTTCTTTTCTTCATTGAATAAATACGAGAGCGTTGTTCCTGAATTCAGCCAAACAACAGTGCTATCGGGTAAAACCAATTTTGCTCTTTGTCCGTTTGCTGTGGAGAAAGAAGTATAAACATCGTTGTAAGGATTATTTCCTCCGTTCCTTTCGCTAAAAGTTAGCCATAACAATCCGCCCAAAACCATAACTAACATAGCTGCATAAGGCAGTAATCTTTTCAATGTAATATTCAGCCAGATTCCAGGCGATTTCCGAATCTCGCTCTTTATATAAGAAAACATCTTATGAGAATCTATCTCCATGTTTTCATCCGATTCAAATGAATTCCACTCCTCATTCAACTCTTCTCGTATCTCACTTTGCCCTTTCGCACTATTCAACCAATAGAATAGGTCTTTCAACTCCTCGTGAGAAGATGTAGTTTGTTCTTTTATTCTTTTCAGTTTTCTCGTCATTACCGACACTGCATTTCAATTCATTTAACTATACAAATAAAGCTTGTATATAAATAAATACACATGAGAAATGAAAACCTATTACTCCGATATTGAAAAAAATGAAAAAATTTTAGGATAGCGATAAAATCACAAGAAGTAAACTATACTTCTTCAGTTCATCTTTAAGGTATTTATTGGCTTTTAACAGCTGACTATCAACTGTTATTACAGATATATCCAGTTTTTCGGCAATCTCTTTTCTGGATAATCCGTCTATACGTCTCAATATGAATATTTCTTTGCGCTTGGGAGGTAATCCTTCGATAATGGAATTGATAATGTCACGCGTTTCTTGAAAAAGAATATATTCTTCGGTATCGCACGAAGTTTTTTCTTTCTCAAAATAAAGATCCGACTCGATTATTTTTCGATTTACTCGTTTTCGATTCAGGTTGAGAAAAGCATTCTTGGCTATTTTAAAAAGATAAGCATCGAAAGAATAGCCTTCCATAAATTCCTCCCGTCTTTCCCAAACTTTAATGAAAGTATCCTGAACAATTTCTTCTGTATCTTGCCTCGAATTCAATAGCTTAAACAGAAATCCATACAACTTCTTATGATGACGCTCAAACAGTTTTTCAAAGGCTTTTTCATCGCCATTTTTGAATAACTTAATCAGATTTATTTCACTATTTGAGATCGTCATTTAATTCAAACTATTTATACTAACGAAACAAATATAGCATAAATCCCCATTCAGAGAATTAAATATATTCTGTTTATAAAGTCGATCAATCAGCGTGTCAACTGAGATTATTACTATTTCCATTCGGTTAAATGATTTAATAATCACACTTACATCACCTGACAGAACATATTACAAAAAGAGTGGTCCGAGATAACTCGAACCACTCATATATTATGATAGCTTGGTTAATGCTATCGTATCCCACCCTTATGTTTAATTTATATTCTGCTTTAATACAGCGTTACATCATCTCGCCAAAAGGCAACTAAGGATTTGTCATTACTACTAGTGTTTCTCAAAAAAGTCCATACCATATTTCGAAACCACATCGTTATAAGCCGCAGCTGCTAATCCATTCCCCCAATCGTAAATGGTGAACACTCCTACACCTTCTCCATCGGGACTGGTATAGCCATTATGACCATAATTTTCCATCATAAAGCCATAATCTTTTTCATTAAAGAATGGATACACCTTCTCCCATTGCTCTTTAGAGACATTCTCAGGGCAGTACATCATGCTAAAAGCAGCTACCAACGCAGCTTTTCCTCGTTTTATATACTGTTCATTCTTAAGCGTTTTCCCGTATTGAATTAGTAAATTACCAATGATCGACTGACGAGCATCAATCCATTCTCCATCGGCATTCATAACACCATAACCTCCTACAACGTCGACATACATATAGTTAGGCTGCCAAACAGCTTGATACATGTTCAGCTCGTTTAAAACTCTTTCACCCACATTTATGTATTTTTCATTTTTCGTTATTTCGTAGGCTTTTAAAAGAGCATCAGCCGCCCAATACATCGATAATGTATTTTGTTTATACTGATTGTTTCGAGGGATTTTTTTATCTATAAATTCCTTTCCCCACGAAGAACAAGACCAGTAGGTTTCATAATCTTCCCATTGGCCATTAGGTATTACATTAACCATCATTGCATCCAGCGACTTTAAAGCTGCCTGCAAATATTTTTTCTGCTTATCAACTTTATACAGTTCGATTAAAAAGATGGATGGAAGCGCTGTTGTTGGACTTTGCTTCAACATGTCGATGACTTTCTGCGTTTTTACATCAATAAATGTGGGAAAGAAACCATCTACATCCTGATATGTCAACAACTTATCTGCAAATCTTTTACAATAGTCAACCAATCGTTGATCCTTTTCACACTCATTATACCACCTCAACATCTGATATCCTGTTACCGCCATATCGTTGGTTTGATAAGGAGACAATTGATTGTCTTCTTTACTCAGGCTTCGATTCCAATGGTTACGATTTGAATTTGTAAAATAATAGGTATCCCATCCCAATGGTTGTCTAACGGTTCCTTTATCGGTATTTACCGATTTAACATCACAGGCTATCACTGCCGGGAACAAGCCTTTATCCTGAGGAAATTGCAATGCCAGTTCTTTGGCTTTGTTGGCCTTATCTAATAAAGAAGCATTTTGCGTTCTCTTTGCATATTTATACAAACCAACAGCACTTCTTAATGAGCAAAACCAAGCCTGATTCCATATGCTGGGCACTTCACGCACATTGTATTCCCCTTTGTAGTTTGGACTACCTGTATAATTGATGATAAACTGTGGAGCACCTACCGTTTTACCATTCAACTCAAACTCCTGATAAACACGAGGCCAGTTTTTAAAAGCCCAATCGTAGGCATATTTACAATATACATCTAAATTAGTTTTCGACTTGCATTGTGCCACATAACTTTCTTCACCATATTGTTTCCACAAGAAATCGTGCGCTGTTTTAAAGGGATTATCCAGCTTATCTACTCCTTCGTTAAAAATCAGATAAAAAGCAAGTTGTGAGATTCCTTTCTTAAGAATCATTTCTTTCTTCTGAAACAACACATGTTCTTTCACCACATAATCGCTAACACCAATAGACATCGTTTTCTTAGGCACATCCATATCCAGGTACCAACGATTTTTATCTGTGTTACGAAGTGCTAAATCTGGCACAACCATCAACTCCTTATCTTTTGATGTCCAGATTAAAGCAGGAGAACGCCATACATGATCGGCAATGATATGCTTATCAGTTGGAGTAAGATGACAAGCCCATGTAAAGTCTTGTTCAAAGGCAGGCGTTAGATTCAGCGACCAACCTTTTCCCTTAAAATCTTCTGTTATCTTTAATTTTACTTCTACTCTAAATAGGTTTTCTTCTATTTTATTAAAGGTATAATCCACTTTACCTTCTTGAGGCACATCTGCAGTTATTTGCTCAATATACGCCTTTATCTCTTTAGGAATATTTGCTTCTCCCGGCTTACTTGCTTTCTGACACGAAACAAATGTTCCTGTAATCATACAAACAGCCAGTATCTTCACCAGCAATCGTAAATTACATACAAAATTCATAGTTATTCAGTTTATTGATTGATTCGTTTTATTGGAGGTTCCCCTATTCTATTCAATTGAAATAGAACAGGGGCTAAACTCAATATTTATTGCGCAAAAAATCCTTGAAATAATCTCAACTAATATCGCTTATAGGACTTCTTTTTATTTAGATTTTTCATTGATTCCCATTAGCCTGCATTCATTTGCTTAACTTGTAAATTTCAGTTCCTGCCATTAAAAAGGCACCAACTCCATATACTTCTGTCATCTCTTTTTTAGTCATCTTCGGATTTTCACCAATAGGCTGTACCCATCCCAACTTGCCATCGGGATATACTGCTTCAGTCAATGCTTTCCACCCTTTTAAAACAACAGGCAGGTATTTTTCTCTATCTAAATATCCATTATTAATTCCCCATGCTAAACCATATACAAAAAAGGAAGAACTACTTGTTTCCGGATTAGGATAGCTCTCATAATCGAGCATACTTGCATGCCAATATCCATCCTTATCCTGAAGAGAAGCGATTTTTTGAGCCATATCTGTAAATAGTTTCTCAAACCACATTTTTTCATAGTATCTGTTAGGTAACTCCTTAAGAATAATTGGTAAACCTCCAAATACCCAACCATTTCCACGTCCCCAAAACATTTTCTTTCCGTTGGGTTCTTTTTGGTGGAAATAACGGCTATCTCTGAAAAATAAGTGTTCTTCATGGTCGTATAAGAAATCGGTGGTTGCCTTATACTCGCTATACATAAATTCAAGGTATTTCACCTCGTTGGTAATTCGGTACATCTTCGTCCAAACAGTTGGAGCCATAAACAAAGCATCGCACCATGACCACCTTTCTGCAGCCGATTCATGACGGTGCCAGGTATGATCGAGCGATCTCTTGCTAGGAGCACTTAAAATGCGATCGAAATGAGCACGCATAGGCTCAATCATCTTTTTTTCTTTCTTCAAGCGAAACATCTCCAAATACATTATTCCTACCGCATAATCATCGGCATGGTATTTGGCATCGCTCGACCATCGAGGCATCTTTGCCCATTTAGCTTCGTCTCCTTTTTCAATTAACCAGTTGATATATTTATCAGATGGAGCCATTTTTCCAAACTCCATCATTCCTGCATAAAGAGCTCCATTTGTCCAATCATTAACCTTATGGCGTAACTCCTGCTTGCATTGCCAATCGGCTACAGAAGTCATGATATTCATTACATTTTCTTTTTTGGGAATTCTATTCTGAGCAAAGAGGGTAACTCCCCATACAGATGCAATTAACAATAATACAATTTTCTTCATTTTGTTTTTATTTAGGAATTATCAATTTACCTCTATCTTTTTATAAATCTCATCGGCATAAAACGTATCATTCCCTTCTGAAAATGCTCTTAGTAAGACATCGCCTTTCCCATCAAAAATTATCTTGTTTTTATTTAAACGGGCATTCCCCTCCACTACTTCAAATTTAACAAAAGCATTCTTTTTATTACTGGAAGTAATAATCTTTGCATGTTTCCCCGGCTTGCATTCCCCTTTGATTTTCAAGCTAATTTGCTGTACCTCCTTCCCTCCAGCTATGTGTTTAAGGTACTTGTAGCGGTTGACCATTTCCCACTTCTCTTCACCATTTTCTTTTACGGCTCCAATTCGTGGATACATTCCCTTTTCAAAGTGTTCGAACTCCAGAAAAGTTCCATTTATATGTACATTATTAGCCCTGTCCATTATTAAGCGATGATAAAAGATAATGTAAGCACCACTCTCGTTCCAAGGCGCAGGAGGTTGTATTATTAATTCTCCAAGTCCTTTGTCCCAATCGGTTACATTAGTAGGAGCTGACTTTACATACAACCCTCGCCCTTTTCCCTTATTGCGCTGACGATATGCAAAATAGATCATATTATCATTATCAATCACCGGGGTATCGTAGCTAAAATCACCTTTAGGAGTTGTTGTTCCCAATTGTACCCATTCAGCATCAGTCATAGGAGAAAACGCCGCATCTGAAATACAATGCTTGGTCCTAAAATATTCGTCACAAGCAGCATGGTTTCCTGGCATGTAGTGCAATTTCCCATTTTTGTCGAAAACCACACTTCCCTGGCTATGCGAATCAATATGTCCATAAACAGATTGAAGCCCCATGTACTTATTTCTAACAATTGTCTTTCCTGTTACTCGCTTCGGACGCGTAATCTCGGCAATATACCCCTGATTTACATTTTTACGTTCTCCTTTTTCTAAGATCTTCTTTTCATCGAATCCTGAATAAGTTAAATACGTTTTATTTCCCTTGGTAGCCATTGCAGCACACCCACCCGAGTGGTTAGTTGTTCCACCTAGTCGTTCTCCAATTAAAGTAGTATTGAACGAGATTGTACCATCTGTATTTCGATATGGAGTTAAGAACTTTACAATCGTTACATTCGAAATAGTCCATGTCACCAAACGTTTGGGCCATCCTAAACTACTTAACGATGCACCCGATTCATTTATTAAAATACCAGGAGTTTCGCCATTGTTATAATTATGACCAGTAAACTCTTCCAGAATGACATTGCTAGCTTTGGGAAATAATTGCACCTGAAAATTATCGTTATTGATATTATCCAGATATAAAATTGCCCAATTCTGCTTTCCATCTACCAGGTAGTTTAATGTCATATATAGATGGTCGTCAGTTGTTATGGCTACTCTTGGCTTAGTGTGCGTGGTTAATTTATGCAAGTTAGAAATCTCCTTTCCGGGATACTTCTTTTGCAAGTCATCCAGGTAATTGATTTTTACCCACAATCCATTACGCAAAGTTCTGATGTAACCAAACTCTTCGTGAATATTGAATCCATAAGGACGGTTTTTACTATCAAAAGCCACAGTCGAGAAATGGTAAAAATCGATGTTATTATAAACCATCTCTTTATGGTTCTCTGCAGGCATTTTAAAAGGTGCAAATTGTTGCGCAATAACACTATTTGTCTCCAACACACAAACTAAAAGGAGACAAATATATACTACATAATTCATTGTTTATTTCACCTTCAAATCTTTAGCCTCAGGAAATTCTGGAAACTTGTTATGAGGTTCGGTCTGATACCAGAAACCCACAGACGACACATCATCCTGAAGTGGATAATAATTGGACGCACCATCTTCCCATCCTAATATTTGAATCTGCATTTTAAAGTCTTTTTTGAATCGAACAGGATCCATAATATGCCATCTGTACTGTCCAAAACAACCTTCATAATCGTAATGATCTTTTGCTACGCTAAAGCCGGAATAGGGAGAGTTAAAAGGGACATATTCCCAGTTTTTCCATCCTTTATCGAAAAACTTCTTGTAGGCATAAGATCCCAAGAAATAATCTTCTTCGCCTGTTCCATGAATAGTTGCATGCTTGGTATCACTATCGATGAACATTTCAACTTCACCTTCGCCCCACCAACGTTTTGAATGAGTTCCGCGGGCAATAAAGGTTCCAACATAATGTCCCTTTCCTTCAATATTGTCAACTACTACGTATTCTTTTTTAAACGGCACCTTTTTCACACGTCGGTATTGTGCATGAAAATAAGCCGCTTTTCGTGGCACTTTACAAAGGGTATAGTTTACCTGATAGTAGAGAGTAGTCCTGTTTTTATCCAGATTTTCCATAGTTATACGGCATTTCTTACGAAATGGCATTTGCCAGAATGAATTCAATCCATTCAATGGATTTACCACAACTGGCACTGAATTGATTCGTGGCATATTTTGTGGTCCCCAGGCATTACAAAAGAAATCTCCCACCGGCACTTCAACCGAAGGTTCCTTTTCGTCATCCCAATAAAATCGAAGAATTCTTAACCGGTCATCCACATCGCGACCTATTGTCATCCAAATATGGTTGATTACTCCCGATCCATCAATTTCTGCAAGAGTAACCTCTTCTCCTGATTCAATGAAAATATAAGGATTGGCTTTCCAGCCATATTTTGTAGAGTTGGCTTTGGCATTGCCTTTTGTTGGATCAATCTTGCCTCCTTCTCCTTTTCCTCCGGACAAGTTCTCTGGGGAAATTGACCGGCTTTCTGCATCTTGTAGCATGTACAAGTTATTTACATAAGGTACCTGGTAAGCTCCGTTCTGAGCCTTCCCCACCGAAGCTAATAAAGCTCCTATCATTACCAGCATTAAAAATTTAAATGTCTTCATTTTGTATAATATTTAATCAACTATTTCTCTTTTTCGCCAAATGCATTTTGCTGTTTCTCAATTTTCTTCAACTCATCTTTCAATGCTGCTGCATCTACTTTTTTATTGTTTCGCACTGAAAACTGTCGCCTCGCTTTCTTTCTTTTTAAAATATCCGCGTCGAATACCATTGCATTACCAGCATACTGTGTCTCTATTTCCACACTTGACTCTTTTGGGGTATGAATTCCCTGATATTTAGGTCGTGCAATAACTTTTATCTTTCCTGGATTTACTCCAGATCGAACCAGAACAGAAGCTACGCCATACTCCAGTTTTACTGAGTTGTCATCATTTCCATCAGGAAAAACCAACTCTCCGGCTCCTTCCAGCTCAAATGTGATTATCTGATTATTCAATCGCTTAACAACACCATTTTCATCTGTAACCATAGCATGCACTACTACTAGATCGCTTCCATCGGCACACATATCCAAACCTTCATCATCGACCCATAGCTTTATTTTTACCGGGCGAATTGATGGCTGTACCTTATGAGTTGCAACCAGTTCCCCATTAATATATCCTTTAGCTTCCATGTAAGCTTCGTTGTACTTTCTACCACGACTTAACGCTTTGTATGCGAAGAAATCCCAGGCTTCAGGAAAAGTTATAATTGGATATTTTATTCCATTATTGTCGAAATTTCTCTTATACGAGTATTGTTTTCCGTTGGCAAAAACTTTTAATGTAACACTATCACAATTACTGTAAACCGTTACATTTTCATTACTAAACGGAGTCATTTCGTGAGCAATATGTACCATTGGGCCACTATCAAAAAGGTTGCTATTTACCTGTGGATTACGCTGTGCCGTAAACATATGATAGCTTGTTTTGGGATAACGAAAAGCATTCATTATTCCACCATAAAACGGATCGGGATGATAGCCTCTCTGGTGATCGAAGGAGTGCCACAAACATCCTCCCAAATAGAAATCAGGCATTCTCTCTATGTAATCAAAACAGGTAAAGCGATCGGCATAATGAGGTTTTGCATAGTGCTCTGCCTGAATAAGCATTGGCTGCTCTCCCCATGATAAATGTACCCTGCTATTACTATTGTGGCTGCTCCATGAATCTACATTATCTCCCCATTCGCGAGTCAGAATATTCTTCTTGGTTCCAAATTTCTCGAAATTGTCCTCTAAATACCTTGGATGTAGGAACAATACAGGAAAAAACTTAGCACTCTTTATGTGTCCATCACACACACTAAACCTTTCTCCTTCAACAAACTCTTCGGTAACAATATCTCGCACATTGATTGCAAAATAATCGGGATACCAGGTCTCATTCAAAATTGGTTCCCACAAAAACACAGAAGCATGATTTCGATCTCGTCTAATCATATTTCTAATATCAGAATACACTCTTTTTTCGAAAATTGGTTCTTTTGACCACCATTGCCATCCCGGAGTATTAACAATTACGAAAAGTCCCAACTGGTCGCACGCATCCATAAATGCTGGATCCTGAGGATAGTGCGCATTTCGAATGATGGTCATTCCCGCATCGCGCAATTTCTTTGCATCACGCCAATGCAGCGAATTGGATAACGCATGACCAACTGTTGCAAAGTCCTGATGACGATTAGCTCCAACTAATTTCTGATCATATTTCTTCCCATTTAGCCATAAACCATCTTTCCCTTTGAGCTCAATGTATCGAATTCCGATTTGCTTTCTATAGCCATCAACAACATGCCCCTTTTTATCTTTTACGGCAATAAATAAATCGTATAATTCCGGAGCTTCCGGAGTCCATAACTTAGGATTATCGACCGCTATTACAACTTCTCCTTCTTTAGCCGATTCCTTTGAAAGCTTAATGCTTTTAGCAACTTCAGCAACTACTTTGCCACTGTCTTTATCTCTTAATGTTAAGACCATCGTCCCCTTAAATAAAGAGCTCTCCTCATTTCGGACATGGTATTTTACATTAACATCTGCTTTCTTTCCTGACACATTGGATGAGCTTACTACCACTCCACCTCCAGCTACAATATTCTCATAGTTGGCATCGGTTATGTGTACCTTATTGTGTGATATTAACCAGCAATCGCGGTAGATACCTCCGAAGTAAGTAAAATCCAGCACTTCCTGCTTTTTCCCCGGAGGCACCACCGGATCGTTCGAGTTATCTGCTTTTATGGCTATAATATTCTTTCCTTCGTAGTTTACTGCATTGGTAATATCAACAATGGCAGGTAAATACCCTCCGAATTGTTCTTTCAACAACTTTCCATTGACATATATTTCCGATTTGCCCATGATAGCTTCGAAGTGCAAAAAGTGCTTTTTCCCTTTTTGTAATCGGCTTCCTTCGAATTGCTTCCTATACCAAACTACACCTTGATAATTAATGCATCCACTTGCTTCTTCTGGCAGTTTTTCTATGCCATGTGGAAGATTCACAACCTCCCAATCGGAATCATTATAGTTCAGTGTAACTGGTAACTGAACATCTCCTTTTTTAAACTTCCATCCAGGATTAAATGATTTTACAGTTCTACCCGACTCTTCTATCTGATAATACCCAGCCGTACTAAAAGTTACTTTTTTAGCAGATGAGCCTAGGCACAATATCAGCATTAAAATCACCACAGGAATTTGTTTCATCTTCTTAAACGTATTTATAATTACAATCGATTGCACATTCGTTTCAATAAAAATCCTTCATCATTATATGAAGGAATAATCAAAAGCAAGATCATTTTGCCACACAAACTTAAACGTTTTAGCACAGAAAATAAAATTACTTCCGAAAAATATTTTTTACTTATCTATTTGTTAAGATAGACATCTCTTACGGGAGTTTATTTCTTCGCCAACATAAAGTATCAATGTTCTTTCACAAGAATGTCTTACTGCACACAAAGCCCTCACTACTCACAAGTAACAAAACACTTAGCAAGTAATACTTGCTATAAAAACAGACAGATTCTACCCTAACTTCATCTGTGAATTATCGGACAAAAACCACTACTATTATCTTGTCAACATTTCATCGATTATTTGTACTTCTAAGCGATTTATGCTATTCAGTTTCTTCTATATAGTAAAGGCTGTTCAAATAAAAAATTGAACAGCCTCTGTAAATAACCAAGTGTTTACAAGATTAGTATTTCAAATACCAGTTTTCAGGCTTCATTAAATCTTCTCTACGTTGTTTAGCAATTTCTGATTTTGTGGCAATTCTATCGGCCAAGAATGTTGCTCCTTCTGCTCCATTATCTTGAATCCATCGTTTTGCAATACGTGTTAACATCGGCCATCTTTTAGCTTCATAAGCCATTTCTAACAGGTATTCATCTGCAATTATTTCCTCTATTTGTTGGATTTTAGATTTAGTACTTTCTTCATCCAACATTCGAGGTTTTAACAATTGACTGCTTCGAACACCTTCAGATTCAATAAATTGTTTTGGAAAAGCATAATCCTTTACCACTTCGGAATCCCATTCCTCTCCTAACCAAAATTCTTTTACTCCATTGTTAATTAAAGCCAAAGCAACCTTAGGCATTTCAAGGCGGTTAAAGCATTCGGCCAACGCCAAATGGATATCTGCTGCTCTATAAAGAATAATATGAGCATCATTATCGTAAGCTCTTCTTCCAATAGTATACTTATAAATCATTTTTGCCTCCAAAAATTCACTATGCAATATTGAACCATGCATTCGGTCATCGCCTAGTTCATCATAAATGTTTTCCTGATTTTTATAGCTATTCAAAAGAGTATCTGTAGGTAGCAAAAAAGCCTTTCCTCCTTCTCCTACCCTAAAGAGTGGATCAGAAAAAAGAGTTTGCAACTCATGTTGTTGCATTTTTGTTTTGCTGAATGGAATAGCAGAAATAATATCTTTAGTGGCACTGTTAATAGATCCATCATACTTATTACTCCAGTCGTATTTTTCTGGCAAAATATATTTGTCTTCACTAAGAGGAGCAAGATAAGCGAAATAAGCATTTATAGCTTCATTGTATTGATTGGCCTCGAGATATAAATTCCCAAGAATAACATTTAATGGAATTTTCACCATGTTCCATTCATTGTCATTATCCCCCATTATCTTTCCCCAGTCGATTGAACCAGTTTCTTTTGCCTTTTCTTCTAAATCAGCGATCAATATTGGAAGTAACTCATCGAAAGTATATTCAGGAAATTGCTTTATTTTTTCCTCTTTAAACTCAATTAATGGATCAGTGAAATAGCGTACTTTTCCAAAGATATGTCCCATGTTTAAGTATGCCCATGCACGGTTTGCTGCTGTCTGATTAATTATACTTAAAGCTTGTTCGTGTGTAAATCCTGTGTTTTGAATTTTCACAGTATCAAGCTGACTAAGTAAATTGTTACAATTTACAATCACTTTATAAAAGGCGCTGGCATTGGCATATTTATTATCCTCGTTTGTTTTGCGTGATTCGATCTGAAAAAATTGCTCTGGTGCAAAGTCATTAAGTACAATTTCATCAGAAAGCAAACTTTGAACTATGATATTTTGTTCAACAGCATCTTGCATTAAACCCGAAATTCCAACAATGGTATTTGTTATATCTTCTCTGGTTTTAAAGTGTTTATTTCCGGCTATAATATCCTCTTTGTCTTGTTCGAAAAAATCATCGCACCCAATAAGTTGAACAGACAATGTTAACAGTAATATGTATTTTATTATTTTCATTTGTCTCAAATTTGTGTTTTTATACTATCAAGCAGAGCAAAAACCCCGCTTGATAAAATCATTATAGATTTAGTTTAACTCCAAAAACTATTCGTTTTGAAAGTGGAATTTTACCGTAATCTATTCCTTTTAGCATTGGGTTATTCCCATATTGGAATTCTGGATCGTATCCTAAATAATTGGAAAACATTGTAAACAAATTCTCTCCGGAAACGAAAACTGTACCATTACGAACGAAGCCTAACCATTTCTTAGGTAGAGTATAGCCTAGTGTTAATGTCTTTAGTTTCATAAAAGAGCCATCTTCAATCCAACGATCAGAAAAACGAGCATTGCCCATAGGATCGCCAAAAGTTGCTTTTGGAATATTGGTTTCTTGGCCATCCATTTTCCAACGCGATTTAACAGAAGCCAGTTGGTTATTAAAACCAGTCATATCCTCGGTTTTAGAGCGCATGTAGTTATAAACATCATTTCCAAAGCTGTATGTAAACAATGCTTTAACAAAGAACTTTTTGTAATTGATATCTACATGAATACCTCCATAAACATCGGGAGTTGCATTACCGATGCTATATCTATCATTTGAATCAATAATACCGTTATTGTCTTTGTCAACAAAAATAACATCGCCGGCATTGAATTTAACTCCGGCACTATTCGTTAAATTGGCTTTGTCAGCCTCTGCCTGAGTTGAAAAAACACCTTTGGTTTTATAACCGTAAAACTCATAAGGATTACTACCTACTTTTGAAATAATTGTTGCTCCTAGTACATTACTTAGCAAATAGTCATTTCCGTTAAGATTTTTCAACTCACTTTTCATGAACGTCGCATTTCCACCAACGTTGACACTCCAGTCGCGTGAATCGACTAACTTAAGGTTTAATGCAATTTCTAACCCTTTATTTTGTAGTTCGCCACCATTTACGTAAAAATTATCGTAACCGATGAAGCCAACAGTTGGGTTATTAATCATTAAATCTTTAGTTGTTTCCGAAAAGAGATCCACATTCAATTGAATCCTTTTGTTTAATGCTGTTAAATCAAATCCAAAATCGAACATATTACGTTTCTCACTGGTAAGGTCAGTGTTAGGAACGCCAGATCGAATAATACCATTAATTGATTTGAATCGATTTGATGTGTAGTAAAATTGTCCAGAACTACTCGAAATCATACTGTTTCCAACAATACCGAAATTAGTTCTAACCTTTAGATCATTCAACCAAGTTGCATTTTGCAAGAATTTTTCAGAAGATAAACGCCATGCCAATGAAATAGAAGGATAAATTTCAAATTTTCCATTCGACCCATAAACCGATGAGCGATCGGTTGAAATTATTGCCGACATGTAGTATTTATCTCTTATCGAATATTTAGCAATTGAATTAAAAGATAAGTAGTTGAAATTATCAAGTGTCCCTCCTGATATTTTCTTACCAGTGGTATTTGTCAGGCTATTAAATTTGTCATTTGCAGAGTTAATACCTTCACCAAAATCATACTCTAACTTATTAGTAATCACATTTCCATTTAAGCTAAAAGATAACTTATTACCAGATTGGTATCTTTTGTCATGCTTCAAACTTGCCTTAAAGAAAGAGTTTTGAACTGTTCCAATACCATGTCTTACTTTATTTTTTATTTCAAGATCATCGAAAGAACCAACTAATCTTCTGGAAGCACCAGGAACAAACAGATTTTCACGATTTTTGAAATAGTTTAATGAAGCTAGACCCTCAATCGCCCAATTTTCAGTAAAGTCATACCGGCCTCCTAAAGACGCAAATATGTTGTAGCTTTTTTCGAAGTTATCTTCTACCTGAACGAGTGCAGTTGGGTTAGAAACATCAAATTCTCTTACTTTTTCAAGATAAACCGTTCTTTCGCCTGTCATTGCATCGGTCTCGTAAGGATGAAGCGATGGAGCTTTAAACAGTGCCGAATAGATAGGTGACACATTGGTTAGCGTTCCCTGTTCTTTTATTAATCGTTTATTGATGTTGTACCCTAAAGAAGTCCATAGTTTTACTTTCTTAGACACATTAATGTTAGCATTAATATGGGTAGTATAACGCGATAGCTTTGTCTGCTTTATGATTCCTTCGATATCGTTGTAACCTAACGAAAGTGAATAATTTGCAATGGCATCACCACCCTTTACATTGATAAAGTAGTTTTGCTCTTTACCCAAATTAAAAACTTCATCCTGCCAATTGGTTTCGTTGTTGTAAGTTTTATAAAAAGGTGAATTTTCGTCAGTTGCTAAACCGGGAAAATTTCTGGCAATGGTACTTGCATCAAATCTTTGATGTGCTAACTCTGTCATTAAATTCGTAAAATCATTTGATTTAAGAACAGGTAACTTGCTGGGGGTAAATGCTACTCCACCATACATCGAAAAATCGATAGTTGTTTTTAATCCATCGCTTTTCTTAGTGTCAACAATTACAACACCATTTGCGCCCATAGAACCATAAGCTGCTGCCTCTGCCCCTTTCAATATTGTAATTTTCTCAATATCGGAAGGGTTAATATTCGAGAATAAGTTGTTGTAAATACCATCGAAAACAAATGAGTTGTTTCCGGTCATGTTTACATATACCCCATCTAAAATCACTAAAGGCGAATTACTTGCAGTTAATGAAGATAAGCCTCTTATAGTAAAATCAGCTCCCTCTCCTGGCATTCCTGAACGATTGATCATTTCAACCCCTGCAATTTTTCCCTGTAATGCCTGTTCAAACGATTGTTCTATAGCACCAATATTTGTTTCTGAAACAACTCCAAGCGGAGTTGAACTACTATGCATTTCTTCTGTATAATAACCTGTGTTATAAACCTGATCAGGCTTTACCCTGTCATTAGCAGAAAGCATAACTAGTTTTAAACTAGTTTTACTATTAACATAAACATCTAAATCGCGATAATTATCGGCAATAACAGATATACTAGCATATTTAAGATTAGCAACCGTTTTTAGTGAAAACTTACCTTGCTTATTGGTCATTGTAGTAATGGTGTCGTTTGATATTTTTATCAAAGCACCTTCAATTGGTCTATTTCCAGTGTTCAATACAACACCTTCAATCTGCTTAATTTTTTGTTTTAAATCATCTTTTTCCTGACTTTTTCCTTGTATAGAAATAATAAAAGCCATGAAAATAATAAGAGTGATTAAATATGTCTTTTTCATAAATTATAAATCAATCGGTAATTAATAAACACTCTCTGTTGGAATCAATTTAACAATGAAAGGTGTCATTCGGTAATCCATTCTTGGAGGCGCAAACTTAGCCATTTGAAAGCGAACAAATACTTGCTTTGGATCTCCTTCTTCATGAGTGTAATAACCTAAAAATCCTTCTTTTCTATCATAGGTTCTATCATTCCATGAACCTCCAGGCTTGCCTATTTTTTTCCCATTAACATAGACTTGCATGTCTGTGCATTTCCAACTTCTAACTGCAAATGTTACTTTGTATCTACCCGGAACAAGGTTTTGAACAACTAAAGAGCGTTGCCCTCCTGATTCTATTTCTTTTACTGGTAAAGATTCAAACCAGATTCGACATTTTTCAGGATCTCCTATTTCATTCTTAAATTCATCAGCAGAGTTCAGAGCCACATGAACAGCCCCTCCAAAAATACCTGTATCCCAAACTCTTGTAAAACGTTCTGGCAAGATCGCCTCTCCAAAATTAAAATATTCAGTTTTCTTTTCTTCAGTCATTAAATCACTAAACCAAATGGCTGGATGATAAACACAATTACCTATGTATTTGTATTTAGGAACAGAAACTTTTTGAGGAGAAATAAGATTACCATTACTAACACTTTTTACAAAGTTAAAGGCTCCCTGTTTTTTTGAAATCCATAACTCCTTTCGAAGTGATTCCATTTTTTTAGGAGGACTTACCGCATTGAATGTTTGTTCGTACACCATTGCTTTCAAAATCCAATTCTGAACCATTACCGTATCGGCATGCTGAGGATATTTTCCCAGTTTATTCTGCATAAAATCAAAGACCTCATTTTGTGCTTCAAGATATTGTTCATTTGTAGGTACAATGGCAGTGTATTGTTTTGATTCATCAGTAAATGATCCCGTGTAGGCAAAATATTCATTGGAATCATAGAATATAGAGTCGTAGACAATATTTCCCAAATTATCAACATCAATAGGTTTACTATTATTCTTGTCAAATAATCGAATATGGTGACTTTTTAATGTATCTCTGATAATGGAATATTCATCACTAAGATTTAAGATGGCATCATATAAATTGGGCTCAATCTTAATTGGATTTTCAATTGTAATACATGAACCATTTTTACAAACATTAATCTTACTATCAATTGAAATAGTTTCATTAATCACATGCCCTTTCTCTTTAGGTGTAATACGAACAAACTTAGAAGACAAAGCACGGAATCGAGTCATTTCAGCTATTTCAGATAAAATAACTTGTGACATTAGTAAGTGATTTTTTGCAAAAAGAAGCTTTTCATCTTCAGTCATTGTCGATAAATCAAAACTTCCATTTTTAGGAGCCATCAACGTCAACACCTCTTTGGTACTTAATCGTTTATCAAGTTTAAGTTCTTGCAATAAAGCAATGAAGTTCGAAATTTCAGAATTTGCTTTTGCTGCCTCAAGAACTGTTTGGTTAGATATTAAAGTGTTAGAGGCATCGTAATAGTCTCCCCACCTCTCATTATCGCATGCAAACAGGCTGAAGCATATGAGTAAAACGTATAATATTTTGTATTTCATCTTTTCAATAATTTTATAGGTAAAATTTGATAACATACACCGGGTACACTATTCTGCTGTTTCTACAACAGGTTCAAAACGTATATGGTGTATTTGCGCCCACATACCCTTAATATAGACCAAGCGAATTGTATGTTCTTGTGTTTTCTCGAACTCATATGTTCCTACAAGTCTATCCATAATTTGAGCCGGCCATCCTTTGTTATTATCTACCACATTACCTTTTACACCATCTAAAAATGATTGCATTGCTGCACGATAAGGAGAAGAAGCAAAACCAATGTGTACTTTATACTTACCTTTCACTACTGCAGGTGTTTTAAATTCAATCCAGCCAGCTTTTCCATTGGTCATAAATCGAATGAAATCGGAAGGGTTAACCTCTGACAAAATCGGAGACATTCCATCATTTTTAGTTAAGTTAAAACGTTGCTCGTAATAAAGACCAGCCTCTCCAGTAATTGGTCTTACCTGCCACTTAATACGATCGATTTTTAAATGACTAAGCGATTCCTTTGAGTCTCCGGTACCATTTCTATAAGTTTCAATGGTTTTAATGACAGGAATATCTTTACTAAAAATCCATGCAAATTCAGCGGGTTTAGGAACATAAACCGGCATTAAACCATCGATGAAATGAATAACTCCGTTTTTAGCAATAACATTCGATTTATCAAGTATTAATCCATACTTCTGGTTCTTTTCTTCATCATAGTTGAAATACAGCGTACTATTGTAATCGCCAACACTAACAAAATTCAAAGCAGATAATGTTGGGATATTAACCAATCTCTTATCGGTTCTAAAATTTAATAAATCAGAATACGATGAATTACCATGAAGAATATGATAGGCAACAAACTGATTTAGTTTATTTTCCGTGTTGGTATAATCATCTGTTTTACTATACTTTTGGGCTAAATCGGCAAAAGAATTAATATTCTCAGCCTTTAAAACATCATTAGACAAACAAAGTAGTGTATACTGTTCTTCTTCTTTATTTGATATAGTTGATAAGAAGTCTTTCCACCCTGTTTTTTCAATAGCTTCTGTGAAAATTGTTAAAGATGGATCTGCTTTAATTATATCGTAAATTGATTCTGTAACAACGTACAGCACTTTATTTAAGCGATGAACAACTCCATTAGTTACTTCGATGTCTTTTTCAGTAATTAATGCTTCTTTATTGATATAAATCGAGTTAATTCCATCGTCTCCATAAATAGAAGTCAATCTATCCCCTGTAAATGTTGTATCAGGAAGAAAACCGGTAGAAAAATCGGTATGTTTAAACGTTTTGTTTAAAGTATGGTACTTTATTAAAGTCGTTAAATACTCTTTTCCTAACTCTGAAACTTTCGATTTTCCTTTTAATTTCAGCAATTCACTCATGGCTTTATTATCGGGAATAAATGCGGTGAATGTGCCGTAAACATTGAACGAATTATATAGTCCTGATTCATTTAAAGCTTCTGTCCACATCGAAAAATCGTCGGGACGTGAATCAAGATAATGAGAAATAGAAAGAGTTTCGTTTATAGAAAAATTTTGATCAATTGACTGTTCACATCCGAACCATAATTGTGCAACAAATAGTATTGCAGCAATTTGTAACAACCTTGCTTTAAATTTCTGTAACATCTTCATAATATGGATTTTGAACAAGTTTTCTATTGTTTTTAAGTTCACCTATGGAAATAGGCAGATAGTAGCTCTTAGGATTTTGTAATCTACTGCGCATTATTGGCAAATCTTTGGCTGTTACAGCTTGTAGTGCCATATTGATTAACTTCTGTTTACGTTCAAAGTTGTTTCGTTTAGCGATGCGCAATAAGTCAAACCATTCTTTGCCTTCACCAACAAATTCCCTTACTCGTTCTTCAAGTATGAAGTCTTCTAAACTTATTCGATCAGAAGAAACATTTACTTTATTTTCAATACCACGAGCAGTTCGTAACTCATCCAGGGTCGACTTAGCTCCTTCGAAATCATTTAGCTCTGTTTGTGCTTCAGCTAAAATCAAATACAGATCAGCAATACGATATATTGGAAAATTCACATCTCGTGCATTTCCTGAACGCTCTGGAGGATCTACTTCCAGCTCCATCATTTTCCTTGCTCCCCAGTATTTATAGAGCGTTGTCTTATAATGCGCTCCATATTTTCTAACATCAGTCACTTCATTGTAAACATTCCATGAATAGGTATCAAATTCATCAGACACACCATATATTCTATCTTTCTTAAATAGAGTATACAAAGGTCCTTCCTGCTTATTATAGGTAGTGTGCTGAATTTCAAAAATACTTTCAACTGAATTCCCCGGATTATAAATAGAAAACCATCCCTCTGGCGGTGTAAGTGTTATTCCGCTATTTTGAATAATATCTGTACACAACTGTTTGGCCAAATCATATTTATCTCTCCATAAATAAACATCTGCCAACAAGGATTTTGCAGCCCACTGTGTAGCACGTCCTTTTGTGTAGCTCAATTTATCAAATTTCAGCTTTGCAGAACCAATGGCTATTTTCAAATCAGCTTCAATCTGATCTAGTACCTCATCAGCTGAGCTTTTAGCAATAGAAAACTCTTGTTTGTCCGTTTCATATGGTTCCGTAATCAAGGGTACTTCTTCCCATGTTCGAACCAAATAGAAATAACAAAGCGCTCTAATAAATAAAGCTTCAGCCTGATATGATTTCATTTCAGGTTCATAAAATATCGGATCGTTTTTTTCCGCAACCGGAGCCATTTTGTAAATAATATTAGCATACCCAATGGCTTTATAATACCTAGCCCATGAGCTCCATGAATTAGTTGGAAGAATATCGAATTTATCTATTCTTCCAGCATCAGCCTTAATTGCTCCTCCATCAGTAAGCGCACCGGCACGCAGCTCTCCATGAACAATAATTGCCTCTTCGGTGGCTCTAAAGGCATCATAAGCCGAAGCCAACATACCTTCAACATCTTGTTTCGATTGCCAAAACTCGTCGCGCAATACTTTGTTTTCCGGCAAAACTTCTAACCATTGTTCACATCCGGTATTGAGCAGCAAAAAGCAACCAATTAATATGGTATATGTTATTTTTTTAATTTTCATCAGTTTAGTGTTTAGAAATTAACATTGAAACCAAATGTATAGCGTTTAGATCTTGGTGTTGTAGATCGGTCAGCTCCGATTAGATTTGTCCAACTTCCACCAATACTTACCTCTGGATCTTGTCCTTTGTAGCCTGTCAGAGTCCATAGGTCATAACCAGATGCAAATAATTCAAGTTGTTTTATTCCCAACGACTTTAAGAATGCTTTATCTCTCAACTTATAACTAATTGAAACCGATTTTAATCGTAGGTAAGAACCATTTTCAACAAAGCGATCTGAACCTAAATAGTTATAGCCCACTCGATATAAAGCTCTGGGAGTATCGGTTACATCTCCTGGTCTTCTCCAGCGTTTTAACACGGCAGTACTCTGGTTATTTCTTCCTCCCATGTTTTCGGTATTCATGCGAGCAATATTTACAATTTCCTGACCTACAGAAAAACTGAAGTTTGCACGTACAGTTAAATTCTTATAGGTAATATCGGTTCCCAAACCACCCATTAGGTCAGGCATACCATTACCTAAATAAACAACATCATATTTGTCAATCACACCATCTTTGTTAATGTCGCGGTACTTAGCATCACCTGCCTGATAAACATAATTATTGGTTGACATTCTTACAGGCTCTCCTGACAGTGAGTAAATCACATTTCCATTTGAATCGGTTGCATAGGTATCTTCCTCTTTCGAATAAACTCCATCATAAATAAAGCCGTAAAAAGCACCTATCGGATCACCTAAACGCAAGGTTTTAGCGTAACTTTTCTCTCCATTTGTAAGCTCAAAACTTTTATTGCTAAAGTTGGATGGGTACGACAGAATTTCGTTAAAGTTTTGCGAAAGATTAATTACAAAACCAGCTTTCCAATCTTTCGATCTAAGCACACGAACACGTGATGTAAACTCCCAGCCATAGTTTTGAGCACTACCCATGTTTAAGTATTTAATCTTGTCAAAACCTGTTGTTCCGGGCAACTTTACATCTTTAAAAAACATGTCTTCTGTCTTCTTTTTATACACATCGACAGTGAAAATGTATCTACTATCAAACAATTCGGCGCTAATACCTAAGTTTGTTTGAGTAATTCGTTCCGGTTTTAAGTTATCCATCTGAATATTTTCCGGACGAATAATAGGCATGTTTATATAAGATCCTGAAGCAGCATAAGTAGAATATGCGCTACCAAATGGTAAGTTACCATTACGTCCCCAACTGGCACGTAAACGCAAATCAGTCAACCAATCCTTTTTCAAAAATTCTTCCGCTGAAAGTCTCCAGGAAAGTCCAACACTAGGATATAAGTTCCAACGTACTTTTTTACCCACTGACGAATTTCCACTTGAGCGTAAGTTTAAGTCTACAATGTATTTATCGTTGTATTTATAGTGACCTGCAGCCAAAAAAGATACAGAACGACTGTCGCCTGTTCCACTTTTTAATTCGGTAATAGTTCCCCCCGACGATGGATCGGTAACTTGTGTTGAATTAAGTCCCCAAACTGTACTAGTATATGAATCGCTGGTACTCATTCTGGTTGTTGTAGCAGCCATGAATGATAATTCGTGCTTTTCTTCAAACACATTGAAATAGTTTAACCTGTTGTATACGTATAGATTAAACGATTCATTCGTTGCATCAGTAGCACGATTGGCATTGTTATTATTCCAGGGTACACCAGTTACTACTTGTGGTAAATATTTCTTTGTTTGGTGGTTATTTAGGTCCATCGAAACATCCGATTGCCATGTAAACCCTTTTGCAAAATTATACCTTACTCTAAATGTAGATCTAATGCGACTACTTTCTACATTTGAGAATGACTCATTTACAGCTGCAAGTGGGTTGTATACCCCATGCAAGTCACCCTGCCAGTTTTGAGCATTATCATCAGCAGTAAAATAGATATCGGTAATATTACCATTGATGTCGTATTCGTAAGGACTCATCCCCGGATTCTTAATATATGCAACACCACGTGGGTGAGGTATTTTGTGATTACTGCTAGGATCACTATAAGGAGCCTTCTTTACACTTCGTGAGAAGTTGAAATCGGTTGAAAAGGTTAATTTTGTTGACACCTTGTAATCTATGTTAATTTTTGTAGTAAAACGATCAAGAGATGTGCCAATGGTTGTACCATTATCGTTTACATATGAAGCTGATGCATAATAACGCGCACGGTCACCTCCACCACGCAAAGACAAGGAATGGTCTCTAATCAACGATGATTGTGTAATCAAGTCAAGCCAATTGGTTTCTGAATTGAATTCATCATAATACTTAAAATTAGGATTCAGATAATTAGTCAATTTCTGATATTCTCCTTCAAGTTTATGATAATCGAATTTTGACTTAAATCCTTTCATATAGTTCCACATCGCGTCTTGCTGCAATGCGTAATATTGATTACGATCAAGTACTGGAATAGGATTGGGTTCCTCTCTTGCCGAAAACTTAGACGAAAATGTAATGTTGGTTTTACCTCGAACACCTCGTTTCGATGTAATTACTAACACTCCATTTGAGCCTCTCTCCCCCCATATTGCTGTAGCTGCAGCATCTTTCAAGACTTCAATGCTTTGAATATCATTGGGCGAAATGTTTACCAATGCTCCAAAGTCTTCCTGGTTAGCCGTTGCAAAGTCAAAATCATCACCTATTTTGGTGTCAAACGGAATACCATCAACAACAATCAATGGCTCGTTATTACCATTTAACGATGCTGTACCTCTAATTCTAATGGCCGAATTAGAGCCCGGATCGCCCGAATTAGCAACAATATTAACGTTTGCTAACTGACCAGACATGGCATCTTCTAACGATGTCACCTGCACACCGTTCATTTTTTCCATATCGAAAGTCTCAGTTGCAGCAGACATATCACGAGCGGCAATTTTAAACAACCCATTGTCTTTATAATTGCGACCTTTAATTGAAATTTCTTCAATTACCTCATTCTTACTAATTAATTTAATGTTGATAATTTTTTTATTCTCAACATTAAGAGTTTGCGTTTTCATTCCAATAAATGAAAATTGAATAACTCCATCTTTAGGAACTTTAATGAAATAGCGACCATCAAAATCGGTGTTTGTACCACCAATCACACGCTTATTTTCATTTAATAAGGCAATCGTTACACCAATCATTGGTTCATTGTTGTTGTCGGTAACAACTCCACGAACATTTATATATTCCGCAGTGCTTTGGGCAAATACTGATTTTAGTACCACAATACACAAAAGCGGTATTATTGCAATTAATTTTTTCATATTTTAAATCTTAAAAAAGCCCATCAACACTATAAACTATACCATCCGTTCCGATATAAACAGGTGTAGTTACAATACTTGAAACAGAACTATTAGTTTCTTTATTTAATACGGTCAGGTTATCACTGCTTGCAGTACACTTAAGTTTAGTGTAAACCAGCTTAGTAGGTGTTGAATTTTCGTTATCAAGCTGCATCGAGTTAAATACTTTACTCGTATTATCTCCAGGAACAAGGTAGTTCGGTTGATCATTCTTCTGCATTGAGATGAAATATTGCAAACACCATTTTGCAAGTGCATCTTGTTTTTCCTTTAACACTTCTCCACTGTCAGAATCCAATGGAATCTCAGGAATTGCACCATCATCTATTCCTTTTAAAATGACTTCATTTTCAGGGGCTAACATGATGTAGTTATCAAATCCAAATTTGGATGTAAACTTAGATGATTCGGTCATCAAGTTTGCTTTTCTCAGTAGTCGCTTAAATTCTCTGAACTCTGTATAGGTTTCCCCTAACTTCGAAATTGAATATTTTGGAGAATTTAGCGTTTTAGAAATTTTGTAAACATTTCCGTTTGTAGGACTCTTATCTGTGCTTAAAACTTCTGCATAAAGTTGGTCTTCTTCTCCCAGCTCATCCTCATTGATGTACAACTTATTATCGGCGTATTTTATTAAACTAAAGTTAGTCACGTTTTTAACAAATCCTTTACCTGAAAAATCAAAGTCTTTTTCTAGTAAAGCAATGTGTAAATCAACCATTTTGGAAAGATCTGATATGTTGTACTCTTTCCAATCACCAGTGAAATTCACCTCTATTTTTTCGTCACCAAAAGGATATCCTTCTTTAGTAATTCTAATCAAATCTTCGTTAAAAGAATCATCATCAGCAACAAACAAAGCCAAATCTAAATCTCTATTGTTTAATAAATTAATGTTTAAACTTTTTTCAACGAACCAAGAAAACAGTTGTGTTTTATCTGTCTGAATAACTCCTTTCATTACAGAGTTGAATAGCGATGGCTCCAGCACTTTATTTATTCCGTATACAACACCATTGCTACCAAGTTCTTTAAAAACAATATTTTCTTTATTGAAATCAAGTTCATCGCCCCAACTGGTTGTAATCTTACCATTTTCAATATCTTCCATCCATGCCATTGTACTTGATTGAACATGTTGTTTTAGGATGTACTTTAAGGCTAAAACCGGAATTTCTTGGAAATTTTCTGCCGCTCCTGGTCCAAATTTTGATTCTAAAAATGCTTTCAATACCTCATTGGTAGGTACAAACATTGCACCTGTGTTAAAGTCAAGCTTATACAAGTCGGTATTTCCCTCAGTATAAGTATTGTACAAAACGTTACTTTTGGTAAATAAAGAATCTGCACCAAAAGCTTCTTTGTATTTATCAAAATCGCTTTCATAATTATATTTTCCGAAGTAGTCGTATAACTTGCTAAACAATGAGAACTGTTCATTTTCCTTTAGAATACGATCTGCACTACGCAAAGGATCAGTTAATTTATCAACTTCGAACACATAGCCATTATCGGTTGGAATTTCGTACTTAATAATTCTGGCTCCATTTCCCAAAATAGTTTCACCGTTCCAGGTTCCTTCTCCAAAAAGAAGATCAACACTAGCTTTAGGGTCACTAATCTCCATCGCCTCAAAATACCTTTTCGAAAAGAAGTTGATCATCTTAGGAGAGTTAAAAAGCCAAACATCACGTTGAGCTGAACCATAAGGAATTCTTTCCTGGTAAGCATCTGTTGTGTGCAAAGATGTTAACCTAAAATACTTTCCTCGCAGGTGTTTTTCATCTTTAAAATGATAAAGTTCTAGTTCATCGCGATTAAATGAACGTAGTCCGGTAGTGTAATTGATTAATGCTTTTAATTCCTTTTCTGGAATATCTGCAACCGAATTATAGTTTTTCCGCTTTAGATATTCATTAAAAGCATTGTCGTTAGGAATAAAGCAGGTCATCAACACTTTCCCGTCAAAGTCCTCTTTTAAACCTAATCTGTCTACAGCAGACAAATAGAGAGAAAACCTCTCTTCTTGCTGTAAAAATTCATAAGTTGACCCTTTTAACCAGTCGGGTCTTTGGTAATAATCATTTTCAACCTCACAACTCATCAGAAGTAATGTGAAAATGAAAATACCATACAGCATTTTTTTCATAAATCTAATTTTTAATTAGTTTAGTTAGTTAATTAAGTTGTATAATTCAGGAGTTTCCAGAATTCATAATTTATAGGTTATTCATTTTTGCTAAGGCTCTCCCACACAACACAGAAGAATTACTATCTCCAAGTCAGGATAATTATAGTTTAGTTTCATAAATAACTACACACTTTTCACCCACTCATAATTCAACACTAACCAGTCACTTCTATCATTAATAGCTGCAACAGAAGCTATTGTTCTAACAAATGGATTCAAACCCATCTCAAACAGCAATCGATTGCATAACTTTTCAGTAAAATAATTTGACCGATTTAAAAAGTTGCTGTACTCAATTTAACTGGGAAACTGACTACCTCCTTCTTAATATTTTCATTATGTATCAATAACAATTCTATAGTTCTATCCAATAACAATCAGCCATACTAAAGGCTATTTTATTAGCTAATGAGTTTAAGCGCAGAATCAGTATCCATACGATCCAATTAGTTTATTTCATTTTCTTAAACTCATTGCTAACTACAATCGATTGCACACTTTCTTCAACAAAAACCCCTACAACTTGTAAAGGCACTTTTGCTAAAACGTTTAATCTAGCACTACAAACTTAAACGTTTTAGCATGAAAAAAAAATTTAGCTGCAAAAAATATTTTATAACCTCATAATTTCACAACTACATATTTATCAACAATCACCACATTTTCACAGTACTAAAACAGCAAATACAGCAATGAGATTGAGCCACAAACAACAACTGCATCTCAACCTCATCACAACATGTAATATATTACTAATAAATAATCTCTAACTTATCTCCTTTTCTCATTTTGAGTGCTAAATCAAATAGCTTTACTTTAGCATTTTTGTTTACAAATTGGAATTTAACAGGGGTACCATTTAACTCGACGCGTAGATCACTCCCTCGTCTATCAAAAATTAATTCATTAAGGTCAAGCTCTCCATACTTCACTTCAATAATATTCACCCTCTTTTTGCCAACCATCTTCTGGGTAATATTTCCCCATGCATTAGCCGAAGAGAAAAAACCATTGAAATTATCTTTCTGTATATTAGGAGAAAAAGCCATTATTCCCCTAGGCCCATTATAATGAAATCCTTCCAATGCCTTTAGAATTCCCCATGAAGCCATTGCTCTACCATAGTGATCTCCACACTCTATTTCATTCCATGGATTATGTTTTTCCGGTCTGTAACGCTCATGCACTCCTTTTACCAACGATAATCCTTCTTCCAACATCCCATTATAAATCATTCCGGTAGCTACCTGATATTCAATACCGGTCCACACTTCATTTCTGTAACGAACTCCATTCTTATTCAGGTGCTTGCTCAATGGCCACGTGCATATGAATAATCCAGGCTCTCCTGCTGTTGCATAATCCCGCTCCGGAGTATACTTCTTAGCTTGAGCACCTACATCCTTAGTCCAGTTATAGCGCCATATCGAATTAAATGTACTATCTATTTTTTGCGACGAATAGATGTCTCCAAGAGCCAATAAATATGACCATGTCTGACCAAATAGCTGATCGCTCAAACACCCTTTAGCATACTGAAATTTTGGATGTTTCTTCAAATCTACATCCTGAATAAAATAGTGCCCATTCCACAAACGTTTCTCGGTTTGTTCCCTACCAGATTCGGCTATCTTCCTACATCTATTTTCAAAAGCAACATCTCCGATAATCTTAGCCATTTGTTCTGATGCTTTTAGTGCTGCCAGATAAAGACTCCCAACGTAGGTATTGGCTCCACTAAAGTGAATGTCATAAGTATTCGATTGGGTTGTCTCCATTAAACCATCGTCATTTCCATCTTCTTTTATGGCATGTTCCATCGCCTTTTTAATCTTCTTCCAATTTCGCGATAAGAAAATATTATCCTTACTCATAAGATGCTCACGGTAAGCCTTTAAAATTGCACCTAAGTGACCATCCATAAAGACACGTTCTCTGCCATCTCTGGATAATATTCCACCATCTTTTTGAAGTGAAACTCCAAAATCAGATTTCTCCCTGATACTTCGCTCTATCGAAGGAAACAGGTGTGCTGTAGCCTGAGCATAGTTGTACACATGCGTGCAATTACCATAGCAAGAACCAACTCCTTCCCAAAACATAAATTTATTGTCGGCATACCATTGTACCGTTTCTGTGGCCAATATGGAAGCAGGCATTAAAATGCGCTGTTTCAGCCAGTAAGGCAACGATGACTCTTCATACCAACTTTTATGAAAAGTATATGTTCCTGCTATTAATTCTTCGGAATTATTAATGAAATAATCGGCAACATCTAACGACGAATTGTACCAATTGGCATACATATTTCCTCGGATTAATCCCTTTGTTTTTATGGGTTTATTCCAATCCCAGCCCATGTCAACATCCATAGGGCGATTGGGAAAGAACCAGGTCAATAAGAAACTCAACTCCTTCTCTTCACCTGCTTTTAGCTGCACCTTTCCAGCCACACTGCCAATAAGCTCTTCTCCCAGCTCTTTACTTATTTCTTCCCTGTTATTTTTTCCGGTGTTCACCACGCCTTTTTTGCCCAACAAGCTCAAACTCATGTTTCCAAAATATGGATGATGACTGTCTTTACTGTTGGATGGAAGAAAATCCATAAACAGGCTACTTCTTTCGGCTGTACTCCTATCTGTATTTCTTATTTTACCAATAGTTTTCTCTTTTAGATCGGCCATAACCATATTCTGAATAAAACCAGTTAGTTTTACTTTTACAGAACGTTTAGTATTATTTCGAACTTTAAACTTTAGAACAGTGGCCGGATTGGCCGAGACTCGCAAGTTGTGAGGAATGAAAGGTGAAAAGACATCCATCTGAATGGATACAGGAAGTTTAAAATCGGTGCTTTCGTATTTAATTTTAGCAATTGGATATTCTCCTATAAACTGTACATCGTTAAACGAGCTTTTATTTAGCTCTTTCCTGATTTTCTTTTTTCCGGTTTCCACTTCTACTTCAAAGCCTTGCTTGAAATAGCTGAATGGTTCAAATGTCTGATAACAAACCTGCCATGGTCCATGAGGAGTTTCAAAATTCATTTCATCAGAACGTCCGGGGCCCGTATTATATGCATTGTTGGCAATCCACCAGTAAGCTAATGTTCCATCTCCTCTTACATATAACTGACCACTGGCAATTCCAGATACCGGCATACCAATTGTGGTGAGTTCACTTCCCCGGTACACTTTTCTACTCCCACGATCTAACAAGGATTGTTTCCACTCTTTTGTTAGCTGTTTCTCGGCAGCGATCATGTGCCCAAACTTATTCTGGGCATTCCCAATGTGTATTCCTACCCAAAATAAAACTGCAGCTGCAATAATTTTCATCATAAAACTTTTCTTAATCGATATTTAATACTCAACAGACTGCTAAATTAGCTTCAACACACATTGTAAAAGGGGCACCAATCATGCAATAAAGTATCTATTTTATGAAACCACATTCTATATCGGGACAAGTAAGAGCCTATGGTTCATCCACAAGCTCTCTTCTCCCGTTTTCAATTACTCTTTCAATCGACTTAAAGCACTAATCCATCCTCCGGAGTGAGTAATCCATCCTTCATCGGTGAATACATTAGGCCCATCGGTTTTTAATTGAGGCTGCGCCACAAAGAATTGTCTATCGGATTCAAAACCATTGCATATTGTTCCGGGAATTTTTGTCCAACTACCACAAAATTCATCTCCAATTCCGTAAATCATACTTTTAGATTCGAATCCTTTCTTTGAAACTATACCACTATTTAATCCTGCAATCCACTGCAGGTTTCCTGTTGCTATTTTTTTGAATTGTTTATCTCCGGTGAAATCGACCAATTCTAACGCCAAAGCTGCAGCTGAGCCATATGCACCGTTCATGCCATGCCATAAACCACTAAAAACCAGTAGCCCTTCATTCTTATAATATCCCATAGGAAGAAGATTGAATGGATTATTGGTGCATGCAGGTAAGAAATATCCATAAGCAAAATCGTTAATCGCTTTCTTTAGCTTCGCATTTTGGGCATGGTTGGGAAATTTCTCAGCCAGCTGAATAAGAGGAATAATGTAATGAGGGAAAGTGGCTCCGGCATCGTATCCCATGTGATGGTGTTCCCATGCTTTTTCGGTATAATCGACTGAATCGTACGCCTTAAAATGACCAAAATATCCTCCTTCAGAGTTACTCTTCTTTATTTGTCTGTTCATTACCCGTTGAGCAAACTCATAAGCCTTATCCACATCTCCTAACTCAACCGCAATCCATGTCATCATGACCAAATCGCGCGTTTTCCACTCTTTAGGTCGAACAAAACCCTTAGCGACACCATGAATCTTTGGTTCGAAGCCGTCGTCTGGCTGAACAGTTCCATGAAAATCTGTTCCTCCACAATTGTGAATGGGGCCATTTTTTTCCAAAAAATGAAAAGCTCGAGTTGCCCTAGAAGCAAACTCTTTGGCTATGTTTTTATCATGGTTGGCTAACAGCTTCGATGCACGAGCAAAGCAGACTGCTCCTTTAGCCACATCTCCGGTAATTACATTTCGGTGTTTGGGCCATTCGTGTATAATGGCACCATCTCCTTTTCCCAGTTCTGCCGCTTTATCCTGGCAAAATGCCAAGTAATTCAATCCGATAAGCAACTGTTCAATTAGCTCTTTGTTTTGAACATTATCTATTCTTTCCGGAGAAAATTCTAGTAGATCGAAAAGACCAATAATCATTGTTGCATGGCTATTTGTTTCTCGCAGGTAGCCGCCACAATCTTGCCATCCACCGCCCTGAGCATGTTCTGGGCCATGTTTCGTAGCATTGTTTTTTCGAAATAACACCCGCTGTTTCAACTGTTCAATGGCAACAGTTTCCCAGCTTTTATTCCACAATAAATTCCGAGCTACTTTTATTGTCTTCGACTCATACAACTTATCGTTTTTATCTTTTACCTGAAAAAAGTAATTCCCACTCTTCGTTATTCCTGAAAAATCGGCTATCCACCAATAAGAATTCCATTTCTTTCCCCAGAACTTCAATTTTCCTGAATAAGCCAACTGCTTATTGTCATCAAGAAGCTTGAACTGCTCTCCTGCTTCAAATTCTTTAGCTGTACTTCTTATTATAACTCGTTTATCTCCATCTAAATCGTATCCCACTCTTGAAAACAGAATACCAGTTTTAGCAGTAGACTGAGCCATAGCACTTCCTACCCAAATGATTAAAAGCAATAATAATTGTATTCTTCTCATATCCATTCAACTATAACAATTTCTAATATTGAAAATCAAAAAAAGGAGGAAGCAATTACTCCCTCCTTTCCACTATTATTTGTCTGATATTATTCGGCCGAACCAATCCAACCCGAATTCTGTGTTAAGTTTTTATTCTTTTCTAATTCTAGCAGTGGTAGTGGTCTCAAGTAGTGTTTCGACTCCCAAAACCTTTTAGAAGCATCTTCAATAATTAAAAATCCATCAGCATCAATTGCATACTTATGAATTTTACTATTATCCACTTCTACCACTTTATTCGCTTTTAGGTCGAAAACTTCATACTTACTTTCAAACATGTTTCCACCCCATTTCATTCCAAGAATCGCCTTAGGCATTTCTACCTCAGCTGTTTTCCATCGGCGCAAATCGTCATATCTGAAACCTTCCATGAATAGCTCGACGGTTCTTTCACGACGAATTTCCTCTTTCATATCCAGCGAATTAGTTGCAACAAACGCATTAGTAAGATGAGGCATTCCAACACGATCTCTAAGCATATTTATCGACTTATTCAGTTCTGCATCGGTGATAGATCCATTTTTTTCAAACGAAGCTTCTGCAAAAATCAACATCATCTCAGCTAAACGGAACACCGGATAGTCGTTGGCAATAGGTCTTTCAATTTCATTACAGAATTTATATGGTACATAGCCAGTCAAAGAGCTGATACTCCATCCATCATGGAAATATCCCGTTCCAATTAGCTGTTCCGCAGTTTCTTCGAATGTCTTTGCATAAGGTCTATCGTACCAGTACTGATGAAATGGTTGAACATGGTTCGCTCTGATTCGAGGATCACGATCGACATATTCCCAGTTAGTACCACGTTTAGTTACTGGATCAATTTCTGACAAGTAACCTTTAAATATCGAATTTGGATTTGTAATAGGCAGACCATTAGCATCCAGATACATATCCATCATTTTTCGTGTTGGAGACAAATCGTCCCAAGCAACTACAACCCATGATGAACCTCTGTTTCTAAGTTTCTGACTGTACTTATTGGCCAGAATAATCTCATTCTGATCTTCTTTCCCTAATCCTGCTGGATTTGTTTTGCGCTCTGTCTCCAAAGTGAAGAAGTAGCGATAACTATCCTCTCCCAATACATCTCTGCGATCGAATAATTGAAATTTTCCGCCATCTAAAATCGCTCCTGAGGCATCAATTGCCTGCTGTAGGTAAGCATTCGCATCAGCTCCTGTATTGTGGTATTTCACCCACGTTCCCTCGAACAAAGCAACACGAGCTTTTAATGCCAAAACAGCCTCTCTTGTTATTCGTCCTTCATTCTTGGTGCCTGAAAGTGTTCCTACGTCAGTCTTTAGTGCTTCATTTAAATCGTTTAAGATGAAATCCACCACCTCTTTTCTACTATTTCGAGTTCCGTAAAGCAACGGATCTTCAACTCCCAAAGGTTTATCGACAATGATTACGCCTCCGAAATCTCTATAAAGAAACCAGTACTGCAAGGCCCTGAAAAATAATGCTTCCCCTTTATAAACCGAAACACTTTTCTTCAGTTGCTCATCCTCAACACCTTCGATAGCCTCAAGCATATCGTTAGTTTTACGTATTCTATCGTAACATCCATTATACAAACTGCTTGTATTGGGTTCGGTGTACGTTCCATTACTAATACTACTTCCATCGAAAGTTATATCAGACCATTCGTCTCTGCCACATGTTCCAAATCCGGGAAGGTAATCGTAAAACTGATTGGCAAAAAGCTTAAAATCTTTTTCTTTTAAAAAGAAGGACCCAGTACTTAGTTCAGTTTTAGGAAACAAATTCAAATCCTTCTCGCAAGCTGTCAATACTAATATTGACACAATGATTATTATAAATTTATACTTCATTTTGCGTTCAATTAAAAATTAACATTTAACCCTACCGAAACAGTACTTGGGATAGGTGTCATACTAACTGAGAAAGGAAATTCCGGAGAAAAGCTCTTCGTTGGCATCTTATTAATCAGATAACCAATGTCTGAAGCACTTACATAAATATGCAATCTTTCCGTTCCTACTTTTTTAGCCCACGACTTAGGTAAATTATAACCCAACTGTACATTTTTAATGGCTAAGTAAGGAACACTTTTCTGGAAGTATGGAGCATTGGAAATACGGAAGTTGTGTCCGTTTATATTTCCATTCACAGTTGCCGATCTAATATGCAATCTTGGGTATAGTGCATCTGGATTTTCCGGTGTCCAGGTATTACCATAATAAAAATCGAGGGGTTGTCTCCAGGGTGCATCGTAATCTCTCTCCAAAGCGGCAGGACCACTTCCGTTGTTATTCAACTGCCAATTATACAATTGCCCAATACCATTTAGTAACATACTAAAGGTAAATCCTTTCCAAGATGCATTTAAGTTAATATGGTAGCGATAACGTGGACCTCTTTCTCCCAGTTTCACCAAGTCGCCTGAATCTTCAGTGGGTTTTCCGTCAGGACCAACTTTGTATATTCTGTTGGCTTCTAAAACACCATCGCCATCTTTATCTAAATATCTGGTATCACCAACTCTGATTTTGCGTTCAACTCCTTTTGTTACTCTCGACAAATAGTCATCAAGTTCTTCCTGGGTTTGAAAAAATCCGCCAAAATCCAAACCATAAATTGAGTTCACATACTCTCCTTCCACAAAACGGTTTAAACCATTTCGAATCACTCTACTATCTGATAAACGTTCTACTTTTGAGCGAACATCTGAGATTCCAAAGTTTACAGAATATGAAAAATCAGTTCCAATTTTATCTTGCCATTTTATCGATAAATCCCAACCATTGGCTTTTACACTCGCACCATTAACCTGAGGACCTGTTGTTCCCAACACTTCTGGAAAATCTTCGGTGTAAAACATGTTATCGGTCAATGCCGAAAAGACATTTCCGGCGATATTTAAGCGATTTTCAAACATTGTAAGCTCTGCTCCAACATTCAGTCGTTGTGTCTTCTCCCATGTCTGATCGACTGCCGGGAAACCTTTTGTTGTTGCATATTGAGGATTGTAATACGCTCCGGAATTTCCAAAAACGTAACCACTGGTTCCGGTTCTTATGGTAGATGCGAAATCGTATCTTCCGGTACTATTCTGGTTCCCTAGCTCACCCCAGGAAGCTCTTAGCTTCAAGAAATCGATAGCTTGGATATTCCAGTTTTTAAAGAAAGGTTCTTCGCTGATATTCCATGCAGCACCTCCACCAAGGAAGGTATCCCACTTTTTACCTTTAATGAAGCGTGACGATCCATCATGACGAATATTTCCTTCAATGGTATACCTGTCTTTGTAAGAATAGCTAACATTTCCAAAATAAGATTTGATAACCGTTTCCCATTGCTTATCGCCATTATATTGTTCTTCAGAATTCCCCATCCATAGCGTATATAGATCGTCGTTAATCAAGTCTTTACGATTTGCCCACAGCTCATCATAATAGAACTCTTCATGCGACATTCCAACCAGCGATCGAATGGTATGTTTTTCATCGATATTCACCTTGTAAGTTGCCTGAAGGTTTCCTATGAACGAATTATTTATCGATTTGGTAGCGTTAACTTTGTCGTTCCCTTCAGTTCGGTAATAAGACACTAACTTCTCATTACCATTGTAATGTGCTACGCGTTTCTCAATACTACGTCCCTGGTAAACATCAACATTACGTGTAACATTACCTTTAATCATCATGCCACTAAAAGGCTTCACTTCGACATAAAACTGAGGAGAGATATTGTAATTCTGCTTTTTTATTTCACCTCCCTCTTCGGCTAAAGCCAAAGGACTGTACCATTTTACAAAGTTGGTATTGTATCGTCCCTCTTTGGTGTAAGGTAAATCGTATGTATGCTTTACAGAAGACCAAAATTCTACTGCTCCCAAATAGGTAGGCTCTGTTAGGTTGCGATAACGCATACCAACATTTACACCTAATTTCAAATAATCTTTGTGGTTATACTCATATTTGATACGAGTGAAATAGGTCAATGCATCGTTCTTCCCGTGTTTCAACATCGAATTTTCGTCTACTACACCTCCAGATAAGTAGTAGTTCGTATTTTTTCCAGAACCCGACACCGAAACATCATAGTTAGTTCTGGTGGCAGTTCCATACATGAAGTCGTACCACTGTATATTGCCAAAAGCTAAATATTCACTATCAGGAAACTGTCCTCCATCTGTAATTTCGTATTTAAAGTCATTTTTGAATATATCTTCATGCTGAATATTATTTTCATCCATATAATCAAAAACACTCTTGAAATTAAACATCGGAGCATCACCTTGCTCTTCCCAGGCTTTTCTCATTGTTGTGAAAAAAGTATACATATCTTCTTTTCGGGAATAATATCTAGGAGTAGAGAATGTAGTACTTATACTTGCTCTTACAGAAGGCTCTTTTCCTCGTTTGGTAGTAACAACCAATACTCCTCCCGAACCACGCGAACCATAAATTACTGCTTCGGCATCTTTTAAAACCGAAATATTCTCCACATCATTCGGATTGATAAAATCTAAAGCGTTAATGCTTTCCTGAACAACACCATCTACTACCAACAATGGCGAAACACCTCTTCGGGAAACAGTACCTCCAATATTGAAGCTAACGCCGCCACCACCAACACGTCCGGGATTACTGTAACTAACATTCAATCCTGGAGCCAAACCAATCATCAAATTACTTAGCTTCTGTACTGGTCGGTTCTTTAACTGTTCGTTAGAAATTGTGGCAACCGATCCTGTTAAGTTGGTTTTTCGCTTGGTTTGGTAACCTACGGCAACCACCTCATCTAAGTCGATAGCAGACTCTTGCAATACTACTTTTATATTGGTTCTATTGGCTACTTCAACCTCTTGCATTTCCATTCCTACAAACGAAAATTGCAGAATCGTTTTAGCATCTACTTCTAAACTAAATTTGCCGTCAATATCACTTGTAATACCTATTGTAGTTCCTTTTACAACAATTGAAACACCCGGTAAAGGCTCTCCATTTTCATCAACAACTACACCGGCAACTTTTTGCTTTTGCTGATTCCCCACCATATCCTGACGCTCTTTGTCCTGATGTATCATTATATGCTTTCCTAAAACAGTATAAGTTACATCTGAACCATCAAATATCTTACTTAGAACATTTGACACTGATGCAGAACGAACATTTAAATCTACTTTTTTTGTTACATCAACATCTCTGTTGTTGTACATAAAGTAATAATCAGATTGTTCTTCTATTTGCTCCAGAATAAACTTAATCTGCTTATTCTTGTAGTTTAAATTTAGCTTCGCTTTTTGTGCACTGCCTGCTGTTACACTAAGAGTTGCTAAAATCGTTAAAAAGAAGGTTAGTCTCATAATTACCAATAATTTTTGCATCCCTGGATTACTCCGGCATACCTTCATTAAATTTTTTTTCATAATTTTACGATTCGAGTTTATTGAATCAGTTATGTTGCTGTCGCCAAACTGCATTACATAACCAATTCATATTTAACAATAAACTTTTAAAACAGAGAAGGGTCCAAGCTTCTCTGTTTTTTAGTTTTTAGGTTTAATTCTTATTATATCTCCATCTATTTCATATGATATTGGTGTTATTATTGAAATCATTTTAAGCACCTCTTTTAAGTTTTCAGTTTTGGTTTTAAAAGTGTAACCTTCCCTATCAGCCAAGCGTGGATCTAGAATAATTTTAACACCAAACCAGCTTTCCAGATAATCAACTACCTCGCCCAACGATTGGTTATTAAAAACGAGTAAGTTGCGTGTCCAGGCTGTTGTCATACTTGTTTCCGTTAGTTTTCTCACCTGAAACTTATTGCCTGTAAGTTCTAATTGGTCATTGGGATTAAGCTTACTCAACTCTTTATCGCGTTGATTTAGTACCTGCACCTTACCCGAAACCAAAGTTACAGCAGTGCTGTTTCTCTTGCTATTCTCGTTAACATTGAACTTTGTACCAAACACTTTTACTTTCAGTCGTGAAGTGTTAACCACAAAATGATGCTGTGTGCTCTTTACCACATCGAAATAGCACTCTCCTTTTATAAAAACTTCGCGATTATTGGCGGCATAGGTATTGGCATACTTTAATTCCGCTCCTGAGTTCAACCATACTTTGGTACTATCAGGTAAAAGCAATTGTGTTTTACTCCCTGGTGGAGCTACAACAGTTGAATAGGTAATCACCTCCTCAACAGCATCTTTCCCCAGCCAGTTGCCTGCCAAAAATATGAGTACCACAGCTGCAGCAACCGATAACCATTTTACCACTGGTTGCCACGGAATCAATCGTGGTTTCTTTTCAATGCGTTGCATCAACTGTTGCCACAATTGTTCTTCATTGGGCTTATAAGTATCATCACTATTGTGTGAGATTTGCCATGCCGAAATTATCTCATCCAGTACCACTCCATTATCAGGAGAAAGAGACAGCCATTGCTTAAGTTCCTCTTTCTGCTCATTCGATTCCGTGCCATTCAAGTAGGCCGAAATTATATTCCAAGGTACGTTTTGTTGTTCCATAGTATATGCTTTCACCTATTATGTCGCAACACTTCCTTCTATCCCCCAATAAAAAAGTAAGTTTTTTTCAGAAACCTAAGCACAATCCACACTAAACACTAAATATCAACAACTTAAAATCAAACCAAACTCATAAAGAATATTTGATCGTAATATGGTTTTAAGGAGATACGTAATTTTTTCAAGGCAATGCCAACGTGATTTTCCACTGTTTTGGGCGAAACACCCAATAGTTCTGCAATTTCTTTATGAGACATCTTTTCTTCTCGTGCCAAGCGGTATATTTTTTGGCTTTTTTCAGGTAAGTCGTTAATTGCATCTTCAATAATCGCTCTCAGCTTATCTGGCTCCATTGTCTCTTCTCTGGCAATGGTTTCTTTATCTTGCAGATCAGGTAAATCTAAATCAACAAATACCCAATTCTTTTTTTGCCTTAAATGGCTAATGGCTTTAAATCGGGCCGATTGAAAAAGATAGCTCTTCAATGAATGTTTTATCACCAACTGCTCTTTCTTCTCCCACAAGCTGGTGAAGATATCCAGTGCAATCTCTTCCGAAATGTATCTATCTTTTACATACATATTCAAAAAACGACACAAATCAGCAAAGTAACAATCGAAAAGAAAACGATATGCCGCCATATCCCCTCTTCTCACTTTCTGAAAAGCTTCCTTATCGTTTTTAAATGCAAATTGTTTCATTGTGTTCAGCCAAATGTCGCGATAAAAATTTGCAAAAATAAATCACATACACAAATCCACAGTACAACAGCCTCAGCAGCAACAAACTTACACATTTATCGCCAATTACAACAAAAGGCAACCCAAACGGATTGCCTTTTCCTGATTTATAATGAATAAGCTTATTTTTCCAGCTTTTCAATTTCAATGGCCAATTGGTCAACCAATTTATCCAACTGATTGATTACTGCCAAAATAGTTTCAGGCTTCGATAAATCTACACCTGCTTTTTTCAACTGCTCCATTGGGAAGTCGTTTCCACCCGAACGTAGCAATGTGATATATCTCTCCAAAGCTGCTTCACGGTCTTTCTTCGATCCTTCAGTAACATCTTTGTACAATTTTGCCGATGAAGCAAAACAAGTAGCGTACTGATATACATAGAATGGAGAATTGTAGAAATGAGGAATACGAGTCCATGGGTAGTTAGAGTATTTTGTTTTCTCCGAAACATCTCCATAGTACTTCTCGGCTAAACCTTGCCATACATTTGTTAGTGCTTTGGCATTGATAGGTTGTCCTTTTTCTGCCATAGTGTGTACCTGATATTCGTAATCGGCAAACATCGACTGTGCATAGAAAGTTCCGATAATTCCCTGAATAGCCTGATTCAACAATGCGATACGCTCTTTAGGATCTTTGGTATTTTTCATCATGTGATCCAACAACAAACGCTCGTTGAAAGTAGAAGCTACCTCGGCAACGAAAATGGTATAACCGTGAGTGGCAAATGGCTGCGTCTCGTTAGACAATGTAGTGTGCATGGTGTGTCCTAACTCATGCGCCAATGTAAATACGTAATCCAATGTTTCGTCGTAGTTCAACAACATGTATGGGTGAACACCATATACTCCTGAAGAGAAAGCTCCTGAACGTTTTCCCGGGTTCTCGTATACATCTAACCAACCGCTTGAAGTAGCCACTTTAAGCTTTTCCTGGTAATCTTTACCCAATGGCAAAACCGATTCTGTTACAATATCAACAGCCTCTTCGTATGGATATGATTTGTTGAAGTCAACCAAGCTGATTGATCCATCGAAACCATAATACTTTTCCAATTGCAATACCTTCTTACGAAGTTTGTAGTACTTCTGTACAGGAGCAGTGTGCTCTTTTACAGTATTAATCAGGTTCAGGTAAACATCTTTAGGAATGTTGTTTCCTTCTAAAGCAGCATCCAACGACGAAGCATAATTTCTGGCTCTTGCACTAGCCCAATCCGACTGAACAATACCGTTGTAAATGGCTGCATAAGTATTCTTGTTTTGGAAATATACATCGTAAAGAGCTTCGTACACTTTCTTACGATCTTCCTGGTTCTTATTGTTGGTTACCACTTGCGAGTAAACTCCTGGAGTAACCGTTACTTTTGAACCATCAGACAATGTAACTTCTTTGAATTTGATATCAGTAGTAGACAATGCTCTAAATACCGATTGAGCCGTACCGTTAACCTGAGAGAAGTAAGAAAGCAATTGCTCCATCTTCTCACTTAGTACATGCTTCTGCAAGCGATACATATCCAATAAGCTGAATTTATGATCCTTCAATCCATCGTTTTCAGCAATCCATTTCTTCATGGTTGCTTCCGGAATTTGAAGCATCTCAGGCGAGATCCATGCTGTTGCCACACCAAAGTTAGCAAACAACAAACGTACCTTTTGTAGTTTAGCCTGCAGGTCCATATTGCGCGAATCAACAGTGCTCTGGAACGACACAAACTGATACACTTTATAGGCCTTTTTCATTAAACCTTCCTGAACATTTAACAGTTTCTGCAGGTTGTCGGCACTTATGTTTAATGTACCTTTAAAACCTTGAATGGCTTTCATATCTTCCGAGATAGCTTTGAAGTCAGCTTCCCAGGCATTCCAGTCTTTGTAGATATCGGAAAAGTTCCACTTGTACTTTTCTGGAATCTCTTCACGACTTTTGTAGCTTACCTGCGCATTACTTTGCGCAGCAATAAAACCCACTAAGGCTAATAAAATTAGAATTCTCTTCATTTGTTTTTATTTATCGATTCAATAAAACTTGCAATGGTTATACAATCTAAACTCGATTTCGTTTAAAATTTCGCTATCGGAACAGCAAGAATTTTTCTTGCGAAACTATATTAAAACCCACTATTTACAGGCATTCCAACAGAAAAACAAACCATCCAGCTTATCTTGGTAGTAACTTAGTCGTTGTAAAACGGAAAATGTTACGATAAAGTTGAAAAAATTTATTGAATGCTGCATTTAAAGCAAAATTCGTACCTTTTCGTACAACAACATTCTGTTATAACAAGAAACAGGTGCTTGATTTATATTATAATCTTACCTTTGCCCCCCATTTATACATCGTCCTGAAAAGGATTAACACAATATTTGCTAATGCAATTCAAAGATTTGGATTTAATAAAGCCTATTTTGAAGGCTTTAGATGAGGAGAAATACATCGAACCAACTTCTATTCAGGAAAAAGCAATTCCACATATTTTAAATAGAAGCGACGTATTGGGAAGCGCTCAAACAGGAACAGGAAAGACAGCAGCTTTTGCGATTCCTATTTTGCAAAACCTTTTTGTGGAACGCAGACAGGATAAAAATCATCGCAGAATAAAGGCGTTGGTTATCACTCCTACCCGCGAGTTGGCTATCCAGATTGGAGAAAGTTTTTCGACTTACGGAAAATACACTGGCATTAAAAATACGGTGATCTTTGGAGGTGTAAATCAGCGACCTCAGGTAAATGCTCTAAAAGCCAGAGTAGATATTTTGGTAGCTACACCAGGAAGATTACTCGATCTGATGGATCAGGGATTCATTCACCTGAAACACATCGAATATTTTGTGTTGGACGAAGCCGATAGAATGTTAGACATGGGCTTTATCCATGATATACGAAAGATATTGGCTAAACTTCCTACCAAAAGGCAATCGCTTTTCTTCTCGGCCACCATGCCCGATAATATTTTAGAGCTTTCGAAGAAAATTCTTTGGAAACCTGAAAAGGTAGAGGTGAATCCGGTGTCGTCCACAGCAGAGACCATTCAGCAGTATATGTATTACACCAACAGGTCGACCAAAAACCAGCTTTTGCTGCATATTCTCAAGAATAACAATATTGAGCAGGCGCTACTTTTCTCCAGAACCAAGCACGGATCAGACAGAATTGTGCGTAACCTGAAGAACAAAAAGATTACGGCAGCGGCTATTCATGGCGACAAGTCGCAAAACCAAAGGCAAAAAGCACTTACGCAGTTTAAAGCAGGAGAAATTCAGGTATTGGTGGCAACCGATATTGCTGCCCGAGGAATTGACATTGATAAACTGAAACATGTAATCAATTACGACATTCCTAATGTGGCCGAGACTTACGTGCACCGTATTGGTCGTTGCGGAAGAGCAGGCGAAGAAGGCGTTGCCATCTCATTGTGCGAGCCAGAAGAAAATGCATTTGTAAGGGATATCGAGAAATTGATTAATCTGAAGATCGATCGAATTAAAGATCATCCATATCCTCAGACCGATAAGCCGATGAATGCCAAAGAGAAGAAGGAGTTTGAAAAAGAAAAACAACGACGCAAGCAAGAGTTTTTTGCCGCAAGAAAGAAAAGCCAGAATCGTCCCAACTCATCGAAATTCTCTAAAAAGAAAAGAAACTAATTGTTGAGTGAGGTTGAAAAGTAGGAAAGTTTTAAAGTCGAAATGTTAGATCTTCTGTTTCCTTTCCTGCTGATTCCATCAGTACAATAGAAAATACTAATAAACGAATTACCGATTAAAGTATATTATGCAACTAATCGGTGGTTCGTTCATTCCCATAGTTTAGTTTCTTTTTAACTATTCCATAAAAAACACAAAGTAGTACTGAGTTACACAAAGATTTTCCCAAAGGCACTCCTTCCTTCTTCTCCTACTCCAAGCAACTTGTAACAAACAACTTACCCTCCTAACACAAACTACAAAGTCTAAGCAAATAAATACAAGAGCTGTCGACTATGAAAACTACAACATAACATTGACTTCCAACAAAAACAATATTTCATAATTTTTAAACGCATTACTTTTCATAGTTAAATGTAATTCCTACATTTGGAACAACAACAACCCTCAAGGACTACACTATAGCGAATATAATAGTAAACTTAGTGGGTGTTATAAATACGTTTCCTTCAAGGCGAAAAAAAGAAAACCAAACTGAGAATTGAAAGAACTAACAATAAATATTGAAAAGATACTAACTGCTTCGAAAAAATTTTGTTTTGCCAACGCGCTTCTGTCCTTCGGGACAGTTGGGATAACCAACGCACATTGCACACTTCTGCAAATCGCGCAAACCGACCCACAAACCCAAAATTGCAAAAGAGTGCAATCTCTCCACTCCCTTTTCAGTACTGTACCTAAAAAAAACAATAACTATGTGGCACGATAATGAGACAGATAAAGATTTACTAGGTTTTAATGTTCATTCAGAATTACTGAAAGACATTGTAATTGATGAAAAAATGCTCCCTATATCAATAGGATTATTTGGCGACTGGGGAAGTGGAAAATCTAGCATAATGAAAATGTTAGAGAATAAACTTAGGGAACAGAAAAAAGTTGTTGTTATAACTTTTAATGGATGGGTTTTTGAAGGTTATGACGATGCAAAATCCGCACTTGTAGAATCCATCTTAAAATCCATTGTTAAGGAAAAGAAAATTTCAGCAAGAGGGGTTGATGCTGCAAAAGAACTTTTAAAAAAAGTTGATTGGTTAAGATTAGGAAAAATGGCTGTCACAAACGTTGGAATGCCAATCGCTAAAGCTTATGCAACTGGTGGTCTTAGCTTAATAGGAGATGGATTGTCAAAATTCGCAGATTTATTCGACAACCCTGATCAACTAATGGAAAAATTGAAATCTGAGGAAGGTAAAAAATTACAAGGTGAATTAAATGGCATTATAAAAAGTAACAAAGAATCTAAAAACAAAACACCAAAAGTTGTAAGAGATTTTCGAAAAGAATTTGAAAAGACTATTGATAAATGCGAAATTGATTCACTAGTTATTATGGTAGATGATCTAGATAGGTGTACTCCAGATAGAATAATAGATAATTTAGAAGCAATTAAATTATTTCTAAATGTTAAAAAAACGGCTTTTATAATTGGTGCAGATAAACGAATTGTCAAACATGCAATTCAGTACAGGTATAAGGCTAAAGATCTCCGAGATTCCGAAAATGGAGAATATGAAAACCTTGTCAATGATTATTTAGAAAAACTCATTCAAGTTCCATATATTTTACCAAAACTCTCTGAAATGGAGGTTGAAACCTATTTAACTCTTCTCCTTTGTCAAGATGAACTGAGTGATAGGTTCGAAGAAATAGTTGAGGCTTTTGCTGTATTCAGGGAAAAAGATAAATATTCAACTTTTGGATATCAAAATGTAAAAGATATTGTCGGTGAATCTATTCCTTTAAACCAATTGTCAATAATACCAACTTTAGCACCATTAATTGCAGAAGGGTTAAAAGGGAATCCTCGGCAAATTAAACGGTTCTTAAATGCTTTTACAATTCGTAAGAAGCTCGCAAATGCTGCTAAGATTAAGGAATTCAGAGATGACATACTGATTAAACTTATGATCTTAGAATATATGGATGATCCACATTTCCAAGAGCTTTTTAATTTGCAATCCTCAGAAAATGGATTCCCCACATTGATCAAAAAAGCTGAAGAAAATTTAGAGGAAATAGAAGCTACATTAGAAGAATTTTCTAGTTGGAAAAAGTCAAATTTGATAAAATGGTTCCGAATGGAACCTCAGCTTAAAGGTGAGGATTTAAGGGATTATTTCTGGCTCTCACGAGATAAGCTTAGCGCCTCTTTACAGTCAGTAAATTTAGTTCCTCCAATTGTGAAAGCAATATATAAAGACTTAATAGAATTGCAATCAGAGCGTAAAATTTACTCAAAGATCAAAAATATCGGAAGCGACCTGAATAGTACAGACTATATCGATAAGCTTGTTGATTTAACATGCAAGGCTATAATTAAAACTCCAAAAGAGAAAAGAGGGCATATTATAATGTGTGCTTTTATTGAAGAAAAGTCCCAATACATACATGAATATCAAAAAGCTTTAGAAAGTATTCCTGTTTTTAATAACATCCCTGCTTCTGTTGGAAATATGCTTCATTCAATTGAAGCCAAGGGAATTAAAATCGCAGGAATTATTAGTGAGATAAATAAACATAAAGACACGAAAGTTTTTAAAGCATACAACCTAAAATCTAATCCAAAAAAATAATGGGAACATCACAAAGTATAAGTCCAGGCGTTGCAGGAGATCCGAGTTGGGGTAAAACAAGTAGTAGTATCTCAAACTTAGCGAATCGCATAGATAAAGAAAATGCAAATCCAAGTATACTCCACAATTCTAAATATCAACAAAAAAGGACAAATAGTTTTAAAAAAACTTTAAGTAATTATATAAAGGCGGCAGGAGGTAAAAGTTCTATGTCTTCAGGTTCGTCTTCCAAAGGAGGAAAAGCAGCTATTTCCACTGCAAGGTCTTTAGGAGGTGTTTTATATCGTTCCAGTCAAGGCGAATTTAATGACTATGTTGCTAAAAGTGGATTTGAAAATATTCAAAATAAATCAAAATCAGATTTAGTTCATTTTTTAATGGAAGACCTATGTGGTCCTACTAATAATTTTGATGAAGCCGCTGCTAAAGCCGCATTGAATGAGTTTCTTGAACAGATATTAGAAGGAACTGAAGATGCGAAAGATGTCGAAGATGCTCTAAATGAAAGCGTACAAGATCAAGGAATTGACAATTTATTGGTTGATTATTTTGGATTTTACGTATTTGAACATTTATATGAGATGTTTGAGGAGCGGTTATTTGCAAGTAAAGGCGAAAAACTGTGCAATCAAACTATGGGTGAAATTAAAGATTTCGTTTTTTCCGAAATCAAAGTACTTAATGATAATACTAAGTTAAGTAGTATAGACTGGGAGCAATCAAGCAAACATGATTCAATTGTAAAAAATATTTTCAGTAACGTAATCGAGATTTTTGAATAATGAATACAGTAATAATTAATCAAACAGCTGCTAGTACTGGTAATTTACCTGAAATTAAATTATCATTAGCCAACGATAATAGATATTTCCTTACAATAGATAATAAGCATTTTCAAGATATATATAAATATACTAATGAATCATCATCTTCTGCTTTTGAATTCTATATATTTGGTGTGATTATCTATAATATTGATAGATTGATCCCAAGAAAATATTTTTCTCTTGATGGTTGGAGCCGAGAAATAAGTTTTGATTTTGAAGTTGGAAACGTTCCTTTATGGAATACCCAGCGAAGTAATATTTGTAAAATGCTAAATTTTTTAACAGGTGATATTTGGGATATTTCTTTTAAAAAGCAATCAATTACTAACTACTACATTCCTAATTCTACCTTGCAATTTAGCACTTTTAAACCTGAAAAAGTTTGTTTATTTTCAGGTGGTTTAGATTCCCTAGTTGGTGGATATGAATTACTCGAAAACAGAAAGAAAACGCTGTTAGTATCTCATTACGATGTCTCTATGAGTGGGCATAAAGAACAAGGTGATATTAAAGGAGAATTAGTAAAAAGATATACAGAGAATACAGATTTTGAATGGACTTTTAATCAAGTTAGCTCAAAGAAAGGATCTAATGGACGAAAATTAGAAGCCACATTTAGAAGTCGTTCTATCCTATTCATAAGTCTTGCTGGCTATCTAGCGCATAATTTAACACCTAATGAATCGTTCCATATACCTGAGAATGGAACAATATCTTTAAACATACCTTTATCGCCATCGAGAAGAAGTTCATGCAGTACAAAAACAACCCATCCATACATTCTTACTACGGTGAATAATATTTTCATTGGCTTAGGTATAAAAACACAAGTAAAGAACCCTTTTGAGTTTAAAACGAAAGGAGAAATGCTTTTACCATATTCGAATGATAATTTCTTAAGAGCATTAGTGGAATTGTCTAATTCATGTGGAAAAGGGGGGCATAAGAGGTTCTGGTATAAACATTGGATGAAAAGAAACCATGGTGCAGTTTTGACAACAAGCCCACATCATTGTGGTAAATGTATGCCATGTATTTATAGACGAGCTGCAACAAATAAAGTTCAATGGGATAATGAATTATCATATGGTGATAATATTTTCGATAAACCCAATTGGATTTGGGCAACTTTAAATAAGAAAAATAAAAGAATGAAAGATGTAAAAACATTCTTACAATTTTTATCTAAGAAGAGAACAAAAGAAGAGATAAAAAAAGAACTTTTGATAAATGGTTCATTACCTTTGGATAAACTAGATCAGTATGCTGATGTTGTTGTTCGTACTATTGATGAACTCGAAACTTGGATAAATGATAACAATACATCATCTAATTATCTTGTATTAAAAAATCTTGCAAATTTATAATGTTATGCTCCTTGACTCTCATTGTCATTTTGATATGTTTGAATCCCCATTACAAGTAATCAAAGAATGTGAAAGACAAAAGATTATTACTATCGGAATGACTAATTTACCTAGTCATTTCGAAATGGGATTACCTCATATTAAGAATTTTAAATATATTAGAATGGCTTTAGGTTTGCATCCTTTATTGGCGCAAAAACATCATGGAGAGTTATTGAAATTCAAGAATAACATTGAGAAAACATCATATATTGGAGAAATCGGTTTAGACTTTTCTGAAGAAGGAATTGCAACTAAAGAAATTCAGATTAAAAGTTTTGAGTTTATTTTAGAAACTATAAAAACTAAAAAGAAGATTATAAGTCTTCATTCTAGGAGGGCGGAAAAAGAAGTGCATGAATTATTGAGAAAACACAGAATAGAGAACGTGATTTTTCATTGGTATACAGGTAGGGTAACCGTGTTAAGACAAATTTTAGATAGTGGGTATTATTTCTCAATTAATCCTTCTATGATCAAAAGTAAGTCAGGTCAAAAATTGATTTCAGAGATTCCCCTTGATAAGATCTTGACAGAAACAGATTCTCCTTATACCTCACTTGGTAATCGAATTAGTAGACCTAGTGATGTAAAAGTTGTCATTGACTATTTGGCAATGAGTAATAGCTTGTCGGTAGGTATTATTGAAAAAAAAATACATTCTAATTTTAAGATCTTAATTAATAAAATTCGTTAGAATGAATATCCAGCTCACACACCCAAGCACATTTGTTATTCGCAAAAGCCAACACACATCCAAAAATTACAAAAGAGCCTGTCTGTTTGCCAACGCTTTCTTGCCGATCCTAAAAAACAAAATTAGGTCAGTGCAAACTTGAAAATGAGGTAGCTTACATGAAAGTAAGAAAACGCCCAAGCAGGTAACAAAATGTCATATGTCATTGGGCAGAAAGTGGTAATTTGAAACGTGATTACAATTAATAAACATATCAACGGTTTGAAACTGAAGTGCCTTAAAATGCCCGATACCACATACACAGACCGTTCAATACCCCAACAAACACTCCCTAGAAACCTAACTAAACTCCCAATTAATCAATGGAATTGGATTACAATAAACTTAACAAACTACGACACCTATGAAAAACAAACTCTCATTAGTTAACTTTCTAATTCTAATTGGAATAGTAGGCTATTTATTTTGGGATTCATCAAACAATAAGATTCATAAAGAGATCAAAGCAGAACGAATCAGTATAGTTGGTCCTGATGGGAATCTATTCATTTCAATTAGTAATCCTCAAAAACAAGCACTTGCCACACAAAATGGAATACAACTTGTTCCGGATCAGAAAAATAGAGATTTGCCTGGCATCATTTTCTTCAACCGTGTTGGTGATGAAGTTGGGAGTATAACTTTCGATGGAACTGATTCTACATCTTCGCAAGGCATTACCTTCGATCAATTGAAAAATGACCAAGTAATGGCTATAATGAAAGATGAGTACTATGAGGGAAAGGAGCTGAAGCGTTGGTATGGAATGTTTTTACGAGAGCGTTCCGATTCTATTCGAAGAGAAGAGTATGTAAAAAATGCAATAGCAGAAATCAATGCGATTAAAGATGAATCCAAAAAACAAGAACTGCTTTCATATTACAACAATAAACTGAATAGTGAAATTGACATATTCAGAATGTTTTTAGGAAGAGAAGAAAACAGAGATGTAGGACTTTTTTTATATGATTCTAAAGGCAGAGAGCGCATAAAGCTTTTCATTGATAAAGATGATAATGCTCAAATTCAAATAATAGACACCAATGGTAATGCAAAAAATTTGATTGATAAATAAGAAAAACTCGACTCAACTGAGTAGACGGTTGGGCTAGGTAGACTATTCCAACAGATTGCTTCAAGCGTAAAACACTTTCGCAATGACGCGCTCCTGAAGCGATGGCAAAGAGACGAGCTGCAAAACTAGCTCCAGCGGGTTACACCTGAAAAACTAGACTTCTCAGAAACTGATTCCTTTGTGCAACTTGGTGCTTCTTTGGGGTGCTTTGTGGAATAATTACCTCTCCCCGCTAAAAGAACTTTTCGTTGACTTCGATAATCGACAGTAAGAAACAACTATCAGTCATCAGTCTTTTCAAGGAATGGCTAGCTTAGCTATTCGAACAGATTGCTTCAAGCGTATAACACTTTCGCAATGACGCGCTCCTGAAACGGTAGAGAACAAGTTGCAAAGCTCGCGCAAGCGGGTTACATCTGAAAAACGAGACCTATCAGAAACTGATTCCTTTGTGTAACTTGGTGCTTCTTTGGGGTGCTTTGTGAGATAATTACCCCTAAATCCCCTAAAGAGGACTTTTCGTTGACTTCGATAGTCGACAATAAGAAACAACTATCAGTCATCTGTCTTTTCAAGGGTTGGGCTGGGTAGACTATTCCAACAGATTGCTTCAAGCGTAAAACACTTTCGCAATGACGCGCTCCTGAAACGGCAGAGACACGAGCTACAAAGCTCGCGCAAGCGGGTTACATCTGAAAAATTAGACCTCTCATAAACTGATTCCTTTGTGCAACTTGGTGCTTCTTTGGGGGGCTTTGTGGGATAATTACCCCTAAATCCCCTAAAGAGGACTTTTCGTTGACTTCAATAGTCGACAGAAAAAACAGCTATGAGTCATCAGCCTTTCAAGGAATGGCTAGGTAGACTATTCCAACAGATTGCTTCAAGCGTAAAACACTTTCGCAATGACGCGCTCCTTAAATGACAGAGACACGAGTTGCAAAGCTCGCTCCAGTGGGTTACATCTGAAAAGCTAGACCTATCAAAAATTGATTCCTTTGTGCAACTTGGTGCTTCTTTGGGGTACTTTGTGGAATAATTACAAGGTGCACATATTGAATCAACTAAATATTATGCTTATTTTTACATTATTGCTAATAATAAATAATCCAAAATGAAAAACTACTTATTAAACACCATCCTCACTCTTTCAATTCTACTATTGTTTTCATTTCAATCGCTGGGGCAACAGCAATCCTTCAATAAAGAGAAAAATTGGGTTTATGATTACGAGAACATTCTTACAACAGAACAAGAGCAGAAGTTAAACCTATTGATTCAAAAATTTGAACAAAAAACAACCAACGAGATTGCAATAGTTACCGTAGAAAACATTGGACGCTTTGATAAAATGATAGAGTATGCAGTCGACTTTGGAAAGAAGCATAAGGTTGGTAAAAAGAATAAGAAAAATGGATTAATCATTCTATTTAGTAAGAAAATGAGGAAAACATTTCTTGCAACAGGATATGCAACAGAGAAAATGCTAAAGGATGAAATCTGTAACACCATAATTCAGAAATCGATGGTTCCGTACTTTAAAAAGCAAGCATACTATGAAGGTTTAAAATCAGGACTTGAAGTATGTATTAAAAAATGGGAATAATACCCAGGAATAGGGAATTGTATAGTAAATTAGATCAACTTAAACCACATGAAAACAGAGAAAGAGAAAATGCTTGCTGGGGAATTTTATAATCCTTTGGATGATGAGCTTTCGAAAGAGCGAATAAAAGCACGATTACTACTAAAAGAGCTGAACGATTCGCGGGAAGATGAGGAAAGCAAGCGAGCAGCAATAATCAAAAAGTTGGTTCCCAATTCGGGAGATAACTTATGGTTGCAGCCACCTTTCTATTGCGACTACGGAAGCAATATGAAAATTGGCAATGATGTGTTCTTTAATTTCAACTGTGTTGTGCTGGATGTTGCTCCGGTTAAAGTTGGCCATCGTACCAAACTGGGGCCTAATGTTCAGATTTATACCGCCATCTCATCCAATCAATTACAAAGAGAGAGCAACCGGCCTTGAATCGGGGAAAGCAATCACCATTGGCGAAGACGTTTGGATAGGAGGAAGCGCAATTATCTGCCCTGGTGTTACAATTGGAGACAGAACAGTTATTGGAGCTGGCAGTGTGATTACAAAAGATATTCCTTCCGATGTATTTGCTGCAGGCAATCCTTGTAAAGTAATTCGGGAGTTAGAAAAATAAGTAAATTACAAGTAATCTGGCATATACTGACTAGGTTAGCTGTGAAATAACTAAACCTTTAATTCAAAAACATGGAAAAAAAAGATGCTTGTTATTGTGGTCTTTATTGTGGAAATTGTCCTGTTAAAGTAAAGGTAGAACCGGCCTCCAAAGTCCTATACCAAGAGATGGAAAATTTAGGATTTGAAGGAATAATATCATTTTTTCCCGATGGAGAGAAGTTTTGGTCGTTCTTAAAAGGCATGACAACTGATGGATTGTGCACTTCGTGTAAAGCAGGAAGTGGAAATCCGGCATGTAAAGTCAGGTTATGTGCTCAGGAAAAAAATATTGAAATGTGTGCTTTATGCGAAAGCTATCCATGTGATTACTTTACAGAGTTTTTTCAAGCCTACCCTACTCTAAAAAAAGACAACTCTATTTTGCAAGAACAAGGCTGGGAATCCTGGGCAAAACATCAAGATAAACGACAACTCCAAGGAACCGGCTTTGCTTACACAAGGAAGAGTAACTCCTGATAGTGAATCGTTTTGTGCCTATACTAATTTTGATTTATCCAATAACTCTTGCTACTATATTTAACAAAATAGTTATCTTAGACAATAAAAACAGATCCAACTTATAACATACCCAACCAACTAAACAATGACTCCAGTAAACAAAGGAATTCGAATAATCAACCTTGCCATTGATTTTACTATTATTATCATCTTTTCAATGATATCAATCCCACTTCTGGGAAAACACATTGATCAGAAATTACTCTATTTTATCACATTTTTAGCCTATTATGTCTGCTTCGAGTATTTCAAAGGGCAGACTATTGGAAAAATGCTAACTAAAACAAAAGTGGTGGACTATAACCATAGCCAACCGAGTTTATTTAGAATTCTCATCAGAACATTATTAAGACTGAATCCCTTTGATATTATCTCTTACCTATTTGGAACAGAAGTAGGCTCTCATGATGGTTTCTCAAAGACAACATTAATAAAAGAAGATAGTAAGTAGGGACTGTAAAAAACAAGCATTCACCTATATTACAAGCACATACCACTAATCGTATTTTATACCCATAATAGGCTCTACACACAAAAGAGCGTTTTAGGGATACAAAATTTTCGACATTAAAAGAGGGGTGGACAAATTCCTAAAAAATGAATAAATTGTAAAAGAAACGATTATGAAAAAGGAATATAAAATAGCCAAAGGTTGGGCCATATTCATTTGGATATGTGCTCCTGGATTAATCTTTCTTTTTGGTCTACTAGGCATTATGCCTTACACCAATGACGAATTCGAATTAATACTTGCCCTTGTCATGACTCCGATATCATTAGTAATGATTCTCCTAATGATTATTACTATTATTGATTCCATCAAAGGGAAACTCATCATTGAAGAGAAACAATTGATATCAATAAGTGCATTGAAAACAAGAAAACTTGCATTTAAGGATATCAAAGGAATTTCAAGCAACCAGAATTATTTATTTTTCATCCCCCACTCTTCCAATTTAAAGAAAATAAAGGTGAGTACTAACACCGAAAAATATAACCAATTGTTTCATTGGGCTACCTCGAATTTCAGAAACCTCGATCAAGAGGAGGTAAAGCAAGATACTTCCGATATTTTAGAAAATGAAGACTATGGCTATAATATAGAACAGCGTGAGCACCAACTTTTAAAAACAAGAAAGAAAACAAAAGCATTAAATGGGATATCGCTAGCTATAGGACTTGTCACAATGCTGTTTCCTCATTATTATCAGGAACAAATCATTATATGTGCAATCCTTCCCATCATAGGATTAATTCTTCTAAAAAGCTCGAAAGGATTGATCAGACTAGATGATAAACCCAACAGTGCTCACCCCGATCTACACAGTACATTTTTCTTTCCTTCATCGGCACTTACAATTAGAGCATTAATGGATTACAACGTATTCAATTACGAGCACTTCTGGAAGCCAGCTCTTTTAATCTTCTCGCTATTAATTGTTATAGTATTTTTCAAATCAAAAGCCAGGTATAATTTTAAGAAAGCATCTGGTTATCTGGCTATTTTAGCTGTATTAATATTCGGGGGATTATATTCCTATGGACTTATAATTACAACGAACGCCATTTTCGACCAGTCTGTAACAACCACTTACAATGCCAAAATTCTCGATAAGCATAAAAGCTCAGGTAAAACAACTACCTACTATTTAGAACTTACCCCTTGGGGACCTCAAACCCAAACAGAAGATGTTTCCGTTTCGAAACAAGTTTATAACTCCCAAAAGATTGGAGATTCAACAACGATCTATTTCAGAAGCGGATTTTTTCAAATCCCATATTACGCAGTAATTGATGAGTGAATTTATGGTATTTCTGGAGCCAGTTTTAGTTGGAAAAAAAACTATTAGAAATAAAATTCCATAACCGCTACGCGGTAAAATCGCCCGCCTACAATCTGTTCTAATATGCTACAACACCTATGGTGTATAACCCCACAAAAAGATCACCCAATAAAAAGGTATCACATAGCGATTCCGAAATTGTAAAAAGAGAGTAAATCCCAATGAATACCGCATAGCGGTTATGGATTAATGAATAGCCGCCACCAATTCAAATCATTTTTAACACTAAATAGCACTTCTAAAAACACCTAGAAAAACAATACAACAACCTAAACTCCGCCCAGATAAACCAGCAATCAAATAATGAACACGATTTATATCTCAGACAGAAGGTCATCTAAGAACAAGATATCGCGTAGCGATTCCGAAATTGTAAAAGACAGTAAATTCCAATGAATACCGCGTAGCGGTTATGGGTTGATAAAAAGCCGCCACTAATTTGTATCATTTTCCAGACTTTAAAGTACTCCTAGAAAAACAATTCAACAACCTAAACTCCACCCTGATAAACCACCAATCAAATAATGAACACGATTTATACCTCAGACATAAGACTATCTAATAAAAAGGTATCGCATAGCGATTCCGAAATTGTAAAATAATGAGTAAATTTTAATAGATACCGCGTAGCGGTTATGGATTGATTAATAACTAATAATTCACAAATCATGAAACCCGGAGCATTTACTCAAATCTATATTCAATTAGTATTTTCCCCACTACATAGAGAAGCGCTTTTGATTGATAAAATTCGTCCTAGAGTTTTTGAATATATGGGAGGTATTATTCGGACTCTAAATCATAAACCAATAATAATTAATGGGATGAATGATCATGTACATATTCTGATTGGATTAAACCCCAAAGTTTCTATTTCAGAAACAGTAAAAGAGATAAAACGACTCTCTGCTATATTTATTAATGATTTGAATGTATTCAAAGGGAAATTTCAATGGCAAAACGGATACGGAGGTTTTTCATATGGAAGGTCACAGCTGGATAACAATTACATTAAGAATCAGGAACTGCATCATAATAAACAATCATTTAAAAAAGAATATAAATTGTTCCTTCAAAGGTTTGATATTGAATTTGATGAACAATTTCTTTTTAAATATTTTGATTGAATCCATAACCGCTACGCGGTAAAATCGTCCGTCTAAAATCTGTTCTAATATGCTACAACACCTACGGTGTATAGCCCCATTAAGAGACCACCTAAGAACAACTTATCGCGTAGCAACTCCGAAATTGTAAAAGAAAGTAAGTTCCAATAGGTACCGCGTAGCGGTTATGGGTTTATGAAAAACTATCACCAATTCGAATCATTTTTATCACTAAATAGTACTTCTAAAAACACCTAGAAAAACAACTCAACAACCTAAATTCCACTCAGATAAACCACCAATCAAATAATGCAAACCATTTAAATATCAGACAGAAAGCCATCCAATAACAAGATATCGCATAGCGATTCCGAAATTGTAACAGAGAGTAAATACCAATGAATACCGCGTAGCGGTTATGGATTAATGAAAAGCCACCAACAATTTATATCATTTTCAGCATTATAATACAAACACGATTTTTAATATTTTTAGATCAAATATTAGAATTCTACTCTCTAGTAAGTGATCTGAATTCGCCAAAATGTATCCATAAAACACCAATATGTATAAATAGATAGCATTAACTTCGTCTATTTTTGTGTTGAAATAAAGGCTTAAAATAAAATGATAATATATTTCTCAGGAACAGGCAACTCGTTGAAAATAGCACAACAGCTAGCTGAACAAACCAACGATACCGCTATTCATATTAACCAAGCAGAACAATCAGAGATTCTGATGAGTAGTAGTATTGGTTTTGTATTTCCTGTCTACAACTACGATATTCCTGTTTTAGTCAAGAACTTTATCAAAAAAACAGATTTCCCAAAATCAATATTCACTTTTGGCATTATTACTCATGGAGGAGATAAAGGGAATGCATTATTCAACCTTAGCACTTTGCTCAAGGAAAAGGATGTAGAATTGACTTATACCAATGATGTACTTATGCCTGTTAGCAGTCGTATTATGTATGGAATGGTAACCGACAAAATCGCAGAACGCACAGCCAATGCCAAAGCGAAAGTTACCCACATAGCATCCGAGCTGAGAAACAGAATTAATAATCAGAAAGGGGGAAGGAAGAAACACCTTTTGGCTTTAATAAGTCATATGGTTGAATCGAATTTTTTGAAGAAACGTTTTACACCAGTAATTGATTCTGAAATATGTACCAATTGTGGCATTTGCATCGATGCATGCCCTGCTCTAAATATTACAGAACAATCGAGCAAAGCTTTTATTGGTGCTAATTGTGTGCAATGCATGACCTGCATACACTGGTGTCCTCATGTGGCAATTCACTTTAAAAGCAGGCAGGTAAAAGCAAAACAGCAATATCATCATCCCGATGTGAAACTAAAAGAACTAATAATAAACAAAAATAGATGAAGCAATCAATGATGTTACTTTTCGTATTAATCGCCCTAACGGTAATTGGTGGAATCTCGTGGTATATATATAGTCGCGGGGCAAAAGCACTTGAAGGAAATTCCATACTACCATTTTTCACCTGGTCATTTTGGATGTTAATAGCCACATTCATCATAGGTCAGATTTTTGAACGAGGCAATCCGGGAATGTTTGCAATAACCATAAGCCGAATTGGTTCAATAAGTTTGGCTTTCTTTCTATACCTCCTACTGTTTGTTCTTTTGGTTGATCTTGTAAGAATATTTCAGCACTTTTTTCATTTCATCCCCAGCACGCTTACATCAAGTGTTCTATCAGGTAAAATGCTTTTTATTTATGGTGTTTCAATAGCAACAATCGTAACCATAGGGGGAGCCATTAACGCTCACTACCCTAATGTAAAAGAAATAGAACTTACTGTAAAGAGAAAAGATTCAAGCCGAGATAAGTTAAGGGTAGTACTGGCTACTGATGTTCATCTGGGAGTGATGCTTGGACAAAGACATGCACGAAAGTTGGTAAAACAGATAAATGCACAAGAACCAGACCTCGTACTTTTCGGAGGCGATTTGGTGGATCACAATCCCAATCCTGTAATGAAGTTTGATATGGGAACATACTTCGATAAGATCAACGCTCCTCTGGGTGTTTTTACCACAACTGGAAACCACGAGTTTATGGGCAATCCAGATGTAACTATCAAATATTTTGGACAACATGGGGTTAAGTTTATTCGCGATAGTATTGTTACAATAGAAGGTATTGTACAAATCATTGGTCGCGATGATAAAGACAAAACCCAAATAACAGGAACAGAGCGTAAGGGCATAAAAGAGATCCTACAAATTAACAATCAAAATCTCCCTCTACTATTGGTAGACCATCAACCTGTTGAATATGAAATAGCCAAAGAAAACGGTATCGACTTAATGATGTCTGGTCATACCCATAAAGGACAACTATGGCCACTTTCATTTATTACCAATTTGGTTTATGAGAACCATTATGGACTAATGCAAAAAGGCAGTTCCTGGTTTTATACTTCTTCGGGATATGGCACATGGGGACCTCCTGTACGAACAGGAAACAGACCCGAGTTAGTTGTTTTTAATATTTCATTGGAATAGAAACATAATCAAACAAATATAGATCCGGTAGTTAATTCAACTTACAAGTAGATTTTGATATGCTATTGGGGAATGTAAATTGGACTTTTCAAAGCTCATTGTAAACATATACTTGCACTTTGAATACTTTATTTTAACTTTAGATAAAACCTAAAACTGAAATAAAGCCATTATGAAAAAGTACCTGATCCTGCTACTAATTCCTCTTATTGTTGCATGTTCTAAATCACAGAATAAGAAAACAGAGCAGCCAATTTCACCTCAAGAGAATGTTATAAAAACAAAAGCTGAAGTAAAAAAACTTCCTCCTTTAACCAATAATGAACTAACATTAACAGAGAAAGATTTTGGAGAAGTGATTGAATTGAAAGGCACCTCTCATCCTGTTGACAAAATTTTTCAGGTGAAAGAGTGTGAAATGATTGCTTTGGATAGTATCCTGATTGTAAAGAATCAGATTAATACGGATATGTTTATGGTGTTTTCTCTTCCTGATTTTAAATTCATTAAATCTTTCGGGCGATTTGGTAGAGGACCAGGCGAATTTCAATATCCAAGTTTAGTGAAAGACGAAAGTGGAGAGTTCCTGTGCTACATTTACGAGAAAGTAACCAATAAATTATTCTCTCTGGACAGAAATCTGGTTGTAAGCGAACTACCAGTTCCTCTTCGAAGAGGAAGAAAAAGCTATAACGACAAGCAGTTGTATGGCTTAGCAGCGAACGATTTTTTATACGTTGAATCCATCAGACGAGGCAAAGCAGTATTCCGTGTTAACTCGGGAAAAGATTCAACGACTACCACAATGCTTAAAACATTGGCCTTTTCTGAGAAACATAAAAACTGGGCAGCATACATTGGTGATTTTGGTGTAAATGGAAAAAATAAACGATCGGTTTTTGCTTATAAATATTTCAAACGGCTGATTTTCCTTGATTATAAAAACATGGTATCGAGGGTTGTATCCTTCGACATGCCGTCTAAAACCAAAAGAGGAAATCCTCTTTCCATGATGTCTCCTTCCAACATCACTCATTATTGGGGAATGTCATCCAATGATAAATACGTGTATGTTTTGTATTCTGGTCGCTCTCCTATTCAGGTCTCAAAGGAGTTGAATAAATCGTCGGGCTATATTTACGTTGAGCAATTCGACTGGAATGGTAATCCGATTAAAAAGTACAAACTCGACCATTGGGGCTATTTCTGTGTCAATAAGAAAGAGAACAGAATCTATCTCGCCTCCAATACTGATGAACATCCTTTTGTAAGCTATCAACTTCCAGTAGAATAGCTGTCAATTTCGAAATAACGTTGTTCGTTTCATATAACTAATCTGCGTTTCAACTCGATTAAATAGAAACGAAAAGAACTTTCAATAAAACTCATTTGATGGTCATTCCGCCAAATGAGTTTTTTCTATTCAAATTATTTGGTGTTTATTATCTCCAAGCATTCAGGAACATTATACATTTTTCCCGATTCATCAAGTTCCATAATAGCCTTGTAAACTCGTGCTGTATCGGTTGCTGAAACTGAAAAAGGAACATCGAGTTGGAACAGCTCCATAGATTCAGTCACCATAGCAGGACGCACAACATTTAGTCTTATATTCTTATCTTTTTCTACTTCTACCGCTTTAACAAATCCTTCTAAACCAGCACATGCTAAAGTTATTGCAGCACTTCCTGGAAATGGAGAATGACTTGCAGCTCCTGTAGTTAATAAAATAAATCCGTTGTCATTCAGGTGTTTCAAACCTTCTCTAATCAGATTTACTTGTCCCATAAGTTTATTGTTCACTGCTAACTCAAAGTCTGCATCCGTAAGCTGACTTAAAGCTCCAAGACTTGCCATTCCTGTTGTTGAGATAATTCCATCAACATCTTTGAAATCTTCAAACATTTTTACAATTGCTGTTTTATCCTCGATATCAAGCTGATAATCGCCACTGTTTTTACCAATAGCAATTACTTCATGGTCTTTTCTTAATAAGGTAACAACCCTTTTTCCTATTATTCCTGTTCCACCTACTACTAATATTCTCATAACTAATATTTGTTTGTTTAATAATTTGTTTGCTCTAACCAACCTAAAATTCTGGTCACCAACTCTTCGTTCTGGTCTTCTTGTAAAAAATGTGATGCATTGCTTACAGTTATATGTGGTTGCCCTTTTGCGCCACTAAAATTCTTTTGAAACTTCTTATCATACCCTTGATCTGCAAGAAATGGATCATTATCGCTAAATAATGTAAGAACCGGTTTGTTCCATTGTTTCAGTTTCTTCCAGTCTGCATTTACCTGAGTTAAATCAGAAGCTACTATTTCAGGCATTTTTCGAGGTGCTGCATAAAAAGTATTATTCGGAAACGGAGCATCATAGGCATCCATTTCAGCTTGGCTCAATTTTCTCGTAGTTAAAACCTGCATGAGCTTACCAATTTCCAGCTTCTCTGAATGCCTAAAATAGGCTGCCCAATTACCATAGTTCTTGTTTTTCTCGAAATCCATTACCGTAGGCTTACCACTTTTAGCAGCCAAAAGTTTTAACATTCTTGGCATGATAAATTTTGTTAGCCCTTTTACTTCTGCTAAAGCAGTATTAGCAACAATTAATCGATCTAACCACTGAGGGCGGTTAGCTAAAACTCTTAGTCCAATCATTCCGCCCCAATCTTGCATGAAAGCAGCAGCATTAGTAATATTGAGTTTTTCAACAAACTCTGACATCCAATCCACTTCATTCTGGTAAGTGATATTTTCAGAGTCAAGTGGCTTGTCTGATTTACCAAACCCTATTAAGTCGGGAGCAATAACTCTATAGCCTGCCGTAACTAATTGAGGTATCATTTTTCGATATAAATAACTCCATGATGGCTGACCATGCAGAAGAAATATTGTTTTCTCATGCTCACTTCCTTCATCAAGGTAATGCATACGGATTTCTCCTTTTAATTCAATATAGTTCGGCGAAAATGGGTAATCTGTTAAATTATTAAATGCTGATTCTGGCGTTCTAACCTTTGCTATTGTTTTCATATCTAATCGAAGTTTTGGTTATGATTTCTTTGCAAACATACTTCGATTAGTGTATTTTTGCTACTAGATATACAAAAGATACTAGTATCCCAGAGGATACCACCAATAAAATCAGGGCATGAAGACACGAGGTCAAGAAGACAAACAAAAAACCATGAAAGACTGTAGTACTAAAATACTTGCAGTACGTGATGCTTTAGAAATTTTTAGTGGCAAATGGAAAATACCTATCATCGGAGCTTTAATCTACCTGCAAAAATCAGGATTTAAAGAACTGCAAAGAATGGTTGGTGATATAACTCCCAAAATGCTTTCTAAGGAATTAAAGGAATTGGAGATGAATCACCTTGTAAAGAGAACAGTTTTAGACACCAGACCTGTAACTGTACAATACAGCATAACGGAATATGGTAAGACATGTCAATCTGTGATTTTTGAACTTTACCAGTGGGGAGAACAACACAGAAAGAAGATAAAAGAAGAGTGCTAATTAAATCATCAAAAAGGGCAATTATCCATCCCACTCACTTCTTAGTAAAGCATAAACCATATCATCAACCCATTTACCATCGATATAAAGGCTTTGCACAAAATGGGCTTCTTTACGAAACCCCATACGCTCGACCAAGCCAATGGAAGCACTATTTTCAGGATCGATAGAAGCAAATATTCGATGTTTATCCAAATCATTAAACAGAAAATCGATTGCCTTTTTCATGGCTTCTGTTGCATATCCTTTATGCCAAAACTCTCTATTTAAGGTACATCCCAATTCTGCTTGCTTGTTTTCATCGCCACAGAAGTGGATTCCTAAATCGCCAATAACCAGCCCACTCCCTTGCTCTATTATCACCAATTGAAACCAAGAATCCGGTTCATCCAATTGTTTGGCAACTTTCCCTATAAATACTTCTACATCGCTCAACTTTTCTGGTATCCATCCTTGGTATTTGTTATCTTCTTTGTTGGAACGATAAGCAAAAACAGCTTCTTTGTCTTCAAGCGAAATTGGTCTTAGTAGTAATCTATTGGTTTGAAGTTTCATCTGTTTCAAATTAAATTTGTCTGTTCTTTTCGTCTGGTAATAATACTATAAATAATAAAACCAGCTCCCACCAAGATGTACGGAATACTCAAAAGTTGCCCCATATCCAATTTCATTCCATCTTCAAAAGCAACCTGTCTCTCTTTTATAAACTCAATAAAGAATCGAGCCATAAAGATTAACACCAGAACTAAACCGAAGAAAAATCCATTTCGAAGTTTCTCTCGTTGTGTCTTGTACAAAAATATCATAATCGAAAAGATGAGAAAATACGATAGTGCTTCATATAACTGTGCCGGATGTCTGGGAATATTATCTACTCTTTGAAAAATAAAAGCCCAAGGTTTAGTTGTTGGCATACCTATTATTTCAGAGTTCATTAGGTTAGCCAAACGGATAAAAGCACCTCCTAAAGCTGCAACTACAGCTATCAGATCAACGGTATCGAGAATGGAGTGCTTCGTTTTCTTAGAATAGAAAATCAACGCTACAATCAATCCCAAAGCACCACCGTGACTCGCCAAACCACGGTAACCCGTAATCTCAAAGCCTCCTTCTTCCAGCAACTTAATCGGCAGCAACATTTCAATAGGATGAGCCAGATAATACGCTGGTTCATAGAACAGACAATGTCCTAACCGAGCACCTATTAAAATTCCAATCATTCCATAAATGGAAAGTTTTTCCAGATTTTGGGCTGGAATATTCTCTTTTCGAAATATCCAGCCCAAAACATTTAAACACAAAAATAATCCACCAACAAATAATAATCCGTAATAGCGAATTGAGATTCCAAACAGATTAATTATTTCTGGATCGGGTGACCATTTTATATAGTTTAAAATCATATGCCTACGCCTCTTTTATAACATTCTTACTTGCTGCTTTAAAGCCTAGTCCGATAAAGATTAGGATGATACCAAAAGTGAAGTAATCCCAAGTACCTGCAATTGCCAATTTCATTCTCGTATCGGTAGTTTCATTTAATAATACTTGTGCAATGTTCGCTATCACAAATCCCCAACCAGCAAAATAGCACAGTTTATTCAAGATTATCAACAAATCAAAAAGCTGAGGTTCTCTACTAGTTGTCATCTTATTCAGGAATTTATCCCGAAAGAAATTCAGTAACATGATAAATCCATAGATAACTATTACAGCCAATAGCACTTTTACAAATACGCCTACATAACCTCCAAACAGGTCGGCATTCAAATTAAAAGGTTGTTTTTCCATAATACTTTTATTAGGTTATTTTAATTATTGAGTCACTGTATTATTTACAGTTTTTCGGTTCATCAAATACTTACATAAATACACCAGCAACACATATGGACCAGTTATAAAAAATCCCATTATTGCTTTTAATGGCCAGCCGATTCCCATTATACTTAAGTATAACTGCTCTGCCTTTGCCTTATTGGATTCACTAACATTTTTAAAACTCTCGGCTTCTGTTAGTGCATGGAAGTCATAACCAAGATTTTCCAGCAACATTTCTTTTGAATAATATGACCACCAAGCCATTAAAGCCATAAGAAGTCCCCATACTAAAAGACTAATTATTAAGTATGGAATTATCGGATAACGCACACGGAATTTACTCGTTTTCACCAATATTATAATAGGTAAAATTAACAATGCTACCAGTAGTAGATAGTCGACAATTTTTAGGGTTGTTTCCATCTTAATTCAGATATTTATTATTCGCAGCCACATCCAGTTCTTTCGATATGTTAATGGCCTCATCAATCAGTTTTTCGGGATAATTATTGATTTGTAATATTCGAATGGCATTTCTATTTTTCAACTTGCCTTCTTTCAATTTATAATCGAAATCGACATTATTCTCCTTAATCATTTCACTGAAGTGGTAAAGATCGTACTCATCTGCCAGCATATCGGTCAATTCGATATCATGTGTCGAAACAAACACTTTATTCTTATTAGCAGTTAATGCAGACAATACCGCTTTTCCTGCAGCAATACGCTCAACCGTATTCGTTCCTTTAAAGATCTCGTCCAGTAGAAACAGATTAGCCACATCCTTCTTACTTTCTGTTATCATCTCTTTTATTGTCAGCACCTCCTGAAAATAGTAGCTCCTGTCATTCATCAAGTCGTCGCTAATTCGAATTGCTGAAAAAACTCTTAAATGGGGAATCTTCATCGATTGGGCAAAACAGGTATTTAAAGTAAGACCAGTTATAACATTTATGCCAATGGTACGAATGAAAGACGTTTTTCCCGACATATTAGATCCGGTTAATAAAATGGATTTATCTGTCACTTCTATTGAATTCGTAATGCAATCAACTATTAATGGATGGTATACTTCCTTAGCATTCATCTCTTTGTTGTGAATAGTGGGAATACAGAATTGATTCAAGCCACTTCTCAGTGAAGCAGTAGAGATAGCAATATCCACTTCCCCCACAAAGTGAAAAACCTCTTCAATAGCTTCTCTTTTGGTATTCAACCGGCGTAGCACATTAAATAAAAGCAACGGTTCCAATAAGAATGCAATTTTAAAAAGCTCTAGAATCCCCCAAAACATTACCTCCACTTCGTTTTGCATGTTTGCCTCTAAACGAAACAAACTCATCCGGTTGCGTATCTTCTTTATTATTTCCACTGAATTACCAACCTGTGGATTTATCGCATTTAGTTCTTTAATTCGAATCAGTTTTTGAGCTACTCCATTCAATTTCAATAGTTCGGGAACAGAATGCAAATATTCAAACAAGTGCCTTTTATTCCAGTAATGAAAGCCAATATTCACAATAAAGGTTCCCATAAAAACAAAAAGCATAGCTGGCGTTATAAACGATAAAACCAAAGACAATATGCTAGTAAACGATAATAACCTGATTACAAAAAACCATTTAGGAGCTTCTTTGTGCTTGTCTTGAAATAGTGATCTGATATAATAAGCATCTTCTTTTTGAAGTTTCTGAAGTAGCAATTGAGCATTCACTCTTAACGGAGTATTTTCGCTCAATTCACAGATAAGTTGTTCTTTAGCTTTAAGCGAATTGAAATCGGAAGGGATAACTCGCAATTGATTATACAAACATTGCTGTCCGACCTTGGAGGTTGTTCTATCAAGAAACATAAAAAGCTCTTCAAAATCCAAGTCACTACAAGTTCTATCCGATAACACTTGCAATGCACCTGAGTTATCCTTTTTATTGAAATACTTCTTTATGAAGGAGAAATTAAATGACTCTTTTTTAAGCTGTCCAAACGATTTTTCTAATTGTAAAACTCTTTTCTGCTTACGCATTGTTTATGCCCTTTTAATAATCCAGAGTATCAGCTGAGAATTGTGAATAAATTATTCTTCACTAAACTTTAGTATAACATAACACATAATAATTACAAATACGTATCATAATTATTCAAAATAAAACAGGGAAGTAAAATGCAACCATCCTACTTCCCTGTTATAATTATTTAAGCAGAGCAATAATCCTTAATGAACGAGATTTAAATCTACTGACTCCTTCTCTCCTAATCCATATCAGATATCCACTCTTCTACCTAATTTAGTTCATCTCTAAAATCAACGGTGTTCGAGCCGGAACAGTTATTGAAGAACTCATATCGAAGTTTTTTTCCGAGATTACATCTTGAGCTTTTTCATCACCATTCAACATCTCGTAGAAACGTTTAGTATTGAGCACGACATCTTCATTGTTCTTGTTCAGCACAATCATCACTTTCCCTTTCTCGGTGTAACGGAAGATACAGTAAACGCCATTTTCTGGAGCATAATGCATTATTTTACCATTGTGGATGATTTCATTTCCTTTTCTCCAATTCAATAGTTTTTTCATAAACTGCTGAGTTGCTTTTTCTTTTTCAGACAAACCTTCTCCAGTAAAACCATTCACTTTGTCTCCAGCCCATCCTCCGGGGAAATCGGCACGAATCAATCCATGATCGCTACCTGCAGCATGTTTCATCAATATTTCGGTGCCGTAATAAATCTGAGGAATTCCCCGCATGGTCAAGAAGTACACCATAGCTAAGTTAAATGATGGAATATCGTGATTTAGCTGGTTATAAATACGAGCCATATCGTGGTTATCAGGGAAGATCACCAGATTATTCGGATCGGCATACAAGAAATCGTTGGCCAACATTTCGTACAGCTTTATCCAACCTGTTCCCCATGTTTCCTCTTTATTCAACGCCTCAACCAATGCATTTTGCAATGGGAAATCCATTAAACTCGGCAAATACGATTTATAGCCGTTGTGATTTACTTTTCCCTTTTGCCAGTAGGAAACAATAGCAGGATTCACACTCCACTCCTCTCCTACAATATTGAAGTTAGGGTATTCTTCCATCACCTCTTTTGTCCATTTACTCATAAAATCGGCATCCGGATAAGGATAAGTATCCATACGGATTCCCTGAAGTCCGGCATACTCAATCCACCAAATTGTATTCTGAATAAGGTAGGTAGCCATAAACGGGTTACGCTGATTCAAGTCGGGCATGGTCTTCACGAACCAACCATCAGCAAACTGCTTCAAATCTTCTTTCGATGCATATTTATCTTGAACTGTAGTACGCTTGTGCGATGTTTGTGCAAACTCTCCTCCAAAGTTGATCCAGTCTTCCGAAGGTAAATCTTTCATCCACCAATGTTCCGATCCGCAGTGATTTACTATCATATCCATAATCAGACCTACACCTCGTTCTTTCGCCTTTTTCGACAACTCAGCGTACTCTTCATTGGTTCCAAAACGTTCATCTACCTTGTAATAGTCGGTGGTAGAATAGCCATGGTACGAATATTTAGGTTGATTGTTTTCCAGAACCGGATTTACCCAAACCGAAGTGAATCCCATATCAGCGATATAATCCAAGTGATTGATAATCCCACGGATATCTCCCCCATGTCGACCTCCTTTATATGTACGATCGGCTTGTTCTGAAAGTCCTTCTACATTATCATTAGCAGGGTCTCCATTTGCAAAGCGGTCCGGAGTAATCAGATACATTACATCCGAAGGAGTAAATCCAATTCGGTTGGCCGAACCAGCTTCTCTTTCCAACAACTCATACTCGTAAGTAACTACAGTCTTCTTTCCTTTATTGAAATTAATCGCAAACTTTCCTGGCTTTGCCTCAGCACCAATAGCCAAATCCACAAACAAGTAATTTTTATTGGTTACTTCCGATACACTTTTGATTTCAATTCCTGCATAATCAATCTGCGGACGTAAGTTGGCAATATTATCACCATGCACCAACAATTGCAGGTTTGGATTTTTCATTCCTACCCACCAGAAAGCAGGCTCTAAATGGTTAATCTGGTATTTAGCAGCTGTTACATTTCCAACTAGCAATGCTAAAACCAATAATGTCAATATTCGCTTCATCTCTTGAATTATTTATTGTTTTTTAATCTTTCTAAATCTGCTTTAAAGAAAGCCTGATTCAGTGAGTCACTCTCCTGATATTGCGTTCTCAACTCAGACAACCTTTTTAATAATAGCTGTTTAGTCGATTCATAAGTAATATCGTTAAATACATTATTCATCTCTTCAGGATCTTTCTCTAAATCATACAATTCCCACTCATCGATATCGTAATAAAAATGAATCAATTTATATCGATCGGTTCGTATTCCATAGTGCCTTTTTACGGCATGAATTCCCGGATATTCCCAATAGTGATAATAGAGAGCATCTCTCCAATTTTCATTATTTCCTTCAAACAATGGGCTTAAACTTCTCCCTTGCATATCTCCGGGAATCTCAACACCTGCTACATCCAAAAATGTTTCTGCAAAGTCCAGATTCTGCACTAAATCGGTATTCACCATTCTGTTTTTAATTTTGTGAGGCCAACGAATCAATAACGGAGTTCTAAACGATTCTTCATACATAAAGCGTTTATCAAACCAACCATGCTCTCCTAGATAAAACCCCTGATCGGAAGTATAAACTACAATGGTATTATCTACCAATCCTTTCTCATCTAGATATTCCAAAACTCTACCAATGTTTTCATCCACCGAATTGACACATGCTAAATAATCCTGCATATAACGCTGATATTTCCAACGTATCAATGCTTTACCATTGGGTGTATTCTCTTGAAAATTACGATTAATTGGGCCATAAACTTTTTCCCATGTAGCTCTTTCCTCTTTTGTCATCCGGGCCAAATTATTTCGATATGCCCCTTCGTACCATCCCATAAATTGTTCAAATCCCAGTTTGTCAACTAAGCCTGGAGCTATTTTATTATCGTTACTAAGTCCCATATGCTCACCAATTTGCATTTCTGCATCCCTAGCTGCTTTACCTCTTCCTTTGTAATCATCAAAAAGCGACTGAGGCTCTTTTATTAAGTCCGATTTATAATCGGCAAGATGACGCAATGCAGGCAACCACTCTCTATGCAGAGCCTTATGGTGATACATTAGCATAAAAGGTTTATTCTTATCTCTCTTATTTTCCAACCAAGCAAGGGCTTTGTCGGTAATAATATCAGTCACATACCCTTTCTCTTGCACAATTCCATTTGGCGTTCTGAAGTCGGGATTATAGTAATGTCCTTGGTCGGGTAATACATTCCAGTAATCGAATCCAGTAGGTTCCGACTTTAAATGCCATTTTCCTACAATAGCTGTTTCGTAACCAGCTCTCCTCAACATCTTTGGGAAAGTATTCTGGTTTCCATCAAAGACATCTATGTTGTCCCTGACACCGTTCAGATGACTATGTTTTCCTGTTAGCACAACGGCTCTACTTGGCGAACAGATAGAATTGGTCACATAAGCATTATCAAAACGAATTCCTTCATTGGCAATCCGGTCGATATTAGGTGTTTTTATTAGAGTAGAATCATAAGCACTAATAGCTTGAAACGCATGATCATCACTCATTATGAAAATGATATTCGGTTGCTTCTGCCGCTTTGTTTCACTCTTTTTTCCAGTACATGCAATGTTCAGTACTAAGAAAATGGCAATTATGTATTCGATATTTTTCATGGCATGGTAATATTCTTTTATCAATCACAATATTTCTAAAGCATTGTTCATACTATCCTCTTCTTCTTTTCTTTAACTGATTCCAATCGATATAATACCTCACTCTCATAGAGATGCTATTTAGCTGATCGCTTTGAGCAACATTCGTGAAATTATCAACAAAGTTTCTGCTGATATTAGAATCGCTATTTTCAATTTCGTTTTTCCACACAATGGCCAACTCACTTCCCGGAGCAAACTCCCAATTGTATTCTAAATCGATATTCAAGGCATTATAGTTGATATGGTTGTTGCTATGAAAGTCAGACTGGTTAGCCAGTTCGCCACTTTGCTCAAGCAAATACGCCTCTTTGTGTTTCACTTTCGACCAATAATGGCGGGCACGCACTCTTAATGACGATTTCTGTGTAAAGTTCCATCGTCCTTCAATGGTATTAATATGAGTGTCAATATCCCTGTTTACAAAATAGATTCTGTCATTGACTGAGTCGTAATGAGCAAAGCCGGGATTATTGTTATTCCTCATGTAGTAAAAATGATATTTCAGTAATACCTTGTTGCTTACCCTGAATTGAGGCAGAAGTTCGACCCAATAGAAAGCGCTTTTTCGAGTGCTGGCTCTCCAGTGCGACACACGACTTATTAATGCCAAATCTTTCCGGTGGTCTGTTTCATGAATTAGCCTCACCCAAATATCCGTTGGCTCTTTGTATTTTCGACCTGCAATACGCGGTTCATAATAGTTGTAACGATGAAAAGGATGCGCACTCCATTCCACTGCTGCCGACGAGTAATTGCTAAATACTACTTTGCTTAATCCATACATTTCGAACTTCGCATACAAATAAGGCTTATGTTGACTATAATGGCTAAGCGTCAGCATATGGGTAATCTCATTTATATTTCCAGAAGGCTTATAATTATTGTATTTCAATAAAGCCACATTACTTTGTTCGTTATTGTTATTTAGAAATCCCATTGCGTTGGGATTAAATTGCTCATCGATGGTTTTGTGCGATAGGTCGAACTGAAATTTCCCCTTTATCTTCGATAATTTCACATTATATCGAAGTCCGGTTTCGTTATTTCCATCCTTCTTATTCTGACTCACTGCCAAATCTCCAGAAATAGCATACTTCGCTGATTTATTCGTCAGTTTAAACTCTGTAGCACTCACTATCGAATGAAAGGTAGCGCTGGGATCAGTCACATATGTATTAGCCACACTCACATACGACTGATTCCCCAACGATTGATCCAGGACAAACATATTATAGTTGGCCACACCCTGTGTGAGGTATTTCCGGGTGTGTCCCGTTATGGTATCTTCTATTTCAGCATATGTTTTTGCCGTTAGGGCATTCAAAAACCCAACGCCTAAGCCTTTATTTGTTCTACCCGATAGCTTAACCGCATTCAATAATTTCGCTTCTACCGGATTTTCGGTAACCTGTTCGTGCTTCTCCAGCTCTCCGTTCAATTTTCCTCGTCTACTGGGAGTTCCCCCCAATCGTCGAGAATAGAAAATATCGCCTTTATTAAAAATTTCAGTTCCCTCGGTAAAGAACGAACGCTTTTCGTCGTAAAATGTCTCGAATGGAGATAAGTTAAGCTGCTGATCGTCCGACTCTACCTGCCCAAAATCGGGTATCAACATCATATCCAAGGTAAAACTCTCATTTATTCCATACTTCACATCCATTCCCCCTTTAAACGACCAAGCGCTATTATCATGAGTCCTTTTGCTTACATAAGTGGAGAAGTAGGGATAAAACGAAAGACGTGTTTTCGGCTTTACTCCACTTATTCCTTTTAATGTTCCGGCTTGGTTAAGCCAACCAACAATGTTTTTATCGACAAAATTCCAGGTTACCCCTTCATTCTTCCTTTTTATTAAACGAAACAGATTCATCTCCCACACCTGCTGCTCTTTATTGGGAAAACGAAGCTCTGAAAAAGGGATACGCATCTCTACAATCCAGCCTTCATTGCACAATCTTACTTTACTTTGCCAAACTGCGTTCCAACTTTTGTTCATACTTTCGATGGTATTCTGTGAATCCATCTGTATTCCAGAAGCTGAAACCATAAATTCTACAGAAGATCGCCCATCGTTCCATGGATTAATCTCGATTGAGAATAAATCGGCATTTAATTCATCACCAGCATCACGCGGTCCAAACTCGGTTAATATAGAATCGGGCGAGGCATCAAACAACATGGCACCTACATATAATGCATCGTTATCGTACAGTAATTTCACTCGGCTTTTCTCTGTTGGAGCAGCGCCATTCGCCGGACTTTGTTGTATAAAGTCACCAATAGCAATGGCATGTTTCCATGCTTCATCATCCAAATTGGCATCAACTTGGGGAGCTTTTTCGGTACGAGTAATCAAGATCTCTTTTCGATCTGTATTTGCTCCTACTTCACTAATCCATCCCAACAGTATTAAAAGAAAAATTACTCGTCTCATCACTCGCTGTGTTTAATCCTCACTCCAAAATAGATGAAACATTCTGCTCTATCTAATTATATTGCCTGACAACCAATTCGCAGGGATAAACGACACGTTTTCTGTTATAGCAGCACATTGAGTTGTGTTTGGGTTATTTGTCCTTTTCAACAAGTAATATGTCCTTCATTTCAATCATTCGCCCTATTTCCTCTACTTTTTATTGTATATTCATCTGTAACATTCTTATTTCTGAGTTTTAAAATAGAAATACAGGTAAACACACAACAATGCAGATTATCTCACATAATCATACTTTAGGTGCCAAAATCGTCAATAACCGATGGATTCAGCACTTGCTGTATTGGATTGCCTATGTATTATTTTTCTCATTTGCATGGGGAAGCTACGATGCCCAGTACTCCAAAACGATAAGTGTTGAATTAATCAATTTGCCATTGAAAATGGCGCTGGTTTATTCTGTAATTTACTGGTTGTACCCACAATTTCTTTATAAAGAAAAGGTGTGGCAATTCATTAGTTACCTAATCGTTATTGTTGGAATAACAGCTGCATTACAACGTGTAGCTGACAATCTAATTATTGTCGACTATTTCTTTCCAGAGTGGCAAAAAGCAGCAACCTTTTCATTATCGCAGATAGTGCGAAGTGCGGTGAATTTTGGTTCGGTATTGATACTGCCTATGACCATTAAACTAATGGAATACCTCAACCAAATACAGCAATACAAACAAACGCTTGCCAAAGAAAAATTAGAAGCGGAACTTGCGTTTCTAAAAAACCAGGTACAACCTCACTTTTTATTCAACACATTAAACAGCCTTTACTCTTTGATTTTAAAGCAGTCTGACGAATCGTTAAATGTAGTACTCAAACTATCGGAACTACTTCGATATATGCTTTATGAAACCAATTCGAAAAAGGTAGATTTACAAAAAGAGATTCGTTGTGTAAAAAGCTACCTTGAACTGGAACAAATAAGACATGGAAATAGAATCGATCTCAGCTTAAATGTTTGGGGAGAAATTGATCATCTACAAATTGCACCAATGTTGATTCTTCCTTTTATTGAGAATAGCTTTAAACACAGCACCAAAGGATTTAACGAACAAGCATGGATAACCATTGAGTTGGGAGCCAAAGAAAACAGTCTGGTATTAAAAGTTGAAAATAGCTTATCGACCGAAAGTGCTGATCAAACCTCACTGGTTGGAGGTATTGGTTTGAAAAATGTAAAAAGGCGCTTATCTTTATTATATCCCAACAATCACACGCTGAAGACAGAACTAACAGAAGATTCTTATTCGGTTTACTTAAACTTAGAGCTACGATAAACACCCAGAAATGTAAAATATGAACAGATGAATGTAAAATGTTTAATTGTCGACGATGAAGAATTGGCACTGGATGTGCTGGAAGCCTATATTAAACGAATTGACTACTTGCACCTTGTTGGTCGCTGCAAAAGTGCCATGGAAGCACTAACAGTGTTAAACAGTCAGTCTGTCGACTTGCTATTTCTCGACATTCAGATGCCTGGATTAACCGGCATTCAGTTTCTGCGTAGTTTATCCAACCCACCAGCTGTGATTTTCACTACGGCCTACTCGGAATATGCATTACAAGGTTTCGAACTAGAGGCTTTGGATTACTTAATTAAACCCATTTCATTCGAGCGATTCATCAATTCGGTGAACCGATATTTCAAAAATAAGAAACAGGCTCCTCAAATTACCCAACAACCAGCCACTGTTTCAGACCAGCAACCATTTATTTTTGTTAAGTCGGAAAAACGCATGGTAAAAGTATTTCTTCACCATATTCTTTATGTCGAAAGCATCCGCAACTACGTTCATATTTACCTGAATGATGGAAGCGAGATTGTAACCTTAAATACCATATCAAACATTGAAGAAAAACTTCCCGAAATGAACTTCCTACGCATTCATCGTTCATTCATTGTTGCCATTAATAAAATCAACAGTTATTCATCGTCTAACATCGAAGTAAACAAACAATTACTTCCCATTGGTAGAAATTACAAAAACAATGTTATCAGCCTTTTAGACCAGAACACTATAGAGTAACGAATCACTAGTAAATAAAAATGGTCGCCTACTCAATTGTAAACGACCATTCTATATATGAAGTATATTCTTCTACTACTCTTGCATATTGTGGTATACGTTACTTACGTCTTCGTCCTCTTCAAACTTACCTAAAAGTTTGTCGATGGCTTCACGTTGCTCTTCATTCAACTCTTTTGTGTCGTTTGGAATACGTTCGAAATCGGCTGATACAATCTCGAATTCATTTTCTTCCAAATACTTCTGAATAGCACCAAATGATTCGAAGTCGCCGTAAATAATTACGTTTTCATCTTCAGCAAAAATTTCCTGAACACCGAAATCGATCATTTCCAGTTCTAGCTCTTCCAAGTCAAGTCCCTCTTTAGCCGTTACCTTAAAGTGACACTTGCGCTCGAACATAAATTCAACGCTACCAGATGTTCCCAAAGAACCATTGTGCTTATTGAAGTAGCTACGTACGTTAGCTACAGTACGAGTATTATTATTGGTTGCTGTTTCAACAATAATTGCAATACCAAAAGGTCCGTATCCTTCGTATACGATTTCTTTATAATCTTCCTGGTCTTTACTCGAAGCCTTTTTAATTGCGCGTTCAACGTTGTCTTTAGGCATGTTGGCTGCCTTCGCATTTTGAATCAACACCCTCAAGCGAGAGTTAGAAGCCGGATCAGGACCACCAGATTTAACTGCAATAGCAATCTCTTTTCCCAACTTAGTAAATGTCTTGGCCATTGTCCCCCAACGCTTTAGTTTTCTGGCCTTGCGATATTCAAATGCGCGTCCCATAGTATATGAGTTATTTTAGATTAAATAAATTCGAAAATTTTAACGCCACAAAATTAATGTTTGTATGTTAAAAAGGAATAAAACCATCAGTTTTATTTCCCTAAGGCCTATATTTAGGCTTCTGTCCATGAGTTTTCACACTCTCTATTTTCGATCTTCTTTTTCAAATCCTAGTTTTATCAAAGAACCTTCTTTACGTAACTCTAATTGATCTTTTAGATTCCTGCTTTCCAATAATTAGTTTTCGTATACAAGTAAGAGTTCTTCTGATTGTGGACTTCTAATTTTTACCATAAATTATTTTTACATACTTTTATATTTACAAAACAAAAAATCTAAACAATTATCCAATAAAGGATAACTATTTATTATAAATGCAAAAAGTCATCTTCATTATTATTCAGATAATAAGTATTAGCAGAGCTGTTTCTGGGCTTGTATTTGTAACGATTGCTCTAACAGATGGATATCAGACACTTGCTTCAGCTCTATATGTTTATGCTTGTTTTTCCGATATTTTAGATGGTTTTCTAGCACGTAAGTATAATTGTACTAGTGATGGTGGTCAAATATTGGATTTATTTGGAGACAAATATCTTACAATTGCGTCATTATTGTTCGCTGCTTTTAATGAAATCCCCCCCCTACCAATTACGTTTATTGCCTTTAGGGAAATATTTTTAATGGCAATTCGTACCCTATTGAGTAAACAAAAATTCCTAATACCTACAAATCGTATTTTTGGAGGTATTTTCACTTTCTCCATTTGGTGTTCTACATTTTTGCTTTTGATATTCTCCCAAAACATGAGAATGAAGGAAATTATTTCACTAATATTTTGGACAATAAGTGTTGTCGCAATAATAAACTTATTCATTCGAATCAAGAATAATTGGTTCATTATTATAAATCAGTTTAAATATAAATCCTATAAAAACACGACTGATATCTGAATCGTATAACTATCGAAAATTACCATTATCTTATTCTTGGAATAAGTTTAAATTTAATGCTGAATAACGCTTTAAGTATATTAACATTTTTTATCGATGTAGAGAGATAATCAATGTAGCAGCATTTCGTAATGAATAAAGACATACAAATAATTAATAACCCTGAAAAGGATATTTTAAGTGTGAATATTATTCTTTTAAAATAAAACTATGACAATAGTGGAATAATATTCTTAATTATCACTGTAATTAAAGTTGGTCCATACGCTATTGAAAATCGTTTAAACGAATAAATAAGTCCTGGCCAATTTGATATTCTATTATACTCTTCAGACAGGTATGACATGGATTTTAGCAAATTAGTAAGTTCTGATATTCGATAGAACTCCTCTTTTAATCTAATTTTCTTTAATACTTCATTTTGTTCTTCACCAATCTTTCTGATTCTTCTTTTTTTTTCACAAATAATTATCTGGCGTACACTTAGAACAGGTAGAAGATATGCTAAAAATAGGAAAGAACAGAACAAGAAAATACCTATAATAGGAGTATAATGGAGATTATTATGAATAAGAGCCACAATTAGAGAATGGATTCCAGCAATAAATAAAACGGGAACGATGGGAGTAACTATCTCAATAACATAACGATGAAACCCTCCATTCATATTCTTAGTAAATGGATTTAAATCAACTTTACCTTCTTTTGATGCATTTCTTAGTAATTTTAAAAGATTAAATGTTAGCATCAATTGATTATTAATACAGAATGGAATTAACAAACACCACAAATATAGCTTATATAGTCTTGACAACCAATACCCTACGGGATTATTAATAGAATCCCAAAAATCAAACCCTAAGAATTTATCTGGTAATTGGTTTTGATAACTATTCCAGATGAATGCGGCAAGACCTAGAAATACTAAAAATCGGAATATTGACTTACTCTTTAAAGATTCAAGTTTAAGATCTTTCTTGGCTATAGCAAGTATATTCGAATAGTTTGTTATTAAATATTGATGATCAATAATTTGATCATTCCAATTAGGAAGATGATATATTTTTTTTAGAGCTTTTGATTGTGCAAATGGTATTGTAACTTGTAGTGCTATAAAAATCCAGATTGATGGATGCTCAATAAGTCCTAGATTTTCATTTTTAAGGATAAAAGTTTCATCAAATGCTGCTGCAAAAATGAAAGAAAAACAGAATCCAATTGCAAGGATTGCGTTTTGTAATAAGAAATTATTTACTCCTACAATTTTAAATATTTTTAATAATTTAAAAGGTTGATAAGAGTAGGCAATTTCATTAAAATCAACTTCATATATTTTCATTTCATGATCATTGAAAATTCTTATAAAAGGAAAAAAATCAAAGACTTCTTTAGAGATATGACTTCTCTGGGAAATCCATTCTCAGTATTATTATTTATACTGTTTTGTACAAGTTCATATAACCAGCTTATTACATCTCTAATAGGACTTTTGTGTATTGAAATTCTTTGTTTTAGTATTAAGTTCTTCTATTACAAACCCAGACCTAATTCGGAAATATTTACAACCAGATTTGGAAAAATGAGTGCAGGAAGTTTTCCAAGCATTCATTCTGCCAGAATTTCATTTATATTTACTCAACTTGCTTTAATCAAAGGCGAATTTATTTTTTTTATTATCTCTTTCATAGTTATCGTTGTCGTTTCTTTTTCAAGAGTGTTTTTAAAAAAACATTATATCATAGATGTTTTGTTTGGACTACTAATTGGATTATTAGTATCATTTATAATAAATAGTTATCCTTTATTCAGGTCAACTATATTCATCTCATCAAACTCATCTTTTTTCTAGGGTGCTTCGCATTCAAAATCTGCTTTTGTTTTTGCATATTCACATGAGTATAAATTTGTGTTGTGGTGATTGAGCTATGCCCAAGAAGGTGTTGAATATAAGTCAAATCAACTCCAGCTTCTAATAATAGAGTTGCAAAAGAATGACGAAATGTATGAGGTGTAATCTTCTTGTTAATCCCAGCTATACTTCCATATTTTTTAATCATAAAACGTACCGATTGATCAGAGATCGGATTACCAAACCGATTAATGAAAAAATAAGTTGAATTTGAATTTTCTCTTCTTGATAATAATTTATACTCTTTTAATATAAATCTCGTTTCATTATTACATATTTGGATCAATCGCTCTTTGTCTCCTTTTCCTTTTACAATGATGTAATCAAAACGAACTCCAATATTTTTAGTTTGAAGATCACATAATTCGGAAACTCTAATTCCTGTTGCAAATAGTAATTCAAGGATTGTGATATCTCTAGTCACTTCCTTATAACAATAAGACTCTTTTTGCCTTACATTCCTTCTGGCTTGATACGCTACTTTAAGTATTTTGTGAATATCGGTTATTGTTAAAACTGTAGGTAACTTCTGCGGTTCCTTTATTTGAATGCGCATCTTCCTAAAAGGACTCACTTCTATTGTATCTTCAAATTCAAGAAAGTTGAACAGTGCTTTTAACGTAGCCACTTTGCGTTTTATCGTTTTAGGCTTCAATACAGACAGTCGTTTTAAGTACTCTTTCAGTACCAATTTATCTATTTTCGATATCTCATTAGATCTAGCTCCCTCATTCAAAAAGCCAATGAACTGATTAATATCTGATGTATATGCTTCAATTGTTTTTCCACTCAATCCTTTTTCAAACTTACAATGAAAAAGAAAGCTCTCGCTCGCATCTAAAATGGTACTCATCCGTGTTTTTTAGAAAATATGCCACAAAAAAAGAAACAATAAGCTTTACAACAAGAATAAAGTAAAAGTTTTTCCTTCTCTATTACTTGATAGGCAAGACAGCATATATCCCAAAAAATCTATTTATAAAAAAGGAGCCATAAACATGACTCCTTCAATAATTCAAATATCTTTCAATAAACTCTTATTTCTTCTTCCCAAAATCGGCATTAATGCGAATTAAGCTTACCATTACAAAACTTGGGATAGTGCAAATAATCACCCAAATGAAGAAGTGCTGATACCCCAGAATCTCTTGCATTTTCCCTGAAATCATTCCCGGCAACATCATTCCCAATGCCATCAGTCCGGTACAAAATGCGAAGTGAGCTGTTTTGTGTTTTCCTTCTGAAATCATTATCTGGTAAAGCATATAAGCTGTAAATCCGAACCCATATCCAAATTGCTCGATTGCTACCGAAGAGTAAATTAACCATTGTTGCTGCGGTAATGCATAAGCTAAGTACACATAAACCAGATTGGGCAAGTTAATGGCAAAAACCATTGGCCACAACCATTTCTTCAATCCTTGGCGCGATACCAGATAACCTCCTAATATTCCTCCTACAGTTAAGGCAATAACTCCGACTGTACCATAAATCACGCCTACTTCGGTAGTTGAAAGACCTAGCCCACCAACCTCTTTACCATCGAGCATGAATGGGGAAGCCATTTTTACCAACTGCGATTCTCCCAATCGGTAACACAAAAGAACACCTAATATGACACCAATGTTTTTCTTTTGAAAGAAACTAAGTACTGTTTCACCAAACTCACTAAACACCTCTTTGAAGGATTTTACATCATGACTCTGATCTTTTTCCGGTTTAGGCAGCACCCATTTATGGTAGAATGTGATCAGCAAAAAAAACAGTGCCATAACAATAAACGTAGCCGACCAAGCCATCCCGATTTTATTATTTCCAGCTCCCAACAAATCGGATTGTTCTAAATAGCCAGCCAAAATAATCAATAAGCCTTGCCCCGTTAATACTGCCAATCGGTAGAATGTACTTCTGATTCCCACAAAAAAAGCTTGCTCATGCTCTTTCAGTCCAATCATATAGAAGCCATCAGCAGCAATATCGTGTGTGGCCGAACTAAATGCCATCAGCCAGAAAAAAGCCAATGTAGCCTGAAAAAAGAAGGTAGTAGGCACAGTAAATGCCACCCCGGCTAGACCTGCACCAATAAACAGTTGCATAAAAACGATCCACCAACGTTTGCTTTTAATAATGTCGACAAATGGACTCCACAATGGCTTAATTACCCATGGCAAATACAGCCACGATGTATACAAAGCAATATCTGTATTGGAAATATCCAGTCGTTTGTACATAATCACAGCGACTGTCATTACAACCACATAAGGTAATCCTTCAGCAAAATAGAGAGATGGAATCCATGCCCACGGAGAGCGGGTTTGCGTTTTCTTAACTTGCATGTTTATTGGTATTTCTGGTTTAGTGATGCACCTTTAAAGTAGTGCGTTAGTATTTCGGTATGATTATATCCTTTTGCTCCCATAACAGCAGCTCCAATTTGACAAAGCCCAACACCATGTCCCCAGCCACAACCGGTAAGAACAAATTGTTGCGGGATGCCATCAATTATATCGAGTTTATCAATTACGAAGGCAGAGCTATAAAGGTGTGATTCAGACAGTGATTTACGTATTTCCAGCTCTTTCCCAATAATCTGCTCTCGTTCATCGCCAACAATTTTCAACCTAATCAAACGACCAGATTCTCCTCTTTCCATTGGAATTAGATCGATAATCTGTCCCCACTTCTTGCCAGTACGTTTTTCCAGTAATTCCGATAACTCTTGTTGCGAATATTTCACTTCCCAGCGGAAAAAATCGTTGGTTTCCTGATCGTAATCGTTCAAAACCTGACTCAAGACTTGCTGATCGTTGCAATTGCAAAATACATCAGGAGATGTGCGTATCCACTCATCGGCATTTTCCTCACTACGAAGCTCTAGCGATTTCACACTTACCTCTTCTGAAGCATCGTATATCGCTTTCAAATAGTTGTGTTCTACCGGCTCCCAAACATCTTCGAAATTCTCAGACACCCCACCACAACACTTCGAGAATCGAGCATCGCATACCTTATTATTGTACATTAAAACCCAACCACGTGTTGCAGCAATAGCCTCTTCCACATCACTAGTCGACTGTCGGGTAATTCCCTGGTAACGTTGACAGTGATCATCGGCACACACATTAAAGTTGGCATGATCTTCTCTATCGTACCAGCGTATCAGCTCTTCAGCCGTTTCTGTTGTCGAACAATAACTGCTACTATCACTACTAATGGCATCACCTTTTATCACCTGAGCCATTAGCCACGACCGAGAAATAATAGCATGGGCTTTAAGCAGTTCCATATTACTTGTGGCACTCATTTCTGAAGAAATCACACTCGTCAAGTAATCTTCAAGATTCACTCCATTGATAGCAGTAAGCTTATCGTTCTCGACAATAAATTTCACATCTCCTTTAAAGCGTTGATTTTCCTCTCGCTCCCAGTGGAAATTCACACCAATAGTCACATTATATAAATCGAAACAAGCCCCTTCACTATCCGACGAGCTAAAATAAAGTTCATCATAAGTTTCACCTTCAAATAGTATCTTTCCCTCGCTCAACTCCACCTTAAATTCACCGGAATATGGTTTCGAGTTGAAGTTATAAATAGTATTCAATTGAAAAGTGATTTCTGTTGCCGACATAATGCCAACATTTAGTTTGGGCTCTTTCATAGTTCACTATTGATTTTATCACACATAATTACATAAAAGTAGTTGAAATGAAGCAATGGTCAAACCAAATAAGACATAACCTTTGTAAAAAGAACTTTCGTCCTCAATTAAAGCAAAACCACGAAATAGAACAATCAACATAACTCGATACATTACTTATTTTATTACTTTTGATATTCATCGCACACTTAACACATTTCTAATGAAACCATTCAACTCCCTTATTTCCCTTATCATATTGATACTTCTAAGCATTCCCTCTTTTGCTCAGGATTCCATTTCTGCAGATGCCATACATTCAGAATTCTCCCGACACCAAACTGATAGTATAATCCGAAAATTGGTAAAACAGAAGAAACAACTTAAAGAGAGATACGCTCCACAACTCAGAAGCTTCAAAGCAAAGTTTAACCAAATGAACAATACTTATGGAGTGATGGAAATCGACTTTCAACTGGGGCTTAACTATCGTTATCAGTACGCATACGATTCAGCAATGATTTACTATTCCAAATCACTAAAAGTGGCCTCTGAACTGAAAGTGTATCGAAAAATGGGGCGTTTGAATAATGAGATGGGGTTAATTTGTAGAAAGTCGGATCGCAATTTTGAAGCCATTCAGTATTACCTGGCAGCCATAGAAACTGTAGAAGAGAGTAAAAACTACTTTGACAAAGCCATTGCCGAAAATGGTATTGGTAATATTTACCTGGTACAGGCTGAATACCGAAAGGCCCTTAAGTATTTCAACGAATCGATGAAATATGGGCTAAACAGGAACAACAATTATCACCTGGAAATAAGTTACGGGAACTTAGGCGAAGTCTATTCTCTTTTACAGCAACCCGACTCGGCCAACTACTACATCAACAAGTCGTTAAAGCTGGCAAAAAAACGAAAAAGTACTGTTGCACAAGGAATTTGCTATCAATTATTGGGCAAAGTACAAGTGAACACAAAAAATTATGACAAAGCATATAAACTCTACATCAAAGCGTTAGAATTTCAACGAATAAAAAATGACAAACGTTATTTGAGTGCCATATTGGTAGATTATGGAGCCTTGTGTGTGAAGCTAAAAAAATACAATGAAGCAGAGAAGAGTTTACTAGAAGCCCAAAAACTGGCAACCAATATTCACTCATTAGAACAACTGGTTATTCTCTACTCAGCATTGTCCGAGATGTACCGAGCCCAATCACAGTTTCAATTGGCATCCAATGCTCAGCAGATGCTTTTAGTTCATAAAGATTCACTCTTTAACACCCTGCAAACTACAGCAATAAATAACCTTGAGTTTAATTACCAAACCAAAGAGAAGGAGCAACAGATTGAACTTCTTGCCACTCAGAATCAATTAATTGAACAATCGAAAATATCCCAACAACGCTTGTTCTTCGTCACTATCGTTTTATTGGTTTTTTTACTCTTTGTACTCTATTACAGAATACATATTCGTAAGAAGGTGATTGCTGAACGTCAGAAAATGAATCAATTGAAATCCAATTTCTTTGGTAATATTTCGCATGAGTTTCGCACTCCGCTAACTCTTATTTCTGGTCCTGTAGAGCAATACCTGGAAAAAGCAAAGAATGAAACCGATCAAAGAAATTTTGAGTCGATCCTTAGAAACACTAACCGATTACTAACATTGGTCGATCAATTGCTCGAAATTTCAAAAATTGATGCAGGTAAAATTCAAATAAAAGCAGCTAAAAACGATATATCAAAGTCGCTATGGGCAATTGCTTCGGCATTTCAATATCATGCACAACAAAAAAACATTAGCTACACCATTCAAATTGATGATAGTAATGAGTGCTGGTATGACTATCACGTGATTGAAACGATTGTGCTCAACCTGTTGTCCAATGCATTTAAGTTTGTTCCCAATGATGGTAATGTAACCATATCGTACCACAACAAGAATCATCTGGCAACCATTTCTGTGGCTAATACCAGCAAACAGATCTCCGAAGAACAGATACAAAATATCTTTCAGCGCTTTCATCGTTTAGATGAGAACACACAAGGAATGGGAATAGGTCTGGCTTTAGTAAAAGAATTTGCTCACCTATATCGTGCCAACATTGAAGCTAATTTCAATGAAAACCAAGAAATTGTGTTTACCTTCTCATTCAATACTTCGAAGAAACATTTCTCAGAAGCAGAACTTGTTACTGATTCAATTAACCTTCCGAAGGTAGCTAAGGTTATCGATCTTCCTGCTGAACAGTACCAAAACAATGCAGAGCAAGAGCAACCATCAAATAAACCAGTATTGCTACTAGTCGAAGATAATGCCGATATGCGACGTTATATCAAAGAAATAATCGGGAATGATATGGATGTAATTGAAGCCGAAAACGGTAAAATTGGACTACAATTAGCTATTGCTCAGGTACCCGACATTATTCTTTCGGATTTAATGATGCCTGAAATGGATGGGCTGGAATTATGTAATGCACTTAAACAAAACGATTGTACTCAGCATATCCCAGTCGTTTTATTAACTGCCAAATCTGATCAGGACGATGTTGTTAAAGGTTTGCAACAGGGTGCCAACGATTATATTTCTAAGCCATTCAACAGAAAAGCATTGAAGATAAAGCTAAATAACATGCTGTTGCACCAGCAGCAAATGCAATCAGTTTATAGAAACGAGTTAGAGATAAAACCACTCGAATTGGTTTTCCCTTCATCTGAAATGAAATTTGCTCAAAATGTACAAAAGGTTATTCAAGAGTTTATCACCAATTCCGATTTTTCAGTCGACCAGTTTTGTACTGAAATGGGATTAAGCAGGACTCAATTGCATCGAAAATTGAAAGCGCTTACGGGGCATTCGGCTACCGCTTTTATTCGATCTCAACGAGTAAAAATGGCTGCCGAGATGTTGAAATCTTCTCCTGAGTCTATTTCGGAGATTGGCTATCAGGTTGGTTTTAACGACGCATCCTACTTTTCAAAATGTTTTAAAGAAGAATTCAACTGTACTCCAAGTGAGTATTTCGAAAACAACAAACAATAGCAATACTCTATAACTCCCTCATTATAAATAGATGTAACATTTGGCACAGCCTATGTAACATATCTCATAGCGCTATTATAAACACCTCATTTTGCTGATTATACCATTTTATTTCCACCTAATTGAAAATCATTAGGTGGATTCTTTATTTATCTACTCCCCTCTCATATTACACTATAAAGCTGACACTTACACCAACAACATATATAAGTTCCCCTGACTCTCACTTTCCACAAACAAAACCATAACAACCTCATTTCCAACACATGTAACATTTGTCATATCATCTGAAACATATGAAATCGACAAATATGTTAGCCCTCTCTACTTTTACATCACAAAACATTTCTAAGCTTTTTCACAAATAAAACCCATTTCAATATTCACATTAAAAAAGCATGAACCCATGAAGACTAAACTCCTAATTCTAATAACACTTTTCCTCTCCTTTAGTGTTATTGCTGTTGCCCAAAAAGAGGTAGATATTAAGGAAAAAACAGAAAAGAAAGTTACCAATCGTGTCAATAAGAAGTCGGATGAACTATTGGATAAAGGTCTCGATAAAATAGAAAAAGGAATTGGTAGCTTATTCAAAAGAAAAAAGAAAAAGAAGAAAAAAAAGAAGCGCAATGAAGAAGTCGTGATCGAGCAACAAGAACAGGCTTCTACCCCTGAAGCTCCTGCTCAACCAGCTGCTCCTACGACTCCAAAAATGGATGTAAAATGGAGTCGGTTCGATTTTGTCCCTGGCGATGAAGTTCTTTTTGAAGATGCACCAGACCTTATGGAAGAAAACGGTGAATTTCCATCACGCTGGGATTTACAAGCAGGTAATTGCGAAATAGTAAATGTTAACGGAGAAAATGTAATTGCATTTCCTCAAGGAGGAACCATTACGCCTTATTTAACCAATGCAAAAGAGGACTATATACCAGAGGTGTTTACTGTAGAGTTTGATGCCTATTTCCGCCCGGAATATGCTCGTAGAATATACCTTTACTTGTGGGATAAAAAGAATCACAGATCCAACGGGAATTCATCAGTTAGTTTCAATGTCAATTCTGCCAGTCTAAACACAGGCAACTACAGTGGAAGTCTTCCTGGCAAAAAAGGGAACTACAGCAAAGAAGGTGGTTGGAGACACTTCTCAGTAGCATTTACAAAAGGAAAACTCAAGGTTTATGTCAATGATACTCGATTAATAAATATACCTCGCTATTCGGCTAACCCATCTGGTATTTCCATTCAGGTAGAAGGTTATTCCTCAGACAAACCAGAAGATTTGCAATACATTAAAAACGTGCGCATAGGCAAAGGCGGAGTAAAATATTACGACAGAATAATGCAAGATGGCAAAATTGTCTGCAATGGAATTCGATTCGATGTAAACAAAGCCACTTTAAAGCCCGAAAGCATGGGATCAATCAACAAGATTTTCCAATTGATGACAAAGAAAACCGATTTGAGATTCAGTGTTGAAGGTCATACCGATGCAGATGGAGATGACGCTAAAAACCTCTCGCTTTCAGAGCAACGCGCAAAAACAGTTATGGACAAACTTATTTCAATGGGAATTACTGCAGACCGACTTAGCAGCAAAGGCCTTGGTGAAAGCAAACCTGTTGATAACAACAGTTCTCCAGAAGGAAAAGCCAACAACCGAAGAGTTGAATTTGTCAAGCTGTGAGTGCAGAATCAAATTTATTTGAATTATGCCGAGCAGTACTGACAAATCAAAAACACAGTGAAAAATTTGTCAAGCTGTGAGTGCAGAATCAAGTTTACTTGAATTATGCCGAACAGTGCCGACAAATCAAAAACACAGTGAAAAGATTGTCAAACTGAAAGCGCAAAATCAGATAAGTAATTTGTACAAATAGAATTACACTATAATTAATAATCCACATTTTACCCTAAAAACACACTCTATGAAATCACATGAAATCGACTACAAAATTGGTGGTCACGACATTCAGTATGTTGAGATAGAATTGGACCCGAATGAAACTGTTATTGCTGAAGCAGGTGCAATGCTTTACATGAAAGAAGGAATCCATTTCGGCACCAAAATGGGCGACGGTTCAGAACCAGAAAAAGGTCTATTTGGTAAACTCCTTTCTGCTGCCAGCAGAAAAATAACCGGAGAGTCAATTTTCATCACCCACTTCACCCATCAAGGAATAGGAAAAAGCCATGTTGCATTCTCTGCTCCTTATCCAGGAACAATTATTCCTCTGGAATTGGATAAATTGGGTGGTTCTGTTATTGTTCAGCGAGATGCCTTTCTATGTGCGGCATTAGGTACAAAAATTAGCATGCACATTAATACTAATGTTATCTCCGGAGTATTTGGAGGTGAGGGATTTATTCTTCAGAAACTTCAAGGAGATGGTATGGCATTTATTCATGCCGGAGGAACAATTATTGAGCATGAGTTAAACGACGAAGTTATCCGTGTTGATACGGGCTGCGTTGTTGGATTCGAAGAAGGCATTGAATTTTCTGCCACCCGAGCTGGTGGTTTAAAATCGATGATCTTCGGAGGAGAAGGTTTAGCACTAGCCACTTTACGAGGAACAGGTAAAATCTGGCTACAATCAATGCCTATCAATAAGCTGATCCAGTCCATGTCGATTTCAGGTGGAAATTCGAAAAAAGAGGGAGGAACTTCCATCTTAAATCAATTTCTAGAACAATAGCTTAGCTGATAAATCAGCTTTTTAAATGTGAATTGGGAAGTTAGTATGTCGGTGATTCCAAAAGGAACCCGGCATACTTTTAAAACTCTCCTATACTCCTTATTCCCATCAACCCAAAAACAATTACCATGAAAAAAATAGTACTCATCCTTATTGCACAACTTATTATTGGAACATCTTTTGCCCAAAAAACTTCTTTTTCTGGTGAATGGCAATGGATTAAAACCATAAAAGATGGAGTTGAAAAAAAAGAAAAGACCAAAATAAAATTTGCAGCCGATGGCACCATATGGGTAGAGGTATTCAATATTGGTAATTGGAAGTTCAATAAGGCTCAGAAGGAGGTTCTGCTTAAGAATAATATGGGTGAAAATGAGTTAAATGGAATGCATAAAGTATTGGAATTAACTGAGCGTTCATTAATTATTCAAAAAGGAAAAGAGATCTACTATTTTAATCACATCAACACCGATAAGATTAATCAGGACAATAGTCAATCCCAACTAGTTGGCACTTGGAAGCTAAATCATAAGGTATTCGACGAAATATTTTTACAATTAGAGCTTCCCAATAAGTTCCGTTTTATCTCTTGCTCTCCCAATACTACCACCAGCACAAGTGGAGAATGGCATTTTATCCCCAACACTAATCAACTGGAATTAGCAGGAACACCTGAACAGTTCATCCTAAAAGGAAAGTCAAAAATAAAAGATATTTCTGCTCATTCCCTAGCCTTGATAACTCCTCGTGAAACATTACTTTTTGACAAAGTTAACCCAACAGATATTGAATGGCTCCCATTTACAATTAAGGACTTTGAAAACACTGAGAATAATACAAAACAACTCCCCAAAGCATGGCAGAACGACAACAACTTTATCAATCATCTAGGTAAATTAAATGGTTTGCTATACGATACAAAAATCTATGTAGAACAAGCCAAAGCACTGAAAAATGCACAGATTTTAAAGAAGATAAAAACGACTAAAGAGTCTGTGAGTATTTCTAACATTATAATGCATAAATACGACACTCTTCAATATTCTGAAAATTATATAGGACACCTGATGAACCAAAATAACTGTTTCTTCCCTGAAGAAGAGCCTGGTCATTTCCGAGTAATTGGAAAAGCCCAACTCAATGGTTACCAATGTACAATAATAGAGGCCATTAATGGTGATTCAAAAATGAAATATTGGATGATCGATAATCAACCCGGAGTTTATGCCAAAATTATTACTCAAACAGAGAATACATTTCTAAAGGAAACATCATACAATGTTATTACTCTAAGCAAGAGTTATTAGCCCGTTTCATTCCCATTCATTAAAACCGAAATTATGAGATCGATATTACTATTTTTCACTGTTCTACTTTTTTACCAGGTAAATGCTCAAACCAATATTGAAGTGGAAATTCCTAAAGCATTTCTGAATGAAATGTTTCGCTCGCCCAACGATAAATATTTGGTAGCATGGAGTGGTGGCGTACAAATGGCTATCACCAATAAATCGGGAGAAGTTATTCAATCGCAAGGTGTAATTACTGCTGTTGAAGATTTTTTGAACTCAGAATTTACTCAACTAACCCGTAGGCATTTCAAATACAATCTAAAGACTCCTCCCAAACGCATCACAACACCAGATAACAGAAAATGGGCTGCCCATTGTGGCTACGATCCAAATAGAAACATAAGCTTTCAAGATATTCGAATGGGCAAAGGAAGAGATTGGCCCGAGCAAATAACAACAGATGTGTGGGGGCTGAATTTCTCCAAGAAAACCTCAATTCCTGCAACAATCATTGATGAGAAAAGTGGTAAACGTGATGTAATTACTGTTGCTCTTCAGGCTACTTCAATATTCTATTACCATAAAAACGAGCGACAAGACCTAAAGGGAGAAATAAAACGTACTGATGGCTACAAATTATGTGGGAAAGTAGGTATGTATCGATTGGGACCTGGTCGTCATCGATTTAAGGTTTATACCGAACTGGATACTAATCAATTCGAATTTACACAGAAACTATACCTTGGAGACTACATGGTACAATACCTGTGGCCCGATGGAACTTTTGTTGAACTCGATCCACACATTGTATACGATCCATTTGGGAATCCACAGGAGCTTAGCTATGAAATTGAAACTTTCAAAGGAGAAATAACTGGTTCTTTGAAGAACAAAGAGACCTTTGAGTGGGTAAAAAATCAACAAGTAAAGCTTAAACCGGAATGCGAAGATTCAGGACTACCAGAAATGACAACCACATCTGATGAAAACGGGAAATTTACCTTTTCGAATGTACCTACGGGGGTATACATTGTAGAAACACGAGGAGCAGAACCAAGGAATGCTGGTTTAACAGATAAATCAAACCCAAAAGTTAACCTTGGTGAAATCAGGGTGAATATAGAATCGAAATACGACGTGTTTCTTACCTACAATGCACCCAATTTCTCCTTTGCCAAAGTTGTTTGGGAAAATGTTGAAGTTGCATTCCCTGTCGATAACAAAGAGATTCAAACATTAGATATATCGAGCTACAATGGTGATGAATCGGAGGATATGATTACAGGAACCGATGGAAAACCAATAAAACTCCCCTATCAAATGAAAGTTCCGGGAATGGGCACCGAAATATTTTACGGTTTACCCGAAGAAGAGTATGGACGCCCTAAAGTTATTTCGGTAAAAAAGCTGGGATCGGGATACAAAACGTTCGATGGATTCAGCATTTGTTTGGAAGAAGATGCACTAAACGATTTTGTAATCCATAAAGTTAGTACAAGTGGAATTACTATTGATTTTAGTTTTGATTTAAGAGGATATGCAGAAGGAAGACAAATTATGCAACTGGATGTATCTACAATTAGTCAAATGGAAACTAAAATGTTAGGCACAGAAAACTACAGAGCTCAGCCTCTTCTCTTTCCATCGATAAAACTGAATCAGGTTGCTATTGAAAAGCTCCGAAATGGAGAAGAAATGGAATTCTATAGTAACTCTTCATCTCCTTTAGGTAATGCGACTGTTACAATACAGTTTCAACCTAAAACTTCTGAAGAATAGAAATGTTATAACCCAAGACTTAATATAAAATGATTCACATTTAAACCCGAAATAAGATGAAAAGACTATTAATTCTATCAACAATTGCACTGCTGGCATTAACTGCCGGAGCACAGAAATTCAAGCGTTACCCATTTAAATCTGGTATAGTTCAATTCCAATATACTGGAAAAACAACAGGAACAGAAACACTCTATTTCGATGATTACGGAAGACTGGAAGCCCGTCATACTAAAACAACCACTAAAGTATTTGGAGTAAAAAGTACTGAAAACAAAATTACGATATTAAAAGGTAGTCAGATGACCACCATCGACAACGAAGAAGGTACTAAACATACTATGACCAATCCTCTTTTAGCCAGTATGGCTGAAGAAAATATCGATTTTGAAGAGTTTGGGAAAAAGATGATGGAATCGCTAGGTTTCCAAAAGGTGGGCACAGAAACAGTAAAAGGAAAAACCTGTGAAGTATGGAAAGGAATAGGTACCATTTACACATGGAAAGGGTTGGCTTTAAGAACAGATATGAATATGATGGGATCGAAATTCACCATTCTAGCAACCGATATTAAAACCAACGTAAATGTTCCGGCAAAATATTTTGCTATTCCTAAATCAATAAGTAGCAATAAAACATCTGCCACAGAAGAGGATACTCCCGACATGGCTCAAGGCATGGAAGGACTAGGTAAAATGTTTGAAGGTTTGGCCAATGGTTCCTCTGATAAGAAGAGTAAGGGACAGGATCCTGCTGCCATGCTATCCAGTTTAATGGAAATGGCTAATAAAAAAGAAAATCAAGAAGCTGTAAAAGAATTTTCTGATCAATCGGCTCAAATGATGCAGGCTGTAATGCAATTTGTTGCTACAGGAAAGAAGAAATTGGAAGACATGACATTTCCTGAGTTCAAGAAATTAGTAAAGCCTCATGCACCAACAGCTACAGACAAGCAGTTGCGAGAAGCATTTGAAGAAATGAGAAAAGGAGTAAATGACGAGGAGTAAATAGTTGTTTCTCAATTCTTATTAGGTCGAGGGATAGTCTATTGGGCTATCCCTTTTTCAAACAATTTAGCTAACAATATCGTTTCTTTATTTAGAACCATTATAATCAAAGACATGAAACGATTGAATTTCATTAAGCAATTTGCCCTGGGAGGAAGTATATTGTTAACTGCACCTGTTGTATTTAGTTCATGCTCCAGTAACGATGACGACATGAAAGCTCCTGAAGATGACGATATGGATAATTCCGGAGATATCACTATCGATCTATCGTCCAATGCATTTAGTGCTTTGGGCACAGTGGGCGGCTTTGCCTATAAGAATAATATCATTGTAATTCGCTCGGCAGAATCGAGCTATATAGCACTATCGAAACTATGTACACATAGTCAATGTACAGTTACATACAGCCATGCCAATGGTAATCTTCCTTGCCCTTGTCACGGGTCAATATTCAGTACTTCCGGAAACGTGCTTAATGGTCCGGCATCAACCAATTTAAAACAATATAGTGTAAAGAAAGAAGGTAATACACTCACAATAACATAGCGTACAATAACTATAAAAACAGTCAGCTGATTAACCGATCAATCCATTTAACCAGCTTGCTTGCTCGCGCCCAATTCCTTCCACATTGCGTTCAACCCAATAGCCGGTGAGCTCTTCATTTTTCATCTCGTATATCACCTGTCCATAAAAACGCTGAGCGTCATCGGTGTAATAAAAATCCATGGCCAGGAGGTTTTTATGAATAAAGCCCAATCCTTTCTGTTGCTGATTATCATATCCTATTTGCCAGGTTCCCTTCACAAGCTCACCATGTGGCTGAATGGCCAATTGACCAAAGTAGCTGTTTTTGCTACTTCCGGGATTACTTCCCGTAATACTATAATTTCCTTTTATTTCATCTATTGGAAAGTTCGTAGTTTCTGATTGATGCTCAATTCCTAGCTCAGCTTTCCATTTCATTAATACCTTTTCTACGTTGGCTGAATTAAGTACAACCAATTGTTGTGATTTGTCTTTAGCAAACCACTTCTTAAGCCACTTCCACATTTCTCTACTTCTCTTTATCCCACCAAACTCGGGTTATTAACTTATCACCTCCCATTTCAGTAATGGCTTGTTGTACATTGTCTCTATTTATACTTAGCTCACTCGATGGATATACCAAACGTCGAATTCGCTGATAATTGGTATCACCCCCTCTATGCGCTTCAACTGCCTTTGTATCAACTACTGTTTCCAAGTCTCCTTCGGCATAAATATTAAGGGTTCTTGTTGCTTTTTCTTGCTCATTCAACTCTTTCGGAAAGCCTGATCGGCGCCATTCAGCAAATGCTTCAATTCCATTTGGAAAGAATGCTTTCCACTTTTCTTCTCCAACCATCTCCAGCCGTTCCTGTAAGGTGCTCTGTCCCCACTGAGTTCGCTTTCGGTTTAAATAATCACTGACATAATCACTTCCCGACAAGCCAGCTTTCTGAATATCCTTATTTACAATTTCCTGATTGGGATAATCTTTCAATTTCTCAAAAGCAGCTTGTAAACCGCTAACAAAATCCTCTTCAGCCCCTTGAGCTGCCACCATTCCTCGAAGCTTAGCTTCCGTTTTTAATAACTGGACTTCATCAAATGTCATCACTCCTGTTGGAGCAACACGTGAGCCAACACAGTGTTGATTCACTCTGAAATATGAATTATTAAAATTCGACGTCAGCTTCTCATTGCTTTGAGTAACCCTATAATCGTAATTTTGCAAGGTTAGATTACCTTTATCGTCTTTCAAGAAATATTTTCCTCGAAGCCCATCCGACAAGTCACTACTTGGCATACCTACAATAGCAACATCTTTCCAAGCCTCGCCCTTTTCTGATTGAAGAGCAAATGGAGCGTAGTTTTCTAAAGTGATGTGCTCATAACTTTCATTCACGACTTCTCCCCAATAGAAAAGACGAATATCTTTATTGCGTTTCAGGTTTTTCACCATAAAATCGCTTAAATACGACCAGGCATCACCACCCGCCAAACGATTAATAACACTACCGAAGCTATTTTCATGTACACTCCAGGCGCCACCACTTAGCACATGATTTACTATTGCATTATCACCTTCCCCCTCAAAAACACCTTCACTCAGTGCATCTGCAACGGTTTTGGCTGCCAACTCATTGTCAATTTTAGTTAGGCGCATGCCCAAACGTAACTTCACAGAATTGGTCAATCGCCTCCACTTTGATATGTCTCCCTTATAAATCAGATCTTGCGATTCGAATGTTTTCTGTCCCTCCTTGAACTGCTTTGATGCCTCAGATAGCTCTTTTATCATATCTTTATAGATGAACTCCTGAGTATCATATTTAGGTAGAAAAAGGCGATCGTGAAAGCCTTTACCTGCCTCCGAATAGGGTATATTTCCATACATATCAGTCAATCGCTGATAAGACAAAACACGCATTACTCGTGTAGCAGCAATTAAATTATCGTTCTTTCCTTCAGAATTATCTTTGTTTAAATTGAAAAGTAAATCCTCGATATTCTTTATCAGACTGCGGTAATTCACATCCCACTGCGCATCGTTATAAGTATGGAGCATTCTAAATCCTTGCCCTTCGCTATAGCGTGACGAAGTATGTTTTACAATGGTCGATGCATAAATCAAATTACCTCTCCACACTTCATGAGCAGTTCCAGCATAATGCAACTGAATTGTTGTAAATTGTTGCCCCGGACTAATCTTATCCAATCCATTTGGATTTTCATTCAAATCTTCTAATCCCCCGGTACATCCAACCAAGACCACACAACACAAGGAAACTAAGTATAAACTACTTAGAAATTGTTTTCTAATATGAATAAATGTATTTCTCATTCCAATCACCATTAAAATTTCAAACTTACATTTAAACCAATATTTCTTGCTCCAGGAATAGCGCCATACTCCACTCCTTGCCCATTTCCAATGGTGTAAAAAGCACTTTCCGGATCGATATTTTTAACAGCACGATACAAGTATGCCCAATTGCGAAGAACCAATGCAACTACCGCTTTTTTCGCATATATTTTCTTAAACCATTTTTCAGGCAATGTATATCCTAACCGAATCTCTCTCAATTTCACAAAGTCGGAGCTATAAACAAACTCTTCATCAATATTCCGTCCAATGTGCTGATAATATTCCTCGGGATCAACTGAAATTGAATTCCTTACCCACTCAGGTTCTTTGTCTGAACCAATATTCATAACTCCTTCAGGAATAAATACACCTGTTTCATAATATTCATCGCGTCCTTTTAAAGTCGCTGTATGCTTTCCATTAATATATGAAGTAGCCTCTGAGTTGGAATATAACTTACCTCCCCAACGTGCATCAACCAGAATCTTCATGGTCCAATCTTTATATTTCAACTGATTGGCAACACCCAGTGATCGCTTATTGGCCACATTACCAAGAATCTGTGGCAAGTCGGTTGGCATGGGCTTCCCGTTATGATCCAATTTTATAGCTCCATCACTTGTTCGCTGGTACCCATAACCAACAATATTTCCATATGAATTTCCTTTATGCGCTTCAATAGAAACTGTTGTGTTTGTTCCTGCTCCAGCCAAAATAGTATATACATCTCCGTTGTTATGAAGATATTTCACATTGTTGTCATTATAAGTATAGTTAACTGACATCTCCCATTTTAAAGGATTCTCAGCATTTAACATGTCTATCCTTAATTCCAGTTCAACACCTCTGTTTACCACTTCTCCTGCATTTACAATTGCTCTACTATATCCAGAAGAATTGGAAATAGGAATATCGATAATTTGATTATGGCTGTTCTGCTGATAAATGGATGCATCTAAATCGATTCTATCATTGAAGAAACGAATATTGCCACCTAATTCAAACGCCGATGTTCGCAAAGGCTTAAGTTTGCTATTGGGAACAAAACTGTTAGCAACTCCACCGTTGGTAATATTTCCATGTGTATTCTTATCTAAATCATACTGCAATTGCAATTGATAAGGATCGGTATCTCCACCAACCTGTGCCCACGAACTTCTAACTCTGGCATAACTTATCCAGTCAGGAAGATCTGTTACTTGTGATAGCAATACCGAAGCACTTATAGAAGGATAATAATAGCTATTGTTATTGGCAGGTAAAGTACTGGACCAATCGTTACGTCCTGTAGCCTCCAGAAAATATGCTTCGTTGTAAATCAATTGAACGGATCCATATACCGAATCAATCCCTTTTCGCTCCACTCGTTTTCCGTGGTATTTATTTAAGCCCGAAGATGCATTCTGCAAATCAGGACTAATAAATGTATCGCTAGACAACCAAACATTATCGTATCGATAACGCATATGGTTAATTCCGGCATTTGCAACCAGACGCAACTTGCTATTCAGTAATTTCCGATAGCTAACTAAAAAGTCGGTATTTCTTTCTACCTCTTTGTATACATCATCTCTGGCTCCTCCTTGAATTTGCCATGGAGAATACAAAGGTGTTAATGCAGATAATTCACTATTTATATAATCGAGGCCAGTTCTCAATTGAAAGTTCCAATTGTTATTGTACTTATAACTAACCTGAACAAAGCCCATTATTCTCTTTCTAAGGTCTTTGTTATTTATTTTATGCACCAACCACCAAGGGTTAGAATTTATAATATCGAAACCTTTAGGGTGTGCATCATCTGTTTGGTAATCTTTCAACCAATTCACATTTATTGTGGAAGGCATAGTTTGAATCATTCGGGCTGCATTATAAACCGAAGCTCCTATAGCAGGTCGGTTTTTGGTACGCTCCCGAGCATAAAACACCTTACCATCAAACTTCCACTTTTTCTCCTTATCCAGAAAACGATTCAGTCGGGCTGAAATACTTGATTTTTGGTATTTTGTATTGGGAATAATACTATTGTTATCCATATCCGACAAAGAGATACGATAATTACCTGTTTCATTTCCATTGTGAAAAGCTAATGAATTATGATAAGAAAATCCTGTTTGATAAAATCTATCATAATTATCGTAGAACCGAGGAGTGCGGATTTTCCCATCGTAGTACATTACTTGTCTATTATCCATTTTGGCTCCCCACATTGCCCCACTCTCTCTGGCAGCTTCTTTGGTTTCAGGAGATCGACCTTTTGTTCCTTGCCCATATACCTTTTGGTAGCTGGGTTTAATCAAGGCTGTTTCAACTCCTATTTTACTATCGAACTCTACACCAAAGCCAACTTTTCCCCTTTTGGTATTGATTAGTACTACTCCATTTTGAGCCCTGGTACCATATAGAGCAGTTGCTGCTGCTCCTTTCAATACGTTTACACTTTCAATATCATCCGGATTAATACTGGAAATACCATCGCCTGAGTCAATACCGCCATTTCCTTTATCATCGGCATTGGTAAACTGACGATTGACAAGCGGAATGCCATCGATAATATACAACGGTTGATTATTACCACTGATATTGGTAATTCCACGAATAACAACCCGTGTTGATGCAGCTGGTCCTCCGGTTGGTCTTAGGATTTGCACTCCGGCAACACGACCTGCCAGGTTATTAATAACATTGCTTTCGTTACTCTGAGTGATTTCTTTACCGGGAATTTGGGAATAAGAATATCCCAGTTCTTCTTGTTCACGGCGAATGCCTAGTGCAGTAACAACAACTTCTTCTACTTCTTTTACGGAGGTATTCAACGTAATATTCAGGGTATCTTTTCCTACAATATTACACTCTTCATCTCTCATTCCCACAAAGGAACAGACAATCCATTCGACATCTTCAGAAACAAGTAATTGAAATACTCCATCAAAATTGGTTGTCGTTCCTTTAGTGGTACCCTTGATAACCAGTGTAGCTCCTGGAATGGGAGAATGAGTAACATCCACTACTTTTCCCGTAATAGTTCGAGTAGTAGCTGTCTTTATCGATTTGATTTGTGGTTTTGCTCTTCTAATTATAAAGACTCGTCCCTTTTGGGTATAGGTTAATTGAGTCCCTTTTAAGCAGTAATCTATTATTTTTTTAACTGCAGCACTTTTAAAGTTTAATTCTAGGTTAAAAATATTACTCACATCATCAGAACTAAAAACAAAAGTTGAATTACTTTTATTCTCTAATTCCAACAACACTTCCTCTAAAGACACATCACTCATTTTCAGAGTAATTCTCTCACTCTGACTATAAACATTGCCTCTCCAGAAACCTAAAACTACAATAACTACTAGTGCAAAAAACCTCATCAATTTCTATTTCATCTGCAGCTTTCCTTAATAATATGGATCACTTTTCATTTTTTTTTCATACATTTGGCTATTGCGGTTTAACACTTATTCATTCCTAGCCCAAAAAGGAATGAGTTTCACTTCACACACAAACACACGGCAAGGGGATGATCCTCATCTCCTTGTTTTTTTATTTTTGCTTAACAGTTATTATCCTATCCTTTAATTCAAACAATACCTTGTTCGTACTACTAATAATTGTCAATGGATCGTTCACATCTGAATAGCGTTCAATATTCATTGTTAACAACAAATCTTTCAACAATTCATTTTCGTACTTCACTTCTACATCGTACCAACGAGCAAATGTTTTCATGATAGCGCTTAGAGGTTGCTTCCTGAACACAAAACGCCCATGTCTCCAGGAAGCTATGTCTAAGCTCTTTACCTTTTCTACCTTTACTTTTTCTATTTTCTTGTCTAACGAAACTTGCTCATTAGGAGCCAACAAGATATCTTTTCTATTATTCTGAAAGTCGATTTTCACACGCCCTTCCACCAAAGTGGTTTTTGAAACATGATCGACAGAATATGCATCTACATTAAAGCTTGTTCCTAGCACCTCCACCAAATAATCATCAACATTCACCTGAAAAGGTTTTGTTTTGTTGTGAGTTACTTCGAAATAAGCTTCTCCGTTTAAATCTACAGGGCGTTTTTTTCCCTTCATACTTACCGGATAAGTAATTTTCGAGTCGGCATTTAACCACACATGTGTACCATCTGCTAAAATTACTTCTTGTGTTTTCCCTCGAGGAGTTACAATTGAATTAAACAATTCTTCATTGTTCCCCCCACTTTTGTTCCGGTATTTCAAAATCCCGTTCTCCATTTGGAGTACGACACCATTCACTTCACACACACCACCGGCAAAAGTTGATTTATTTAATTCAATCATTTCTCCTGTCGAGAGAATTAACACAGTATTTTCTATCTTTTTGTTCGATATAATCTTCTCAACAGTGGCCACCTGACTTATTAACACTTCCTCACTGGTATTCGATTGCAACATCCAATAACCAATCCCAAACAGCACAGCAATAGAAGCGGCCACTGAAGTCCATAGGAACTTCACCATTCGTTTTTTTCCCTTCGAAGCTCTCTCGAGCTTATTCCACACATCATTCTTGTGGGAAGCATCCATGGGTTCTACTTCTTCGAAACACAACTGATTGTATAAATCCTGATTCTGTTGTGAACTGCTCAACCAATCATTTAACGCCTTTTGTTCACTTTCGGATAATACTCCCAGCTTATTTCGAAAAATAAGTTTAGCAATATCTATATGTTTCTTTGCTTCTTTCATGCTCTGTACTATAAAGACAACTGTAGTTTAAAAACGGGTAGTAGTTTTTTTGAAAAAAATTCACCTTTTATCGCAATCCCCTAATAAACAGCAAAATAAAAATCACAAAAAAATATTTTGCCCACTTACGAATGGCTTCATAAGCATTGGTTTTATGAAATTTTACAGTATTGACAGATATTCCCAACTCTTCTCCTATCTCTGAATTCTTATATCCATTCATAGCAAAAGTCAGTACACTCTTTTGCTGATCCGGTAACTCTGCAAGTGCTTTCTGAAATAATGTACTTACCTCTTCTGTAATAACACCTGTTTCAAAAAGCAGATCTTCATTATTACTTTCACTTATAACCGTTTGTTGATAATTGGATTTTACCTTTTCATGTTTTATTACATTCAATGCCCTGTTTTTTATGGCAGTATAAAGGAATGCGCGAGTTTGTTCTTCCGTTTTTAATTCGTCCTTCTCTTTCCAGCAAGCAATAAACGCCTCCTGAACAACATCCTCGGCTTGCGCCATGTCATTCAGATAGCGATTGGCAAAACGTACCAATCCTTCATAATGGTCTTCAAAAGTTCGTTTTATTATGCTCATTATATTGCCACCGTCTTCTTTAGATTCATCCCCCCTATCAATGATTATACGGAAACACAAGAACGCAAATGTAGAAAAAATTATTGCGCATAAAAATGGTAAAACCAACCTTTCTCATCGCATTAAGCAGATATGTTTTACCTTTGCGGCAAATTTAATGTACAGCATGAGCACATTCAACGATTTTGATATAAACAAACAATTGCGAATGGCAATTGATGAGTTGGCTTTTACTCAACCAACTGCGATTCAAGAAAAAGCTTTTCCTGTGGTACGTTCAGGCCGCGATATTGTTGGTATTGCCCCAACTGGTACAGGAAAGACATTGGCATATATGCTTCCAATTTTAGCCGATTTAAAATTTTCGAAACAGGTAAACCCACGTATTTTAATAATGGTACCTACCCGGGAATTGGTTCTTCAGTTGGTGGAAAACATTGAAGCATATACTCAATATATGAGCATCAGAACATTGGGTATTTTCGGAGGTGTAAATATCAATAACCAGATGATGGAAGTAGCACAAGGATGTGATATTTTGGTTGCTACTCCAGGACGACTATACGACCTGGTTATCAATCGTGCAGTGCAATTCGTATCCATCAAAAAATTGGTTGTGGACGAAGTGGATGTAATGCTTGATTTGGGATTTCGTTTCCAGCTTCAAAATATATTCGACCTTCTGCCTGAGAAAAGACAAAACATCATGTTCTCGGCAACCATGACAGAAGAGGTGGAAGAGCTAATCAACGATTTCTTCGTTATGCCGGAAAATGTATCGGTTGCCATCAGTGGTGAGCCATTGAAAAGCATTGAACAATGTAGCTACAATGTTCCCAACTTCAAGACAAAAGTTAATCTGCTGACCGATTTACTTATTGATAAACAAACCTATTCGAAGGTTCTGGTATTTACATCGAATAAGAAACAAGCCGATAGATTGTTTGAATCATTGGAGATGATTTATGGCTCACAAATGTGCATTATTCACGGTAATAAAAGCCAGAATTATCGTATTCGTTCGGTACAGGAATTCGATTCAGGAGAAAAGCGTATTCTTATTGCCACCGATGTAATGGCTCGCGGAATTGATTTTGACAAAATCACTCATGTCATCAATTTCGATGTTCCTGCTTATCCTGAAAATTACATCCATCGTATTGGTCGAACAGGTCGTGCAGATCATGAAGGGAAATCAGTTTTATTCTTTACAGATAAAGAGAAAGAAGCCAAACAGGAGATTGAAGCATTAATGCAATTCGAAGTTCCCGTATTAGAACTTCCTGAAGATTTAGATATTTCTAATGAATTAGTTCCTGAAGAGCGCACTCGTGTTAAACAAAGCAAAAACCGCAAAGAGGTTATAGAAGAACGAGGAGCATCTTTTCATGAGAAAAAAGAGAAGAACAAAAAGACAAACCTTGGAGGTTCGTACAAGCGAAAGCTAGCCGAGAAATATAAAAAGCCGAAATCGAGAGGCGATAAAAATATTAATAGAAAAAAGAAAAGGCGATAAGCAGAATATTCTGTTATCGCCTTGAGATTAAACCAAACTAAGATTTAACTTAGTGTTTTTAGTCTCTTATTATTCCTCAGTTGCAGTCAACATTGGATCTGTATTAGGCACTCCTGCTGGCTGCACCTGATGAACAAGCAATGCCGCTTTACGTTTGTCGCCTTCATAACCAGGTGTCTGGTTCAATACAGCTCCTACGTTCGCATCAATTATTGTATGGTAGATTGGCCAGAAAATATGATGAGCTGAAAGAGTAAAGTTACGTCCGTTGGTTGTAAGAGTACCCTCTTTAAAGAACGTATTCTTTTCCATCATTCTATCGTACCAGAAACTATCTTCCGAAATATTATCCATGCTATAAGTCTTGCCATTGTATGCTGTTTTTCCGCTGGTTGCCAAAATAATAGCAATACGAGTTAACTCTGCACCACGGAACTCTTCGCCATACAACTCACGAGCACGCTCATCAAGCACTGCTCCAATCCCATCGCGCTGAACATCAGCTGCAGTATAACTATAAATAGCATTGGCACGCTCACGAATTACATTGATATCATCGGCTGCTCCCTGATGATCACCCTGCCAGAAACGAGCCTCTGCACGAAGTAAATACACCTCTGCCAAACGCAACAAATACAAACTTGCCTCACCACCATCACCACGTAATGGATCATTGAAGTCTTCGTTCCAGAATTTGTACTGAGGATATCCATACCAGTTACGAATAGTGTCGTTGCACAACAAATCACCAGCATCGTTTCTCAACTGCAGGTTCTTTCCATACCAATCGCCTGCTGCAGCATCATCGTATACCACATCTTCCATACGGAACCAGTTTCCTTTTTTGTGACGATAATCTTGCCAGTCGATTTTTGTATCAGAATCTGGATTAGTATTCCAAATTTCGTATTGCGAATAGTTAGTCGGACGCATCTGTCCCTGACCACGTCCCCACTTCATCATCTGCTCTCCTTTTCGAGAACCAGAGTTTACTCCTTTTTTCTTTTCAGGAGTTAGAACCGGGTTTTTCTTATTCCCAAAGTTAGGGCCATAAGAACGCATCGATTTACTCTTACTAACTGTAGCATCTAAGTTAGGTGCATTTACAAATACCAAAAGTGCTTCACTGTTTTTCAAGCGACCACCAGCTGCATTATTGTGTAACTTATTGATTGCATCAGCAGTAACTACTGTAGTGCGTCCATCGAATAATTTTCCTGAATTAGGATGTTTATCCATTCCCAAAGTAATCATCTCGCCATCTTCCACATCTGCATCGGTAACCAACGCATGAACACCAGAACTTAAAATGGCATCACATTCAGCTTCAGCTTTCTCATACTGATTGGTTAACAGGTAGAATTTACTTAGCAATAAGCGCACAGCAGAATTTCCAACTTGCCCTTTTGCGACCTGATTGGCAGGCTTCACTTTTTCTTTAGCCCACTCCAAGTCAATAATCATCTGTTGCCAGATCGATTCCATTGTAAATGCTCTAAAGTCTTGTTTTGCCTCAGTCACAACATTTAGCGGGAAAGCACAATCGCCAAAGTGCATCGTTTGCAAATAGTAGAAAAATGCACGTACAAAATAAGCACTACCCAAAATATGGTCACGCTCTGTGGTTTCACTCCACTCTGGATTATCGATATAATCGATTACAGTATTGGCATTTTTTAGGTGTTTGTAAGTCTCCTCGTACCACCATTTATTTTTCACGGCTTCGTTATTACGTCCGTTGAAAGGTGTTGCATTTACATTACAATCTTGCCATGCATACGATTTATCGCCCACACCAATTACCGATACATCACTGGTAGCACAATCGAACATCAGCCCATTTCCATCTCCATTAATTAAATTGAAGATTGCTTTTAGGGAAGCATCCAGAGGTGTTTTCAATCCAACTGCATCGATATAAGTATTATCGGGACTTAAAGTAGATAGTGGAGCTTCTTTCAGAAAGTCATCACTACAACCACCTAAGCCTAGTGATGCAATAAGAACTGCACTGGTTATATATTTTAATGGTTTCATTTCTTTATTTTTTTTGATTTCAAAATCTCCTTGCTATTTTGTTAAATCACAATTTATTCGTTGACGGTAAATGAATTAGAATGAGAAATCTACACTAAAAGAGAAGATTCTTGGTAAATCGTATTTATGTTCCGGATCACCAAAGTCCCAATCAGGAGCAATAGCTGTTACATTTTCTACATTCAATCCTACTTTTACATTCTCCAGCTTAATTGGCTTCGTCCATTTGGCTGGCACATTGTATGCCAATGAGATATTCTGTAATCTCACGTGAGATTTCTTTCTATAAACATTGAATCCAACAGGAGCATGAGACAAAATACGCGCATAATCGTTTGATGGATTTTCAGGAGTCCAGTAAGGCAACTTATAGGTCGTACTGTTTTTGGTATAAGTCTGGCCGTTGTTCTTGGCATCATTGAATTTGCCCATGTAATTGAACTTACCCATAATTACAAATCCCAATTCGAAATCTTTAAATTGAATATTGTTAATCATAGACATACGCCAACGTGGAGTTGTATAACCTAAAAACTGTTTGTCATCAGTATCCAAATCGCCATCACCATCAACATCTTGCAAACGGAAATCTCCTGGTTGTTGGTCATATTTAGCAGCTTCCTCTTCTTCTCCCTCTTGCCAAATTCCTAGAACGTTGTAGTCATAAATCACCGATTTATCTCTTCCAATGAACCATCCATTATTGATATCATCTGGCTCATACATAATAGGATTGCCATTATCATCTAAAACAGGATTACCTTCGGCATCGGTTTTTGCCACTTTTACACCTGTTAGCGAAGTAATCTTATTCTTGTTGTAAGACAGGTTCAAAGAAGTTGTCCAGCGCCAATCACCTCTGTCCAGATTTACACTATTCAATGAAATCTCAACACCACTGTTTTCAACGTGACCTACATTCTGCATAATATCGCCAAAACCAGTGATAATAGGTAGCTTCTTCTTCAAAAGAAGGTCCGTGGTTTTAGTTTGGTACAACTCAACCGTACCTCTTAGTACACTATCGAAGATACTGAAGTCCATACCAAAGTTGAATGCTTTTGCTGTCTCCCAACGCAAACTTGGATTTTCCATTCTTTCAACATACATATAAGGCACAGTGAAGTATTCTCCATCCCAGGTCGCATTCAAGTATTTTTTATCAGCCAATACTGCTTTCGAGTCGTATTCACCAATAGAGCTATTACCATTAGTACCGTAAGAAGCTCTTAGTTTGAAGTAATTCAACCAATCGATTTTATCTTTTAAGAACATCTCCTCAGTAATTGTCCAACCTCCGGAGATAGAGTAGAAATTAGCATGCGTGTGATCTTCACCAAATCGAGAAGAACCATCGCGACGGAATGATGCAGAAAGGTTGTACTTCTTATCGAATGAGTAATTCATACGAGTCATCCATGCATTACGCGCACTTGCTTTATCGTCTGAGTCGGCTCCCGGACTGGTACCGAATTTCAACTCATGGTATCCCAACTTAGCCGTCGGCGACATTTGCGATGTATTACTGTTTGTATACCAGCTCTGCTTTCTTTCCGCATTCCAAACAGCAGTAAAATCAAAACGATGCTTATCGAACTCTTTGTTCCAGTTCAGGATATTATCGGTTTGCCATTCGTAGGTCTGTGAGTGTTTACGATGTGCTTCTCCTCCTTTTGCTTTCCAGTTTGGATTCTCTGGCGACTTGAATAAGAAATCGCGCTTGAACACCATTCTCTGAGAGAAATTCGATGTAAATGTAAAGCCATATGGCAAATTCAATCGGGCAAATACCGTTGGAATGAACTTGTAGTAGTCCAACTTCTTTTCGGTATAATTAGGGTCAAGTAGAGGGTTGCTTCTGTTAGATCCAGCAGCTGCTAGCTCCAGGTTACCATCGGCATCCCAAGGTGTATCCAATGGAGACAGGTTATGGTATTGACCTGTAGATAATGGAATACCACTCTCATCCTGATAAGTGAAGATAGCGTTAACTCCAATGTTCAAGAAATCGGCAACAGTAGCATCCAATTTAATGCGAGAGTTGATGGTAGAGTATTTATCTCCAACACGTACCGACTCATTGTCCTTATATCCTAATGACCAATAGTAGTTTACCGTTTTATTTTGTCCCGAAAGATTGATATCGTACGATTGACGTTTTCCAACATGGAACAACCAATCTTTCCAATCGTAATGACGTCCATTGATATAGTTATCGATTTCTTTGTTGTTGAAACCTAAACGACCTAACCAAGTGGTTAGCATTTCATCTTTTGGTGTTCCATCTAACCAAGTAGTTAAATCCTGCTCCGATAGTTTTCTTGGATCAGTATATTCTGTGAATGCCTCTGTTCCGTCGTATTTGTTGTTTAAAGCAATCAAGATGTCTTCTTTCCAATCAAATACTTCAGGAATTCCAAAGCTTTCAGCATATTCCGACTGAGTTACCAAGGCAAATTTTGCTTTTGCATTGATGCGCGCATTTCCTTTTTTACCTTTCTTAGTGGTAAATACAACAACACCATTGGTAGCACGAGAACCGTAAATAGCGGCAGAACTAGCATCTTTAAGGATGTCTACCGTTTCAATATCGTTCACATTCAAATCTTGCAACGAACCATTGAAGATAACTCCATCCACAACAATTAATGGCTTATTTCCAGCACTCAAAGAGTTATCACCACGAATTTCGAATTCAGGAGTACTCTTAGCGTTCGTACTGTAACTTACATTTAGCCCAGGAGCTGCAGCACGCAATAATTCACTAACACTCTCTGGTTTAAATTTATTTAGCTCTTCGGCCTTAACATTAACTACCGCTCCTGTTAAGTCACTCTTTTTAGCTACACCATAACCAATTGCAACTACTTCTTCCAAGCCAATGGCATCTTCTTCTAAAGTAATATCAATCTTCGTCTGGTTATCGATCTTCACTTCTTGCGATTTCATTCCAACAAACGAAAAGCTAACCACTTCGGCATTTTCTGGTAATACAAGTGTATAAATTCCATCTAAAGAAGTAACAACACCAGTAGTTGTGCCTTTAATAACAACTGTTACACCCGGCATTGGCTCACCGTTTTTATCGACTACTTTACCAGTAATTCGTTTCTTATCCTGGCTAGCAGCCTTAGTTGCATGACCTGGTAAGATAACAATTACCTTGTTGTCAATTCGATAAGTTAAATCTTCACCTGCTAACACTTCATTCAATACTGCTTTTACGTTAGCACGTTTAAAATTCCCTGAGAGTCCTTTTACCGATTCAACAATATCGGCTTTGTAAAAGATTGAATACTCAGTTCTCTGTTCAATTAGTTTGAAAATCTCTTTTAGATTGGCATTTCTAAAAGAAACAGTTAGTTCTGATTGGGCATTCACTGCAGCTGAAACATGCATCATGCCAACCAATAAAAACACTACAAATAGTTTCATAATTCGTAAAGTTTTTCGAATCCATATGGGCATACCTCCCCACTTGGAAAAGAAATTTTTTTCCATAACTTTGAATAGATTTTAATTAGACTTTTAGTTTAATTTTCCGAAGAGAGAGATAGTGCTAGTATTTCTCTCTTTTTTTATTTCTTTAAAATTTCAACTGTCCGATGTCCAGTTCGTTTATAATCAATTGGCAAGTAGTTTTTTAGAATATCCAACACCTGCCATATTGTTTCTTCATTTTTAAATACTCCCGAAAAGGTTATCTCTTCAAATTCTTCTGCCACCACTGCAATATCTACATCGTACCATTTTTCCAATCGGAATATCAACTCAGCGACCGACACCTGATCGAAACGGAATTGACTATCAATCCAGCAATTAGCCAGCATATCACCTTTTCTCCTAACCTTAAAACGACCATTCCAGGTAATACTCTGTCCTGGCTTAACTTTTCTTCGTTTACTATCCTTGATTGCTCTTAACCGACCAGAATACAGAGTTGTTTCAGATGCTCCCAATTCCTCGTACGACATTATATTGAAGCTGGTACCTAATACCTGCACGTCGTAGTCGTGTAGTTTTATGTAAAACGGGCGACTTTTGTCTGTCTCCACATCGAAAAAAGCTTCTCCAGTTAGTGAAAGCAGTCGCTCTTCATCGTTCATTCGAAGCACCTCCAACTTCGAATCGGCATTTAGCCACACGGTAGTACCATCTTCCAAAGTTACCTTCGATCTTTGTCCTCGCTGTGTTTCTACCACCATCGGATTTGTTTTTCGTTCACCCGACAATTGCACAAACCATAGGGCACCACCTCCGATTAATATTCCCAATAACCAGATTGCAGCAATGTGTTGCCAACGCATCTTTAGTGTAAATTGCTCTTTCTTCCTTTCCAGTTTCTCTTTTACCTGACGTAGGTTCACCTGCAAATCCAGTGTCGGAGTTTTTGCTGAAAGCCATTGTTTCTTTTCTTCTTCAAAAAGCAGACGATTATCCTCCGATTGCTTTAACCAGCTTTGCAAAGCAACCACTTCAGTGTCGCTTAATCTACCCTCCAGATATTTCGTTATTTGTTCTTGCATTTCTATTCCAGCTTAAGGTAAGATGATTGAGGACTGCATTCTGCAGTTTTTGTTATGAATTCAATCGGTTTAACCTCGCCTTTCACTCCCATAACGAAGCTTAACCAATTATACCCACCCTCTATTTTTAGTTTTTTCAATTATTTTGAAGCAAACAACACTACACAGCACATAAGCAACTCATTGCCAAAATATTTCTTAAACACTTTTAGTGCTTTAGAAATCTGCTTCTCCACATTTTTTATATTGATATTGAGCTTTTCTGCGATCTCCCGATTCTTTAGACCATCAACTCTACTGTAGATAAATATTTCGCGGCAACGAGGAGGTAGTGTGTTCAATACTGCAGTAAATCGATCGTGCAATTCTTCTTCAATTAATTCCAATGGCTCATTTTTGCAGAAATCGATGCGATACAGCTCTTCCATATGAGCTATCTGCTTGAGTTCAACATTATGTTTGTCAACCAACTGCCATTTCCGTATCTGATCGATACAGCCATTTCGCACCAACTTAAAAAGAAAAGCTTCCAGATCGACATTACTGATTTCTTTCTGGTTCTCCCACAATTTTACAAATGCATTTTGCACCACATCCTGTGCAGCCAAGTCATCTTGTAAAATCTTCAGTGCATAAAATCGAAGTCGTTCGAAACAACCATAAAAAAGCTGATCAAAAGCCAATTTATCTCCCCTCTTAAACCTCTCTCCAAGTTGATTGAAGTAACTTTTTTCATTCATTTGTTTAGCATTCCAGCTCAACAAATTTAAATGCTTAAACCTTTTAAAAAAATGCAAATGAGCACCTTAACGCAAAGCTTTGCACATGCAAAACCAACTAAACACCAACACATTACAATCTCACACTAAAAAATCAGCGATGATATATAACATGTATTTTTAGTAACTACTAAATTCTATTATTTAGTGGGAGTAGCAATAGTTTGCCCCATAAGAACGGTGGTTTCAAAACCCGATTTTGAGTTTTGCAACAGGTCTGCATTAAACTGGACAGTATTGGGTTCGAACAATAAAACAACAGTTGATCCACCAAATTTAAAATACCCTTTTTCATCTCCTTTTTTAACTTCCGATCCAGCCTGATAAGTTTGTAGAATACTACCCACCATTGTTGCTCCAACTTCGGCAATTATTACATCTCCTATGGAATTGCTTTTCAAAACAGCATACTCGCGCTTATTCTCACAGAATATTCTAAGGCTTTTGCGTAAAGCCAATGGTGATACAGAAGCGTACTTCCCTTTTATTTTATTTGTTTCGGAAACTTTTCCACCAAATGGAAAGTGAAAACGATGGTAGTCGGCAGGAGCCAAACGAATAATAGCCATCGATCCTTTGGCATATTTTTCGGCTAGCTTTTCATCTCCTAGAAAATGAGCTAAACAAAATGGAGTGCCTTTAACAAAAAATTCGGCTTCATCCTGTACCGATTGAAAAGCCAAAATCTTTCCATCTGCCGGAGAAACTACTCCATCTTCTATTACACGCACTTCTTGTTTCAGTTTTCGGTAAAAGAAATCATTAAAAGTATCGAATTTTTGTTTCTGAGATTCCTCTATATTCACTCCGTTTTTCTGGATAAAACCATTTACATAACGCTTAGAAAAAGAACGATCCATCATTCGTCCAACAACAGCAGTTATTAGTTTTCTCTTCATCAATCCCCACAAAAAGAAACGTCCCAAAGTTGTTCCATATAAGAACTTCAATGTCCCGCCTCCCGGCACTAACTCTACTTCCTGCTCTCCTGTTGTTCTATTTATGTAAATAATATCGTTCTTCATGCTTTATCTGTAAACAGTCTGTAAAAATAAGCATTTTATTATTAACAGGGATTTTTGATGACGACAAACCACTAACCACTTTTAGGTATTCTTTATCTTTTCTTTATAATCTGCTTAAAACGAAATAGCTATTAGCAAATAATATTTAGCCTATATCAATCCTTTATTCCGAATTCGACTTAAAGAAACTGCAGTTATCCCCAAATATGACGCAATATAATGTTGGGGAACCTGCTGAATGATTTCAGGAAATTCGGCAATTAATTTCTCATAACGTTGTGCAGGAGTATCTTTTATTCGCGATAGAAAGAGACTCTGGTAATGATACAAACGATGATAAATTTGCTTGAAGACATAATTCCTGAGCTCTTCTGATTGATCCATGGCACTCAAATAATCATTTTGCTTTATCACAATCAGCTCGCATGGAGTAATGGTTTCGATATTAAAAAGACTTGCCTTTTTCTCCAGAAAGCTTTCAATGGAAGAAACACCTTTACCTGGAAAGAAAAACTGAAAAGTAACATCTTTCCCATCGTTATTAAACCATAAACGCACCACTCCCTTTTTCACAAAATAAATCTCATCGCTTATTTCACCTTCTTTCAAAACAACTGTTCTTCGTGGAACTTCAATCGTTTCAAAATCAGGAAAAAATTGATTTAATCTTTCTACAAAATCTTTCATACCATATACCTAATTTCCACCTAAATATACCACAATAATTATTTATCACCTCATCTTGTATATACATGTTACGCAAAACAAAAAAGGCAACTAACCTTCATTCAGAAGATTAATTGCCCTTATAAAGTATGGTATTGCTTATTACCCTAAACTATTTCCTAGAAAAATGCTTTTCTAAGCTCTTCAATTTCGTCGTCTCCCATTGGAGCGAAACTTCCTAACGAAGTTCCCATCACCAACGATTTTGCACTAAATTCAGCTACTTCCAAACGGTCGAAAGCCTGAAGCAAGTTACCTCCAGTCATTAATACTGAATCGTTTTCAATGATAACTCCAGGGTTAGTTGCAGAAACCATTCCCGAAATGGTATCATTACCTGCAAAGTGCGATCCGAACGGTACATTTTCCATATCCTGCAAGAAGATCCAGCTTTCTGGAATAGTACGCACGTCCAATTTACGATGAGTAGCACCATATGCCATCAAATACTCAGGCTGAGTTAAGATGATTGCATTGATTTCAGGGTGTGTCTCATAAATCTTTTGGTGCAACCAAGTCGAGCGACTAGGCACTTTTCCTGGCTCTTTCTTTCCATCTTTAATCTGCACAATGTCTTCCAACTGCATATCCCAACGGGTAGCATTGGTAGGTGTAATCAAGAAATCGTTGCCTTCTAAACGTACCGAAACAGTACCATAAGAACTCATCATCAATCCCTGATCGCAAGCACGACGAACGATGTTACGAATATCTTTTCTGATCTCTTTCTCTTTCGAAGTGTGAACCACCTCTTCCAATTCTGGTAGATCTTTAGGAATTTGCTCATCGAAAGCTTTCAAGTCGGCATCTTTCAAGAACGAAGGTTTTCCAATGATATTCGAGTTAATCAGCGTACGAGAACAGAATTCTAACGTCTCGAAACACTCGTAAGCGTTAATTACGTCGCTACCTCCAACTACAGCACCATGATTCTCCATGATCACAGCTTTAAATCCCTTCTCGAATTGCTCTGAAATCTCGTATCCAAGCTCCTTACTACCCGGAATTTGATATTTCGCATACCCAATTGGTCCACAAATTTTGCGAGCCTGAGGAATAACATTTGTATTTGGAATTTGACGTACAATACTAAATGAAACCAATGCTGGTGGGTGGGCATGCACAACCGACTTCAAATCAGGACGAATCTCGTAAATCGCCTTGTGGAATGGGTATTCCATAGATGGTTTGTGTGGTCCAACAATCTCGCCATCGGCTTTAACACACATAATATCGGTTGGCTTAAGCGATCCTTTATCCACTCCTGATGGAGTTACCCACATGTCGCCACTCTCATCCATAATGGAAATATTTCCACCTGATGTAGTAGTCAACCCCTTTTTGTAAATACGATCGATGATCATGATAATCTGATCGCGTGGATGCATTAGCTTTATGCTTCTTTCTAACATTTTATAAATCTTTCTATTACCTAACTTTTATAACTTAACAGTGCATTAACACCGCCACAAATGTACAAAATTTGTATAGACAAGTTACACCATCCAATAAAAACAACTTTTTGGTAAATATTAATTAACAAAGGTAATCTTCGTCTTTTCTCTACCCATTAGAAATGTTTTATTCTGACCAGATGTGTCGTTAATTTTCATATGTCAACAAGAACATGCCCACCTGCAAACCATCGTACAATACATGAGCATAAACCAAAGGCATTAGTCTTCGTTTTTTATAAAAGAAATAGCCTATTACAATGCTTTTAATACCAATAGTCACTATCCCATATGGCCCTTGGCTCCAATGTGCCAAACCAATTATAGCAGCAGATAACAATATCGTAAAACCAATCCATACTTTATTTTCTGACCATTTCCATAGCGACAAAAGTAAGAATACGCGAATCAACTCTTCGTACAACGCTATTCCAATCCAAAGCACTGGTCCAAACCATAGCATCACCAACAGTGCATTTTCGCGCATATCCAACATTAACTGCATCAATTCGGTATTTGAACGAAATGGCAACAGATGCACCAAAGTTAAACGCTCCACAAAGAACAGGACAAAGTATATAATGGTAAGCAATAATCCCCACCCTATATCACTAGACCAACTGCCCTCTCCAGTGTTAAAATCAGACAGTTTTTCTTTTAGAAGAAACTTCTTCAATAATAATAACAGAATTATGCTTCCACCACCAAATAGCAAAGGATAAGCAATTAGTTCTGTCACAGCAAAACCGGTAGACTGATGCATTCTTATCCATAGCATTAATCCAAACGGAATGAATACAATTATTAGCAAAGCCAGTATCGACTTCCAGGTTATAGCTTTAATATTTGCCATTTTACTTTGTAATTTTCTGAGTTATAACTCCTCCAATCCAGGCCATTGGAATATAAGCAACCACTAAATCGACAACTGTAAACCAAGTTGGGCCTGGCAACATCATATTCACCATAATTCCTCCCAATAGAAATAGTACCCCTACAAACATTGCCATTTTCAGTTTATGCTTAAAAGCAATAATAGCTGCTATGGCTGCTCCCACTAATGTTCCCAACGCGTGAGCCAGAAATGGAAAAAGAAAAAACTCGGATCCCAATGTGGGCATTACTGCCGCCAAAGCTTCCATGTCATTAATATCTACTCCTTCGATTGGAAATACCTGATGCCCAAGCTTTATCAACCCCATATTCACAGCGCTTCCTACTATCCAGCCCAGAACTACAGCAATTACATTTCTAATAATTGGTTTCATCTATTTAAATTTTTAAGTTGGTTGATATCTACATTCTCCAGATGTTTCAGTTCCGATGGGTGAAACAATACATGAATCATTGCTTTTCCCAACTGCGAGCTGGTAGTTACCGATTTCATTTTCTTTAGCAGAGGAAATATCGGTTTAGTAATTACATAAAAGAAATTGTACCATCCTGTCTTCGATTTTACTCCTTTTTCCGGGATGATGGCTCCTGGACGAAAAGCATATGCGTCTTTAAATCCCATTTTTAGAATCAGATTTTCCGTTTTTCCTTTCACGCGTGCCCACATTATACGCCCATTTTCAGAACTATCTGTTCCCGTTCCAGACACATAACTAAAAATAGTTTGCGGATTTAATTCAAAAAGAACTTTTGCCAAAGCTTCTGTCATTTCGAAAGTAATGTGATTATAATCCTTCTCGCTCAACCCAACTGCAGAAATGCCCATACAATGAAAACAGGCATCGTAACCAGCTAAATCATCCTTTATGGAGTTAAAATCACTAAAATCGGCATGTATAACCTCTTTTACTTTTGGGTGAGTATAATGGATGGATTTTCGGTTAATTATTAGTACCCTTTCAATTCTTTCATCCTCAACACACTCAATTAAAGCACCTTTACCAACCATTCCACTCGATCCGGTAATTATAACTTTCATAACAACAACATTTAGTTCACATTCCTACTAAAGATAAAACCTTCTGGGCAGATAATCAAAAAACCGCTTCCCGGTAAAAGCCGGAAAACGGTTCATATGTCATTTATCTAGTTTGATATCTATTTCACAATGAAACGATCGCTCTTTCTAAATGTATTTCCAACAATGGAATAGTGATAAACTCCTGGCATCCATTTCCCATTTAAGTTTATTGAAAAATGGCTGGTATTTTTACCAATATATTGTTGCATTACTACTTTGCCCAATATATCCACCACAATGAATGTGGCATCTTCTTGAGTTGGTGCTGAAAATTGAATATTCAGCTGTGATTTTACCGGGTTGGGGTAAAGCACGACACTACCACTATCGACTTTTAAAGATGGTTGAGTTACCATTGCAGCCTTTTGTGTTGTTGCACCAATAGCACTTTCTAATTCTTCTACCGAACTGAAACATTTTACCCAATCGCAAGTATAATACGAATCATCTGATACAATATCGGCTACTTTAAACTGGAATAATGCCAGTTCCGTGGTTTCTTTCTTCGACAGTATACGATTACCTGCTCCAAAACCTTTTGTTGTTAAATCGAAATAATATACATCATCAATCTTTCCTGTATATTGATTCGATTCGTTTCCATAAGCACCCAGCTTTGTATCCAAAGTTATTCTTGCCGATTCATGAACTTGCATTTTTATTGCAATAATAGGGTGTGTGCCAGCATGTACGATTGCACCACCTACTCGTTCAATATCTCCTCGTTTAGTTCCATCTGCTTTTGTAGCTAGATTTACCTTTAGCTTACCATCTTGTAATAACGAAGAAGATCCATGAGTTGCTGCATTCCAGCCGAAGTCTTTATTTTCGCTAAAATCATCATCAAGCCATTTGATCCTACTCTTCAAATCATCTACCGATTTAAACACTTTAATCCAATCGTAAGAATAACATTCCTCTCCTGAAGTAATATCTGCCACCTTTATTTGGAAAGTGCTAAATCGAGTCGACTCTGTGGTTGAAAGCATTGTATTACCAGATCCAAAACCGTTAGCTTGCAGGTCAAAATAATAAACATCACCAATCATTCCAGAAAAGTTATTTTTACCATTACCATAAGCACCGATATTGGTATCTAAGATGATATTACCACTAGCCGGACGCTGCATCTTTATGGCTATAATAGGATGTGTACCTGCATGCAATGTTGCTCCTTGTGCCCGTTTTATATCTCCTCGCTTTGTTCCATCATTACGCGTTGCCAGCTTTACATTAAGCTTGCCAAATGCAGCTTCCTCTTCAGCTTCATTTGTTACTGCAAACCAACCATCAGTCCCGTCATTAAAATCATCATCGATCCAGTTAGCTGCAATATTTAACTGCTCAATTGACTCAAATGACTTTACCCAATCTACATAGTAATAGGAATCATTAGAGGTTATATCGGCCACCTTAAACTGAAATTTCGTAAAATAGGTTAATTCCTCTTCCGAAAGCATTTCATTCGATGATCCAAAACCGCCCTTTGTTAAATCGAAATAATAGATATTGTTAATCTTACTGGTATATTTATTACTTCCATTTCCAAACGAACCTAAATTAGTATCGAAAGTTACTCGAGCTGATTCAGGAATATCCATCTTTATGGCAATAATTGGATAACGCCCGGCATGAATAACAGCTGAAGTATCTTGTTCTATGTTTCTTCTAATATCTGCTCTTCGAGTTCCATCATTTCGGTGGGCCAACTCAACTCTTAATTCTTGATCAACCACATGCGTGTTGGCCCCGTTGGTAACAGTTTCCCAACCATCTTTATTTCCTCCTTTAAAATCATCATTTATAAGACCTGATATTTCTTCCACTGAGCCAAAACTTCGCACCCAATCCACATAATAGTGTTCTCCATCTGCTAAGTCAATATCAGCTACCTTTAACTGAAACTTAGATAAACGAATTAACCTATCTGTTGGTAAATTGACATTATCATTTCCAAAAGATCCGTCTGTCAAGTCGTAATAAAAGATGTCTCCTATTTTACCAGTATATTTATTGGCACCTCTCTTAAATGCGCCATAGTTTACTTCAAAAGTTAAACGAGCAGAAAGAGGTAAATCCCTCAATTTAAATGCAACTATTGGGAATTTTCCAACATGCAAATTAACTCCATCTTGTCTACGAACATCAGCACGTTTATCGTTTGATCGTACTGCGAGCTTCACTTTTAATGCACCATTCTCAAGCTCTTCAGAAGCTCCGCTAGTTACTGGCACCCAACTGTGAGCAGTGATATCAAACTCATCTCTTATCCAGCCTTCGTAAGTGTTTGCCTTGTATGAATTGGAATAATAAAAGTTGTTGTTAGAATCGGTTACCTTCACCCAATAATAAACATCATCTCCTTCGTTGTACGAACTATCGTTATAATACAGCTTATCATTCACCTGAGCAATGCTATTGCTTGCTCTTCTATCGGAGCTTGTACCTCTAAATATTTCAATCTTTTTAGGTAAAATATTTTCAATATTCCAATTCAGCTTGATTTTGCCATGAATATCTTTTCCATTCAATTGAATGACACCTGCATTTTCGGGCTGAGCCTTAAACTCAAATCGATCAATTTTGAATGCTCCAGATACTCCTGAGAATTTCACTTTCATTAATTGAGTTCCAGCATGCAATTGTACCGAATCTTTAAGCTCGATGGTTTTCCAGTCTGTTGCGCCAGTAGATCCATTTCCTCCAAATGGAACATTTATCACTCCACTGGAAATTGTATCATTTTGACTTAGAAATTCTATTTCAATTTTACCTCCAGCTTTTAATGCGGCATAATTCATTTTCAATGCAAATGGTAATGATTTAGGAACGTTCACGGTATAACTTACCCATTCTCCACTTTCAATATCATTAACTGCATAGCCACCATTTATACTTTCAATATCAACATCTTCATTTAACCGAAGACTATTGCCACTATTATTATTAGACAAATCACTATAGGTTCTACCCTGTCTGTTAAAAGGTTTATAATCGAAATATTCTGCCTCAATAGGTTCTGGCAAATTATGTAATGAAGACACTCTAATTCCATTAATAAACTTAACTGGTTCTCCGGCACATGCCATCGGACGACTATCTGTTAAATGTCCCCATCCCAAATGGTCAAGACTCCAACCATTCTTCTCAACACCTTCTTCAACATAACATATATTTCGTGCCCTGGAAACCCATTTTACTTTATTATCATCAAGTCCCTCACGCACTTTGTAATGAGAGTAAAGTAGTTCATAGAATGGTCGTTTACTTGTCTTAAAATGTCCCCGGGTTCTATTTGTCGATACTTTATTGTCATTATTAGACTCTTTAAAGGGATTTATCGCTACCGAATAAAACCTTCCTGAGCGATCATGTCTTTGAATAAATTCACCGGATGCTTTAGTTGGCTCCCACGGACTTGACTGATCTGCAAAATCATTATACTTATCAGAAACATTGTATCTTAATGAATATTCTACGCCACTTAAAATTCGATTATTCAAATAACCGTACAGATCTTCCCCTTGATTCCATGCAATTTCTCCCATAGAAGCAAGTAAACCGATCCCCAGTATTGCATGGTCCTGATCTCTGGAGCTTTCCTGACATTGTCCGTTCTCCCATATATAATTAGCCAACACGTCATTATATCCCCAATAACTTGTACCTGAGCTGTAAGTATTAATTGAGTATTTTTTATAATATGGATTTTCTCCTGAAGGATTATCCGGTATTACTGGAGCGCCACTTTCATAAGGGATATCACCTGCAGGATTGGCAGTTCCTTCTCCTTTGATGTAATTCATTGCTCTGTCATACATCGTTTGATTATCTGTAAAGATGGCAATTGCAAGCACACCTCTCCATCCAAATATTCCTTGATTTCCATGTCGATAACGATCTCCCTGAAACATTCTCCAATAAAATGTTCCGACAGTATTGCTTAAGTTGCTTGGCTTACTTTCATTTGAATAGCCAGGATAAACCAACATATTTTTGAATGCCTGCTGATCAGAACTACTCCACCCGCTATAAGTGTGTTTAATAATCTCCGCAGCTTCCAGCATTGGATAAATAGCCCTTCCTGCATTTAGTGAGGCAGTACCTGCGCCATAAACACTTGTCAAATTTTTCCAGGTATTAAATATTTCGACAGCTTTTTGGGCATGTCCCTCATCTCTCGTCACAACCCACATCAGTGCTTGTAAATAGGAAGCTCTTGAATCCTGCTTGAACTCCTCATACGAGCCGTGATTCTCCCTTATTTCAGTAGTCGAAGAATTGCCTTTTACGTTATAGCCCAACGAAGCTTTAGAGTCTTTGGAAAGAGCAATAAATGATGAATAATAAGGATTTACTTTTGCCTGAACCATTGCCCGCATTCTTTCCAGATCAGATTTCTTATGCGACAAGCCAGGATGCACAAACTGCTGTGCATTAACTGATAATGTGGTTATTAATAACAAAAACCAACAAAGTAAATTTTTCTTCATAATGTCATTTTTAGTTAATGATTAGAATTTATTGATAGGTTGTTGGTTACTCTCTAGGTTGGTTATCTTCTAAAAACAGTGAAGATTTTATTTAAAGCCATAGGCTTCTCTTTTAATAGCAAAATTGATATACTTGAACATTGCATCTACCAATCGATAATACAACCGATTGCACAACTGCGTTAAATAAATTCTTCTTCATACATTCACAGTTTAAATAATTAGCATTTTAAGATTACTTTCTATTAGTTACTGATAGGTGTATTATTCTGGTTTAATTTTTTTGTATTCCCCCTCTTCCTTTCACCACCAAGTGTAGTTTAAAAGTAATTGCTATTTTTGTCATTCCCTTTCACAAAAATGGACAATGGCTTAAACCTCAATATGGACAAATTGATCTTTCACATGGACAAATTGACAATTCTGCTATAAAACACACATTAATAGTCAACAACTTATCTCAGATCATGCTATTTGAGTAAAAAAATACAACACTTGCACAAGTCTAACAATATAACTACTTTTATTCACCATAATTACTAACATTATAAAACAACCTCGAATGAAGAACATTTCAATTCTAACCCTATTTCTATGTGTATTTGCATCAATTGGTCTATCACAAAACATTTCACACCCCATTAATTGGAAAAAAGGCGATTCTAAAAATATTGACATTGAAGTTCATGGTCAAGTAATAAAAAACAAGGTTATCAATACAGATACTACAATGGTTTTGCATTCCACTTTTAATGTAATAGATGAAGATGACCTACAATACCAATTAAGTTTTACTTATGACAATCCGCTATTACTTATTGCCGGTCATTATTATCCTTCCATTATTAAAAAATTCAAAGACATATCCACAATCACTCAAATTTTCAGCTTGACCAAGGATTCTAGCCAAATAGACTACATAAACTATATTGAAACCAATCGAACACTTAACGAACATAAGAGCAAAATACTCTCCTTTATTCAAGAAAAAGCACCTGAGCAATATGAAAAAATTGACTCTGCCATTAAAAAGGAATTTAAGACCATTACCAACAAAGAAGGACAAGGTCAATTTATTGCGTTCTTAGTAAATAGCTTTCAGCATGAGTACAATATGAAAGATACACTATATAGCATTGATAAAAGCAGTAACCCTTTTAAATGGAAAGATTTCACAGGGGCCAACGTAAAAACGTTTGTAAATAAATGCAAGAACAGAAGACAGTTCGAAATAATTCAAGCATCATCCTATGATTTCGGAGCCTATAAGAAAATGCTAGCTGAAATGATGAAGAAAAGTATGAATAGCGCAGCAAACATTGCTTCCAAAGACAAAGATATAAAGAAAGGAGCTTCTGTTGTATCAGAACAACTTGCATCAATGTTTAATCTCTTTTCTTTTGATGCAAGCGATACTCTGACTATTTTACGTACCAAAAACAAGGCTTGGGCCAATAAGATTCACAAGAAAACATTCTTAGAAATGAAAAGTGCCCAAGAATCAACAAACGTGTTTTTAGATGTTACCCTAAATATCAAAAACTAACCGCTGGTACATTCAAACCAACCATTGGTACATTCTGACAGGAGTTTATTCGTCTAAGTATTTATGTTTGTTAATAGACGTCAAAGTCATTAACTTAAACGAACCTTAAATAGAAGTCATGAAACCAAATAAACTCCTTATATCGATAATAATGCTCGTTTTCTCATGCACCATTTCCTTTGGTAGTAAGTATGAGATACGAGCTTCTTTCACCAACTACCACTACGAACGAGGATACATTAAATTTATAAACTACGACGTAGAAAAACTTTTTTCTGATTCTATTGGAAATATTCATTTTCATATTCGACTTAAATCTATTACAACTGATAGCAAAGCTAATGGCTACTTATTTACGTCTCAGACTATACCGATGACTAATAAAGAGCTAGGATTTCAGGTTTTCAGCCAAAATACCATTAAAGCAAAACTCAATAAAAAATCAGGAAAAGTATTGATTTCAAATTTGGATTCTTTAAAACGACTTTACAACCAAATCCCAGTCGATTCCACCCAAAAAATATACCAATTCAATGATATCACCAGCACACTGAAGTTCAAACAGATCATCAATTATTTCTATGTACCAGAAGAAGAAAAAATTACAACAACAGCACAAGGTGACAGCTGGTTCTCTAAAGCAGGTTTTGTTACTTTAGAAGATAAAGATGATGAATGGGCTCTATTAAAAATCGGCTATTCTCGTAGAGTTATGAAATTAGGCACTGGAAATGTACAATACAATTTAGCCGACCAAATTGTTACAGATGCAAAGTATGAGCGTTTTGGAAACATCTCAAATATCCGTCTGGTACAAACAAAAAAAGTCAAGGTTATTCGAGCCAAAACTAAAAAAGAACTTAAGAAAAATAATTCATCAAAAACCATCAATAGCAATGCTACTCTTATTGTAAAATTTAACCATACTCCTCCTGAAAATATTAATATCAACATCAGCAAACTTTTTTATCCCAGTACTAGTAACTATTTCACACAACTAACAAAAGACAGTATTGCAATTATTCCCTTAAACCTAAATCGGCTTTCAAATATCAATATAAACTATGAGAACAAAGTCTATTATAAGCAAGTATTAAACGCTACCCAAAAATCCAACAATAAGAAAAGAACTATCTCCATATTCGGAAATATAAACCTGATTCTTGAGCCTGGTGATTACTTGTATGCAGAAATAGATTCGACCAATCAGATAGTAAATACCGAAGGACTTGGTAGCAGGAACAACAAGTATTATTTATCATATATAGAAAAAACAAACATAAACAGCAATAGTCACTATGCTTTGAACAAAGAGCTTCCCTATTTTGATCCCCTTCATACATCATTAGATTTAAGACGCTACTTGTATTGGGACAGCTATTTTAAATCGCTGAACAAGGAGTTTGATAAAAATACTCGCTACACTTACAATGTAAATGCTAGAGAATATTTTAAGAAATATGCCAAAAAATTTAAATTCATGCAAGCTGTTTCTATTGACAACAAATTTGCAATTGGTATTCCTTCTTATTACGTCTATCTAAGGCACTTTTTAGAGTTCAAATATGCCCAATTAAAGTTTAACCATTGTTCAAGGGTACCAGAAATACATTACCTAACAACTGCCCACTTATTATTTAAACCTGCAACCCGTTATTATTTCTATTCTCGGTTTAAGGACCAATTATCAACCAAGTATCATAAAACCACACTACTTGATTTAATGAGGAAATCTTCCGAAGAATTCCCTTATTCCAAGGTCACCCTGCAACTAAAAAAACTAGGGCATGGAATTCAACAAATAGAGGCTGGTCAACCTTTTCCGAAAATACCATTTGTAAATCTCAATAATAAAGAAGTTACTCTTTCAAAATATAAAGGGAAAGTGATTTACATGCACTTCTGGCGCAACTCTTCTTTGGCTTTCGACATAAATTGGATGCGTTGGCAAGAGCTTTACCAACTTTATGCAAAAGAAGATATCGTATTTCTTCATGTTGCTACCGAAAAGACTTTAGATGAGTGGAAACGCTTCATCAATGGCGCATCGTTTAAAGGCGAACACTTGTGGGTGGGAAAACCTGAAAAGAAAGTATTGGATTCACTCCTCATTACCAATAGTCGCCACTACATGCTTATCGATAAACACGGTATAATACAAAATAACAATGGTCCGCTACCTGTTGGAGCCAAAAACAATATCTCGAAGTTATTGCAAGAGCCATATTCAGCCATAAGCAGCAAAACATTAACCCGAATTGCACTTATTCTTCTGGCATTGATTATAATTATTGGCAGCTATTTTTTAGTGTACTATATCCGTCAGAAACGCCAGCAAAAGATACTGATTCTAAAAGAACAGATGCGCGAACTGGAGCTCAAAGTTATTCGTTCACAAATGAACCCGCACTTTCTGTTCAATGCTCTAAATAGCATTCAAAACCTGATTAATCAGAATAAAATAGAAGCCACTAACTTATACTTAAGTCGATTTGCAGGTTTACTACGCAACACATTACGTCACTCCGAAAAAGAATTAATTCCTTTGGAAAAAGAGATCGATACACTCACCCTTTATTGTGAGTTGGAACAACTTCGATTCGATTTCGATCTACAGATCAATATCGATCCTGAGATTGATCGCTACAACACATTTATTCCTCCGGTTTTAATTCAACCATTTGTGGAAAATGCCATTTTGCATGGCTTATCACCTAAGTTGGATAATAAAGCACTAATTATTAATATTATAAAATCCGATAGTGAGACAATACAATGTCAGATTATCGATAACGGAGTAGGTAGAAATCATGCTACCGAGAGTAAAGGAAATGGAATGGGCATAAAGCTTTCGAAAGAGCGAATCGATTCTTTACAGAATCACTGGAATAGTACTTTCAGTATTGAATTCATTGATTTAAAAGATGATGAAGGTCCTACAGGCACCCAAGTTAACATCTCATTTTCTGAAAACTTACTTTAAAGCAAACACTATGGCTATAAATGCAATAATTATAGACGACGAAAAGAATAACCGCGAGAATCTGGCTCATCTACTAAAGCAATATTGTCCTATGGTTTCTGTTTTAGGCGAAGCGGCATCGGCAGCAGAAGGAGTAGAACTCATATCTATATTGAAGCCGCAATTGATATTTCTGGATATTGAAATGCCCCATCAAAATGGTTTCGATATGCTGGATACCATTCAACACAACCAATTCGAAGTAATATTTGTAACAGCCTACGACCATTATGCGCTGAAAGCCATAAAAGTCAATGCTCTCGACTACATATTAAAACCCATCGATATTAATGAATTGAAAAATGCCGTTAATAAGGCAACACTCCGAATTGAAAACCAGCAGTGGCATTGGCATAAAGAGCTTATTCAGAATATGACATCTAATAATGGAAGTACTAGAATTGCACTTACCACTCAAGATCAGATTGAAATGGTGTTTGTAAAAGACATTATTCGTTGTCAGGGCGAACGCAACTATACTCACGTATTTTTAAGCGATAATACTTCGCGCCTGATATCTAAACCGCTTAGTGAATTAGAAGAGTTGCTAACTGAACATCAATTTATGCGGGTACATAAATCCCATTTAATTAATTTCAACGCAATTAGTGCATTTGTAAAAAACGATGGTGGCTATATTAAAATGATTGACGATAGTTCGGTACCAGTTTCCAGAAGAAAAAAAGAGTTAATTATTCAATGCTTGAAATAATGGACATTTGTTAATGATAAATGGTCAATTATTAGTGATTGAGCTTATCAGATTAAAAGTTGACCATCTCCATTAACCATTCACAATTAATAATTCATCATCAAGCCGCTATGTTAATACTCATTAACACTTTTATAGCACTCTTTTCACCTATTATGACATATCTCTTTCTATCGCTTTTAGTAATTTCGTTTATTCGATTCAAAAATATAGGAACAACTATAGTACGTCAAAAGAACCGACAAGAAAATGAGACGAAATTACATTATCTGCCTTTTTGTGGCACTGTTCGCAACAATTGGGACAAAAGCACAGAAGAAAATCATCTCTCCCGATGACTTTGCCAGTTGGAAGGTTATTCAAAGTGCACAAATTAGCAACGATGGTCGTTTTACCGTTTACGAATTAAATGCACAGCGTGGAGATGGACAACTAATTGTACACAACAACTCCACTCAACAAAACGACACCATTAAGTTTGGACAAGGAGCAAAAATATCTGCCAATGGCTTATTTATGGCTTACAAGTTGAAGCAGCCATTCGACACTATTCGCAAAGCCAAGTTAGACAAAGTAGAAGAAGCCAATATGCCCAAAGATAGTCTTGGGGTTTACTTCTTCAATACGGGAAAACGATGGAGCTTCCCTAAACTAAAATCTTTCAAGGTAGCTTCAAAAGGCAATGACCTGCTTTCGTTTATTCATGAAGTAGAGATTGCAAAGAAAGACACTGCCGATAAAACCAAAGAAACCATTAAACGATTAATGATTTTCGATGGAAAAGATACATTGAGTCACGACAGAGTGGAAGAATATTACATTCCTAAATATGGAGAAGAAGTGGCTTTCGTCATCAAAAGTAAACGCGATTCCTTAGACCATTCTGCTGTTGTTCGCTTTTCGGCTAAAAAACAAAAGTTAGATACTATTCTTAGCCAACATGGATTTGCAAAGAAACTAACAGCAACTGATCATCAGGAAAAGCTGGCATTTCTTTTTTCTGCCGATACCATTGAAGAGAAAACATATGCCCTTTATCTACACCACAAAAATGATTTAAAGAAAATTGTAGATATTGAAACAAAGGGAATTCAAGCAGGCTTCTGTCCTAGCGAAAATCGTTCGCCTTATTTCTCGGAAGATGGAACCCGTTTATACCTTGGAGTGGCACGCCAACCCAAGAAGGCTCCTAAGGATACAGTTACCAAAGACGAAATTCCGGGATTAGATGTATGGAGTTGGACAGATTTACAACTTCAACCCATGCAAAAGCTCAATGCTTCCAAAGAAAAGAAACGCACCTATCTTTCGGTTTATCACATTAAACAGCAACAATTGGTTCTGTTGGCCGATAGTTTATATCCCGAAGTAAGATTATTGAATAAAGGGAAAGCCAATTCGGCATTAGTTGTCGATAGTCGCCCATACCGAAGAGCTTCTTCATGGTCTGGCAAGTGGCATTCCGCTTATTACTTAATCGATCAGTTTTCTGGAGAAAAGAAACTAATCAAGAAAGATATTTCGGCTATCAGAATTACTCCAGATGGGAATTATGCTGTTTGGTACGAGAAAAAAGATAGCTGTTTCTATGTTAAGAATATGGCGAACAGCCAGACATTCAATCTAACTCAGAATCTAAAGGTTAATTTCTATAACGAATGGAACGACGTTCCAAATGATCCATCGCCTTATGGTTTTGTTGGTTTCGACAAATCACAACGATATGCATTCATCAACGATCGATTCGATATTTGGAAATTCGATCTACAACAGAAGAAGACACCAGAAAACATTACCAATGGTGAAGGTCGTAAGACTAAAACTCGTTTCGATTGGGTCGACTTGGATTACGATGAAGTACTAGTTGATACCAAGCAGGTAATTCTTCAAGGCTTTAATGAAGAGACTAAAGAGAGTGGTTATTTCCAGTCATCATTCCAGAAACCTACCACACCTAAAGCATTGCTTTATGGGCCTTACCGATACCGTAGTTTAACCAAAGCAAAAGATGCTGAAGCTTATATATGGCGTCGCGAAAATGTACAGCAGTTTGCTAACCTTCGCTTTGGTAAAAAGATTGCCGGTGACCAAGTTATTTCCAATGCTAATCCACAGCAAAAAGAGTACAATTGGGCAACCAACGAACTGGTTAAGTGGACTTCGTTTAAGGGAGAGCAGTTGGAAGGAATGTTGTACAAGCCTGAAGATTTCGATCCAAATAAGAAATACCCAATGATGGTCTATTTCTACGAACGTAATGCCGATAATCTACATCGTCACTACTACCCTTATCCTAGTTATTCTACCATTAATCGTATTCATTACACCAGTAATGGCTACCTGGTATTTGTTCCAGACATTACCTACACAGTTGGTCAACCAGGACAAGATGCTTACGATGCTATCATTAGTGGTGTTATGAATTTGGTGAATACTTACTCATGGGTAGATAAAGCACACATGGCACTACAGGGGCAAAGCTGGGGTGGTTACCAAACAGCTCATCTGATTACACGCACCAACCTTTTTGCTGCAGCAATGGCAGGAGCACCAGTAAGTAACATGACCAGTGCTTATGGAGGAATTCGCTGGGGATCAGGTATGAGTCGCATGTTCCAGTACGAACATACGCAAAGTCGTATTGGAGGAACTTTATGGGAACGTACATCCGACTACATTCGCAATTCGCCTGTATTCTTCGCTCCACGTGTAGAAACTCCTCTGTTAATGATGCACAACGACAACGATGGCGCAGTACCTTGGTATCAAGGGATTGAGTATTTCGTAGCTCTTCGTCGTTTAAATAAACCTGCATGGTTGTTGGTTTACAATGGCGAACCTCATAACTTGCGCCATGGAAGCTGGGCTAACCGAAAAGACCTAAGTATTCGTATGAAGCAATTCTTCGATCATTATTTGAAAGGTGCTCCAGCTCCTAAATGGATGACAGAAGGAATTCCTGCAGTTAATAAAGGAAAAGATTTAGGGTACTAAAGGTTGAACTAAAAAATAGAACAGTATCCAAACGGAATGGTCTAGGTACTAACTACTATGTACTCAATACTAGAAAAATAGAAATAAACAACAAAACAATAACTATTATGGATCTAAAAAAAGGAATGTCGATTTTGGTGTTGGCGGCCATTATGGGATCGTGTCAGACACACAAAGTACAGACCAATGATGCCATTAAAAAAGCCGATATGGATTTATCGGTTAATCCGGCAGACGACTTTGACAATTATGCCAATGGAGGATGGAAGAAAAACAATCCAATCCCAGAAGATAAAGCACGTTATGGTAGCTTCGACGAATTGGCAGACCTAGGTCAGAAACAAGTTCGCGACCTGGTTAAAGAACTAGCTCACAAACAACACGAAGTGGGGTCTATTGGTCAAAAGATTGCCGATTTCTACAATTCGGGAATGGATACCGAATTAATTGAAAAAGAAGGACTAAAAGCGCTTAAGCCTTATTACGATAAAATTGCTGCAGTAAAAAACAATGCTCAGCTACAAGCTTTAATTGCCGAATTCCACAAGATGAGTGTTCCAGCAACATTTGCTGCCTACTCAAGCGCTGACTCTAAGAACAGCTCGATGGAAATTGCTTACCTTTCGCAAGGTGGCTTAGGTATGCCAGATCGCGACTACTATGTAAACGATGATGATCGTTCGAAAACGCTTCGCGCTGCATACGTAAAGCACTTAACAAATATCTTCCAGCTTTTAGGTGATAGTCCTAAGCAAGCCCAAAAGAGTGCTGCAACTGTTATGGCATTGGAAACTCGCATGGCCAAAGCATCAATGACTCGTTTGGAGCGCAGAGATCCACACAAATGCTACAACAAAATGGACTTAGCTGCTTTGGCAAAAAAAGCACCTAACTTCAACTGGAAAAACTACTTCAATGCAATGGGTATTGGCGATCCGGGTCAATTGATCGTTCGTCAACCTGAATTTGTTGCAGAGATTAGCAAGATGGTTAAAGAGGTAAAAATTGCCGACTGGAAAACTTACTTGCGTTGGCAATTTACTCACGATATCAGCCATTGTTTGGGTAAAGCTTTTGTCGATGAGAACTTCGAGTTTTACGGAAAGACCATGTCGGGGCAACAGCAACAACGTCCTCGTTGGAAGCGAGTACTTGGTTCTGTAAACGGATCATTGGGTGAGGCATTGGGACAAATGTATGTGAAGAAACATTTCCCTCCAGAAGCCAAAGAACGTATGCAAACTTTGGTTGCTAACCTAAAAGCAGCTTTAGGCGAGCGCATTGCCAACCTAGAGTGGATGAGTGCCGAGACTAAAGTAAAAGCCAAAGAAAAATTGGCTACCATGCGTACAAAAATTGGATATCCTGACAAGTGGAGAGATTACTCGAATTTGGAAGTGACTCCAAAATCATACGCTATCAACGTACTTAATGCGCAAAAATTCAACAAAGCATACAACCTTTCAAAGGTGAACAAACCTGTAGACAAATCGCAATGGTTTATGCCACCACAAATGGTAAATGCTTATTACCATCCGCTATTGAACGAAATCGTATTCCCAGCAGCTATTCTTCAGCCTCCATTCTTCTATATAAATGCTGATGATGCTGTTAACTACGGTGCAATTGGAGTAGTTATTGGTCACGAAATGACTCATGGATTCGACGACAAAGGACGCCTTTACGACAAAGATGGAAACCTAAATGACTGGTGGACGAAGGAAGATGCTGAGCGCTTCGACAAACGTGCACAGGTGCTGGTTGATCAATTCAACGAATTCAAAGTATTGGGTGATACTCCCGCTGATGGAAAGCTATCGTTGGGAGAAAACATTGCCGACTTAGGTGGTTTGAATATCTCATACACTGCATTCCAGAAGGTAAAAAATGATAAAGACGTAATTGAAGGATTTACTCCTGATCAACGTTTCTTTTTAGCTTACTCACACGTTTGGGCTCAAAATATTCGCGATAAAGAAATTCTTCGTCGTACCAAAGAAGATGTTCACTCATTGGGACGTTTCCGTGTAATTGGACCTCTTCGTAACTTGCCTGAATTCCACAAAGCATTCGACATAAAAGCAGGAACCTATATGTTCCTTCCTACTGCCGAAAGAGCTATTATTTGGTAAGAAGTTTTCCCTTAAAAAGATTTAGCTTCCTTATACTTTTGAGAAGCTAAATCTTTTACGAATGCATATTTATATCCACAAGTTTTCCTTTCTATTTTTTTTAACATATTTAAACAATTACCGTAAGCTCTTTTGAACTTATTTTCTCTACTTTCGCATTCTTGTGTCGATATTGATAAAAGATAACCATATTCGGTTATTTAATATATTAATCATTAAAAAATCATTAAAATGAACGAACTAAAAAAGCTGCTATGGCTTTCTGTACTGTTATTTTTATTTAGTTGTGTAAAAGATGAAGAATTTACACAATTAGAACCCAACCCTAAATCTGCCTCTTATACACTTAATTCTCAATACAATCAAGTATTTGAATGGGATAATGTAGAGTTCTTCGATTATAAACTTGGTACTGATCAAATTAAAAACAACCTTGCTGCCCCTTGGTTGCCCGGAAGTACTAATGCACTAGGTGTGCCAGATCATTGGATTGATTTCAATGCTTTAAATCCAGATCCATCAAAGAGAATGCATTCAAGAGAAAATGGATGGCGCTTAGTATATGCCAACTTGATGAATAAAGCAGCAAGAAATAAATACTTCTGTTTATACAACATAAACACTGGTATGTTGAGATTTTTCTTTTATGCAATGGAATCATCATCTGGCTACGGTACATCAACAGTATTTACAGCATTTCGACTTAATGGATATTCTAGTTTATTAAATTTTACATATAATGATCCTCTTCCAGCAAAATTTCATCCTAAAAATCCAACATATACTTATACTCCTGATATCATAGCAACAAGTACTGATTTAGCAGAACAACCTTTGTATGGGAACACCTACAAACATAACAATTGGTATTGTATGGAATTTGAATGCGCTTTTGATCCAAACACATCTTCTGAAACCAAAGTTGCACTAAAACTTTGGGCTGCAGAAATAGCAAGATCTTCCACTACAGGTCAAAGTCTTGGAGAAATTAAAGGAGAGATATCTACAACCTACTCTGGGCTCCCAAATTTCAACCTGAATTTCAATTACGAAGATAAAGAATCATCTACAGTCATTGAGAATTATGGAAGTGCTTGTACAATAATGGGAGAAAAAGTTGATCAGGGAATAAAAAACAACGACAGTTTCTTTAAAGGGATATGGAAGAACTTGAGTAAAGAAGCTCCCAAAATAATAACACAAGGGGTAAAGGCAGGAATTAAAGACCTATTTACAGGTGCCGCAGGTAATGTTACTTCTACTGTAGGAAAATTAGTTAATAAACTCGTCGGGATTGATAATAAGTCAACCATGACCTCACTAAGTAAAGTAAACCTTGGCACCAAAGCAAAAATTAAACTTAAAACAACCACTGTACAAACTGTCACTGGTTGGGGAAGTATTTCTTTATTGCCAATTCCGAACAATGCTACAAATGATTTAATCTTTAAAGAAAAATTAGGTATTTGGAATATTGAAGATTTACCTAAAGTTCGTGTAACACTTAACTCTACTTCATTTTTTTATCCTGAACATCTAATGCCTAACCAAGAAACTCCAAGAGCATTTTCTACCTCTTACGATTATTCTTTAGAGGCTGCCAAACTAATTTTTAATGAAAAGACTCTAAGCAGATGTAGAGTTGAAAATATTAAACAAGAACTTGTATTTACTAATCAATATAATATTATTGGAGGGACAAATCCATATGGATTAAATGGCAATAAGCGTATTGAAAGTGCATCTTCTTACAAATATTTCAGTCGCAATCAATATGATAAATTTGACTATGCAGGATTTAACTATAATCCTACAACATCATTTAATCATTATTGGAATGCTGAGCTGACAAATGTAAATGCTTCCTTTTATTGTCGCATTTCTTTCCAAATGGTGGACAGAATCACAGGAAAGAGATCTTTCTTTTCAAAATACTTTAGAGTAAAAGCTGTTAAAAACAACCATAATCATAACGACGAAATAATTTAATAAAATCATCAATAGATAGTTTTATCATTTCATGTTCTGGAACAGCATTGTTTCAGAACATGATTTTTTCAGTCATCTAATGACTTCTAAAAATAATTGAACATCCAAGTGACCATAGCATATCGGAAACCTTTTCCGAGTATCACCCAGAAGATAAATCGGTTCATTTTTAATTTTAGTACTCCTGGCACAATACAAAGAGGATCGCCAATGATTGGCAGCCATGAGAAAAATAAGATAGGTGCGCCATATTTGGCATAGAGTTGTTCCGCTTTTAAACGTTTTTCTGGTGAAACCTTGATAAAGCGAGAAAAGATAAACTTATCGCCCCAATAACCGACATAGTAATTGGTTATGGCTCCTAAAGTATTTCCTAATGTAGCAGCAACCCAAATAGGTAGTGACGCACTCCCAGATGCCAGTGCCACCAAAACAAATGCCTCGGAACCCAATGGAAATAAAGTACTGGCTAAAAATGAGATTATAAAAATACCGGGAATCCCCCACTCTGCTATCATTTCAATCATGCTGCAAATATGGCATTTTTAATTGATTGCACTGAATCTGCTCTTGAACTACTCACTCATCTATTTCTGAATCGGATAAAAATTCTATTTTTGCCTTTGATCGAATTAAAACCACATTTATGAGTACTGTTAACAATAATGAGGAATTGTTTATTGTGCAGAAAATGATTGAAGGCGACCGGAACGCTTTCAAGTTCTTTTTTGACACCTACTATTCTGAATTATGCAATTTCATTCATTTATACGTGCACGACACGGTTATATCGGAGGAGATTGCACAAAATATCTTCATCTATTTCTGGGAAAACCGGAAAAAACTGAAGTTAACATCGTCGGTTAAAGGGTATCTGTTTACCACAGCCAAGCACCGTAGTTTAAATCACCTGCGCGACAAAAAAGAGGCGATATCACTTTCAGAACTAAATCACGCTATTCATGATAACCAGCTAACAGATCAATTCATTGAACTGGAAGAACTGAAAGTGTTATTGAACGAAACGATAGAGTCATTACCTGACCGTTGTAAAGCAATCTACAACTTAAGTAGAAATGAAGGCTTAACCCATAAAGAGATTGCAGCACAATTACAGATTACAGTAAAAACAGTTGAAAACCAACTAACTATTGCACTGCAACGCATTCGCAAAAAGCTTCACCCATTTTACGAGAAGCTTTTTGTGGCATTTATTATTTATTGGATAAACTAAAAACTCTGAAATTGAATTACCCCACTCTTACTTTGTTAACCATTCTTGAGCAGCCTCTTTTGTTGAAAAAACCTTTACTATAAAACCAATTCTTTCGTTTATTTCTCCTTCGAATAAGATAGATAAAGCGGTACTCATTGGCTCGCTTAAAATTAATGCTTGCTTTTTGCCCTTTAGCATATCTTTCAGCTCAAAAAGTATATCGCTAACCAGCTTTACATCCTTCGGTGTCCCAATAAAAACGCCTTCGCTATAATCGGAAAAGAGGTTATATTTTTCTTGCGTAAATTCTGGCATTTTCAGCATTTCTTCCCAAGCTTCTCCGATGTCATCACGAGTAATATTTCCACAGTGTTTATATGCAATAAACTTTTTATGGTGGTTTAATTCTAATGTGTAACTCATATTTTTTATGGTATGTTTTTCAATACAAAGGGTCTATTCCATATAACCTTATAAACTATATTTGGTTTTTTATTAGACACAAAAAAAGCCAGTTCAGAATATATCTAAACTGGCCATGTTAGAATTACTTCTTTTATCCAAAAAAATTAGCGCTTAATTTACTATTTCATGATAATGACCAAATAGTCACTTTTTATTCCACTGAAGCGCTTCTTTAGTCATTTATCTTCTTATTACTTTTACGGTTTTAACTCTATTCTCACCTCTTAGCAGAATAAAATAAACTCCTTTATTTAAGTGATTAACCTGCCAGGTTAAATTCTCTTCACTTAGCTGTCTGGTGTCAATTGTTTTTCCGGTAATATCTACTAATGTTGCAGTATTGAATCCCTGAGTATTCACAATATTGATCTGGTTAGTAAATGGATTTGGGAAAACAACTACTCCATCCTCATTATTCAACTCATTTACGTCTGTTTTTGCAGACTTAGCATTGGCCATAGAAGAAGTTCCCTCACCAATTGTTATGGTCACTTCATTGCTCCAGATCCATTGACCACCTCTTTTTCCTAATAACTTAATTTGATAAGTTCCATCTGCCAATCCAGATTTAGAGAAGGAATAAGGAGCTGAATGATCCGTTCTATTCCAACTACCATTAAGGTATAAACTTACTCTTTCAAAATCTCCAAAATGCCTTGAATCAATCTGAATTGTTGCTCCGCTTGGATAAGTTTGATTATTCTTAGGAGCAACAAGAATAATATCTTTATCGTACACCGAGATATTTACGCTACTACTTCTGGGCCAACCTCCTGTTGTTCTTTTTCCAAGAACATATACACTATGTTCTCCTTGTGAAACACCTGAGAGAGGATACGAATAAGGAGCTGAATGATCTGTTCTTTTCCATGAACCATCCAAATACAAACTCACTTTCTCATAATCTCCAAAATGCAATGCCTGTACATTTATTGATTCGTTGGTAGAGAAAACATCGCCCTCTTCTGGCTGAGTAATAATCAAAGGCACACAGTTTACATTCACTCCTGACACTGTTACCCATTGCCCTGAGTTTAATTGTCCGGCAATACTTACATTGAATGTACCTGTATCTGTGAAACTATAGTTAAAACTGTATGGAGCCGAATGATCAGAAGCTTTCCATGCTCCATTAATGTAAAGACTTACCTTTTTAAATATACCATTAGTTACTCCTTGAATATTAACACTGTTTCCTGGTACAATCTCTTGTCCTTCGACAACTCCTTGTATCGAAAGAGTTGGAGTATTGATGTTTATGGTAACAGGATCGCTAGTGATAGATGTTCCATCCGGTTTAACCCCAACTAATGTTAAGGTATTTGCCCCTGAAGGCAAATTGTTTACCTTGAAATAATATGGAAAATGATTGTCTTGTGCAATTTCTGTCTCACCATTCATCAACTTCACATGCTGATATTCACCTAACGACTTTGCCAGAAATATAATTTCAGTACCTGCAGAATAGGTAGATAAATTTAATGGATTGAAAAACGCAATCTCATGTTCAATGCCACTTTCCTGTGCTGGATAAAATGACGTTATTTGATCCAAAGTATCAGAAGCAACAACAGGAGTTCGATTTTCAAAATCAACCGGACTATACACAATTGTATCGCTCGAATAACTCATTATTCCTCCATTATTATTTTCAACACAGCCATTGCGATAAAACACATTGCCCGGTCCGGGCACTCGATGAATATATGACCATGGTCCCATTACTGAATGCCAGCCACTTCCTAGTCCTTCAGGTAAAACAGAAACATTTTGCTCTACCAGATTATGCCCGGCATCACCACTATGGAAATTGAAGTCCTGCTCTACAATATTTTTGTAGAATACATTGTGATGGCATCCTTCACGTTGTATACAGATATGGCGCATCTTTTTTACAACACAATTATACATCAGACAATGATCGCCACTGAACTGAATATATCCACGACCACCACTTCCTTTATTCCAAGAACGCTCAATATAACAGTCACGAACAGTGATATGAGAACATCTCCACGAAGTAATGGCATGATTACCAGAATTAATAATGGTTAACTTGTCTAACCAACAATTACGTGATGACCCGCTGAAATATACAGAAGAAGTCATAAAATCGGGATTGTCATTCCCCATATGAAAATTGTTGGGAACTCCATAACCACCTTGAATAGTCATATTATCCAGACCTGCTCCGCGACATCCAAATCGAAAAGCAATACCACTTGACATGGTGATATTCATTATCACTCCTTCTCTGCTTTGTCCAACTAAACGAACACTATCTCTCATTGTAATGTCCGAATCAATTGTATAAGTTCCATTATTCAATTTAATCTGACGATAGCCCCCCTTCTCATTCATTTTTTGTATTGCAGTATTCAGATTTTCTGAATTCGTTGCATTTAGTATAGTATCATACTGTTCAGCAATAAATGGGATTCCTCCCTCTACTCCTGCTGTAATCCAATGCTGAACATCATCCAAATATTCGGAATTGACATTGCTTAAATCGAAAGTTATTCCCGGATCCCCCACTCTTACCTGTGCCTTTGATGCCAAAGCAAACATAAACACGAAACAAACATAAAAAGTAAATAATTTCTTCATAAGCTTTGTGTATAAGATTTTAATGTTAAGATTAGTTGGGCTATCTCTATCATTAATTGTGCATTCGATTGCATTTTTCGGGTATAAAAAACGAATGCTTTTGTGCACACAGAACAAATGTAACGATTTCATTCTTCTTTTTACCCTATTTTAAACTAGTCTTATTATGTATTAAAACCTTAAACACCTCTACAACAATCTATATATATAAACTAAAAAAGGCGATTGACTTATATCTAAAGATTAAAATCAACCGCCTTCATTATACTATTTCAATTGAATTATTTCTCGCCCCAGAAAATGTCTTCCCGGATTTTATGTACCCTATCTAGTGCATAATCCACCTTTTTACTCTTTTTCCCGGCATTTAGCTTTAAGTATTTACGATAGTATTGCAACGCCTTCTCCTTACTTTTATGAAACTCTTCGTAAGTAGTTGCAATCTCATAAAACACATCGCTTTTCCGATTATTCATTTCAAAAGCTTTTTCGTAACATTCAATGGAATTGGCAAAATCGCGCTTATACCCATAAACTATTGCTAAGTGATGATATACTTCTCCCAATGTTTGACCATCCATAAAGCTTCCCAAAGCATCTTCTAAAAAACCAATGGCTTCATCGTATTGTTTTAAGCCTTTATGAGAAAGCCCCAAATAAAGATTTACATACGGTTCCATTGGATTAAGCGACAAACAATATTTCAAATGCTTGATAGCCTTTTCAAACTCTTCGGCATGGTAATTGGCAATTCCCATATATTGCTTCACAAAAAAAGAAGAATCGCCCATGGCTACCACTTTCTCGTAACACTTAATGGCAAGTGGATAATATTTCATACTAAAAAGCGCTCTGGCATGCTTACGATAAATACTGATATCGTTGGGATATAGCTTTTCGGCATACTTAAAAATAGAATCACTCTTCTCATTCTTCTTTCTGCCTACATACAAAGTTCCCAAATCAGTTAATACTCCTTTATCTTTCGGATAATGCATATTGGCTTTTTCCAAAACAGCTTCAGCTTCTTTACTCTTTTTTGTTCGACTTAATGTTTTGGCATATTCACGCATGAAATAAGCATTCAACGAATCGGAACGCAAAATAGTAGCATAAACTGCTTTGGCTTTTCGCACCTCTTTTTGTTTCACTAGAAGTGCAGCCAAATTACCAGCATACTTGGTATTGGTAGTATCGCCTTTAAATAACTTAGTATAATTATCAACTCCCGACTTAAGGTCTCCAATTTTCACATATGTTTTAGCAGCTCCTTCTAAGGCCATCTTATTATCTGGAGCTTTAGTCAGCAACTGATTATATACATTCAGAGACTTGTGGTATTGAAAATTCTCCCGATACAGATCGGCTAATAGAAGTCGATATTCAATTGAAAGATTGTTACTATTCTCCAGTAACTGAATCGCTTTTCCGGTTTCTCCTTTTCTCAATAACAAATTCACTTTTTGCTCCTGGGCCGAAACAAAAGCAATTGAAACACACATGCAGATGGTTACAATAATACGTAGCATAGTTTAAGGGTATGAGTTTTATTCTAATTCTTTATTATCACAAGATTTGGCACATTATTTTAGCTTGAACGCAATTGGGAAAGTAAATTCACAATTAACTGCTTTGCCATCTTTTTTTGCTGGCGTCCATTTAGGCATTAGCTTTGTTACCCTCAATGCTTCAGCATCTAAAATCTTATGGGCACCCTTTATCACTTTTGCTTTAGTTACATTACCTTCTTTATCGATAACAAACTTTACATATACTTTCCCTTGGATTCCTTGTTTATATGCCTCTTCAGGATATTTCACTCTTTCATGAATCCAACTTATACAAGCATTATATCCTCCGGGAAATTCTGCCTTTATCAGATCCTCATCGGTAACCTGACACATCTCCTCTGTAGAGAACACTGCAATTTTACTTACCTTCAGGTTTTGTAATTTATCTTTCAAACCAGGATAATCTTTGATGGCTTCTTTCAAATCATGCAATTTGACTGTAAACTCGGATTTGTCTCCCTGCGACTTCATAAAATCAGTCTGCTTTACAACTTCTCCTTTATAAATTATCCAAACTGTTTTCTGCTCATCGTTATTTTCAATCTGAGCAATTGTTGTTTTATTGGCAAAAAGGGCCAACAACGCAAGCAAAGAAATAGCACCTACTGCATATCTCCAGCTCCATCTGTTTTCTACTTGTTTTTGGTTCATCATTTCTAATCGTTTATGAATGAGTGAATGGTTAAAACCGCTGGCTAACGACCAATTGGCGCCTAAGGTCTGCTCAACCAGCAATCTTTGGTATTTATCTCTTCTACACTTTCCGTTAACTAAAGTCTGATCGACTAAAAATTCATGGTTCTCTTTCACCATAGTACTGGCCCAGTGCACAAAAGGATTGAACCATTGCACTATTCCAAAAATTTGAAGCAATAAAATATCCCAAGAATGTCGTTGACAAATATGCTCGTACTCATGCAAGTATATTGTCTCTAACTCTTCGGAATTTAATATTCCATTGCCTGGTAAAACCATGAATCCAAAAAATGAAAAAGGACTGTTAATGTCCTTTGAGAAATAGACGACATTGTTTCCCACTCTTCCTCGCTCACAACGATCGATGATATGTATTATTCGAAATACATTAATCAAGAAACGTCCCAACATGAACAATGCGACTGACCCATAAATTATTTGCAAATAGTTGATGTTGTTTAAAACCGAATGCATTTGAGCTTCCGAATTTTGAACATAAACATTTATTGTACCCAGAGTCTTTCGCAAAACAGGCACTGCCCCAGTATTGGGAATCAATAACTTGACGTTGACAAATGGAATTAAAACCGAAAAGATAGTAATCCCCAACAACATTATTCGTTTCAACTGAAATGTTGCCTTATTCCGAAATAATCCGACATATAACAACAACAAGACAGTAAAACTGACTCCCGACTCAACCAAATAATTTATGACATCGTTCCAATTCATTTTTCTAATCTTCCGATTGTAAATCTTCTCTTACTTCATTCATCAGTTTATCAAATGATTCGACATCCATCTCTTCTTTTTTAGCAAAGAAGGAAATCATGCTACTAAATGAATTCCCGAAATAACTATTCAGGTAATTCTTGAAATAGCTTGTTTTATACTCCTCTTCGGATACCGATGCAAAATACTGATGTGATCGTCCGAAAGCTTGATGTGAAACAAATCCTTTACGCTCCAGAATACGCACAATAGTAGACACTGTGTTATATGCCGGTTTAGGATCTGGCATCTCTTCGATGATCTCCTTCACAAAAGCTTTACCCAACAACCAAAGAATTTGCATAATCTGCTCTTCAGCTTTAGTTAACTCTCTCATTTTTCCAAAAATTATTAATAATACATTTCCAAGACACAGGAAGTGTAACGATTAGTTTGAAGAATGAAACAAATATAACTAAACAAATAGTTTCTACAACTAAATCATTCGTTAAATTTTCTTAATTTGAAAATTGGTAACACTTTTAATGCCCCAATTCCTCTATTCTTCCACCAAGTATTTACTCAGTAATTGTGTGAAATCCTCTTCATTTATGGGTTTTGTGAGGTAATCGTCGCAGCCAATAGACATGGCCAACTTCTTATCCCACGAAGCTGCATAAGCCGACTGCACGATTATTGGAAGTTCAGGTTTAATATCCTTTATTATTGAAGTCGCTTCTATTCCATCCATCTCCGGCATTTTTATATCCATCAATACAACATCAATACCACTTTCATTGCGAACAAACTCAACGGCCTCTAGTCCATTTCGTGCATGAATAATCTTTATATCGAATGAAAACTTTTCTTCCAACAAAGTTTCTAAAAATAGAAAATTAATTTCCTCATCTTCTGCAATTAAAACAACTTTATCGGCTTTATTTCCACCTGCATTATCTGATTTCACAAATGGTAACTCAATTGAAAAGCATGCTCCTTTACCTTCGTCTGATTCTAATTTTATAGTTCCGCCCAAGATCTCGGTATTCTCCTTGGCAATTGCCAGTCCTAACCCTAGTCCACTATTGGATTTCGACTTGGATTTTACTTGAGAAAAACGATCGAAGATACGTGCTTGCTTGTCATTTGCAATTCCAATTCCCGTATCCTTCACATAAATAATAAGCTTCCCTTTTTCAACTCTATACCCCAATTCGATATAACCTTCTGTTGTAAATTTGAAAGCATTTTCGAGCAAGTTATTCAGGATCTTCTGCAGCTTACTGGCATCGGTCTTCATAAAACTGGCTTTGTCGGGCAATGCCTTATGCAGGTATAACGAAATGTTACTTTCTTTGGCTTTTACATCGAAAATAGAGAACTGCTCTAGTAGTAAATCATTCAGATTAATCTCCTCTTCTATCAACTTCACCTGTTTGGTTTCCAAACGTGAAATTTCAAGAATATCATCAATTATTCGAAGCAATTGGTAGCCACTATTCTGAATTATTTTTGTAAACTGTTTTTGTTTACTTTCCGACATGTCGTTACTATTCAGCAGCTCAGAAAACCCAATAATGCCATTCATTGGAGTTCTGATTTCATGCGATAAATTATGGATAAACTCAGATTTTAATCGATCACTCTCTTCAGCCTTATCCTTAGCCACCATTAAAGCTTCATTGATATGCTTCAATTCTTCTTGAGATTCCTTCAATTCACGATACTTAACAAGCAATTCAGCCTCTGTATCCAAAAGTTTCGATATATCGACAATGGCCACAATACTTTTGGTAGTTCCTTCAATTGAAAAGAAATGAATTATAGCCTTAATAGTTGTACCACCTTTTTTAACGTATTCAGTCTGCTCAATTATTCCATTTTCGCCATTGGCAACAGCGACTAAGAGTCGTTTGAATGTAAAAAATGACTTTTCGTTAAATGTATCTTGCAAATTGCTCAGAAGTTCTTCTTTTGTATCAAAGCCAAATAAGTTTAGAGTAACATCATTTACATTCAGAACTTTTAATGAAGCTGCACACCTCAATACCTCTTCTGGATTTCGGGCTAAATAGTCATCTACATTATCTGTTTTACTTTTTATTTCAGATAATATGTGCTTCACTTCCGAAAAATCTTCCTCCCACAACGAAACCGGAGTATTTTCAAATAGATCACGGAAATGCTTTTCATTGGTTTCTGCTCTTAATCGTGCTTTATTTAAATCGTTACTAACATGTACCAATTCTGTAATATCTGTCATATACCCCAACACAGATATCATTTCTTTGCCCTTATATATTGGTTTTGCGCCTAATTTTATCCATTTCGATTTTCCATTATAATCGGTAAAAGCATACGAGTGCTCAAACTCAGTCCCTTCGTCAATACACCGATTAAACATTACTCTGGCTTCATCTCTAAATTCTTCGTTAAGGCAGTTAATGATCTTCTCCTGACATTCTTCCACACTATGTAAGCGATCTTCATCTTCTAATCCATGAATTCGATATAACTCTTCTGTCCAAAATACATTCCCTGAGGCTTTATCTAGCACCCAACTCCCCGAATTGGTTAAACGCTGAATAGAAAGTAGCAGCTGAATTGAATTCTTTAACCGATCGCCTATCTTATTACGCTTAACCACACTAAATGAAAGAATAAATACAAAAGCAACCAGAAGTAAAATTACCACGCCAATAACTAGTATCAATTCTCTGTTCTTAGAAAAGAAAGATGCTGGCTTGTTCAGAATAATAGCTCCTTCAGGCAATGAACTCAAGGCAATATCATATTTTTTCAACTGGTTGTTGTCGAAAATAAAAATATTGGGACTTTGGCTCTTCACTTTTATGGTTGCTATATTCGTCCCTTGAAATATGGAGTTAACAATTGCCGCTGCTTCTTTTCCTTGTTCGAAGTGAGATATTACTTTTCCTCCCAACACGCCATCTCCTAACCCATGTTCCCAGAGATGAAACAATGGTGCTTTTAGATGAGTATTCAATAATGCCAAACTCTCATTAAACCGAATTGTCTCTTCTGTTTTATCACAAAATGCCGAAAGCAATAGAACCGGAACATCTTTATCAATTGCAGCTAAACGGTTCTTATATTCATTGAAATTCATTTGAGATAAATCGATCTCTTTAAATTTCCATCCGGGATTTTCCTTCGCCACTTCACGGTATTTAGCCAAATCATTTTTCCCGGTCAAGGTTCTATCTGAAATAGCATAAATTGTTTTTGTTTTGGGAAACAGCTCTTTCATTAGGTCGACTGTTTCCTTCATTGAGATAGCTTCCACAATCCCCGATACGTTGAAATTATCATTCTGAGCTAATGCTTGTTCGAGATTATTTACACCCAGGAAAACTATTGGAATACGATCGAATAGACTCAATTGATTATCTAACACAAATTGTAGCGCATTATCATCTGCAGCAATAATTGCATCATATCGTCGAACATTGCTCAACTTATATGTGATACGTTCACGGAAAGATAAAACGTTCAAAGAATCGACAAATCGTTTACTATCTAAAAATTCAATATCCAGATCGACATTCAGCGTGTCGAAAACAGATTGAATTCCTTCTACTTGTTTAAAGAAGGTTGGAAAACTAGAATTATACGAATTGATCAATAGCACATGTTTGTGCACCTTACCTGATACTATTAAGCTAAAAAGAAGTAGGAAAATAACTCCACACAATCGCTTCAGACCATTCATGTTATTTCTAGTTTATTCTTGTTTCTATTTCAAATTTTCCTCGACTCTTTCTGTGGAGGAAAAAATGCAAACACAAATCTAACATTCTTTGTATATAAATAGAAACATACAACAAACTATACAGATTGTTCATGCAGAAATTAAAGTCCTAAACTTTTCGTCCCTGCCAGGTATCACGTTCTGCCAGGCGCTTTTCTACTTTGGCCACGAACTCAAAATTCTTCAACCCCCATTTGGGAGCTATAAGAAGTTGTGGTGGTGCTTGACTAATAAATCGCTCCACAATAATCTTAGGACTCAATAGTTCCAGATAATCAACCACTAAGTCGACATACTCCTCGGCTGTATAAAGCTGAAACTCTTCCGGTTTATTTTCAAAGTCATGTTCTAAACGAGTTCCCTTATGAATTTGCAACTGATGCAGTTTCAGGTTCTCGACCGGAAGTTTTGATAATATACGGGCCTGATCTAAAATCTCATCTCTCGATTCTCCTGGCAAACCTAAAATCATATGGGCACAATTATGGATACCACGTTTCGATGTTTCAATAATGGCTCTTTCTGCAGCTGCAAAATCGTGTCCTCGGTTAATACGTTCTAGCGTTTCATCGTTACACGATTCCACTCCAAACTCCACCATTACATACCAATCTTTGGCAAATTCCTCTAACAAATCCAATACTTCATTTGTCAAACAATCGGGACGAGTAGCAATAACCAATCCAATTACTTTCGGATGTTTTAATGCTTCGGAATAAAGATTCTGTAATACTTCAATGGGACCGTAAGTATTAGAATAAGCCTGAAAATAGGCCAGATATTGCATGCTTTTGTACTTCTTAGAAAAGAAAGCCACCCCTTTTTCAATTTGCTGGGTTACCGACTCCTCCAACTGACAATAAGTAGGCTGGAAAGTTTTATTGTTGCAATAGGCACACCCTCCGGTTCCTACTTTCCCATCTCTGTTTGGACAAGTAAAACCCGCATCAATAGATACTTTTTGTACTCTTTCTTTAAAACGATTTCTGAAGTAAGTTGGAAAATCGTTGTATCGTCTATTGTGTCCCCAAGGATATGTCATATGCTTCAATTTTGATGCAAATATATCATCTTATACCATATTTGCTTCAAATAATTTCTATGTAATTCTGCATATGAACAGAGTGGCAAACACATAAGTTCAAAAAAAGTCGAACCAAGTATAACACAATTCGACTTCTATCAATTTTTATATCGTATTTCTCTATTTCTTGTTGAGCATCTCCATAATGAAACTATACTTATCACAAGTTTCCCGAACACTTTTTTTAATATTGGAACTACCATGATGTCCAGCATTCCAATCCACACGTAGCAGTATCGGATTTTTCTGAGCATTCCTATTTTGTAATTCTGCAACAAACTTATAAGAATGAAATGGAGGGACGCGTTCATCATTATTAGATGTCATAACTAACATAGCCGGGTAATTCACATTCTTTTTTATGTTATGATATGGAGAATAACTATACAAGCTATTAAATCCTTTTTCGTTATCAATAGTGCCATATTCTCCTTTATGAAAGCTTCCAACAGTAAACTTCTCAAAACGAATCATATCTAAAGGAGCAACTACAGGAATAACAACTTTGAATAATTCTGGGTTCTGGATAGCAGATGCTGCAACCACCAAACCACCATTTGAAGCTCCCGTGGCGACTAACTTGTTACTATTGGTATACTTCTTCTTTATTAAGTCTTTGGCAACACATGTAAAATCATCGAATGAACGTTGTTTATTCAAGCCTCTTCCTGCCAAACTCCATGCTCTGCCCAAATCTCCACTACCACGAATTCCAGCAAAAGCATATACACCTCCTTGTTTCACGAAGTAAATAATACCAGGATCATAAGTTGGTCTGCTAATCGTTCCAAACCCACCATAAGCCGATAAAATCAAAGGATTCTTTCCATTTAACTTCATTCCTTTTTTATGAACTAATAATACCGGAATCTTGGAGCCATCATCTGCATCACATTCAATTGTTGAATATGCAATATTTCGATAGTCGAAAGTAACAGTTGTCTTTTCAATCAACTTCTTCTTATATGTCTTAGTATTAAACTCATAATAAACACTCGGAATAGTATATCCTCTCAAGCCTAAATAAAGCTTTTCATCACCATTATTACCATAAATTTGAACAGAAGTACCAACCGGGAATTCTAAATTGTATTTCAATTTCCCAGAATAACTATGAAAGGCCAATATACTTTTCTGGTTACTTTGATACAAAGTTAGTATCTGATCTCTTAGACACTTCACATCTAAAAGAACAGCCTTAGAATAAGCAGGAATTAGTTCTACCCATTTCATTGGATTTTTAACACTCACTCCCACAAGATGTGCATCTCCACTTTTTCTTAATGCCTTCAGAATAATCTGATCACCATAATTGTCTACAATAGAAAAACGTTCTCTTCTATTCATTAGAAATGGTTTTAGCTTTTTAGCTGAAGAAGCATAATCAATATAGAAAACACTAATTGATCCACTTTTACTATTATATTCTCTTAGAAAGAAAAAACGTTCATCATGACTGACAGTATAAGAAAAACGGTAATGACTTCCATTTCTCTTAAAAATCAGCTTATCTTCACTTTGATCTGTACCTAAACGATGATAATACACTTCTTCATTTTTCATCGCCTCGAACTTTCCATTTTTCTGATAACGAGAATAAAAGAAACCATCCCCCTTCCATGCAATAGATGAATAAATTACATCTTTCAAATGATCTGCTAAATGCTTTTTATTCTCTATCTGCACAACTTTTACTTCGCGCCAATCGCTTCCATTTCTATTGAAAAGATATGCCAAATATTTCGAATCTTTTGATACTTTATACTGCTTCAACCTTATCTCGTCTTGATTAGAGATATAATTGGGATCAACCAAAATATCCCAGTCATCTGTCAACTCTTTTTTGTAACACAATGATGCTTGCCCAATTTCAGAGTAATTAATTTTAGTAAAGAAATATTTTCCTAGTTTATTCGCAGACTTCCAATTACTACAATTATATTGATCTACTGGTCTGTAAACGTCGTTTTTTCGAGCATAACTTCTTAATAAGTGATTACTTAGCTTCGTTTCTTCTTTCACCCACGATTTCATCTCTGGCGAATAGATATTCTCCATCCATCGATATGGATCTTCTACTTTATATTTTTCAAAAAAAGTATCGGTTACAACCTCTCTTTTGGAAGTTGGATATTCTACCAATTGAGCTTTAACTCCTACTACACACAAAATCATTGAAACCAAAATCAATAATCTCTTCATTCTTGTTGTTTTTTATTTTTAATAAGGTGGCAAAAATGGAAAAAGAAAATCTAGTATCATAATTATATTAATAAATATTTATCTCACATTTGTTCGTTACCGCTTTTCATCCTGTATTCGCTCTTGATATTCTTTAGAAATTCGTACTTTTGATCGTTGTAATTTATGAATAATCGCATATGCAATTTATATATCCATCATTCTTGTGGGCTCTTTTATTGACAGTAGTTCCTGTAATTATCTATTTTCTAAATTTCAGACGTCATAAAACAGTCTACTTTAGTAATGTTGAATTTCTAAAACACATTAAAAAGGAACATAAAAGGCGCTCCAGATTGAAGGAGCTTCTAATTCTGTTATCCCGGATAATGGCCATTGTCACATTAGTACTATGGTTTGCTCAGCCCTATTTTTCTGCCAATTCAACTTCTAACCAACAGAAAGTGAATCAAACGGCCATATTCATTGATAACTCGATGAGTATGCAGACTATTACATCGGCAGGAAGTGCTCTGGAAAATGCAAAGCAGAAAGCCATTTCAATCGTGAAGTCTTATCCTCGATCGATGCAATTCTTGGTTTTAAGTAATGGAGCCAATTATCGATATGCGACTTTTTCAAATGCCCAACAAGCCATCGAGTCGATCAATCAGTTGGAATTCTCCAGTATATCTACCAACTACAATGATGTACGTGCGCAACTGAATTTGCATTTAAAACAAGAAGATAAAGAAAAACAATCGACAGCTCTCTATTTCATCTCGGATTTCCAGAAAAACACATTATCAGAAAATAACTCCAACGACAGCCTGGCTATTCAACGTTGGATTCCCATTGAAACACAGCAGGTTTCTAACTTACTTATTGACACTTGCTGGTTCGATTCTCCTGCTAGAAAATTGAATAGATCGGAATCGCTTACTATATCTATTCAAAACAGATCGGAGGAGACATTTACCGATATTCCCATTCAGCTAAAAATTAATGAAAAGCTGAAAGCATCCGGAGCTGTATCAATTGGCCCGAATGAAAAGAAAGAGGTAAAACTGTCGTTTTCTCATTTAACTTCCGGGTGGAAATTCTGTAATATATCGTTATCGGACTACCCAATTGTTTTCGACAATAACTTCTACATGAGTTATTTTGTATCGCCTGCCATTAAGGTATTGCAACTAAATGGTAATGGTGCTACAGAAGATCAGTTTGTAAGTACTTTGATGGCCAAAGATTCTATCTTCCAGTTTGAATCCATCGCTGCCAATCAATTGCCTGCGGGACAATTGAACCGTTACGATGCAGTCTACATTTCGGGAGTAAAAGAATGGAGCAATGGACTAACTACTCAATTGAAACAATATGTCGATCAAGGAGGAACACTTGCCTTGTTCCCTGAGTTAGATGGTTCTGTGACTACTTACAACCAACTTTTAACTCAACTAAATACGAATACGTTAGGAGGTTTAGATACTGTTTCTACTTCTATTCAGTCTATCAATAAGCAACATATTCTTTTTCAATCGGTATTTGAAAAGATAAACAACAACGCCCTTTTTCCTAAAATAAATCAACATTTCAGAATTGCCACTTCAGCCAATTCTCTTGCTACTCCAATTATGAAATTCGGAGGAAATGAATGGGCAACCAGTTCTTCCATTTCAGGAAAAGGCAAAATATTTACTTTCAGCTTTCCTTTGAATAAAGAAGCAACCAATTTTGTAGAGCATCCATTGTTTATTCCAATTCTCTACAACATGGCACTAAACAGCCAGTATACTGGTTCGTTGCATTATCCAATCCATACCGAAAGAGTTGCTTTGCCGCTGCCTTATCCGGTTACAAGTACAAATGGAATTCGGGTTTTAGATGACAATACGCAAACCGATTTTCTTCCTGAGGCTGTTTTCATCAGAGGAAATCAATTGGTTGTGGATCTAGATCCAATGTATAATCAGGCCGGACACTTTAAACTCTTCCAAACGAACCAACTGCTTAACGCTTATTCAATGAATATGAGCAGAAAGGAATCGGACTTGAACTGCATAACTACTAATCAGCTTATGGAGAAAGCAAAGGAATATTCCAACTGTTCCGTTCTTTCATTACAAGCTAACGAGTCGGACGAAGCATTGGCAGAACTTCAACATGGGAAACAACTGTGGAGATGGTTTGTGGTATTATTCCTATTATTCATTGCTGCAGAAATTGCAATCATTCGTTTTTGGAAGTAACATGGAATTAAAACAAAAGTGACTCGTTTTGAATCACTTTTGCTCGACATAGAGAGGACTACTTTACAGGCACACAAATATCTACAATAAACTTTCTTTCGGGGTGTTGTTGAAAATCATTGTGATGCAATTGATAAGGAGGCAAATCTGCTGGTTGGTATCCATTCTCAAAAATCCACACATAAATGGTTTTCCATGCCTGGGCAAACTCATGTTCTGTTACCTCAAAACTTCCTACTGCATATTTATGTGCAGCAACTGTCAAATGCCCAATTTCTCCTTCCGCTTTCATAGGCTTATCAACAATAATACAGGCGCTTTGCTGATTCTTCTCCTGTGGTGTAATATCTGGATCATCGTGAAAAACCACTGCTGTTTTCAATTCCGGATTACTCAGCAGTCCTTTGGGGCCAGCCCAACGCATTAGCGTTCCAAATGCCTGACCTACCTGATTAAATTCTCCGACATGGCGACAATACATCATTTCCATTTGTGGCATCTCTTTAACAACTACTTTTGCATTCATAATTACATCTTTTAGGTTGATTAAATTCTCTCTGCAAATGTAATCTGAATCTTCGTTGCGGGATTGCCATTTATTGCTCTGCAATTGCCGATTCTTGCTATTTTCATCACGAAATGTTTGAGCACTTACTCCAAAGTGTTTCTTAAAATTCCGACAAAACACAGAAGCATTACTGAAACCGGCAACTTCAGCAATCTCTGCTACAGCCATTTGCCGTTCATTTAACAACAAACGAGCGGCCTTCTCTACTCGTCTACGTTTCAAATAGCTAATTAAGGTCTCACCAACCAGTGCCGTAAAAATTCGATGAAAATGATAAGGTGAAAAATAAGCAATAGAAGCTAGTGTTTCCACATTCAACTCTTCTGTTAAATGGGCTTCAATGTAATCAATTACTTTATTGATTCGAAAAATGTAATCTTGATGGTTATCGTTCATTTTTTAGGTATGTAGTGATGATAGAGCACAAAACTAGAAAGAATACATTTAATGCCAACAGCTCAATCATACTCATAAATAATTCTTGTATATATTGGTCTTCTCAATAATCATTGCTAATTTTATAGAACTATTGCTCCCCGCAAATAGCAGACCTACTTCTTTTTCACTAATAATCAAATCCCCCTTTTGACTTTTGACCCAATAGAATTATTACATATGTCTGATAGTATATCATATTTTGGTATTGACTGGTTATCAAAAAAAGATGGTCCAGGAAAAAGAGTTGTGCTTTTCCTACAAGGTTGTCCATTAGATTGTGCCTGGTGTCATTCCCCTCACTCGCAACCACAAAAAAGCCCTTTACTATATTTCGAATCGTTATGCATAAACTGTAATAGGTGTATGCAAGTGTGTCCCAACAGTGTCCATCAGTTCCACAATAATCTGCATACAATAGATCGGACTAACTGCACACAATGCGGGAAATGCATTGAAGCGTGCCCCCAATCTTCCTCATTCAAAAAAGGCAATGCACTGGTTCTTCCAACCAAAACAGAATCAATAGAAGAGATTTATGATCAGCTGGAGCCTCAACTCGAACTATTGAGTAAAGACGGTGGAATTACTTTTAGTGGTGGAGAACCACTGCTTCAGGTGGATACACTAATAAAGCTGGCAGCAAAATGCAAATCGAATGGATTTCATACCGCTCTTGAGACAAGTGGAATTGTACCATTAAAATCAGTTCAAAAAATCGCTCCTTATATCGACACCTGGCTATTTGGCATGCGACTGACAACTGGAACTCCAACTATTTCGATTGAAACCTTGTACGAGAAATCATTGTCAGCATTTCAATTTCTAAAAACACAAAAACAATCGCAAGTAATTGTTCGAATACCATCTATATATAACCATACAGACACCCCAACCTACCTTAAAAAGTTAAAACAAATTATTGCTGATCATCCCAAACATTTAATTGATGTTCTTCCTGCCAATATGGAGGTAAATCATTATTACACTGCCAGTGGCAAAACATCAAACATATGTTATACCGATCAGCAAGCCAGAACTGCGTATCAATCGATAAATGAATGTTTAAACATGTAAAAATTGAACAAATGAAAAATGAATTAACTCCTCGCATTGCAACCCTTCGTGAAGCATTAATGCACAAAGGGTTCACCAACCGTTCAAAAGAATGGTTTGTAAAAAGTGAACTTCCCAATGTTGGAAAAATGCATCCCGACAAACATGTTATTGTACGTAGAGCAATTGCCATTGATGAAATGTTAAAGGCACTTTGCGACAAAAAGAAACATGCTCATACTCATTGTTTCGAAATTGAAGATGGTAGTTTGTTGGCAGGAATTATTCCAATGGGCTCTAACGGCTTAGGAAAAGTATTCCCGAACTACCTAACCGATGAAGAGATAAGAGTTGGCTCTGTAACCAATAAAAGCCAGATGGCTATCTTGGGACACAATTCAATAAACTATGAAAATGTACTTAATAAAGGAATTGGTAGTATTATTGAGTTTGCTCAGTCGAAATTAGACCAGAAACTACTAAAAGGTGTTGAGATTGCCTATGATAAACAAGCGTTCTATGAAGCAGTTGTCATTTCATGCAAGGCTGTAGTTAACTACGCCAACAATTTTGCCCTATTGGCAAAACATGAAGCAGCCAAATGCAACAGCATTGAACGCAAAGCAGAATTATTGGAAATGGCACGTATCTGCCAAAAAGTTCCAGAACATCCTGCCGAAACATTCTACGAGGCGGTTCACAGTATTTGGTTAGTTCACTGTTGCTTGCACTCTACAATGGATTACATGTCGTTGGGACGTTTAGACCAGGTTCTAAATCCATTTTTAGAGAAAGAATCCAACAAAGAATTTGCTTGCGAATTGATTGAAAACTTCATCATTAAAGCAGCAGGAAGACTTAACTTAACCACACAGTATTTGGTGGAGCAAGACCACATGGACTATAATGCTGCCCTCGGTATTCACCCTTACTATTTAGATCAACGAGCCGGGTTAAATAATTTCCTTCAAAATATAATCATCGGAGGAAAGAAACCTTCAGGAGAAGATGCCACCAACGGTTGTACTTTCCTTCTATTAGATGCATTCCGAAATGTCAATCTTTCCACTCCCGGACTTTATGTTCGTCTTCATAAAAATAGCCCAAGAAAACTGATCAATGCAGTTGCTCATTCTATAAAGACCACTAAAAACCTCCCGTATATTCTCAACGATGAGGTGATGATTCCCGCTATGCGCGATGCCTTATCATATGGCGAAAAAGATCATAAAAAGTTGAAGCAATTCGAAAGCTTAGCCAATGACTATTGCGTTGATGGATGTTGGGAACCCATTCTGAATGGAGTAAGCGAATGGACATTCGGTATGATAAATGGAATGACTATTCTGGAATGTGCATTGAATGGAGGTGCAGCATTAAGTGCTAATCCGGAATTATTGAGAGGTCAGAAATTGAGTATCGATACAGGAAAAATTGAATCTTATAAAGACCTGGAAGAGGCATTAAAGAAACAAATGCAATTTTTTGTGGATCAATCGGCTTTTGCCATGTGCATGTACTACATGACCAATGAATTTGTTGTACCAACACCTTTGGTATCTGCTCTTTTCGAAAGTTGTCTTGAAAAAGGAATTGATAAATCGTGGGGAGGTGCCGACTACAATATTGGAGGAACTATTTTGGGTGGTGTTCCCGATATGATAAATACTGTTGCGGCCATTAAGCACTGGGTATTTGATAAGAAAAAGTATGAATTACCTGAGGTAACTGCTGCAATGCGATACAATTTTACAGCAGGAGATTCGGGTGATGTAAAAACCCAACGCCTATTCGACTCAATCAAAGTGGATTTATTCACCAATAGCCCTCAGTTTGGGAATGGACAATCGACCAACTCTATTGCCAAGCACATTCTGGATGAATTCTATCAAGCTGTATTGAGTTCGAAAGATTTAGCCCATAAAGTTTTCCTTGATCCTGCAGGCGATACAGATCCTAAAATTGTAGCTATGCGTGCTGTTGCTGGATATTATGGAGAAGCATTACAAACCATAATGCCAGGCTTCAATCTTACATTTACAGCCGGACTAGGAACCTTTGAACAGTACAACTGGCAAGGAACAGGAATTGCGGCCTCTGCTGCCAGAAATTCGGGCGATCCACTTGCTCCGAACTTCACGCCTACTTCCGGAACGTGGCATACTGCTCCGGGCCAATTACTTAAAACATTCCACCATTTGAAGTTAGATCGTTTTGCAGGAGGTGTTATAACAGACATGTGCCTTGATACGGATGTACCTGTAGAGCAGCTTATCGAAAACTTCATCACCCATAAAGGAGGGATGCTAACATTGACAATGGCATCGCCTCAATACCAGGAGATTTATGAGATAGCTAAAGCATCTAACAATATTGAAGACAAAGCGATGGCTTCTGAAAAACTGGTGAAATACGCCGATATAATGGTTCGTGTGGGTGGTTGGAATGCTCCATTTGTAAGCCTTCCATTGCCACATATGGAAAACTATATCAATCGTCCAGTAGGCGAAAAGAATTAACCAGATAATTTATTACATTACCTCAAAATCCCCTAAAGGGGATTCAAGAGGTTGTCCCAAAAGTAAATTCATTTGAAATCGAGCTTTCAGTTTATAAGCTACTTTCGTCTTTACCCCTCCAAACCTCCCCTAAAGAGGAGGCTTAAGTCCCCTTTAGGGGATTTAGGGGTGACAAACCAAGTGGTGACTTATAATCCTTAAGTTCAAAAAATTATAACTAAGCTTTTTGGACAGCTTCTTGGTGAGGTAAGCTTGTTTATGAAAAAAGGAAGCCCACAAGGAGCTTCCTTTATTGATTAATGTATTGAGAAGGTAGATTATTTCCCTATTTGTGAACCTTTAAAGTTCGATAGCCAAAGATAGCAATAACTATGAAACAAATTAAAGGTAAAATGAACGAAAAGTTAACAGCCGCCAAACCAGCAACAGTTCCCATATCGATAATCCATCCTTGAAGAGGAGGCATCAATGCTCCACCAACAATGGCCATCACTAAGAAAGCAGCACCCAATGTTGAGTCCTCTCCTAATCCGTGCAATGCTATTCCATAAATAGTTGGGAACATCAACGACATGAATGCAGATGTTGCAACTAAACAGTAAAGTCCTAGTTGTCCCTCAATTAAAATTGCTCCTGTTATAGTAGTAATTGCCCCCAAAGCAAATACTGTTAACATAGCACGAGCATTGAAATATTTCATAAGCATTGTACTAATAAAGCGACTTGATAGGAAGATTCCCATTGCCAGAATATTGTAGTTCTGTGCTGTTGCCTTAGAAATACCTAAGTTATCGGCATACTGAATAATGAATGTCCAACACATAATCTGTGCTGCAACATAAAACACCTGTGCAATAACTCCTTCACGATATTTAGCATTTTTTGCCAAACGCTTGATGGTGTCCCATGCTTTTGGAGGAGCTTCAGCTGACTCACGTTTAGGCATTTTCGACACTGCAATAATTATAAACATTGCCAAAACTACAAATCCAAGAATTACGTATGGATCACGAATTACAGCCAAATCTTCGGTACGAATTTTCGCTTTCTCGGCAGCACCTAAAGTTTCAAAAATGATGTTTCCAGAAGCATCACGTGCATCTGATTGCAGCGCCTCCAAAACATATTTTGAAGCAACAGTCATTCCCAATAATGAGCCCATTGGGTTAAATGTCTGTGCCAGGTTTAATCGACGTGTAGCTGTCGACTCATCTCCCATCGACAGGATATAAGGATTGGCAGTAGTTTCTAAAAATGCCAAACCAAAAGTTAAGATGTATAACGAAACCAAAAAGAATCCGAACATCTCGTACTGAGCTGCTGGGAAGAACAACAATGCACCTACTGCATAAAGTCCCAATCCCAATAAGATTCCTTTTTTGTAACTATATCTTTTTACGAAAAGAGCAGCAGGAATGGCCATAGTACCATAACCACCATAAAATGCTAACTGTACCAACGCAGCTTTAGCATTAGAAATTTCCATCACAGTTTTAAATGCCGCTACCATTGGATTGGTAATATCATTGGCAAATCCCCACAAGGCAAATAGTGATGTAATTAGAATAAACGGTCCTAAAAATTCTTTAGAAACAACTTTTGCTTTCATCTGTTTGAATTTTTTTGCTTCGCTAAACTTCAAAAACTTAAATTCATCTCATAAGTTTTCCAACTTTAGCGTGTTGCTTATCACAAGTTTGGGTTAATACATTTAACAATAATAGTTTATTTTATTGAAAAAGTATTTCACCTCTTAAAAAATCTCTTCAATCTCTTTAATGGATACACCCAATGTTTTTTGAGCAATGGCATCCAATTTCTCTAAGTCTCCTTTAAAGTGATAAGTAACCTGAACATGATCTAAATGCTCACCTACTTTCAATTTAGCGGCTGGCGATGATGACTCCAGTTCATAGAATGGTCCCATTTGGCTTCCATCCTCTAATGGACCATCGTTGTATGAGTTCAATGCATCTCCTGCGAATGGTTTTTCTTGTAATTCCCAAGCTGAATTCACATAATCAGTTTCCCCCTCAGGTAAGTGACATTCCAATAAAGTCAATACTTTGTTCTGCGCATCCCAGCTTCCAATAAACGAAGTAGCTCTAAGTGGAGGAATTCCTAATTTACCTCTGCTTTTTCCATCGCATTTGAAGAACACTGTATTGCCCTCAACCTTCAAGCGATCGGCAGCAATTTTCCCGAAGTAATCGTCGTTTACTTTTGGTCCCAATTCCTTTTCATCGCCATCTTTTACTGGAATAACAACTGTTACTTCTGGCGATGGAGTGAACATTCCTAACATCCATACCGAAAGTAAGCCATTCTCTTTAGTCCAGTCGTTCTGACCGGTATTTGTAATTCTGTTTTTCGATTCGTAAGCAACCGCTTTTACATCAGTCAGCTCTGCTCCTACATGGGCTGCAATTTCTTTATTATTCAACAATGCCACTTCACGCTCCACTTTCAGGTCGAATTCTGTTGCCGAGTAATTTACCAGGTGCATATCTTTTTGGAATTTTGCACTCTTTTTATCGCTGGCAACCATTTCAAACGGAACGGTATCAATTTCTTTAGGAACAAACCAATTTTCGAATACGAAATCGGTTTTCGGTTTAAAATAGATGGAATATTGTCCCCCTTCAGGTCCTAACCAAAAACGCTCTTCGCCACCAAACACATTAATGTGTTCTTGTACTTCGCCCTTTTTAATCAAGTCGTGATTGATCCAACCAAAACTAAAGCCTTTGTCTCCGTTACAGGCGCTGGTCATTACTCTACCCTGATAGGCTGGTACTAATAATACTTTTGCGTCTCCTTCTGATAATTCAACTACATCGATATGTTTGGACAAAAATGTCTTATCGAAACCGTAGGTTCCTTTTTCGAAATTAGTCATTGTTTTATTGTCGGTTTTATTTTTCGAAGTAATACCACATGCTGCAAATAACAGTGCCATTACCCAAATGTGATTCTTTTTCATCTGCTTAATCTTTTTTGAATTTTCTGAAATCAAAAAACAGATGGAACGAATAAAAAACAGTTGTTAGTTTATGCAAAATCGCAACAGCCAGATTTCATTCGCTACATAGGCTTTTAGCTATTTAAAGGTGCTGAAAAGCTGATTTAGAAATCTTTTCAGTTCCTTATATTGATTGGTTTTAGTCTTTTCTTCAACAAAAGCGCTATACAAACGAATATCAGAGCCCATTTCTGAACTCTGATATTTCATTTAGTTAGATTAGCGAATTCCATATAAAGGACCGTAGTTTTCGCAAGCGCGATAATCGGCACCTTCTTTTTCTTCGCCGAAAGCACTCCATGCGCTAGGACGGAATACCTTCTCTTCAGATACATTATGCATACATACCGGGATACGAAGCATTGAAGCCAATGTAATTAAGTCGGCTCCAATATGACCGTAACTAATAGCACCGTGGTTTGCACCCCAGTTAGCCATTACTGAATATACGTCTTTAAATGCTCCCTCACCTGTAATATTAGGTACGAACCATGTAGTTGGCCATGTTGGGTTAGTTCTTTCGTCAAGTACTGCGTGTACATCTTCAGGAAGCTCTACCGTATAACCTTCAGCAATTTGAAGAACCGGACCTACTCCTTTTACAATGTTCACACGAGACATCGTTACAGGCATTTCACCTGCTGTCTTAAACTGTGAAGAATAACCACCTCCTCGGAAGTACTCACGTACTGCCTGAGGCCATTTTGTATTATCTAAACACTTCTGTGCTTCTTCTTCTGTAATTTCCCAGAAAGGTTTCATTGCTGGATTACCTTCTGCATCGCGTTGTTGAGCTGTGGCATCGAGAGTGGTTGATCCTGAGTTAATCAGGTGGATAATTCCATTTTCAGCTTTTCCAGTTAAATCTTTTCCGGTAACGCGTTTTACTGCTTCAGGGCTCCAGAATGTACGAACATCAGAGAAAATCTGTGCGGTATCAGACAATAGGTGACCAAACAACATTGCTACACCGTTTAAGCTATCGTTTTCAGTAGCAAAAACAAATGCCTGACGAATACCATTCCAGTCGAACGATGAGTTAAGAATCGCCTCTGGGAAGTCAGCATTTGGTTGGTAATCTGTCCACTGGCGCTGTCCCTGGAATCCACCCATAATTGCATTGCGACCTAGACCTTCTTCACGGTATCCCATTTCAACTAGTTTAGGATTACCAATCATTAAGTCACGACAAATCAATGTCATCTTAACAACTGTCTCCCACTCTACCTGCTTGCGTGCTTCGTCGGCAACATTTTCTGGATTATTGTAATCTTTTCCTTCTTCGCAATTTGCTTTCGTCCATTCCATTGCTTTTGCGAACTCGTCTTTGTCATAAATCTCTTCGTCCATTCGACGTAGGATTTCAACTGACTCAACAAATTCTGCACGAATCCCAAGGTAGTCTTGCATGAAATTAGAATCAACCATCGATCCTGCAATACCCATCGAGCTATAACCGATAGACAAGTACGACTTACCTTTCATTTCAGCTACTGCCAAACCAGACTTCACAAAGCGAAGAACTTTTTCTTGTACGTCAGCAGGAATATCGGTATCGCCAGCATCTTGTACATCGCGGCCATAAATACCGAATGTAGGAAGACCTTTCTGCGTATAACCAGCTAAAGCAGCTGCTAAATATACAGCACCTGGGCGTTCAGTTCCGTTGAATCCCCAAACTGCTTTTGGCATCAATGGATCGGTATCCATCACCTCTGTTCCATAACACCAACATGGAGTAACTGTAAGTGATACACCAACTCCTTCGCGCTGGAATTTATCGGCACACATTGCTGCTTCAGCAACACCACCAATATTAGTATCGGCAATTACACATTCTACTTTTTCTCCATTTGGGAAGCGTAAATTCTCTTCAATTAACGCTGCGGCCGCCTTGGCCATATTCATTACCTGATCTTCTAACGATTCGCGTACACCTCGCTCACGTCCGTCAATTACAGGACGAATTCCGACCTTTGGCATACGACCAATTAATCTATTACTCATAACCTTAAACATTTTCTTTTCAGCAACAAATATTTTATTGTGCTGTACTGTGCTGGTCAAAATTAAGATTTTATTATTAAAAAAGAATAGTTCATTCTCATTTTTAAATTGTTTTTTTGTTATCGATCATTAAAAACCATAAATTAATCACCAATTATTTTTAAACTGAACAATTATGTCCAAATTAAAACTCGCTCTTCACTATCAAATTCTCATTGCATTAGTTGTTGCCTTTCTATTCGGCTATTTGGCTCCTGATCATGTCAAATACATCTCCTGGATGGGTGAACTTTTCTTAAAGGCATTAAAAATGGTTATTGTGCCTCTTATTTTTTCTTCCATAGCTTCTGGAATTACCAGCATGGGGAATGGTGGACAACTGGGGAGACTCGGACTTAAAACATTCAGTTATTATTTAACAACCAGCATATTTGCCATTGTAACCGGATTAATATTTGTAAACCTTATCCAACCCGGAGTGGGTGCCGATTTAGGCTTATCGCAAAAAGTAGAAGGACTGGCAACCGAACAGCTTACTTTTCAGCAGACATTGATGAATATTATTCCGGCCAATATATTCGAAGCGATGGCCAAAGGACAAATCCTTCCGGTTATTTTCTTTGCCATATTATTGGGATATTTTACCACTAAACTAAAAAACGAAAACAAGCAAACTCTGACATCGCTATTCGATAGCTTTTTCGATGTTATGATGAAGATTACCCATTTCATCATTTTATTCACTCCATTTGGAATTTTAGGAATTGTCGCTAAAGAAGTAGCCCATAATGCCGATCGTTTAGGCACATTAGGTCAAAGTTTATTGCTGTACATGGCAACAGTAATTTTGGCATTGGTATTTCATGCCGCTATCACACTTCCTATTATTCTACGGTTCATTGGGAAAATTTCGCCCAAGAAACACCTTCAGCATATGATTACCCCATTGCTAACTGCATTCTCCACTTCATCGTCGAGTGCTACTCTCCCACTTACCATGGAGGCAATCGAGGAGAAAGCAGGTGCTTCCAACAGAATTACCAGCTTTACGTTGCCATTGGGAGCGACGATTAACATGGATGGGACAGCACTTTACGAATGTGTTGCTGCCATGTTCATTGCCCAGGCTTATGGTATCGATCTTTCTTTTGGTCAGCAAATGATTGTAGTTGCAACAGCTTTATTGGCATCTATTGGAGCAGCAGGTATCCCAATGGCAGGCTTGGTTATGATTACCGTAATTCTAAGTGCTGTTGGTCTTCCACTGGAAGGGGTTGGTTTAATTCTGGCTGTTGACCGTATTTTGGATATGATGCGCACAACAACCAATGTTTGGAGCGATAGCTGCGGAGCAGTAACCATTGCCAGTAGTGAAGGAGAGAAACTGGATTCGAGTTTGTAGTTGTTTATTGTAAATGAGCAATTATTAATTTACCATATAAAAAGATACAAATGAAGGCGGGAGTTTCCCGCCTTTTTTGATGTAAACTTTAGCCTGTTAAGACGAAAGCAAAGAATAGTCCTAGTTTAAAAGGTTCTTTATGGTGTATATCCTGCCCACCAAACTCCCCACATACTTTCCTGTAAGACATTTATCTTCACTCAAAAAAATGATTTGATTTAAAAACTTTTCCACACAATGTCTCAATCACGTGACAAAAACCACTACATTTGTCACATGACTGAGACAAAAAATAAAATATTAGAAGCAGCAATAGCTCTATGGAGTCAAGATTTAGGTACTTCATTAGATGATATTGCTAAGCACGTAGGTGTTTCTCGAAGAACTTTGCATCGCCACTATCAGGGGAGAGAGGATCTTGTGAAAAACGTAATGGAGCATTTGATTAAGACTTATTTGGCAAGTATCGAGGAATTATTATCTGAAAAAGAGGATTCCATAGAAAATCAATTAAAAAAACTGTTCATTAATGATGTGCAAAGTGCTGATATGCATTTGGTGTGTCGTAATCTAAGAACGTATGAATTCCTTGATTTTAATGCAAAAGACAAAAATGTTCAGAGAGTATTTGGTTTGTATCATTCCGTTTTTAATACACTTAAAAATAGTGGATTGATTGCCGAAGACTATACTGTAGAATGGCTTGAAGCTTTCTATTCGTCGGTTATAGAGGCTGCAATTAAAAAGATTAAAGCAGGAAATGATGATGAAGAGTATCTGTTTATGGCGTGGAGATCGTTTTGGAATGGAATAAAAAAATAACGAGATTATGATATTTGATTTCAACACTGAAATAACTCCTGCTTTACATCAAGTTGGAGGCAAAGCAAAAGCTTTAATTGAAACGAACAAGGCAGGTTTTCCTGTTCCTGAAGGGATTGTGCTTTCGGTCGCATTTTTTGAAGAGTGGTTAACGAAGATAAAATCCACAGTAGAATGGACGACTTTGCTAGCAGAAAGCACAAAAGAGAATTGCGATAAGGTGTTTTTAATGGCTGAAAAGATGCCACTGACTACTGATCAGAAGAAAGAACTGGATCAACATCTAACACATTTGCCAGGAAATGTTTTTTCTGTTCGTTCCTCTTCGCCTGAAGAAGATCTGGAAGGCTCGTCATTTGCCGGAATGTATGAAACCTATTTAGGAGTTACAAGAGATCAGTTGGAAAGATATATCGCTAAGGCCTTTGCTTCTTGCTTCGATTATAGGGTTATGGGATATAAAAAGCAAAATGACATTTCATTTGACAATACAGCAATTGCAATTGTTGTGCAAAGACAGATACGTTCTGATGTTAGTGGAGTTGCTTTTTCAATTAACCCATTAAACAATTCTTATGATGAAGTGGTGATAAATGCTTCGTACGGATTAGGGGAAGCTATTGTTTCTGGTCTTGTAACTCCGGATACTTATGTTGTTGACAAAATAGCTGGAGGAATCATTGAGAAAAAGATAGCTAAAAAGGAGATTGGAATCAGGTTAACAGTTACAGGTGGGACAAAGGAGGAAGAGAACGCCAATCCTTCGAGTCAAGCTTTAAGCGATGAACAAATTGTAGAACTGAAAGATCTTGTTTGTCGCATTGAGAAGCACTACGGAAAACCAATGGATACAGAGTGGGCTATTCAGGATGGAACTTTGTATTTGTTACAGTCAAGACCAATTACAACTCATATTCCTCTTTTCGAAGAGATGCAGACCGAGCCAGGTGAGAAAAAAGAGTTGTATATGGATTTTAACTTGGTAACACAAGGTTTTTCTGATCCTATGTCTGTATTGGGGATAGACATTTGGGCAAAAATGGTTTTTAGGGGCAATGGATTAGCTCGGGGAAAAGAGGGTATTGCTTGGGCAATTCACGGACGTCATTATATCATATTATCTCATTTAATGAAGGTAAGTCCTACAATGGCCAAAACAATAAGTTCGCATGATACTCCAACAAAGCAAATATTTGCCCATTTAAATAAGAAGGAATTTACGCAAGGGAAAACGCCAGAAGCACTTAAGGGTTTCTCTTGGAAGATGCTTAAGTATATGTTATCCTTATATGGAAAAAGTACGTTTAGGGGTTTATTAAGTAGTAACTTAAGCTTGGAAGCTTATAGGGAAGCAAGTAGTAAAGTTTGGACTTATCTTCACGAAACTCTTGAGGAGAGTGAAAAATCTTTTGAGAACTTAGTAAATGAATCGTTAGATGGATTTTCGGATTTGATAAAAGAGATTGGTGGTGTATTGTTGTCTGCTGGTTTAGCCAAATGGAAAATTCAAAGAATGTTTAAAAAGCATAAGGAGGCAAAGGATTTAATTGTGGGATTAACAATGATTTTGCCAGATAATCCTGTTTCAGAAATGAATCGACAAATGCTTGCAATAGCTTCTTTTCCTGAGTTCATAGAAACCAAAACTTGGAAGGATTTTGAACATCGATTGAAGAAGCAAATCTATTCCGATGAGTTTTTGAATACTTACAATGAATATCTTATAAGATTTGGCTGTAGAGGAGTGAAGGAGATTGATATTGCAATTCCAAGAATCTCAGAAAATATCGAGTTGGTATTTAATTCTTTAAAGCAAATTGATACGGAAGATAATGCGACATTAAGGGTGAAGAAACGAAGTGAAGATTCTTACAATCAGTTGCTAGATTTAGCTCGTAAGCTCGGAAAAGAGAAAAAATTTGTACGGTTAGCAAAGACTTATCGTGATATGATTGGGTATAGAGATCACCCAAAATACATGTATGTTGTTGCAGTGAGTCTTTTGCGTAAAAAGGCCTTACAATTAGGAAAGAAATTTACTACTAATGGACAACTAGAAAGCCCTGAGCAGATCTTTCACTTGTCGGTTTCTGAAGTTGCGAAAGCTGAAAAAGACAAGAAGTTAGATCTTCTTACACTTATAGAAAAGAATACTGCCCCTTATAAAAAAACTGAAAATGTGAAAGATTGGCCAAGAATTATAGATAGTAGAGGGAAAATTTATCGTGCGATACGAGAATCAAAAGAGGGAGAAATTTCAGGAGAGCCAATTTCACCAGGATTGATAAAAGGAAGAGCTAAGGTTCTTTTAAGTCCTATGGAAAAGCCTCTGAATAAGGGAGAGATTTTAGTTTGTAGAGCAAGCGAACCTAGCTGGGCTCCTGTTTTTATTAATGCTTCGGGGGTAGTCATGGAAATTGGAGGCCCACTTCAGCATGGTGCTATTATTGCACGAGAATATGGTCTGCCATGTGTAAGTAGTGTTGATTGTGCTACTAAAATAATTCACGATGGAGACTTTATTGAAGTGGATGGATCAAATGGTGTTGTGAGAATTTTAGAAAGTAAGAAGGAGTAGTTATCGATTATGCACAGGACAAAAAGCAATTGTTTGTCAGATGAGTTTGCAAGTAAACCGATTCCCCAATTAATAGGCAAATTCTTTTGGCCAACATTGTTAGCAAGCATTTTAGCTTCTATTAATGATATTGTTGATAGAATTTATATTGGACAAGGAATTGGCGCAGAAGCTCTTTCGGGGGTAATTTTGGTTTTTCCAATCATGCTTGGAGTTATGGCTTTTGTAAGTTTGACAAGCACAGGTACAAGTGTAAAAATATCCACTGCTCTTGGAGCAAAAGACAATGAAAATGCAGAGTTAGCATTGGGAAATTCAACTGTTATAAATGCTATTATTGGTATTGCTGGTTTACTATTTATTCTTTTTACAAAGGAAGACTTATTACAGCTATTTGGTGTGAGTAATGTGACTAAAAGTTATGCAGACGATTATTTGTCTGTGATAGCTATTGGTTGGAGTGTTTTACCTGTTGGAGCAAACTTTTTGGGTGTTGCTCGTTCTGAGGGAAATGTTAGATTGGCGATGTATGTTGCATCTGCAGCTATTGTATTGAATATTATTTTTGATCCGATTTTTATATTTTGGTTCAAAATGGGAGTTAAGGGAGCTGCTTGGGCTTCTGTTATTGCAAGTGTATCAACGCTTGTTTGGGGTATTTTTCATTTCAATGGCAAATATTCTATTGTAAAGCTTCAAACTAGTGCATTTAAGCTAAAGGGGAAATTGATACTTGAAATTGTTAAGCTTGGTATTGCTCCTTTTTCAATGGCAATATCTATGAGTTTTGTTCAAGGAATTACAAATACTCAACTAACAAAGTATGGAGGTGAACTTGCAATTGGAGTACTTGGAGTAATTATGAGTATAATGGCTTTAATGATGTACGTTATTCGTTCACTTGCAGGTTCTGCACAACCCATTATTAGTTACAATTTGGGGGCAAAAAAGTACGATAGAATCAATCAGACTATTTTGTATTTGATTAAAATGTCAACAATAATTTCATGTGTCGCTTTTGCAATAATCATGTTATTCCCCGATTTTCTTGTTACTCTTTTTAGTAGAGAAAATGATGCATTTCGTTCATTGGGTGTAAACGGATTACGATTAAGCTCATTAGCATTGCCTCTTTATGGTATAATGATGATAGGATCGCAGTATTTTATAGCAGTGGGGCAAAGCATAAAAGCTACGATTCTGAATTTGTTGCAGCAGGTGATCATCTATCTTCCCACTTTATACATTTTAGGGTACTATTTTGGTTTGGATGGATTATGGATCACAAATTCTGTTTCGATAGGATTAGCGGCCTTGATAATTTTATTCTTTCTTGTAAAAGAATATAAGCATCTGAAGCTTCTGAATCGACAATTCGCAATCGTTCAAAAAAATACCAGCCTCAACACACAGCAAGTTTACCAATCATTATAGAACAAAGAAAAACCAGCTCATTATTTAATGTCATACGAGAGTCTGCCGATATTATAAATCAGCAGACTCTAATTGAATGCCTAACATAGGGCATACAAAGCAAATGACTTAAATAGAACTAGTGTTTATTTCATTAGGATAGCAAACTGCTCCACTTTTGTTAACCATTTCTCCCTTTTTTGCTGGGAAACAAATTTCACAAACGACAGGTTAATCCATTTTCTATTGGGAACTCCTATTTTCCAGAAAGTTCCCATCAACAAGGCTTTTTTAATGGCATTTCCAAACAATGCCCAATAAGCAATATGAGGAGTATTCATGGTCGTAATCATAGTAATGCCCTTCAGTTTCTTTAATCGACCAATCATTCTATTTCCTTTTTCATTGTAGTTGTATGCAATTCCCGGGAAAATAATTTTATCGATAAACCCTTTGGTTAAAGCAGGCATTATCTCCCACCAGATAGGGAAAACGAAAATCAGATGGTCCGCTTTTTCAAGTCGATCTTTGTAGTCTTTCACCTGTTCATCTAACAATTCATATGAAAGTTCAGGGTGTTTAGATGCCGTTACAAATGCTTTTAGATCTTTTGCCCGCATCACCGGATCAAATTCATCATTATCCAAATGGATAAGGTCCAATTCGTGCCCCCCTTTTTCTAATCCTTTTGTTACCGAATTCAATATGGCATTGCAATAACTTTGCTCATAAGGATGATTAAATACAACTAATACTCTCATTTTTATTTCCTCCTATTTTGAAGGCAAAATTATGAGTGTTCGTATACTGAAAACGATAACAAAAGTTAATAAAACAGCTTTTAATGGTGAATGATTAATGGTTAGTTGTTAATTATTATTTGTTGATCTTTTTAGTAGAAACTTGAATCGAAATTTAAGAAACAAGTATGCTAAGCTAACTCCTATAGGAAAAGCCAACCAAATGCCTAACTGCTGGTACTTAAAAGTAAATGCAAACAAATAACCAACGGGTAAACTGACAATAAAATAGGAAATAAAGAGAAAGATGACCGGTAGTTTCACATCGGTCATAGCGCGCACTGCCGATCCATATATTATCTGCAGCGCATCAGGCAACTGAAACAATGCCAAAATAATGAGTAATGTTGATGTAATTCGAATCACCTCGGTATCGTTAGAGAAAATCAGTGGTAATGCATCGCGAAATATAAAGAAAAACAGAGCTGTAATAAGCGATAACGGAATCACTAATATAGCCGATTGTTTAGCCTGAATAAGCATACGCTTTTTGGAGCCAGCACCAAAACTTTGGCTTACCAAAATAGTGGTTGCCGAGCCCAGTCCCTGATACACCATAAAGCCTAAACTAGATAAGCTAATGGCAATCTGATGAGCAGCTAAACCAGGTGCGCCCATCCAGCCAATCATAATTCCTGCCAATCCAAATGCACCTGCCTCAATTAACATCTGCAACCCTAGCATAACTCCTTTTCTGGTTATTTTAGTTGCCAATTCCCACTGGATAGAGGAAGCAGTAAAGTTAGTAAGCCATGTGCCATATCTCTTTCTGAAAACGAAGAGGTAGAAAAAGGCCAATAACATGAAAATGCGCGACAAAATAGTTCCTATTGCAGCACCATCAAGCCCCATTGGACTAACGCCCATTTTTCCGTATATAAATAGATAGTTACCAACTATATTCACCAGGTTTCCTGCAATTATTATATACATTCCCGTTTTGGTATCGCCAGTTCCTTCGGCAAACTGTTTAAATGCATTGAAAAGCATTAGAGGCAAATAACTCGTAATAAGCAGCAAGAAGTATGATTTTGCCATTTGTATTATAGCCGGATCTTGTCCCATTTGGTGGAAGAAGAGACACAATATGAGCAGCAATACAGCTATTACAACCGCAGTAATAGTAGCTACCATCAAGGCATTTTTAAAAATCGAAGATGTTTGGTTATCTTTCTTCCCTATCGATTCCCCCACCAAAGGAGTAATAATAAAGGTTATTACCATGCCAAAGAAAATGGCTAAATTGAAAATATTATTCACAAAAGATGCAGCAGCTAACTCTAAGGTTCCCAACCGGCCAATCATTATGTTATCAACCAAACTCACTGTTATCTGTCCCAATTGCGAAACAATTACCGGAAAAGCTAAACGCAAAATCCTCCCATACGAAATGGTTCGTGCTTTCATCTGTTAATTTTTTTTGACTGCCTCATAGCCCTATTTATGACTTAGTAAAGCAATCAGAATAAGTAAATGTAAAATTTGAATTGCCAAATGAGACCTTTCCCTATAGCTCTTTCTCCTCGGTTAACTTTTTTGTGAACTAGCATTCACGGCTTCAAAGATGAAAGCAATTGCCCGAATCGACAAAAGAGTATAGTCATTCGTAAATGGTGCAAATGTAGAAAAAGAATTTTGAAAACAAATCACAAAATTAAAACTAGACAAACACTTATTTAAAACATAATTATATATCTTTAGAAAAACCACAACTTATGAAATATAAAATCACCACATTGTTATGTTTGATCGCTTTTGCAATCAATGCACAAGATCTATCGGAATGGAGAATAGGATCAAGCTACCTGTTTACTTATGAAAAATACGAAAATGACAGGTATGATGAACGAGGAAGCTTCTTTATTGAAAAGCCATTTCGTTTCGATTTCTTGAAGAATTTAGAAATCAGTCCTGGAATTAATTTCAAACAACTGTATGAAAACTATACCTCCAGAGGTCTAGGTGCTGGAATTCATAAAGAAGTAAAACACTACTCTTTGGGAGTATATACAAAAGCAACTTATAGTATACTTAACAGTTCTTCTATGAACCTCTACTTTGGAGGTTTGTTAGCTACACATATTTATACCGAAGAACGAGGAACATATAGTTCTTGGCCTGTAAGTGGTAAATATAATAACAATGGAAATAAATCGCGAGCCTACAATGACATTTACTATGCAGGTTTAATCGGTTTTGAATGGAAAACAAAATCATGGATTCATCCTTCCTTTGAAGTAAGATATTTGCCTGATTATGCTAAAAACAACTATGACAAAATTCAATTTATAGAATTGGCTCTACAATTCAGGCTAAAAAACAGCAATTGATTCCAGCACACAGACAACAAAAAAGGGAAGTGTAATCACCTCCCTTTTCAATTTATATAAACGCTTGTTTATTCTTCTGTTTCTTCAGCAGCTTCAGCTTCCTCTTCTTCCGATGCATCGTAAACTGTTGGCTCAGAAGCGTACTCTTCTTCGTTTACAGTTTCAGCAACAGGAGTAAAGTTTTCAGGTACCTTCTCGCCTACTTCGTATGGGAAAACATCTAAGATAGGGCTTTCTTGTACCGATGGAATTTCGTAATCGATAGAAACACCATCCATGTTTTTCTCTACCTTATCGTAAGCATCTTTCACGTCTGATGCCAATACCAAAACATACTGGTTTGCTTTTTTCTCTTTACCCGACGACTCATCGATAGTAACCAAAGCCAATTTACATTTAAACCAGCGATCACCAGTTTCAGAAGGAATTACTTCAGTAATGTTTGTTTTTGCAATTTTAGTTACTAGAAATTCTCCAGAAATCATCGTTTCCAACTCTTTGTAGATACGAGATTCTGCCTCTGTAAACGACATTGCATCTAAAAGGTAAGCTTCATTTACTTTCTTTAAACGACCTTCTTCGTCAATTTTCTCATATTTTGCTTTGCACTCAAACCAAATATTCATTTGCTAAAAATTTTATTTCAGTATGTAAATAATCTAACTAATCAGGAACTTACGTCAAGTTTAATCATTTTCTTGTTCAATTAAAAACGATTACTTCATCTTGATAGTATATCAATAGTTCCATTTTTCGCGATGCAAAACTAATAGAAAAATTGGCAAATCGATTTTCAGAACGAAGAAATGATAAGGAGTTTACTCATTATCTTCATGGTTTTCATTCTAAATGTAAACCGAAAACGAGCAACTCCAACCTTTCGTTACTATATCGTCAAATAAATAAACCTATATCCAGTATTTATTTCAGGTTATTTATTTGCAGTCTAATTAATATTCGGCATTCTAAGCTCTCCTGTTTTTGTATATTTGCTCTCTATTTTAGTAGTAACAAAAGAGGATAAACAGGGAAGTTTTCTGCCTGTTTTCCACGATTTTTTGATATAAAACAAGAAAGATATGGCTGAATTTATTTATCAGAAACCATTTCCTATTCAGAAAGATACAACCGAATACCGTTTAGTAAGCAAAGATTACGTAAAAACGGTTGACGTAGATGGTAGAAAAATATTAAAAGTAGATCCAGAAGGGTTGGAGCTATTGGCAAAAGAAGCTTTTGGCGACGTTTCATTCTACTTACGTCCTTCTCACCTTCAGAAATTGTCTAACATTTTAAAAGATGAAGAAGCAACAGATAACGACCGCTTTGTAGCACATACCATGTTGATGAACCAAGTGGTAGCTGCCGAAGGTGAACTTCCTACTTGTCAGGATACAGGTACTGCCATTGTAGTAGCTAAAAAAGGAGAAGATGTTTACACTGGTGCTACCGATGCGAAACATTTATCAAAAGGTATTTACGACACTTACCAGGAACGTAACCTTCGCTACTCGCAAGTGGTACCTTTCACTATGTTCGACGAAAAGAATACAGGTAACAACCTTCCTGCACAGATTGATATTTATGCAGAACAAGGTAATAAATACGAATTTTTGTTCTTGACAAAAGGTGGTGGCTCTGGAAATAAAACGTTCCTATACCAACAAACAAAAGCGTTGTTGAACGAGAAGAGCTTGACTGAATTTGTTAAGTCTAAAATTATGGACTTAGGAACTTCGGCATGTCCTCCTTACCACTTAGCTTTAGTAATTGGTGGTACTTCTGCAGAGGCTACTCTAGCAACTGTAAAGAAAGCATCGGCAGGTTATTTAGATCACCTTCCAACTGAAGGAAACGAAGGAGGTCAGGCTTACCGCGATTTAGAATGGGAAGCAAAAATCACAAAAATCTGCCAGGAAGTAGGTGTTGGAGCTCAGTTTGGTGGGAAATACTTCGTACACGATGTACGTGTAATTCGTCTACCTCGCCACGCTGCGTCTTGTCCGGTAGGATTAGGTGTTAGCTGTAGTGCCGACCGTAACATCAAAGCTAAAATAGACGAAGAAGGTATCTGGGTAGAGAAGTTGGAAAAGAATCCAGCTCAATATTTGCCAGCAGAAGCACCAGGAATGGAGCCTCCAGTAGATATCGATCTAGATCGTCCGATGGATGAGGTATTGAAAGAGTTAACTAAATACCCACCAAAAACTCGCTTGAACCTTACCGGAACATTGATTGTTGCTCGTGACATTGCTCACGCTCGTATCAAGCAAATGATTGACGAAGGCAAGCCAATGCCAGAATACTTCAAAAATCACCCAGTATATTACGCAGGACCAGCTAAAACTCCTAAAGGAATGGCTTCAGGTAGTTTTGGACCAACAACAGCAGGTCGTATGGACCCTTATGTTGATCAGTTCCAAAGCATGGGTGGATCGATGATTATGGTAGCAAAAGGGAACCGTTCTCAGCAAGTTACTGATGCTTGTAAGAAGCATGGTGGTTTCTACATGGGATCTATTGGTGGACCAGCTGCTATCTTGGCTAAAAACAGCATCAAATCGGTTGAAGTTGTTGACTTCGAAGAATTAGGAATGGAAGCTGTTCGTAAGATTCGCGTTGAGAATTTCCCTGCATTCATCATTGTTGATGACAAAGGAAACGACTTCTTCGACGAATTCAAGTAATCGATCATTTTCGACATAAGTCGATCTACAATATCTAGAAAAGGCTGTCTCGTTTGAGATGGCCTTTTCTGTTATTAACTGGTTTGTTGTATTTTGCTATTAACGTAAAGAAAGACTAAAATCTGTTGTATTCTTATTTGACTATCATCCCCTTTTTTGACTATTAATACTAGAATCGATGATTCCGGTATTCCCCTCCCAGACACTGAATACTCTCGCAACAACACAGTACGTGTCTAACTATATATCAAAATCTTAAACAACCATCCTCTTTTAAAACGTAGAACCTATACTTTAAAGAATACTCGCACATTACTCCAACTTAAAATACCAACATTTGATGATTGACATATAACCAATGCCAACCTACTTTTGTTGAAGTACCAAAAAACATATAAACATGAAAATAACAAAACCTTTAGCTGGAATATTGGCGTTTCTAATTGTGCTATTTACAATGCCTCTAGGGCATGTCGCAATGATTTTAATGGAAAAAGGTATAGGTAAAGATTATCTGTATCATTCAGCCATGTTAATGGGCTTTGTGGGCTTTCTATTCTTAATATGGGGATTTTTCCTAAAGCATGAAACGAGAGCTTCATTTGCTGGACTATTTGCAGGGTTGTTTATATGGACTGGCTGGGTTGAATTCGCATTTGTATACTATGCCAACCGGTTTGATGTTGCGCCCCTGATGGTCGATGGCGAAGTGGTTACCAAACCAGAGTACCTCATAATGCCATCGTCGCTTCCCTTTCTAGTTATTTTTCTTATTTACTATTTCATGGGTACTAAAACTGGGTGTACATTATTCAGCTGGGTACAAAAAAAGATGAATGTAAAAGAGATTATAGAATACAAAATAAATAACAGAAATGTTGCATTAACAACAATGATGGAATGCATCATGTTACTATGGACTTTCTACATAATTCTACTGTTTGCATATGATGAGAATTTCTTAGGAGACAGACACCCGATAACCTATTTCATTGCATTTGCATCTCTGTTTTGCTCTGTATATCTATTCAGAAAGTTATTAAAGATTAACAATTTGGGATATGCCATCAGATATGCTCTGCCGGTTGTTATTATATTCTGGAATTTTGTTGAAATTTTGGGAAGATGGGATGTTATGACTGAGATATGGGTAGAGCCATTTAAACATTGGGTTGAAATTTTATTACTAACAATTGTTTTTATTCTACTGGTTGTTATCGGTCTAATAGAACGCAAAAAAAGCAAAATAGATAGTTCATCTACGCTTGCAATTCAATAATACTATTATATCGAAATCATTTATACTAGCTATAGAGGCACAAGACAAGTGCCTCTATTTTTTTACAATACTATCAGAACTCGAACCAATATATTTTTCAGAAATAAAGCAAACTAAAACCTCTCATAAACAAAAAAGCGACTATGGTTCTTACTCCATAGCCGCGATCCAATTAAATACCAAAAACTCTATTCAGGAATATATATTATTTCTCCATTTTCCAATTGATAAGCTACTCCAACTCGCTTTCCTTTATTACCTGATGTTTGTTGATTTTCCGAAGCTTTATAAGTGTCAATCTTTTGACCTTTTTTCGTGATGATCTGCATATTTTCTTTTCCAGGATTTTTAACCATCGTAAAATCCTCTTTAGAAAATACCTCGTTCATTTTATAACGCGCCACTAGTGCAACCATTAATGCGACAGCAAATACCATTGCTACATCGAACAAGTTAGCCACTGAAGCCACCGGGTCGATATCATCTTGATTCAAAAAACCTTTTGCTCTCTTCATCTTACTCTTCATTATTCATTCATCTTTTCTACAGGAACATCATTGGCTTGTTTCAATAATTCGGTAATAAATTCCAGATTACTAATATCGGCTGCAAACCAACGTTTTTTCACCTGCAAAACCACAAAGCCTACGGCGCCAGTCAGAAGGCCAATAACTGTGGTTGCGAAAGCAACCTGCATATTGGCTGCCATAGATTCAATATCGCCAGCGGCTAAACCTACCAATGCTGGCCCCATTGGAATCAATGTCCCCATTAATCCTAGTACCGGTCCCAGTCGAGCCAGTGTTTGACTTCCAGACAAATCTTTCTGACAAGCAATCTCAAAGTCGCTTAATGCTTTCTCGTAATGAATGTCTGATTTCTTTATTCCTCGTATCTTTTTCAAAAAATGCACAACCAATAATTTGTTGCTGAACTGCTCATTGGCAAGCAACTGTTGCACATTATCCTTAGTTAATTGATTAACCACCTGATTGAATCCCTTATTGAATTTAATCTTTTGAATATACATACCATAAAATGTACCAATTAGCATTAATGCGCGTAAGAAGAAAACCAACAACAATACAATGGTTGGCACCAATAAACCGGTTGATATCCAATAAAGAACTTTAGTTATTTCGTCCATTTTAGAATTAATTAAGTATCTTTTTTAAACGATAGTTATAAAACACAAATCCTACAACTGCTACAATGATGACACTACCAGCTAATAATAGCAATTGAGTTATTTCTACAGTTTCATTTATCAATGGCACTGGTAAACTGAATAACAATATTGAGAGTATTACAGCACCAGCCAATTGTATTAAATGCAATCCAAACTTTAACTCCAATCGAAGCTCTGCTTCTGGTATTAATTTTAGAAGTCCTTTTCTAACGATTAAAATCAAGAAAGGAACTACAATAGCAATTGTAACTGCCATTAATTGAAAATTAACTCCAGAGATGGTTAAGAAAAGGTAGCTTTCGAAATAAAAAAGAGCAGGAAATAGCATTATTCCTGGACAATACACAAAATATCGAAAAACCTTTTTTACTGGTTCTTTAAAAAGCATACGTATTAAAAAAATACTTAAGAGTACTCCCCCAATGGCTTCTATAACCTGCAAAACAGTATAATCGGTCATTAATGCCATGTCCGATAAGCTATCTTTAATTCTGGAATAGCTTTGTTCAATTGCCCAAGAGTGTATGAAATACATGAATACTGCGATGAGTACCAACTGCATTCCTAGTACTTTCCTATTTGGGAAAAGCGAGAATTGCAAACAACTGGTAGCAAATGCCAATAAAAACAATATTATTACAACTGTCTGTACCATTGAGTTATTATTGCTGTTTTTTTATCTCTCCAACTATTTTTGCAATCAACTCATCCACATCTAACTCTCCTCTTTTTGCAATCATTTCTAATGTGGCAATATTCCCCATAGTATTAAATACTACAGGATTATTAAGTTGTTTAAACTTTGGATTTAGGTCAATTAAAAACGCTTTCAAGAATGGATATTTCTTTAGCAAGGGAGCTATAATTGTATTTTTATTTACTCCGAACTCTTCGTTCCTCACGACAGTATCTTCCATATTTGGTTCAGAACTACTTTCCTTCCCATTGTCCCAGGTTAACAGCTTTTGTGATCCGGTTAAACTTCGAATATGGGTAGCATCTTGCATCATCTCTAACACTCCCCTAAAGTTTCCGTCTTCATCGCGCACTGCATTGTAGATGATATAGATAAACTTATCTCCCATCTCTAACCAAAACTCAGCTTTATCTTGTTCTCCTTTTCTGAATGCTTCTATTATAGCCTCAACGGTATCAACACTCTCACGGGGGTGGCAATTCTGAACTTTTCGACCAATAACTCCTGCACTACGAGGAAATACCCGGTGTTGCGTATCGCTATAAAACTTTACAATTTCATTTTCATCTACATATGAAAGATCGATCTGCAGATGTTTAAAAATCAAGTTAATTTGTTCTAGCGTTAGTTTCCCCATGCTTACATCCAATACCTGATTTTTTTGTGTCATAGCTCCTAACCCATGTTTGGCTAATACCCCGGCTAAGTCACTTAGCAAATCGTTATTTTCTGTTTTTTTATCGCCTTCATTCTGATTGGCAGTTGTAAATGCAGGCGGTACATCAATTAAACAGTAACCAATCTCGTCATCGCTTTTTCGCATTTCAGCAAATTCATCGTCACTTAACAGCTTCAATGAGGTAGGATATAATATGTCTCGTTCCTTTTCAAGGATATCGCGTACCAAATGAATAACATTAGCCTGAGCAGTTAAGAACTCATTATCCTTATCCTCAGATAATAACAGGTATGCTTCTTTTATCGCATCGCGTACCTTATTATCAAATGTCCACATAACGGTAGAAGGTCGGTCAAACCCTTTTCGCTCTAATGCAGAGAACAGTTGATTTTGTTTTCTACTAAAATGAGTGTTTATCTCATTTAGCTTCTCATATAATTCTAACCATTCGTTTTTGATGAACTTTCGTTTCAATTGATTTTCTATTTGAAGTACTAACAGCTCTAAAGCTGTAGCTTCATCGGCATAGGTTTGAATAGGATGTCCTTTGGGTAAATTCAATTCATTACTTACCATTACATCTCTAAAGACATCGATAATATCATCCATGCCTTCCACCATTATATCGTCAGTAATGCCATAGCTAAGCATATGCTGTTCTCCAAAGGCAAATTCTTCAGGAGTAACCTTCTCGAAAGTCTCATTTACCAAAGCTTTGGCATCCTCAGGACTTAACTCTTTCCTGAAAACCTTTAGTTTTATATCCAGCATCTTTTTTATGCGCGCATTATCCAGACTTAGGTGCTTATTCATTTCAATACTTTCTACATCTTCTTTTGGAAAAAACCACACATGGTATTCCATGTCACTTACCTTCTCTACCCACTTATCAAAGCCACGTTTCTCCATCAACTCATATAAAGGGAAAGGTTCAAATTCCTTTATTACCCACAAGCCTTCTCCTTCAGCAATCTCTTTTAATGCTGTTAAAACACAGTCTTTAAACTCTTCGTTTTTTCCTCTTCCATCCAGTTTATTGTACTTTATTTCTCGTTTCATTTCTTTTACTTTTTTTAGTTTGAATGACGTCTCCTAACAATAAACACTAAAGCCAGTGATAAGATCAATGCAATTGCCCCCCAAATTACTTTTTTATTGGTTGCCAGTTTTTGCGACTGCATATTCTTAGGAGTAACTTTTTCCTCTTTTTTTAGCACTACATTTTCCTGGTCATTCGTTAAATTATTTTCTAGAATCTTTTCTATTTCAGCTTCATACTTATTATTCAACTCTGAATTCAGTTGCTTACTAATGAACGATTTCAGTTTCTGGTTGTCACACACAAAACCACTACAACCTGCTTCATGATTTTGTACTAACTGAGCATGCAATTGAGCCATTGCTTTTATCTGTTCGGGCGTTGCCTTCCAGTAGCCTTTGCGTACTGTTTCTAACATAACAGCAGTCATTTCTTGTAATGCATAAGGATTTTCTCGCTTAAAAAACTGATGAATATTTAGTTTCAACTTATCCTGTACATATACATCGTATAGCTTATCCCACAATCGATTTTCAATTACTGAGGGTTTCATAACATTCCACCCAAATGTATTTCTGAATGTCTCTGCAAAATTCTCGGCAGATGTTGCTCCCCCCTTCATATATTCTTTTATATATCGAGGATTCAACAATGTAGTTCTACTTTCTACCCATATGGCCTCTTTTAATCCTTGAACTCTAGGATTCGAAGCATTTCTAAAATCATTAAAATAAGATTCTGCATCGTTTCCTGTTACCTCTTTTACTGCCAGGTTGATTCCCCCCATGAACTCATACACATGATCCAAGCTCAAAGCTCCCCAAGTATTACTTTGTCTTGGTTGTACCACAGCTTCGGTGTTCAGCAAAGCAGCCTCGAACACCCCCTCATTATGACTTCCCCATTCGTCGGCTCCACCATAAACAGCTCCCATGTTATTGATATAAGTTTGAGCAACAGCTTTAGTACTATCCCAACGACCACTATTTTCTACCATATCCATAATACCAGTTCCATAGTTCCCATTTACCCCACCAAATATTCGTTTGTTAGATAAAGCCCGAGCCTCCTTCGGAGAGAATCCTTTTTCAATCAGCAAACTTTCTGCATCTCTCACTCCTTTTGCCACAAAATTCTGCTCATTATCATCAGCTTCAGCAGCCATAGCAATAGCTCTATTGATAAGGAATAAACGCGAAGCTGCTAAATCGCGAAGTTGTCCCGATGTTTGAACTACGACATCAATTCTTGGGCGTTTAAGTTTTTCTACCGAAATCAACCGAATATCTTTCACTCGCCCAAATGAACTCCAGATGGGTTCTACTCCCAAGAAGTATAATATTTGAGCGATTGTTGTTCCTTCTGTTTCTATGAAGCTACTAGACCACAATGTGAAACTTACTTTCTGAGGATACTTTTTATCATTTTTTTTCCGATAGTCATCTATAATAGAATTCGCTAACTTTTGTCCTACTTTCCATGCCTCTTTGGTAGGTGTTTGTTCTGCATTTACTGCATATAAGTTTCTTCCAGTTGGAATTGTTGCCGGATTGGCAATGGGATCACCTCCTGAAGAAGGAGCAGTATAGCCACCATTCAAGGCATTTACAATTGCCTCCACCTCATATTCTGGGCAATCGGCTAGCAACTGACTCTTTTCAATTACCGCCTCTAGTGTTTCCTTCACTTTGAACACAGCTTCTGAAAAAGCGATTTCGATTTGTTCTAACTTTTTAACCCGCTTTTCAACCACCTTATTCAATGACAAAACATTTTTCTCAAGAAATACTTTTAACTCACCATTCTGAATCAATTTATTATTCTCGATGGCTCTTAGCAAGCTAGCTTTATTCTTTACATAGAAATCGAGTTTCGACTTTAATGGATAAAGGGCATTTAATTCTTTCTGTTGAATAGTTCCTGCGCTTTCGGTATTTATGCTAAACATACCAGATTTAACAGCTCTAGTCAGTAATAGATTATCCTGAACAGCACGCTCTTTTTCAATCTCATCTTTCAATCCATTATCATTAATGAATTTTAATGCCAGCTTCTTCAGTTCTGCTTTTTGCATTAAGGTCAATATACGTTTAATGGAATCGTCTTCGAATACCTCCAACGCTTTCTTCATAGCAGGTATCATCTTGGCCAATCGCTGAACTTTTGCTTTTTTAACAGGATCTAGCATTGAACTGGCTTTTTCAAACTCTTTCTCTGAATCCAGCTTTTTTATAAAGGCCTTTTTGTCTGTATCTGTTGATATACGTACGATAAGAGATCGCAACTCTAAACGTTCCTTCTCCAATACTTCACCTTTAGATGAGGCTTTTTTACTCATGCTTCCAGGATGTCTGCGAGCATGCTTACTCTTCTTTTTCTTATTCCGATCTCTCCAGTTTTTAGCCCTCTGATAATCTTTTGTAGCAACTATTTTCTGGAACATTTGGGTAGCATCCCCTGTTTTCAGCACTGTATTTATGAAACCTTCCGATGGATGAGTATAATACTCGTTGAAATGCATTTTATTTGCTATTTGCTCTTCAGAAAGATTGCCTTTCAATCGATCTACTTCTGCCAAATTATGTGCCAAAGGATCTACAAATATTAACCGAATAGTTTCTTTCAGTTTTTCCTTGGTATAAGGAACTGTCATTGTGTACAAACCACCAGTAACCTTTTCATGTTCTATTTCTTCCAGGTAATTGGCCAGCTTCATCATTTTCTCTTTCGAATAAGGCTTGGTCAATACACTGTCTAACTCCAAGTCTTTATGAATGCCCGCTTTTACAGCCATTGCTTTCACCGATAAAGCATACTCTCGCTTTAAAGCACCTTTAGCCTGCTCGTACTTATGTATTTTCTGATGCATAATTTTACGATCGGCAAATGCCTGAGCCTCAATAAAAGGAGGGGTTAGGTAAGTTTGAGTTGCAGCATAACTTCTTCGTTTAGCAATCATTCCTTCACCCACATTACTAATTGTGTAAATATAAAAGTGAGGAGTAGTTCCAATTAAAGGATCTGTCCAATCGTAATTAGATAATGCAATTTGCTTACCTGGAGTAAACTCCAAACTTCCATGTGTTCCAAAATGAAAAATGGCATCAGCTTTAAACTGTTTCTGAATCCACAAGTAAGGTGATATATAAGCATGAGGAGGTGCTATTTTGGCTCCATGAACCAACATAAACTGATTTTCGCCTAAACCGGGTAAAGGTTGTGGCAAAAGTGCTACATTACCATACTGTAAACGTGTAACTGCCAAATAATCGGTATTATTTTTATAAACAGACATGTATGCTCCGGGGGCTTTTCCGTATCTCTTTACGACTTCCTCATAATTCTCTTTTGGAATTAATTCTTCACACCACTTTTCATACTCTTGTGCTGGAATTAATTCTGGATCACCTTCTTTTAGATATTTCTCAAAAGCTCCTTTAGCATATGGTCCTAATACTGGACCTCGTCTGTTAATCTGCTCTTTAAATTGAGTAAAATCACTAGGTAGGTCTCCTAAATCATACCCCTCCTTTTTTAGTCGCAATAATAGATTATGCATAGAAGGCAAGACCTCCATATTTGCCGCTATCATAGCATTCTTTCCAGGTCCCTTAAAGTAAACTATTGCTACTTTTTTGTCCTTGTTGGCCTGCTTTTTTAACTGCAAATAATTTTGGGCAATATCACCAAACTTCTTTAAACGATCGGGGATTGCTTTAAATAAAAGATAACCTTTCTCGTCTTCGTATTGTGCAAAAACAGCGTAAGGAACAATTCCCCCATCAAATTCAGGCATTGTAACACTTTGACTTAACAAGCCACCAAACATTCCCTGTTTGTCTTTCAACCATTTATCGTACTTTTGAAATACGCTTATCGGACATAAGACAGGTACATTCTGTTTCTTCAACCATTCACCGATTGCATTGGCCGATCCTCCCATTGACAAACGTCCATGAGGCATGTAGACAATTAAATCAGGATTGATTTCTTTCATATATTTCAGTCGACCTCTAAAGCCGGCAATAGGATAAACATTCAAGTTACGACTATTTAGCTCATCTATAAGACTATTTAAATGCTCTCTGTTGGTATTAAAAGGTCCTGGAACACTCGTAAACAAAATAACTTTGTCAGCTCCTTCTTTATGAAATTTATTTGTTCTACAGTAATCCTCAAACTCCGAAACTTTTTCAAATGCAGCTTCTTCATCTTTATAAAAGACAACATCTGATGCTATTTCCTTAGGAGCACTAATGGTATCTGTAAATAACTGCTTTCCATCAATTTCACGACGAACATAATTCAATAGATTCCGGTAATTTTTTTTCCCTCCATTTTCCAAATAGTCAGACACATTATCTAATTGTTTCCCTTTGATATTAGTGAGCTGCAAATTCGGATTTGTTGATGCTTGCAAATAAACTTTAGTACCATTATTACTTGCATCAACAATCTTTTGTGTTTCACTTTCTGTAATTTTTATTCCCATACCAAAAATCACCAACATATCATACGATTTCAGGTTTGACAATGAATCTGGATGCAGATGATTCAAGCGTATAAATTTATTATCGGAAGACTTTGCTATTTTAGTAAATAGGAAGTCTGGATAGTTTATTAATCCGATTTTTGTGGGTGCTATATATTTCTGATAGCCAACAAAAGCAGCTACAACAAACAGTAATGCAGCTAACCCAATTAGGTTACGTTTCAATTTATTTTGTATCATCTTATTCATCCGTTTAATTTTTTTTGAATACTCAGGAACGCACATAAACGATAATCGTTCTTGTTCGCCTTATCTGTTTAAGTTCTCCAGCTCTTCTTTTTTCGGGTAAACCAATAATCATATATCCCCGACAACATAATCAATAGGCACAATAAGCCTCCCAAAGGAATGATCAACATATAAAAAGCACCTACCCAACCTTTAAAGATCCGGGCATTATGCAGTTCAAACAAAAAGTTCCATAAAGGCATTTTATAAGCCTTTTTTATTGTTTCAGGCATTTTGATTTCGGAGTGAGCAGACGTACCGTCTAAATAGCATAGCCCTTTATAGTGTCCTAACACATAGCTTTCCTGTTCACTAAACCGAACATAAGAGGTAACTAATATATTTCCAGGAGCTCCTCTGCGAGCTCTTTGGATTTGAGGTAACAATGATTTGTTGTATTGATTTTTTATATTGAACTCATGTAAACCACCAAACGAGCCCACCAACCAAGTACCTGGTTTTTCTTCTTCAAAAACAGTAGCCCCCATTGCAAATATTCTGAGAGGTAATCTTTGTTTTTCGAAAGATTGCTCTAATGTGCCAGACCATATTCCATCACTACAATCCAGAACTATCTTTTCATTTTCTGAATCATAAAATCCATTTCTTATCTTATGATACCAGGCATTATTATTGGTTATTGCTGGATACCATTTCTTTTCGATTTTACCTCCTATTAAACTCACCAATAAAGGAGGACGAAGGAACATTCCCGTTAAGGTTATAAGGATTAATGGGATAGCCAGGTACCACCCTATTTTTTTATGGTATTTGAAATGAAATGAACGCTTTTGCTTTTCCTTCGCTGGAATTGCAATATTCTTGCGTTTGAAGCTGCGTTTCCATCTTTTGGGGTAATACCAGATATAAAAAGCTGACACACACAAAAATGCCAGAGCTAATCCAAATAGATCCCACAACAGACGACCTGGTAAGCCCCAAATGCTGCCATCGTGTAATTGAAAAAAAAGTGTTATCAAAGAAACTGACGTCTCCTCTGTGTTTCTATTTGGGGTAAATATTTTAAAATCTAACTTTTGTGCATTGGGGGACACAAAAAACTCTGAATCAGTAACAAGTAACCAATTATGGGGTAATTTTATTATCTTCTTTATAGGAGTATATGAGGAAGGTAACTCCAATTTTATCCAGTTGTTTTTTAAGGGAAGAGTATAGTAAAGTCCTTTGTTGGTAGCAGCAAGTATACGATTATACTTTTTATCAAACACCACATGATTCGTACGTTTTTCCCATGCCTCAACAGGGAATTCGCCTTTCATAAATGGTGAAATATTTTCTTTTATGGAATTAGTTATAAACACCCCCTGATTTCCATATAACAATAAGCTATCTGGTTTAACGTTTACAACTCCTTTTAATGTAGAGCGGTTCCAATTTTCAGGATGATACGCTTCGGGAACAGCCCATGAAGGTAACGATATCTTTCTAAAGGTCTGTGGGTGATTTAACAAAACCCCAGAAACCGACATCCAAAATAAAAATAGTAAAAGTAAAAGTCCAAAATACTTATGAATCCATCTACTTATTTTATATATCCTACTGCTAATCTTCATCTCCTCAAAAAATATAACTCAGTACTTTTTACTATAAATTTGAACTAGATAACCAGATCGGGGTAACCCGACCTGGCATATTGAATACAATGATTTAATGAATATATCAGATAATATGGTCTAAAATTAATTCAACTTAGTACTACCATCTGCTTGATAGGCATATTTCATAGTAATATGACCTCCTTTCTTCTCTGCGTTGGTGTATTGCTTCAACCAGACTTTCACATATTTCCCAGTGGCTGTTTTCACTAAATAAATCTGATTTGTAACATTATAAGATGGACCATTGGCATGGCTAAAAATAACCCAATCTCCTTTTTCTCCACCTGTTATTACACTAGAACCTCCCACATTAACCATAGTAGGTGGCATCCCGTATTTCTTCATTACAGCAATATTCTCATCAACCGAATATCCTGCATCGGGAGCAACTGTTAGTGCATCCCAACCAGTTTTAGCTGTTTTTCCTTCAGCTTTTAATGTTCCGCCTTTTCCGCTCCCTGATGTTCCACTATTTGTTCTAATATCCCATCGGTGGAAAGCAATATCCCAATCAGTTCCGGCACGTTTTTCTTCTACACTACCATTACCAACAACCATCCCTTTCTCGAATGAGAAATAGATCCATTTGTCATAAGCAGTAGCATCAATTTCAACTTCTTTAACGACGGCATTCACAACTGGTTTCGGATCATCATCGTCGCTACATGATTGGAAACCTCCGGCTAATAACAGCCCCATAAACAGATAAAATAGGTTCTTCTTTTTCATATCTTAGATTTTAATTTGTTTATAACTGAAATCCCAGTGAAACGTATATTTTACGACCTGGCGTATTAGATGTATTAAATGTTACGATAGGTGCTCTGTAGTCTAAAATATTTTTAATTCCTGCTCCTACCTTAATGTGCTTTCCAAAATATTGATTAACTGCAATATTCCATATTGAGTAGGTTGGATATTTCACCTTATAATACTCTCCATCATGAATCGCATTACTTCCAGAATCAAGAACATCAAACTCTTTTCGACCTGTTATTTTCCCGGAAATATTGGCTGTTAAGCGATAATTAGGGCGAATAAAACGGTATTCCAGCTGCCCACTAAATGACATTGGACTCATAGAAGATAAATCCTGTGCATCGGTTGATTTTGTACTACTCAGAAATATATAACCCGCTTTCAGTTTAAAGCTCCGATGAAATTGCCACTTTAAAAGAGTTTCAATGCTAAAGATCCTCGCTCTATTAAAATTCAGGTATCTGTACTCTGTCTCATTATTGCTCCAAACTCCATCAATCTTGTCTTTTACATCATTATACGATGTAATAATCGTAGCATTTAGGTTATGGGCAGCATCGATAAAGTCGACAGAGAAAGAATAATAGTTATTGGTTTCTGGCTTCAAATTTTTATTTCCTAATATCTGAAACATTCCCAGATGGCTCCAATTCATATACAATTCTTTCAAATCGGGAGAACGAAACCCACGAGCATATGATACCCTAAGATTAAATTTGTTTATATCATATTTCGCTGTTAAAGATGGTGACATATGGAAATCGAAAGTAGAGTGATAACCAGCACGTAAGCCGGCAACAAAAGCTAACTTATCAGTCCATATGAATTCATCTTGTAAAACCGCCACTGCATCATTAGTCGATTTCTCGCGCAATTGTCCGGTAACAAACTTATCTGTTTCCAACGTCTGATATTGGTTTTCTAGCTCAAATAACAGAGTATGCCTTCCTGCTTTACGATTGTATATTAATTTCGATGTATTATAGGCATTAGAGTGAGTCTTATTCTTTGTCTTTTTTTTCTCATCAAAATTGAATCGTTGGTAGATATCTGAACTATGAGATAGTTCTAAACTACTATTGGTATCAAGGTTATATTTACCCCGCCCGGTATAGTTATAACTTCTGTAGAATTTATGTGTGGCATCATTGGAAAAATCAAATTCATCATGATTATATAAACTCCCTTTCAAGTCGACACTCCATTTTTCTTTCTGGTATCCCAACTTCTGACTAACAGTAAAATCTTCGAAACCATTAACAGAAGTAGCTCCTGTTTGAATAGGCATTTGCACCTCCTTGTTCAAACGCTTGTAGTAACGTTTTACACCCTCTTTATTTTTCAATTGATATCCATCAGTTGATTTATAGTTAAAGAAAGTATTGCTATAAAAACCATTATTTCGATAGCCAACAGCTACATTAGAATTCAGGTTTTGTCGATCGATATTTTTATAAAAATCTCTGGCATACTGATCGTCTGCATTATCAATATCTGCTTGCGTATGATCTTTACTATTACGCTCTTGATATCTAACACTAGCTGTTACATCCAATTTCTTAGAAGGTTTTTTAGTGATAATATTGATCACTCCTCCCATGGCATCGGAACCATATAATGCTGAACTTGCTCCTCGAATAATTTCAATGCGTTCTATATTTGCCGTATTGATTCTGGAGTAGTCTATGGTTTTCTGAAGACTTTTGGCCATTCTCTCGCCATCGATTAGAACCAAAGAATATTGAGTTTCCAATCCCATCATATTCAAAACCGGAACCCCACCATGATTAGCCATCTCAACGCCAGGCATTTCTACTTCTAGTATATCTGTTATAGTTTCTGAGTCAATATTCATCAACTCTTTCGAACTAATTAACTGAGTCAAAACAGGCGCTTCTTTTAAAACGTGAGGAGTTCGAGTTCCTGTAACAGTAACCTGATCAAGGTTTAAAACATCTTCCTCCAGATAAATTTCTTGCTTGCTCTTTAGTTGAATAGTATCTGTTGCAGATTTATAACCAATACAGCTTGTAGCTATCTTAATAAAAGTGCCTTCTTTTAATGGAATATTTGCAACACCTCCAAAGTCGGCAGTAGTACCACCCTTTATTTGAGGTAACTTTATTGTTTGCCATTGGACATTTACAAATTGAACTGGATTCTGAGTTCCTTTCTGCACAAATTTCAATTGCATCTCTTGCGCCACCATTCCCCTGCTGCACAGAAACATGCTAATTAATATCAAGAAAAAACATTTAGTTAGTTGCATGTCTAATTACGAGTCTTTATTTATAATGGCTCAAAATTAGACCTCCATTTTCAACTAGACAATCACAAAAAGTAATGATTTAGAAGAGCAATACTATAAAAGATGGGGATGTCTGATTTAATTAATTTAATATTTCAATAGCCTATTTAGAAAGAGTACTTTAATTTAATCCATAACTCTGTATTATCTTTATACTTTCCAAACATTCCTTTATCCCCATTGAACCAGTCACATCCCAACAACGCATGAATCTCATCTGTTAGTGCATAATCGATGCTGGTTCTGTTAAAAGCTCCCTTATTAGTTATATCGAAATAGGTAAAAGAAGAAAGAGCCAATGTACTTCGAAAAACCTTTTTAGTTATTCCCAAAGTAGCCAAAGTGGTGTTTTTAGGCTGTTCTATTTTCGAATTATAATCGGCAATATACTTATTGGAATATTGTGCTGTTATTGTCCACTCAGCCCCAGGATACCAATCTACCCCTAATAATATATTGGAAGTATTGCTAGTTACAATATAATTTGAATCACTATCTATTTTCTCACTTAAAGCTTCGTTTAAATACAAAGCAGCTTCTCCTCGAAGAATAAACTGACTCAGTGGATACGAAAAATCAAATCCCAACATGTCCATTCTCTTATATATACCCTTTATATATGTCGTATCATTTTCTTTGGAAATTCTATTTCGCTTAAAAACAGGCATTTTATTCCAAGTATGTAATACTGAAAAACTAAAATCAATACCCGAAAGATAAAATGACAACCGTCCTCCGAACTCTCCATTTTTCAATAATTTTTGAGGGGTATCATCTAAATTGACGCTATAAATATCTTCATTGGAGAGAGCAAAAACAGACCATGGATTTTTCGCATGAACAGGCACAATGAAGAATGATGAAACCGGAATAAAAATCAATTCGACTTTTAATTTTGTATTGGTATAGTTCAGTTTTAGTCCATTAACAGGAATTCGAATATCGTCATAATCCCTAGCTAAAAACTCTGTCATATCCATAGGTGAAACCACATCGGTAATTCTCAAACCATCGGAATTCCCCCAAATTACAATTTGACGACCTGCTTTTATGCTCCAATTCTTTGCTGTATACTCCATGTAAGCCTCCCGCAACTCTATCTGAATCTCATCATTCAGTATGCTATTATAAGTTGCATTTAAAGAGGTATACAAATAAATATTTTCTTTTGATAGGCCCAGTTCTGTTCTCAATCTGGTTCGGGAACTCATTACCTCATTAGGATTCTTCAATTGCAAAGCATGATAACTATCTAAAAAGCCTTTAATATTTATCTGTCTCTGATCATTGTCCTGGGCAGAACAGAGCACAGGAAATATTACTATAGAAATACCCCATATAAACTTCTTAATCTTATGTAGATTCATATCATTCAAGATTATAATCGATTTCAAATAGGAGCATCTTGTCAATAAACAAGATGCCCCACATGATGAACGGGAAAGAAATAATTAAATATACCTTTAAGATCTGATCTGTTTTAATTAATGTTCATTACACTCCTTTAGAATCCTCCTCTACTTAGATTCGCCACAATAAATCGTTCTTCTTTTAAGTCAATATCATATTGTGGTTTAGAAATAGTAAGAATAGTTTGATGTTTAGTTTGAACATTTGTCATGTGTAATTTCTGGGCTATCCAAAAACCACTTATTTTATTAATGCCAGACAATAATAGCTTTCGATGCAATTTATCCAATTTGTCATAATATTCAACCTTAACAGCCACCAAGCAATCCTGACGAATCCACGCAATCTTTTTAGAGTAAATGTCTTTCTTGTCTTTAGGTATCGATTCAACAACCCAACACTTTTGATCATTTACAGTTTCTTCTCCTGTCAGTTTATGCAAATCCTCATCTACATTCCGGCTCCCCATATCATCGTAAGTAAAATCGGTTCCCATGAAGTAATCTTTTTTAGCGGAGGTTCCACTTATTCTTCTTGTTTTCTTCATTGCCGGCAAATAGAGCCATTTGTCATCATCCTTTTCTATCTTATCATAATCCCATGTTAAAAATCCAGTTCCTTTAACATCTCCAGGATATAGAAAAAACATGATTGTCTTCTTATCCTTACCAATGTCAATTGAATAAGATTTCACTTTGCGTATCCTTACTCTGTTTCGTTTATTTATCAATTCCATTTTCATTTCAGAATAGCGGGTATCGCCATCGGGTCTATCCTTTACTTTCTGAATTATATCACGACCTGTTAGCTGTTGTCCATTAACATTTATTGTCAAAAGCATTAACAACAATAAAATTGTATTATTTAATAAAGTCATCTTTAAAGTTTTTATATAGTTACAATCAAACAATTGATGCTTCTGTTGCAATTGAGGATTTTTTCAACTCACACCAGTTTTTCACATCCTTTATATTCAAATAATCACCTTCAGCGACATCTTTATTCATAAGTGAGATCAACCTCATTACCATACGTTCAATAAATGGCAATCGCTTAAAATTAAGCCGACCTTTAAAGAAAGAGATAGAAGCAAGATTCAAGTCAACCACTATATCCTGCAGATTAGAAACATAAGTTGATACAGCATGACTTTTTTGCCAGCTAGACATCTCTTCAGCAGGGATAATCCAATGAGGCAAACTTGTGTCAGTATAAATATGGAATGGATACTCATCATATCCTCCATCCCGATAACAATCCATGCAAGTAAAGAAAATATCCATCTCTTTATTCTGTAATTCTTCGGCATACTTTTTCAGGAAATGCATTACTGGAGTTGCTGGTTTTCCATATTTATTAGGTGTTCCAATAATAATACGATCATAATTCAAGTGACAGACACTGCTTACCTCCAACAGATCAACTTTAGCCCCTTTAATCGTATCATATAGTTCTCTGGCAATTTCTTTGGTTGAACCTGACTGAGAATAATAGGTGATTAGTATTTTTTGCATGATTTCCCTTTTTATCTTGTGTTACTATTTTCCTGTCCAAAAATCTTAAACCACTTAAACAAGATCGGTGTAATAAAGATGTCTGCAATTAGTGCTGCAACCATTCCCACCACTGCAAGTATTCCCAAATTGATAAACTGATTTGCAGAAGATGTGGTATACACCAAAAAGTTGGCAGATATAATTACTGTAGCAAGTACCAAAGCAACTCCAACTGTTTTAAAAGTTCTATTAATTGCTTGCTTATAATTTCCTTTTCGTCTAAACTCTAATTGTCCATGATTAATAAAATGGATAGTATCATCAACAGCCAGACCTAAAATCATTGGAATAATGGTAGCTGTCATCATATCAAGAGGAATTCCCATCCATCCCATAACTCCTCCCACTGCAATGGCAGGTGCAATATTGGGAATAAGCCCAATAAGACCGGTTCTGATACTTCCAAATACTACCATTAATAGAATCATGATAACCACTAAGGCTATTGCAAATGAACGCACTTGTCCTCGTACCACATATTGCATCATTGTTGTAAACTGGGGAAGATTTCCCACCACCGTTACTTCTGCATCAGAAAATAACTCCTGCGCTTTTTTCTGAATACCAGCTAGTTCTCTTTCTGCTTCTCCCGAGTTAAATGTGCTCAATTCCACCATGAGTCTCAATCTCTTATAGTCGTAATCCATCCAATACTCAGATTCTGTACCTCCGGAATTTTCATATAACAGTAACATTTGAGCTACTTGTTCGGCATTACCGGGAATAGTATAGAAGTCAGAGTTATTCTCATTCAAAGTCTGATTCAAATCTTTAACTATATTCAGGATAGAGGTGGTACGTTTAGTTAAGATTAGTTTATTAGTATATTCTGTAACCAATGCTAGTTTCTTAAGATTATCAGGGGCTTTAGCGGCACCATCTTTATTAAACTCAATCAATAAATCATAAGAATAAAGTGATCCTAACTCTGATTCACTAATATTTAATAATGCATCTACATATGGGATTTTTCGTCCCATTGTCTTTTCAATATCGAAAGCCGTTTTCACTTTGGTAGTACCTATTACTAAGAAGACAATAATCAAAATTGAACTAACAATAATTGGTTTAGCATATTTCAACACACAATCTCCCAATCTTCCTAGTTGCAGATCCAGCCACCGCCCTCCTTTTTTCTCGAAAGCAGGATGAGGTTTTCTATCCTTACCAAAACTCAATAAAGTGGGCATTATAAATATCACAATTAAAAAGGTGGTCAACACACAACTAGATGTGGCAAAACCGACAAATTGCAATGGCCTCATGGGAATAAGCATAAACGTTAACAATGCTCCCATAGTAGTTAAAGCTGAAAAAAGTATAGGCCAGCCCATTTCGCTTAATGCCTCAACGACTGCCTGTTTTCTATTGCCATGTATAAAAAAACGACGTTTGAAAAACGTAAACAGGTGAATATTGTAGGCAATAGCAATGGCCAGAGCGAGCAATATTGGAATACTTACCATACCGCTATCAATAGTATAACCAATGTATCCCAATGCACCATATACAATTACAATTGAACTAATTGATGTTAGTAATGGTACAATCACTCCTCTGGCCGATTTAGTGGCAAAAATCAAAACAATAATAGCTAGTAATAATGCCATTCCCATTACTTTCCCAGCTTCTCGCCCAAAGTAATTTTGTTTTTTATATGTCAAATATGGCATTCCTGTTGCCTTCGGAGCGATACTTTTATACTTTTCCTTAGTAATAATCCTTTCAACCTGAATCCCAGTCAATAGCTCTGGGACCATGGCATTTTTCTCCTTTTGCCATTCTTCCTTTTTAGGGAAAGTACGCAGTTTTAATAATATCCAGCTATTTCGCCCATCCTTTGAGATCAGGCGCTCTGCAATATGGCTTTTACTATATGCTTTCGTTTTAATCTCACTCAATGCTTCTTTATCATCAGGAATTACTTCTGGAACAATCTGCTCTATTTGCATTCCATAATCTGTTCCTGTCATGAACTCAATATCTGTCAACGAGGTAATCTTCTCGGCATAAGACAAACTGTCCATCAATTCATCTGACAGCGAACGAATTAACTCTAGAGATTGCTTTGAAAAGGTATTCTCAGCTTCTGTAAGAACAGCCACATAGTTGTCGTTACCAAAAATCTCTTTAAACTCTTCTGATTTTACTAAGACAGGATCATCTTCGAGAAAGAAATTTTCCCAAGAAGATTCAATTGTTAGGTTTTTTACCCCATTGAATCCGACAAAAAGAATGACCAGATAAGCCATAATTATTGGCCACCTATACTTTATTATTACACTGGCTTTTTTTTCGAACCAGCTATTGATTTGTTGAATTTTCATTGGTTCTTCATTATATATGGTGATTAACTAAGTAGATAATCAAAATCATTTTTTTATTTCAATTATCACAGATTACCAAATCTTCCGACTAAAGAATACACTGGGTTGTTTTCCAAGAAATTGCTAGTCTACTCCTTTTCTCGGAAATACATCTGAATCTATAGCGTACTAATTAACATACTTCTTCTACCTCTTTTTCTTTTTGTCGATATACCATCTGTGCAAAAGTCCCATTTTGGTGAACTAACTGCTCAGGAGTTCCTTTCTCTTTAATTGCTCCGTCGACCAATACTACTATTTTATTGGCATTGGCAACAGTACGCATGCGATGAGCTATGATCAATACTGTTTTATTTCGAATTAGCTCCGAAATTCCGGCTTGTATTCGGGTTTCATTTTCAACATCGAGCGATGCTGTTGCTTCATCCAGCAAAACGATTGGAGCATCTTTTAGCAGTGCCCTGGCAATTGATATTCTTTGGCGTTCACCTCCGGAAAGAGTTGCCCCATTCTCTCCAATGATAGTATTATATCCATCAGCCATTTGCTCGATAAAATGGTTGCACTGAGCCAGTTTGGCAACTCGCCTCACCTCCTCATCTGTTGCATCTCTTTTTCCTACTCTTATATTATCCATAATGGATGCGTTAAACAGCACCACATCCTGGAAAACCACTGAATAATATTTTAACAATGTCTCTGGATCAACGTCTTTGATGTCTTTACCTCCTAAGCATATAGCGCCTGAAGAAACATCCCAAAATCGAGCAGCTAATTTTGCAGCAGTACTTTTACCCCCTCCGGAAGGACCTACAAGAGCCGTTACCTCTCCTTGTTTGGCGGTAAACGACACATTATTTAGTACACCTCTTCCCTCTTCGTAGGCAAAATCGACATTTTTAAATGTGATATCGAAGTTCTGAGGTACGAAATCGCGTTCTCCTTCCTGTATTGGTAGTGCCTGTATTTCGTTCATTCTATTAATCCGAATATCCAGATAAAAAAGAGCCGCCAAATTATTGAACACATCATTTATGGGCAGGTAAATGCTCGAAGCAATTATCAAGAACATAAAGTAAGTGAAAGGATCGATTTGATTAACAGCCAATAGTTGAGCTCCTAAAATGATAATACTTGCCATGCCAAGCTTAAGGATACTTTGTGAACTATTTACCAATGCTCCAGCAATTAACTCTCCTTTTATTAAGCACTTTTCGTATATATTCAAATCTCTGTCGAGTTCTTCTAAGTAATTTTCTTCCTGGTTATAGGCTTTAATCTCGTGGATAAGCTCTATACCTTCCTGAATATGTTCAGTAACAACTCTCTTTTTCTCATAGTGTATCTGATTTACTTTATGAAGTAATTTGCGAGAAAAGAATATTAGCATTCCTGCCACAGGAACTACCCAAAACAGAGATAAAGCCAACTGCCATTGATAGACAAATAAACCTGCTCCAATAAGAGTCAAACTTATAACTGAAGCAAACAATTGAGGTACGGCATGCGAGAAAGTATGCTCTAACTCTGTACTGTCTTCCATTATTGTTGAAGTCAGATCAGACAAATTTTTCTCTCCAAAGAAAGCCAGAGGCAATGTGCGTAACTTCTCGGCAAGACTTATTCTGCGAATAGCACTCTCGTCGTATATTTTAGTGTAATTACTTTTGTATTGCAGCAAAGCAATACCCCACATCACTACCATAAAAGTAACTCCCAAGAATATATAATAACCAATACCTGCTAAGCTAGAAGTACTATTTTCCAATAATGGTTTTAAGTAATCATCTAAGAATAAGAATACAAAGATGGCAGGCAGCATCAATACAATATTTAATAGTGTAGTAAACACTACTCCTTTGGTGAAATTACGAGCCCCCTGATGCGATAAGGCTAACCTTTTTCCTATTTTACTATACATATTGCTCCTCCTTTCCTATGGTCCACTTTGCCGATCGTTGATACTCTTCCCACATATTGGTATAAATACCATGTTGGTTCACCAATTGATTGTGTGTACCTTGTTCTACAATTTTTCCATCTTTCACTACCAATATCTGATCGACATGACGGATACTGGACAGACGATGAGCAATCATTAAAACTGTTTTTCCCTGAGTTAATGAACCCATTGCTTGTTGAATCAGGTGTTCGTTTTCAGGATCGGCAAATGCTGTTGCCTCATCCAACAATACGATAGGTGCATTTTTTAATATTGCTCTGGCTAAAGCAATTCGCTGTTGTTCTCCTCCTGACAAATAGGTTCCCTCTGCACCTAGTTTGGTATTTAATCCATTGGGTAATTTTTCTATAACTTCTCGACACTGAGCCAAGTCAACCGCTTTATTTACCTGCTCCAAACTAGCATCTGAGGCGCCATATCGAATATTTTCCAGTAAAGACATTTTGAACAACTTTGTAGACTGAAACACAAAAGAAATTTGTTTCATCAACTCCTTTTTATCAAAGCTTTTTACATTGACTCCACCAATACATATTTCTCCCTGAATTATATCCCAGAAACGAGGAATTAATCTAGCAATAGTAGTTTTTCCTCCTCCCGAAGGTCCAACCAACGCATATGTCTTTCCTGATGGTATTCGAAAACTCACCCCATCAATGGCATTCTTTTTTGCTCCAGGATATTGAAAAACAACATTCTTAAATTCGATATCATGATTTTCCTGCCTCAATGAACTCTCTTCCGATTTGAATGAAGCTGCATCGGTTAAATCCTCAATACGACTAACCGCTTCTTTGGCTTGTCCTAATGCCTGACTCAAGTACATGCTTCGCATAATACATTGACCAAATACAGGTGTTATCAGAATAAAAAAGAACAAATTCAACATTATCAATTCATTGGGAGCACTATTACCCATTATCAATATTGCCACAGGAATTAGCACAAAGGCAAAACCATGGATTAACATGGTATACGTAGCCATTGGTTTCTCCCACAATTTAGAATACCGAGACACCATTTCGTGGTATTTCTTTATACTTCCATGAAATTGCTTAAATGAAAAAACAGTTTGTTGGAATACCTTCACTACAGGAATACCTCTTACATACTCCACCGCTTCGGTATTCATCTCTTCTAATGAAGTCATGTATTGAGCCATAAACTTACGTCCCTTACCCATCATCATTCCGCCCATAATTGTCATTGCGCTTACAACTGGTACCAAACATGCTAAGCCTAATCGCCAATCCACTACAATTATTAGTACTACAGACAAAACAGGCAAAAGTAAGGTAGCTGCCAAATCGGGCATTTGATGAGCTAAAAAGCTGTGTGTTATACTCGCATTGTCATCAATTACCTTGCGGATCTTACCACTGGTATTATTATCATAAAATCCCAAGGGTAAGCTCACTAGTTTTTTCATGGCATATCGTCGCATATTCGTCTCTACCCTAAAAGCAACCAAATGAGAGAACGCCAATGCAACAAAATAAAGTACGACACCACCTACAGCAGTTCCAAAGGCCCACCAGGCATAAGTCATTATATTGGATTGGTTCACCATTCCATCGGCACCAATCAGTAATCGTACTATAAACCAAACAAATAGATAGGGTAATATGCCCAGCAGGGAACTAGTTACCGATAGAATAAGAGCTATGGGATACAACTTTCGTCGTCCTGCCATATAACTCTTCAGTTTATTCAATGTATTCATTAGTTTAATTTTTTTTTGTTCCTGACAATCCAAGAAAATTGAAACTTCTCAGGAACATCCATAAACCTCAATCATTCTCATTTATTTCATTTTGAATGCTGAAAACTTATGCTCATTTCACTCTTTTCAATAGTTCTATTAATCATAAACCAATAAAGAACAATGTTCTTTATCGTTCAAAAAAATTTAGACTTTCATCAGTTGCTTCCAGCCGGCTGTTCCAAAAGCGATATAGTCTGATAGAAATTCTTCGATTTCATTTGGAGAAAGATCATGAGAAACAACCTCTCCCAAAATTGTCATCCACCATCCACTCATAGTGTGAATAAAGAAATCGGAAACTTCAATATTTATATGTGGATATTTAGCTTTCATACTTCTCATATATTCCATACCAATTACTGTATGGCGATTGCAAAATTCTTCTCTGAAATTCTCATATTGAGAACCACTTGCATGGAATAATAGTAGTTTTAATTCTTCTCGGTAATTAATAATCAGATTCAGGTAAGTCTGAGTATGAGTATATAAGTATTCAGACGAGGTAAAAATATTAATATCTATAAATTCGACTGAATTATGCTCCTCCATTATTCTATCAAACTCACTAAACAAAGGCTGTAATACTTCTTTTAGGATCTCATTTTTATTCTGAAAGTAATTATAGATATTGCTTAATCCGACTCCTGTTTTCTTTGCCAAATCCCTCATTGAAACGGCCTTAAAACCCTTAGCTAAGAACTCTTCTCCAGCAACTTCTAGTATACGTTTTCGGATATTATCTTTCTGAACCTGCATATCGTTTTGTTTACTACAAAATAAGAACAACGTTCTCTTTTGATCAATCCCCACTTCTAGTGAATTACCTTCTCATTACTAGCAACTTCTTATGAATTTCTGTATAGATATGTTTATCCAGTAATAAATGAATTGGTACAAAGCCATTCTAACCAGTATTTTTTCCAATGACGAATACTGGTTAGAATAAATAACTACATGAGAATTAACTTTTACAAAAAAAAGATTAGTACTTCTCACCAAAATGACAAAATTCAGCAGGATAACCATCAATTTTAATCACTGCAGAAGTGCTGGCTTCACCTGTTTTAGTATCATACATATAAAAACCAGCATCTTGCTCTGTCACTAGTCCAAATACCATTTTATCCTTATAGGCAGAAACGCTCATACCATAATTTGTACTGTTAGGTAAATTCAGTTTTTTCAATGTTTTGGTACTTAAGTCAACCTTTAAGCAGATAATAGTTTTATCTTTTAGATAGTTCGGCTCTGGTTTACTATAACGTTCATTAATATGACCTGTTGCATACAAAATTCCATTACCAGCATACTGCACTTTGGTTAGATAAGATGGCTTGAATTCATCTCCATCAACAATGGTTTTTGTTACATCAAATTTATACGAAGAGTCAAACTCTGTTTCTCCTGCTTTAATTCTTAGAAAACCAGCACTGTGGCCTAAAAATCCAAAACCAGAAATACAGTTAATGTAGATATCTTTATTTTCATCCATAAAAATAGAGCGGCTATCTGCCTCTGGCTTCGTTGGCATTGACATTCCTGATTTACTGTCTGTGATCATTTTTAGAGGCTTGTTTGTATTAGTGTCTACAATTAGCATATCCACTTTCGCTCTGGTTGGAGCAGGACTAAAACCTCCAACTAACTGGTTTAATCCAACATATAGCAGATTGTCACGAATAAGCATAATGGCCGGATCGGGATTATTATCGCCAATTCCATATTCACTTAAATCAATCTCTATCAATTTTTCCATTTTAATATGATCAATTACCAGAATTTTGCCTAAATGACTTAATGACACATAGGCTTTATTTCCTTTAGTTACACAACTTACGGCACCTGATTTTGAAGGCAAAGTGTATTCTCCTTTACTTAGAAGCTTTCCTTCTGACCAAGAATACTTCTTAAATGCACTGTTTTGATTTGACCAACCAGGAATTACAAAAACATCGTTCCCAATTACAATTGGAGGCACACTATACGAGGAAGGAAAAGCAGTGGTATTTTTATATTCTGCTGGATTTAAGTTATCAATTAATTGCATATAGGCACTTCCGGAAACCCCATCGGGATTAGGCAACATTGAAGATATCAATATGTCACCAGCTTTTACCTCCTGAGGAGTATCCTCGTTGTCATCACATCCGCTAAAGCCAACTATTAACAAGCTCAGCAGAACCATTACAAAATAGTTTTTCATCTGTTTAATTTTATCCATTTTAAAAAGTTGTTTCGAATTATATTTATTGGTTCTAGGGCAGAAAGAGAAACAAAACGTTTCCATAGCCCTTTACTTATCTTTTTTCCAGACGTATCTTATTTTCATTCCAAAATTTCTCCCTGGAAGAGGTCGTTTAAACTCGGAGATAACCGTTTCGTTGGTAATATTATTAGCCTGCAGGCTTAAAAACACACTTTGATTTAAAAAACTATGCTCCCAACCTACATTGAAAGTCAATGATTGAGGAATTCGATTTTGTTGATATATACTTTGTTCGAAGTCATAGAAATACTCTTCTACAAAAGCACAATCGACAAAAAGTCGGGTATTTTGCCCCTTTCCGCCAAATAGATTTTGCTTATGGAGTTCAAAACCACCGTTAGCAAAGAAGTAAGGAATATTGGGCATACGATCTTTATAAGTTGCATTCTCCTGTTTTGACCCCGGATCATGTTTGCGAACATCGCGTAAATCCTGATAGGTTACATTTCCCCATAAGTACAACCAGTTGGTGGCATCCCATTTTATTTCTGCTTCCGCTCCTAACGAACGCATTTTTCCAAAGTTCTGGTATATGCTTTGCAATGGTCCACCTGTGAATCGGATCATATTCTCCAAGTATTGATAAAACCCATTTACCTCCACCTGAAATCGATTCATTCGTCTATTGGTTTTATCATACATCACCCCTATATTGAACGCAGTATTTCGTTCTGGATCCAAATTTCCTGCAGGAGCAATTATAAAGCCATCTCCCAACAACTCATTATCCGAGGGTAAACGCACATCGTGAGCTACAGAGGCTTTCACCAAAAAATTGGGAGTAAATCGATAACGCATGGCATTACTAATGCCATAATTGCTTTTAGTATTATCAATATCTTCAGGAATTCGATTTATATCTGTCAACTCAATAAGACGAGTTTGCATAGTATAGTGATAGTACTTAACAGCTGCTGCATTAGTAAATTTACTATTTCCGGAGTTGTATTCATGAGTAAAGCCAACTGTCCAGCTCCTCATTGTACTGTTAAAATTGGTTTTATACTCCAATACTGCATCTTTTAAGGTGTCACTTGGTACCCCTTTGCTATATCTAAAATGGGAATTTAGGTTAATTGAGTGTTTACCATTCAGCACATAATTCAAGTTCAATTTCTTAAAAAACACATGACGTCTATTATCCACAGTATTTGGATGTTGACCAATTTCACCTAGCCCAATTCCCTTATCAGTCACTGCTTTTGTTATTCCTCCATCAAATCCATAGCGGTAACTTGCCGTATCTGTTAAGTTATAAATGGTGTAAGTATAAGAAGCATCTAAATCCAAGTCCATACCTTCCATCAGAAAATTACTTTTATCGGCCTTAAGTGCCACCAGAAAAGCATCTGAATTGCTTTGAGCATGTTTTATATCGAATTCTTCGATTCCTTGTATCTGCTTATTTGACAAAACTAAAGCTGGTTCTATTTCCAATTCATCAAACCACCATTTATAGGATTTCACTCCACCTCCCAGCACAAACTTCCGGTATCTATCATGCGTTCGAGTAACTTTCTCTTTTCGCATTGGCACCTGCATTTTATAGTCATTATCTGAATAGGTATAAAAGCCTCCAACACCTGCCTCTATTCTGTTCTTATTTCGTTTAAAAACACCTGTCACCTTATGGGTATTATACGATTGAATGGTATAGCTTGCATCCATATATTGAGGAGGATATTCTTTTAAAACAATATTTACCGCACCTCCAATTGCCGAGCCTCCAAACTTCGGAGGGACAATACCTTTGTAAATTTCTATTCGATCAATCAAATCGACAGGAATATCGTTTATGTCGACAAATTCGGAATTATCATTCATCGGACTTTCATCAATATAAAAGCCAATGCGCTTCCCTTCTAACCCACGAACAGATATTCGGGATGAACTTCCTACTCCTCCTGTAGAACGAATTGTTATACCCGATGTCTTAGCTAGAACATCATTTATATTACTAACCGTTCCTTGCAACTCATCCATCGTCACCACAGAAATAGGCATCGCTTTTTCGCGTATTTCACGTGCTTCACTTTTACCTATTACTGCAATCTCCTGAATTTGTTTTACCGACTTCTTTAACCTTGCATTCACTGTAACTTTAGTTTCCTTACAATCTATTTTCTTATGAAATGTTTGATAATTTACTGACGAAAATATGATCGTATATTTGCCTTCGGGTACGGTAAAATTGTAAACTCCATCGTCATCTGAAATTGTTCCTTTTTGAAGCTCTTTTATTACAATATTTACACCTAATACCGGGCTTCCGTTCTGAGCATCTACAACTCGGCCTGTAACTTGTACCTGTGCAACCAATATGACTGGCAAAACCAGTAACACCATTATGATACCGATATGCTTTCTTCCCCTACAAAACATCATTTCTATTTATTTCCTTTTTATTGTTTCTTGAATATCTCATTATTAAACTCTCGACTCATTGCCAAACCTATACATACCATTACTTCTCTATAAAACTCATATTTGCAGCTATTCTACAAATCATAATTTTTAGGGATTGTAATACTAAGTTCAATGCTTTACATTTGGCCATCGTTAATTTAATCTGATTTTAAATTGTGCAAATTTATGTGCTTTACACACAAGTCATTTTTGCTGAAAGACATTTTTTTTATTCCAAAAGACAAAGTAGAAAATGAGCTATTACACCTTGTTTAATGAAGAATTAGAGGAGATTATTGCTGGTAGATATTTTAATGACGAGATAGCTTCTTCCGAGTATTCAAGTGATAAAAGAACTGTATTTGAAGATTTTGGAACTTTTCAGTACAGTGTTGCCAACTACAACCGAATTTGCATCAGTGAAAACCGTTTTAGTCTAAATGAAGACATCAAAATGCATGGAAGTATCGAAGGTGAAATTATTTGCCTAACATTTATGAATCAAGGTAATTCGCAATTCTCTTGTAACTCATTTCAATCATGCAATATTGATCAGAACACTTGTAATCTTTTCTATTTGAATAATGAAAAACGGAGTGAAACTGCAGTAGAGCAAAATAGCACTAACAACTTATTGGAAATATATCTTGCTAAAGACTTTTTAGTTGAGTTGTGTGAAAAATATCCTGCTATATTTCATGGAATTTACCATAAGATATACAGACAAGAAAGCTTTGCATTATTTGAAAACAGTCGTTTTCTAACTCCTCAAATACAGGAGGTTCTACATCAGATTAAAAATGCAGAAATATTAGGAAACGTTGCCCCATTATTAGTGGAAGCTAAGATAATGGAGCTATTCACTTTACTGGTTGATAATTCTCAAAGCTCATATCAATCAGAAATAAAAAGAAGTACACAAAATAAGATATATGAAGCAAAAGCAATTATCGAGAATAAATATCAAAAACCTCCAAGCATTGATGAACTATCTCGAGAACTAGGCATTTGCAGTACATCTTTGAAAGAAGGATTTAAAAAAACCTTCAAATCAACCCTTTATGGTTATTTATTTGATTTTAGAATGATGAAAGCGGAGCATATGCTGAAATCTAATTCTGAACTAGATCTACTTGACGTCGCACTAAAAGTAGGTTATGAACATCAAGCTAACTTTTCGGCTGCATTTAAACGTAAATATGGTATTACGCCACTTCAATTCAAGAAGAATTACTTATCGAAATAATACCAGTCTCACTTGTTGATGTTCAATGAATATTTTTTAACTACATTCAATCTACAAACGGTCGACCATTAATAGTCGACCGTTTTTTGTTACGCGATGCTGATGAAAATTCTATATTCATTCTCAGCAATTGCAAAAATCTGATAATGATAATTGTTTTCGATGAAGTAACTATAGCATTCAATGGGCTCTAGATCATTTATTAACCATAAACAACCTTTGCGTTGTAACTCTTCAGAATAATCATTTAGCAATAGAATTATCTTATCGGAACTACATCCTCTAATATCAATTACATTTGATAATGCTTTCATATTCTCAGTTTTTAGACCATTCGAATAAAAAACTATACGACGTATTCGTTTAACTCTATATAGAAGACAAAAACGCCTCTACTTATTTAGATTAAATTAAAGAAGTAAAATAAAAGGATCGCAACAATAAAGTCAATCCCAAAATATAAGGAAAATAGGAAGGAAAGTATAGAGCTATTAACCCATAAATAGGGCTTAAGTGGCTTTATGAAATGGCACAAAAAATGGAGAGCCCCAGAAGTCTGGTTTGCTCTCCATTGTGCAACTCTATTATTAATCGGAGTCCGATTCTTTTATAAGGCAATTATGCTATTTCTTAAAGCTTCTTATGGCAGAAGGATAACCAGTTGTCTTTACAATAGCACTTGCACTTTTTTGCTTGCTAGCCATATCGTAAGTATAAAAACCGTTGTCAGAAGATGTTGCCAAGCCAAACAGTACTTTATTATCGTACAATCCTACCGACATGCCAAATGAGTTACTCTTAGGGATTTCCAGATTTTTAATTGTCTTTTCTTTTAGGTCAATCTCTACAGCCAATACTGTTCTATCTTTTAAAAAGCTTGGAGGATTGCTATGATAAGCTGGAATATTTGCGGTAGCATACATCTTTCCATTTGCTACATACTGCACCATCCATAAAACATTCGCTTTATGTGTTTCGCCAGATATTTCTGTTTTATTTACAACCAGGCTATAATCTTTATCAAATTCTGTTTCACCATTTTTAATTCTCAATATCCCTGCATTATGAGTTGGATGTGCTCCAAAGGCACCCAGACAAACAATGTAAATATCCTTATTCTCATCCATAAAGATCGATTGAGGATCAACAGGACGAGTAGCCTGAGAAATACCAGATGTCTTTTCTGAAATCATTTTCACCACTTCATTGTTTTTGGTATCGATGATTAAAACATCTGCTACAGGACGATTTATGGCAGGATAATATCCTCCTACCATTTGATTTAACCCAACAAACAATAGATTATCACGAACAATCATACATGCAGGATCTGGGTTATCGTCTCCTACTCCATATTTAGATAAATCAATCTCCTTTTCTTTTGCTAAAGTCGATCTGTTCAGTACATAAATCATTCCTCGTTTAGCCAACGACACATATAATTTTTCTCCATTTGCGACAAGGTGTGTAGCTCCAGAAGAAGCGGGAAATACTAATTCTTTTGAAAGAGTTAGCTTCCCATTGTTGCGGGTATACTTTTTAAGCGCATTGGTCTCTTCTGTCCACCCTGGCAACACATAAACATCATTATCAATTACAATAGGAGCAGTACCAAAAGGCACTGGTAATGCCGCTTTGTTATCGTAAGAAGCAGGATCCAGTCCATCGATAAGTTGCATATATGAGCTACCTGATTGGCCATCTGGATTTGGCAACATACTTACGAACAAGAGGTTTCCTTTTGTATCTGTTGTCTTTTTAGGATCATCATCATTGTCGCAACTCACAAGAGCGACAGCTATCATGCAAAATGCAATCAGTTTACTTGTTAAATTCATCTTTTATATTGTTTATATTCTATGATTATCTCCAGATATATCTCAATTTTAAACTAAAATTTCGACCAGGCATAGGCCGATTAAACTCTGATAATACTTTAGCATCAGTTATGTTATTCCCTTGTATTCCCAAAGTGACATTTCCATTTTTAAAGCTGTGTTCAATCCCCAGGTTTAGAGTAGTTGCCCTTGGAATTCTTCGTTCTTGATAATCACTTTGTTCAAAATCGTAGAAGTATTCCTCAACAAAAGAGAGTTCAGAAAATAATCTTGAGTTTTGTCCTCTCCCACCAAAAAAATTCTCTTTGTGCAATTCGAAACCGGTATTGAAGAAGAAATATGGAATATTAGGCATTCTATCTCCCTTGGTTGGATTAGCTACCGAAGAATTAGGTTCATGCTCACGTACATCTCTTAAATCCTGATAAGTAGCATTGGCATATAGATACAGAAAACGTGTGGCATCCCACTTCACTTCTCCTTCAATTCCGAGAGTGCGCATTTTTCCAAAATTCTGATAAACCGACTGCAATGGACCTCCAGTGAATCGAATCATATTCTCCAGGTACATGTAAAATGTATTCAATTCTACCTGCAACCTCTTTCCATTGCTATTGGTATGATCATACATAAACCCAAGATTCACACTGGTATTGCGTTCGGGCTCTAAATTACCAGCAGGAACAATTAAGAATCCATCTCCAATCAATTCATTCTCGGCAGGAAGTCGCACATCGTATGCCAACGAAGCTTTTGCTAAAAGAGAAGGAGTAAAACGGTAGCGCAATGCATTATTTATTCCCCAATTATTTTTCTGCATATCAACAGGTTCTTTATCTCCTGTTCCATATAAACTCACCAAAGTGGTTTTCATCGAATAGTAATAGTATTTCAGAGAAAGCGAATTGGTGAACTTATTGTCTAAAGTATGGTACTCATGAGCAAGTCCGGCTACCCAACTATTCATTTTACTCTCGTAATTGGTTTTATAACCAATCACTTCATCTTTCAATTTATCCTCTGGAATTCCTTTAGCATAATTGTATACCGAATTGAAGTTAAGCGAATGATGTTTACTCAGAATGTAGTTCAAATTAAACTTTTGAATAAAAGAGTGTTTCTGGTTATATGCATCATTGGGAGTGGTGCCAACCTCTCCACCCAGTTTAGTAACAGCAGGACGTAAAGTTCCATCCCAATTATACCTGTTCATTGCTTTATCCTGAAAACGGAACACCGAATAACCATAGATATTAGATATTTCCATATCAAGCCCCTGCTTCAGAAAGTTCGACTTTTCTATGTGATTGGATAATACGTAAGCCTCTGTTTTGTTTTTGGCCTCCTGAATATTATACTCAATTCCCTGAATCTCTTTTTCCGTAAAAATGACAGCCGGTTCAAAAACCACTTCATCAAACCACCACGACTTGGAGGTAAAGCCAGCACCAATTACTTTTTTATCAAACTTATCATGATCACGTTTAACATATCTACCAGGCTGTAATGGTAATTCCATTTTATAGTTATTATCGGCATGCGTATACCAACCACCAATACCATATTCGTAACCTTTCTCTGCGATATTTCGTTTAAAAATAGCATTCGCTTTATGCGTATTGAATGACTCTATGCTATATCCTAAGTCGATATATTGAGGAGGATACTCTTTTAATACTATGTTGACGGCACCACCAATTGAAGAACCCCCAAACTTAGCCGGAACAATTCCTTTGTATATTTCAATTCTATCAATCATATCAACTGGAATATCATTAATATCGATAAAATCAGAGTTATCATTCATGGGAGTTCCATCAATGAAAAAGCCAATGCGTTTTCCTTCTAAACCACGAACAGATATACGAGATGCACTCCCCTCTCCTCCAGATGTTCTAATTTTCACACCTGCTGTTCGCGATAACACATCATGAATATCGCTAACAGTACCTTTGATATCGTTCATACTAATTACCGAAATTGGCATAGCCTGTTCTCGTAGTTCCCTTATTTCAGATTTGGCAGTTACCGTAACGTCACTTAGCTGTTTAACTGATTCCATCAACCGAACCTTCAATTTCTTAGTACCATCGGTTACATTTATTCGTTGTGTATTACTCTCGTACCCTATGTAAGAAAAGCTAACAGAATGCTTTCCTTTTGGAAGTTTCAAATAAAAACACCCATCTTCATTTGTAGTTGTTCCTTTATTTAACTGTTTAACAAAAACAGTTACTCCTAACAATGGCTCTCCTGTATCTGCATCTTTCACTATCCCTTCCACTTTTTTCACACTTTGCGAAAATGCGATATATGGAATAGTAATTAATATCATCAACCCCAATAATCTTCTAAAGTCCATCTTTCAATATCTCCTTATTTTTAGCGAGATGGTTATAGCAATAGCTGTTTCAAGTATCCCCATTTATGGCTATTGATACCTGAAAGAAACCATCTTAACTTTGAATTTTATTTAAACTAATTAAAAACTGGAGCAAAATTAATCTACGCCCGTAGATAGCTATTTAACGAAACGGACTAAAAATTTAACGAGAGGAGAAAAATGAAATATGAGGTAAAAATTACAGAAAGTAACCTGGAAGAATTGAGTCATGAAGGCAGAATATTGCTCAATGCAGATAATCTTTTTGCTGATAAACATAAATTCACTCACCCAAAAACACTTGGAGCTACCAACTACAATATAGTCAATCACAATGGATTCAGCATAATGGAATGGGATAGTTTGTATAAAAGAGATGTGCAAATAAGTGGAAACACTTCATCCCCTATGTTTGCCATGCATTTCATGCTATCGGGCAATACTGAATATATGATAGAAAGTGGCAAGACTAATGTTATTGGAGGAAAAAGTAATCTTTGGTCATTGAATGGAGGACATTCGGGCTACTCTAAATTCCAGAAAGATGATTATTGCTCGTCGTTAGGTATAATCATTCGAGATGAGCTCTTGATTGATTTAACCAACAGACACCCTCAACTATTAGGGAAAGTCTATCGCAAACATGAAAATGGAGAGACATTCTATTGGAACAAATATCATAAAGAAACGACTGCTGAAATGCAATACATCATCAGTCAACTAAAGCAGGCTCATTTAATGGGCAATACAGCAGAACTTTATGCCGAATCTAAAATTTTGGAATTGTTGGCACTCCAATTAAAAGATTCTTCTTGTTGCCAAAATGCTAAATGTCAACTTCATTGCAAAACACAATCTGATATTGACAAAATACATCAAGCAAAACAAATTTTACTTTCAAATATCGATAGCCCACCTTCCATTAAAGAGTTATCGATGCAAGTAGGAATCAATGATAAGAAATTGAAATATGGATTTAAGGAGGTCTTCAACCAAACAGTATATGGATACCTATTTGATCATAAAATGACCATTGCAAAAGAGTTATTATTGGAAACAGAAAAGCCTATACTTGAAGTAGCCAATGAGTGTGGTTACGATTATGCTTCACATTTTTCTACTGCGTTTAAACGCAAATATGGTATTACTCCTAAGCAATACAAGAAAATTATATAAACTTAAAACTCAATTCACAAAAAAGAGTACATTTGCGCATAGATGAGTAAACAGAACTGGCATAAAAATTTCATCTGTTATCTTGGCATCTTGCTAATGAGCATGATGCTAGTGAATAATATTCTATTTACTCACGCCCATTGGTACAAAGGCAACTATGTAGTACATGCTCATCCATATAGCAAAAGTTCAAACCCTCCGGAAAATCATCACCATTCCGATTTTGATATTTTGTTTTTAAGCAGCTTACAGCTACTGTGTTTAGTTGCACTACCAATTTTTAAAATTGTATTATCGCTCATAAAGAAAATTCGATTTATACTCATCGATCCTGGGTATAAACACCTTTATTCTTTCCACAAAAGAGGCAGAGCTCCACCTATATCTCTAATGTCATATTAGTTCACCTAACAAGTTTAATTTATCTATTCGGTTATACTAACCCCTACATTAGATATGTATAGTTAGTCTATTATTTCAAAGTGAGAAGTCTACAAAACACTCTCACAACCTACTGACTATCTACACATTATTTATTGTAACATAGTAAGTTTATTCTCTTCTTTAAAAGTAACTCATATAAATAATCATCCAAGTTACTCTTATAGCAGAATAATAGTGTTGGGTATCTGTAATTTCCTACCATTCTCATTACTATGCACCAAAGAGTGATAGGATAAAACAATTCTAAAACATTTAAACAAATAGAAATAATTCACTAAGATGAGATCAATTTTATTTTTAATCATTTTGACTTTATTCTCACAAGTCAATTATGCCCAAAAGAAAAATAACGATGCTGTAATTGTTGGACATGTTGTATCCAAAGGCGAACATGTATCTTTTGTAAACATCACAATTGACGGTACCACCATCGGTACTGGAACCGATGCTACAGGACACTATAGTTTAACGAATGTTCCTCTAGGCGATTTAACCATTCGAGTTAGTGGTATCGGTTATAAAAGTCAGGCCAAATCAATTTCAATCAAAGCCAACGAAACCATAGAGATAAATTTCGATATCGAGGAAGATATGCTTAATCTGGAAAGTGTAGTTGTTACTGCCGATCGAAATCAAACCAATCGTGCTGAAGCACCTGTTGTTGTGACTACCATATCTCCCAAATTAATGAATATGACTCAATCGGTAAACATTGCTGAAGGATTGAGTTTTACTCCTGGCCTTAGAACAGAAACAGATTGTCAGAACTGTGGTTTTACACAGTTACGAATGAATGGACTCCAAGGGCCATATACCCAAATACTAATGAACAGCAGACCTGTGTTCAGTGGTTTAGCCGGAGTTTATGGATTAGAGTTGATTCCTGCCAATATGGTTCAGAGAATGGAAGTAGTTCGAGGTGGTGGTTCTGCCTTATTTGGAGGTAATGCTATTGCCGGAACAGTAAATATCATAACAAAAGAACCTATTCACAACACATTCAATATGGATAGTCGCATAGGAATTATCGGAGTAGGTGGAAAAGATAACACAGATCCATCAGTCGACAAGCAGGTGAATATGAATGCGTCGATTATTTCTGACGATAAAAAAACTGGAGGTTACGTTTATACTATGCTACGTAACCGAGATGCACACGATATAAACGGAGATGACTTCAGTGAATTAGTAGAAATGGAAAATACTACATTTGGATTTAGTGCATTTCATAAGCCAACAGCAAAAAGTAAAATCTCACTCGATGGATACAGAATTAGTGAATTCCGTCGTGGTGGTAATAAGCTAAATAAACTTCCTCATGAAGCAGATATTGCAGAGCAGCTAGATCACCTTATTACCGGAGCTAATCTTTCATACGATTTGTTTACCAATGGAGAATACGACAAAGTTTCTATCTATGCTTCGGCACAAGATGTAAAAAGAGATTCATACTATGGAGCAGAAAGAGATCCTAATGCATATGGCGACACGAAGAATTTAACCACGTCAACAGGAGCCAATTACTCGTTCCATTCTAATCACTTCTTGTTTGCACCTTCCAACACAATTGTCGGAATAGACAATACAATCGACTACCTAAAAGATGTAAAACTTGGAGCCAACGGGAAAACCAACACAACACTCACTAGACAAACAGTTAACACGCTAGGAACATTTTTACAGCACGACTGGAAAGCTAAAAAACTGAACGTATCTGTTGGTCTGCGTTACGATAGATACTGGATTACTGATCACGAAAGTGACAATAATAAATCATTAAACAATGGTGTTTTAGTACCACGAGCAAGTATTTTGTATAAATACTCTCCTAACCTTCGTTTCCGTTTAGGATATGCACAAGGTTACAGAGCTCCTCAGGTATTTAACGAAGATTTACATATTGAACTGGTAAATGCAACCCGAGTAGAGACTTTCAATTCACCTGACCTGAAGCAAGAAACATCCAACTCAATAACTGCTTCTATCAACTCTGTATTCTCATTGGGAAAAACCTATAACGACTTTTTAATTGAGAGTTTTTACACTAAGCTAAATGATCCTTTTGCCAACGAATTTCATGCTACCGATGATAAAGGAAACTTTGCATACAAACGTATAAATGCTCAAAGTGGTGCATATGTGGCGGGAGTAAATCTTGAATGGAAATCGTTTGTTTCTGCGAAGCTGGAAACACAAATGGGTTTCACCATTCAACAGAGCAGATATGAAGATGCACAAGCTTGGGGGGAAGACAAAACCAGTAAGTCAAAAGATTTCATGCGTACGCCTGACCATTATGGATATGCCACTTTCATTTACAAACCAACTCATAACTTCAATGCAACCTTAAGCCTTAATTACACTGGATCGATGAAAGTACCTCATTTTGGTGTGAACCCCGATGACATTAAGGAACAGCAGAAGAAACAAACGGTATTGGCAGCTATTCAGCGTGGAGATATTATTCAGCATGAAACACTTGCTACATCGAAAGAGTTTTTGGTGACTGACCTATTGTTTTCATACCACATGCATATTACCAAAGAAACAGGGGTTAAATTCTATATCGGTGTTAAGAATTTGTTTAATCAGTTGCAAGACGACCACGATAAGGGGCAATTCCGCGATGCAGGGTATATCTATGGACCAGCCATGCCTCGTACTATCAACTTTGGAGTAAAATTTGGGAATATTCTATAATCTTCTTCCTATCGATAAGGCTTTTAACAAAAGTATAGGTACAAAATTTTGTGTCTATACTTTTGTTAATGCATTTTTCATTAGTTTCTCATTCGAGCATATCCTAATGTTTCGATATCGCTCACGTCACTCATCAAATAGGTTTTGCCTTCATAAATGATGTATATGTCATCGCAGATTTCGATAATGTGTTCGTATAAATGGTCAGTAATAATAATCCCTTTGTTGGCTTTCTCTTTCCGAATCAACTGTTTTATCTTCTCAACATGAATGGGCATTATCTGCGAAAATGGTTCATCCAGTAAGCAAAATTTAGTGGAAGAAGCAAGAACCGTAAAAATCTCAAAGATGCGACACTCCCCTCCTGACAATTCTTTTAATGGTGTATTGTAATATTTTTCGTATTCAGGAAAGCACTCTACCAAATAATTAAAGTCCAAATCGAAATGCCTCAACACTTTGCTTATTTTAAACTGCTTTGGTATAAATTCATTTTGGGGCAAGTACATCATATCTCTATGAGATCGTTTATCTGTTATTAAAGCCTCTTTATTTATTCTTATTGATTTTCCTTGACAGGACAGCTCTCCCAATATAATTTTCATCAGGCATGATTTTCCCGTACCGTTTCGACCCAACAAACCAACTACCTCTCCCTGTTGACATTTGACATAAACGTCATACAATACCCAACAATTATCAAATTCGAGAATTACGCTATCGGCTTCTAAGATGTTGTTCATTGCACCATAATATTGGGGGATTCAATCACATTCATTCTAACGAGCAATTATTGCTACTATAACAATGAGAGTAAATAGCAAAATGTCTATTAGCGACGCTACAATCCAGAGTTTCTTTTTTGAAATTCCCAGGTTTTTAAAATAATAGAATAGTGAGGATTTGGCATTTTTCATATAATAACCTACAGCTCCCATGGTTGTAATTTTAAACCAAAACAGAGCACTAAATGTGGCAATACCCCATGTGTAAATAACAAAACCACAACTTAGCGAAATAAAGAAACTGGTCCAGAAAAATAGTTGGTAAAACGATATAATAATTCTCAACTCTCGCATTTACCTATTGCTCTACCAATTCCACTCTTTTCTCTTCTAATTGCTGAATATTACTATTCACTCTTCTTATTTCTTCTTTCAGTCGAGTTAAAATAAGAGTGATACGACGTGCTACAGATGCTAAACGACGTTGTGACTCCTGAATCTTTTGTTGCACCATAATATCAGCAATTAAACCTCCAAAGAAATAATCGGCAAAAGTCAACATCTCACCAATTTCAATTAATCGATCAATTTGCAGATCAATATCAACATCTTTTAACTCTTTTATAAATCGATTGATACTATACTGAGTTCGACTGGCCATTCTTTTTACCTCATCGATTTTGGAATGTTTTTGAGATGTAGCCAGTAAGCCCAACATTCCACCACCCAATGCATCGGCAACTCCCCAATTATGTGCAGAATTCAAAACTTTTCCTATTTGGTCCAATTCTACCAACACCTTTTCGCCTGCTTTGTAAGCCTCTATTGCCTCATTTTTCTGAATTCTATTTCTTCCAACTTCTTCAGCCATTCTGTTTAACTGCCCTGCCAGCTCATCATTAGTTCCCAAAATCAGCTCTTCTTTGGCTTTAAACAAACGCTGATACTCTTCATCAACCGAGGTTATATTCTTTAAAGCTCCATCCACTTTCTCCAATTGATTCTCGATCAACTCTATCTCATCTTTTAAGCTATCGTATTTTACTTTGGCTAATAAATACTCTTCGCGCTCTTTTTCTAACTTCTCTTCTTTGTTACCCAATAAAGTATGAAATATAGATGTTAAGCTCAGCTTTTCCATATCCTTATACTCTTTGAACTCTTTTTTTAAGATCTCTCGGGCTTTATCTATCTGGCGAGTTTTTTTACCTAACAATTGCTTCAAGTTGGCATATTCCGATTGCAACTTTTCTTGATTTCTTTTCTCTTGACGCACTTCATTAAACTGCTCAATCAATTGCTTTGACATAGTCATCTTTTAGTTTGAATTCTACAGAATTTGGGGTAATCATTATAGAATGATTATGACAACATCAAAATACATAAAATTTTAATATTATTCAATTCAGAAAACACTTTGGCTTGTTAAAAAAACATAACAATAAAAAAGAGGTAAATACAAGTACTACTCCTCTTCCTCAACCAACTTCTTAAATTCGAAATATTGCTTCTTATCAACTAATTGCTTTAACGAGAAAAATGTAGCAATGATTAAAGGAGAGAAGTTCAATCCTAACTGATAAAGTTGTTCGGCATGTTCGTTCGCCCCAATCCACCTGAAGCTAATAAAGAAAAGGGTTACCAATATACTTAGAAAGCCTGTTATAGTAATAAAATTAACTGTTCGTCGATACTTTTTAGGGCTATTGAACAGTTTTTCTTCCTTCTTGGAAATCTTGGTCATATCGCCCAAACTGCTAAAACCAAAAGCAATTCCCATAAACAATACGCCCAGTCCAACCTCGTCCAAATTTCGACTAACAAATGAGCCAGTCATTATGTAATACATTGCCGCGAAAGAAAAGGGCCAATTCAGATATTGCAGGTAATGAAAGAAACGAATCATGGTTATGGTTTTAGGTTATTACAATTACACTACTATCCCAGCTCTTCGTTTCCTTCATCTTGAGTAATGCGTTTTAAAGATATTACTTTACATTTTAATACACAACGTAACTATTTATCAATCATCTATCCATGCAGCATACTTTTCCAACATCGATTCTGGGAAACGAGCTGGTCGATTGGTTTCCATGCTAAAATAGTATCCAGTTTGTTTTCCGGTACAGAAGACTTTATCTCCTTCGAAAATTTCGAAACATGCAACCCATTTACTATTTTTCAGTTCTTCCAGCCAAACGCGCCCTGTGGGTTTATTATTCAGGGTTAAAGGTCGGTGGTATTTAATGTTGGTTTCCGAAATAATTGGAGTATTGTTAGCAGCCACCATCTCTTCCAATGGAAAATATTCATCCAACATGGCTGTTCTCAAATCTTCGAACCATCTTACATACACCGTATTGTTTACAATTTTCATATAATCGGTATCGTATGCCTTTATTCTTATTGGCAACTCAATACACATTTTCCTTTTTTCAACTAGTTGTTCCATTTGTTGTTTTATTGATCTAATGTCTATGTGGTTTACTTTTCCTATAGGTTATTTTACTGTAGTACTGGTTTCAATTGCTTCTTTATCACTTCTCCTTCGCTGTTATGCCAAATTGTTCCCTCCAACAATCCTGTTTCATTTAAAACGAAAGGCATGATCTCTTCTATAAAACCAATTAATTTTATCGAATCTAACTGGTTCATGTCGATCCACTCCAACTCTCCTTCCGGACAATCAATAAGTTCTCCTTCGAAGTGATCGCTAGTATAAACAAACAATAACCATGAACTTTCTGCTCCTTCAAGTAATGTTTTTAGTACTCCTTTTAGTTTTAAGTCTTTGACATCTAGGCCGGTTTCCTCTTTTACCTCTCGCACACATGAAGCATGTACATCTTCATCGAATTTAGTTTTTCCTCCTACTCCGGTATATTGCCCCTGCATTGGTTCAAAAGAGCGCTTAAGCAGTAACATTCTATCATTCGCTTTATCAATAATAAAGCATACATTTCCTACGGTTATTTTCATCTGTTTAAAATCTCTTTAATCAATTTCTCATATGCATTGGCATACTGAATCATACCATAATCATTGGGATGGATATAGTCGACATATGAATCAATTCCCAAGTTTAATTCTCTTTTAGAGAGCAAGTATAGTTCATTAACGCCATTCTCCTTTAGTTTCCCGAATGCCAATTGTAAAGCTTTGTTCAGCTTCTCATATTTCTCTTTACTCGATCTATTATTATCCCAATTCGCATAGCCAATATGTTCTGTCAAAATAATCGGCACATTTGGTCTTTTCTTGCGAATTTGCCTTACAGCCGAAAGCACCAGGTTATAGGTATCATCTTTATCTGGTTTTAAGTTGGGCAAGCAATCTAAAATATAGAGTTTCGCTTCTATTTCTGTCAACAAACTAATTAGTTCCGGCTCTAGTCGACCATTCCCAGAGAAACCTAAATTGATAAAAGGGATGTTTAGTCGACGCTGCAAGATATTCCCCCAATTCATTCCTGGTCGGGAAGCACATGCCCCTTGACAGATGGAAGTACCATAAGCAACAATAGGTGATTTTATATTTGCGGGTAATACCTTAAACAAATCATTGGTATCCACCCCAATTTCCAGGCTATCTACTTCGTTGTATAGTGGTAAAAACAGCTGATATTTTAATCCTTTAGCACTATAGGCAGCGTTCTCATCCTCAATGCAAAAATGATATTCCGATTTTTTCCCTAAAGAATAAGTACCCCAGCATCTCTCCCTCTTTCCATGTTCACTAATACGAAATAAATCTACTCCGCTAACACCAGTAGCAGGCATATGTGGAAAAGCAATTCCTCCCTTCAACCAATACCGAACGTAAATATCTTGCGCATTGGTTTCAAAACGGATGGAAAGTCCTGCTGATTGGCATCCTAAATTCCACACGGGAGTTCGAACTTTATCTTTTACCTTTTCTGGTAAACGATGATACTTGGATTTTACTTGATTAGGCCACGCCTGCCCTTGAATAACATTGGTTTTAGATTCATTAGGATTCCACCACTTCAGGTGACTCTTCTCTTGAGCAAAAACAAAGTTCACTGTACATAATAAGCACAGCAACATTAATTGTCGCATGATTATTCCTCCTTTTTGCATTAAGAACCTAATGTTGGTTTCAATTCTCAATGCATAGTTGTTTAGTTGATTTACTTTTTGCTGAACAAAGTACAAAAAATATCAGTCATGCAGTAAGGCAAGGTAATTCAAAAAAATCCCTGACTTTCTCCATTGAGGTTTGTCAAGGATTTCTATTTTAGGAATTTTTGTATTCTGAATTATCCATTGGTGCAAAAAACTCCACCTTTCCACACCGTGGACATAGGTATAAATCAAAAGCTTCCCTGTTCTGGAATACGGCAAAAAGTGGCCCCATTACTCCCATATCAGGTCCTTCGTGAAACCGGTATTCTCCAACATATTTCATCGGGATTTGACACCGTAAGCAATCAATCTCCTTCGTTTTTACACCAAGATCTTTAATCTCAACTACTTTTTCTTCGGTAAAACTGTAGGTACAGTTCCAGCAAAGCTGAAAACTTTCTTCTACCGTTTCACCACAGTTGGGGCATATTTTTTCTAGTTGCATTTCTTCTATATTTTAAACCATTGCTGGTTCTGGTTCTTCGTCTTTTGTATACTTATAGATGATTGTTCCTGCTGCTACAAAATTGGCTATTAGAATTGCACCGCCACCCAGCAACATTTGCAATGCCTGCTTATTAAATGCTGGAAATTTGAGCAATTCAGACATAAAAGCCAATGTAAAGTAGAAGGAAATCAGTGCTACGATACTACCTAAAAGTATTCCTGTCACTTTATTCCTAAACATAAGCTGAGCTCCAAGAATTAAGGCAACAAACAACATAATAGGATTAAATGAAAATGGAGGGGTAAATCCTGCCAGAATAGCTCCAACAATCAAATAAATCTCTGGTAAGTAAAGTAGGTTTAACTTTTTCATCTGTTTAAATTCTTTTGGTTCCTGAGTGTTTAGTTCTTTTTACTCTTCCCAAACGATCTAACTTACAATAAATTGTATAATGTCATTTCTTTTTTACGTAAAAAAAGGCATTTCAGATTAATACCCCAACTCCTTTAATTTAGAACGAATTGCATTTCCCAACTCTTTGGAATATCCATTTTTAATCCATACAATCTTGTTTTCACCATTCAGAATAAAAGTGGTAGGTAGACCAAAACGAATTCTTTGCCGCTGCTTGTAACGCTTTTCTGCATTCTTCTCCGGGTTAAAAACAATTGGGTAATCAATCCCTTTTTCTTTCATGTAACTCAACAGCTTTGCCTTACTATCATCCGCATAAAATGCCAAACAATCTACATCTGTATTCGATTTACATTTTTGATGCATTTGCTTCACAACAGGTAACGCTTTCTGGCAATAACCACAGTTTATTCCCGATAAAAACAGCACTGTATATTTTGCTTTTCGATCCTTGAATTGAACAGCCTTTCCATTCGTATCTTCCAAGTTCCATACAGGAAACAGATCTCCCACTTTAACTCGCTCAATGGTTTCCTTTGTAGGAACTGGCTCCTTGCCTTTGCTTATTAAAAATGTCTGTTTGCTTTTTTGAGTTCCAATATGATACTCTTTAATAAACGGCTGTTTCTCATTGATAATAACTCGAAATAATGCGGGCCAATTGGTTGCTTTATCGACAAACATTTCGTGTACAGCCGAATCGGCAGATAAAGCATTAATATAAGTACACACCTTATTGCCCCAAGCAGAATCTTTTACAATAGTATGTTTAAATCCTTTTTTGCTCAATAGCTCTTTCCAAACAGGCAATTGTCCGCTTATGTCGTTTTTAAGCTTTTTCAAAGTGCTTTCCGAGACCAGATCTTTCTTATTCATGTTCTTCACTTTACTCTCTAACATCCACAAACGCTCTATGCCGTTGAATTCGACATGTGAAATAATAGGAATTCGAAAATGAGGATGCAGTAAACTATCTTCTACGATAAATTGGTAACCGAAGTTTTCATCCCCAATATTCTTTTTAAACTCACACCTCTGAGTGGTAAATATGGTATCTCCTGTTTTCGATCCTTGAATAGTTAGCTCTTTGACATTATATGCCAGTTGCTGTTCATTTGAAATTTTCTCTAATGTACTTTGGATTGTTTTCTCTGGATTATCTCCACATTTGACAAAGCTAACCACACAGGCCAGGGCAAGCCAATAAATCTTCATAGGTAAATTGTTTAATTAGGAGTGACAAGATACCTATATTTCAAATATGTTCAATAACGTTTCTCTGAAAAACACATGAATGATTATCTCACTCATGTGCTTTCGATATTATTTTACAACATTACGTCCTTTCTTTAGCGTAACTTTTTGAACAACTCCATTCATTCTAATTGGAATTGTTTCCTTTGATTTAGCAATAATTGTTGCAGAAGTAACTTTCCCATTTTTCCACACCATTTCTAGAGTATGCCCCCCTTGCACCACTAATCCTTTTACTTTCCCATTGGCTAATTGTTTAGGCAAACACGGTAAAAGATGAATCTCACCAGCATACGATTGCACCAACATCTCTGCAATTGCAGCTGTACCTCCAAAATTGCCATCAATTTGAAAAGGTGGATGATTGTCAAACAAATTCGGTAATGTCGATTTGGTCCACAAAGCGACTAAGTTCTCCCATGCCTTTTGGGAGTCCAGCAAGCGGGCATAAAAGTTAATCATCCACGCTCTGCTCCATCCTGTATGCCCACCACCATTCTTTAGTCGACCTTCAATAACCTTTTGCGCAGCCTTCATGTATTCAGGCGTGCTATTCCAATTGTATAATCCTGCCGGGAAAAGACCGTATAGGTGTGAGATATGCCGATGTCCCGGGCTTGCTTCGGTTAAGCTCTCATCAGACCATTCAAGGATTCGACCATCCGCTCCAATTTTTATGGGAGTCAGTTCTTTTAATTGCTCTTCCAGCTGTTTTTTAAAGTCAGCATCCATTTGCAATGTCTCTGCTGCTGCAATACAACAATTGAATAAGTGACGTATAATTTGTAAGTCCATTGCAGCTCCCATTACCACACTTCCTTTTTCTCCTTTAGCTGACACATAAACATTTTCAGGAGAGGCCGAAGGTCCGATGGTCCATTTCCCGCTTTTGGGATTTCTGACCATCAATTCGGATAAAAACAGTGCCGCTTCTTTCATTACAGGATAACCTGTTTCTTTTAAGAACTGCTTATCCTTCCCGAAAACAAAATGATCCCACATATGAGTTGCCGCCCACGCAGCTCCCATAGGCCACATTCCATATTGCGGAGCGCCATAAGGTGTGGTAAAATGCCAAACGTCAGAACGATGATGTGCCACAAAGCCATTCACGCCATATACTGCTTTAGCTGTTTTTCGACCTCGCTCTCTCAATCGGTCGATGTATTTCAAAAAGGGCACATGCAGTTCTGAAAGGTTGGTAATCTCGGCTGGCCAATAATTCATTTGTGCATTAATGTTGATGTGGTAGTCAGAAAACCAGGCAGGCTTTAACTCATCACACCATATTCCTTGCAAATTAGCGGGCAAGCATCCAGGCCGGGAAGAGCTAATCAAAAGATACCTTCCGTAGTTGAAATATAACTCTGCCAGCGAGGGGTCATTCTCCCCTGCTTTTTGCTTCTTTAAGCGAATATCTGTAGGCAATTTCGATGCAGAAGTATTATTAAATTGAAGTTGTACCCGATTATAAAACGATTGGTAATCGTCATAATGTCTTTGAAGCAATTGGTTATAAGTTTTATCTGCATTGAGATTTAAATAATCCAAACATTTTTCAGTAGGATCGCCTTTGCTGTAATTGGTAGCTGCCACCAAACGAAACTCCACGATATCTGCATTTTTCACAACTAGTTCATTGTTGTGAATGGATAGTGTTCCTCCTTTGTGTTTCAGCTTCAATCTTGTTTCAAACTTTACTCCTCGCCCATTATTGATATGTTGTTTCATCACAAGTATATCATCAATCGCCTCAACGATTTCACCATCTCCTCGCCTCGAAAAGCGCATTCGACAATTAATCTGTCCTTTTTTGTCGGCCTCTGCTTTAAACACAATTGCCTGACTAGGTGCTGAAGAAAAAATTGTACGTTTATGCTTAACTCCGTTAACCTTGAACTGAGAAGTAACACATGCACTATCCAGATTCAATTCTCGTCGGTAATCACTATGTTTATCAACTCCTTCGAAGTATATATCTAAATCACCTAAAGTTTGATAAGTGCTGGATTCTGGATTACGACCACTCAATAATTTTTCTTTACACATCTTTTCTGCAGCTGCATATTCACCATCAAAAAGAAGCTGTTGAATTTTTGCCACATACTTATGTCCATCGGTTTTATCCTCATATGGAATTCCTTTGGTCCAGACAGACTCCTCGTTCAACTGAATTCGTTCATGAGCAACACCACCAAACACCATAGCTCCTAACCGTCCATTTCCAACAGGAAGCGCTTCGTTCCATTGCTTGGCTGGCTGTTTATACCATAGTTTATTCTCCTGAGCATTTAATACGAAACTCATCAATAAGCCCAGCACACATATATAAAACTTCATCATGCTAATGTTATTTTGCTTCAAATTTCAACACATAACTGTTAGTACCATCACTGCCATCAATGGCAACGCCACTGGGGCAATAGAGGTACTCAATTTCACCATTGTCAGCTTGCAATAACTGAGGTCGTTCGAACTTCACTGTACTTCCATAATGCTTTTTTGCATTCTCAGGAATATTGCCTTTCAAATGATAGTTTCCGAAGTGGTGAAAACCTGGTAAAGGTTCAGTATTAAACTGCAAACCATCTTTCGACACCCATAAAAGGCCGCCACCTTTTTCAATTATTCCATGGTTATCGGTTGTTAACAAGCAGATATGGTTTCGCCACATAAAGGCATAACCATCTTCAATGGCTTTATCATTAGCAGTTATTGACTTATCCTGAATCACATATGGCCCTGTCAATTTATCGGCAATGGCCACTCCCATTTTCACTCGACCTTTAGGTCTAGGACCTGTCATTGCTTTAAAATAGAGGTAATATTTACCATTGGGATGCGCCAATATAGATGGATTGGTTACACCACAACCACTATTGAAACACCATGAAGATTCATTTTCGGGTGTTTTCAAAATAGGATTTTCTTTATTGGGAATTTGTTTCCAAGGACCATTAATATTCTGGGCTATCATCATTCCAATGAACTGTGTTGGCCCATGTTGTTTTGCACCATCGTTGGCAATATAAACCAGTACATATTTATCGTCAATCTTTCGAATATTCGGATTGTGAAAACCTACTTTATTCCAGACTCCTGCACTTTTAGCTGCACTAGCAACAACATTCTCAAACTGAAAAGGCCCTTCGGGATTATTGGCAACATAATGGGCTATTTCGCTATTGTATTTCCATGCCTCATAAAACGGAATCGCTCCTGACCATCTGGCACAAAAAAGATGCACTTTCCCATCTTCTCCTCTCACGGGAGAACTTCCCCAAACATCATATCCGGGTTCGTTAACGGCTTCTCCGATCAACTTAAAGTTATTGGCTATAGCCTTCGGACTTAATTCTTGTTCCGAAGTATTCTGTGATGATTTATTCGATTTACATGCATAGAAACAGCATGCTGCGAAAATTATTCCAATAATAACAACTCTCATAATAATGCGGTATAGGTGATTTCTTCTAAATTAACACTTTCTGCTCAAAATCAGGCTAGTAAACAAAACAAGGAGGTTGTCCAAAAAGTAAATTCATTTGAAATTGAACTTTCAGTTTATAACCTGCTTTCGTTTTTACCCCACCAAACCTCCCCTAAAGAGGAGGCTTAAGTCCCCTTTAGGGGATTTAGGGGTGATAAACCAAGTGGTGACTTATAATCCGTTAGTTCAAAAAATTATAAATAAGCTTTTTGGACACCCTCACTTGTAAATTATAACTAACCAATCTAAAATTTAGCGGTCTGACTTAATCCTTAAATTCAGACTAATATCCTGGATTCTGCGTTAATTCAGGATTTAATTTTCGATTTGAGTTAGGTATTGGGAAAAGGTATTGCCTTGTTTTATCGAACTCCATCACTGAAAGTATACTACACATTCCAGCATCATCTAAAGCCTGGAAGTTGGGCAGTCCATCATTATCAATCTCTGGTGTTATTCCCCAGAACCAATGGCCCGGTTCAATAACATTGGTAATCATATCTCCAGTTACCGGCTTACTTAAATCGGGTTGCTGATTGATTTTTGCCAATCCATAGTTATTACCCACCAACGCTTTTTCTGCTAATTGCCAACGAATTAAATCCATGTATCGCATTCCTTCGAATGCCAACTCAATTCTTCTTTCATTGCGAACAATCAATCGCAACTTACCTTGATCTTTTGTTGCAATGACCGGATAGTTCACTCCAGAGCCAGCATATCCTCTTTCACGCAGCGAATTCAAGACTTCCAGCACAGAATCATCAATCTCATTTAACTCGATTTTTGCTTCGGCATAAGTTAACAGTACTTCGGCATATCTACATGCAATATCTGCTGTTTCCGTTTTTCTATCGTCCAGCCATTCTTCGTCGCATCCTTTGCTTCTTACCAAGCCATTGAATGATGCATATGCCCCAATGGAACGAGTGTCTTTATTTACAATCATCTTGTTCTCATTGTAATTCATCACCTGTCGCGCCAATGGATGAGTATTGAATTCAATACCATAAAAATTGGTACCAGACTCAGGAGTACGGTCATCATCCGCTTTTAGCTTTCCAAAAGGAATAATCGTTGCCAGAAGTCTAGGATCGCGATTCATAAAAGGATTATGAGGATCGAATAAAGGAGACTCATCTACAGGCAATCCATCGGTGCAATATGCACTGGCCAACAAGTTCCATGTAGGATGCGTTTGAGCATATCCACTAGGATGGTTTCGAGGAATGTATGTGTTTATTCCTACTCTAATATCCAGGTCATTCGATCTTGGAAATGTAAAGATAAACTCGCTTGATACTTTTGTTTTTGAAAAGAACAAATCGGCAAAATCGTTGTGCAAGCTATACACGCCTAAATCGATGCAAGCTTTAGCAGCCGTTTTTGCAACTTCGTAATCACCCAGATACAATGCCGTTCGGGCTTTATAAGCTAAAGCAGCTCCCTTTGTTGCATAAATAGCCCCTTCATAAGAAGCTGGTAGCTTAGCTGCCGCACGGTCGAACAACTCATATACTTTACCTTTTACAGTATTTAAATCAGTTCGGGCAACGGTATATGATTCATCAATAGAGATATTTTTATCGAAGAAAGGGACATCGCCAAAGAAGTAAATCAATTGACCATAGAACGAAGCCTTCATGAACTCGGCCTCTCCCATAAACTGGTTACGTACATCTTCCCCAAGCACTTCTCCTTTGGCTTCTAACTCTGCAATTACTGTATTGGCTCTACTTACCCCCTTATACAAATGCGCCCAATATGTTGCTGCGTCTCCCCACTCTGAATCCACAGTACCATTTTTCACTGTATTTCCATTTGTTCTTATCGTGTAATCGTCCGACCAGGTATCACTAGGCTTTTTAAAGAATGTATTTCGGTATAAATCATTTAAAGAGTATCTATAGTGATCTTGTTTTGCATACCATGATTCCGAGTTGGCCTTATCTAAACTAGCCAGATCCAACTCATTACAAGAAGTAACACCAATGATATATGCAATTGCTAATATGGTTTTTAATATTCTCATCTGCTTGATATTATTTGGTTTCATTTCTTTAGAAGTTAAGCTTTACACCAAAAATGTAAGATTTAGTAATAAAATAGTTGCCCATAGAATACTCCGGGTCCATACCTGCAGGGAAGTTATCCACAGTAAACAAATCATTTCCTGCCACATAAACGCGAAGTTTATTCACTCCTAAACGATCAGTTATTGATTTGGGTAATGTGTATCCCAACGTAATGTTTTTCATTCTCAAATAAGCTCCGTTGAACACCCAATAATCTGAGAAACGATTATTTATCCCTTGTGCTTTGGCTGTTAAACGAGGATACTTTGCACTTTGATTTTCTTCTTCTGAATTTAAATGCGACCAATAACTTCCATCGTATAATGTGGTTGGTTGCAACAGGTTAGATGCAAAACCATCGACTGCCGATGTACTCATTACTCTATTCTGCTTTCCAATCCCCTGAAATGCAAGACTTAAGTCGAACCCTTTGTATTCGGCAAATAAGTTACCTCCGTATATGAACTTAGGAAGTGAGCCTCCCAGATAAGTTTTATCGTCTGAAGTAATTTTTCCGTCTGGCTCTCCATCAGGACCACTAATATCTAAGAACTTAACATCACCAGGTTTCACATTAGAGTTTACAACCGGTGAATTATCTACATCTTCCTGTGATTGGAATAAACCATCGGTTTTATATCCATATAGTGTACGGTATTCAAGACCTTCTTCAGTAATGGTTGCTCCACTAAAAATACGCTTCCCGTTTATATCGCCAACAACCGATTTCGAGTTGGAGATATTGAATGCTACAGAATATTTGAAGTCTCCTACTTTATCGCGCCACTTCGATTCTACTTCCCAACCTTTTGTGGTCATATCGCCCACATTGGTTTTTGGGTTATCAAAACCAATTAAGCTAGGCACACTCAAATTCAACAACATATCAGTTGTCTTTTTTCGATATACATCGACTGACACAGACAAACGATCGTTCATTGTTGTTAAGTCGAGTGCTAAGTTCGCTGATGTAGTAGTTTCCCAGGTAATATCACGCATTACTAAGTATTGCAATGCCGAAGATCTATCTGAAATTACGTTACCATTGGTATGCTGAAAAACGCCTGTTCCCAATGCCAATTCCGAAATGTACAAATAGTTTCCAAGTCGATCATTTCCCAACGAACCATAAGAACCTCTTAGCTTTAAAAACGAAACTTTATCCTTTAAAGCTTGTGCCCATGATTCCTCACTAATTACCCAACCAACTGAAAGAGAAGGGAAATTACCCCAGCGATATTCTGATGCAAATTTCGATGATCCATCTCTACGAATATTAGCCTGAATAAGATACTTTTTGTTGTAGCTATAGTTTACCTGACCAAATAGAGAGCGGTAAGCTTTCTCTTCTACCCCAACACCATTATTAAACACTTTATCGGTTGGCACGTGGCTTAGATATGGGAAATCTGTCATCGGCAATTCTAATCCTCTTACCGATAGATTTTCATACTTTGAATAATACTCCTCATATCCTGCTTTGGCAGCCACTTTATGATTTCCCCAGCTACCATCATAGTTGGCCAATAATTGAGAGGTACGTGATTCGCTCACATTTCTATATTCGTACAGATTGGTCTTATCAAACCCATGCGATGTTCCTAATGGATCTGAATTATCGTGATCATCTGCTCCATACAGATAGACCGTTTTCTTGAACGTCTTCTTATAATAATTAGAATACGAAGGAGTAAAATTGGCAGATATCTTTAATCCTTCAAAAGGTTTGTAGTAAAGTCCTAACTTACCACGAATCTGCTGACTACGTGACTTGGAATCTCCGCCATTCAATAGGTTGGCATAGGAGTTTCCCATGTCTCGGCCTGTACCCGGGCGTCCATCGGCCCAAACTGCAGGATATAGTGGTGATTCGCGAATACGATCTCCCAAAGGATAAACGATAGGATCGGTTGTATCTATCATACGATATGAAAGATCGAAGCTTCCTCCCCATTTCTCACTTACATTGATATCGTTATTTATTCTTAAAGTATATCGCTTCCAATCTTTAATTTTATAAAGCGCATCCTGGTGCTCATAACCAAACGAAGCTTTCGATCTGATTTTATCGGAACCTCCTGAGATACTCAAATTGTGACGATTTGTAAATGCACTCTCTTTCACCAACAAAGCTTTATAGTTGGTTATTGGATAATTATCCGGATCGTTGGCATTGTTCGTCAGATAATTATCGATGTGATCTTTGGCGTAAACCGGATACTGATCAGCACCATTTCCTGCATCATTCCACACCTTTTCATTCCACATCTCCATGTATCGAATAGGACTGACAAAATCGAGTGTTCTGGTTGGTTTATTTATGGAATAACTCCCCGAATAATCGATGGCAAAATACCCTTTTTTTGCCCGTTTTGTTGTAATTATGATTACACCAGCTGCAGCACGCGAACCATAAATAGCTGAAGAAGCTCCATCTTTCAGTACAGTGTAAGATTCGATATCTTCCGGGTTTACTTCATTCAGACTACCAACAGGTACATCGTCAACCAAAATTAGCGGATCGCTAACTCCTTCCAAAGTGGTGATACCACGAATACGAATTGTATTGCCAGCTCCAGGTGCTCCGCTTGAACGGGTTACCATTACACCAGCAACAGCTCCCTGTAGTGCTTGCGAAACGTTGGTTACATTTCGTTTAGCCAAATCTTCTCCAGAGACACTTACCACCGCTCCTGTCAAGTCCGATTTCTTAATCACACCATAACCTACAGCAATAACCTCTTCCAGTCCGATGGCGTCTTGCACCAAAACCACATCGATAACAGAATTGCCACCAATAGTTCTCTCCTGAGTTTTCATCCCCACAAAAGAGAATTGAAGTGATTCTGAATTGGCAGGAACCAACAATGAGTACTTTCCGTCAATATCGGTTGTTACTCCAATGGTAGTTCCTTTTACCACGACAGATACACCAGGTAGCGATTCTCCTTTAGTGTCGGTTACCACGCCTGTGATTTTACGTTCCTTTTGCGTTCCCACACCATTTCCTTTACGTATAATCACCAGGTTCTTATCTGTAACGATATACTTAATCGCAGTACCTTCAAAAATACTACCCAACACATCTTCGATGCTTTTATCACTAAGTGATACATTTACCTTGCGTGTAGTATTTACATGTTCTTTTCGAAGCACAAATCGATAATTACTTTGGCTTTCGATTTCGTTCAACACTTTCTGTATTGTTGCATTCTTCATATGCAACGAAAGTTTCTGGTTCTGTGAGTATACCGCTGCAGATATCTGCATGCAGAAAAACAATACACCAACAAATGTTAGTTTCATAACAAACAGCATTTTTCTTAACTGATGGTTTCTACACCAACAGTCAAACCATTTTTTTTTCATAAATTTGATCGGTTTTTAGTTAATAAATTAGCTATTGGTCAGATAGCTGTTTATTGCTTTTGCCGGGAGATGTTGCACCATTTCCCGGCTTTTTTTATTTTTTATCTATTATAACCTCCTTTCTGGAAAGCTTATATTTCAATCCACCAGAGATAGTTAATGCATCCAATACTTCTTCGAGTGACTCATCTTTAAAGGCCGCATCGAAATGATAAAGTTGATTAGCTATTTCCGGATTGATTATAAAATCCACATCAAATCGACGTGATAGTCGTTTACAAATTCGCTTTAGCGATTCATCACGAATGATCAACCAGTTGTCTACCCATCCACAATATTGATTGATGTCAACATTAGAGACAGATATGGTATTATCCTTTGGAGAATATTTCACACATTCACCTGGTTTCATTTTAACCAATTGCGAATGTTCTTTCACTTGAAAATGAACTTTCCCTTTTTTTAGGGTTGTTTCAATTACCTCTTCATCCGGATAGGCAGTAATATTAAACTGTGTTCCCAGTACTTTTACTGTTGCCTTATTATTTATGTCGACTAAAAAAGGATTATCCTGGTGGGTTACATCAAACATGGCTTCGCCCGATAGATATATCTTCCGATGTTCTCGTCCAAAGTCGGAATAATATTTTAATGATGATTCTGCATTCAGCATCACCTTAGTTCCATCTGGCAAGTTAATCCAGGCTTTATCTCCTCGCGGAACCTCGACTGTCATCAGTTGTGGAACTCCAAAAACTTGCTTTTCATCCTGTGTCAACCAATTCAAGCCAAACACCACAAGCAAAGTTGCAACTACACCAACCGCCCAACTAATAGCATATCGCCAATGGTGACGACTTTTTTCCTTATGGTTTACTCGTACCATAAAGCCATTCAATGCTTTCGATGCATTAAACTGGTGGTACTCTCCTTTATTGGGAGCAATATTCCATACTCGTTTGTAAAACTGATACAATGCCCTGTTTTCGTCCGATGCATTATACCACTCTCCAAACTGTTTTTTCTCCTCCAGTGAAGGTTCTCCCATTAAAATGGAAGCCAGCAATATCTCAATTTTTTCTTTCTCCATTACATGCTGTTATACTCTCAAGACAAACGAAGAATAAAAAGGTATTACTCTTCACATGCTTTTTTTCCATTTTTTAGTTGTATGAACATTTAGCTCACTCAACACCACACACTAATCACCTCACAAACAGCGATTAAAATTCAATTTTAAAAAAATACTGAGCAAATATTTTAGGAGAGGTTCGTTTGAAAAATAGTTACGCAATTAATACGCTATTTTGTATTTATCGTCTAAACAGGTACGTATGAAAGATAAAGCTTTTCCCATTTGTCCCTTTACAGTATTAATAGAAATTCCCAGCTTTTCGGCAATTGTCATCTGACGCTCGTTTTCCAGTCGGCTAAGTTGAAAAACTTCACGACAACGAGGAGGCAAATCATCAATACATTGAAAGAGGATAGCAGAAAACTCATTACTTTCCACCTGATCGAAATATTTTCCCGTTTCATGGTTATACTGCACCTGATGAAGCACATCGCTTTTTACCTTATCTCTATTGGAAATATTATAGACTTTATTTCGAACCGAATTGAACAAATAAGATTTCAACGAGCTTACGATCTGAATTTTTTCTCGCTTTTCCCAAATAACCATGAAAACATCCTGCACTACATCTTCAGCCACCCCTTTCTCGATCCCCAGCCGACATGCATATACGCATAACACTTGATAGTATCTTGTAAACAGCTCATTAAATGCAAGCACATTCCCTTTGCTATACAGTTGAAGTAATTCCGAATCTGATTTTTTCATAGTTTGTTTCTAGCTGCAACAAATGTAGATATTTTATCGATCAAACTAAAAAATCAATTTTTTTCCTATTTCTCATACGTGTAATTTTTCAGTCAATTGTCTAACCTATGAAAGCTGATCTCCTAAAGCTTTTTTATTATATCCTATGCTTAATCCCGAATAATCACCTATTCGGGATTATTTTTTCCCAATATTGCAACCATTCTTCGCAATTATGCAATAAGAACAAAAATTCATCAGCTACTTTTGTTCTAAAAGAAATTATCCAATAGTCTTTAATCAAAGAAATGCTTACGCATTTATATCAAAATAAATATATGAGCGAATTTATATTGAAATATTTCGAAGAGTTGTGGGTGCTTACATTGGAAATGGCACCATGGTTAGTGCTGGGGTTAATATTTGCTGGTATTTTAAAAGTATGGTTTCCTCAAGACAAGGTGCAAAAGCATTTGGGTAACCCCAATACCAGGAGTGCAGTAAATGCTTCAATTTTAGGGATACCGCTTCCACTATGTTCATGTGGTGTAATTCCTACAGGAATATCATTTTACAAGAATGGAGCCTCTAAAGGAGCCACCAATTCATTTTTAATATCCACTCCGCAAACAGGCGTCGATTCCATTTTAGCTACCTATTCATTAATGGGATGGCCATTTGCCATATTGCGCCCAATCATTGCATTTTTAACAGGCATTGCTGGAGGAATCATCACTAATAAAACAGAAAAGAAAACAGTAAAATCTCCAAAGACACAGTTTACTTTTTCTCCACCAACTAATCCATATCCAACCAATTCGGCACTAAACACTCCTCCTAAATTTGTCATTGACAATTCTCAGGATACTTGCAATGACAATACTTGTAGTGGCACTCCTGCTAAGCCCCAGCGAAATGCATTCAGCAGAATTCTTCATTATGCTTTTATCGAAATGCTAAGTGATATTGCCAAATGGTTATTTGTTGGTTTGCTGTTGGCAGCACTTATTGCTGTGGTAATTCCCGATGACTTCTTCAGTAACTATATTGGAAGTGGTTTATTAGAGATTCTAATCATACTCGCAGCATCAGTACCGCTTTATATTTGTGCAACAGGTTCAATTCCTATTGCTACAGTATTGCTACTGAAAGGAGTTTCACCCGGAGCAGCCATTGTGTTTTTAATGGCAGGTCCAGCCACCAATATTGCCACCATCACGGTTATTGGAAATGCCATGGGCAAAAGATCTCTGATGGCTTACTTGGGGTCCATTATTGGAGGAGCCATTATCTCTGGAGTTTTGGTTAATGAGTTCTTACCTAAAGAGTGGCTCCTAGGTCAATTGAGTCATGCTGGTAATCATCATGAAAACTTCATTCCCTATTGGTTGATGTTAGCTTCAAGTATTTTACTAATTGCATTCATGCTAAATACTTTATTTCAATGGTTAAAAGCTAAATACGCCAAAGTAAAAACAGAAGAAAGTCAATTGGTTCTAGTAGTAGATGGGATGACTTGTAATCATTGCAAGAACAGTGTAGAAAAGAATATCTCAGCATTAAATGGGGTACAATCAGTTACAGTAAACCTAGCCAACAAAACGGTCGTGATCAATGGAACTGTTTCGCCAGAAAAGATTCGCCAAACAATCACTCAACTGGGATTTAAAATCATTGATAAATAACCAACAGTAATAAACCGTCCTAAAAATATGCTTCCTTATTTTAGGACGGTTATAAAATCAGATGTTTATATTTGAGCAAAAAAGTAACTCATGCGTAGAAATGCACTGATTCTTGTTGGAACACTAATTATTCTTCTGTTTTCGGTATTTGTTTATGTTACATCTGATCAGATGAATAAGAAAACTCAAACCATTGCTCATGCAATGGCCCATTATGCTGCATCTAACAATATTCAGTTCTTACAAAACAAATTCGACCAGTTATTTCTACAAGCACAGTATTTAAGTGAGGGAGTGCAGGCATTAACGCCATCTTCTGCTCGTAAAGAGGCATTTCAACAACTACTTAACCATACTGCAGATAATGAACTACAAATTGCATCACAATGGATTTGGCTTTCTTCTCCCGACACCAGTTTTATTTCCAATCGTACTGAACTGAAGCAGATCAATCGTCAATCCATAATTGATGATTCTAAAAGATATTCCCCAAAGTGGATGTCGTACCCCTATTGGGATAAACTAACACAAAAACAGCTTGTCACTTTCACATTACCCATTTCCAATGGCAACCAAACAATCGGGATAGTAGGGATTGATATCGATCTAATGCAGATTCATCAGCTTTTAGCAGCCAAAGGAGAGTCTGGATATGGATATACAGCAATGATATCTGCCAACAGAAAAATTGCCATGCATCCCGACGAAAAACGCATTGGTTCCACCATCGATTCGTTTCCCGAGTTCAGCAACTATAGTGCTGCCATTCATGCCGACACAACCCGTTATACCAATATTATTCATTCCGACTTCCTGGATTTACCCGTATTGCAAATTTATACTCCGCTAAATTTAGGATATGCTCAAAACTGGATGATATCGGTAAATATTCCTGTGTTCAACTATATGGATATTCCTAACAAAATTAGACGCAACCTGATATATACAGGAATAATTAGTATTGTTATCATGCTTCTAATCCTCTATTTTGCATTGGGACGCTGGCAATATGAGATACAACGCAGACAAACATTAGAGAAAGAAAAGAAAGAGCTGGCATTGCAAAGTGAACGTCAATCGAGAGAAAATATGGAGGCACAGCTTAATAATCTGAAAAATCAGCTGAATCCTCATTTCCTATTCAACTCATTAAGCTCGCTATATACTTTAGTAGGGAAAGACAAAGAACTGGCACGCCAGTTTGTAATGAAGCTTTCGAAGCTATACCGAAACCTGCTTTTGAAGCATAAGGAGAACACAGTTACATTAAAAAATGAGATGGACTTCACTCAACACTATCTATTTCTTCAGAAGATTCGGTTTGGAGAAGCCCTGCAATATGAAATTGATGTTCCCGAAGAGCATCTTTCTCAATATATTCTTAGTCAATCGTTAATATCATTGGCCGAAAATGCCATTAAACACAATATTGCAACCAAAGAACAACCTTTACACATTAAGATTACATTTGATGAAAATGCATTGGTCATTTGCAACAACTATAACCCATCGGGAAATAGTACCAACAAACTGGGTACTGGTTTAAAGAATATTCATCGCCGATATGAGCTTTTGGGAATGAACTTCATTCAACCTGAAATTACAGAAAACAATTACATGGCCCGTCTTCCAATAATAAAACACACTTTTTAAGTATCTATACTTCTAAATTATTACTAAAAACACCCCTAAAATCAAAAACTGATTTACTCCTTATTTTCCCCGATTCACTCCTAAATAATCAGAGTTGACTCCTTCTTTTTTGAAATACACACAGCCTTTCAACAACTTTAACCTTCTCATACTGATAACTATTGAACAAAAAAGAAAGTTAAATGACGTTAATCGGAAAAGGTTGCATAGCAACAGCTCTACTACTAGCTCTTGGCACAGGGGCAGGATTTAACAGTTACGCATCAACATCGAAAACAACTGTGGAAACAGTTAGTGCCAGATGGTGGCCTTGGAAAAAGAAGACCAAGAAAACAGACACTGATGCTAAAACAGACAGCACAAAAACAAAGAAGAAGGGGAAATTCAAACCTTATTCCGAAATCATTAAAGATTCTTTAAATACACAGGAAGGTTTATTTAAAGTACATAAAATTGAAAAGAACTATTACTTCGAAATACCATTTGAGTTAGAAGGCAGGGATTTCTTAGTAGTAAACAAACTTTCTAAAGTTACTGGCGAATTAAACGAAGCCGGATTAAATAAGGGAATCAATTACGAAAACAAAGTCATTACTTTCGATATTGACACCTTAAACGAGAAAGTATTCATTCGTGATATCAACCCTTATGTAGAATGTAAAAAGGGAGATGCCATTGAACTATCGGTAAAGGACAATTTCCGTCCTTCTATTTCTGAATATTTCAAAATTGAAGCATTATCTCCTGACTCATCGGCGGTTGTGATTAAAGTCAACAAAATTTACGATGGTTCAAACACAAGTATCAACAATGTGTTCAATGCCATTGGTATTGGAGGTTCAGCCCAAAAAGATCACTCTCATATTTTAAAAATGAAGAGTTTTCCAGAGAATATTCTGGTACGTTCGGAATTGACAACTAAAGTAACAGAAGGAGCCAAATCAGTAAATGTTGGTATCGATGTTACTTCATCGTTAGTACTACTTCCTAAAGAACCAATGAAACCTCGTTTTGCAGATCCACGTATAGGTATCTTCTCGAACAAACGTTGGTATTTCAGCGATAAGCAACAGCGCATGGAGCGAAGAGAGTTGGTTCAGCGTTGGCGTCTGGAACCACGCGAAGAGGATATTGAAAAATATAAGCGTGGTGAATTGGTAGAGCCAAAGAAACCAATTGTATATTATATCGATCCAAGTACTCCAACCCAGTGGAGAGAATATATTAAGGCAGGAGTTAAAGACTGGCAAGCAGCTTTCGAGCAAGCCGGATTTAAAAATGCCATTATTGCCAAAGATGCGCCAACTGATGATCCAAATTTCGATCCAGATGATGTTCGCTATTCTGTAATTACTTATGCAGCATCGCCTAAAGCCAACGCAATGGGGCCATCAGTTGTCGATCCTCGTTCTGGTGAGATTATCGAGTCGGATGTTATCTGGTGGCACAATGTGATGACAGCTGTACACGGCTGGATTCGTGTTCAAACCGGAGCAATCGATCCAAAAGCACGTGGCAATGTATTTTCAGATGAACATATGGGACATGCTATTCGATTTGTATCGTCGCATGAAATTGGTCACACCCTTGGATTAATGCACAACATGGGCGCCTCGTATGCTTACCCTGTTGACTCGTTACGTTCGAAAACATTTACAGATAAAGTAGGTGGAACTGCTCCATCTATCATGGATTATGCTCGCTTTAACTATGTAGCACAACCAGGCGACGGAGTAGAAAAAATTACTCCAGTGATTGGTACTTACGATAAATATGCCATCGCATGGTCGTACCGTTGGTTGGATGCGTCTACACCATGGGCTGAGCTTCCAACATTGAACAAGTGGATTAACAAACACGTAAACGATCCCCTATATCGTTATGGCGAACAACAAGACAGTCGCATTGGTGTTGATCCGCGTTCACAAAGCGAAGATGTAGGTAACGATGCCATGAAAGCTAGTGAATATGGTCTTAAAAACCTTCAATTAATTCTTCCTGAAATTGAAAAATGGACAGCAGAAGAAGGATGTGATTACACTGAAGCAGGAAGCATGCTTACTGGCGTAATGAATCAATGGTACACTTACGCCTACCACGTGATGACTAACATTGGAGGAATCTATGTAAACAAAGCTGTCAATGGCGACGGACAAGACACTTACACCTATGTTGAAAAACAGAAGCAGAAACGTGCTGTCCAGTTCTTGGTGAAACATGTATTCAATAGCCCTGAGTGGTTATTCAATGCTCCTATTTTAAGCAAAACATTCCCTGTTAAAAATAAGCCAGGAGGAACATTCGAGAACTCACCATTAACCATTTTACGTGGTTACCAATCATACATCTACTGGGACTTGCTTCGTCCTGAGCGTATTATTCGCATGTTGGAAAACGAAATGCGCAACGGCGCCAAAGCATATACTGCGGTAGATATGATTAACGACCTACACAATGGAGTATTTGCTGCTACCATTAAAGGTAAAAAGCTAACTGTTTTCCAACGCGAAAGTCAGAAAACATTGGTTGATGCATTAATTATTGCTGCCGACAAATATGCTACGGCTAAAAACTATAAGAAACTGAAACCTGAAAGCAAAGGTATTAACCATATTCCTCTATTGTGCGATTACGGGTGCAAGCACCACAATCACGCTATTGAAGAAGCTCCGGTTGATGAGACACACGCTTTCATGCGTAAAGAGATTAACTTCTCTGGACTGAAACGTATTTCGGATGACATCTCTATTAAGCGAGGAGAACTATTGCGCATTCGTGATCTATTAAAAAGAAGAGTAAATATTAAAGATACTGCCACTCGGTTCCATTATCAGGATTTGATTATGCGAATAGAGCAGGCGTTGAACAAATAAAATTGATTCTTAACAGTTAAAGCATTTTATTTGCTGACTTTTTCTGAAAATTTAAATACAATGTACAGATACATTCTTTTACTATTAATGCTATTTCCCGTGTGGGTTTTCGGGCAAAATTGTCGCGATTTAAAAGGGATCATCCTCGATCGTGACTCCAAAGAGCCATTGATTGGTGCTACCATCATGATACCCGATCAAGAGCTCAAGAATGTTCAGTCGACAATTCCAGCTTATGGAACTACAGCCGACCTGGACGGACGCTTTACACTTGCCGTTCTTAATGGAGTAAAAACAGTTACTATCAGTTTCATTGGTTATCTACCACAACAAGTAAATGTTAAAGGGAAAGACTTTGTTACTGTCTACCTTAGTGAAGATAAGAAAGAGCTGGAAACTGTTACTGTTACCGGTTATCGCAATATCCAAAAACGAAAGCTTACTGCTGCAGTAGCAAAAGTGAAAGTAAAAGAGATTGCAGCAGGTGGTATCATGAGTGTCGACCAGATGTTGGAAGGCCAACTGGCCGGTGTTAGTGCCGTTACCACTTCCGGAGCTCCGGGAGCTGCGTCTAAGATTCGTATCCGTGGTACAGCTTCATTAAAAGGGAAGCAAGATCCGCTTTGGGTGTTAGATGGTTTTCCGCTAGAAGGAACCGATCTTCCTAATTTGGAAGAAAACAATATTGATGAGCTTTACTCATCATCAATTGCCGGTTTAAACCCATCGGATATTGAGAATATCACTGTTTTAAAAGATGCTGCAGCAACAGCAATTTATGGAGCACGTGCAGCAAACGGTGTAATTGTTATCACGACTAAAAAAGGTAAAAAAGGAAGGATGAAGGTCAACTTCTCATCAAAAGTTTCCTACTCCTTGAAACCAAACATCGATAAATTAAATCTGATGTCGTCAGATGAGAAGATTGACCTTGAATTAGCTTTGGCTCGTTCAGACTATGACTATTTGAAAGGCAAAGGTGCTGTGGCACGAATTTTAAATGGACATGGAATTTACGATGCCTACCGTACTCAGGGCAATACGGCCTTAACTCCTGCAGCAAAAGCAGAAATTGATGCACTAAGAGGAGTTAACACTGACTGGAACGATCTATTATTCCGTGGTTCTTTGAACACCGACCAGTCATTAAGTGTTTCGGGTGGTGGAGAGAATAGTACTTACTACCTTTCGTTAGGATATTACAATGAGAAAGGAACAACTGTAGGTGTAGATGCTGATCGTATCAATCTTACATCGAAAATTAGCTTCTCTCCTAGCAGAAAATTGAGATTCGGGGTTTCGATATTGGCCAACCAGCGTAAGAATAACTCTTACCTGACCAATAGCAACGGATTTACCAATCCGGGATACTATTCACGAAGAGCCAACCCATATCTGACTCCCAGAGATGCTAATGGCAACTATGTTTACGATCCGGATATTCAAGGTTATGGTTTTAACGATAACCTAATTCACTACAACATCTTCGAAGAGCGTACCAATACGAGTAATAACCTTACTTCTCGTTCTGTGAATTCAATCTTCGATATGGAATGGAATTTGGCAAAGAATTTGACATTCACCAGTCAGTTCGGATTACAGCTTGACTACTACACTAAGGCACAGTGGGCAGATAAAAACTCATACAGTACCCGTAAGGATATTGAGCGTAGTCGCCTGCAAAGCGGTCCATTTCTTCCTACTAACGGAGGAGTCATAAAGAACAGAGATGAACAGCAATCGCAATGGAACTTGAAAAACATGTTGAAATACAGCAACAGCTGGGATGATAAACATGAATTGGATCTGTTGGTTGGTAACGAAGTACGTAAAACCAATTTCGAAAGTAATTTCTCTGCTGCTTATGGATACAACAATCAAACCTTAACATCGCAACCAGTAAATTACCCAGATGAGTCGTGGCAACGTTACTTTCCTCTATTTAAACGTGTGGAAAACGAAAATGCCTTCGTTTCTGTATTCGGAACTGCTAGCTATACATTAAACAAAAAGTATACAATTGGCTCTAGTATCCGTTTCGATGGATCGGATGTGTTCGGCGTTGACCCTAAATACAAATATTTACCACTCTACTCATTCAGTGGATTATGGCGAGTGTCGGAAGAGAATTTCCTTCAATTCGAAAAATGGATCAACAACCTAGCTGTACGTGCATCGTATGGATTACAAGGTAACATCGATAAAAACACATCTCCTTTCGTTTTAGGAAAGTGGGAAAACATTTCAATTTTGCCAGGTCATACTATTGATGGCATCTCGGTTGAAGCACCTCCAAACAAAAAGCTACGTTGGGAAAAGACACGTACTTATAACTTCGGTTTCGATTTAGCTGTTTTAGATTATGCTTTTGCATTGCAGGTAGATTATTACCACAGAAACAGTACTGACCTGATTGGAAGTAGAGATGTACCATTGGAAACTGGTTTCTTAGCCAAAACAGAGAACTGGGCAGCTATGACCAATGAAGGATTCGAGATTAGCTTGAATACCCGCAATATTAAACGCAAAAACTTCTTGTGGGAAACGACATTCAATCTTTCGCACAATACCAACAAAGTGGATAAGGTAAGTGTAAAGAGTAACCAGACTACTCCATCGTTACAGGGACACCCGGTGAATTCCATATTTGTTCTTCCTTATGCTGGATTAGATCAGGATGGATACCCATTGCTTTACAACAACGATGGTGAAAAGGTGACAGTAAAAGAGTTCTTTCAATTGACCAATGGTGTAGGAAATGTTAGTGTTGCCACTCAATTAACACCTGAGCAGCAGCGTGCATTATACAAAAATGCAGGCTCTCGTGACCCATTGTACTCGGGAGGTATCACCAACCGTTTCAAGTACAAGAACTGGGACTTGACCATGGTAGTTATTGCCAACTTGGGACATAAGACATTGATTCGTCCTTACTACTCAATGACCCAATACGATCGTGGACAAAATGCAAAGAACGAGATCTTAGGCAGGTGGACACCTGAAAACACCAGTTCTAATCTTCCACGCTTAATAACTGCCAATACATTGAATGGTAGCCGAGCAATGGAATACAACTGGATCAACGATTTTAAAGTAGATCGCTCGTTAGACCTATGGGTACGCGATGCCGATGAGATTCGTCTTTCAAATGTTCGTTTAGGATATACCATTCCAACAAAATTCCTGAACAAGTTGAAGTTGGCTTCTGCTAAAATCACTTTCGAAGGACGTAATCTATGGATTTGGGGAAAAGACTCTAAAGGCTTTATGGATCCATTGACCATGAGTAACGAATTTGCACAGCCAATTCCTAAAGTATTCACATTCGGACTAAATGTTGGATTCTAAAATCAGATCAATTATGAGAAAGCTACATATATTCGCAATACTACTTTCATTTGCAACTATTTTTACCAGTTGCGATGGATTCCTGGATATCGTTCCTACCGGACGCGTTATTCCTAAAACCCACGAGGAATTCAGAGCCTTGTTGGCCACTGCTTACAATAATTTTCCCAAGGATAGAGGTTTAGCAACATTTCGTACCGACGAGACACGCATGAACACCACTTCGGAATTCGACATCAATAACTTTCGTGATATCTACTTGTGGAACGATACCAATCCACTGACATCGACCTTCCCGTTTAAATGGTTAGATTATTACGAAGTAATTTTTGTTTGTAACCACATTATTCAGGAGCAGAATAATGTAAAAGAAGCCACAACCGAGCAAATTAATCAATTGGTGGGTGAAGCTTATATGTTACGTGCTTATACCTACTTTACGTTGGCTAATTTATTTGCACAACCTTATGAAGCCAATCAGGCAGAAAGCATTCCAGCGGTACCATTAAACTTGGACAACGATACAGATGCTGTTCTTCCAAAATCGTCATTAGCTAAAGTGTATGGTCAGATAAACAGCGACATTAAAGAGGGATTAGATCGATTAAATGTAAAAGATCAGACCACAGAAAACAACTATCGTTTTTCTACTAATTCTGGTCGTGCATTACAACTTCGTGTTGCGCTATATCAGCAAAAATGGACTGAAGCAATTACTGTTGGAAAAGAGTTATTGGCTAATACCAATAAAACACTTTCAGATTTGAATAAAAGCACTAAAATTGAACCTAGTAGCTTCGATTCTGACGAAAACCTACTAGCTCTTGAATTGGTACTACCTTCAGATTATTCTCGTGCCTTGTATTTATCTGATAAGCTACGTGATTCATATGATACTAATGATCAGCGTCTGAAAAGATACTTTAAAGCTGTAACAAAGTATACTTATACCATTAAGAAAGCTGGCTCAACAAAATACCGTTGTACTTTCCGCCTAGGAGAAGTATACCTTTCATTGGCCGAAGCCAGTGCGAAAAACAACAATATTGATGACGCTAAACAATACTTAAAGACATTGCTTCAAAACAGATTGCGTTCAACTCTATTCGAAGCGGAATCCAATAAAATCGATGCTCTTTCGGGAGATGATTTAATGGAATACATTCTAAACGAACGCTTCAAAGAGTTGGCGTTCGAAGGACACAGATGGTTTGATTTACGAAGAACAAATCAAGAAGCCATCAACCATACTTTCGATGGTCAAACTTACACGTTAAAACAAAACGACAATCGATATACCCTTCCTATCCCACAGGAGGCAAGGTTGAATAACCCCAACTTATAGGAGAGAAATAAACAGATTATAACACAATAAGAAAACGAACACTTATGAGGAAAATTTTTACTACGCTTCTATGCACTGCAGCCATTGGCTCAGGTGCAATGGCTCAATATGATATCGATTGGGCAAAAACACGCAACCTACAAAGACCTGTAACTTTTGAAAAAAGTAAGGAGACAAGAGTAGAAAGACGAAAAGTAGAGCAAACAGCATTGACAGCTACAGGAGTTGTTTACACAGCTGGGCAAGCTACAGAGGACTTCGACTTTGCAAATAATACTATTGGAACTTTAGGTGGAGGATCGTCTTACCTATTGAAGTACGCAGCTGATGGTACTGAAGCCTGGGGTGCTGAGATTTTGGGTGCTTCGTATGTTACTCAGGTTACAGCAACTACCGATGAAGGTGTTATTGTTGCTGGTCGCTTTGCAGGCGAAATTGATATTAAAGGGACTGATGGTAACAAGCAAACTCTTACCAAAAAAGAGTACACAGATAAACACCCATTTGCATTTGTTGCTCGATACGACAAAGATGGGAAAGTAGTTTGGGCTAAAGCTTTCGAAACAGCTCTTCTTGCAGGTGAAGACACTCCTGTTTTTGGAATTAACAACCTTAAGGTTGAAGGAGAAAAAGTAGTTTTCACTGGTTATTTTGATGGAAAAGTAACAGTTGACGGCAAAGAATACTCTACTACTCAATACGATGTATGGGGCATCATCTTCTATGCTAACTTCTCATCTTATACAGCTATTGCTAATTTAGAAACAGGTGAAGTAGAGAAATTCCTTCCTGTAAATGCCAAAGGAGGAAGAACAAACAGAGCCGAAGGTGTAGCAGTTGAAATGGATAATGCAGGAAATACATACGTGGCTAACCTAATTCAAGGAGAAGCACTTATTCCTGATACTGACCACACAATTAGCACTGAACTAGATGATACTGGTGCTAGTTTCGAGTTCGCTAAAAACATCTACGTTGTAAAATACGACAATGCAGGCGCAGTAGTTTGGACAAAAAACTATTCAACAGAATTAATTAAAACAGAGAAATACGAACAAAACATCTTCTCTGTATCTGATATGCAATTAAATGCTGATCAGAAATTGGTATTGACAGGGAACTATTCAGGTAACCTTCCTCTTACTGATGAAGTAAAACTTACTGCAAACGGTGATGATATTACCAAAGCAGACAACTACCTAATGATTCTTTCTGAAACAAATGGCGATTTAGTGAAAGCTGTTTCATTTGGATCAGTAGAAGGAGAAGGTGCTCCGGCTTTAGCTATTGGAGAAGACCGTATGTTTATTGCAGGAGAATACGAAGGTGATATGAAGTTCAATAGCCGTACTATCTCAAGCAAAGGTGCTTCTGATATTTTTGTTGCTTCATTCGAGAATGACGGTACTCCTGTTATTGCTCTTTCAATGGGAACAACAGAAGCTGATTATTTCACTTCATTCGCAGGTATCAACGACAAAACAGTTGCTGTTTCTGGTATCTACAAAGGAACATTAGCAATAGAAAATACTGAAGTTGCAAGTACTGGTGATACTTACGATTCATTTGTATTGAAAATGCAAAATGCAAGCGACTTCCCAACAAGCACTACTGAAGAGGTAAACAATGCACAAAAGCCACTATTCTTCCCTAACCCAGCGAAGAGTCAGATTCAGGTTAAAAATGCCGACAAAATCAGCATTTATAGCATTGCTGGAACATTAGTGTACACAAGCAATCAACCATCAACAGTTGATGTATCACAACTTAAAGCAGGCATGTATCTGGTTAATCTTCACAAAGGAAACGATGTTACTTCTGTGAAATTAATCAAAAAATAGAGTCCATTTAAATTTAGTGCTGCTCCCGAAGGTGGTATCCGATCACCTCTCGGGAGCTCTTTTTTATTAATTTTGCCCCAACAATAAAAATAATCCAATGAATAAGTTAAGAGTTGCCATTGTAGAAGATGAAGAGCTGGTTGCAGAAGAGCTGAAACAGATGCTTCTGGAATTACGTCCTGAAATTGAAATTGCAGCACATCTGGAAAGTGTATCAGAATCAACCAAATGGCTTTCAGAAAACAGTGTCGACCTTTTATTTCTTGATATTCATTTGGGTGACGGAAACAGTTTCTCCATTTTTGAAAAGATAGAGCTTAATACCCCAGTTGTATTCACAACCGCATACGATGAGTATGCCATTCAGGCTTTTAAGTTGAATAGTATCGACTTCTTATTAAAACCAGTAGATACCGATGACCTCCAGCAAGCGTTAGATCGAGTAGACGCTATGCGTAATGCATTTGATGTTCCGAAAGAAGAGGAGGAAAAGTCTCGCTTTCAATTGCCACAAAGCTATCGAAAACGTTTTCTTATTTCAGGAGGGAATAAGATGAAATCCATCTCTATCGACGAAATAGCCTATTTCAGAGCCGAAGGAAAATACCTATACCTGATCGATAAGCAAGGCAATAGCAGCCTAGTGGATAACTCTCTTAAAGAATTGGAAAATCAGCTAAATCCAGAGCTATTCTACCGCATTAACCGTAAGATGATTCTTCATTACGATTGTATCAACGAAGTAATTGCTTTTTCAAAAAACAGAAAGAAAGTGATCATCTCTCCTGCCCCATCTGACCCACTGGAGACCATTGTAAGTCAGGAGCGCACAAGGGACTTTATGCAGTGGTTAAATCAATAAATTTATACAATTAGCTTATATCCTACTCCGCGGATATTTACAATCTGAATGGAAGAATCGTCTCGTAAATATTTGCGTAGTCGTGTTATAAACACATCCATACTTCGAGCATTGAAAAAACTATCATCGCCCCACACTTCATTAAGTATAGATTTACGATCGAGCACCTGATTACGTCTTTCATATAATTTGAGCAGCACAATAGCCTCCCGATGAGTCAGGTTTCGTTCTTCATCTTTCAACCTTAATGTTTGCTTGCTGTAGCTGAATGTATATTCCCCGATAATACACTCTTCCTCAACAACCGGTTCCTCGTAACTCTTTCTTTTTATTAAAGCTTTAATACGAACTATTAACTCTTCCACACTAAATGGTTTCTTCAGGTAATCGTTTCCCCCAAGCTCAAAGCCTTCTACCACATCTTGTACCTGCGATTTAGCAGTCAAAAATATAATTGGAATATGCTTATTGGTTTGCCTTACCTTTCTGGCCAATGAAAACCCATCCATAAGCGGCATCATTACATCCAATACCAATATATCATACTCATTTTCCTCGTATGTACGAAAAGCGCTGGCACCATCTGTTTTAAAGGTCACCTCGAAGCCTCTGCTTTCCAGGCTATCCTTTACTATCATCCCCAGTGCCTCTTCATCTTCGGCATATAGCACCTTTATTTTATCACTCATTTATTGTGGTATTTTTATAGTAAACTTAGCTCCCTCACCGCTATTACTCTCAACTGTAATTACTCCATTATGCTTTGACACAATCTTATGGACATAATGCAATCCGAGTCCAAAACCTTTTACATTGTGAATATTTCCTGTAGGAACCCGATAGAATTGCTCAAATATTCTCGCCTGATGTTTTCGTGAAATTCCAACGCCATTATCTTCAACCTGAAGGACCAAATACTTTTGATCAACCAAGCAGTTCACCTTTATAGCAACAGTTTCGTTGGAGTATTTAATGCTGTTCTCAATTAAGTTCTGAAGTACATTTACCATATGCAAACGATCGGCTTTGCACCTACATTCATCAGATCCATTAAAATCAATTTCTACCTCTTTTCCATATTCCTTCAATTTAAAGCTAGAGATAGTATTCAAACAAAGTGCTCTAAAATCAACCATTTCAATGTCCAACTTTAGTGGCTCTCGCTCTTCTCTTGCCATTGTCAATACATTCTCCACCAAACCAGACAATCGTTGTAACTCATTTTTCGAAACAGAAAGGTACTTCATACTCTTTTCCCTATCGTCCAGGATTCCAAAGTTTCGCATTCCCTCTACTGCTGCCAACACAGTAGCAATGGGAGTTTTCAGCTCATGCGTCATATTATTAATGAAGTCGTTCTTTACTTCTGAAAGCTGTTTTTGTCTAAAAATAGTGCGCAACATATAACCAAAAGAGAATAGCATTAAAACAACCAGAAAAAACGAAACAGTCACTCCCCATATCATTCGCTGAAGAATAAGTTGAGTTGAATTCTTGAACAACACTCTGTATCCCTTAGTTCCTAACAAATTCGCGTAAACTACTTTAGAAGTCATCAAATTACCAGGAGTTGAATAATTAGTTAGCGAATCCGATTTCGTTACTTCCTCCCACCAATATTCTCCTTCAATGTTTCGCTTTTCTAATTCAACATGAAATAGAGAATCGATCTTATTCTTATTGACCGGAATTTCACTTTCAAGCTCTTTCGTTATTATTCTGCCAAATACCTCTTTCAATCGAACCTGTAAATTATCTGGTATTTCATTACTCAATGAATCATTATCAACCAGTTGCATTTCACCTATATCAAACTTCAAGGTAGAATGTTTCACCCCCATCTGCTTCAATAAAGGCTGAATAGCCGCATCTAGCTTCATTGTGTCACTTTCTGAACGCTGAATGGCTACAACTGTGGCATTATTACCACTAAACAAAACTTGTGCCTGCTGTTGGTAACGACTCTGCATTTCGTATTTCACACTGTTTTCTAAAGCAATATTTATCTCTTTTATAAGTTGCTCCTGATGTGTTTTATAAAGTCGATTTATCCAATAAAATTGCAATGCACCAATACCTATGGCACACACACTAACCAGAATAATAATATATCGAATTCGTTGCTTCATCATATACTTCCATTATAGCAATAACTAACTGCTTTGCTAAAACAAATTACCTCTATAAAATTCAAAAAAACAACTAAAAATCAACCGTTAACACTACTTAACACTAACTAACAGAGCGTTAACCATACTCCCTTTATTTGTCCCATAGATTTGCAAGCAGAAGAATAAAAACAAAAAGTAGTAGTTATGAGATTAATTTATTTAGCAGTAATTCTAATTGTGATTTCAGTTGTTAATTCAACGGCACAACAAAAAGGTAAAATTATTTACGAACAGACCATTAACATCCATAAAAGTTTAAGTCCAGATCAACAGTCATTAAAATCTATTATTCCTGAGACAATAACCAAAAACTATGAACTATCCTTCAATTCAGAAAAAGCACACTTAAAGGAGATAGAACAGACTTCCAACATCATGTTTATTCCTATAGGAGGAGGTTCTTCCAATAATGTATTTTTCGATTTAAAAGATAATAAAGTCAAAAGCTTCTTCTCTGTTGATGAGGAATATTTTTATACTGAATCGGAAATAAAACCAATTACAGAAGCATCCAATGGAGAGTCGAGAAAAATTCTGGGATACGACTGCAAAGCTTTCGTTCAGGATAAAATGACTTTCTGGGTTACCAAGCAACTTCCCAAATACTTATCTCCATTATCGCCTTTCCATTTCAATGGGGCTGTTTTAGCTATCGATAGTGATAGGATCAGCTATAAAGCAACCAAAATTGAGAAAGAGATTGATCCCGAAGCTTTCAAAACTCCTGAAGCTCAAAAGGTGACCAAAGAACAAGCCGAAGACCTGCAAGAGGAAGCAGTTAACAGCATGAAGCAGGTGAAGCAGGTGAAGCAGGTGAAGCAGGTGATAAAAAAATAAATCATCGTTTATTAATTAAATACACTCATAAAACAGCCCCAACACCTTTAAAACAGAAAAATTATGCAATTAGAAATCAAAAATATATCGAAAACCTATCCGAATGGTGTTAAAGCTTTAAGTGAACTTAGTTTAACTATTCAGTCGGGCATGTTTGGTTTATTGGGGCCTAACGGAGCAGGGAAATCAACATTAATGCGCACTTTAGCCACTCTTCAGGAGCCCGATTCGGGAGAAATAACTTTTAATGACACCGACCTTCTGAGCAATAAAGAGATCATTAAAAATACTTTGGGTTACTTGCCTCAAAATTTTGGTGTTTACCCTAAAATAAGTGCCTATCAACTTCTAAGTCATTTTGCCGCATTAAAAGGTATTCATAATAAAACTGAAAAGCAGCAAATGGTCGATTTCCTGCTACACCAGGTAAACCTATACGATAAACGTAAGAAGCATGTACATACCTTTAGTGGAGGTATGCGTCAACGATTTGGAATTGCATTGGCACTCTTGGGTGATCCGGAACTAATTATTGTAGACGAACCCACTGCAGGTCTCGACCCAGCAGAGCGTAACCGTTTCAACAATCTGTTAAGCGAAATTAGTGAAAACAAAATTGTAATTCTATCCACTCACATTGTAGATGATGTGAAAGACTTATGCAACGACATGGCCATTATCAATCACGGAAAAGTATTGATTGGAGGAAAACCTTCCGAGTTAATAAAAGAGCTGGATGGTAAAATTTGGGAAAAACGCATAGACAAGTCGGAATTGGAACAATACCGAAATGACTACAACCTAATTTATTCGCACCTGAACGAAGGGAAACCACTCATTCATGTGTTTGATGAAGAACATCCACAAAATGGCTTTCAAGCTGCCCATCCAGAACTAGAGGACGTATACTTTTCGGCATTAAGCTAATTTTTTCTCATTCAAAACTTCAAGATTATGTTATACGAAGTATTTCGATTCGAAATAAGAAGAGCTTTCCAACGCCCGACCATATATCTTTATTGGTTATTACTCTTCTCTATATCATTTCTGCTTATCAATGCTGCTGCCGGCGCATTCAAGAGCTTCAAAATTAACTTTGTTGGTGATAATGTCTTCATCAACTCCCCTGGAATAATAGATATAATAATGGGGCTCTATTCCTATTTGGGAATATTTGTAGTAGCAGCCATTTGCTCCAACATTGTATTTAAAGATTTTGCCTACAATACACTTGAACTTACATTTAGCACCCCGCTGAAAAAGCACCAATATATATTAGGCCGGTTTTTTGCCGCCTTTATACTTAGTATTGTAGTATTTACGGGAATTTCAATTGGTTTTTATGCTGCAACATTAATGCCTTACCTAAAAGAATCGATGTTTGGTCCTAACGAATGGGCAACCTATATAATGCCTTATTTGAACCGTATTATCCCCAACCTTTTTCTGGTTTGCGCCATATTTTTCGCACTTAGTTTATTGTTAAGGAATGTGGTAGTCAACTGGATTTCAATTATTATACTATATGCGCTTTATGCCGTAAGCATGAGTATTTTTCAGGATATTGATAATCAAACTCTGGCATCTCTACTCGACCCATTTGGCATAGCAGCATCGATACAAGTTACCTCATCAGCATCAGCAAGCGACATGAATGAATCGGGAGCTCAACTGGTAGATGTATTTCTGTACAACCGTCTGCTTTGGGTTGGCATAGGTCTATTCTTCATGGGACTTACCTTCTTGCTTTTCAGGTTCAACTATCAAACCAGACAACTTCGCTTCTTTTTACGTAAAAAACAAACAACAACTGGAAGTGACACAACTTCTGAAGACGTTTCTCCTTCTCAGCAACTTCCTTTATTCAACCAGAATAATATTCCCTGGAAGCAACTGCTTCAACTAACTCGTTTTGAGATTAAAAAGTTATTTCAAAATGTCTACTTTCTACTGATTACATTAATAGCTATCATCATGCTATTTGTTGTTTCAAAGGGAGTTGGCAAAATGTACGATACCAATACCTATCCGGTCACTTACCAAATGTTACAGGTCCTTGGAGGCAGTATGAAGTTACTACTGTTTATCATCATCATGATTTTCTCTGGTGAGATGATTTGGCGTGATCGCGATACCAACTCATTCGAGATTTCCAACACATACCCTATCCCAAAATGGGTAACGCTTATGAGTAAATATGTTGCTCTTACCATTGGAGTGTTTTTCCTATTCCTAATACTCATTGGATGTGGTGTAATCAATCAGGCAATGGCCGGTTATCACCATTATGAGTTGCCTCTTTACCTCAAATGGGTATTCGGAGTGTTGATGGTAGACTATCTATTACTTATTGCATTGGCATTTTTTATTCATGTAATTATAAATAATAAATATGTGGGATATGTCATTTTGATTCTTTATTGGATATTCGACAACTATCTTGCTTATAAAGTACTGAAACACCATCTGCTTGTATTTGGTGGAGCTCCCGGAGTTTCTTATTCCGATATGAATGAATTTGGATTCAATTTCCCGGTCTATTGGATATTTAAATTGTATTGGGTAGTTATTGCTGCAATTCTACTAATCGCAACCAATCAGCTTTTAGTTACACAAACCGAAGATCATTGGAAAATCCGCTTACAACTCTTTATTAATCGTTTTAAATCGAATGCTTTAAAACCAACGATCATATTAACTGCAATTGCATTGAGTTACGGTGGTTATATTTTCTTCCAAACGAATATTCGGAATGAATTTACCACCAGTTATCAGAATGAACTGCAAAGGGTTGCCTACGAATTGGATTACAAGCAATATGAGAATATGATTCAGCCTAAAATTACTGATGTAAAGATTAAGGCTGATTTATATCCCAATAGAGGCGATTTTATTGCTACCGGCACTTATTGCCTGCAAAACCGTTCTAACAAGACCATCGATACACTGATTGTTAATTCCAATAAATACCTTTCGTCTGTATCTATTAAAGGCAATACAAAAATCATTCATAATAATGAAGATCAAAATATTACCATCTATCATTTGGCTGAAGGTTTAAAACCTGGTGCTGAACTGGAAATGAGTTTCACTTTCGAAGGGGTCAACAATGGTTTTGCCCATAGTGGTAGCAAGAATTTCTGCCGGAAGAATGGAACATTCATTTATAACTCGTATTTCCCAACATTGGGGTATTCTTCCAAAGGAGAACTACAAAACAAACGCACACGAGAGAAGCACGATTTACCTGAAAGATCAATTGTCAGATCTGTGGATGATCCCAAAGGACTTGAAACCAATTTCATAACCGAAGGAGCCGACTTCATTAATTTTGAGGCTATTGTCAGTACTTCTTCTGACCAAACAGCTCTTACTCCGGGGAAACTAATCAATCAATGGACAGAAAAAGGGCGCAACTACTTTCATTACCAATCGGAAAAGCCTATGTTGAATTACTATGCCATACTTTCCGGGAGATATGAAATTAGAAAAGAGACATGGACTCCTGAAGATAGCACTCTTCAGCCTGTAGAAATAAATCTATTTTATCACAAAAAACACGACTATAATCTGGACAACATGATTAAAGGAGTAAAACAGTCGCTAAGTACTTATTCGCGTATTTACACTCCTTATCAGTATGGACAGCTGAATATTGTAGAGTTTCCACGCTATTCGAGCTATGCACAATCGTTTCCTAATTTGATCCCATTTTCTGAAGGGATTGGATTTATTGCCGATCTGAGAAAGCTGGATGATGAGTCACTGGCTTTCGATAAACAGCCCATCGACTACCCATTTTTTGTTACAACACACGAAATGGCACATCAATGGTGGGCACATCAGGTGGTTGCTGCCGATGTGGAAGGCGCTCAAATGTTAATGGAGTCTATTACACAGTTTAGTGCACTAATGTGTATGAAAGACTATTATGGTTCGGACAAAATGCGTAAGTTTTTCAAAAATGAGATGCATCGATACATCCTGTCCCGAAAGAATGAGAATATTGCCGAACGACCTTTAGGTAAGGTAGCTCACTATCAAAGTTCTACCTATTATAACAAAGGAGCATTGGTTATGCATAGTTTATACAATTATCTGGGAGAAGAGTTATTCATTGCTGAAATAAAAAAGTTTATCCAGAAATATGCTTTTCAGCCTGCTCCTTATCCTACGGCCAAAGAGTTAGTTGATAACCTTAAGACAGCTGCTCCTGATAGTTTAAAGTACTTAGTGGAAGATCATTTGGAGAAGATCACTTTCTATAACTGGGAGGCCGATTCGACAGAATATAAGAGAAATAAGAATTTCACTTATACCGTAAACACTACAATTGACCTAGAGAAATACTATGCCGATGGACAAGGAAAAAAGCAGGATACCACCTGCGATGACTATATTGAAATTGGTGCGTATAACAGTAAAAACAAGTTGCTTTATCTGGAGAAAGTTAAGCTTAAGAAAGGAGTCAATCATTTAACATTACAGATGAAACGAAAACCTTCCTATCTGGTTATCGATCCCAATTATCTGCTAATGTCCGATGACTTTTTAAGGAAACGAATCAACATCGCGCGCAAACAACAAACATAGATTCAGCTAAGAATCAAAAAAACAACCAGTGAGCTCGCATTATGCAGCATCACTGGTTGTGAACTATTCAGAGTATTTGGTTATTTTTTAATACAACTCATCCGATCCCATATCAGCACCACCTCTTCTATCTGACTTTTTCAGTTTGAAGTTATTAATACGATAGCTCAATGAGAGCTGAATCATTTGCCCACCTCTCTTGAAATCCATTACCGAATTGTAAGTTGGCGTTTCGGTAGTCATATGATGTTTCATTGTTCCAAACAAATCGCGAACCTGTAATGTAGCGGTCAGCTTTCTATCCATAAAGTCTTTTCGAATCGCAGTGTTTATCATGTAGAAAGGATCGCGTGAACCTTGTGCTGTTGCCGATTTACTGATATACATTCCATCCAGTTGGAAACGCAAAGTTGGCGAAACCATAAATGTATTTCCCAATCGGGCATTCCAGTTAAAGCTGGTACGTTCGAAAGGCTTATCGTATAAAACACCTTCTACTTTGTAATCGTATAAGTTTCCACTAAGCTGCATACGCCACACCTTATTCACTTGCGACGAGAACATCAATTCTGCTCCCAAAGCGTAATCTTTTCCTACATTCTGGAAAGTATTGTAAGTTAACGTAGGGCTAATCGAACGACGGGTTCTTTCAATGGTATTATCGGTAATACGATAATAAACTTCGGCCGAAATAAACGACTTTTTAATGCGCTGTGAAATCCCAATCTCATATGAATCGATATATTCTGGCTCCAAATTTGGATTACCTGCACGCACATTATAAGCATCGATATAACGCTCAGTTGGCTCTAGGTAATGACTACGAGGACGGTTAATGCGTCGGGTGTAACTTCCCATTAGCTGCAATGTTTTATTCACCTGCAACGATGTATGTAACGTAGGAAAGAAATCCCATCTATTTAAATCGAACGACTGATTATTATCTACATTTTTAATGGAGCGATCGGTTAATTCAGCTCTCAATCCAGCCTGAATACCAAACTTCCCAAATTCAGTCGAGAAAGTTGAATAAGCTGCATGTACATTCGATTTCGATTCTGTTTTATAACTGAACTGATCGTTTACTTTCCAACCATCATTTTCGTACAAGCTATACACATTATCTCCATCTTCCTTTTCCAAACGCGATTGCCATCCCGCTTCCAGCTTGGTAGTTTCATTTATTGGCAATGAATAATCCAACTTCAATCGCCATTCATCATCTTCTTCTACACCTACTGTTTGCTGTCCATTATTAATGACATTATTTTGCTCTTGTGTTGAAATAGAACTTTCATCCTGTGTATCGGTAGAAAATTGTGCATCTAATTCCAACTTATGCCCTTCCTTCTGGAAATTATGAATTAACGCAGCATTGGCCTTCACAAAGTCACCACTTCGGCCAAATTCACTTCCTCCAATATACTCGTTGGTTTCCGAAGCTGGTATTGTCCACTCTTTATAATTCAATTCATCGGCACGCTTCATAGAACGACTTCCCGTAGTTACCGAAGTTGAAAAAGTTGTTTTTGGCGACAAGAAATAGTCGAAACCAAATTTCCAGCTTTTGGTGGTTCTATTGAAAGAACCATCACCTTCGGAACGAACATAGTTTTCTACTCCATCGAAAAGTGTGCGACTCTCGATGGTACGTTCTCCGGGAAAATTACGATCGTTATAATTGGCTCCGGTAAACAGGTTGAATTTTTTTGTTTTGTAATTAACCAAGAAGTCGACACCATAGTTTTCATGATTACCAATGGTTGTATTTACAATTCCGTTAATACCTGCCAACTTCGATTTTTTGGTAATAATATTAATGATTCCAGCCGTTCCTTCTGGGTTGTATTTTGCCGAAGGGTTGGTGATAATTTCAATATCCTCGATACTACTTGTTGGAACCTGTTGCAATGCTTCGCTACTATCGAACGGGCTAGGACGACCATCGATTAAAACAGTGAAGTTGCTGGAACCACGTAAGCTCACGTTTCCTTCAATATCCACAGTGACCGATGGCGTTTGCTCCAGCACATCGATAGCAGAACCTCCTGCTGCAGTGGGAAACTGACTTGGGCTAATTACTTTTTTATCGATTTTATACAGAATTGGTGCTTTGTCGGCAACAACCTCCACTCCTTCTATCTGCTTATTATCTGGTTCAATAACAATGTTCCCCAAATTATTCGTTTTATTCTTTGGCGTGATCTTAACAGCCTCTACCTTTTTAGAATTATATCCCATAAATTTTATGGACAGATAGAAACGTCCGTAAGGAAGGTTTTCCAACCTGAAAATCCCATCCTGAGTAGTAACTGCTCCTGTTACTAACGAAGAGTCGCGCATTGAAAATAACGCCACATTAGCATATTCAATTGGGGAGTTAGTATGGCTATCCAGAACTTTTCCTGTTAGCACTCCTTCTTTTGGCATTTGCCCAAACACAATTGTTGTTAAAAACAACAATAGAAATGTAGTAGTTAAACGTATCATCCTTTTTTCTTTGTTTTTTGCGGTTTCGGTGTATAGCTATAGATTATAGCTATCAACAAAGGTTTAATTCGACATCAAAAAAAATGAATATTTTTTGCTTCTGATAACTGATATTTTTTTGCTTCTTCATTATTTCCAAAACACAGCTTTTTATAAATTTGAACCTTTATGAAATAAAGTGCCCCAAATACTTATCTATTTCGGCCTTTTTTGATGTTTAGGTTTATCGATTTTGTCAAGTAATTTTGTTAAAATTCACCTAACAATCTGAACATCCAAACATCTTGAATATATAAACAACAATTGAAACATACAGAATGGATTACATGTTCGAACTAAAAATGGAAGTACGTGACTACGAGTGCGATATACAAGGAATTGTAAATAATTCGGTATATCAGAATTATTTGGAACATGCTCGACACAAATTCCTTCACTCAATTAATTTAGATTTTGCCCAACTGCATAACGAGGGATTGGACGCTGTAGTTACCAGAGTAGAAATTGATTACAAATACTCATTACGCCCTAGAGATCTATTCGGAGTTAGAATCAGACTAAGAAAAAGAGGCAATCTTCGATTTGTTTTCGAACAGCAGATAGTCCGTTTAGAAGATGAAAAGTTGATCGTGAAAGCGGAAGTAACTGGTGTGTTAACAAAAAATGGACGACCAATAGCTCCTGCAGTATTCGATGAAGCACTATTGGCTGCAGGCTTAGATGTAATGACTGAAAAATAATAGATACAGAAAGAGCCGGTCACTTCACTTGACCAGCTCTTATCCTCCCATCAAGAATTTTCAGATTATAATTTCTGAAAATCAACATTTTCTCCAGCTTTCACATGCTGAACATTTAATACTTTCTTTGATGATTCAACCACAAATGCCACCACATGACAATTGGCTGAATTAAAATCACTGATATTAACAGTAAATGTTTTTTCGTATGTTTTCCCATTCTTCGCTTTATCTGTAGGAATCACTTCACCTAAGTCTGGTGTTAAGAACTTACGCAACACATGGTTGTGCTCAAAATTCTTAATCGGATTGCCTTTTCCATCATTGTAATAGTTGGCTTGATCATGCACCAACTTATCTTCGATTAAAGCTACAACTAATTTCGTCCCTGCATAATCCTTTGCAAATTCAGATTTAGTAACAATGGTTAATTGATTATTTTCAATTGTTGTCTTCAAGGCCAATCCTACATACCCCTTTTTATCCAATCCTTTATCTAAACCCGCATTTTCTTCCGGATAAGGCCAATGATATTCCCTATCAATCACTGCTGTAGGATAGCCTTTTACATCAAATGTTGAAGCTAAACTTCCAATTCCAGAATAATAATATGGATCATTGTTTCCATGTATTGCAATTGCAATTACTTTCTCACTTCCTGTCTGTGCTTTTTTAATAGCATATGCCACTCGAGGACAATAACCACACCATGTAGCGGTATAATCTTCTACAAGTACATTCTTGACGAATTTTGCAACTGCTTTAGGAGGGTCTACCGGATCTACCGGATCAGGTTGCTTTGGATCATCACTGCTTGAACAAGCCACAACAAATCCCAACAATAATACTGATAAAGTTAATTTCAAAAAGTTTTTCATTTTCAAGGTGCATTAAGTTTCGATTTAAATATAAGATAGAATTCTATAAATAAGACAAATAAATATTGAAAAACACATACTTATTATTCAGAAATGTTAAATTATTTCTCGATTACACCTCCACCAACAACTCTATCTTGTTGATAAAAAACAGCCGATTGACCTACAGCAATAGCTGGTAAATCTTCTAATAGCTCTACGCGTAGTTCTTCTTCAGATAAAATATGCAAACGACAAGGTGTTGCCTGATTTCGATAACGAATTTTTACAATCAACGGTTCTTCGGCATTAATATCCTCAGCATGAATCAAATTGTAATTGCCTACAATCATCTCTCTTCGATATAAATCTTTATAGTCCCCAATAGTTACCGTATTCATCTCAGCATCAATAGCTGTAACAAATATCCGTTTATTTAAATGAATATCTAATCCTCGACGCTGACCAATGGTATAAAATGGGAATCCATGGTGCTTACCCAACTTATTACCATCTCTATCGATATAATTACCAGGAGCAATTTCGATGTTTCTTTCCTTCAATAACTTTCTTAAAAACGGACGATAGTCACTCTCTTCGATAAAGCAAATTCCCATGCTATCCTTTTTCGACGACACCTTCTGAAATCCTCTTTCAGCAGCAATCTGCCGTATTTCAGGTTTGGTTAATCCGCCTAATGGAAATAAAACCCGATCCAGTAACTCTGGAGTCATCCCCCACAAGAAGAAAGCCTGATCCTTATCTTCATCTTTCCCCGCGGCAATATATTTTCTACCTTCGAGATCGACAATGCGGGCATAATGACCAGTAGCAATCTTTTCACAATTGTATTTATCGGCCTCCTGAGAAAAAATGTGCCACTTTATTTCCTGATTACATTTTACGCATGGAAAAGGAGTTCTTCCTGCCAGATATTCATCAGCAAAATAGGTAAGTATTTTCTCTTTGAAAATGGTTTGAATATCCAGCACATGATGTTCCATATTCAATCGATTGGCTAGTGCTTTGGCATCTCGGATATATTCTGGTTCATCGGTAGCCTCACTATGGAACTTTCCCGATTCTTCATACAACTTCAACGTTAAACCAACTACCTCGCATCCCATATCCTGTAGCAACATCGCTGCCACCGAGCTATCAGTTCCACCACTCATTCCCAATAATACCCGCTTCTTCATTCCAAATAAATTGTCATTTTCAGATGCTAAAATACACTTTTATTACCAACACGAAACATTAATTTTATGGATAAGACAGAGCGATTTCCTGTTCCATTCATCCACATAAATACATATTTCCGATACCTTTGCTCCACTTCAAAAGACAGAACAAACATTTAAATTTTCTAATTCGATGAATCAGACCGATATAAAAGCTTTAAGAGCAAATCCTATGTACCGCTACCTGCTTCTTTTGGCTATTGCCGCCGCAGTAGGGTTACAAGGATGGAGAACTTTATTTAACAATTTCGCTGTAGAGGAAGTGAATGCAAGTGGATTTCACGTAGGAGCAATTCAGTCCATTCGCGAGATACCTGGATTTTTATCGCTTCTGGTTGTTTTTCTTTTATTGGTAGTTAAAGAACACCGACTGGCAGCATTCTCAATTATTCTATTGGGACTTGGGATTATAACTACAGGACTTCTCCCTTCATTCGAAGGGTTAATGATCACCACATTTCTAATGTCGTTGGGATTTCACTATTTCGAAACAACCAATCAATCATTAACCTTGCAATACTTCTCCAATCAGCAATCGCCCCATGTGTTTGCACGAATAAGAAGTCTTTCGGCTGCCACCAACATAGGTATCGGAATAGTTATCTTCTTTCTGGCACAGCTTTTTGCTTTTGAGATCAACTATGCCATTGTTGGAACATTCGTGGTTTTATGTGGCATTTATGCTTTGACACTGAATCCAGTAGACGATTCGTTGCCTGCTCAGCATAAGAAAATGGTTTTCAAAAAGCGCTACTGGCTATATTACGTACTTAACTTTTTAAGTGGTGCTCGTCGTCAGATATTTGTCGTTTTTGCTGTATTTATGTTGGTCGAGAAATACAATTATTCGGTACAAGAGATTACGGTATTATTCGTATTGAATAATGTTATAGCTTACTTCTTCAATCCATATATTGCAAAGGGCATCAACAAGTTTGGCGAGAAAAAGATGCTAACCATGGAGTACACCAGTTTGATTATCATTTTTGCAGCTTATGCCTTTATTGAAGATCGATGGGTAGTTGCTTTGCTCTATATTCTGGACCATATTTTCTTCAATTTCTCCATAGGTATTAAAACCTATTTCCAGAAACATGCCGACCCGAAGGATATTGCTCCATCTATGGCTGTTGGCTTTACCATAAACCATATTGCAGCAGTGGTAATTCCGGTTCTTGGAGGTTTATTGTGGATTATGAATTGGCGCATTCCATTTATTGTAGGAATTGGTCTAAGTATATTGTCACTGGCCTTTGTACAAAAAATGAAAAAATCATAAAAACATAACAGGTTGTCTCCAGTAACCTTTGTGCTGTTACTGGGAGACAACCTTATTCTCAGAAACTATTCCATCCCATCATTTACAACTTGAAAGCTACCGACAAGCTCAACGCTTTTGCTCCCGGCAGAAACTTACATATTCCACCTACACAGGTGTAACCATCGCGTGTTTCGCCATACGAAAGCGCAATGCGTGACTTGCCTTTAGCATAAGCTCCACCAACCAAGTAGTAGTGCTTTTTTTCAGTTGTAAAGTTATACTGATCGGATGCGAATACCGACCAACCTTTACTATTGGCGTATTCAACTAAAACTGTTCCCCAGTTGCCCAAATCGTTTTTGGTACTCATGTACCCCAATTCGGTTTTTATAGAGTTTTTTCTGTCGATTTTTGTGAGCAGATCCACCAGAAACACATTGGAATAAACCAATTCTTTTCCTTGGACATCATCTTCCACCAAGAATTTATTATACTCCTGGTAGGTATATTCAGCAATTAACTTATAGCGCTTGCTCAGCTTTTTCTCTACTCGAAAACCATGTTCACTCAACATCTTTTCGCGCCAACGCAAAAACTCGGTTGGCTTACTACTCAAGTCGAATTGCGTATAAAACACCGAAGAATTCCAGCTTACTTTTGTCCCGTACTTTCCTCCCAACGGTGTATTCTTTTTAAACTTGTAGTATAGAGAAGCATTAAAGCCTATTTCGTTATTCTCTTTCGATTGGTAAGTGTACACATTGTAAATATTGTACGAATGAATGCGAGCAATACTCGGTAAATAATTCAGTTTATAATTAAATACATCTTCATCTTTTCGCCCATCTCCATTGGCATCCAGCTCACGCTCGTTCAACACCTGCATATTATCCACTGCACGGAAGTTAATATTCACACCGAATCCTCTTTTCGAATAAGAAGGAGAAATCTGCAAAGCACGTCCCGCTTTTCTACTGTAGTTATTCAACACATTGGCATCTGGAGTTTTGTAAGCCCATTCTGTTTTCACATCGAAATTGCCTAAACTCCACCCCAATCGTGCCGAATAAAGTTTTACATTATTATGCTGTGTTATTGCCTTTTGACTGTAAGGTTCTTGTTTTAGAACCGATGATAATCCCAGTGTAAAATTGCTGTTTTTAACTCCAAAATCCACTTCTGCATCAGCACCATATAAGGTAGCATCTTGCTTGCCAAAGTAAAAATTCGGTTTTCCGGCAATGGCTTTAATCCGCAAGAAATGAAAAGGTCGGTAATTCACCCCAACACCGAATGTACTTTGGTCGATACCAATATCACGCTCCCGAAAAGTACGGTAAATCAAACCTCCACCAAACTGTTCATATACATCACCTAAGCGAATATTCAACTTATTGGATTGATAGGACAGATACATTTTTGTTAATCCACTCTTATCGAATGCCGTAGCATACCCTAACAATGGGTTGGGCAAATAACTTTCAAATGTTCCTCCAGCCTCGAACTTTCCATATCGGTATGATAAATCGAGGTAATTATTCGACGCAATCTTCTTATCGCGAATATTCTTCGCAATCTCATTGAAGTAATATTGCGAATTTGACTCGAAAGAAGCGCTAAAGGTGCCCTTCTTTTGAGCCAAAGCAATAAAAGGGGACACCATCAACAAACAGATTATTAGCTTTTTCATTGGGAATCGATTTTTTTAAATTTTTCAAACAATTCATACTCTGCACCAACAGTGTACGATGTCTTTTCGTATACCACCTCGCCTTTTTTATTCAAGATCAAGGTGTAAGGGATAGATGTAATCTTAAGCGCTCGTTTTAGTTCGCTATTGCTATCAGTGAAAACTTTAAATGGCCAATCGTTTCCATTTACCACACTCTTCACCTTAGCACTCGAACGACTATCATCAATGGAAATGGCAATCAATTCAAATCCATCTTCTTCGTTCCAATCTTCGTAAACTTCAGCTATGGCGTTCATTTCCTGCAAGCAAGGTTTACACCAGGTTGCAAAGAAACAAACGACCAGAGCTTTCCCCTCTTGCCTAACGCCTTCTACCGTATGAACTTTGCCGTTCAAGTCTTTTATATCGATCTCTGGAATCTGTTTCTGTCCATAAGTAATTGTCGAAACTATTCCCATTGCGATTATTAATATCCATCGTTTCATATCCTGCATTTTTTTGAATTGATAAATTATTACTATTTAATCTCAGCGTGGAAATCTACATTCTGCCCAACCTTAACGATTTGGGTATTCAACACCTCTTTTCCAGTCTCTACATACACAATCACCTCTAAATTCAAACTGTTTTTTCCTCCTATATCGAATGATTGTGCCACTTCATAAACATCATCTTTACCACTATTCTCATTCGGAATAACTTCTCCTAAAATGGCTTGTTGCAATACATGATTATGATTGAAATTGGTAATATTTCTTGGAGATGATTCATAGATTGAACCACTGAACTGATAGTTGGCTTGTGGAGCAATTACATTATTCTCGCACAAGTAAACGGTATATTTTAAATCTGTAAATTTCTTGTAAAATTTAAACCGGAGATTAACTCCCAGCGTTGAACCACTTACCTGTGAATCCATAGCAATAGCAGCAAGCGAAGCTTTTGGATAATCTCCGGCATTAAAATCATTTCGAAACGAATGACTAGTATGTTTATCGACAATTACTGTCGTTTGTGAGCTAACACTATTCTCTTGTGCCACACGAATGGCAGCTTCGTTTTGTAACTGTGATCCCAGAAAATGAATCGCCACAGGTACAAATACACTTTTATCTGCTTGTTCTGATTTTTCGATGGGCAGAATACAGTTTCCACACCATGTGGCCACATAATCTTCAATTAGAACTCGTTTGGCAACAGTTGGTCCATCATGCGAAGTATTATCTCCATCACCACTATTGTCATTATCACCTTGTCCTGATACTTGACCCGAAGAATCAACAACTACAATCTTCTCGTCGGAGCTACAAGAGCTAAATCCTACGACTGCAATTAAAATTAGAATTCCATATACAAACTTCATAACTTCCAGCATTAAAAGGTTACTATTTCTTTTATCTGTTACGAAGTTGCCGCTTTTCCCCTCCCTCAAATGTGATGTGGCTTACACTTTTGATATATTTTTAGGGAAAACCTTGAAAAAAAGGGCTTCTTCACAATAAAAACTGCTCAAAACAGCAGCACTCTGACCGAAAGTTTTATTCTCTGATTCGACTAATAAGTGAGCTTAATTAGTAACTTTCTCAACTACAATTGCAGGTAGTAGCATAAATGACCTTCCCCGCTGGTTCGAGTTTGCAACTCGGATCTCAGCCGTTAGCCTGAAAAATAACAACTGTTCAAAGCACGTCCTTACAACAAATAGACTTCGACTTTTTCTCCTTTCAATATTTATCAGTCTGTGGTATAGCTATCTCACAAAGCACACCAAGAATCGCAGAGTTCCACTAAGAAATAAATCAACCAATATCCCTCGGTGTGAACAATTAATCGGAAATTGTTTTAAGGTAACTTTCTAAGCCACAATTATTAGCTATAACGAATCTTGATACTAACATCCCCTTACTAAGTACTAAAAAATAACAGATCGCTTCTTTTCAATCGCGATGACGATCACCGTGCCCTTTGCTCTCTGCTCTTACCAACAAAAAAAAGGCCCCCATAACTGAGAGCCTTTTCGGTATTTATCTTTTGTGGTGACTTATAACATCACTCCAATTTCGGCAATTGTAGTAAAGAAATTACCATTTACTTCATCGAAAGCCGTTAGCTTAAAGAAGCGAGCTTTCACTGCTTTTTTGAATTTAACCTTTTCGGTATGGTTATTTCCTTTAAAGCTGCCACGCTTAATAATGGTTTCCCATTTCTTTCCATCCACACTCACTTCCAGTTGATAGTGCTTAATACGACCATTCGGACGATCTTGACGAGGAGTATATACAATTCCTTTTATGGCTTGCACTTCACCCATATCTACATTAATGTAGTGAGGCATTCCCTGTTTTGAATCGTTCCAGTTCGTGTGCCAGAAATTTTCGCGTTCGTTATCGATTGCTTTCTCTGGTCCAAAACCAGGGTGCTTACTATCAGAAGTAGCTGTCCACTTGGCTTTGTTTACTCCAAACTCTTCTACAATCTCTGCACTCTTGCGCTTTCCTTTAGCTGTAGCATAAGCTTTAACTTCTCCTCCTTTTCTTAACGAAAAAGCCTTTTTGTACTTACGCATTTTTCCACCGTTAATGGAATAATAGATTGTTCCCTCTTTCGCATCGATGGTTACGTTATCATTTGCATCGCGTACAATTTTAGGAGCAGCTGTTACCAACAACTCTTTCGCAGCATAAACCTCTTCGGCATAATCGTAGATAGTACGTTTTTGCAATTCCACTGGGCGGAAAGTAACATTGAAACGGTAGTTGCCTGGCTTAGCAAGATATTGATCCATCACTCCAGGACCACATGTTGCTGTTCCCAAACCAGCTTGCAATGCATCGGTATTTACAGTTACAAAATCGGCCTCATCCAATTCATTCAAGTGACGAGCACGTGTCATGTCTTTATCGTCGTATGGATATGCACTGAAGTTCAAATCATTTGCTCCAGATAGTATAAAACCAACACCTTCACGATTTACAACAGAAGCCCATTTTACTCCCATCATGTTACAATTTTCCTGAGGAATTGCCAGAGCAGCATCGTACATCTTTTCGGCAGTAGTAGAATAGTATCCCATTTGACCACCACTCTTACGGTCAGGGTAAGTAGAAACACCACCTAACCCGTACCAGGCAACTTCATTGAACGAACGTACCATTTTAGTTTGTAGTCCCACTTTAGCCACAGCAACTACTTGCTTTGGAATATTGGTCTCCACACTCACATTGAATGTTCCATCACCAAAAATCTCGTATTGTACAACCGAAGGAATAGTAACTGCTTCGCTAATCATATTTACCGATGCAACAACCAATACCGTTCCATTTGTATCTACTTTCACATCAAAATCTCCTGCTGTTGCAGTCATGTTGTCCAATCCTGCTGCAGTCCATTTGCTGTTACCATTTCTATCGCGAATATCATTTTCGGTTGGAGAACGGAAAAAATTCAATACAGGTCCTTGCTTCATCATCTCTCTACCTTCCAACTGATAAGAATTAATAACACCACTCTTTTTGTCGATTGACAACTGGAAATGCTCACCACTAACCACAATATTCTTTTCGCTTTTTACAAAGCTTACAGTTTTGCTATTGGTTAAGGTTTTAGCTGTTACAGCCTCTACTGGCAACACAAATTCGTCCCATGCCAATTCGTGTCCTGCTTTCACTAATCCTTTGCGCTTTTTAGTGGTAAAGCTAAATCGAAGAACATACTCCTGATTAGCTCGTAACGAAGGTAGTTTTGGCATAGCGATAGAAATCTTTTTCGATTCCTGAGCAGCAATATCTAACGTGTTCAATTTTCCATGAGCAACAACTCCTTCAGCATTGGCAATGGTCCAGTTTACATCGAACTCATTCAGGTTAGTAAAGAAATAATTGTTCTTCACATTGAATTTTCCATTGGCCAAATCAATTGCCTCTACACGAATATGCTGATACACTTTCTTTGTTTCGTACAACTGTGGGTTAGGTACACGATCAGGGTTTACCAATCCGTTCATACAGAAACTATTGTCACTTGGCATATTGGTTCCGTAGTCACCACCATAAGTATAATACATGCGACCATTCTCATCGATCTCACGCAATCCCTGGTCAACCCAGTCCCAAATACAACCTCCCTGCAATGCAGGATACGCTTCAATAGCATTCCAGTAATCTTGTAAACCACCACAGCTATTTCCCATGGCATGGGCATACTCACACTGAATAAGTGGGCGCTTAGGGTTCTTCTTGGCATAGTTAATCATTCCCTGAATTCCCATATACATAGGACAGTAGATATCGGTATGATCAGCCAATCCTGCACGCTCGTACTGTACTGGACGAGTTAAGTCGCGCGACTTGATCCACTTATAAGTAGCCTCGAAGTTAATTCCATCACCAGCCTCGTTACCCAACGACCAGGTAACCACACAAGCATGGTTTTTATCGCGTTCTACCATGCGTTGAGTACGATCCATATGCATTGGGCCCCACTCTTTCTGCTTAGCCAAACTCTCTTTACCGTATCCCATTCCATGCGACTCAATATTGGCCTCATTAATCACATACAATCCATATAAATCGCACAATTCATAGAATTTCGGATCGGTTGGATAGTGGCACGTACGAACTGTATTCAGGTTGAACTCTTTCATTAGCTGAACATCCAACAACATCGATTCCACACTAATTACGTGACCTTTATCGGCATCGTGCTCATGGCGGTTAGCTCCTTTTACCAATACAGGTTGACCATTCACCATGAACTGACCATTCTTAATCTCGGCAGTACGGAAACCAATATTCTGAGCAATAGCTTCTTTCACTCCTTTTTCATCTTTCAGAGTGATAATCATTTTATATAGATTTGGTTGTTCCGCCGACCATTTCTTTGGATTAACCACCTCTTTGTTAAACTGAACACTTCCTCGTTTTCCAGCTTCTACTTCCAACTCTTTCGAGAAATCGAATAGCTTTTCACTTTTATCCATGGTATAAACAGCCACTTCAACCGTTTGCTTCGCACTGGTTGCTGCCGAGCTATTTTCCAACTCTACATTTAAGTCGAATTGACCATTGGAATAATTGTTATCTAAACCAGCTTTCACAAAAAAGTCGCGTACATGTACTTTAGGAGTAGCCTTTAAGAACACATCGCGCTCAATACCACTCAAACGCCAGAAGTCCTGACACTCTAGGTAACTACCGGTACTCCAACGATACACTTCTAAAGCAATGCTGTTTTCGCCTTTACGAACAATATCAGTTAGATCGAACTCAGCAGGAGTCTTTGCACCTTCGCTATATCCCACTTTTTTACCATTTACCCATAGGTAGAAAGCCGACTTAACAGCTCCGAAATGAACCGTGATTCGTCTTCCGTCCCAAGCTTCTGGAATCACAAAATTACGACGGTAGCTTCCCACAGGATTATAACCTTCAGGAATAATTGGTGCTTTAGGTCGCTCATTTTTCAATACCCAAAACGGATAACGCGTATTGGTATAAATAGCAGTATCGTGCCCTTGTCTTTCCCAGTTTCCTGGCACTACAATATCTGCCCATTTACTTACATCAAATTTCTCTTTGTAAAAATCAACCGGACGGTCTTCTGGTACTCTGGCAATGTTGAATTTCCATGTACCATTCAACAATTGATAAAATTTGGATGATTGAGGGTTATTATCCCAAGCTTCACGTTCTGAAGCATAAGGAACAAAAAAGGCATGTGGCTCTAGACGATTAATCCCGAAAACGGCAGGATCTTGCCACTCCTTTAACTTATTGGCTGTTGCGGTAAATACAAACATTACAGCCAAAAGCAATAGAGATAGTCTTCTCATTACTTCGTTCTTATGGTTAATACTAATTAATAATCTCGGTTTGTGCAACCACAAAGATAACCAATAAGCCAGCCTCCGCAAACGTTTGTTGAAAAGATATGCACAATAAGAAAAGGTAGAAAAGTAGGAACGTAAAAAAGTAGAAATAGTTAGCACATAGTAATTAGTACAAAGTACCTAGAATCGCTACAAACAAACTACCCTAGCGCACATTTGTAATGTGTGCTACTCATCATTGTTTCTAACTAGGATACCAACAGTTCCGCTGACTGATCTATTTTTGAAATAGATTTAACTTCGTACCGCTGGCTCTTTAAAAATCGCGTAGCAATTATAATATGGTAACACGCAAATATACTATGCCCACTAGCGCCCCAGTCGTCATCGTTTATCGAAGTCAATTGGCTGTATGGGGCGCAATGAAGGCAACTCGTTACAAACAAATTGCAGATAAGAAGTCGTACTAGGAGACGCAACATCTTGCGTCTCTACATTCGCATTCGACCTCCATGCCCTTAGCTCTTTCCTTTTTGCCTCTGTCTCCCTTTTCTCCAGTCTCCCCCCTCTCCTTATAATCATTCTAAATTACATCTTTACCAAAAAAAGTTTTGCAGCTATTTCAGGAACGAACTACCCCTATGGACAATTAAACGTTTGAATCTCGCCACGAATTCCATTATGATAAACTAACCCATTCTCCTACAACCCTATCTTTTTGTAATTTAGCATATTATTAATCGACCCTAAAATATAAGATCATGAGAATGCTAATTTCATTTTTAATCGTTGTGGTATCGTTACTTCTCTCTACAGAACAAGATGGTAATACAAAAAAAGAGAAAACGTCATCTAAAAGTAACACCATCGAATTAGCTCATTCAAAAACGAACAACTAATCCACCTCACCCAGTTCGTTCAAATATTGTTGCGGAGTTTTCCCCATGAACTTTTTGAATGCACGGAAGAATGTTGAGTCGGAATAGAAGCCACACTGATAGGCAATGGCACTGTTCTTCATCTTTCTATTCTCTTCCGAATTCATCAGTTTCACAAACTCTTTCACTCGGTATTCATTAATAAAGTCATTGAAATTCATTCCATAATGATCACTCAGCACCTTTGAAATTTGATAATGAGGCAAGTCTACTTTATCGGCCAATGCTTTTAGATTGAATTTTTGATCGAGATAAGGTTTATCGTTTTCCACAAATGCTTTAATAAGCTGTGCATTTTTAGCCACCACGTCAGGCTCCATCCAGTCGGCTTTATTCTCTTTGGCATTGCCCTCTTTGATCAATGCATTTAGCTTAGTCACAGATATAATTCGATAGCGCTTAGCCAGGAATAAAACTACTATCACTAAAAGAATGAGGAAGACTATCTGAAATCCCAGTTGCTGATAAAAAGCAGCCTTAATCTCCATCTCCAATTCGATGTTTAGCGGCCTATCCTGATCAATAGATCCCCATTGCGCTTTTATGGTATATTTCCCCGGCTTCAGATTTAGAATAGACATATCAGTATTCTGCGAGAATTTCGATTCATAGTTCTGCGATTGGCCTATAATCTGAATTTTTCCCGGCAATATGCGTTCTGGCTTATTACTTTTTAGATTGAAATGGAACAAAACATCTTTGGTAGAATGAGGTAAGCCAATATAGTTCGATGTCAGCACATTGTAATCAATCAGCTTGTGGGTTATGGTCTTATCGTCTCCCGATTGGGTAACCACATTAATGGACAAAGCAGTACTAAAGTCGCTCAGTTCCAAAATATCAGAATAACCGGTAAAACCAATTTCTTTCGAGAATCCTTTTACCCGGATAAACAAATTGCTTCCCCCTTCCAGGTTCTTTAGCTCTGCTTCGGTTTTAAATATCTTTTGGTGGGCAATCAACTGATCGAAACTTCTACTTTTAGAGATATCTACCCAATAGTAATCGAAATCATATACCGTTTCCAAGGCTTTCCAATTCAGAGAAATGGCATCAGGAGCCGTTACTTTCACCTCTTTCACCTGAGGCACAACCATAGCGCCCGAAGGCAGAAACAAATGATCTTTAGCTGGAATATTTAACTCGCCATCCAGCTTATTTTTACTGGCATCCGAAACAACATTATCTCTTGCGTTATCGAAATGATAGTAAGCCATTAAACCTCTTTCACTTCCCGACAACTTTCTGTTTTTAAACTCAAGTATCTGCTCATTGGAGCGTGCATAATTCCATATACGAATCTCATCCAACTGACCATCAAACAATAGGTTTTCATTGAAGTCTTTAAATACCCCGATATACAATTTATCACTTGGATAATCCCAATTGATTTCTCCCGATGTGGTTTTAGACTCCACCAACTCTCCATTCTGATACATTTTAATGGTCTCGCCATCATATGTTCCGGCTAAATGCGTCCACTGGTTCACTTCCAGATCAACTCCGGGATTGTAGTTCCACTCATCCCCTCGCATATTATCGGTTTTCAGCATGAAGCGCATTTTTTCGCGCGTATAAGCAAAAGCATATCCCGATTCGCGATGTCCATTATCTGTAATAAAACTCAAAGGAGCACACCACTCTTTCTTAGTACGAATCTTAACCCACATCTCAATGGTCAACTGTTTAGTGGGCTCTTTAAATCGATCAGAATTAACAACTATATAATTGGGATTCGACTTAAAACACCTGTTTTGTGCCTTAACATTATTTCCCAACAACAATAAACATACGCCTAAAAACAGTTGGGTTATTGCTCTTTGCCAGTTCTTCATTACTTCCTCTATTTTATTGCCTTAGCTACCTCAATCGCACTATCATTTTCACAATTGCATACAATCAAATTTTAAATGACATTCTTTTTAATTTGATTATACCATTGGTAAAAATAAGAAAAAGAGCACTATAACCACCATACATCTTTTGACAATTGAATATTATTTCTTTGCAACCCCTATAATATAATCGCCACATCTAGACTAAAGCAATTCATTAAATTCGTAATTGCATTCTTGTCTCAAGAAGTAAAATTGAATTACTACAAACCCAAACACACATGAAACGAAGAGAATTCATAAAGGTATCGTTAGCCGCATCTACCACGCTAATACTACCACTATCGGGCAGCTCTATTGGAGCACCCAAAAACAAAGTCAACTTCGGTATTTGCGCCGATGTTCATCACGATATAATGCACGATGCTCCAAATCGATTGCAACAATTCATTCAGGAAGCATCAAACAACAACTTAGACTTCATCATCCATCTGGGCGACTTCTGCCGACCTTATGAGTACAACCAACCCTTTATGGACATTTGGAACAGCTACAATGGGAAACGATATCACACATTGGGGAACCACGATATGGATGGAGGCTTTAGCCGCGAACAGGTTGTCGACTTCTGGAAAGCCAAAGGAAAATACTATTCTTTCGACCATAAAGGCTACCATTTTATCGTACTGGATGGCAATGATAAAAATCCTTCGCTCAACAGGAGTGGTGGTTATGCCCGTTTTGTAGGAAAAGAACAGCTACAGTGGCTAAAGGACGATCTATCTGCCACCTCGCTACCATGCATTGTGTTCTCTCATCAATCATTCGACACCAACGACGACGGTGTGGAAAACGGAGAAAAGATTAGAGCGCTGTTTGAAAAAGCCAATAAAGCAGCCGGCTTCAATAAAGTGATTGCGGCATTTAGCGGACATCACCACACCGACTATGCCAATCAGATAAACGGTATCTACTATATCCAAATCAATAGTATGTCGTACAATTGGCTGGGAAACAATTTCAAGCACATTCGTTATAGCAAAGAGATCGACAAAAAACACCCATGGATAAAATACACCGCTCCTTTTAAGGATCCGCTCTATGCATTTGTAAAGATCGATGGCTCTTCCATCAAAATAAAAGGGAAGAAAACCAAGTATGTTGGACCATCACCGTCAGAACTCAACTACCCTAAGCGTCCCGACAACAATCCCATTGTTCCATACATCAGCAATAGAAAGTTAAACCGATAATAAATAAACGATATGACTAGAAAAATCACCGTTATCACCATTGCAATCATATGCTGGTTCACAACAATCGCTTCGGCGCAGAACAACAAAGTGTTAATCATCGGAATAGATGGTTGCCGCCCGGATGCACTGCTTTATGCCAACACACCCAACATCGATCAACTATGGAAAGATGGCGCTTACTCGTTCCGTGCACAAACCGATCCCATTAGTAGTAGCGGTATCTGCTGGACAGGAATGCTTACAGGAGTATGGCACCAGAAACACAATGTAACCACCAATGCCTACAAAAATCCCAACAACAAAAAATACCCTCACTTCTTTCAACGAGTAAAAGAGCATAATTCCAACTACAGAACCATCTCTGTTGTCAACTGGGCTCCAATTCATAAAATCCTAAAACCAGGCGAAAGCGATATTACCATCACCTGCAAATCGGACAAAGCAGTTACTAAAAAAGTATCGAAGTTAATCTCAGAGAAAGAAGTAGATGCCTTCTTTGTGCAACTCGACGACGTTGATCATGCAGGACATGCCCACGATTTCTCCATCAATAGTCCGAAATACCTGGCATCCATTGAAACAGCCGATAAACAAGTTGGGCAGATACTAAAAGCGTTGAAAAAACGCGCTACCTATCAACAAGAGAATTGGTACATCATTGTGAGCCCCGATCATGGAGGAAGCAACAAAGGGCACGGAAAGAATATTCTGTCGCACACTACTATCTTCTATATTATAAATGGAAAAGATGTAGCTAAAGGTGAAATTCAATCTGCAGTGAATGTGGTCGACATACCGGTAACTGCCATGAAGGTTTTAGGTATTACACCAAAGAAAGAGTGGAATTTAGATGGACAAGTAAAAGGATTGATCAATGAAAGCAAATAAAAAGACACTTCTAGCGATACTATTTTGTTGCTTCACTTTAAGCCTTTGGGCCAATAATTATTCGGGTATTGTATTTCACGACACCAATGGCAACAACATTAAAGATGAAGTAGAACAAGGCGTAGCCAATGTTAAGGTATCCAACGGACTACAAATCACCACCACCAACAGTCGTGGTGAATTTTCTCTTCCTACATGGGAGAAAGCCCGCTTTATCACCATCTACAAGCCTTCTGATTTTACCTGTACCCAATGGTATCAACCGGTATCGAAATCAACGAAATCGTATCAGTTTGCACTTACAGCCTCTCCTTCTGGAGAGCAAGGTCGGTTCATACATATTTCAGACACCGAAACATTTGAGTACCGCGACTGGCTCAACAACCTGAAAGACTACATCAGAGATCAGCAACCCAACTTCATCATCCACACCGGAGATATCTGCTACCACTCGGGCATGGAATGGCATGCTAAAAACGTCACTCAAAAGCAATTGGGCATACCTGTTTACTATTGTCTGGGCAACCACGACTTAGTAAAAGGCGAGTATGGCGAACAATTTTTCGAGAGCCAGTTCGGCCCCGCCTGGTATGCTTTTGAATACGGGCAAACCCTCTATGTAGTGACTCCTATGATGGGAGGCGACTACCGACCTGGGTTCACCAGAAAAGAGATTAGCACTTGGCTCAACAATCTATTAAAAAGCTACCAACAGCAACAACCGAAAATATTCTTCAATCACGACCTGTTAACCGACAACGATCAATTCAATTTCAGGGTAGATGCCGATTCATCCATCAACCTAAACCAGTACAACCTGAAAGCGTGGCTATATGGGCACTGGCACATCAATATGGTGAAGCAACACGGAAAGTCTGGCGTAAAATCATACGGCACTTCCACTGTTGTTGCCGGAGGTATCGATCACTCACCATCAGCCTTCCGTCTTATCCATGTCGATGAAAAGGGAGACACCCATTCCAAACTAAAATGGAGCTACATCAACAAGTCCATCGTTATAACCTCACCACAGAAAGATCAGGTACAGCTGAATCATCAGGGCGCCATCGATCTTTCTATCAACACCTACGATTCGGGAGCAGAAATAGATAGTGTGAAATATAGCATTTGGGGTGACGATGGCTTCAACTGGAAATCGTCCAGAGATGCATCCAAATGGCAAACCATGAAACAAGAGAGCGATTTTAGCTGGCATGCTTCATTCACTCCATTCAAAGCCAATAGCTACACGTTAATTGTCGATGCCTACGCTTCCAATGGCGATGTGATGCATGCCAAAAGAACATTCTCTGCAATCAACATCCCATCGACGGCTGCTCCCACCACATGGGGCAATATGGCAGGCAACAAAGAGCATGTTCCTACCACATCGTACAACCACCCACTTCCCTATCGCCTCAACTGGAAAGCCAATATTGGAAGCAACATCTACATGAGCTCTCCGGTATTAGCCCAACAATTTGTAATGACTGCCAGTTTCGACGATGGAGAAGCTCACAACTGTTTTGTGGCTTGCTGGGATAAAAAAACGGGCAAGTCCATCTGGAAACAACAGGTGAAGAATGGCATAAAAGGACAGATGGTTATTGCCCAAGGCAATGTTATTGCAACCGACATGGTAGGCAACACCTATGCTTTCGATATAAAAACAGGAGAACGCATTTGGGAAATCGATCTAAACTACAACAAGCTCCCTGGCTTTATATCCGGACTTGTTACCGACGGAAAAATCGTATACACCGGCTTTGGCAAGTCGCTAAGTGCCATCGACGCTTCCAACGGTCAGCTACTATGGAGTAACCAGTCGTGGAGTGGCGGCGAAGGTTCTACCCCCACCATGACCATTGCCGATAATGTATTAATCACATCCAGTCACTGGCGAGCCATCTATGCCCACAATAGGAAAACGGGAGAACTGTTATGGTCGAGAAACGACGACGGACTGCGCTTTAGAGATGGCGTAGCAAATTACACCGAAGGTTTCCTTTGGATTACCGAAAGAGACAACAAAGGAAAGGGAGCCATTCATCAGCTCGATCTTTCAACAGGAAAAACCATCCGTAAAATTCCAACTCAAATGCAGCACACCGGTACCTCTTCTCCTATCATCTTAAAAGAGAAGGCTATTGTAGCGAGTTCTCATCCGGGAATTGCAGCCATAGAGCTGGAAACAGGAAATAAATTGTGGGAATTTGAAGTGGGTAGCCCCATGCTATACACTCCATCCTACTTTAGCGACAACCAGCAAAGCATTGAGACCACACCAGTATTAATTGGTAACCATATAGTATTTGGTGCAATGGATGGTTTCATCTATGTGTTGGATGTCAACAGCGGTAAGCTATTATGGAAAGCCAACGTTGGTGCTCCTATCCTTACCACAGTAGCCGTAGATAATACCAGCTTCTATGTTTGCGATTTTGCGGGCAATGTCTACGCTTACACTTGTAAAAATTAACTACTTTCAAAGAAAAGAGATGAAACACATACAACTACTTTTAATCGGACTAATTACCATCAGTTGGCTATCGTGTAGTCGCCAGCAAAAGAAAGATACCACAAAGGTGAAAGTAATGGTCTGGAACATTCTTCACGGAGGGAAAAACAAATCGCTCCCAAAAGATGGCCGACCAGATGTTATCAGCATCATTAAGGAATCGAAAGCCGATGTGGTGATGATGATAGAGACCTATGGCGCATCCGACACCATTGCTGCTGCACTCAACTATCACCACCAGCTGATATCAAGCAACCTATGCATCTATAGCAAATATCCCATTACCAAAAAACTGGTTTTCCCGGATAGCATCTCCACCTTTAACTTCGGTGGAGTTCAGCTCGATGTAAATGGTAAGCCTCTGTTGGTATTCGACACTTGGCTGCACTACCTACCCGACACCCGACTGGTGCCACTGGAAAAAACCGAAGCAGAGATTTTGGCTTGGGAAAATGCAGGCACAAGAGACAACGAAGTACGCACAATAATCAATACCATTCAATCGTATACCGAAAATGCCGATAGCATTCCGGTACTGATTGGTGGAGACCTCAACAGCCACTCGCACCTGGACTGGACAACAGCCACCAAAGGAATGTACAACCACGGCAATGCCGTAGTCAACTGGACCGTTTCCAAAACACTAACCACAGCCGGCTACACCGACTCATTCCGTGAAGCTCATCCCGACCCAACCAAGAACATTGGCAGCACATGGCTGGCCGTCACCAAAAATGGCGTAGAAGAATTCTCCAGAAAAGACCGAATTGATTACCTATACTATAAAGGGAAAAAGTTGACGAATATAAGCTCGGAAAGCTATGCTGCTCCGTTCAACCAACCGTGTAAATACGGCACAAAAACGTACAGCAACTTCCCGTCAGACCATGGATTTGTAATCACCACCTTCGAGTTGGAATAACCAACCATTCAAAAACCCATCTATCCGGCAAGGGTACCATCCAACGTGTCCTTGCTGGTTTTAAAGTCACTCCATCACTACCTCTCTTCGACATGCTCAGGGAGCGGATTCCATCTATTTCGTGATTTTAGTGTCTTTCGTGGTAAATAATTCATCCATGTTGTGTCATTTCTCATTGCGTCCCATACAACCCAATAACTCCGATAAACGACAATGATTAGGCCGCTTGGCCTTACGGCATCATTTCACCACCGGCGTTGCCGGCGGCTACAATTCTTTCAGCCCTACAGGCTGATTAATGCAGAAAGGTTAAAAAGTAGAACTGTTTAAAAGTTGAATTGATTTCTGCAAGAAGTGCTTACAGATCGCTTCACTATGTTCGCGATGACGACCTCCGCACATTTTGCTCTTTACTCTTAGCAACCCAATTCCTGTCTCCCTTTTCTCCAGTTTTCGATCTCCATAAATAATTCCTCTGTGGAACTTCGTGCTCCTTTGTATTATAACGATCCCCCATGAAGCAGAAAGAGACACAACATCTTGCGCCTCTACGTTCGGATTCAATCACCATGCCCTTTGCAATCAAATCCGATCTCCCTTTTCTCCGGAATCCGGATTCCTTTCTATTTCGTGGTGAATTAAAATCGGAAACGATTTTCACCCTTACCAACTTTATACTTCTTGCCGTTTACAACAAGCTGATAACTTTTATTGGAGGTTACTGTGATTTCACCTTTTTCATAGATGATAGATGTGATCACTTTCCCAAAACGAAGTTGCTTTATTCCATGTCGTTTTTTGTGATGCAGGTTCCAGTGTACTTCGTTTTTTGGTGCATCTACATTATAGAATCCCAACACATTCTCGATGAAGATAGATATTGGCCCCAACGCTGACCAGCCGCAGAAATCGGGGCGCACACGCTTACTACCATGTCGGGCTGGTTCGTTTTTATTCGGGCTATAACATTCCCAAATGGTATGAGGAGTATAATCCAGATAAGTATTTTTCATGTGTTGCAAGAGCTTCCATGCCGACTCATTAGCTTCATTGATAAACCCATAGTTCTGTAGTGCTTTAATTCCCATGTATGCAGTCGGCAACCAGACAGCTCCGCGCCAGTAGTTACCATCTTCTGCTACAAAGTCGGCATCGCTACGCGCCAATGTTACCCAAGGATTATTGCCTCCAAATTCTTTTGGATTCTGAATATGAGCGACCATCTGCCTTGCCTGCTTCTTGCTGCACATTTGAGCCAGCATGGGCCAATAACTGGCCAATGTTTTACATTTCATGTGCGCCTTACTCTCTTCGTGAATATCGTAATAGATGCCATCGATTGAGTTCCAATACAACTTATTCACCTTCTCGGCAATAGCATTGTATTCTTTGTCCCACTTTTTAGCCATTGCTTTATCATTAAGAGCAGAAGCTAATTCGGCAATAGAACGTGCTGCCAGTCCTTGCTGGCTAATGGCATCCACCCATAACATTTTAGGATTATTGGGGCGTTCTCGTGTCGCTTTCTCTCCCCGTCGTCCACGTGGAGTATTATCCATCCCACTTCGTCCGCCTTCCCAACGAAAGCCATCGGCTGTTTTCTCCAAACAAACACCATAATGCTTTACATTCTCCAGCTTAACTCCGGGCCTCACACTATTGAACCACTGGAAATGTTTTTGTAAATACTGCTTTTGTTGTACGACTCGCTTTATTCGCTCCGTATCGTTGGTAAATCGGAAATACGCTAACTCCGACCATGCAAATAGTGGAGGATTATCCAGAATATGAATCGCTGCAGATGTTTTCACACCATCGTAAAACGGAGCATAGAAATTATCCAAGCTCTCGATTCCAGGAAACAGTTCTGGTGCATATTTACAGAAATGCATCATAAAGCAGGTATCCCAGATCCAAATCCAATCGTCGCTAAATGCTTCGTCTATATATGGACTTTGAGGTACATTTTCCTGGTATTTCACATGATCCCAGGCCAGCTCCCAGGCTTTCCAATATAAATCCACCAATTGAGTATCAGCATCGAATACTGGCGATGGAATTTGTTTTTTATCCAATGCTGGTTTTTGTGCACTAACTGCAACAACCAACATTACAAGAGTAAATAGACTAGTTAATTTTTTCATCTGTTTTAATCTTTTTTTGAGTGGTTTACGTTCAAAAATCATAGCTCTGAGTTCGATTTAATCCTTTAAAAGTAAAATCAAACTCAGGCTATTATCGATCTGGTTAATATTTTACTGCTTAATGCTGAGAGAAGAACTGGTTGCTTCAGGAAATGCGTACAGATCGCTTCACTACGTTCGCGATGACGATCTCAATGCTCCTTCCGCTTTACCCTTAACAACTCATGTACTTCCCTAAATACAGTTGACCGGTTATTGTATTTATTATCTAACTCATAATGGACAGATATATACTGGAGTACTTTGCTCTAGTTTGATAGCGGGAAGATCTACTTTCTTTTCGTTTTTCTTTTTTCCTTCAGCAAAGATTATT
>SACZ01000391.1 GCA_023369685.1 Prolixibacteraceae bacterium JC049
AATGCGCGGTCAGACCGGCGCAGCCCACGGTCTGACCGGCCGACACTGTGTCGGTTTCGGTTTCGGGTTGTTTATTTGGATATCCGAGTTTATTCCATGATTATGACTTCTAGATGGATACTATACGTATGTAATACTATTGTTTGCTGCTAATGAGTCAAGTTGGAGATAGCTTGGTCTCGGAATATGGTTTCTTTGTTTGTTCCATGTGTAGGTGACTCGATGTCTCGGGAGAGTATTTGCGGTGATGGACCGGGAGTCGGCTTGGGGATAAGACGACGTCCGTGGTGGTCAGAGATCATGCGGGATACTTAGGCTAGAGCTGATGAAAGTGGTTGATGGAGATTCCATATGGCATACGATGGAGGTATTGTGTGCGTATGGGAT
>SACZ01000392.1 GCA_023369685.1 Prolixibacteraceae bacterium JC049
CCACCAGTTTCAGGAGTCGGCGTTTCCGCTGTTCGACAGCACCCTGCTTACCTGCCGTCATGTGAAGCTAAGCAACCGCGAGCGCGAATGCCTGGCGTGGTCCGCCGAAGGACTTACCGCCAAAGAGATCGCCCGCAAGCTGCACCGCTCGGTGGCGACGGTGACGCTGCATCTTAATACCGCAGCCAAAAAGCTCGGCGCCAGCAACCGCGTACAGGCGGTAGTCCGCGCCCTGCACTACCGTCTGCTCGACAGCTAAGAACTAGCATTTTTGCTAGTGTTCAGCCGCGGTTGCCACCCTTTACCCTGAAAGCCGGTCCACTTAGCAGGGTAAAGATGATTCATGTATACCATCAGCGAAGGTTACGCCCCGTTTCGGCGCTATCA
>SACZ01000393.1 GCA_023369685.1 Prolixibacteraceae bacterium JC049
TCAGCGAGGTTTTACCCGCGCCTGAAACGCCGAAAACCGCGGTGATGCCGCTGGCGGGAAGCGTCTCGCGAATTTGCAGGCAGTGGGTGCCCAACGTCTGGCTAAAATCGAGTTCGAGCATGATTATTTCCCCATCCGCTGACGGCTAAGGCGGGCCAGCCATTCGGAAATCAGCAGCGATACCAGCGCCAGCACAATCGACATCAGGCATAAACGCGCGGCCGCGCCTTCCCCACCGGGAGTCTGAATCAGGGTATACATTGCCGAAGGAATCGTGCGCGTTTCGCCTGGAATGTTGGAGACAAAAGTGATGGTGGCGCCAAACTCGCCCAAAGAACGGGCGAAGGCCAGCACGGTGCCGACGATAATACCGGGTAGCGTCAACGG
>SACZ01000394.1 GCA_023369685.1 Prolixibacteraceae bacterium JC049
CAGCCGGACGGAAGAGCACGCTTCGGTGGGGGTGATAGATGATGATGAGCTGGTGTATATCGCCCGCAGTAAGCATACGCCGTTTAACTCGACTTCAGTACGCCTGGGGGAGAGGGTGCCGATTTACTGTACCGCTGGTGGTCGGCTATGGCTGGCGTCGTTAGCGGAAGCCGAGTGTGAGAATGTTTTGCAACGGATCAAACGCGAACAGCGCACGCCCTATACGGTAACCGACGTTACGACCCTGCTGGAGAAGATCGCCCAGGTGCGCCGCCAGGGATATGCCGCGATTGAGCAGGAGTTTGAAATTGGCATGCTAGTGCTGGCCGTACCGCTGTCAGACCGGGAAGGGATCTACTGGGGAGCGCTGAGCTTAACCAGCCATC
>SACZ01000395.1 GCA_023369685.1 Prolixibacteraceae bacterium JC049
GTGTTTTATAATCCTGTCGGTTCAGAGGTCGGGTATAGTGTGGCATAACGGGCAATCATCCAGAGGTATGAAGATGTTCTACGCAATGTGTAAAGTTAAAAACACTATATCGTAAATAAAACAACACACCACTGGAGATGCAGGTTATATCAGGAATGTGGGAAATTCAGGATAATGTTTCACGCCTGGCGCTTTTAGGGCGAAAAGCTGCTACTACATCGCAGTTCGTTTCGACATAGGGCCCCTCAAGCAACTGTACACAATACGGTACACTTGCAAATACCCCGTGCACCAGCACGTTGCCTTCCGCATCTTTCACGCCTTCCAGCGTTTCCTCGATAGCTTTTGGCTGCCCGGGCAGATTAAGGATTAGCGCCTGCTTGCGG
>SACZ01000396.1 GCA_023369685.1 Prolixibacteraceae bacterium JC049
CTATAGCTTTTTACGGCAGATTTTTACCTCCTACGTCACGCGCATCTTCTATGCCGTGATTCGCAAATCACAGCTGCACGGGATCGATACCCGCGCGCAGGGCCTGTTTACCCGCCATGAGCTGGCCGCGCCCCTGTTTGCTTCGCTCAGCGGTGGGACGGTTCCGCGGCTGGCGTTTGAGCAGGTGAGCTTTCATTACAGTCCGCAGCGTCCGGTGCTTAATGCCGTCGATCTCGCGCTGGAGCCCGGCGATCGGGTGGCGATCGTCGGCGATTCCGGCGCCGGTAAAAGCACCTTGCTGCGGCTAATGGCCGGTCTTTTTTCCGCACAGCATGGACGAATTCTGCTGAACGGCGATGAGGCGAGCGCGCAGCAGCTGGCGTCT
>SACZ01000397.1 GCA_023369685.1 Prolixibacteraceae bacterium JC049
CGAGGCTATTCATCCTGCCCCTAACTCAGAGTCTCACACCTGGTTTTGATGCGTTCAATTTTATTCTATTTTTTTGAATGATATCCGCAAATTGTTTCGATTTTAATCAGCTCATGGTCGTTCTATCATTTATCACATCAGGGCAACAACGCCCCATACAGAACAAAATGACTTAAGGAATACGACCATGAAATCCATCAAAACTTTCGTTGCAGTTGCTGCCCTCTCCATGATGTCTTTCGGTGCATTTGCCCAGAGCGTCACTGCCTGTGCATCCACCATTGACGGCGCAGAGGCCCAGATCGCAGCTCAGGCTAAAAAAGCCGGTGCGTCTTACAAAATTACTGAATCCAACTTTAACAACGGCGTTCACATGACCGCTGA
>SACZ01000398.1 GCA_023369685.1 Prolixibacteraceae bacterium JC049
TGCATTGTGATTTTAAGTTAATATCCCAAGCTCAAGAAAATAATACAAAAAAAATAAAACACAAGGTTTTACGTAACACTGGCTTAAAGCTTAATTTCTTCATTTTTATATGTTTTAGTATACTCCTCATATGTCTTTACATCAAATATGATGAAAAAAGCAGTGTATTATATAAATATAAAACGATAGGGAAATGTGATGTATATGTTGATAAAAGCTTAACTAACATTAATAATGTATCCGTTTTTTTCGATACTATACTTGGTAAGAAAATCATTGAAACTTGTAAGAACATGACCCAAACGATATTTTTTGATGATAATAAAACATCTTTAAAAGATAAAACGTACTCTACGCACGTAGCTGTTTGCAAAGCAAATAAAT
>SACZ01000399.1 GCA_023369685.1 Prolixibacteraceae bacterium JC049
AGAGACCACTTCTCCTTAGGCTCATTCTCAATCCACTGAGTGAAATTTCTGATGGACGACCCTGACCTCCTTCTCATTGTTGGTGGGTCATCATGTAATGCACCAAGAGGTATGGGAGGCTCGTCACCTTCAACTTGTGGTCTGCGAGATTGCTCATCTGTTTGCTTCGTTGTCAACTCATCCAACTTGTCCCACAACTCATTAAATTTCTTCTCTTGGTTCTGTGCACAGAGCCTCTTAAAGAGCTCCATAAGATGCTTGTTCTTGAATTGCTTGTAGAAATTTGCACCCATGTGACGCATGCACCACCGACTCCGAACATCAGGCCACTTAGCTGGAAGTCCCTTCTCATCCCAACCGTTCTGCAAGTAGTCAATAGCCCG
>SACZ01000400.1 GCA_023369685.1 Prolixibacteraceae bacterium JC049
TCCGGATTTTTCTATGGTGAAAACCATCGTGTAGATACATTTGTCTTTGATGATGCAGCTATCAGTAATCCAGATTTTGCCAAGTATATTAATGCTGGCAATAATTTGGTACAGTCTATGTCTGTGTTCGGTTCTAATACTGCTGCGACAGGAGGAAATGTGGATGCCAATATACAATCCGTACAGCAGCCGTTATTGGTAACGCCATCTGCATAAGGAGCCTAATTACATTCATGGCTTAAACTGAAAAACAGCAATCAAGTTTATTTTGATTGCTGTTTTTCTTAATATTGGGATAAGGGTCGTATTTTAATTAACCTTAATCGGTGCACTTCTAGCAATATAGTGGATTAACAAAAACCAGTACAGCGTTGCCTCGCCTT
>SACZ01000401.1 GCA_023369685.1 Prolixibacteraceae bacterium JC049
ATTGGAATAATTGGCAAACACTGATGCGATGTTTTCGACCGGAATGAAAAAGTTCGAAAAGCAGCAAAACATGATTTTTGGACATATTGGAGTGTATTGGGTGCGTTCGTGGCAAAAACTCCCTACGTGATTCGCGCGACAAACTTTGTCAATTAATGCCAATATTGGCATATTTTGGCACACACGGGTGCGATGTTTTTTATCGGAATGAAAAAGTTCGAAAAGCAGCAAAACATGATTTTTGGACATATTGGAGTGTATTGGGTGCGTTCGGGGCAAAAACTCCCTACGTGATTCGCGCGACAAACTTTTGTCAATTAATGCCAATATTGGCATATTTTGGCACACACGGGTGCGATGTTTTTTATCGGAATGAAAAAGTT
>SACZ01000402.1 GCA_023369685.1 Prolixibacteraceae bacterium JC049
ATTTTTTTCATGAGAAAAGTCCTTGTTTTCGTTTTTTTCAGAGGTAAGCAGCGTTAGCCTCCATTGGGTTAACGCTTTGGTAAGGGGGAGGTGCTGGGGGCTGGCTACACTCTATCAGCACGAGCCGCGTACGCCCGGCGACGTCCTGCTGGAAGTCAGGGATCTGGCAGGCAGTGCGACCGGCCCKGTCTCCTTTGAGGTCAGCGCGGGCGAAGTGGTGAGCATGTCCGGTCTGGTGGGCTCCGGGCGAACCGAAGTTGCCCGCCTGCTCTTCGGCGCCGATCCGCGCAGCCAGGGAAGCGTGCGCCTTGCCGGCAGGGAGAGCCAGCCGTCAGACCCCACCGCCGCTATTGCCGACGGTATTGGAATGGTGACCGAAGAC
>SACZ01000403.1 GCA_023369685.1 Prolixibacteraceae bacterium JC049
CGCCTATTTGCTTGTAGGTTCCCTCCGCGCCAAAAAGACTGGATACTTCAGACGATGCTTCTTTCGTCAGTCGATAACTTTTGGCTGCCCCACGCAGTCGTTTTAGCGTTAGCCCGATATCCCCCTCAGACAGGCCCAGACCGCCAGCAATCCCCAACCCCATCGTGGCCCAACCCAGTTCTGCGGCCGCCACTGTATTTCCTCTCGCCCGTGCTATCTGCTGGGCGACGCCTGTCGCAATTTGTGTTGCCAGCGAGGTTCCTGTCTCTACGGTTCCAGCCGTGACCAGTCCTGCTGACACACTGTCTGCGGTTTCCGCTGAGGCGATACCTAACCGCACTCCGATTCTGATGACCTTGCGTATCAGCCAGGTAATCGGCCC
>SACZ01000404.1 GCA_023369685.1 Prolixibacteraceae bacterium JC049
TAGACAATACCGCGCCCCTGCGATTTCAGTTCGCGGATCACGCGGAACAGGGATTCGGTCTCAGTATCGGTTAGCGCGTCGGTGGGTTCATCCATAATGATGACCTTCGACTCAAAGCTCAGTACTTTAGCGATCTCGACCATCTGCTGATCGCCGATCGACAAATCGCCCACCAGCTTCTGGCTATTAAAACGTAGATTCAGCTTTGCCAGCAGCTTATCGGCTTCGGCGTACATCATCTTCCAGTCAATTTTGCCAAAGCGATTCACAAACTCACGACCAAGGAAAATGTTCTCGGCGATCGTCAGTTGCGGGATCAGGTTGAGCTCCCGGTGGATGATGCCGATTCCGGCTTCCTGAGAAGATTTGGGTCCGTTGAAGG
>SACZ01000405.1 GCA_023369685.1 Prolixibacteraceae bacterium JC049
AAACCGGGTCACGGTCTTCAGGGACGGTACGTGGATCGGCACGGAAAACCTCGGCAACGTCTCAACCACCGATATCGTGCGCATGATGGTCGGCCGGCAAATCGTCGATCTCTATCAGCACGAGCCGCGTACGCCCGGCGACGTCCTGCTGGAAGTCAGGGATCTGGCAGGCAGTGCGACCGGCCCGGTCTCCTTTGAGGTCAGCGCGGGCGAAGTGGTGAGCATGTCCGGTCTGGTGGGCTCCGGGCGAACCGAAGTTGCCCGCCTGCTCTTCGGCGCCGATCCGCGCAGCCAGGGAAGCGTGCGCCTTGCCGGCAGGGAGAGCCAGCCGTCAGACCCCACCGCCGCTATTGCCGACGGTATTGGAATGGTGACCGAAGAC
>SACZ01000406.1 GCA_023369685.1 Prolixibacteraceae bacterium JC049
TAGCATCAACGACTTCAACTTTCTCTGCATACTTGGTGAGGAAGACCAAAGCTCGCTCATCCATCGCCCGCGTACGGCCTTCGTTCATTAATAAAATAAACGGCGTCTCTTTATCCGTAACTTCGAAAGGCCCGTGGAAGTACTCACCGGAGTGAATAGGTGCGGCATGTAGCCATTGCATTTCCATTAGTGAGCAGATAGCAAAACCATAAGCATGGCCGTAAGAAGCTCCGCTGGAGAGGATATAGAAGAGTTTTTCATCCTGATATTTTTGGGCAAAACGCTGGCAGCGATCCGCAACCTGCTGACGGCCATGAGCAATGACGCCATTAATTTGGGCCATTCCCTGTTGGAAATCAGCGTAATTATCGAAACCTTCAA
>SACZ01000045.1 GCA_023369685.1 Prolixibacteraceae bacterium JC049
AATATAAAATTTAAGTAAATAAGTAAAAAAAAAGGGGGGGTCTTGAATCAAAATAATTTAAAGTTCTTATTTCTGTCAGAGGGCAATATGAATGTTTTATCATGTTCCATCAACACACTAATAAAAGAAGGGTTATATGAGATATCTGGTGTAGAAGTAGGCCAACATTTCTATTGGCAAATAGGGGGTTTCCAGGTCCATGCCCAAGTTCTTATTACTTCTTGGGTTGTAATTGCTATCTTATTAGGTTCCGCAGTTCTAGCGATTCGCAATCCACAAACAATTCCAACTGACGGCCAAAATTTCTTTGAATTTGTCCTTGAATTCATTCGAGACGTGAGTAAAACCCAGATTGGAGAAGAATATGGTCCATGGGTTCCCTTTATTGGAACCCTGTTTTTATTTATTTTTGTTTCTAACTGGTCAGGAGCCCTTTTACCGTGGAAAATTATCCAGTTACCTTATGCGGAGTTAGCAGCRCCMACGAATGATATAAATACKACKGTTGCTTTAGCTTTACTCACRTCAGYRGCMTATTTTTATGCGGGKCTTAGCAAAAAAGGATTAGGGTATTTCAGTAAATACATTCGACCAACCCCAATYCTTTTACCMATTAACATMTTAGAAGATTTYACAAAACCMYTATCRCTTAGTTTTCGACTTTTCGGRAATATATTRGCSGATGAATTAGTCGTTGTTGTTCTTGTTTCTTTAGTACCTTTAGTGGTTCCTATACCTGTTATGTTCCTTGGATTATTTACAAGCGGGATTCAAGCTCTCATTTTTGCCACTTTAGCTGCGGCTTATATAGGTGAGTCTATGGAAGGTCATCATTAATGGTTTTTTTTTTAATATTCTTTTTTAGGTTAGCCCAATTAATTATAGAATAGTTGGTTTACATTATGTAAGAAACACTTGTATATGTGATATTTGATATTGCCTAGGTATATATGAGTTAAAGATCTATATAATCTGAATCTGCTCTACTATTTTTGTGAATTTCTATTTAGATTTAGATAGGGATTCGATTAGAAGTTCTTCCTTTTTATCTGTCAATTGGCTGAAAAAATGATAAAAAAAGAACGAAGAATTCAAAGAATGGTTCATAAAAAAAATG
>SACZ01000407.1 GCA_023369685.1 Prolixibacteraceae bacterium JC049
CTATATCGAACAGCCGTTAAGCCCGGTATACGACAGCCAGCTTGCGGAACTGTACGGTTACGGCATCCCGATCATGCTCGACGAAAGCCTCAATAGCGACGCAGCCATTACCCGGCTGATTGCTSCCAAAGGCGCGCTATGGGGGCATCTCAAGCTGGTGAAATTGGGTGGCCTCGCTCCGACGCTTGTCGCCGCCAACCGTCTGCGGCTCGCCGACGAGCCGKTCATGATTGGTCAGATGAATGAAGGCCATGCCGCCACCGCCGCCGCGCTCCAGCTGTGCCGTGTGGTGCAACYGGCATTTGCCGAACTGTATGGCGCCGATGGATTAACCGACGATCCCGTCTGCGGGCTGGAATACCGCAATGGCATGGTCGCCG
>SACZ01000408.1 GCA_023369685.1 Prolixibacteraceae bacterium JC049
TGCCCGTAGTTCCGGTGCATGATTCTGAACACTGTGAAGTGTCCGACGCGGACATGGTCTTTGGTGAACTGCCTGAAGAGGCACAAAAACCAAAAGCGGTGTTTGAAGATCTTGCCTTAAAGCATAAGTAATTGAGGAGTAAGGTCCATGGCCGTACAACAGAATAAACCAACCCGTTCCAAACGTGGCATGCGTCGTTCCCATGACGCGCTGACCGCAGTCACCAGCCTGTCTGTAGACAAAGCTTCTGGTGAAAAACACCTGCGTCACCACATCACTGCCGACGGTTTTTACCGCGGTCGCAAGGTTATCGCTAAGTAATCACGCATTACTCCATGGATTTCGCGTTGCAAGAAGACGCAAGCGAGAGAAGCACCGGG
>SACZ01000409.1 GCA_023369685.1 Prolixibacteraceae bacterium JC049
AATCCAGTATCGCCTGTTTCGCCTCGGCCTGCCGGTGGTCAGTCAGAACGACGGTCTGCTGGTGCGCATGATGAGCTCGGCGGTCACGCCAAAGGATGTGGTTATCGTGCTGTCCTTAGGCGGCTATACCCAGGAAATCATTGAAAGCGCGGCGATTGCCAGCCAGTACGGCGCGAAGGTGATTGCGATTACCCCTGCCGGGACGCCGCTGGCGGAGCAGGCAGATCTGGTTCTGCCGCTGCTGGTGCGCGAAAACGACTATATCTTCAAGCCCAGCACTTCGCGCTATGCGATGCTGGCGATGGTTGACGTGCTGGCCACCGAACTGGCGATGGCCAACAAGACCCAGGCAAAAGGCAGACTACGCCGCATTAAGCTGG
>SACZ01000410.1 GCA_023369685.1 Prolixibacteraceae bacterium JC049
CTATATCGAACAGCCGTTAAGCCCGGTATACGACAGCCAGCTTGCGGAACTGTACGGTTACGGCATCCCGATCATGCTCGACGAAAGCCTCAATAGCGACGCAGCCATTACCCGGCTGATTGCTGCCAAAGGCGCGCTATGGGGGCATCTCAAGCTGGTGAAATTGGGTGGCCTCGCTCCGACGCTTGTCGCCGCCAACCGTCTGCGGCTCGCCGACGTGCCGTTCATGATTGGTCAGATGAATGAAGGCCATGCCGCCACCGCCGCCGCGCTCCAGCTGTGCCGTGTGGTGCAACCGGCATTTGCCGAACTGTATGGCGCCGATGGATTAACCGACGATCCCGTCTGCGGGCTGGAATACCGCAATGGCATGGTCGCCG
>SACZ01000411.1 GCA_023369685.1 Prolixibacteraceae bacterium JC049
TGCCCGTAGTTCCGGTGCATGATTCTGAACACTGTGAAGTGTCCGACGCGGACATGGTCTTTGGTGAACTGCCTGAAGAGGCACAAAAACCAAATCCATTTGCCGTATTAGCCAGCTTAAAGCATAAGTAATTGAGGAGTAAGGTCCATGGCCGTACAACAGAATAAACCAACCCGTTCCAAACGTGGCATGCGTCGTTCCCATGACGCGCTGACCGCAGTCACCAGCCTGTCTGTAGACAAAGCTTCTGGTGAAAAACACCTGCGTCACCACATCACTGCCGACGGTTTTTACCGCGGTCGCAAGGTTATCGCTAAGTAATCACGCATTACTCCATGGATTTCGCGTTGCAAGAAGACGCAAGCGAGAGAAGCACCGGG
>SACZ01000412.1 GCA_023369685.1 Prolixibacteraceae bacterium JC049
TATGGCACTTTAGAGGAAGACTCAGAGGACGAACATGGGACTTTAGAGGAAGACTCAGAGGAAGACTCAGAGGACGAATATGGGAACCCGGAGGAAGATTSCGTCTTAAAAAAGGGGGTTTTGMTTGAGCMTCGAGGAACMAAMGAATYTAGTCTWMMATACCAAAAMGAAGTMGATCGSTTTTTTTTCATTCTCCAAGATCTGCATATCTTGCCGRGATCCTCGTCCCTAAAGGTACATGACAATAGTATTATTGSAGTGGATACACAACTCACAAAAAATACAAGAAGTCGGCTGGGTGGATTGGTTCGAGTGAAGAGAAAAAAAAGCCATACGGAACTAAAAATCTTTTCTGGAGATATTCATTTTCCTGAAGAGG
>SACZ01000413.1 GCA_023369685.1 Prolixibacteraceae bacterium JC049
GAAGTCTGTGACCGAAAGGAGCGGCCTAGGGTAAAACTAGTAACTAGGGTTAAGTCGTAACAAGGTAGCCGTACCGGAAGGTGTGGCTGGAACACCTCCTTTCTGGAGCTACTGAGAGTAGTAAGACAATCAAGAGAAAAGTTGTTTARTTTTCTTGGTGCTGATTTTAAAAGATATTGGGTATGAGAGTTAATTGCTACTCATACTCACTAATCTCTTGTAATATAGAGATAAAAGTTCTTTGACATTTTGACTGTATGTAAAGTATTTAAGTAAAGATACTCGACCGTAAAGGCGAACAAGAAAGTTATTAAGAGCGTATGGCGGATGCCTAGGCTCTCAGAGGCGATGAAGGACGTGATAAGCTGCGAAAAGTTGT
>SACZ01000414.1 GCA_023369685.1 Prolixibacteraceae bacterium JC049
ACGTCTGGTTGAACCGGAGCGTGCTATCCAGTTCCGCGTCGTTTGGGTTGATGACCGCAATCAGGTTCAGGTTAACCGCGCCTGGCGCGTGCAGTTCAACTCCGCCATCGGCCCTTATAAGGGCGGCATGCGTTTCCACCCCTCCGTAAACCTGTCGATTCTGAAATTCCTCGGTTTTGAACAAACCTTCAAAAACGCTCTGACCACCCTGCCAATGGGCGGCGGTAAGGGCGGCAGCGACTTCGATCCCAAAGGCAAAAGCGATGGCCAAGTGATGCGTTTCTGTCAGGCGCTGATGACCGAACTCTCTCGCCACCTCGGCCCGGATACCGACGTGCCGGCCGGTGATATCGGCGTGGGCGGTCGTGAAGTGGGCTTT
>SACZ01000415.1 GCA_023369685.1 Prolixibacteraceae bacterium JC049
GAGATGATGCGCGCCGGCCTGTTTTTGAATATCGCCTGTATCGTCGTTTTGACCGGATTTAGCATGATGTTTTGGGTCTAGCTTTTGATAAGCGAGTTTCCACCCAATATCTTGCAAATGAAGACTGCCGAGCGGCGAATAATCGAATGCAGTTCGATGGAGAGTCCGGTCGCAGAAAAGCACAAACCCAGCCATAGGCTGGGTTCTCTGAATAAGTGGTGCCGGACTCGGACTAACGCCGCAGGCGTTGAACAGCGCGCTTGTCGCGCTGGCCCCGAAGGGGTGAGCCGCTGTGCGGCGAATAATCGAACGTAGTTCGATGGAGAGTCCGGTCGTAGAAAAGCAAAAACCCAGCCATAGGCTGGGTTCTCTGAATAAG
>SACZ01000416.1 GCA_023369685.1 Prolixibacteraceae bacterium JC049
GAAGTCTGTGACCGAAAGGAGCGGCCTAGGGTAAAACTAGTAACTAGGGTTAAGTCGTAACAAGGTAGCCGTACCGGAAGGTGTGGCTGGAACACCTCCTTTCTGGAGCTACTGAGAGTAGTAAGACAATCAAGAGAAAAGTTGTTTAGTTTTCTTGGTGCTGATTTTAAAAGATATTGGGTATGAGAGTTAATTGCTACTCATACTCACTAATCTCTTGTAATATAGAGATAAAAGTTCTTTGACATTTTGACTGTATGTAAAGTATTTAAGTAAAGATACTCGACCGTAAAGGCGAACAAGAAAGTTATTAAGAGCGTATGGCGGATGCCTAGGCTCTCAGAGGCGATGAAGGACGTGATAAGCTGCGAAAAGTTGT
>SACZ01000417.1 GCA_023369685.1 Prolixibacteraceae bacterium JC049
GACATATTTAATGCTGCCGCGCTGCTGGTACTGTTGCGGCCTGCCTAACCTGACGTTTTGCTCATCAGCGAGCCTGGCCGCGCGCACGTGCGGCGGCACGTTGCGCTGATACTCCGCCAGCGGACGACGCAGGCGTTTACGGTAAATCAGACGATCGTCAAGCTCGCCGTTCATCAGCTTATCGATAGTTTCGCGTACGTAATCTTGATAGGGCTGATGACGAAAAATGCGCAGATAAAGCTCCTGCTGAAACTGCTGGGCCAGCGGCGTCCAGTCGGTACGTACCGTCTCCAGCCCTTTAAACACCATTCGCTGCTCGCCGCCTTCCTGAATCATCCCGGCGTAGCGCTTTTTACTGCCGGTGTCCGCGCCGCGAAT
>SACZ01000418.1 GCA_023369685.1 Prolixibacteraceae bacterium JC049
CCGCCGGAATACGCCAGCGGCATCGTCTGGGCGCAGGCGCAGCTGGCGTAATCCTCTCTCCTTTATCCCGGCTTGCGGCGCGCTGCGCCTTAGCCGGGCTACCAGACCAACATTCATTCGCCCCGTAGCCATTCAACCAAATCCGCAAACCGCACGACTCCCTGGCGCCGCCACCGTGGAAAGCGCGCAGGAAATTTCAGCGTCTGCACGCCGCTTGATTTCGCCTGTGCATCAGGGCTTGATGCAGGTTCCCGCCAGCCCGGCGAGAGTGTCATCGATGCGCGACAGCGCGCCAATCCACGCCCGCTTGCCCCGACGGCGCACGTAGCCGCTTACCGCCGCGATTTTCGGTCCCATCGCGCCGTCGTCGCGGGCAAA
>SACZ01000419.1 GCA_023369685.1 Prolixibacteraceae bacterium JC049
TGACGGCCTACGTACGCCGGGCGCCATCATGCTGGGCGGCGGCAATCCCGCACAGATTCCGGAAATGAATGATTACTTCCATAGCCTGCTGGCCGACATGCTGAACAGCGGCAAAGCCCTTGATGCGCTTTGTAATTATGACGGTCCGCAGGGTAAAAGCGAGCTGCTGGCCCTGCTGGCGCAGATGCTGCGTGATGAACTGGGTTGGGAGATCGAACCACAGAATATTGCACTGACAAACGGCAGTCAGAGCGCGTTTTTCTACTTGTTTAACCTCTTCGCAGGCCGTCGTGCGGATGGAACCACCCGTAAAGTGCTGTTTCCGTTAACGCCCGAGTACATCGGCTACGCCGATTCCGGCCTCGAAGAAGATCTGTT
>SACZ01000420.1 GCA_023369685.1 Prolixibacteraceae bacterium JC049
AAAAACGCAGGTGTCCCAAGTGTCCCACTGTCCCAACCCTTAGAGTGTGGGACAATGGGACAGGATGGGACAGCCGACAATCAACCATCAAAAACGGACTAATTGATAAAACTGGCATCACAGTATTCGTCCCGTTTATGGATGGTKGCTGGTGACCGCGCGCACAGGTTGTATTTCAATATGATACCTGCCGACACAGGCAGTGATGCAAAGGACTTCTGTGCGCAGGATGCAATGGGATTCCATCACATGTTCAATTCGGTCTCCGACAACATTCAACCTGGCGAAAAGCTGAAACAATGTATACAGGATGAACAACAGATCAACGGGGCAATACTCGATTCACTCAGGGAGGAAAAATAAGATGGCAGCGCAAA
>SACZ01000421.1 GCA_023369685.1 Prolixibacteraceae bacterium JC049
TGATCTGGTTATCCGGCATCCAGGCGCTGCCGCCCTTGAGCACCCCGTGACCTCCCGCCTCGAAGCCCTGCCCGGCTGCGGCGGAGAACGCCACCTGCGCGTAAAGCGTTCCCTCACGCAGGGTCATCTTCCACTCCGGCGGCAACAGCGGCTGGAAAACGGTCAGCGACTGTTTTGGCCACCACGCTTCGCCGCGCAGACGTTCTCCGTCCCAGCGCCCGGTAACGCGCACGGGGCCAATTTTTTGCGCATGCAGGGAGCCGTTGAACTGGAACCAGGTCGGATCGCGACCGTCGATATTAAATTTCAGCGTCGACGGCGGCAGTTCGCTGCCGCCGCTGAAGGTGGTTTTCCCGGCATCCAGCGACAGCGCGCCG
>SACZ01000422.1 GCA_023369685.1 Prolixibacteraceae bacterium JC049
CCTCCACCTTGATGAGCCGAAGGTACTCGTCTCCCTCTGCAACGGCTCCAGTAACAACAAGGCTGATGGGTGGTACCTCGACACCGGCGCCACCCATCACATGACCGGCCGACGGGAGTTCTTCACCGAGTTCGACTCCAGCGTCCGAGGCTCCGTCAAGTTCGGGGACGCCTCCGGCGTGGAGATCAAGGGTGTTGGCTCCGTCACCTTCACCGCCAAGTCCGGTGAGCACAGGCTGCTCACCGGAGTCTACTACATCCCCGCGTTGAGGAATTCTATCATCAGCGTGGGACAGCTGGATGAGAACGGCTCACGCGTGTTGGTCGAGGACGGACTCATGAGGATTTGGGATCGCCGTCGTCGCCTTCTTGCCAAGG
>SACZ01000423.1 GCA_023369685.1 Prolixibacteraceae bacterium JC049
TTAGCGCCCCGTCTGTACGGCGATGCGGCGGTTGAGCCCCGGCTGGCCGCGTGGGCCAGCCGCTGGGTTAACCCGGATCTGGAGATGGACGCCGAGATTAACCTCGCCAGCGGCGCCGTCGATGCGCTTGAGCGCCTGCTATGCGCCCTGCTGCTGCCCGGCGATAGCGTGGCCATCGAAGATCCCTGCTTTCTCAGCAGCATCAATATGCTGCGCTATGCCGGTTTTCACCCTTCCCCGGTGCCGGTCGACGGGGAAGGCATGCAACCTGAGTCCCTTGAAGAGGCGCTGCGCAACGGCGCCCGGGCGGTCATTATCACCCCGCGCGCACACAATCCGACCGGCTGTAGCCTCAGCGATTCCCGCGCCCGGGCAAT
>SACZ01000424.1 GCA_023369685.1 Prolixibacteraceae bacterium JC049
GCAGGCTCTTACATGCAGGCCATTTCTACCGATAAAGTCCTTATGAACGGACAGACGGACGATGCTGGCAATGTTCTCCAGTCAGAAACACAACAGGCGCAATTGATAAAACTGGCATCACAGTATTCGTCCCGTTTATGGATGGTGGCTGGTGACCGCGCGCACAGGTTGTATTTCAATATGATACCTGCCGACACAGGCAGTGATGCAAAGGACTTCTGTGCGCAGGATGCAATGGGATTCCATCACATGTTCAATTCGGTCTCCGACAACATTCAACCTGGCGAAAAGCTGAAACAATGTATACAGGATGAACAACAGATCAACGGGGCAATACTCGATTCACTCAGGGAGGAAAAATAAGATGGCAGCGCAAA
>SACZ01000425.1 GCA_023369685.1 Prolixibacteraceae bacterium JC049
GCACTGAATCAACCCTAGCTTCTTCTCGACTGTGCGCAACCAATCACTGGCTTCCATAGGATCGACGGCCATGGCAAAGGTTGGAGGCCCCGTTTTGAGAAATTCTGATAACTTGCACTGTTGCTGGACTGTAGGTACTTGAACGTTGGTTGCCCCTGCTGGGTTGTTCCAATTCTGTAATAGTTGAAAGGCTGTTGCCAACATGTTGGTTTGGTTAACCACAATTTGGATTAGCTATGGTAAGGTTTCGTTGATGCTTTTCTCATTCCCATTGGCTTGGGTTCTTGAGTCATCGGATCCATCATTCCCATAGCCTTTGTTACCAGTACTATCCATCTGTCACAAGGTAGAGGTTGAGAGGGAAAGCATACAAGGG
>SACZ01000426.1 GCA_023369685.1 Prolixibacteraceae bacterium JC049
TCTGCTGGGTAATGCCATTCCAGGTCAGGCTCTTCTGGCTGTACATATGGTAGACGTCCGGTTCGCCGTGAATAATCGCCCGCGAGAGCACGGCGAGATCGTAGGCCGAACTGTGCTGACCCGGCGCATCCAGACCGTGGACGGTTTCAAAATGGGTATCCTGCAAATGCAGTTTTTCCACGTAGCTGTTCATCAGCGCGACGAACTGGGGCTGGCCGCCGGCGACGTAGTCCGCCAGCGCCACGCAGGCATCGTTGCCGGAGTCAACGATCAGTCCGCGGCTTAAGTCGCGTACGCTGACCCGATCGCCGGGCTTAAGGAACATCAGCGAAGACCCCTTAAAGACCGGGTTACCCTGCGCCCAGGCGTCTTTACC
>SACZ01000427.1 GCA_023369685.1 Prolixibacteraceae bacterium JC049
ATCGCGGGCGCTGCCGGTTGGCAGCGATATTCCCGGCACTCAGCGGGTGTTCACCTTTAGCGGAAACTGCAAAGATCGCCACGGTTGGGCTCCCGTCACCCCCGGCCACCCCATTATCGCCTGCTATTACGGCAGCGGCGAAGAAGTGGCGGGTTTCCCCGGGGTCTATAAAACCGGGGTCGAGGGGATCGGGATTGCGCTACAAAATAGCGCCGGTCGGAGAATCAAAGGCGCCGGCAGCGACTGCGATACGCGTGGGGATGCGCTGGGGTATGTCTCCAGCGACGGCAATCTGACCTTTGGCTATACGGTTAAACTGGCGCTGGTAAAAACCGGAGAGACCGCCATTAGCGGCACGCTCGACGTCGCGCAAACC
>SACZ01000428.1 GCA_023369685.1 Prolixibacteraceae bacterium JC049
GGCTGGCTGAGATGTTTGCGCTTTGCGATGTGAAYTCMTTTTACGCATCSTGYGAGACGGTKTTTCGTCCTGACCTGAAAGGGCGGCCAGTAGTCGTCCTTTCCAATAACGACGGGTGTGTGATTGCTCGTTCCGCTGAGGCGAAGCCCTTCGTCAAAATGGGGGAGCCGTACTTCAAACAAAAGGACATGTTTCGCCGGCACGGCATTATCGCRTTTAGTAGCAACTATGAGCTCTATGCCGATATGTCCAATCGTGTGATGACCACGCTGGAAGAACTGTCTCCGCGCTGCGAAATTTACAGTATTGATGAGGCATTTTGCGATCTGACAGGAGTTCGTAACTGTCGCGACCTTACCGACTTTGGCCGGGAA
>SACZ01000429.1 GCA_023369685.1 Prolixibacteraceae bacterium JC049
ATACAGAGTTATAATATACTTTTTCATAGGTATTTGATTATTTCGCCTTCAAATATACAGCATATTTTGGTTTAACTCCTATAAAAACAACCTTTTTCTTCCCTTTACAGACAAACAAGAAGACATCGAACCGCTTTATAAAAATAAGAACAAATCCAATGGTTACAAATTCGATCTATAAACGTCATTACCTATAAGAGCCGCAAAATGAAGGCCATTTAACTTTTAAAAGACTAAGTATGACAAGAAACGCTTTTTGGGGACTGTGTATCGGGATATGTATGGCAAGCACACAAAGTGTCGCTCGAAAGATAGAAAATACAAATATCCAAACTGATAATCAAAAAAACTATACCCCATCCCATATCAATGAA
>SACZ01000430.1 GCA_023369685.1 Prolixibacteraceae bacterium JC049
AGCTAAGAGTCGAAACTCCGTAGCGTACTTAGTAGCTAGCCCGGTCTATTTAAGCTGAAGGATTTTTCTTTCGTTTTATCGTTCCTCGTCTACGTCCCTAAATGCTCCTTTAATAGCTTCTTCGAATACGTTTATACTAGCGTAGAGATCCTAGGTAGCCTACTTTATATCTTCTTTCTTAGTATAGGTAGAATAGTCCCTAATAAAGGGTTCGAACTAGTGCAAAGCGTCCCCTTTAAGGTAAGAGGAGGCGTTAGCGACCTTTTCGCCCTAGTACTTGAGTTAGCCCTTATTAGCTTTATAGTACTAGCGTACTTAGGTAATAAAAGACTAAAGTGCCCTAGGGTTACCGTCGAATAATTAAGGGGGAAGAG
>SACZ01000431.1 GCA_023369685.1 Prolixibacteraceae bacterium JC049
ATGTGGTAGATCACGTTCGGCATACGACTTTTATCAATCGTAGCAAATTTGATTGCGAAAAATATTCGTGGATTTATTTGACGCTTTATCCTGGGGAAGCCCGCGTTTCTGTGATTAGCTGTCAGCAAAAATTTAGTCAATGGCGTGATAATCAATGCCTCACCAAATATTACATTAAGGAGGTAGTCAATGCGCCGGCGTGAAATTAACTGGTTAATCACTATCGTATTTATCGGCATATTAACTGGGGTGGCAATAAAATCGTGGCAATACTGGCAGCGCAACCATTTTCAGTGTAGCGGGGAGCTGCGGTTATTTAATGCGGGTTACCAGGGCGATATTTCGTTACGCTACGTATTTGATAGCAGCCGCGG
>SACZ01000048.1 GCA_023369685.1 Prolixibacteraceae bacterium JC049
ATGTATCGCCATGCTATTAAGTATTTTGATTTAAGTTCTTTTCTTTCTAAGAGGTGGAATAGAATAACCCGGTTGAAGCGTAATGATCATACGTCTGTAATGCATTGTATGTCCCAGAATAGGTCCCATTCTTTTAACCTTTCCGGGGAGTCGATGACTATTCATAGCTATTACCTTGACACCAAAGAAGAGTTCGACCCAATGCTTTATTTCTGTCCTAGTTGATCCTGATTCGACATTAAAAGTATATTGATTTTTCCCCAATAACCGAATACTTTTGTCTGTAAATACTGCATATTTGATTCCATCCATAAATCGATTTTCTTCCCTATGAGTTCTAGTCTCAATAAGAATGCTAGTTCTTACTGTTCATATGTTATGATATGAATATACCACACCAATTCGTTATGTATAGATGATGAGAAGATTCCATKGATASAGAGCCARTTCCAATAGACTTATKGRASGKTCCGRTTSGCGTGCATCCAGYAGGAATTGAACCYRCRAATTYRCCAATTATGAGTTKGGCGCTTTAACCATTCAGCCATGGATGCTTAACAGGGATCATCGTACATCGTAAATAACCAATTTTCATATAGAAAGACATATCATAGAAAAATGAAATCGAAAATATTCGGAGATGGCAAATATTCGGAGATGACTATGAAAACACCYCTCTGGATCCTCGAATTGAAAGAGARATTGAGAGGGATCCAGAATCCTAATTCTCGCTATTTGGAATGGATCMAATTCTATTGAGTCTGACTCATAGTGATCATTTCTCTTTAGCAAAGAATGACCTTGGTTATCAAAGGATTGAAC
>SACZ01000432.1 GCA_023369685.1 Prolixibacteraceae bacterium JC049
GGCTGGCTGAGATGTTTGCGCTTTGCGATGTGAACTCCTTTTACGCATCCTGTGAGACGGTGTTTCGTCCTGACCTGAAAGGGCGGCCAGTAGTCGTCCTTTCCAATAACGACGGGTGTGTGATTGCTCGTTCCGCTGAGGCGAAGCCCTTCGTCAAAATGGGGGAGCCGTACTTCAAACAAAAGGACATGTTTCGCCGGCACGGCATTATCGCGTTTAGTAGCAACTATGAGCTCTATGCCGATATGTCCAATCGTGTGATGACCACGCTGGAAGAACTGTCTCCGCGCTGCGAAATTTACAGTATTGATGAGGCATTTTGCGATCTGACAGGAGTTCGTAACTGTCGCGACCTTACCGACTTTGGCCGGGAA
>SACZ01000433.1 GCA_023369685.1 Prolixibacteraceae bacterium JC049
CAGCAGAGTTATAATATACTTTTTCATAGGTATTTGATTATTTCGCCTTCAAATATACAGCATATTTTGGTTTAACTCCTATAAAAACAACCTTTTTCTTCCCTTTACAGACAAACAAGAAGACATCGAACCGCTTTATAAAAATAAGAACAAATCCAATGGTTACAAATTCGATCTATAAACGTCATTACCTATAAGAGCCGCAAAATGAAGGCCATTTAACTTTTAAAAGACTAAGTATGACAAGAAACGCTTTTTGGGGACTGTGTATCGGGATATGTATGGCAAGCACACAAAGTGTCGCTCGAAAGATAGAAAATACAAATATCCAAACTGATAATCAAAAAAACTATACCCCATCCCATATCAATGAA
>SACZ01000434.1 GCA_023369685.1 Prolixibacteraceae bacterium JC049
TTTCTGATACAGAATTTGCATCAACGCACGTTGACGGGGGTTATTGGCGATATATTGTAAGCCAATAATAAATTTCTCTCGGAGCGTACTGAGCGGATCCTGGCTCTCTTTTTGGGGAAATTCATGCTGAAGCAGGTCACGTAGCGGCAGCTGCTGTTGCCACATTTCATTAAATAGCTCCGCTTTGCTCGCAAAGTGCCAGTATACCGCTCCGCGCGTGACACCAGCAGCATCAGCAATATCGGCCAAGGTGGTGCTGGTCACGCCGCGTAGGGCAAACTGCTGAATGGCAGACTCAATCAGAAGCTGCCGGGTCTTTAGCGCATCTTCTTTCGTTCTTCTAGGCATACGGTGCTCCACTCAACGCCAGATT
>SACZ01000435.1 GCA_023369685.1 Prolixibacteraceae bacterium JC049
AAGGGATTACCCTGACCGCCGACGACCAGTATCAGCTGGCGCTGGCGAGAGCGCTGATAACCCGCCCGCGCCTGCTGATCCTCGACGAGCCCTCACGCGGCGGCGGCCAGCGTTTCCTGCACAAACTTGGGGATTTACTGATGCGTCTGAACCGCGATATTGGCCTGACGGTGCTGATCGCCGAACAGCATCTGCCGTTTATTCGCCGGGTGGCGGATCGTTTCTGTCTACTGCACTGCGGACGCAGCGTCGCTCAGGGCGACGTTAACCAGCTGGATACTCCACTGCTGGCGAAGTGGATGACGCCCGATCCAGCGCGCTGAGGTCGAGATACTGTCCCAGATCCTCACGCTGAACCGCATTCGCCAGCCAC
>SACZ01000436.1 GCA_023369685.1 Prolixibacteraceae bacterium JC049
CCTTCTTATAGCTGGAGAAATGGATGAACCGTTTCATTATCGCCGACGCGAGCAAATGCATCGGCTGCCGCACCTGTGAAGTGGCCTGCGTGGTCTCTCATCAGGAAAATCAGGACTGCGCCGCGCTGACGCCAAAAACCTTTTTACCGCGTATTCACGTGATCAAAGGCGTCAACGTGTCGACGGCCACCGCCTGTCGTCAGTGCGAGGACGCCCCGTGCGCCAACGTCTGCCCGAACGGCGCTATCAGCCGCGACCAGGGCTTCGTCCACGTGATGCAGGAGCGCTGCATCGGCTGCAAAACCTGCGTGGTGGCCTGTCCGTACGGCGCCATGGAAGTGGTGGTGCGCCCGGTTATTCGCCACAGCGGCGC
>SACZ01000438.1 GCA_023369685.1 Prolixibacteraceae bacterium JC049
CTCATAACCCTAGGTTTAAAGCTGTGAGTAGGCAAACATCAACTAGAGATTTAGAGAATGTTTATCACAAGGAAGCAACTGCACTTAAGGAACTGTTTAGTACATGTACTTTCTCTGTTAGTGTTACTTCAGATATATGGAGTAGTAGAGCTAGAGAGGATTATCTTAGCGTAGTTGTTCATTTTGTTGATGATGATTGGCAATTACAAAAGAGAGTTTTAGGGCTTAGGTTAATAGATGTCTCACATACAGGAGAAAACATAGCTGAAAGAATTAGGGAAGTAATTAATGAATTTAATCTTGCTGATAAAATATTTGCTGTCACCCTAGATAATGCATCTGCTAATTCTAGGGCTATTGAAATATTGCAAC
>SACZ01000439.1 GCA_023369685.1 Prolixibacteraceae bacterium JC049
AGCGCTTCGGTACGTAATAGCGCGCCGCGCCGCCGCCACAGCCGTTCCGGCGTTGAACCCACGAATGCCTCTCTCGGGTTGAAGGCCATCAGGAAGTGGAAGCAGTTGAGGTTACTGCGGCGGCTGGCGGCCATAATCGATCCGGCGTTTAACGGCGCGGCGAAATGCAAATCGGTGGCGCGAGCCAGGACCACTTTGTCCATTTCCCCCGCCGCTATCGCCTGCGTCGCCTGCGTAATCAGCCCTCGCCACTGCGGATAAGCCGGGAAATGCTGTTCGCTAAGCAGAGAGGGCACCGCAGTAGGTTGCGCCTGTTTCGCCACCAGAGAATCGAGAAATTCACGCGCCGCGCGGGCATCGTCGCAAAGCGAC
>SACZ01000049.1 GCA_023369685.1 Prolixibacteraceae bacterium JC049
ATTCGACAAGCATCTAAGGCATTCTGTAAAAGTTCTCTTAAAAACAGTGCAGGATCAGGATAAAGGGCTTTATCCATTAGCAGTTTCATTATTTCATCGTATTCCAATTGAAATTTGAAATTTCCTGCAATGTAATTAGAGTCTACCATTCCAATCTTTCTCTTAACAACCGGGGATAAATTGAATATATACCCCTTTTCGCTGATATGTTTCGGATTATTGTCTTCTAATAAATCCGTACAATCTTGTATTTCCTTATCTATCCAGTTTGTAAAAGAATTAACATCAACATATTGTTGAGTTGATGAACATTCAGCACGTATAATTATCCGGTGTTCGTCTGATTCAAGTTTTTGGACTCCTAAATGTTTTTGCCAYTCCTGTAACGATTTATCTTCTGTAAAATCGATATAGTTCATTGCAAATTCAGGTGTACGGGTATAATCAAAATCAAGAATATCGCCCAAACGTAAGCAACAGGCAAGGTATCTTTCATTGATTGAATGTCCCGGGAACTTTCGTTCCATTTTAAGACTGAATACCGTTTTGTCTGGATTCGTAATGTTTTGTGAATATCTTACGCCCCAGCAATGGCTTTCACAAATTCTTCCAACTATTGAAGCAAATGATTGATTATTGTATTTAAGTAACTCTGCAAATTGAGATTCAATTAAGTTTTTGGAACGAACTTCATGCTGTCGGCGTATGTATTCTGCAAACATGGCAAGTTCACTATTGTATTTTGAATAAGTGTCTTTATTTTGTTGTTTTAATTCATCCTGATAAGCTGATAAAAATATATCATAATCCTTCGAATTGAATATTTCCTTCTTTTCATCATCTGTAACTGCCATACCGGAATCATGCAAAAGAATGCTACACCACAGGATTGTAAGTTCTAACGCAGTTAATGGAATATTTCCATCTTTACCTTTGGGCAAAATATCATTGATACGATTCGCAACATTGATGGAATGGCTTAAATCATGAAGTGTATATTGCTTAAATGTCTTGGATATTTGAGAAAGTATTGTCTCTGCTTTTTTCGCACAATTGGTGACAATCCCTTTTAAAACTTCTATGTCTTCATCAGAATATTCATCTTCTGGACGAACTTTCGAAAAGGCTGTGTATAATGGATGAG
>SACZ01000440.1 GCA_023369685.1 Prolixibacteraceae bacterium JC049
CCAGCGCGCTGCTGTTTAGCCAGTGGGTGATGAAGAAGCCGCTGATCCAGCGCATGCTGGGGAAAGAGCTGACGCTACCGCAGCAGGTGTGGTCGCGCCTCAATCTGGCCTGGGCGGTATTTTTTATTCTTTGCGGACTGGCCAATATCTACATCGCTTTCTGGCTGCCGCAGAATATCTGGGTCAACTTCAAGGTCTTCGGCCTGACCGCGCTGACGCTGGTCTTCACTCTGCTGAGCGGCGTTTATATCTATCGCCATATGCCACAGGATGACAACCACTAAGCTGCCATTCTCCCGGCACGCAGCTTTGCGTGCCGTCTCGCCCTTGCTCCACTGTTATGCTCTCTGAACAGGATTAAAAAACCGTTT
>SACZ01000441.1 GCA_023369685.1 Prolixibacteraceae bacterium JC049
TACGTGCTGATGATCGATACCGACGAGCGCGTGACCCCGGAGCTTGAGCAGTCCATCCGCAGCGTGCTGGCCGCGCCGCAAACCGGCGCGATATACAGCATCGCCCGGCGCAACTATTTCCTTGGCCGCTTTATGCGCCACAGCGGATGGTACCCCGACCGCGTGATGCGCCTGTACGAACGCGACCGTTACCGCTATAACGATAATCTGGTCCACGAATCTCTCGACGCCCAGGGCGCGCAGGTTATCGAACTCGCGGGCGACCTGCTGCATCTGACCTGCCGCGATTTTTCCGGCTTTCAGCAAAAGCAGTTGGCCTACGCCGCCGCCTGGGCGCAGGAGCGCCATCAAAGAGGGAAGAAGACCTCGCT
>SACZ01000442.1 GCA_023369685.1 Prolixibacteraceae bacterium JC049
CAGCCGGACAAGTTTCTTCCAGAAACTGGCGATGCGCCTGCGTGAGTTCGGTTAATCGCCATGGGGATTTTCACCATCGACCCCCGGCATCTCCGCTTTGCCATTAAATTAGCCTGTGCGGTGGTGCTGGCGTTATTCGTCGGTTTTCACTTTCAGCTGGAAACACCGCGCTGGGCGGTGCTTACCGCGGCCATCGTGGCCGCCGGCCCGGCGTTTGCCGCCGGCGGAGAGCCTTACTCCGGGGCTATCCGCTATCGCGGGATGCTGCGTATTGTCGGTACCTTTATCGGCTGTATCGCCGCGCTGGCGATTATCATCCTGATGATCCGCGCCCCGCTGCTGATGGTGCTGGTCTGCTGCCTGTGGGCAGG
>SACZ01000443.1 GCA_023369685.1 Prolixibacteraceae bacterium JC049
GTCGGCATCGTTCAAGGCTGCATCAGTACATTCGACCTCTTGGACTATTCTGGTTTGGATAATATATTTACCTACCTATTTATCATATGTCTCTGTTAATCTAGTCTTAGCATATCAATTTAGCTCTATCGGCTGCTTCTCGTTTTAGGGTTTCTGCTGGTATCGGCTAAATCGCGTTGCTAGATTAGATTAGCTTAGACATCTACCACCCTGAAAACTCAGTCAACGGCTTGATTGTCTAGATATTATGTTTCTTTTCATACTTAGTGCTGCATTAGTTAAGTTTGATCTACTAAGTCATGCTTAGAACCATAATCTCTAGCCTGCTTCTTGATTGCCAATAAGGGTTTCATCGGGGTTTCAGCCAATGA
>SACZ01000444.1 GCA_023369685.1 Prolixibacteraceae bacterium JC049
GTCCGCAGCAGGCGGAAGAAGCGCTGGTCTCCGGCGTTACCACCATGATCGGCGGCGGGACCGGCCCGGCGGCAGGCACCAACGCCACGACCTGCACGCCCGGGCCGTGGTACATCTCGCGGATGCTGCAGGCAGCGGACAGCCTGCCGGTCAATATTGGCCTGCTGGGTAAAGGCAACGGCTCGAATCCCGACGCGCTGCGTGAGCAGGTCGCGGCCGGGGTTATCGGCCTGAAAATTCATGAAGACTGGGGCGCGACCCCGGCGGCAATCGACTGCGCGCTGACCGTGGCCGACGAAATGGACGTGCAGGTCGCGCTGCACAGCGATACCCTCAATGAGTCCGGATTCGTTGAGGATACCCTGGCGGC
>SACZ01000445.1 GCA_023369685.1 Prolixibacteraceae bacterium JC049
GAAGCGAGTGCATCGCATTTTTCCCGATGCCGACGTTCGCGTTAAACCGATGATGACGCTGGCCTCCATCAATACCGACGCCAGCAAGCACGAGAAAGAACAGATCAGCCGCGCCGTGCAGGAAATGTTCGAAGAAGCCGACATGTGGATGCAGGAAGATTAACGGGCGATATTCGAGGACAAAATGAATACCTTCACCATTATAGCCATCCCCTTCTTCGCCGCAGCGATCGTCATGCTGACATTGGGGACAACCAGGAAAAGTCGTGCCTGCGCTATCGTGGGCGGCGTTTTGCTGGCCGCGACCGTGGTCAACGCGGTGACGGGCATGGCGCTACAGGGCGGGTAACAGAATGAGTTTTGTTTGGTA
>SACZ01000446.1 GCA_023369685.1 Prolixibacteraceae bacterium JC049
TGGCAGGCAGCGGCGCTTTCAGCCACTTCTCGGACAGCCCGTTGAGGGTGCCGTCTTTTACGCCCTGCTCAATCAGCGCATCCACTTTCGCCTTCAGGGCCGGTTCATTTTTCTTCAGGCCGATAAAGCACGGCGAGTCTTTCAGCATAAAGCTCGGCACCGGGGCTTTGTCAGCGTTCTGCCGGGAGATGGCCGCCACCACCAGATTGCCGGTCGCGACGTACTGCACCTGGCCGGAGAGATACGCCGACAGCGTGGTGTTGTTGTCCTCGTAGCGCTTAATCTGCGCCTCTTTCGGCGCCACGCTGGTCAGTACCATGTCTTCCACCGCGCCGCGGGTTACGCCAACGCTTTTACCACTCAGCGCCGC
>SACZ01000447.1 GCA_023369685.1 Prolixibacteraceae bacterium JC049
TCGTCGCGCGAGCAATCTACGATTCAGTTTTTCGTCCCTTCCTCGCGCTTCGACCGCTGACTTACCCCCCGCTTACGATTAATCATAAAACGATAAAAGTTTATTGTAAAACAATAAACACCAGGATAATCTGCGCGCACTTTCACCGACACAATTGCCAGGAGAGGCAAGTCATGGACAGAAGAATGCTGCGCGGGGGTTTACTCGCAGGGGTGCTGTTGTGCACACGGGCGATGTCAGCCGAGATCTCCGGATTTGCCGGGCTGGGAGCGTCGGTTGCGCCACTCTATTCGGGATCCAGCCGCTACGCCCCCGGACCGCTGCTGACGGCTGGAGTGACATGGCGGAGTCAGGACTTTGGTACGTTTGC
>SACZ01000050.1 GCA_023369685.1 Prolixibacteraceae bacterium JC049
GTAACAGAAAGAAAAGCAACGACTGGAGTGGGRGAGTCAGAGKCGAAAAGAGGATTCCTCRCTTCTTTCTCTCATKCAAAACCGTGCATGAGACTTTCATCTCGCACGGCTCCTAAGTGATAAAAGTAAAGAAGAACTYRTCTTCTTTCTTTTTTGATTACYTTCCTCGCGTATGTATAAGAYCGAATCCTTTCTATTTCTAAAACGGATTACTAATCCTTAACTTTTCGAGGAATCCTTCATCAGTGGTTGTGAATGACTGACTTTTTCAATCCTTTCGACCTTGGTTCCGTAGGAGCAMGTCMGAAAGRTTGAGAAATRGAACCATCTGATTTGATTCGTTCCCAATAGCCATGAGATGATCATCTTAGGGTGATCCTTTTGTCAACGGATGCTCCTATTACACTCGTAGTCTCTGAAGGATGAGAACCCACTATGTAGCATCTACGTCGATAATTCAAGCATTGTATACGTCATTAGTCCGATTCTTTGTAGGAACTACCCGTAATAACGAGCTTGCAAAATGGATCTGTT
>SACZ01000448.1 GCA_023369685.1 Prolixibacteraceae bacterium JC049
CAATAATTGTGCGCTAAGTCGCTATGCGGCACGCCGAGGAAGCTGATATGGCGATGTCCACGCTCGTAAAGGCGCTGCATCAGCATCCTGATCGACCCTWCATCGTCATAGCAGACGGAGGCGATTCCGGGCGCGTCGCGGGCCAGCAGCACCAGCGTCTCCCGCCACGGGGTGAGCATCTCTTCATGAATGCCGGTAAAACCAAACAGCACCACGCCATCGATATTGCGCCGGGCGAGCATGCCGAGATGCTCCTCGACCAGCGCCGGAGAGAATTGGCTCTCCATCATAATCGGATCGTAGCCCTGCTCGTAAAAAGCCGGAAGCATGGTTTGCACGGCAAGATTTTCTGAGAGTGAATCCAGGCGG
>SACZ01000449.1 GCA_023369685.1 Prolixibacteraceae bacterium JC049
TGGAGATAGTCAGGCTGGTCAGCACCGCAAGGGCGCCGGAAATCGCAATGCCCTGGCCTGCCAGCCCCTCGGTGACGTTTAAATCTCTGGCAATCGGCATCAGCAGGCTGACCGGCATAAATTCGGAAGCTATGAGGACAAAAACGCACAGCGTCATGGCAAATACGCCGCCCCAGTGGGCGTGCGCTGGCGTGGGTGGTGTAGTACGGCTCAGTGTGGACATGATCTGCATCCCTGAATATTTTCCCGGCCCGCTTCAGGCGCGGCCGGATCAGACGCTATTGATGGCATAACGACAAAAAACGTGGGTAAGGGTAAAGAGCGGGCGATGGAACGCCGCCCGCGAATTGCGAACGGCTTTCGGTCGTT
>SACZ01000450.1 GCA_023369685.1 Prolixibacteraceae bacterium JC049
ATAGCTTTACCGATACCCTGGCCCGCGCCGGTGACGAGTGCGACTTTTTTCATTGATAGATTCCTTCTGTAGTGACTCAAAGTAGTTGACTGAGATGGAGCTGGCCCATCAGCAGCGGGTTATCGCGGTAATCCACGGGGATGGCTACGACGGCGGGGCCGTCGACGTCCATCGCCGCCCGCAGCGTCGGCTCAAGGGCTTCGGCGCTCTCTACCGCAAACCCTTTGGCGCCGAAGGCTTCGGCGTAGACTTTAAAATCCACCGGGCCGAACTCAACGCCGGAGAGCCGCTGGTATTTTTTCTCCTCCTGAATCGCCACCATGTTGTAGCCGTTATCGACCCAGATGATATGCAGGACGTTCGCTTTCA
>SACZ01000451.1 GCA_023369685.1 Prolixibacteraceae bacterium JC049
GTCGCTATGCGGCACGCCGAGGAAGCTGATATGGCGATGTCCACGCTCGTAAAGGCGCTGCATCAGCATCCTGATCGACCCTACATCGTCATAGCAGACGGAGGCGATTCCGGGCGCGTCGCGGGCCAGCAGCACCAGCGTCTCCCGCCACGGGGTGAGCATCTCTTCATGAATGCCGGTAAAACCAAACAGCACCACGCCATCGATATTGCGCCGGGCGAGCATGCCGAGATGCTCCTCGACCAGCGCCGGAGAGAATTGGCTCTCCATCATAATCGGATCGTAGCCCTGCTCGTAAAAAGCCGGAAGCATGGTTTGCACGGCAAGATTTTCTGAGAGTGAATCCAGGCGGGTGACGATAATCGCCAC
>SACZ01000452.1 GCA_023369685.1 Prolixibacteraceae bacterium JC049
TTTACGGCTGATCAACCGCATCGCCACCCTCTACGGTATTGAGCTGGGCTACTATAGCCGCCTGCGCCTGTTTCGTCTGGTGCTGCTCAATATCGCTTTTGCCGGCGCCAGCGAACTGGTGCGGGAAGTCGGGATGGACTGGATGTCGCAGGATCTGGCGGCCAGGCTATCGGCGCGCGCGGCGCAGGGGATTGGCGCCGGTCTGCTGACCGCGCGGCTGGGAATTAAAGCTATGGAACTCTGCCGTCCGCTGCCGTGGATCGCCGACGATAAACCGCGGCTGGGGGATTTTCGCCGCGAGCTGATCGGCCAGCTAAAAGAGACGTTGCAGAAGAGTAAAAGCGGCGTGGAAAAATAAGTCGCTTAAGC
>SACZ01000453.1 GCA_023369685.1 Prolixibacteraceae bacterium JC049
TACCTTGATGAGATGATTGAAAACGGCATCGAGCCGATGATTAACCTCTACCACTTCGACATGCCGGAAGCGCTGCAAAAGCAGTACGGCGGCTTTGAGTCGGCGCACGTGACGGATCTCTTCGCGCGTKTTGCCCGCACCGCATTCGAGCTGTTTGGTCACAAAGTGAAATACTGGATCACCTTCAACGAGCCGATTGTGCCGGTTGAGGGCGGCTATCKGTACGACTTCCACTATCCCTGCAAGAAAGACGGCAGGCTGGCGGCGCAGGTGGCGTTTAACATTATGCTGGCCCACGCTAAAGCGGTGCGCGAGTTTCGCGCGCTGGCGCTGGAAAGCGAGATTGGCGTGGTGCTGAATCTGACGCC
>SACZ01000454.1 GCA_023369685.1 Prolixibacteraceae bacterium JC049
GATCAGGATCGTATCAACGAACTCCGTCAGCAGCTGAAGCAATCAGGCAGTACGTTAATGTCGGCGCCACGTATCGGCCAGTACCTGCGAGAGGATCGCCTGATCGCCCTGGTACGCCAACGCCTGAGCATCCCGGGCGGCTGCTGTAGCTTCGATCTTCCGACGCTGCACATCTGGCTGCATATGCCGCAGGAATACCGTGATGAGCAGGTCGGTAAGTGGCTGGCCAGCCTGGAACCGTTGACGCAATCGCTGATGCTCATTCTCGATCTCATCCGTAACTCGGCCCCCTTCCGTAAGCAGACCAGCCTGAACGGTTTTTATCAGGACAACGGCGAAGATGCCGATCTGCTGCGTCTGCGTTTGGA
>SACZ01000455.1 GCA_023369685.1 Prolixibacteraceae bacterium JC049
CCCGCCGCGCAATAACCCCGACTATGCCCCTTTTCAGGGGCATTTTTTTGCCTTTAATAAATCCAGCGGTAATGCTGCAGGTCAATATGACCGCTGCCTGAGACCTGGACTCCCTCCGCAAGGAGCGCCTGGCGTTGGCGCTGTAGATCTGGTCCGGTAAGCGAGATATCGCCGTGGCGGTTGACGACCCGATGCCAGGGAAGATGGGACCCTTCAGGCAGACGCTTTAAAACCCCGCCGACCTGACGCGCCGCGCGCGGTGAACCAGCCAACTGAGCAACGTCACCGTAGGTAGCAACGTACCCCTCTGGGATCGAGGCGACTATCTGCCAGACTCGCTGCGGAAAAGTATCGTGAGAATCCATGGT
>SACZ01000051.1 GCA_023369685.1 Prolixibacteraceae bacterium JC049
TGCAGATTGCAGATGTAGTCGATAAAGAGTTACGTTGTAACCATGTAGAGATTGAGTTGGATGGAAGCAGCTCAGTAGGTTTTGATTCTCATGCACTGACTTACCAATGGTTAAAAGATGGAGTAAATATTGGTTCGGCAACGACTGCAACATATAAGGTAACCGAGGCCGGGGCATATACTTTAGAAGTAACAGATACGGAAAATGGTTGTAGTGCAGTTTCAGCAACGGTAACAATTACGGAAGAAAAGAATCTACCAACCGCAACGATTGCAGATGTAGTTGATAAGGAGTTACGTTGTAATAATGTAGAAATTGAGTTGGATGGTAGTAGTTCAGCAGGCTTTGATTCTCATGCACTGACTTACCAATGGTTAAAAGATGGAGTAGCTATTGGTTCGGCAACAACTGCAAAATACACAGTAACCGAAGCTGGAGCATATACTCTGGAAGTAACAGATACGGAAAATGGTTGCAGTGCTATTTCAGCAGCAGTTGTGATAACAGTTGACTCTAGTCAACCAACGGCGACGATTGCAGATGTAGCCGATAAAGAGTTACGTTGTAACCATGTAGAGATTGAGTTGGATGGAAGCAGTTCAGCAGGTTTTGATTCTCATACACTGACCTATCAGTGGTTAAAAGATGGAGTTAATATTGGATCAGCAACAACAGCAACATATAAGGTAACCGAAGCCGGAGCATATACTCTGGAAGTAACAGATACCGAAAATGGTTGTAGTGCTATTTCAGCAGCAGTAACAATTACAGAAGATAAGAACCTACCAACGGCGACGATTGCAGATGTAGTCGATAAAGAGTTACGTTGTAACCATGTAGAAATTGAGTTGGATGGCAGCAGTTCTGCAGGTTTTGATTCTCATGTACTGACCTATCAGTGGCTAAAAGATGGAGCAGCTATTGGTTYGGCAACAACTGCAACATATAAGGTAACCGAGACTGGAGCATATACTCTGGAAGTAACAGATACCGAGAATGGATGTACAGCCATTTCAGCAGCGGTAACAATCACGGAAGAAAAGAACCTACCAACGGCGACGATTGCAGATGTAGTCGATAAAGA
>SACZ01000456.1 GCA_023369685.1 Prolixibacteraceae bacterium JC049
TACCTTGATGAGATGATTGAAAACGGCATCGAGCCGATGATTAACCTCTACCACTTCGACATGCCGGAAGCGCTGCAAAAGCAGTACGGCGGCTTTGAGTCGGCGCACGTGACGGATCTCTTCGCGCGTTTTGCCCGCACCGCATTCGAGCTGTTTGGTCACAAAGTGAAATACTGGATCACCTTCAACGAGCCGATTGTGCCGGTTGAGGGCGGCTATCTGTACGACTTCCACTATCCCTGCAAGAAAGACGGCAGGCTGGCGGCGCAGGTGGCGTTTAACATTATGCTGGCCCACGCTAAAGCGGTGCGCGAGTTTCGCGCGCTGGCGCTGGAAAGCGAGATTGGCGTGGTGCTGAATCTGACGCC
>SACZ01000457.1 GCA_023369685.1 Prolixibacteraceae bacterium JC049
GAGAGACAATACGCCCAGAGGTATTGTTGACGTTTTTTGCGCTAATATTCAGGTTGTTACCAGCTATTACGCCGCCTTCCTGGTTCATGAAACCTAAATATTGTCCTGCGTAAGGACCGAACATATTACTAGCGCTCACATTAATATCGCCCTCCGCCTTTAACGTCAAATTTTCATCGGAGACCATCATTGAATACTTGCTGTCCAGATATGAACCTGATTCAACGTTGATATTTTTGGCGAGAATCAATGAGCTGTCATTAATAATTTTGTTAGCTTTAACAGATACGTCACCCTCGGTAGAAGTTAACACAGCAAGACGGCTATCAAATTTGTCGCTAAGCTCGATATTAATACCTTTTACACCA
>SACZ01000458.1 GCA_023369685.1 Prolixibacteraceae bacterium JC049
CACGGTGCTCGGGGCGCTGACGCTGAACTACTTCGGGATTATCAGCTTCACCCTGCCGCAGGCGGCGGCCATCGGCATCATCGGCGGCGCGGACGGGCCGACGGCGATTTACCTCTCCGGGAMACTGGCGCCGGAGCTGCTGGGCGCCATCGCGGTGGCGGCGTACTCGTATATGGCGCTGGTGCCGTTAATCCAGCCGCCGATTATGAAGGCGCTGACCAGCGAGAAGGAGCGGAAAATCCGCATGGTGCAGCTGCGCACGGTGAGTAAGCGGGAGAAGATTCTGTYCCCGGCGGTACTGCTGCTGCTGGTGGCGCTGCTGCTGCCGGACGCGGCGCCGCTGCTGGGGATGTTCTGCTTCGGCAAC
>SACZ01000459.1 GCA_023369685.1 Prolixibacteraceae bacterium JC049
GACACGATCACCGCCCCGGAAATACCGCCGATCCCGTACTCCTTACCGATCAGCACCATCGGAATCAGCGCCGCGAAGGTACAACCCTGGATAAGCGGCAGCCGGCAGCCGAGCCATTTACCAACCCCCAGCGACTGCACGATGGTGGCCGCACCGCAGATAAACAGGTCGGCGCTGATGAGTAAAATAATGTGTTCCGGCGGGAGCCCTACCGCGTTGCCCACTACCAGCGGAACCGCCACGGCGCCGGCGTACATCACCAGCACGTGCTGTAGCCCATAAAGAATCATTTGCGTAACGGGTAAAACTTCATCGACCGGCGCGGTCGAGCTCCCGTTTCGTGAGGCGGAATTGGCGATATCTTTCA
>SACZ01000460.1 GCA_023369685.1 Prolixibacteraceae bacterium JC049
ATGAAAGAGCATGAACTCATAATCACCTCCTTTTTTTCTAACCAGTTCAATTTCAAAATCTGGCCACGGATATTTATAACGCAAAAAAAGACATCTTGACTCAATATCTATCGTCCCCTTAAGACCAAAAGAAAAACATTCAACAATATTGTGTTCTTTAATTTTCTTCACTATAACCAACGGGCTTAATTTCTTGTTTTTAAAGCATAAGTTTAGATATGCACGATTGAAGATCACTTCATTCCCTCGTGAATCATTAGCCATGGTAAACCCTCAATCTTCCCTAAGCGACAGACTTAAAAATCAAGTGCCAGAAGGCTCTGGTACCTGATGGGTCCCTTTCATAAGAGACAATAGCAGCTTTAAT
>SACZ01000461.1 GCA_023369685.1 Prolixibacteraceae bacterium JC049
CACGGTGCTCGGGGCGCTGACGCTGAACTACTTCGGGATTATCAGCTTCACCCTGCCGCAGGCGGCGGCCATCGGCATCATCGGCGGCGCGGACGGGCCGACGGCGATTTACCTCTCCGGGAAACTGGCGCCGGAGCTGCTGGGCGCCATCGCGGTGGCGGCGTACTCGTATATGGCGCTGGTGCCGTTAATCCAGCCGCCGATTATGAAGGCGCTGACCAGCGAGAAGGAGCGGAAAATCCGCATGGTGCAGCTGCGCACGGTGAGTAAGCGGGAGAAGATTCTGTTCCCGGCGGTACTGCTGCTGCTGGTGGCGCTGCTGCTGCCGGACGCGGCGCCGCTGCTGGGGATGTTCTGCTTCGGCAAC
>SACZ01000462.1 GCA_023369685.1 Prolixibacteraceae bacterium JC049
TCCGTAATGAACGGAAGCTGTCCTGACTAAGGAGCCTGTATGAGCAAAAGTGAACAGATATCCCATATGACCAATATTATGGCCAAATTTGTGGGGTACACCGGCAAAGTCTTGCCTGATGATGTCACCGTAAAACTGGAAGAGTTGCATAAGAAAGAGACCAGTAAACTGGCCGACGTCATCTTTACGACCATGATTGAGAACCAGCGTCTGGCAAAAGAGCTGGATCGCCCTTCATGCCAGGATACCGGCGTGATTCAGTTTCTGGTGGAGTGCGGGGCTAACTTCCCGCTGATCGGTGAACTGGAAGCGCTGCTGCGTGAAGCGGTGATCAAAGCGACCGTGGATTCCCCGCTGCGCCACAAC
>SACZ01000463.1 GCA_023369685.1 Prolixibacteraceae bacterium JC049
AAGCGGGTTATCCACCACCATGCGAGCCCGGAGAAGACTGCGGTCATAAAGACGTTAATGAAGAAGGCATTCACCAGGTCGACTCCTGGCGGGAAAGCGGAGGCGGTCATGCTGACCAGGAAAATAACGATAAGCATCGACACCACGGCCATCCCAACCTTTCTTGAACCCATGCGGAAGTCGCGCGGCGKATCGTCATGTTTCCAGCGGAAAACAAAGTAGGCGGCCATGATAAACAGCGGCGGTAGCATCGCGGTACCCGCGGTCAGGTTAATCGCGGTGTTCATCATTTGCTGAACGCTGGCGGAGCCGAAACCGTTCACGATGAGCATCAAGAAGACAAAGAGAAATTGCCACCAGGCGGCG
>SACZ01000464.1 GCA_023369685.1 Prolixibacteraceae bacterium JC049
CCACAACGCCGTGTTTACGCAGCATTTGGGTGACCGTCAGGACCAGGTCCGTCGCGGTAATACCTTCACGCAGCTTGCCGCTCAGAATTAAATTTATCACCCGGCGCGAATACGCGCCGGGTACGTTCATTCAGGCTACCGTATGGGCCGCGCGCAGCGCAATCCGCAGATGGTCGTTGTGCKCTGCCAGCAGCTCGCGCGCCTGCCAGGCATCCAGCCCGCTGAGTAACATGAATATCGCCGTCCGGCAGTGCTGATTGCAGCTGGCCAGCGCGGCTTTGGCCTCGCTGCGCGAGCACGCCGTCGCCGCCATCACGATGGCTATCYGCCGCTCGGCCTCGTGCGGGGTGCTGGCCTGCAGATCGA
>SACZ01000465.1 GCA_023369685.1 Prolixibacteraceae bacterium JC049
GGCGTGAGTTTGAAATAAAATTCGTGTGCTTGTATGTCTCAATATTGTCACATTTAAAAGCTAATCCTGATAATAAAGTTACCAAGGGATCTTTTGGTGATACCAAAAAAATAACCGTGGCAAACGATGGCTTCTTTTTTGATATTAGTTTCAAATATGACTATGCAAGAAATAAAGTGCGGATCGTTGTATCTGAAGAAAGTCTATCGCTGAAAGTCAGGCTCACCCTGAKGCTGGTGACATCAAAAGCGAAATGGCGCATTGTAAAAATATCCCATAAAAAGTTTAAGTATCTTTTTAGAGTCATGAAGCCACAAATGATTGAGGGGCTTATCGTCTTTTTGATCCGCTATCTGTAGATATTTC
>SACZ01000466.1 GCA_023369685.1 Prolixibacteraceae bacterium JC049
GAATTAAATTTATCACCCGGCGCGAATACGCGCCGGGTACGTTCATTCAGGCTACCGTATGGGCCGCGCGCAGCGCAATCCGCAGATGGTCGTTGTGCTCTGCCAGCAGCTCGCGCGCCTGCCAGGCATCCAGCCCGCTGAGTAACATGAATATCGCCGTCCGGCAGTGCTGATTGCAGCTGGCCAGCGCGGCTTTGGCCTCGCTGCGCGAGCACGCCGTCGCCGCCATCACGATGGCTATCTGCCGCTCGGCCTCGTGCGGGGTGCTGGCCTGCAGATCGACCCGCAGGTTTTGATATACCCTTCCCGCGCGAATCGCCAGCCCGGTGGTCAGCATGTTAAGGATCTGCCGCTGCGCGATTTGCG
>SACZ01000467.1 GCA_023369685.1 Prolixibacteraceae bacterium JC049
GGCAAGGTCATCAGCGGATTTTATCTCACTGGTGGACAGCCAGTCATAGCGCAGCGGCAGCTCCAGTACGGCAGCGGCATCATCAATCGCCAGCGGAATCGCTTTATGGGCAACGACGTCGGGGTTGTAATCACCAACCAGGGCAATACGCAGGGGGGAGTTCATAGCAGGATCCTTATGTCATAGCGATTATCAGGCAACACAAGGAGCCTCAGGTTAGCGATCTCCGCGGCAGAACACAATCCTTATTTTGTCTGCCCCTGAACGCGGGTAATTTACTCTGACTGGCGTTATGGTATAGGGCAAACAAATGGCTACGGATGCACGATGAAGGACAAAATTCTGGTTAGCGCCTGCCTGATGGGC
>SACZ01000468.1 GCA_023369685.1 Prolixibacteraceae bacterium JC049
CAGCAGCAAACTTATGCCGTACCTCGGTCTGGGATTTCTGATAGCGGCCTACACCAAGCTGGATATTATCGCCATCGCGCTGTTCGCCGTGGTGTTGGCTTTTATCATCAGCCAGTTTCTTAATCTTAAGCAGCAGGAGAGCTAATCATGAGTGAAATGACGCAGACCCTGTCAGGCGCCACCCAGCCGCAAAGCGATGACGCAAGCCGGGTCACCGCTCGGGATTTACGCAGCGTGTTCTGGCGCTCCTTTACGCTGCAGGGCTCGTGGAACTACGAACGCCAGCAGCATATGGGCTACGCCTTCGCCATGTCGCCCGCTCTGAAGCGCATCTATCAGGACCCAGCGGAACTGGGGCGCGCCCTG
>SACZ01000469.1 GCA_023369685.1 Prolixibacteraceae bacterium JC049
GGCGTGAGTTTGAAATAAAATTCGTGTGCTTGTATGTCTCAATATTGTCACATTTAAAAGCTAATCCTGATAATAAAGTTACCAAGGGATCTTTTGGTGATACCAAAAAAATAACCGTGGCAAACGATGGCTTCTTTTTTGATATTAGTTTCAAATATGACTATGCAAGAAATAAAGTGCGGATCGTTGTATCTGAAGAAAGTCTATCGCTGAAAGTCAGGCTCACCCTGAGGCTGGTGACATCAAAAGCGAAATGGCGCATTGTAAAAATATCCCATAAAAAGTTTAAGTATCTTTTTAGAGTCATGAAGCCACAAATGATTGAGGGGCTTATCGTCTTTTTGATCCGCTATCTGTAGATATTTC
>SACZ01000470.1 GCA_023369685.1 Prolixibacteraceae bacterium JC049
CAGCCTGCTGGAGCTCTCCGATGAAGACGCGCCGGACTTTGACGGCTATCTGTTTGAATCGGTGCCCATTTTTCAGGGGAAGCTGGTGTGATCATTCAGCCCCTGCACGCCGCGCCGCAGCACGCTTCACGGGTGACGGAATGGCTATGGCAGGCTTTTGGCGGTGAAACGCTGCCGCAGGCGTTCTTCGCCAGCATTGTCGGGCATAGCCAGACGCCGGGGGCGCTGCCGATGACCTTTATTGCCGCTGAAGGGGAGACGCTGCTGGGCACCGTCGGCCTGTGGCGCTGCGATTTAATCAGCCGTCAGGACCTTTATCCGTGGATGGCGGCGCTCTACGTGGCTCCTGAGTCGCGCGGGCGCGG
>SACZ01000471.1 GCA_023369685.1 Prolixibacteraceae bacterium JC049
CTCTATAACTATGCGCAATGCCAGGATACGTATCCGCGCTGCCAAAGCCGCTGACTATTTTTCGCAAAAAACGGAAAAATGGATTAGCCCGCCTTTTGCACATCGCAGGGCGAGATGCCGTAGCGCCGACGAAAAGCGGTCGAGAAGTTGGTGGCGTGCTGATAGCCCGACATCCAGGCCGCCTGCTGTACGCTATAGCCCTCAAGCAGATAGCCTCTTGCCCGTGCCAGGCGGCAGTCGCGCAGGTAGTCGAAGACCGAGCAGCCGTATGCCTGGCGAAACTTACTGCGTAAGCTGCTGGAGCTCATCGCCGCCCGCTGGGCCAGCTCGTTCAGGGTGTAGTCGTTTTCCGGCGCCTGCTCCAG
>SACZ01000472.1 GCA_023369685.1 Prolixibacteraceae bacterium JC049
GGTATTTCCCGCGTGGTGTATGACATCAGCGGTAAGCCGCCGGCGACCATTGAGTGGGAATGATTTCACGTCTGGCAACAGCCTGCACGTAAAAGCAGTAAAGTACCTGTAAGCCCGCGTAACAGCGGGCTTTTTTGTTTTTGTGTCTGGCACTTTCTGGCAGCTGTTAGCAACGGGAAGCACGGTTTTTTCAATGGAATTTTTGATGGTACTCTCTGGTTTTGAATTTTGATCTCCTCCCTGAAAACAGTACCAGGGTCACCTTGCTGGTGTGGATTTCACAGCGCTCACGAGAGTGCTACCAGTTGGCCGCCAAGCCCAGAGAGCGCGGCCTGCAGTATCTGGAAAACCTGACGCTGCTGATC
>SACZ01000007.1 GCA_023369685.1 Prolixibacteraceae bacterium JC049
ATAATCTTTGCTGAAGGAAAAAAGAAAAACGAAAAGAAAGTAGATCTTCCCGCTATCAAACTAGAGCAAAGTACTCCAGTATATATCTGTCCATTATGAGTTAGATAATAAATACAATAACCGGTCAACTGTATTTAGGGAAGTACAAGTTCCCCGGTTCAAGTATTATCTTCTTTCCATCTATCAAAAGCCATCCCTTTCCTTCTGTGATTAAGTAAATTCGGGAAAAAGGACTTATTACTGAAGCAAACTCTTCATCACACATAAATCGATAAAGTGCAATGTTTTTCAGTCCATAGTTTATTACTTGAATTTCAGAAACATGATCCATAACCATATAAAACAATGAATTATACTGCAATTTCAACAAGAACACATTTTTAACATGTCGATATAAGACAAATATATGCAGATATTATACAAGTATTCAGCATTGGGGCTGTATAATTTTGTGAAAGCAATAACATCTTGTCTTTTTAACTAAAACGAAACAACATGAAACAGATAGCATTTTTAATTATATGCTTGCTGCTTGTTCACTCTACTTATGCACAATTAAGTGGTGGTGGCGATTTAAATCCGGAAATGTCTGCTCCCAAAAAGACACAAGAGAAATGGATGGATCTAAGAATTGGATTAAGTGTGCACTGGGGGCCTTCAGCACTTGGAGGGAAAGAAATCAGTTGGTCAAGGCATTCAATAATCCCAAAAGAGAAATACGATAATTTTTACAAAGAGTTCGCTCCGGAAAAATTCAATGCCGAAGAATGGGCTAAACTAATGAAACGTTGGGGAGTAAAATACATGGCTCCAACTGGCAAGCATCACGATGGTTTTTGCTTGTGGTTTTCAGATTATACAACATATGACATGGAAAATGCCAAACTTAAGGTCGATATTATGCAAGAATTAGCTAAAGCATGCAAAAAACATGGAATTATGCTTGGTTCATATTATTCTAACCTCGATTGGTACCACCCCGACTGGTATCCTTACCTATATGGTGGACCAGGTCCTTTGTTTGAAAAGAAGTCGGACAGCCCTAACCTAGAGCGTTACTTCAAATTCTTCGAAGACCAAGTGGTAGAATTGATTACTAAATACGACTTAGATTTCCTGCAATTTGATGGTGAATGGGATTCAACTTATACCCACGAGGTAGGTTCCAGGTTATATAAAAGATTCCATGAAGTAAAGCCTGAAATTCTCCTAAGTTCAAGAATTGATATTGGTCGTAGAAGTGCTGGAAATGGAAACCACCTAAACATGGATGGGAAGAAATATTGTGGCGATTATCAGGAAAGAGAACGAGTGGTAAATCATGGCAATAATGTTATTGCATGGCTTGATCATCCTTGGCAAGCATGGGTTACTATTGACAAAACCCAATGGTCGTATAACCCGAAACCCGATTTAATGAACGTTAATGATTTAATTATCGACTTAGTTAGTGTTGTTGGGAATAACGGAAACTATATGATCAACTTGGGACCTCGTCCTGATGGCAGTTTCGATGCAGAACAAATTGCATTGATGGACGAAATGGGAAAATGGTTGAAAAAGTATGGCAAAGCCATCTATGGCACCCGCGGAGGGCCCTTCTACCCTTTTCCTGAAGGTGTAAGTACCAGAAAAGGAAAAAAAGCATGGCTTTTCATTACCGACTCCAAAACAACCAAAATTGTTCTACCCAATGTAACAGAGCGGCTATTATCTGCTAAAGTATTTGGCAAACAGCAGCATGTAAACTACAACGTAGAAAAGGGCTTCATATCATTCGATTTACCTCAAAAACAAACAACTGAACCGGTTCGCATAATCGAACTAAAATTTGATAAGAAAGTCGAGATGTCGAAAGTAAAACATGCACCTAATCAATATGAAATTTCTGGTGCTAAGCGAACTTTCAAAGACGTTGACTACCAGTTAAGTTCTCGTGATCCAAAATGGAACGACATTCATAATGAAAAATCGATTTTCAATGAAGCACCTATCGATGACTATGCATTTCATACTAAAAGTGAATTGAATCCATATATTTCAATCGATCTAAATAAACAGAGGGAGGTCCACGGACTAATCATCAAGAATCGTCCCAATGGATACCAAAAAAGAACAAAAGGTCTTACTGTATGGTTATCGAACGATGGTAAACAATGGAAAGAGTATTGGAAAACAGATGATATCAAATCCAAATACAACATTCCTTTTTCCAGTAATAAAATGGGAGCAACAGTCGCAGGAAAAACTATTAGGTACATTAAAATTGGAGTAAAAAACAAAACAGCACAACCATTCCATTTAAATAAAATTGAAATTTATTGTAAAGAATAATACCGAACACTAATTCATGTATTTACGATAGAGCAACTTCTCTTTTTCAGCTTTTCTATAGCTTGAAATGGAGAAGTTTTCGTATTTAATAGTTAAATTTATATCACTTGCTTAAAACCTAAATGCTATGCGAGAAAATGTGACCATTATAAAGGTGAATACTGAAATAGAGTTGAAGCAATTGGAATTATCCGATACGCTTGACATCTTTAATACCATAGATAGCCAAAGAGAATACCTCGGGAAATGGCTTCCTTTTGTCGAATTTACCAAAGCATTATCCGATACAGAAAACTTTATCTCTTCTGCTGTAAATGCACCAAAAGACAAATTTGAATACATTTTTGTTATTAAGAAACTCGGTAAGTTTGTTGGTTTAATCGGATTTAAAGACACCGATGGACTAAACAATAAAACAGAGATGGGGTATTGGCTCTCGCAAGACTATCAGAAGCAGGGAATTGTTACTCAATCGGTAGAGAAACTATGTGAGTTTGCCTTTAATAAGTTACACATAAACAGAATACAAATTAAATGTGCCGTAGAAAACCATCCCAGCAGAAATGTTCCTAAACGGTTAGGATTCCAATTTGAAGGCATTGAAAGAGATGGAGAATTACTTACCGGCAATGTTTATACCGATCTGGAGATTTACAGTAAGCTTAAAGGGGATAAATAATCAACTTTTCATTTTTACCGAAACTTCGCAATATTTGAAAACCGACATTGAAGAATAGCCACTATTTTTGCAAAAAAAAGATTTGGCAAATTCATATTACTCCCAAAGAGTGGAGCTTGTTATAGACTATATAGAAGAGAATATCGATTCGAAACTGCACTTGGAACAATTGGCTGAAGTGGCTTTATTCTCCAAATATCATTTCCACCGCATTTTTAAAAGTGTTACCGGAGATAGTTTAAACACCTACATAAAGCGATTGAGAATGGTGAAAGCTTATCGACTTCTACAAGTAGATAAAATGCTTTCAATTCAGGAGTTAGCAATAAAAACAGGCTACAATTCAACGGCTAACTTTTCGCGAGATTTTAAAGGTTACCATGGCATCTCTCCTACTCAGGCTCGAAATTCAGATAAGGTGTTGGAAAAACAGGTAACTACAGTTAAGCCATCGAAACTGAATATAGCATTCAAAGGCATTCAGTACATACCTGATCATTTTGTTCTTTTTAAAAAGATTACAACCGGATATGATACTGAGTTAATTCCAAAAATATCATGCGAATTGTATCAAATTGCAATGGAAAACCAATTCAATATCAAACAATTTATTGGTATCGGATACGATGATCCTGCCTATACCCCTGCTGACAAATGCAAATTTGACATGTGTATTTCTGTTGATAAAAATGAGCTTCCAACTCCCCTGCCATGTACTTCTAAAACCATTAAAGGCGGGAAGTTTGCCGTATTCTATTTCCAAGGCTATAAAGATGACATTAGTGTAGCCTGGGACTATCTATTCAAAGATTGGCTGGTAAATAGCAGTTACTTGCCAGACGATCGGCCACAACTTGAAATGTATTTAGAATCTGAAAAATACGAACAAGGCTATTTCAATGTAAATCTATGCTTACCAATTAAAAAAATAAACTAAACCCTATGATCAGTTATATTATTCTATCATTTTTCGCACTTCTTTTTTTAACTATCAGCTATTACGGTGCTTTTAAAGCGCTCCATATTGAAACAGAGCACCAAGGAGGAGAAACAATTGTCTATAAAAAAGCTACAGGTCATTACCAGCAAACAGGAAAAGTAATGAACGAGGTATACTACATGCTTCTAAAACAATATAATATCGAAACGTTTAAAGGATACGCCCGATATTTAGACAACCCGAAAAAAGTAGAAAAAGCAAAACTAAGGTCGGAAGTGGGCTCAGTAGTTGAAAACAAAGATTTGGAGAAGCTAACCAATTTAGATTCAATATTACACATTGACACAATAAAACCGCAAACCTACATTACTACCACTTTTCCATACAAAGGAAAAATTTCCGTTATCATGGGGATTTTAAAGGTATATGCTGCTTTAAACAAACATGCAGCACAAAATGGTTCTAATTCCGATGGAGCAATAACTGAAATATATGACATCCCCAATAAAAGAATCATATATCGAAAAGAGATTGATTAAACAACTCCCTTATCTTTATTTAGACACATCTTTGAATTTTATAATTTTACCTTTATAAAAACTCAATAGCCAATGCCATGAATAAAGCAGGTCTTATTATTTTATTCTTCTTCATTGTAGCAACGTCCATAGCTCAAAGTTACAAAGTAGATTTCGGTTCAAACAAATGGAAAGTACTTGGAGATGCTCAAATAGAGCAACAAAATGGGGAAACAATAACGACTGTTGGCAAAGGCATTGGCTTTGGTTATTTAGATGATTTTAATTTTACCAATGGTACAATTGAATGCGACTTATACGCAGAGGCCAGCCGAGCATATGTTGGATTAACATTCAGAATAGCTACTCCCAATGATTTTGAATGCATTTATTTCCAGCCTCATACCAGTGGAAAATGGGATGCTGTTCAATACGATCCTATTTTTAACCAATCTGCAACCTGGCAACTATATAACGGGAAAGGATTTCAAACAAAAGCCTCTATTCCAACAAAGAAGTGGTTTCATGTAAAAATTGAAGTTAAAGATTTTGTAGCCAAAGTTTTCCTAAACCACAATATTGAATGTGTTATGGAAACACCTCTGCAACATACGCACCAAACTGGTTATATAGGTATCTTTAGTTACCATGCAGCTCGTTTTAAAAACCTAAAAATCAAAAAATACAACTCTTTCTCATTAATGCAGCCGAAAAACTCGGCTTTGCCCAATAAACCGAATACTATACCTCACTGGAAAGTATCATCACCTTACAATGGTTATGGTCAGAATGAAGATATTAAGCATTTACATGCAAAGGTTCAGAAGTGGCATGATATTAAGCCTAAATTTAATTCTCTGGTTAATCTGAACAGATATTTCTCGAAAACGAACTCTCAGAACACTGTGATAGCTAAAACAACTATAAACTCAACAAAGCAACAGATTAAACAACTCGCTTTTGGTTATAGCGATAAGATTCGAATATTCCTGAATGGAACCGAAATATTTAAAGGAGACAACAGCTATTATGAATCTGCCAGCTACGATGATCGTGGTTATGTATTGCCCAACCATAAAAGTATTGATTTACCATTACAACAAGGAAGCAACGAACTGATATTGGAAATATCAGAAGATAAATTTGGATGGGGATTTATTACTCTGCTTTCTAATTTTGATCACATTAGTTTCCCTGGAAATAAATAGCTGGTGACACTGTTTAATATTAGAAAAGACTTCTTCACAATTACCAGAAAGTTAAAACCGTACATATTAATATTAATAATGTAGCTACTAGCCAGAATAATCGTTTAAGATGTTCTGTTAAGGTTTGATTTCCTCCTGGGATATTTATTCTTCGACTACCCGATATAGCACTGAACGAGATAAGCATTAATAGTATGTAAGAGGTAAAATAATAATACCCCAAATAACTTATTCCTGAAGCACTTAAACTACGACGAAGATTTACATGTTCGAAAACAGCGACAAAAAACAAACCTGAGCAAGCAATAACTACATCCAGAGCGTCTTGTTTACTTCCAATATACAGAATAGAATAAACCATGATTAGCAATACCAACAGTGGAATAATTCGGGTAATAATAGGATCGACATAATCTCTTTCAAGTAACATGTTGAAGTGTAGTTCAGGAACATCTTCCTTCGCAACATTTCCTTGATAACCAAAATTACTGGTATAGTTTTTAGTTTTATAGGAAAAATAACTTCCTTCTATATTCCATCCTGGAATATTTATATTTCCATCAAGCCCGGGTTTAAAAGAAGGATGTAACAACAGATAAGAATTTAAATCAGGTATCAGCATTATATTCTCGTTGAAGGAACTGTGGCTCAACCTCAAATAAAGATCATTTCTATCGAAAGGATATTGACTATAATTAAAGGGTTCACATACACTTATATTAAAGAACCATCGATGAAGATATACTCTTTTACCATTCATATAATCAAATCTCAGTGTATCTATTAAGGCAATTTCTTTTTGTTCTGCATCCGGGAAGTCAATTCCGGGTCGTATTTTAGAAAGAGTGTCGACAGTGCATCGTTGCCAAACAACTCCCGAAATATTTGTACTATATATATCATTAAATCGAATGGTTTGCAGATATATCCCTGTTTTCATTATATGAAAATTGTTTTTTTTGCCGGAATCTGTTTTATTAAGGTATTTATTTGTAAAAAGCTGGACACCATTGCCATCAAGAAGCATAGAGCGATTCCATCTTTTCTCTTCTTTGTTATGAATAGAATCAATTTCGATATCTGAAAAAGACATATTAGGGTATTTATTATTGAATCGATAAATAAGTAGGATTTGAAAAATCATTATTCCGCATAAGATAAAAATCCCCAATGACAACCACTTTCGATATTCGACATAACGATTAAGAATAAATAAAAGCAATAACAACGTTGCACTTAGCAATAGCACGGAGTTAGAAATCTTTTGCCTTCGCTTTTGATTAAAGAATGCTGGGCTGCTATATACCAATTGATCGGTAACCGATATTCCCAAATATATTTCATAAGTACTTATAGGAAATATCTTCTCCCAACAATTGGCTTTTGAAACTGTATTCTCATGATAATATTCCCCGGGAAAACAACTATTGAGCTTCTTCATTTCTTTTGCCAACTCAATCAATACTGGTTCATCACAATCATTTCCAAGTGTTTCAAGCGAACGACGATCGTTATATGGGTGAGCCAAAAAATAACCAGCCTTATTCATAAGGTAAGCATATCCTAATCGACCTGCTTGCCAATTGTTAAGCTTATGAAATAAGTAGGAAGACGAATAACTTAAAGCGATCATTTGATTTACTCCAGCACTATTCTTAAATGGTTTCACGCACCATGTTAACGCCTCCAACTTTCCTTTAATTAACTCATATTTTACTACTTCTCCCTTTTGCCACTTATTTCTTATGATATCAAAATGCTCCGATTGTGTCTCTGTCAATTGAGCAGTTCGATACATAAAACAATCATCTCCATTAGCATCAATCTCGAAAATGGTATATTCACCTGAAGTAGTATCCTTAATCCACCAAAGTTTTTCAATTAATATAGAATCTTTTAGCTGTTTGCAAAACCAGTTTAAAATATACTCTTCCTTAGAATCGCTACTCTCTTTTAAATTGTCACATAAAACAGACAACCGCTGTTCGGTACAGACAAGCTTATCTCTTAAACGGTTAGCCATTTTCTGACCAACAACCTCTGAATGCTCTATAATATCGTCATGATCCTCATGGTCATTTTCTACTACTAAGTAATAAAAAACCGGTATTAACATTATTAATACCGGCACAATGTATTTCTTTGTTTCAATGCAGGCAAGCCTTATTTTAAACATAGTATATCACCCATTTTTCACCCCTTCCAGGTAGTATAACAAGTTTTATTATTAAGCTTTGCCGAACGAAGAATCATATTCCGATTATTACCATTGCGTTTATATGAAACATGTACCCATTCAGGATTTTTATCATCACCAAACTCCCATATTAGCTGATCGAATTTCAAATTTTCTTTTATAAACAAGAATAGCTCTTTGTTGGACCTTTTTGCATTTACTAAATCCAGAGCTTCTCCTTTAATGTGTTGTGATACAGCAACTCCACCAATTACACTGTTTAGCTTTGGGGAACGATATCCTGATGTGATTTGTGTATTCTCAAATTTTTCACGTACTGGCACCAATACATTTCTTATTAATGATCTGATATTCAACGAAGTGGCAAGACTCATTTTACTATTATCGATATCTAGTTGTTCAGCCTTCTCCGACCTGATAACTTGATTAAACAACTCTGTTCTAAAAAATCCCATAGCGATAAATTATTTCAGTTATAATACAAAATTCATTGTATCAACTGAATTTACACCAGAGACTATTAACCGTTTTTATGACTTCAGTATGTTTAAAACAAGTAAGTAATGACCAATTAGCCAGTTATAACATGTAAAATATAGCCAAGGATAGCTCCTCCGATAATAATCCAGAACGAACTGATTTTCTTAAATCGGAATGTGATTGCAATACTTAAAACCATGAGTAAAATAGATTGCCAGCTACTACTTAGTTCGTAACTAAGTTTTAATACAACTGCCAACATGATTCCTACTGCCGCTGCATTTACGGCATCGAGTATTTGAGATAACAGTTTTGATTTTCGCATCAATGGGATTAGTTTAACCAGTAAGCCAACCAAGAAAAAAGAAGGAAGAAATATTCCCAGCGATGCCCATAAAGCACCGGACAGTCCGTTAAGCTGATAACCTATAAATGTAGCAGTAGTTAAAACTGGTCCGGGGGTAAATTGTCCAATAGCGATCGCATCAAGAAGCTGCGAATGGGTTAGCCACCCCAAGCGTTCTACTAATTCGGCATCGATATATGCCACCAATACATAACCACTACCGAAAAGTATAAATGCAATTTTCAGAAAAGTCCAGAATATGGAAGCACCACTTATTGCCAATGTTACTGGCTTTAAAAGCAACAATGCGGGAAAAATACCATGAGTGGTTTTAAACTGATTTCGAATACCAAAGATTAATGCCACCAGCACACCACTTAGAAGAATTAGCAACAACTCACCAACACCTAAAACAGAAAGCAGTGCCACCACTACTCCCAATACAGAAAGTTGCCAGGTTTTAAATGCTTTCTTTCCCAGTTTGTAAGTAGCGCTTAAAATAATACCAATCACTGCAGGTTTTATACCGAAAAAGAGAGGAGCCACTTCCGGGATCTGACCATATTCCACATAAATGTAGGCCAGTATTAACGTAAAAAACATAGCTGGAATTATAAATGCCAAGCCTGCTACCCAAAGCCCTGGCCAACCGGCTCTCACATGCCCGCAATGCATGGTCATTTGTGTTGAATTGGGACCAGGAATTAAATTAGTTGCACCAACCATATCGAGAAAATGCTGATGGGTAGTCCATTTTCGCTTGGTAACCACTTCGTCTTCCATCATGGCAATATGTGCTGCTGGTCCACCAAATGCCACACATCCTAACTTAAAAAATAGTTGAAATACTTCACCCAAAGGCTTTTTTGAAGTGTTCATTGTTGAGAGTTTGTTGTTATTTCTAACTCAATTAACTCTTAACAAAGCTGTAAGTTCAAAAAAGGCTAGTCGAAATCACCTTATCGATAATTACCAACTAGTGTCAAGTCAAGTGTGAAATGACGGCTAAGTCGCCATTGCTTTTTGATTTTTTCGATAGGAGAAAAAGTAAGCATAGCCGTAGCTACGTGAGTCTTTTTATCGTGAGAAAAAACAAAAATGAATAAGACTTGGGGTGTCAGAGCACGCTTGACTTGACACTAGCCTGAGTTTATTGTAGAAGTAAATTAATGTGGCTCCTACTCTTCTTCCTCTGAGTTAATTTTGGCAGCTATAATAGCATATGCATTTTTAGTGACCAGCCTCAAGTTATTGATATCTGTTTTTGATGGGAATTGAATACCAGTCCAATTCCCCTGTGTTGTCTTCTTGCGTACCGGAATCAACTGGAACAGGTAATTGTTTTTGACCATCGATTTTAATCCAATTACAAAATCACTACCTTGATATTTCACGATTGCATCATTGGAGACTGCCCACTCTTTACTTTCGCTTTTAGACAACCATGCCTTCACATACATTCCCGGCACCCAATTATCATTCTCTGTGGGAGTTATTTCGCATATCACATCAATGGTTCTGTCTTTGCTTAAACTTCTCCCTATCAATTTAACTGTAGCCTGGTGTTCGAATTGATTATTGCTGGCTAAAGAGAAAGCCACCTCTTGCCCTTTGGCAATAGCATTTACATCTTTCTCGAAAGCTTTTAGGTTTAGAGTCAACTTCTCGGTATTGACAATGGAAAAAAGCGCCTTGCTGGCTTCTACATATTCTCCGTTCAATACATTTACCTTTTGAATTACTCCACCAATTGGAGCAAACAACGCAGCACTTGAAGCTATATTTTCAGCGCTAATTTGCTTGGCATTGATCCCAATTAGTGATAATGTTTGCTTCAAACTCATCATTTTTGCTTTGGTAGCTTCCAAGTCGGATTTTACCTGCTGAAATTTCTTTTTTGAATTGACATTACTTTCCCTAAGCTCTTTTTGACGGTCGAACTCTTTTTGCAAATAGCTGTATCTGCTCCGATTAACGAGGTACTCTTTTTGTAAATCGATAAACTGCTTATTTTCAATTCGAGCCAATAGTTGACCTTTTCTCACATTTTCTCCCACCATTAAATCGATATCTTTCACATACCCACCCAATTGAGCCGACACCAATGCGTTGCTCTTCGGAGATGCTTTAATTACTCCCGTAAGTTTCACCAGATTACTCAGGTTGCGTAATTCAGGTTTTCCTATTTCAATGTCAGCTAACTGATACTGATCGTTGGTAAAAACAATCTGATTATCTGTTACTTTAACTTCTTTCTGAGCAACATCACCTTGTTCCTTTTTTTTGCTATCGCACGATATTAGAGCAATGACAAATACAAAACCTAACCAATATATCTTTGTAAAATTCATTTTATTTCATTTTAAATGTTTCCAGTAATGGCATCAATTGCAACAATTACAACGTTGTATTCCAATAGTTTTTCCAAATATTCCAACTGAATATCATTGGACAGAGTCAGATTCTGTAGATATTGAGAATAGGATATATCTCCACTTCGAAAAGCTTTCTGAGAATTCTCAATCACAATATCGGCCTTGTTTAAAGCACTATTCTGATAATAGTTCAACGATTTGCTCAGCTTTTCGTACTGCAAAAGCAACGCCTTAAACTGATTCTTCACTTCCATTGTATTCCAGTGGCTCTCTGACTGAGCTATCATTTCTTGTTTTCTGGCAGCTCGAACTCGGGCTCTGTTGCCATTTGGCAGAATAGGGATAGCTAAACCGATGGAAAAAGAGTTAAATCGTTTTCCATTTTTATAGCCGTTGGTATTTTTATAAGTCTGACTGTTTACCCCAAGTAGAATTTCAGGAAGAGCTTTCCCTTTTTCCACCTTTGTTTCCATCCGGGCTACCTTTTCCTTGGACTGAAAGTATTTTAGACTACTGTTTTCCAAAACATTCAGCTCTTCTGCATTTAATTTTCTTAAAGGAAGTTTTGAATCAGCCACCACAATCTCATCATCCGTTGCCAAAAGGGTTTGTAAGCGCCTTGAAAGTATCAACAAATCACCTTTCAACTGTTCCATTTCGTTACGCACCTGCATCCATTTTACATTAGATGTAACACTTTCCAGGTGAGTCGATTCTCCACTTTCGTATCGTGCATTACTGGCACTACTCAGTTGATTGAAAAGAGAGTCTTGCTTCTGCAAAACACTTATCTTTTGATTAACATATACCAATTGCCAATAACTCTCCTTCACCTGCTTAACCAATGCTGTCTTACGAATAGCCTGCCCACTCTCTGCTTCTTCGATATTGGCCTGTCCTAATCTACTCTTTGCACTGTATACACCAGGAAGTTGTAGATTTTGCGATATTTCAATGGAATTATCCGTCACTCCTGGATTGCTAATCTCTCCACTTCCATAGCGAATTGCTGTTTTACCCATTGACCAGGCAGCCTTCTTCTCCTGCTCTTTTTTATCAATGGTCAGCTCTCCTGCTTTTATTTGTGGATTATTCACCAATGCCTCGTTTATTGCTTGTTCAATGGTAACTGTTCGACGTACTTGTGCATTTATAACCCCAGTACATCCCAATAAAACCAGAACAATCACCGCTTTCTTCACCGGAACTACATTGCCTTTTTTCTTTTTCGAAAAGAATATATAAAGCACTGGCAATACGATAAGTGTCAACAATGTGGCTGTAATTAGTCCTCCGATAACCACTGTTGCCAACGGACGCTGCACTTCTGCTCCTGCAGTGGTTGAAATGGCCATAGGTAAAAATCCCAAAGACGCTACCATAGCAGTCATTAACACCGGACGCAATCTTACCCGTGTTCCCTTTCTTATTCTTTCGTAAATATCAGTAACTCCATTCTCAGCCAAACGATTGAACTCTGCTATTAATACAATACCGTTGAGAACTGCAACCCCAAACAGTGCAATAAATCCAACTCCGGCAGAAATACTAAACGGCATATCGCGCACATACAATGCAAACACACCTCCGATGGCTGATAATGGAATGGCTGTAAAAATTAGCAAACTCTGTTTTATGGAGTGAAATGTAAAATAGAGTAAAACCAAGATCATCAGTAATGCAATGGGCAGTGCAATAGCCAGACGCTTTGTTGCAGCCTGTAAGTTCTCGAATTGCCCCCCGTAAGTGATATAGTAGCCTGAAGGCATTTTCATGTCTCTATCTAATATTCCCCGAATATCATTAACGGTACTTTTCACATCTCTGCCTCGCACATTATAACCAATAGTTACCCGGCGCTTGGCATCGTCCCGTTGAATTTGAATTGGCCCTGGTTCATAAACAACTTCTGCCACTTCATTTAATGGTATTTGCTCGCCATTCTCTGTCTCCACAAAAAGATTTTGTACATCCCTAATATCGGCACGGGCTTCCTGTGCCAATCGAACCACTAAATCGAATCGACGCTCCCCCTCATAAACCAATCCGGTTGTTTTACCTGCAAATCCAATCTCAATGGCACGATTGATATCCTGAATATCTAAACCATACTCCGCAATTTTATCTCGCTTCATTTTAACCTGAATTTGTGGAAGTCCGGTAATTTCTTCGATATAAAGGTCATTTACTCCATCAATCTTGGCAATCTTCTTTCCTACCTGCTTCGATAAACTGGCCAGTACATCCAAATCTTCGCCATAGATCTTAATCACCACATCTTGTTTCGCTCCTGTTAGTAATTCATTGAAACGCATTTGAATTGGCTGCTGAAAACTAAACGTTGCATTGGGAATAACCGACAAAGCCTGAAGCATTTTCTCCGCTAACTCTTCGCGCGATGATGCATTTTCCCATTCCTTGCGAGGTTTCAAAACAATCATCATATCACCAGCTTCAATTGGCATTGGATCGGTAGGAATCTCTCCTGATCCCACTTTACTCACAATCTGTTTTACCTCAGAGAACTGCGATAATATTATTGTTTGTGCTTTTTGCGAAACCTCTATGGACTGCTGAATGGAACTTCCTACCGGTACACGCGTTTCTACGGCAAAATCGCCTTCATCTAGCTGAGGAATAAATTCAGCCCCCATTTTATTGAAGGTAACCAGAGCCATTACAAACATTGCAACTGCCATCAATAGTACTTTGCGCTTATTCTTCAGAGTTAACTCGATAACAGGATCGTAAATTCGTTGGAAGAAATCCATCATTCGATCTGAGAAATTCCTCTTGTGCTCTACCTTTTTACTCAATGCCAATGCCGACATCATTGGGACATAGGTTAAAGACAGAATAAATGCTCCCAGAATGGCAAATGAAACCGTCTGAGCCATTGGAGTAAACATCTTTCCTTCAACACCTGTTAAAGCCCAAAGTGGTAAATAAACAATTAGGATTATTATCTCACCAAATGCTGCTGATGTACGAATTTTACTCGACGAACGATACACCTCATCATTCATCTGCTTTTGGGTTAACTTCAATATGCCCGGATATCGTTTTTTCCCGGTTTGAATTCCATGCATCACTGCTTCCACAATAATTACAGTTCCGTCGACTATCAGTCCAAAGTCAATTGCCCCCAGACTCATCAGATTACCCGACACATTGAACAAGCGCATCATGGCAAAAGCAAAGAGCATTGCCAAAGGAATTACCGAAGCGACTACTAAACCACCTCGTATATTCCCTAAAAATAATATCAATACGAAGATTACAATCAGTGCTCCTTCTGCAAGGTTCTTAGCTACCGTACCGATGGCTCCATCTACCAATTTCTTTCTATCCAGATAAGGCTCAATTATCACCCCTTCAGGTAGTGTTTTCTTAATCTGTTCAATCTTCTCTTTCACATTATCAATCACCTCGGAAGAGTTAGCTCCCTTAAGCATCATTACAATACCTGTCACCACTTCTCCTTCTCCATTTCTGGTGGCAGCACCATAACGTGCGCCATGCCCAAACTGCACTGCAGCAATATCTCTAACTAGTATTGGGACACCATCATTGGTATGCTTAACAACAATTCGCTCAATATCATCAATATTTTTAACAAGTCCCTCGGTACGAATAAAGTAGGAATATGGATTTTTATCGATATAAGCACCTCCTGTGTTCTGATTGTTTCGTTCTAACGCCTGGAAAATATCATCGATACTAACATTCATACTTTTCAGTTTATCGGGCTCAATGGCTACCTGATATTGCTTCACAAAGCCACCAAATCCACTTACATCAGCAACTCCGGGTGTTCCCAACAACTGCCTTTTAATAATCCAATCCTGAATGGTACGTAGCTCTATTGCATCGTATTTGTCTTCAAAGCCAGGCGCAGTATGCACCACATACTGATAAATTTCTCCCAAACCAGTAGTTACAGGAGCCATCTCGGGCACTCCCACATCATCGGGAATTTCTTTGGCAGCAAGTGTTAATCGCTCTTGCACCTGTTGTCGGGCCCAATACAGATCGACATGCTCTTTAAAAACCACAGTTACAATGGATAAACCAAAGCGTGAAAATGATCTCATTTGATCAATTTCAGGAATGGTAACCATGGTTTGTTCTATTGGAAAAGTAACCAACTGCTCTACCTCCTGCGCTGCCAGCGAAGGAGTAGATGTAATTATCATCACTTGATTGTCGGTGATATCGGGTACGGCATCGATTGGAAGCCTGGAAAGCGAGTACGTTCCCCAAGCTATTAATGCCACAATAAATAACCCGACTATCAACTTATTATCTATTGAAAATCGAATAATTCTATCTAACATGTAAAATGAAATTACACACTGAGTTAAACGAAAAGGTAATTACACAGGTAAGCCCTTATCATTTAATTTCAATGAAAATATAATTGAATAATTTCTGGGAATCAGGTTAAGCAGAATGCTCCCAAAGCTTTTCTATTCGTCTAAATACACTTAACCTATAAATGAAGTTGGAGGCCCCCGCAGACTATGACTCTCCAGATCAATTCCCTGATAAAGAAGTGGTAAAACATTTACTGTTTCCTCGAAAAAATGGCTTAATACAATCGGTTCGCTATCTGTAAAAAGTATTTTAATCACATATAACGAAATATTCAATCGAATACCATTCGAAATCGTTTTAAGTAAATCGTGAAAATGAGTATCGGCATTGTGAGCATGACGTTTACTCATATCATTCAACAAATCAATTGCATTATGAATAGCTGATTCTTCATGGTCATGGCTGTCTTCAAAACACTCGTCAGCCTGAGCAATACCATGCTTATGATGGGCATGAGGAATACCACTCACCAACATACAAAGCAAGAATGCCATTAAAAGAGCATAGGTAGATATGTATTTCAACCATTTCATGTGGCACAAATATACATGCAATTGAGTATTCTCGTTCTTTTTTTTGAAATATTTAACTTTTCAAACTCGATAATACGCCCTATTTCTCAATGATTTTTAACCAGTTCTTTTTATTAAAAGCCTTTTTTATTAAATAAGATATAACCAAAATTAAAAAGGAAATACCATCTATCTCCCGGTTTATCGTAGTAGTTCACACTAACACTTGCAGGACCCAAAAAACTGCGGTAAACCAACGATACATTTCCCATTAAATGAGTATTATCCCACTTAAAATTATCATTTTGAGCCAACTGATTACTAAGTTTCTTTATCTTCTTCAATGGCATAAAATAGTAGCCTTCAGTTCTAAGGTGTAGTTTTTCGTTAAAGTTGAAAATCAGCTTCCCACCTCCTGCAGCAAAGTTATTGGCATGGAAATTATCCAGAAATACCGATTTACTATGAGGAGTAGGTGTAAAACCTGGTGCACTAAGAATGGAAGCAGTGTAATTGGCCAACAAATCTTTTGTGTTCAATACACTTTCCATCTCTAATCCAAAAGTAAAACGCGAGTTCAGCTTGAAATAACGATTGTATTTAATTTGAAACTCGAAAAATCCCTGAGTATCGCGTGTGGAGTTATTATTTACAGCCGTACTCCCCGGATGCGTTCGTTCCGTAGCACCAATATACTTCAGCTTTAGTAACTTCATTGTCCCTTCCGTTGCATACTGCTTAGCATTTAGCGTATTTCGCTCTAATTTACCAGTTAAAGCATAACCATAAAACTTTGTTATATCGGGAGTATCCTCTTTTTTAAATGATTCTGCCTGATAGTAACTATCGTGCATTGAAAAAGAAGATAGACCAAACTCTACCTTTCGGTTTACGCCCAAAGGAAAACCAAAATTGAAACGCGCACTATTCTCACTTTTAATGATATACGCAGGGTGTACATCTTCGAAAAACAGTTCAGAACTACTTCTGAAAAAATCCCATCGGTTGAACGTTATATTTCCTGAAATATAAAATGGCTTGGTACTCGGAAAATCGATTCTTCCTCCAGCTTCAAAAGAGCTGTAAAATCGACCGAAGTAGATATTACTATGCAAATTATAAGCCTGATTATTGAAGAACTTATATCGAACTCCAACAAAGCCCTGATTGATTGCTTTTGACGATACATTTCCTCCAATCTCCACTTCCCAATCTTTATCGCTCTCCACTTTCAAATGCAAATCGAAAAAGTTTGTTTCCTTGTTGTAATAGGCAATAGGTCGAATGGATTTTATCTGCTGATCGGCCACTAGTTTAAAATAAGCATCTTTAAATTCTGACAATCGAACAACAGGCGACTTTTTCTTTATGGATTGAATAATGTATTTCCGCTGCATATTGTCTTTCACCCCTTCTACCTGAATATTATTGAACATTAGCTGGGGCATACGGGCTTTGAATGCTTCTCTCTTTTCTGCAAGGTCTTCAGCAGTAACTCTACGTCCAATCTTCGCTTTTATCTGCTCCAACGAATCGGTTGCCGTTTTATATCCTTTTTCGAAGATAAATGGCAAGCGATCAAAATCCAGTAAGTCCACATCTTCGAATCGTGTTTCCAATAAAATACCCAATGAATCAGGGATCTGATAATTGGTTGGACGCATTACAATATTCTCGAGCTGTGCAACCAAATCATCCGGATCAGGTTTTTTAAGGTCGGCAGCTACTTTATGACCAATTATAAAATCCGGTTTGAAGTCTTTCTCCATTACATCTGTGGGGAAATTGTTGACAATCCCCCCATCGAACAGTAAACTTCCATCAATCTCAATGGGTTTAAAATACAAAGGAAATGTCATTGAAGCCCTGATAGCTTCGCCCAAATCGCCATAATGACTCACCACTTGCTCATTCTTATACACATCGGTAGATACGCATCGAAATGGCACAAACAGGTTATCGAAATCATAGTCGCAAGCCGCATTTATTCCTGCAAAAAGCTCCATAAATGCAAAATCCATCTGGGCTTCAGGAATGATATTGGTAGGCAATTTCAGCTTGTAGGTATCGCCACTCTCCTTCCAGTCCAGCTTCAACATCGATGCATTGGGATGATCTTTTTTGAAATAATATACCCGTTCTTCTTCAATCTCTCCGGTTGACCATAGTTTGAACTTCTCCGATCGGAATAACTCATACATTTCATCGGGAGAATATCCGGCAGCATACAAACCTCCCACAATAGCCCCAATGGAAGTTCCAGCAACATAATCAATGGGTATGTTCTGTTCTTCCAGTGCTTTAATAACACCAATATGAGCTAATCCTTTCGCTCCTCCTCCACTTAGAACCAAGCCTACTTTTTGGGCATAAGAATGGTTCAGACTTCCTATAAACAGTAGTAATATGAATGTTATCCGTAAAAAAAACATGGCCAAAAACGTTTACTTCAAAAGTAAAACATTTCTGGCCACATTTATGACACTTAGCTATTTTTCTATAAGATTAATTCTGCTTTTTAAGCGGATTAAATCCTTCGCCCAATATTTCACTGGTATTCATTACAGTGATAAAAGCATCTTCATCAATTTTACTGATAAAATCTTTCAAGATAGCTACCTCACGACGGTTTACCACAGTATAAATAATCTGCTTCTTCTCGCCACTCCACATTCCTTCTCCGTGGAAATAGGTGCCACCACGCTCAAAGTCGTGTAATATCTTCTTTTTAATCTCTTCGTGCTTGTTCGAAATAATAAGCAATGCCTTATTATAATTGGCTCCATCCATGGTCATATCGATAGCTTTACCTGTAATAAAGATTACTACCCATGAGTATAATGGAATTTGCCAATCGTTAAATGCCAACAGACCTAGCAATACAATTACCGAATCGACATAAATAAGTAGCTGTCCCAGCTGTATATTGGTATACTTGGCAAATATCATTGCAATAATATCTGAACCTGCCGTTGTGGCCCTTGCTTTAAAAATCAATGCCAATCCAACACCAATCATCACACCACCAAAAATACACGATAGCAGCACATCATTTACCAATGGCTCTAATCCCCACCAGTGTGTTAATTGATCGATGAAATAAGAACAGATAGTAAAACCAACAACAGTTTTCATTCCGAAACGTGGTCCCAAAACCTTGATCCCTAAAAACAGTAATGGAATATTTATAATCCAACTAGTGAAACCGATGGGTATACCATCTTTGTACTGATGAAAAGTTTCGGCAGCAAATCCCCAAAGACCATTGGGAAACATACCCTGAGTTAATTTATTCACTACAATAGCAACACCATAAACTCCTCCTGGCACAATTCCATGTGGATCGATAAAGAATACAAAACCGGATGCCATGATAAAAGTTCCAAGCAACACCAGTGAGTAATCCATGAACCACTCTTTGGAAAACATTTTAGTCTTCTCCACAAAAGTCATAATAGTTGGTTTTAATCGTTAAGTTCCTTTTTCAATACCCTTCACGGATATTCTATCTCTTTTCTATAAAGTATGCATGCAAAAATTGAAATTGTACTAACCATAAAACATGATAACTTTCCAGCACTAATCATGTTTAAAGACATCTGTTTTTGCCCTAAAAACGGGCATTCTGTCGTCTTATTAGCTTTGAAAAAACAAATTGTTTTTTTCTTCTATTTCAAATTTACAATCTGAAGAAATTGACCTATTCTTCAAACTATTTCTTAAATGCCAAATGACACCTCCATATACGAAGAAAGGCCATCGTTTAACGATAGCCTTTCTCTTGGTAAATACCGGTATGTTTCTACAAAGTTTTTTTCTCTTTGATTCTTGCTCTTTTACCAGTACGCTCACGAAGATAGTAAATACGTGCACGACGTACTTTACCTCTGCGCTCTAGATCAATTTGCTCTACAAATGGAGAAGCAAGAGGGAAAATTCTTTCCACACCTACGTTACCAGACATTTTACGAACAGTGAAAGTTGATGTTTCACCTTGACCTCTTAATTGAATTACAGTACCACGGAAAATCTGGATACGCTCTTTGTTACCCTCTTTAATTTTGTAATGTACTGAAATAGTGTCTCCAGGACCGAACTTTGGATGTTCTTTGCTTGCTTTAAAAGCTTCCTGTACTACTTTAATTGCATCCATTTTATATTGAATTATTAAAGGTTATATGCAATATTACGTCTCCGCTGACATAAGAGATTGCACTAATTGGCCGCAAAAATAGCATTAATTATTGATTTTACAGCCTATTCATCATTTTTATTTGCGTACAAATGGTCGAATTATTTTCAATCATTATTTTCGCCCTACACCATGGCATAAACAATTGATTTACAATTCTATTTAGATGATTTTCAAAAATCTTAATTTACTATTGAACTTCTTCAGTATCTCTTCATGGTCAAAACTCATATCCGGAAGATCTTTCAATGGAAACCAACGTGCCTCTTCTGCATCGTCCCCCCCTTGAAGTTTATAGCACTCATTCACCACACTATAATACACAACCGAAACGGTATGTCCGCGAGGATCTCTACCTGGTTTCCCAAATGTGTGAAATTGCTTTAAAGGCACTCCTGTCAATCCGGTTTCTTCCTGTAGTTCTCTTTTACATGCTTGCTTTAACGATTCCTGTGCATCGACAAAGCCACCAGGCAGTGCCCAATAGCCTTTAAATGGATCGTTTTTTCGGCGTATAAGTAACACCTGAAAATCGTCGTATCTCTTTGCTACTATAATTGCATCGACAGTTAAGGCAGGTCTTGGGTATTCGTAGGTATATCCCATAATAAATTTGGTAATTCTGTTAGTCTGTTATAATCTGCACTGAAATTACAACATTATTTTCAATAGAGCTTTTGTCTAATTTGTCTATGATATTAGTGCTAACAATAAATTAAAAAACTGAGAACCACTCCCTATAAGTACCTCTTCAATTCATAAAACACCTATTGTATAAAATAAATTCATAACTTTAAAAGAAATAAAAACACCTCTGCTGCCTTTTGGTCTATTTATTCACCTTAATTACTGTAAAATGGAACGTTATGATTGCCACTGCCACATTTTCAACATTGTTGATGTTGGCCTAAAAGCTATCCTTGAAGAGTTAAACTCAGCCAAAGAGCTGCTGGATCAGCAAAATGTTAATTCAAAGCAAAAAACGAAAGAAACAGATAACGATGAAGAGAAAGCATCTATCTGGGAAAAGCTAAGGAAAATAGCCGAAATGATTAAGATATTCACTGGCGACAGTGAGACTATCTTGGAAACACTAGACAAGCATTACGATGGAAAGTACACCATGTTTCCTTTGATGTTCGATGGCGATTTCTTGTTAGACGATTTTGATGATGAAGAATTGGGCTTTGTAAAAGAGCTTGCTACCATCTCGAAACAACCAGAAAAAGTCAATAATTCGAATTTGGCTAAAGAACTAAAAGAAGACAGTAGCGACGATTCGGATGTAATATTGAGATTTCTTGGTCAGATTGAGGATTTGGTTGAAGAACGCAAAAGCAATAATGAATACAAAAGCGGCTTCCAAAAGCAATACGATCAAATTAAGGCGATTAAAGCTCAGGAGAAATATGCCGACAAAGTACTTCCATTCTTAGGAGTTGATCCGCGTAATAAAACCATAAAAAATTATTTAACCGAAATTGGAGCTAATCAAACTTTTGCTGGAGTGAAAGTTTACCCTCCCAATGGTTTCTCACCATGCGATCCGATTTTAGTGGGCGAAGGCTCGATATTTGAATATTGCAGTCAAAATCAGATTCCAATTATTTCGCACTGTTCTTATGGCGGTTTTGCCACACCTGTAATGTCAATCGATGTGGATGGCATGATTATTCCGGAAGGAAAAACAAAGCCAGAATATCATAATGGAGAATATACATTCACCAGAAACATCAAAGATGGATTTACCGAGATGGTTCGTGAGCGCGCAGGAGTACTCAATCACCCGCTTATCTGGGAAGAAGTATTGAAACAATACCCCAACTTGATTCTCGTTCTTGCTCACTTTGGCGTAGGAAGCGATAGTTGGCAGCAAGAGATACTTCGCTTAATGAAAATATATCCGAACCTGCATACCGATGTTTCATGCATTAGCGAAACGGATAAACTGGAAAAGATAAAATCCATTCATACTGAAAATCCGGATATCGCTCACAAAATACTTTATGGTTCAGACTATTATCTGGATATGTTCTTCAACGATTCTTTTGATGATTACCTGGAACGAATGCAGCGTGTATTTGGAGAAGAGTTATTCAATCAACTCTCATCTGAAAATCCAAAATTATTTATGCAGAAATGGTATCAACCAGTAGATACACCAATGGAAACAATAGCATAAAAAATAAAAAGCTGTCAGTTAAAATACACTGACAGCTTTTTCAAATTCTTCATCACTTAAAGTAACTTGCCTGAAAATATCGGCAATATCTTCCGCTTTAATTTTATTAAAATCTTCTTCTCTGGGAGTAATAAATACTCCTCCAAAATCGACAGATGCCGGACTAATCAGCAGTTGCTCCTCTCCTTCTGCAAAAAACTGACTGGGACGATGCGCTTTTCTTGGAAACAGGAATACACGGTAGCTTCCATCAGCATAATTAGCAATTGCATTTAACAATGGTTCATCTTCCATAGGTTGTAACTGCTTCAATTGATGGAAGAACTTTCGAATTTGCTTTTCAACCTCGTTCTTCTCTTTTTCTTCAATTACAACCATTTTGCGCAGATAGTTATTTGCAGCCCACACATTCACTTTGCCACTCAGCAACTTCTTACTAACTGTTTTTAATGCCGAAAATTCTTCTTCCACTGGCATGAAGCCATTTTCACCAGCCTGAAAATGCATATGATCAGGAGCAGAAGCACCACATTTGGGGCCATTGTAAAACACCGAATGACCACTCATCAGCTTTGCTAATTCCAGGAATTGGGGAATATAAGTATCAAATTGCTGATTGGTATGCTCTTGATGCACAATGGTAAAATGTTGCTTAAATATGGGGAAAGGGTTCACTAAGATCTGAAAACCATTTTCAAGTAAAATACCATTCTGTTCTTTGGGTCTGTTTTCGGCACACAAGAAACATGCTCTTCGCGCAATGCTCTGCTTATCCACTTTCGCAGCTGAAGAGCGAATGCGTTCTGGGTTAAATTGGACCTTCATTACAAAGCCTTCGAATTGAAATAATTTCTCTTTAACCGATTTCAATCCATTGTAGTTTTGTCCTGCCAAAGACCAATTCTGTTTCTGCTCTTCAAGTAACTCTACCCAACTATTCATTCCAATATTTTTTTACCCGAACTACCACAACTCCTGTCTGCAAACGATTCTTCAATAACATTTCTGCCAATGGCATATCCGATATCACCACTTTCTTTGCTTTCGACGAAGCGTGCATTAAATGCAATCTATCATTAACCTGTATAGCAATTCCAACATGCGAAATTTCTAAGCCCTTTATTGAAGTAGTGATGGCAATCAGATCTCCGTTCTGTACTTTCTGCTCCACCGATTTCAATTTATTTTCTGGCACATAGAATAGTGTCGATTTGTTCAATTCCTTTTCATGTTCAGCTATTATTGGTACCAGCGAAGTATCATTTTTCAATGCTTTATAACTTTTCACGTGGGTACTCATAAAATTCACATTCAAAGGAAGCTTTTCTCCACCCAACTCTTTCGATATATTCTCTACTACCCCCAGCTTTTCATTTTCAACAATCCACTGTCCAAAATAGTGTATGCGCGAAGTATAACCATCGATTTTACCATTGTAATAGCGCAATTGTTGTAATGCTGAAGCAAAATTTGCTTGACTCAAATCACCAGAACTACGCCCTAACGCCACTGTACTTTCCAGAAATGTGGTACAATCCAGCTCGTGTAGGTTAATTACCAGATGCTCCTCGCCTTTTTCCAATGTTGCTCCTACATACGGAACATCCAGAAACTGCTTACCAATATTCACAATCCGTTCGCCAATGGCTAACTGACCGAACTGCTTATCCGCCGTAAGCTTTTTCACTTTTTGAAAAGCGGCATTATCGGTACTATCTTTTATTAAAACCTGCTTTGCCTTAACAGCTTGCGTTTCTTTCTTTTGAGAATGGCAAGAAAACATTAAAAGCAATCCCGCCAATAGAAGAGACAATTTTATCATAGCACCATTTTAAGCATTTAACTTCTTTTCATTTAACGCAATTCGGGCTTTTAACTCAACCGTTCTAATCCAATCTTTATACTGGTTATGCCCATTCATTTTGTTTACATCCAACGATGCGTCAGAGTTATCCTCCCATCTTCGACATAAATAAACTGGATTGTAGATTCTACCAATCTGATAGTTTCGAGAAATGGCCAATCCTAACGCATAATCTTCGCCATAGTTCACATTAGGTAGCGGATGTTCTCTTAAAACCGGAGTATAGAAAGCACGAGGTGCTCCCAACCCATTAATGCGAAGTGCATTGTTGCGTCCATTTTCAGGCGTCCACTCTCTGTGGTCAATTATTCCTGGTGGTATCTCTTCTAAATCGAAATTCACCATCTGGTAAGTTCCTACTACCATGGCACATTCCTGCTCGTAGAATGCATCTACCACTTGTTGCACGGTTGTTTCATCGGCATATAGGTCGTCGCTATCCAGCTGAATAGCAAATTTTCCACACATTTTGTGATGAACAGCTTCGTTCCAACAGCCACCAATTCCCAGGTCATTGCGCTCTGGAATAACATGAATCAAACGATCGTCTTTTTTTCCATAAGTAGCAATCAACTCCGAAGTTCCATCGGTAGAGTGATTATCTACAATAATCAGATTAAAGTTGAAGCTTGTCTGTTGTTTTAAAACCGACTTTATGGCATCTTCAATTGTTTTCACTCTGTTCCGAACAGGTATCACTACAGAAGCTTCAATATCGAAAGGCACCTTATCAAATTCAACCTTGCCGAACTCTGGTTTTAGATATCCACCAATTCGCATTAAGTGCGAAGTGCATACTTTCTCCATTTCTACCTGAACTGCTCGATTTCGAGGGTCGACATAATCAAATATCTTCTCACCAGACTTGCGTGTATCCAGCTCCTTTTCGGTGTAAAGAAATTCAGGAATTCTCTCCAAGCTTCCTTGAGTCGTTAAAGCCAAACGCATGGCATACAATCCACCGAAACTTAAATTGGTATCGATCTGAGCAATAGCAGCTTTTAAGGCATTGGTATTAATCAATAACAATGAACCAAAATTAAAGTCATCTCGTAAACTTCCTTGTTGGTAATCGATAACCGGATGAGACAATAATTCCCCGTTTTTCTCCTCGTAGTAGTTCGAGTAAACCATGGCTGCATCAGTAGCTTCTGCTACCTGACATATCCTTTTTAAAGCAAACTGCGCCAATTTAAGAGTAGTCGATTTAGTGTAAACCAACAAATAATCGGTTGTGGTTTTCTCTAACATTTCATGAATTGCCTCCCCTTTTTGCAAACTATCGCAATTCATCTTTTTAGCATCAGCCACCTCTGTTCCAGCAACAAAAACAGTATCCACCATTCCTGTCTGCTTTAATTCTTTTATTGTCGCCTGTAAATCGGCATTAGCTCCTTCTGCTAGAAAACAAGTTATATTTCGATTCATGATTTAATTTTTAATCCGTTCTATCAAAAGTAATGAATCAAAAGCGAATTCTAGTCAGTATATCCAACATTATACTCCTTGTTCGTTAATTTAGTCATTGGTATATTTGTATCAAAAGATATACTAAAACCATGATATTAATTGCAGAAAGCGGATCTACCAAAACCGATTGGGTGCTGTTAGACAATGGCAAACTGGTCGACCAACAACAAAGTGCTGGAATAAACCCATTCTTTCAATCTGTTGAAGCCATTAGTGATACTATTTCGTTTTTAAAAGAATTTAAGCACATCGAATCCATATTCTTTTATGGTGCAGGCTGTGCCAACGAAGAGAAGAATCAAATTATCCAGCAAGCATTTGCTACTATTTTTCCTCATACCAATTGTTCTGTTGCCAGTGATCTTCTTGCGGCAGCACGTGCACTATGTGGCAACCAACAAGGTATTGCTTGTATTATGGGAACCGGATCGAACTCTTGTTTCTACGATGGGGAGAACATCACCCAAAATGTATCTCCATTGGGTTTCATTTTGGGCGACGAAGGAAGTGGTGCTGTTTTAGGAAAAAAGATAATGGCAGATATTCTGAAAAATCAAGCTTCCAAAGAGATTATCGAAGCATTCTGGAAAGCTTACGATTTTCAACCTCATGACATTATCAATAAGGTTTACCGAGAACCTTTCCCAAATCGATTTTTGGCTAAATTCACCCGCTTTTTAAAAGAACATATCGAAAATCCATATATTGAAACTCTAATAGTTAACAGCTTTTGTGAATTCATAGAACGAAACATCAAACAATACCCCAATTTTCAGAATGAAACCATTCATTTTACCGGAAGTATTGCGTTTCACTTTTTAGATCAATTGAAACAGGTAGCAGCTCAATTCAATTTAAAAATTGGTAATGTTTTGCAGAGTCCACTCCAAGGGCTAATCGATTATCACTCAAAAACATCAAATCATGGAAAATAAAAAGATAACAGAAGCATCATCATTATATACCAACCTGGATCAGATGTCTGTAAAAGAACTTTTACATAGCATCAATCAGGAAGATGCCAAAGTGCATTTGGCCGTACGCAAAGCATTACCTCAAATTGAATTGTTCGTATCACAATTGGTAGAACGAGTAAAAAAAGGAGGTCGCATGTTTTATCTGGGAGCCGGTACCAGTGGTCGTCTGGGAGTGCTTGATGCATCGGAGCTACCTCCCACTTTTGGTGTTTCAGGCGATATTGTAATTGGCTTAATTGCTGGTGGCGACAAAGCTCTACGCAATGCAGTTGAAGCAGCCGAGGATCAAACAGAGAAAGCATGGGAAGAGATACAGCAACATGGATTTAATCCCAACGACTCTGTAGTAGGTATTGCTGCTTCTGGAACCACTCCATATGTTGCCGGCGGTTTGAAGAAAGCACGTGAACACAACCTGCTAACTGCTAGTATCAGTTGCAACCCTGACTCTCCAGTGGCTAAAGAGGCAGAAATCAGCATTGAAGCCATTGTTGGTCCTGAATTCTTGACAGGAAGCACACGTATGAAGTCAGGAACAGCTCAAAAAATGATTCTGAACATGATTACCACCAGCCTGATGATAAAATTAGGTCGAGTGGAAGGAAATAAAATGGTAAACATGCAGCTTACCAATAAGAAATTGGTAGAACGAGGTACCCAAATGATTATCGATGAATTGAATATCCCCATAGATGAGGCTCGTCAACTATTATTGGATCGTGGTTCTGTTAAAAAGGCCATCAAATTTTATCGTAAAAACAGGCAATAACTGCATGTTTTAAAACTCTTTTTTTATGCTATTTAATCATCAAATTGTTTTTCTCAATTGGTTAAATTGCATGCCCTAAATTTTATAGAATGAAGTTTAAAAGAAAGCCCGAATGGCTCAAGATACGCTTACCTGAAGGAGAAAATTTCAAAAAGGTAAACCAATTGGTTAAAGAGAATAACCTACACACTATTTGTACAAGTGGCAAATGCCCCAACATGGGGGAATGCTGGGGAAATGGAACAGCTACATTTATGATTTTGGGAAACATTTGTACCCGATCATGCAAATTTTGTAATGTTCCAACAGGTCGTCCATTGCCGCCGGACGAGAATGAACCAATAAAACTGGCTCGCTCCATTAAAATCATGGAACTGAAACATGCTGTTATTACTTCTGTAGACAGAGACGACTTAGAAGACAAAGGGGCATCATTCTGGGCAAAATGCGTAAATACTATTCGCGAAGTTGCACCAGGTGTTACTCTTGAAACATTGGTTCCCGATTTCGATGCCATTCCAGAGTTACTTGATCAGATTATAGCTGTTAAACCGGAAATTGTTTCTCACAACCTTGAAACAGTGGAAAGGTTAACGCCACAAGTTCGATCACGTGCGAAATACCGTACCAGCTTAGAGGTGATAAAATACTTAAAAGAAAACGGTATTAACACGAAATCGGGCATCATGTTAGGCTTAGGAGAAACCGAAGAGGAGATCTACCAAACGATGGATGACCTATTAGAAGCTGGTTGTAATATACTTACAATTGGTCAGTACCTACAACCTTCTCGCCAACATTTAACGGTTGAAAAATACGTTACACCAGAAGAATTCAAAAAGTATAAACAAATTGGCCTCGATAAGGGTTTTAAGTTCGTTGAAAGCGGACCACTGGTACGTTCATCGTATCATGCCGAACAACAAATTTAATTTTCAGGATCTCTGGATTCTTGAATTAGCAGTCATTCAATTTGAAATAAATATTTAAAACCATTTAGGCTGTTAATCCAATAAACTGAAGATCTTAAATCGAATTTCTCTCTTTGAGAAATATTAAATTACTTACAACTATGACCAAACAAAAGATACAATTTACTGACTGGGGAATACTTGATTATCAAGAAGCGTGGGATAAACAAGAGGAGATTTTCAATCTTCAGTTAGATCGAAAAAAGCAAAAGCAAGAGACCGAAGACACTGTTGTTTTCGTTGAACACCCTCATGTTTACACATTGGGAAAAAGTGGTGATGCACAGAACATGCTTATTGCTGAAAATATGCTTAAACAAATTGATGCCACCTACTACAAGGTAAACAGAGGAGGTGATATTACTTATCATGGACCGGGACAAATTGTTGGTTATCCCATTATCGACCTGGAGCATTATGGCATTTACTACAAAGAGTACATTCATAAACTGGAAGAAGCCATTATTCTGTATTTAAAAGAAGAATACAATATCGAATCTCATCGCTCTGATGGAGCTACAGGAGTATGGCTTGGCGAAGGACCAACATCTCGCAAAATATGCGCTATTGGGACAAAAGGAAGTCGTTACATCACCATGCATGGCTTTGCGTTAAACATCAATACCGATTTAAAATACTTCAACTATATTAACCCATGTGGTTTTACAGATAAAACCGTTACTTCATTGGAAAAGGAGATTGGTAAAAAGCTGGATATGGAGGAAGAAAAAGAGAAGCTATTGGGCTATATTCTGAACATTTTCAATATGGAAATTTCGAAATAAAACCTACCACATAAAACACTTTTAAACAGCGATTTCTGAGATTATTTCAGAAGTCGCTGTTTTTTTTATCTTTGTTATTGATGCTAAGTGTTGTTTTCAATGCCTCAAAACAATATTTATCGTCAACCAAACTGCTGCAAAACTGTTATGTAATTAAATACTGTAAAAACGATTGCCATGAGATCGAGAGAAAGAATCACAATTATTGGTGTAATAGTACTTTTAATTGGTGTTTTAGGAAGCCATCAAACCATTGCACAAACTTCAACCACAGGAACACATGTTCCCTGGGATAAACTACATAAGAAAATTGAAGTAACTTTTCCTGACTCTTTAAAGACAGAATTTGAAAAATTTGTCATCAAGCATCAGCTTAAGCTCAATGCTAAACAGTGCAATGATGGTAAATATACTGCATTATCTATTCCCGACGATTATGGATATCAGCATGTAGTAATGATTGAAATTAAGGAAGGAAAGATTATTCAAATACATTATGACGAAGCTAATCCCGATGCTTTATCTAAAAGAAATGATAAAGAGTACAACGAAGCAATGTCTATAACGGGAGCAACACCCAACAAAGCATACGATAAATATGAGTTTCAGCTACTTGAAAAGCAGGATTTATCAAAGATTGACGTGGTATCCGGTGCGACTTATTCGCTCTACCGTTTTAATAAAACTGTGGCAAAAGCATTAGACGTAGCTAAGAAAAAAGATTAAGAGTAGCAGCACGTCTGCTACTCAACTATAAATTGTAGCAATAATCCTACGTTTTCCTCCTAAATTACGGAACTCACAAAGGTAGATGCCTTGCCATGTGCCTAAATTTAAACGTCCATTGGTTACAGGCAGCGTCAATGATGCACCAATAATAGAACTCTTCAGGTGAGCTGGCATATCATCACTTCCTTCGTAAATGTGCGTATATACCGGATGGTTTTCCGGAATTAGATGATTCATAAACGACTCGAAGTCGGTTCTCACAGACGGATCGGCATTTTCATTTAAAGTTAGCCCTGCCGAAGTGTGTTGCAACAACAAGTTAACCATTCCAACTTCAGGTAATTTTCCCAATTGATTTTCAACCCAATCGGTAACTAAATGAAAACCTCGCGAAAAGCGAGGTAATACTATTTCTTTTTGCTCTATCATAACTAATTCAATAATAATGCAATTGAAACGCCTACAAATGTTCCAATAATGTATCCCAAAATTCCCACTAGTATACCTGGTGTAACCATACGCTTCTTTCCTAATGATGCTGCCATAGGTGCAGCCACCGATGGTCCCATTATATTCGCAGCAGAAGAGACAATTACTTCGTACACATTCAGCTTAAATAAGCGCGATAAGCCAATTACAAACAATAAGTGGAATACCATTATCACCAAGTAGAATAAGAGCAATGCTGGTCCAATATTCAATATGTCGTGCAAATTAGTTGCCGCACCAATTACCGCTAAAAACACATACATCATCCACAATCCAATGGAAAATGCTGTATCCTCCAGTTGCTTCATCAATTTTGGAAAGATATTAGCAACCAATAGCGCTAATACAGTGATGATTAAAATTCCCAAGTTCAAACTTGTTTGAAAAACGGTTTGCAACAAAGGAGCAATCATTTTCCCGGTGGTTGCAATTGCAACAGCAATGAAAAGCACTAATGCCATACGCTCGAAAGATATGGGCTTACTCTCCGAAATCTGTTTTTGCAAGTCAACTCCACTCTCCTTCTTTTCTGGAGCGAAAAAACGCGCCAAGAATGTCAATGAAGGAATAAAGAACAATAACAACACATACAAGTTGGCCACAAAGTTATCGATGGCAATTGTTGCTGTAAACAATGGATGAGTACTAAAATTCAATGTCTCTGCAGTAGCAATGAAGTTAACACTTCCTCCAATTAAAGTAGCTGCAATTACTCCGGCTGTATTACCCGAGTTGTCTCCTAGATCGATCAGGAAAAAAGCAATGAAACAACCTAGAACAATTCCAACAGCTCCAATTAAATAGGCCACTAACAATTTTCCACTTTCCCGAATAATCTTCATCAGGTTAGAACCAAACAATAACAACGGGATGGAGATAGGCACAAAATAGCCAAATACCATGTCGTATACTTCTACCTTCACATTGGGATTAGAAGCCACAGGAATTAATCCACTCATTGAAAGTAACGACATAGATACCATTGTTACGATGATACCAGATACCCTGCCCAACCATTTTTTATGCTCGACAAAGATACCCAATGTGGCAGCTCCGAAAACTACCAATAAAACCAATAGATGATTATCTGGAGAAATAAAAGAATGCATAAGATTTTAAGTTTCCGATAAAGTTAATCAAGTTCCATTTTTATTGGAACAAATGAAAATATTTTCAGCAAAAAGAGCATAAAAAAAGGAGCTATTTCATTGAATAGCCCCTTTTCTGTATAATGAATTTACTTTTTACTTCGCGTAGTTTACAGATCTTGTTTCACGAATTACTGTTACTTTGATCTGTCCAGGATAAGTCATTTCATCCTGAATTTTCTTAGCGATATCGTATGATAGCTGTTCTGTCTCCTGATCTGACATCTTATCGCTACCAACAATTACGCGCAATTCGCGACCTGCTTGAATAGCATAAGTTTTCAGTACTCCAGGATGAGACAATGCCATCGATTCAAGATCTTTCAGACGCTGAATATACGATTCTACTGCTTCACGACGGGCACCTGGACGAGCACCAGAGATAGCATCACAAACCTGAACGATTGGAGCAATTAACGACTGCATTTCCACTTCGTCGTGGTGAGCACCAATTGCATTGCAGATATCTGGCTTCTCTTTGTACTTCTCGGCCAATTTCATACCCAAAATTGCGTGTGGTAATTCTGGCTCATCATCTGGCACCTTACCTATATCGTGTAACAGACCAGCACGTTTAGCACGTTTAGGATTCAATCCTAACTCGCTAGCCATGATGGCACACAAGTTAGCTGTTTCACGAGAGTGCTGAAGCAAGTTCTGTCCGTAAGACGAACGGTACTTCATTTTACCAATCAAACGAACCAATTCAGAATGCAATCCATGAATACCAAGATCGATACAAGTACGCTTACCTGTTTCAATGATCTCTTCTTCGATTTGCTTTTTCACCTTATTCACTACCTCTTCGATACGAGCAGGGTGAATACGACCATCGGTTACTAATTGGTGCAATGCCAAACGAGCAATCTCACGGCGCACAGGATCGAACGCTGAAAGCACGATTGCTTCAGGAGTATCATCTACAATGATCTCAACACCTGTAGCAGCTTCCAAAGCACGAATGTTACGTCCTTCACGACCAATGATTCGACCTTTAATCTCATCACTTTCGATGTGGAAGATAGTAACCGAGTTTTCAATAGCTGTTTCTGTTGCTACTCGCTGAATAGACTTAACAACAACCTTTTTAGCCTCTTTATTGGCCGTTAATTTCGCTTCATCAACAATATCCTGAATGTAGGCCATTGCATCAGTTTTCGCTTCGTTTTTCAGCGACTCTACCAACTGAGCTTTTGCTTCGTCAGCAGAAAGACCAGAAAGAGCTTCTAGCTTCTCTACCTCCTGACGGTGCATTTTGTCTAATTCTTCCGATTTGTGTTCTACCATTTCCAATTGAGTATTCAAATTCTCACGAATGGCTTCCACATCTCTTTTTTCAGTTTCGAATTCTTTCACTTTGCGCTGCAACTCATCGCGGCGCTGCATGAAAGCACTCTCTTTCTGTTTTAACTTATTTTCAACTGCAACAACTTTACTATTCTTATCGTTGATGTATTTTTCATGTTCACTTTTCAGCTGAATGAATTTTTCCTTGGCTTGAAGCATCTTTTCTTTCTTGATAACTTCGCCTTCGGCTTCAGCTTCCTTCACAATTCCATTGCGTTTTTTGTGCAAGGCCTTATCCCACATAAAATAGGATAGAGTACCTCCTCCACCAAACGCTGCAATTGCTGCTATTAGAATATCCCAGTTCATATACTTTTGTCACTATTAATTTTACACTTATATATAACAATCCCGCATCTCACTGTTTATCAATCTAAACAATTGACAAACAGCAAACGCGGGAATTAATATTTTCTCAGACAACTATTGTTCTCGTAAAAAATCGGTTATTCTATTGTTTAACCGCTCTACTTCATCAATAAAAGGCTTTTTATCGGCCTTCTCAGCCAAATCGATATTTTGTGTAACCACCTGCAATGCTGTCATAGCCAATAAATCCTGCATGTCGTTTCCTTTATATCTTTGCCTATATTGTAAAATCTTTTCATTTATGATCTTCGCTGCCTTACGTATACGCTCCTCTTCATCCCTATTAATCTTCAAGGGATATGGCCTATCGGCAATCTTTAAGTTGATAGAAAGTTTCTTTTCCATTCTTATTGATTAAGAAGTGCAATACATCGATCAATTTCCCGCACAATTTTATTCAGCTTCAGTTTAGCATCGATATTATCGATTTCTTCTCCTACTAAACTTTTAGCTAGCTTGAGATTTTCATACTTGCCGGTAATCCTTTTGTTTTCTTCTTTGGACTCTTCCAGCTCGTTTTTCAATTTGACAATTTCATCGTTCAACTGTTGATTATCTCTTTTCAAGTGCTCCACCAATGACGTCAATTGGTTTATATTATGCCCTATTTCTTTTAGCAATATATTTTCAGTTTCTGTCATCTTTGGTGCTTTGCTATTGCAAATTTAACATTTTTGCTCAATTACTAAACTTCTTTGTACACCTATAGCTAAACATTATTGGCCATAATTAGGTTTAAGTGTATCGCTGATGAAACTCTTTTGGTGTCATAAGAAACTGCTGCTTAAAGCATCTAGAGAAGTATGATGGAGAATTAAAACCGGTTTCGTATGCTACTTCATTTACTGAAATTTCTTTATTTTTTAGCATTTCTGCTGCTTTCTCAAGTCTTACAAGCCTTACAAATTCGTTTGGAGACAGGTCTTTTTCCTGTTTCAGCTTTCGATAGAAGTTCGATTTGCTCATCTGCATTGCCTCGTATAAATCGGTTACCGCAAACTGTGTGTTCGACAAATTCTGCAGTATTACCTCTTCAGCCTCCTTCAAGAATGCGCTATCCCCTTCTTCTTTCTCTACGGTGCTGTCTTCATGAGCTTCTTCAACTGTTTCTTCTACCTTAACCTTCCTAAAGTACAAATACAGTCCATAGCCGATAACAGGCAATAGTAGCAGCAACAACCAAGCCCACTGCGACGGTTTTGCCACCTTAAATTGAGTCATAAATGGTGCTGAAACCAATTCTGCCCTCGAGTTATATGCCTCGACAATTAACTGATAATTACCTGGCATTAATCCCTCTGTAGAAAACTGAAATAAAGTTCCTTGCTGCGTTGCAACAATCGTATCTGTTCCAATTAGTTTATATCGAAAAAAGCACCTTTCGTCGAAGTTATAGCAATAGTTTCGAAGTGAAAATTCCTTTCTGTTTTCAAACTCCTGCTCTTTAAAATCCAATGGATTAAATGGCAATTCGAAAACAGAATCCATATCGTTTACAATGATTCCATCGTTACACCCATAAGCTATTCTTCCATCATCCAACGTTACTGTAGCATCTGTATTCAAGCTGTTTACATCGAGTCTTCCTTCCCAAAGGTAACGGACAGCTATTTGCTTTTCAGCATTGTATTTAACCAAGCCATTGCGAGTGCCCAGCCAAATAAACGGGTGTTTGCCTTCGTAAATAGATGAGATAACATCTGTAATACCGCTATATATCTGCTTTTCGACAATAGTATCGTTCTCAATGGCAAATAACCCAGAGGCATTTCCATACCACAACACCGAATCGATTAACGCAGTAGCCACATTGTATACTCTCCTATTGGATTTAAATATCAAATTAACGCCTTCACGTGAAATGGTGTCTGTAATTGGTTGTTTTAAAATCGAATTATTAACTCCTATTTCGAATTCGTTCTTATCCAAATCCATTCTAATCAATCCCTTCGAGCTATAGGCATAAATCATATTGTTTCGCTCAAAAAACTCAGAAATAGACGGATTAAAATTTAGCTTAAAATCTACTGCATCATAGATTTTCTCTACCTGAACCCGTTTGAACTTTTTATCAATTTCACCTTTAATAATTCCATTGAAACGAGTTCCCATAAGGATCTTTCCATCTTTTGTCTGAAATAATCCTTCGATATAAATATTTTGAAGTGTATCCTGCTTATTGATCAGCCAAACATCATCCAGACGATTGGTTTTCTGATTCCAATACAGTAATCCTTGTCCCGAACAACCAACAATCAATTCGTTGTGAGTCATTGGTAACAAGGTATTCACGTATCCATACTCCTCATATGTGTCGGTTAGTGGGTGTCTGGCATGTGCAATTCGCTGACCATCGTCCATTAGAATATTCACCCCATTGCCTTCTGTTGCCACCCAAACAGCACCCGAAGCATCTGAAAATATCTGATTTATACGCTTATCGAAAAAACCATTAGCCACATCATCGTTGATTGTGTGAACGGGCTCCAGCTTCCATGTTTCATTCTCTTCGTATAAATCGAACAAGCCTTTCTCCCGAATATTCAGTACAAATCGATTGCCTAATCCTTCTACAATATCGCGGATATCAGCATGTTTGTATAAAAACTTCTGAGTTGGAGCCAGTTGCCATACTCCCAATGGAGAAACACCAATAATTTTATTATTTCTCGTTGAGATAATCTTTTTTAACTCAGGAATCTCCCCCATTTTCTGATAGCTAACACTACTATCTTTAAATTTCAGATATCCCCAATCATTGGAGGTTATTAGTCCAATTTTTCCATCTTTCGATTTAAAAAGATGAGTAATTGGTTCATTTAGCTCTTTTACTTTAAGATTAGAGGCTGCTTGAATAGAGTCCCATCTAAATAACTTCTCTTCGGAAAGAAGAAAAGCACCAGAATCGATGACCACAATGTCTTTTACTGGCTTTTGGAAAGAAGTAGTTTTCAGTTGCTGTTCCCCTTTTGCAGAAGAAAACAACCCGTTGTTTGTCCCCCATAGAATCTGGTTGCCCAATTGTGCCAACTGATCGACTCTTAACTGTCGATTAAAATGCATACTGTCGGCTATTGCTATGGGAGAAAGCTCTGTACCATCGTAAGTAACCAAGCCTTTATGAGTGGCAATATAAATCAATCCGTCGTTGGATTGAAAAATTCTATCGACATAAATATGAGGTAAACCTTCTCCTGTGCTCAGCTTCTTGTATTTCCTCATGGTTTGCCCCGAAAGCAATCCATGAAAAAGCACCAAGCTCAGTAGGATGATTAAATTTACCTTCATTCTATAATAGTCGTTTATTTAGTTCTTAAAACCGAAAGTTCCACTCTATTCTTTCGGCATTTTCTCCCCTTTTCAGGAAAACAAAAATAACAAAAGCCGAGGCTTTTCAAGGCCTCAGCTCCTGCAATCTACTATTTTTTTGGATAAAGTATTGCAGTCCAACCGCCTCCTTTAGCCATTTTTATTTTCACATTACTCTCTTTGGTTACAGTACGAGTAATTTTTTGGTAATCGGCAGCATGTTTGTCTGCATTTACTCCATCTTCCCAAACAACCATAGTATACTCTCCTTCTCCTAAGAAATCTAAATTAGCATTCATCTCACGTCCTGTCCAGTCGGTCATGGCTCCCATGAACCACTTCTCGCCAGAACGACGAGCCATTAGCACGTAATCGCTTACTCTTGCATCCAATACTTTTGTATCGTCCCATACAGTTGGTACTTCCGAAAGAAATTCCATACACTCCTCTTCTTTCAAATAGTTAGATGGATTGTCGGCCAACATTTGTAGCGGACTTTCGAATACTACATACATTCCCAATTGATGGCAGCGAGTACCTGCACTCATTGGCTCTGTAAAGCATGGCTTGTAGTTTCTTTTTGTTTTATTGATCATTGCCCCTGGCGTGTAGTCCATTGGTCCGGAAACCATACGTGTAAACGGAAGAATCAAATCGAACTCAGGATTTGCCATATTTCCCCATTTTGTTTGCTCTAAACCTAAAACACCTTCGCGAGTAATTACATTCGGGTAAGCTCGGCGCAAACCTGCAGGTTTATAAGATCCATGGTAATCGATAAGCATCTTGTGCTCAGCTGCTTTCTTTGCAATTCGGTGGTAATAATTCACCATCCATTGGTCGTCGCGTTGCATGAAATCTACTTTGAAACCTTTAGCTCCCATTGCTGCATACTTTTCAAATGCTTCATCAGTTTTGTCTTCCAATGCTTTCCAAGTAGTCCAAAGAATTACACCAACGTTTTTCTCTTTACCATAGTCGATGATCTCCTTCAAATTTACCTGTTTCTTTATTTCCATCAAGTTTTTCAGGTTATACCATCCTTCATCCAGAATGATATACTCTAAACCATATTTCGATGCAAAATCGATGTAATACTTATATGTTGCGGTATTTACTCCCGATTCGAAATCGACACCGTAAATATTCAAAGCATTCCACCAATCCCATGCAACCATGCCAGGTTTTACCCAAGAAGCATCTTCCAACTGTAACGGTTTGGCCAGTTTGTAAACCAATTCCGAAGTCAGTAATTCAGCATCGTTATTGGTAATTACCATCAATCGCCAAGGGAAAGCTCTAGTTCCAACTGTTTTAGCTAAGAAATCGGCATGTTTTGTTACCACTACATCTCTGTCGCTTCGTTGCTCTTCTTTTAGCGGGTACCCGGCAAATTTTCCTGTTAGAGTATAAGGATTGCTGCTATTACCTTTTAAGAACATTCCTGGATACTCTTCCAAGTCCGATTCTGAAATAAATGCTTTACGTCCTTTTTCTAGTTCCACTAACAACCCAGTAGAAGCAAAGCGTTCGGCAGTAATATCTTTTAAATCGACATAAACATACTCTCTCTCCTGATGTGAATACATCTTCTCTTCCTCTGGGAACCATACTTTATGGTTTCCGGTGAATGCAAAGTTCACCTGTTCGCTTTTTACTACAATATCTTTCTTTAGTTTTGTAGTCCAGCGATAGGCAACTCCCTCATCGTAAGCTCTCCACACCAATGAGTAGCCTCCTTTAAAATCGATTGTCAATTGGTTATAATGATCCGATAACTTATCGAATTTGCGTTTTACAATCGGGGTAATTGTTTCATTAACAGTGATTGTTTTGGCTCTTCGCACTTTTCCTTTTTCTCCCAATACAGTTCCATTCTGTAAAGTCATAGAGATTTCCGAAGAGTCAACAATTAAATCATCTGCAGTATACACTTTGTAGGTTACTTTCTCGGCAACCGATACATTAATTTTTAGCTGGCCATTGGGTGATAAGACTTTGTAGTCTTTTCCAAAAGCCGATATCAACATAAATGTCAATACAATTGAGATCGAGATAAACTTCATTGATTAATTTAAATTAAAGTTTTACTGTCGTTTTTGCGGTACTATTCTTAGTAAGATTTCTTTATAATCTTTTCCAAAATCATTTTCTACCTCTACACGAAGACGCATCTCCTTGGGTTCATAACACTGAGCAGTTAACTCTCCTGTTTCGGCATTAATTTTCACCTCTTGTGGGCAATTAGGAATACTAAATCGAATAGGATGAGTACCTGCAACAGGAACCCTAAAACTCAACTTTTCATTCACCTTACCTTCTAGTATTCCACTAGTTACTACCACAGGTTGCTGATCGTTTCCATCACGAGAAAATAGCTCTTTATTGATCAACATCTCTGGAACAATCGCAGGCTTTTCACCTTCAAAAGTTATTTTAGCATTGGCCCAGTTGGTATGGTCGTAGCCATTTCCGTTTCCTCCGTCGGTGGTAACCAAGGCCAACTGTTTCGCTCCTTTTAAATCGATATTTACATGCTTTACTGTTCCGGCATACATTAAGCCACTTGTCCAGGCTATTTTACCATCAACAATAACATGAAATTCAGCATCACCTCTTCCCTTTTCCTCGTCATCAATACCCACATCGGAATTAAACTTCAAAGCTTTTCCATCCAATTGAACAATACATGTACTTAAGGCGTGTGTTCCCACACCTCGATCGTATTTTTTTCCCGCTATGCGAATAGGGTTTCCCAGAATAGAAGCATTGGCATGGGTCTCTCCCCACCGCTCATAAATATGCTCAACACCTATCTCGTCGAGCCAAACAGATTGCTCTTCTTCTTTACAACTTATGGTGAATCCAAGCAACAGAATTAACCAATATCTGAAATGCAGTTTCATTTTTAATTTTTTATTTGCCTTTAAATACCATGAAGTATTTAAAGTAGCGATCTTGATCAAATCATCTGTTTTACTAAAAACAGACCATCTCATTTCAATCTTTAAATTTAACAATAATAATACGGTATTGGAAATCGTATGACTCCCGAGATACAAAGCAAATAAAAAAAGGGAGTTTCAGGAAGTAGAAAATGACCGTTTTTTGGTACTATTTGACCATTTAGGTTGTGCATATATACCAAAAAAGATTCACACCTTCCACTAAACAGTGTAGATATGAATCTCTTTTTCAATATGAAATGGGGATTAAATCTTGCTTAATCGGTGTCCTAGCAAGTGATCGGCCATTACAAGCGCTGCCATTGCTTCTACAATGGGTACAGCCCTTGGTAAAACACATGCATCGTGTCTTCCTTTTGGATTAACAATGGCTTTTTCGCCCGATTTATCTACCGTATCCTGATCTTTAAAAATGGTAGCAATAGGTTTGAAAGCAACCTTGAAATAGATATCCATTCCATTGGAAATTCCACCTTGAATTCCTCCCGAATGGTTGGTTTTAGTAATCACTTCGCCATCTATCTTTTCGAACTCATCGTTATGCTCCGATCCTCTTAAACTCGTCCCTTCGAAACCTGATCCATATTCAAAGCCTTTTACTGCATTAATTCCTAACATAGCAAAGCCCAGATCGGCATGCAATTTATTGAAGACAGGTTCTCCCAATCCTACTGGCACACCAGAGATAACTCCAGTAATTACCCCACCAATGGTATCCCCTTCTTTGGCAACATCCAAAATTTTCTGTTCCATCAATTCTGCTGTAGCAGCATCAGGACAACGAACCAGGTTGCTATCAATTAAAGATAAATCCACTTCGGAATATGATTTCTTCAACTCTACATCACCTACTTGAGAGACATAAGCATTCACCTTAATATTTTCGGTAGCGATAAGTTGTTTGGCAACCGCACCAGCTGCTACACGAGCAATTGTTTCGCGTGCTGAAGATCGGCCTCCCCCACGGTGATCGCGTGTACCGTATTTGTTCCAATAGGTGTAATCGGCATGCGAAGGGCGAAACACACCCTTTAAATTCCCATAATCGCTGGAATGTTGATCTTTATTATAAATAGCAAAGCCAATTGGCGTACCAGTTGTCTCTCCCTCAAATATTCCTGATTGTATCTGAATTTGATCTTTCTCATCACGAGGAGTAGTCAGTTTCGATTGCCCTGGTCGGCGGCGATTCAATTCATATTGTACCTGCTCTAAATCCAATTTTAATCCGGCAGGACACCCATCAATAACACCTCCAATAGCAACCCCATGCGACTCTCCAAACGAAGTCAAACGAAAATAACGTCCAATCGTGTTCATCTGTATCTGTAATAATCTTGTTTTCTAATTTTTCAAACTTAAAGGTAGCAATATAATTTTCGTCACCTTCATTCTGTATATCGAAAAGCCAACTATTCTTTATTATTTAAACTGCAATCGGGATGATCACGGAATTCACAACTGGCACACCCTTCATCTTCATTCTTTATTCCATGCGACATACTACAACTTCCAGTAGGCAGTGGAGCATCTTTCTTAAACAAACGCTTAATACCAATACCAACCATAAACAATGCAATAAACACACAACTTATCAGTAATAATTTCCAAAACATCTTCTAATTCTATTTTAAGTTCTATTGTCTGATTCTCTACGTCTACTAACTAATAGCGTTTATAAAACCAAACGGATTATACCATAATGGAAAAACGATGTTTTTGTTTAGCTCTCTCACTCTTTTTTACAAAAAAAGGTGCTCTCACATCCGTAAAAGCACCTTTTCTTATTTGGGTAAATATTTCCTTTATTCGTTAATACCTACTAAATCCATCATAAATGCATATTCCAATGCAGTTTCGTTAATCCACTGGAAACGACCAGAAGCACCACCATGTCCATAATCCATATTGATATGGAATAAAAGCGGATTCTTATCGGTCTTCAGTTCTCGCAATTTAGCCACCCATTTAGCTGGCTCGAAATATTGCACCTGTGAATCGTGTAATCCTGTTGTTACCAACATAGCTGGATAATTTTTAGCTTCTACATTGTCATATGGAGAGTAAGATAGCATATAATCGTAGTACTTTTTGTCCTTTGGATTTCCCCATTCATCGAACTCGCCTGTAGTTAATGGAATTGATTCGTCAAGCATTGTGGTTACTACATCAACAAAAGGAACCTGAGCAACTACACCTTTCCACATATCAGGCTCCATATTGATGATTGCTCCCATAAGCAAACCACCAGCACTACCGCCCATTGCAAACAATTTTTCGTTCGTTGTCCACCCTTCTTTTACCAAGAACTTTCCACAATCGATGAAATCGGTAAATGTGTTTTTCTTTTTCAACAACTTTCCATCTTCATACCATGGGCGACCATAAGTCTGACTACCTCTGATATGAGCAATAGCATATACAAAACCTCTATTCAACAAACTCAATCGAGACAAGCTAAATCCAGGATCGATAGTAGCACCATATGATCCGTATCCGTAAAGCAATAGCGGATTCTTTCCATTTGGCTCTACTCCTTTTTTGTATACAATACTAATCGGAACTTTTACTCCATCTCTGGCTTCAGCATAAACACGCTTTGCTTCGTAATCGGCAGCATTAAAGCCTCCCAACACTTTTGTCTGCTTCAACAACTTAAATTCTTTCGTTTTTAAATCGAAATCGTAAGTTGTAGATGGAGTGGTCATTGAAGTATACCCCACACGCAAAACAGAAGTATTGGCTTCATTATTCGCTCCAAACCAAGAAGAGTAAACTGTTTCGCCAAAATCAATGGTATAAGCTTTCATATCTTTCCATTGATATACGCGCATCTTTTTAATTCCTTCCTCGCGCTCTGAAACCACTAAATAGTCTTTGAAAATTTCAAATCCCTGAATGAAAATATCTGAACGATGTGCAATAACATCCTTCCAATTCTCTTTTTCGGTTTTATTCTCCGGAGTTTTCACCAATTTAAAGTTCTGAGCATTCAGGTTGGTTCTGATATAAAAATCTCCGTTATAATGATCGACACTATATTCTAAACCACGCTCACGAGGTTGAACAATTCTGAACTTATCGTTAGGCTTGTCTGCACTTACCACTCTCGACTCTGATGTTAGTGTAGCGTCGGAACCAATTACAATGAATTTCTTCGAGCGGGTTTTATACACATAAACATTAAACGTTTCGTCTTCTTCGAAGAAAACCACTTCGTCTTTCTCCACCGGAGTTCCTAGTACGTGCTTCATTACCTTCTCTGAACGAAGTGTGGTTTCATTTCGTACGGTATAGAAAATAGTTTTATTATCGTTGGCCCACACACAACCTCCTTCAGTATTAGGAATCTCATCGGCCAAATATTTTCCCGTATCCAAATCCTTAAAGCGAATGGTGTAGTTTCTTCTACTTACTGTATCCTGCCCAAATGCCACCATTTTATTATTCGGACTAACAGAAGCGCCACCAATGGCGTAATAAGCATACCCTTTGGCCAATTCGTTTACATCTAACATTACCGATTCTTCGGCCTCTAAACTTCCCTTTTTCCTGCAAACTAAATAATACTCAGTCTCTGGAATTGTACGAGAATAATAGTAATAACCATTATTCAATGCAGGCACCGACTGGTCTTCCTGAACAATTCGGCCTTTAATTTCATCAAATAATTTCTTCTGAAGCCCTTCTGTATGGGCCATCATATCGTCTTTATACTTGTTCTCCGCTTTTAGGTAATCAATTACCTCTGGATTTTCTCTTTCATTCAACCAGTAATAGTTATCCACGCGTACTTCTCCATGCGCTTCTAACTTCTTTGGTTTTTGGGCTACTGTTGGCATAGCAATTTCCTTTTTCGATTCACATCCTGTTAGTGCAATTAAGCCCGCGAATGTAATCATTAATAGTTTTCTCATTTCAGATTTGTCTTTAATTATTTAACGATTTAGGTCTTTAAAAATGATATAAGAACTATTCTCTACAACTATATCAATGCCCAACAAAACCAATAGTCCCACTTTTTGTTTACTAGTTCAAGCTCTTTTAACAACGAGCTATTAAAGCTATTATTTTTTATTGAGAAAGACTTGAAAAGTTTAAAACCGTTGCAAAACATTAAAAATATATTCTATGGCACTTACACCTTCAAATATGTTAGAACTGGGCACACAGGCTCCTTCGTTCCAACTTTTAAATGTAAAATCTAGTAATATCGAATCGCTTGAAAACTTGCAATCCGACAAGGCAACTGTTATTGCTTTTATCTGTAATCATTGTCCTTATGTAAAACACATCAACACTGGTTTGATCGAATTAGCCAACGACTATATGGCAAAAGGAATCAGTTTTATTGGCATTAGTGCCAACGATGCGGATAATTATCCCGAAGATTCTCCTGAGAAAATGAAAGAAATGCCTTACCCTTTTCCCTATTTATACGATGAATCACAAGACATAGCAAAAGCCTACGATGCTGCTTGCACACCCGATTTCTATGTTTTTGACAAAGAAATGAATTTGGTTTATCGAGGACAGATGGACGACTCTCGCCCAGGTAATGGTATTGAAGTTACCGGAAAAGATATAGCACAAGTGCTCGAATTATTACTGAAAGGAGAAACAGTTCCAGCAGAAGGACAGCGCCCCAGTATAGGCTGTAATATAAAGTGGAAATAAAAAAGAGGTCAACTTTGTCGGTTAACCTCTTTCATTAAAGTATTTTAAATCAAATACTACAATCCCAATTTCTTGCGAATATGTTTAGGGATAGCACTTTTGTGCACCATGATATCCATTGTTTTGTACTCTACAAATGGTTTCGATGCATAAAAATATCCTTTATAGTCGTTGTACTCACCCCAAGAGTTTTTCACCTTGTAGTACATGTTCCCTTTTTGATCTTTTGCAGTACCAACAATCTGCATTCCGTGATCATCAGTTGTTTGGTAGTTATCGTAAGCTTCCTGACGCATTTCCTGAGTAATTTTTTTCTCTTTACCAGGACCTTTGCGGCTTAACAATTTGCTTTGCTTCTCGCGGTCAGACATATTCTCCCACTTTGCAATTTCAGCATTATCCATTTCTGCCAAATCAGCTTCAGGAACAATTGCTACACCTTTCTTTTTAGTGTCAAATCCTTTTTCACTTACATCGGCAGCCCAAGCTACTGAATAACCTTTATTGATTGCATTATCGATGATTTCCATCATCTCGTTCATTGGAACATTGTATACATTATCCCACAACCAGTTATCTGGAACCTCAATAGCAAACTGGCTATAGAATGGATGGTGAGTATATGATGAAATCTCTACATAATCATCAGCATTCAAACCAGTTACCTCTTTGGCAAAAGTTTTAGGAGTATACTCTTTTCCTTTGTATTCGAATGTCTTTGGAAGCTCTCCCAGGTAAGTATCTAAAGTAGCATCGAAAGCATTTCTCCAAACAGGTGAAATTTTACGGTTCTTGTTCTTAATAACACCAGAAACCATATCATTCAAAATCTGATCCATTTCACCATGAACATGATTCTTTTCGCCAATATTCAATCCGGTATAAGCGTTTTCAGGAACTAAACCATAGTTTTTAAGCACATAAGTTACATCGTGAAATGCTCCACCTGGTCCGAAGTTTAATTTACCATGCAAACGCACAAACTTCTCTGCTTTATCAGAATAGCAATGGTATACAATAAACATTTCAGAAAGATCTACTTCCTCTTTTCCCATTCTCATCATTTCCGACTCTAGGAAAGAAATACCAGAAAATGACCAACAAGTACCGGAACGGTGCTGATTTTTAATTGATGTATTAGGAATTGTTTTCACTTCTGTAAAAACATATCCATCCTCTTTTTTATCCTTTTTGTCTTTGGCTACTGCTGAAAATGTCATAACACAACTTGCCAAGACTGCTAATGATAACGATTTAAATCCCTTCATTTTTACTTATTCATAAATTTGATTCCGCCAAATGTATAAAAAAGTAGCTCGTAAAAAAATGAGAGCTACCAATTATCGTTGTTAACGGAGTGTTAAAGCATATTGCAATACTAATCGTACCACTCGATCTGTTCCATAAGCCATTCTAAAATGAGGTTCGTTAACGGAAATATCCGAGCTATTCATTAAACTAATTATCACTTAATTCATATGAAACAATCATTTTTTATTTTTTTATCACAAAAAACTCAATCCACTAACTATCTGACCACTGCAAGGCTAAATCAGATTTTTTAAGATTCAATTAATACCTGATTAACCACTCTATCTGGGATAAATTAACCTTTATGTAACTACGCGCTCATACATTGCAAGCACAGTTGATTTTAATTCTTAAATTGTGGTTGACACACAAGCTATAAATTCCTAAATGTTTTCTTCTGAAGAATGTCGGGATTGAACATTTAGAAATCAAAAAAATTTAAACAGATGAAAAAAATATCGAGAAGATCATTTGTCAGAAATACAGCAATGATTTCGGCAGGTGCAATGATTTTTCCCAATTTGATTGGTTGTAAGCAAACCAAGAAACGCCCTAACGGAAAACTTCACATTGCAGTAATTGGTGTTGGTGGCCGTGGTATGGCTAACTGGCAGCACTGTTTGCAAGAAAAAATTGTTGCATTCTGTGACGCCGATCCTCGTCGTGCAGCTCAGGCTTACGAAAAATTCCCAAAAATCAAACAGTTTACCGACTTCAGAGTAATGTTTGATAAAATGGCCGATGATATTGATGCAGTTGTTATTTCGACACCTGACCATACTCACTTCCCTGCAACTATGGCGGCAATGGAGCTAGGGAAACACGTTTATGTTGAAAAGCCATTGGCACACAATATCTGGCAGTTGCGTACGCTACGCAAAGCAGCTCACCATTACGGAGTTGTAACTCAAATGGGTAACCAGGGACACGCTTCAAATGCAATTCGCTCAATTAAAGAGTGGTACGATGCAGACACTGTTGGTGATGTTCGCGAAGTAATGGCTTGGTTCAACGGACCACATTTCAACCCAAAAGGTTATTTCTGCAAACCAGATAAATATCCTCCACTAGGAGAAAAGATTCCAGAAGGAGTAGATTGGAATGCATGGTTAGGACCAGCAGCAGAGCGTCCGTATAGCCACTACTACCTACCACGCTTCTGGCGTTCATGGTTCGATTTCGGAACAGGAATGTTAGGCGACTGGGGATGCCACACACTTGATGCACCATTCTTCTCACTTGATTTAGGAATGCCTAAAGTGGTTGAATGCATCAACAGAACACCTGAGAACACACAGTTCTTGCCAGATAATTCAAAATTGAAGTTCCATTTCGATGCAAGAGGAAATAAACCACCTGTAACATTGACTTGGCACGATGGAGGTCAGAAGCCAGAAAACAGACCAGAATGGGGAATGAAAGAGCTTCCTTCTGGAGGAATGTTAATGATTGGAGACAAGAAGACAATTCATACTGGCCCACGTCCAACCGATAACCCACGTATTATCATGCCACAAGAAGAGTGGGATCACTTTAAGGCTAATCAACCAGCACAAACCATTGCTCGTGTTAAAAACGAGAATCCGGTTACAGAGTGGATTGCTGCAATTAAAGGTGAAGGTCCAATGCCTGGATCTAACTTCGACTACTCTACTCGCTTAACAGAGATGATTCTTTTGGGAGTATTGGCACAGCGTTTCAATACAAAAATTGAATACGACGAGAAGAACATGCAAATCACTAACCATCCTGAATTGAATCAGTACATCAAAGAGCCAGTTCGTAAAGGATGGTCGTATGGTGAAAACTTGTGGGGCTAAAACCAGATAGTAATAATTAGAATATCGATAGAATTTAGTTCTTAAAGCAAACAGCGGCTTTCGTGTGATATGAAAGTCGCTGTTTCAATTCAATAACAAAGATTAATCTTGCTATTCTGCTTTTTTCTCATAGAAATATTTAAACTGTATACTTTCAACATCATCTTGGGGAATGTTAAAGAATTGTTCTACAGGCTTATCTTCTACCAGTGTTAGATTGTTTTCTAGCTCAAATCCAATATTATTCTTCTCAAATTTTATTTTTGATGAACTATAATGATCTATAGCACCTCTCAGGTTTATCTTATCTTCTTTCAATGACCAGCTTCCCTCACATTTACTTCTGATGTCTCCCTCGATAAAAATTATTCCTGTAAATCCATTTTCTAAAAATGATAACCGCAAAGGGAAATTGGTGAACGCAACTTGGGGATGTACAAATTCATATTCTTGATTGGGCACTAACTTTACCTTATGTGCTTGAATATTGATATTAAAATGGATCGCATTTGCAGGGTATTTTTTACCATCTTTCAACAATACAGCTCTTCCTTTTGCTACAAATTTTCCATTTTGAAACAGATAATCTCCTTCATATTTATATTCGGTATACTTATACTCACCCGTATTTAAACGAATATTTACACCTCCATAGTGAGGCTCAATCAAATGTTTTTCTTTCGTGCATAAAATAGCATTACCAAACACATTATTTATCTCTAATTGACAATCAGTTGGATCAATAACACTTCCATCTAAGGAAAGGTTACCAATCCATCCTTTTCTATATAAATCAAATACTTCATGTTCCTTTTTCACTTTCACCACGTAATTGGCACTATTCATTACCCATTCTCCTCCTATTAACGTTTTAGGAATAACTAGGTCCTCTTTTTTGTCGTCTTCACAGGCAACAAAAAATACTATGCCAATAAATAATAATAGTAGATTTCTTGTTTGCATAAGAATGTAATTTTTATTTAGGTTTATTATGTCAATCAAAACAAAGATGAAATAAATCTTTAACAGTTGCGTATCATCGACCTGATTTTTAACTATTTCATCGTGTAAGGGGATGCTTTCCAGCCATTTTTCATCCATTTTATCAATATTGTTTTGCTTTTTAAAATAGAATCCCTATCATTGCAGGGAATTCCAATTCTGGGATTTTCTAAATCTGCTTTCTCTAAAGAACTATCATTTTATCACATATAAAATTTCAGTTACTCTTTTCACTAAGAGGAAGTATACGTTAATTGTTAATACAGTATTGTTATGTACGACATTCTAGAGCTTAGTAAAAAGCTTGTTCCTGAATTGAGGGAAATTGCAAAAGAGCTAGGGATCAAGAAAATTGAATCCTATAAAAAACAAGAACTTATATATAAAATATTAGATACTCAGGCTATTCTTGCTTCTGAAAAAAAATTACCTAAAAAGAAAGTAGAATCAAAAGAAGAAAAGCCTAAAGCTGCTGCTTCTAATGACAGATTACCTGACTTGACTCAGATTAATCGCATTAAAAAGGAGTCAGAAAAAGACGAAAAACCTGAGGTTAAAGAGAAAAAAACTCGCCGTCCTCGTTTAGCAGCTCAAAAAGTTGAACCTGTTCGCAAAGAGAAGAAACAGGAAGAGAAGCCTGCAGAAAAGGTTGAAAAAGCACCTGAAGCAAAAGAGGCTGCTCCTAAGCAACCAGAAAGAAAGGTAATTGAGCCTAAAAAAGAAGCTGCTACTCCGAAAAAAGAGGCTACTGAAAATAAACCAGTAGAAGCTAGACAGGAAAGACAAGAGAGAAACGATCGCGAGCAAAATCAAAACTATCGTCAAAGAGATAATCGCCAGGGCGACCAGCGTCAAGGAGATCAGCGTCAAAACGACAACCGTCAGGGAGGTCAGCGCAACGATAGATACGATAACCGTAATCAGGATCAACAACGCGATGACAGACGTCGTAACAACAACGACAGATACGACAACCGCAACCAACAAAACCAACGTTGGGACAATAACCGCGGAGGTCAGCAAGGAAATCGTCAGCAGCGTCAGAACCAGCAATCGCAAGACAAACAATACGAATTCGAAGGAATCATTTCTAACTCGGGTGTACTTGAAATCATGCCTGATGGATATGGATTCTTACGTTCATCAGATTATAACTATCTGAATTCGCCAGATGATATTTACGTTTCACAGTCGCAGATTAAACTATTCGGTTTAAAAACAGGTGATACAGTAAAAGGAACTATCCGTCCTCCAAAAGAAGGAGAAAAATATTTCCCATTAATTAAGGTGTTGGAGATTAACGGACGTACTCCTGACTATATCCGCGACCGTGTACCATTCGATCACTTAACTCCTCTTTTCCCAGACGAGAAATTCAATATGACAGGTGGAAAGCACTCTAACATTTCCACTCGTATTGTTGACTTATTCTCTCCTATCGGAAAAGGACAGCGTGGTTTGATTGTGGCACAGCCTAAGACTGGTAAAACAGTTCTTCTAAAAGATGTTGCCAATGCCATTGCTGATAATCATCCTGAAGTATACATGCTTGTATTACTTATCGATGAGCGTCCTGAAGAAGTTACCGATATGGCACGTAGCGTAAATGCAGAAGTAGTTTCATCTACTTTCGATGAGCCAGCAGAGCGTCACGTACGTGTAGCTAACATGGTTCTTGAGAAAGCAAAACGTATGGTAGAATGTGGTCACGATGTGGTTATTCTATTGGATTCAATCACTCGTTTGGCTCGTGCATACAACACCGTACAACCAGCTTCAGGTAAAGTACTTTCTGGTGGTGTTGATGCTAATGCACTTCACAAACCAAAACGTTTCTTCGGTGCTGCACGTAACATCGAAAACGGAGGTTCATTGACAATCATTGCAACAGCTCTTACTGAGACTGGATCGAAAATGGATGAAGTTATCTTCGAAGAATTTAAAGGAACAGGTAACATGGAGCTTCAGTTGGATAGAAAACTATCTAACCGTCGTGTATTCCCTGCTGTGGACATTACTTTGTCAAGTACTCGTCGCGAAGATTTACTTATGTCGAAAAACTCATTGGACAAAATGTGGATTCTACGCAAGTTCCTTGCCGATATGAACTCACTGGAAGCGATGGAATTCATCAAGACTCGTATGGTAAAAACACAATCCAACGACGAATTCCTTATCTCTATGAACAGCGATCAATAGTAAAACGCATCATATTAAAAATGCCCGATCAAAATTTTGATCGGGCATTTTCATTTATATCCAAATTGGAAAGGATTCCCTTTCGTTTGGTCATTCTATCTATTAGAAACTTATCTCTTCTCAAAAAGAGCAGCAATCCAATTATCTTTCTCGCTCTCTTTTAACAGTGACAAACCGCTATTGGCAGCCAATTCATGAATCGCATCTTTGTCTTTTTCCATGTAGCCGCTTAACAGCATTTGCCCTCCATTTTCAACCAGTTCGATAAATTGTGGTAAATATTCGAGAAGCACTGATGCATTCAGGTTTCCTAATGCTAAGTTATACGGAGCTTGCAGGTTGATATCATCTTGCTCACCTGCCATTACATTAATCTTTTTTGAAGCATTTAATTGCAATGTTTCCTGCATTATTTCAATAGCCCAGGGGTTATTATCGAAAGCATCGATTTCTGCTGCACCACATTTTTCCGCCATGATAGCTAATATACCCGATCCCGTTCCTATATCGACCACTTTTTTGTTGAAATGATCCATTTCTAGCTGCATTTTCAAGCAAAGCCATGTGCTTGGATGCTCTCCCGAGCCAAATGCCAATTTCGGATCAACTACCAATTGATATTTATGATTGGTTTCAGTTGTTTGACTGCTACGAACAATACAATTTTCAGAAATTTCAATGGATTGGAAATGATCATTCAGTGCAACATCCCAAGAAGCAGAATTTACATTCTGCAATTGATAATGAATACCATATTGCTTTTTCAATTCCAACATTTTGGCTTCATCAAACACGTCCTCTTCAATGTAACCACGAAGTCCTTCTTCACTTTCCCAAAACGACTCAAAGCCTTGCAAAGATAACTCTGCAACCATTACTTCGCCTAACGCTTCTGTTATATCTGTAATTAAAATTTCTAACTGCATTGATCCTTCATTTTAGCTGCAAATATAACATCCAATCGTATTTCTGGAAAGAATAATCGGAATACCGTAAGATGATAGGCAATTTCTATTAAATCGACTTTATTCTTAAATATTTCTTTCGACCCAAAGTAATATAATAGATCATGTATAGGAAGAAAGGAATTACCAGAATTGCGATGTATTTCATATTCCCTAACTCAATTTCATTGGCTTCGGCATATCTTCTTCCGATAATTAAAATCACTGCTAATAGTCCCATTAATGGACCTATAATATTGCCATATTTAAACAATGAGACTTCGTACATTTTTGTTTTGCCATCGATTACTTCAAATTCGAAAACACCTGTACTGCACCAATTCACTTTAGCTTCCACCTGATGAGTTCCATCTTCCAGTTGAAACTCTTTTATTTCTCCATTTTTAATCGACTCGACCTGCTTTCCATCAATGAAAAGTTTGTATGCTTTTAGTCGGTTACTCCACTCTGATTTACGCTTGATAATTAGTTTTGCCATGGGTTTTAATTAGAATATTTCCATTAGAATCTAAATATAGAAAATTTATATTAATCTATTTGACTCCACAGAAAAAGAAAGGCCCATATATCTTACGATATACAGGCCTTCTGTTTCACTTATATTCGAAACTTATCGTTGTAAGATAATTCGTTTTTTATTAGCAGGAGCATTAGTGGCTGTCTGCCACACCTCAATATCTAAGTTGGTTTTATCAGCTTCGTACCCCAAAACAACTACTTCTACATTCTTTCCTACCATATCTTTGGTCATTGGGAAATAGTAAGTGTAGTTGCTATCGCTTGTTTTTGCTGAGTTTTCCCACACGTTAGAAGGGTAAGAAACAGCACGATCAGGAGCACCAACCAACTTGCCATCTACACGTAAGGTAGCATACACTCCTTCTTCGCCATGCTCTCCGTTGATGGCAACACACAGGAAGTTTCCATTAGCTACTTCATCTACCTTAAACGAGCCATTCCATGCATTCTTTGCAATCATTGTAGTTGGATGAGCAAATAGGTTTGATGCACGCCAGCTATTTCTATTCAACTCTTTCTTATTTTTAAAACCTTTCACTTCTGAAATACGCGAAGGAGCTACTTTCATTCTCACATAACGTACTTCTCCATTAATAGGAATAATAGTTTTCTGACGAGCCAACACTGTAATGGTTTTCCATGTTTTCAGGTCGTTACTCACCTCTACAAAAGCGCCTTCCTCCTGCTCCAATGGAAGCAATGAATGGTTATCCGGAGCTTCAATGGTCAAATAATCCACATTGGTAACTTCTCCCAGATCCAGACGGAAGCATCCGCCATTGATTTTATGGTCGTGCCACTTACGTTTTGTTGGGAAAAAGAAGGTATTGTAATCGTTATCGAATATATACTTGTCCCACAATCCTTTTTCTACCAATGCTTTTTGATTGAAGAAAGCATCTCTGGCTGCTTTTACATATGATAATTCTGTCGCTCCTGAACGATCTACAGAACGTACTTCCATAGCGTTGTTATCAGCAGCAAAAACAGTTGCTTCATAAAGTGCTTCAGCATCTGCAGGTACTGAAGTTGGTTTCAGGCTAGTCACCTTTCTGTGGTAACTCTTTGTGAGCTTGTCGCCATCAAAGCTAACCTGTACTTTTTTGCCTCGTGCAATATTTGAGTTATTCTCTCCTTCAATAGTTGCTGATTTAAACCTCTGCCCTACCAAATTCACAGCAGCAGTTGTTCCTGGTTGCCCAAGCAAATCGATAACAACTGGCTTACCAGGCACATTACGAACCACCTGATAATCGACACCATTAACTCCTGGCTCATCGCATTTCTCTGTTGTAACTAACAACAACAGAGAACGGAAAGGTGCTACTTCAACTTCTACCTTACTTCCCTTCTTGAAATCACCAACAATTCGCTCTGCTGGGTGAAATTGACGAACATGTACTTTCGAGCCTTTCTGCAACCCAATGGTCTTGTCCAGATCGACAGTATATGTTTTAGGTTCCCATGTTAAGTTGCGCAATGTTACTAATCGTGTTTTTTGACTACCACGAGAAACAGCCGACGGACCATATTGATTTTCAGGAAGCACAATGGCCTGCTGCATTATGTTGCGATACTTTCGGTGTAAATTATAGATACGAGCCAACTTCGAAAATTCGCTGTCATTCAATAGCCATGGGTTACCATAAATTTCAGGTGCCAAAATCAGGTTTCGGTTAAAAGCCTGAAGAATCAAGTCATCGTCCCAATTATCTAAACACGAAGAGATGCAAACACCATGATCTTCAGTCAGTCGTTTCATTTGTGGTGGTAATCCACGCGAAAGAGCTCCCGCACGATGGTGTGGAGCAGTAGTATTGTTAATGATATGAATATCGATATAAGTCTCTTGTCCTCCCCACAGGAAAGTAGTAGCCTGATCTTTTGCTCGCTGCTTTTTCAATCCCAGACGGTGATTCAGCAAAATTAAATCGGGACTATACTGACGAGCCTCTTCCATCATTTTAATGAATTCATCTTCTTTCTCCGGACGAAGCGGTCCACAAACGGCATCGAATTTAAACAATGCAAATTCATAGTCTTTACAAAGCTTCACCATTTGCTCACGTCGGGCTTTGGCCTCTTCCGGAGTATTACCGAAACCGTCAGGTCCTCCCCAAACACCTAAACGAATTCCTGCAGCCTTTGCCTGCTTATACATCGGATCGAAGCCATTAGGAAATTGACTTTTGAAACGATCGGAATAAATGCTTCCGTAAAAGTTAGCACCATCAATGGCACCAGCATCAAACGCATATATATCCAGCTGCATTCCATACTCGTCTTTCAGCCATTTAAAAAAATCGAGATTGATACGCGTATGCTCTTCAGTAGCGCCTTCATTCAGATTGTTAATCCATGAAAAATATTGAGCTCTTGAAGGAGTATTCTCATCAGCTCCAGGAAATACTTGTGCATTTACATGTTGCAAGGTTAATCCCCCTAACATTAATCCAACAACAACAGTTCCTTTCTTCAACTTACTAATTAATTCCATCTGGTATTTTATAAATTCTAGTTACTCTTTTTAAAATAGATTGTTTCAGACTTACAATAATAGCTGGAAGAAATGGCATTACCAACCATTACCCACCAGTTTTACAGGATTTGCAACAATATTAGCACATTACAATACTAATGGCTCATTCTTGCAACATGTGCATTATATGAGAAACGGCAGACTGAAATAAGCCTGCCGATTCTGTTTTAAATATCTATTTCTGATAATTATTTAACATCCCACCAAACACGATAAGTAAGACTATTACCATCAGTGGCCTCTTTGGCGATATCGTAGTTCTCTTTATTATACAACATCTCACTATCTGGATATGGAACACGACGTGGCCAGTGTCCATTAGTATCTCCTAATGATAAACGAGGTACATCAGAAGTAGTACGAACTTCAATAGCTGGATATCCTGTCCTTCTCATTTCAGCAAAAGCCTCTACCCAGTTGGTCATTAATGCCACCCATTTCTGCATTGCAATTACCTCAAACATCTCCTCTTGGTTACCCGATAATGTTACCGCATCAGAAACAAGATAAGAATCAATATCTTCTTGTGTATAAAGAAAATCTGTTACCTCTTCTTCGTTTTCTATATAGGTATCTTTTCTATGCCAAAAATTTAACGAAGCTTCAACTCCTTTTTTCAACCACTGTTGAGCTTCATCATTACTTTGCACTACGCCTAAACCAAACAGATAAGCTTCGGCCTTTAAGAAGCATACTTCAGAATACATGATATTCATTGTTGGTAAGTCTTTCTGGTAAGTAACTCTCCCACAATAAGAAAAATTTGACCGGTTTAAGTTATCGTCATAACCATTTGGTAAACCATCGAATCCACCTTTATTCACTCCTTCCACAACCGGCAAAGCATAACATGGTAAACGTGGATCATTTACTGACTTCAAATAATCTACCATTCGTTTACTTGTGTTGGTTCTGGTTCCAGCTTTTAGTCCATTAAATCCATAATAATAATAGCCCGTTTCATCCCAGTTTTTAAATGCTGCCGATTCGTCTTCTGAATCTATTAATGGCTTTGTAAAAACATCTTGAAGCACCTCTAAAGCTTTAGCTCCATCTACAAAACGAATGCGCATAGCCATTCTAAGTCTTAATGAATTAGCAAACTTTTTCCACTTCTGAAGGTCTCCATTATAAACTCGATCGCTACTACCCAATGGTAAGTTAGTATCATCTCCAATTACATCTATTGCACTCTTTAAATCACTCAACACAGAATAGTAAATATCCTTTTGTTTATCGTATTTAGGTGTAATAATTGGTTTGTCATTTTCATCAAGCTCAGCTGCTTCTGAGAAAGGAACATCTCCATAACAATCAGTCAATCGTTGAAAACCATAAGCCCTGAAAATTTTAGCTAAAGCATTAGCCAATTGATCTACTCGCTCTTGACTTCCTTCAGTTTTCTTAATGGCATCTTTTAAATTATTGTTGGCGATATAAAATCCCCATATACCACTATCAAATTTATAATAATACCCTGAAGGGTTTGATGTTCCCGCATAATGGTTAGTCAGGTCGGCCAATTTATCCCATGTCGAATTTCTGTTGAATAATTCATTGAAGGAACTATTGATTAGATATATTGGGTCTGCATCGGTAACTTCATTAATATTCTTATTTACATCTTCCATGCTACGATCGGTACATGCAGAAACAATTAATAGCAGCACAATAAATCGATATATATTTTTCATAATCTTCATTGCAATTTAAATTATAGCTTCAGTTTAATGTTGAATGAAATAGTACGAGCAGAAGGCCAATAACCTGTTTCAATTCCTTTTCGCCCATTAGATGTAGTATCATATTGATAACTATCTGGATCATAATGCTCTGTTCCTTTATAGAATAAGAACAAGTTTCTTCCTACAACAGATAAATCGATAGCTTCAAGAGATAATTTTTTAGCCCAGTTCTTTGGAAGGCTATATCCCAAGCTTAACTGGCGTAGTTTTACAAAAGAACCATCTTCCACAACAGGTCCTGCAATACGGCGATTCCAACTGTGATTATCCCAATATTTGTCCGGACGTGCATATCTTTTGTTGGCACCTTCGTTTCTTACACCTCCAACCTGAATTCCATCTGCACCAACAAGAGATGCATCATAGAAAACACTCTTTCCAATCATATAATCAATACCTCCAGTTGGCACCCACTCTGAAGAACTTTTGTTGGCAGCAATACGTTCTTGCTCTGAACGTATCCACTCTTCTCTTCCAGCCAATGATGCTTTCGAAGTTCCTTGTTCATCCATATCAATATTGGTACGCGAATAGATATCGCCACCAATTGATGCATCAATTTGGAATCCAACAGTCAAGTTTCCATAACGGAAACTGTTACGCCATGTAGTAACAAAGTCTGGTTCTACAGTTCCTAGGTCAACATATTCCTCTGTTCGCATTGGAATACCATTTGCATCCACCACAAATAATCCATCGCTATTTCTAAGGTAATCTCTTCCTTGAATGGTTAAGTATGATTTTCCTTCTTTTATTACATTTCGAGCAAAATTATCAGAAGCAACTTCAATTGGTTCACCTCCATTAGGAAGTGAAATAACTTTTGACATATTCTTTGTAAATGTCAATGCTGAATTCCATTCAAAGTTATTGGTTTTAATAGGATAGAAATCAACTAACAATTCAATTCCTTTGTTTTCAATATTTCCTCCATTCAAGTTCATTGATTTATATCCTGAAGTAGATGAAATAGGCTGTGAAGGAATAATCTGGTTAAAAGTATTCGATTTATACAATGCCAAATCAATATTAAATCGTCCCTTGAACATTCTCAAGTCTAATCCCATTTCATGTGATTTAACACGTTCTGGCTTTAAATCATTAAATGGTAATGTTGTAGGGTTCGACATAGCAATTTCGCCATTATTACCGAAATGAGAAGAGTACACACGGTTAATTACATATGGGTTAGTATCGTTTCCAACTTCAGCGTATGAATACCTCACTTTTCCAAAATCGAGCCATTTAGGCATAGCTGATTTAAAGATATCAGAGAACAAAGCACTTCCAGTAATAGAAAAGTACCCATAACTATTGTTGTTCTTATTTAATGTTGAACTCCAGTCGTTTCTATAGGTCAAGTCTAGGAAGTACATACTCTTATAACCTGTCTGAACTGAACCATAAACCGAATTGATAAGCTTTTCTACTTCGTTATAAGAAAAAGACTTTGAAGTAGTGAAATTTATTCTTTCCAATTCTGAAGTTGGAAAACCTGTACCGTTAAAGCTACCATACTTAGTAAATGTTTTATACTGGCTCCCTCCGAAATTGGCAGAGAAATCAAAATCTTCCAGTAAATCACTATCATTCCATGCAAAAAGGAAATCGGTAGTATAATTTTTATTGAAGCTCTCCTGATAGATGTATCGTCCATCGTAGTTACCCCATCTCGATTGTTTAGCATAAACTAAGTGGCCTTCAAAGTCAGTTTCATCGAAACCATGGCGTAGCATCACATTAAGTTTTTTCGAGATATCATATTTAATATTGAGGTTTCCTGATACTCTTCTTCTGTCATCAAAGTTTTTATCATTATGCAATCCCCAATATATATTTCCAATCCATTGTGTTGTTGCAAATGTTACCGGGTCACCATCTTTGAAGTTGGTTGGCCACACCTTATTTGATGTAGGATATTCATAATTGCGAATGTCTGCATCATGGTAACTTCTAGGCATTCTGGTTAAAAAGTTGAATGAATTTCCACTATTTCCTCCTCCAATACGATTGTTGGCAGAAGTTTCGGTATAGCTTAACTTTAAATCAACGCTTAACTTATCGGTAATATCTTCAGTGATACGCAAAGAACCTCCAGCTTTATCTCCTCTACTTGTCTCCAAGTACTCATTGACTTTTTGATACATAAAAGAGGCAAAATAGGTTGCTTTATCGGTAGCATAAGATAAAGAAACATTGTTATCGAAAGTTGTTCCAATTCTAAATGGTTCTTTGTAGTTATCAGGCTGAGGAGAATAGTTACGAATTGGTTTATCTCTCATCCAATATACATGAACCGGTTGTCCTTCCATTTTTGGTCCCCATGATTCATCTCTTGTGCCGCCACCAATGTATGGTAAACCATCAGAATCTGTTCCAGCAAATTGACCAATATTGGATTTTCCCTGACCATAAACATTTTGAAGTTGAGGCCACACATAGGCTTGTTTAAAGCTAATTCCACTCTTTACCTCTAATCCAATTCCTTTATTTTTTAGTTTCTTTTTGGTTGAAATTACAATAACACCATTAGCAGCTTTCGATCCATATAATGCAGAAGCGTTGGCTCCTTTCAAGACGGTTACCGACTCAATATCATCAGGGTTAATGTCAGAAATCCCCTGACCTCTGTCTACTCCTCCAGCTGAACCATAATTACTATTATCAAATATAACACCATCTACAACTATCAATGCCTGATTGTTTCCAAAAACAGAAGAACTACCACGAAGAACAACTCTAGATGAACTCATACTTCCAGTGGTAGACGTTGTAATATCTAATCCGGCCACTTTTCCTGCCATTGCATTTAGCACATTGGTTTCATTTGAATTACTAATCTCATCCGAGCCAATCTCTGTAACAGAATATCCTAAGGCCTTTTTCTCTCGTTTTATACCTAAAGCGGTAACTACCACTTCATCTACACCTATCGTTTCTTCTTTTAATGTGACATTCAAAATCTTTTGTCCTTCAACAGCAATCTCTTGGGCTTTCATTCCTACAAAAGAAAAAATCAAAATAGCATCAGATGGTACTGTCAATGTATATTTTCCATCAATGTCAGTTGTAATCCCTGCTGTTGTCCCTTTCACAACAATAGAAACACCTGGTATTCCCTCGCCTCTTTCATCACTTACTTTACCAGAAACTTTTAATTCTTTCTGCTTTCCACTAAACATCGATTTGGTTAGAATAATCTGTTTATCCATTACCACATAATCGATTTGTTGTTTATTGAAAAGGTAATCCAAGACCTCATTAATTGCGGTCATTCGTAGCTTTACATCTACCTTTTCGTTCACATTTATGGCACCCTTATTATAAATAAAAGAGTAGTCTGACTGTTTCTCTATCGCCTTCATTACCTCTTCCAGCGTAGCCCTTTTCATATTTAATGAAACACGACTTTCCTGACTATATGCATCTGAAGCAATAGTTTGGATAAAGGAAACTAGAATAATAAATAATGTCATTCTCATAATGCTGAACATTTTTTTTAGGGCATACCAATGGCTTGCCCCACTACATCGATTTTTTTTCATAAATTTGAAACCTTTAGTAGGGTTAATTAATAATACTTCGTTATCTCTTACTAAAATCTGAAGGAAGTGTCGTTACCACTTCCTTTTTCTATTTCTTTTGATATATAATTAACTTTCTCTTGCTGATAGTACCATCTCTCTGCTTTTCTCCAGGTTTTATCTCATATGCAACAGGCATTGTAAGTGTTAAGTAATGCATCAACTCTTCTAAACTTCCGATGCGTACTTTAGCCCTAAACATCTGGTTTTCCAGACCGAATGATCGTAAAACAACATCTACACCATAATGTCTCTTTATCTTCTCGGCAACTACTCTTAACGGATCATTTGTAAAGACTAATCTTCCATCAATCCAAGCAGAATAGTCATCTGCATTAACTTGTCTTCTACGAAATTGCTTACTGTTTTTATTTAACCGAATAGCTTGATTTCGAACGAGTATTTGAGCTAACTCTCCTCCCGTGTTATCAACATTCACTCTTCCATCTGTCACAACCACTTCACAAATAGAATCGTTACTGTAATTGCATACATCAAACCGGGTTCCCAGAACTTTAACGTTGTATTGAGACATATTAACTACGAAAGGATGAGCAGGATCGTGCTTTACACTAAAAAAGCCTTTACCATCAATCTCTACATTCCTATTCTTATTGAAGCGTACATCGTACTTCAAAACGGAGCCCCCCGCTAACCATCCATACGATCCATCGGGAAGTGCAAATCGGGTACGAGCACCTTCAGGAGCTACAATCTCAACCAAGTTTTCAGAAGTGTCACTTCCCAGTTTTTCAATATTCAGATATACAGCTAAAGCTAATGGAATCATTAATGAAGCAGCTATTTGTAACCATCGACTTACTTTCTTTTTATGCTCAAGTCGATATGCTTTTTCTTTTAGCAATATTTTATAATGAACTTTCTCATAAAGCGAATCAACCAGTTCCTTATCCTTTTCCTCTTTCTGGTTATTCCAATCATGTTCAAGTTCAATATTCAATGCATTATCAATTTTCTTTTGAGATAATGCTTCTTGCATTTTAGACACAACATTGAAACTACAATCTCCATTCAACCACTTATCTATATCTTCTTTCTTTACTTTCACAATTTTATAATCGATTTCTTTATTTTAGTTTTCTTCATCTTTTATGAAATGTTACATCATAAAGACCAATAAAAATAGATAGGTACTAAGGGAAAGAGATTTTTTTTCGAAAAAAATGAGTTTTATCTTCCAGCAAGAACTTTATTTCCTACAAATCAATAATTTAAAAGAAGGAATAAATAAATACCAAAATCATGCTTTTTTGCCTCTTCTCGCAAAAAATTCATTGCAGATGTAATTTGATTCTTTACAGTAGCTTCCGATAAATTAAGATATTTGGCTATTTCTAAGATACTTAATCCTTCTTTTCTACTCATTAGAAATATTTCTCGTCTTTTCTCTGGCAGTAATTCTATTAGCTCATCCACTTTCTTCATAGCTTCATTATACGAAATCTGCTTACCATCTTCCTCGGTATTCAATAAATATTCTCGTACTATTTCCTGCTTATGATGTTCTTCTTTTTGAAGTCTAGTAAAATAATTTCGGATATTGTTTAATGCAATTTTAAAAAGGTAACTTTTAAATGCCTCGTCTGTTCTGATTTCTTCTCTATGTTTCCAGATCTTAAAGAATACATCCTGAACTATTTCTTCTGATTCTGAATCATCTTTTATCAACTTAAAAACAAAACCATAAAGACGAGTACTATAAAACTCGAACAATTGCTTAAATGCCACATCATCGCCCTTGCGGAAACGACGAACTACATCCAAAGAAATATGTTTGAAATCTTTTTTCAAGTTAATATTAGTTTAGTGGCACTAATGTAATACGATTTAATTTTCAATACAAGGTATTTTACCAACTACGTCGATACAAAGACAATAATCGTTTACAATTTTTCAAAATACGAATGAAGTAAAAACATTCATTTCGCTAGGTTCATTTCTTATTTGTATCTTTGGTTTCATGGAAAAACGCTGGCTTGAAAAGATAAACAATAGCATTAAAAAGATAGATCCGAAGAAAAACCAAAAACCGTTGATCTACCTTATTTGTGTGCTTATTGCTTCAACACTTTGGTTTCTAAATGCATTGAGTGATAGTTATACCACCACTATCTCGTTTCCGGTGAAGTTTACCAACTTCCCTGAGAATAAAATATTGGTAAATGAGCCACCCAAAAAACTCGATTTAAAGGTAAATGCATTTGGTTTTACTCTTTTGCGTAACAGCCTGAGTATGGCATTCCATCCACTTATTTTCAATGTAAACGAGTTTACTAATCAAAGAATGCAGCGCAGTCAGTCTTCTTATTTCAGAATTGGTACCGATCGCTATCTGGAGCGCTTACAATCGCAAGTATCTTCAGAGATGAAGATTATCTCGGTAATGCCCGATTCTATCATCTTTCAATTCGATCCTATTGTGGAAAAAAAGGTTGGCATAAAAGCCAATGTACAGCTTTCTACAAAGGAGCAATTTATTCAAACCAGTTCCATAAAACTTATTCCCGATTCGGTACAGTTAGCGGGACCAAAATCAGTTTTAGATACACTTAACTATATTACAACCGATTTAATGGAATTTACCGGTGTAAATAAAACCATACATCGAAATATCAGTCTGCCCGATATTAATAATATCACCTACAAGAAAAAAAGGACAGTACTGAATATTCCTATTGAACAATATACTGAAAGTAAAATATCGGTTCCTGTTCAGGTAATTAATGCGCCTGATTCAATAAAGCTTATTACGTTTCCATCGAAAATTGAGATCAATTACCTTGTGGCATTAAGTCAGTACAAGAATATTGATCATTCTCTTTTCAAAGCAATTGTCGATTACAGCGAAACGAACAAAGTGAAAAATAAAATATCGATAAATATTCAACAAGCACCACAAAATATCATCTCCTACTCTTTCGATATCAAGTCGGTGGAATATTTAAAAGAAAAGATTAGCAATGATTAAAGTTGGGTTAACCGGAGGAATTGGCAGTGGGAAATCGACTATTGCCAAAGTGTTTAGACAATTGGGAATTCCTATTTACGAAGCAGACATAGAAGCACGTAAATTGATGGAAACAAGTTCTACTATTATTAATGCCTTAAAAGCTCGCTACGGAGAAGATATTTACACCGACAATAAACTAAACAGAGTTAAGCTTGCTGAGATCATTTTCAACAATAATGATGAGCTAAAGCACGTTAATCAAATTGTACATCCGGTAGTTCGCGAAGATTTTCTTCAATGGAGCGAATGTCAGGATGCCGATTACGTGATTGAAGAGGCAGCTATTTTATTCGAAAGTGGCTCTCACTCTATCATGGACTTAACTATCGCAGTAACTGCTCCTGAAAATATTCGTATTGAACGAGTAATGAAAAGAGATAATATAGATGCCAAGCAAGTTAAAGCCCGAATTAATAATCAACTACCAGAAGAAACTAAAGTTGCTTGGTCGGATTTTGTAATTAATAACGATAATGAACAACTAATAATTCCACAAGTAGTGGAAATAGATAAAAAGATAAAAGAACATGGGGAAATTCGCTAAATGGATTGGAGCCGGTTTAGGCTTTGCAACTTTTGGCCCAATTGGAGCCATCATTGGTTTTTCAATAGGATCATTTTTAGATAAAGGAGGACAAGACAGTAATTTCAATGAAGGGCATCCTTACTCACGACCTGGAGCAGGAAGTTCGACAACGACAGGTGGCTTTGCAATGACACTTTTGGTGTTGGTAGCTGCAATTATGAAAGCCGATGGCAAAGTGTTACGCTCGGAGTTAGACTATGTAAAGAAATACTTCGTTCAAAGCATGGGACAGGAATCGGCAGCAGAAGCTATCCGACTTTTAAGAGACATACTAAAACAAGATATTCCGGTTCAGGATGTTTGTCGTCAGATTAAGCAACATATGGATCACTCTTCTCGTCTACAGCTTATGCACTTGCTTTTTGGTGTGTCGTTGGCCGACGGAGAGCTACACCCACATGAATTATCGACATTGAAGCTAATTGCTGCTAATTTGAATATCAGTAATGCCGATTTCGAGTCGATTATGGCCATGTTTGTTCCTGCAACCGACTGGGCATACAAAGTACTGGAAATTGAATCGACAGCAACCAATGAAGAGATCAAGAAGGCTTATAAAAAGATGGCAATAAAATACCATCCGGATAAGGTAAGTTATCTGGGAGAAGAGTTCCAGGAATCTGCTAAAGAGAAATTCCAGAAAGTAAATGAAGCTTACGAAGCTTTAAAGAAAGATCGCAATATTAAGTAACTCCATTTATCTCTCGATATAAAAAAAGCTGGACTAAATCCAGCTTTTTTTATTGGGTTGAAAGATCTTCAAATTCCACATTGGAAAACTCGGGTTGTTTTTCTTCGTGAATGAATTCTTCGAATGCTTGATTTTCCTTGATAAAACCAACTGATTCTGTCAAGCCATCAGCAAATTTTTCAAAATCTTCTTTGTAAAGAAAGATTTTATGCTTCTCATAACGAGCACGTCCGTCGTTATCAAAGCGCTTTTTACTTTCAGTAATGGTTAAATAATAGTCTCCTCGTCTAGTAGCTTTTACGTCAAAGAAATAGGTTCTCTTTCCCGCTCTCACCACCTTAGAAAACACCTCTTCATTTGGGTTCCGATCATTACCGTCTCTTCTTTCAGTGCTGTCCATCGTTCTAATTTTACATTTCCACAATAAAATACTTCCAATAACTAGCAGATCAACAACATCTACCAGTCAATTACATTGTTCTACAATGGATAAAGCTACATAATTCAAATGAGTAGTACAAGCCAAACATAAATAACAATTATACTAAACACTCTCCTCTGAGCAGTCCCAACTAGTCAAATGCATAATTTGCACTCAAATTAACACATATAATACTAACGAACAACAAAAAAGTTCATCTTTTATCTGAGAAAGCTAAATATCTATCAATTTACCTATCCAGAGGCGTAGATTAAAATCTAAAATGTCACACTAAATTAAAGATGCTCCCCCTTGCAGAACAAGACTCAAATATTAGTTATGAAAAATAAATTAAAACATATTTATTTACCACACTCTTTCCATGCCAAATGCCAATCTACCGGGTAAGGGAAAGTAACTATTTCGGAATTCCAGTGCCAATGCCAACGCAATAATGCCACTTTAATGGCATGTAGTCTCTTTTCATTGGGTTCTTGCTTCAATTCTTGTGCAATGGACCAGAATGCCTTACATTGTAAGTCAATCTCTTCTTTTTTATCTATATCGATCTGGGTAAACTTCCTATTGGTGCCGTCAACAATTGCATTGTACACTACCGGGTAATTACGCTTCACTTTGCGCACAGTTGACTTTGAAGCAAAACCATTTACACCTAGTGTAAAAAGGCACAACCCTATAATCAGTAATTGTTTCATTTTTAATTTTGGACAAATTCTACAGTATAATTATCATCTCCCAACGCTTCTATTTTAATCACTTCGGCATAAGCAATTTTTAAAACAAATGCTTTACTTAAGGGTATTCCCAATAATTGAGCCAAAATACAACGTATTACACCACTATGCGTAACGATTGCATAATCCTTCGATGAATGGTCGAGGCTATTCCAGAAATCACTCACCCTATCGTATAAATCCTGAAAACTTTCGCCCCCATGTGGTTTATCTGCAACGAAGTTATCTCCCCACTCTTTCAGCACATCTTGATCAATGGCTGCCCATTTCTTCATTTCCCATTCGCCAAAGTCCATCTCTTTCAATCTACTGTCTTTCTCGATGGGACGAAATGGAAAGATTGCTTTTGCCAACTTCTTACATCGAATTAGTGGACTACTAATAACCTCGATATGGGAATTGGGAGTCAACTTCTCAACCACCCGATTCTTTTCGGCATTAAACGAAGTGGCCACTTCAATATCTGAGTGGCCATAACATACGCCCTGTGGTATATCGGGCGTGGTATGTCGTATTAGATAAATCATATCCAGTTTTTCTCAATTATTAATACCGAAAGATAAAATACTACTTCCGATACTTGTTGTAAAGCTCCTAGGCAATCTCCGGTGTAACCTCCAATCCACTTCTTAAACCATCTATTCATCAGGTAAAGAAGAATAAGCTGAGGCAAAAAGATTGCAGCATATTTCCATGAGCCCAACAAAACTAATGGAACTGAACCTGAAATCAAAATCCACAGAAATACTGATGGAGGTAATTTTCGAGCTATTGGTTTCGACTTTCCATCGGCATCATTTTCGCGTACATACCCTAATACCATCATTGAGCTCACCGAAACCATTCGCGACAAAGTATGCCCGGCAATTAATACCACTGGAATTAACCTCAGCTGGATTTCTGAAAGCAGCGTAATCTTAGTCATTAAAATTAAAAGAATACCGATGGCACCATAAGCACCTACCCGACTATCCTTCATAATGGTTAGAATGCGCTCTTTCTCCCATCCTCCTCCGAATCCGTCACATACATCGGCAAAGCCATCTTCATGAAATGCTCCTGTCAGCCATATGGAGGCAACTGTAGATATTACCACTGCAGGAACAACCGGAATAACCATTCCCATTAACCAGCAAATTAAGGCAGCAAAGCCTCCTACAATCCAGCCAACCATTGGATAGTAAGCGGTAGCCTGATTCATTGCATTCTGCGAATAATCGGCCCAACGAGCAACCGGTATACGGGTAAAAAAGGTTATTGCAGTAAAGAAGTTCTTAATTATTCGCATGGTACTAGTTATTTTATTTTCACTGGAATTCCACTAACCATAAGAAATGCTTCATCGGCACATTTAGCGATGTACTGATTCATCCATCCCTGTAAATCGGTAAATTTTCGTTGCACACTACTTTCGGCATGACCTCCCATTCCAATCTCATTGGAGATTACAATGAAAGTAGCATCCTGTTTCAGCAAGCTATCCAACTCTTTCTTTGCAGCTTCCAAAACAACATCTATTTCATCTTTCATATCGAAAAAGAAGTTGGTGAGCCAAAGTGTTACACAATCTACAAGCACTACTTTTCCGGTAAAATCGTGCTTACTCAACCATTTTTCTTCTTCCACATTGCCCCATTCCGGGCCTCTGTCCTCCTGATGCCTTTTAACACGCTTTTTGAAATCTTCGTCCCAAATACGTGAAGTGGCCAGGTAAACCGGATTATCGGAAAGCGAAAGTGCCAGCTCTTGAGCATGACTACTTTTCCCCGAACGCTGACCTCCCGATATGTATATCAACTTTGCCATATACTATTCAATTACTCGAATTCCATTGTCGGTAGTATCCGTGATACTTGCCTCTTCGAAGCTGGTCATATTATTCAGCATTTCTACCGCTGCAGTTACAACTGGATACGCTAAAGCAGCACCAGTTCCCTCTCCTAATCGTAAATCCAGATCCAGCACAGGTTCTCCATTCATGTACTCAACCATCAATGTGTGTCCTCCTTCTTTCGACTTATGACTAAAGATGGTATAATCCAACACCTCTTTATGCATAGCCTGAGCAACCAGCAGTGCCGATGTAATAATGAAACCATCGTTCAAAATAAGCATTTTCAATTCTGCTGCTTTCAACATTCCTCCTACAATAGTGGCAATTTCCAGTCCACCGTAGGTAGCTAATATTTCTAACGGATTCTCCAGCTTTCCATGGTTAGCAACAGCTTCAGACAACACTCTACATTTATTGCGTACTCCTTCATCGTCTAAACCACTTCCTGGTCCCACGCATGTCTCCATTGGCATACCACAAATTAGCGACATCAGAACCGAAGCAGGAGAAGTGTTTCCAATTCCCATTTCACCAAATGCAACCACATTGGTTCCATTCTCATGTAACTGCGTAACAATCTCAGCCCCATTAGCCATTGCTTTCTCACATTCAGCCAATGTCATTGCCGGCTCTTTCAAGAAATTGCGGGTTCCTTTACGTACTTTGCAATCAACAATGCCAGAATCTGCAGGAAAGTCATGATCAACACCAGCATCTACAACTACCGTTTTCATCCCTGCATGCTTTGCAAACAGGCTAATTCCGCCACCATCTGCTGCAAAGTTATACATCTGTTGCCACGTTACCTCGGTAGGACAAGGGCTAACCCCTTCGGCACAAATTCCATGATCTGCCCCCACTACAACAACTGCAGGATTTTCTAATCGAGGAGTTAGATTATTCTGAATACGACCAATCTGGTAAGCAATTCGCTCTAGTTGCCCTAGCGAACCTAATGGCTTGGTTTTTTGATCGATTTTATACTTCAATGCATCGTTTAGTGCATTAGACAATGGCTGAATAGTGAATTTCATCTGTTTAAGATTTTTAGCTGCGTACCCGACAGCTTCATTTAAAATCAATTTTTAACTATGTGCTATTAACCGAAGTTCAATAAAGGAAAGTAAGCGAATGACCTAAGCACTTTAAACAGGTATGCCTCTGCCTATCGGTTCTTTTCCTCCGAAAGAACGATTAATAATGAATGTAATTGGTAGGTTTTCTGGCTCATTCGTACAATCATCGGCCTTCCCATTTATAATCAAACAGTGGTCAATGTGATGATCAATTACCGAATTTACAGCTGCGGGGACAGCTCCGGATTCACACCGGATTCCCTTTCCAACTTTCAGGTACAAAGATGAAAAATTATCCCATAATTGTTCGATGTAAAACTAAAAAAGAACCACTTCGAACATTAAATAATAACAATGTGCTTATAAAAGAAAAGAGGCTTCTCCTTATATGGAAAAGCCTCTTCTTATTAGCATTAATGCTTGTTATTCACTATTGCAACACCCAAGTACAAGTGTCTTCTTTTTTGTTCTTTCCTTTTCCGGCACGAACTACAACTCGGTTATCTCCTTTCTGAAGAGTAATGTTGTCCCAATGGAAAATGCAATATCCTTTCGACTTTTGTTTTCCAACCACTTTTCCGTTTACTATCAGTTCTACTTCATCGAAGTTAGAGTAAACGCGCACTTTTGTTTTTGCTTCAGTACGCTCAATATATCTGCGATTGGCAATGTACAACACTGCATCTTCTTTATTCCAGTTGGCTTTGTAAAACCACCATGCATCTTTTTTCACTTTACGATCGAACGATACAATTCCCTTATCGTTTTTACCAGCTCGGTCTCCCTCTGTACGGTGCACAGCACCAAAATCGAATAAGTTCCAGATGTAAGTTCCCCAAACAAATGGACGCTCGGCAAAAGCAATCCAGTTCTCTTCGTGATAGTATGCTTGCCAAGCTTCAGGGTGCCAATAAGCTCCCGGATTGGTCTTCTTCAATTCCTCCTGGTGGTGGAAAATACTTGCTCCTGCTCCATATTCACTCACACCAATTTTACGACCAGGATGCTTTTTGTGCATTTCATCGGCCCAAGTTCCAATGTAGCTGGCATCGCCACCATACCATCCGTAATACTTATTCCAGGCAATCAAATCCGTTATATCGTTGATTTCACCATCGCGGAAACTTGCTGCAGTGGTAATACGAGTAGGATCTTCTTTATGTGCTAAAGCATTCAACTCTTTCACATACTCCACCGGATTATCACCATCGTATTTCAACTCATTAAATAAGCCCCAGAAACAAATCGATGGGTGATTGTAGTTCTGTCGAATCATCTCTTTCAAGTGCAGTCGTCCATTCTCTTTAAATGCAGGAAGATTTACGAAACCTTTATCGCGGTATCCTCCTGGTCCAACCAATGGAATCTCCGACCAGGTTACAATTCCGTTTTTATCCAATAAATCGTAGAAATAAGGAGCGTGAGGATAATGTGACAAACGAATAGAGTTGGCTCCCATTTCCATTAAAATAGCCACATCCTCTTCATGATGCTGAGGCTGCAATGCATTACCAAAGCCTGAACGATCCTGATGACGACATACTCCTTGTAGCTTTAGGTGCTCTCCGTTCAAGAAAAAGCCTTTATCAGCATCTACATGGTAAAAACGTAATCCCAAAGGCTGAACTTTCTGATCGATTACCTTTCCATCTTTCTTCAGTTTAACTACCACTTGATACATAAATGGATCTTTTCTTCCATTCCACAAGTGAGGATTCTTCATATCGAAAGCAATAGTTGTTTCAGCCTGTTGTTTTGCTGCAGCTTCTACATCAGCTTGTTTAGTCAAAACAACTTTATCGCCATCTTTCACTGCTAATTCTACCTGAAACTTTTCCTTGCTATCATAGCCATTAGAAACCAATACTCGCGCATCGACATGTGCACTTTTCTTCGAAACATTGCTTTGTGCCAGATAGATACCCGGAGAAGCATAATCCAAAGGTGAAATACAAGCCTTATCGGTAACAATCAGGTGTACATCGCGATAAATACCACCATAGAAGTTAAAGTCGCCCACCAAAGGCATTACATCTAAATGCAGAGCATTGGTCACACGTACCCAAATATTATTTTTCTCGCCGTACTTTACTTTGTTTGTCAATTCATAAATGAAAGAGGTGTAACCTCCACGGTGTTCTCCCACATGCACACCATTTATGAAGGTATTGGAAACAGTATTAACTCCATCAAATTTCAGGAATATTCGCTTCCCTTTCCATTCCGGCTTAATTAAAATGTCTTTCTCGTAATTTCCCAGACCTCGGTAATAATCTAAATTGCCACTATTGGCATCGGCCTGATTCCAGGTGTGAGGAATGTTCACTCTTTCGTAAACATTTTTCTTTACTACGTAACCATAAGTAAAACGCCAATCTTTATTCAGACTTATCTGTTGACGATACTCCGATTGAGCATTCGCTGTCCAACCACAAAACAGCAATGCCATTGCAAATAATAATTTTCTCATGTTATTCTGATTAATAATGCGAGCGCGTTAGCGCAAACGATTGCAAAAATAACAAAACAATACGATTAATATCCATCTTGCCATTTATAAAAATGGGATGTATTATTCCGAATTGGTTATGATAGCAGCATATATGCTTCCAAACAAAATAAATAGCTATCTTAGATTCATTAACTAAAATTGCAAACCTATGACATCAACTCAAAAAAGTGAGCGCCTTCTCTCACTTGACACCTTGAGAGGGTTCGACATGTTCTGGATTATTGGTGGCGACATGTTTTTCAGAGCACTGGCGAAGACTACAGATTTACCTCTTGCCCATTGGTGGGCCAAACAAATGCACCATGTTAGCTGGGAAGGATTTCACGCTTATGATTTAGTATTTCCACTATTCATGTTCATTTCGGGTGTAGCTATTCCTTATGCCATTACCAGCAAACTGGAAAAAGGAACTCCCAAAAGCAGTATTTACCGCAAAGTAATTCAACGTGCCGTAATTCTAGTTCTTCTGGGATTAGTGTACAATGGCTTATTCAACCTGAACTTCAGCACGCTTCGTGGAGCAAGTGTACTGGGACAAATTGGATTGGCATACCTCATTGCTGCACTAATTGTAATGAACACCAAAACCTTTAAAGCCCGATTAATTTGGCTGATTGGAATTCTAGTCGGATATGGAGCTCTTCAACTGGCTGTTCCCGTACCTGAATTTGGAGCTGGCAATTTAACTCCCACAGGCTGTATTAATGGCTATATCGATCAAATGTTATTACCAGGTCGACTTTATGGTAAAACATTCGATCCGGAAGGCTTAATGTGCATTGTGTCGGCATCGGCTATCACTTTAATGGGTGCTTTAGGCGGAGCTTTACTCAGAAGCAAACAGCTTGTTCCTCAGAAGAAGACTCTAGTTCTCTTGGTAACCGGAGCATCGTTAATCATTACAGCATCGTTACTTAGCGGATGGTATCCAATTATAAAAAGCGCATGGACATCGACCTTTAATCTACTTACAGGGGGTATTAGCTTTGTATTATTGGCCATTTTCTATCAAGTTATCGATGTGTGGAAATACCAGCGCTGGACTTTCTTTTTCAGAGTAATCGGTTTAAACTCAATCACCATTTATATGGCCATCAGAGTATTCAAATTTAAATCAACATCTGATTTCTTTATGGGAGGTTTAGCATCGTTAACAGGCGATTTTCAGACTGTTGTTCTAATTATTGGAATGCTGGCTCTGGAGTGGTTATTCCTATACTTCTTATATAAACGCAATATCTTCTTAAAAGTATAATTACAAAAAAGGGAGTAGTCACCAAGTGCTTACTCCCTTTTTCTTTTCATTCAATCTATTCCGAATTTAGTCATTCAATTGAAACTCCACTCTTCGGTCTTTTTGGTATTCTTTCAATGAAGCTTGTTTTGAAACTGGATGTGCTTCTCCTAGTGCTTTAATCTGAACACGTTTCTCTCCTACTCCTTTGTTTAACAAATAGCTTAGAACAGCCTTTGCCCTTTTTTCAGACAACTTCAAGTTATAGGTAGAAGAACCTCTTGGATCGGTATGACCAGACAACAACACATCTTTAATTATAGAGTGCTTAATCAATAGTTTTGCCATGTTGTCTAGCTTCATTTTTTCAGAAGCATCAATTTCTGCACTATTGGTTCTAAAGTAAATCGGTTCGAATTTGACCATTAACTCAGGTACATCTGTAATTTTCTGTGGGATCAAAGGCTTTACTTCTTCTATAATTTCCTCCACTACAACGACACAACCTTTCTCATCTACTTCACTTCCTTTTGGTGTATCAGGGCATTCATCATCGCTATCTTTTACTCCATCTCCATCCGAATCGGGACAACCATTGAATGCTTCTAAGCCTGGCACATCAACACATTCGTCGTATAAATCAATTATACCATCCGAATCGGTATCAATAGGACAACCATTTTCGTCTACTTTTGCACCAATCGGCGTTTCAGGACACTTATCTTTTCGGTTAGATACACCATCATTATCGTCATCTTTAGCCTTTCCTAAACGAAAAATAACACCAATAGTAAATCGTCTAAACGAATCATTCCTTTTGGAGCCTGTCGAAGCATCGAACTTATCGCTAGAAGTCAGGTTATCGTTTACTTCGGCAAATAATGAAACCTTTTCAGAAACCTTAACTTTAGTTCCAATTCCATAAGTTAATACCGAAGCTATTTTTGTATCGTCGTATTTCTGATCATTACTGGCACTTACTCCTTTGGTAAAGCCAACAAAAGCCCCTGTTCCTACTTTTACATAAGGCTGAAACAAGCTGTTTTCTTTCAATAAGTAGCCGTTATTCAATTTATAGTGTAAATTGATGGTTGGTGCTAATACAGATCCAAAGATTTGCCATTTGTCACTCTTTCCTCCTGATTCATCCAATAAACGAAGATCAAGATCAAAACTTACATCAAACGATTTAGACAAATACCGGGACACAGCCACCTGATACCCCATTTTATAGTCATCGAACTTATTAAACTGATTTCCAATTTCTCCTTTATACTGTAAAGGACCTGTACCCAGCCATAAGCTCCATTTTTGATCGGGATTTTGAGAAAATGCTGACATAGTAAAAAAACATATCCCAAAGATAAATAGCAGTTTTTTCATTTTTAATTTTCCTCCTTAATCATAGTTATTAATGGTCATAAAGTGTTTACACCTTTGCACCAACAATTAATAAAGTTACTATATCCCCCTCATTTTCAAAAAACAAGATTGCAAAGCAACAAAAAAAAAGGAGAATGAAAAAATTCATCCTCCTTTTTTTACTATCTAAGATTCTGATTTACATTCTTTCAGGAACGCCAATTCCCAATAACGCCATTGCATTATTGATCACTTTTCCTACTGTACCAGACAATACCAATCGGAACAACTTAGTTGTTTCATCTTGCTCTCCTAAAATTGAGTGCTCGTGGTAGAATTGGTTAAACTCTTTTACCAAGTCGTAGCAATAGTTAGCAATAATAGCGGGACTGTGCATCGATCCAGCCTCTTCAACTACTTCAGGGAAACGGTTAATTGACTTAATCAACTCCAACTCTTTTCCTGATGGAGTTATAATTGGAGCTTCTGCTGGCACATTGATTCCAGCATCTGCAGCTTTACGCAACACCGACTGAATACGTGCGTATGTATATTGAATAAATGGTCCTGTATTACCGTTGAAGTCGATAGACTCTTCTGGGTTAAACAACATGTTTTTGCGAGGATCTACCTTCAACATGAAGTATTTTAATGCACCCAAAGCAATTGTATGGTAAGTATCCATTGCTTCTTCTTCGGTGTAACCATCTAGTTTCCCTAATTCTTCAGATACTTGTTTAGCAACAGCAACCATTCCTTCCATTAGGTCGTCGGCATCAACAACTGTTCCTTCTCTCGACTTCATTTTTCCATTTGGAAGCTCTACCATTCCGTAAGAGAAGTGATACAAGTCTTTACCCCATTTGTACCCTAGCTTATCCAATAAAATAGACAATACCTGAAAATGGTAAATCTGTTCGTTTCCTACCACATAAATCATCTGATCGATTGGATAATCGTTGAAACGAAGTTTTGCCGTACCAATATCCTGAGTCATATAAACAGAAGTACCATCAGAACGAAGTAAGATCTTCTCATCCAATCCTTCTTTCTCCAGATTCGCCCAAACCGATTGGTCATCGCGACGGTGGAAATGACCTTCGTCTAATCCACGTAATACCTCATCACGACCAGTTAGGTAGGTATCCGACTCGTAATAAATTTTGTCGAAATCAACTCCCAGTTTTTTGTAAGTTACATCGAAACCAGCATAAACCCATTCGTTCATCTGCTTCCACAAACCGTAAACCTCTGGATCTTTTGCTTCCCACTTACGCAACATTTCACGTGCTTCTTTCATCGATGGAGCTTCAGTTTCTGCCTCTTCTTTAGACATTCCTTTTTCCATCAACTCAGCAATCTCTTTTTTGTATTCCTGATCGAACTTCACATAGAAGTTTCCAACCAAGTGATCGCCTTTTAGCCCTGTGCTTTCGGGAGTTTGGCCTTCGCCCCACTTCATCCAGGCAACCATCGACTTACAAATATGAATACCACGGTCGTTTACAATATTGGTTTTTACCACTTTGTAACCGTTAGCTTCCATGATTTTAGAAATAGAATATCCCAACAAGTTGTTACGGATATGTCCTAAGTGCAATGGTTTGTTGGTATTTGGAGAAGAGTACTCAATCATTGCCAACTTGCTCTCATCGGTTACTGGTTTGTAACCAAACTTTTCGTTCTGAGCAGCAACATTTAATTGATTCACCCAATATGAACTGTCAATAACCAAGTTCAAGAAACCTTTAACAACGTTGAACTTTGTTACTTCATCTATATTTGACGTAAGGTAATTTCCTAAATCTTCAGCAGTTTGCTCTGGAGCTTTTCGTGAAAATCGGAGAAATGGGAAAACAACAATGGTTACATCTCCTTCGAACTCTTTACGTGTTTTCTGTGTTTGTACGCTTTCTGCCGGTACATCCACCTGGTATAGCTCTTTTACGGCTATTACCACTTTCTCCTTTATCAGATTCTCTATGCTCATTTTTATAATAAGAATGTATCGTTATAATTTTAAGAACACAAAGATAACAGATTCTACAGAAACGTTCCTCTATTTTTTATAGCGAATACCCACTAAACAGGCACAAATTAATCTTTAGTTTTAATTAACACCTCAATAAACTTTAATGATAGCGGAAATGTTATATTTGTTCTGCATTGAAAAGGTAGTCATTGGATACATGAAACTGAAATATAAAATACTTCTGCAAAACGCTATTCCGGGAATAATCTGGATGCTGGTTTTGGTTGGTGGTTATACGTTATTCCGTATATTCTTTGCCGACCTGAATGACGCTATTTGGAATAATCCGTTTATAAAACCATGGATGGTGTACATTATCTATTGGCTATCGGAGCTGTTTTTTGGAATTTTCCCTCCCGAAGTATTCATGATTTGGGCGGCTAACCATACCAAAGAATTGCTTCCATATATTATTAAAGTGATTGAGTTTGCTTCCATCTCCTACATTGCCGGATACTTAGCATTCATAGCCGGAAGATTGCTGGTTAATGATAAGCTACTGGCTAAGCTGGGACTTCAATCCATTAATCGTTACTTACCATTTATAAAACGCTACGGACTATTCATTATTATTGTGGCTGCTCTCACTCCTCTTCCTTATTCAGGAATGAGTTTAATTGTTGGAATTGCACGTTTCTCCACCAAACACTATTTGGCCTATGCACTTTTCCGATTTATCCGCTATGGAATTACCGGATTTATCGTCTACCAAAGTCACCTTATCGGCTAAATACAACATGTCATAAAACATTATTTATCAGTTATTTTAATTGGTTTCATTTCGTATTTTTGAGATGAGCGGTTGATACTATTGCATGATGATTTCTTACACTGAAATGCAATAAGGAGAAGGGTCCAAAAGCATTAACTAAAAAACGTGCCTTATGTATAGATCTATTCAATCTCCAGTAAAATATCAAGTAAAGAAATCGTGGGAGCTACTAGAGCAAGCTGACAGCTACATCTACGATAATGAGTTGAACAACGCAATGCTATCGTTATACAATAGCTGTTATATTATTGCGCGTGCACTGCTCGCTCAAAGCGGAATTGAACTGAAGGATCATGAAGATGTCAAGCTTACCTTTCATAAAAAATTTACCACTAAAGGAATGTTTAAAGCCGATACCGAACGCATCTACTCCCGCCTATACATCTATAGAAGAGAAATTACTGAAAATGAAATTGAATATACAGACACATCTAAAATTCGGGAATATCAGGCACGAACTCAGGTATTCTTGAAGGAAGCAGCTCAATTACTATAGCCCTATAAAAAAGAAAACCGGGAACAGGAACCACCCTGTTACCCGGAAAAAATTAACTAAACCTATGGAATAATCACCCTCTCGGGAGCAAATATATTAAAATACATCGAATTAAAAACATATCTCCACAAAAAACACACTGAAAAACCACCTGATTTATATCAGAATTCATTCCATCCGCGAAATACATCTCATCAAACAGATCATTCCTGATCTTATCATTTTCATTCAACACCAACACTTTCAATCTATTATGTAAACACATACACTAAACAGGTAAACTTTTTCGTTTATAATCTGAAAATGGCTTAATATTCGGTCTAAAAACAACTATTTTTGTTTTAAAAGAGATCAACCCATGGCAGTAAAATCGAACAACAAAAGCCCAAAGCGGAAAGTGGCTACTTCCAAAAAGAAGAAAAAGCAAGGCACATTAAAGCAGAAGATATTGAAATGGACATGGTATAGTTTTATCATTGGAGTCATTCTTCTGACCTTTTTTGTAGTATGTGTTTTTCTGGAATTTTTCGGACCACTACCCAACGAATATGAGTTACGTAAAGTAAGAACAGCTACGGCTTCGGAAGTTATTTCCATGGACAAAGAGGTGCTTGGTCGCATTTATTTAAAGAACCGCACCAATGTGCCACTGGATGAGATTTCGGAATATGTGGTAAAAGCACTTATTCCTACCGAGGATGTTCGTTTCTTCAAACACCAGGGAGTAGATAAACGCTCGTTGATGCGCGTTTTCTTCAAATCGTTGCTATTGGGCGACAGAAGTTCCGGTGGTGGAAGTACATTGAGTCAGCAGTTAGCCAAAAATATATACCCACGTGGAAATTACGGTCCATTCTCGATGCCTGCTGCCAAGCTACGAGAAGCCATTATTGCCACACGCCTGGAACGTATTTATAACAAAGAAGAGGTGCTCAACCTTTACTTAAATACGGTACCATTTGGCGAAGACACCTATGGTATTGAAGAGGGAGCCAAACGTTTCTTCTCGAAACACGCCGCCGACCTTAAGCTGGATGAAGCAGCCATTTTAGTAGGAATGTTGAAAGCTCCTACCCGATACAATCCACGCCTTTTCCCCGAGCGTTCGTTGCATCGTAGAAATGTGGTATTGATGCAAATGGCAAAATATCAACTTATTACCGAAGAGTTGGCTAAGAAAACCGCATTGCTACCCATTAAATTGTCTTACAAAAGAGTTAGCACCAGCGATGGAGCAGCTCCCTACCTACGCGAACGCATTCGTTTAGAAGTAAGAGATTATTTGAAAAATCATGTTGGTCCAAACGGAGAGAAATACAATCTCTATACCGACGGATTGAAAATATACACCACAATCGACAGTCGTTTGCAGCGTTATGCCGAATCGGCCATGACAAAGCACATGACCTATTTGCAAAAGACATTTGACAGACACTGGGCCAAACGTTCCATTTGGGGGCGTAACCAAAAGCCATTGATTCGTGCCGTAAAACGTTCTGAGCGCTACCGCAAGTTAAAAGCCAGAGGGTTATCGCATGAGCAGATCATGGCCAACTTCAAGAAAAAGGTAAATACTGAAATATTTACGTGGCAAGGCATGAAAGAGCGTAAGATTACGCCACTCGATTCGGTAAAACATACGCTGAAATTATTGAGTACTGGTGTAATGTCAATGGATCCGGGCAATGGCCGTATTTTAACATACATCGGAGGTATCAATCACCACGAATTTAAATACGACCACGTAACCAGTAAGCGACAAACGGGGTCGATTTTTAAGCCATTTGTCTACTTGGCGGCTATGCGTAACGGTGTTAGTCCGTTTGAATACTACAAAAACGAACGCAAAACCTACCCGGAATACAACAACTGGTCGCCTGCCAATGCTGAAAACCATTATACGGGCTACTACTCTATGGAAGGAGCACTGGCCGAATCGGTAAATACCGTTGCCGTTGATATGCTTTTTAGAGCAGGGTTGCAAAACACCATCGATTTAGTACACCAAATGGGAATTGATTCCGATCTTCCTGAGTATCCTTCACTAGCGCTAGGTGTTGCGAATATATCGCTTTGGGACATGGTGCAGGCCTATGCCTGTATTGCCAACGGTGGATTCCGAGTGGAGCCTCACTATTTACTACGAATTGAAGATAACCAAGGTAGAGTAATTGCCGACTTCGAATCAGATTATAGAGAGCGCGAAAGAGTATTGACTTCTGAAGAGGCGGGAATTATGAATCACATGCTTCAGGCGGTGGTGAATGACGGTACGGCTCGTTCGTTACGCCGTGTTTATGGCTTGAAAAACGAAATGGGAGGAAAAACAGGAACTACCAACAACCACGCCGATGGTTGGTTCGTTGGCTACTCGCCAAGCATGGTAACAGGAATATGGACCGGAGGAGAAGATATGAGCGTTCACTTCCGATCGTTGACATTGGGACAGGGCGGTCATATGGCATTACCTATTTTTGCCCGCTACATGCAAAAAGTCACTCGCGACAGTCGCTTCGATCGAATTACGTACGACCACTTCCCGCTTCTATCGTGGGGAATTCGCTCTGACTTACGCCTAGCTCATTACACCGAAACACTGCCATCGAAGCGCAACATGTTCGATAAACTATTTGGCAAAAAATCGGAAAAAGAAGAGCAACTGGCCAAAACCAGGAAGAAAGAAGTTCCTAAGAAAAAACGAAGCAAAATCTACCGCTTTATCAAAAGCATTTTTGGAAAGAAGAAGTAATAGTACATCCTAGATAATCTTAAAGGCCTGATTGAATTTCAATTGGATCTTTTTTGTTTTACTTGCGTCAAGCAGATTATTATCATATTGTTTTTCTCGACAACTTTATATTATTATATTTGCTCAAAAACAACCTCCACCAATTTATTATATAAATAAAACCAAAGAGGTTGTCATTAAACCCAATCTTTTGTAAAAGCAGAATTTCTATAAAAAAAATAAATGACAACAAGTAACAATGAAGATGTACCAGCCTCTATTGCAGGTTTTTACTATCAAGCTTTATTAGCTTGTAAAGAGTTATCAGAATTAGTAATTGAGGGAGCTAATGATACAGTTCAAGTAGGTATTGAAAGAGGAGCTGACGTAAAAGTTAGAATTAATCAGAATGAGGAATACTCAATAGAAGCTAAGTTTTATGGTAGTAACTTCACAAAGAATTCAGATGCAATAACCCATACAATTTATAATTTCTATAAGAATTCATTTGATGATAATAGATTAATATTTGCGACAAATGCTGCAATAAACGATGATGATGTAATTTTTTCTCGAAATTGGAACTTAATTGAGGAGGAAAATATTCAGCCATATATTAGATATATAAAGTTTTGTTTGATCAAGGAATCTTTAAAGGATAAAGAGATAAACAATAGATATAAGGATTATAAAGAGCAAAATAATTTATCTCCTAATTCTCATAAATCTACATGTATACCAGTAATTCTTGATGATCCCAATGAAGAAATAACAGATTATATAAATTTAGAACTTAGGTCGGATGAAGAGCTGCAAACATTCTTGAGAAAATTTGAATTTAGATCTGAGGAAGAAGGAGAACCTTTAAAGCAATTCACAATTGAAGAGTTGAAAGGAGTTATAAGGCAAAATATTCAGTCTTGCATCGAAGGTGAAAATGATGTTGATAATATTTTTAACAAATTAATTGATTCTTTTTTCGAAACAACTGTTGAGTTAACTCATGGAGATCGTTTGATTTATAATTTCAAAGAAAGTTTTGATTATGTAACGGTTGGGCGATTTAATGAAATTTGTGAAAATATTGCAAATGAAAGAATTCGTTTTATCCGAAATGAAGGGTTTAATAGTTTTTTAGAGACAATTGATACAGAAGAACGGACTTTTATAGGACGGATTACTACTCTAATTAGGCGTAATCCTAATGAAGAAAATCATTTGAATGAAATAAAAGCTAATTACTATCAATTAAGGAAAAATTTACTGCAAGAAATTAACCTGAATTCTCATAGAACACACTTGAGACAATTTTCAGTTACAAAAACTCATGAGAGTGATTTTGCTATTATTAAGTTGTTACACTATTTATCAACTTTAGTAATGTGTGAACAGGTAGATGTAGCAGATCTTAAAGCTATTTTTAATCGATTTTCAAATATTGAATTTGATGAAAAACAATATCTGTATAAATTTTCAAATTATGATGATATTGAGGATTATCTAAATGCCTTTATTGCTGGAAATATAGAATCAAAGTATTCAGAGAGAGAAATACACAATACGCCTATAATAATTCATTGTAGTGGAGGGAAAGCATGTGACCAACAGCCGTTATTAGATATTACTACAGATATTGCAAATATGGGAGGAACAAAGAATGACCTACTCTATTACGCAAATTGTAATTATAAATGTAAACATTGTCTGATTCTCAACAACTATTTAACAGATAAAGACGGGTTTATTAATTGTCCAGGAATTAAAATAGAATTAGATGAATAGTTTATTAGAACCAATTGACAAAAAGACATTTAAGTTAATATTAAATGAAAAGGAATTTTATTACACTTATTCAAATGATAGAATTTATTTGATTCGTGTATTAGATAGTTCTAATGAAATTAATTTGATAAAAACAGATTTAGCAAGTTTTTCAAACTCAAAAATAAAGCAAGCAACTATTGACAAAATAAAAAGTAATAGTGATATTGAAAATTTTGATGTCAAGACTATTCTCTGGGATTTATATTTAATTCTTATTAATCCAGTTACATGTGAAGAAGAGCTGATTGCCCCGGAACTGGTAAATATGATTGAGAGAGATAAATTTGTGGCAAGGAAATTTCTTATCCAAGGCGATGGTGATCAAATTCAAGATAAGTTAAAGGGAATATTTGAAGAAAATAATGAGTTAATTGATTTACTTGATGATTTGGAATTGATTTTTTCCAACGATAAATCCAAGTTATTGGAAAAGTTACTAACATCAGAAGAATCTAAAGTTGAAACAGAAATAAAAAAATCATTAGGTCAACAAAATTCTATCAAATTTGAAGATGTACTAAATTATTTAAATCAATTACAAGAAGAATACAAAGAATAGAAAAATGAAAATATCAACAGTTAAAATTAAAAATTTTAGAGGTTACGGCGAAAATGTTAAATCAACAGATGGTTTCTATTCTTTTAACAAATTAAATGAATGTGATTTCCTAATCCTTAATGGTTATAATGGTTTTGGAAAAACCTCATTTTTTGAAGCTATCGAGTGGTGTTTAACAAATACTGTTCAAAGGCTAAAATCTTTTGAAGATAATGATTCTAGAACTAACTTAAGATCAAATAGATATTTAATATTTATTCCTTTAGATAAAACCAAGAGAAAGGCTGAGGTTGTAATTAAATTTTCGGATGGGAATGAATTGAAGCGTATGACTGATTCTGAATCGTTACAAGCAAATGACTATGCTGCTACTACCAAGTTGTACTTTAATACACAAAAAATAAAGAGTATTGATGAAGACGATTTTTATGGACACTCTTTGAAGAAAATATTCAAAGTTAATTTCTTGGGGCAAGAAACTATTCTTGACTTATTGAAAAAGGATAAGCCTGCAGAGCGAAGTGCAAGTTTCTTAAGTTTAATAGATTTGTCTGAGCTAAATAAAATAGAAGCGGCAGCAAGATATAGATTTGGTTTTGACCCTAAAAGCAAAAAGAATACAGAGCAACTAAAAAAGTTAAGTGAAGATAAGGAAAAGGTAGATGCTTTATTTCAACAGAAAGATTGGAATTCATTCAATGAATATGTAGAAAAAGTTAAAGCTAAATTAAAAGTAGCCCTGCAAGAGAAAACAAAATTAAAACTTGAAGATTCAAAAAGATGGATCAATGAATTTGTTACAGAAAAAGAAATTACGAAAGAAAACTGTTATGAATTTATTCAATCCATTAATGTGAATTCATTTCGAGTAGAAGAGAAATATACCAAAAGACTGAGGCAGAGGGAAGTTAAAAGTGATTATGAAGGCTGTAAAAAAGCAATTTTATTGTTTGATAAAAATAAGAAAATTGATTTTATAAAAGATTTTAAAATTAAGTATCGTCAGTTTTTTTTATCAGGTTATAAAAGATATACTGAGCTTACAGAAAATGAGAATCTACAATTACAGGAGATTCAGGATAAAATTAAATTTGACGAAAATATTTGGGAAAAATTCTTGAATTCGCACTTTAATGTTGACTCTGTTTTTAAAGATTTTAATGTTAGTGAGGAGGAATTTGGTTCTTCCAAGAAGAAGTTTGCTGCGCTATGTTCATATTTAGAAAAGTTGCCTAATAATGTTAAGCAAAAGATCTTTAATGAAGATTTACTCTTAGACAAGTTGAGGGTGTTAAAAACTGAAATTGATAAAATTTCTATTTCTCAGTTAAATACATTACTTCAACAGTTTAAAGAAAATAAAGAATCATTTAATAAATCGCATAAAGAGAAAGAAAAACGCTTAAAAGAATTAAGTGGTTTAAATTCTGATTACGTAAAACTATTGAATGATGTTAAATCATATTTAGAAGGTGTCAGTGATTTAAAAGAATGTCCTGTTTGTTTAAGTGAAAACTTTAGCGAGGGTATTATAAAAACATCAGTACAATTATCAGATGGAACTTCAATTAAAGAGCAATTAAAGGCGATTATTTCTAATAAAGTTTCTAGTGGAAATGAAAGCGTAAATAAACTTCAAAAGGATTTTGATACCGAACTTATCGAGTTTAATAAGAAAGAAAAAGAAGTAAGAGGTAAATTTAAGGATGAATACTATCAAATTCTTGTAAAAATTAACGTAGAAATAAGGGAGTTTTTAGGAAGATTATCAGTTAAATTAGAATTACTTGAAAATTTAAATCAGGGCAATATTGTAAAAATTAAGGATAGAGAAAGTAGCTTAAATGAAAGGATAAAACAATATCGAAAATATTATAAAGATATTTTTGAAGAGGATTATTCAGAATTGGAAGACAGTAAGGTTATTGATGAGTCCTTGATTAAACAAAACAATGAGTTTATCGACCAAATAAAATTACAAATAAATAGAGATCAAGAGCTAGTTAATACCTTAAAGGAGTTTATAGCATTACGTGATAAGTTAAAGCCAATAGTTGTAAAAGAAAAAAATGAAACTTTAGATGCAAAGATTCAAGATGCAAAGCTAGCTATTAGCATTTTTAAAATGTTTGAAGATTTTGTGTTAACAGAAACTGACCAAAAAATGATTCAGGCTACACTTGATTTTGATAAAAAGAAAAAGACATTTGAAAGGCAAATTGAAAAAATAAAAACAGATAAGGTTATTGTCTCAACTATTTCTCAAAATGTTTCGAAGGAAAAAGATCAGATATTGAGTAAGTTGTTCGATAATGAATTAATTAAGTATATCTATAAAGAGATAAATCCTCATTTTCGATTTGATAAAATAAAGTTAGAAAATGAAAAAAGAGGTCAGCAAAATCTTAGTAATGTTAAGCAAGAAGATGAAAATATATATTTAAATCAGATTTTCAGTGCTGCTCAGCTTAATATTATCTCTTTGAGTATCTTTTTAGGGATGGGATTACCTGAGAAAGGATCGAAATTTGAACAATTGTTTTTAGATGATCCTATCCAAAGCATGGATGATTTAAATATTTTAGCATTGATTGATGTATTTAGAGGACTTGTTGATATTAAGAATACTAAGCGTATTATTCTTTCTACTCATGATGATAACTTCGCTAAATTATTGAAAGTGAAAATGAGAAATAAGAATATTAAGGTAATTGACTTTGAATCGTATGGGAATGAGGGACCTTTGATTAAAATCTCTTAAAATATTAAACTCAAGTATATACAAAGTAAGCGTCAGCAGTAAATTAAAAAGTTTATCTCATATAAAATTGAGAATCACTTAATATTCTTCAATACTGTATGAACTACTTTGCATATACTTGTTATCGATGTAATTGTGCCATATTGACCCTTCAGCCATAGGTTGTATTTTCTAACTATCTTTTTTTTGGTGCGATAGCTCTCGTAATAACACCTCCATTCTTTCTATTCACATTGGCACACGCTGGCTGAGGGATTGCAGTGGTTACCCCACAGGCCCATAGGCCGAGGAGTATGAACGAAAAGCCCGACCAGAGTGTCAGCGAAGGACAGCCCATTATACACCTTCTACATCCAATCTTTAGGAGTAGAAATAACCTGATATAAAATGTAGTCTTTTATGCGAATGGCATCGCTCATAGGAATGTATTTAAAGCTAATGCTTCCTCCTGCCATTACCAAACGTATATTGGCAGTGTTTTTTCGACGTTGAAATATGGTCTGTTTAATTCTTACCGTTTGTACCTTATAAAGCTCTAAAACCGATAAATCGGTGCCCACGAAACCGGAATGCACCTTGGCATAATCTCTGTTGATGGCAAATTTACGACGACGATAAATGCCCCAGGCAATCAGAAAAGCCAATGGAATAACTCCTGTTAATCCCCATAACACTTTTATTTCGGCTAATGAAATTGCAGCAATGGGTAGCCCAAATACTAAAAGTGAGATGAAAAATATGCGATAGGCAAATACTTTATCGGGCTTAAGTTCCAAAAACTCATTTTCCTGCCAATTGCCCAACAAACTTTTACTAATTTCATTGAAATGGCTGGAGTTACAACCAGGAACAGTTGTAAAAATCTGATCTTTATTATTAGTCTGCTCGGTGCTGTTGGCCTGCTTAATCTTACAGGTTGAAATCCCAGCCCACTTTTGCAATGGATTAATGGATTGAATGACCATCTGCACTCTTGAGAATGGGATGGTAATGGTTTTCTTTTTAAGTAGTCCGGATGAGATGGTAAAGGTATTTTTTTGCCTTACCATTTTAAAATCGTAATAACGCAACCACGTATCGATCATAGAAATTAAAAAGCTTACAATCACCAAAAACACAACTACTACTGTTAGTACAATAGTGTTGGAATGCTCAATAAAGCTTCCCGTTTTTTCGGCAACCATATCCACTTCCGACTTAAAAACATCTTTAATTCCCTGAAAAATATTGTATCCGAATGCAGCAACTAAGGCAAGTCCACGCAAATGATTTTGGGTAATCCCCACACGCAAAAGATCTTCAAACGATAACCATAGAATACCTTTCTTTACTGGCTGCTCTTCTACTCCATTCTCTTCGGTTGCCTCTTCGTCGGTCAATTTACTTTGCCCCTGTTGAAGTCGGCTTTGCAACTCTTTAGCAATTTGAATACTAATAGCAGGAATAGACACCTCTTTGGTTTTCGATCCGGCAGAATCAATTTCCAGTTGCACCACTCCCAATATTTGGTGAAAAATCCCCTGTTTAATATTTACCGAAACGATTTTCTCCATCGGCACGGCCACTACAATTCTTTTCAGATAGCCTTTGCGCACAACAAACTCATCGTCTTTAATAAAGAAGTAGAAATTGAACCACGAAAGCACTGAGTTAACGATCATGATAAGCGCCAGACCAATTCCAACGTAAGCAGTAATACTGTTTAATGCCCTGGAAGCATCACCTTTAAAAACATAAATCAGAATTAATGGCCAAAATCCTCGAAGAAACTTTTGTACTGAATAGATGAAGAAAAACAGCGATCCGATGGCCGATTGTCTTTGGGGTTTATCTAAAGAATAATCAGTCATGAATCATCATTTTTTGAGTCAACAATGCTTTAAAATCCTCGGCTGTCTCCAACGAAATTCCTTTTATGGAGAGATCCATGGTGGATTCTCCTGCAGTAAACACTCTCAGTTTTGCCAATCCAAACATCTTAGAAATTAGTCCCTGTCGTATTTCTATATGCTGAATACGCTTTATTGGAACAGAAGTTTCTTTAAGCGTGAAATAACCCGTTCTATAATGAATATCGTGTTCTCTAACGGCGTAGCCCTTTCGGTCGAATCCTATCTGAATTAATATCAGTTTTAACATTAGCCAAATTCCCCATGCTGCAAAAACACCTGCTGCCCAAATTATGCCTACATTTCCATTAAGGAAGTAAAATGTACCGCCACCAATTAGAAGGATGGCAAAAAATATGATCCACTGAATATTAATTAACTTCTTATACTGGGGCAATAGAGGAATATATTCTATCTTCTCGCACTTAGGTATATCGGTTGGGAAAAGTTGTTCGTTTTCAAGCATTGTATTTAATTTAATGAGGTTTTCTTAGAAAAAGGCGGCTACAAACTTCCAGCATAACCAGCCCGAAACAATTAATTTCAGTAAAGTGGCAAAAACAAAACCCACAAAAGAGCCAAATCCCGACTTCAAAGCTGAACGGGAATCGTTTCCGGCAGTAACTTCACCAATTACGGCTCCGGCAAATGGGCCAACAATAATTCCAAATGGAGGGAAAAAGAAAAGTCCTACAACTAATCCTATCATACTTCCCCACACTCCACGCTTACTGCCTCCAAATCTTTTGGTTCCCCACACAGGTATCATATAGTCTAGTATCGTTACCACTGCAACTATTATTCCCCAGATGATTAAAAATTGAGACGAAAATTGGGCTTTACTGGTCAAGTGCAGTAGAATGATTCCACCATATGCTAATGGCGGCCCCGGTATAATTGGTAATACACACCCTATAATTCCCAGAAAAATTAGTAACGCTCCAAGTGCAATAAGTATCCACTCCATAGGTTCAATTCATTTTATGTTTCCAATGTTTTTGGTCTCGTAAATAGCAATAATGTTACAACTCCCAGCGAAATTAATAATCCAGCCAGTTGGATGCTATCCTGCTTTGGCATATTGAAAACGGCAAAATCGCCCAACTCTTTCCAATACTCGATAGAGACAAGCACTAACAAATTATTTATGGCATGTCCAATGATACAGATCATTAGGTTCTTTGTTCGCACCATTAACCACCCCAATAAAAGCCCCAAAAAGAATGTAGCAGGAAATTGCCATGGGTTAAGATGAAATAATGCAAACATTAATGCAGAAAGCACCACAGCAGTGAATTTAGAGTAGTTACGCATGAAACCATGCATAATTATTCCACGGAAAATAGCCTCCTCGATGATTGGTGCAATAACAGCCACTTTCAATGCCACCCCCCAGAATCCATAATCGTTCTCAAAAATTCCACTTATTAATTCCCAAAACCAAGGTGGTGGTGGGATTTTATGCTGTAACCATTCGTTGGCAAAGCCGATGTAGTAATGGGCTCCGCTTAACAGGATGATAAACGACAAGATCACCAACGGGTTGAACAGCCGAATGGGAAATACCTTTAAAAATGGTTGATAGGTTTTTATGTAACCATAAATCAGAATAAACAAAGTGGTTCCGGCATGAACAGCTACACGCAATGGTGGAAATCCTAGCCATTCGGTTCCATTGAAATAGTCGTACAATGCCAAAGGAAAATCAATAATGGCTTGCATAAAAATATACAACACCACCAAATGAACTCCTTGCAATATTCTGGGATAGTACCAATATTTTTCTGTATTCTTCTCTCTTTTCTTCATTCTAATCATACACAAACAAATGAACAGTTCTACAATTGAGCATTTTCCTCATTAACGAATTGCTCTTGAAAAAGCAACACCCCGTTTACACATTGAAATTCAAAATTTCATTCAGGATTAACGAAGTAGCTCCTTTTACCGCAGCCATATCGCCCAATTCCGTTTTCAATATACGAATGGAGCGCGACTTATTCAACAAACACTCTTCTTGAAATACTTGTTCTATCTTACTAAAAAAGAAATCGCCTGCCTTCATTACTTTCCCCCCAAAGAAAATCGCTTCGGGATTCAATATATTGGCAACTGAAGCAACTGAAGTTCCCAGATAGTCAGCTGCCAGATCAAAAGCTTTTAGTGCCAGTTCATCTCCTTTTTGAGCAGCGACTGCAATTAATTCACCAGTAAGTCGCTCATTATTTTGTGCCACTTCATTCAATACCGAATTGGGATATTTGCTCAATTCCCGTTCTACCGTTTCAACAATCCCCCGTCCTGATGAGAAACATTCCAGGCAATCTTTCTTTCCACAGCTACATTGGCGAACATTGCGTTTGCTCTTTGCCACACGTGTATGCCCTATTTCTCCCGACCATCCATCATTTCCATAGAATGGTTTATGGTCTAAAATTATTCCAGAGCCAATTCCATATCCCACATTAATGAAGAGGAAGTTCTTTAACTTCTCGGCACCACCATAGTGCATCTCGCCCATGGCCATTACCCTCGAAACATTATCCACAATTACCGGAACATTGAAACGCTCAAGCAGTGGTTTGCAAAGATCTACATCTCGCCATCCAAAATTAGGGGAGAATTCGATGTGCTGATTATGTCTTGATACAAAACCTGCGGCAGCAACACCAATTCCAGCCAAATCAGACTGATCTATTTTGGACTCTTTAATTAAACCTTCAATCAAACCAAAAACACGCTCCATGCTTTCAGTATAGTCGGTAGTTACTGAAGTCGGAATATCAATATCAGCAAACGACTCTCCATTCAGGTTGGTTAAAACTCCATGAATATGCGTACGTCCCCAATCAATTCCAATAACATATTTGCTTTCACCATTGAAATGAACAATGACAGGAGGTCTTCCCCCTCCAGATTCTCCTATTCCGGTTTGAGCAACCAGTTTTTCTACATTTATTAAACTGTCAACAATCCTTGTAATTGTTGGTGCACTTAAACCTGTAACCTTAACGATATCGGCTCGAGAAATCTTTCCCGACTCCCTAATTAGATTTAAAACTTTAATCTTATTTAATCGATTGATATATTGAGCACTCCCTTTAGGCAATGTATTTTCCATAATTCAAATATTCTGAATAGGTGAAATTAGTGAGACTTATCCATATTCACAATAGCAGTTATGAGAATACAGATCGTCACTCTGAAAATTATTTCCCGAATAAATTTGGTTAGAATTAAAACTCTACTTAGTTTCGCAACGTTAGAAAGCTGGTTTTTACTCTCAATGAACTGGCTTTTATTTGAAACACTTTGTTTCACAACATTACTACGTTGTTTTAAACCGAAGGAATATGAAACCAAAAGAAACGATGAAGGGCGCCTATCTTCCTGGCAACAGTACGGTAGAATTCAGAGATGTAGAAGTACCAACTCCCAGCCACGGACAGGTTTTGATAAAGATGAAATCATCCACTATTTGCGGCTCAGACATTAGAGCAATCTACCATGAACATGTAGGAAAAGGCCCCGAAGGATACCAAAACAAAGTAGCAGGACATGAGCCTTGTGGTCAGGTTATTGCTTGCGGACCCGGTCTGAAAAGGTTTAAGGAAAAAGATCGCGTAATAATATATCATATTTCAGGCTGTGGTGTTTGCAACGATTGCAGAAGAGGTTATATGATTTCGTGCTCCAGCGAACATCGAGCAGCATATGGTTGGCAACGTGATGGTGGTATGGCTGAATATATTCTTGCTGAAGAAAAAGATTTAGTTGCCCTACCCGATGAATTATCGTACACCGATGGAGCACAAATTGCATGTGGATTTGGAACAGTATATGAAGGTCTTGAAAAAATAGGAATTTCCGGTAACGATCAAGTGTTGATTACAGGACTTGGCCCTGTTGGTTTGGCTGCTTGCATGCTTGCCAAAGCAATGGGTGCTCGCAAAATTGTGGCTACAGACACCAATCCACAACGTTGCGAAATTGCATTGGAAAAAAAGTTGGTTGATGAAGTATTTGTCACTGGCGAAGATGACTTGTCCAATGTAATGAAAGCTTCCAACGGGCAAGGATATGAAAGAACTGTCGACTGCTCAGGTAACACTTTTGCAAGACAGTTATGCATTAGAGCCACTCGTAAATGGGGAAAGATGGTTTTAATTGGAGAAGGAGGAACAATGGAGATGAATCCATCGCCAGATATGATTCACGACCAGAAAACCATTTATGGATCATGGGTTACCTCTATTTGGAAAATGGAAGAATTGGTAGAAAGGATTGTTGCCTGGGGTATTCATCCCGAAGATCTTGTAACTCATCGATTCGAGTTAGAGCAGGCGGATGAAGCATATCAATTAATGGCTAGCGGCAATTGTGGAAAAGTAGCAGTTGTATTCGACGAAGAGATAAAATAATACCTATGAAACGAACATGAACTTTCAGCATTCTAAATTTCACAAACGAGAATGATTAAAGTTTATGTGAGTTCCTGTATGTATTAAAATTTTTAGAACATTCAGAAATCAAAAAATTTTAAACAGATGAATACAATTGCAATAGACCCTAGAAAAGTCCCTTCAGTATCTCTCTCAAATGGTAATCAAGTCCCATGTGTGGGGCTTGGCACCTTCGGATCCGATCATATCAGTCCTGAAAAAGTTGCCGAAACTGTTGAGTTAGCCATTCGAAATGGATATCGTCATATCGATTGTGCAGCTGTATACCAGAACGAAAAAGAAATTGGAGTAGTTCTGGAAAAGCTAATTCAAGAAGGTGTAGTTACGCGAGATGAACTTTGGATTACCAGCAAAGTGTGGAACGACATGCACGACAATGTACAGGAAGCATGTCGACAATCGTTGCATGATTTGCGTCTAGAATATCTTGATCTTTATCTTGTACACTGGCCATTTCCCAACTATCACGCTCCGGGTTGTGATGGAGATTCCAGAAATCCTCAATCGAAGCCTTTTTGTGCCAAACGATTTATGAATACCTGGAGACAGATGGAATTATTGGTAGAAAAAGGATTGGTACGAAATATAGGCACATCGAATATGACCATTAAAAAGTTCGATGCTACACTCAATCATATGCAAATAAGACCCGTTGTAAACGAAATGGAGATTCATCCTTGTTTTCAGCAAGAGGAACTTTTTAAATATCTAATATCGAACAACATTCAACCCATCGGTTTTTGCCCTATTGGTTCGCCTCAACGACCAGAAAGGGACAAAACACCTGACGATGCAATCGATACAGAACATCCTATTATTATAGAAATCGCCAAAAAGCATAATGTACATCCTGCCGTTATCTGTGTGAAGTGGGCTATTCAAAGAGGACAAATAACGATTCCGTTCTCTACTAATCCCAGAAACTTCCTGGCCAATTTAGAAGCATCATTTGCTTTTGAATTAAACAACGACGAAATGGAAATCATCAAAACTGTTGAATGCAATTCCAGATTGATAAAAGGCCAGGTTTTTCTGTGGGAAGGAGCCCAAAGCTGGGAGGATTTATGGGACTATTAATTAGAGTTCTACATAAAAATTAATCTTATGAATTTAAAATTTATTACCGCATTATTTGTTTTAATTTACCTTTCCACTGAAGTAAAATCTCAGATTATACAAAGAGAAAGACCCAAAGCCTGGAATCAATTGGTTCATGGAGGAAGATTCATGGATCGTTTTCTACCCATATCTACCGATGAAAACCTTAGAAAAGACACATGGGGAGCAAAAGCAGTTATTCCGCGCGCCATTAACAATGGAATAGAAGATAATCAATGGTCTTATTGGGGAGGCAATGCCCGCTTATACAAAGATGGCAAATACCATCTTTTTGTGTGCAGATGGGCTGAAGATGCACCTAAAGGACATATGAGCTGGCATGATTCTCATGTGGTTCATGCTATATCAGAAAGTCCTTCCGGCCCTTACAAGGTTATTGCTGAAATTGGTAAAGGACATAACCCGGAATGGTATATTACCAATTCTGGAAAGATAGTTATCTATGTTATAGATGGTTATTATGTTGCAGATAATATTAATGGCCCTTGGAAATATAGTAAATTTCAGTTCAATACCAGAGATCGAAGAATCATTGAAGGTTTATCTAATCTTACTTTTGCAAAAAGAGAAGATGGATCGTTTATCATGGTATGTCGCGGAGGAGGTGTATGGATTAGCAAAGATGGATTATCTCCTTGGAATCAAATTACAGATAAACGAATTTATCCTGCTGTCGATGGTCATTTCGAAGATCCATTAATTTGGAAAACAGAAAATCAGTATCATCTAATTGTTAATGATTGGTATGGTAGAATTGCTTATTACCTGCGCTCTAAAGATGGAGTTAAGTGGACAGTTGATCCGGGAGAAGCTTATGAGCCTGGAATATGTAAGCATTCCAATGGAGTAATAGAAGATTGGTTTAAGTTCGAACGCATAAAGGTTTTACAGGATAAATATGGTAGAGCAACACAGGCTCATTTCGCTGTTATTGATACCTTGAAACATTTCGATTTACCCAATGATAATCACAGCTCCAAACAAATAATTATACCATTAAGAGTTGGAAAGCGAATGAAGATTTTAAATAAGCACCGTATCAGTTCTTCTACTAAAGAAATTAAGGTGTTAGTAAAATCAGAAGCCGGTTTTAATCCAATAAAAGATCTTGATATCAACTCTCTACGTTTTGGGGCATCGGGAAAAGTAAACTACGGAAAAGGAGCAAAAGCCAAGAACATTATTCAAAAAGGAAACGATGCCGTTGTAACATTTTATGGAGAAAATAATGGATTGACATCAGGTAACTTTATGGCTAAGCTTCTGGGAAAATGTAAGAACGGAGTTCCGGTATTTGGTTACTCCAGGCTACCGAATGTTAAATACATCGCTCCTATTTTGTCGGCAACTAAGCCAAAAATAGAAAGAGATAACGTTATTGTTGAGATTTCGAATTTTGGACAGGTTAGTTCTTCTAAAGCAACTATCCATCTCTTCCAAAAAGATCGATTAATTGCAAAAGGTACTATTTCTAAGCTTGCTCCCTACACACATCAGCTCGTAAAAATGAGGCTAAAAAAACAAGTCGATTTAAAAGAAGAAACGACAGTAGTAATCAATAAAGGGAAAGATGATGAAGTACGATTTCCTTCGAAATAAGTTGAACGATTTCATTGTCTACTTATCCACTCGCTTTTAGCATATTATATCATTCATTAGTCTACAAGCCTGAAACTTATTGTTCAAGTACAAAAAAGCCGGAGCACTCATTGTTGCTTCGGCTTTCTCTTTTTATTTCAAGTCGAATTAAACCGTTTCGAAAAGCTCAATAGTAATCTCAGCCATTTCTCCTAACTGAGGTACTGCAGCCTTAAAGTGCTCGGTATTGTTATGGAAATCAACAGCTGGCTGATCTTGCCATTTTTCAATCAGGCAATAAGTTGCAGCATCGTTCATATCGCGATGCAATACATATTCGATATTTCCCTCTTCGGCTCTTGATGCCTCTCCCAATTCATTGATCACTTTTAAAAAATCGGCTTCTAAGTTCTCTTTTACTTTAAATTTTGCGACAATTGAAATCATGTTTATCTGTTTTAATTCGATTCCTCCAAAGTTAGCTTTATTCAAAGGCTGTAGCAATAAATTTGTTAAAATAATTGGTCTATTTTCTGCAACCAGAACTTATTCCATTGGATGCTTTCGTGCAAAAAACTATTTTTGAATCAGATAGAGATAAATCTTTAGAATGATATCTTAAATGACTTAACATATGAAGTGGATTTCAATTACCAGCATTGTACTATTAATGCTTGCCAGCTGTGCAAAACAGCAACAAAATGCCGAAGAGGTTATCACTTATGCCAATATCGAAAAGCATATTCAGGAACTTTCGAACAATAAATACAAAGGACGAAAACCAATGTCGGACACCGAAGAGATTTCCATCGGTTACATTGCTGAGCAAATGAAAGAGATTGGTCTGGCACCAGCCAACAATGGAAGCTATTTTCAGAATGTTCCACTAATGAAGGTTAAGTCACAGATTTCTCCTACTCTCGACATTCAATTGAAGAAAGAAACATTGAACCTGAAAAAGCTGGATGAGTACATCACATTTTCTCGTAAGGTAAAACCAGCCCTTGAGATTGAAGACTCTGAAATTATATTTGCCGGTTTTGGAATTACTGCCCCCGAATACCAGCGCAACGATTTCGAGGGAGTTGATGTAAAAGGTAAAACCATATTGGTTTTTGTGAACGATCCTGGCTATGGCAAAAAAGATAGCTATTTCAAAGGAAACACAATGACTTACTACGGTCGCTGGACTTATAAATTTGAAGAAGCGGCACGCAGAGGTGCGAAGGCATGTATTATTATTCACGAAACGGGGCCTGCCGGGTATCCATGGGCCGTTGTTCGTAATAATGCCGAAACAGCCAAAATGTACCTGCAAGATAAAGATGGTTATAAAAACCGCTGCGATTTAGAGGGATGGATTACTCGCAAAGCTGCAGAAAAACTATTTGCCAGCTACGGAAAAAGTTTCGATGAGATGAAGCAAATGGCACTTCAAAAAGACTTCAAGCCATTTAGTATGAACGCTAAAGCTTCGGCATGGATTAAAAGTGAATTCCAATATGGTGAGTCGAAAAACGTTTGCGGTATGATTAAGGGGACAGAGCGTCCGGATGAAGCCATCGTTTATACAGCGCACTGGGATCACCTTGGTGTTGGTCGTGTAATTAAAGGCGACAGTATATACAATGGAGCCACCGATAATGCCAGTGCCGTATCGTGGATGTTGGAGATGGCTCGTGCATTTAAAGCACAAAAGCCTGCTCCTAAGCGCTCCATTCTATTCCTTTCAGTAACTGCAGAAGAGCAAGGTTTGTTAGGTTCGTACCACTACACCAAGCATCCTATCTTTCCAATGAATAAGACAGTAGCTTGTATCAATACAGATGTTATTCTGTTTTTAGGTTCATTCAATGATGTGACTCTTACCGGAAACGGACAATCGGAACTGGATTTGTGGGTAGAAGAAGAAGCCAAAGCTTTGGGTAGATACATTGCTCCTGATCCTCAACCAGACAACGGAATGTATTTCCGTTCGGACCACTTCCCATTTGCAAAATTGGGAGTTCCTTCACTGTTTGCGAAAGGTTATATCGATGCCAAAGAATATGGGCCGGAGAAAACATTGCAATTGGTAAAAGATTACTGGAAAAACATCTATCATAAACCACAAGATGAATACGTAAAAGAACGCGATAATCTGCAAGGTTTAGTAGACGATGCGCGCTTAATGTACCGCGTTGGTGCTAAGCTGGCAAACAGCAATGAATTCCCAAAATGGAATCCGACATCGGAATTTAAGGCAATCAGAGAGAAGAGTCTTAAGAAGTAGTAATCGTATTACTTCTTCTCATATCAAAAGCGGAATATTTGTAATTTTCCCAAACAAATTCAATGAGTTGATATGCATTAATGTTGCTCATCGAATAGCAGTTTGAAAAAACAGATATTCCGCTTATTTACAGCCTAAAGTGGCTTTAACACTTTACAATTATAAATGAAATTTACTCGCACGTATTTTTATGATATTTAGAAAAAGTATTTGTATTGTCACCCTCTCTAAAAATCCAACAATCTTTTTATCTGACAGTCTATAATCCAATCTTATTCCTTAACCAGATTCAATCTTAGCAGGATCTTTTCCATTAAACACCAGCCAGTAAAAGCCGATTGAAATAAGTTAGCTCCCACAAAAACAGTGAACCAATACCAGTTTGGGTTCACATACATTCCCAATAAAATAGAGATTACAATAAATGTTCCCGCTATAGCCCTAATTGCATTATCTAGTTTCATCTGTTTATTTTTTGATTTCTAAATGTTCTAAGAACAAATTAACCAGAATGAAATTGCATTTACAGTGACTATGGTTACACATGGAAATCAACTTACATTTAGCAGTAAAAGTTAGCTTATCTTAACTCCAAAACTATGCAACAAGCCCGCCACTTCTTCCAAAGAGAACTGGGCTCCTTTTATTCTGTTATTGGTTGGGTCGATGGTATAATTGACAGCACCTCTAAGATCCGCTTTTTCCAGATTGGTGCGATCGAAGATAGCACTCTGCAAGTTACAACCATTTAGCTTTATGCCTTTCAGGTCGGTCATAGTAAAATCCACTCCCACCAAATAAGAATCTTTAAAGCTGCTTCCATTGAGTTTTAATTCATAGAATGAGGAATGATCGAGCTGACACTGAATGAATCGGGCATTAAATCCAATTGTATTGCACTGCTCGAATTGCAGGCCCAGCATTTTACAATTCCTAAAAGTAATATCGCGAAAAGCGGTTCCACTTATCTTCACATTACTCAGATTGCAATCGATAAATTCTGTTTCCAGAAAACAATACTCCGACAGATCTAAATCAGAGAAGTCGCATTGCTTAAACGTGCAATATTCATACTCTGCTTTTTCTAATTCTTGCTCATTAAAAGCAATGCCTTTAAACTGCTGGTCTTCTATATAATTCATACACTAATCTTCCTTACGGTAAATGGTTCCTACTTTTCGGCAAAGATCACCTTTTTCTGTCATTCCCTCAATAATGTAGGTATAATTTACCGATGGATCGGCAGTATAGAAGCGTACCTGTGCAACACCTGTAGAGTCGATTCTAATGGCAGGATCCCAATAAATGGTCGAACGCATATCGAACTGTTTCGCTTTTCGAACCGAATCTACTTCATATTTCGGCATGTAAAAGTCGACATTCTTCTGATAGCCCAATGGCATGTAGTTTACAATTCCCGGAACATGACGCTTAAAACTTCCTCCCTCTTTCATTTCCATAAGAATAACACCTCCGGCACCACCATCTAAGCTATAAAGCGCTGCTGTGGCATCTTTTATTTGCACAATCGTTTTCAAATCTTTGGTGTCAATGTCTGAAATGCCCACCAAGTCGGTTTGCATACCATCTAAAATAATCTCAGCGGGAACGTCACGACCAGTAAAGTAGATCTTTTCCGAACGTACCATAACGCCTGGTAACATCTGTACCAATTTATCTGCCATCATCGATACCGGATACTTCTCTTCGATCTGTTTTTCATCGATTACATTGGCTAACATTCCATATTTTGCAGTATAAGTCTTCGACTTATCACTCCCCTTAATTACCAGCTCATCCAGTAAGATGTGCTTTTCTCCACCATCGAACATTAAGCGATGTAAAAATTCATCTTCACCTGCCTTTTTCGATTCTGGATTACGACTAAATGGCAACTTCATTCCATATGCAGGGAATGTATCTTTTTCCACTTCAATAATTCCTGCCGGCTCTTTTCTTACGTTAGTCAGCTTTTCAGATTGAATAGTAAATACCGTACTATCCTGGAAATTCAAGTTATTGAATGTAAAGTATCCCTTTTCTTTGGTTATGGTTGTTGCGAACACCGGAGGATCTGTAGATAATGCATTAATTCGGATATTATCAGATTTTCGAATCAAGCCTCGTGTGAACTTTCCTGAAATAGTTTGTCCCAACTCTAAATAGAATTTGGGTTTCACTAAATCTTTATTCAGTAAAGCTTCAATATCAAAACGTTTCCATCCTTGCGTAAGCATCAGAATATCTAAATGAGTATCGCTATCGTCATTCGGATTATGAAAATAGTAATTGGGCTCTTCAACATATCCCTTCAAATCAGAGGTCAGTAGTAAAGTACTTACAATATTCCCTCCCAGCGAATCCAGTTTCACCACTTCGTTGTCGGTTACTGCAATGGAGAAGTGCCCTTTACACTCCTCTTTATTCAGATTAATAGCCAGTTCTACCAATTCTCTCTTACTGTATGCTTCTTTATCCGATTTTACGTTCAAACAAATATCACTCTCTTTTCGGTTGAAAATCATTCGAGATGAAACGGGTCGGTTGTTGCCATCCACTAAAATCAGATTGATAATTCCCTCAGGAAAATCTTTACGCGGAAGCGTATACTGTAAACGATCGACCATTCTTTTGAAAAGCATGGTCTCTCCGGCGTGTGCCAAAATATAAAATGGCTTCACCAGCCCTTTCCCTTTTGCTTTAATGGTAACTTGAAAGAAATCGGACAAATGGGTAACAGTCAGCTTAGCTCCCACCGAATTTACTTCTGGTAACTCAAAATTGAATACCTTCGATTTATCAGATTTTAACCAAGCAACAGCACGGTATTTAGTAATAGTATCGGGAATCATTGTAAAAAGTCCCATTCCTTTGTGCATGCTTGTAAAATGCTTCAATGTATCGTTCAATTCATTTACAATGGCTCCTTCAATGGCTCTAGATAATCCATCTTCGCCAATGGCTTTAAAAGCAACTACATTAATGGTTTTGCGTAAGAATTGTCCACCTTCAGGGAAGAACTGCAAATCGAATTTTTCATCTTCCTTTGGTAGGTAAAAGCGTTTCCGAAACGAATTGTCCGTATCATTTACAAACACATCGATAAAAGCTTCTCCATTAAGTTCAGAAGTATCAATATTGCAACGCACCAAACCATTATTTCCGGTTTGACGCTTAATACTTTTCACTTCGTTCTTATTGGTTGGCAGCTGGCACTCTATCTCCTGATGTTTCAATGATTCGCCATCTGCTCCTAACATTTTTATTTGGGCAACAGTTTTACTGCCTTTATTTTCGAATGTAATTGATGCAGTACATTTGTTCTTGGTAGCATTTACCACCTTTATCTTTTTCCGAAAAAGATAATCATCTCCCTCATTCAGCATCCACGAAGTATAGGCTTTCAAACAATAATCTCCCTCTTTTATGTTCTGAGGAAGTTTTATGTGTCCTGCAAAAACACCTTTATCGTTCTTGATCTTAATGCGGCGAACCAGTGTTTCTGTTTCATCATACAATTCAACATAAACAAACTGACTTCCTGCAAAAATTGTATGGCCAGCTACCGTTGCCAGATAAGCTTTCATCCAAATGGTGCCACCAATTGGATAACTATTCTTATCCAGATGCAAATACACCTTTTCCATTGGAGGGCGCTTTTGCAAATTAATAAATACTGAATCTATTGCGTTGGGTTGATCTTGTGCGAAGGAAAACTGCACACTAAAAAGGCTCAACAGAGCCGTCAAGAAGAAAAATCGTTTCATTTGGTTTTAGTTAAGCTAACGGAGTTGTTCGTTTCATAATTATTTTTAGAAATATAATAATTTAATTTGAATGTTATCGATTTTGCAATGTTTGTTTCATGTTTCACACCTAATAGAAACGCACGACCTCTTCTCATTATACAGCTAACAATCAAAACACTAACCAGCAATAATAAAACAACCGATTTCCTTTCTTTGCTGAAGGAAACCGGTTGCGCAATTTTGTCCTTAATACTGTTTTCCAATGGAAAACACAGTTATAGTTGAAATACTATTTCGTCAGTTTCTTACCTACTTCTAAAAGAATATCAACCGATTCTTGAGGTACATTACCATTTCCATCGGGGCCAATATTCAGCAATAGATTTCCTCCCTTTTTATTGATGTCTTTTAGTTTATTGTAAACTGTTTCTGCATTTTTCCAATCGTGATCATTGGCTTTAAATCCCCAAGAATGATTCATGGTGTAGCAAGCTTCCCAGTAATGCTTCAATGCACCTCCTGGGTGCTCTTGCTCTGGTGTTCCAAAGTCTCTCTTGAAGAACTTGCGTTTTGCCACGCGATTGTTGATGATAATAGAAGGCTTTAAGTTTCGAATGAAATTATAAAGGTCAGTACCATCGGCCATATTCCACCAGTAAACCCAGTCACCATCGAACCAAAGCATATCGGTATCGTATTTCTCAACCAGCTCTTTAATCTGATTCTTCATATACTTCACATACGCGGCCTTCTTCTTGCTCTTCATGCGTACCTCACCCCAACGTGTCCATCCATTATGCCCGTCGATGTTTCGTTCTTGCGAAGGGTGATGCCAATCGATAATACTATAATAGGTGCAGAATTTTAGTCCTCGCTTTTTACAAGCTGCACTCAACTCGGACAGAATATCTCGTCCTTTAAACGGAGTACTTGCCACATCGAAATTGGTATATTCACTATCCCACAAGCAAAAACCTTCGTGGTGTTTGGTAGTAATAACAATGTACTTCATTCCTGCCTTCAATGCTGTTTCTGCAATAAAATCAGCATCGAAATCTTTGGGATTGAAAGTGGCTGTTAGCATGGCATATTCCTGAGCAGCAATATCTGCACCCGACTGAATCCATTCGGCATATCCTCCAATCTCTTTTCCTTTCCAAACGCCTCCCAGTTGACTGTACAAGCCAAAGTGGATAAACATTCCATACTTGGCTTCTTTAAACCAACTCATTCGTGTTTTTAGGTCGTTTTCTGATTCTTGCGTGTAGTCTTTTTGGGCAAACAATTGTGTGCTTAAAAGAATAAGCACTACCCATAGGCTAATTTTGTTCATAAGAGTGTGTATTTGTATTTGGTTGTATTAAAGTAAGAAATAATGTGTCAAATATTCACCACAAAAGACTCACTTTAACACTCAAAGCATCAATACATTTCAGTATACAAACAACATTAATCGAAGTAATTCAAATAAGAAATAGAAAACTATCTTTTCCAGAAACGTTGCTGAAATAATACCAATACAGGAAGTATCTCTAAACGCCCTAAAAGCATAAAAAGGGTAAGGGTAATTTTGGTGGCTCCCGACAACATGGCAAAATTAGAAGCAGGGCCTGTTAGTCCTAATCCAGGACCAATTCCTCCCATAGCAGTAATAATGGAACCAGCCGACGTAGTTATATCATTTCCTTCTATTACCATCAAAATAACACCTAAACCATATATTAGAAGATATACAAATATGAAGTTGAAGGTATTCAAAATCACCTTGTCCTCTACTCGCGTTCCATTGTAACGCACAGGCACTAAGCGACCTCTGTTTACATGAATTTTAAATCGATTGGCCAAATACCTGAATGCGATTAAATGACGAATTACCTTTATTCCTCCACCTGTTGAGCCCGCACTGGCTCCAATAAACATTAAGAAGAAGATTAACAACCAGCAATGAGTTGGCCATATCAGGTAATCGGCTGTGGCAAAACCAGTGGCCGTAATAATTGAAACCACTTGAAACAACGCATCGCGAAAGGCCTTCTCGACACCCACATTTTGCATTACTACCAAACTAACTGCAATAAGTATCGAAACAACCAGTATTATTCCAGTGTACAAGCGGAACTCTTCGTTTTTAAAGAAACTTTTGTAATCACCTTTTATCAAACGGGCATGCAATAAGAAGTTTACGCCTGATAAAAACATAAACAGAGTAATCACATACTGAATGTATGGCGAATAAGCCGCCACACTTAGATTTCTGGTTGAGAAACCTCCTGTTGCGATGGTTCCAAAAGCATGACACGTAGCATCAAACAGACCCATTCCACCCAATACCAGAAGCAACATCTCCACAACAGTCAATATCATATAGATAATCCACAGGTGTTGCGCATTGTGTACAATCTTCGGTTTAATTTTCTCAAATATCGATGCAGAAGATTCGGCAGAGAACAACTTAATACCTCCACTTTTCAGAATGGGTAACAAGGCCACAATCAGCATTATAATTCCCATTCCTCCAATCCAGTGGGTTTCACTTCGCCAAAATAAAATGCCTTTGGGTAGTGCTTCAATATCATTGAATATGGATGATCCAGTAGTTGTAAAACCAGAAAACGATTCGAATAAACCATCTACCACATTAGTAGTTTTCGTTAAAATATAAGGCAAAGCTCCCAATACCGACATTAATATCCAGGCCAGTGTCACCAACAAAAAGCTTTCGCGTAAACCAATCTTCCTGGCACAGCGTTTACTGCTTCCTGTAGCCATAAACATTAAGGCTCCAATTCCTCCTGTTATCAGCGTCGACTTTAATAAAGGGACAATATCCCATTCGTTATACATGCATGCTACTAAAACATCGAGTAACATAAATACACTCTCGAACAGAGCAACAATTCCCAAAATATGAAGTACAAAACGAATATTTAATGTGCGAGCAGCCATTATCTTATAAAAATCAAATTATTAAAATGGATAGTGTGAAATGCAAACCGGAAAGCAGTACAACTGCCATGCATCAAGGGGCTTCTTTAAACGGAAGATAATCGGTTTGTAGGTTGGTCATAGCACCAAATATAGAATGACGCACATTGGGGTTCAGTTTTTCCATTAGTTCGACAATTTGCTTCATGTCGTTTCTGTTGGAGCTTTTCTCATGGGGACAATTCTTCAGGGTACAATGACCATAGCCACGATACGCCACAAAATCTTTCAACTCTTGTTCTGTAAGAGTAAGCATTGGACGAATGATCTTCATCTTGCCTTCGAACATCTTTAATGTAGCAGGCATTGAACTAATGGAGCCTTGAAAAACCATGTTCATCAATAAGGTGTGTACTGCATCGTCCATATGATGGCCTAATGCCAATTTAGTACATCCCATCTCCTGAGCCAATTCGAATAGAGCTTTACGCCTGTTCCATGAACAAACAAAACAGGTGTTTTTATCTTTTCTCTTCTTGTTCTCCTCACTCAACTCTGCCGATCGGATAATGAATTCGACACCTCTTTCGTCGCAAAACTGCTGAAGGAAATTCAAATCGACCTCATAGCCAATCTCTTCAATGCCAATATGTGCAGCAATCAATTTAAAATCGAAAGGAATCTTTGCTCTGCGATTCGCCAAAATGTCGACTAGAGCCAATGAATCTTTCCCTCCCGACAAACCAACCATAATGGCGTCATCGGGTTGAATCAATTGGTAATCAAGCATTGCCTTCCCAACCTTCCTGTACACCCTTTTTAATAGGTTGTACTCCTCTCTATTTTTCTTGACTTCTGACATCGTTGTAAAAAAAGCGGGTGCAAATATGAGAACATATCTACACCCGAACAAATATTGTTTCGAATAGTATCGATCTTTACAAAAAAGTAACTTTTCCTTTACAACGAGCCACGAACAGTAAGCATAGTAGGCAAAGTAGTTTGCACTTGCTGTTTCTGTAAAATGTATTGTGCTGCCATTTGTCCCATCCTAACAAAGTCGATAGACATGGTGGTAATTCCTTTGTCAATCACCTCTTTCATTGGAGTATCGTTGTAGGCTAATACGCCAACATCAACGCCCAATTCCAACTCTTTCTCGTGGCACGCTTTCACTATATTTACCAGGTGGCTATCTTTTATTACCCAGTAAGCATCTCCCTTCTTCACCTCGTGATCGTCAACACTATTGATCACACTTCCTTTCATATCGTAATTCTTGCAAAAACGATTAAAAGCCTTCATTACATCTTTTGGGTGAGGCGTTTGCGATTGCGGATAAACCAAGTAGAAATTGTCGTATTTCTTCAACAACTGCTCTCCTTCTACCAAACAGTCGTAAGCTGCTTTATCGAATTCTTGATTAATGTAAGAAACCTCTTCCAATTTCGGTTTACCCATATCCATTACCAATAGTTTATCACTATCGATCTTCTTAATGGCAGGATGCAATGGGCCATCGTTTAAGTTCATTACCAAATACATACTGTAACGACCAATATTGGTCATAATCAACGACTCGAACACCTCTTCGTTGTAATGGTGAAACATCAAATCAACCGAGTATCTATCGGGTAAATTCTTTCGCAAGTTCTTGTATAACTGCTCTTTAAAAGAACTAAAATCGTCGAGCAACACAAACACTTTAAACTTCTCGGCAGCAATATAATACCCTTTAGTAGGAGTTGATGCCACAATGTTTTGTTGCTTTAATTTAGTGTATGCTTTAAAAATAGTATCGCGAGAAACCCCGCTATCTTTATTTAGTTTATTTACCGAAGGAAGAAAATCGCCCTCTTTCAACTGTCCCGTAGCAACAGCCTGCGTGACAGCATGTATCAGCTGCTGAACCTTAGTTAAATTAGACGATTCATTCAATTGAAAAGTAAATTCCGACATAGTTTTATTATTAACATTTCAGACAACCTGACTCGTTTTCAACCGATTGTCTCGTTTTACTCTACTGTGGAACAACAAATAAAACCAAATGTTCTTCGAAATAATTTAAACGAATACAAATAGGACATTCCCAGCGAGTGATTTCATCAATTGCAACAAAGTTGTCAATAATATAAGTAAAGGCCAAAGCTCTGGTTCAAGTTTCTAATCATTTTAAGCTAATTATTTAATATTTGGATTAAAAACATAACGTTTCATAACTTGTAAAGCCTGTTTTTTCCCGAAGATATCTTCTATCTCTACTCTACTTTTCACATGGAAGAGATAAAAGCCGCCAAGCCATATTAACATATATTATCATTTTACTTACATTTGATTCTGAAATAATAAACAAACAACCAAAACATGAAAGCAATCATTATTATTACCCTAGCAGCACTGACAATTACTTCGTGTATACGTATTAAGAGCAGTCATTCGAAAGTTGTTCAGGTTACTTCCGGAGCAGATATAAACCAACCAATAGATAGCAAAAATGCCCTGCAGTTTATTAATAACTATGTAGAAAATTGCAATAAGATGAAAAATGCCATTGGCATTATTGAATGGGTAAATTCCAACCAATTAACCACATCGGAATTTAAAGAAGAATTGAAAAGCATCATCAACAAAGCCAAACAAAAAGATCCTGAATTAGGTCTGGGATTTGATCCAATTTTCGATGCACAAGATTATCCCGACAAAGGATTTGAAGTAGCCACAATTGACTCTGCTTCTAACTACATTACCTTGAAAGGAATCAACTGGAAGAAATTCCAACTGACCATGAAATTAAAATATGCCAACAACCAATGGTTGGTTGATGGCTGTGGTATTATCAATATTCCCAAAAGTAAAAGAGCGGTTCGTTAGTTCCGCTCATCACTTTCTATTCAATATCTCTTTTCGCGACTTAATTTTAAGTTTGGCAAATATTTTAGTTACATGAGATTTTACGGTACTCAGTTCAATGCTGAATGCCTCTGCTATTTCCTGGTTCGTAGCACCACTCTTCAATAGTTCGAATATTTTTTGTTCCTGAACACTGAGTTTCTTTAATCGGCTGTTTTTTATGCGCCAAAACCAAAAGCCGACAGCTACTACCATACCAATACCTAAAAGCAAAATGAGGTAAGACATATTATTAGGTTCAGCCACTGGTAACTGCCGCTTAAACGAATTTAAATAGTTGCCTTGGTCGTTGTCCCATTTAGACAGGTAGTTCTTATAGAATTTAGGATTTTCTTTAAAATCAGCTCTAAAGTCGATTTGATATAGCGCATAAAGTGAAACCAACAAATTGGATGAGGTATCGGCCACCTGCTTCAGTTTTTCTGTAACTACCTCTTCTATAAACTCTTTCTCAATTATCGATTGACTATAATCAATGGAATTGGCATATTCAGATAGGTTGTCGATATATCTTAAAGTATTGGAAGTACTCTCTCCTTTCAATGAGATTGATCTGAAAACAGGTTTAATTTCCTCATTGAATAACTCTATGGTTGAGTTTCGATTCAGAAGAATAAAGCAGTGATTTTCATCTGCCCCTCCAATGATTAAGGAAGCAGCCGGACTTCCTTTCTTTGTTACATGCAGTCGAACAAGACTTAAGTCAACGGGGAATTTCTCTAATGATATTTCAAATCGACCCAAGCTGTCTAAAACCGAGCTAGCAATAATCATTTTGTCAGACACCGCATTCTTCTCCTCAAAGGTTTCCAACAACGATAGATAAACTTTTCTATCCCAACTGTTATCCAACAACAGGGTTCCTTTTACAGAACCAGCAGTGTCAGCTGAAGCAGTTATACTAAAGCCGACACACAGTAAAAGTATGAATAAAGTATTTCTAATCATCTTACTTATCCATTGTTGTTTTCGCAGCTTCTGCTACCATTACACGAACATATCCATTAGCCTTTTTAGAAGATATTTTAACCTTCCAATTACCTGATTTCGGGCTATTAGCTGTTTTATTTAATGAGCCGGAAGTAGTACTGAAAGTATTCATTGCTTTAGAGATAACTCCAAGCTTTTGATGCTCCAATGACAGTTCTCCTTCTTTCTTTCCTTTCGGATCAAATATTTCAACCAGAACCTCGCCCGACTTAATTTTACTGGTAATTACAAAATGAATGGCTTCGCTATTTTCAATTGAGATATCAATTGTTTTTGAAAAAGACTTTTTACCCGACAATTCAACTTCCTTATTACACAAATTATGAACGAACTCTTGCTTATTCCTGGCTATTTCGCGGTGTTTTCTAACCTGTTCCCTTTGTGCTTCAATTAACTTTCTATGCTTTTCAAATATATCGCGATGTTTTTCCACCAACTCTCTTTGCTTCTCCACTCTGTCACGATGCTTTTCTATCTCTTTTCTATGGGCATCTACTTTCTTTCGGTGCTCTTCCATCAAACGTCTGTGCTCCTCAACCTGCTCTCGATGTTTCTCTAACTGTTCGACAAACTTCTCTCTTTGCTTATCGTACTCCTTTAACTTCTTTTCAATTTCCTTCTTCGAAAGCTTTCGCGCTTCTAATTGTTTTAGATACGCTTCCCTGTGAATCTCCCAGCTATCCTCTATGGAAAAGGTTCCATGAAGATGAGGAATAACAATGTTTGTCTCAATGGTATCTTTATGCGCCTGGCTAAAGACAAAATGGCTACTTAATAATAGTCCGAATAGTAATAGAATAGTTCCTTTTTTCATCTCTTGTAAATTTAACTGTTTAATGAATATTTCAAGACCAAAATTACCTTGCACGCACCATTTGCAAGGTCTTATTGAGGTATGAAAAAAGTACTATCGAGGTATGTAATTGGCATTATATCTCTATTTTTCAAGTCATTTACTTGTTCACGCTACCACTTTTCGTGGAAATCGATCATTCAAGTACATTTCTCCAAATATAATCACTACTCCATTATTTAATTGAAACAACACAATATATATTTTCAATCTATTCCATAAAAAATGAAAAAAGAAGCATTATCATTATATTTGAAAATAGCGAATTTGAGGTTATACAGAATATGTAGTTTAGAAGCACTAAACTACCCTATAATAAAGCTTGGAATTAAAATGTCATAAGAATGTCGTGCTAGTGTAGTTGGAAAGTTACCCATATCCAACAGACATTTGTTTCAAAAAAGAAAATGATGGAAACAGGAAAACAAATTAAAGAACTAAGATTGAAAAAAGGGCTTACTCAAGAAGAATTGGCACATAAAACAGAGGTAAGTACTAGAACAATTCAAAGAATTGAAAATGGAGAAGTAGATCCTCGTGCATATACTCTTCAAATGATTGCCAAAGCTCTCGATGTTGATTTTAGTATTTTTATAACCCATAAAACAGATGAAACAGAAGAGATTCAATCAGTCGACGATAATAATTGGCCAGCCCTTGTTCATCTGAGTGGCGCTATTCCATTAATTATTCCCACAATACTATTATGGAGAAGCAAGAAAAAACAATGTAAAAAATTAACGACTCATTATTATGCCTCGCTTTCAATGCAACTATGTATATGGGTAATAGTACTTATTGGACTATGGGTTTATTGGAGAGTAAATCAACCCGTTCCATTTATAGGAGGATTGCTAATTGGGGCTCTTGCATCAATTATGAATGCCATTTTTGTGATGAATGGAAAACCTTTTCTAAATCCATTTATTAAGAGCTAACAGAAAAGTTTTCGTACAATCTCTTACAAGCCGATATAAAAAAGGAGGCTCAATCCCCAATGATTGAACCTCCATCACAAATATTAACTAAATTACAATTAATCCAAATCTTTGATTTGGTCATACAATTGCGCCATTGCAATTAAAGGACAATGCCCTAAGTAATCGCGCGATGGAGTATTGTATTTTGTATGCGGTTTACGCTTTACTTCCATTTGATCGCCACCATGAGGATGATAGAATTCCCAAATGGTACCAGTCTTTTTGTATGCTATGGCCGATTGATCTAAAGCACGCTTTAAGATCTTTTTAGCAGCATCGTAACGCTTGTAGCGCACACATGCTCGTGCAGCCCAATAAGTCATAGAATTCCATGCTGGTCCTCGCCACATGCGCAACTCAAAGCCAGGATCACTCATTGAGACTGTAGTTACAGGATGCTTCGAGAAGAAGTGCTTTGGATTCAGCATATAGTCGTCAATTAATCGGTCTGCACGTTCTTTAGAACACACTCCCACAATCATTGGCCAGAAGTTCTCGAAAACCAAACGTTGCTTCTTTGGTTCATTCACCGACCAACTATCAAAATAACTTCCCTTTGCCTCATTGTACAAATCGTTATTAATGTATTCGGCTAACTCCTCTGCTTTTCGGGCATAAAATGAAGTTGACACATTCAACTGTTTCCCCCATTTAGCAGCAAAATAATACATAGCATAAACATGGCTAGTAGCATCAATACAGGATTTCTTCCCCATTTCGACCTGGTAGAAACGAATTCCTTCATCTACTCCACTCTCCCAATGATGGTTTACAATGTCGTTGTAGAAATAGCCTTTCCCTTCAGCTTTTCTATTGTTTTCGAACCAGGTTATCTGTCGAACCAAAGCTGGAAAGAAATCTTTTAATACTTTCCAATTATTGGTTTGTTGAATGTAGTCATCCACTGCATAAACCCACACCGGAGGATGTCCTTCTGTGTTTTTATTCCAACGTAATTTGGTTCTGTTAATCTTCGGATTGGGAAACCAGATACTACCAGGTACCATGCCATTGGGTTCCTGGTTCTGAATATTATTATACAACTGATCAATGGCATGTTGTTCGTCATACACCAATGCATCTAAAATCTGATGCACCACATCCCAATGCCCAAAAGCTGGTCCATAACAATATCCCGGACCAATTTCCTCCCAATCTCTCTCAAAAGGATATTGTGCCTTATGTGTACTCTTCTTATGCAGCTGCAAAGTATAATCCAGCATTGGTTTCCAATCTACTTTGCGCTGTGCATATAAATTAACACAACATAGCAACAACGCTCCCATCAATAAATTTTTAATCATCTCTCTCTATTTGCGGTATAAATCATTTTACATTTCATTCCGGACAATTCATTCCAAAAACTGCCATTTAATAATGCACATCACGAAATGTTAAAAGAATATTTTATCGCCCACAGGTTCTGTTAATCATGTTGCATTTTGTAGTACAATTATTTCAAACCATTGAAAACAATGCTATTTCCAATGGTTTGAAGTAGGAAAACTTGAAAGTTAGCAGAAAGGCAAGTAGCAAGGGCATCCCTTCTTTAGATAGCTTTAGTATTATAGGGTTGGAGCAGTAGAGACACAAGATTTTGCGTCTCTACCATGTGTTAGTTGCATTTAATCTATTTTCACAGAGCTATACAACTCCTTTGTAAGCTTGGCCAAGCGAATAAACTCGCTACGATAACCTTCTTCGTCTTCTCCTTTGGCGTTTTTAGCCATATCAATAATCATATCGAAATTGCACTTCCCTTTATATTCTGAATCGCGCAATAACATTCCAAAGCCAGCTACTGCAGCCGAGAAATTGTAGTTATCCGATAGCTCATTGTTGTCAATGCTCGTATTGGGAATAATTTCTTTTATTAGGATACTCTTTTTCCCTTCCGGCTTTTTATATCGAAATTTGATGTAAGCAATTTCGTTCTTCAAGTCGGCTTTTTTACTGGTTTTGGTATGCTGATAACGCAAACCGGATGGCGACATCGATTCATTTTTAGTTAACCTAATCTCGTACAAAGCAGTTACAGTATGACCAGATCCTAATTCGCCGGCATCCTTTTTATCATTATCAAAATCTTCGCGATTTAGTATTCGGTTTTCATAGCCAATAAGGCGATATTCAGCTACAACTGCAGGATTGAATTCAATTTGAATTTTTACATCTTTGGCAATAGTAAATAAGGTTCCTCCAAATTCATTTACCAAAACCTTTTTGGCTTCCAGCAAATTATCGATGTAAGCATAATTCCCATTTCCTTTATCGGCAATTACTTCCATTTTACTGTCTTTGTAGTTCCCCATTCCAAATCCTAAGACAGAAATAAATATCCCTGATTCTCTCTCTTTCTCAATCATTCGCTCCATTTCACTATTACTGGATGCTCCTACATTAAAATCACCATCTGTGGCCAAGAGAATGCGATTATTTCCGCCATCAATAAATTGCTCACGGGCTGTTTTGTAAGCCAATTTTAATCCAGCACCGCCAGCAGTAGAACCTCCGGCCTGCAATCGGTTTAATGCATCCAATATCTTTTTCTTCTCTTTCCCCGATGTAGATGGCAATACCAAGCCTGAACTTCCTGCATAAACGACAATAGCCACCCGGTCTTCTTCGCGAAGTTGATTTACCAATAATTTAAATGCTCTTTTTAACAGTGGCAACTTATTAGCATTGCTCATCGACCCTGATACATCCAGCAAGAAGACCAAGTTAGATGCAGGTAGATTTTCAGTTGCTATTTTTTTAGCTTGTAAACCAACATGCAATAATAAATTGTCCTTGTTCCACGGACAAGCTGCCAATTCGTGATTAATTGAAAAAGGATGCTTATTCTGAGGCATCTTATAATCGTAAGAGAAATAGTTGATCATCTCCTCTATTCTAACAGCATCTTGCGGAGGCTTTTGTCCGCTCATAATGAATCTTCGCACATTACTGTACGCAGCGGCATCAACATCAACCGAGAAGGTAGAAACAGGCGATTGATGTACCATTTTATATTCATTTTCTCGAATAATAGCATAATCTTCACTACCCCTTTTATTTTGGATAGCCGGAGCACACGGCTGCATTCCATAACTATAACCAACATTAGAAAACATGGGGCGTGCTTTACACATGGCTCCGGTTAAAACTTCTTTTCGTTGTTTTCCAAAGGCAACCACAACCACTTCATCCAATCCTGCATTGTCAGCCTTCATGGTTACATTGATTTTCCATTGATCTTTTACGGCAATCTCTTGTTTGATCATACCCACAAAAGAAAATACCAGAATATCTCCTTTTTTAACCATCAGTTCATAATAACCATTCATATCACTGATGGTTCCTTTTACTGTACTTTTAATATAAACCGATGTACCTGGTAACGGTGCTCCCGATTCATCGGTAATAATTCCGCAAACTCTCATTCCCCATGACTGTAATCCTATAAGGAGAATTATTAAACTAATTATAACTGCTTTAGTATTCATGACTCATTTATTTTAGATGTTATTTTTTGTCTTTACTCCTAGGATGCAGCATGAGAAGAAATTCCATAAATTATTTTCATCTTTTTTTATTATTTGTTAACTAGCACTATCCAATTGTTTGTTTATCGATCCGAAATAGCGAATGTTTTTATCCAAGAAGAATCCGAAACTTTTAACTGACGAGCAGCTGCTTCAGCAATACCAGGAGCAAGCTGATTTGGATTTTCTGGGAGAATTATATTCAAGATATATGCACTTGGTTTATGGTGTTTGCCTCAAATATTTGTCGGACAGAGAAAAAGCAAAAGATGCTGTTAGTCAACTATTCGAGAAACTAGTAGTTGAGCTTCCAAGTGCTGAAGTAAAAAACTTTAAACCTTGGTTATATGTGGTTTGCAAAAACTTCTGTTTAATGGAACTACGTAAAGAAAAGAGTATCCAAAACAAGCAAAATCGATATAATCAGGAGCAAATTATGGAATCGACATCTTTATTGCATCCTATTGATGAAGCGCCAAACAAAAATGTGGAGCAGAGGTTAAAACAATGTATGGAGCGCTTGAAGGAAGAGCAACGTATGTGTCTTGAGGCATTTTATTATGGTGAAAAGTCTTACGATGAAATCGTTCAGGAACAGAACATCCCCATAAAGAAGGTGAAAAGTTACCTGCAAAATGGAAAGCGAAACTTAAAAATTTGTTTAGAGAAATTAGTCAAACAATATGAGCATTAATCGCAATACATATCGAAACTTTGTGGATTATTTCGCCGACAAATTGGGGAGAAAGAAGAAACATGCTTTTGAGAAAAAGATAATGCAAGATCTTTTTGAAAGCGATGCTTATGATGGATTGCAAAAACTGAATGCCATTGATTTTGAATCCGACATGCAAGAGTTGCAGGCCAGTTTACAAAGTCGAACTAAAAAACAAAGAAAGATTCCTGTTTGGTTGGCATCGGCTGCAGGTATTTTGCTGATTATTGGTGTAACATCTATTCTATTTTATTTAAGTCAACCTACTGATATTTCCCCATTAGTAAGTGAGCAACTACAAAAAGAAGTACCTGTAGCAACTGTACCAATAACCGATTCTATTGCAGATACTCTAAAGCAACCAATTGATGTCCCCACACTGCAATCAGAAAAAAAGACTATTCAAAAACAACGAGCCAAAAAGAAAACAGCAGCAATAAAGACAGAGCCAAAAAAGAAATTACAAACACCTAAAACTACTCAACCTTCTATCGGGTTATTGAAACTCTCTACCCCTAAATACAATTCGTTTGTAGATTCATCTGCGAAACCCAAAAGTAAGGCTAAACCGAAGCAAACAATCGTTCAATTTGCCAGCTACAGTCAGCAACAAAAGGCTAAAAACAGTAATATTAGAATAGTAAAAGGTAAAATACTTGGCGAGAAGAAAGAGCTATTGCCAGGAGTATCGGTAATGATAAAAGGTACTTCGCAAGGTGCTGTAACTAATATGGATGGAGAATTTGAGATTCAACTTCCTAACGATAATAAAGATCATCAATTAATCGCCTCATATATTGGCTATAAATCTAAAGAAATGTCTGCAACCAATGATAACATGACAGTTACGCTTGAAGCAGACAACATTGGTTTAAGTGAAGTAGTAGTGGTTGCCTTTGGAAAACAACGGAAAGAAGCTTTAACCGGATCGGTACAAGAAACAAAACACACTAAACAACAGAAAACGAATCAGACAGATAGTATTGCTAAATGGAAGAAAGATTTCATAAAGAAGATTCTTGCGTCAAACATTGAAGGCCTAAAAGGAGAATATAAAGTTAAACTGAAATTTAAGTTGAATACAGATGGTGCTATTTCTGAAGTAGTGTTCCGTAACGAAATACCAGAATCGCTTCAAAAAGAGATTGTCAGGTTACTCTACCAGGAAAAGTGGAAACCAACCATTAAAAATCAACAAACAGTTAGTTCGTGGGTAAAGGTTAAGTTGAAGTTTACACTTGGTAATGATTAGTGGTGAATTATTAATTGTTAGTAAAAAATGATTAATAGTGAATGACTTACACGATGCATCTCACAAAAAAGCTAGCGTAGATTTGCAATCTGTGCTCTAACTTCATTGCAAAAAAGACACAAAATAGCATAAAGCAAATCCAGCCAAATCCAGCTTTCTTTTTCCTTTTCTTCTGATTCCTTTCCATTGCAGAGCATGTTATCTCGATAATGTTAACTGTTATCATTATATTTGATACAATATCAACACTCTACAATGAATTTGCAGCGCATAAAACAGTAATCATAAAGGATGTTGTAGATACATTTCATCTATTTATTTTTTTTGATTCCTGAATATTCTAAAAACTTTAATCATTCTCGTTTGTCAAATTAAAATGTTGAAAGTTTATCTTCGTTTCATATGACCAAAAAGAAAACAAAACAGATAATTCGAATAGCATTGTTACTTGGAACAATAGTATCAATGTTTTTTGTTCCATGGCTTTTGGTGAAAGCCTGGATATTGCCATTACCAGATACCGTTCAAGAACAGTTGGAAGAGGCTATTGATCATGGATTTGATGGAATGATTGTGTATATAAACCAAACAGGACAAGCTCCTGAATATTATGCTGCAGGCTGGCATAACCGAGAATCTAAGACTCCAGCCAAACCTCAAGCCCTATTTAAAATTGCCAGCATCAGTAAGCTATATGATGCTGTAGCTGTTACCAAGTTGGTAAGTAAAGGGCGACTTTCATTAGATAAGACAATAGCTGATTACCTTCCAGAGCTTGTGGGTAAAATTGAAAATGCTGAGAAAATCACATTGAGATTGATGATTCAACACAGAAGCGGTATTCCCAACTTTACAGATGCTCCGAATTTCTGGGCAGCACCAACTAAATCTTTTGAAGAAAGCCTGGCATTGATTCAGGGTAAGCCTGCCAACTTTGAGCCAGGCGAGAGCTATGAGTACTGCAACACCAATTATCTTTTAATCAATAAAATAATGGATAATACACTTGGCTATGGCAATTTTGAATTTATACAGCAAGAAATATTAACTCCCCTAAACCTGAATAACACCTTTAGTTCACTGAATGCAGTAAACATAAATAATGTGATGAGTGGCTATCACGTAGGATATCCACATGATTTAAAAGCAGATGAACATGGAATGTTAGCAACAGCAGAAGATGTGGGCATATTCGTAAAGGCACTAAATGATGGATCGTTGTTTAAACAAGGAGAGCAAGAGATATATTCTTCAATATATGAATACGAACACTCTGGTTGGGTTCCCGGTTACCAGAGCTTTGCAAAGTACTATAAAGATATTGATGCAGTTGTTGTTGCATTCTATAGCACAACAGATCCGAAACTTTACAATTGGAACTTATCACAAATAGTCAATAACAGAATTGTTAAAATAATCAGGAATAAAAACTAGTTATCCTCTTCCAAATGCTAGTAAAAACTTAGTGAAGACAGACAACTTAGTTATCTAAAAAATAAACCAAATTTGCCATGTTCAGGAGTTATTTTATTTATACCATCATAATAATGACAGCACTATTACAAAGCAGTTGCTCAAAAGACGATTCTCTTACTTTGAAAATTCCAAAGAACGGATTTAACGTTGTTCAACACCTACCAAAAAACACGGAAGGAAGAGATAAAAACACACTATATCTGAACCCGAGAAGAATAAAAGCCAAAGAGTTCAATACGCCTGAACTCAATACCCTTATCGATAGTATGTATACTATTATGCTTCGGGAAGCTGGAGTGGGAATTGCAGCCAATCAGATAGGAAAAAGATTGCAGATTTTTATATTAGAAGCACATTCTGATAATCCAAGATACCAAGTCCTTGGAGCCGTAGCCAAACAGGTATTTATAAATCCAAAGATCACTAATGTTTCTAAGGAGCGTAAAAACTTCTGGCATGGATGCTTGAGTGCTGATGGAGAAAAAAGAGGTAACGTAGCCACCTTTAAGTGGATTGAATACGAGTGTCAGAACGCAAAAGGCGAGATACAACGTGGAAGGCTAGATGGATTTGCGGCAGTAATATTCCAACATGAATTCAGACATTTGATGAAAGGAACCTATTTAGATCATGCCAATCATTTCTTATCGAAAGATGAGCTAGATGAAAAATTGGAGAATGGAGAATTACCCTTCTTTGAACTCACAAACGATACCCTCCCCTTACTTATTGAAGGTTATCAAATTGGAAAGAACCTTGATGAATATTAAATAGTCGATTACAATTTAGCTGTATAACACATATAGCTCGCATTAAAAGATGAAAATACAACTAAACGAAAAAGATAAAACACTTGAAATAAAAGACTGGCTAAGAGTTCGCTACTTTTTTATTGGGCTACTTATCGTGTTAAATATAACCAACTCAGCATTGTATTTATTCTATGTAGAGAAAACAGAGATGGGATATTTGAAGCTAATCTGGGTTACAATAGGAGTTCTTTCCATTGCCGTTTTTCTCTATCTAGTCATTCGTAAATCATTCTCATACAAAATCCCTCTAGACAACATAAAAGGGGTAAAAAAGAAAACATCTTTCGGCAGTAGAAGGTATGTTTTAGAATTGAATAATGGCAAAGAAAGGGAATTAATGGGTTTAAATTCTCAACAAAAGTTGGAAGAATTTCTGGAATTAATTAATACATTTAAACCATATTGTTTTCCTCGATAAAATGCTATTTCTTTATTTTAAATCCCTTAATTATTAAATAATGAAAGAAATAATAAACTCATTTTCTATAGACTTCTTTGGTAAAGCTAATGTTTTGACAAAAACTTATACAATTCTATTTTTTTGTGGTCTTTTCATTGGAGCTATACTAGCAATAGTTTATCTAATAAGATAATAAAGCCCCCTTACCCAACTCGAAACAATCGAAAAGAAAGGATTCGAATACTAGCAAAAGCTTGCAGCCCATACTTTTAGCCCTTAATTTTCAGAAATCTAAGGAATAAACAAACGAGCAAGAAAGTTTATTTAGTTATACCTCAAAGGGACTCAATAAAGCACGAAGCTACACCAAGAAATATTTATTAATGGTGAATTATTAGTTGTTAATTAAAGATTATCAATGCCTTTTTTTCAATCATATTCAATCATAAGATTCCTAACTGTTATGTCTATCTTTGAAAAATTAAGGAAGACATATCAAATTTTAGAGGATTATGGATTACTAACACTTGATAATAGCTACAATTCAAAGATAAGAATATATGAAAAGAATAGAGGTTCAATCAATCTGGGAAAAAATAGTTGACTTAGGTTTTTCTGACTATAATAAACTAAATAGAGCACAACGAGTATGGCTTAATATCGAACCATTAACAACAAGTGGTCTCTTGGACCATTATATCAACTATGGAGCAGATAAAAATTCAGATACAATAGCTGATCTGGAATACCTGAACTTTCATTCTGTAGCAAACCAACTTCGAGCATTTAATCAGAAATATTTTCCCAATGGTGTTCCTCTGGGGCCAGATGCTAGACAAAAACAATTTGACAAGTATCCAGAAAACCAACTTGAAAAAGATATGGATGAGATAAATACTCAATTCTGGGACATATGTAATCAGCTAGAAAATGCTTTGCATGAGCACATAAACCAATCTATTCATTTAATATCCGTTCTGTAAAGCCTTCCCCATTTTTACACATCAAACTTTTTATGTGATAACTGCAAGCCTTGGGCATTTTCTAATTTCGGCAATAGTGTATCTTTTTTCTTTTGGAAATGTTGCATTCTTCGTAGAATTTTATCTAACATTTTCACTGCCTTCACTATGTAGAACCCTTTGTTTAGCATCACACATTCGGCACGGTTTGCCATAGCTGCATCGGTAATTTCGGCACGCGATGGTACTCCTTTTTTTGCCAGGTTCTCTAACACCTGTGTTGCCCAAACATCAGGAATGTGGGCCGCTTCGCAAATGCGTAAAATCTCTTCTTGTATTGATGCAAAGTTTTTCCATCCGGTTTCAATGGCCAGATCGCCACGGGCAATCATTACACCAATAGGATAAGTTTGCATTCCTTTCAGCAAAATAAGAGGAAGATTCTTAAACCCTTTCTGTGTTTCTATTTTAAAGATAATTCCCACTTCTGCATCCAGTTTGTACAGCTCATCCAATAGTTCTTTTACATCTTCTGCAGTGTTTACAAACGAAAAATTGACAGCATCGGCATGTTCGGCCACAAACTTCAAATCTTCTTTGTCTTTAGCCGTTAGCCCACTTATTTTCAAATCAGATTCGGGAAGGTTTATTCCTTTATCGGCTTTCAGTTTACCACCAGTATCACGGGCATAAGTAATCTTTATTTTTAGAGATTCTTTTTGTATCTCTTCTATTACACCTTCAATTTTGCCATCGTCGAAATAAATAGGTTCCCCTTCTTTTACATCATCAAAAATTTCGGGTAAGGTGCAAGAGATATGAGCAGGTGTTTTCACTGTTCCATCATCGTTTAAGATTGTCTTCTCTCCGGCAACTGGTTCCTTGGTTAGTATTAATGTGTCGTCTGTGTGTAATAAAATAATCTGTTCCAGTGGAAGCAACTCTCCTATTTTAACAATTTCCTCGCCGGTTTTCTTCTTGGTTCGCTTTAAGGTTAGCTCGGTACCGGTAGTAAGGTAGCACGAATCGTAGCAAACACCCCAACGACCTTCTCCTTCACGTCCCTCGATGGTAATTTTGCATTTCTTATCACGACTATCGGTAAATAAAATTTCGGAATGGCGACGCACATTTTTTAGCCAGTCAGAATCAACAGGAATAACTGCATTGGGCTTTTCTTTTGGTCGATCAGAGCCAGGAGGAGCGAACCAAATCTTGGCAGGAGAAACCACTTTCCCCAATACATTCCTACTGGGTTTTATTCGAATTAACTGTGGCCCCGGTTTAATTGCACCTGTTCGCAATTTAGGACCACCCAAGTCCATCATTATTCGGCAGTTTTTCTTCAATGATTTTTGCGATTGCTTCACATTGCCAATCATTCTGGCCCACTCTTCTGGTCCATCGTGTGCACAGTTTATACGCGCACTATTCATTCCCACTTCAACTAACCGCTTTACAAAATTGTAACTACTGGCAGCTTCACTGGGCAGGGTGACCATAATACGGGTCAACCTCTTTCTCGACTTATAACCAAACAACAACTTGGTGTTTCGCCGTAATAATTTCCTACTCTCTTTTATACTTACATTTCCGGGAACTTCTTCCGTACTTCTTTCCCCCAATAAGTGATTAATAATGGTTTTAATAGAAAGTAAACTGCGCATTACATGCGCCTCAATACTCGAAAGGCTTGGTAATCCCTGGTCGCGCAATTGCTGTTGTAGCTCATCTATCTCGAAAGTTCGAAAAGCAAGGTAATGTACCAGATTTTGCGCGCTGTGACGATAAACCGGATTAACCTTGTTCAGATGATCGGCATAAGTTACTTCCAACTCTTTTGCTTTCTCAATTATTTCTGAAATCCGAGAGTTTATTTGTTCCAGGGTTTTTATATTGAATTTCATATACAAGCACTTTTAGTATTACACAATCCTAAAAATACTTCATTTTCCGCACAATGAAAACAATTATTAATGGTGAATGATTAGTTGTTAGTTAAGGTACTCGAAGCCAGCTAGCATACCAGTTACTTATGCTACATTATTTTATTTCTACAAATGCTAGCGCGAACTTGCAGTTCGTTCTCTAAGACCTTACATTCCTCTGACATCCATTCAATTTCCCTTTTCTCTATGTACTCTGCAATCGATATGCAAACAGATTGCTTCAAACGTAAAACGTTTTCGCAAAGACGATTCCGGTCTCCTCTTCTTCCAGATTTCTGTTTCCCTTTCCTCCAGAATCCAGTCTCCTTTTTCTTCAATCGCTAGCGCCAACTTGTAGTTCGTGCTCTAAAATACCACAGAAGCCCCAAAGAAGCGCAAAGCGACACTATGAAATATCTAAGAATTATTAATAATCAATGACAGAGAAGAAATACCTAAGAGTAACAGGTACTTTATAAGTATTAAATATACACGACATAATATTTCTAACAATTAACACTTATTCCTATCTTTGATATAATTACATTCCAGCAACTGCTTTTGAGAAAAAAGCAGCAACATAAATAATCTACTACACACACGTTACTATAATTTTAAAGTGACAGAAATGGAAAAAACAAATCTAATACTAATCTTATTCTTTATACTTATCTCTTGTGGCAAGCAAGGTTCTCAGAATTATGTAATAATTACTGGAAAAGTAAATATTACAAATGCAAAATTTCTTGTAATTAACAATAAGACGGATACATTTGAAATAAAAATTGATAGTGCTCAAAGCTTCCACGACACAATTTCAATAGAACAAGGCTATTACACATTATCTATTAATAAAAAAAGTTTCAATATCTATTTAAAACCAGGATTTCAAATAGATGTAAAGATTGGAAAACAAATTGAGTTTAACGGAAAAGGCTCAAATGAGAATAATTACTTGGAAGCAAATAGATCCTTAGTTAAAAAACTTAAAGATGTTGATAATTACAAATACTACGCAAAACGCCAAGAAGAGTCATTCTTGCTTTTAATGGATTCTATATATCAAAATAGACTTCATTTGCTAGATAAAATTAGATCCGAAATTTGCAATGAATTCAAATATATAGAAGAAAGCAAATTGAAGTATGAGTATCAAAGAAAAAAAGCTTTATATGAAATCTCAAGAAAAATTGTTACAGGAGACAATAATTTTAAAGTCTCGAAAAGCTACTACTTCAACCTGTATAAGGGTATTAATGTAAACGATAGCAACCTTATAATTGTAAATGATTACATACGCTTTGTTGACTCTTATTTATGGCAAGAAGCTAATAGTATTGTAAATGGTGATAGTTCTATTGATTTCTATCTTACTTATATGAGTATTCTGAATGAAAGGATAGAAGCAAAGAAACTTAAAGAAAAACTATCGTACGATATTGGGAATATTAAATTGCCAAGAACGAAGAAATTAGATCAAGTTTATAAATTGGTGACGCAAAATATTTCAAATAAAAGATATTTAAATCGAGTTCAGAAAAAATACAATATTTTAAAACGAATTGAAAAAGGAGCAATGTCTCCTGATTTTCAATTTGAAGATAAGTCGGGCAAATTAATTGGACTCAAAGATTTAAAAGGTAAAATCATATACATCGATATTTGGGCAACAGGTTGCGGACCTTGTATAGCAGAAATACCATTTCAGAAAAAACTTGAAAAACGCTATAAAGATAAAAATATCCACTTTGTGGGTATAAACATAGATCAAACAGTGGAAGAATGGAAAAAAACAGTCAAAGAGAAAAAGTTAAAAGGAATACAGTTGTATGCAGCTAATACAAAAGCAAGTTTTTTTAAGGACTATGTAGTACAAGGAATCCCACGATATATATTACTTAATAAAAATGGAAGAATAATTGAATCATACGCCAAAAGACCTTCAGATAGAGAGTTAATTGAGCAGCTAGATAAGATAATACTTAAAAACGAAAATCTTATGACTATCCGCCAGCTAACAAACCAGTAACTCGTACTACATTATTCATGATAACCATTCCAATTCCCCTTTTCTCGATGCACTCTGCAATCAGTATGCAAACAGATTGCGTCAAACGTAAAACGTTTTCGCAAAAACGATTCCGGTCTCCCCTTCTTCCAGATTTCTGTTTCCCTTTCCTCCAGAATCCAGTCTCCCTTTTTTCCAATCTCCTTTCCCCCCACATTGACAAATAAATTTCTTTTTCGTAGTTTTTATTTAAATCATAGATCATCAACGAATTGATGAGTGTATTTATCGATAGATTAAACAATCTATTTACGTAAAACACCTGTAAACACTACAGGTTAAGCAATATAATTTTAAAAACAAACACTATGAATTAAATCACAACCTCAATGGTCAATATCTTTTTGATTTTTATGTGGAAGAATCGATTTTAACCAGAATAAAGAAAAAAATAATGCTAAAATTGATGTTTAACCCAATTGATTTTGCTTCATCGCCTTTCACATTACAAAAAGTACCGCAGGAGTCCCTTTAGGGAAACGAAAGCAATGAATTGCTTTTTTTATTCTCCAAACAGCACTGTAAACAGTTATTATACTGTTGGTAATGTGTGAACTGCCCCTATAACTCTTCTACTATGACTTAGCAACGATAAGGCTACGCGTATCGTCCATAGCCATATCAATAGTAACAACACAGTTTCGCTTAGCGAAAACCTGTTTTTTACTGGCGAAGAGCTTCTTGCATTTGACAATGGCAACGCAACAGTTGAAAGTACCAATGAAATTGTTGGTGTAAAGAATGAGATCATTCGTTCAACAAGTGTCGCGATTGAAAATAACAATGAAACTGTTTGCGCAATGAATGCCTCTATTGGAAATACCAATGAGATGATTGGCGCAAAGGGTAAAATCATTGGCGAAGCAAGCAATACTATTGGAAATGCCAGTGAGCTCATTGACCGAAAAAATGATACTGCTAAAACTGATAGTAAAGTTGTTCGCGAAAAGGGTGTTAACCCAACTAATGCTAGGTCAACTACAGCAGATTGCTTTATAGCAATTTTCTGAATTATTCTATTAATAGCACTATACTCAATCATTTTATTAAAAGAAATAGTGCATTTTTTTAACTATTAAATTTTTTGATATGAATAAATATCAAGCTTATAAATTAGGAGAAATCAGAAGATTACTTGATTTCAAAGACAGTATACTGTCAAAGATTGAAAACAACCCGTTTTTAATCAGCGCTTTTGATAAAATAGCCGCTATTTATACCGAGATTTTAACAATATCATCGGTACTGGATCAATCTATTTCCTCTATTACAAAAGAGAAAAATACTGCATTTAAACAACTTACCAACCTTTTAGGTAAAGCAACAATGAAACTGATAAGCTATGGTAAGTACAACAATTTTGAACCTTTTGCAGAAATTAAAGGCTGTAAAATGTATGAATTGAAAAGATGCGCACAAGAGGAGCTATTGATTCATACTAGTAAAATCATTAACCTAGTAGCCCTTTATAGTGAAGAAACTACTAAGGCAGGTGTTACTCCTGAAAATATTCAGGCTATAACCGATGCCAAAGAGAAGGCCACCAAACTGGTTGATGCTCCACATAAAAAGAAGACTAGTAACAAAGCGTTAAATGAGCAACGAAATAAGCTTATTCATAAATACAACGCTATTAATAATGATACCATTAAAGCATATATAACCAGTGAGTTTAAAGACTCCGATCCTGACGTATACATTAAATACAAGGAAGTTATATCAGAGCCTAAACCATCATCCTATCAATATGCCTTGAAAGGAGAGATGAAAAGTAACGATGGTATTCCGCTAAAGAATGTAACCATTACTATTGGCGATCAAAAGCCCAAAAAACGGGGAGGAGAAAAAGGTGGTTATTACTTTACCCATTTAGAACCCGGATTACACTCCATTAAGTTCGAATTAAAAGGGTATGTAACGCAAACCCACCATATCAATATCCGTGCAGGCATTACATTTGTGCTAAATATTGAGATGGAACAATTGCAACACCAAGAGGAAAAAGAGGTAATGGAAATGGCTTAAACCATTGTTCCCATTTAATCAAAAGGCACGGGCTATTATTTGCTCGTGCCTTTTTTATCATATATCAACACCGCTCAACTCCAGCCGAATGAATCCTTTTTAACTATACCACAAAAAACACAAAGTAGCTCTGAGTTACACAAAGAATCCGTTATAAATTCCCAGGTAGAATATGAACATTGCTAAAAATAATACCCACTTTATTTTACCATAAATATTTCCAACAGTTAACTGTTATTCCTATATTTGGAACAATAACAGCCCCCAAATACTACGCTACAGCAAATATAACAGTAATCTGAGTGGGTGTTACTAGTACATTACCAACAAGACTAAAAAGCTGCATAACAATTACAAATCAAGTACAATATGAACAAAGAGGATTTTAATAAACCATCATTAAAAATACTCAATATTATAAAAAATGGATATCAGAATGATAAAGATTTACTCTTTCTATTCTCATCTTATATTGCATCAAATCCTGATTTTAAATACAACACAACATATCTCACGGATTCAATTGATCTCTTCTTTTCTGACTTTGAAATTTATTCTCAAAAAAAATTAATTTATGAAGAAATAATCAAATATTTAAACATACTTAATTCTTCAAAATTTGAAGTTGAAATTGAATTTGATTCAAAGTTCAAATACAACACAAAATCAAGTACAAGTCTTGAGACACTTTCTAACAACAATACCCACAATGAAACATTTGATTTTCATAAAATCGGAGCAAGGAGGTTTGCAATGAAATTAACTTTAATAACCTCCCACAATATTGAATATACACACATGATAGATAAAGATGACAAATCAAAAAAATGGGAGGAATTAGTTTCAAATTTTATGAAGATTGCTGAAAAACAAAACAATGAAAAATAGTAATTTATATAAGAGAATAATAAGCAAAGAGAATATTTTTAATGCAATCTATTCGCTTGAATCTTATGTTTTTGAGAAAGAACTCCTAATAGAAGATGATATTAAGTTGTACAACGATCTTTCAGACAAGCATAATATTAACCTTATTAACAAGGTGGTTGAAAAGTGTATCAAGTCCATCGAAGATATTTTAACTTCTGATAGTTTATTTCAAGTAACTGTATTTTTTAAGCCAAAGAAATTCAATAAAGAGGAGAAAAAACTCGAATATCGTCCAATTCACACTTCCGATTTGATTACTCAAATATGCATTGTTGCTTTACTAAACCAATTGATGTTTGATGATTCTGATGGAACACGAAAACTTTCAGATATAAGTAGACTGTTACCATCAAACTTTTACGGAAATATACCTAGTACAAAAATTGAACATCTATTTAAGCCTTGGAATCGTCAATATCAAGAGTATTCAAAGAAAGCAATTGATGCTCATCGCCAATATTTTAGTTCAAAAAAATATACGCATGAGGTTAATCTTGATATAAAAAAGTTTTATCCTTCCATTAATCCAATTTTCATATATGATTTCATCCTTCAGAAATGTCCAATTACATATTTGAAAGGTGACATAAAATGCCTTGAAAAGTTGTTAGAGAAGCTACTATTCTTTGACATGTCAATTCCTAACGAGAGTTTATCTCTTTATTATCCTGAGGAACTAAAATCAGGAATTATAAGTGATAAGCTTTTTTTTAATATTGGAATCCCACAAGGTCTTCCACAAGCATATTTCTTTGGGAACCTTTGCATGGTGGTTATTTCAAAGGCTATTGAAGAGATATTCAAAGGGGAAGCATTTTATTATGTTGATGATTCCGTAATCTATACTGATAAACCTCAAAATAATTTCTTTGATAGCATTAAGACTCTAAACTCAAGGATTAACGAAGAAATCAGCAAAACTATAACTAGCATAATACGAGATAAGAGAATTAAAAAATTTCAAAACCTACTGTCGTATAATGTAAAAATTCATGACACAGAGGATGGAAAAAGTTCTCTTTCTGTAATAGACCAAGACCTTTCTTTATACCTTTTTGCAAAACCAGCTTCAAATATCTCGTTTGAAATAATTGCCTCAATGGATGAGCTAGAAGACTCCTCTTTACACGATAAGATAAGTACAATAATAGATGCAATAAAACTTCAAATTAAATATTTTGAAGACAAAACACATATTGAAGATGAGAATGTTTTAAAATTATTAAAGAGATATAAAAAATTCTATATCAATCGCCTAAATATTTTAAGACTAAGAGATGAGAATGAGATAGATCAAAACAGAATAAATGAGTTTTTTGAAAAATATGATCTCAATTCATCTATTGAAGAATCGGCATTCTTCTCAAGATTGGAAGATGATGTTTTTAGCGTTGAAAGTAAGCTTTTAATCCGCCAACTTACCGTAAAACAAGAACAACAGAAAAAGATTATTAATAAAATAAAAGAATTTGAAACTAAATTTGAACGTAATGGAAGTAAGCTAAATCATTATTTTTCCACTGTCTTAAAAAACCATGCATTATTTCAAAATCTAAAAAATAAGAGATATGAAACGTTGGAAAATATTACAATAAATACAATTGAATCATTTAGCAAGGTCAAACAAAAAAAGAAAATTGATATCATCTATTCTCTTTTAAAAGTATTACAATATCAATTTAAAGATGAAAATACTATTGAATTGGAAAAGCCTTTTTGGAGGATTATCTTTGACTACCAAGAAAATTATCATTTTATTTATAAAAATTCCCCAGATTTTTTGAGAAGAATTGTCAATGCAATTATTTCAAGAGCTTTTAATGTATCCATCAATGACAGTTGTAATCTTACAAAATTAGACAACCGAGTATTGTTGTATTATGAGTTAAGAATTTTGATGCTTCTTAGAACGAATCATTTCAGTTTAGAGGTATTAATAAATAATACAACTCGTATAATGGGGCAATTGGAAACAAAGCAAAATCAAGAAAAAATAGATTTATCCCTCTTAGAAGTACTTCCAATATTCAAAAGCTATATAAAAGATTCTGAAAAAATTGATGATCTTATATTGATACACAAATACGTTAATGGAATTTGGAAAAATGGTTCAAAATTTCTTCATTTTTACACACTTCACAATGAAGAGCACTCAATAGAATTGATTAATAAGTGTATAAGAATAACCAAATCAATTGATTACCTATCAATAAAATCTGAAGATTATTACATTCTATTTCTTGCGTGCTATCTGCACGATATTTCAATGGTGCTATATCCTAATTTAGATAGCTTCTCAGAAACCAATGAAAAAACAGATTTAGTCTATTCCAGATGGAAAACAGATTTATCAATTATAGAGAATATTGAAAAGGAACCACAATCAAAAATTAAGTCTTTAATTTTAAAATACTACAAAGAAGTCAATGACTATTTTGAAACGGAAATAAGAGATAATCACCACAAGCGAAGTTCAAAGTTTATTAAAGAACAAAATGATTTCTTTTTTATAGATAAAGCTGTTAGACGGCTTGTGGCAGATGTATCTGAAGCACATTGTTATGACGCAAAGGATGTATATAAATTAAAATCTAAAGCTAAGAGTGACATTTATGATGAAAAGTATCTGATGATTATTTTAAGATTAGCTGATTTACTAGATATGTCTAAGGATAGAGTAAGCATTAATATTTTACGTCAAAATATTAATAACATGTCAGAAACATCAAAGTATCACTGGATATCACATATGGCAATTGACAATTGCTCAATAACTTCGGAGTTCCCCAAAATAGCTGAGACAGATTTTGATGAAAATGGCAAATTGAAACTAACAGAAATTATACAAATAAATATTTTCATGAATACAAGGCTCCTTACTTCCGCCAAAAGTAACAACTGTGCAAATTTATCTTGTAAAACTGAGCGAGTTAATAAATCAAATCCGAACATGACGATAGAAATAAATCGTGGACAAAACTGCGTTGGTAGGTGCAACTTCACGTGTAGATGGTTAGTTAACAAGCATAACTATTTATTTAATGAGCTAATCGAATTACAACAATATTTAGACAGAAATATCAATAATATATTTGAGACAAAATTAGAGGTAAAGTTAAATTTTGAGAATTCTTCTGTTTTGCCATCAGATTATATGGATGTGATAAAAAAAAGAATTGAAATTTAAACCGCAGTTAGTAGTCAAGTAAGCTAGGGGAATTTCCCCCCTAACTTCTCACTGAACCGTATGTGAACCTCTCGATTCATACGATTCTTATTATGCAGTCAACTATTTGTTAGACTAACTGATAGCCTAACAATCAATGATAAAATAGGTTTGAATATGATTTATACCCCATCTCAACCAACGAACAGCTTTAACTTTGCTGCGTTTAAAACGTTTCTATTTGTTCAGAAAACAATGGATTGTAGTGCCAGCGGCACGGTGTTATGGTAGCCAGTCTGAGTCAAAAACAATATATGAAGTCCCGTGGGGACGATATTCTCATAACACCCTCACAACATGACTGATATAATTTCTGCGTCACACTCCCACGACTGCTCGTTTATAACTAGTTGTGATTATTGCGCCCCATATAACCAGTTAACTTCGATAGATGATAGTGATTGAGGCGCTTGGGTTTGTAATATTCGATCATACTACCATACTATCATCGCTACGCGATTTTCTCGCTGGCAAAGCTTGAATTACGACAGTAATTCATTAGTCGAAGCCTATTCGTAATTGGTATTCCCTTCGATGAACTCAGGGAGCGAATGGAATCTGGAAACTGGAGAAAAGGGAAACAGAATTCGGTTGCTAAGGGGAAGAGCAAAGGGAAAAGTGATCTGTTACCTTATAGTATCAAGCACAGAGATTCCAGCATCAAGATTCGCCACAGTTAACAACTGTGTTTTAGCCATTTACTGTAAAATCAGGAGCAGAACCTCATTAATATGTAAACATATTCATTAGATATACCGAAAAGCGCGTTGGTCTTGTCAAAAAGTGCGGGGATTGGGATGGCGAGAGAATTCCTGAGACCGGTTTAGGACTGATTGTGGGTAAAGGGATTCGGTGAGCGATGAAGCGTTCTTTTTGACTAGATTTTTTGATTCTTTTGTAGCAATGACAAAAGAATAGAACAACCAGAAATTGAATTTTATTATATGAATGTCAGTAGCCGAAGAGGCTCTTCACTACTACCTGCACGAGTTGTGATTATTGCGCCCCATACAACCAATTAACACCGATAGATGATAATGATTGGAGCGCTTGGGTTTGTAATATTCGATCATACTACCATACTATCATCGCTACGCGATTAAGTGCCAGCGGCACGGTTTATGGTAGCCAATTAGAGTCAAAAATAATCTATAAAGTCCCGTGGGGACGATATTCTCATAACACCATCACAACGTGACTGATATAATTTCTGCGTCACACTCCCACGACTGCTCGTTTATAACGAGTTGTGATTATTGAGCCCCATATAACCAGTTAACTTCGATAGATGATAATGAATGGTGCGCTTGAGTTTGTGATATTCGATTATACTACCATACTATCATCTCTACGCGATTTTCTCGCTGGCTGAGCTTGAATTACACAGTATTTCATTAGTTGCAGCCTATACAAATACAATATTCCCCTCTTCGAGAACCGCAGAAAGCAAAGAGTTATACATTGTATTAATGATCTTTCTAGCAAAACAACACGACATATTATTGTCCGTAGTTTACTGTTATTTTTCTCTATAGCATTGTTCCCAGCAAAAGCTTTTTTGCAAAAAATATAACATTGATTAAAAAATTGATGTAATAAATACATTATGCCGCATACAAATAACCGTAATGAAACAAAAAATAGAATTAAGAAGAAGTAAAAAAGATTCAAATTATTACTCCACTGAATTCATTCAAAACAGACAAGGATAGAGAGTGGTTTGAGAACAAAATAATTAAACAAATAAAGTACACCGAAACAACAATATGTAGATCTCAAAACGGTCTTTGCAGCTATATTTTGGTCGATTGATACAATTAATTTTAAAGGATGAAAAAAATACTAATTGCTTTACTGATATTTACATCGTTAGCAACTAAAGCTCAAAACGATTCTTATCAATTTTTCGTGAATTTAAACGAAGTAAAAAATGACAAACTACACGTTAGTTTAAAAACTCCGAAAATAAAATCCGACAAAATAATTTACAACATTCCGAAAATGATTCCCGGTTCTTATACCATTGACGATTTCGGACAATATATAACCGATTTCAAGGCATTTAATAAAAACGGAGTGTTATTAAACGTTACTCGAATTGACACAAACAGGTGGGAAATTGATAATGCAAAGCACTTAGCTGAAATAAGGTATTGGGTAGATGACACATGGGATGCCGATGTTGAAAATTTTGTTTTTGAACCATGCGGTACAAATATTGAAGCAGGAACAAATATTCTATTAAATAATCATGGTTTCTTCGGCTATTTCACTGGAATGAAAAATTACAGATATGAATTAAATGTTACTCGGCCTGAAAATTTCTATGGTTCAACCGGATTAACTACTCGTGTAACAAACGGAAACACCGATAAATTTACGACTAATAATTACATGGACTTAGTAGATTCGCCAATTATGTATAACATCCCCGATACAACTGTATTTAAAGTTGGCGAAACAGATATTCTAATCTCAGTATATTCAAAAAGTAAGAAAATCACATCAAAATTGCTTGCAGATGATGTAAAAGCAATGCTGGAGCTTCAAAAAGATTATCTTGGCACTTTACCAGTAAAAAAATATGCTTTTATCATATACCTGTTTAAGGCAGAAAGTGCCAAAGTATCGACAGGTGCGTTGGAACACTCTTATTCGTCTTTTTATTATAACACAGAGGCTCCCATTGAGAGATTCATTCCAATGTTTATTGGCGATGTCGCACATGAATTTTTTCATATCGTTACTCCCCTAAATATTCATTCAGAAGAAATAGGTGATTTTGACTATATCAGCCCCAAAATGTCGAAACACCTGTGGTTATATGAAGGTGTTGTTGAATATTTTTCCGATCATGTGAAAGTTTACGGTGGAATGATTTCGCCTAAAGCATATTTAAAAGCTATTAAGAAGAAAATCTCTGACAGTAAAAGATATAATGATGAATTGCCATTCACTGAACTTAGCTTAGGATGTTTAGACAAGTATAAAGACCAATCTGACAATGTGTATTGCAAAGGAGCTTTAATTGGTTTGTGCTTAGATATTTTATTAAGAGAAGAATCCAATGGAAAAACAGGAATGAAAGATATGATGAAGAAGCTTTCAGATGAATATGGCAAATATAAATCATTTAAGGATGAAGAATTATTTGATAAAATCACCGAATTGTCAAGTCCGAAAATAAGAACCTTTTTTACGGAATATGTAGAGGGTAGCAAGTCGTTGCCATTAGAAACAATTCTAGAAAAGGTTGGAGTTAATTTTAAACAAGATGTTAAGTACACCTCATTCTCGCTAGGCTTTAGTAGTCTTACCTACAATCCCCATACCGAAAGATATTTTATTACAAAAAAAGGGATGGACGAATTTGCAAAAGATTTAAGCTATAACATAAACGACGAGATAGTTTCGATTAATGGAAAAGAATTAACCCAAGGTAATTTGCTTAAATTATGGAAAGAGTTTAAAAACAATGCAAAAGAAGGAGATAAGGTTAAAATAGTTATTGCCAGAAAGAAAAAAGACAACTATAAGAACATCAAACTAAAAGCAAAAGCAAGAATAATTGAAAAAACTAAGAAGTATGTAGTAAAATTCAACGAGCTTGCTACTGAGGATCAATTGAAACTGCGTAAGGCATGGCTGGGACTGGAATAATACTGGAGTATTCAAAAACAACACGCCTATAAGATAAGTTTCATTTGACATCTCTCGGGCTTTCAGCCCTTTAGGATACATTTCATTAGATACACAGGACCAAGTCCTGTGCTTTTACATATCGGGGCTTTGCCCCTCTTATTGCCTAAATAGCTAATTACTAGCTATCGTAATTGGCAACTTAAAACAATAGAGATATTATTACCATAAGTTGATGGCATTAAAGCAGCTGATAAATTTCTGAGCATATAAGCATTCAAAATTCAGCAAAACAATTTATTTAACCATATTATTTCAATTCGTTAACTAATATTTATATATTTGGTTTATCTAATAACACCCAAAGCCTACCTTGTAAAAAAGATTTCTCTGAATATTTATAATCAGTTCGATAAATCTATAACATCATTCGTTTATGTTAAAACACAACATTATCCTCCTACTGCTTTCACTATCTCTTTATTCCACAGGTAGTGCACAAGAAATGAAAAATGATATTCATAAGGATATCATACTTATGAATGATATAAAAAGTGAGAATCTCAGTTCTTTAAAAGATATGATTGGTAATTCTAGAATTGTTATGCTAGGTGAGGTTGACCACAGTTATGGGAATATTTTTGAAGCAAAAATTAAGGTGATGAAATATTTACATCAAGAGATGGGCTTTGACATCATCGCTTTTGAGAGTGGCTTTTATGACCTAAAAAAAGCTTCAGAAGAAATGGAACAAAGAGGAAATATAAAACTATGTATGGCAAAAAGTATATTCCCTATATGGATAAATACAAAAGAATTTCTTCCATTCATAAAGTATATCGAAGAAAACAATAGCGAACTATTACTCACCGGATTCGACAGTCAATTCTCGGGCGAATATGTTTTTGAAAATTTGAAGGACGATTTTAGGAAGTTTGTTGAAAATGAAGTTTCCGCAGAAGTTTTAGACTCATGGATCGACCACATTGAAACCATGAGTGATGACTTTCAGTTCGTTAACGATTCTTCACAATTCAACCTTTTCAATAAGCACACTTCTGAAATTAGAAATGTTCTTCTTGCAAAGAAGAATTACTTAAAGAGTGATGAGGAAGAAATAGATTTTCTTATTCAGCTACTTCATAATATACAGCAAACGGCATCAGACTATTATATCAACAAAACCGGTACAAAATCTGAAAAAGAATGGAAAGCCAAAGACAGCAATGTTAGAGATCAATTGATGGCTGAAAATTTGATCTTTTTAGCAAAGAAATACCCTAACAAAAAAATTATATGCTGGGGGGCAACAGCTCATTTTGCCAATAAAGTATGGAAGTTAAAGCATGAAGAACTGAAGAGTTTTACTCCAATGGGAAGCCATATTAAAAAGCAACTAGGCGAAGATCAAGTATATATCCTTGGTTTCACTGCCGCAAAAGATAAGTCGCAAAACATTTGTTCCATTGAACAGGAATTTAACAAAAAGGATGCACGATTTGGCTTTTTAGATCTTAAATCCTCAACGGGAAAGACACAGTTTAAAAGTTATTGTATTGATTTAAAAGAAGCTGCTGTTTATGGGGACTGGAAAGAGGTAATTGATGGTATGTTTTTCTTAGATACAATTACAAAGTCAACACATTACTTACTGGATTTAGACTTTGAATCAAATAGTTCCGTACTAAAAGACATTTCTCCAGACAAGAAAACAGATCAAAAAAATTTAATTACTAATCGTCAAAATATATTTTCTTATCAAATCATTCGAGAAAGAACAAAAGATATGATTATCCATTCGGGCAAAGTAGAAGATAGTAAGACAAAACAGGCTATTCCATATGTAAACATTGGTATTCGAAATACATTAATAGGTACTTCTGCTGATTTTAATGGAAATTTCTATCTCAAAATTCCTAGTCAGTATCAATCAGATACGATAAGTTTCTCATGCATCGGATATCAAACAGAAAGGATAGCAGTTAAGGATTTGTCCTCGAGAAAAAACATTGCACTCTCCCCTGCTACTGAAAACATAGAAGAGGTGACAGTTTACGGAGAACCTTTAACTGCAAAGTTGATTATGAAGAGAGTTATTAAGAATATAAAACATAACTATATTCAAACACCTTACAGTCAACTTCGACTTTACCGACAAAAGAGATGGAGTCCTTATGATGAGAAATTCTATCTACAAGAAGAATTAAGGAGTATTTATGATAATAATGGCTACAAGTCCGTACCGATGTATCCGATACGTTACGAGGGATTTAATGTGAGCAAACAAGGAAGAATAGCCGTAATAGATACAATTACTGGGAGTACAGGTAAATTTAGGAATAAGCAAACGAAAATAATAGCACCAATCGGCCTGTCAGATGTGGTGAACATGAGATATAACAACTTTTTGAATAGAAGTAAGCTATCGAAATATGAATTTGAAATTAAAAAAAGTATTAGCACTGATACAGGAGAGCAATTACTAATCGCTTTTCGTGCAAAGAAACCCAGGCATCGCACTACTGCACAATTAGCGCCAATTGATTATAGTGGTACTATCACTATTAATGCTAACGACTATGCAATTGTAAAGGTAAATTCTACCACAATTCAAGATAAGAACAAGATATGGTTAGCAAAAAGAACCTCTGCCTATTACACCGAAAAAGCTTGGTTTAAGAAAGAAATTGTCAGTTACAAAAAATATGGCAACTATTATTATTTAGAGAAAATTCATCGTACTTCAAACCATGATTTTAGATATATATATTTTACAGATATAATAGGTCTGGAAGTAAAAGAAGGGAAATTGCCAAGACCTAAAAAAGGTAAATACCATATTATGAGAACAGAAGAGGCTTACAATCCAGCTGATTGGAAATTCTTGAAAGAATCGTTCTAAGTTAATGGCAAACAATCAACTATAACAAAGAGTTAAGCATATGCAATTCGAATTGGATAATCAGACGATAAAGGATCTTGAGTTGTTGGGAGATGGAAAATTAAACGACTCCATATTCTCTTTCTACAATCGAACAAAAACGCTTGGAGGTAAAGCCTGTTTATTGAAGTTAATGGAGAATCCATTGACTGATCTGGAGCAGTTGAAAAGAAGAAGTCGACTGATAAAGTACATTGCATCCATCGATTTAGAATTACAGATAAACTCTAATCAGCTGGACTTTATCGATGCTTATACCCGATTGAATATTCCTTCGCTTAGGAACAACTGGGTGGATGCTTTTTTCCAACACTTATCGTATCGCTTAAAACCGCAGAATGATTATTATCTGATACAGGCAAGTATTCAGCAGTTAATATACCTCATAAAAGAGGTAAAGCAACTAGTTGGCTCTGAATTTCATAATGCACCAAAGGAGTTCACTCAATTAATTGATGAGTTAAAGCTGTTCATCACTCATAAAGAGATAAAAGCAATTGATCTCGATAATGATAGAATTGGTTTTAAGAATATCAATCGCTTTGATTGTATCTTTAGAAAAAAGTACAAACATGAGTTAATCCGTTTTATTGAAATCATCTATCTTTTGGATGTTTATATTTCCATTGGTAATGTAGCCAAAGAAGAATGTTTAGCGTTTGTAGAATACGCTGACTCCTCGACTCCATCTATCTCAATAGAGGCACTGCATCACCCACTGTTGCCTAATGCAGTGCCTTATGATGTTCAGATCAATGAATCGAACAACTTGTGCTTTCTAACTGGTCCGAACATGGCAGGAAAATCAACATTTTTAAAGTCGTTGGGCATTGCTGTTTATATTTCTCATTTGGGCTTTCCTGTTCCGGCTAAAAAGATGATTACTTCTGTTTACAATGGTATAATTACCACCCTTAATCTTTCTGATAATATGAATAGAGGCTACAGTCACTTTTATAGTGAGGTGAAAAGAGTGAAAAAGGCCGCCATAAAGCTGAAAGAGAAAAACAGGCTTTTTGTGATTTTCGATGAGCTATTTCGTGGTACCAATGTGAAAGATGCTTTTGATGCGTCGCTATTGATAATAGAGTCGTTTGCCCAGATTAATAAAAGTACATTCTGCGTATCGACTCATATAACCGAAGTGGCAGAACAACTAAAACAATTAAAGAATATCGAATACAAATATTTCGACTCGAAGCTTGTAAACGGAAAGCCAACTTATAGCTATGAACTAAAAAATGGAGTGTCGCATGAGAGACTTGGAATGCATATTGTAAGGAATGAAGACATTGTAGAAATCTTGAGCTCAATCACTAAAAATTAGATAAAACTGAAACTATAATATCTTTGTAAGAGGATCTGTTGGCAGCAAAAAGATCTAGTGCATCATTGAGTTAGCAATATATACAATTCAGAAAAGCAGAAAATGGAAACCAAATATTTTACAAAAAGAGAAGATTGGAGAAAATGGCTCAAAAATAATTTTGAGAGCAAAGATGACATTTGGCTGGAATATCCATTGAAAAAGAGTGGCAAGGAACGAATTGTCTACAATGATGCAGTAGAAGAGGCTTTATGCTTTGGCTGGATTGACAGCACAGTTAAATCACTAAACGAAGAGACTTCTGTTCAGCGTTTTTGCAAAAGGAGAAAGAACTCAACCTTTTCACAGCCTAATATTGAACGTTTAAAGTGGCTGTATGAAAACAATCTGATTCATCCCTCTATTTTAGAAGGTGTTTTAGAATTGGTTCAGCAAGATTTTATATTCCCAGAAGACATAATAAAGCAACTACAACTAGATCAATCTGTCTGGGAAAGCTTCCAAAGCTTTTCAGATCCATACAAAAGAATTAGAATTGCTTATATTGATAGTGCTAGAAAAAGACCAGAGGAGTTTGCCAAACGCCTGAAAAACTTCATCGAGAAAACTAGAGCCAATAAGCTGATTAAAGGTTTCGGAGGAATTGAGAAATACTATTGAAATATTATTCAGTGATTCGTAATCTCTAAAAAAAAAGAGAGACAAATGAGTTGGGTAATTTATAAGCTGCTTGAACAGAGATCTGATTTTCAAGCTAAAAATAACGGGGATTTAATCCTTAATTTTAAGATATTAATAAACAAGAATGAGCAATAATAATTTTAATACACATGTTTACTTTTCCCTTGTAGGAGATGAATTCTACCCTGAAGAGCTTTCAAAGGAATTAGGAATCGAACCGACTAATTCCTGTAAAACTGGAGATGAAGGAAAATACAAAAAAGAGTTGACATTCTCTTCCTGGCAGCTATCAACCGAAAAAGGAAAGGAATATTCTGATATTGAAAAGCTTGTCAGTGAAATTATTGACCAACTAAAAGATAAAGTAGAAATAATAAATAACCTGAAACAGAAATATGAACTCGAATCTGTATTACAAATAGTATTAGATATCGATACAAATCCGGAACAATCAACACCTTACCTAGGGCATGACTTGGAAACAATTGAATTCCTATTTAAAACTCAAACCAGGACAGACGTTGATATTTATACATTTGACTCAAGAGATAATGAAATATAACAAAGAATCAGAATAATCTATTCAAAGCAAAGGGACTATGAAAAGTCCCTTTTTTTGTTGTAAACATAGATGATTTTAAATCCTCTGAAACAAGTATTTAAGCATACTTATCGATCAATGCTTTTAATTGATCTTTAGATTGTAAACCAACTCTCTTTTCTTGCACATTTCGATCTTTAATCAGAAATAATGCAGGAATATTTCTTACTTGATAATCGCTGGCCAAATCCTGGTTATGATCCACATTAACTTTGGCGATAATCACATTCTCTTTATACTCTTTAGCTAATGACTCAACAATGGGCAATAGCGTTTTACATGGGCCACACCATTCTGCATAAAAATCGAGCAGAACAGGAGTATTACCATTAAGTATTTCGTTCAATTCACTTTTTGATTTCAATTCTATCATGATTGTTTGATTTCAATTATTTTACAATTGGAAAGTCTACTTCCACATTAGTTAAAGCGTGTGCATAATTGGTAAAAGTGACAGCAGCTACAATGGCAACAAAATCAATCAGTGCTTTGGCATCGTAACCGGCTTTGAAGAAACGTTCTTTTACTGATTCATCGGCATGTCCTGCTTTTTCTGCTACCTGCTTGGCTAACGATGTAAGTACATTTAGCTTCTCATCCTTGATGGTAGCATTTCTAATTTGAAGGGTTTCCTCTTCTGAAAAACCATTCATTTTAGCTAAAGCGGTATGAGCCGACTTACAGTAAATACAATTATTGGCTTCAGAAACAGCCAATTTAATAGCTTCAATTTCTTTATTGGAAAAAGTCTCTTTGCCTACACTTCCTGAAAATGCAAGGAAAGCGGATAGCGCAGAACTGGAGTAACCGATGGTTGCATAAAGGTTAGGAACCATTCCCAGTTGTTTTTTCAATTGATCGAAAATAGCTTGACTTTCTGAATTTACCTGATCTCTTGTTGGTACTGCAATGTTTGTTAAAGTTTCCATTTTATTACTGTTTAAATTATTTTCAAATAATGAACAGTACAAAAGTATGGCACAACAAACAGCAGGTGTTAGACCAAATTGCCTTACCAGTTATCAGTTTTTCCCTTCTTTGAATTTTTGAGGAGAAATACCTTCCTGACTTTTAAAAAAACGACTAAAAACCTGGATTTCAGAAACCGACCAATCGGAATAGATGAGTTGCCGACGTGCTTCCAGCATAATACGATTTTGAATGAACTTAAGAGGCGTTATCTCTCCATGCTTCTTAAACAGGTTAGAAAGAGTTTTAGGCGATTTATTCAACAAATCGGCATATTCATTAACAGTGTGCTTTTCTTTGAAATGTTGCTCAACCAGGAAATTATACTCCCGAATGATATCTATGTTCCCACTAGTATCGGTATAATTATTTTGTGCTTTATAAATCCGAGTACATAGTATTAGTAAACGTTTCAGCAACATTTGAAGCATTTCCAGTTGCAAGTTATCTCTCGATTGCATTTCAATATGAAACATATTCATAACGGTCTGTAGCGTTTCAATATCTTCACTATTGGGTTGCAACATTGGTACGTTGGAAGCTCCAAAAAATAATAATCCCTTGCAGCTCACCTCGCTATCGTGATTGACGATGCAGTAGAAGTCACGATTCCACTTAATCAACTTAACCTGTTTGGTTTCAATGGGCTCAATTCGATGAAATTCAGTTAAACAGATGATTTGATTCTTATGCAACTTATACTCCACATTATCAATCTTCATCCGATTATCATCTTCCACAAACCACAAAATAGATAATTCGCTCTCTTTAAATGCTTCCAGCAAATAGCAATTGTCTGAATTCACATCGACAATCTGAATATATTCATTGTTCTTTCCTCTAAACTCCATCTAGTATTCCAATAATTAATGGTTGAAGGTAATGGCTCCATTTTCATAGATCGAAACCATCGTGCTTGCAACAGTTACCTGTTAGTTCTCTATCCTACCTTTTTCATAACTTTAGTAACAACCCCAACATATCTTTAAGGTTCATCGGATAGTAGTTTATCAGAAACTAACGATTAATCTATCCTATAGAAGAGCATATCGCACTTCTATGCGACAAAAAATTAGCAACAGTGGATTAAAAAGCAATCAAATAATCATAATATTAACATTTAATAAACTACATTTGTAGAGTTGAGCATGACAATTACATATTATTACACCAAGTAATTTTTAGTTCTAATTAAACTCTAAACACTCGTATTCATTGCCTTACTTGTCAATGAGCTCGTCGATCGTATTTGGAGTAAATATATCTCTTATGATTTTTTTAGATTATACATACATTGCCTTCTTTTCAATTATGACGATTATTGTTTTAGTACAAGCAGTAATCAAACATAAAAAGATGAAATTAAGCCATTTTCTTCGTACCTTCCTTTTATCTCTATTTATGCTTTATATTATTTGGAATAAAGTAACCATGTTATAGATAGTATTCAAACAGCCCGAGCAAAACATAACCATTTCCAGCTTATACTAACGTAGGCTTCAATAATTAGTGATTAATTATTTATTCAACATACGTTGTGCGATAAGTGAAAATCTCAATCTTGGGGGGAAATCGTTCAAATAAGGTTGACAATAGTTTTATTACCAGTTGGAGGGAAATCTTTTTGTTACATTCGTTGAGCATTATTGTTAATTGACCGTTTGGCGGAACAATTGGCATAATTTGATAACTAATCTAAACGAATAGACTAATGAAGCAAGTTGTAACGCTTTCGGCATTGTCGCTATTGCTGGCTGCCGGATGTACATCGAAGAAGCAACAAACTACTGTTCAGAAAAAGCCCAATGTGCTGTTTATTTTAGCTGATGATTTTGGCTGTCACGATTTGAGCTGTACAGGAAGTAAATACTACGAAACTCCAAATATTGATCAAATAGCCCATCAAGGGGTAATGTTTACCAATGGTTATGCCACCTGTCAGGTGTGTAGCCCGTCGCGTGCCAGTATTATGTCAGGGCGTTTTCCTGCTCGTCATGGTATTACCGATTGGATTGGAGCAAAAACCGGAGAAGCATGGCGCAAACAAGGACGTCACAATAAATTGTTACCACCAGAATACGTTCATGTATTAAATAAAGAGTATGTAACACTCCCAGAAGCAATGAAAGAGGCAGGTTATAAAACCTTCTTCGCAGGTAAATGGCACATTGGTGGTAAAGGATCATGGCCTCAGGATCATGGTTTCGATATAAATGTAGGAGGTTGGGATGCCGGAAGTCCACATGGAGGTTATTTCGATCCGTATAAGAATCCAAATCTAAAAAATCGCCAACCGGGAGAAAACCTTTCCATGCGTTTGGCTAAGGAGACCATCGATTTTATTAAAGCCAACAAAGACACTTCTTTCTTTGCTTATTTATCGTTTTATGCGGTACATGGTCCCATACAAACTACACAAGAAAAGTGGGCCAAATACCGAAAAAAAGCACAAGAGTTAGGTATTGCAGACAGAGGCTTTGAAATGGGTAAGTTTCTTCCAATTCGCCAGGAGCAAGATAATCCGGTTTATGCCGGTCTGGTGGAATCGATGGACGATGCAGTAGGATCGGTGCTGCAAACATTAAAAGAGTTGGGATTGGATGAAAATACCATTGTGGTGTTCACTTCGGACAATGGAGGAGTGGCTGCAGGTGATGCATTTGCTACATCGAACAAGCCATTGCGTGCAGGAAAAGGTTATCAATTTGAAGGAGGAATAAGAGAGCCTTACTTCATAAAAGTACCTGGAGTAAAAGGAGGAACCACATGTGATGTTCCGGTTACCGGAACCGACTTCTACCCTACTTTATTGGAATTGGCCGGAGCAGAGCTTAAACCAGAAGAGCATTTAGATGGAGTAAGTTTAGTTCCTCTATTGAAAGGAGAAACCATAGGCGAACGACCATTGGTTTGGCACTACCCACACTATGGAAACCAGGGAGGAGAGCCATCTTCTATTATTCGCCTGGGCGACTGGAAATTGATTCACTATTATGAAGATGATCGTAAAGAGCTTTACAACCTAAAGAATGACTTAAGCGAAACAACCGACCTGGCCTCGGCACATCCTGACAAGGTTAAACAATTGGATGAGCAACTATTTAACTACCTGAATAGTGTTGGTGCTCGCTATCCGAAGAAGGACCCAATTTATACTGTTGCTAAAGAGCAAAAACATCTGGATAATGTTCGCAATAAGCGTTGGCCCGGACTGGAACGACAACGCAAATGGTTCTTATCGGAAGACTTCGACCCTAAAAACAATTGGTGGGGAAGTTTAGTTACCAACGATTAATTGCACACTATGAACTGGAACAAACTAATAATGGCTATTGGCTGCATTCTTTTATTGCAGCCAGTTGTTGCCAAGAAGAAGAAACATAGTCGACCCAACTTTGTCTGGATAATGGTTGAAGATTGGGGCTACCAGCTTTCGTGCTATGGCGAGAAAGGAGTGCATACGCCTAACATTGATGCAGTGGCTGAACATGGCATTCGTTTTGCCAACTCGTTTTGCACTGCCCCTGTTTGCTCACCTTCCCGATCGGCAATGATTACCGGATTTCACCAGAATTACATTGGAGCTCATCAGCATAGAACCAAGGGAGAAGGCTTTCAAAAGCAACCATTGCCTTCAGGCATAAAGCCCATCACACATTTATTGGAGGAAGCTGGTTATTTTACCTGTTTCATGCAGTCGAGAAAAACCGACTTTAACTTTACGCTGGACAAAGCACCTTATAAAGGAAAAGATTGGAGCGAACGTGCCAAAGATCAACCCTTCTATGCTCAGTTAACATTTCCGGGCACGCATCGCATATGGCACAGAGATGCTAAAAATCCTATCGATATCAAAGATGTTGAGTTACCTCCTTATTACCCACAAACTGATTTGGCCAAGCGAGACTGGGCCAACGGACTGGAATCGATGCAAGTAGTAGACCGAAAAGTGGGTAAAGTATTGGAACGACTAGAAAAAGAGGGATTGGCTGAAAATACTGTGGTCATTATAATTGGAGACAATGGTCGTTGTATGCCACGTGGAAAACAGTTCTTATACGATGGAGGTATTCAGGTGCCCATTATTATTCGCTGGCCAGCAGGCCTGAAAGGAGACAAAGTCAATTACGACTTAGTATCGACCATTGATATTTCGAAGACCATATTGGATTTGGCTGGGGTAACACCGAAGGTACCACTTCATGGAAAAAACCTATTGGATGGAAGCACTCAAAAACGCAAATATGTCTTTGCCTCACGCGATAAGATGGATGACACTTTTGATGCCATGCGTACCATTCGTTCGAAACGGTATAAGCTTATTCATAACCTGATGCCTGAGCGCCCTTATTGTCAATACAATCGTTACAAAGAGAGTCGTTACCCTGTTTTAGCATTACTAAACGTAATGAATATGAAAGGCGAATTGAATGAGGAACAACAGCATTTTATGGCTTCGCATAAGCCAGAGTTCGAATTTTACGATTTGAAAAACGATCCGTTCGAACTGCACAATGCAATAGACAATCCGAAATATGCCAAAGAGGTGAAAACCATGAAGAGGGAACTTTTAAACTGGCGTACTAATGTCATAAACGACAAAGGGGTAAGTCAATGGTTTAGAACAGGTGGCTGGCCATCGACCTATCCTACCCGCACACAAGCACAGTGGGAACAGGTCTTGGAATATTGGAAACCATGGGTATTCAGAAAACCAAACGAAAAAATGGCACATCCCGAGAAAAAGATAAAAGCAACTAACTTAGTGAAGTAGAAAAGTTCAAAAGTATAAATGTATTAAAAGAGAAGGGACACAATATTTGCGTCCCTTCTTCTATTTTATGCTATTACCAATAGTCAGTTATAGTTTTCTCTACTTCCAAACTACCGTATACTTTCCTGTTGGAGCAAATTCAATCCACTTACCTTTCACCAACTTCTCTTGCTTGGTTCTATTATTCTCTAATACTAATGAATAGGTCACCTTTCGTCTGCGATATTCCAGATTAAAAGCAAATTCTGTCTTACCAGCAGGAATTGTTACCTCTTCTTTTTGCTGAGTATATTCTGAATTGGCCTCATTGGTTGCACTGCTGTAATAAACGCCCTCTTCCCCCATATATACCTTTTCATTATCAATTACAGAAGGTTTAAGTACCTTAATAAGCTTTGATGGCAACCAACAAAAAGCATTTTTATCTTCGCTACTAAAGAAGCTTCGCTTAAATGCATTTCTACCAGAAATAGGGTTCAGTTCAATTTTTTGAGACACAGCAATGTCGAATTTATAAGTCGTACTTTTTTTCACATAAATAGAGTCTCCATCACCTGCTTCAATACCATATAAAATATCTTTAAACGTATATCCCTCTGATTTCTTTTGAGAAACCTGGATCATTTTTTCTTCATCACCTGCTTTTAGAACAATTGAAAATCGAAACTCTTCGCCCAAGCTATTCTCCTTCAAGATAACTTTCAAGGCATTATTGTTAGGTCTCTCAATCTTAAAACCATTATGTGCTCCCACTGTTTCGATGGCTCCTATGCTTTTTAAGCGTAACACTTTATTTTCGTCCATAATTTTCCCATCTTCGGAATAGATATTCCCATACATCGAAACATTTCCTCTATTGTTTATCACTTTATCAATCTCCCATGCAGCACCAGAAAATGAGATGAGCACCTCTCCTCCTTCTCCTTCCATTTCTATATTCAATGCTGATGGCTGTATTAACGAATCGTTTTCGTTGCATGAGCATAGTGCAACAGTTAATAATACAAGCAGAATCAAGTATCTCATAGTTATAAGTTTTAAGGAATAAATCAAGTATTCCAAATGTAATAATAAATAATCACATCGATAATTATATGATTATAAAATAACTACAAAACAAATGCAGGCTACCCCAATAAATGAACAAAAACTATTTAATCATATTATTTCAAGTAGTAAACTGTTATTACTATATTTGGAATGATTACATCTAGAATACATTACTTACCAATTCCCAAATAGATCCATAAAATGAAAAAGGTATATCTATTAATATTCACCTCTATTCTCTTTTTAAATAGTTTTTCACAGAATGATGAGGACAGAAAGAAAGCACATTCTCAGTTATCAAAAGCAATTAAATTAATGGACAATGGTAAAATAGATGAATCAATTAAAATTCTAAAAGAAGCCAAAAAGTTAGATCCTACCAATTATGTTTACCCATATGAAATAGCTTATGCCCACTACTTAAATAAAGAAAATAAAAAAGCAATTAAGATTTTAAACAAAGTATTAAAGCTTGAAGAAAAAACAGACCAGTGCTATGCACTTCTTGGTTCATTATGGGATATTGAAGGGAAACCAGAGAAAGCAATTGAAATCTATAATATAGGGCTTGAAAAGTTTCCTAATTCAGGAAGACTCTATTATGAAAAAGGAATTGTTGAGGAAGTTTTAAAAAAATATAATGATGCTTTAGATTCTTGGGAAAAAGGCATTATGGTAAAACCGACTCATGCATCGAATTACCATACTGCTTCGATTTACTTTAGCAAATACACCTCTGAGCGGATTTGGGGAGTTATATATGGTGAAATATTTATGAACCTAGACAGGGGTTCTAAGAAGACAGAACAAGCAAGCCAATTGCTTTATAAAACATATAAGAATTCAATAAAAATTAAATCATCTACAGAAGTAAGCATTAGTTTTAGTAAAGAAATAAAAATATCACCCCAAAAATTTAAAGACAAAATCCCATTCTCTATGCCTTATGAAATGACAATGGCTTTGGCTTCCACATCTATAACTCAAGAGAATGAAATAAGTATTGCTACATTAGTTAAAATCCGTACTAAATTTATAACCGAGTGGTTTAGAACTGGTCAAAATACTACTTATCCCAACATATTATTTGATTGGCAAAAAGAACTAATAAAGTTGGGCTACTTTGAACCATATAATTACTGGTTATTCATGAAAGGGAATGAAAAAGAATTCGAAAAATGGTATAATGAAAATCAAAAAGAGTTTGATGAGTTTATTGACTGGTTCTCTAATAATCCCATGAAAATTAATAGCGAAAACAAATTTTTCAGAACACAATACGACTAGAAAATAGAGTTAATTAAATCAAAGAGAGCGACAGAGGAATTTTGGTTTATAGGCATCAATGCCAAGGAACAAATATAAAACCTGGAGATTAAAGCCATTGCTTCCTCAGAAACCAGAGTTTTTTCACTCTAAATCATGAAATATCAGTACAAAACACTCTCCTACTTAACCATATCAAAAACAAGTTTTGCGATAATTATTAACTTTGAATCTTATACACATATGTGATAATTTGGATAGCGATGAGGAGAGGTTTTAAAAATCTGGGAATTGTTACAAAGCTAATTATTGGTTTTTCTCTTATTTTTTTCATGATTCTGGGGATTATCACAGTATCTCACAAGAATTCTGATCGGATTATTGATAGTACTCATATGATAATCCATACCCAAGAAGTTCTAACCGATTTGGCAGAGATAGAAGCTAAACTTATTGACCTGGAAACAGGACAAAGAGGATTTATTATTACCGGCAAGCCACAATACCTTGAGCCTTATAACACAAGTATGAACATTATTGATTCAAAACTTAATGACTTACGCAACTTAACTTCCGATAATAAAAGTCAGACCATTAGAATAGATCAACTGAAAGAATTGGTTAAAAACAAAATTCATGAGTTAAACAGTACCATTGAGTTAAGACTGTTAGATGATGGCTTTGAAAGAGCCAGAAAGATTGTTATGACAGATCTTGGAAAAGAAATAATGGATAAAATCAGAGTTCTAATATCTGAAATAAAAGAGGAAGAATTAAGATTATTAGCCATACGTAGTAAAGCTCCTAATGAATCGAAAGAAATCACAGACAAAACTCTTCTCATATTACTCTTTTTCAGCCTACTGATCAGCACAGGCATAGCAATAATAGTTTCTCGGTCAATTACTAAACCATTGAAGAAGTTACAGAAGGGAACCCAAGAGATAGGTGATGGAAATTTAGATTACTCTATAGCTCTAAATCGAAAAGATGAAATAGGACAATTAGCTCGGTCATTTCAACAAATGTTGGATAAACTAAAGGTAACAATGGCCTCAAGAGATATTCTTGAGAAAGAGATTGAAAACCGTAAACAAACCGAAATTAAACTTATAAAAGTTAATGAAAGTCTAGAGAAAAGTGAAGCTCAATTAATAGAAAGTAATAAAACAAAGGATAAGTTCTTCTCCATTATTGCCCATGACCTTAGAAGCCCCTTTAACTCAATGCTTGGGTTGTCGGAAATTCTCAACACTAGTTATGAGGATTTTACAGAAGAAGAACAAAAACAGCAATTAAAAGTAATACATACAGGTATTAAAAACTCTCTTAAACTACTAAATAACCTACTTATTTGGTCGCGCTCACAAACAGGAACAATTGAATTTAAACCTGAAAATGTAAACCTTTCAGAAGCAGTAGATGGAGTCATCAATCTTTTAAAACTTCCTACTGAAGAAAAATCCATAGATATCAAAAATCAAGTCTCACTTGAATTAATAATTCATGCAGATAAAAACATGCTTTCTACAATCCTTCGCAATTTGCTTTCAAATGCCATTAAATTTAGTCATGCAAAAGGAAATGTTATTGTTACCGCCATTCTGCCCCAAGATGTTAATAATGGTTTCGTTGAAGTAGCAGTAAAAGATCATGGAATTGGTATTCCAGAGCATATTCAATCGAAACTATTTAAAGCGGGAGAAAAAGTATCAACAAAAGGAACTGCCAATGAGAAAGGGACAGGCTTGGGGTTAAATATATGCAAAGAATTTGTAGAAAAACATCAAGGTAAAATATGGGTCAAAACAGAAGAAGGAAAAGGTTCTATTTTCCATTTTACACTGCCACTATCTCATTATTAGAGCAAACTCTCTATCAAGTAAAAGAAAATGAATAGAATCTGGTTCTTTTGTTGTCTTACAGTAATGATCTTAACCATTGCACTATTGGTAACAGGTTCTTCGTTATTGACCATTCCTATCAACAATTCCAATGATATTCCTCTAGGCACATTCATTACATGAGCAGAAATAGTTTTCTCTACTTCCAATCTATCGTGTACTTTCCTGTTGGAGCAAATTCAATCCACTTACCTTTCACCAACTTCTCTTGCTTGGTTCTATTATTCTCTAATACTAATGAATAGGTCACCTTTCGTCTGCGATATTTCAGATTAAAAGCAAATTCTGTCTTACCAGCAGGAACTGTTACCTCTTCTTTTTGCTGAGTATACTCCGAATTCGCCTCATTGGTTGCACTGCTGTAATAAACGTCCTCTTCTCCATATATACCTTCTCATTGTCAATTGCAGAAGGTTTAAGTACCTTGATAAACTTGGATGGCAACCAACAAAAAGCATTTTTATCTTCGCTACTAAAGCAAGAAAATCGCATTAATAAGTATTAAGGAATAAATCAAGTATTCCAAATGTAACAATAAATAATCACATCGATAATTATAAAATCTCTACAAATAAATTTATATTAACACAAAAATGGTACACATATTATTTTCTTTAATTAACTCTTGTTATTATATTTGAAATAACAACAACACCTAATAATTAACCTATACCATATAGTATTATAGGTTGTTGAGTGGATGTTTTGGCACTTTTCTCCATGAGTAAGGAGGTTTTCGTTTCAATATTGTAAAAATTAGCGAATAACTATGATCTATTCCCAAACCTGTCGCCTAATAACAGCTATTGCTTTATTATTATCTTCCTCTACCTTTGTTTATTCTCAACAGAATACACAAACAGTACAAGAAAAAGAGAGAGACCAATATGCCCCTGGGCAAGTTCTGATAAGTTATAAAAAAACTGGTTTCAAATCTGCCAATTCCACATATGAAAGTATAGAAAAAGATTACACCAAAATTCGTTCAATTACTAGTCAACTGGAAAAATCAGTTACCCGATTCCAACCGGTATACAGCTATTTAATCCAAAAGATGAAAGCAACCAATAAGACAGAACAGGAATTGTTGCAAAATAGAATATCTGCCTCAACATTGAAAAACAATAATATAACATTCAATTTCGCTCAGAATCTCTTGCTGTCTTTTGATAGTAAGATTGATGTAAGTAAAATAATTGATCTTATAAAAGATAACCGGAATTTATATCGAAGAGCTGGATATGAAATAGAAACAATTCAGCCTAATTATTTATACTATACGAACTCCGAACTCCCAAACGATGAATTTATAAATATACAATGGGGACTTTTCCGGATGAATTGCCCTGAAGCTTGGAAAATATCTACTGGAAATAAGAATATTAAAATTGCCATAATTGATTCAGGTATAGATCTTGAACACGAAGATTTGAAAGATAATATATCTAAAGACAGTTATGACTTTGTTGATATTGACACATTGGCATACAAAAGGGCCAATTATCAAATGTTTAAAGGAGAAGACTATACCGATCCGGACGATTATCCAATGGATTTCTATGGACATGGCACACACTGTGCTGGTATCATAGGAGCAATACAAAATAATAACATAGGTATTTCGGGGATTTGTCCTAATGTTAGTTTAATGGCCATTAGAGCTGGTTTTAGTATAAAAAAATCTTATTCCGATAGAGAACTAGGAATATTGCAAGACGATGATATAGCAAATGCCATTATGTATGCTATTGATAACGGAGCTGATGTTATAAGTATGAGTTTTTCATCTAATTCAACCTCTAGCACAATCCAACAAAGCTTGCAATATGCCCACTCAAAAGATGTAATATTAGTAGCTGCTTCAGGAAATCATTATGACAATACCAAACACTATCCAGCAGCAAGTGATCATGTTATTTCAGTCTCTGCTCTTAATAATCAAGATAAAAAAGCTACCTTTTCTAGTTATGGAGACTGGATAGACATTATCGCTCCTGGAGAGGCTATTTATTCTACTATCCCAACAGCAGGAGGAAGTAATACGAACAAAACAGGATATGCAACATTTGATGGGACATCAACAGCAGCTCCTGCTATTGCTGCAATATGTGGTTTAATAAAGTCTGTTAATAAAAACCTCACAGCACAAGCAGTTGAAGATATCCTAAAAATGACTGTTAATTATCCGGTTGATCTAGGTATTTACTATGGAGCTGGAGTAGCCAATGCTCATAAAGCAATATTAAAGGCTAATGCATCATTTGCCCTTGGAGAATTCACCAGCCCAAAGGAATATGAAATGATAACCGATGCATTTACTATAAATGGAAGACATGCCGGAACAATAGCCAATGTTAGTATTGGTAATGGGATCTACCCAACCACATGGAAATCTCTGCTTAAAAATGAAAACAGCAATCAAGTTTCTATTGATATGACATTAGATGAATTGGAGGATGGCTTATATACTTTGAAATTAGAGACTATTTTATCCAATGATACTGCAAACTATTACAGGCATTTCTTTGTGGCTAACTTTAAGAACATGCAAGCAGGCTGGCCAATAAAAATTAATACGGAAGGAAAAACTTACGCCTTTGCAATCGGCGACTTAAATAGTGACGGCTTTCAGGAGATAGTTATAGCATCTTGTGTTCCTAGAGGACACAAAAATCCTTACAAAAATTCGGGATCAATATATGTGTATAACTATAAAGGAGAATTACTTCCAGATTGGCCATATAACTTCCCCAAAAATGAAACACCTTATATTAAGCCCATACTTTGTGATGTAGATAATGATGGAACTAAGGAGATTATTATTAATAGTACCTGTAATCTCGGTGATAATCATTTTGGAGAAAATCAGATTTCGGTTTTAAATTTGGATGGAACAATTCGAGATGGTTGGCCTACGTATATACCTAGTTCTGGACGTGCACAAAACATAAGTGTCGCAGATATTGATAGTGACGGAATTATTGAAATTATTTGTGCCGCAGGTGGGGGGCTTTGCTCAAGTTGCGATGGCCCCGGAGGAATACATGTATTTGATATTGACGGAAATTACAAACCGGGATGGCCTGTCATATATGGCAAGCACTACATTCCAAGAAGTAATTTCGCAATAGCAAATATAGATGATGATCAGGAATTAGAGATTCTTATCACAAAACATAGCAAATCAGAAGCAAATGATTCTTTACACTACACATGTGCGTATAACCATGATGGAACAATGGTTTCCAATTTCTCTGTATCTCAATCACAATGGGGTTGGCCTTTAGCCACTGCAGACGTCAATAATGATGGTAAATCTGAAATAATGACACAATATGGATTATTAACCAATACGGGGGCTAAAGTTGAAGGAGCCTGGGAATCATTAAACCCCCACATTTACTCAGATATAACTTTTGCCAATGTAGACGATGATCCAGAACTGGAAATCTGCTATGGAAATCACGATGAAATGCTCTACATTGTAAATGCAGATGGAACCCAAGTCTCTGGATGGCCAATTTCGATAGATAATCTTTACATAGACAAGGAGATTATTGTAGGAGATGTTCTAGGAGATGATAAACCCGAAATTATACCATTAATAAGAACTAATGGAGGTTTATATCCCAATATGGCGGGCATTAATATATACACTATTGATGGCAAGCCTGCTGATGGTTTTCCAAAGTTTAAAGGAGTATACTATATTAGAGGGGTAGAGCTCAATGATCTTGATAATGATGGAGATGTTGAAATTATCGCATTGGACCAAGATAAAAATACACTTATAGTGCTGGATATGGAAAAGCAAAAAAAGACTTCCTTACAAGAATGGCCTTGCCGCTATCATGACCAATTCTGCACAAGTAACTACTCCTCAAAAAATAACACTTCTAACCACAAACCTAAAATAGTTGGGCAGCAGGAATTGGTAACCTCCAATGATTCCATTATACTAAGCATTACAGATGTTATTGTTGAAGATACTGATAATATTTTCCCTAAAGATTTTTCTCTTAAAGTATTAGCTAATGAACATGAACAGTACGATTATCGTCCATGTATTGGAGGAACAGTGGTTCAAGGAATAAAAGCAGATAGAGACTCAGTAGTGGTTCACGTGACAGTAAGCGACCACTTAGATGAAAGTGATGTTTTTCCACTTATTATTAAGCGGAAAAATTTATCCAGCACTGAAAATACAACATTTTCATCATTCCTGCTTTATCCCAACCCAACCACAGGAGTAGTAAAGATGAACCTAAAGAATATAGTTTCTAAAATCGAGCTGAACGTAAGAAATATCTTGGGAAAAATAATTAACAAATATGAATTCTTAAATACTAGTCAAGTTAGCTTTATGATTAACGATGATCCGGGTGTTTATTATATTGAGTTAATAATTAATAACAATAGTAACCCGCAAACCTTCAAGGTTATTAAAAAGTAAAAGAGCCGTAGTCATATAATATGTATCAGAAAAAAGATTTTACATTTAAGATAGTGCTATAAATTGTTTCTAACAGGAGAAAGATTGATTAATTATTAATGCCACAACTATTATCTTATTCCACTATTCTTTGTAATAGCCAGGAAAAAAACTAATCTTAATCAAATATTTTACCCTGTCAATAGACCCGATAAATTATCAATTTACACTGCTAGTTAACAGATAAAATAATTCAGAGAAGAATAAGATGATAAAGAAAGTAACCATTCTCACACTAAGGTAATAGTTGACTATACGTAAACGAATGCTCTTCCATAATTTCGCCTTTTTCATTTATCAACCTGAAAATGACAGTTGACGATTCGCCTTTTGTTTCGAAAGTAAACTCACCAAAGGCCTTCAGATCTTTTCCATAATGACCGAACAGTTGATTGGTAGCATCTTGAGCCATAGCCGGAGGTCCTTTTACTCCTCCCAATGAGGCTGCTTCAAACTCGTACAATTTAAATTCCGAAGATCTGGGAATTTGAAAACCTCTAGCACCATGACGATCACCACTAATGAGAAGTACTCCATTTACTTTTTCTGTTTCAATTAAACGGAATATTTCTTCTCGTGCCGCTGTATCCCAAGTGCCCCATGAATCTTTCCCATTGGAGATATCATCGCTCCACATGGTACCACTGGAAATTATTTTAAAAGTGGCTGTTGATTCTTTCAAAGCAGCTTTTAGCCACTCCATCTGCTCTTTGCCCAAATACGAACCATACTCTCCTCTTTCCTCAACTCTTCGGCACGAGCGAGTGTCCAACATAAATACCTCAACAGAACCAATACGTGTATTAAAGTAAATCCCTTTTCCTTTGTATTCCGGATTATTCCAGTTATTCTGCCATATTTCACGGAGAGCCTGAACATCAGCTTTAGTAAAACGACTGGGAATACCACTCAAGTCGTTGTTAAAATAATCGTGGTCATCCCAACTGGTATAAAGCGGTACATTGGCAGCCAATTGCTCCCATGCTCCGGAAACATCACGCAATAGGTAATCGGCTCGATGCATATTAATTTTATTCTCCCGATCATCAACGGCAATATCTCCCAGAAGCAACATAGCCTGCGGCTTTCTTTTCAGAATTGTTTGAATCAGATTGGGATTATGCAAACCTATTTTATGAAAACATGACCCAAAAGTTATACGTATAGAAGCTTCCGTATCAATAGCAGGAGCAGTAGTAAAACCTCCCTCGCCCACTTTCTTCTTTTCTAATTCGATACGATACGTGTAAGCTGTATTCGGAGTTAAACCATCTAAAGTTATTCGTTGCACTTTTCCCGCTTCTATGCCCATTAACCAATAACTTTTCTCTTTCTTATTCGACCTATTCTTTACTACTATGCGCAAATCGTTATTAGTTGCAGCTCTTAACCACAACGATACACTTGTCGCTTGCAGATTCCCCAACATGGGCCCTCCCATTAGTTGAAGATTATACTTTTGGGCAGCAGCAATAATCGCGTCATTGGTAAATTCAGCATTCTCTTTGGCAAATTGAGCACGGGCAGTTAAATAGAATTGTCTGATATTATCAGGTAACCTACCGTAGCTATCCAACAATTTGGTATCAATATCAGCATTCCCGACATGTGCCTCTTTCAATGTTACTTTGTGCTTCTGTCCCCAACAAATAGTGGGCAAAACAAAAGTCAATGCAGTAAAGACAATAATTATACAGTATCTCACAGTTCTAATTTTATAGATTGGTTTTACAGGGCTCAAACACTACATCTGTAAATGAATATTGCCTGTAATTACAAAACTAGCCATCACAATTACGCAACAGGAGGAATATTGTATTAAAAAGGGGAAAGGAGAGCATTATATAAAAACAAAAAGCAAAGTAATACGGAATAACAAAACTATTAATCAAACACTTAGCACCACCACCCATATGTTCTCTCTAAGATTCATAAAACCCTTTGTTTTCAGCAACTCGTTGCATCATACTTACAATTCGCTTCACTTTAGTCTCCTCCGTTTTGGCTTCGTACACCCAATCGATATATGCTTTCTGTTGTCCTTGCGATAATTTCTTAAAATTCTGCAGTATTTCAGCAGATTCATGTTCGAAACAATCAATTATTTCTTCGGGGATTTTAAAATCAGACTCGTCCAGAAAAAGTATAATTCGAACAACATCACCTGCCTGCTTTTTTATTTTCTTTCTAATAGCTGCTTTAACTGGAAGAAACAACTTGCCATTTCCCATAGGCATCAATTTAAACTGACTCAGTTCATAATCGTCAATCTGACCTCGTACCGAAACCCAACCAAACGGATTGCTACGATTTTGAGCTATTTCCGGAATTTCGGCATAAGTCCACCCTCCTTTTCCAGGAAACTTCTCCAATAAATATTCCGAATCAACAATGGGCAACTCCTTCATCATGCTTCTGTCAATTTTATCTTAAGTACAGATACAAGGTAGCATATTTCTTACTGAGCTGCAAAAACTACTATCAGCCAACTATAACATGCAATGCGCCTACTAATATTTTGCCAAGAGTATCAAACCTACAGTCTTCTTATATCTCCCTTATTCATTTATCCATACTTCTGATCAATTCATCCATAATTGTTTAATTCTATTTTACTTGATTTGAATTACTGTAAAAATCTAGCGAAGAGTCATGCATGCACTTCAACTAACTGGATATGTCTAACTAAAATCTAAAAAAAGATGATTATTACAATTCAGCGACTATTGTTAGTCGCAGCACTGCTATTTTTTATTGGTTGTAGCCATGATGAAGAGTTAAAACCTGGCCAAATTAAGCCTAAAGGAGCTCAATTGCAACAATCAATCGCTGTCCCATTCAGAGTATTAACCTATAATGTGGCAGGATTACCACAAATCTTTTCCAGCGCAAAAAACCGAAAAGAATATACCAAAACTATTGGTCGTATTATTAGTGATTACGACATAGTTAATGTTCAAGAAGACTTTTCATATCATTCTTACCTCTACCAATACAATACACATACCGACAGGACCTCAACCAGCGGAAATGTGCCATTTGGCGATGGAATGAATACGCTGGCCTACTACCATATACATGGATTCAAAAGAGTAGATTGGGATAAGTGCAATGGTAGCGACTGTCTTACTCCCAAAGGTTTTACCTATGCTAAACTCAGATTAGAAGAAGGAGTTTATATTGATGTCTACAATGTACATACCAATGCCGGTTCGGGTAGTAAGAACTACGCAGCTAGAAGAGCCAACATAGAACAACTTGCCAACTTCATCGAAAAGTACTCTAAAGGGAATGCTGTTTTGGTGTTTGGAGACACTAATTGTCGTTATACACGAAAAGATGATAACATTAGACTACTTCACAGTAAATTAGGACTACGCGATGCATGGATTGACATCGTTAAAAGGGGAAATATGCCTTCATTTGGAAGTTCATTGATGTGTAAGGATTTATCGCAAGTACTTACCGATTCTCAGTGTGAGACAGTAGATAAGATCTTATATAGAGGCAATCAGTTAATCGATCTAAAAGCAACAAATTGCTATTACCCTGACGGACAGTTCAGAGCTTCAAATGGAGATGCCTTATCAGATCATCGTCCTTTAGCAGCAGAATTTGTTTATCAACTTAGTCAGTACTTCCGATTAAGCGATCAGTTTGGCGGTCCACACGGTACACCGTTCAATGACATTAATAAACTGAATCGAGGCATGCGCCCAACAGAACTGGGAATTAGATGTGGAAAACGATTGGATCAGGTAAATATGAAATATTCCAATAATGCTTACTATAAGCATGGAGGAAACGGAGGTAGCTCCAGAAAGCTAAAACTGCAAGATGGCGAATACATTAAAAGTGTAACACTGAACCGAGCCAAACATAAAAGACACACTCGTGTATTTTATGCCAAATTTACAACGAACAAAGGTCGTAAACTAGAAGGAGGTTCTAAAACCAGTAGCTCAAAAATTTACACTGCGCCAGATGGCTGGCAGATTGTTGGTTTCCATGGACGTTCAGGAGCTGAAGTGGATATGCTTGGAGTAATTTATGCTCCCGTATATTAATTGATTCAAAAGAGAAGAAGTCATGCATTCGTTACTTGCATGACTTCTTTTATTGTTTCAGTTTGGAATTTTATTTACTTAACACCAATCAAGTCGGCAACCATATATTTTCCTGAGATCTTAACTACCTTCAAAGTATGCTTCTTGTTTTTAAGGTTATGCTTCTCGAAAATGATTGTTTGTATCTGTTTTCTATACGGATCATTGGTTGAAAAGACACCCTGCGATTTTCCATCGATAAATATCTCTACATCGCCTTGATCCGGAGCAATTGAAGTGGCTAAAACAATACTCTTTCCTGCAAAAGAATACGAATACGAATCACCATTTCTCGTGGTACGGTGAATATCTTGCTTATAAGCACCTGTTCCTGTATTTTGAGCAGTTTCCCACTCTCCGTTATAATCAATGCTTTTGTCATTATCATTTATCAATGATAGTGAGGCATAAGAATCACCCTTTGTTGTTCCTGTTGCTAAACCCACTGTTTGAATTTGCTTCAAACGATCCAATGGCCAGGTTCCATCCATATTTATGGCTACATCCCATGCCGAAACACCACCACCAGCTCTGGCTTTCAGTGTATGATCAGCAATTTTTTTATCCGGGAACTTAAGATTCAACTTTATCTGCCCCCAACCGGCAAATACAGGATGATCTTTCGATGTATAAGTCCAACCAAAATATTGCACTTTTTTCGAATTGTAACCTTTAACAACACGATTAGTTGGTATTTGAGGCAAAGTATTATACTCACCACCAGTGAAGTGGGCAAACTTGTCGTGTGTTACATACGAAGTATTAGGACCAAAGTTGGTAATACCATAGTTACACCCCATCACGGCATCTGGATTTCCACTTTTTATGGAGTTATAGATCTTAGTTAAAACAGGAAAATCGTTGGCTTGCTCCGACTTTCTTATTTCCCAAAGACCATCGAACCACCAACCAGCAACATTTTTACCCCAGCGTTGCGCCAAATCACTTAAGAAATCTACCACATACCAATCGGGATATTGTGATGGACGAACCTGCTCTCCAGTCCAACGATCACATACATGATAAGGGATATAAACAATTGTTTTGATTCCCTCTTTTTTTAATGCCTTAGCCAAATCACCAATCAAATCTCTTGATGGTGTATAATCGGCACGGTTCGTTCCTAGTTGATTTTTACTCCCTGGCGAACGCTTAGCTGAAGGACATGGAGGGGCATGCTCATCCCAAATTTTACTTGTTGTACACAAATAGCCCCTGTTTTGAGTAATTGTAAACATCACAAATCCAACGCCCATTTTTTTAGCTCGTTTGGCGTAAGATTTCACATCGAAATTAGAAATATAATGATCCCACTGCTCATAGTCGGTAATCATGTAATAAGCATTATTCAACGTTCCTCCTGCTAAGAAATGGTGACTAATTCCCCACTGGGCATCATCGTACATCCACTTTACCTCTTTTGGCAAGCCTTCTCCACTTGTTTGGGCGAAAGCATTGAAAATACTTCCCAATAAAAATCCTGTCAAAAACAGAATCTTACCTGCGAATTTAATTCGATTCATTTTTTGATTTTAGTTAATAGTTTATGCCATAATCCATCGATCATAGCTAATTCTGAAAACGATGTGTGGTAGTGATATCTACAAACATTAAAAAAGCAGGTAAAAACAGTGTATCCAGATCGTTTTTAAATGCACTCATAAATTCAAGTAACAGAAAATCAGCTCTGTTATTTTCTCATTTTTATCAGAACAAAGAAATTAAAGAGAACTCAATCAGTCAGTATTTATCTCAGAATTGGAATTATTTTCTCAAAAATTCAATCTAAAAAGGAAAGTAATGAAGCCTATCTTCAACTAAGAAATAGCTTCTAATTTCAAGAGAAGTTATGATGACTTTTAGCAGCCAGAAGGAAAGTATAGCAACGTTTTTTTTGATCCAGATCAATTTATATGACACTACAACCTTATAGATTTGTAACTGTATTTAAAACATAAACGATATGGCACGTATAATTGTAAATATCCTGTTCTTAATCTTAATGGTGTTATTAATGTTTTCACCTTATTCCTCGATTTTAGTGTGGATACTATTTATTGTAACATGGTTTGCTGTTGATGCATTAGTTGCTAGAATATACTACCATTAATTAGAAGTTTCACTTCAACAACTATACAAACGGTGTTTAATCCTCATACTATTTTTAAACACTTTATTGCTCAATTAATTCTTTTCAACGACTTATACCCTTTACCCCAAAGGGTAGTCGTTGAAATTCAATCTTATTACAATTTTGAACATAAGGCTGAATTTCAACGAAACTAATATTATACGATTTTTATTCGTTTGTTTTTAGCCATTTAAAGGCAGTAATGCGAATTCCTCTATAACAATCGTCCATACAACCATCAGGAACGAAACCACACAAGGTCATTAGTCCACTTGTTTCAACCTCAAAATAAATGGTGTTCTTATCCCTGTCTGCAGAAAGATATTTCCCTACACACAGTTTGTATAACTCATCTATTGTAATTGGAGCCGTACCGAACTCATTAGTTCCCAATTGATCTCCAATTTCTTTGTAAGAACCTATTTTTTTCTTGCTAGTTCCTTCCGATTGGTATTCAACAAAAATACGCTCCACAACTTTACCATTCAAAACTTTAACCTCTGTGGTATTAGAGTAACCTGTCCATGAATATGTGGAAGTTTGATAAACATACGAACTCCCATTTTTTTGCTTTAGGGATTCCCAATTTTCCAGACTCGATGAATAAGAAGAACCACCTGCTCCTTTTAAAAACACCATCTCCGTCACATCAATCTCATCTGTGTCATTACACGATACCAATGCAATGGTACCAAGTAAAACTGTCGCAAGTAAATAGTAAAATACTTTCATCGCTTATTTTAATTTAGTTGATTATTTCAACTTTATGATGGAACCAAACTTAAAAGGTTGCGTATCAACATCAATGTCCATCGATATTGTGTAGCATTAGAAATGCATGATCGAGTGTTTTGAATATCTCAGAACAGTATTCATTAATGGCTTTAGGACTTCCCGGCAAAGTGTATATTTGCATTTTTCCAATAACACCAGCGATACCACGACTCAAAAGCGCATTGGGCTTCTCTGCTCCATATTTCAATCGAATATGTTCCATGATTCCAGGAATGGTTTTATCTACCAGTTTAGTTACCACATCCGGAGTTATATCGCGTTCGCCAATACCTGTCCCCCCGGTAGTCATTATTAAATCGAAATCATTTAATTTAGCCCACTTAATTTGTTCCGTTAACGTCAATTCGTCATCAGGAATTATTACTGTGGTAATCTCAACGTTTCTATTGGTTTGCGAATAGTGCAGTTCAATGAATCGCTTTAATGCAGGCCCGCTTTTATCGGCATATTCTCCCCGGCTTGCTCTATCGCTTAGTGTAATTACTAATGCCTTCCATATTTTAGGTCGAAATTCCAATTGATCGCCTGCCTTTAATTCTCCGCCACGAATAACTCGTGCAAAAATGCCCTCTTTGGGCATTACACAGTTGCCCACCTCTCTGTAGATAGCACAATTATCGCCATGGCATTTCTTTCCTATTTGTGTTACTTCCAGCTCTATGTTTTCCCCTATCAACCGATCCAACGGATGCATTTCGTATAGCAACTCGCCTCGCGTGGTAATATTCTCAGCAAATTCGCCATAGGCTATCTCTCGCCCTGCCTGTTTCGAGAATTTATCAAAACTCTCTTGCCCCAATAAACTTACCTGTCGATGCCAACCACCCGAATGGGCATCCTTCTCCACTCCATTCTCATTCAAAGTGATAGATGATTGCGGCAACTTTACTGTACCTTTTTTCTCCGATATATTTACAGCCAATACTTCGATACTCATTTCGGTTTTATTTAGGGTTTATAAATCTTCTTTGGTTTTACTTTCCAACTTTATATTGCTCATCACCATCTGCTTGTCCACCGCCTTACACATATCGTAAATGGTAAGTAAAGCAACCTGAACTCCCGTCAAGGCTTCCATCTCAACACCTGTCTGCCCATTGCAGCGCGATTCGCATGTCACCTGAACACCATTGTCAACTATCTCAGTGTTTACCTTTACTTTGGTCAGTTGCAACTGATGACACAAAGGAATTAGCTCATGCGTTCGTTTGGCAGCCTGAATTCCAGCAATCTCAGCAACAGTCAACACATCGCCTTTTTTCATCTCATTATCCCGAATCAGTTGCAAAGTATTCTGCTGTAGCTCAATAAAGCCAGAAGCAACAGCAACTCTTCGCTGCACCTCTTTTTCAGCTACATCTACCATACTGGCTTTTCCTTTGGCATTAATATGTGTTAGTTTTTCCATCTGTTATCCTCCAATATTATAAAACTGATTCGACTGATTTTTCGATCCCTCTTCGGGTTTATTGGTTATGGCTTTATTGTAGGCCTCTTCTACTCCTAAATCTTTAACATCGTACGCCTTGTCGCTAAACAAACAAGGCTTTATATTACCATCGGCCGTCAAACGTAAGCGATTGCACGTTTTGCAATTACCACCTTCTCCACCTTCCACAATTGAAAAGTGCCCCGTTTCCAAGTCCATTTGGTGTATAAATCGAACTTTCAATCCTTTACTTGCTGCAAACTCTTTCACTGCTTTGGCATCAGGTTCATCCGAATGGTTACGCACCACACAATTCAGCTTCACTGGTGATAATCCAGCATTTATAGCAGCATCGATCCCTTTTAGCACATCCTGAATATTTCCACCTCGCGTAATGTATTTGTATCGCTTGGCATTCATAGTATCCAGACTAATGTTAATTCGATCCAAACCTGCTGCTTTTAAATCTTTGGCATATTTATCCAGCAAAATACCGTTGGTGGTCATATTCAACTCTTCCACTCCATCTATTTCACGTATCATTCGAACCAATTCTACAATGCCTTTCCGCACCAATGGCTCCCCACCTGTTAAACGCACCTTTTTTATGCCACGTGCGACACCGCGCTTCACCACATCTACCATCTCCTCGAAACTTAGAATATCATCGTGTGCCATCCTCGATATTCCCTCTTCAGGCATGCAGTAGCGACACCTCAAATTACATCGGTCGGTAACCGATATACGCAAATAGCTGATATCTCTGTTAAAGCGGTCGTACATAAACCTCTTCTCCTTTTTCAATTTCGTTTATACCAATAGGGATTTCCAACAATGCATGAGCCGATGATAATGCATGAATATGTGCCGATCCATGATATTCCATCAATTGTGCCTCGCCATTGGCTCCTATTTTCACCGGAAGGAATTCAAAACGGTCGCTTCGTTTACGCTTATAATTATTGCTTAGCGTTGTTTTAATCCGAAGCGGCTCGAAACTTGTTCCCATTAAATGAGCCAGTAAGTATAGCCCCACCAACTCCAGTTGCACATACGACGATACCGGGTTGCCAGGAACTCCCAGTGCATACACCTCTTCTTTCGATGCAAACAGAGTATGCTTACCTGGTTTGGTAGCCATTTTACTAATATGAATATCGAAACCAGCCTCTTGCAAAACAACCGGAACATAATCATAGTCCCCCACAGAAACACCTCCCGAAAAGATCATCAAATCAACTAGGGAACTCCAATGGCTAATCTCCTTTTCCAGTTCATTCTTGTCATCCTTAATAATTCCGGAATAAAACACATCGAATCCCATTTGTTTTAGCTGAGCCACCATCTGGTGTCCATTACTATTTCTAATGGCTCCTAAGTGCGGAGTTTCAGAAGGCTCTACCAATTCGCTTCCTGTAGGCATCACCACCACTTTGGGCTTTTTATACACCTCTAATGTAGCCTTTCCTGCTCCGGCCAATACTGCAATATGCGCAGGTTCTATCCAGGTGCCTTTTGCCAACACCACATCTCCCGTTTGAATATCTTCGCCCAACAAACAGATATTGGTATTGCTCTTTTCCTTTACAAACCGAACTCTTACCTGCTCATCAAATTCCACATGTTCAATCATAATCACCGTATCGGCTCCTTCCGGAACAGCTGCTCCAGTCATTATTCGGGCACATTGTGCTTCCTCAATCTTTTCTTTTGGGAAATGACCTGCAGGAATTTCTTCCACTACAGTCATCCAATTATGGAAATCGGCCTTTTTACAAGCAAAACCATCCATTGCCGCCTTGTTAAAAGGAGGAACATTTACATCCGATACTACGTCTTCAGCCAAAACACGACCTATGGCATCTGCCAGGTCAATGGTTTCGGTTGGTAATGGCTTGACCACCTTTTTAATGCGCAATAATGCCTCATCGATAGGTATCATTTTATGTTCCACTGCTGCTTGTTCCATATTATTTCAATTGATTGAGTTTCGTTTATCACTTTATTAGCTGAAAGTAAATGGTGACTAAATACCCAATGGCATTCTTTTCCTAGAATTCCATTCTCAATAAACAGCGCCAGTCCGGGTTCCATCACTTTTCCCATTCCTCTTGTTTCCATCAAAACAGGGACATCGTTATTAATCTGACTATCCATCCATTCTAATAAAACCAAAAGTTGATCATCTTTAGCCTGAATGTAAAACACTTCTTTTGCACCTGCTCTTATCATACGGGCAGTATCCTTTGTACTTTGGCTATCGGTTTCGCGGGTTATAATTATTCCTTCTTGCTGAAATAAAACCTCTTGTTTATTGGTAAGTGAGTGAAAGTGTGGAGATATTTTAAATGCTACAACATCTGGATTATTTCTAATAATATGTTCGGACAGCAATGTTTTTCCCACATTACGTCCTGCACCAGATATCATTATTACATTCTCTCGTTTGATCATCTCTAAAATAAAAATGCCCAACCTCCCAATGGAAACCGGACATAGTTGAGATGATATTATACTTCCTTCTGAAGCAATTATCTCTCCTCTACTCCTTTACCAATTCAGGAATCATCTGATTCCGTCGGGAGGCCAATGCGTTTCCACATTCACCCTGGTTTCTGAAGCATAGTAACATTCCTTAGCATTCAGAAACTTGGAGTCACAATTTTTTTAAAGTATCAAGAAACTAGTATCAAGTATTAAGACCTTTGCTTCTTAATTTTCATTTATTTAAACCACTCAGAGTCGTCTACAAACCTGACTGATATGTGATATAATAATAGCAATTTGTGCTGATGTATGAAAAAGCTTACACATGTTGTTTAGCAATTCAGGATTCTTTTATCCCCAATTAACATCCCCCTGCGGCACGTTTCTTCTTGGGGCGCTTCTTAATAATTGGTTTCTTCTTTTTGGTATTGGTCGATGTATTGCTGGCTTGTAATTTTCCTCCTCCCAATGCATTTCCTGCAGCCATGCGAAAATTATACTTTGCCAGTTCATCATCGGCAACGGTATTTTTAGGTGCTTCCGGATTCATGATAGTTTCGGCCCAATAGTTTAAGCCACCTTGAAGCACATAATTGTTTTCATACCCCAACTTGCGCGTTAACATCCATGCCTCATTACCTTTTGTCACTCCATTGGAATAAAATACGTTCATCTTCACATCCTGATTTACGTAATCTTCCCACTCTTCGGCAAGAATACTATTCAGTGGAATATTAATTGCTCCCGGTAAATGAAACTTATCAAATTCATCGGCACTTCTTACATCTATCAGTTGCAACGATGGATCTTTCTGTACCAACATATGCGCTACTTCGTCGGGAACAATAAACTGATTGCCTTCCACCATTTCATTCAACATTTGTTGTGAATCCAACTTGTATTGTTTGGTTTTATTTTCGGGTATCGCTGCAATTATTAACCCCAGCGGCACAATTATCATCGACAATATTACCCGTGCTTTTAGTTTATTCATCACTCTACTTTTTACAATTTCACTTCAATCAATACTCTTCGCGAGGAAATTTCTTCTCAGCCCACTCTCCAATCCAAAACATAGCAACTGCCACTACAATTAGAATCAAGGCAAACACTCCTCTCGATAATCCCAAGCTTTCATTAATGGTTGGAATACCTAAATATTCAGCTTTATAAAGCTCTTCAATCAAAGGATATCCTTCGGTGAAAGCAAAAATTCCTATGAAAAGTCCCCCTACAAAAGCCAGTGCATCTATTTTACCAATAGACAATGCACAAAAGGCTGTTCCCGGGCAAAAACCACCAATAATGAATCCGGCTCCCATTATTACACCACCAATTATTGTTGACCATAAGAAAGTCGGATTGATATAGATTAAGCTCAAATCGATCCATCCAAACAGTGAGAAGAACAATAGACCGAGCATAGCAGTAATAGCAGCTGTAAAAAACACTTTCAACACCGTAGTATCGTATCCGTAAAACATGCCAGCCAGCTTACGCGACGATGAAAATCCGCTGCTTTCCAGCACAAAACCAAATCCTATTCCAATAACAAATGCCAATAAGAAATTGGTGTTTTCCGATATTATCTCAGTTATAACAAAAGGTCCCATATCTTAATACGTTTAAATCCAAAGTTTTCTAAAAAAGTAAGCCAGCATAAAAGCAGTTCCGAAGATGAATGCCATGCTAATAAAACCACTTAACGATAACGAAGCCATTCCACTTAATGCCGATCCCGAAGTACAGCCTCTCCCCAGCTGAGCACCAAAACCAAACAAAATTCCTCCCAAAACAGCAAACACAATTCTGGTTTTACTGGTAATTTTCGGATTATGCTCTACTTTCCATTTCAAACGACCAGCCAAAGCTCCCGAAAGAAAGCCTCCAATTAATACTCCCAACATTTCGAAAACCAACCACGATTTCAGCGGACTTCCGCTATGTGTCTCGGCATATTCTTTATAAAAAGCGGCATTCTCGGCATGCGATGGAGCAACCGTTTCCACACTTGCAACTATGGCCGATTTCAATGCTCCGCTGGCTCCTAATCCGCGGCCTGAGATCATGTAAGCAGCCAAGAGTACCAATCCCAGCAATACGCCACCCACATAAGGATTCAGGTATTTTTTGCTTTTATCTTTCTGTGTGTTCATCTCTCTATTTTTAGTTTCGTTTTAATTCAATTATTAACCTGATTTCGACATTAAATTTTGAATTCAGATTAGTAGGGCATGTCCCTCGTTTTACTCGGGTCTGGCTTTTCGTTTATACTCCTCGCCTAAAGGCTCCGGGGTAATCACTTCAATCCTTCATGCTCGTTTGCTAACTCCAATGTTTCAATGCAGCGCGTGTAAGGGGTAGAAGCGGTTACCCCACAGCGAGCTGTGCGAGCGAGGAGTATGAGCGGATGACCCGACCCGAAGGGGTACACCCTATTTTTAATATAGCCAGCGACTTACCTGTCCGGCATGAGTCATTATAAAGCGAAATAGTAATCCGCCAACCAATACTAAAACCGGAGCAACCATGTAAGGCACTTTTATTTTTCGCATTTCCATGATTTCTAAAATGGCAGGAATAATTAATCCCAACCCTACTACAAATACCCAAAATACAGCAGTGAATTCGCCACCTAAAAACAGGTTAGCAGCATCTATTTGTACCTGAGTACTGGCTCTAAAGCCCATGAACATGTGTATGATTAAGAAAAGTTCTACACCTATTAATCCTAAGTCGATTTTAGCAAAATGATGTCTTTCCGCCTTGTTTTTAGACATTAACACAATGGCTGCCGCTCCAGTAGAAAGTCCTGAAGTTAAGAACAGTGGTCCCAGAATGGATGTATTCCAAAGCGGACGAGCATTAAAGGCCGATAGTAGAATTCCAGTATAAATTCCTAAAATCACCGATAGACCAACCATAGCCCACGCCAGCCACTTTTTTTGCTTTTGCAAAAATGCTTCGGCCTGAATAGCCCAGTTGAATTTCCAATCCCATTTTGGAAACAGATACTTAATATGAAGCGCTGCCCACATCATAGATAATGGAGTAATTCCCATCAGTACCCAGGCTCCCCAACTCATTGGCGACTCCAATTTAATGGTAGTATACAACTGCCAGAAGTAGAGTTTATGTTTTAAGTCGAGAAACAGGAAAAACAGCCCCATAGCTAACATTGGTGGCACTAATATTGGTGCCATTCGAACCACTGTAGGATATTCTTTCTCCTTACCTCGAATGTAAAACAGTCCGGCGAAAAATAGAATTCCGGCTGCCAAACCACCTAAAAACAGATACATGGGAATTTGCCACTCCCAGATTTCCAGGTGAGGATCAATCAGATGATTGTTTCTTCCGCTTACAATAATTTCTTCACGCATTGCATTTATTTTTAGCTGGTTTTAAATTAAAAAGTACAAATGAGGCTTGGTTCCCGCTTCTGGAATTAACGTTTTATATTTTCGTTTCTTCAGAATCATACTCACCTCGGAACGAGGATCATCTAAGTCGCCGAAATACATGCATTTGGTTGGGCAAACCGACACACAAGCTGGTTGTTGTCCTTTTTGAATGCGATGATGGCAAAAAGTACATTTATCCACATATCCTTTAGGGTGCACAAAGCGAGCATCGTAAGGACAAGAAGTTACACAAGCTCCACAGCCAATGCATTTATTCTTCTTCACCTGGACAATTCCTCCATCGTCAACATAACTGGCTCCGGTTGGACAACAGCGTACACAAGGTGCATTTTCACAGTGATTGCATCGTTCCGATCGGTGTTCCAACTCCAGCTGCGGGTAAGTTCCATCCACCACTTCTACTACCCAGTCGCGACAAAAGCCTACAGGAACATCATTTTCGGTTTGACAAGCCACTACACAGTCGCTGCAACCCACACATTTTTTGGTATCAATAGCCATTGCGTATCTCATGTTCTAAGCTTTTTTCTTGTTTTCGGTTCTAAATGTTACAAAGTTCCCTCGCATACCTGTTCCTCCCATAATCGGATCGACATGTACTCTCGTTATTAATTCCGAATCGCTGGCACCACGTCCGTGAGCCCGACTTAGCTTCTTATTGGAATGACCAAAGCCATGCACCATGTAAACCGAGTCCCAGCGAATACGCTCTGTTACTCTCACCTTTATTGGAAATTCAGAAACAATTCCATCCTGGTTCTCTAACCAAATATATTGCCCCGTTTTAAGTCCCCACTCTTTGGCCACTTTCGGATTTATCCACACATTGTTTTCATCCATCAAATCAACCAAATTGGGATTATTGGCCGTTCTACTGAAAGTGTGCATAGGTGCTCTTCCGTATATCAATCGATAAAATCCTTCGGCAGGCTCTTCATGAGCAGTGTATTTAGGCATTGGATCGAAGCCTGCTTCTTCCAGTGCTGTTGAGTAAAGTTCTATCTTTCCAGAGTTAGTATTGAATTCAACCTCTTCGTTAGGAGCAAAATAGATATCGTCGTAAGCCCTCTCCCAACGCTTCACACCTATTCGCTGCATCTCTTCCAACGAAGTTCCCATCTTTTTCAATAAGTAATCCAACTCCTCCTCTTGTGTTTCGTATGGGAACCATGCATCCAGCTCTAATCGCTTAGCTAGCTGCGAAGCCATCCACCAAGCCGATTTCGTATTGTATTTTGGAGCCACCGCAGGCATGCGAAGAGCAATGGTTGGCTCACGTCCCTGACTCACCCGGATGTCGTCGTAACGTTCCAAATAGGTACATTCAGGAAGAACCACATCGGCCCACCCCGTAATTTCCATAGGCATTGTGTCCACAACAACCAGCAAATCTAAGCTTTGAATTGCCTCAATAGTCTTTTGTCGTTCGGGCAATGTTTTTATTAGATTGGTTCCATTTACAATCCATGCTTTAATGTGGCAATCCATTCTTGGAGAAGGGATTGTTGCATCGCAAACTCCATTTGCCAAAGCTAAATCGGCTAATTCGAATTTTCCCCCCATTGCTTCACGCCATGTTCTTGCAGGCTTAGGGAAAGCAGGTAATTTCAGCTTTGCCAATTTGGCTTTTTCAGGACGATAGAAACCGCCACGACGTCCCCAACTTCCAAGTAATGCATTTAATATGGCTATGGCACGTTCGCGTTGTGTATCGTCACCATACCAAGTAACATGTCTTCCCGGGTGCAAAATAACAGATGGAGCTGCATTAGCCATCTCTTTGGCCGATTTTCGAATTAAATCGGGTTTTAATGTGGTAATACCATAAGCCCATTCAGGAGTGAAAGGCTTTACATGCTCTTTCAACTCTTCAAAACCGACAGCATACTTTTCAATGTATTCTTTGTCGTACCACCCTTCATAAATAATCACATGCATCCATGCCAACAATAGCGCCAAATCGGTAGCCGGTTTTATGGGCAACCAATATTTCGATTTTGCCGCGACAGTTGATAAACGAGGATCCACTGTTATTATACTTGCACCTTTATCAATGGCATCAGACATCTCCTGAACCTGTCCATTGTGCATATTTTCTCCCAGGTGCGAGCCTATAAGTACTAAGCATTTAGCATCTCTCATATCCATTGGCTCAGGCGAGTTTAAACCATCACCAAACGTAGCGATAAATCCTACTTCGCGTGGACCACGACATTGAGCATAAGAAGGAGCAGCAATATTATACGAACCAAAAGCTTTCAGTAGTTTTCCAAAATATTTTCCTCCAGAACCATGTGTAAATAAAGCTGTACATTCGGCACCATGCTCTTTCTTTATCTTTTTTAGTTTTGAAGCGATATAGTCGAAAGCTTCATCCCATGTTGCCTCCCGGAAAGTTTGCTTACCCCGTTCCTCGGTTCTAATTAATGGTGTTTTTAAACGATCCTCATCGTTATACATTCCAACACCTCCGGTTCCTCTAGGACATAATCGACCATTACATGCAGGATCGATATCATTACCTATTATTTTCTTTATAGCTCCTTTCTCTGTCTTATAAACCCATCCGGCACACTTCCAAAAGCATACCTCACAATAGGTAGGAGTACGTAAAAGCTTTTCAGGCACCTCGTAAAGTGGCTTCCCATTCTTCAAACTTTTATCTGAAGAAACTGCCCTCAAGTAACTTCCTCCAAAGATTACTCCCGCAGCACTTAATGCTGAAATTTTAATGAAATCTCTCCTATTCTTTGCCATAATAAGTCGTGTTACTAATACAAACTTATCTGCTTAGAGAATTTTCTTTGTGCTTAATGTTACATATATAAATTCATAAATATTTGAAACAAAAAACGATATCATATCAAACTGAACTACAACACATTACAACAAACAAGATTCATTATAAATAAGTCATTCAATGACAACTCAAAAACTATCACACAATAGAGACCTAAAAAATAGGCCTCTATTGTTTCTCAATTAAGAGCAGTTATCATTATTTTCTGATTGCTTCTTGCATGACGTTTCATTCTTCTTTTTACAACAGTTACTTGTTGTCTTATCATTTTTCTTATCCTTCACTTCTTCAATCTGTACATCACAACAGCTTGATTGCTTCTTAAATTTTTTAAATAGTTTCATCCTATTAAGTGTTTTAAGTCATTATCTAATTACAATAAATTGAAAGCACATCCTGAAATAACTGCCACTAGAAAAATTACAGTTACAAATGATATCAATAGCTTTCTTTTAAAAATTTTTGCCAACATAGTCATCTCTGGTATTGCCATTCCTGCTCCTCCAATAATCAGAGCAATTGCGGTTCCCATACCTACCCCTTTTGTGATCAATGACATGGCTATTGGGATAGCTGTTTCGGCTCTAATGTAAAGAGGTATTCCAATTATAGATGCCAGAGGAACAGCAAACACATTGCCCTTGCCAGCATATTTTGCAATGGTATCTCCTTCAGGCAAATAACCATATATTGCTGCACCAACAGCAACACCAATAAACAGATACACCAATATGGGTTGAAGTGACTGCCAGCCAGCTATCAATGATAGCTTTACCTTTTGTTTTACATTAAGCTTTCGCCGTTCATCAATTCCATCAACAACATTAACTTTTCCATTGGTAATTCTAACCTCTCTCACATAACTGGCAAACCCCATTTTCTCGAGGATATAACCAAACAGAACGGCTAACGTAAAAGCCAATGAAAAATAGATAGTTGCATTAGTCACACCTACTGTCGCAGCCAACATTGCAACAATAATTGGATTTAATAGTGGTGAAGAGATTAAAAAGGACATAACTGAGCCAAATGGTAATTTGGCATTTATAAAACCAACTGTCATTGGAATGGTTGAACAAGCACAAAATGGGGTTACTGCACCGAATATTGCACCTGCTATATTTCCAGCAATTCCCTTTCCTTTAAAAAGTTGCTGCAATTTATTCTGATTCACATGCATCATGACATACTCGATCACTGCAGTAATAGCAATAAACAGAATAAATAACTCTAAAGTTATAAATATAAAATTCCCTATGGTTTTTGTGAAACTCTCCCAAAAGGGAGTTGCTTCTACATTGAAAACATTATACCACAAGTCTCTGATTAAATTAATTAAACTCTCTTGCATCTTACTTCTTTTAAGGTTAAGCCATCCGCTTATTCTCCCCAAAAGCAGAACAGCTTACTACATTTATTATATTCTTAAGTTCAAATGAAATTTAGTCCTGCAAATCGGGACCAATAGACAATTCGGTTTGTGAACAGCAATTATCACTTTGCTCCTCTTTTTCATCTATAAAAAAGGTCGAAATTACAGCCAACAAACTCAACCAAAGTAGCCACTTAGCCCATTTATCAGACCTTGCCGACTTTGAAGAACAACATGACAGCGCGGCATCCTTTGTCTTCTTATTTATTAAATAAACCACAAAGAAGCCATATGCAATTGCTACCAAAGCAATCACTATAAATAAATTCTGATACTGGGAAAGAATTGAAAGTTGGGCAGCACCTATTCCCAACCATGCAAGTACTGCTGCTAAAACAGGAAATCCACAACAACCAACAAGGCCTAAAAAAGCCATAATAGAAGATAAAAAACCTAAAGTTGTTGTTGTAACTACTTTTCTCTTGCTCATTTTAATGAGATTTAAAATTTACCATTCGTTTTTCACTAACGAAGTCGTAAATCCCACTAAAAAGACACACGAAAAATCACTTTTTTTTCGATCAAAGTTCCAAACACGCCAAATATCAATTGATAATCTGACAATTAGCTTTATGCTTTTTTATTCATCCTACTCTGTTTCATTCTATCTTTTTCGTGTAACAAAGCAGTACAACTGGTCTTTAGAGTACAAAAATCAAATGCTCCTTTTTCGGTATAATGGATATTACAGCACTCTAGAAATAACTCATGTAATTTTTTGCGTCCCCTCTGGCAACGCATTTTTGCTGCTGATAAAGAGATATTTAACTTTTTTGCAATATCTGCTTGTTTTAATCGTTCTATATCACTCAAGTACAATGGAGTAGCATACTCTTCTGGCAATAAGCGTATCATAGGGATAATAAAATCTTCTGCAGTAAGTTCCGGGAAAAAATCACTTGCCTCTTCATCCATCTCATCATTCACTAGTTCCATTTCATGGGTCTTACGAAACCTATCTGCAATGACATTTCTGGTTACTTGATAAAGCCATGATTTTACATTTTGCACTGGTACCTCTTTGTTATAAGCATCAATCATTCTCCCCATTACTTCCTGTGTTATATCCTGTGCATTATGCTCACTACTAACTCTTTTATTCACATAACTCAAGATTTTATCGTAAAAATCGGTAACCACTTGATGAGGATCACAACATGCCTTTTTTCCCATAACCAGTACTTTTTTGATATAAAAAAATCAGAGAACAAAATACAATTATTCTGAACTCTGATTCTGAAATATTCTTTTTTATAACGAAGAAGTAGCCTCTTGCAGCCACTGCAATTCTTCTCCCTCGAAATGCTTTTCTAATTTATTAAATACCTGCTGGTGGTAGTTATTTAACCAAGTAACTTCATCGGCAGACATTAACTCTTTGTCGATGCATCTTTTATCGATTGGACACAATGTAAAGGTTTCAAATCCCAGGAATCGACCATATTCGGTTTGCATTTTCTCCACACAATAAATCACATTCTCTGTGCGAATGCCATATTCATTTTCCCGGTATAAGGCCGGCTCGTTGGAGATCACCATACCTTCCATCAATGGAGTATTGTTAAACTCCTGACGAATACTCATAGGTCCTTCATGCACATTCAGGTAGAAACCAACACCATGGCCGGTTCCATGTCCATAGTTTAAGCCCTCTTTCCATAGCCACTGACGTGCCATTATATCAACGTGAAATCCTTTTGTATTTTCAGGAAATACCACATTGGTTAAACCAATCATTCCTTTTAATACCAATGTAAAGTCTTGTTTCATTTGATCGGTGACTTTACCAACAGCTACGGTTCTGGTTGTATCGGTTGTTCCACAGGTATATTGCCCTCCGCTATCGAAAAGCAACATGCCACGAGGTTCAATTTTATTAGCTGTCTCTTCTGTTACACTGAAGTGTACAATAGCACCATGATCAGCATAACCTACAATTGGAGGAAAGCTCTCTTGTTTAAAATCCGGTTGTTGCTCACGAAATTCTTTCAATTTCAAACGAACATCATATTCCGAAATACTGCCACTATCCACATTTTTATCGAGCCAAAACAGGAAACGACTTAATGCCACTCCATCCTGCTCCATTGCTTTGTGAAAGCCACTAATTTCGGTCGCATTCTTCTGTGCTTTTAATAAAGCCACTTTTGAAGCTCCCATGGTTGCTTTACAGTTTTCTGGAATTGCATTAGCTACTGCAGCATTTGTTTTTGCCGGATCGATATAAATCGATTGATTAGCTACTACCTCTTTTAATTCAGTAAAAACAGCATTGTATGGCAAACACTTCACATTGGCTTGCTGCAAGTGGTTAGTTATATCATTCGATATTTTCTCTGGATTTACGAATAGTGTACTTCTATTCTCGCCCACCAATAAGTAGCTCATGAATACCGGATTGAAAGCTACATCTTTTCCGCGAATATTCAATAACCATGCAATTTCGTCCAGAGCAGTCACTAAGTGATAATCAGCATTAGCCGTAGCTAACAGTTGACTAATTTTATTTTCAACTGTCTCTCCAGCCACTTCATCGGGCACTAATTCGGCCTGGCTGTTTGGAAAAACAGGGCGATCGACCCAAATGGTTTCCAGCAAATCCTGTTCAATGCTTAATGTGATGCTTTTAGCACTGAAATCGGCTTCCATTTGCTCTACTTCCCCCATTGAAAAACAGGTTCCATCCAAGCCAACACAACTGCCTTCTAACAATACCTCTTTCAGCCACTCTGTGATTGAAGGTGTGCCTTCTACTCTTTGCTTGAAAAGTTCTATTCCGGTATCCTTCAGTTCATTCTCTGCTTGAAGAAAATATCTGGAATCGGTCCATAATCCACCTTTATCTTTTGTGATAACCACCACTCCTGCAGATCCGGTAAAACCACTTATAAAGCTTCTGGTTTTCCAACGTTCGGGAGCATATTCGCTTAAATGAGGATCGGTACCATTTATAATATATGCATCCAACTGATGTTGATCCATCAATTGGCGCAATGCTTTTAATCTATCTAATATCATAATAACCTGAGATTAAGTTCACAATGAATGGAAGTAAAAATAGCTCAATTATTTCAATAGATGAATGACAATTGTTCTATTCATTCTGCAAAAAGCGAACAATATTTTTCATTGAAGTAGAACCAATTAGCTCTAAATCCATCTCTTTCAGGTTATGAAATTCCCAACCAGAGATATCGTCTTGTGCTTTCAAGTTATCCAGAGATTCTACTTTACAGCGGTAAGCCAAATCCAGCGTATAGTAAGTTAATCCTCCATAACTGTATTCATTGGGGAAAGATCCCAAATAAGAAGATGAGGTAACATTGGCTCCCAGCTCTTCATTTATCTCACGCATTAATGCATTTTCTGCCGTTTCACCTACATCGATAAAACCACCTGGTAAATCCAACATACCAATAAAAGGCTCGCGTCCTCTTACTGCGAATAATACCTGACCATTATCGCTTTCAATTACTGCAGCAACAGCTGCTGCCGAATTAATATAAAATTGAAAACCACAATGGTCACATACTGACTTAAAATTTTGTGAATCGAATTGAACTTCTTTGCCACATTTCTGGCAATAACGTAAAACTGTTCTAGGATGAGTTGGATCTTTAATCATATTATTCTCTTACAATGTTTATTGCTTTTAACCAATCCATAAACAGGTCGGGCCATTTATCAATTGGTTTATTCAACTTCTTCATTCCAAACCCATGCCCTCCTGAACGAAAAATATGCAATTCCGCAGGAATCATTCTTCGTTTTAGCTGTTGATAAAACAAGATTGAATTCTCTGGAGTTACACTTCTATCGTTATCGGCATGAACTAAAAATGTAGGAGGAGTTCGGCGTTTTACATGTAATTCATTGGAAAAATAATTGATCATACTGGCTTCACCTGATTCTCCAATAAGCTGGTTACGACTCCCTTGATGAGTAATTCCCACTTTCATAGAAATTACAGGGTAAACCAACAATGCAAAATCTGGACGACAACTTATTTTCTCAAAATCGTTGGTACTATTGCGTTTCCCAAAATCGAAGTGCGTTGCTAATGAACTAGCCAAATGACCACCAGCAGAGAATCCGGCTACACCAATTTTATTGGGATTCACCTTCCACTCTTTTGCTGTCTCACGCACTTGGCGCATAGCATTTTTTATGTCTTCCAATGGAACCATTGGATGTTGATTAGGTAAACGATACTTCAACACTATCCCCACTATTCCACGCTCGTTAAGCCATTGGGCAAAATCATGACCTTCACTTTTCATTGATTCCGATGAATAACCTCCACCAGGACAAATTATCATAGCCGGAGCATTGGTATAATCCTGCTTTGGTAACCACACATAAAGCTGAGCTTTAGATACGTTTACCACGCTATTATTTTCCAACACTTGCTCTTGTTTTGCTATTTCATTGTCTTCTGGGGTGTTAGCATATTTTACATCAATAACCAAGTCTTGCGATTTAACAGAATAAGTAAAGATTAATCCAATGATTAAAAGCCTTACTCTTTTCATTTTTACAATACAGTTTAATTCGTTCCTGAAAATTGGCTTAAAGTTAAAATAAAATCTCCAATTGATAGGCTTTTTTTGTGATGATATGAGGAAAAGAATTAATTTTGCCGCATGGATTTTTGGTACTTAATAAAAGGCATTGTTGTTGGATTAGCTGTTTCTATTCCCCTTGGCCCTATTGGAATTTTATGTGTGCAACGTGTAATCAACAAAAGTTGGCGATCTGGTTTCTACTCTGGATTGGGTGCAGCAATATCTGATACTTTATATGCAATAATTGCCGGTTTCAGTTTAACTTACATAATTAACTTCATTAAGGATCATGAATTCTTTTTCCAGATTCTGGGTGCCGTAATTTTGCTGTTGCTTGGTATTCATATCTACATGAAAAATCCGGTTGCTGATGCCAAGAAGTATCGCAAAAAAGGGACTAATTACCTGCAAGATTTCATGTCGACCTTCTTAATAACTTTTTCTAATCCGCTGGCGGTATTAATATTCTTAGCTGTATTTGCCGGATCTGGAATTGTACTAAAGCTTTCGGAACCATTTAATGCAATACTGGTAGTACTAGGTGTGTTTATTGGTGCAACAGGCTGGTGGTTAGGATTAACGGGATTGGTTAACATGTTCCGTCATAAGTTCAATCTTAGAATTCTATGGTGGTTTAACCGTTTGGCAGGCATTGGAGTTATCCTATTTGTTGTGATTTCACTTGCCTTCATTTTGTGGTAATATAAAAAACCGGATTAAATCCGGTTCTTTCAATATTCATATTCTTCATCTGGCTCAAATACATCTCCCTCATCATAGTTATCATATATCGAGGGTTTACTTTTTCCTTTTCGTTGTTTTGCAACTTGGTTTTTGGGTCTTCGCAATTCGTCTCTTTCGCCTGAATTGTTCTTTTTCTTAAAGCTTTTCTTAGTTTTCATTTTTAAAATTTTTTGATTTCCGAATGCTTAAAAGAATATCCCAGCATTCAGGAACACTCATCAATTCAAACTATTCTCAACACAATTAATGAGCTAGTGTGAATTAATGTTTGTTTCATCACATCACCAATAAATTGAAAATTGACTCAATAAATTTTAATAAATCATTTAGCTCTTTAAATATAAAAAGCTTCAAGAAGAATAAAAATAGGAAACATCATTTTACAAAAAAGAAAATCTTATGTTTTTCAACATCTCAACTCATTCAAAATTTGTTCAATAGTAGTGCAAGTAACTTCTCGCTCCCCCCTTGATATGGTCCAAGTGTGAGCTGAAGCATTAAACGAAATATCAAAATCGGCAGGCTCTTCGGTTATAGTATAACCTTCACGCATCAATGCTCGTTTCAACCAAACTGTTGCAACCGAATTACCAAGCACTTTAATGGATATCTCCTGCGACTCATGATGCATTCTAAAGGTTCCGGTATTCAAATCAAAATCAAAATTCCCTGATCCAAAAGTACGCTCAAAGTCACCATTTAACACTAAATCTTCTGGAGTACCGGTTAATATCGGTTGGTTTTTATCCATCAACCAGATTCTATCTGCCGCTTGCAAAGCCAAATCCAACTCATGAGTAGAAAGCACAATGGCTTTCTGTGTCTTTAGTGCTAATCCGCGTAAAAGTTGCATGATATCCACCCTATTGGGCAAATCGAGATGAGCTGTAGGTTCGTCCAACATAATAAGTGGAGTATCTTGAGCCAAAGCTTTTGCAATCAGTGTGCGTTGCTTCTCACCATCACTCATTTCAGCCACATATTTATCGGCATAATCCAACAAATGGACCTTCTCTAACGCTTCTTTTATTATGGCTTTATCTTTTTTCGAAAGTGTTCCAAACCAATTATTGTGAGGATATCTTCCCAATGAAACCACCTGATAAACAGTTAAATTACCGACACTCATCGGGTCGGTTAAAACCATGCTTAGCAAACGAGCCATTTCTTTAAAACTTCGACTCTTAACTGTCTTTTCGTCGATATAGGTATAGCCATCCAATGCCGGTTGCAAACCAGCCATAGTACGCATCAAGGTCGATTTCCCACTTCCATTGGGTCCAATTAAGCAAACCATCTCGCCTGGTCTGATTTCCAATTTCAAATTAGATTGTACTACCCTTTTCTCCCCATTCTGGAGATAGCCAATAGTCAAGCTATCGGTTTTTAAGATCGGTGGAGTATTTATATCTGCGCGAACCATAATTATGAAAAAGAAGCTTTTACATTTCTGCTCTTGATAATTATCCAGATTACTACTGGAGCACCAAACAAAGCAGTTACTGAATTAATAGGCAATGTAGAATGTAACCCAGGCATTTGTGAGATTAAATCACAAATAAGCATTAGCAACATTCCCATTATTACTGAAGCCCAAATAGTTGTTTTATGATCGGATGTGCGAAATATTGTTCTAGCCATATGAGGAACTGCAACCCCCAGGAATGCAATTGGACCAGTAAAAGCAGTAATTGTTCCTGCCATTAAACAGGTACTAACAATTACCCACAAACGTACCTTCTTCACATCAACACCAATTGTAAGCGCCTGATTTTCGCCTAACAATAGTGCATTCAACGACTTCTGTAAAAAAAAGGTAATTCCTGCTCCTAATCCAACCATTGGCAAAAGAACACTCAGCTTATTCCAGGTTACTCCCGACAAACTACCGAAAGTCCATACCAGAAAGCTATGAGTAGTTATCGGATCGCTGAAATATTGCAAAATACTTACTAATGCTCCGGAAACACTTCCAAACATGATTCCAATAATCAATAACGAAACCGAATCGGATACTCGAAGCGAAACTGCAACCACCATGAACATGACCAAAGCCGAACCGATGATAGCGAATAATACAATTCCCCAAGTACTGGACGCTAAAGCAAAGCCGGAAAATAAAGCACCTGCCATAACAAACATCGCTACCCCCAATCCTGCTCCTGAGCTAATTCCCAGAACAAATGGTCCGGCCAAAGGGTTGCGAAACAATGTTTGCATCTGCAAACCTGATAACGCTAAGCCAGCACCAGTAACCAATGCAGTCAGGGCCTTCGGAATTCTAAAATTATTTAAGATATATACATGAGAAGCACTTCGCTCTTCTCCTGCTAATATGGCGAAAATTTCATCCAACGAAATGTTTACACTACCCCATATTACATCTAGTACAAATGCTAATATGGTAAGCAAAACCAAGCCAACAAATAGCCATCTATTTCTATTGAACACCGGCATTAATTCAGTTTTTTATAATAATACAGTTCATAATTAGGATGCAAATCAGGATAGAAAATAGCAATTAAGTCGGCCAACACTAAGTCTGGACGTCCCATTCCGCTCTCCCAATAGTCATTGGCATTGCGCACATTAATTCGCTTAAAAGGACCATACACATGATTCTCCTTCACAGGCTTAAACATAGCATAACGCTCATCGGTTTTAAGCTCTCCTTTAGCTATTACCGACCCCGAATAAAGCCAAATATCCGACTTCATCATCTCATCCAACACCACTTCATATGAAAATGCTTTACTTCCCGATGTAGTATCATTGGCAAGAAAGTAGTTAACATTTATCTGCTTCAATAATTCGGCCTTATAACTCTTTCCTCCTGGCACATACCAAACTCCTTTAAAGTCATTCCCCATCATTACTCGTGGGCTTTTCTTCATTTTATCGGTCGACTTAATTAGTTGCTTATATCGGCTTTCAATCTCATTAAAAACAGAATCTGCCTTTACTTCCTGATTAGTTAGAACACCCAATACTTTTACCCACTCGGCACGAGCCAGCATATTGGTTTCCATCCATTCGATATTGTAAACCAATGGAATTCCAATGGATTTCAGATGTTCATCATTTTGTGCCGATTGCGGATAACCACTTTTCATTATCAATTGTGGTGCAGTATTGATTAAACGCTCCAGATCCAGCTGTAAATCGCTACCAATATTAGCCACTTTGCCTTCTTTATAAGCGCTATAAACGTCCTTATTGTATATTGTTTCGGGAGTTCCAACAGCATTTAAGCGCTTGGTTTCGTTTAACAATGAAAGAAAACCAATGTTGGTGTGAGAAAATGTAGCAATGCGCTCTACCGGTGTCTTTAATACAGTATATTTCTTTAAAAGCTTTTCAGGTACCGTCTCGTTTTTATTGTCAAGTACCAGTTCTGCCAAGTAAGTTCCCTGCTGCCATGGATTCTTTATATGCAAAACTTTATATCCATTTTCTGTAGTGATGGAAAAGTTCTTAGCATACTTCAACGGTTGTTCCTTTACTTTAACTCTTTTCTGAGATGTTTTACCACATCCCGAAATCAGAAACAAAACCAATAAGCTCAACGAGCAAATTTTATACATTACATCTCCCTTTCATCTGTTATGGGAGGAGATTACTTCAAATACATAATCGTACTCAAGACTTTCTCCCCGAAGTCAACGAATTATACCAATTGGAGGCAGGTTTTCTGGCTTGTTTCTCAAAAATGCACCTTCCCATCCTTTTATCTCAGACAGTGGTATTTTGCATTCGATTTAAATGAAACTTACAGCTGCGGGTACAGCTCCGGACTTTATTCAACATTTTGAACCGGATTCCCTTTTACTCGTCGCTCTTCCGTAAACGACAAACCTCTCGACAAAAATAGTTTTTTTTCTACACAAAAAATGGGATGAATTCAACTGTTTAAAATTCATTTATCAGCCTGAAATAATGACATTTATCAGCTTTATTACTAAATTTACCCATCAATGTGATATAATTCTTCCCCTTTTTAACGTTATTTTTTCTGAACCCCCTTAGTTGAAAGTTGTTAATATTTACCTGAGTTCTAATATAAAATCTAAAAATCGAATTGTAATTAAACACAAAAAGCAGGTCAAAATTTATAATTAAAAGAAATATTGAGAGCTCAGATTATTTAAATCTAACAAGCTACGTATGGATATTAATGGAAGGTATTTTAAATCGTATTTAGAAAGGCAAGAACGATTGAAAGATCAGAGTAATGCCGAAAATGCGAAGAAACAACATTCTAAAGGTAAACTAACTGCTCACGAACGTATCGATCTTCTTTTCGATAATGATTCATTTGAAGAAATCGACGCGTATGTTACTCCTGAAAACCAGAAATACTCGTTTGGAAAAATAAAAAAGTCGTACGGCGACGGTGTTATTGCAGGCCATGGAAAGGTAAATGGTCGCTTAGTGTTTGCATATGCTCAGGACTTTACCGTAATGGGGGGTTCATTGGGTGTTGTACATGCCGAGAAAATAGCAAAGATTCAAGAGATGGCCCTAAAAATGGGAGCTCCGATAATTGGTTTAATTGATTCTGGCGGAGCACGAATTCAGGAAGGAATAGCCAGTTTGGCCGGCTATGCAACCATTTTTCACAACAACATTCAGTCTTCGGGCGTAATTCCTCAGTTATCGGTTATTATGGGACCAGCAGCAGGAGGTGCTGTTTATTCTCCCGTATTAACCGATTTTACATTTATGACCAACCACACCAGTTATATGTTTGTAACGGGTCCGAATGTGGTAAAAGAGGTACTAAATGAAGAGGTAAGCTCTGATGAACTGGGAGGTGCCGAAGTGCACGCCAGAAAAAGTGGTGTGGCCAATATGATTTACGAAGACGAAGAGAATACCATCTTAGGACTTAAGAAATTCCTCTCTTATCTTCCATCCAACAATGTGGAAAACCCACCTGTTGTTATTGAAGAACATCAAAAGCCACTAACCATCGATTCTTTGCGGGATATTGTGCCGGATGATCCTAACAAACCGTATGATGTAAAAGAGGTCATTGATCAAATTGTTGATTGCAATAGCTTTTTCGAAGTTTCGGAACATTATGCTGCCAATTTGGTTGTTGGTTTCGCCCGATTAAATGGTCATACCATTGGAATTATTGCCAATCAGCCTAAAGTATTGGCAGGAGTCCTTGATATCAATTCCTCTATGAAGGGAGCTCGATTTATCCGTTTCTGCGATGCCTTCAACATTCCAATTCTTACACTGGAAGATGTTCCTGGTTTCCTTCCGGGAATGGATCAGGAGCATATGGGAATTATCAAACACGGTGCGAAGATGTTATTTGCTTACAGTGAGGCCACGGTGCCGAAGATTACAGTTATTCTACGCAAATCGTATGGAGGTGCTTACATTGTGATGAATAGTAAGAATTTAGGAGGGGACTTCAACTTTGCCTGGCCAACAGCCGAAATCGCTGTAATGGGGCCAGATGGAGCTGTAGCTATTCTATATCGAAAAGAATTGGCTGAGGCCGAAGATCCTGATGCATTGAAGAAAGATCTCGTTCGAAAATACCGCGATGATGTTGCCAATCCATTCATTGCCGATGAACGAGGATACATCGATGAAGTAATCGATCCTGCTACTACCCGGAAAAAGCTTATCACCGCTTTTGAGGCACTACAAAACAAATGGACCAAAACACCATCGCGTAAACATGGTAATATTCCATTGTAATTTCAACCATTTGAGAACAACGCAAAACAGAATCAAATGAAACGAATACTTATAGCCAACCGCGGAGAAATTGCTGTACGAATTATTAAAACGGCAAAACTGATGAACATCGAAACCGTGGTTATAAAAACTGCAGCAGAACCCAATGCCATGTATCTGGCAATGGCTGATGTGGTTTTTGACGACACAGATGATTTATCGGACATTCCAGCATTTTTAGATATAGAGAAGTTAATTGAAATTGCACTGAAAACAGAAGCCGACTCGGTTCATCCCGGTTATGGTTTCTTGGCTGAAAATGCCTATTTCGCACAAAAATGTGTCGATAACAAATTGACATTTATTGGACCATCGCCCGATGCTATTTATAAAATGGGGAATAAAACCATTGCCCGTAAACTGGCATTGAAAAACGATATTCCAATGGCCATGGGAAGTAAGGGCAATGTTACTTCTGAAGAACAAGCATTGATGGTGGCCAACCAAATTGGTTACCCGATAATCATTAAAGCTGCATCTGGTGGTGGTGGTCGTGGAATGCGAATTGCATGGCACGACGAAGAACTTCCAAAGATGTTTAACCTTGCCAGTAATGAGGCTGCAAAGGCATTCAATGATCCCAATGTTTTCATCGAGAAATATATTGCTAACCCGAAACATATCGAATTTCAGATATTAGCCGATCAGCATGGAAATGTAATCCACCTGGGAGAACGAGAGTGCTCCATTCAGCGAAAACACCAGAAACTATTGGAAGAAGCTCCATCATCGGCTCTAAGCGAAGAACTTCGTAAAGAGATGGGTGAAGTAGCTGTTCGAATTGCCAGTGCTGTGGGGTACTATTCTGCCGGAACTGTCGAGTTTCTGCTCGATTCTGCCGGGAAATTCTATTTCATGGAGATGAATACCCGTATTCAGGTGGAGCACCCTGTAACCGAAGAAATTACAGGCATCGATCTTATTGAACAACAAATCAGAGTGGCTTCAGGCGAAAAGCTTCAGTTAAAACAAGAAGACATTCAGCTAAATGGCTGGGCTATTGAGTGCCGTATTAATGCCGAAGATGTTCAGGCTGGCTTTGCTCCTGCTCCCGGAGCCATCGATAAACTGATTTTCCCAACAGGAGAGAATATTCGTGTTGACTCGGGTATTGAACAAGGTTCTACCATTGCGTCTAATTTCGACTCGATGGTGGCCAAGCTAATTGTTACCGGAACCGACAGGCAAGATGCATTAATTAACTGCAAAAAAGCATTGGGTAAGGTTTGGATCAAGGGAATTAAAACCACTCTCCCATTCTTCAGAATGCTAGTACGTGAGCCTCAATTCATTTCTGGACAGTTTACCACAGCTTTTGTGGAAAAAGAAATGGAAAAATTCTATTTCTCGAAAGAGGAAGATGAGCAGATTGCAGCATGGCTTGCAACCAAATTGTTTGTCGACGAACAAATTGCCGACCAAGATCGCAATGTAGACTTCGAACAAGGCAAACGCATTAATCCTTGGATATTGAACAAACGCTTGAAACAATTTTAAACCGAAGAATTATGCCAAAATCACTATTACAACGTGTAAGTAAGCTGTATGCCAATACTTCGGGAAAGAACAAGTATGCCTTTTCTCTTCCCATTGAAGATAAAATTAAAGTGGGCAGAACAGCATTCGATATAAAACTAAAAGAAGACGATAAACTGGGAACATACATTCTATGGAAAAATCGTAAATATCCGGTAGAGGTAATTTCTCAGAAGAATAACAAGTTCGAAATTCTATTCAATGGAGTAAGCTATACCTATACCATTGAAACCCCTATTTCTATGAAACGATTGAAGTTTCTGAGTAGAAAGAAAGGAGCCAGCGACATAGAAACCATTTCAGCTCCGATGCCTGGTAAAATTGTAGATATTTTGGTGCAGGAGAATGCTGAAGTAAGAAAAGGAGAAGCAGTGCTTATTCTGGAGGCCATGAAAATGCAGAATGAAATTCAATCACTTGTCGATGGAAAAATAGTTTCCATAAGGGTGCGTCCTAATGACAATGTGATGAAAGATGAACTTTTAATAGAAATAAAAAAGAGTTAGTCCAATACAAATCCACAACAATTTATTTCTAAAGCCAGGTTTATTTGCCTGGCTTTTTTATGTTTACCATATTTATCATATCAAACATAAAAATCATGCCCTATGGATAAAGCCGTCTACAACGAATTACTTAATGAAACTTCGCAAGACTTGTTTTATTACTTTAAACACGATACGCTGGTCGATTTTCAAAAGAAGCTTGTTTCTGGTATACTTCTTCACGAAAGAGGATATAACAACAAAGAGCTACAACAGGAGAAAGCACTCAATTTAGGAAAAGTCAACTCCTACCTAAAGTATCTTGGTTCTGCTTCCGACATTGAAGTCAATCAAAGAGTTAAAGTAAGAAAGGCAATCATTAACCGAATGTTTATTTTCGTACTATCGTTTGTTACTTTCTTTGTCTTACATGTATTCGTTTTTAAGCACGAAATTGAATCAACAACATTTATACCTTTGGGTGCCGTTATCGTTTATTTCGCATTTGCAATTTTTCAATATAACAATACGGTAAACAAAAATATTACCGAAGATCTACGCCAGTTAGATATTCAACGTAAACGCCTGAAATGGATGGAAAAATACTGGGCTTTTTAATCTTCACGCATTCTATTATAAGTATTGCTATATTTGAACAACAATACTTATGATAGAAACAATGCCTATAACTAAACAACAGATTATTGATAACATTTGCTATACAGATCTTGTTTTTGGTCGAATAAACAAGAAGCTAAACACCTGTTATAGCAAAGAGTTTATCCAAACATTTATCCCTGATATTCTCAGAGCTACTCCCGAAGAGCTAATTGTAAAATCGGGTAAAAACTACTACGTTTCCAATAACGATAACAACATCAGAATAACCATCAACTCGAATAACTATCGAGTAATTACTGTAGATAAGATAGATAAAAAATGTGTTTCTTTAAGTAATTATAAACCTCACAAATAATTGAATATGGATGAGCGACTTTATTCCCTTTTTCAAGAAGAAACAACCAATGATTTGTTTTATAAATTCAAACACGATGGATCTTTAAATTTCGATCATAAAATTGTGGCTGGGGCTTTATTGTATGAGAGAAATTACGAGTTAAAGTCTCTTCAAGAAGAAAAGAGGTTAATCATAGCAAAGCTTAAGCAACAACTTCAAGACTTAGGTTCACCATCGGAAATAGAAGAAGCCATTCGAAAAAAAACAAAAAGATCGTTAATTGCCTCTATAGTTGGTTTTACGTTCTCTTTAGGTACCATATACTTCGCTCCCATTCACAAAATTGATTCTTCAGAATTGATAAAACAAGCGCTTCTAGGACTTAACCTATTAGCCATTGTATATACTATTGTTCGATTCGAAAAAAGAGTAGGTAAACGAGTGGACAAAAAGCTAAATAAAAAGATGAAAGAATTGAAACTTTACCAGAAAAGGCTCAATGACATTGAAGTGAATTGGCATTTTTAATTTTAGCAATTCATACCTGATGTCATTCTTACTTTCACATCTTCTCCTCTATATGTTTAAAATTATTAATAGGAAGATTTCATATGATTTAACTAATTGATATTTTTACAAAATAATCAATAGATAAACACTGACCTGAATGAATCTTCTTAAACTCTCAAAACTCAGAACAGCATCAAAAGACAATAAGTTTATTGGTGGGTTTGTACATGAAATGTATGCTATCCTTATTGGTATTGGATTGGGTAATGTTATTTTTATTCAACAAATAAACCTGAGTAGTATTTTTGAAATTGGAATGGCATTATTTGTCACCGGAGTCATTCTGCTTTATTGGTGGGATTGGACAGAGTACATTGCCGAGAATGTTGTTTCAACAAAACGAGAGTTTATAATTGATTTTCTGATTCTAATAACGCTAGAACTCTTCTTCCTCTTTTTTACTCACCCCATAAAGTTATCCTTTGCTTTCATTCTATTGGGTATTTGGGATTTATTTTGGGTTTTCAATTATATCTCGGAAAACAATGGGGAATTTGTAGCCGATAACAGAAGATGGTTGTTCGAGAAACTGGGAGCAATTTCATTATATGGTATTAGTTTTGCAATCAACTACTTTGTTCTTGCCAATTTTGATCGAATATGGGGAGGACTATTGATTATTCTCACTTTTACAATAGTAAGAAACCTTAGCTTTAAACAAGTTAAAAAGTCGATGACCTATATGATGGTTAAGGCTGTAGAAAATGAATACGATGACATCGTAAAGATAAATAACAGCTATTTAGGAGCTGAAAATAGCGATGCATTTATCATTATTCCATTGACCATTGAAGCCATTAAAGAGAATGTTTCAAATGGACATATATACTATGTCATGCGTTTTAAGGGCAAAGAAGATATTTTAGGTTTTGTAGAGATAGCTCCAACCGTTGGAGACGATGTGCTTAGAAAGGTAAAATGGAGCAGCGATGATATCAGAGAAGAGTTCGAAGTAGACAATGAAAATCTAATGTATATAGAGAAAATTGTAGTCAACAAGGATTATTCCAGTAAAGGTGTAGGTAAAGCCATTTATAGCAGGTTATTTACCAAACATCCTTCTGTTTCATTCTACTCATTTGTAATGAGTAAGCCATATACCAATCAGCGTTCCATACTATTTCATGAGAAAAATAACTTTACAGAAGGAGGAACATTTTACGCTGATAACTTTGCTGGATTTGAAAACTATGAGAGTAAACTATTCTTTATAAAGAAAGACTAGAACAATTAATATTCTAGTCTTTTGTAAAGCACATTCATACTTTCTATTTTTCCACTAATCTGCGTATTGTTAATCAGTGTTCCTGTGTACTTATAATCATTTCTCAGAAATGTTTTCGTCATAGAAACTGAATTCAATCGTGCGATGGTATAAAGTGTTTTTATCCCCTGCGTTCTCATTTCTTGCTCCATCTCTTTTAACAGAATAGAAGAAAAGTTGTGCCCGGCATATTCTGGCAATGTTGCAAAATCTGTCATCTCTGCATTTTCGTATTCAAAATCGATTTCAGAAGAAGCTAAAGCAACTAGTTTGCCATCAATTTGAATGCCATAATATTGAAGGTTATCTTGCATTGTTTCCTTTATAAACTCAGGCGAATGGATAGGAAAAGGATAGCTTGCGAACACCTTCTTATAGATTTCTGCCATTTCTATGGCATCATCTTCTTCTAATCGCTTTATTGAGTATTTATGGGAATCGAGATCTAATGCCTGAGGTTTATTTTCTAACAGTTTTTGTAAGCACTTGAATGATTTTTCCTCAATATTTTCTCGCCTACTCTTATGAATGTATTTGCATACAAAAAAAGCCTCTTCTTTATGGTTATAAAAACCAGGAATAAATGCTTCCATTACAAAACCATGAGCAAAAAATACCGGAGCATAACACTTGGGAACCTTACAAAATAGTTTTGAGTAATCATGCTTATCAACAAGTTCATTCAACTTTTCATGAATAAGATCTATATCATTAAAGTTTAACTTCATTAAATAAACCCGATCATTCAACTTACCATGCTGAATTATAGAACCTTCTCCTACGTGCTCAATTGTATCGTACATTTTCCTTTAATTATTTCTATTATATCAAATCATAAATTAAACGAATTATTACTACAAAATCAACACGAAAAGACCTCTCCTTTGTAGTTATAATTATAAAAGTTGTTTTCTATTTGAAGCAAAACCTACACTAACATAACCTCTTCATTCCATCGATGAAATGTTAAAATCAGTATACCATCAGATTCATTTCATTTTATATCGAACAATTCCCTACATAACGTATAATCTTCTTTTAAAAAGAGGAAAACCACACACACAGTTGTGCGCTTTTCCAACATTAATATTTCCTAAAATTTAGGCTCTCTATTATTTTACTTTTTTTTCTTGCAATATAAACCTCTGAATTGCAACTAGATTCTACGCCTTTCATCGTCCAACTTTAATTTCCAATTACGTTTTGGCACATCAATTGCCTAAACAAGCAGCATTAAGGTAAACCTGTCCCTTATTCAAGAACAGGAATTTTTATTCACCATTTAAAATTTAGAAAAATGGCAGTAGAAAAAACAATTGGTTCATCGAGCCTAGTAGAAGTAGTAGATCGTATCCTTGACAAAGGAGTAGTAGTTGACGCATGGGTAAGAGTATCTCTAGTAGGTATCGAATTATTGGCCATTGAAGCAAGAGTGGTTGTAGCATCGGTAGAAACGTATTTGAAATATGCCGAAGCAATTGGATTAACAGCAAAAGCAGCCTAATGCTACCTGATTAATCAAATGGTTTCTTGCTAAAACATCCTCTTTTCTGTTTAGGATAGAGCATGATTTGCCAAGAGCCTTAAACCATGTCTGTACTGTGTAAAAAGTCTAAAATGCTGTAAATGGAAACATTGTCCATCAATAATTTAAACGAATTCATTGATAAACTCATTGGCTCATATGAATCCAGAATAAGTAGTATGCAGAAGGTGTTTGATCAGTCTGAGCATATCACTGAGTCTTCTTTCGATCTACTTCGAAATTTCAGTAATTCACTGAACAACTATAGAAAGCAAAGAAGAGAAATGAGTTTACAATTACGAGAAAATCTGGCACAAAAAGGTTCATTACGAAGAAAAGATTACGACCAGATAATGCAACCTGTTTTGAATTGCCTTCATGAAAAAGAGGAGGCAACAGAACTATACTTTACCCAATTTATTGAAGAACAAAAACGATTAATGCGTTCGCTGAAAAAAGGTATTTTGGAAATAAAAAACAATTTACCAGAAAACAGTTCTATAAAAATAAACTCATTCCGCACAGAAATAAGTCAAGTTTCACAAGAGCTGGAATTGAAAAAAAAGCAGGCAATTCAACACTTTAATGATTTTCAACAGATTCACCAAAAAACCATAGAAACATTAAAAGAACTTCTTAAAAAAGAAGAACATATTGCCATCAAGGAAGTCAAACTAATGCATAGTAAGATAATTAACAAAGTAATTTAATTCTCTTGGCAGCCAGTTCGACTACCTTCAAAATCTAGTTTATGTTAGTCCAACTACTCCCATTAAATTTAAATATCAACTAATAAAATTCCATAGTATTAACTGACAATAAAAGTCATAAATATAATTAACAAGGAGAATTACACATGGGAATAGCAAATGACATCAAAAAGCTAAATGCCGAAATAATCGCATCATATCGCGAAAGAGCCGAAGCTTGTAAACAACGTTTAAAGGCAAATGCTCAACTTGCTATAGAAGTACAAAACACCTTAAAAGGTTTTAAGAAAGATCAGGAAGAAGTTGCCCAAAACATAACAACTGATGCTGCTATTTTACGAGCTGATTTAAAGAAGTCGGAAAAAGAGCGATTAAATGACTTTCGAAAATTAATGACAACTATTGGTACTTCAATAACAACTATTCAACAAGAAGTAACAGAGATACAACACTCTGCTTCAGATATGCTTTCGGCATACATGGAATCCCGCAGTAAAATGAGCAGGGAGCTAAATGAACAATTCATAAAGTTTCAGGAAGAACGAAAGCGTAAAAATAAAGATCGTGAAAATGACTTCAATGAGTTTATGTCGAATATAAGACAAGAAGTAGAGCAGTCGAAAACAGCTCTTCGCACACTTCTTGAGTCTTTCTCTGTAAATCATAACAACATGGCAAAAAGTTTACGTGATGATCTAAACACTTACCAAAATAGTCTGGCTTTAGATACCTGCAACATGTTGGAAAGATTTCAAGAGGAACTAAACGACATGAGCCTTAAACTGAACGAAAAACTACTTCATTCTCAGCAATCTATTAATGATAACGAACAGCAAAGGCTAGAACACTACCAGCAAACGATGCAAGAAATTAGCTCTAAAGTAACAAGCATAAAACAAGCCACTGCAAAATTATTGAAAGATTGTTCGCAGGAGCGTATACAAATGTCTTTAGAATGGGAAAGTCTTGTTCAAAAATTAAATGAGATCAAAAATGGCGATCAAGTTGTAAATATTAAGCCACCCAAAGAGCAACAGTCTCCCAAAGCAGATATCAGCTATAAAACAAAGAGTTCTAAACCTTCTACAGCAAAAAAAGTAATATTAGAAGAAAAGAAGCCCACTCCCCTTGCACCTAAAGAAATGAGTCTCGAAGAGAAAATAATCTCTTATGTTGCTGCACATCCCGAAGGTGTTAAGGTTTCAGAAATGGAAGAACCGCTGGGAGAACAACGAATGAGAATTGGGTATTTATGTAAAAAATTATTGGAATCGGGTAAACTTACCAGACATGAGAATGCCTATTTCCCAAAATTAAACAAAAAGAAGAAATAGATAACTGAGCTCAATTACAACAGAGTTGTATTACCTGGATTACTTCAAGTTGTTGCCCCTGCCTGAAAATATCCTGTAGCATAAAATAATAACAGAAATATGACAAACGAACTGAATACTGTACTGGAACTAACACCACTGTCGGATTTTGTAGAGACAAAATATGTAAAAGACCTGACTCAACGTGCTCAAACCTATATAAAAGCAGGATTCCCTGTGCATTTCAGAGGGCCATCGGGCACAGGAAAAACTACCATTGCCATGCATCTTGCCAATAAAATTGGACGACCTGTAATGATTATTCATGGTGATGCCGAATTTAAAACTTCCGATTTAATTGGAGGGGAAAGTGGATATAAATTCAAGCGAGTTGACGACCGTTTTATTCATACTGTTCATAAATACGAGGAAGACATGACCAAACAATGGGTAAACAACCGTTTAACATTGGCAGTAAAGCATGGTTTTACACTAATTTACGATGAATTTACCCGATCTCGCCCTGAAGCCAATAATATACTTCTTCCTATTTTACAGGAACGTTTAATGAGCACTTCAGGTACTTCTGAAGGCAATTCATATTTATCCGTTCACCCTGACTTCTGTGCCATCTTCACATCCAATCCAGAAGAGTATGCTGGTGTAAATCGCACACAAGATGCACTTCGCGACCGAATGGTAACTCTCGATGTGGATCACTTTGACTGGGAAACAGAGCTACGAATTACAATGGCAAAATCGAAACTTCCACGAGAAGAAGCAGAAATAGTAGTAGGAGTGGTACGCAGCTTGCGTCAATCAGGCAAAACAGAGTTTGAACCAACTGTCAGAGCCTGTATTATGATTGCAAAGACACTAAACACTCTTAATACCACACCTTCTGAATCACAAATGGTATTTCGTCGAATTTGTCAGGATATTCTTACTTCAGAAACCAGCCGCATTGGATCTAAAACCAATCAGGACAGGGTACGTAACTTAGTAGAAGAATTAATAGACCAACAACAATCTCCTAAAACGACTACCCGCTTAAACGGGAAATCTCAATCATCAATAGCAACTCCTTAGTGTGTTGCTATTGATTTATTTTAATAATACAGTGCTATAGTTAACATCAGTTGCTGTTACTCTTTTTTCAAATAAAGCGATAATTATAGCTCGAAACATCAAACATTGGATAATTAATAATTTTAAATTCCTAAATATGGAACGTAATTCATTAAAAGGTCTTCATCATATTTGTACACCATGGAGCTTGCATCGGAAAAGTGCTTCTGAAAAGCAACATTCTGTATTTATTGACCTTTACATGCAAAGTAAGCAGGCAAAACGCTTATTGGCAGAGAAAGAACGAATTGAACTCCGACTCAAAACAATCAATAATCAACTGGAACATTTTCAAGCTTTGAAAGAGAGTGTTTTTTCCATAAATCCAAAGGAAACACAAAAGAAAGACACCTCAACAGAGGAAAAAACTCAATGGAATACTATACCCTTAAAATATTAACCATTGATCCATGACCAATATGGCATTGTAATGAGGTATAAAATTAATTCAAACAAAACAATATGTCTAATAAAGTTTCCCATTCAGTCCAGACAACCAACCTGTCTGACATTTTAGAAAGAGTTCTGGATAAAGGTGTTGTCATAGCTGGCGACATACAAATAAAAATTGCAGATATTGACCTTTTAACCATAAAAGTGAGGCTTTTAGTAGCATCAGTAGACCGAGCACTTGAAATGGGAATTAACTGGTGGAAGGAGGACCCATATTTATCATCGACAGCTACAGAAAATCAGTTAAAACAAGATCAACAACAACTACAAAAAAGAATCGATGAACTAGAATCGAGGTTAAATGAATAGCTTTTGAGCATTTAATAATAAAACGTCTCTCAATTTTTAAGCTCATACCATAATCAAGTAGAATACTTGAAGCGTCACAGAAATTAATTATACAACCTATAGCCATGACATTGAATAATTTGAAATATAGCAATCAAAAACTCCTGCTTTTTGGAGGTAAAGGAGGCGTGGGTAAAACAAGTTGTGCAACAGCAACTGCTATATCGCTGGCTCAAAAATATCGCACTCTGTTAATTTCAGCCGATCCTGCACATTCTCTCTCAGACAGTCTTGAGCAAACTATTGGATACAACATAAAGAACATAGAAGGAGTTAATCAATTATCGGCTCTAGAAATTGCCGCCGATACTGCTTTTGAGACTTTCAAGGAAGAACACAGAAATGAGCTCATACAGCTATTAGATACTTCTTCTCATCTAGACAAAGAAGACATTGACCAACTAATGCAGCTAACAATTCCTGGAATCGATGAAATAATGAGTTTCAAGATTGTTATTGATCTGATTGAGCAAAATGATTTTGAAAAATATGTTCTTGATACAGCTCCAACTGGTCATGTTCTTCGCCTGCTCTCTTCTCCTAAACTTTTAGATGCATGGATAAAGGTAGCAGCACGCCTACGCTGGAAGTACAGATATTTCATTAGTCGTTTTTCTGGAAACTATCAACCCGATGATACTGATAATCTACTTATAACATTAAAGAAAACGGTAAAGAGAATCGAGAAGCTACTAAAAGACCCTGAAAGTTGTGAGTTTATTCCGGTAACACTTCCTGAAGCAATGGCTATGAATGAAACACAACGCTTAATCGGTAATTTGAAAAAGCATGATATTTCCATAAGGCATTTAGTTGTTAATCATGTTATGAAAAGTGGTTCGTGTCTGTATTGTATTCGTAAAAAAAATTCGCAACTCCCCTACCTCAATACCATATCAGAACAATACAATTCTAAATATAAGGTGGTTTACCTTTCATCATCTCCAATAGAGATCAAAGGTATTAATTCACTAAGACAGATGGGTGAAGACTTATTTTCATCCAACCATTCAGAATATTAAAAAATCTAATAATCATACAAATCAAAATGAATCCGATCCAGTTTTACCTATACGGTGTAATAGAAAGCAATCATGATTATCAGCTTTTTGAACAACTGAAGCATATGGGGTTAATTGTCATTCAATATGAAGACATCACAGCTCTTGCAGAAGAAAAAGCTTACATCAACCTAAATGAAATGAGTAAAGATGATCTAGCACACTTATTAATAAAACATCAAAAAGTTCTAGAAGACATCATGCAAACAATCAAAGCTCCCATAATCCCTATTAAGTTAGGCTCCTTCTCCCAAAATGCTTCGGAAGTACGTCAAATCTTAAAAAAAGGATATTCGCTATTTTCCAATACCATAGGAAAATTAAATAAACGGGTAGAAATTGATATTGCTGTAACTTGGACTAATTTCGAAGATATACTACAACAGGTAGCACAAAATAAAGACATTGAGCAAACCAGATCTGATCTACTATCAAAGAATGGAAATATATCAGCTACCGATCAAGTAATACTAGGAAAACTAATAAAAGACAAGTTAGATGAAAAAAACATTATAACTAAAAAATTAATTACCGACTGCTTATCATCTCATTGTGAAACAATAAAAGAGCACGAGATTATGAATGATCAAATGATTGCAAATCTGGCTTTTCTAATTGAAGAATCAAAGATTCATGATTTCGAATCAGCACTAAATCAAATTGATAAGGCAATGAGCGGAGAACTGCATTTTAAATATATTGGCCCTCTCCCATTTTATAGCTTCTATACCCTCGAAATCATCCACCTTTGTCATCAATCAATAGAGCAAGCAAGGTATACACTTCAATTACCGGGGAGGGCCACTTCTGATGCAATAAAAAAAGCATATTTAGCAAAAGTTAAAGAAATGCATCCAGATGTGAATCCAGAAATGTCAACCACCTACAATTTTGATGAACTCAACAAAGCTTATCAATTATTGACCCAATATGCTAAATCAGTAGAAGTTCAGTCGGGCAATAATGTTATTTGTTTCACACAGGATTTGGTGAAAGCCAATTCAATTATTGTTCAATTTAAAGATTCATAATAGAAAAAGACGAAATGCAAAAAGATGGCAAATATGTATACTGTGTAATAGAATCGTCATACGACAGTTATTTTGGCGATTTGGGAATCGGGGATGAATCAATGCCCGTTACTACCATTGGATACGAAGATATCTGCATGGTTGTTAGCGATCACCCTATAAATAATCTGGAGGTAAACTCTGAGAACATACTCTCACACCAACACGTAATTGAAAAAGTGATGCAAGAATATGACAGTGTTTTACCAATACGCTTTGGAACTATTGCAACCAATGCTGATGAGATACGTAACTTGCTACAACGGCGTTACAGAGAACTTAAGGACCTTTTGTACAACTACAGGCACATGTTTGAAATTAATATAAAGTGCTGTTGGAGAAACATCGAGACTATCTTTCAGGAAATCAACAATGAGTATCCTAATATTTTTACAAAATGCAAACAAATTGAACAAAACACATTAGTAGACAAAAGTAGCTTAGAAGATAAAATGGCTCACACAGGCGAACTGGTTACAAAAGCTTTGAAAGAGAAAAAACGACAAGAGCAAAAAACTATTCTAAATGCCTTTAAAGCGATATCCTTTAACTACAAACACAATATAATTGTCGAAGATAATATGATTATGAACACTGCTTTTTTAATAAACAGTGGAAGAGAAAGAGAGATAGATCATATTTTGTGTGACTTAGATTTCCAATTTCACGACCGCATGGATATCTTTTTGACTTCACCCCTTCCCATTTTCAATTTTATCGATTTAAAAATATTACCTGAACAATGGGAACTATAAAAGAGAGATACTATGGAGAATCAATCAAATAACATAAAAGAAGGCAAATACATATATTGTATTATCAAACACGACAATGACATTCAGTTTGGCCCTATTGGGATAGGCAAAAGGAATGATCAGGTATATGGAATTTGCTATGAAAACCTGTGTGCAATTGTAAGTAATACTCCTGTAATTCAATATGAAACCAGAAGAGTACATATCACAGCTCACGAACGAGTTCTCGAAAAAGTAATGAAGCAATTTTCGGTACTACCTGCCCGCTATTCAACCATTGCCGACACCTCATGTAATGAAGATATAGCTGAAATTTTAAAACGGGATTATGATCGTATTTATAATCTTTTAGACCAGGTGGAAGGGAAAAAAGAGCTTGGCCTTAAAGTTCTCGCAAAAGAAAAAGTAATATATCCAAGAATATTGAATAACAATCCTGACATAGCAAGACTTAGAAATAAGCTACAACAATTACCTGTAAATAAAACTCATTACCAGAGAGTGAAGATTGGAGAGATGGTAGAAACGGCTCTAGAGAAGGAAAAGGAAAAACTTAAAGCACAGATTTTAACCGAGTTGAAACCTTATTACGAAAAAATAAAAGTAAATGATAACTATGGAGAATTAATGCTGTTAAATGCAGCCTTTCTGTTATCGTCAAACAATGAGTCACTATTTGATGAAGCAATTAACAATATAGACAAGAAACTCGGAGACATTTTGATCTTTAAATATGTAGGAGAGTTACCTCCATACAATTTTGTTAATCTTAAAATAAATTTAGAGGAGAATTTACATGCTAATCATTGATGACATCTTTTTATCACCATTGAAGGGATTGCTTTTTATAGGAAAAAAAATAAATGAAATAATTGAGCAGGAATTATCTGATGAGGGAACCATAAAAGAGCGCTTAATGGAACTCCAAATGCAATTTGAAATGGATGAGATAGACGAGGTTGAATACGATAGACGCGAAGAAGAATTATTGCAACACCTGGAAGCAATACGCTCAAACAAAACGACACCAGAGTAGTACACAAACATAAGAAGATTAAAAATGAAAACTATTATTGATGCAAGACAGGCAGTCATTGACTTTTTAGAAAACTTACTTAATCATCGGGACATATCAATCATTAAATTGGAAAAAACAGATAATTCCTGGCATTCAATAGCAGAAGTATTCGAAGATGATTCTTTTTTAAGGTCAATGAATCTTCCTCCCAAAAAAAACAAGCTTTTTTATGAAGTACAACTTAATAAAGAACTGGAGGTTGAACGGTATGAACGTATGGACACCTATACTCCATAATTGATTGGCACAATGGACAACAAGTTAATATATATTTACTGCTTAACGGAAGCGCTCCCGATATTGAAGCATGACTTGAAAGTAGAAGAACTAGATTTAATGCAGATCGGGGGCTTTTATGTTATCGTAAAACGAGTTAGTGCAGAAGAATTTTCAGAAAATAATTTAAGAAAAAAGCTTGATGATTTAGATTGGGTAGAAAGAAATGCGCGTCACCATATGACTGTTATAACTCATATAATGGAAGAGCATTCTGTTATTCCTTTCCAGTTTGGAACCTTGTTTAAAACAGAAAACAGTCTAAATCAGTTTATTGAAAAGCATTCCTCTTCATTATCTCATAATCTTTTAAAAATCGATAAAAAAGAAGAGTGGGCTGTAAAAATTTACTGTGATAAAAAACAATTAAGTAAGAAAATCTCAGAATTCAGTAAAAATGTTCGATCTATTGAAAAGCAAATTTTAGAAAGTTCGCCTGGAAGAGCATTCTTGTTAAAACGAAAAAAAGTAGAGCTTACAAAACAAGAGGTAAATAAACTAATCTCCTTAAACGGTCAACAATGTTTCAATGCATTTAAAAATATTTGTACCGACGAATATGCTAATAATATTTTGCCTCGTGAAATTACCAAACGTAATGATGATATGATTCTGAATGTATCGTTCCTGATTTGTAAAAATGATGTATCCGATTTTGTGACTATGGTTTCGCAACACCAACATAAATACAAATCGGTACATTTTTCCTTTGAAGTTACAGGCCCCTGGCCACCATTTCATTTTATAACAATAGACAAACATGGATAAATCTTTTGCTAAAAACCCAAAAATGGAATATAACATAATTGATGAATCCAAAGAAGTTACTTTGCTTGAAGTACTTGACAGAGTATTGAATAAAGGAGTAGTTGTTTCAGGAGAGCTAATCATATCTGTAGCTGATATCGACTTAGTATACGTAGGTGTTAACCTCCTAGTAAGTTCAGTTGAAACCATGGAGCAACTAAAAAACAATCCTCAAAACAGGAAAGTACCATAATCTGTTTTATACTCTCCAATAATCAGAGCAGTCCATCATCCATTTATCTTCTTGCTTTTCAAGGCACTTCTTAATGAAATTACACAATTATCTTATCCATCTTTTTAAATATTTCTGGTCATAATTTTTTAATCGAATAAAAGAACCTCAATTAACAAAATTCATAGTGCTATTCTAAACATAAAGCAATATCGCAATGATCTTATAAGCAATTTTAAGAAATGATAAAAAGCAAACAAATACCAGTCACAGATGAAAAAATTAACCAAACTATTTTTTCGTATAACAACTTTATTAATGTCGGAAATAATAAAACATCCCCATTTTATCAAATATATGCCATCATTCCAACTCCTAATTCTTTAAACCATCTATCCGCTCTATTAAATTCAATAAAAGGTATCCACCAATCATCTTTACTTGCTTTACCATTAAACAGAGTAACCGTTATTCTTGAAGCAACTAATAACAAAACTGTTTCCTTTTCAAAAAAGAACTTAATCCATTATCTAGAAACTATAGAAAACCTATTTGCTCATTACTCTTTACTACCATTTCGTTTCGGGATGGTACTCTCACCTTTAACATTAATAGATCTGATTAGAAGCAAGGAAAGTGAATTAATACAAAATCTTACATTTATTTCTCAAAAAACAGAATTTGGTTTAAAAGTTTTTTGGCAATCTCCTGAAATTAGAGACAAACAAATTACGGCTCGCATGTCAAAAAACAGTTTTTTCTTAACTTCGTCTAAAAATTTAACTACTTCCCAGCAATATTTAATCAAAAAAGTGCATAAACATCGTTATATTGCCTACCGGGAAGCAATTTGTGAAGAAGTAGCAGCAAAAATTGAACATTCAATTAGTAAACTGAATGTTATAGTGAAGCATGAAAAGAACTGCTCGGATAACCTACTTCTTGAGACTTATTTTTTACTAAACGGGAAACAATCAGATAAGCTTCGGCAAATTATATTAGAACTAGGAAATAAAGAAAAGGATTTGCAACTTATTTTAACAGGCCCATGGCCACCTTTTAACTTTATTAACGTAACACTAAAATAATAACATATGTCTGATAAGCTATTGCTGAACACTGGCAGTAATGCAGGTACAACACATAACATAGAAGAGGTAAAGAAATACTCTCAAAATCGTTTAAATGCGACATCTGAAAATGCAGATTCTGCTCTGATACAATTGGTACTTACTCTAGTGGAGTTAATCCGAAGATTAGTAGAAAAACAAGCAATTCGAAGAGTTGAGGGAGGTACGTTGTGTCCAGATGAAATTGAACATTTGGGAACTGTATTAATGAAACTAGAAGACAAGATGGAAGAGTTAAAACAGCATTTTGATTTAACTGATGAAGATTTAAATATTAATCTTGGTCCTTTAGGAGATTTAATGTGATTAATGTATTTATAACTGTTTTTTTAATATTTCATTTTCACCCCTATCTCTATAATAAGTTTTACAAAGCAACTGCAACTGTTACAGCATCTACTTAAAGAATCTTAATGAATGCTCTGACTGCCTATGTCTGACACTGTTAACAAACATCAAGTGAGACAATATGCAAATATTATAATCATATTGATTAATAAACTGCACTTCATTAAGATGACATTAATAATTATGATGTACAAATTGTTCAATTTAAAACCAATGCAACAAAAACACATCTTAGAAAAGAAGAAACATGTTATGGGCTATTTCTATAACATGCAAAAGAGGGAAATAGAAGATACTACAAATCAAGTAAGCGAACCATTATACCATCAACTGATGAAACAGTCGCTACAAGGTATTGTAGTTGTGATTGACTCGAAGATTGTTTTTGCCAATGAACCATTTGCCCAAATGACAGGATATACTATAAAAGAGTTGAAATCTTTGACTCAGCAAGAGGTATCATTGGTATTATATCCATCTAGTACTCCACAAAACTACCCGCAATGGACAAGTGAAATTACAAACTGGAAACCATCTTTCTCTACACCAAGGGAATATAAAAACAAGAGAAAAGATGGCGCAATATATTGGTATCAGGCAGTGTCTTGCCCGGTACAATATGGAGGTAAAAATGCTATTCAAATTGCGACCATCGATGTTACTGAGCGTAAAATCATAGAAGAAGCTTTGATAGAATCCAAAAAGATGTATCAAACACTACTTGATGCATCACCTGTAGCCATTTTAATTATCGATTTATCAGGCCATATTATCGAAGTATCAAGTATTGCTCCTGAAATATTCGGAGTTGACAATAAAAATATTCTACTGGGAAAACCTTTTATGCACTTTGTCCATGAAGACTCAAAAACAAAAGTAAAAGACATATTTGAACGTACCATGTCTAACGGATTGGAACAAGATATTGAATTCATCTTTGCTCAGTCGGGGCATCGGCAACTTGTTGGAGAGATAAGCACAACACTTATTCAGGAACAAAATGGTACTCCTCAATCTTTTATGGCATTAATCAGAGATATATCTCAACGAAAAGAAATGGAAAAACAACTAATTCATTCAGAAAGAATGGCAGGTTTAGGTGAAATGGCAACAGGAATAGCACATGAAATAAACCAACCATTAAACACCATTTCAATGAGTCTCGAAAATATGCTTTTTGAAATATCAAACAAAAAAAATGAAAACTCTCATTACCTTACAGAAAAAATTAATCGAATATTTGATAGTATTTATAGAATTGGTAAGATAATTGATCATATTAGAACATTCTCAAGAGATCAAAACGATTACATACCTTCAGCTTTCGATATTAATGAGAGTATTAAAAATGCCCTCTCACTAATAACTGTTCAGTATAAACACAAAGCTATAGATATTATCACTCAACTGGATGATAAATTACCTACAACCATAGGAAACACATTTCGCTTTGAACAGGTTATTCTGAATCTGGTAATAAATGCAAAAGATGCATTAGAAGACCCAAAGCTCAATGAATATATTCGAAAAACCATAACTATTAGAACTTTCACTAATGAAACAGATATTATTGTTGAGGTAGAAGACAATGGTATTGGAATACAAGAAGAAGATATTGAACATATAATGCTTCCATTCTATTCTTCAAAACAAGTTGGAAAGGGGACAGGAATGGGATTGGCTATATCTTTTGGAATAATAGAAGAAATGAAAGGTAATATTGTTATTGAAAGTAAACCAGAGAAAGGAACAGTTGTTAGAATCAAAATACCATTATAAGCAATAAAGAAGTGCCTAAAAGTCTGTAATTGGTATACAATCCCTCCTTTACTACCTCTTACGTTTAACAAAACCTATATCAATTAATTTTCATGAAACATCAAATATATCACAAGAATAAACTTAAAGTATTAATACTCGATGATGAAAAACCTTTTACCATTGAACTACAAGAATTACTACAGAATTCAGGATTCGATGCATATGAATCAAATACATGGACTGAAGCCCAATCGGTTCTCGAAAAAACAGCAATAGATCTATTGATATTAGATGTCAGACTTTCGAAAATCAATGGTCTTGATGTGCTAAAAAAAGTAAAGTTCAAATATCCACAAATCGAAGTAATAATTGTATCTGCACATGGAGATATGGATACAGTAATAAAAGCCATGCGCCTAGGAGCTATTGATTATTTACGAAAACCATTCAGACATATCGATATTCAAATAGCAATTGAACGGACACAGAAATTTCTTCAGCTTCAACACAAAATTGCTCAGGTTGAAGAAAAAAACTCACTTATATCAAAGACTCTTGAACAGAAAACCAAACGTAATTTCATAGGAGAAAGTCCGAAGTTAAAAGAAGTGCTAGAACTAGCACTAACTGCCGCTCAATACCCTACAACCAATGTATTAATTACGGGAGAAAGCGGAACTGGCAAAGAGAATATTGCCAGAATTATTCACTATGCAAGTGAACTAAAAGAGAATATTTTTTGTCCGGTAAATAGCAGTGCTATTACCGATACTTTATTGGAAAGTGAATTTTTTGGACATAAAAAAGGATCATTTACCGGAGCTATTACTGACAAAAAAGGTTTCTTTGAAGTTAGTCATAACGGGACTTTATTTTTAGATGAAATTGCCGATATGCCATTAAATTTACAAGCTAAAATATTAAGAGCGATAGAAGAGAAAAAAATTACACGAGTAGGAGATACTGAAGAAATAGCCGTTAATTTTCGAATAATATCTGCTACAAACCGACATGTAGAACAATTGGTAAAACAAAATAAATTCAGGCTTGACTTGTTACATCGATTAAACACGTTACATATTAGAATGCCCTCACTACGTGAAAGAGCTGAAGACATAGAACCTTTGCTTCTGTTCTTTGTCAAGAACTTTTCTCATCAACTAAAAAAGAGTACTCCACAAATTGATAAAGCGGCTATTAAAGCGCTAAAACGCTATCGATTTCCTGGCAATGTCAGAGAATTAAAAAATATGTCAGAAAGAGCTGTCATTTTATGTAAAGAAAATATTCTAACAATTGATGACTTTTCAATAGGCGGAGAACAGCATTACTCTCACTCTGATCAAAAGCAAAGCTTCAATTTAAAAGAGACCGAAATACAGCTTATCCATGCAGCTTTAAAAAGTAATAATTACAATCAAACTGCGGCAGCTATGCTTCTAGGAATCAGCAGAGATGCGTTAATAAGAAAAATGAAAAAACACAATATATTTATCAAAAAGAAAGGCACTCAATATATTTAGCCATCTATTATTAATCAAGAAACAGGTGAGCACATTATACTCGATATCATTCTTAACTCATAATAAGCTCCAATGTTTTTTGCTTTTTTCAATAAAATTATAATAACATAATCCCCCCACTGCAACCAGTGGAGGGATTAATCATTTAAACTCAGCAGAACTTAAATTTATAGTTGATATTAAATCAATTCTTATGCTCCTGGGATTCCGCCCATACCAAATACCATGGCCAAAAGTGCAACGGTTTCGATGATACCCATCGCAGCAATGTACATACCCGAACCTTGCTTATCGTCTACAGCCAAGTTAGCACATGCAGCAGCACCTACCTTACCTTGCATAATAGCTGAAGCAGCAATAGCAATACCTACGAAGAATGCCCAGATCATCTGGTTAGTATATGCATCAGGACTAATGTTTGCACCAATCATGGCATTCATGAAAATCATACCATAAATAACCTGACTTAAAGGCATACCAACCATTGCAAGTGCTAATGCTGGTAATTTTTTCTTGTCTTTAATTGATTGTTTCCAAAGTCCAAGGGCGCCCATTCCAGCAATACCTGTACCAATTGCTGATCCTACACCTGCTATTCCAAGAGCGATGGCATGTCCGCCAAAGCCAGTTACTGTCGTTGCTAAAATTGTTGTTAAAGTCATCTTATAATTTTTATGAAATTTTTATTCTTTTTTATTTAAATCAAAAGGTTTATACTCACTTCCAGAGAATTCTACATCGGCATGGCCGGCATATTCCAACATGTTCAATCGAACACCGTGAACAATTACTGCCATAGCTGCAAGAATCATGTTCAGTCCGTGTCCTAAAATAAGGATAACAACGGCTGAAATTCCTGAAACTACTGTAGTAACTCCATCGCCAATTGCCATTTCGTTAAAGCTTGAGGCCATCAACACAGTTGATAAACCAACAGCATACAAACGAATGTACGATATAATATCGGAGAAACCATTAATGATGCTTAGTGGCAAGTTACCCAAAGATGATAACATTCCTTTAAGCATATTTGGTCCTGGCTTCGAGAACAAAGCAATAAGTAATGCTCCACCCACAAACAACCAAACCATGAATCCTGGTGCTTCAATTCCCAATACCATTTGGCTTACCACAAGGAATAGTCCCCAAATAACAGACACCCATCCTATTTGAGCTATGGCTTTTACACTATTGCTAAATTTCCATGCTACTTGTAAGTGTCCTATGGTCAGGTGTGTCGCACCAATTAAGAACATTAACTTCTGAATGAATAGACTATCGCCACCAAAGCTGGCCAGCTGGTCTATTTTCAGCGTGCTAAGCACAGGTAATTCGGCAATGGCTTCTGAACCAAAGTAAGTACCGGTAAGAATTCCCCAAAACATGATTGAAACAGAAAGAGTATAAATCAATCCAAATTCAATCTGTTTAGCAAATTTTTGCTTCTTGTGAACCAGGAATGTGATTAGTAAGAAAACCAATCCATAACCGGCATCACCTACCAAGATACCCGTAAAGAATGTGAAGAATACCATAAATACCTTCGATACATCCATCTCTTTATATCCTGGAACAAGCCCCATGAAATCCATCACTGGCTGAATACGTTTTGCCCAACGTGGTGTTTTAACCAATGTAGGTACCTCTTCCATCTCTTCAGGAAGCGGATCTTCAATAACATATCCCCAATGGTGTTCTTCAGCTGTTTTCTCAAACGCCTCAATTACATCTGCCGGAATAAAACCTTTCCAAAAACGTACCTGCTTTTCGAATGAAACTCCTCCAAACTGTACATTTCTAACATCGAAACGCCTCTTCCTTTCATCTAATGCTATTTGTAGTGTCTCCTTCTGAGCACTTAACAGCTTCAATGATTTAGTAATTTCAGCAAGCTCTTCATTGATAGAATCCAGCAATTCCTTTGCAAATTCAGCTTCATGCTGAGGCAAATCCACCTCATCAAAATTCAAGCTTTCATCGGCATCATTGCTAATTAATACTACCTGATTTAAATCTCCAAGCCTTCCAACTACTTCGATATTCTCCCGGTCAGCAATCTGCTTTAAGTCTCTATCTCCTAATAGATAAAGTTTAATCCAAACTCCTTTAGCCTTCAACTCTTCAATATCTTTAAAAAGTATCTTGCCCCAGTTATCGAACCATGCTAACTCGTAGGTTAGATTTAGTCTTTTATGCTCTAGCTGCTTTCTCTTTCTATCTGCCTCTAACACCTTCTCCATTAAAAAGATCTCTCCTCTTTCTAATTTCGAATAGTCAGTAATTCCAGCCTGCTTTGCTTCTTCCTCTGATGCGGCATCAAATTCATCCAGAATAGATATCGCATTTATCAGTTGCTTGATACGAGCACTTACTCGCTCAATAGAATCATCTTTAGCAGCCTGAAGCGGCATAATATGCACTACCCCAAGTTTTCCCAATGCTGTAAGTTCGGCATCAATATCCTTCGTTGAGTCAGGCATGAAGAGCATCACTTTTTTCATTTCTGCAATCATACTTAAATCTCCCCTTGTTTACTGGTTTTTACAACTTTGGCGGTAGCAATTGTCAGACGTTCATCGTCTTGTAGCTTCTGTCCAATTTTTCGAATGGCCATTTTTGCATTTGGAATGCGGCGGTTTTCGAAAAGCTTAACACGCGCCCTAACATCAAGTAACTCCTCTTCCAACAAGTCAATCTGATTTTTCAGACAGTCAATTTCAGCCAAAAGCTGCAGTTGCTCCTGCATTAGCTCAATGGCATCATCCACCCACAAAGGCGTTTCTTCCTTCATTGGCATCAAGTTAAAATCGACCTTTTCGTATTGTTGAACTCGAACACCTGCAACATCTACAGGCTTGGTTATTATTTTATTGACAGATATAAATTCATCAATATTAACCCAAGAGTCTCCCATTACTGCTGTCCATGGCTCTGCTGCTTTACGATTCTTCTCAATCTGATCACGAATTTCATCAATTCGTTCCGAGATTGTATTGATGGTAGCCATCAACGACTTCTCCATCGCCTCGAAAAGTGGCAGCATCCTTTCCGATACTTTCAGAATCTTTTTCTGTCGGGCACGTTCGGTTTTTGTGTATTTAATCTTTATACCTGCCATTACTTGCCCTCCTTATTTTTTTGCGGATCTACCACCGATGCCAGGATTTCAGCGCCTCTTGCCTCGTTAAACGAATTCATGCGAATTAAAAGCTGCAGTTTTAACTTATACACCAATACTTCGGTGAAGGTAAATGTTTTCCCCACTTCTATTGTGTCCAGCTCTTCCCACTGCCACTTTATTATATTTTCTTCGCGTTGTAAAGGATTACCAGAAATAACCGCTTTTGGCAAACGTCCCAAACTAGGTTGACGTTTTTCTGTTCTAGCATTTCTTATTTCAGTAAGATCTTCTTGCAACTCGCTAAACAGCGATGCAATACTACTCTCCTTTACTTCTGATTCATTCATTTTCTGAATATCAACCGATTCGAGCAATCGATAATGCCTGGCCGAAAGCTGGCTTTTGGCATCATGGTTAAACTCATCAATTGATATTGGCGGCACCTGCCCAAAAGTCAACGATGGCAAACTCGTCATAAGATATACCATACTTGACATGCTTACTCCTCCTGAGCTTTAGTGATACGCTGAACTAATTCCTTATTTAGCAACGAAAATAATCCTGCTTCAACATCTTTAGAACTCAACACAAAGCTGATTCCCTCGTTATCAGTTGATTTAACTTTAATCTTCGTTTTGCTTGCTGAAAGTGGTTTCAAAGTAACCTCTTCTTTCAATCCTTCTTTAATTAAGAAAGCTTCCATTGCTTTCTCTAATTCAGGAGTAACCTTAGCTGTTTTATCACCAGCAATTGATGCAAGCACTGCCTTTAATAGCTCCTGAAGGTATTGTTCCTGAGTAAATAAAGCATCGCATTTTTCTCCAAATACTGACTTCAGATACTTTAAAACTGAAATTTTGGTAGCTTCCACCATATCGCGAGAAGCCTGAGCAATCGCATTCTGTGCGTTTTGCTCCAACTGAGCTGCTTTTAATTCTGCCTCTTCTTTTATCGCTTTACCTCTTGCTTCCGCTTCGGCAATTATCTTTTCAGCTTGTGCTTTAGCGTTATCAACAATTTTCTGCTTTTCTTCTTCTCCGGCATTAATTCCTTGCTCTTTCAGTCTGGCAACAATTCCTTCCAGATTTTCTTTATTGTGTTTCATTTTCTTGCTGTTTAAAGATTACTTCCAATACTCGTCAATCAACTTTTTACTCAATCCTGTTTCGGTTGGTTCGAAGTGACGTTTTAAAATATCCCAACATCTATCCAATGCAGCATTCAACTCAATTGGATCGCCAAATGGCTCTTCCATATTTGCAATGAAATCTTCACGATAACGAAGCAGTTTCTGCGAGAATGCATCGTTTGCCGCTCCTACTTCTGCTGCTTCATATGCTTTTTCGGCATCTGCCAATAGTGAAGCCATAGCGGTCATAATAGGTCGGTGGTCACTTCTGGTATCGCCATTCACCTGTTGTTTCAAACGAGAAAGCGATCTGGCAAGTTTCAATTTACCACTTTCTAAGAAGAACTGTCCCTCTGTAATATAACCGGTGTTATCAGGTACCGGATCTTCCAACGACTCTAGAGTAGTTGCACCAATAATAGTAATAGAACCTGCTCCTTCAATATCGGCAGCTACCTCATAGCGTTTTGCCAATTCTGAATAAAGCGATCCTGGATAACCTTGTAGCGATGGAATTTGATCCTGGTAGTTAGCCACATTTCGAAGAATATTCGACCAGTTGGTCATATCGGTAAGTAGTACCAATACATCTTTACCCTGATCTGCAAACTCACGAGCTACACTAAGTGCTACATCTGGCAACATTAAACCTTTAATCTGCGAATCACCTGCAAGGTGTGAGAACATAATGGTTTTATCGATGTTACCCGACTGCGAAAGTTGTTCTTTAAAGTAGTGATACTCGTCAAACTTCAGTCCGATCCCTGCGAAAATAATCACATCGGCCTGTGCTCCTTGTGCAATCTGAGAAAGCAGACGGTTATAAGGCTCTGTTGGTCCCGCGAAAATTGGAATTTTCTGCGATTTTACCAACGTATTAAATACGTCAATCATTGGAATACCTGTCCAAAGTGGCTGCTTAGGAACCAAGCGCACTGTTGGATTCAATGTATCCAAACGAGTTGAAACTTCTTTTTCAAAGATAATTTCAGGTCCTCCATCAGCAACATCACCAACACCGTCGAAACTACGACCTAACATGTTGTGTGAAAAACCTGCAGAAAGAGGTACTTCGTGCATACGAATTTTTGTCTGTGTACTTAGTCCTTGTGTTCCATTAAATACCTGAAATCGTGTTGAATCTTCAGTAATATTAATGGCTTTAGCAAACGAAAGACTTTGATTAGTGTCAGCTTCCAGCAACTCAACCACGTGGTTCAATGCTACTCCCGGATTTCCTTCAACAGAAATAAGAGCTTTACCTACTTCGCTAATTCTATTTATCTCTTTACGTATCATAGTGAGTACTCCTCCTGTAAAATAAATTGTTCAACTTTTTGTGGAAGTACTGCTTGTTCTTCTGAACTTACTGCTGTACCGTTCCAATCTCTCCACCACTGACGAAGCTCATCGAATTTGTTTTTCACCAAAACTTTTACTTCTTCGTCTTCCATTCCCTCTTGAGCAAACTGGATAGAACTATCAATTAATTTCTGAACTGCTTCATTAATAATCACCAATCGATCAGGGCGAGTACATGCATCCTGTTCATGGAAAGCATTCTGTTGCATCACACAGAAGTCGATTGTTAGTCCTTTTTGATATAATACATACTTTTCTAATGGAACTTTCTTCAATCCAATAGTACTGATTGTTTGATCAATACCATTTGCTTCGTCTAATGTTTGAAGCATTTTATTGCGATCAGTCCAAGAAATGAAACTATCGTATACTGAAGAAGTATAAGCTAGCGGATCGATTGCTGGATATTTTTTAGCATCGGCACGATCCTGTGATAGTCCCCAGAATCCACCTGTTGCATCCATTGTTGCTTGTGTTACCGGCTCCTGGAAGTTACCACCAGCAGGCGAAACCGTACCAATAAATGTCAACGAGCCGCCAGTACCTTCATCAGCACCTGCACGCTGGTACATACCTTTAATCTGATCTGGAATATCCATTGGGAAAGCCTCTGGTCCCGGAATATCTCCCTGGCGACCACTACGCTCACGAAGTGCCTGTGCCCAACGAGAAGTAGAATCGGCTAACAGCACTACACTATATCCTTGATAACGGTAATATTCTCCTACCGTTAATGCAATAAATACACTGGCCTCACGCGCAGCAACTGGCATAGAACTGGTATTACCAAAGATACACATCCTGTTCATTAAAGAATCGCCAGTTGAAGGATCTTCCAACTCTGCAAAATCTTTAAATACCTCTACCGCCTCACCAGCACGCTCACCACAAGCAGCCATAATGATGATATCGGCTAAGGCGTACTTACACAATGAGTGCTGAAGTACTGTCTTACCAGCACCGAAAGGTCCAGGGTTACCAACGGTACCACCGTAACTTACTGGTGCTAAAAAGTCGATAACACGTACCCCAGTAGAAATGGTTTTACTAGGAATTGCTCTCGACTTAAATGGAATTGGCGATTTTACCGCCCAACGGAAAGCTAGTTTAACATCGTGCTTTACGTCTTGTTTATCTCGAATTACAGCAACTGTCTCTGTAATATTAACTGACTTTTTCTCAATAATCGATTCGACTGTACATTTGTCGAAATTGAAAGGTACCAGAATTTTATGGTTCAATCTACCTTCAGGTACTGTTCCAATGGCATCACCACCACTTACAACATCACCAACGGCTACAGATGGAGTAAAGTCCCAAAGTTTCTCTTCATCAAGAGCTGCAGCCTTCATTCCCGGTACCAAGTAAGCATTCTGCTCACTCAATTTATATAATGGGTTTTGAAGTCCGTCCCAAATACTAGTTAACAAACCGGGACCAAGAAGTACTGACAATGGTTTTCCGGTAAACTCAACTGTTGCACCAATTTGTGCTCCGGTTAAATCCTCAAAAACTTGCATCTCAGCTATACCGGCCTCTGGATTTTTAGGATCTGGAGCTATCTGTAGTACCTCCGCCTGCAACGATTTTCCATCAACCATGATCTGAGCTGTTTCTCCCATGATCACATTACTGAAGAACCGTGCTTTTACCAGCGAATCCTGAATAGCTATTAGAGTTCCTGTTCTTGTTTTGTTGGTATTATTCATCTTATTAAATTGTTTATTCTTTAAAAGGTAAATGATGCAACTAGCATTATTCTGTTTTGTATTCAATAAAACTCAGATTTTATTGCTCAAAACACCCATACAACAATTATAATGCTTTAATGTTCCATGCTTTTAATAACAGTTTAATTGTTTTGAATTATAATTAAATCTCGATCTATATTATTGAGATATTTTTTAATTCCCTTACATTTCGTTTTTCCTTCAATATAGTTAATTGAATACCCAATGTTTTTAAAACATCTATTGTAATAATTTTCCATCTCCCCATCTATCTTTTGTTTTTGTTTAATTCTTACAAAGAGTATTTCCAATTTCGATTTTGTTTTACTACATATCTCTAATATCTGATTACATAATTGCCTGGAAGGTATTATCTCTGGATTCCCTACAAATAGAATCTTAGAATTGACACCTTCTTCAAAGTTCTTGGGCAAAATGAACAAGGGATTATTCGCGGTATTAATTATCTTGTCAAGACATCTATTTTGCCTGCTACACGAATCTACAAAAGAATTGAAGGTAGACAAAACTACATAGTATGACCTTTTTATTAGTTGACCATAATTAAGAACTGTAACCAGCTCTCCTTCAAGCGAAATTGTTTTCACCTTTTGTTTTGCGATTTTAAACTTTGTTAACAATTTCGCTTTTAAAGCACTTAATTCGTGTATTGAAACGGCTTTTAGGTGGTGATTTAGCTTGCGCATCATGAAGTGTCCAAATCCTGGTTTCTGGTAAGTTTGCAATAACGAGATAGATGATTTTTCCTTAAACAGAAACTGCATTGCAAATGAAGCTGCATGCCACTTTCCGTCAGAAAAATCAGCCAATATTAATAATTGGGATTGGCTATTCTCATATTTTTCACTCATCTCTTGAAGCATTTAAACAATAAAAATAACTGCATAAAGCATGAATGGACACAGATTAAAACCTACATTAAAAATAGGAATAAAATAAGAATTTTCTTCTATGTATTTTTAACAGCTAATGCTATTGAATTAGCCATTGTACCATCTATTTTATTAAATCACTAATCTAAACAATCGCATTCTCGATAGGTTGATAAAAAATGATCAATTTTAGACAAAAAATCATTCTGCATAAAAAAGATGAAAGCTATTGCTGCTTTTTCTCTACTTTATTAAATAATTGTATTGCCCTCCTATCAGAAAATATTCTATCCAAATCCGAACCACCTTTTTTGGATTGAGGTAAATGTACTGATATTTTACAGTTCTCCAAAAGCGTTTTTTATAAATGTTGTACAGAATTAATTATTATCTACCGATAGCACTAAAAGTGTTCTGTTTCAATATTCAAACTTAAAGATGAAGTACAAATAATCACCTTATTATTCTTTTTAGCATACAATTAATCGTTTTTGAATTTGTCAACTTTTACTACATTTGCACACCAGAACGCAACAGAACGGTATTTTTATATGAAAAATTACTGAACTGTCCATCATAAATCATAGCGTTTGCATCGATTGAAATAGTTTCTAATAAATAATTTAATAAGTTATTATGAGAGTCTCTTTTTTAGCAGTTGTCTTGTTTTTGGCAATACAAGGAGTATTTGCCCAACAAAACACTAAGGCAAAGTATTTAGATGTTTCACTGGATTTTGAAACACGTACAACCGATTTGGTTGAGCAAATGACTTTGGATGAGAAGATTTCACAATTGGGAAGCTCTGCTCCAGCAATTCCAAGACTGGGCATTCAGCAATACGATTGGTGGAATGAATGTTTACATGGCGTAGCCCGTGCAGGTATCGCAACCGTTTTTCCTCAGGCAATTGGAATGGCAGCGACATTTGATACAGCTATGATGAAGAAAGTAGCAGATGTAATTGCCGATGAGGCACGTGCCAAATACCACGAAGCACAACGCAACAAGGAATATGGGCGTTATTTTGGTTTGACATTCTGGTCGCCAAACATCAATATTTTCAGAGATCCACGCTGGGGACGTGGTCATGAAACATATGGAGAAGATCCTTACCTGGCTGGACAAATGGGTGTTCAATTTGTAAAAGGACTTCAGGGTAACCATCCAAAATACATGAAACTAGTAGCAACAGCCAAGCATTTTGCCGTTCATAATGGTCCAGAGCCAGACCGACATACTTTCAATGCTGTTCCTAATGTACGTGACCTTTGGGAAACTTATCTTCCTGCTTTCGAAGATCTAATTATAGATGGAAAAGCATACTCTGTAATGGGAGCTTACAACCGCGTTGATGGAGAATCGGCCACTGCCAGTTGGATGTTGCTTGAAGATATTCTTCGCAGACGTTGGGGATTTGATGGTTATGTTGTTTCCGACTGTGGAGCTGTTCGCGATATTTATGCCAACCATAAAATTGTAAACACCAGTCAGGAAGCTGCTGCTGTAGGTATTCGCCGTGGTTGCGATTTGAACTGTGGTGGCGTATATCAAAGTGCACTTAAAAAAGCGGTTGAGCAAGGATTAATCGATGAGCAGGAAATTGATGTAGCAGTTCACAGATTGATGCTAGCACGCATGAAACTGGGTATGTTCGATCCAGACGAAATGGTTCCTTTCGCCAGTACTCCATTCGAAGTTAACGACAGCAAGGCCAACAATGAAATGGCTTTAGAAATGGCACAAAAAACCATGACATTGTTGAAAAACGATGGAATTCTTCCTTTAAACAAGAAGAAGATCAGAAGAATTGCAGTGGTTGGTCCTAATGCCAATAGTGTTCCAGCTCTTTATGCCAACTATAGCGGAGTAGCATCGCACCCGATTACTGTTATCGATGGAATTCGCAAAGCGGTAGGTAAAAAAGCAAAAGTTACCTTCTCTGAGGGTGTACCACTTGTTATCGATGAGAATAAACTAAAAGATTTTAAGGTAATTGAAAGCAAATTTTTATCTACAACGAATGAAAAAGGTAAAAAAGTTGCTGGTTTAAAAGGTGAATATTTTGCCAATAAAAAGCTAGAAGGAAAATCGAAATTGTCTCGTATCGACGAAGAGGTTAATTTCAAATGGTCAGGTTCACCAACCGACACAGAAGTTGCACAAGGAATTTTATCTAAAGCAGAAGGTCTTCCACGAGATAATTTCTCTGTTCGCTGGTCTGGTAAATTATTGGCTCCTAGAACAGGTAAGTATAAGCTCGGTTTAGTATCTGACGATGGTTGTCGCATCTACCTTAACGGTGAAAAAATTGCTGACGATTGGACGGATCATGCACCTGCTGCAATTCTAGCAGATGTTGAACTACAGAAAGGAAAAACTTACGATATCAAAGTTGAATTTTATGAATCAACTGGTGGTGCACAAAGCATGTTGGTATGGAAAGTTCCTGGTGAAGAAAAGAAAGTGGAAGAAACCATTCTAACCAAAGAGACACTTGCCAATGTAAAGAAAGCTGATGTGGCCGTTTTTGTTGGAGGTTTGGATGCTACCTGGGAAGGCGAAGAAATGGGAGGTCGTGTAAATATCGACGGTTTCTATAAAGGAGACAGAACTAAAATTGAACTTCCAGCCAAACAAATAGAAGCCATTAAAGCAATGAAAGCTACCGGAACACCAGTAGTTTTAGTATTAATGGCTGGTAGTGCTATCTCTTTCGATGGATTAGAAAAAGAGTTAGATGCCATTGTATTGGCTTGGTATCCTGGTCAGCGTGGTGGCGACGCAGTTGCTGATGTATTGTTTGGAGATTATAATCCAGCAGGACGACTTCCGGTTACTTACTATAACTCGACTGATGATCTAGCCGATTTTAGCGATTATAACATGCGCGCCGGAAAAGGTTTCACTTACAGATACCACAAAGGAGATGTATTATATCCATTTGGACATGGATTGAGTTATACCAACTTTGAATACTCTGCCATTAAAACAAGCCAAAAGGAAGTTTGTGATGAAGGAAATGTAACAGTTTCCGTTACAGTGAAAAACTCAGGCCAATACGATGGAGAAGAAGTTGTTCAGCTTTACATTCGCGACATCAAATCGGACAAGTGGATGCCTATTAAGCAGCTTAGACGATTTGAACGTATTGCTTTAAAGAAAGGTGAATCGAAAACCTTAGAATTCAAACTTGATATTGCTAAAGACTTTAGATATTACGATCCGGTTTATCAGCGCTACATGGTAGAACCTGGTCAATTTGAGATTCAAGTTGGCACTTCAAGTCAGGATATTCGTTTAAAAGAAACACTGACAGTTGAATAACACGTCAGATTCGATTATTTAGATAACTAAGCGGTGCCATATGGTGCCGCTTTTTTTATGGTATAACATCAAATGAAAATCAAATCATAAAAAAATCTCGTAAAGCTCTGATCTAAGAGCAATACGAGATTTTCGTGGAGCTGGCGGGAGTCGAACCCGCGTCCAAACAAGGAAGCCACCCGCTTTCTACATGCTTAGTTCCGACTTAATTTTCGAGAATCGGCTGGATCGAAACCACCGACCTATTCCTTAGCTTCTTAATTTCGCAATGAAATCGAAGCGGTTTCACTGCTATTCTCAAATTTTCCGCACCACCTGATCGGATTGCCTTGAGAAGGAGCTTCCGGGTAGTGTCTTGTTCCAATATCTAATATCGGAAAATGCTAATCTACTATACTTCGATTATGCTGCAAGAGCAAAATTATTTTCGCCAGTTAAAATGTTTGATCATTAAATTTCACGAGCCAACAATCAAAACTCGACATGCTTACACATAACTTCTACCTGCTGTCAAAACCAGTCAGCCCCAATAGAAGAGCTGCAAATATAGCACTTTCCCCCTCAAACTGGACGTTTCAGGGGGAAAAACTTTTTATAATTCTTTCAATTCTTTGATAACTTGCTCTGGCTTTTCGGCGTTAAATACAAAGCTTCCAGCCACTAAGACATCGGCACCTGCATCCAACAATTTTTTCCCTGTTTCGAAATTAACACCTCCATCAATCTCGATAAGTGTTTTTGCAGAACGACGAGCAATCATTGCTTTTAATCGTTTTACTTTATCGATGGTATTTTCAATGAACGATTGTCCGCCAAAGCCAGGGTTAACCGACATCAGCAATACCAAATCCACTTCTGTAATGATATCTTCCAATACTTCAATTGGCGTATGTGGATTTAAACTCACTCCTGCTTGCATTCCCAAAGCCTTAATTTGGCTTACCGTACGGTGCAAATGGCGACATGCTTCGTAATGAACCGTTAATATATCGGCTCCTTTATCGCGAAACTCTTCCAGATAACGATCAGGATCTTCAATCATAAGGTGTACATCCATTGGCTTTGTGGCCACCTTGTTCATTGGAGCCATTACCGGAAAACCGAATGATATATTAGGAACAAACATTCCATCCATAATATCCACGTGAATCCAATCGGCTTCACTACGGTTCAACATTTCAATGTCACGTCCCAAGTTTAGAAAATCGGCTGACAATACCGATGGTGCAATTAAATGACTCATTACTGTGTTTTTTTTGCAAAGCTATAAAACAACGGGAAACAATGCAGCAGAATATGGCTTAAAATTTAAAAAGGAGGAAGGGTTAAAATGTAAAATAGTAGAAAAGGAAGACTCGTTAACTCCACACAAATAGTTGCAAACGAAGGGTAGAAGTTAACAGATCACTTTATACTTAAGTACTTTCGTTATAGCAATAAAAAGCACACATTCACAAATGGGAGCTAGCTGTAAGAAAGAAAAATCCCTCGTTAGAAACGAAGGATTTTTTCAATATTATTCATTAGCATGGAGAACAAATCCACTCTAATTTTATGCCTTAATTTCTTTTAGCAGTGTTTCTATTTGCTGATAAAGCGAATCGCTTACCGGACATAGCGGCAAACGCAAATTATTCTGAATTAGCTTCAATTGCACCATAGCTGCTTTCACTCCTGCAGGGTTTCCTTCGGCAAACATGGCATCGATAAACTCAAGCAACAGTGCATGTAGTTGAGCTGCCGTTGTGTAATCATTGTTTAATGCTGCGTGCACCATGTTACTCAATTCCAATGGAAGCGCATTAGCCACAACAGAGATAACTCCTTCGGCTCCAATTGAAATCATTGGCACAGCCAATCCATCGTCGCCAGAGATAACCTGGAACGAAGCCGGTTTATTTTTAATGATATGTGCCACCTGAGTCATATCGCCACTGGCTTCTTTTACAGCCACAAACTTACTAGATGCTTTTGCCAACTTCACTGTTGTAGCAGCCGACATATTCACACCAGTACGACCAGGAACATTATACAGGATGATTGGTACCGGACAAACTTCGGCAACAGCCATAAAGTGAGCACAGATCCCCTCCTGCCCTGGTTTATTGTAATAAGGAGCAACCGAAAGTATTCCGGCTATTCCATCGAAATCGGTTTCAGCAATTTGCTCCACAACAGCTTGCGTACAGTTACCACCTACACCAATTACCAATGGCATTCTGCCTTTATTTTTATCTTTTATGAAATCGATTACCTGTTTTCGTTCCTTGGCATTTAGTGTCGCAGTTTCGGCAGTTGTTCCTAAAACTACCAAATAGTCGGTTTTATTACTGGCGTGGAATTCTACTAATTGTTCCAACGCTTGAAAATCGATGGTTCCATCGGCTAAGAATGGGGTAACTAGTGCCACTCCCGAGCCTCTAAAATTTGCTTGCATACTAAAACAGGTTAAATTATTTATTAATCATTTCAAGATAAATCGTTATCTGTTCTGCCAAATAGCGGGGCGATGGCACCTCGTCGGTAGCAATCTGCATATCGAATAGCTCGCTGTTCCATCCAATTTTAAAATGGGCTTTCGATAAAGCTACCATCTGTTTCATTGGTAATGGTAAATCGGTGCTTAAACAAATTAGCAAATCGAAATCTGCTTGTTCCAATGCTTTTGCCTGCTCCGACTTAGCGGCTCCCAGCCAAGAAAAGTCTTTGATATTTAATGCCTCCTCATTGGTTTCATCCATTGAGAAGAACACCTCCTGTACTTTCTTTCCCTGCTGTTGTAACTTTTTCATCATTTGTCGGGCAACAGTGGTAGTTTCAGCCTTATCATCAATCCAAACAATTGCAATGCTTTTTGCCGAATTCATATTCCCACATTTAAGGTTTCGCTTCAATCGTTTTACCTTTTGCCCAAGCAAATAATTTGCTATTCTATTTTTTAGCCCGCCTGACATGTTCTGCAAAGATATTAAAATTACATATCGTAAGAAAAAAGAGTTGATTTTTTACGATTTATAAGCAACAAAATCAACTCTCCTATTTATTCAAATGATTATCAACACAATACCAGCTTAAAAACCGAATAAAGTTTGTTGTGTTGGAAATTCATTGGAAGAATCGTCCTCCTTTGGAGCCTCCTCTTCGGCTGTTTTTTCTTCCACAATAGGCTCTTCAACCTCCTGTACAACTGTCACTTCTGGTGCTTCCTCAACAATTGTTTCTTCAACTATCGCTTCTGGTTGTTCCAACTCCTCTCCGGCTAACAATTGTAAAAATTGTTCTTCGTTAATAATTGGGACATTCAATTTTTCGGCTTTTTGTAATTTAGAAGGTCCTACTTTTTCGCCAGCCAACAAATAGCTGGTCTTGGCAGAAATGGAGCTCCCTACTTTTCCTCCATGCTGTTCCACCAAAGTAGCCAATTCTTTTCTTCTGGCTGAAGTGCCAAAGTTTCCAGAAACAACCACTACTTTATCTTCCAGATTAGAGGATAGCTGTACTTCTTCCTCTTCTTCTATTTCAAACTGAAGTCCATAGCTTTTTAGTCGCTCAACAAGGGCTTTATTCTCCTCCTTTGCAAACCAGGCTACCAAACTCTCAGCAATCTTTGGTCCTATTTCGTCAATGTTATTCAACTCTTCTTCGGTAGCAGCAGCAATGGCATCGATATGCTTTAATGCTTTGGCTAATTTTTTAGCCACTGTTTCGCCCACAAAACGAATTCCCAGTGCGAATAGTACGCGTTCGAAAGAAATTGTTTTGGATGCCTCTACTCCTTTTACAATATTCTGAGCCGACTTCTCTTTGAAACCTTCCAGTGCCTCAATTTGCTCGAATGTCAATTCGTACAAATCGGCCACATCGTTGATAAAGCCTTCGCGAAAAAACAAGTCTACCGTTTCTTGTCCCAAGCCATCAATATTCATGGCCTTACGGCTAATGAAATGCTCGATGCGTCCTTTTATCTGCGGAGGACAAGTAGCCTCGTTTGGACAATAGTGAGCAGCTTCTCCCTCTTTACGTATCAACGGCGTACCACATTCCGGACAGTTACAAATAAATGCAACAGGCATAAAGTGAGTATCACGCGCCTCTTCGTCTACACCAACAATCTTCGGAATAATTTCTCCCCCTTTTTCCACAAACACATTATCATCAATATGTAAGTCGAGTTGAGCAATGATATCGGCATTGTGCAACGATGCTCTTTTCACTACCGTTCCAGCCAATTGAACTGGCGTTAGGTTGGCAACAGGAGTAATGGCTCCGGTACGTCCTACCTGATAGGAAACAGAAATGAGTTTTGCTATCGCTTGTTCGGCTTTAAACTTATACGCAATGGCCCAGCGAGGCGATTTGGCAGTAAAGCCTAACTCCTCTTGCAGGTGAGTTGCATTTACCTTAATCACTACTCCATCGGTAGCAACGGGTAAATCGTGGCGTTTTACATCAAACTCATCCAAAAAGGCAAATACTTCGTCCAAAGTAGCACATTTGCGCGTGTGTTCACTCACTTTGAAGCCCCACTGGTGAGCCAACTCCAAATTGCCATAATGACCATCGGAAGGCAAATTGTCTCCCAACATATGATATAGATAAGCATCCAACTGACGTTTAGCCACGGCTGCCGAGTTTTGCATTTTCAAAGTACCTGAAGCTGCATTTCGTGGATTGGCAAAAGGTGCCTCATTGGCCTCTTCGCGCTGTGCATTCAACTTTTCAAACACATCGAAAGGCATCAAAATCTCACCTCTTATCTCGAAATGAGAGGGATATCCTTCCCCCTGAAGTACCAATGGAATAGTACGAATAGTCTTTACATTATCGGTAACCACATCGCCCTGAACTCCATCGCCACGCGTTACCGCTTTTACCAATTGCCCATTTTCATAGGTCAGGCTAATGGAAGTTCCATCGAATTTCAGTTCGCACACATATTCAAACTCATCGCCAATGATCTTACGAATTCGCTGATCGAACTCCTCCACCTCTTCGCGATTGTAAGCGTTCGAAAGTGATAACATGGGATATTCGTGCTTCTCTTGCACAAACTCTCTGTTGATATCACTTCCCACTCGCTGAGTAGGAGAGTTCGGATCGGCCAACTCGGGATACTCCTCTTCCAACTGCTGTAACTCACGCATCAGCATGTCGAAATCGTAATCCGAAATCACCGGTTCGTTTAACACATAGTACTTGTAATTGTGATCGTTGAGTTCTTCTCGCAACGTTGCTACACGTTGTTTCATCTCATCTATATGGGTCATAATTTCTTTTTTTCTGGTAGCTAAGATACAATATTAATCACAGAGAAATAGCCAAAAACAAACACGATATGGGGCTATTTTTTAGTTTGCTACCCCAACTGTTTATTTACTAAAAGGAGATCAGAGCTTTATGGAAAAGGACAAAGAATAGAGAGTTCTAAGCATCATTTATTTGCGAAATACTTTATCAACGCATCAACCATATATAGACATACAACTCAAGCCAAAAAACAACAACACATCTAATCATCTAAACACTTCTATTGCTATTGCGTATTACATATCATATATTTACACAAGTATTTGATTTACTCCATCAGGTTTTTCTCAAAGCCTGAGCAATCATTATTCGGGAAAAGAATAGAAACTACTAAAGAAGGCGCTGGATTTACTTGTACAAGTAAATAAAGAAGACTAAAAACATACAAAATCATTTACATTCAAAAACACAACTTATATAAATCAACCAAATAATAAAGCCATGAGAAAATTTTTTACAGTATTGACACTTCTACTAATTTCAGTTGTATCATTTGGGCAAAAAGAATATAAGCAGTCTTTCAATAAAAAAATAATTGAATTCGGCTATCAAATTGGTTTTAGCCAACATGGAATGGATCGAATAAAATTTGATATAAAGAACAATTATCAAATGAATCCCTATCTCTCATTAGGTTTTGGAACAGGTTTAAGATATTATTATTCTCAAAGTGATATATTAATACCAGTTTTTGCCAACCTAAAAACAAACTTCTCCACCAAGAGTATATCACCCTATTTTTCATTCATTATTGGCTATTCATTTCTTCCCGAACATTCTTTTGAAGGAGCTGGAATTATAGTAAATCCAGCTATTGGAATTGATTTTAAAATTTCGAATACATCGACAAACGTTGGTATAGGCTATGAAATTCAACATAGACATGTTGGATATTTAAACGAAAGCAATATTTATAAAAACTCAAATGCAATAAGCATTCATATTGGCATCTCTCTTTAATTGTCAAACAAGCAACAACAAAAACCCATATTACCCTAACTATCTGAAGACTACACACAATTAGCAAAAACTTCAATTAGTACTATTCATTCGTTTTTTTCACAAACAAATATCCCCTAAACAGAATATTAATTTCCTGTTTAGGGGATACTTATTTGTATCTAATAGGATACGAGTAAAAGAAAACTCGCACAAGCAGATATTTTTTTGTGGAACTTAGTGCTTCTCTGTGTCGCTTTGAGAGATAACTATCCTCTAATAGATTGCTTCAAGCGTAGCCAGCAGCAACCTTTTTACCCTTTTATCTTCCTTATCTTAATCTTCAACACAGCAAATAGTACAGTCATTATCGGACTGATGATATTGAAGAAACAGTAAGGCAGGTAGTCGATAGTAGCCACCCCCAACACACGCGATTGAGTAGCACCACAGGTGTTCCATGGAATAAGTACCGATGTTACAGTTCCTGAATCTTCCAAAGTTCTACTCAACACTTCGGGTTTAAGATTTTGTTTTTTGTAAGCCTCTTTAAACATACGACCGGGCACCACAATGGAAATATACTGATCGGAAGCAGTAGTATTGAAGAAAGCACATGTGGTAGCAGTAGAAAACACCAGGCCTCCCGTTGATTTGGCATACTTGATTATAGGTTCTGTTATTCGTAACAACAAACCACCTGCTTCCATTACGCCACCAAATACCATGGCCGAAAGAATCAACCAAATGGTATCCAACATTCCTCGCATACCACTGGTGCTCAGTAGTTCGTTTACTGTTGCATCGCTCGTATGTAGATTTACATCTCCGAATAATGCTTGCATCACAGCCACATACGATGATTTGGCATACGAGCCAGCAGAAGCCGCTACATCTTGAATAATATGAGGTTGAAAAATAATGGCAAATAGTCCACCCAGCAAAGTTCCAATCATTAGCGAAGGAATAGGCGGCACTTTTTTCACAATGATCACCAATAAGATGACAGGAACCAGAAACAACACTGGTGAAGTATTGAACGAGGCACCAATTACCTCTTTGGTGGTAGCAATATTTATCTGTGTGGTATTAAAATCCATATTCAGTCCAATAACCAGAAAAATAATCAAGCTGATTACAATGGATGGAACAGTGGTATAAATCATATACCGAATATGCGTGAATAGGTCAGTTCCTGCCATAGCCGGAGCTAAATTGGTTGTATCTGACAATGGAGACAGTTTATCGCCAAAATAGGCACCACTAATAATAGCACCTGCAACAATTGCATCGTTAAAACCCAATGCCTTGCCAATTCCCAACAAAGCCACTCCAATGGTAGCAATGGTCGACCAAGAACTTCCTGTTGCCAACGAAATTACTGCACTTACAATAACTGCTGTTACCAGAAATATGGATGGATGAATCAAGTCTAGTCCGTAGTATATCATTACGGGCACCACACCCGAAATTAACCAGGTACCAGCCAATGAACCTATTAATAGCAAGATTAGCATGGAAGGCATTGCCGAACCAATGGTGCTTACAATTTTTTTCGAAACAGTCTCCCACTCTATTCCCCGCCGAATGGCAACAATAGAGCCAATTGTTGCAGCCAATAAAAGTGCAATCTGATTTGATCCTGCTAAGGTATCATCGAAATACCATACATTCAGCGTTAACAAAACAATTAATACGCCAATAGGCAAAAGTGCTTCCAATAAGCTAATTTTCTTCTGTGTCATAGTGTTTTCTGTTGGGGCATGATATACCCTCCCAATTCTGTGTCTGTCTTTGTATTTACTCTCCTACTATTCAATAAAAACGACCAATTAAGGGTAAAACTGCTATCCCTTTTTTATACTGACCGCTTACTAATTAGTTGGTGAGTTTGTACAATTAACAAAATTATTTCCACAAATCGTTGAAAGAGGAACACTTATTCCTTTTTTTCGAAATAGTTGTTTTTGAGATAATATTAAGCACATAAACAGAATGGATGTTGAATCGTTTATAAATGTTTTAATGTTGTCGAAGGGAGTTCGATAAGAAATCCGAAAACCGGAGAAAAGGGAGACTGGGATCAGAATGCTAAGGGCAAAGAGCGTAGGGAATAGTAATCCCAATAGAAATAAGAGGGGGTTCGTGATTAATTATAAGTGGTTAATTTACTGCTGGCTGAGTTTATCGAAGCCTGTCGTCATTGATATTCCCTTCGAGAGCCTCAGGGAGCGAAAGGGAAACTGGAAACTGGAGAAAAGGGAGATTGGATTTCGTTGCAAAGGGGAAATCTGTTTTTTTGCATGGACACACTATGAACAGCTGTTATTTTTCAGCCTTACGACTGAGATCCTAGTTGCAAACTCGAACCAGTGAGAATCTCAGGCTAATATTCTTACTATTCGATCTAAATTTGAAAATAAAAGACACACTCTAACGTTAAAATATTATCCTGTCTGTTAACCAATTAGCCAATGAGTTCGTACAATTGATAAAACATTAAACAAAATTATTTCTAAAAAATCGCATTAATGGGGTCACTTATTCCCATTTTTCGGGATAAATGTTTTAGAGACATAATATAGAGTAAAAAGTAGTCATGAGGGAAACTGCGACATGCAGATTGTCTACTTTTTTCTTGAAAGCAAGCAATTATAGTTTTATTTTTAAACTGAAAAGGAATACGAACTGTTGAGACGAGTAAGAGGTATGAGATTAAAATTGAATAGAACTGCGTTAGTACTGGGTCTTTTTTTCTTGACCATTTTGAGTTATGCTATTTACACACAAGCAGATCAAGATGACAAGAAATTTATACTTCAGGGAAAGGTGCGAATTGCCAAAGGCGATTTAACCAAAACCACTGTTACCATTATTAAAAATTCATCAGAAACCAATCAGATAAATACTTCCCGACAAGGAAACTTTGTTCTCAAACTAGATTTCTTCAGTGAGTATGAGATTGTCTTTGAAAATCCGGGGCACTATAAGAAGAAAATTTTGGTTTCAACCAACGTACCACCGGAAGTATGGAACGACGATAGTGATTTCCCTGAGTTCCCTGTAGGTGTTAACCTCTTCGAAGAATATGACTTTTTAGATGGTAGTTTCGCTGAAAAACCTGCCGGAAAGATTGAATTCAATGTTGCTGAAAATGACTTTAGTGCGGTAGCTTATCAGTCGGACCGTGAAATTAAGCGCCGAATTGATATTGCAAAAATTGAACAGAAAACCATAAAACGTGAATCTTCTGAACTGGCTAACCTGGATTTAGCCGAGATGCGAGAACGCAAAAAAGATTTTACCAATGTCTTAGATCAGGCCAACAAATTATACGAACGAGGCGAATACCAGGAAGCATTATTAAAGTATCAGGAAGCCTCTAAATTATTCCCCAACGAAGCTTATCCGAAAGATAGAATTGCAGAATTGGAAGATCTGATGGCAGCGATGCAACTGGCGGACAGCAAAAAGCAGGAAATAGAAAAGCAATTTAATGAATTGGTTGCCAAAGGTGATCAGCAATTTAATGATAAACTATTCCCTAGTGCAAAAACCACTTATCTGGAAGCACTGAATATAAAACCCGACAATTCGGAATTAAAAAATAAGATTGCAGAGACCGATCGTCAGATTTTACTGCAACAAGAACAATTGGCTTACGACGAAGCCATTAAATCGGGTGATGGAGCTTTCAATACTCAAAAGTACACCGAGGCCAAAACATTCTACCAAAAAGCGTTGGCTTTGCGTGCGACAGAACAGTATCCACAAACAAAAATTGATGAAATAGATCAATTGCTGGAGCAGAATGCATTGAACCAAGCTTACACCGAAACCATTGCCAAGGCTGATGAAGCATTCAATACCAAATCGTATCAAGATGCTATTTCATTTTACGAGCAAGCCATCCAGATTAAAGCAGATGAGGCTTACCCTAAGAACAAAATCGAAGAAATCAATCAGCTATTGCAACAAGCTCAGTTGGAAGCCGATTATAAAGAACTAATAGACAATGCCGACAAAGCATTCGATAAAGAGCAATTGAATGAAGCCAAGTCGCTTTATACTGAAGCACTGGCATTAAAAGCCAACGATCAGTATGCTACTGACAGAATTGCTCAAATTAATTCTACCCTACAGGAGCAACAACAATTGGCTAAATTAGAAGCCGACTATAAAACGGCCATTGAAACAGCCGATGCAGCATTCAAAAAGGATGAATTTACTGCAGCCATTGCTTCTTACCAACAAGCCCTAAGCTTAAAACCAGACGAAGCCTATCCGAAAGAGCAAGTGGAAAAAGCCAATAATCAGTTAAAGCAATTGGCCGATGAGGCAGCTCGCCAGACTCAGTTCAACGATCTCGTGGCACAAGCCAACCAGGCATTCGACAGCAATGAATATTCGCAAGCACAAAACCTTTTCCAACAAGCTTTGGCTCTTTATCCAAACGATAAGTCGGCTCAAAGAAAATTGAAGGAAGTTAATAAGGTATTGGACGAAATTGCCGAAGCCACACGAAGAGAAGAAGAGCAAAAGCGCAAAATTGCAGAGAAGCAGCAACGCGACTACTTAGCTGCTGTAGCTAAAGCCGATCGTCTGTTTAATGGAGATAAATGGGAAGAGGCCAAGCAAGGCTACGAAGCAGCATTGACCATTAAGCGCGACGAAGAGTATCCTAAGCAAAAGATAACAGAGATCGACTCATTGATACTCGACAGAAATAACAAATTGGCTCAGGCTGAGCAACTTCGAATTGAAAATGAACGTAAAGTAAAAGAAGCCCAAGACAAAGCTTACAACGAAGCCATTACTGAGGCCGATCAATTATTACAAAACGAAGATTTTACAACTGCTCGTTCGTTATATAATCAGGCATTAACAATTAAAAAGGATGAACAGTATCCTAAAGATAAGATCACTGAAATTGATCGTATTATTGAAGAAAGAGCGGCAGAAGCCAAACGCATAGCCGATGCGTATGCTGCAGCCATAAAGTCGGGAGATAACCTTTATCGCAGAAAACGTTTTGATGAAGCCAAGGCCAAATACCAAGAAGCGTTACAGCTAAAACCATCGGAAGAATATCCTCAACAGCAAATAGCACAAATCGATCAACAGTTAGCAACACTGGCTGAAGCTGCCCGTCAGGATTCATTGTACCAGGCCTATTTGAACGATGGAAACAGTAAGTTCCAAAACGAACAATATGCCGAGGCCATTACCGCTTTCAATAAAGCACTACAAGTTAAACCCGACGAACGTGAGCCTGCAAAACGCATTGAAGAAGCCAATGCCAAGTTGCAAGAGATCCAATTAGCCGAGGAGCGTGAGAAAGCCAACAGAAAAGCATATAACGAGTCGGTACAGAAAGCAGATTTGGCATTCAATCAGAAAGATTATACTGCTGCACGAATGGGATACAACGAAGCTCTGGCTCTATATCCTGAAGAAGCACATCCGAAGCAGCGCATTACTGAAATTGACGCCATTCAGCAGGCCGAAAGAGATCGTATCGAACAAGAATATCAGCAGACAATGGCCAGTGCCAATCAGCTGTTCCAAGAACAAAAGCTGGATGAAGCTAAAACGGCTTTCAACAATGCACTAAAACTAAAACCAAATGATCAAACTGCATTGGATCAAATTCAGGCTGTAAATAAGGCATTGGAAGAGCGACGAATTGCTCAGCAAAAAGAGCAAGCCAAACGCAAAGAATATATCGATTTAACAGCTCAAGCCGATTTGGCATTTAACTCTGACCGACTAGAACGCGCTGCAGAATTATATACTCAGGCACTGGAGCTATATCCTGAAGAGACACACCCAAAAACACAGTTAGAGCAAATCAATACAACTCTTGCCGAACGAAAGCGTGTTGAAGATGGTTATAACACTGCCATGGCTACCGCTGACCAAGCAGAAAAAGATGAAGATTGGCAATTGGCAAAAACCGAATACACCAAAGCTCTTTCGTTTAAAGCGCAGGATGCTGTTGCGCAGGAGAAATTAAATCAGGTAAATCAAAAGATAGAAGAGATTCGCATTGCTCAGGAGCAAGAGAAAGCTAAACGTGCCAATTACGATCAGCTATTGGCAATGGCTGATACGCAATTCAATGGTCAAGAGTGGGAAAATGCGAAGAAGACCTATCGCGAAGCTTCTAACCTTTACGAAGAAGAAGCTTACCCAAAACAACGTATCAGAGAGATTGATGACATTATTGAAACAGAACGCCAACGAGTTGAAAAAGGCTACAACGACGCCTTCGCCGAAGGCAAAAAGTTGATGCGATCGGAAAAATACGAAGAAGCTAAAGAGCAATTCAATCAAGCATTAACCTTTAAGCCATCCGATGCTGATGCACTGGCACAAATCCGAATCATCGATCAGAAATTAGACGAAATTCGATTTGCTGAAGCGCAGGAAAAAGAAAAGCGTAATCAGTACAATCAGTTGGTAAATACTGGAGATAGTGCATTTACAGCCACCAATTATACGGCTTCTCGCACTGCCTATAACGAAGCTTTAACCCTCTACCCTAACGAGAAATATCCAAAAGATCGAATTTCAGATATCGACCGCATTGAACAGGAGTTAAAAGATAAGGAAGAGGCATTCCAAAAAGCAATTGCTTCAGCCAATCAGCTGGCTAGCGAAGAGAAATACCAGGAAGCCATCAATCAGGTAAACGAAGCATTATTAATTAAGCCTGACGATACCACTGCTACTGCATTAAGACAATCGCTTTCAGAAAAACTGAACGAGCAATTGATGGCTCAACAGCAAGAGCAAGCCAAGCGCAGTAGATATACCGCCATGATTGAGCAAGCTGATGGACAATTCCAGGCAGAAGAACTGGAGACAGCAAAAGTAACTTATACCGAAGCCTTAAAGCTTTATCCTTCTGAAAAATATCCACAAAAGAGGATTACAGAGATCGATAAACTAATCGATAAGAAGATTGAAGAGGGCTATAAAGCAGCTATGGACGAGGCCAACTTACTGGCTAAGCAAGAGAAATACGCTGCAGCAAAACAGAAATACGAATTGGCACTTACGTTCAAAGCCAACGATGTAAAAGCAACGCAGAAGATTGCTGAAATGGATCAGCTAATTGCACAGGTTAAAGAGCAACAAGCCGAAAAAGAGCGCATCGATGCAGCATTTGCAGATGCTCTTGCTGCTGCCGATCTAGCTTTTAACGAAGCGAAATACCAGGAAGCAAAAACGGCCTACCAGAAAGCGTTAGAGCTTAAACCTCGAGAAGAGTATCCTGCCACACAAATCAACAGAATTGATAGTTTGGTAAACGACCAGCAAGAAAAGCAACGTATTGCTGACGCTTTCCGCAAAGCAATTACCGAAGCAAACAATCAGTTCAAAGCAGGACAGCTTCCAGAGGCTAAAGGCAACTATACTATTGCTTCTGAACTTCGTCCTGAAGAGGCTTATCCAAAAACACAGATTGCCAAGATCGATAGTATGATTAAGGCGCGTGAAGAGCTGAAGTTCCTTGCAGAACAAGAGAGGAAGCAGCAAGAAGCCATCGAGAAGGCCAATCAGAAGAAATACAAGCAGTTTATCTCTAAGGCCGACAAAGCATTTAAGAAAGAAGACTACTTCCCTGCCCGTGATGCTTATTTAAGTGCATTACAATATGTACCAACTGATACTTATGCTCAAAATCAGGTAGACAAAATTGATAGTTTACTGGACGAGATGGAGGCCAGTAAAGCACGCTTGGCACAACAACAGAAAGCATTGCAAGATTCATTGCTACGTGTGCGAGAAATGCGTTTCGATAGTTTGATTACCGATGCTAAGTCGAAGATTTTACAGAAATATTTCGATATGGCTATAGCCAATTATACCGAAGCCATTGAGATATGGAAAGAGAAGCGTTCAGAGGTAGAGTCAATGATTGAAGCAGCAGAACAACAAAAAGAGCAGTATTTATCTTCAGAAAAAAGTTATGCCGAAGCCATTAAACGTGCGGATAGTAATTATCAGCAGAACCAACTGGAACAGGCACTGACTTTATACCGACAAGCATTGAGCATAAAACCTGCTGAAGCTTATCCGAAAGAGAAAATAAAAGAGATTAGCGATTACCTGAAGCAACAACAAACTCAATTGGCACAGGCGTTAGAGCGTGCGAATGCTTTCTTCGATGACAAGAAATACCAGGATGCCTATAATGAGTATACCAAAGCTTATCAGATTGATAATAATAATGAATTGGTAAATAAGCGCCTGGAAGAACTGAAAGGATTAATTGATGAGCAACGTAAAGCTCAAATTAAAGCCGATGTTGATAATCAAGCTTATGCCGATGCTGTTCAGGCTGGCGATAGAGCATTTAAAGCCGAACAATTGGTACAAGCTAAAATGCATTACGAAAATGCATTGACATTGAAAGCCAATGAGCAATATCCTAAGTCGCAAATTGAGCTTATAAACACTCAGCTGAACGAGCGCAAAACAGCCAATGAATTGGCTCAGCAACGTAAAGTAGACAGTGTTTACAACGATGCCATTGCCAAAGCCGATGAGCAGTTCAAAGCGGCCAAATACACCATGGCTAAATTGAATTATCAAAAAGCACTGGTTGTTAAACCGAAAGAGCAATACCCTACCGACCAGATGAATAAAATTGATCAGTTAGTGGCACAAGCAGAGAGTGCTGCCAACCAAAATGTGGATGTACTTGTTGCTCAACGTGAAAAAACCAAGCGCGAAACAGCTGCTATTGCTCAGCGCTTAAATAAAGCTGATAATGCTGGCTATCAGCAGGCAATTACTGTAGCCGACAGAAACATGAAACTAGAGAAATATCCAGTGGCGCGTTATCACTATTATCAGGCACTGGACTTTCAACCTGAAGATGAATATGCAACCAACCAGATTAATACCATTCGCAAATTGGTGGATGGAACTCTTGATAGTAAGGTAAACGATGCTTACGAGCGTAATATAAAACTGGCCGATGCCAGCTACAATAAGCGTAACTATTCGGTAGCTAAGCACTACTATTCGCAAGCTCTAGCATTGAAAAACTGGGAACGATATCCTAAAGATCGTCTGGATTTGATCGAAAACTTATCGCAAAGCGATGCCGATAAGAAGGCGTTGGAACAGTATAATGGTTTCATAAAAATGGCCGATGAAGCATATCTGAAAAAACAATTGGCTGTGGCCCGATTCTATTATACTAAAGCATCTAAGTTACGTTCCGATAAAGATTATCCGAAGATTAAATTGAAGGATATTGCAACAGCACTTAATCAGGATAAACGCGATGCAACCAACATCGAATACCAGGCTAACATTACAAAAGCAGACAAGGCTTTTAATTCGAAGAATTATGCTATTGCCCGATTCTACTATAACAAGGCGCTACGTATTCGACCCAACAAGGAATATCCTAAAAACAAAATCGCAGAGATCACTAAGATCGTTAACGAGAAAAAATAAACACCAAAGGCCGTTCGAAAGAATGGCCTTTTTTTCACGTAACACTTAGCATCTCTTAACATCCTCTTATTTTTTTATAAAAAACTTGAAAATATCAATTTAGGCATTATTTTTGTTAAATAAACATTTGTGCTTCTATTAGCAATATACGTGTGTGAAGTGAATTAATAAACTTATATAAGTTGCTAGAATTTTAGATTCTATTAATATAAATTTTAATCAAAAACACATTTGCTATGAAAAAACTTTTTTTGTTACCACTTTTAATTCTGTCTCTTCAGTTGTCTTACTTACAAGGTAAAGAACCTGATAAAAAAGAGTTAACGAATACAAAAATACTATCAGGGATTAATGATACTACTTGTGTATTCAAAGCTAAACAGGTATTCATAAAAGGAAGGTATCGCTCTGATATCGGAGAAAATAATCTTGTACTATTCAAGAAAAATAAAGTTATTGTTCAGTTTGATGGAATTCAAACTGATTTCAACAGCCAAGTTGCACCTAAAGGATTAGGAAATAGCATGGTCTACCATAATGGAGCAGGAGGAGCGACATTAGAAGGTTACCTCAAAAAATATGAGATCGCAGAAGACAAAAAGGGACGTAAACAAATAAATGCCTACTCTTCTGGAGGTTCTTTAGCTGCTAACATAAATGTCATTTTTCATCCCAACAATTCTGCAATTGTTACAATATCCTTCAACTCGTCAAATAATAGAATTGTTTTTAAGGGTTCAATACATAACATCGAAGATACAATGTACGTAGTATATCCAGCAAAAAAATAAATGACTAATAAATGACTAAGGCGCAATGTTTTGCGCCTTAGTCATTCTACCTCCGATTTTCATTAACTACATCTCAAGTTATTCTCTTTTTTTTATTTACAACATAAATATAACAAAGACACAAAAAAACATCCAATTCAAACAACTAATGCTATAATCCTATGAACATTAAAACAGAATTTCTATCTTAGAGAGGATCTTCAATAAATTTCAAAACATAGTTATTCAGAATCAAATAGTCTCAAGACATTATGAAAACAATCTTACCTCTTGTTCTTTTAATTTTTAGTTTCGGAAATATACAGGCATTAACACAAACAGAACATGGAACTTTTCTAAAAGATATCAGTAAATTTACCCTTCAGAACGATATCAAATGTTCATCTACAAGCTCTATAGAGCCAACACCTTTGCAACAACCATTACATCTTTCCATAAGAAACAACCAGAAACATTTAAAATATTGTTATGGAAATGATCAAAAAAAAGGTAGATATATAACATGTAACAACACTAAAATCTATTGTGAAATATATGGAGAAGGAGAACCACTACTTCTGCTTCACGGTAACGGACAATCCATTTCAACTTTTTCTGAACAAATTCCAGAGTATGCTAAGCATTTTAAGGTTATAGCCGTTGATACCCGAGGACAAGGAAAAAGTATAGATAAAGTATCAAAACGTTTTTCCTATGATCAATTTGCCGAGGACATGAAAGCCTTATTAGATACATTAAATCTAAAACGAGTACATCTTGTAGGATGGAGCGATGGAGGCAATACTGGACTTATACTCGCAATGAAATACCCACAGTATGTAAAAAGCCTTATTACAATGGGAGCCAATCTGAATTCTTCAACTTCTGCTGTTTCACATGAAGTAGTTGAGTATATAAAGAATGAAATTGAAAAGCTAAAAGGGAAAGGCGACAAGGCAAACACTGCTATCATTAAACTTTTAAAAATGATGCTGGTAGAACCCAATATTGATCCGGTAGAGCTAAAAAATATAAAGGCAAAAACATTAGTGCTTGCAGGAGAGAAAGATATTATTCTAGAGCAACATACTCAACTAATTGCCAATAGTATTCCTAATGCAAGAATAAACATCGTTGAGAACGAAACTCATTTTTTGCCAACTGAAAACCCGAAACGATTTAATCAAATTGTTTTAGACTTTCTATTAAATAAAAACAACTCACAAACTAAATAACCCAATATGAACAGAATCAACCTCTCGCCCTTGAAGATTGGATTCATTGTTATGGGAATAACATCATTCTTCAGCAATATAAAATGGCTAGCACCAGTCGTTCTGGTTTTACTTGTTTTTTACTTTATCATTAACCTGATAATAAACCAGATGCGATACAGCAATGAAACCTGGATTGGTTTTGGAAAAAAGCACCTGTTCTACATTGATTCGTTGATACTGATTTTTCTGGGTATGCTATGGATGCTTCCCACTAATTTCTACCGGTTAGAAACACCAATTAACCTATATGAATTAAATAACAGTTTCTATATGGGGTGTTTTTTGATTTTCATCGCATTTTATAATATTCGAACCTACCCAATTATATTGAAAGGCGATATATTTCATTTTCGGGCTATAGCCATTTACTCCGAATCAATCAAATTAGATAAAATCATCAGTTGTTCTTGTGAAGCAAATGAGCTGATTATTGAAACTAAGAAAAGAACGATTCGCATCAAAAAAGCTGATATACCAATTTGCCCTGAAGAGTTTGAAAAAATTGCTAAAAAGATCAATGAATATATTCGCTATAATAACAAGCATTATCAACACTTAGCTCGACATTCAGGATAAACTAAAACATGCAACACATAAATAATCAAACATCAAAATATGGCTCACTAAGTAGATTTCTAGGAAGTTATTTCATCATCTACTTCTCATTGTTATTTGTAGCTATTACAATAGGTCATTTTAGCTATTACATAATTGCTAAAAGAGAATTCAGCTACGAAGACCTTTTCTATCCTCTAATATATGCATTAGTAGTATCCTCTGTCGCTATTCTACATTTGTCATACCTGCTTAAAGAGCTATTTATTTTACTCAATGACGATGAGGTAAAATCTCCCAATCAGTTCTATGATGCCAAGGAAACAATACCATGCGAAATATTCGATATGGATAAATTAATCGCACAATTACAAAATGCGGGACTATTAATCACATCGGTTCATCGCGAAAAGAATATAATTAAAATACGGCAGAGATTAAATATTCACAGCCTGGGATGCGGAGGAATACTCCATTGGAATGAAAATCTAAAACAACTCGAATTTATCAGTTTTTCAATCAACTACTACTCTAAAAAGCCATTAGCTAAATTCAACAAACAGGTGCTTGAGTTGATCAATTCACTGGAAAACAAATAAAGAGCATTACAACATCACTTCTTGTAAAAGCGATTTTTTGGTATATTATACAAACAACAACAAACTTCTCTGCTATGAAAAAACACTACCCCAGCATTTCGCAAGGCTTTGGAATAATTGCTATAATGATATTTATTTCTATTATTGTATCACCAGTACTCATTCTAATCAAATTTGTATTTAATTCCGAATTATCTTTTTTAATCTCCTACCTTCTTTTTGTTGGAATCCCTTTTCTAATATTCAACAAAATAAAGAAAGGTACTTATCCGCAAGAATCTTACCAATTAGACATCATCGACACTCGTGCAATACCGCTTATTATAATGGCTACTCTTGCGCTTATTATTGGAGTCATCTCACCTATTTCCAGCCTTATACCTATCCCCGATAGTTTTCGAGACCTACTAATGAACTACTCACAACAAAAAGGTATTTACTCTTTTATTCTGCTGGTTATAGCTGCGCCTATTCTGGAAGAATTGATATTCAGAGGTATTGTGCTAGATGGTTTTCTAAAACAATACTCTCCCTTGAAATCCATTTTAATTTCAAGTACACTTTTCGGACTAGTGCATCTTAACCCCTGGCAATTTATAACTGCTTTCTTCATTGGCATTTTTGCCGGCTGGATCTATTATCGCACCAGAAGTTTGTCGCTAGCCATTCTTGTTCATGCATCAACTAACTCATGTGCCTTTATTGCCAGGCATCTCATTGATGTAGATCTATACAAAGAAGAATCACTAATTGAAGGTTATGGAGGGTGGACCAACTTTACATTGATTATTATTAGCTCATTCGTTGTGCTTTCCATCTCTATATATCTGCTAAAATATTTATTCCAGAAGTATGATGAGAAGCAATCCTTCAATAAAAATATAGATACTCTAACTTCTCAACTATGATAACACTAAACGATCGCTAATAACAATTGATATATTGATTCAATTTTTTTCCTTTGCACACAAAAACAACATTACTAAATCTATCATGAATAAAAGTTACATTTTACTTATTCTACTATCTTTTCTCTTTAGTTCTTTAATCTCTGCACAGAATCAAGTAGTCAATTACAAGAATAGCAATAATTTCAATACAAAGGCTGCACAAATAGATACTAATAAAAAACGGCAGTTAAGCAATAGTAAAATAGCAGAAAACAATATAATAGCCGACTCTATTAATGTAAAACTAAAACCGGCTCAATCTATTTCATATAACCGAGCATTACTTTCTGGGACTATTGCCTTAAATGCAGGAACCATCGACTCTATTGCCTTTCAGTACTCTCAAGATTCTTCATTCTCATACCAATATATAATAAAAAATGCTGTAGCAAAAAACTCTTCTTCTGTTGTTTCAGCACTAATAAATAAGCTAGAAAGCAATACAAAATATAACTACAGACTTTCTGTGTTTCACAATGGGAAACAAATACTTAGTTCAATTAAAAACTTCAAAACGTTAAGTAATTATGATCTAGGAAGTGGAGGAGCAGATGCTCTATCTAACTCGGCATATTTTTATGGAAAAATAACGCCCAGAGATACCACTATCACTGATATCAGATTTGAATATAGCACTGCATTTGAATATAACACAACTAAATCATTTAAAAACTCTGTAGAAGCAAGCCCCAATAAAGTAACACCCGATTCCACATATTATGTAAACGCACAAGTTGATTCACTTATTCCAGAAACAGAATACTTTGTAAGGTTAAGGGCTAAATATAAAAATCAGACCATCTATAGATATTATCCCTACTTTAAAACAAAGCCAGAATATACAATTTGGTTTATTCCTAGGCATATACACGACAATAGTATTGAGTTTGTGGGATCAGTTGTAGCCTATAAAGATGACATCACCGATTTGACATTACAATATGGAAAAACTATTGACTATAGTAAATCTGTAAAAATCACACCCAATAAAAGACTCAAAGGAGAACACTCTAATCTAACTATTCGCTGTGAAATAAATGAACTAGATTCAAGTTCCATATATTTTTACAGACATCGATTTATTATGGGAGCTGACACTATCTATGGAAAAGATCAAATTATCAGTTTAGACTTGAAAATAAATATGTCTCTCATCAGGGTCCAGCAAATATCAAATAATTCTGTTTTAGTAGAAGGACTAATAAATCCTAATTCGGGATACCTCCAAAATATTCATTTTAAATATGGAAAAGATGGCAACCTATCCGACTCTATCTATTCAACACCGGGTCAAGTCAATACAAATAAAACCTACTTATTACAAGCAAAAATAGATAGTTTAACACCAAATGTCAAATATAGTATTCAGCTATCAGGTACAGGTTCTTATTCTAAAACATACAAATCAAACACTCTGGAGTTTATAGTTACAGACAAAACAGGAGTAAAGATTCGTAATAAAAGTCGTGATATTAAAATATACCCTAACCCTTGTTCTAAAATTTTTAGTATACTTTCAGACACTCCTGTTATTCTAGTAGAATTATTTAATACAGATGGAAATCGAATAAAAACAACTCACAACACCCAATTAGATATTTCAGAACTCCCAACAGGTGTCTACTTTGTAAAAATTCAGACAGAAGCAAATACACTAATTCGAAAAATATTAAAAATATAACTTATCAAGTTTACTCAATTCTGATAATATAAAAAAGGCCACCCAAACGGATGGCCTTTATGGAATGTTGGTATCAGGGATTCTTGTGAATGTGTGCAATAAGAAAAACCGAATCCCTGACTTTGCATTGTCAATCGCCTCTGTGGCCAACGTGCGGTGAAGACCGTAGCATTGATTAACTGATACAAGTATTAACCGTAAATCTCAAATTAATAACCAGGATTATTCTCGATAGGATTATCCAGGTTAGCATCGATAAATGGCTGAGGAATTGGGTACAGCTTATCTCTGTCTGTAACCTTTGTTCCTGCTAGAGAATTGTACAATTGCGTACGCTCTAACCATTTATTGTTACGCAACAATGTGTAACGACGGTGCTCCTCGGAGTATAACTCACGAGCGCGCTCTTCCATAATGAAATCTACCGTTACATCGGCTGCTGTGATTGGTGCAGCATGCGCTCTGTTGCGTAGTGCGTTTATATATTCAGCAGCTTTACCGTTATCACCAGCCTTTTGATAAGCTTCTGCCATTAATAGGTAAGTATCTGCCAAACGTAAGTATACGTGATCGTTATATCCTAGAGCCTCTTTTACGTTATCGGCACGTGTCCAGTCCCATTTGCGTGTGCAAACACGGAACATCTGGTGCACTGTTAAATCATCGTCAGTTGTCATCCATAGGGTATCACCAACTGCTGCATCAGGGTATTTAGCTTGAATTTTCGAAAGTGCATCGGCCGCATTAATTACATGATACTTTCTCCAAGCATGATCGGAACCACGATCGTCTTTTACCTTTCCATTGGCATCTTTATCATATACATCGTTCAACATGTAGTTGGTAGCACATAAACGATCTTGTCCTCGTCCACCACGCTCTACAGAATATGCCAAACCACCTCCTGTGTGTTTGTTGTAGTCTGAGATAAACTCACGACGCATAATATTACGTCCTTTACCTCCGTTAATATCCAATTGATTAGGCATTACCCAAAGAGCTTCAGTATTTCCTTCGCTATAGTTCGAATTACCATCTTTAAACATGTCCATATAAGCAACACCTGGCTCACTGGCATATTTCCCGTAACGCTCAGTTACCAAACGGAATGCTCCGTTATCAATTAAATCGCTTCCTACAGTAATTGCATCGTTGTATTGCTCCATGCAGATGTATAGCTCTGTCAGGTAGTGCTGAGCAGTCCCTTTTGAAACACGCGCGTCGTTCATTGGAGTCTCTGTCAGATTATCTACAGCGGCTTTTAGGTCTTTCTCCATGAATGCATAAACCTCATCCAACGAGTTACGCTTCCAGTCGGTAACAATCTTACTACCATCCGACTCTTCGGTATTGATAGGCACTGCACCAAAAAGGTAAGTCAAATGACGATATGCCCATGCTCTAAAGAAACGTGCTTCGGCCACATAGTAATTCTTTTCTTCATCAGTCAGGTTATGCGTTCCGTTTTCAGCACGATTAATAATGGTATTGGCTGCATTGATAATTTTATACTGCCATTCCCAAATTGTATTTAAATAGCCATTTTCGGCATTCAACTGATCTTGCCAGAAAACAATGAATTGCGATTCAGAACGAGGATACGATGATGTGATCACATCGGTTCCCCCCATCATACATCCCACTGCCAGTGCGTTGTATGAACCTACTAACTTCTTCTTTACATTAACCCCACTACGCTCTACACGTGTAAGTCCGTAAATTCCATAAAGTCCTGCCTCGAAACCTGCTTTATCTTTAAAAAGGTTATCTGGCGAAGAAAGATGAGGAACTTCCTGGTCTAGCTCCGTCTCGCTGCATGAAGGAGCAACCATTAAAAATGCCATTATTGCCACTAGCCACATTGAGTTATATATCTTATTTCTCTTCATCTCTTTTAATTTTTAATTACTGAATGTTTAAAAAACCGATGATTGATTAAAACGACAACTGTAGTCCTACAACAAACTCTTTTTGTAGAGGAACACTACGCTGTCCGTTGAATTCAGGATCCATTCCATCCCAGTTTGAGATAGTAAACAAGTTGCGACCTGTTACATATGCCTTCATGTTTTTGAATCCAATCTCTTTAGCCACACTTTTACTCAACTCGTAGCTAAGAGTAATGTCCTTGATACGAATGAAATCAGCTTTCTCGTACGAGCGTACACCAAATGGGTTAGCCAACTTATTGTTTCTAGGATAGTTGTTCACCGGGTTTTCTGGAGTCCAGTAAGTTCTTTTAATGAAGTTAGTACGACCATCAAAACCATCAGGCTCAGTAAATTTCGAGTCATTCAGCTTTGTTACTCCCTGCACTCCATGTGCAAAGATGTATAGCGACCAATTTTTATAAGTAAATGTATTGGTCCATCCCCATGTCCATTTAGGATCGCGCTGACCAATAATCTGACGATCTTCGCCATCGATCTTTTTATCACCATTCAGGTCACGAATTTTCACATCGCCAGGAACAGCATTGGGTTGTGCCGAATTAGCAATGTCATCTCCCTCTTGCCATACTCCATCGAACACATAGTCGTAATTTACACGAATAGGCTCACCTACAAACAGTTTTGCTCCTTTATCAAATTCGTTTCCACCATATAGTGAAACAATTTGGTTCTTGTTAGCTGCAAAATTAATTCCGGCATTCCATTTGAAATCATCTTCTTCAATTACGTTTCCGTGAATACCCAATTCGATACCAGAGTTCTTAGTTTCACCAATATTTTGCAAGATATTAGATACTCCGTGAATTGGAGGAATAGGACGGCGGAAAAGCAAATCGCTGGTTTGCGTGTGATAAAAGTCGAAAGTACCTTGTACACGACCTTGCCATAGAGTGAAGTCGGCACCTAAGTTATACGAAGTTGTTTTTTCCCAACCTAAGTCCGAATTCTGCAGCTGCTCTGTTACGAAACCTGGTTTTCCCGATTCTCCAACAACATAGCTGTAGTAACCATTGAAATCGCTCATGGTAGCTAAGTTATCATATGGTCCAACTGCCTGGTTACCATTCTGACCAATTGATAAACGAACTTTCAAGCTCGACAATACATCTCCTTTGAAAAACTCTTCGTTATGTACGTTCCATCCCAATGCTACTGATGGGAAAACACCATACTTTTTATCTGCACCGAAGCCCGAGAAACCGTCACGACGCACTGTCGCAGTAATTAAATAGCGATTATCATAGCTATAGTTCAAACGTCCCATTTGCGATAATAAAGTGGTACTCCAAAATCCTACTCCAGGAGTAATACTTGCCGCATTAGCTGGCTTGTAATAGCTAAAAATATCATTTGCATATCCACTGGTTTTCAGTGTATTCCCTTTATACTTTTCGTACTGATAACTGTAAAGACCTGTGAAAGCAATACTATGTTTTCCAAACTCTTTATTATACGTTACAATATTCTCCACCAAGTAGTTGAAATTTCTTCCCACACTTGTTTCACCCAATCCTAACACACCATCTTCGGTATCTCTTCCGTAGTATTGAGCCTTATCGCGCAATCCAACTTCAACGCCAGTATTTAATTTATAAGCCAAACCTGGAATAAATGGCAACTTCACATTGAATGAATTGTTGGTGATAACACGATAGGCTTTATCCTCATGATCAGCCAAAGTCGACTGGAACGGATTACCAAAATAGGTATCGGTAGGCCATGGATAAACCGTTAAACGACCTTCGTCATCGTACTTTTTAGCAAATGGATTCATCGAATAACCGTAACCTGTACTCACCGGAATTCCACTTCTATCGATATAATTTAGCTGTGTATTGGTAGAATACGATAACCATTCGTTCAATGTAGTATTTAAGTTTACACGCAAGTTGTAGCGGCTAAAATCATCGTTTACAGCAATACCTTTACTGTTGAACAGAGTTGCTGAAACATAGTAAGTTGTTTTATCGCTTCCACCACGTACCGAAATATTGTGTTCTTGCTTTGCTCCGTTACGGAATACTTCATCTTGCCAGTTGGTCCACTCTCCAGCATCTAAACGACCTTGTTCAAACGCATCCAAATCGGCATTGTAACGCTCTTTCTTCCATGCAGCGTAAGCTGGTCCATCGTAAACATCGAAATATTTCCCAATAACACTGGCTCCATAATATCCGCTATAAGAGAAAGTAGCTTCTCCTTTTTTACCCGACTTGGTTTTGATTAGGATAACACCATTGGAACCACGAGAACCGTAAATCGCCACCGAAGAAGCATCCTTTAAGATACTCATCGATTCGATATCAGTAGGTACAATGTCTGAAAGGCTTCCTGAAAAAGGTACACCATCTAAAACAATTAGTGGACTGTTATTGGCATTCACCGAATTTCTTCCTCGAATCAATAACTCCACACTACCTCCTTCGGCATTTGAGCTAGATGAAGAGATGTTGACTCCGGCAACAGCTCCTTGAAGAGCCTGTGTGAAGTTAGCATTGGGTTTCCCCTCCATTCTATCCATCTTAACCGTTGAAACGGCTCCGGTAACATCTGATTTCTTCTGTACACCATAACCAACAGCAACTACTTCGTCTAAGCCAATGGCGTCGACTTCCATAACTACCTGTAAGTTGTTCTTACTGGTTACATCGATCTCTTGCGTTGTCATTCCCACAAATGAAAACACCAAAACATTATTCCCTTCAGGCTGAGAAATACTAAAATCGCCATCGAAATTGGTAACAGTACCAACTGTTGTTCCTTTAAACACAATAGAAACACCAGGAATTGGCTCTTTCGCATCATCCAGCACCTTACCTGTAATTACCCTCTTCTGGGCATAACTTACAGTCCCACATAGTAGCAACACAAGTGCCAACATCCAATGGGATAAATAACTGCGTTTTTTCATAAAAAAAATCTTAGTTTGGTTTAATCTCTACATTTAGTGGAATATCAGAAGTTACCCGTGCTTATCGCCCTTTCTTAGTTTGGTTATTAGTTTTATCTCGATAGCGATTGGCCCTTGATGTTATCCTCTTTTACCCACTAATCTATATCTCACTTATTCGACCCTCTTTATCTATTCGATAAAAGACAGTCTTAACATTCTTAACTTCTACCTTTAAGATTCCTTCAGCGTTTTTAAGCTGACACCACGAGCGACCATTACATAGCTGAACCAGACTTGAACCATTTACTGTTCCCATGTCTTTTATCAACTCTCCTTCTCCCATGAATTCGTAGCGAACCCAGTTACGTGCATCTAAACATGTAATGCCTGTTTTGTCTGATACACGCAACTCGAATTCGTTGACCTTCTCTCCTTTTCTCTTCAATGTCAATTTCACTTGAGAAGGCGTAGTCCATTGTCTGTCCTCGTAGTTCTGAACTATAGTATCGGTTACTTTACTTCCATCTTTAATCCCAATTGCCTCAATCTTATTCTCGCCTGCTTTAAAAACTACTTTCCAACGCAATCCGGCTGCCGGAAAATCCTGACTATTGCGCTTGCGTTTACCCAAGCTCTCTCCATTTAGGAATAGTTCTACCTGTTCGCAATTGGAGTAAACCTTAATCAATTTCTCTTCTCCTGCTTCGCCCCAACGCTCAGGCCAGGTATGTCCATAAATATGAATCATTGGTTTTTCGGCCCAATAGGACTGAAAAACATAGTAGCTCTCTTTCGGTGTTAAATCGCGCTGAATAACTCCCTTCTGATTGATGTAAGGAAGCGGATTATCTGGACGCAATGGCGTGCTAAAATCTTTGAATACCCACTGAGCTGTTCCCGTTAGCCAATCCATTGTTTCTTGCTCCTTCAGGTGCCAATCCATCAGGTTGCAGATATAAGACTCCGACCAATCACCATCTTTCGATGCACGTGCAATTCCTCCTTTCATCAGAAAATCACCATTGCGTTCATCGGCTCCTTGCCCTACAGGAATCTTCTCCAATCCTTTATCTGGCGATTCGGAATGACGACGCGCATGAGAACTTCCTCCCCACTCTACATGAATGAATCGCGTCACTTTGGCAGCTTCCTCTTCCGAAACCTTCTTATATTCTGTGAATTTTCCACGATACCAGCCAGCCCAAATTGATGGAGAATATACATCTACCACATCAGAGCAAAATTTGCAGCGACGAATGGATGTTTTTCGCTGACTGTCCATTTCGTGAGCAATATCGTTCAGCTCACTCATGAATGCTTTAATGGCTTGCTTATCGAATTCTTTGAAATCGCCACGCCAATCGTTCTCGTTACCCAATCCCCATAGAATAACACTTGGATGATTGTAGTGCTGATTGATCATATTACGCAACATGCGCTTGGCTTGTGCCTGATAAGTTTTTCCTCCCAAACCTCCACGACACCAAGGAATTTCTTCCCAAACAACAATCCCCAGGCTATCGCATAAGCTCAACACCAATTCCGATTGCTGATAATGACCAAGACGCAAGAAGTTTACTCCCATATCTTTCATCATCTGCATTTCTCTGCGCACAATAGAATCGGGAGTAGCAGCACCATATCCTGCATGATCCTCATGACAGTGAGTTCCACGCAGCAACACTCGCTTGCCATTCAAAAAGAAAGGACCTTTCTCTTTAAATTCGAAATCACGGATTCCAATCTTGAACTCCTGAATATCACTTCCCACTTCAGAAGTTGCTGTTACCTTACAACTGTATAGTTCAGGTGTCTCAATCGACCAAAGCTTAGGCTTCTTCAGCTGCAGCTGCATAGAACCGTCAGCAAAAGAAGCTTCCCCTTTGGCTACTCTCCTCCCTGAAGGATCAGTAATTTCTGTTTTAACTTTACCTGATACGTTGTTTGCGTTTTTTAGCGTGAAAGCCACATCAACAACAGCTTTCTTTCTATTTTTTGATAATGTAGAAGTTACTTTTAACTGATTGATATAACTGGTTGGCACTACCTCTAACCACACATTGCGATAGATACCACCATACACATTAAAGTCGGACATATCAGAAGGAATCATCTCCAAATCGCGTGAATTATCTACTCGCACCGATAATACCACCTTTTGATTCTTCGATTGAGGCAACTCTTGTTTCAAAGCGGAAGTAATATCTACTCGCCACTCATCGTAACCACCGACATGTTTTCCCACCAACTGTTCGTTAATGTACACTTGCGCCTTCTGTCCTACTCCTTCGAAATGAAGTAACACCCGCTTATCACCCCAACTCTCTTTAACACTCAACATGCGCTTGTACCATGTAGCTCCCTCGTAATATTTCACATCGGGATTTACACCATCCAAAGCGTTGTAACAGTGTGGCAATTGCACTTTTTGCCAAGCTATTGTTCGGTTAAATGGTTTGCGAATGGCCTCGTAAGGTCCACCCAAATCCGACTTTACAAACTGCCAGTCGTTGTTTAATGTTACACGTTTTCTCTGTTGGCCAAAGACGGTAACGGCCAAACAGCATAAAATAATTGCACTTAAAAATTTACTCATGATTTACAGTTAAATTTATTCTTGTTAGTTCTTACGATTACGTATCATTTCCATCATCTTACGGGCAATAGCCGTATTCTGCATAATTCCCGTGAACGCTTTGGCTCCCGGACCAAAAGCAAATATGGGCACAGGTGTTCCGGTATGTTTTCCCCAAATGAATTGCCCGCTCACTTCTCCTTTTTGCATTACACCGCCTGTGTTACTCATTCCTCCAGTTTCATGATCGGCTGTTACAATAACCAGCGTCTCGCGATCTTTCACTGCAAACTCTAATGCTCTACCAATAGCTTGGTCGAAGTCCAACATCTCTTTGGTTACAAAAGGAGTCTTATTTTGGTGTCCGCCGGCATCAATTTTACTCGCTTCCACCATTAAGAAAAATCCTTTGGAGTTCTCATTCAGAAGGCGAATGGCCTGCTCGGTACTTTCCGAAAGCATCTGCCCTCGTTCTGGATAATGCGGAACATGCATATCGGCAAAAAGGCCAACCACACTGGCTTTCTTCACCTTTTTCAGCTCATCTACATTGTGAACCACCTGCATACCTTTTTTTCGAAGTGAATCGGAAATATTTAATCCATCGGTTCTATTCTCAAAATGTTTGCGTCCACCACCAATTGCCACATCAATATCACTTTTGAACAAATCGTAAGCGATGGCTTCGTATTCATTTCGGTGTGGCTGATGTGCATAAAACACGGCAGGAGTAGCATGATTTACCAAAGCTGTTGTTACCACTCCGGTATTCATTCCTTTTTTAGAGGCCACTTCACAAACGTTTTCTACCTTCTTTCCATTGGCATCTAATCCAATGGCATGATTATAGGTTTTCACACCGCACGCCAAGGCTGTTCCACCTGCAGCAGAATCGGTAATATAATTGTCGGCCGATTGCGTTCTTGAAAATCCAACATGTTTGAAATTCTCCAGATAAAGCCTTCCCTGGTTGGCAGTCATACCGGCAAATACCTGAGCAACTCCCATTCCGTCGCCAATCATTAATATGATATTCTTAGGCTGAGAACTAAACTGTACTTCCGGGTAATAAGTCACCTTATGAAGCAGTCCACCCTCAAATGTTTCCTTAAATTTTTTGTTCTTCGGATCTTTATACTCTTCCTGTGCTGTTCCTACAAAAGGAAATAAGCATAACAATAAAACAATTATACGCATGTCAACCTGAACCATATCCTTCTACTTCTATTGGATTTTGTATTAAAACTTTTGTGGTAAAGACTTTTAATCCCTCTGTCTTTTTTTCACAATGGCAAGGTATTTCAACCCAATGGCTAAGCTTGTAAAATATGTTGCAGTTATGAGAAGTATTGTTGTAAAAAAACATTCATGTTGCATCCCATACACATATGAACAATCTTATTATCAATCAGTAACAAAACATTATCAAAAAATCCATTTCAACCTACCATCAATGGTCAATTAGTTACCATTTCCAGTCTTAACAGAGTAGCTGCACGATAAGTATTCACATTTTTCTCTCTTTTTTTTCATCTTCTTGTCACAAAACATAACTTTAGTTTGACTTTATATTGAAAGCTGATATTTAAAACAGAAAAAAAGCGTATCGATTGGTATTATTTGAGGAGATATATTCGGAATACTATTTCATGGTAAATCGTTTTTCGGTTCGAATGACCGGAGAACAGAATACAGCAGACGATATTACTCAAGAAGTTTTTCTTGACCTGTATCACCAGCTAAAAGCCAAAAAAGAAATCCGCTCTATGAAGAGCTGGTTGTTTCGTATAGCGGCCAATAAAAGTATCAATCACATGCGCAAACTTGGAAAAATAGAACTAACTGAAAACAACACCCCATTCGAGAAGTTGATAGAGCCTGAAAGGGAATATGAACTGACCGAAGAACTTAACGAATCGATACAACAATTAGAAGAGCAAGACCAGGTTTTACTGGCGCTCTACAGTGAAGGACTCAGCTACAAAGAGATTGCGGAAGTTACTGGCATTAAAGTTACATCAGTAGGTAAGACGTTATCCAGAGCATTGAGTCGACTTAGGAAAACTTTTAAACACAATTACCATGAATTGTTCTCAGAATGAATTGCTTCAGGCATACGCAGATGGTGAATTGGACGCAGCTAATCGTTTTATGGTGGAACAGCATTTATTGCACTGTTCCAACTGTAAACAAGAATTGGAAACAATTCTTCAGTTGCGAGATTTATTGAAAAACCGATACGAGACGGACAGTAGTAAGGAGATACCTCCTTTTAACTATCCGCCCAAAAGAAAACTATACCGCCAGGCATGGATCTGGTGGGGAGCAACAGCAGCAATGCTGGTTATAGCGCTTACGGTATATCTTCAGGTGCCCACGATGGAAAAAAGCAGTACTTCTGACTTTTACATCGAATTTGAGACTTATACCGATGCCAATAAGCCCATTGATGAACAGCCACTTGAATTGGTTATTATTGAGTCGAACCAAGAACAGGAATTGATGCAGTCTAACTTTTAACAATCAGTTGCTCTTGTCCGACACAACAGATGTAACCTTCGGCATAAAAGTCTTTTAATACAAAGTCAAAATTCGAAATTATGAGATGCATAGTTCTTATTACTTTACTAGTAAGTATTGCTTTTAGTGCCCAGTCGCAAAAGCTAATCGATATATATAAAAAAGGTACCATCAAGCTGGTTGCCGATACGGAATACGGAAAAAATAACAATTGGAACAAAGTGTTAAGCACCTACAACGATACTTTGTACGGTAAACACATGGGCAATAGAAAAAACATTCAGGTACTACCCGACGGTTCGGTAGTGGTAAGTCATGCTTATCGCAATTTCTATTCGCTTTTCGATGCAAAAGGAAACTTTGTAAAAGAGTTTAAAGTGACCAACAATAGCGGGAAAGAACTGAAAGTGAAACAACTTGCCGGGGTACTCGATAATTCCATTCTATTTACTGGATTAGACAACATGGGCTACATGAAGTGCTTCGATTTTGATGGGCACTTACTGAAAACATTGCGTTTAAACTACATAACCAAGCAAATGTTGCCACTTCCCGGAAAGAAGATAGCCGTTGTTGGCTGGGCAATTTGGGCCGATCGTTTCCGTGATTTCGTAGCCATTGTCGACTACGAAACCAACGAAGAGCAGTACATCTGGAACCATTACACTCCTAGAAATAACGATAAGAAGGTGCCTTTTGCCTACTCTCATCGATTTAAAAAAGGAGGAGCAGTTAGTATGCGCACCATGCCATTCATGAATAATCTGGGCTTACGTCCTGCCCCACAATTGACATTTGCTAACAACCGATTAATTGTGGCCATTCCTCCAACTGGCGAAATCATTGAGTTCTCGTTGGACGGAAAGAAATTATCGTCTAAAAAAGTGAATTGGAATGCCAACCAGATAAGTATCAATGAGCAGAATAAGATCCAGAAGAAAGCCATTGCCGGTATAAAAGCCAATTTAAAGCGCATGAGTAGTCCCGACTACCTAAAAAAACTGGAAGCTGCTACCCGAAAAACAGCTAAACTGCAAAACAGTAGTGCCAAAGAGCTGGAAGAGATGCTAAACAAGGTTCGCACACAACATAAAGAACAAAAAGAGAAAATGATGGAAGCATATAGTGCTATGTTGAAGGATATGGAAAAAGACTTACCCAAAATAAACAAAGCCATTCCAAAACCATTTTTCTCGTCATGCATTACCGATTCAGATGGTAACATTCTCTTCTTCGAATATCCTGAGAAGGGTAAATCCAATAAACTTAATGTATACTCATTGGATAACGGTGGAAAGTTTATCTGCACAAGTACATTCGAATGCAATGATTTCGATTTGATTATAAATAGTGGAAAGCTGAAGTTTCATAAAGGTTACCTATACGGTATTCAGAAACTGAAAAAAGCCGATGGTATTCCACTGAGAGTGGTTCGCTTTAAGCTTCAATAACAAAGCAGGCATGATGCGCCACTAATCTTCCCTCAAGTATTGATAAATGGATGTACCAAGTAGGGGATCCATATGAATATTCAACAACTTTTACCTTTTAATCTTTAAAGGAAAGTTGTTGGTATTCATTCGCTATAGAGCAAGAGGTTTTCCCTCTTGTACATCCTTTGTATGCCTATTTTATTGGGTAAAAAGCTTTAAAAACTAAATCGAAATGCTGGTCATTAACCTGATTTATAAGAATTATCAACTAAAACAGAAGTAAAATGAACTTTAAATTACTCTATTACTTACTCATCGCATTAATTGCTATCTCATGCGGTAAAATCGACCATACCGAAGCCATTAAAATAGTCAAAAAAGGCGGTCACGATGTTATGGTTTGCGATGTATCGAAGGTAAAGGACACTATTCAGCTAAAACTAAGCGATCTGATAACCGAATGCCACATGGTAAAGCTGGAAACATCGCCAGAAGCTTTCTTTAAATGGGGATATGTTACTCTATCCGACAACTACATTGGTGTTAGAAGTAGTAGACAGCCTTATAAACTATTCGATAAAAAAGGAAAATTCATCCGTGATATTGGTAAAGTGGGACGTGGCCCCAACGAATTTATGAATATCTATTGCGAGCAAATTGATGAAGCCAATGGTACCATTTATCTAATGCCTTGGCAAAGTCCACGTTTGTTACGCTTCAGCATAGAGGGCGAGGCAATGCAGCCTATTCCACTTTTACAAAAACAACCCAAAGGAAAGTTTCGTGTGAAGAATAATCAGGTTGATGTGGTTTCACTTCCTTTTCCCAATTCAAAATACATAGCCTATACTCAAACTCTGTCAGGAGAAACCGTTAATAAAGTGATTCCAAAAGATTACATGCGCGTTAGAAATTTTAGTAACGAGCTTCAACCTTTTAACACCAATGACATTAACGTATCAATTTTCCGACTAAACAAGGCTATAAAAGATACCCTTTATCAATACAAAGCCGATTCAGATCAACTAATCCCAAAACTTACATTAATAAATGGATTGGATAAAGTTCCTTACCATGGCTATGATGAGCTGCCTAATCACTACCTAATGGAATTATCAGTTCGTAAACAAGTAAATGAAAATAATTACCACATTATGCCTTTCGGTAAGGTGGTAATTGACAAACAAACCAAAGAAGCTCATTTCTTTAATTTGGTGAACGACTTCTATGGCGATATGCCAATACCAACATCGTTCCACGATGGTTATTTTGTACAAAGTATTCCCCCTATCTATTTAATAAAGAACATCGAAAAAGCACTAAAGAATAAAAAACTTAGTGCTGATAAACGCAACAAACTAATGGCTCTGAAGTCGGAATTAGACCCTGAGGACAACAATGTTATCTTCTGGGGAAAACTAAAATCTTAAGTTCGATTCACATTTTAACTCAGTCAATATAGTTGTTATTAGCCACTGTCTTATTAACTTATAAAAGACAGTGGTTTTACTCTTAAAACCACATCATGAGACACCTTATTACCTACTCTATCATTGCATTAACCCTTTTTGCCGCTTGTTCAAAACCCAAGCAACAGCAAACCAAAGAGACTACTCCACCTCCTGCTAAAAAACGCGAAATGCCTTACCACATTTCGTTGGCACAAAAAAGTACCGATACACTTCGCGCATCGCAAATTGCAACAGAAGTGAAATTCATTCCTCTGGAAACCAAGAAAGCATCTCTGTTTTCACGAATATTCGATTTCCGACTAACCGACTCTACTATTGGCATTTCCGATATGACTAGCCTTAAGCTGTTCGATCATAAGGGAAAGTTTCTATGCCAAATTGGGAAACGCGGAAAAGGACCAGGCGAATACAATTACATTTTTAATTTCGAGTTCAAACAAGATTCTATCTACCTAACTTCTACCACTAAGCGCCTGATGGCTAAACATACCATAGGTGGTAAGTTTATTAAAGAGATAAAATTCAAAAACAGAGAAGAACTGGTTAACTTTAGAATAAATAAAGATAACCAGACCGTATGGTACGACCGTGGCGACGGCTATGTAGCTTTCTTTAACGAAAAAATGGAGGAGCAAGCCAAATTCCGTTATGAAGATGCCAGCAGACATGTTTATTCCATAAGTACCAGCTTTTTAAGCTACATGCCCTCTAGCGATTCGCTTATTCTCCTCAACAATTATATCAACGATACCATCTTCCATGTGACACCTGCTGGTAAAAAACCGGCCTTCATCTTCGACATGAAAGAGAAGTTACTTCCGAAAATGAGTCAGGTGGAATATTGCAAAGGCGACTTTAAACGTTTCTTCAAAACCGCCGCACCATACCAGATGGTTAACCTGGTGCACAATAAGAATTGGGTATTGGTTTTCCAGAAGCAATGGAGCGACGATATCCACCAAGCCACTTTTGTACACAATATAAAAGCCAATAAAACCGAAAGCTATGTAGGCCCATTTATAAAAGATGATATTACCAGTGGTCAAACCTTAACCATTCAATCGCAAATGTGTAGCAGCCAATATTTGGTATCCTATATCCCTGCCGTAGATGTGTTAGAAATGTGTGAACAAGAAAACCAAAACTCACCCATGCAAAAAGCCTGGGTAAAACAGATGAAAAACATCGATCCCGAATCAAACGGTGTTTTGGCATTGATTAAATTGAAATAAAATTTCCCCGTAGAGGCGCAAGATTTTGCGTCTCTACAATATGTACTACCTTCCTTTATTCCTATAAAAATTTCATACACTTCTTTGTAAATTATTTTGACTCCACAAGCAAATCATTTTCAATACTCCACTTATAAACAACACATTACATCTTTGGCATACTTTTAGCGATTAAACTGTTATCATAAAGGGTATCACTAATTCGCACAATCACTTACCAATATGTATAATCTAAAAATTACAATACGAAGATTACTAAAAGACAAAGCCTTTTCGACCATAAATATTTTGGGACTGGTAATCGGAATCGTTTCATTTCTAGTTTTATTTATCCATGTTTCTAACGAAAAAAGTTTTGACAAGCATATTGCGGGACATGAAAATATTTATCGAGTAATCTCGACCTTTGAAGGAAGAAAAGGAGCACTTTGGGCACGTAGTATTGGGATAGTTCATTCCGCATCGCAAGAAATCCCTGAAATAGAACTTGCCACCAGGTTCTCGCACTGCGATGTTGGAACAATAAAGGTGAATGAAAATGCGGTATCGCAAAAAGATATAATGTCGGTTGATGAAGCTTTCATCAAAATGTTTGAAGTAGAAGCCATTCTAGGCGATTTATCAGAAATTACAAAGCCTAAAGTGGTTTTTATTAGCGAAGAATTTGCGCAAAAATACTTTCCAAACACCAATCCCATTGGTAAAACTATAGATGTTCAGGCTTTACAATTTGCATATAATTTAGGTAATTACGAGATTCGGGGTATTGTTAAAAACACCCACCCAAAATCGCATTTAAAATATCAATTGCTTCTATCACAAAAAGGAGGAAAGCTGGAGAATATGTATTCAAAGATTTCGAATCTGAAAATCTATTGGATATATAACTATTTCAAACTACATGATGGAATTGATCCAAACACAATTGCAGATAAAGTTAAAGCCTATTACGATGCAAGTAAACTCAAAACAATGGGGAGAGTTCAAGAGTTTAACTTTAGTTTATTTCCTATTGATGATATTCATTTAAAATCAGATTTTCGATATGAATTAAGAGAAAGCTCAAGCAAAATAAATATCGGATTATTTATTCTAATAGCATTTATAATTTTATTTACCTCCATACTAAATTTTACCAATCTAAGCATTGCTAAACTAATTAAACGCTCAAAAGAACTAGGCTTAAGAAAGTCTATTGGTGCCAATCTTAAACAGCTGCTCAAACAATCACTTATTGAAGTACTTGTCATTTGCAGTGTTGCTGTAGGCATTTCACTTTTAGCAATCCATTTGGCTAAACCTGTTATCAATAAACTTTTCGAAATTGAGTTCGATATTTATTATAACGAACCGATTGTCTATATAAGTATCCTTGCAGTTATGGTAATATGCCTGGGATTAAACACTCTTTTTGTTTTTATGTTTTTAGTGGCTCGAAAGTCTACAGTTCATATTTTAGCCCAACGTAATAACTTCTCTGGTAATTATCTATTAAAATCATTGTTAGTAGCTCAGGTTTCAATTGTGGTTATTCTTATTTCGGGCACTTTACTTGTAAACAAACAAATCAACTTCATACTGAATAAACCTTTGGGTTTCGAAAAAGAGAATGTATTGGTAATAAGCCCCAAAGACATCAGATCAACATCGAAAGATCCCGCAATATTCATGAACAATTTAAAAAATCAAAGTTCTGTAGTTTCTGTTGGAATGAAACGTCAATCATTTGGAATAGCAGAGGAACTTGCCTTGGAAATCTTCGGCATGGGCATGGAGGGATCAATGGAAATGGTTGGTGTCAACTACGATTATCTGAAAACAATGAACATTAAGCTGATTAAAAATTGGATAAAAGCAGATGCCGATACTATTCGAGGGATGATAATCAATAATCATTTATATAAAAGTATTCTAGCCAAACATGGCAGTATGGACGCTTTAGTAGCTCATCAGAAAGCATACTTAAAACCATTTGGTGTGGAGCCATATAAAATTATTGGAGTAACTGAGGATTTTAATTTCAATTCTGTACATAAGCCAATTGGAAACTTTGCATTTAACGTAGATGAAGTAAGAAGAAATGCGCGGCATATCTATGTTCGTTTAAACAACTTACATTCGGGTATGGATGTAGTAAAAGATACATGGGAAACGCATTATCCTGGTCAAGAAATGATTTACTATTTTTTAGACGATCGCTTAACCCGACAATACAAAGCCGAAACTATTTTAAGTCGAATTTTATATGCTTTTTCAGGACTGGCAATTTTCATCAGTATTATTGGAATTAGCGCACTGGCACTGTTTATTTCGCAACAACGAACCAAAGAGATTGGCATACGAAAAGTAAACGGGGCAAATGTTTCTGAAATACTAACACTTCTGAATAGAGGTTTTATAAGATGGGTAACCATGGCCTTTGTAATAGCCTGCCCAATTGCTTACCTTACAATGAATAATTGGCTCAAGAACTTTGCCTATAAAACCAATTTAAGTTGGTGGATATTTGCGCTAGCAGGCGTAGTGGCCTTAGGTATTGCACTATTAACTGTTAGCTGGCAAAGCTGGAGAGCAGCCACAAGGAATCCGGTCGAAGCTTTGAGATACGAATAAAAGGCCCCCTATCAATTGATTAAATTGAAATAAAATTTCCCCGTAGAGGCGCAAGATTTTGCGCCTCTACAATTGTCTTTACTTTGCTAGAACATACCATATTTTGTAAAGCAGCTAATTCCCATAGATGCCTGACACAACAGCAATATTGATGGATATTATAGATAGACTACAAGCTAAATGACGCAACTTATTTCCTGATTATGTATCTATGCTACGTAACTATAATCTGAAATTATGAAATTTAGAATTTGCTATCCTTTATTTATTTTTGCAATAGTGCTATTTTTTTCTTGTAGTGAAGACACTCCTAATCCCAAACCATCAAATCCAATAACAGGAACTACTATAATTAAACTTTCAAAACTTGAGGATGCTTTAAATAACAAAAATCAAAAGTTTGTTAATTTATTAAATAAAATAAGAGGAAGTGTTGGAACTTCAGGTCCAGGATCTAAAGTAATTTGGAGTAGAAAAAACACATCTGGATTAGGTATTTATGTTTCTGCAAATCACGTCATAAACTTAAACAACTGGAATAGTCGCAATGAAGGTTTCATTGATCCAGCAAAAATAAACTGGGGTGTATTTGTAGGGTCAAAAATTCCTCCTGTATCTGGAAAGATATCTTTAGGAAATACACTAAGTGCCTCATTTCCATTTTATCACCCACAAATTCCTGCTAGTGCAACAAATACGACTATCTTACCTGCCAACGATTTTTATATTGGAATAATTGATAATCAAAAAGTAATTGATAATGGGCTAGGCCAGTCTCCTTCCTTGCTTCAAACAAAAACTCCATTAGAGATGTACGATCCAAATAATAGAACTAAAATGGCGCAAACGTGGGCATCTGTCACTCCTGGTGATACAATTGTTGCACTCGGGTATCCACAAAATAAAAACAGTTACCCTAATGGAGCTGTTTCTTCGGGCACAATTTATTCTGATAATGATGCCGAAAATATTATTACAAAACTAAAATTAGCTGGTGATGAAGAAGGAAATATTCCTTATAATTCAGATGTTGAATTCATTGCGAAAGCAAAAGGTGTTGCCGGCATGAGCGGAGGAGGTGTATTCAATAAAGAAGGACAATTAATTGGAATCATGGTTAGGGCAACAAAATTGAATAACGAGCCTATACTTAGAGTAGTCCGCTTATCATATATTAGAAGTAAAATAATTACTTTTTACAATACTCTTTCGTCATCTGACAGAACAAAATTTTCTTTTTACATTGGAGAAGAATTATAATTTTCAGAAAAATACTGTTTGTATCAACTGCTAATTTACTGATATAATAGATAACTCTTCCTTTGTGAAAATATTACCATATTATTTTAACCAGTTAAGCATTATTATTATATTTGATATACTAACAACACCAAGGACTAGCTTATATTAGATATAACAACAGTCTGAGTGGATGTTACCAAGACTGTTAGCAAATATAAAAACGACCCAATGAAACAGACTTTTAAGCTTCAGAATGGTGAAATATCATTTGGCAAAGAAGGGATATCAATATTAGATAATGCAAAAAAGCAATATCTTCTCCGAATTTTCTCATCGACCATTTGGGTTTTTTATGGGATAATTTCATTTTTAAGATACATGAAAACAGGAAACCAATTTTTACTCTGGACTGGCTCATTTTTGGGAATTACACATCTATTTATATTATCCAATATGCTAATCCGATCTACCCAAAATAATATTAAAACCCATGAAATAAAATCGTTGAAAATTAAGCAGAGATTTAGTACTAAATTTCTGGACATTAAATTAAAAAACAATAGGCTTAGACGAGTTATGCTTGATGAAAATATAAAAGAACTTCAGGAATTTATAGGAGACAACTTTTAGACAGAATAGATTTATTCTAATAATAGCTTAAAGCCAGCCAGACAAGGAATATTGAGAGCATTACTACAAACCACCTAACAAACTGACATTAAACACACAACAACAATTTATTTAAAAAATATATTACAAAACTAAATTGATAAAATTACCCGGTAGAGGCACAAGATTTTGCGCCTCTACCATTACCTTTACGTTAAACTCCTAAACATATTGTTCTAACCAGTTAAACGTTATTCTTATATTTGGTATTATTATACACCAAGGACTAGCTTATAGAAGATATAACAACAATCTGAGTGGATGTTATAAAAAGATTATAGCAAATTTAAAACTACCAATGAATGAAAAACTTACTTCTTATTTCAACCATGATTATTGCACTAAGTTGCACTACTCAAAGACAAAACGACTTATTAAATGACCAAACAATTAAAGAATCGTTTGATACAACCCAAATTAATGACTTGGTAAAAATTCAAAGTTTCTTTGACAAAAGTATTGGTTTGACAGAGAATGATAAACAAGAAAATATGGGAAAAGTGTACAACGATTTTTTCCTTCAAAACTCCAATATCAAAAAAGTATCAGACCTTAAATTGTCGATTAATCTTAACGATCAAAAAGCACTTTATAATCAACTCGACAAGAATACGTTTAATGACATTTGGGAAATTAGCTGGTCAAAAAAAGGATATTCAACTGACACATTGAAGCATATACAGTTAAATCGTCAAGGTAAATATGTGGAGTTACTAAAAACAATTGGCAAACAAAACACAGTAATTAGCAACTATTACAACTCACTCGAAATCGCAGGTGATATTTCACCATCAATGTTCGCTGATTTAATCAAAAACTATAAAAACTATGACATCAAAGACCCTAAAATAAGACTAATAATTGCAATTCACTACTTGACATTAAATGACCAATTTGAACGAAAAGAAAAGTATTAAAAATCAGTAGTTAACACAGTTCATATAGCATAGCGGGAATTGAAAGTGCGCCAACCGTTTTTACTCATAGAATAATAAAGACACAGCATGAGCCAAACATTTAGCCTTAAGAAAGGAACAATTTCGTTCGATAAAGACAAAATCATTATAAACGACAATGCAAGAAAACAAAAGTGGATATTTATATTGACTTCATGTTTTTATGCGATGATTGCTATTTTAATCTTTTTAGAGTACTATGAACGTAGAGATACAATTAAATATTGGGTCGGACTATCAGCTACACTAATAAATATTTTAGCTCTGGCTTCATGGCTTTTAAGATCAGTTAGAACTGAGTTATCATTAATCGAAGTGAAATCTATAAAACTAAAAAAAAGGTTTGGCAATAAATTGCTGGACATAGAACTTAAAAACAATAGATTCAGACGAGTTATGCTTGATGAAAATATAAAAGAACTTCAGGAATTTATAGAAGACAACTTTTAGACAAAAAAAGTTATTCTCATATTAACTCAAAAGTAGCCTGACAAGGAATATTGTGAACATTATCTTGTAAGCTTGTAATATTCTAATAATGAGCGCAAAGCAATAATACACTCTGAATAAAACACAAGACAACAACTACGCATAATAAATACATTGTGAGTTTGACATTTGATTTGAATTACGGGTTGAGTTGTTTAATGTATGAGTAGGCTAAACTAATGAATTTATTCCTTAAAAAAAACAAAAATTAAATTATAATAACATAGTATTAAGGTAAAGAAAACATAAAATATCAATCCAGAGTCAAACGGTGTTCTGGTATTGGTTTAATTGAATAAAACAACATAGTAATGAGGCTGTCCAAAAAGAAAATTGGACAGCCTCTTTGAATTACGAAATTAGTGATATATATACTATAAATCGGCTCTGTTACCAGATATCTGACACGCACATGCCGACCAGTATAGTTTCAATCTTTCACCTTTGCCCAGAAGGTCGACTACTCTTTTTATTTTATTATTAGTTTTAATGATTTCTGAAAGCAAAATAGAACGATTAACTGTTATCACATTCTCTTTATCAGCAATAGTTTCTGCTCCCCACTTAGCTAAATTACCTAAGTCATGCAATATTAAATCGGGGGCTAATTCTCCTCCCTTATATATTGCCATAGGAGGGTGAACAGTGGTATTACCTCTCCCTCCGTCATGTAGCAATCGTAATCGATTGATCTCTTCCTGCCGGATTAAAGCTGCCGCAACAGTTGTTGTCAATGTATATCCAACAGGTTGTAATACATATAAGTCGACATTATCAGGAAGCAATACGTTCTTTGCACCTCCTTGGTAGCTTCCATGTCCTAACAGAACCAAATCGTTGTTTGTTACCTGAACACTCATACTTTATTTATTAATTAATCACCTACTCTTTTAAAGGTTTTTCGGTTTCCTCCTTTACAATTGAAAGAGTTAATAGTAGCTACTTAATTAAATTTCACACTTTTAATTGTTCAACTAAATTACTTCGACTTAATGTATGCTACATCCGTATATGCTTCAGTTTTAGATAATCGAGGATAATCTTAATAGAGTTTGCAGGTGAATAATTGAATGATACAGATTAAAAATGATAGCCCATATACAAAAAGAGGGTGCCCAAAAAGTGAAGCTATTTGAAATTACAAATAATCTTTTGGGATACCCTCTTCTTATGTCTCTAAAATAAGAGTTATAATGTTTTTTGAGTCTCTAGGTTTCCGATTCTCTACTATTGTAGAAACGTTCCAGCAATGAACCATCGTTCACCTCTTTACTTAACGATTCGATTGTCTTCTTCGGTATAGATAATACATCCACCATAATTAACCCATCCAGGCAATTATTAAACAGTGGATCGACATTGAAACCAATGATTTTACCATTCAGTTTGATGTATTTCTTTAATAAGACCGGTAAACCTGAGTTCAACTCATCCATATCTCCAATGAAACGATCCAATGAATTGATATCACTATCCATGTTATCCATTAGAATATTCACATTGGGATCCTGGCTTTTGAACTTATAGCTATTACGAGGTTGAATCATCGATCCCATTTCGTAATCGAAATAGTTGGCCATTATAAACTGAATCATCAAATCTTTAGAGACTTTCGAATAGTCGTTACTGATACTTACCGGTCCAATCAAATAGCGATATTCCGGATTTTTCAGCAAGAAATACAAAATACCTTTCCACAAAAGGAATAACGACATCGGTTTACGCTGATATTCCTGAACTACAAACGAACGTCCTAATTCCAACGATTCAGTCAATACAGACTTGAAATCTGTTTTCATTTTGAAAAGACTTTGCAGGTAGAATCCACGCATTCCATACTCACGATAAATATCATCGCCTTTACCAATACGGTATGCTCCAACTACGCAGTTGGCATCATCGTCCCATATAAAAAGGTGCTGATAATAAAGATCGAATTCATCTAAATCGATGCTCTGGTTCGTTCCTTCTCCAACTGCCCGAAATGTAATCTCACGCAAACGACCTAACTCATTTAACAAGTTGGGCATCACTCCGCTTGGCGCACAATATACCGAATAGTTGCGAATAGAAAACAACTTATAATCTTCATCAAGATTCTTAACCTCATTGGTTAAAATACCTCTATCTATTGATGCTGCTATCTCCTCCACTCGTTGCTTACGTTTAGAATTATAGTTAAAGAAACGTTTCACCTCAATACCTGAATCCATGGCATAACACTTGGCTCTCAAGAATCGGCCAAATTGATATACATCGGTAAATTTCTTTTGTTCTTCAACACTAATTGGGTTTCCAATTCGAATTTTAATTACCTGCTTCTTCTTATTCAATAACTCAGAAGGAAGCTTTATGGTACGAAGCATCGGATGGATTCTTCCAATCAGGTGAAACAACTTACTATTGGAACCTTGAAAATAGATAGGAACAATAGGTGCCTTTGCTTTACTAATGAATTTTAGGACTGGGTACTGCCACTGGCGATCGGTAATATTATTGTCGGCATCGTAACTTGAAACCTCTCCTGCAGGGAAAACGCCAAGCACGCCACCATCTTTTACATGTCGAAATGCACTCATTAAACCACCCACACTTGAACTGGCCTCTTTTCGCGATTCGAAAGGGTTAACAGCCAGGAAATAGTCGCTAATAGGCTCCACTCTTTTAAGCAGAAAATTAGCCAATACTTTTACATCTCCGCGAGCCATGCTTAGCAATTTAATTAATAAAATGCCATCGAGCCCGCCAAATGGGTGATTAGATACTGTAATAAAACCTCCCTCCTTGGGCAAACGCTTCAATTCTGCTTCATCAAACTCGAACTTCACCTCCAACAAATCCAATAACGAATCGATAAATTCTACACCTTCTTTGTCGCAGCTATCTCCGTAAATTTGATTAATTTTATTAAAACGAAGCAGATACATCAAAAATTTGGCGAAATATTCACCACCTAGAAAAGCCAAATAGGGATTTGCTTTTACAATGTCTTTGGGATCAACCAAGCTCATATAATTACTCTGTTTAGTTGCTGCAAATTTACACATGAAAAATGTGTACTACAATATAGTAGTTCTTTTTCATTTATCTTCCTCACAGGCCAACATTGCCCCGATGCTCACAACCGATTACTTACTAGGCACATATACAGACAATCGGCAACTCTTTTTTTAACATTTTTAAATACTACAACTTATTATTCGGCACTAAAACTGCATTTTTCATGACAAATTCACATATATTTTACTGTTAAAGAAGACCGAAAAATGAGTCGTTCCCATATTTCGGACAAACAACTCCATTTTTTTATCTATTTTTGCAGCATAAACAGGAGAAGGAAGAGATTTTGCAAAATAAACAGAACTATAATGTGAGTGATTGGCTTCCTACCACCAAGAAGGAGGTAAAAGCCAGAGGATGGAACGATTTGGATGTAATTTTGTTTTCAGGCGACTCTTATGTCGATCATCCATCGTTTGGAGCAGCTGTAATTGGTCGTATTATCGAGGCTGAAGGCTTAAAAATAGCCATTGTTCCTCAACCCAACTGGCAAGACGATTTACGTGATTTTAAGAAACTGGGAAAGCCCAACTTATTTTTTGCAATCACAGCTGGTTGTATGGATTCCATGGTAAACCACTACACAGCCAATCGCAGACGCCGTTCCAATGATGCTTATACCGTAGGAGGAAAACCAGGACACCGGCCTGATTATGCCACTGTTGTATATTCTAACATCTTGAAAGATCTATTTCCGGATGTTCCTGTTATTGTGGGAGGAATTGAAGCTTCTCTTCGTCGTGTAACTCACTACGACTATTGGTCAGACCAACTGAAGCCTTCCATTCTGGCAGATAGTAAAGCCGATTTACTATTTTATGGAATGGGCGAAAAATCAATCGTTGACTTTATTCGTTTGGTAAAAAAAGGTGTACCGGTAGAACGATTGACCAATATTCCTCAGACCGCCTTTATGGTGGATACTTACAGTAAATATGCTACCAACAAAAAATGGTTGGAGCTGCCACTGGCCAGTCACGAAGAGTGTTTGGAAGATCCTAAAAAGTATGCTCAGAACTTTAAGCATATCGAAGAGGAATCGAATCGAATGGAAGCGGCCAAACTTACTCAGGAAATTGGCGACGAAACATTGGTTATCAACCCTCCTTATCCACCAATGGAGGAAAAAGAGTTGGATCGCGTTTTCGATTTACCTTTCACCCGCCAGCCACACCCTAAATACCATAAAAAGGGGGTCATCCCTGCATATGAAATGATTCGTCATTCCATTAACATTCATCGCGGATGTTTTGGCGGTTGTTCGTTCTGTACCATTTCTGCCCATCAGGGGAAATTCATCGTCAATCGATCGGAAGAATCGATTATGAAGGAGGTAGAACAAGTGACTCAGATGCCTGACTTTAAAGGCTACATCAGCGATCTGGGCGGTCCTTCGGCCAATATGTACCGAATGAAAGGAAAACACGAAGAGATGTGCAAGCGATGCAAGCGTCCTTCATGTATCTTCCCTGATGTGTGTAAAAACTTAAATACCGACCACGGACCAATGCTTCGACTTTATAAAAAGGTGCGCCAGCATTCTGGTGTAAAAAAAGCATTTATTGGAAGTGGTATACGTTACGACATTAATTTCTACGAGACAGGAAATCCACAGGTTGATGAAACCAACAAAGAGTATTTGCGTGAAGTAATTCGCCACCATGTTTCTGGTCGTTTAAAAGTAGCACCAGAACACTCTTCGGATGAAGTATTGAAGCAAATGCGTAAGCCATCTTTCGATCTGTTTAAGAAATTAACCCGAATGTTCGAACAGATCAATAAGGAAGAGAATCTGAATCAACAGTTGATTCCTTATTTCATCTCTAGTCACCCGGGAAGTAACTCTGAAGATATGGCTCATTTAGCTGTTTCTACCAAGCGTTTGAACTTTAAGTTGGAACAGGTGCAGGACTTCACTCCTACGCCAATGACTGTTGCCACTGTGATTTACTACTCAGGTTATCATCCATATACAATGGAGAAAACTTATGTGGCTAAATCAAAGAAAGAGAAGTTATCGCAACGTCAGTTTTTCTTCTGGTATAAAAATGAATACCGAAGACAAATCATTAATGAACTAAAGCGAATTAATCGTCAGGATTTGGTTAAACACCTGTTTGACAAAAAATAATGAACATCCCAGAGTGCAAAATCAAATGCACTCTGGGATATTTCTAGAAATGAATTCCTGCCACCAGAAACACATTTTCACTCATTGGGTTAACAATTGTTTGTACTGATACTGGCAATTTACAGCCTTGAAATAATGAAATAGTTCTGGTTACCTTCACTCCCAAATTGACAATTCCGGCAGTAACACCGTAATAAGCAGTGCTTTTATCATCAGGTTCGAATGGAGTAATACCACAAGAGAAAGCAACCTCATTATCTGCAATTGTTTTACTATAATTCAGTTCCACATACATCGAATGTTGTTGCCCTCCATCTTTCGTCTTATCTGCTCCCCAGCAATTCATTGCAAATAAAACACCTACAGGAAATGCCTTTGATCCTGAAAAAGCGACTCCTGCTTCCAACACATGTTTCGTATCCTCTTTTAAATTGAAATAGCGTTCACCTGATTGATCTTGCTCTTTCACAATGTAATAGTCCGTTAAACCGACAGTAAACAGTCCATTTAAAAAAGTATAACTAACCGATAGATCGACCTCTTTATAATCGTCACTATTGGTAACAGCAGAAGATCCCCAAACACCTAGTGTCAGATTATCCTTTGTCAACTGCAAGGAAGGTTGAACCACTACTCCATTTGAAAGTGACGTTCCTCTCCATACATATCTGCTCATCACATCAACTCCCAAATTCAGTTTAATCTCTTGTGCATGACCACTCATATTTATTACTCCCACAAGAGCAATAACCATTATCTTTTTTATTGTACTTAGCATGGTATTCATTTTTTGATTAGACAATGACACATCCCCCCCATTTCTGAACGGTTAAGTCATGTTCATTTTCTTCAAATTAATAAGTAAGCAACACTAAGACACCCCAATAAAGCAATAAAATCACTTTTCCAACACATACCCCCTATAAAAACACCCCTTCTCCACAATTAATTATCTTTTTATTCACACTCCCCTTCAAAACAGACACATCAATCATCTTATTTGTTATTTTTTTATTAACACCCCCATTAAAAACACCCCTCTTCTTTAAAAACATATCGTTTTATCTACTTTTACCCCCACAAAACAGACACTAAGACACTTTTTAAGAACTTAAAAAAACAAAATGACTATGAAACAGAAAAAAATGTGGTTATATACACTATTAATAATAAGCTGTATATCGATTTTAGGAATTTTCATTCCCACAGGGACATTCACGACTCATGATGAAGCACTAGTTGGTGGAGATATTGCATGGATGCTAACCTCTACCGCACTGGTTCTACTTATGACTCCTGGTTTAGCTTTTTTCTACGGAGGAATGGTAGATCCAAGAAACATTATCTCTACTATACTTCAAAGCTTTATCTCAATGGGACTAATCAGTGTTTTATGGATTATAGTTGGCTTTAGTCTTACTTTTGGAGATAGTATTGGAGGAGAAGGTATGGGTATAATTGGTAATCCCCTCACATTTTTCATGTTTGAAAATGTCGGAGGCAGCACTCATCCAGATATGGCTCCAACGATACCTTTTGCCCTATTTGCCTTATTTCAATTGAAGTTTGCCATTATCGCTCCTGCACTAATTACAGGCTCATTTGCTGGCAGAGTACGATTCAGATCATATATGTTATTCATTTGTCTTTTCTCATTGTTTATCTATGCGCCATTGGCTCACCAAACCTGGCACCCGAATGGTATCTTACGCAACTGGGGAGTACTTGATTTTGCAGGGGGAACAGTAGTACACATGTCGGCAGGTTTTGCTGCTTTGGCAGGAGCTATATTTTTAGGAAAAAGAAATAAATCAAAGTTCAACTCGCGAAGGGCCAATATACCATTCGTTTTACTGGGAGCAGGGATGCTTTGGTTTGGCTGGTTTGGATTTAACGCAGGATCAGCATTAGAAGCTTCAGACACAGCAGTACTTGCCTTATTAAACACCAATACAGCATCGGCTGCAGCAATGTTAGCATGGGTATTTATGGATGGAGCCAGAGGCATCAAACCATCGGGTTTGGGAGCAGCTATTGGATTGGTTGTCGGACTTGTTGCCATTACGCCTGCAGCTGGTTTCGTTACTGTTGGGCAGTCGATATTTATTGGAGTGGTGGCAGCTCTGATAAGCAACTATGCCATTACTCTTCAGGGCAAAACGTCATTGGATGATACTCTGGACGTATTCCCTGCTCACGGAATGGGAGGAATCACAGGAATGATTTTAACCGCAGTATTTGCCAATGAAGTAGGTGCAATTCATGGAGACATGACCACACTGTTATATCATTTACTGGCACTTGTTCTTGTGGGAATTTTCACATTTGGTGGTTCCTACGCACTTTATTGGATCACCAATAAAATCATCCCACTTCGTGTCTCGAAAGAGGCAGAAGAGGTAGGTCTTGATTTAAGTCAGCACAACGAAAGCTATTCTATTGTTTCCTCTGAGCTGTAAAATAGTTTTGTTTGAGATTGGAGTTTTCGTTCCAATCTCAAACAAATTATATATCTAAACTTCAGGAAGTATCAATTCGTATTTCTGCAGTCTGCGATGCAGTGCATTCCAGTTTATATTCAACAACTTAGCCGCCTTACTCTTATTATAATTACTTCGTTCTAAAGCTTGCATAATTGTTCTTCGTTCCACCTCTTCTAAATCGAAAATTTCAGTAATTGGAGTTCCCATTTGAATCTTTCGATTGTTGTTGACATCTGGAAAGTGCTCCAAGTGCAACACATCATCATCAGAAAGAATAACAGCTCGCTCAGCCAGGTTTCTCAGCTCACGTACATTTCCAGGGAAAGGATAATCCATCAGTTCTTTTTCAGCGACAGGATCAATTCCTTTTATCTTTTTGCGCATTTTAGCCGCAAACTTATTTACAAAGTGATTTAACAATACCGGGATATCCTCTTTTCTTTCGCGCAATGGTGGAACATATATTTCAAAAGTTCCCAAACGGTGAAACAAATCTAAACGGAAATCCACTCCATGCTTCAGGTCGTCCACTTTTTTATTGGTGGCTGCAACAATTCGGATATTGAATCTTTGCTCTTTCTGCGAGCCTACTTTAATGAATTTTCGATCTTCCAGTACACGCAGAAGTTTAATCTGAAGATTTCCTTGCATATCGCCAATCTCATCCAGAAACAACGTACCATCATCTGCTATTTCAAACCAACCAGCACGATCAGCAACAGCTCCGGTAAACGCTCCTTTTTTGTGACCAAAAAACTCACTTTCAAAAAGAGAATCGGGAATGGCAGACATATTTACTGCCCCAAAGTAATTTCCCTTACGGTTGCTCATATAGTGAATCCCCCTGGCAACCAGCTCCTTTCCAACACCACTCTCTCCGGTAATTATCACCGAAGTATCATCGCTTTGAGCCACCTTGTACATTATCTGCTTGATCTGCTCCATCACCGGGCTAACACTAATGATTTCGAAACCATTATAATCGTTTAACTCCTGCGTTAGAAGTCGATTATTCATTTCGAACTGTCTTAGTTGTTGGTGTAGAAACACAAACTTCTTGGTTCGCTCAATAGCAATTTTAACCGATCCAAAGTCGAACGGCTTATGAAAAAAGTCCACAGCTCCTAAGCGAAATGATTCAATAACAGTTTCCATTCCAGCGTCGGAACTAATCATGATTATCTCTACATCCGGATAATCCCTCTTCACAGTTCTTACTACTTCCAATCCGTTCATTTCCGGAAGATTGAAATCACATATCAATATATCCACATTAACCGACTGAAGCACATCAAAAGCTTTTGACGGTTTTAATGCAGTATAGACAGTGAAATCATCCTTCAGGTAAGCCTTTGCAAGCTTACAATAAAAGAGATCATCATCAAGCACTAATATGCTTAACCTATCAATCATGGCAATTTTTTTATCAGTTACTTATCCCTCTGAAATTCTCACTCAATATTAGTGGAGAAGTCAACGAAAAATTTACTCCCTTTTTCCAGTTCACTCTCGGCCCCAATGGTTCCATTGTTCAACGCCAGCAATTGCTGGCAAAGAATCAATCCAATACCGCTCCCTTTCTCGTTATTGGTACCGTAAGTTGAATAATGGATGTACTGATCAAATAGTGCAGGCATCTTCTCTGGAGCAATACCAACTCCATTGTCTGTCACTACAAATCGAACATTATCATCCTTAGTTTCTGTTTTTAAAGTAACTTCTCCCCCTTTAGATGTAAACTTTATTGCATTTACAATTAAGTTTTTGATTACTGTTTTAATATGGTCAGCATCTCCAATTATGCGCAAATCTTCCTGCAACTTCATATGAAGTTTTATTTGTTTCCCCTTTGCCCAATCCTGATATTGAGCAGCAATTGTAAAAATTACTTCTTCAATATCAATTGGCTCCAAGCGAGGTTGCAGCTTATTCCGCTGGCTTCTTGACCACCACAGTAAGTTCTCTAACAGTTCGAATGTTGTTCCAGCCTTTTCCTTCATGAAGTTCAGCAGTTCTTCCATTTCTTCAGGCTCAAAATCAACATTTGACTCCGTCATTATAGTTGTAAATTCTTTAAAACTTCCTAATGCATCACGCAAATCATGAGCGATAATTCCAAAAACCTTATCTTTTAAAGCATTTGCTGCCTCAAGCTCCTGAGCTTGAGCCAACACCCTTTTTTTCGACTGTATTAAGTCCACATGATTCTTTATGCGAACTACCAGTTCCTCTTTTTTAAACGGCTTGGTTATGTAATCAACTCCTCCTAATACAAACCCCTTTACAATATCTTCGGAATCTGTTTTTGCCGTTAAAAATATAATCGGAATATCACGAGTATCTCTATCTGCTTTTAATTTCTGGCAAACCTCAAATCCATCCATATCGGGCATCATAATATCCAATACAATTAGATCTGGATTCACCTTTTTTACAATTTGCAAGGCACTTGGTCCATCTTTTGCCATTGCAACCTTATAGTGGTTTTCGTGCAATAAGTTTCCTAAAACCTGCAAATTTTGTTTATTATCATCAACAATTAAAATTGTTCCCATACAATCATTTTTTCGATCAAACGACCTCTTTCATCTCTGCATTCCTACATTCTTCCAGCTTTTCAACCAATTGAGGAAACGCACCTAGTTTCTGCTCAATAGCGTCAACATCAAATGAATCAATGGAATTCCTCAGTTGATCAGCATAGTCGTTTAATGCCCCGCAGTCTATCTTCGGTAAAATCGCCTCTAACTTACAAACAAATTGTTCAATATCGTAAATCACAAGACTATCTTTTACCTCTTTCCATGCAGGTATTAACGTTTTCTCCATCTGCTCCATCAAATAAGGCAAATGGCACGACTTCACAGTTATGCAATCGTTATATTTTATTTTTGATTTATCTCTATTTATAGAATTATCTATTATTACATAATCCAGATAATGCATCAGCAAGTTCATTACCTGATCTTTTGACACCGGTTTTCTTAAAATTCCATCAAAGAATCGATTGATCTTTTCAATGGAGTCGCTCATTACCGATGCTGTAAATGCTACAATCGGGATAGATGCTCCTTTCCGGGATCCTCGAATTAACCTTGTTGCTTCATAACCATCAATACCAGGCAAACAGATATCCATTAATATCAGGTCGGGAGTTACCTCCTTCAGTATCTCCATCGTCTCCTCTGCCGAGGAAGCTGAAATGAAGTTTATTTGATCAGAATCGGCTAAGCTTCGGACAAGCAGTTGATTGTACTCAATGTCATCTACCACTATTACTGTAGATTTCTTAAACTGACATTGTGCAAACCTCTCCTTTCCCCCATTGTCCAGGTGACCAAATGCTTCTTGAATCACTTTTACTCCAGGAAAGCAAATGGTGAATCGTGTCCCTTTTCCCAACTCACTTTCCACATCAATGGTTCCTCCGAATTTATCAACCAGCTTTTTCGTAATAGCTAAGCCTAAGCCTGTCCCACCATACTTCCTGGTATTTTGACCATTTTGTTGGGTAAAAACATCAAAGACCTTCTTCTGCTCCTCTTTCTCTATTCCAATCCCTGTATCTTCAATCTCAATAACCAGATTAATATGTTCCTGGTCGTACCCAACTTCTGCTTTCGCTTTTAAACGAATGAATCCTCTATCTGTAAACTTTATTGCATTCCCAATTATATTGTACAATACCTGATAGAGTCTTACTTCGTCAAAAACAATTGTTTCCGGCACAGCATCATCAACCAATAGATCGAATCCTAGATTCTTTTTCTGTATTCGATAATAAAAAGCTTGCTTAATCTCTTTTATTACACTACGAATTTTTACCTCTTCGTAGTTTAAGTCCATTTTGCCTGCCTCAATCTTTGAAAGATCGAGAATATCATTAATTAGTGCCAGCAAGGTTTTCCCACTATTAAGGATAGTGCTTAGATGACTTTTGTATAGTGGTTCCTGTATTTTCTCCAATAGCACCTCTGAAAAACCCAGTATGGCATTCATTGGCGTACGAATCTCATGCGACATATTAGCCAAAAACTCACTTTTAGCAATAGAAGCTCTTTCGGCCTGCTCTTTGGCTATTTTCAACTGGAGTCGGTCTATCTTATTAATTAATTCTTTCTCCTTTCTTCGAGAAATATTACTAATAATAAACAGGTAATGGTTAACGTTTAGTTTAACAAATCGGAATTCGTAATCTTCCAGATTTTCCTTACTATCCTCTTTGTGTTCAATCAGGTAAGTATTATTGCGAGAACAAGCCTGAATTCCTTCCACTATTTCATTGGAAATGTTATTCGAAAATACTTCATATACACTTTTTGATTCCAGTTCATCAATCAGTGGGTTAGAATTATCAGAGGAAATAAAAACAGCATCGCTATTTAAATGAAAGACAATATCTGTCTCATTACTCTTTCCCTTTTTTAGCTGTCGAAATAAATATTCAATTGTCTTATCCGTAATCACAAAATCCTTTTTAAAGTTCTCACATATCAATAAACACAGGCATTACGGTTGTTTACACTTCCCTTCGAAACGAATATAATTAATATTTGTTAACTTTTTCGGTTTAACTTAAAAACCGCTAATTCTTTTGATTAAACGCCATTTTTCCTATACCAATATCACACGAATACATCATTTAAACCGATCAAGTAATTTCTACTTCCACATAAATAAAAAATAAAAGAGTGACTGTTTGGCAATCACTCTTTATTAAAACTATAGTTGAAATACTATTGTCTAATATTTTCGATATACTCGACGCATATAATCTGTTATTTGTGCATAAATAGGCTCTGTAAATGCAATAAACATTTCCTGAGGAGGTGGTGGCAAAATTTGTTTCCGATTACAAATATCCAACTCTTTTCCTATCAATGCTCTTTCATCTCCATTAAAGCTTCCCCACTCGTCGAACCAGATATATCTTCCAGGAAACTGCTTCCTTTTAATTGTTCTATTATTCTGAAAATCTTCCACCTCCATATCTAAAACACCGGCAGAGATAATTTCCTGTTTATATATCTTTAACTGAGCTTTCACAATACCCATCACATCTGCTTTACTTCCATCCTTCAGTTTTACAGTACCTACCTTTACAGAATCCTTACTTTCTACATTCAAGATACGTTCTGTCAGGTGTGATTTACCCACCATAAAGTCATTAAATCGAAGTCGAATGACCTGATCAGGATACCTCACTCGTGCTTTCTTAGCCTCTTCTGGTGAGTAAAACTGTGCAAAAGGGAAATATTTATGATTTGCATACAGGTAATTCATTAACTGATCATGAAAGAAATCGACACTCAACTGATACCTTTTCGATCGCACATCTGTTGGCTCGACAATTACCTTAATGGTTGCTAAATCTTTTGCTTCTAATATTTTTTTAGCAACATCTTTATAGCCTCGAACAAAATTATCGGCTTTCTTAAAAAGGTAATAAGCCTCTTTGGCTGACAAACGAGTTCTTTGAGCTAAATTTTGCTCCCCTGCTCGGTATTGTTCTTCTGCTGCTCGTTGTTTTGCTCTATCCAGCTCTCGCACATATTTCTTTGGTTCTGGCACCAACTGTTTTGCTGCTGGACACAGAGCTATTTGAGACGCCATTTTATTTATGGTTTCTAAATATCCTATAACTCCGGTCCACTTAAACGGACTATCTACTGAAAGTTGATCATCAATAAGATCCTGATAATAATTTAGTGCAAACGGGTAAGCCTTTTCCAACGTTGCCAAAGCTTTACTATTATTCGGATCTGACTTCAATCGATTCACCGATTTCATCACTGCTTCATAGTAGTTTCCACGCTCAAAAGCTCTTTTCCCTGAAGAACAAGCTCCCATGAAAAGAGCCAGCATTATCGATACAATAAGTAATCTCATATGATATTAATTCGTTGTGTTTTTAGCTTACATAAAATACACATGCCAATTTACATATTAAAATTGATATGTAAAACCATAAGTCAATTGTCCATCGACAGATGAGATCGACGGAAACCATTTGGTAGATCTATTTTTATTGAATCTACAAGTACTTTTCCCAACAATGTAACCAATTAGCCCACCAACAAACACATCACTAGCCCAATGTTTATTATCATACATACGCGAAACAGAACTCAAAACTCCCAGCGAATAACTAGCAATTGGCACCCACTTAATATGTTTATATCTTTCGGCCAACACGGTTGCAAATGTCATTACCTGAGCTGCATGTCCTGAAACAAATGATTTCTCTCCCTGAAATGGGTTCCAGTCGTTCGAAGAATAAGGAGGGCGATTAGGACGAGTACGTCCTGCTGCATATTTAATCACATGCACAGATGCACTTGTAATTATCATACTCCGCAATAGAATACCAACAGTCTCTGTCATGTATTCATCTTTTGTTGCTAGGCCAATCCCCAGCATTCCAGCAGTAAAGCCCATTGCATAACTTCTATATAAGGTTCCTGTTCCCCACGGCTCCAGAGTATGCTTCGAAACATCATCCAGAAACTTGCTTCTATTGTCTTGAAAAAAATCTCTGATGGCTTCATCTGAAAGCATCAAAACACCAGTTGTAGCTCCAACTGCAGTAAATTGTAGCCACTGTTTCTTTTTCCATCGCAATGGTGCTGTTCCAATTTGCCATGAATCCTGAACCAGTGCTTTTACAAAACCTGTTTTTTTAATCGCAACAGTATCTTTTTCTGCCGAAATAGCACCATTGCACAAAAGCAATGCTATCAGCAAAAGCCATAATATTCGCATATAGTTGTTATCGTTCTAAGTTTCCCTTTCTATTAGGAAATATTTTACTCCTTCGTTTTGGCTTCTTCCCAGATCACATCCATTTCAGCCAAAGACATATCTTTCAACGAACGCCCTTGCTTTATTGTTTTACTTTCCAGGTAATTAAATCGCTTCATGAATTTGCGATTGGTTCGTTCCAGAGCAGCCTCCGGATCAATTCCATACAAACGAGCAGCATTCACCATCGCAAAAAACAGGTCACCAAATTCTGCTTCTGTTTTATCTTTATCCTGGTTATCAATCTCCTCTTTTAGCTCGTGCATCTCCTCTACGACCTTATCCCACACTTGCTCTCGTTCTTCCCAGTCGAAACCAACTCCTCGCACCTTTTCCTGAATTCGGTTAGCCTTAACCATTGCAGGCAATGAAACCGGAACACCATCTAAAACACCTTCCTGTTTACGCCCCTTCTCTTTCAGCTTTAAAGCTTCCCAGTTCGACTCTACTTCTGAAGCATCAGCCACTTCAACATCTCCAAAAATATGAGGATGCCTGAATACTAATTTTTCATTTATTGAGTCTAGTACATCCTTCATTGCAAATGCTTTTTGCTCATCACCAATTTTGGCGTAAAAAGCAATATGCAACATCAAGTCTCCCAACTCCTTTTTTATCTCTTGTAAATCTTTTCGGATAATGGCATCGCCTAGCTCATAGGTCTCTTCAATGGTCAATTTTCGTAACGAATCGAGGGTTTGTTTTTTATCCCATGGACATTTCTCGCGTAATTCGTCCATTATATTTAGCAATCGCTCGAATGATTGCAAAGTCTCCTTCATCTGTACTATTTTTTTTATTTCAGAACATCTAACTCATCACTTTAGAATGATGTCACGAGTCAGATTTTGCTATTGGCAACGAATATAGTAAAGCCTGAGTGATCTACCCATTTTTTCCTTTAGAAATGATTGATTCTTTTGCCGAACCCATTAACTTTAGCATTTTAAAGAACCTTATGAACTCATTAAACAACTCAAGTAGTAATTGACAGATGAAACAAAATATAAAAAACCGATTAACAGCTTTATTTGAAAGTCATTTTGGAGAAGAAGTTACTTATTTCGAAATGTTGCCAGCTTCTGGTTCATACCGCGAATACTGCCGCATAAAAAGTGAACGTTTTCAGGCCATTGGTGCTTTCAATGCTGACCTAAAAGAAAACACTGCCTTTTTAGAATTTTCGAAACACTTTTCGAAAAAGCAGCTTAACGTACCAGAGATATACGCAGTGGGAGCTCCTCACGACATCTATTTACAAAGCGACTTAGGCGATACTACTTTATTCTCATTCATCACTTCGGAACGAGAAAAAGGTGATTTCGGAGAATCAATCGTTGAGGTATACAAAAAGGTGTTACAACAGCTTCCAAAGCTTCAGGTTAAAGGAGCTGAAGACTTGGATTGGTGCTACTGTTATCCTCGTTCCGCATTCGATCGTCAATCGATGATGTGGGACTTGAACTACTTCAAGTATTACTTCCTGAAGTTGGCTCAAATTCCATTTGACGAACAAGACCTGGAGAACGACTACAATACATTCATCGACTTCTTGCTTCAGGAAAATCAGGACTACTTCTTATATCGCGATTTCCAATCCAGAAATATAATGCTAAACAACGATGAGATTTGTTTCATCGATTACCAGGGAGGACGAAAAGGGGCATTACAATACGACTTAGCCTCATTGCTTTTCGATGCAAAGGCAGATATTCCCAATGAAGTAAGAGCAGAACTTTTAGAGTATTACCTCGATCAGCTGGAAACCATCATAGAAGTTGATCGCGATAAATTTAAAAGCTTCTATTATGGCTATGTCCTCATTCGAATTATGCAAGCCATGGGCGCATATGGTTTCCGTGGATTTTATGAAAAGAAGGAGCATTTCCTGAAAAGTATACCATATGCACTGAACAATATGCAATGGTTACTCGACAACACCGAGCTTCCAATTCAGGTTCCAGAATTAATTAAAGTACTTCAAAAAGTGGCACAATCGGAATATTTACGTGAGATAGGTACTCCCGACCAGGGATTAACTGTGAAAATCATGAGTTTCTCTTTCAAGAAAGGATACCCTGTCGACCCTTCGGGAAATGGAGGTGGCTTTGTGTTCGATTGCCGCAGCATTCACAACCCCGGACGCTATGAACCTTACAAGCAATTAACCGGAATGGACGAACCGGTAAAAAAATTCCTGGAAGAAAAATCGGAGATGGAAGAGTTTTTGAGTCCGGTATATCGCTTGGTAGATGAATCGGTAAAGAAATACCTGGAACGAAAGTTCAACCACCTGTGTGTCAGCTTTGGTTGTACCGGAGGTCAGCACCGATCAGTATATGCTGCCGAACGTTTGGCTCGCTACTTAAAAGATAACTATCCGGTAAAGGTAGTGCTTAACCACCGAGAGCAGGAACGATAAAATTTCACAACTGATAAAACCGATCTTCCTTTTGTTTGTTTTGAGTTATTTAAATTGACAAAAGGAAGATTAGGACTATAATATGGGAAAGAAGAAGTGCGAAAAGAAGGAGTATATGCCTGAAGGAGACGAAAAGTTTATTTGCAAAAAATGTTGTCGTTTAGCCAACAAAAAGAAAAAGCTTTGCAAGCCGAAAAAGAGTGAAAATGCCTCCACTGAAGAAGAATAAATAAATGCCATAAGAATGAACGCAATGATATTTGCAGCCGGCTTGGGTACCCGACTACAACCATATACCAATAATAAACCCAAAGCAATGGTAGAACTGGCAGGGAGACCGCTATTGGCTCACTGCATCGAAAACCTACTGAAATATTCATTTAAGAGAATAGTGGTTAATGTTCACCACTTTGCCGATCAAATTATCGAATTCCTGAATCAACAGGATTACCCTAATGTAGAGATTATAATCTCTGATGAACGAAATGAACTATTAGAGACTGGCGGAGGATTAGCCAAAGCTGCTCCGTTATTTATCCCGAATCAGCCAGTACTTATATGCAATGTAGATATATTAAGTGATCTGGATTTGACCAAACTAATAGCTTACCATGAAACAAATAATGCATTAGCTACATTGGCTGTTCGCGACAGATCTACCAGCAGGTATTTGCTTTTCGATAATACCAACAGACTATCTGGTTGGACCAATATTAGTACCGGAGAGATAAAGGAGGCTCGTCCGCTTACTGGTGAAGAACAAAAATTAGCATTTAGTGGTATTCATGTCGTTTCACCCGAACTGTTTCCTCTAATCACTGAAAAAGGCAAATTTCCCATCATTCAGCTTTATTTGCGATTAGCTCAACAACATTTGATTAAAGGGTTCGATCACAGCGATGGTTATTGGATGGATGTTGGCAAGCCAGAGCAGCTAAAACAGGCCGAAATCGATTTTTTTCAAAAAAATTCATAAATCCTTTGGGGGATGCCTTCGTTTTTTGTGTCGTAATTATGAATAGCGCATAATTAGGATACAAACACACATGGAGAACAAACAAAACATCAACGAAGTAACTCCCTGGGATTCGATTCAAGAATACCTTAAGACAGGAGAGAAGTCGGAAGAGTTGCTTCAATGGGAAAACAGCAAAACAGAGAATCGGCAGCTATTCCTTGAAATAAGAAAAGCATGGCTGCTAACAGGAAAAATACCAAAGTCATTCACTCCCAACAAAGAGAAAGCTTGGGAAATTGTAGATAAAAAAACATCGAACAAAAAGTCTTTCTTCTTCAATTTTAAGAAAGCCATTGCTGCTGCAGCGGCGCTGCTACTGGTATTTACCACATGGTGGATTTCCAATACCCCCCAAAAAACTTCGTATACTACATTTATCTGCCCCAAAGGGCAAAAATCACAAATATTACTACCCGACAGCACCAAAGTTTGGCTAAACGGTGGTACTAAAATTATTTACCCTACTCAATTCTCGAATAGCAATCGATCGGTTGAATTACTGGGAGAGGCATTTTTTCATGTTAAACGCAACGAAAAATCGCCATTTACAGTTAAGTCAAACGATATCAAGGTAATTGTGCTTGGAACAGAATTCAATGTTAGAAATTACGACGATGACCAAGCCATTCAGGTTGGACTGCAATCGGGGAAAGTAAAAATAAAAGGGAAAGAGTGTCGTAGCACACAACTGTATCCTGGGCAATTAGCCACTTGGCATAAGACCTATAAAAAGATCGATATAGAAAAAGCAAAACTAGACGCTATAACAGCATGGACACGCAATGAGCTAGTATTCTCAGATAATACATTTAGAGAAGTGGCCACCTATCTGGAAAGATGGTATGGAGTCGAAATCAATTTGGATAGTCGCTTCGTAAAAGACGATCACTTATTCAATTTTAAAGTAAAAACCGAATCGCTAACAGAACTGCTCCGCTTAATGCAGGTAATGGTTCCAATGCAATTCACCATCGACGGAAAAAGAGTAACAATCAAGAAACCATAATTTCGAATGCCTATGCATTAGCTATAAAACAAAAGAGGCTTGCTACCAACAAACCTCTTTATAAAACAATTTATCAACATCAGTATAATCATTGGCTACACCAAATATCCAAAATGATTATTGCTGACAAACCACTTACAAAACTATGAAAAAAAGTTTATTCATGGATGGAAATTGGTTTACCCATTTCTATCTTAAAAAATTGTTATTGAAAATGAAACTAACAATTGCCTTAATCATTTTTGTTGGCATGATGGGAGTTCAGGCTTCTGCTTTCTCTCAATCGGCTAAACTAGACCTAAATCTAAAGAACACTTCGGTTCGCGAAATTTTGAAAAAAATAGAAGATCAAACCAAGTTTTCTTTCATGTTCGACAATAGCAAAATCGATGTCGACTACAAGCAAAGTTTAAGTTTAAAAGATTGCACTGTCAACGAGATCTTAGATCAAGTATTTGAAGGAAGAAACATCAATTACCAGATTATTGACAAACACATCATCCTGATGCGTTCTAAGATCATTAACCAGAACGGAACAGTCAAGATCACTGGTCAGGTAATGGACGAAGATGGCGTAACTCTTCCTGGCGTTTCGGTTATGATTAAAGGCACAACCATTGGTATTACAACCGATGTTGAAGGAAAATTCACCCTTAATATTCCACAAGATGCTAAAACACTTGTTTTCTCATTTGTAGGAATGAAGAGCAAAGAGGTTGCTATTGAAGGGCAAACCAGCTTTAATATTACTTTAGAAACAGAAAGTATCGGTTTAGAAGAAGTAGTTGCTGTAGGTTACGGTACAATGGAAAAAAGAGTACTTACCAGCTCTATTACATCCATTAAAGACAAAGATCTTATTCAAGGTGTTAGCTCTTCGCCACTGGCGGCTATCCAAGGGAAAGTAACCGGATTAAGTGTTATCTCTACCAATGGAACCGATCCTAACTCTCCTATCTCTGTTCAGTTACGTGGAGTTAACTCGATCCACGCATCTCAAGGTCCACTTATTGTTATCGACGGAGTTCCAGGTGGTGACATCAATACCATTGCCCGCGAAGACATTCAGTCAATCGATGTGTTGAAGGATGCCTCTGCTGGTGCTATCTATGGTACACGTGCTTCAGGTGGAGTAATTTTGGTAACAACTAAGAAAGCAAAAGCAGGTCCTGCTCGCATTTCATATACCGGAGAATTCTCGACAGAAACCATTCGTAAAAAAGCGGAAGTTTTATCTCCTGAAGAGTTTGTTGCTAACAAAAGAGGAACTGACTTTGGACATAAAACCAACTGGTTTAACGAAGTAACACGCGACCTTCCTTTAACACAACGTCATGTTGTAACTGTTTCTGGAGGAAGTAAAGCCGTTAAGGTTTACGCTTCGGCTTACCACAAAGACGCTAAAGGTATTGCCATTGGTTCGTCAAGAAAAGAAACTGGTGGTCGTATTAATTTCGATTTTAGAGCATTGGATGACAAACTAAATATTATTGGTCATGCCAACTATACCAATATCGATGCTGATGTTACCAGTAATGGTATTTTCAACATGGCTTTGAAATTGAATCCAACACAAACTCCATACGATAAAAACCACGTAACTGGTCTAAACATATGGAAAGGTGGATATGAATATTACAACCCTGTGGCAGACATTCGCTTGCGCGAGGACAAGAAAAAATATGAACGATTGCTAGCCGATATTACATTCAAATATCAATTGACCAACGATCTTTCTGTATCAATGATGGCTGCAACCAATCAAAATAGCTCAAATCCTACTTATTGGAGATCGAGATACCACAAGTCATCTCAAGATGATGGAGTACGTGGTCATGCCAAACACTCATACAGCAGAAACACATCGAGCACACTCGACTGGTTAATTAACTACAATAAAGAATTCGGAGAACACAGAATTAAAGCAGTTGCCGGACATAGTTATCAGGTATTCGATGGCCAAGGCTTCCATGCATCTAACACCGATTTTCCAGTTGATGGAATAAAAGGATGGGATTTGAATTCAGGAACTTACCTATCAGAAGGTCGTGCAGGAATGGGATCGTACAAAAACCCAACAGAGAAGCTGGCTGCATTCTTTGGCCGTGTTAACTATTCATGGCAAGACAAATACCTTTTCAGTGGTAGTTTGCGTTACGAAGGATCATCGAAATTCGCCAAAGGAAATCGCTGGGGACTTTTCCCTGCAGTTTCAGTAGGTTGGAGACTTTCAGAAGAAACATTCATGCAAGATATAAGCTTCATTTCCGACTTAAAACTTAGAGCAGGATACGGTAAAACAGGTAACGAAGGTTTCGGTTCTGGAGTTGGCACCAGAATGTATAAATCCGACACATGGTGGTTGGTTAATGGTGTTTGGATGAAAACATACGGACTAGCTCACAATCCTAATCCTCAACTACAGTGGGAAACAAAAACAGAGGTTAACATCGGAGTTGACTTCAGTCTTTTCAAAGGGAAACTGACTGGTAAAATCGATGCTTACAGAAGAACAAGTGATAACTTGATTTATTCTATTTCGGTATCTCAACCACCGGCAATTCACGATAAAACAACAATGAACGTTGGTAGCCTTGAAAATAAAGGTATCGAAGGTGAGTTGACATGGAATGCAGTTGACAAAGGTGATTTCAACTACTCTACAACTGTTAAGCTTTCACACAACAAGAACACGCTTAAATCACTTTGGGGAAATCAAACATACTGGGATAGAAAAGGCTTCCCTGCTCCTGGTTCTCCTGGTTCAGCCGTTCGCCTATCTCCTGGTGAGCAAATTGGTAAATTCTATATCTGGAAATTTGCAGGTTTCACTAAAGAAGGCAACTGGATGCTTTATGATAAAGATGGTAAAGCTTTCGATGTAACCAAAAGAGCAAAAACCAACGATGACAAACGCCACATGGGTAATGCTATTCCTAAATTACGCATGGCATGGGAAAACTCATTCAGCTATAAAAACTTCGATATGAGTCTTTATTTCCGTGGTTGGTTCTTCTACGATGTGTACAACATGACGAACATGTACTATGGCTTAGCAAATGTTAAAGGACAAAACGTTCTTCGCGATGCTTACCACAAAAACAAACACATTAAAGGCGAAAAAGAGCTTACCGATTATTGGATTGAAAAAGGAGATTTCTTGAAGCTAGATGCTGTAACTCTTGGTTACACCCTACCAAAAGGATTGCTAGGAAAACACATCAGAAATGCCAGGTTCTATCTGACAGCTAAAGATATTTTCACTCTTACAGGATACTCTGGTTTGGATCCTCAGATTAACATCAATGGTTTAGAGCCAGGATTCGAAGAGTTAAATGTTTATCCTAAAACAACATCATTCACATTCGGTGTTCAAGTTCAATTCTAAAATCAAAAAAATTAGACAAATGAAATTCAAAATATATATCCTATTGGGAATTATGCTTTCAGGCTTCATTATCGGATGTACCGACCTGGAAGAGGAGTGGCACGATAAGGTGGTGCCTAGCACATTCTTTAAAAGTGAAACAGATATTAAAGCGGCTCTTTACCGCCCGTTTACTCACGCTCGATGGTACGTAACAGGCGATCGTTGGAATCTTCAGGAACATACAGCCGACCAATTTGCTATTACAACAAAAGGGCCTCACTGGTACAATGGAGGTGAAAACGAACGTTATCACTATCACAAATGGACCATTAACGATGGTTGGATTTGGGGAACATGGCGTGGTACTCTTATGGGAGTTGCTTTGGCATTGGACACCAAACAGGATTTAGAAAAACTAAACTACGAAGACTTCGCACTTACTCAGGCCGACAAAGACGATCACGTTAGTCAGCTTAGTGCTTTGGTTGCATTTTTCTACCTAAGAGGGATGGATTATTTTGGTGGATTACCAATATTCACTTCGCTGGAAGGAGATAATGTTCCTAGAAATACTGACAAAGAGACTTATGCTCATGTAGAAAAGCTTTTGAAAGATGCGATCACTAAGCTTCCTGCTAAAAAAGCGGGGCAAAAAGAAGAGGGTGCTCTAAAAAAAGCCGCTGCAGCAACTATGTTGGCACAGCTTTATTTCAATGCCGAAGCTTACATTGGTGAAGCAAAATACGATGAAGCAGCAGCTATCTGTCAGAAGATTGTAGATGGCGAATACGGAGCTTATGAACTAGATTCTGATTGGTTTGGAGCACACGATTTCTACAACGACGAATCTCCTGAAATTATCTGGAGTATGCCTTCTCAGTTCAAAAAACTAGAGTACAACTGGTTTGCGAACTATTTCTACCATTATGACCATATGAGGGTTTATTTCGCAGCTGAAGGCGGAGGCTGGAATGGAGCTCACTTGCAACCATCACGTCGTCCTGATAATTCATTGTACAAAACCGATTTCCCATTGGGATCTCCTTACGAAAAGTACAACGATGCTGACTTACGCAAACAGCCATATGCCTATAAAAGTGCAGGAAAATACACTGGAATGTTCTTAGTTGGCGACCAGATTTCGCCAATCACAGGAAAAGAGTGTAAAGGAACTGAAGAATACAAAGGGAAGCTGCTATCTATGGTCGACAAAGTAGGTCGATTCTCGGAAGTAGGAACCACTTACTCTTCAGTAAATGATCTTCCTTCTAATATGTCGCAAGGAGAAGAGAACACTGGAGTTCGTTTGGTTAAAGTGCCAATTCCTCCACGTGCTGATGACAATTTACGCTGGGGAGCCGATCATCCGGTTATCCGCTTAACAGAGGTATATTACATGTTGGCAGAATGCAAAATGCGTGCTGGACAAAAGCAAGCTGCTGCTGATTTAATCAACAAGGTGCGCAAGCGTAACTTCGCTAGTCAAACTGATCCAGATCCGGTTACTACTGCCAATTTAGATAAATTCAGAATGCTAGATGAGTGGGGAATTGAGTTCTTGGGAGAAGGTCGTCGTAGAACTGACCTTATTCGCTGGAAACAATTTGTTACAGGAAAATGGTGGGACCACACTCCTACTAATTCGGAACACTTACGTCGTTTCCCTGTTCCTCAGAATGCACTTTCTGGAAACAATGCATTAGTTCAAAACCCTGGTTATTAAACACTGAATGCGGCTTAAATTTTAAGTATCTGAATCCTAAATTTAACGCCGTAGATTCAGGTTTATACCACTATTTACTTTTCATTTTAAGGTCATCACCAATAGGTGATGGCCTTTTTATTTGGGTATTTTATTCAAAAAAATGTTCTTTTTATTCCTTGCTTCACTACGGAGTATCTACAACAATTACTCATGCTATCAATGCAACAATACGATAGAAGTTGGGAAATAGAAAGAGGCTCAGATTGAGGAATAAAAGAAACACCTTGGTTGGGAATAATAAAAGAGGGTGTCCAAAAAGTAAATTCATTTAAAATCGAACTTTCAGTTTATAACCTGCTTTCGTTTTTACCCCTCCAAACCTCCCCTAAAGAGGAGGCTTAAGTCCCCTTTAGGGGATTTAGGGGTGATAAACCAAGTGGTGACTTATAATCTGTTTGTTAGTTCAATAAATTATAAATAAGCTTTTGGGACAGCCTCTACATTCAATTATTTTACAAGTAGTTTTATCTCTCCTATTTTCTCTTTAAACTGGTAAGCTGTAATAATATACACCCCCGGGCTCCAGCCTTGTGTTTCTATTACAGACCTCTCGGCAGATATCTTTCTATGGTATATATCTTTCCCGACACCATTAGTTATTCGCACAAAAACGTCTCCATTGACAATTTTGTCTGTATGAATACCAACCTGCAAGTGTTCTCCATTCACAACCGGATTAGGCCAAACCTGTAGACTATTACTATCATCATTAGTTGTTCCAAAATCTATTCTAAATGGGGCATCCAAACTTCCTAACAGGCCATTATTAATAAAATTCACCTCTTGTTCTGCAACTAAAGCTTTACCCGTTTTATTATCTATTAAACGAAAGTTCAGACTACTATATTCTTCATTTTCTTTTGCTTTAATCATTAACATCTGATAGTTATTCAATGTCATATCTGAAGTACTAAGGTAATTGCGAACAACAGGTTTCTCATCCATCAATACTTCAAGTGTATAACGACTTGCCTCTACTGCCATCCCATTTAAATAAGATTTAGCAATCAAAGTCATCGAAAACGGTCCTTTCTTCCTTAAAGTTGCAGAAGCAGCCTCTTTATTGGTATCCAATTTTGCTCCTTTATAATTCGCTGACGTTGCATCACAACGCTCCATTCTAAAATCAGAATCTTCACCAACCATTTGATGATGTTTTTTTCTATCGACATATCTTTTAAGTAGCTTCTCACCGGTACTGCACTGCAGCTGACGATTTGTTATTCCACAACTCTTCATCAATTTAGAGTAATCATATGTCTCCAATAAATTTTCAGCCTGATCTAAAACTTCCAGTCGGATATCCTCACATTCAAGCAAATCATCAATATTATCAGATAACGAGCAATTCAACTGATCGCTTTCTCGCAAATAGAATAATAAGTGATTATTCATAAAGTCCATTGGTGTAATACCTCTCTCCCACAAATTAATCACTTTTCTAACTCCTGAACTATTATTACCGTTCACTGTCACCACCTCATCCAATAACGACTTAGGCATCGCATTTTTCTTATCTGAAGAGTACAGATTGAGAGTATCACCACCTACGCAAACATGTAATTTCACGATTCCAGCGGAAATTTTACCAGATTTTACGGTCATGCTAAGTCGTAATTTTGCATTCTGCTCTGCCATGTTTGCATTCAACTTATTGGTATCAAATATTTCATAGCCCTGCCCTGGTTCTAAATCTGATAAGTTACCAATCCATTTGGTTTTATTATCATTCAAAACAGCAAAACGATCGGCACTACGCACAACAACTCCATCACTCAAATTCTCAGTAGTTAGTCCATCTTTCAAGCTTTTCACTTCATTACTATGAACTGCCAACCAGTTTACATCATTCTCCACATAAGATGACATTTCGAATACATTCACCTTATCATTTAATTCTCCAGCAACTTTCAGAACATTCTCCGCTTCTACATAAACCATATAGGCTTTATTCTCGTCTACCTCACTCAACGATCCACTCCACTGGTTTGCATCTTCATTGTAAACGCTAAAACCATCACTAATCTGTTTAATTTGATTATTTGTTTGGTTAAGGTCTTTTAGCACATTGGCTAAAGACTTATCTGAAGGAATTACATTGAACGAAATAAAATTCCACCCTTTTTGTAACAAAATAGATTGTTCAGCACCTAATGCATGCAGAATGAATGGAGCACTATAAGTTCCAATCACCTTATTAGGAGTCAGTTCGATTTTTTCTTTAGCGCTATATAGTGTGTTCTTTGAATCATCCCACATTTTAAACTCAACTGTTTTATCAATATGATCTGATTCTACTGTTACAAATGCCAAATGACGATTCGCTTCTTCATTCCAGTACACCTTTGATACTCCAGCCAATTCTCCATCAATAAATGCTGCTATGTAATCTTTTTCATCAACAGATAATGGTTGGTCGGCACTTGCAGAAGGTGTAAACTGACCAATAACATGCATTCGGTAAGCCTTTGGTTCTGGTTGTTTCCAATCCGGCCCAATCGACTTTACTCTCAACTCAACTGCCAACTCCTTCTGGTAGTGCTGCCCGTCTATTGTCAATTTTGCTACCACTGTTCCTTTAAATATTCCAACTGGAATATCCACTTCTTCATTTACATCAAATATAACCGGATATTCTCCATTAGCAGGAATCACACCTTCGTTATATTGAGGAGTTATATAATTACTTAATGAATTTGAGGTAATTTCAAAAGGCACATCTTCAATATCGTAATTAACCAGATTTGCAGTAAAATTGGTAGTTTGCGACTTTACAACAATTGCAACTTTATTAGCCACTTTCCAACGAGCCTGAGCCTGATCCACATAAAAGGTATATGTCTTATCTGTTGCTAAATTTATACCTTCTTCTGATATGAAATATTCAGACTCAATAACAGCATTATACTTTCTGCCCTCATACAGATGGATTTGTGGTATATAAACCTGAATTTCATCCCCTCTTATAATTGCATCAACATACTCAACGTGTTCAATAGCGTCTTCTGCCAAGTTGTATCGTTCTAATTTCAAGCGAGCCTGAGCCAATGGCTTATTAAATACAATATTCAGACTATTGCTCATCAGGCGCCCATCATCTACATTGCTACTTACCACAACAAAGGCATTGTGATCAACTTTTCCTTTAATAACATTAGAGTAATTGGTCGCATTTAAGGCCGAACAGTATACTTTCGCCCTTACATAATAGTCGCCAGCCGAAAGGGTATCAACACCTAATGAAAGATGCTTTTCAGGGTAGTCTCCTATTGCAGCCTTATCGATGTATAATAATCTATTCCAGTCGAATGAGCTACTACTACGGTACTCAATCTCCATATAACTAATATCTTCAGAATTAGGATCAAATCCACTAATTGTTAATGGCAGATTGTCATCCATACTGGTGTTTACAACAAAACCATCGTTGGGTGAATCGATCTGAATTTGATCACAATTTGACTCCCAGCTTGCATATAAATCGACTTTTGAGATATCGGCAGGAGTTTTAGCCAATTCATCCTCAACCATTTTAAGCAAATCTTCTTTTTTATACATGCTTAGCATACAATCAGGGATAGCCAGTAATTGTACATTTTTCGATGTCGTTTTTGAACCTGGAGTAACTTCTACCAGAAACTCATTGGATTCACTTGCTGAAAGGAAAAATGGATAATTCTTACCTAAAGGCAATACTTTATTGGCTCCACAATAGATCTTAGTCCCATCATTTTGTCCTCCAAGCGAACATATTGCATACATACGCCCTTCTTCACTCTGACTATCGTTATCAATTCTGATTTTGTATACCGCTCTCTTTCCTTTAGGTAGATTACGCAAATCAGGATTCGACACAACACTCATTGCAACTCTGTCACGTGATTGTGTTCCAGGCTCATTCGGACAACAACTTCTTCCAGAAACAGTCTGAAACATATAAGTTCCATAGGTTGGATCTTTAGTAACATTTACTGTGAAGAAATCACCTACACTTTTGTCTTGTAAATGAAATCCTTGCTTGAATTTTGTCACATCCTTTTCAATGCTGGTTTCAGTTCCTTTACCTTTACCATAGATACCCACCTTTAAGTCCAGCACATTATATTTGGCATCCTTATCTCCAAGCTTCATGGCAAATCCTGTTTTAGCGGTAACTTCCCAGAAAGATGTTATTGAAGAAGAAATTGTTGTGTCCTTACTAGCCGTATAGTCGTAAGCAGAACCACCACTAAATGTCAGATTCGAGATGCTACTTTCATCGCTGCCTAATCTATCTCCTCCCATAAATATTTGACGACGATTATCTCCCAGAATTTTTTTCCAGTTAGCTTTCGATTTAACAAAAACATCTTTTGTCGCCACTAAGAATGCATCTTCTTCCGAAATTTTTGTTCCGGCACTCACTAGTTCTTCCAACTGCTGAATCTCTGTCAGCAATGCATCTAATGTAGGAATCACATGATTACGAATATGATATACACTTAGCGCATAACGGGTATGAAATCCCGGAGAAACAGTATATGCCGGGTTTACCTGTGGCCCATTCAAGCAATTAAACGATAATTCTTTACTCTTCGAGTATATGAAATTCAGTCCGGAACCAATAATTAAATCAGAACCTTCTCCTGGCTCAATGAGCCCTTTACTTGTAGTTAGCTTTTCGTTAAAAGTTGTGGTATATGTTTCACTATTCTCTCCATCAAAGCCTCCTCCAACTTTTAAATTACCATAGCCACCAATTCCGATGCATATTGGTCCTGACAACACTTGAACAAGCCCTTTCATATCCATTTCGAATCCAACTGAGAGCATGTTCTTATATTTTACTCCAGAAGTAAAAGTAGAGCCTTCTTCTAAAAATGAATAACTGGCATCACCCGGAGGATCATGCAAAATAAACTCGGGCAAATGCAACTCACTGGTAATAAATGCTGGTTCCAATATTTTATGTCCTGTAACCAAAGCCCATTTTTGATCGTACAGCTCTTTTTTATAGTTTGGAACACTTGCTGTTACCGTTATACTTTTCTGAAATCCACGCTCTTCATTCCAGTCACCATCCAAATTAGCTTCACCAGGAATCATGTTGTAACTTAGAGTTCCATCAACAATCGTTCTTCGAACCTGATTTCGGTCTGAAACATTATCATTTATTAAAACGGATGCAGAGTCTACTCCACACTGATGAGCCATTATTCTATAATAGTCAAAATACTCCTGTAGTTTGAACTTCATACCATATTCATTACCCTGCTCAACCACATAGACATTCTCATTTTTTGTTTCACCGCTCACTTCAATTTGGTGCGTACAGGTTGGAGTATTCCAAACATCTCCTTCAATATCAAATTTAATATCCTGACGAAACACAAATGGAGCCTTAACCAAATTAATGGCAACTACCTCATTGTGAACTTTATATTCTCCAGTCTTCTCATTCAATATCTCTATTCGTTCATTTTTGACAGTATCGCGCTGAGACAAATCGAACTGCATCTCACCCAAATCGCTTATTATATTTGATTTCACTGATTCAAAATCAAATAAATCTTGTTCTGTTGCAGCACCATTAGTCACTCGTAAATCTGCCACTCGTGCGGTATACTTCATCGCCGGCAAATAAAGTGTATCTACTCCTGTATTATCTAAAGTAACCGTAAACGACTTACAAACATTTCCAGATTCATTGGCCGAAAATATTTCAACATCCACTTCATCGGCAATAGGCTTTTTACATCCTGACCAAACAGAAAGGATTAGTGTATCTTTCTGAATATCCCGGAAGATATGTGGATTTTTCTCATTCCGCACATCGTTAGTTAAATCAAGATTTAACTTTCCCGTTATTGTATGATTCTTATAAAATAGATCCAACGAGTTCGCTTCATTTGGATCGGGAGACTGAATGATGTATTCAAAACTACCGTCTGCCTTAGTTTTCGTTTCGGTTTTCTCACCATTGAAAACAACTGTAGCATCTTTTACGGCACACTCTCCGTTAAGAATTTTCCCATAAACAGGTATCGAAGAGAAGTCTTCAATACGAATATCATCTTGTTTGTAGTCCGAAACAGACAGCGTCCGCACAATAGTATCTGGCCTAAAATCGGCACCATCTTTTAATGGAATAATATTAAAATCAGCCTCTTCTCCATAGTAAATCTCATCTACATAGAAATAGCCTTCCTCATCTGTCTCTGTATTAATTTCTATGGGTAACTTTTCAAACAAAACATCGGCAGGAATATTTCTTTTACTTATTCCCGGTCCCTTGTAGCGTACGACAAAAGTATAACCTCCTGTACCTTGCTTGTACATTACCTTAATTTTATGATAGCCCACATCTAAATAGTCGGTCTTACTTTTTTCGATAGGCCCATGATGCATATCATTATCAACCCATTCCGTATCGTTTATAAATATCTTTCCCGCATCATCGGAATTAATATAGAAAGTGTAATTACCCGCTTTCGATATCTTTATATACGATTCGAAGATAAAACCAAAATCGGTACTACTTTGGCGAGGAGAAATGTTAAAGTTATTCAGAAATCCTGTTTTAGTAGGATTCAAGTTCTCCATTGTGTGAACAGACCTATCGCCATTACCTTCTAAATTGAAGTATTTATAAGCTACACGATACTCATTTCTCGTTTCAATTTTAATTGGTACATAAGGAACGCCTTTTTCACTATTGGCAATCTTAACATGACCACTAAGTACTCCATTCGACGAAAGTCCACCACTCCCCTGCAACTGTTGAATCTCATTTACACCATCCATCGCTCTTACTCTAAAACGATAGTTATCTCCTGGTACTAGTGCGAAACTTGGAGTCCAAATATATTGATCTGTTGTTTCGGTTAGCTCTTCGATTAAGTTCCAGTTTGAATCATCCCAAAATTCTAAACGAATACGGTCATGAAATATGGTATTTCTTATATCGTACGAGAACTTAATAGAAGTTCTTCTGGTATCAACAATGTAGTTACTAATTATTCCTGGTAATTCAATCTCCTTTTTTACCGTTCCGGAATAACGCTCCGGAGCCGATCGCCCTAACACGCTATAACTTCCGGGATGGTAAGTCCTAATCTCGTATCTGAATTGGGCTCCAGGAGTTATGTTCCTATTATCAATATAACTTGTTTCTCCACCATCTAATTGAGTATCTATTTCGGTGTTGGTCTTTAGATCAATTCTTTTAATTTTGATTTTATATTTACTGTCAGGTACATTTGTGGCATTATTCCATCTAAGTACAATTCGCCTCTCTTCTTCTTCATACAATGTTTGAAAGTTATATGGTTGCTTCAGATTGGCCGTGCTCATCCATTGTACACGAGTACTCCATTTATGGCAATTGAATAGCGTAGAACTACTCCAATATTTCCCGCCAGCCTTCACACTTCCTCCTGGATATAAATCAATGGTTACGGTTTTACTACCCCAGCCTCCCGACTTACTTCCAAATTCAATCCAGTTACTTCCATCCAATCGGATTGGCTTTTTCTTCTCCCAATGGTGTCCTTTACATTTACTAAAAGATTTAGGTAAAGACATTCGATATTTGATCTGATAATCGTTGTCTTTTTCCAGTTGCTCAATCTTAGGAGGATGAGAACTAGAATAACTTTGTGAATTTGCACAAAAAGGAAAAAGCAATAACAAGCAAAATAAAACTTCCCTTACTTTCCATCGAAAACATTCTCTCTTCATCATTCTTTGATACATGTAATTGTTTTTCATAGTTTACTTTGACGAAAGACACATTTAACCAGATGAATGCATCTTTATTTTACACGAACAAGAAAGAGAAAAAAACTTTTCTAAATAGAGCCTCATCCCAATATGAGCAATTCGTCCATCTCTTTTGTCAATCTGTCCATGTATTTTGTCCCTCGCAGAAAATCACTTAACAATTATTTTCAATTACACCAATTCCCTTTCATTTTTATATAAAACACTACATATTTATAGGTTTTTATAACCTACAATCCAAAATCAAAAAGCGACCCAACATCATGTCAAGTCGCTTTTAGTCATATCAATTTTTATTAACCTATTTTACAACTAACTTCTCCTTTCCAATTATTTTATTGGATTCATAAGCTGTTGTAATATATACTCCAGGTTTCCATCCTGACGTATTCAATTTATCACTGTAACTACTCTTTTCCATCTCGGCAATTAATACTCCCTGTAGATTGCGAACAACAATCCGGATAGAGCTATTTTCATCATAGTCTTTATGCATTACCTCTACAGGTTGTCCCATACAAACAGGATTAGGCCACAGAATTAATTTTTCAGAATGTACAGAGTCATCTCCAAACCGAATAGCATACGGAGCATTTGTTGATCCAATCAGTTTATTTTCATCGAAATTCAACATCTGTGGGGAATCATATTTCTCGCCTGACTTAATATTGGTAAGTCGGAAATTCAACTGACTTAACTCTTCACCATCATTACATTTTATAAGCAGATACTGTAGTTTGTTCATCAGCCAGTCTCCTGTTTTCGAATAACTCTGAGCAATCACCTCTTCGTTATTCAATACTTCCAACACAAAGTCTTTATTATTCACCTCGATACCATTCAAAACAACCTTACTAATCATTGTCATTGTAAATGGACCATTTTTGCGAACAAGTTGCTCTGATGTTCCAGCAGACTTCTCTTTTATGGCAATATTGGTTTCAAAGTTGGTAGGTGCCATCAAGTATTTCGAGTTAACCTGAACCAATTCACGGTGATCCTTAGCTCGAACATAAACCTTTGACAACTGAACCTGTTCATCACTATCTTCGAAGTGCCCTAAACTCAACTCCTTCATGAAATCACCATAGTTATACTGATACTGCACTTCGCCCTCGTCATTTAAAACCTGAAGAAGCAGTTTCGAGTAACTAACCTTAGGCAATTCTCCATTATTCGTTGCACTACTCTTCTTAACCATGAAAACCAAATGATTTTTCAAGAAGTCATCAGCAGAAATATCTCCTTCTGAAAAATCAATTACCTTTTCAACTGATCGTTCTCCCGCATTGAACTCAACCTGACTATCAAATAATGAATTGGGTATTCCTCCTTTATTTCCGGTTCTATAAAGACCTAAAGTATCGCCTCCCAGACTTAAGTTTACACAGAAGCCTTCAGCTGCAGTTTGCTCCAATTCTGCATTCACTATAATTCGTAAGCTTGCCTTGTTGGATTCTCCACTACCGGTTATATCCTCCGGATGGAACAACATATAGCCTTTCCCCGGATTTACAGCCTTCAAGCTTCCATACCAAGAAGACTTGTCATCACTAAGAATTGAGAATGACTCATCGTTACGTATAACTTCTCCGCCTTCTAGCTCTTCTTTATTAATTGCATCTTCCAAAGAGGTCAACTCGTTGGTATGGTTAGCCACCCAATTCATCTGTCTTTTTGAAAATTGCCCTAAGCCAATTGGATAAACTGGTTTCAGCAAGCTACCTTCAATCGTTAATACGTCTTCTTCTGGGACATAAACTTTATAAGCTTTTGCAAAATCGATATTCTCTAAAGCTCCATTCCACGAATTAGATGAAGCGCTAAATTCACTAAAACCATCACTAATGTGTTTTACTTGTGTTCCATTCTGCGTAAGGTCATTAAATACTTTACTTATATTATTCGATTCGGCACTAACATGAAACGAAACAAAGTTCCAGCCCGGATTCAAAAGAATGGTCTGCATTGCTCCTGAAGCATGTAAAATAAATGGTGTACTATGACTACCCTTAACCGTATTATTGGCAAAACTTAACTCCTCTTTAGCCCAACAAACCAGATTCGCAGAAGCATCCCACATCTTAAACTTGATGGTACCATTAGGTGAGTCGGACAAGACATTTATGAAAGCAATATACTTCTTCACATTTTCATCCCAATATATTTTGGATACACCTGCAATTTTGCCATCAATAAATGCTGAAATCATGTCTCTTTCATCGGTAGACAATGGAATATTGGCCGTTGATGATGGAGTAAACTGAGCAACAATATGCATTTGATAACTCTTATCTGTTGGCTTTTCCCAACCAGGCCTCGATGCTCTTACCTTCAACTCAACATGCATCTTTTTTCGATACAATGTGCCATTGATATTCAGCTCTGCTGTTATTTCCCCTTTCAAATTACCAATTGGTAAATCGGTATCTTCATTTATGGTAAAAAGTACCGGACTAACACCATTACCAGGAATTGCGCCACTGTTGTATTCCGGAGTTATATATGCACTAAGCGTATTCGATACAATTTTAAAATCGACATCGTTGGGTAATTCATTTACCAGATTGGCACTAAAATCCTTGGTCTGGCCTTTTACAACATAAACCAGTTTATTAGACTGTTCCCATTTTGCACCAACCAATTCCAATATAAAATCGAAACTTTGCTCTACTCCCAATAACTCTCCATCTGCATTTATAGTTTCGCCAGTTTCAAAAACAGCCTTAAACTTTCGTCCTTCAAACAAATGAGGATTAGGAATATCAAGAATAGCTTTATTTCCTTCGATTTTAGCATTCAAATAAACAGTTTCAGCAACTTCTTCTCCATCGGTTTCAAACAATGTTAGTTTTACTCTCGATTGTCCCAATGGTTTGGAAAAGGTAACATGCAATTGTTCATTTCTCAACCAGCCATTTTCAATGTTACTATACAATGCCACAAAAGGATTATGGTCTACTCTTCCCGAAACGATGTTCGAGTAATTGGCCACGTTTAAGTCGCCACAATAAACTTTTGCACGGAAAAAATACTTTCCTGCTTTCAATTCACTTAAGTCAATGTTTAAATGCTTAACAGGATATTCTCCAATGGCCGATTTATCGATAAACATCAACTGTTCCCACTCAAATGAACTTACCTTTCGGTATTCAATTTCGATATTAGATATCTCTCTGGAATTGGGATCAAACCCACTAATTATCATTGGCAATTCACTCTGATGAACCGAATTAAAAACAAAGCCATCGTGTGGTGCATCAATCTGAATGGCATCACAATCTGACTCCCACGAAACAAACAGTGAGATTTTATCAATATCACGCGGAGTTTTATCCAACTCTTTATTGATGTACTGCAATAAATCTTCGGTTTTATAGATGGATGTCACACATTCTGGTGTACCCACCAACTCAATAGGTAGTGATCGGGTTTTAGGTCCTGGCTTTACTTTTAGTATATACTCATTCGTTCCATTGGGCGGAATAAAGAATGGATATATTTTACCCACACGCTGTATACGATGAGCACCTATACTCATCTCTGTTCCATCATTTTGTCCGGTTAGTGTGTTGAAAGCCCATGATCTGCTCTCTTCACTCTGACTATCGTTATCGATTCTGATTTTAAACAAAGCAGTCTTTCCTTTTGGCAAGTTCCTCAGTTCCGGATTCGAAACCACTGACATCTTAATCCGGTCGATGGATTGAGTGAATGGCTCGTTTGGACAGTTACTTCTTCCCGAAACAGTTTGAAACAGGTAAGTACCAAACACAGGATCTTTGGTCACATTCAGGTTAAAGAAATCGCCATTACTTTCATCTTCCAGATGGAAACCTTGTGTCAATTTATTGGAACTGGTATTGGTATCGGTTTTATTCCCATCATAATTGACATATGCTCCCACTTTCACGACAACACCATTAAACTTTGCTCCTTGAGACTTATAACCAATAAATGCTCCCAGCTTAGCTTCTACATTCCATGGTATAATTTTCGATTCAGAAGTAAGCGTATCATTACTCGATTCGTAATCGAATGCCGAAGCTCCACTAAAAGTAATATTAGCAATACTCTTCTCTTTTTCGGATAATTGATTTCCTCCGGTAAAAATTCTTCGTCTGTTTTCTGTTAGAATCTTCTTCCAGTTTGTTTTCGATTTAACGAAGATATCTTTGGTTGCTATCAGAAATGCTTCATCATCATTAAGAGTAACACCTCCACTGGCTTTAGTTTCCAATTTCGAAATATTGGTTAAAATACTATCTAAAGTTGGCACCACATGACTTCTTACGTGTCTTACACTCAACATATATCTGGTATGATATCCCGGAGACAAAGCAAAAGAGCTATTTATCTTCGGACCATTCAAACAGTCGAATGTCAATTCCTTACTCTTTGAATAGATGAAGTTTAGACCTGAACCAATAATCATGTCTGAACCTTCTCCCGGCTCAATGGCATTATTGCTGGTTTTTACACGTTCTTTAAATGTGGTGGTATAGGTATCGCTTTTATTGCTTCCATAACCACTACCTACCCGAAGCTGAGAATACCAACCAATACCTAGCGTTCCTGCCGGATTAGGAATTTCAATCGTATTATCCCAAACAGCATCTAAACCTGCCCTCAGCATATGATTTATGCTAATTTTCGATGAAATTGAAGATCCTTTTTCCAGGAATGCATAACTTCTATCTCCCGGAGGGTCATGTAGAATGAATTCGGGTAAATGCAACTCACTGGTAAAAAAGGCTGGTTCCAAAATTTTATGCCCCGTTACCAGTGCCCACTTCTGATCAAACAATTCTTTTTTATAATTGGGTACTTCAGCTGTTATTCCAATATTCTTCTGAAATGCTCTCTCTGTGTTCCAAGGCCCTTCAAGGTTAGCCTCTCCAGCAACTATCGTATAATTTAATGTGCCATCTATTATCGTCTTCTTAATCTGGTCCCGGTCAGAGATATTATCATTAATCAATATCGAAGCAGAATCGACTCCACACTGGTGAGTCATCAATCGATAATGATTATATATCTCCTGGAGCTTGAATTTTACCGGATACTCGTCATTCTGAGTCATTAGATACACATTCTCATCTTTCTCCTCTCCATCGACCTCAACAGTATGCGTACAGCTTGCATTATTCCAAACATTACCTTCGATATCCACATCGATACTCTGCCTGAATACAAATGGAGCTTTAACTAAATTTACAGCAACAACTTCTACATGCTTCGTGTACTTTCCTTTCTCTTTATCCGTGATTTCAACTCGCTCAACTTTTACAGTATCTCGCTGTGTTAAATCCACCTTCAACTCTCCCAGCTCTGAAATAATATTATTCTTGACAGCATTAAAATCAATTCGATCCTGCTCCGTTGCAGAAGAATTATTGATTCGCAAATCTGCTACTCGAGCTCGATATTCCATTGCTGGAAGATAAAGAGTATCAACACCTGCATTATCTAAAGAAAATGTAAACGACTTACAAATATTACCCGATTTATTGGCAGAAAAAAGCTCTACATCTACCTCATCTGCAATAGGTTTATCACATCCTGAAAACACCGACAAGATAAGAGTATCCTTCTGTACATCTCGAAATATGTGAGGATTACTCTTATTTCGAGTATCTGTTGTCAGGTCCAAATCGATACGTCCTTCAATTGTGTGACTCTTGTATTCAATATCCAATGTATTAGACAATGTTGGGTCGGGCGATTGAATGATATACTCGAAAGAGCCATCGGCTTTGGTTTTCGTTTTGGTTTTTTTCCCATTGAATACGACAAATGCTTCTGGAATTGCACAATCACCATTTACCAATTTCCCATAGACAGGGATAGACGAATAATCTTCAAAACGAACATCATCTTGCTTATAATCACTAATTGACAAAGTTCTTCGAATAGTATCCGGTCGGATATCGGAATCATCCTTCATAGGAATAATATCAAACTCTGCCTCTTCGCCATAATACAATTCATCCACATAGAAATAACCTTCTTCATCTGTTTCAACAGTTCTTTCCACAGCTCTACTCTTATGCAATACATCAGCAGGAATCTCTCTTTTAGATATTCCTGGTCCGGCATATTTTACTTGTAAACCATGACCACCACCACCTTGAACAAACTTCACTCTTATTTTATGATAACCAGCATCCAAGTTTCCAGAATGACTTCTTTCTTGCATCGGATGGTGACCGTCATTATTTATCCACAATTGGTCGTTAATGTATAATCTTGACCCATCATCGGAATTGCTATAAAAAGTATAATTTCCATCAGTCGGCAAATAAATCCATGAATCGAAAATAAAACCATAATATTCGTTTCTATTTCTTGCCCCAATATTGAAAGTGCTAGTTACGCCACTCTTAACCGGAGTCATGTTATCCAAATGATCTGCAGTAGGGTAAGTTGATACTGCAAACTGATAGTATTTATAGCCTACATATCTATTTTCTTTCGATTCAATTTTTATTGGAACAAAAGGAACCCCTTTCTCACTATTGGCAATCTTCACATGACCACTCAATACTCCATTGGCAGCCAGTCCTCCCATTCCTTCCAGCTTTTGAATCTGCGTCATATTATCCATTGCCCTTACACGAAATGAATAAGTATCTCCAGGGACTAACGCAAAGCTGGGTGTCCATGTGTACTGATCGGTAGTTGCTGTTAATTCCTCTATCAGGTTCCAGCTTGTTCCTTCTTTATATTCCAGTCGAATATTATTGTGGAAATAGGTATTTCTTATGCTCCATGAGAACTTAATCGATTTCCTACGTGTATCTACCTCGAAGTCATTAATTATTCCGGGCAATGTCACTTCTCTTGAAACCCATGGAGAGTTTCGTTGCGGACTGTTACTTAAGCCTGCATTACTATACCCTCCGGGATGATGGGTACGTATCTCATATTTAAAACGTGCCCCCGGAATTATTCTAAGTCTATCCGTGTAATTGGTTGTTCCTCCATTTACCTGAAAATTCTCAACTCGGTTAGTTGCCAGGTTTGTTCTTCGAACCTGAACTCGATATTTACCATTGGGGACATTGGTGGCATTACTCCAACGTAATACTATTTGCTTATTTTCCTCTTCATACAAGTGTGCAAAATTGTATGGTTGTTTTAGGTTTGCAGCACGCATCCAAATTACTCTGGTACTCCACCGGTGGCAATTAAACAGATGCGAACCTGACCAATATTTTGCTCCTAATTTTATTCCAGCACCAGGATAAGTGGCGACAGTAATAGTTCTACTTCCCCATCCACCATTAGTATTGTCAAATTCTTGCCAGTTGCTTCCTATTAAACGAATGGGGCGATTGTTTTCCCAGTGTACACCGGGACATTTACTAAATCCATGGGGCAACGACATTTTATACTTGATGTAGTAGTCGTTATCTTTTTCTATTTGTTCAATTTTTGGGGGTTTTGAACTGGAATAACTTTGTCCAGCACTAAAAAGGGGAAGAATAAAAAACAAGCTCAGAATAAAAACACATCTACGCCATCGTTTTCTCTCTCCTCTAACTGTTTTTAAATCGGTGTAATTGTTCTTCATACAATTGTGTTAAGTTTATAATTAAGTAGAATTTCAACTTCTTCCTTAAAACTTACACCTCCTTAAATACTCTAACAGTTTGCTATTCTCTCATCTCAATAATGAAATATACTTTCCCATAACAAAGAAGAGAAATATTTGTTATTACCACAACTCTAAAACAACTTTTATCACCACTAATCAATCATTCATCACAACAAAAACACCATTCGTCATACGTCTCGATTGCACCCCCTTATCAAAACTCACACTATTAACACATAATATTCTGTCATATTTGCATTAAAAAAGGCAGTTCGAAACTAATTCCAAACTGCCTTTCAATTATTTATTTTTGAATCCTATTATTTCACACTTTCAATTTTAATTGAAGCTGATTTTAATCCTTTACCGGTTACTTTCAAATCCATCTTTCCAGCTTCTTTTTCTGATTGTACCAGAACGACCAGCTTCCCACTAAATAACTTCATTGTAGGCAAATGAAATAGTTCCTCAGAAGTAGCATCTCCATTACAAGCTGCAACATATTTTCCTTTGCCTGAAACTTTGAAGTTAAGTTGATTGGTTGCCGTAGGGCATACAATGCCTTTTTTATCTACTACAGATACTGTTATGTAGCTCAACTCTTTTCCATCGGCCTTAATAACTTTTCTGTCTGCTTCTAACTTCAATTGGTATGGCTTACCTGCAGTATGAATTTCTTGTTCTGCAACTGGCTGGTTATTGTCATCTAGCGCAACTACCTTTACCGTTCCTGGCTCATATTTCACATCCATCCAACGTAGACGATATCTATCCAGCTTCGAATCTTTTGTTTTTGTTCGAATTCCCTGACTCTTACCATTCACAAATAATTCGGCTTTATTATAGTTGGTGTAAACAAAAACAGGAGTTATTTCACCTTCACGTCCCTCCCAGTTCCAATGAGGCAGAATATGCAGGGTCTCTTTATCTTTTGCCCAGATACTTCTATACAAATAATACCTATCTTTTGGTAAACCTGCCAAATCGCAAATTCCAAAATACGAACTTCGCGAAGGCCAGTAATTATCATATGGAGTAGGTTCTCCAAGGTAATCAAAGCCAGTCCACACAAACTGCCCAATCAACCATGGCTTATCGTCTTGTGCGGCAAAGTCATCATCCGGAATATTAGACCAACTACACGATTCCAAACCATACGCGCTACACTGTAAATCATCGTAAACAGTCATTTTTGCTTCCTTTACAGGAAACTTATAAATTCCTCGAGAACTAATGGTTGATGCCGTTTCCGATCCTAGAATCATTCCCTGAGGGAAACGTTCAAAAGCTTTATCGTATAAATGCACACGATAGTTTAATCCTGGCACATCAGTAATAGCACCAAAACCGGACTTCATCACAGCCTCGACCTGGTCCATTCCTACTGTTACCGGACGAGTTGGATCCTCTCTATGAAAAATATCCTGCAACCACTTAGCTCTTTTCACTCCTTCATTTCCCCACTGATCGGGCACCTCATTTCCGGAGCTCCACATTACAATAGATGGATGATTTCTGGTAGCACGTACCAAGTTTACCACATCCTTTTCGGCCCACTCTTTAAACCAGCGGTTGTAGCCATTCTTTACCTTCGCTTTTTGCCATTCATCGAAACTTTCTGCCAAGAACAAAATTCCCATTTCATCGCATAACTCTAGCTGTTCCAGCGATGGCATATTGTGAGAAGAGCGAACAGCATCACATCCCATCTCTTTCAGAATTCTTAACTGACGACGCAATGCCGACTTATTGATTGCAGCTCCAATTGGACCTAAATCGTGATGCAAACATACTCCCTGGAACTTACGTACCTGCCCATTCAGCATAAAGCCTTTTCCTACAATATATTTTACATCTCTAATTCCGAAACGAATAGTCTGTGTATCTTTCAGTTCTCCACCTTGGTATAACTTGCAGTTTAAGTGGTATAGGTTCGGTGCCTCAGGGCTCCACAATTTTGGATTCTTAACCCCTAAATTCAATTCTAACTTATTTCCAAAGATCTGATTGCTTTCAGCTTCTGCTACTTTATTATTATTGGCATCAATAACTTCAGCCACTACCTTTACGTTCTCTCCTTCTACCTCGGTAGCTACATGAACCTGAGCCAAATCATTACTTACAAACGGAGTTGTTACAAATGTCCCCCAACGTTTAAAGCTGGTTTCATTCTTAACTATCAGGCGAACTTTTCGGTATAAACCAGCACCAGGATACCAGCGAGAAGCATACTTCTTATTGTCCAGTCGGACTGCCAAAATATTCTCTCCCTGCTTTACCAATTCAGTAATATCGAAATAGAAATAGCTATATCCATAAGGCCAATTTCCTGCCTTTTTTCCGTTCACCCACACATGAGCATCGCTCATGGCTCCGTCAAACTGAATAAGTACTCTCTGATTAGATTTAATGTTAACTAAATGAAATGCTTTTCGATACCAGCCCATTCCAATATGAGGCAAAGCACCTGTTCTTCCTGTTTTTTCGGTGGCTTTTTTCTCACCATTTTGGGTAATGGCAACCACCTGCTTATCATGTTCCTTACTAAATGGCCCTTTAATTGCCCAATCGTGTGGTACAGTTACGGTTTCCCATTTCGAAGCATCGAAATCTACTTTCTCAGCCCCGGCAATGTTTCCTTTTGAAAAAAGCCAACCGTTACTCAATTCTTTTTCTACTCGTTGTGCCATTGCATTTATACATAGCAAAGCAACAATCCCTAAAGAAATAATCCTCTTCATCAATCTGGTTATTACTAATGATTAATTTTAGCGAAATAATGCGTTGGCTAAAGGTAGTAACTTTTAAAAAATCAGCTTCCGTTTTCATTACAATCAGCTATATTTTATGGGTAAAATTTCACATGACTCCCCTTTTCCATTCATTTTGCGTATTTTTATTCTTCAATTAGAATAATCGACATAACATGACTATTGCAAACCCCGATCTTGAGCTAGCTTATCAATTTGTTTCCAACACCAATGCATCTGTTTTCCTTTCAGGTAAAGCAGGCACAGGGAAAACCACTTTCTTGCATCGCATAAAAGATGAAGTTCCCAAACGAATGATAATTGTTGCTCCCACGGGTGTTGCCGCCATTAATGCAGGAGGAGTTACTATTCACTCCTTTTTTCAATTGCCTTTCACTCCTCATGTTCCCGGAAGCGATGGTCAATCCAACGAATCGGAATTCAAATTCAGCAAAATCAAGAAAGATATTATTCGTACACTCGACCTATTGATTATCGATGAAATTAGTATGGTACGTGCCGACTTACTGGATGCAATTGATTCTGTATTGCGTAAATACCGTTATTCTAATAAGCCTTTCGGGGGTGTTCAGCTCTTGATGATTGGAGACCTACAACAGCTGGCTCCAGTAGCTAAACCAACCGATTGGCAAATATTGAAGAATTATTACCAAACAGTCTTCTTTTTCAGCAGCAAAGCTTTTCAAAACACAAAACATGTAAATATTGAACTGAAAACCATCTATCGACAAACCGATAAGAAGTTCATTTCGATACTGAATGAGATTCGGGAAAATGCGCTCTCCAAATCAGCACATGCCACTTTAATGAAGCGCTATAATCCTCAATTCGACCCAGAAAAAGAGGAAGGGTACATTATCCTGACAACTCACAATTATCGGGCACAAAGCATCAATGAAAAGCGCTTGAATCAGCTGGAAACGAAGCCACATCAATTTAAAGCAACTATCGATGGTGATTTCCCCGAATATGCTTACCCGACTTATGCACAACTTGAATTAAAAGTTGGAGCACAAGTAATGTTTGTAAAAAACGACACCACTTTTGAGAAGAGCTACTATAATGGCAAAATTGGGGTAATAGAACGTTTTCAGTTCGATAAAATAGTTGTTAGATGTGAAGATAGAGAAGATCCCATTTATGTTGAAAAAGAGCAATGGGAAAATGTAAAATATAAACTAAATAAAGAGACCAATAGCATTGAAGAAGAGGTAGTAGGTAGCTTTGTACAGTATCCGCTAAAACCGGCATGGGCTATAACCATTCATAAAAGCCAGGGATTAACTTTTGAGAAAGCCGTTATTGATGCTCAATCGGCGTTTGCTCATGGCCAGGTTTATGTCGCATTGAGTCGATGCCGAACTTTAGAAGGAATGGTATTACACACTCCTATTTCTGAAAGTGCCATTATTAACGATCCTTCTGTAGTTAGCTTTTCTCGGCATATGGAGGCCAACCATCCCAACGAGGACTTATTGAAAAACTACCAGTGTAGCTATCAATACGATTTACTTCATGCTCTTTTTAATTTCGAAGAAATTGCGCGTTGGTGTAGCAAACTAAACTACTTGCTTGAAAGAAATAGAGAACGCATTCAAGGGACATTGTTGGATTTACCCGAAGACAATCATTCCAAATGCATTGAAAGTGTATTTGATGTTGCCGATCGCTTTCGTAACCAGTTGAGAGTACTAGAACATAAGAACTTGGTTCCTGAAAAAGATACAACCGTTCAGGAACGAATATCGAAGGCAGCCAATTATTTTCTCACTGAAATGGAAAAGCTGGTAGTGCCTTATGTAGACAATACCACTGCCGAAACCGATAATGTCGCATTGCAACTGGCTATCGATGCAGCTATGGATCAACTTCATCAGGAGATTCATATTAAGATGAAAACATTGCCAACTGCTTTGCATGAGTTTAGCTGCAACCAGTTTTTACAAAAACAGACACAAGCAGTGCTGCATCCTCCAAGACGTATTATTAAGGCAACTCCGATTAGTGAAAAGAACCTAAATCATCCAGAACTTTATCAAGCATTAAAAATATGGCGAAGAGAAAAAGCCAACAAAGAGCATTGTTCTGTCTCACAGATTATTTCACAAACTATTATGTTGAAAATTGCCAACACGCTACCCACTAAAAGATCGGAATTGAATAGCATAAAAGGTGTAGGAAAGAAAACAATGCAACGGCATGGTTCAGAAATAATGGAGTTGATAACCGAATATTACAACGAATTTCAGCCTGAAGGCATTGAACCTCCTGAAGAATCGTTGTTTTTTTAACGAGCGAATTCAATATCTTTGTAGCTGTAAAAGCACAGAAAACAACTCAATGGATTTAACAACAGAAATCAGCTTTAAAACATCCAGAAGCAGCGGTGCCGGAGGACAACATGTGAACAAAACAGAATCACGTGTGGAACTTCGGTTTAATGTTTTTCAATCGCAACTATTATCTGAGAGACAAAAACAATTAATTATTAACCGTCTAGCATCGAGACTTACAGCCAACGGAGAACTAATTCTTACCGAGCAGTCCGAGCGTTCGCAATTGCAGAACAAAGAAAAAGTACTTGGCCGTTTTTATGCGCTGATACACCAATCGCTAATTCCTCCCAAGAAGAGAAAAGCGACACGTCCAACACTTGCATCGAAGAAAAAAAGGTTGGATAATAAACGAATTCAAAGCGAAAAGAAACAATTAAGAAGAAAAGATTTTTAGCATATGATGGATCCTACTCTATTGAAAACATTGGTTACCATGAAAATGCCTTATGGCAAATACAAGGGGTACATTTTATGTGATTTACCCGAACCTTACCTGGTATGGTATCATCAAAAAGGATTTCCTGATGGAAAACTGGGAATGCTACTGAACACGCTCTATGAAATAAAGTTAAATGGATTAGAGTATCTGTTACATAAAATCAGAAAGAATCCCAATCAGTACACTTATTAAAATACCTAGAAACAAACAAGAGACACCGACAGTAGAAATTGAATAATTTTTGAATACAATGCAATATGAGTAATAAACCTCAAAATATTAGCAATCTTTTTTCAGAAATAAGACATTTAATTGAAGAAGCAAAACAGAATGTCGCTTCAACAATAAATGCAACTACAACAATTTTATACTGGAATATAGGAGCAAAAATTAATACTGAAATTCTAGAAAACAAGCGTGCCCAATATGGGAAAGAGGTCATAAAATCGCTTTCGCAAAAATTAACTCTAGAATATGGAAAAGGATGGAGCACACAACATGTCATTCCCTGATATATGTTGACCACAATTTGAAGAACAATGAAAGCCAATTTACGAGCTTTAAAAAAGCGAAGAGTTTACACGGACGAGTTTAAAAGGAACTTAGTCTCCCAGTTCGAGAAAGGAGTTTATTCTGTGCAGCAATT
>SACZ01000473.1 GCA_023369685.1 Prolixibacteraceae bacterium JC049
CTTGATCCGGTCGCCTGTAAAAACGAAATCTTCCCCGCAAAGGGCATCACTCAGGGCTATCGATTTTCTCTCCGTTAAGGAATTGGTTAAAACGCCCCGATAAAGGGGCACCGTTCCTTCAACACCATTGTTTATAAATTTAAAAGCGATCTTTATCAATCTCTGAGGATTATTTTATTTGATTATTTTGCTACTGTTAAAACTGACGGTGTTGCTTATGTTATTTTAGGGCTCATTGATGACGCAATATCATTTCCTTTGCTTCAGGCGTACAGCACGTCTTCAGACATGCCAGGATAGTACTATTTAATATATGACATACATTATAGGCGCTCCCCTCCGACATAAATATTAGATCGGAGAG
>SACZ01000474.1 GCA_023369685.1 Prolixibacteraceae bacterium JC049
TGGGCCACTTCGGTTTGCACCTTCAGCGCCGCCAGTGGGCTGCGCAGTTCGTGGGCGGCATCGGAGGTGAACCGACGCTCGCGGATCATGGTGTCATGCGTCCGGGTAAAGAGCTGATTTAGCGCGTCGACCAGCGGGCGAACTTCGCTGGGCACGTTCTCGCTATTTAGCGTTTCGGCGGAATCCGGCGCTCGGGTGCGCAGCGTGTTGGCCAGCTTTTTCAGTGGCGCCAGTTCCCGGCTTAACAGCACGATGAGCAGCAAAAACATCAGCGGCAGTGCAACCAGCCAGGGTGTAAGCTGGGAGGTGACGATATCCAGCGCCATCTCGCGGCGGTAATCCCATTCCTGGCCGACGACGATAC
>SACZ01000475.1 GCA_023369685.1 Prolixibacteraceae bacterium JC049
GAGGAGCACATGACCCAACGCGCGCTGCTACTGGTCGATTTACAAAATGATTTTTGCGCCGGCGGCGCACTTGCCGTCCCGCAGGGCGACAGTACGGTGGACATCGCCAACCGGCTTATCGACTGGAGCCTGGAACGAGGCGAAACGGTGGTTGCCAGCCAGGACTGGCACCCGGCGAATCACGGCAGCTTTGCCAGCCAGCATCAGGTTGAGCCCTATACCCAAGGCGAGCTTGACGGCCTGAGGCAAACGTTCTGGCCGGATCACTGCGTGCAAAATAGCGAAGGCGCGGCGCTGCATCCGCTGCTCAAAAAGCAGGATATTGCCGCCGTATTCCACAAAGGCGAAAATCCGGCCATTGATA
>SACZ01000476.1 GCA_023369685.1 Prolixibacteraceae bacterium JC049
TAAAACTGTAGCGATAGCGCAGCGTTTTGGCTTTTTGATCAAAAAGTTCGGCGACCAGGCTGTTTTCATGCCACTCCTGATCGTGCATGTAGTAATGAAAGTCGGCGCTGGCGTCCTCAATGCTGTCGAGATTGCGAAAGCGCAGCTGCTTATGCATTAGCGCAACTTCTGCTTTGCCGCGCCCTTCCGGGGCGCCGTAGCTATAGCGCAATTCGCTGTTAAAGAAGCGCGTGGCGATAGGCTGATTAATGCCAAATTCTTTAAACTGCTCGGGGAGAAAACCCTCGGTGGTATCGCGGCCGCGCTCTTCATGGCCGAACGTTTCATCGAGATCCAACGACAGCCCGTGCATGCTGCCGAAGC
>SACZ01000477.1 GCA_023369685.1 Prolixibacteraceae bacterium JC049
TTGCCGATTTTCTTCCAGTACCACTCCCAGGCTTCCGGGTTAATCGGTTCGCCGACGGAGCCGAGTATGCGCAGGGAAGAGCGGTCGGTGCCTTCGATGGCCTTATCGCCTTCCGCCATCAGCGCGCGGATCGCCGTAGGAGCGGTATAGAGAATGTTGACCTGATGCTTATCCACCACCTGGCACATGCGCGCCGGGGTCGGCCAGTTCGGTACGCCTTCGAACATCAGCGTCGTTGCGCCGCAGGCCAGCGGGCCGTACAGCAGGTAGCTGTGGCCGGTGACCCAGCCGACGTCGGCGGTGCACCAGTAGATGTCGCCCGGATGGTAGTCGAACACGTATTTAAAGGTCGAAGCCGCATAG
>SACZ01000478.1 GCA_023369685.1 Prolixibacteraceae bacterium JC049
CTGGCCAACAATGAAAAGCTCAACGAAATCGTTGCCGAACTGCGCCAGCTCATCAAAGAGCAGCAGGACGACAATTTCTCCGAAACGCCTATTCATGGTTATGTGTGGTTAACTATCGAGCTGGCGCGCCAGCTTGAACTGCTGTCGCATTTAATCTGCCGGGCATTGCGTAAATAAAGACCAGACTCGCGTGGTTTTTCCATCGCTTGCTTCGATTCAGCAGCGTTTAGGGTTATGATAACGGCAAAGGAAAAAACATTGTCATCAGCGGCTGCTAACAGTTATGTTAGCCCTATGTAGCAGTCGCTTTAGCGAATCCGAATCTCAAATATTAGGGGTATAAAAATGGAAACAACTAAGCCT
>SACZ01000479.1 GCA_023369685.1 Prolixibacteraceae bacterium JC049
CGCCAAGCGCAACATTCTGCGCATGCTGGTCGATCGTGGCTGCCGCCTGACGGTGGTTCCGGCGCAGACCTCCGCCGAAGAGGTGCTGAAGATGAATCCGGACGGTATTTTCCTGTCCAACGGCCCTGGCGACCCGGCGCCTTGTGATTACGCTATCGACGCGATTACGAAGTTCCTGGAAACCGACATTCCAGTATTCGGCATCTGCCTCGGCCATCAGCTGCTGGCGCTGGCGAGCGGTGCAAAGACCGTGAAGATGAAGTTCGGCCACCACGGCGGCAACCATCCGGTAAAAGATATGGATAACAACGTGGTGATGATCACCGCGCAGAACCACGGTTTTGCGGTGGATGAAGCGTCGAT
>SACZ01000480.1 GCA_023369685.1 Prolixibacteraceae bacterium JC049
GCCGGAGCCGATAAGGTCGGGCTTCAGCGCCTTGACGAACGCTTCCAGCTCGTAGCTGCTGGCGTCATCGAACAGCAGTGTGCCCTCTTTGAGATCCGGCAGGGTGCGGTCGTAGTCATCGTTATGGGCAAACTCGTACCCGGCGGCGATGATCTCCATGCCGAGATCCTCATAGGCGCCGATGACGTGGCGTGGTCGCAGGCCGCCCATATAGAGCAGCACCTTACGCCCCTCCAGGCGCGGGCGATATTTGGCGATAATCGCCGCCATCTGCCCCTCATATCTGGCGATCACCGCTTCGGCGTTCGCGCGAATGGTATCGTCGAACTGGTCGGCGATTTTGCGCAGCGATTCGGCGATTT
>SACZ01000481.1 GCA_023369685.1 Prolixibacteraceae bacterium JC049
CGGCCAGCAGCAGCGCGTTTCCATTGCCCGCGCGCTGGCGATGGAGCCCGACGTACTGCTGTTTGATGAACCGACATCGGCGCTTGACCCTGAACTGGTAGGCGAAGTGCTGCGCATTATGCAGCAGCTGGCGGAAGAGGGAAAAACCATGGTCGTGGTAACGCATGAAATGGGCTTTGCGCGCCATGTCTCTTCGCACGTGATTTTCCTGCATCAGGGCAAGATTGAAGAAGAAGGGCACCCTGACGATGTTTTCGGCAATCCGAAAAGCCCGCGCCTGCAGCAGTTCCTGAAGGGCTCGTTAAAGTAGTACTGTCTATGCCTCCGGCGGAATCCCCTCCGCCGGGACGGCTAGCGCTCCA
>SACZ01000482.1 GCA_023369685.1 Prolixibacteraceae bacterium JC049
AAACTGTTCAATAATGGCGTTACACTCTTCGATATCTTTATTAATCGACTCGGCGAGGTAGCCGTCCTCTTCGCCCATCATCTCCGTCGCCAGACGAATACGCGTGAGAGGGGTGCGTAAATCATGGCTGACGCCGGCCATCAGCAGCGTACGGTCGTCCGCCAACTGCTTCACGCCAGCCGCCATATGGTTAAAAGCGCGGGTCACCGACCGCACTTCCGATGCGCCGTATTCGCGCAGCGGCGGGGGAATAATGCCTCGCCCGACCTGCAGCGCCGCGTGCTCCAGGTCGACCAGCGGTCGGTTCTGAATACGAATAAAGAGCCAGGCGCCGCCGATCGCCAGCAGCATGATGGCAAGGG
>SACZ01000483.1 GCA_023369685.1 Prolixibacteraceae bacterium JC049
GGGTGCGATGTTTTTGACCGGAAAGAAAAGGTTCAAAAAGCACCAAAACATGATTTTTGGACATATTGGAGTGTATTGGGTGCGTTCGTGGCAAAAACTCACTTCGTGATTCGCGCGGCGAACTTTTGTCAATTAATGCCAATATTGGCCCACACGGGTGCGATGTTTTTGTCCGGAACGAGAAAGTTCAAAAAAGCACCAAAACATGACTTTTGGACATATTGGAGTGTATTCGGTGCGTTCGTGGCTAAAGCTCACTTCTTGATTCGCGCGGGGAACATTTGTCAATTAATGCCAATATTGGCCCACACGGGTGCGATGTTTTTGTCCGGAACGAGAAAGTTCAAAAAAGCACCAAAAC
>SACZ01000484.1 GCA_023369685.1 Prolixibacteraceae bacterium JC049
GGTGTTTGTAAGCGATGGGACGACATGCGCCGTCTTGCCAAAAAGGCAAAAGAGCAGGTCGCGGCACGTGTCGGTTTTTTTACCAAGCATCTCAATATCTGGGTGCAGGGTGAAAAAGCATGGATGGACATGGCTCGATGGGAAAAATGCCGTGATTCATGGGAAGTTTCAACTTCTGCCAGCTGGTCAATGTGGCTTGGCGTTGACCTTTCCAACAAAATTGATATTTCAGCTGCGGTTAAAGTCTGGCTCGCTCCAAATGGTGATGTTTATGTCCGCTCCCGATTCTGGATACCTGAAGGGCGGCTGGAGGCTTGTTCTAAGCAGCAGGCAGACCTTTACAGAAAATGGAATCTCGCTG
>SACZ01000485.1 GCA_023369685.1 Prolixibacteraceae bacterium JC049
AGATAACCGACACCAGCGAGCTGAGCTTGACGATGGCGATATACTCATTGGCCAGCGCCGGTAGGGCGACGCGCAGCGCCTGCGGGATCACCACGCGCCACTGGGTGCCGGCATAGCGCAGCCCGAGCGCGCGGGCGGCTTCGCTCTGTCCTTCCGGAATCGACAGCAGCCCGCCGCGATGAATTTCAGCAATATAGGCGGCTTCGCTCAGCACCATCGCCAGCAGCCCGGCCCAGAACGGGTCGTTCAGCACCGGCGCGAAGGAGGGCAGCGCCTGCGGCATGTTGTAGACAAAAATCAGCAGCACCAGCAGCGGCATGCTGCGAAACAGCCAGATATAGAGGCGGGCAGGCGCGTTAA
>SACZ01000486.1 GCA_023369685.1 Prolixibacteraceae bacterium JC049
TAACGGTTCACCCGTCCAGTTTGATCGGTTTTTCCCGGTCGGCACCATCCCTGAGGCTGGAGCATCGATAACCCTGCCGCTCACCTTTCGCTATTACCAGAACGCGCCGGCGATCCATCCCGGCCGCGCCAACGCGGTGGCAACCTTAACGATGATGTACAACTGAATTTATCCCGTTCCCGGTTCTAATTGGTTACTAAGGAGTCGATAATGAGAATTATCGCCAGCCCGGCCGCTATCACGTTATTTACGGCGATTGCGTCATCATCGCCCGTTAATGCAGCGGATGTTACCCTGTATATCAACGGGGATATTGTTGCTTCCTCCTGCACCGTCGAGAACAACGGTATCTATAATATC
>SACZ01000487.1 GCA_023369685.1 Prolixibacteraceae bacterium JC049
CATATGAAACACTTAGCAAGTTCGTACGGGAATGAAATTTGGTATAGGAAGACAGTAAAATTAAACTAACTCTGTGTTGTACGGCAACAGTATGAACGTCTTGTAATGCTGCGCCTTCAGGAGATGGACGAGATTGTCCTCTGTTTCCTGCGGATATTGGTCGAGCATTGCAACGTTTACTCTCCGAGGGTCGATGAATCCAGTATCGAAAACCCTCCGCCGTCGGGCCCTTTGAATCTCCATTCTACAACGATAAAAGGGAGTATATTATTTTCTATAGTCTACTTATATACAAGGACCTAATTAATTAAAGGAGACGTAGTAAGAAATCTAACTGAACGATATACTTACAAAATCCA
>SACZ01000488.1 GCA_023369685.1 Prolixibacteraceae bacterium JC049
AGGCTGATAAAGCCGGCCATCACGCTGCGGTTGCGCGGGAAGAAACGGTCGGAGAGCATCCCGGCGATAATGGTTCCGGCGATACCTGCGATGGCGTTGACCCCGATAATCCCGGACGCTTCGAGAGTAGAGTAGGCTTTATCCTGTTCGAGGAAGAAGATCCCCCATGAGTTCACCGCGTAGCGGTCGATATACATAAACGCCGAGGCCAGCGCCAGCGTCCACAGGGCCGGGTTGCGCAGCGCCAGCAGCTGGTTTTTAAACACCGAGCCGCGGGCTTCGACCTCCTCCTGCGGTTCATCGCGGATGACGGTGATGGACGGGAAGCCGCTGCTCTGCGGCGAATCGTGCATGAACAG
>SACZ01000489.1 GCA_023369685.1 Prolixibacteraceae bacterium JC049
TTGACGAGAGATGATTGTAAAATTACCGGAAGATTCCAAAAAAGGCACTTACGGTCAAAGGAGCAGATAGCCTTCGTGGCGCAATAGCCACTCTTTACGCTGCACGCCGCCGGCGTAACCGGTCATGGTGCCGTTACGCCCGTTCACGCGATGGCAGGGCACCACAATACTGACCGGGTTTGAACCGTTGGCGGCACCCACGGCGCGCGCGGCGCCCGGTCGCCCCAGTGCCTCCGCGAGCTGACCGTAGTGCATGACCTGTCCGCAGGGGATGGTACGCAGCGCTTGCCAGACTTGCCGCTGAAACGGCGTACCGCCGGTGGCGGTCGGTAAGGTGTTGATAATCGCGAGATCCCCG
>SACZ01000490.1 GCA_023369685.1 Prolixibacteraceae bacterium JC049
CCACGAATTGTTCCGGCTGCGCGATGGCGTTAAGCAGCGCGTGCTTGGTCCAGTAGTGGAAGTGCTCGGTCAGGCGGTAAGTGGTGCCGACGTAAGGGAATTTATCCGCTTTGCCCATCTGCTCAAGGTCGCCTTTAAAGACGCGCGCGGCCGGGTTCGAGACCACGTTCGGGTGCAGCGGGTTAGTGCCCAGCGGCGTTTCAAACGGCTCGTAGTGTTCCGGGAACGGCCCTTCCGCCATCTTATCGATAGCGAACAGACGCCCCATCCCTTCCGGCTGCATGATGAACGGTCCGACATCGCTGTCCGGCGCTGCGGCGCTGTAGTCTGGAATGTCCACGCCGCCCCACTTCGCGCC
>SACZ01000491.1 GCA_023369685.1 Prolixibacteraceae bacterium JC049
AATATGCTGCGATAGACCGACTGCGGTAATAACAGAATCAAGGCTGAAGACGATATCCAGCAGCATAATCTGGATGATGGCCCCGGCCAGCGAGAGCTGGCGCAGACCGTCGCTGTGCGACTCTACTTCCGGCTGAAGCTCGCCGCGTATTTCCTGCAGTGATTTGTAAATAAGAAAACAACCGCCAACAAATAAAATAATCGTGCGCACAGAAACGACAAAATGGGCAATGGTAAATAGCGGCAGCGTAATGTGCGCCAGCCAGGCAATCGACACCAGCAATAACACGCGCATGATCATTGCGCCACTGAGCCCTAACTTGCGGGCAAGATTTTGCTGATGGGGCGGGAGTTTCGCC
>SACZ01000492.1 GCA_023369685.1 Prolixibacteraceae bacterium JC049
CCTGCTGCGTTTACAAGTACAACAGCAGCAACTGGAACGGGTGGTGTAAGTTACCAGTGGCAGTCAAGTGCAGATAATAGTAGCTTTAATGACATAAGCGGAGAGACCAGTGCGACATATACTCCATCATCAGGCATCACTCAAGATACTTGGTATAGAAGAAAGGCAACTTCAACCACGGGAAGTTGTGTTGCTTATACAACATCAGTGAAAGTTACAGTAGGTTCAGTAACAGCAGGAGCTATTGCTTCAGCTCAGACAATTTGCTCAGGAGATACACCTGCTGCGTTTACAAGTACAACAGCAGCAACTGGAACGGGTGGTGTAAGTTACCAGTGGCAGTCAAGTGCAGATAATA
>SACZ01000493.1 GCA_023369685.1 Prolixibacteraceae bacterium JC049
CAACGGCCCGGTCAGCAAAATGCAGCACTCTCTCGGTAAAACAGGCATGCTGCGCCATTTCCCCGAGCGTCTGTATAGCGGCTACGATATCCAGCGCTGGAAGCCCGATCCGGCGCTAATGCTGCATGCCGCAAAAGCGATGAACGTTAACGTCGAGAACTGCATACTGGTTGACGACTCCAGCGCAGGCGCGCAGTCGGGGATCGCGGCAGGCATGGAGGTGTTCTACTTCTGCGCCGATCCGCACAACAAGCCCATCGACCATCCGAAAGTGACGACGTTTACCCGTCTGGAAGCGCTGCCGGAACTGTGGAAAGCGCGCGGCTGGCATATTACTCGATAAAAGCCGCAGCGTAGC
>SACZ01000494.1 GCA_023369685.1 Prolixibacteraceae bacterium JC049
TTGACGAGAGATGATTGTAAAATTACCGGAAGATTCCAAAAAAGGCACTTACGGTCAAAGGAGCAGATAGCCTTCGTGGCGCAATAGCCACTCTTTACGCTGCACGCCGCCGGCGTAACCGGTCATGGTGCCGTTACGCCCGATCACGCGATGGCAGGGCACCACAATACTGACCGGGTTTGAACCGTTGGCGGCACCCACGGCGCGCGCGGCGCCCGGTCGCCCCAGTGCCTCCGCGAGCTGACCGTAGTGCATGACCTGTCCGCAGGGGATGGTACGCAGCGCTTGCCAGACTTGCCGCTGAAACGGCGTACCGCCGGTGGCGGTCGGTAAGGTGTTGATAATCGCGAGATCCCCG
>SACZ01000495.1 GCA_023369685.1 Prolixibacteraceae bacterium JC049
CAAAGTGTTGCCGAAACTATAGTCATAACCGAACAGATAGGTGTTCTGATACGGATAATAGTTAGAACTGTTGTCCGAGTTTACGGTTTCCTGATTACCTAGCAATCCCCATGATGCACGTAGKTTCAAATTATCCACCCAATCGGCTTTGAAGARCTCKTCTTCCGAKATTCTCCATCCGATGGAGAAAGAGKGGAATGCRCCGAAKCGGTTGTTCTTGGGGWAGCKTGAAGTGCCGTCATAACGCAGGTTGGCTTCTAGCAGATAGCGGTCATCGTATGAATAATTCACGCGTCCGAAAGCTGAGCGGAGKGCGTATTCTATTTCTGTACCGTATGTTGTCTGTCCTGTCACTTC
>SACZ01000496.1 GCA_023369685.1 Prolixibacteraceae bacterium JC049
AATAAATCCCCTCTTGTTGAGGTTGCCTGCTTTTGCTTCACTCAAAATTGTGATCCTTGTCGTTTTACCGGCAAAGAGGTAGGTTAAAMCCCTGCTGATTGGCAAACAGATTCACTTCCCGGAGGGCGCAATGACGCTACAACCAGAGATTATTCAGGCGCTGKGCGCAAAACCCCAGATCGATGTCGAAGCCGAGATACGCCGCAGCGTAGATTTTTTGAAAWSCTACCTGCAAAAATACCCCTTTATCAAATCGCTGGTCCTCGGCATCAGCGGCGGCCAGGACTCTACGCTCACCGGTAAACTGTGTCAGTTGGCCATCAACGAACTGCGCGCCGAAACCGGCGACAGCAGCCT
>SACZ01000497.1 GCA_023369685.1 Prolixibacteraceae bacterium JC049
CGTCTTCGCATGGCCCAGTCGCCGCTGGCGGTGGTGGAAGACCCGTTCGCCATCCGTCTTGAACGGCTGCGCGAAGAGTATTTTACCCGGATGCATCGCGATTTCATGGCGGCCTACGGCGAAGAGCAAGGCTGGCAGGCATATAGCGAATATCTGCACCATGGCCTGTTCGCTATCCGCCGCCGCCTCGGGTTACAGCGTTTTGCCCAGCTCACCGCCAGGCTTGATGAAGCTCTGCTGGAGCAGCAGCGCAGCGCCAGCACCGAAGCGCATTTCAGCTGGCTGGTTCCCCTGCTGAACGAGTATTACGACCCAATGTACCGCTACCAGCTCGGCAAAAAAGCGGAGAAGATTATT
>SACZ01000498.1 GCA_023369685.1 Prolixibacteraceae bacterium JC049
GCAGTTCACTGAATTTCCCGGCGGTGGCGCTGGCCTGCGAGGCGGTAACCGGGATGCCGCTTGCGGCGTAGCCGATGGCGTCTTCCAGCAGCCGCGACAGCGGCAGCGATCTTCCGCTTAACTCGCGCGAAACCTTCAGCGCTTCTTCCCAGCCGCTGACGGTACCCGCCACGGTGAGGGCCGCCTGTGGACCCCGGTGGGGGATCTGCGCCAGGCCGGCGTAGGCCTGCGGCGTCGCCAGCGAGCCCGCCGCGCCGCTGGCGTCAATGGCGATGGGGTCGCCTTCGGGCGGCACGATAAGCCAGAAGCCGTCGCCGCCGAGGCCGTTCATATGCGGATAAACCACGGCGATGGTGG
>SACZ01000499.1 GCA_023369685.1 Prolixibacteraceae bacterium JC049
GATGATAAGATGTATCTGTATTCGTTTTCATCAACCTACAGTGGAAGTATCTTCATGAAAAGAGTAGTTAAGTTTGGCATCATCGGAATACCTTTAATAGCCTCTCTCTGTACAATATATGCTTTTATGTTTCCAAGAACACCAGATACTCAAAAGACAGGTGATATCGTTGGCACATGGAAATCAGATTATTCATATGACAGTGGGGGAATCATCGTGAGGGTAAATGGTGAGACATCATACTTCTCTAATGGAAAATACAATGTTAATGCTGATATGTCTTTCCAACCAAATAGTACGACTATAATAAGCTTTGCTACTAATGGTGCTGGAGATTGGAATATTAACGGCAAAGAA
>SACZ01000500.1 GCA_023369685.1 Prolixibacteraceae bacterium JC049
CAAAGTGTTGCCGAAACTATAGTCATAACCGAACAGATAGGTGTTCTGATACGGATAATAGTTAGAACTGTTGTCCGAGTTTACGGTTTCCTGATTACCTAGCAATCCCCATGATGCACGTAGTTTCAAATTATCCACCCAATCGGCTTTGAAGAACTCTTCTTCCGAGATTCTCCATCCGATGGAGAAAGAGGGGAATGCGCCGAAGCGGTTGTTCTTGGGGAAGCGTGAAGTGCCGTCATAACGCAGGTTGGCTTCTAGCAGATAGCGGTCATCGTATGAATAATTCACGCGTCCGAAAGCTGAGCGGAGGGCGTATTCTATTTCTGTACCGTATGTTGTCTGTCCTGTCACTTC
>SACZ01000501.1 GCA_023369685.1 Prolixibacteraceae bacterium JC049
AATAAATCCCCTCTTGTTGAGGTTGCCTGCTTTTGCTTCACTCAAAATTGTGATCCTTGTCGTTTTACCGGCAAAGAGGTAGGTTAAACCCCTGCTGATTGGCAAACAGATTCACTTCCCGGAGGGCGCAATGACGCTACAACAAGAGATTATTCAGGCGCTGGGCGCAAAACCCCAGATCGATGTCGAAGCCGAGATACGCCGCAGCGTAGATTTTTTGAAATCCTACCTGCAAAAATACCCCTTTATCAAATCGCTGGTCCTCGGCATCAGCGGCGGCCAGGACTCTACGCTCACCGGTAAACTGTGTCAGTTGGCCATCAACGAACTGCGCGCCGAAACCGGCGACAGCAGCCT
>SACZ01000502.1 GCA_023369685.1 Prolixibacteraceae bacterium JC049
GTCGGCAGTTTTTTACGTCCGGACGCCATCAAACAGGCCCGCCAGCAGCTGGCCGCAGGCGCTATTGACGCACAGCAGCTGCGGCAGATAGAAAATGAGGCGATTCGCGATCTGGTGCAGCAGCAGTGCGAGTGCGGGCTGCACGTGGTGACCGACGGCGAGTTTCGCCGCGCGTGGTGGCACTTTGATTTCTTTGATGGTTTACAGGGCGTTGAGCGCTACGATTCTGAAAAAGGTATCCAGTTCAACGGGGTACAGACCAAAGCGCACGGGGTTCGCGTCACCGGTAAACTGGCCTTCGGCGATCACCCGATGCTGGAAGATTTTCGCTATCTGAAGAGCGTCAGCGGCAGCGC
>SACZ01000054.1 GCA_023369685.1 Prolixibacteraceae bacterium JC049
AGACCGGATCCCAGAAAAACTAAAAGAAAATCATGTATTGGTCCAGGCAAATCCATTATATTATTAAAATAAGAAAAAATCGAAATCCTTTTCATGACCTTATTAATTTAACCAGGAAATTTGTTTTTTATATGTTTCTAAATAGAGTGAAATTAGAATCTAATGGATATGAATTGATGTAGATACAATTATTAGTATTAGGCTGTTTTCTCTTTTTTTTTTTCTAAAGTGTATTTTCAACCTATCAATTTCAAGAAAGTAATTACGAATATATTATATTAAAAGAATGTGCCTTAATACTTAATATTATTATTATTATATAAATACAATACAAGTTTTTAATTAAATTCTTTATATAAATATAATTCAACAACTTGGAATCATTGACAAACAATTTGTTGGACATTTACCCCATTTTTTGTTTGAGGTGAATTCCAAATTGTTCGAATAGTGTAATCGTCAATTACTGACATTGGTAAACGACCCAAAGCTATTTGATTATAATTCAATTCGTGACGATCATAAGTGGAAAATTCATATTCTTCAGTCAATGCATTTATCAAATTCAAAATATACTCAACACAATTACCACAAAATATACAAATTCCAAAATCAATACTGTAATTAAGCAATCGTTTTTTTCGAATATTAGTTTCCAATTTCCAATCAACAACAGGCAAATCTATAGGACATACTCGAACACATACTTCACAAGCAATGCA
>SACZ01000503.1 GCA_023369685.1 Prolixibacteraceae bacterium JC049
TCTTGAGATCGATATGGGAGGCCTGCGCATTGGTGCCGACCTGAAAACCATCAGCATGTGGAACATCAAGCAGGAAGGCCTACGCGCGAAACTGCACCGGGAAATCACCGAACGCGATTACCACCTGAGCGCGGCTATGTACTGCGAAACCGCAGCCCTTGACCAGTTCTTCTGGATATTCGTCAACAAAGACGAGAACTACCACTGGATCGCCATCATCGAGGCATCCGAAGAACTGCTGGAACTCGGCATGCTGGAATACCGCAAAGCTATGCGCGCGATCGCGAACGGTTTTGACACTGGCGAATGGCCGGCGCCAATCACTGAGGATTACGCCGAAGAACTCAACGATTTTG
>SACZ01000504.1 GCA_023369685.1 Prolixibacteraceae bacterium JC049
GGATGAAGCGGTGCTACCATCATCGCGCAGCAGCGCGAAGCTGTTCAGCAACTGGCCCTTCTTCGCCAGCAGCACACCGTTGGCGTCGTATAGTTCTTCCAGTGCATAGCCGTTGTTCTCTTTGGCGATTTCCTCAGATTCGGGATGATCCGGCTGCTTGTAATTCCAGCCCATCTTCAGCAGCGGCTCGACGCCTTTGCCACCCTCGGTGCGATACATCTCGCGCAGACGGTGATAGATCCCGGCAAGGATTTCGCCATCGTTACGCGCTTCCCCCGGCGCATCCTGACCTTTCCAGTGCCACTGCAGCCAGCGCCCCGAGTTGGCGATCGAACCATCCTCTTCGGCGAAGCAGG
>SACZ01000505.1 GCA_023369685.1 Prolixibacteraceae bacterium JC049
ACATCGACACCAGACTAAAGCTCAATCCTTCCATCAACGATGATGGAAGCGCTGAGGCTAATACGGCGCCTGACACGCAGGCGAGGATCCAGTTTAACCATGCCGTCAGATTGAGTCCGAGCATCCATGGGTAAGTGATACTGTTTTTCCCTCCACCATGTTGTACTGCTACGCCGAAGGTTTCATCCGTCAGCAGCAGTCCGCTGATGATTTTTTGCAGCACCGTGTAGGGACGAAAGAAGATGCTTATGGCTGAACTCATCAACAGATAGCGCAGGTTAACCAGCAGTATGCTTAACACAACGGATGCAATTTCTGCACCGGTCGCCCAAAGCGAATAAAACAGGAACTGCGC
>SACZ01000506.1 GCA_023369685.1 Prolixibacteraceae bacterium JC049
CTAATTCAGCTGATGCCCCGCTACACCGCGGCAATCGGCAATACCCCCTCGCCGGTTTCGGCGATTTACCCTCACGCCAGGCATCCGTCACTTAACGTACGGGCGGTAATTGACTATTTTATCGACGTTTTTGGTACACCTTTATACTGGCAGCGCTAAGCTTGTTTACGCACTAAAATTGTCATAACGCAAATAATGGGGTCTTCGCTGGCGGAGATGATGCCTTAACGATTCCTTTACGCTGATGTTACGACTATGGTGGTAAGGTCATTGTTGAAAACCAGCCATTCAACAATGATATATATTCGGTTTTTACAAAGGCATTGAACGGAAATAACTATTAAATCCGTAGACT
>SACZ01000507.1 GCA_023369685.1 Prolixibacteraceae bacterium JC049
GGCTTCAACGCCGTACATCATCCTGTTCGTTAATATCATCTTAATGCTCCTGCTGGATAATCCGGCAGGGCTGCTTTTTTCTGGAGTACACCACCATGTCTGAAGGCTGGAATATTGCCGTACTGGGCGCAACGGGCGCCGTAGGCGAAGCCCTGTTCGAAACGCTTGCCGATCGTCAGTTCCCGGTGGGGGATATTTATGCCCTGGCGCGTAGCGATAGCGCCGGGGAACATCTGCGTTTTTCGGGCAAATCGGTTGTCGTACAGGATGCGGCCGAATTCGACTGGACTCAGGTCCAACTGGCCTTTTTTGCCGCCGGCGTCGAAGCGACAGCGGCGTATATCGAAGACGCCAC
>SACZ01000508.1 GCA_023369685.1 Prolixibacteraceae bacterium JC049
GAGCGGGTTAAGGTGAGGGGAGAGCATGAACGGCGAACAACATCAGGAAATCCTTCGAACTGAAGGGCTAAGCAAATTTTTCCCCGGCGTGAAGGCGCTGGATAACGTTAATTTCAGCCTGCGCCGGGGCGAAATCATGGCTCTGTTAGGCGAAAACGGCGCGGGTAAGTCCACCCTGATTAAAGCGCTTACCGGCGTCTACCACGCTGATCGCGGGSCAATATGGCTGGAAGGCCGGGAGATATCGCCAAAAAACACCGCCCACGCCCAGCAGCTGGGGATCGGCACCGTCTATCAGGAAGTAAACCTGCTGCCTAACATGTCGGTGGCGGATAATCTGTTTATTGGCCGCGA
>SACZ01000509.1 GCA_023369685.1 Prolixibacteraceae bacterium JC049
GAAGAAGCCGGAGACGAAAGTCATGGCCAGCGTTTCCCATACGCCGCGAACCAGCAGCCAAATCATTGGTTCAGACATACCCCAGTACCTCTACTTTTACATGGTGTTCCTGTAGCCAGGCGATCGCGGCCTGGGTATCTTCCTGCGTGCCGTGCATCTCGGTCAGCATAATGCCGAACTTCACGCCACCCGCGTAATCCATCTGCGCGCTAATAATGTTGTTGTTTACATTAAAGCGACGGGCAGTTTCAGAAAGCAGCGGGGCATCAACGGAGTGGCCCGTGAACTCCATGCGCAGCATGGGTACGCTATCGGGAAGAGCCTCAGACTTCAGACGCGCCTGATAATCATCCG
>SACZ01000510.1 GCA_023369685.1 Prolixibacteraceae bacterium JC049
GCCGCCGGGGTGGTATTGGCCATTCCGAGCTCCCCGACGCCAAACAGCGTCACGCCATCCTGCGCCAGCCCTCGCGTATAGCGCATCACCTCCAGCAGCAGCTCTTCCGCCTGGCCGCGGCGCATTGCCGGACCGACGGCGATATTGCCGCAGCCGCGCGCCACGCGCATGTTGATAACGCCCGGAATAAGCTCGGCATCGATCCCGACATCAATCACGTGCACCTTCGCACCCGCCTGCGCCGCCAGTACGCAAACGCCGGTTTTGCCCAGCGTCATATTCGCCGCCTGAATCGCGGTCACCGCTTTTGGCGAGATGGCGACCCCTTCGTCCCACACGCCGTGGTCGGCGCAC
>SACZ01000511.1 GCA_023369685.1 Prolixibacteraceae bacterium JC049
GTTGCCGTCTACGATGTTTTTATACATCTTAGTACGGCCGTTCACGTCATCAGACTTAACGGTGAGCATTTCCTGCAGGGTGTATGCTGCGCCATATGCTTCCAGCGCCCACACTTCCATCTCCCCGAAGCGCTGACCACCGAACTGCGCCTTACCACCCAGCGGCTGCTGAGTAACCAGGCTGTAAGAACCGGTAGAACGCGCATGCATTTTGTCATCAACCAGGTGGTTCAGTTTCAGCATGTACATGTAGCCAACGGTAACCTGGCGCTCGAATTGCTCACCGGTACGACCGTCAAACAGGGTGATCTGGCCGGAAGTCGGCAGGCCACCAAGCTGTAACAGTTCCTTGAT
>SACZ01000512.1 GCA_023369685.1 Prolixibacteraceae bacterium JC049
GATGAGCTGGCGATGGAATCGCTGCAAAAAGTGTTGTCGGTGGATGCCAACAACGCTCAGGCGCTGTACCTGATGGCGCTGTGGGCGCAGCAGGGAGGCAACCTGCAGGCCGCGGCCCAGTGGCGGGCGCGACTGGAGAAAGCGGCGCCCAACAGTCCCGGCTTGCAGGATCTGGATAGCGCCAAAAAAATGGCCCAGGTCCCGCAGGGGCAGCTAAACCTGGCGAGACAGCAGGCGCGCAGCGGCAACGTGCCCGCCGCGCTGGCGACCTGGCGGAGTATGTTTAACGGCAACGTTCCGCCTTCCGGTCTGGCGGCGGAATACTACCTGACGATGGCCAGCGACAAGTCGCTC
>SACZ01000513.1 GCA_023369685.1 Prolixibacteraceae bacterium JC049
GAGCGGGTTAAGGTGAGGGGAGAGCATGAACGGCGAACAACATCAGGAAATCCTTCGAACTGAAGGGCTAAGCAAATTTTTCCCCGGCGTGAAGGCGCTGGATAACGTTAATTTCAGCCTGCGCCGGGGCGAAATCATGGCTCTGTTAGGCGAAAACGGCGCGGGTAAGTCCACCCTGATTAAAGCGCTTACCGGCGTCTACCACGCTGATCGCGGGGCAATATGGCTGGAAGGCCGGGAGATATCGCCAAAAAACACCGCCCACGCCCAGCAGCTGGGGATCGGCACCGTCTATCAGGAAGTAAACCTGCTGCCTAACATGTCGGTGGCGGATAATCTGTTTATTGGCCGCGA
>SACZ01000514.1 GCA_023369685.1 Prolixibacteraceae bacterium JC049
GGGAGATGAGATAGGTTTAGGGGTGAAACGCCAATCGAACTGAGAGATAGCTCGTTCTCTCCGAAATGCATTTAGGTGCAGCCTTAAGAGTTTAATTGCGGGGGTAGAGCACTGAATGGTCTAGAGGGCATATTGCTTATCGAAGCCAACCAAACTCCGAATACCGTAATTTATATCTTAGGAGTGAGACTATGGGTACTAAGATCCATGGTCAAAAGGGAAACAACCCAGACCGTCAGCTAAGGTCCCAAATTATAGCTAAGTGGGAAAGGAGGTGGAGATTCCCAAACAACCAGGAGGTTGGCTTAGAAGCAGCCATACCTTTAAAGAGTGCGTAATAGCTCACTGGTCGA
>SACZ01000515.1 GCA_023369685.1 Prolixibacteraceae bacterium JC049
ATGTACCAGATTAGCCGGCGACAGACAGAGATAATAAAGCAATCCACTCCACAGCAGAGGGCAGGTAAATTTATCGGGTAGCAAGCCGTAGCGCAGGTCGTGCCAACAAAGCGTGAGTAATAACCCGCCATGGATAATAAAGAATGCAAAGGTCGCTACTGTCATCGATTGTTCCCGCGTTGTGGCCTCAGTGACCGAGTGTGATGCTGATACGGGGTTTCTGGCAAAAGGCAATAAACAGGAGTGGATACCCTAATCCAGAGTTTTTACTGGTCTTTCATGGTATTGCAGTAAACGCGGATGCGTGCTCCCGGAAACAGGTGATGATTTTGTACGCAGCCCTTGCGTTGTAT
>SACZ01000516.1 GCA_023369685.1 Prolixibacteraceae bacterium JC049
CACTACGCGCCGAAGCCTAAACATAACCCATTCCTGAGCCTGGTGCCGGAACAGGGCGTGAAGCTGACGCCGCGTCATTACGCTTACTTAAAAATTTCCGAAGGCTGCAACCATCGCTGCACCTTCTGCATCATCCCGTCCATGCGCGGCGATCTGGTCAGCCGTCCGATTGGCGAAGTGCTGGCGGAAGCCAAACGCCTGGCCGACGCCGGCGTCAAAGAGCTGCTGGTAATCTCTCAGGACACCTCTGCCTACGGCGTTGATGTCAAACATCGCAGCGGCTTCCACAACGGTATGCCGGTCAAAACCAGCATGGTTAGCCTGTGCGAAGAGCTGGCGAAGCTCGGTATCTG
>SACZ01000517.1 GCA_023369685.1 Prolixibacteraceae bacterium JC049
ATCGCCCGCCTGCAAAAGCGCGGCTTTCGTATCATGCTCGATGGCTGCTTCTCGCAAAGCAGCGTGATGTTTCCGGTACGTACGGTGAGATTCAACGCCTATAAGCTGGATATGAGCATCGTCAATGATATGCAGCGCGATCCGCACGCGATCGCCCTGATTAAAAGCCTCATCCACTACTGCCAGTTGACCGACTGCCGCTGTCTGGCGGAAGGCGTGGACAGCCGGGATAAATTTAACAAACTAAAAGCGCTTGGCGTCGACTCTTTTCAGGGGGACGCCATCGCTGCGCCGGTAGGCAGGGAAAACGTGGCGGAGATGATAGCGGAGCTCTCAGGCGAAACGGAGCCGCA
>SACZ01000518.1 GCA_023369685.1 Prolixibacteraceae bacterium JC049
CCAAAAATCCAATAATCTTAGAAATTCAATATCTTCCCAACCGTAAATCCGATTGACTCCGTTCAACTTCCAAAATTCCTCAAATCTCGAGATCTATCTAATGGCACGCTTAGAGGTCATTAATAGGGCTTTATTTTCGCCGTTTGTTGAGTTGTCCCGTTTCGCGTGTAGTTTCGGAGCCCGAAGACCCGCAGTGCGAGGATTTCGAGGATCAAGCTCCAGATCTCGAGCAAGGCAAGCCACCTTTGAACATCTTGAGCCTATATTTGAAATTTAATTATATTGCTTGCGAAATATTATGCATTGATAGGATCACACTTAATCTGTTGTCCCGTCTGCAAGGCAGATTGGC
>SACZ01000055.1 GCA_023369685.1 Prolixibacteraceae bacterium JC049
CCGTACAACACAGAGTTAGTTTAATTTTACTGTCTTCCTACATACCAAATTTCATTCCCGTACGAACTTGCTAAGTGTTTCATATGTAATGCATCCCACGCACATTGCAGATTCCACTGGGTGCTTTTACTCTTCGACCTGGAGGCCTGCACCGTCAACGTATATGACTCAATGGATAAAAAAGAGTCTACGTTTGACAAGGTTTTCGAACTTATAGACAGGTACCGTCATAAGTTCCTTTGTTAATTAAGAAAATCTTGTTATGTTAATTGCTACTACGAATCATAGCTTTAAACTCCATGTAGGGCTTGGTATCGGTTCCGTCATTTGGTCCGCGGCAAATGGAGAGAAAGACTTAGGCGGAAGTTCAAATTTCCTGTGAGTACACATGCTCTATATTTATATTTCTCCGATTCAAATACATACAAGTGTATATTAATTAGATCTCTCGTTGTTTGTCATTTATTTGTAGTGCGCAAAGCAAAAGCAGGGAAATAACTTGTGCGGCTATTACGTGTGCGAGTATTGCCACTGCCTTGCAAACCAAATCATCACCACAAGAGAGCTCGATGTACGTACAAATAAATTCAAAATTTCATTACGTAGCGATTTCTTGTTTAATTACTAATCAATTTCATACATTCATATAGTTTATTCGTATGAGGGATAACCTGACCACACACAAGGAATTTATCGCGGCGGTTCAAGAACAACTCATGGGATTCATCAACGAAGAAATCCTTGATCCCAAGGGTGAATTCTACTACGACGGAAACACAATTCACCGGTCCTTAGCTTCTGAGCTAGCAGCGASTACTACTACKTCGAAATCGTAGCTAGCTAGGACATATAATGGATTGTAATTAATACATGACTACATATGTTTCTATATGCATGTRTACACATTTTCTATAATGTAAATATATTTTGGTCATATATATATCTATATACATATGCATTTGCATAACATATA
>SACZ01000519.1 GCA_023369685.1 Prolixibacteraceae bacterium JC049
GACCGCCTTTGCGCGTGAAATCGACCCGCATACCAACTATCTCTCACCGCGCAATACTGAACAGTTCAATACCGAAATGAGCCTGTCTCTCGAAGGTATCGGCGCGGTATTGCAGATGGATGACGACTACACGGTGATCAATTCACTGGTGGCCGGTGGGCCTGCGGCGAAGAGCAAAGCCATCAGCGTGGGTGACCGTATCGTTGGCGTTGGCCAGCCGGGTAAAGCCATGGTCGATGTGATCGGCTGGCGTCTTGATGATGTGGTAGCGCTGATCAAAGGTCCAAAGGGCAGCAAGGTTCGCCTGGAGATACTCCCGGCGGGTAAAGGCGCGAAAACACGGATTGTGACC
>SACZ01000520.1 GCA_023369685.1 Prolixibacteraceae bacterium JC049
CCCGACCAACGCCGAGTGGCAGCAGACGCTCGAGACCGCTGTGAGCAACGGTTTTGCCAAAGAGGCGTACTATTCAGCCACGTCGAAGAGCGGCATCGGCTATACGCTGCGCGCCGGCGCGGATTACAAAGTGAATAAACAGATGACGCTCGGCGGCCAGGTGGGCTATGACACTTTCGGCGATTATAACGAGAGCACCGCCGGCCTCTATATCCGCTACATGCTGGGAGATCGCTGATCATGACGGACAATAATAATGCGCTGGTGACGACCTGGTTTCAGCAGCAGCAAACGCCTGCCGGGTGGTTCGATCTGCTGCTGATTATGGTTGATGGCATGGTCAACAACGCGG
>SACZ01000521.1 GCA_023369685.1 Prolixibacteraceae bacterium JC049
ACCGTCAGCGCTTCAGGCCACGCCAGCTGGTTATCCAGACGAACCCAGGCCATCCCGGGCAGGCCGGTCTTCACATACTCCAGATGCTCCGCCAGAAGCGCTGGCGGAATGCGGGCTTTCACGCGGAACATCAGTTTCAGCCTTTCGTCGCTGGTTTCCACCGTTTTAGGCGTAAACTGCGCCACGCTGGCGACAAAACTGATATTGGCGGGGATCACCAGATTTGGCGCGGCATCAAGGATAATTCGCGCTTCGCTGCCCAGCGCCAGCAGACCCGCCTGCTCGGTAGGCAGGAAGAAGGTCATATAGACAYCGGATAAGTCGACCATATTCAGCACCCGGCCGCCCGCC
>SACZ01000522.1 GCA_023369685.1 Prolixibacteraceae bacterium JC049
AGCAAGACTTCGCTGATTTCCCGATCTAACGGGTAGCGAACTTGTCGATTGCKGACTTTATGCAGGGCCAGCGCGGTGGTGCGGCCAATGGCAAAATAGTCGGGCGCCGTGGGCCAGCGCAGCCCCTGCTGCTGGAGGCGAGCGTGGGCAAACTCAACGGCATGCTGTGATAGCGCGAAGAGTAAATCGCCCGCCGCCAGGCTTGCCAACTGGCCGCTCAGCTCAGGGAGCTGTCGACCCGGGGTAAACTCGATGAGCGGAAAGCTCCAGGCCACGCGTCCCAGCGCGCGCAGGCGGCTGACTAACTCTTCGCCTTGCGGCAGCGGACGGGTAACCAGTATGCTCATCGTG
>SACZ01000523.1 GCA_023369685.1 Prolixibacteraceae bacterium JC049
GATACCGGCGGCGCGCCGGGCACCGTGCTGGCGCAGAACTCATTTAAAGTCACAAAACAGTATCTGCGCTATGCCGCGCATGCTGCCAGCGACGCCGTATTTGAGAAGCTGACCGGCATCAAGGGTGCCTTCCGTACCCGTATCGCCTATGTGGTACAGACCAACGGCGGCCAGTTCCCGTACGAACTGCGCGTATCCGACTACGATGGCTACAACCAGTTCCTCGTTCACCGTTCCACCCAGCCGCTGATGTCTCCGGCCTGGTCTCCGGACGGCGCGAAGCTGGCCTACGTGACCTTCGAAAGCGGTCGTTCTGCGCTGGTTGTGCAGACGCTGGCTAACGGCTCCGTT
>SACZ01000524.1 GCA_023369685.1 Prolixibacteraceae bacterium JC049
ACCGTCAGCGCTTCAGGCCACGCCAGCTGGTTATCCAGACGAACCCAGGCCATCCCGGGCAGGCCGGTCTTCACATACTCCAGATGCTCCGCCAGAAGCGCTGGCGGAATGCGGGCTTTCACGCGGAACATCAGTTTCAGCCTTTCGTCGCTGGTTTCCACCGTTTTAGGCGTAAACTGCGCCACGCTGGCGACAAAACTGATATTGGCGGGGATCACCAGATTCGGCGCGGCATCAAGGATAATTCGCGCTTCGCTGCCCAGCGCCAGCAGACCCGCCTGCTCGGTAGGCAGGAAGAAGGTCATATAGACACCGGATAAGTCGACCATATTCAGCACCCGGCCGCCCGCC
>SACZ01000525.1 GCA_023369685.1 Prolixibacteraceae bacterium JC049
CCACGTTCGTTTATCCGATAGCGGCCTATTCGAAGAAAATCACTTCGATCGATCAGCTGCCCGATGGCGCGCAGGTCGCGGTCCCCAACGACCCGACCAACCTCGGACGCTCTCTGCTGCTGTTACAAAAACAGGGCCTGATTACGCTCAAGGATGGCGTGGGTCTGCTGCCCACTTCGCTGGATATTATCAACAATCCGAAAAAGCTAAAAATCGTCGAAATCGAAGCGCCGCAGCTGACCCGCGCGCTGGACGACCAGCAGATAACTATGGCGATCATCAATACCACTTTCTCCAGCCAGGTTGGGCTGTCGCCGTCGCGTAACGGCCTGTTTGTGGAAAGCAAAGATT
>SACZ01000526.1 GCA_023369685.1 Prolixibacteraceae bacterium JC049
AGCAAGACTTCGCTGATTTCCCGATCTAACGGGTAGCGAACTTGTCGATTGCTGACTTTATGCAGGGCCAGCGCGGTGGTGCGGCCAATGGCAAAATAGTCGGGCGCCGTGGGCCAGCGCAGCCCCTGCTGCTGGAGGCGAGCGTGGGCAAACTCAACGGCATGCTGTGATAGCGCGAAGAGTAAATCGCCCGCCGCCAGGCTTGCCAACTGGCCGCTCAGCTCAGGGAGCTGTCGACCCGGGGTAAACTCGATGAGCGGAAAGCTCCAGGCCACGCGTCCCAGCGCGCGCAGGCGGCTGACTAACTCTTCGCCTTGCGGCAGCGGACGGGTAACCAGTATGCTCATCGTG
>SACZ01000056.1 GCA_023369685.1 Prolixibacteraceae bacterium JC049
TAACGAATAAGTGTTTGTTTTCGTTGCGGATTTCGAAGAATTTCAGTTCGAAAAAACTAGAAAGTTAATTCGAGAATCCGACAATCGAACACCTTTCAAACCCGCAATGAAATAAACACAATGTTACCGTTCGTTTTTCCTTTTTTCAGTTTGTTTCTTTTCAGCTTTCTAAATTCTGTTATTATAGCTTTCAAACCGATAAAAAAAATTCACTTCGAAAGATAAGAATTCAATTCTCTTTTAACTATAATAATTCTAAAAGTTATGTCAATTTAGAATTATTATAGTTCTTGTCTTTGAGTTTTCAATTTACGCTAACTTTTCTAGTTCAATTTTTCCTTCTCCGAATTTGAACAAAACTGACCTCATTTTATTTTTTAGATTTTCAACCGCATTTTCTGCGAAAGAATTCTTTTACTTTCTGCTTTTCAGACCAAAACAACTTTCAAGCTTAGGCAGAAATTTAATTTTTCCTGAGAAATTTCTCTCTAACTTTTCATTGTTATTTACTTTTCTCTGAAAAGCTATTCCTTCTTTTTCAAGTTTGTAAAAACTGTCTCGATGAATAAATTTTCAATTTTATGAAAAACTTTCTCAAATGCTTTTTCTAGTTCAAATCTCTTTGATTAATTCTTTTACATTCTCAACAAAAGTTAAATATTTGTAGAAATTATCTTTGAGGTACTCCAATTCTCTAAAATTGATTTCTTGTCCGGTCTGAACAAGGAATTTTTTTCAAGCAGAAACTTCTCAATTCGAAAATTTCTCTACTAGAAAACAGTGTCATTTTATTAAAGACTTCTTTTTGAAGAAATGAACGGTAACGAATAAGTGTTTGTTTTCGTTGCGGATTTCGAAGAATTTCAGTTCGAAAAAACTAGAAAGTTAATTCGAGAATCCGACAATCGAACACCTTTCAAACCCGCAATGAAATAAACACAATGTTACCGTTCGTTTTTCCTTTTTTCA
>SACZ01000527.1 GCA_023369685.1 Prolixibacteraceae bacterium JC049
AAATTTAAATCTCTGCTTACTAAGAATTATATTAGCCACGCGCATAATGTATTGAAAAATTTTAAAAACAGGAAAACCCACTCCCCGTTTGTTCGTTGACGGATAGGCCGATGCTCCCGATGGCATACAGGTACGTTTGAGGCGCTATACCCTCCGGGGGTATCTTTCCTGTACGCCACTATCAACGACGATTTCATCCAGCGTGGTTTCATTTCGCTATATTCTGGAGAAACCATCACTTTCTCAGCGCCGGGTTTATCTTAGCCAGCAGCGGGTATCCTTTACGCAGCGCATTACCGAGCCCTTTACCGTGGCACTCCGGGTCCGGTGGCGCCGCTGCCGGAACAGAAC
>SACZ01000528.1 GCA_023369685.1 Prolixibacteraceae bacterium JC049
TGCGGGCCATACGCCAGGTGCTCCAGATTCCGAGGCCGCGTTTTGTCCAGCKGAGCAAAAAGCGCGGATGGCGAACGGACCATACGGCGACGAGGCCGCTGCCAACCATTGCCCATGAACGCAGGTTGAGCAGGGTGTTCCAGCCACGGTCGATAGGCGCGGTCGCCTCAAGCCAACGGCGGCGACTGGCGTTGAGATCCAGCCGCTGCTGTTGGATTTGACGTAGCAAAAGCGCCTTTTGTCGTTCGCGTTCCTGCTGGTCGCGGCTCATGACTTGTCATCCTCCAGCAATGCCCGGTCATTAGCCAGCTCCTGGCGGGTCAGGCGCAGGAACGTTGAACGACGTGCTT
>SACZ01000529.1 GCA_023369685.1 Prolixibacteraceae bacterium JC049
CGCGCGCCGGTTGCCGTCATTGCGTATTGTACGCCGCGGACAAGACGCGCAGCCTGCTGCCACATCAGCTGCTGGTCGACCTTGAGCATCGGTTCGCACTCGGCTGCGTTCACCAGAAAAATCTCTACCTGCGCCTGCAGCTTCACGTGGGCGGGAAAACCCGCGCCCCCCGCGCCGACCACGCCCGCTGCGCGAACGCGCTCACGGATGTCATCAGCGCTCAGGGCCATTTCAACAGCGTTGACGGCGTGACTCATAGCAGTTCCTCCAGCAGTTCCCGAATCTCCTCGGCGCTGGCCGGGCGAGGATTGGTGCGTAGCGTGACGTCAGCCAGCGCGGCCTGCACCATC
>SACZ01000530.1 GCA_023369685.1 Prolixibacteraceae bacterium JC049
CCCAGTTGACGGCGTTAGCCTGTACCGAGAGGTGAATATCCATGTCGGGAAAATTCTCGCGCACCAGCATGATTAACCCCGGATCGGACATGATCAGCGCATCGGGCCCCATTTCCACTACCGGCTTCAGATCGCGAATAAACGTTTTCAGCTTGGCGTTATGCGGCGCGATATTGACCACCACATAGAACTTTTTACCCAACGCGTGGGCTTCGTTGATGCCGAGCTGCAGATTTTCGTGATTGAATTCGTTATTACGCACGCGCAGAGAGTAGCGCGGTTGGCCCGCATAGACGGCGTCTGCGCCATAAGCGAAAGCGTAACGCATATTTTTCGGCGTTCCCGCCGGG
>SACZ01000531.1 GCA_023369685.1 Prolixibacteraceae bacterium JC049
TGAGTGCAAGCATACACAATATGAATAAAATTGTTTTTGTTGAGGACGATGCCGAGGTCGGCGCACTGATTGCCGCCTACCTTGGCAAACACGATATGGACGTGGTGGTAGAACCGCGCGGCGACCGGGCGGAAGAGGTTATCGCGCGCGAAAAGCCCGATCTGGTGCTGCTGGATATCATGCTGCCGGGTAAAGACGGTATGACGCTGTGCCGCGATTTGCGCGGCCAGTGGCAGGGTCCCATCGTCCTGCTCACTTCGCTGGACAGCGATATGAACCATATTCTCTCTCTCGAAATGGGCGCCAGCGATTATATCCTGAAAACCACGCCGCCCGCGGTGCTGTTAGCC
>SACZ01000532.1 GCA_023369685.1 Prolixibacteraceae bacterium JC049
AGAGATCCTCTGCTGGGAGAGCCGCAGAACAGGTACCCTACTCACCTTGTGTTCATTAATTTCTGCATAAAAATATAAATAAAAAGTTATTAACGTGTAATTACTTTAACTAGCATGGTGGCCCGTGCAGATTGCGCGGCTAGCATCAGTATATTTTTCTTATATAATAGCATATATATTTTCTCATTATATTATTCAAATATATTAAAATGACATCATAATTTTAAATTTTGCAATAACTTTACAAAATTACTAATGTGTAATATTCATATTGTATTTTATATATGTGTTAGTTATTAATTATTTTTAATATCAAATTTTAGTTATTTGTAAATTATATATATTCCTAT
>SACZ01000533.1 GCA_023369685.1 Prolixibacteraceae bacterium JC049
TGCGGGCCATACGCCAGGTGCTCCAGATTCCGAGGCCGCGTTTTGTCCAGCTGAGCAAAAAGCGCGGATGGCGAACGGACCATACGGCGACGAGGCCGCTGCCAACCATTGCCCATGAACGCAGGTTGAGCAGGGTGTTCCAGCCACGGTCGATAGGCGCGGTCGCCTCAAGCCAACGGCGGCGACTGGCGTTGAGATCCAGCCGCTGCTGTTGGATTTGACGTAGCAAAAGCGCCTTTTGTCGTTCGCGTTCCTGCTGGTCGCGGCTCATGACTTGTCATCCTCCAGCAATGCCCGGTCATTAGCCAGCTCCTGGCGGGTCAGGCGCAGGAACGTTGAACGACGTGCTT
>SACZ01000534.1 GCA_023369685.1 Prolixibacteraceae bacterium JC049
AATCGGAGAGGTCGTTCTTGAGGTGGTAATAGAACCAATTTTGGTCAGGTTCATCTTAGCCACTTCGTCTTTTTGAATTTCCTTGGCGGCGAATGCGCCGAAGGACAGGGAGCCAATCACCAGAGATGCAACAATTCCTGTAACAAGTTTCATAGCCTCTACTCTCCATTAGGTTGTTTTTTTTAGGTCACGGGTCCGGCGTGAAATAGTCAACCCCCGCAACAACCTAAGTATTGCTGCACCTTGCGTTTTTACCACGTCCCGCTAAAAAAATTTATCGATCTCATGCTTCAGCTCAATCAGCGGAGCGCAAAACGTCTGCGGATGTGAAATGAATGGCGCATGGGCG
>SACZ01000535.1 GCA_023369685.1 Prolixibacteraceae bacterium JC049
AAGCCCAGCTGCGCGGCCTTTTCCAGCAGGCTGCGGTTGACCAGCAGCCATCCGTCAATCTGGCCGACTTTTTCCTGCACGCGCGACAGGCTGGAAAGCGGTTGCCCAAGGCTGCCCGGAATACGCGTACCCAGCCACGTCACCAGCCAGTCGCGGGCCGCGCGCGCCACGCTGTCGTAGATCGCCGCCAGTAGCGCCGTATGGCGATTGGCAAACAGACGAAACTGCTCGGCGTCCGGCGCGGGAGGCGCATCGGCCGCCCACACGTCCACCGCATACTCATCGGCCACCCGCACATTGTTGAGCACCACTTCGTGGCTGCCGGTTGCCCGCATTCCGGCGTGATCCC
>SACZ01000536.1 GCA_023369685.1 Prolixibacteraceae bacterium JC049
ACCTAATTTGATTCATGTTCATTTCATAGATATGGATTTTAATCTACGTTCCATTTCCATTTATTCATCTCTGAGATTTCCCTCCTTTCTCAGTGACGGAGACTACGGGTTGTCTCTGGAAATGTGGGAAATCACATAGGGTGCATGAAGCCAACTGTTTCAGCGGCATAACCCCACCACCTTTCTGTGAAGGATCATATCCACTCATCATATGAGTTTTCCCTTTGGCCTCTGTCAGATAAGGTTCAAAGCCGTTTTCAGGTAAACCTTTCTGTCCAGTGAGTGCTCACCCATCATATTCGTGGACGCCAAGGTACCGTGAGAGAGTTCCCATTTTCTGGTGAAGCC
>SACZ01000537.1 GCA_023369685.1 Prolixibacteraceae bacterium JC049
CCGTCTGCTGCATGACCGCCAGCGATTTGCTCAACTGGCCTTTGCAGTGCAGAACTTCGCCGTGTACGGATGTGGCAACGATGCGGCTGTAGTAGCTGGCCAGCGGTAGTTCATCAAGGGCCACCATCGCCAGGCGCTCGGCTTCGTCCTGATCGCCGGCGTTGATCGCCACCTGGGCACGCAGGGCGTTGAAATCGCCGTGCATGGCGGTGTCCATTTCCGAATCCATTTCCTGCTCGGCGCGCGCCAGCAGGGTATTGACTTCACTATAGCGGTGCTGGCTCTGCATCAGCCAGGCCTGTAAAAGAATCAAACGCGGGTTTTCCAGCAGGTTTGACCAAGGCAGCG
>SACZ01000538.1 GCA_023369685.1 Prolixibacteraceae bacterium JC049
CTAGTCAACCAACCGCAACGATTGCAGATGTATCCGATAAAGAGTTACGTTGTAATAATGTAGAAATAGAGTTGGATGGCAGTAGTTCAGCAGGCTTTGATTCTCATGCACTGACTTACCAATGGTTAAAAGATGGAGTAGCTATTGGATCAGCAACAACTGCAACATATAAGGTAACTGAAGCCGGAGCATATACTCTGGAAGTAACAGATACCGAAAATGGTTGTAGTGCTGTTTCTGCAGCGGTAACAATTACGGAAGAAAAGAATCTACCAACGGCGACGATTGCAGATGTAGTCGATAAAGAGTTGCGTTGTAATAAT
>SACZ01000008.1 GCA_023369685.1 Prolixibacteraceae bacterium JC049
AAGGAACGTTGACTGCCGAGGCTGGCGGAGGCTTAGAGGTTGTATTGAATGGTCGCACGTATGTTTATGGAACAGACAGTGAGTTGAGTATAACAGGTAATACCTGGCGTTTGAATGTCGGTTCTTCAGCGGCATTAAGCGATGGTGTATATGATGTGGTGGTACGTGTAAGCGATGCGGCAGGTAACCAGTCAGAAGATAGCACTACTAACGAGCTAACAATAGATACGATAGCTCCAATTCAGCCAACAGTGACACCACAAATTACGAGTGATTCAGCACCAGTAATAAATGGCACAATAACACTTGCAAGTGGAGAAGAATTCAGAGTGTCTGTTGGAGGACGAACTTATGTATATGGTGTTGATCCAGAGTTAACGATAACTGGAAATAACTGGACATTAAATATTCCTAATGCATTATCAGAAGGTATTTATGATGTTGTTGCAACAGTCACAGATGCTGCAGGAAATGTATCAAGAGATACAACAACCAATGAATTGACAATTGATGTTACACCTCCTGTGACACCAACTGTTGATGAGTTAACGAGTGATAGTAATACTCCTTCAATAACGGGAAGTGTATCTATAGGAGCTAATGAGCAATTTAGCGTTACAGTTAATGGTCAAACTTATATTCTAGGAACAGATTCGGAGTTAACAGTTACGGGAAATACATGGACATTGAATATAGGTACTCCTCTACCAGATGGAGTATATGATGTAATTGCATCGTTAAGAGATGAAGCAGGAAATATATCTAATGATACAACAACAAATGAGTTAGTAATAGATACAGTTGCTCCTGCTATTCCAACAGTAATTGCTGTGGCTACTAAAGATCCAACTCCGACAATTCAGGGTACGGTTACTTTAGGAGTTAATGAGCAGTTTAGTGTTGAAGTTAATGGAAGAATTTATGTTTTTGGAACAGATTCTGAATTGACAGTTTCTGGAAATAATTGGACATTAGCAGTAGCAGAAACATTAGCAGAAGGAACTTATGATGTTAAAGCAGTAGTGAGAGATGCTGCAGGAAATGAGTCTGTCGACACCACATCTAATGAATTAGTAATTGATACAACAGCAGGTATTCCACCAACAGTTACTACACTTGTTACAACAGATACAACTCCGACAATTCAGGGAACTGTAACTTTAGAATTGAATGATCAATTCAGAGTGACAGTGGGCGGTAGAACTTATGTGTTAGGAACAGATAGTGAGTTAACAGTAAATGGAGGAACGTGGAAATTGGAAGTTCCTGTAGTATTGGCAGAAGGAGTTTATGATGTTGTTGCTGTGGTAAGAGATGCTGCAGGAAACGAATCAATTGATCAAACAACTAATGAATTGACTATTGATAATACAGCTCCTGTAATTCCAACAGTGAATTCATTTACAACATCAGATACTACACCTACAATTACAGGAACAGTTTCATTAGAAAGTAATGGTAGCTTTAGTGTTACCGTTAATGGTGTAACATACAGGTATGGTGAATTTGCTGGTCTTGAAGTAACAGGAAATACTTGGTCCTTGACTATTCCAGACGCAAACGCATTGCCTTTAGGTGAGTTTGATGTTATAGCCACAGTAACAGATGAAGCAGGAAATTCTGCAGTAGATAATACAACTAATGAAGTAACTATTATTAATGCTGTAATCCCTCCAACAGTTAACAGCCAGACTACTAATAATCAGAGCCCACAACTGTCAGGAACAGTGAACTATAGTGCTGGAGATATATTTAAAGTAAAAGTTAATGGAGTAACTTATGCTTATAATGTAGATCCAGAGTTGAGTATTTCAGGAAATATTTGGACATTAAATGTAGCAGAAACACTGGATCAGGGAATATATGATATAGAAGCAATACATACGGATGGTTTGGGTAATGTATTGACAGATAGCACTACAGGTGAATTAACTATTATACTTGATTCTGTCGACAGACCAACAGTATATGGCTTAACAACTAAGGATACTACTCCTACTGTTACAGGAACAGTGAGTCTTGAAAGTGGTGATAACTTCAAGGTGACAGTTAATGGTGTTACTTATGTATTAGGAGTTAATTCTGAATTGTCTGTTAATGGAATAAATTGGACATTAAATATTCCTGATGCTAATGCTCTAGGTGTTGGAGTTTATGATGTTGTTGCAATTAAAACAACTGGAGCAGGAACAGAGTTAGCTGATACTTCTACAAACGAATTAAATATTGTAGAAGAAAGTAGAAATATTGACTTAGCAATAACTAAAACAGGAGATGCAAGAGTCATTATAGGGGATACTGTATATTACGACTTGAAGGTTGACAACTTAGGAGATGTGTCAATGAACTATCTACTAATTGAAGATGATCTAACAGGTAAAGGATTGGCAATGGCCCGCTACAGAATTAAGGGAGAGCAAAGCTGGGATAATGCGAAGAGTTGGAATGGACGTACAGTTATTTCTGAATTGGCTGCCAATGCAACAAAAACACTTCAAATCAGAGCATATGTAATTCCTCAGAACGATAGAACAATTACTAATGTAGCCTGGGTGAACAGAGCAACAGCAAGTAGTGAAGAAAATGCTGCTAATAATACTTCAAGTTTCAATACAGAACTTTATAATGGAGTTGAAGCCAGAATTAGACCAGAGAGTGATACTATTTGTGTAAATGGAACAGCTACAATGTCTGCAGGAGTAAGTAAAGGGTTAAACTTAGTGTATCTATGGAATGTTACTAGTAGTCCAAATGGCTCTAATTATACGCTAAGTAATCCTACTTTAACAGATGTGACTTTCACAGCTGATACTCCTGGAGATTATTCGATTGCAGTAACGGCTAGAAATACAAGTACAGGTATAACTAATAGTGCTACGGCAACAGTTCATGTTGCGACAGTCAGATCTGTTATCGAAGGTTTCCATCCAGTGACTCAGGCACTGTATTATCCTCAGGTGAACGATGTGGAGATTTATGGAGCAGAGAAGGCAGATGGAACTAGTACATGGCCAAGATTAGATGGAACACAGAGTTTAGGTCTAGGAAATACGTATCTGTGGACATCGAATGATGAGGGAACAATAGCTGATGGTAACTTGACTGATGCGTCTGTAACAGTTGGATCGGAAGGTATTTATCAATTAAAAGTGGTTAACCGATTTGGTTGTGAGAATCAAAATCAGGTGACAGTTGGAAAGAAATACCATCCTATTGGAGTACCTAGAGATACGACAATTAAAGAGGATGCTGTAATTTCTCTGAATGTATTCCCGAATACTATTCAGTATCCTGGCGATAGTCTGGTTTATGATCAGGATGGAGACTATGATTTCAATGCTGTAAATATTGTAAATGCAGATGATAATTCACAGACAACTTATGGTACGGTAACATATGATGAACAAACCCGATTGTTAAAGTATACTCAGAGTAAACCAATTAATAACCAGCAACAGCAGGATGAAATACGATTGGTTATTACCGACCAGTATAGTCTTCCTACAGAAGAGTTTGCGGTAAATATCACTATTGAGCCGAGACCATTCATCGTACCTAATGCATTCTCTCCGAATGGAGATGGAATTAATGATAACTTTGTTATTGAAGGTATTACGAAAGATGAATTTGCAGTTAATACAATAGAGATTTATAACCGATGGGGAGGAAAAGTGTTTACAGCCTCTAACTATGATAATGTGAACAATGTATGGGATGGTAGAGCAAACGTAGGAGGTACCATTGGAACAGGAGAGTTACCAACAGGAACATATTACTTTGTGCTAAGAATTTCAGGAGAACAAAGTGATTATACTGGGTGGATTTATCTGGATAGATAATCCCAATAATTGTTAAAAATGAATATTTTACAAGGAATTTTGTCTATTCCTTTGTTTACTAAATAGAAAAAATCTTTTTTTGCTAAAAAAAGATAGTGTTAAAAGCCAATTAACAGCTAATTAGTTTAGTTGTTAATGACAGAATATAGAAAAGTAAATTGAGACTGTTTCAAATTAAAAATATAAGGAATGGTTATAGGATAGTTATTGCATTGCTAGTAGTATTATTGTTTAATAACAATGCTTCTGCACAGCAGGATCCATTGTACTCTCAATACAATAATGGACTTTTAACTTTAAACCCTGCTTATGCCGGGTCTAGAGGGATGCTTAGTGCTATGGCAATAACAAGGCATCAGTGGTTGTCTTTTAAAGGAGCACCACAAACTCAGGCTTTGATTATTCATAGCCCATTTCGGTATTTTAATATGGGAATCGGAGCTACGTTGATGCAAGACAACTTGGGGCCAATCAAGAATGTGGGACTAAGTGGTGACTATTCATATAAAATTGACTTTCCAAACAATAGAACATTGGCATTAGGCTTTAAAGCTAGTGTCAATTTTTATAATGCAAATCTCGAAGATCTAACTACTATTGATCCTAATGACCCTATCTTTCAAGAGAGTGTCAATAGGGGCTTTATACCAAACTTTGGATTAGGTGCTTTGTATTATAGTGATAAGTTTTACATTGGATTATCTGTTCCTAAGATGCTGAAGAATGTAATTAATAGAAATAGTGTTACTTCAGAAAGTCTGAGTAAGGAAGATATTCAGTATCTTTTAATGGGAGGCTATGTGTTTGATGTAAATAGAATTGTTAAATTTAAACCATATTTTACAGCACGTGCAGTATCAAATGCACCGCTGTCTTTAGATTTAGCTGGCCAATTTGTGTTTTATGACTTACTTTGGGTTGGAGCAACCTACAGATGGGGAAGTGCCATTGGTGGTATGGTTCAGTTGCAGTTAAGTCCGCAAATCAGAATTGGTTATGCTTACGACTTGACAACAAATGACCTCCAGTCGTTTAACAGTGGAACGCATGAGGTGCTTGTAAGTTTTGACTTTAACTTTGGAAAAGGAAAAGTACGTTCGCCACGTTACTTTTAGAATGGATAACTTGATATGCAGAATAAGTACTTTAAAATATTGTTTATTGTTTGTTTGATATGCTCTATTTCAATAGCAAAAGGGCAGAGAATGACAATTAAGATGGCCGATCGATACTTCAAGGATTTTGCCTTTGTAGATGCGATTGAGCTGTATGAGTATGCATATCGTAAGGATACGACTAATGCCCATGTGGTACGTCAAATTGCAGAGTGTTATAGGAATATTGGGAAAACAGAGAAGGTCGAATTCTGGCTTAAGAAGCTAATTAGTCGAGGAAATGAAAATGCCGATGATCTGTTTAATTTTTCACAAGCACTAAAAAGTAACGGAAAATATACCGAAGCTCAGAGTTGGTTAGAGAAATACGCACAAATGCGACCAGAAGATGGCCGTGTGAATATGCAGGTGTCTCTTCTAGAATATATTAAGTTTCTGAAGCGAGACTCTACCCGTTTTCAGGTACGACCAACAGGAATAAATACTCCATTAAGTGAGTTTGGCCCTGCCTATTACAAAGATAATATTGTATTTTCTTCCAATAGAGAGAATTCACTGATTGTTCAGCGTAAAAACCGTTGGGATGATAAGCCATTTTTAGATTTATATATTGCAAGGATTGATGAAAGTGGAGATTTACTTTCTCCAAAACATTTTGCTCCCAAAATTAAATCGAAATATCACGAAGGTCCTGTTGCTTTTAATCGTTCAGGAACAACAATGTATCTGACCAAGAATAATGTCTATCAAGGCAAAGCACGCACGAGTAAAGAAGGAATTACCAACTTGAAAATTTATGTAGCCAAAGAAGTTGATGGCAACTGGCAGGTTCGTTATGGTCTTCCATTCAATAGTAATGAATATTCAGTAGGACATGCTTCCATTGATAAAACAGGAAGAACACTGTACTTTACATCGGATATGCCTGGAGGTTATGGTGGTTCCGACCTGTACTTTAGCGTTTATTCTAATGGAAAATGGAGTGAACCTTTTAATTTAGGTCCCAAGGTGAATACTGAAGGAAATGAAATGTTTCCATATATTAGCGACGAGGGTGTACTTTATTTTGCATCCAATGGGCATGGCGGTTTGGGAGGATTAGATCTATACATGGCTACTCCTGAACGTGGAGTATTTACAAGAATTGAGAACTTAGGATATCCTGTTAATAGTTCTAAAGATGACTTCGGGTTAGTTTTGAACCTAGATGGAACTGAAGGCTATTTTTCATCCAATAGAAATGGAGGAAAAGGTTTAGACGATATTTATCACCTGATCATTAAGCGAATTCCAATTATCATCAAAGGGGTTGTTCGTGATAGAATTACCAACGAAGAGATTGCTGACGCGAAGATTACTTTGGTAAACTCTAACGGAGATGAAGTTAAGTCTGAATTTTCGAAGCTTGATGGTCTTTTCGAATTTGTTGTAAATAAAGGAAACGATTATACGCTAAAGGTTGAAAAAGCCGATTATATAAGTAATGAACGTCCGTTGTCAACAAAAGCGTTGCGACCCAATTCAGAGGTGTTTACTGAAATATTCATAGAGCAGGACTTTGAAATGGTAGCCGACGAGGACAATTTACCAGAACCATTACAAATTGAGGAAGAAGATGGTGAAGCACTTCAGGTATTAATGCTTGAGTATATTAACTACGACCTGAATAAGACAAACATTCGAGATGATGCTGCCGAAGTACTTGACCGATTGGCTGCGCTTTTGACTGAATATCCAGATTTGGAAATTCGTCTGGAGTCGCACACAGACTCTCGTGGTAGCGACGAATACAACATGTTGCTTTCTAAGCGAAGAGCTCGTGCAGCATTCGAGTACCTAGTTAGTAAAGGAATCGATCCGATGCGTGTTCGTTATGAAGGATTTGGAGAAACTCAATTAATTAACCATTGTGAAGACGGAGTTGATTGTTCGGAAGAAGAACATGAGGTGAACCGTAGAACAATTGTTAAAGCCGTACGAAAAGGAGAATACAAGAGCAAGCGAACTAAGCGTAGTATTTTCTACTTCTAATAAGACACAATTAAACTGTCTTCGATGAGAATAAAATTTCTATCGATATTTTTACTCTTAACTTGTTTCGCTTTTATTTCTGTAAAGGCTCAGAAACGGGTGCTTGTGTTGCATTCGTATCATGAAGGTTTACGTTGGACCGATAATGTTAACGAAGGTTTACGAACGGCTTTTGATAATTACGAAGATCAGGAAGTAGAGCTTTTTGTTGAGTATCTGGATGCCAAAAGACATACCGATAGCATATACTATAAAAGTTTAGGAGTATTTTATCAAACTAAATTGAAACATCTAAACTTCGATGTAGTAATTGTGTCTGATAACCTTGCTTTGCAGTTTGTTGTCGATAATCGAGCTAATATATTTGAAGATGTTCCTATTGTATTTTGTGGAGTTAATAATTACATGCCTTCAATGCTGAAGGGGGATCGGCAAATAACAGGGATAACAGAAACTGTCGATATTAAGGGGACAATTGAGCTTATTCGGAAACTTAATCCTGCATTAAAAGAACTGGTGGTGGTTAACGATGACAAAACAGTGACTGCCATCGAAAACAAAAAGATTGTCAGAGACCTTGCCCTTGAATTTAACTTTCATTTTAAATATTTTGAAAACCTAACAATTTCTGAATTAAGAGAATCTGTTGCAGAAATCGGTGGACAGTCGGCAATATTACTACTTACCTTTTCAAAAGATAAAGAGGGACAATTTTTATCTTTCGATAACGGTGTGAAGCTAGTAACAGAAGCAGCTTCTGTACCTGTTTATGGAACCTGGAATTTCTACTTGGGCAAAGGAATTTTAGGAGGAAAGATACTGAGTGGTGCTCAACAAGGAGCAAAAGCGGCAGGTTTGGTAATGCGAATTTTGAATGGTGAAATGGTTGAAAATATCCCTGTCGTGACCCAAGTGGATAGTCAGTATGCTTTCGACTATAGAGTGATGAAACGCTTCAACATTCGTCGGGATCAAATTCCTGCTAATAGCTTAATTGTTAATAGTGTTTCAGAGTTTTATAATGTAAATCGAAAGTGGATTATTTCTAGCGCAGTGTTTGTTATTTTCCTGTTTTCGGTAATTGTTGTTTTATCCAATGCCATTATTCAAAAACGAAAAGCAGTTGAATCGTATAAGCATGAGCAGCAAAAACTAAAACTTACCATTAAAGAGCAGCGACTAATTGCACAGATAGTTACTACTTTGAATTCCGACAACAATTTAAGTAACACTATTGCTCGAATACTGAAAGTAATTTCGTCCTATTTCTATGCCAGTAAGGTTTCTGTCTTTGAAATAGCAGATGATGATTCTGTTGAGAAGATAGTTGGTTCTTATGTGGAGGGCGTTACTAAGATCAACGAATTACAACAATCTGAATTTTCAGATATTGAAGAACTTGTTCATGAGGTGAGAAATAAGAAAAGTATCATTTGTAATCATCCCAATGAGCTTTCTCCGAAGTATACAGAGCATTTCTTAAAACGAAATATTGGAGCAGCAATAATATTACCCATTCTGGTTCACAAGGATGTGCTGGGAATGGCCAGTATTACCAAAGACAATGCATACCAATGGACAGAGCGGGAAATAAACCTGTTCGATACCATTACTCATTTAATAGCCAATGCCTGGGAAAGAAGTAAGCAGATGAGAATGTTAGTTCAAGCCAGAGAACAACATGCCGATGCCCTTCATATGCTTGAGAAATCGTCGAGAATGGCTTCTGTAGGGGTAATTGCTTCTGGTATTACTCATGAGATTAGGCAGCCCTTAAATGCCATTAAAGTAACCACAGATGGAATCCGTTTTTGGCAGAAACGCAATCCTGATCAGGTGCCCGATGTGTTGGGGAGTAAAATGGAATTAATTGGGCAAGGCGCCGATCGCATTGAATCAATCATTCAGCAAATGCGAAACTACTGGATCAAACCAGGGCAGGTGGAACAGTCGGAGGTCGACTTGAATATGGCAATCAATAATGGTCTTGACCTGATTGAACGTCAGATTCAGAATCATGGAATTATATTGAAGAAAGAACTGGCGCATGGAAGCATTCCTATTTTAGGTAATGAAATTCAACTAGAACAGGTTATTATTAATTTAGTTGTGAATGCTGTAAATGCACTAGATAAGGAAGATAAAACAGGCAAAGAAATTTTTGTTACTTCTTATAAATCTATGGATCATGGAATTTTGAAGATTCAGGATAATGGAATTGGGATTAATGAAAAAGATGGCGACAATATATTTGATCCATTTTATTCAACTCAACAGAAAAAAGAAGGCACAGGACTTGGTTTGGCCATTGTTAAAACCTTTGTCGATCAGATGAAGGGAAATATTACTTTTGAAAATAATGCTGCTGGTGGAGTAACTTTTACGATTAGTTTCTCGCTGGCATAACATATAAATTGCTCCTTTAAAAAATAGATACAGATGAAAGTATTAGTCGTAGATGATGATAATTTAAGTCGAAGTGCTGTTGCTGATTTTGTGGCGGAACAACTTGGTTTCGAGACACATCAGGCGGTTAATGCATACGATGCTATTGATCTTTTCAGAAAGAATAACTACGAAGTGGTTATCTCTGATATTCGAATGCCCGGGAAAACAGGAATCGAATTGTTGAGTGAGCTAAAAGAGATAAATAGAGCTGTCGATGTGGTTATTATGACCGGTTTTGGTGATATGGAAACTTCTATTGCCGCATTGCGTAACGGAGCAACCGATTACTTGCTTAAACCCGTAAATGTTGAGCAATTGGCTGTCATTATTGATAGAATTGCAGAATATTATCGGGTAAAGGAGGAAATTGCTCAGCTAAAAAATACGGTAGAAGAGAAAGATCAGAAATTATCTAGTGCTAAGGCTAAGGTCGAGGAGCTAAACAAGGCAATTAAAGAGATTTCAGGAATTGGAAAAATTGGTGTCTTTTCCCGAGGAATGAAAAGTGTCGTTGACTTGGCTACGCGTTTCCACGATGGCCCGGAATTACCAGTGCTAATTGAGGGAGAAACAGGAACCGGAAAAGAGGTAATCGCACGATTAATACATACTGGAGATAAAAATGATGATGCGGGGCCATTCGTTCCTGTGAACTGTGCAGCAATATCACCCCATTTATTCGAAAGTGAACTTTTTGGTTATGCCGAAGGTGCTTTTACCGGAGCAAGAAAGCAAGGTGCAGTAGGTAAAATGGAGTTAGCCCAGAATGGAACCCTGTTTTTAGATGAGATAGGCGAAATGCCATTAGAAATGCAGCCAAAACTGTTAAGAGTTTTGCAAGAGCGAGAGCTGTATCGTGTTGGAGGCACCGACAAAATAGACCTGAATGTAAGAGTTGTATGTGCTACCAATCGCGATCTAAAGCAGATGGTTGACGAAGGGACTTTCAGAAGTGACTTATACTATCGATTAAGTTTGGGGATAATTAAAATTCCGGGACTTAAAGACCGGAAAGAGGATATTGTCTCGTTGGCACAGATGTTCTTGAATGATTTTGCTTTAAAGCGTCAGAAGAAGTTTCGTTTTATTGACGATGGGGCAAAAGAGATTCTGGAAAATTACTCGTGGCCAGGAAATGTAAGGGAGTTGCAAAATACCATTGAAAGAGTTGTTTTATTGAACAATGAAGTGACTCTTCTTCCGGAGCACCTACTTTTTTTACAAGACGAAGCACCGTTACAGCGTAAAGGTTATGAGTTACGACCAGGTACATTTTTACTTCCCGATGATTCGTTGGATATTCAGGAACTGGAATACGATATTGTAAGTAAAGCAATGAAGAAATTTGATGGCAATAAAACAAAGGTTGCCGAATATCTGGGTATTACCAGAAGTGCTCTTCGAAGTCGATTAAGCAAGTTATAAGCATAAAATATTAGTGTGCGAAACTGAACACCTGTTCGTTTCTGAACGCTCAAAATAGCCACTGTTCAATACTGAACAGTGGCTATTTGCATATAAGAAATAGGTGCTTGTAATTAAGTTGTTGATATTCAGTGGTGTTTTGTTTTTTTTGGTTGCACGAAATGTTTTGGCATGCCAATTGTCTATTTATTGGCACAGAACTTAATTAAAAGTTTAATGTCAACGTTCATTCACATATTTGACCAACACAGACGAAGTAGATTCTTGGACGTTTGTTATCACAAGCAAGAGCATTTTATGAGGTACTTGCAAGATCGGATTACGATTTACAATAAAACGATAACAAACTTACCAGAAGCGGAGTTTGCTTCAGCGGTTACTGGTGATGTTTATCTAAAGAGTTCAGAATTAAATGAATCTGTAGATGAAGTAATTCTACCAGCATCAAAGATTGTGAATAGCGAAAATGATGTTATTAACATCATGAATAAGCATATCTCGGAAGCGTTCGAGAGAATTTCGTTAGAAATTAGAGTGCATGTAATTATTGATAGGTGATTATCTGGAAGGTGTGATAAGATTGAAAGGGATCATGGCAGAGAGAGAAAGAGTGTTTCATCTTATAGCTTTTCTTAGTAAGTAGTGATTTGATTATAGTAGAGGTTTTATTTAGGGACAACAGGAAATGCGATCACACCTTCTTTTTAAAATATTTTACCTGTAAAGTTTAGTTAGATTTATAGGATTTAGGTTGTAAAGAGATTTAGTAATTAAGGTCTAGATTGCAAGAAGGGAAGACACGATGATGTTGAAACGCAATTTAGATTATTGTCGAGAGAGGGACAGATTGAGGTGAAGAGACAATGCTGAGTGCGTGCAGAAGGATTTGTAGGGTTTGAGCACTCAGCCTCTCGATAATGAAGAAAAAGAAAAGGTTAAAAAAATCATAGCTTTTGAGCAATTTGGTACGAATTGCTTTGTTCGTATAGGATATCAGTAATCCTGTGTAAGTCATAAAGACTGCTGGTATCCTTTTAAAGAGTTTTTTATTCAGGTGATTATAATAGGTTACATGTTTGGGCACTTGAAGGCTGACAATATAAGTGTCAGCCTTCTTTTTTTGTAGCCACTAGTATTTTAAACCTGACCGTAGTAGATAGTGTGTAAGTGTTGTGGTGGTAAAAATGAAAGTAAGTTTAATTTATGCTGTACGGTAAATACAAGACATTTTTTGAAAGCTTGCAAATTGAAATTCCTGACGATCGGCTTCGGACGAGTCTGTCAGAGCGAATTTCGGTTAGTGAGGATGGTGGTATTTATCGTTATATTCCCAAGCTTGTTGTTGTTGTAAAGTCAGAGAGGGAAGTTGCTTGGGTGCTTAATTGCGCTTCTAAATTCGAAATTCCAATTACTTTTAGAGGAACAGGTAGTAGTAATGCTGGTCAATCATTAACTGGCTCTGTCTTGGTCGTAATCGATTCCTCGTGGAAGCAGTTCGAAATATCTGAAGATGGTGAAGAAGTTAAGGTAGCATGCGGCACTACTCTAAATCAACTTAATGGAGAACTGAATAAGTTAGATCGATTTATCGAATTTCAATCTCATTCAAAAGCAGCAACAATTGCAGGAATCATTTCCGATTTTAGTTTTGGTTACTTGTCTGCCGACCCTTTCAAGTTGGCGCAGTGTATAAAATCACTTCGAGTGGTTTTATTTGACGGAACCATTGTGGATACCTCCAGAGATAGTGTTGATGAGTTGGTGGCGTTAACCAATAGTGGTTTTACTCCCAAGCTACAGAAACTACAGCGCTCCATAAGAGCCAATGAACCACTTTGTAAAGATTTGGCTGAAAAGCAACGAATAATAACGAGTGGATACCAGCTAGCACCTTTGGTTGAAGAAGATAACCTAATTCAATTAATTCAGAAATTGATGTTGGGTGCATCGGGTACTTTAGGTTTTATTTCAGAAGTAACACTGAAAACAACTTCTAAACCGAACCATATAGAATATGGAATTATTACTGCTGAGGACTCAGAATGGCTGAATGAGCTAAATGATGAGTTAAGCGTAAATGCGCTAGATAATGCCATCTGGTTGGGAAGTGAAGGAGTAGATTTAATATCGAAAGCCGGGTTGCTGAATAAGCAGTTTGGAGTTGAAACCAAAGATCATTACGCACTTCTGTTTAAGATATCTGGAGATTCGGAAAAAGTATTAGAGGCTAAAAAGAACTACATTCGAAGTTTTGATGGTTATAATCAAATTGGGTTCAATGAAAATCAATTGGAACACGATTTTTTGGTTTCATCATTACGTTGTTTAAGAGCTGAATTTCTAAAGAAAAATACAACCTGTTTTTCATCTTTGTTCTTAAGTTTTCAATTTCCATATGGAAATCTATTTGAAGCATTGAATGAGTTGAAGAGCTTTATTGATGCTTATAAAGATGACTATCTCTATTGGGTAAATCCATTGCAAAATTCAGTAGATATACAGATTCCATTAGAGAAGTTCGACTCGGAAGATTCTGAAAGATTATATCTTTTACTAGAAGGTATTTCAAGGATTGTAGCAGTAGATTATAAAGGAGTTTTAAGCTGTCATAGCGGTATTGGTCGTTTAATGTCTGCTTTTTTAAAGGTAGAATTGAATGCAGATCGATTAGAACTAATGAGTAGTATAAAGCGAATTTTTGATCCTTATTTACTTATGAATCCTGATGTGATGATGGGAGACAAAGGGAGTATTTCCAATAAAAACCTGTTGTCGATTTTAGGAAAATACAACGAAGTAAATCACTGTACAACCTGTGGAAGTTGCGAAGAATGCAATAATAGAGGATGTTGTAGTTTAAGGAAAAAGCTTCAGTTATTGCGAGTAATGAATGAATGGTACGCTAAAAATCCAGCAGGAGAGCAATTGAAAAAACTGGTAACAGAAACCGTTGACTTGTTCGATGAAGAGCATTCAGAAGAATATTTGAATAAATGCCCAATGGAGGTGAAACAGGAAGATGTAGTTTTGCCAGATTATTTAAAATCCTTAACTGGTCAGTCTAGATCTATTCGAGGGTTCTGGGAGAAGACAAAGAGGGTTTTACTTGGCGATTAAATGGATTTATCTACCAGTCGAAATTGAAAATTATTAATTTTGTTGCTCGACGACGCAAATTGAAAAAATACTTACTGTTTATCTATAGGTAATTCGACAAACTTATAGATTTCTTATGCATAATTTTAAAACTAGAGCTAAAGTTATTATTGGTTCTATTGTTGCAGCAGTTTTGCTGTTGTGTGTTATTGGTTTTGACACAGAGATATTTGTACCGAAGAGTGATATTTTTCTTACAGGAAAAGAGTGGCGGGCTCTTGATATTAAACGCAAGAAAGAGCGAAGAGCAAATGGTTACTCAAAGCCCGATAAGCCATCTGAATATATAAACTACCACAATGCTATTCGAACCCCAGATGGAGGTGCATCACCATCTTATTCTGCTAATAATAAGATCAAAGAACTTCGAGAGGCCAGAGGGAATATTATGATACCTAGAGCTGCGGGTGGTGAGCAGCTAAACGAAACTACATTAAATTGGATTGAAAGAGGTCCTGGAAATGTGAGTGGAAGAACGCGAGGCTTGATTATCGATCCTGATGATAAGACCGGAAACACTTGGTTTACTGGTTCTGTTGGTGGAGGAATCTGGAAAACGACAGATGCTGGTAAAAGTTGGAAGAATCTAACTCCCAAATTCCCGAACTTATCTACTGTTTGTATTGCAATGGCACCATCAAATCACAATGTAATTTATGCAGGAACTGGAGAAGGTTTTCATAATACAGATGCTATAAAAGGCGCTGGAATGTTTAAATCTACAGATCGAGGAAGCAGCTGGACACAATTAAACTCAACAATAAATGTTGAGAATTTCGAATTCATAAATCGAATCATTGTTGACCCAGAGAATGCAGACATATTATTGGCTGTAACCAATAGTGGTATTTATAAATCCAAAGATGGAGGAGTTATTTGGAGTGAAAAATTCTCATCTGCTACTAGAGTTCAACATATAGTTGCTAATCCGGTTGATTTTAAAGTACAGTTTGCAGGTGTGAATGGAAAAGGAGTTATTAAAACAACAGATGGTGGAGAAACCTGGAATTGGGCCTATAGATTGAGCGAAGGACGAGTTGAGTTGGCTATAGCACCAAGCAATACCAATGTTATTTATGCTTTGTCAGAACAATCAAACTTACATGTCTCTGCTGATAATGGAGAGAGTTGGCAGCGTGCAGAAGTAACTTCAGGTAGTAAATTACAGTTCTTAAGTAAGCAAGGATGGTATAACAATACGTTAGCAGTTGCTCCTGATGACCCTAATAAGATTTATATTGGAGGGGTAAATGTTTTCTTGGCAACAATTTCATCCGATGGAACTACTACGAAGAAAGTGTATACTGCATCGGAGGAAAATACGCAATCTTTTATGAAATTTATCAATTTTGGAGGAGATTACCTAGGAGGTGGAATGGAAGTGGCTGAAGATAAAAGTCTGCTTTCCTCTTTCGAAATTCGTTTTGGAGATAATTATAAACAAAAGGCTCATCGATTTACTGTTCCTCAGGGAGGAACCAAAGGTGTTCCTGCTAGTTCTTATTCTTACGAGGATTATGTAGAAGTGCCATTTCAAGCGTGGGATACCGACAATAATCGTCAATTGATGGTTTCATTTCGAGACCAGGATAGAAATGGTATTTTCAATCTGACAGCTCAAGATGATGAAAAACTAATTGGTCGCGAATATATTTTCATCCATTCAATAGAGTATGTTGAAACTCCTTCTGTAGATATTACAGTGAAAGGGGGGCATGAACACAAGCAAATGTCCTTTATCTGGCCCGTTTTGGTTGACGATGCTTCTTGGGATCCCGATAAATTGCCAGAATCGAAACTATCTTTCTTACAAAAGGAAGTAGTTGCAAAAAACTTGCATTCAAAAATGTTAGCTCATTGGGCAGGAGATGGGGCTCCTTATGTGCATGCTGATAATCACAATATTCAGATAACTAAATCCGCAGGGGAGCCTTATCGTATTGTTGTAGCTAATGATGGAGGTGTTGGCTATTCAGATGATGGTGGAATGAGTTGGACGAATCCATCGAATGGTTATAATACAACTCAGCTTTATGGTGTTGACAGGCATCCTAGCATGCGAAAATATATCGGAGGAATGCAAGACAATGGTTCATGGCTTTCGAAAGAGAATCCAGGAGTAAATTCGGTATGGAAGGAAGCAACAGGTGGAGATGGCTTCGACGTGATATGGCACGCTTCTAAGCCAGATACTATGGTAACGTCGTTGTATTATAATCGATTGTATGTCTCATATAATGACGGAAAAACATTTACCCGCTTGACCACTAGTAGTAATATCGACGATTATGGGGATAGAAATAAAGCTCCTTTCATAACTCAAATTGCTTATAGTACAATTACTCCTGATAGAATATTTTTAATTGGAGCATCGGGGGTAACGCGTACTGAAGATTTTGGGAAAACTTGGCAAACGATAAAGATAGAGGCTGATTGGGGATATTCCGGCTCTGGGAAAATTGCTATCTCTGGGGCTAATCCAGAAATAGTATGGGCAGGTTGTAAAATGTCGTCAGCAGGAAAGTTGCATGTCTCTACAGATGGAGGAAAGACATTTCGTGTAACAAAGAATTTTACTCAGAATATGGGATCTTTGTCTGGTTTAGCAACACATCCAACATTACCTAATACAGCATTTGCTCTATTTAGTTTTAATGGTTTATCGAAAATTTTGCGTACAGATGACTTAGGAGAAACATGGAAAGATATCTCCGGATTTTCAGGAGGTAGAAGAAGTACTAATGGTTTTCCAAATGTCGCTGTTTATAGTTTGTTAGTAATGCCATATAACACGAATGAAATATGGGTAGGGACAGAAATAGGATTATTTGTTTCAAAAGATGACGGAGCCAATTGGGCATTAGCAGGAGATAATCTTCCAGCAGTTTCTATCTGGGATATGAAAGTGCGAGGAGAGGAAGTGGTAATTGCAACACACGGACGTGGCGTTTGGTCAACAGAGATGGAGCAATTGTCAGGAATTCCTAAAGCTCCAATAATTATAGAAGCAGGACAGGCTCCCGATGGAAAAGGAATTGTTAGATATAAATGTCTTTCAAATTTCGATTACATAGACGTGTTGGTAGATAATAATAAAGTGTTTAGAAAAACAACTGTTGTTGTTGCTGAAAATAGTGAACAACTGAAATTCGATCTAAGTAAAGAACAAGAAACTCATACCTTACAATTGGTAGGTTACAAAAATGATAAGCCTTATTATTCTGGTAGTGTGCTAATAAAGTCAATTCAATTGCAGGAACCTTCTGATAGTTATAGTAATGATTTTGAATCGGAGAATGCTGAAGTGGATTTTATAGGTAATGGCTTTCAGGTGAGGAGTTATTCTGAATTGACAGGAAAAGCATTGCATTCAGAACATTCATATCGAACAAAAAGTGAGTTAGTTTATACATTGTTAAAGCCTATAATTGTTAAGCCTAGAGTAAGTGATGGTAAAGCATGGTTGCGTTTTAACGATATTGCGATGGTTGAACCGGGCGATGTAAATAGTGTCTTTGGAGAAAGTAAATTCTATGATTATGTGATTGTAGAGGCTACTAATGATGGCATAACTTGGAAAAAACTTGGTGATGGGTATGATTTTAATGTGTTTAAAGAAGAAGCTAAATCTCTCGGTATTAATAATCAGAATAGCAATCCTGTTCAGGAATTGTACAAAAGACAAGAACGGAATCTTTTGGAATATTTTTCAGAAGGAGATGTTGTGCTTATTCGTTTTAGGTTATACTCTGATAATTTGACCACCGGTTGGGGATGGGTAATTGATAATATCGAAATTCAGCTGGAGAAGTTTACAGGAGTAAGAAGTCAGGATAAATTAGTGACTCGGGTATATCCAAATCCTGCAAATAATTGGTTGAATGTACAACCTAAATCAGGCTATGAAGGAGTGTTGAATATGAATTTATATAACATTCAAGGACAGCGAATAAAATCAGAAGTATATATAATAAATTCAGGAAAAGAAATTAAATGGAACACCAATGAAATAAAGCAAGGAGCATATTTGCTAGAGTTGGTGTATGGCTCGAAAAGAGAAACTCATAAACTAATAATAAGACATTAATGGATGTGAGTTAAAATAAGTCGTTTGATGAAAGAAAATAGGCTGATTGAATTTCAATCAGCCTATTTTTTTATTCTAGAATTAATTCGATAACCGGAATTTCATGATCTGGTTTTGTAACAGGTAGGGAAAGATTAATATCGTCTTTGCCTAGCTCTTGTTTCATCCAGTAACCATGAGGTTTCGAGATTTTAATTTCAGAAGCATCGTGTAAAAATTGTGCGTACTTCACTTTGCCTTTATAGCCCGGGAGGCGGAAGTTTTGTAATGGGTAATCAAGCAGGTGGATATACAATCGTTTGGTTGTTGGATTGTACGTTAGCAGCGAGTGCTCAGGTGCTTCAAACTCAGCAGGAGCTTGTGTGGCGCCATAAATCGCTTTCCCGTTATATTTCATCCATTTTCCCATATTGCTCAATGCTTTTTCAGCTCTATGATCGAATGCTCCACGACCAGTAGGACCAACATTTAGTAATAGATTACCACCTTTGCTTACCGATTCAATCAACAGAACCAATAATTGTTTGGTATCTTTCCAGGTGTGCTCGTCGCGATAGTAGCCCCACGAGCCACTAAAAGTTTGACAAGTTTCCCATGGAATTCGCTTTCCATTGTATTTAGGCCATTCCGGAACTTTAAATTGTTCTGGCGTAGTGAAATCCCAACCTCCTTGGTAGTCTTTAAGGTCAAGACGATCATTGACAATGATACCAGGTTGTAATTTGCGAACTATCTTAATGAGTTTCTCAGAATCCCAATCTTTTCTACCCTTTCCATGTTTTCCAGGGAATGAATAGTCGAGCCATAACATGTCTACCTTGCCATAATTGGTCATCAGTTCTTCAATCTGATGATGTAAATATTTACGGTATTTGTCCATGTCACGCCCTTTGTTGAGTTTCTCATAAGCTTCATCACTTCCCGCGCGTTGTGGGTGAATACGATCGACAGTATAATCAGGATGGTGCCAGTCTATTAACGAATAGTAGAAACCCACTTTTAAGCCTTCGGCACGAAATGCTTCTATATACTCTTTAATTAAATCTCGACCAATCGCTGTTTTTGTCGATTTGTAATCGGTGTACTTCGAGTCGAATAAACAGAATCCTTCATGGTGCTTAGTGGTGATAACAGCATATTTCATTCCTGCTGCTTTTGCCATTTTTGCCCATTCAGTTGGATTGTACAAATCAGGATTAAAGTAGTCGAAATACTTCTGATACTGTTCGTTGGTCATGCGTTCGCGCATCTTTACCCATTCGTGGCGACCTGCGAGAGAGTATAGTCCCCAGTGAATGAACATTCCAAACCGATCGTTGGTCCACCAGGCAAGGCGTTCCGTTTTTTCTTTCTCCGTTTCGTTCCAAACTTTCTTTTGTGCCCATAGGTCGGTAGATATGAGCGAGAAAAGCAGGAGAGTGATTACTAATTTTCTCATTATAAAATGGTTTTAGTTAAAATTGAGTGATATCTATTTCATAAGGAGTGTTGGCTTTTACATTAATTGTTTTTTGTGCGTTTTTATACTTAACAACAGTCTTGTTGTCTTTTTTGCTGGTAATTGTTGCTTTCGCTAATTTCCCTTCTTGCCATTTAATGTTTACAACGAAGTTGCCTCTGGCACAAAGACCTTTTACTTCTCCATTTTTCCAGGCCGAAGGAAGTGCGGGAAGTAGATCGATGATGCCTGCGTGCGATTGTACTAACATTTCAGCAATACCTGCAGTACCTCCCATGTTTCCGTCTAACTGGAAAGGAGGGTGAGCACATAACCAGTTTTTATAAGTTCCACCACCGTGAGTCATCTCTTCTTTTTTAGAGTGAACAGGTTTTAGTAGTGCTTTAAGCATACGATAAGCGTGATCGCCATCTCCAAGGCGTGCCCAGAAGTTAATTTTCCATGCTCTAGACCAGCCTGTACCGCTGTCTCCACGAGCATTTAAACTCACTTTTGCTGCTTCTGCTAGCTTAGGAGTAGTAATGGTTGAGATCTGATTTCCTGGGTGAAGAGCAAATAAATGAGATACGTGACGGTGTTTGTTTTTTGGGTCATCAACATCTTCTTTCCACTCCTGAAGCTGTCCCCATTTACCAACAAGCGGAGGACAAATTCTATCGCGAATTTGCTTAGCTTCTTTAGTGAAGTCGTCGTCAATATTTAGTGCTTTTGCAGCCTTTACACAGTTGTTTAAAAGATCCCACGCCATTTGGTGATCCATTGAAGCTCCGGTAGAAATACCTCCATGTTCTGGAGAGTATGATGGAGCAGATACCAAGTGACCATTTTCATCTTCAGTTAAATAATCAAGCCAGAAAAGAGCTGCTTCTCTCATTAATGGATAACCCTGGTTCTTTAAGAAATCGATATCCTGAGTAAAGGCATAGTGTTCCCAAACGTGCTGACATAGCCATGCTGCTCCTCCAGGGAAAAAGCCCCAAGGGAATCCCCAGCCTGGCGATGTATAACCAAATGCATTAACCATCGTGTTGGCAATCCACCCGCGAGTGTTGAAAAACTCTTTAGAAGCCATCTTTCCTGGCTCAACAAGACTCTCCATAAATGTGAAAAGTGGCTGGTGGCACTCGCTAAGGTTGGTAACCTCGGCTGGCCAGTATAGCATCTGCTGGTTGATGTTCGTATGGAAATCGTTAGCCCATGGTGGGTTGATAGAGTTATTCCATTTTCCTTGCAATGTCATTGGCATTGTTCCAGGGCGCGTCGACGAAATCATCAAATAGCGGTTATATTGGAAATACAATGCTTCTAAAGCAGGATCGCTTGCACCTTCGAAATAGGCAAGTAATCTGTCGTCAGAAGGAATGTTATCATTCTTATTGACTCCCAAATTAAGTGTTACACGGTTAAATAACTGGTGGTAATCGTTTTGGTGTTCGTCCAATAGTTGGTCAAAGCTCTTATTGGCAGTTTGTGCAAGTACTTTTTGATTAGCAGCAACAAAATCATTTCCATTGTATTTAGGAAACTGCATGGTGTATTCAGTGGCAGCTGTGTGTACAATAGTGAATTCTTTTGTGGCTGAAACTTTTAATGTTCCATTTTTGAAGCTTACTTTTCCATCGTTAGTTTTAAACTGAAGTGCCGTTTGGAAGCGCATTCCGTTGTCACTAACAGCTCCATCTAAAAAGAAAGTATTGTTTTCTAGTTTTTGAGCTGTTACCTCATGTGGAGTTTCCAGTTTGATCTGATAGTTGGTAGGTTCAGAGGTCGTAAAACGATAAACAAGTGCTTTTTGTGGGTAACTACCGAAGAATTCACGGTTGAATTGCTTTCCGTCGATCTCATATGAAACAGATGCTAATGCATTGCTCAGGTCAATCTGACGGACATAATTCATTGGAGTTCCTTTTTGATCTACCTTGATGTATAAATCTCCCATTGTTTGTTGGGCACCATAGTCACCAAACATTGTTTTGGTGTTAGGCTTTTTGTGGATAGCTCCGGAAAGTTCTTTCGAAGCCAGTTTGTGGGCTTCCTCCAGCTTTCCCTTTTTTAGCAGTGCTCTTACTTTAGGAAGCGCTTTGTGTGCTCCTTTTTTTATGCCGAAGTTGTATTCCTCATTGGCATTAGGCCCACCGGCCCAAAGCGATCCTTCGGCAAATTGAATGTGTTCTTCATCTAAACCACCAAAGAACATGGCTCCGGTGTAACCATTACCAAAAGGCAATGCTTCAGTCATCCAGTCGGTTGCTGGCTGATTGTACCATAAACGTAAAGTTTCTTTGGTCTGAGATGTTTTTGTCTTACAGCTAAATAGTAATAGTGCGGCAATTACTGTAATGTAGATTGGTCTCATTTTAAAATAATTAATTGAACTACCCATCTGTTTTCCCACAGACAGGTAGCCTCTGGTGAATTTTTATTTTGTTAAGATATCAAATTCTGCTATACCAATTGCTGTTCGATCGTCGGTTGTGCTAAGTGCTTTAAACTTGACATATCGAGCTTTAGTTGGTGAAAATAATTTCTTCTGCCAAATCGGACTGTTCTTAATGTTAGAGAACTCACCTTTGCTAACTTGTTTCCAGTTGCGTCCGTTTGTGCTGGTGAAAAACTGATATTTAAATACAATTCCTGAGCTCCATCTGTTTTGTTCTGGTAAATAAGTGAAGCCTTTCAGTGTTGTTGTTTGTCCTAAGTCAATCACAACGTCAAGTGGGAATTTTTTACCTGTTTTGCGCCATGAAGTATTTGGGTTACCATCAAATGTTTTTGTCTCTTGTTCACGTCCTTTGATTTTCCAGTTGGCTCTGGAAATATCAAATTCTTCAGAAGTAACTTCTCCTTTTTTTCCTGTTTTGGTGTCGATACAAATAGCTTTTACTGTTGCTTTACCCGAAAGAGTGAAAGGTTGACTATAAAGTTTCGATTGAGCTGAAGGTGTTGTTCCGTCAATGGTGTAGTAAATTGTTACGTTGTCATCGGCACCAGAAAGCGATACCTCGTTGGCTTGATTTCTGCGAATTACTGGTGCATTTAAAACCATTGGAGCATTGTATATTTCAATGTTTGAAATAAGAGGACATGCTTTTGAATGGGTAATGTTAAAACGCAATTGGCTGGTTTTTACAGTTGGGAAGCGAAGAATACGCTTGTAGCCAATGGTCGTTTCGGAAGCAATTTCTTTCCACGAATTATTTACCATTGCTTCCAGTGTGAACTTCTGAACACGTTGTCCCAGTGCAATGTATTCTTGTGATAAGAATCGGTTTACTTCTGTTTCTGTTCCTAAATCAATAGTAATAGAAGCTGAAGTTACATTATCATCGGTAGCCCAGTAGGTTTCTTTGTTGTTATCATTTACATTGTCGATAGAATACTTCGAGGAGTTGCCTCTGGTATTGGTTGCTGTAAATTTCTTTCCTTTGGCCAAGTTGTTAGCAAAGTCTTGCTTTAATACGTTGGCCAACTTCATTACCTGTTCAACATCTTTTTCATGAATAAGTCCGCGTTGATCAACAGGGAAGTTAAGTAGTAGGTTTCCATTGCGACCCACCGAATGGTAGTAAATATCCAGTAGATGAGGTAGCGTTTTTACTTTATGATCTTCCGACTTATGATAGAACCATCCCGGACGAATCGAAACGTCTACTTCGGCAGGTACCCAATGGGTGCCATCTTCCTGTCCCGCTCTTAAAAATTCACGATCGCAACTTACTCCAGGGTAGAAGTCGTCGCGCTTCAATAAACTCCAGTTAGTTGGTCTTACCCAACCTTCTTCGTTTCCACACCATCTACAGCCAGGGCCAGCATCACTAAAAAGAATGGCATTGGGTTGAAGTTCGTAAACCAACTTGTAAGTATTAGGCCAGTCGTAATATGTTTTTCTATCAATTTTTCTTACTTCACGTGCTCCACCGTAATAGCCGTCACCACCATTGGCACCATCAAACCATACTTCGAAAATGTCTCCATAATTGGTTAATAATTCACGAAGCTGATTTCTGAAGTAGGTAATATATTCTGGCTTTCCGTAGTCTTTATGATTTCTATCCCATGGTGAAAGATAAACACCAAACTTAAGTCCTGCTTCTTTACATGCATCTGATAGTTCACGCAGTAAATCGCCTTTGCCATTGCGCCATGGAGATGCTTTTACAGAGTAATCAGTGTATTTCGAAGGCCAAAGACAGAAACCGTCGTGATGTTTGGCTGTTAGAATAACTCCTTTCATGCCGGCATCCTTAAAGACTTTTACCCATTGTTTGCAATCCAATTCGGGTGGATTAAACAATTTGGGATCTTTGTCGCCATAACCCCATTCGATATCGGTGAAGGTGTTCATGCTGAAATGGACAAATGCATAATACTCCATTTCGTGCCATGCCAATTGGCGAGCCTCAGGTAGTGGGCCGTGTGGTTTCGGAGGTGGCGTTTGAGTGCAGGAGCTGCTCAATAGTGCTAGTAGAGCAATAATAAATGTGAACTTCTTCATGAGTTAATCTTTTTACCCGATAGGTTCGGATTTATTAGTTTGATTTAGCTTTCCTGTTGATAGGTGGATTGATGTTTAGATATTCAATTTATTATCAACAGATTGTTTCAAATTGAGATTGGTTGATTAGCATGTTATTTCAATCCTGAAACAATGTGCTGATCTGTGCTGATAAAGATAGTTCTTTTTATAAATCAGAGGAATAGTAGACTGTGAAATTATATATTGAGATATCCCCAAAAATGTAGAGAAACAGAAAAATAACTGGTAAGAATACAAAAACAAAAGAGGCTGTTCAATTTGAACAGCCTCTTTTATTTTGTAATCAAATTCCAATATGATGTATATGTTGTCCCGCCAGGGCTCGAACCTGGACTCTTCTGAACCAAAATCAGACGTGTTGCCAATTACACCACAGGACAAGAAAAAAGATTCCCAAAGAAAGGAATCTTGAAGTTGTTGACCCACCAGGGCTCGAACCTGGACTCTTCTGAACCAAAATCAGACGTGTTGCCAATTACACCATGGGTCAATCGCTCTGTCTTTATTAAGACGTTGCAAAAGTATGAAATTTTTCTATTCTCAAAAATTTTTAGCGAAAAAAATCGCAAAAAAATAGTAGCTATAGCTGTAGGTAGAATGGGATGTTTAGTTAAATTATTTATAGTTTTATGTGCTTAAAACCGATAATCGTTTTGATATGATGAACTTAGGAGAATGGAGAGGGAAAAATAACATTCTGGGCTGGTTGTTGGGAATAATTTCCACATTGATCTATTTTTTTTCAATGGATGCCACTGTGAGTTGGTGGGATTGTGGGGAATTTCTGTCATGTGCCTATAAGTTACAGGTTGGGCACCCTCCTGGAGCTCCGTTTTATCTCTTAGTAGCACGATTATTTGGAATGGTTTTCCCTGTAGAATACGCTGCATGGGGAATAAATGCTTTATCGGCATTGGCTAGTGGGGCAACAGTAATGTTTCTATTTTGGTCCATAACACGAATTGCCCGAAAATTAATGGGAGCCAATAAATATGAAAATGTATTGTTGGTTGCAGGTGCAGTAGGTGCTCTTTCGTTTGCTTTTACCGATACATTTTGGTTTTCGGCAGTTGAGGCCGAGGTATATGCTTTATCAACACTGTTTACAGCAATTGTATTTTGGTGTATTCTGAAATGGAATGATGAAGAATTTCCAGAGAAGCAATATCGATGGTTAATACTGTTGGCCTATTTGATGGGATTGTCAATTGGAGTACACCTGCTGAATTTATTGGCTATTCCTGCCATTGTTCTTTTAATTCATTTCAAGAAGAACAACTTATCGAAGAAAGGAGTATTGTTGGCTCTTTTTCAGGGAAGCTTGTTGTTGCTTTTCGTAATGTATGGAGTAATTCAGGGATTACCTGCACTTACCTTTAATGCTGAATTGTTTGTGGTTAACCACCTAATGTTGCCTATTCATTCTGGAGAATTATTGGTGTTGACGATTTTGTTTGCTGCTGTTTCGGCATTGATCTATTGGTCGAGACGAAGGCGGAAAGTGAAATACGAGCTAGGAGCGGTTATGTTTGGGGTGCTGGTTTTAGGCTACTTGTCATATGCAACTATTGTAATCCGTTCTTTGGCCAATCCACCTATTGATGAGAATAATCCAGAACAAGTGGCCAATTTCAAGTCATATATCAACCGCGAACAATATGGTGATAGACCACTTTTATGGGGGCAGTATTATTCTGCACCAGTGGTTGCTACTATAAAAGATAAGCCAGTTTATTACATTGAAGATGGAATATATAAACCATTGGGAAGTAGCTTTGGCGGTTATATCTACGATGAAGCATATGAGACTTTCTTCCCAAGAATGTATAGTTCTAGAGGAAGTCATCCGCAGGGATATCGCCAGTGGAGCAGATATCAACCTGTAAGTAGCGAGAATGTTGATCGACCTGACTGGGGTAATAATCTTCGGTTTTTTGTTGATTATCAATTGGTACATATGTATTTCCGTTATTTTATGTGGAACTTCAGTGGTCGCCAAAACGATAAACAAGGACATGGTGGTGTATTAAACGGAAATTGGATTACTGGAATCGATTGGTTGGACAGCATGCGACTGGGAGATCAAGCCAATAAACCTCATCGACTTAAAGATTCGATGGCAAGAAACAGGTATTTCCTTTTACCCTTCTTGTTGGGGATTTTAGGTATAGCGTGGCTATTTTCGAAAGGAGTAGAAGGAAAGAAATGGTTCTGGGTTTTATTGGTATTATTCTTCTTTACAGGCGTGGCCATTGTTCTCTACCTTAACCAGAAACCTTTTGAACCCAGAGAACGTGACTATGCATACGTGGGATCATTCTATACGTTTTCAGTATTAATTGGTTTGGGAGTTTTGCAACTGTTTGAGTTGTTGAAGACAAAGCTTACTTACAAAGCAGCTTTTGGTACAGCTACATTATTGGGAATTGGAATACCTACGCTATTGTTGGCACAGAACTGGGACGACCATAATCGGGCGGGAAAGAGTGCCGCTCGCGATTTGGCTTACAACCAACTGATATCGTGTGAACCCAATGCTATTTTATTTACTTATGGCGATAATGATACTTTCCCACTGTGGTATTTGCAAGATGTTGAGGGTGTTCGTACTGATGTGCGAATTTGCAATGTGAGCTTGTTGGGTGGCGATTGGTACATCAACCAAATGAGGCAGAAATATTATGAGTCGAATCCAATAAAAATTGCTGTCGATAAGTCAAAATACAGAGCAGGAACTCGGGATATTTGCCTGGTAAACGAAGCAAAAGATACCATCGACCTAAAAAATGCACTGGATTTTGTTTGGAACGATAGCGATCAGACAAAAGCTAAAGTGAATTCTACCAGAAGTTATAATCTGTTGCCTTATCCGAACTTGAAATGGAAGAATGTGGTATTCTCAACATCCAATAGATATATAACAAAAAGTGATTTGTTGATGCTGCAGATTATTAATGGGAATGCCAATGATCGACCAATTTATTTCAATGGAAGTGTGTTGAAAACGGCATTGTTTAATTTCGATGACTATGTGGAGTGTCGTGGAATGGTCTATAAGTTGATTTCTAAAGGACATTTAGCCGAATATAATATTCCGGGAGATGTGAATGCACTGGACTTGTATAATCGAGTAATGAATGAGTATCAGTGGGGTGGATGGCAAAAAGAAGGAATGATTTGGGATACTCATAATAGAACACAAATATCTGTTTTCGATATTCGATTGATGCTAGCTCGTTTGGCTTTGGAATTGGTCGAAATTAATGAGACAGAGAAAGCAAAATCTATTTTGTTATTGGAAGAGAAACTGTTTCCCAATGAAAAATTACCTTATAACTCCCATTCTTTAGCGGTTGCTAAAGCGTGGGCTAAAGTTGGAGACAAAGAGAAATCAAAGGTTATACTAGAGCAGATAGGCAATGAACGAATAGATGAATTGGCTTATTACTTCTCGCTAAAACCGGAATTCGGGGTATCTGTTTGGGCCAGCCAAGAGAAAGCTGTTGAGGATGTGAAAAGTGTTATGACTGTTGCTTTGAGGTTGGACTTAAAGGATTTGTATTTGAAGATTAATCAACAGATGGATATACTGTTGAAGGATATAAAAAATCCCGGCTATTAACCGGGATTCCATTATCTTGAAAAATATTTTTCTTAGATAGCACCTACTGTTTTCTTTACAATAAGTGTTAGATTTGGTTCTGCAGCCATAGCTACTTTCTGAACCTCTTCGTGTGATACCACTTCGATTTGCCCGGGAACACCACTGTCTGTAATAATTGAAATACCGAAACATGTCATATCCATGTGACGAGCAACGATTACCTCAGGTACTGTTGACATACCAACGGCATCGCCACCAAGAACGCGGAACATTTTATATTCGGCTGGAGTTTCGAAAGTAGGTCCAGAAACACCTACGTATACTCCTTCTTTCAAATCGATATTGTTCTCTTTAGCTGTTTTGCGAGCTACTTCGCAAAGATCTTTGCTATAAGATTGACTCATATCAGGGAAACGAGGCCCTAGTTCGTTCAGGTTTTTACCAATTAATGGGTTACCTGGAAACATATTGATATGATCAGTTAGCATCATGATGTCACCTACTTCGAAGTCAGGATTTAATCCTCCACTTGCATTGGATACAAAAAGGTGAGAAATGCCTAGATCCTTCATTACTCGCACAGGGAATGTAATCTCTTGAAAAGAGTATCCCTCGTAGTAGTGAAAGCGTCCTTGCATAGCAACAATGCGTTTTCCCTCAAGATGTCCAAAAATCAATCTCCCCTGGTGTCCTTCAACTGTAGATACAGGGAAATTAGGAATTTCCGAGTACTCTAATGTGTGCACCATTTCAATCTCCTTAACAAGGCCTCCCAGACCTGTTCCAAGGATAATACCTACCTCCGGCTCAAACTTTGTTGTTTCTTGAATGAAGCTCGAAGTTGCTTTTATTTTCTCTAACATAGTTAACAATTTTTCTGTCAAACTCTTTCCCTTCGTTATCCAGGAATTTAATTTTTAGAGGAATATAGAATATATGACGTTTTAATTCATCATCAATGCAATCCATCTCTCTTAAGCGCATCACATCCTTCTCGGTTGTGATAACAATCTTCTTACTGCCTCCCATTTCATCGTACTTCTTCTGAATATTCTTGATATCAGAATTCTTGAATGTATAATGATCGGGATAGTGAATCTCCTCAATAGAACGTGCAAATGGAGTAAGATGTTTTTTCAGTAAGAATGGATTGGCTATACCAGTCACTAACAATACCGAGCAATTCTTCTCGGTGTAAAAGTTGCTGTGATTGGTAAACTTATCGAATGCTGGCGTTAAGTGCCCGTAGTCGATAGTGGTGAAAAACAGCTTTTGATAAGGACGTAAATCGATTTGCTTGGCAATAATGCGTCGCTCAATAGGCTTGATTTGCGAAGGACATTTGGTAATGATGATCATGTTGGCTCTTTTAATGGCCTTGTCCGATTCGCGTAATCTGCCTAGTGGCATCAATGAATCCTCGTTAATAGGTCGATTGTAGTCGATAAGCAGAATGTTGACTCCCGGCTTTACGTAACGGTGCTGAAATGCATCGTCCAATAAAATGGCATCGGGCTTTTGTTCTTTAGGCTGAGCCAACAAATTTTGTATTCCAATTACGCGCTTTTCAGCTACTGCCACTTGAATATTCGGATATTTGGATTTGATCTGCATGGGTTCATCTCCAATTTCCGAAGCATTAGTTGAATCGCTGGCAAGTACAAAACCTGAAGTCTTACGCTTGTAACCTCTGCTTAATGTTGCTATTTTAAATTCTTTCTCTAACAAACCTATTAAATACTCTGTATGCGGTGTTTTTCCTGTTCCACCAACTGTGATATTACCTATCGATATAATAGGAATATCAAATTCATACGATTTTAAAAACTTATAGTCGAAGAGTAAATTGCGAATGAACACAACAAACCCATACAACAACGATACTGGATAGAGAAAGAGTTTCATAATGATTATGTGACAACTTAATAAGAGTGACTCTGCTAATTTCTGAAAATTAAGGCATAAAAAAAAGAAGAGGAACGAATGTTTTGTTATTCGTTCCTCTTCTTTCGTAGATTGTACTATTTGGTTAATAAATAGTTAACTCATATGGCATTGCTGCTTGTACACCTTTCATGTTACGTGCTTTTTCTACCATCTGAAGATATTGATATGCTTCGCCCATGTAACTTTTCATGATCATCGACTTGGCATTTGCTCCAAAATCTTTTAGTAACTCTTCAATTGGATCCTTCTGCTTAGGAAGTTCGATAACGCGGAATTGCTCCAATCCAGCTTTTTCTTTGGCTAATTCAATTGCTCTGTTCAGTCCTCCAAACTCGTCAATTAGACCAATACCAATTGCATTCTCTCCAGACCAAACACGTCCCTGACCAATTTTATCAACAGCATCTTTAGTCATTTTACGACCTTCAGAAACGTGTGAGATAAATGTATCGTAAGTGTTTTCAACTGATGTTTGCATCAATTGTCTTTCGTATGCAGTCATAGAACGGTTGATGGTTGGAAAATCACTATGCTTGTTTGTTTTTACCACATCAGTGTGAATTCCAATCTTGTCTTCCATTAGTTTTTCAACATTAGGAATCATACCGAAAACACCGATAGAACCAGTAATGGTTGTAGGGCTGGCAATAATCATATCGGCAGCACACGACATATAGTAACCTCCTGATGCGGATACGTTTCCGTAAGAAGCAATGATTGGTTTCTCTTTCTTTGTTAGAACTACTTCTCTCCACATAATATCTGATCCCAATGCTGAACCACCAGGAGAGTTAATACGAAGAACAACTGCTTTTACTGTAGTGTCTAAACGAGCCTTACGAATTGCTTTCGATATTTTATCAGAGTTGATTCCATCTGAACCACTGTCAATTCCTCCTTCGGCATAAACAATGGCAATTTTATCTTTATGCAATTTCTTTTTTCCAGGAACAACAGCCGATGTGTAAGAGCTAAGACTTACCGAATTAATAGGCTTTTTAGCTTTTGTTCCGGTTAATGCTCTAAGGTCATCAAGAACCTGATCTTTGTATTTTAAGTTGTCAACAAGTTTATTGCTTAATGCTACTGTAGGCTCCTGGAAAGAGATACCAGCGTCAGCCAACTTATTGATTTGTGCAATTTCAATATTTCTTGCAGAGGCAATTCCTTTTACTACGTGATTCCAGATACTACCAATGAACGTTTCTGTTTGTTCACGGTTGGCTTCACTCATATTATTACGTAAGAAAGGTTCAACAGCTGATTTGAATTTACCATGACGAATTACTTGCATTTCTACTCCAACCTTTTTCATTACGTCTTTGTAGAAAGTAACTCCACCAGCAAGTCCTTTAAGTTCGAACATGCCTTCTGGATTCATAATAATACTATCAGCAACCGATGCTAAGTAATATGCTTTCTGCGTGTATACATCAGAATAACTATAGATAAACTTCTCGCTTTTTTTGAAGTCGATTAACGCATCGCGAATCTCTTCGATGCTGGCATATCCGGCTGCTACTCCAGTTGTATTGATGTAGATACCTTTGATACGATCATCTTTTTTGGCTTTCTCGATATTCTTAAGGATATCGTTCAGTCCAATTTTCGAAGTATTGTTTAACCCAGGAAGATCAAGATCTTCGAAAGGATTCTTCTCTGCTCTGTCTACAACTAGTGATTTGAGCTTAATGGATAAAACTGAGTTGTTTTTTACAGAAGTGGGGTCATCTTTCGATGAAGCAATGGACGAAACAATGCCCACGAAAATGAAAAACAATAAAACACTTGCAAGGATAATTCCTACAATTGAGGCAAGCGTGAATTTTAAGAAGCTTTTCATAGCTATTTGTTTTGGTATTTATAATCTATTGTATGCGTAAGAATGAGTCAGTTGAAAGTTCAGTTTGTTACACTTTTTTTCAATTTTCTATTCCGAAATTTGAGAAAACAAAAATAGAGGGTATTTTCGAGGTGATAATATGAATACCACATTAAAATAACAGAATGCCATGAGTGCCAACTTTTATTTATGCTTAGGTGGAAACCAAGGTGATAAAGCACAACTGTTTAGCGATGCGATTGCTGAAATAGAAAATAGAGTAGGAGAGCTGGTCGAGGCTTCGTCGATTTATGAAACAGAAGCCTGGGGATTTGAAGCAGATGAGTTATTTTGGAATCAAGTGGTGGTGGTTCGTAGCTCTGCAGAGCCTCATCTTGTATTAAAAACGGTACTGGAGATTGAAAAGGATTTGGGAAGAGTACGCAAAGGGAAAGGATACGCTTCCAGACCAATGGATATCGATATTCTGTTCATCGATGATGAGCAAATTAATACTGCTGATTTAATTGTGCCACATCCTTTGTTGCAGGAGCGTCGATTTGTGCTGGAACCTTTGGCAGAGATAGCAGCCACTAAAGTTCATCCTGTGTTAAAAAAGGAGATAGAAATACTGTTACAGGAATGCGCCGATTCTTGTAAAGTGGTAAAAAAAACGACCGAAACTAAATAGTAACGGTCGTATATATTTTTTTCAAATTAAGATTTGGAATCAATTTTAACTCCATAGGCCAAATCGCCAGCATCACCTAAACCAGGGACGATGTACGATTCCTCAGTCATCTCTTCGTCGATACCTCCAACCCAAAGCGTGATGTTTTCAGCTTTTAAAGTCTTCTGTACATATTCAACTCCTTCGCGACTGGCAATTACTGCTGCCAAGTGAACGTGTTTTGGATTTCCTTTCTCTAAAAGAGCTTTGTATCCAACTTCCATCGATGCACCAGTGGCTAGCATTGGGTCACACAAAATAACGTTTTTGTTATCTAACGCAGGAGATGAGATATATTCGAACTCAATTACAAATTCATCTTTTGAGACGTGTTTGCGGTAAGCCGAAATAAAAGCATTTTCACTACGATCGAAATAATTTAAAAAACCATTGTGTAATGGAAGACCGGCACGAAGAATAGTTGCTAAAACCGGATGAGTGTCTAATGTATTCACATTGGCAATTCCTAGTGGCGTTTGAACAGCTTCGTTAGAGAATTCTAACTTTTTACTGATCTCGTAAGCCATGATTTCGCCAATACGTTCTAAATTTCTACGGAATCTTAACGGATCTACCTGGACTTTCTTATCTCTGATTTCAGCCATGTACTGATTGAATAGAGAATTACCTTCGCCAAGGTTATAAACTTTCATCATCAAATTTTTCGTGCGAAAATAGTAAAAATATTCGATCTGGGCGACATGGTTTGCAAATAAAAAAATGTTAAAAAAGATCGAAGTCTGTTGTCATTCAGTTGTTTATATGTTTTGTGCGCGGAAGTTAATATTGTCTAATTTTTACTGGTTTTAAATGAGAATGACCAGTCTATTTTCCATAAAAATGATTAAGCGGCCAAGGAAGCTGATTTAGCTTGGCGTTGAAATAAGTTTCTGCAGTTGCACCAAAACCTTTATAAAGTCGAGCTATACCTTCTATTGTTGAGCCTTCGAAGTCGATAACGAACTGAGTACCTGAATTGGTTCTAATCATCTCATGAATCAGAACATACATGGCTGATTGTTTTTTCCCTTCAGAGGTGGAAAATGCCGATAGATAGTAAATTCGATTCCGATGTCTTAGCCAGAAAACGGAAGCGCATAACTTGTTCTGAGTATCGTATGCCGATTGAATAATGCCATTTCCCTGATAGATGCTCTTTGAAAGCAGCTGCTGTAGGCAGATTTTAGTTTTTGGAGTGATCGGATAGTTGGCATTTTGTTCCGTCTGCTCAATAAAGTCGATAATGTTCGAAGAGGTGGTGACCTGAATCTGATTTTTCTCTGCTTTCTTTATTTGGCGCTTGCAATGCTTCGAGAATCGGCCTGAAATCGCTTCGTACTGGCCATAAAGTGGTAGAACAAAATTGGGGCGCTCTTTCATCTCAGCTTTCAGGTTGGTAATAGGTAGTAAATCTGAGTTGAATGGGTACTCTACCAGTTTGAACTGCTCTAAATACTTGAGGAATTCTTCCGTTATTGAGCGATCGGGCGATGGAAATATGCCAAGCTGCTGACTGTATGGAGGACGTAAAAGCAGCTCTAATCCCAATTTCTTTGTGATAGTCAGTGGAAGTACATATTCGTAGTCGCCATAAACAAGGCCTTCCCAGTTGGGGCAAGTGATGTCTAAATACCACGAAAGGGCATAAACTCTGCTGTTTAATGCCTCGTTAATGCAATTGTCCCATTTGTCTCGGTCAATCTCGGACTGCTTTAAGCGTAATATTTGGGCGTTGACTTTATCCATTGCTTTTTGCTTGCTTCATCATAAAGGTAAAAACCGATTGCCAATTTTCCCAGCTGTTTCTATCACTAATGCTCTCGTTGTGCCAAAGCGTTACGAATGTCCCATTCACTTTTCTCACTTGTTCAATTAGTGCCGAAATCTGACGCATGGCCAATTCGGGAGGTAATTGCAGGTAGTTGTTAAGTGTCGCATCCATTACCTGGAAAGGATAAACCTTTAACGATGTAGTTTGCTCTTGAGTCAAATCGTAAAATAAAAAAGGAGTACATGTTCCCGCTCTAAAGCCAATGGCTCCGGCATATCCCATGCTATATTCTTCGGTTATCCCTACTGTTGTCAGCTGTTGATAACTCAGAGGAAGAGTAAAACGAAGGAAGTGATATCTGCTCTTATCAACAGGTTGTTGAATAATATCGCTTAGTCTATCTGCTTCTTCCTTAGTTTTTTCCAAATTATTAGCATTGGCATATGTTGGATGAAGTCCGATTTCGTACTTCGAATTGATTTCTTTTATCAGTTGTTGATAACTGTTGTTAGTATGCGATAGGTGCCTGTCGTAGGCAGAAGAATCGCCAACAGGGAAAAAGTAAATCGAACGATCGGCGTACTGCTGTTGCATTTGTTCAATTAATGCATAAGTATCGTATGGGTCTTTCTCCAAACCAAGCAATACTCTCCAGCGAAAAACAATCGATTTAAAATCGAATTTTGTAATTGATTTTCCTGTTCCCAGAATATTCCGAACTAATCCCTTTGCACGAAAAGCATAGGCATTGTCGATATCAATGGTCGAAATGTGCTTGTATTTTCGATTTATTGTAAGCTGAAGATTGAACTCTTTATTGATGACTTGTATGAATTGATAACACCATAAATCTACAATGGGAATTTGTAGAAAGTTGTGCTTAAATGCAGCGCTTTCGGTGTAAACAAATCGATTGTGTTCATCTGTTTTTATGGGATTATATTCTTCCATTCGGGTAATAAGGAAGAAAACCGCAGAAAAAAGATCAAAAGGAATAGCCAGCTTCTCATTGGTTTGAAAGAATGTGGGAATTTCGTGCCAGTACTTAATATCGGTAACCTGCTTAATTACATCTGTGGAATGAAGCATTCCTGTTGGAACAATTGATATACCATCCTCAAGTTTCTCGGAAGAATAATTTATAGTAATAGATGAAGGAGTTAGTTGCTCCTTGTTGGTAATTATTTCAACTTGCTGTTGAAGTAATGTGTTGAATACAAATTCAACGGTATAAATTACTCTGTTGGTTTTATTGGGACAATATACCTGAAACATCAGCTTTCTCTTTTGTGATAAAGATAGTGAAAGCAGTTAATATTTTAGATTAGGGCATTATCGGAAAAACTATAATAATCTTTCCCGGCAACAATAATGTGATCGAGCAGTTTGATATCCATCAATTTGGCAGCTTGAGCAATTTTGTTGGTAATAGTGATATCAGCATCGCTTGGATTTATATTGCCAGAAGGATGGTTGTGTCCTAATATAATGGCCGAGCAGCCTATCTCTAGTGCTTTGCGAAGTATTAAACGTATGTCAACAATGGTTCCGGAAATACCTCCCCGGCTAAGTTGATATTGTTGTTTTACCTGGTTGGCTCTGTCCAGATAAAGCACCCAGAATTCTTCATGCGCCAAATCGAGTAAAAGGGGAGCTAGCTGTTCCATTGCATCGGCACTTTCTCCGATTTTTGGAAGTTCATTGTTGGTTTGCATCTTTCTGCGCTTGCCCAGCTCCATGGCAGCAAGAATATTAATGGCCTTTGCTGTGCCAATACCATTGAATTGCATTAAATCTTTAATGGTGCATTGCGCTATCAGGTTAAGACTGTTATCGTATGATTTTAGAATGCGCTTGGAAAGTTCAACAGCCGACTCATTGGAGTTTCCGCTGCTAAGTAAAATGGCTATTAGCTCGGCATTGCTTAATGAGCGAATGCCTTTGTAGAAAGCTTTTTCGCGAGGTCTGTCTTCTACTGACCATTGCTTGATGCTTAGTTTATTGTATTCTTTCATAACTTTTGATTTTATATAAGTTACGAAAGCATTGACAGTTAGTCAACTATATAAAAAGAAAAAGCCCTTTCGGATTTCCGAAAGGGCTTCATATCTGGACAAAAAAAATTATAAGCTGTTTACATGCAGAGCTAATTTCGACTTCAAGTTAGCTGCTTTGTTTTTATGAATAACATTCTTTTTTGCAAGTTTGTCAATCATTCCAGAAACTTTTGGTAAAAGTTCTGAAGCAACTTCTTTTTCTGAAGTACTACGAAGATCTCTCACGGCATTACGCATTGTCTTAGCGTAATACTTATTGTGCAGTCTTCTTGTTTCGCTCTGTCTGATTCTCTTTTTTGCTGACTGATGATTTGCCATGATTACTTCTGTAAAATAAATTTTAGTAGCCCGTAGGGGATTCGAACCCCTGCTACCAGGATGAAAACCTGGCGTCCTAACCCCTAGACGAACGGGCCATTATTTTTAAATGCGGTGCAAATATAGATACTTTTTTTAACCTACAATACACTTAGTGAAAAAATATTTTATTTTTTTATTTCTGTCTGATATTCAATTGTTTAATTGAATATGCATCAAACAAGAAAGACACTAAAAAACCCTTCTGATAAAAGAAGGGTTCTCGCAAATATATTAAGAACGTTTCTTACAATTTGTTAACGTGCTTCGTAAGCTTCGACTTTAAGTTGGAAGCTTTGTTTTTATGAATCACATTAATCTTAGCTAATTTATCAATCATTGCTGTTACAGAAGGTAATAACTTTTCTGCTTCAGCTTTGTCCTTCAACTCGCGAAGTTTTTTCACTGCATTACGCGTTGTTTTTGCATAATACTTATTGTGCAATCTTCTCTTTTCCGACTGACGGATTCTTTTTTTTGCTGATTGATGATTTGCCATTGTTACAATCTTTTAAAGGTAGCCCGTAGGGGATTCGAACCCCTGCTACCAGGATGAAAACCTGGCGTCCTAACCCCTAGACGAACGGGCCATTATTCTTGTTGAATTTTGGAGTTGCAAATATAAGTTGCTTTTCGTTATCTCCAAAATATTTTTCAACTTTTTTAACTCAAATAACTTTGCTCTCGTTAAAGCTCCGTGTTTCTTGATTTGAGCGCTGCAAAGAAATATCGTTTTTCTATATTTTGCAAATGTTTTTTTAGAAAAAATGAAAAAAATTATCTCCATTCAACTATCGATCCACGCTCTGGATTCAGTAAGTGTACTGGAAGACTGTTGATTATTTCCTTTTTAAGAATTTCTACCATTTTATTACGCGCATAGAATTCGGAATAAACAACCGACACTTCACGTAGAGGAATTGGTGAATTAAATCCTTTTACTTGTTGTTGGCGTCGTTGATTTAAGTCCGAAATAGCCAACTCAGGAAGCAAAGTAACTCCTCCTTCGTTGTCAACAATCTTAATTAATGTCTCTAAAGATCCTGCTTCAAACTCGAAAGGTAATTGCGAACGACGAGAATCTTTCATTCTACAAAGGTTTACTACCTGATTTCTGAAACAGTGTCCATCACTCAAAAGCCAAATGTCAGGCATCGACATATCTTGTACTCGAACCTGGCTGTGTTTATTCAACATATGTTCGGCATGTGCGTAAACCAACATTTCTTCGTAGAACATTGGCTCTTCAATAATTTTTTTCTCTTTAAGAGGAGTAACCAATATTCCTATATCAATATTGTCGCGATGCAATGCATCTACTATTCTATCGGTGAATAATTCTTCAATCTTAATATTTACCTTCGGATAATTGCGTTTGAAGTTACCAATGAATAGTGGCAAAAGATAAGGTGCCAGGGTTGGAATAATACCAATGCGGATAGTTCCTCCTATGTATTTTTTGTGTTCTTCTATTACATAGTTGATCTTCTCCGATTCGCGAAGCGTGTTTTTTGCTTGCTCAATAATTTCAATACCAATTGTAGTAGGCACCAAAGGTTGTTGGTTACGATCAAAAATAGTTACGCCTAAATCTTCTTCAAGCTTTTTGATCTGCATACTTAAGGTTGGTTGAGTAATAAAACACTTCTCTGCAGCTCTACCGTAGTGACGGTATTTGTCTACTGCAACAATGTACTCTAGCTGAGTTAATGTTACCATGGCTTCTGTTTTTGCTGTTGTAAAGTTAAGATTTAAATCGAACCAGCAAATAGAGAAGCGATGAGGCTTAACATTAATTCCGGGTAATTAGATTGCTGATTTCGGATTTAATAATGCCAGAAGCAATGAGCTTATGAGTTGGTATTTCAATCTGTGCAGTACCACATGCATACGGGCCAATTTCATACGGTGCAAACGTGAAGATAGTTCTGTTGCTGTTGAAATTGATGTGATTAATAGCTTCGATACTTTTTAAATTGATATTGAAACATTCATTCGGATCGACCAGGTGTTCTTTTAATAGAGAACACAATTTTTGCTTGTTGTTACCGGATGATAGGTTCAGCAATTCATTCACCTGAAAGAATGTATTTGTTTTGGGGTTGTAGTTCAATGAAACATAGAAGGTGTTGCCATGCGCCCCTAATGTGTATTCGTAAATTTTAAATCGAATACTTATAAAATTGGAATTGACTAAGAATGGGTGATAGTCAATTGTTGTTTGGTAGCGCCGTGTTGGAGTATTGCTCGGATTAATATCCATTAGCAAAGCCTTCAGGTCTTCATATTCCTTACCTCTATAATAAGTAGTGTGTTTGAAAAGTACTTTGTTGATGCTATCGTTTAGTGTAATCAATTGACTGGGCGAATGAAAAAGTGGGTACGTGACATTAAGCGAATAAAAGTTATTCGAAGTGTCGCGACTAACCGTTTCAAAAGCAATTCCTTTATGCTGGATAAGGTTACACGATGATAAAATCAATATGGATAATGCTAAAATATAGCGCATGTGTGTATTTTTACATGCAAAAATAGTTGAGTAGCTTCTATTTAATGAAGCTTTTAACTTTCTTTAACCGCAAATTATATTTTATTAGCTTTTGGGAGTCTTGCCCGATCTTATTTTTATACTTTTAAATTAAAAACCATAATGAGAGCATCAGTAATTGCATTGTTATTCATTTCAATATTTGTGAGTTGTGGTCCGTCGGATAGCGATAGAGCCAATTTTTATAATCGAATAGCTGACGAAAAGCTAAAACAGTCGGATACATTAATGGCTTTGACCTATTACGATTCGACTAAGATGATTGTAAAGGCTGTGGCGCAGGTGAAGATGGCAAAGCAAAAGCAATATGCAATTTATAACGATCTGAAGGGAAAGCTTGCTGCAAGACTGGATTCCAATAAAGTTCAAATTCAAAAATTAGAGAAACAGTTTGTTCGTTCGAAAGGCGATTTCGACCGCTACTATCAATACACTCATAAAAGACAAACATTCGATCGTGCATGGGATAGATCGTTTATACGTATCTATTTAGATGAGCGAGGAGAGATTTATTTGTCAAGTAACTATTATGGCGAGCAGTGGCTGAATCATACAGGTTTGAGAGTATACGATGGTAAATTGCAGGCTAAGACAGCAAAAGTTGCATTAGATGATCCGAATAATCACCGCAGTGAGTTTGATAAAGGAAAGTGGGAGAAGGTAACTTACAGGGGCGATAAGGATAATGGTGTAATTCAGTTTATTGCCGATAATGTAGAGAAAAACCTGAAAGCAGTATTTTTAGGGAAACGATACTATTATATCATTTTAGAAAAGTTCGATAAAGAAGCGGTGCGTGATGCACTGGCATTGTCGAAAGCTTTGAAAGCAAAGAAAAAGCTGGAGCTACAGATGAAGGCTTATGCTTCTAAAATGGAAAAACTTTAAAAAATAAGCCCCCCGTTGATTAGGCGGGAGGCTTTGTTACTCTGGTAACATCGAATTGATTTTGGACCGGATGTCCATATTTCTTAACGCCGTTTAATTTCAATTATTTTTTATCGGAGTAAATATCTTTCAATTTTAACATTTCAAGAAACAATAGAACGATCCATGAAACTTCAATTATTCATCTTCTTCCTGATTTGTGCACTAGGAGTGCAGGCAAAAGTAAAGTTGCCGGCTTTGGTAGGCGATCATATGGTGTTGCAACGAAATGCAAAAGTGAAGGTATGGGGCTGGGCTCGACCAGGAGAGCGGATATTTGTGAAAGGATCGTGGAGTGGCGCAAGTGCCAGAACCATTGCCGGAAAAGATGGTAAATGGAATGTGTCTGTTCGTACATTGGATGCAGGTGGTCCTTATTCAATGACTATTATGGGTGAAAACAGAATCAATATAAAAAACATTCTTTTTGGAGAGGTTTGGTTCTGCTCAGGTCAGTCGAATATGGAATTCACCATAAAAAGATTGGGTGGATGGGATAGTAAATGGTATGCCAATGATGCTCAAAAGTTGAAAAATTACAATACGTCCAATATTCGTTTATTTACAGTAAAGCGTAAAATAAGTAACACTCCGGTTGATGATTGTGAAGGGAACTGGGCAATTGCTCGTCCCGATGATATTGAGAATTTTAGTGCAACAGCATGGTTTTTCGGATTGAATCTTCATGAGAAACTGCGAATTCCTATTGGATTGATCTCTTCAAGCTGGGGAGGAACGGGTGCCGAAGTTTGGATTCCGGAAGAATATGGGCCACGTTATGATCCGGATGGTTGGTTTGAGTCGGCTCCCAATAAATCGAAGTGGTGGCCAGGAAAACCTGGAGTGTTATATAATGGAATGGTAAATCCGGTACTAAATTATAAGATTAAAGGAGTGATCTGGTATCAGGGGGAAGCCAACAGAAAGCAGGCAGATCGTTATGTGAGTATGATGGAGACGTTGGCATTATCGTGGAGACGTGCCTGGAGAACTCGCTTCCCTTTCTACTTTGTACAAATAGCACCGTTTAATTATAAAGAGAACAAGGCAGGAGCATTGTTGCGCGAAGCACAGTGGGAAGCCAGCAAGGTATTGAGTCGATCGGGAATGGCTGTAACCATGGACATTGGAGAGAAAGACGATATTCACCCTAAAAATAAGCAGGAAGTAGGGCATCGTTTGGCGTTATTAGCCATGAAGAAAACTTACGGTAATGCCAATGTTAATGCCGAAAGTCCAAGCTTTAGAAGAGTAAAGCAAGAAAATGGACAGCTTCGAATTTATTTCGATAATTGCACTAAGCTGAATGCCAATAAGGCAACGTTGGAAATGTTTGAAGTGGCGGCTGCTGATAAGGAATTTCATAAGGCTGAGGCAAAGGTTGAAGGAAACACGATTGTTGTTCGTTCGGCTATGGTGAAAGAGCCTGTGGCTGTTCGGTTTGCTTTCGAAAACTTTGCAGTGGCAAAACTGCTGAATGAGCACGATTTGCCTGCCTCATCTTTTAGAAGCGATGAGTGGCTCGTTGAGGAATAGCATTCATTTGTTTACTTTTGCACATTCAAAATTAAAAATCGACATATATAATGATATTAAAGGAGCAGGTAAAAGCACTTGCTGAGCGCCGGGATGCGCTGAGGAGGTATCTTTGACGTAGATGCGAAATTAATCCAACTACAAGAAGAAGAACTAAAAACACAAGATCCTGATTTCTGGCTTGACTCAAAAGAGGCTGAAAAGCAGATGAAGGTGATTCGTGGAATAAAACAATGGACCGAAGGCTTTAAAAGCATTGATCAGCAAGTAGAAGATTTGGTTGTTTTACATGAATTTGCCGAAATGGGTGAGGCTACCGAAGAAGAAGTGGATGAGCAATACAAAAGCACTTTGGAGGCGGTAGAAAATCTGGAAACTAAAAATATGTTGCGCCGCGAAGAAGACCGGATGGGTGCGGTGTTGAAAATTAATGCCGGAGCAGGAGGAACTGAAAGTAACGACTGGGCAGAGATGCTAATGCGTATGTATATGCGCTGGGGCGAGAAAAATGGTTTCAAAGTTAATATGGCCGAAATGCACGATGGTGATGAGGCTGGTATTAAAAGCTGTACCATGCAGTTTGAGGGAGATTTTGCTTACGGTTACCTGAAAAGTGAGAACGGAGTCCATCGTTTGGTGCGAATTTCGCCGTTTAATGCACAGGGGAAACGAATGACTTCTTTTACTTCGGTGTTTGTTGCTCCGCTTATCGATGATACCATCGAAATAGAGGTGAATCCTTCTGAAATTACCTGGGAAACCTTCCGTTCAGGCGGTGCCGGAGGGCAGAATGTGAACAAGGTGGAGACTGGTGTGCGATTGAGACACGCTCCAACAGGTATTATCATCGAAAATACCGAATCGCGTTCACAGCTGGGAAATAAAGAGAATGCAATGCGTTTGCTGAAATCACAACTTTACGAGATGGAGTTGCGTAAACGGCAGGAAGAAACCATGAAAATTGAGGCTGGGAAAAAGAAAATCGAGTGGGGATCTCAAATCCGTTCATACGTTTTTCAGCCCTATAAAATGGTGAAAGATGTGCGTACCAGTTACGAGACATCCAATGTGCAAGCCGTAATGGATGGTGAATTGGATGGTTTTATAAAAGCATTCTTGATGGAATTTGGTGGAGAAGAAAAGTAATTCGACCTTCATAACAAAAATGCCTGCTTCGATATCGATAGCAGGCATTTTTGTTATTATCCTTCTAGTTCTTGTAAGAGGGCTCTGGCTCTATCTCTTATGGGCTTTTGATTCTTGTGCCACATGGAGATTCCTATGACTAAACCAACAACCATTCCAACAACTATTGGGAGTTGGGTGAATAAAAGTTTATTAATAAAATCAGCGTTGTCTTCGAAGGGGTATTTTTCAATAATTCGTGAAAATGCCATTAGTAATACACCAATAAGAATGTAGATGCTTTTGGGGTGAAGTATTTGATGTCGTCTTATGGCTTGTCTTAGCATTAAAGTGATTGGGATACCGTAGTCGATGTTTTTGTACTCTTTGCTCATTTTTAACGCCGTAATTGCAATAATTCCAAAAGAAAACAAAAGTAAACCAATACCAATTAGTCGATAGGTGGTGTATTCGTTTTCCACAATAAAAAGGGTTACTATTAATATTGTGCATACTATGTAGATGGGTACAATTGCTTTGATCAAGTTATAGGCCCATTTGTCTTTCGATTTTAGGTCGCTTATGAGTGTTCCTAGTTCTATATCCTTATCTGACATTTTCTTCGCTTTTTAGTTTGTTTCTGAGTGTTTCTTTAACTCGATGTAATTTAACTCTGGTGTTGGGCTCTGTTAGACCAACCACATCAGCAATTTCTCGCATCGATAAACCTTCTAGTAGAAGAGAGATCAGCATCTTGTCAATAATCGAGAGTTGATTTAGCTCTGCTTGAAGCCGATTCAAATTCTCTTCTTCTTTCAGTTTTTCACTAAGTTGCTCTTCATCTACTACCGAGCTGAGGTTTTCAGTTTCTACACTAACATTTAGCTTCATGTTTTTATAGGCTTTGCCAGTATAGCTCAGTGAAGTGTTCACTGCTATACGATAAATCCATGTGCTAACTGCTGCGTCTCCTCTAAAGTTGTCTAAGCTCTTCCAGACGTTGATCAGAATCTCCTGATACATGTCTTTCTGCTCTTCTTTCGTGGGAGCGTAATAGCTGCAAATGCGCTCAATTCGATATTTGTTTTGATCAACTATCGATTTAAATTGTTCTTCTTTATTCTTCACGGTCTGTATCTAGTATTAAATACAATAGACATCGATTTTTGGAACTATAGATAATAGATGCCCAGATTAAAGTAGATTGATTGTCTAGAATTCATTTTCTATTAATCTGAATACCCAAAAGTCTAAATGTCTGGCTTCAAAAAATACGTTAGTATTTGCGTTGAAGTTGCTCTTTTATTGCTATTTCACCCATTTAGTTAGTTAAGAAATGGGTTTGTTACATTTTTTAAACAACAAAATGAGCAAAAATGAGTATTTTAATCAAAGCTATTGCCATGAAAGATAGGAATCTTTGATTCCAATTGTCGTATTGCAAAAAACGAACGCTTATGAATAATAAATACATAAACAGAGAGATAAGTTGGTTGGCTTTCAATGGTCGAGTGCTTCAGGAGGCCGAAGATCAGACGGTTCCTCTTTTGGAGCGATTGAGGTTTTTAGGCATATTTTCCAATAATCAGGATGAATTTTTTAGAGTTCGTGTAGCTACAGTTAAACGAATGGTGAAACTGGGAGGAGATGAAGAGTCGCTACTGGGAGATTATACACCCAAAGAGCTACATCGGGAGATTGAGCGGATAGTAATTGAACAATCGAAGAAATATCAACAGATTTATGAAGATATATTGGCTCAGATGGCTACTGAGAACATGTTCGTTGTTAATGAAAAGCAGCTTACTTCAGATCAGGGCGAAGAGGTGTTGAGCTATTTTAATAATAAAGTGCTGCCAAGCATGGTGCCGCTTATGTTGACACAGACAGCAAAATTTCCAGACCTGAGAGATCGCTCGGTGTATTTAGCAGTAAAGCTTTCTAAAAGTAATGCTCCGGAAGAATTTACCTATTCGCTGGTGCGCATACCCGGAAAATCGTTGCCTCGATTTTTGGTGTTGCCAGAAAAAGATGGAAAGAAATATGTCATCTTCTTAGATGATGTGATTCGCTACTGTCTAAAAGAATTATATCCGATTTTTGATTACGATACGTTGGAGGCTTATGCATTCAAAATTTCTCGCGATGCGGAGCTGGATATTGATGACGATATTTCCAAAAGCTTTGTGGAGAAAATGTCGGCAGGACTGAAAAAGAGGAAAAAGGGATCTACTGTTCGTATGGTGTATGATCGGGAGATGCCCGAAGATCTTCTGGAGTATATCACTAAAAAGCTAAAAGTAGGAAAAACAGAGAATCAGATTGCCAGTGAACGTTATCATAACCGAAAAGATTTGATGGACTTTCCAAATATTGGAGAACCGCACCACTATTATCAGCGTATTCGTCCATTGCAACATAAAGATTTACCAGCTCGGCAAAGTGTGTTGAAGCAAATTGCCAAGCGCGATATACTGTTGCATTTCCCATATCAGAGCTATAATCATGTGATTGATTTTCTTCGGGAAGCAGCAATCGACCCTAATGTGAAGGAGATTGGATTGACTGTGTATCGTGTGGCAACTTTCTCTAAAGTGATGAATGCTTTGCAAAATGCGGCTCGCAATGGAAAGAAAGTAACCGTTCTGATTGAGCTACAGGCTCGATTTGATGAGGAGAATAATATCTTTTGGTCCAATAAGCTGCAAGAGGAGGGTGTGAACGTGATTCATGGAGTGCCAGGATTGAAAGTGCACAGTAAGATTGCTTATGTGGCACGAGAGGAAGAGGGCGAGAAGCGATATTATGCTTATATCGGAACGGGGAACTTCCATGAAGGAACAGCGCGGGTTTATGCCGATGAAGGGTTGATGACTGCGGACCCACGAATTGCTACAGAAGTGGCCAATATATTTGAGTTCTTCCGATTAAACTATAGGTCGTTTGACTATGAACATCTTATTGTGAGTCCTTTCCATTTGCGAAATTTCTTTACAGCGCAAATCGAAAACGAGATTAGATTGGCAAAAGAAGGAAAGGATGCTTATATGGTTATCAAGCTGAATAGTTTGGTGGATAAGAGCATGGTTAAGATGTTGTACAAGGCAAGTGCGGCAGGAGTTAAAATTAAGCTGATTGTTCGGGGAGTTTGTAGTATTGTTCCTGGTGTTCAGGGATTGAGCGAAAATATTGAAATAATTTCCATTGTCGATAAATTCTTAGAGCATTCGCGAATCCTGCTTTTTGGAAATGGTGGAGAAGAGCAAATTTTTATTGCATCGGCCGACTGGATGCCACGAAATCTAAATCGCAGGATTGAGGTGGCTTGCCCGATTTACGATGAGGAGTTGAAGGCGGAATTGAAAGAGCAGTTGCTCATTCAGTTACAGGATAATCAAAAAGCCCGAATTCTGGATAGGGACTTGAGGAATAGCTATTGCAGTTCAAATAAAAATGAACCAATTCGAAGTCAGATTGCTTATTACAACTACTTGCGCGAGATTCATAAGTCTGAAAAGCGCAACGGGTAATGTTTAAAACAAAAAAGAGATAATACAATGATCAAGATTTATCACAATCCACGTTGTTCGAAAAGTAGAGCTGGTTTGGCTTACCTGGAGGAAAAAGGTGTGGAGTTTGAAAAAATAGAATATTTGAAAGATGAGTTTTCGGTAGAAGAGTTGACTGAGGTGATTGCAAAAACAGGCAAGAAACCTTTTGAGCTAATTCGTACACACGAAGATTTGTATAAGAAAGAATATAAAGGGAAAGAATTTTCCGATGAACAATGGATTAAGATTATGGTTGAAAATCCACGCTTAATTCACCGTCCAATTATTGTAAAAGGCGATAGTGCTGTTTGGGCACAACCACCACAAGAAATTGATAAGCTATTGTAGGAATTAAATAAGCATAAAATGAAAGCTTCGATAAGTGATATTATCGGAGCTTTTTTGTTGATAATTCGTTTGTTAATGTAGTGCAGGGGCTTGTTAATGCTTGGTTAAGAGTGTTGTTTGTCATTTGTACTACTGCTTTTAGATATTATATTCGTTCGCATTTTAAAATGAATTCGTCTATTTTAACTAAACGGTTAGTGTCGTTTGCTGATTTTTGGTTGTTGTAACTAATTCATTTATTGTGTGCAGGAGGCAATTGAGGTAAACGTTAATCAATGTTAAATTATTTTGCAATGGCTACCTTAATCTGTTCTTTTGTGGATTAAAAATCTGAAAAACCATTTTAATAACACATAATGAGGAAATTTTCTGTTTTACTTGCCCTAATGGTGATGTTGATTGGGGGAGTTAAAGCCGATGAGGGAATGTGGATGCCTGCATTGCTTCAAAAGCTAAACATTGGTGAGATGCAAAAGATGGGGTTGAAATTATCAGCCGAAGACATCTATAGCGTAAACAATTCAAGTTTGAAAGATGCAATCATCATCTTCGGTAGAGGATGTACTGGTGAAATGATTTCAGACAAAGGTTTGATTTTAACGAACCACCACTGTGGATATGGTGCTATCCAGCAGCACAGTTCTGTTGAGCACGATTATCTTACCAATGGATTCTGGGCAAAGTCATTCGAAGAGGAAATTCCTACTCCGGGACTAACAGCAACATTCCTTGTTCGCATGGAAGATGTTACTGAGCGTATCAATAGCCAGTTGACTGACGACATGAGCGAAAAAGATCGCTACAAGAAAATTAGCGAGATCAAAAAAGAAATTGTAAAAGAGGCAAAGAAAGATAACCACTATAAAGCTTCTGTAAAGTCGCTTTTTGCTGGTAACGACTTCTTCTTGTTCGTATACGAAGTATTTACTGACGTTCGTTTGGTAGGTGCTCCTCCTTCATCAGTTGGAAAATACGGTGGTGATACTGATAACTGGATGTGGCCACGTCACACTGGCGACTTCAGCATGTTCCGTGTTTATGCCGGTCCTGATGGAAAACCAGCTGCTTATTCTCCAGAAAATAAGCCATTCAAACCGCGTCATCACTTGCCAATCTCTATGAAAGGTGTGAAAAAAGGCGATTTTGCAATGACAATGGGATATCCTGGAAGTACTGACCGTTACCTTACTTCATGGGGAATTCAAGAGCGTATGGATATCACTAACCAAGCGCGTATTGATGTACGTGGCGTTAAGCAAGACATCTGGTTGAAAGATATGAAAGCGAGCGATAAAGTTCGTATTCAATATGCTTCTAAGTTTGCTCGTAGCTCTAACTACTGGAAAAACAGTATTGGTATGAACAAAGGTTTAACCAAACTGAAAGTATTAGATAAGAAGCGTGAGTTGGAAGGCGAATATGCTAAGTGGGTTGCTGCTGGCGATGATGCAAGAAAAGCGAAGTTTGGCGAAGTATTAAGCACATTGGAGAATGCTTATGAAGAGCAAATTCCTTATGTAACTGCACAAACTAACCTGTACGAAACATTGTTAGGAGGAACTGAAATTTTAGGATTCTCATTGAAATTCCGCAAGTTGGAAAAAATGCTTTCTTCGAAAGAGGTTAGCGAAGAAGACTTGAAGAAGGAGTTGGTGAAAATCAAAGAAGCTTCAGAGGCATTCTACAAAGATTACAGTGTTAAGCTTGACCAGAAAGTTTTTGCTGCAATGGTTAAAGTTTACAAAGAGCGTGTAGATGCTAAATTCTTGCCAGAAACTTACAAGAAGATCGACGGTAAATTCAAAGGCAATACAGTTAAGTTTGCTGACTATATTTTCTCAAAGTCAATCTTTACTAATAAAACAAAATTGTTCAATGCTTTAAAGAGCAAGAAAGCAAAAGCTTTAGCTAAGGATCCTGCATTCGCAATGGCTAAAGATGTATTGGCAGTGCTTTACGAATTGTACGATGCTGCTGATAAATTCGCAATCAATATCGACAAAGGAAACCGTTTGTTTATCGATGGTTTGCGTCAGATGAAAAACGATAAAGTTTTCTATCCAGATGCTAACTTTACAATGCGATTGAGTTACGGATTAGTTGGTGATTACGAACCACGTGATGCTGTTCATTACAACTACTTCACAACGGCTAAAGGTATTTTGGAAAAATACAAGCCTGGTGATTACGAATTCGATCTTCCTAAGCGTTTGGTTGAGCTAATCGAGAACAAAGATTTTGGTCAGTATGCTGATAAAGATGGTGAATTGCACGTGTGTTTCACTACTAACAACGACATTACTGGTGGAAACTCGGGTAGCCCTGTAATCAATGCAAACGGAGAGCTTTTCGGATTGGCATTCGACGGAAACTGGGAAGCAATGAGTGGTGATATCGCTTTCGAAACTCAGTTGCAGAAATGTATCAACGTTGATATCCGTTACGTACTTTTCATTATTGACAAGTATGCGGGAGCAACTCGTTTAATTGACGAAATGACATTGGCGCGCTAAGCCACTGTTTTAAAATATTTCAAAAGAGCCTGCCTTTTATTAAGAGCAGGCTCTTTTTTTGTTCAAATTTTAGATGTGCCTCTTCGGTCAGGACTACGCAAAAAGCATCGAATAAATTATCTAACTTTGTAGGCGTATTTAAAGCACAAAAATGGCTAAGAAGAAATTTTATGTAGTATGGCAAGGTCGGGAGCCCGGTGTTTACACCAGTTGGGACGATTGCAAAAAGCAAATCGATGGTTTTTCGGCAGCTAAGTATAAGAGTTTTCCTTCTATGGAAGAAGCAGAGCAGGCATTTAAACAAAGTGCTGAAACTTTTATTCAACGAAAGCCAGGTGGTGCTAAGACTAAGAAAACTTCTTCGGGAACAGGAACTCCCGTATGGAAAAGTATTTCGGTAGATGCTGCTTGTAGTGGAAATCCTGGTGTGATGGAATATCAAGGAGTGGTGACGACTACCAAGCAACAATTGTTTATCCAGAAATACCCGTTGGGAACCAATAATATTGGAGAGTTTTTAGCCATTGTGCATGGATTGGCCTACTTGAAGAAGATCAACTCGAAACTGCCGATGTATACCGATTCCAGAACGGCATTGGCTTGGGTAAAGAAGAAAAAGTGTGGTTCAAAGTTGGAGCGGAATGCAAAAACAGAATCGCTTTTTCAGTTAGTAGATAGAGCAGAGGCTTGGCTTAAAAGTAACACGTGGGAAACCGAAATTTTAAAATGGGATACCAAAGGCTGGGGGGAAATTCCTGCTGATTTTGGACGAAAATAAACAGAAAGAGAAATGACATTATTCTATAATATAGCCATCCATTTTTATCGATTTCTTATCGGAATAGCTTCGGTACGTAATGTAAAGGCTAAGCAATGGGTGAGCGGAAGAAAGAACTGGGCAGAAAAGTTGCAGCAGCAAATCGATCCCAATAAACCAGTAGTGTGGTTTCATTGTGCTTCGTTGGGCGAGTTCGAGCAAGGACGTCCGGTGATTGAGGAGTACAAAGAGAAAGAGCCCGGAAGTCAGATTTTGCTTACTTTCTTTTCTCCTTCGGGATATGAATTGAGGAAGAACTATGATAAAGCAGATGTGGTAGCATATATGCCCTTGGATACAGCGGCAAATGCTCAACGGTTTATCTCAATAGCAAAGCCACAGAAGGTGGTTTTTGTGAAATATGAATTCTGGTATCACTTCTTGAATGAGTTGAACAAGGAAAATATTCCGGTTATGGTCATCTCTGCCATTTTCCGCCCAACGCAAACATTTTTTAGAAAATGGGGTGGTTGGTATCGACGTTTATTAAAGAAGGTTGATTTCTTGTTTGTTCAGGATGAGAATTCAAAACAGCTTTTGTCGGGAATTGGAGTGAATCAGGTAGCAGTAGCGGGAGATACTCGTTTCGATAGAGTAGCCCAGATAGCTAGCTCAATCATTAATTTACCAATTGTTGAAAAGTTTGTTGGAGCTAATCGGGTAGTTGTCGCTGGTAGTACTTGGTCGCCTGATGAAGAGTTGATTGCGAACTTTATTAACAACGATACTTCCAATACGAAATATATTATTGCACCTCATGAGATAAAGCCAAAGCACGTCGATGAGTTGGTTGCAAAATTAGAAGTAGGAGTGCAGAAATATACCTCATTAAATGGTGTCGAAGATGTAGATGAGAATGCCAAGGTCTTAATAATTGACTGTATCGGTATTTTGTCTTCGGTGTATAGCTATGGGCATATTGCATACATTGGTGGTGGTTTTGGTGTTGGAATTCATAATACACTTGAACCTGCAACATTTGGTATGCCGGTAATTTTTGGTCCTAATCACGAGCGATTCAGAGAAGCAGTTATGTTGAAAGAATCGGGAGGTGGCTTTGCGATAGAAAATCAAGAGGAATTAAATTCAATTTTTCTAAAACTTATTAACAATGCTGGATATCTATCCGAAACAGCTGAAATTGCGGGTAGTTTCGTGAAAAATAACACTGGTGCAACAGGTAAAATCGTTGAAAAGTTAAGTGGTAAATAGTTTTGGAAATTGAAAAAATGAACTAAATTTACTGGTGAAGAAGTGCTCTAAAAGCGAAAAGTTTTTAGAGCTTTTTTTGTTGAAAGTTGACAGTTTTTGTCAACTTTTTGTGTTTTTGAAAAATCTTAAGTATTGATTTTGAGTAAATTAACAGGTTGTCGTTGATAACTTTTCTGATAAAAGTAAAACAAAGTGTTCCACAAAATTGTCAAAGTTTATAAATTGCAAATGCTCTAATCAAGGCTGGTCAAACTCGTATCAGCCATATAATCAAAACGCTAAATTTTTATCTTCATCAAATTTGCTCATGGACTTGAAAGATTCTGTTGTAAAAGTGACGGAAAAACTGAAAAAGTTTACTTCCGAAGAGGCATTTCAGGCCTCAGTTGCCTATTTCAAAGGCGATGATCTCGCAGCCCGTGTTTGGGTAAATAAGTATGCCCTGAAAGATTCAGATGGCAATATCTTCGAATGCACCCCAGATGATATGCACAAGCGTATCGCTAAAGAGATTGCTAGAGTTGAGAAAAAATACCCCAATCCCTTAAACGAAAATGAGGTTTTCGAATTAATTCGTGATTTCAAATACATTGTTCCACAGGGTGGACCAATGACAGGTATTGGCAATGAATATCAGATTGCCTCTCTCTCTAATTGTTTCGTGATTGGTAACGACGGTGAGTCGGATTCCTATGGTGGAATTATGAAAATCGATCAGGAGCAAGTACAATTAATGAAACGACGTGGTGGTGTTGGCCACGACCTTTCACATATCCGTCCGAAAGGGTCGGCTGTGAAAAATTCAGCACTAACTTCTACTGGTATCGTTCCGTTTATGGAGCGTTACTCTAACTCTACTCGTGAAGTAGCACAAGATGGTCGTCGCGGAGCTTTGATGCTTTCAGTTTCAATAAAGCACCCCGATTCAGAAGCATTTATCGATGCAAAAATGGAGACAGGAAAAGTAACTGGAGCAAATGTATCTGTCCGTATCGATGATGACTTTATGCGTGCTGTTGATGGAGATACTGAATATACTCAGCAATATCCTGTTTTAAGCGACAAGCCATGGTATACACAGCAAGCTGATGCTACTTCGTTGTGGAAAAAGATTGTTCACAATGCATGGCAGTCGGCTGAACCTGGTATCTTGTTCTGGGACACGGTAATCCGTGAATCGGTACCAGATTGTTATGCCGACTTAGGATATAGAACTGTATCTACTAACCCTTGTGGTGAGATCCCATTGTGTCCATATGATAGTTGTCGTCTTTTGGCATTGAATCTGTATTCGTATGTTGAAAATCCTTTCACGAATGAGGCAAAATTCAACTTCGATCTATTTAAAAAGCATGTGGCACATGCTCAGCGTTTAATGGACGATATTATTGATTTGGAATTGGAAAAGATCGATGCCATTATTGCTAAGGTGGATAAAGATCCTGAAAACACTGAAATTAAAAGAGTGGAGAAACAGTTGTGGTCAAATATTCGCCAGAAAGCGAATGAAGGACGACGTACTGGAATTGGAATCACTGCTGAAGGTGATATGGTTGCTGCTCTTGGGCTAAGATATGGAAGTGAAGATGCTACCGACTTCACTGAAGAAATTCACAAAACAATTGCTTTGGCTGCTTACCGTGGATCGGTAAATCTGGCTAAAGAACGTGGTGCATTTAAAATCTACGATCACAAGCGTGAATTGAAGAACCCATTCATTCAGCGCATAAAAGATGCTGATCCGAAGCTTTATGCTGACATGGAGAAGTTTGGACGTAGAAACATTGCATTGTTAACTATTGCTCCAACAGGAACAACTAGTTTGATGACTCAGACTACATCTGGTATCGAGCCTGTTTTCTTGCCTGTTTATAAGCGTAGACGTAAAGTGAACCCGAATGATAAAGATGTTCGTGTTGACTTTGTTGATGAGGTAGGAGATTCATGGGAAGAGTACACTGTATTCCATCACAAGTTTAAGACTTGGATGGATGTTAAAGGGTACGATCTGAATAAGAACTACTCTCAAGAAGAAATTGATAAGCTGATTCAAGAATCACCATATTATAAAGCAACTTCTAACGATGTAGATTATATCGAGAAAGTTAGAATGCAAGGACGAATCCAGAAATGGGTAGACCACTCAATTAGTGTAACTATCAATATGCCTGCCGATGTAACCGAGGATTTGGTTGGAGATCTATACATGGAAGCATGGAAGTCTGGTTGTAAGGGAGTTACCGTTTATCGCGATGGAAGTAGAGCTGGTGTGCTTATTTCAAACGATGAAAAAGAAGAGGAAAGTGGTTTCCCAACTAAGCGACCAGAAGAATTGGATGCAGATGTAGTTCGTTTCCAAAACAGTAAAGATAAGTGGATTGCCTTTATTGGAATTATTGATGATAAACCTTACGAAATTTTCACCGGTTTGGCTGATGATGAGGATGGAATTCTACTGCCTCGTTCGGTAACAAAAGGTAAAATCATTAAGAGTAAAGAAGAAGGTCGTCCAACTCGTTACGATTTCCAATATGCCAACAAGCGTGGATATAAAACTACAATTGAAGGACTATCGTACAAGTTCAATCCAGTATTCTGGAACTATGCAAAATTGATTTCAGGAACGCTGCGCCATGGTATGCCTATTACCAATGTAGTTGATTTGATTTCAAGTTTACAGCTAGACTCAGAGTCAATTAACACATGGAAAAATGGTGTGGCTCGTGCTCTTAAGAAGTATATTCCAAATGGCACAAAAGCCGAAGGACAGCACTGTCAGAATTGTGACTCAACAAACCTGATTTATCAGGAAGGTTGTTTGACTTGTACCGACTGTGGTACCTCAAAATGTGGGTAGTAACCTGAAAATATCTAGATAATTTTAAGAGAGCTCTACGAAAGTAGGGCTCTCTTTCTTTTTTTATGTTTGTTAGCCTATTTTCCAGCAGATTCAGTTTTTTCATTTTTTATAGATTGAATATTTGAGATATCGAATTTTAACAGATCGTAGAATTTGATATGTCAAAAATCATGATTTCAAGTAGAAGCTTGTTTTTGCTTTCAATTCATTGTTTTATAATACTTTCTTCGTTTTCACTTCTTCATTTATTAATGCTTATTTTTAATAGCAACGGTTTTTTAGTGTTGTTCGATTGGCAAATTACTATTCAAATTCCTTTCTCAATTTGCCGTGCTTAAGGTTAGAAAAAGCTGTTTTCACTACGACAATTTATAACGTAAGATATATTCTCTGCCTGTTTATCCAGGTGACTCAGAAATTAAAGAAGGATAGTGGCGAAAGAAGTTTCTTAATAGTGCATTATGTACGATTGAGGTGACCTTTATTTCTTAAAACAGGAGAGTTGTATCCGTTTGCATAAGAAATGTAGCCTATGAAAGCCAATGCAGGAAATAGAGGAGAAAAAGTCCGATCAGATTGTTATGTAGAGCTTGAGTTGTGTGATGAAGGGGGAATTCAGGTCGATTTAAAAAGTAAAGTGGAAGCACTTTATGGTAATTCCATACGGGCATTATGTCGTGAGGTATTATCGTTTTTTGAAATCGATCATTGTAAGCTATTTGTTGAGGACAAAGGAGCACTGAACTGGGTGATTGCTGCCAGATTAGAAGCAGCAATTAAAAGGTTAACTCCAAATTCGAAATCATTCCTATTGCCTGTTGATGATAAATTGAACTACACTACCGAAAAGAAGTGTCAGCGAAGATCACGATTATATATTCCGGGAGTAAATCCAAAACTGATGTTGAATGCAGGATTGTATGGTGCCGATGGAATAATTTTCGACCTGGAAGATGCTGTTGCGCCGGGTAAGAAATATGAAAGTCGCTTCTTGGTGCGTAATGCGCTTCGTGCTATCGATCTAAATGGAGCAGAACGTATGGTTCGTATAAATCAGTTACCCGAAGGATTAAAAGATATTGAAGTGTTGACTGATCAGCCTGTAAACCTGATTTTGATACCTAAATGCGAAAGTGGAGCCGATATTCATGCAGTAAACTCTCAATTAAATAGCCTCTCATCTCAAAAAACGAATTCAATTCATTTAATGCCAATTGTTGAAAGTGCCAAAGGAGTGTTAAATGCTTTTGAAATAGCAACTGCTGCCGAGAATGTGGTAGCCATAGCCATTGGTTTGGAAGATTACACCGCCGATATGGGTATTCAGCGAACTACTTCGGGGAATGAAACACAATGGGCACGCAACATGGTGGTAAATGCTGCTGTAGCTGCCGGCATTCAGCCCATCGATTCGGTGTTTTCTGATGTTGAGAACATGGAAGCGTTGGAAAAAAATATTAACGAATCCAGAAGTATCGGTTTCGTAGGAATGGGATGTATTCATCCTCGACAGATAAAACCGATAAATAGTGGTTATTCTCCTTCGGAAAAAGAAATCGAGAAAGCCAAGAGAGTGGTTGATGCCTTTATGAAAGCCAAAGAAAAAGGATTGGGTGTAGTGGCGTTGGGGTCGAAAATGATTGATGCTCCGGTGGTGAAGCGAGCACAGCAAACCATCGATAATGCCATTGCTAACGGATTGTTGAACCAAAATTGGAGGGAAAATCATGAAGCTTAATGCAGTAGGAAGAGCTATTCCTGAAACAATTAATGGTAAGCCTGTGGTTCCATTTCAAGGTGTTGGTAAATATCGTCCAACAGGGAAAAAGTTTGCTCCCAATATTGCTTCATGTGCCGACTATCCTGATGATGGAAATAAGTTAGTGCCTAACTTAAAAGAAGCGCTTTTAAAGGCTGGTTTAAAAGATGGAATGACCATATCTACACATCACCATTTTAGAAATGGAGATTTAATTGCTAATCAGATTTTTGATGTTGCTCATGAGCTGGGAGTAAAAGACTTGGTGTGGTTTCCTTCTGCATCATTCCCTTGTCATAAACATCTTATTCCTTATCTAGAAGATGGAACAATTCATCGAATTGAGGGAAGTATGAATGGAGATTTAGGCCGATTTGCTTCCGAAGGAAAGATGACAGGAGTAGGAGTGTTACGATCGCATGGAGGGCGCTATCAGGCGGTGCAAGATGGAGATGTGCAGATTGATATTGCTGTAATTGCTGCTCCCACGGCGGATGCTTTTGGTAATGCAACAGGCGACAGAGGCGATGCTGCTTGTGGTTTGCTAGGATTTGCACTGGCCGATTCTCAATATGCTGATAAGGTAATTGTGGTGACTGATAATCTGGTACCTTTTCCTTGTATTCCTTGGCAGATTCATGGTAATCTGGTGGATTATACCGTTGAGGTCGATAAAATTGGTATTCCCGAAAAGATAATCTCCGGAACAACACAGATAACCAAAAGCCCTGATCGACTATTTATAGCCGAACTAACAGCACAATTTTGCGACGCTGCAGGTTTGGTGAAAGATGGCTTCTCTTATCAGGCTGGCGCTGGTGGAACATCGCTTTCCATTGGTCTCTTTTTCGAGAGATTAATGCGAGAACGTCAGATTAAAGCCCGTTTCGTACGCGCAGGAAGCAATCAATATCCCGTAAGAATGCTGGAGGATGGCATTGTGGATTACATCCTGGATGGACAAACTTTCGATTTAGAAGGGGTGCGTTCTATGCGTGAAAATAGCAACCATGTAAACACCAGTCCTTTTACCAGCTATAATTACCACGGGAAAGGCAATTTTGCATCGATGGTGGATATTGTAATTCTGGGAGCAACAGAGGTTGACGTAGAATTTAATGCCAATGTGGTTACCCATTCCGATGGTTACCTGCTGCATGGCATCGGAGGGTGGCAAAATTGTCTGTTCGGGAAGTGTGTGATTCTACCTATTCCTCTATTCCGAGATCGAGTACCTGTGGTGGTGGATGAAGTAACAACTCTGTGTGGACCGGGAGAACTGATCGATGTGATTGTTACCGAGCGAGGTATTGCGATCAATCCTAGAAGAACCGATTTAATTGAAAAAGTAAAAGACAAAGGCTTGCCAATAAAAACCATTGAAGAGCTGAAAGAAGAAGCAGAAAAAATATGTGGAAAACCCAATAAACCACAATTCACAGATAAGATAATTGCTGCCATAAAATGGGTAGACGGAACTGTGATTGATGTGGTAAAACAAGTAAAGCACTAACTTTTAAAACCCAAAAATATGTCGAAACGTACCATTGTAGCTATGCCTGGAGATGGCATTGGCCGAACAGTATTGAATGAAGCTATTAGAGTGTTGGATGCCGCAGGGTTTAAAGCCGATTATGTGGAAGGAGATATCGGTTGGGAATTTTGGTGCAAAGAGGGAAACCCACTGCCCGAAAGAACCATCAATTTGATTAAGGAGCATAAGATTGGTTTGTTTGGGGCAATTACATCGAAACCGAAAGATGAAGCTTTTGAAGAGCTGGCTCCGGAGCTGAAGGATAAAGAACTGGTTTATTCCAGCCCTATTGTGGCGTTGCGTCAGTATTTCGGATTAGATATTTGCCTACGTCCTTGCAGAACTTACGTAGGAAATCCACTGAACTTCATTCGAAGAGGAAGAGGTGAAGCAATAGAAGAACCAGAGGTTGATGTTGCCATTTTCCGTCAGAATACTGAGGGATTGTATGGTGGGGTGGAATGGAGCAATCCGCCAAAACCAGTTTACGATACACTAATGAGTCATCCGAAGTTTAAGAAAAACTTTGGGCATGTACCAGTGGAAGAGATTTCGGTTTCGACACGAATTTTTACAAAAAATGCAACAGAGCGCATTCTGAAAGCCGCTTTCGAATATGCCAAAGAGCATGGCTACAAGTCGGTGACAGTTTGTGAGAAGCCAAATGTAATTCGTGAAACATCAGGAATGATGTATAAGATGGCATTGAAAATGCAAAAAGAGCTTTACCCTGAAATTCAGCTTTGGAATACCAATATCGATGCTCAGATGATGTGGCTGACAAAGAATCCTGAAACTTATGGTGTAATTGTAGCTGGTAATATGTTTGGAGATATCGTTTCCGATGGCTTTGCTGGGTTAATCGGAGGATTGGGATTTGCATGCTCTGCACAGATTAATCCAGAAACAGGTGTTGGAGTGTTTGAACCAACTCACGGGTCTGCACCTAAGTATGCCGATTATCCGGTGTCCATTGTCAATCCAATTGCAATGATTGAGTCAGCTTGTATGATGTTGGATCATCTACAGGAGAATGAAATTGCGCATACAATCAGGGCTGCAGTGGCTAAAGTTATTGCTGAAGGAAAAGTACGTACTTACGATATGATGAAAATGTCGGGAGCTCCCGATGTGGTAGATAAAGGAGCTGCTTCCACAACTGAAATGGCCGATGCAATTATTCGTGAACTGAAAAAATAGCAGGTTATGGATGATGTATATGAATTATGGCCTGAGCTAAATTGGATTGAAGATGAGCTATTAAGAAAAAAGGTGGCTCGTACATGGGAAGTTGCTTTAGAAAAAAGTGTTCTGTCGGCAGACGATCTAAGGCGAATACCATTCACACTGTTGTGTGGCGATGACCTGAAAGTTAGCTTCATGGATCACAAAAGAGCAGTGGTACATATCGTTAAAGAAAGTGCTTGTAAAGTGGAAGAATTCTTTGGCGAAGAATTACCTATCAACATGGATGTACTTATTGCAGGTGCAATTTTGGCCGATGTGGGAAAACTACTGGAGTATGAATTAGATGAATCGGGAAAAGCGGTTCAGGGGATGTATGGTAAGCTATTGCGTCATCCTTTTTCTGGCGTAGCATTGGCCGAGAGCTGTGATGTTCCTGCCGAGGTTTGCCACATTATTGCAACTCATGCCGGCGAAGGAAATATGGTGAAAAGAACTACCGAAGCTTACCTGGTTCATCATGCCGATTTTATGACATTTCTGCCCTTTAAAGAGCGGTTGGTAATTAACCGCTCTTAGGCTTTGCTTTATATCGTCAATTGGAAGAGAGAGTTCTCGCTTCAGAGAACTCTGACTCTTCTTTATTCAATGTATTTGTAATGAAACTTGTATGATATGGGATTAACAATTGTTGAAAAGATTTTAGCACAACATAGCAATCAGCATGCTGTAAAGCCGGGTTATATTATCGATGTGAAGATAGACGTACGATTGGCAAGGGATTTTGGTGGAGCCAATGTGGTAAAGAACTTAAATGACAATGGCTTGAAAGTGGCCAATTCGCATAAAACATGGTTTACATTCGATTGTAATCCCACCGGTTCAGACCAAAAGTATGCAGCCAATCAGCAAGCATGCAGAACTTTTGCCCGCAACAACCAAATTCCCGTCTTCGATATAAATGCTGGAATTGGAACACATCTGGCCATTGACGAAGGCTTGGCAACTCCGGGAAGTACATTGGTGTCAACCGATTCGCATGCCAATATTTTAGGGGCAATTGGTGCCTTTGGTCAAGGAATGGGTGACATGGATATTGCAGCTGCCTGGGCAAATGGCTCGGTGTGGTTTAAGGTTCCGCCAAGTGTGAAAATAATCATAGAAGGAAATAGAAACAATAATGTATATGCCAAGGATTTGGTGTTGTTTATGCTGAAAAATTTCGGTACCAACACTTTCTTAGGCAAATCAGTCGAACTGTATGGTGAAGTAGTAGATCGACTTTCTGTTGATGAACGCATAACAGTGGCATCTATGGCTACCGAGATGGGAGCTATTGCTTTGCTAATTCCGCCTTCAGAAACTATTGTTCGATATTGTCATGCCCGTTCTGGGAGAAAAGTATTGCCTCTGTTTGCCGATGAGGATGCCAGTTATGAACAGGTTGTTAAACTGGATATAAGTGGTTTGCAACCGATGTTAGCTATGCCAGGAAAACCTCACGATGTGGTGATTGTTGAGGAAGAAAAAGGGCGAAAAATAGATTCTGCTTTTGTTGGAAGTTGTACCAATGGAAGAATGGAAGACATGCGTGTAGCTGCTCGTCTGTTAAAAGGGCGAAAAGTCGCTCCGGGAGTTGTTCTTAAGATTGTTCCTTCTACCGATGAGGTATGGAAACAATGCTTGAAAGAAGGATTGATTGATGTCTTTAAAAAAGCAGGTGCTCTATTCGGAAATGCCGGATGCGCTGGATGTGCCGCAGGTCAAGTAGGGCAAAACGGACCGGGAGAGGTAACGGTAAGTACCGGAAACAGAAACTTTACTGGCAAGCAAGGAAAAGGCGATGTTTATCTGGCTTCTCCTGCCACTGCAGTTGCCTCGGCAATTGCCGGACACATTACTTGTGAAATGGATATTCCAACTTCGCCATCGATATTTAAAAGTGTAATCGAAAAAACTCAGCATAGCTCAATGGATGTTGAAAAGTCCAGGCGAGAGCCTATTATATCTGGCAGAGTGTGGTTAATAATGGAAGATAATATCGATACCGATATGATTTTTCATAATCAGCATTTGGCTATTACCAACCTGGAAGAGATGGGACAATATGCTTTTGGCAACCTGAAAGGTTGGGAAGATTTCGCACAACAGGCTCAGCCCGGAGATATCATCATTACAGGAAAAAACTTTGGTGCAGGGAGTTCGCGTCAACAGGCTGTCGATTGTTTTAAAGCATTGGGCTGTCAGGCAATTGTTGCTGAGTCGTTTGGAGCAATTTATGAACGAAATGCTATAAATGCCGCTTTCCCCGTGTTGACCTATGAAAATATCTCTGCATTGGAGTTAAAAGAGTGGGATCACATTACTATCGATCTGATAAAGGGAGTGGTAACCAATTGCGAAAATAAGAAGAGTGTTACCATAAATCGTTTTTCAGAAGTACAGATGAATATTTACCAAAAAGGTGGATTGCTGATTGGTAACTCAGAAACAAATTGATGATGATGGGAAAAACATTTGTTGAAAAAATTTTTGGAGCTAAAGCCGGAACAATCGTTTTTCGGAAACCAGATATTGTGCTTTCGCACGACAATACTTCCAGCATTGAGAAAATATTCCGGAAGATGAGTGGTGAGCATGTTGAAAATGCATCACAGCTAATGGTTGTCTTGGATCATAATGCACCGCCTACCAACTCAAAGCTGGCTAACGACTATGCATCAATCAGAAAGTTTGTTAACAACGAAAGTGTTGATCGATTTTACGATGCGGGACAAGGAATTTGTCATCAGTTGATGGGCAATCATGCAAAGCCGGGAATGGTAATTGTTGGAAGCGATAGTCATACTTGTACGGCAGGTGCATTCAATGCTTTTGCTGCAGGAATCGACCGAACAGAAACCGCTGGAATATGGAAAACCGGAGAAACATGGTTTCGTGTTCCCGACACCATAAAAATTGAATTGAAAGGAGAATTGCCTAATGGTGTTTATGCCAAAGATCTGGCATTGTATATCATTGGTATGATCGGATCGGCAGGAGCTAATTACCAATCAATAGAATATCATGGTAGTGGAGTGGCAACACTTTCCATTTCAGACAGAATGACCATTGCTAATCTGGCATCAGAAATGGGGGCTAAAAATGCTGTGTTTCCACCCGATAGTATCCTGGATGATTACTTTGGAGAAATGGTAAAAGGTATTTGGGCCGATGAAGAGGCTCTCTATGCCGAAAAATTGGTGGTTGACATGTGTCAGTTGGTACCAATGATAGCTTGTCCTCATCATGTAGATAATGTAAAAGCCCTTTCCGAAATGAATGGATTGGAGGTTCACCAAGGCTTGATTGGCACTTGTACCAATGGTCGCTTAGAGGATTTACAGATAGCTGCTGATATTTTAAGAGGCAAGAAGGTGGCCGATGGTTTTCAGTTGTTAATAACTCCCGCTTCCCGAAAAATATACCTGGAAGCGATGAGAATGGGCATGATTGAAATCTTTCTGGAAGCTGGTGCCAATGTATTATCGCCTTCGTGCGGACCATGTTTGGGCACAGGTCAGGGAATTCCTGCCGATGGAATGAATGTGATATCCACCGCAAATCGTAATTTTTTAGGTCGAATGGGAAATAAAAAGGCGAATGTCTATTTAGCCTCACCAGAAACTGTCGCTCTTGCTGCTATTGAGGGAAAGATAAATGCTGTTTCGACAAAAAAGATTAAATTTAGTAGGAAACCGAAAGGGGAAAACATTGTTCGTATTAATAGCGAAGATAATAGAAGGAGTAATGGTGTTTGGAACTATTCTGATGCAAACAACCTGAATACCGATCAGATGTTTGCAGGACACCTCACTTACGAGGTGAACAGTTCGGAGCCAGATAAAATAGTACCCCATCTGTTTCAAGATTTCGATGAACACTTTGCTGATAAAGTTGAAGAAGGCGACATAATTGTTGCCGGAGAAAACTTTGGCTGTGGAAGTTCCAGAGAACACCCTTCTGTCGGGTTGGTTGAGATTGGAATAAAAGCAGTAGTTGTAAAATCGGTGTCTCGCATTTTCTTCCGTTCTGCAGTAAATCAAGGATTACCGTTGATCGTTTTACCCGAACTGGTTAATGAGTGTAATCAAGGGGATTCAGTAGAAATAAACCTGGAAGAAGGAAAGGCGATTTTGAATGAAAAAGTGTTTCTTTTTGAACCATTACCTGACAAATTGATGCATATCCTTCGTAGTGGAGGATTGATAAAAAGTATAGAATAAAACCAAAAACTAAGAAATATGACCGTTAAAACAAATCATGGTGTTCGCGAAGCGATGAGCCAACTGGGAATTGAAGATATTAATTTCGGTGTATGCACTGGAACAAAATGGTTAAAGACAGAAGGTGATGTAACTTCATCATTTTCACCTAACGATAATGAACGTATTGCAGGTGTAAAACAAGGTACGCTTGCCGATTATAATTATGTGGTTGAAAAAGCCCAGGAAACTTTCAAAGAGTGGCGTATGATGCCAGCACCAAAGCGTGGTGAGATTGTGCGTCAGATTGGTTTGGAGTTAAGAAAATACAAAGAGCCATTGGGAATGATTGTTTCTTACGAAATGGGTAAGATATATCAGGAAGGTTTGGGAGAAGTGCAGGAGATGATTGATATCTGTGACTTTGCTGTAGGGCAATCGCGTCAGCTTTACGGTTTCACCATGCATTCAGAAAGAGATCGTCATCGCATGTACGATCAGTATCATCCACTAGGAGTGGTTGGAGTTATTACGGCTTTTAACTTTCCTGCTGCTGTTTGGGCCTGGAATGCAATGATGGCTATGATTTGTGGTGATGTAGTAGTTTGGAAACCATCTTCGAAAGTATTTATTTGTGCTGTTGCTATTCATAAAATTGTAGCCAATGTTTTAGCTGCCAATAACTTGCCGGAAGGAATCCTGAACATGGTTTGCACTAGTTCTAAATACCTTGGTGACAACATGCTGGAAGATAAGCGTATTCCTTTGGTTTCATTCACCGGATCGACCCGTATTGGAAAGAAAGTTGGTCGCATTGTTGGAGAACGTTTAGGAAAAACAATTCTGGAATTGGGTGGAAATAATGCCATTATTATTACTCCTGAAGCTGATATGGAAATGGCTATTCGTGCCGTTGTTTTTGGTGCAGTAGGAACATGCGGACAGCGTTGTACTTCAACTCGAAGAATAATCGTTCACGATTCGATATATGATACAGTTAAAGAACGATTGATTGCTATCTATAAGCAGTTGCCTATTGGAAATGCGCTGGACAAAAAGACATTGGTTGGTCCGTTGGTAGACAAATGGGCAGTGAACGACTTTACCAATTCCATTGAAAAGGTGAAACAAGAAGGTGGTAAAATTATATTTGGAGGTGAGGTCTTGACTGGTGATCAATTTGAGTCAGATTGCTACGTGATGCCATGTATTGCTGAGGTAGAAAACCATTTTGAAATAGTTCAGGAAGAAACATTTGCACCATTGCTTTATATGATTAAATATTCAGAATTGGAAGAGGCGATAAATATTCATAACGACGTGCCTCAGGGATTGTCTTCGGCTATTTTTAGTCGAAACATGCTGGAAACCGAACGTTTCCTTTCGCACGAAGGGTCGGATTGTGGTATTGCCAATGTGAATATTGGAACTTCAGGAGCTGAAATTGGTGGTGCTTTTGGTGGAGAGAAAGAAACTGGTGGAGGCCGTGAGTCGGGCTCTGATGCATGGAAAGCTTACATGCGTCGCCAAACCAATACGATTAACTTTGGTACTGAGTTACCATTGGCCCAAGGTATCGAATTCAATGTTTAATTAGAAAAAGTATTTTATATGAAGATAGGTATTATTCGCGAAGGCAAAACCCCTCCCGATAGGAGGGTGCCTCTTTCTCCAGCTCAGTGTGTACAATTGAAAAAGCAGTTTCCCAATGTTGAAATTGGGGTTCAGCCAAGTAAAATAAGATGCTTTGCCGATGATGAATATTGTGAAGCGGGAATAAATGTAACAGAAGACTTAACCGATTGTGATGTGTTGTTGGGAGTGAAGGAGGTACCGAAAGGGGATTTAATCGCGAATAAAGCCTATTTGTTTTTTGCACATGTAATCAAAAAGCAGCCTTATAATCGATTGTTGTTGCAAACCATTTTGGAGAAGAATATCCAGTTAATCGATTACGAAGTGCTTACCGATAAGCAGAATAATCGAATTATTGGATTTGGTCGGTTTGCCGGATTGGTAGGAGCCTACAATGGTTTACGTGCTTATGGTCTCCGAAAGGGGTTGTTTCACCTGAAACCTGCCCATGAATGTGCAGATTTGGAAGAGATGTTGACTCATGTAAAGGAGTTGGAATTACCTGATGTACGAATGGTGGTAACAGGCAGTGGACGAGTTGCTGGAGGGGTCTTAGAAGTGCTAGAAGCTACCGGAGTTCAGCGTGTAACTCCCGAAATCTATTTGGCTACCGACAAGTGCGACGGTGCTTGCTATACTCAATTGGAGCCAGGCGAATATGTTGCTCGAAGAGGTGGAGGAGAGTTTGATCTGTTGCACTTCTTTAAGGAACCAGGAATGTATGAGAATGCATTTTTACCTTATGCCGAAAAAACTGACTTATTGATTTCTGCCGCTTTTTGGAATCCTGCAGCACCAAGACTTTTTAGTGAAGAAGATATGAAAGAGGAGAGCTTTAGTATTGAGGTAATTGCAGATATTACTTGCGATATCGATGGCTCTATACCTGCAACTCAAATGGCATCGTCTATTGCAGAACCTTTCTACGATTTCAATCCATATTCAGAAGAGTTGGAAGCCCCTTTTTCCAATGAGAACAACATTACAGTAATGGCCGTGGATAATTTGCCTTGCGAATTACCTAAAGATGCCTCTCTCGATTTTGGCCGAAACCTGATGGAGAAAGTGTTCCCCAGTTTATTTGGGGATGATGAAGATGGCGTTATTGCTCGTGCCTCAATCACAAAAAATGGACAATTGACTGAGAAATTCAGCTACCTGCACGACTATGTGGCTGAAAAACAAGAAAACTGACTTGTTAACCTTTAAAACTGCCTGAACGATGAAAACGATTATCATATTTGGAGCCGGGCGATCGGCTAACTCTCTGATTCAATATTTAGAGAAGAATGCTTTTGTGTACGATTGGGAAATAAAAGTTGTGGACAAGAATGCCGATTTGTTTGCTCATAAAACAAGTGAGCGAATGACTGGTGTTACACTGGATATTTTCGATGCTGAGCAGAGAGGAAAGCTGGTGAAAGATGCCGATTTGGTCATCTCAATGCTTCCGGCACGTTTTCATCATTTGGTAGTTGAGGATTGCCTGAAGTACGAAAAGTCGCTTTTCACGGCTTCGTACGAATCAAAAAAGGCTCATGAATATGCCAATGAGGTAAAAGATAAGGGACTTTTGTTTTTGAATGAAATGGGACTTGATCCGGGATTGGATCACATGTCTGCCATGAAAATTATCAATGAAATCAGAGGTAAAGGGCATAAGCTAACCGGTTTTGAATCGTTTACAGGTGGGTTGGTGGCTCCCGAATCGGATAATAACCCATGGGGATATAAATTTAGCTGGAATCCGCGCAATGTAGTAGTAGCCGGACAAGATGGTCCTGCTCGCTTTATTCAGCGTGGCAAGTACAAGTATATTCCTTATAATCGTCTATTCCGAAGAACTGAAAAGATTGAAATTGATGGCTATGGTCGTTTTGAAGGATATGCCAATCGCGATTCTTTGAAGTACATCGATCGATATGGGTTAGAAGGTATTGAAACCATTTACCGTGGGACATTACGCCGCCCCGGATTTTGTAAAGCATGGAACATTTTTGTACAGCTTGGTGCCACCGATGATAGCTATATAATGGAGGATACCGAGAACATGACGCATGCCGATTTTATTAACTCCTTTCTTTATTATAACGAACTGAATACCGTTCGATTGAAATTATACCATTACATGCATCTCGATCAGGATTCAGATATACTGGAGAAGTTGGAATGGCTTGGAATATTTGACGATACGCCTGTGGGACTGACCAATGCAACTCCGGCTCAAATTCTTCAGCATATACTGATGAAGAAGTGGAAATTGGAGCCCAACGATAAAGATATGATCGCTATGTGGCACCGCTTCGATTATCTCGATGCCGAATCAGGAGAACCAGAAATAGCAACAGCTTCACTGGTTGTAGAGGGCGACGATTCGGAATATACTGCTATGGCTAAAACAGTTGGTTTGCCTTTGGCTATTGCAGCAAAATTATATTTGACAGGTCAGTTAGATATGCGTGGAGTGTTAATTCCGACTATTCCTGAGATTTACGAGCCAATATTGAATGAGCTGGAGGAAAATGGAATTGAATTCAAAGAAAAAATACTAACTGAGAAATAGATGAACTGAGCGCTGATTAATGGCGCATCTAAGGTTGATAATTTCGGTATAATAAAATTCCTATCTTTGCGTCAAAATTGACGGTATATGAAGACGTTTGAGGATTTAAAAGTTAGCAAATCGGTTTTAAAAGCATTGGATGAAATTGGCTTTAGTGAGCCAACACCAATTCAAGAGAAGGGAATTCCTGCCATTCGTTCAGGTAATGATGTGTTGGGAATTGCACAAACCGGAACCGGTAAAACTGCTGCATACCTTATTCCGTTGTTCATGAAACTGGTGAAAGCTGAAGGCACAGAACCTCGTGCTATTATCTTGGTTCCTACGCGCGAGCTATCTATGCAGGTAGGTGAGGATATCGAGGAGTTGGCTCAGTTTACCAATATTCGTCATGCTGCAGTTTTTGGAGGAATTGGTTGGACAAAACATGCCGAATTGATAGAGCCGGGAATTGATATCTTGGTGGCTACGCCTGGTCGTTTGCTTGACCTGTACAACAATGGAGTGCTGAAGTTGCGCAAAATTAAGACCATGGTGATCGATGAGGCCGACCGTATGCTTGATATGGGATTTATGCCTCAGTTAAGAGAGATCCTGGAGATTATCCCAATGCGAAAGCAGAACTTACTTTTCTCGGCAACATTCTCTGCTCGAGTGGAGAAAATGGCGGAAGAGTTTCTGGATATACCTACCCGACTTGAAGTGGCACCATCGGCAACACCTGCAGAGTTAGTCGACCAGTATGTGTATAAGGTTCCCAACTTTGTTTCGAAATTGAATTTGGTACGTCATCTGTTGACCGATGAAGAGACCTATTCGCGTGTAATCATTTTCTGTCGCACAAAAGCCAGTGCCGAAGCGGTTTTCAAAATCATTAAGCGTAAAACCGAAGGAGAAAAACGTATTTTACATTCTAATAAGGGGCAATCTTCACGTACCAATGCCATCAATGCATTTAAAGAGGGAGAAGTTCGCATTTTGATTTCTACCGATATTTCTGCCCGAGGATTAGATGTTAGTTTGATTAGTCATGTGATTAACTTCGATATTCCGGCGAATTACGATGATTATGTGCATCGAGTGGGACGTACTGCCAGAGCCAACAACAAAGGAACAGCATTGACGCTGATCGATCCTTCAGAGGAGTGGCACATGCGTAGAATTGAAACTTTGATTCGAAAAGAGATTCCTGTTCTTGAAATTCCTGCTGAGGTAGAAGTGGTAAAAACCAAGTTCGAGGAGAATCAGAACCAACTGCGTGAGATTGATCGCCAGAAAAAGTTGGATGACCCTGAATATAAAGGAGCATTTCACGAAAAGAAATCACGTCCGGAGCGAAATGTTAAGAAGAAAATCAAAGAGCAGCAACGTGCTCAGTTTAATCCGAAGAGTAAGAAGAATCGCTCTAATAAGAAACGACGCAGATAATTATCCTCCTAAATAGAGGTGTTCAATTAAGATTTTTAAGCCGATGAGGATTAATACAATGCCGCCTAAAATCATGGCTTTGTGTCCCAATCGGCTTCCTGTTTTTTTACCAATCGATAAGCCAATCATTGAAGCAATAAATGTGATACCCCCTATTACTAGGGCAGTGTGAGTAATGTTGACAGCCAGAAATGCAAAACTGAATCCTATCACTAATGCATCAATGCTGGTTCCGATGGACATCATAAGCACTTCACCCAATGAAAGAGAACAAGAGCAACTGTCCTCTTCGTCTGGTTTTTCAAAAATCATTTTACCTCCCAGAATGGTAAGTAAAATAAAAGCAATCCAGTGATCGTAATCAGATACGTATTCTTTTACGTTGCTCCCCAGGAACCAGCCAATAACAGGCATTAATCCTTGAAAAATAGCTAACGATGAAGCTACAATCAACGATTTCTTTAGGCAAATGTTGCTTTTAGAAAAACCACATCCTATCGAAACAGCAAACGAGTCGACCGATAGTCCTAATGCTAATACTATTAGAGTGATAAAATCCATAATCTGCGGACAAATCTATAAGAACCAAATCAATTAGGCAATATCCAAAGGTTAGGTCGTACGGTATAAATATTGATTCTAGATAATTACTAAATTTGCATCGTGATGAAGCAAAACGAAAAGAGAAGATTAGAATTATTGGCTCCGGCTAAAAATCTGGCATGCGGTATTGCTGCCATTGAGTGCGGTGCCGATGCCATATATATTGGAGCTCCGAAGTTTGGAGCCAGAACAGCTGTTGGAAACTCCATTGAGGATATTCAACAACTTTGTGAATTGGCACATACTTATGGTGCAAAAGTTTTTGTAACGCTTAATACCATTTTGTATGACGATGAGTTGCAAGAGGCCGAGGAGATGATTCATGAGCTTTATGATGCCAAAGTGGATGCATTAATTATTCAGGATATGGGAATTCTGAAGATGAATTTGCCTCCAATTGCCATTCATGCCAGTACACAAACCAACAACTTCGATTTAGAACGAATTCAGTTTATGGATAAGCTGGGTGTCGATCGAATAGTATTGGCGCGTGAGTTGTCGCTTCGTCAAATTCAAAAGGCTTACGAAACGGTTGAGGCTGAACTGGAAGTATTTGTTCATGGCTCACTTTGTGTTTCATTAAGTGGACAATGTTACATGAGCCAATCAACCGGTGGTAGAAGTGCTAACCGTGGAAGTTGTGCTTATTCTTGCCGCCATTCCTATACGTTGATGGATGCCGATAACAATGTGTTGATAAGAGACAAACACTTGCTTTCACTGAAAGATATGGACCGCTCGAAGTGGCTAAAAGAGATGGCCGATGCGGGAACCACAAGCTTTAAGATTGAAGGTCGTTTAAAGGACACAGATTATGTGAAAAATATTGTTTCGCATTATCGCGAGACACTGGATAAGGTAATTGAGAATGACGATAGATACGAAAGAGCTTCGGCAGGAGTAGTAACTCGATCGTTTATTCCCAACGTGCAGAAATCGTTTTCACGTGGTCAGACCGATTATTTCTTAAATGGTCGCGACTTGAATATTTCATCGAAAGATACTCCGAAATCATTGGGCGAACAGGTAGGGACAGTTACTCGAGTGGGTAAAAACTATTTCGAGCTAAATATGACCGAACCATTGAATAACAATGATGGTTTAGTGTTTTTCAATGCTGGAAATCATTTGTGTGGTTTGAAGGTGAATCGGGTAGAAGGAAGACGAGTTTATCCATCCAAAGGCGATTTACCAACCAATGGAACAACCATCTACCGCAACTATGATCACGCTTTCAGAATGGGCTTAGAAAAAGCGGTAGTAAAGCGCCAGATCAAACTGAATATTCTGGTAGAAGAAATCGATTCGGGATTAAAAATTACCAGTACCGATGAAAGTAACGTACAGGCAATAATTCAGGTTGATACAGCAAAAGAGCCAGCGCAAAATGCCGAAAAGGCCAATTCTGTATTGGTACAGCAATTGTCCAAGTCGGGTAATACTCCATTTATCGTTGAGGCTGTTGAAAACCGATTGTCTGCACCTCTGTTTTTCCGAGCGGCTGAGTTGAATCAAATTCGAAGAGACATATTGGATGCTCATTTGCAGAAACGATTAGCGAATTTTGCTCCAAAACCACAGAAACGAAAAATCGATTTAAATCAACAATTAGATAAAGAGCATTTAAACTACAGTTTCAATGTTTCTAACGAAAAAGCACGTGAATTTTATAGCCAATTGGGAGCTAAAGAAATTGAACCTGCTTTCGAGTTGCAGCAACCAGAATCGGCAGTGGTAATGACCACAAAATATTGTATTCGATATGAAATGGGGCGCTGTTTAAAATATTCACGACCAGTGGTTACACCCGATCTAAAAGAACCACTTTATTTACATGATAAGCGAAATTCGTTCCGTTTGAATTTCGACTGTAAGAGGTGTGTGATGGAGATTATAAGTGAGAAATTCGAGGGATAATGAGTGCTATTTTTGATAAAATTGCCGAAGGAGAACACCAACAGCAAGATTTCAAATTTTGCATAAACGACTCCAAAAAAATTGCCAAATCGTTGGTGGCTTTTGCCAATACCGATGGCGGGCGTTTGCTCATTGGAGTAAAAGATAATGGAATCATTGCAGGAGTAACTTCCGACGAAGAGCTGTATATGGTTGAAGCCGCTGCTAAGATATTTAGTCGACCAGCCATTGATTTTTCGGTAGAGCAGCATGTGGTAAACGGACGATATGTGCTGGAAGTAGATATTCCTGCCAGCGATGAGCGTCCTCACATGGCGAAAGATGAAAATGGCAAGTGGTGGGCATTTGTTCGGTACAATGATGAAAACCTTTTGGCCACTCGAACGTTGGTAGAGATTTGGAAGCGCGAAAAGAGTTCCAAAGGAATATTGGTAAACTATGGCGATAAGGAAAAGTTGTTGTTGAATTATTTAGAAAATAATAACACCGTAACATTGAGTAAATTGGCTCGTTTGGCTAAATTGCCCATCCGAAAAGCGGAGCAACTTATTATTGACTTTGTTCTTTTAGGAGTTTTAGAAGTTGATTTCGCAGCTCGCGGAAAAGCATATAAATTAAATCAGGACTTCGATCGTTTAGAGTGGGAAGTGCAGATGGATAAAAACTATTAATCAGATGATAAAAAAACTAAGATGGACAAAAGCCATTGCATTGGTTTTGGCTTTGGGATTAGGATTGAGCGTTTCTGCTCAGGAGAACTACAAACACATCTCGAAAGAGGATTCTGTTAAGGTTTTCCCAGGAGGAGAGCAATATAAGGTAAAACAGTTTAAAGCCAACTTTAAAGGAAAGAAGCCTAAGAATATCATTTTCATGATTGGTGATGGAATGGGTATTGCTCAGGTTTTTGGAGGAATGACTGCCAATGGTGGAAAGTTATTTTTGGAGAATTTTAAGTATGTTGGCTTTTCAAGAACTCAGTCGGCCGATAATTATGTGACTGATTCTGCTGCTGGAGGAACTGCGCTTTCTTCGGGATATAAAACTTACAATGGTGCCATTGGGGTAGATATGAATAAGAAATCACAGCCTAATATTCGCGAGTATGCCGAAGAGAAAGGAATTGCGACAGGAGTGATTTCTACATCAGCTATTACGCATGCAACTCCGGCTTCGTTTATGGCTCACCAGCCACAGCGTAAAATGTACGAAGAGATTGCAGGTGATTTCCTGAATACCAATGTGGATGTATTTATTGGTGGTGGATACGATCATTTTACCAAGCGTAAAGATGGACGTAACCTGGCCAAAGAGTTAAAAGACAAAGGGTATAAGGTGTTGCGCGACATGAAAGAGATTGCCAAAGTGAAAGATGGTAAGTTGGCTGGGTTAACAGCTCCTACTCACAATCCTCGATATGAGGAGCGTGGAGACATGTTGCCTGTAGCTACTCAAACAGCATTGAACATTTTAGATAACGATAAAGATGGTTTCTTCCTAATGGTTGAAGGTTCTCAGATTGACTGGGGTGGACACCAGAATGATACGCACTTTGTGGTAAACGAAATGTTGGATTTCGACCGCGCTATTGGTGTGGCTTTGGAATTTGCCGCAAAGAATAAAGAGACTTTGATTGTTGTTACTGCCGATCATGAAACTGGTGGTATGGCCGTTTTAGGTGGAAAATACAAGTCTGGAATGGTAAAAGGCGGATATGCTACTGGTCACCACTCAGGAGTTCCAGTACCTGTTTTTGCATTTGGCCCAGGAGCAGAGGAATTTATGGGTTTCATGGAAAACATTGATATTCCGAAGAAGCTGAAAGCTATGATGAAGCGATAAGTAGTTGCTTTAAATAAAATAGAAACGCTATTCGTTAACCGACTTGGTTCGAATAGCGTTTTTTATATCAGATTATTGGATCGTTTATAAGCTAAAGAATAATCCCATACTTAAGAATCCTTTCTTAGTGTCGAAAGAATAGTTATAGGCAGGTTTAATTCCCCATAATTTTGAAGAACGGAACTTGATGTAGATACGTCCTGTGTTAGAGTCGTAAATATTACCGTTGTCATGTATTAAGTATCCTACTCCTAAGCCAAACCATTTTTGGTGATGGTAATTTTTCCCCATGTTAACATCCAGAATTCCATCTAAGAAACCAGCATAGGAACTATTTACTCTATTGTTCTTTCCAAAGTTTTTCAGTTGGTAATGCAAGCCAATTCTGGTACCACTAGTGTGCTTGTGATTAAATAGTGCGGCCAAAGTAATACCAACATCTGCCGATAATTTGCCTTTTACCAAAGAAGTACCCACCGAAGGAGACAGACCAATAACCCAAAAAGGAGGACGTGACTCTTTCCATCTGAATCCTGATGATTGATATTTATTCTCTTTTTTTGTCCAGTAACTTTCAGAGAAGAATGTGTATGACTTGGTCTTGTTTGCGTAAGTGTTTACTTCTTCAAATAGGTTACTATATTCTGTATCTAAAGCATCAAGATTGGTTATATCGTTGATGAAAAATTTCAGAGTAATGTTTTTAATGCTTATTTCGATGATGTTTTGCCAACGAACTTTTTGGGATAGCTTATTTGCTTCCACCAGAAAATGTTCTTCCCGTTTTTGTACGTCTCGTTCTTTAATAATAAGCTTATGAGTTAATTTGGGTTTCTTATGAATAATTACTTTTCCAGAATAATCTACAGAAAAATGAGGTTTTTGATAGTTTATAGATATGTGGTATTTAAGATTCGGATTGAATTCAAAACCTTGAATTGCTGATTTGAGAGCCTTAATTGTTTCTTCAATTTTTGGGACTAACTTCTTTCTATTTCTCTCTTCAAAGTCATACCAACTGTATTTTATTTCAAGTTTCTCATTATTAGTTAAATCCAGAATGAGTTTGTCTGATTTTTTGTCAGGAGACCAGTGCCAATAGTTATTTTTGCCTCCAGGGCTGACTTGAATAAGTTGTGCCCAAGATAGTTGACTGATACATACTAATACCAGTAAGGTTAAAATATGCTTCATGGTGTTTAATTTTCGGTGTTAATTCTATCAATACTTCTTTTAATCCATCCTTTGCGCTTAGGTGATTCGGTTGATGCCAATTGTTCGCTTTCGTAATAAGTAGGAACTTCAGGCATGTTTTTTATGAATTGATTCGATCGATCGTCTATTTTTTCAAGTTCGACAGGTATTCGATATGCGACAAATGGCTGTACGTTTACATTTAGCTCGTGCTTCACGATAATTCGAGGCATTGCTTTTATCGTTTTATATCGAATTTGAATCCTTGTTTTTTCAGGTGTAGTTTGTAGTGGGAGCTGAGCCAACTCTTTTTCCATCTGATTTTGTTTCTCAGATTGAATTACCAACTGTTGATTTAACTGTATTACCTGAGCGTTTAACGCTGCATTGTGTTGCTTCAATTGCCAGCCCCATCCAAGTAACAGAACAATTGCCACTACGGCAGCCACTTTTATTAAGTTCGAGAAGCTTGACGATGAACTGTTTATTTGGTTGTCTATTTGCTTCCAGTTCTGTTCTTTATTGAAAGCAATTCCTTTTGGAAACTCCTCTAAATCGTTAAGCTGTTGTTTAAATATATCGTCTATGTGCTGTTTCATAGTGCTTAATTTTTGATTGTAATAATTTGCGTGCTCGTTGCAATTGTGAACGAGAAGTGCTTTCTGAAATGCCTAACTCTTCGGCTATTTCTTTATGGGAATAGCCTTCGATAACATTCAGGTTAAAAACCGAGCGATAGCCATCGGGCAAGTCTTTCACCAGTTGAAAACATAGCTCAGGGTTTAGCGCTTCTTCTTCTAGCTCTTCTTCCCAGTCAGACTCTATGGTTAATTCGGTAACCAAATGCCTTTTCTGTTCTCTTAAAAAGAGCAACGATTCGTTAATCATTATTCTTTTTAGCCAAGCTTTTTCTTCTGCAGCTGTTTTACCTCGAAATTTATTCAAGCTTTTATATGCTTTGATAAATCCTCGTTGAATAACTTCTTCTGCATCGAATTGATTGGATACATATCTCAATGCGACAACAAACAGAAGTTCGGAGTAGGTATCGTACAGGTTTTTAAATTTCTTTTTTCTATTGCTTATGACTGAAAGCATGAATTTCTTTTTTGTACCCTTAAGATACAAGGAAGGAGGATTCGCTGCATGGCGAATTCATTTTTTTTCGAATAACGAATAGGTAGGAAAGAAAAAGACATTTTACGAAGCTTACAAACTCCATAAAATGTCTTTTCAAAATATATAGGTGTGATAAGCGTGTCTTATTTAACTGCGCCTATCATCTCTTTAAGCTGTTGTAAGCTTTTGCCCATTTTCTCTTTGGCAGTAGCACTTTTCTCCATCGAGATGGCTGCCTCAATGTCGGTAATTGCATCGGTGCGCCCCATCCAAGCTAGTGCTTCTGCTGCTTTTATACGTACCGCTTCATCGGAATGGCGAACAAGTCCGTTTATCCATTTCTTGGCCGACCAAGCTCCCATATTTTTGATCTCTTCAATACCTTCAAGTACTTCTTTAGGCGACTTCTTCAGTTTGTCGTAAGCAGCAAACATCTTTTTCTTCTGTGCAGCAGTGAATACTACTTCGCCTTTGAAAATCTGTGGTCGAACCACTTTGTCGGAATAAGCAACCAGCTTCTGTTTCGAAACCCAGCGCACCATACGCGGAATCATCCAGCGCATGCCAGGAGTACATTCAGGGTGACCAACAAACGATGCCGAGCGACCTTTCCCATTCTCGGTTGCAACAACAAACGGACGATTATTAGTCATGTTGGCAGGAGTACCTTTGATTACATGCACATCACTTTCCATTGTAGCCAATGAACTGTATTTATAATTTCCTTTTGCTTCAACCAATACAGGACCTTCGTAGTATTGACAAAAGAGTGTGTCGATGTGAGCCACTTCAGGGAACATCTTTTTACCTGCCTCGGTAAGGGTGAATTTAGCCAAAGCGTTTCCTCTATGGTCATGTTCAATATCAATGGCCTTTGCTCCACTCAATCGGAAACATGCGTAGTCGGGAGTATCGGTTAGGATGTATGCTCCGGCACAGATTCCTACAACACCTTTACCTTTTTCGGTAACCAATTGCTTGATCTTTTCAAGGCCTTTGTGTCCCAAGCTATTGGTTTCACTGGTTCCACCACCTCCGGGAAATAAAAATACATCGAAATGATCCAATTGGCCTGAAGCTATTTGAGCAGCATTTACCACTTCGACGTGAATGTTTGGGTCAATTTTACAAGCTTCTACCGCATCGAGAATACACCAGGGACTATCTCCATTTCGGTTGAATACTCCAACTTTGATTTTATTCTCAGTTTTTGGAACTTTTGCTGGTTTTTCTTTCGGTTGGCATGCCAATAACAAGAAAGGCATTAGTAAGTAAATAATTCGTTTCATAGTCGGTTATCGAGGATTTTTAGATTACTAGATACTTGGATTATCAGATTATACTATAAAGATATTTAATGGTGTTTTTAAATTAATCTCTCTATATGTCGAAATCGAGTTGCATTTGGGGTTCTATTAATTTGAATGATTTTCTATGGTGTTCAGTGATACCATATTTCTCAATTGCTGAACGATGTGCTTTGGTGGGGTAGCCTTTGCTTTTATCCCATTGGTAATTGGGAAAATCCTTGTGCAGTTCCAACATGATATCATCTCGATATGTCTTGGCTAAGATGGATGCGGCTGCAATAGAGTAGAAGCGACCGTCTCCTTTTACCATGCAAGTATGAGGTATTTCTTTATAATCTTTAAAGCGATTTCCATCGATAAGCAAATGTTCTGGTACCTGATTGAGTTGATCGATGGCACGATGCATTGCCAAGAAAGATGCATTCAGGATGTTTATCTCGTCAATCTCCTCGGGAGAAACAATTCCCACAGCCCATGTAATGGCTTTTTTCTCGATAATTTCACGTAGCTCGTAACGTTGCTTCTCGGTAAGCTGTTTCGAGTCGTTCAATGTTTTATTGGTAAATCGAGGAGGAAGAATTACAGCTGCAGCTACAACAGGTCCGGCTAAACAACCCCTTCCTGCTTCATCGCATCCTGCTTCAATAACTCCTTTTTGATGATATTTTGCTAACCTTTTGGTCTTTGTATTAGTCATTTGTATTGTGCGTTTTTATAAGTTGTCAATAACCTTCTGGATACTGCCCCAGAATAATTGAGCTGTTTTATCCCACGAAAATTGTTGGCATTGCTTGAAGCCATTATCGATCATTTGTGCCCGAAGCTGTTCGTTGTCGGTTAATTGCTTCAAAGCTTCAGCAATTGAGTTGGTGTCGTGTGGGTCGACATAGAATGCCGCATCTCCACCCACTTCTGGAAGGGAAGTTGTTTTGGAACAAATAACCGGAGTTCCAGAAACCATTGCTTCGATAATCGGAATTCCAAATCCTTCGAAAAAAGGAACAAAAACCAATGCTTGAGCACTTGCCAAAAGTTTGGCCAGCTCACTCGAAGGTACTCTTCCTGTAAAGATGATGTCATCGCGATGAAGCATTCTTTGGTAGAATAATTGTGCTTCTTTATTGCCAAACATCTCACTTCCCACTAAAACCAGTTTGTAGTTATTGGAGTTGATGTTTTTGTATTGTTCGAAAGCTTTTAAAAGTCCTAAGATATTCTTTCTGGGGTGCAATGCGCCCACATAGAGAAAATATGGATTTGAGCCGGCATATTTCTTTCTAACTTTTATCTGCTCCTCTTTTTTTAAAGGTTGATAGAGCTTGTTTACTCCATTGTATACTACATCAATCTTCTCCGGATTTACCTGATAAGTGTTGGTAATATCGTTTTTCGAATAGTTCGATACGGTAACGATTTGCTTGGCTTTATGAGCAAATTTCGGGAAGAAATGATTGTAATACCACCTGCTTGTAAATGGTAAATCTTTTGGTCGATGAACGAAATTGATGTCGTGAATAACCGGAATTTGAGGTACTTTACTGCTTAATGAAAGATAGCCATCGGGTGATACAAACAGATCGGCTTTCAGTTGCTTTAAGAGCTTGGGCAATTGCCATTCGAACCAGATATACCAAAGAATGGGATGTCGTGTGGGAGGTCCTATGACCACAGGTGTTACATTAGTGGCAAATACGAACTTATCAGAGTAAGGTCGATCAAACAAAAAGAAAAACTGATGTTCAGGATGATTGTTAACCATGCGCTGCAAAGTTTCGTATGAAAACCATCCGATGCCTTCCAATTTGTTTTTTAGTAATAACCGAGTATTTACAACAATTTTCATCTTAGTATTGGTAGCGCGCTATCGCCACATTTTTCTTAACTTTGATATTCTGTATTTATCTACGAAGATACGTTAAAATTATTCTGTATTGAAGAAACAATTTGTCATAAACCTAATTCTTCTTGTAGTTCTCAATCTGCTGATTAAGCCGTTTTGGGTTTTCGGAATTGAAAGAGAAGTTCAGAACCTGGTAGGTGCTGAGCAGTATGGCTTTTACTTCTCTCTATTCAACTTTTCGATATTGATGAATATGTTGTTGGATATGGGAATAACCAACTATAATCAGCGACATATTGCCAGAGATCATAACCGATTGAAAAGCGCTCTAAGTGGTTTTATTGGAATGAAGCTGATGCTTTCGTTGGTTTATGTTGTATTTGGCTTTGCTGCAGGATATCTTATTGGTTATGATTGGAATCAATTATACCTGCTGGCATTTTTGTTGATCAATCAGGTGTTCATTTCGTTTATTCAATATTGGCGATCAAATATTTCGGGACTTCATCTATTTTTTACAGATAGTTTGCTTTCGGTATTAGATAAATCGCTAATGATTATTATCTGCTCCATACTTCTTTTCATTCCTTCTTATCGAAATCAGTTTGAAATTGAATGGTTTGTTTATGGGCAAACAATTGCATATGCAGTAGCCTGGTGTGTTGCTGCATTAGTGGTTTTATATCATTCCGGAAAACTGAAAATTCAGTTGAATTGGAAAGAGAGTATCTCGACAATCCGAAAAACAGCTCCTTATGCTTTGCTGGTTTTATTAATGGCATTGTATAATCGTATTGATTCTGTTATGCTTGAAAGAATGTTGCCTGATGGAAAGGCACAAGCAGGAATCTATGCACAGTCTTTTCGAATATTAGATGCAGGAGCGATGTTTGGGGTGCTTTTTGCCGGTTTACTGCTGCCAATGTTTTCCCGAATGTTGAAGAAGAATGAGGCTGTAACTGATTTGTTACGACTAGCATCGAAACTGATTATTATGCCGGCATTAGCCGTTTGGTGTGTTTCACACTTTTATTCGCACCCCATAAGCGATTTATTATACCATAATCATGTGGTAGAAACGAGTAAATTGCTACCTGTATTGATGGGAAGCTTTGTATTTATTTGTACTAGCTATATATTCGGAACCTTACTTACTGCCAATGGAAGTCTGAAAGCGTTGAATCAGATGGCAGCAGCAGGTCTCTTGCTAAATATTATTCTGAATTGGATCTTTATCCCTAAAATGCAAGCTCTTGGAGCAGCTTATACCAGCTTTGCAACACAAGGAGCTACTGCCATAATGCAACTGTTTATCGCTATACGAATATTCCGGTTCTCGATTAATTGGAGTTTGATTGTGCGATTAATGGTGTTTACCATTCTTATTTTTGGGATTAGTTATGTTACCACCTCATTGGAGAATTGGGGGTATAGTTTAATGGTAATTATAGCCTCTGGTTTACTCTTTTCTTTCCTTCTTCAGTTGTTGAATATGAAAGAATTACTCTCTTTTTTATCGAAAACAGAAAAATAGAGGGTGGTTTAACTTGTTGTATTTCAGTTGTCTTAACGGACTGTTAACAAAACTTCGATTTATTTTAACAAAAAACAACACTTTAAAGTGCAACATTTGCAGCACATGTTAGTCCTATAGGATGATTGATCTTTACAACACACACCATCTGTGAAGGCAATTAAACACATCTGTCAAACTATTTTATAAACACCTGTAAAAGAACAAAGAAATGAGAAAGCTACATTTAACATCGATTTTTTTCGCTATAGCCGTATTATTGGCAAGTATTTTCGGAAATGAAGCAAAAGCTGCTGATTTAACTGGAAAAAGTAACACCTGGTTAGGTGAGTATAAAATTAGCGAAGCTACACAACCTATTGTAGTAAAAGGTAAAGAGTTAAAAACTTACCAATTGGAATATGCCAATGGAGAAGCTACCATTCTAGTGGCTGTAGATCCTCAGAAAAGATGTAAGAATTATATTGTAAGAAGCAAGCGATTTGAAGCTCAGTATACGTGTTCAAAAAAAGGACTAGGAGTGAAGAGCTTGGCTTATAAATATTCATCTATTGCTCCAGAGCAAAACGATGCATTGTTAGATGGACAGCAATTTAAAGTTCAACAAAAGCTTACATTGACATCGAAAACGGAACAAGAAGCAGTTCAGTTAATTGCTTGTTACTTCCCTCGATTAATCAAACAACAATATAGACCATATATAGCGCAAAAATAACTGATTATTAGAACTATTCAGTAAACGAAGAGGCAGCCAAACGGCTGCCTCTTTTAGTTTTATATGTAGATTGATTGATCTATTGTTTTGCCCACCAAAGTTTTGTTTCCTGGGTATCAGGACCTTGTTTGGCAACGGCAGCATTATAGTTTGCTCCATTTTTGTTTGATGCATCGTTTCCATAGCGCATACGCTGTGGGTATTTTCCATTGATATCACCTAAACCATAAATGATAATGTCGCTAACACCATTGGCTAGTTCGGCAGGGTAACCCATATCGCGAACAACTGCCCATGCTTCGAAACCATCTGTGTATAGAGCCAACCAGCGTTGAGTCGCAATTTTCTCTAATTTTTCATCGTTGGTTCCGGTTAGAGTAGCCATTGCTTGGTCTGCAATATATGTGTCAATATCTGCATCGCCAACTCCCCAAAGCTTCATTGCTTGGCGGATACCTTCCTGATAAACTGTTTGAGCATCACCACTGGTAATTCCACGAACAATTGCTTCAGCTTTTAAGAAACTAGCTTCTGCCGATGACATGATTAATTCGGCTCTGATTGCTCCGTTATTCTTTTTATTAATAACAATGTCAGAAGGAGTTGAGAAGAACTCGTACTTAGTGTATGGCTTAATCTTTCCATTTAAACGAGTTGGTTGACCAACATAGAATACATTCTCAGGCATTGTTACGGTAACGTTGCCATCTCCATCTGTTTCTTTTGTGAATGTAGCCCCAGCTTCAGTCAAAGTATTAAGAATAAACTCTACATGTTTATCAAAGTTTTCAACTTGATCACCGGTTGTTGGTTTTTCCATTTTGTATGTACCACCTTTTGCTGGCTTAGCATATTTCGATAGACGAGGATCATGGTTGTTTCTTAGGGCGTCGATAAATGTCTTACCCATTGTCCAATCTGATCCGCCACCGAATCCATGCCAGATATCTCCGTATGCAGCACTTCCCCAAGTGGAAATTTCTTCATCTTTTTCCATCATTACGTTGTCTCCGTCTCCACTTAATAGAGGAGCTCCAAGTGCACTAGTAATTGCTGCCTGAGCAAAATCAGCACCTTGTGCGCCGTAAGCACGCATTGCAATACGTAGTTTTAATGTATTGGCCAAACGCTTCCATTTTTGTAGATCACCTCCACAGTATAGGTCGTTTTCACCTACGTCGGCCACATTCGAACCAGTTGCAGTGGCATCACCAATGGTAGCCATTGCTGCATCTAAATCAGCAATAATTCCTTTGTAAATAGTACTTTGGTCATCGAACTTTGGAAGAACAATATTAGGATCTGTGGCTTCAGTATAAGGTATCATACCAAATATGTCGGTGTACATCTGATAATAGATTCCTTTGGTGATTTGAGCAATTGCATACATGTATTTATTTTCAAATTCACCACCAGTCATAGTCATTTTCATGAAATTGTCTAAGCCTCCAATATAGCCAGCCATCCAACCCCAAGAAGCATCGGTATAAGCGCTATGGTAAGAATATCCCAATTCATCTGACCACCAACTCTGATTGTGTCCGAAACATACGTGACCAGAATAGCGATCGGTATGAATTAAGTGGGCTCTCCAGTATGGGAAACGGTTGGGAGCAAATAGGTTAAACTGTGGGCTGGTTAAAAAGTACTTCGCACTTACCTCGTCAACAGTAAAAGCATCTGGCTTAGTGTTTATCTCATTGAAATCGTCGGTACAATTACTAAGCAGAAATACTGTCCCAACAATGATGAATAGTTTATATATGTTTTTCATATTTTGTGCCTCCTATTAAAATTTGATACTTACGTTAACTCCAATACTTCTAGCAGTAGGCATATTGTACGATAGGATACCTTGTCCATTGTTGCCTGTACCCAAGCTAGCTTCAGGATCTACATGATCGATATCTTTATATAAGAAGAATAAGTTTCGACCTACAAGACCAACAGATGCCGACTTGATGAAAGTTTTACGTAAAATTGAGTGAGGAAGTTTATACGCAAGAACCAATTCTCTTAAACGTACATTAGTTTGGTCGAAGATGTACTCAGAAGCAATTCCCGAAACTGACGACCAGTAATCCTGTGCACTAATTTTAGTTGTGTTTTTAGTGTAAGATCCATCTTCTTGCTTAACAACACCATCTACTATAACACCATCTTCGCGGTACTTAAGTGATTCTTTAGATACACCATTACCTGTTAAAATTGCATTGGTTTGCGAGTACAATTTTCCTCCGTAGCGTACGTCAATTAAGAAACGAAGAGATAGGTTCTTGTATGTGAAAGTGTTTGATAAACCTGCAGTCCAGTCTGGTTGAGAATTACCAAGATATACTTTGTCTGTTGAAGCTTGTGGACGACCATTGGCATCAACAACAATCTGACCTGCATCGTTACGTCTCCATGTGGTACCATATAAATCTCCATAACCTCCACCAACAGTAGCTTGTAGGTTTAGATTACCAGAGTTGGTGCCATTTAAGATGTGGCTATCTAACTCTTCTGTTAATTCTACTAATTTGTTTTTGTTTTTAGAGAAATTAGCAGAAACTTCCCAGCTAAAGTCAGGTGTTTTAATTGGAATACCTCCAACCAAAAGCTCAATACCTTTATTGGTCATCTCACCAATATTTTCACGGAACTTAGAATAACCAGTAGATGATGGAACAGGTACATCGTAAATCTGATCGGTAGTTTTAATGTTGTACCAAGAGAAATCGAAGAACATGCGGTTTTGCAGCAAACTACCTTCTAGTCCCATTTCGATTGATTCGATATTTTCAGGCTTTAAGTTTTCGTTGAATTTAACCCCCGGACGAGAAAGCTGAGTTTGTCCTAGGTAACCATCGTCGGCTAAATTGTAGTATGAGTAAATTTGGTATGCACCTGTATCGTTACCTACATTGGCCCAACTTGATCTGAATTTCAATAGATTGAAAGTATTAGCATCAGGATCAATAATCTGGTTCAATAGTACAGATCCGGTAACAGATGGATAGAAGTAAGAGCGATTATCTTCAGGTAGTGTAGAAGACCAGTCATTACGTCCAGTGATATCTAAATAAATGAAATCTTTGTAAGAAAGAGATGCTTGAGCATATAACGAGTTTACCTCTTTTGTTCTGGTAGGAGTATATCCAGGTCGTTGAATTACTGTGTTAGCAACAGTTGCTCTGGTTGGAATCTTGAAATCCTCTCCAAAGATATTCATCGATTCGTAAGTGCGGTATGAATGGTTACCACCTGCCTGAATAGCTAAACGGAAATCTTCATTTAGCTCTTTGTCAAACATCAAAAGGAAATCGGCATTGGTTTCAGCTGTTTGATTGTTTGAGAAGTTCAGTCTACCTGATTTATAAAAGTGGTGTCCTGGTTGTGTAACACTTTCTGCTTTAACTCTTGTTACATCGGTACCAACGCGAGCAAAAGCAGATAGCCAAGGAGTGATTTGATAAGTTAATTTAGCAAATCCTAAGAAACGACGTCTAATATTGAAGTTCTTATCGTGGTATAATTGCCAGTAAGGGTTATTCCCCAGAGTGTTAAATGAGATAGAGTTAAGAGACTCTGCTGGTTTTTGGTAAGTTCTCAAATCATCAATCGCAACGTTTCTAGGCATAGTTAAGATAGAAGCCAAAATACCTTCAGAACCTTGGTTTACTACATTGTTCACTTCCTGCCAGAAATAAGTTGCTTTTGCATCTAACTTTAGCTTGTCGTTAAGATCGACAATACTACGAAGATTGAAGTTGTGGCTCTTAAGATCTGAATTAGGAATCATTGATTCTGTTTTGTTATTAGTGTAAGAAAAACGAACAGAATAGTTGTCTCCAGCTCCATCAAAAGCAACAGAGTTTACATACTTTGCTCCAGTGTCGAAGAAGTTTTTAAAGTTGTCAGGACGAGCGCTGTATGCTTTGTTTTCGCCAGTGAAATACAATTGCTGACTTCCATCTAGTTTTTGTCCCCAAGAACCAGATGCATTTTTTAAATCGTTAAGGTTTCCTGGTACATTTCCGTCACTTCCTTGTCCATATTCGTTTTGATATTCAGGAAGCACCATTGGGTTATCGAAAGTAATGTTTGAATTAAAGCTTACTCCAAAACCTTTTCCTTTGCGACCAGTTTTAGTTGTAACCAGTAAAACACCATTACCTGCTCTTGATCCATAAAGGGCAGCAGCATTAGGTCCTTTCAATACCGAAATAGACTCAATGTCATCTGGGTTAATGTCAGTAATACCTCCACCACTAATTGTACTACTATAAACACTACCACCACTGTTTGAACCAGAATCGTCAATAGGCACACCATCCACAACAATAAGTGGCTGGTTGTTACCAGTAATTGAGTTGTTTCCGCGAATAATAACACGAGAACCACCTCCAGGTCCACCCGAACCTTGTGTAATTACTACACCGGCAACTTTTCCTGCTAAAGAGTTGGCAGGGTTGTGGTCTTTTACAACTGAGATGTTCTCGCTACTAACTTCGGTAACCGCATATCCCAGAGATTTCTTCTCTTTGGTGATACCTAGGGCAGTAACAACAACTTCTTCTAGACCAATTTGTGATTTTTCTAATTGAACATTGATTTCAGAGCGACCTTCTATTTTTTGTTCTACGGTTTGCATCCCTAAGAATGAAAAAACGATAGTTGCATCTGATTGTACAGAAAGGGTGTATTTTCCATCAATGTCTGTAGAGGTACCATTGGTAGTTCCTTTTTCGGTAATGGCAACACCGGGAATACCAATTCCTTCAGGATCAGTGACTGTTCCTGTAATGCTTTGTTGTGCGTATGCACTACCAAGTAGAGCAAATAGCCCTACAAGAATGAAATAGATCTTTCTCATAGAATTAAGATTAATTATTTAATAAATAATATTTGTGGTGTCTGATAGAGTCTGTGTAAATATGTAATAGGCGTTATAGGAATTAAGTTTGCCTATTGGGGGAGATTTGGAATGGAAATCACTTCGTTTTTGGATGTTGTTTTCTTTATGATAATAAGAAAAGCAATATAAGTTTGCTTTAGATTGAATTATTGATTGTATAGGTTTCATAGTAAGGCAATTTTAGGTCATTAAATAACACTCTTACCTCTAAAAAAGTTCAATCTGTCGTTGACTAATCCGTTTTAGATGTGCGTGTTGATAATATTCCTAAAATATAGGCAGTAAATATTATGTTGAAAAATATTTAAATATGTTGTGAAATATGCATATGTAGATATTAGCAACAAATACCCACATATGCATAAGAATTATTTCTGAATTATTACTTTATGGATTTCAAAAGTATTGTTTTCGAATAGTACTCTCATTAGGTAGAATCCAGGTTTTAGATGAGAGATGTTAAAGGAGTTGTTTGAGGAGATAATAGAATGCTTTCTTAATGCAATCTGACCAGATTGATTATATAATATAAATTCTTTTATAGGGACTTCGGAATGAAATCTTAAGTGTTGTATAACAGGATTTGATACCAACTTTACAACTTGACGAGTAATGTTTGATTCTGTTGAGGTGTTACAGTCATCAGTTCCTATCATATTTCTGTCCAACCATGAAAGGCGAAGTTGTATCCAATCTCTTAGTCGATTTACTTCTTCATCGTACGTGGAAGCCGGAGATTCAATCTCAGGAGCTCCTGTGCGTGTTCCAAGTATTGTCCATCGGTTAAAATGGGCAATCTGTGGCGTTTTTACCAAGTTGTATATGGAATCGATTTTAAACGAAATACGCTCGTCTGAGAAAACCGATTTTCGCAATGCTTTGTATCTACAGTGGACTCTGTTAGCAAATACAGGATCTTCCAGTAATCGAACATACCAGCCAGGGCAAGCAGTTTTGTAGCAGTCGTTAATCTTATAAGCCCAGCCAGAACCATCGGTGTTTCTGAAAATGTGGCAATCTTTAATATTTTTCCATGCCCAGTCGAAATCCCAAACGGGACCAGCTTTAATTTTGCCTCCGTCGCTATCTTTATCTTTGTGGAAATACCTACTTTTTTTGAAGCCATCAACATTACGAGCCAATTCATTCAGTAGGAAATAATCGATGAAAGATTTTAGGTCGATATAAGATTCGTATTTATATTGAAAGTCGTTGTCATGGAGTGCTTTCTGAAACTTATCAACATGTGTTGAAATGTAGCTTTTCTGTTGCTGGGCTATGTCGTCATGATCGGGATAATGAAACACGAATTTTGTGGTGTAATCGGGATGATCAATGGGACTATATTTCGATACCCAACCATCGTAACCTTTGTGGTAATCGACCTTGAAAATATATCCTCCTGTTAAATCGTCTCCTTCAATTTCGTCTTCTTTTAATTTGTTAACGTTAACACGATTTTTGTCTCGTTTCACTTTCTCGCAAAGCAGATATATGCCCTCGTATTTATCATTCAAAACCACATCGCAGAGCCTGCTGCGTACAGAATAATTGCCCATTTCCCGAAAAAGGTCGAATGAAAGCATGTTTCGCATTAGGGTTTTATCGTTGTAGTGAGAGAGTAGAATCCAGTCGTTTTCTTTGGGCATACCTAAAATTTCGACATCATTATTATCTCCATTTTCATCTTGGGTTTCGAAAAGGTAAGGCCGCTGTGGGTAGTTAAATGAGGAAGAACCGCGTCGTTCTATGCCAATTCTACCGTCGTATATATTAGGAGTATCCGTTACTTTATTAACACTATTCGATGAATTGTGAATAAACTTCAAGTCAGCTGGAATCTTAGGTTCATCAACAATTGTTTGACCATTGGTATTGATGACAAGCAAAGGTAATTTCGAGCCGCTGAATTGAAAAGGAGCTTTGAACCAGTTGGGCGTTGCTTTAAAGAAACTTTTGTTACTATTAATTCCAACAGAAAAGAAGCTGTTGCTACTCATATCGGAAGATGAAGAAGAAGTGTTGTGTACCTGAATAGCCAAAACATTTTTTCCTTGAAGCAAAATAGATTGCAGTTGTTCTACTTTTATATGAAACTCTTCCGGTTTTTGTTTTTTATACATTCTGGCCTCGTGGCTGGTTGTAGACACTGTTGTAATTGCAGGGAAAGCATCTTTCAAGCCTGCAGAGCGTGCTACTTCTGTTCCGTTTAAATAAGCCACAAAAGCATCATCGTAATCCATGTGAAGCAATGCTTCTGTAATAGCATCTTTTTCTTTTATCTCGAATTCTCTTCGAAGGAAAATTGCTGTACAAGGAGCAATGGTGGTTGAGTCATCGTTGTCGCCATAACCTATTCCTCCTTTTCCTTTTTTCCAGGCATTAGCGTCAAAGTCGAGTAATCTCCAATTAGAATCGGGAGTTCCGTCGTTGGACGAGAAATAGTGAAATATGGTATCGCTGTAGAAAACAGTTTCCCAGTGGTGGGTAGTTTGACCTATAGCAAGGTGATGGCCGATTAGTAATATAATCGAAATGCAAAAAATGTTTAGTCTCTTCATAAGTTTAGTTAGTTTATGAAGTACAGTGAGATAAGGTGGTTAACGAAAATAGTTATTTCGTTTTATAAAAGATAAATGATTGGAAGAAAAGGTGGCATAAAAAATCCCCTGCCGGTTGGGCAGAGGATTAGTTTTCGAAAAAATCTTAATTTATCATCTAAATGAAGGTTATTTTTTTAGATGCTTTGCGAAGAATCCCATCATTGATTCATAAAGCTCAATGCGGTTATCTTCGTGACCGAATCCGTGTCCTTCGTTATATTTTACCATGTAAGGTACATCTTTTCCTTTTCCTCGAAGAGTAGTAACAATTTGATCCGACTCATTAATGTTTACACGTGGATCGTTTGCTCCTTGAACAACAAAAAGAGGCTTGGTGATTTTGTCTGCATTTAGAGCAGGAGATACTTGTTTCATGATCTCTTTCTCTTCTGGATTTTCCGGGTCGTACCATTGCTGGTAGAACTGCTTCATGAAAGGTTTCCAATATGCTGGGAACGACTCAACAAATGTGAATAAGTTTGAAACACCAACGTAATCTACACCACAAGTATATAAATCTGGAGTTTTAATTAAACTACCCAATGTAGCCAATCCACCATAACTGGCACCGTAAATGGCAACATGGTTTTTGTCTGCCCAACCTTGTTTGATAACGTATGCAACGCCATCTTCAAGATCGTTTAGCATATTTCTACCAATTTGCTTACTTCCTGCCAAGTAGAATTCTTTACCATATCCACCTGAACCACGATAGTTAACTTGAAGAGTAGCATATCCGCGACTGGCGAATAGTTGAGTTTCTGGGTTGAATCCCCAAGAATCACGAATTCCGTAAGGACCACCATGTGGGTTAACAATTAAAGGAACTTTCTCTCCTTTTAAAGCTGCTTTTGGTAATGTGATGTATGCATAAACGGTAAAACCATCGCGCGATTTGAATTTGATAGGGCGCATTTCAGCCATATCTTCCTCTTTAAGTTGAGGCATAAGGTCGATTAATTTTTCGAACTTATCTTTTTTAACATCATACGAATAGTATACACCGTAAAGCTTATCGCTACCAGTAACGATTAACATCTTATCCTCTTCGTCGGTCGATGCAGCAATAGAAAATTCTTTGTCGCCAAATTGCTTTAGGAATTTCTGATGCAATGCTTTGTAAGTTTTACTTACAGGCTTAACATGCGATTTTTCTCCGTTGTATGTGAAGTAATCGATTTCGTAGTTACGTTTTACCGAACGAGCCATTCCACCTACATCGAAAGTATCGTTTTCGTAAAGCATTTTAACCTCTTTCTTATTCTTTAAATCATAAAGAACGATGGCTGCTTTGTCTCTGCCAATGTTGGTTTTGATATAGGCCAGATGAGAACCTTCTTTAGAATAATCGAATCCCATAATTCCAAATTGCCCTTTCCAGTCGTATTTCTGTACTAGCTGGAACTCAGCATCAGGAGATGTGCGATAAAGCAATTCGTAATCAACACCATTCACCTGTTGTGTTATTGCACGAAGGTTTCCATCTTTGTCGAAGTCGTAGCCCATAACTGGTCTCGAGGCATCTTTATTTTCATAAAGCTTCACCATCTCGCCAGTAGTAACATTTAATTTATAAGGCTCGAAAACTTGAGGGTTATCTTTATTCATTTGAATAATGATGTGCTCTTTTTGCTCTTTCAACCCATTCAAAATCATTACTCGAACATTGTCGAAAGGAGTAAGTGCTTTCTGGTTTTTACCGTCTAAGTCGATGGCAAAAAGCTGATAGTTTTCGTTTCCACCTTGGTCTTTAACGTAGATAATGCGTGAATCGTTGATCCACCCGTATCCTCTGATTAGTTCTTTTCCTTCTTCAAGAACTTTTTGTTCTTTATCTGATTCCAAATTACGAACGAAGAGGTGACGTTTGCCATTCTCATCTTTTTCGCGGAATGAAATGTATTTCCCGTTGGGAGAAAATTTGAAGCTACTTTTCTTCGGACGAGCGAAGTAGTCGCTTACTTTATATTTGAAATTGCCAGTTTCCAACTTTGCCAACGCCTGAAGTTCTGTTTCAGTAGAAGGAAGTTTAGTGTCTCCTGGACGTTCTTTTTTTTCTTGAGCCATACTAGTTCCATTAAAAAACAGCATTGCCGATAGACCGAGAATAGCCGTTTTAAATAAAGGTAATTTCTTAGTTCTCATTTTGGTCAATTTTAATTGATACTTTTAAATAATCTGAATAACAAGTATCAATTATGAATTGATCATTACGATTTTAAATGTTAAAGTTGCGTTAATGCCCAAAATTAAATTTCTGGAAGTGTAATGCCTTTTAGTTTACGATATAGTTCAAGTGCGTATACATCCGTCATTCCAGAAAGAAAATCTAAAACTGATTGGAGTCTTAGATAAGCAGATTCTGTTTCAGTAATGTATTGTTGTGGCATCATTGAAATTAGCTTCTTGCTGTAATTCTGTTTTGGATGCATTACGGCATGAGTGAATTCTTCCAATAATGTGCCCAATACTTTGTAACCCGCAACTTCAATTTGTACTACTTTGGGATCGTTGTAGATGCGTTCTATGGAGATTGACTTGATTGCTTTCATCGCTTTGGTTGATGAAGCGTTAAGACTCTTAATTAATGTCGATTCAAATTCTCCATTTAAAATTGCAGCTCTATTTTCCCAGAAGATATCAGTACACTCGTGTACTAACTTTCCAATTACCATTGCCCTTAGGTAAGCAACCTGTTCGTTTTTATCGGTTACAATCTTCAGGTTGCGTTCAATGCTTTGGCAGGCACTGTCGTTTTCCTGGAAGAAGTTCATATAAAGCTGCTTTGTCTCTTCTGTAGTTAGAATGTGCAGTTTATGCGCATCTTCAATATCCATTACTTGATAGCAAATATCGTCGGCTGCCTCTACCAAGTAAACCAGTGGGTGGCGACAATATTCAATGGGATTGGAACTCTTCTGCTTTAATCCTAATTCTTTGGCAATTCTAATGTATAATTCTTTCTCGGATTGAAAGAAACCATATTTCTTTCCTCCTTTTACAACCGACTCGAATGGGTATTTTACGATAGAAGCCAGAGTGGTGTATGTAAGTGCAAATCCACCATTCCTTCTACCTCCAAACTGGTGACTTAGTAATCGAAGAGCATTGGCATTACCTTCAAAGTTAGATAGATCGCACCATTCTTCTGCTGTCATTAATTCTTTATATTGAAGTCCTTTTCCTTCGCTAAAGAATTCAGAAAGAGCATCTTCTCCTGAATGTCCAAATGGCGGGTTACCCAAGTCATGTGCTAAGCAGGCAGTACTAACTACTGCACCTAATTCATGCACAAGGTGCAAATCGTTTGCCTCGCCTGATTCGTCAAGCTTATGAGAAAGGTTATTCCCTAGCGATCGTCCAACGCTGGCTACTTCCAGGCTGTGTGTTAGTCGGTTGTGTACGAAAACACTTCCTGGCAGAGGAAATACTTGAGTTTTATTTTGTAGGCGGCGAAAAGGCGAAGAGAATATCAATCGATCGTAATCGCGTTGAAATTCAGAACGCTCTTCGGCAGCGCTTTTCTTGGTTCTATCTTCTAATCCTAATCGTTTGGTCGACAGCAGTTGGTGCCAATTCATAATATATTGTTTTGTCCTAGTTCTTAATTATTGAATTAAAATACGCTTTTCACTTCACATATTCAATTCGGTATTTCTTCATCTTCTTGTCTATGGCTTTCGAGTTGCCATAAATTTTATCCAGAATATTCCAGAAACGTTCGCTATGGTTCAATTCTACAGTATGTGCTAGCTCGTGCAAAATAATGTAGTCTATTAAATGATCGGGAAGAGTCATAACATGTACATTCAGGTTAATGTTCTTCTTGGAAGAGCAGCTTCCCCATTTCGATTTCAAATTTTTTACAAACACATTCTCGTAATGAAATCCATATTTTGATGCCAGTTGTTGCACTCGGTGGGGTAGGTAGCCTTTTGCCTCTATTCGGTACACTTCAGTTAAAACTTTTCGAATGAATTGTTGCACTTTATCATGTTCGGCAATGTGAGGTGTACCAATTTTAATATTTAGTGTATTGCCGGTTTTTGTAGCAATAATTCCCGATTTGTGCTGTGTGGTAATATTTATAATATACTCCCTGGTTTTTATCTGATCGCCAATTTGATATTGCTGTTTTTGTTGCTGTTTATTGCTTAGTCGCTTAATTATCCAGTCTTTTTTCTCTTCAACAAACAGAAGTGCTGCCTTGAAGCTGTAGGAGTGTGGAATAGATACACGCACACTTCCTCCTTCATCAATAGACAGGCGAACATTTACTGCATTTTGACGCTTCGTAATTTTCACTTTGCCAACATCTGGTATATCGAAATATTTTGTGTTTTGGTTCATAGTCAGGAACAAAAATCTACTTTTTATGGCATCAATGCAAGAATGATGCAAACAATCGGAAGAGTAAAAGGGTTGTATTACTAATACAGATTTTTTAGAAGATCTTGAAAGCAGACAATTAGAAACCTTTTAAAACCTACGACTATGATGAATAACAAAGAATTCGAGGTTTTCGGAACATTAGACAAGGAAGAAACATTATTCGTTTTAAACGATAAGATATTGCCAAAAACATTGGTGTTTGAAGGAATTGAGCCATTTCCAGGATATTATCATGAAATTCCGGATGAGTCGATGCCGGTGTATGTTTATTTGATTTTAGCAGAGAACTACACCTGGGAAGATGTAATGCGAGCAACTCAGTTAATTAAAGCTGAAACTCAATTGAATTTTGAAGCTGCAAAATGTTACATCAAAACGAAACAACAAACTTACAGTGCTGTTCGTTTGCGTCATTTAAAGAGTTATGATGAAGTAGCTGTTATTCAGGAAGGTTTTGTTAAAAACGAGATGGCCCTGATGGAGAGCAAAATACGAACTGAGAAAACGTCTGCTATCATTAAGTTGATTAAATTCTTCTTGTTGGAAGAAATTGATAAAGGGGTTTATATCGATAAAGGGGAAGCATTTCATGGCTATTTTGAGATACCTGGGAAGCTGAAATGGAAAGCATTTGAACAGGTTACTACCAATGTGAGATATAATTGGGAAGGAAGTCAGTTTGATGCAGCTATTGGTACCATCTATAAAGATTCAGAACTTAAAGATGTAGTGCGTATTTATTCGCCTAAAATCGATGAAGCATATTTGGCCGGTTTGAAGGGGAAATATTTAGAACGAATTAAATAGATTTTTTAGACACGATTAGATACAGAAAAAGCGGGAATCAGTAATTGATCTCGCTTTTTTATTTGGTGTGAAAACGGTTGAAGCTTATTTCGACAAAGCTTCCAATGTTATTTAGTATTTACCATCCATTTGGAGAAAGTGTCTAAGTAGTTCCAGAATGAATTTAAAATTTCCTGAGGAACATCAAGTTGAGATAGCACCTGTTGGTAGCATTCGAGCCACACGATTCGGGCTTCAGATGAAATTTGAATAGGAGCGTGGCGCTTTAACATCATTGGGCGACCACGGTTTTTAATGAAATAGGCCGGCCCGCCACATATTTGTACGAAGAAATCGGCAGAATTCTTTTTGGCTCTATTAAGTCCTTCTTCCGATTGAGGAAAAAGATGCTTGATACTGCTTTCTGCCAACAAATCGTAATGGTCACTGATAATCTGACGTATTCCTTCTTCTCCTACAATGTTGTAAAATTCAGGTACAGGAAATGGTACGTCGGGGCGTTCGCCCATAGCACTTTGAGATATAATAAAGTTGTCCATGAAAATCGAATAATTTGTTTTTGCTCTATGTAAACAAACACTTTCGATTCTGGTTGAGTGAAGGGAATAAAAAAAGCGCCTACAGTGGAAGCCTGCAAACGCTAAATCTTAAATGTGGAGAATACCAGAGTCGAACTGGTGACCTCTTGACTGCCAGTCAAGCGCTCTAGCCAACTGAGCTAATCCCCCGTTTCGCGTGCAAATATATGCTAAAAATGTGAATAGCCAAACACAGATAAATAGAAAAAAGAGATTTTATGCTTGCGAAGACCTGTGTATAATGTGTAAGTATTAAATCGGGGCTTGAGTTTAAGGGGAGTGCGGAATACCGGCTAATCCAAAAAACAATCAAAAAAAATTGGTTTTGAAGATTATTTTTTATCTTTAAGCCCTCGAAAATATCAGAAAGTAATTTCAACTGTATAAAGGTTTATTTTATGGAAGTTAAAAAGTCGCCAAAAGCTGACCTGGAGAGCAAAAAGAATGTATTTGCTCTATTTGGTTTAGTGGTTGCTCTTGGTTTAGTCTTTGTTGCTTTCAACTGGTCTGCATCAGTTAAGCAAGCTCAAGACTTAGGACAAGTACAAGAGCAGGAAGTGGAAGACGAAATGATTCCTGTAACTCGTCAGGAAGAAATTAAGCCACCACCACCACCACCACCACCAAAGACCTTCGATGTATTGAATGTCGTTGATGATGATACTGAGATTGATGAGGAATTGGAAATCGAAGACTCAGAGATCGATGAGGAAACAGCTATTGATGTAGCTCCTGTTCTTACTGACGAAGAAGAAGAGGATGAAGCGGAAGCTCCAGTGTTTGTTGTAGTAGAGGATATGCCTCTATTCCCAGGTGGAGATTTAGCTTTAAGAAAATGGATTGCGAAACAGATTAAATATCCTGTGATTGCTCAAGAGAACGGTATTCAAGGGAAAGTTTATGTTTCGTTTGTAATTAATAAGACAGGAAGAGTTGAAGCAGCACGCGTAGCACGTGGTGTTGACCCAGCTTTGGATAAGGAAGCATTGCGCGTAATTAACAGCATGCCTACTTGGAAGCCAGGAAAACAGCGTGGTAAGCCGGTAAAAGTATCATTTACTGTACCGATTAACTTCGTTCTTCAATAGAAGACTTGATTTTCAACACGATAAATTCCTGACTCCATACTATGGGGTCAGGTTTTTTTATATGATAGATATATGACGCGACCTGAGAATTTCGAAATAAAACAATATCAGGAAACTGCAGTATTGGTTGGTTTAATTAACCGCGACCAGGACGAGCGAGAAGCTAATGAATATTTAGATGAATTAGAGTTCTTGGCTCATACCGCGGGAGCAGTTGTGCAAAAGAAGTTTTTGCAGAAGATGGAGCTTCCCAATACAGCCACTTTTGTAGGAAAAGGAAAATTGGAAGAGATTATCAATTTCATCAAGGTGAATGACACTGATACGATAATCTTCGATGATGAATTAACTCCTACTCAGCTAAGAAACATAGAGCGAGAAGCACAATGTAAAGTGTTGGACAGAACCAATTTGATTCTGGATATTTTTGCCAGTCGAGCACAAACGGCTCATGCAAAAACGCAGGTAGAATTGGCTCAGTTGCAATACACGTTACCTCGATTAACTCGAATGTGGACTCACCTTGAGCGTCAGCGAGGTGGAATTGGAATGCGTGGTCCGGGGGAAACGCAGATTGAAACCGACCGTCGTATTATTTTAGATAAGATTGCTCGACTGAAAGAGCAGTTGAAGAAGATTGATAAGCAGATGGCAACTCAACGTCGTAACCGTGGAAAGATGGTGCGCGTAGCATTGGTGGGATATACCAACGTAGGTAAATCGACATTGATGAACTTGTTGAGTAAATCGCAAGTATTTGCCGAAAATAAGCTGTTTGCAACACTCGATACAACGGTGCGTAAGGTGGTTGTGCATAACTTACCATTCTTAATGACCGATACCGTTGGATTTATTCGAAAGTTGCCTCACGGATTGGTGGAGTCGTTTAAATCGACTTTGGATGAGGTGAGAGAATCCGACTTGTTGGTACACGTAATCGATATTTCGCATCCTAATTTCGAAGATCAGATTAATGTGGTTAATTCTACATTGGAAGAAATTGGGGGAGGTGATAAGCCAACTATTTATCTTTTCAATAAGATTGATGCATTCTCGTATGTGGAAAAAGAGGAAGATGATCTAACTCCTGCAACGAAAGAGAATATGAGTCTGGAAGATTGGAAAGAGAGCTGGATGAGTAAAGAAAATGCTCACAGTATTTTTATCTCGGCCAAAGAGCGGGAAAATATCGACCATTTGAAAGATCAGTTGTATAAGCATGTGCGTAAGATTCATATTACGCGTTTCCCTTATAACGACTTTTTATATCAGCTTCCTGAAGATCAGGAGTAGAAAAAAGCCCTTGTTCAAAATGAGCAAGGGCTTTTTTATGAAAGTCCAAATTCCATTATCACAGAACCGGAATATCCTTAATTACTTTACGATGCCTTCTTTTACCAGATATTCTGCAATTTGTACTGCATTTAATGCTGCACCTTTTTTAATCTGGTCAGATACAGTCCAGAAAGTGAGCCCATTCTCATTGGCTAAGTCGGCTCTTACGCGACCAACATAAACAGGATCTTCGCCTGCTTTTTCCAATGGCATTGGGTAAATTTTGTTCTCTAGGTCATCTTCCAAAACAACTCCATCGGCAGTTTCGAAAGCCTGACGAGCTTGTTCAACAGAAATTGGTTTTTCAGTTTCTACCCAAATTGCTTCAGAGTGAGCTCTCATCACTGGTACACGAACAGCAGTTGCACTCACTTTTACATCTGAATGCATAATTTTCTGCGTCTCGAAGAACATCTTCATTTCCTCTTTAGTATAGCCATTCTCTTGTGGCACATCAATATGAGGAATTAGATTCAATGCCAATTGATAAGCAAACTTTTCAACTGTCAACTCTTCGTTGTTGGCTAGCTGTTTAATTTGCTCTTGAAGTTCAGCCATACCCGTTGCTCCAGCCCCGGAAGCCGACTGGTAGGTTGAAATATGAACACGCTTGATGTGTGAAATATTTTCAATAGGCTTAAGTGCTACTACCATCTGAATAGTAGTACAGTTTGGGTTGGCAATAATATTGCGCGGAGTATTTTTACAGTCTTCTGCGTTTACTTCAGGAACCACTAAAGGTATATCGTCTTCCATTCTGAATGCACTTGAGTTGTCAATCATAATGGTGCCGTGTTTGGTGATTGTTGATGCAAATTTCTTAGATGTTCCGGCTCCGGCTGATGTTAATGCGATGTCGATATCGCTAAAATCACTCTCTTCGGTTATCTCTTTAACCTTGATTTTCTTTCCCTTAAATTCGTACTCTGTTCCCGCGCTACGCGATGATCCGAACAACACTAATTCATCGAGAGGGAAATTTCTCTCGGCTAGTACTTGTAGAAACTCTTGTCCTACAGCACCACTTGCACCAACAATTGCAACTTTCATTTCTGTTCCTTTTTTAGTAAATTATATAGAACGATTCTCTTGTATTTTAGAATCATATTAATTGCAAAAATAAACCTTTCTTAAAAATTACAAGAAAATGACCTCGAAAATTTACAATTTGTTTTTGTTGTTGGTGTTTTTTACCCTAAATAAAGGTTTTTGCACTACAATTTACCACGAATCATTTACAATTTATAACAAAGGAGCTGTCGGTGTAATAGGCAGTAAACCAGTTGTTGACATGGATGGAGTGTCTTGGCAATTGGATTTTAAGGAATGTAACTTACAAAATGAAAGCGATTACTTAAAAACGGTGTCTACATCGGGAGGAAGACTAGAGGCGAAAGATATTAATGGAGAGGCTGTTTGGTATTCGCCATGGATAAAAACAAAGAGATATAGAAACCTTCAGTTGTCTTTTATTGCAAAAGAAACAGGAAGTGGAAAGAATGAGAAGACAAAGTACCTGAAGCTGTATATTACCGATGCAAATGGGAATCGATATGAGGTAAATTCCTTTATGGGAAACTGGGGATCTTTCGATGGAAGTGTTCAAATAGCAGAGACTGATTCAATGCAAATAGAGGCTCGGATTTGTACGCATTACTCTTCCGACAAAGTTATTTTGGATGAGGTGCATTTAGCAGGAGATAGGACAATTATAGGGCACGATAGCGATACGGAAGTAGCTTCTTGCTATAAGGAGGCAAAACGGATAAAGGCTAATCCTGCAGACACCGTTGAGTTATTCCGATTAAAAGTAAAAGATTTGGCTTCTTCAGACCAACTTCCTACTATTCCATCTCAGTTATTCTTCTCTAAAACTGAAAATAGCTTTAAGCTAGATTGCTTCGATACTCTTTTTTTTATGAAAGGAGCAGAAATGATTTATCCCGATTCTTTGATTGTGAATAATGAGAATGGAGTACTTTTTTTTCTAAATCAACAGCTGTTGATAAAGTCTGGAACTGTCGAAGAATTAGCGATTCGTGGAGTGTTAAAATCTCAATTGAACGATGGCGATTCATTGCAGATGGTTATCGATGGAGACAATCACATGTGGAAAACGGATACTATTGGTTCAGGCTTTGCATCGAACTTTATTGCAGATATCTATTCCAACAAAATTGAGGTAAATGTAGTGGGGGGATCGATTGATATTGTAGAATCTCCACAATGGCTTAGGCCAGATTCTGTTTTTATCATTGCTGCCAGATTGATCGATCAATTTGAAAATGTTGATATGGATAGTGTTGGTTTGTTTTTGCAGGTAAACAATGCAGAGCTGATTGCTCCATTTGAGTTTTCAGCTGGAACTTATTCATGGAGGTATAAGTGTGGAGAAGAAGCTGGGTTAAAATTATCTGTTCAATCGAAAGATGAGAAGGTGAAGAAAAGTTGGGAAATACCTGTTTTTAGAATGCCAGAGTGGGTTTATGCTTTCGATTTTGAAAAAGAGAATTTGCAGGTGGATAATTGGGCTGATTTTCACCGAACCGACTCAATTCCACTAGCAGGAGATTTCTCTTTAAAACATCGAGAAGAGAGTAAATCACCTTCTGATCTTCATTTTCGATTTGATAAGAAATACCTGTTTGGAGAACAGTTTTATTGGAAAGTGTTACTTCGAAATGGAAATTGGAGCCCAAGTAGTGCCAATCGGTTTTCTTATTGGTTGGTAACAGACAATGAGGAGCTAGAGTATGCTAATGGAATTGCTTTGGGAGTCAACCTGGATGATAAGTCGGATCGATTGCAGCTGTGGAGAATGAAAGAGGGAAAAGCTGATTCGATTTTAATGAATAGCGATTTCGTGTGGGGAAAGAAAACAATGGCAGAACTGGAGGTGAGCTTTGAGAAAGATAATCGATGGAAATTGTTAATAAAGTCTGGAAGTGATACGTGGACAACGACTTCTGTGGTGCAGAAGAGCGATGTTTTTCCTTTTGATTATGGCGGGTTTCAATACTTTTTCACGGCAAGTCGTGCCGGAGAATTCTGGTTAGATAATTTAGAGTTAGTGACAGATAATCGGAAGCCGGAGTTAAGTGCTATTTCAATTCCAGAGCATGGAAAACTAATTTTGTCGTTTACCGAGCCTGTAAGTATGGCCAATAATGGTATTGAGATATTGAATGAAGATGGAGAAATATTGAAACACCAGATTGTTAGTATAGATAAAAATCGGGTTGAGTTGACATTTGATGTGAGGAATAGTTTTCTTTTTCAGCTTAGATTGAAGGAGTATTCAGATTTGAAAAACTTAAAAGGGCAAATAAAAGAAGAGTGGTTTGAGTCTTATGCTGTTCCAGAGAAAGGGGAAATTGTTTTTAATGAGATAATGTTTGAGCCTGCAGATGGAAATCCGGAGTTTATTGAAATCCGAAATACGAGCAATAGATATTTCGAGTTGAATGATTTATACTTGAAGAAAGAGAGCGATGTGGAAGAGGCCAATTCGGGGAAAGGATTAGTAAATTTTAAAGATCGAATCGCTCCCGGGGAAATAATTGCACTAACTACAGATTCCTTGGCTTTGGTTAATTCCAATTTAGAGGGGTGTTTCGAGCAGTTTCGCACAAGTAATATACCAACACTGGTTAATAGTGGAATGACGCTTTATTTAGGCAATAAAAGGGGAAAAAGCGTTGATGAATTGAGTTACTCTCCGAAGCAACATCATCCGTTTCTAAAAGAAACAAAAGGAGTGTCTCTTGAGCGTTCGGAAAAGGATGGCCAAGCCTATTGGTATTCTGCAGCACAAGATGTGGGCTTTTCAACACCTGGTTGTGGTAATTCACAAAATGAGGCGATTGTTGATAACATTTGTATGGAGCTAGAACCAGAGGTGATTACACCGAATGGAGATGGCGAAAATGACCATGTGGAATTGAAGTATGATTTGCCACAAGCAGGTTTTCTTATTCAGGCCGAAATTTATAATTCGAATGGATTCGTAATAGATCATTGGTTGAATAATCAGCTTTTGGGTACAAACGGAGCATTGATATGGAAAACGGATGGGAAAAGGGTTGCTCCCGGTTTTTATGTGATGATAATTGAATTACTTCATCCCGAAGGAAGTGTCTATCGTGCCAAAAAGAGTTTCGCAGTGAGTGCAAGTAAAAATTAATTGTAGAATAGACTAAATTTGTGAAATGATAGTACAACAAGCATATCAAAAGGCGGCTGCTATGTGTAGTAAATCGGAAAAATGCAGTTTCGATATTCGCCAAAAGTTACAAGGATGGGAGTTGAATGAAGATGAGATAGATGCAGTTATTGCTGAATTGATCAGAGAGAAATTTATCGATGATGGCAGATATGCTGCCTATTTTGCTCGGGATAAGTTTCGATTTAATCGATGGGGAAAGAAGAAAATAGAATATCAACTCCGCATGAAGCAAATTGCTTCGGCATTTATTTATGATGCTTTCGATGAGATTGCAGATTCGGATTACGAGGAGACAGCTTATGAACTAATTGTTGATAAAGTTCGTAAAACAAAGGCTGTCAACGACTGGGATATGAAGAGTAAAGTATCGCGGTTTATGCAGGGGAGAGGATTTGAATCGGAATTGGTATTGCGGTTGTTCGATCGCGTAAATGAGGATATAAAAAAAGGCGAGTGATGAGCTCGCCTTTTGTGTATCGTTTCAATTTATTATAGAGTACGACTAACTTCCACTTCTTCGTAAGCTTCGACCATGTCGCCAACTTTAATATCGTTGTATTTGTCAATGTTCAATCCACATTCGAATCCTTTAGCTACTTCTTTCACATCATCTTTGAATCGTTTCAGTGAACCTAGCTCTCCGGAATAAACTACAATACCGTCGCGGATTATGCGAATCTTGTGACTTCTCTTGATCTTTCCATCGCGAACCATACATCCGGCAATAGTACCAACCTTCGAGATTTTGAATGTTTCCATAACTTCCACGGTAGCCACAATCTCTTCTTTGATTTCTGGAGAAAGCATTCCTTCCATGGCTGCTTTAACCTCTTCAATTGCATCGTAGATAATAGAGTAAAGACGAACATCGATTTGCTCTTTCTCTGCTAATTTACGTGCATTCAATGATGGACGTACCTGGAAACCTACAATAATTGCTTCAGATGCCGATGCAAGCATGATATCTGATTCCGAAATCTGACCAACGGCCTTGTGAATTACATTCACCTGAATTTCGTCTGTTGAAAGTTTGATTAACGAATCAGAAAGTGCTTCGATCGATCCGTCCACGTCACCCTTAACAACAATGTTCAATTCCTGGAAGTTACCAATTGCAATACGACGTCCGATCTCGTCAAGCGTAATGTGCTTCTGAGTACGAAGTCCTTGCTCACGCTGCAACTGCTCACGTTTGTTCGCAATCTGACGAGCTTCACGCTCTTCTTCCATAACGTTGAACTTGTCACCTGCCTGAGGTGCACCGTTCAATCCAAGAATAAGAACTGGTTCTGAAGGTCCAACTTCTTCTACACGCTGATTACGCTCGTTGAACATCGCTTTTACGTGTCCGAAATATTGTCCGGCAAGGATAACATCTCCTACGCGAAGTGTTCCTGATTGAACCAATAGAGTAGTTACGTATCCACGTCCTTTATCTAGTGATGATTCAATTACAGAACCAACAGCACGTTTGTTTGCGTTGGCATTTAGCTCTAACATCTCGGCTTCAAGAAGTACTTTTTCTAGTAACTCTTCAATACCGATACCGTTCTTAGCTGAAATATCGTGTGACTGGTATTTTCCACCCCATTCTTCAACAAGGTAGTTCATTGAAGAAAGCGTCTGCTTTATTCTGTCAGGATTTGCTCCTGGTTTATCGATTTTGTTGATTGCAAATACGATTGGGACACCAGCTGCAGCAGCGTGGTTGATTGCCTCTTTTGTTTGTGGCATCACATCGTCATCGGCAGCAACAATAATAATTGCAACGTCGGTTACCTGAGCACCACGAGCACGCATCGCTGTAAAGGCCTCGTGACCCGGAGTATCAAGGAATGTTAGTTTTCTACCATCTTCCAATGATACGTTGTAAGCTCCAATGTGCTGAGTAATACCTCCAGCCTCACCGGCAATTACGTTTGCTTTACGGATGTAGTCCAAAAGTGATGTCTTACCGTGGTCAACGTGTCCCATTACCGTGATAATTGGAGAACGTGGTTTTAGATCTTCTGGTGCATCAACTTCTTCAGCAATGGCTTCTTGTACTTCAACACTAATGAATTCTACTTTAAATCCGAATTCATCAGCAACAAGAGTCATTGTCTCTGCATCCAAGCGTTGGTTGATTGATACAAACATTCCCAAGCTCATACATGATGCAATAACCTGAGTAGCTTGAACGTTCATCATAGTAGCCAATTCGTTAACACTTACGAATTCGGTTACTTTCAATACGCTTTGTTCTTTAGCTGCTTTTTGCTGTTCAGCAGCCATTTTATCACTAGCAGCCTGTCGCTTGTCACGACGGTGTTTCGCTCCTTTATTTTTTCCTTTAGAAGTAAGACGTGCAAGAGTCTCTTTGATTTGCTTTTGTACATCTTCCTCGTTCACCTCTTGCTTTAGAGGTTTCTTGTTGCGGTTGTTGAATCCGCCTCTTCTACGGTCATTGTTATTACCTGGACGGTTTTGTCCTCCCGGACGATTCTGACCTCCTGGGCGGTTTTGTCCACCTGGTCCTCCCTGGCGATTGTTTCCACCTTGGCCTCCTGGACGGTTTTGACCTCCTTGACGGTTTTGTCCACCTTGTCCTCCCTGGCGATTTTGACCTCCTTGGCGGTTTTGTCCACCTGGACGGTTCTGTCCGTCTTGAGCATTTACATCAACACGTTCTTTACCGTCTTTGTTAATGCGTTTACGCTTTTTGCGACGATCAGCGTTTTGGCCATCAGCTCCTTTTTTCTGATCATCATTTTTTAGTTTGCGTTCTTCCTCTTTTTGCTTCTTAGTCTTCTTAGGAGGACGAGTGCGCTGATTCAGACTCGATAAATCAATTTTACCAACAACTTTAACTTCGTTATTGATTTTAGGAACATTCGTTTCCAGATCATTTGATCCTGTAGCCTGAGGTTTCTCTTTCTCAACCATTTCCTCTGTTCTTTCCTCTACTTTTTGAGCTGCCTTTGTCTCCTGTTTAGGTGCATTGGAGGCAGTATGTTTTTCGTTATTTTGCTTCACCTGCTTTTCTTTTTCCTTAACAGGAGCTTCAGGTTTATTTGCTTTCTTAGGCGCTTCTTTCTTTGGAGTTTCAGCTTTAGGTGCTTCAACAGGCTTTTCCTCTTTCTTAGGAGCTGGAGCACTTTGCTGTTTAGGTTGTGCCTTAGGTTTTTCTTGTTTTGGCTCAGCTTTCTGTGGCTTTTCTTTTTTCGGTTTCATCGAATCTAAATCGATTTTACCAACCACTTTAGGTTGAGCTTCCAGTTTTGCCTCTGTCTTAACTGTATCGTTAGCCTTAGGCGTTTCTGGTTTCTCTTCTTTTTTAGGAGCAGCAATTTCTTGTTGTGCTTCCTGCTTTTCAGGCTCAAGGTTTTCAGCAACACTATCCTTACGAACATCTTCAACAGAAATTGTTTCGTGTTTTCCTCTGTTGGCACGCAGGTTAACCTTCTGCGATTCTTTCTTGAGGTTACTATCTCTGTTAAATTCTTTGCTAATCAGATCATACGAGGCATCTGATATTTTTGTGTTTGGGTTTGAACCAACCTCAACACCTTTCTTATTTAAAAACTCAACTAGTGTGCTGATGCCCACGTTGAATTCCCGTGCAATCTTACTTAGTCGTTTTGTGTTCTTGCTTGTAACCATGTTTTGCCTTACAATTTTAAACCTAAGAAAAATAAATTAGCAGTCTATGCTATGCGTTTGCCGGGGAAACTATGTTTTCCCATAGCATCAACTACTCAAATTCATTGCGTAAAATATTAAGTAAATCTTCGATTGTTTCTTCTTCTAAGTCAGTTCGTTTAACCAATTCGTTTTTCGAAAGGTTAAGAACGCTCTTAGCAGTATCACAACCAATTGCTCTTAATTCATCAATAATCCAGCTTTCAATCTCGTCAGAGAACTCTTCCAGTGTAACATCTTCGTCATCCTCTTCTAGCTCACGGAACACGTCAAGTTCGTATCCTGAAAGCTGACTAGCCAAACGGATGTTCAAACCACCTTTACCAATAGCTAAAGAAACCTCTTCTGGACGAAGGTATACTTCAGCTCGTTTTTCTTCTTCGTTTAGTTTGATAGAAGAAATTTTGGCAGGGTTAAGTGCACGAGTGATAAATAATTGAGTGTTGCTTGAGTAATTGATAACATCAATATTCTCGTTGCGTAACTCACGAACAATACCATGAATACGTGATCCTTTCATACCCACACATGCTCCAACCGGATCGATGCGCTCGTCGTATGATTCAACAGCAATTTTTGCTCTTTCACCAGGAACACGAACAATTTTCTTGATGATAATTAAACCATCGAAAATTTCTGGAACTTCTAGTTCAAACAATCTTTCTAGGAATACAGGAGAAGTACGAGACAAGATAATCAGTGGATTATTGTTTCGTAGATCTACTTTGTAAACAATTGCTCTTACAGTATCTCCTTTGCGGAAGAAGTCAGAAGGAATTTGTTCGTTTTTAGGAAGAATTAGCTCGTTGCCTTCGTCATCAAGAATAAGGATTTCTCTTTTCCAGATCTGATAAACTTCACCGGTAACGATTTCGCCAATTTTCTCTTTATATTTCGTGTAAATATTATCCTTTTCAAGCTCTAAGATTCGAGCTGACAAGTTTTGACGCAAGTTCAAGATGGCACGACGACCGAATTGGAAGAAATTCACTTCATCAGAAACTTCTTCGTCAATCTCATAGTCTTCGTCAATCTTCTTGGCGTCGCTCAATGTGATTTGTAAATTCGGATCTGTTAGCTCATCGTTGGCTACAACGATTCTGTTTCTCCAAATTTCAAAGTCACCCTTATCGATGTTGATAATTACATCGAAATTCTCATCAGTACCAAACTGCTTTTGCAAAACACTTCTGAAAACGTCTTCTAAAACGCTCATCATTGTTGCCCTGTCTATGTTTTTGAGTTCTTTAAACTCTGAGAAGGTGTCTATAAGGTTCACATTGTCCATTGCTATATCTTATTTAAACGAAATTACACATTTTGCTGATTTAATCTGGTCATAAGAGAACTGGTGTTGGCGTACAATTAACTGTTTCTTCTTTTTGCCTTCTACCTTTTCTCTTTTCGAGGTTTCTAATTCAAATCCTTCAGAAGTAACCTCTTTTAAAATACCCTCTAGCTTTACATCATTCTCATCGATTACTTCGATGGACTTATTCAGGTATTTTCTGTATTGGCGCTCAACTCTAAATGGTTGATCCAATCCGGCTGACATTACTTCCAAGCTGAAATCTTCCTCTTCTCTGTCCAAATTACCTTCAACTTGTCTGCTTACTTTGACACAAGTTCTAATTGTAACCCCTGTGTCACCGTCGATAATCACCTTGATCGCATTTCCTGGAGCAACTATAACGTCCACTAGGAAAAGCCCATCGGTCATCACTTCTTCGACTAATTCAGTTATTCTTTGTTTTGTAATCATTGTGGTATGAGTAACAAAATAGGGGACGTATAGTGTCCCCTATCTGACTGTTCACACTTAATTCTGTGCAAAAGTAGTAATTTGGTTTCAAATCTCAAAATCTCTTTGAGAATAAGGTTTTTGTCAATGTTTTAGTGGTTAAAAAAATGATCAAAAAGGCAACGTTTTTTGTTAAGGTTGTAGTAGTTAAATAATATTTTCTTCAATACTGTGAATACTTCAAAATCGAACAAACAAAAAATAATAAACGATCCGGTTTTTGGATTTATACGAATCGATTCGGATTTAATATTTGATCTCATTGCTCATCCTTTCATTCAGCGTTTGAGGCGAATTAAACAATTAGGACTTTCCTGTTTGGTATTTCCTGGAGCTAATCATTCGCGATTTGAGCACACCTTGGGAGCGCTTCATTTAATGAAAGTGGCATTAACTTCATTGAAAAATAAAGGAGTAGAAATAACCAAAGAGGAGGAGGTAGGTGCGCAAGTAGCTATTTTGTTACATGATGTAGGACATGCACCATTTTCTCATGCATTGGAGCATAGTGTAACAGAGGGAATAGGACATGAAGTTATATCGGGACTTTTTATGAAACGGTTGAATGAAGAGTTTCGTGGGAAATTGACTTTGGGAATTGAAATTTTCAAAAATAAATACTCCAAGAAGTTTTTACACCAGTTGGTCGCAAGTCAGCTGGATGTAGATCGTTTAGATTTTTTGCGTCGAGATAGTTTTTTTTCTGGGGTAACAGAAGGAACAGTTGGTTCGGAAAGGATTATTAAAATGCTGAATGTTCGACAGAATAGTATTGTGGTGGAGCATAAAGGCATCTATTCCATTGAAAAATTTTTATTGTCCAGGCGATTGATGTATTGGCAGGTTTATCAGCATAAGGCTGTATTGGCAGCAGAGTATATGTTGATGAGTGTATTGAAGCGGGCCCGTTACTTAGTGCAAATTGGAGTAGATATTTTTGCCACTCCTGCACTTGAATTCTTTTTGAAGAATAATGTGAATTTAAATGATCTTAAATCGTGCAAAGGAGAGAAAGACGATGCTTTGGGCTTGTATGCTCGTTTAGACGATTCAGATATATATTCTGCATTGAAAGTGTGGCAGTATCATGACGATCCGGTGCTTTCAGTGTTGTCGTACGACCTGACAAATAGAAATTTGTGGAAAGTTAAAATGGGAAACAAGGCTATTTCATCCTCAAAGATAGATACGATACATGAAAAAGTGATGAGCCACTTCGAGATATCGAAGCAAGACGCTAATTTTTTGGTTGTTCGGGATACAGTGAAAAATAGAGTGTATGCGGCCAATGTGGATAAGATTAAGATTTTATACAAAAATGGAAAGCTTGGAACACTCGATGAAGTCTCGGACTTAGATTGGTCATCTCTTATTCGATTAGACCAGAAACAGGTGCTGTGTTATCCGCGCCAAATTGGTAGTTAAACAATAAATTATAATTTTGCATCGCAACATTAAACAGATATTATGGAGATTTCTGCAAAACAACTTGCTGAACTACTGAATGGAACTGTAGAGGGAAATGAAGAAGTGTTAGTAAGTGATGTCTCAAAAATAGAACAAGGAAAGCCAGGAACCCTGACCTTTTTATCAAACCCACAATACACTAAATATATATACGATACTGAAGCTTCTTTGGTATTGGTAAGCAAAGAATTTAAACCGGAAAGAGAAATTGCGGCTACGCTTTTACGTGTGGAAGATCCATACATGGCATTGGCAACTCTTTTGGAATTCTATGTGCAGTCGAAACCACAGAAAACTGGAATTGAAGAGCCAAGTTATATTGCTTCTTCGGCCAGCTATGGTAACAATGTGTATGTTGGAGCATTTGCATATCTGGGTCAAAATGTGAAAATGGGTGATAATGTAAAGATTTATCCTCATGCTTACATTGGCGATAACGTAACTATTGCAGACAATACAATTATATATAGTGGCGTAAAAATTTACGAAGGCTGTAAAGTTGGTAGCAATTGTATTTTGCATGCCGGCGCAGTAATTGGAGCTGATGGTTTTGGTTTTGCACCAGGAGCAGATGGCGTATTTAAAAAGATTCCACAGATTGGAGTTGTTGAAATTGCTGATGACGTAGAAATTGGAGCTAATACTACAATTGACTGTGCGGCAATGGGAGCAACCAAAATTGGAAAAGGAACAAAGCTAGATAACCAAGTACAGATTGGACACAATGTGGAAATTGGTGAAAACAACGTGTTGGTTTCTCAGGTAGGAATTGCCGGATCGACTCATATTGGCGATAACAATATGTTTGGAGGACAAGTTGGAGTTGCTGGTCACTTGAAGATTGGCAATAAGAACCAAATTGCTGCGAAATCTGGAATTATGAAGAATATTAAAGAGGGTGAAACCTTAATGGGAGCACCTGCTTTAGATGTGAAAAAGTTCTTTAAAATGCAGGCTGTATTCCAGAAATTACCCGAAATTTATCGTGAGTTAAATCAGATTTCTCGAAAGTTAGAGAAGGATGAAAACACAAAAAAGGGTGATTGAATTTGACAAAAATTATTCAATATCTTACATTTGCATCCACTTTTAGGTGTCTAAAAGTGGATTTTTTTTTCAAAATGCCTTTATTTGTATTGGTTTGAGGCGACCTAATCGTAAAAAATATTGAAGAGAATGAGTACTAAGCAGAATACTCTTGCACAATCAATTACACTTTCAGGAATAGGATTACATACAGGATGTAACGTGAATATGACGATGCATCCGGCTCCGGAGAACTTTGGAATAAAGTTCAAGCGTATTGATTTGGAAGATCAGCCTGTAATTGCTGCATTGGCAACCAATGTAGTAGATACTTCGAGGGGAACTGTATTGGCAAAAGGAGAAGCAAAAGTTTCGACTATTGAACACACTTTGGCTGCCATTACTGGATTGGATTTAGATAACGTTTTAATTGAAGTGGATGGACCAGAAGCTCCAATTTTAGACGGAAGTTCAAGATATATTGTAGAAGCTATTGAAAAGGCAGGAGTGCAAGAGCAGGATGCTGAAAGAGAGTATTTTGTTGTAAAGGAGAAAATGACTTTCAGAGATGAGAAAACAGGTTCTGAAATGATTTTAGTTCCAGACAACGATTTTGCAGTTAATGCAATGATTGCTTTCGACTCACCAGTATTATATAATCAGTTTGCAACATTAAATTCTATCTCCGACTTTAAAACAGAAGTGGCAAATTGTCGTACTTTTGTGTTTGTTAGAGAATTAGAATTCTTATTGCAACACAACCTGGTAAAAGGTGGTGATTTAGATAATGCTATTGTTATTGTTGATAAAGAGATCTCTCAGGAAGAGTTGGACAGAATTGCCGCTTTATTTGATCACGAGAAGGTAGAAGTGAAAGAACGTGGTATTCTAAACACAATCGATCTTTATTACGATAACGAAATGGCTCGTCACAAGCTTCTTGATGTTGTTGGTGACCTGACATTGGCAGGAATGAAAATTAAAGGTAGAGTTTTAGCAACTCGTCCTGGCCACGGAGTTAATGTGGAATTTGCCAAATTAATTCAAGCCGAAATTAAAAAGTGCAAAATGAAGCATAAAGCACCAGCTTACAATGTAAATGAAGAGCCGGTTCTTGATGTTAATCAGATAAAGAAATTATTACCTCACCGTTATCCTTTCTTAATGGTTGATAAAATCATTAAAATTGGTGAAGATCATATTGTTGGGGTAAAGAATGTAACTTGTAACGAAGAGTTCTTTAGTGGTCATTTCCCTCAGGAGCCAGTAATGCCTGGCGTATTATTGACAGAGGCAATGGCACAAATTGGAGGCTGTTTCGTGTTGAACCTGATGCCAGACCAGGGGTACTCTACTTATTTCATGAAAATGGATAACATTAAATTCAGAAAGAAAGTAGTGCCTGGTGATACTGTAATTTTTAAAATCGACTTGACTTCTCCTTTACGTAGAGGAGTGGCCAATATGAAAGGAACTGCATTTGTTGGTGATTCAATTGTTGCAGAGGGCGAATTCATGGCTCAAGTTGTTAAAAATAAAGACTAAGAAATATTAGGGGTTTTTGAATAAAATATTGTTGAAATGAAACAACCATTAGCCTATGTGCATCCTGAAGCGAAAATCGCCGATAACGTCGTTATTGAGCCTTTCGTAACCATCGATAAAGATGTGGTTATTGAAGAAGGCACCAGGATTGGTTCAAATGTTACAATTTTACCTGGTACACGTATCGGTAAGAATTGTAAAATTTTTCCAGGAGCAGTAATTGGAGCTGTTCCTCAAGATTTGAAATTTAAAGGAGAGTATTCTACTGCCGAAATTGGCGATAACACTACAATTCGTGAGTGTGTAACAATTAATAGAGGAACTGCAGCAAAAGGTAAAACAGTGGTTGGAAGCAACTGCTTGTTGATGGCTTATGTGCATATTGCTCACGATTGTTTTATCGGAAATAATATCATTATTGGTAATGCCACACAGATTGCCGGTGAAGTTATTATCGACGATTGGGCTATTTTGAGTGGTTTGGTTGCTGTTCACCAGTTTGTACACATTGGTAAACACGTAATGATTTCAGGTGGAGCATTGGTACGCAAAGATGTACCTCCATTCGTGAAAGCAGGTCGTGAGCCAGTTTCATATGTAGGTGTTAACTCAATCGGATTACGTCGTCGTGGATTTACAAATGAGAAAATTCGCGAGATTCAAGATGTATACCGTTACATTTATCAGAAAGGATTAAACATTTCTCAAGCATTGGAGGTAATCGAAGCAGAAGTTCCTGCATCTCCAGAGCGTGACGAATTGATTCTATTTGTAACTAATTCTAAGCGTGGTATTATCCGTGGATATTTGCCAGATTAATTAGAACTAGTTCGATATATTAAAAAAAGCGATATCTGTTTAGCAGGTATCGCTTTTTTGTTGGGGTATATTGCATGTAGAGACGCTCAGTTTGAGCGACTCTACGCATAAAAAAACGACCCATTCGAAATGAATGAGTCGTTTGATCTATTTTGTTGCAATGTGTTTATTACATCATGCCTGGCATGCCACCGCCCATTCCTGGAGCGCCCATTGGCATTGCTGGTTCTTCTGATTTTTCTTCAACCAATACACATTCAGTTGTCAAGAACATTCCTGCAATCGAAGCAGCGTTCTCAAGAGCAATACGAGTTACTTTCTTAGGGTCGATAACTCCAGCTTCGAATAGGTTTTGGTATTCGTCACGACGAGCGTTGTAACCGAAATCAGCTTCACCTTCTCTAACTTTCTGTACAACAACAGCACCTTCTTTACCAGCGTTAGCTACAATCTGACGAAGAGGCTCCTCGATAGCACGCTTAACGATTTCGATACCTGTAGTTTCGTCTTCGTTTTCACCAGCTAAATCTTCAATAGAAGCAATGGCACGGATAAGTGCTACGCCACCACCAGGAACGATTCCTTCTTCAACAGCAGCACGAGTTGCGTGAAGTGCATCGTCTACACGGTCTTTCTTCTCTTTCATCTCTACTTCAGAAGCCGCACCAACGTAAAGAACAGCAACACCACCAGCTAGTTTAGCCAAGCGCTCTTGCAATTTCTCACGATCGTAGTCAGAAGTAGTAGCTTCCATCTGCTGTTTGATTTGTCCTACGCGCTGAGCAATTGCTTCTTCAGCACCAGCACCGTTAACAACAGTTGTGTTTTCTTTGTCGATAGTGATTTTCTCAGCTTGTCCTAGCATTTCGATAGATGCCTGCTCTAGAGTCAATCCTTTTTCGTCAGAGATAACAACACCACCTGTAAGAACAGCTAGATCTTCCAACATCTCTTTACGACGATCACCGAATCCTGGAGCTTTAACTGCAGCTACCTTCAATGATCCGCGAAGACGGTTAACAACCAAAGTAGTTAATGCTTCACCATCGATATCTTCAGCAATGATCAATAGAGGACGACCTGATTGAGCTGTTTGCTCTAGTACAGGAAGAAGATCTTTCATTGTAGAAACCTTCTTGTCGTGGATCAAGATGAATGGGTTCTCCAACTCAGCCAACATTTTTTCTGAGTTAGTGATGAAATATGGAGAGATGAATCCACGGTCGAATTGCATACCTTCAACAACGTCAACGTAAGTTTCAGTTCCTTTTGCTTCTTCAACAGTGATTACACCTTCTTTATTTACTTTTTCCATTGCTTCAGCGATCAATGCACCAATTGCATCATCGTTGTTAGCAGAGATACGTGCAACTTGCTCGATTTTTTTGAAATCGTCACCTACTTGCTGTGCTTGTCCTTCTAGGTTCTCTTTGATAGCAGCAACTGCTTTGTCGATACCACGCTTAAGATCCATTGGGTTAGCACCAGCAGTAACGTTTTTCAATCCTACGTTGATGATTGACTGAGCCAATACTGTTGCAGTAGTTGTTCCGTCACCAGCGTCGTCACCAGTTTTAGAAGCAACTTCTTTTACCAACTGAGCACCCATGTTTGCATATGGATCAGCTAGCTCAACTTCTTTAGCTACAGTAACACCATCTTTAGTTACTTGAGGAGCACCAAATTTTTTGTCGATAATTACGTTACGACCTTTTGGTCCTAATGTTACTTTTACTGCGTTAGCTAACTCGTCAACTCCTTGTTTTAGTAAGTCGCGAGCTTCAATATTGAATTTAATTTCTTTAGCCATTGTTTAATCTTTTAATGAATTTGACAATCTGGATAATTAAGCGATGTAAAGAACATCAGTTTGAGATAACAATAGGTAGTTTACTCCGTCGATGTTTAACTCTGTACCAGCATATTTACCGTAGAATACTGTATCATTTACCTTGATTTCCATTGGTTCGTCTTTTTTGTCTGCACCAACCAATACAACTTTACCTGCAAGAGGCTTCTCTTTAGCTGAATCTGGAATAATGATACCGCTTGCTGTTTTTTCTTCAGCAGCCTGAGGTTCAATTAAGATCTTACCTGCAAGAATTCTTCCATTTAGATTTGCCATAATTTCAAAGTATTTAAGATTTATATTTTTTCAAATTTCTGCTGTTTGATTACATATTCTGTGCCAAAGCAGTTTCTTGCAAAATTGACATACTTACAACTGTTCTGTAGTGGTCTTTGTTTGTTTAAGTCGAATAAAATCAGTTGTTTGTGTGTTTTGTGACACAGTGTCAGTAAACATGACATGGAGAGTAGGGGTACAAAAAAACCCCTTCTTTTTTAGAAGAGGTTTTCGAAATATCTTAAGAGCTTGCTTATTTAGCTTCTTTCGAATCTTCAGCAGGCTTTTCTGTATTGTTGTTATCGTTAGCAACAGGGAACGAAGGCTCTGCGTTAGGATCTTGAGCATTTTGAATTTGTTGCTCGATTCTTGAGTCGCTTGCTTGCTTCTCTCTAGGAATTGCAGCACTAGCAGCAATGCTTAACACTAGTAAAGCACCAGCCAAATACCAAGTTGCTTTTTCTAAGAAATCGTTCGTTTTGCGAACTCCCATCACCTGTCCAGATGACTGAAAGTTAGATGCTAATCCACCTCCTTTAGAGTTCTGTACCAGTACGATAAGAACTAAAAGAGCACATACAAGGAAGATTAAGACGGTTATTAGCGTAAAAATCATAGTCGTATTTATTTCTCTATTAATTTTTTAATTTCTTCAATCTGACCGGCAAAGTAAGTATTTTTTTCCGGGAATTTCAAACTTAATTTCTCAAAAGCTTTGATAGCCTTTTCATACAAGCCTTGTCGGATGTATATTTTTGCTAATGTATCGGTTATCATATCGTCGTTCTCCTGAGTACTACTGGAAGAAAGGTCCTCTTTATTGGCGCTCTTTTCCGGTGCCGGTTTGAACTCTGGATTGGCTTTTATAAAGGCGTCGATAAGACTTCCCTGATTGCTTTCGTTTGACTTTGTTTGGCTGTGAGCGCTCTGGTTGATCTCGCTTGCCAACGATGATAAATCTTGTTCGTCATCCAGATGATCGAGAATATATCCGCTACTTTCAAGCTGAATTTCTATTTCGGGTTCTTCTTGAGTAGGTTCGTCATCAGGAATGATCTCAAAGTACCTGTCATTTTCCTTATTGATCAGATGCAATTTGTTGTTTAGAACAGTGTTTTGCTCGTCGTTAAGGTAATGATACAGGTGCGATCGATCGGTTATGTGAAGAGCCGACTCTTGCAATTTTTGCTGAAATTCTTCGGGCTGCTTTTTCTTCAATTGTTTTAACTGAAGCGTACGCAATGTTTGGAACCAGGGATACTTTTCCAGTAAACCTTCCATTTCCTGAGTAACATCTTCAGGAACTTGTTCCGTTTGGGTGAGATATGTGCGTAACTGTTTGCTATCCATTACCAGTTTACAATTGCTTTGTTGAAAATGTCTTCAGTAAGTTGTTCAACAATCTCTTCCATCAATTCATCTTCTACCTCACTTAAAATTCTATCGGTAGTAAAGTCAGCAAAAGCCGAAAAACTAGAGTCGAAATCTAAGTCATGGTTTTCGTTGTTAACGAACTTCACCTTTACCGTAACTGTCAAACGGTTTTTTTCAGCTACTTCTTCTGCCGAAATAGCCATTGGGCGAACTTCGTACCCTGTGATCTGTCCCGAAAATTCTAGGTTAGGAGAATTGTCGTTCAAATCCATGTTGGTTTGATTAATCAGCTTATCTTTTAAATCTTCCACCAATTTCGAGCTTAAATTTGGGTTTACCAAACGAGCTCTGTTGGGAAAATCTTCTACAAAGAATGTAGTTCCCTTGGGTAGTGGATTTGCTCCGGTGAAAGAGTAAATGCCACAAGATGCTACAGTGAATAGTAGAAACAAGCTGGCTATAATGGCTATATATTTTCGAAATAGTTTCATCTGTCTATTGTTTTCGGTGTAAATATCAGTGTTTTATATCGTACTCTTTAATTTTTCGGTATAAAGTTCTTTCAGAAATTCCCAAGTCTTGAGCAGCATATTTGCGCTTCCCTTTATGTTTCTCCAATGCTTTAACAATAAGTTCTTTCTCTTTCTCTTCAATGGAAAGCGATTCTTCTATAAACTCTTCTGTATCTTGAATATGGTCGTCGTGCTTTTCTTCGTAGTACGGACTTGGTGTAGGTTGAACATGATTTTGTGCCGAAGGGGCTGATGGTGTCGGAGAGGTGATACTCACATCCGAATTGTCGTATAGCTTTTGAATAAGCTGCACATGTTCTGGTTGAACTCCTTCTACGCCCTCTTCCTGGTTTTGAATCATGTCTAAAACCAGTTTTTTAAGGTCGTTCATATCTTTCTTCATATCGAAAAGAACCTTGTAAAGAATTTCTCTTTCCGATGAAAAGGTGTTTTCCTCCTGTTTGTTGGAAACTAGAGCAGGCAGCTGATCACCCTCTCCACTATATGGCAGATAGTGTTGCAGTGTGGTAGCCGAAATGTTGCGTTCTTTCTCGATGATCGAAATTTGCTCAGTCACATTTTTTAGCTGACGTATATTACCTGGCCAACGGTAACTCATCAAAAGGTGTTTCGAGTCTTCGTTAAGTCGTACAGCTGGCATTCGGTATTTTTCGGCAAAATCGTAGGCAAACTTTCTAAAAAGAAGCACTATATCTTCTTTTCTATTGCGAAGTGCCTCCAGGCGAACGGGTACCGTGTTTAATCGATAGTACAAATCCTCACGAAACTTATTCTCTTTAATCGCTTCAGGAAGATTAACATTGGTGGCTGTAATAACACGAACATTAGTCTTTTGTAGTTTCGATGAACCTACGCGTATGAACTCTCCTGTCTCTAGAACACGTAAAAGGCGTACTTGAGTAGAAAGAGGTAGTTCTCCAACCTCATCCAAGAATAATGTTCCACCGTCCGCTACTTCAAAATATCCCTTTCGGTCCGATAGTGCGCCGGTAAAAGCGCCTTTTTCATGACCAAAAAGCTCAGAATCGATTGTTCCTTCAGGTATGGCACCACAGTTTACGGCAATGTATTTACCATGTTTGCGCGATGAAAAGTGGTGAATAATTTGAGGGAATACCTCTTTACCAACTCCACTTTCTCCGGTAATTAAAACCGAAAGATCGGTGGGGGCAACCTGAACAGCAACCTCTATGGCACGATTAAGTGCATGAGAATTGCCAATTATTCCAAATCGTTGCTTTATATTTTGAATATCCATATGCGGACTTTTTGTCATTGTTTGCTCTGCAAATGTACAATTTTAAAAGGATTTATTCTTTTGTAGAAAATGTAAAAAATGTCAAAATGACTTAAGTTTAGTTGTTTATGTAATGATATAGAGCATGAGATTACCTATAGTTTGTGCCAATTTTATTGATTAGATTTATGGCATAAAACATTTTTGTAGAACCGAGAACCTAAAAACTTAAACCAATGAAGAAAATACTACTATCTGTCTTGGTGTTGGTATTTGCCTGGAATATTCAGGCTCAGAATGCATTAATGTGGAAAATATCAGGAAATGGATTGGATCGACCATCGTTTTTGTATGGAACAATTCATTTGGCTTGTCCTTCGGTAATAAGCATGAAGAAAGCAAAGATTGAGGTGGCTATATTGCAAGTAGATCAAGTGTGCCTGGAACTGGATATGGATGACTTAGCTGTGATACAGGCGGTTCAGAAGGGCTCATTCAATGAAGGAATGCATAACTTTTCGGATGAATTAACAGAAGAGGGGAAAGAGGCTATTGACGATTTCTTACAGGAGAACTTTAAAGCAGGATTAAAACAAATGGGGGTAATGAAACCCTGGGCTTTGGCTATGTTTATTTCGATGCAGGATGTGGCCGATTGTAAGAATCCAAAACCTTTCGAAGAATTCATTATTAGCTTGGGGAAAAAATACAAAAAAGAAGTTATTGGAGTAGAAACTCCGGAAGAGCAATTAAGTATCTTCAATAATCTTGATCGCGAAGCAGAAATGCAATTACTGGTACGTGCTATTGAAGAGCATGAACAAGATAAGCGGGATTTTAAAGCCATGACTCGATACTACATGAAAGAAGATCTTCAATCGTTGAACAATATGATTATTCGTAGAGATGATATGAAGAAAATGAAAAAAGAGTTGTTGGATAATCGAAATAAAAGATGGATACCGAGAATGGTGAAAATTGCTAAGCGAAAACCAACGCTTTTTGCAGTAGGTGCTGGTCACTTAATGGGAGACAATGGTGTTATTCAGCTTCTAAAAAATAAAGGCTACAAAGTAACTCCTGTAAAGCACTAAAAAACAATAGAAAATTTTGCTGTTTCAATCATAGGTTGAACGAATTACGACTTGAACGATACAGACGTTAGATGGCTTCTGTTTTGTGAAAGAATATAATACCTTTGTATTTAATTTATTGTAATTGAAGAATTACATTAAACAGAGGTTTTAGAATGAAGTTTTTAGGAGTAATTCCAGCAAGATATGCATCGACCCGTTTCCCGGGTAAACCATTGGTTGATATAAAAGGAAAACCAATGATCCAGCGAGTTTATGAACAAGCTCAAAAAGCGTTAGAACATGTAGTTGTAGCTACTGATGATCAACGAATTTTTGATGCCGTGACTCAGTTTGGTGGAAACGTGGTGATGACAAGTGAAGATCATCAGAGCGGAACTGATAGATGTGCTGAAGCTGTAGAAAAATTTCAGCAAGAGGCCAATCAGGTGTTCGATGTGGTAATTAATATTCAGGGGGATGAGCCTTTCATTCAGCCTGATCAGATCGAGTCTTTAAAAGAGTGTTTCACCAACGATGCCGTTGATATTGCTACGCTGGTACGTCCTACAAGAGATAAGTCGTTAATTTTTGATCCCAATAAAGTAAAGGTGGTTACCGGAGTGGATAACCGAGCTATTTATTTTAGTCGAAGCCCAATTCCATTTGTTCGCGGAGTAAATGAGGAAGAGTGGGGAGCTGAAAATGAATTCTTAATTCACCTGGGAATGTATGGTTACAGAACTGCTATTTTAGAGCAGATTACCACATTGGTAATTGGGAAATTAGAAAAAAATGAGTCTTTGGAGCAACTTCGTTGGTTAGAAAATGGTCTTTTAATAATGACTGGAAAAACCGAACACGAAAGTTATGGTATTGACACTCCGGAAGATTTGAAATATTTAATGGGACAACAGCACATATTGGAGTTGTTGTAAAAGTATTAGATAATAGATATAAAGAGATAGTTTATGAAACACGTTTTTACATTGATGTTAGTGATGTTGTTAGCCGGAGCTGGTTTTGCACAGCCAGTTGGGTACTACAACGGAACTGAAGGGAAAAAGGGAGATGAGCTAAAAGCGGCTTTGCACCAAATTATAAAGGGGCATACCGATTTTACTTATTCGTTTTCGAAAAATATTTTTCGATACGTGGATGAAGATGTAACGACAAAAGATCATGTGATCTTGTTGTATACCCAACGTTCTGACAGATGGGACAACACTGGTTCTGGAGGCGATTATATTAATCGTGAACACGTGTGGGCTAAATCACATGGTGGATTTAGTGGCATCCGACCAATGGATAGTGATGTGCATAACCTGCATCCTGCTGATGCTTCTGTAAATGTGAGACGTTCGAATAAAGATTTCGATAATGTTACTGGAGGCTCTACTGATTCAGAGTCAGGATCTAAATACGATGCTTCGAGATGGGAACCAACTGATGCTGTAAAGGGAGCTGTTGCTCGTACTATCTTGTATATGGCTGTTCGTTACGAAGGAACTGATGGTGAAATGAACCTAGAAGCCGTTGATGCAGTGGATACAAGTAGTGCTCCGGAACATGGAAAACTTTCAACTCTTTTGGAATGGAATAGAAATTTCCCACCTACTGCTTTAGAGCGTAGAAGAAATGATCGTATTCAGGAAGTACAGGGTAACCGTAACCCATTTGTTGATAACCCGGAGTTTGCCGACCTTATTTGGGGTGGAAAAGAAAACTCGGCAATGAAAGTGGCAAATGTCGCTTTCAATAAAAAAGCTCCTATGGCTGGCGAAGCAATCACTTTATCATTCGAGGCAACCGGAATGGATGCAACAGAAGTAAAAGTAGGATCTAGCTTTGATGAAGTAAATACTGATGTAAGTGTAAGCTTGAGTGGCGATAACGCAACAGCTCAAATTGCAACTACTTCGTATGCGCAGGGAGATACTTTATATGCAAAAATTCAGTTGACAAAAGGAAGCGATACGTTTACGCGCAGAGTTAGCTATTGCTTTCCAAATAATATTACAGCTGCCGACTTAACAGCTATTGAAGATGTTCAAGGCGATCAGGATGCAAGTCCGAAAGTAGGAGAGGTTGTTTCAGTATCAGGAGTGGTAACAGCTAATGCCGATGAAGTTTCGTATTTGCAGTCTGCTGGAAACGAAAAAGTAGGATTAGCTCTACTAGGTTTCAAGAAAGGACAAATTGGAGATAGTATTGTTGTTACTGGAAAAGTGGCAGAGTATAACGGTTTAACTGAGTTGGTTGATATTTCATATATTCGTTCATTTGGACATGCTCGTAATGTGGAACCAACTGAAGTAGCTATCGATAATATTTCGGAGTCATATGAGGGAATGTTAGTAAAGTTGAACCATGTAAATATTAGAACTCAGGGAGAGTTTGAGGGATACAGCAATTATGATGTAGAAGATGATCGTGGCAACACGATTGTGTTGCGAGTACAGAAAGATTCTCGCTTAATCGGAAATAATGTTCCTTCAGATGTGGTTGATATTGTTGGAATTTTGAGTGAGTACAATGGTAATTATCAGATCATGCCAAGAACAATGGCTGATATTACTTTAGATACAGATACTCCAGATCCTGTTTCAAACAATAAGAAATTGGTTATGTGGCCAAATCCGGCTCGCGATAAGGTGACCATTTCTGCTAAAGAGGGAATTGTTCGTGTTTCATTTATCGACATTACTGGTCGTGTATTGAAATCGATTCCTTGTAATGGAACTAATGTTGATATTCCATTAAATGACTTCCGAAGTGGAGTTTATATGGTGAGAGTAGAAGAAGGAAATGGTAAAAATCAAGTACGTCGTTTAATTATTAAATAGGTACTTAATATTTATCTCGAAATAGAAAGTCCCCGGTTGGTTATGTTGAGTCAATCGGGGATTTTTGTATTTTTAGAACTACTCAGTACAAAACACTAAAAAGAGACCATGAGCAATTTTAGAACTATTGTTGATATCCCGGATTTTGGATGGCAAATTAATTATGCCGATAAACTGATGACCATTGGATCGTGTTTTTCGGAGAATATTGGTGAGCGATTGCAGCAGCTAAAGTTCGATGTGGATGTAAACCCTATGGGAATTGTTTACAATCCGATTTCGGTACAGAATAGTTTGAAAATTCTAATGCGAAAACGACTTTTTAGTGAAGATGATTTGTTTGAGCTAAATGGACAATGGAATAGTTGGTTTCACCACAGTCGGTTTTCTAATACAGATAAACTGAAAACAATTGAAGTTATCAACAACCGAATTGAGGCATCGCATGCGCAATTAACAAGAGCAAACTACCTGTTGATAACGTTTGGAACTTCTTGGGTGTACGAGTATAAGGGAAATGGTTTAGTTGTTTCTAATTGCCATAAAGTGCCGGCAAAGGCATTTCAGCGATATCGATTAACACCAAGAGCTATCATTGATGATTCGAAAGAACTGCTGGAGCAATTATGGGAATTGAATCCGAATTTGAAAGTGGTTTTTACCGTTAGCCCAATTCGTCATTGGAAAGATGGAGCTGTGGAAAATCAGTTGAGTAAATCGACATTATTGTTGGCCATCGATCGATTAATAAAAGGTTTTGGTAACGATAAGCTGGCTTACTTTCCATCGTACGAAATAATGATGGACGATTTACGCGACTACCGATTTTATGCCGATGATATGTTGCATCCATCGGCTTTGGCAGTGGATTATATCTGGGAGAAATTTAGTGATGTGCTAATCGATAAAGAAAGTCAGAGTGTGTTCAACTCCATTGAGAAAATGAATAAAGCAATGTTGCATCGTCCGGTAAATGCGGATTCAGAAGAACATCAGAAATTTAAAAAGAAGCAATTACAGAAAGTGATGCAACTACAGAAAAAATATCCGAACCTGAATTTTAGCGAAGAGGAAAAATATTTTGGATAGAAACAATAGCATCGGTGAGTGAGTGATTGAAGCGGTTACCCCGCAGCTCAAAGGGCGAGGAGTAGAAGCGAAAGGAACGACCCGAATAGAATGAGAGACACGCCATAAAAGGGTGATTATTGCAATTATGGATTTTCAATGAGACAGATGATTTGAAAATCTTCTATTATTATATCTTTGCACAAATTTTCAACTGCACAGTTATGACTGAAAGAAAAGTACGCGTTCGATTCGCACCAAGTCCAACAGGCCCATTGCATATGGGGGGAGTGCGAACTGCTTTATTTAACTATTTGTTTGCGCGCAAACATGGTGGCGATTTTTTATTGCGCATTGAGGATACCGACCAGACTCGTTATGTTCCGGGAGCGGAGCAGTACATTATAGAGTCGTTGAAATGGTGTGGAATTGAAATTGACGAAGGAATTGAGCAGGGCGGAGAGTTTGGCCCATATCGTCAGAGTGAACGCAAGGCGATGTATCGTCAGTATTCCGATCAGTTGATTGAGAGTGGTAATGCTTATTACGCTTTCGATACACCGGAAGAATTGGATGCTGTACGTAAGCAGTTTGAGGAGAAAAAAGAGACATTTACATATAATACAGCTACGCGTGGTGAGATGAAAAACTCATTGTCGCTGTCGGCTGATGAGGTGAAGCAGCGCATTGATGCGGGCGAGCCTTATGTGGTTCGTTTCAAAATGCCAGTGGGCGAGGAGGTGACAGAAAACGATTTGATTCGTGGTAATGTAACTTTCAAAACCGAATTGCTTGACGACAAAGTGTTGTTTAAGTCGGACGGAATGCCAACTTACCACTTGGCCAATGTGGTGGATGACCATTTAATGCAAATCTCGCACGTAATTAGAGGTGAAGAGTGGTTGCCATCGTTACCATTGCACGTATTGTTGTATCGCGCATTGGGTTGGGGTGAAACAATGCCTCGCTTTGCTCATTTGCCACTAATTCTTAAGCCTGTTGGTAAAGGAAAACTAAGTAAGCGTGATGGCGATAAGATGGGATTCCCGGTATTCCCATTGTTGTGGAACGATCCGAAAACAGGCGATACTTCTCGCGGATACCGTGAGGATGGTTACTTCCCGGAAGCATTTATCAACATGATGGCTTTGTTGGGATGGAACCCCGGAACTGAGCAGGAGATTTTTTCAATGGAAGAGTTGATTGAAGCTTTCAGCTTAGAGCGTGTTACTAAGTCGGGTTCTCGTTTCGACCCTGAGAAGACAAAATGGTTCAATCACCAGTATATGCATGCCAAAGCCAATGCTGAGGTTGCTGAATTGTTTTTACCAATGTTGGCCGAAAAAGGAATTGAGGCTGAAGCTGCTTTTGTAGAGAAAGTGGTAGGAATGGTGAAAGAGCGTGCAGTATTTGTGGCCGACTTGTGGGATCAGTCGTATTTCTTTTTCCAGGCTCCAACTGAGTACGATGCAAAAACAGTGAAGAAGCGTTGGAAAGAAGGTGTTGCTGAGAAGATGAGCGAAATTGCCGAATTCATGAAAGGCATTGAAAACTGGGACGCAGCTCCAATGAAAGAGCAATTCTCAGAATTCGTTACTTCTAAAGAGTGGGGATTTGGAGTTATTATGAATGCTTTCCGTTTGTGTATTGTGGGAGCAGGAGCAGGTCCAGATCTATTCGATATTTGCGAAATGATTGGCAAAGAAGATGCTATTGCTCGTATCGAGAATGGTGTGAAAAACATTAAAAGAGGTTAGTACTAGCTGCTAAGTACTCTGTACAAAAATATTACTGTAAGAGGCATCAATTAATTACAGTTTTGTTCAAACGATCGTTACTAGAGGGAGTGGCGATCGTTTTTTTATTTCAATGGCTCGGCATGAATAGTGATATGCATGCCCATTTCATTCATAATAGCTTTTTCTATTCGGGAGCAATATTCGTGTGCTTCGTCCAGTGTGAGTTCGGCGGGTAGTTTTATGTGAAAACTAATTTCAGTGTGGTGACCATACTTGTGGATATGAAAATGGTGCAGATGATTATCTCTGCCGGTAACCTCCAGACTAATGCTTTTCATCTGTTCAACTATTTCGGGGCTAATAGCTTGTCCCAGCATAGTTTTGTATTCACTTTTTAGTATTTCGAAGCCAGCGTACGCAATCATTAGTGCAACAATAAAGCCAAGCACTGCATCTATCCACCAGAAATAGCGACCAAGGAAAATACCAACCAAAACAATAGCCGATGAAAGTGCATCTGTTCGGTGGTGCCAGCCATCGGCTTTTAATGCCGAAGAACCATTCTTCTTATATCCTCTAAAAGATGCCTGAGCTAAAAGCTCTTTGCCCAGAATGGAGATGATTGTAACCACAATGGCCAATGTGCCAAACTGCGCTCCTTGCTTGTGGATCAAGTGATGATAAGAGTCGAGAGAAAATTCAAAGGCAACAATAAAAAGTAGAATGCCAATAATTATTGCTGTGAAGTGCTCAACACGACCGTGGCCAAACGGATGTTCCTTGTCGGCTGGCTTCATGGCAATTTTTGAACCAATAATTAATACCAGCGAACTGGCCGAGTCGCTTAGAGTGTGCCATGCATCGGCAATAATGGCAACCGACCCGGAAACAATTCCTGCCCAATACTTTAATCCGAAAAGAATAAAGTTGACAATAATAGAAAGGCTACCTAGTCGTATATTTAGTTTGTTGTCGTCCTTTTGCATACTAAATGGAGGAACGAAAACAGGCTACTTTTGTTTATCGAAGTAGAAGTTTTTATTCATAAAAGGAATGAATGCCATTACAACTGCTGGTTGATATAGCGTTGTTCTGGTGATGATGTCGTTGGTAAGTAATCCCACGGCTCCGTTTTGTTGCTTCGAATTACTTTGACCAAATACCCGGTCGTCGGCATCGCCCAGCTCTATTCCTTGGTTTATTAGTTGTGCAATTGTGTCGGGAAGTTCGAATGAGGCGGTACGAGCAGTACCTTTTTCTGTTTTGTCCAGAACGACAATCCATGCAAAAGCAATCATCTTTCCATGTTCAACATCAATTCCTCCTTCAATGCCAACCCAGTAGTCTGCATTCGGAAATTTTTTTTTCACTTCTGAAGCTCTGTTTTGTGCTCCCTGAAAAGTCTCATCGTTGCTCATGGGTTGATCGCTAACTCCTGATTGTGCGTTAGCTCCCAGTACTTCAATATTGTTCTGAAAGATAGATGCTGTTGCCAATTCCACTGCTTTTACTTTTACCGGATTTTTGCTGGCAACAACTATTTTCTGTTTAGTCATGAATATTGTTTGTTAGAGAGTGGATACAAAAAAAGCCGATTCAGTATCGGCTTTTTTATATTGTGGCATCGATATAAATTATGCGCTCAATAAGTCAGTGTAAGCATCAGCAGTTAGAAGTGCATCAAGCTCAGCTGGATCAGAAATTTTAACTTTAATCATCCAACCGTCTCCATAAGGATCTTTGTTTACTAATTCAGGAGCATCTTCTAATGCAGGGTTGAATTCAACAACTTCACCAGAAACAGGCATCATTAAGTCAGAAACAGTTTTTACTGCTTCAACTGTACCGAAAGTTTCTTCTTTGTCTAAAGTTTCACCTTCAGTGTCGATGTCGATAAATACGATGTCGCCAAGTTCTCCTTGTGCGTAATCTGTAATACCAATAATTGCCTCATCACCTTCAACACGAATCCATTCGTGATCGTTAGTGTACTTAAGCTCTGCAGGAATATTCATTTCTTAAGCGTTATTTTGTTATTAATATCTTTTGGTTTTGATTCAAAAGTACAACAAATTTTTGAAAGAAAAACCTAACATATGGCAGGTTGTAAAAAAGGTTGTGTAAGGTGTAATTTGTTGTTTGTCATTGTTTTATATTGTCGATGTGTGGCGAGATGGCTAAGTGGCGGAAAAAAATGAGTGTAAAACAAAGAGAGAAGATGAGTGTTTAATGCTATGGATAACTAAAGTAGTAACGATATTTTTAGATGGAGAGTGGTAATATGCTGAGCAATTGGTATATTTACGTCTAAATTTTTTATAAGTATGGCCTTTAAATATCAGATAAATAAGATGGAGGACATTGCTGACGCAGCGGTTGAGTTTGTGAAGCAATTTCCAGAAGCGGGAGTATTTGCTTTCTATGGTAAAATGGGAGCAGGAAAGACTACATTTATAAAAGCAATTTGTGAAGAACTAGGAGCTATTGACTATGTGACTAGTCCAACTTTTGCAATTATCAACGAGTACAACACCGATAGTTCGGATGTATTATATCACTTCGATTTTTATCGAATTAAAGAGATTGAAGAAGCTTACGACTTGGGATACGAAGATTATTTCTTTGGTGGTAGATATTGTTTCATCGAGTGGCCTGAAAAGGTAGATGCACTATTGTCAGAAGATGTAGTTAACGTTTCCATAACTGAACAGGAGGACGGCACTCGCCGTATTGAGACGATGTGATAAGAATTTAATGCCTACAAACCAAATTTATGAACTCTGCCAAAGGATCCAGTTTTTTCCCATTCGGTAAAGAACAGCTGTTGCCAGCTGAGGAAATGCTTGAAGTCGGAAGGAAGAGAAAGCAGCTGAGTATTGGAGTGCTTTCAGGAAAAGGAAAAGATGAAACCCGAATTCCATTGACGCCACAGGCGGTGGAATTATTGGTGAAGAATGATCATGAAGTAATTATAGAAAGTAAGGCTGGCGATCATTCTAGCTATTCTGATATGGATTATGCCAATGCAGGAGCAGGTATAATCCGAGATAAGAAAGTGGTTTTACAGTGTGACATTGTTCTAAGTGTTGCACCTCTGGATCATGCCGAAATTGATGCATTGAAAGGCAATCAGACTATCATTTCATCCATGCAGCTTAAAACGCAATGCGAAGAAGCACTGAAGAAGATGATGAAGAAGAAGGTGTTGGCTCTCGCGTTTGAATACATGAAGGATGAGCATCGTCAGTTTCCGGTAATCAATTCTATGTGTGAAATTGCGGGTAGCACATCAATGATGATGGCTAGTGAATACATGAGCAATGCACATGGTGGTAAAGGAGTTCTTCTTGGTGGTGTAACAGGTATTTCGCCTGCCGAAGTGGTGATTATTGGTTCTGGAGTAGCGGCCGAATATGCTGTTCGTACTGCTATTGGTTTGGGAGCTATGGTAAAGGTTTTCGATAGTTCTATTCACAACCTACGGGTTTTGAATGAGAAAATTGGAACCTCAATATTTACTTCAGTGTTTCATCCGCACGTATTGCAAAAAGCACTAAAGTCAGCCGATGTGGTTTTAGGAGCTCTTACATTTCCTTCGTGTCCAAAATTTATTGTCCCCGAAGAGTATGTGAAAGAGATGAAGGAAGGAGCAGTGATTATTGATTTGTGCATTAGCCATGGTGGTTGCTTCGAAACTTCGGTGCCTACAACGCTAAAGCGACCTACTTTCAGAAAACATGGCATTGTTCATTGTTGTGTGCCAAATATTCCTGCCAGAGTTGCACGAACGGCATCCATCTCGTTAAGTAATATTTTTGCACCTATTCTTTTGGATATGGGAGAGTGTGGAGGTTTGGAGCGCTACATGAAATCGAGTAAAGGCTTCAGAAATGGAGTATACATCTACAATGGAATATTAACTAGTCTTGATTTGGGTGAGAAATTCAACTTGCCGCATCAGGATATCGAGCTGCTGATGGCAGCCTTTTAGTGGTCAATTATTCATTAAAAAATAAAAAACTCATCCTATTTAAATAAATCGGTACGATAGTTGTAATGAAAAGGCGACAATCGATACTATATTATTGAGTTTAAAATTGAATCAAATTTTTATTGCTTTTCTCGAGTAAATTTCACAAATTGAAGCAGTTTATCGTTTGAATTTGATTGCTCAAGGTTAAGCGATAACCCTCAGGAAGCTATTAACGCAAGAAAACAGGAAGGCTGCTTGGAAAAAGTGGCCTTTTCTTTTTGTCAAAAATCGGAAAGTTTAGTGCAAAAAAAAGCTCCGACTAAAAAATCGAAGCTTTAACTAGTAGCGGGGACAGGACTCGAACCTGCGACCTCCGGGTTATGAGCCCGACGAGCTACCAACTGCTCTACCCCGCAATATATCTTTGTTATAATAAAACGTCAAAATAAAATAGATATCCAACCGTTGTTGAATTCTTTGTAGTAGCGGGGACAGGACTCGAACCTGCGACCTCCGGGTTATGAGCCCGACGAGCTACCAGCTGCTCTACCCCGCAATATATCTTTGTATAATAATACTTCAAATTAAAACAGATATTCAACCGCTGTTGAATTCTTTGTAGTAGCGGGGACAGGACTCGAACCTGCGACCTCCGGGTTATGAGCCCGACGAGCTACCAACTGCTCTACCCCGCAATATATCTTTAGTTTATAGAACTATCTCGTTTTGCGGTTGCAAATATAGAGCCTTTATTTTTGCTGTGCAAATATATCATTCACTTATTTGAAAGCCTAGAGGCTAGGCTGCATTTGGTCAGTTGGTTAGTGGATGAAATAAAATTTTTTAGCATTGCATATGCCGGAGAAATGGAAGAATACAATTAATAAGCAAATAAATGATCATTTCTGAATCAAAAGTTTAAATTTGCCTTCTGGTAAAATGGGAAGGTATATCCTGATCTTTTCACAAGAGATTTTAAATGAAGAAACAAAAGAAGCAGATAGTCGAAAGACTGAAGAACAGGTATCGAATTACTCTCTTCAATGATGCAACATTTCACGAATCGTTTAGCTTAAAGCTCTCCGGATTGCGAATGTTTACAGCTATAGCTGTTGTGGCTTCTGTTTTAGTTGCTTTTACCACTTTAGTGATTGCATACACTCCATTGCGAGAACTTATTCCTGGCTATCCGTCAGGTGAGATGAGAAAGCAAATCATTCAAAACTCTTTAACTGTCGATTCGTTGCAATATCAGTTGGAGGTGAGAGATAAGTTTATCCAGAACTTTCAAACACTCATTAAAGGCGAGGTGCCGGAAGAGACGGTGCAGCCTTTGGATACTGCCATTAGGATTAACCAAATTCAATTTTCCAATTTTAACCACGATTCGGTTTTTCAGGATAAAATTCTGGAAGAAAAACTGAATTTATCGCTTTTGGCCAATGAAAAAGAGGTGAAGAAACTGAGTGAGATTCATTTCTTTGTGCCATTAAGAGGTAATATTACCAGTGAATTTAAAACAACTCCAGATCATTTCGGAATAGATATCACGGCGGAAGATAATTCCCGTATTTCATCGGTGTTGGATGGAACAGTGATATTTGCAGGATGGACAACCGATGCCGGATATGTGCTGCAGGTACAGCATAGCAACGACTTGGTTTCGGTATACAAACACAATTCCGAATTGTTGAAACGAATTGGCGATAAGGTGCGTGCAGGCGAGGCAATTGCAATAATGGGCAATAGCGGAGAGGTAACCACTGGTCCTCATCTACATTTCGAATTGTGGCACAAAGGTGTTGCGCTGGATCCCCAAAATTATATCAACTTTTAGTATGACGAAAAAGAGAATTGCAATACTTGGATCGACTGGATCAATAGGAACACAGGCCATAGAGGTTATTGAGGCCAATCCTGATCGATTCGAGGTAGAAATACTTACAGCCAATAATAATGTTGACTTATTAATTGCTCAAGCCAGGCAGGTGCAGCCCAATATGGTAGTAATTGCCAATGAGCAGCACTATGAAACGCTTTGCGAGGCTTTGGAGAATGAGCCCATAAAAGTTTATGCCGGTGCAGAAGCGATTGCGCAGGTGGTACAGGTGAGTACTGTCGATATTGTGTTGACAGCAATGGTAGGTTATTCGGGTTTAATTCCAACCATTAAAGCCATTGAGGCAGGAAAGCATATTGCTTTAGCCAATAAAGAAACGTTGGTAGTTGCCGGAGATATAATAAGTAAGCTGGCTCGTGAAAAAAATGTCAATATCTATCCGGTAGATTCAGAGCATTCTGCAATTTTCCAATGTTTGTGTGGTGAGATGCAGAATCCAATGGAAAAGATTTACCTTACCTGTTCGGGAGGACCATTCCGAGGAATGTCTTTGGAACAGTTAGAGAAGGTAACACGCGACGATGCATTGAGGCATCCCAATTGGGATATGGGAGCAAAAATTACAATCGATTCGGCAACTTTAATGAATAAAGGGTTCGAGGTGATTGAGGCCAAGTGGCTGTTTGATTTAACTCCCGAGCAGATCGATATAATTGTTCATCCTCAGAGTATAGTCCACTCTATTGCGCAGTTCGAAGATGGTTCGATGAAAGCACAAATGGGATTACCTGATATGAAGTTGCCTATTATATATGCATTTAGCTATCCGGAAAGGCTAAAAACAGACTTCCCTCGATTTAACTTTTTGGATTATCCAACGTTAACATTCGAACAACCCAATTTAGAGGTGTTTAGAAATGCTGCATTAGCATATCAGGCTATGCGCAAAGGAGGAAACCTAGCTTGTACGCTAAATGCGGCAAACGAGGTGGTTGTAGATGCATTTTTAAAAGAGAAAATTTCGTTTTTAGGCATGTCTGATGTGATTGAGAAGGTAATGGGTAAAATGGATTTCATTGCGGCTCCTACACTGAACGACTATGTGGAAACTGATAAAAAAGCGCGCCAGTTGACGTGCGAATTGATTTGATAATTGTAAAAGCATTAGAATAAATGGAAATATTAGTAAAAGCGGCTCAGCTTATTCTGAGTTTATCAATCTTGGTGGTCCTACACGAGTTTGGACACTTTTTGTTTGCAAGGGTTTTTAAATGTAGGGTAGAAAAATTCTATCTGTTTTTCGATCCTTGGTTTTCGCTTTTTAAAACAAAAAAAGGAGAAACAGAATACGGAGTAGGATGGCTTCCTTTGGGAGGTTATGTGAAAATTGCCGGAATGATTGATGAGTCGATGGATAAAGAAGCTTTAAAGCAACCGGCTCAGCCTTGGGAGTTTCGCTCTAAGCCAGCATGGCAACGTTTGTTGATTATGATTGGTGGTGTAGCTATGAACTTTATTTTTGCTTTAATTATCTACTCCGGAGTGTTGTATGTGTGGGGAAAACAATATTTGCCTACCGAAAATGCAGTTCATGGAGTAGTTGTTGGCGAAATGGGACGTGAAATGGGTATCCAGAATGGTGACAAAATTGTGGCTGTGAATGGCGAACCTGTTGTTGCTTTCAGAAAGATTGCAGCTACCATTGTTCTGAATAAGGCGACTACCGTTGAGGTGAATCGAAATGGCGAGAAGATTATCCTTCCTATTTCCAACGAAGTATTCTCGAAGCTTTTGAATGCAGTGAGCGACTTTGTAGCTCCACGCGTATTCTTCGATGTGTCGGTTGGTCAGATTGTGAAAGATTCTCCTGCTGCAAAAGGCGGATTGTTGGTTGATGATAAGTTAGTTGGAGTAGATGGAAATACCTTCCAGTATTGGGATCAATTCCAAAGTTATTTAGAGGCTAAGAAAGGCGAAAGTGTAGCGTTGGATGTAATCCGTGCAGGACAGAAGAAACAATTGAATCTTGTGGTTGGAGAAAACGGAAGAGTTGGTTTTGGAGTTGCATTTGGCGAAAAAGCAAAGCTAAATTACGAGACACAAAAATATACGTTGATGGAGTCAATTCCAGCCGGAGTAAAATTGGCCGGAGAAACCATTCGTAATTACCTGAAGCAATTTAAGCTGTTGTTCTCTCCAGAAACAAAAGCCTACAAATCGTTAGGTGGTTTTATTGCTATTGGTAAGATTTTTCCAGGACAATGGGATTGGTATTCGTTCTGGAATATGACCGCACTGTTATCCATTATTTTAGGAATTATGAACTTGTTGCCAATACCAGCATTAGACGGAGGGCATGTTCTATTCTTAGGATATGAGATTGTTTCTGGTAGAAAACCAGGAGAAAAATTCCTGGAATATGCACAGGTTGCAGGTATGATTTTGTTGTTGGCATTGGTACTTTTTGCCAATATCAACGATATCATAAAATTGTTCGCATAGAGCTATAGTGCAGAATATCAAAAAATAACTATTTTTGTGAACAGGTTGATTAGAAGTTGTTATCAGCTTTTGAAAAAGACAATCAATTAAAGAACCATAGATTGAATTAAAAATACATTAGAAATTATGAATCTTTTATCTGTTTTAGTAGGGTTTGTAGGAGGATATGAGTGGATCTTGATTATCCTGGTTGTAGTACTTCTTTTTGGAGGTCGTAAAATTCCTGAGTTAATGAAAGGCTTAGGTAAAGGAATGAAAGAGTTTAAGAATGCAACGAAAGATGAAGAAGCTTCATCTAAAGATAAAGATGCAATCGATAAATAAACAATTAGAGTAAACTTTGTTTACTTCCAATTGATTTGTGTTAAAGAAATTTAAATCCCGTCTAATGGCGGGATTTTTTTTGCTTGCTGTTTTCATTTGTCCTCAGGGTGCATTATATTTAATACGGTCTGAATTTCCTGATCAGACTATGCGTTAATAGTAAAGTCTAAGGAGTTATTGCGAACTTCGTTAGGCAAGGTTTAATTTAAAATTTTTGAATATGAAATTAACCCGATTCCTGATGCCTGTATTGGTGTTGGCAGCTTTGGTGTTATCGTCGTGTGGCGGTGGCAAGAAAGGGCTACCCAATATCTCTGGCAAACCGGGCGAAATGCTTGTTATTATTTCGCCGAAACTATGGGAAGGTAAAGTGGGGACACAGCTGCGACAGATCATGGCTCAGCCTCACCTGGCATTACCACAAGATGAACCGGTGTTTAAACTGGTTGATGTCCCACCAAAAGCTTTCAAACCCATTTTTCACACCACAAGAAATATCATTTTTGTTGATGTTGCAGCAAAATATGAGAAGTCGCAAGTGGTATTCCAGAAAGACCAATGGGCAAACAAGCAGGCTGTTGTTCGAATTAACCTGACAAAAGCCGATGATTTTAAAGAGTTGTTTAAGCAAAAGTCGGATAAGATTCTAAGCTTCTTCCTGGGGGCAGAGAAAAAACGTTTGATGGATAATTACAGTAAGTATTATGCCAAAGACGTAGATGAGACAATGAAGAAGAATCACGCTCTGTCCATTAAGGCAGCTCCTGGTTTCCGGATTCATAAAGACACTACCGACTTTGTTTGGATGAGCTACGAAACACCAATCCTTAGTCAGGGGATTATCATCAGTACTTTTAAGTATGAAGATGAAAATACCTTTACTCCAGAATATTTGGTGAAGAAGTACGACGAAGTGCTTTCTGCGAATATTCCTGGTCCGGCAAAAGGATCGTACATGAAAACTGAAGATCTTATCGAACCCGTTTTTCAGCCATTTAAACTGAACAACAACTATGCTGTAGAGATGCGTGGTTTGTGGGAAGTGGAAAACGATTTTATGGGAGGTCCATATGTGGCTCTTTCGGTATTAGATCCTAAACGTAATCGTGTGGTTAACCTGATTGGATACATTTATGCACCTAAAAAAGACAAGCGTAATTTCGTTCGTCAGGTGGAAGCAATGCTTTATTCGCTGAAATTTAGCGATCAGGCAATTAATGATAAGTTGTATCGTCAGGCTGAAATTGGAGAAAAACTTCAAAAAGAATAGATTTATACGTTATTTCAATACTATATGAAAGCTTCACCAATGGTGAGGCTTTTTTAGTTTATAATGGGCGGTGCTTTTGTTATATTTACAGAAATAATAAAAAAAGAAAGCTTATGATTCCGAATATATTACTGTCGCAAAAGTTTCGCGAGAACATCAATAAAGTATTTTTAATTGTAGAGAACGAAGAGGTAAGTCAATTGCCTTTGTCGAATGTTGAAGTTGATTTTGTTTTGGAACAACTTTCCAATAAGGAAACTTTTATCCACATAAATCGATTCTCGCACCATGTAATGGTGGTGAAGATGGATGCCGAAAAAGAGGTTTCTTGGCAATTGGAAAATGCACGTCGAGCAGGAGATCGTGTAGTTGGAGTGCTTCAGCAATACAAACAAGAAGAAGTGGAGCTGAAGGGTGAAGATGCCGTTTTGCTTACTGCCTTAACTGAAGGCTTGGCGTTAGGAAACTATCAATACTTAAAATATAAATCAGAACCGAAAGAGTCATCGTTGAGAACAATTTGGCTTGACAATGCTGAAATTTCGGAAGAAATGGTTGAAGCACTGAAAATGCAGATTGAAGGAGTTTATGTTTGTCGCGACTTGGTGAATGAACCAGTTACAGATTTGACAGCACCAGAATTGGCCAATAGAGCAACACAATTGTGTGAAGAAGCTGGTATTGATGTGGAAGTTTTCAGTAAGCAAAAAATTGAATCGCTTAAAATGGGTGGTTTGCTTGCAGTAAACCGAGGAAGTATCGATCCGCCAGTATTCATTGTTATGGAATGGAAGCCTGAAAATGCAACCAATGAAAAGCCTGTTGTTTTAGTGGGTAAAGGAGTTGTTTTCGATACAGGAGGTATGAATTTGAAGACAGTGCCCGGATCGATCGATCATATGAAGAGCGATATGGGAGGTGCAGCAACTGTTATCTCTACTATCTATTCAGTAGCAAAAGCTAAATTACCTGTTCATTTGGTTGCTCTTGTTCCAGCTACCGATAATCGAGTAACCGGAAATGCATATGTTCCTGGCGATATCATTGAAATGTTCGACGGCACAAAGGTTGAAGTGCTAAATACCGATGCTGAAGGAAGAATGATATTGGCCGATGGATTGAGCTATGCTAAGAAATATTCTCCTGAATTGGTTATCAATGTGGCTACATTAACTGGTGCAGCAGCTTACTCAATTGGTTCGAAAGCTTTGGTGGGAATGGGAAATGCTTCTGCAGAAGTAATGAATAGCCTGAAACAATCGGGAATGGATACCTTTGAGCGAGTAGCCGAAATGCCATTCTGGGAAGACTATGGCGAACTGATAAAATCGGAGATTGCCGATATTAAGAACTTAGGTGGACGAGAAGCGGGAGCAATTACTGCAGGTAAGTTTCTGGAACACTTTACCGATTACCCATTTATTCACTTGGATATTGCTGGTCCGGCTTACATCGAAAGACGTGATGGATACCGAACAGCTGGCGGAACAGGTGTTGGTGTGAGGTTGTTATTTAACTTTTTGAATAAGCATAAATAAAGCGTACCTTTGTGCGTTATTTAAAACAGAACCTAAGAAGTTGTTGCTCAGAAGAATTGTTTATTTCTGAGGATACTGAAAAGAATTACTCTAGAAACGAGAATTACATATAGCCCAAGCTACATTGTAATCACCAGTAAATTATAGGTTCATTGTTTTGTTTTTAACCTGATTTAGTGCTGGGAAGAAGTACTAATTACTAATTTTTAAACAATGAAGAACGATAAAATAAAGGTAGGAATCACTCATGGAGACATCAATGGTGTCGGTTATGAAGTGATTATGAAAGCCTTGATGGATGCTCGAATGATGGAGATGTGTACTCCAATCGTTTATGGTTCTCCTAAAGTGGCTGCTTACCACCGCAAAGCATTAAATGTTACTAACTTCAGTTTTAACCATATTGGAAATGCCTCAGAAGCAGATCCACATAAAGCAAACATCATCAACTGTGTCGATGATAATGTGCGTGTGGAATTGGGTAAGTCAACCCGAATTGCTGGAGAAGCATCTTATGTAGCTCTAGAAGCAGCGGTTAAAGATTTGAAGGAAGGAGAAATTGATGTATTGGTTACTGCTCCTATCAATAAGGACAATATTCAATCCGATTACTTCAACTTCCCGGGGCATACCGAATATTTAGCTCAGTCGTTTGGAAATCCAGATCACGTGATGCTGATGGTGAGCGATAATTTGAAAGTTGGTATTGTGGTTGGTCACGTAGCTATGCAAGATTTGCCAATGCGAGTAACCAAAGATGCTATTTTGTCGAAATTGCGAATCATTCACCAAACATTGGAGCAGGATTTCTTACAGAAGCGTCCTCGTATTGCAGTTCTTTCATTAAATCCTCATGCCGGAGATAATGGATTGTTGGGTACTGAAGAGCAAAATGTAATTATTCCAGCTATCAACGAAGCAAAGGATGAAGGCATTATTGCAATTGGTCCTTACCCTGCAGATGGATTCTTCGGATCAGATGAATATTCTAAGTTCGATGCGGTTTTGGCAATGTATCACGATCAAGGATTGATTCCATTCAAAGCGTTGTCTTTTGAGCGTGGAATTAACTTTACTGCCGGATTACCTGTTGTACGTACTTCGCCAGCTCATGGTACTGCATACAATATTGCTGGAGAAGACAAAGCATCGCCAGAGTCAATACGTCAGGCTATTTATTTGGCAATTGATGTTTTCCGTAACAGAGCAATACACGAAGAGGTTTCGAAAGATCCGTTGCAGAAACATGTGATTGAAAGTTCATATGACGAGGATGTTGATTTAACTCAAGAACCAGAAGATTAAGCAAAATTTAAGTACAGATGTACGAATATATCAAAGGGAAGATCGTGGATCTAACACCGGCCAATGTTGTTGTAGAAGCCAACAGCATTGGCTGGTTCATTAATATATCTTTAAACACTTACACTGCTCTTTCGGGAAAAGAAAGTGCCAAGGTGTATGTGCATCAGGTGATTCGTGAAGATGCTCATTCGTTTTTCGGTTTTGCCGATAAAGATGAGCGCGAATTGTACCGACAGTTGATTACCGTAAATGGTGTCGGATCGAGCACCGCTATGGTGATGCTATCGTCTCATTCAACTCCAGAATTGAAAAATGGAATTTTGACTGAGAATGTGGCGATGTTGAAGGGAATAAAAGGGATTGGTCCTAAAACAGCACAGCGAATTATTATCGATTTGAAAGATAAAATTGGAAAGAGTGCTGCAACTGATCAAATATTTGCAATGCCAGACAATACAAACAAAGATGAAGCGTTATCTGCTTTAGTTATGTTAGGTTTTGCCAAGAAAGATGCTCAAAAGGCAATTGATCAGATACTTCGAGAAAATCCTGGATTTGGAGTGGAAGAAGTGATTAAGGCATCTCTTAAGCGATTGTAATTAAGTATTATTGTTTTTAAAACAAGTTTGATTTTGAAGCCACTGGTTCGATATAGTTTTGTTCTAGCTTTCTATTTTATTTTAACGGCATTTGTTGTTAATACCTCTAAACACCATGTAGTTAAGTCCGATTTTGAGAAAATCACCACTCCTCAATTGGCTTTATCCGATTCTACATTGCAAGATTCAATAGATTTACCTTATCCGTTTAAGGATGTTGGTGATTTCGAGTACCCACAAGATCGCGATTCTTCGGCCTTGTTCTTAAATACTCCATCGAATATCAAAAGATATTGGGAGTACGATCAGGAGACAGGGAATTATGTGATTTATGAGAAGGTGGGAGATATTACCTATCGTTTACCCAAGGTACTTTCGTTGAAAGAGTTTCTTGATTATGAAATGAAGAACTCCATTGAAAGTTACTGGTCGCAAAGGGTGAGTGCCGAAAACTTTGAGCGTCAGTCAGGTGGTTTGTTGCCTCAGTTGCGCTTTGGTGGCGAGGCATTTAGCCGACTTTTCGGTAGTAATGTTATTGATATTCGTCCGGTAGGAACGGTAGAAATTAAGTTCGGATACAAATCGACATACAACAATAAAGCCGGTCTTTCGGAACAAAGTAAACGTACAGGTTCTTTCGATTTCGATCAGAACATCATGATGAATGTTACTGGTAAAATTGGTACGAAAGTAAATATGCGAGTGAACTACAACACGCAGGCCACTTTCGATTTCGAAAACCGTATGAACATTGACTATACCGGTGAAGAAGACGAAATTTTTAAGAAAATTGAAGCGGGTAATGTTTCGTTGCCATTGAATGGAACACTGATTAAGGGGGGAACCAATCTGTTTGGTGTTAAAACCGAAATGCAATTCGGGAAGTTAACTTTAACAACCATCTTAACTCAGCATAAAGGGGAAACCAAGGTGGTAGAAACCGAAGGAGGTTCGCAAAAGGCTAAGTTCGAAGTGAAAGCTTCGGAGTATGATGCCAATCGTCACTTCTTCCTTTCAAAATATTTTTACGATCGCTATAATGAATCGTTGAAAGATCTACCAATCGTACGCTCTGATGTTCAGATTACCAAAGTGGAAGTTTGGGTAACCAACAAAGCAGGTAAGTTCGATCAAGCACGCGATATTGCAGCATTTGTTGACCTGGGAGAACCGGGAAAATATATTCACAATAAAATTTCTGCTTTCCAGGCCGATGGAACTCAAACTCCTCCGGAAAGCACGCACCCAAACAATGCGACCAACTTCATGTATAACGAATTAACAACCACTTATGGTGCTATTCGTTCTAAGTCGCAAATTACACAAACGTTATCACCTCTTGAAAGTCAGAATTTTTCTATCGGAAAAGATTATGAGAAGGTGGAACAGGCCCGACTATTGAAAGAGTCGGAATATACATTGAATGAACGTTTGGGATATATCTCACTTTCTGCATCGTTGAATAGTGATGAGGTATTAGCGATAGCATATACTTATACCATCGATGGAAAAACGTTCAAAGTAGGGGAATTAACCAGTGATGGTGTTCCTAGTGATGAGACACTGATTCTGAAATTATTGAAAGGTACTACATTGTCTCCTAAGTTTCCTACCTGGGATCTGATGATGAAAAACATCTACGATCTGAATGCTTATCAGATGGAGAAGGAGGACTTTGTATTGAATATCTTGTATTACGACGATAATAAAGGAACTCACATTAACTACTTACCAGAATCAAGAATTCAAGGGCACATGCTATTGAAGGTTATGAATCTGGATAATGTCAATTCTCAGGGAGATGCTCCTGCCGATGGTGTTTTCGATTTTATCAATGGATACACTGTATTGAAAGAAAAAGGGAAGCTGATTTTTCCAACAACACAACCTTTTGGTCAGCATTTAGCCGACTCTATTGGTAATGCTGCGTTGGCTAAGAAATATGCCTATACTTCACTATACGATTCCACTTTAACCCGAGCACAGGAAGATACAGAACACGATAAGTTTACCATTAAGGGTACATATAAAGGTTCGGCAACCAATGAAATTCGCCTGAATTCATTTAACCTGGCTCCGGGATCGGTTAAAGTAACTGCTGGTTCGCAGCAATTGACAGAAGGCTTAGACTACATTGTTGATTACAGTGTGGGTGTTGTTCGAATTCTGAATAAAGGTCTTCTGGAGTCTGGAACTAAAATTCAGGCTTCGGTGGAAAGCCAGGAGCTGTTCTCTGTACAGCGAAAAACATTGATTGGTACTCATGCCGATTATAACTTCTCGGATAAATTCCGATTGGGAGCCACAGCTATGTGGATGAATGAGCAGCCAATAACCAAGAAAGTAAACTTTGGACAAGAGCCAATCTCCAACCTGATTGTGGGAATGGATCTTTCATATCGCGATAAGTCTCGTTTATTAACCAAGTTGGTGGATAAACTACCATTTATCGAAACCAAAGAGACATCATCCATCTCATTAGAACTGGAAGCGGCCAAGCTAATTCCGGGAAGTTCTAAATCGATTAACGGAATGTCTTATATCGATGATTTCGAAAGTACTCGAACTCCAATTGATTTATCCGATCCGAAAGTGTGGAGAATGGCCAGTATTCCTCAACATCAGTCGGGATTATTCCCGGAAGCTGGGTTGATTGATGATTTGGCTGCTGGTTATAACCGTGCTCGCTTGGCATGGTATAGTATCGATCCAACATTGTATTCGAGAACTTCGTCTGCAACACCAGCATACTTGAAGCAAAATCGCGATGAGGTGGCCAATCACTATGTGCGTGAGGTGCATCAAAACGAGCTTTTCCCAAATCGTGAAATTACACCGGGAATGCCAACCCGAATTCGAGTGATGGACTTGGCATACTATCCAGATGAGCGTGGACCTTATAACTTCGAAACACAGTCGACCGGATATTCTGCAGGTATGAGTAGTGATGGAAAGTTGATGCGTCCGGAAACTCGATGGGGTGGTATAATGCGCAAAATCGAGTCGAGCGATTTCGAAACTGCTAACATTGAATACATCGAATTCTGGATGTTAGATCCATTTATCGTTGAAGATGGCGAAACATCTATTCACGAAGGTGGTGATCTGTATTTCAACTTAGGTAATATTTCGGAAGATGTATTGCGCGATTCTCGTAAATCATTTGAGCAGGGAATTCCAATCAATGGAGATCTTAATAGATTAGAAACAACCAAATGGGGACGTGTTTCTACATTGCCAGCTATTAATCAGACATTCGATAATAACCAAAATTCACGCGATATTCAGGATATCGGTTTGGATGGTCTGGACGATGACGCTGAGAAAACACACTTCAGCGATTATGTAACCAGAATTCAATCGATAGTTACCAACCAGGAGAAGTTGAATGATATTTTAGCTGACCCGGCTGGTGATGATTTCCGTGATTATAAAAATGCTTATTTCGAAGATGCTACAGTTCAAGAGGCTGGAAATGCAGGTATCTTAAGTCGATATAAGCGATACAACAGTCAGGAAGGTAACTCGCCATTTACTAATGCGAGTGTTCAGATTCCTTACGATTTACCTGATATGGAAGATATCAATGGCGATAAAACCATGAACGAGGTGGAAAGTTACTTCCAGTACAAGGTGAGTATTCGTAAGGATGATATGGTTGTTGGGCGTAACTACATTACTGATGAGTTGACAACCGACGATATTAAAATCGATGGAAGAACAACAGCTAATCCTGCACAGGTAAAATGGTATCAGTTTAAGATTCCAGTACAGGATTTCCAAAAGCGTTTTGGTAACATCGATATGAAGTCCATTCGTTTTGCTCGTATGTATATGCGCGGATTTAAGCAACCAGTAGTATTGCGTTTTGCAACACTTAACTTGGTTCGTGCCGATTGGCGTCGTTACAAGTACGACCTTTCGGAGAAGAACATTGTTGCTCCCGATACACAGTTTGAAATCTCAGCTGTAAACATCGAAGAGAACGGGAAACGTACTCCTATCAATTATATTTTACCTGATGGAATCGATCGAGTGATTGACCCCGCTAACCCTCAGTTGCGTCAATTGAATGAGCAGTCGATGGTGTTGCGAGTAAAAGATTTGGAACCAGGAGATGTACGTGGAGCCTATAAAAATACTATTCTCGATATTCGTAGATACAAGCGTTTGATAATGGATGTGCATGCTGAGCGATTGAATAACCTTCCAATTGCCGATAACGAAATGCATGTTTTCCTTCGTTTAGGTAGTGATGTGAACAACTACTACGAATACGAAATCCCATTGAAGATAACACCTCCTCGTCAATATAACGGGGATGTTAAAGCCGATAGATTGGCTGTTTGGCCAGAGGATAATCGCTTCGACTTTAAAACTGAAATTCTGGTAAACCTGAAGCAGGAGCGTAATGCCAAAGCCAGAAGTGCCGGTTCGAATGTGAAGTTTAGCAAGCGTTACTCTAGAACTATAAACGCTGATGGAAGAGAAAATCTTATTCATGTAAAAGGTAATCCAAACTTAGCCAATGTAAAAATGTTGATGGTGGGACTTCGTAATCCAAATGCATCACACATTGGAGCAAAATCGGCAGAAGTGTGGATTAACGAATTACGTTTGTCTGACTTCGATAACAAAGGTGGTTGGGCCGCTCAAGGTCGAATGACAGCTCGTTTGGCCGATCTTGGTTCGGTAACAATGGCGGGTAGAGTAGTTACAGCTGGTTTCGGTGGTGTCGATCAGACATTGAACCAAAGAGCTAAATCGAACTTGTTCGAATACGATATTGCTTCGAATTTAGAGTTGGGTAAATTCTTCCCCAAAGAGTCGGGAGTGAAAATACCAATGTATGTGGGCTATTCGCAATCGGTTTCTAATCCAGAATTCAATCCGCTTGACCCGGATGTGAAGCTGAAGGACGCTTTGAATAATGCTGAAAATAGTGCTGTTAAAGATTCCATCAAAAGAGCATCGCAAGATTATTCAAGTAGAAAAAGTATCAATTTCACAAATGTGAAAATTGATAAGCCAAACAAAAGTGGAAAGCCAAAACTTTATGATGTATCGAACTTTGCATTGACATATGCTTTTAATGAAACCAATAAACGAAGCATTAATGTTGAGAAGAATGTAGAGCGAAATTATAATCTGTTGTTAACGTACAATTACAACAATCGTCCGAAGATGGTATCTCCGTTTAGAAATGTGAAATTCTTAAAAGGAAAAGCATTCCGTTTAATTAAAGATTTCAATTTCTATACAATGCCTACAATGCTTTCATTCCGTACTGACTTCTATCGTCATTACAATGAAATTACTTATCGTAATACTGATCCTTCGACTAAAATTACGTTGCCAACGACATATGAGAAAGATTTTATTTGGAATAGGTATTTCGATATAAAATATGACTTAAGTCGATCGTTGCGATTCGATCTTTCAACTCAGGGAACTTCAAGAATTGATGAGGTGCCTGGAAGATATGATCCTGACTTTGATGATTACAAGGCAAAACGCGATACAATTATCAAGAACCTGTTAAAAGGAGGAAGACCAACGATGTATCAGCATACCATGAATGTTTCTTATAATCTTCCGATTAATAAGTTACCATTCTTAGATTGGGTGAACTCTTCTATTCGTTATCAAGGAACTTACGATTGGAATGCAGGGCCTCTGTCTAATAAAAATGTTGTTTATGGTAATACCGCAGAGAATACAAGAACCATTCAGGGAACTGCTTCGTTGAACATGAGCTCGCTTTATAATAAAGTTGGTTTCCTAAAGAATATCAATAAGAGTATTCGAAACAATTCAAGTTCAAAATTCTATTCTCGTTCCCGCTCTAAAAACAAGAAGGATAAGGACAAGAAAAAGAAGGATGACAAGAATCTGAGAGAAGTAGAATACAAAGGGAAGAATATCAACCTGAAGGCCAATAAGCCATTCAATATTTACCATAAATTAGGAGAGAAAAACGTTAAGGTGGTGATGACTGGTAAGGATGGTAAGCAGATTCATGGTACAACGAAAGTAATTAACGATGAAAAAGCCATTTTTACTACTACTAAAGATATAACAGGAGCCAAAGTAAAAGTTACTGCTAAGGTGGCGAAGAAACCTAGTATTTTGGCTCGCATTGGAAAAGGTGGATTGCGCTTGTTGCTAAGTGTACGAAATGTATCAGCTAACTACTCGCAAAGGGAAGGAACCTGGTTGCCGGGATTCTTACCTGAACCAAAATTCCTAGGTGCTGGAAATTATACTCCGCAAAACTCTGTTTGGAATGGAGCAAGAACGGGCTCTTCATATGCTCCGGGCTTACCTTTTGTATTGGGGTGGCAAGAGAAAAACTTTGGACAGAAAGCCGCCGCCAAAGGTTGGTTAACCCCTGATCCGGTAGTGAGTGACCCTATTCGATATACTTACAGCGATAATTTCAATGTTAGAGCTACTATTGAGCCAATAAATAATTTGCGAATTAACTTGGTGGCCGATCGTAAGTACTCTAGAAATACAGACGTTCGTTATAAGTATGATAAGGATAAAGAAGATTTCGATTTCTTTGGAGAAACATTGAAAGGAAACTTCTCGATGACAATTAATACGTTGGGAACTGCATTCGAAAAAATTGATGGAGGGGCTGATGCTACATCTGCAGCATACAACAACTTCTTAGATTATAGAAAGGTAATTTCTCAAAGATTGAATAATACTAGGATTGCTAACACTACAGTTGGTTATACTCCGGGAGAAGATCCGAAGAATCCTGGATATTACGATGGATATGGTCCTAACTCACAGCAGGTGTTGATTCCTGCATTCTTAGCGGCTTATACCGATCAGGATCCTGAGAAAATTTCTTTAAGCGCATTCCCAAAAGTTTCATCCATTCGTCCTAACTGGCGAGTGAATTACGAAGGGCGAGTAGCGCAAATCGAAGGAATCAATAAATTCTTGAAGAGCTTGAACTTTAGCCACGCCTATCGTTCTACTTATAACGTGGGAGGCTATACTACAAATACTGACTTTAATCGAGGAGTAGATGGATTTAGCTATGTGAGAAACACTGCCAATAACTTTGTTCCCGATCGTGATATTAACTCGGTAAGTATTACAGAGCAGTTCTCTCCACTTATTAATATAGATGCAATCTGGGTGAATGATCTGACCACAGGATTCGAGATTAAACGTTCGAGAATGTTGAGCTTGAATTTTGCGAATACTCAAATTACAGAGCAATTGGTAAATGAATTTGTAGTTCGTTTAGGATATCGTTTCCAGAATTTGAACTTATTTATTAAAACGAAGAATTCGGAGAAATCATTCTCTAACGACTTGAATGTAACGGCAGATATTTCGTTCAGAAAAGATAGAAATGTATTACGAAGAATCAACGAAGGATTTAGCGAAGTAGAACGAGGAAATCGTGTTACTTCAATCAACACCACTGCAGAATATAACTTAAGCAATCGTTTCTCGATGCGTATGTTCTTTATGCAGACAATTAATAATCCAGAAAAGGCTTCGTACTATCAAAGTAATTCAGAGTTTGGAATGAGCTTCCGATTCAGTTTAGGACAGTAAGAAAAGTAAATACTATAAACAAGAATGGCGGTCAAATAAGTTGATCGCCATTTTTTTTGTAAAAAATATTCGGATTAGTGAAACTTCTTTTTGGAATGATACGTATATGATATCAAAATGATATTAATACGAATGCTATGAAAGAAAAGAATGTTAAGCCCATGTCTGGGTATCTAGTTTTAGCTATTGTGATAATTGGGCTATTACTATCAGTAGGAGTATTTATTGTAACAAAGAATGCATTGGGTATAATTCCGTTGTTTATAATTTTCTTTGTATTTCCGGGTTTTGTGGTTGTACAACCCAATACATCGTCTGTTTTAGTTTTATTTGGAGACTACGTAGGAACCATTAGAGATAATGGTTTTTTCTGGGTAAATCCGTTTTATTCGAAGCAAAAGATTTCCTTAAGAGCTCGAAATTTCGATAGCGAAACGATTAAAGTAAATGACAAGATTGGTAACCCAATTATGATTGGCTTGGTACTGGTTTGGAGAGTTAAGGATACTTACAAAGCAGCTTTCTCTGTTGACGAATACCAACATTTTGTTGTGGTACAAAGTGAAGCCGCATTGCGTAAGTTAGCCGGTGCTTATCCATACGATAATTTCGAAGATCATGATGCTGTTTTAACTCTTCGCTCTGGTGGAGAAGAGGTGAACACCATGTTGGAAAACGAAATTGTTGAACGCTTGGAAATGGCCGGAATTGAGGTGATAGAAGCAAGAATTAACTATATTGCGTACGCGCAGGAGATTGCTCAGGCCATGTTGAAACGCCAACAGGCAACGGCTATTGTTGCAGCTCGCTACAAAATTGTAGAAGGAGCAGTAAGTATGGTTGAGATGGCATTAGAGCAATTGGCAGAAAAAGAGATTGTCGATTTCGATGAAGAGAAAAAGGCTGCGATGATTAGTAATCTGATGGTGGTTTTATGTGGCGATAAGGAAGCTAATCCGATTATTAACACAGGAACACTACATCATTAATTAAAGTGCTATTATGAGCAAGAAAAAGGCTTTTGTGTTGAGGTTGCCACCAGAAATTTATTCAGCCCTGGAGAAATGGGCATCCGATGAGTTTCGGAGTGTGAATGGACAGATGGAATGGATTCTGAATGAAGCCTTGAAAAAGGAGGGAAGGCATCCTCGAAATAATAAAGACGAAAAGAAATAGTCAATAAAAAAGCCACTAGTTTATTTCAGCTAGTGGCTTTTACATTTATAATGGTTGAGTCTTATTCATTCCATTCAGGAACAATTCCCGGAGTAAGAGGAGCTCCAATTTTCTTCAATTCTGATTGAAGAGCAGGAACCTTGTTTTCAGCCAAGTCTTTTACTTTACTAAGTACTTGCTTAAACTCTTTACTAAGAATTCGGTATTGTTCTTTTTCGGTAGAAGTAACATCGGCTGTCGAGCGGTAGTGCGACCAGCTAATATTCCCCAAACGCCCCATGATAGCAGGTTTTGAAGGAGGTACTTCTTCTGAACTGGCTTTGGCTTTGTCGCCAGACATTGCATAACGCACCTCTTCCAGTTCGGAAGCTAATTTACGTGCTTTGTCCATCAACTCCTGTGTCGCTTCAGGTGTGTCGTAAATGGCTTTCTTCATGCTTTCAACCTTTTTCGTTAAGTCGGAAATTAGGTTGCGAGTAGCATAAATGGTACCAGCCAATTTATTCACTTTACGTCCGAATGCTACCAACGCTTTTCGGTCTTTGGTTTTTATGGTTTTGTTGTTTAATGGAACCACATTGAAAGCGACTGGTTCTGTTAGTTTCTTAAGCTGGCTATCATTCCAAACACTCATAGAAACAAAGTATTTACCAGGCATAGCCAAGATACCACTTTGAGTTTGCTTGGTTGGATTGAATTTACCAGAAATATTAACAGGATAGTATCCCTCTAATCGAAGGTTCCAGTTAATGCGGTGCATTCCTTTCGATGGAGAACCATTTAATTGTCTAACCACATTGCCATTTTCATCGGTAATGGTAAATATTAGGTGAGCAGCCTCTTCCTGTTTCTCCAATTCAACTTCGCGCCAAGTTGGCTGTGGAATAGCTTTCCCATCTTTGAAGAGTTTCTTCTCGCTTTCTTTACGCTTCTGTGCAGCACTCTTTTCTACATTCGATTTAAGATAGTAAGTGAATGTGGCTCCAAATTCTGGGTTCTTAGCTTTATAATATGTATTTCCCTGGTTTCCTCTACTGCTAGACTGAATGTACATTAAAGCATCTTTTACCGGGAAAATGAATCCTTCGGCATTCAAATTCTCTTTTGTCAGATGACGTAATGGAGTATAGTTATCCAGAATGTAGAAACCACGACCAAATGTAGCAATGGCAATATCATTTTCTCTTTGCTGAATAGTGATATCGCGAACAGCAATGGTAGGAAGTCCCGATTTAATTTGAGTCCATTTCTCGCCAGCAGTATTACTGAAGAAGAATCCAAATTCTGTTCCTACAAATAGTAGTTTTGGGTTTACGTGATCTTGAGCAATAGTGTGAACTGTTCCGTTTTTAGGCAATGTTGCTGAAATAGATTTCCATGTTTTACCTTTATCGGTCGACTTTAAAACGTATGGCCTGAAGTCGTCGCGTTTGCGATTATCGAATGTGGCATAAATGGTGTTGGCATCGAAGCGGTCGAACATTAGATCGCTCACGTAAGTATATTCAGGAATTCCTTCGAATTTCTTCACTTGGTTCCAAGTTTTTCCAGCATCTTCGGTAATAGAAATAACTCCATCATCGGTACCGGCAACCAATAAATCTTCTTGTACTGGCGACTCGTCAAGCGAAACAATTGTTCCAAACTGAGATGTTGAAACATCTTTCTTAACGGCATCGATACTCCAGTATTTACCCATGGTTTTCCATGTATTTCGGTCCATTTGTGCTGTTAAGTCGTCGCTGATAGTTTCCCATGCATCTCCTTGGTTATCGCTACGGAATACCTTGTTGGCAGCACAATAAATGCGCTTGTGATTGTGTGGAGAGATGAACAACGGAGCATTCCAGTTCCACTTGTAAGTCAATTCACCTTCTTTTTCACGAGGCTTAATGCTTAACGATTCACGCGATTTGCGATCGAAACGGAACATATTACCATATTGGTATTCTGAATATACAATGTTCGGATCGGTAGGGTCGATGGCTTGCCAGAAACCGTCACCACCTTGAGTTACCCACCATTCGTCGCTGGTAACGCCACCACGACTAATATTGCGAGAAGGTCCTCCCATTGAGTTGTTGTCCTGAGTTCCTCCATATACATTGTAGAAAGGAAGATCGTTATCAACAGCTACGCGATAAAACTGAGTAATTGGTAAGTTTTCTTTAAAATCGAAAGTTTTACCAAAGTCCCATGTTTCGTAGATTCCGCCATCACCACCAATAATGTAGTGGTTAGTATCTGTTGGGTCAATCCATAGTGCATGATCATCAACGTGTCTACCATTAGTGCTAACTCGTTTCCATGTTTTACCACCATCGGTTGTATAGTGGGTGAACGTTTCAACCGAGAATACTTTGTCCACATCTTTCGGATCGCAATAAATTTCGTTGTAATACTGTCCACTAGAAGCATGACTGCTCATTTTCTCCCAGCTTTCTCCTTTGTTGGTTGAGCGGTAGAAACCACCTTTGTTTTCAGCTGCTTCAACAATCAGGTAAACCACGTTTGGATCAACAGGTGAAACGGCAATTCCCATTCCCCCTTTGTGAACTCCAGGTAATCCTTTGTTGATTTTGCGCCAGTTCTCTCCACCATCAGTCGATTTGTATACGCTAGATTCTGGTCCTCCACCAATTTTAGTGTGAACATGACGACGGCGTTGTTCCGAAGTAGCATACATGATGTCTGGGTTCGAAGGATCGATAACCACATTGTTAACACCCGTGTGTTCCGAAATTTCCAGTACTTTTTTCCAGTTTTTACCTCCGTCTGTTGTTTTGTAAAGACCTCGGTCGCCACCTGCACCCCAGGCAGAGCCTTCTGCTGCAACAAAAACAACATTAGAATTACGAGGATCGACAACAATACCTCCAATTTGGCGAGACTCCTTAAGCCCCATATTCTTGAACGACTTTCCTCCGTCTACCGATTTGTAGACACCGTCGCCATAACCTAAAGCACGCTGGTGGTTATTCTCTCCTGTACCTACCCAAACTACATTACTGTTGTTCGGATCAAGCTTAACTACCCCTAATGAATAGGAGCCATAGTTTTCGAATATAGGTTTCCAAGTGGTTCCGTTGTTGGTGGTTTTCCAAAGGTTACCACTGGCAACAGCTACGTAGTATTCGCTATGATTGTTTGGATTAACCGCAAAATCGGCAATACGACCAGACGCCCAAGCGGGGCCAATATTACGGAACTTTAATCCTCCAATCATACTTTTCAGAGTGTCTTTCACCTCTTTCTTTTCTGTTTGCTTCTTCTTTTTGGCTTCGGCATTTATAGGTGAGATAGCAATTAATGCTCCCAATGCTAAAGCAGTGAGTGAGTAGAGTTTGAAGTGCATGAATTAGAATATTTAGTTATTGTTTATTTCGCTGATAACGAAGTAATAACAATACTAGTAAATATATGGTTGGAAAACAACCACAAAAGTTAGGCAAGGTGTTAATGGAATGTTATTGAAAAAAACAGACAAAAATACGTTTTTGATCTAGCTCAAAAGTTTCATGGTTTTTATGGCTCAAATTTGCAGTGTTGATTTTTTACAATGTCGAACAAATTTTAAAACTGAATATTATGAAACGTTATTTCTTATACATGTCATTCTTGATGGTTACACTTTCGATGTTATTCGTATCGTGTAGCAATAGCGATGATCCAAAACCTCCGGTAGAGGTATTTCCTCAGGTTATCTACTTAGATATTCCACGATTCATCGATAAACCTGTTGATGAAGGAATGAAAGATGATGTGATTACCGGGAAAGATGTTTACTTCCACAGTGCACAAGCAGTAACGCTTATTAGAACAGGAGCTGTCGAGGTGAATAACTTGCTAGCCTACTTAAGAGCGAATGGGTTCTTAAAAGAAAAGACATTCCAATTTGTACAGGCAGGAGAGGTGAAAAAAGGAACTGTGAACCGAAATGTTTTGCGTGAAGGTAAAAACTGGAAATATGAGTTTTTGTTGAAAGATCCTAAAGGGAATTTAGCTTTCCAGTATTTATGGAACCCTGCAGAAAGAGAAGCAATTTCAATCTATGCTCCTTATTACTACGATAAAAAGAAGTTTGAAAAATCGAAAGAGTTAGTATATCGAATCGACTATGCAGTGAAGAAAGTAGGTAATCCAGAAATGACAATTAGTTTGAGTGGATACCCAGAAATCTTCAAGAGTACTTATGAATTGGACAATTTGAAGTTTCATGTGAAGCGTAGTGGAGATATTATTGAATTGGCTGGTAATGTAAATTATCCAAGGTTCAAACTGACAAAGAATGAAACCAAAAATAGAAGCTATGCATTAATGCTGAAGCTAAATAAAGCACTTGGAATTGGTGTTGCCAAAGTAGCTGTTCCTCCAAGTACACTAGAAAATGTAGATGATGTATATGCGAAATATGAGCTTTACAACGTAATTAAGAAAGTGGTAGATACTTTCCCTAAAGAAGAGAAAGATAAGTTGGCTTCGAAGCTAAATGAAATTAAATCGCCTGCATTCTTTGTAGGAGGAAAAGGTTTTGTATCGGCAGGTACTCCTCCTGCTGGAGTGAATGGCTTCACTCGCTCATTCCAGGACTTTTCGAAATTGAAACCATTTGTTCCAGCAAAGGTGAAAGCATTGGACGTTCAATTTATAAAGTAATTTAAAGATGAAAAGGCTACTGTTTGTTTTAGTTGGAGTGCTACTGTTTTCACTATTCTCATGGGCGAAGGATGTCGAGAAGGAGAATTATAATTACTCAAAAGACTTACCAACTTATATTGTAATAACAGCTGAGAATACAAAGATACTAGGTGGGATCGGTATTCATATAAATAAGAAAAAGTCGAAGTATAAAGAGGCATTTCAATACCTGGAATATTACCTGCACAAAGATTTGAAAGTGCGTACAATTACTGACCTGTTGAATGCAATGGATGAGATTGGGTTTGAATACCAGAATGCTTTTTCATCCTCTACAGGTTCCTTAGGAGTGGGTGATGGAAAATCAAGTGTTAGTACATACGGTGATATGTCTAAGGTGAGGTATAATGTTGTTTTTAAGAAGAAAAAGAAGAATTAAGATCATTATTTATAGGTTGAATTGTGTGTGAACACAATTCGTCAGGGCAACAGGATGAGGCTGTATTCAACGGAGTACAGCCTCTATTCTTTTATACATTGAAAACAAAGTGATCTCCTTCTGCTGTAAAGCCTACTTTTTTCAAATAGTTCAAATGATCTTTGTTGTTCGATTTAGTAACAATACGCTCAATTCCTTGTTGCTTGAAATAAGCTACATTTTCATGGAATAAGAACTGTCCTGATTTTAAATCACGGTAAGCTGGTAAAACGTAATCTAAAGCTACCTCCAATGTTTTGCTATCTGTTTTTTGTGCAACAAATACACCCGCCAAAGCCAGGTTTCTGTGAATCATTAATGCCAATGAATTATCAGCACCTAAACTAAATCCAGGATTATATTTCTTAATCTCTTTCTCGTTCAGGTTAATGAATTCTTTTAGGTAATGATCATCGGCTGATGAAGGTATTATTGAAAAATGATCTTTCTCGCGATAGATCTTTGTTAAATAGTAAACATTTACAAATGCAATAAAAAGATTCAGTAGAGCAACGGGTAATGCACCAATTAGAAAACCATAAATACAAAACATTGCCGATCCGGCCATGTTTACCCATCTCAATCGGATAATTGAGCTCATAGTTAAACTAACAGCAGTTACTACTGAAGCTACATATCCGAAAAGCTCTAACATGTTTAAATTGTTCATCATCAATTAGTTTTTAGTTGAGTAGCAAATATATGCCGAAAAAAGATTCGTTTGTCTGAAACTAGGTAGCTAGTAAGGGTTACTTGTTAGTTGTTTGTTATTCAACAGTATTCGTTATTTGGCAGCCAAACGATAAGTGTTGCCCGGAAGAACAATTATTAGTCCTTGCATTTCTAGGTTAAATAGCGTTGCCGATACCTTGCTAATGGACATTTTTACGTGCGATGCAATTTGATCGATACTGGCATTTTCAATGGGCATCAGAAAATCGACAATCTTTTTTTCCAATGGCGAAAGATCCACAAAGAGCTGTGTTTGAACCACGGGATTAACTTTATTGGTACTCCAGCCCATGAAGTCGACTAGATCGTTGGCCGATTCTATTAATGCTGCCTGATTGGTCTTAATTAGGTTATTGCATCCTTGCGAGCTCTTATCGGTGGTTCTGCCAGGAAATGCAAATACGTCCCGGTTATATGAATTGGCCATTTCAGCAGTAATAAGTGAACCTCCTTTTTTTGCCGATTCAACAACAATTGTAGCATCGGCCATTCCTGCAACAATACGGTTACGTTTAACAAAATTGGTTTGATAAAACTCACTCGTGCTGGTAAATTCAGAGACTAAAGCTCCGTTTTCTACTATTTGTTGTGCAACACTTTTGTGGGAAGCAGGATAGAGAATTCCCAGATGATGACCAAGAACTGCAACTGTTGGCAAACCATTTTCAATAGCGGCAAGGTGTGCTTCAACATCTACACCATATGCCAGTCCACTAACAACAAGAGGAGTAATGCCTAGTTTTCTTAGGTCAGAAATCAAAAGGTGAGTTAGCCTTTTTCCTTCTGAAGACATTCTGCGTGTTCCAACAATACTGATTACGTGTGGCAGGTTAAAGTTGCAGCATCCTTTGGTGTAGAAATAGATGGGGGCATCATCGCAATGAGTCAGACGCCTAGGATACTCATCGTCTGAATAGTAGTAAATATTTAAGTTTTGTTTTTTAATGAATTTTAGCTCCTCGGTAGCAATTTGTAGCGCATTTTTAGTGTTGGCAACAACGTTTTTTGCCAATTCTTTATTAATACCAGGAACTTCAGAAAGTAGATTGACATTTTCAGAAAATAGCGACATATAGGTTCCTGTATGCGCTACAATTTGTTTCAGTCGGGGTAAGCCAATATGAGGAAAATGAGCTGAAGCAATTTTATATTTCAGATCTTCGTTTTTCATTCTGAAGAGCCAATTGTTGGAGTTGGTTCAGTATGGCCTGCTGTTCTTCCTTGTTTAAAGCAATTAGACTTACAGCAGGGTAGGTGGCAATTCCCTTTCGGGTTTTAACTGAAAGGCTGAGGAGAGGACGTAAACCTTTATTCTTCTTAAACGAAAAACGATGGAAGCGTTGGGTAGGAAATTCAATACTTTTATATTCTCGTCCGATTATCGATATAACAGAGTAGTATCTGAATATCAATTTGTCGTTTTCAATGGTAAAATAGATGTACTGCGGATTGGTAATGTAAAGGATAACAATATCAATAACGCATGATACAGCAACAACAATCAGTGCTGTTTTTAAATCGAAATAGAAAAGAACTAGCTGTGCAATTACATAAGTAAAAAGTATTAAACTGATTATCTTTCCTAGTTTCAGAGAGCGTTTTTTGTTTTCAATTACCATATTAAGATGCCGTTAATCCCTTGGGATAGATTCTATATTACAAAATCAAAATAACAAATAGTTTTAACTTTGTCCAAATATCTCGAAAATATAAATCTATGAGTTTCCCTCATTTACAATCAGAAGTATATTTCCCCGATTCATTGATCGAATCGTTAGAAGAGTTGCTGCAAGGTTATCCCGAGGATAAGGTGTTTGTAGTTACGGAAAATAATACCGAAAGGTTATGTTGGCCATTGTTGGCATCTAATTCTGTACTGAATAAATTACCTCGCTTGGTAATTGGTACTGGTGAAGAGTCGAAGAGTACCGATACTTTAATTCAGGTATGGCAATTTTTAAGCGATAATGGAGCCGATAGAAAATCGTTGGTGATTAATGTTGGTGGCGGTATGCTTACCGATTTGTGTGGTTTTGCTGCTTCAACTTATAAGCGAGGAATGCACTTTGTGAATATTCCTACAACATTGCTTTCTCAGGTCGATGCATCGGTAGGGGGAAAAACCGGGATTAACTTCAATGGATTTAAAAACGAAGTGGGAACATTTGCTTTGCCACAGAAGGTGTATATCAATACCGAATTTTTGAAAACCATCGGAGAGGAAAACAATAAATCTGGTTTTGCCGAAATGGTAAAGCATGGACTGATCTGGGATGCCAATCATTTTGAGGATCTGAAGAAATTCGATTTGGATAAAATGAACTTGAACGAATTGAAAGATCTAATTGCCCGATCGGTAGTCATTAAGGAACATTTTGTTTTAAATGATCCTACAGAAAAAGGAATCAGAAAAGCATTGAACTTCGGACATACAGCTGGGCATGCATTCGAGAGTTATGCAATGAAGAAGCAAAAGCCAATGCTTCACGGTTATGCTGTCGCATTGGGAGTTATTGTCGAACTGTACTTATCGTGCAGGAAATTGAATTTGAAGGAAACGATCGTAAAAGAAGTGGCCGTATGGTTGATTGATATTTACGGTAAGTTCGAGATTGATACTGATGACTTTCAACCACTTTATCAATTGATGACTCATGATAAGAAGAATGAAGGAAAACGTATTAATTTCACGCTGATTCCAGAAATTGGGAAATTCGAGATTGATATAAATTGTGGGAGAGAAGAGATTTTCGAGGCATTGGATTTTTACCGTACACTTTAAACTGAAGACGGAGATTTTAAGATGGAAAAAGAAATTTACGGCTTAAATAAAGCAGACAATATACTGAAAGGAACCATTGAGTTGCCTACTTCAAAAAGCATTAGTAACCGAGTGTTAATTATAAATTCATTGGCATATAGTCCTTATGATATAGAGAACTTATCGGACTGTGACGATACTCGGGCAATGATGAAAGTGCTTAATTCCAATACCAGAACTTTTGATGTTGGACATGCCGGAACAGCTATGCGTTTTTTAACCGCTTTCTTATCGAAGATTGTTGGAGAGTGGGTGATTACAGGTTCTGAAAGAATGCAGCAACGCCCAATTGGTATTTTGGTGGATGCTTTGAATAAATTGGGAGCTAAAATCGAATACGAAGGAAAAGAAGGATATCCTCCGCTTCGAATTTGGGGTTCGCACCTGAAAGGACCTGTTTTGGAGTTGGATGGTAGTGTTAGTAGTCAGTTTATTTCGGCTTTACTAATGATTGCCCCAACCTTAGAGAATGGGTTAAGCATTCGATTAAAGAATAAAGTAATGTCGCGTAGTTACATTGAACTGACATTGAAAATAATGGAACAGTTTGGTGTACGTTCATTGTTTATGGGCAACGAAATAAGAATTGAAGAGCAACAATATAAGCCAGTACCTTTTAAGGTTGAGGCCGATTGGTCGGCAGCTTCGTATTGGTTTCAGATGGCGGCAATGGCCGAGAAAGCTGATATTTCGTTGAAAGGATTACGCTGGAAGAGTGTACAGGGAGATTCGGAGTTGGCTAAATGGTTCGAAGAGTTCGGACTAAAAAGCAAACAGGAAGGCGATGTACTAAGAGTGAAAAAGGTGAGCGACAAGAAGCCAAAACGTTTGACGCTAAACTTTACTCAAACTCCTGATGTGGCTCAAACAATGGCTGTACTTTGTGTAATGAAAAAGGTGCCTTTCCATTTTACCGGTTTGGAGACATTAAAGATTAAAGAGACCAATAGAATTGAAGCTTTAATTAATGAGTTGGCCAAATTCGGAGCAAAACTTGAAGAGCCTAAACATGGCGAATTGAAATGGGATGGCTTTGTTGATCCTTCGTTAATTAATGAGGAGATTGTAATTCCTACCTATGATGACCACCGAATGGCCATGGCTTTTGCTCCTGCTGCTATGCAGTACAGTGGAGTAAAAATCGAAGAGCCTTCGGTAGTAACCAAGTCGTACCCTAACTTTTGGGAAGATTTGAAAAAGGTCGACTTTTCGGTAGAATAAATATTTGAAATATTATTTCTGAGGTAAACTGTTGATTACTCTTGTCGAGACTTTGGTCATCAGTTTACTTCTTTTATCCATACAAAGCATCAGGTTTCTGGTGTAAACAATCAATCCGAATGATTGGCCAGTGATTAAAACCGGGTCGAGACGGATGATTCCGTAGGAGAAAATCATTGCTGCTCCAACTAAACTAATAATCCAGAATCCAATAGGTAGTTCCGATTGTTTTTGCTTTTCGGAATAAATCCATTGATAGATAAACCGAAGAGTAAATGTCAATTGTCCTAAGCTACCCCAAACCAATAATGTTGTTGGTATAGACTGGTTATTAAAGAATGTGCTGAAATTATGCGTAGGTCCTAAAAGCATCCAGATTAAGCTTATGCCTGGAGTTGTCCAGGCAAATACCTTAAACCAATTGGGAAGCTTTGTCCACTGTCTTTGTAGTTGCAAATTCCGAATGTAGATAAAATAGACGGCCAATTGCCCCAATACAATGGCAAAATCGTTTCGTAGAATTCCATACCACAATAGAAGTAAAGAAGCAATAACACTAATTTGCCAGAAAATAACCGGAGAAACTACTTTCCCCGACTTCTCAGACATAAACCATTGAACTGTAACCCGGGCAAAGAATAGAATCTGTGCAAAAAATCCTAATATGAATATCCACCAGTGTTCCATTATCCTGTTTTTTCTACATCGTAATTAATATATCTTTTCTTCATCCACTTGAATGCAAACAAATCCATTAATGGGCCAAAAAGGCGGTTCCATAAATGGTACTTTGCTTCTCCAGCAATTCTTGGGAAGTGGCTAACAGGAACTTGTTTGATTGTTCCGTTCTGAAGTATGATTAATGCAGGAAGAAAACGATGCATTCCTGTGAAGAATGGAATTTTCTTTGCTGCTGTTGAATTAATTACTTTAAGTGGGCAGCCAGTATCTTCAACGCCATCGTGTGTTACAGAGCGACGAATGGAGTTGGCAATTTTCGACGATAGATTCTTTACTATAGTGTCTTTTCGATTTGCTCTAATTCCTGTTACCAAATCGAAATCGTTGGCATGTTCCATTAATAAATCGAAATCGTTCGGATCGGTTTGAAGATCAGAGTCGATATATCCTACGAAAGGAGTAGTAACATGGTCTATACCTGCTTTAATTGCAGCACTTAAGCCACAATTATTTTGGAACTTAATAAACGAAAAAGGCTCATTCCTTTGGCACATTTGTTCAATGTGCGTTTGACTACTATCGGTAGAACCATCATTGACGAAAAGTATCTTTACATTATGTTTACTTTTCTGGCAATAAGCTGCTAATTCTTTTTCAAGACGTATCATATTGTCCTGTTCATTATAAACAGGAACAACAATCGTAAGTGTGTAAGTTACCCTCATAAGGTGTTGCAAAAATTCAAATTATCCTTTTGTGAAGAGGATCGTGTGTGTGTATCGTTCAATACAAATGAAATAAAAAAATAGCTGTATTGCTAGTCTTTGAAAGTTTTTAATGGCTATCTGCTTCAATTTTAATAAATATTATTACTTCGATTTTAATTTTTAACACTTTTTGAAAAATGCACGATATGTGCTGACATGCAAGTTCCATTTGTAAAAATTGAATATCTTTGCGGAACTTGAGTAAAGTCTGTTGTAGAGAGGCTTTTATCGAACTTAAATCGGATTGTTTTTAAACAAATTTCGATTCACAGAGTTGCTCAGTTAAGGCAATGTAGTTTTAATGGGTTATTAACAATTGTTGAAAACCGTTAAGTGGCTCTGATCCAGTATAGAAAAATAGTAGAAGATGAAAAATATAAGGAACTTTTGTATAATAGCACATATCGATCACGGTAAGAGTACACTGGCCGATCGCTTGTTGGAGTATACCGGAACAGTATCTGAGCGTGAGATGAAAGATCAGGTACTTGACGATATGGAATTGGAGAAGGAGCGTGGTATCACCATTAAAAGTCATGCTATCCAGATGGATTATGAGTATGAAGGTGAGAAATATGTTCTGAATTTGATTGATACTCCGGGACACGTCGATTTCTCATATGAGGTATCTCGTTCTATCGCTGCATGCGAAGGGGCACTTTTAATTATCGATTCAACACAAGGTATTCAGGCACAAACTATTTCCAATCTTTACTTGGCCATTGAACACGATTTGGAAATTATTCCAATCATGAACAAGATGGACTTGCCTAATGCAATGCCAGAGATAGTTGAGGATCAAATTATCGACTTGATTGGTTGTAAGCGAGAAGAAATCATCCGTGCCAGTGGAAAAACAGGTGAGGGAGTTCATGATATTCTTCACCGTATTGTAGAAGGAGTTCCTGCTCCAAAGGGAGATCCGAATGCTCCATTGCAGTGTTTGATTTTCGACTCTGTATTTAACCAATTCCGTGGTGTTATTGCTTATTTCAAGATTTTGAATGGAGAAATTAGCAAAGGTGATTTGGTGAAATTTATGGCTACCAATAAAGAGTATTATGCCGATGAAGTTGGTGTGTTGCGATTGGGAATGGAGCCAAAGAAAAAGCTGAGTACAGGTGATGTAGGTTATATCATTTCAGGAATTAAAACAGCCAAAGAGATTAAGGTGGGAGATACCATTACGCATGTTAGTGGATCTTGCGATGCGGCTATTGAAGGATTCGAGGAAGTGAAGCCAATGGTTTTTGCCGGAGTTTATCCTATCGATGCTGAAGACTACGAAGACTTGCGTGCTGCAATGGAGAAGCTACAGTTGAATGATGCTTCGTTGACATTCGAACCAGAATCTTCTGCAGCTCTTGGTTTTGGTTTCCGATGCGGATTTCTTGGACTACTGCACATGGAAATTATCCAGGAACGTTTGGATCGCGAGTTCGATATGAATGTGATTACTACGGTTCCTAACGTATCGTACATCGTTCATACTAACGATGGCGAAGAGCTGGAAGTGTATAATCCATCGGGATTACCTGATGTTACTTTGATTAACGAAATTCAAGAACCATATATTCGTGCACAAATTATTACGAAAACCGATTTTATCGGTCCGGTAATGACATTGTGTTTGGAGAAGCGTGGAACTTTGTTGAAGCAAGATTACTTGACAACAGAGCGTGCTGAGCTGACTTTTGAATTGCCTTTGGCTGAGATTGTATTCGACTTTTACGATAAGCTGAAGAGTATTTCTAAAGGATACGCCTCTTTCGATTATCACCAGACTGGATTCCAAAAAGCGAAATTGGTTCGTTTAGATATTCTGTTGAATGGTGAGAAGGTAGATGCATTGTCATCGCTAATTCACTTCGACAATGCTTACCCATTCGGAAGAAGAATGTGTGAAAAGTTGAAAGAGTTGATTCCTCGTCAGCAGTTCGATATTGCAATTCAGGCAGCTGTCGGAGCAAAAATTATTGCTCGTGAAACAGTAAAAGCTGTTCGTAAAGATGTAACTGCTAAATGTTATGGTGGTGATATCTCGCGTAAGCGTAAGCTACTTGAAAAGCAGAAAAAAGGTAAGAAACGAATGAAGCAAATTGGTAATGTTGAGGTGCCTCAGAAAGCATTCTTGGCAGTACTAAAGCTCGACTAGATAAGTATACAAAACTAAAAAAGCCGCAAATGAATAAATCGTTTGCGGCTTTTTTTTGAAAGAAACTGGGTTACGAAACAATCAGTTTGTATCCTTTTCCATGAACGTTGATAATCTCAACGGCAGGTTCTTCCTTCAAGTGTTTACGTAATTTGGTAATATATACATCCATACTTCTTGCATTGAAGTAGTTGTCGTCAATCCAAATGTTTTTTAGAGCGAAGTTACGTTCCAAAACCTCATTGGCGTTGTTGCAAAGCAAACGTAGTAGCTCCGACTCTTTTGTTGTAAGCTTAATGGGTTTGTTTTCTCCCTCGGTAAGCGTTTGCTTGCGCGAGTCGAATGTAAATTTACCCAGCTTAAATGTTTGTTGGTTGTTGTTTGCTGCAGTATCAGAATGAATTCGGCGCATGATGGCCTCGATACGGAAAATCAACTCTTCCATACTAAAAGGCTTGGTGATATAGTCATCGGCACCTAATTTAAATCCTTCCAATACATCTTCTTTCATGTTTTTGGCTGTTAAGAAAATGATTGGAATATCGTTGTTCACCATACGAATGTCCTTCGCTAAAGTGAAACCATCCTTTTTCGGCATCATAACGTCCAAGCAGCAAATATCATATTGCTTTTTCATGAAGCCATGGTAAGCCATTTCTCCATCGGGAAACAGATCTGCTTCAAATCCTTTTGCTATGAGATACTCTTTCAGAAGTAAGCCTAGGTTCTCATCATCTTCGGCTAGTAACAATTTTACTTTTTCTTCCATATCAATTCTTGTTTAATGGGAAATAGAGTGAAAACTTGGTGCCTTTACCAACTGCACTTTCTACTTTTATTTCTCCTTGATGGGCATCGATTATTTTCTTTACGTAACTTAATCCAAGGCCAAAACCTTTCACATCATGAACATTACCAGTTGGAACACGGTAAAAACGCTCAAATATCTGCTTCTGGTGTTCTTTAGCAATACCTATGCCATTGTCCTTAATAGTTACGACTAAATGGTCTTTTTTGTTTAATGTACCAATCTCAATGGTTGGTTCTTCCTTGCTATATTTTATTGCGTTGTCGATAAGGTTAAACATTACATTGGTAACATGTACCTCATCTCCCTTGATAACAGCTTCTTCGGCAGCAAGTTCAGAAAGAAGCTCTCCATTTTTATTTTTTACTTTCAATTCTGAATTCTGAACCACTGTAATAAGTAGATCATTTACATCGAATTCACGGAACTTCAGCTTTAAGCGTCCCTCGTTGAAAACGGCCATTTGAAGTACCTTCTCAACCTGAAAACTTAAACGTTTACTTTCCTGAAATATTACATTGGAAACATGCTCAATGGTTTTTGGGGTATTAGCAACTCCGCTATCGCGTAACATTTGCGATGCCAACGAAATAGTTGAAATAGGAGTTTTCAACTCGTGAGTCATGTTGTTAATAAAGTCGTTTTTGATATTCGAAAGCTTTTTCTGCTTAAGAATAATATTGATGGTGAAAAGAAATAGTCCGATAATGAGAACGGTTAAAATAACAGATGGAATAACCATGAAACCGGTACTCTTATATACATATTGCTTTTCGGCTGGGAAATATACAATCAGATAATCAGAGCCTGCGCTATGTGCATTGGGAAATAATAAACGACGATGTTTATCACCCAGCTTTAAGTCGAAATCCGGATCACCATCGATAAATTCTCCTTGACCTGCCTTAAACGAAACAACAGCAAATCGGTAATCGAGTTTTATATTGTTTCTGGTAAGTTCTTTCATCAAAGTCGATTTAAGGTAGCTCATGTTTAACTTTTCCTTAAGTGGACGGTCGGAAAGAATAGCACGAAGGTTTTTAAACCTTAGCAATGTGGTTTTATCGTTGAACTTGTTTTTATAGCCTTCGCGTTGAAAGCTTCTGAATTCATATAATTTATTAAAGGCAGAAGGAGCATCACCAGGGCGACCTCTGGGGTAAAGAGTTGGTTGCTTTAAAACCGAATCAACAAACGAAAGGTTAAAACCGGCTCTGGCAAAAGCATCGGTTAATTGTTTGTTTAAAGAATTGATTTGATTGAGTTGTATGGGTTGAAAGTTGCCATAGATTCCTCCAGGAGCGATACTTGGATCGTTTACCATGGCCATTTCTTCTTCTAAGATAAGTTCTCTGATTTCCTGAGCTTCCAATTCCTCTACCACTGTGGCTAGTACCCGGTTGACAGTTTGATTAAACTGATCTTCTTTAATATTACCAGCAGTACTAATGGTATTGTATTGTACAATAATTAAGCCGGCCATAACAATGGCCATGATGATAATTAAGTTGGTAATGAATTTCTTACTCATACTACAAATATATCCGAAAAAAAGCTGGCAAAGAATAGCTTAACAATCTTTAACAGCATAAAATGCCTATCAATTCTACTGTCCGTGCAATTGTATAATTGTCAGAAGAATACTAATTCTGTGATGAAAGATAGTAGAATGTGAAGAAATGTGAAAGAATATGGTGGAATAAAAAGTCTTAACAGAGATTAACATCTCTTAGTTCGACTTAACTAAATGAGAACATATATTTGTCATATGAAAATTGACTCGAAGGAAGTTTTGAGTTAACTGAGTTTTTACAAGGTGAATTTAGGTTTTGGTTAGCGGAGTCTCGAAAGAGGTTCCGCTACTTTTTTATCCCTATATCTGTTCCAAAATGAAACAATAAGGCATACAGAATTCGTGGATACAACTTTGGTTGTACCAACTCAGAAATAAAAAAATAAAGTCTTATTGATTCTCTTGCTCTGTACCTTCGTCTTGCTTCTCTGGAACCTCAGTAATCTCTGGAACTTGTGGAGATTCTGGAGCATCAAGGATTTCCTCTTGTGCTTCCGGCTCTTCTATTTCCTCAGAAGGAGTGTGTTCACCCGGAGATGGAAGGTTTTTCAATGCATCTTTAGCTGCATTTTGCTGAGCATCTTTTTTCGAACCTCCATAGCCTTTTCCAATTTCTTCCTGCTCAATTTTAACAACAGCTAAGAAAATATTGGCTTTCCCTTTCGGGTTTGCTTCTTCGGTGGTTTCGAAATGAATTTCACGCTTGTATTTTTGTCCCCATTCAATAAGCTGACTTTTGAAATTGGTATTCTGGTGCTCAATTTCAGCTAGGTTGACATAGTTGTTCAGAATGGTTTTAATAATAAAACGCTTGGTAGTTTTGTAGCCTTTATCAAGATAGATAGCACCAATTAATGCTTCAAAAGCATCGCCATAAATATGGCTATAAGGCACACGACCATTGGTATTTGAATCGATGAAAGCGTAAAGGCCGGTAGAATAAGTAAGTTGTGTAAGAAAACTTCTGTTGACCAAACGCGAGCGCATTTGAGTTAGAAAGCCTTCGTCGCGATGTGGAAACCGGTTATAGAGAAAATCGGCAATAACAGCCCCTAGTATGGCATCTCCGAGGTATTCCAAACGCTCATTATTAACAACAAAGCCTTGTGAGTTAGTAAATGAGGCTGATTTGTGAATAAATGCAATGTCATATAACTTAAGGTTTCCAGGGTAGAAACCTATCAATGATTTTAAAAACAAATAAAACTCTTTTCTAGAAGAAGAAAAGAGTCTTATTCTTTGCATTATAGTTCTTATCACCTTAATTGTCTAGTTTTTTAAACAATACGGTTCCATTGTGACCACCAAATCCGAATGTGTTCGATAGAGCAACTTTAATATCACGTTCTTTTGCTTTGTTGAAAGTGAAATCAAGCTTCTCATCCACGTCAGGATCCAACTCAAATTGGTTGATAGTTGGAGGAACAACTCCGTTATTTAGTGCCAAAATAGAAGCAATAGCTTCAACAGCACCAGCTGCTCCTAGTAGGTGTCCAGTCATTGACTTTGTCGAGCTAATGCTTAGGTTGTAAACATGCTCTCCAAACAATCTTGCTAATGCTTTAGGTTCTGCAATATCTCCTAATCCAGTTGAAGTACCATGAACGTTTACATAGTCAACATCTTCGATTTGAAGTCCTGCATCTTCGATGGCCTGGCGCATTACTGCAGCTGCCCCTTCTCCGTCTGGATGTGGTGCAGTCATATGGTAAGCGTCACAGTTCATGCCACCACCAACAAGCTCGGCATAGATTGTAGCACCTCTTTTAACAGCGTGCTCATATTCTTCAAGAATAAGAGCTCCGGAACCTTCTCCCATCACGAATCCATCACGATCTTTATCGAACGGACGAGACGCCGTCTTAGGATCATCATTTCGTGTTGAGATAGCACGCATGGAATTAAATCCACAAACTCCTGCCTCGTTAATTGCTGCTTCCGAACCACCTGTAACAATTACATCAGCTTTACCCAGACGAATTTGAGTTAAACCTTCAATTATTGCATGTGTAGCTGAAGCACATGCTGTAACGGTAGTGAAATTTGGCCCACGGAAACCGTGTTCAATGGCTAACAATCCACCTGCAATGTTCGCAATCATCTTAGGAATGAAAAATGGCGAGAATTTTGGAGCTTCTTCTTTAAGGCTTCTTGCCTCGTTGTAGAAAGTTTCCAACCCACCAATACCAACACCTAAAATAACTCCTACTCGGTCTTTATTCACCGCCTCCACATCAAGCTTTGAGTTTTTCAAAGCTTGATTTGAAGCGATTAATGCAAACTGAGTGTAAAGATCATATTTACGGGCATCTTTTCTGTCGAAATAGTCCGTTGGTTTATAATCTTTAACCTCGCAAGCAAATTGAGTCTTGTAATTGGAAGCATCAAAACGAGTAATAGGAGCAGCACCACTCACACCATTTTTGAGATTTTCCCAATACTCATCAATGTTTTTACCGAGTGGGTTAATGGTTCCCATGCCTGTAACGACAACTCGTTTAAATTCCATTTAAAAGAAAATTTTCAGTTTATAATTACTTAGACTGCTTTTTCAATGTGTTCAACTGCTTCACCTACAGTACCGATTTTCTCAGCTTGATCGTCTGGAATAGCAATATTGAATTCTTTTTCGAACTCCATGATAAGTTCAACAGTATCAAGTGAATCAGCACCAAGATCGTTAGTGAAAGATGCTTCATTAGTTACTTCGCTTTCGTCAACACCTAATTTATCAACGATAATAGCTTTAACTTTAGCAGCAATATCAGACATAACTAAAAGTTTTTGTTAATAATTCTGTTTATTTTTTAAAAATTCGGGGTGCAAAGTAATAAAATTTGCCCAATAACAATCAAACTTTTTTTAATTAATTGATGAATGGAATGGCATACTACATGCTTAAAACCTATATCTTTATAACTTTTAACAAACATATTCGAAAAGTTTACTAATTATACCTTTAAATCATGAAACGGTTAGCCATATTTGTGTCAGGGTCGGGGAGTAATGCCGAAAATATAGCCCAATATTTTGGCCAGTCTACCAGTGTTTGCGTCGACTCTATCTGGTGTAATAACCCAAAGGCGTTTGCTTTACAGCGTGCCGAAAAATTAGATGTCCCTGCATTTGTTTTTAATAGAGAACAGTTCTCGAAAAGCAATGAAATTGTCGAAAAACTTCAGGAAAGAGAGATCGATTTAGTGGTTCTAGCCGGTTTTTTATGGTTGATTCCAACCAATCTGATAAGGGCATTCGATATAATTAATATACATCCGGCACTTTTACCTAAATATGGAGGAAAAGGGATGTATGGAATGAATGTGCACCGAGCTGTTATTGAAAATGGAGAGAAGGAGAGTGGTATAACTATTCATCGGGTGGATGAATGTTATGATGAAGGTGAAGTTTTACTACAGGCAAAATGTAATGTGGAAGCTAATGATACTCCTGAAGACTTAGTGAAGAAGATTCACGAGTTGGAATTTGAGCATTACCCTAAAGTGATTGAAAGTTTGTTGAAATAAAAAAGCTGTGCTTTTACACACAGCTTTCGGTATTTATTGCATTCTATTTAATTGTAGCATTAAAGAATCTTTAAGCGCATTGAACTGAGGAAGCAGATCTTTCTTCACTGGTTCGACAGGTGGCGCTTTTACTTTTAAAGGATCCATCGCTTTTCCGTTTCGGTATACTCTAAAGTCGAGATGAGGTCCGGTTGCCAATCCCGATTTACCAACATATCCTATCACCTGTCCTTGTTTTACTCTGGCTCCGGTTTTAATTCCCTTTCCATAACGATGAAGGTGCATATAAACAGTTGTATAAACCGAGTTGTGTCTGATCTTTACATATCGACCACCTCCACGACGCTGGTAAGCTTTCGCAATAACAGTTCCATCGCCGATAGAATATACCGGAGTTCCAATTGCTGCAGCATAATCGATACCTAGGTGTGGACGACGAATTCGTAAAACAGGATGCATTCTACTATAAGAGAAACGCGAGCTAATTCTTGAGAATTTTAGCGGAGACTTCAAAAACGCTTTTTTCAAGCTTTTCCCCTCCTGATCGAAATAGCCTTCTGAATCGTTCTGCTTAAAAGCAAACGACCAGTATGGTTCATTCATGTGTGTGAATTTAGCCACATGAATTTTACCAATTCCTATGGATACGCTGTCCACATAGTTTTCTTCGTATAATACATCAAACTGATCCCCTTTCTGGATGGCAAAAAAATCGATGGTCCAGGCATAAATTTCAGAAAGCGCATTGGAGAGAACAGGATTGGTCTTATTCTCTACCATCGCATTCCATAGCGATGACTTGATGGTGCCTTGAGCTCTCTTTAGTTTTCGTTCAATAGGTTTTTGCCCTCTTGTAATGTGTAGGCTATCTTTAAGCTGATAGATCACATAGTCAGTGGCATCTATTTCATAAACAAAATAGTCTAGCTGAACCATTGAGTCGCGCGAGAAGAATGCTGCCCAATTGTTTCCTCGTCTGATTTTGCGCACATCGAAAATTGGTTTCGATTTTTTTGCCAGGAAGTGGATCTGTCTTCTGGACACTCCCAGTTTAGATAATACTGTCGATAAATGTTCATTCTTTCCAATGGATCCCACCTGAAGCATAAAAGAGTCGACGGGTAGTCCATATTTTAATATAGGTGGCTGAGGTGGTATTGTATCAGCTGCGGCAATTTGAGTTGTCTCAATTGGTGTTTTTTTCTTATTTACAATTACCAGCAATACAATTATTAATATAAGAGCCACAATAATTGCAGGAAAGAATTTCTTCATTTGTTTAGTATTTTATGTTATCGAATCCTTTGCCATAAACACCCATTACACTTCCAAGGGAAATAAAGGCATCAGGATCTATGTGCTTAATCATTCTAAAGATACCGCCAGTTTCTTTACGACGGACAACTGTCATGATAATTTTTACATTCTTTTTAGTGTACCAACCCGTACCATCCATTACAGTTAGCCCACGGTTTGTTTCTAAATTGATGAAATCGGCAATCTCCTCGTATTTTTCTGAGAAGATGAACATCTGTGTCGATTGCTTTGCTCCATCCAATACCGAATCGATAGTATATGAAACGGCCCACATGGAAACAAAACCGTAAACCAGTTTCTCTGGCGACTGAAATACGAACCACGATGAACCGATAATTAATACATCGCACAGCAGCATTATTCTACCAGGACTGATGTTTCGATATTTGTTGATGATAAGAGCAATAATATCGGTTCCACCAGTACTACCTCCTTGCATAAACACAAAGCCAATCCCGGCTCCGCCCAGAATACCTCCAATAACAGCTGCTAAGAAAGTATCGTTAACAATGGGTTCGGAAAACAACGGTTGTGCAACGGTTAAAAGCAACGAGAGCAGTCCCATGCTGAAAACGGTCTTAATACCAAAACTGGCACCAAGAATTTTTATTGCCAAAAGAATTAAAATAATATTCACCGCAAAATAGGTGTAACCAATAGGAATGCCATAGGCATAAAATATGGTGGCACCAATTCCACTAACTCCCCCTCCAGTAATCTCACCTGGCACTAAGAAACCAACCCACGCAAAGGTGTAAAGCATGCATCCGAATATTATCAGTGCATACGATTTTAGCTCAGCAAGTACTTTATTCTTCATCTCAAATAATTAGTTAAATGGCTAAGACAATAAAAAAGTATAAAAGAAAAGCACAAGATTCAAGAACCTTGTGCTTTTCACTATAAGGTTATTGTATCGTTATCCAACTACAATATTTATAATCTTTTTAGGAACAATAATCACTTTGCGTATGGATTTATCTCCAATCCATTTGGCCGCATTTGGATGATTAATGGCCTCTTTTTCGATATCCTCTTTACTCATGTCAAGTGGTAAATTCAGTTTAAAACGCATTTTACCGTTGAATGAAACAGGATATTCAAAACTACTTTCCACAAGGAACTTCTCTTCGAACTTAGGATAGAGTTGAGCAACAACGCTATCGGTGTTTCCTAATTGCTTCCATAGTTCCTCGCAAATGTGAGGTGCAAATGGAGCTAAAATAAGAAGCATCTCTTCAAGAATTGCTTTTTTGTTGCACTTCATTGAAGTCAATTCGTTTACTGCAATCATGAAAGCACTAACAGTAGTGTTGAAAGAGAAGCGTAAGATATCGTCTTCTACTTTCTTAATTGCTTTGTGAAGTACCTTCAGTTCTTCAGCAGTTGGTTCTGCATCAGAAACCTGGAATTCACCATTGCTGTTGTGGAAAAGATTCCAGAATCGACGTAAGAACTTGTGAACACCATCAATACCGTTAGTGTCCCAAGGTTTAGAAGCTTCAAGAGGCCCTAAGAACATTTCGTACAAACGAAGAGTGTCAGCTCCGTAAGTATCGATAATGTCATCTGGATTTACCACGTTGAACATCGATTTTGACATTTTCTCAACAGCCCAGCCACAAATGTATTTTCCGTCTTCAAGAATGAATTCGGCATCTTTGTATTCTGGGTTCCAGTTGCGGAAACGTTCAGTATCTAGTACATCGTTCTGAACCATGTTCACATCTACGTGAATTGGAGTAGTATCATACTCTTTACGTAGGTTTAGTGAAACAAATTTGTTGGTTCCTTTAACTCGATATACGAAGTTCGAGCGACCTTGAATCATTCCTTGGTTAACCAATTTCTTGAATGGTTCGTCTTTGCAAATTTCATTAATATCGAAAAGGAATTTGTTCCAGAAGCGAGAGTAGATCAAGTGACCAGTAGCATGTTCAATACCACCAATGTATAAGTCAACATCTTGCCAGTACTCGTTAGCTTCTTTTGAAACTAGTCCGTTATTGTTTTTAGGATCCATGTAGCGAAGAGAGTAAGCTGAAGAACCAGCAAATCCTGGCATAGTACTCAATTCAATAGGATATCCTTCTTCTGTTTTCCAGTTTTGAGCTCTTCCTAGAGGTGGATCTCCATCTTCTGTTGGAAGGAACTTTTCAATTTCAGGAAGCTCCAATGGAAGTTGATCTTCGCTCATTGGGTAAGCAATTCCATCTTTGAAATATACAGGGAATGGCTCTCCCCAGTAGCGCTGGCGACTAAAAATAGCATCGCGAAGACGGTAGTTTACTTTAACCTGACCAATCTCTTTTTCAGCAATGTATTCTTTGGTCTTCTGGATAGCATCAACCACGTTCAGGTCGTTTAAGAATCCAGAATTAATCATGATTCCCTCTTTTGAATCGATTGAATCTTCCCATGTTGCAGGATCGGTAGCTTCTGCTCCGGTAGGAACAACTACTTGGCGAATAGGAAGGTCGAAGTGACGAGCAAATGCAAAGTCACGACTATCGTGAGCAGGTACAGCCATAATAGCTCCTGTTCCGTAGCCAGCCAATACATAGTCGCTAATCCAGATAGGAATTTCTTCTCCGCTTAATGGATTGATAGCATAACTTCCTGTGAAGATGCCAGATACACGTTTAACGTCAGTCATACGCTCACGCTCGGTGCGCTTAGCTGCTTCGGCAATGTATGCATCTACTGCTTCCTTTTGCTCTGGAGTAGTTAGCTTCTCTACCCATTCGCTCTCAGGAGCAAGTACCATGAAAGTAACTCCGAAAATAGTATCGGCACGAGTGGTGAAAATGGTCATTGCCTCTTCGTGTCCTTTCAGGTGGAACAACATTTCGGCACCTTCCGATTTTCCAATCCAGTTTTTCTGAACCTCTTTTAGTGAGTCAGACCATTCTAAGTTGTCAAGTCCGCTCAATAGACGTTCGGCATAAGCAGAAACACGAAGTGACCACTGTTGCATTTTCTTCTGCTCAACAGGGTGACCTCCACGAACTGAAAGACCATCTTTAACCTCATCGTTGGCCAAAACAGTTCCCAATGCAGGGCACCAGTTAACCATTGTGTCGGCCAAGAATGCCAAACGATAGTTCATTAATGTGTCGGCCTGCTCTTTTTCCGACATTGCTTTCCACTCCTCTGCGGTGAAAGTTAATTCCTCGCCACAAGCAGCAGTGATATTTGCAGTTCCACTCTCGTTAAACAAAGCAATCAACTCATTAATTGACTCTGCTTTCTGGGTGATATTATTATAATAGTGTTTGAACATTTGAAGAAATGCCCATTGTGTCCACTTATAGTATTCAGGATCGCATGTGCGCACTTCTCTGTCCCAATCGTACGAGAAACCAATTTTGTCTAATTGCTGACGATAGCGTGCAATATTGTTTTCTGTAGTAATTGCAGGGTGCTGACCTGTTTGAATGGCATATTGCTCGGCAGGTAAACCGTAAGCATCATATCCCATAGGGTGTAGTACGTTGAATCCTTTCATTCGCTTGTAGCGACTATAAATGTCGGAAGCGATATACCCGAGAGGGTGACCTACGTGAAGTCCGGCCCCTGATGGGTAAGGAAACATATCAAGTACATAATATTTAGGCTTCGATGAATCTACGTCTACTTTATAAGTATTGTTCTCTTGCCAATACTCTTGCCATTTCTTCTCAATATCCCTGAAATTATAATCCATTTTATTCTAATGCATTAATTGGTTTTAAAACAGTGGCTGCAAAATTAGTAATTCTTTACAATTATTTTCGGCCTGCCGAATCTTTCTTCTTATTATATAATTGTATAGCATTTCCAGATTGAGATTGACTGGAAGTAATGGGTTTTTTATAAAATCAGAAAATTGAATTTTTTTCTAACGTTTTCATTTATGAGAAATATCAGATTTTTAATTAGTTCTGCTATTAAACATATTCTGAAAAACTGTAATTATCAGTATTTCAATAAGATGTGGTTTTTATGCCTTTTGGCATTTTTGTTTGCAGTATAGCTAAAATATCTACCTTTGAAATGTTTTCGATATGTAACTCATAAATTAAAACGACATGAAAACAGATATGAATTCATTCTTGGAGGAACTTAAAGGAAGAACTCCAGGTGAGAAGGAATTCCACCAAGCAGTAGAAGAGGTTGTTGAAACCGTTTGGGATTTTTATGTAGCTAATCCTCGTTACGTAAAAGCTAAAATTTTGGAGCGCATGTGTGAGCCAGAACGTGTAGTTATGTTCCGAGTTCCATGGGTAAACGACAAAGGTGAAGTGGAAATGAACCGCGGATACCGTGTTGAATTCAATAGTGCTATTGGACCTTACAAAGGAGGTTTGCGTTTTCACCCAAGTGTAACGCTTAGTATCCTTAAGTTTTTAGGTTTCGAGCAAACATTTAAAAATAGTTTGACAACGCTTCCTATGGGAGGTGGTAAAGGTGGATCTGATTTCAGCCCTAAGGGAAAATCTGATAATGAAATCATGAGCTTCTGCCAGTCATTCATGACAGAACTTTACCGTCACATTGGTCCTAATACTGATGTTCCAGCTGGAGATATTGGTGTTGGTGGTCGCGAAATCGGTTACTTGTTCGGTCAGTATAAAAGATTGAAGAATGAGTTCACAGGTGTTCTTACTGGAAAAGGTATTGAGTACGGTGGATCATTGATTCGTCCAGAAGCAACAGGTTACGGTGCTGTTTATTTTGCACAGCACATGTTGGCTGAAATGGGACAAACTTTCGAAGGAAAGACTGTTTCTATCTCTGGATTTGGAAACGTTGCATGGGGTGCAATTTCTAAATTGAATGAATTAGGAGCAAAAGTAGTTACTATTTCAGGTCCTGACGGATATATTTATGATCCAGAAGGAATCACTGGTGATAAGGTAGAGTACTTGTTAGAGTTGCGTGCAACGAATAACGATGTTGTTGCTCCTTATGCTGAAGAGTATCCTGAAGCTACTTTCTATGCAGGAAAACGTCCATGGGTACAAAAGGTAGATGTGGCTATGCCATCGGCTACTCAGAACGAATTGGACGAGAATGATGCAAAAGCATTAATCGAGAACGGATGTATCTTGGTTGCTGAAGCATCGAACATGGGATGTACTGCTGAAGCAGCATTCTTATTAACTGAAAAGATTGCATTTGGACCAGGTAAAGCAGTTAATGCTGGTGGTGTTGCAGTTTCAGGATTGGAAATGTCTCAGAACAGCATGCGTTACGGATGGACTCGCGAAGAGGTTGATGAGCGCTTAAAAGTGATTATGAAAGATATTCACGATGCATGTGTTAAGTACGGAAGAGAAGGCGATTCAATTAACTACATTAAAGGTGCTAACATTGGTGGATTTGTAAAAGTTGCCGATGCTATGCTTGCTCAAGGTGTGGTTTAAGAAGATACAATTTCAAAAGAAAAAAGGGTGCTTGATGGCACCCTTTTTCGTTATATAGAAAGTAGATATTAGTCTACAAATTCAATTTGTCCATCGTGAATGGAAGCTAAGCGAGCTAATGATTTTAGGTTAACACCAGCTTCTTCCAGAATTGAAGCTCCTTTTTGGAAGCTCTTTTCAATAACAATTCCTACTCCCATTAATTCGGCACCTGCGTTTTCAACAATCTTTTTAAGACCAACACATGCTTGACCATTGGCAAGAAAATCGTCGATGATTAGCACTTTGTCGTTGGAGTCCATGTAACGCTTGCTCACTCTAACACTATATGTGGTGTCTTTGGTGAACGAGAATACTTCTGCATCCCATGTGTCTTTATCCAGATTTCTGGATTGAGTCTTTTTGGCAAAAACAACAGGAACTTTCATCTGTAAGGCCGTTAGCGATGCAATGGCAATACCACTGGCTTCGATGGTTAAAATTCTAGTAATTCCTAAATCGGCAAATAGTTTGGCAAACTCTTTTCCAATTGCGTCAAGTAATTCAATGTCGAGTTGGTGATTTAGAAAATTATCTACTTTGAGGATATTTCCTTCTTCCACTCGTCCGTCCTCTAAAATCCTCTTTTTTAATAGTTCCATGATTAGTCCTCTTTTTTTCCTATTAGATTAAATGCAACATTCGACAAAATCGCAGCAAATCCTCCGGTTGTAATACCTGAAGAAAAGATACTTTTTATTGATTCTGGGAAATGCTTAAGAATATCAGGCATCAATTCAACTCCTAATCCAAGAGAGAATGAAATAGCCAATACTACCATGGCATGGCGGTCGATATTCTGAGTTGCAATGATTTTAATTCCGGCAACGGCTACAGTTCCAAACATTAGCAGTGTAGCACCACCCAAAACTGGTTCTGGCATTAGAGAGAAAATGTGTCCAACTACAGGGAATAGTCCTAAGATTAGTAGCATTACTGCGATAAAGTAACCTACATAGCGACTGGCTACACCTGTTAGCTGAATTAAGCCATTGTTCTGACTGAAGATTGAATTTGGGAATGAGTTGAAGATACCAGCAATACCCGAGTTGATACCATCAGCTAATACTCCACCCGAAATGCGTTCCATGTAAACTTCTCCTTCAACTGGCTCTTTAGAGATAGTTGAGTTGGCAGTGATATCGCCAATTGATTCAATGGCAGTAATAATATATACAAAACCAATGGCTAGGAATGACGAGAAGTTAAAATCTAAACCATATTTAAATGGGATAGGAATAGTAATGGTTCCCAGTTCGTTGATTCCAGCAAATGAAATATCGCCAGTAAAAGCATAGAAAAGGTATCCCACAAGTAACCCGATGAAAATAGAACTCATTCTGATGTACTTGTTTTTGCTTAGGTTTAGAACAACAATTAGAATAAGCACTCCAAATGCAATTCCTAAGTTTCTTAGTGCACCGAAGCTTCCGTCTTCCATTGCACCGAAACCACCACCGCAGGCAACAATACCTACTTTCACAAGACTTAGTCCGATAAGAGTAACAACAATACCACTAACCAATGGTGAAATAACTTTGCGCGCATACTTTAAGAATCGACTTAATACGATTTCGATAGATGATGCAGCAATACATGTTCCGAAGATTAATGGAAGTCCCCCCTGAAATCCGGCAGCAATAATAGGAGAGATGAACGAGAAGCTGGTTCCTTGAACGCAAAGAAGTCCTGCTCCCAGTTTTCCAAATTTTCGACATTGGATGAATGTTGAAATTCCCGATGCAAAAAGTGCCATACTTACAAGGAAGCTGGTTGTCTCTTGATCCAGCTGTAGTGCTCTGGCAATAATCAGAGGAGGAGTGATGATGGCAACAAAAATGGCCATCAGGTGTTGAATAGCGGCAAATAGCGCTTCCGTAAAACGAGGTCTATCTTCGAGGCGATAGATTAGCTCGTGAGTAGTTTGATCCTTCATTTAGCAGATTTTGATTTGTTCGTATTTGATGGCGCAAAAGTAGAGTTTACATTCATATAAATGGAGTAGAATTAAAACCGAACATGAGAAATGAGTGATTTTAGTGTGAATTAACTCTTAATTTTTATGAGTTCTAAATAACTGCTAATATTAAGTTAACATCCAATGGAAAATAGAATGTTACTTTTGGGCACAAATAGAATTAGAGATGTTAATAGATACCCATTCACATATATTTTCGAAAGAATTTTCTTCTGATGTTCACGAAGTGGTTGAGAGAGCAATTAGTAGTGGAGTGGAGAAAATTGTTTTACCTAATGTAGATAGTTCAAGTATAAAAAACATGTTGGATTTGTCGGATGCTTATCCTGATGTTTGTTACCCTGTTATTGGACTTCACCCTACATCGGTAAAAGAAGATTATGAGGAGGAGTTGGAGATTGTTAACTACTGGCTTAAGAAACGTTCTTTTAAAGGAATAGGTGAGATCGGTATTGATCTTTACTGGGATTCTTCATTTCTGGAAGAGCAGATTATTGTTTTTCGTCAACAGTTGCGTTGGGCTAAAGAGAGAAAATTACCTGTTGTAATTCATGTGCGCGATTCATTTGAAGAAACATTTCAGGTGATTGAGGAAGAGATGGATGAAGACTTGAAAGGTGTTTTCCATAGCTTTACTGGAACCGAAGAGCAAGCCCATAAAATTACCGGTTGGGGATTCAAGCTGGGAATAAACGGTATCGTTACATTTAAAAATGGTGGTCTGGATAAAACGCTTGCAGGAGTTGATATGAAACACCTGATGCTGGAAACCGATTCGCCTTACTTAGCACCTGTTCCATTCAGAGGAAAGAGAAACGAGAGTGCTTATATTCGCAATATTCAGCAAAAAATAGCCGATATATATAATGTATCACTTGACGAAGTTGCTCGAGTAACTACAGATAATGCTCGTAAACTATTTAATTTCTGATTTAATTCATTGCTTTTCACGCTGAAACTGTCTTTATTCGCAATACAGAATAACAGATTGTAGAATCAGAAATATTTACTGCCTTGAACAAGCCTTCTATATTAATAATATATACAGGTGGTACTATCGGGATGGTGCAAAAGCCAGAAACAGGATCTCTGGCACCTGTAAAATGGGATCAAATAGTAGAAGAAGTTCCTGAATTGATGAAGTTCGGTTATCAAATCGATACTTACAACTTTAATCCACCGATCGATTCATCGGACATGACTCCTGTGGTTTGGACAAAAATTGCCCGAACCATCAAGCGTAATTATAACAAGTACGATGGTTTTGTGGTGCTACACGGAACCGATACAATGTCATATACTGCATCGGCATTAAGCTTTATGCTGGAAAACCTGGATAAACCAATAATTTTTACTGGATCTCAATTGCCTGTTGGTATGATTCGAACCGATGGGAAAGAAAATTTGATTACTGCAGTTGAAATTGCTGCCGCTAAGCGCAAAGATGGTTCTTCAATGGTACCAGAAGTATGTGTTTATTTCGATTTTCAACTTTTTAGAGGAAATAGAACCACCAAGAGAGATTCCGAACAGTTCAGTGCGTTTGGCTCCGAGAACTACCCAACGTTGGCTAAGGCAGGAATTGATATTGTATACAATAGTGAATTTATCAACTACCCTAAAAACAAGGGGATTTTGAAGGTAAATTCAAATTTTAACGACCAGGTGGGGATTTTGAAGATTTTCCCTGGGATGAATAAAGAGATAATCACTTCTATTTTAGAGACTCCTAATATAAAAGGTTGGGTGTTGGAATCGTTTGGTTCTGGCAATGTGCCAACAAGTCGCTGGTTTTTAAATGCTATAAAACGAATTATCAAGCGAGGAGTAATGGTTTTAAATGTTACCCAATGCGAAGGGGGAAAAGTAAATATGGGGCATTATGAAACCAGTCGGGAATTACAGGAAGTAGGGGTAATAAGTGGAAATGATATCACCACTGAAGCTGCTATTACTAAGTTGATGTTCTTATTGGGACAAGGACTGTCAACTTCAGAAATACAGATCTACCTGAATAAAAGCCTGAACGGGGAAATTAGTGAATAGCAAACTTTGTTTTTCACATTTTTTTTGTAATTTGGAGCCCTGAAATTCTCGGAGTTAAGTTAAACAGGAGAGGTGCAGGAGTGGTTGAACTGGCACGCCTGGAAAGCGTGTGTACCTCGAAAGGGTACCGAGGGTTCGAATCCCTCTCTCTCCGCAGAGAGGATAAAGAAGAAAATATTAGTATTGAAATAACAAGTGAGAAACAGAAACATTGTAAATCAAAATTTGGTTCAAATTATGAAAAAACTATTTGCGTTAATAGCAGTTTTCGGGATGCTTTCTTTCGGAGCATCTATGAATGTTATCGCTCAGGATCAAACTGAGGATGCTGCCACAGAGCAGGTTACTGAGGATGCTTCAGCTCAAACTTCTATGGCTGATGCTGAAGAGGAAGCAGCTGCAACTGCTGAGTCAGGAAAGTCGCTTCACAGCCGTATCAAGCAATACTTCATCGATGGAGGTCCTGCCTTCATGACATTCGTATTGGTTGCCTTAGTATTAGGTTTGGCTGTAGCTTTTGAGAGAGTTATTTACTTGAACCTTTCTACTTCAAACACTAAGAAATTATTGGCTCAGGTAGAAGATGCACTTGAGAATGGTGGTGTTGAAGCAGCAAAAGAAGTATGTCGTAATACTCGTGGACCTGTTGCAAGTATTTTCTACCAAGGTTTAGACCGCGCTGAAGAAGGTCTTGACGTAGTTGAAAAGTCTATCGTAGCTTACGGTGGTGTTCAAGCTGGTCTTTTGGAAAAAGGATTGAGCTGGTTGGGTCTTTTCATCGCATTGGCTCCTATGCTTGGTTTCATGGGAACAGTAATTGGTATGATCGAAGCATTCGACGCTATCGAGGTTGCTGGTGATATTAGCCCTTCTTTGGTTGCTCGTGGTATTAAAGTGGCTTTGATTACTACTGTAACTGGTTTGATCGTTGCGATTATCCTTCAGATTTTCTACAACTACTGTGTAGCTAAAATCGATTCAATCGTAAACAACATGGAAGATGCTTCTATCTCTATGATGGACCTATTAGTAAAACACAATCTTAAAAAATAATTATTCCTATGAATAAACTTGGTAATATCTTAACCATAGTTCTAGGAGTACTTATTGCCGTTTCAGCTATTTTAGTTATCATGTTGGTATCTAATTTAGATGGGGCAAAACAAGATGCTCTTATAGAGCTAAACCTTAACTGGAGTTATGTACTTCTTTTTATGGGAGCTGGTGCAGCTGTAATTTTCTCTATTCTACAGTTGTTCAACAATCCTGCTTCTATCAAGAAGGCTTTAATTTCAGTAGCAGCAATTGCAGGTATTGTGGTTGTAGCTAATATGTTGGCTACTGACTTTATCCCACAATCATTGACTGCAAAGAAAATGCTTGCTGAAGGTGATCTTACTCCAGAGGGAGCTAAATGGATTGGAACAGCGTTGTATGGAACGTACATCTTGTTGTTCTTAACAATTGGAGCAGTGCTCTTGTCTTCAGTGTCAAGACTACTAAAACGATAATCGGAGGCAAGCCTTCCAAAAATAAAAATTTATGGCAAGAAAAGTACCAGAAATACCATCTGCATCGTTGGCCGATATCGCCTTCATGTTGTTGATCTTTTTCTTGGTAACCACTACAATGGATGTGGATAGCGGTCTGAGAAGAAAGCTTCCTCCTTTTGTGCCCGAGCAACAAGATGATACTCCTCCTATTAAGAAGAGAAACATCTTTGAGGTGCTTGTGAACAAGGATAACATGCTATTGGTAGAGGGCGACATTTGCCGTTTGGAGGATTTGCGAGGTAAAGCTAAAGAATTTTTGAACCCAAATTTGGAGGGCGAAAACCTTCCAGAGAAAAAAACGGAGTATGTTGAGTTCTTCGGAGATACAAAAGTACTTACTGGTAGTGCTGTTATCTCACTTCGAAATGACTTGGATACAAAGTATGGGGTTTATTTAGCAGTTCAAAATGAATTGATTGCTGCAATCAATGATTTGAGAAACGATCTTGCTAAAAAGAAATTTGGTAAGCTTTTTGAAAGCCTAGAATCCGAACAGCAAAAAGCGATCAAGAAGATCTATCCTCAGAAGATTTCTGAGGCCGAACCTAAAAAAGTAGGAGGAAAGTAATGTCGAAGTTTAGAAAAAACGGCGGAAAAGAATTGCCACCAATTTCTACGGCATCTTTGCCTGATATTGTATTTATGATTCTTTTCTTCTTTATGGTTAGTACAACTATGCGTGAGCAGGAACTTAAGGTAAAAGTTAATGTTCCTCAAGCGACAGAGTTAACTAAATTGGAGAAAAAATCATTGGTGTGCTATTTGTATATTGGACCTCCACAGCGTCAGTTTGTAGCTAAAATGGGTAATGCCGAGCGTATCCAGTTGAACGACAAGTTCGCAACTAAAGCGGATATTCCTGCATTTATTCAAGCAGAGCGTGATGCACGTGATGAAGCTGAACGTCCTTTCATGGTGTATTCATTAAAAGTTGATGAAAATACTCCAATGCTTATTGTAGGGGAAGTGAAGCAAGAACTACGTAAAATGGCAGCTTTGAGTATTAACTACTCTGCTAAAAAAGCTGTTGAACGATAGATTCAAATTCATAAGACTATATAAAAAAGGGGTGGCTTAGGCTACCCCTTTTTATTTGCCCTTTTGTTTGCAACGTTGGTCGAGTGATGTAACCTGTTTGTCGCTATTTGTTGTTTTGAATCATTCGGAATAATACTTTTGTTAAAAAGTAAGTTAGAATGAAAGGAAGAGTTTTATTTGTACTGGTAGCAATTGCTACCTTTTTTAGTTGTGAGCATGAGCGAAAAGAAAGCGCAAAATTTATTCGAGACTCGGTTGCTGTAAAAGAGTTCTGTTTTGGAGAGAGTAAGTTTGAGTGTGAAGAGAAGTCAATTATTATTAAAGAGCATGAGAATGATCCTGTGATAGAGCAAATGAGCATAAATGGAAGTGATGCCGATCATTTTTTTGAATTTTGTCACCTTGGTCTGGAATATGCCATGCTTGTAAGAGAAAATAAAGACTTCTGGCCAATTAAATTTACCACAGTGTGGAATGAAGAGGTGATGATTAATTGTCCTGAAAACAACGACGAAACAACTATTAAAAAGACAATGACCAATGGAGCTGGCTTGACAGTGACCATTAAGAAAAAACGAGATGTTTTTATTGAAATAAAGTCGAAAGACGAAAAATCGGTTTTAAGCTATCGATTTCATTTTATAAACCGAAACGAATAGAGTAAGGAAATAAAAAAGGCAACCAATTGGCTGCCTTTTTTATTTATATGAAGTGTAAGGTTTACTTCTCTTCTTTCATGTTAAGCGCTAGGTTCAATTCATCCAGCTGAGCCTCTGCTACAGTCGATGGAGAATCGATCATTACGTCGCGTCCCGAGTTGTTTTTAGGGAATGCAATAACGTCGCGGATAGTATCCAATCCTGCAAATAATGAAACCAAGCGGTCGAAACCGAATGCAATACCAGCATGTGGTGGTGCACCATATTTAAATGCGTTCATTAGGAAGCCAAACTGAGCTTTTGCTTCTTCTGGTGTAAATCCAAGAAGGTCGAACATTTTAGCTTGCAATTCAGAGTCGAAAATACGAACCGAACCACCACCAATTTCAACACCATTGATAACAAGGTCGTATGCGTTAGCACGAACAGCACCAGGATCACTCTCCAATAAGTGATAATCTTCTTTCTTAGGAGAAGTAAATGGGTGGTGCATTGCATGGAAACGTTTTGCTTCTTCGTCCCACTCCAATAGAGGGAAGTCGACAACCCATAGAGGTTTGAATACGTTCTTGTCGCGAAGTCCTAAACGGTCACCCATTTCAAGACGTAAGTCACAAAGAGCTGAAAGCATTGGGTTCTTATCTCCTGAAAGTACTAAGATTAAGTCACCAGCTTCAGCACCTGTTGCCTCTGCCCATGCTTTAAGATCTTCTGCATCGTAGAATTTATCTACCGACGATTTGAATGTGCCATCTTCGTTGCACTTAACGTAAACCAACCCTTTAGCTCCTACCTGAGGACGCTTAACAAAGTTAGTCAACTCATCAAGTTGCTTACGTGTATATGAACCAGCTCCTTTGGCACAGATCGCTCCAACAAATTCAGCTTCGTTGAAAACTTTGAAATCTTTAGCCTGAGCCAATGCTGTAATGTCTTTAATTAACATTTCGAAGCGAATATCTGGCTTATCACAACCGTAGTTAGCAATAGCTTCGCTGTAAGGCATGCGAGGGAAATCTGTTACCTCTACATCTTTTACCTTTTTAAACAGGTGACGAGTCAATCCTTCAAAAGTGTTCAAGATATCTTCCTGGTCAACAAACGACATTTCACAGTCAATTTGAGTAAACTCAGGCTGACGGTCAGCTCTTAAGTCTTCGTCACGGAAACACTTTACAATTTGGAAATAACGGTCGAAACCAGAGATCATCAACAACTGCTTAAACACCTGGGGCGACTGTGGAAGAGCGTAGAATTGGCCTTCGTTCATACGAGAAGGAACAATAAAGTCACGCGCTCCCTCTGGAGTAGACTTAATCAATACAGGAGTTTCTGTTTCGATGAAATTTTGTTCATTCAGGTAGGCACGAGTGTAGTGTCCCATTTGTGAGCGAAGTACCAGGTTTTCTCTAACCGGGTTTCTTCTTAAATCCAAATAGCGATACTTCATTCTTAAGTCATCACCACCATCAGTTTCATCTTCTATTGTGAATGGAGGAAGCTCTGCTGGATTAAGAATATTTAATTCTGTTACTGCAAGCTCAACTTCTCCGGTTTCTATTTTGTCATTTTTGCTGCTACGTTCGCGAACAATACCTTTGGCCTGAACAACGTATTCGCGACCAAGCTGGTGTACTGCTTCTTTCAAGTCATCAGAACTCTGATCATCAACAACAAGCTGTGTGATACCATATCGATCTCGCAAATCCACAAAAGTCATTGCACCTAATTCTCTTTTTCGTTGTACCCAGCCGCTCAAAGTCACCTCCTGACCGGCATGAGAGATTCGTAAATCTCCACAAGTATGAGTTCTGTACATTTTTAAACTATTTAAACTGTTTCTGTTAGTAACTTCAATCGAGCAACAAAAATAAAACTTTTATCCATCAACACTTTACACTTTAATTAAAAAGTTGTGCATTGTAGTCATAGTGTTCGTATTTAGGTGCAAATAGCTTGCTATATTTGTATCGAATAAAGAGAAGCAACTATGGATATTTTTAGTGATGAGTATTTTATGCGAATGGCGCTTCAGGAAGCTCAAAAAGCATTCGATGAAGACGAGGTGCCGGTGGGAGCCTTGGTGGTAAGTCAGAATAGAGTTATTGCTCGGGCCCATAACCTTACTGAAGCGCTGAATGATGTAACTGCTCATGCTGAGATGCAAGCTATTACGGCAGCAGCGAATACTATTGGAGGGAAATATCTAAAAGATTGTACACTATATGTCACTTTGGAACCTTGCCCAATGTGTGCGGGAGCTTTGGCATGGGCACAAATTGGTAAAATAGTTTTTGGGAGCGATGATGAAAAAAGAGGTTACCAGGCAAAGGCGGCAGGAGTGTTACATCCCAAAACAGAAATAGTGAAAGGAGTACTGCAGGAAGAGTGTGCCGATTTGATAAAACGTTTCTTTGCTCAGAAGCGTCGTTAAGGTGTGTGCTGAAATTATCTGTCGATTTTTGTACTTTTGAGGCTAAACCGTAAACTATAAATCATGTACAAATTATATTTTGGAATTATTTTGATGCTAATTGCTTGTGGAGTAGTGGCTCAGAATAATGCAAAAGAGAAAGGTCTTACCGCTCTAACACCTCAATTAGTTGAATCTCAGCTTACCTTTTTAGCTTCAGATTGGACCGAGGGGCGAGAAGTTGGCACAAAAGGAAATCACTTGGCGGGCGATTATATTAAAAGCATGTTTCAGTATAATGGACTGAAAGCGATGGGTGATGAGGTTAATTTTGTGCCCAACAGATATGAGAAACTTCAAAATTTGCCGGCGAAAAGTTATACCGACTATTTTCAGAAATTCGAGGTGATAGAGATCAATGCTAGTGATAAACATCAACTGGTTTTGAAAAGAGAAAATGGAGTTACTTACTCCTATGAGTTTGAGACTGACTTTGCTGTCGGTTTGCAGGATAAATCACAATCAATAAATAGTGACATTGTTTTTGTTGGGTATGGAATCGTAGAGGAAAAGTACACCAATGTAGAAGGCAAATGGGTTGTTTGTATTTCAGGATCAGAGAAGGCTCCCAATGAAAAAGGAATGCTTCAGCATAAAATGAATATGGCCAAAAGTAATGGGGCTATTGGAGTTTTATATTACGATTCGAAACAGCGTGCTGCTGCAAAATGGGTGAAGAATACGCCATTCAGATACAATGAAGTAACATACGAAGGGGATGAACGTCCTTCTTCATTCTACGATAAAAGGGTAGCATTGCCACAAAATGGGCGAAAAAGATTGCCATTGGTGCAAATATCACAGCGTGTAATCAGCGATTTGCTTAGCGATACATCTGTCGACTTGAAAGATGTTTCTACATGGAATAATCAAGAGCTAGATGGCGTTTCATTGTTACTAAAACTAAAATCGAATACCCGACTATTGCAAGCCAGAAACGTATTGGGAATGATTGAGGGAGAAAATCCCAATGAGATTGTGGTGGTTGGAGCTCATTACGATCATTTGGGAATGCACAATGGTCGAATCTGGAATGGAGCAGACGATAATGCCTCGGGTGTTGTGGCTGTTATGAGTATTGCCAGAGCTTGTATGGCTACAGGCGTTAAACCCAAACGAACTATTGTTTTTGCCTGTTGGGATGGCGAAGAGCGCGGATTACTTGGTTCTAGATATTTTGCATCTACCATTGACAATCCTAAGAATTACGTAGCTTACCTGAATTTCGATATGATTGGTCGTGATAGAAATCCGGAAAAAACGAAAAAGCATGTTTTAATGTTTTATACAAAGGCTTTTAAAGACCTGGAACGATTGAACAAGAAGCATGTGAACAAATATTCATTGGGCATTGAAACAGAATACCGACCATGGGAGAATCCGGTTGGAGGAAGCGATAACGCTTCGTTTGCCCGATTGGGCATTCCAATTTTCTGGTACCATACCGATGGGCATCCCGATTACCATAAAGCAACCGATCATGCTTCATTGATCAATTGGGAGAAAATGCTGGAGATTGTAAAGGTGAGTTACCTTAATGTTTGGGAATTAGCCAATCAAGAGAATCGTTTGTCGAAGAAATAAACCACAAATTAATATATAATGAACCGATTAAGAATTTTAACTGTATTGTTGGCTGTTGTACTATTTGCCAGCTGCGACAATACATTGAAAGATGTACCTGAAAAGTACCATGCTTTGTTGAACACAGCTTTTGAAAAGGCTGGAGAGAATGCAAAAGAGCTGAAAGCTGCAATGAACCAGGTGCCTGTAGCGCAAAAAGAGGGAATGGCATTTTTAATTTCGTATATGCCAGAGCGCGATTTAACTACACTGAAAGCCGATTTCTTGGTAGAGAATTCTGAATTGGCTTACGGTGCTCGCGAAAAGTACAGCTGGTGTAAGCAATTGCCTGACTCTATTTTCTTCAATGAGGTGTTGCCGTATGTGAGTTTTAATGAAACGCGTGAAAAATGGCGTGCCGATTTTGTAAAGCGTTTTGCTCCATACGTAGAGAAGTGTACCAATTTGCGTCAGGCTATCGACTCAATTAATAAAAATATTAAAACAATTGTAGAGGTTGAGTACAACACAAAACGTGAGAAGCCAGATCAAAGTCCATTCGAATCAATGCGTCAGCACATGGCCAGTTGTACAGGTTTGTCAATTCTATTGACCGATGCGTTTAGAGCGGTAGGTATTCCTTCGAGAATTGCAGGAACACCACTTTGGACAAACATGCGTGGTAACCACAACTGGTGCGAGGTTTGGATTGATGGAACATGGTATTTCACAGAGTACTATCCTGATAAACTAGACCACAGCTGGTTCTTGAGCGATGCTGGTAAGGCCGATCCTAAGAAACCATTGCACTGGATTTATGCATCTTCATGGAAGTCAACAGGAATTAGTTTCCCATTGGTTTGGGATGAGAACATTAAATATGTACCAGCCGAAAATGTAACAGACCGTTACATTCGCCTTTATCAAGAGCAATTGACAGATAATGGTCTGGGCGAAGATGAGATGATTGCCAATGTTATCTTGTTCAAGAAAAACCAATGTACACAGGATGGAAATCAGCGTGTGGCTGCTCAAGTGAGAGTGAAAAACCAAAAGGGAAAAAAGATTTCCTGGGGGTATACTCCATCGGCTACTGATGATATGAATAAATTCTTGAAATTTAAATTGAAGAAAAATACGAAATATACATTCGTATTTCCTGGAGTTGGAGCCATGGATAAAGAGTTTACTGTGAAGACAGGAAAAGATGCCGAAGAGATGATTAAACTTTACCAAGAGTAAGGAAATAAGATAATTGAACAGAAGCCGACATTAAGCGTGTCGGCTTTTTTTATGCTTTTTTGAATAGAAATGTACAATATGGCGCAACTTTTTTGCGTTAGTTTCATCAAAAGAATAGTTGATAAAGCACTAAAAATAGTTTAATAAGTTGTCTCGTAAGGCATGGTTTTTGTTTAAATGTAACCTTGTAAATTGCTTTTAAAATGATCAAAAAATTATTCACATATCTGTTCGTTGTATTGTCGATGCTAATGGTGGTATCGTGCGATAAAGACGATGTGGCAGAGAGTGGATATGAGCAGTTTGCTTTGAACTATTCCATCGATGACCAGCATTTGAATTTCAAACAATCCATCATGGTAAACCACGATGGCTACCTAAGTTTTTTTCAGTTGAAGGAAGGAAAAGAGGTGGTGAAGAAACAAGTACGTTTGTCCATAGAAGATACCGAGGTATTACGCAGATTGGTAAATGAGGCACGACCAATAGAGTTGAATGGCGAAGAGGTCACTTTATCGGACTCTAAGCTAAATTCTGTTCGACGATTTACAATCGAGAGCAACCTTGGCAGTTCAGAAATTCGGTTTATAAGAGCTGAAGAGATGCCATTTGATTTCACATTGTTGTTGGGAGAATTGTCCAATTACGTAAAGAAATACGGCAAGAAAGAGTAAGACATCAAAGATACAGATCTCCAAATAGTTTAGGGCTGAGTTCATAATAAGTGAGCTTGGCCTTTTTTATTGGATTTCAGTTTACATTAAAAGACGGATTATCAAGCTAAGTTTTTAAGGCATAGTAATCAGGTAATTTGTATCTTTGCGGCCTAAAGAGAGAGGTTTTTTATTATGGCAAAAGTAGCTATAGGATTATCAGGAGGAGTAGACTCAAGTGTCGCAGCCTATTTATTGAAAGAGGCGGGGCACGAAGTAATTGCTCTTTTCATGATTAACTGGCATGATACCACAGGCTTGAAATCGGCTGAATGTTCAGCTGAAGACGATGTTTTGTTTGCCAAAATGGTAGCCAGTAAGTTAGATATTCCACTTCATGTTGTCGATCATAGTGAAGAGTATCGTCATAGAGTGGTGGATTATATGTTTTCGGAGTATGAGGCAGGACGTACGCCTAATCCGGATGTGTTGTGTAATCGCGAAGTGAAGTTCGATGTTTTCATGAAGAAGGCGTTGGAATTTGATGTGGATTACGTAGCAACAGGACATTATTGTCAGAAGCAGACCATTGAAAAAGATGGTAAAGAATATCACCAGCTAATTGCTGGAGCCGATGGAAATAAAGATCAGAGTTATTTCTTGTGCCAGTTGAATCAGGAGCAATTGTCTAAAGCAATGTTCCCGATTGGCCACTTAATGAAGCCAGAGGTACGTGAAATTGCTCGTAGAGAGAACTTAGCGTCGGCAGAGAAGAAGGATTCGCAAGGTATTTGCTTTGTTGGTAAGGTGGATTTGCCCACTTTCTTGCAGCAAAAGCTGAAGGCCAAAGAAGGAAATGTAATTGAGATACCAAAAGATACGAAGTTGTCGTTGCGTAAGGAGGATACTCTGGAGCAAATGGCTCAACCTTTCCCATTCCGTCCGTGGCATGGAAAAGTAGCCGGGCAGCATCAGGGAGCTCACTTCTATACCATTGGTCAGCGAAAAGGGCTGAATATTGGTGGACGACCAGAGCCTTTGTTTGTTTTGCACACCGATGTCGAGCGCAACATTATTTATGTGGGGCAAGGACATGATCATCCATGTTTGAGCCGAAAAGCACTTTTTATTTCCAATGAGGAATTGCATTGGGTGCGTCCTGATTTGAAAATGGAAGATGGTGAAGAGCGTCGTTACGAAGTGCGTATTCGCTATCGCCAGCCATTGGAAGGAGCTACATTGCACAAAACCGAAGGCGGACTTTATATTGTGTTCGACGAGCGTCAGCGCGCAGTTGTGCCAGGGCAATTTGCTGCATGGTATGAAAATGGCGAGCTGATTGGATCAGGACCAATTACCATCTAATATTAGATGAAATAGGATAGACAAAAGACATCATAAGTTGCAAGTTTACAGTAACGTATGTCTTACTATAAAAGAAACCTCAGACTAATGCTGATAGCTAAGTCTGAGGTTTTTATTTATAGTCTGCTTTTTAATCTACTTGAAATATTTCTCTTTAAATCGAAGAGCTACATTTACCAGTGCAATAAGAACAGGTACTTCTACCAACGGTCCGATAACAGCTGCAAATGCTTCTCCCGAATTAATTCCGAAAACAGCTACTGCCACAGCAATGGCCAGCTCGAAGTTGTTACTGGCTGCAGTGAATGCAATAGTAGTGGTCTTGGGATAGTTGGCTCCCGATTTGCGTCCCATGAAAAACGATACCAAAAACATGATTATAAAATAGATAACCAATGGAATGGCGATGCGAACAACATCAAATGGGATTTTGATGATGTATTCTCCTTTCAATGAGAACATCACAAATATAGTAAACAGTAGTGCGATTAGTGTTAGTGGACTAATTTTAGGCACAAACTGTGTGTGATACCACTCTTTGCTTTTTACACGAATAAGAATGAAACGGGTAAGGAAACCTGCTATGAATGGAATACCCAAATAGATGAATACACTATGCGCAATTTGTGCAATGGTAATATCGATTTGGAATGCCTGAATGCCCAACCACTGTGGAATAATAGTTAGAAATATCCATGCATAAACCGAAAAGAAGAGTACCTGAAAGATGGAATTAAATGCAACAAGTCCGGCGGCATATTCGGTGTCTCCTTTAGCCAGATCGTTCCAAACAATTACCATGGCTATACAGCGGGCTAGTCCGATAAGAATTAAACCTGCCATGTAGTGCGGGTAATCCTGAAGAAACAGAATGGCCAACGCGAACATGAGAACTGGCCCAATTAACCAGTTTTGAACCAGCGATAATCCAAGAATTTTAGTGTTTCGGAATACATCGCCCAGCTCTTCGTAGCGAACTTTGGCCAATGGAGGATACATCATGACAATTAAACCGATGGCAATTGGGTAATTGGTTGTTCCATCGGAAAATTGTTCCCAGAAACCAGCTATTGAAGGTTGTAAGTAACCGATACCAACTCCGGCAAACATGGCCAGAAATATCCATAAGGTAAGGTAGCGGTCGAGGAAACTCAACTTTTTGGTAAGTCCCATAATTATTTGCCTTTAATATTTTCGGTATAAAATTGATAGAAACCAGTCTTAATCTCATCGCGTACTCGGCGGAATTCGCTTTGGATGAATTCTTCAGTTCCTTCGGCATGTGAAGGATCGTCAAACCCAATGTGGATACGGTGTTTTACATCGCCGATGAAAGCAGGACATGCTTCATTGGCTCCTCCACAAACAGTAATTACATAGTCCCACTTTTCACCGAGGTATTTTTCAATCGAGTCGGAAGTGTGCTTGCTAATGTCAATGTCAATCTCTTTCATTGCGGCAACTGCTCCTGCATTTAATTTCCCTGAAGCTTCTGTTCCTGCAGAATGAACATCGATGTTAGCATCGAACGACTGAAGAAAACCATGTGCCATCTGACTGCGGCACGAATTACCTGTACAAAGAATTAATACTCTCATTTTATCTGTTTTATAGTTGTTAACAATTTGAATTTTTACACTTCAATGTATCGAAGAATCCGTTGAATTGCTCGTTGATTTGCTGAATAACTTCTTGGTTAATACAGTATTTTACCTTTATTCCGGTAACTTCTCCTTTTATAATTCCTAGTTTCTTTAATTCCTGTAAGTGCTGCGAAACTGTTGTTCTGCTTAATGGAAGCTCATTACTTATATCGCCAGAAATACATGACGATTGCGAGGCCAGATATTGCAAAATTTGCAGTCGGGCAGGGTGACTTAATGCCCGGGCAATCTCGGCCAGCTGTTGTAACGAATCGTTGAATAATTCTTTCTTTATCATTTTTGGTCATGTTTTATGACGCAAACATACGACATGTGTTCGGAATAGTATGTTACGGGAAGGTTAAGAAAATGTTTCATTGGATTTTGAAAGGAGAGTGTGGGAAATAAAAAGAAAAGGAATGTCTCAGGTTTCTACAACATTAGATAGATACTGTTAGAACCTGAAACATTCCTTTTGATGGAAAATTGCGATATTTTTGATTGAAAACTTTTACAGATGGAGTGCGAGGGGCTCTGTTATTCGGCTTTTTTATAGAAAATACGAACTACATACCATATAATCGAGAATGCCAGAAATAAGCACATGGCATAAACTGGAGCCATCAATGAAACGTAAAAGCCTTTCCATATCAATACCGGAGAAATGTCTTTTACCTCGGTTATTACATTCATGGCTTCCATCATTCCTAATGCTTGATAAAGCAGTCCGAAAAAGAATCCGATAGCAGGAAGCATAATGATTGCTTCGAGCCAAAGCTTGTTCGATTTCTTTTTATTGAATAAGTCAACGATGACTTTGATAGCTGCAATTGCGCCACCTACTGCCATTATTGTAATGAAAGACATTCCCGGAAGTCCTCCATCAACGAAGAAGTTAGCGATATACATATTGTAAAGGTTTAAAAATTTATCGAGATTAAAGATGAAGGAGTTGAAGGAAAAAATGAATCATTGTCGATGGAAAGCAATGAATAAGGGATAAACAACAGGCGAGCATAAATGAAGTATCCTGGTTAGAGATAAATGTATTTTATCGACCATACGATGTTTTTCATCGACTATACTAAGTTGTAAGTATATCTATTTGTATTTTTAGTATGAATTGAAGAGATTGCTGAATTGAAAGATAAAATACAATTAAAGAAAATAGGACTTCACATTGCTGGGTGGCTTGTGGCTCTTTTCTTTTTCCTACTGTTTATAGGAAGAATGAACGACGATTATTATACAACGGTTGTTTATACGTTGGCGCTTTTCCCGGTAGTTATTGCCGAAACCTATTATATTGGATATTACCTCATTCCTCGTTTTTTGATGACGAAACGATATGGAAAGTTTGTGTTGTACACGGTGTTTGTGTTAATAACTTCGTTCTTTCTACAGCTGTTGTTGAATATTCTCATCTTCATGCTCATTGCCAATTTTGGAACAGACAAGTACGATCCGGCAAAGATGGATTACCTGTTTATGTTGGTCGGATTACATTTTGTAGTGGTGGTAGCTGTGGGGATTAGTCAGATAAACAGGTTGTTTGAGATGCAACGAGAGAATAACCTATTGGAAAAGCGTAAGCATCAGTTCGAACTAAAAGTGAAAGAGGCCGAATTGCAACTGCTTAAGGCACAGATTCACCCTCATTTCCTGTTTAATACTCTGAATAACTTGTATGGTCTGGCTTTGAAAAAGTCGGATGATGCGCCAGAATTGGTTATCCAGTTGTCTAATTTACTGGACTACATGCTGTATCGATGTAATAAAGAGCTGGTGAGCTTGCAGGAAGAATTGGAGTGTCTGAAAAATTATATCGAAATAGAAAAAGTGAGGTATGGAAATCGTTTAGATTTGAAATGGAAAGAGCAAGGAGATTGTAAGGACATTCAGATAGCTCCACTCTTATTGCTGCCTTTTGTTGAAAATGCATTCAAGCATGGTGCTTCAAAAGATGTAGGCGAGCCTTTTATTCATTTCGATTTAAAAATGGGCAATAGCGAATTGTGCTTTAGTGTAAAGAACAGTGTGTGTTTCCCAAAAAGAAATAGTGAGTCGTCAGGAATTGGGATGAATAATGTGACGAAACGATTGGATTTTCTGTATGGAGAAAGGTATGAATTATCTGTTCGGGATGAAGGAGCACTATTTGAAGTAGAATTAAAATTAAACCACTTAGATAAAGATGTATAATTGCTTGATTGTAGATGATGAACCTATTGCCAGAACAGTTATTAGTACTCATTTAGAGAAATTGAATGAGTTTAATATTGTGAATGAAGTGGGGGATGCACTTAGTGCATTGGAAGAACTTCGAAATAAAAAAATTGATTTGATCTTCTTGGATATTAATATGCCACAACTTTCAGGATTGGAGTTGGTAAGGTTGATTAAGGATAAAGAGGTTAGAGTGATTTTTACTACTGCTTATCGCGATTATGCAGTTGAAGCTTTTGAATTGGATGTGGTGGATTATTTGGTAAAACCAATCTCATTTGAGCGTTTTTTGAAAGCGGTGGAAAAATTTGTGTCTATAGCAAAAAAGGAGCAAGCAGTTTCTGATAATGAGGAGAATGAGTTCATTTTTGTGAAAGAGAATAAAAAGCTTCATCGGGTAAAGTTGGAAGATATTCTCTTTATTGAGAGTATGGGCGACTATATCACAATTAATTTGACAGATAAGCAACTTGTGGTAAAAGATAGCCTGAAAAATTATGAAGGTTTATTGCCCCGAGAAAGATTTGCGAGGGTGCATCGAGGGTACATTATTGCAATAGCTAAAGTAGATGTTATTGATGGTAATCTGCTGGAGATTGGATCAAAAAAAATCCCCGTAGGTAGAAACTACAGGGATATTTTGCAATTATTTTGCTCTTAATGATTTCAAATAATCTTAAGAAGTATGAATGTTCAGATGTCTAGGCATTTGCCTTCATGCTTTCCAGTTCTTCCCAATATTCAACGGCACGGCGAGTGTGAGGAATAACAATTGTTCCACCAACCAGGTTGGCAACAGAGAAAATCTCAAATACCTCTTCGGTAGTAACGCCCATTTCGTGGCATTTCTCAAGATGATACTTGATGCAGTCGTCGCAGCGTAGAACCATCGATGTGGATAACCCCAACATCTCTTTTACTTTTGCCGAAAGAGCTCCATCTTGATAAGTAAGTGTGTCGACACCATAAATGCGCTTCATCACTTTATTGTCGGAAGCTAAGATCTTTTCGTTCATCTTAGCTCTGTACTCTCTGAATTCTTTTACCTTTTCACTCATAACAATGCAGTTTTAGTTTTCAACCGATTCACCAATTAACGTAGTTTGGGTCGATTTGTTGATTTTTACCATTACCAAATCTCCATTTTGGTGGTTTTTGCGAGGGAAAACAACCATCTTATTTTGTGACGAACGACCGCAAAGATCATCTTCCGATTTCTTGCTGGTTCCTTCTACCAATACTTCAACTACTTTACCAATATCTTTTTGGTTATTGGCTTTTGAAATTTGGCTTTGTAGGTTAATGATCTCCTCCAGACGACGTGTTTTGTCTTCTTCGCTAACATCATCGTCCATGTGTTGGTGTGCATAAGTTCCTGGTCGCTCAGAGTATTTAAACATGAAGGCTGAATCGTAGTTAACCCACTCCATCATTGAGATGGTCTCTTTATGATCCTCTTCTGTTTCCGTACAGAAACCGGCAATAATATCAGTAGTAATTGCACAGTCAGGAATTATTTCGCGAATTGCAGATACACGATCCATATACCATTGACGATCGTATTTTCTGTTCATCGTTTTTAGCATTCTAGAACTTCCAGCCTGAACAGGAAGGTGGATGTGCTTGCAAATATTATCGTGCTTGGCAATTGTTTCCAATAGTCGGTTCGAAATATCTTTTGGATGCGATGTGGCAAAACGAAGGCGTGTGGTTGGGAATTCCGTTGCAATCATATCCAATAGGTCAGGGAATCTGACTGGTTTACGAACTCCTTCTGGTAACCATTTAAATGAATTCACATTCTGACCAAGCAAAGTAACTTCTTTATAACCTTTAGCAACCAGGTCGCGCACTTCGTTAATAATATCTTGAGGATCACGACTGCGCTCTCTACCACGAGTGTAAGGAACGATGCAGTAAGTACAGAAGTTGTTGCAACCGCGAGTGATGGAAACAAAACCGGAAATAGCTCCAGGAATCAATCGCTCAGGGCAAATCTGGTCGTAAGTTTCATCTTCAGAAAGCTGAACATTGATGGCTTTATTTCCATCTTGTACTTTGTCTAACAAATAGGGTAAATCGCGATAGGCGTCTGGTCCGGCTACCAGATCAACTACTTTTTCATCCAATAGTTTGTCTGCCAGGCGCTCGGCCATACAGCCAATGATACCAACTACTAAGTTTGGGTTCGTCTTTTTGTAGCCTTTGAAAACACTCAGTCGACCCCAAATGCGCTGTTCTGCATTTTCTCTGATAGAACATGTGTTGACAAAAATAGCATCGGCATCTTCATGAGTCGATGAAACCTTATATCCTCTCTCGGCCATTACAGCAGCTACTACTTCGCTGTCGGCAACATTCATCTGACACCCGTAGGTTTCTATAAATAGTTTCTTTTCAGTCATTCCCATTCACTTAAAATCGGCGCAAAGGTAATTTCTTTCTGCCAATAGAACAACTCTTTATAGGTAGAAGGTGATGGAATATTAAGCCATCGAAATTATGTAGGTTAAAGCACACTGCGACGATTGTTTTTGCGTTATTTACATTATATTTGCCCTTTCAATTCAAGCCAACATGAACCGTTATCTGATTTGTCTGATTATAGGTGTTTGTATTAGTGGTTTAGCTTATGCCCAAGAAGCTGAACTTGTTGCGGACAGCCTGATTAATCGTACCGATTCCGTAGGATTCTGGAGTAATGGAAAAGTAAAACACGATGCCAGAGTCGATTCCCTTTTAGCATTAGACATTCGTTTAAATCGAAAGAAAAAAAGTGCCGATGGTTTCCGTTTGCAGATTTTTTCTACTTCGGGAGTGGGAGCACGTGAGCGTGCGCAAGCTATTAAAGCCCGTTTTTTAGGGAAAAATCCTGAATACGATGTCTATGTGAAATTTCAATCGCCCGACTGGAAAGTGAGGGTAGGGAATTTTCGGAATAAGAGTGAGGTGCTTAAGCTGAAGTCATTGGTGAAACGAGATTTCCCTGATGCTTTTATTGTGCCCGATCAGATTGAGTTCCCGGCTTTGCTGGACAATACAATATCATCATATCATCTGAATCCAAAAAAAAATGAGTGACTCAATTAAACATGAGTGTGGGATTGCATTAATCCGACTCCTTAAACCTTTAAATTATTACCGCGAGAAGTACGGTACCTGGATGTATGGCCTTAACAAGCTGTACCTGCTTATGGAGAAGCAGCACAATCGTGGTCAGGACGGAGCAGGAGCAGTAAGTTTGAAGGTCGATTTGAAGCCTGGACTGGAATATATCCACAGGCACCGCTCAAAAGAGGCTAATCCTATTCAGGATGTCTTTTCAAAAATTAACAACGATTTTTCTGAATTCCGAGGCAACAAAGAGTTGTGGGAAGATGCAGGCTGGGCCAAGGCGCATGTACCTTTTGCCGGAGAGTTGTACATGGGGCATTTGCGTTATGGTACTTTCGGTAGAAATAGTATTGAGTTTGTGCACCCGGTAATGCGCCAGAATAACTGGAGATCGCGTAACTTGGTATTGGCAGGAAACTTTAACCTTACCAACACCGATGAGTTGTTCGATCGATTAAATGGTTTGGGGCAGCACCCACATGCTTATACCGATACTGTTACAGTATTGGAAAAAGTGGGGCATTTTCTTGATGAAGAAAATCAGTTGTTGTTTAAGCAATATAAAAACGAAGGTTATTCCAATCAGGATATTTCTCCATTAATAGAGAAAGAGTTGGATGTTTCTAAAGTGCTTCAGGAAGCATCGAAAGATTGGGATGGCGGTTATGCTATGGCTGGTTTAATTGGCCATGGCGACGCATTTGTTACTCGCGACCCATGGGGAATTCGTCCGGCACACTATTATGCCGATGACGAAATTGTGGTAGTTGCATCAGAGCGTCCGGTTATTCAAACCGTAATGAATGTTCGTGCTAAGGATGTGAATGAGATTAAGCCAGGTCACGCTGTTATCATCAAGAAAGATGGTCAGGTAACCGAAGAGTTGGTTCGTATTCCTCAAAAACGTTCATCGTGTTCGTTCGAGCGCATTTACTTCTCACGCGGTAGTGACAAAACCATTTACAACGAGCGAAAAGAGTTAGGTCGACTATTGGCTCCACGTTTATTGGAGGCTGTCGATTATGACTTCGAAAATACTGTTTTCTCATTCATTCCTAATACAGCAGAAACGGCTTATTACGGAATGATGGAAGGTGTGCGCGAACATCTTTTACAGTGGAAAAAACGCAAAATTAAGGCACTTAATGGTAATCTGACCGAGGAAGGTATTGCCGATATTATTGCGGTAGAACCACGTATGGAGAAAATTGCCATTAAAGACGTTAAGTTGCGAACTTTTATTGCCGATGATAGCAGTCGCGATGATTTGGTGGCTCACGTTTACGATGTAACCTATGGAGTGGTTAAAAACAATGTCGATACGCTTATTGTAATCGACGATTCAATCGTTCGTGGAACGACGCTTAAGACAAGTATTTTGCGTATTCTGGATCGTTTGCATCCAAAGAAAATCATCATTGTTTCTTCGGCCCCACAAATTCGTTACCCCGATTGTTATGGAATCGATATGGCTCAGTTGGAGCGCTTCTGTGCATTCAATGCGGCTATCGAACTACTTAAAGAAACGGGCAAAGAAAATATCATCGAAGAGGTGTATCAGAAGTGTAAGTCTCAACAATTCTTACCAAAAGAAGAGATTGTTAATTACGTGAAAGAGATTTATCGTCCTTTCACTGCAGAACAAATCTCAGGGAAGATTGCCGAGTTATTAACACCGAAAGATATTCATGCCGATGTGGAGATTGTTTATCAGACAATCGAAGATTTGCATTCAGCTTGTCCTGATGATAAAGGCGATTGGTATTTCACTGGCGATTACCCAACACCAGGAGGTAATAAAGTGGTGAATACATCATTTGTCAACTTCTACGAAGGAAATTCAGCAAGAGCCTACTAGAATAGGCCGAAAGATATTTATACAGAAAAGCTACTCTTCGGAGTGGCTTTTTCGTTTCTATACTTTTGGTGTTTGTAATTCGGACTTGCTAAAATGAGTTGATGGTGTAATTACAAAAGATTGAAATAGATTCAGAGGAAACGTCAAGTAACAAAAAAAGCCGATGAAAAATCACCGGCTTCCTTTTTTTTATATCTTATGATCTGAATATTCAGAAATCAGTCTTGCAAAATGCTTTTGAAGGATATTTTATTTTACATCCTCAAAGCCATCTTCTTTGCCTTTAATGTAAGTGGCAATGTGACGGTCTAATTTTGCCTCGTAAATATCGTTAATGGTAATAATAATACCTGTTTCTTCAACGTTACCGAAATGATCGTTGACGATAGTACCAAACGTTTTCATTGATGGCGATAAGTTCATGTAAGCATTAATTAGCGGAGGAACATTCTCTCCGTAATCGCGTACACGTTGAAGCAATATTTTGTAATCTTCTTTATAGCTATCTCCCGTGAAAATCTTCTCCATTTCATCTTCGTTGATATCGAAAATAAATGGATTTTTAGGATAAACTAAGTTGTCTCTGTCTCTAAAGTACTTCGAGAAGAAGTATTGGATCAAATCCCTTGCTTTTGAGTGAAAGTGCGTATACATCGTCACTTTACCAAAACAGTATTTAATCTCTGGGTGATCAACAGTCAATGCTCCTAATCCATCCCACAAGTTATCCAAAGCAAAAAGGGCTTTGGCACCAGCCTTGCTCGATTGATATTGTGGCTGAACGAATGAACGTCCTAGCTCCAATGTGTGTGGAAGGTATTCATTGATGAAATCTTCAGAGAAGTGAAATAGACGAGATGTAGCCAAAACAGGCATCCCATTCTCATCTCTATCACACTCAGAGTACATAACATAGCGATAACCTCCTAGTATTTCCAGATTCTCAGGATCCCATACGATCAATTGTTTGTATGGCTTCTCTGAAATATCATAGCTATCAATATCTACGTCTTTGCCAGTACCCCCACCAGCATCTCTAAATGTAATCTCCCTTAATCTCCCAATTTCTTGCATCACGTTAGGCGAATCGTGTGCAGTGATTATATATATTTCGTTGGCACCTTTATTTGTCTTGCGCATCATCTTATCGGGAGTAAGCTCCGCAATAAGTTTTTCTTTCGGAATAGGTGCTATTATATCCTTCATAAAAAGTTCCGCTTTCATTTGAGGCTACAAAATTAGAAAAATATTTAGGAAATCGATTTTAATTACTGGTTTTCAGTAGGTGTTGGTTTTTCTAAATGTAAATCGATTTCAGTTATAATTTGGCGATTATTTTTATCAAGTTGTAATCAATCAATGTTTTAATGCATTTTAAAACGGGTATTTGTTTTTTATTTTTTGTTTAATGCATAACACATGTTTCTAACTTTAAGTGCCCAGTTTTTGTATTCCGATTTATTATTGAATTCCTTATGAGAAACTAAACTGCCAAATGAGATGGTGAATTTCTTGTTGATGTGCTTAAACATTTCGTCTGCTAAATACATCATTTCCAGATTGATTTTCTTTAGTCCAATGAACTTTCTGAAACGGGCCAGATTGTAGAAAAAGTTGGAGTTTCGTCCACTAAAATGGATAGGTATAATGTCGCGCTGGTATTGTGCCGATTTTTGAATGAAATGCTTGTTCCATTCCAAATCTGTTATTTTTCCTTTAATTTTTCTTGAACACAAGCCTGCTGGAAATATTAAAATATGAGCATCAGAAGCATAAGCTTGTTCAATTTTTAATAGCGAGTCGCGCGCCTGCCCTCCTACTTTGTTGATAGGAATGAAGTTATCTTTAAGTGTAGGAATGTGCATGAGAAAATCGTTAACCAAAAATTTCACAGGGCGGTCGGTTAACTTCGAAACAATAGCTATTAACAACATGCCATCGAAACCTCCCAGAGGATGATTAGATGCAAAAATCAAACTTCGGTCGTTTGGAATGTTTTCAACTCCTTTTAAATCGAATTCAATATTAAATTCTTCTACAATTTGGTTAACAAAGTCAGCTCCCTTCAGGTGACCATGTTTTCTCATTACCTCATTTATGTCTTCCAGATGAAGAATTCGAGTCAGGTAATTATAAATGAAATTGGGAATTCGTTTAGCTAATTTCTGATTTTTTTCAGCAATTATCTCTTTTATATTTAGAGGTTTGAAAGTGTTTTCTTTTTGTTCCATGTTGTGCGTTGTTACGGTGCGAAAGTAGTAAAAAATATTGGTTTGATTGTTGAAAATGAGTTGTTGAACATAACTCGTTTAGACTGTTTTTTTGTCTGTTTTATTCACTTTGTTATCTTTGCACCTCTTTCCGAAAAACTTCGATTATTTCTAAGTTTTATTAACACCTGAAAAAGTTTTTAACAGGTTTTCAACATATTGTTCACAAGTTTGTTGAATTAAACACTGTGGAACGAAGTGGGAACTATTGGCACGAGTTTCAAAAATCCTTACCTTTACAATTATTAATAGAGAGGCTCTCGTTCATGTTCGATTTTTCTGGAAAATACTATGTTTCAGTCGATGATAAAGGTCGAGTGGTGATACCGGCTCCCATAAAGAAAGAGATGGGAGACGACGCTATGGGCATGGTTACGCTGGAGAAAGACCCTTACGAGAACTGTCTGAATGTTTATCCCAAGAGTGTTTGGCAGCGAAGAATTGAGCGAATTCGTAGCAAATTAGATTACAATAACCGAAACCATAGCCGTGTTTTGGATAGTTTCTATCAGCGAATTGCCAAAGTAGCTTTGTCCGATAAAGGACGAGTGAATGTTCCTGCTCACCTGATAAGCGAAGCGCACTTGCAAAAGGAGGTTGTGATAACCGGGCAAGGCGAGCGTTTCCGAATTTGGGATAAGGCGCTTTATGAACAGTCGGTGCTTTCGGCTGATGATTACGCTCAATTATTTGAGCAATGTCTAGGTGGATCAATCGATCCTGAAGAGTAAACTTGAAAGAGAAAAAAGATGAGTGAGTATCATAATCCGGTTTTGTTAAAAGAAAGTGTGGATGGATTGATCGTAAACCCAGATGGCGTTTATGTTGATGTTACTTTTGGTGGTGGCGGCCATTCACGTGAGATTCTTTCTCGACTGACAGAGAAAGGACATTTAGTGGGGTTCGATCAGGATGAAGATGTGTTGGCAAATATTCCGGATGACGATCGTTTTACGTTTGTGAGACACAATTTCCGTTTCTTGAAGAATTTTTTGCGTTATCTGGAGTTCGATAAGGTAGATGGAATTCTTGGAGATTTAGGAGTGTCGTCACACGATTTCGATGAGGCCGATCGTGGCTTTTCATTCCGTTTCGATGCTCGACTTGATATGCGCATGAATCAGAAGGCAACGAAAGATGCTGCTCATGTGGTGAATAATTATTCCGAAGAAGATCTAGTTCGAATTTTTAGAGAATACGGCGAATTGAAAAATGCCCGTTCCATCGTGAACCGTTTGGTGGCGGCACGTTCGAAAAAGCCAATTGTTACTACCAAGGAGTTTACCGATATCGTGAAGCTTTGTTTGCCACGTAACGCTGAAAAGAAATTTTTGGCAATGGCTTTTCAGGCATTGCGCATTGAAGTGAATGATGAGTTGGAAGTGTTGAAAGATTTCCTAATCCATGCCAAAGAGGTGTTGAAGCCAGGTGGGCATCTTTCCATTATTACTTACCATTCGTTGGAAGATCGCTTGGTGAAAAATTTCTTCAAAGCAGGAAACTTCGAGGGAAAGGTGGAAAAGGATTTTTATGGAAATGTGAATACACCATTCGAACTAGTTAACCGAAAAGTGATTATTCCATCCAACGAAGAAATAGAAGAAAACCCCAGAGCAAGAAGTGCAAAATTGCGAATTGCTCGCTTGAAATAAAGATATGGACAAGAAGCAGAATAAAATAAATAGCTTTTGGAAAGCCCTTATTGGAGGGCATTTGCTGCGTGATCCGCGGATTACCAAACACTATAAGTATGTGCTTTTTGTTGTTGGATTAATCGTTTTGCTCATAGGAAATCGATATCAAAACGAACGAATCATCAGAGAGATTGATGCGTTGAAAGATTCGATTAAAGACCTTAGGAGTGAATCGATAAGTGTTGCTGCAGAGTTGACTAACCTTAGTCGACCTTCGGAAGTAGCACGAAAAGTGAAGGAGTTTAAGCTGAACTTAATTGAGTCGGATGCTCCTCCGAAAGTTATTGTTGTAAAAAAAGAGAATGAATAGATGGCTATAACTCAACGTGAAATAGTAGTACGTTTTGCCATTTTGTATGTTTTGGTTGTGTTGTTCGGATTAGCTGTAATCGGGAAAATATTCATGATTCAGAATGTGAATACTGAAGAGTGGGCCGATTATTCTGAAACATTGGAGCCGAAAGAGTACAAAATTCCGGCTAGTCGTGGAGATATTATCTCTTACGATGGTCGTGTATTGGCCACATCTATTCCTTCCTATAAAGTGCATATCGACTTAGTTGCTCCTGGAGTAAAAGAGGTTTTCTACAAAGAAGTAGGAGGTTTGGCCGATAGCTTGTCCAGCTTGTTTAAGGATAAATCCAAGTGGCAATATAAGAATGCACTGAAAAAAGGGTACACCAAAAAATACAAGGTGCGCGGCAAGTGGCGTCAGGGATTACGCTATTTTCCATTGGGTAACCGTGAGGTGACCTATGTGGAATTGGAACGAATGAAAAAGTTTCCAATTCTTAAGCGAGGAAAATATCGTGGTGGTTTCATTATTGAGCGAGACGATCAGCGTTTTATGCCACATCGCTCGTTGGCCAACAGAACCATTGGTGCTTTGAATAAAGGGTTGTACGATGGAACGCTCGGTGATATCGGTCTTACAGGCCTAGAAGGCAAATGTGAAAAGTACCTTCGAGGAAAAGAGGGAGTGTCTATTCGTCAGAACCTGTCGGGAAGATGGATACCAATTACCGAAGTGGAACCAGAAGATGGGTTAGATGTGGTTTCAACCATTGATGTATACCTGCAAGATGCTACCGAAAATGCATTGCGCAAGCAGTTGCAAAAAAGTGAGGCCATGTACGGTACTGCCATTTTGATGGAAGTGGAAAGCGGAGAGATTCGTGCCATAGCCAACTTAGGATTGGATAAGAAGAAAGGCAAATACATAGAGAATTACAATTACGCTTTAGGGCACCAAGGGTGTGCAGAACCAGGTTCTACTTTCAAACTGGTTTCGTTAATGGTTGCCATGGAACATGGTAAAGTGGATACATCAACAGTATACGATACCGGAAATGGAGTTTGGAAATATTCGCCTAAGTGTAAACCAATTTTCGATAGTGATTGGCACCATGGTGGGCATGGAGAGATGACAGTGAAGCAGATCTTCGAGAAGTCGTCGAATGTTGGTGTGGCAAAAATAATTGTGGATAAATACAAGTCGAATGCCTCAGAGTTCATTGAAAGAGTATACAACTTTGGTTTAAATAAGAAATTGGATTTAGGAATTGCTGGAGAGGGTATTCCTGCAATTAAGCACCCTAGTGAGAAGGATAAATGGTGGGGCACATCATTGGCCCAGATGTCTTATGGCTATGAGATCAAGATGACTCCGCTTCAGACACTAACTTTTTACAATGCCGTTGCCAACAATGGAAAAATGGTTAAGCCAAAATTTGTTAGAAGTGTGGTGCGACAAGGGGTAGAAGAAATTCGATTCCCGACAGAGGTGCTGAATTCATCGATTTGTAGCAAAGAGACTTTGGGAAAGGCAAAGGCAATGTTGGAAGGTGTTGTGTTGCGAGGAACAGGTCGCTCGATGAAAAAAGCAAAGTACACCATTGCGGGTAAAACGGGAACAGCTCAGGTGGCCAATAAAGACCAAGGATATTTCCACAATGGAAAAAGGGTTTATCAGGCCTCTTTTGCAGGATATTTCCCTGTCGATAAACCGAAATATTCGTGCATCGTGTTGGTGATGGGGCCAAAAGGTTCGTACTACGGAGGCTCGGTTGCTGGTCCGGTATTCCGCGAAATAGCCGATAAGGTTTATACTACCAATATCGAGCGAAATGTGAAGGAAGAGGAGTTGCCGCAATATGCGACAGCTATTCCTAAAGTGAAAAATGGAAACACTATGTTAACCAGTAAGGTGCTTGATGAGCTTAAAATTGCTGGTGAAAAAGATAATGAACCCCACTGGGCATACATTACCACCGAAAAAGAACAAGTGGCAATGTTCCCTAGAAAGATGACCAAAGGAGTTGTTCCCAATGTAATTGGAATGGGAGCGACCGATGCTGTAAACTTGCTGGAGAATATGGGGATGAAGGTGAAGATGGCAGGTTATGGTAAGGTCAGAAAGCAATCGCCTAAAGCTGGCGCAAGATTTAAGAAAGGACGAACAATCTATATTGATCTGGGATAGAATGAAACTGAAAGAGCTAATAATAAACCAAAATTATAAACAGCTGATTGGTGCTGAAGATAGAGATGTGGCAGGTCTGCATTTCGATTCAAGAGCAATTGAAGCCGATTTTCTGTTTATAGCAGTGCGAGGTACCCATGTGGATGGACATCGATTTATCGAAAAAGCCATTGAGAGTGGCGCCAAAACCATTGTGGTGGAGGAGTTGCCAGAGCAGTTGAATGACGATGTTACTTATATCGAAGTAGAGAATTCTGCTCGTACGGTAGGTCAGTTGGCTGCACAATATTATGGAAATCCTTCAGCTGAACTGAAGTTAGTGGGTGTAACCGGAACCAACGGGAAGACTACAATTGCTACACTGCTTTATCAGCTTTTCAGTAATATGGGATACCATACAGGATTGTTTTCAACAATAGATATTCGAATTGGAACTCAGCCAATTCCTGCAACTCACACTACTCCCGATGCAATTTCGCTGAATAAGCTGATGCGTGAGATGGTAGATGCAGGTTGCGAGTATTGTTTTATGGAAGTGAGCTCGCACTCTATCGATCAGTTTAGAATTGAAGGATTGCAGTTTGATGGTGGAATTTTTACCAATCTAACACACGATCATTTAGATTATCACCAAACATTCAAGGCTTACTTAAATGCCAAGAAGGCTTTTTTCGATGGACTACCAAAGAATGCGTTTGCATTAACCAATGCCGATGACAAGAATGGTATGGTAATGCTTCAGAATACAGCAGCCAAGAAGCAAACTTATTCACAGCGAGCAATGGCCGATTTTCATGCTAAAGCATTGGAGCCTCATTTTGATGGTATGTTGCTTGAAATGGCAGGAAGTGAAGTTTGGACTCACTTTGTGGGGAAATTCAATGTGTCGAATTTATTAGCAGTATATGCTTCGGCTGTTTTGTTGGGACATGATGCAACCGAGGTATTAACTCACATTAGTAGTCTGAAACCAGTGGCTGGTCGTTTCGAAACCATTAAGTCGAAAGATGGTCGCTTTGCCATTGTAGACTACGCACACACACCAGATGCATTGAAAAATGTGTTGAACTCGATAACAGAACTCAGAACTTCAGCAGAAACACTATTCACAGTTGTTGGTGCTGGTGGCGATAGAGATAAAACCAAGCGACCAGAGATGGCACATGAAGCATGTTTGTTGTCTGATAGAGTAATTCTTACTTCTGATAATCCACGCACTGAAGATCCTGAGCAGATTATAAAAGATATGCAAGAGGGAGTTGAGGTGCAGTATCGCAATAAAGTATTGGCTATAACCAATCGTCGTGAAGCCATTCGCGCAGCATGCATGATGGCACAACCGGGAGATATAATCTTGGTGGCCGGGAAAGGGCATGAGGACTATCAAGAGATAAACGGGGTGAAGCATCACTTCGATGATAGAGAAGTGATAAGAGAAATTTTTGACGAAAACGCATAAAACGAAACGATATGTTGTACCACTTATTTGAATGGTTAGAGAAATTTGATATCCCGGGAGCAGGAATGTTTCAATACATTTCGTTTCGATCGGCTATGGCCATCATCTCATCGCTTTTTATCAGTACTATTTTTGGTAAAAAGATGATTGGTGTATTGCAGAAAAAACAAATTGGCGAAACAGTTCGCAACCTGGGGTTAGAAGGACAGATGCAAAAGAAAGGTACACCAACTATGGGTGGTGTAATTATTTTGGGGTCGATCCTAATTCCTACGCTGCTTTTTGCGAAGCTCAATAATACTTACATATTACTGATGTTAATCACCACCATTTGGTTGGGAACCATTGGTTTTATTGATGATTACATTAAAGTATTTCTGAAGAATAAAGAAGGACTTGCTGGACGTTTCAAGATAATTGGACAGGTTGGGCTTGGGGTTATTGTAGCCAGTACTCTTTATTTCTCCGACGATGCTGTTGTGCGTCAGAAAGTATTGGATGTAAATGGAAAACCATTGAAAGAGATTGTGGTAGACAACGAATCGGGTGCACAGCAAGTGAAATATGTTTTCGAAGATGTAAAATCGATGAAGACTACCATTCCATTCGTTAAAAATCATGAGTTCGATTATAAACTGTTCCTAAGCTTCTTAGGAGAGAAAGCAAGTAGTAAATGGGCTTGGCTAATCTACGGATTTGTAATTATCCTGATTATTACTGCTGTGTCGAATGCGGCTAACCTGACAGATGGACTGGATGGCTTAGCAGCAGGTACTTCGGCAATTAGTGCTTCTACATTGGGAATTTTAGCCTATGTAAGTGGTAACATCGTTTATGCCGATTACCTGAATATCATGTATATTCCACACACTGGAGAGTTGGCCATTTTCGTGAGTGCATTTATTGGTGCAACTGTTGGGTTTTTGTGGTATAACTCATTCCCTGCACAAGTGTTCATGGGCGACACAGGAAGTTTGGCCTTAGGTGGAATTATTGCTGTTTTCGCTATTATTATTCGAAAAGAATTTTTGATCCCTCTGTTATGCGGAATCTTCTTGATAGAGAATTTATCTGTGATGATTCAGGTGGGATACTTTAAATATACCAAGAAGAAATACGGTGAAGGACGAAGGGTGTTTTTGATGTCGCCCATTCATCACCATTTTCAGAAGAAAGGAATTCCAGAGGCTAAAATTGTAGCTCGTTTTTGGATTGTAGGTGTAATGCTTGCAGTATTAACAATGATCACATTGAAGATTCGTTAAGAACATGAGTAGGCGAATAGTCATATTAGGAGCAGGAGAGAGTGGGGTAGGTTCGGCTATTCTGGCTCAAAAACAAGGATTCGATGTATTCGTTTCCGATATGGGTGCCATAAAGGAGAAGTATCGTAACGAGTTACAGAATTATGGAATTCAGTTTGAAGAAAAACAACATACCGAAGAGTTAATTTTGAATGCCGATGAGGTGATAAAAAGCCCGGGAATTCCGGAAAAAGCTCCACTGATACAGCAACTTTTTCAGAAAGATATTCCGGTGATATCTGAGATTGAATTTGCTGGAAGATATACCAATGCATTTACCATATGCATTACCGGAAGCAATGGGAAAACAACTACCACAATGCTTACTTACGAACTGCTGAAGAGAGCAGGCTTAAATGTAGGATTGGCAGGTAATGTGGGGTTTAGCTTTGCTCGGCAGGTAGCCGAAGAAAATTTCGACTACTATGTGTTGGAGTTGAGCAGCTTCCAATTGGATGGAATGTTTCAGTTTAAAGCCGACGTGGCTGTTTTGATGAATATTACTCCCGATCATTTAGATCGGTACGAATATAAAATGGAGAACTATATCGACTCCAAGTTCCGTATTGCTCAGAATCAGGATAAAGGCGACTACTTTGTTTGGTGTGCCGATGATCCTATTTTGAATGAAGCTCTGAAGACACGCAGTGTTAACTCAACTATGTTGCCTTTCGGTTTTGAGAAAGTAGCCGAAGAAGGAGCATATGTAGAGGATACCGAAATCTACATGAACGTCAATCAAAAAGAACTGTCTATGTCGATGATTGATTTGGCTTTGCAAGGGAAGCACAATGTTTACAATTCAATGGCAGCAGGTATTGCAGCTAAGGTGGTAAAAATCAGAAATGAAAAAATCAGGGAATGCTTAACCAGCTTCCAGGGTGTTGAACACCGCTTAGAGCGTTACTTGAAAGTACATGGAATTGAATTTATAAATGACTCGAAAGCAACCAATGTTAATTCTACCTGGTATGCGCTGGAAAGTATGCATAAACCAGTAGTTTGGATTGCAGGAGGAGTTGATAAAGGGAACGATTATTCAGAATTGATGCCTTTGGTGAAAGAGAAAGTGAAGGTTTTAATCTGCTTGGGAACAGACAATGCTAAGCTGATTGAGGCTTTTGGCAAAGTAGTACCAACGGTTGTTGAAACACAAAGTATGAGCGAAGCCGTTAAAAACAGCTACTTTCTAGGTAAAAAAGGCGATGTCGTTTTGTTGTCTCCCGCTTGTGCAAGCTTCGATCTTTTTAACAACTACGAAGAGCGTGGTGCACAATTTAAGAAAGCAGTAAAAGAACTGTAATTAATACAATAACCCTAATGCGAATAGAGAAATGAAGTTACCATTTAATCTATCGGATAAATTATCATGGTTTAAGGGCGATCGCATCTTATGGATAGTGCTGATTTTCCTTTCCATTGCTTCGTTGCTGATTATTTACAGTGCAACAGGATCGTTGGCATGGCGTACCCGTGGAGGTAATACGTTGTACTACGTGATTAAGCACTTGCTATTTATGGGCGGTGGATTTGCAGCTATGCTGGTAATGATAAACCTGATTCCGGTAAGGATATATTCGCACTGGTCGCCATTATTCTGGCTCGGAGGTATTGCTCTGCTGGGAGTTGGGTTTGGCTTGGCATTAAAGAATGGGGGAACAGGTAGAACCATTGATATTGGGCCTATTGGGTTCCAGCCATCGGAGGTGGCAAAGCTCACCACAGTGATGTTTGTCGCCAAATTGTTATCCATAAATCAGAAAACCAAACAGCTAAGAAAGAGAGCTTTCTGGCAGATAATAATAATAACCGGAATTACTTGTGGGATAATATTCCTGAGTGATTTCTCTACTGCTGCAATTTTAGGTTCAGCTATTTTCTGTATGATGATTGTTGGACACATTCCTTTCAAATTCTTGATAGGAACTGTTGGGGCAGGAGTAATTGTATTGGCATTGTTGATTGCCACAGCTGACCACTTGCCTAAAAAAATTGGTCGTATCCAGACAATGAAAGGGCGTATTGAACGCTATATTGGTGGAGGAAGTGAGGACGAAACAAAGAAAGAAGAAGGTTTCTCACAGAATGACTTTGGCCAGTTGGCCATCTATAAAGGAGGAGTTTTAGGTGTTGGTCCGGGAAATAGTGAGGTGAGTAACTACATGGCAGCTGCCTACAACGACTTTATATTCGCCATTTTTATTGAAGAATATGGTATTGTAGGAGGAATTGTGTTGTTAATGCTTTATCTCATTTTCCTCTATCGGGGTGGAATTATAGTTAAAAACTGTAATCGGACATTCCCCGCATTTTTGGTGGTAGGACTTACATTTATGTTTGTGGGACAAGCCATGATTAACATGGGGGTTGCTACCAGTTTACTACCCAATACCGGACAGCCACTGCCTTGGGTAAGTATGGGAGGTACATCTTCTTTATTTACTGCTGTGGGAATTGGGTGCATTTTAAGTGTAAGTGCTCAGAATCAGAAGAACAAACAAGCCATTGCTTTAATTGAAGCAAAAGCAAGTGATATTCCTCAGGAAGACGAGGAGCTATAGTAATTGTATAAGATTGCAAAACTGATAATAAAGATAATATGAAGAAGCGTTTTATCATTAGTGGTGGAGGAACCGGAGGACATATCTATCCGGCCATTTCTATTGCCAATACTTTAAAGGAATTGGAGCCTGATTGCGAGATACTATTTGTTGGAGCAGAGGGAAGAATGGAGATGGAGAAGGTGCCTGCTGCGGGTTATAAGATAAAAGGACTTCCAATTATGGGACTTCCCCGAACCATAACCCCTAAACTGTTTACTTTCTTTGTGAAATGGTTTAAAAGTCGCCGGTTGGCTAAAAAGATAATTGAAGATTTTGCTCCCAATGCAGCAGTAGGTGTGGGTGGTTATGCCAGTGGCCCGCTATTGAAGATGGCAGGAAAGCTAGGTGTACCTACTATTATTCAAGAGCAAAACTCATATGCCGGTATTACCAATAAATTGTTGGCAAAAGATGCCAATAAGATATGTGTAGCCTATGAAAAAATGGAACGTTTCTTTCCTAAACAAAAGATCGTTTTAACAGGGAATCCTATTCGTAAGGATGTGTTGAAAGCGGTGAACTTGCAAGAGGCCAGAGACTTTTTCGGTATTAAAACCGATAAGCCGGTAGTGGCAATTGTAGGAGGAAGTTTAGGAGCCCGAACCATTAATAATGCGGTGCTAAATAGTATCGAAGAGATAGCAAAATCGGATGTTGAATTCATCTGGCAAACCGGAAAGTTCTACTACAACGAGATGGTAGAAAAAACAAAAGGTAAGCTGCCCGATAATCTACACATCTTTGAATTTGTAACTCGAATGGATTTTGCATTCGGACTGGCCGATATGATGGTGTCAAGAGCAGGTGCAGGAACCATTTCTGAGCTTTGCCTGGTTGGAATGCCAACAATTTTGGTGCCTTCGCCTAATGTGGCAGAAGATCATCAGACTAAGAATGCAAAAGCACTGTCCGATAAAGGAGCAGCAATCCTTATTCGGGATAATGAAATTGGAGACCAGCTAGTGGATACTGTGAATAAGATTATTCACGATAAAGCAGAGTTGGATAAATTAAAAACAGAAGTGAAGAAGTTGGCAAAGCCCAATGCGGCAGAGGATATTGCTCGCATTGTGTTAGAGGAAGCAAGATAAATGAAGAATAGATTAGAAAATATTAAACACGTTTACCTATTGGGAATAGGTGGAATTGGAATGAGTGCACTGGCTCGCTATTTCAAACTGAATGGTTGTGAAGTGGCTGGTTATGATCGTACCCCTTCTGATATCACCAATCAATTGACAGATTTAGGTATTGCCATCCATTTCGAGGACAATATCGAATTGTTTCCAGGCAGTTGGACGTTGGAAAATACACTGATAATAGTTACTCCGGCTATTCCTGCCGATTTAAAGGAATTGAATGAGTTAAAGAGTCGAGGATTCGAATTGTTAAAGCGTTCGCAAGTACTTGGTTTGTTAACTCGTGATAAAACAGGAATTGCAGTAGCAGGGACACATGGTAAAACATCTGTTTCAACTATGTGCGGGCACATTATGCACCGTTCAAAACAGGGATGTTCTGCATTCTTGGGAGGAATAGCCAATAACTACAATTCTAACTTGTTGCTGTCAGAGAATGATAGCGAGAATGTAGTGGTTGAGGCTGATGAATTCGATCGATCGTTTTTGCAACTGTATCCTCATTATGCGGCCATCACTTCGATGGATGCCGATCATTTGGATATCTATGAAACGCACGAGAATTTGCTTGAAGCTTTTCATCAGTTCATTCAGCAGATTGATGCAGGAGGTGTACTTATTAACAAAAAGGGGTTACCTGTTGATAAGTCCCGAAATCAGGAAATAACTTATCGGACTTATTCACTAAAAGAAGAGGCCGATTATTATACCCAAAATCTTCAGATTACTGAAGATGGATTTACTTTCGATTTGGTTACGCCAAACGGAAGAATTGAAAACCTGAATTTGCCATACCCAGGATGGATAAATGTAGAAAATTCAGTGGTTGCTAGTGCTTTGGCTTTAGAAGCAGGCGTTGGTGAAGAGGAGTTGAGAGCTGCTTTGACTGATTATCAGGGGGTAAAGCGTCGTTTTCAGTTAAAACTGAAAAATGAAAAACATGTGTTAATCGATGATTATGCACATCATCCTGAGGAGTTGAGAGTTACCATAACTTCGGTAAAAGAGATGTATGCCGGAAGAAAAGTGACAGGAGTATTTCAACCTCACTTGTACTCCAGAACGAATGATTTTGCAGTAGAGTTTGCAGAAAGTTTATCGTTGCTGGATGAGTTAATCTTGTTGGATATTTATCCGGCGCGCGAACTGCCAATGGAAGGAGTGACATCTGAGATTATCTTCGACAAAGTGAAATTGTTGAAAAAGCAATTGATAGTTAAAGAGCAACTTACAGACGTTATTAACAATGGCGACTGGGACGTGGTTCTGATGATGGGAGCTGGCGATATAGACCGATTGGTTGCTCCTGTGAAAACGATTTTAGAAAATAGCGATAAAGATGTTGAATAAACTGATTAAAATAATGCTTTGGAGCCTGTTTGGAGCCTTCCTTTTGGTAACAATAGGTTATGCTACGGTGCGTTATCACAATGTACGATGTACTTCGTTGCAGGTAGTCGTGCAGGATTCATTGCGTTGTCAGTTTGTAACCGAAAAGGATGTGCTTGACCTGTTGCATAAAAACCAGAAGCAGGTGTTGGGCATAAAAATGGATAGCATAAAATTGAAGAATCTGGAGAATTTAATCCAAAAGATTCCTGCAGTAAAGAATGTGGAGGTGTATCGCACAATTGCCGACTTTGGAAAGAACAATGGAGGCCGATTGATGATTGATATCGAACAGCATGAACCTGTAATGCGGGTTATGACATCTAAAAAGCAGTATTATCTGAATGCCGAAAGAGGAATAATGCCTCTTTCAAGAAACTATAGCGCTCTGGTTCCAGTAGTAAGTGGATATGTTAGTGAGAAGAGTGTAAAGGGTGATCTTTGGGATTTAACCAATTACATTTATTGCCATCCATTCTGGAAATCGCAAATAGAGCAAATATATGTCGAGAAAGATGGCGACATACTTATGGTTCCCCGAGTAGGTGACCATATTGTAGAGTTGGGTACAGCTGAGAATTACGAAACAAAACTTCGCAATTTGAAGACCTTGTACAAAAATGAATTTAGAAAAGATGGCTGGAACTCTTACAAGAAGATCAGCTTAAAATATAATAACCAAGTGGTTTGCACTAAAAAGTAATTTCTGATATGAGCCTGAACAGTGAAATTATTGCAGCAGTGGATATCGGTACCGCTACTATATCAGCCTTTGTTGGCCGATTAAATGCCGATAAGAAAATTGAGTTAATTGCCTTTAGCGAAGTTCCTTCCAGTGGAATAAAGCGAGGAATGATTTTAAATCAGGAAGAGGCGGTTAAATCAATTAGAGATGTAATGGCGCAAGCCGTTCGTGGAGTAGATGTGCAGATTCATAAGGTTTTTGTGGGAATGAATGGTCAGCATATTCATACCATTTCTACCGAAGGAAATAAACAGTTCGATGAGCCACGAGTGGTTACCAATGAAGATGTAAAAGAGTTGGAGTTGCAAGCCGCCAGAGTAGCTATGCGAAGTGGCGAATGTGTTTATCGACTAATTCCACAAGAGTTTAAAGTAGACCAGGAAGATGAAATATTGAATCCGGTTGGCATTAGTGGAAGACAGGTGAGCGGAGCATATAAGATATTGGTTGGTTCAGAGATGTACAAAGAGACTTTGAACAACTGTATGAATCGTGCTGGTTGGCCTGTTCATAGGTGGTTCCTAAGTTCAGTAGCAACTGCCGATGTAACGCTTACTGCCGATGAAAAAGAGGCTGGTGTGGTTTTAGTGGATATGGGAGCAGGCTCAACTTCTGTGTCGGTTTATTACGAAGGAGTTCTTCGTTACGAAAGTGTAATTCCGTTTGGAGGAGACGTAGTTACAAAAGATATAAAGCAGGGATGTTCTGTGCTGCAACGACATGCTGAAATGTTAAAGGTTCAGTGTGGATCGGCTTTGTCGTCGGAAGCGGAAGACGATCAGGTGGTAACTATTCCAGCAATGGAAGGCTGGGATTCGAAAGAGATCTCTGTGAAAATGTTGGCAAGCATTATCGAAGCTCGTATGGAAGAGCTGATTGATAGCATTGCTTACCAGATTGAAAAGTCAGGCTATTGGGATCGATTGGGTGCAGGTATTGTTTTAACCGGAGGTGCTGCTCAGTTGAAGAATGTTTTGGCATTGCTGAAATTTAGAACAGGAATTAATGCTCGCCTGGGGTTACCAAGGGTAGTAATTGCCAATAAAAACGACAAAAAACTTGTAGTGCCAAGCAATGCAAGTGGTCTGGGAATTTTACAAAAAGGATTAGAATTGGCCGATGCCGACGTTGAGGTGGTAAAGCCAGAAAAAAAGAAGAAAAAGAAACCAAGCGATGAGGCCGAAAAGCCAGATAAAGAGGGAAAGAAGAAATCGCTTTGGGGAAATATGTTAGGGAATACACTATTTTCCATTTTCGATGAGGATGATAGTGAAGTAACAAAATAGATGAATGAGGCACTTTTTGATTTTGGATTTGTAGTAACACAACCATCCACAATTAAAGTAATAGGTGTAGGTGGAGGCGGCTGTAATGTTGTCGGAAAAATGTACTCGAAGGGAGTAGCCAATGTTGATTGTATTGTTTGTAATACCGATCTGTCGGCATTAAGCGAAAACGAAGTACCTGATAAGGTGCAGTTGGGGATTTCATTAACCGAAGGACGTGGAGCCGGTAATCTGCCAGAAAGAGGAGAAGAAGCTGCTCGTGAAAGTCAAGAGGAGATACGAAGTAAGCTGGAAGATGGTACACAGTTGGTTTTTCTGGTTGTGTGCCTCGGAGGAGGAACAGGAACAGGAGCAGCTCCGGTAATTGCACAAATTGCTAGGGAATTGGGAATTGTTACCATTGCGGTGGTTACTACACCGGCTTTGGCCGAGGGGAAGAAAAGACACTCGCAGGCTCAGAAAGGGCTTGCCGACTTGAAGAACAATGTTGACTCGATGTTGCAAATTGATGGTGAACGATTGCTAAGTTTTTACGGTGATCTTTCGTTATCGCAAGTATTCGATACGTCGAATGAACTATTGAGGCAAACTGTTCGCGGCCTGTGTAACGTAATAACGTTGCCAGGAGATATTAATATCGATTTTGCCGATGTGGAAACCGTGTTGGCTCAATCGGGACGTTTTTTATTTGGTATTGGAAGAGCAACAGGAAAACGACGTGGTTTAGAAGCATTGGAAAATGCTTTAAACACAGCGTTGCTTAGCAAGCAAGAGTTGAAAAAGGGGGATAACTTTTTGCTGAATATGGTTACCGGAGATAAAGAGTTAACCATGTCAGAAATTGGGAAAATTATTGATACCTTGCAGGAAGTTGCTGGCACTAATGCCGATATTATTTGGGGGAATGCAGTAAATAGCGAACTGGGAGATGAAGTTGAAGTTACACTTGTTGTAACAGGGAAAGAGATAAAATTTAAAGAACTACAGGCTAAGTCGTCTGCTAAAAAGCAACCTGCCAAACAGAAAATTGCAGGGCAGACAGAAGAAGAGCCTGAGAAAAAGAATAAGAGCGAAGATCTGATAAACGACTGGTTTTTTAAGCAATTCAATCAGCTGTTTGACGATGACGCTTCGTAGATTTAATGTTTAATCAGTTTCACACTCCTGGTGAGTGAAAAAAACGATTGTTATGAGTGATGCTATTATGAATTTCGAGATACCTCAATCGACAAAATCCGATATAAAAGTAATTGGAGTAGGTGGCGGTGGAGGTAATGCTGTAAACTTCATGTTCCGTCAGGGAATAAAAGATGTTGAGTTTATGGTTTGTAATACCGATGCACAGGCGTTATCCAATAGTCCGGTAGCTATTAAAGTTCAGCTCGGAGCATCGTTAACCGAAGGACGTGGAGCTGGTAATAAACCCGAAATGGGTTGTGAAGCTGCCAAAGAGAATATCGAAGATGTAAAGAAGATTCTTCAGGGAACAAAGATGGTCTTCATTACAGCAGGTATGGGAGGTGGCACAGGAACTGGTGCTGCACCGGTTATTGCCGAAGCAGCTCGTGAATTGGGTATTCTTACGGTTGGTATTGTAACTATTCCATTCCGAAACGAGGGGCGCCGAAGAGTAAACCAAGCAGTAGAAGGTATTGAGCGCTTGCAGCAACATGTCGATTCATTGTTGGTAATAAACAATGAAAAGATCCGCGAAATGTATGGCGACTTCAAAATATCGGAAGCTTTTTCGAAAGCTGATAATGTGTTGACAACAGCAGCCAAAGGAATTGCCGAAATAATTACAGTACACGGGTATATTAATGTGGATTTTGCCGATGTGGAAACGGTAATGCGAAACAGTGGTGTTTCCATTATGGGAGCTGCCACTTGCGAAGGAGAAGATAGAGCAATAAGAGCTGTTGAAGAGGCATTAACTTCGCCATTATTAAATAACAACGATATAAGAGGAGCTAAAAATATTCTTCTGAATATCACTTCTGGTGTCGATGAAATTACCATGGACGAGATTGGTGAAATAACCGATTACGTTCAGGCAAAAGCAGGGCACAATGCCGACTTGATTTGGGGGAATGGAATTGATGAGAACCTGAATGATGAGGTGTGTGTAACTATTATTGCAACTGGCTTCAATAGTAGTAGCATTCCTGAATTGATGGCTAAAAAGAAGAAAGAGAAGACCTATATAACTCTTGGCGAGAACGAAAATACAGGAGGTTCATCGGTTTGGGATAGGATGAAAAGTGAACCTAAGCCGAAAAAAGTGGCAAAGGAAACTTCTCAGACATCCCTGGAATTTGAACGTAGCAAACCGGTAACCGAAGAATACGAAGATATTTACGGACCAAGTAAAACGGCAGGTGAACCAGAACCAATGCATTCCGATAAGTCGTTGAAGCTCGATTTCTATGAAACCGACGAGGAGTCAATTGATGAACTGGAGAACATTCCTGCTTATAAACGTAGGGGAATGAACCTGAAGAAAGAGGATTACCAAAAAGGGAAAACGGTCTCTCGATTCTCTCTTTCGGAAGATAAAGACAGAAACCCACAGCTGAGAAAAGATAATCCGTTTTTACACGATAATGTTGACTAAGGAATTATAAAAGGATATAGTTATGAGTTTATTTGAACAAATTAACAACGATATGAAAGCGGCCATGAAGGCCAAAGAAAAAGAACGTTTAGGTGCTATTCGTAACATCAAAAAATATTTGATTGAAGCGAAAACAGCTAAAGGTGCTGGAGAAGAGTTGACTGATACTGAGATTGTAAAAATCATTCAGAAATTGGCAAAACAAGGAAACGATTCTGCTGCTGTTTACAAGGAGCAAGGACGCGATGATTTGTATGCCGATGAGATGGCTCAGGTTGAGGTTTTCGAAGCATATTTACCTGCAAAAATGTCTGACGAAGAATTGACCGCTGCTGTAAAAGCAATTGTTGAGAAAGTTGGTGCTACAAGCATGAAAGACATGGGTAAAGTAATGGGAATGGCTTCTAAAGAATTGGCAGGAAAAGCCGATGGAAAAGACATTTCTGACAAGGTTAAGGCGTTGCTGAATTAAGCATAGTATATAGAGATTGCCTCTATACGCAGCCTGCTCATCGAGCAGGCTTTTTTTGTTTATAAGGGAAGTGTTTCTTAACGAATAAGGGGGCGTAACTAAATGGGAATGTTCTGGTTGATTAACTTTTTGTTAACCGATTTTAACTGATTCATAACTGATTATGGCGAGTGGTTGTATTTATTTTGAAATGTGTTTCATTAAAATCACTTGTTATGAGAATTCTAGTTACAATGTTTATTGTTCTGTCGGTAGTTATTTCGGCATTGGCCACAACCGATAAGAAACCGAAGAAAAAGGTGAAAACCATTAAGGTGATAACTACCGTTGATCAGAATGGAAAATCGAAAACCGACACCATTCGAAATACCATTGTTTATGGTGGAAAAGGATGCAAAGTAATTGAGATAAAAATGGACTCGCTCGATGATTGTGATTTCGAGCATTTCAGCATAGATCTTGACGATTTAAAAGGGTTAGAGAAATTGAAAGAGCTGAAATTGGATAGCATTTTTGATAAGGATATGAAAGTGTTTTTTAAATCGATGGATAAAGACTTCAAAGGAAAGAAGATGGAGCATTTTTTCATGCATCATGACTCAAAACCTTATTGGGTAGATGAGACACATCCGTCGATAATCTCCATTGAAAAAGAAAAAATAGCAGGAGGTAAAGAAAAGATTACCATCATTCGTAAACTCTCTGAAAAAAAATAAACGATACCTGTTGTTTCATACTTAAAACCTCTGGAACTGTTAGCTAATACAGATTCTAGAGGTTTTTTATGTTATAAAAGTTCGGAGTTTAGGGTGCTGGTTTAGAGCGGGGTAAATAAAAAAAGTTGAAAAATATTTGGAGGATTAAAAATTATATTCAATTTTTGTGTCATAGAAACATAGGACACTAATTCTCTATGCCATGATTTCAATAAATAATCTAACATTTAACTACCGAAAACAAAGTGAGCTGTTCTCTTCTCTCAATTTAGAGATGAAAGATGGAAGTATCACTGGTCTGCTAGGAAAAAACGGAGCAGGAAAATCGACCCTACTAAAAATGATTGCCGGACTTTTGCATCCGCATGCTGGAGAAATTTCAGTGGATGGAATGACTCCCAAGCATCGCTATCCCGATTTTCTAGCCGACGTATTTCTAGTACCCGAAGAGTTTGCTTTCCCATCCATAAGTATTCAAACGTATGTGAAAGCATCTGCTGTACTTTATCCCAATTTCGATATGGAGAAATTGGAGCGAGTATTGAACGAATTTGAGCTGGATGTGAAAAAGAATCTGAATAAGATGTCGCACGGACAGCGTAAGAAATTCTTGATAGCCTTTGCTTTGGCTACCAATTGTAAACTGCTTTTATTGGACGAACCAACCAATGGACTGGATATTCCATCGAAGAGCCTGTTCCGAAAAGTATTGGTGAGCTCAATCAACGACGATCAGTTGGTGTTAATTTCTACTCACCAGGTGAAAGACATTGAAAATATCATTGACCAGCTGGTAATTGTAGACGATGGAAAACTAATTCTACAAAGCGATACCTGGAAAATTACCGAGCGTTATCAGTTCAGAACATTGCCGGCAGTTACGGACGATATGGAAGCTATTTATTCTGAAAAATGCCTGGGTGGTTACCGTGCTATTTTGCCTACTGAAAATGGCGAAGAGACTGATATCGATATTGAATTGCTGTTTAATGCAATTGTAAATAATGCACCTTTAAAACTGACCGATCATGTTGAGTAGATATTTTAACCCTAAACGTTTTGCCCGCTTGTATCGTCACGACATGTTGATGAATTACAAGATGTATGGAATGTTTTTACTGGCTATTTCCATTATTATTTTCGGCGCATTGTTTTTTATAATGCTAGATCGATATCATAATTTTGGCTTAAACCGGTACATGCCATTCCTGATAATGACAATTATCTTCGGAGGAATTTTGTCTATAACCACGGCATTTCCGATGACTAAAAATAAGGTGTCGTTGACCTCATTTTTAATGCAACCTGCATCTATTTTCGAGAAGTTTATGGTGCAATTTCTAAACCGAATAGTGTTTTTCTTTCCATTGCTATTAATCATTTTCTGGATAGATGCGCATTTGGCACAAGGAATTGTAAGTATGTTCGAATTCCCTAGAGATGTGAATATTGCAGATTTCTCGTATGGTGAAGTCTGGAATACGAGAGATTTTGTTAAAGCACGAGAAGAGGCGCTATGGTTACTGATTGGAATGTTTTGGACTATTGTCTCATTTGCATTTATGGGGTCAACCATTTTTAATCGATATAAACTATTTAAAGTCTTAATATTCTTTGGCTTAGTAGTTTTTGTAGGTGTTTGTTACAGTGTAGTGTTGTCGCATATTTTCTTACCAGGAAGAACGACAGGTTTTGAGGTAGAGATGATTAGTTATAAGATATATGGCGAGACCTATAATGTGGAACTCTTTGCTTATCTATTTGCAAGCTTATCTAGCTTGTTTTTGTTGCCGCTGGCTTTTTATAAACTGAAAGAAAAAGAGGTGTAATGGAATTTAAATCAACCAAAGGCATATTTCTACAGATTGCCGATTCGCTGTGCAATCAGATTTTAGAGGGGAAGTTAAAGGCGGGCGATCGAGTGCCTTCGGTACGCGATTTGGCAGCCGAAATGGAAGTGAATCGAAATACTGTAATGCGAACTTACAGCCACTTGCAAGAGTGCGAAATTTTTGAAAACAAACGAGGTATTGGATTTTTTATATCGAATAAAGCCATGGATGTAATTAAAACACAAGAAAAGGAGTCTTTTTTCGCTGAAGTGCTTCCCGAATTAATTGATAAAATAAAACTATTGAATTTAACCAGCGAAGACCTGAAAGAATTGATAACCACAATAAAAGCCAACGATCATGAAAACAAGTAAGTATTTCGTTATTGGATATGCGGCTTTCATATTGTTAGGACTGTTTGTCTTGTACGCGTTGGCTGGTACTCAAGGTAAAGAATGCCGAGCTAAAGAACACCATATGTATCGTGCAGAGAAAGACCTTCAACCATTTTCTGTAGTAGTGGCAGAAGAAGGGGTAAACTTCAGATTGAAGACAGCTAATCAGTTTAAAGCCGTACTTTTTAGTAGAAAAGATACAGCGTTAAAAGTACCTGATTATAAAATAAAGAACGATACATTGTTCTTAACCAAAGCGACAATTACAAAAGGTATTCAACCGCTATTCATAGGAAAACAATTTAAAGCTGTTATTGGTAAGCAGAATAACCGAATCAATTTTGAACACATAAAGTCGGATGATAAGTTATTGTTGCAGCTGAACAAAGGTAAAGTTTGGGGACAAGTAACAGCACCAGAGGTTACCGTTGAAGCCCAATACAGTGAAGTGAATTTGAATCATAGTAAAATAGATCAATTAAAGTGTAACTTATTAAAGACAAAAAGTTATTATCACGGAAACAACATCAATACTATAGAAGCTACATTAAGAGAACATTCAAAAATTTATGGACGAGCGCAAACGAAAATAATTTTGGATGTAGATAAATCAAGTAGCTATAATATCCACAAGTAATGTTTCTCGCCATGAGGTTGTTCCTTACAATAGCTTAGGAACAATCTCATGTTTTTATTCTGTAAAACTATTCTAAACAACATCTATTTCTGGAATAAATTAGAGGTGTGGTGTAATCATTGCTGCAATACATTGTCTAATTGTTTCGATTGCAATTAAACCTATGTAAAGTTTTTGCATCTAAAGCATAAGCCAAAAAAAAATTAATGAACTGATGAGACGAACATGAATTTTTTTCATCTAAGGTTTACACCGAAAGATGATTAAAGTTGATGAGAGTTCCTGAATATTCAGGAATCAGAAAAAATTATACAGATGAAAATTACCATCGAAGGACTTACTAAAGTCTATAAAAATGGGAATCGGGCATTAAAAGGGGTAGACCTGGAAATTGGAAGTGGTATGTTTGGTTTGTTAGGACCAAATGGTGCTGGAAAGTCCAGTTTGATGCGAATTCTGGTTACCCTAATGAAACCATCGGGAGGTAAAGTAACCATTGATGGTTTAGATCTGGTGAAAGATCGTAAGGAGATTCGCTCCCAATTGGGATACCTACCACAAGATTTTCGTTTCTTTTCTAATCTGAAAACGTATGAGTTCCTGGATTATGCAGCTCGCCTGGCAGGAATGAAAAAGAGTAAGCTGCGTAAGAATGCAGTAGACGAGATGTTAGAGAATGTTGGTTTGTTCGAAGCACGCGATCGTAAAGCCAACAAACTTTCGGGAGGTATGAAGCGTCGCTTGGGAATTGCTCAGGCCCTGATTAATAATCCCAAAGTAATTATTGTCGATGAGCCTACCACAGGACTGGATCCGGAAGAACGTATTCGTTTCAGGAATTTGCTTTCCAGCTTTAGTGCCAAAGGGGTGAGTATTATTCTCTCTACTCACATTGTTGGCGATATCTCCAGTACATGTAAGAACATGGCATTGCTCAACAGAGGCGAGTTGGTATTTGCTGGCTCTCCGGAATCACTGGTTAAAGAGTGTGAAGGCAGTGTGTGGACCATACAGGCCAATCAGAAAGAATACCTTGAAATTAATGAGAAGTTCCCTGTTATTTCCACTATTCCTGCTGCTGCCGGATGGGAAATACAAGTAGTAGCTGATAATATTAATGGTTACAATGGTCAGCTAATTACGCCTAACTTAGAGCATGCCTACGTGCATTTTATGGAGAACAAATTGCAACAATGGACTAACGCTTAAACCGCTCATTACATGTTATCTATTCATAATATTCGATCAATTGCCAAGTACGAAAGTAAGACACTTACTCGTAGTTGGTTTTTTCGCATTTTCGCATTGTTGTCGATTATATTCCTACTGATGTTTAACATTGGAACATTAAGTAGTGTAGGCGATGAACAATGGATTTTGCGAGCAATGCCATCATCTATTCCTTACGGAAACCTATTGTTGCTAAATGTTGCTCAGGCTATTATTTCTGTATTCCTGGCAGCCGATTTTTTAAAGCGCGACAAAAAATTAGATACCACAGAGACAATCTATATGCGCTCCATGTCGAATGCCGAGTATGTACTTGGAAAAACATGGGGGAACCTGAAAGTATTTATCGGACTAAATCTGGTAATTCTTTTGATGGTGTTAATATTTAACCTTACTGCCGATACGCATGTGGTATGGTCGGCATATGCCATTTATTTCGGATTGATCTCATTGCCTACACTCATCTTTATCATGGGACTTTCGTTCTTGTTGATGAGTTTATTAAAGAACCAGGCACTGACATTTGTTTTGCTTTTGGGCTACATTGCTGGTACTATCTTTTTTCTTCAGAATAAGTTTTATTTCTTATTCGATTACATGACTTTTAATATTCCATTGTTCCGATCAGATATTGTTGGATTCGGAAACATGGAAACCATACTTATTCACCGTGGTATTTACCTGTTTTTAGGATTAAGTTTTATCTGTTTTACCATTTACTTATTGCAGCGATTACCACAGTCTCGTATTTTCAATCAGTTTTCACTGATTTTTGGAATATTATTCTTGGGAATAGGCGGATCGATGGGGTATAAATATGTATCTAACATATTGGCCAACGAAGAGCAAAAGGCCAACATGATTGAGCTGAATAACGAGTATGGAGAAGCTGCCCGATTGACTGTTGATAGCCATTACATCGATTTAAAACAGCGCCCGGATGGTTACGAAGCAACGTCAACCATTAAAGGAGTGCCAATAAAAGCGGGTAAGCAGTTGGTATTTAGCTTAAATCCGAAACTGAATGTAAGTGCAGTAAAACAGCAGGGGGCAGATGTGAAGTTCGAAAGAAAAAGTCATCTGTTACTAGTAGATACTAAAAGTAATTTTGCAGTAGGGGACACAATCAATCTGGAAATTAAGTATGCCGGAGGAATCGATGAGGATATTTGTTATGCTGATATCGATTTAGAGAAACGTCTGGAGAAAACAGGGGAGTTTGTGTTTAATATCGATAAACGATTCGCTTTTGCTACTCCTGAATACTTACTTGTAACGCCTGAAGTATATTGGTACCCAATTGCTGGAGTAACTTACAGTACCAAACATGCCACTTGGTATCACAAAGATTTTATCGACTTTAAGTTAACTGTCGAACCTCTTCCTGGTTTAATGGCTGTTTCTTCGGGTAAGATCGATTCGTTGGATAAGAAAATTCAGTTTACTCCAGAGCATCGATTGCCTCAGTTGGCATTGTCTATTGGAAACTACGATAGAAAAGCCGTTGAAATTGATAGCATGACTTTCTCAGTATGGCATTTTAAAGGACACGATTACTTTGTGAATGCTTTGCCTGAGATTAAAGATACAATTCCAAGTATTATTCGTGATCGATTCAATGATTTCAAACGTAATATCAACTTGGAATATCCTTATTCTGAATTCTCATTGGTTGAGGTACCTATCCAGTTTAAATCGTATGAACGAATCTGGACATCCATGCAGGAAACAACTCAGCCAGGAATGGTTTTCTTTCCGGAAATGGGAGCTTCAAACAGATATGCAGATTTAAAGAAACGTTGGAAAAGAGACAAGAAAAGAAGTCGTCGTTGGCGCAATGAAAATCTGACAGATGCAGAATATCAGGTTCGTACGTTAAACAACTTCTTGGGTACATTTACCCGAAAAGAAGGACGTAACCAGTGGAAGCGCAAAAAAGGAGGCGATTTTAGCGTTACAGAAACCGCCAACCCATTCTATCAGTTCCCTCAATTCTATGATTATTGCTATAACCTGAACTCTGATGAGTGGCCAATTACCAATAGAATTCTGGAAGCTTATATGAAAAGCAGTAATAACACCGGAGGAAGAGGTAGTGATTGGAGACGAGATATGAATGGAGCCAGTGAAGATGAAAAAGCCAATATGTTGCTTTTGAATAATTCATTTGCCGAACTGCTAACCGATAAAGATCAAAAACAATACATCGATAATGTAATTAACCTGAAAGGTGATGTTTTATTTTCGTTGATAAAAGCACAAGCAGGAGAAGAAGCATTCGATGAATTCCTGAAGTCATTACTGGATGAGTTTAAATTCAATAACCTGACCATTAAAATATTCAACGAACGACTAGAACAGAAATTCAATATTTCTCTTACTAGCTATATGAATAAGTGGTTTAGTGAAAAAGCATTGCCACGTTTTATCACATCTGTGCCAGAAGCGGTAAAGGTGAAAGATGGCGATGAAGTTAGAACCAGAGTTAACCTACGCATTACTAACGATTCTCCTACCAATGGAGTGGTGAAGTTGAGCTTCCGATTTGGAGGTGGTCGTAATCGTGGTGGTGGAAGCATTGAAACGGTTGATAAGCTGGTTGTGTTGGCCGGAAATCAAACTAAAGAGTTGTATTACATGTTGGATAATGCTCCTCGCGGAGTACAGGTAAACACAATGGTTTCTGGTAACTTGCCTGCAGTTGTAAACCACCGTTTTGGTAAGATTGAGAAGAATAAAAAAGCCATTCGAATTGAATCGGAAACAGTGATCGATGAGAAGGTTGATTTGGCAGCTACCAATGAGATAATCGTAGATAACGAAGACAAAGAATTCTCAACCGATGGTTTTGCGGAGGAGAGCTTGCTTAGAAAGTGGATTGTATCCAATTCCAATAACGACGATCAGTTTAAGTACAAAGGGTATGTACCATGGAGAGCTCCTGTAAATTGGACATTAACAACTAATTCAGGCTTCTTCGGAAAATTTGTTCGTTCAGCTCATTTTATAAAAGCAGGAACTGGCGACAAAAAAGCAATTTGGAAGATGCCGGTGAAAGAGGCAGGCTACTACGATTTGTATTACCATGTTCATAAAGACCAGACTTTCCGTTGGAATAGAAATCAAAAAGGTGAATACCACTTTACCATATTTACCGATGACGGCAAAGAGGAACAGGCCTTAGAAATACACAATTGTGAAGATGGATGGAGCCACCTTGGTGCTTTCTACTTCTCTCCTGAAAATGCGAAAATTGTGTTAGATAATAATACCGAATTACGTACGGTAATTGCCGATGCAGTAAAACTGGTTAAACAAGATTAAACCCAAAAAAACTATAACAGATGAAGATCATCACGAATCTATTATTAATCTTTTCAATTGGACTTCTCTCGCTGAGTGGAGAAGTGCAGGCGCAAAAGGCTTTAACATTGGATAAAGCCCTTGAATTTGCAGAGCAGAATAGCCCTGATATGCAAAAATCATTATTCAACCTGGAGCGTTTTCAACAAAACCTGAAAGCACAGAAGCTGGCATTAAAGTCGAGGTTTTCGTTAACCTTAAATCCTGTTGAATACAGTAACAACCGTCGTTTCGATAACCGTTTATCGCAATGGTATACCAACGAGAGCTTCAGTACGTCGGGAACTTTCAGAGTTGATCAGCCAATTCTTCCAACCGATGGTACATTGTCATTAATCAACCGATTCAGTTGGCAGGACAACTCATCGAAAGTTGGTGGTCAGGATAATGGTAATAAGGCTTTTTCAAATAACCTTTACCTGAGTTTGAACCAACCTCTTTTTACTTACAATAAGCGTAAAATCGAATTGAAATCGTTGGAGCTGGATTTGGAAAACGCCAATATTGGTTATGCCATGCAGCGATTGAATTTGGAAAAGAGCGTTACTGAGCAGTTTTACAATGTATACATGGCTCAAATGAACTTAGACATTGCTAACGAAGAGTTGGAAAATGCACGAGCAAACTATGAGATTATTAAAAATAAAGTAGATGCTGGTTTGTCGGCAAAAGAGGAGTTGTATCAGGCAGAGTTAAACTATGCCAATGCTAAGTCAACTGTTCAGAACCGTCAGGTGAGCATGGAGAATACTAAAGATGCTTTCAAGAACTATATCGGAATGGATATTCTGGAAGAGATCGTGGTATTAACAGATGTTTCTGTCGATAAAGTACGAATTGATTTAAGTGAAGCTATTGCTTCTGGCTTACGCTCCAGAATGGAGATTCGTCAGCGTGAGATTGATATGGAGACTTCTCAATTCGATCTAATTAAGGTGAAGGCCATGAACGAATTCAAAGGGGAAGTAAATCTATCGATTGGTATTACTGGCGATAACGAGAAATTGGCCGATATCTACGAAAATCCAACTCGTAATCCTAAGGTGTCTCTATCGTTCAATGTTCCAATCTTCGATTGGGGTGAAAAGAAAGCCCGACTTAAAGCTCAAGAGGCGAGCATGAAATCAAGACAATTGGATTTCGACCAGCAAAAGACAAAAATCGTAATTGATATTAGAAGAGTATATCGTGATATTCAGAACCAGTTAATCCAGATTGATATTGCCAAACAAAGTGTTCGCAATGCCGAGTTAACTTACGAGATTAACAAAGAGAAATACCAGAATGGCGATTTAACAGGTATGCAGTTGAATCAATACCAGAATCAGTTGTCACAAAAGAAGATCGCTTACTCGCAAGCATTAATCAATTACAAAATTCAACTACTGAATATGAAGGTGCAGACTTTATACGACTACACCGAGCAGAAAGCAATTGTACCTCAGGAGTTGTACATGTACGAAGTAAAATAGAACACCAATTAGTCAAATCTAAATAAATCGAATAAAGATGAAACGCCAATTTATATACATAGCAGCAATTTCAGTATTACTGGGAATTACCTCTTGTGGGAAGCAAGACGAAAATGAAAAAACAGAACTGGCAGTACCAGTTTCGGTAGAAGACCTAAAAGTAGGTTCTATCAAGAAATATGTAAATACTACAGGTACCGCTTTGGCTGCTTACGATATTGAATTAAAAACAGAAATCGCAGGTCGTTACCAGTTGCAAACCAACCCGGCTACCAATCGTCCTTACAAATTGGGCGATAAGGTTAAGAAGGGAGATGTTATCATTCGTTTAGAAGATAAAGAGTATGAAAACTCAATTGCTATCGATGCTAAGAAATTAGACCTGGAGATTAACGAACAAGAGAATAAGAAACAGAAATCGTTATACGAAAAAGGTGGTGTTACTTTGCGCGAAATGCGTAATTCTGAAGTTCAGCTTACCAATGCACGTTATGGTTTCTCAAATGCACAGCTAAAATTAGAGAAGATGGCAGTGGTTGCTCCTTTCGACGGAGTAATTGTTGAGCTTCCTTATTTCACTCCAAATACAAAAATCGCTTCAGGTCAGTCAATGGTTAAATTGATGGACTACTCGAATATGTACATGGAAATCAATCTTCCTGAAAAGTCGATAGTAGAAGTGAAAACTGGTCAGCATGTAAATATTACCAACTATACATTACCTGAAGATACATTAAAAGGTGTTATCAGCGAATTGTCTCCTGCTATTAGCACTGAAACACGTACGTTTAAAGGGAAATTGAAGATTGAAAATCCTCGTTTGTTATTGCGTCCGGGTATGTTTGTTAAAGCCGACATCGAAGTAGATAGTCGCGATAGTGTATTGGTTATTCCAAAGAGGATGATCATCTCAAGCGGAAGAGGAAAAAGAGTTTTTGTGGTTGAAAAGAGTGCTGCTCGCGAGCGTCGAATCAAAACTGGTTTAGAGAATCAGGATATGGTTGAGGTGAAGTCGGGATTAAAAGCTAAAGAAAGATTAGTGGTTAAAGGATTCGAGACTTTACGTAATGGATCGAAAGTGAAGATTCTGAAGTAGTGAGCATTAACCGTTACTTTTAATCAACGACAAAATCATTTCATTATGAAGAAATTAACACAGTTTTCAGTGAATTTCCCTATCACCATACTTATGGTTGTGTTCGGGGTGATTTTGCTGGGAATTATATCATATGATAAGTTGGGAGTAGATCTGTTTCCCGACTTGAATAACCCACGCATTTTTGTGGAGATAAAAGCTGGAGAGCGACCTCCTGAGGAGATTGAACAACAGTTTGTTGAGAATATTGAAGCATTAGCAATTCGTCAGAAAGATGTGTTGCAAGTATCGTCTATTACAAAAGTTGGTTCGGCACAAATTACAGTAGAGTATGGCTGGAACAAAGATATGGACGAAGCATTTCTGGATTTACAGAAAGCACTTAATGCTTTTAACCAGAAGGCCAAGTTAGACGAGTTGTTGATAACTCAACACGATCCTAATACGGCTCCAGTAGTATTGGTATCGATGACCCATGCCAATATTACCGACATGAACGAGCTGAGAAAGGTTTCGGAAAACTATATCCGAAACGAGTTGGTTCGTTTAGAAGGTGTGGCCGAGGTTGAACTTTCGGGGCAAGAAGAGAGCGAAGTAATCATCAACACCAACGATTACCTGTTGAAAGCTTTTCAGCTTACTCTTGATGAAGTAAGTCAGAAGATTCAGAGCCATAACCGTACAATGTCTGGAGGTAAAGTAACCGAAATGGGAACGCAGTACATTGTAAAAGGAGTAAGTTTATTGGAAGATGAAGAAGATTTCGAGAATCTGATTGTCGGTTATAGAAAAGTAGATGCGACTAAAAATACCAATGCACAAACAGCAGAAGGAACCAAGGCTCCTATCTACTTGCGCGATGTAGCTACAGTAACCTTTGCCAATAAAGAGCCTCTGAACATTGTTCGAATCAATGGAGAACGTTGCATTGGCCTTTCTATTTACAAAGAGACTCGTTACAACACGGTTAAAGCCGTTGAGCAAATTACCAAAGAACTGAATAGTATTGAAAAAGCGCTTCCGGGCTATAAATTTGAGATGATTTCCAACCAGGGAACATTCATTGGCGAAGCAGTGGGAGAAGTAGGAGAGACTGCGATTATTGGTATTATTCTGGCCATTTTTGTGCTATTCATCTTCTTACGCCGAGTAGGAACTACTTTTATTGTGAGTGTAGCCATTCCAATTTCAATTATTGCCACATTTAACCTGATGTATTTCAACCATCTTACCCTGAATATAATGACTCTGGGTGGTTTGGCGCTTGGTGCAGGTATGCTGGTGGATAATGCCATTGTGGTTATCGAGAACATATTCCGAAATCATGAAAATGGAATGAGTGTTCGCGATGCAGCCATCAAGGGTACTGCAGAAGTAGGGGGGGCAATTACTGCCTCTACGCTGACAACGATTGTGGTATTCTTACCAATTGTTTATTTGCATGGAGCATCGGGCGAGCTATTTAAAGATCAGGCATGGACAGTTGCCTTCTCTTTATTGTCGTCACTATTGGTAGCTATTTTCTTAATTCCGATGTTGTATCATCGAATTTATAAGAAGAAAACAGCACCGGTAAAAGCCAAGTCGGTAAATGTGACCGGATATGGACGATTCTTAACAGGAACTCTGAAAAGACGCTGGGCAGTGATATTTGTCGGAGCAGCTTTAGTCGGAGCGGCTGTCTTCGCAGTACCATACATCGGAACAGAATTTATGCCGAAATCGGAATCGCTGGAATTTAAGGTGGAGATGAAGATGGCTGAAGGAACTGAGTTGTTCCGTACTGCTGATGCGGCTCATAATATTGAAACTTTAGTGAAAGATCTTTTGAAGGAGAACTTAGATAAGGTGTATAGTCATGTCGGTCCAACTTCAGGACTAAGCGGAGGTCAGTCTTCGGTATTCGAAGGAGAAAATAATGCCTCTTTCCGTGTGTTGTTAAAACCAGAAACAAAAATATCTGCAGCTCGTGCAATTGCTATTCTCGATGAAGCTACAAGCAACATTCCTGATGTGGAATTGGCCTTTAGCCAAGAGCAAACAGCATTGAATGCCATCTTAGGAACCGATGAAGCTCCTGTTGTTGTTGAGGTAAAAGGTGAAGAGTTGGATGAGATTGAAAAAATCACCGAGCAGGTTCAAGAGCGAATGAATAAAGTGCAAGGTCTTTTCAATGTGCAAACATCCATAGAAAATGGAGCACCAGAGGTAGAGATCGTTGTAGACAGGCTTAAAGCAGGAATTCACAATGTAAATATCAATACAATAGTTAGTCAGGTAAAAGCACAGTTGGAAGGTCAGGAAGCCGGACAAATGGAGCGTGATGGCGAAATGCGTAACATCACTCTTAAGTTACCTGAAAAAGGCTTGGTAGATATTTCGAACTTAGTAGTTAAGAGTGGAACACAGGAGTTCCGTTTAAGTGAACTGGCCGAGATTAAGTATTCTGTTTCACCGAAAGAGATTTATCGTCGTAATCAAAGTCGAATTGGTAAAGTAATGGCTCAGGTGAATAAAGGTGTTACCTTAGAGCATGTGGCAAAAGATATTCGCACAGCTGTTGCCGATATCGCATTGCCAGCCAATTATACGATTAAAGTAACAGGAGAAGAGGAGAAGCGTGCCGAGTCGATGCATAACCTGTTATTTGCAATGTTGCTATCCATAGTGTTGGTATACATGGTAATGGCTTCTCAATTCGAATCGTTGATTCACCCATTTACCATCCTATTAACTATTCCGTTAGCAGTTGTTGGAGCCATCTTCATCTTCCTGTTTATGGGACAAACATTGAACATGATGGCGATTATCGGAATCATCATGTTGGTGGGTATTGCTGTTAACGACTCCATAATTCTGGTGGATAGAATAAATCAGTTAAAAGCGACTGGTTTGGCAAGAACACAAGCCATCATAGAAGCCGGACAACAACGTATTCGTCCAATTATGATGACCAGTTTAACAACTATTTTGGCATTGTTGCCACTTACAATTGGTTTTGGTCAAAGTGCTTCGTTGCGTTCGCCAATGGCATTGGCTGTAATTGGTGGTTTGGTAACTTCTACACTGTTAACCTTGGTTGTTATTCCTTGTGTTTACGATGTATTCGATCGTTTAAAAGATGCCATTGTTGGCAAGCAAGAAGAGTAGTTCAATAGTATTTTCTGGGTGTAATATTCAGAAGAGAATAAAATTTTAAACAGATGAATTTTATTATAAAACGAAAAGTTTTAATCAGCATGTTGTTTATCGGGCTGTCGCTTTTGGGCTACATCTCGTACAAGCAATTGCCGGTTGAACTTCAACCTAATACTGAACTACCGGTACTTTATGTGCAAATTTCATCGGCAACAGAGGTTACTCCGAAATATTTCGAGAATCAGGCTGTGATACCAGTGGAAGGAGCTGTAGGTACAATGGAGGGCATTGAATCCATCGAATCGTGGATTTATGCCCGACAAGCTTCCATAATGGTTCAGTTTAAGAAGAATGTAAGCTTTAAATATACTTTCCTGAAGCTGCAGGAAAAGATTGATCAGATTAAAAGCACACTACCCGAAGGATTCTATGTTCAGGTGAATAAGGTGGACATGCAACAGTTGTCCAACCAATTTATGGAACTGCAAATTCGTGGTAGTGGAGGAACCGACAGGGTACGTAATGTGGCCGATCAGGAGATAAAGCCTGAGTTGGAAAATCTGGATGGTATTGCTTCGGCCAATATTTATGGTGGTAAGCAAAAATCCATAGAAGTAGAAGTAGACAAAGCAGCATGTGAGGCTTATGGAATTACTGCTTCACAAATCAGATCTGCTTTAAGTCAGAATTCTAAGAACAGAACATTTTCAGGTTATCTGCACGAGACTGGAAAACAGTATTTCGTTCATGTTACGGCTGAATACAGCAGTGTAAATGATATCGAAGATATTGTTTTGGCTAAAGGTCCAATTCTATTGAAAGACGTAGCAGAGGTTAGCTTCGGTGTAAAAGAAGAAACCAGCTATAGCCGTGTAAATGGTAAAGATGCTGTGTCGATGCTATTGGTGAGCGATGCGCAAACCAACCTGATTGATCTTTCGCATAGAACAACAGAGTTGTTGGATAAACTAAATGCAAAATTGTCGCCTTCTGATATTCAGATTGTAGTTCAGGAAAACTCTGCCGAAGAGATGGAGAAGAACATCAATCAGATTATCCAACTAGCGTTGCTGGGAGGATTGTTGGCCATCTTTGTATTGTGGATGTTCTTAAAGAATATTCGCTTGGTAGCGTTCATTGCATTATCGATGCCAATCTCTATTTATACCGCATTTAACTTCTTTTATGCAGCAGGTATTTCAATCAACAGTTTAACACTGGTGGGAATGGCGTTGGCTATTGGAATGTTGCTGGATAATAGTGTAGTGGTGCTGGAGAATATTTACCGGCTTTCGTCCAATAAGACAAATGTAGATGAAGCCGTAACGCAGGGAACCAAAGAGGTGTGGCGCTCTATCTTAGCAGCTACATTTACTACAATAACTGTGTTCTTACCATTTGTTTTTTCTGACAACTTCTTAATTAAGATGTTGGGTAAAAACATTGGAGTATCTATTATTTCAACATTGGTAGTTTCACTGTTGGTAGCATTGTTGCTCATTCCAATGGTTGCTCACTATCTATTGAGAAAAAAGCAGTCGGTAAAAATATTCTACGAGAAAGTAACAACAAACAACCGCATTATTCAGGTTTATGTGTTGTTCTTAAAAGCGTGTATGCGTTATCCGGCCAGAACCATCATTGGCGCTGTAGTCTTCTTCTTCTTGACTGTGATTACAGTAATGGCCATAAGTGTAAACTCACAGAAAGAAGTTCAGAAAGATCAGTTCAGTTTGTATGTAACCATGCCATCGGGAAGTAGCTTAGATGCTACCGATGACGTGACACGTAGTGTGGAAACACGTTTGGAAGGAGTAGCTGAAATTCAGGATGTAATCTGTAAGGTGAAAGAAGAAGAAGCCATTGTTACCATTAAACTGAAAGAAAAATTTGAGGAGATTGCTAAACGCGAAATAGCTGAGATAAAATCGGATGTAGAAAAGCGTGCAAAAGGAGTTGCTCGTGCACAGATCAGTTTATCACAGCCTACTTCAAGTAAGAGTTTCCGTGGTGGCGGTGGTTCCAGAATGAAAGGCTTTAATAAATTGATGGGAATCGGTAATAACGAGGAACACATCATTATTAAAGGCCAGGATTTCGATTTAATGCGCGATGTTGCGGAAGATATAAAGTACTATGTGGAAAATTTAGAGTCGGTACGTTCTACCAATATCAGTAGTTCACGAAATCGCCCTGAAATCCACTTACTTTTCAATTCTCTTTTATTGACTGAATATGGTATTCAGCTGAGCTCAATTGCTTCTGAATTCAATTCTTTCTCACGAGAATTTTCTTCCAATGTGAAGTTTAAGCATGGTACCGATGAGTACGATATCATGATTAAAGAGAAAGGAGCTGAAGAGGCCGAACATAAAGCGAAAAGCGTAGAAGATTTACGTCGAATGCAAATTAAAGATCCTCAGGGAGGAATTCACGATTTGCAGGAGTTGGCTCGCGTGCTTTATTCAAGTGGAATGGCTAACATTCGCAGAGTAAATCAGGAAAAGCAAATCGAGATTTACTACCGATTCGCCAATGAGGCACAACAATCGAAAGATCTGTTGGAGTCGTACCGTAGAGAGATTGATGATATCATTGCAGCTTATAATCTGCCTTCTGGCGTTGCCGTTGAGGTGGTACACGAGGAAGACCCATTCAAAGATTTCAAGTTTTTGATATTGGCTGCGTTCATCTTAATCTTTATGATTTTGGCATCGGTATTCGAATCAATATCTATTCCATTTGTACTATTATTCTCTATTCCGTTGGCAGCTATTGGCTCGTTCTTGGGATTAATTTTCACAGGAAACAGCTTGTTCAATGCCAACACGCTAACCGGATTCCTAATCTTACTGGGAGTTGTGGTGAATAACGGAATTATCTTAATCGATTATACGCAGATTTTACGCCGAAAAGGGTACCGAAAAACACGTGCCTTGATGATGGCTGGAATCTCAAGGGTACGGCCAATCTTGATTACTGCAATTACTACAATTATTGCTCTGTTCCCATTAGCAATGGGCGATGCAGAGTATGTAGGAGTAATTGGAGCACCGTTTGCCATTACGGTAATAGGTGGTTTGGCACTTAGTACTGTATTGACACTGGTATTTATTCCAACATTCTATTCTGGATTGGAAGGGGCATTAAACTGGATGCGCAATTTACCATTAGCCATTAAGCTACTTAATTATGCATTGATGATTGGTAGTGGAGCATATATTTACTTGGAGATTGATTCATTCATTTATCAGATGATTTGTGTGGTGCTGACAATTGTGCTGGTGCCTGGAATTACTTACTTCGTGATGAGTAGTTTGAGACGAGCAAGTACTCGCATCATCGATGAGGAAGAAGAGTTGATTATTAAGATCCAGAATTTGGTGAAGATCTACGAGCGTCCGGGCAGATTTGTACGTGAGTGGCGTGGTGGTATTGCCATACGCGAACATGCAGGTGTTGCCAAAACATTTACTCGTTTAAGCGACTTCAAAGAGTTGATTTGGCAAATTCCTTTATTGGGATTCTTAATCTACTTCACATTCATATATATGGAAAATGGCATATGGATGTTCTTGGTTTCTCATGCTGTTTTCTTCATGGCATTTGGTGTTTGGCATCCAATTCGCTTGTGGCTATTGGCTCGCAGACGTAATGCCGGAAAAGAAGAAGATGGTGGACTTGTAAAATGGGGAACCCGACTATTGTTATGGGGATTGCCATTGATTTTCATTTTTCAGTTTGATAGAAAATGGGATGATATTGGCGGAGTAATTCTTATCGGAGTACTTTGGTTCTTGGCAATTTTGATTTTTATCTCTTCAGAATATATCCATAAAAGAAAAATCAATATCGATCGAATTACTGGTCGCTTAGGAGGTTTACGTCGAGGATATTTCCGTTTGGTGAAAAAGATTCCGGTAATTGGAAAACGCAAAGTTCCATTCAAAGCTCTAAATGGAGTATCGCTTGAAATAAAAACGGGTATGTTCGGATTACTTGGTCCTAACGGTGCTGGTAAATCGACTATGATGCGCGTGATCTGCGGTATTTTCGAACAGAGTTACGGTAAGATCTGGATCAATGGAAAAGATACTCAGAAATACCGTGAAGAGCTGCAAGGATTGATTGGTTACCTACCTCAGGAATTTGGTACCTACGAGAATATGTCGGCATACGAATTCCTGGATTATCAGGCAATGCTGAAAGGTATCAAAGATGAGAAAATACGTTCGGAGCGTTTAGAGTATGTATTGAAAGCAGTGCATATGTTCGAGCGCAAGGATGAGAAAATTGGAGCCTTCTCTGGTGGTATGAAGCAACGTATTGGTATTGCTCAAATTCTGTTGCATTTGCCTCGTATTTTGGTGGTAGATGAGCCAACTGCAGGACTTGACCCACGTGAACGTATTCGCTTTAGAAACTTGTTAGTAGAGTTAAGTCGTGAGCGTATTGTGATCTTCTCAACTCACATCATCGAGGATATCTCTAGTTCATGTAATCAGGTGGCTGTAATTAACCGTGGACAGGTTCGTTATACCGGCGATCCACAAGACATGGTACACCTGGGTGAAGGATTAGTATGGCAGTTTACCATTCCTGCAAGTGAGTGGGAAGATATGGAGGATAAACATATGGTAGTACACCACATGCAAGATGGCGACGAAATTCGCATCCGTTGTCTGGCCGAAGAGGCACCAACAGAAGATGCAATAGCTGTAACTCCACATCTGGAAGATGCTTATTTATGCTTGTTGAAGGGATTAAGCAACAAGAATAAATAGATGGTAATAAAATTAGAACAGGTGGTGTTGAGGCACCACCTACTAAATATTTTGATATGAATACATTAATTTTCATCCGAAAGATGATTCGATATAATATGAAGATCATATTTGCTAATAAGTTCATCTGGTTCTTTTTAGCAGCATTGGGTTTTTACCTGTTCTTCATGGTAAATAGTGTTTGGGAAGGAGCACGTATCGATTCTGAATTGGTTTATAACATCATACTTTTTCCAGGAATACTATTGATTTTCTATCCAACCGTTTTCGGTATTCAGCATGACGCTGATTCCCGGATATTGGAAATACTGTTTGGTATTCCCGATTATCGATATAAAGTTTGGTTGGTCCGACTGGTACTTATTTTTGTACAAACCTATCTGATATTGGTTGTGTTTGGATTGATGGCCAGTCTGCTATTGTATCCGGTGAATATATGGCTGATGGCCTTACAGGTGATGTTTCCAGTTCTGTTCTTGGGTTGTTTGGCATTTATGGTGTCAACACTTGTTCGTAACGGAAATGGTACTGCTGTTGTAATGGTAATAATTGGTGTGCTATTGCTAATTTTCTCCAATTCTCTTTATCGTACAATGTGGAATATTTTCATGAATCCGTATGATATTCCAAGAGGATTTAATGAGATGATCTGGCAAACTATTGCACTAAAGAATAGAATCTTCTTAGCTGTAGGAGCAATTGTTTTTATGCTCTATGGTTTATTTAATCTGCAGAAGCGAGAGAAGTTTGCATAAATAATAAGCCCAATAGTTTTTCTATTGGGCTTATTAATTTATTTAACCTGGCTTAAAATTTCTTTTAAAGCATCTTCGTTGATGGGTTTGGCAATGAATGTATTCATTCCTGCCTCTTTATATTCATCAATGTTATCATCGAAAGTGTTTGCAGTAAGTGCAACAATAATAGTCAATGATTCAATATCATTTTCGAGTTCGAATTTCCGTATCTCTTTACTGGCCGAAATACCATCCATTATTGGCATTTGAATATCCATAAAGATTAAAGGGTACTTAAATTCTTTATATCGGTCAACTGCTTCCAGTCCATTTGCGGCAAAATCACATTCAACATCCAATTGCTTCAGGTTAAACTGAACAATTTTCAGATTAATCGGATTATCATCAACCACTAGTACTCGCATAAGTATATGTTATAATCGTTAATATATTCTAAACAAGAAAAATTGATTTAAGTTTATTAGATCTGATCCCATCCTCTTCTGTAGATCGGTCTGATCCACTGTTCGATAGCTCCTAGTGCGTTGAAGCGCTCAAATGTCTGGTTAAAGTGAGGACGACCTACTGTTAATTCGAACGATCTTACTTGTTCCAGTTTCACTTCCTCGTTAGGAGAGATATTGGTAAAACGCATGTTGTTTCCATCCCAAAATAGACGCTTATTCAAGCTCTGAAGACGAACAGCTATTGAACCCAGCAAAACGGTTTCATTAACCACTCCTGAAATAGCAAAGTCGGAAGATGAAGGAAGACGATTATCCTTACTTTCTTTACATGCTCTAATCCAATCGCGCTCATGACCTCCTTTGAAGGCATCGTTAACACGCACTAATTGTTTGGCAGGAGCTTTGAAGTAGCGCATTTTAGCTTCAGGTAGAAGAGTAGGGTTTTGCCCATATGCATCGCACATGATCTTACCTTTATTTCCAACAAACAGAATTCCTCCATTTGGATCTTTTCCCATTGGTGTTCCTGGTGCCAGCTCTTGTGGACGTTTAGGCATTAAGCCACCATCGTACCAGTTAACCTGAACTGGAGGCATACCAACTTTAGGCAAGTTATCGCGACGAGGGAACCACCATGTAATCTGCTGTGCTTGTGGGCAGCTATCAACTGTAAATGGAGTTGAGTTGGCTTCAACAGCTTCCGGATGGGTAAGTTGTAATGCATTAAATACCGGATCGAGTAGGTGACAGCCCATTTCTCCTAAGGCTCCGTTACCAAATTGCCACCATGCTCTCCAATTCCAAGGAGTATATGTTGGGTGGTAATCTCTAAAAGGAGTTGGTCCTAAGAATAAATCCCAATTAAGGTCTTTGGGTATACGTTTCGATTTAATCGGTGTTTCTAGTGGTTGTTTCCACAACGGACGGTTGGTCCAAACGTGTACTTCCTCTACTTCGCCAATTACACCATTCCATATCCATTCCATAATAGAACGAACACCATCACCAGAGGCCCCCTGGTTTCCCATCTGAGTGGCTAAGTCGTACTGACGAGCCGTTTCTGATAAGATTCTGGATTCGTAAATTGAATGGGTCAATGGCTGCTGAACAAAAGCATGTTTGCCAGCTCGCATTGCCGACAATGCAGCAACAGCATGAGTATGATCTGGTGTAGCAACTAAAACGGCATCAATGTCTTTTCGTTCGTCCAACATTTTTCGGAAATCGGAAAAACGTTGAGCTCTGGGATAGCGTTTAACTGCTGTAGTTGCATAACTCCAGTCTACATCGCACATGGCAACTATGTTTTCACTTTCCATGTTACGAAGGTTGGTTAAACCAACTCCTCCAACACCAATAGCTGCAATGTTTAGTTTATTACTTGGTGGATTTTGGGCCAATCCAGCAATAGAGCTGCTTGGAATGATAGAAAATGCCAAGCCTGCCTTAGCTGAAGTTTTAATAAAATCGCGACGATTTATGGTATTATGCTTTTTCGAGTTACTCATCTGTTATCCGTTTTATGCGTTTTAACACAGTAACGCTAAAAATAAAACATATACAGATGGCAACCAAACAGATGAATTAAAAGCGTGAAGAATTAACTTTTTTACACGCTTTTTTTATGATTTTAAAAGTCTTCAGAATCGTTTATGACCTGTTTGTTTAATTTATTGCGACTCTTTTTGAAATTATTGAATCGATAAATTAACGATAGAGATAAGTATCTGTTTCTAGAGTCGAAAGTTCTTTTGAATGTTTCGTTCTTGTATCGAATTATCTCTTTGCTTACTCCTGTGTCCAGAATATCGTTTCCTGTTAATACTAAAAGTAACTTTCGTTTGGCAAAATATTGCCTGAATGCAACAGATAGCTTGAAATACGGATCGATATAACCTTGATTGGTTTCTCTTTTGCCTACATATTGAGGATTAACCTGAATAGTCGAGTTCTTTGCAAAATTCCACAATCCATTCAGGTAGAACTTATACTGAAAATCGTTAAACGATGGACTATCCATAACAGCAGAACGATGGTTGTTGTACAGTTCTACGGAAGGATATAGGTTCAGTTTCCCATTCATTAAATTGGCTTTCGACCACAATGAAACTCCTGTAAAATTCACTTTCCCTGCATTCGTTCGTGATGTTAACCTTGTTCCGTTATCAGCAATTGTATGCCAGTTATACATTACATCTTTACTAGAACGGTGGAACAGTTCCAGGATAACCTGAGTTCGTTTTATCTTTTTAGTGAAAATAAGTTCGTATGAATCAACAAACGATGGTTTCAAATTCGGATTACCTTCCATCTGGTTGTAATAGTTGGAGTAGGTCTTGAACGGATCAAGATACTTTTCGGCAATACGACTTATTCTTCGGCTATATCCTGCCTGAAGGTTGATCGTTTTAGACAATGGTCTACTATAATGTATCGAAGGGAATAAGCTAAAGTCATTGTAATTGTGCTTTTCAGTAGAACTTTTAAGGTTAAGATTGCGATCTACATTTTCAGCTCTTAAACCGAGTTTTAGTGATGCTTTTTTCAACCGGTATTTCAAAGAAGTATATCCCGCATGAATCGTTCTGTCATAATCATAAGCAACATGTTCACTATTGTCAGAAATATACGTATAGCTTTCCTTAAAACGATCAGTCGTCGTTAGATGATATCCCATAGATAAGCTTGCTTTTTTCGATAAAGGAAGCGCATAATCTAACTGGAAAAGATGGCTTGTCTGATCTACATTATTGTTTTGTCTAATGGGACTAAAACGTACATCAGAAACAGTATTCATTATCTTAGAGTTATTGAAACCATCTTGGTTGTTATTTTGGTAATATAACGACAATTGATGCCTTGGTTTCTTGAAACTGTGACTTAAGCTGGCTTTAAATACACTTAAATCATATTCTGTATCTCTTTCTGTAAGTAATTTTCTTTCAGCTCTGTCTGTAGATTGGTTATGATCATATCTTAGATTTCCTATTTCGGTTCCGAGACTCAGTTTGGTACGTTTGTTTAGCTTGAACTCTGTTCCTAACCAACCAATATTGGTCATGGAGTATTTTTCAGCTTCCCCTTTGTAATCATTATCAGTATTTTCACTGTATTGTCCTTTCATGTCGGCTTTAGATATTCTGTTATTTCCAGAATAACCACCAAAAGCAGAAAACTTCTTTTTGATTAGATTCATGTTTAGGTTAGCAGTAGCTGTACCTGTTGTACGAGTAGTAGTATGAAGTTGACCACTGAAATCACTTGATTTGCTATCTTTTTTTGTAATAAAATTAATGATACCAACGTCTCCATCTGCATCGTATTTAGCACCAGGAGTAGTGATCAATTCAATTTTCTGAATTCTGTTTGAGGCAAGTGCTCTTAGTGCTTGTTGGTTATCCATCATCGTAGGATGATTGTCAATTAACACCAAAAACATTTTGCTTCCTCTCAGTGAAACTGTTCCATCAAGTGCTGATGTTACAGAAGGTAAGTTCACAACTAAGTCAGATGCCGATGGATATTGAGCAATCATTTGTGGTGTTACCTTCAGTATTCTTTTATCTGCATCGAACTCTACATAACTTACTTCACCATTAATATCGATTGCTTTTAAGTTTTCAGCATGTGGCAAAAGCATAATGGGATCAAGGAAGAGTTCCGAGTTTTTTTCGTCTAATATTATATTGGGGATTATTCTGTTTTTGTAACCAATGTATTTAGCCAACAAGTAGTATTTTCCTTTTGGGATATTTTTTATAACGAAATGCCCATGTGAATTACTGGAAGAACCTGCTACAGTTGTTGAATCATCGTATGATATAATCAACATGTTGGCATACTCTAATGGTTTTTGGGTTCGAGCTCCAACAATAAGACCTTTTACCTTATGTGGTTTTTTCTTTTTGGTGGCAGTATTTTGCCCGAAAACAAAGCCAATGTTTACAAACAAAAGCATTGTTACAAGCAGCAGATTGTTTTTCATCTTAGAGTCTGACTTAGTTAAAGTAGTAATTGAACTACTTCTAGTTAGTTATATTTAGTGCGACGCCAAAATAATGAAAAAAAAAGCATGCAAACAAATTTACGAGACCTGAATGTCTTGAAGAGCTATGTGTAAATGTGTGATTTGTGTCTTGATTCAAATATTTGCTATCGTTTTAGTATTTATTTATCATTGTTTTTGGTGGTGTAATGCGTTGAGATTTAGCGCATAGTGGGTTTTTGAAAAGAGTGTAGGAGGAAAGTCGTTAGAAAAAATGTTTATCAGCATATTTGATAATAAAGTTTTTTAAATACATTTGTTTCGTGTTTTTACGAAATAAGAAATGTACTATTTAAATAAATACCAGGATCAGGATAAGCAGTTGGCTCGGTTTGCAAAAGCATTGGGACATCCTGTTCGAATAATGATTCTTCGAAAGTTATCAACATCATCGTGTTGCTACAGTGGCGATATGTGTGAGGAGCTACCAATTGCTCGTTCTACATTGTCGCAGCATTTAAAAGAATTGAAAGAGTCAGGCTTGATAAAAGGAGAAGTAACCCCTCCTCGAATTAAATATTGTATCAATAAAGAAAATTGGGCGATTGCTCAGAAGTTGATAAATGAATTCTTTTTAAAAGAAGAGTTATAAATATATGCCAGCGTAATGCTGGTGTTTTTTTGATTTTATTATTCGTGTTTTTGCGAAATACAAATTGAGTTAAATATATACGATATGGAAATTAAAGTTTTAGGCACAGGATGTGCAAAATGTAAAAAGGTAGAAGAGATCTGTAAAGAAGTTGTTGCTGAATTAGGCGTTGAGGCGACAATTGAGAAAGTTGAGGACATTAGAGCAATTATGGGATATGGTGTAATGCGTACTCCTGGAATTGTTGTAGATGGCGAAGTGGTGCTAAGTGGACGTTTGCCTAAGAAAGAAGAACTTAGAACCTGGTTGTCGAAATAATCTTTTAGCCTAAACATAACCCGAAAATATAAAGCAAATGAAGTCAATTTATATCTTATCAATACTATTCATTTTTGCCGCTTGCGGTACCAAGCAGGCAACAAATAAGAAAGCAGAAACAAAGACTGTAAAAACAGAGAAAACTGATTGTGGCGATTGTTCAGCAACGGCAGAGCAGAAACAGTCATGTTGTGGTAGTGCAAGTGCGAAGGTAGAGTCGGACAAGGTTACTGTGTTCTATTTCCATGGCGATAGAAGATGTGCAACATGTAAGGCTGTAGGTAAAGTGGCAAAAAATACTGTTGAGGAGAAATTTGCCAATAATTCCAAGGTGGAATTTTTAGATGTTAACATCGATCAGGCTGCCAACGCAGCTTTAGCCGAGAAAATGAAAATTTCAGGTTCTGCTTTGTGTATTGGTAATAGTACTAATGCCGAAAATATTACCATGTTTGCTTTTTCAAACGCAAGAAGCAATCCTGCAGCTTTAAGCCAAAAAGTAGAAGAATTGGTAAAATCGAAGTTGAAGTAATATGGAAGTGTTACAACAATGGGTCGACCAGTCATCTTTCCCAATATTGTCAGCATTTTTGTTGGGATTGATGATGGCTATTAGCCCATGTCCACTAGGAACAAATATTACAGCAGTAGGCTATATCAGCAAAGATTTAACTCATCCAAAGCGTGTATTCTTTAATGGTATGATGTACACTTTGGGTAGAGTATTTTCTTACTCTGTACTGGGATTTCTTTTGAAATTAGGAGGGGATCAGTTTCAAGTAGCTACCTTATTTCAAGGATGGGGTGAAAAAATATTGGGACCATTACTGATTATCATCGGACTTTTCATGTTGGGTGTGATTTCGATTAACTTCAGCTGGTTAGGTAACTGGACAGATAAAGTAGGCAAGAAAGATAAAATAAGTGGATGGTCTGCTTTTGTATTAGGAGTAATCTTTGCTTTGGCCTTTTGTCCTTACAGTGGAGTTTTGTTCTTTGGTGTTTTAGTGCCAATGACCATCTCTTCCGGAGCTATGGGCTGGGCGTTACCTCCTGTATTTGCATTAGCAACAGGAATTCCTGTTCTTATTTTTGCATGGATAATTGTATTTGCTGTTGATAACTTGACCAAAGTATACAATGGTGTAAAAGTATTCGAAAAGTGGTTTCGATATATTGTTGCATTCTTGTTTATCGGAGTAGGAGTATACTATATTGTTACACTGTTTCTTGTTTAATATTGAATAAGTGATGAAGGAAAATAAGATTATTAATAGGTGGACTGTTTTACTGGGAGCAATAGTTGTCTGGATATTGGTGTATTTTAACCTACAACCAATTGCCGATTGGATTATTGATGATCTGGTTGGTATGAAGGAAGGAGCTCACTTGACAGAAACATTACGCTTTTTCATCTTCGAAGTTCCTAAGGTACTACTGTTGTTGGTATTGATTATTTATGGCGTAGGAATCGTTCGAAGTTTCTTTTCTGCTGAAAAAACACGACAAGCTTTAGCAGGGAAAAGTCTGTTTACTGGAAATGTGATGGCTGCTTTATTGGGGATTGTAACTCCTTTTTGTAGCTGTTCCGCCATTCCTCTGTTTCTTGGATTTGTTGAGGCAGGAATTCCAATTGGGGTAACATTTTCATTCTTGATTGCTGCTCCCATGGTAAACGAGGTGGCTGTAATTATGCTGCTCGGACTGTTTGGTTGGAAAGTAACATTGATATATGTTGGAACAGGATTGGCTGTTGCTATCTTCTCTGGTTGGTTAATTGGTCGTTTGAAGTTGGAACGCTACGTAATGGATTGGGTTTTCGATGTAAAGGTAGGAGAACTGGCCTCGGAAGAAACCAAACTATCCTGGAGTAAACGTCTAGAGAGCGGTTGGGAATCAGTTAAAGAAATTGTTGGAAAAATCTGGATCTATGTGGTGCTTGGAATCGCAGTTGGAGCTGCAGCCCATGGATATGTTCCCGAAGATTTCATGGCAACACTAATGGGAAAAGGACATTGGTATTCGGTTCCTTTAGCCATTTTAATTGGTGTTCCGTTGTATTCGAATGCAGCAGGAATTATTCCTATTGTTAGTGTGCTAATTGAAAAAGGAGTAAGCCTGGGAACAGCACTAGCATTTATGATGTCGGTTATTGCGTTGTCGTTGCCAGAAGTAATTATTCTGAAGAAAGTATTAAAGATGCCATTGATTCTTGCATTTGTAGGAATTGTGAGTGGTGGAATTATACTTGTTGGCTTCATCTTTAACTGGATTTATTGATCGGAATCCGATATAATTCATACTGAATATGCACCCTGAATAGAGTCTGTTTAATCTGCTTTGTTCAGGGTTTTTCATGCATTCTATTGGGAAAGAAGATTTAATGCCACTATTTTCGCGTAATATTTAGAATGTAAAGTCGTTTATAATCCATAAGTGATTATAAATTCTGAAGTAGAATTGAATGGGATACCAGAGAATAATAGAGCGTTTACATGTTTTTGCACTTTGCTTTATGGCAATTAGCCTTCCTCTCTCCGAATCGTTGGTGAGTGTAGGTTGTGGATTAATTTTACTAATGGCCTTGTTGCATCCTGATTGGAGCGGCAAATGGGAAAGATTGAAACACGACAAAACAGTAATGATAGTATTATCTATTTATGCTGTTTACCTAATTGGCATGCTTTTCACCACCGATATGAAGATGGCACTTTACGATTTGCGTAAAAACATGTTCATTCCAATGTTGGCTATTGGTGTTGGACTGGGGCCAAGGATCGAGAGGAAACATCTGAATAATACGCTATGGTGTTTTCTGGGAGCCATGAATATTTCTGTAATAGTAGGTCTGATAAAATTTGTTTTTAGAGACCAATTGGGGATTGAAACCAGCTGGGACATTAGCTTTGTTAGTCATATTCGATTTAGTTTTCAGTTGATTTTAGCAGCCAGCTTGTTGTTATACTTCTTATATAAACAGAAATCGAAATTGTGGAACTGGCAAAAACGCTTTCTTCTTTTCGATGCATTGTTAATGGTTGTCTTCCTACTTATTCAAAAATCATTGATTGGAATATTGGCATTGGGAACTTCTACAGTTGTGGGAGCAATAATAGGAATTAGATTGTTGCAATCGGTATGGCTGAAAAGAGCTTTCACTGTTATATTGTTGGTTGTGGTGTTAGGAATTCCTGCTTATGTTGGTTGGGCTATTCACCGATTTTATGACGTGGAGGAGGTAGAGTTAAGTGAACTCGATCAGTATACTTCACGTGGGAATAAATATAAACATGACACGGAGTCAAAACTGTTGGAGAATGGTCACTATACCGATATCTATCTTTGTGTTCCAGAATTAAGAGTAGCATGGAACAAGCGATCGGAAATTGATTATGATGGAGATGGAAAGACCGGTTTCATGATTTGCTCAACCTTGGTTCGATACCTTACTGCTAAAGGTTTGCGAAAAGATGCGGATGGAGTAGAGGCCTTAACACCAGAAGACATAAAAAATATAGAAGCGGGAGTTGCCAATCCTATCTTTAAGGAACGTTTTGCTTCCATTTATCCACGCATTTATAAAACCATTTGGGAAATCGATGTGTACCTGAAAACCGATGATGCCAATTACAAATCGTTGGCACAGCGTATTGAGTTTGGAAAGGCGGCATGCAACATTATTTCCGATAATTGGCTATTTGGTGTTGGTACAGGAAACTGGAAAAAAGCATTTTGGGATACTTACCGAAAGAATAGTCCGAAGTTAAAAGAAGAACTGTATGCTTCATCGCATAATCAGTACTTGAATTATACGGTGAAATTTGGAATAATTGGAATGCTTTGGATCATGATAGCATGGCTTCTTCCTGTGTTTATGAAACGACGTCATCTGTTTTTTCCAATGATTATGCTTTGGGTAATTATGGCTGTTGCCAATTTAGGAGACTCCAATTTCGAATCGCATATGGGACTAAGCTTCTTTATGTTTTTCTATTCCATTTTTCTTTGGAGTGAAGTTGAGCCCAATGCCAAACCTATAACCAAAAAATAGAATAAGAGGCGACACAAGAAGTGTTGATATATAAAAAGAAAACCAGCTAATGAAAAATCGTTAGCTGGTTTTTTATATTGCTTTAAATAGAATCTATTTAGGCCAGTAGCGAACGAAAGCTTCCATTGCTTCATACTCAGCCATACCCAAGTGGTTGTATAGCTCGGCAGTTGCATGGTTACGATCTTCGGCACGTTGCCAGAATTCACGGTCGTCGTCTCCCATGAACATAGCACCTTCTTTTTGTGATCCATGGCGAAGAATACATTCACGCTTACGCATCAATTCTTCAGGACTAATAGGAACACACATCTCGATTTGATCGATATCCCACTCTGCCCATGCTCCACGGTATAACCATACCCAGCAGTTTTGCATCCACTCTTCATCTTTCAATTGTTCTAGAGCAATGAAGATTGCATCTAAACATACTCGGTGAGTTCCATGTGGATCGGAAAGGTCACCTGCAGCAAAAATTTGTTGAGGCTGAACTTCTTGTAGTAAATTCTTGATAATTTCTACATCCGCTTCTCCAACAGGATTTTTTTGTACTGCACCTGTTTCGTAGAATGGTAAATCAAGGTGGTGGATGTTTTCAGGTTTTACACCTGCGTACAATACCGCCGTTTTAGCTTCCATTCTTCGGATTAATCCTTTAATTTTTCTCAACTCAGGAATATCCAACTCACCATCTTTCTTGTTCTTGATGAAAGTGTTGATTTTGTTTAGATAATCCATGTGCTTCGGATTTTCGCCATCGTATTCTTCTGTCAATTGTTCGTGGAACAACATGAAACGGCTAACATAGTCATCAGAAACAGCTACGTTTCCAGAAACCTCGTAAGCAACGTGTAAGTCATGCCCTTGATCAACCAAGCGAAGTAATGTTCCTCCCATCGAGATGACATCATCATCTGGGTGAGGAGAGAATACCATAACTTTTTTCTTTGCAGGATCCTTGCGCTCTGGACGATTGGTGTCGTCAGAATTAGGCTTTCCTCCTGGCCATCCGGTAATGGTGTGTTGCAATTCGTTGAAGATACGAATGTTCAAATTGTATGCACTACCAATGTGTGCAATCAAGTCACTCAAGCCATTGTTATTGTAATCCTGATCGGTCAACTTCAAGATTGGCTTTTGAGCTTTTTGACATAACCAAACAACAGCTTTACGTACCATGTGCTCATCGCTCCAGTCGCATGTGTCAACCAACCAAGGAGTTTTTACACGTGTTAATGCCGCTGCAGCATAGCAATCAACTACCACACGAATGTTTTCGTGATGCTGAAGAATTGAAGCAGGATTGTCAATGTCAATCTCTTCTTCTACAGTTTCATGAATAATTGGTGCTTTGTGCTCGCCAATGGCCAAAAGAACAATTCGTTTTGCTCCTAAAATAGTTTCAATACCCATTGTAATTCCTCGGCGAGGAACATTTGAGATACCATTGAACTTTTTAGCAGAAGCCATTCTGGTTTTTGTGTCCAGAACAATCAAACGAGTATGCGTATTGGCATTCGATCCTGGCTCGTTGAAACCGATTACCCCGTTTGGAGCAATACCCAAAATCTGTAAATCGATACCACCAAAAGATGCAATCTTATTTTCGTATTCAACGCATGCATCATACATCTGCTCAACTGGCAGGTTCGATGCTGGGAAGAATACATTCTCAGGATTGATATCGATATGGTCGATTAAATTTTGTTTGATGAATGAGGTATAGCTTAAGTTGGATTCCGGATCCATTTTGTAGTATTCATCGAGAGTAAATGTTACTACATTCTTAAAACTTAAACCTTCTTCTTTGTGCTTTCTTACTAACTCTTTGTATAAACCTACAGGAGTAGTTCCTGATGCTAACCCAAGTACACAAGTTTCACCTTTAGCAGCCTTTTGTTTTATCAATTCGGCAACTTCATTGGCCACGTCAGCTGATGCATCTGCTGCATCATTGTGGAGGTCGGTTGGTAACTTTTCGTACTTTGTTAGGGTGTCACGATGGGCTAAATTCACAGGGAGATAATAAGTAGCTCCCGCAAATAACTTATTGGGAGAAATCAACTTTTTACTTAAATCCATAGTTTAGTTTCGAATTTATGTGATTTGCAAAAATAGCACATTTTCATGAACTATTTTCTTGTTTTCAATCACCAACAATTGGGATTAACTATTGTTTAAACCGAATTTCAATGACAACCTAATGGTAATGTTACGATAACAAGTATTCCATAACACTTTCAATTTCTACCAATAAATTGTCTCTACAAACATCTGCTTCTACATAGTTTACTGGCACTGTTGGGTAGCGTTTGAAAACTTCTTGTTTTACAACTTCTGCATTTTCAATCTTATTAATATATACCCTCAAATGCTGCATCGACGATTTAATGGCATTGCCAGCCAAAGTTTCGACAGCCGCATTTTCTCTGTTTATTAATATATCGATGTTGTTGAGTGTCTCAATGGTTTGGTGAGCATAGTCTTCGTTGGGAATGGTATCTTCACCAATAATCGCAGCTGTTCCCGAAATGTAGTTGGTGGCTACTTTCGATGAAGCTACAATTTTAGCTCGTTCAAACTTAGGAGATGTTTTGGTGCATGCAGTACCAACTAATACTTGTTCAGAATAGTTGTGTGCATCAATTTGTCGAGTGTTGGTAACAGCCGATATTTTTACCGATTCTTTGGGATCGATGGCAATGAAGCTAATGGAAACACCGCCCGACTTAGTACCAATTCCGGTTGCTGCAGGGTAGCCATTCTTAAACTCACATTGCGAGTAATATTTTGATCGAACATCGTTAAATACCTGGTAATTCTGTATTTCATTGGCTTCAGTTCTGTGTACAGAAATAATCTCTTCGATATAATTCCATTGACGAACAACATGGGTGAAATCGATATTCTCATTTGTTAGAACAGCTGTCGCTTTTTTAAATGCTTGTTCCGACCAATTTTCAAATGAATCAGACTCATATCCATTTAATCCGAAAGCATGAATCTCGGTATGCGTAGAATAATGTACTTTGTGGTATTTAACTTCCGATGTTTCTATACATTCTATATATGTGTTAGCCGATACAAAGAAACATTCAGCAGCAACAGCGCTGTTGTCAACAGGTGGTTGTGCAATAACTTCGAACAATGCCGATGGAAAATATTTCTCCATCCAGGTTGCGATTTCAGAGAACTGTCTCTGATAGCTTTCAGCATCTCTGGCATCAATAAAGAATGTAGTCCTTTGTAACTTTTCAAAAGAACAACTCAATTGTTCCTTGAGTGACGCTAGTCCTTCAGTGAGATTTTTTGCCGAAGGATTGTAGCATTTGAAATGGTTCATAGCAGGATGATTTTGCGGTTTAACTCAGATTTATTTTTCTTCTGCTGGCGACATGCCCAATAGTCGCTTGTGTGCATCGGAAATGGTTTTCACTTTTTCGAAGGATAAGGTTAACTTGTCTTTTCCTTCTTTTATCTTACACTTATCGGGATGCTTCATTACGTATTGCAAAATAGAAGTGAAGATCGGCGATCGGAAAAATGGCGACTGTTGATCGGAAATGAAGTGACAAATCATTTTCTTATTCTTTAAAATGATACGTTCCATTCCTAGGTCAATAGCTGTCCAGCGTAGTCGTACTACTTCGAAGAGCTCTTTTGTTTTTTGTGGAAGCTCTCCAAAACGGTCAATCAGTCCTTTTTCAAATTCTACTAAACTTTCTTCTTCCTGAATGTTATCCAGCTCGCGATAAAGCTGCATACGTTCAGTGATATTACTAATGTATTCATCCGGGAAAAGTAATTCCATGTCGGTATCAATCTGACAATCGTTCACAAATTTCACATTTAAGAAAGTTTGTGTGGCCTCGGCATGGTCATCTTTTTCCTCGAAAAGTGTTTTGTATTCGTTTTGTTTCAGTTCCATGATGGCTTCGTTCAGAATTCGGTGGTAAGTTTCAAAACCGATGTCGGCAATGAAACCACTCTGTTCTGCACCAAGCATATTTCCAGCACCACGGATATCCAAATCTTGCATGGCAATATTAAATCCACTGCCTAAATCAGAGAACTCTTCAATGGCTCTTAATCTGCGACGCGCTTCAGCCGAAAGCGAGTTAAGCGGTGGTGCCATTAGATAACAGAAAGCTTTCTTGTTCGATCGACCAACGCGACCGCGCAATTGGTGAAGCTCACTTAATCCGAAATTCTGTCCATTGTTTATAATAATGGTATTGGCATTGGGAATATCAAGTCCCGATTCAATAATGGTAGTGGCAATTAATACATCGTATTCACCATCGATGAAGTTAAGCATTACCTTTTCCAGTTTCGGCCCATCCATCTGGCCGTGCCCCACAATGGTTCTACATCCAGGAACAGCTCGTTTTATCATGTTCTCTACTTCGTAAATGTTTTGAACACGATTGTGAATAAAAAATACTTGTCCACCACGAGCCAACTCATATTGAATTGCCTCTCTGATTAGCTCCTCGTTGAAACCGTGTACTTCGGTAACAATAGGATATCGGTTGGGTGGGGGAGTATTAATAATGGATAAGTCGCGAGCACCCATCATCGAAAACTGCAATGTTCTTGGAATTGGAGTTGCAGTAAGCGTTAGTGTATCGATATTTATTTTTAACTGCTTTAGCTTTTCTTTTACCGAAACACCAAATTTTTGCTCCTCATCAATAACCAGTAAGCCCAGATCTTTAAACTCAAGATCTTTTCCTACCAATCGGTGAGTACCAATGAGAATATCTATTTTTCCTTCTTTAAGTTCTTTTTTTATTCGGGTTACTTCCGAAGTTTTTCTAAGTCGGCTTATGTATTCAACTTTGGCTGGTAAATCTTTTAATCGATTGGCAAAAGTTTTAAAATGTTGGAAAGCCAAAATAGTTGTTGGAACCAAAACAGCGACCTGCTTCGAATCACAAACAGCTTTGAAGGCAGCACGAATAGCAACCTCAGTTTTTCCAAAGCCTACATCACCACAAACCAATCGATCCATTGGCATGGTTTTTTCCATGTCTTCTTTTATGGCAGTAGTCGCTTTTTCCTGATCGGGAGTATCTTCATAAATAAATGAAGCTTCCAGTTCTCGTTGTAAATAGGTGTCGGCAGAAAATGCATATCCTTTTTCTTCACGACGTTTGGCATAAAGGGCAATCAAATCTTTGGCAATGTCTTTTACCTTCGACTTGGTTTTCTCCTTCATTTTGTTCCAAGCGGCTGTTCCTAGTTTGTTAATTCTAGGCGGCTCACCTTCTTTTCCCTTGTATTTGGTAATACGGTGCAGCGAATGGATGGAAACAAAAAGCGAATCTTTATCGCGATATTCCAGTTTTATCACCTCTTGCATGCTACCATTTACCTCCATTTTCACCAAACCCGAGAATTTTCCAATTCCGTGATCGATGTGAACCACGTAATCTCCCGGATGTAGTTTGTTTAGGTCTTTTATGGAAAGAGATTCTCTGTTTCCTGCCTTCTTCTTTAATTTGAATCGGTGGTAACGCTCAAAAATCTGATGGTCGGTATAACATGCCAGCTGAATATCGTTATCCTTAAAACCTTCATGCAGTACAAACGAAACCGATTCAAACGAAACATTGCTTAATCCTTTGTCGGAAAAAATGTCGTTTAGCCGATCGATTTGTTTTAGGTTATTGGAAAGTATATAGTTAGTATTTCCTTGTTCTTTGTTTTCGATGAGATGCTCGGCCAGCATCTCGAAATTCTTATTGAAGGCAGGTTGTGGAGTAGTGTTAAATTCTACTTTCTCCAATTCATCGTTGAAAATTGTTTTACCCGAAAGATCAATTCTGTTGAATTTTTCAGCTTGCTCGGCTTGAACACTTCCTTGTACCATGATAGATCCTGCCTGAACAATGCCTTCTTCGCCATGTTCAATGGTCATTTGTTCCTTGGTGGCATTGTAAATCTCATCGACACGACTGAAGATAAAACCTGAATCGTTGAAAATGGTCAATACATTTTCAGGTAGAAACTCGAAAAATGAAATGCGTTTTTCGTTTTCAAGTCCTTGTTGAATATCTGGAATAATCGAAATTGAATCGAAAGCTGCTCTCGAAATCTGATTTTCTACATCGAAACTTCTGATGCTGTCTACCTCTTCGCCGAAGAAATCGATACGGTAAGGATCTTCGTTGGAAAACGAGAAAATATCAATAATACTTCCTCGGATCGAAAATTGCCCTGGCTCGTAAACAAAGTCTACTCGTTCAAAGCCATACTCAATAAGTACTTCGTTCACAAATTCGATGGATAATTTCTCTCCTTTGCGAATATGAAGCGTATTTGAGTCGAGTCCTTTCCCTGAAATAACCTTCTCAATTAAGGCTTCGGGATAGGTTACTATTATGGTAGCGTATTTTCTTCGGTTTTTCTTACGTAAGCGATTTAGCACTTCGGTACGAAGCACAATACTGTCGTTGTCTATTTTATTATATTGTATAGATCGCTTGTATGAGCTGGGAAAGAACAATACATGTTCGGGGGAAAGCAAAGTACGCAAGTCATCTCTGAAATAGGCCGCCTCCTCTTTGTCGCCTAAAACTACTATGGTGGGATCTGAATCAAGTTGAGAAATTATGGCTGTGGTAACAGCTTTAATCGATCCACTCATCCCTCCGGCAACAATATGACTATTCTGCTCTGAAAAGAGTTGTTTCAATTGTGAAACAACTGGGTGAGCATCAAATAGTTTTATAAATTCGTTCGATTTCAAAATTCTCAGATTTTAGGCTGCAAAAATAATAAAATAGCGCAGAATAATTAATGAGTAATACTAAGGGAGTGAGAAGAAAAGCTGTGGGGACAAAGTTTCAGCTGTTTCCCAGCTAACGTTTTACGATATTTCCCAGAAATTGACGAAAACATCGGTTGAAATGAGAATTAATTATTGAGTTGTTCAATATTGTGATTTCTTCAATTTGCTCCGAAATGTGAGGAGTATGAACGGAAAGCCTGACCTGAACAACGTGAAGGGAATGCCATAGTATGAATTTCTGATAATCCAGAATCAAGGCGACTTGCAATAAAAAAGAAAGAGCCGTTCTACCGTGGCAGAACGACCCTTTACTTAGTATTTAGTGATTTGATGTGATTCTAATAGGTTAAGAATCGAGGCAAAGTAAAAGAGTTTTACTTTTTCTACCTGTCAAATATAAGACGTTCTCCTCGGATTTGCTTATTTATTTGACCATTTTCATAGGCCAATTTACCATTTATAAACGTATGGGTAACTTTTGATGTAAAAGCAGACCCTTCAAATGGCGACCATTGACACTTATACAATATATTATTAGGGGTAACGTCCCACTCTTTATTAGGATCGACCAATACCAAATCAGCATAATATCCTTCGCGGATGAAACCACGTTTATGAATTTGGAATAGTTCAGCCGGAGCATGACACATTTTTTCTACCACCTTTTCAATGGTAAAGTAGCCTTTCTTGCTCATCTCAACCATGGCAACCAACGAATGTTGTACCAACGGACCTCCCGATGGAGCTTTAAAGTAGGTATTGTCTTTCTCTTCAAGAGTGTGGGGAGCATGGTCGGTAGCAACTACATCCAAACGATCGTCGTTTAGTGCCTGTACCAAGGCTGCTCTGTCTGATTCTGCTTTAACAGCAGGATTCCATTTTATGCGAGTACCGTATTTTTTATAATCATTGGAGTTGAACCACATGTGATGCACACAGATTTCTCCGGTAATTTTCTTGTCTGCAATTTTCCCAGGCTGAAACAGCTCCATCTCTTTTGCCGAAGAAAGGTGTAAGACGTGTAAGCGTGTTCCATGTTTCGATGCTAATTCCACGGCTTTTGCAGATGATTTGTAGCAAGCCTCGGCACTACGAATCAATGGATGCGACTCAATGGGAACATTTTCACCGTACTTTTCTTTGAAAATTGTAGTGTTGTGCTGAATGGTAGCTTCATCTTCGCAGTGTGTGGCAACCAAAGTAGGAGAGTTGCGGAAGATTTCTGTTAAAGTATCGTCTTTGTCTACTAACATATTTCCGGTAGATGATCCCATGAAAACCTTTACTCCACAAACAGTTTTTGGATCCGTTTTCAGAATTTCGTCTAAATTATCATTGGTGGCACCAATGTAAAACGAATAATTGGCAGCAGATACATCTGCAGCACGGTCGTATTTGGCTTGCAGTTCCTGCTGATTGGTTGTTTGTGGGTTGGTATTGGGCATCTCCATAAATGAAGTTACGCCACCCGCAACAGCAGCTCTCGATTCACTTAGAATATCTGCTTTTCTGGTTAATCCTGGCTCTCTGAAGTGTACTTGATCATCAATCACTCCCGGAATTAGCCATTTACCAGTGGCATCGATAATTTTAGCTCCATCTGCATTTAGCGACTCTTCGCTGATTTGCTCTATTATATTATTGTGTAGTAAAACGTCGGCATTAATCTGTCGCCCCTCGTTGATTACTGTTGCGTTTTTTATAAGCGTTTTCATTTTAATGTCAGTTTTTATCTATTCTTAATTTTGATGTGCTAATTGGGATGATAAAAAAAAGCCTCATCTTCTATAACGAAAATAAGGCTAATTGAGTTATCAATATTTTTTGAAAAAACTACGTAACTTCATTTTTATGACTCCCCACAGGGCTTCATTAAAAATTCCACCACTCATTTTCGATGTTCCTTCCTGTCGGTCGGTGAAAATAATCGGCACCTCCACCAGGTTAAATCCATGTTTCCAGGCGGTAAATTTCATTTCAATCTGAAATCCATAACCTTTCAGTCGAATATCCTCTAGGTTAATGGCCGATAATACCTCCTTCTTATAACATTTGAAGCCAGCTGTAGTGTCCATTATATTCATTCGGGTAACAAAACGAACATATACCGAAGCAAAATACGACATCAATACACGTCCCAAAGGCCAGTTGATTACATTGATTCCAGAAATGTATCTCGACCCAATGGCTACATCGGCTTTGTCTTGGCATGCAGCAATCAACTTTAATAAGTCATCCGGATTGTGAGAGAAATCGGCATCCATCTCACAAATTAAATCATATCCGTGTTCCAGAGCCCATTTAAATCCTGTTAAGTATGCAGTTCCCAGGCCAAGTTTTCCTTTTCGTTCAACAATATGGAGTTTATCCGAGTATTCATCCATTAGTTTTTTTACAATCGAAGCAGTGCCATCAGGCGAATTATCCTCAATAATTAAAATGTGAAACGCTTCAGGTAACGAAAACACTTTGCGAATCATTCGTTCAATGTTCTCCTTTTCGTTGTAGGTGGGTATTATTACAAGATTTTTTGTAGCACTCATATTCTGTTTCTTATTTGGCGTCATGCGAAAATAGCAAATTATTCAACTACGCTCTCTTTAAAAAAAGTTAATACGTCAAAATATACCCTTAAAGAAACAAAAGGTTGAAGTTTATCCCTAAAATTTTCCCCTTATATATAATTGTATACCCTGTGAACTGAGAACTCAATTTTTTAGAAACAGAAATCTCTAGGTAATAATGACTGTATAATTAAATGCTAAAAATAGGGGCTTTCCTTCACTCTGTTCAGGTCGGGCTTTTCGTTTTTACTCCTCGTTCACTGTGCTCACTGTGGGGTAACCACTACAATCCCTAAGCCACGCCCTTATTTTCGGCATAATTCAAGGTTCATTTTTATCTCTTTTCTGAAAATTTAGGTTTGTTGTGTTGAATGTATTGGCTGTTTTAATTCCAGAAAGAGGAGAAGAGGAGTATTTTTATAGGTTGTTTCTTCTCTGTAATGGCGGAAAGAAGTTGCTTTTGCAGTTATAGAATTCGATCTGTTTAAGCCTGATTTTATATTTATGGAACTTATGTTAGTCTACTGACTAGGTTTTTTGCTGCCTTTTTAGCTTTTCTTTGCCTGCTATTACTGCTTTCGAGGAACGATTTTTGAAAAAAATGCAGTGTCAGTAGGCGAAGCAAACAATCATGTTCAGGTAATCCTTTTTTGTGGTAGCGAAATGTTGCAATTTTTTAGCTCTGATCCCTAGGCTTTTCGGCAAAAGATGTAAAAAAAGTATGTGAAAAGTTTGTGAGATAAAAAGTGAGGGTCTATATTTGCATCGCTTTTGACAAGCAAACGTTCTATAACGCAACTGTAGCGGGGTTTTTAATGAAAATTTTTGATTTGAAATAATGAGAAAATGGAGTTRAAAATTGARGCAAAATAAAAGTTGATTTTTATTTGGAAGTTTAGAAAATAAAGATCTATATTTGCAACCCGAAAACAGAACGATTTAAACGAAAATCGAGCGTAGTTTTTTCTTGAAAAAAGTTTTGGAGTTTAGGAATAAAATTCTTTATCTTTGCAACGCTTTTTTCGACACTGAAAAAACAAAAGAAACAGTTCTTTGAAAATATTGAAATCAGCACAAAAAACAAGGAAAATAATCAACGTTAATTTTCTATTGAGAGTTTACTCTTAGAGCGAAGGATATTTATAAAAACTTTTA
>SACZ01000057.1 GCA_023369685.1 Prolixibacteraceae bacterium JC049
AGGATGATAGTGAATTCCCACATCATAATCCTTGATGAGTTCTAACCATCTCCTTTGCCGAAGATTCAGATCCGACTGGGTGAAGATGTATTTCAAACTCTTATGATCAGTATATATTTSACAGCGATTCCCAATGAGATAGTGCCGCCAGATYTTTAGAGCATGAACCACAGCGSYYAACTCCAAATCATGGGTAGGRTARTTGCCTTCATGRGGYCGTAGCTGGCGTGARGCATARGCYACCACATRACCKTCYTGCATKARYACRCACCCCAATCCTTGGCGCGAAGCGTCACARTACACCAGGAARTCCTTGCGAGTATCCGGTAAGATYAACACTRGCGAGGAAACCARCYTTTCTTTGAGAGTTTGAAATGCTCTCTCACACTGCGGACTCCACACAAATTTTTCTTCCTTCTTCARCAACTGYGTCATGGGTCGAGCGATTTTGGAGAAGTTCTCGATRAACCTCCGGYAGTATCCTGCCAAACCTAAGAAACTGCGRAYTTGAGTGACTGTCTTGGGTTGCTTCCAATCAGTGACGGCGGTCACTGTTTYGGGGTCCACAGCAACTCCTTTAGCAGATATCACGTGCCCTAAGAATTTGACTTCGGACAACCAGAACTCACACTTGCTAAGTTTGGCATACAATTGATGTTCCCGCAACTTTCCCAACACCAGACGGAGATGGTGCTGATGGTCTTCCTCTGATTGTGAGKATAYCAGAATGTCATCAATGAAAACCACAACRAACTTATCCAAGTATTCCATGAACACTTTGTTCATYAAGTTCATGAAGAAGGCAGGAGCATTGGTTAAACCGAATGACATCACCGTGAATTCATACAGTCCRTATCGCGTRGTGAATGCGGTCTTCGGRATATCTKCTTCACGRATRCGYAAYTGGTGATATCCGGAACGAAGATCAATC
>SACZ01000058.1 GCA_023369685.1 Prolixibacteraceae bacterium JC049
GGAGCCCACTCATCCACGACAGCGTCGGGTACGATCATAGAAAAGATTCTCTTCAAGTGAACCAGCCTATCCCCTGTATGGGGCTTACACAGTGGTTGGAACAAAGACACATTTGGTTGTGAATTCCAATGTAGCAGATAAAGTAATATTTCTGCACGGCCCGGCCCGATCAATAGTTCAAGTCACACACTCCCATAATCCATTATCTCTTCATAGAATTCCCTTCAACTTTTTATGTCAAAAAAATAATAAAATATTGTGGAGTTGAAGGGAAATATCCAAATACATGTTTTATTTTTTTAATAATCCATATTTATAGCAATAAAATACTATCGTTCCTTCACCAAGTAATAAGTAAGTACAMATACCTAGAATCTATATTATTTATAAGGGACCAGAAATACCTTGCTTACGTATCATTAGGAAATGCATTAACATAAAGACGGCCGTAAGAAGAGGTAAAAGTGTGTAAACTATAAAAACGAGTCAAAGTGGATTGTCCAACACTAGCACTTCCCTTCCACGTAATAACTCCACTAAAGGTGATCCTATTACCGGAATCGCGTCAGGCACACCTGTCACAATTTTGACTGCCCAATAACCAATTTGATCCCAAGGTAAAGAATAACCWGTTACACCAAAMGATGCRGTYAATACASCYARAACCACACCAGTRACCCAAGTTAATTCGCGRGGTTTTTTAAAMCCACCKGTGAGRTAYACACGAAATACGTGCAGGATCATCATTAGRACCATCMTACTTGCYGRCCATCGATGAACTGATCGGATTAACCAACCAAAGTTRGCYTCRGTCATTATRTATTGAACMGARGMAAAAGCYTCWGTAACGGTTGGRCGRTARTAAAAAGTCATAGCAAAWCCSGTAGCTACTTGTACTA
>SACZ01000059.1 GCA_023369685.1 Prolixibacteraceae bacterium JC049
CCAATAGCTACTCCATCTTTTAACCATTGGTAAGTCAGTGCATGAGAATCAAAGCCTGCTGAACTACTGCCATCCAACTCTATTTCTACATTATTACAACGTAACTCTTTATCGGATACATCTGCAATCGTTGCGGTTGGTTGACTAGAGTCAACTGTTATCACAACCGCTGCTGAAACTACACTACATCCATTCTCGGTATCTGTTACTTCCAGAGTATATGCTCCTGCTTCGGTTACCTTATATGTTGCTGTTGTTGCCAAACCAATAGCTACTCCATCTTTTAACCACTGATAGGTCAATGCATGAGAATCAAAGCCTGCTGAACTGCTGCCATCCAACTCTATTTCTACATTATTACAACGCAATTCTTTATCGGCTATATCTGCAATCGTCGCCGTTGGTTGACTAGAGTCAACAGTTATCACAACCGCTGCTGAAACAGCACTACAACCATTTTCGGTATCTGTTACTTCCAGAGTATATGCTCCTGCCTCGATTACCTTATATTTTGCAGTTGTTGCTGAACCAATAGCTACTCCATCTTTTAACCATTGGTAAGTCAATGCATGAGAATCAAAGCCTGCTGAACTACTGCCATCCAACTCAATCTCTACATGGTTACAACGCAACTCTTTATCGACTACATCTGCAATCGTTGCCGTTGGTAGGTTCTTTTCTTCCGTAATTGTTAGCGCTGCTGAAACTGCACTACATCCATTCTCGGTATCTGTTACTTCCAGAGTATATGCTCCAGCCTCGGTTACCTTATATGTTGCAGTTGTTGCCGAACCAATAGCTGCTCCATCTTTTAGCCACTGATAGGTCAGTACATGAGAATCAAAACCTGCAGAACTGCTGCCATCCAACTCAATTTCTACATGGTTACAAC
>SACZ01000060.1 GCA_023369685.1 Prolixibacteraceae bacterium JC049
TGTTGTGAATAAAGAAATTTCCAAAGTATTGGGCATACGCCATGCGCACACTGCTTTAACAGATGTGCTTAAGTCCCTAGAAGACACATGGTTTCACCACACCTGGAAATATATGGCATAYGTGGTRTAAAATCCGAGTAAATAAACTCATRAAGRATTTACCAACCGCCTRRAAAATGACCAYRATATATAATCAGCCTAAGCCATAAATATTGGTCAATAAAAATRCACASTTACGTGGCAAAAAGCAATGATATTGTATCYAATCAATTGCTTGATAAACCCAAACAGCACCWTGACTATATWAAAAAGTCAGCGGGRCAGCTATATAAAGCTTTACTGTTTGACACCTTTTAAGATGCATTGTAYCAACTCCTAAAAAGTTRAGTAACTGCGGTATAAAAGGATTTTAAGGTATTGGGCACTTGATCACGCGCACTTTGGCCTAAGCAAAAAGTGCCTRAGTCCCTAAAAGAACGTGACAGGCCACACCTGAAAATATGGGCTGCAGACATATTAGGCCTAGGCCAAAACATATGCCTTCGACACCCTTTAAAGGATGACGCATRTAACATGCTCCCGAGTAATAAATCTTCYGGGTAATATAGAYCAAKCGTAGCTCAYATGAATAGCTTCTGATCTGAGTGRKTATCCCTTATGGGATACTCCAAAATAGATRTAAMAATKGAATSCYGACTGGCGCAAGTATTCRKTTGATAMCCCTTACGGRGMATAAYARATMGTCCAGTCTTYGRGCATAGAAAATAGACCCATGATCATGAATTCATGTTGCATGTAWCCGGAACAAGTCCAAATTGAAGGTATGATACTTGTGTTTGAACTAGTAAGCCCCTGAGCATATAGCTT
>SACZ01000061.1 GCA_023369685.1 Prolixibacteraceae bacterium JC049
TTTAAAAACGTAATGGATTCTTCGAGATCATTTATGTCAGAAATTGTTACACATCCACACAACACACCGGAGTCTGCTCAGAATGAGTAAAAACATAATGCAAAGCCGCCATGACGAATATCATAAATTAACGCGCGGGGAACGTATTGGTTATGGGATGGGCGACTTCGCTCAAAACCTGGTCTTTGGCACAATAGGCGGCTTTCTTGCTCTTCACATGCTGACGGTAAATACCATCAGCACGGCAACGGCTGGGTTTATATTTCTTTTTGTCCGAATCATCAATGTCTTTTGGGATCCAATGGTTGGTACGTATGTAGACAAAAGAACGTCAAAAGCAGGTAAATACCGTCCCTGGCTGTTAAGAGCCGGCGTGCCGCTGGTGATCCTTTCCGCGTTACTTTTTGCTCCCATTCCTGGCGTCCGAGGTTCAGTCCCTTTTGCTTTTATCGTCTATTTGGCTCTGGATTTAGTTTATTCGGTGGTGAATATTCCTTATGGTTCTCTTAACGCGTCCCTGACCAGGGATCCGGAATCGATTGATAAACTCACCAGTACCCGCATGATGCKGGCCAATAGCGCGAACCKTCTTGTCTATACCCTGTTCCCGATGTTYGWACAARKGGCCTCGCCAMAAGATCGTAGCCTTAAGGACACCGGTTTTTTTGGCATTGAGCTCAATCTGGGAAACTATACCGATCCATCAGCGAACTACGCCTGGTTCGRCGTTTACTCCGTTTATATGCTAATCGGCGCTGCGGCGCTTTTCATCTGCTATAAATTCACCAAAGAACGCGTTGTTGCAACGGCAGAACAGACTGCCAACGTCAAAACGACCGATCTGTTCCTTGAACTTAAACA
>SACZ01000009.1 GCA_023369685.1 Prolixibacteraceae bacterium JC049
AATCTTTGCTGAAGGAAAAAAGAAAAACGAAAAGAAAGTAGATCTTCCCGCTATCAAACTAGAGCAAAGTACTCCAGTATATATCTGTCCATTATGAGTTAGATAATAAATACAATAACCGGTCAACTGTATTTAGGGAAGTACAGATACCGTTTCCCTTTTCTCCGGAATCCGGTTTCTATCAATTTCGTGACTTTCGTCGTTAATTATCTCCTCGCAGCTTTATGCAGTAGCTACCAGGGCTACTAACCATCCAATAATAGGGGAAAATCGTCCATAATAATTGTATACAACAGTTCTTTAGCAATACTTTTATTAATATTGGAAATCGATTGTACAAAACCGAACTATGAAATCAACTACTGCCTGGACACTGCTATTGGTGTCGTTAATTATTGGGGTGCAATATGCCCATGCGTTGGAGAAAAAACGACAACATCCCAACGTTATTATTATCCTTACCGACGACCAAGGATATGGCGATATTGGTTACCATAACAACCCGCAAATTAAAACACCTACATTGGATAAATTGGCTCAATCGAGTGTTCGCTTCAATCGGTTTTATGCTTGTCCGGTTTGTGCTCCCACACGTGCTGGATTAATGACAGGAAGATATGCCCTGCGCACCGGAGTATTCGATACTTATTCCGGAGGGGCGATTATGGCTTCCGAAGAAACGACCATTGCCGAACTATTCCAAAAAGCGGGATATACCACCGGACATTTCGGGAAATGGCATTTGGGCGACAGCTACCCTTCACGCCCCCACGATCAGGGATTCGATACTTCGGTATGGCACCTTTCCGGAGGTATTGGTCAGGTGGGCGATGTATTGAACTACTACAAAGGCGACAGCGCCTACTTCAATCCTACCTTGTTCCGAAACAATCAGGTATTTCAATCTAAAGGTTACTGCAGCGATGTATTTACCAGTGAAGCCATCGATTTTGTAAAAGAAAACCAGAAGCGTCCTTTCTTTATGTATCTGGCATTTAATGCTCCTCACACTCCGCTTCAGGTACCTCAGAAGTATTACGATCAATACAAAGACATGGAGATAACCTCTACTGATGCCAATGGTCAATACATCCATTCCATGAGTAAGCGCGACAAAGAAGCTGCTCGTAAGGTCTACGCCATGGTTACCAATATCGATGATAACCTGAAACGTCTTTTCGATACATTGAAGAAAAATAAACTCGAGAAAAATACCATCATCCTTTTTATGACCGACAATGGTCCTCAGCAATGGCGTTACACCGGAGGCTTCAGAGGCAAAAAATCGGATGTTCGCGAGGGAGGTGTACGTGTTCCTTGTTTTATGAAGATACCGGGTAAATCGAATCGCGATGTAGCGTGCACCAGCTCCATTTACGATATTTTACCGACTCTTGCTGACCTGTGTAATGTGGAGCTGCCTAAACATCTGGAGCTGGATGGTATCTCGCTGGCTCAACAGATTGATAGTCCGAAGCAAACCATCGATCGAACCATATTTATGGAATGGCAAAGAGGTTATCCCGAGCGTTACCGCAACATGGCTGTAATACATAACTCTTACAAAGCACTTTGCGATAGACAAGGAAAAAAATTCGAGCTATACGATTTGGCTAACGATCCTTTTGAAGAACAAGATATCTCTACCCATAAACCACAAGTTGTTCGTCAACTAAAATCGAAGATCGATAACTGGTACTCCGATATTATGGCAAGTGACCATTTGCACCATGCTCCACGTATCATTGTAGGTTCATCGCACGAGAAAAAGACCATCCTCAACAGGAACGACGCCAAAGGCTTACCATTAATATGGGCTCAAGACAACATCCAGGTAGCCTGGGACATCACCGTTGCCAAAGACGCACTGTTCGATGTGAAAGTATATTTCAGAACTCCCCTGAAGCAAGCTGGCGATTTATCGTTACGCATTGGAACAACTATGAAAACCATTCACAACGATAAAACAGGCATTCAGAGTTTAACATTTAAACAAGTGGCACTGCAAGCAGGAGAATATCGACTGGACAGCTGGTATAACAGCCGATGGCCCCACTACATCACTCCTTTTTATATCGAAATTGAAAAGACCAATAATCATAACTAACAATTATCGCAATGAGTTTTAAACCGATTGGAATTTTAAGTATCATCTTTTTAATGACTCTGTCGAGTTCATTATTTGCCCAAACAAATCAATCACCTAACATTGTTATCATCTACCTCGACGACTTAGGTTATGGAGATGTAAGTGCATATGGCGCAACTGAAATCAATACTCCCAACATGGATATGTTGGCCAAAGGAGGTATTCGCTTCACCGATGCCCACACCACATCTGCCACCTGTACTCCTAGTCGTTACGGGCTACTTACAGGTATGTATCCATGGCGCAACAAAAGAGCCCGCATATTAAAAGGCGATGCACCAATGCTCATTAGCACCCAACAACTTACCATTCCTAAAATGCTTAAATCGAAAGGATATCATACCGGAATAGTTGGAAAGTGGCACCTGGGCTTAGGAGATGGAAATATCGACTGGAATAAACATATCAGTCCTAGCCCAAACGATGTGGGCTTCGACTACTCTTATATTTTGGCAGCCACACAAGACCGTGTACCAACTGTTTATATCAACGATGGGCATGTTGTGAACCTCGATCCCAACGATCCTATCCAGGTGAATTACCGAAAGAATTTTGAAGGAGAACCAACTGCTCTTACCAATCCTGAACTATGTACTTATGTGAAATGGCACCACGGACATAACAACTCGGTGGTAAATGGTATTCCACGTATCGGATTCATGAAAGGTGGTCAGGCAGCCAAATGGAGCGATATCGATATGGCCGACCATTTCTTGCTCAAAGCACAGGAGTATGTTAAATCGCATAAAGATGAACCATTCTTCCTTTATTACGCATTGCAACAACCTCACGTACCGCGCACTCCACATCCTCGTTTCGAAGGTAAATCGGGAATGGGACCACGTGGAGATGTTATTCTGGAAGCCGACTGGTGCATTGGCGAATTCATTAAAACATTAGAACAGGAAGGTATTCTGGAGAATACACTCATTATCTTCTCCAGCGACAATGGCCCTGTTCTAAACGATGGTTACCATGACGATGCAGTGGAAAAAGTGGGCAACCATAAACCTGCCGGAGTGCTTCGCGGAGGGAAATACAGTTTGTTTGAAGCGGGTACACGTGTTCCTTTCATGACTTACTGGAAAGGTACCATTCAGCCATCTGTCTCTGATGCTCTGGTTTGTCAAATCGACCTACTGAACTCTTTAGCTCAACTTGTCGACAGCAAAGAACAAACTACAGATAGCCAGGATCACTTGAAACTACTTTTAGGGAAATCGAAAGAAGGACGAAAAGAGCTGATGCTAGAAGCCAATATGCGCACGGCATATCGCAATGGAAACTGGTTACTTATTCCTCCTTACAAAGGATGGCCGCTGAATAAAAATGTTAACATCGAAACAGGGTTAGCAGAAGAATACCAACTGTATAATCTAAAGGACGATATAAGTCAGCAACACAATTTAGCCAAAAGCAATCCTAAGCAATTGCAAAAGATGATTGCTCGCTACAAACAGCAAAAAGAAAACTAGCTTTTAAAATTATGTGGAAAAGATTTGCTCTTCCCTTACTCTGTATGCTGACACTTTCTGCAAGTGCCAGCTCAAAAAAATCGAAACCCAATATCATCGTCCTTTTGGCCGATGATTTGGGTTATAACGATTTAAGTTGCTATGGGGGAATTCCTCAAACACCCCACCTCGATCAATTGGCCAGTAACGGTATAAAGTTCACTAACTTTTATGCTGCGGCTCCCAATTGCTCGCCTTCAAGAGCCGGTCTGCTAACTGGTCGTTCTCCGTTTAGAGCAGGGATTTATAGTTATCGCCCTGTCAATCATCCAATGCACTTACGCAATCAGGAGATTACTATCGCTGAAGAGTTAAAGCAGGCAGGCTACCAAACAGTACATTTAGGGAAATGGCATTTAGGCGCATTGCCTGCCAGTAAGGATTTTCCACATCCTCAACCTACCGATCAGGGATTCGATTATTCTTATGGAACAGAAAATGGCGCTCGGCCATCGCACCACAACCCGGTTAACTTTGTTCGAAATGGACAACCACTTCCCAAGCAAGATGGATATTCGTGTCAGTTATTGGCCAACGAAGCCATTTCGTGGTGGAAGAACAACTACCAGAAAGAGCACCCTTTCTTTATGTATGTTGCTTTTCATGAGCCCCACTCCAAAGTAGCTGCTCCGCAAAACCTGGTAAACAACTATTCTGAACACAAAAATGCAGCCACCTATCTGGCATGCATTCAGAATATGGATCTAGCCATAGGCCGAATTATTCGCCAACTAAAAGCAATGGGCGAATACGAGAATACACTCATCGTATTTGCTTCCGACAATGGCTCTTACCGTCAGGCATCGAACCAACCTTTGCGGGCACTAAAGAGTTGGCTCTACGAAGGAGGAATTCGTGTTCCCGGGATCATTAGCTGGCCCAATGCAATTGCCACACATAAAACCATTGATGAACCAGCCGGACTTATCGATCTCTATTCTACTTTCTGTGAGGCAGCCCATATCACTCCTTCTTCAAAAAGAGAACAAGATGGAACAAACATTTTACCCCTACTCACAGGAGAAAAATTTCAACGCCAAAAACCTTTATTTTGGTTCTTCTATCGCACCTCTCCCGAAATAGCTATTCGCCAAGGAGACTTCATGCTCATGGGAAAAGACAATGATCAAACTCCTCGATCTCACGGTTTCTCTTCAATAGATATGGAGTACATTAAACAGTTGCAGTTGCAATCGTTCGAGTTATATAACCTGAAGAACGATCTGAAGCAACAAACCAATCTGTGGGATGCCACTCATCAGCTTCAAAAACAATTGCTCAACCATTTGTTGAATGAGGTAAAAACCAAAGGAGTTAAATGGGACACCTTACCTGCTCCACATAAGAACAGGAAGGTGAAGACCCAATGGAAAAAATACAAATTTGTAAAAACAAATTCCAATGAATAGAATATTGTTCCTGCTGATTGCATTAACTACTTTTCCATCGCTAACGTGGGCTAAACAGCAAGCCAAGTCAGATGAACGTCCCAATATCCTGATGATCTGTGTAGACGATCTGAACAACTGGATTAGCTGTATGAATGGGCATCCCAATGCGAAAACACCCCATATCGATCAATTGGCACAAAATGGAATACTATTCACCAACGCTCATTGTCAGGTACCTCTATGCGGACCTTCGCGAGCATCCATAATGTCTGGTTTACGCCCATCTACCACGGGTATCTATGGACAGATTAAAGATGATGATATTCGCAAAAAAAATCCTGCCACTGAAAACATTCAGTTCCTGCCAGAATACCTGGCAGCGAATGGTTATCATACCATGGGAGTAGGAAAAATATTCCACCATCATGCCCCCAAAGGCGTATTTCACGAATCGGGAGGAAGAGCACATGGCTTTGGCCCCAAGCCCGCCAAACGAATGAACTGGACTTCTAAGCGTACCAAGCAATATGGTGGTACATCCACCGACTGGGGACCATTTCCCGCAGCAGACTCATTGATGCCCGATGTGGCTTCTGTTCGTTGGGCTCAAGAGCGTTTGAAACGCACTTACGATCAACCATTTTTCATGGCGGTTGGCTTCTTACGTCCTCATGTCCCTTGGCATGTTCCTCAAAAGTGGTTCGACATGCATCCTTTAGAACAAATAGAAACTCCTCCTTATCTGCCATCCGACAGAGATGATTTACCAGAGATAGCCCGCCAGTTAGACGACCTGCCCATGATGCCATCTACTCAATGGGCCATTCAATCTGGAAAATGGAAAGAAATTGTTCAGGCCTATCTGGCATGCGTTTCCTTTGTCGATCATTACATTGGAGAGTTACTACAAACATTGAAGGAGAGTCCTTATGCCGATAATACGATTATCGTTTTTTGGTCGGACCATGGTTACCGACTTGGACAGAAAGGAACATTTGCCAAGCATTGCTTATGGAAAGAAGCCACACACACTCCTCTTATATTCAGTGGAACACCCATTCGCAATAATATTAAGTGCGATGCTCCTACCGAGTTGCTTTCAATCTATCCTACTCTATTGGAGTTATGCGGACTTCCTGTCAATACCACCAATGAAGGAAAGAGCATTGCCGCATACATTAGCAATGGCGACAAAAGAGCATTGACTAAGTCGGCATTGACAACATATGGATGGAAAAACCATAGTCTACGAACCAGTAAATACCGATTGATTCACTACTCAGATGGTAGCAGTGAGCTTTATGACCACAAAAAGGACAGCAATGAATGGCATAATATAGCAATGAAGAAGAAAAAGACAGTCAAACAGATACAACATCTTTTACCCCAACAGAATGCACTGTGGGCTCCAACTTCCAGCTATAGATATAATCCGTTTTTTATAAACGACAAGAAGAAACATTCGAAATAGATGGCTCTAAAGCAACTACTTCTTCTCGAATAGATATTTTAACTTGAGATCTTCCTTTAGAATATGATCCAACCACCACTTTTTAAGGTATTCTAGCAGCTCTCTGGGAACTGTTTCGTTGTTGTCGAACACCTTTTTACACATTACAGCACCATTCAGTTTAAACTGAAGATGTTCTTTGTGGTGTTCATCCAGGAATGGATATTCATATTCTTTCATGAGCATCTCCTCTACCATAAAATGCTCCATACCGTATTTTACGATATCATTCAACAAATCAGATATAAATTCAGAGTGAATGGAAACCTCCTGGTTCGCAATCAACTCATTAATCATTCTTATGATTCGTTTGTGTTGCGCATCAATTACATTGTGTCCAACACTGTATTCTTCCTTCCATTCAATTTGATTCATGGCAATTCGCTTAGCAGATTGTCACTAATTTAGTCATTTATAATTTAATATCACAACAACAATTTACTTTAAATATTGAACACGATTAGTTACATTTGAAGAAGTTTAACCGCAAACCAATTATTAAATGAAGAGAAGACATTTTATTCAGGTAATGGGAGTAACATCCGTTGCTCTGGCTGCTGGCATTTCTTGCACCAGCACCAATAAGAAATTCAAAAACTGGGTATGGCTACGAGGAGGACAAAAGAACACTGATGCTGAGTTATTGGTATTCTTAGAAAAGCTAAAAAAGAATAACATCGACGGTATTCTTCCTGAGGGAGGCAACGAGTGGTATAAGCGCTTGGCTCCACTGGCACAGAAGGTAGGATTAGATTTCCACGCTTGGCGCTGGACAATGAACCGTGGTGGTTACATGAAAGAACATCCAGAATGGTATGCCGTTAACCGCAATGGCGATTCTGTGATTGACAAGCCACCTTACGTAAAATACTACCGTTGGTTATGTCCTTCAAGACCTGAAGTGAAGCAGCTTCTTATCGACGATTATGTCAACCTTTGTAAAATCGAAGGTCTTACTGGTGTACACCTGGACTACGTTCGTTACTGCGACGTAATTCTTCCAATTGCACTTCAGCCTAAATACAATTTAGTGCAAGATCACGAAATGCCTGAGTTCGACTATTGCTATTGCGAATTATGCAGAAGCAAATTTAAAGAAGAGCACGGTGTTGATCCATTGGAAATGAAAGATCCTACTGCTAGCAAAGAGTGGAAAGAATGGCGCTTGAATCAGTTAGTGAAAGTAGTAAATGCTATTGCAGAGGAAGTACATAAAACAGGGAAAGAAATTTCTGCAGCTGTATTCCCAACTCCGGAAATTGCCAGCAACTTAGTACGCCAAAACTGGGCAGAGTTCAATCTGGACATGTTTATGCCAATGATTTACTTCAAAGATTACAATGGCGATTTGGACTGGGTAGCACGTATTGTAAAAGAAGATGCAGCTATTGCCAAAAGAAAAGGAGCTAAGTTCTATGCAGGATTGCACATGGGGCATGTTCGCCAATTCGGCTTAAAACCAGTTATTGAAACATGTATGAAAAATGGTGCCGATGGAGTTTCATTCTTCACCGGGCATTCATTGAAAGATAACGAATGGATGGAGTTCTCTAACTTCTGGAAGAACTATTAATCCAATTTCTATATTCAAAAAAGAGACAGTTCTAATGAGCTGTCTCTTTTGGCTTTACCTCGTCCAAAACAGTAATTGGCTTCTCCTTTACTCCTGCATAAAAAACAATAATTTCTGCCGGCTCTTTGCCTTCGTTAACACCATAATGCCAAGTATTAACTACTTCTACAATGGGATCGTTGGCTTTTAGGTAAAGTGTATCTTTATTTTCACTCACCACTGTTAATTTCCCTTTTAACAAAACGCCTGCGTTAATGTATGGATGCTTGTGCCATTTCAGTTTGGTTTTAGAAGGGATAGTAATTTTTAAGATGGTTATTTCGGGGTTACCTGTAGCATACTTGGGAAGTTGCATTCCATCCCAGCTTTTGTCCGATTTAACTAAAGTTACCACTTCAGTTTTAGTTATCTTCTTTGTTGAAACACATCCTATAAATACTGAAAAGATAATGATTAAACAGGCGATGGTTTTATCGTCACAAAGTTTCATGGCAAATAACAGTTAATTAGTTACTTCCATAAAGGTACTTATTCTTCCAAGAGAGAACTACTTTTCATTCGAATTAAACAACCGATCCAACACCTGTTCACGGTAATCAAATATTTCTGCAATTTTAGATCGAATAACAAATTTATTGGCTATATCACCCAAAATACCCAATGGAGGCTGATAACTGATAATATCAATCATCAATGTATCGTTATCTCTAGGTTGAAGAATATGTTCATGGTGCCACATTTTGTAAGGACCAACACGCTGTTCATCGACAAAATACTTTCCTTCTTCCACATGAGTTATCTCGGTTACCCATGTGGTTTTATAACCCGATATAGGAGTTACCTGATAGCTAATGATCATACCTGCATACATTTTCTCTGGCAACCCGATGGAAGTGATGTCAAAGCCCATATAATCGGGAGTTATCTCCTTCAGGTTCTTCGGACTTGAAATAAAATCCCAAACCGTTTCCATTGGTTGTTTTATAAGTTGCTCTCTTCGATATTGGTAAAAACCCATTTCATTTATTTTAAAGTTGAATAGCCTCCATCCACAGCAATAATTTGACCAGTAACCCATGATGATTTATCAGATAGAAGAAACTCAACAGCATTGGCAATGTCATTAGCTTGTCCTATCCTCTTCAATGGATGATTATTGGAGTGAATTTCTTTTTTCTCAGGTGTAGACAGAAATCGTTCTGCTAAATCGGTATCTGTAAGTGATGGCGCGATGGCATTAACTCTCATATGTGGAGCCAATTCGGCAGCCAATGCTTTCGTTAATCCCTCAATGGCTCCCTTGGAAATAGCGACCTGTGAATGGTACCTCAATCCTACCTGTACCGCTATTGTCGAAAACAAAACAATGGCAGCATTTCCCTTCTTTAAATTGGGTAAAACCTGCTGAATAGTACTCACTGCTCCCAGCACCTGTAAACGAAAATCACTTAATAAATCATCTTCGTTGAAACGCTTAAAAGGTTTTAGATTAATACTTCCGGGGCAATAGACAAATCCATTAATTTCTTCCGGCATATTTTTCAGCGCACTATCGCCCGACATTACATCTAATTGCTGATAATTCACATTTGCACGACTCTGTAACGCATGCGAACGATAGGTAGTCCAAACACTATTTCCTGCCTGCTCCAGTTTATCTACCAAAGCTTTTCCAATTCCTGACGAACCTCCTATAATAACTATATTCTTCATCGCGCTAGTCTTTTAGTTTTCAACAACATGTCAAATCCTTCACATATTATTTCAACATGACCAACATTCTTTTTGTTTAACGAACACAGGATTGTGATAAACAAAAAACCCTTCATCTTTCGACAAAGGGCTTCAATTATATTATTACAACTAGTTATTAGTCTTCCAACTTAATTTTAGATGCATCCAGTTCATTTCCATCTTTATCGAATGCAGCAAGTACTTTTTCAATCAATCCTTCATGGTATTGAACCGTGAACTTCAATTGTCCGTTCTCATGGTACAACTTCCAAACGCCCTCTTCCAGGTCATTCTGATAGTGACCCGTTTTTAGCATTTTTCCATTATCGAAATAGAATTTCCAAACTCCTTCTGAAAGTCCATTTATGTATTTACCATTTTGTTTTAGCTTACCATTGCTATGGTAAACTTTCCAACGCTTGGCATATTTGTCGTTTTTCAAATACCCTTTGATATACAATTTCCCATTGGGATAATACATTAATGTTTTGCCTGTTTTTACTCCTTTTTTATAAAAACTATGCTCCATTAATGCGCCATTATCGTGGAAAGTATTGTACTCTCCATCAATCTCGCCCATCACGTAATTGCAATCGGTATATGCTCTACCGTTCTTATGAAATGTTTGAAAATGACCGTCTATCTTTCCATCGGTATAATAGAAATGTTTCATTAGCTGACCACTTTCAAAAAAGCTTTTGAATTCTCCGGTATATTTTTCTCCAATAGACTGCCCCATAAACCGAGGATTACCATTTTCGAAGTACTCTTCGTTCTTACCGTATATTTTACCATTCTTATACGCTCTAACAAAGTGCTTTTTACCATTCTGATAAAAGCCAACCGCTTCGCCATTCAATTGACCACTGCGGTAATTGGTGCGCTCCATCACTACTCCATCAGGATAGTAATTGACAATGGTACATTCCAGCATTCCATTCTTTCTGATACCTTCCTGTTTTATCTGTCCCGAAGGATAATATATGCCGAATGGCCCATGCTGCACACCCTTCTTAAAGCTGATCACTTCATCGAGGCTTTGAGAACGATTTAATAGTACCCAAACACTATCTGGCTGATCCATGAAATATCTCCCTTTCTGGCGTACTCCTCCATCGGGATAATAATAGATGAATTCTCCATGTCGAATGGTCTTTCCATTTTGTATTATCGCATCGAATATGAACTTGGGCTGAGCACTATTCTGATAAAACGTGGTATCGCGTAATATTTGTGCCATAGATGGAACTCCACAGCCGACAATCAGTATAAACAAGATAATTTTTCTCATACTAAGCCAATTTAGGTTTGGATTTAATGCTTTCCTACTCCTCTTTTTTCTCCACGGTATAATCCATAACTACCCCTTCCAAATCCTGATTTGGCGAGTAATCCAATACTCCGGTCAGCGAGTAGTTTCCTGCTTTCATTGTTTCTGGCAGTTGTAAAACAATACTTTTCTTCACTCCCGGAAGTAAAGTCACCTCAATTGGTTCCATGGTAATTTCATCGGCAGTTTGTAAATCAGAAACAATCAGGTATACTTTCGATTTTAATATCTTATCACCTGTATTAGCAACATCCACCTCAACACTCTTACCCTTTTCTTTCTCGTGCATATTATCAATGGTAGCACTCTCGTTGTTGTATGAATCGGGAGCTTGTAACAAGTAAACACCAATGCTTGGATTTACTTTAATACCCGCCTTGGTACTCTTGTCACCTCCGGCAGTAGCACTCTGTTCTTCTACTTCCTGAACAAATAGCATTCCCCATTTGGTAGTTTGAGCTTCCTCTTTATTGGGCACACGCATTACCACCGATATTTTAGTCGACTCATTAGGTTGCAATTCAAAAACGGCAGGTGTAATGGTAATCCAATCGGCACATGAACGTGGCGATGTGTTGGCAGGCAGATACTTTATATCACCCGATTCACTCACAGTCCAGTCACTCAATGTCACCGTATATTTCTTCTTCTTGTTGGCATGATTTTTTACATTCACAAAGCTCTGACCGTTTTGTCCCAACTCCAGATTAAAATCAATTCGAGTTGGTGCCACCTCAAATTTTTGAGCTTTAGCAACAAACGATACTCCTAACACTAACAAAACCAGCAGCAATTTTGCTCTCTTCATCTGTTCAAAATTTCTTATTCAAGTTAATTAATTCGTATCCCTGCCTCAACACTCATTCTTTTTTCAATCCCTCAAGAAGTCGTGTTACAACAGGCATTCCATATTGTCAAATATACAATAGTTAAGCAGTAATCCGATATATCGAAGCAGACAATTGATCAATTATCAGTAAAAAATAGCATCATCCTTAAAAATGGAATAAATCAACTCCCATTACTTTCTTCTAAAGTTGATCTTCCTGCGTTTTTCGGTAACCAGGAAGTCCTGCTTATTCTTATCGACATCTGTCATTTCCACCATCCTATTGTTGTTTTTTATCTGAAACTTACCTCCAAAAACATTTCTTAGAGTCAGTTTATACTTTCTATTTTTAGGCACATATACCGTATAGTTACCCAATCGGTCTGTCAAGCCCGAATATTCTCGCCCCTGTTCGTCCACAGCTGTAATACGAATATTGGCTAAATCAACCAGTCCGGCAGCCGAGAAGTTACTCTTCTTAACCGTTAGCACTCCAAATATCTTCGCTGCCATTACATAAGGCACAAACACCTCTTGGTCTTCTACCAGCATTACAGCACGATGCGCTCCATCGAAATTGAAATAGCCATCCAGATTCTTCAGTGCCCGATAAGTTATTCCATACTCTCCATTGGCCAGATGTTTACACTCCACTGTTCCCTTTTCTGTGGAAATTAGTGTAGTATTCATAAACTGCTTCGATCGCTTCACAGAATTTCTGTTTAATGAACCATTTCTGGAAATATTGGTGTATACATTATCAATGGGCTCCTCGTCGTCATCCATCTTTCCATTGGCATTCTTATCCTTAAAGTAATAAATAGTCAGATTGTGGTAACTCTTCTTGCCTGAAAATGAATTAAATCCTTTTGAAACTCCCACCTCTACACTAGCCAATCCAACACCTTTGTTTTGTCGCTTGCGAATATTGGCTTCTACCCTTATTTTTATGTTATGCTTAAATACAGTCTCCACCTTTGCCGAACCACCAATTCCATTGTACGAGTTTCCTTCCTGGTAGTTATAATTGGCAGCAGCAGCCACTTTCAGCTTCTCTTGCATAAAAGTTTGAGCATACTGCAACGAAGCCAACAACTTCTTCTGGTCGCTTTTACTGTATAAAGTAGCAGATTCACCGGTGCTGTAGTCCACATTCAGTGATAGTTTTTTGTCTTTCCCCGCTTCATAGTTCATCTTCGAGCGAACCTTCATGGTCTTCTTATTGCCTTCGTTACTCTTCTTTATCCCATAATTCACATCGGCACGATACTGAAAACGTTTCATTCGCCAACTCATATTGGCTTGCCCCGAAAAGGTTTTACTTTTACTCTCCGAATCCTCTAAAAACAATTTGTTTTCACTCATCTGAGCTCCAAGACCAAAGCGCACTTTCTTTCCTGCAGGAGCACTCAACTGAAATTGATACAACTGATTCTCTACTTTTCGGTCTACACTGTTCTTTTTATCGGTACTCCCCACCTTACTCAAGGTGTAAAAAGCATTCATATACCATCCCTTACCAAGGCTCAAGCCACTATTGAAACGCAATGTATTGTTTTCATCTAGCTTCAATGCATCATCTGTTTTACGGTAATTACTATTCACCGAAAAATCCAATCCACCTCCCAACACTAACCTGTAGTTCAATTGATGATCATACAACGAAGATTGTCCTATCGCTGCACTATTGGAATTGGACCACTTAGCACTGTAACTAACATTATTTCCCCACAAGTTCAGATAAGTATTTGTACTCAAACTCTTAGTTTTTATCTTATCCGAAAGGTTATCATTAAACGCAGCACTGTTCTTTGTACTCAAATACGAACCTTTGTACTCATAGCCTAAAGCGGCTCCATATCCTTTATCCACATATCCCAGATTCCCGAATGTGTGAATGATGTGTTTCTTTGATAGCAGCCATGAATAGTCGGAATAAATACTGTGTTTCTTATATAAATTCACTCCTAAATCGGATGAAGAAGCACCAACCCCTGTTCGCCAATTATCGGTTCTGTAGCCTATATTTATTTCACTATTTTGCAGTAAGTTCTGCTTGTTCATAATATTCTGAGAAGAGATACTATACTCCAGATTGGCTTTCTCACTCAACTCGGGTCTGCCACGAGCATAAATTCCAACCTGAGGAGCGTCTGCTCCATCGTAATAACGAGTTACCACACCTGCCTCATGCTCTGTTTTCAGGTCACTCTCCTCAAAATAGTCGTATTCGCTATTGAGTTTCTTCAGGTATATTACTTTCTCCTTTTTCCCATTCTTCGTATTAATGTGAATCTTCAGATTAGCATTATTGAATGAATCATACCAGTAATCTTTTCGTACCATCACAGGCACTTTGAAAACAGTGTCTTTCTGAGCTCCCAGCTTAATTCGTTGCCTCTCGCGAAACTGTTCGCCAAACTGTAACTCGCGCGTTAAACTTAGCCACACATCAAACACCTCGGTAATATTTCCTGTGTTCACCAGATTCACCTCCAGGTTGCTCTCCAATTTTTCGCTGGTAAAATAACTAATATCGCTCCCAATAAACACGTTCCATTTATGCTTAGGCGCCACCTTAGCCTGATAACTTAATTGCTTAGTTACTTCCCCACTCGCAACATCTGCTTTTATGAAGTATTCTTTTTCAGCATTAATATTGCGGGGAGCTTTTACCCTGACAGGAATACGCTTGGTTTCTTTGGGTTTTATTAAGACTTGCTTAGGTAGGAAAGTCATCGATCGCCAACCTTGCGGGACAATCAATTTCACCTTAACACGCTGTGATTGATCGGTTTTATTTTCGAAATAGAGAACATTAAAGCTAAGTAGACTTTCGGAAACTTCAACATCGGGCTTAATGAATTTTATGTGCACGTTTTCCTGAGCATAGCCAGTAGCCAATGCCCCAAAAAGAAATACAACACACAATATACTCCACCGATAAATTCTTCCCATAATTTAGCTGTCCCCTTAGCTCCCGAATTCAGCAATAGATTTTAATGGCTAATCACTTGTCTTATGATTCAGCCTTATATTGCAATATGAATAATACTATTTAAAATGAACTCAGGTTAGCAGTAAATATAAGCAATTAACTGTTTTTGCAAACAGTGAAAATGGTGGTTCTATCAAAAAAGTAGGTTATTTCATCAATTCTGTAACACGAAGCTCTACTTCGGCAGTGTACACCCCCTTCTTAAGGTTCTGATCCTTCAAACTTTTACCATTCATTCCACCACTACGTGTACCCATTTGCCAGAATAAACTAAAATCATGTTCTCCCTTGGTTGATGTAGAAGAGGAAGAAGTAGTAGTTGTGGTGGTAGATTTAGCATAAGCAGTAGGTGCACTCATCATCATCATGGCAGGCTGAATTTTTGAAGCAGCAATAACATGTTTATGCAAAACAGTCTCCGAAGTACTTAATGGAACAATATCACTTCCACTTTCAATAGGTGCAAAAGAAGCCAGCGACCTTCTGCTTCGTCTGCTAGTGGTAGATTGTTGATTATCCATCTGCACCTTTACTCCAATATTATTGCTAGGAATAGTACTAACTCCGTCTTCATGAGTCAATGGAGTCATTGCACGGTAACTTAATGCCCAATCGGTAGTGGATATAACCTTACCATTTGAAACAAAGTCCGTTCCCTTCAATCCATTCACATATTCATCAGTCGAAGTAAATTCGAATTGAATATTATTATTCTCCAGATCCATAATTAAAACCGAATGCAGATTACAAGTTATAGTAATCATTTCGGTATCCTCTACCTGAGCAAAAAGCCTAAAAGGAAAGAGGAGTAAAAATAAAAGTACAGTACGGGGCATAGCAATTTTAACAGTTCAGGTTACAAATATAAACTTTCGTCACAACAAACCAGCGTTTCGTCAAATTTTATTTCAACTAAACACATCGAAAAAGAACGTTCACCAAGATATTCAATCCACTAGTCAAAACAACACTCAAATCATCCTCAGATATTTTGGTAGCTATTGCTATTTCTAGAGGAACACCAGAACTCACGGAAAAGTTTACATTAACACACTTTAACATGCTCTCCACACCCACTGAAACTGCGACTGTTACCGATATTCATTACTTATTTTAACTTTCATTTCACATCTTTTAGCAAACATTTTACTGCTGTTACCAGTTGCTAATCGTATAAACATTTAAAACGAGATTGATATGAAACAGATTAGCACAATTGCATTAGTGATTTTGTTCCTCATCTCGTCTAATTTAACATATGCAAATATGAAAAAGACCGAGGTGGCTACGTTTGGAGCAGGATGTTTTTGGTGTGTTGAAGCAGTATTTCTTCAACTCAAGGGAGTGGAAAAAGTAGAATCGGGCTATTCTGGTGGAGATTTTGATAATCCAACCTATAAAGATATTTCGACAGGATTAACCGGGCATGCAGAAGTAATTCAACTGACCTACGATCCGGCAGTAATTAGTTTTGAAGACCTATTGGAAGTTTTCTGGGGCACACACGACCCTACCACATTGAATAGACAAGGAGCCGATGTGGGTACCCAGTATCGTTCAGCTATTTTCTACCACAACGATAAACAAAAACAGTTGGCCGAAACATACAAAAAAGTCCTTAACGAGGCAGAAGCTTTTCCAAAGCCAATTGTTACAGAAGTAACTGCTTTCGACAAGTTTTATAAGGCCGAAGATTATCATCAGGATTATTACAACAACAATTCATCGCAAGGTTATTGCCGTATTGTAATTAAACCGAAATTGGATAAACTACAGAAAGTCTTTAAGGATAGATTGAAGTAGAAAGATCATAAAGTGGAAACTGGAGAAAAGGAGTCAGCAGATTCCCGTTTCCGGTTTCCTTTTCTCTGGAATCCAGTTTCCTTTTCTCCATCTAATATTTGGGGGCTAAAACTACAACATTTTAACCTTACTACTTTTACACTTTACTACCTTTCAACTTTCTCTTCTCTTTCTTTATAATAAATAATGGCAGGTATATCAGCACTGCAATAAACGAGAACAACAGTCCTCCCATAGCTCCTGCTGCAAATGCAAACCAGAATACTTCATGCTGTCCCGACCAAACAAATGGAATTAATCCCAATACAGTCGAGATAATGGTCAAGAAGATTGGAATTACCTTATGGTTGAATGCCTTCATATACGATCGAATATCCACTGAATTAACTCGCTTCCGCTTAAACTGATTATAGTCGTTAATTATATACACACCAGCATTCACTACCAGTCCACACAACAGAATAAAGGACGCAAAACCTCCCTGATCGAAATTAAAGTCGAAGAAATAAAAGGTAAGGAACACACCAATAAACGATATGGGAATAAGAGCAATAATAGCCAAAGGCTGTTTAAACGATTCCAACAGAATACTACAGATAAAATAGATAATACCCACAATCAACAACAATAGAAAATACTGTTTCTTATTGTCTCTATTCCACCAACTGTATTCCCTTTCGCGCGCTTTGTAACCTAATGGTAAAATACCATCCAATCGTTTCAAATGACGCTTGCGCACCAGCTTAGACAAAGCATGAGGACCAATGAAATCATAAGCCACAACCAATCGATAGTTCTGGTCGTATTTGTAGATATTATTTCCAGTTTTCTCCTTTGAAATGGTTCCCAGGTGATCCAACTTTAACCGCTTATCTCCCACCTGCATGGGTTCATTTCTCAAATCCCACACATTGAATTTCCCATAACGATCGGAAACCAATGTCACTGGTTGCAACTCATCGTTTATAAATACTGGCTTCAGCCATTGTCTATAAACGCGGTTCTGCAAGAAGCTATAGAAATCTTGCACTCCTACTTCGTGCAAAGCAAACTTCTCTTTATCGAAATCCAGGTAATACTCATACAAAGTCTGCACTCGCCAACCCGATCGACCTGCTATCTCCACATCGTCTATCCGGTTATTTCTCAGCAACTCTCTCTTCAAATCCATTGCATACCTATACAGCTCTTCGTAATTATATCCCTCCAGAATTATCTGACTGTTTTTATAGCCGGTTCCCAATGAATTATTAAACCCTTTACCAACACCATACACTCCCCAGTCGAGGTTCCCTAAACTAGTAGCTTTCGAGGTAATCTGTTCTTTTAAGAAGAAAGGGAAACTTCCATTTTCGAACTCATCCTTAAACGAAATTCGGATGACAGCATTCTTATAACTATAAATGCTGGTTTCGAATAGCTCAATCTCATCGAACTGACTAATGAAATTCTCCATTTTTCCCACCACATCGTTCAATTGTTGAATGGTACATCCTTCGGGCATTGTCCCGTGAACACGAAGCATTGTCCGTTGCGGACTGGAATAGAAAGAGCTCTCAAATACATGTTCGGTAAATAATCGCAAAGCGCCTCCCAATGCTCGTTCTACAATCGGCTTTGCATCTTGCTGATACCAATTTCCTCCAATGGTTTTATTATACAGTTCCGGCCAAAACCCTTCTTTTTCTATCTGATCGGGCAACCAATGCACCGGTAAACCAAACCCTAAAATAAAGATCACAATCCACGCCCATCGCCAGCGTCGTCCAAATCGGATGAACCGCTCATATCCATTGGCCCATCTCAATGTTCTACGTTTTCTTTTAATCCATCGTTTTTGCGATTTGGTTTTCAGCTTTATCTTATCCATTAAAGCCGGAATAAAGAACAGAGCAATAAGCATTGATACCGATAGATTGATCATTATCACCCAGGCAAAATCCGTTAGGTTAGCTCTCTGTTTCTCATCCAAAAAGAAGATAATACACAACGAACCAATTGTGGTTAACGTTGCTGCCAGAATAGCGATAAACACCTTTCTGTTTTTCTGATACCGCAAATGATCGATCATCACGATACTGTTATCGATAATAATACCAAAAGAAACAGTCATTCCTGCCAACGAATAGAGGTGTATTTCGACATTGAAAATGTAATAGAAAATAAAAGCCAGAATCAAGTTGGCAATTAAGCTAATAACAATCAGTAACAAATACCTAAACTGTCGACTAATAATCAACACAAACAACAGCAGAATAAGCATCGACAGCAATGTACGGTATCCTATCTTTTTCAGCTCTTTGGTCAGGTATTCGGTATTATCTTTAGCCAAAAGCACCGAATAGCCACTATCCAATCCTTTCTTTAGCTCATCCATTTTGGCGCGCACCGCCTTAGCCAATCCAATGGTATTCACTCCCGGCTCTGGATACACCTGAATATTAATGGTATTCAGTCCATTTATTCGATAGTAATATCGGGGTGGTCGTTCTTTATACCGAATAGTAGCAACATCGCCCATTCGAATGATTCTTCCGTCCACCTGTTTTATTTCAATGCTTTCCCACTTCACCTGAGTCATCTGTTTATTCCGAATCTTCAGTGTTATGGGCTTTATCTCCTTCTTACCATTGATAAAATCGACCTGACCAATTATCTCTTCCCGGAAATAGTTATTGATGGCCCGCTGTATATCATGCACATGCATCCCCAACTCATCGAGCAAGGCCGACTTAAACTTAATCTCCCACTCATAGCTGGTTCCACCCGATACTTTTACTTCGTTCACCCCTTTCACCAACGAAAGCTGAGGCACCAGGTAGCTTTCGGCATATTTCTGAATAAAATAGGGACTCGCACTACCGTTCAACGTATAAGACAACAACGAGCGAACTCGCGTTCCCGAACTACTTACCGATAACTCGGGAAAGGAGACACCTTCCGGCAACTTCGGATAGGCCTGACGAATAGCTGTTGCCACCTCAAACCGCAACGCATCCAAATCGGTATTCTTTTTAAATACCAAATTAATGCGGCCGCTTCCTTTAGACGATTCGGAATTGACACTCTCCACTCCTTTTATGGTACTGAAAAGTCCTTCCAATTTAGAAGTAACATCTTGCTCTATGATTCGCGCCGAAGCATTGTACCAGCGATACGATACCGACAAGGAAGGCAACGAGCGCGACGGTTCGAATTGTATATTCAGCAATGGCAAAAAACTGATCCCCACCAGCATAAGTGCAACAAATGCTACAATTACTGAAAATGAAGCTATTTTAAATTTCTTTTTCATTCGTTCCATTCTACGCTTCTGAAATAAGAGATGCTTTTTGTTTTCTTCTCATCAAATAGTAGTAACACAAAGGAATAAAGTAAAGACTCACCACTGTTCCCAATGTCATTCCTCCAATTACAGCCAAAGCCAAAGGCATTTGCAAATCGGCCCCTAAGCCCGAAGTAAACAAGAAAGGCACCAACGCCAGCACTGTAGTTAAACTGGTCATCAAAATAGGCTTCAACCTTCGTTGTCCTGCAGTTGCCAAAGCTCTTAGCAAACCATAACCTTGCGCTCGCAATTGATTTGCGGTATCAATCTTCAGAATCGAGTCGTTGATGATAATACCACTCATCACAATTATCCCAATCATCGACATAAGATTGATGGTTCCACCAAACAATTTCAGCATTAAGAATGCTCCGAAAATATCCATTGGCACCTCAAGCAGTACGATAAAAGGCAGTGTTAATGACTCAAATTGCGATGCTAAAATAAAATAGAGCAATAGCAACGAAACCAATAGAATCAGCATCAACTGATTTATCATGGTACGATTACTAAAGATAGATCCAGAAAAACCAGCTTCGAAAAAGCGATCTTTATTTAATGTAGTTCGAACGATCTTCACCATTTCATCCAACTGCTTCTCGTTTACCGACAGCATAACCGGATAATAAACGCCCTCCTGTCCGGCAATAACCTGCTTCAGCTCCTTATCGGAAGCTTGAGATACCAAATTGCGTAAGGCAATCAATTCGCCCTTATTATTAGGCACCATCAATTCACTTACCACCTGTTGAACAGGCTTTATTGGATTTCCTAAAATCACTGGAACAAAGGTGTTATTCTGCGTAAGCAACATCACCTGATTACTATTGAAAGCACTTTTCAGCGCTCTGTAAACCGCATCGAACTGAACATCGTAAGTCAACAAACGCTCTCTGTTGGTTACCAACACACTATTTTCCTGCCACTTTATGGTTGGGATAGCCTGCTCTGGCAACGCTCTTTTCAATCTATCCACCGAATGAGCCAGGTAATCGTTGTATTTATTTCCGAAATCGTCAGTGGCTCTCAGTCTTACCACCAAAGGAGCTTCTTCATCGGCAAATAGCATATTGAAAATATTCCCTGCCTCCTTAATCTGAAAAGCAGCTTTACCATACGAGTCGGTCAGAATACGCTTAATCTTCTCTTCCACCTCCACCAGCACATCTGGCTTCTTTGTTTTCAGGTAGATCAATGCTTCCGATGCCGATGCTTCATCTTGTCGGACCAAAATAAATTGCTGCTCTCCCACCATACAAGTCGAATGCTCTAGGTTGGCTTGCAACTGATTGATCATGCTCTCGCATCGCTTTCTATTTTCATCCACATGAATTTTCTCGTTCCAGTCGATAGAAACCATTAACTCGTCTTGCTCCACTTGTGGCAAACGAGATTTCTCCAGACTATTGTAAAGCAATGCACCTCCCATTAGCATGAGCAAGAATAATCCCCATGCCAGACGCTGGTTACGCATTGTAAAGGCAAAACCTTTTTCGTAAAATGCTTCGTAGTTGATAGAATTCACCTTTTTCAACCACTTTATCTCCCGCTCTTTTCTATTTTTTCGATATACCAACCGATAATAGACCGGCAAAAGTGTTATGGAAACCACCAACGATACCAACAAACCAATGGTTATTGCCATGGCCTGATCGTAAAACAACGCACCAGCCATTCCTTTGATAAAAATTAGTGGAATAAACACAGCACATGTCGTCAACACCGAGCTCAACATAGGTCGAAACACCTCATTGGTTCCGGTAACGCACGCCCTGCTTATTGTTTGCAGAATGGATTCTTTCTCGCGACTACGTTCCCAATGCTGAGTGATATTATCAATAACGATAATCGAGTTATCGATCATCATTCCTACTCCAAGCACCAGTCCCGATAGCGAAATGATATTGATCGACACATCGATAATGTAGAAGAATAACAGTGAAATGACCAACGATGTGGGAATGGTAATACCAATAAGCAACGAAGCTTTAACATCCCGAAGAAACAGAAACATAATCAGGAAGGCCAACATTGCGCCCCACATCAGGGTCTGCGATAAATTCGATATAGAATAGTCCAACAACCGGGTTTGATCTCGTGTCACCTCAAAGTCCACATGTGGGTAATCCTTACGGAAGTGATCCATCAACTTGGTCAAGTTGGATTTCAAATCTTTCATTCGTGCATCCGACTGCTTGATTACTGCCAGCGTAATGGCATTCTTTCCATTGGAAGTAACCAAGCCATCCCGTTTTTGAGGATGTTTCACCACATTGGCTAACTCTTTCAATCGAATCAACCGATTATCGATTTTCAGAAACAGCTCTTCTAAGTCTCGTTTATTGTCCAATGTCGACGAAAAGCGGATGTTATACTGATATTGTCCATCGCGAATCAACAAATTCCCAAGGTTGACATTAGCTCTTTTTATGGCTCCTGTCAATTGATCCAAAGTAATATTCAGTGCCTCCAGCTTCTTTAAATCGGGTAAAATAAGCAGCTCTGCAAAAAGCTGACCACTCACATCCACCAATGCCACTTCAGGAAGCTGTTCAATGCGTTTTCGAATTACATTCCCTGCAAAATCACTTAGCTCCACAAAGCGCTGTGGTACCGGAAACAGCTCGCTGGCCTGTTTTACTTTTGCCTCCTCTTTCAATGTCAGGTTCAGGTAATACACCGGAATATCGGTAGCACTGGCCTTTATCACTCTTGGGCGTTCCACCTCACGAGGCAGTCTATTCATTGCTCTATCAATCTTCTCATTCACCTCCACAAAGGCAAAATCCACATCCGAGCCATATTCAAATTTCATATGAATTACGCCATCACCATCGCGCACTTCACTCTTAATATCATCTAAATGTCCCACCTGCATCAATTGCTGACGCAAAGGTTGCACAATGGCATTCTCCAACTGTCGAGCCGATTTATCTTTGGCACTCACCTGAACCGTAATTTCAGGAATATCAATATCGGGCATCAACGACACAGGTATGCGATACATGGCCACAATTCCAAGCACCAAAATGGCAATAAAAGTCATGGTAACTGCAATGGGCCGCTTGATTAAAAAATCAACCATAAGAATAGTTTAAAGGATCAGTAGCCTATTTTATTTTCACATTGGCATCGTCGGCCAAATTCAGGTTCCCCGAAACAATAATTGTATCGCCAGCGCTAATTGAAGCACCACGGTCGGTATTGGCAACAATCGTATATTCGGTACTATTTTCGTTGGTAGTATGAACATATGTCCAACGGGCAACCGTATCGCGCTTGCAACGGAACAACACCTCTAAATTCTGGCGCAATACCACTGCTGTTTTCGGCACCACCAACATATTAGGCAATTCACTCTCAATCAACACCTTTACATTCATCCCTTCCAACAAGCTACCGGGATTTTTTATTATTGCTTTGGCTTTAACCAACCCATTTTTCTCTACCACCGGGTTGACTTCCGAAATGGCTCCTTCAAATTGTTGCGAATGGTCGGAAAAAGGAACCACCTTTACGGTATGTCCCACTTTTATATCTTTCAGCTCTGTTTCCAGCACAGAAAATTCCACCTCAAAAGCAGAGTCGTCAATTAACATACAAAATACATCGCCCGAGCTTACATTCTCGAATACTTTATGCTTTACATTGGCCAGCTTCCCTGCAAACGGAGCAACCAGTTTGGTGTGTTTCAATTCATAGTTGGCCGACTTCAATTCTTCTTCCGCAGTATAGTAACCAGCCCTTACCTTAGCCACTTTCATCACTTGCTCGGGGATATTGGCATCCGACTTCTTATAGCCCTGACTAATCAATTTATCTTCCAGATCCAGCTCAGCCTGCTCCATGCGCAAACGCGCTTTCTCCATGCGTTGCTTCTGATTAAAATCGTTTAACTGCGCAATAATATCCCCCGAATTTACCCGCATACCGTTTTTAACAGTTAGCTGCTCCAGGTTTTCACTCAATTTAAACCGAAGTTCACTCTTCTTCTGAGCCTTCAGTTTTCCATTACTCACCAACTGTTTTTTGAATGTTTTCGATTTTAATATGATGGTATCAACCAAATTTTCTTCTGCCTGATAGTGTCGCTTATCAGCAGTCTCTTTGGATTCTTTTGATGTGGCAGTACAGCCAATAACTCCGGCAATCAATAACAGGCCCAGATATTGCTTCATAGTTTTGGGTTTTAATCAGTAATTCTACCGAATAATCGTTTAATTTGTTATAAGCTACTTCTGCATGAAATGGATGTAACTTAAAGCTGAATTGGTTCTCTCTTGTATTATAAGGTCAATTAATATTCCAATTTGTGACGCGTTATTAGAATATAAATCGCATTTAAATTAATACAACCAAACATAAATCACAAATTCCTTTATCCAACACTTCCACACAATGAGTAAACTCAACTCGAAACATTTTTCGATCTTTCTTCCCCAATAACGAACTACCCTGAAATTTGTAACAATGAAAAAGCAACATCTCCCACCGCTGGCGCAAGCTTCCTTAGCTCGTGCCTTACTTGCACCACAATCCAACCTCAACCAAAAGAACAACATAACCACTCTCGTCTTCGCAAAAATATTTCAATATTTGAAGCGCCCCGTCCGTGATATAGTTATCTCACAAAGCTCCTCAAAGAAGCACCAAGCCACACAAAGAATCAATCTATACGTCATTACGAAAGCATTTTTATGCTTGAAGTAATCTGTTGGAAAATTCACTCTTGAACATTCCTCTCTTTCACCGCTGGCGCAAGCTTCCTTAGCTCGTGCCTTACTAATATAACACTGTCCCCAAACTCAAATAATAGAACAATATAATCTCTCGTCTTCGCAAAAACATTCTATCTCTGAAGCGATCCGCCCGTGGTATAGTTATCTCACAAAGTTCCTCAAAGAAGCACCAAGTCACACAAAGAATCAATCTATACGTCATTACGAAAGCATTTTTATGCTTGAAGTAATCTGTTGGAAAATTCACTCTTGAACATTCCTCTCTTTCACCGCTGACACTTTAAAAATCGCGTAGCGATAATAGTATGGTAACACGATGGCATACCACGATCCCTAGCGCCCCAATCATTATCCCTCTTCGAAGTCAATTGGCTATATGGGGCGCAATATCATATCGAACCTTGTGAATAGCATTTTTAAATACCAGAAGTCACTTCAAAATCATATATTTGTTCACACAACTACTTTACATCAACCCAAAACCAATAAAAGGATGAAAAAAATCTTAATAACAGTAACACTTTTTATATCACTTCTATCCCCTATTAACTTGCTAGCTCAGCTTGAATTCAGAAATATCACTTTCCAACAAGCAGTTCAACAAGCCCAAAAAGAAAAAAAGTTAGTTTTCGTTCATATAGTATGCCGATACCCACTAGCCAATCAGACAGCCAACAGAGCATTTAATAATCCTAAACTTTCGGAACTCTATTCTAACTTTGTCTGCATAAAAGTAGCACCTAGCTCAGATGAGTTTTTCGAAATATGCAACAAGTATAACATACTTCCCATATACCCCACATCCATCTTCACCGATAGTCAAGGAAACTTCTTGGACATAATGTACGACAAAACGACTTCTCGCCCTGATGTCTATATGACCCTCGCCACTCAGGCAATAGAAAATCAAGCAAATCCGCCATTAACAGAAATGAAGTTACAATATGAAAATGGCAATCTAAAGAAGAACTTTCTAAAGCAATATATTGCAACTCGCTCTAAATACAACTTAGATATTGATGAATTACTAGAGCAATACATCGACCACTTGACAGTTGAAGAGTTTTCCAGCAAACAAGAAATCAATTTTATTATTCAATGCTGTCCTAAAGTTAACTCGCGCGCAGCCAGACTAATTCGATTTGACTCTCAATTATTTGACTCTATCTTCATGGACATTCCCATTAAAGAACGAAAAAGAATTAACTCTAAAATAATTGCTCTATCAAGAAAAGATGCTATTCTTCATAAGAATGAAGCCTATATGAAAAATGTAGCTGATTTTGCTTTTAGCACATACAACGACTACTCAAAAGCAAAACGCGCTGCCAACTATCAAATGCTTCTATTTTATGAGCTAACAAACGATTCCTCTCACTATAAAATATCTGCTCTGAATTATTACAATGATTACTTTGCTAAAGTGAATCTCGACTCACTTGGTAAAAAACAGAGTTTATGGCATGCAAACCAAATAAACAGGCTCGCATGGAACATTCGCAAGTACACATCGAATAAGAAAGAGTTAGAAACGATACTTAAATGGACAGAGCGCATACTTCCCTACAAGAATCACATTTATTATTACACTTATGCGCTTATTCTCATAAGGCTAAATAAAAAAATAGAAGCCATTAAATGGCAAAAGAAAGCTATCGAATTAGCCAAGCAAAATAAATACCCAACAAATAATTTAGAGAAAGTATTGAATAACATGCAAGTAGGCAAAATTTAGAATCATAAAATTATTCTGAGCCTACCCCTAAAATATAATCCTACAGCCACGAGCTTTTCAGTTCGTGGTATAGTTATCTCACAAAGCTCCTCAAAGAAGCACCAAGTCACACAAAGAGTTAGATCAATCGCTGTCACAAGCATTTTCAGCTCGTGACTTACGATATTCTCTATATATTATTATCTATTATTTAATTCCTGAATCTTTTGTTTTTCTATCATTTCGAAAGGAAAGTACTTTTCTCGAACTGCATCAATTTTGAATTTACTATCCTTGCAATCGCCTGGTGCTTTTTGTCTTTCCAAGACACCTAAATTGTAGAAGTTTATCAATCCCTTTAAATCATAAGAAGGACTTACTGCACCAACCCGAACGACCTCTTTATCATAGTCAGCGCTTCCTATCAATCCAATTTTTGATGTATCACTCTTAAATCCTCTTTCATTTAAATAAGCTAAATCAAAACAGTCAATACAAATTGTATTGATTAACCCACTCGGAATTTGCCTACCGAATAATTTGAAGTCTTTTAAAGTTTTCAAGTCAGGCCTGATAGTGTCTTTATAGCTAGTAAAACAAATACCTACCCAAATCCCCGCGCTGTCTTTGTCAAAATCAAGGATAATCCCAGAATAGAAATAGTTTGAGTCCTTTAAATACACATAATCACCAACTTTATAATTCATACTACTCAAATCTATTCCACTCCAATCAGCTTTTAAGATATCTGCATTCTTATCTGAACTACAAGAAATCAGTAAAGCTGAAATTAATAATCCTAATATTGTAAATGTTCCTCTCATGCTATAGGATTTCTTTCAATTACAGCCAATGATTCAGCACTATTAATAATTGCCAGTTGCATGCTGTTTCTTATACTTCTTTAATTTGAAAACTATTACTAAGAATTGCTCTATTCGCGACACTTAAAGTTGGAATTGATATAAACAACCTTTCTCTTGCTCTACTTGCTGCTACATAATTTATTCGCTGTTCTTCATTATTGATTAAATCTGGTGCTAATAAAAATTCCAAATTTGATTCCTCTTTTAAAACTATTAAAACATTATCAAACTCATCACCCTTTGCTTTATGGATAGTCTTATGAAAACTCATATCTTCTGGAATCTTAACACATATAGCTAATTGCTGGTATGAATGCGTTTCGTAGAATGTCTTAGCTTTACCTTTTGCTAAATTAGCAATGGAAGAATTAATATTTGTCTTTAAGAAAGAATGAAAATCATAAAGAGTCCCCGAATTGTATGTATTATAATTTGATAATAGCAAGCAAAGATCATTCATTGCTTGCTTTTTCTTTTCCTCCTTATCAGTAATATCTCTATACATTCTATACAATTCCTTGATTGCATCTTTAAACTTCTTTTCTCTCGCTAATTCAATAGCCTTAATGCAAGCAGAGATGGTATTACGTCTAATTGAGTTACTGTCTGAATTATTTAATTCATTAAAAAGTTGATTATTTAGTGTTATTCCATTAACACCTCGTTTCATTGCATTTGAGGTAATATTATCTCTAGATAAAGTAAAAACAACTTCTCGTTGACAATGAGAACAAGCCTCAACATATGCACCTAACATATCTCCAACAAATATTTTAGGAAAATCCCCCTCCTCATTTCTATGTTTATTTTGAACCAAATCTGTCCTTGTAATATTTAGTACATCAATTATTCTATTAGTACTTCTTCTATTATCTAGCATTTGATAATCTACTATTCCAGGTAAAGTAAAAGATGTGAACTGGGAAGCTTGAGCTCCCTGAAATCCATATATAGATTGGGCAATATCCCCAATAATACCGACAGTAGTTTCTTCTGCTCCAACTTCTTTCAATATTGAAACTTGAATCGGATTACTATCTTGAAATTCATCTACGAAAAAGTAGGGAAACTTTGCCCTTAAAACCTTTGTAACAAATGGGAATCTTTTTAAAATATGAATACTAAAAAATAGAATATCATCGTGATGCAGAATTCCTTTTGACCAATACAGCTTCTTATACTCAAGCAAATTTGGTTCTAAGATATCTAAACATTCACTATTCAAATAACGTCTTTGGGAATTGCTCTGTATATAAAATGCTTCTGAGCGAGAACAAATAATTTCAGCATTGTTGGATGAAGATATTTTATAACTGATGGTAGCTAACCATCTAGATAATGCCTCTTTGTTATTTTCTAACCTAAGAAGTTGATTTATTGTAAATGGATGCCTTAAAGAATTTCGGTTAGGATGATCTTCAATCCAAGTTTTAACATATTTGAAACGAACTAAGTGTTCATCATGTCCATCTATTCTTTCAACATTAAGGCCAAAGTCATCTGCTATAAAATTAGCATACGGCTTAACTATATGCTTGTACAAGAAACTATGAATTGTTGAAACTTCAACATGCTCGGACGTAGTCCCTAGACGTTCTAAAATGGTTTCAACTGCTATATTAGTATAAGTTATACAAGCTATTTTTCTTGTTTTACCTAATCGCTTTGAATTATACAGCACATTCTTAATATGCTGTACTAACCAATGAGTTTTACCAGCACCTGGACCTGCTGATACTCTGAAATGTTGTTCTATATTTGGTAATAAGTAATCCGAATCTATCTGCATATCCAATCAATTGCATCTTTTATATACTGAGGAACAACAAACTCTTTATAATTACTAGTTCCTATTTTATCTAAATTTTCTTCTAATGCATAAGCTAATTCCAATGCATTTTCACCTTTACCAACAGAATTTAAATATCTTGATGCGATAATTGCTTTTTTCTTATCATCATCAGAAGTCCAATTGCAAGAGTTTATTCCATCTTCAATGGCTTTATTTTTTGTATTGGGATTTGCTTCAGTTCCTTTTGGTAATAAGTCTAAGAAATCAGCAACAGATTTTGTGGAATCTCCTACGTAAGTCATTAATTTAATTATCTCATCACGATTACTCATTGATTCCGTTACTAATAATTCAAGTGATGGATTATGAAGAACTAAATCATATTCAAATGTTTTTCCTTTGTTTGCATCCTGACTAAAAAATCGAATATTAGGGTGAGATGAAAATTTATTTATATTAGAAGTAGGATTATCTTGATAATCGTATACCGTAGCATCCTGTTGATAATCGAATGGATAGCATTTTTTATATTTGCCATCTGGTTTTAATCTTCTTTCAAGATCTCTATCAGTTAAGCATACAATTTTCTTGTTTATTGTATGTGGTTTCGGATGATCAAAAAGGTGGAGAAAATGATCGAAATGTCGTCCTCCAACATTTATTACAGCAATATGATTATCTTCTAAAGTCTTCGATTGATAAATATCATTCGCTGGATTTGTTGACTGAGCAGATGTAAATTCTTCTTGAGATTTTATATTGTAGTATTTTGCAAACAACGACATTAAAAGTTGTTCCGCTATTCCTTCAACTAATATCACTTTTTGAGCAAAGAGCATGTCGGATTTTGTTGCATCTAAAAATCGTTGCACATACTTTTTGCTTTTATTATCAGAAGGAAATACACGCCCTGTATAACCGACACTTGTTTCACCATTTTCATTGTGAAGACAAATAATTTCATCTAATGAAACAGCCGATGTAATATGAGTAGAATGTGTTGTTACAAATATTTGCCTAGCCTTATTTTTACTATCCTTTAAAAATTTCAAAAACTTGTACTGCATTGAAGGATGTAAGTGTGCCTCTGGCTCTTCGATGGCTAGTGTAGAAAATACTTTTGCATTACTCCCCATATAACTGCCATCACAATCCACTTGCATTTTTGCTAATAGAAGAGACATAAATATTAAATTATTATATCCTAATCCATTATGTGTTGCAGGCACTTTTATATCAATACCGGTTTCATATTTTATTATCAATTTTAATGCAGAAAACATTTCAATTTCTGAAAGACTACCTTCAAAATCTGGCATAGCATTATTGAACGACGCACCAGTCTCTTTGGCATAGGATAAAATTTGTTCCTTCCCTTTTTCCATTCTTCTCTGAAGCTGGCTCAGCGCCAAATCTGCAAGTATCGAAAACTCTTCCTGTCTGGTTCTAATCTCTTCTTTTCTAATGCTCTGGGCATCTTCAGCAAGAGAATTCATATCTTCTTTCAAATCGTAATCCAAAAAGAATTGAAAAACATCACGGAGAAGTGTGTTTTTTCCTGTCAACATATCTCTTTCAACATCGCGTATTGCATCTAAAAATTGAAAGTCAAATTTCTGAAGTGATTCACTATCGGCAACTGTCTTTGTTCTTATATCTCCTCCCCATATTTTGTAGGTATAAAGTCGAATAAAATTGTGCTTAATAGTTTTCCAAGCTTTATCTTTTGCTAAGGTCGGATTACTTTCTGTAATCCTTCTAAGTTCAGTTTTATAGTTTTCAGTTTCTTTCTCTGGTAAGAAAAATTCATAAGTTAGTTTAGCTTCATAAGAAGCATCCAACTTTGTTAACCAATTACCAACTGTTACTAAATCATCAGGAGTTTCATCATTTCCTTTTTTAATTGTTACAGTTATAACGACTTTGGGAGGTGTATCTCTAAGATCTTCAAAACTGATATTCTTATTAAAATCATCAGTATCAAGCCTTCTAGATGCATCATTATTTAAAACCAATGCTAATGCTTTCAACAAATTGGATTTACCTGCATTATTATGCCCAATAATAACATTAACTCCTTCTTTTAATTCAATTGTTTTTGATTTGAAATTTCTAAAGTTTTCAATTTTTATATCTGATATGTACATAAATATGTGTTTTCTATTTTTTTCAAAATTGTATGCAACGTATATACAAGATCCTCTCACATAATCAATATTGTAGTTGCTAAAGGTAAGCCTTGGGGGGCTGTTATCGTTCCAAAGATAGAAATAAGAGTTAACTGCAGAAACAATATACTAAGATAAAACATTTTACTCTCTGCATGTATTGACAACTGCTTGCAATGATGTACTAAATATGTATCCAGACAACAAACCCCGCAATTTTTTGCGGGGCATTGTTCTAAAGATGGATAAAAAAGAATGGGCTTATACCTCTGCCATTTCTGGTATTGGTATGGGCTCTAACACCACATTTAGTTTTAATGTGGTGTTTGGATATATCAACACGTGCTGTGTTTGTGGTTGGAAAGCATCTAAACGAAAAGTTATCTTTTGCAACCCCGGCTGTATATTCGAGATATAGAAGATGCCCTTTGTTCCTCCACGTTTACCAATATATTCGTCGTTAATTGTAATGGCTACTGCCCTTAGCGGTTCGCCCTTGTTATTGGTAATTTTCCCTTCAATGCAACGCTTGGTTGAGCTTGGAGTAACAGGATTAAGTGTTCTTAAATACTTCTTGTATACTTCCGGATGACTTTCGGCATAATTAGCCTGCATCATTCCCTTAAGTGTATGTTTCTGGGTTTGTACAAACCAGTCGATGTTAATTCTGATTTTTTCACGCGCCTGCTTATATTTAATTTGCAATTTGCGTGGTTTCGATAAAAGCACAGAAGCCTCATCGTAAGCAGCAACTAAGCCTGTCTTCTCATCTTCTGTAACCCCCGAAGCTGTAGCCTCAGTAGCGTGAGCATTAATTAAAGTTACAAGCTTTTTCGAATGTACGATCACCTCTGCTTGTTTGCAGTGATTCAATTCCGACTTGGTACAACCTGTAATTTCCGAAAACGATTCAAAGCCATTAAAATTACCATAGCTAATCATTTTAGCAGCTACTTTCGCACACAGCTCCTTTAGCTTCTTAAATGCTTTATGCTTTTGTTTGGTAATTGGCTCTTTCGATGCATCGTACTCTACAATTAAAGCAGTGGTCTCATTATACTTACTTTCAACTGTTTCAAATACCGATTTTGCAAATTCATTTTCTGCAAAAACAGTAATATTCTCCTGATAAAAGGTGACTACATTTTGCATCTCCACCTTTTTGGATAATAAAAATTTATTCATTATAATCAATTTTGATTTATTACTAGGGAGCTTTGCTAAACTTTTTGCAGAGGAAAGCAAGGTTCCCGTTTTTGTTTTGCAATTACTTGCTGTAGTATAGTGTCTTACACACTATTTAATATGCACTTTCACTTTCCAACAATAAGCTTCAACTACATTTGTTAAGGCCATTTCGTTTCATATCTAAACTATTGCATCTCTTACATATGTCTCTGCATTTCATGCATGTCTAATTATTTTAGATACATATGCTATTTCCATTAATGTATATGGCTTTACGTTTCACACATATGTTTCTGCATTCCATGCATATCTAATTGTTTTAGCTACACATGTCATTTCTATTGATGCATTGGATCTTGCGTTTCATGCATATCTCATAATTCGCTTTTCATAAGCTATGATCATTCATTTATATGGCATTGCAATTCAAAATTAGAACGATTTACAATACTCATATGGGATGTCGATTCATCCATAGTCATTCTTCGAACTTGTTTCTTTAATTGATTCAACTATCTCCCTTATTTTTTCTCATCTATATGAGCATTTAAGGCAAATATATGCCCATAATAGAGACCATTAGGCCAAAGAATAACTGTTCTATTCCTATTCATACTTTTATTATGATGTAGAAGAGCAGGCACCGAGTAGCTTTCATTTTATTGGATTAATTACAATTGCCCTGCATCTCGAAAAAGTGTTCAGATAGAAAATAACGAAATTATTACAGTAGAATAACTCAATTATTTAAGCCTGAAACTAAAATGGACAGTAAGGGAGAGGTGTTGTTTTTTCATTTGCACTATTTGTTTTTGGGATTGAAAACGTGAAATAAGCAATTTAATGCACGCATAGTCAATAATCGTATCGACTCTAGGAAGTTATTCACCAAGTATTTTGATGAGGGGTTTTTCATGATTACATACCTATTTAATAAATACAAAAATCACATAATCAGTAATCGCATATACGTAGAAGAAACAGAACTAGTTACAAACAAAACACGCACACAAAACTGTTATTAAGCATATTTACAACAAGATATACGGTTTACACATCATAAAATGATCATTCCTGCTATCTACATCTTATCTAAGATCCCGCTAGTGCAAACTTTTTCCCAACTGCTAGCGTAAGCTTCCTTTGCTCGTGCCTTACCAGCACACAAAGTCGGATCTTATTTTCCTTTCTTATTCATCCACCATTTCATAGTCAATCCCCAACCAAGTCCAGTAATCAACCACACTGGAATTCCTATCAAAATACTTTTTTGAGTAACTTCTTCCTTTTCAATCAATGGGAAAATAATTTGCATAATGACGAACATAAATACCCCAAATAAAACACCTTTCTTTAACCAATTTTTGGTCGAATTTTTCTTTTCGGGAATTTCAAGATTTATGCTTTTATATCTATCAGCTTGCTTGTCCAACCAGTTTTGTTTTAAAGTCTTATGAAACCAACCCCAAATCGGAAAAGTTAAAGCCAAAACTATCATTGAGGTCAAGTTTCTCTGAACTGGAATTATTTTAGAACAATTATCACAATAGAAACCATACCAATTTTTCAATGCGGTTTTGTTCTGAACTGAATATTTTACTCCCAGGTGTAGTTCTCCACAATGAGGACAAGGAACCAATGAGCGTTGATAAAAAGGTTTTTTTCCTGTCCGTTCTATTAACATTACTTTCGGAATTGTTTGGCCTAAAATCAACTCATTAACTACAAGCCCTGGATTAATAATCCAATGCAATATTACAGGACTTTTCCAGTTCCAAACTTTGTATTTCTGTTTGTCGTAATTCATTCTGATTTTCTTAGATCTCGGTTATTCGTTTCAATATTGCCTATAACAGTAAACTGGTAGAATAGAAAAAAGGAATCTCTCCTTAAGCCTCTCAAAGAACCGTACATGAGAGGCACCCAATACGACTCTTTTAGTACATAAATCCTTCTACAAGTTAAATAGAAAAAATCCAATTTCCAACAATAAAACAAGTCCCGGAATCCTCCATTGAACGCTTTAAACGCCTAACAGGCATTGATCTATGTTTGTGTTCAAAATGTAAAAAGAGAAACTTCAACTATTTGAATTTTCACCTTAAATAAGATCTCCATAGATTAATATGCAGTGAACCGCACAGAGCATTAACCTTTGGTGGTAGTTATTTTATTTAATTGTTCACTGAGTTCCTTTTTAATGTCAGAATGATTAGAGCTTATTATCATTCCGTATATCAGAATTCCTATGGATGTTATTACAATTCCAACAGCGTTTGACACTGCAAAAAACGGAAGAAAAAGTACACTCCCAATTACAAGGAACATTATAATACTCCAAAGTGGTATTTCAAAATTACAATCTATCCTTAATTCATTGTCTGAATTTTGATTGGACAAAACTCCTTTAGCTAATATTTCAGTCCTAAAACCTCGTGTTAATGGTCTATACAGGTAAATTGAAAATTTGTCTTTTTCTTTACGCCCTCCAAATACATTATCATAATTACCATCAAATGTTGTTGAATAACTAATTTCTGGATTAATATGCTGACCAACTGTTATTTTATCCAATTTTGTCCAAAATTCTTCTTTAGAAATGCCTTTAAGGATAAAACTTTGAGAACTTAGTTTAATCATTTCTTTTGTGCTTTTATTTGAGTTACGACGAAGTGATCCCCGGCTATTCGCTCTTTGGTTTTTATTAATCATAAAAGTAGTGATTTGTTTACACTCTTTTACTAAATCTTCTCTGTAATTTTCACCAGCACAAACCTGTAGAAAAATCACTTCTAAGAAAAGGCTTAGTTTTCCCTAACATAACACCCCCCGCTAGAACGTTTAAAATGGCGTAGCCATGATATTATATAAGCCACAATAAGGACAACTCGTTTGTAACGAGTAATAGTGTGCAACATAAGAACAGATCGCTTCTTTTCAATCTCGATGACGATCACTATGCCCTTCGCACTTTCCCTTTAGCAACCAAACCCAGTCTCCCTTTCCTCCGGTTTCCAAATTCCATTCCGTTTCCTGAAGCTCTCGAAGGGAATCTCAATGAACAACAGGCTTCGACAAATTCAGTCAGCAACAAATTATGCATTAATAATTAATCACTTATAATTCTCTCATTTTTCAATCGCAATAACACTTACCATGCTCTTTGCCCTTTCCTCTCTGCCCTTGCAACCAAATCCTGTCTACCCTTTTTCCGGTTTCCAGACTCCTTGCCACTTATACTCCCCTCTTCAAACCAGGTTGTTCGTTGCAATAAATCCGTCGATGGTTTAAAAGCCACTCCACCAATCAATCGCTACAACTACTTTCGAATTGCTAAACAAAAACAGATCACTATGAAGTATATGATTTTAATAGTTGCGACTATGGTTCTATCTCTATCGACCGGGTGCGCACAAAAACAACACAATAAGCCCAAGCAACAACTGCCTCCAGCTGAAGAGCGAGCTAAGCTACTTACAGCGCATATGGCAGAACAGTTGAAGCTAGACAGTTTACAGCAGAAACAAGTCTATATGATCAATCTGCAATCGGCTCAACAACTCAATCAGGTAATGCTTTTAACCGATCGACTTTCGAAGTTTAGAGCATTTAGAACACTGATAGAGACAAAAGATAAAAAACTGAAAAAGGAACTTACAAAAGAGCAGTTCAAGCAATACGAGAAGATGAAATCGGAATTCATTCATCTGTTAAAAAAGCGTCGAAAGAAACCGAAAAATGAGAAAGATTAATTATAAATCATTAATACATAAGAATATGAAAAAGTGGATTTTTATTGGAATGGTTATGGTTGCAGCATTATTTACTGCTTGCAACGAAGAGGATGAAGTAATTTACATTTTTAGTTACTCGGAGATTTTAGAGCACTCTATCGACAATATGTTGGAAGGAGAAACATTTGGGGTTGACCAGCAAATTAAATTTGCAACCGAAGTGGTTGAAAAAAGTCTGAGCTCACCCGCCCCTGAGTACAACGATTCGAAAGAGGCAATTTACAATGGTTCATTCAGCACCTATTCGTATAATGTCGATTACTCTGGTGTGCAAATGGATTCAGAGATTGCTTTTACCTCTATGGCAGAAGGAGCTTACGAAACTCCATTAATGACATCGAAAGATAACTTCAGTAACACTTGGACGCTAAGCGAGATAGCTGTCGATTCTGATTTTTATCGAATTACCGGAACCTCAACAAGAAATGGGAACCAGTACTCAAAAACATATAAGGATAGTTTCGATTCAGAGATTACTTTTACAATTGAGCAACTGGAAGTAAACAGAGTTACTGGTAATATTAAAAGTGGAACAGTGCAGTTTAATTTCAAAGGAACCAGCTCTTACGGTGAGGCTTACACCAAAACAGGAACAGTGCAATACAGCGACTATCAATCGGTGGTTAACTATAACTAATGAAAAATGGAGTGAGGCGTTGCAAAGAACAATGCCCCACTCTATTTCTATTTATTCTGTTTGGTCAATTCCTTCTCCCCTTCCTCAATACGCTTCAGATGACAAAACAGCAACTCTTTATTTTCACCGCCTCTGAGGTGCATTCCATTTCCTTCGCAATTACCAAAGAAATCACACTCGGCACAAATACCGGCCTTCGTCCAACTTCTATCGCGATATAATTCATACTTATTTTCCCATACCTCTTTGAAGTTATCCGTATAGATATTCCCTTGTTTAAAATTTTCTCGAAGGTTAGGACATGCAGAGATAGAACCATCTACCAATATGGAGGCCACATTGATTCCAGCCCGACACATAAAGAAATCGTCACGCACTTCACGTTCGTAATTCCCCAGGAATCCTTCGCAGCCATAGCTCAATTGAATGCGCCCCTCTTTACGGGTTTCAGCAATAAAGTCGAATAGCCTTTTAAACTGGATCGGTGTTAATTGCAGCTCGTCATGTTCTTTGGCCCTACCAATAGGAAATACAGTAAATATACGCCACTCCTTTACCCCGAACTCAATCAACATCTCTTTAATATTTTCCAGCTCATCGAAATTCTTTTGGTTGGTACAAGTAACCACATCAAAACGAAAATCGGGCACCTTTGCCAATAAACGAATCGCTCTTTGAGCTTTCGAAAAACTGTTTTTATGCCCACGCATCCAATTGTGACTCTCTTCCAATCCGTCCAGACTCACTGTCACTGCACGCATTCCTGCATTCAATAATGACTCCAGTCGCTCCGGAGTTAACAACATACCATTGGTAACAGTTCCCCAGGGAAAACCTCTTTTGTAAAGTGCCAATCCTGCTTGCTCTAAGTCTTTGCGCACCAATGGCTCTCCACCAGTAAATACAAGCATGGTTTTATTGGGTTCCACACTATCTCCCAGCTGATCTATCGCTTTCAGGAAATCATCAATTGGCATATCTTTCACCGCAGCATCGTGCTTGCAATCGCTGCCACAATGAATGCAGTTTAGGTTACATCGCAATGTACACTCCCAGAAAATATAATTGAGTTGATGAAGCCGACTGGCATTACGCCTGTATTTTCGAAAAAGGCCCATAGCCAGCTTTTTCCGAAATGGAATTTGGGTAACACTCATTATTTCTCTTCCAACTTTACATCAATTGTTTTTGTTGCTTCTCCTTGATCCCAAGAGCCACTGCCACCAGTAAACTTCACCTCTTTAATATCGATATCGACTTTTTGGTTAACAAAAGTACCGTTACTTTCCCCGTCCACATCATTTATATTTAGGTCGTAATTATCATCTGGAGCAAAATCTACGCTCTTCTCCAATTTATAATTCCCACTAGCATCAGTATAAACAGTATCTCTCCCCATAATAATCTGAATATCTTTCACAGCTTGTCCTGTTTTTACCGAGGTAACTTTTCCATTTACTTTAAATAATGCATGAGGTGTACCGTATTCACACATGCCTCCTTCATCATCGCAAGAAGTGAAGCCAAGTATAGCCATTAAAGCAGCAATAACTAAGTTGTAAGTTTTAAAGAATCCTTTTTTTGCTTGTTTCATTCGTTTAAGTTTTTTAATCTGTTTAGGTAAAAAATCGTTTCTTTTCAAGTAGTAGATACAAGACTTCTTACAAAGTTGCGTATAAATTATATTTATTTCAATTTTTCATATTACAAAAACATCCTATATGATTTCCACCTTAATCTCAAGCATTCGACTCCTGTCTCCCTTTCCTCCAGTTTTCGGATTCCATTTCTAAACTAAAAGAGACCCTCCGCTGGCGCGAGCTTTTTCAGCTCGTGCCCTACTACCACCACAACCCAATCTCAATCAGCGTCTCTAAATTAGCATTCAGTTTCCTTTCCAAAACCAAAAGAGACGCAAAATCTTGCGCCTCTACATTGGTATTCAAACACCATACTCTTTGCTCTTCCCCTTAGCAACCAAATCCAGCCTCCCTTTCCTCCGAAATCCTGATTCCAATTCTAACTCCCTTCGACAAGCTCAGGGAGCGACTATTGAAGCACTTGTAATCGGCTAGCCCGTAATATATGTGTTGTTTTATTCTTTGTGAAACTTCGCGCTTCTTTGCGCACCTTTGTGAAATAACGACACCACTGGTCTACAATACGATAAAGACCCTCAAATTGAACATCTCTACATTGGCATTCAACCCCCATGCTCCTTCCTCTCTGCCCTTTGCACCCGATTCCAGTCTCCCTTTCCTCCACTTTCCGGATTCCATTCCGCTCCCTGATGCTCTCGAAGGAAATTTCAATGAACAACAGACTTAGACCAATGAATTATACATTAACAATCACTTACAATTCATCATTAATAATTCACCACTAACAGCCTCACATTCCCTCTTTTTCACATTCCCTCTTTCCCACTTTAATCTCAATGATAAATATTCCCACATAATCGTTTAAAAAGCTTATTTTTGCCCCAAAGTTTTTTTGGATGACAATTACACAAAATCTACAAGATATAAAAAGCGAACTGCCAGAAGAGGTATTATTGGTTGCTGTTTCTAAGACAAAGCCAGTTGAAGCCATTCAGGAAGCTTACGCTGCAGGCCAACGAGTTTTTGGAGAGAACAAAGTACAAGAGCTGGAAACGAAGTACAACGAACTCCCTAAAGATATCGAATGGCATATGATTGGCCATTTACAAACCAATAAGGTAAAGTACATTGCTCCGTTTGTTCACTTGATCCATGCTGTAGATAGTATGAAGCTATTGAAAATGATCAATAAAGAAGCGCTTAAAAGCAACCGTACCATCAACTGTTTGCTTCAATTTCATATTGCCGACGAAAGCACCAAGTTTGGATTATCCATTGAGGAAGCCCAAGAGTTGCTTACCAGTGAAGCATATGAACAATTGCAAAACATTAACATTGTTGGTGTAATGGGAATGGCTACATTTACTGATGATCAGCAACAAGTTCGTAACGAATTCACCAATCTAAAACGTTACTTTACAGAACTGAAAACTTCGGTATTTGCCAACAAAGCCGACTTCAAAGAGATCTCAATGGGAATGTCGGGCGACTACCCAATTGCCATTGAAGAAGGAAGTACTATGATCAGAGTGGGAAGCAATATTTTTGGTTCTCGTTAATCATCTTAACCATTTACAAATGAAATTCGAAAGATATAACATATCACCAGAAATAAAGCGCAACATTGCTAAGCTCGACTGGAAACGTCCAACGGACATTCAGTTTAAGTCCATTCCTCCGGTAATGAAAGGAGAAGATGTGCTGGCAATTGCTCAAACAGGTACAGGAAAAACAGCTGCCTTTGCTATTCCTATCGTCGATAAAGTAATTCAGTTAAAAAAGAAAGGCTTTAAAGATGGTATTAAGTGTTTGGTAATGGTTCCAACACGTGAGTTGGCCCAACAAATCACTCAGGTTTTCTTACAAATTGGAAAAAACACTCGTGTGAATACCATGACTGTTTTTGGAGGAGTAACTCAAGACGACCAAATCACTCAATTACAAAAAGGAACAGATATTTTGGTTGCCACTCCTGGTCGTATGTTCGACCTACGTAGCCAGGGACACATCGACTTAGGGAAAGTAAAAATGCTGGTACTCGACGAGGCTGACCACATGCTCGACCTGGGCTTTATCAAAGATATCCGCGATGTAATTAAATACATCCCAAAGGGAAGACAAACACTTTTCTACTCGGCAACCATCGATGAAAAGATTAAGAAATTGGCTTACTCTCTTGTAACCAACCCTATTCGCATTCAGATCTCGCCTAAAGATCCTATTTCTCGTAACATTGAACACTCGGTGGCTTTTGTAGAGATGGATCACAAACGTTTCTTTTTAGAACGAATGGTTACAGAGAATCCGGAAAGCAAGATCCTGGCTTTCGTTCGTACCAAAGTACGTGCCGAGCGCGTTCAAAAAGCAATGGAGCGAGTAAACATTAAGAGTTTAACTATCCATGGCGATAAAGAGCAACGCGAAAGACAATCGGCACTGGCAACTTTTAGAAAAGGAGAAGTAAAGTTGCTAATTGCCACCGATGTTAGTGCGCGAGGAATTGATATACCAAACGTAGACTACGTAATTAATTACGATCTACCCGACGAGCCTGAAAACTATGTACACCGTATTGGTCGTACCGGTCGTGGACGCCAAAAAGGACAAGCCTTAGCTTTCTGTAGCGATGCAGAAAAGCCGCTATTGCATGCTATCCACGATTACATTGGTAAATCGATTAATACATTGGAAATTGGAAATGCCGATTATCAGGAGACACTCGATTTATCGGTCGACGCACATGAAGATTGGAAAACATTAATGCGCGATTTCGAAGACGACGCCAAGAATAAGCGTAAGAAAAAGAAATAAAACCAAAGTACTTAGTAGTTATAACAAAGAGAAATCGATGTGCTAGCTACTAAGTACTCTATACTATCCTCTACATGTCATCCGGATTAAAAACAATCCTTCTTCCATGAAATTCGGTAGCTTTTATCTTCTTCTGCAGATCAGCCAGGTTGCTTTCTAACACTTTTCCTGCCACAATAATTTTAATGCGACCGTTGGCATGCTTTATCAGCTCGTTTAAGATGTCCTTTCCCTCTTCAGCCGTTGCCTTTGTTCCCGAAGTAAGTACTCGATCTACTCCACATTCAATCAGTTTATTCAACTCTTCTATCGGGTTAGCCACTTCATCGAAAGCTTTATGATAAGTCACCTGCATTGGCTTGGCATATTCCACCATCGCACGTGTATTTTCAACATCAACCTTATTGTCCGGAGTAAGTATTCCAAATACCACTCCATCGGAACCCAATAATTTACAAACCTGAATGTCCTCCTTCATAATTTCCAATTCCAAATCGGAATAAACAAAGTTACCTCCTCTGGGACGAATCATTGTCATGAAAGGAATCTTCAAATTTCGTTTACAAAACTTAATGGTTCCATACGAGGGCGTAGTCCCTCCTACTGCTAAATTTTCACACAACTCCACCCTGTCGGCACCATTCTTTTGTGCCTCAATAGCTTCAGCAATATTCTCAATACATGCCTCTTTAATCATGGTTATATGGTTTAAAAAGTTTCACTATTTTTACCAACCAAATTTAATGCTTTTGCCATAAAGGCAAATCATTTTATACTAAAACCGCAAAGCAAATGATAAATAGACGAAAATTTATAAAAGGCACTGTTGCATCCATAGCCGGAGCATCGGTTGCAAGTAGCTCATTAGCCAACAATCTTGCAGCAAAAGCTGCTCCTAAAGCAACAAGAAAGCCTGTTGTAATTTCAACGTGGCGTCACGGAATGCCTGCCAACGAAGCTGCAATTAAAGTGCTAAAGGCAAAAGGGAAAGCCATCGATGCTGTTGAGCAAGGAGTTAGAGTTCCTGAGGCCGATCCCAATGTAATGACTGTTGGATATGGCGGATATCCTGACAGAGACGGACACGTAACTCTTGATGCATGCATTCAGGATGAGCATGGAAATTGTGGTTCGGTTACCTTCTTAGAAGGCATCAAACACCCTATTTCAGTGGCACGTATGGTAATGGATAAAACACCACACGTTATGCTTTCCGGAGCAGGAGCCTTGCAATTTGCATTGGAAAATGGATTCAAAAAAGAGAACCTTTTAACTCCTAAAGCCGAAAAGGCATGGAAAGAATGGCGCAAGAAATCCAACTACGAACCGGTTATTAATATCGAAAACCATGATACCATCTCTATGTTAGCTCTCGATAGCAATGGAGATATTTCTGGTGCTTGTACCACTTCTGGTATGGCTTACAAAATGCATGGCCGTGTGGGCGATTCTCCAATTATTGGTGCCGGACTATTCTGCGACAATGAAGTAGGTGGTGCTGCAGCAACTGGTCAAGGCGAATTGGTAATGAAAACATTGGGTAGTTTCTTGGTGGTAGAATTAATGCGCAATGGTATGTCACCACAAGAGGCTTGCGAAGAAGCAGTAATGCGAATTGTTAAGAAAATACCGGATTATAAAAAATCGCAAATTGGATATATTGCCATAAACAAAGCTGGTGAGACCGGAGCTTATTGTTTACATCGTGGCTTTGACTATGCATTAACAACCGAAGACAAACACGAACTTATTGATGCTGATCATTATATAAAATGATGCTCAAAATAAGCTTTTAAAAAATAAATAGGACGAAAACTACAAATATCTCCATAAACCCTATCATTTACTCCATTAAAAATTAGGGCAACAACACAATTATAAAGATATTTGAATATACAGTTTCATTCGTACCAAAGAGTTTTTTATTAGCGTTTTATAAGATATCCGACTATAGAAAAGTCGGATATTTTTTTGCCCTTTTGTGAGCAATTATAATCTGAAAACATGAAATTTAAAATACAATTGTAGAGATGCAAAATTTTGCGTCTCCACATGTCCTCCCTTTCTCCGAAATCCTAATTCATTTATGTTGCTTTATATTATTGCGTCCCATACAACCAAACAACTCCAATGAACAATAATGATTGGAATGATGCTACAGACTGGTTAATGTTGAAAGTTGGAAAAGTAAGAAAGGTAAGAAGTTAAGCTCGCATACTCCCCATGAGACAGAAAAAGGCGCAAAATCTTGCGCCTCTACGTTCTCATTCGATCTCCCTTTTCTCCGGAATCCGGTTTCCTTTCTATTTCGTGCCTTTCGTGGTTAGTAACTTCTTCGGATTCCGGATTCCATCTTCAATAACTAAAACTATTCTTTTTATGCAGGTTTGATACAATGTTTTATATTTGCATCAGGATAGTGCAGCACAGACTGCAATTAATTAGTACAAAAGTTTAAACTACAATATATGGACGGGTATCACTTTCTGGCTTTCGACCTTGGAGCTTCAAGTGGAAGGGCCATGCTTGGCACACTTCAAAACAAACAAATTGAATTAAAAGAGATTCATCGCTTTCAAAATAAAATGATGCAGGTAAACGGGCATCATCATTGGAATATCTATAGCATTTTCGAAGAGTTAAAAACAGCTTTGAAGAAATGCATACACACCCACAAAATCCAACCATTATCGGTAGCAGTCGATACATGGGGAGTGGATTTTGGTTTAATCAATGAAGAAGGTGATATCGTTGGTATTCCATTTGCTTATCGCGATCACAGAACCGATAATGCCATGGAACAATTCTTCGAAGAACATATGCCATCGAAAGAGTTGTATGCCAAAACAGGTATTCAGTTTATGCAATTCAACTCACTATTTCAGGTGTACTCAATGGTGAAAAGTCAATCTTCGCAATTAAAGATTGCTAAAAACCTATTGTTTACTCCTTGTCTTTTAAGCTATCTGTTTTCTGGTGTTCGAAAAAACGAATACAGTATTGCCAGCACTTCTCAAATGCTTCAACCAGCCACTTCTAACTGGGATGGCGACTTGGTTAACAAGTTGGGAATTTCAGAAGAATTCATGGGTGAGGTAGTAATGCCTGGAACCGTTCTTGGAAATATCAGAAAAGAAATTTGCGAAGAAATTGGATGTGATCCAATTCCTGTTGTTGCTGTAGGAGCACACGACACCGCCTCGGCCATTGCATCGGTACCTGCCACAGAAGGCAACTGGGCTTACTTAAGCTCAGGAACCTGGTCATTGATGGGTATAGAAACCGAGCAGCCAATTATCAACCAAGCCACTTTCGATGCAGCTTTCACCAACGAAGGAGGTGTTGATGGTACCATTCGCTTCTTGAAGAACATCACAGGTTTGTGGTTAATTCAGGAAAGTCGCAAAATGTGGCTAGACAGAGGAGAAGACTATTCGTTCCCTGAGTTGGTAAAAATGGCAGCCGAAGCACAACCATTTAAGAGCTTCATTAATCCCGATGCAGCAGACTTTATGAACCCGGCTAATATGCTGGAAGCAATCGATGCCTATTTGGTTAAAACCAATCAACAGTCGCTGGATACTCCGGGAGAATATGCTCGCGTAATATTTGAAAGCTTGGCCATGAAGTACCGTAAAACCATGGAGCAAATCGAAGAGCTTTCTGACAAAAAGATTGATGTACTGCATATTATCGGTGGAGGATCGAATAATAAGCTACTTAATCAATTTGCGGCCAATGCACTTGGTATAAATGTAGTTGCCGGACCAGATGAAGCTACAGCAACTGGTAACTTATTGATGCAAGCCAGAGCTTTAGGTCATCTGGAATCATTAAAAGAGATCCGCCAGGTTATCATCAATTCATTCGAACCTGAAACATTCATTCCAGAAAACACAACTGAATGGAATGCTGCTTATGAGCGCTATTCTGTTTTGGACAAATAACATTCATTTCCGGACTACACATTCTTAACGTAGTCCGGAAATTTCCTTCTCAACAAATTCCAAACTAATCCTAGCAAATTCTATTGCTGAATTTTTAATTCTCCTAACATTACTATATTTGCGGCCTCACACATAAAGTCATTTCATCTTAGCACACCTACATTTCATTATTATTTTTTAAATTTATAAGATGAAGAACATTCTCTACAAATTTCGTTTCGAAGCTTTTTTTGTAACACTTATTATTCTATTGTTTGGATCATTGGTTATCCCAAACCCTTTCTTTGATAATATTTTATCCCCTATACTTGTTTTAGTTAATATGCTTATGGGAGTGGTAATGATATTCTCAAAAGGAAAAATGAATGGATGGAAAACCATTGGTCTGCTATTAGTGTCTGCATTAACATTTCTTGCAACCATCTATAATCCCAACCATAGCCACCCTACTCAAATGGTTAGGTTAGCACTATCATTTTTCTTCTATTTCTATGTCACCATTAGCTTAATCCAACAGGTATTGAAAGCAAAAGTGGTAAACAGAAATGTCATATTGGGCTTAGTAACAGGCTACATATGTTTAGGCTTAGTTGGTTTTTTCATATTTCTAAGCATAGAAACTGTTCACCCCAATTCATTCAACGGACTCCAATATGCCAATGATACTCCATATCAATTAATGGACACTTTGATTTACTACAGTTATATCACATTACTTACTATTGGATTCGGAGACATTACTCCTGTTACTGCAGTGGCTCAAAAGGCAACTATTTTTGTTGGACTGATTGGACAGGTATATATGGTTATCGTTACAGCAATTGTTATTGAAAAATACATCCGTCATTCTAAAAAGGATTAATTGAATTCTGCTGCTCAGGCGCTTTTAACTTGCATATGCTATTTCTTAAATGTAATTTTAACGCCATATGAATAAATAATACTTCGAGTGTTTTTTATTCACTGTGAAAATTGAACTAGCGTCTTTGCGCAAGCCTGTAAGAATGAGAAAAGAACTGCTGAACTTAATATTAATCATTCTGGTTATTTCATGTAGCCAGAAGGTAACTGAGCTCCCTACATTTGAAGGAGATATTCGAACTGAAATTCAGGAAGAGGAAGGTAATGTTTCCTCGAAGCTTTCATTATATCAATTTGATAGGGAGAAGATAAGCCTGCATGGTCAGATGGGCTCATTTACGCCTCACTACTCTGTTCATGAGATCGATTCATTTATTTATCTGATCAAATTTCAGATTGAGTCTGATTTTCCGGCAATTCCTCCTCAGTTTAAAATGAAGCTTGCTTTTCCTCGAAAAGATATTTATACACTCTGGAGTTCTGAGACGTGGTCTAACAATTCTTACTTCAATTTACCCAATTACGATAAGGCAGCCACTCCTTATGGAATAGTTTCAGCAATCACTAAAGAAGATAAAAACCGCTTTACCTACACTTGTAAAGACGATAATAACGATAAATTTCTGGCTCTTTTTGTGGAGGAAAAGGTAGACACAATGTATTTCAACCTGAATTTCTTTGTGGACAACCCTCCTGTTACCAATATTTTGGATTACGATGCCGAAATCCGAATCGACTTAAGGAATGTAAATTACGTTGAAGCAATTGCCGATGCAGCCAGTTGGCGTATTGAACAGAAAATTGGTCGTATGGGAGATGAACGCATAAAAATGCGGGAACCTATTTATTCTTCATGGTATCCAATGCACCGTAACATTCCTGTGGAAAACCTAACCAGAGAAATGGACTCCATAGCCAGTTATGGATTCAAATCATTACTGATTGACGATGGATGGCAATCGCTGGTTAAATCTAAAATCGATACTCTGGGTAACTGGGATGCAGGCGAAGTGGAAGATATGTTCCATTTTATCGACAAAGGAAAAGAAAAAGGATTTCAAGTTTACTTATGGTACTCCCTTCCTTTCACCGGAGGTAACCCAAAAGTATTGAAGCGCTTCAAAGATAAGTTTGTTCGCTACCGTGCTCCTCGTCAAATCTATGTTATCGATCCTCGTTATCCGGATGTTCGCAGCTACCTGATTGATGTGTACAGCAACATGTTGGAAAAATGGAACATCGATGGTTTCTGGTTCGATTTTATTAACGACTACTACCCCGATGAGAATGTGGTGCTTAAGAAAGATATGGGGCGCGATTTAATTGGTGTTTTCAAAGCAGTAGATACATTGCTGGTAGAGATAAAGAATGAATTGAAATTTATTCATCCCGATGTTTTCTTCGGTCAGAATTTACACGCAGCAGGTCCCGCACGTTCCAACTATCAAAGTTCTTTGACAGGTTTCGTTGGAGTGCAAAGTGCAGGAATTGTTCGAGAGAAAATGGTAAACAACCGATTACTGTTTGGTAGATATACTCCATTTATGGAGATCATGGGAATCGATGCTGAAGATACACCAGAACAAGTGGCTCTTAAATTTCAATCCATTCTATTTGAAATTCCTCACCTATCGTTTTTTCCAATGACTATATCACCTTCGGTACACTCTACGCTACATTTCTGGCTTGACTACTGGCGATACAATAAACAGTTGTTGCTTGATGGAACTTTCAGACCATTAAAGCCAGCCAAAGGCTATCCGGTTATTCAGTGTTCAAAAAACAACAAAACATTATTTGTAAATTACGATGCGCTGCAAATTATTGAACTTCCCAGAGAGATGCCGGAAACGTTGGATATAATAAATTCAACTACTAAAAACTATTTACAGATAAGTCATTTCCCGGATGAAAGTCAGCTTCGCTACGAAGTATACGATGCTACTGGAAAAATGAGATCTTCAGGTATCTATAAACTAAAGAAGCCCGACCATGAGTTTATTGTTCCTCCAGCCGGACTTCTACGATTTAAAAGAACCAATTAACTATTAAGGCTTAACAATTTTCAATTCTAAATCGACGTAGTTAAAGGCCGTAAACAGTCCATAACCATTAATCAGATTGGTTGCAGGTTCATTCAGGTTTCGTGAATCCTGCTTTAGGGTATCGTATAAGTCGACATACTCCTTGTTTACCTTATGCAAACGCACCTCGTAGGTTCCGTATTGATTGATATCAGCAACACTAAACAGGTGGCTATCTCCATTTTCAGGACGAGTAGTGATACTTATTCCAATGTTTATGGTTTGTCCTAGTTGAATAATATTTTCCGGGTTCTCGGTTGTATTTCTTATGGTAATGAAATAGTAATCGTTATTGGCGTTATCCCATGTAAGATTAACCTTTATATTTTTCAACTGCTCCAGTCCCTGAGGGTTGTTAATTGGAGCAATTTCCAATCTGTTTGTAGAAAGCGATGCGTTCATTGGAGAATTAGGAACTTTTGTTTCTCCTTCAACCACATAGCCATTATGTTCCATCTGAATATTCCATACATCTCCTTCCTGCACATGTAAGTCATTTTCAGGATAACAGTAATATCCTGCTTTATCCGGATCGGGAGTTAACAGGTAACTTTCCTCTCCATTAGTTAGCTTTACCTGAGCATCTACAACTGCTACTTCTTCTGATTCCTCTGACGAGAACAGCTGCATCTCAGATACTTTTACCTCCGTTACTGGCATATTCGCAAACAGATAAGCCTCTAACACAGGCTTTGGAGCAATGGTCTCTGAATTAAAATCGTCGCATCCTCCCACTAAAAAGCTAGTAAGAATAGTTATTACATATATTAAATTCTTCATTTTGATTTTTTTAATGATTAAAAGTGAAGGGCAAAAAACAGGTTTGGAGTAAACCCAATGAAATTCACATCTGTCTCAACAAACTGATCCTCTACTTTCTCAAACTCTTTATACCACACATTGCTTCGATTATACAGATTGAAAAGAGACAATCCCAGTTCACATTTCGATTTGCCCAATTTAAAGTTATAGTTCACACTCAGGTCCAAACGATGATAGTCGGGCAAACGAAAGCCATTTTTAGGGCCCACTGCCACATAATCCATTGTCGAGTCATCCAATAAAGTAAGCGTGTATCCACCTACCGGAGCAGTATAAGGTTTACCACTGGCATAAACCCATGTTCCCGAGAACTTAAACTTTCCCAATTCGTAAGCTCCCACAATTTTCAGTTCATTGGGCTGATCATGCGCTGCGGGGTATTCTCCGTCGTTAATATCGGGGAATAAATGCGCCACTTCACTCAGCGTGTAAGAAACCCAACCGGTGAATTTTCCGAATTTACGCTGAAGCAATAGCTCCACTCCTTTAACTGTTCCAGTACCACTAAAGAATGGCTCTCCATTCTCCACCTGTTGAATTCGGGTTGAATACTCCGACAAGCCATCCAGTTTTTTATAGTAAGCTTCCACATTAAACAGCCAGTTTTTATTTTCATAAGAAGCACCCAATATATAATGCGATGCCGAAGTTACCGGAACAATCTCATCATCTGTCATAATCCAAAAGTCTCTGCTCCCCTGCATTACATCCTCTCGTATTACTCGTTTAGCAAACTGATTGTATTTGCCATAAGCTGCCTTCATTTTGAAACCTTTCGCCGGTTCAAACATAGCTTGTACTCGTGGCTCCCAATACACTTTATCCGTGTTCTTGTAATAAACTGAACGTAAACCAGCTATCATTGAAAACTGCTTCGATGGCTTCCATTCATTCTGAATATATCCGGCAATAGTAGTTCCATCATCCTTACGGTCGATAACCGAAATAGTGTCATTTATTTCATATAAATATTTGATATCATTATAAGTAAGGTGCGCGCCAAATTCCAATGTGTTCTTTCCATTCAATTTATATTGAAAATCGTTTTTAATCGCATATTCTATCACATCATTATCTTCCAGCGATCCTGTTTCTACCTTCAGAGAACTACCATCTTGTTTGGTAATATCCGATTTGGAAAAACGTTCGCGATTACTGAAATAATTGGAATAGGATGCTACCAAATTGGAGTAAAGTCGGCTATTCCATTGACGTCCCCACTTGCTACTCACCCCGAAGTTTCCCCATTGCGTAAGATCCTTGGTATCGTTACTATAATCAAATGTATATTTTCCCCAGCGTCCGGAAGATCCTGTTTCTGAGATATCGCGCGAATTATCCAGATGATCCTTTCCATTGTAGAAAGAGATCGAGATCACATCCTTTTCTGTTGGCTTTAAAGTTGCTTTTGCATTTAAATCATAGAAGTAAAAATCTGGTTCATTAGCATATTTAGATAAACCTGCTCCTTCCAATGCTTCATTTACCGTTGTCTGTCCACTTAAATCGAAAATGTCATTGTAAAGTCCTCCCTTTATAAAATCGGTCAACGATCTTCGGTAAGCAACTAAAAATGAACCTTTATCCCATAGCGGAATTTCCAGGTATCCATTGGCACTGATTGTGCTTAAAGACATTCCTCCTTTCACTTGCTTTTCGTTTCCGGTCTTTCCTGTAAGCTCAACTACACTCGATGTTCTTCCGCCATACTTAGCCATATAACCACCTTTGTACAATTGTACATCTTTAATGGAATTGGAATTGAAAGCACTAAAAAAGCCATAGAAATGGTCGACGTGATAAACCGTAAATCCATCGAATAGCACCAGGTTCTGGTCAGGCGTTCCTCCCCTTACATACAACCCCGAAGAAGCTTCGTTGCTTCCACTAACCCCCGGCAGCAATTGCATCGATCTAAAAATATCTTTTTCTCCAATACTGGGTAAAAATGAAATATTCTTGGGTGAGATGGCTATCTGTCCAATGTTATCAGATACCTTCATCATATTTCTGGAAGCTGCTTTTACAGTCACCTCTTCCAAACCGATTTCATCAGGCTCCATCTCTATCACCACATATTGTTGATTTGGCTTTACTCCTACTTTCACTTTTTTATAGCCCAAAATGCTGGCTTCCAAAACTAGCTTTTCCTGACTTACATCTAATAAAGTAAAGAATCCGTCCAGGTTGGTAGTCGTTCCCAAACTGGTTCCAACCACCGATACTGTTGCATATGGTAGTGTTTCTCCACTTGACTTCTGCTTCACCACTCCGCTTATGGAGCGCTGACCAAACACAGAAGTCACCAGCAACATTAATACAAACTGAAATAAAATGGTTTTGATTGTCATCATAAATTGTTTTAGTTGATGATTTGTTCTAAAACAAACTTATGACTCTTCGAAGCTGGTGTCGTGGCTGTTTCAACCAACGACACAAATATTCACACCAACGGGAAGTAGCGCTTTAATCTTCCAGCATTTTCTTCAACTCCTCCTTGTAAACCCTTCCAACAGGGATGGAATGTTCCCCTATTTCAATGGTATTACCATATATGGTTTCGATATGCTTAACTGCAACCAAAAACGATTTGTGTACCCGAATAAAACCATACATCCCCAACTGCTCTTCCACATTCTTCATTCGGTCGTATTTTATGAATTTCTTTCCCTCGGTAGTATAAAAAACCACATATTCTTTCATCCCTTCAATATGGGTTATCTCGCTAAACTTCACCTTTACCGACTTATACCCGGATTTCAGAAACATAAAATCTTTTGCAACTATCTCAGTATTTTTTTCTCCTACAGAGTTTCGCGTATTTACCTTCAAAACAGCCTGAGCAAAGCGTTCAAAACCGATTGGTTTTAGCAAGTAGTCCACCACATTTAACTCATAACCTTCTAACGCATATTCAGAATAAGCTGTGGTTAAAATAACTGCAGGTTTATATTGTAGTGTACGAATAAAATCAAGGCCGGTAAGTCCCGGCATCTGGATATCCAAAAAGATTAAATCAACCTGTCCGCTATTTATTAGCTCGAATGCTTGCGCTGCCCGATTAAATGTATCAATCAACTGCAGTTGAGGCATCTGAACGACATACTCTTTAAGGTAGTCTACCGCTATGGGTTCATCATCGATAATAATACATTTAATCTTTTCCATGGTTGTTTATTTACTAAGTGGAACACTTAAAAATACAAAGTACTTATCCTCTTCATTATTTATTTCCAGCTTATACCTATCGCCATAAATCAAGTCGAGGCGCTTTTTCACATTTTGTAAACCCACACCTCCTGGTCTTCCTCCCTGGCCATCTGAAAATGTGTTAGCACATGAAAACTGCAGCCATTCCCCTTCTGTCCAGATATTAATTTCAATTGAAGCTTGTTCATGCTGATCAATATTACCATGCTTAAAACAGTTTTCGACAAATGGTAGCATCAGCAATGGAGCAACTTTACTGGTTCTATCAGGTACTTCCACCTCAAGGTTAATTTGATTTCCATTCAACAGTCTCAACCGCTCCAACTCGATATAATTACTGATAAAAGCAATCTCTTTGGTAAGAGCTACCTGCTCCGAACTGGTCTCATAAATGATGTATCGCATGGCCTCTGACAACATTAATACCACCTTCGGTGCTCGCTCATCTTTATTGTATGTCAATCCATAAATATTATTCAAAGTATTAAAGAAGAAATGCGGATTCATTTGCGACTTAAGAAACTCCAGCTCTTTCTCTGTCTTTTCATGCATTATGCGCAATGCCCGTTCTTCAGTACTTCGCTTATTCAAAATCACCTGATAAAGCATTGCTACAATCATTACAAACAAAACTCTGAATACACCTCCATAAGTAGTTCCCACCGGAGCTTTTACCTGCATGAACAGCTCAATAGCATTAAACGTAAAACGAATCAATGCAGTACTGGCAAATGCCATCAACAACATCTTTAGAATATACCACCAGTATTTTTGAGGTACAAACTGTTTCTGGATAGCTGCAGTACCATAGAAAATGATCATATAAATTAAATAAAGAGGTAGAGTGGTTAACAAGGCTTCTTTCAATGAATCGACATTAGGCAATGCCAATAAACGCAAAACGATTAACCCAAACCAAGCAAGCAGATGTTCAAATATTCTATTTTCCTTTCCCATTTTTTATTGCGAATGAGTTAAATATAACAAAATCAATTCGCATTATTTCAACCAACAACATTCTATCCTCAATCAACTACCAATTCTTCTTAAAAACAACTCTTTTCTCCATTGGTTAAGTCCAATCGGTCGTTGGTTGAAAAGAACATCAAACACTTTGCCTCAGGCCATATGTTTGTCCTAAAATCAGAAAAATAAAAAAAGATGAAAAGACAACAAACACATAACACATTGACAACGCTATTGGTATTCTTCTTGTGCCTATCAATTCATTATACAACTCAGGCACAACGAGTAGTTGTAAAAACGCCACACTCCACAACAGTTGTAAGAAAGTTGCCAACTGGTACTACAGTTATTAAACATGGAGCCAGTGCCTATCATATGCATCGCGGAGTTTACTATCGACCTGTTTCCGGAGGATTCACAATTGTTCGTCCTCCCGTGGGTTTAGTTGTTAGTCAGCTTCCTATTGGTTACCGAAGAGTTTTAATTGGCGGGAAGGTGTACTTCTATTACCATGGCATCTATTATAAGCGTCGTCTTAGACGATATAAAATAGTTGCCGCTCCTGCAAAAGCAATGATTAAAACAATACCTGTTCGCAGCACTACCATCTACAAAGGAGGAGCAACCTACTACAAAGTAAATGGTGTGTATTACGAGAAAGTGATATTAAGTCCGGGTAAAACAACCTACTACTTAATTGGAGAAACCATTTAAATCGATTTAAAATGAGAACACAATTTATACTATTAATACTGAGTTTGTTTGCCATTAATACCTTTGCGCAACGAACAACAGTTATCGGTAAGGTAATTGACGCTAAAACTGGTGAGCCTTTGCCTTCGGCCACAGTAATTGATGAGAAGAAAAATGGAACTACTACTGATCTTGACGGACACTTCAAGATACAGATTGATCATACTCAACCCAACTTAAAACTTACGTTTAGTTTTATAGGCTACATTACAGTTGTCAATGAATTTACCGCCAACTCTAGCCGGGTAAACATTGGAACAATTAAACTGGCCGAGGATATAAAGAGTTTAGGTGAGGTTGTTGTTGCTGGTAAGGCTCCAATAGCGCGACAGAAAGGGGACACACTTTCATTTAATGCCTCTTCGGTAAAAGTTCATAACGAAGCCAAAGGAACCAACCTGATAAAGAAACTTCCTGGCTTTTCAGTGAAAAACCATAAAATTGAGACACAGGGAGAACAGGTAAAAAAGATATATGTAAATGGAAAACCTTTCTTCGAGGATGATCCACAAAGTGCACTAAATGCACTACCGGCAGATGTAATTAAAAACATTGAGTTATTTGATGATTACGGCGAAGTAGCATCATTTACCGGATATGCCAGTGGGAATAGCGTTAAGGCTATTAATATCGTTACTAAAGCATCGTTTAAGAATAAAACCTTAGGACAATACTCGGCCGGAATAGGTAGCGACAACCGTTACAACATGGAAGGTAATACAATGATTACCAAGGGGAATCATGACCTTTCATTTATATTTGAACGCAATAACATCAATAAAAGCAATACCGATTTATCTGATTTTAAATCGTTTGAAGCACAGATAGCAGCCAAAGCGGCTAAAGAGTTGAGTAGCCAGCCTCAAAGTTTCGGAGAACAAACTATTCGTAGTTTCGGGGTGAATTACAATTTCCATCCCAATGCTCAACACGAATTGGCTGCCAACTACACAATGGGAACCATTAAGAATGAACTGAACCAATTCACCATTCAAAATCATCAGGATGTTCTCCAGTACAACTATTTCGATACTTTAAACACCGAATCGAAGCTTCATAAACTCAGTTTGAAATATACTTACGAACCAAGTAGGTTCAATAAATACATTATCAGCGAGAAGCTTTTTGTGATGGATGGCAGCGCAGAGAATAAATACAACCGCTCGGCATTGGTTTATTCCGATCCATTAAGTACTTCCGGCACGCAACAAAGCGTAGAAAACAGTGCTATCAAATCGAAATCGAACATGATTTGGCTACACAACTTTGGAGACAGCGGACGCTCACTAACCGCTATTGGAGCAGTAAATATTAACAACGACAAAAGCGATCAGGTGCTTGTTTCCCATACAGATAAATATATTCTGCTAAACGATATGTTTTCTGATACAGTGAGCTATTCCACCGATCAGCAAGAACACAGTAATTTGAATGATAATATGGCTTTACTGCGAGTTTCGTATAAAGAGCCACTGAGCATGCTTACTAATTTAAATTTCGTAGCCAGTAGTTCCTACTCATGGGGAAATGCACAAAAAGATGTTTTCTTATTCGATCCTGTAAGTAGCTCCTACCAAAATATAAACAACGATTTGTCCAGTCACTTAAAAACCAATTATTGGGTAAATAAAGCCGAACTGGGCTACAGTTCATTTAGCTTAAAACTTATTTTCAATGCAGGAGTTGCTTTTGAAAATGCTCAGTTGCAAGATCAGCTGTATACGCCAGAAGCAACAGAACGAACATACGAGAACAATGCATTGCTACCATTTATATTTGGTCGCTACTACATTAATGCAGATCAGAACCTTACTTTTTTTGCAAGAACTAAAACCAGTCTACCGTCGACTACTCAATTGCAACCAACGGTAAATGTTACCAACCCATTGCAGGTAACAACAGGTAATCCCGATTTAAAAGCAGGCACGCAATATATTGCTATGCTACGCTACTTATATACCATGAGTGAAACATCGAAATACCTGTCGATATATGGGTTTTACCGCTATGGTCATCAATTTATTGGTCAGGAAAGCTTTTACCTGAAGGAGCCGGAAACATTGTTTGGATCTAACCTATCTGTTGGAACCAATGTTACTCGTCCGGTGAACCTTAATGGCTTTCATAGCATTATTTCAGGATTAGATTACTCATTTCCCATTAATCCAATACGCTGTAATATTAATTCGGGATTGAGGTATACTTATAACGAAATTCCAACCCGTTTAGAAGAGGTCGACCTGAAAGCCCGGAATCATCAGGCCAGTGCTAATATTGCTATTGCCAGTAACATCTCTCAGAAAGTAGATTTCTTCATCTCTGGCAGCAGCTCTTACAATCATGCTTCCAATACCGAAAATGATAGCACTACAGAATACCTGACCAATGAAATATCTGCAGACTTAAATTTTGATATCTGGCGAGGAATTAAACTACAAGCCAGTTACCAATACAATCATTTTAACTATTTCGACAAAGCAGAAAATCAGGAATTCAGTCTACTTAACCTTTCTGTTGGAAAAAGTTTTTGGAAGGAAAAAGCCAGTCTTAACCTAAAGATGTACGATGTACTCAATCAGAATAAAGGAGTAACGTTTAACTTTCAGGAGACGTATACTGAGAACATTGTTTCCAATGCTCTTCAACAGTATGTTATGCTTTCGTTTAACTACAAATTTTAATGATCAGGCTGTTGGTTGAAAACAATAGGTTATTGGTTGAATAGCTGACAAGACAAAGAGACAGAGAATATATTTTTGAAATAGAAATTAGAACAATAAAAAGATAGACAAATGAAACAATTACTATTAACAATGGCCATTATTCTGGGAGTAGGATTGGGCTCTTATGCACAGCAAGCAGAAAAAGAACTTCCACCAGCCAAAGAGCGTGCAGAAATGCAAACGGCTATTATGAAAGAAAAAATGGAGTTAACAGATGATCAGGAAGTGCAGGTAATGGAAGTAAACCTAAGAGCTGCCAAACGCATGGATGAGATGAAGCAACTTACTGATAAAATGAAAAAATTCAAGACTTTTCGTTCAATCATTTCTGAAAAGGATAAAGCATTAAAGAAAATATTGACCAAAGAGCAGTTCAAGATGTATGAAAAGAGCAAAAAAGAAATGAAGAAGCTGCTAAAAGAGAAAAGTAAGGAGCGTAAAAAATAATTATTAGTCAATCAATATCAGACTATCATCCAAGGTCTTTCGTCAATCGAAAGGCCTTTTTTAATATCCATCAGAAATAAAATTTAATTTTTTTCAATTTTTGATGTAACACTTTTCGTTTTTTAAGGTCTCCATTATAAACACCATCAAAAACTATTGAAGAAATGAAGTACACATTATCCATTCTGTTCATTTTTGTTTGCAGCTTTTTTGCAAAAGCACAACAAAACCCGATCAACTATTATTTCGACGAATATAAACACCTGGATGGGGTTACAACCGTATCTGTTCCTCGTCCGCTGATTTGGCTGGCTACCTTTTTTGTCGACGAAGATGAAGACCAAGAGACCAAAGAGATATTAAGGCAAATTAATTCGGTAAAAGTAATTACCATTGAAAATGCCAGGTTAAACAAAGAGATCAACTTTTTGGAAGATCTAAAAAGAATGAAGGAAAGTAAGTCGTTCAAAAGAAAATATGAAGAGCTACTGACCGTAAAAGAAAAAAATGAAGAGGTCGCTATTTATTGTCACGAGAAAAGTTCGGGCAAAATTGGAGAACTACTACTGGTTGTTCACGACGGTGAAAATACAGCTGTTCGAATTAAAGGCAATTTGGATCCCAAGATACTTTCGTCCTTAAACAAATCGATGAAAGTAGATGGCATGGAGCATTTTGGCAAACTGGATCATTCCAAAAAAGTTGCAAAAAAATGAACGAGCAGCAATTCAAGGAGCAAGTCATCCCACTGAATAGCCGGTTGTTAAAAATTGCACTGCGGTTCAATTACGACATCGATTGGGCCAAGGATATTGTCCAGGATGTTTATCTGACACTATGGAAACGCAGAGACAAATTGAACGAGGTAAAAAGTATTGAAGCTTATGCTGTGCAATCTATACGAAATACTTGTATCGATCGATTAAAAAAACAACGAGTTATGAGTATCGATGAAGTTTCGATTCAGATTAAGGATGAAGACAGCCAAGTGGAAGTACAAGGAGAAAAGGCTGAACTGGTTCAAAAAATCAGAACGCTGATTCCTCAACTTCCTTATATGCAGCAAATGGCCATCACCTTGTGCGATTTGGAGCAGATGAATACCAATGAAGCAGCTAAAGCGCTGGAGGTAAAAGAAGGTACATTACGAGCCAACTTATCTCGCGCCAGAAAGAAGATTGTAGATAAACTACAAAAGTGGAGTAATTTTGAGGCAGCGCCTAAGAGTCAAGCATACGTAAAATAGAGGTTATGAATTACGAAAGATTAAATACACTTATTACGCTATATTACACGGGAGAGATAAATGTTTCGGAATTAAACGAGTTACGTTTAATGATGAAAAGCGATGAGCTACCCGAAGAGCTTGAATACGACAAGAAAATTATTCTTGGTTTAGAGCAAACCGCCAACATTGATGTTGAAGATTTAGACATGAGTTCTGAATTAGAAGCTATGATTGACGCTCAAATAGAGACAGAACACAAGCGTAGAAAACTAAAATGGCTTAAGCCACTAAGTATTGCTGCTTCGGTATTGGTTATTATTGCTTTCTCCATTTTCTACAATCAACCTGTCAAAGACCAACATATTGCTCAATTAGAAGATACTTATAAAACTCCCGAAGAAGCTCATCGGGCTGCAATGCAGATTCTAGGTTTTGTTGGAGATCAGCTTTCTTCTGGTCAAAAGCATTTAGAAAACATCAACCAAATTGGTCAGGCATTACAACCAGTAAACAATGCTTTGTCCAATTGTCAAAAAGGAATTAAACAGATAAAAAAGATATTAGAATAAACAAAAACACATAATTAGTCGAACACTAAAAAACAAAAGTCATGAAAAGGATATTCTTATTAATCGCAATCATTCTCCCATTGGGACTTATGGCACAGAACAGTGCTATCGATAAACTATTCGATAAATACTCTGGACAAGATGGTTTTACCACTGTAAATATCTCAGGTAAACTTCTTGCTCTTGCCAGTCAATTCGAAAATGATGATCCTACAGCCAAAGAGATGCTTCAGAATATTACTGGTATTCGGGTACTTGCTGTAGAAGATGAAAGCTTAAACAAAGAGCTAAACTTCGTAAAAGAACTGAAAAAAGATGGAATGTTCAGAAATATTTCAAAAGAATACGAGCTTCTGCTTGATATAAAAGAAAAAGATCAAATAGTAAAAATGTTTGTAAAAGAAGCTAAGAATCAGATGATTTCGGAATTACTACTGGTTGTTGGTGGAGACGATAATGCCATCGTTGTCATTAACGGTTTAATTTCGTTCAACAACATTTCAAAGCTGGGAAGTACTGTAAACATTGGAGGAATGAAACATCTAAAACAGATAAAAGAGAAAAAGAAGGAATAAGTTTCTTATATAAACATCAAAAGCTCATGGAATTACCATGGGCTTTTTTTGTGCTTCCAGCTCTCCTATTCAATTTAAATCGATATTTTTATAATGAAAACGCACACATCTGAATCAATTCATTATGAGAAGCTTTCAAATCTTACTATTGCTATTTATTTTCTCTTATTATAGCTGCATTACCAATACTAGTCAAAACAACATAGCCCCTATTAATACTGAAGAAGCTTCGCTAAAGCCGGCATTATTGGGCGAAGGAATAATATCCACTCCACTCTATGAACGAGACCTGGCAATATCTCCCAATGGTGATGAAATAGTCTATACACTAGCGGATAATAAACAGGTTGAAAGGTGCTTGGTGATCATACGTAAAGAGTCTGGTAAATGGAACTCACCACAAGTGATGAAAATATCAGGGGAATACCACGATATTGAACCATTTTTTTCGTTGAATGGCAATCGACTCTACTTTGCCTCTAACCGACCAATATTTAACGATAGCACCCGAAATGATTTCAATATTTGGTATAGTGAAAGAAAGCAAGGTGGCTGGGACAAACCTGTCGCACTTGACTCTACAATTAACAGTAGAGGACAAGAATATTATCCTTCCATTGGAAAGTCAGGAGCTCTTTATTTTACGGCATCGCGAAACAATGGAATTGGTCGTGAAGATATCTTTGTAGCTAAATCTACCAATAACGGATATGAACAGCCACAACCTTTGCCTAAAACAATCAACACCCAAGGCTACGAGTACAATGCATTTATAGCTCCCAATGAAACCTATATCATTTTTGGTGCTTATGGTAGAGCTGACAGTTTTGGAGGAGGTGATCTTTATATCAGTTTTAAGGATGAAGCGGGAAAGTGGACTCCTGCACAAAATATGGGTCCAACAATAAATACCAAATACCTCGACTACTGCCCATTTGTTGACATCAATTCCGGGATATTATATTTCAGCAACGATCGAATTACATTACATGACGATTCCATCAATAACATCAAACAACTAAAGCAATTTGCCAATAGTATTGAAAATGGCTATGGAAATATTTACAAGGTAAACTTCAATAAGGTATTGAGCAGCTTAAAGAAGTAGTAACACCTAATTCATAGGAATTGTGAAATAGAAAGTAGTGCCTTCTCCTTCTTTCGACTTCATACAAATGGTGCCGCCTAACAGTTCTACTAAACTTTTAGATATGGCCAACCCCAAGCCTGTTCCTCCATGTCTTTTTATTTTAGCATCGGTATTTACCTGACGGAATCGATCGAAAATGATTTTTTGCTTATTCTCAGGAATACCTACTCCGGTATCTTCTACATAAAACATTATTGTCTCTTCTTTCATTTCATAACCAACAATAATATGTCCGGTTGAGGTAAACTTGACAGCATTCTCAAGAAGATTTGTAAGTACTTGCTGAAGCCGAATGCTATCGGTAAATAATTTTGTAACCTTATTCATTTCTGGCTTCTTTATTCTGAAGTCAATAACCTTATCATCATACTGCGCATACAATCGATTAAAGCTTTCTGCTATCAGATTAAGTATCTCCTCCAAATCGCACCATTCTTTTTCTATATGCAACTGATTGGTCTCAATTTTCGAGATATCAAGAATATCGTTAATTACTCGTAGCAAACCACTTGTGTTCTTCTGAATAATAGACACATAGTTTATTCTATTCTCCTCTGAAACATCTGGTTCTGCCAGCAACTCGGTAAATCCCAATATAGAATTCATAGGTGTTCTAATTTCATGGGACATATTCGCCAAAAAAGCCGACTTTAAACGGTTCGATTCCTGAGCTTCCTCAATAGCCAACTCTAACTTTCTATTGGCAGCTGTAATTTCTTCGGTATACTTACTCTCCCTCTCTGCTCTCAATTTTCTGATATGAATATTAATACTCATCACAACAATGATAACCACTAACAGAATAAGCACAGCAACTGTTAAGATCACAATCTCTTTATTCTCTTCAAAAAACTGATAGGGGACATTGATAATTCTGGAATCATTGGGTAAAGTACGTTTATCAATTTCCCACTTCACCAACTGTTCGTAGTCAAATACATTTTCGTACTGTGCGGTTTCTACCGGAATCCGATCAATAGATGTTCCTGCAATTATCTTTTTGGCCATCTGCCCAACTTGACGCCCTTGCCCTGATGCCGAGATAATGGCTCCACCAATGGCTCCTCTTGTCAGGTAAAAATCCCAAACACAATATATAGGTACCTTGCAATATGGTTCTACATACGAGAACGACTCTTCATAAGTAAAATACCGTCCTTCTTCATCTCTATTAAAAAGTAAAAACAAAACAACTGCATTCTTATCAATTGCCGCTAATTTATGTTGCAGGTCAGCAATACTATTTCCTTTTAACCAACGGTGTGAAAATGTTTTTCTGAACTCTCCTAGGTCAGCATTTACGGCCTCTGTCACCTTATCTCCCGTATTACTATGATCAGTAACAAATACAATTTCAGAGAAATTGGGATGGTTATTTCTAATAATCTCCAGAGTTTGCCTGATATCTAAGTTTTCAAATACTCCGGTATAGCTTTCAGGTGGATTTATAATTGAGTTAACCCCACAAAACAGAGTCGGTATCTTTCCAAATATTTCATCTCTGTATTCCAATAAGAAATCATAGGCATTATTGTCGCTAGAAATAATTAGATCGAATTCTTTATCGGCATACTTCTCTTGATAGTAATTTTTAAGAATGGTAAAATATTGAGGCGAATAATGTCTTTTGCTGTCCATATCTTCAATAAATATGGAGCACACAGAATCGTTTGCCAATTCACTTTTAATACTTCCAACAATAGAATCAGTCCAACTTAATCCATTGTGATATGAGTTTAATAGCAAGATGTTTTTCTGCTTCACTGTGAATCCACAAAGTGAACAAAAAACAAGTACTAATAATAGGGATAACCTTACTTTCATTTGAGAGTGAGTCGATCTGTTTAGTTTTAGAATTATCTTGTATTAACGGAAATAAATGAAACGAAGATTCACTTTTAAGACTGTATATTGATAAAAGTCTCAGATGCTTACTTTAAATAACCTCAACGTTCCACTAAACACACAATTGAATAATATTCTTTATCTCTTTCATCTTATTTATCCTCTCCATAGAAAAAGTCTGATCTTGCTTTTCGCACAGTTCCAGAAGTAGCAATGCCTTTTGTAAATGCTTCTTTTCGTTAGACGACTTATAAATAACCTCTGCTAAAAGCTCTGTATTCATGGTAGTCATACCCTCAAACTTCATCAAATATTCACTAACAGATGCTTCATCAAGTGTTATAAAATACTCTAAGTCGAACCCGATTTCTTCCTGCAAAACTTTATTGGCATTTTCAATATTATCTGAAGCTATAGATTCTGTTTCGTCTTTTTTCTTTTTAAGTTGCCCCAGAATTCCTCTTAACAGAATACCTATTTTTTCTATTTCTCTTAGCAATAAGTCTCGTTGTGCCATTTTCCCTTAATTTTCGTTGATTACATGCAGTTTATTAAAGATACTTATTTAGCCTGACTATCTATCTGCTTTGCATAAAAAAAGCCGTTCCTAATAAAAGAAACGGCTTTTGAATATCTATTGTAAGTACTTATTAGTTCTTAAATAAAGGATCTTTTCCAATGGTTCCTTCCAAGTCTTTCAGATATTGTTCCGACTGAACATGTACCAAACGTTCTTTAGCATCTGCTAAACGTTTGTTGATATCCATTTCGTCAACTAAACTTGCATTTACGCCATTGGCTATAAAGTTCTCCAAGTATTTAACCTGACCTTCGATAAAGGCAACTTCACTGTTCTGTTTCAAAACAAGACGTTCTTTATACCAGTCGCTATTCACTACTTCTTCACGGTCAAACATCTTACGCAATTCTGGATCGCTGATGTCTTTTCCTTCGTAATGTCCATAGGCCATAATATGAAGAAGAACCTTTAATGGAGGAATTGCTGCCTCAACACTACCATCTTCGAAGAATGGCTTAGATGCACGTTGCATTGCCTCAACAATATTATTGATTCCATCTACGTAATCTTCCATTCCTTGCAATTCTGGCTTCAACATACGCTCGTTAAATACAGCCAATGGCTCATCGAACAAGCGGTTCATGCAGCGGAATGCAAAGTTCTCAGTAATACGGTATCCCAAACGACTTGCCAATACTTTCTGACCGTTGTATTCGAAATCTTCCAATTTCTCTAGACAGCCATTCTCAATCAGTTTCTTAGGATCACGATCTTCAGGAACCAAACGAGCCCAAATCTCAGGAATAAGAATACTGATATCGTGGTCGAAACGGTTTTCTGCACCAATGTATCCGGCAGCAGAACTGAAACCTTGATATTCTGTTAGAATGTACGACAACAACGCATTGTTCAAATCAGAAGTTGGAACAAGCATGTTAAAAGGTCCTTTTGTTAATGCACCTTCTAGTCCTGCTCCTGTTGTTGATGGAGATTTACCAGTGATACTAGCAATGAAGTCCATAAACAATTCTGGCAACTCTTGATAGTGAATAGGGTTATAAACCGCCAATGGACGAATTCCTGCTTCACGATCAACCGGGTTGTTACGACGTCCTGGAAGAACAGCGTTTACTGGCCAGCTTACAGCATCTTTAACATCCACTTTTCGGTATAAACGAACACCTACTTCTGCCAAATATGAATCTAATGTTTCATTTTTAAAGATATTACGCTGCAAGTAACGAGGGTTCTTTGTTGGTTCTCCGTCAACAATTCTTGTATGAGAAGGAGTAACAAAGTAAGTTTCCTCTTCGCTTTCAGCAACACTTTTAATGAAGTCTTTTAGTGGCTGTGTATAACGATCGAAGTTAATTGCATCGTCAATTAGCTCTTGTGCATCCTTACGAGTTAATGGCTCATAGTTGGTCAAATAAGTATTTTCATCAACTATTTCCATCTCAGCCTCTTTATCGTATCCACGAATTACAGCCTCATCAGGGCGCTGGAACAAGAAGCTCTCACAGTTAGTTACAATCTTCAAACTCTTGTTAGCGTACTCTGGATTTTTATTCTTTAACGCTGATGCTGGTAAAGTAATAGTAGCAGAGATATCATCTTCAGTCTGAATTTTCATACTTGGAATAAAGTCAGAACGCAACTTGTGCAAGAACCAACGTCCATCTTGATTGAAACCAATGCGCACGTAGCTAGCCATAATTGGACTATGCTTGTATTGCAATGCATTACCAGCACGACCATTCATGATTTCGACATTGAATAGCTCCTTCCATTTCAAACCTTCATCTTCGTGACCACGGAAATGGCGTTTTACGAAGAATGCCAATGTTCTAACATTTTCTGGAATATCTTTCAGGAACTGATTGTATTCATCGTTGTACTGATCTGAAGGAGTCAACAATTTTACTGCTGAACCTAAAGTACGTTCTTTGCTTAAGAATGAACGCGATGGATCTGCATCTTCACGTACATTTTTCCAACGTAGAGAATAGTCACGATTAATGATTTCATCTACCTTGTTTTCTGCTTCTTCCAAGTTTTCGATATAAAACTGACCATATTTAATGGCATTTTGCATCGATTTTGAAATCTCTGATTTTCCTCCACCAGAAACCGTACTTGGCTTATGACAGAATACTCCTTCTGGAGCTGTGTCAACAATGCGCCACATTGGTTGAGTAGGATGCTTCACCAATTGGAACTTGTGTCCTGTTGGGTGTACATATACTTTTTCTGGAGAAAGCTTCAGTGCGTAATCTTTCCCTTCGAATTTCCAACTAACAGTGCTCTTAGCTACATCGATATCTGCATTTTCCGGAATGTAAAGTACATTTGGATATTTCTTATCGATGGCATAGTTTCCAGCTTGAAGTTCAATTCTGTCAGCCAAAAACTTCTTTGTCTCTTCGAACGTATAAGATTGATCGAATTTCTTAGTGAAATTAGCTCCAAACACGCTATCGCTCATATTTCCACGAGGGAAAGCAATGGCACCACCAGCATGCTCTTCTTCAACCAAACCATAAAGGTTAGCAGAATATCCAATCTGTGTCTTAATCTCTTTCTTAGAGTAACCGTAATAGTTATCAGCAATTAGCGTTACTACTACCCCACGCTCGTCGCGACATGTAATTTTAAAGGCCGAACCATCATTGTATAGTTCATTCTCATCTTTCCAGCACATGCCATCACGCTTTTCACGCTCTGTAGCATCGTCGATATGTGGCAGACCAATATCTTTTTTCTTCAGTTTTGTCAACTGAGGAGCCAAAATAATACAACCTGTTGTTCCTGTCCAGTGCTCAACATCTAGAGCAGCATCGTTTACAGCCAAGTTATGATCTCCACCATTACCGAAAATAGTTTCTACGAAATCCAAGTTACTAACTAAGTTACCTGGTGCGAAGAAACGAATTTCCATACTCTTCTCACTGATAATTCCTGGTACTGCAGGACATACAACAGGACGTAACAATAGAGAAACCATTACGTGAGCTTTCTCCTCTTGTTTCGATGTAAATGGTAATAATTTTACATCATCGCCTGGATTTAATGCTGAATGCAACAAGTGTGCAAAAGCAATTTTAGGTACCTCTTTTTTATCTAATGGTACAGGTAAACCACCTTTTACAATATGGAAAGTACCCTTTGTGGTACGCTTATCGCTAGCTGGATTATTTAGTATTCCTTGCTTCAAACGGTACGAACTTAGCAAGTCGCTCTTAAACTCTGTACCATTTGGCGGAAGACTTAATTCGCGTGCCATTCCTTTTTGGTTCAATACCAAAGTATTCGAAGGCAAGCGGTATCCTTTATCAAACTCCACCCCGTTAAGGTAATCGTCGATAAAATTTTGGATACGTGTATCAACCGGCGAAAGATGTCCACTAAGCAAACGGGATTTCTCTTTAAAGCTACTAATCAAATCTTCTGTTAAAGATTGGAATTTAGCATTCGCATATTTCTTCCCAGAATCAGAATCATCATCATTAAACAATGGTTGACCTAGTGATGCCAACTGTAAATTGATGAACTGAATCATGTCTCGTCTATCTCGCTTCTTTTGTTTCATGGATGCGGAATTTTTACTCATAACTCATTTATATTAGTAGTTACTGTAACAAAACTAAGAATTAGAAGTTCTCAAGAGCAAAAACTGCAAAAAAAAATAAGGATATTTAACACTCTCAACATTCAGGTTACATTCTGTTTACAATGTCTTTACAATGCACGAATATTTGCATCGAAATTGGAATTTATTGGTATATTGAGCCCATTTTCGATACTGGGTTCAATGTCAATTTTCCTAACCAATTGAGGGTAAGTTACAATTCTTAATTCAGTCGTGTTAACTTGTAAATGTCCAAACAAAATAGCGACACAGAAATACAGTCTTTTTATAGCAAATTATATCTTTTTATTTCATTTTTTTCAATCCAGTTAAATATTGATCACTAAAGTCAATCTTAATTTCTACCCATAAAGGTAAATGATCACTCAGCTGAAAAGTTCTCCACTCTAAATAGTAAGCCATCAGCTCTTTAGGGGAACTTATTGCCTCATCCAGTTTTTCAATCTGCTTCTTCAGTCCCTTTAACTTACTTTTCGACGATGTTTCTGCCATCTCTTTTAAAGCAACAGCTCGTTTGGCAGCAATGGATTCCCGTAAAACAGGAGCGTATGTCTCAAAATCTTCATCCCGATATAAGCTTTCAAAAAACTGAACCACCCGGTCTTCACGCTTAGGGTCCACTAATGCCAACTCATTTCTTTTCGACCTAAAAGAGATTTGATCATAGAACTTAGTTTGGTCTCTGTTGCTTCCAATTCTGTTTTTAACCGTTTTAAAGCCATTTTTCTCTAAAGCATTGAATCCCTCACTTCCATGTTTAATAATATTGAAGTCGCCCACCAATATATGATTGGCATCACTATTCTTTGCTTCTTTCTTCAGATAACTTGCAATGGCATTTATTTCATCGACACGTCTTTTATATAAAGGAGTATTTCCAGAGTTAGATCCATAATAGATATGAACCGTTGAGAAATGAAACTTAAACCATCCCGACTGAAAGCCTACACCAAAAGGTGTTCTTGAAAACTGTCTTTTCTTCCCTGTTGTGCTTATTAATAATTTATCTGGCAGAACAATCTCTCCGGCAATACCGGTAAAATGCACTTTCCTTTTATCATAGATAAATCCCAATCGCTCCTGATTACCTCCCAGTGAACTGTGTGTTACATCGGTTACAATAAAATCGAAGTCATCGCCAAGAATATACATTAGCTTCTTAAGTGGAGTCAAGTCGGTGCATATTTCCTGAATAGCAATCACATCGAATCGGGAAATTATCTCTGCAATATAATACATCGATTCTTTAGACCGTGGCCCATAATTAAACCGATTATCATCGAAATTTCGAATATTCCAGGTCCCCAAGATCAAAGATTTTGTCATCTGCTTATGGGGAAACTCATCTCGAATAAACTGTTTGCGAATACGCTGTAAACCTTCTACGATTCTATTTCTATCTGAAGGTTGCATCTTTTTTAATGAGCTGTAATAAGGCATAGTATATGGTTTTAAAGTATGATTTGTTTATCACAAGGAAGGTATCGTCACTTTTTATATCTGAAGTGACCTATTATATTATACCTGAACAGACAATCTTCAAGCACCTGCCCACTGCCAATGTTGTGGACAACCAAGTTTCTCTTCTTATCCCTCGACTTTCGCGAACTGACAATTCCAATATGAGTTGTTCCACCACCTAAATCCCAACAAACTATATCGCCAGGCAAAAACTCTTTCGGATTTTTAGTGATCACCTTCTCTTTTCCATATCTTTTAAAGAAAACCATCAGGTTAGGCACTCTTCGATGATCGATATTTTTATCTGTATATTTCAGTCCCCATATTTTAGGATACTTTTCAAAATTGGAAATCATGTCTTCATGAACCTCTTTCTGCAAATCAATCCCCAATTTCCTATAAGCCCGAATTACAACATCTGTACAAACACCTTTTCCTGCAGGAATATCTCCATTGGGATAATCGATTCGGTAATAGCCAGGATCATAAATCACTTTTTCTCGTGTCAACGTAAGAGCTGAATCTGCCAACTGAGAATAGAAATTCGTTTGTCCTTTTACCTGATTAAATACCAGAAGGAATAATAGTATTTTAAAAACTGAATATTTCATATTTTACCAATTTACTCAAGCCGAGTTAAACACCAGTTTCGTTGTTCATTTTTACTAACCACCACTGAAGTCACATAAGTAAAGGACAGCTGACATTTATGCACTAACTTATTTACTTTTCCGAAATCTCTTTTTATATTCCTTGTCCATTTTTTCTGTGGCATATTGAACTATCAATCTTCCACACTGATCTTTCCATTTCATTAAAAAAGCTTCAATCTCTGAAGGATATTTTTTCCATAATCCTCGTAAAAGTGTTCCTATTCCTTTTTGAACATATTCAGATCGATCAAGCACTAGGGGTTCTACCAACTCAATAGCTTCAACTGGTTTCAATTTCTTTGTCAATTTGTTTAACTCAACAAGAGCTACAGGAATGGCTCTTCGCCTCCATTCAGAATTGGAATTAACCCACGCTTGCAAGTTCTCAGATTCAATAACTTTATCGTACAATAAGCCAGACAAGACTAACATGCATAACACGTCTGTCGTTGCCCAATCATTAATCCCATAATCAAACCAATTACCAACCCGAGCAAATGTATCCTTTGAGAAATTTGCTCTATTGGATTTCAAGAAATGTATAGCAATATGCTTTTCCTCAAATCTCCCATTCTTCATTAACTCGTCACCTAAATCCAGGTAATCTTCAATTGTCATTTCTTCTTTCCACTGCTCAACCCAATTCTCAAGTTGGCATTTAAATACTTTATCGTCTATCCCATAACCATCGTATCCCTCTTTGAAATATTTTTGATACTTCTTAATAATTGCGGGGTCAGAATTTGTTTCACAGAAGTTTTTTATCTCATTAAGTTTGGTAGCTATCATGTCATCTATATTTTTCGGTTATCTAATTGTTTCCAGAACTGAGCAAGCGGTACATTAGATGATTCAATCTTCCTCTTAAATATACTTAAACACATCAATTAATTCAACTGTAAGTCATAGCAAAACAGACTAGAAACTCAAACTAAGAGAGCAAAAGTAATTTCGAGGCATTCCCGGATAATAATATCTTGGTGGAGCTCCTCCAAATGAAGGTGCATTAACCAGTATCATAGAAGCATAATGTTCATCCAATATATTCCGAACTCCAAATGCAAAATCAATATCAAACAATTTCATTTTCCTAGAAAAACCAGCTTTTAGATGCAGTACTTTGTATGAATCTGCAATTTTCGAATTGGAATCATCCATATATTGTTTGCCCGTAAATTGGAAGTTTGGCGTGAAATAAATGCCCCACGGCGATTCTATATTAGCCAGTATAAAAATATTCTGATCAGGAATTCCGGGTAATTTATTATCAGAATAATCCGTTCCATCATCAATATATTTTGTAAATGTTGCATTAGTTCCACTATAGCTAAAATTTATTGATATGGGGAATCGGCTATTGGGATTATTTAACCCAATAGTGCTGCTCAATTCTACACCTCTGTGCCATGTTTTACCAGCATTAGCACCATAAAATATTTCTTCCGTTTCTCGTTTCGTTACCAACAAGTTACTTACCCAAATACTATAAAAACATGCATCAATGAATATCCTTTTCTTTTCATCCTGAAACCGAATACCTAGTTCGGTATTCAATCCGGATTCTGGCTTTAGCTTCGTATTTATTGTTCCCCGGGGCAAAAGAGTTTCTTCTACTGAAGGAGCTGAGAAACCACTACTTGCTGAGCTGTATATTCGAACTGATTTATTAACAGGCAGATTTATGCCAACAAAGGGAGAATATACTATATCGTATTTATAGGTTCCTGATAAGTCTTGATCGTCCTCAAACTTATCTTTCAGTTTATATTTTAACGTATTCAAACTTATTCCCGCTTCTACAGAAATCAAGTTGTGAATTTTAAACTGACTATTTAGAAATATGGAATTGGGCTGCCTTGTTTCCGAAAATTTACTTTTGACATTACCCTGCTCCCCTCTCATCGTCTCATAAATATCCCAATTGTATTTTTCAAACAATGATTCAATACCCGCCTGAATTTTAACCTCTTCCCATTTATAGGTTGTAATATTTCTAACTCCCAGTTTAGCAGAATTATCATCCAAAATATTAAATGGTCGGGACTCGTAACCTGAATAAGACTGTACAAATAAGCTTATTTTATTACTCAGCTTATCGGTAAATGAATGATTAAATGAAACTCCGGTTATAATCTTATTGTATTTTTCATACCCCTTCACCGAATTCCAATTAGGAGCAGCACTTTCAGGGGAATTATTAAACATTTCCTGATTGATAGAACTAGCGATATTGGCTTTTGCCTTAATAGCTAAGAATAGTAAGTCCAGTTGATTTTTGTTGGTTTTAAACCCTGAATTAAGCATGAAGTTTAACCTCTTGTATTGGCTATTTTGGCGCCAACCATCGGTTTGTGCATTTGAAATATTAGTCCGAAAATAGAATGCTTCTTTTCTAAGATGTACTCCTAGGTCGGTTTTATAAGTATTACACGAGGCAACATTGCTTTTTACATAGACATTAGTTCCCGATATATAATCAGGTTCATTAAATCGTATAACTCCACCTAAACCAGATCCATATAGTGCAGATTTTGATCCCTTTAACACCTCAACAGAACCAATATCTAAAACATTTAAATCTTCAATTTCGGTGGTTCCATCACCTGTCGTTAGTGGAATATCGTTGTAGTACGCTTTTATTCTATTGGTACCATAAGGAGTTCTGGAACCAATACCTCTCACAATAATACGGCTTGTATTCAGGCTTCCGCTATGTGCAAACACACCCGGAACCATACTGAGACTTTCCACATATGAAATTCCGTTTGAGATTGTCTTTCCCAGATTTTGTATTACCCCAACATTCGAAGGCATTTCCATTATAGGATATGCATTTAAATTACCCCGAATAATTAATTGTTCAAATTCATAGGCAATTGGGCTCAACTTAACGACACTGTTATTCGAAATTTGATTTGTGGTAAGGATATCTGTTTGATAAGCTACATGAGAAAAAACAATTATAGAAGTTTCATTATTTAACTCAAAATAGCCGTTCTTATCTGTAATTACAAATGCCTTACCAGAATTAATATGAACACCGAATATAGGTTCTGATGTTTTACTATCAATTACAGTTCCCCTTATTTGGGCAAAAACAGGATTTACACAAGCGAAAAGAATTAAAAAGCCAATAATTCTTGCCCCCATAAGAATTATTCATTTAGAGGAACCAACTTCAAAATGCGTCCCGGACCTTCAACTCCAACATAAATATAGCCGTCTGGGCTTACTTTTACTTCTCTGACGCGACCAATACCTTCCAATAATCTTTCATGTCCAACTACTTTGTCATTCTTTATTATACAACGTTCTAGATATTGAAAACGAAGAGATCCAATAAGTAAACTATTTTTCCAATTGCCATATCGATCCGAGTTCACAAAAGCCATTCCGCATGGAGCAATAGAAGGAACATAATAGGTAAGTGGTTGTTCCATTCCAACTTTAGCGGTATCGTTTGTAAAGGTGGTACCGTTGTAATTAATACCAAATGAAATTACAGGCCATCCATAGTTTAATCCAGGCTTTAAGATATTTATTTCATCTCCACCCCGTGGACCATGTTCATGAGTCCAGATGTCTCCTGTTACCGGATGTTTTGCTACTCCCTGAATATTTCTGTGCCCATAAGTATATATGGATTTTATAGCACCTTTTGTGTTATAGAATGGATTATCTGTAGGAATACTACCATCATCTTTTAAGCGATGAACTTTGCCATTTGAATTATTAAGCGACTGAGGGAATACATCTCGTTTTCCCCTATCTCCTGTTGAAATATAGACAAAACCGTCGTTATCAAATTCAATCCTTGATCCGAAATGATATTTTGTAGTGACAGCTGGAATACTTTTGTATATTGGCTCGATTTCTGTTAAGCGATTTCCTTTTAATTTACAACGAATTACTGCTGTATTTCCAGCTCTTTTATTTTTGTCATCAATATAACTATACGAGATATAAAGCCATCCATTTTTTCGGTATTCAGGGTGTAACCTTAAGTCCATCAAGCCTCCCTGTCCTCCTACCCTTATTTCTGGTAACCCTTCAATTTCAATTAGTTTTTTCTCTTTAGTAAGTCTTGATAAGGTTCCATTTCTCTCTGCTATCAGTAAGTCACCATTGGGTAGAAATTCAATTCCCCAGGGAATCTCCAGGTTACTAACTAATTCTATTGCTTTATATTTAAAGTTAGTTCCATAAACACCATTCACACGCTTATTGTCAATTGATTTCTTGATTATCCCCTCTTTACTTTCGGCCAATATGTATTCGCTTAATGCTCTAATCTCATCGTTGGTAAGTGTCGCTTCAAAGCCAGGCATGCCTTCATCAACAATACCTTTTGCTATAATTTCTCCAACTTTTGCAGGGTTATGTCCATACACCCATTTTCGGTCGATAAACTCTTCCAGTTTAACACCATGGCAACCGGCACAATGCAATTGATAATTTTCAAAAGCCTTTTTCGGTTGTGTAGTAACAGCCTTCGTTTCAGATTTGATAATGATTACCGTTCCCAATAAAACTATACTAAATAGTAGAGGAATTATAATTTTCTTCATTTCATATGATTATCTGATTACACCAAATAAAAATAAAGAAAATCAACAACTTATCACAATTATAAAAAACAGAACTATATGGTAAAGAAGGGGGTTAAAAAAATTTAGTGTATATGTTATCAAATTCCTTTAGCTGTTTTAAATAGTGCTTTTAAACCCTCAGAATATTCTTTTTTTGTAATCCAATCTTGAAAGTTCAAATCATGATTATGCTTTTCAAAAATGTTTATGGTTAAATTTGTCTTTCCGATTACTTCAAACCTTCTGTTAATATCTTCGACACTCGACGCCGGAACATTAGCATCATCTGCCCCATGAAAAATGTATATAGGAACATCAATTCGCAAGAGTCTTGACTTATTTGGTTCAAGAGCAAAATGCTCATGCAACCATCCAACTGTGATACGCACATAATTATTCCAAATCCAGGTTCCGTCACATGCAGACATCTTGCCCATTAATAACTTTTCATATGCCGAACGCATCTTCTTAATATCTTTAACATCAAGCACTCCATCTTTTACAACATCAATTGCCTCAAATTTCATATTTGGAAACAGACTTTTCCTATACTGACTCAAAGAAGAACCTTCCCGTTCATACTCTTCTTTGCTTATTGCATTGTCTCCATCTGTATCAAAAATAGATCTTATCATAATCATAACCCCCTCTCCTGCATTCTGCCACTTTATTATGTCATACATGTTATCATGGGCATAACCGTGCAGAAATAAGGCATCGATTTTAATGTTCCCTCTGTCTGCAATCATGGAAGCTATTATTGTACCTTCACTAATTCCATAAAGAATTACTTTACAATTCTGAAATCGTTTATCTTTTCTTAGAAACCGGATCATTGTTTCTACATCTTCAGCTTCTTGTCGCGGACTATATTTAGCATATTTTAAAGAATCAACTTTATCAAACCAGGGTGGATTTTCCCCGATCTCCACTCCTCTTCGGTTATAGCTAAAAAATCCTACTCCTTGTTCACAAAAGCCTTCTGCCAGAACATCATAATAATTAAATTTCCCTCTACTTGTTAAATATGTATAAGGCCCAGTTCCATGAATCGCAACCACAATTGTTTCAATTGGCTTATCCGGAAGACAAATTCTTGCATCTATCTTTTCGCCATCAATTAGAGTTATTTCTTTAATTTCAGATTCAAATGCTTGTGCCTGAAGCATCATTAACCCTAATACAGTTATTAAAACAATTATTCTCATAATTTCCTGATTTTAAGTTTTATTTTGAGCTGAGAGAGTTATACCTAACGTTTGGTGCATGTTGTCGTAGCAATTATTCCGGACGTGTCAAAATTAACACTAACGGTAAATTGCATGAAGAGTGGCAGATCGCGTGGTAGTTTCCTGTCAAACCGCTACGCTGTTTGAGCGGGCTACAAACCTTTATATTTGTTACATCGCCTGCCATTACTTATACAAAATATTATAGGGCATTTTTATTCATTTTCCAATATTGAAGCTTCCCAACCAATTATGGCTTTCTTTCTTGTCGGATTCCAATGATAGCCTCCAAATTTTCCTGATTTTTGAATTACTCTATGGCATGGAATCAGGTATGCTATCGGATTGTTTCCTATTGCAGTTCCCACTGCTCTCGATGCTTTTGGATGCTGAATCGCTTCTGCTATTTCTCCATAAGTAGAGAGATTTCCATAAGGAATGGATAACAATGCTTCCCAAACTTTCAATTGAAATTTTGTTCCTTTCAAATGTAATTTTATTTCATTTAGATTAGTCCAGTCGTTGCGGAAAATAAACAAAGCATCTTGTTGAAATTTATCTACTTTTTGATTGAATATTGCATTCGGGAAAATAGCTTGTAACTCCTCGAATGCTAATACATTATTCTCGCTAAATGCCATATGGCAGATTCCTTTGTTGGTGGCTGCTACTATGATTTCGCCAAAAGGAGTTTCTGCAAAACTATAATTTATTATCAGGCTTGAACCACCGTTTTTATATTCTCCAGGAGTCATGCCCTCTATTGTTACAAACATATCGTGAAGCCTTCCTGTTCCAGATAAACCCATTTCAAAAGCAGTGTCAAATAGATTGCTTTCTTTTTTCCTTAGCAAACTCTTTGCATAATTTGAGCTGATAAATTTCAAGTATTTTTTTGGACTAATTCCTACCCATTCCTTGAATAGACGCTGAAAATGAAAAGGACTTAAGTTAACATGCTCAGCTATTGCGTCTAAAGATGGCTGCCCTTTATGGTTATCATCTATAAACGCAATAGCCTCTGCAATTTTATTATATTGGTATGTTTTATTGTCCAACATAGGCTGTTACTTCATCATTTAGTTCATCAATCAATTCATCGATTTCCTTTTCAGTAGTGTTATAGTTTGTAATACAAGCCCTAAAAGTAGGTATTCCCTTTATAGGATAAACAGATAACCATGATTTACCTTTTGCCAAAATCTTATCCAATATTTCTTTCGGGAAATTTGAATCTGTTTCAAATTCAGATTTTGCAAAGCATACAACTGGCAAATCTGTATTATTTTTGATTTTCCAACCATTTTCTATCAGCTGATTTTTTAAATATTGCCCCATCTTTGCCTGATGATTTATGGTTTGTTCATATCCCTGCCAACCATAGAATAGTAGTGAAAGATATAATTTTAAACCAATGAATCTTCTCGACCATTGAATAGAATGTGTAAAGGGTTCAGTAATCGTGAGTTTATCAGCTTCCTTTGGCATGTATTCCGTTGTAATTCTGAACGTTTTTCCGAGAATATCATTTCTCGATGTCAAAAATATACTTGTTCCCATTGGTACCGACATCCATTTATGAGCATCAAAAGTAATAGAATCAGACTTTTCGATACCTATTAATTGATGCTTCAAATCCTGGCTTAAAATTGCTCCACCACCATAAGCTGCATCGACATGAAACCAAATGTTGTTCTTTTTGCAAATGGAACTTAGCTGATTTAATTCGTCAATTGTACCTGTCCCTGTAGTTCCTGCTGTTCCAATAATCATTAATGGCGCATAAATTGATGAGTCAAGTTCATTTAGTTTTTGCTGTAAAATCTCCGTGTCCAGTTTTAATTCATCTGTAATTGGAATTGATTTTACAAGATTATATCCAATCCCAACAACTTTTGCGGCTTTTTGAATCGAGTGATGAGCCTCTGCTGAACAAAATACAACAGGTTTTTTGTCTAAACCAAATACTCCATCCTTAGCAAAGTTTGGGTATTTATGGTTCAAAGCACAGAGCATAGCTGTAAGATTGGCTTCAGCTCCTCCTGTTGTGAAAACACCATCTGCATTTTTATCGTATCCAAATTTATTTGCAAATTCCCTAATTATTAACTCCTCTACTTCAACGGCAAAAGGGGCATGGCTCCAAGCAGCTAATTGAGGGTTATAGGTAGCTGTGATTAGGTCAGCGATAATTCCTGCATAATTAGAACGTGGATTGAACAATCCAAAATATTTAGGATGTGGTGTATGAACACTAAAGGTTTCAAGTCCATTTGTTACGTGTTGGATAGCTTTATCTGGTTTGATTCCATTAACTAACTCTGTGGAAAGAAGCGATTCTCTAATTTTATTAATATTTAAATCAGGATTGGTCTTAAAATCTTGTGTTGAGCTATAATAGTTCTCCAGCTTTTCAAATACTATTTCGAGTATTTCTTTTCTCTGTTTATTGTCAAAATCAAATTGCATATTAATTCCTTTTAAATGTTTTAACAAAATTCTCAATTCTCAAAACGTAATGAAACCCGATTCTTGCGGTTTTTCAAATGCCCTACAAACGGATGGCGGTATGAAACGTTGGGGATTTCGGAGCTACTTTCCTGTCAAACTACTACAAAGCTGATTAGATGTAACACTCTTAAAACCTGCACTTTTCGCCCAATGATTTATACACATTGTTACCATTTCGTGCTTTATTTTTTCAGTCCGTGCGATTGGATAGGCAAGTTCTTTTGCAATTTTTGGATTTATGCGAGGGCAAGTGCGAATTGCAAATGTGCTTGACTATGTGGGCTGACTATATGCGAATCTTTGAATACTCATGTGTTATTTTTTCCTGTTCTAATCTTATGTTTTTACTTTTAATCATTTCTAATAATTCAATTTCATCAGTTCTAAGGTGTTCGTATTGAATACCTGAAGCATTCTTGCCTTCCACTACATAATTTTCAAATTCATTTAGTGTAAGAGTATCCATCATAATGCTTTGTGTTTTAGGGAAGAAACTTCTAAACTGAGATAAAATAAGAAATCCGTGTTCGTCAATATCACCCCAATATTTCAAATTAACTGATGATAACCATTTTATTTCTGACAATAAGTTTAGGGCAAGACCTTTACCCCAAATTGCAATGGTATTCTCTTTTGGGGGTAAGGTTAAAAAATTCATTAAATTTTCTGTAATGATTATGGTTGAACATTCAGTTTGTATGCTTTGAAAAGCACTTATTGGAATTGTCAAATCATCAGAGCAAGAGAATATGTTTTTATCTTTTGTCTTATCCAGACGCCTAAACCTAACTAGAGGCTCTGAATTCTTCAAGTTAAACCTTTTTTCGAAGTTTGTTTCTAGCCGATTAACATACTTATCGATTATCACTTCTAAAATAGGTCTTAGCAATCCTTTATTCCTTTCAATGAACTTAGTATCGACTTCTATTGGCAATTCACGAACGTATAAATTTGGTTTAGGATTACTTTTAAAGAATATCAGAGTTCTGATAAAAAAATCAAATTCATCGCCTATTTTGGAAAGTAAAAGAGGATTACTAATTGCCCAATCCCTTAATTCAGGAAACTCTTTTGTCAAAGAAGTAAAGGTTTTGGTTATTATTTGAGTTTCCCTTTCTTTTTTTAAATAACCAATAAAATCTTTTTCCTTTTCAAAAAGAATCTTATTTGGAATTGACTGCTTACCATGCCTCTTGGTATTTTTTTCTTCAAAGTCTATTGAATAGCTATATTTATTATAGTTTATTGAATGAGATATTAACTCTTCAATCTCCAATCTCATTTTATCAAAACTACTATCTAGCTTCTTATCAGCAGGAATAACTAAAGGGAAAAAATCTATTCCTGATAATTTTGCTGAAAGGAATGCCTTATACTTTCGTTCCGATTTTATTCTTATTTCTTTTTGGGAAATCATTTGTACTTTTCTCTATTCTCGATATACTCAAGTATTGGCATATTAAATAATACTGATTCACGATTGTTAACTCTTTTTACGTAATGCACATTGGAAATATGATTTTGTACAATGTGTATTTTATCAAGCGGTGTTACAACTAATAATTGAAGATGCAATTGCTTACAAAGATTCATTAAAAATTCTGCTTTTTCATCATCCTGATTACTAAACGACTCATCAACTGCAATAAATCTAAATGAATGTGAACTAGCACCTTCATTCTTTATGCCAAATTGATAAGCAATTGCAGATGCTAATATTGTATAACTTAATTGAGGTTTCTCTCCACCTGATAAAGTATCTGTACCCTTATATACTTTTAATGAACGATTATTTTCAAAATCAAATTCTTCCGCATAGTATGAAAACCAATTCCTCACATCAATAACTTTGTCTTTCCAACGTTCATTGTCAGAATCACTAAGTTCATTAATAAGGTTTTTAATTTTTTCAAAGATGTATAACTTATAGTTTTCACTATCTTCTGCATGTAATCTAGCTGCATCAGGTATTGCTTCTTTTAACATTAATCTAAATGCATCTATTTCCTTATCAATTTTCTTGGGCTTTTGTAATTGAATATATGAATCTGGGTTAATTCTAAATTTTATTTTTTGCAATGCCCCATTTAATGCTTCAATGTTATCTTCAATAGCTTCACATCCTTCATCTAATTTTTCCTTAAAACCAGCAATTTTATTTATCATCTGCTCTGTAAGATAATTGTTGAATTTTACTCTATAACTAGGCAATCCATCCTTTTGGATTTTATCTAGAAGAGTAATATATTCATCTACATAGTCCGAATTACTAGGTAATTTATCTGTATCTGATTCCCAATCAGGGTATTTTTCAAGTATTTCCTTCTTGGGATTTAAAAATGATGAAATTGAATTACTTATGAATTCTCTCTGTTTGAATTTATCATCTTTGAGTTGTGAAATTTCTTGTTCAATAGATTCTATAATATACTTTTGTTTATCAGGTAGGTTTCCATAATCTAAGTCTGAAAGGTTATTTTTAAAGCTATCTTCAAAACCTGAATATTTTTCATTTATGTTGAATTCTGTTGGTATACTGCTAATTAAAATTTGCTTTTCATTTATCTTTCCTTGCAAGCTCTTAACTTTTTGCTCCAGACTTGAAATTTCTTTTAGTAGCTCATCTTTTTGATTGTTTTGCCTTTTTAGTTCATCAACAATTATTTTTAATTGACTTTCAAGCTCTTTAAGTTTTTCGTTAGTGCTTTCCAATTCATCTTTACGCTCAATTAATACCTGAATTTCTTTACTAATAATTTGCCAATCAATTTCAGATAAATCTTTTATTTCAGTAAACTTTATAATATTACCCTTTTTCTCTTCAAGCTTTTTGTTTCGTTTATTAATGCTTTTCCTTTCCCTACTTTTTTCATCGACAATAACACCTAACTCTTTCACTTCAAGTGAAATTGCCTTTATTTTATCTTTGTTATCCCAACCTAAAACATAATTTGCCTTTGTATTAGTTTTAACCCTATCATCCTTTTGATGACGTGAATTGTTTTTTATTAAACCTTGTTTTGTAATTGCTTTAGAATAAGAATTAAAATTCTTGACATCTTCAATACAAACATAATTATATACAGATAAAAATTGTTCCTCAATCCAGTCCCGATATATTGACTTTTTAAAATCTATTTTTTCAATTAAAGAGTCTGATTCTCTGGAATGAAAACTGTTCAGAGAAGGACTTGTGATAACTTTGTGATATATTATTATTCCTTGTAAATTTGTGCTATTCACATACTTATTAACCTTTTCATAATATTTCTCAGGCACAATAATGCGTAAAGCAAAATTATGTAGTAATTTCTCAATTGCTTGTTCCCAAGAAATCTCTGACTCTTTTACTTTTATGAGTTCACCAATAAATGGTATTTCATCAGCTAAAGCTCCAACAGCATTCACAATATCATCTCTTATCCTTTGGATAGAACTTGGTATTTTAGTTTTTTGCTCCCTTAAAATTTGAACTTCATTAACAAGTATTTCTCTTTTTTCTTCGGCATCTTCCTGAATTTTTCTTGCTTGATATTCTTGGTCTGCCAAAGAGTTTTGTTCATTTAAAATTCCTCCCTTTTCATTCTTAGCTTTCTCAAAATTATCCTCAAAAGCGTTTTTATCGGGATTTGTAATAAGATTAATTTTTTCAGCTAATGAATTATATTTTTTACTCTTTGTTTCACATTTATCTTTTTGCTTGGATAAACCACTTATTCTTGAATTAATAGTTTTCAATTCCTGACCAACATCACTGTTGTCAATTGCACTTCTAAGGTTAACCTTTTGTTCATCAAGTTCAGATATTGTTTCTTTTAATGCTTCAAATTCTGATTTCTTCAATTCTAATTTATCTTCTGATACCTCCTTTTCAAAAGAAATAAAATCAAATTCTTTTTGAGCAAAATAAAATCTACAAACATCTTTCAACAGAACTTGTGCTGTATGCTTTTGTTTTGTTAAAAGAAGCTCCTCATTCGCATTTTTTATCGGTGTTAATTGTTTTACTTGTTCAGTCGCTTTTTCAATTTGATTCTGAGCTCGTAATAATGTAGAAAAGCTTTCTTTAACATTTTGAAAATCTTCTTCTGTGTTCTGATTTTCAAGCATGTTTAACCTTATAAATTCATCTAAATCACCTAACACTTTTATTCCAACTGTTTGATTAAACAGGCTTAAGGCCTTTATCGAACGCATCCCAAAAGTGTCAATAATTTTATTTGCATATTTCCTTGCTGAGTCAAAAAAGGAAATATTCTCCTTTAATCCTTCAGAAGGATATTTTTTCTTTAATGCTCTTTTCCAGTCTCCTTTAGCGTCAAAAAATAAAAAATCCTCTTTAATTGAAAGTTGGACTCTAGCAATCCCATAATTTCTTTTTAATGCACCGCCTGAAAAATGTCTTGTTTGAAATACTGTAACAGGCTTATAACCATTGCTATTTACAAAACATGCTAAAATAAATGAGTTAGTATTTTTTTTATCTGGTCTTAAAAATTCAGTAGTCGACTTTTGTTTACCTTCAATCTGTTTTTCACCAAATGCTCCTAAGACATAGGATTCCTCTGTTCGTTCATGTTTCTTCTTTGTATTCGAAGATTGATTGTAAAACCTATATTTTCGTTCTGGAACTAAAAGTGTTAATAATGCGTCTACATAGGTCGTTTTACCAGAGCCATTACCGCCAGTTAATAAAGAATTATTGCATTCTGGGCTAATACGAATTGGTTCTTCATGAAATGTTCCCCAATTGTAAAGTTCCATATATTGCAATCTATAACCTGCTTTTTCAGGCTCACTTTCGAACAGTTTAAACATCTGTCATCAGTTTAGTTTTTAATTCTTCGATATCATCAGAAGAGACCTTTGATTTAATAATTCTTTTAATTTCATAAATCTTATCCTCACTCTTTACGGAATCTTTATGAAGCTTTAGGAATCCAAGTTTTATTACCTTTTGAATATTAGAATCAATTTCATCAAAGAATCTTTTCATATTGGGTTTTTCTTTAAAGAACATTTCCAAATGTTCTCGAAGTTGTTGATGTGAAATTGTACATATTTTAGACTGACTATCACTAATATCAAAATCATCAATTTCCTCACGAAGAAAGATGCATATCAAACTCACCTCATATGAAATTGGAGCTCGTTTTATCAAACCAATAGTAGTACCTTCGTCATCAAGCTCTATTTGTTTCAAAAATGCATATCCTTCATGTTCATCAACAACTAACTCAATTGCTATTTTATTTAGATATTCATTTATTTCCTTAAAATTTACCAATATATCGTTCCACTGACTGTGGTCACTATATACTTCACTTTGTAGAAGTGTTACAATCGCTTTTGCGTATGGCAATATTTTATTTTCGTCTTGTATCATTTACAAAAAATTATCTGTGGCAATTCAATATATTTTTTTGATTCAGTATCAAATAGTATTTTATCGGGAGCATTTTTATCAAAAATACACTTAGGGTCTTTGTCCGCTAACAAGACATAAGTTAATAATTCAGGAAGCCCATCTTTCAATGGATATTTCTTTAATATTTGTTTTAAACTAGCCTGCGGATAATCAGAGAGAACGTCTTTAATATTATTGTTTAATCTTTTTTTGTCAATATAATGTTGCTTAACCAATTCTTCGATAATGTCAGGATTCAATTCAGAAGGAGCATCGCTAATTTTCGTGATAAACTTTGTATTTTCTTTAGGTGAAAAAGTAAACTTCTTTTCCATTGGAAGATTTAGAAAAGGACGATGTTCAATAGAAAAATCAATTGATGGAATTATTCCTTTATCAGCAAAACCAAGAGCTAATTCTTTAATCCTATTTATTGATTCTTTCACTTTAATTCTTTCGGATAATTCTTTCTCTGAAATTACTCTACTAAGTTTATCCGACATCCTATCGTTCGCATCGCTAACTTTAACTCCTGCATGAAAAAGAAAAGTTTTAAGTTTTCTTAAAAAGAATGCATCATACTCAATTTCCTTATCATTTAATAAATCAAATAGTTGTCTAATTAAGTATTGCCATTCATCTTGTCTGTTTTGAGATATGAGAAAATTCCAAAATGCATAAAAGCTTTTCCCTTGGTCGCTATCTTTTAAGGAGTCAAGGGCATCAAATGTGTAATCTAGAATGCTTCCTTTTGTCTGGTCAGGGTCAGTATGTTTTTGATAAATATCTCTCGTAATTTCTTTAAAGTTTGCTTCGACTTCTTTAAAGTCAGAGATAAGTTCTTTAGCAGATAATGTTATTTCATGTATTCTTGATTTTATCTGATAATCATCGTACGTTTTTACTTTTCCTGTGAGTTTAATTTCTCTTATCTCATTCTCTATTTCCTTTTTTCTTAACTCTAATTCTTCAATCCTTTTCTCTTTATCTTCAGTTGTATTTTCAATAAGCTCATTTACTTTATTAAAAATATCTTTGAATCGTGATTCTGTACCGATAAATTCCTGAGTGTCGAGTTGTTCTATCCATTGAATAACTTTTTCAGAATGGGAGGTTAATTCATAAACAGTCTTGTTTTCAACATCTTCATAACATCTTAGAAAATTGTTTTCAGGTTTTACCCATTGGTTAATTAACCTTTTAGCTTTGTCTTCATAATCAAAGAGTTTATCTGTTGTTTCAAAGTCTTCAATGTCATTATCTTCTAAAACTGATGCTAAAGCATCAATAAAATCTTCTTCAATGATTGTAGTTTGTTGTGTAGTTTTAAATACATGATAAAAAAATGCAACTATAACAGAAGCACTTCTGCGAGTAATAAGGCGAATACTCGGTGATGTTTGAAAAAAACTATATATTTTATCAGTATTCAACATTCAACTTGATTTTTAACAAATGTAAGTTGTGTTTTTGACAACTACCGTCAATTAAAATTTTTTCTTTGAAATTTTCGTGTTTAAGTAGTTTCGTAAAGTATCAGGAAAGTTAATGGAAACTTCGTCCATTAGTCCTAGTAGAAAACGACTTACACCAATAAAACTTGTTACCCATCCATTGAATACAAAATCTTTCGAGTCTTTTTCTGTTATATAATCTTCAGATAAGGGATATTCCTCAATTAATAAATTATAGGCTGTTTGTGTCATATTAAATGATATATTAATTCGCTCATCACCACCAAATCTGAAAACATCAATGTCTTTTTTTACATGTGATTCTAAAAATCTCTGATTCTCACCAGTAAAAATAACTTCACCAATTCGTGCAATTTTAAATGTCTTACATTGCTGGTCGTCCAAATCTAATGCCCAAACCGAATCATAAATCGAAGTAAACTCGAAGGGTTCAACAATTCTGTCTTTTTGAGTTTTACTATTTGAGGAAGAATAACTTTTCAATAATACGATTTCATTTGAGCTTACTGCTCTTTTTAATTTTAAAGCGTTGTCAGAATGCTCTCTGGTAATCAAATTGTTTGCTATACTATCTTTGTCAAATAAGTAATATAGCTTCTCATACAAATCACTTTTAAACTTATTCTCATCGCTTATCAAGTGAATGGCTCGGCTTAACAAAATAGCTTCTTCCTTAGAAAAGTGGACTAATTCACTCAAATCACGAAATTTTGATTCCTTTTTATCGATACGAAAAAAGCCATCTTGTTTGATGACTTTAAATCCTACCTCCTTGAAGGTGTCAATGTATCTATAGATTGTTCTAGGTGTTGTTTGAAACTTATCTGCTATTTCATTTATTGTATAACCGAAATTTCCTGATAGTAACATCAGGATTTCTAACATTCTTCTAAATTTTATTTGGTCACTCATAGTTATCTTTTTGCACGAATGCGGGTCGGCAAAAATTGCACTCTTTTGTAAATTTTGGTTTGTGTGTCAGCCAGTGCGATTTGCAAATGTGTGCAATGTGCGTGGGCTTCCCCAACTGACCCGAAGGGCAGAAGCGCGGTGGCAAAAACTATTTTTTTCTTGCACCAACCTTCAATCAAAGAGCTAATATTTTTAATCCGTTTTTTCAAATTTATAATCAGGTTTCAATGTTGCAGTTTCGTTCTTTTCGCTTGCAGCTAACGGTCTTGGCTATGTGCCGGACGGGATTTTGAAAAACCGATCCTTTCAATTTACCACTGAGCCAATTCGTTGTTTTATTGATTTTTCTTTTCGATAGCCAAATCGTCAACGACGAATTGGCGCTGATGCCACGAAGCACAGAAGCTTGCTTTGCCACTGAAACCCGACTGGCATTTAGCTTTTGTTACAAACTGTAATTTTTATCTCTTTATAATTTTACTTATTTCAATTTTGTCATCACAAACTACTTGAAGCAGATATGAACCAGAGGTCAATCCAGATAAATTTAATTGAATTAAGTTATTATCTACGGCTCTATTACATATGTCCATCTGTTTTCCTGACAAGTTAAATAATTGCACTTTTTTTATCTTTTGGGGCTGATACTGATTTTTAACTATTAGTATTCCATTTGTCGGATTAGGATAAATTATAACCTTAGAATTAATTGTACAATTATACTTAATTCCAACAGTCTCAAATAAATGCCAGGGATAATTTTCAGGCAGAAGATTATTTACGCCATTGGATTTCATTATTAACTCAAAATCACCAGCAACAAATCCTTTATTGGCACTTATAAAATGAATGGAATTCAAAGCCACTCCTGTTGTATCATAGGATGCCCAACTTTGTCCTCCATCAATGGTATTCGATATAAAAAAATTATTCTCACTTCCGCTACCTGTTATATAATTGGTAACTCCACCTGTAGCATAACCTCTTGTATCAGTTATAAATTGGATTGATTTTATTGGGGTACCACTTGGAGTTATCAAAGATTCTGTCCAAATACTACCTCCATCTAAAGTTTTATAAATTATCCCTGATTCGGTTCCTAAAAATCCAGTCTTTTCGTTCGTGAAGCAAATGGTTGTCAGATTACCTGAAAATGATTTAATCTTTTCCCAAGTCTTTCCAGAATCAGTAGATTTTAAAAGAAAATGATCAAAATTTGGATCATTATGTTGATTTCTCCCTGTGCCAATAGCATACCCAACTTTGTCAGAAGGAAAATATAATCGTTTTACATCTCCGTATTTATAGCCAAATTGAGTTATACTCCAAACAGTGTCCCACGAACTTCCTGTATTAATAGTCCTATAAATTCCATTATAACCAGCAACTAAACCAGAATCATTGTCAAAGAACCATAATGAAAGTAACTGTTTGCCTGCCAAATTTGAAATAGAATCCCAGTTTGATCCATTATCTTTTGATTTTATTAGCTTACTATTCCCCACTGCAAAAATCGATGAATCTCCAATAAGTTGATAATCACCAATACTTATATTAATGTCGATTTGTTGTTTTTGCCAACTTTCTCCTGAGTCAATAGTTTTGAGAAAATATGAATCCCCTCCAATAAAATAACCCAAAGAATCATTTTGAAACTTAATATTTCCAATCTTACTTGAATTTTCGTCAAGGTTTTTTATTGTCCATTGAGCACTTACATGAATATGCAAGAGTAAAAAAGCAAATAGAAAGTAATAAGAAAGTTTCATATCCTTGGTTTATTATGTCCCGTCCTAAAATAAGGCTACAGGTTAAAATTCTATTTAAGCGGCTTCATTGAATACACTTTCAGGTGTTTGATATCCTAAAGATAAATGAAGTCTTTTATTATTATAAATTTTTATAGCATTATTAACTGCTCTTTTTGCATGTGACAAACATTCAAAAGATTGATCTAAATAGAATTCATCTTTTAAGATCCCATTTACCCTCTCTGCCACTGCATTTTCGTAACAATGATTCTCTTCTGTCATGCTTATGGTAATACAGTGTTTTTTCAGCTTTTTCACATAAGCTTTAGAGCAATATTGGATACCTCAATCGGAATGATGAATCAGACCGTTGGCTTTTCCAACTCCTTTTATTGCTCTGGATAACGCACGTAAACATCCTGATAATTCCAATGAGTTACTTATATCATAACCAACTATTTTTCTGAAGTATAAATCTGTTATCAGAGCTAAATAGCAAAAGCCATTATAAGTTCGAATATAGGTAATATCGCTCACCCAAACCTGATTGCGTCGTGTTACTTCTAAGTCCTTGATAAGGTTATTATACTTATGAAAACGATGATAAGAATCCGTTGTTTTACAATAAGATTTCTTTCGAGTTATCAACAGATTATACTTTCTCAGAATACGAAACAACTCATCTCGCCCAACTTTTAAGCCCATTACACCAAATGTAATATGAAGAGCCATGAGAAGTTTTCTGGTGCCAACACGCGGCTGCAATAAACGTTCCCGCTTAACGAGCTCTATTACTTGTAGTTCTCGTTGCTGCTGCTTTGTATGACGTTTCTTGTATTTATAATAAGCATCTCGATGCAAACCGAAACACTGACACACTGATTCGCAGCTACCTCCACTTGTCGATCTTACCTTCTCTACTGACAACATTAGCGTTTCTTTTCTAAGTTTTTTTTTAGCTCATCTACATTCTTATAGCCTAGTTTCTCTGAGGCAACCTCTAAATAAGAATCGCTAACTAGCTGCTCTAAATCTTTCTTTACTAGTACTTCTTTTAGTTTCTCAACTTCTTTCTGAAGGGCTTTTATTCGTGTTATTTCATCTTTGGTTTCCACTTTGATACGGGTATTCATTAGGTCTTGACGGTTGTATTTTTTTATCCATTCATTGATGGTACTGTTCTGGATACCATAAATACGTCCTAATTGTCTTTTGTTATACTTTCCAGTACTAAGTTCGGATAAAATTTTAAGTTTAAAACTCTCAGAATAACGTCTGTAAACTTGATCATTTTTATACATATTTACTACAATTGTGTAGCCATTATTCCGGACAAGTCATAATGAACGCTAACGGTTTGAATATGGCGCGTTTGGCATTTTAACGCTCCAACTTTTCAGTTTACTACTATGGCTCTTACTTGCTATCATCTTCAATTTTGGTACTATCTGCCAAATGCACTATATTTTTTGTTGTGTACCGTTATTTCTCTTCAGACAATTCGAAATCAAGTTTTGCAATCTTTTTATCTACGTATCTCTGGATTCTCAAATACCAAAATATCATAGATAGAATACATAATATTGAGCAAATAGTACCCAAAATATATAAATTGTTTCTTAACTTCTTATGATTGTCATGATTAACCTCATATTGCTTCATTAATGCATTATGCAAAAATGTCGCTTGTCCATATAAATAATTGTAGTAATTCAATGAATCGAGAATAGTGCGTGTCTGTGTATTAATAGAATCTGTGGTGAGATAATAAGTTGCACAATCAGTACTGTCTAATGCTGTAAAATAATGTATAGTGCTCATATTTATATCTTTTTTCCTTTTCAATAGAATTTTATAGTCATCCATTTTCCCAGAGTAAAATCCATATTTAGCTGAACAATCGGCAAGTTTCTGGTTGATCTCATACATTTTATCGTTATGTTTAAATAAAAAATCGAAGTCGGGAAAGGTAAAACAGATTATTGCAGAAAATAATCCCAGAGTTGTCAAAAACTTATATAGACTTGATGTTGAAATACTTTGACCTAACATTTTTTCATTTTTTATATATTAATAATACTTTCTAATAATTAGACATCCAAATCTATTATCTATGATTTATAAGTTCGCTTAATGGAACACAACGGTCTTGGCTATGTGCCGGACGGGATTTTGAAAAGTCGATCCTTTCAATTTACCACTGCGCCAATTCGTTGTTTTAGTGATTTTTCTTTTCGATAGCCAAATCGTCAACGACGAATTGGCGCTGTTGCCACAAAGCACAGAAGCTTGCTTTGCCACTGAAACCCGACTGGCATTTAGCTTTTGTTAGCAGTTGTATTTTTTTCATTTATTAGTTCTTTAGCTGTAATTTTAGCCTCTTCAACTAAATCTTCATCATTGATTATATGATTCAAATCTGTTAAAGTCAATGTTGAAAATTTCATCTTAAAAAACTCTATGCGCTTTTTTCTAGATTCTTCCACTTCTTTTTTCTCATTCTGTTTTTGTTTTAAAGTCTTTGGTGGAAATGGAATAAATTTATACGTATTTAAAGTTGGTTTTATTGGAGGATTAACAATGTCAATCATTAACGATGTCAAAAAGATTTCATCATCTTCATAGGTCAGGATTCGAATTAATCCATAATTTCTCCAAGGCATAGGGATGTAATTCTGTTTCCATTTTGCCAATCTAAAATCTGAATAGTAAATCCTTTCTATGACTTTTATGTCTTTTCTCTTAAACTTCAAAATATTATCATCTTGAATGACTTTTAACTCTTGGTTATCATTATTGTAAATTAGTTTTGATTTTCTGTTGATTGAGAAATATAATGGATGAAGAATTAATGTTGGTATAAACCACAACAGAGTCCAAAGTAGTAAGCCAATTACTAAATATGGCTCAAGTGGATTTATCCCCTTTATAAACCAAAGAAAAAACATAACAACAGGTAACATTCCAATATTCCAAAGTCCATTGGAAATAGATTTTAATTGATGCTTTATGTCAATCTTAAATGTTAGTATCATGCTCTTTCAATATAACTGCTAACGGTCTTGGCTATGTGCTGGACGGGATTTTGAAAAGCCGATCCTTCCAGTTTACCACTGAGCCAATTCGTTGTTTTATTGATTTTTCTTTTCGATAGCCAAATCGTCAACGACGAATTGGCGCTAATGCGACGAAGCACAGAAGCCTGATTTGCCACTGAAGCCCGACTGGCATTTAGCTTTTGTTAGGTTTTCGTTTTATTTATAACGATATCTAGTAGTGTTTTTGTCTCCTAGTTTCTCTATCAATTCATTCTCTACTGCAAACTTTAAATCTCGACTTGCTGTTGCAGATGAGATATCTCTAAAGTTTTTTAAATATTCTTTGCGTGTAAAAAAATCATCTTTAATTATTCCTCGAAATAAGTTAATACGATCAATGTTTTTTAAACTCACATTCTGAACATTCAATAAATCATCTAATGAGTCTAAAATTATCTCTAGCATAAACTCAATAAAAACAGTAGATTCTCCTGTATTATCTGACTTACCTAAAGCTTCGTAGTATTCTTCTTGCCTTTCTTTTATCAATGATTCTATTGGCAAATATTCAAATACAGGGTAAGTATTTTTTAAGATCAGAGTTTGCCAAAGTCGTCCCATTCTTCCATTTCCATCTATAAAGGGATGGATAAATTCCATCTCATAATGAAATACACAACTTTTTATTAAAAGTAAATCATCACTTTCTCTCAAATAGCTAAATAAATCGTTCATCAGTGGCCTTAACATGTCACTTCCTGGTGCAATATGTGCAACCTCCGAACCTTTTACAATACCAACTGATTTACTTCGAAGTCTTCCTGCTGATTCTATAAGATCATTCATTAATATTCCATGTGCTTCACAAAAAGACTCGAAACTGTAAGGGTCTAGGTTATCGAGATAATCATAAACACTAATTGCATTACGAACTTCTAAAATATCTTTCTTCGATCCTATAACTCGTTTATTTTCTACAATAGCTGTTATTTGCTCAATTGTCAATGTATTCCCCTCAATTTCAAGAGAAGAATGAATTGTTTTAATCCGATTTTTCTTTCGTAATTCTGTCGGTGGTTTACTTAAATGAGCAGAGTTTACTTCTCCTATTTTTTCTGAAATTGATGCAACTAATTTCAGTATCTTGCCTGTTAAACTATATGGTGGTTTCATTACTTCTATCTTTTTGATACTATCATGTGATACTATCAAAAGTAGTGAATTATTTAAAAAACACTTCTATTTTCTCATTTGATCAGTCATTAAAAATGAAACCTAACGGTCTTGGCTATGTGCCGGACGGGATTTTGAAAAACAGATCCTTTCAATTTACCACCGAGCCAATTCGTTGTTTTAGTGATTTTTCTTTTCGATAGCCAAATCGTCAACGACGAATTGGCGCTGATGCCACGAAGTACAGAAGCCTGCTTTGCCACTGAAACCCGACTGGCATTTAGCTTTTGTTAGCAATAGTTTTTTAAACACCAACCTGTCTAACCCAGTCTCTTATCAAAGTTCCAATTCTAGCTAAATCTTGGTCTGAAAGCTCTCCACTATGCATTATTACATTTCTGGAACGTTCTAGCGTTTTTATGATTTGCTGTGCCCATTCAAGTGAGATAATATGAGGTTCAAAGAAGTCCCAATTATCACCTCTCATTATTGAGACTAAATCACCAAACTCTGTGTAATTTATATAATTATCACCTCTTTGTGTGTGCCACTTAATTTTGTCTTCTTCCTCTTTTCTTGATTCCGCTTTATCTTTAATTTTTTTAGGAACACGTTTTTCCCACCAATCAGAGCCAATCTCCTCAAAGAAAATCTGTGTAATAAGTTCTCTTATACTATTCTCAAAAGAGCATATCGCAGTAAATACATGTGACATTTTTTTTGCCTTTATAACAAGTTCTGAAGGTAGTTCATCAATGCATAAAAGCTTATAAATATCTTCGTCTTCAATCTTAGCTAAAGATTTTGTGCATTTAGCCTCAGTTTCTGACAATGCTTCTTTTGTTAAAATGCCTTTAAAAACAAAGGAATATAATGGTTCTGTTTTCATAGCAAATGCTCTTTAAGAGATTTGAATATTGCATCATAAACAGCCATCTCTTTTGTCTCTGGCAAGTGTATTTGAATATTATAGTGCATTTCTGTTGTAATACTTTTATTTATAATTTCTCCTATTTTCTCGGGTTCAGGATTAGTTTGTTTTTCTTCCTCTTGCTCCACAAAAGAAGGTTCAACCCTAGATATAGCACTCTTTGTTTCAAATACTGCCATTTTGCATAATTCAATATATGTATTCGCCATGAGATTTAAAACGTGGTCTTTTTTCTTGCCTTGAAATATGGTTTTGAGTTTATTCTTTACTTCTTCCTTGGTCATATTTTGTGCATTCTTATTGATTTGAAATAAGTCTGCATATCCTTGCCTAATACATTCTCCTAGAACTGTTGCAGTTTGAGTTTGGTCAATAAGCTCATAGTATTTTGAAGTTGGAGCTCCGCTGCCATCCAGAATATTCAAATCTTTAAAAAGACGTATGTACAGTCTATCATTTTTACTTTTAAACCCTAACTGCTCCAGAAAACCTAGTGTAAATTTTGTAGGAGCCTGAGCGTTTACAACAGCTTCCATGATAGCATTGAGGTTTTTTGTCGTAATTAAATAACTTTCAATTATTGGCATATTATTAATCTTTGTTGGTTAATATCTTTTCTATGAGAGCAATAAATGCATAGGGTAGTTAGGCTATTGCTTTCAGGTATTTTCTAATATCATCAGTTCTTTATTAAAATTATTGCTAACGGTCTTGGCTATGTGCCGGACGGGATTTTGAAAAACTGATCCTTCCTGTTTGCCACCGAGCCAATTCGTTGTTTTAGTGATTTTTCTTTTCGATAGCCAAATCGTCAACGACGAATTGGCGCTGATGCCACGAAGAACAGAAGCTTGCTTTTCCACTCAAGCCCGACTGGCATTTAGCTTTTGTTATGGGCTGATTTTTATTCATCTTTCCATCTGTCAAATAATCTTTTTGTATTTCTAAATCGAGAACTTGTTCCATAGTTGTCTTCATAATTATCAACGGCATCAAATATTACATCTCGATACTCTGTTTTCCAATCACGATCAGAGATATATTTATTAATAATGCAATAACAAAACCTATCAAGTGAGTTAAGATAGTTTTCTATTGCAACATTATTTTTATCATTAAAAAGCTCCAAAGTATCCGATGAGATTTCTTTGTCAGAAATACCAATTTCTCGAATTTCAAATGATATTTTGTCAAGAGCTTCTTTTCGCTTAAACATTTCACTTTCCATTTCCAAAACAGTCATTAAAGTACTATTTCGTTGATTGTCAGAAAGATTTTTCAATTGTTCTTTTACCTTTTTTAATTGAAAATACGCAACAAGAAGAATACCAAGAGCAGTGAAAGTATTTATAGCTGTAGAAATTGCAATTATTTTTTCAGGATTCATTTTTCTTTCATTTTTTGCATTAATTTCTGAAGAATAACCTGAGCTTTATTTGAGTTTGTAATCGTACTTCGATGATCTTGAGATTTTAATCCAAATCCTCCATCTCCAGTTTTGAACAACATCAGTACTTGCGAAAGCGATATTCCAGAATCTTTCAGCAACGGAACTATTTCATCTAATAAATCATCAATCTCAGAATTAGAATTTGCTCTTTTCAATTTTCTCAATTTTTCATCTAGTAGCTCTTTCATTTTTGGTGTTTTTCTAATTCCGACTAACGTCAAAGTTAATCTACTGATTATATGTACTTTATTTTTTTTCTGTTTTCATACCAATTTTACTATAACTAAAGACGTTAGCGGAAAAACTCAACTGTTTTTCGACAAGTAGGGGGATTGCCCATAACGGTTAAGTGTAAGTTTTTGTAGCGGATTTTCGGAGTGATTTTCCGTCCGAAAGGACTGGAAAATCGATGCGGGAATCCGACCAACGCACTGCCACAAACCCCGCTATAAAATTTACACATTGTTACCGCCAGTTTTTATCTAATTATTTTTTATCTGAATATGGATATGGTCATCATGTCTAACCGCTCCACAGCCATGAAACCTTATCTTTTCGCTTGTCAATTTCATTCGATTTTTCAAATGTGGTTCTATAAACAACTTTTCCAAACCAGGTGTTTCAAGAAAAGCCAATAGCAAACTTTTAGTTCCTTTCTCTGAAAACTTCAGGCCTGAGTTAATTCTCCAAATTGTCAAATATTTAGGATAGTCGTATTGAAAATATCCTTTCTTTTTGCAAACTTCTGTCTGATTAAACTCTTCTTCTGTTGGATTTTCAAAGACTCCGTAACCACTTATCGATTTATTTTTCTCAACAATTTCTCCATTCTCATTCTGATAAACTAGACTAAAGTCAACTTTATTTCCGTCGTTATGACTCAAATGAGGAAGTAGAGGAAACCCTTTAATAAATGGAAAACATGCGTCTAAATATAAAATCGTAATTCTGTCATTCCGCTGATTTAGTCTATTTGAAACATTACTCAAATAAACATTCATTTTCTTTGTTACATAATTGCGATTCAAAAGAACTGTCAAAAAGTTTGCAGCTTTCAAGTTTGTTGCCTCACTAATCCTTTCTCGTCCAACATATTTTGCAATTCTAGGAACAATTAAAAAGCTCATAAATAAATACAAGACAACAAAAATTAAAGTTCTCTTCAAGTAAAATTGTCTAAGAATTTTACGCGAAAAATAAACTGAGAACAAATAAACAACCCCTCCTATTTGTGTTAATACAGTCAGCAGGAAAAATATTATTATGTGCTTTATCAATTTTCTAATTTTCATCCTCTCTATTCTTTCTTCGCTTTTGCAACTTGCTCATTTCTTGAAATTGGCGGTAACGGTCTTGGCTATGTGCCGGACGGGATTTTGGAAACTAATCCTTCCAGTTTACCACCGAGCCAATTCGTTGTTTTATTGATTTTTCTTTTCGATAGCCAAATCGTCAACGACGAATTGGCGCTGATGCCACGAAGTACAGAAGCCTGCTTTGCCACTAAAACCCGACTGGCATTTAGCTTTTGTTATAGCCTGTTTAGTTTGTAAATTTGCAAAATCTCATTTTCTTTCTGTAAATTATACGAGGTTGACTATTTGCTAATTTCTTATAGTCATAATATACGTGAAAAATAAAGTTCTCTTCTTTAACTAACTTAGAATGAAATGCCATTTTCTTACTAATTTCAGTAAAATGAGCACTCAAATCTTTCCCATATTTTTCAAGTAAAGCTGCATATTCATCTTCACGCATTAGGTCCTTCACTAACTGCATTGAGATATTTATGTCTTGTATTGAATTTGTAGCTTTAAAATGATTAGATTGAAAAGCCCAGCAATCACAATCCATGGGAATAGAAGTTACTCTCTCTTTAGGAAACTCTTCGTGTCTAGGATTATTATTATCCTGATATTCTATTAAATAATTCATTAACACAAACAAGCCCCCAAAAGAATATATTAGATTCTCAAGTGTACAAATAGAAAAAGAGTTGACCTTGTCATGTTTCATTTTATTATAACTAGTCCACCAAACAGGTACTGTTCGGTCTTTTTCAGTTTCAAATGGTAGAATTACAGTAAGTTCATCTGAATTGTCAAGGGATGACAAAAAGTGAACGGCTTTTTTATTTAAATTAAATTGCTCATTAGCAAGCTCAAAGTAAAAAGCAAAATCGGGATATCCATACATTAATTTCTCAACCTTTTCTTTCCTTCTCTTATTCAACCCGTCTTGTAAAGCTTCAAATTCATCTTTCTTTCCAGCTTCAGATAGAAAATTTGACTGTTTTGAATTCCACATCTTTTCAACTTCCCTTTTGTCTAAAAAGTGCTTGTGAATGACAATTTTCATTAAATTTTCTACTTCACTACACACTCTCAAATGCAACTCCTGAATTTTAATTGAATAGGATTTCAAGTTACTTTCTGTAAACGAAATATATCTTCCAATTTCTTTAAACTCTTCTTCTAATACATTAAATATTCCTTCATATATTTTATTTTCCATCTTCTTTGTTGCTTTAATAGGCTATAACGGTCTTGGCTATGTGCCGGACGGGATTTTAAAACTCCGATCTTTTCAATTTACCACTGAGCCAATTCGTTGTTTTATTGATTTTTCTTTTCGATAGCCAAATCGTCAACGACGAATTGGCGCTGATGCCACAAAGCACAGAAGCCTGATTTACCACTGAAACCCGACTGGCATTTAGCTTTTGTTACCAACTGGTTTTAATTATTGTTACCATCAGTATATCCTGTCTTATTTTTGATTTTTCGTCTTATAAGAAATAATAAAGTAGCAAATAATAATGCTATAAGAGCTCCCAAAAAACTAATAAACTTCTCCCAGAATATCTGACCAAGTTCCATCATTTTATTTTTAAGATTATATTTATTATCAACATAAACTCTAACAGCTATAGATTTTGCTGTTTTGGGAACTGATGGGCCTGTACAGTTAGCTGTGTTAAATAATTCAATGTTAGCACTCACTTCAAAAATCCCCGCGCATTTGGGAGTTAAAGTAAACCGAACCTCTGATCCACTTGGATGAATTCTAATACACTCTGTTTTGGTAGGAGAAATATCAAAATCTGGAGCAAATGGTGTTATTTTTGCAAATTGTCCAATTTCGGCAGGTATAAGTGCTTCATCTTGAACCATGCCTTCATCAAAAATTACTTTAGCATCACTAGCACCTATACAAATTCTTAATTCTCCATGTTCATGAACTTTAAATTCTCCATCAACAGCTAACTTTACTGTATATTCTTCTAACTTTTTTAATTGAAGTCCTTCTTTATTACGACCTATACCAAATGCATTCTTAGTTTTTGAATTGATTTTGGATGACCTACGTTCTGCCTTCCGTTTTTTCCTTTCCGCTTCTTCTATTACACGTTTTTCTAATTCAGCTCTTCTTTGTCGTTCTACTTCTTCCAATCGTTTTCTTTCTATTTCCTGTTTTAGTCGCTGCTCTCGTTCGGATTTTTGATGTACAGTTTCTGAGTTTTTAATTGATTTATCTTTTGTTCCACATGAATAGAAAACTAGAACAAATATCAAAATCGATAAGGCAAATATTATTGACGATACACAATTCGTAGTTTTTGACGAAGGATTCATGCTAAAAGGCTTTATTGTTTAGATACTATTGCTGCTTTTTAAAACTTGTTGGTAACGGTGTGTATATGGCATGTAGGCGATTGCGTGCCTCAAACCTATCAGACCGAGATGAAGTTGGAGCGGGTTAAAACCGCTGAATTTACTACTGTCCCGCCTATTTGCTATATACATTGTTGTAGCTAGTTATTAAAGCAAATCTATTTTATTAAGTAAGTGAATATAAAATTTGCTATTAAACTTGTTATTATGCTAATAACAATAGAAAATGAGAACCATAACCACTTTCTTTCTAGTTTCTTACATATCCTGTCCCTATATTTTTTAGATTGTCGTGTAACAACCAAAAAACTCGGCTCTTTGCTTTCTGCCAAATTAGAAACCCAAACCAAAAAGGTTATAGAAATAATAATAGAAATCAGTATAAATATAGCCACCTTAAAATAGTACTGTGCGGATTGTCCATTAGCGATATATGTAGAAAGGAAATTAATTTTTTGAGATATATCAATGTTCTCCCTGTTCATAAATTCATTAACATAGTCAACTTGTTTAAGGTTAAAGAATTTTATGGCTGATATTGCTCCTGCAAGTGAAATTATAAGGTATACAATAAGTACACCAACTGAAATTCTTGCTGAATTAATTCGAATAAAATTTTTAAGTTTATTAACAGGATTTATTAATGAGTTTATCTGGTTGGAAAATAAATGTTCAATGTCATAAGCCCAGCTTCTTGCAGTATGACTAATGGTTAATACAAATTCACCAATATCTCCTATATAGTCAAGTGAAGGTTCATTTGCCTTTTTTTCATAATTTGAAATTGTAATTAACAACTCAATTGTTTGCTTTTCAGGTACAGTCTTATCGGCAAATAAAATTAGATAATCCCAGGTTAGCACTGCTGCAACACAAGTAATTGGTTTAATCTCATTATAAGTTTCTAGTTCTGTAATACCACCAAGAGTAACAGATGAACCATCGGAAAAATATAATGTTGTTCGAAACTGAATTAACTTACCTTTGTTTTGCTGTTCGATTCTTTGGTTTACAAGATTATAGAAGTTTTGTAAATCTTTTAAATGTAGTTCGAAATTTCCTTGTATCTTTTTTTGTAAAGTTTGAGGTAGTCCAAGCAAATTAGTTATAAAATCACCAAACTGTCCTTCATCAAAGGGTAATGTCAAATATCCCTTTGTGAAATCGTGAATTTCTTCAGGTTGAGAATCATGTTTTATTTTTATTTCTTTCATAATTGATTTATATCATGGTTATTGAATTCACAGTCTCTGTTCTAATTAGCTACAACGGTCTTGGCTATGTGCCGGACGGGATTTTGAAATACCGATCCATTCAACTTACCACTGAGCCAATTCGTTGTTTTAGTGATTTTTCTTTTCGATAGCCAAATCGTCAACGACGAATTGGCGCTGATGCCACAAAGTACAGAAGCCTGCTTTGCCACTGAAACCCGACTGGCATTTAGCTTTTGTTAGTGGCAGTTTTTATTCATTTTTTTCGCTATCGGTCTCCTTTTCCTTTTTAATGTTTTCGAAGTTAATTTTTTGTATCCTTTGCTCTGCTTTGGTCGCTTTTAGAAGTCGTGTCAATAACAAGGCAAAGATTGGAATTGAAGTTATTGCAAAAAACATCGTTATTAGCTCAGTGGAATTCTTATTCTCAAAAAGAACAATATCAGATTTAGATGCAAAAACTGTAGCTACTATAGCAGTCATGGTTGTCATTAGTGCAAGTGTAACGCTTATACTTTCTTTTGAAATTGACTTAGCTTTTTCAATATATATAACTTCACGTTTTGATTCGGCTTCCTCTTCACCACCTAGCTCTTTTAAATTTATCGTTAATTCGCAATATTTTAATTTACTTTCCGAGTTCAAAAAAGGATTGTCTAGAATCTCCTTTGATAAATCCTCAGCAAGTTCTTCATTTTCATAAATGTCATCGATTTTGACATTATATTTACGAGCAGTTGAGAAAATAATTGAATCAATTAGATCTTGACTTGGAATGTGTTGCCCTACAATTAATGGTCTAATAGAATAAAGCAACTCTTTATTAGCCATTTGGATTTTCTGAGCATATTCTTTATTCTCCTTTTTTGCGAAAATCTTATTGGTAATTACGAAGACGAGAATCCCACTAATAATTCCTCCTCCAATTCCGATAGTCCATGCATTGTTTAAAATATCCATTGTTCTTTATTTTTAAATTGCCACTAACGGTCTTGGCTATGTGCCGGACGGGATTTTGAAAAGTCGATCCTTTCAATTTGTCACTGAGCCAATTCGTTGTTTTATTGATTTTTCTTTTCGATAGCCAAATCGTCAACGACGAATTGGCGCTGATGCCACGAAGCACAGAAGCTTGCTTTGCCACTGAAACCCGACTGGCATTTAGCTTTTGTTAGCGGTTCGGGATTTATTGTCAACTCTCTATATATCATTCATTTATGAAGTATTTGTCAATTTCTGATCTATGATAATCAACTATCCAATCGTTCTGTTTGTCATACAAATGTTTAATTTTTTCTGCTTTATTGCTCCAAACATAACAACCTCTGTCATCATACATGTAGAATCCTCTGTCASTTGTCGGGTCTAAAAA
>SACZ01000063.1 GCA_023369685.1 Prolixibacteraceae bacterium JC049
GGTTGGACTTGGCAACCCAAAACTCTCTATGAAGTGACATTGCAAAATGTTTTACCGCCTCCTTCATATCTTCTGCTCTACTATAAATCGCTCCCTGAAAAACCTCATTTTCTTTGTACTCCCATCTCACACTATCCTCTTTAGAGACAACCAGCCAAGAAAAATCCTCCCTAGCCCATTCTGCTGGATTAATATCCGTCTCATCATCTGACGAATCACCTTCCTCTACACGCTCGTTGTCAGAATCCTCCCTCTCCATTTCATCCACAATGGCACCGACAGTCTCCCCCTCGTCGGCCACTCCACCTGGTTGAATGCCCACTGGAGCTACTACACCCCCGTCCTCTCGTGCGTTGACCTCCTCCACAGAAGTCTCATTTACTTCAGCACTTGGTCCCTCGCCATCATCCATGTTCATCTGTACACATGGATCCTTCGGGTGAACAAACGGAACCATAGCTAGAGGCCACCCACGTTGCAATGCATTTTCCACATACCATCTCCATACTCGAGAGTTTTGAACTGGCATTAGTTCCCAATAAAAACCCTCAGTTGCCCGACTTACTATAACATTGATTGTTATGTCACTTGTCTGTGGATCAACTCTSAAGCCCCTCATTAACCATCCTTTTATAGAAGGTACACTCCTCTCAGCCGGTCTATCAATTCCCCTTTCTGATACAATAAAATCTGACAGATCTACCCCAGTTGGCCCGTAACGRACGTTTCCTGGTCCATGGTAAACTTGGAATATTTGTTTGTTCGACATATCTGTCAACGAAATAACTAGATCATATTACTCTTTCATGCAATAAACATCTACAACGTAATATCTTCTTGTGTAAGCCAATGCAACGGT
>SACZ01000064.1 GCA_023369685.1 Prolixibacteraceae bacterium JC049
GCTTCGACCTGCCGAGCGCCATCATGAATGCTTCGACCTGCCGAGCGCCATCATGAATGCCTTAACCTTTGGCTTACTGATTACCGCTCTCGGCGGTTTCGCCCAGGGCCAGTCCGGCGAACTGGTTGCGGCGGAGATCGTTGCCATGCTGGTCGTCGGTTTCTTTTTTGTCCGTCGTCAGCTCAGGATGCCGGTCCCCCTGTTGCCGATTGACCTGCTGCGTATCCCGCTGTTCTCTCTTTCAATTTGTACCTCCATATGCTCCTTCTGCGCCCAGATGCTGGCCATGGTTTCGCTGCCGTTCTTCCTGCAGTCAATGATGGGACGCAGCGAGGTGGAAACCGGTCTGCTCCTGACGCCGTGGCCGCTGGCCACAATGGTGATGGCGCCGCTGGCAGGCTATTTGATTGAGAAAGTTCACGCCGGGCTGCTGTGCGCGATTGGCCTTCTCGTCATGGCCTGTGGCCTGTTCGGCCTGGCTTTACTGCCCTCCGCCCCCACGGATCTGGATATTATCTGGCGAATGGCGCTCTGCGGCGCGGGCTTTGGTCTGTTCCAGTCGCCCAACAATCACACCATCGTCTCTTCAGCGCCGGCTCATCGTAGCGGCGGCGCAAGCGGCATGCTGGGTACCGCGCGCCTGCTTGGGCAGAGTACCGGCGCCGCGCTGGTGGCGCTGCTGTTTAATCTGTCAGGGAATAGCGGAACCCACACCGCTCTTATGCTGGCCGGGATCCTTGCCGTTGTCGCCGCGGCCGTCAGCGGGCTGCGCGTCACGCAGCCGCGCGCCAGGCTGTAGCCCTTAATCGACATAAAAAAATCCGCAGCCCGAAGGTTGC
>SACZ01000065.1 GCA_023369685.1 Prolixibacteraceae bacterium JC049
GACTGATTCTGGATGAATTTAGCCATGTTCAGCGCTGTTTTCTGTTGTTTCGTCATAAGAAGCCTCAGAGCGTCAGTGCTCAGTGTAAGAACAGTCTCTTTTCCGCTTCCTCGCTCACTCAGTCGSTACGCTCCGGYCGTTCGGCTGCGGCGAGCGGCAAGACCGTTCTTATAAAAGCTCGAGAAAACCGAGCGAGCAAGGGAGGCGGAAAAGAGGAGGCCGCCCAGCGGGCGTTTTTYCATAKGCTCCGCCCCCCTGACAAGCATCACAGAATTTGACGCTCAAATCAGTGGTGGCGAAACCCGACAGGACTATAAAGATATCAGGCGTTTCCCCCTGATGGCTCCCTCGTGCGCTCTCCTGTTCCTGCCTTTCGGTTTACCAGTGTCAATCCGCTGTTATGGCCGCGTTTATMTCATTCCACGCCTGACACTCAGTTCCGGGTAGGCAGTTCGCTCCAAGCTGGACTGTATGCACGAACCCCCCGTTCAGTCCGACTGCTGCGCCTTATCCGGTAACTATCATCTTGAGTCCAACCCGGTAAGACATGCAAAAGCGCCACTGGCAGCAGCCACTGGTAACTGATTTAGAGGAGTTGATCTTGAAGTTATGTGCCCGTTAAGGCTAAACTGGAAGAACGAGTTTTGGTGACTGTGCTCCTCCAAGCCAGTTACCTTGGTTCAGAAACTTGCCGGTTACTGAACCTTCGAAAAAACCACCTTGCCGGGTGGTTTTTTCGTTTCATACTCTACAACTATGCTGAGCTGTATGGCAACATCAATTCATTACTACATACATGAAGTGATGCCGATG
>SACZ01000066.1 GCA_023369685.1 Prolixibacteraceae bacterium JC049
AGCCCGGTCGGTTGAAGAGAAAAAATCCTGAAATAACGGGTTGACTCTGAAAGAGGAAAGCGTAATATACGCCACCTCGCAACGGTGAGCGAAAGCCGCGTTGCACTGCTCTTTAACAATTTATCAGACAATCTGTGTGGGCACTCAAAGTGACATGGATTCTTAACGTCCTCGGACGAAAAATGAATACCAAGTCTCTGAGTGAACACGTAATTCATTACGAAGTTTAATTCACGAGCATCAAACTTAAATTGAAGAGTTTGATCATGGCTCAGATTGAACGCTGGCGGCAGGCCTAACACATGCAAGTCGAACGGTAGCACAGAGAGCTTGCTCTCGGGTGACGAGTGGCGGACGGGTGAGTAATGTCTGGGAAACTGCCTGATGGAGGGGGATAACTACTGGAAACGGTAGCTAATACCGCATAACGTCGCAAGACCAAAGWGGGGGACCTTCGGGCCTCWTGCCATCAGATGTGCCCAGATGGGATTAGCTAGTAGGTGGGGTAACGGCTCACCTAGGCGACGATCCCTAGCTGGTCTGAGAGGATGACCAGCCACACTGGAACTGAGACACGGTCCAGACTCCTACGGGAGGCAGCAGTGGGGAATATTGCACAATGGGCGCAAGCCTGATGCAGCCATGCCGCGTGTATGAAGAAGGCCTTCGGGTTGTAAAGTACTTTCAGCGGGGAGGAAGGGAGTAAGGTTAATAACCTTATTCATTGACGTTACCCGCAGAAGAAGCACCGGCTAACTCCGTGCCAGCAGCCGCGGTAATACGGAGGGTGCAAGCGTTA
>SACZ01000067.1 GCA_023369685.1 Prolixibacteraceae bacterium JC049
TTACACTAAACCGTTAGCGGTCAGGCGAGAAACGAGACTGCAAGAAACATAAAGACAATAAATAAAATTGAGAGACGAACTACAAACATATTTAGATACAGTATTTCCTGAATCAAAGATAGAATCACCGCATTCGATTTTCGGAGCAGTTCATATTCGTTTTGAACTTGGAGGAGACGAACTCTTTAGAATTTTCAGAAACGGCGTTGAGATTGAGTGGTGGAATGATAAACGTCGAATGACAAAAGTTGATAAGATTAATCGTGAAAATCATAATAAAAAAAGAGTATTACAAGCAACACAGCGAGCTACAACGATATTCAATGAAACATTTGAAAATACTGAGACTGAAATATGGRTTTTGATTTATGAATATCCAGATGGACTTTTTAATAATCTAAATGACTATTTAATCAATCAGTTTTCATCCGACATGATTAAATCATTCTATGATAAAAATGAACTAGTTGAATCGCAGGTTGTGRTTGAAAATCAAGATGGTAGTTTAATRTCTGAAAAAACWGAGGCTCGATTAATAGTTGGAAAAATAAAAGTAAAGGATATTCAGGTTTCAAACATTCTCAATGGGATAGCTAATAATGAAATGGGATATGAACCAGCTGTATGTCAAGATATACATTTTTTAGACCCGACAACTGACAGAGGATTCTACATGTATGATGACAGAGGTTGTTATGTTTGGAGCAATAAAGCAGAAAAAATTAAACATTTGTATGACAAACAGAACGATTGGATAGTTGATTATCATAGATCAGAAATTGACAAAT
>SACZ01000068.1 GCA_023369685.1 Prolixibacteraceae bacterium JC049
GTTGCCGAACCAATAGCTGCTCCATCTTTTAGCCACTGATAGGTCAGTACATGAGAATCAAAACCTGCAGAACTGCTGCCATCCAACTCAATTTCTACATGGTTACAACGTAACTCTTTATCGACTACATCTGCAATCGTTGCGGTTGGTAGGTTCTTTTCTTCCGTAATTGTTACCACTGCTGAAACTGCACTACAACCATTTTCGGTGTCTGTTACTTCCAGAGTATATGCTCCGGCCTCGGTTACCTTATATGTTGCAATCGTTGCCGAACCAATATTTACTCCATCTTTTAACCATTGGTAAGTCAGTGCATGAGAATCAAAACCTACTGAGCTGCTTCCATCCAACTCAATCTCTACATGGTTACAACGTAACTCTTTATCGACTACATCTGCAATCGTCGCCGTTGGTAGGTTCTTTTCTTCCGTGATTGTTACCGCTGCTGAAACTGCACTACAACCATTCTCGGTATCTGTTACTTCCAGAGTATATGCTCCAGCCTCGGTTACCTTATATGTTGCTGTTGTTGCCGAACCAATATTAACGCCATCTTTTAACCATTGGTAAGTCAGTGCATGAGAATCAAAGCCCGCTGAACTACTGCCATCCAACTCAATTTCTATATTATTACAACGCAATTCTTTATCGGCTACATCTGCAATCGTCGCCGTTGGTAGGTTCTTTTCTTCCGTGATTGTTACCGCTGCTGAAATGGCTGTACATCCATTCTCGGTATCTGTTACTTCCAGAGTATATGCTCCAGTCTCGGTTACCTTATATGTTGC
>SACZ01000069.1 GCA_023369685.1 Prolixibacteraceae bacterium JC049
CCGGTCTCCGCGCGGGATAAAGATAACCAGCGTCTGCTGACGCTTATCCGTGACTCCTATTCACTGAGCGGAGGCGTATACGGTTACCGCCGGGTTCATGGCGACCTGAACGAAATCGGGGAAATCTGCGGTAAAAACCGGGTGGRCCGCATTATGCAACTGAACCGGATTAAAGCCGTGCGCGGCTATAAAGCTCCGCGTCGTATCGCTGGCCGACCTTCAGTGGTTGCGCCTAATCGTGTGCAGCGGCAGTTTACCGTTGTCCGGGCCAATCAGGTCTGGGTCACCGATATTACTTATATCCGCACCTGGCAGGGCTGGCTGTATCTGGCGGTGGTTATCGATCTCTTCGCCCGTAATGTGGTCGGTTGGTCGATGAAACCCACTCTCTCACGCGAACTGGCGCTCGACGCGCTGATGATGGCCGTGTGGCGTCGAAAACCGGACGGCGAGGTTATCGTACATAGCGATCAGGGCAGCCAGTACGGTAGTGACGACTGGCAGCGCTTCTGCCGGGCCAATAACCTGGCGCCGAGCATGAGCAGGCGTGGCAACTGCTGGGATAATGCGGTGGCCGAATCGTTCTTCAGTTCGCTGAAAAAAGAACGGATCAGAAAACGCATATATAAAACCAGGGATCTGGCCCGGGCGGATATCTTCGATTACATYGAAGTGTTCTACMACCGGACCCGGCGTCACAGCCACCTCGGCGGCGTCAGTCCGGAGGCCTTTGAACAGGCCTCGTCGTGAGGACAGGAAATGTCTACTGTTGTGGGGTCAGTCCA
>SACZ01000070.1 GCA_023369685.1 Prolixibacteraceae bacterium JC049
TCCCTCCTTGTGATCGCTGCGTGAGTAAGGGGTGTCTTCATTCCCTCCTTGTGATCGTTACGTGAGTAAGGGGTGTCTTCATTTGATAGGAGGATGCTAGGGTCAATCGTCACCGTGAAAGGGGGTTGCCCATCCAACTGATCGTAATCCTCGTCAGTCTTGTCCYCTACTCCGATGATTTTTCTTTTGCCTGGGAGAACCACGTGGCGCTTCGGCTCGTCAGGCCCTTTGCCCTTYTTTCCTTTRCTAGACATGTCCTTSAYGWAAAARACTTGSGTTACATCATTGGCAAGGACAAAAGGTTCGTCYRAGTATCCAACCTTGTTAAGGTCAACMGTTGTCATCCCACTRTCATCAATCRTTACGCCTCCACCAGTCAACCTAACCCATTGGCACCGGAACAGAGGRACCTTGAGAGGWCCATAGTCAAGTTCCCATATGTCCTCGATGGCACCGTAATACGTCGTTGTTTTGGTTCGTGCTCTTCATGCATTGACACGAACAGCACTGTTCTGGTTCGTGCTCTTCATGTCTTGGGCCCTCGTGTAGAATGTGTACCCATTGATTTCATATCCCTGGAATGTCACGACTGAGCCAGATGGTCCCCTCGCCAGGAAGGCCAGTTGTTGGTTAATCGTCTCGTTACCCATGAGATGTTGTCGCAGCCACTTGGAGAAAATATCAATGTGATGCCTTGTAATCCATGCATCGGACTTACCGATGATTCTAGCGCGAACTAGAGCCAAGTGCTCCTCGATGTAAGGAG
>SACZ01000010.1 GCA_023369685.1 Prolixibacteraceae bacterium JC049
ATAATCTTTGCTGAAGGAAAAAAGAAAAACGAAAAGAAAGTAGATCTTCCCGCTATCAAACTAGAGCAAAGTACTCCAGTATATATCTGTCCATTATGAGTTAGATAATAAATACAATAACCGGTCAACTGTATTTAGGGAAGTACAACAACTCCGACATTGTCTCTACGCTGTGGAGACTTTTCCTGATTTCCAGATTCTCTCCACACTGTGTAGAGAATTAAGTTGGTCTCATTTAAAAGTTTTAATGTACATAAAAGGTGAGATAAAGCGAGAGTTCTACATTGAAATGGCTCGTATTGAAACATGGTCGGTACGTACATTATATGAAAAAATTGACTCTATGCTTTTCGAAAGGACTGCAATTTCCAAGAAACCAGATGAGTTTATTCGTCACGAATTGGAAGAATTAAGAGAAGAAAATAAGCTTTCTCCTGACTTAGTATTTCGTGACCCATATTTCCTTAACTTTCTTGGCATTGAAGATCGGTTCAGTGAAAAGACTCTGGAGAATGCTATTTTAAGAGAACTCGAAAAGTTCATTCTTGAGCTAGGCCAAGGTTTTACATTTATTGAGCGTCAAAAACGTATGTTAATCGATGGTGAAAACTTTAAACTTGACTTATTGTTTTATCATCGGAAACTAAAGCGTCTTATCGCCATTGATTTAAAACTCGACAAGTTCAAACCACAACATAAAGGGCAAATGGAATTGTATCTTCGGTATCTCGAGAAATACGAGACAGAACCTGGTGAAGAAACTCCAATAGGTTTAATTCTATGCTCTGAAGGCTCAAAAGAACAAATTGAACTTTTGCAACTTGAAGCTTCAGGTATTCGGGTGGCAGAATATCTCATTGAGCTTCCTCCCAAAGAATTATTACAAAAGAAATTACATAAAGTGATAGAATTAGAAAAACAACGATTAAGTGCCAAAGGTTAAATAAATAGTCCGTTTTACATTATAAATTGACGATGTGTATTATCACTTATTTCACCTTTGATAATTATATTGGTCGAAAATCTAATAGAAAACCGAATTAAAATGACAAAAAAAGTATATTTCCTATCCACTTGCGATACTTGCAAGCGCATTATGAAAGAGGTGAATGTAGACGATACATTCGAGCTTCAGGATATTAAAACAGCACCTATTAATAAGGAGCAATTGGAGCAGCTTCATGCTCATACCAACAGCTACGAAGCATTGTTTAACAAAAGAGCCCGAAAATATAAAGAGCTAGGCTTAAAGGAACAGTTGAAAGAAGATGCCGACTTCAAGCAGCCAATTTTGGATGAATACACCTTTTTGAAGCGCCCTGTATTTGTTATTGGTGATGATATTTTTGTGGGCAATGCTGCTAAAACAGTTGCTGCAATAAAAACCAAGTTAGAACAATAAAAACAACTAAAAATGATAGAAGATTTCGATATAAATGGTCGTTGGAAATACTCCGAAGATTTTGGATTTGGCACCGATTTGGGTTTTGCCGAATTCAAATATACCAATGAAAAAATTCATGGCTACCTAGAATACACCGAAACAATTAACGGTGAAGAGCCATTTACTATACGCCAACATGTACAGGGAGAGATCATTGAGGACAAAGCCTACTTCAATGGCATCTCGTATGAGCTTCTGGATGGAGACGAAGATATCGTTTACAATCTGGATACATGGGAAGGACTAATTACCGACGAAGGCAAGATTGTTGGTAGTACTTTCGACAATGAAGATGTATTTGGTGTATTTGTTTTGGAGCGGTAATTCGCTCCAAAATTGTTTTTAAGCATTTGTTTTTTTCGCTGAATCGTTTACATTTGCTCTGTACTTATGCAAAAGTGAATTAACATGATTACAAGTCATTTCATAACTGCAAAATTACTTCATCTCTACTTAAACATTAAGAACAGAGATGGTTTTCACATGCCTTTCTAAAAAGGCAGTATAAACAGGTCTGCTTGCCTACTCCATTCCAGAATTTTTATTCTATTTATTTTACTTGAATTGCATTTGTTGCAATCTATTGTTGGCCTGTAGCCAATATTATTTTCCAATAAAAGCAGGAAAATATGTTGGATAAACCGTTGTTATTAATTGTTTATACCAAATTGTTATGAACTTACCATTTGCAGAAAATTATAAAATCAAGATGGTGGAAGCCATCAGAAAAAGTACTCGTGAGGAACGCGAACAGTGGATCAAAGAAGCCAAGTATAACCTTTTCAACCTAAAAAGCGATCAGGTATTTATTGACTTGCTTACCGATAGTGGCACAGGTGCCATGAGTGACCAGCAGTGGGCTGCGATCATGACCGGAGATGAAAGTTATGCAGGCTCTTCGTCGTACTATAATTTGAAGAATGCCATTAAAAACATTCTTGGTTTCGATCATTTCTTGCCTACTCACCAAGGGCGAGCTGCCGAAAACGTACTTTTCTCGGCTATGGTAAAATCGGGTGATGTAGTTCCTGGAAACTCGCACTTCGACACTACCAAAGGACACATTGAGTTCCGTAAAGCAAAAGCCATAGATTGTACCATCGATGAAGCATTCGACACTACGCTGGACTACCCATTCAAAGGGAATATCGACCTAAATAAATTGGAAGCTGTTCTTTCGACTTATACCAAAGACGAAATTCCAATGATTATTGTTACTGTTACATGTAACACATCGGGAGGTCAGCCAGTATCAATGGCCAATATTAAGGCGGTAAAACAGTTGGCAGAGAAATACGATATTCCTGTAATTTTCGATTCGGCACGTTTTGCTGAAAACGCTTATTTCATTAAACTTCGAGAAGAAGGTTATGCCGACAAAAGCATAAAAGAGATCGTAAAAGAGATGTACTCTTATGCCGATGGAATGACCATGAGTTCGAAAAAAGATGGAATTGTAAATATTGGTGGATTTATTGCATTGAACTCGGAAGAGTTGATTAAAGAGTGTCAGGTTTACAATATCATGTTCGAAGGATTCATTACTTATGGAGGAATGGCCGGACGTGACATGAATGCTTTAGCTGTTGGTTTAGATGAAGCTACTGAGTTTGGTTACCTTGAGACCAGAATCAAGCAGGTAGAATTCCTTGGCGAAAAATTGATGGAATATGGAATTCCTATTCAGTATCCAATTGGTGGGCATGCCATTTTTGTGGATGCCAAACGTTTCCTACCACATGTTCCCAAGGAAGAATACATTGCACAAACACTTGCTGTTGAGCTATATTTGGAAGCAGGAGTTCGAGGCGTTGAAATTGGAACAATCTTAGCCGACAGAGATCCTGAAACTCGCGAAAACCGTTATCCTGATTTGGAATTGGTTCGTCTGGCACTTCCTCGTCGTACATATACCAACAACCATATGGAATACATTGCTGCGGCACTTAAAAATGTATTCGATCGCAAAGATGCAATCAAGAATGGTTACACAATTGTAAACGAAGCACCTATCTTGCGTCACTTTACTGTAGAATTGGAGCATAAATAGGCTAAACAATCGAGCATACCCGCTCAAAAAGAGCGACATATAAAAAAGAGGCTGTCGGTTATTTTATAACTCCACAGCCTCTTCTGTTTTGATAGTATTGTTGTTTAACGTCGTTTTCCTCGTCCACCTAATTTTCTTAAGTTTCTTGATTTAGGATTAAACGCCGCATCTTTTGAATCACCTTTTCCTTTACCAGCAGGTCTCTTACCTTTTCTTTCGGGCTTAGCCGATCCTTCTGGTCGTGGTTTAAATGTATCGGGCTTACTTTTTTTCTTTTTAGTTTGAACAGCAGCCCCTAAGCTTGAAGAAGCAGCAAGCATCTCGTTCAACTCGTCAATCTCATGATCTTTCAGGTTACGCCATTTTCCGGCAGGCATATCTAGTTTGATATTCATGATACGAATACGAGTCAACGCTTTCACCTCGTAGCCAAAATGCTGACACATTCTACGAATCTGACGGTTAAGTCCCTGCTTCAGTACAATGCGAAATTGGTTACGGCTAACATATTCTACCTCACACTTCTTAGTAGTAGTTCCAAGAATAGGCACTCCTCCGGCCATTCCTTTTATGAAATTACTATTTACCGTTTTGTTTACCGTTACCAAGTACTCTTTATCGTGTTGATTACCGGCACGAAGGATTTTATTTACAATATCACCATCGTTGGTCAACAGCAGCAAACCGTCACTATCTTTATCCAGTCGACCAATTGGAAAGATACGCTTATCGTGACCAATAAAATCAACTACATTATCGCGTTCTCTTTTTCCATCGGTGGTACAAACCACACCAATAGGCTTATTTAAAGCAATATAAATTGGTTTATCTTTTTTCGAAGCCGATAGAATATCGCCATCTACTTTTACCACATCATTATAGCTAACAGTGGCTCCCAACTGAGCTACTTTCTCGTTGATGGTAACTCGCTGATCGCGAAGCAACTGATCGGCTTCACGACGTGAACAGAAACCAATCTCACTTAAAAATTTATTAATTCGAACGCCTTGTTTCTCCGCCATAAATAAGATTTTAGGCCACAAAGAACGTTAATTTTAATGGGATTCTGATGGATTTATTCTACATTTTTACGATGAAAATCAGCCAACAGATTATTTGTAAAAAAACTTTTGGGCAGTTAGTCGTTTATAAAATGGCTTTCTATATCTTTACTTTTGAAATCATCGCAATTCTTTATGTTACCAGATTCAATTGAAACAATCGGTTTAGATCAGACTAAACAGGTTCAATTCTTTAATCGAAAAGATAAAAAGTATTGGTTTGAGATAGATTTATTACCATCTATTCTTGAAGCAATAGCTGATGATTATTATGTTTTAATGGTTCATGATAAAACCATACTTCCATATTCCAATATTTATTGGGATACTCAGCAACTGAAATGTTATCACACCCACCATAATGGCTTTTACAGTCGCTACAAAGTAAGAAAAAGAATGTATTGCGCTTCCGAAGAATGTTTTCTGGAAATAAAACAAAAGAACAACAAAAGGAAAACCCAGAAACAGCGCAACATTACTGAAACATTTGACAATTTAACTGCTGATGATGTAAATTATATAGGGCTTAACACTCCTATGGCTAATGAAGAATTTCAACCAACATTAGGGAATTTCTTTAAACGATTTACATTAATCAATAAGCAATTTAACGAACGTTGCACTATCGATATCGATCTTCAATTTCATAATAAAGAATCGAAAAAAGAGTTCAACCGAGTAGTTATTGTTGAGATAAAATACGATGGAAAGTTAACCCATTCGGTTTTAGCCCAACAATTGCACCAGCACCATATTCGACCCAATGGTTTCAGTAAATATTGCATCGGAATGGCACTACTCCACCCTGAGTTGAAACAAAACAGGTGGAAAGAAAAGATTAGACAAATTAAAAAAATCGAACAACTATGAAGCACACACACTGGGACGAGTGGTATCATTTTTTAGGCACTCAGCTACTCGACATCGGCGAACTATCCGAATTGATTTTCAGGCTATTATTTAATACCCTGATACTTTTTCTGGTTGTTCACTTTTTATATGCCAAAAGCAGCAAACGCAAAGAATTCTATTTTAGCTATTTAGCAGTAGGTTCAATTACCTTTCTTTTATGCTTCCTTTTAAGTAGCGTAAAGTTAGAATTGGGTTTTGCGTTGGGACTATTTGCCATCTTCGGAATTATACGCTACCGAACCGATACCATTCCAATTAAGGATATGACTTATCTTTTTATCATTATTGGAATTTCGGTTATCAATGCACTTTCCAATAAAATGGTAAGTTTTGCCGAGCTATTTTTGACCAATCTGGCAATTGTTGGTGGGCTTTGGTTCTTAGAGTACCGACTTAGAAAAAACAGAGAAGATTCGTTGACCATCGTCTATGAGCAGATTGAAAATATTCATACCGATAAGCAAGAACAACTTATGGAAGATCTAAAAAAACGAACAGGATTAAACATTACTCGTTTTTCCATAGAAAGCATCAATTTTCTTCGAGACACTGCAGAGATTACCATATTCTTTAAACAATAGCTGTAATTGCAGCAACAAAAAACGCGTTACTCTATCTTAGAATAACGCGTTTTTTATATCTATCGAATTACTATCGAGTAATTATTCCTAACTCTCCTAATGAAAGCCAAGCCTCGTTAGCAATACCTTCAACACTTTCGAATTTGAAATAACGTGCTTTATACGTTTTTCCAAATCGCACATATTGCTTAATCGGATTGTTTTTCATATTACTAAATTCGGCACGCGATTTTACCTTTTTCCAACTCTTACCATCTTTACTCACATAGAAGTTATAACGGAAAATAGTACCACTCTTATTGGATGAAGTTCTTGGCGTATAAGTAAATCCTTTAATTCCTAAAGTCTCACCCAAATCAACAGAGACAAAGTGTGGATGCTTTTTCACACCAGCTCCCCATGGAGTATGCCACATAGTGTTGGCATTTCCATCGATAGCATTTGTAGCTCTGTGGCCACTGTGTTCATCGCTGAATTTAACTACCGACCACTTGGCTGGACATACATCGAAAATTTCAGTAGTAACAGCACTTTTCTCGCTAAAGTTGTTTACAAAGGCTCTTGCTTTTACTGTTCCTCCTTTTGGTAACTGAATTGGTTTCTTGTAAACAGTCGACTTAGCTGTTGGCTCCGATCCATCCAATGTGTAAGTAATTACCGGATGTGGAGTTTCTGTCGACATACTTACCCATCCCTGCTTGTTACGAATAACTCTTGCTTCAGTAAGTAGCTCCGGAGCTTTGTACAAACCAATCTCGTTAATATAAACCGGGCCTCTTGCCTTCTCAATAGTCAAACGTACTTTAGAAGTTTTAACAGACTGGAAACGCTTCAGCTTTTTATAACCAATTGTCGTCGATTTTACCACTGTATTCCACTTGCCATCAATCATTGCTTCCAACTTAAACGCCTCAACACGCTGTCCTTTACTGATTAACTCTTGAATCATCAGTACGTTTACGTCTTTTTCACCATTTAAATCGAACTCCACTGAAGAAGGAAATTGAGTAAATTCGAAAGCAGAATCCCAATTTCCATCTACTGCATTTGATGCTTCTGTATTGACCCCTGCAATAAAATTGGTTTGGTACATTCTATCCAAATATGCTCTGAATTCTTTCAAACGCTTCACATCATTCTCGTGAATCAATCCACGCTGATCGGGAGGAATATTTAACAATAGAACAGCATTTCTACCTACTGAGTTAAAGTAGATATCAACCATTTTTGCCAACGATTTCACTTGATTATCCTGGCTTTTATGGTAGAACCATCCCGGACGAATAGAAACATCAACTTCGGCAGGGAACCAATATAGATTATCAACCTTGTCAATCATCTCTCTCGAACCTAAATCGTGAGAAGTAGAACCGATTTTTAGCTTTGCATTCTGTGCTTTATTGGCTGGACGACCTCCCGGAGCCAAAGCAGTTACACTCCACTCTGTTTCTCGTCCATATCCCGATTCTGTTCCTACCCAGCGAACGTCTTCACCAACAACGGCAACAACAGCTTCTGGTTGTAATTCTTTGATTGTAGAATAGTAGCTATCCCAATCGTATTCTTGCTTTTTACCATTTGGTCCTTCACCACAAGCTCCATCGAACCAAACTTCATCTACTTTACCATACCAGGTTAGTAGCTCAGTAAGTTGCTTAACGAAGAACTCGTTGTATTTAGGCGAATCGCCATAGCACGATGCATTTCTATCCCATGGAGAAAGGTAAACTCCGAATTTCATTCCAAATTCATCACAGGCTGCTCTAAGTTCCTTAACTACATCGCCTTTTCCATCTTTCCATGGAGAAGAAACCACAGAGTGATCGGTTGTTTTGGTTGGCCATAAACAGAACCCATCGTGGTGCTTACAAGTAAGAATCACCAACTTCATACCTGCATCTTTCAAGTTCTTCACCCACTGACGAGTATCTAACTGGGTAGGATTGAAAATCTGTGGAGACTCATCTCCATGTCCCCATTCCATATCTGTAAATGTATTTACAGTGAAATGGATAAATGCAGTCATTTCTAATTTTTGCCAATCTAACTGTTGCTTGGTAGGTACTACTCGTGCAGCTTCAGCAACTTTTTGCTCTAAATTCATTTCAGATGTAAAGCTCACCTTTTTTTCGTGCAATTGCTCTTTTGGCGCGCAACTGACCACTGAAATTAAAAGAAGTCCTAGCAGACTCCTCATCATTGATCGAATCATTTTATAAACTGGTTTTATTGATTTGCTCCAAAAATAGAAACAATTCCACTATCCTGCCCTATGCTGCCATGATTTATTTAAACAAAAAGCGGATGCCAAACATGACATCCGCTTAATAAGTATGAAATTCAAATTATAAACTCAAGATCGTTTCAGATCTGAAATAATTCTAATGTTTACTGGCTATTTTAATGGCATACCAGGCAATGAATAAGAAACAACATGCCGGCACTAAATAAGCCACATTAATTCCTGCAGGAATTGAAAGTGACGAAGTAGCTCTAAAGCTATCAACCGAAGTAGAAACTAATCCTTGCAACTGAGTTACAATAGCTCCTCCCACAATCGTCATGATTAATCCCGAACCGGCAATTTTGGTATCTTCTCCCAAACCTTTCACGGCTAGTCCAAAAATTGTTGGAAACATCAATGACATACAACCCGAGATAGCAACCAAACTATAAACTCCAATTTGTCCACCAACAAATACTACCATCATGGTAAAACCAATTGCCATAAAGCTCATAATTGTCAATAACTTTCCTGGCTTGACATACTTCATCAGTGCAGTACATACAAAACGTGCCGAAACAAAAAGGATAAGCGAAGCCAGGTAATAATTGGCTGCAATCTGCTCTGCCGTTTTACCTTCTGGTAATGCCATTTTTTCCAACTGAAGTTCCTGCATGGCATATCGAATAGTGAAAGACCAGATTCCAATCTGAGCTCCTACATAAAATAGCTGAGCAACTACACCTGTTGTATAGTTCTTGTTTTTCAACAAGCGTTTTACTGTTGGAATAAAGTCTACTTTGCCTCCAGCATCAGCAGTACGTGGCATCTTAGCAAAATAAATTACCAACCACAATACCAAAAGTAAAGCACCAATAGATACATAGGTCATGGTTACCGAGTTAAGCTCGGTCGACTGAATAGCTTGCAACTGTTCAGGACTCATGGCAGCACGCTCATCGGCACCCGCTTTATTCAGTGATGATAAAATAAATACCTGACTAAGAAAAACCCCCATAATTGATCCAATGGGATTAAACGACTGAGCCAAGTTCAAACGACGTGTTCCTGTCTCTTCCGGTCCCATGGCAATAATGTATGGATTAGCAGCTGTTTCCAATACCGACAATCCACCGAATAGAATCCATAAAGCACCTAAGAAGTGGAAATAGTTTCCTGTAATTTTTGCTGGAAAAAATAAGAAGCATCCCAGCAAATAAAGTCCTAAACCGAGAAGAATCCCCGATTTATAGGAATACTTTTTAATGTAAATAGCTGCAGGAATAGCAAAAATGAAATATCCCAGTCCATAACATGAGATCTGAATTAATGCTGTTCGTGAATCCGACATACTCATAATGCGCTTAAATGCTGCCAGAAGTGTATCGGTCATGTTATTGGCCAATCCCCAAAGAAAAAACAGTGAGGTAATCAGAATAAAAGGAATTAATATCCCTTTAGGTATTACTTTATCTTTCACAATGTATTGATTTAATTAGTTTTCGTTTCAGTTTTAATTTTTAGAAGCTCTTTCATTACATGATAAAGTGGCTGACTGTGTTCTTTCACACCAAATGAATCATGCAATTCCTTATACAAAGCATATAGTTTATTGTAAATAGCTGCATTTTCTACCTTTGGAGAGTACACAACATCCTTCATTTTACAGCAACGCTCTTGCAACTCTTCATACGAGGTAGTATTACCTTCCGCTTTTAATGCAACATATGCTCCCATCATTGCAGCTCCTAATGCCACAGTCTCTTCGTGCGCCACAATTTTCATTTGCTTATTAAGCACGTCGGCATAAATCTGCATGAACAGTTTATTTTTCTGAGGAATACCACCACAGCAAACCACCTCGTTCACTTCTACTCCTTGCGTTTCCATTTGCTCAATGATTCGACGTGCTCCAAACGCTGTCGATTCGATTAAAGCTCTATAGATTTCAAAATCTTTTGTAAGCAATGATTGTCCCAGGATTAATCCCGAAAGCTGAGGATCAGTCAACACATTACGATTTCCATTATTCCAGTCCAATCCAAGTAAACCAGCTTCTCCAGGCTGCTGTTGCTGCGCTTTTTCTGTCAATTCTCCATGAACAGAACCATCTTTCTGCAACACCTGAGAAACAAACCAATGGAAAAGGTCTCCAACAGCGCTCTGTCCTGCTTCTATTCCCCAATAACCTGGCAATACCGATTCAGAAGCAACACCTGCAACACCACTAATGGTTCCTTGCATCTCGTCCAATGGTTGAATTCCTAAGTCACAAGTAGAAGTTCCAATGATTTTTACCAAACCACCTTTCTTTACTCCCGAACCAATAGCTCCAGCATGTGCATCCAATATTCCCATTGCAATTGGAATACCTGCTTTTAGTCCTAACTCTTGAGCCCATTCGTCGCACAAAGTACCACAAGCCTGATCAATGGCTTTAGCCTTTTCGGGAAGCGAGTTCTTAATTCGAACCAACTCTGGTGAAAGCTTTCCTAAGAATTCATCATCTGGAAATCCACCCCATGTTTCACTATAAAGTCCTTTGTGTCCCGCAGCACACTTATTTCTCTCTACTTTATTGGTATCCTTAATACCTGCTAACAATGCAGGAACATAATCTCCAAATTCTACCCAAGAATAACTGCCTTTAAACAACTCCGGGTCGACACGCTGACAATGCAACAGTTTTGCCCAATACCATTCCGAAGAATAAATTCCTCCGATGGTATCCAAATACTGTGGACGCATCTCTGCAGCCAAACGGGTAATTTCCTCTGCTTCTTTATATGAAGTGTGGTCCTTCCACATCCATGCATATGCATTCTTGTTATCCTTAAAATCAGCTAAGCGACTCAATGGCTGCATCTGCTCATTAACAGGAATAGGAGTTGAACCGGTTGCATCTACACCAATTCCTAAAATATTTGAAGGATCAATTCCTTCATTCTTCAGCCATTCAACTACTCCTTTTATTGAAGTCGTCATACATTCTACGTAATCGTCGGCACATTGACGAGCTAAATGAGGATCGCTATCTGTAATTACACCATTCTCTCCCTTTTTATATGAAGTACTTCGTGTAACTAATATATTACCTGTTTCAATATCTAATACTAAAGCTCTTGATGCTGAAGACCCAAAGTCAATTCCTAATGTCAGTTTCATCTGTTTGTATTTTTTTGATTTCTGAATCCTCATCCCGATTACTATCAGGAGAATGCATTCAGCAACTTACATATGCGTTAACGATTCCCTTTTTTGAAGTTTAGAACATTAAAACACATGTTTGTTTTATCATTCGTTTGTTTAATAATTATTCCACGCTTAAAAGCTAAAAGGTTTAAGCAAAGCTAAACAAATTATTTTTCAATCATATAAGCAAATACTCAAATCATACCTTCGAACAATTCGCAATAATACATAAAGACCTGATATACCGAAGACTAGAAGTCTATTTTAAAAACATCTAAACTACTCATCCTCATTTTCCAGTTTTATCTTGCACCGAAAAATGATCTTTTTTTGATCTTTTTTCAGCTATACTTGCAACATCAGTTTAACCATTGCGTCTTTGGAGTAGAAAACAGATAACAATTGGAAAGTATTTACCAAAACATACACCAGGATCTGATTGATCGTTGTAAAGAAAACGACAAAAGCGCTCAGTTTAGTATTTACAAACTATACTATAAAGCGATGTTCAATTCGGCCTATCGAATTCTAAAGAATGAGACAGACGCTGAAGACATCATGCAAGAGTCATTTTTAAAAGCTTTCAAGAAGATTGACACCTATCGGGGCGAAGTTACCTTTGGTGTCTGGTTGAAACGCATCGTGGTAAACCGATCGCTGGATGAGCTACGAAAAAAGAAAGAACACTTTAGTGAGTTGAATGATGGAGTTACCTCCGATTTAACAGATGACTCTACAAGCAACGAACCGTTCAATTACAGTATTGATGAAGTAAAATGGGCCATTAACCAACTAGCCGATGGCTACCGCGTTGTTTTGAATCTGTTTTTAATTGAAGGGTACGATCATGAAGAGATAGCATCGATATTAAACATATCTAATTCGACATCACGATCGCAATACCTGAGAGCAAAGAGAAAATTGAGAGAATTATTGCTGAATAAGAAAGCAAAAACCATCGCTTTAAATTAATGGTTATGGATAATTTAGAGAAAATAATAAACGAAAATAAAGCTGCTTTTAATCAGGCAGAACCATCAGAAGCTCACTTCGATAAGTTTGAAGCAATGCTAAATGAGCTTCATTCTGAGGAGGAAGAGAAGAAAGAGGAGAAAAAGACGAGATGGACGAGTGGATCGTGGTTGAAAGTTGCAGCAGTATTAGCCATTGCACTTTTTGTTACCGATCAGGTTTACGATCGTTTTATGCAACCAGCGCCTGCCGTACAATTCACTTTAAGTGATGTTTCGGAACAGTATCAGGAAGCAGAACAGTTTTATATGACATCCATTTCCAATGAACAAACTAACCTTCAGCGCTTAATGGATCAGAAGAACTTATCTGCTGAAGAGAAGAAAATGATTGACACTGAATTGAAGGAGTTAAACCAGCGATTTGATCAATTGCAAAAAGATTTAGCGGCCAATCCGAACGACGACAGAGTTATTAACGCAATGATTCAGTTTTATCAAACTAAATCGAACATGTTACAACTCATTATTAATCAACTTAAAAACGTAAAACAGCAAAATAACCAGAATTATGAAGACAACAGGATTTAAACTACTCGTAACCCTTTGCCTGTGTATTGTGACACTTTCATCCTTTGCCGGAGGAAAAGATGACTTCACTCGTGAAATCCATAGAGCCTGGCTACCAGACGAGGTTACTAACTTGGGAATTAACAACAAATATGGCGACATCACCATAAAAGAGATGACCGGAGACTCTGTTATTGTTGATGTAGTAATTACTGTTGAAGATACTCAGGAGAAAAAAGCCAATTACCTACTGGAACAAATTGAGATTCATTTTTCGCACAACAATTCTACTTTGAATGCGACAACAGAGTTTGGCAGATCATTCAAAACAAGGGAAAAGTTCTCAGTTGACTATTTCATTTACATCCCAGCGGATCGTAACCTGAAAATCAACAACACTTATGGACACATTTACCTGGAAAATGCGACTGGCGACTGTAATTTCAATGTTCGATATGGAGGAGTTCACGGAAATAAGATTTTATCTCCTAACCTATTTATCGACAGCTCATACAGCAGAATTGACATCAAAGAGATTATCGATTTGAAAGCCGACATAAAGTACTCTAAATTGTACCTATATAAAGCCAACAATGTAAAAGTTGATTCAAAATATTCGGTTGTCTCAGTGGATGATATGAATGAAATGGTAGCCGAATCGCGTTATGATACTTACCGATTGGAAAAACTGAATGGACTCAACTTAGCAGCTAAATATACCGGCACAAAGATAGACGAGCTTAATGGTAACCTTCGACTTAGCAATGGATACGGTTCATTCTCGGCAGGGAACGTAGCTAATTTCGAATCCATCTCTGTAGAAAACCAGTATGCAAGTATCAAGTTGGGAATTGCACCATCAATGACCTACACATTGAAAGCTTATGCCAGCTACTGTAATGTAAAATACCCAGAAACAGATCGAATGAACAGAATGAAGGATAATCGCAATTTGGAGCTTGACGGAACTGTTGGTGAAGGCACTCCAACTGCAACCGTAAAAATTGAAACACGCTACGGAAGTATCTCTCTTATTCCATAAAATATAATCTTACCGGATAAAAAAGCTGTTGATCGATTTTCGATCAGCAGTTTTTTTTTAATTTCACGTGAACATAAATAGTAAACGTGTGACCATTCAAGCAAAGCATATCCACTTAGTTAGTTTCGATATTCCCTTCCCGGCCAACTACGGAGGAGCCATTGATGTTTTTAATAAGATAAAAGCGTTAAAAAAACTCGGAATTAAGATTCATCTGCATTGTTTTGAATACAGTCGTAAACCTTCTGTGGAATTAAAGAAATGGTGCGAACAGGTATATTACTACCCTAGAACCAGAAGTTTAGTTCATCAGCTGCATTCTTTGCCCTTTATTGTTCAAAGTCGAAAACACCCGAAACTACTTGAAAACCTAAAGAAAGATAGCTACCCCATATTATTCGAAGGAATTCATTGTTGTGGTTTTTTAGATCATCCGGATTTAAAGAACAGAGTAAAACTGGTGCGTACCCACAATGTCGAACACCATTATTACAAGCAACTGGCCAACAATTCGGCTTCGTTATGGAAAAAGCTATTCTTTAAAGTCGAAGCCATAAAATTAAAGCGTTTTGAAAAGCAATTGAGTCATGCTACTGCGTTATTGACCATATCGGCATCCGATCAAAGCTATTTTCAAGACATGTTTAACCAATCCATTCATGTTTCGGCATTTAGTGGAACCAACAGAATAAACTCCATCCCTGGAATGGGGAAATACCTGTTGTTTCATGGTAATCTTTCGGTAGAAGAAAATATAGAAGCCATTCAGTTTATCTTGAAGCAGGTTCAGCCCAAACACAGTTTTAGCTTAACTATTGCAGGAAAATCGCCTACAAATGCACTTCGAAAGCTGATTTCCCAAACACCCAATACTAATTTAATTGCTAATCCATCGCAAAAAGAGATGGACGAATGGATTGCCAATGCCCACATTGTATTACTGCCCACATTTCAGGCTACCGGAATCAAACTAAAACTGTTGCATTCGCTAAGTAAAGGTCGTTTTTGCATTGCCAACGATGCGATGATAAAAAACACAGAGACCGAAAATTTATGTGTTACAGCCAACACTCCATCTGAGTGGTTAAAACACATTAACGAGCTTATGCAACAACCATTCACTGAAAAAGAGATAGAGAAAAGAATCGATGTTTTCTCTAGTACATTTAATGACTTACAAAATGCAAAGAAAATTATTCCATATATCGACTAGGTTACTTTTATTAATTGGACTGTTTGGTGTAAACATTCCAATCTCGGCACAAAATAAAATTGACGTTTTCTTTCCCGAACGCGCCGACTCCATCAGCATTTTAGCCAGACACTTCGATGGCAAATTGCTTGTGGCCGACACATTAGAATTTGATAGTAAAGGAAAAGTTAGCATCACAAAGCCATTGTCACCTGGTTTATATGCATTGATTCATCCTAAGCGAAAACAATACGATTTTCTGATTGGCAATGATCAGAATATGAAGTTGTCCATAAAAAACAGACAGCTGAACATTGAAAACTCAGAAGAAGGCAAAGCTTTTCAGTATTATTTAATGTTTTTAAGAAAACAACAGGTCGAAAAAGGTAAACTTATCCGATCATTAAAACAGCAAAAAGGAGTAAATAAGCAATCAGTTCATGGTCAAATCGATTCATTGGATCACTCTATTCGTCAACTTTGGGATGAACTTGAAAGTAAGCACCCCAACAGTATGCTTAGTACTTTTATCGACCTTTCCAGGGAATTGAAAATCCCCAAAAGCAACAAATCGATTTCTGACTCACTAAAGTGGATAAATAATTACCACTACATGACGCAAAATTTTTGGTCGCATATTAATTTGAAAGATGAACGTATTCTGAATACTCCTCTTTTGAAAAACAAACTCGATATTTTCTTCAATAAAGTCATTATTCAGGTTCCGGACACAATGACCAAAGAAGCATTCCGATTACTGGATGCATGTGGAAGTAAAACCTTTCCCTACATCTCGAATTACCTTATGAATAATGCGCTAAACACTAAATTCATGGGAATGGAAGCTGCCTTTGTAGCCATTGCCGAAAAATACTTTATTGGTCAAAAAACATGGGCTGACTCTGCAACCATGTACAAAATTAAGCAGCAAGTTGCTTTAAATAAGCCTAATCTGTTGGGTAATAAAGCTCCTAATCTCAAGCTTAAAACTCCAGAGAACGAGTTCCGAAGTCTTTACGATGTAAATGCTTCATTCACCATTCTACTTTTTTGGGAAACCTCATGCGGTCATTGTAAAACAGAAATTCCGAAACTCTTGAAACTTTGGAATACACAAAAGGAGAAAGGAATAAAGATTTTTGCAGTCTATACTCAAGACAAGAAAAAAGTATGGACCGACTATATTTTCGACAAAAAAATATTTGAATGGATTAATGTCTACGACGAAGATCGATTATCTCCATTTCGTCAACTTTACAACATCTACTCTACTCCTACCATCTATCTGCTAGATAAAAACAAGAAGATTATTGCCAAACGCATGAGTGTAGATAATTTGGAAAAGATTCTGGAAAGAGAGTTTAAACAGTTGAAACGATAAAAATAAAACCAACAGTTCCAATATAATTTATTGTCAATCTACTAACCGAACTTCACAATCTCGGATTGTATTGAAACAATATGAACCTCATTCATCGCATGAATCATTTAGTATATCCGTTATAAATCACGAAAATAATCATCCAGAAAAGCCAAACGCTTCTTTGTCCATTCTAATAGGAATTGTTGCTCTTCATTTAAATCGATATTTAAATCCCAACGATCGTTTTCAATGGCAATAACTCCCGATTTTCGAATATCGTTGAAGTTGTTATTGAAATGATTCCTAATATTTTCTTCCGAGAATACATTTGTTCGTAACTCTAACCAACGCTCTTTCAACTTTTGCTTAAAACTATAAGGATTAAGTTGTTTCAAGCGTTTATACAAATCGTTACTTAAAATCGAAGTATGATTTAACTTTTCGCCATTCCAAAAGAGCCCCCATGCTCCGTCGATGTCCCATGGAATTACAACAAAAGGTTTACCGGCATCACGCTTAGCTAAGAAAGTATTCTTTCCTGTATTATCCACCGCTGAAACTAGATTTAGAAACAGATAATAATCCATAAAATTATTCATATCGATGGCTTCCTCAATTAGCCATTTAAAGTTAGCATCCTTCTCCTTGACAATTAAGTAACGAAGATCGGCTAAAGGTTCCCAATTGATTACCTCTTCAGCATCAGGATATTCTTGCTCCCAGCCGTCCCAATAAAAGCAATGCGATTTCTTTTGTGAATAGGTTTCGAACTTCGTTGCACCGTCTTCCCACTCTACAGCCTTATACAATACTGCTTTGGGACTAGTTAGCGCCAAATGTTCGGCATTTATCTTTTCATTGAAACAGTAAATTCCCTGTCTTTCATTATTCAGGAACAGCTCTACCAGCTCTCCCGAAATACCATAATGGGCATTGCCATTTATCTGCTGCCACAGTTCGAAAGAAGTTTTGTTTCTAAGACGAGCTCTATCGATATACATGGCATCCAATATCCAATCGTTATTGGGTTTTAGCCCGAAAAATGAAGCCGATTCATCTGTATCGAAATTAAACTCCGATTTTAGAGAAATCCCATAGCTTTTCTTAGCATAAGCTCTTGATGTTTTTCCTCGATATTCAATGCCAATAATATAAGTCTCTGGTTTCTTCTTCCATTTTGGATAGTTCACCACAATGCGAGCCATTGTTTTAGGTTCATCAGTAATTTCATTGGGAGTAATTACTTGCACTGTTGGCAAATTGGTAAAACTCACCTTAAATTCCCGACGCTTATCTCCTGCTTCAATAGCGACACGATATGCTTTGTTTAAAACAATATTCCCCAGCGGGTTCTTTTCTCTATTTACAAGCTCTTTCCCTTCAAAATAGACCTTTGCAAACTTCTGAAACTTTATCTTCGGTTTATAATCATGCAATTTACTCTCATCAATAGAAAAGCGTAACGTTTGCGAAGCATCGTCTAAACATCCAACCTTATGATCAATATTCAATAGTAGAGGTAGTTCTAAATCATTGTTAGGTTCCGCACTGAATATGATTTCTTCTTGGTAACACGATTGGCAAAACAGAAAGCAAGCAACAATTGCTATAGATCTTAAAACTCGCATCATAATTTAATCAGGTAATTGAGTTTTAAATAATAGAACGACATGGGATGCTTCCCTTCCAACTCTTTTTCATAGCCCAAAGAACAATCGAATTGTCCCAGCTTAGATTTAAATTCATCTCCTAAGTAAAAGCGAACTTTATCGTTGTATGGATCTTTAAACTTCTCGATTTTACGGAATAATTCTCCTGAGATATACCATTTATGATTATCGTTGTAGCGGTATCTCAATTTCAATCGACCACGAACAGCTTTGCTATTTTTCTTCCTTTTGCTGTACTCTGTAAAATAATTCTCGAACTCCTGCTGATACCTTACTCTTGCTCCTAGCTTAAACCGAGAACTCAGTTTTGCACCATAGTTTAAGTCCAAATTATATCGAAAATTATGCTCTGCATCTTTCTCCATTCTGAAATTACAGATATAGCGAACATTGGCTCCTAACTTGAAGTTCTTATTCAGTTTGTACTTACCTCCTAAGTCAAAAATGTAATCGTCTACTTCCGACACATCGTTATATAACCGCAATTGTTGTTTCAATGCAATGTCAACTGTCGATGACAACTCTTTTTCGATATTTACTCCTAGCCAAACTCCCATATCTTTGGTTACCTTCTTCTCTTGAGCGAAAAGAAAAAATGGAAATAGGCAAAGAAAACTCAGTAGTGTAAGATGTTTCATTTTGTTCGTTTTCTAAAAAGCAACCATCCTGCTCCGTTCTGCATATTCTAAATTGCGGGCAAATATATCAATTAATACAGAAGATAAAAGAAATTGTAGTTTGCTTTTCTTTCTATTAACTGAACAAATTTAACATTTTATATTTCTTGACGATTTAAAAACACAAACAACAGTTTAATTCCATTATTTTGCTTTTAACCACATTATAAGTATTTTTATATATCACTCTATTACAAACAATTGCCATGAATAAAAAAGAACTCCCAAAATTGAATATTACCCCAATGGATCAACGAAAAATAATTCTAAGTTCTTTATTGGGGCACAGTAAAAAAGCAACAGTCCCCAACGCCCCTCCCAAAAAGGAAAAGAAACCGTCATTAGAAGCAGTTAACAAGACAAATAATATCAACATGAAAGGTCAAAAGATAAAAAATCTATTTCTAAAGAGCATAATAGCAGTTGTTGTACTCTTAACCATTACCATTATAATGGTATTAGTGTCCAGTTACCTTTTCAATGAAAAAGCAGCAATTCAAGTAACCATTGATTATAATATTGGAGAAATATTAGCAGCAATCCTCGGAGGTGGAGGTATTGCAATCGCAGGAATAGGATATGCTAAATCGAAATTTGAAACACCTACTCCTGATCCAAATCAAGAAAGAAGAGACTAAAAATGATTGAACGATTGGAGATAGTTAGCTATCTCCAATTGTCTTCCTTATACAAATTTCAACACATCAACCAGTTTATCTATTTTCAGTATGTTCAAGTTCTCCTCTTCTACTTTTTCATGCGCCCAGGTGGTATGATAAGGAACATGAATTGCATTGCCACCTAACTCCAACACGGGCAATACATCCGACTTCAACGAATTTCCAATCATTAGAAACTGATTGGGAGCACAATCTAAATGAGCCAAAAGTTTAGAATAGTCGGCTTCTTTTTTGTCACTCATTACCTCGATATGGTGAAAGTATTGTAGTAATCCCGATTTTCTTAACTTTCGTTCCTGGTCCAACAAATCGCCTTTTGTGGCTACAATCAATTTGTATTTACCTTTCAACGCAGTTAATACCTCATTTACTCCATCCAGCAACTCAATGGGGCGTTCCAACATCTCTTTCCCCAACATAATTGTCTTCTCTATAATTGAAGCTGGTACATTCCCTTTAGAAACTTTAACAGCTGCCTCGACCATGCTCAACATAAAACCTTTTGCTCCATAACCATATAACTCCAGGTTTTTCATTTCCATTTCAAACAGCACTCTCGAAACCTCATCGGTTGCGGCATATTCTTTCAAAAGCAAACAGAAATTATCCTCTGTCTCCTGAAAATAAGGTTCATTTATCCAAAGCGTATCATCGGCATCGAAGCCAATTACTTTTATATTTTCTCGTTCAATCATACCATTTCGTTTCTCAGGTTGCAAATATAAGCATTCACTCTTTTTCATTTTTCCTTAGTTCATGCGATTTTTTCCTGCACTCAACAGAAAGCCATTTACTAACTCATTTACCTCGCCTAGTTTTGACTCAGAATCAAATCAGAAAAACAATAATATCATGAAAAACTCAAAAAAAGAACTAGTATTTTTAAGAGCATATGCATTATTCACAGCAATCGGTTTTATCGCTTTCATTTCGTTTGCATTTAACGCCACGCAAAATCGAAAATTTGGAACTATCGATGTAGAACGCATCAATGTGGTAGAAAAAAATGGCGACTTAAAACTGGTAATTAGCAATAGCGAAATGCAACACAATGGAATGATTGATGGCAAAGAATTTCCGAAACGCCAACGCCCAGCTGGTATGATATTCTTTAACTCGGATGGCGACGAATGTGGCGGATTAATCTACGATGGTTTAAAAGAAGAAGCAGGCTTGGTACTCTCTATCGACCAGTTCAAAGATGACCAGATTATGCAACTGCAATACAGCGAGAATCCAAAGAATGATAAACGTAAATACGGACTACAACTGTGGGATTTCCAAAAAGAAGATACATTCCACCCACGTATGAAGCGTTTTGAAGAGATTTCGAAAATGAAAACCAACAAAGAAAAGCAGGCCGCTTATAAACAAATGTATAAAGACAGTTTACTCTCGCACGAGCGTCTGTTTGTAGGGAAAAAGATGAACGATGATTACGGGTTATTCATCAACGATGAAAATGGAAAGCTTAGAATTAAGATCTACATCGATAAAAACAACGAACCTAAGATGGAATTCTTCGATGAAAAAGGAAAAGTAGTTGCGATGAAATAAACATCAATTGAGAAAAAGTAATTTATGCTGATAGTTCTACTAAAGAGTCTATCAGCATAAATTTTATCGGTTTAAAAGAAATAGTAAACCGAAGCTAAAAATCGGTTGTTGGTAATATTTTTCACATCAACAGGAAGTGCATTTAAATCGCGCTTAGTTGATGTAACCATTTTTGCAACAGTATGTTCCCACTCTACTCCGAAACGCATCTTTCCGGAGTTTACAAAGAAACGAGGAGAAACTCTTATCAATTGCTTGATATCGGTTCCCAAGCCATAAACTGCATTTGTAGTAGCTGAGATTTTATCTTTTGTACCATTATTTTTAGTCACGCCAGCAAAAATACCCACTTGCCATTTTTTACCATTGGTATGAATATCGGTCCACATGTTTGTGTTGGTTAGTGGAGTATATTTCTGTTCTCCAGTTTCAGCGTCCTTCACCTCTTTAACAGCAAAACCTCCAATGTTTAATACATCAGCCAGGTTTTCGCCATGCGAAGCTGCTACTTTAAAAGTAAGCGGTTTTGTTGTCAACTTTGCAAAACCAATAAACGAAGTTCCATTCACCTTCTCATCTACTTTATAACCATTCGACTCTAAGCGAGGAACAATCCATTTGGTAGCCATTCCGACGCCTGTAACCAATTTTACGCCATTGGCCGCAGTAACACCATAATGCAATTGAGCGTGTAAATCAGGAACTCCGGCATTTCTCAAATAACTGCTTGAAACGCCCTCTGGTCCTCTTGAAGAGTGATCGCGCTGAGTAACAGCGGCTCCCATCAGTTTGAATGAACCCAATTTATGGGTAAATCGAATTTGAGGATTTCTGGCAAATGAAACGATAGGCACCCCCGAGTTGAATGAAATGGTTGCAGGATAACAGTCGGTAATGAATAATGGATTCCAATATTGTCCAACCATTAATTCACTCTTTTCCCAGTTTAGCTTTACAAATGCATGACGCATTCTAAACAGGTTCACGTTATCGTTTTTCTGAGCAAAGAAGTCCCCCTCAATCACTCCCGAAGTTTTAGCTCCAAAAGCATCTGGCCCTGTAATCTTAACAGTTAATCTCGATTGCAACGATAAGAAATTGGTATTCAATTTATCATTAATATCCTTTCCGTTTTTATCCAACTTTTCAGCTGCTGGCCACAATAGGAAATGTCCTTCACGCGCCGAAACGGTTTGACGAGTATCTACCATCATATCGGTTTTCACAAAACCCGACAGTTTCACACCCCATTTCTTCTCTTTTGATTCAGGCGAACTGGCCATTACGGTCATCGTTAAGGCGACACAAAGGCCAGCCAATAAAATTCGTCTCATGTTGTTTAAAAGCATTTAGTTTGAAGGCGCGAAAATATATTAAAACCCATTCGCAACCAAGTAATATTGGTATAACTGTTTTGTTTCTTAAGCATTCAGTAATATTTTACCTTTTCCGTACCTGTTTAACGAAAAAGCCCTGAAATGGTTATAGTTCAGTGTTACTCATTTCAAAAAATAGCTGGTGCGAACAGTTCTGTTTCATTTATCTCTGCTATCTTTGTGTTCTATCTGCTAATTGGCAGATTCATAATTGAGACGAATTCTATTTGATTGCATGAAAAAAAATGTAACGCTTAACGATATCGCTCAGAAACTGAATGTTTCTGTAGGTTTAGTTTCTTTGGTACTTCGAGGAAAGTGGAAAGAGAACCGCATTTCGGAAGAGATGGCCAAGAAAGTAAACAAAGCAGCCAAAGATTTGGGCTATAAGCCAAATGCAATGGCACAGGCTTTACGCACAGGTAAATCGAAGATTATTGGGCTAATCGTTGCCGATATTGCCAACCCATTCTATGGTAAAATTGCACGTATTATTGAAAACGAAGCCTACAACAAAGGTTACCAAGTAATTTTTGGAAGTAGCGACGAAGATCTATGCAAATTCGAGAAGGTGGTGGAAGCCATGAAGTCGAGACAAGTTGATGGCTTATTGGTTGTTCCTGTAATTGGTAGTCATGAAGTGCTTCAAGCTATTCAGGAATCGAATATTCCAACCATATCTATCGACCGTTATTTAACAGATGCAAAGCTACCGTACGTTGTGACCGACAACTATAAAGGAAGTTATGACATTGGTCTATATCTTCAACAAAAAGGATATCAAAACATTGCATTCATCACCAAAGAGAGTCCGCTATCTAACTTTATTGAGCGTAATAAAGGATTTGAACAGTCGATGAAAGATACTGGTATCAATTACCAAAAACATGCCCTATCGGTTGACAACTGGAATGAAGAACTGGTTCAGTTGATAAGAGACATGGATACATCCAAGGTAGATGCCATCTATTTTGCTCAAAACATGCTTGCTGTAGAAGGCTTGAAAACCGTTAACGCACTTCATTCCGATGAGCTGGATAAACTGGCCATTATCAGTTTCGATAATCCGGAAATATTTGAAATCAACCGACCAACCATTACTTGCTACCAGCAACCGTTACAAGTTTTGGCTGAAAAAGCGGTGCAAGAGCTTATTAACTCCATTGAATCCAAACAATCAAAAGATATATCTTTAAAAATTGAAGGAAAGCTTATTATCAGACAATCGTGTTAATCTCGATTGTTTGATATTTTTTTACAGCAACGCTAAAACATTTTAGCCGATCATTACTTTTATTAAATTTGTCTAAGTTACAAACCAATTAAATTTAAGAATGATCAAAAGAAAATGGAGTTTACTCCTCCTTCTCACAGTGCTTTGTTGCGGAGCAATAGCACAACCGAAAAAGTATGAAGCCACTTGGGAGTCATTAGATACCCGCCCTGTACCAGAGTGGTTTGGCCAGGCAAAGTTTGGTATTTTCATCCACTGGGGACCTTATTCTGTTCCCGCGTTTTCTCCGGCAGGAACTTATACCGAATGGTACCAATTCTGGTGGCAAAGTCGTTCTATCTTCGGAAATAATAAGCCTGACAAGAATGCTATCCCGAACTTTCAGGATAAAGTATATGGCGAAGAATCGAGTTATTATGACTTTGGGAAACTGTTCAAAGCCGAATTGTACGATCCAACCGAGTGGGCACAACTATTCAAAGAAGCTGGTGCAAAATATGTTATTCTAACATCGAAACACCACGATGGCTATACTCTTTGGCCTAACAAGCAAGCACAAGACGCGCGTCATTTTAAATGGAATGCCCAAGAGGTAGGCCCTCGTCGCGATTTGTTAGCTCCTTACATGAAAGCCATCCGCGAAGCTGGCTTAAAAGCAGGGTTATATTATAGCTTGTACGAATGGTATCATCCATGGTATCAAATTGCCAGCGACCAATTCGTAACCAAACATTATCACCCTCAGTTTAAAGATTTAGTTACCAAGTATGCTCCCGATTTGATCTATGCCGATGGCGAATGGGAAAAAGACGATTCGTACTGGAAAAGTGCAGAATTGCTTCAATGGCTATTCAACGAGAGTCCTTGTAAAGACTACGTAACAGTTAACGATCGATGGTTCAACGGTTGTAGACACAAACATGGTGGTTACTACACTACCGAGTACATGCGCGAAGAGATGAATCTTCCGAAAGTATGGGAAGAGATTCGTGGTCTTGGTCTTTCGTTTGGTTATAACCGCGACGAAGATTTAGCCGATTATGCCACTGCTCAGGAGCTGGTACTTATGCTTTGCGATATTGTGAGTATGGGTGGTAACCTGTGTTTGAATGTAGGTCCTGCTTCCGATGGAAAAATCCCTGTTATTCAACAACAACGATTGATGGAAATTGGGAAATGGCTTAAAGTTAATGGCGAGGCCATCTACGGAACCACTAAATACCGTACTTCATGGCAATGGAGCAAAGGAAATCGAAAGTTCAAGCTGCGTAAAGATGGCGACAGCTACACTACTGCCGACTACATTCTTCACCAAACTGTAGATCAGCAACCAGGGAAAGCTGTAAAGCAAGCCTTCTTCACTCAAAAAGGAAATAAAGTATTTGCTATTCTGCCTAAATGGCCTGGCAAAACAATGAAAATTACCGAAGTAGATGCAACTAAGGTAAAATCAGTTTCACTACTAGGTGTTCAAGGAAAATTGAAATGGAAAAAGTCGGGCAAAAATATTGTTGTTACCATGCCTACATACGATCCAAACTGGAAACTTCCTACAGAAGCTTATACATTGAAGATTCAGCTTTAATCTGAATAAGTAAAAGTTCGATAACACATTTCCAAGAAGATTCAACGGCATTCATTATTATTCCAATGGTCGTTGAATCTTTTTCATTTATAGTAATTCTACATTTTACTAATCATTTCCCACACATGAACATTTAACCATATATATCAGTTTTAATTAAGGTTATAGTTACATATCTAAAACTCTTTGCCTTAATCCGAAAACTGTGTTTTATGAGGGAAAAAGACAGCAATTACTTGAAAAAAGAGCTATATGATTTGGTAAAAACGGATGAAAAGATCTTCGATTTCATCCAGGAAAGCTCGATGGATGGCTTATGCTATAGAGATCTGGAGAATATAGATAACGAATGGAGAAGTGACAAGTTTTGGAAAGTATTGGGCTATGATCCCAAAGAGATGGCTACAAAACCCAGTGCATGGAAAACCATTGTCAACAAAGAAGACTATAAGCTAATGCTTGATAACCTTCAAAAACACCTTGAAAATCCCGCTCACAACTATAGTCAGGTTGTTCGATTTACTCATAAAGATGGATCAACCGTTTGGTTCCGTTGCCAAGGAATTGCTATTCGCGATAAGAATGGAGCTCCAATTAGAATGCTGGGGTCGTACCATAATCTTACCAATTTAAAGAAAAGAGAAGCAGAGCTAATTGCAGAGAAAGAGAAAGCAGAAAAAAATGAAAAACAGCTCATTGAACAAAATAAAAAACTAAATGAGACCACCAAACAATACATTGAACTTGAAAAACGATTACAATTCGCCCTAACATCCAGTCAGACAGGCGCCTGGGACTTGGACTTAATTGACCATACTGCCATACGCACCCTTCAACATGATAAAATATTTGGGTACGAGGAGCTCTTACCAGAATGGACTTATGAAATGTTCATTGAACATGTTTTACCAGAACACCGGGAACATGTAGATAAGAAATTCAACACTGCTGTTGAGTTGAAATCGGTATGGGATTTTGAGTGTGAAATTAAACGTTGCGATGGAGTAATAAGATGGATTAGAGCACGTGGTCAGCACCAAACCGATGAACAAGGTAATGCCTACCGAATGGCTGGAATTGTTCAAGATATTACCGAGCAGAAGAAACATGAACAGATACTTCTTGAAGCAAAAGAAAAAGCGGAAAAAAGCCAGGAGCTACTTCAATTAACACATGAAGCCACTAAAGATGGTATTTGGGATTGGCACATAACTAGTAATGATGTTTTTTACAGTAAGGGTTGGCTCAATATATTAGAAGTTGATAAAGTAGAGCCCACTTATGAAACTTGGGCCAGTAGAATTCATCCTAAAGATAAGGAATTTACTATTCAGTCATTAAAAGATCATTTAGCAGGAAAAACCAAACAATGGGAATGCGACCATCGCATGAAGATAAATAACAAACGCTGGAAATGGGTTAAAGGAAGAGGAATGGTAGTTCAATTTGATGAGAACAACCAACCAACACGCATGGTAGGAACAATGACCGATATTGAGCTTCAGAAAAAAGCCGAACAAGAATTAATAATTGCCAAAGAAAAAGCGGAAGAAAGTGATCGCTTGAAAACCGAATTCATTAACAACATGTCGCATGAAATTCGAACACCCATGAATGGGATACTCGGTTTCTCTAATCTTCTGAATAAAGAAGACCTTAGTGCGCAAAAGCAGAAACGCTATACAGATATCATTCAAAGTAGTGGAAAACAACTAATGCGTGTTATTGATGATATTCTGGAAATATCGAAGCTCGAAACCAAGCAGGTGAAAGCCATTGAAAAACCATTCTCTTTGAACGATCTACTACTACAGCTCTTTTCTATTTTCGATATAAAAGCCAAAGAGAATAAAACACCGTTGTATTTAAAGAAAGGACTAACCGATAAAGCCAGCGAGGTTTATTCAGACGAGAGTAAACTGAACAAAATACTTAGTAACTTAATTGAAAATGCTCTCAAATTTACATCCGAAGGTTATATCGAATTTGGTTATCATCTAAATAACAACGACATAGAACTCTATGTAAAAGATACAGGTATTGGAATTAGTAAGGATAAACAAGAGATTATCTTCGATCGATTTTCTCAAGAGCAAAGCGAATTGGCCAAAAATGTTGGAGGACTTGGCCTTGGGCTATCCATTGCCAAAGAAAATGCAGAACTTCTTGGAGGGAACATCAGACTTATTTCAGAAAAATCGAAAGGATCGAATTTCATTGTCACCATTCCTTATAAACCAGCAAATACAGACAATGAAGTGTTCGATATTCAGCAGGCAAAATCGGCGCCTACCATTTTAATAGCAGAAGATGAAGAAGTGAATTATCTATTTCTTGAAGCACTTCTGGAAAATGAAACAGATATGAGATATCATATCATTCACTCTAAAAATGGACAAGAAGCCATCGATACATGTAAGTCGGAGCAACACATCGATTTAGTTTTCATGGACATAAAAATGCCCATTGTCAACGGCTACGATGCCACAAAGTCAATCAAAAATATTAAGCCGGATATTCCCATAGTAATTCAAACAGCTTATACCACGAATGAGGACAGAGCCAAGGCTTTCTCTTCTGGTTGCGATGACTTTATTACAAAACCCATTAGTGAAGAATCAATTAATCATATAATCAATAAATATCTTCATTGAGTTTTATAGAATACTAGAAGTATATGAAGGAGGCTGTCCAAAAAGTAAATTCATTTGAAATTGAACTTTCAGTTTATAACCTACTTTCCTCTTTACCCCTCCAAACCTCCCCTAAAGAGGAGGCTTAAGTCCCCTTTAGGGGATTTAGGGGTGATAAAACAAGTGGTGACTTATAATCTGTTAGTTCAAAAAAATTATAAATAAGCTTTTGAGACAACCTCTCTTTTTTCTATTCAAAAAACGCTCCCGGAAATTCAATCTTTCCAGAAATGCCATAAAGTGCATCTTCAGTTAATTCAATAACCATGCAATTCTCCTTTGGAGCATCAAAAGGCAGCTGAATATTATACTGATGCAGCTGTTGGTAACCAAACCGAGGATAGTAAGCCTCATGCCCAAGTAACACAATAGACTTAAAGCCCAACTCAGCAGCTTTAATATGAGCAGCCCGAATAAGCTTTTCTCCTACTCCACCGTTTTGATACTCTGGCAAAACAGCAACAGGAGCCAAACATAACGATACCACAGATTGCTTTTCGTTTTTAATAACCACCTTCGTTAGTAAAATGTAGCCAACAATTTGCTGATCCAATTCGGCCACCAAAGCTAATTCAGGAACAAAAGCATCCGATTTTCGTAATCGTTCCACCAGAAATTGCTCTTTATGATCACTTATTTCTAACGATTCAAAAGCTTTTTCAATAAGAGTAAAAACAGCTTTGTGATCATTCTCTGTTTCTTGCCTAATGGTAATATTTGAAGTATTCATTTTATTATTGCCCTTTTAAAACTTTAAATTCTTGCGATTGGTTTTCACCTCTTTAATCCTTTTGCTCAATGCCTTACCTTTTCTCTTTTTATCGAGCATACTTTCGGCAAAGTGCATTTGCTCTCGGTGCAGTTTCATGTAACTATCGTACTCTTCTTGCGACAACTCTTCGTTGTACAAAGCATCTAACACTGCACAACCAGCTTCATTCACATGGGTGCAATTGGAGTATTTACACTCTTGTTCCAAAGCAGTCAATCGACTAAAGGTAGCTTCTACTCCTTTAGCAGAATCAGTCAGTCCCAGCTCTCTCATTCCCGGCGTGTCGATCACAATCGCGCCATTGGACAAATAAAACAACTCGCGATGTGTTGTAGTATGTTTCCCTTTCTGAGTACTTTCACTAATGGTTGCCGTTTTCAATACCTCATTGCCCAATAAATAGTTGATAATGGTGGATTTCCCTACACCTGAAGAGCCCACGAAACAATAGCTCTTTCCATCTTGGAAACTGTCAGTTATAAAACGAAAAGAAGTCTCGTTTTCCATACTTGTTACTATTGTTTGAGTTTCAGGAAATCGGCTTACAACCGATTGTTTCACCTCTTCCACTCTATTCGCTTCCAACAAATCCGACTTGGTAAGCAATACAACAGGAACAATATTGCCTTCGGCACATACACTCATGTATCGATCCAATCGTTTCAGGTTAAAATCATGGTTTAGCGCCATACAGATGAAGCAATAATCAATATTGGAAGCAATAAACTGGATATCGTTTACTTTGCCAATCGCCTTTCGCTTTAACAATGAAAACCGGGACAATACTTTTATGATTATTGCGCTCGCTTCATCGAATGGAACTATTTCCACCCAATCGCCAACAACGGGAAAGTCGCCAGCAGACTGGGCATTAAACCGAAGGTTTCCCGTAATTTCGGCACTAAGGTTATTATTTTGGTGATTAACTACGTAACAATCTTTATGCACACTAACTACTCGTGCAATATTCTCTGAATCGATATTATTTTTTTCTATTTCCTCCTTTACAGATAGAGGTAATTCTAATTTTGAAACCATTTCTCCATAGCTTGAAGATTTAAAAATAAGAAGATACTAGTCAGCAATCACGCTTATATTGAAGAACTTTCTCAAATATTTTCTTGCTGAAGCATCTACTGAAGTAATTTTAGGAATTGGATACAACAATTGCTTTTTGATCGAAAATCAAATAGATCAGTATCCCAGAAATGTCGACAGGTGTATTCTTTAAAGAATAGTCAGCCTGCCTGTTATACCGACTTAATCGTTGATATGTAGCTATTGAATAATTTCATGAATTGCAAAGATAGAAATTGTTTTGGGATAGTCGTTATCGATTTCAAAACAAAAAAGCCGCAACAGAATAAACTGCTACGGCCCTAATTCAACTATAATATGTATCTCTACTCATCTACCAACCAGGATTCTGAGTAATCTTATCATTTTTATCTATTACATCTTGTGGTACAGGCCATAAGTAACCTTTTGATGCATCAAATTTAATAGGTTCAGCAATTACTTTCTCTTTGGTCCAATCGCCCACTGCATTGTTGTAATCATCCTCATTCTTATTGATCCCATAAAGCTTATTGCCCGGAGGATTCATAAAAATTTCAGCTGTTTTAGTACGTAATAAGTCGTAGTAACGTCTGTCTTCGTTAACCAACTCTACTCTTCTTTCATGAAGAATCTTCTTACGCATAGCTTCTTGATTTCCTAAAATATCATCAACACCAGGTAAACCAGCACGCTCGCGCACTTTATTCATTGCCCATGCAATTAAATTATTGGTAGGGTCCGACTCATTTAAGCACTCAGCCAACATCAACAATGTCTCACCATAGCGATAGATAATGAAGTTCTGGTATCCGTAGTGGATTTTATTATCCATCTCTACATACTTAATTCCCCAGTAACCGCTTCGGCCACCACCACCTTCGCCACCTAAGGCTTCACGGTGAGCAGTCCCGGCATAACTTGGATGCGACTCAAAAAGAGTATACTCCCCATTTTGGCGCAATACTTTATACTTTGGCAACAAGAACCAAGAAGTAAGGCGACGATCGCGATTTTCCCAAGGATTTGCTTTATCGTACAAAGGCGATTCTTTAATGCTTTTACCATCGGTACACTCATAATCATCGATAAGGTTACGCGGAGCACTAAACGATGCCCATCCACCTCCACGAAGGCTTACACCTCCAGGAACTCCTAACACGTTAATCATATTAGTAACTTCATCTTCCACATATTGGCGGGCTAGAATCGTTTCATTATCGGTATTGTTTGTAACACTCTGGAAAATCTGTACGAAATCGTTCTCCAATACATATCGCTTTTTGTCGATAATTGTCTTAACAGCTGTTGCTGCTTCAGCAAATAATTGATCGGCCGACTTTGAAGAAACTGAACGTCCATGGAATTTTTCCAAACTAGCCATCCACATCCAAACTTCTGCTTTCAACATCAATGCAGCATCTTTGGTAATACGTCCCGATTTATCGTGTGCATCAGGAAGCATCTGCACCGCCTTATCAACATTCTCAACGATATAATCGAACACCTCTTTCTGAGAACTACGAGTCAACTCTTTTGATTCATCTAATGATACCGGTTCTTCTTTGATTAAAGGTAATCCTCCAAACAAACGAGTCATTTTAAAATAACGCATTGCTAAAATAAAACGCGCCTGTCCTTCCAGGTTATTCTTTACCGCTACGTCTTTCACTTCAATTTTCTGCACATTCTTAATAAAATAAAGAATCTGGCGAATTTGATCGTAACGCCATGGCGACCAGTGGTAACCTGATTGAATGTGACCAGTAGTAGCCGATAAACCACCCTGCTTAATTTCACCTAGTCCACCTTCGCCCCAAGCGTTGGTCATAATTGCATTATCACTATAACACTCAGTCCACCAGCGGCGAGCATTGGGAAGGTAGTTATACAGACTATTCACAGCCATTTCAGCATCTGCCTCTGTCTTCCAGAATGTAGTCTCGTCGGGAGTGTGCAAAGGCTCCTTTTCGAGAAAGTCGTCGCAACCTACAATTGCAACTGCTAATATTAATATTGCTAGTATTTTTTTCATTGCTTAATCTTTTTCTAGAATTTAAGTTGAACTCCTAATGAGAATGTTCTTGCTAATGGGTAGTAACCTCCTTCCGGATCAAATCCGTCGTAGTTTGAAATGATACCAAGATTCTGTCCCGACACATAAACACGAGCATAATCGAATCCTAGTTTTCTGTTCCACTCTACAGGCAAAGTATACCCCAACTGAATATTCTGAATTTTCAGGTAATTCGCTTTTCTCAACCAGAAATTAGAGTATTCACGATCATTACCTTTCATATTGGTTGTTACACGTGGGTAAGATGCATCCTTATTATCTTCGGTCCAGTTATCCAAGTGCATTGGACGTGCATTGGTAGTTAAGAAGAAAGCCCATCCTTCGTATCCACTTAAGTAACGATAGTTGTTCAGTTTTCCATAAGTGTTTAAAGCAAAATCAAAACCTTTGTATTTAAGATTAATATTGAAACCAAAACGAACTGGCACTTTATCGCTAAGTATCACACGGTCGTCGCCATTGATTACTCCATCCCCTTTATCAGGAATACCATCACCATCGCTATCAACTGTTAGTTGATCTTTGTATTTAATATTACCCGGCTTAACATTCACCTGTGTGGCACTATTATCGATATCCTCCTGACTTTGGAACAAACCATCGTGCTCATATCCATAAATCATCGACAACTGTGTACCTACATCAGTATATCTTGTGCCACTCTTCCAAGGACCTGATCCATATAAATCAAGTACTTTGTTTTTAGAATAGTTAAAGTTGAAATCGAAACCATATTCCAATTCGCCCACTTTATCTCTAAAAGCAACCATTGCTTCTAATCCTCTGTTACGCATTTTCAATGCATTGATTGTAGGTGCAGCTAATCCGTACTCTGATGGTACTGGTGCTTTATAAAGAATATTGTCACGAATATTGTTGAAATAATCAACAGTGATATCTAGTCTATTATCCCAGGCTCCTAATTCGAAACCAATATTGGTCATTTGTGCTGTCTCCCAGCTAATATCTTCTTTAAAAGAAGCACTACTCCATGCTCCACCAACAAGAGAACCACCAAATGCATACGATTTTGCATTAAAGCTCAACATGTTTCGGGTTTCGTAACGACCAATTTTCATTGCATCACCTAGCTCTCCCCATGAACCACGAATCTTGAAACGCGAAATATATGGAGTAATCGATTTGAAGAATTCTTCGTGGTGAATGTTCCACCCTGCTGAAAACGATGGGAATGTTCCCCAACGATGACCTTTAGCAAAACGTGAAGAACCATCTGAACGAACATTCGCATCGAAAAGGTATTTTCCTTTGTAATCGTAAGTTAAACGACCAAATACCGACTGAATAGCATCATGATGAGCTGACCCAGAATTGTTTTTAGCATCCTGAGCAATATTCAACACATAAATTCCAGCAAAAGCAGGATTCTTACGACTTGCATCAAATCCTGAATACTTATTGTCTTCCTGAGAATATCCGGCAAGAACCGAGAAGTTATGATCTTCATTCAAAGTATAACTATAGTTCGATGTTACCTGAAATAAGCGAGTGCTGGTCTGAGTTGCCTTATCATAAATGGATTGATTCGACATGGCACCTTCGCTGTAAACATCCCCATCTTCTTTATAAAGTGTTATTGGACGAGAATAACCATGCTGGAAATAATCTGAGTTACGAATAGAATATAAAGGCTTGATTACCCAATTTTTTAGCGGTTTAATCTCTGCCGAAAAGATTGCCAATATCTCTTTGTATTTCTTCGATGTCGATCCTCCTTGATCCAACACTGCAATAGGGTTACCTCCTGGCGTTCCACCTGGTCCTAAGTGTTGTCCAGCCTCGTTGTAGATAGGAGTAATTGGTGAGATACGCGTAGCCGCTGTCAAGTTACCTTCCCCACCTTGTGGTTCTTTAATCCTAGTTTCAGTATACTGAACATTACTTCTAAATGACAACCATTCCTTCATGTTGAAAGTAAAATCGGGCTTAAAGATGTAACGATTATAAGTGTTTCCAGGTAGTGCACCCGACTGGTAATCGTACGAACCAGAGATATTATATCCTAGCTTCTTCGTTTTTCCTGATAATGAAATATGGTTGTTACTAATGGCTTGATTCTTATTGAAGACTTTCTTGTACCAAACATTATCCGGTAGCTTTCCATTTTTCAAATCCTGAAAATGCTGATCGGTGTACTGAGGGTCGTTTCCTTCATTCTGACGAGCCACATTGTATATATTCATGAAATCTTCAGCTCCAAGGAAATCGATAAAATGCAATGGATTGGTAATACCTAAACTTGAAGTAACCGATACCTGAAGCTCTTTATCGCGTGAACCTTTCTTGGTGGTTATCAAAATTACACCATTGGCAGCACGAGAACCGTAAATAGATGCAGAAGCCGCATCTTTCAATACCGATACACTTTCAATGTCGTTGGGATTTACGGTATAAATGTTACCCGGCACACCATCGATAATTACAAGTACGCCCGAGCTACCTCCAATGGTTGATGTTCCACGAATATTAATACTGGCACCACTACCCGGAGCTCCCGATCCATTGGTAATATTCAAACCTGGAGTTTTACCCTGCAAAAGTTCCTGAACATTGGTCACTGGTTTAGCCTCGATCGCTTCAGAATTAACCTGACCTACAGCTCCTGTTAAATTCACTTTTTTCTGAATACCATATCCAATAGCAACCACTTCGTCCAGCCCGATAGCATCCTCAGTCATTACCAAGTTAATTACCGACTGACCTTTGATTTCTATCTCTTCAGACTTCATTCCAACAAATGAAAACAATAACGTGTTAGCTCCCGCAGGTAAGCTAAGAGTGTATTTCCCATCAACATCAGTAGTTATACCAACTGTTGTTCCTTTAACAACAACAGAAACGCCCGGAATAGGCTGTCCGTTTTCATCGGTAACTGTTCCCGACACCTTACTAACCTGCTTTTCTTTAGCATTGGTTTTTGCCTCTTTACTGGTAATTACAATACTATTATCGATAATAGTATAAGTGTAAGGACTATGGGTTAAAACGTCATCTAAAATTTTAGATACTGCAACATCACTTTTACTAATGTTATACCTTTTATTCAGATCAAACTGATCGCTTTTAAAAAGGAAGCCATACTCCGACTGACGCTCAATTTCATTAAATACTTCAATGATGCTAGCGTTGTTCAATTTCAGCGTAATCTTCTTATTCTGAGAGTAAGATTTAGCCGAAACTGACATGATAGCCACTAAGAAAAACAGAGTTGTTAGCTTCATAGTCAATAGAATTTTCCCATACCAACTCCTCCATGGAATTGGTAAATTACATTTTTTCTTCATAAGTTTGTTGTTCAACTTGTTAATACTTGAAGTAAGGTTCCTATATTTACTTCATTTATTATTTTTAATACCGGAAAAGGCTGCAACCATTTCCGGTATTTGTTTTTTAGTCTTACTTACTAATTGTTATCACCTTTTCATCCTCACTATTCTGGGTCATAACGAAATTAGCATTGGTGTTTAAACGTAACATTTCTAATACCTGTTCTACAGAGACATTTCGACTAATATTCATGTTAAATCGGTCATTTCGAAGGCTTTTATTGGCAAACACCACTCTGAAGTCGTACCACAACTCCAGATCGTGCATTATTCTTTCCAATCTTTCGTCGCTGTATACAAACTTGTTCGATAGCCATCCTGGCTTTTTATTAATATCGAATGCGCTAACTTTAAACTTCCCGGTTCTTTTTGAATATTCACACATACGCCCCGGTATTAGTGTCACCTTCTTTTTTTGTTGTTTATGAATTTCAATTTTTCCTTCAACCAGAACTGTTTCAATATATCTTGTATCAGAATAAGCCTGAACATTAAACTGTGTTCCCAGATCAATTAATGTTAAATCGCCTGCCTCCACAATAAATGGGCGTTCCTCGTCGTGTACTACATTGAAATAAGCCTCCCCTTCCAAACTAACCAAGCGATGGCCTGTTTTAGGATCTTCACGATAAGTTAAAGATGTTTGTGCATTTAGCCGCACAATACTACCATCGGCCAACACCACTTCGGCAATACTTCCTTTGTCTGCCCGAAATGTACTTAGTCGCTCATTAGCCAAATGGGACGTCGATGTTTGCTGCGAAATTAAATAGCCCATAACACCTCCCACTGAAAGGGTTAATACGACAATTGCAGCATATCGCATTATCTGACGACTAACCAGATGCAAGAACCTATTTCCGGCTACTTTTTTCCATATCTGGTTAAAATCCTCATCCGATTCATGGGACGAAAGTTTAGACACTTTACCGGTTTTAACCCAAGCATTCTTCTGATCGAAAAATTCTTCCTCCAACGCTTTATTGTCCCTCAACTGCCGATAAAACGCAATCTTTTCTTCTACTGAAGCTCTCTTGTTTAATATGTCGTGTAGTTTGCTCATTCTACTAATTCAAAGAATAGTTGTTTAAGAATAACCCGGTTGATTAATGATCATAATCAGCCTGATTATTGTTCCTTTTACTAACTATACAACAAACTACACCTTACCCCTAATTGAAAATTGATTTTTTTTAAGAAAAAATATTTGAGATGATGGCGATGGCAGATATGTATTCGCCTAAATCTTTTCGTAACAACCTTAATGCCTTGGTAATATGAGCCTCTATTGTCTTTTCTGAAATATTCAATTTTTCTGCTATTTCTTTATTTTTCAACTGCTCAATTCTACTCATTTTGAATACCACACCGCATTGTCCGGGAAGATTATCAATGGCTTCTGCAATCTTATCCTGTAATTCCTGAAACTCTAGATCTGAAAATCCCAATCGATTCAAAGCTTCATACTGATAATGCATCTCCATCCACAACAACGATTCCTTACTGCGAAGAACAACCTCCTTATGCTTGAGTTGATTCAGGCAATTATTTTTAGCGATGGTGAAAAGGAAGTTTCTAATATTGGCCGTCTCTTTTATGGATTCACGGTGTTCCCATAACGTTACAAAAGCTTCCTGAACAGTTTCTTTTGCATCCTCTTTGTTGTCGAGATACTGATTGCTCACATACAACAACATCTCGTAATACTCATCGTAAATAGCACGAAAAGCCGCTTTACTGTTGTTGCGCAATTGTTGCAGAATATAGGTTTGATTTTCCATGGGCACCTGCAAATAAAAGAATTGCAGGCGGGAAATACAAATTAAGCAACTCTTACAATAACAATTGTTTTTTTCAATAAGCTGACTAAAACCGTCATGAATTCTATTTAAATAATCGCTCTAAAGCCAGTACCATTTCCCTTGATAAGAAGACTAAAAAAGGCAACCCAAATGGATTGCCTTTTCCTGATCTATAATGAATAAGCTTACTTTTCCAGCTTTTCAAATAACATAATCGATTATTTTTTCTCTTCGATTACTTTGTATTTATCGCCTGTTGTTTCAACGATTTTACGCAACCACCATTCTGGTGCTTTTGGATGAAGAGGTTGTGGTGGCAATCCGTACTGAGTACGTTCGAATTTACCATCTTTCTCTTTCATTACGTTTCCATCTTTGTATTTCACCAATAGGTACTGAGCCAATTTCTTCCAGTCCATTACCATATTATTGGCAGTGTTTACTGAATAGTCAGTAAGGAATTCAATGGCCATTTCTTTGTTACCACTATCCCACAAATGCTTAGCTGCAGCATCGATAGCAGGAGTCATAGTCACAAATTTAGATTCCAATTTATTCTGAACCTTATTGATGTCTTTAATCATATCTGAATAACGCAAGTATGCGAAGTTACTTACCAAGTTGAATACCCAGAAAGCTGAATTTTCAGAATAGGTAATCATGTCACCGTTTCCTACTTTCATAGTTTCAGGTACGCGAGTACTACTACAGTAGATAGGAGTGTAACAAGTAGTTGCTGCATCGTCCATTCCGAACCATAGAATACCACCAATTGCTGCTGGTAAGTTCTCGCGACTTTGAGCTACAAACGAGAAACCTGTTTGCTGTGTAGCAACGGCACGCTCGTGGCAATATTTCTTTCCGTCTACTTCCCAAGTCATAGGTCTCCAACGGTAAGGACGCTTGTAAGGTCCACCACCGATATCGTTGCTCATATCCATTCCTGTTCCTTCGTAATGGTCGCGCATCATAGCCATAACATCCTGAGTAGTTAACTTTTTGTCTGGCTTAATCCACAATGGCATACGGTTAGTAGCATATCCGTGAGCACCTTTTTCGATGTTACCCATTGCATACTTTTCGTACTGCTTCATGTTACCATTTACCATATTGAAACCAGCATAAACACGAGCGTCGCAGAAACGAGCGCCACCAAAGTCTACTGGAGCATAAGTATCTGAGAAGCTAAACTCTTTGTTTTTACCGTCGAACCAACCTTTTTCGCGAGCAAAAGAGATTACGTCTTTAGAATAAACACAGTTTTCGCTATCGTTTAATGGGAAAGTAGTAATACGTGCCTGGTTAGCATGTCCACTAATGTAACCATCTGGTACACGCTGAGCTACCCAAACAGCTCCTTTTTCACCTTCACCTTTTCCAATCAATTCTAAGATCCAAACTTCGTTTCCGTCTGAAATAGAGAATGATTCTCCTGAGCTATAATATCCGTAACGCTCTACCAAATCAGTCATTACTTTAATGGCTTCGCGAGCTGTCTTTGCACGCTGTAGTGTTACATAAATTAACGAACCGTAGTCCATAATTGCACCACTCTGGCTTCCTAACTCTTTACGACCTCCGTAAGTTGTTTCACCAATGGCCAACTGGAATTCGTTCATGTTACCAATTACACTATATGTGTGAGGTACTTGCTCTATTTTTCCTAAAAATTTACCTGTATCCCACTCGTAAATATCCAACATTGCGCCTTCTGCATGGTCGGCAGCTGGAGTAAAATACAATTCTCCGAATAGTGTGTGTGAGTCGGCAGCGTAAGTGATCATTGTCGATCCATCAACTGAAGCTCCCTTAGTAACCAAAAAGTTGGTACACGAAGTAGCAGTTTTAAAACCGAATAATCCGGCAATGAAAATAGCCGCTACTGTAAGCAATCTTTTCTTCATTTTGGTTTTTATTTTATGATTATTTATTTCCAAATAAGTGCGTAAGATATAAGTTTCTATACACTTTTCCACCCATTTTTATCATTTGTAAAGCTATCGTACAACATATAAACCGATAACTGAAAATTTCAATTACCACAGATTTCCAGATCTTCAGAAAAAAGGTTCTTAAACCACATACTTATTATCCATCTACTTTACATTATTTATAGAACGAAGCCTCGTATGATGCTATATTCCCTTTTATGTCTTCCACCTCTAACTTAAGCTGATGTCGGCGTTTGAACGTGAATCGTTTTTTATCGAATTTATAACGAATGGTGCTTTTCTTTGCATCATACTCAAACAGCACCCACTTTCCGTCAATCTCGCCGCGGTATTTCTTAATTCCGGAGAACTCATCCTTTATTACAAATGATATGCTGTTTCTGTGCATCAAGGTTTTATGATTCTTAATACTAAGCGATCGGATCTTGGGAGCGATGGTATCACAAGCTACCACAAAGGAGCCAAATGAGCGAACCTTTGCTTCTACCCAACCATCTTTGTAATTGCCTCCCATTGCCCATAGCCTACCGGTTTTCAAATCTTTTTTAGCCAACAGCAATTTATCATTATCTACAGAATCGGCATATTGAGGATTCATCTTTAAATCATAATACTTGTGAGTAGGAATATCATCTTTTAATATGTGGTGTACATCTGACAGCTCTGTAGAATCGGTCTCTTGCCAATAGGTAAATGGTCTGTTTTTATACAATGCCTTAGCCGGAATATCACACTGAATGGCATCGCTTTTAAAGTGAATGGGCTTCTCCCACTCCACTTTCTGCACTACATGTTCTGGCACTTCCAGAGGCTTCACTTTTGCTCCATTTTTTACTTTAAACGAAAGCACACTCTTATTGCCTGAAACATCCCACAAGTTTACCGTTACACGATGAATTTTATTATCGTGCAATCGCAAAATTCCGTTTCCATCTTCCCGGTTATAAATCGATAGAACATTTCCGTCATCAATTACACAGCGATGTGCTTTCACCCTTTTATGATGATACATACTATAATCGATATGCGAATTGATGTATCGACTCTCTGCAAATGAAAATTCGTTCAGCTTAAAGCTATACTTTACCGAACCATCCAATAATACCTGCATTCGATAAACACCACACTTTGCCCAACTTTTATTCAAGAAATCGTTGGCATGAATGGTTACACCAAAATCTCCATTTACTGTTACTACCGGATTTTTTCGCAAATGAAACTTTCCACTGTAAAAGACACATGAGTATTTTCTTGTTGGAAAGAAATTGTTTCGGTCGTCATCTGCCGAAAAGATAGAAGCACTGTAAACCCGAGGTCGCATATCATCCAATACTTTGAAACCAAATAAAAGAGGATTTAATGGATGCTGATTGCTTGTATTTCGAATTTCGAAGTGCAAATGAGGTCCGCCTGAACTACCAGAATTACCAGAATAACCAATAATTTCGCCTTTCTTCACCACAAACTCATCCTTTTTAGGGAAAAGCTCTACTGTAAATGCCTCTTTTTTGTATTGGTGCTCTTTTACCCATTGGGCAATTGCCGAATTAAATCGATTCAGATGTGCATAAACTGTTGTAAAGCCATTGGGATGCTCGACATACAAAACATGCCCAAATCCAAATGGAGAAACATTGATCCGAGCAACACGACCATCTGCAGAAGCTTTCACCGGTACGCCAATTTTACCATTGGTTCTGATATCAATTCCTGAATGAAAATGGTTACTACGCAATTCGGCAAAGTTACCAGCCAACAACAACGGTACATCCATTGGCTTTTGAAAGTAGTTTTGGGGATATTTCTCCTGCCCATAGAGAATTCCAGCCAATAAAAAGAATAAAAATACGGTTATAACACGAAACATGCTTTCACTTTTTAGAATTGCGAAATTACCAAAATTTGATGAATTATTCCAGTGATACTCTCCTCTAGTTATACTGTCAATCCTAATAATTACGAACCATTCACTACTTTTTATTTCTGAAAGTGTATGATATTTTTTTAAATTTGAACGGAAATAACAAACCTATGATCAAGCAACATTTCATCATATATATCTGTACTCTATTCTCTGTTTTTGCGTGTAACAGTAAAAAAGATTCTATTGTCTTTGAAAACTTCGAATCAGACACCTACAAAAATTGGGAGGTACAAGGAACTGCGTTTCAACAACCTGCCAGTAAAGACACATTACAGAATGATAGTCTGAAGCATAGTATAATTGGACAACGATTTGCCTATTCTTACTACAATGATGGAGAGTTGAATCAGGGAAAATTAATTTCCAAACCATTTACCATTGAGTATAAATTCATCGATTTCTTAATTGCTGGCGGAAATCACCCCACAAGAAATTGTGTTAACCTGATTATTGACAATAAAGTGGTTCGTTCTCATACCGGTGAAAACCAAACGAAGCTATTCCCTGTATCATGGAATGTTTCTAACCTGATTGGGCAGCAAGCTATTATTGAAATTATCGACGCCATTGGTTGGCATTCCGACGCATTGGAATATGTGATGGTCGACCAAATTGTCTTTTCCAATCATACTCCTCAGCCCGATATCCTTTTCGATGATTTTGAATCGGGTAATTTCGATCATTGGAAAGTAGAAGGAGAAGCCTTTCCAAAGCCTAGTGACAGAATGAATACCTACTATCCGATTACCGTAAATGGCTTCAACGGAAAATATTTTGCATTCTCTTTTGGAGAGACACACGATAAAAAGAAAGGCAAACTTACTTCTACTCCATTCTCAATAAAGCGAGACTACATCCATTTTTTAGTTGGAGGTGGAAATCACAAAAGAAAAACCTGTGTGAACCTGAGGATAAACGATACGATCGTTCATTCTGTAACAGGTGAGCAATCGGGTGACATGGCAGCAGTGGTGTGGAAAGTGAGTCAATACAAAGGGCAAAAAGCCAGATTAGAGATTCTGGACGACTTTTCGGGTAGCTGGGGGCACATTATGTGCGACGACTTCTTCTTTTCAGATAGCCCACAACCTCATCCTGCTCCAAAAGGTCAATCGTATAACTTTATCGAGCGACTTCCTCTTGGAGTGAAATATTTCCTATTTCTGGTACTACTTCCACTGGTTGGATTATACCTGAATAAGAAACTGGCTCCTCTCTTCGACCCATCACTACAAAAGGAGAAAAAAAACGACAATCCGTTTGTAAAGCAGTTGGATAACTATTTATTGACAGAAAAAGCCATTACTGATTCTACGCTTACAGCCAAAAAAGTGGCCGACCATTTACAAATGCCGACCAACGATTTCAACCATCTAGTAGAATTGCAATATGGACAATCGTTCAATGATTTATTGAACAATTACAGGGTAGAAGCTTTTAAAGAAGCATTATCGAAGCCTGAAAACAGTGATTTTACCTTGTTGGCCATTGCCGAATCGTGTGGATTTAGCTCCAAATCGTCATTCTACAGAACCTTCAAGAAACTAACAGGTTTAACGCCTACAGAGTTTCAGGCTCAGCTTAAACTAAAGAAGCAAGAAGATGGAGAAAATAATAGTTAAGCAACAGTTTGATGTTTCAGCATCTGTTTTGTGGAAAGTCATTACCGAGCATTCATTGATGATTCAGTGGTTTTTCGAAAATATTCCTGCATTCGAGGCCAAAGAAGGATTTTCGACCCAATTTATGGTAAAAAGCGATGAAAGAGAATTTCTTCATCTTTGGACTATTACAGAAGTTATTTCTGAGAAAAAAATTGTTTACGACTGGAATTATGCCGACTATGAAGGCAAAAGCTTCGTTTCATTTGTGTTAGAAGAAAATAATTTTGGTACTCAGCTTACCTTAACTCACCAAGTGGTTGAGCCTTTTACTGCTAATATTCCTGAATTTACTTCTGAAAGCTGTCGTGGAGGTTGGCAATACTTTATAAACGACAGATTAAAAGAATACATAGAAAAAAATGCCTAGCTGAAATTCGTATTCCAACCAGGCACTTTACTTATCATTTTAATGACCGGCTACGCCACCTTCGATGTAAGCCCCCCAGCCAATTACAGCTGTTGAGATTATCAGAATTAGAATGGCCAACATCAGCATAGTAATGGTTTTCTTATTACTACCTTTCCATTCGCCCAACATTAGTCCAATTACATTACTGAAGATGATAATGAATGCCATATGGATACTCCATGAAGCAAAGTCGTATTTCTCACCCAGTTTCGAAGCACCCATTCCGTAAAAGAAGAACTGCAAGAACCAGGTAACACCACCGGCAAATGCCCACATTGTATTCATTGCCTGAACATTGAATTTCGGAGCCAGCATAGTTTTTAGACTATTATTTCGAACGTGTAAGTATACACACCAAATTAAGTTCGAAATAAATCCACCTCCCATGATGAATATGAAACCAACATTTTTCTGGTAAATCTCAGCCACTCCATAGCTCATCGACAGATCGGCAATTGGTTTTGCTGCTGCAATGGCAAATGCCATACACGAACTCATGATTCCAGAGAATACAGCAATCAACAAACCTTTGGTCAATGCAAATTCTTTCACTGCTTTCAGCTTTTCTTCTGCCGAAAGACCTTTTTCCTTTAATGTTCCGGCATACCCTGCTGTAACAATACCTGCCAAACAGATAGCCACACCCACCAATGTTAAAACTCCAGAGGTAGATCCAAACATTTCGCCCAATGATCCACTGTAAATAGGAGGAATAATGGTTCCAAAAGTGGTACAAAACCCTAAGGCAACCGACTGACCTAAAGCAATGCCCAGGTAACGCATACTTAGTCCAAAGCTTAACCCGCCAATGCCCCAAAGTGCACCGAATAGCATCGCATAAAGAATAGAATCGGATGGTGAATTAACGAGAATTTCGCCCAAGTTTCCTTTGGGAACAACCAGCCAGGCAAATAAGAAGGGAGCCAATATCCAGGAGCCAACTCCTTGAATAATCCAATAACTCTCCCAAGCCCACTGTTTTACTTTTCTGATCGGGATGTAAAAACTTGCTGCACACAATCCTCCGATTGCATGTAGCACAATACCTAATAAAGCATTCATTTATTAAAAAGTTTAATTAGATGAATGATCCAACATGCAACGGCTCCTTCAGATTAAAGCAAGTTCAAATATATCGAATACACACATCTGAAATGTGGTAACAACAAACATCCCTTCTCTAATCTAAAACAAGCTCAATAACCCCCCTTGAAATTAATCAAGTCACCCCGCGTAGCAGCTATTTGCACTATTCTGTAAGCTTTCCAGCACGAATAAACTTACAAAATGCGTCGAACTCATTTGTTATTTTCAGTCCGCAAATAACAAAAAAACAACCAGAAAACGAAATTCTTCTTTATTATCAAGCCATGTAAAAGATTAACTAACATTAAATATTCTGCAATTAGTACTTCAATTCAGAATTAAAGTCTATCTTTGCACGCTGTTTTTCAGGGTTACCGATGAGTGATTAGAGTGTTGATTTTCAGCAATAAAGTCATTCACTGGAAATAAATCGAATTAAGATTCGATAGGTATAATTTGATTTTAAATCGTTCGTACTCACATCGGTAGTGACTTCGAACTTAAACGAAAGTATGACATTTGCAGAAATTGGGCTAAGTCCCGAAATTTTACAGTCAATCACTGAATCTGGTTTTGAAACCCCAACTCCTATACAGGAGAAATCAATCCCACTTATTTTAAATACTGAAAACGACATTAAAGCGCTGGCACAAACCGGTACAGGAAAAACAGCTGCTTTTGGACTTCCTCTTCTTGAGATGATTGAAAAGGGAGTTGACTCGGTACAAGCTATCATCTTGTGCCCTACTCGTGAGCTTTGCTTACAAATTACTCGCGACTTGGAAAACTTTGCCAAGTACCGCAAATGGGCACGTATTACTCCGGTTTATGGAGGTGCTAATATTGTTGATCAGTTACGTAAACTAAAAAGCGGAACTGAAATTGTTGTTGGTACACCTGGTCGTGTAAACGACTTGATTAAGCGTAAGGCATTACGTTTGGAAAATACTCGTTGGATGATTCTTGACGAGGCAGACGAAATGCTTACAATGGGATTCAAAGAAGAGATTGAAACTATTATTGCTTCAACTCCTGAAACTCGTCGTACCATTTTATTCTCGGCAACAATGCCTAAAGATATTGCTCGTTTGGCAAGTAAATACATGCACGACGAGATTGAGGTTAAAGCAGGAGGATCGAATACTACAGCAAGTAATGTAACGCATTTGTACCACATGGTACACGAAAAGCACCGTTACCAGGTATTGAAGCGTATTGTTGATATGGTACCAGACGTTTATGGTATTGTATTCTGCCGTACTCGCCAGGATTGTAAAAATATTGCCGACAAATTGATGGCCGATGGTTACAATGCCGATGCATTGCACGGAGATTTGACCCAGGCACAGCGCGACTACGTTATGAACCGTTTCCGAACCAAAAGCTTGCAATTGCTGGTAGCTACCGACGTTGCTGCTCGTGGAATCGATGTAAATAACCTAACGCACGTAATTAACTACAACCTTCCTGAAGATCCTGAAGCATATATCCACCGTAGTGGACGTACTGGTCGTGCAGGAAAAACAGGTATCTCATACTCTATCATCAATATGAAAGAGTCGGGGAAATTACGCAGCATTGAAAAGTTAGCTAAAACCAAATTCGAATTGGTTCCTGTTCCTAATGGAAACGAGATCTGTGAAAAGCAGTTAATGCACCTGATCGATAAAGTGAAAGCTGTTGATATCGAGGGAGCACACATTGAGCCGTTCTTGCCAGCTATCTATGAGAAACTGGAATCTTTAGATCGCGAGCAATTAATTCAACATTTTGTTTCGGCTGAGTTTAACCGTTTTTCTTCTTACTATCAGAATGCACCTGATCTTAATGTTAGTAAGAAAGACAGAAAAGTAGTAGACACTCAGTTAAATGGTGATTTCACTCGCCTATTTATCAATGCCGGACGTAATCAGAACTTAGAGGTTACCACTGTAATCCAGTTGGTAAACAGAACTTCTCGCAAAAAGGTAACAATTGGTAAAATTGATTTACAACGCAACTTTAGTTTCTTCGAAGTTCCTACAGAAATCGCAGAACAGGTAATTAAGAAGCTTACTGGTTATCAATTCGAAGGTAATAAACTGGAAGTTGGTGTAGCAGAAGGAGCTCCTAAACAAAGAACACGTAAGAAAAAAGATGGTTTCCGCCGCGATGGACAGAGTGGTGGTCGTAGAAATGGCAACTCTTCACAAGGAAGAAACCGTGATAGAAGCAGAGGCGATCGTAGAAGAAGATAATCCTTCCAAATAGATTCATAAAAGCCTGGTATTTTAATATATCAGGCTTTTTTTATACAACTGTCACGTCCTGAAATAAGTTGACACAAAATCAACTTATTATGAAAGAAGCAGAAAAAACGCGAAAGAGGCATACCCAACAGGATTATAATATGGGCTTTAAATTAGCGGTAGTTTCGGAAGTAGAAAAAGGGCAAATGACCTATAAACAAGCCCAAGCGAGATATGGGATACAAGGCCGAAGTACGGTTTTGGTTTGGTTACGAAAACATGGTACCTTAGACTGGAGTAATCCAAATCTTCATCATATGACATCTCCTAAATCCAAAGAAACACCAGCGCAAACCATAAAGCGTTTGGAAAAACAATTATCAGATGAAAAGCTAAAAAATGTTATTCTGAATAAGATGATTGACATTTCGGATCAGCAATATGGAACTTCTATCAGAAAAAAGCTTTTACCCAAACAATCTGGAAGCTCAAACAAGAAAAAGAAGTAAGCCTATCTTGTTCATGTCGATTGTTTGGGGTTAGCAGACAGAGCATCTACCAGTCTATCTCTAGATATAAACGTCGAAAAGAGCAACTTGCTCCAGTTAAGCATATGGTTGATTCGATAAGATCAGAACAACCACGAATAGGAACAAGAAAACTCTATTATCTATTAAAAGATGTTTTTGTTTTATCAGGTATAAAGATTGGTAGAGATGGTTTATTTGAATACTTGAGAGAGGAAAATATGTTGATCTATCCCAAGAAAAGTTATACCAAAACAACCAACTCGAAACATTGGTTACACAAACATCCTAATTTGATGAAAGATATTAATTTACATCGACCAGAACAGGCATTTGTAAGTGACATAACCTATATCAAATCCAGAGAAAGAACTCATTATCTCTCATTGATTACTGATGCTTTTAGTCGAAAAATAATGGGATACAGATTAAGCGATGATATGAGTGCTGAGAATGTTGTAAAAGCATTGGAAATGGCAATAAAACAGCGTAAAAATACCTTATCTGCAATTCATCATTCAGACAGAGGATTACAATACTGTTCTGAGTTGTATCAAAACAAATTAATGAAATATAATATTACTCCGTCTATGACCGACGGTTACGACTGTTATCAGAATGCCCTTGCTGAAACAATTAACGGAATACTCAAGCAAGAATTTTTAATGCATAAATGCAACAATAGAAAAGAGCTGGAGTTATTGGTAAAACAATCTATAGATACGTACAATAACAAAAGACCTCATTTGAGTTTGAATATGAAAACTCCTAATTTTGTACATCAAAAAACCAGTGAAGCTAGCTTCACTGGTTTTAACTAATATTATTTTCAAATTGTCAACCTATTTTAGGACGACTCAAACTATCAGTCCTTATAATCTGGATACTTCCAACAACTCTAGAATTACAATACTAGAAGTAATTCTAGAGTCAACATAAGTGTTATACAACATAATACAAAAATCAACAACGGAATAATTATTGTTAAACACCACACAAAGAATTATTCCTTAATTTAACACTTATAGCTATGAAAAGAATTACATTACTATTAACCTGCATGTTTCCGTTATTCATTTTCGCTCAAGATCAAGCTGCTATTTATACATTTATTGATCAACATTTTAACAACAAACCAATATCACATAAAGATATTTCGAATATAAATGGAAGTCCCTTTATGTTTGAAAATTTCAAGAAAGGAAGCGTATATCAAGCAAACAAACTCATAGCAAAAGATATTGATTTAAGATACAATATTTACAACAACGAGATTGAGATAAAATTAGAAAAAGAAGAAATATATAATATATCCAAGGATATCAATCTGAGTTTGATTACTATCGATAAAAATCAATTTATCTTCAAAAAACTATCTGACAAACAAAAGAAAAAACAAGTACTTCAGCTTCTCCATAAAGGAAAACGTTCTCTATTTAAACATCATAAAATAACCTATCAGAAAGAAATTCTCCCTGAAGCATATAGTGACGCTATTCCTGCTTGCTTTAAGAAAGCAAAACCCAGTTACTATATTACAACAGCTAACAGTGATCTAATAGAAGTAAGATCACTTAAAGATTTATCCAAAAAATTTCCAAAATTAAACAAAGAGATAAAAAAAGAATATAAGCAAAACCGACTGAAGTTTAATGATACAGATCTAATCAAACTAGTAATATTTATTGAAAGTAAGTTTTAGCTATATTTTATAATTTAGTTTCAAACTAGTAACTTTAGATTATTCTCAAACCAAATTAACAACCATGAAAAAAGTAATTCTATTTTTAATTTGCATCTGTCCATTATATCTACTGGGACAAAACACCGCTTTTCTCGATCGTTTCATCAATAACACTCCGATATCTCAACGTGATATATCGGCAATAGGAGGAAGTCCTTATATGCATAAAGATTTCCTTAAAGGAACTGTTTTTCAATCTGAAAAAATGATTGGAAATGATATTGAACTAAGGTTTAATGTATACAATAATGAAATAGAATTCCGACTAGAAGAAGATAAAATCTATAACATTCCTAAAAACCTAACATTAAACCTAATCACCATAGGTAAGGAGCAATTTGTTTTCAGAAAAGTTAAAAATGGTTCCAAGGGAATTAAAGCACTACAAATGCTACATGATAATAAGTTCAAACTACTGAAACTCTATAAAACATCCTACCAAAAGGCACAACCTGCAAAAGCAATGAGAGAGCCGATACCTGCAACCTTTAAAATAGAAAAGCCAACTTATTATATTGAAAAAGGAGACAATACTCTTTTTAAAGTTAAGTCGATAAAGGATATTGCCAAAAGCTTTCCAAGACTTAACAAGGAAATCAAAAGCGAATCCAAAAAGAATCGTTTAAAATTCAAAGATGAAGATCTAGTTAAACTTGTTCTTTTCATAGAAACAAAAATCTAATCGAAAAAAAACAACATAAAAAAAGCTCAATCAGCAATTAATGCCAATTGAGCTTTTTCTATTTATGTGAGCTTAGTTATATTATTTTGCCTCAAATTCTTGCTGCTGTTTCTCTACCTCTTTCATTCGGTATTTATTTAACTCACGCTCTAAGGCTTTCGCTTTCTTTTCCCAGTTAGTTACCTTATTGTTTTCTTCTACTGGACCAACAGTATTAACAACTTGCGCTTTTCCTACTTCGCTATATACCATTTTATCGGTGGTTGGTTGCGTTTCAATAACCAACTCACTACCTACAGGCATATTGATACCTTCATCGAGAACAGTTGCTTTTATTTTAATCTTTCCTGCTTTAGTAGTAGAACGAACCATTATAGCTGCTTCGCCCCACTCCATTCGCTTCGGATTTGCATCGTTGGTCATATCTCCAACAAGCTCTCCTTCGCCTTCTATTTCGAATTTAACAGTATGGTTGGTTAAGCGCTTAACAATACCATCCTGATCGACCATTGAAGCAACAACAACAACGGCATCGGAACCATTGGCAGTTAGTGCAACATTGTTATCAGAAAGCTTCAACTGTACTTTCGATGCACGTTTCGAAGGCATACGCTTATATCTGGCAACCACTTTCCCATCAATCAATCCTTCGGCAACAAAACTTGCCTGCTTCATCTTACGCTTTCGGTGTAACGACTTCACATCCATAAAATCGAAAACATCTTTGAAAACCACTACCGGATGAGGCATCATCATATTCTTCTTGTCTGGCTTAGCCGTTAAAGTATCCTTTTCGTATACAATCAAACGTACTTCATCGCAGTTAGTCAGAATTGTTACATCTTTTTCCGAAAAAGGAGACATTTCGTGAGCCACATAAATCATTGGCTTAACAGCAGGATCCATTTGGCTCTCGAACAGGTAGAAAGAATATTTTGGCTGACGGAAAACATCGGTAATACCACCATAGAAAGGATCGGGATGATAACCACGCTGATGATCGAATGAATGCCAAAGTGCACCTCCAATGTGCTGCTTAGGAGTACGGTATAATGTTTCCCAACAAGTGTATACATAATCAGGAGATGCATAATGCTTCAACTGTACCAGTTGCGCATGTTCTCCCCAGTTACGTGCCACACGACTTGGCGAATTATGCGAATTCCAGTCATCGACACAATCTCCCCACTCACGAGTAAACACACATCGGTTCTCTTTTTCGTAAGCAATAGAAAGTTTCTCTGTGTTCTCTTTTGTGTTGGCAAATTTGCCTTTGTAAAAATCACTTCTGAAAGGATGCGAATAAATCACATCGAAATGCTCTTGTCCGCGAGCATGAGAATCACATACCGTATAAGTTCCCTGATGAGGCAGTTCGGCATGAACCAATTCATGTACTTTTTTAGCAAAATAATCAGGATACCAAGTCTCATTCAAAATAGGCTCCCACATTAAAACACATGGGTGATTTCTATCGCGACGAACCATGTTCTTGATATCGCTGTAAACGCGCTGTTCAAAAATTGGCTTCTTGTTCCAGAATTGCCATCCCGGAGTAGCCACAATATAGAACATACCTAAAGCATCACAAGCTTCCATAAAAGCATCATCGACCGGATAGTGTGCCGCACGCACAATATCACAACCTGCATTCTTCAATAAAACAGCATCTCTCCACTGTCCATTATTCGACAATGCATTACCCACACAAGCATGATCCTGGTGGCGGTTCACTCCAATCAGTTTTCCTTCGTAAGGTTTATTATTTAACCAGAATCCGTCTTTTCCTCGCATCTCTATTTTGCGAATACCAATATTCTGAGCCACTGCATCAACAGCTTTTCCTTTACGATCAACAATTGCTACTTCCAATCGATACAAAGCTGGCGATTGTGGCGACCACAACTGCGGTTTTGAAACAGGCAACTGGGCAGTCAATGTTTTGGCTCCCTCCTTTTTCACTGTTGTTCTGGCCGAATAAGAAGCAACTTCAGTTCCTTTGGGGTCGATTAAACGATATTTTACTCGAACCGATTTATTTTGGTTAGCTGCATTACGAACATGTGCTTTTACTATTACCTCTGCAAAGTCATCACTTAGTTTATCAAAACGAACAGTTAGTCCACCTCCATTTACAATATCTTCATCGTTGGCATTGGTTACAAAAACCGACTGAGTTGCTACCAACCACACATCACGATAGATTCCGCCAAAATAAGAGAAGTCAAGACTTGCCTGTGGCTTCCCTGGAGGATAATCTGGGTCATCGCTATTATCGGCCCAAACAGCAATTACATTTTCCTCTCCCATTTTCAACTTTCCGGTTAAATCAACCGAAAAAGGAAGATAGCCACCAAACTGCTCTTTCACCAATTTTCCATTGATGTACACCTTGCTTTTTCCCATCACTCCTTCGAAATGCAATTTCAATTGCTTTCCGGTCAATGCAGCATCTGGGGTAAAGTGTTTACGATACCATGCTGGTCCCTGATAGTTGTTACTACCACTAGCTTCCGTTGAAATTAATTCTAAACCATGTGGACAATTGATCACTTCCCATGAAGAATCATCGAAGTTCTTTTCGTGAGCGCCAACGACATCGGTTTTAATAAAACGCCACCCTACATTGAAATTAAATACAGAGCGTCCTCCGTTTGGTACTTCCAAGAATCCAGCCTTTGTGAATTCGATTGCACAAACAGAGTTTCCTAATGATGCAAAAGTAATGCACATCAAAAGGATCAATCCTTTTAACTTGTTCATTCCGTTCAATTAAAGTAGAGATGAAACCCAGAGTTGAAGATTTGCGGTATGTAGTTACTCTTAGATTATCTCCGGTTAATACCGCAACGAAAATAATAAAATTCACATTCCTTTCACCTTTTATCCCGATCATTTGAATCATTTAATAACTTTGAGGTCGAACTAAGCCACATCTATCAATAATGAATAAGAATCTAGTTCTAGAGCACTTAAGGCAACACCAACTTAACTTTATCCATTTTGTTGACATATCTCATTTACCTGAAGATCAAAACAAAGGATACGCTACTGCAATTCTTTTCGGAACCGTTTTTTCTAAGCCTTACCTGAAAGAGGTAACAGCAAACCGGAACTACGTTGCGCAGATGAAACAAAATAATACCATCAAAAGCGACGAGTTTTATCTTACCGAATTAAAGACAGATGGCATAGCCGATAAGTTGGCACAATTTATCAGAGACAATGGCTACTCATCTTATTCCCAATCGGAGAAAAATGTTGAAGCTACAGGTTTTTATAATTCATCTACCTATACAACGCCTCTTCCCCATAAAACCATTGCCCTACAAGCAGGGCTTGGCTGGATTGGCAAACACAACCTACTGGTAACCGAGCAATATGGAAGTGCCATAAGCATGTGCAGTGTTTTAACTAACGCACCTTTACAAGCCATACGCAAAGAACCTTTAAAATCGAAATGTGGGACATGTTCTACATGCCAGCAAGTTTGCTTACCCAATGCTATTAAAGGAGAACTATGGCATTACGGGATGGATAGAGACGACATCATTGCAATAAAAAAGTGTTCACCGTGCCTGCAATGTTTGGTGCAATGCCCGTGGACACAGAAGTATATAAATAGTTAAGTTATTTTTATAAAAATCGCTCATTTAATCAGAAAGAAATATCTTAGCAGCACTTATAAGAAATCGAATCATGGAACAAAATAAAATCGCTTTTATCACCGGCGCATCGTCGGGAATTGGATTAAGCATAGCCAAATATTTTTCCACCAAAGGATACAAAGTATACGGAACCAGTCGCAGTGAACGCCACGACAATGATATTCATTTTATAAAAATGGATGTAAACGATGAGCAATCGGTTAATGACGGTTTTCAGGCTTTTTGCCAACAAGAAAATAGAATAGATCTACTAATTAACTGTGCCGGACTTGGTATTATTGGAACTGTTGAAGAGATGCCAATGGAAGAGATTCGTGCGGCGTTTGAGACCAATTTCTACGGACCGGTTCGCTTATGTCAGAAGTTCATTCCGATGTTCAGAGCACAACGATCGGGAACTATTGTGAATGTGAGTTCTGTTGTGGGACAGGTTGGTTTACCATTCCGTGGTTATTATGCGGCCAGTAAATTTGCTTTGGAAGGACTAACCGAGTCGCTTCGTATGGAGCTTAAGCCATTCGGCATTAAAACCATTCTACTGCAACCAGGCGATTTTAACACTAACATTGCATCGGCACGTCGTGGTATTTCTACGCCCGATGATTCGCCTTACTATCAAGCGCTGGCTGACATGGACAAACAAATTGAAGAAGGAATGAATAAGTCGCCAAAGCCCGACAATATTGGTCCGTTCCTATACAATAAAATCAACAAGAGCAATCCAAAACCACGATATGCAATTGGTATTTTAAACGATATTATCGCTATCCCATTAAAACGCTATTTGCCTCAACGATTATTCGAAAAGCTAATAATGGGCTTTTATAACTTGAATAATGCCAATCCGGATAACTGGAAACGTAAAAAATAATTTCACAAATAGTAGAGACGCTCAACATGAGTGTCTCTACACATTCTACAACAACCACACATATCCCTCATTTTCTAACAATTTCAGCCTACCAATTATATCTCTTCAATATTTTTTTCATTTTTTTAACAAAAACGTGCGGGTATTTTTATTCTGGGTTGTATTACCTATACAACGACAGAAAACATGCAGCAGAGCAATAACATATTTAAGCAGTTCTACCGTGGCGAAACATCTACGAAACAAGAGTTGCAACTTTTAAATGAAGTAACGCAAAATACCGATACACGAAAGGCATTAAAAGCTTTCGATGAACATTTTGATCCTTTTCAGTATAATGAAAGGACAGAAAAAAGCTGGCAGCGATTTAAAAAGAACCATTTCGAAAATCAATTGAACCGAAAAAAGAACAACTGGTTCCTATCACTTTCGAAATATGCTGCGGTATTCATTCTTGCTTTTGTATCGTTTTACATTACATCCGATACTTTGAGTTTATTCTCTGATTCTGAAATTCAATATTTCGAGACTTTCGTTCCTAAAGGGCAAAAGACACAACTAACACTACCCGATGGATCGATAGTACATCTCAACTCGGAAAGTACTATTCGCTACGCAAGTAACTTCAATAAAAACAATAGAGATATTGAATTATTGAATGGAGAAGCCTATTTCACGGTGACACATAACACAGATATACCGTTCGATGTAAAAGCCAATGACTACACGACACGTGTTCATGGAACAGAGTTCAATGTTATGGCTTACAAAGATTTTAAACGCACGGAAACAACATTGGTAAACGGGAAAGTTGAAATTAGACGCAACGACAAAACAGTTACATTTCTGAAGCCTGGCGAGAAAATCATCTTCGATGATGAGCAAAGACGTTTTATTCAAACCTCAACTGATGTGGATGCAGATATTGCCTGGAAAAACAATCAGTTTGTATTTAAAAAGATTCCATTTACCGAACTGGCTAAACGACTGGAACGTTGGTACGATATTACTATTGAATTCTCCGATCCTGCTTTAAATGAAATTCTTTATACGGGAAAATTCAAAAACAAAGAAACCATTTGGCAAGTAATGGATGTTATTAAAGCCACTACGCCAATTGATTATAAACTGAAAAATAGAAAGCTAACTATAAACATCAGGAGGAAATGCCAATGATATAAACCACTAACCTGTACCAAACTAAAAAGGGAAGCGCTACCAACACTTCCCTCGGATAAAATTTAAAATCGAAATTTTAAAATTCTTAACACGACAAATTTATGAAAAATAATCTTTTTCACAGTGGGATTCGTATACCTATACGTTTCCAGAAAACACTTTTGATTATGAAGTTAACTGGACTTTTTATATTACTGGTTTGCCTTCAAGCATCGGCAGTGAGCTATGCGCAATCAAAACGCATCTCGATTAATGCACACAATTTATCTATTCGAGAACTTTTTGAAGAAATTGAAGAGCAGTCAGACTTTACTATCTTCTACAAATCAGAAGATATTAACCTGAATAAAAAAGTAAACATTCGGGTTAAAGATGAGTTAATCTCAAACACACTAACTAGTGCATTAAAGAATACCAACCTTACTTACACTGTAAAAGACAAAGTTATTGTTATTCTTTCTCAGAAAGGAGCTACTGCAATGGCTCAACAACAAAAGAAAGTAACAGGTAAGGTTACCGATAAAAGTGGAGAATCACTTCCTGGAGTATCGGTAATAGTTAAAGGAACGACAATTGGTATTACTACTGATATTGATGGTAACTACAGCTTAACACTTCCTGCCGATGCCAAAACTCTTCAGTTCTCATTTGTAGGAATGAAAACAACTGATGTAGAGATCAATGGTCAATCGACTATTAATTTGGTATTGGAAGAAGACGCTATTGGTTTAGACGAAGTTGTTGCTGTAGGTTATGGCACACAGAAGAAAGTAAACCTTACCGGTGCTGTTACTTCTGTAAAAACAGAGAACCTTCACAACATGCCTGTATCGAACCTTTCGAATACAATGGCCGGACGTGCTCCTGGTGTACAGGTAGTAAACAGTTCTGGTTTAGCTGGAGCCTCTTCATCTATCCGTATTCGTGGTAGTTTGGTAGAGCCGCTTTATGTTATTAATGGTGTAATTAGTTCGAAAAGCGACTTCGATGCATTGGATGCTACAGAAGTAGAAAGCATTAACTTCTTGAAAGATGCGGCTACTTCATCTATCTACGGTTCGAAAGCAGGTAATGGTGTTGTTTTGGTTAAGACCAAAGGTGGTAATATCCAGAAGCCTCAGTTCGAATACCGTAATTCATTCTCTACATCACGTACTACCAAGCCTGTTCAGCGCTTTACTGCTTCTCAGGAATTAGAATACGTAAACCGTATGATGGAGACTCGTGGTCAACCAATGCCTTACGGACAAGATGTTATCGACTATTTTGCAGATAAAAACTACGATATCAACGATTTGATTTGGCAAAATCCTTCTGTACAGCAACACAACCTAAGTGTTCGTGGTGGCTCGGAAAGAATTAACTACTACCTTTCGTTAGGTTACCACACCGAAGAAGGTTCGTATAAAAACCTAGAATACAACCGTTACAACTTCCGTTCGGATGTTACTGCAAAAATTTCTAACCGTTTCAAGGTTAATGTAAACCTTAGCGGAAACGAGCGTCAGTACGACAGATGGTACTGGCCTTACGATGGTGCTGAAGATTTCAACGTAGGAGACTTCTACCGTGCTACATTCAACATGACACGTTTGTATCCTTACTATGTTGATGAAAATGGAAACCCTAGTACTTCTGTTACTAAGTTCCCGGTAAAAACTCCAGGAGGATTCCACGTTCCAGAATTGATGTTCAACGGTGGTTACCGCGATATCAACTACAAGACATTAAATGGTATTATTAAATTCGATTTAGACTTAAGCGATTTCGTTGAAGGACTTTCTACAAGTCTTCAAGCCAACTACACTGTATTCCAGAAAGACAACAAAGCATTTGTTCGTCACAACCAATGGTATATTTTCCAAACAAAGGATGTAAACAACAAGTTTATTCCTGGTCCAATCGATCCTACTAAAACAGGAAAGCACAACTTAAGTGCTCCTTACGAGCGTATTGAAAAGTGGATCAACCTAAGCAGTTCCTATCAGATTAACTGGTTTGTAAACTACGACAGAACTTTTGGTGATCACTCTATTTCTGCATTGGGAGTATACGAACGTGCTGGTTCTAAAGGCAATTCAGTTTATGGAAAGGCAGAACAGTTGTTGTCATCAACAATCGATCAGATTTATAATACCTCTAGTGATACTGAGAAACGTTACTTCAGTGGTGGAGAAGGAGAATCGGCTCGTGAATCATGGATTGGTCGTTTGCATTACACATTTAGCGATAAATACATTGCTGAGTTCTCGTTCCGTTACGATGGAAACTACCGCTTTGCTCCAAGTAAGCGCTGGGGATTCTTCCCTTCTGGTTCAGTAGCATGGAGAATCTCTCAAGAAAATTTCATGCAAGATATCGATTGGTTATCTAACTTAAAGCTTCGTGCTTCGTACGGTACAACAGGTAGTGATAAGGATATTAATGGAAACAATATCACTCCTTGGCAATGGTCTAATGTTTACCGCAAAAGCGGATCGTATGTATTTGGAGGCAACTTAGTAGATGGACTTGTTCCTGGAAAAATGCCTAACCCTGATATCACATGGGCAACACAGCACTCGTGGAACATTGGATTAGAATATGGTATTCTAAACAATAAACTTTCTGGAGAATTTGATATTTTCGGTAGAAAAGAAAAAGATTTATTAGGTGATAGAATGGGATCTACTCCTACCACTTTAGGAGCATCACTTCCTGATGTAAACTATGCAGAGCGTACTTATAAGGGAATCGACCTAATGATCAACTGGAAAGATCAGGTTGGTGAATTGAAATATGGCGTTTATGCCAATATGGGATATGCTATCGATCAATGGGATGTATACGACGAACCTGCTTCATATTCTGATGGTACATATGCCAATAACTGGAGAAGTAAAATTGGTAAGCCTAGAAGCAGAGTTTATGGTTTAATATCAAAAGGTATCATCCGTACACAAGAGCAACTTGATGCACTTCCGGAAGGTTTTACTCAATTTGGACGTGAACCAAAATTGGGAACACTTCTATTTGAAGATATCCGCGGAGCTAACCTTTCAGAAGGTGCCGATGGGAAAATTGATGGCAACGATAGAACTTATTTAAGTGACAATGGAGCTCCTCGTATCAATTACGGTTTCGGTTTCAATTTAGAGTGGAAAAACTTCACAGTTGATGCACACTTCCAGGGAGTAGGTGCTTACGATAGAATGATTGCAACCAGAAATGGTGGTGGTGTATTCCAGGTGGATCGTCCTTACTTCGAAATCTGGAAAGATAACTACTGGACACCTGAAAATCCGAATGCCAAATTACCTCGTATTGGTGGTAACTGGAGACAACCAGAATATGGTGGTGACTCTTCTACATTCTGGATGAGAAATGGAGCCTATTTACGTTTGAAAAACCTAAACATTGGTTATACTCTACCAAAACACTGGTTCGATAAACTTGGCCTAAGTAAAGTACAATTATTTGTAAACGGAACCAATTTGTTCTTCTTGTCTGACCTAACAGAACACGACCCAGAACAAGCAACATTGGATTCATATCCTGTTATGAAAACGTTTACCGGTGGTCTTAACATTAACTTCTAAAAAAAGGGCATTATGAAGATGAAAAAACATATAACATTAAATATAAAATCATTGCTAAGCCTATTACTTGCATTGGTAATTATAACTGGCTGTGATAGTGCACTGGACGATGTTAAAGATTTAGGAAATTATCCTGGACAAGGAACATTTGATGATGTGCAAACATCCAATGCTTACTTGGCAGCACTGTACTCTTCTTCTTTCAAGGATTGGCCTGTTGGACAAGGAAAATGGTCAGACGAAGATGGTAGTATTCAAGGATTGGATTGGATAACAGAATCAAATGGTGCATTCAATTTCTGGCCTTACGACATCATTCGTAGAACCAATATATTGTTGAAAGAGATGCCTGTTGGTAAGGTAGATCCAGAAGATAAAGAGATAATTATTGCTCAAGCAAAATTTATCCGTGCTTTCAATTACTTTAAATTGGTTACATTTTACGGCGGAGTACCTATTATTACGACTCCTCAGGAGTTAACAGACGATTTAGAAGTTACTCGTAACAGCACTGCTGAATGCTTCGATTTTATTTTGAAGGATTTAGATGAGGCCATTGCTGCGTTACCAGACCAGTTTACAGGTGGTGAAAGAGGTAAAATTGATAAAGCTATTGCCCTTTCATTTAAAGGACGTGTATTGCTTTTCAAAGCTTCACCTCAGTTCAATCCTTCTAACAAATACGATAACCAATATTGGGCTAAAGCATACGAGGCCAATAAAGCAGCTAAAGATTTCTTAGACAGCAAAGGTTATGGGTTATTAGAGAACTATACTGACATCTTCGAAACAGAAGGACACAAAGAGAATATTTTCTCTATAATCTATCAAGATCCTATTAAGACCAATGGACGTAGAGAAGATGCCGTTCGTCCATTGTCTGAATCGAAAAATGCAACTGGAGAAGATCAGCCTATCTGGAAGCTTGCGCAAGCTTATCCTATGAAAGACGGTAAGAAAATCAGTGATGCTACTTCGAAATACACATACGACATGCAAACGTTCTGGAAAGATCGTGATCCTCGTTTTGAAGCAACTATTGTATGGAATGGAGCACTTTACGAATTGAGTGGAAAAGCTGGTCGTCGTCAGTACACCATGACTAATATTGCTGCTTCGGTTGATGCATTTGGTTTTGTAATTCAAGGAGAAAGCCATTACCGTACAGGATTATACTGTCGAAAAGGAATCAACGAATCATTGACATCTGCATTGGTTACTACCAACGACTTCGATTGGACAGAGATTCGTTATGCTGAAGTTCTTTTCAACTATGCAGAAGCAGCTAACGAAACAGGAAAATCGACTGATGCTGTTGCTGTATTAAAGCAAATTAGAAAACGTGCAGGTATTGAAGCAGGAGATGACAATATGTACGGCTTGCAAGCCAATATGTCGCGCGAAGAAGTGCGTGAAGCTATTCTTGCAGAGAAATACATCGAGATGGCTTTCGAAGGAAAACGTTTCTGGGATTTACGTCGTCACCGTATGTTAGATCGCCTGGACGGAATGCGTAAATATGGTATTATGGCTATGACAGTGAATGGAAATACTTACGACAAAGTAACTCCGGAGCAAGAAGCCAAAGCTGCCAACTACGAATTGCTACCTGAAGATTTCCATTACGAAGTGCAGGAATTGATCACCAATGGTCAAAAGGAAACAGTAATGCCAGAAAAGTATTACTTCTTCCCTATTAAACTTGAACACATCGATAAAAACCCTAAGCTTGAACAAAACAAAGCATGGGGAGGATCATTTAATCCAGAGCTATAAAACGGAATTTTATTCAAAACCGATTTACAACCTGAGTTCAATCGAAGTTTTCAGGTTAATACCAAACCAAGCTACTCTCTTCACAGAGAGTAGCTTTTTTCTCATAAATACAATACGAAAAAACATATGAGTACATTAATGAAACAAACAAGTACCATTTGCTTAACCTAAAAGGTCATTTTTAAGTGACCAAAAAATTAACTAAAACCATTTTAAAGATGAAATTCATTTCAACACTTGCATTGTGCTTGCTGTTCTGGCAACTCGGTGCACAAACTTACCGACTGGAAAACCAGTTTACAGCTCGTGAGGTGGTCATCCTCCAGGGACACTTAGTAACCCAATCGGTAACCAACAAGCTAACCAATCAAACTTTTAAAACCGAGGGCAACGAATTCTCATTGAAAGTAGATGGAATTCCTTATCTGATTACATCGGCCAATTGCAAAGCCCAGTTGCTTGAGTCTGATTCAAATCAATTGGTTTTCGAGTTAACTACTTCGGAATTAAAAGATGTTACATTACAACTGACCTACACCCTGCAAAAGAACGTTTTTTTTGGGCACAAATGGCTAACCATTACTCCCAAAAACGAAGCAATTGTTCCCATTAGTAAACTGGCTGTGGAAGATCTTCAATTCAAAACCACCAGTGAATGTAACTCACAAGGTAAAGGGCAGCCAGTATACCTTAACGACTGTTTCTTCGGTTTAGAATGGCCTGTGGCACAAAACAGTTTTTCAAACAACCAATTGATATGCGCTCACCATCCGGGTAAGAACATAAAAGTGCAATACCAAAGTAAGAAAGTGGTATGGGGAGTTGCTCCAAAAAAGAAAGTGGCACAATGGTTTCTGGAGCGATATGTAAACACCATTCGTATTTCTCCCGTTAAACCAACCGTTTTATACAACTCGTGGTACGATGTTAGGGAACTAAATCCAACTGTCCTTGCCGACTTCAACAATACCATTCAAACATTCAATACTAAGCTAGAGAAAGAGCAAGGTATTAAAGTAGACTTCTTCGTTCCTGACGATGGATGGCAAAACCGTAATTCCATTTACCAATCATCGCATCCTAAAGCACACATGCAATTAAGAGATATGGTGGAAAAACAGTTGGATAATGCCAATCTGGGAATATGGATGCCTGTTCATGGCTGTCGTGCATTTGATATGAACTGGGTACGAAAAAATGGCTATGCCGTTGCCAATCCAAAACTTTGGGGAAGTGCCACCATGTGTCTTTCGATGCCTAAATACAGAACCGAACTGGAGAAGCGACTGAAAGAGCTAATTGTTGATGAACGCGTTACCTATTTCAAGCACGACAACAACAACATGTTTTGTTCCAACACCGAACACGGACATCGCCCCAACAGCGATAGTCAGGTAGAGGAGATGTTTGAGATTATGTATTACATGAAAAAGCTCAATCCGGATGTTTATCTGAACTACACCACAGGAATGAATATGAGTCCGTGGTGGCTTATGGGTTGCGACTGTATATGGATGGGAGGTGGCGACGTTGGTGCTGCCGGTATAGGTAACAAACGCGAACAGGCTATTACTTATCGCGACACTCGCATGCGCATGAACCAAAGCAATCAGTTTCCAATGAATTCATTGATGACCCACGGAATTATTAAAGGAAGGTATATGATGGGCTTTCAGCAAGAATCGTTTAGAAACTGGAAAAACTATATCTGGATGTTTGTGAGTCGTGGTGTTTCCATGTTCGAATTATACCTGACTCCTTCTTATCTTTCAGATAAAGAATGGGACTTTCTGGGAGAAACATTGCGTTGGACCATCGATCGTTCCGATATTATCTTCAATAATACTCAGTTTATATTGGGCGATGTACGCAAACAAGAGCCTTATGGCTACTCGCACACCAAAGGCAATAAAATGATCCTATTTCTAAGAAATCCTTCAGATAATATTGAATACGATCATGAGAATGGTATAAAACTAACCAAATGGAAAAGGCAGCAAGCAACCAGTGCTTTCCCAAAATCAGTTACACAGGTTCAATTCAATGACTCGGATTGGAAAGAGATTACGTTAGGAAATGTAGAGCAAACAACAGCTACCCATTTAGCATATCGTAACCATTTCAACAATAAAGAAGAGTGGAAAGGCAAGACATTGCGTATTCACTTTGGTGGTGTAGACGAACAAAGTAAGATTTACCTGAATGGAAAACAGATTGGTGCACATAAAGGCTGTATCGGGGTAATAGATCCCCAAACCACAGAAGAAATGCTTAACAACTGGCATTACGATTACAAAGGGTATTACAAGTACAATGCATCTGGATTCCATATCGATATTGAGGCAGATGAGCTGTTGAAACAAAATGTACTTACCGTTACTTTAAACAACACGGGTAAAGTAGCAGGTGTATACGACTATGTAAAGATTACACCTATTGAGAAGGTTAAAAAGGTATCGGCGAAATTGAAATTAGATCCATTTCAGTTGGGATTCGATTCGAAATACCAGAAAGCTGAGATTAAATGGGTACACCATGAGTCGGCACGCACCGAAAAAGAGGTAAAAGTAGGTGAAACAATAGAGTTACCGATGAAAGGATTCGAAGTAAACGTATTAGAGATCAACTTGAAATAGAACATCATACAAGTACTAATAGCTACAATTGGTAATTGATACTTCATATGAACAATACAGTACTATGAGAACACTCATCTCATAGTACATTGCGCCTTTGCTAAAACGTTAAATCAAATTATAATATGACAAAATTTCTAGTACCAATGGCAATTGCAGTGTTGTTATTGCTTTCATCTAATCTGAAAGCACAAACCATCACTATGGCAACACTACTTAAAGAGATGACCAACAAAAATCAACTGGCATCATTCCCCTCTCCTTCCTATCTGTGTAAACAAACATCCAGCTATTCCAGAGCTTCAGTTACACCTAATGCCGAAGATGGGAAATACATTGAAAAGAATGGCCGCGACTGGGGCAAAGGATGGTTCGAGAATCACGATTTTGGTAACTTCATTCGTACTGAAACCAATCAAGGTCGAAAAGAGGATGTAATGTTAGATGTCAAAGGCCCGGGAGCCATTGTACGTTGGTGGCATACTCTGGGTGGACGCGCTAATATGGGAGGTATCTATCGCATTTACATCGATGGTAATCCTCAACCTGCATTGGAAATGTATATCAAGAATCTGGTTGGAGGAAACGGACTGGTAAAATTTCCATTTTCGTACAATGCACCTGCTAAAACCGAAAACGATAACTGGCGCGGGCAAAACTTTATGCTTCCTATCCCTTTTCAAAAAGGATGTAAGATTACATTCGATGGTTTCCAGAAATACAAAGAGGGATGGCCCGGCTTCTATTACCAAATTAACTACCGGGAGTACATCAAAGGAACACAAGTGGAAAGTTTCACTGCTCAATCGGTAGAGAAATACAAGCAACAAATTCAGCAAGCGGGAAAAGAACTTACTGCTGCTCTTCCTAAAACAGCATCTACTGCACCTGCAACAACAATAGCTTCGGGCAAAAGCTTTAAACACAAAATCAAAGGCTCAAAGGTGATCAATCAGCTTTCGTTTAAACTAAAGGCAAACAATTTGCCACAGGCATTGCGCTCTACCGTTCTTAAAATTGAATTCGACAATCAAGAAACTGTTTGGTGCCCCGTGGGACAATTCTTTGGTATGGGGTATCAGTTTTTTCCTCATAAAACATTTTATATCGAAGTGGATAAAGATGGGCTAATGACTGCTACCTGGCCAATGCCTTTCGAAAATAAAGCACAAATAACCCTCCACAACTATGGCAAGCAATCGGTAGAAATAGAGCAATTCCATGTTGTTTCTGATAATTGGCAGTGGACCGATAACTCGATGCACTTCTATGCCACATGGAAAGAGCGCAGAAACATTGATACCACCTTCCGGGTAGACGAAGATTATGTGAAGGTAAAAGGAAAAGGTGTTTATGTGGGCGATAACCTGACTATTTTCAACACACATCCCGACTGGTGGGGCGAAGGCGATGAGAAGATATTTGTGGATGGCGAAAAATTCCCATCACACATTGGTACCGGGACAGAAGACTATTACTGCTATGCCTGGTGTCGACCACAGTTTTTCAGTTATCCGTTTATCTCGCAACCTACAGGCGGAGGAAACAAAACAGTGGGAATGTCATCGAACAACCGCTACCGCTCATTGGATGCAATACCATTCAATCAATCGCTCGACTTCTACATGGAAATCTGGCACCCTTTCCGTGCTAAAATGAATTATTCTCCAGCCACCTTCTTCTATGCCGTTCCTAATACCAACCACAACATCCAACCCGATGTAAATGGTGTTCAGCTAAAAGTAGCCTTAAAGAAAGAAGATGTAAAATAGTACTTCATACTCCTTGGTGATATATCTATTACATAATGTATCACCAAGGAAGTTTAAAGGTTGTAATGTCGAAAAGTTAAAATGTTGAATGTCCGACAATTCTCCACGCTAGCACAAATTTGTATTATGTAATGATAATATGGTGGATATTAATTATACAACTCCCTACATATTCCACCACCGGCGTTGCCGGCGGCTACAATTCATTCAGCCCTACAGGCTGATTAATGTTGAAAGGTAGGAAAGTTTAAAAGTTAGGGGGGGAGGTGCTGGAAATCCGTACAGATCGCTTCACGACATTTGCAATGACAATCTCCGTGCGTTTTGCTTTTTGTCCTTAGCATTCGAATGCCATCTCCCTTTTTTCGGGGCTCCGATTCCCTTTAATTTTATGATTTCGTGTCTTTAGCGATAATTTATCTCTTCGTGTAACTCCGTGCTTCTTTGTGTGACTTTGTGAAACAACTATACCACTGACGTCCAAAAACATACTCAACACCCTGCGTCGCTACAATCAGAATCCCATCAATTCTCGAATATGGTCTGCATTCTTTTTACTGGTCAATTGCTCCAGTAACATAAACGCCACCTCAATGGCAGTGAACGGATTATGCGATGTGATAATATTATCATCGTTCACAATGGCTTCATTCACACAATTTACACCAAACTCCTTCAATGCTTTTCTTCGAACATCGCTATTATAGGTGGTTCCTTTTCGGTTTTGCAATACACCACTTTTGCCCACGGGTAATGCACCCACACAAATAGAGGCAATGGTTTTATTGGCATCTCGAAATGCTTTTATCACATTCAGGAAACGTTCATCGTAGGCATCATTATAAAAGCCATACACCTCAAAACCTCCGGGGACAGCCAATGCATCAAATTCTGTTACATCAATTTCATCCACCAACAGATCCACAATCATAGTGTGATTAAATGCGCTCTTCACCTCCTTTTTTAATCCACAGGTCAATAGTTGAGTGGTTCCATCTCCATCCACATAATTCCACCCCATTACATCGATAAACACGCTGGCCTCGTAAATTTCAAATCCTTCAGCCAACAATAGCAAAACCTTCTTCATCTGATTGTTTGTTACAATTTCTTCTAAGTTAGGAATTTTAAAGCAACCATATTCCTTTCTGACTCCATACTCCCTTTTTTCCGGTTTTACTTCTCCTGCTAGCGCAAATTTGCAATTTGTCCTTTCCTCTCACTCAGTCCATCGATGCCTTCCTGTTATTTCAACTCACTTCGAAAGTTCAGGTATACAATTCTTTCAGTCCTATAAGTTGATTAATATGGAAAGTTTAAAAGTTAGAGGAACTTCAGGAAATCCGTACAGATCGCTTTACTACGTTCGCGATGACGATCTCCGTGCGTTTTGCTATTTGTCCTTAGCGTTCGATCACCGTCTCCCCTTTTTCCGGATTCCAGTTTCCATCAATTTAGTCATTTTCGTGGCTTTCGTGGTATTTTGTCTCTCCGTGAAACTTCGTGCTTCTTTGCGTAACCTTTGTGGAATAACCATCCCACACACTCATAAAACTAAAAGAGACGCAAAATCTTGCGCCTCTACAGTGGCATTCGATTGTCATTCCCTGATATATGTTGACCACAATTTGAAGAACAATGAAAGCCAATTTACGAGCTTTAAAAAAGCGAAGAGTTTACACGGACGAGTTTAAAAGGAACTTAGTCTCCCAGTTCGAGAAAGGAGTTTATTCTGTGCAGCAATT
>SACZ01000071.1 GCA_023369685.1 Prolixibacteraceae bacterium JC049
CACAGAAACGTGAAACACAGAAACGTGAAATAAAAGTAGGTGATAAAGTAGCTGGAAGACATGGAAATAAAGGTATCATTTCAAAAATTTTGCCTAGACAGGATATGCCTTATTTGCAAGACGGGAGACCCGTGGATATGGTCTTCAACCCATTAGGAGTACCCTCACGCATGAATGTAGGACAGATATTTGAATGCTCGCTTGGGTTAGCGGGAAGTCTGCTAGATAGACATTATCGAATAGCCCCTTTTGATGAGAGATATGAACAAGAGGCTTCGAGAAAACTGGTGTTTTCAGAATTATATGAAGCCAGTAAGCAAACAGCGAATCCATGGGTATTTGAACCCGAGTATCCAGGAAAAAGCCGCATTTTTGATGGAAGAACAGGAGATCCTTTTGAACAGCCTGTKATAATMGGAAAGCCCTATATCTTGAAATTAATTCATCARGTTGATGATAAAATACAYGGRCGTTCYAGTGGACATTATGCACTTGTTACACAACAACCCCTTAGAGGCCGTTCCAAGCAGGGGGGGCAGCGGGTAGGCGAAATGGAGGTTTGGGCYCTKGAGGGRTTYGGTGTTGCTCATATTTTACAAGAGATGCTKACTTATAAATCTGATCATATTARAGCTCGYCAAGAAGTACTTGGKACYACKATCATTGGAGGAACAATACCTAAACCAGAAGATGCTCCGGAATCTTTTCGATTACTTGTTCGAGAACTACGATCTTTGGCTCTGGAACTGAATCATTTCCTTGTAT
>SACZ01000072.1 GCA_023369685.1 Prolixibacteraceae bacterium JC049
CTGACCAGTGTGTTCCTGTTCGGGCCGCATCAGCCGTCTCCGACTACCAATTAKCGTCCGTCGCTGCATGRTKCAAATGGGCTTTCGATSCTTGCCGGCAACGGCGAATGGATCTGGCGTCCGCTGAATAAKCCGAAGCACCTCGCCGTCAGCAGCTACGCAATGGAGAACCCGCAGGGGTTTGGCCTGCTACAGCGCGGCCGCCAGTTCTCGCGTTTTGAAGATCTTGACGACCGCTACGATCTGCGCCCAAGCGCGTGGATTACGCCGAAAGGTGAKTGGGGTAAAGGGAAAATCGAACTGGTCGAAATCCCGACCAACGATGAAACCAACGATAACATCGTGACCTACTGGACGCCGGATCAACTGCCGGAACCCGGCAAAGAGATGAACTTCAAATACACCATCACTTTCAGCCGCGACGAAGACAAGCTGCATGCGCCGGATAACGCCTACGTGATGCAGACCCGCCGCTCTACCGGCGATGTCAAGCAATCGAACCTGATCCGCCAGCCTGATGGCACCATTGCCTTCATTGTTGATTTCACCGGCGCCGAGATGAAAAAGCTGCCCGCAGATACCCCGGTAACCGCGCAGGCAAGCATSGGTGATAACGCTGAAATCGTCGAAAATACCGTGCGCTACAACCCGGTAACTAAGGGTTGGCGTATGATCCTGCGCGTCAAAGTGAAAGATCCTAAGACAACCACGGATATGCGCGCTGCGCTGGTCAATACCGACCAGACGCTGAGCGAAACCTGGA
>SACZ01000073.1 GCA_023369685.1 Prolixibacteraceae bacterium JC049
CCTAATTGAGAGCTTAATTTAGCGGCTCTTTCTAAAAGACGTGAATGTAAATAAAAAACATCTCCTGGATAAGCTTCACGACCCGGCGGTCTTCGTAATAGAAGAGACATTTGTCGATAAGCTTGTGCTTGTTTGGAAAGATCATCATAAATTATTAAAGTATGCCGTTCGCGGTACATAAAATACTCAGCCAGGGCTGCTCCCGTATAAGGAGCGAGGTATTGTAATGTAGCAGGGGAATCCGCCATTTCAGCTACTACAATAGTGTATTCCATGGCCCCTCGTTCCTGTAAACTGGTCACTACCTGAGCCACGGAAGAAGCTTTTTGACCGATAGCTACATAAACACATATTACATCTTGCCCTTTTTGATTGAGAATTGTATCTGTAGCTACTGCTGTTTTGCCGGTTTGTCTGTCCCCAATAATTAACTCTCGCTGGCCGCGTCCTATAGGGATCATGGAATCAATAGCAATAAGTCCTGTTTGAAGAGGCTCATATACAGAACGTCTCGAAATAATACCTGGGGCAGGAGATTCAATTAACCGAGATTCAGAAGCGGAAATCTTACCTCGACCATCAATAGGGTTAGCCAAGGCGTTTATAACACGCCCCAAATAAGCCTCACTCACCGGTATCTGAGCAATTTTTCCCGTAGCTTTGACTGAACTTCCTTCTTGGATCATCAAACCGTCACCCATTAATACAACACCAACATTATTGGATTCTACATTAAGGGCAATACCTCTAGTAACCT
>SACZ01000074.1 GCA_023369685.1 Prolixibacteraceae bacterium JC049
ACAATAATGCGCGGTAAAGGAGGGAAAATAGCATACTCAATCAAGGGACAAATTCTTTTACCTACTACAGATCTCATACTACCCCTTAGACTTTGTAAGGCCATATACCACCCCCAAAGGGTAACAATAATGCGCGGTAAAGGAGGGAAAATAGCATACTCAATCAAGGGACAAATTCTTTTACCTACTAGACCCCGCGCAAAAATGGATTATATAAGAATATAATTCCGAATATTCCTCCGGGTGCGTATAGTAGCATTGCGATTCCGAATCTTTTGAATCCTCGTCTCGTGCAGCGAAGTCCTGTTAGTAAGACCCCGCGCAAAAATGGATTATATAAGAATATAATTCCGAATATTCCTCCGGGTGCGTATAGTAGCATTGCGATTCCGAATCTTTTTTCTTTGTGAATAGAAAAAATTCATTGTCTACGATGGTCGGAGGTTTGCTCCAGAAAAATTCGGAACAAAACGTCTACCGCGTTGAAGCCCATAGCCCCATGGAGTTCCGCGAAAGTATGATTCTTATCATCAGGAGCCTTTTGAACGTCTCTACGATGGGTCCAGATTCTATAGCAGTCCAATCTATTTCGAGTCACTTGTTGCTCTTGATCGGAGTCGTAAACTAAAACTACCTCTTCATCAAGGTTATAGAAAACTTCGTCATCTAGTTCTACCATTTTGAAAATCAATTCTCTTTTCTTACGAGCATTTCGAGTCACTTGTTGACTCACGATTGTGCCTGTTAAAAGTTT
>SACZ01000076.1 GCA_023369685.1 Prolixibacteraceae bacterium JC049
GCCTTCGCCTCTTCCGGCGGCAGACGGCGACGGAAAGCGATCTGCGACAACAGGATCATAATCCACACCCAGACGGTGGCGAAAGTGGCCAGCGAGGCGATCACCAGGAAAACGTTCTCCGGCATAATATAGTTAAGATAGACCGCGAACAGCAGCGCGATGGTCATCACCATCACTGTCACCCACGGCACCCCGCGACGTGAGGTTTTAGCAAACATTTTCGGCGCGCTGCCCTGCTCCGCCATGCCGTGCAGCATACGCCCTACGCCAAAGACATCGGAGTTAATCGCCGATAGCGAAGCGGTCAGCACCACAAAGTTCAGGATGCTGGCGGCAAAAGTGATGCCGAGATGCTGGAAGGTTAAGACGAACGGGCTGCCGTTGGTYCCGACCTGGTTCCACGGATAGATAGACATAATTACAAACAGCGTACCCACGTAAAACACCAGAATACGCATCGGCACCGAGTTAATGGCGCGCGGTATGGATTTCTCCGGATCTTTCGCTTCGCCGGCGGTAATACCGATAATCTCAATGCCGCCGTAGGCGAACATCACCATCTGCAGCGACATCACCATCCCCAGCCAGCCGTTGCTGAAGAAGCCGCCGTTGCTCCACAGGTTGTGGATGCCGGTCGGCTGCCCGCCGTTGCCAATACCCCAGATAATGATGCCGAAACCAGCGAGGATCATGATGATAATGGTGGCGACTTTGAAGAAGGAGAA
>SACZ01000078.1 GCA_023369685.1 Prolixibacteraceae bacterium JC049
TAACGACTTCATGCAGCGCATGGGGTTGGCGAACCACCAGTACATCATCATCCGGCACAGCGGTACGGAGAGCAAGAAAGAGCAAGCCCACCTGCACATACTGGCAAACCGGGTTTCCCTTTCCGGGGAACTGTACCGGGACAACTGGATAGGGAAAAAGGCAACGGAAGCCGCCAATGCCATAGCCAAGGAACGGAACTTTGTACAGTCGCAGGACATTGGCAAAGTCAACAAAGCGGAAATCAAGGAAGCCATGGACGGCGTATTGAAGAAGATGCAGGGCTTTGACTTTACCAAATTCAAGGAAGAACTTGGTAAGAGAGGTTTTAAAGTCCGGGAAGCCAGGGCAAGCACCGGGAAACTTAACGGCTACTATGTCACAGCCCGAAGCGGTACGACGGCGTATTGAAGAAGATGCAGGGCTTTGACTTTACCAAATTCAAGGAAGAACTTGGTAAGAGAGGTTTTAAAGTCCGGGAAGCCAGGGCAAGCACCGGGAAACTTAACGGCTACTATGTCACAGCCCGAAGCGGTACGGAGTATAGTACAGCCCCCGGAAAAGAAGGCTACACTCTCGCCCATATCGAGCGGACACAAAGCAAACTGAAGTGCAACTCAATGAACATATCTCATGGAAACAAACTCACACCCGGAAGCGGCAGCTTCCAACGTTAAGCAGGGACAGTACAGCCCCCGGAAAAGAAAAGATACAAC